>NZ_JBHSJY010000001.1:412500-5212500 GCF_042652605.1 Amycolatopsis plumensis | reverse complement strand
CGCTGTCCGCGTACGCCACCACCACGCCGGAGGTCCCCGAATTCCCGCCGAAAGCCAGCGTCGCCACCACGGCGTGCCGGGTCGCGCACTCCCCGGGTGCCGCCGGCGTCACCTCGGCGACCACGACCCGAGCGGGAATCGCCGTGCCGTCGGCCTTCGTGACCTGCGCGTCCGCACCGGGGCCGACCTGGGGTGATCCGCCGTACGCGGCCGTGGCCAGGTCCGTCGCCGCCGTGCGGGCGGCCGCGTCGAGGTCCGTCAGCGGCTCGGTCGTCACGCCCGCACCGCCGCACTTGGCCAGGAACGCGCTCGTGATGAGCCGGATCCCGTCCCAGCCGTGCTGCGTGCCGGGCGACGGCTCCCAGTTCGGCGGGACGTCGTAGGCGTACGAGCCGTCGCGGCCCGCCACGGACTGCCAGCCCGCGACCGCCGCCGGCACCGCCGCGCGCGGCGAGGGCGTCACCACCACCGGCGCGGGCGGCGGCGAAGAGGACGCCGGGTGCTGCTTGCCGACGCCCAGCGCGTTCAGCACGCCCGCGACCAGGGCGATGAACACCAGGCCGAACCACGGCGCCCGCCGCCACTTCAGCGGCTTCGGCCTCGCGCGGATGCGCTTCGGCCGGGCGCGTGGCGCGTCCGCGGGCTCGTAACCACCGAACCCGCGAAGCGCCGCGTTGTCCTCATACCCCGGCGCCGGGTCTTCGGAGCGCCGGGAGAACACGCCCATCAGGAGCGGACGAGCTTGACCAGGTGCTCGACGACGGCGTCGACCGCGATCTCCTCGCGCTCGCCCGAACGCCGGTCCTTGACCTCGACGACGCCGTTGGCCAGGCCGCGCCCGACGACCAGGATGGTCGGCACGCCGACCAGCTCGGCGTCGGCGAACTTGACGCCCGGGGTCGCCTTGCGGTCGTCGAGGATGACCTCGACGCCGGCCGCGTCCAGCTCGGCGGCGATCTTCTCGGCGCCGGCCGCGACCGTCTCGTCCTTGCCCGCGATGACGATGTGCACGTCGAACGGCGAGACCACGCGCGGCCAGATCAGGCCGAGGTCGTCGTGGTTCTGCTCGGCGAGCACGCCGACCAGCCGCGAGACGCCGACGCCGTAGGAGCCCATCGTGATCCGGATCGGCTTGGAGTCGGGGCCGAGCGCGTCGACCTCGAAGGCGTCGGTGTACTTGCGCCCGAGCTGGAAGATGTGCCCGATCTCGATGCCGCGCGCGGCGACCAGGGTGCCGTGCCCGTCCGGCGACGCGTCGCCCTCGCGGACCTCGGCGGCCTCGATGGTGCCGTCCGGGGTGAAGTCGCGGCCGGCCAGCAGGTCGACGACGTGGTGGTCGACCTTGTCGGCCCCGGTGACCCAGGCGGTGCCGGGGACGATCCGCGGGTCGGCGAGGTAGCGCACGCCGTTGTCCTGCAGTGCCTTCGGGCCGATGTAGCCCTTGACCAGGAACGGGTTCTTCGCGAAGTCGGCCTCGTCGAGCAGCGCGACCTCGGCCGGCTCCAGCGACGCTTCGAGGCGCTTCATGTCCACTTCGCGGTCGCCCGGGACGGCGACGCAGACGAGCGTCCACTCGTCCGAGCCCGGCTGGCGCGTCTTGAGCATGACGTTCTTCAGCGTGTCCGCGGCGGTGAACGTGCGGCCCAGGCCGGCGTTGTTGAGGAAGTCGACGAGCGTCTCGATGGTGGGCGTGTTCGGCGTGTGGTGCACCTGCGCCTCGGGACGGCCCTCGATCGGCTGCGCGGGCGGCGCGGGCGTGACGACGGCCTCGACGTTCGCCGCGTACCCGGACTCGGTGCTGCGGACGTAGGTGTCCTCGCCCGTTTCGGCGACCGCGAGGAACTCCTCGGACGCCGAGCCGCCCATGGCGCCCGACGTCGCCTTCACCACGACGTACTCGAGGCCGAGGCGGTCGAACAGCTTGGTGTAGGCGTCGCGGTGGGCCTGGTAGGAGCGGGCGAGGCCCTCGTCGTCGAGGTCGAAGGAGTAGGAGTCCTTCATGACGAACTCGCGGCCGCGCAGGATGCCGGCGCGGGGGCGCGCTTCGTCGCGGTACTTGGTCTGGATCTGGTACAGCGTGACCGGGTAGTCGCGGTACGAGCTGTACTCGCCCTTCACGGTGAGCGCGAAGAGCTCCTCGTGCGTCGGGCCGAGGAGGTAGTCGGCGCCCTTGCGGTCCTTGAGGCGGAAGAGGCCGTCGCCGTACTCGGTCCAGCGGCCGGTGGCCTCGTAGGGCTCCTTCGGCAGCAGCGCGGGGAATTGGATCTCCTGCGCGCCGATGGCGTTCATCTCCTCGCGGACGACCGCCTCGATGCGGCGCAGCACGCGCAGGCCGAGCGGCAGCCAGGAGTACCCGCCCGGGGCGACCCGGCGGACGTAGCCGGCACGTACCAGGAGCCGGTGGCTCGGTACCTCGGCGTCCGCCGGATCCTCGCGCAACGTGCGAAGGAACAACGACGAAGTCCTGGTGATCACTGCGGGGCTCCCTGCGCCGGGCGGGTGTGAAAGTCCCGCTCAGGGTAGTCAATCCCCCCACCGTGACTCCAACGGGTTACTCGGCGGCCCGTTTTTGTCGGTGGTGCCCGCTAGCTTCGTGGCATGGCGATCCACATGGGCATGATCACGATCGACTGCGCGGACCCGCGGGGGCTGGCGCGGTTCTGGACGGCGGCGCTGGGCACGACGGTGGCGCAGGACTACGAGGGCGAGTTCCTCATCCTCGCGCCGCAGGAGGGCGGGTTGCCCCTGGCGCTGCAACGCGTGCCGGAGCCGAGGGCGGGCAAGAACCGGGTCCACGTCGATTTCGGCGGCGACGATCGCTTGGCGGAGGTGAAGCGGCTGGTGGAGCTGGGCGCGAAGGAGGTGGCGGAGCACGAGGTGCCGGGCCTGGCGTGGACGGTGCTGACCGATCCGGAGGGCAACGAGTTCTGCGTGTCGGCGGAGGTGCACTGACGCGGGCCGACCGACGGAGGGCTACTGCACGCGGTAGCGGGTAGAAAGACGGCATGAGCGCTCGCGTACTGCTGCCGTGGACCGACATCGACGTGCCGGGGGAGCTCGGCGCCGCGTACTACGACGGCGTCGGAGCCCCTCCGGCGGACCTCGGCGACGTCGAGGTCTACGTGCTGCCCTACGACCGCGGGCCGGAGCCGCCGAAGCTGATCGGGGAGCTGCCGTCGCTGCGGGTGGTGCAGTCGTTGTCGGCCGGGGTCGAGACGCTCGTGCCGCTGCTGCCCGACGGCGTGCGGCTGGCGAACGGGCGCGGGCTGCACGACCTGAGCGTCGCCGAGCACGCCCTCGCGCTCATCCACGCGGCGCAGCGGGACCTGCCCCGGTGGTTCGCGCAGCAGGCGCGCGGCGAGTGGGCGCGCGAGCACACGCGGTCGCTGGCCGACAGCCGGGTGCTCCTCGTCGGGTACGGCTCCATCGGGCAGGCCATCGAGCGCCAGCTGGTCGCCGCCGAGGCCGTGGTGACGAGGGTGGCGAGCCGCCCCCGGCCGGATGAGGACGTCCACGGGGTCGCCGAGCTGCCCGCGCTGCTGCCCGAGGCCGACATCGTGGTGCTGGTCCTGCCCGACACCCCGGCCACGCGAGGTCTCCTCGGCCCGGACGAGCTGGCCGCCCTGCCCGACGACGCCCTGGTGATCAACGTCGGCCGCGGCACGGCGATCGACACGCAAGCGCTGCTCGCCGAGACGAGCACCGGGCGCCTCCGCGCCGGTCTCGACGTCGTGGAGCCGGAGCCACTGCCCGCGGACCATCCACTGTGGACGGTTCCTGGTGTGGTGATCACCCCGCACATCGCGGGCGGGTCGGCGTCGTTCTATCCGCGCGCGAAGAAGCTGGTGGCGGAGCAGTTGCGGAGGTACGTGAAGGGCGAGGAGCTGCTCAACCTCGTAGAGAGCTGACGGCGGCGGCCCACGCGGCGCGCGAGACGGTCAGTTCGCCGTGCTCCCGGGCCTTCGTGTCCCGGATGGCGATCGAGCGGTCGAGCTTCACCTCGACGCAGTTGGACTCGGCACCGCTGTAGCTGGACTTGCGCCAGACCATATCCCTCACGCCGAGGCCTCCCGGGCTATCGCGCGACCTCCCGAAGCATAGCTCGGGTGTCGTCTTCACTCAGTGCCTTGCCAGCCAGGATCTTAGCCTGGGTCCGGTAGCTGCGGACTACATCGTCTTCGTGAAGGAATGCGGTGGCGTGCGAGTTTTCCAGGTGCACGATCGGCGGCAGACCCGCGAACTCGTACAGCACAAATGATCCCATCAACCCCCGGTGGTAGCCGATGTTCGCGGGCACGATCCGCAGCGAAATGTTCTGCCGCCCCATCATCGCGAGCAGATGATCCACCTGGTCCGACATCACCTCGGCACTGCCGATTTCTTCGCGGATCGCGATTTCGCTCACCAAAGCAGCGAGCCGCACCGGATCCGGCCTCGTGAGAATTCCCTGCCGATCCAGCCGCGCGACCAGCCTCGCGTCGGCTTGCGGCAGATCGATCTCCGAATTGGTCAGGATCGCCCTCGCATAGTCCGGTGTCTGCAGAAGGCCCGGCACGATCGCCAGTTCCCAGTTCGTGATGCGGGTGGCGGTGCGCTCGTACTCGACGATTCCGCTCAGCGCGGGCGGCAGGTCCGACGGATTCGAGTCGAGCCAGTTGTCGTCGCGGGCGTGCCTGGCCAGGCGCATCATGCGGTCGTAGGTCACGTCGTCGACCCGCAGCGCGCCCAGCAGCCTCGCCACGTCTTCGGGCTGCGGCACCCGCTGTCCCTTTTCCCACGCCGACAGCAACTGCGGCAAAATCCGGACCATCCGGGCGAGTTCGCGCAGCCCTTTTCCCCGCGCTATCCGCACTTCACGCAGCGAAGCGGCCAATGCCCTCGAACCGGGCGAGGTGGAAGTCGGCTTCATGTCGTGATGGTACGAATGCCGTCCATTCCCCGATCGGCGGTGGGGCGTCCCACATTCAGGACAGCACGTACACGTGCCATTCGTCGTCGACGCGATATCCGCACCGTTCGTAAACCCCAGCGCGCGGTGCGCATTGTCGACGTCGACGTTGAGGGCGGACCGGTCGAATCCCGCGTTCTTCGCCGCCCGCAGCGTGTGCCCCAGCAGCCCGGACGCGACGCCGCGGCCGCGCAGCACCGCCCGCGTTCCCACCCAGGTGGCGTAATGCTCGCGGATGCCCGTCGCCTCGGTTTCGGACGCGTAGTGGTGGCTCAGGACGAACGCCAGCACCTTGTCGCCGTCGAGGACCAGGAACGACAGGTCCGGGCGGAAGTCCTTCGAGCCGGTGACCAGGTGGCGCCAGGCGTCGGGCCCGTAGACCGTGCTGCCCCAGTGGCCGGCGAAGGTGTCGTTGCGGGCGTCGAGGGCGGCGAGGTCGTGCTCGAAGTCGAACGGCACCGCCTCGATGCCGTCCGGCAACGGGGGCTGCGGCGGCAGGTCGGCGAGGCTGACACGCATGTTGACCATCGTCCGGCGGTGGGTGTAGCCGGCGCGGGCGAGGACGCCGGCGATCCAGCGTTCGTTCTGGTGGCTGCCGTGGTGGAGTTCGAGCGGCGCGCCCGGGAAGGCGCGCTCGTGGACCTCGCGGCTCGCGCGCGCGAACCACTCGACCAGGTGAGTGCCGACGGCGTCGGTCCGGTGGTCCGGGTGCACGACCGACTGGATCCGGATCATGTGCACCGGTTCGGCGGCGTCGCGGCGGCGGGCCAGGCCGTAGCCGACCAGGTCGTCGCCGGCCCAGGCGCCGACGGTGGCGCGGGCCAGGTCGACGTTGGGGCCGGCCAGCTCCTCGCGGAGGTCTTCCGCGCTGAAGTGCTCACCCGTCCGGTCGACTTCCTCGGCGGCCGCGTACAGCCGGGCGAGGGCGGGAGCGTCGTCCAGGGTCAGCGGGCGCCAGGTCAGGTCCATCCCGCGAGGCTAGGCCGGACGGCGGCGCCGGTGCACCCCGATTTACGCTCGCGGTGTGCTGGTGCTCCTCCCCCCTTCCGAGACCAAGGCCGACGGCGGCCGCGGTGCCCCGCTCGACCTCGACGCGCTGTCGTTCCCCGAGCTGAACTCGACGCGCGCGAAGCTCGCCGACGCGCTGGCCGAGCTGGCCGCCGACGTCCCCGCGAGCATCGCGGCCCTCGGCATCACCGAGCGGCAGGCGGGCGAGGTGGCGCGCAACGCGCAGCTGTGGACGTCCCCGACGATGCCGGCGCTGCGCCGCTACACCGGCGTGCTGTACGACGCGCTGGACGTGAAGAGCTTCACGAAGGCGGGGCTGGAGAAGGCCCACCGGCGGCTGGCGGTGACGTCGTCGCTGTTCGGCGTGGTGTCGGCGACCGACCCGATCCCGGCGTACCGCCTCTCGGGCGGCAACTCGCTGCCGGCGCTGGGCACCGTCCGCGGGCTGTGGAAGCCGGTCCTCGAGCCGGTGCTGCGGGAGGTGGAGGGCCTGGTGGTGGACCTGCGCTCGGGGACGTACTCGGCGTTCGCGAAGCTGCGCCCGGACGCGGTGACGGTCCGCGTGGTGACGGAGAACGCCCGCGGCGAGCGCGTCACGGTCAGCCACTTCAACAAGGCGTACAAGGGACGGCTGGCGCACGTACTGGCGGCCACCCGGGCCGAGCCGTCCACTGTGGACCAGCTGGCCAAGGTGATCACCAAGGCCGGCCTGGTGGTCGAGCGCACCGGCGAGCACGCGCTGGAGCTGGTCACCGAGGGCTGACGGGCCGGAGGCCGGTTAAGGTCGGGGGGTGCTCGGTCACCTGGGGATCAACGTGCCGGACCTCGGCGCGGCCAAGCGGTACTACGACGCCCTGATGCCGCTGGTCGGCTTCGAGCCGTTCCTGAGCGCCGGCGACCAGTTCGCGTACCGGCCCGCGGGCGGCAAGCCGGGCACGTTCCTGTTCTTCTACCCGGCGCCCGACGGCGGTGTCCACCGCGCGGAACGGACGGGGCTGCAGCACCTGGCGTTCATGGTCAAGACCCGCGCGGCCGTCCACGCCGTGCACGACCACGTCCGCTCGACCGGGGACACGGTGCTGCACGAGCCGCGGGACTTCCCGCAGTACCCGCCGCCCTACTTCGCGCTGTTCTGGCTCGACCCGTTCGGCCTCAAGCTGGAAGCCGTCTGCCACCACGACCGCTAGCGAGGGCCGGGACTCCCTCAGAACCGGTCCGGGGCGAACGGGCTCAGGTCGAAGCCCGGGTCCTCCCCCAGCGCCACCGCCGCGACCAGCTTTCCCGCGAAGGGCGCGTTCGTCAGCCCGCCCGCGCCGAAGCCCGTCGACACCGCCAAGCCCGGCCTGATCGAACCCAGCACCGGAAGACCGTCCGGCGTGCCCGGGCGGAAGCCGACCCGGGTCTCCGCGAGGGTGGCGTCCGCCAGGCCCGGTGCCACCGCCAGCGCGTTGTCCAGCACCTCACGCTGCCCGGCCGCCGTGACGCGGTAGTCGAAGCCCGCGTCCGCCTCGCGCGTCGCGCCCGCCACCACCCGGCCGCCACCGAAGGCGAGGAGGTAGTGGCTGCCGGGGCGCGGCAGGACCACCGGCCACGCCGCCGTCTCCGTGCCCGGCAGGTCGAAGTGGCTGATCTGGCCGCGGTGCGGCGTCACCGGCAGGTCGATGCCCAACGGGGCCAGCAGCTCGCGGCTCCACGCGCCGGCCGCCACCACCACGCTGTCCGCTTCCAGGGGACCGTCCGGGCCCGCCACCGTGCCGTCCGCGCGGAAGGCGACCTCGCCCTCGGCGAACTTCGCGCCCCGGCGCTCGGCGGCCGCCAGCAGGGCACGGCGCAGCAGGTGGCCGTCGACGCGGCCGGCGCCCGCGAAGTGCACCGCGCCCAGCCCGGGTGCCAGTGCCGGGAACAGCTCGCGGGCCTGCGCCGGGTCGAGGCGCCGCACCTCGCCGATCTCGGGCGCGTCCGCCGCCCGGGACGTCAGCCGCTCGTGTGCCTCGGCCAGTTCCGCGTCGTCGGCCGAGACCACCATGCCGCCGACCACCTCGAACGACGACCCCGCCAGCTCCGCGGTGAACTCCCGGTAGTACCGGGCGGCCGCCGCCGCGAGCGGGTACAGCGCGTCGTCCCACTGCGATGTCCACGGGCTGACGATGCCGGCGCCGGCTTCGGTCGCCGTCCCCGGGCGGGCCGCGTCGGCCACGATCACTTCCGCGCCGCGGCCCGCGAGGTGCCAGGCCGTCGCCGCGCCGCCGATTCCGCTGCCGATCACGAGCACTCGCATTCCCCCACCCTGCCCGATCTTGCCGCGCCGCGGCCAGCGAGATGATCCACACCGGCGCCCGGCCGGTCGTATGCTGCGCGCCATGCCGAGCCGTGCCGAGCGGTATCTCGCCCATCTCGACACCCTGACCGGGTCCGCCGCGCCCCGGCTGCAGCCCATCCCGTCGACGCAGCCCGGGCTCGACGACGTCATCGCGGTCGTCTACGCCGACGAACCCGAGCCGCGCTACCTGACCGGCGCGACCTACGGGCTTTCCCTGGCCGACCACCCGGACTGGCACGGGGTGCGGCCGGAGCTGTGGATCAGCGTCCGGTCCGACGACCCGGTCTGGGCGCTGGCCATCGGTTACCTCGCCGAGCAGCTGCGCGGCACGTGCCCGTTCGTCTACGGCGACACCATCGACTTCGGCCAGCCGATCGCGCCGGAGTCGTCGATGACGGCGTTCGCCGTTTCGGCGCCGGCAGGCCTCGACGCGCACCAGTACACGCTGATCGACGTCGGCGGCGCCCCGATCAGCATCGCGGGCTGCTACCCGGTGCACGACACCGAGCGGAAGTACATCCGCGAGCACGGCATCGACAGTTTCTGGCAACTGGACTGGGACCTCTACGACGTCCGCCGCCCGCCGGTGGTCTGAGCACTTCTCGAAGGAGAACTTGCTACTTCAAAAACAGGAAGTCGATGCGCTAGCCTTCCGCCATGACCACGTTCGTTCTCGTGCACGGCGCCTGGCACGGCCGGTGGGCTTGGGACCGGCTCGTCCCGCTGCTGCACGCCGCCGGGGCGCGCACGCTGACCCCAGGACTGGGCGCGTCCGACGGCCTCCACGACCACGCCGAAGCCGTTGTCACCGCACTCGACACCGTTCGCGGCGAGGACATCGTGCTGGTGGGGCACAGCTACGCGGGCCTGGTCGTCCGCGAAGCGGCCGACACCCGCCCGGACACCGTCGGGCGCGTTGTCCTCGTCGACGGCTGGGCCGGTCCCGACGGCAGCAGCCTGTTCGGCCTCGCGCCCGAGACCACCGTGCAGGCCCTCCTCGGCGCCGCCGGAAGTGGCTCGGCGATCCCCGCGCCGCCCCCGGCGGCCTACGGCGTCACCGATCCGGACGACGTGGCGTGGCTGGCGCCGCGGCTGGTCCCGCAGTCCGTGCGCTCGTTCACCGAGACCACCCGGCTGAGCGGGGCCGTCGACCGGATTCCGGGCACGGCCGTCTGGTGCCGGCCGAAGACGTACGCGTTCGAGGAGTTCGGCGAGGCTGTCGGTTACCGGACGATCCCGCTGGACGCGCCGCACGACGTCATGCTCACCCACCCCGAGCCACTCGCCCGGCTGCTGCTTCAAGAAGCGGAAGCGTGACGTTTAAAGTGATGAAGTGGACCAGCGGACGTACAACCAGTACTGCGCGACCGCGCGCACGCTCGACCTCGTCGGCGAACGCTGGACGCTGCTGCTCATCCGCGAACTGCTGACCGGGCCCAAGCGCTTCGGCGACCTGCAGGCGAGCCTCCGCGGCCTCGGCACCGGGCTGCTCGCCGCCCGCCTCAAGCACCTGGAACGCGACGGGCTGGCGCGCAAGGTCACGCTGCCGCCGCCGGCCCGGACCCCGGCGTACGCGCTCACCGAAGCCGGCGAAGAGCTCGGCCCGGCGGTGCTGGCCCTGGCGCGCTGGGGCCTGAAGTGGGCGATGGGCGAACGCCGCGAGACCGAGACGTTCCACCCCGGCTGGGCCGTGCTCGGGCTGCGGGCGTGCTTCGACGCCGAGGCCGCCGGCGACCTGCGCGCGGTGTACGAATTCCGCATCGGCGACGAGGTGTTCCACGCCCGCGTCGACCACGGGACGATCGAGGCGCTCCACGGCCCGGCCCAGCACCCCGACGCCACCATCACGATCGGAGAGGCGGCGTTCCTCGAAGTGACGGGCGGAACCCTGACGCTGGCGAAGGCGATCGAGACGGGCGCCGCCACGGCCTCCGGCGACCGCACGGCACTGCGCCGCCTCCGAGGCCTGTTCCGGCTGCCGACGCCGCGCGACCGCACGGCCTGAGGTCCGGCGCCGGGGACTCAGGCCCGGAAGGCGGCCACCGCGAACCCCGCAACCCGAAACCCGACGCCAGGACTCAGGCCCGGTAGACACCCACCGCCAGCCGCACGAACGACCGGACCAGCGGCCCGGCGTCCTTCCAGGCGACCACCACCGGGCTCGGCGCCAGATCGGCCAGCGGCACCACCACCAGCTCCCCCGGCGGCCGGTGCCCGAGCGGCATCAGCCCGACCGTGCCGTTCCACAGCACGGCCTGCAGGCACTCCTGCACCGCCCGCACCACCGGCCCTTCGCGGGGTTCGCCGCCGTGCCAGTACGCCTGCCAGACCGGGTCCGTGCCGTCCGGGAACCGGAACCAGCGCCGTCCGGCCAGGTCGGCGAGCGTGAGCCGGTCGCGGCCGGCGAGGGGGTCGTCGGCGCGCAGCACCGCGCCCACCGGGTCGGCCCGCAGCTCGTGCACGGTCAGGCCGGCCTCGTCGAAGGGCCCGCGGGTCAGCGCGACGTCGACCAGCCCGGCCCGCAGGCCGCAGGTGGGGTCGGTGAGGTCGGTCTCGCGGACGCGGACCTCGACGTCCGGGTGCTGCCGCCGGTAGGCGTCGGCGAGGCGGTTCGCGGCCGGGTCCGCGCCGTCGCCGAGGATGCCGACGGTGAGGACCGGCGCGCCCGCCGCCGTGGCGACGCGCACGCGGGCCCGGTCGGCCTGTTCGAGCAGCGCCCGCGCCTCGGCCAGCAGCGCCGTCCCGGCCGGGGTGAGCGTGACGCCCGCGGCGGACCGCAGCAACAGGACGGCCCCGACGTCGGTTTCCAGCTGCTTGATCGCGCGGCTCAGCGGCGGCTGGCTCATGTGCAGCCGCGCCGCGGCCCGGCCGAAGTGGAGTTCCTCGGCGACCGCGACGAAGTACCGCAGCGTGCGCAGCTCCATGACCGGCGACGATATTCGCCCGGTATCGGCAGCACCGAACCGGTCTTGGACGCCCGCGCGCGACCAGCGGTGGAATCGGGGCATGACCGAGCTGACCGATCCCGCGGTGCGCGTCTCCGGCGCCCGGGAGATCGCCCCCGACCTGCTGGTGATCCCGAACGACCACGTCGACCTGGTGCCCAACATCGGGGTCGTCGGCGGCACGGAGGCCGTCCTCGTCGTCGACACGGGCATCGGCACCGCCAACGCGGCGCAGGTCCTCGCCTTCGCCCGCGAAGTGGCGAAGGGCCGGCGCCTGTACCTGACCACGACGCACTTCCACCCGGAGCACGCGTTCGGCGCGCAGGTGTTCGCCGGCGAGGCCACCTACCTGGTCAACCGCGGCCAGGCCGAAGACCTGGCCACCAAGGGCCCGGGCTACCTGGAGATGTTCCGCGGCCTGGGCGAGACGATCGCCCGCCGCCTCGACGGCGTCCGCGTGCCCACGCCCGACGTGGTCTACGACGAGCACACGCTCGACCTCGGCGGCCGGACCGTCCGGCTGCGCCCGACCGGCCGCGGGCACACCGCGGGCGACCAGGTCGTCGAGGTGCCGGACGCCGGCGTGCTGTTCACCGGCGACCTGGCCGAGACCGGGCAGTTTGCGATTTTCCCGTGGTTCCCGCCGCACGACACGGACGTCTCGGGCGTCGGCTGGCTCGCCGTCCTGGACCGGCTGATCGCCGCCGGGCACCGGGTGGTGGTTCCCGGGCACGGAGAGGTCGGTAGCGGGGCGGTGCTCACCGACGTCCGCGCCTACCTGCGGGAACTGCGGGACGAGACCTGGCGACGCCGGGATTCGGCGATGGGCGTGGACGAAATCACCGCCGAAGTCCGTGCGCTGCTCCTCGAGCGCCACCCGGACTGGGCCGGCCGGGAGTGGATCGAGCCGGGCGTCGCGTGCCTGTGCACCGAACACGACGCCTGACCCGGTTCACCCGGCGCCGAGCACCGCCATCGCCGCGTTGTGGCCGGGGATGCCGCTGACACCACCTCCTCTCGCGGCACCCGCGCCGCACAACAGAATGCGTTCGTGGGCGGTCTCGACGCCCCATCGGCCGGCCTGGGCCGGGTCTTCGGCGAACGGCCACGACAGGTCCCGGTGGAAGATGTGCCCCGCCGGGAGGCCTAGCTCGGCTTCCAGGTCCAGCGGGGTCTTCGCCTCCACGCAGGGCCTGCCGTCCGGCGCGGTCAGCAGGCAGTCCTCGATCGGCTCGGCCAGCACGCTGTCGAGCGAAGCCAGCGTCGCGCGCAACGCCTCTTCGCGTGCCTCTTCGTTGCGCCCCTCGAAGAGGCGGGCCGGCATGTGCAGGCCGAACAGGGTGAGCGTGTGCGTGCCGGCCGAGCGTTCGGCCGGGCCGAGGATCGACGGATCGGTCAACGAGTGGCAATAGATCTCGCACGGTGGCAGCGAGGGGATCCGCCCCGCCGCCGCCTCGCGGTACGCCGTCTCCAGCTGCCGGTAGCTCTCGTTGACGTGGAAGGTGCCCCCGAACGCGTCGGCCGGATCGACGGCCGGGTCACGCAGCCTCGGCAGCCGAGTCAGCACCATGTTCACCTTCAGCTGCGCGCCTTCCGGGCGTTCCGCCGGTTCCTCGCCCAGCAGCCGCGCGAGCGTCGCCGGCGCGACGTTCGCCAGGACGTGCCCACCCCGGACGACGAATTCGGTGTCGTCACGCCGGTAACGCACCTCGCCGTCCGGGTCGATCGCGAGCACTTCCGCGCCGGTCGTCAGGCGCGCGCCCGCCGCGGCGGCGACCGCCGCGAGCGAACGGGTGACCGCGCCCATGCCGCCGACCGGGACGTCCCAGTCGCCGGTGCCGTTGCCGATCACGTGGTAGAGCAGGCACCGGTTCTGCCGCAGGTCCTCGCCGTCCGCCGGGGCGAACGTGCCGATCAGCGCGTCGGTGAGCACCACGCCGCGCACCGTGTCGTGGCCGAACCACGACGTGAGCGCTTCGCCGATCGGCCGTTCGAACAGCACGGACCACGCCTCGGCGTCGCCGACGCGTTCGCGGAAGTCCACTTCGGACAGGAGTGGTTCGGTGAGCGTGCCGAACGCGCGCCCGGCGACACGCTCGGTCAGCTCGTAGAACCGTTGCCAGGCCGAGAAGTCCGAAGTGGACCCGGTGACCGCGCGGAACGACGACGCCGTCCGGACGGCGTCGTCGTTGTCGACAAGCAGACCGGAACCGCCGGACGGGGTGTAGGACGACATCCGGCGCCGTCGCAGCTCCACGTCGAGGCCGAGGTCGGCCACGATCTTCTTCGGCAGCAGGCTGACCAGGTACGAGTAGCGCGAAAGCCGGACGTCCACGCCCTCGAACGCCCGGAACGAGACGGCGGCGCCACCGGTCTCCTCCCGCCGTTCGAGCACGAGCACCGACCGGCCCGCCCGCGCCAGGTACGCGGCCGCCACCAGGCCGTTGTGCCCGCCGCCGACGATCACCACGTCGTAGCTGTTCATCCGCCGCCTTCCTTGGTTCGGCCTGCCCTTTCAACGTGACCATGCCGCCGGGCCGAATTCAAGGAATCCGCCGGAATACTCCTTTCGCGGCACCCCCGCTAATTCGGTTGCGCGGGGCCGGAGGAGTCCGACATCCTGTGCGCACCCGGCAGGGAGCCGGTGCGGTGAGAACGGGAGGTGCCTGAAGTGATGACTGTCCGGGCCCTTTCGCGCCCTCACCCACCCGCCCCCCGAGGCTGACCACGCGCCCGGTGGGGCATCCCTGATCGAGGAGAACCCACCAGTGCGTCAGCACGACTACGAAGACCTTTACGACGACCAGCCCCTGCGCCGCCAGGCCCGGACCCGCCGCCGCGGGCGGTTCGACGAACCGGAACCCACGCGCAGCGGGCGGCTGACCGAAGCCGAACGCGTCCGCCTCACGAAACTGCGCGACGACGCCTACACCGAAAACCAGTTGCCCGATGGTGCCGACCGGTGGTCCACCTGGGACGACGCCGAACACGGCCCGTCGCCCCGGCCGGAGTGGGTCGTCACCGAGCTCGCCGCGGTCGACACGGACCTCGGCGTCCTCAAGACCGGCAAGGAGGCCGACGTCCACCTCCTGCGGCGCGGGCTGCCCGGCACGCCGGGCGTGCTGCTCGCCGCGAAGCGCTACCGCAGCGACGAGCACAAGCTGTTCCACCGCGACGCGGGCTACCTCGAAGGCCGGCGGATGCGCCGGTCGCGTGAGATGCGGGCGATGGCGCAGCGCAGCGCGTTCGGCCGCAACCTCATCGCCGAACAGTGGGCGGTCGCGGAGTTCGCCGCGCTGAGTCGCCTGTGGACACTCGGCGCGCCGGTGCCCTACCCGGTGCAGCGCGAGGGCACGGAACTGCTGCTCGAGTTCCTCGGCGAGGAGGACGGCACGGCCGCGCCCCGGCTGGCCCAGGTCCGCCCGGACCCCGGCGAGCTGACGGACCTGTGGTTCCAGGCCACCGCCGCGCTCGAGCTGCTCGCCTCCCAGGGGCTCGCGCACGGCGACCTCTCGGCGTACAACCTGCTGGTGCACCGGGGCAGGCTGATGGTGATCGACCTGCCGCAGGTCGTCGACGTGGTGGCCAACCCCGGCGGCGTCGAATTCCTGGCGCGGGACGTGCGCAACCTGGCCGGCTGGTTCCACGGACGCGGCCTCGGCGAGCACGTCACGAACACGGAAGAACTGCTGGCCGAGCTCGTTTCGGCGGCCGGTTTGACGTGAATCCGCGGCGGCGTCGCGGCTGTGGTGCGGAACACCGCTGCGACGCCGCCCACAACCGGTGACCTCGATGAGTAGTCCTGGCTCCGGTTCGGGTACAGTGAACACAGACCGCAACCGGCGGCGTGGATGAGTTGGTGTCCGTCGCCTCCAGAGCCAAGCAATGGCTCGCGGTGATCCGAAGTAATCCCAGCGGCGCGCAGTGTCGGCAAGCGATGACACGGTGTGCCGGGTCCGTCCCTGTGAACGCCCATCGCACACCATCTTGCCCTGCCTGCGCGCGGGCAGCCCGGGCCTCCCTTGCGACGAACCACGTCCGAGAGGCATTTGTGACAGTCACGTTCAACTCCGGCCACTCCTCGACGTCCGCCCGCGCGGGCCGCCCCGACCACAAGCCGCGCCAGCGGCCTGCGGGCGGCGACATGCTGCGCGACGACGCCGTCGAGACCGTGGTCACCAAGACGTTCGCCCAGCTTGGCCTGCCGGAGCCGCTGCTCCGTGCCCTGGCCGACGCGGGCATCAACCAGCCCTTCCCCATCCAGTCCGCGACCATCCCGGACGCGCTGGCCGGCCGCGACGTGCTGGGCCGCGCCCAGACCGGCTCCGGCAAGACCCTCGCCTTCGGCCTGGCCATGCTGGCCCGGCTCGACGGCGGCAAGGCCCGCCCGAAGCGTCCCCGCGCGCTGATCCTGGTGCCGACCCGCGAGCTGGCCATGCAGGTCGCCGACTCGCTGACCCCGCTGGCCAAGGCACTCGGCCTGTGGTGCCGCACGGCCGTCGGCGGGATGGCTTTCGCCCGCCAGGCGGACGCGCTGTCCCGCGGTGTCGACCTGCTGATCGCCACGCCGGGCCGGCTGTCGGACCACGTCCGCCAGGGCACCGCGCACCTGGGCGACTGCAACTTCATCGCCCTCGACGAGGCCGACCAGATGGCGGACATGGGCTTCATGCCGCAGGTCCGCGAGATCCTCGACCTGACCCCGCCGGGCGGGCAGCGGCTGCTGTTCTCGGCCACCCTCGACGGTGACGTCAACCGCCTGGTGAAGCAGTACCTGACCGACCCGGTCACGCACTCGGTCGCGCCGTCGACCGCCAGCGTGACGACCATGGACCACCACGTGCTCCAGGTCTCGCACCAGGACAAGCAGGACGTCATCACGCAGATCGGCGCCCGCGAGGGCCGCACGATCATGTTCGTGCGCACCAAGCACCACGTCGACCGCCTCACCGAGCGGCTGCGCGAGCAGGGCGTGCACGCGGCGGCGCTGCACGGCGGCAAGACGCAGGGGCAGCGCAACCGCGTCCTCGCCGACTTCAAGGACGGCCACACCCCGGTGCTGGTCGCCACGGACGTCGCCGCGCGCGGCATCCACGTCGACGACATCTCGCTGGTGCTGCACGTCGACCCGGCCGCCGACCACAAGGACTACCTGCACCGCGCCGGCCGGACCGCGCGCGCCGGGGCGTCCGGTGTGGTCGTCACGCTGGCGACGCACGACCAGCGCCGGATGGTCCGCCGGCTGACCGACCGCGCCGGCGTGCGCGCGGAGTCGACGACGGTCCGCCCGGGCGACGCCGAGCTGTCCCGCATCACCGGTGCCCAGGAGCCCAGCGGCGAGCCGGTCGTCGAGCGGCGGCGCGAGAACCCGCGCCGCGGCGGCGGTGGCTTCCGCGGCGACCGCGGCTTCGGCGGCAGCCGGGGCGGCGAGCGCGGCGGGTCCTACCGCGGTGAGCGCAGCTACGGCGACCGTGACCGCGGCGGCGAGCGCGGTGGCGACCGGGGTGGTTACCGCGGCGGCGACCGCGAAGGCCATCCCGGCGGCTTCGGCGGCCGCGGCCGTCAGCCCCGCTCGGGCAACGGCGGTGGCTACGGCCGTCCGAGCCGTGGCCCGCGTCGCGGCTACGACAGCTGAGTTTCTCCTTCGGAAGCCCCGGACCACGCGGTCCGGGGCTTCCGGCGTTTCCGGGCCCGCTTGGCGGTGGCGCGGGGGCCGGATGGGAGACTGCGGGACGTGACTACGCCGCCGACGCCCCCGCCCGACGAGGTTTTCGATTGGCTCGACGCCGAGGCGGAGAAGCGGGCGAACGCGGGACTCGTGCGGCAGCTGCGGCCGCGTCCCGCGCAGGCCGACGAACTCGACCTGGCCGGCAACGACTACCTCGGGCTGGCGCGCGACAAGCGCGTCGCCGGGGCCGCGGCGGCCGCCGCGTTGCGCTGGGGCGCCGGGTCGACCGGGTCGCGGCTGGTCACCGGATCGACCGAGCTGCACACCGAGCTGGAGCTGGAGCTCGCCCGGTTCTGCGGCGCGCAGGCGGCGCTCGTGTTCTCCTCCGGCTTCGCCGCGAACCTCGGTGCGGTGACGGCGTTGTCCGGGTCGGAGTCGGCGATCGTCACCGACAAGTACATTCACGCGTCGCTGATCGAAGGCTGCCGGCTGTCGCGGGCCGACGTCGCCGCGGTCGCGCACTCGACGCCGTCGGCGATCAAGCACGCGCTGGCGACCCGGCGCAAGCCGCGGGCGCTGGTGGTGACGGACTCGGTGTTCTCGGTCGACGGCGACCTCGCGCCGCTCGAGGAGCTGGCCGGGATCTGCCGGGCGCACGGCGCGGCGCTGCTGGTGGACGACGCGCACGGCTTCGGCGTCCTGGGCGAAGGCGGCCGCGGCGCGGTCCACGCGGCCGGGCTGTCGGGCGCGCCCGACGTCGTCACGACGTTGACGCTGTCGAAGTCCCTCGGCGCGCAAGGTGGCGCGGTGGTGGGGCCGCGTCGCGTGATCAAGCACCTGGTCGACACCGCGCGGAGCTTCATCTTCGACACCGCGCTGGCGCCCGCGAGCGCTGCAGCCGCGTTGGCGGCGTTGCACGCGCTCAAGGAGGAGCCGGGGCTCGCGGCGAAGGTGGTCGAGAACGCGGGCAACCTGGCGATGTCGTTGAAGGCGAACGGGTTGAAGGCGAGCGTGCCGGACGCCGCCGTGATCTCGGTTCAGGCGCCGTCCGCGGAGACGGCGGTGGCGTGGGCCGCGGCGTGTGCCGAGCAGGGCATCCGGGTCGGGTGCTTCCGGCCGCCGTCGGTGCCGGACGGGATCTCGCGGCTGCGGCTGACCGCGCGGGCCGACCTCACGGAGTCCGATGTGGACCGGGCGGTGAAGGTGATCACCGCGACGGCCCCGCGGGGCGCGATCAGCTGAGCCGTGCGGAAAAGTCCGACACACGTGATTCCAGAGTCGACACACGTGATTGGAGAGTCGACACGCGTGATTAAAGGGTCGACACGGCGCTGGCGGAGTGCATGCCGTGTCGTCGCTCCAATCACGCGAGTTGACTCTTCAATCACGCGAGTTGACCCGCTGATCACGGGCGGCGGCGCATTTTGATGTGGGGGATTCCGTCGTCGTCGAGGTACTCCTGGCCTTCTGCGACGAAGCCGTAGCGGGCGTAGAAGCCCTGGACGTACGTTTGGGCGTCGAGGACGTACTCGCCCGGGATGGTCAGGGCCGCGTCCATCAGGCGGGCCGCGAGGCCGGCGCCGCGGGCGGGGGCCGCCGTCACCACGCGGCCGATGCGGCGGATGCCGCCCGGGTCGAGCAGGACGCGCAGGTACGCCAGGACCGCGCCGCCGTCCTCGAACCACAGGTGGCGGGTGTCCGGGAGCAGGTCGCGGCCGTCGAGCTCCGGGTACGCGGCCTTCTGCTCCACGACGAACACGTCGACGCGCAGGCGCAGGATGTCGTGGAGCTCGGCGGCGGTCAGCTCGGGACCGGTGGCGTCGTGCAGGGTCGGCATACCTCTGCTTAGCACGCTCAGCCGAGGAGGCGGGGCTTGGCCTGGGCCTTGATGTCGTCGGAATACGTGGAGACGCGCGTGTACACGCCCGGCTTGTTGGCCTTCGCGCAGCCGTCGCCGAAGGAGACGATGCCGATCAGCGTGTCGCCGACCACGAGCGGGCCGCCGGAGTCGCCCTGGCAGGCGTCGACGCCGCCCTCGGCGTAGCCCGCGCACACCATGGTCCGCTGGTCGTAGACGCTGTAGTCGGTTTTGCATTCGGTGTCCGAGACCAGCGGGACTTCGGCGCTGCGCAGGTAGTCGGACCGGGCGCCGCCGTCGGCGATGCGGCCCCAGCCGAGCACGGTCGCCTGGGTGCCCTTCGCGTACAGCCCCGCGTCACCGCTGTCGGGCAGCTTCGCGGGCCGTTGGTCGAACTGGCCGCGGACGGTCAGCACCGCGATGTCGGTGCCCTTCGTCGGGTCGCTGTAGCCCTGGCCGACCCAGACCTTCGAGACGCTCAAGACCTGGCCGTCGGTGGTGCGCTTGTCCTCGCGGCCGGCCACCACGCGGATGTCCTGCTTCGCCACCGCTTTGGCGCAGTGCGCCGCCGTCGCGACCGCCGTGGAGCTGACGATCACCGCGCCGCAGAACTGGTTGCCGCCCGCGTCGGTCAGGTACACCGCGTACGGGTGGTCCGACAGCGAAGCCTTCTCGCCGCCGACGATCCGCGGCTGGTTGGCCGAAGCCGGGTCCGCCGCCGCCGTGCCCGCCACGACCGGGACGGCGACCGCGGCGACCGCGAGGAGCGCGCCGCTCACGAACAGCAGGGATCGGCGGGACTTCACGGACATGGGACTTCCCCTTTTCGACGCAGCACGGAGCTGAGCACTCGGCACCCGGACAACTCCGGTGCGTGAACGACGTGCGCTCAATACCCTAAGCCGAGGGGGCCCAAAACGGTGTCACTGGAACGGGTGGTCTCCGCGTTCGGCCCGCTTCTGCCAAGCTGACCGGATGTGGCGAAGGGCGGCGGCGTGGGCGGCACTGGCCCTCGCCATGAGCGCGTGCTCCGCGGAACCACCGCCCTCACCTGCGCCATCGCCGTCGACGAGCCCGGCGAGCACAACGAGCGCGGCGAGCACCACGGCCGCACCGGTGACGGCGTCGAGCGCACCCGCCGCCCCCTGGCGGGTGGGCGCCCGGCCGCTCCCCCGCCGTCCGGACGGCTTCGGCGAGGTCGAGCCGACTCCACCCGAACTGGTGAATCGGGCACTTCCGACAAAAGACCTCTTGCCGCCGCCCGCGGGGAACGCCTACGCCTCGACGATCAGCGCCGTGCCCGCCGACGTCCTCGCGCGCAGCACGTGGCAGCCCGCCTGCCCCGTCGAGGCGGGCGATCTCCGCTACCTGACGATGTCCTTCTGGGGCTTCGACGGCCGTGCGCACACCGGCGAAATGTTGGTGAACGCCCGCGGCGCGGCGGGCATCACGAAGGTCTTCGGGCAGCTGTTCGCCGCGCGCTTCCCGCTCGAGGAGATGCGCGTGACCGCCCCGGCCGAGCTCACCGCACCGCCGACCGGGGACGGCAACGCGACCAGCGCGTTCGTCTGCCGCCCGGCCCGCGGGCAGACGACCTGGTCGGCGCACGCCTCCGGGCTCGCCGTGGACGTCAACCCGTTCTGCAACCCCTACACCCAGGGCGACCTCGTGCTGCCCGAGCTGGCCTCGGCGTACGTCGACCGCGCGCGCGAGCGGCCCGGCATGGTCCAGGCCGGCGACGCGACCGTGCGCGCGTTCGCGGCGATCGGCTGGAGCTGGGGTGGCGCCTGGACCAGCCCGAAGGATCGGATGCACTTCACGGCGACCGGCCACTGACCACGTGATACGACGTTGAGCACAACAGGGAACACGCGGTCCGCGGGGACGGTTGGCTAGGGTGAAACGACCGGAACCGGACCCCGCGGAGGATGCAGTGCCCCACTACGACCTGGTGATCGTCGGGACGGGATCGGGGAACTCCATCCTCGGCCCCGGTTTCGCCGGCAAGAAGACGGCGATCGTGGAGAAGGGCACCTTCGGCGGCACCTGCCTCAACGTGGGCTGCATCCCGACCAAGATGTTCGTGTACGCCGCCGACGTGGCGTACACGCCTTCGCACAGCGCCAAGTACGGCGTCGACGAAGAGCTGAAGGGCGTGCGCTGGCGCGACATCCGTGACCGCATCTTCGGCCGGATCGACCCGATCGCCGAGGGCGGCGCGGAGTACCGCCGCAGCCACGAGGACAACGCGAACGTCGACGTCTACGAGGGCGCGGGCCGGTTCACCGGCCACAAGGAGCTGCGCGTCAGCTTCCCCGACGGGCGCCCCGACGAGGTGCTGACCGCCGACCGGTTCGTGCTGGCCGCGGGCGGCCGTCCGGTCATCCCGGAGATCCCCGGCCTGGACGACGTCGAGTACTACACGTCCGACACGGTGATGCGGCTCGACGAGCTGCCCGAGCGGATCGTCATCCTGGGCGGCGGCTACATCGCGGCCGAGTTCGCGCACGTCTTCGCGTCCTTCGGTGTGCAGGTCACGCTGGTCAACCGGTCCGGGCGGCTGCTGCGCTCGGAGGACGAGGACGTCAGCGCGCGCTTCACCGAGCTGGCCACCGAGCGGTTCGACGTCCGCCTCGACCGCAAGACCGTGCGGGCGCGCAAGACCGAACGCGGCGTCGCGCTGGACCTCGAGGGACCGCAGGGCGCCGAAACCGTCGAGGGCGGCGTGCTGCTGATCGCCACCGGCCGTCGTCCGAACTCGGACCTGCTGGACGTCGCCGCCACCGGCGTGACCACAATGGACAGTGGGCACGTCGTGGTCGACGACTACCAGCAGACGGCGGTCGAGGGTATCTACGCCCTCGGCGACCTGTCCTCGCCGCACGAGCTCAAGCACGTCGCGAACCACGAAGCCCGCGTGGTGCAGCACAACCTCCTGCACCCGGACGAGCGGATCACCGCGGATCACCGGTTCGTGCCGCACGCGGTGTTCACGCACCCGCAGGTGGCCTCGGTCGGGCTCACCGAGCAGAAGGCGCGCGAGCTCGGGGTGTCCTATGTGGTCTCGAAGCAGGACTACGCCGGGATCGCCTACGGCTGGGCCATGGAGGACACCACGGGCTTCGCGAAGCTCCTGGCCGACCCGGCGACCGGGCAGCTGCTCGGCGCGCACATCATCGGCCCGCAGGCGTCGTCGGTGATCCAGCCGCTCATCCAGGCGATGAGCTTCGGCCTCGACGCGCGGAGCATGGCGCGCGGCCAGTACTGGATCCACCCGGCCATGCCGGAGCTGATCGAGAACGCGCTGCTCAACCTGCCCCTGGACTGAGGCCCGCTCAGACGAAGCGGTGGCGGCCGGCGAGGGCGCCGAACACGATCTGGACGCCGAGCAGGCCGAGCAGCATGGCCAGCGGCACGGTCCAGCCGTGCGCGAGGTCGTGCAGCAGGCCGAACAGGAACGGCCCGAGCGCGGCGAACAGGTAACCGAAGCCCTGCGCCATCCCGGACAGCCGGGCGGTGTCCGCGCCGGTCCGCGCGCGCAGCGCGATCACGGTCAGAGCCAGGGAAAACGTGCTCATCCCGAGCCCGACCAGGATGCTCCACAGCAGCGGTGACCACGACGGCGCGAGCATCAGCCCGATGGTCCCGGCGACGCCGAACACGCTCAAGCCCACGATCCACGGGCTCTGGCCGCGCCGCCGGGCCGCCATCGGCGCGACGACGAGGCTGATCGGCACGGCGATCAGCGAGACCAGGCCGAACAGCAGCCCGGCGTCGTCGCGCGCCACGCCCGCGTCCATCAGCACCTGCGGGAACCAGCCCATGGCCGCGTAGGCGTAGAAGGCCTGCAGGCCGAAGTACGCCGTGACGATCCAGGCCAGCCGGTTGCGCAGCAGCGAACGACCGCGTCCGGCGCCGTCGGCGGGTCGTGGGGCCCGGCCGGTGCCGCGGGCTGCGAGGATCCAGGCCAGCAGCGCGACGACGGCGAGCACCGCCCAGCTGCCCAGGGCCGGGCGCCAGCCGCCGAGCGTGTCGCCGAGTCGCGGGGTGACGGCCGAGCCGAGGGCGCCGCCGCCCTGCAGCGCGGCGGTGTAGACGCCGGTCAGCACGCCGATCCGGGCCGGGAAGGAGTCCTTGATGACGACCGGGATGAGCACGTTGATCAGGGCGATCCCGGCGGTGGCGACGAGGGTGCCGCCGAGCACCACGGCCGGGCCGTCGAGCACGCGCAGCAGGAGCCCGGCGGCGAGGGCGGCCAGCGCGAGCGCGATGGCGGCGCCGATCCCGGCCCGGCGCGCGAGCAGCGGCGCGGCCAGCCCCGCGCCGGCGAAGCAGAGTGTCGGCAACGTCGTGAGCACGCCGGCCCAGACGACCGAAACACCCAGGTCCTGGCGCATTTCGGCGAGCATGGGCCCGACGCCGGTGATGGCCGGACGCAGGTTGAGGGCGGTGAGCACCACCGCGACCGCGAGCAGCGCCCCGGCGGCGACCACCCCCGGCGCCCGGACCTCGACGGCGGCGTCCAGTTCGGGTTCACGGTGTTCGACGCGCATGCCCGCTACTATCGCATACGTAGGATGATTGGATGAAGGGATAATCCTGTGCCTCTGGCCACCACGCGCCGGGCCGGCCTCGTCGACCAGGTCATCGAGCAGCTGCGGACCGCGGTCACGCAGGGCGAATGGCCGATCGGCGAACGCATCCCCACCGAGGCCGAGCTCGTCGAACAGCTCGGCGTCGGGCGCAACACCGTCCGCGAAGCCGTCCGCGCGCTCGCGCACACCGGGCTCCTCGAAGTCCGGCAGGGCGACGGCACCTACGTCCGCGCGACCAGCGAGGTCTCCGGCGCGATCCGCCGGCTCTGCGGCTCGGAACTGCGGGAAGTGCTGCAGGTCCGGCGCACCCTGGAGGTCGAAGGCGCGCGGCTCGCCGCCGTCGAGCGGACCGAGGAAGAAGTCGCCGACCTGCGCGCCCTGCTCGCCCGCCGCGAGACCGACCTGCGGGCCGGCCGCTGGCAGGACTTCGCCCGCACGGACGCCGAGTTCCACTGCGCGGTGGTCGCCGCCGGGCACAACCGGCTGCTGACCGAGCTCTACCGCGGGCTGACGGAGGTCATCGCGGCCAGCATCGCGACCACGGCCAGCATCGCGCCGGGCGCGGACCACGTGCCGGAAATCGGTCACGAAGGTCTCGCCGAAGCCATCGCCGACCGCGACCCGGACCGCGCGGCCGCCGAGGCCTGCGGGTTCCTCGACGAGCTCCTGGAGCGCATCGAATCGGCCTGACCTGCGGTTTCACTCATCGATGACCCCTAAGGGTGCCATTTCAGGGTTGTCGTGGCACCACCGTGGTGCCACATTAGTGCCATGGACCTGACACCCTTCGTGGACAGCCTCCGCCGCGAGTTCGCGGTAGCCGCCGAGGCGGCCGGCGAGGACGCTGTCACCCTGGCCGAGCGGCTGGCCTCCCCGCTGGAGTCCGCCATCCGGCTCACCTTGCTCGACGCGCTGTCGGCCGCGGCCGACGAGATCACCCGGGATCTCGCTCCCGGCTCCGTCGAAGTGCGCCTTCGCCGTCGCGAAGCGGAGTTCGCGGTCTCCCTGCCCACGGCGCCCGAACCGGCTCCGGCGGAAGCCCCGCCGCCGGAGGCCGACGACGGCGCCGTCTCCCGGATCAACCTCCGGCTCCCCGACCAGCTGAAGCAGCGGATCGAGGAGGCCGCGAGCCGCGACCGGCTCTCCATCAACGCCTGGCTCGTCCGGGCCGCGAACACCGCACTCGGCGCCGACGCGAGCCGTCCCCCGCACCGCCGTTCCGTTTTCGGCGAGAAGTACACCGGCTGGGTTCGCTGACCCACCTCTTCTGACCAGCCAAAACACGTTCCCAGCACCCCAGGAGGGCGCAGCCATGCCTGTTTTCCCCACCCCCGAGCCGATCACGGCCACGATCGACGTGAGCGTCGCCGACGTCCGGATCGTCGCCGGTGACCGCGCAGAAACGACGGTCGAGGTCACCCCGGCCGACCCGGCCGACAACGAGGACGTCAAGGCCGTCGCGAAGACCCGCGTCGAGTTCGCCGGCGGTGAACTGCTGGTCAAGGGCCCGAAGTACGTCACCAAGCTCTGGGGCAAGAGCGGCGCCCTGCACGTGACCATCGAGCTGCCGTCGGGCTCGCAGATCACCGGTACCGCCGCGATGGGCGACTTCCGCGTCGCCGGCCGGGTCGGCCCGAGCCGCTTCAAGACCTCCGTCGGCGACATCCACCTCGACGAAGCCGCCCGGCTCGAGGCGAGCACCGCGACCGGCGACGTCACCGTCGAGCGCGCCACCGGGCACGCCGAGGTCGGCACCGGCTCCGGCGAGCTGCGGATCCGCGAGATCGACGGCACCGCCGTGCTGAAGAACTCCAACGGCGAGACCCGGGTCGGCGAAGTGACCGGCGACTTGCGCGTCAACACCGCCAACGGCGACATCGTCGTCGACCTGGCCCACGCGGGCGTGCACGCCAAGACCGCGTCCGGGGACATCCGGCTCGGCGAGGTCGTGCGCGACCGGGTCGTCCTCGAGACCGCGGTCGGCGAGATCGAGGTCGGCATCCGCGACGGCAGTGCCGCGTGGCTCGAGCTGAACTCGCTGACCGGGTCCGTGCGCAACACGCTCACACCGTCCGACGGACCGGGCGACACCACCGAGACCGTCGAGGTCAAAGCCCACACCTACACCGGCGACATCGTCATCCGCCGGGCCTGAACACCCACACCGAAGACAGGGGAAATCCATGCCGGACGCCATCGTGGCCGAGGGATTGGTCAAGAAGTACGGGAAGGTCACCGCGCTCGACGGAATGACACTGGCCGTTCCGGAAGGCACGGTGCTGGGGGTGCTGGGGCCGAACGGCGCCGGGAAGACCACCACCGTCCAGATCCTCACGACGCTGCAGAAGCCGGACGCGGGCCACGCGACCGTCGCCGGGTTCGACGTCGTCGAGGACGCGCACGAGCTGCGCTCGCACATCGGCGCCTCGGGGCAGTACGCCGCCGTCGACCAGGAACTGACCGGGGCCGAGAACCTCGAGATGGTCGGCCGGCTCTACCACCTGGGCACCAAGCGGGCCAAGGCCCGCGGCCGGGAGCTGCTCGCCCGGTTCAGCCTGGAAGACGCCGCCGACCGCCCGGTGAAGGGCTACTCCGGCGGCATGCGGCGCCGCCTCGACCTGGCGGGCGCGCTCGTGGCCAACCCGCCGGTGCTGTTCCTCGACGAGCCCACCACCGGGCTCGACCCGCGGGCCCGCACCGAGCTGTGGGACGTCATCACCGAGCTGGTCGCGGGCGGCACCACGCTGCTGCTGACCACGCAATACCTGGAAGAAGCCGACCGGCTGGCCGACAGCATCGCCGTCGTCGACCACGGCCGCGTGATCGCCCGCGGCACCGCCGACGAGCTCAAGGACCTGGTGGGCGGCGAGCGGATCGAGCTGACCGTCGGCACCCACGACGACGTGCTCGTGGCCCGCCGCGCCCTGGCCCGGCTGGCCAGCGGCG
Source organism: Amycolatopsis plumensis (assembly GCF_042652605.1). Taxonomy (NCBI): domain Bacteria; kingdom Bacillati; phylum Actinomycetota; class Actinomycetes; order Pseudonocardiales; family Pseudonocardiaceae; genus Amycolatopsis; species Amycolatopsis plumensis. The sequence continues at coordinate 5,186,212 of NZ_JBHSJY010000001.1, read as the reverse complement.
AGCCGCAGGCCGAGGCGTTCCGGCTCACCGTCCCCGTGACCCACGGCGCGAAAGCGCTTACCGAAGCCCTGGCGCTGCTGGCCGCCGAAGGCGTCGACGTCCGCGACGTCGGTGTCCGCCGTCCCACCCTCGACGACGTTTTCCTCACCCTGACCGGCCACGAGACGGCCGAACCCGCGAAGGAGGCCGTGTGATGAACGCGGTGCAGATGGCCGTCACCGACGGCGTGACCGTCGCCAAGCGCAACTCGATCAAGATCGTCCGGTCGCTGGACCTGCTCGGGTCCATCGTGTTCATGCCGGTGATGTTCGTGCTGCTCTTCGGCTACGTGTTCGGCAGCGTGATCGACATCCCCGGGATGTCCTACCGCGAGTTCATGCTCCCGGGGATCTTCGTCCTCGCCGTGGCGATGGGCAGCATCGTCACCGGCTACGGGCTGACCGACGACCTGCAGAAGGGCATCATCGACCGGTTCCGGTCCCTGCCGATGTCCCCGGCCGCGGTGCTGATCGGCCGCACCACCGCGGACCTGATCCTGAACGTGACGAGCCTGCTGATCATGGGCTTGGTCGGCCTGCTGGTCGGCTGGCGCATCCACACCGGTGTCTTCGAGGCCCTCGGCGGCGTGCTCCTGCTGCTGGCCTTCGCCTACGCGCTGTCGTGGGTGATGGGGACGCTCGGCCTGGCCGTGCGCAAGCCCGAGGTGTTCAACAACGTCTCGAGCGTGGCGATCTTCCCGCTCACGTTCCTGGCCAACACGTTCGTCGACAGCGGGCGCCTGCCCACCCCGCTGCGGGTGATCGCCGACTGGAACCCGGTTTCGGCGATCACCCAGGCGTCACGGGAGCTGTTCGGCAACACGAGCGCGGCCATGCCGGTGCACGCCGCCTGGCCGATGCAGCACGCCGTGCTCGCCTCGGTGCTGTGGATCGCGCTGCTGCTGGCGATCTTCGTGCCGCTTTCGGTGCGCTGCTACAAGAAGGCCACCAGCCACTGACGCTCAGGGCAGCGTGAGGATTTCGCTGCCGTCGGCCGTCACCACGAGGGTGTGCTCGAACTGGGCCGTCCACTTCTTGTCCTTCGTGGTGACGGTCCAGTCGTCGGCCCAGATGTCGTAGTCGATGGTGCCCAGGGTGATCATCGGCTCGATCGTGAAGGTCATGCCCTCCTCGATGACCGTGTCGACGGAGGGCTCTTCGTAGTGCAGGATCGTCGGCGGCGTGTGGAACGCCGGGCCGACGCCGTGGCCGGTGAAGTCGCGGACCACGCCGTAGCCGAAGCGCTTGGCGTAGGACTCGATGACCCGGCCGATCACGTTCAGCTGACGGCCCGGGCGGACCGCCTTGATCGCCCGCATGGTCGCCTCGCGGGTGCGCTCCACCAGCAGGCGGGCCTCCTCGGAGACATCGCCGGCCAGGAAGGTCGCGTTCGTGTCGCCGTGGACGCCGCCGATGTAGGCGGTGACGTCGATGTTGCAGATGTCGCCGTCCTCGATCACCGTCGAGTCCGGGATGCCGTGGCAGATCACCTCGTTGAGCGAGGTGCAGCACGACTTCGGGAAGCGGCGGTAGCCCAGCGTCGAGGGGTAGGCGTGGTGGTCGAGCAGGAACTCGTGCACCACCTTGTCGATGTCGTCCGTGGTGGCGCCCGGCTTGACGGCCTTGCCGCCCTCCTCCAGCGCCTGGGCCGCGATGCGGCTCGCGACCCGCATCGCCTCGATCACCTCGGGCGTGCGCACGCCGTTGCCGGTGTCCCGCTTCGGCGCCGGCTTGTCCACGTACTCGGGACGGGCGATGGAACTGGGGACGTCACGGCGCGGCGTCTGGACGCCGGGAACGAGCGGGGCACGAACGGACATGCCCCCACCTTACGACGGTCCGCTCAGCCGATCCCCGCCAGGAACCGGTGGGCGGCCTGCACCGCCGGTTTGGACGACCCGGCGTCGGTGAGGAGCACGGCGAACGCCAGGTCGCCGCGGTAGCCGACAAACCACCCGTGCGAGTGGGAGCCGTCGCCGAACTGAGCGGTGCCGGTCTTGCCCGCCACGTCGGGGATGTCCCGCAGCCCGGTCGCGGTGCCGGTGGTGACGACCTCCCGCATCATCCCGCGCAGCGCGTCGAGGACCTCCGGCGACGGCGGGTCGCCGACGTTCTTCGTCGTCGCCGGCAGGCCCTTGACGATCGACGGCGACGGCACCTTCCCGGCCTGCACGGTGGCCGCGACCAGCGCCATGCCGAACGGGCTGGTCAGCACCCGGCCCTGGCCGAAGCCGTTTTCCGCCCGCTGGACGGCGGAGTCGCTGGCCGGGACGTCGCCGGTGACCGTGGTGAGGCCCGGGACGACGAAGTCGGCGCCGAGGCCGAAGGACCGGGCCGTGTCGGTGAGAGACGACCCGCCGAGGCCGGCGGCGAGCCGGGCGAAGGTCGTGTTGCAGGACCGCGCGAACGCCGTCTTCAGCGGCACCCGGCCCAGGTCGAAGCGGCCTTCGTTCGGCACGACCCGGTTTTCGATCGTCGTGGTCCCCGGGCAGTCGACCGGGCTGCCCGCGTCGACTTCCCCCGCCGACAGCGCGGCCGCCGCCGTGACGATCTTGAACGTCGACCCCGGCGGGTAGCGCCCGGACAGGGCCAGCGAGCCCTCCTCGTCGGCGGCGTCGTTCTGCGCCACGGCCAGGATGTCCCCGCTCGAGGGCTGGATCGCCACCAGCGCGGCGGAGTACGGCTCGGGTTCGAGGGCCTTCTCGGCGGCGGCCTGGATCTTCGCGCTGAGCGTGCTGGTGACGGCGGGCGCGGGCCGCGGCGGCTCGGCCTTGAGCTCCGCGGCCTCGCCGCCGGTGACGTCACGGGTGACGATCCGCCAGCCCGCCGCCCCGGCCAGCTGCTGTTCGACCAGCGCGCGGATGCCGGGCAGCACCTGCTGCCCGGATCCGCGCGTCACCGGCAGCAGCCGCTCCTGGCTGGCGAAGCGGACGCCCGGCAGGTCGTAGATCGCGGGCTTGACCCGCTGGTAGTCGCCGGCCCGCAGGGTGATCACCGGGTAGGCGTCGCCGGGCTTGGTCTTGCTCATCCCGTCCAGCACCGACCGGCCGGTGACCGAGGGCTCGTACCGGTGCAGCGCCTTGGCCAGTGTCCCGGCGACGGCGTTCGCGTTGCCGGCTTTCTGCGGGTCGACGACCACGCCGATCACGGTCTGCGGGCGCATCAGCGCCACGCCGTCGCGGTCGAGGACCGGCGCGGTCTCGGGCAGCTGCGGGAGCAGGCCGAGGGTCTGCCCGACGGCCAGCTGGGGGTGCACGACCGTCGGCTGCCAGTGCACCTGCCAGCCGCTCTCGGCCGCCCGCAGCTGGGCGTCGGCGCGGTAGGACCAGGTGCGCCCGTGCGGCAGGTGCCAGGTGAGCCGGTAGCCGGCCGACACGACGTCGCCGTCCGGCTGCTTCACCTCTTCGTCGTCGACGTCGAGCGCTTCGGGCTCGAGCACCCCGCGCACCTGGCTCAGCACGGTCTTCGCGGCTTCGGGCGAGTCGGTGTTCGCCGCCGCGGCCGCGACGTCCCCGGACGCGACGGCGTCCAGGAAGGCGGAGAGGGCGTCCTCGGGACCGTCGCCCGAGCACCCGGCCGTGGTCGCGGCGACGAGCAGCAGCAGCACCGCGAGAGCACGGTGTCGACGTGCGCTCATGGCCGGATGATGCCTGGTCAGAGCGGTGTGGCGGCCGGCGAAACACCGCCACGGAAGAGTGGTTAGAACAGCACCGTCGCGTACTGGCCGACCTGTTCGAAGCCGATCTTGCGGTAGGCCGCGAGGGCGGGGGTGTTGAAGGCGTTGACGTAGAGGCTGGCGGTGCGGCCCAGGCCGCGGACGAGCCGGTTCACCACCGCGGCGGTGCCGGCCGTGCCGAGCCCGTCGCCGCGGCGGTCGGGGTGCACCCAGACCCCCTGGATCTGCCCGACGGTGGCCGACATGGCGCCGATCTCGGCCTTGAAGACGACCTCGCCGTCCTCGAAGCGGGCGAACGCGCGGCCGGCCCCGATCAGCTCGGTGACCCGGGCGCGGTAGCTGGCCCCGCCGTCGCCGCTGCGCGGGTCGACGCCGACCTCCTCGATGAACATCGAGACGGCGGCGGGCAGGTACCGCTCGAGCTCGTCGGGCCGGACGGGCCGGACCAGCGGATCGGCGGCGACGAGCGGGGTGCTGTCCAGGGCCATCAGCGGCTGGTCGCCGCGGACCTCGCGGGCGGGGCCCCACTCCCCTTCGAGCTCGTCCCACAGGCCGAGGACCTGCTCGGCCGGGCCGACGAGCGAGGAGCAGGTGCGTTGCCTTCTCAGTGCGCGGTCGGCGAAGGAGCGCAACGCGGGCGCGTTGCCGCGGAGCGGGATGAGGTTGGGCCCGGAGAAGCACAGCCCTTGGAGCCGTCCGGCGCGAACCGGACGGCTGTCGGCGGCCCAGAGCTCACCACCGAGCCGCCACGGGTCGAGACCGGCCGCCTCGACCCGGGCGCTGACCATGCAGCTGCCCACCGGGTCCGCGGCCAGCGCGGCACGGACCGCCGGATAGTCCCGATCATCGAGCAGCCGTGCACCTGCAAGCCGCAACACGGGCTCCAGGGTGCCAGATTCGGCCGGTAAACGGAACGCGAGGCCGTCGACACGGTGAGATGAACACCCCGGCCGGGCCTCCCGGGCAGAATCGGGGGCATGCAGCGGTACACGTACAAGGTGGTCGAGGTCCGGGAGAAGCTGGTCGGCGGCAAGATGTCGGGGGCCAAGCTCGAGAAACTGCTGAACGACCACGCCGCCGACGGGTGGCAGCTGAAGGCAATCACCGCCACCGAGGTCAAGGGCCGGGTCGGCCCCGGCGGAGTCGACGGCTTGCTGGTCACCTTCGAGCGCCCGGTGCAGTAGCCGACGCCCTCACGCCGGTCGTGAGTGGCAAGGAGGGTTAGAACCCGCCTTACCACTCACGACCCGGACCAGGGCGCAGGTGATTCCGGCGGCGCGGGGCGGCACGGCTGGTCACGCCGCGCCGCGGTAGCTGCCGATCGTCCAGGAGTTGCCCTCCGGGTCGCGCAGGCTGAACGTGTGGGAGCCGTAGTCGGTGTCGGTCAGCTCGGCCGTGATCTCCGCGCCCGCGTCCTTCGCGCGCGCGTAGATCTCGTCCACCTTGTCCGACACGACGTACACCGCGGAGGCGCCCGGCTTCATCGCGTCGTGGACGCCGTCCGGCGGCCGGACGCTGCCCAGCATCACCGCACCCCCCTCGGGCCAGCGCAGCTCGGCGTGCGCGATCAGCTCGCCCTCGGGCACCACCAGCGCCTCGGTGAAGCCCAGGACGTCGACGAGGAAGCGGACCGCGGCCGGGGCGTCGTCGTACCGGAGGGCGGGCCAGACGTTCGGTTCAGGAGTCATGGCGTCAGCTTCGCGCCACCTCCGCCTCCTGGTCTTGGAGGAACGGGAGCTCCTCGGCGATCCACGTCCCCGGCGTGCAGCCGGCCAGCGCGCGCCACTCGTTGGTCAGGTGGGCCTGGTCGTAGAACCCGCACTCGGCCGCCAGCGCCGCCAGGTCCGTGTGCCCGCGCCGCAGCAGCCGCCCGGCCCGCTCGAACCGCAGCACCCGCGCCGCCTGCTTCGGGGCCAGCCCCAGCTCCGTGCGGAAGCGCTCGCCCAGGTGGCGACGGCTCCAGCCGACCTCGTCCGCCAGGTCCGCCACGCGCACCCGGCCATCCGCGCCCCGCATCCGGCGCCACGCCTCCCCCAGCTCGGGCGGCGGCACCACCGGCTCGACGGCCCGGGCGGCCAGGACGTCGTCCAGCAGCGCGAACCGCTCGCGCCACGACAGCTCCCGCAGCTTCTCCGGCAACCAGCCGAGGCCGAAGTCGGCGAGGTCGGCCACCTCGCCGCTCAGCTCGGCCGCGGTCACCCCGAACAGCGTCCGCACGCCCAGCGGGTCGAGCTCCAGCTGGAGGCCCTCCTGCACGCGGTCCTGCCGGATCAGCACCGCGCGCGTGTGGAGCCCGCCGACCAGGGCCTGGAAACTCTGCCCGCCCATCCGCACCGGCCCGGCGAGGCTGATGACGAGCGTCACATGCCGGGACGGCAGGCCGCGGTGGACGGCCAGCGTGACGTCCTCCTGCGCATACCCGACATAGCGCGTGACCAGGGGCCGCACCACGGGGTGCGGCTCGCGAATCGCCCAGGTCACGGTCACGAAAGCCAGCGTAATCGTGACCACCGACAGTTTCGGGTCTGATAACACGGACGGTGCGTCCCCACCGCGGAAGGAACCACCCGATGACGATCCAGGAGCAGGCGCAGCAGCTGGAGCTGCTCGCCGACCAGGTGCCGACCGGCATCGCGCTCGCCACGAAGAGCGACCTCGAAGACCTCCAGGCCCAGGTGCTCGGCCTGCTCGGCGAGACGTCCACGGCGACCGCGATCCAAGGCGCCATCCAGCTCGCTTCGCAGCAGATCGACGAGGTCGCGGCCGCGCTGGAGAACGTCCGCCTGCAGATCCGCGACGCCGCCCAGCACCACCTCCAAGGCTGACGACACGCTGAAGCCCTCCTCGCCCGAGGGTGAGGAGGGCTTTGGCGGCAGCGAATTCAGCCGGCGGTGACCACCGGGGCACCCTCGCCGAGGGACTCGCCCGCCTCTTCGGCGATGCGCATGGCCTCTTCGATGAGCGTCTCGACGATCGCGTGCTCCGGCACGGTCTTGATGACCTCGCCCTTGACGAAGATCTGACCCTTGCCGTTGCCCGACGCCACGCCCAGGTCGGCCTCGCGGGCCTCGCCGGGGCCGTTGACGACGCAGCCCATGACAGCCACGCGCAGCGGGATCTCCATGCCCTCGAGCCCGGCCGTGACCTGCTCGGCAAGCGTGTAGACGTCGACCTGCGCGCGCCCGCACGACGGGCACGACACGATCTCCAGCTTGCGCTGCCGCAGGTTCAGCGACTGCAGGATCTGGATGCCGACCTTGACCTCTTCGACCGGCGGCGCGGACAGCGAAACGCGGATCGTGTCGCCGATGCCCTGGCGCAGCAGCGCACCGAACGCGACGGCCGACTTGATCGTGCCCTGGAACGCCGGGCCGGCCTCGGTGACGCCGAGGTGCAGCGGGTAGTCGCACTGCTCGGCGAGGATCTCGTAGGCGCGCACCATGACCACCGGGTCGTTGTGCTTCACCGAGATCTTGATGTCGTGGAAGTCGTGCTCGGCGAACAGCGACGCCTCCCACAGCGCCGACTCCGCCAGCGCCTCCGGGGTGGCCTTGCCGTACTTGTCCATGATCCGCTTGTCGAGCGAGCCGGCGTTGACGCCGATCCGGATCGGCGTGCCGTGGTCCTTCGCGGCCTGCGCGATCTCCTTGACCTGGTCGTCGAACTTGCGGATGTTGCCCGGGTTGACGCGCACCGCCGCGCAGCCGGCCTCGATCGCGGCGAAGACGTACTTCGGCTGGAAGTGAATGTCGGCGATCACCGGGATCTGCGACTTCTTCGCGATCGCGGGCAGCGCCTCGGCATCGTCGGCCGACGGGCACGCCACGCGGACGATGTCGCAGCCCGCGGCGGTCAGCTCGGCGATCTGCTGCAGGGTCGCGTTGACGTCGGAGGTGAGCGTCGTCGTCATCGACTGGACGGAGATCGGGTGGTCGCTGCCGACACCGACCGGACCCACCTGGAGCTGGCGGGTCTTGCGGCGCTCGGACAGGACGGGCGGGGGCAGGGCGGGCATACCGAGTGCGACGGTCACGGCTTCCAGCGTACCTACCCCTACTGGGCCACCGTCACCATGTCAACCGTCACGGTGAGCAGCGTTACGGCGGGTATGAGGCGCCACGGAGGGGCGGGAACCCCTCCGTGGCCGGTAGCTACTGCAGCCGGATCGGGTTGACGATGTCCGCGGTCACTGTGAGTAGCGTCACGGCGCCGCCGATGAGCACCAGGACCATCGTGATCCCGGACAGCCTCGTGTAGTCCACCGGGCCGCCGGCCGCCTTGCCCCGCCGGGCGCGGATCCAGTCGCGGACGCGCTCGTACCAGACGACCGCGATGTGCCCGCCGTCCAGCGGCAGCAGCGGCAGCAGGTTGAACACGCCGATGAAGAAGTTCAGGCTGGCCAGCAGGAAGAAGAACAGCACCCAGATGCCCCGCTCGACGGCCTCGCCGCCGATCCGGCTGGCGCCGACGACGCTGACCGGGGTGTTCTTGTCGCGTTCGCCGCCGAAGATCGCGGTGACGACGGCGGGGATGCGCTCGGGGAACTGGACGAGCCGCTGCGCCGTCTCGGCGAACATCGTGCCGGTGAAGCTGACGGTGGCGCCGACCGCGGCGACCGGGCCGTACTGGACGGTCGGCGATTCCATCTTCGGGGAGGCGCCGATCATGCCGACCTCCTTGACGTCCTCGCCGTTCCAGCGGGGCACCTTCGGCACGTCGACGACGAGCCACAGTTGCTGGGTGCCGCGCTGCACCTCGAACACCGTCTTGCCGCTGGTGGCCTGCACGGCGGTGAGCATCTCGTCCCAGGTCGCGACCGGCTTGCCGCCGACGGCGAGCACCCGGTCGCCGGGCCGCAGCCCCGCCGTCGCCGCCGGGGTCAGGGCCTCCTTCGGGCAGGGGGCGTTGGCCTGGGCCTCGGCCTGTTCCTTCGACATGGTCGGGCGGGCGCAGGAGGTCGAGTCCAGCACCGGGACGGTCGGGCCGGCGTTGAGGTTCGGCAGGCCCATGGTCACGGCCATCAGGTAGAGGACCACGAACCCGAGGATGAAGTGGGTGATCGACCCGGCCGACATCACGACGGTGCGCTTCCAGGTCTTGAACCGCCACATCGCGCGCGGCGCCTCGTCCGGGGTCACCTCGTCGAGCGCGGTCATGCCGGCGATGTCGCAGAACCCGCCGAGCGGGATCCACTTCAGGCCGTACTCGGTCTCGCCGCGGCGCCAGGAGAACACCGTGGGCCCGAAGCCCACGAAGTACCGGCGGACCTTCATGCCGAAGGCCTTCGCGGTGAACATGTGGCCGGCCTCGTGCAGTGCGACCGAGACACAGATCCCCAGCGCGAAGAGCACCACACCGATGATGTAGGCGAGCACCCGCTACTTCCCCTCGATGATCGAACCGGCCCGCGCACGAGCCCAGCGCTCGGCCGCGAGAACGTCCTCGACGTCGCGTGGTTCGCGACGCCATTCGTCGGCGGCTCCCACCACCTCGGAAACAGTGTCCACTATCGACGTGAAGCTGGTGTTCTGCGCCAGGAACGCCGCCACGAGCTCCTCGTTCGCGGCGTTGTAGACCGCGGGCAGGCAGCCGCCGACGCCGCCGCAGTGGCGGGCCAGCTCCACGGCCGGGAAGGCCTCGTCGTCCAGCGGCTCGAAGGTCCAGGTCGCGGCCGTGTCCCAGGTGCACGCGGCGGCGGCGCCGGGCACCCGATCGGGCCAGTGCAGCGCGAGCGCGATCGGCAGCCGCATGTCGGGCGGGCTGGCCTGGGCGATCGTCGAGCCGTCGGTGAAGGTCACCATCGAGTGCACGATCGACTGCGGGTGCACGGTGACGTCGATCTTCTCCGGCGCGATGGCGAACAGCAGGGCCGCCTCGATCAGCTCCAGGCCCTTGTTGACCAGGGTGGCGGAGTTGATCGTGATGAGCGGGCCCATGGACCAGGTCGGGTGCGCCATCGCCTGCTCGACGGTGACGCCGGCCAGCTCCGCGCGCTTGCGGCCGCGGAACGGGCCGCCGGAGGCGGTGAGCACGAGCCGGGCGACTTCGCTTTCCTTTCCGGCTCGCAACGCCTGCGCGATGGCGGAGTGCTCGGAGTCGACCGGCACGAGCTGCCCGGGCTTGGCGGCGGCGAGCACCAGCGGCCCGCCGGCGATGAGCGACTCCTTGTTGGCCAGGGCGAGGGTGGCACCGGTGGCGAGTGCTTTGAGCGTCGGCTCGAGGCCGCGGGAGCCCGGCAGGGCGTTGAGGACCGTGTCGACGGGAACGGCGTCGATCAGCTCGGTGACGGCGTCGGAGCCCGCGAAGAGCCTCGGGAGCTTGAAGTCGCCACGGGCGTACCCGCGCTTCTGGGCCTCGGCGTACAGCGCGAGCTGGACGTCTTCGACGGCCGTGGCCTTCGTCACGGCGACGGCTTCGACACCGTGGGCGATCGCCTGCGCGGCGAGCGCGGCCGGATCCGCCCCGCCCGCGGCGATCCCGGCCACCTGGAACAGGTGCGGGTTGCGCGCGGCGACGTCGAGGGCCTGCACGCCGATGGACCCGGTCGAGCCGAGCACGAGAACGCTTCGCGAGGTAGTCATCGCCGGTCATTGTCGCGCGGGGCGTCTCCGCGGCGCACCCGGAGGTGTGGGATCATCGGCGGGTCCGAGGTTCACGGGGTTTGAGGAGTTCATCGTGGCAGGCAAGGCGGTCGAGAAGAGGCGGCCCGAGGTCGACCCGCGCGACGAGCCGTCCGCGGCCTGGGGCTGGCACGGCTCGTTCCCGAAGGCCACCCGCATCGCCGGCTGGGTCAGCGCGATCATCCTGCTGGTGATGATCAAGGGCAACCACGAGAACAACACCGAGAACGTCTGGCTGGTCGGCTTGGCGGCGTTCCTCGTCCTGCTGCTGGTGCTCGACATCCGCAAGCAGCGCACGGCCTGGCGCAAGTAGTTCGTCATTCGCTAACGTCCCCGGCATGAAGCTGCGCTGGGGACTGGCTCTGTTCGCTGTGCTGGGTGCCCTGGTGGTGCCCGCCTCTCCGGCGTCGGCTTCGGTGCCGCTGGTCCGGTGCACCTTCACGCCGACGCCCGACAACCCGGCGGCGCGACCGGTGGTGCGTCCTTCTTCTGTGGCGTTGACCCGCGGAACAGTCGACGTGACGTTCCGGTTCAACTACGGGCCGGTGACCGTGCGGCTGGACCGCGCCGGGGCTGCGCCGTGCGCGGTGCACAACATGGTCTCGCTGGTCCTGCAGCGGTTCTACGACCGGTCCCAGTGCTGGCGGTTGTCCAACTCCGCTCGTCTTGGTGTCCTGCAGTGCGGGGACATCTACGAGGTCGAGAAGGGCGGGCCGGGGTACAAGTTCCCCGACGAGGTTTCGGGCACCGAGACTTATCCGCGCGGGACGATCGCGATGGGGAACCAGGGGCCGGGGACGAACGGGTCGGAGTTCTTCATCGTGCACTCGTTCGCCAACATCCCGGCTCAGTATTCGGTCATGGGACGGGTCATCCGGGGGATGTCCGCGATCGACCGGATGGTGGCGGACGGGATCATCCCGACCGATCCGAACGGGCCGCTGGACGGGGCTCCGGCGCACCCGGTGAAGATCCAGCGCGCCACGGTCGGCTGGTAAGCCCCTCCCCCGGTTTCAGTCATCCGGCGTGGACGCCAGCAGCACCCGCAGCCGTTCGATCACTGCCGAAGGGCTTTCCTCCACACCACCCACATCGTCGGCCCCGGCGGCGGTCCGGCGAGCCTCGACCTTGCGGGCGAACGCCTCGTCGTCCTGACGGCGCCAAGCAGCCACGGCCAGCTCGGCAGCCTCCAACGACCGCGGATCGTCGCCCGGTGCGTGCTCTTTGATGACGTTGACGGCCCAGGACAAATCGAATCTGCTCCAACCCGCAAAGCCCTCGCGCGCGAAGCCGCGGAGCAGATCACGCGCACAGCCCACCACGAACGCCTGCAGCCGCGTGAAGAGCGGACGCGGCACCAGGACGGACACCTGGACCGTGGCCAGCAGCTCGGCGAGCTCCACGAAGGTTCCGGCGTCGCCTGGACGGAAGTCGTCGAGCTCTTCCAAGTCGCCGACCGCGTGCTCGACGAGCGGCGCCGACCGCAGGCTCTCGGCGTGTGCGAGCACGTCCGTCACGTGCGCGATCCAGCTGGTACGGCCGATGCTGTAGGTCCGATTGGAGAACCGGCTCGAGTAGGGACACGGCGCGACCAGGCACTCGAGCACCACGTCCGCCATCGCTTGCGCGCGTTCGCGCAGTTTCCGGTTGATCCGGCCGTCCAGCAGGTTCGACCCGATGACGTGCAGCCGGGCCAGGTGCTCCGGATCCGTGAAGCTGTCGATCAGCGCATCGAGATCACACCGGCCCCGGTGCAACCGGCCTTCGAGGTACTCCAGAACCGACGCGTTGTGCACACCCACCCACAGGTCCTCGGCACCGTGGCCCCAGATCGTCAGCAAAGCTCCGTCGAGCACCTTCAGTGCCCGGTGGAGAACCGGCAGGGTGTGCGGAGTCCCGATGGCCCGCGTGTACCGCTGCCAGATCTCGGCCAATTCGGACACCGAAACGCCCGAGTCGACGTCCAGCACACTGAGCACTTCGAGAACGTGCAGACAGGCGTCGTCCAGTTCTCCCTCCACCACCTCTTCCCAGACTCGCTCCGGCTCCTCGAAGTTCGCCAGCATCTGCTCGGCGACCTGCTCGGTCGGAGTTCCAAAGAATCCGCTGAGGCCGAGCGTCCGCTCGGCCAGCCGCGGATTGAAGTTCTCGCTGTACACCAGCCGCGTCCAGGTACCCCGTTCGCCGAAGCGGCGCTTCTCGGCGGCGGGAATCGCGGAATGGTGGACAATGCTGTAGAGCAGCTGTGCAGCCAGATCGGCGTCGAACCCCGCCGGGTTCACGAAGTACAGGATCGGCGAGAGTACGGCGTCTTGCAGAGTGCCATACATTCTCTCGGCTTGCCTGAAGAGGTAGTCACGGGTCGTCAGAACGAGCCGCTTCCCCGGCGTCCGCCGGACGCGTTCGATGATCTGCAGGAGACGGCTGTCTTCGTTCTTCTTAAGCTTGTCACCGAACGTACTCCGACCCAGGAAGTCGTCGTAGTAGAAGAACTGGGGGACGTCGTCCCGCCAGGCCGCGTTGATCTCGTCGACGTCAGGCGAAACGGCAACCAGTTCATACCCTTGGAACCCGTACTTCGCGGCCAGCATCTTGGCGATCGTGGTCTTGCCGACGCCCGGCCCGCCGGTCACGATGCAGACGTCTTGCTCCGCCAGCCGTCGCTCCGCCTCGGCGAACGCCGGAGTCGGCACGAAGGTCAAGGCGCACTTCTCGATGTCGGCGCGCAGATCCGCGGAGCGGACCAAGCTTTCCTTGCGCAGAAGCGACTGAAGCACTCCGGTGCTGCTCAGCCACAACCGGAAGTGCCGTTCGACGATCTCCTGGCGTTTCCCCAGCTCTGCCACGAGCTGCTCAGCGCCGTAAAGGTCGCCTGGGCCGATGACATGCGGCGCGAGACCGGCGACGAGCTTGTCTTTGGCCGCCGCCGTCAGTGACACGCTGGTCGCGAGCAGGTACCGGTCGGGTTGGAGTGCTGAGATCTTCGGCAGTTCTTCCCTCAGCATCATCCTCACGAGGCGGGCCGAGCTCGCGCGTGGCCAGTGCTTGCACTGGACAATCGTCGTGCTTCCGTCCTCCGCGACGTGGCGAAGATCGATTCCGCGGTCTGGTCCCTCCGAAAAAATTTCGAGAGGCAGCCCCAAGATCTGCTCGAAAAGATCGCGGCACACCGTTTCGAAGTCGTAAGGGCTCAACCGTCCGAGGTCGAAATCGTCCACGGGGGAAGTGTGCCATCCGGCAGGACGCCATCGGCCGGATGCCACCGTTTGGTGACACCCGGCCCGTGGGGCGAAGATTCAGCGCTCGCTCGAAGGCGACACCAGTTCGCTCGGGCCGCCGCTCGACTCCCCGGCCACCGCGGCCAGTTCCTCACCGACCGACTCGCCGTCCGGGGTGCGCTTGCTCTTCGTCAGCAGCGACGCCACCGCGCCGATCAGGCACACCACGATCGCGAACCCGAAGGCCACCGCCAGGCCCGACTGGAAGGGGCCCGAGATCAGGTTCGGGAAGAAGCTCCGGCCGGTCAGGAACGACGCCTGGTCCGGCGGCAGCGACGCCAGCTGGCCACCGAGGAGCTGCTGGATCGGGTTGTAGCCGAGGAACGCCGCGAACAGCACCGCCACCGCCGGGAGGTTCGCGATCTGGGCCGCCGACGCCGCCGGGACGCCGTGTTCGGTCAGGCCCGCACTCATCGTCGACGGCAGGCTCGAAGACAGGCCCGCGATGATCAAGCTGAAGAAGAAGCCGATCGACAGGACCATCGCCGCGTTCTGGAAGGTCGTCATCATGCCCGCGCCCGAGCCCCGGGCGTCGGCCGGCAGGCTGTTCATCACCTCGGCGCGGTTGGGCGAGGAGAACATGCCCATGCCGATGCCGTTGACGAGCAGGATCGCCGCGAACGCCCAGTAGTCGAAGTTGACCGGCAGGATGATCAGCAGCAGGAACGTGATCGCCGTGATCAGCAGGCCGCTCGAGGCGAGCAGGCGGCTGCCGATGCGGTCCGCGAGGATGCCCGACGTCGGGGCGGCCAGCAGGAAGCCGACCGTCATCGGGAGCATGTAGATGCCCGCCCACAGCGGCGTCTGCTCGAACGTGTAGCCGTGCTGCGGGAGCCAGATGCCCTGCAGCCAGATGATCAGGATGAACTGCAGGCCGCCGCGGCCGAGCGACGCCGTCAGGTTGGCGACGTTGCCCCAGGTGAACGAGCGGATCCGGAACAGCGACATGCGGAACAGCGGGTTGTCCACCTTCGACTCGATGACCACGAACGCCACCAGCACCGCGAGCCCGCCGATCAGGCAGGTGAGCACGAACGGGCTGCCCCAGCCGGTCGGGGACGAGCCGTAGGGCTGGATGCCGTAGGTGATGCCGATCAGCACGGCGATCAGGCCGACGGCGAAGGTGATGTTGCCCCACCAGTCCATCCGCGCGTGCTTGCGGACGCCGGTGTCGTGCAGCTTGAGGTAGGCCCAGATCGTGCCGATCACGCCGAACGGCACCGACACGAGGAAGATCAGGTTCCAGTCGACCGGCGCGAGCACCCCGCCCACGACCAGGCCGAGGAACGAACCCGCGATGGCCGCGACGCCGTTCATGCCGAGCGCGAGCCCGCGCTGGTTGGCCGGGAAGGCGTCGGTGAGGATCGCCGAGGAGTTCGCCATCAGGAAGGCGCCGCCGACGCCCTGCACGATCCGCCAGCCGATCAGCCACAACGCGGCGGCGTCGCCGTCGAACCAGGTGACGGCCAGCATGATGGAAGAAACGGTGAAGACGGCGAAGCCGAGGTTGTACATCCTCGCGCGGCCGTACATGTCGCCGAGCCTGCCGAAGCTCACCACCAGCACCGCGGTGACCACGAGGAAGCCCATGATCATCCACAGCAGGTAGCTCGTGTTGGCCGGTTCCAGGGGGTTGATGCCGATGCCCTTGAAGATGTCGGGCAGCGCGATCAGCACGATCGAGGAGTTGATCGTGGCGATCAGCATGCCCAGCGTCGTGTTGGACAGCGCGATCCACTTGTACCGCGGCCCCAGTTCCGCGATCGAATACGTCCGGCGTTGCGCCACTGTGCAACCTCTCTGCTCGCCCAGTCCCTTAGCTAGGCTAAGCAACTTGCTTGCGTATGGCAACCAACAGCGCGGATTGCCTGGGAGAGCATGATCACAGTCGCTTGACTGTCCTTTGAGGACTATTTACCGGGCGGCAGCTGTCCCGGGGTGCAGTGAATGACTCATTCCTGGCGTCGGACGTCAGGAATGAGTCATTCACTGCGTTCGGATACGCCGTTACCCGGGCCGACCAGCGGTCGCACCAGCCGCCCCAGCACGGCCACACCCTCGGCGATTTCCGTCGCCGTCCGCGCCGCATACCCCAGCACCAGCCCCGGCCGTCCCGGGCGTTGCCGGTGCCACGACAGCGGCTGGACCTTCACCCCCTCCGCCAGCGCGGCCGCCGCCACCGCGACGTCGTCCACCTCGGCTTCGAAGGTCACCGTCAAGTGCAGCCCCGCCGCCGCGCCGTGGACCACCGCGCCCGGCAGAGACGCCGATAACGCCTGGATCATCGCGTCCCGGCGACGGCGGTGGCGCCCCCGCACCACCCGCAGCTGCCGCTCCAGCTCGCCCGTCTCCATCAGCCGGGCCAGCACCAGCTGCGCCAGTACCGCGTTCCCCAGGTCGGCGAACCGCTTGGCGGCCACGAGATCGGCGAAGAACCGCGGCGGCGCCAGCAGCCAGCCCACCCGCAGCGCGGGCGCCAGCAGCTTCGACACGCTGCCCATGTAGCACACCTCCGGCAGCATCGACCGGACCGCGGGCACCGGCGCCCGGTCGTACCGGTGCTCAGCGTCGTAATCGTCCTCGAGCACGATGCCGCCGTCCGCCGCCCAGCGCAGCAGCTCCCGGCGCCGCGAGCCGCCCAGCACCACGCCCGTCGGGAACTGGTGGGCCGGCGTCAGCAGCACCGCGGGCGCGTCCAGGCCGGCGACCTGCACGCCGTCGTCGTCCACCGGCACCGGCGGCGTCGCCAGGCCGCAGTGGTGCAGGTGCTGGCGGGCGCCGAGCGACCCCGGGTCCTCGACGGCCACCGCGGTCACGCCGTGCTGCCGCAGCACCTCCCCCAGCAGCGTCAGGGCCTGCGCCACCCCGGACACCACGATGATCTCGCCCGGGTCCACCCGGATGCCGCGGTTGCGGGCCAGCCAGCGCGACACCGCCAGCCGCATCGACGGCGCACCGCGCGGGTCGCCGTAGCCGAAGTGGGACGGCTCCAGCTCGTCCAGCACCGCCCGCTCGGCACGCAGCCACGCCGCCCGCGGGAACGCCGTCAGGTCCGGGACGCCCGGCGTCAGGTCGATCCGGGCCGGCGCCGCGCGGACCGCGTCGAAGACTTCCGCTCCGGGCAGCGGCGTGATCACTTTCGCAGGGAGAAAGTCCGGCGACGGGGACGGCGGCAGCACGGGCGCGGCGACGATGACCGTCCCCGCCCGGCCACGGCCCGCGGCGTGGCCGTCGTCGATCAGCCGCTGGTAGGCCTCGGTGACCACCCCTCGCGAGACGCGCAGCTCGGCGGCCAGCACCCGGGACGCGGGCAGCCGGCCGCCGATCGGGAGCCTGCCGTCGGCGACCGCGGCGCGCAGCTGCCCGGCGAGCCAGTCCGCGAGTCCGCCCGGCGGCGCCGACCGGACGTCCAGCTGGAGGAAGTCCGACCCTATGGACCCCTCCGCAGACGTGGTTTTGGCTCTGTCCATCGGACCATTGTCGCAGGACGCTGGCCTCATGGACACCGCTTACGTGCACGGATACACCGAACCCGAGACCCGCCGCCTCGGCGACCAGGCCGACACCCTCGCCGACCTCCTGCACGCGGGCACGGCCTACCCCGCCGGCTCCCGCGTGCTCGAGGCCGGCTGCGGCGTCGGCGCCCAGACCGTCCACCTAATGGCCCGCAGCCCCGGCGCGCACCTGACCGCGGTCGACGTCTCCGCGGCATCGCTGCGGCAGGCGAAAGCCCGGGTGCGCGGCGTCGACTTCCGGCAGGCCGACCTGTTCGACCTGGACGGCGAATACGACCACGTCTTCGTCTGCTTCGTGCTGGAACACCTGGCGGAGCCGGAAAAAGCCCTCGCGCACCTGAAGACCCTGCTGCGGCCCGGCGGCACGATCACGGTCATCGAGGGCGACCACGGTTCGGCGTTCTTCCACCCGCGCAGCGAGCACGCCCAGGCCGCGGTCGACTGCCTCGTCCGCCTGCAGGCCGACGCCGGCGGCGACGCGCTCATCGGCCGCCGCCTCCACCCGCTGCTGACCGGCGCCGGGTTCGGCGATGTCAGCGTGGCACCGCGGACCGTCTACGCCGACGCGTCCCGGCCCACGCTCGTCGCCGGGTTCACCCGCGACACCTTCACCGCGATGGTCGAAGGCGTGGGCGAAACCGCCGTCGCCCGCGGGCTGATCACGCAGGACCGCTGGGACCTCGGTGTCGCGGACCTGCACCGGACGACCCGCGAAGACGGCACCTTCTGCTACACGTTCTTCAAGGCCACCGGGAGCAGGCCGTGAAGCCCCGGCCCCGGCTCGCGGGCAGCACTGACGTCGTCGACCGCGACCTCGAACGGCTGGCACACGACCTGGCCGCCCTCGAGCCCGGCTACCCCGCGACGCACTCCAAGGCCGTCAGGTGGTTGCGGACGCGGATCGCGCCGGGTACGCGCTCCCCGGCGTAACAGGCCAGCGCGCGTTCCCAGTGCTCGCGCGCGGCCTCCGGACTGCCGAGTCCACTGTGGACTTCCCCGAGCCCGCAGTGGGCCCGGCCCTGTTCGGGACGGCAGCCCGTTTCCTTGGCCACGGCCAGTGCTGCGCGGTGGTACCGCAGCGCGTCCGCGGAGGCACCGCGCGCCGCGGCGAGGCTGCCCAGGCTGTTGAGCACGCGGGATTCCACGCCGCGGTCACCGCATTCGCGGGCCAGGCTCAGCGCTTCTTCGAGGTGCTGGGCCGCTTCCGCGTGGCGGCCCTGCGCCAGCCGCACGTCGCCGAGGTGCTTCAGCGCGACACTGCGGTTGGGCGGGCTGCCGGTCTCCTGCGCGATTTCCAGCGCGCGCTCCAGGTGTTCCGCGGCTTCGGCGTACCGGCCGCGCGCGTGCTCGACGTCGCCCAAGATGCCCAGGGCGTACCCCTCGCTCACCCGGACACCCATGGCCCGCAGGTGCCCCAGCCCCTCTTCCAGGACGCGGACCGCTTCGTCGTGCCGGCCCAGCGCCGACAGCGCGTCGCCCAGGTTGACCAGCGCGTAGCCCTCGCTCGTGCGGTCGGCGATGTCGCGTGCCAAGGCGAGCGCCTCTTCCAGGTGGCCGATCGCTTCGCCGTAGCGGCCGATGCCGCGGCAGGAACAGCCGAGCACCACCAGGACCAGGCCCTCGCTGGTGCGGTCGCCCGTTTTCCTGGCCAGGGCCAGCGCTTCCGTGGAGTACCGGATCCCGTCGGCGAACCGGCCCAGCGCGCGGCACACGAGCCCCAGCGTGTTGACCGAGTGGATTTCGGTGCGCCAGTCGCCGGTCTCCCGGGCCAGCACGAGCGCCTCCTCCAGGTACCGCAGGGCCTCCGGCGACCGGCCGACGCGCCAGTGGCCCAGCGCGATCAGGATGAGCGGTTCGGCCTCGGCCGCCCGGTCGCCGGTGTGGTGGGCCAGCGCCGAGGCGTGCGTGTGCAGCACCAGCGCTTCCTCGTGGTAGCCGCCGACGTCGAGGTAGTGCCACAGGATCCCGGACAGCAGCCGGAGGTGGTCGGGCCAGCCGTGCCGGGTCGCGTGCGCGGCGACCGCCAGCAGGTTGCGGCGCTCGACCTCCAGCCACGCGGGCGCGTCGAGCACCTTGACGTCGGGGTCCGGCACGCGCGGCCGCAGGTGCCGCTCCTGGGGCAGGACGACGTCCATCGCCTGCCCGGCCGAGGAGACGTAGAAGTCGAACAGCCGCTGCTGTGCCTCGCGGCTCTCGGCCGCGTCCTCGGCCGCGAGTTCGGCGGCGTAGACGCGCAGCAGGTCGTGCAGCTGAATGCGGTCGTCGCCGGTCTGCTGGGCCAGGTGGGCGCGCACCAGGGCGCCGGCCAGCCGTTCGGCCTCCGGCAGCGGGACCCCGGCGAGCGCGGCCAGCGCGGGCGGCGTCAGGTCACGGCCGGGGTGCAGGCCGCAGAGCCGGAACACGCGCGCGGCGTCGGCCGCGAGGTTGCGGTAGGACCAGGAGAACACCGCACGGACCGCGGTCAGCGGGTCGCCGCCGCCGTCGAGCAGGTCGAGCCGCCGCCGTTCGTCGGCGAGCTCGTCGGCGAGCGCGGCCAGCCGCTCCCCCGGGCGGCTCAGCGCCAGCTCCGCGACCAGCCGCAGGGCCAGCGGCAGCCGGGCCGCGTAGCCGATCAGCGCCGCGGCGGCCTCGGGTTCGTCGTCGACGCGCGAGCCGAGCAGCGCCCGCAGCAGGTCACGGGCCTCGGCCTCGGTGAGCAGGTCGACGAGCACCCGGCGGGCGCCGTGCCGGGCGACCAGCCCGGGCAGCGCGTCCCGGCTGGTCACCAGCACCAGGCAGGTCGGCGAGCCGGGCAGCAGCGGGCGGACCTGCCCGACCGCGTTCGCGTTGTCCAGCACCAGCAGCATCCGCCGCCCGGTGAGCGCGGTGCGGAACTTCGCGGCGCGCTCGTCCGGCTCGGCGGGGATGTCCGCGCCCGCGACGCCGAGAGCGCGCAGGAACCCCGACAGCGCGTCACCCGGGTCGACCGGCCGGACCGTGCCGTAGCCGTGCAGGTCGAGGTAGAGCTGGCCGTCCGGGAACTCCCCCGGCACGCGCTGCGCCCAGTGGACGGCGAGCGCGGTCTTGCCGACCCCGCCGGTGCCGGAGAGAACGGCGATGCGCGCGCTCGTGTCGCCTTCTTCGCGACGCAGCAGCGCGTCCAGCTCGGCCAGCTGGGCGGCGCGGCCGCGGAAGCCGGGCACGTCCGCGGGCAGCTGGGCCGGCACCCGGGCCGGTGGCTCCGGCGCGGCGAAGTCCTGCCGCAGCACCTGCCGCTGGGCCGCCCGCAGCTCGGGACCGGGTTCCAGGCCGAGCTCGCCGGCCAGCCGCCGGCGCACCTCGTCGAAGACGTCCAGCGCGGCGGCCTGCCGCCCGGACGCGGCGAGCGCCAGCATCAGCTTGGCGTGCGCGGACTCGTTCAGCGGCTCCTCGGCGGTCAGCACCCGCAGCTGCACGGCCGCGTCTTCCGGCGCGGCGACCTCGGCGTAGGCCAGCACGGCCTTGGCGCGCCGCATCGCCAGCCCGAGCCGGGCGGGGTGCTGGCGCAGCCGTTCGACGTCGGCGAGCGCGGGGCCGCGCCAGAGGTCGAGCGCCTCGGCGTAGGCGTCCCGCGCGAGAAGGGCTTCGAAGCGCAGCAGGTCGAGCTCGTCCTCGCCGGCCGCGAGCCGGTAGCCGCCCTTGTCCGTGACGATCAGGTCGGCGGGCCGCAGCGCCCGCCGCAGCCGCGCGACGTAGGTGTGGAGCAGCTCCAGGCACGACGGCGGCGGCTCGTCCCAGATGACGTCGACGAGGTCCTCGCGCCGCACGGTCCGGTTCGGCTGCAGGGCCAGCAGCGCCAGCAGCAGGCGCTGTTTCTCCGCCCCGATCTCCACTTCTTCGGTGCCGCGCGTCACCGTCAGCGGGCCCAGGACGCCGAGCCGCACGGGCTCCGGCGGGGCTTCGGCGAGCGCTTCCCGCAGCTTGCGGGCCGTCTCCGGCCGGGGCCGCCGGACGCTGCCGAGCTCGGCGTTGCGCACCGCGCGCAGGCTCACTCCCGCGCGCTCGGCGAGCTGCGCCTGGGTGAGCCCGGCGAGCACGCGGCGGTCCCGCAGCCATCCGGCGAACGACGGGCCTTCGTCCACAGGCGTCCTCTCCTGCGTCCCCCGAGCGGAACGTACCTCTCCAGCATCACGATCGTGCCGCCCGAGCTGTACCACCGATCGGCGAAGATAACCGTTTCCGCAGGTACGGACCGTGACGGCGGCGGGGAACGGGAGTACAGGCGCTCGTCCACCGCCCTTTCCTAGGCTGTTCGCGTCCGATGGTGGCGAGGGGTTGGCGGAGCAGCCGTCGAGTGGGGTACGACGGCTGCACCCGCTCCTTCACACCCCGAAGCGCTCGAGCAGGGCCCGCACGGCGGCCGGGTCCTCGACGTGGGCGTTGTGCCCGAGACCGGCGAGCGTGACGGCGCCGGGATCGAGCGCCCGCAGCTGCTCCGGACGGCTCATCGGATCGTTCTCGCCCGCGGCGAGCACGACCGGGCAGCGCGCCCCGGCCAGCAGGGCCGGCATGTCCGGTGCGCCGAGGCCGAACGCGGCCGGGTCCATCGCGAGGCGCCAACCTCCCTCGGTCTCGCGAAGCCCGGCCGGGTCGGCCGGCGCGATCCCGAGCAGTCCGGACACCTTCAGGTACGCCTGCTCGGCGTCCACCCGCGTCGCGAACACCCGCGGTGGCTTGGCCGCGAAGGACGCCGCCCGGTTCAGGTCGTCCTGGCTCCACTCGACCTTCACTCCGACGGCCAGCACGCCGTCGACCTCGACGCCGTACCGGCCGGACGCCAGCTCCAGCGCGAGGACGCCGCCGAGCGAGTGCCCGGCGACGATCAGCGGCCCGCCGTCCGGCAGCGCCCGGGCGACCGCCTCGGCGAGCGTGGCGAAGCTGTAGTGCGGCAGCGGCGCGGACGGGCCGTGGCCGGGCAGGTCGGGCACCAGGACGCGCCGGTCGACCTGGACGGCGAAATGGTTCCAGACGGCGCCGGTCGCGCCGAGGCCGTGCAGGAGGAGGACGGCCGGTTCGCCCTTGCCGCCGATGCGCATGTTGAGCGTGTCCATCCGCGCAGCCTCCCAAATTGTCGGTGCACGCGGCTAGGGTCGGGCCGTGACGATCACCGATCCGGACACCTACGTGCGAGGTGTCCCGTACGAGGAGCTGGCGCGGCTGCGGCGCGCCGGCCCGGTGGTGCGCGTCGACGACTTCTGGGCCGTGCTCGGGCACGCCGAGGTGCGGCGGGTACTGCGGAATCCGGCGGTGTTCTCCTCGCAGCTCGGCGAAACGCAGATCCGCGACGCGGCCGACCTCGCGTACGTGCGCCGGATGATGCTGAACATGGACCCGCCGGAGCACGGCCGGCTGCGCGGGCTGCTCACGAAGGCGTTCACCCCGCGCGCGATCTCGAAGCTCACTTCGCAGATCGAAGGCTGGGCGCGGGACCTGGTTGCGGCGGTCGCCGATCGCGGGGAGTGCGACTTCGCGGCCGTGGCGGCCGATCTTCCGCTGCTGACGCTGGCCGGGGTGTTCGGCGTGCCGGAACAGGACCGGCGGCTGATGTACGACTGGAGCAACCGGGTGATCGGCTACCAGGACGCCGAGTACGCGGTCAGCTCGACGGTGTCCCTGGCCGAGGTGAGCGACCTCGCCCGGGCGGCGCTCGCCGTCCGGCCGTCACCGGGGCCGGACGGGTCGATGCCGGACCCGCGGACGCGCGCGGGCATGCCGGATCTCTACGCGTACGCGAACGCCCTCGGCGAGTACAAGCGTGAGCACCCGGGCGACGACGTGATGAGCAACCTGATGCGGCACGTCGGCGACGACGGCGGCCGCGTCTCGCTCGCCGAGTTCGAGAACCTGTTCTGGCTGTTTTCCGTGGCGGGCAACGAAACTCTGCGCAACGGCCTGCCCGGCGGGCTGTTCGCGCTGCTCTCCCACCCCGCGGAATACCGCCGGTTGCTGGCCGACCGGTCGCTGCTTTCCTCGGCGGTCGAAGAGATGTTGCGCTGGTGGACGCCGGTCATGCACTTCCGGCGCACGGCCGCGTCCGACGTCCGTCTGTCCGGTGTGGACATTGCGGCCGGGGACAAGGTCGTGGTGTGGTTCTCTTCCGCCAACCGGGATCCTGCGGTGTTCCCCGACCCGGACACCTTCGACATCGGCCGGACACCGAACGACCACCTGACCTTCGGCCACGGCCCGCACTTCTGCCTCGGCGCGCACCTCGCGCGAGTGCAGCTGCGGGCGATGTTCGACGCGGTGCTCGACCTGCTCGGGTTCGTGGAGCTCGCCGGAGAACCCGTGCGGCTGCGGTCGAACTTCCAGAACGGCCTCAAGTCACTGCCGATCCGGTGGGGCCGCTGATGGAGATCCGCGAGCTGAAGGCGTTCGTCGCGGTCGTCGAGGCGGGCGCGATGTCGAAGGCGGCCCGGCAGCTGCACGTCAGCCAGCCGGCGCTGTCCCAGACGATCACGGCCCTCGAGCGGCGGCTCGGCGTCCGGCTGCTGGTGCGCACGAGCACCGGCGTCCAGGTCACCGACGCCGGGACGACACTGCTCGGCGAGGCCCGCGCGGTGCTGGCGCGCCACGACCAGGCACTCGCGGCCATGGCCCGGCACACCGCGGCCGGCGGCGGCGTGCTGCGCGTCGGCGTCCCGCTGGAACTGCCGCCGGACCTGCTGCCCTCGGCGCTCGCGCGGCTGCCGGACACGCGGGTCCAGGCCCGGCACCTGTCGTCCGTGGCGCAGGTGGCCGCGCTGCGGGCCGGCGAGCTGGACGTCGGGCTGGTCCGCGAGCGCCCGGCCGGACCGGATCTGGACGCGGCGCTCGTGGTGACCGAGGACGTCGGCGTCCTGCTGGCCGCGGACCTGGTCGAGAAGCTGGGCTCGCCGGTCCGGCTGGAGGACCTGGCCGGCCTGGAGTGGTTCGCCTTCCCGCGGGCGGGCAGCCCGGCCTGGTACGACGAGCTGGCCGCGATCCTGCGCAGTCACGGCCTCGACGTCGGCCCGGAGGTGCCGGAGGAGCAGCGGCTGATCGTCGAGCTGAAGATCCCGGCGGTCAGCGCGGGCGGGGCGTACGCGTTCGCGCCGCCCGAGTGGCCGTACCCGCTGCCGGACACCGTCCGGTGGGTGCCGCTGGCCGGGAACCCGATCGTCCGGCGGACCTGGGCGGTGTGGCCGGCGGCGTCGCGTCGGCGGGACGTCGCCGAGTTCGTCGCGGCGCTGGAAGACCATCGGCGGAACGGATCGGAGGTATAAGGAGGGCCGAACCCGGTTCCGGAAGCCTTCTCCGGGAGATCTCGCTTGAACCCTTCGACCGAGAATTCGAAGGAGTTTGAACGATGACTGCAGAACTGTCCGGGTCGACGGCACTGGTGACCGGCGGGACGAGCGGGATCGGCCGCGCGACGGCCGTCGCACTGGCCGGGCTGGGCGCGCACGTCGTGCTGTCGGGCCGGGACGCCGGGCGCGGCGCCGACGTCGTCGCGGCGATCCGCGCGGCGGGCGGCAAGGCGGACTTCGTCGCGGCAGACCTCGTCGATGCCGCGTCGGCGCGCGCACTCGTGGATCGCGCGCGGGAGCTGGGCGGGCCGATCGACGTGCTGGTCAACAACGCCGGGATCTTCCCGACCGGCCCGACCGAATCCTTCGCCGAGGCGGACTTCGACGCGGTCTTCACGACGAACGTGAAGGTGCCGTTCTTCCTGGTCGCCGCCTTGGCGCCGGAGATGGCGGCGCGCGGCCACGGCGCGATCGTCAACGTGTCCACGATGGTCGCGGTGCGCGGCATGGCGGGCATGGCGGTGTACGGCGCGTCGAAGTCGGCAGTCGAGCTGATGACGAAGGCGTGGGCGGCGGAGTTCGGGCCGTCCGGCGTCCGGGTCAACGCGGTCAGCCCGGGCCCGACCCGCACCGAAGGCACGGCGGCGTTCGGCGACGGCCTGGACGAGCTGGCGGCGGCAGGCCCGGCCGGCCGAGTGGCCTCCCCGGAGGAGATCGCGGCGGCGATCACGTTCCTGGCCACGGGTGACGCGAGCTTCGTCCAAGGCGCGGTGCTGCCGGTGGACGGGGGCCGCTTGGCGGTGTGAGCCCTCGCGGGACGGCGTCACTTCAAGAAGGTGACGCCGTCCCGGGAGCGTTCGTCCACCGTCAGCGCGAACACGTCCGGCCGCGCGTAGTGCCCCGAGACGTCGAGGCTCTTGCGCGCCTCGACGATCTCCGCCAGGTCGATCTCCGCCGTGATCACGCCTTCAGCGTCGTGCAGCGGGCCGGCCAGCACGTCGCCGAGCGGGCCGACGATCACGCTTCCGCCGCGGAACGGGTCGTCGCCGTCGGTCTCGTACGGGCACGCCGAAACCACGAAACAGCGGCCTTCGTCGGCGATGTGACGCATCGACGCCTGCCAGACGTCGCGGTCGTCCGCCGTCGGGCCGCCGGGAGCGTCGAACCGTCGCCGCGGCCCCAAAACAGGCGTTCGCGGGCCGTCGGGACGAGCTTGCGGTGCTTGGCGACCAGCCCGAGGGCCGGGTCGAGGAACACCACCGTGCTGTACAGCGTCGAGCCGTCGCGCTCGATGACGCCGACGACCAGGGTCGCGCGGCGCGCCCGGCCAGCTCGGTGACTCGGGCCCGGGCACCGTCACGGCGGCGCGGAAGTACTCCACGAGTCGACCGGGACGCCGGTGGCGACCTGCAGCGCGGCGACGACCGTCATCCGCGGACCGGCCACGGGACGACCGCCGACGTCCGCCGCTGGTAGTCCGCGTATTCGGGGTACCGCGACTTCGTGATGCTCTCGGTGAACCGCGTCGAGCCCACGAACAGCAGGGTCAGCAGGACGGCGCCGGCGACCGTCCACTGCAGACCGCCGGCGACGACGCCGAACGCGGCGATCGCCCACCACTGCGCCTGCTCGAAGAAGAAGTTCGGGTGCCGCGAGTAGCGGAACAGCCCGGTCTGCAGGAACCGCGTCGGCGCCCGGCCCGCGTGCTTCTCGCGGTGGAACGCCCACTGCTGCTGGTCGGCGACCGTCTCCCCCACCAGGAAGCCGGCGAACACCACCGCGACGACGACGTCCGCCACGCCGAACCCGCCGGGGTGTTCCAGCGCGGTCAGCGCGGGCAGCGTGATCAGCAGGAGGATCACGTTCTGGTACAGCGAGATGAAGAAGAAGTTGAACAGCTGGAACTGCCACGGCGCCATCCGCTCGCGCAGCACCGCCCACCGGTAGTCTTCGCCGCCGGGCGCGTACCCGCCCTTGCGGGCGAAGTTGAACGTCAGGCGGGCACCCCACAGCGCCACCAGCGCGAACATCACGTCGAGCCGCGCGTCGGCGAACCCGGCGGCGCCGGCGAAGATCCCCACGTAGGCCACCGGCACAATCGACCAGATCCGGTCGACCCAGGAGTACTCCCTGGTCAGCACGGAGGCCAGCCAGGTACCGAGCGTCATCCCGGCGAAGACGAACAGGCACACCCACAGCGCGTCCATGTGCTCACTTTAGGACCTAGGATCGGCGATGTGCCCTACTCGTTCCTCAGCCACCTGGAATGTTCCCGGACGGGCGAACGCTTGGATGCCGACACCGTCCAGGGCCTCTCCCCGGCGGGTGCGCCGCTGCTCGCGCGCTACGACCTCGACCGCGTCCGCGAAGCCGTGACGCCGAAGGAGATCGCCGGGCGCGAGCCGACGCTGTGGCGCTACCACGAGGTGCTGCCCGTGCGCTCGGCCGAGCACGTCGTCAGCCTCGGCGAGGGCATGACGCCGTTGCTGCGGCTGCCGCGCTACGGCCGCGAGCTGGGCCTGTCACGCCTGTGGATGAAGGACGAAGGGCTGGTCCCGACCGGCACGTTCAAGGCCCGCGGCGCCGCGGTCGGCGTCTCGCGGGCGGCCGAGCTGGGCGTGCGCGGGATCGCGATGCCGACGAACGGCAACGCCGGCGCAGCGTGGGCGCTGTACGCGGCGCGCACGGGGCTGTCGAGCCTGGTGGCGATGCCGGACGACGCCCCGGCGATCACCATGCGCGAGTGCGTCGCCGCCGGGGCCGAGCTGTACCGGGTGGACGGTCTCATCGGGGACGCGGGCAAGCTCGTCGCGGCGGCGGTCGGGCGGCGACCCGGCGTGCAGGACGTCTCGACGCTGAAGGAGCCGTACCGCATCGAGGGCAAGAAGACGATGGGGTACGAGATCGCCGAGCAGTTCGGCTGGCGGCTGCCCGACGTCATCCTCTACCCCACCGGCGGCGGCGTCGGCATCATCGGGATCCACAAGGCGTTGCTGGAGATGCGGGAGCTGGGCTGGGTTTCCGGTCCGCTGCCGCGGCTGGTCGCCGTCCAGGCCACCGGGTGCGCACCGATCGTCACGGCCTTCGAGCGCGGTGAGCGGGAAAGCAAGCCGTTCCCGGACGCCCGGACGGTCGCCTTCGGCATCACGGTGCCCAAGGCGCTGGGCGACTTCCTCGTGCTCGACGCCGTGTACGCGACCGGGGGCACCGCGATCGCCGTCACCGACGAAGAACTGCTCGCGGCGCAACGCGAACTGACCTCTTACGAGGGCACCTTCGTCTGCCCGGAAGGCGGAGCGTGCTTCGCCGCGCTGAAGCACCTTCGCGAATCAGGGTGGCTCGAAGGCGACGAAGACGTCGTCGTGCTCAACACCGGCGCCGGGATCAAGTACCCGGAGACGGTGCCCCTCGACGTCCCGCTCCTGGCCAAGACGGACGCGATCCCCTAAAGGACCGACCGCACCGTTTCGGGGTCGCGGGCGACGACCGTCGTGCCGTCGTCGGCCGTGATGATCGGCCGCTGGATGAGCTTCGGGTGCTCGGCCAGCGCCTCGATCCACTTCGGCCGGTCCTCGGGCGTGCGGCCCCAGGTCTTGAGGCCGAGCTCCTTCGCGACGGGCTCGGCGGTGCGCGTGATGTCCCACGGTTCGAGGCCCAAGCGCGCCAGGACGGCTTCGAGTTCGGCCACCGTCGGCGGGTCCTCGAGGTAGCGGCGCACGGTGTACTCCGCGCCGGCCTCGTCGAGCAGCGACACCGCGGACCGGCACTTCGAGCACGCCGGGTTGATCCAGATTTCCACGGCGGCAGCCTACCGCGCTGGTTTTGGAGCACGTGTTCTGTTACGGTCGCGCCATGCCTCGCCCCCGCGTCCACGACCTCGACGCGCTCCTCGACGTCGCCGAGCGGCTCGTCGCCTCCTCGACGGAGGTGACGGTCCGTGGCCTGGCGGCGGCCGCGGGTGTCCCGAACGGGACGATCTACCACGCCTTCGGGTCACTCAGCGCCCTGCTGGCTCGGGTCTGGCTGCGCGCGGCGACGGCGTTCCTCGACCTCCAGACCTCACTCGTGGACCAGGCGGCCTCCCCGGTGGAGGCGGTCGTCGCGGCCGCGGACACGCCCGCGGAGTTCGCGTTGCTGCGTCCCGACGGCGCGCGGATGCTGCTGAAGGTGCGGGGCGACCGGCTGTTCGGGCCGGAGCTGCCCGACGAGCTGGCGGACGCCCTGCACGCGGTGGACAAGCGCTTGGTCGCCCTGCTGATCCGGCTCGCCCGGCAGCTGTGGGACCGCGGGGACGGCCTGGCGGTCGAGGTGATCACGACGTGCGTCGTCGATCTGCCGACCGCGTTCTTCCGGCGCGACATCACCGATCCGCTGGTGCGGGAAAGGCTGGCCGCCGCGGTGCGGGCGGTGCTGACCGTGCCCCCTCGAGAAAAGGACCGACCGTGACCGTTTCCGTGCTCGATTGGGGCGACGGCGAAAACCGCTTTTCCCCGGACTGGCTGCAGCGCGTCCATTCCTTTTTGGACGGAGTCGAGGGCGCCCTGGTGACCACCGGAGGCGGCAAGTTCTACTCGAACGGCCTCGACCTCGAATGGCTGACCGCCCACAGTGAGCAGGCGTCCGAGTACGTGGCGGAGGTGCAGGAGCTGCTGGCGCGCGTGCTGACGCTGCCGGTCCCCACGGTCGCGGCGATCAACGGCCACGCGTTCGGCGCGGGAGCGATGCTGGCGATGGCGCACGACTTCCGCGTGATGCGCGCGGACCGGGGTTATTTCTGCTTCCCGGAGGCGGACATCAACATCCCGTTCACCCCGGGCATGGCGGCACTGATCCAGGGCAAGCTGACCCCCTCGGCGGCGGTCGCATCGATGACGACGGCCCGCCGCTTCGGCGGCCCCGAGGCGGCGGAGATCGGGTTGGTGGACGAGGTCGCGGCCGAGGGCGAAGTGGTGAAGGTGGCGCACGAGCGAGTGGCGGTGCTGGCGGGCAAGGACCGCGGAACGCTGGGCGCGATCAAGGAGACGATGTTCGCACCGGCGGTGGCGGCTTTGCGGGCGGCGGGGTAGGCCTCCGGCCCCCGGTATCCAGCTTACCGGCCACCACCGACAGTTTCCGGCGAGCGACGGGAGCGAGCGGCGAAAAGCGACCGCGCGGGCAGCTCCCGTGGGCGGCCGGATCGAGCGCCAAGACGTGCCTGTAGCGAGGTGCGCGAGAGAGTGCGAGCCGCTTGGGGCTGAGGCGGTTTTGACGCTGCCGCAAGCAGGTTGAGCCGTTGCTGCCGATCGTCACGGTCGGGTCGGCGGTGGTTGTGGAGCCGGCAGCGTGGATCGAAGGCATGGGTTTGGGCCCGCAGCCGTTGTGGCTGCGGGCCTGTCCCGTGTTCAGGCTGCGAAGGGCAGTGGTTCGTGGAGGTTGTTGCGCCGAGGTTTTCGGCGGCGGTCGATGAACTCTGGCGGAAGGAACTCCGGTAGGCCATCGGCGGCGATGCGGACTTCCCATCCTGAGCGGTGCAGGAGCCGGTGATGGTGGGCGCACATCAGGACCAGATTTCTCAGGTTGGTGGCGCCGCCGTCAGCCCAGTGGCGGATGTGGTGCCCTTGGCAGTGCCGGGGTGGCCGGTGGCAGCCCGGGAACGCGCAACCCCGGTCCCGCAGGAACAACGCCCTCCGCAGCCCCGCGGAGATCAGGCGGCGCAGACGGCCAAGGTTGAGGGGTTCGCTCTTCGCGCCCAGGACCGCGGGGATGATCATGGCGTCGCAGGCGTGCACCCGGGCTTCGGCGGCCGAGAGGGTGCCGGTGTCGCCGAGGGTGGCCGTGCCGACTCCGGACTTCAGGTCTTCCAAGGAGACCGTGACCATGACGTGGGCTCGTTCCCCGGCCTGCATCGGCAACTCCGGAGAGTTCAAAGCCAGGTCGACCGCGTCGGAGAAAGCATCCCCGTACCGCTGCGGCAGTGTCCGCAAGTCCGGACCCTCATCACCGGTCCGGCGTTCGGCCAGCGCATCCAATAAGGCACTGGCTCGGGTACCCGTCTCGTCATCGAACCTGCCGCTCAACTCCCAGAACCCGGATCGCTTGCGGCGCAGGAACAGTTCTCGGGTCGGCGCGGCGGGTTCGGTGTCGGTGGGTTCGGAACCGTCGGGGTTGAGGTGGGCGAGGATGCGGGCGCCGAGCGCGGCGACCTGCTTGTGTCCGGCCTCCTCGGCGAAAGCCAGCAGGTTGGCCTCGGCGCTCTCCCGGTGCTCGCAAGGAACATCGGCGAGCACACCCGTGATCACATCGATCATCGGATTGCTCAACTGCCCAGCGCGGGCAGCGGCTCCCGTTGCGGGTGCCAAAGCGGGGATCGGACTGCCATCAAGGTTACGGCCCGGATTCAGCAAACGAGCCCGCTTCACCAACCGTTCAGCAGCAGCCTTGAGAATATCGGCGAGATGTTCCAACAACCGCGCAACAGACCGATACCCGAACACCTCCATCACCCCACGCTGCTCAATCTCCACCAGCAGCGCACCGAATCCGGCTTCAGCGGCCCGCATGGACGCGACGAACTCCCCGATGCGGTCGGCAAAAGCCACCGCCTCCGAGGAACACACAGTCGCGTCGCTGGTCATACCTCCAAGCTACCGAGATTCGAACACATGTCATCACTCGATCAGGTAAGTCCACATGCGACTATCCGCACCCCGGAACAGCGCCTCACTCCCCCAGCCGCCCCCGCAAATGGGCCCGCTCGGGCTCGGTTCCGGCCAGCGACAACGCCTCCCGATACGCCGCAGCCGCCTCCTCGTGCCGCCCGAGCCGGCTGAGCAAGTCACCCCGAGCCGCCGGGAACGGGCTGTACCCGCGCAACTTCGGCTCCCCCGCCAGGCCGTCCAGCAACGCCAGTCCCGCCGCCGGGCCGTCGCGCATCGCCACCGCCACCGCGCGGTTCAGCTCCACCACCGGTGACGGCGCCAGCCCCAGCAGCACGTCGTACAGCGCCACGATCTGCGGCCAGTCCGTACCCGCCACGTCCGCCGCCTCGTCGTGCAGGGCCGCGATCGCCGCCTGGACTCCGTACCAACCCGGGGGTCCGCCGGTCAGGGCCACTGTCACCAGGTCCGTCCCCTCGGCGATCAGCGCCTGGTCCCAGCGGCCGCGGTCCTGGTCGTCCAGCAGCACCAGGTCGCCGGCCGGGCCGGTGCGGGCGTCGCGGCGGGCGTGGACCAGCAGCAGCAAGGCCAGCAGGCCCGCGACCTCCCGTTCCCCCGGCAGCAACCGCCGGAGGATGCGAGCCAAGCGGATGGCCTCCTCCGCCAGGTCGAGCCGCTGCAGGTCCGGGCCCGAGCTGGCCGCGTACCCCTCGGTGAAGATCGAATAGACGACCTGCAGCACACCCGGCAGCCGCCCGGGCAGCTCGTCCGCGTCCGGCACGCGGAACGGAATCCGCAGCGTGCGGATCCGGTTCTTCGCGCGCACGATCCGCTTGCCCATCGTCGCGCTCGGGACCAGGAACGCCCGCGCCACCTCCGGTGTCGTCAGCCCGGCGAGGCAGCGCAACGTCAGCGCCGTGCGGTCCTCGGCAGGCAGCGCCGGGTGGGCGCACGTGAAGAACAGCTGCAACCGCTCGTCCGGCAGGTCGCCGTCCGACAGGGGCGGGGCAGGCGCCGCGCGGTCGGCCTCGACCTGCAGCACCGCGAGCCGGGCCGCGTAGGCCTGGTCGCGGCGGAGCCGGTCGACGGCCTTGCGCCGGGCCGTCGTCATCAGCCAGGCGCCCGGCTTCGGCGGCACGCCCTCGGCCGGCCAGTGCACCAGCGCCGCCTCGATCGCCTCGGACGTCACCTCCTCGGCCAGGTCGAGGTCGCCGAACCGGCGCACGAGCGCGGCGAGCAGCAGCCCGCGCTCCTCCCGGAACACCGCCTCGATCGAGGCGTCCACCCGCCCCGCCACCACCGTCAGCCTTCGTAGCCGGCGAGCGGCCGCACCACGATCGACCCGCCGTCGCGGGCCCCCGGGCAGCGGGCCGCCCAGTCGAGCGCGACGTCGAGATCCGGCACGTCGACGACGAAGTAGCCGCCGAGCACCTCCCGTGATTCGGCGAACGGGCCGTCGGTGACGAGCCGCTCGCCGCGCTCGTCGACCCGCACCGAGGCGGCCGTGGTGAAGTCGGCGACCGAGTCGCCGCCGACGTACACCCCGGCTTCCTTGAGGGACTTGTCGAACAGCATCCAGTCCTCGGGCATGCTGCAGCCGGTGGGCGCGCCGTCGGCGTCGAGAGCGGCGTTGATCAGCATCAGGTACTTCATGGTTCCTCCTGGCTCGGTAGCCGTACGCCAGCACTACGAACGACGACCGGCCCGTTGGACAGGCGCCGGGCGGAAATCAGCGGAAGGCGCCCGCGTGCGCCTCGGCCCACTCGCCGAACGTCCGCGCCGGGCGCCCGGTCACCTCCGGCACCGTCGGGTGCACGGTCGCCTCGTCCAGGGTCCCGTCGACGTAGAAGTTCCAGAACGCGTCGACGTACTCGCGCGGCATGCCCGCCTCGAGCTCCGCCCGCGTCTCCTCGTTCGACAGCCCCACGAACCGCAGATCGCGCCCCAGCACCGAACCCAACACCGACACCTGCTCCACCGGCCGCATCGCCACCGGCCCGGTCAGCTCGTGCACCAGCCCTTCGTGCCCGCCGGCCAACGCGAGCGCCGCCACCGCCGCGATGTCGGCCGGGTCGATGCAGGCCACCGGGACGTCCGGGAACTGGACGCGGACCGTGTCGCCCGCGCGCAGCTGCGGCAGCCAGCGGAGGGCGTTCGACATGAACGCGCGCGGCCGCAGGAACGTCCAGTCCAGGCCCGATTCCCGCAGCGCGCGCTCGGACAGCGTCATGTACCGGGAGACGGCGTTGTCCAGGTCCTCCAGCGCCGCCGAGCCCCCGGACAGCAGCACGACCCGCCGCACCCCGGCCTCCCGCAGCAAGCCGGACATGTCCTCGTAGCCGGACAGCAGGAAGACGCCCTCGACACCTTTCAAGGCGTCCGTGAGGCTTTCGGGCGAGTTGAGATCGCCCACCGCGGCTTCGACGCCGTCCGGCAGCCGGACGTCCGGACGGCGCACCAGCGCCCGGACCGGGGCGCCCGCCGCCGCGAGTGCCGAAACCACTTCCGCGCCGACATTGCCGGTGGCGCCGGTGACCAGGAACATCGTTCGAACCCCCAGGAGAACGGTTCCGGTCAGCCTAGCGCCACCGGACGACGTCAGTCCTGCGTCGGCAGCTCGTCGAACTCGACGACCTGGCGGATTTCCACCTCGATCTCCTGGTCGAACAGCTCGACGTACCGCTTGGCGAACTCGACGGCCTCCGCCCGGTCCGCCGCGTTGATCAGCGCGAACCCGCCGATGACCTCCTTGGCCTCGGCGAACGGCCCGTCGGTCACGCGGATCGCGGCGCCGCGCGCCTTGCGGACCAGCGAGCCCTTCTCCGTCGGGTGGACGCCCTCCGCGGTGATCAGGATGCCCTTCTCCGCCGCCTCCTGGATGAACCCGCCCATCTTCGCGATGAAGTCCTCGCTCGGGTTCCACGACCGGGGGTCGTGCTCGTCGACCCGGTGCATCATGAGAAACCGCATGGTCTGCTCCCTGTGTTCGTCGGCCGGGGTCCGGTGCGTTCCCGGACGCGGTGACCGGCCTTCACCCCCGCGTCGAACGCACCGGTCCGGTGTTCGACATTTCCCCGGGGCAATTTTTCGGGCAGAGTATCTGTGACCTGCATCACTACGGAGAGGGGGTTCGATGTCCGTCCTGCTCGCGATCGGAACGCGCAAGGGTCTGTGGCTGGCCACCAGCACGGACGACCGGGTCACCTGGGAGGTGACCGGCCCGCACCACCCGATGACCGAGGTGTACGCGGTCGGCATCGACACCCGGCGCGCCACCCCGCGGCTGCTGGCCGGGGTTACCAGCGAGCACTACGGGCCGAGCGTGGCCACCAGCGACGACCTGGGCGAGACCTGGGCCGAACCCGACCACGCCCCGATCGCGTTCCCGGCCGACACCGGCGAGTCACTGGCCAGGGCCTGGCAGCTCGTGCCGGGCCCGGCGAGCGAGCCGGACGTCGTCTACGCCGGCACCGAGCCGTCCGCCCTCTTCCGCTCCACCGACGGCGGCCGCACCTACGAGTTCGTCCGCGGCCTGTGGGACCACCCGCACCGCGCGCACTGGACGCCCGGAGGCGGCGGCAAGGCCATCCACACCGTGCTCCCGCACCCCACCGACCCCCGGCGCGTCACCGTGGCCATGTCCACCGGCGGCGTCTACCGCACCGAAGACGGCGGCGAGTCCTGGAAAGCCAGCAACACCGGCATCAAGGCGGTCCATGTGCCCGACCCGTATCCCGAATACGGCCACTGCGTGCACAAGGTCGCCCGGCACCCCGCGGAGCCGGACAGGCTGTTCGCGCAGGTGCACCACGGCGTCTACCGCAGCGACGACGCGGGCGCGACCTGGCAGTCGATCGCCGACGGCCTGCCCAGCGACTTCGGCTTCCCGATGGTCGTCCACCCGAACCGGCCCGAGGTGATCTACACGTTCCCGCTGGCCGCCGACGCGATGCGGTTCCCGCCGGAGGGCCACTGCCGCGTGTACCGCAGCGAGGACGCCGGGAAGTCGTGGGAGGCGCTGGGCCCCGGCCTGCCGGACGGGTACTGGGCCGCCGTCATGCGGGACGCGATGTGCACCGACGACGCCGACCCGGCCGGGGTGTACTTCGGCTCGCGGACCGGCGACGTCTACGCCAGCCGCGACGACGGCGACAGCTGGCAGCTCGTCGCGGCGCACCTGCCCGACGTGCTGAGCGTCCGCGCCGCGAGGGTGTGACCGTGCGGATCACCGTGCTGCTGCCCGGAACGCTGCGGGAGAAGGCCGGCGGCGAAGCCCGGCTGGACGTCGAGGTCGCCGAGCCGGCCACGCTGGGTGCCCTGCTCGACGCGCTCGCCGAGCGGTACCCGGCGCTGGAACGGCGGTTGCGCGACGAGCAGGCGGGGCTGCGCCGGTACGTCAACTTCTACGTCGACGGCGAGGAGTGCCGCCGCCGCGACGGCCCGGCGACGGTGCTGCGCGAGGACGCCGAGGTGCAGATCATCCCGTCGGTCGCGGGAGGCTGAGCTCGTCGAACAGCGCCGCCGCCCGGTCGGCCGTCGCGGCCGCCCGGCGTCCGGTGCTGAGCAGCGCCAGGACCAGGACGCCGGCGCCGAGCCCGGCGACCAGCCACCACACGCCGTGGCCCAGGCTCGAGAGCGCGACCCCCAGGGTGGTACCGGTCTGCCGTCCGGCGGAGGCCAGCGACGCGGCCACCCCGGCCATCGACGCCGGCATCCCCGAGACGGCGGTGTTGGTGATCGGCGGGTTCACCGTGCCGAGGAACACGCCGAACAGCAGGAAGGTGGCGAGCACGACGGGCAGCGGCGTCGCCGGGCCGAGGAACGCCGAGGCGGCGCCGCCCGCGGCGAGCGCGGCACCGGCGACGACCAGCGGCCGGCGCGGCCCGCGCGTGCCGACGAACCGCCCGGTCCGCGGCGACAGAAGCAGCACGAGCACGCCGACCGGCAGGAGGCACAGGCCCGCCGTCAGTGGGGTCATGCCCCGGACGTCCTGGAGGTACTGCGTCGTCACGAAGAGGAAGGCGCCGAACCCGCAGAGCGCGAACAGCGCCATGACGATCGCCGCGCTGAAGGACACGCTGCGGAACAGCCGCAGTTCGAGCAGCGGGTCGGCGCGGCGCGGCTCGTAGGCCACGATGCCGAGCACGCCGAGCCCGGCGAGGGCGAGCAGGCCGAGGATCCACGGTGACGTCCAGCCCAGCCGGTGCGACTCGATGAGGGCGGCGACGACGCTGCCGAGCACCAGCAGCACGAGCACCTGCCCCACCGGGTCGAAGCGGCGCGCCCGCGGCGCCCGCGACTCGGGCACGAACAGCGTCGTGGCGACGAGCGCGGCGGCGATGATCGGGACGTTGACCCAGAAGACGGCCCGCCAGCCGAAGCCGTCGACGAGCACGCCGCCGAGGATCGGCCCGAGCGCCAGGGCCAGGCCGGACATCGAGCCGAACACACCGATGGCGCGGGCGCGCTCGGCCGGCGCGGGGAAGGTGGTGGCGACGATGGCCATCGCGACCGGGTTCAGCATGGTGCCGCCGACGGCCTGCAGCGCGCGGGCGGCGATCAGCCAGCCGATGCCCGGCGCCAGGCTGCACAGCAGCGAGCCGAGGCCGAACAGCGCGAGCCCGCACCGGAAGACCCGCTTGCGGCCGAACCGGTCGGCGGCGGACCCGGCGAGCACCAGGAAAGCGGCCAGCACCAGCGTGTAGGCGTCGACGGTCCACTGCAGGCCGGAGACGGAAGCGCCCAGGTCACGGCGGATCGAGGGCAGGGCGACGGTGACGATCGAGATGTCCATCACCACGACGACGATGCTGGCGCAGCAGATCGCGAGCACGAGGCCGGGACGGTTGGTGGTCATGCCTTCGACGCTAGGATTTAGAGCGTGCTCGAAGTCAACCCGATCCCCGCGGAGGGGCTGACCATCGCGGACGCGGCCCGCCGCACCGGGGTCAGCGCGCACACGCTGCGCTACTACGAACGGGCGGGCCTGGTGGTGACCCGCGTCGACCGCACCAGCGGCGGACGGCGGCGCTACCGGCAGCTGGACCTCGACTGGATCAAGATCTGCACCAAGCTCCGCGCGACCGGCATGCCGATCAAGACGATCCGCCGCTACGCGGAGCTGGTCGCCGCCGGCCGCGGCAACGAGGCGGAACGCCTGGCGCTGCTGGAAGAGCACCGCGCCGACGTATTGGCGAGGCTGGCGGAGCTGGAGGAGAACCTGAAGCTGATCGACCGGAAGATCGGCGTCTACCGGGGCCGGCTGGAGGCCGGTGACGCGGACGGGCTGTGGGCGCCGGCCGAGCCGCACTGACGACGGCCGCGGCTACCATTTCGGCGGCCCCCACCGCTCCCGGCAGGAGATCCATGACGCAGCCAGCGCTCGCCGACGCCGCCGGACCGGACGTCACCGCGCCGATCCCGCGGGTCGCCTCCCCGGCCGGGCGCGCGACCCGGCGGCTGCCGGACCTCGCGTGGTGGCTCTTCGCCGCCCTGCCCGCCGGCCTGGCGCTGCTGGCCGCCGTGCGGGCGCCGCGGATGGCCGTGCTGCTCGACTACTGGCACGTCTTCGCCAAGATCACCGACGACGACGGCCGGCTCCTGCTCGGGCAGGTCTTCACCTACCACCTCGACCAGCCGTTCGTCGTGCCGTCGCTGCTCTTCTACGCCGACGCGGCGTGGTTCGGCGGCGACAACCGCGTCCTGACCGTCCTGACGGTCGTCCTGCTCGGGGTCGCCGTGCTGGCGCTGCGCACGATGCTGCCCGAACACCCCGCCCGTGGCCCGCTGACG
This sequence comes from Amycolatopsis plumensis, assembly GCF_042652605.1. NCBI lineage: Bacteria > Bacillati > Actinomycetota > Actinomycetes > Pseudonocardiales > Pseudonocardiaceae > Amycolatopsis > Amycolatopsis plumensis. Next base: position 5,148,372 of record NZ_JBHSJY010000001.1, on the reverse strand, counting down.
GCCGCCGTCTCGTGGCTGCTGTTCTCCTCCCACGCCACCGAACTCTGGGAGCAGGGCACCAACGGCATCAGCTGGGTCCCCGCGGTGACGGCGTGCACGATCGCCGTCGCCTGCGCTCACCGCGGCCGCCTGGCCGGCGCGTCCGCGGCCGCCGTCGTGGGCTGCCTCTGCTTCGGCGCCGCCCTGCCGATCTGGTTCGTGCTCGCCTTCGTGGCCTGGCTGCGGCGGGAATCCCGGCTGCGGGTCGCACTCCCGGCCGCGGCCGGTGTGGTGGTCCTCGGCGCGTGGTGGCTCACCAAGCCCGCCGGGTCGCAGTCGGGCGCTTCGGCGGCCTTCGACCCGGACGGGCGCCTCTCCGTCGTCGCCGCCGCCGTCGGCGGGCTGTGGTCGGTCGACATCGCCGTCGTCGCGGTGATCGGCGGCGGGCTCACGATCGCCGGGCTCGGCCTGCTGCTGCGGCGGACGGTCACCACCCGGCCGGTGGCCGACGCGGGCTGGGCCGGGCTGGCGCTCTACGCCTTCGCGCTGGCGTCGATGCTCGCACTCGGCCGCACGACGGCGGACGTGCCCGGCGGCAACGTCGGGCTCATCAGCCGGTACGTCCTGGTCGCGGCGCTGGCGACGAGCGCGCTGACGGTGCTGGCCGTCCTGCACCGTCCACAGTGGCCACACCGGTACGTCGTCGCGGCCGTCGTCACCCTGGCGCTGGTGACGCACGCGATCGGCGGCGGCAAGGCCGACCAGGTCCGCCGCAGCTACGCCCCGCTCAGCCTGTCCGCGATCGCGCTGCGCGTCGACGCGCCCGCGGCGCTGGAGGCCCTGCACATCCAGCGCGCCGCCGGTCCCGCCGCCCGCGCGCTGCAGGCGTACCCGTTCAACAGCGCGTTCACCTTGGACTGCCACGGTCCCGAGCTCGGCAGCCACGTCGACCTCGGCACGGCCCGGCCGGCGCGCGGAGCACTCGACGCCCCGGCCACCGACCCCGGCGCGATCGTCACCGGCTGGGTGACCCTCGACGGCGGCCGGCCGGACTGCATCCTCGTCACCGACCCGGCCGGCACGGTGACCGGCGGCGGCAGCGCGGGCCTGCCGCTCACCGCGGGCCAGGCCGCGGCACCGGGCGCGACGGCCTGGCAGGCGACGGCGAGCCCGACGACCGGGCCGCTCACCGTGCTGGCCGTCCGCGACGGGCACCTGTACCGGATCGGCTGACGCCTACCCCAGGCCGCTGTAGGCCGCGGCGACCATGGTCATGCCGCGGCCGTCGCCGACGACCGCGTCGAGCATCCGGTTCATCGCGTAGGCGACGGTGAGACCGGCGTCGAGGTCGTTGAACACGAGGGAACCGCCCATGCCGCCCCAGAAGCACGTGCGGCCGCTGATGCCGTAGCCCAGGCCGTACCGCATCGGGACGCCCAGGCCGTGGTCGAGGCCGTGGTACTGCTCCTCCAGGGCCCGCTCGCACCCGGCCCGCGACAGCAGCCCCGCACCGCCGGACGTGAGGACCGACTGGACGGCCGCCACCGACCGGGCGTTGCCGTAGCCGGCGCCCGACGGGATCTCCGCGCGCCGCCACGCCGCCGTGTTCGTGTCCTCCGGCACGAACACCGGGTTCGGGGCGGCGTCGAAGAGCTCGGTGGGCGGCGGCACGGTCAGCCCGCCGTGCGGCGCGAGGGTCGGCGCGACGCGGTCGTGAAGGCGGTCGGGCAGTCCGATGTGGAAATCGGCGCCCAGCGGCTCGGCGACTTCCGCCGCGAAGAACGCCCCGATGGTCCGGCCGGTGATCCGGCGGACGACCTCACCGAGCAGAAACCCTTGCGTGAGCGCGTGATAGCAGCCGATTTCCCCGGGCGTCCACCGCGGCTCCTGCGCGGCGAGCAGCGCGGTGACCTTGGGCGAGTCGGCCAGGTCGTCGAAGGTGATCGGCGTGTCCCAGACCGGAAGTCCCGCGGTGTGCGACAGAACGTGCCGCACCCGCACGTCCGCGGCGCCGAACTCGGGCCAGTACCGGACGAGCGGCGCGTCGAGGTCGAGCTCGCCCCGATCGGCGAGGACCAAAGCGCACAGGGCGAGCATCGTCTTGGTGCTGGAAAAGACGTTGGTGATCGTGTTTTCTTCCCAGGCCACGGTTTTCGCCGCATCGGCGTACCCGCCCCAGAGATCGGCCACGCACTCGCCGTCGACGACGACCGCGACCGAAGCTCCGACGTCGTCCTTGGCCAACGACTCCGCGAGCGCGTCGCGCACTTCTCCGAACCGCTCGTCGCACCTTCCGTGCACCATGGGAGCCGACTGAACTCCGTCCACCCCGGCCGCGCCACCGAATTACCGGGACGGGAATTTCCCACGGAATTTCCTTTATCAACTTGTAGTGCGCCGCCGGAGCGCGCCGGTGCCACGATGAATGCTCCGGATGGAGGCGCCGATGGCGACCGAAGTGGCGACGTTCTGCCCGCTGTGCGTGTCCCGGTGCGGGGCCACCGCGACCGTCGAGGACGGGCGCCTGCTGGCCCTGCGCCCGCTGCCCGGCCACCCCACCGGGCAGGCACTCTGCGTCAAGGGCAAGGCCGCGCCGGAGATCGTCGCGCACCCCGGCCGGCTGCTGCACCCGCTGCGGCGGACCGCTCCGAAGGGCGCGGCCGACCCCGGCTGGGAGCGCATCGGCTGGGACGAGGCACTGGCCACCGTCGCGGCCCGGCTGACGGCGATCGCCGCCGAGTCCGGGCCGGAAGCGGTCGTGTTCGGCAGCGCCTCGCCGTCGACGTCGGCCATGTCCGACTCGGTCGACTGGCTGACGCGGCTGCGGCGGGCCTTCGGCAGCCCGAACCTCGTCAGCTACATGGAGCTGTGCGGCTGGGGCCGCTACCTGACCACCACCTACACCTGGGGCGAGCCGGTGCCCGGCGCCTACCTGCCCGACCTCGAGCACGCCGGCTGCGTCCTCTACTGGGGCTACAACCCGTCGGTGTCCCGGCTCGCGCACGCCACGGCGACCACGGCCGCACTGCGGCGGGGCGCGAAGCTCGTCGTGGTGGATCCGCGCCGGGCCGGCCTGGCGAGCAAGGCCGACCACTGGCTGCGGGTCCGGCCCGGCACGGACGCCGCGCTGGCGCTGGCGATCACGCACGAAATGATCGAAAACGGCTGGTACGACAGAGAGTTCGTGGACCGGTGGACCAATGCGTCGTGGGCGGTCCGCGCCGACACCGGCGAGCTGCTGTCGCCCGGCGCCCCGGTGCCCGGTGGGGTGGCGACGCGCCGGGTCTGGGACCTCATCGCCGAAGAGTGCGCCCGGTTCGCCCCCGGCGTCGCCGAGCGGATCACCGGCGTGCCCGCGGACCGGATCACCGCCGTGGCCCGGCTGCTGTGGGAGGCGCGGCCGGTGGCGTTCTACACCTGGAGCGGGCTCGAGCAGCACAGCAACGCGACGCAGACCGTGCGGGCCATCAGCCAGCTGTACGCGCTCACCGGCTGCCTCGACGTGCCGGGCGGGAACGTCCTGTTCACCCCCGTCCGGACGAACCCGGTCGACGGGGCGGCGCTGCTGCCGCCCGGGCAGCGGGCCAAGGCCATCGGCGCCGCCGAGCGGCCGCTCGGCCCGGCGCGGTTCGAGTTCGTCACCGGAGAGGACTTCTACCGGGCGGCACTCGACGGCGTCCCGTACCGGGCCAGGGCGCTGGTCAACTTCGGCGCCAACCTGGTGCTGGCGCACGGCGACAGCGCGCGCGGCCGGGACGCGCTCAGCGCGCTGGACTTCTTCGTGCACACGGACCTGTTCCTGAACCCGACGGCCGAGCAGGCCGACATCGTGCTGCCGGCGACGAGCGCGTGGGAAGCCGAGGCGTTGCGGATCGGCTTCGAGACCAGCCAGGACGCGCAAGCCACCGTCCAGCTGCGGCGTCCCCTGGTCGCCCCGCGCGGCGAAGCCCGCCCGGACCTCCGGATCATCTTCGACCTCGCGCTCGCGCTCGGGCTGGGTGAGCACTTCTTCGACGGCGACATCGAAGCGGCCTGGCGTCACCAGCTCGCGCCCGCCGGGCTCACCCTCGAGCAGCTGCGGGCCGCGCCGGAGGGCATCCGCCTGCCGCTGCGGACGGTCCACCGCAAGTACGAACGGCACGGCTTCCGCACGCCGTCCGGCGTGGTCGAGCTGTACTCCGAGGCCCTGCTCAGGGCGGGACACCCGCCGCTGCCCGGCTACGACGAGCCGTCGCTCAGCCCCCTTTCCCGGCCGGACCTCGCGGCCCGCTACCCGCTGGTCCTCACCTGCGCCAAGTCGCTGTTCTTCTGCGAGACCCAGCACCGCGCGATCACGAGCCTGCGCAAGTCCGCCCCCGATCCGCAGGTCGAGCTGCACCCCGACGCGGCGGCGGCGCGCGGCATCACCGCCGGCGACTGGGTGCGGCTGGAGACACCCCGGGGCAGCGTCCGCGCCCGGGCGAAGTTCAACGTCAACCTCGACCCGGGCGTGGTGTGCGGCCAGCACGGCTGGTGGCAACCGGCGGCCGGGCTCGGCGAGCCGGGCTACCCGGTCGCGGGCGAGGGCAGCGCCAACCTCAACCTCGTGCTGGGCCAGGGCCCGAGCGACCCGGTGAGCGGCAGTTCACTCCTGCGCGCGTCGCTGTGTGAAATCACACGGGAAGCTCCGAGTCTTCAGGCGGCCGATGATCGTCCGGGACGGCGTCGTCTACCGTAAGGGCGGAACGGGGCCGGGTCGCTACCGGCCGTGGTCGTCCGACGGACATCGATGGCAAGGCGGCTGGTGAAGGAACGCGAGTTGCGGCGCCGCTGCAGGCGGCTGCTGAACGAACTGGGCATCCGGCCACCCCTCGACGTCCTCGAGCTGTGCCGCAGCGTCGGCGACCAGCGCGGCCGCCCGATCCGGCTGATCCCGCACCGGATCCCGGTGCCGGGGCCGTTCGGCGCCTGGATCGCCACCGCGCAGGCCGACTACATCGTCTACCAGCAGGACACGAGCAAGGCCCACCAGCGCCACATCATCCTGCACGAACTGGGCCACATGCTGGCCGGGCACGGCGCCACCGCGGACAACCCCGACCTGGTGGACCGGCTGGTGCCCGGCCTGGAACCGGAGGCGGTCCGGCGCGCCCTGCTGCGCACCTCCTACGACACCGACCACGAACGGGAGGCCGAGACGGTGGCGACGATCATCCTGGAGTGGGCGTCGGTCCTCGACCGGGTCGCCCCGCCGTCGTCCGACGAGGGTGCCGCGCGGCGGATCGACGCCGCGCTGGACGAACGGCTGGGCTGGCTGTGAACAGCAAGATCACGCTCATCGTGGTCCAGGGAGTGATCCTGTTCCCCGCGCTGCTGTGGAAGAGCTACCAGCTCTCCCGCGCCCCGCGCGACGTGGCGCGCTGGATGGTCACCGCCTGCCTGGCCTGCTTCGCGGCCGCCTACCCGCTGGGCCTGCTGGCGGGCGACGTCAACCAGCCGTACCCCGGGCGGATCGTGCCGCTGCTGTTCCAGCACATCTTCCTCTGCGGGCTGGTCTTCTCCCTGGCGTGCTTCTTCCTGTTCTCGGCCCTGCCTGCCGACCGGGCCCGACGGCGGGCCCGGCTCGAAGCGGTCCCGCTGGGCGCGGCGATCCTGGTGATGGCGGCCGTCACGGTGCTCATGCCGGACGTCCCGCCGGCGCAGTACCCCCGCACCGGGGTCTCGGTGTTCTACCTCGCGGCCGACCTGTACCTCACCTACGGCATCGCGAGTGCCTGCTTCTTCGCACGTCGCTACGCGCGCGGGGCGGCGCCCCGGCTGGCCCGCGGGCTGACGGTGGCGTCGCTGGGGTTCGCGTTCGGCGCGGTGGGCGGGGCGACCCTGATCGCGGTGGTGCTGGTGCACTGGGCGGGCGCGGCGATCCCCTCGCTGCTGGTGCAGGCGACGGTGTTCCTGGTGTTCCCGAGCGCGATCCTGCTCGTGGTCGGCCTGTCCTACCCCGGCGTCGCCACCCGCCTGGCGGCGGCCCGCGTGTGGTGGCAGCACCTGCGCACGTACCACCGCCTCCGTCCACTGTGGACGACCCTGCACGAGGCCTTCCCGGAGGACGCGCTGAGCCGCACCCCGCCGGGCCGGTGGGACGCGCTGAGCTTGCTGGGCGTCCACCGCCGCTACTACCGGCGGGTGATCGAATGCCGCGACGGGCTGGTCCGGATCAGCCCGTACGTCGCCCGCCTGGACGGTCCCCTGCCGGATCGGCTGACGGAGGCGCTGCGCGCGCACGCCCGCCGCGAGCCGGTCCCGGAGGAGCCGATGCCGATCGCGGTCCCGGAGAACGGCAGCCTCGACGACGACGCCCGCGAACTGGTCGCGTTGTCCGAGTCCCTGGCGGGCTGACCGGTCAGCCGCAGGGCACGGAGAGCTGGACGCCGTTGGCGGTGTAGGTGTTGATCGCCGTCCCGTTGCACGGGTACCGCACCACGCCCTTGCCGCTCGCCACGACCTGCGCGGTCCCGTCGACCACCCGTGAAATCGAGACGGGCAACGGGATGATGGGCCCGAGCGGGAAGTAGGAGTACTGGTTGACCGCGGTCAGCGTGGTCCCGTTGAAAGTGAAGCTCTGGATCGGGCCACTGACGGCCTGCGCGGGAGCAACTCCGGCACCGCTCAGCGCAAGGACTCCGACGGCGATCACGGCGTACCGAGACATCCGATGCGTCATGGCTACCGTTCTAACACCGCGAACGGGCACTGTCTGCCACCATTTACGCACGTTCGGCGGCCGATCGGCGGCGTCCGGGTGGCGCAGCGCTGTTCATTCCAGCGGGACGAAGTCACCGCCCTGCCGTGCACCTGCCAGGTCGGCGTGCGTGGAAACGCTGGTCATGACGCGGCCCCGGATCACGCGGACATGGGAACCGTTCAGCGGGAAGACGAGCACGAATTTCGTCCCGTCGTTCCCGCGCAGCACGACGCCCTTCCTCAGGTCGTCGAGGAATTCGATGATGTCCCGTTCGATTTCCTCGGCGAATCCGCGCTGGTCGTCCCGCGAAATGTCGTAGAGGTCGGTGTCGATGTCGTAGGTGGCGCGCTTGCCGGTCACCGGGTCCCCCGCCTCGAACTCCAGGCCGAGCCAGCGCCGCGGCTCCACCGTCACGACGGCTTGCCAGGTCGATCCGCTCAGCCGCCACCGCGACAAGGCGTCGATCTCGTCGGTGACCACCACCGTCCAGGCGGTGGTCGCCCGTAATTCGCCGAGGAATTCGAGGAGCCGGTGCCCAGCTCCGGAGGTCACGGGCTAACTCAGCGGTCGAGCCACGGAGCGAGCAGCTTCTCCAGATCGGCGTCCGAAAGAGCCCGCGGCCCACCATGAAACTCATGCCACCGGGCAGCATCACAAGCCGCGGTGTACTCGACCTCGAACGCGCGCATCAGGACATACATGAACGTCACCGAGCTGAACCGCTCACCCAGCAACGTCCGCGCCTCCCGGGCGACCTGCGTCGCGCCGGTGAAGTCGGACAGCTTCAACGATTCCGCAGCCGGGTCCAGCAGGCTGGGCGCATACATCACGACGATTTCTCCATAACCGAAACGAAAACTCAGCCTTCGGCAGCCAGCTGCCCACAGGCGGCGGCGATCTCCTGGCCGCGGGTGTCCCGCACCGTGCACGCTACTCCGCCGGCGTTCACGAGCCGCACGAACTCCCGCTCCACCGGCTTCGGCGACGCATCCCACTTCGAACCCGGCGTCGGGTTCAGCGGAATCACGTTCACGTGCACCAGCTGACCCAAGTGCTTACGCAGCCGCTTGGCCAGCAACTCCGCCCGCCACGGCTGGTCGTTGATGTCCCGGATCAACGCGTACTCGATCGACACCCGCCGACCCGACGTGTCCGCGTAGTACCGGGCCGCCGAAAGAACTTCGTCCACCGACCACCGGTTGTTCACCGGCACCAGCGTGTCCCGCAGCTCGTCGTCCGGCGTGTGCAGCGACACCGCCAGCCGCACCTGCATCTTCTCGTCCGCCAGCTTCCGGATCGCCGGCGCCAAACCCACCGTCGACACCGTCACCGACCGCTGGCCGATCCCCAGACCACCCGGCGCGGGATCGGTGATCCGGCGCACCGCGGCCACCACGCGCTTGTAGTTGGCCAGCGGCTCGCCCATCCCCATGAAGACGATGTTCGACAGCCGGCCCGGGCCACCCGGCATCGTGCCGTCGCGCATGACCGCCGCCGCCGAACGGACCTGGTCGACGATCTCCGCCGTCGACAGGTTGCGGTCGAGGCCGCCCTGGCCGGTCGCGCAGAACGGGCACGCCATGCCGCAGCCCGCCTGGCTCGAGATGCATAGCGTCGCGCGGTCCGGGTAGCGCATCAGGACGCTCTCCAGGAGCGTGCCGTCGTGGGCGCGCCACAGCGTCTTGCGCGTCGCGCCGTCGTCCGCCGCCAGGGCGCGGACCTCGGTCAGCAGCGTCGGCATCAACGACTCGACCAGCCTGTCCCGCGAAGCCGCCGGGATGTCGGTCATCTCCGATGGGTCCACCGTCAGGCGGGAGAAGTAGTGGTTCGACAGCTGCTTCGCGCGAAACGGCTTCTCCCCCAGCTCGGCGACGGCGGCCGCGCGCTCGGACACCGAAAGGTCGGCGAGGTGGCGCGGCGGCAGGCCGCGCTTGGGCGCGTCGAAGACGAGGGGAAGGGCAGTCATAACCGGACCAGTGTCCCACGCGCCCACCCGGGCCGCCCGTGGCGCCCCCACCAGGTGTACGCCAGGTCACCAGCCCCGGTCGGTGCGGCCGTGTCACCCACAGGGATGATCCACCGTGAAGCGGCGTCCGACGAAAGAGGTGAGCGCGTGTCCTTCCGGCACCTTGTCCTGGTGGTCGCGATCGCCCTGGGCGTCGCCGGCTGCAGCACCCCGGCCCCGGCCCCGCCGCCCGCGCCGAGCGGGCCGCACGCCACCGTCGGGTCCCTGCGCCTGCCGTTGCCGCCGGGGGCCGCCTACACCGAGCACAGCCCGGACGGCCTGCTGGACGGCTGCATCTCCGAGGGCGCCGCGGTCTGCGAAGCGAGGGTCCTCGACCTGCGCAAGGCGGACCCGGAGGCGCCGATCAACCTGCCGAGCACGAAACGCCCCTTCGGCTGGTACACCGGCACGGACCTGCCGACGTGCATCACGCCCGCGTCCCCGCCTGGGAAGGCCGCGCCGGCCACCGGCAGCACCCTCGTCGACTCCGGCTTCGCGCCGATCGGGCCCAAGAAGGCCGAGTACGGCCGCTGGAAGGTCACCTGCGAGAACTCGGCGCAGAACAACCAGGTCCGGATGTGGTGGCTGCCGACGAGCCGGATCCTGATCGTCCAGTACGGGTCCTTCCCCGGCTGGGACGCCAAGATGGACAACCTGCTCGCCGGCGCCACCTTCAGCTGACGGCGTCGAGCGCGGCCCGGATGATCGCGTCCGTGTCGATGCCGTGGTACCGGTAGACGTCCTCCAGCGACCCCGACTGCCCGAAGCGGGTGACGCCGAGCGCGACCGAGGGCACCCGGTTGATCCCGGCCAGGAACGCCAGCGTGTGCGGATGGCCGTCGAGCACCGTGACCAGCGGCTTCGCCCGCGAGGCCGGGAAGACCTGGTCCAGGATCCACGTCTCGCCGCGACCCCGGCCGGACCGGGCCTGGAGCGCCTCGAACAGCAGGCCCGGGCTGGTCACGCACACGACGTCGGCCTCGACGCCGACCTGGGCGAGCCGCTCGGCCGCGGCCAGGGCGTCCGGCACCAGCGCGCCCATCGCCGCCAGCGTGACGGCGGGGGAAGCAGCGCGCCGCAGCAGGTACGCGCCCGCCACGACCTGGCGGCGACGGCGTTCGCGGGCGGCCGGGTCCGTCGGCACCGCGGCCAGGGTCTGGTCGACCGGACGGGTCGAGAGCCGGAAATACGACGCCGTCCCGCCCGGCTTGCCGAGCCGGCCGAGCGCGGCCAGCAGCGTCCACTCGGTGTCGATCGCGAACGCCGGTTCGTAGCTGACGCAGCCGGGCTGCTCGATCCCGATGGACGGCGTGGTGATCGACTGGTGCGCGCCGCCCTCCGGGGCGAGCGTGACGCCGGACGGCGTCCCGATCAGGATCGACTGCCCGCCCGCGTAGATGCCGAACGACCACGGCTCCAGCGCGCGCTCGACGAACGGGTCGTACATGACGCCGATGGGCAGCAGCGGCTCGCCCCACCGGCTCCAGGTCGCCCCCAGCTCGCCCAGCAGGCCGACCAGGTTCGTCTCGGCGATGCCCAGCTCGACGTGCTGGCCCGTCGGCTTCTCCCGCCAGTGCATGATCGTCTCGGGGTCGTCCTCGAACCAGTCGCGGCGCTCGGTGGCCGACCAGACGCCGACCTTGTTGACCCAGCCGCCGAGGTTGGTCGTCGAGCTGACGTCGGGGCTGACCGTCACCACGCGCTTCGCCGCTTCGGGCGCTTCGCGGGTCAGGTCGAGCAGCACGCGGCCGAGCGCCGCCTGCGTCGTCGCGGTCCCGGAGGGCGTACGCCCGATGTCGACGGGCAGGTGCAGCGAAGGCACCGAAGGAACGTCCGGACGGCGAAGGCGTGAAGCCACTTCGGCGCACAACGCAGCTTCAGGCGACCCGGGAGTGAAGCCTTCCCACGGCGAAGCGAGATCAGTGCCCAGCGAAGCGGCCAGCTCTTCCATCTGCGCCACGGTCAGCAGCGACGAGTGGTTCTGCGGGTGCCCCTGCGTCGGCAGGCCGCGGCCCTTGACCGTGTAGCAGAAGATCACCGTCGGCCGATCGTCGGCAATGGACGCGAAGACCTCGTCCAGCGAACCGAGGTCGTGGCCGCCGAGGTTGCGGATCGCGGCCAGCAGCGTCTCGTCGTCCAGCGACGCCACCAGCTCGGCGAGGGCGGCGTTTCCCGCGGGCAGCCGGTCGCGCACCTGGTCGGCGTCGCAGCGCAGCAGGCGCTGGTACTCCGGGTTCGGCATCCCGTCGATGCGGGCGCGCAGCTCGGCACCGCCGGGCCGGGTGAACAGCTCCTCCAGCAGCCGCCCGTACTTCAGCGTCAGGACCTGCCAGCCGGCCGCGTCGAACATGCCCTGCAGCCGCCCGGCCGCGATGTTCGGGACGACCCGGTCGAGCGACTGGCGGTTGAGGTCGACGATCCAGACGATCTCGCCCAGTTCCGCGACGGCCGGGTCGAGGATGGCCTCCCAGATCGCACCCTCGTCCAGCTCGGCGTCGCCGACCAGCGAGTACTGGCGGCCGGTGCCGGCGTCCGAGCCCCGGGTGGTCAGGTACCGGCGGGCCAGCGCGCCCCAGATCGGGGCGGTCGCGCCGATGCCGACCGAGCCGGTCGAGTAGTCGACGGGATCGGGGTCCTTGGCGCGGCTCGGGTAGCTCTGCAGACCGCCGAACTCGCGCAGGGTCGGCAGGTAGGCCTCGTCCAGCTCGCCGAGCAGGTAGTTGATCGCGTGGAGTACCGGGGACGCGTGCGGCTTCACCGAGATGCGGTCCTCGGGACGCAGGTGCCGGAACCACAGCGACGTCATGATCGACACCAGCGACGCGCAGGACGCCTGGTGGCCGCCGACCTTCAGCCCGGAGGGATTCGGCCGGACCCGGTTGGCCTGGTGCACGATCGCGGTGGCGAGCCAGAGGACCCGCTGCTCGATCGCGGTGAGCGCCGGGGCGGTCGCGGGGGCCTGGGTCATCGTCGACACCTTTCGTGCAGGAAGCGCGCACCAGGACAACACTGGTGGACGCATCGCACAACCGATGCCGTCGGAAGTGCGCAGAATGCGCATCGAACGCCGCGAGCTCAGGCCTCCGGCTGCGCAGAATGCACGCGCTCCAGCAGGGGCGCCAGCCGGTACGGGACGAGCTCGCGCATGACGAGCGAGATGTTCGTCCGCTCCACCCCGGGCGAGGCCAGGATGCGCCCGGCGATCCGGTACAGGTCGTCGGCGTCGACGGCGACCACCTGCACCATCAGGTCGCTCGCCCCGGTCAGCCCGCACACCTCGGTCACCTCGGGGATCGCGGCGAGGGCGGTGCCGACCTCGGCGAGGCGCCGCTGGTCGACCTGCGCGTTGACGAAGGCCCGCATCGGATAGCCCAGCCGCGCCGGATCGATGCGGCGTTCGAACGACCGGAGGACGCCGCGCTGCTCGAGCCGCGCGAGCCGGGCCTGCACCGTGTTGCGGGACAGGCCCAGCCGCTCGGCCAGCGCGACCGCCGTGGCCCGGGGGTCCTCCCCCAGCGCTTCCAGCAGGCGCGCGTCGATTTCGTCGATGGTTTCCGGCACCCGCCGATCTTCCCAGGTGACCGGCGTCACCGAAGACCGGTTGCCAGCCGACCGTTTCCGATATATCGTGAACGTGTCGCAACAGTTCGAGAAAGGAACATGACATGCGTAGGCAACGACACCCCTTCGCTCACGAACGTGGGCGCGCACCTTTCGGGCCCTTCGGCGGTTTCGGCGAGTTCCCCCCGGGCTTCGGCCCCGGTGGACGCGGTCGCGGCCACGGCCCGCACCGGCGGGGTCACGGCGGACGGCGCAGCCGCCGCGGTGACGTCCGCGCCGCGATCCTGGCGCTGCTCGCCGAGCAGCCCCGGCACGGCTACGAGATCATCCGCGAGATCGGCGAGCGCTCCGGCGGCTTCTGGCGGCCCAGCCCCGGCTCGGTCTACCCGACGCTGCAGCTGCTGGCCGACGAAGGCCTGGTGATCAGCAAGGACGAGCACGGCAAGAAGCTGTTCGAGCTCACCGACGCCGGCCGCACCGCCGCGGAGCAGCAGGACAGCACCCCGCCGTGGGAGCAGATCGCGCAGGACGTCGACCCGGTCGAGGTCGGGCTCGCGAAAGCGGGCAAGAACCTCGCCGCCGCCGTCGTGCAGATCATGCGCGCGGGCACCGAGAGCCAGCAGGCCCGCGCGGCCGAGGTCCTCAACGACGCCCGGCGCTCGCTCTACGGCATCCTCGGCGAGGACGAAGACGAGTCCTCCGCGCCGGAGACGGCGGAGTGACCAGGCAGGACGAGGCCGGTGGGCTTGACCCGCGTGTGGACGCGGTAGCCCACCGGCAGCGTCAGGTCGTGGCCGCGATTCCCGTTACGCTGCAAGGACTCCGTGATCGCCTGTTCGGCGACCGGCCGGCTGAACTCGATCTTCAGCACGGCTTCCAGGTCCGCGGCGGTCGCAAACCGCCATTCGGTGGCGACGCGGCGGCAGCCGAACCCGGCCCGGGCGAAGAACCGTTCCACCGCGCCCGGGTCGTAGTGCGGTAGGTCGGCGCGCATCCACCGTCCGTAGGGCTCGCTGGTCACGTCGAGGTCGACGATCAGGATCGCGCCGCCCGGCCGCAGCACCCGTTCCGCCTCCGCCAGCCCGGGCTCACACCCGGGCCCGAAGAAGTAGGCCGTGCGCGCGTGCACGACGTCGACGCTCGCGCTGCGGACCGGCAGCCGCTGGGCCCGGCCCATCCGGACGTCCACGTTCGACAGTCCCTCGACACGCTTCAGCGCGCTTCGCACCAACGGCTCGTGCGGCTCGACCCCGAGCACCGATCGCGCGTCCCGGGCGAAGCGCGGCAAGTGAAACCCGTCACCGCAGCCGACGTCGAGCACGTCCAGGCCGGTCCAGTCGTGCTCCTCGCGCAGCACACGCCAGATCTCGCCGCCGCTGTCCTGCGCGCGGTTCTCCAGCTCGTAATCGGCCTGGTAGTACCAGATGTTGGGGCTCGGCACGACCTCCGCGCGCCGGGACGACCACCGCACCCCCGCTGCTCCTTCCGGGTCCTCGTCGCCGGGCCGTGCTCGCACGGTGGCGAATTCTTGGCGGAAAACTCACGGATCACGCCTAGAATCCGGTGGGTATCGGGAGGAGCACCCATGGCCATCGACCCGTCCAGTACCCCGTCCCCGGTCCCGGCCGGAATTCCGTGCTGGATCGAGCTGGCCTGTCGCGAGCAGGCCGTGGCGGAACGATTCTACGGTGCCCTCTTCGGCTGGGAGTTCACCACTCAACGGGACCCGGCGACGTCCGACGGCCGCTACGCCATCGGCGCGCTCAACGGCCTCCCGGTCGGCGGGCTCTACCGCGCGGCCCAGGGCGCGCCGCTGGGGTGGATGCCGCACATCTCCGTGCCGCACACCGCGAGCGCGGCCGAGTGGGTGGAACACCTCGGCGGGCGGATCACCCTCGGGCCGGTGGCGATCCCGGACCGCGGCACGATCATGCACGCCGTCGACGCCTGCGGCGCGCCGGTGGTGTTCTGGGAGGTGCCGCCCAACTGGGAGTTCGTCACCGGGATCCCGAACACCTTCAGCGGCGCGGACCTCAACACCCACGACGGCGTCGCGGCGGATCACTTCTACACCAAGCTGTTCACCTACTCCAGCCACCAGATCGGCGACGGCGAGATGCTCGACTACGTCGAATGGCTCATCGAGCACGAGCCGGTGCTGTACCGGTACGTGATGGGCTCGGAGTACAGCCTGGACACCCCGCCGCACTGGCTCGTGTACTTCGACATCGACCCGGCCCGCGGGGTCGACGCGGTCGCGGGCGAGGCGCTCATGCACGGCGGCACCGTGGTGATCCAGCCCTACGACACCCCGTTCGGCCGGATGGCGATCCTCGCCGACCCCGAGGGCGCGGTGTTCGCGGTGATCGACCACTCCCGCGTCACCGAAGGCTGGGGCCGCGCGGAAGTCGACGACCCCTACGACGACTAGACCGGGACGAACGCCGAAAGCAGCAGCCAGGACACGACGGCCGAGGGCAGCAGCGAGTCGAGGCGGTCCATGATCCCGCCGTGCCCGGGCAGCAGCGTCCCCATGTCCTTGACGCCGAGGTCGCGCTTGATCAGCGATTCGACGAGGTCGCCCAGGGTCGCGGTCAGCACGATGGCGACACCGAAGATCACGCCCTGCCAGACGTGGCCGTCGAGCATCAGGCTGAGGGTCAGCGCCCCGGCCACGACGCCGCCGATCACCGAGCCCGCGAAGCCTTCCCAGGTCTTCTTCGGGCTGATGGTGGGCGCCATCGGGTGCTTGCCGCCGAGCACGCCGGCGATGTAGCCCCCGGTGTCCGAGGCGACGACGCCGATCAGGAAGGTGAGCACCCGGCCGACGCCGTCCTCCGGCGGCACGAGCATCGCCGCGAAGGCACCGAAGAGCGGCAGGTAGGCAGCGGCGAAGGTGGACGCGCTGATGTCGCGCAGGTAGCCCTTCGCGCCGCCGGGCAGCCGCCACAGCAGGCAGGCGAGCACGGTGAGGACGAACGCGGTGAGCGCGCCTTCCCGCCCGAACGGCCAGGCGAGCCAGATCATCGCCTGCCCGCCGACGAGCACCGGGATCATCGCGACCCGGATGTCGGCGACCCGGCGCAGCACCCCGGCGAATTCGAAGGTGCCGACCGCGATCGCGATCGCGATGATCCCGATGAACAGGTAGCGAACGGTGAGCAGGGAAACGATGATCGCGGCACCGAGCAGCAGGGCGACGCCGATGGCCGCGGGCAGGTTCCGCCCGGCCTTGGAGGCCTTCTTGACGGCCTCCGGCGGCGCCGGCGTGTCCGACGCACCAGATTCGGCGTCGTCGGCCGCCGCGCCGGTGGCCGACGACGCCGGAGCGCCGCCCGCCTCGCTTGTCCGCGAGACCACCGGCGTGTCCGCCGTGGCGGAGCCGGCGGCCGACAACCGGGCCGCTTCGCCGGTGCCCGAGGTCTCCGGCACGACCGGCGTCTCCGCCGCCCGGCCGGTTTCCGCGGTCGCCGAAACCCCGCCCTCGCCCGGTTCCGGCGTCCCGGGCGCAGCCGCCGGGTGTGCTCCGGTGGCGTCCACCCGGTCCTCGCGTTCCTCGCTCACCTGTGCCATCAGACCTCGAGCAGCTCGGCTTCCTTGTGCTTGACCAGCTCGTCGACCTTGTGCACGTAGGTGTCGGTCAGGTTCTGCAGTTCCTTCTCCGCGCGCGCCACGTCGTCCTCACCGGCTTCGCCGTCCTTGGCGATGCGGTCGAGCTCGTCCTTGGCCTTGCGGCGGATGCTGCGGATCGAGACCCGGGCGTCCTCGCCCTTGCCCTTGGCGACCTTCACCATCTCCTTGCGCCGCTCCTCGGTGAGCTGCGGGATGACGATGCGGATGACCTGGCCGTCGTTGCTCGGGTTGACCCCGAGGTCCGATTCCCGGATCGCCTTCTCGATCGCGCCGAGCTGCGACTGGTCGTAGGGCTTGATGAGCGCCATGCGGGCTTCCGGCACGTTCACGCTGGCCAGCTGGTTCAGCGGGGTCGGCGAGCCGTAGTACTCGACGACGATCCGCGAGAACATCGCCGACGAAGCCCGGCCGGTGCGAACCGACTGCAGCTCGTCCTTGGCGACGGACACCGCTTTTTCCATCTTCTCCTCGGCATCGAGGAGGGTCTCGTCGATCACGGTCACTCCCGTAGTTGTGATGGGTGGCGCTTGCTGATCCCAGCAGGTCTAGGCCGGCACCCCGGCAGTGGGGGTGCTGACCAACGTGCCGATTCTTTCACCACTCACCGCGCGGGCGATGTTCCCCTCGGTGAGCAGGTTGAACACGATGATCGGCATGTTGTTGTCCATGCAGAGGCTGAACGCCGTCGCGTCGGCGACCTTGAGGTCCCGCTCCAGCACCTCGCGGTGGGTGATCTCGCGGAACATCTCGGCGGTGGGGTCGGCCTTCGGGTCCGCGGTGTAGACGCCGTCGACGGCCTTCGCCATCAGCACGGCTTCGCAGCCCAGCTCGAGCGCCCGCTGCGCGGCCGCGGTGTCGGTGGAGAAGTACGGCATGCCGACTCCGGCGCCGAAGATCACGACGCGGCCCTTCTCCAGGTGCCGCTCGGCGCGGCGCGGGATGTAGGGCTCGGCGACCTGGCCCATCGTGATGGCGGTCTGCACGCGGGTGGGCAGGCCCTCCTTCTCGAGGAAGTCCTGCAGCGCCAGGCAGTTCATCACGGTGCCCAGCATCGCCATGTAGTCGGCGCGGTCGCGGTCCATGCCGCGCTGCGACAGCTCCGCGCCCCGGAAGTAGTTGCCGCCGCCGATCACGACCGCGACCTGGACACCGGTGCGGGCGACGTCGGCGATCTGCTGCGCGACCGAGTGGACGACGTCCGGATCGACACCGATCGAACCACCGCCGAACATCTCGCCGCCCAGTTTCAGCAGCACCCGCCGGTAGCCACCTTCGACCCGGTCACCCATCTATGTCGCCTCCTAGGCCTCTCGACCTGTTTTTGTCATATCCAGACCTGACAGTGCCCCGTCCCCGATTGGACGGAGACGGGGCACTGGGTGAAACCTACGCCCGGACCTGGCCTCAGGCCTGGCCGACCTCGAAGCGCGCGAACTTGGTCAGCGTCACGCCGGCCTCGTCGAGCAGGGCCTTGACGGTCTTCTTGTTGTCCTTGACCGACGGCTGCTCGAGCAGGACGTTGTCCTTGTAGTAGGCGTTGACCTTGCCCTCGATGATCTTCGGCATGGCCTGCTCCGGCTTGCCTTCCTCGCGGGCGGTCTGCTCGGCGATGCGGCGCTCGTTCTCGACGATCTCGGCCGGCACCTCGTCGCGGGTCAGGTACTTGGCGCGCAGCGCGGCGACCTGCATGGCGGCACCGCGGGCGGCCTCGGCGTCGTCACCGGTGAACTCGACGAGCACACCGACGGCCGGCGGCAGGTCGGAGCCGCGGCGGTGCAGGTAGGTCGCGGTCTGGCCCTCGAAGGCCACGACGCGGCGCAGCTCGAGCTTCTCGCCGATGCGGGCCGACAGCTCCTGGACGACCTCGTTGACGGTCTTGCCGTCGAGCTCGGCACCCTTGAGCGCCTCGACGTCGGAGGTCTTCAGGGTCTTCGCGACCTCGACGATCTTCGCGGCGAGCGCCTGGAAGTCGGCGTTCTTCGCGACGAAGTCGGTCTCGGAGTCGAGCTCGATGAGGACGCCGCCGTCGCCGGTGACCAGGCCCTCGGCGGTGGCGCGCTCGGCGCGCTTGCCGACGTCCTTGGCGCCCTTGATGCGGAGGAACTCGACGGCCTTGTCGAAGTCGCCGCCGTTCTCCTCGAGGGCCTTCTTGCAGTCCATCATGCCGGCGCCGGTCATCTCGCGCAGGCGCTTCACGTCAGCGGCGGTGTAGTTCGCCATTCTGGTAAATCCGTCCTTTGCAGGAAATCTGTGGGTTGCTACACCCGTGCGGCCGGGCCCCGGGGGCGCGGCCGCACGGGCGGTGGAGCATCAGGAGGAGGCGGTCGCCTGCTCGGTGGCGGCTTCGGTCGCGGCAGCGGCCTCGGTCGCGTCGGCGGCGGCGGTCTCGGAGCCGGCGAGCAGCTCCTTCTCCCACTCGGCCAGCGGCTCGTCGGAGGCGACGCCCGGCTCCGGCTTCGCGTCGGCGGACGCACCGTTGCGGCTGGAGCGCGCCATCAGACCGGCGGCCGCGGCCTCGGCGACGACCTTGGTCAGCAGCGCGGCCGAGCGGATCGCGTCGTCGTTGCCCGGGATCGGGTAGTCGACCTCGTCCGGGTCGCAGTTGGTGTCCAGGATCGCGACGACCGGGATGTTCAGCTTCCGAGCCTCGCCGACGGCGATGTGCTCCTTCTTCGTGTCGACGATCCACACCGCGCTCGGGACCTTCGACATGTCGCGGATGCCGCCGAGGGTCTTCTCGAGCTTGTCCTTCTCGCGGGTCAGCGTAAGGATCTCGCGCTTGGTGAGGCCGGCGAAGCCGCCGGTCTGCTCCTGCGACTCGAGCTCCTTCAGGCGGAGGAGGCGCTTGTGCACGGTCTGGAAGTTGGTCAGCATGCCGCCGAGCCAGCGCTGGTTGACGTAGGGCATGCCCACGCGCGCGGCCTCGTTGGCGATGGCTTCCTGAGCCTGCTTCTTGGTGCCGACGAACATGATGGTGCCGCCGTGCGCGACGGTTTCCTTGATGAACTCGTACGCACGGTCGATGTAGGTCAGCGTCTGCTGCAGGTCGATGATGTAGATGCCGTTGCGCTCGGTGAAGATGTAGCGCTTCATCTTCGGGTTCCACCGGCGGGTCTGGTGCCCGAAGTGCACGCCGCTGTCGAGCAGCTGCTTCATGGTGACGACGGCCATTGCCGGAATCACACCTCTTCTGTGTAGTGCGCGCTTCGCTTCCGCTGGCGCGCTGCTCGGTTTGTCGCTCGCGGCCGGGTGGCCGTTCGCCCTGGTGCCCGTGCCGGTGTCCGGACCTCGGAGTTGGTCGAAAACCTCCGAGGACCGCCGGACCCCGTGCGCTCCCCCGGCTGTGTCCAGAAGGGGGAACGCGCACGTGCACGCGAAGTCAGCCCGCTGAAACGGACTGCGCAGAAGATTCTACCCCCTCCCACCACCTCCTCCCCCACCGGCGGCCACTGGCCGACGCAGTTGTCCACATCGGCTCCGGTTATCCACAGATTCGGCGCGAGCTCCCCACGGCGGCCCGCGGTACCGCACGCTGGAGTCATGGAGTCGATCATGCGTGTCCGCCGGCGGGTACCGGCGTGGGTGTTGGGCGCGATGGCGCTGGTCATGGCGGTTTTCGGAGGGGAGTTCACGAGTGGAGACGTAGGCGTGCGAGCACCGGGCGCGGCGGGTTGGCGGGGTGAAGTGCAGGCATCGGCGGGGCTGGGGACAGGTGCGACCCGGACGGGCGAATTCCCGCGCCCACGGGCATCGCCCGGCTTGCGAACGGGCGGCCTGGCACCACCGCTTGGGCCACCAACGGGCGACCCCGCACCACCACCCGGGCCACCAGCGAGCGACCCGGCGCGACCGGAGCCAGGCTCGAGGCTCCCTGCGCCGGCCGTGCCGTGGGAGATGGCGCTCATGGCCGCCCCACCGTGGCCACCCTCAGTCGCGGGCGAAGCCGAGACCAGCCGTCTTCTCGCGCGGCAATCGCGGCTTTCCTGGCCGTTATCACCCGTTCCGGTGATCACCAAGTACTTCGACGCCCCCGAAACGCCGTTCGGCCCCGGCCACCGCGGAGTCGACCTGGCCGCCGTCCCCGGGCAGGACGTGCTGGCCGCCGATGCGGGTGTCGTCGTCTTCGCCGGTTCGGTGGGCGGGCGGCCCGTGCTCTCCGTCGACCACGACGGTGGGCTGCGGACCACCTACGAGCCAGTTGTCCCGAAAGTGGCCGTGGGCGAGCAGGTCTACCGAGGCCAGGTGCTCGGCACCGTCCTCGCCGGACATCCCGGCTGCACGGTGGCGGCCTGCCTGCACTGGGGCGTACGGCGGGGCGAGGAGTACGTCGATCCCCTCGCACTGACCGGCGAGGTCGGCGAATACCGGCTCAAGCCGTGGGGAGGTGGTCGGTGATCAGGCGCCGGTCTGCTCGACCAGCTTGGCGCGCAGCCGCATGACCGCCCGCGTGTGCAGCTGACTCACCCGCGACTCCGTGACGCCCAGGACCTTGCCGATCTCGGCGAGGGTCAGGCTTTCGAAGTAGTAGAGGCTGACCACGATCTTGTCCCGCTCGGTCAGCTGCGCGATCGCCTGGGCGAGCTGGCGGCGGTTGTCCTGGTCGACGAGCACCGCCACCGGGTCGACGGCGTCGTCGTCGGGCAGCGTGTCGACCAGCGAGCCGCTGTCCTTGCCCGCGGCCACCAGGTCCTCCAGCGCGACGACGCTGGTCAGCTGCAGCTGGCCGTAGAAGTCACGCAGGTCGTCGAGGCCGATGCCGAGTTCGGCGGCGAGTTCCGCGTCGGTCGGGGTGCGGTGCAGGCGAGCGCCGAGGCGCTCCATCGCGCGCTCGGCCTCCTTGGCCTTGCTGCGGACCGCGCGCGGCACCCAGTCCTGCGAACGGAGGTCGTCGAGGATCGCGCCGCGGATGCGCTGCATCGCGTACGTCTCGAAGCGCAGGCCGCGCTCGGGGTCGAACTTCTCGATCGCGTCGACGAGCCCGAAGATGCCCGACTGCACGAGGTCGCCCACGTCGATGTGAGTGGGCAGCCCGGTGCCGACCCGGCCGGCGACGTACTTGACGAGCGGGGCGTAGTGCAGCACGAGCCGATCACGCGACGCCTGGTCCGGGCTGTCGGCGAACTGCTGCCACAGAGCGGCGATCCCGGCGTCGACGTCGTAGCCGGCCCGGGCTTCCGCGGGCGCGGCAGCCTCACCGTGAGTGGTCACTCCGGCGGCTTCGGTCACGTGCGGGCCTGCGGTCATCGCACAGTCGTTCTCGGCATGCGGCTCAGTGTTGTCTCCGTGCTCGTGCGGATGCGCGTGCGCCGCCGGTCCTGCTGGTGACGACCCCGGCGAGCCTCCCCGGACCGCCTCAGGCCCTGGGGTGCGCTCGGTCATGGATCGCTTTCAACCGATCGACGGTCACATGAGTGTAGAGCTGCGTCGTGGCAAGCGTAGCGTGACCAAGCAGTTCCTGAACGCTCCTCAGATCGGCACCCCCTTCGAGCAGATGCGTCGCGGCGGAATGCCGCAGGCCGTGCGGCCCCATGTCGAGTGCTCCGGGCACGGCCGTGACGGCGTCGTGCACGACGCGCCGCACCGCGCGCGGATCGACGCGTTTGCCCCGGACACCCAGGAAAAGCGCGCGCTCGGCGCTCTCACCACCGCTTTCGGCGATGATCTTCGGCCGCCCCTCGTCGATCCAGTCCGTGAGCGCCCCCGCCGCCGGAACGCCGAACGGGACGACGCGTTCCTTGCCGCCCTTCCCCAGCACCGTCACGACACGACGGGAGAAGTCGGCCCCGCCGACGTCCAGCCCGCACAACTCGGACACGCGGATGCCGGTGGCGTAGAGCAGCTCGACGATCGCGCGATCACGCAGGGCGACCGGATCGCGTTGCGCCGCGCCGGCGGCCGACGCCTGCATGACCTCCCCCGCCTGCCCGGCGCGCAGCACCCCGGGCAGGGTCCGGTGCGCTCGCGGCGCCGCGAGCCGGCCACCGGGGTCCGTGGCCAGGACACCGGTGCGGTGTGCCCACGCGGTGAACGTCCGGGCCGACGCGGCCCGCCGGGCGAGCGTCGTCCGGCTCGCCCCGCCGGACTGCTGGGCGGCGAGCCACGCCCGCAGCCGAGCGAGGTCCAGCTCCGCGACCTCGCTTCCACCGTCCACGACGAAGCCCAGCAGCGACACCGCATCGCCGACGTACGCCCGGACGGTGTGCGCGGACAGCCCGCGTTCGAGCCTGAGGTGCCGTTCGTAGGCGGTGACGACGGCCCGCACGGGCTCGGGCAACGCGGCCCGGAGCGCGCGCAGGTCGGGACGGCGGGCCCGGCCGGAGCGTGGTGGCGGCATGGATGTCACGCTGCGCGAACAACCGCCTTCGGTCAAGGATCGCCACGCGGGCCCACCGGACCGGCCGAACGCCGTCGACGATTTCGCCCGGATTTCGTCGTGGTCACGCGCTTTCCTTCCGTCGTCGCCAGCCGGACTCCCCGCGGACGGCGAATCCGTCGATTTCCAGTGCGGGCAGCAGCGCCCGCACCCGCCGCAACGGAAGGCCGGATTCGGCCGCGACCTCGATGTCGGACCGGTCGGCGCGCACGGCCAGTGCTTCGAAGGCGCGCAACGCGTCGGGCCCTAGCCGGTCGGTACGCCGTTTCGGCCGGTCCGACGCGGTGTCCTCGGCGACGCCGAACAGTCCGACGGTCTCGAGGACTTCGTCGACGGTCGAGACCAGCGTCGCTTTGGCGTCGCGGATCAGGTCGTGACAACCGATGGACATCCCCGACGACACCGGCCCGGGCAGGGCCATCACCACCTTGCCGAAGGCACCGGCGGTGCCGGCGGTGTTGCGAGCGCCGCTGCGCCGTCCCGCCTCGACCACCAGGGTGCCCTCGGTGAGGGCGGCGATGAGCCGGTTGCGGACGAGGAAGCGGTGCCGCGCCGGCGTGGTGCCGGGCGGGTACTCGCTGACGACGGCGCCGCCGGAGCGGACGATCCGGTTCAGCAGCCCGACGTGCCCCGCCGGATAGCCGCCATCGACACCGCATCCCAACACCGCGACGGTGACGCCCTCCGCGGCGAGCGCGCCCCGGTGCGCCGCGCCGTCGATGCCGTAGGCGGCACCCGAGAAAACGGGCACACCCCGGCCGGCCAGCCCGTAGGCGAACTCGGCGGCGTGGTGTTCGCCGTAATCGGTCGCGGCACGGGCACCGACGATGGCCACAGCCCGATCGGCAGCGGTGCCGAGCGCAACATCACCGGCAACCCACAACGCCAAAGGCTGCACGGCTTCGGCGACGCCATGCCCCGCCGCGAGGTCAATCGCGTGCAGCGGCCAGGCCGGCCACTCGGCGTCCTCAGGCACGACCAGACGAGCGCCGACCGCGGCGGCCCGGCTGAAGTCCTGGCTGACGAGGTCGTAGTCCCGTCGCGCCTCGGTCGCCTTGAGCACCTCGTCCGGGCAGTCACCCCGCCGAACCCGCGCGGCGGCCTCGATCGGCTTATGTTTGTCAACGAAGGCGACGAGGGCCGGCGCCGGTGGTTCGGCCACCCGCAGCAGGTACGCGCGAGCCCGCCGCAATTCATCCGAACTCATGCCGCCACCCGCTCTCCGACGGCCGACATCGGCGCCGGTCTGCAGGCGCCGAAGGACACGACACCAGCCGACGCTGGTGGCTTTACCGCCCGATCTTGGAGAGACCACAACCCCTGCTCGGGATCGAAGGCAACCGCAGCAGTTGCAGGCGGGGGAGCCACCCGCAGCGGGAGACTCCGCGCTCGCTCCAACTCATCCCCAGCGGTGCACTCGGCGGCGAAAGCAATCGCGGCCGCTGCCGGTGACTCGGCCACCCGCAACGGGAAAGCCGGCGTCCGCTCGAATTCGACCGCAACCAGCCGCTCAGTGACGGCGGCAGGCGTCGGTGGGTCGGCGACGTGCGGCAGGGAGACTCCGGGCCGCCGCGAGGTGGGGGTGCTCATGCCGCCACTCGCTCTCGGAAGGCCAGGGCCGAGCTGACTTGGTCGGCGCTCGGGCGGGGCTCGCCGTCCAGGTCGGCCAGGGTCCAGGCGATGCGCAAGCAGCGGTCGGCGCCGCGGCCGCTCAGGGCGCCTCGGTCCATTGCGCGGTCCAGCACGACCGTTGCGTCGGCGGGCAGGGCGAACTGGCGGCGGAGGGCCGGCCCGGGCACCTCCGAGTTGGACAGCCAGCCGTGCTCGCGCCAACGGTGGGCTGCTCGTTCGCGAGCTGTGAAAACTCGCTGGCGCACCGTCTCCGATGACTCCGCCGCGCCGGTGTCGTGCGCGGTGATCGCACTCAACGGGTTCAGCCGGACCCTCAGGTCGACGCGGTCGAGCAGCGGTCCCGAGAGCTTCGCGAGGTAGCGGCGGCGGGCGCTCGGCGAACACACGCAGTCCGCATCCTTCGGCGGCGCGCACGCGCACGGGTTGGTCGCGAGGACCAGCTGGAACCGCGCGGGGTAGGTGATCGATCCCTTGACCCGGGAAATGCGCACTTCGCCCTCTTCGAGGACCGTCCGGAGCGACTCGAGGCACTGGCTGCCGAACTCGCAGACCTCGTCGAGGAACAACACGCCGCGGTGGGCCCGGCTGATCGCGCCCGGCGCGGCGAGTCCGCTGCCGCCGCCGATCAGCGCCGGTACGGAGATCGAATAGTGCGGGGCGACGAACGGCGGGATCGTGACCAGTGGCGAGGACTTCGACAGCGAACCGTCGACCGAGTGGACCGCGGTGACCTCCAGGGACTCCTCCGGCGTCAGCTGCGGGAGGAGTCCGGGCAGCCGCTTCGCCAGCATCGTCTTGCCCACCCCGGGCGGACCGGTGAGGAGCAGGTGGTGCCCGCCCGCCGCGGCGACCTCCAGAGCCCATCGCGCCTCCGGCTGGCCGACGACGTCCGCGAGGTCCGGCACGTCCGGCGGGGTCACCGGGCCGGGTGGCTCCGGGTGGGCCAGCTCGGCTTCGCGATTCAGCCACGCCACGAAGTCCCGCAGATGCGGGGCGCCCGCCACTTCGATGCCGTCCACGAGGGCGGCCTCGACGAGGGAGTCCGTCGGCACGACGGCTCGTCCGTACCCCGCAGCCCGGGCCGCCAGCAGGCCGGGGAGGATGCCGCGGACCGCGCGGATTCGGCCGTCCAAGGCGAGTTCACCGAGCAACACCGTGCCGAGCAGCCGGGTCGCCGGGACCGCCCCCGATGCCGCGAGCACCGCCGCCGCGATGCCGAGGTCGAAGGCGGAGCCCATCTTGGGCAGGTTCGCCGGGGACAGGCCGAGCGTGACCTTGCCGTCGGGCCACGGCTGCCCGGAATTGCGGACGGCGGACCGGACGCGGTCCTTGGCCTCGCGCAACCCGGCGTCGGGCAGGCCCACCAGGGTGATCCGGCTCAGGCCGCCACCGAGGTCGGCCTCGATCTCGATCACCCGGCCGTTGATGCCGAGGAGACCGGCCGACCATGCTTTGGCGATGGGCATCAGAACGCCGCCTCGATGTGCTGGAGCTGCGGCCGGGTGCCCGGCTCGGCGAGGATCGTGACGACGTCGTAGCGGACGGGACACCAGCCGAGGCGGAACTCGCGAAGCCAGCGCTGGGCGGCGCGGCGGACGCGACCGGCTTTCTCCTCGGTAACCGTCTCCGTCGGGAGGCCGAATTCGGTGCCGGAGCGGGTCTTCACCTCGCACACGATGATGCGGGTGCGGTCGGTGAAGACGAGGTCCAGTTCGCCTTCGCGGCAGCGCCAGTTGCGGGCCAGCAGGACAAGGCCGCGCTCGCGGAGGTAGCCGAGGGCGATGTCCTCGCCCCAGGCGCCCAGATCTCGGCGGTGTCTTGCGAGCTCGTCGGTGCCCGTCATCGTGTTCGCCCCCTCGTCGGTTCGCAGCCGTTCGGTCACGGTGCGTGTGCCTTCGACGATGCCAGCGGGCGGACGGGGCTCACCAGACCCGGATCGTGGAGCTGTGGACAACCGGGGTGTTGTGGACAACGGGTCCACGGAAGGCCACCGGACCACCCGAAATGTCGGCGGGACGTGCTACAGGACCGGACGACTCGCGTACCTGGAAGGTCGGCTTGCGTACCTGGAGGGTCGGATGCGGACAGCACCGCGCCGGCCCATCCCACGAGGATGAGCCGGCGCGGTGGGAAACGGAGGCTAGCCCGAGAACGGGCCGTCTTCGGGCAGGCGGAGGTCCGGCTTGTCCAGTTCCTCCACGTTGACGTCCTTGAACGTGATGACCCGGACGTGCTTGACGAACCGGGCCGGGCGGTACATGTCCCAGACCCACGCGTCGGACATGCGGACCTCGAAGTACACCTCGCCGCCGCCGTCGCGGACCTGGACGTCGACCGCGTTCGCCAGGTAGAACCGCCGCTCGGTCTCCACCACGTACGAGAACTGACCCACTATGTCGCGGTACTCGCGGTACAGCGAGAGCTCCATCTCGGTCTCGTACTTCTCGAGATCCTCTGCGCTCATGAAATCCGCGCCCCTCCTCGGGATCGTTCTGCTACTCCGCCGGCGGAGCGTTCATTGTGACCCACACCCGCGGCCGGGGCATGCAGCGGCAGGCTGAGTTGCGGTTCCAATGCCTCGTCGAGGACCGTGGCCAGGCCGGCCGCGCCCGGCGCGCCCATGGCCTTTTCCAGCGCCGCGTACGTCAGCAGGACCGGCCGCGCCGGGCGCAGGCCGTGCTTGACGGCCACCGTGGCCACGTTCGTGTACGACCAGCGGTGGACGTTGCTGGGCCCGTGCTCGCGCAGCGCCGCCAGGTGGTCGGACGTGCTGTAGCCCTTGTGCACGTCGAACCCGTAGTGCGGGAAGTCGTCGTGGTAGCCCGCCATGATGCGGTCTCGCGTCACCTTCGCCAGCACCGACGCGGCCGCGATGCAGGCCACCGAACGGTCGCCCTTGATGACCGCCGCGTTCGGGGCCGTCAGGCCCGGGACGCGGAAACCGTCGGTGAGGATGTACCCCGGCTGCACGCGCAGGGCCGCCGCGGCGCGGCGCATGCCCTCCAGGTTCATCACCCGGATGCCGTAGAGGTCGACCTCTTCGGTCGGGATGACGATCACCGAGTAGTCGACGGCCCGGGCGAGGACCAGGTCGTAGACCCGGTCCCGCGCCTTGGCGGTCATCATCTTCGAGTCCGTCAGCTCGGTCAGCTTTGCCGCGTCGCCCTGCTTGAGCACGCAGGCCGCGACCACGAGCGGCCCCGCGCACGCGCCGGCGCCGGCTTCGTCCACGCCGGCGACCGGGCCGAGGCCACGGCGGTCGAGCGCGCCCTGCAGACCCCAGAAGAGGTCGCCGCGCACCACGGCTCGCGGTGGCCGGATCGGCTCGGCCGCCGTCAGGGGAACGGGAAGTATCAAAGCTGGATCACCCGTCTGCCGGAAAAGGCTAGGGTTTCCGCCCGGCCGCCCGGCGCAGTCCGGACTTGAGCTTGCGCCCGACGAACAACGCCGGCCACGCCGCCGCGATCCCGGCGCCGAGCGGGAGCCCGCTCTGCCAGGCCGGCGCACCCAGTGCCACCGGCTGCGCCGACTCCTGCGGGTTGTGGTCGGTGATCCCGCCCCACCGGCTCGGCGGCAGGACGATGATCCGCGCCTTGCCGATGACGTTCTCCACCGGAACCACGCCGTTCACGCCGCCGCCGCCCTGGAACCGGGAGTCGTCGGAGTTGTTGCGGTTGTCGCCCATCACCCAGAGCATCCCGGCCGGAACCTTCACCGGCTCGAAGGCCTTCTGCTCCTGGATGGACGTGTCCCAGTAGATGTACGGCTCGTCGAGCGCCTTGCCGTCCACGATCACGCGGCCCTGCGGGTCGCAGCACTGGACGGTCTGCCCGCCGACCGCGATCACCCGCTTGACGAAGTCCCGCTCGTCCGGCGGGGCGAACCCGACCAGCGAGCCGAGACCGCGCAGGGCCTGGACGACGACGTTGCTCGACTCCTGCGGGGCGATCTCGTTGTTGATCCACGCCTGCGGGCCCTTGAAGACGATCACGTCACCCGGGGAGGGCTCGGTGAAGTCGTAGGTGACCCGGTCGACCAGGATCCGGTCCCCGGTGCACCCGGGGCACCCGTGCAGGGTGGCCTCCATGGAACCCGACGGGATCATGAAGACCTTCGCGAGGAATGTCTGGATCAGGATCGTGAGCACCAGAGCGATCACGAGCAGGATCGGCAGTTCCTTCCAGAACGACCGTTTCTTGGCGGGCTTGGCTCGCCGCCGACGGGATCCCCCGCGCTCCTCGGAACGGGACAGCCTTGGCTTGTCCTCTTCGGAGCGATCGGGGTCATCCTCGGGAGCGTTCTGGGACACGGGTTCGGCCACGTCGTCAGGCTACCGGTAACCGGGTGGTGACTCAGTTAGCCGAGGCCGTCTCGCGGTTTTCGCGCCGCTCCTTGATCTTGGCCTTCTTGCCGCGGAGGTCGCGCAGGTAGTACAGCTTCGCGCGCCGCACGTCGCCGCGCTTGTGGACCTCGATCTCGGCGAGGTTCGGCGAGTGCACCGGGAAGGTGCGCTCGACGCCGACGCCGAACGAAACCTTGCGCACGGTGAAGGTCTCCCGGATGCCACCGCCCTGACGGCGGATGACCACGCCCTGGAAGACCTGGTTGCGCTCGCGGTTGCCCTCGATGACGCGGACGTGCACCTTGAGCGTGTCGCCCGGGCGGAAGTCCGGGATGTCGGAACGCAGCGACTGCTTGTCCAGCGCGTCCAGGGTGTTCATCGGTGGTCCGTCCTCGTCTTCGGTATGGCTTGCGTACAGATCCCGGGCGCGCAACGGTGCCGCTGCGGGCGACCAGGGGGCTGTTGGTGGGCTGTACTCATGCCCACGGCACCGGTCAAGTTTACAGACCGGGATCGGGCCGGAAGAACCGGCCCTCGGCCTGCTCGGGGTCCAGGCCCTCCAGGACCCCGCGATCGTGCTTGTCGAGACTACCTTCCGGCAGCCGCGCCAGTAGATCGGGGCGGCGGCGGGCCGTGCGCTCCAGGGCCTGGTCACGCCGCCAGCGGTCGATCAGCGCGTGGTTGCCCGACCGCAGCACGTCCGGCACCGCCAGGTCCCGCCACACCTCCGGGCGCGTGTAGCTAGGTCCTTCGAGCAGGCCGTCGGAGAACGAGTCCTCGGCGGCCGACCGCGCGTTGCCCAGCACCCCCGGCAGCAGCCGCACGACGGCTTCGACGATGACCAGCACCGCCGCCTCGCCGCCGACCAGGACGTAGTCGCCGATCGACACCTCGTCGACGGGCATCCGGCGGGCCGCGTCGTCGACGACCCGCTGGTCGATGCCTTCGTAGCGACCGCAGGCGAAGACCAGGTGCTTCTCCGCCGCGTAGGCGTGCGCCAGCTCCTGGGTGAACGGCTTCCCCGCCGGCGTCGGCACGACGAGCCGCGTCTCGGACGTGCAGACGTCGTCCAGCGCCGGGCCCCAGATCTGCGGCTTCATGACCATGCCCGGCCCGCCGCCGTACGGCGCGTCGTCGACCGCGCGGTGCACGTCGTGAGTCCAGTCGCGCAGGTCGTGCACGCCGACCTCGATGAGGCCGCGGTCGATCGCCCGGCCCAGCAGCGCGGCGCGCAGCGGGTCGAGGTACTCGGGGAAGATCGTGACGACGTCGATCCGCATGTCAGGCGTCCAGGAGCCCTTCCGGCGGGTCGAGCACGACCCGGCCGCCGGCGACGTCCACCGTGGGGACGATCGCGCGGACGAAAGGCACCAGCGCCGACCGGCCGTCGACGTCCAGTTCCAGCAGCTCGCCCGCGGGTGAGTGGACGACCTCGACGACCTTGCCCACGACCGTGCCGTCGGCCAGCTCGGCTCGCAGGCCGGCCAGCTCGTGGTCGTAGAACTCGTCGGGGTCCGAAGTCGGCGGCAGCGTGTCGGTGTCGGCGAGCAGGAGGGCACCGCGCAGCGTCTCGGCGACGTCGCGGGTCAAGACCTCCTCGAAACGCACCAGCAGCCGCCCGCTGTGTTCGCGGGCGGCTGCGATGGTGAGTTCCCTCTTGCTGCCGTCACGCAGCTTCGTCGTGACGGCCGCACCGACCTTGAACCGCTCGTCCGGCGAGTCCGTGCGCACGTCCACCGCGAGTTCCCCGCGGATGCCGTGCGCCTTCGCGATGCGGCCGACTACGACGTCCATCCTGACCGTGCTTCCGAAAGGCTCAGCGGTCGGTGTCGACGACGTCCACCCGGACGCCGCGGCCACCGATGCCACCCATGACGGTGCGCAGGGCGGTCGCCGTGCGACCACCCCGGCCGATCACCTTGCCGAGGTCGTCGGGGTGCACGTGCACCTCGAGCGTGCGGCCACGGCGCGTGGTCAGCAGCTCGACCCGGACCTCGTCCGGGTTGTCGACGATCCCGCGCACCAGGTGCTCGAGGGAGTCCGCGAGGAAACTCACTCGGACTTCTCGCCCTCAGCGGCCTCCGCCTTCTCGGCCTCGGCCTTCTTCGGGGCGGACTTCTTCTTCGGCGTGGTGGCCTCGGTGGTGGGCTCCTCGCCGGCCGCGGCCAGCGCCGCGTTGAA
Organism: Amycolatopsis plumensis; assembly: GCF_042652605.1. NCBI lineage: Bacteria > Bacillati > Actinomycetota > Actinomycetes > Pseudonocardiales > Pseudonocardiaceae > Amycolatopsis > Amycolatopsis plumensis. The sequence goes on along the minus strand of NZ_JBHSJY010000001.1, from coordinate 5,117,945 downwards.
CAGGTCCTGCTTGGACGGCTTCGGCTCGGCCACCTTCAGGGTGCCCTCGGCGCCCGGCAGGCCCTTGAACTTCTGCCAGTCACCGGTGATCTCCAGCAGGCGCTGGACCGGCTCGGTCGGCTGCGCGCCGACACCCAGCCAGTACTGGGCGCGCTCGGAGACGACCTCGATCAGGCTCGGCTCTTCCTTCGGGTGGTACTTGCCGATCGTCTCGATGGCCTTGCCGTCCCGGCGGGTGCGCGCGTCGGCGACGATGATGCGGTAGTACGGCGCACGGATCTTGCCGAGGCGCTGCAGCTTGATCTTGACGGCCACGGGTGTGGGTTCTCCTCGAGTCTCTCTGGTGCTGGGCTGGGCGCACGCGGGCCGAGTGGGGACACGGACGCGGGCACCCGAAGGTCAGGAGCTTTCGCACGGTGAGAGGGTCCGGCGGAAGCAGGCAGTGACCCATTCTGCCAGACGGCACCCGCGCACCTAGAAAGAGGCCACCCCGAGCGCCCCGAGCAGGATGGTCAGCGCCGGCAGGAAGTTGTTCACCTGGTGCGCGACGATACTGCCCGGCAGGCGGCCGGTGACCAGCCGCACCAGGCCGATCGGCACCGCGATGACCAGCAGCAACGTCGTCCGCAGCGGCTCGAGGTGGCTGGCCGCGAACACCGCAGTTGACAGCAGGAACGCCGCGATCCGGCCCCAGCGCTCGCTGCGCCACTGCAACTGCTCCGCGGCTCCCCAGAGCAGGCCGCGGTAGATGATCTCCTCGCAGATCGGGCCGAGCAGCCAGAGGTAGACGAACATCACCAGCGCCGCCGAAATCGACATCCGGCGGTCTTCGACCAGCGCGCTGATCGCCGACGTCGCGTTCGCGTCGCCGACCAGCCGCGTCCACAGGTAGGCGGCGAGGGTGGTGAAGACGAGCCCGACGCAGCCGTACCGCAGCCCGGTCTTCACGTCGGCCCAGCGCCACTCGAGCCGCAGGTCGGACACGGGCCCGTTGCCGCGGACGAAGGTGATCAGCACCGCGACACCGGCCGCGATCATCGTCGGCAGCATGGTGCCGAGCAGCACGACGCGCATCGGCAGCGGGCCGGGCCCGGTGTCGCCGACCAGGACCGACACGAAGGCCGCGGACGCCAGCAGCACGGCTTCGACGAGCAGGAAGGCCCCGAAACCCCACCGGTGCCTCGGCGCGGGCGGCAGGAAGGCGGTCGCGGCGGGCTCCTCGGGCTCGGGGAACGGCGTGGCGTCGGCGGCCGGGTCCCGGGGCTGGGAAGTGGTCACGCCTTGCCCTCCGCGTCGCTCGGCTCCTGCCTCGAGCCTAGCCGCCGGGATGTGATCGCACAGTATCCGTCCAGCTACTGTCCATCGATCTTCGCAAAGTCTAATGCGCGACGAACAGGAGCACCGCGGGCGGGAGGTTGTTCGCCGCGTGGGCGATCACCCCGGCGCTGACCCGGCCGGACAGGTACCGGGCCAGTCCCATCGCGATGCCCTGCCCGAACAGCGCGATGGTGCGGGTCGGCTCGCCGTGCAGCTGGGCGAACACGAGCGAAGTCAGCACGAGCACCGCCCACGGCGGGACCCGGTGGAACGACAGCGCGTTCCACAGCGTGCCGCGGACCAGCAGTTCCTCGGTGATCGGGGCGCCGGCGATGACGATCACCGCCGCGAGGACCAGCCACACCGTGTCGCCGTCGAAGGTGTCGGCGAGGTCGGTCAGCGGGCTGTCGGAGACGTCGTCGGCGCCGTAGACCGCGATCAGCATCAGGTTCAGCAGGTAGCCGACGACCAGCGCGAGCACGCCGCAGGCGAGGCCGATCCGGACGTCGCGCCAGGTGGGCTTGAGGCCGAAGTCCGCGCGCAGCCCCTCGCCCCAGAGCCACGAGCCGGCCGCCGGGCCGAGGCCGAGCAGCAGGTTGGGCACGAACGCCAGCAGCAGGAGCGGGCCGATGTCGTGCAGCTCGAGGGGGTCGAACTCGCCGACGTTGCGGTTGACCGCCGCGGCGATGATCAGGTTGGTCAGGTAGTAGCCGGCGATGCCCGCGAAGAACGCCACGAAACACCAGTGCGCCCCGAGCACGCGCCGTGCGCCGTCGTCGTCCGTCACGCGTCCCACGCTAAAGTGCCGCCCCTGCAAGGAAATCAGCGGGGTCTAGGTGTGGACGACGCCGCCGAGCACGATGTGCGAAGGATGCCGGAGGACGCCCAGGTCCTCCCGCGGATCGGCCGGGTAGACCAGCAGGTCGGCGGGTGCGCCGTCGGCGATGCCGGGGTGGCCGAGCCAGTCGCGGGCGGCCCAGGACGCGCACGCGAGGGCCTGCTCCCGCGTCATGCCGGCGCGGTGGAGCGCCTCGATCTCGTCGACGAGCCTGCCGTGCTCGACCATGCCCCCGGCGTCGCTGCCCGCGAAGACGCGTACGCCGGCTTCGATGGCCGCGGCGACCATCTCGCCGACGCCGGCGTGCAACGCCCGCATGTGCGCGGCGTACGCCGGGTACTTGCCCGCCTTGTCCGCGATGCCCGGGAAGTTCTCGATGTTGATCAATGTCGGGACCAGAGCGACGTCGTGGCGCGCCAGCTCGGCCAGCTGATCGGCGCTCAGGCCGGTGCCGTGCTCGAGGCAGTCGATGCCGGACGCGATCAGTCCCGGCAGCGCCGCTTCGCCGAACACGTGCGCGGTGACGCGGGCGCCGTGGTCGTGCGCCACCTTGACGGCTTCGGCCAGGACGTCGTCCGGCCACAGCGGCGCCAGGTCGCCCACGCCGCGGTCGATCCAGTCGCCGACGAGCTTGACCCAGCCGTCGCCGTCACGGGCCTGCTCGGCGACGGCCTCCGGCAGCTGGGCGGGGTCGTCGAGCTCGAGGCCCAGACCGGGGATGTACCGCTTGGTCAGCGCGAGGTGCCGCCCGGCGCGGATGATCGTCGGCAGGTCGGCCCGCTGCTGCAGCGGACGCACGTCGATGGGGAGTCCGCAGTCGCGGATGAGCAGCGTGCCGGCGTTGCGGTCGGTGATCGCCTGCTCGGTGGCCTCGTCCAGCGAAACGGGGCCGCCGACGCCGATGCCGGGGTGGCAGTGCGCGTCGACCAGCCCGGGCACGAGGAAGACGTCCCGGCCCAGGCTCTCGGCGTCCGGCACCGGCTCGAACGAGATCCGGCCGCCGGTGATCCACAGCTCCCCCGGCTCGCCGCCGGGCAGGATCACCCCGGCGGCGTGGAGCGCGGTGCTCAATTGTCCTTGGGGTTCTTCGGCAGCTTGAACTTCGTCGGGTCGAAGCCCGGGACGTCGTTCATGCCGCCCAGCTGCGACAGGTCGGGCATCCCGCCCGGCATCTGCCCGCCGGGGGGCAGCATCGGCATGCCGCCGGGGAAGCCGCCGCGGACCTTGGGGGGCGTGGGACCGCGGCCCTTCTTGCCCTTCTTGCCCTTGCGCTTGGAGCCGCCGCCCCCGCCGCCGAAGCCGAAGCGGCCGGCCATCTGGGCCATCATCTTGCGGGCCTCGAAGAACCGGTTGACCAGGTCGTTGACCTCGCGGACGGTGACGCCCGAGCCGTTCGCGATGCGCAGGCGGCGCGACCCGTTGATCAGCTTCGGGTCTTCGCGTTCGGCCGGGGTCATGCCGCGGATGATCGCCTGCAGCTTGTCGAGGTGCTTGTCGTCGACCTGGGCGAGCTGGTCCTTCATCTGGCCGGCGCCCGGGAGCATGCCGAGCAGGTTGCCGATCGGGCCCATCTTGCGGACCGCGAGCATCTGCTCGAGGAAGTCCTCCAGGGTGAGCTGGCCGCTGGAGAGCTTCTCGGCGGCCTTCTCGGCCTGCTTCTGGTCGAAGGCCTGCTCGGCCTGCTCGATCAGGGTGAGCACGTCACCCATGCCGAGGATCCGCGACGCCATCCGGTCCGGGTGGAAGGTGTCGAAGTCCTCGAGCTTCTCGCCGTTGGAGGCGAAGAGGATCGGCTGGCCGGTGATCTCGCGAACGCTCAGCGCGGCACCACCGCGGGCGTCGCCGTCGAGCTTGGTGAGCACGACGCCGCTGAAGCCGACGCCGTCCTGGAACGCCTGCGCCGTGGTCACGGCGTCCTGGCCGATCATCGCGTCGACGACGAACAGGACCTCGTCGGGCTCGACCGCGTCGCGGATGTCGGCGGCCTGCTTCATCAGCTCTTCGTCGACACCCAGGCGGCCCGCGGTGTCGACCACGACGACGTCGTGCTGCGCGTGCTTGGCCTCGGCGATGGCGCGGCGGGCGACATCGACCGGGTCGCCGACGCCGTTGCCCGGCTCGGGCGCGAAGGTGACGACGCCGGCGCGCTCGCCGACGACCTGCAGCTGCGTGACGGCGTTCGGGCGCTGGAGGTCGCAGGCGACCAGCATCGGCGCGTGGCCCTGCTTCTTCAGCCACAGCGCGAGCTTGCCGGCCAGCGTCGTCTTGCCGGCACCTTGCAGACCGGCGAGCATGATCACGGTCGGCGGGGTCTTGGCCAGGTTGAGCCGGCGCGTCTCGCCGCCGAGGATCCCGACGAGCTCCTCGTTGACGATCTTGACGACCTGCTGCGCGGGGTTGAGCGCCTGGGAGACCTCGGCACCCTTCGCCCGCTCCTTGATCCTCGCGATGAAGGTCTTGACCACGCCGAGGGCGACGTCCGCCTCCAGCAGCGCGATGCGGATCTCGCGCGCGGTGGCGTCGATGTCGGCGTCGGACAGCCTGCCCTTGCGCGTGAGCGTCTGCAGGGCGGCGGTGAGCCGATCGGAGAGGGTGTCGAACACGGGTGTGCACGCTCCAGCTGGGTCGATGGTGGCGCGCCGGACTCGGCCGGCTTTGTCGAGGGTAGTCGCTCCGGCTCCTTCCCTTCGCGGGTGTGCGCTCGGTAGTACGCATACGTTAACCAATGTTCGACGCACTTCCGAGTGGATATCGCAAAATCAGTGGCGCATCGGCCGAATTTTAGTAAACATAGGTGCATGACCTCAGTCCCCGTCCTGCGCGAACCGGCCGGCGACACCGACGAACCGGTGCCGCTGCGGCGGATCGCCGGCCTGTTCCGCCCGCACCGCGGGCCGCTCGCCGCACTGTTCGCGCTGATCGTCGTCCAGGCCAGCCTCGGCGTCGTCTCGCCGTTCCTGCTGCGCGAGATCCTCGACGACGCCCTGCCCCACCGGGACACCCTCCTGATCAGCCTGCTGGCGGCCGGGATGATCGGCTGCGCGGTCGGCAGCGGCTCGCTCGGCGTCGCCACCACCGGGCTGTCCAACACCATCGGGCAACGGGTCATGAACGAGCTGCGCGTCTCCGTCTACGGCCACCTGCAGCGGATGTCGCTTGGCTTCTTCACGCGGACGAAGAGCGGCGAAGTGCTCTCGCGGGTGTTCAACGACATCGGCGGGGTGGACAACGTGATCACCACGACGGCCGGGTCGATGGTGCAGAACGCGACCACGACGATCGCCATCGCGGTGGCCTTGGTCGCGCTCGACTGGCAGCTCGCGGCGCTGTCGCTCGTCGTCGTGCCGCTGTTCCTCCTGTTCACCCTGCGGCTGGGGAAGAAGCGGCGGACCCTGGCCCGCGGCCGGACCCGCCGGATGGCCCGGCTGACGACGATGGTCGAGGAGTCGCTGTCGGTCACCGGGGTGCTGCTCGCCAAAACGATGGGCAACGAACGAGCCATGCGCGAGCGGTTCGGGGCCGAATCGCGGGAGATCGCCTCGCTGGAACGGGCGGCCGCGCTGGCCGGCCGCTGGCAGACGGCGTCGCGGGCGATGAGCCTGACGGTGATCCCGGCGCTGGTCTACTGGATCGCCGGGCTGGCGCTGGCCGGCGGTGCGTCGCCGATCTCGCTCGGCACCGTCGTGGCCTTCACCAGCATGCTCAACCGGCTGGTGGCGCCGGCGAGCGCGATGCAGAGCATCGGGCAGAACGTGGCGACGTCGAAGGCGTTGTTCGGCCGCATCTTCGAGGTCCTGGACCTTCCGGTGGAGATCGCGGACAAGCCGGGTGCGCGGGTGCTGGAGGTGCGCCGCGGCGACATCGCGATGCGCGGCGTGTCGTTCCGCTACGACGCCGACGGCCCGCCGACGCTGCACGAGATCGACCTCGACGTGCCGGCCGGGACGACGACGGCACTGGTCGGCTCGACCGGCTCGGGCAAGACGACGCTCGCCTACCTGGTCGCCCGGCTGTACGAGGTGAGCAGTGGTTCGGTGACGATCGACGGCACCGACGTCCGGGACGTCACGCTGGCTTCCCTCGCGGCCGGTGTCGGGCTGGTGTCGCAGGAGACCTACCTCTTCCACGACACCGTGCGGGAGAACCTGCGCTTCGCCAAGCCGGACGCGACCGACGACGAGATCGAGCGGGCGGCGAAGGCCGCGCACATCCACGACACCCTCGCCGGGCTGCCGGAGGGGTACGACACGGTCGTCGGCCAGCGCGGGTACCGGTTCTCCGGCGGCGAGAAGCAGCGGATGGCGATCGCCCGGATCCTGCTGCGCAACCCACCCGTGCTCATCCTCGACGAGGCGACCAGCGCGCTCGACACCCGCACCGAGCGCTCGGTGCAGGCCGAACTCGACCGGCTCGCCGCGGGCCGCACGACGCTGACGATCGCCCACCGGTTGTCCACTGTGGAGCACGCCGACCAGATCGTGGTGCTGGACGAGGGCCGGATCGCCGAAAGGGGGACACACGACGAACTGCTGGCGCGCGACGGGCGTTATGCCCGGCTGGTCCGCGGAACCGCCTAATCTGGGGCCATGCACACCGAACCGGCCCGGACCCTGGACGAGACCGCCGCGCGGGTCACCGCGGACGCCGAACTCGCCGACCTGTCCCGGCGGGTGCGCGAAGGCGTCGGGCGGCTGAACTGGCGGATGCGCGCGGAAGCCGACCGGCACATCCCTGGACCGGCGGTGCTCGCGGTGCTGAGCCGGCTCTACCGCGCGGGCACGCAGACGCCGACCGAGCTGGCCGAAGCGGAACGGCTGCAGCCGCAGTCGCTCACCCGCATCCTGGCCTCGCTCGACGTCCGCGGCCACATCGAGCGAACGCCGGACCCCGACGACGGGCGCCGGTCACGGGTCAGCATCACCGACGAGGGCCTGGCCGTCCTGCGCCGGTACAGCACCCAACGCGAACGCTGGCTGGCCGGGGCCCTCGAGTCGACGCTCTCGCCGACCGAGCAGCAACTGCTCCGGCTGGCCGCCGACCTGCTGATCCGGGTCGCGGACGCCTGAAGGCTGCCGTGGAGACCCCTCGATCCCTCCACGGCAGCCTTCGGACACCCCCTTGGAGTTCCGCGCCGCCTCCCCGCGGTGCGGAACGGGTTCCGGAAACGGGCCGCTCCTCCTTCGGCCCGCCCCGGAACCCTGGCGTCTGGACGGCTCACCTCCCCAGGGGCCGTCCGGACTTCCCCCCTCGTCAGCGATCCGGTATCCGCTGACAGGAGGAAGTCTGCCGCGCCGCGGGTGGCGGGTTGAGTGTGAGAACCCTCAATTACCCGTGGGTAGTAATACTCAAGGCGTCTTCGTGCGGCTGCGGGTCGCGGCTCGCTTCGCCGTCGTCCGCGCCTTCGCGGCCCTCGACGCGGCGGCCTTGGCCTTCGTGACGGCCGCGTTGCGCGCATCCTCCGCTTCGGCGGCGCTCTCCTGCAACGCCGCCAGCAAGCGGGTTACTCCCTCGGCCTGTTCGGCGGCCGTCGGCTGGACGACCTCGGCGCCGTCGATCTTCGCCTGGACCAACGCTTCGAAGGCTTCGCGGTAACGGTCGGGGTACCGGCCGGGGTCGAACTCGCCGGTCAGTTCCTCGACCAGGTTCACCGCGCGCCGCAGCTCGCCGGGCCGGATGTCGACGTCGGCGTGCCGGAACGGGAAGTCGGGGGTGCGCACCTCGTCCGGCCACCGCATCGTCTCCAGCACGATCACCTGGTCGCGCACGCGTAGCGCGCCGAGCGTTTCGCGGCGGCGCAGCGCGACGGTGACCAGCGCGAGCCGGCCCGACTGCTGGAGGGCCTCGCTGAAGAGCACGTACGGCTTCGTCCCCGCCGGCTCGGGTTCGAGGTAGTAGCTCTTGGCGAACCAGAGCGGATCGACGTCGGGCGCCGGGGCGAACCCGCGGATGGCGATCGTGCGGCCCGGCATCGGGAGCGACGCCAGCTCGTGGTCGGACAGCAGGACGACGTCGCCGCCGGGGACGGGGTAGCCGCGGACCATCTCCTCGGGCGGCACCTCGTCGCCGTCGATCTCGCACACGCGCTTGACCCGGATGCGGCCGCCGTCGGTCTCGTGCACCTGGTGCAGCGGGATCTCCCGCTCCTCGGTGGCGCTGTACGCCTTCACCGGGATGGCGTAACTGCCGAACCCGATCGTGCCCGTCCACACTGCGCGCATCCGTGCCACCTCCGCAGCTCCCAGGCTAGACAGCGGCTACGGCGCATCGACAGCTACAAACGGGTGTCAGGCGAGACGGATTCGCTCACACATTCGAAGGACGGCGTGACCTCGTCGAGCGCCTCCGCCGAGCACCGGGACGCGATCGCGGCCGCGCGGAGCACCTCGGTGACGACCTCGACGTCGAGCGGCGGGGCCGCGGCGAGGGCGGCCGAACCGCCTTCAACCCGGGCGGCGAGGCCGGCGAGGGCGTGGGAGATCGCTTCCTGACCGGCGACCAGCTGGGCGACGACGTCTGTGAGCTCGGCCGTCGTGGCGCCCGGCCCACCGCAGCGCAGGCCGGCGGCGAGTTCCTCGGCGCAGGAGCGCAGGTGGGTGGCGACGACGGTCGGCGGCAGCGTCAGCCGATCCTGCATCGCTCACCCCCTCGGGCCGGTCGAAGCAGCCATAGTGCCACCGCACGCGCCGTGACCGAACGCGACACACCGCCGCCCACATATTTGACCGATCGTTCTCGATACGGCTAAGGTTTCGATCATGTCCCGGGTCAAGGAGTTCGACGTCGGCGAAGCCTGCGACGGCGCCCTCACGCTCTTCCGGCGCCAGGGGTACGAGGCGACGTCGGTCAGCGACCTCGTCACGCACCTCGGCGTCGCGAAGGCCAGCCTGTACGCCACCTTCGGCACGAAGCACGACCTGTACGTCACGGCGTTGAAGCGGTACGCCGAACGGACCGACGCACGGGTGATGGCCCAGCTGTCGGAGCCGGGTTCCGGGGTGGCCGCGGTGCGCCGGCTCTTCGACGGCTACACCGCGGAAATCCTCGGCGACGACACGAAAATGGGCTGCTTCGTGGTCAACGCGGCGGTCGAGCTGCTCCCCCACGACCCGGACGTCGCCCGGGTCGTGGAGCGCAGCTGGGACACCCTCGAGGTCGCCCTCACCATGGCGCTGGAGCGCGCCAGGGCCCAGGACGAACTCCCCGCGGGAAGCGACCCGGCGACACTGGCGCGTTTCCTGCTCACCGTGCTGCAGGGGCTGCGCGTCCTCGGCAAGGGCAGCGATGCGGCGAGCCGGGTGGGCGCGGCCGTCTCCCAAGCCATGCGCCTGCTCATTCAAGACTGATCGGACCAGAAAGAAGGTACACGATGGGGGCACGTTTTGCGGGCAAGGTCGTCCTGGTGACGGGCGGCGGCTCGGGCATCGGACGGGCGACGGCGCGGGCGTTCGCGGGCGAAGGCGCGACGGTGGTCGTCGCCGGGCGCGACGAGCGGCGGCTGGCGTCCGCGGTGGCGGAGATCGGCGGCGACGCGAGCGCGGTGACCGTCGACGTGACCGAGTCCGCGGACGTGGCGCGGATGGTGGAGACGGTCGTCGCGCGGCACGGCGGGCTGGACGTCGCGTTCAACAACGCCGGCATCCTCGGGTCGCCGGCGCCGGTCGCGGACCTCGACGAGGACGGCTTCGGCGCGGTGCTGGACACGAACGTCACCGGGACGTGGCTGTGCCTCAAGCACGAGGTCGCGCACATGCGGGCGCACGGCGGGGGCGCGATCGTCAACATGGCGTCGAACATCGGCGCGCACGGCAGGCTGCCGAACATGGCGGCCTACGCGGCGTCGAAGGCCGCGGTGAGCGCGCTGACCAGGACGGCGGCGCGCGACCACATCGCCGATGGCGTGCGCATCAACGCCGTCAGCCCGGGCGCGACCGACACGGACATGTCGCGGCGCCCCGGCGAGACGGACGCCGACCGCGCCGCGCGGCTGAAGGACGCGATCCCGCTGGGCCGGGTGGGTGCCACCGCCGAAGTGGCGGCCGCGGTGCTGTGGCTGGCTTCGGACGAAGCCGCGTTCACCGTGGGGCACGACCTGGTGGTCGACGGCGGCGCGACCGCCTGAGCGGCCCCACCCGGGCCCGCGGTTGAGGGTGGGCCGGATCCTCCTCCGGCGCGGGTTCACGACTCACGGTTGCGCATGGTGACGATTCCTCTCTCGGGCAGGACGGACGGGGTCCACGACGGGGTCACGACTCGCGGTTGCGCACAGCACCTCTCCTTCCGGCGCGATCGGACGGCGGACATGGGGTTCAGGACTCGCGGTTGCGCATGGCGGCTCTCCTTCCGGGCGCGGACGAACGGGGATCACGGCAGCTCAGGACTCGCGATTACGCACGACGGCTCTCCTTTCAACGCGGGATGAACACGGCGCCTCGGCTCAGGACTCACGGTTACGCACGGCACCTCTCCTTCCGGCGCGATCGGGCGGGCGGGCATCGGGTTCAGGACTCGCGGTTACGCACAGCAGCACTCCTTTCCGGGCGCGGATGAACGGAGATCACGACAGCTCAGGACTCGCGGTTGCGCACGGCAGCTCTCCTCTCGACCACAAGGTGGACAAAGGGCCCCTCGGCTCAGGACTCGCGGTTGCGCACGACAGCCTCCCTCCGGCGCTTCGCGCGGACTTCGGGGGCACAGCGGCTCAGCGGCTCAGGATTCGCGGTTGCGCATGGCGGCGGCCTCCCTTCACTGCTCCGAACGTGTGGCAATCATCGATCGCGGCCGCCCGGTGTGGTGGGGTGGATGTGGATCGTCGGATCACCCAGGGGAGTTGCACCGCCTTGAGTATGGACGGCGCCCGTCCGGCCCAACCCCGCACGGGACGGATCCGTGGGGCGCTGAATCCTGCTCTCTGGACCCTCTGGCGGCAGCGCGGGTCGCTGATCTTCTACTGCTTGCTCGTCGAGCCGGTCGCGCTCGCCGCCACCATCTGGGCCGCCGTGGCCGTGCCCGCGCGCGGGTGGGACTTCGCCGTCTTCGCCGTCCTTGCCGGCCTCGGCGTGCTGCAGGCCGAACTGGGCCGCAAGATCGAACGGGTCCGGCGGCTGGTGTCCGACACCCCGCACATCAACCTGACGTCGGTCTGGACGTTCGCCGGCGTGCTGCTCCTGCCGCCCGCGCTCGTCACCGGGCTGGTCGCCGTCCTCTACCTGCACCTCGCCACGCGCAGCCTCGCGCGGATCAAGCGCGTTCCGCCGTTCCGGACCACCCTGAACGCGACGCTGGTCGTCATCACCTGCTTCTCGGCCGAGCTCGTCCTGAGCCGCCTCGGTGTCCCGAACATGTACGCCGCGCTGACGGCGGGCTGGCGCGGCGTCACGGCCATCACGCTGGCCGCGGTGACGTACTTCCTGGTCGCGGCGATCACCATCGTGCCGGCGCTGACGATCACCAAGCGCACGGTCAAGGCGTTCTTCGGCGGCCTCGGCGACAACCTCCTCGAAGTGGCGACGCTCTGCCTGGGCCTGCTCACGGCGTTGACGCTGGCGACGCTGCCCGCGCTCGCCGTGGCGATCGTGCCGCCGTTGCTGGTGCTGCACCGGGCGGTGCTGATCAAGCAGCTGGAGATCGCCGCGACCACCGACGAGAAGACCGGGCTGTTCAACACGACCGGGTGGCACCTGCTCGCTTCGCGCGAACTCGCCCGCGCCCAGCGCAGCAGGCACAGCACGTTCGGCGTGCTGATGATCGACCTGGACTACTTCAAGCTGATCAACGACGAACACGGTCACCTCGCGGGCGACACCGTGCTGCGCGCGGTCGCGGCGACGATCAAGAGCGCCGTCCGCGACTACGACTCGGTGGGCCGCTTCGGCGGTGAGGAGTTCGTGGTCCTGCTGCCGGACATCGGACCGGCGGCCGTGCTCGCGGTGGCCGAACGCATCCGGTCGGCCATCGAATCGCTGCGGGTCGAGTACGAGGACGGCACCGGCGTCCGCGCGATCGACGGCCTGTCCGCCTCCATCGGCGTCGCGACCTACCCGGACGGCGGCACGGCCGTCGACCGGCTGCTCCAGGCCGCCGACAAGGCCCTGTACCGGGCCAAGGACGCGGGCCGCAACCAGGTCGTCGAAGGCACCGCGTCCGCCTGACCCACCTCCAAATCCGCCGCTGACCTGGCGACTTGTCAGATTTGCTCGACTGAGCTAAATTTTGCTCATGCGAGCAAGAACGTTCACCGAGTCCGGCAGGCGGGCGCAGATCGTGCGGGCCGCGATCGCCGTGATCGCCGAAGCCGGTTACCTCAAGGCGTCGTTCAGCCGGATCGCGAAGCACGCGGGCCTGTCGAGCACCGGGATGATCAGCTACCACTTCGCCGGCAAGGACGACCTGCTCGCCGCCTGCGTCACCGAGATCGAAGAGATCACCGGGGCGTTCATGCAGCCGCGCATCGACGCCGCCGTCGGGCACGTCGCCCAGCTGCGGGCCTACGTCGAGGCGAACGTCGAGCTCGTCGGCAAGCACGCCACCGAGGTCCGGGCGCTGATCGACCTGGTCAGGAACGCCGGTTCGCGGAGCGACGCCGTCAGCGGGCGGCTCGCCCTGTTCGAAGAGCACTTCCGCACCGGGCAGGCGGCCGGCGCCTTCGGCTCCTTCGACGCCCGGACCGCGGCGCTCTCCTTCACCGCCGGCCTCGACGCCGTCGTCGCCACCGCGGCGGCCGACGTGCCCGAACCCGCCGAACTCACGCGCATCGGCCGCGAACTCGCCGACCTGTACGTGCGGGCGACCGCACCCGAAGCCACTGGGGAACCCGGATGATGATCGAGCAGAAGACCGAACCCGACGCCGGCCTGCGCCGGCTCGTGCGCGCCAACGTGCGGAACGTCGTGTTCGAAGTGATCGTGCCGATGGCGCTGTTCTACGGCCTGCGCGCCGCCGGAGTGAGCCAGTGGTGGGCGCTGATGGCGGGCGTCCTGGTGGCCGCGCCGTACGTGCTCTGGACCATCGCCCGCACCCGCAAGGTCGACCTCGTCGCCCTGGTCACGCTGAGCGTCCTGGTGCTGTCGGTCGTGCTCGGCCTGCTGTCGGACGACCCGCGCACGCTGGTGATCCGCGAAGGCTGGACGGCGGCGCTGGGTGGCCTGTTCGGCGCGTGGATGCTGGTGACGGTCTTCCTCGGCCGCCCGGCGCAGCTGACGCTCGGCCGCACCATCGCCGAGGTCAAGCGCGGCGCCGAAGGGGCGGACGCGTGGGCGGGCCGCTGGGACACCGACGCCCGGTTCCGGCGCGGCCTGCGAATCAACACGGCCGCGTGGGGTGCGGTGCTGCTGGGCAGCGCGATCGTCCACGTCGTGCTCGTCTACACGCTGCCGATCGACCTCCTCGCGCTGGTCACCAACGTGGCCTGGTTCGGCGCGCTGGCCCTGCTGATCACCTGGCACGTCTGGTACCTGCGCAAGGAAAACCTCGATGCCTGACGTCCTGGTCGCGGGCGCGGGCCCGACCGGCCTGCTGACCGCGTTCGAGCTGGAACGCGCCGGCGTCGACGTCCTGGTTCTCGAGCGCGACGCCGAGCCCACCACGCAGTCGAAGGCGCTCGGCCTGCAGCCCCGCTCGGTCGAGGTGCTCGCCGACCGCGGCCTGCTCGCCGCGATCGAGCCGTACGTGCAGGCGAAGCTGCCCGCCGGGCACTTCTCCGGCGTCCCGATCGACTACACCGACCTGCCGACGTCCTTCCCGTACCAGCTCGGCGTGGAACAGGCCCACGTCGCCGCGGCGATCGAAGCGCGGCTGCGCACGCCGGTGCTGCGCGACGCGGCCGTCACCGCGGTGGCGCAGGACGACGAAGGCGTCACGGTCACCGCGGGCGGCCGCGAACACCGGGCCGGCTGGCTGGTCGCCGCCGACGGCGGGCACAGCACGGTCCGGACGCTGCTGGGCGCGGCGTTCCCCGGCCGCCCGGCGCGGATCTCGCTGGTCGTCGCGGACCTCACCCTGGCCGCCAAGCCGGCCGGGCTGGCGGAGGACTGGCAGCTGCCGTCCTCGGGGTCGGGGTACCTGCTGCCGCTGTCCGGCGGCCGCTACCGCACGATCGTCTTCGGCGAGGAACAGCAGCAGCTCGACCGCGACGCCCCGGTCACCGCCGGCGAAGTGCAGCGCGCGCTGACCGCCGCGCACGGACCCGGGATCGTCGTGGGCGAAGTGCTGTGGGCGTCCCGCTTCGGCGACGCGTCCCGGATGCTGGAGCAGTACCGCCACGGCCGGGTGCTGTTCGCCGGCGACGCCGCGCACGTCCACCTCCCGGTCGGCGGCCAGGGGCTCAACCTGGGCCTGCAGGACGCGGTGAACCTGGGCTGGAAGCTGGCCGCGACGGTCCGCGGCACGGCGCCGGCCGGGCTGCTCGACACCTACCACGACGAGCGCCACCCGATCGCGGCCCGCGTGCTGGTCAGCACCCGGGCCCAGGCGGTCCTCGGCGTTCCCGACCCGGACGCGGTGGCCGTCCGGGCGGTGTTCACGGAGCTGCTGGCCGTCCCCGAGGCGCGCCGGGCGGTGGCCGCGGAGCTGTCGGGCCTCGGGGTGACGTACCCGGGGATCACCGGCCGCGCGACCGACGTCCCGGCCAGCCCGGACGGCCGCGCGGTCCTGGTCGGCGCGACCGTGCCGGCCGGGTGGACCGGACGGGTCGAGGGCCGCGAGGGGGCGGCACCTCGGCTCGTCCGGCCCGACGGGTACGTCGCGTGGGACGGCGGCCCGGGCCTGGACGAGGCGCTCCACCGCTGGTTCGGAGCGCCCGCCTAGAACCCGCCCGCCCAAGCGCCCCAAGGCGGCCTTCGGTGCGTCTCACGCACCCAAGGCGGCCTTCGGTGCGTCTCACGCACCGAAGGCCACATTGGGGCGCTTGGGGTGAGCGGGTCAGGAAGCCGCGGCGAGGACGGCCTGTTCCACTTCGCGGCGCCACCCCGGTTCGATGCGGCCGCTGCGGGGGGTCACCGCGAAGGAGTCCACCACCGCGCCACCCAGGGTCGACGCCTTGGCCCAGCGGACCTCCGCGTCGCACCGGCGCAGCGCGCCCGCCACCCGGAACAGCAGGCCGATCCGGTCGGCCGCGCGCAGTTCCAGGACCACCGTGTCCGGGCCCGTCGTCTCGTCGTCGAACCACAGCACCTTCGGCGCGACCGGCGCCTCGGCCGGTGAGCCGTAGTCGCGCTCCTTCGCCGCCAGCCGCTGGGTGAGCGGCAACGTGCCCGCCACCGCGCGGGCGAACTGCTCGCGCAGCAGCGTCGCGTCCGGCAGGGAACCGAACTTCGGCGACGCCGTGAACACCCCCGCGCGGCCGCCGTCGTGGCCGCGCAGGACCGCCGAGTGGACCTCCAGGGAGTTCAGCGCCAGCACACCCGCCGCCGGGGCCAGCAGCTCCGCCCGGGCCGGGACCGCCAGCAGGACCGTGACCACCTTGCCGTGCGAGCTGATCCGGATCTCGCCCGTGCCCGAGGCCACCGCCGATGCGACGAGCTCGCGTTGTTCGTCGTCCATCGGGGAAGGGGCGGTGAACCCCTTGCCGTGCAGCACTTCCTCGCAGCCCGACACGAGCTCCGCCAGCAGGCGGGCCTTCCAGTCCGTCCACACACCCGGGCCGGTGGCCAGCGAGTCGGCCTGGGTCAGCGCGTGCAGCAGCTCGACCAGGACGATGTCGCTGTCCAGGGTCTTCACCACCCGGGCCACCGTGGCCGGTTCGCCGATGTCGCGCCGCGTGGCCGTGTGCGGCAGCAGGAGGTGGTGGCGGACCATCGCCGACACCGTGGCCGCGTCGGCGGCCGAAAGCCCGAGCCGGGTCGCGACCTGGGCGGAGATCTTGGCGCCCAGCTCCGAGTGGTCGGCGTCGCGGCCCTTGCCGATGTCGTGCAGCAGCGCGCCGATCAGCAGCAGGTCCGGCCGCGACACCGTCGTGGTCAGCTTCGCCGCTTCGACGCACGTGCGGATCAGGTGCCGGTCGACCGTCCACTGGTGCACCGGCGAGCGCGGCGGCAGGTCGCGGACCGCGCCCCACTCCGGGAACAGCCGGGACCACAGGCCGGTCCGGTCCAGGGACTCGACCGCGTCGACCAGGCCCTCCCCCGCGCCCAGCAGCTCGACCAGCGCGTTCAGCGCCTCGGCCGGCCAGGGCGCGCGCAGCTCCGGCGCCGATTCGGCCAGTGCCTTGAGCGTGCCGAGCGCGATCGGCTTGCCCGTGCGCGCCGACGCCGCCGCGACCCGCAGCAGCAGCGCCGGGTCCTTGGCCGGGACGGCGTCGCGGGCCAGGGCGACCTCGTTGCCGTGCAGCACCACATTTTCCGCGAGCGGTGTCCGCGAAGGACGCCGCCCGAACCGTGACCGCGGAGGCTCCACAGTGGACCGCAGGGCCACGTCGAGCGCGTACGCGATCGTGCGGCCCGCTCCGGAAAGCTTGCGGGCCAGCGTGAACCGGTCGCCGAAGCCGAGCTCGGCGGCGACCAGCTCCGCTTCCGGCGCGGACAGGACGTCCCGTTCACGCCGGATCTCGCGCCGCAGCTCCGTGCGGACGTCGAGGAGGAGTCCCTTCGCTTCCAGGAGTTCCTCGCCCGGACGCGCGGTGAGCTGCGCCGCGGCGAGGGCTTCCAGGACGGCGAAGTCCCGCAGCCCGCCTCGCCCGTGCTTGAGGTCGGGCTCGGCGGACTGCGCGATTTCGCCGCTGCGGGCCCAGCGCTGCCGGACCGACGCCGTCATGTCCGGGATCTGCTTGCGCGCGGTGCGCCGCCACTGGTCCCGCGCCGCGGAAACCAGGCGGCCGCTCAGTTCGGCGTCCCCGGCGAGGTGCCGGGCGTCGAGCAGGCCCATCGCCACGCGCAGGTCCTCCGAAGCGACCTTCAGCGCTTCACCCGGTGTGCGGACCGAGTGGTCGAGCCCGATCTTCGCGTCCCACAAGGGATACCAGAGCGCGTCCGCGATCTCGCCGACGCCGCTGTTGCCGTTGTGCACCAGCAGCAGGTCGAGATCGGAGAACGGCACCAGTTCCCGCCGGCCGAGCCCGCCCACGGCGACCAGCGCGACACCCGGTTCCGCGGTGTCGACGCCGGCCGCCGAGGCTCCCCTGCCCAGCCAGAACTCGTAGAGGTCGACCAGGGCCGCCCGCAGTGCGGACGCCCCCAGCCTCCCGTGCCTGCCCTCGAGCAGTCGCTCGGTGGCCTTGACCAGTTCGCCCCCGTCGGCCATTCCCGTGGCCTTATAGGGCGTCCGTGCCGCGCTCGCCGGTCCGGACCCGGATCACGGTCTCCACCGGCGTCACCCACACCTTGCCGTCGCCGATCTTGCCGGTGTGCGCGGCCGTGGTGATGGCCTCGAGGACCTTCTCCACGTTGGTGTCGTCGGTGACGACCTCGACCTTCAGCTTGGCCACGAAGTCGACCGAGTACTCCGCGCCGCGGTAGACCTCGGTGTGGCCCTTCTGCCGGCCGTAGCCCTGGACCTCGCTGACCGTCATGCCCAGCACGCCCAGCTGCTCCAGCGCGGAGCGGACGTCGTCGAGCGTGAACGGCTTCACAATCGCCGTGATGAGCTTCATGCCTTGCTCTCCTCGAGTTTCGCGGCCGGGGTGGCGGACTTGACCGGGATGGTGTTCGGGTGGCCGAGGCCCCCGCCGGTCCCGGTGAAGTCGTACGCGCTTTCCGCGTGCTGGGCTTCGTCGATGCCGCTGACCTCGTCCTCGGTGCTGACGCGGAAGCCGCCGGCCTTCTTGATCACGAAGCCGATGATGAAGGACAGCACGAAGGAGTACGCGAGCACCGCACCGGCGGCCGCGGCCTGACGGCCCAGCTGGGTGAACCCGCCGCCGTAGAACAGGCCGTCAGCGCCGAGCGAGTTGACGCTCGTGGTGCCGAAGAAGCCGATCAGCAGCGTGCCGACGATGCCGCCGACCAGGTGGACGCCCACGACGTCGAGCGAGTCGTCGAAGCCGAACTTGAACTTGAGCGAGATGGCCAGCGCGCAGACCGCACCGGCGATGAGGCCGATCGCGATGGCCCCGATCGGGCTCACGAAACCACAGGCCGGGGTGATGGCGACCAGGCCGGCGACCGCGCCGGAAGCCGCGCCGAGGGTGGTCGGCTTGCCGAACTTGATCTGTTCGACCAGCAGCCAGCCGAGGACGGCGGCGGCGGTGGCGACGGTGGTGTTGGTGAACGCGACGGCGGCGAGGTCGTTCGCGGCCAGCGCCGAACCGGCGTTGAAGCCGTACCAGCCGAACCACAGCAGCGAAGCACCGAGCAGCACGAACGGCACGTTGTGCGGGCGGCCGGTGTCCTTCGGCCAGCCCTTGCGCTTGCCGAGCACGATCGCCAGCGCGAGACCCGCGGCACCGGCGTTGATGTGGACCGCGGTGCCACCGGCGAAGTCGAGGGCCTTGAGGTTGTTGGCGATCCAGCCGCCGACGGCGTTCTCGCCGATGAAGCCGTTGAAGGAGAACACCCAGTGCGCGACCGGGAAGTACACGACCGTCACCCAGATGACGACGAACAGCGTCCAGCCCCAGAACTTCGCGCGGTCGGCGATGGCGCCGGAGATCAGCGCGGGCGTGATGATCGCGAACATCAGCTGGAACATCACGAACGCCAGGACGGGCAGCGCGTCCGAACCGGGCCAGGCGACCGCCGGCGAGGTGTCGGTGGCGGCGACCGCGAACCCGGCGAGCTTGCCGAAGGTGTTTTCGAGGCCGGCGAAGTGGAAGTTACCGAGGAGGCCGCCGAAGGCGTCGTCGCCGAACGACATCGAGAAGCCGTACAGGGCCCACAGCACCCCCACCACGGCCAGCGCGATGAAGTTCATCATCAGCATGTTCAGGACGCTCTTCGCGCGGACCATGCCGCCATAGAAGAACGCCAGTCCTGGGGTCATGAGCATGACCAGCGCGGCGCTGGCCAATACCCACGCGGTGTCTCCTGCGTTCAGCACAATCGTCCTCCCGTGCCCTGGGTTCGTGCGTTGGCAGTTTTGGCGCGCGGTGTTTCACCAGGCGGCTTGCGAGGTTTCGCCCGCGTGAACTGTCCGCGCCCGGTTGTTACGGCCAGGTTTCCCGGGACCCCTCCTGGAGTGTCCGGTTGCGAAACGTCGTGGTCGAATATCCCCATGACACCGGCCGACCACGGGAATGACCCACTGCCACCCCCGGTCGTCGCGGCCCTGCGGTGTTCGGTGTGCGGTGACCCGATCGGCGCAGCGGGACGCACCCTGCGTTGCGGGAACCGCCACTCTTTCGATCTAGCTCGCCAGGGTTACGTGAACCTGTTGCACGCGCGAATCCCGGCCGGGACGGCGGACACCGCGCCGATGGTCGCGGCCCGCGCGGACTTCCTCGCGTCGGGCGCCTACGAGCCACTGGCCGACGAGCTCGCCCGCGTCTGTGCGGGAGCCGGCGGCCTCGTCGTCGACGCCGGTGCGGGCACCGGGTACTACCTCGCTCGCGTGCTGGAGACGTCGGAGGCGTTCGGCCTCGCGCTGGACGTCTCGGCGGTCGCGCTGCGGCGGGCGGCGCGGGCCCACCCGCGGGTGGGCGCGGCGGTGTGGAACCTGTGGGAGCCGTGGCCGGTCGGCGACGGCGTGGCGTCGGTCGTGCTGAACGTCTTCGCGCCGCGCAACGGGCCGGAGTTCCACCGCGTGCTGCGGCCCGACGGCCTCCTGGTCGTCGCGGCGCCGGCCCCCGACCACCTCCGCGAGCTGGGCGACCTGGTGCTGGCCGTCGACGAGCGCAAGGACGAACGCCTGGACGCCACCCTCGGCGAGTACTTCACGCGCGCGGAGCGCACGGAGGTCCGGCGCGAGGTGGAGCTGACGCCGCGGCAGGTGCGCCAGGCCGTCGAGATGGGGCCGGCGGGGTTCCACCTGGACCGGGACGGCCGCCGGGAGCGCCTGGACGCGCTGAGCGAGTCCCAGGTCGTCACGGTGTCGTTCACGGTCTCCTCGTACCGGAGAAAGGAATGAAGCCGGACTGGACCGCGTCCGCGACCCGGCTCGCGGACGCCGAGTGGGTGCGGGCCCGCATCGGCGGCGCCGCGAAGCTGTACGGCTGCGCGCGGCCGGAGGTGCTGGGCACGATCTGGTGGTACTCGCTGTCGTCGGTCCTCGTGGCCCCCGCGGTGGAGGGCCTGGTGGCCGGGACGCCGGTCGATCCGTCGCTGGACGCGATGGAACTCGACCTCGTCGCCGACGGGCGGTTCCTGGGCGCCCGGTCCACCCGTGCCCTCGACGGCGGCCTCCCCGAACTGGGTGCCGCGCTCACCGGCGCCCTCGGCACCGCGATCAGCACCATCGCCGAGGTCAGCGGGGCCCGGAAGCGGGCGCTCGGCGCGATCGCCACCGACTCCCTCGGCAACCGGCTGCTGTGGACGCCCGACTCGGAGCGCGCGATCACCCTCGCCGAGCCCCTGGTCGCCGCGATCAGCCTGGACCTGCCGAAGCCACGTTTCGTGCGCGTCGGCCGCACCCCCGCCGTACGGCGTGCTTCGTGCTGCCTGATCTACGAAGTCGGCAACCCGAAGTGCGTCAGCTGCCCGCGTCAGACGCCGTCAGAGCGCGAAGCCCGGCTTCGCGCGGCCCTGGGTTAGAGAACCGCCAGCTCCAGCTCGCGCAGCCGCTCCGGGTCGGCGATGACGTCGATGCCGGTGATGCGGTCGCCGTCGACCCGGAACGCCAGGACCACCGCCAACCGGCCCTCGCGCACCATGAGCAGGCCGGGGGCGCCGTCGACCAGAGCGAGCTCGCTCGCGCGGGCCCGCTCGGACGCCAGGATCGCGCCGCGGCGCACGCTCTCGACACCCCGCAGCTCGATCGGCGCGGGGCTCGGGCCGACGAACCGGTCGGCGTGCAGCACCACGTCCGGGTCGAGCAGCGCGAGCAACGCTTCGAAGTCGCCGCCGCGAGAGGCCGCCAGGAACGCTTCGACGACCTTGCGCCGCCGGGGCAGGTCCGCGTCCGCCGGGGTCCCGCCCCGCACCCGGCGGCGGGCCCGGCTCGCCAGCTGCCGGGTGGCGGCCGGGGTCTTGCCGATCACCGGCGCGATCTCGTCGAAGGGCACGGCGAACATGTCGTGCAGCACGAACGCGACGCGCTCGGCCGGGCCCAGCGCGTCGAGGACCACCAGCAGCGCCAGCCCGACGGTGTCGGCCAGCTCCGCCTCCTGCCCGGGGTCGCGGCGGTCGTCGTCCGGCTCGGGTTGGGCGTCGAGGGGCTCTTCGCGGTGGTTGCGGCGCGTGCGCAGCAGGGACAGGCAGATCCGGGCGACCACGGTGGTCAGCCAGGCGGGGATGTTGTCGATCTCGCCGGCCTCGGTCCGGTGGAACCGCAGCCAGGCCTCCTGGACGGCGTCGTCGGCTTCGGCGGCCGAGCCCAGCATCCGGTAGGCGACCGCCCGCAGCCGCGGCCGCTCCTGCTCGAACCGCTCGGTCAGCGCGTCCACTGTGTCCTGATCCTTCCGCCGTGCCTCGTAGCAGTAGACCCCGCGGCGACGGCCGATGTGACCGGAATGCACGTGATCCGCGTCATCCGGCGGCGGTGCGGCGCAGGACCTCGGCCAGCAGGGCCGCCGGTTCGGCCGGCGGGCCCGGCAGGCGGGCCAGCACCACCCGCCGCCGCTCCGCCGGGCCGCCGCGCACCTCCAGCACCCGCACCCCCGGTGGCACGGCCCCGGCGAGCGAAGCGGGCACCGTCGTCAGGCCGCAGCCGGCGGCGACCAGGCTCAGCTTCGCCAGCCAGTCGCGGGCGGTGTGGGCGATCTCGGGCCGCTCGTCCAGCCCCGGCCACACGCCCATCAGCGTCTCCTCCCCCGCCGACGGCCCGGCGATCCAGCGCTGCCCGCGCAGGTCCGCGACGTCGACCGGGCCCGCGCCGGCCAGGGGGTGGCCCGCGGGCACCGCGAGGCGGAGGGTGCGTTCGGCGAGCGTCTCCAGGCGCAGCGCCGGGGTCTCGGCGTCCGGCGGCCGGAACGGCGGGACCGAACCGAGGACGGCCAGGTCGAGCGTGCCCGCGCGCAACGCCCGGACGAGCACCGGCGTGGTGCCCTCCCGCGTGATCACGGTGACGCCCGCGTGCGTCCGCCGCAGCTCGGCGACCGCGCGCGGGACCAGCACCGCGCCCGCGCTGGGGAACCAGCCGAGGCGGACGGTGCCGGCCTCGGCGGGCAGCCCGGCCAGCTCGCGCCCGGCGGCGTCGATCTCGCCGAGCACCGCGATCGCCCGGCGCAGCACGATGGTCCCCGCGGCGGTGAGCCGGACGCCGTCCGGCCGCCGCTCGAGCACGGAAGTTCCGGCCACCCGTTCGAGGGAGGCGATCTGCCGCGACACCGCCGACTGCGTGTAGCCGAGTGCCGCCGCGGCCGCGGTCAGGGTGCCGCGTTCGGCGACCTCGCGGAACACGCGCAGGGCGACCAGGGAGACGTCACCGAAGTCCATGACGTTCACGCATACCAGGGTTGTCCGATTCTCGCTTTTTGCATGGCCGCGGCGGACCTAACGTGGCCGGTATGACACGCATCGCCGTGGTGACCGGGGCCAACCAGGGCCTCGGCTTCGCCCTCGTCCGCGGCCTCGCCGCCCGCCTGCTTCCCGAAGACCTCGTCCTGCTCACCGGCCGCGACGCCGGCCGGGTGGCCTCGGCGGCCGCCGCCGTCGCCGCCGACCCGGCGACGCGCAGCCGAGTGGAAGGCCGCGTCCTCGACGTCTCCGACGCGGCCGCGGTGGCCCGCTTCGCCGAGCCGGCCGACATCGTGATCTCGAACGCCATCGGCCCGCTCGACCCCGGCCGCTCCCAGGCCGAACAGGCCGACGTGTTCCTGGACGTCGCGAACGGGGGCACCCACGCGGTGCTGCGCTCGTTCGGGCCGGTCCTGCGGCCGGGCGGGCGGCTGCTGGTCGTCGCCAGCTCGCTGGGCACCCTGGGCCACCTGCCCGAGCCGCTGCGGCCGCGGTTCGACGGCGTCTCGCTGGACGACGTCGAGAAGGCGGTCGAGGACTGGCGCACGGCGATCCACGACGGCACGGCCGCCGAGGCGGGCTGGCCGGAGTGGATCAACGTGCCGTCCAAGGTCGCGCAGGTCGCCGCGGTCCGCGCGGTGGCGGCCGAACGCCGAGACGCCGACCTCGCCGCCGGCACCCTGGTGGCGGCGGTCTGCCCGGGCCTGGTCGACACCCGGGCGTCGCGGCCGTGGTTCAGCGACTTCAGCCAGGCCCAGACCCCGGACGAAGCCGCGCGGGCCGTGCTGGACCTGGTGTTCGCCGACGTCGACCCGGCGACCTACGGCGAACTGGTCCGGTTCGGCCGGGTGCTGCCCTGGCGGAGCTGATTCACAGCACGCAGAACTCGTTGCCCTCCGGATCCGCCATCACGAAGTGATCGGGGCGGCCGTCCAGCTCGTCCTCCCGCAGGACGGTCGCCCCCGCGGCGGTCAGCCGGGCGACCGCCTCCACGACCCGCTCCCAGCGCGTCTCCCACGGCACCTCGCGCCCGCCACCGGCCTGGACGTCCAGGTGGAGCCGGTTTTTCGCGACCTTCGCCTCGGGGACCTTGAGGAAGCTCAGGCTCGGCAGGACGCCTTCCGGATCGGTCAGGTAGGCGCCGTCGTCCCACTCGTCCTCGGGAACGCCGTGCTGGGTGAACCACGCTTCCCAGCTCGCGAACCCCGGCGGGGGCGGGCGCTCGATGTAGCCGAGGGCCACCGCCCAGAACCTGGCCAGCGCGCGGGGGTCCGCGCAGTCGATCGTCACGCTCCAGCGCACCGTCACGGGGTGGAGCGTAGCCGCGCCCACGCCCTGGGAGCGCGTGTCATCCGGGGGATGC
The DNA here is from genome assembly GCF_042652605.1 of Amycolatopsis plumensis. NCBI lineage: Bacteria > Bacillati > Actinomycetota > Actinomycetes > Pseudonocardiales > Pseudonocardiaceae > Amycolatopsis > Amycolatopsis plumensis. The sequence continues at coordinate 5,093,950 of NZ_JBHSJY010000001.1, read as the reverse complement.
TGCGGTTACCGTGGGCTCCGATGAGTGAACGCAGCTGGGGCTTCCGCACCCGCGCCCTGCACGCGGGCGGCACGCCCGACCCGGCGACCGGCGCGCGGGCCGTGCCCATCTACCAGACCACGAGCTTCGTCTTCGAAGACGCCGCCGACGCCGCGAACCTCTTCGCGCTGCAGAAGTACGGGAACGTCTACAGCCGGATCGGGAACCCGACCGTGGCCGCCTTCGAGGAGCGGATCGCCAGCCTCGAAGGCGCGATCGGCGGGGTCGCCACCGCGAGCGGGCAGGCCGCCGAGTTCCTCACCTTCAGCGCGCTCACCGAGGCCGGCGACCACATCGTGTCCGCGAGCGGCCTGTACGGCGGGACCGTCACCCAGCTCACCGGCACGCTCCGGCGCTTCGGCGTCGAGACGACCTTCGTCAGCGGCGGCATCGACGACTACGCCGCCGCCATCACCGACCGGACGCGGCTGCTCTACACCGAGGTCATCGGCAACCCCGGCGGCGGCATCGCCGACCTCGCCGCGCTGGCCGACCTCGCGCACGCCCACGACATCCCGCTCGTCGTCGACGCCACCCTCGCCACGCCGTACCTGTGCCGCCCGATCGAGCACGGCGCCGACATCGTGCTGCACTCGGCGACGAAGTTCCTCGGCGGGCACGGGACGACCCTCGGCGGGATCGTCGTCGAGTCCGGGAGGTTCGACTGGGGCAACGGGAAGTTCCCGCGGATGACCGAGACCGTCGACAGCTACGGCGGCCTGCGCTATTGGGAGAACTTCGGCGAATACGCGTTCTGCACCCGGCTGCGGGCCGAGCAGCTGAGAGACATCGGCGCGGTCCTGTCGCCGCACTCGGCTTTCCTTCTGCTGCAAGGGGTGGAGACGCTCCCGCAGCGGATGGACGCGCACGTGGCGAACGCACGCGCCGTCGCCGAACACCTGCACGCGGACCCGCGGGTGGCGTGGGTGTCGTACGCCGGGCTGCCGTCGCACCCGCACCACGACCTGGCGCGCCGCTATCTGCCGGACGGGCCGGGGGCGGTGTTCTCGTTCGGCATCGACGGCGGGCGCGCGGCCGGCGAGAAGTTCGTCGAGTCGGTGGAGCTGCTGTCGCACCTGGCGAACGTCGGGGACGCGCGGACGCTCGTCATCCACCCGGCGTCGACCACGCACGCACAGCTGTCCGAGGAGCAGCTCGCGGCCGCGGGTGTCGGGCCCGACCTGATCCGGCTGTCGGTCGGGCTGGAGGACGTCGAGGACATCCTCTGGGACCTCGACCAGGCGCTCGGCAAGGCGGTGGCCGGATGAGCCATGACGTCGGCGCCGTCGAGCGCCGGGCGATCCTGCGGCGGACGAGGTCGGTGACGCTGGTCGGCGCGTCGGCCAACCCGGCGCGGCCCAGCTACTTCGTCGCGACCTACCTGCTCTCGTCGACGCGCTACGAGGTCAACTTCGTCAATCCGCGGCTGGACACGCTGTTCGGGAAGCCGGTGTACGCGTCTTTGAAGGACGTCCCGGGTGAACCGGACCTGGTCAGCGTGTTCCGCAAGCACGACGACCTGCCGCAGGTCGCCGAGGAGGTCATCGACGCCGGCGCGCGGACGCTGTGGCTGCAACTCGGGTTGTGGCACGAGCCGGTGGCCGACCGGGCGCTGGCGGCCGGGCTGGACGTCGTGATGAACCGGTGCGTGAAGATCGAGCACGCGCGCTTCGCGGGCGGGCTGCACCTGGCCGGGTTCAACACCGGCGTGATCAGCTCGCGGCGGCAGTCGGCGCCCTGATCCGGGAAGAGAACGGGCGTTCCCGGGGTTGGCCCGGGTATGACCTTGGGGATCACGTTCTCCGGCGGCCCGACCGCCCTGCTGGAACTGGGCGGCGTCCGGCTGCTCACCGACCCGACCTTCGACCCGCCCGGCGACCACCCGAGCGGTCCGCGCGTGCTGGTCAAGACCGAGGAATCGGCGCTGACCGAAGAGGCGGTCGGGGAGGTGGACGCCGTCCTGCTGTCCCATGACCAGCACCCCGACAACCTGGACGACCGCGGCCGCGCGTATCTCGCGACGGTGCCGCTGACGCTGATCACGCCGAGCGGCGCTGCGCGGCTCGGCGGGACGGCCCGCGGGCTGGAGCCGTGGGAGTCGACGCCAGTCGGGCCCCTGACGGTGACGGCGGTTCCGGCGTTGCACGGGCCGGCCGGGGCGTCGCGGCTGACCGGGGACGTGACGGGGTTCGTGCTGACCGGCGACGGACTGCCGACGGTGTACGTGAGCGGGGACAACGCCTCGGTGGACCTGGTGCGCGAGATCGCCGGGCGGTTCCGGGTGGACGTCGCGGTGCTGTTCGCCGGCGCGGCCCGGACGGTGTTCTTCGACGGCGCACCCCTGACGCTGACCAGCGCCGACGCGGTCGAGGCGGCTCAGGTGCTCGGGGCAGGGAAGGTGGTTCCGCTGCACTTCCGGGGCTGGGGGCACTTCAGCGAGGGGCCGGACACGCTGCGGGAGGCCTTCGAGGCGGCGGGGCTGGATGACCGCCTCGTCCTCCTGGAGCCCGGGCAACGCGCAGAGGTCTGACCCGGGCGCTCCGAGGTCTGCCGCGGCTGGTCGTGAGTGGTAAGGCGGGTTAGAACCCTCCTTACCACTCACGACCTGGGGCGGAGCGTGGGTCCGGGGCGGGGTCGTGAGAGGGTGACGGCATGGCCAAGCCGACCCCGCTGCAGTTCCGGAACATCCTCGTCGCCGCCCTCGCGGCGGCGGGATTCGTCTGGAGTGTCGTCGTCGGCATGCAGTGGTGGGTCAGCGCGATCATCGGCTGCGCGTGTGTGCTGTCACTGGCCTCCGCGTACCTCAACCGGCCCGGCGCGAACTGACGTCACGCCATGACGACGATCTGGGGCGTTCACAACGACCAGCCGCAACTCGACCTGGTCGGGAACGGGTTCGTCTCGATCGGCTGGGACGACCTCGGTGACCTCTCGGATCTGAAGGATGACCGCGACGACGCCAAGGAGCGGGTCGCCCGGGGGCTCCCGGACCTGAAACCGGGAGCCATCCCGGTCACCGCGGGAACGCTGCTCTCCTTCCGGCATCGGATGCAGCCCGGCGACATCGTCATCTACCCGTACAAGCCGGACAGCACCGTCAACTTCGGCCGCATCACGGGTGACTACTACTTCCAGGCCGGCGTCTCGCTCCACGCCAACCGGCGACCGGTGGAGTGGCTGCGAACCGGCGTTCCCAGGACGACCTTCTCCCAGAGCGCTCGCTACGAGATCGGCTCGGCCGTCACGGTCTTCCAGGTCAAGCAGCACAGACAGGAATTCCTCGATTTCCTGAAGGGGCTGCCGACGTCGACCGGTTCCGCCGAGGCCGAACCGGAGGCCGCCGCCGACGAAGCGGCGGATCAACCGGACGCCGAACGGATCGAGACCTACACCCACGACTTCGTCATCGACACCCTGATGAAAAAGCTGGAAGGAGTCGACTTCGAGCATTTCGTCGCGCATCTCCTCGAGGCCATGGGGTATCGGACCGAGGTGACCAGCCCATCACGCGACGGCGGCTACGACATCATCGCCTCGCACGATCCTCTCCTGCTGAAGCCGCCGATCATCAAGGTCCAGTGCAAGCGCACGACTTCGTCGATCGGCCGCCCGGAGGTGCAGCAGCTGACCGGGGCGCTGGCGGCCGGCGGATCCGAACTCGGCCTGTTCGTGACGCTGGGCAGCTACTCCGCCGACGCGCAGCACGAAGAACGGCACCGCCAGAACCTCCGGCTCATCAACGGCCGTCAACTGGTCAAGCTGATCTTCGAGCACTACGGCAAGTTCAGCCTCGAGTACAAGCGGCTCCTTCCGCTGCGGTCCGTCTACGTCGTCGACAGCACCGTGAATTAACGCGTCTTGTCGAACCGCGCCTTGAGGTTCGCCCGGCCCGCTTCCGTGAGCCGTCCGAACAGCCGCAACCGAGCCAAGCCGCCGTCCGGGTAGATGTCGAGGCGGGCCTCCGTCACCTCCGGGCCGTCCGGGAGCGCGAACCGGTGCCGCGTGTCCGGCTGCAAGCGGGTCTTCGGCAGCAACGGGACCCACTCCCCGTACGTCTCCCGGCCACTCACCGAGGCCCAGCCCGGCGCGTTGCCCTTCAGGTTGCTCGTGTCCAGTTCCACGAACCGGACGATCCCGGCGCCGGCCAGCCGCAGCGTCACCCAGTCGTTGCCGTCGTCGCGGCGGCGAGCCGTCTCCCAGCCCTCCGCCTGGTGGGCCGCCAGCCCCGGCGAGAGGATGTTGTTCGGCGATGAATAGAACCGGTTGCTGCAGCCCGTGACGATCGCGCCGTTCTCCAGCGCCGCCAGGTCGAGCGCGTCCAGGTCCAGCAGCGCCGGGTCCGGGATCGGGGCGCCGTGGACACGCAGGCGGGCCACTCCCCCGTCCGGGTGCTGCGTCAGCCGGACGTGCGTGTAGCGCCGGGAACCGTTGACCGCGTAGAAGTTCTCCGTGTGGCCCGCGGCCGAGGCGCGGTCGACCAGGACGTCCCACTCGGCCTCGGCCACCTCCGCCGCCGAGGGGTAGCCCGGGAGCGACGTCGCTTCGACCGAGACGAACGGCGGGTAGTTGCCCTTGAAGAACGCCGTGTCGACGATGACGCCGGTGATCGTGCCGGCCAGGCCGAGCCGCACGATGGCCTGGTCGTCACCCGGTTCGCGGTGGCGGCGGGTCTCCCAGCCGTCGTAGACCTGGCCCTTCGGCCCGAACGTCTCCGCGCGGTGCGCCGGCACCCACGGGTTGACGAGGTTCTCCTTCTCGGCGAACAGCTCGTCGGTCGCCCACATCACCGTCCCGCCGAAACGGCGGGACGCCAGGTCGGGCAGTTCTGTCCACTCCGGACGGTCGGTCACCGAGCCTCCATTTCAGCAGTTCCCCCGGGTCAGCAGCGCGCCGCGCGGCTCGTCACCGGTGATTTCGGTGCCCCGCAGCCAGGTCGAGCGCACGACGCCGGCGAGCGGGCGCCGGTCGTACGCGCTGACCGGGTTGCGGTGCTTCAGTTTCGCGACGTCGACCACGAACGCCTCGTCCGGCGCGAACACGCAGAAGTCCGCGTCGTACCCCACCGCCAGGTGCCCCTTGCGGCGCATCCCGGCCTGCGCGGCCGGGCGCTCGGCCATCCAGCGCACGACGTCGGCGAGCGCGAACCCGCGCTGGCGCGCCTGCGTCCAGATCGCCGGCAGGCCCAGCTGGAGGCTGGAAATCCCGCCCCACGCCTGGCCGAAGTCGCCGCTGTCGAAGCGTTTCAGCTCCGGCGTGCACGGCGAGTGGTCACTGACGATCGTGTCGATGACGCCGTCGGCGAGCCCTTGCCAGAGCAGCTCGCGGTTGGCCGCCTCCCGGATCGGCGGGCAGCACTTGAACTGCGTTGCCCCGTCCCGGATCTCCTCGGCGACGAAACTCAAGTAGTGCGGGCAGGTCTCCGCCGACAGCCGGACGCCGTCGCGGCGCGCGGAAGCGATCAGCGGCAGAGCGTCCGAAGAGGACAGATGCAGGATGTGCGCCCGCGCGGAATGGCGGCGGGCCGCCTCGATGACGTGCGAGATGGCGAGGTTCTCGGCCTCACGCGGCCGGGAGTGCAGAAAGTCGACATAGCGACCGCCGTGCGGCTCCGGCGCGGCCTCGATCTCGTGCGCGTCCTCGGCGTGCACGATCATCAGCGCGTCGAAGGAACTCAGCTCCCCCAAGGCTTCGTCGAGCCCGGCCGGGTCCAGCGGCGGGAACTCGTCGACGCCGGAGTGCAGCAGGAAGCACTTGAAGCCGAACACCCCGGCGTCGTGCAGGCCGCGCAGCTCGCCCACGTTGCCCGGGATCGCGCCGCCCCAGAACCCGACGTCGACGTGCACCCGGCCCGCCGCCGCCTTGCGCTTGACCTCCAGCGCCGCGACGTCGACGGTCGGCGGCAGGCTGTTGAGCGGCATGTCCACGATCGTGGTCACCCCGCCCGCCGCGGCCGCGCGGGTCGCGGTCTCGAAGCCCTCCCACTCGGCGCGGCCCGGGTCGTTGACGTGGACGTGCGTGTCGACCAGGCCCGGCAGCAGCACGACGTCGGCACCGAGGTCGAGGACGCGGTCGCCGGTCAGCGCCGCACCGCCGGGTTCGACCGCGACGATCCGGCCGCCGTCGACGCCGACGGTCGCCGGGACTTCGCCCTCGGCCGTCACGGCCCGGGCGGCGCGCACCACAAGATCCATCCGAAACCCTTCGTCGGGAGGAAGAACACCGCCGATTTCACAGACCGGAAAGACGGTTTCGCACAACGACAGTAACCACGGCGCGCGCCGCTCGTCAACGACGGACGTCGCGCGTTACGGTCATCCTCGTGCGGCTTGAAGCGGAGTTCACCAGCGAACCGTTCCACGGCGAAGGTTCGCCGCCCGAGCACGCCGTCGCCGCGCGCGACGCCGCGACGGAAGCCGGTCTGGACACGGATTTCGGGCCGCTCGGCACCCTCGCCCGCGGCGAGGCGAAGGAGCTCCTCGAAGCCCTCCCGGCGATCGCGAAGGCGGCCCTCGAAGGCGGCGCCACGCGGGTCACGCTGCAGCTGCGCCGAGCCGACGACCCCGGCGGCGCGCCCGTCGTCGAGCTGAACGACGCGCTGGCCCGGCTGATCGCCGACGTCGAGCGCGAACTGGGCGCCAAGCTGGGCGAACTCGACCGCACGGGCAAGCAGCGCGCGGTGCGGCTGCTGCGCGAACGCGGCGCCTTCGGCCTGCGGAAATCCGTCTCCTCGGTCGCCGACGCGCTGGGGGTCACCCGGTTCACCGTCTACAACTACCTCAACCGGGAAGCCGACTGACCAGCGGTTTCAACAAAATGTTGACGGAATCCCGCCGCCGACGTACGGTCAGCCCGTGCTGCTCTCCGAGTTCAACACCGCCGACGTCCGCCCGCTGCTGACGGACTGCCTCGCCGTGCCGCGCTGGGTCGATGCCGTGCTCGCCGGGCGGCCGTACGCCGACGTCGATGCCTTGAAAGCCGCCGCGGACCTGCCGTTGACCAGCGACGAGATCCGCCAGGCCATGGCCGCGCACCCGCGGATCGGCGAAAAGCCGGCGGGCGGCTTCGCGCGGTCCGAACAGTCCGGTGTGGACAACCCCGGCGCGTTCGCCGCGGCGAACGCCGAGTACGAAGCCAAGTTCGGGCACGTCTACCTGGTCTGCGCGAGCGGCCGCAGCGGCGACGAACTGCTGGAAATCCTGCGCGAGCGGCTGGCCAACGACCCGGCGACCGAGCTGGCCGTCGCCGGGCGGGAACTGATCAAGATCGCCGAACTCCGACTCGCGAAAGCGGTGACCGCGTGAGCCTCGTGACCACCCACGTCCTCGACACGGCGGCCGGACGCCCGGCCGAGGGGATCGCCGTCCGCTTCGAGACCGCCGACGGGACGCCGATCGCCGAAGGCCGCACCGACGACGACGGCCGCATCCGCGACCTCGGCCCCGAAACCCTGGCGCCGGGCGTGTACCACCTGATCTTCGACACCGGCGCCTACCTGGGCCCGGACGCGTTCTTCCCGGAGGTCACGCTGACCTTCCGGATCACGGACGGTACCGCGCACCACCACGTGCCGCTCCTGCTCAGCCCGTTCGCCTATTCGACCTACCGAGGGAGCTGACCGTGGCCATCACCCTGGGCCCCAACCAGTACGGCAAGGCGGAGGTCCGCCTGGTGACGGTGCGCCGCGACGGCCCGGTGCACCACGTGAAGGACCTGACGGTGTCGACGTCGCTGCGCGGCGAATTGGCCGCGACGCACCTGACCGGCGACAACGCCGGGGTGCTGGCCACCGACACGCAGAAGAACACCGTGTACGCCTTCGCGAAGGAAGCGCCGGTCGGCGAGATCGAGGACTTCGGCCTGCGGCTGGCCCGCCACTTCACCGGCACGCAGGAGAACATCACGGGTGCGCGTATCAAGATCGACGAGCACGGCTGGGACCGCATCGCGGTCGGCGGCGCGCCGCACGACCACGCGTTCAGCCGATCCGGCGACGAGCGGCGCACCACGGCGGTGACGGTCCAGGGCGACCGCGCGTGGGTCGTCTCCGGCATCGACGGCCTGACGCTGCTGAAGTCGACCGGCTCGGAGTTCCACGGCTTCCCACGCGACCGGTACACGACCCTCGCCGAGACGAGCGACCGCATCCTGGCGACCGCCGTCACGGCGAAGTGGCGCTACCAGGGCGAGGACATCGACTGGGCGGCTTCGCACACCGAGATCCGGCGGGTGATGCTGGAGACGTTCGCGACGAAGCACAGCCTTTCGCTGCAGCAGACGCTGTACGCCATGGGTGAAGCGGTGCTCGAGAAGCGGCCCGAGGTCGCCGAAGTGCGGCTGTCGCTGCCGAACAAGCACCATTTCCTGGTGGACCTGAGCCCGTTCGGGCTGAAGAACGACAACGAGGTGTTCTACGCGGCGGACCGGCCGTACGGGCTGATCGAGGGCACGATCCTGCGCGACGACGCCGAAGACCCGGGGCCGGCCTGGGACATCCACTGAGTTGATAGAACGCTCTATCATCGAGGGGTGGCAGGGACCAAGGAACGCATCATGGCCGCCGGCGCCGAGCTCTTCCGGCGCAACGGCTACGCCGGTACCGGCCTGAAGCAGGTCGTCGCCGAGGCGAACGCGCCCTTCGGGTCCCTCTACCACTTCTTCCCCGGCGGCAAGGAGCAACTCGGTGCCGAGGTCATCCGCACCTCCGGGCTCGCCTACATCGCCCTCTTCGACCTCTTCATCGCGCCGGCCGAAGATGTCGTCAGCGGCATCGAAGCCTTCTTCGCCGCCGGGATCGCGACCCTCGAAGCCACCGATTACGTCGAAGGCTGTCCGATCGCGACCGTCGCCCTCGAGGTCGCCTCCACCAACGAGCCGCTGCGGCAGGCCACCGCCGACGTCTTCACCGCCTGGATCGACGCCGGGACCGAGAAGTTCGCGAAGTTCGGGCTGCCGCGGGACGCCGCCCGAACCCTCACCATCACCGCGGTCAACAACCTCGAAGGCGCGTTCGTCCTCTGCCGCTCGCTGCGGGACACCGAAGCCATGGCCGTCGCCGGGGCCGCGACCGTCGAGGTGGCCAGGCGGCTCCTCGGCGAGCACCCGTAACCCTGGCCGCACCGGAACAAAAGTTACCAACATGGCGCTTGACCTCGTGGGGATCCACCACTGATCCTGATTTTGGTCTAGTCCTCCTGCCTCACAGCGCCGTCCGGTTGGAGTCGCCATGCGCCGCGCCCTCGCCGCTGCCGCCGCCGTCGCAGCCGCCGTCTCGATCCCCATTCCCGCCGATGCCCTCGAGAACGGACTGGCCCGCACCCCGCCGATGGGCTGGAACACCTGGAACACCTTCGAGTGCAACATCAACGAAACCCTGGTCAAGCAGACCACCGACCTGATGGTCAGCTCCGGGATGCGCGACCGCGGCTACACCTACGTCAACCTCGACGACTGCTGGATGACCCGCTCCCGCGACAGCGCGGGCAACCTCGTCGCCGATCCCGCGAAGTTCCCCGGTGGCCTCAAGGCGCTCGGCGACTACATCCACGCCCGCGGCATGAAGTTCGGCATCTACGAAAGCGCCGGCACGATGACGTGCCAGAGCTACCCCGGCAGCCTCGGCCACGAACAGGCCGACGCGAACCTCTTCGCGAGCTGGGGCGTCGACTACCTCAAGTACGACAACTGCTTCAACAACGGCAGCAACAGCCAGGAGGACTACATCCGGCGCTACTCGGCGATGCGCGACGCGCTGCAGGCCACCGGCCGCCCGATCGTCTTCAGCATCTGCGAATGGGGTGACTTCGCCCCCGCGACCTGGGCGGCCGACGTCGGCAACCTGTGGCGCACCACCGGCGACATCACCAACAACTGGGGCACCGTCGACGCGATCTACCGCCAGAACGTCGGGCTCGCCTCCGCCGCGAAGCCGGGCGCCTGGAACGACCCCGACATGCTCGAGGTCGGCAACGGCATGGGCTTCAAAGAGGACCGCGCGCACTTCACGCTGTGGGCGGCGATGGCCGCGCCGCTGATCGCGGGCGCCGATCTGCGCTCCGCGAGCGTCGCCACCTTCTCCACCTACCTCAACGCGGACGTCATCGCCATCGACCAGGACACGCTCGGCAAGCAGGCCCGGCGGATCGCCACCGGCAACGGGCTGGACGTCCTCGCGAAACCCCTCCGTGGCGGTGACGTCGCCGTGGTGCTGTTCAACGAGAACAACACCACGAACACCATCTCGACGACCACCGCCGCGGCCGGGCTGGCGGCCGCGTCGAGCTACCGGCTCACCAACCTGTGGTCCAAGGAGGTCTCCACGACCACCGGCGCGATCAGCGCGAACGTCCCGCCGCGCAGCACGGTCGCCTACCGCGTGACAGCCGGCGCGCACGGCACCAGCACCGACGCCACGCAGCCGATCCAGGGCGTCTCCTCGGCGCGGTGCATCGACGTCAGCGGCGGCGCGACGACACCGGGCACCCCGGTCGACATCTGGGACTGCGGCGGCGGCCCGGTCCAGGCCTGGACGTTCACCGGCGCCGGTGAGCTCAAGGCGGGCGGCCTCTGCCTCGACGCGAGCGGCGGCACCAGCGCGTCCGGGACGAAGCTCATCGTCTGGGGCTGCCACGGCGGCGCGAACCAGAAGTTCCGGCTCGAGGCCGGCGGCTCGATCACCCAGGCCGGGCTGTGCGTCGACGTCACCGGCGGCGACAAGCCCGCCGGCAACGTCAACGGCGTCCCCCTCGAGCTCTGGGGCTGCAACGACGAGGCCAACCAGAACTGGACGCTCAGGTAGCTCAGGTACCGGTGAGGTGCTCCGGCCGCACCGGGACGCGGGTGAGCGCGAGCCCGGTCGCGGCCCGGATCGCGGCCACGATCGCCGGGGTCGACGAGATCGTCGGCGGCTCGCCCACCCCGCGCAGGCCGTAGGGCGCGTGCGGGTCCGGGCGCTCGAGGACGTCGATGCGCATCGGCGGCATGTCCAGCACCGTCGGGATGAGGTAGTCGGTGAAGGAGGGGTTCCGGATCTTCCCGCCGGAGGTCTGGATCTCCTCCATCACCGCGAGCCCGAGCCCCTGCGCCGAGCCGCCCTGGATCTGGCCCAGCACCGCCTGCGGGTTCAGCGCCTTGCCGACGTCCTGGGCACAGTCCAGCGCGACCACCTTGACCAGGCCCAGCTCGGTGTCGACGTCGACGACCGCCCGGTGCGCGGCGAACGCGTACTGCACGTGCGCGGTCCCCTGCCCGGTCTCCGGGTCCAGAGCGGCCGTCGGCCGGTGGCGCCACTCCACCGTCTCGTCGTAGACGTCGTCGCCGAGGACGTCCCCCAGATCCGCGACCACCTGGCCGTCGGCCGCGACGAGCTTGCCGCCGACGACCCGAACCCGCTGGTCGAACCGGGACAGCAGCCGCGCCCGCACCGCCGCGCAGGCGGCCTGCACCGCACCGCCGGTCACGTAGGTCTGGCGCGACGCCGACGTCGAGCCGCCGTTGCCGATCGAGGTGTCCATCGGCAGGATCGTCACCTGGTCGACGCCCAGCTCGGTGCGGACGATCTGCTGCATGATCGTCACCAGCCCCTGGCCGACTTCGCAGGCCGCGGTGTGCACGGTCGCCGCCGGTTCGCCGCCGACCAGCTGCAGGCGCACGCGCGCGGTCGAGTAGTCGTCGAAGCCTTCGGAGAAGCAGACGTTCTTGATCCCGACGGCGTACCCGATCCCGCGGACGACCCCTTCACCGTGCGTCGTGTTGGACACCCCGCCCGGCATGTGCCGCAGGTCGAACGGCCGCTCCGGCGGCATCGGCATGTCCCGCACGCGTGAAAGCAGCTCGGCGACCGGGGCTTCCGCGTCGACGACCTGGCCGGTCGGCATGAGATCGCCCTCGCTCATCGCGTTGCGGACGCGGATCTCCACCGGGTCGAGGCCGCAGGCCGCGGCGAGCTTGTCCATCTGCGACTCGTACCCGAAGGCCGCCTGGACCGCGCCGAAGCCGCGCATGGCGCCGCACGGCGGGTTGTTCGTGTACGTGCCCCAGCAGTCCACCGCCACACTGTCCACTTTGTACGGTCCGACGCCGAGCGTGGCCGCGTTCGCGACGACCGCGCCGGTCGAGGAGGCGTACGCGCCGCCGTCCAGGAACAACCGCGTCTTGACGTACACCAGGTGCCCGTCGCGGGTGGCGCCGTGCTCGTAGTACATCTTCGCCGGGTGGCGGTGGACGTGCCCGTAGAAGGACTCTTCGCGGTTGTAGACCATCTTCACCGGCTTGCCGGTGTGCAGGGCCAGCAGGCAGGCGTGGACCTGCATCGACAGGTCTTCCCGGCCGCCGAACGCGCCGCCGACACCACCGAGGGTCAACCGCACCTTCTCCACGGGGAGCCCCAGTGCGGCGACGATCTGCTGCTGGTCGACGTGCAGCCACTGCGTCGCGACGTAGAGATCGACGCCGCCTTCGGTGTCCGGCACGGCGAGCCCGGACTCCGGGCCGAGGAAGGCCTGGTCCTGCATGCCGACCTCGTAGACACCGGAGACGACGACGTCGGCGTCGAGGTCCTGCGGGCCGCGGCGGATCTTGACGTGCCGGACGACGTTGCCGCCTTCGTGTAGCGAAGGCCCTTCGCCCGCGACAGCCGCTTCGGAGTCCGTCACGGGAGACAGCTCTTCGTAGGAGACGACGATCCGCTTCATCGCCCGGCGCGCGGTCTCCGGGTGATCGGCGGCGACCAGCGCCACCGGCTCGCCCTGGTAGCGCACGACGTCGGAGGCGAGCACCGGCTGGTCGGCGTGCTCGAGGCCGTACCGGTTGACGCCCGGGACGTCTTCGTGCGTCAGCACCGCGTATACGCCGGGCACGGCCAGCGCTTCCGCGATGTCGATGCCGGTGATCCGGGCGTACGGGTGCGGGCTGCGCAGCGTCACGCCCCAGACCATGTCTTCGTGCCAGAGGTCCGAGGAGTAGGCGAACTCGCCGCGGACCTTCACCGTGCCGTCGGGCCGCCGTGGCGACGTCCCGACGCCGTTCGTGGTCTGCGTCGTGACGGAAGTGGTCATCTGCCCTCCCTCAGCCGCGCACTCGCGGCGGCCAGCTCGCGGGCGATGGCGGATTCGTCGGCTTCGCGCAGGGTGCCGTCCTCGACGACGGCCTTGCCGCCGACGAACAGACGGCGCAGCGGGGGCGGGGTGCCGAGCACCAGCGCGGCGACCGGGTCGGTGATGCCGGCGTGGTTCAGGCCGGTCAGGTCCCAAACGGCCAGGTCGGCGAGCTTCCCGGGCTCCAGGGACCCCAGGTCGTCCGCGCGGCCGAGGCAGCGGGCGCCGCCCATCGTGCCCATCCACAGCGCTTCCCGCGTGGTCAGGCCGCGGGGTCCGCCGCGCTGGCGGGCCTGCAGAAGCGCCTGGTGCAGCTCCTCGGCGAGGCCACCGGACTCGCTGGACGCGGCCCCGTCGACACCCAAGCCGACCGCGACCCCGGCGTCCAGCAGGTCACGAACCGGGGCGATGCCGGAGCCGAGCCGGCCGTTGGACGTCGGGCAGTGCGCCGAGCCGGTGCCGGTCGCGCCGAAGCGGCGGATGGCTTCGGGGGCGAGGTGGACGGTGTGGGCCAGCCAGACGTCGTCGGCGAGCCAGCCGAGCTTGTCGGCGTACTCGGCGGGTGTGCAGCCGGCTTCGGCGAGGCACTGCTGCTCCTCGTCGAGGGTTTCGGCGAGGTGGGTGTGCAGGCGGACACCCTTGCTCCGGGCCAGCTCGGCCGCGCCCGACATCAGGCGTTCGGTGACCGAGAACGGCGAGCACGGGCCGACGGCGATCTGCAGGTGGGCGCCGGGCGAGTCGTCGTGGAAGCGGGCGATCACCGCTTCGGTGCCGGTCAGCGCGTCCTCGGTCGACTCGACCAGGTTGTCCGGCGGCAGGCCGCCGTCGGACTCGCCGCGGTCCATCGAGCCGCGCACGACGTGCAGCCGGACGCCGATGCGCTGGCGGGCCGCGGCCAGCGCCGCGACCTGGTCGCCGCCGTCGCGGGGGAAGACGTAGTGGTGATCGGCGACGGTGCTGCAGCCGGTCAGCGCCAGCCGGGCCATCCCGGCGGTGCCCGCGGCGTGCGTGATCTCGTCGTCGAGGCGGCCCCAGACCGGGTAGAGCTGCTTGAGCCACTCGAACAGCGTGTGGTCGGCGGCCAGCCCGCGCGTGGCCCACTGGTAGAGGTGGTGGTGGGTGTTGATCAGGCCCGGCGTGACCAGGCAGCCTTCGGCCTCGACGCGTTCGTCGAACTCGCCGGTGTACACGCCTTCGCCGACCTCGGCGATCCGGTCGTTCTCGACGACGACGTGCCCGCTCGCGTACTCCTCGCCGCTGACGGTGGCGATGGCCGCGTTCGCGATGAGCGTCCTCACGCCACGCCTCCCTTCGCGACGGCACGGACCGCGTCGAGGATCTTCTCGTAGCCGGTGCAGCGGCAGAGGTTGCCGGCCAGCGCCTCGCGGATCTCCTCGTCACCGGGATCGGGGACGCGGTTCAGCAGGTCGTGCGCGGCGACGACCAGGCCCGGCGTGCAGAACCCGCACTGCACCGCGCCCGCGTCCACAAAGGACTGCTGGACGGGGTCGAGGGTGTCGCCGTCGGCCAGCCCCTCGACCGTCCGGACCCCGCGGCCTTCCGCCTGGCCGGCCGCGACCAGGCAGGCGCACACCGGGACGTCGTCGAGGTAGACCGTGCACGAGCCGCATTCGCCCTGCTCGCAGGCGTTCTTCGAGCCCGGCAGCCCGAGCCGTTCCCGCAGCACGTACAGCAGGCTTTCGCCTTCCCAGACGTCGTCCGCCTGCCGCGGCTCGCCGTTGATCGTGACATTCAGGCGCATGCGCGCTCTCCCGTCCGGTGTTCGTCCCAGGCCCAGGTCAACGTACGCCGCGCTAGTACCCCCAAAGCGTGCTTCCGATACGCGGCGCTGCCGCGGACGTCGTCGATCGGCGACGTCGCTTCGGCCACCAGGTCGCCGAAGCGCCGCTTCAGCGAGTCGGGCAACGCTTCGGAAGAGCCCCACGGCAGCTCGGCGGCCAGGAACTCCTCGGCGGCACGGGCGCGGCGCGGAGTCGGGGCGGCGGACCCGATCGCGGCGCCGACCCGGCCGTTCCGCAGCGCCAGCGCGAAGGAGCAGACCGCGATGACCATCGCGTTGCGCGTGCCGACCTTGGCGAACTGCTGCGGCCCGGCGTGCGCCGGCAGGTGGACGGCGGTGATCAGCTCGTCCGGCTCGAGGGCGTGGCGTTTCACACCGACGTAGAACTCCTCCGCGGCCAGGAGGCGGGTCCCCCGGACGGAGGCCACCTCGATCCGCGCATCCAGGGCGAGCAGCACCGGGTGGGTGTCGCCGGCGGGCGAGGCGGCGCCGAGGTTGCCGCCGACCGTGCCGCGGTTGCGGATCTGCGGGGACCCGACCGTGCGCGACGCCATGGCCAGCGCGGGGACGGATTCACCCAGTTCGGTGATGACCCGGGAGTACGGGACGCCGGCGCCGAGCCGGACCGTGCCGTCCTCCACAGTGGACCACTCCGTCAGCTCTCCGACCCGGGTCAGGTCCAGCAGGGCCTCGGGACGGCGGTGGTCGAAGTTCAGCTCGACCATGACGTCGGTGCCGCCGGCGATCGGCACCGCGCCGGGCCGCTCGGCCTTGAGGGCCAGTGCCTCGGCGAGCGTCGCGGGACGCAGGAACTCCACTGGTTGCTCCTTCGTGGGGGCGATAGCCCAGTAGACGACGGATCACGGCCGGGCGGCAACGGCACCACGCATGAAACGCACAGGAGCGGAGCGGGGGCCGTTTGTGCTTTCCTACAAGCCTCATGACGACCGTGAAAACTCTGCTGGGCCTCCCCGGCCTGCGGCTGCGCCCGCGGACCGGGACCGACCTGCTCGACCGGCCGGTGACGCGCATCTACGTCACGGAGCTGTCCGACCCCGGACGGTACCTGTCGGCCGGCGAGCTGGTGCTGTCCGGCCTGCTCTGGTGGCACGCCCCGGGCGACGCCGAGCCGTTCGTGGCCGCACTGGCCCGCTCCGGCGCGGCGGCGCTGGCCGCGTCCGGCGCCGACTCGGGCGGGATACCGGACGACGTCGTCGACGCCTGCGTCCGGCACCGGATCCCGCTGCTGGAGGTGCCGGCCGACCTGTCGTTCTCGGTGATCACCGAGCAGGTCGTGCTGGCGTTGGCGGCCGCGTCGGACAGCGCGCGCAAACGTTTGCAGGCCGCCGCGGAGGCACCGGTCGAGACGCTGGTGGAGCGCGCTTCGGCCGAACTCGGGCTGCCTTGCTGGGTGGTGTCGGGCCTGGGCCGGCTGGTCGCCGGGACGGCCCCGCTGCCGATGCCGCCCGAGGACGTCGTCCGCCGGTACGCGGCCCGCGAGCCCGGACCGCTGACGGTGCTCCCGGTCGAAGGGCGGCACGCCGTGCCGTGGCTGATCGCCGTGGGCGGCTCGCTGAGCACCGCGCAGACCGAGCTGGCCGAGGAGGTCGCCGGGCTGGTCGGGGTCACGCGGGCGCGGGCCCCGCGGCCTGACGTGTCGTTGCCCGCGGAGGTGTGCGTCGTCGCGTTGCGGACCGAAGGCAGCGACGAGAGCCGGGACGTCCTGAGCGAGCTGCTGCCGGACGCGCTGCTGCTCGATTCCGCGGGAGACACGTCGTACGCGGCTGCGGCGCGGCCCTCGGTAACGGGTCTGTCCACTGTGGAGCCGCTGCTGCGGGCCACGCGGATTCTCTGCGGTGTCGGCGATCCCGGCCCCCGCGAGGAAAGCATCGAGAGCGCGCGGTACGCGGTGGAGGTGGCGGCGCGGCGCCCGGGCCGGGTGGCGGTGGTCCGGGCCGGCGAGGTCGACGTGCACGAGCTGCTGCTGGCCGGCGCGCCCGACGGACTGCGCGCGGCCCTGCGCCGCCGGGTGCTCGGGCCGCTGCTGGCTTACGACGCGGAGCAGCACACGGACCTCGTGCACACGGTCCGGGTGTTCCTGGAGTGCTCGGGCTCGCCGACCCGGGCGGCGAAGGCGTTGCACGTCCACGTCAACACGCTGCGGTACCGCATCGGGCGCGCGGGCGAGCTGCTCGGCGCAGATCTGACGGAGTTCACCGATCAGCTCGACGTCTACCTCGCGTTGCGCGCCGACGACTAGGACACCGCTCGGCGCAGCAGGCGTGCCTCGCACCCCACCGGCCGCCGTCTCGCGTTGCGTGACCGGGTGCAGGGGGGAGGATGAGGCGGTGGACCCCGAAATCGCGTCGGCGCGGCAGGCGGCGGACGACGCCCGCGTGCTGGCCTTCGGGCGGCTGCAGGGCGCGGCGCACCGGCTCGGGTACCTGCTCGGGCGGGCCCTGGAGCGCGAATGCGGGATCACGAACCTGATGTACGAAGTGCTGCTGATCGTCGGCCGCACCGGTGAAGACGGGCTGACCATGCGCTCGATCGCCCAGGAACAGGTGCTCACCACCGGCGGGGCGACCCGGCTGGTCGACCGGATGGTGGCGGTCGGGCTGGTGACCCGCACGGCTTCCCCGAGCGACCGGCGAGTCCAGCTCGTCCGGCTGACCGCGCTCGGCGAGGAGACCACCGTGCGGGCCAGCCGCCTGCACGTGGCGAACATCGAGCAGTTCTTCTTCGGGCCGCTGCCCGAGGACCACCGGGAGCGGTTCGCCGAAGACCTGCGGACGTTGAGCCACTTCGCGCGGGACGCGCTCCCGCGGCTGCGCTAGACCCCGGTGCCGTGACGCCCCGGCGTCCCCTCGAAGGCGCTACGGCAGACTGGCGGGGTGGGCAAGCGGAAGCGGGTTCCCGTCGGCCCGCCGCCGACGACGGCCGGGGAGTTCGGCGACGCGCTGCTCGCCGCCGCACCGGGTGACGCCGACCGGCTCGCGCCGGGGTTCACCGTGCCTGCCGAACTCGCCGAAGCCGCGGACCGGGTCGGGCGGCAGCTGATCGGCCGGGCGTGCCGGGGCGGCTGGCTGCCCGAGGACCTCCGTCAGGCGGCCGGGCGCCGCCTCGACGAGTTCGCCGGCTCGTACCTGCTCGACGCGCTCGCCGCCTACGCCGGGCAGTTCCCGGTCGTGCCCCCGGACTGGCGGGCCCAGCTCGACGCGGCGGGCGCCGTCCGCTGGTGGACGGAGACCGAACCGCACCTGCCGCAGTGGGCGGCGAAACACATCCTCACGCCGTCCGAAGCCGTGGCAGCGGTCATCGACGCGTTCGGCCTGCTGAAGACGCTGCCGGCGGTGACTGTCGTGCTGCCGCCGCCGGGGACGCCGCTGGAGCGTCCGGCGCGGCACCACGTCGACGAAAAGAAGCTGAGCCGGGTCCGCGCCCTGCTGGCCAAGGCCGAGTCGAGCACGTTCCCAGAGGAAGCCGAGGCGCTTTCGGCGAAGGCGCAGGAGCTGATGACCCGCCACGCGCTCGACCGCGTGCTGGCCGAGGCCGCCGAAGCGGCGCCCGAGCGGCCCGCGGCCCGCCGGATCTGGCTCGACACGCCGTACACCGACGCGAAGTCGCTGCTGGTCCACGTGGTCGCGCAGGCCAACCGCTGCCGCGCGGTCTTCGACCCGCGCTGGGAGTTCGTCACGGTCATCGGCGACGAAGACGACCTGGACTCCGTCGAGCTGCTGACGACGTCCTTGCTCGTCCAGGCGACGCGGGCGATGATCGCCGACCCGGCGGGGCGGTCGCGGCCGTTCCGGAAGTCGTTCCTCGTCTCCTACGCCACCCGCATCGGCGAGCGGCTCGAGCGGGCGGCGGAAGCGACGATCGCGGAATCGCCGGAGCTGCTGCCGGTGCTGGCTTCCCACGAGAAGACCGTGGCCGCGGCGTTCACCGAGCTGTTCCCCGAAGTGGTGAACAAGTCGGTGACCGTGCGCAGCCACGAAGGCTGGGGTGCGGGCCGCGCCGCCGCCGACCGCGCCCGCCTCAGCGACTGACCCTCACACTTCGCGCCGCGCGTACTTCTCCAGCTCCGGCCGTCCGAACGGCAGCTCGCCTTCGTCGAGGGCCCCGCAATCCAGACCCCGCAGCAGGTACACCGCCAGCGCCTGAGCCGTCGCCGGCTCGTCCAGCACTCCTCCGGCCGTCTTCTCCGCGTACGCGCGCAACCGCTCCACCGCCTCCGGGAACCCCGCGCGGTAGAACGCGTACGTCGCCGCGAAGCGAGTTGGCAGCTGGTGGGGGTGCAGGTCCCAGCCCTGGTAGAAGCCGCGCTCCAGGGACCGCCTGACCAGCCGGAGGTGTTCGGCCCACGCCGAGGGCAGCGCGTCGCCGATCGGGAGCCGGTTCGTCGAGCCGTCCGAGAGGCGGACGCCGGTGCCCGCCGCCGCGACCTGCATCAGGCCCTTGGCCAGGTCCGCCGCCGGGTGCTCCATGCTCTGGTACGCCGCCGCGATGCCGAGGCCCGCGCTGTAGTCGTACGTCCCGTAGTGCAGGCCCGAACAGCGGCCCGCAGCGGCCTGCACGATCCGCGCCACCGACAGCGTCCCGTCGGTATCCACAATGGACTGCGAGGTCTCGATCTGGACCTCGAAGCGCAAGACTCCCGAGGCGAGCCCGTACGCGGATTCCAGCCGCGAGAGGACCTCCGCGGCCACCGCGACCTGCTCGACCGCCGTCACCTTCGGCAGCGTGACGACGAATCCCGGCGGCAGCGGCCCGTGGTCGAGCAACGAACCCAGGAACAAATCCAGGGTGCGGATGCCACGCCGGCGCGTCGCCGCTTCGAAGCTCTTGAAGCGGATGCCGCAGAACGGTGTCCCGCCGGTCGTCGCCAGTGTCTGCCCGGCCGCCCGGGCGGCGGCGTCCTCGACGTCGTCCGGTACGCGGCCGTAGCCGTCCTCGAAGTCGATCCGCAGGTCCTCGATCGGCTCGGTCAGCAGCTTCGCGCGGACGCGCTCGTACACGTCCGCGCCGACGCCGAGGAGGTCGCCGTGCTCGATGAACACGCGCATCGCCTGCTTGCCCCAGTCGGCCACCAGGCGCGTCTTGTACTGCGACGCCGGGACGTAGACCGTGTGCACGGGTTGCCGTCCCGGCCGCTCCCCCGGGTACGACGCCGCGACGCGCGCGTCGGCCGCAGCCAGGCGCGCGTCGGCGGCTTCGTAGACGTCCTCGGGCAGGCGCACTACTTGATCTTCTCGTACGCGGGCAGCGTCAGGAAGTCCGGGAACTCGTCGGCCAGCGCGACCTGCTCGAACAGCTCCACCGCGGGCTCCAGCAGCTCCGGCTTGAGCTCGCCGGCCAGCTCGCCGCGGACGTCGGCCAGCACGCCGCGCACCAGCTCCGCCGTGACCGTGTCCCCACTGTCCAAAGTGGTCCCGTTCTTGACCCACTGCCAGATCTGCGAGCGCGAGATCTCGGCGGTGGCGGCGTCCTCCATCAGGTTGTGGATGGCCGCCGCGCCGTTGCCGCCCAGCCAGGAGGCGATGTAGCGGACGCCGACGTCGACCGCGGCGCGCAGGCCGGCCGCCGTCGCGCCGCCCGGCGTCGAAGCGACGTCCAGCAGCTGGTCGGCGGTGACGCTGACCTCGTCGCGGGTCCGGTCGAGCTGGTTCGGCTTCTCGCCGAGCACCTTGTCGAACTCCTCCTTGCAGAGCTCGACCATGCCCGGGTGCGCGACCCACGAGCCGTCGAAGCCGTCGCCGGCCTCGCGGGACTTGTCCGCGTGGACCTTCTCGAAGGCGCCCTTGTTGGTCTCGGGGTCCTTGCTCGGGATGAACGCGGCCATGCCGCCGATCGCGAAGGCGCCGCGCTTGTGGCAGGTGCGCACCAGCAGCTCGGTGTAGGCGCGCATGAACGGCGCGGTCATGGTGACGGAGTTGCGGTCCGGCAGCACGAACTTCTCGCCCGCGTCGCGGAAGTACTTGATGACGCTGAACAGGTAGTCCCAGCGGCCCGCGTTGAGGCCGGAGGCGTGTTCGCGCAGCTCGTAGAGGATCTCCTCCATCTCGAAGGCGGCCGGGATGGTCTCGATCAGCACGGTGGCGCGGACGGTGCCGTGCTCGATGCCGAGTGCCTTCTCGGCGTGGGTGAAGACGTCGTTCCAGAGCCGCGCTTCGAGGTGGCTCTCCATCTTCGGCAGGTAGTAGTACGGGCCCTTGCCGCGCTTGAGCAGCTCGGCCGCGTTGTGGAAGAAGTGCAGGCCGAAGTCGACGAGCGCGCCGACACCCTCGCGGTCGCCGAACTTCAGGTGGCTCTCGGGCAGGTGCCAGCCACGCGGGCGGACCACGATGGTGGCGTGCTCGACGTCGTCCTTCAGCGCGTAGCTCTTGCCGCCGCTCTCCAGGGTGATCGTCTCGCGGATGGCGTCGTAGAGGTTGACCTGGCCGGAGACGACGTTCTTCCAGTGCGGCGTGTTGGCGTCCTCGAGGTCGGCCAGCCACACCTTCGCGCCGGAGTTGAGCGCGTTGATGGTCATCTTGCGGTCGGTCGGCCCGGTGATCTCGACGCGGCGGTCCCGCAGCGCGGGCGGCGCGCCGGCGACCTGCCAGTCGCCTTCGCGGATCTCCTTGGTCTCCGGCAGGAAGTCGAGCCTGCCGGTGGTCCGGGCCTCCTCGCGGCGCTTGCTCCGCGCCTGGAGCAGCTCGTCGCGGCGGCCGGCGAAGGCGTCGTGGAGGCCGGCGAGGAAGGCGAGCGCCTCCGGCGTGAGGATCTCGTCGCCGCGCTCGACCGGGTCGCCCAGCACCTGGACTTCAGAAGACATGGGGAAACACCTCGAGGGTTCGGATCTTTGGATAACGGCCCTACGGTTTTCTACCAGCCGGACTATAGTTTCTGCATAGCGGAAGCTCAACGCCGACGTAAGGAGGGCCACCGTGCCGGCGGAGAAGAACGGTCGCGACGGCGGCGTCCAGTCCCTGCAGCGCGCCTTCGAGCTGCTGGAACACCTCGCGGACACCGGCGGCGAGGCCAGCCTGTCCGAGCTGGCGAGCCTGTCCGGGCTGCCGATGCCGACGATCCACCGGCTCATCCGCACCCTGGTCGACCTGGGGTACGTCCGCCAGAACACGAACCGCCGGTACGCGCTCGGCGCGCGCCTGATCCGGCTTGGCGAGAACGCGAGCATGCAGTTCGGCGCGTGGGCGCGGCCGCTGCTGGCGGAGCTCGTGGAGGAGGTCGGCGAGACGGCGAACTTGGCGGTCCTGGAGCGCGACGAGGTCGTGTACGTGGCCCAGGTGCCGTCGAAGCACTCGATGCGGATGTTCACCGAGGTCGGGCGGCGGTTGCTGCCGCACGGGACGGGCGTGGGCAAGGCGATGCTGGCCCACCTGCCCTCTTCCGACGTCCGTGAGCTGCTGTCGCGGACGGGCATGCCCGCGTACACCGAGCACACGTTCACGGATCCGGACGCGCTGGCGGTGGAGCTGGAGCGGATCGCTTCGCAGGGCTATGCGCTGGACGAGGCGGAGCAGGAGCTCGGCGTGCGGTGCGTCGCGGTGGCGGTGCCCGGCGCGCCGGTGCCGGCGGCGGTGTCGGTCTCGGGGCCGTCCGGGCGGCTGACCGCCGAGGCGGTGGCGCACATCGCCCCGGCGGTGCAGCGGGTGGCGGACGCGCTGGGGGCGAGCCTGTCGCAGGCCGTCACCGTCTGAGGGCCTACGTCAGCTCGCCGTCCAGGAGGTCCATCAGCAGCCCGTCGTGCCAGGTGCCGTCCGGGGCGCGTTCGTAGTTCCGCAGCACCCCGACCGGCCGGAAACCCACCTTCGTGTACACCCGGATCGCCGTCTCGTTGGCCGCCGCCGGGTCGATCGTCAGCCGGTGGTGGCCCTGGGCGAACAGGTGCGCGGCGAGTGCCCGGATCGCGTCCGTGCCGAGGCCGCGGCCGTGGAAGTCCGGGTGCACCGAGATGTCGATGCCCGCGTGGCGGTACTGCGGGTCCAGCTCCTCGCAGCTCTGGATCAGGCCGACGACTTCGCCGCCGAACTCGATCACGTAGACGGTGTAACCCTCTTCGACCTCGTACAGGCCTTCGGTCTCCCGATCCGGGTCGCCCCACCAGCGGGCGACCTCCGGGGTGGCGAGGATTGCGCGCACCCGGACGCGGTCGGCTGGGCCGATCGGGCGCAAGCGCACCCGATCGCCGGAAATGGCGGTCATGCTGGTCCTCTCTCGTAGCGAACGACGGCTTCGGGGCGTCTTCCACGAGGAGGGGCACGCGGGCGTCAACCGGGCATGCCCGGATTCTGCGCTCACGTCGCCGCCGCCGTCATCCGAATATCGCGGGAGGACCGCATGGACCCGCACACCGGAGCCTTGGCCTGGCTCGCCCAGGGCGCCGCTTCGAACCTCCTGGACCGGCTCGTCGACCGCGCGCTCGACGGGCCCGCCGCACCGCCGGCCTGGCCGCGCCCGGCCAAGACCCCGGCCGGGACGGTCGAGATCAGCGTCCGCCACCACCTCGCCGCGAAGGGCCGCCGGACACCGGTGATCCTCACGATGCAGGAAGACGGCGGCCGCACCGGCACGGCGTTCTCGGCGATCCTCGGCCACACGGCCCGCATCGCGGTCCCCAGCGGCCGCTACTTCAGCGCGGCGATGGTGGTCGACCCGGCTCGCCGCACCCTGCAGGGCATCGGCTGGTCCCACCTGACCGTGCCGGCCCGCGGGACGTCCCCGTGCCTGATCCCGGCGAACCGCCCGTCCGCACCGGTGATCCTGCAACTCGGGCTGCGGAAGGCGGACGGGACGCCGCTGTTCCGGCTGGAGCCGCCGGCGAAGGTCCGTTAACCGAGCAGGGCGTCCACGAAGGCGCCCGGCTCGAACGGGGCCAGGTCGTCCGGCCCCTCGCCGAGCCCGACCAGCTTCACCGGGACCCCCAGTTCCTTCTGGACCTGGAACACGATGCCGCCCTTGGCCGTGCCGTCCAGCTTCGTCAGGACGATCCCCGTCACGTCGATGACCTCGGCGAACACGCGGGCCTGCATGAGCCCGTTCTGGCCCGTGGTCGCGTCCAGGACCAGCAGGACCTCGTCGACCTTCGCCTGCTTCTCCACGACGCGCTTGACCTTGCCCAGCTCGTCCATCAGGCCGGTCTTCGTGTGCAGCCGGCCCGCCGTGTCGACCAGGACCGCGTCGACGCCGGTGTCCACGCCGCGCTTGACCGCGTCGAACGCCACCGCCGCCGGGTCCGCGCCTTCCTTGCCGCGGACGACCTCCGCGCCCACGCGTTCGGCCCAGGTCTGCAGCTGGTCGGCCGCCGCCGCGCGGAACGTGTCCGCCGCGCCCAGCAGCACCGTGCCGCCCTGGGCCACCAGGACGCGGGCGAGCTTGCCCGTGGTCGTCGTCTTGCCCGTGCCGTTGACCCCCGCCACCAGCACCACCGCAGGCTGCTTCCTGCCGTCGACGGTGTGCGGCAGCGCCCGCACCGCCCGGTGGCCGTCGGTGGACAGCTGGGCGGTCAGCACCTCGTGCAGCACTTCGCGCGCCTCGGCCGACGAGCGCACCGCGCGCCGGGAGAGCTCGTCGCGCAGGCGCTCGACGATCTGGTTCGTCGTGGCCGCGCCCAGGTCGGCCATCAGCAGCGTGTCCTCGACGTCCTGCCAGGAGTCCTCGTCGAGGTCACCCGCGCCGAGCAGGCCCAGCAGGCTCGTGCCGAACATCGAGCGCGACTTCGTCAGGCGGCCGCGCAGCCGCTCCAGGCGGCCCGCCGCCGGTTCGATCGCCTCGGCGACCGGGGCCGGTTCGACGACCTCGGCCTCCGGCAGCTTGACGTCGCGGACCGTGCGCTGCGCCGAGTCGCGCGGGACCGCCGCGTCGTCGCCGACCGCGGGCTGGCCGTCGGTCTCCGGCCGTTCCTCGACCGGGTGCTCGACTTCCGGAGCCGTGCCGCCGGGCGCGAGGGCGATGCCCCCGCTGGCCGCGTACGAGCCGCCCTTCGGCTTCTCCTCGACCTCACGCCGGCTGTCCAGGGTGATCCGCCGCCTGCGTGCGATCAGCAGGCCGGTCACCAGCAGGGCGACCAGGACGACGACGGCGACGACTACGAACAGGAACCAGGTGCTCGACACGGGCCCATCCTTTCATCCGCCCTCCCCCGCGCCGGACACCCCGTCCGCACAGGCAATTCGTCACCACCTTGGTCGCAATTGGGCCAAGACTTCACCAAGTGGGTTGCGTCACACCGGAGGCTCCACTAAACCCCTCCGGATGGGGAAAAAAGGCAGCCACGGCTTCCGGGTGATCGGCCTGCTCTCGGGCACGTCGCTCGACGGGATCGACGTGGCCGCCGCCGACCTGCACGCCGAGGACGGCACCGTCGTGCTGACGCCGCTGGGCGAGCTCGAGGTCCCCTACCCCGAGCCGCTGCGGGAGGCCCTGCTCGCCGCGTTGCCGCCGAACCCGTGCACCGCCGGTGAGCTGACGCGGCTGGACACCGGCGTCGGGCAGGCTTTCGCCGACGCGGCCGCGCGCGGGGTCGACGAGCTGGCCGGCCACGCGGACCTAGTCGCTTCCCTGGGCCAGACGGTGTTTCACTGGGTCGAGGACGGGCACGTCCGCGGCACCCTCCAGCTCGGCCAGCCCGCTTGGATCGCCGAACGAACCGGGCTGCCGGTGATCGCCGACCTGCGGGCCCGCGACGTCGCCGCGGGCGGCCACGGCGCGCCCCTGGCGAGCACGCTCGACCGGCTGTGGCTGCGCGGGCTGGCGGAGGACACCGGACGGCCGGTCGCCGCGCTGAACCTCGGCGGCATCGCGAACATCACCGTCGTCGCCGAAGGCGAGCCGGTGATCGCCTACGACACCGGGCCCGCCAACGCCCTGCTGGACCTCGCGGCCCACCGCGTCTCGGGGCAGCGCAGCGACGTCGACGGCCGGCTCGCCCGCGGCGGGTCGGTGCGCGCCGACCTGCTCGGCCGGCTGCTGGCCGACCCGTACTTCGCCGCCGCGCCGCCGAAGTCCACCGGCAAGGAGCACTTCAACGGGGACTACCTCGACCGCGCGCTGACCGGCCTGGACACGGTCGAGCCCGCGGACCTGCTCGCGACGCTGACCGAACTCACCGCCGTCACCGTCGCCGGCCAGTGCCGCCGCCACGGCGTCACCACGGTCATCGCCTCGGGTGGCGGCGTGGCGAACCCGGCGCTGATGGCCGCGCTGGTCCGCGCGCTGCCCTCGGCGGTGGTCAAGACCAGTGACGACCTCGGCCTGCCCGGCGCCGGCAAGGAGGCGTACCTCACCGCGCTGCTCGGCTGGCTCACCTGGTGTGGCGTGCCCGGTACCGTGCCGTCGGCGACCGGCGCTCGCGGGCCGCGCGTGCTCGGCGCGCTGGTCCCGGGCGACGGCCCCTTGATCCTTCCCGCCCCGCTGGGGGGCACCGTGACGCGGTTGCGAGTCGCGGAGAAGCTCGGATGACGGTAGGAGTGATCCATGCGCGGTGTTGACCTCGCCATCATCGTGGTCTACCTGGCGGCGATGCCGCTGATCGGCGTGCTCGTCGGCCGGAGGCAACGGTCGGCGGCCGACTACTTCGTCGGCGAGCGCAGCCTCCCGTGGGGGGCGGTGATGCTGTCCGTGGTGGCCACGGAAACCTCGACGCTCACCGTGATCAGCACGCCCGGGCTGGTCTTCGGCAACGCGTTCCTGTTCCTGCAGCTGGCCTTCGGCTACATCATCGGCCGGACGATCGCCGCGTTCGTCCTGCTGCCGCGGTACTTCCGGGGCAACCTCGTGAGCGCGTACGCGTTCCTCGGCAAGCGGTTCGGCTCCGGGCTGCAGGGCACCGCGTCGGTGACGTTCGTGATCACGCGGCTGCTCGCCGAGGGGGTGCGCCTGTTCGCCGGCGCGATCCCGATCAAGGTGATCCTCGGCCACTACGGCATCCACCTGGACTACTGGGTGATCGTCGTCATCCTCACCGCGTTGACGCTGGTCTACGCCTACATCGGCGGGATCAAGGCGGTCGTCTGGGTCGACGTCATCCAGCTGTCGCTGTACCTCGGCGGGGCCGCGGTGGCCGCGATCGTGCTGCTGAACAAGCTGCCCGCCGACTGGGCGTCGCAGGCGTCCGCGGACGGCAAGTTCATGCTCGTCGACTTCACGAAGAACCTGCTGACCAGCCCGTACGCCTTCGTCACGGCGGTACTCGGCGGCGCGGCGCTGTCGATGGCCTCGCACGGTGCCGACCAGCTGATCGCGCAGCGGCTGCTGGCCACGCGCAGCCTGCGCGACGGCCAGAAGGCGCTCATCGGCAGCGGCATCATCGTCACCATCCAGTTCGCGTTGTTCCTGCTGGTGGGCGCGATGCTGTGGGTGTTCAACGGGCGCAAGTCCGTGGCGCAGCTGGGGCTGCAGAGCCCGGACGACGTGTTCTCGCGGTTCATCATCGACGACCTGCCGGTCGGGGTGTCCGGCCTGCTCATCGCGGGGGTGCTGGCCTCGACCATGGGCGCGCTGGCTTCGGCGTTGAACGCCCTCTCGACGTCCACCGTGGCCGACCTCTACCAGCGGTTCACCCACCGCTCCCCGGAGGACTCGAAGCTGCTGCGGCACGGTCGCATGTGGACACTGATCTGGGCCGTCGTGTTCGCCGTGTTCGCCTCGCTGTTCTCCACCACGAAGAACTCGGTGATCGAGCTCGGCCTGGCCATCACCGGCTACACCTACGGCGCGCTGCTCGGGTCGTTCCTGCTCGGCCTGCTGATCAAGAAGGCGCGGCAGGTGGACGCGATCATCGCGTTCGTCGTCACGGTCGTGGTGATGGCGTTCGTCATCCTCGGGGTCAAGTTCAACGCGAAGACCGGTGGCCTGATCGGCGTCGACTTCAGCAAGGCGGCCGGGGACAAGGTGGCGCTCGCCTACCCGTGGTACACGCTGATGGGCGTGGTCATCACGCTGGTGGTGGGCGGCTTGCTGGCGCTGCGGCACCGCACCCCGGACCCGAAGGCGGCCGAGGCCGAAGCCGTCGGCGAAACCGCGGAGGTGCCCGCCGCCTGATCCGTCTGAACCGTTTCCGGCGGGCTCCCGTGTCGATGGTCGGGAGCCCGCCGAAAAGCGGCGGGAGGATTTCGAAGGTGGATTCCATGAAGCGGATGACGGTGGCGCTCGCGATCGGCGCCCTCCTGGTCGGCGGCGCGGCGACGGCTTCGGCCACCCCGGCGGCGCCGAAGGTTCCGGACGCGATCAAGGTCCCGGCGGGCAACGTCGCGCTGGCGAGCTTCCCCGCCGAAGGCGTGCAGATCTACGGGTGCACGGCCGGGGCGTGGACGCTGATCCAGCCCGCGGCGGTGCTGTCGAGGCACGGCAAGCCGGTGGCGCTGCACAGCAAGGGCCCGGTTTGGACGTCCATCGTGGACGGCAGCACGGTCGGCGCGGCGGCGGCGGCCAACTCGCCGCGCGACGGCGCGATCCCGGAACTGCTGCTCAAGGCGAACCTCAACACCGGCGACGGGATCTTCGCCCACGTGACCTACATCCAGCGCCTGAACACCCGCGGCGGCGTGGCCCCGGCCGGGACGTGCACGGACGGCGCCCAGACCGCGGTGCGCTACTCGGCCGACTACGCCTTCTGGGTCGCCGGCTGACAAGCGCCCCGACCCGCGGGCAGTCTGCCGCGGCGTCGTGAGTGGTAAAGCGGGTTCTAACCCGCCTTACCACTCACGACGGCTTGGCGGGAGGTCAGCTGACCGGGACCGGGTCTTCCTCGGTCGTGCGCAGGCGCTGCGAGATCACCTTGGTGATGCCGTCGCCCTGCATGCTCACGCCGTAGAGGGCGTCGGCGATCTCCATGGTCGGCTTCTGGTGGGTGATGATGATCAGCTGCGACGAGTCGCGCAGCTGCTCCAGCAGCCCGATCAGCCGGCGCATGTTGGTGTCGTCGAGCGCCGCCTCGACCTCGTCCATGACGTAGAAGGGTGAGGGCCGGGCGCGGAAGATCGCGACCAGCATGCCCACCGCGACCAGCGACTTCTCGCCACCGGACAGCAGCGACAGCCGCTTGACCTTCTTGCCCGGCGGGCGCGCTTCGACGTCGACGCCGGTGCTGAGCAGGTCGTCCGGCTCGGTGAGGACCATCCGGCCCTCGCCGCCCGGGAAGAGGACGCCGAACACCGTCTCGAACTCGCGGGCGACGTCCGCGTACGCCGAGGCGAAGACCTCGAGGATCTTCTCGTCGACCTGCTTGATGACGGCCTCGAGGTCCTTGCGGGTGTCCTTGAGGTCCTCCAGCTGCGTGGAGAGGAACTTGTACCGCTCCTCCAGCGCCGCGAACTCCTCCAGCGCCAGCGGGTTCACCTTGCCCAGCAACGACAGGTCCTTCTCCGCGCGCTTGGCGCGGCGGGCCTGAGTGTCGCGGTCGTAGGGCATCGGCGGCGGCGGGGTGACGTCTTCGCCGCGCTCCTTGGCCGCCTCGTACTCGGCCATCTCGCCCGCGCTCGGCGGGACCGGGACGTCCGGGCCGTACTCGCGGACGAGGTCCTCCAGCCCCATGCCGAAGTCTTCGGCGATCTTGGCTTCCAGGGTCTCCAGCCGCAGCCGCTGCTCGGCGCGCAGCACCTCGTCGCGGTGGACGGCGTCGGTCAGCTTCTCCAGCTCGCCGGTCAGCTCGCGGACCTTGGCGCGGACACCGGTCAGCGCCTGCTCGCGGCTTTGGCGGCGGGCCTGGACCTCGTCGCGCTCGGCGGCGGCGCGCTGCACCGAGTGCTCGATGCGCTCCAGCGCGATCTCGCCGGCGTTGACGACGGCGTTGGCGATCTCGGCGCCGCGCTTGCGAGCCGCGGCGGCGCGCTCGGCGCGCTCGCGGGCCTGCTGCTCGGCGTGGGCGGCACGGCGGAGGCCTTCGGCCTTGCCCGCGATGCTGCGGGCGCGTTCTTCGGAGGTGCGCTGCGCGAGCCGCGCCTCCATCTCCTCCTGCCGCACGACGGCCAGTTCTTCGACGGCCTGGTCGCGCTCGGCGGTGTCCGGGTCGTCCTCGACCGGCTGCTCGGCGACGGCGGCGAGCCGTTCCTCCAGCTCGGCGAGCTGGGCGAGCGCCTGGACGCGGCTCTGCTCGACCTTCGCGCGCTGCCCGGACAGCCGTTCGACCTCGGCCTGCGCCTGGCGGGCGGCCTGCTGCAGCCGGTTGAGCCGCTCCGACGAGCGGGCTTTGCGAACCTTCGCCTCGCCGAGGGCGTCCTTGGCCTGCGAGACCTCTTCGCGGCGCGCCTGCTGCTCGGCGCGGGCGCCTTCCAGCTCGGCCGCGTACCGCTCCAGCGAGCGTTCGGCCAGGCGGAGCCGCTCGCCCGCCTCGTCGACGGCGGCCTGGACCTCGATCACGCTCTCGCGCTTGCCGGAGCCGCCGATCGCCCACCGGGCACCGAAGACGTCGCCCTCGGCGGTGACCGCGCGGACGTCGGGGTGCACCGCGACGAGGTGGCGCGCCGCGTCGAGGTCGCGGACGATGGCCAGCTTGTCGAGCGCCTGCTCGACGGCGGGCCGCAGCTGCGCCGGTGCGGTGACGACCTCGCGGGCCCAGCGCGCGCCTTCGGGCAGCGACGGCCACGAATACGTGTCCACAGTGGACTCGGGACCGCCGAGCAGGATGCCCGCTCGGCCGGAATCCGTCTCCTTCAAGTACTTCAGCGCGCGCAGGGCGTCTTCGCCGCCGGTGACGGCGACGGCGTCGGCCACCGGGCCGAGCGCCGCGGCCAGCGCGACCTCGTACCCGGGCTCGACGGTCAGCAGCGCGGCGACCGAACCCAGCAGGCCGGGCAGCTCGTGGGACGCGCCGAGCAGCGCGCCCGCGCCGTCCTTGCGCTTGAGACCCATGGACAACGCCTCGACGCGCGCCCTTTCCGACGCGATCTCGCGCTCGGCCGCGCGTTCGGCCTTGACCAGTTCTTCGACGCGCGCCTTGGCGGCGTTGTTGGCCTCGACCGCGCGGTCGTGCCGGTCCATCAGGCCGGCGTCGTCGGACTCCTCCGCGCCGCCTTCGGCCTGGGCCATCTCGAGTTCCTCGACGGCGATCTCGGCGCGCTCGGCGGCTTCCTCGATCGAGACGCTGAGCCGGTCGATTTCGTCGGTGGTGGCGCCGTTCTTGCTGCGCAGCGCTTCGACCTGGCCGGTCAGCTTGGCCATGCCCTCACGGCGGTCGGCGATGGCGCGGACGGCGGCCCAGTGCGCGCGCTCGGCGGCCTGGACGCGCTGTTCGAGGTCTTCGCGCCGCAGCACGGTCTGGGCCAGCAGCTCCCGGGCCTCCATGACGGCCTCGTTGAGCTCTTCTTCCTGCTCGGCGACGCGCTCGGCCTCTTCGAGGAGCTCTTCGGGGTCGCGGCCGCCGGTGTTCGTCGAGACGTCGGCGGAGAGGTGCCGCTGGCGCTCGATGGCCAGGCGGACGGTGCCGCGCAGGCGCTCGGCCAGTGCGGACAGCTTGTACCAGGTCTCCTGGGCGGTCTGCAGCAGCGGCGCGTCCTCGGCGAGCGAGGCCTCCAGCTCGGCTTCTTCGGCGGAGACGAGCTCCAGGTGCTGCTCGACTTCGGCGCGGCGCTGGCGGGCGGTGCGCTCGTCGGCCTCCTCGCGCGCGATCGCGTCGCGCTGGGTGACCAGGTCGTCGGCGAGCAGGCGCAGGCGGGAGTCGCGCAGCTCGGACTGCACCGACTGGGCCTTGCGGGCGATCTCGGCCTGCTTGCCCAGCGGCTTGAGCTGGCGGCGCAGCTCGGTCGTCAGGTCGCCGAGGCGGTCGAGGTTGCCCTGCATGTTGGCCAGCTTGCGCAGGGTCTGTTCCTTGCGCTTGCGGTGCTTGAGGACACCGGCGGCCTCTTCAATGAAGGCGCGGCGCTCTTCGGGCTTGGACTCGAGGATCGCCGAGAGCTGGCCCTGGCCGACGATGACGTGCATTTCGCGGCCGATACCGGAGTCGGACAGCAGTTCCTGGACGTCCATCAGGCGGCAGCGGTCGCCGTTGATCTCGTACTCGCTGGCGCCGTCGCGGAACATCCGGCGGGTGATCGAGACCTCGGAGTACTCGATCGGCAGGGCGCCGTCGGCGTTGTCGATGGTGAGGGTGACCTCGGCGCGGCCGAGCGGGGCGCGGCCCGCGGTGCCGGCGAAGATGACGTCCTCCATCTTGCCGCCGCGCAGGTCCTTGGCGCCCTGGGTGCCCATGACCCAGCGCAGGGCGTCGAGCACGTTGGACTTGCCCGAGCCGTTCGGCCCGACCACGCAGGTGATCCCCGGCTCGAAGCGCAGCGTGGTGGCCGAGGCGAAGGACTTGAAGCCCTTGAGCGTCAGGCTTTTCAGGTGCACGTGCTGCTGACCCCTCTGGCCGCGGGTACGGGCGGTTCAATCGTCCCAGGCTACCCGGCGGCGTCCGGGACCCGCCGGACGCGCCCCCTCCTCGGCGCGCCTAGCACACCCGAGGCGGCCCCAGCAACACCAGGAGCCACACCGGCCCCGGACGGCCTACCGCTCGACGAAGCCCCGGAGTCCCCCTTTCGGGTCGGACCAGCGCTCGGCGACGTGCTCCACACTTCCGGGTGATTCTCCCGACCGTAACGCGGCCAACAACCGCTCACAGTGGTCACGACTACCTTCCGCTATCACCTCGACACGGCCGTCGGCCAGGTTGCTCGCGCTTCCGACCAGCCCGAGTTCCAGCGCACGGCTGCGCGTCCACCAGCGGAAACCGACGCCCTGGACGCGGCCGCGCACCCACGCCGTCAGCCGGGTGTGGGTTTCTTCCTCACTCACGTACTTCCTCCCTTCCGGGTCAACCGACCGCGCACAGTAACGGATCAAGGCCACTACCTGGGCGAATACCCGCACGCCGGTGATAACCTCGCCGCCGAGGTCGCTCCCCCGCCGTGGCCGTGCTCGTTCGGTTTGACGAGACACGCCCGATTGCCGGCCTCAGCACCGCGCCTCCCCGAATTCCCCAAGGAGCCCCGTATGCCCCGCCCCGCCGGGTCGGATTCGAGCTCTCGGATCACCAGGATCGACACCGCGCCGCCCAAGAGCAGCAAACCGAACCGCACCGGGTACGTCGTGCTCGGGGTGGCCGGGCTGGTCGTCGCGACCGCGTTCGCCGCCGTGGCCGAGCTCGCCGGGCCGGTCCCCGCCTCCACCGCGGGCGGCACGGGCGGCCCCGGCGGCCAGGGCACCGTCCCGGCCGGGGTCCGGACGCTGCCGGCCACGCCGTCGTCGACCGATCCGGCGACCTCCAGCGGCGCCCCGGCCCCGTCGAACCCGACGTCGCCGAGCGTGCCGACGACGGTCGTGTCGGTGAGCCCGGACGGCAAGACGACCACCACGGTCGTCACCCAGCCCGCGCCGCCCCCGCCGCCCCGCATCGACACCGGCGGCAACCCGCCGCCGGCCACCCAGTCGACGCCGACGCCTCCCCCGAGTTCGGATTCGAAGCCGCCGTCATCGTCCACCGCGGCGACGACCACTCCGGCGGCGACGACCACGCCGACGACGCCCAGCGGAGGCAACCCGAGCACCGGTGGCGCGCCGACAGGCACGTCCAGCGAAGCGCCGTCCGGCTCGACCGGGAGCCCCACGCACGCGCAGTGACGCGAGCCGTCCCGAAGGCCACCGCCCCGGCGTTCGTCGCCTGGGTCGACCCGGCCGTCGCGGCGGACCTGGTGGCCCGCCCCCCGACCCGATCGGCGGCGGCGTGTTCGCCCCGATGGGCCGCCTCACTCCGGACGGCCACGGCAAGTTCGCCCTCACCGGCCGCTGGGGAGCGCGGTGAGCATCGCGGCCGGGTACGCGGGGGCGGGCGCGCTGCACGCGGTCCAGCCGATGCAGCGCTGCTTCCGCGACCTCCACGCGGCGGCCCAGCACATCTACTTCTCGGCCGCGGCGTCGAAGCGGTACGCGAAGCTGCGCTTCGGGATCGAGCAGCCGACCTTCTGGTTCTAGCCACCGCGGACGCGGCGGCGCAGGTCGTCGGCGAAGTACCCGGCGACGGCCGGGCCGACCCCGATCAGTCCGAAGCTCCAGGGGTCGGCACTGCCCAGCACCGCCGCCACCCCCACGCCCACGAGGTAGCCGGCGGCCACCAGCACCAGCAGTACCGCGGTTCTGCCCCACACGTTCTTCTTCCGCACCCCAGTGGTCATGCGGGAGGACTACCCGCCCGCCCCCGCCTTCAGACGGCCTGCCGCAGCCGTCGTGAGTGAAAAAGAGGGTTAGAACACTGTTATTCACTCACGACCCGGGGGTCAGACCTCGAAGCGGTAGCCCATTCCCGGTTCGGTGAGCAGGTGCCGCGGCCGCGAAGGCTCCCGCTCCAGCTTGCGCCGCAGCTGGGCCAGGTACACCCGCAGGTAGTGGGACTCCGTCTCGTACGACGGGCCCCACACCTCGTGCAGGAGCTGCTTCTGCGCCACCAGCCGGCCGCGGTTGCGGACCAGCAGCTCCAGCACGCCCCACTCCGTCTTCGTCAGGTGGACTTCCACGCCGTCGTGGCGGCGGACCTTCTTCGCCGCCAGGTCGACGCTGAACGACGCCGTGTCCACCACCGCGTCCGCGCCGTCCGCGCCCGCCACCGCCGAACGGCGGACCGCCGCACGCAGCCGGGCCAGCAGTTCGTCCATGCCGAACGGCTTCGTCACGTAGTCGTCGGCGCCCGCGTCGAGGGCCTCGACCTTGTCCGCCGAGTCGCCGCGGGCCGAGAGCACGATGATCGGGACCGTCGTCCAGCCGCGCAGGCCCGCGATCACCTCCGTGCCGTCGAGGTCCGGCAGGCCGAGGTCCAGGACCACCACGTCCGGCTTGGTCTCGGCCACGGCTTTCAGCGCGGCCGTGCCGTCGTGCGCGGTGATCACCTTGTAGCCGCGGGCGGTCAGGTTGATCCGCAGTGCCCGCACGATCTGCGGCTCGTCGTCCACCACCAGCACGGTGGCACCCGGGTCGCTCATCGCACCCCCTCTTCTTCGTACTCCACACTGAACGCGGGCAGGGACAACACGATCGTGAGCCCGCCGCCCGGGGTGTCCTCGGCGCGGATCGTCCCGCCCATCGCCTCGGTGAACCCCTTCGCCACCGACAGCCCGAGCCCGACGCCCGGTGTCGTGTCCCGGTCGCCGCCGAGCCGCTGGAACGGCGCGAACGCCGAGTCCGCGGCCCCCTTGCGCAGCCCCTTGCCGTGGTCGACGATCCGCAGCTCGACCTGCCCGGAGTGCGCGCTGGCCCGGGCCGACACCGGCGCGGCGCCGTGGCGCAGCGCGTTGTCCAGCACGTTCGCCACCACCCGTTCCAGCAGGCCGGGGTCGGCGAGCACCGACGGGAGCCGGTCGTCGACCGCGACCACCACGTCGTCCGAGTTGTCCACATTGGACAGCGCGTGCGCGACGACCTCGTCGTAGCCCACCGGGCGCAGGTGCGGCCGGACCGCGCCGGTGGCCAGCCGCGACGAGTCGAGGAGGTTGTCGATCAGCCCGGCGAGCCGGTCGGCGGACAGCTCGATGGCCTCCATCAGCTCCGCGGTGTCCTCTTCGGACAGCTCCAGGTCGGCCGCACGCAGGCTACCGATCGACGCCTTGATCGACGTCAGCGGCGTCCGCAGGTCGTGCCCCACGGCCGAGAGCAGCGTCGTGCGCAGCTCGGTCGCCTCTGCCTTGCGCTCGGCGCGCGCCGCCGCGGCCGCGGCCCGTTGCTGCCGCAGGGCCAGGAACGCCTGCCCCGCCACGGCTTCCAGCACCCGCCGGTCGGCGGCGGGCAGCGCCCGGCCGCGCAGGGTCAGGTGGACGTCGGCGGTGACGGCGATGTCGGCGTCGGCCTCGTCCGGATCGGCGCACGGGTGCTCCCCCGCGGTCGCCACGCACTGCCACACGCCGTCCTGCTTCTCCAGCAGCGTCACCGACGTCAGCGCGAAGTTCTCGCGCACCTTCGCCAGCAGCCGCTCGATCGGGTTCGCGTGGGTGAGCACGGTCCGGGCGTAGGAGGCCAGCAGCGCCGCCTCGGTCCGCGCCCGCGCCGCCTGCGCCGCCCGGCGCGCGGCCTGGTCGACGACCAGCGCGACCAGCACCGCGACCACGACCATCGCGATCAGCGTCACGAGGTTCTGCGGCGTGTGGACGTTGAGCGTGTACAGCGGGGGCGTGAAGAAGAAGTTGAGCAGCCCGGCGCCGAGCACGGCCGCGACCAGCGCCGGGCCGAGCCCGCCGACCAGGGCGACGACGACCGTGACCAGGACGTAGGCGATGACGTCCGTGGCGAAGTCGAGCCCGCTTGGCAGGGAGACGCCGACGAGGGTGACCAGCACCGGCAAGACGATGCCCAGCACCCAGCCCGTCACCAGCCGCGAGACCCCCAGCGGGCTCGCGGTCAGCCCCGTCCGCAGCCGCCCGCCGGCCTCGGAGTGGGTGACCATGTGCACGTCGATCGGCCCCGACCGGCGGACCACCGCCGCGCCGATGCCCTCGTCGAACAGCCGCGCCACCCGCGAGCGCCGCGAAGTGCCGAGCACCAGCTGGGTCGCGTTGACGCCGCGGGCGAAGTCGAGGAGGGCGCTGGGAACGTCGTCGCCGACGACCGTGTGGAACGTCGCTCCGACCTCCTCGGCGAGCTTGCGGTAGCGGGCCATCGCGGCCGGGCTGATCCCCGCCAGTCCGTCGCCACGCAGGATGTGGACCACCTGCAGCTCGGCGCCGGCGCGGGTGGCGACCCGGCTGGCCCGGCGGATGAGCGTCTCGCTCTCCGGGCCGCCGGTGATCGAGGCGACGACGCGTTCGCGCGCCTCCCACGTGTCGGTGATCCGCTGCTCGGCGCGGTAGCGCTGCAGGGCGACGTCGACCTGGTCGGCCACCCAGAGCAGCGCCAGTTCCCGCAGCGCGGTGAGGTTGCCGGGGCGGAAGTAGTTGCCGAGCGCGGCGTCGATCCGCTCGGCCGGGTAGACGTTGCCGTGCGCGAGCCGCCGCCGCAGCGCCTCGGGCGTGATGTCGACCAGCTCCAGTTGCTCGGCGCGGCGGACGACCTCGTCCGGCACGGTTTCCTGCTGGGTGACCCCGGTGATCCGCTCGACGACGTCGTTGAGGCTCTGCAGGTGCTGCACGTTGACCGTGGAGAGCACGTCGATCCCGGCTTCCAGGAGTTCTTCGACGTCCTGCCAGCGCTTGGCGTTGCGCGACCCCGGCACGTTGGTGTGCGCCAGTTCGTCGACGACGGCGACCTCGGGCGCGCGGGCCAGGACGGCGTCGACGTCCATCTCCTCGAACGCGCGGCCGCGGTGCTCGGCGCGCCGCCGCGGGACGACCTCCAGGCCGTCGAGCAGCGCCGCGGTCTTCTCGCGGCCGTGCGTCTCCACCAGGCCGACGACGACGTCGGTGCCGCGGTCCAGGCGGCGCCGCGCCTCGCCGAGCACGGCGAAGGTCTTGCCGACGCCCGGAGCCGCGCCGAGGTAGATCCTCAGCTCCCCTCGGCGCGGCTTCGCGGGTGCGTTCTCCGTGGTCACGCTGTCAGTGTGCCCCTCCGGCCGCCGCGCGCACGGCCAAGTTGAGCGGGAGCACAGCCACGCCGGGGACGCCGATCCCCGCCCCGCTCGTGTTCTGCTCGATCAGCTGCTTCACCCGGTCGAGGGGCAGGCCGGTGTTCCGCGCGACCCGCGCGGCCTGGAGCTCGGCGTAGGCGACGCTGATGTCCGGGTCGAGGCCCGACCCCGACGCCGTCACGGCGTCCGGCGGTACCTGATCGGGCGTCACGCCTTCGCGTTTCGCGACGGCTTCCTTGCGCTCCCCGATGGTCTTCACGAGGTCTTCGTCGTACGGGCCCTTGTTCGACGCCCCGGACGGCAGATCGGGGGTGACCACCGTGGGCCGGGTGTGGAACCAGGGGTCGTGCGCGGGGTCGGCGGGCACCGGGTCGACGCCGATGAGCGACGAGCCGACGGCCCGGCCGTCCTGCGTGACGATCGAGCCTTCGGCGGGGCCCGCCAGCCCGGGGATGCGGGCGACGGCCCAGACGCCCAGCGGGTAGAGGACGCCGAGCAGGACGGTCATGACGAGCAGGACGCGCAGCCCGGCCCAGGTCTGTTTGACGAGCGTGTTCACTAAGTTCACCCGATTCCGGGGATGAGGCGCACGAGCAGGTCGATCAGCCAGATCCCGAGGAAGGGGCTGACGATCCCGCCGAGGCCGTAGACGAGCAGGTTGCGGCGCAGCAGGGCCGAGGCCGACGACGGCTTGTACCGCACGCCCCGCAGGGCCAGCGGGATGAGCACGACGATGATCAGCGCGTTGAACACGACCGCCGACAGGATCGCCGACTTCGGTGTGGCCAGGTGCATGATGTTCAGCCCGCCGAGCTGGGCGTAGATGCCGGTGAACATGGCGGGCAGGATCGCGAAGTACTTGGCCAGGTCGTTGGCGACGCTGAACGTGGTCAGCGCGCCGCGGGTGATCAGCAGCTGCTTGCCGATTTCGACGATCTCGATCAGTTTCGTGGGGTCGCTGTCGAGGTCGACCATGTTCCCGGCTTCCTTGGCCGCCGAGGTACCGGTGTTCATCGCGACGCCGACGTCGGCCTGCGCGAGCGCGGGAGCGTCGTTGGTGCCGTCGCCGGTCATCGCGACCAGCCGCCCGCCTTCCTGCTCCTGCTTGATGAGCGCCATCTTGTCCTCGGGCTTGGCTTCGGCGAGGAAGTCGTCGACGCCGGCGTCCGCGGCGATGGCCTTGGCGGTGAGCGGGTTGTCGCCGGTGATCATCACCGTCTTGATGCCCATCGAGCGCAGTTCTTCGAAGCGTTCCTTCATGCCGGGCTTGACGACGTCGGACAGCCGGATCACGCCGCGCACCACCGTGTCTTCGGCGACGACCAGCGGGGTTCCGCCCTGAGCGCTGATGTCGTCGACCACCCGCTCGGTCTCGTCGGGGAACTCGCCGCCGTTGTCGCGCACCCAGGCCCGGACCGCGGAAGCCGCGCCCTTGCGGATGCGCCGGGTTCCGATGTCCAGGCCGCTCATCCGGGTCTGCGCGGTGAAGGGGACGAACTCGCCGTGCTCGTCCTCGGCCGCGTACTCCGCGGTCAGCTCGACGACGCTGCGCCCCTCGGGGGTTTCGTCGGCCAGGCTCGCCAGCCGGGCGGCCCGGGCGAGTTCGTCCGGTGTGGACGGTCCGACCGGGATCAGCTCGGTGGCGCGGCGGTTGCCGAAGGTGATCGTGCCGGTCTTGTCGAGCAGCAGCGTCGAAACGTCGCCGGCGGCCTCGACCGCGCGGCCGCTGGTGGCCAGGACGTTGCGCTGGACCAGGCGATCCATGCCCGCGATGCCGATGGCGGACAGCAGCGCGCCGATCGTGGTCGGGATCAGGCAGACCAGGAGCGCGGTCAGCACGATCACGGACTGCTCGGAGCCGGAGTAGCGGGCCATCGGCTGCAGCGCGACGACGGCGAGCAGGAAGATGATCGTCAACGTCGAGAGCAGGATGGTCAGCGCGATCTCGTTCGGCGTCTTCTGCCGGGAAGCGCCTTCCACCAGCGCGATCATGCGGTCCACGAAGGACTCGCCGGGCTTGGTGGTGATCCGCACGACGATGCGGTCGCTCAGCACCGTCGTGCCGCCGGTGACGGCACTGCGGTCGCCGCCGGACTCGCGGATGACCGGGGCGGACTCGCCGGTGATGGCGGATTCGTCGACG
Organism: Amycolatopsis plumensis; assembly: GCF_042652605.1. NCBI lineage: Bacteria > Bacillati > Actinomycetota > Actinomycetes > Pseudonocardiales > Pseudonocardiaceae > Amycolatopsis > Amycolatopsis plumensis. The sequence goes on along the minus strand of NZ_JBHSJY010000001.1, from coordinate 5,054,357 downwards.
GTCGCGATGCCCTCGACGACGTCGCCGTCACCCGGGATCACCTGGCCCGCCTCGACGACGACCAGGTCGCCGATCTTCAGCTCGACGCCGGGCACCTGTTCCTCGGAGCCGGTTTCGGTGAGCCGGCGGGCGACGGTCTCCTTCTTCGACCGCCGCAGGCTCTCGGCCTGGGCCTTGCCGCGGCCCTCGGCGACGGCCTCGGCGAGGTTCGCGAACAGGACCGTGAACCACAGCCAGACGGCGATCAGGACGGTGAACACGCTCGGGTCGGTGACCGCGAAAACTGTGGTGAGCGCGGAACCCACCCACACCACGAACATCACCGGGTTGCCGAGCTGGTGCTTCGGGTTGAGCTTCCGGAACGCCTCCGGGAGCGACGTCCAGAGCTGGCGGGGGCTGAACACCCCGGCGCCGACGGTCATGCGAGTGCCTCCGCGATGGGCCCGAGCGCGAGCGCCGGGATGAACGTGAGGGCCGCGACGAGCACCACCGTGCCGGTGAGCAGGGTGGCGAACAGCGGCCCGGTGGTGGGCAGGGTGCCCGCGGTCTCGGGCACCTTGCGCTGGGCGGCCAGTGACCCGGCCAGGCAGAGCACGGCGAGGATCGGCACGAACCGGCCGAACGCCATGGCGACGCCGAACGAAGACTGGAACCAGTCGTTCGTGGCGGTCAGGCCGCCGAACGCGCTGCCGTTGTTGTTGCCGGTGGACGCGTAGCCGTAGAGGATCTCGGACAGCCCGTGCGCGCCGGTGTTGCCCAGCGCGCCCGCCGTGCCCGGCAGCAGCAGGGCGATCCCCGAGCCGAGCAGCACGACGGTCGGCATCGCCAGCATCGCGATGGCCGCGCAGGTGACCTCGCGCCTGCCGAGCTTCTTGCCCAGGTACTCCGGGGTGCGCCCGACCATCAGCCCGGCCAGGAACATCGCGATGATCGCCAGCACGAGGATGCCGTACAGGCCGGTGCCGACGCCGCCGGGCGAGATCTCGCCGTAGAGCATGTTCAGCAGCGGTCCCCCGCCACCGAGTCCGGAGAGACTGTCGTGGGCGCCGTTGACCGCGCCGGTGGACGTCCCGGTGGTGGTGTCGGCGAAGAGCGACGTCAGCCCGATGCCGAACCGCTGTTCCTTGCCCTCCATGCTCGCGCCCGCGGCCAGCGCCGCCGGGTTGTCCGCGTTGGCCTCGGAGAACCAGATGAGCGCCAGCGAAGCCGCCCACAGCAGGCCCATCACGCTCAGCAGGACGTACCCCTGGCGGCGGTGACCGACCAGCGTGCCGAACGCGCGGGTCAGGCTGACCGGGATCACGAGGATGAGGAACAGCTCGACGAGGTTCGTCCAGGCGTTGGGGTTTTCCAGGGGGTGCGCGGAGTTGGCGTTGAAGATGCCGCCGCCGTTCGTGCCCAGTTCCTTGATCGCCTCCTGGCTCGCCGCCGGGGCGAGGGCGACGGTGCCGGGGCTGCCGTCGGGGTGGGTGACGGCGACACCGGCCTTGAGGCTCTGCACGACGCCGAGCGCGACCAGCACGACGGCGAACACGAACGCCATCGGCAGCAGCACGCGGACCGTGCCGCGCGTGAGGTCGACCCAGAAGTTGCCGAGCCGGTCGGTCTTCGCCCGGACGAACCCGCGCGTCACCGCGATGGCCACGGCCAAGCCGACGGCCGCCGACAGGAAGTTCTGCACGGTCAGGCCGGCCATCTGCACGAAGTGGCCCATCGTCGTCTCGGGGACGTAGGACTGCCAGTTCGTGTTGGTGACGAAGGAGATCGCCGTGTTGAAGGCGACGGCCGGGCTCACCGAGCCGCGGCCCAGGCTCCACGGCAGCAGCGGCTGCAGGCGCTGCAGCAGGAAGAGCAGGACGACCGAGACGAACGAGAAGCCGAGCACGCCCGCGGCGTAGGTCGGCCACCGCTGCTCGGCGTCCGGGTTGACGCGGAAGAGCCGGTAGAGGCCCTTCTCGAGCTTGAGGTGCTTCTCGGTGGAGAAGACGCGCGCCAGGTAGTCGCCGAGCGGCCGGTAGACCGCGGCGAGGGCAGCGAGGAGCAGGCCGAGCTGGATCAGCCCGGCCGTCGTGTCGGACATCAGAATTTCTCCGGCTTGATCAGCGCGACGAAGAGGTACACGAGCAAGCCCAGCGCCAGCAGCCCGCCGACGACGTTGGCCAGGGTTCCGGCGCCGCTCACAGCTTCTCCAAGCCGCGCAGCACCAGCGCCAGCACCACGAAAACGCCGATCAGCAGCACGGCGTAGAGCAAGTCGGCCACAAGCACCTCTCAAGACGGGTCACCGGGTTCGGGGACCGGACGACGTTCACTGTGCGGTTCCGGAACCTCGTCCCGGCTCCCGGCTGACGGCCTCTTGATGCGGTCCTGACACGCCTTTACGGCGCCTTGATGGCTGGTGGCGGCGATCACGCAAACGTTTGCCTCGATGTCACCGCATGCAGTTGGTGAGTGACTCGCGACACAACGCGTGACCGAACAAGTGCGGAACGTGCAATTCGGGCAGACAAGATCTTCGGTGCGTGTTACACCTGTGTTACCGATAGTTGTATCGGCTAAGCAAATCTTTGGGAGAGGGGATCACCTATGTGCGGTATCGCCGGCTGGGTTTCCTACGACGCCGACCTCACCCGCCGCCAGGACGTGGTCGACGCCATGACCGGGACCATGGCCTGCCGCGGGCCGGACGACTCCGGGACGTGGGTCCGCACGCACGTCGCGCTGGGGCACCGGCGCCTGGCCATCATCGACCTGCCCGGCGGCCGTCAGCCGATGACGGTGTCCACGCCGAACGGCGCCATCGCGATGGTCTACAGCGGTGAGGCCTACAACTTCACCGAACTGAAGGAAGAGCTGACGAAGCTCGGCCACACCTGGGAAACCGACAGCGACACCGAAGTGGTCCTGCACGGCTACCTGCAGTGGGGCGACGCGGTCGTCGACCACCTCAACGGCATGTACGCCTTCGCGATCTGGGACGAGCGCGACGACCGCCTGGTCATGATCCGCGACCGGATGGGCATCAAGCCGTTCTACTACTACCCGACGCGCGACGGCGTGCTGTTCGGCTCGGAGCCGAAGGCGATCCTGGCGAACCCGCTGGCCAAGAAGGTCGTCGACCTCGACGGCTTGCGCGAGCTCGCCGGTTTCACCAAGCGGCCGGGCTGGTCGCTGTGGAAGGACATGGAAGAGGTCCAGCCGGGCACGATCGTCACGGTGTCCCGCGAGGGCATCAAGACCCGTACCTACTGGAAGCTGGACGCGAAGCAGCACACCGACGACCAGGAGACCACGGTCGCCCGCGTCCGGGAGCTGATGACCGACATCGTCCACCGGCAGCTCGTCGCCGACGTCCCGCGGTGCGTCCTGCTCTCCGGAGGCCTCGACTCGAGCGCCGTCACCGGGCTCGCGGCCGCGCACCTGGCGGAGCAGGGTGAGCAGCTGCGGACGTTCTCCGTGGACTTCTTCGGCCAGGAGGAGAACTTCAAACCGGACGAGATGCGCGACACGGCGGACTCGCCGTTCGTCCGCGACGTCGCCGCCATGGTGAATTCCGCGCACCAGGACGTCGTGCTCAACCCGGCCGAGCTGACCGACCCCGAGGTGCGGCGCGCGGTGCTGCGGGCACGGGACATCCCGGCCGGCCTCGGCGACATGGACACGTCGCTGTACCTGCTGTTCAAGGCGATCCGCGGCGAGTCGACGGTGGCGCTGTCGGGCGAGTCGGCCGACGAGGTGTTCGGCGGCTACCGCTGGTTCCACGACGAGAAGGCGGTCAACGCGGACACGTTCCCGTGGCTGGCGTTCCGCACGTCGATGATGGACGAGCGCTCGTCGCTGTACACGCCGGAGCTGGTGAAGAAGCTCGACGTCGAGTCCTACATCGCCGACCAGTACGCCACCGCGGTCGCCGGCGTGGAGCACCTGGACGGCGAGTCTGCCCAGGAGGCGCGGATGCGGACGATCTGCCACCTGCACCTGACCCGGTTCGTGCGGATGCTGCTGGACCGCAAGGACCGCGCGTCGATGGCGGTGGGCCTGGAGGTGCGCGTCCCGTTCTGCGACCACCGGCTGGTGGAGTACGTGTACAACACGCCGTGGTCGCTGAAGACGTTCGACGGCCGCGAGAAGAGCCTCCTGCGGCACGCAACCAAGCACGTCCTGCCGGACTCGGTGCGCGACCGCGTGAAGAGCCCGTACCCGTCGACGCAGGACCCGGGCTACGCGGCGGCGCTGCAGCAGCAGGCCAAGGAGGTCCTGGCCGAGCCGCGCCACCAGGTGTTCGACCTGGTCGACCGCGCGTGGGCGCACCGAGCGTCCGAATTGGACTCGGCGACCATGGACCCGGCCATGCGGATCGGCCTGGACCGGCTGCTCGACCTGTACCACTGGATCGAGATGTACTCCCCGGAGCTGCAGCTCGCCTGAGTCACCGCCCGCGCGTGGCCGCCCGCACGAAGGCGGCCACGCGCGGCGAGCGGGAGGTCTCCGGCCAGGCCACCTGCAGCCGTGCCCCGCTGAGGCCGTCGAACTCGCGGTAGGCAACGCCTTCGCGGGGATAGCGGCCGGCGACCGACCGGGGCACGAACGTCACCGCCTGGCCCAGCTCGACCAGCCGCAACGCCTCGGCGAGGTCCTTGGCGGGTGGACCGAGCCGGGCGGGCGGCGGATCGGCGACGACCGTACGGGGATCCCGGGCGCGGTAGTAGGCGTCCAGCCGCTCGTCCACGCCGGGCCACGTGACGGCCGGGCGCGCGAGCACTTCACGCAACGTCGTCGCTTCTCGGCCGCGCGGCTGGGCCGCCACGCGCGGCTCGGCCGCGACCTGCTCGACATCCAGGCCGGCGCGGTCGAAGGGCGCGGCCACCAGCGCGACGTCCGCGCGGCCGTCGCGCAGCATGGCCGCCGCCTCGTCGCCCGTGGTCGCGAACAGCAGTTCCGCGGGCTCGGTCAGGGCCGCGAGGATGCCCGGCAGGAGCCCGCCGTCACCGTCCGGTTTGGACACCACGACCAGGCCGCCCGCGCGCCGCGCCCGGCGTCGCGCCGCCTGGGTCGCGGCCACCGCGGTGCGGGCGTCGGGCAGCATCGCCTCGCCTTCGGGCGTCAGGGCGACGCGGCGGGTGGTGCGTTCGAAGAGCGTCACGCCGAGCGTCCGCTCGAGCCCGCCGACCGCCCGCGAGAGCGTCGGCTGGCTGACGCCCAGCCGGTCGGCGGCCCGGCCGAAGTGCAGTTCCTCGGCGACCGCGACGAAAGCCTCGAACCCATTCATGCGCATCCAGCATAGATGGCGTATTTCCGCTCCGGCCGCGGCGCTGGTTGCCTGGTGCCATGACCAACATCGACGTCGTCCGCCGCTACTTGGACGCCTTCAACCGCGGCGACCTCGCCGCGTTCGACGAGCTGATCGACCCCGGGTACGTCAACCACAGCCCGAGCCTGCCGGACCTGCCACGCGGGCCGGCCGGTCTGAAGCCGATCGTCGAGGACCTGCGGCGGCAGGCACCGGACCTGCGGTTCGAAGAGGTCCACCTGCTGGCCGACGGCGAGTTCGTGGCCGCGCACTTGCTGGTGCACGGCTTCGGGCCGGAGCCGGCCCGGCAGATGCAGATCGAGCGGCTGCGGGACGGCCGGATCGTCGAGCACTGGCGCGTCACGGCCTGAGTGGCAGCACGGCGGCGACCTCGTCCCCTTCGGTGGTGAGCGCCGCGCCCACGCCGCTCAGCAGGGCGCGGGCGCCACGGTTGCCCGCCGTGGTCGAGGCGATGAACCTCGCCGCGCCCCCGGCCCGGGCTTCGGCCAGCAGCAGCGCCGTCACCTGCCTGCCGATGCCGCGGCCGCGCGCGGCGCGGGCCAGCCAGATGCCGGCCTCGACCGCGTCGCCGTGCGGCTCGAGGCGGGCCGCCCCGACCGCCGTGCCGTCGGTGTCGATCACCCAGGTGCGTTCCACCGCCGTCACGGGGTCGAGTGACCGGGCGCGGTGGAACGCCAGGAACGCTTCACGGCGCGCCGGTGTCCAGCCGGGCGGACCGTCGACCGGGGGCATGACCTCCAGGGGGTCGGCGCCCGCTTCGGCGGCTTCGAGCAGCCGCGCCAAGGCGGCCTCGTCCAACGGCGTCAGGCTGGTCACGCTCGCAGTCTCACGTCCGGACGCTTCCCGCGCGAGCCGATTTTGCCCAGCCCGCGCAGGAAGCGGACGTACGGCGACCAGCGGACCGGCCGCTCGACCCGCCCGGTCACGGCCAGCTCCGCCCGGTCGAGCAGCTGCTCCAGCAGCGCGTCGTGCAGCGGGCGGAAGAACAACGGCCAGGTCAGCCGGGCCCAGCCGTGCAGGGAGGCGACGAGGACGTGCGTCAGGGCGTCGCCGTCGAGGGTGAACTCGTGGTGGCCGTGGACGCCCGCGGGCGCGGTGAACCGGAACCGCAGCCGGTCGGGGGCGGCGTCCTCGAGCACGTACCGGACCGGGCCGTGGCCGGCCGGCGTGCCCGGGACGCGGGGGCCGTCGAGGCGGGTCGGCGGCCAGTCCGCCACCGGCCACAGGCGGTCGCCCGGGGTGCCGAGCGTGTCCAGCAGCCCGGCGAGTTCGGCCCGGGCTCCCGGGAACCGGCGGGTGTGCACGTTGCGGACCATGGTGGCGCCCTCGCTTCCTGGAGACTGTCCTCCAGAACGTATTAGAGCGTGTCTTACGTGGTGATCGGTCGCTGGTGAGCGATGATCTTTGCTGTGGTTGATCGGTTGTCGTTGCGGTTGGTGCCGGATGAGCTGTGGGCGTTGGTGGAGCCGTTGATTCCGGTGTTCGCGCCGCGTCCGCAGGGTGGTGGCACGGCGCCGGTGGATGCTCGTGCGGTGTTCACGGCGATCGTGTACGTGCTGACCAGCGGTTGTGCGTGGCGGGATCTGCCGCCGTCGTTCGGGGTGCCGTTTCAGACCGCGCACCGCCGCTTCAGTCAGTGGACGAAAGCCGGGCTGTGGCGGCGCTTGCATCACGCGCTGCTGGACGAGCTCGGCAGCCAGGGCCTCATCGACTGGAGCCGGGCGATCGTGGACGGTGCCTGCGTGCGGGCCAAAAGGGGGGATCTTTGACCGGTCCGAGCCCGGTGGATCGCGGCAAGCCCGGTTCGAAGATTCACGCCCTGTCCGACCGCGCCGGACTGCCGCTGGCCGTCGCGGTCTCCGCCGCGAACACGCACGACTCGGCCGCGCTCAAACCGCTGGTGATGGCGATCCCGGCGATCAAATCACGCCGTGGCCCGCGCCGGCGCAAGCCGGCCAAGCTCCACGCCGACAAGGCCTACGACCAGCCCGGCCTGCGCCGCTGGGTCCGCGACCGCGGCATCAAGGTCCGCATCGCCCGCAAAGGCATCGAAGCCAAGGACAAACTCGGCCGGCACCGCTGGGTGATCGAACGAACCGTGGCCTGGCTCACCGGATACCGCCGCCTCACGTTGCGCTACGAACGCAAAGCCGAACACTTCCTCGCCTTCCTCCTCCTCGGAGCCAGCCTCATCTGCTACAAGAAACTCCGCAAACTCACCACATGAGACAAGCTCTTAGAGCATAACCTCTACAACATGGGCCGGCCCGCGACGCACACCACAGCGCAGTTCCTCGACGCCGCGGCGGCGTTGTTCGCCGCCGGGGGTGCCCGCGCGGTCACGATGGCCGCGACGGCGAAGGCCACCGGCGCCCCGAACGGCTCGATCTACCACCGCTTCCCGGACCGTCCGGCGCTGCTGGCGCGGCTCTGGCTCCGCACTCTGCGCGGCTTCCAGGACACGTTCACGGCGGCGCTCGGCGACGCGACCGACGTCGAAGCGGCGGTCGCGGCCGCGGCGAGTGTCGTCCACTGGTGCCGCAAGCACCCCGACGGCGCCCGGGTCCTCGACGCGGGCAAGCAGGCCTTCGGCCCGGCCGACTGGTCGGCCGAAACGGTCACGGCCCTCGCCGAAGCGGAACAGGAACTGCACGACGTGCTGAAGCGCGCCACGCTGAACCTGCCGCCGCTCACCGGCGCCACGGACGAGGAAGTCGTGCTCGCCCTGGTCGAGATTCCGCGCGCGGTCGTCCACCGCTACCTCTCGACCGGCCGCACTCCCCCGCCGAAGGCCGCCACCCTGGTCGAACGCACGGTGCGCAAACTTCTTCGCCCGTGACCCCCGCGATCAGGGCCGTAACTAGCGGCGGACCTCCGCCAGCTTCACCGGACGCCGCTCGCGCCGTGAGACCTCGCACGCCTCCGCGATGTAGAACGCCTCCAAGGCGTCCGCCGCGCCGCACGGCGAAGGGGCCCGGCCCGCGACGACGTCCAGGAACGCCTTCAGCTCCGTCGTGTACGCCGGGCGGAACCGTTCCATGAAGCCCGGGTACGCCGGCCCCGGCAGCGGCGCCACTCCCGGCTCCACCGACCGCAGCGGCGCCCGGTCGTCCAGGCCGACCACCACACCCGACACCGAACCCAGCACATCCAGGCGCACGTCGTACCCCGCGCCGTTGTAGCGGGTCAGCGACACCGTGGCCAGGGTGCCGTCGTCCAGGGTCAGCGTGGCCGCCGCCGTGTCGACGTCGCCCGCGTCGGCGAAGAACTGCTCGCCGCGGTTCGCGCCGATCGCGTACACCTCTTCGACCTCGCGGCCGCTCACCCAGCGGATGATGTCGAAGTCGTGCACGCCGCAGTCGCGGAACAACCCACCCGAATGGGCGACGTACTCCGCCGGCGGGGGTGCCGGGTCGAACGTCGTCGCGCGCAGCGTGTGCAGCCAGCCCAGCTCGCCGGACGCGACCGCCGCCCGGGCCGCCGCGTAACCGGCGTCGAACCGGCGCTGGAAGCCGATCTGCACCGGGATGTCCGAGGCGCCGATGCGATCGATGACCGCCAGGGTGCCCGGGATGTCCGCGGCCACCGGCTTCTCGCAGAACACCGGGATGCCCGCGTCGACCGCCGCGATGATCAGGCCGGGGTGCGCGTCCGTGGCCGCCGTGACGACCAGGCCGTCGAGCCCCGCGGCGAACAGGTCGCCGAGGGGAACCGACTCGACGCCGAGCTTCGCGGCGGCGGACGCGGCTCGCGCGGTGTCGACGTCGGCCACCACGACCGACTCGACCTCGTCGAAGCCCTTCAGCGTCTCCGCGTGCGCGGTACCGATCCGGCCGGTGCCCGCAAGTCCCAACCTCATCGTGAAGCTCCTCCTGTCGCAGAAAACTCGGCGGTGGTCGCGCGGACCACCAGTGACGGGTGCAGCAGGTGCCGGACCGGCTCCGTGCGCTCCCCGCGGACGCGCTCGATGAGCGCCTCGAAGGCCAGCCGCCCCATCTCGGTGCGCGGCTGGTCCACCGTGGTCAGGGAAAGGTGCCGCAGCGCCGCCAGCGACGTGTTGTCGTACCCCACGACCGACACGTCTTCCGGCACGCGCAACCCGGCTTCCTCCAGGGCCGAGATCGCCCCGACGGCGTTGAAGTCGTTGCCCGCCACCAAACCCGTGGGCAGCTCGGCGCGCGAGTACGTCGCCAGCAGCTCGCGCACCGACTTCTCCCCGCCGGTGTCGGTGTGCTCGCTGCGCACGACGATCGGCTCCAGTCCGTGCCGCCGCATCGCCGCCTCGAAGCCGCGGCGGCGCTGGGCCGCACCGGCCGCGCCGCCGCCGTCGAGGTGGGCGATGCGCCGGTGCCCGAGGCCGACGAGGTGGTCGACGGCCAGCGCGGAGCCCGCCTCGCCGTCGTCGTTGACCGTGTCCACTGTGGACGCACGGATCGTCCGCGAGACGAGCACGACCGGGCACTGCTTGGCCGCGACCTGGATCGACGCCGCCGGAACGACCGGCGAAAGCAGGATGATCCCCGCCGGGCGGAAGGAAAGCAGGTTGTGCAGGGCGTTCCACTCGCGGGTGGGACTGCGGCCGCCGGTGTTGAGGATCAGGTCGAAGCCCGCGGCCTGCGCGGCCGCGTCGAGCCCCTCGACGACGTCGGCGAAGAAGGCGTTGCGCAGGTCGTTGACCATCACGCCGAGCACGGTCGAGGTCCGGCTGGCCAACGACCGCGCCATCACGTGCGGCTGGTAGCCGAGTTCTTCGGCCGCGCGCAGCACCGCCGCCCGCCGGGCTTCGGAGACCTTCGGTGAATTGTTCATCACCAGGGAGACCAGCGCGCGGGAAACTCCCGCCCGTTCGGCGACGTCCTCCATGGTCGGACGGACCACGCGCACCTCCCCTGATCTCGGAAAACTCGGCCTTGACTTTGCTGTGACGGACGCTACAAGATTAGAGCGCTCTAATCAATAGAGCGCTCCAACGGACCAACGGAGGCCCCTTGTGACAGCGACGATCCGAGTAGCGGCCGCGCCGATCTCCTGGGGTGTCTGCGAAGTCCCGGGCTGGGGCCGGGTGCTGGACGCGGCCACCGTGCTCGGCGAGATGGCGGCGCTCGGCGTCCAGGCCACCGAGCTGGGGCCGCCCGGGTACCTCCCGCGCGAGCCCGCCGCCCTGCGCGAGCTGCTCGCCGGGTACGACTTGACGCTCGTCGGCGGTTTTCTCGCCGTCGTCCTCCACGAGAACCAGCAGAACGCCCTCGAGGAAGCCGAAGAGTCCGCCGCGCTCTTCGCCGCCTGCGGGGGTGACGTCCTGGTCCTCGCCGCCGCGACCGGCCTCGACGGCTACGACGAGCGCCCGCGGCTCAGCGACGCCGAATGGGCGACGCTCGTCGAGACGGCCGGCAAGATCCGCGACATCGCCACCGCCCACGGCCTGCGCACGGTGCTGCACCCGCACGTCGGGACGCACGTGGAGCAGCAGGCCGAGGTCGAGCGCTTCCTCGCCGATTCCGATCTCGGGTTGTGCCTCGACACCGGGCACCTGATGATCGGCGGGACGGATCCGGTGGAGCTGGCGAAGCGGTACCCCGAACGGGTGGGACACGTGCATCTCAAGGACGTCCGGGAAGACCTGGCGGCCGAGGTCCGCGCGGGCCGGCTGGCCTACACCGACGCGGTCGGGCGGGGCATGTACACCCCGCTCGGCGAGGGCGACGTGGACGTGGCGGCGATGGTGCGCTCCGTCCAGGCCGCCGGCTACGACGGCTGGTACGTCCTCGAACAGGACACCGCCCTCGGCGAGGAGAGCCCCGACGACGTACCCCGGCGGGACACCGAGCGCAGCCTGGCCCACCTCGCGAAGATCACCGACTCCCTCTGAATCCTGGTCCCAAAGGAGTGACTGTGTTCCCTCTCAAGAAGCTGGCCGGTGTGGCGGCGATCGCCGCCGCCGGGCTCGTCCTCGCCGCCTGCAGCGGCCCCACCGCCGACAACTCGAAGAGCAGCAGCCCCAGCTCCGCGACCGCCGCGGCCCCGAACGCGGGCGGCCCGCTGAAGGTCGCCGTGGTCACCCACGGCAGCGCCGGCGACGCCTTCTGGAACGTCGTCAAGAACGGCGCCGAGCAGGCGGGCAAGGATCTGAACGTCGGCGTCGACTACTTCGCCGACGGCGACCCGGGCAACCAGGCCCGGCTGATCGACAACGCGGTCGCGCAGAAGGTCGGCGGCCTGGTCGTCTCGATGGCGAACCCCCAGGCCCTGCAGACGTCGATCCAGAACGCGGTGAAGGCGGGCATCCCGGTCATCACCATCAACTCCGGTGAGGACTTCAGCGCCCAGTTCGGCGCGATCGCGCACGTCGGGCAGAGCGAAGGCCTGGCGGGCCAGGGCGCCGGCCAGCGGCTCAAGGCGGCAGGCAAGACCAAGCTGCTGTGCGTCATCCACGAAGCCGGCAACATCGGCCAGAACCAGCGCTGCGACGGCGCGAAGCAGGCCTTCGGCGACGTCACGACGCTGCAGGTCGACATCTCCAACCCGACCGACGCGCAAGCGCGGATCCGCGGTGCGCTGCAGTCCGACCCGTCGATCGACGCCGTGCTGGCGCTGAACTCGCAGGTCGCGGCCCGTGCCGTCGCCGCCGCGAAGGAAGCGAGCTCCAAGGCCCAGGTGGCCACCTTCGACCTGAACGCCGACGTCGTGGCGGCCATCAAGGACGGCAGCATCCTCTTCGCCGTCGACCAGCAGCAGTACGAGCAGGGCTACCTGCCGATCGTGTTCCTGAAGCTGTACAAGGAAAACGGCAACACCATCGGCGGCGGCAAGCCCGTCCAGACCGGCCCGGGCTTCGTCGACAAGACCAACATCGACACCATCGCCCCGTACGCGCAGCGCGGCACGCGATGACCGCAGCTATCCAGGCACAGCCCGACGAGCGCGTCGCCAAGAAAGGGCTGACCGACCGCCTGGTCGTCCGCCCCGAAATCGGCGCGCTCCTCGGAGCCGTGCTGGTCTTCGTCTTCTTCTCCGTGGTCACCGGCCAGTTCCTCAGCCCGCTGGGCGTGGCGACCTGGCTCGACGACTCCTCGACGCTGGGCATCATGGCCGTCGTGGTCGCGCTGCTCATGGTCGGCGGCGAGTTCGACCTCTCGGCGGGCGTGATGACGGCGTCGACGTCGCTGGTCACCGCGATCCTGGCGACGCAGGCGGGCTGGAACGTCTGGCTCGCGCTGCTGGCGTCGCTGGCCTTCGCGCTCGGCGTCGGCGCGTTCAACGGCTGGCTGGTGATGAAGACGGGGCTGCCCAGCTTCATCGTCACGCTCGGCTCGTTCCTGGCCCTGCAGGGGCTCAACCTCGGCGTGACGCGGCTGGTCACCAACACCGTCCAGGTTTCGGGCATGCGCTCGACCAGCGGCTACGAGTCGGCCGGCGGGCTGTTCGCCTCGACGTTCGCCATCGGCGGCACGGAATTCCAGTCCTCGATCGTCTGGTGGATCGTGGTCACCGCGATCGCCGCGTGGCTGCTGGTGCGGACCCGGTTCGGCAACTGGATCTTCGCGGTCGGCGGGTCGCAGGTGTCGGCCCGTTCGGTCGGCGTTCCGGTGGTGCGCACGAAGATCCTGCTGTTCATGGGCACCGCGCTCGGCGCGTGGCTGGTCGGCTCGATCAACATCCTGCGCTTCGCCAGCGTGCAGGCGAACCAGGGCATCGGGCTGGAGTTCCAGTACATCATCGCGGCGGTGATCGGCGGCTGCCTGCTCACCGGCGGGTTCGGCTCGGCGGTGGGCGCGGCGATCGGCGCGCTGATCTTCGGCATGGCGCGCCAGGGCATCGTGTTCGCGCAGTGGAACAGCGACTGGTTCATGCTGTTCCTCGGCGTCATGCTGCTGGCCGCGGTCCTGGTCAACAACGCGTTCCGGCGCCGCGCGGAGAGGGTACGCCGATGAGCCTGCTGGAAGTCCGCGACATCGGGAAGACGTACGGCAGCGTGATCGCGCTGCGCGATGTGTCCACAGTGGTCAATGCGGGCGAGGTCACTTGCGTGCTCGGCGACAACGGCGCCGGGAAGTCCACGCTGATCAAGATCCTGGCCGGGGTGCACCAGCACGACCGCGGCGAGTTCCTCGTCGAGGGCGAGCCGGTGCGGTTCTCCTCGCCGCGGGAGGCCCTCGACCGCGGCATCGCGACCGTGTACCAGGACCTCGCCGTGGTGCCGCTGATGAGCGTCTGGCGCAACTTCTTCCTCGGCTCCGAGCCGACGACCGGGTTCGGACCCTTCAAGATGCTCGACCGGAAGAAGGGCCGTGAGACGACGAAGAAGGCGTTGTCCGACATGGGCATCGACCTGCGTGACGTCGAGCAGCCGGTCGGCACGCTCTCGGGTGGCGAGCGCCAGTGCGTCGCGATCGCGCGGGCGGTGTACTTCGGCGCGAAGGTGCTGATCCTCGACGAGCCGACGGCGGCCCTCGGGGTCAAGCAGGCCGGGGTCGTGCTGAAGTACGTCGCCCAGGCCCGGGATCGCGGCCTCGGCGTCGTGCTCATCACGCACAACCCGCACCACGCGTACCCGGTCGCCGACCGGTTCCTGCTGCTCAAGCGGGGTGCCGCGCTCGGGCACTACGAGAAGTCCGAGATCGACATCAACGAGCTGACCCGGCAGATGGCGGGCGGTGCCGAACTGGAAGCCCTCGAACACGAGCTGCGGCAGGTGGAGAAGGCGTGAGTCTCGAAGCGCTGACGATCGGCCGGGTGGGGGTCGACCTGTACCCCGAGCAGAGCGGCGTCCCGCTGGCCGGGGTCAGCACGTTCGCCAAGTCGCTCGGCGGGACCGCGACCAACGTCGCGGTCGCCGCCGCGCGGCTCGGCCGGCGCACGGCGGTGCTCACCAAGGTCGGCCCGGACGGCTTCGGCGACTACGTGCGGCAGGCCCTCGACGGCTTCGGCGTCTCGCCGGAGTTCGTGGGCACCTCGCCGGACCTGCAGACGCCGGTCGTGTTCTGCGAGCTGAACCCGCCCGCGGACCCGCCGCTGCTGTTCTACCGCTCCCCGATCGCGCCCGACCTCACGCTGACCGACGAGGACGTGCCCTGGGACGTCGTCGAGTCGGTGCCGCTGCTGTGGGTCACCGGCACCGGCGTCTCCGTGGAGCCCGCGCGGGCGACCCAGCGAAAGATCCTCGAGGCCCGCGGGCGGCGGGAGCACACCGTCCTGGACCTGGACTACCGGCCGATGTTCTGGCCGTCGGTCGAGCAGGCGCGCGCCGAGATCGGCGGGCTGCTCGACCACGTCACGGTCGCGGTCGGCAACCGCACCGAGGCTGAGGTCGCCGTCGGCACCGCGGACCCGGACGAGGCCGCGGACCGGATGCTGGCGCGCGGGCTGCGCCTGGCGGTGATCAAGAAGGGCGCCGAAGGCGTCCTCGTGGCGACCCCGGACGGCCGCTGGACGGTGCCGCCGCAGCGCGTCGAGGTCGTCTGCGGCCTCGGTGCCGGCGACGGTTTCGGTGGCGCGCTGATCCACGGTCTGCTGTCGGGCTGGGACCCGGTGCGGATCGCGGAGTACGCGAACGCCGCGGGCGCGCTCGTCGCGTCCCGGCTGGCCTGCGCCGACGCCATGCCGACCGCCGGGGAGATCGAGGAACTGCTGTGATCCTCACGGACGAGCGGTGACAGGAGCTCCTGCACGTCCGCGCCACGAACCCGGGCGCGGTCCGGCAGGCCTGCGCCGACGCGGTCACCGAGCTGGCCGCGTACGGTCTGGTCGCCCTGATCGAGCTGCCGGAGGCCCTGGCGCCGTCGGTCACTCTCGCGTCCGCACCCGGGACGACTGCGGGAAATGTCGAAGCTGCCGCGAAAGCTCTGGAGGCCGCGAAGTGAGCAAGCTGCACCGTCCACTCGGAACACTGTCCGACGACGCCGACCCGGTCCGGCTGACCCCGGACACCGCCGGGTGGCGGTACTCCGGGCTGCGGGTGCTCTCCCTGGCCCCCGGCGAGACGCGACTTCTGCACACCGGCGAGTTCGAAGCCTTCGTGCTGCCCCTGGCCGGGTCCGCGACCGTCCGGGTCGACGGCCAGGTCTTCGAACTCCGCGGCCGCGACTCGGTCTTCACGCGCGTGACGGACTTCGCGTACGTCCCCCGGGAGGCCGAAGTCGAGTTGTCGACAAAGGAGGGCTTGGAAGTCGCCCTGCCGATGGCGCGCTGCACCCGGCGTCTCGACCCGAAGTACGGCCCCGCCGAAGACGTGCCGGTGGAGGTGCGCGGCGCCGGGCAGGCGACGCGGCAGGTCACCAACTTCGGCGTGCCCGGCGTGTGGGACCACGCCGACAAGCTCAACGCGTGCGAGCTGATCACGCCGGGCGGCAACTGGTCGTCCTACCCGCCGCACAAGCACGACGAAGCGACCGAGTGCGAGGTCGTCAACGAAGAGATCTACTACTTCCGCATCGCCGGCCGCGACGGCGTGACACCGTCCCGAGAAGGCTTCGGCCTGCACCGGACGTACACCGCCGACGGCGAGCTGGACGAGGACGTCGCCGTGCGCGACCACGACGTCTTCCTCATCCCGCGCGGCTACCACGGGCCGTGCGTGGCCGCGCCGGGTTACCCGATGTACTACCTGAACGTCCTGGCCGGGCCGGCCGAAGAGCGGTCCATGGCGTTCTGCGACGACCCCGCGCACGGCTGGGTCCGCGACACGTGGGCAACGCAGGACTTCGACCCGCGTTGTCCCGTCACGAGTCACGAAGGACGTGTTCAGTGAAGCTGACGACGGCTCAGGCGCTGGTCCGCTGGATCCTCGCCCAGCGCTCGGAAACCCTCGACGGGCGCGAAGTCCCGCTGTTCCCCGGCGTGTTCGCGATCTTCGGGCACGGCAACGTCCTCGGCCTCGGCACCGCGCTGGAGGAACACCGCGGCGACCTCCCGGTCTGGCGCGGGCACACCGAGCAGGGCATGGCCCTGGCCGCGGTCGGGTACGCGAAGGCCACGCACCGGCGGCAGGTCGGCGTCGTGACGTCGTCGATCGGGCCGGGCGCCCTGAACATGGTCACCGCGGCCGGCGTCGCCCACGCGAACCGGCTGCCGGTGCTGCTGCTGCCGGGCGACACGTTCACCAACCGGGCGCCGGACCCGGTGCTGCAGCAGATTGAACCGTTCGGCGATGCGACGGCAACGGTCAACGACGCCTTCCGCGCGGTCTCGCGCTACTTCGACCGGATCACCCGGCCCGAACAGCTGATTTCGACGTTTCCGCAGGTCGCGCGGGTGCTCACGGACCCGGCCGACGCCGGACCGGTGACCCTCGCCCTGCCGCAGGACGTCCAGGCCGAGACCTACGACTTCCCGGACGCGCTGTTCGAGCCGGTGACGCACCGCCCGCTGCGCCCCCGCCCGGACCGGCGTGCGGTCACCGAGGCGGCCGGGGTGTTGCGGGCGGCGAAGCGGCCGCTGCTGGTGCTCGGCGGCGGCGTCCGGTACTCCGGCGCCGGACAGCGCGCGCTCGAGTTCGCCGAGCGCCACGGAATCCCGCTCGTGGAGACCACGGCGGGCCGGACGCTGGTGCCGCACGAGCATCCGCTGCACGCCGGGCCGCTGGGCATCACCGGCTCGACGTCGGCGAACGTCGTCGCGGCGGCCGCGGACGTCGTGTTCGCGGTGGGGACGCGGCTGCAGGACTTTACGACGGCGTCCTGGACCGTCTTCGCCCCCGACGTCCGGCTGGTGTCGCTCAACGCGGCCCGGTTCGACGCGGTGAAGCACGGCGCCCTGTCGGTGGTCGGCGACGCCGACGCGGGCCTGGCCGACCTGGCCGCCCAGCTGGAGAGCTGGCGCGTGGACGCGGAATGGACGTCCCGGGCCGCCGCCGAGCGGGCGTCTTGGGACGCGCACATCGACTCGCTGCGCTCCCCTTCGGGCGAGCTGCCGTCGTACGCGCAGGTGATCGGCGTCGTGAACACGCTGTCAGACGACCACGACTACGTCATGACGGCCTCCGGCGGGCTGCCCGGTGAGCTGATCGGCGGTTGGCGCGGGTCCGGCTCGGTCTCGATGGACGTCGAGTACGGGTTTTCCTGCATGGGCTACGAGCTGTCCGGCGCGTGGGGCGCGGCGATCGCCCACCCGGGCCTGGTGACGACCCTGCTGGGTGACGGCTCGTACCTGATGCTGAACTCGGAGCTGTTCTCGGCCGCGTTCGCGGGCCATCCGTTCGTCGCGGTGGTGTGCGACAACGACGGGTACGCGGTGATCGCCCGTCTCCAGCAGGGCCAGGGCGGCAAGCCGTTCAACAACTTCTACGCCGACTGCACCACTTCGCACGCTTCGCCGCCGCGAGTCGACTTCGCCCGCCACGCGGAATCCCTGGGCTGCCTGGTGTTCACGGCGTCCACTGTGGATTCACTGCGATCGGCCTACGCGTCGGCTCGTGAGGCGGCGGTCGCGGAGCGGCGCCCGGCCGTCGTCGTGGTGAAGACGCAGCCGTCGACCTGGACCGAAGCCGGGGCCTGGTGGGAGGTCGGCGTGCCGGAGCACCTGGCCGGGCGCGACGAGTACGAGCGCGGAAAGGGCGGCCAGGTGCGTTACCTCGGGTCCTGAGTGACGGCCGGCGACGCCGCTCCGGCGTGGAGCTGCCGCGGCGCGCCGGAGCCGTCGGCCGGGACCGCCCAGACGGCGTTGTCCAGCCCGTAGAGGATTGTGCGGTCGTCCTGCCAGAGAGCTTGGTCGTCGACGCTGCGGGCCTCGGCGAGCTCGGTTTCCTTCATGCTCGCGAGGTCCAGCACCGACAGCCGCCAGACGCCGTCGCCGACCTTCTTCTTGAAGGCGATCCGCTTGCCGTCCGGGGACAGCGACGGGCATTCGACGTTCTCGCGGAGGGTTTTGCCCCGGTACCGCCCGAAGTCGGCTTCGACGAGGTAGGTCCGGCCCTTGCTGCCGAGGGTGGCGTAGAAGCGGTTGCCGTCGGGGGCGAAGGTGATGCCCCAGTAGTTGACGTCGGCCGCGAAGTAGCGGTTGCCGTCCTTGAAGACCGGCAGCTCTTCGATCGTCTTGACCAGGCGCCCGGTCTCGACGTCGTAGAGCCCGGCGCGGGTCGAGAAACCGGTCTGGGCGTAGGAGTCACCCGTGACGAACAGCGTCCAGTAGACGCGTTTGCCGTCCGGCGAAACACGCGCGCGGCTCGGCGTGCCGGGCAGGGCTTCGGTGTGGCGGACGGCGAGGTGGTCGTCGAGGACGGAGACGTCGGTGATGGCCGGGAGCGTGCCGGGCCGGACGGCCAGGCACACCGCCGTCTGCTTCGCCACCGCGAAGCGATCGCATTTCAGGCCGCTGAGCTGCGGTTTCTTATCAGGCAGACCGAGGGGGACGGCGCCGACGCGGCCGGTCGCCGTGTCGCGGAACAGCAACTGGCCGGGCGCCAGGGTCACCGCGGCGGCGGGTTCGGCCGCCGCGGTGTCGTGCCGGGCGCTGACCGCGTAGGTGACGGCCGCGGCGACCAGGAGGGCCGAACCCGCGAGGGCGAGGACGAGTTTCTTCACGGGCGCACCGGTTTCGCCAAGGCGGCGGCGAGGGCGACGGCGGCCAGGCAGACCGCGGCGATGAGCACCGCGGGCCGCAGGTCCCAAAGCGTCCACGCCAGTCCGAAGAGGACGGAGGAGAGCATCCGGGCCACGGCCTGGCCCGTCTGCACCACGGCCAGCCCGGTGGCGCGCAGGCCGGCCGGGATGAGCGGACCGGCCGCGGCCATCAGGACGCCGTCGGTGGCCGCGTAGAACACGCCGTGCAGGCCGAGCGCGACGACGGCGAGCCACAGCCCCGCCCGCGGGCCGCAGAGCAGCACCAGGGCCAGGCACAGGGCCGCGTGCCCGCCGAGGAACACCGGCCAGCGGCCGACGCGGTCGGCGAGCTTGCCGAGCGGCACGGCCAGCAGCAGGTAGACCCCGGCCGTGCCCAGTGGCAGCAGCGGGAAGTACGTCGCCGCGATCTCCCAGCGGCGCTGCAGGATCAGGTAGACGAACGAGTCGCCGACCGTGACCAGGCCCAGTAGGGCCGCCCAGAGCGCCACGCGCCGGAAGTCCTGCTGCTTCAGCAGGCCGAACGCGGCTCGTGCGGACACCGCCGCGCGGTCGACGCTGCCGGGCCGGTCGCGGACGAACAGGGCCAGCAGCAGGACCGCGATGGCCGCGATGCAGAAGCTGGTGAAGAACACGCTGGTGTAGCTGCCGAGGCTCAGCGCGAGCACCGCCATCGCCACCAGCGGGCCGAGGAACGCGCCGACGGTGTCCATCGCCCGGTGCACCCCGAACGACCGGCCGAGGGTCGCCGGCTCGCTGGACAGCGAGATGAGCGCGTCACGCGGGCCGGTGCGCAGCCCCTTGCCGGTGCGGTCGGCGGCGAGGACCAGGCCGATGGCCGCGACCGACGAACCGGCGGCGACCAGGCCGAGCTTGCACACCGCGGACAAGCCGTACCCGAACCCGGCGACCGCCTTGAGCCGCCGCCACCGGTCGGCGAGGTGGCCGCCGAGCACCCGCACGACCGCGGTGGCGCCGGCGTAGAGCCCGTCGAGCAGCCCGAACTGCAGCGGGTTCAGGCCCAGGCCGAGCACCAGGTAGAGCGGGAGGACGGCGGTGACCATCTCCGACGAGACGTCGGTGACCAGGCTGACCATCCCGAGCGCCACCACGTTGGCGGACACCCGCTTCAGCGCCGGTTTGCGGTCGGTCCCGGACGCCAGGTCCGAGGTACGGCTCGCCGCGATGTACATGCCCGGGCCTCCTAGTGGCAGGTGTAGGTCGGGCTGCTGTCGAGGACCTTGCCGTCGACGCCGATAAGCTGCGTCTGGAACGTGGTGTCCGTCATCGACAGCTTGAGGACGCCGAAGGTCTTCAGCAGCTTGGCCGTGGTCGGGTGCGCCGGGCTCAGGTCGTACAGGTTGGCGCCGCCGCTGCCGCCGACGATCTCGACCGGCCCGTTGGCGTCCGCCTTGCCGTCGGCGTTCTGCGGCACGAACCGCTCGTAGTCGTGGTCGTGGCCGTTGAGGACGAGGTCGGCCTTGTTGTCCACCAGGAGGTTCCACAGCTCGGTGCTGTCGGTGTTGTCCCCGTGGTCGCCGGAGCTCCACCGCGGGTGGTGGTAGTACGCGGCGACACAGCCCTTCTTGTTGTTGGCCAGGTCCTGCTTCAGCCAGGTGATCTGGGGCGGCTCGGCGAATTCGTCGTGGGTGACGAAGTCGTTGGAGTCGAGGGCGATGAAGTGCCAGTTGCCCATTTCCCAGCTGTAGTAGCGCTGACCCTGCGGCTTGGCGATGGCGCCGAAGTACTGGTCGTAGCCGGTGAACCCGGAGTAGGACTCGTGGTTGCCCGGGATCGGGTGGGTGATGCTCTTGAACTTGCCCCAGGTCTTGTCGTAGTAGTTCTTGAAGTCCGACAGGGTGGGCTCGTCGTACTGGTTGTCGCCCATGGTGATCACGGCCGCGGGGTTCATGTTTTCGACGAGCTTCGCGGTCTTCGGGTGCACGCAGCTGGAGCTGCTCGCGGTGCACTGTTCGGCGATGTCACCGGCCGCGGCGAGGACGAACCCCGCGCTCCCGGCGGCGGTCTTGACGGTGATGGGCGTGCTGGCGGCGGAGACGTTCCCCGCGGCGTCGCGGGCGCGGACCGCGTAGGTGTAGCTCGTGGCCGGTGCGAGCCCGGTGTCGGTGTAGGACGTCGTCGCGCTGGTGGCGACCGCGCTGCCGTTGCGGAGGATGTCGTACCCGGTGACGCCGACGTTGTCCGTGGCGGCGCCCCAGGTCAGCGGGACGCTTGTGGCGGTCGCCGTGCCCGCGGTGAGGCCGGCCGGGGTGGTCGGGGCCTGGGTGTCGCCGGAGGAGTCCGCGGTGCCGAAGACCTGCATCTCCCAGAAGGAGTACCCGTAGCTGGTGCCGCGGGTGAGGCCGACGAAGCGCACGAAACGGCCGCGGGCGGTGAGGCCGCCGAGGTCGTCGATCTTGCCGTCGCCGGTGTCGATGGTGGCGGCGGTGGTGAACGTCGTGCCGTCGTCGGAGACCTCGATGCGGTACTTCTTCGCGTACGCGGCCTCCCAGTTGAGGACGACGCGGTGGATGGTCGCCGGCTGGCCGAGGTCGATCCGCAGCCACTGCGGGTCGGAGCCCTCGGCGCTGGCCCAGCGGGTGGTGGTGCTGCCGTCGACGGCCTTGGCGCCGGTGTACGACGAGCTTTCGACCGTCGAGGTGGCGACGGGCTTTCCCTGGGACAGCAGGACATCGGCGGCCTGGGTGGTGGCGGCCGCGGCGATCGCGGAGGGCAGCAGAACCACGGCGGCGATCACCGGGGTGAGTCGGGCTAAAGGACGTAGTCGGGTCGACGGCACGTCGCGCTCCTTACGGGCCTGGCGGTGGCTGGTGGGCTGCGGCGTCGGAATCAGTTAGGAAACTTTCCTAACTAAGCGGACTGTAACGAGACCCTGTTCCGGCTGACAAGACTTGTCTTGCCCTTGAATCGGTCAAGAGGGTGAGTTTTTCACGGTTTCCACAGCTCAGCGCGTGTGCCGGTGAGCGGCATACTGCTCCGTGGCGCGGGACCGGCGGTGGTCAGCCGGCCTGCGGCGGCGCCTGGAGGCCGTGGAAGACGGCCGCGATCAGCCGCCGCCCCTGGGCCGCGCCGTCGTCGTTGTTCGCGACCCGCCACAGGAAGCTCATGAGCATGATGATGTCGGCGGGATCGTGCCCGGGTGCGATGGTGCCCTCGGCCACGCACGCGTCGACGAGCTTCTTGACCGCCGCGGAGGTCGGCCCCCAGGAAGCGTCGATCAGCTCCTGGGCCGCGGCGCTGTGCAGCGCGTCGCCGAGGCCGTGCTTGATGCGGATGTAGGCGGCGAGGGTCTCGAACCACTCGACGAAGGCGGCCTTCGCGGACGAATGGCGGGCCAGCACTTCGTCGGCCGTGGCGGTCAGGCGTTCGATGTCGTGCTGGTAGGCGGCGAGGATGAGGTCTTCGCGGGTCGGGAAGTGGCGGTAGAGGGTTCCCGCGCCGACCCCGGCGCGCTTGGCGACTTCGCTCAGCGGCACCAGCGGGTTCTGGGCGAACAGCTCGTGGGCGGCTTCGATGATCGCGACACGGTTGCGCGCGGCGGCTTTGCGCTGGGTGCCGTACGTCCCGTCGGTCATGCTCCGATCATGCCTCATCGTTGGCTTGCGGAGAATCGATGCGGCCGGTTCCGGCGCCGATAAGGCTTACGCGGATCTCCTGTACTTGAGTTTCCGTTGCGGCGCAACGGATTCCGACGATCACCCGATTCAGCGATGGCGTTCGCACAGATGTTCGGTAGCTTGGGTTTATGGCTCCTTCGACCCGCAACTTCGCTCTTCGGCGAAGACCCTCAGCCCAGCATTTTCCGGATCTCCGCCACCGCGGTCCGGCCGGCCCGGTTGGCGCCGACCGTGCTCGCCGAGGGCCCGTACCCGACGAGGTGCAGGCGTGGCTCGAGCACCACCCGCGTGCCGTCCATTTTGACCCCGCCACCGGGCTCCCGGATGTGCAGCGGCGCGAGGTGATCGATCGCCGCGCGGAAGCCGGTGGCCCACAGGATCACGTCGGCGTCGAACCGTTCGCCGTCCGCCCAGACGACGCCTGCGGGCGTGATCCGCTCGAACATCGGCCGCCGGTCGAGGATCCCGGCGGCGCGGGCGGCGCGCACTTCCGGCGTCACAGCCAGGTCCGTCACGCTGACCACGCTTTCGGGCGGCAGTCCGGCGCGGACGCGCTCGGCCACCTTGGCGACCGCACTGCGTCCCCAGTTCTCGCTGAAGGGCTCGTCCCGCCACACGGGCGGCCGGCGCGTGACCCAGGCGGTCGCCCGGGCGAGCGGGGCGAACTCCATGAGCAGCTGACCGGCGGAGGCGCCCCCGCCGACCACGACCACTCGTCGATCGCGAAAGTCTTCGGGCCCCGCGTAGTCGGCGGTGTGCAGCTGCCGCCCGGCGAAGGTCTCCTGGCCGGGATAGCGCGGCCAGAAAGGACGGTCCCAGGTTCCGGTGGCACTGATGACGGCCCGCGCGGCCCACGATTCGGCCGGGCTGGAGACGAGGAGCCGCTCCCCCGCCCGCGTCACGGACTGGACGTCGACGGGCCGGAGCACGGGAAGGTCGTAGACGCTTTCGAAGCGCGCAAAGTACTCGGAGACGACTTCGGAGGCGGGACGCGTCACGTCCGGAGTGCCGAAAGCCATCCCGGGAAGGTCATGGATGCCGTGCACCTTCCCCAGAACCAGCGACGGCCACCGGTACTGCCAGGCACCCCCGGCCCGCTTCCCGTGGTCGAGCACAACGAACCCGCTCCGGTTCCCGAACCCGGCCCGCCGCAGGTGATAGGCGGCGGACAACCCGGCCTGCCCGGCCCCGATGACCACAACATCCGTCTCGTGATCCGCGCCGCTCATAAAGGGTCCAACGACCACCGCGGCGGGGTATTTCGCGCCCTACGTCACAGCGGCCGCGGTCAGGCCGGCCCCTTCGCTCCGCAGCTAGAACCGCACCCTCACCAGCCGCGGCCAACATCCTCGCTCGGGCCGTCTACCCGTCCTCGCTTATCGCGACCGCATCTCCGCCCCGCACACATCGCGCCGATCACCCTTCGCCGCCTTCCACACCGGGTGGCGCCAACCAACCGCGCCAACGCAAGGCCCCCACAGCACACCCGAGCGGACCGAAACCCCAGCCCGGTCGTGACCAGCCTCCGCACCGCGCGCACCGCGCGCACCGCGACTCGCCACCGCGAGCCACCCACTCGCGCATCCGGTCGTCCTACACCGCGACCTGGTTCCGCCCGGCCTCCTTGGCCCGGTACAGCGCGGCATCAGCGGTGCGGAGCACATCATCGAGCGCCGGCCCGGCGTCCGGATACCGCGCCACCCCGATCGACACCGAAAGGCCACTCACCCGGACCGTCCCCGTGCCCGTCGAAATCACCACGTTCAGCTCCCCCACCGCCACCCGCACCCGCTCGGCGATCGCCAGCACGTCCGCGCGGCCGATACCCGGCAGCAGCACCACGAACTCTTCACCGCCGAACCGGCCGACCGTGTCGCCCTGGCGCACCGAATTCGAAATCGCCACCGCGACCGCCGCCAGCACGTCGTCGCCGGTCAGGTGGCCGTACGTGTCGTTGATCCGCTTGAAGTGGTCCAAGTCGATCATCAGCACCGCGAAACCCCCGCCGGTGCCGCGGCGCTGGACGCGGGCGTGCTCGCGCGTCGCGGATTCGTGCCAGCCCGCGGTGTTGAGCAGCCCGGTCTTCTCGTCCGTGACGGCCGCGACCTGCAACTGCTGCTTCAACAGCAGGTACCGGTGCAGCAGCAGCAACGGCGCCACGACGAATACGACCAGCACCGGCTGCTCGACCAGCGCGAGCGCGGCGAGCCCACCGAGGCAGAGGGTCGCGAGCTCGAAGGCGTTGTCCTCCCACGTGCCGATCAGGTCGGCTGCCGAGCGCTTGCTGGTGTACAGGTAGATGCCGGCCGCCACGAGGCCGACGTTCACCAGCTCGAACACCGCGGCCGCCAGGCAGAGCGCGAACAACCCGCGTGGCGTCTGCAACGGCGTTCCGTGCAATCCCAGCACCGCGAGAACGGAGGAAGCAGCGAAACACGAGAGCATCGCCCAGGCCGTACTTGCCACGAACCGGTGCGCGGGCCGCGTCCGCACCTGCCGCCACACCCGCACCCACAGGTGCGAGTAGAGCACCACGGCGAGCAGCGCCACCCAGGCCGGCGGGAGCAGGACGACACCGGCGAGGTACCAGACGGACGTGACGTTGATGTGCGTCTGCCCGCTCATCCACCGGCGCAGCCGCTCGATGCGGCGCGACATCTCGGCCTGCACCACCCCGAGCGCGACCAGCACGGCGAACCAACCCGGGCGCACCGGCCCACCGAACCCGGTCGCCAGCGCGGCACCGGTCGCGACGACGGCGAGCAGCTCGCAGCCGAGGGCGTAGGCGATCCAGCGGGTTTTCGCCCCGCCCCACATCGCCCATCGCGCAGGCCAGCCCGGCCAGGTGGAAAGCGCATCCCGGCGCACGGCGGCCTGGGCTCTCAAGAGCCGAGGCCACAGACGTGACGAACCGGCATCGTGACGTACCCCTTGCGCGAAGTTCGGCCGACCAGGTAGCCCAGCGTAGCCGTTCCGGCGTGCCGCGTCGCCAGTCCGGGCGAATTGCGGGCATTGCCCCGACCCGAAGACCCGCGCTAAGTAGATCGGCGCAGGTCAGCGCCGCTCACCATCGGGGTAGGCCGAATCGCGCCTCCGGCCGCGGGCCGGTCACTTGCGCAGCGCGCGGACGACCGCCACCAGCCCGGCCACCGCGGTAACGGCGACCAGCACCGGGACCACCCGCTTGAGCACGGACTGCCCCGCGTAGTCGAGCAGGTCGATCGCTTCGGTCTCGGGCGGCGCCGGGACGCTGTGCAGCGCGGGCCGCTCCGCCGCCTTGGCCTTCGGCTCGGTGTTGATCTCCGGAGTGGTCGGCGCCGGCTTGACCGCGGGCTGCGGCTTGGCCACCGGCTCGCCCGCAGCCGCCGGCGTGCCCTGCTCCGCCACCGGCTTCGCAGCCGCCTCAGCCACCGGCACACCCCCGGCGGCAGCCGAGGAGGCTTCCTTCGCCGACGCGGCTTCAGCGGGAGCGCCCTTCGCCGACGCACCCCGAGCCGACGCGCCCGGAGCGGAACCGCCCTTAGCCGCGGCACTCCCGCTCGCGGCCTGAGCGGGACCGCCCTCCGCCGGTGCGTCCTCAGCCGGGGCGGCCTGAGCGGAACCACCCTTCGCCGCCGTCTCGGCCGGCGCAGGCTGGGCGGGACCGCCCTTCGCCCCGGCGCTCCCGGTCGCGGCCTGAGCCGAACCGCCCTTCGCCGCCGTCTCGGGCGGTGCAGCCTGGGCGGTTGCCTGTCCCGCCGAAGCCTGCGAGGCCGCCGCTTCCTTCGCCGGGGCGAGCTTGCCCGACAGGCAGCCCGCGAACGTGTCCAGGATCTTGCCGCCCACCTCGCTGATCAAACCGCGGCCGAACTGGGCCGGCTTGCCCGTGATCGCCAGGTCGGTCGCCACCGCTCCGCGGGTTCCGCCGTCCGTCTCCGTCAACGTCAGCGTCACCGTGGCCGCCGCCGTGCCTGCTCCGCGGGAGTCCTTGCCCGAGGCCTTGATCGTCACCTTGTGCGCGGCTTCGTCCTTCTCCAGGAACTCACCGTTCCCCTTGTACAACAACGAAATCGGCCCCAGCTTGACCTTCACCGTTCCGCTGAACTTGTCCCCTTCGACCTTGGTCAGCGTGGCACCCGGCATGCACGGGGCGACGCGCTCGGGGTCGACGACCGCCTGCCAGACCTCGCCGATCGGAGCCGGGACGGTGAATTCGTGGTCGAGCCGCACGGGCCGACCTCCTTCCTGAAAGCGGACGGGTCCGCTGCCCACCCTAGCCGCCGCCGAAGCGGCGGCCAGGGTGAAGCGTCAGGCTCCCGCGGCCGCCGCGATCGCGCGGCCCGTCAGGACTTCCGCGAGGTGACGGCGGTATTCGACGTCGGCATTGCTGTCGACCGGCGGATTCGTGCCCTCCGCCGCGTGCGAAGCCGCCGCCGTGATCGAATCGGCCGAGGCTCGGACGCCGACCAGTGCCGCCTCGACACCCGAGGCGCGGACCGGTGTCGAGCCCATATTCGTCAGCGCGACCCGGGCCTCCTCGATGACCCCCGCTTCGGTGCGGACGGTGACCGCGACCGCGACCATCGACCACGCCTGGGCGACGCGGTTGAACTTCTCGTAGTGCGCCCGCCACCCCGTGTGCTTGGGGATGCGGACCTCGACCAGCAGTTCGTCGGGTGCCAGCGCGGTGGTGAACAGGTCGCGGAAGAAGTCCGCGGCCGGGACCGTCCGGCGTCCCTGCGGCCCGGCCACCACGAGCGAGGCGTCCAGCGCCAGCACCGGCGCCAGCAGGTCGCCGGCCGGGTCGGCGTGGGCGATTGCTCCGCCCAACGTCCCGCGGTGGCGGATCTGCGGGTCGGCGACCGTGTCCGTCGCCTCCTTGAGCAACGCCGCGTGCGAGGCCACCAAGGCGTCCCGCTGGACGTCGTAGTGCGTGGTCATCGCGCCGATCACCAGGTCGTCACTCTCCTCGCGGACGCCGCGCAGTTCGGCGACGCGCCCGAGGTCGATCAGCGTGGTCGGCGCCGCGAGCCGCATCCGCAGCACCGGCAGCAGGCTCTGCCCGCCCGCCAGCACCTTGGCGTCCTCGCCCGCCGCCGCCAGCGCCTGGACCGCTTCGTCCACTGTGGACGGGTGGACGTAGTCGAAGGGAGCCGGGATCACTGCGCACCTCCGGTGGCGTCGATCGAACCGAGGCCACCACCGGCTTCGCCGCGGCCGGGGCCGCCCGCGTCGGTGGTGCCGTGCTGGATGGCGTGCCACACCCGCATCGGGGTCAACGGCATCTCGATGTCGTTCACGCCGAAGGGCCGCACGGCGTCGATCACCGCGTTGACCACCGCGGGGGTGGACGCGATGGTCCCCGCCTCGCCGACGCCCTTGGCGCCGAGCGGGTTCGTCGTCGACGGCGTCTCCGTGCGGTCGGTGGTGAACGACGGCAGGTCGGCCGCCGACGGCAGCAGGTAGTCGGCGAACGTGCCGGTCGTCAGCGTGCCGCTCTCGTCGTGCTCGGTGCCCTCGAACAGCGCCTGCGCGATGCCCTGCGCGAGCCCGCCGTGCACCTGGCCCTCCACGATCAGCGGGTTCACCGCGACCCCGACGTCGTCGACGCAGACGTACGAGCGCAGCTTGATCCGGCCCGTCTCGGTGTCCACCTCGGCGGCGCACAGGTGCGTGCCGTGCGGGAACGAGAAGTTCTCCGGGTCGAACGTCGCGTCCGAGTCGAGCGACGGCTCGACGCCGTCGGGCAGGTTGTGCGCCGCGAACACCGCGAGCGCGACGTCACCGATCGTCGTGGCCGTCTCGGTGCCGCGAACGGTGAACTTGCCGTTCGCGAACTCGAGGTCGTCCTCGGCGCATTCGAGCAGGTGCGCCGCGATCGGCTTGGCCTTGGCGACGACCTTCTCCGCGGCCTTGACGATGGCGATCCCGCCGACGACCAGCGACCGCGAACCGTAGGTGTCCAGGCCCTTGTGCGACGACTGCGTGTCGCCGTGCAGGATCTCGACGTCCTCGAACGCGACACCGAGCTGGTCGGCGACGATCTGGCTCCACGCCGTCTCGTGGCCCTGGCCGTGCGCGGACGCGCCGGTGGTGACCTCGACCTTCCCGGTGGGCAGCATCCGGATCGACGCGTACTCCCAGCCGCCGGCGCCGTAGTCCAGCGAGCCGAGCACCCGCGACGGCGCGAGCCCGCACATCTCGGTGAACGTCGAGATGCCGATGCCGAGCTGGACCTTGTCCTTCGACGTGCGGCGCTTCTCCTGCTCGGCGCGCAGGCCCTCGTAGTCGAAGAGCTGCTTCGCCTTCTCGGTGGCGGCCTCGTAGTTGCCGGAGTCGTAGGTCAGCCCGCACACGGTCGTGAACGGGAATTCCTCGTGCTTGATCCAGTTCTTCTCGCGCAGCTCCAGGGGGTCCATGCCGAGCTCGACGGCGAGCTCGTCCATGATCCGCTCGATCGCGAACGTCGCCTCCGGGCGGCCGGCGCCGCGGTAGGCGTCGGTCAGCGTCGTCGTCGTGTACACGTTGGTGCACGCGAAGTGGTACGCCGGGATCTTGTAGATCGCGTTGAACATGAACGCGCCGAGGATCGGCACGCCCGGCCCGACCAGGCCGTTGTAGGCGCCGAGGTTGGCGAGCAGCTCGACCTTGAGGCCGGTGACCTGGCCGTCGCGGGTCGCCGAGATGGTGATGTCCTGGATCTGGTCGCGGCCGTGGTGCGCGGCGAGCATCGTCTCCGAGCGCGTCTCGTTCCACTTGACCGGCTTGCCGAGCTTCTGCGCGACCAGCAGCGCCATCATCTCTTCCGGCAGGACGCCGATCTTGCCGCCGAAGCCGCCACCGACGTCCGGGGCGATCACGCGCAGCTTGTGCTCGGGGATGCCGAGCGTCAGCGCCGACATCACGCGCAGGATGTGCGGGATCTGCGTGGCCGACCACATGGTGATCTGCGTGCCGGTCGGGTCGACGACGCAGGCGCGCGGCTCCATGAACGCCGGGACGAGCCGCTGCTGGCGGAAGCGGCGCTTGAGCACGACCTCCGACGAGCTGATCGCGTCCTCGACGTTGCCGCCGGTGCCGGCCTCGGCGGAGTCGAACTTCCAGACCGCGCTCGTGTTGGTGCCGAGGTCCTTGTGGACCAGCGGCGCGCCGTCGGCGATGGCGGCTTCCATGTCGAGGATGACCGGCAGCTCGTCGTACTCGACGTCGATCTCCTCGAGCGCGTCGTGCGCTTCGGCGGACGAGCGCGCGACGACGACGGCGACACCTTCACCGGCGAAGTTGACCGTCCCGGCGGCGAGCACCGGACGGCGTGGCGCCTTCATGTCCGGCGTGATCGGCCACGCGCACGGCATGCCGATCGAGCCGTCCGGGTCGAGGTCCTGCGCGGTGTAGACGGCGATGACGCCGGGCGCGCTCTTCGCCGCGGCCGTGTCGATCGAGACGATCTTGGCGTGCGCGAACGGGCTGCGCAGCACGGCCAGGTGCAGCATCCCGGGCAGCGCGATGTTGTCGGTCCAGCGGGTGCGGCCGGTGATCAGCCGCTCGTCCTCCTTGCGGCGACGGGACTTCCCGACCTCCGGTTCGATCGTGGCGGTCATCAGTCACCACCCACGCCGACGTGCTTGTTCTCGGCGATCCGCTCCGCTTCGGGTCCGGCGCCCGGGCTCATGTGCTGGGCGGCATCGCGGACCGCGCGGACGATGTTCTGGTAGCCGGTGCAGCGGCACAGGTTGCCTTCGAGGCCCTCGCGGACGGCCTGCTCGTCCGGGTCGGGGTTGTCGGCCAGCAGGTCGATCGACTGCATGATCATCCCCGGCGTGCAGAACCCGCACTGCAGCGCGTGGTTGTCGTGAAAAGCCTGCTGCACCGGGTGCAGCTTGCCGTCGCGGGCGAGGCCTTCGACGGTGGTGACCTCGCAGCCGTCGGCCTGCACGGCCAGCACGGAGCAGGACTTCACGCTGTGCCCGTCGAGGTGGACGGTGCAGGCGCCGCAGTTGCTGGTGTCGCAGCCGACGACGGTGCCGACCTTGCCGAGTTTTTCCCGTAGGTGGTGCACAAGGAGCGTGCGGGGCTCGACTTCGTCGGTGTATTTCGTCCCGTCGACGGTGACGGTGATGCGCATCAGGCCTCCAAAAGCCGGTTCGGGAACGGCCCGCCCGACCGTGATCGGGCTCACAATCCCCGAGCGTGCTACGCGACCTTCGCGCGGACAAGCCCTGATGTCACACGTTCAACTACCTGTTCCGCAGATGCGGGAAAATCCGCGCCGGGAAACCGAATCTGCGAGGGTCCGGATGGGTGAACTTTGTGGCCCACCCGGCGGCTCAGCCGTGAATCCTCCCCGAGAGCTCCGCGAGCCGCTTGCCCCCGCCGCCCCACCGCAGCGCGATGATCTCCGCGGCGATCGACACGGCCGTCTCCTCCGGCGTGCGCGCACCCAGGTCGAGCCCGATCGGCGACGCCAGCCTGTCCAGCTCCGCCTCGGTGATCCCCGCTTCGCGCAGGCGGGCGAACCGGTCGTCGTGGGTCTTGCGGGACCCCATCGCGCCGACGTACCCGACGTCCAGGCGCAGCGCGACCTCCAGCAGCGGCACGTCGAACTTCGGGTCGTGGGTGAGCACCGCGACCGCCGTGCGCCGGTCGATCCGGCCCGCCTCGGCCTCCGCCTGCAGGTAGCGGTGGGGCCAGTCGACGACGACGTCGTGCGCGTCCGGGAACCGGCTGGTGGTGGCGAACACCGGCCGCGCGTCGCACACCGTGACCTGGTAGCCGAGGTAGGCGCCCATGCGCGCCATCGCGGCGGCGAAGTCGATCGCCCCGAAGACCAGCAGCCGGGGCGGCGGCTCGAAGGAGTTGACGAACACGGCCATGCCCTCGCCGCGGCGCTGGCCGTCCGGGCCGTAGTGCAGGGTGCCGGTGCGGCCGCTGGCCAGCAGGCCGCGCGCGTCGTCGGCCACGGCGTCGTCCATCCGCGACGACCCCAGCGAACCCGCGGTGCGGTCCGGCCACACGATCATGTGCTCGCCGACCAGGCCTTCGTGTTCGTGCTCGATGATCGTGACGACCGCGACCGGCTCGCCGCCGCGCACCGACTCGACGACCTCGCCGAGCTCCGGCATCGACTCGCGGTCGACCGCTTCGACGTAGATGTCGATGATCCCGCCGCAGGTCAGGCCGACCGCGAAGGCGTCGTCGTCGCTGACGCCGTAGCGCTGCAGCACCGGCTTGCGCTCGGCGACGACCTCCCGCGCGAGCTCGTAGACCGCGCCTTCGACGCAACCGCCGGACACGCTGCCGGCGACGGTGCCGTCCGGCGCGACGACCATCGCGGCGCCGGGCGCGCGCGGCGCCGACGAGAAGGTGGCGACCACGGTGCCGAGCCCCACGGTTTCGCCCGCGGACCAGCGGCGGAACACGTCGTCCAGTACGTCACGCATCGGAAATCTCCCCGAGCAGTCGTTCCAAGGTGGCCAGGGTGTGCCCGGCCAGGAGCCGGTCGATGTGGGGCAGCGCGGCCACGATGCCCGACTGGACCGGAGCGTACCCCGCACGGCCGGCGTGCGGGTTCACCCAGAACACGGCGTGCGCGAGCCGGCGCAGGTGTGCGAGCTGCTCGCCGAGCAGGCCGGTGTCGCCGCGTTCCCAGCCGTCGGAGAACACCGTGACCACGGCGCGGCGCGCGACCCCACGGCGTCCCCACCGGTCGAGGAACGCCTGGAGCGTCTCCCCCAGCCGGGTCCCGCCGGCGAAGTCCGGGACGGCCGAGCCCGCCGCGAGCATCGCGCGTTCCGGGTCGCGCTGCCGCAGCTGGCGCGACACCCGGGTGAGCCGCGTGCCGAGCGTGAACACCTCGACCGACGGCGGCGCGGACCGCGTCAGGACGTGGGCGAACCGCAGCAGCGCGTCGGCGTACGGGCTCATCGAGCCGGAGACGTCGATGAGCAGCACCACCCGCCGTGGCCTCCTGCCGCGCCGGGCGTGCACGAGGTGGAGGGGTTCGCCGCCGCTGGCCAGCATGGCGCGCAGCGTCCGCGACGGGTCGAGGCGGCCGCGCCGCGACGGCGTCCGCCGGGCGGCCGGGCGCTGCGGGAGCGCGGGCTTCAGGGTGGCCAGCAGCTCGCGGAGGTGTTCGCGCTCGGCGGTTGTGAGCTCGGCGAGGTCACGGTGACGCAGGACTTCGTGGGCGCTGGCGGCGACTTTCAGCTGGTCGGCGCCTTCGCCGCCCTCGGCGTCCGTGCCTGCGGCGTCGGCGAGCGGGGCGATGCGGGCCTTCTTGGGCGCGGCGGACGTCGCCCGCTTCGGCGTGGTGGTCTCGATGGAAAACCACTGGCTGAAGGCCTCTTCGTAGTACGGGAGGTCGTCCGGGCTGGAGCAGAGGGTCAGCCGCCCGGCCCAGTAGAGCTGGGTGGGTTCGGCGACGTCGATCTCGGCCACCGCGGTGAGGTACGCCTGCACGCGGTGCGCATCGCAGGCGACACCGGCTTCGCGCAGCGCGGCGGCGAACCCGGCGTACCCGGCTACGGGATCGGCGGCAGTGGTCACACTTCCATTGTGCGCCTCTTCGGCGTTCCGGCGAGGATTCGAACCTCGGACCTCGGCGTTCGTAGCGCCGCGCTCTCTCCAGCTGAGCTACCGGAACGGGGCGGTCTGCACGCCCGCCCCTCCCCGGGCAGACGCGCAGACCGCGCTCTTCGCCGCGGCCGACCCAAGGTAGCGGCGGGTGGGCGCGAAGAGCTCTTCGGAAAGAAAAGGGAATTTCAGCGAACGACGCGGGAGATCGCGCCGCAGGGGTTCCGGTCTTGCCGTCGGGTCACGATCTCCTCCTCTCGGTGGTCTCGGTTCTGCTGGGAAAAGAATGCCTCAGTCCCGCAGGCGGGGCAACGCAATTAAAACGCCCGCCTCGGCAGTCCTTTGTGGACCATCGAGGCGGGCGCCGGGTTCTCGGGTCAGGCGGCGGCCTTGAAGCCGGGCTGGACGTTCGCGCAGCCGCGCAGACCGGCCCCCTTGTTCAGCTCCAGCAGCGGCGGCAGCGTCTTCTGCGTGTAGGCCTTGAGTTCCGCGAGCTTCGCGTCGTCGACCAGGTCGCGCCGGACGTGGTAGCTGACCCAGTTGCGCGAATCGACGGTCAGGTTGCCGATCGGCGGGTTGACGAAGATCGTCGCGTATTCGCGCTCGAACCGCGGGTCCTGGTCGAAGCCCAGCGTGGCGATCCACGAGCCGATGAACGTGATCAGCTCGGGCTTGGCCTTGGTGAAGACGAGGTTGCGGACGCCGGTCACGTCGGACTCGTGCAGGTAGTCGGCGACCTGCTTGTCGCCGAGGCCGGCCAGGTCGAGCACCCGGAGGCGGCTGCCCAGCGACGTTCCGCCGAGGTCGATCAGGCCGACCTGGGCCGAGTCGGGCAGCTTCAGGATGTCCGCGAGGCCGTTGATGGTCCGGGCGTCGCGCTCGGCCACGATGCAGAACGCGGTCTTGACGTTGGCGCGGTAGGACGTGCCCTGGTCGTAGAGCCCGCTCACCGAGCTGACCAGCGCCACCACGAGCAGGCACGCGAGCACGATCCGGCCGCGCAGCCGGGCCGCGGCCAGCGCCTCGACGACGACGATCGCGCCGCCGAACGCGCCGAGCGTCCACACCGGCGTGGCGAAGCGCAGCTGCCCCATCCAGTCGAACTCGAGGACGATGTAGGCCACCACGGTGAGCCCGAACGGCACCATCAGCGCGATCAGCCCGGTGCGCAAGCGCGACGGCCGGACCATCAGCAGCACCAGGCACGCGACGGCGACCGCGACGATCAGCCAGCCCACGTAGGAGACGATTTCGCCGGGGCGGGCGAGGTCCTCGACCGTCGGCGGCTCCTGCCCCTTCGCGACGGCCGTGTTCGGCACCAGGCGGCCGAACTCGAACCAGCGGAAGATCATGTAGGCGCCGAACGGGACGGCGAAAGCGGCGACCGAGACGACGGCCGCGCGGACGCTGCGGCCGAGCAGGTCCCGCTTGAGGAACAGCAGGAGGACGATTGGGTACGCACCGGCGTAGATGATCCCGTCGGGCCGGGTCAGCGCGGCGAGCACGGCGATCAGCCCGGTGCCGAGGGCGACCTGGGTGTCCAGCAGCCGGCCGCTGTGGGTCGCGCGCACGATCACCACCGCGAGCGCGGCGACCGTGAGGGCGTAGAAGGAGTTCTCCAGCCCGGAGAAGCACCAGATGACGAACGACGGGATCGCGGCGAGCGCGGCCCCGGCGACGAAGGTGATCAGGGCCGGTCGGCGGCTCAGCACCTTCGCCCCGAAGTAGAACAGCACGAGGATGCCCGCGCAGCAGGCGAGCGCGAGCGCCTTCGGGAAGAGGATCTGGTCGGAGACCCCGAAGAGCGTGCCGTGGTCGAACAGGCCGACGAGCTTGCCGAGGGCCAGCAGGATCATCCAGGTCGGGTTGGAATATCCCTCGACCGGCGCGGCACCGGGCTGCAGCACCGGCCCGAAGCCGTCGGCGACGTTGCGCGAGTAGGCGAACGTGATGGCCGCGTCGTCGATCATCCAGTGGCCGTAGAGGGCGGCGTGCACGGCGATCAGCGCGGTGCCGCCGAGCACCGCGGCCACCGCGGCGAGCTTGCCCCGCCACCCCGGCCGGGTGGCCGGCGGACCGGCCGGCCGCTCCGGCTCCACCTCGGACGGCGGCCTCGTCTCCGTCGTCTCCGCCACGCTCATCGACAGGTTCTCCCCTCGCATCGCCACGCCCGGCCCCCCGACCGGGGCGGTCAGGCGAACAAGGCGTCGAGTTTCGCCCGGACCCGGTCGAGGTCTTCGCTGTATTTCAGGACGGCGCCGAGTGTTCGCGCCGCCGTTGCCGCGTCCAGCTCGTCACGCTGAAGGGTGAACAGCGCCCGCGCCCAATCGAGTGATTCCGCCACTCCCGGTGGTTTCAGCAAATCCATTTCACGGAGCCGGTGCACCGCCTCGGCAATTTGCCGAGCCAGATCTTCACTTATCCGCGGAATCCTACGGCGCAGGATGGCGACCTCCCGCACCAGGTCCGGGTGTTCGAGCCAGTGGTAGAGGCACCGGCGTTTCAGCGCGTCGTGCACCTCGCGGGTCCGGTTGGAAGTGAGGACGACCAGCGGCGGTTGGTCGGCGCGGATTTCGCCGAATTCGGGGATGGCCACGGCGTATTCGTCGAGCAATTGCAGCAGAAAGGCTTCGAACTCGTCGTCGGCGCGGTCGATTTCGTCGATCAGCAGGACGCAGGGGGCGGTGATCAGGGCCTGCAGCAGCGGCCGGGCCAGGAGGAACCGCTCGGTGTAGAGCGAGCGTTCCGCGGCCTCGACGTCGAGCTGCCCGCCACCGGCCGCCTCGAGCGCGCGCAGGTGCAGGAGCTGGCGCGGGAAGTCCCATTCGTAGAGGGCCTGGGCGGCGTCGATGCCTTCGTGGCACTGGA
The DNA here is from genome assembly GCF_042652605.1 of Amycolatopsis plumensis. Classification (NCBI taxonomy): domain Bacteria; kingdom Bacillati; phylum Actinomycetota; class Actinomycetes; order Pseudonocardiales; family Pseudonocardiaceae; genus Amycolatopsis; species Amycolatopsis plumensis. The sequence goes on along the minus strand of NZ_JBHSJY010000001.1, from coordinate 5,018,437 downwards.
GGCGGACGAGCGGCCGGTCCAGCGCGGTGGCCAGGGCCAGGGCGAGGGACGTCTTGCCGGTGCCGGGCTCGCCCTCGCAGAAGAGCGGGCGGCCCATCCGCAGGGCGAGGAAGCCGGCGGTCGCCAGCCCGTCATCGGCGAGGTAACCGGTCGCGTCGAGCGCGGCGGCGAGGTCTTCGGGCGAGTCCGTCACGCTGTCGATCGTAGGTCTTCACGCGGGGCCCGCCAGATCGCCGGGGCGGTCGACGTCCCGGCCGCTGCCGAGGTCACCGCACTCGATCAAGGTCAGGTCGGCGCGGGTGGCGAGCCAGTCCCGGGCACCGCGATCGCCCTGGGCGCTGTTCGTGACCTCCCCCCACCACCGGCGGCCGAGCAGCACGGGGTGACCGGGAACGCCATCGTAGGCGGCGCGGGCCACGGTTTCGGAGGTGGCGCGGGCGGCGACACGGGCGAGGATGTCGGAGCCGACCCATGGCAGATCGACGAGGTGCACGAGCGCGGCGGACCGATCGGTGGCTTCGAGGGCGGCGAGCCCGGCACGGAGCGAGGCGCCCATGCCGGTGGCCCAGTCTTCGGCGGTGACGGCCTGGGCCGGGTCGGGCAGGAGGGCGCGCACTTCGTCGGCGGAGGCCCCGACGACAACCCGGACGGGCTCACACCCGGCGGCGGTGAGGGTGCGAAGGGCCCGGAGGACGAGGGGTTCGCCGTGGATTCGGACGAGGGCCTTCGGGCCGCCGAACCGTCTGCCTGCACCGGCGGCGAGCAACAGCCCGGCGACGGGCGGGGAGGCGGTCATGAGAACAAGCCTGCCGCGATCGCGAGCAGCACGGCCACTTGTCCGGCGCGCTGAAGCGACTCGCTCAACAGCCCCGCCGTTGCTTGATGGAGCTTGTCGGCTACTCGCGCCTGGTGCGTGCCGTACGGCGGGTCAGCCACGGGCACGGTCCGGGGCTCCGACCGCCAAGTCCGCTTCGATCGCCCTGGCCGTCTCCAGGAGCGGGGGGACCAGGTCCTCCCGCACCGACTCGGCCGTCGTGCGGCTGGCGTGGGTGGAGAGGTTGACCGCCGCCACCACCTGGCCCGTGCGGCTGCGGATCGGGGCCGCCACCGAGCGGAGGCCTTCCTCCAGCTCCTGGTCCACCATCGCCCAGCCCTGGCCGGCCACCTTGGCCAGCTCCCGGCGGAGGTGGGCGGGGGCCGTCACCGTGTGGTCCGTCAGGCGGTCGAGGCTCGCCACCTCGAAATACGCCTCCAGGTCCGCCTCGCCGAGTCCCGCGAGCAGGACGTGGCCCATCGACGTCGCGTACGCCGGGAAGCGGGTGCCCACGTTGATGCTCACCGTCATGATCCGGGACACCGCCACCCGCGCGACGTACACGATGTCGGTGCCCTCCAGCACCGAGACCGAGCTCGACTCGTGGACCCGCGCCGACAGCTCTTCCAGGTGGGGCTGGGCGACCTCCGGCAGCGTCATGCTCGACAGGTACGCGTAGCCCAGCTCCAGCACGCGGGCCGTCAGCGAGAAGTACTTGCCGTCGGTGCGGACGTAGCCCAGGTCGGCCAGGGTCAGGAGGAACCTCCTCGCCGCCGCGCGGGTGAGGCCCGTCGCGCGGGCCACGTCGCTCAGGGTCAGCTCGGACGCGCCCGCGTGGAACGCCTTGATCACGGCCAGCCCGCGCTCCAGCGACTGCACGTGGTGGGCTCCACGGTGCGCCGGTTCGCTGTCCAGCCGGACGTCCAACGGCGGCCTCGTCACGTCCATGCCCGGCACCCTATCCGGCGTCCTTCGGCACCGCGCTCGGCTCGCCGAGCTCGGCCAGGGTGCGCTGGGCGATGGCGAACGCCGCGTTCGCCGCCGGTGCTCCGGCGTAGACCGCCGTGTGGAGCAGGACCTCGCCGATCTCCGCCGCCGTCAGGCCGTTGCGGACCGCCGCCCGGACGTGCATCGCCAGCTCGTTGTGCGCCTGCAGCGCCGTGAGCGCGGCCAGCGTCACGCAGCTGCGCGTGCGGCGGTCCAGGCCGTCGCGGGCCCACACCGATCCCCACGCGCCCTCGGTGATGTAGTCCTGGAACGGGCGGCTGAAGTCCGTGGTGCCCGCGACCGCGCGGTCGACGTGCTCGTCGCCGAGGACCTCCCGCCGCACCTTCATGCCCTGCTCGTGGCGGTCCGTCACGTTCGCTCCAAGTGGTCCAGGATCAGCCGGGTGAACTCCGCCGGCTGCTCGTAGCTGCCCAGGTGCGCGGCGTCCGCCACGATCTCCAGCCGCGCGCCGGGGATGCCCTCGGCGATCGGCCGGGCGTGCTCGCCGGGCGAGGTGGCCGGGTCGTGCTCGCCCGCGATGACCAGGGTGGGCGCGGTGATCTTCGGGAGCAGGTCGAGCAGGTCCATCCGCTCGATCGCGCCGCAGCAGGCCGCGTAGCCCTCGGCCGGGACCGCCGCGATCATCGCCCGGAGGAACTCCGCCCGGTCCGGGTGCTGTATGCGGTAGCCCGGGGTCAGCCAGCGTTGCACCCCCGCCTCGGCCACCGCCGCGGTGCCCTCGGCGCGGACCGTGCGGGCCCGCTCCACCCACATCGACGGGGGGCCGAGCTTGGCGGACGTGCAGCACAGCACCAGGCTCGCGATCCGGTCCGGCGCGTGGATGCCGAGCCACATCCCCGTCATGCCGCCGAGCGACAGGCCCACGTGGTGCGCCTGCTCGACGCCGAGCTCGTCGAGCAGCGCCAGGACGTCGGTGCCCAGGTCTTCGAGCTCGTACGGCCCCGGCGGGACCGGCGACCCGCCGTGCCCGCGCGCGTCGTACCGGACCACCCGGAACCCGCGCTCGACCAGCGGCGCGACCTGGGGTTCCCACATCCGCAGGTCGCTGCCGAGCGACCCCCCGAACACGACCACCGGCCCGTCTTCCGGGCCTTCCGCGACCCGGTGCAGCTTCACGGCGCTCATACCCGGAAGAAGACGGTTTCGCCGTCTCCCTGCAGCCGCACGTCGAAGCGGTACCCGTCTTCGGTCTTCGCCGCGATCAGGGTGCCCCGCCGCTCCTCCGGGACCGTCGCCAGCACCGGGTCACCGGTGTTGTCCTGGTCCTCGAAGTAGATCCGCGTGACGACCCGGTTGAGCAGGCCGCGCGCGAACACCGAGACGTCGATGTGCCGGGCCTGCGTGGTGCCGCCCTCGCCGGGCACCACGCCCGGGAGCACGGTGAAGATCCCGTAGGTGCCGTCGGTCTCCGTCGGGCAGCGGCCGAAGCCGCGGAACTCGCCGTTCGCCGCGCCGCGCGGGTCGTCCGGGTGGCGGAAGCCGCCCTCGGGGTCGGCCTGCCAGGTCTCGATCATGGCGTCCGGGACCGGGTCGCCGTTGCCGTCGCGGACGGTCCCGCGGATCCAGAACGCACCGGGCGTGCCCTCGGGCACGACGTGCGGGCCGTCGGGCCAGGGCAGCCCGATCGACAGGTACGGGCCGACGGTCTGCGAGGGGGTGGGCAGCAGCTTGGTCATTCGTCCTCGTCCTCCTCGTCCTCGAACACCGACGCGTCGCGCCCGCGCAGCACGATGTCGAACTGGAAGCCCAGTGCCCACTCCGCCTGCGTGATGTCGTGGTCGTAGCGCGAGACCATCCGCTGCCGGGCCTTCTCGTCCGGGATCGAGTTGAAGATCGGGTCCTGCGAGAACAGCGGATCGTCCGGGAAGTACATCTGGGTGACCAGCCGCTGGGTGAACGCCGAGCCGAACACCGAGAAGTGGATGTGCGCCGGGCGCCAGGCGTTGTCGTGGTTCTTCCACGGGTACGCGCCGGGCTTGATGGTGGTGAAGGTGTAGCGGCCGTCGCTGTCGGTCAGGGTGCGGCCGACGCCGTCGAAGTTGGGGTCGAGCGGGGACGGCCAGCGGTCGCCGGTGTGCCGGTAGCGGCCGCCCGCGTTCGCCTGCCAGATCTCGACGAGGGAGTCGCGCACCGGGTGGCCGTCACCGTCTAGGAGCCGTCCGGTGACGATGATGCGCTGGCCCTGCGGCTCGCCGGCGTGCTGGCGGGTGAGGTCGTTGTCGTGCTCGCCGAGGCGGCCGGGCCCGAGCAGCGGGCCGGTGACCTCGGTCAGCATCTGCGGGAGCAGGACGAGGTCCTGCTTGGGGTGCCGCAGCGCCGTGGAGCGGTAGCCGCTGGAGTCGAGGGGCGGGTGGGTGCCTTCGGGATCTTGCCCGTAGCGCGGCAGCCTGAATTCGGTCGGAGTGGCCACGTTCTCTTCTCCCTTACCGGCCTTCGAGCACGACGGCCAGCCCTTGGCCGACGCCGATGCAGATGGCGGCGAGTCCCCAGCCCCCGCCGCGGCGGTGCAGGTCGTGCGCCAGGGTGCCGAGGATCCGGCCGCCGGACGCGCCGAGCGGGTGCCCGATGGCGATCGCGCCGCCGTGGGTGTTCACGATCTCCGGGTCGAGGTCCTTCCAGTCGCGCAGGCAGGCCAGCGACTGCGCGGCGAAGGCCTCGTTGAGCTCGACCGCGGCCAGGTCGTCCCAGCCGATCCCGGCGCGCTCGAGGGCGATCTCCGCCGCGCGCACCGGGCCGATGCCGAAGACGTCCGGGTCGACGCCCGCCGCGCCGCGGCCGGCGATCCGGGCGAGCGGGGTCGCGTTGAGCCGGCCCGCGGCGGCTTCGTCGCCGAGCAGGAGGGCCGAGGCGCCGTCGTTCAGCGGGGAGGCGTTGCCCGCGGTGACGGTGCCGTTTTCCTTGCGGAACGCGGGCTTCAGCTTGGCGAGCTTCTCGGGGCTGGAGTCCGCGCGGATGCCTTCGTCGCGGGCCAGTTCGACGCCTTCGACCGGGACGACCAGGTCGTCGTAGAAGCCTTCGTCCCAGGCCTTGGCGGCGTTGACGTGGCTGCGGGCGGCGAAGGCGTCCTGCTCGTCGCGGCCGATGCCGTAGCGCTCGGCGAGCTGCTCGGTGGACTCGCCGAGGGAGATCGTCCACTGCGACGGCATCGCCGGGTTGACCATGCGCCAGCCGAGCGCGGTGTTGTAGAGGGTCTGGTTGCCGGTGGGGAAAGCCTTTTCCGGCTTCGGCATGACCAGCGGCGAGCGGGTCATGGACTCGACGCCGCCCGCGACGACGAGGGAGGCGTCGCCGGTCTGGATCGCGCGGCTGGCCTGGATGACGGCGTCGAGGCCGGAGCCGCAGAGGCGGTTGACCGTGCTGCCGGGGACGGTCGTCGGCCAGCCCGCGAGGAGGGCGGCCATGCGGGCGACGTTGCGGTTGTCCTCGCCCGCGCCGTTCGCGTCGCCGAGGGTGACCTCGTCCACTGTGGACGGGTCGAGGTCGTTGCGCTGCTGGAGCGCCTTGAGCACGCCGGCGGCGAGGTCGTCGGGACGGACACCGGCCAGTGCGCCGCCGTAGCGGCCGAACGGGGTGCGGATCGCGTCGAGGATGTAGACGTCGGTCATGCGCTCGCCTTCTCCAGGTCTCGCAGGAGGGTCAGCTCCTGCTCCGTGGGGGCCGGGGTGGTCTCGAGGTCGTCGGACACCTTCAGTTTCCACCCCGTGGCCGCGATGGCGCTGTCGAGGTCCACGCCGGGGTGGAGCTGCGTCAACGTCAGCTCGGCCGTCTCCGGGTCGGGGCGCAGGAGGCCCAGGTCGGTCACCACCAGCGTCGGGCCGCGGCCGGGGAGGCCCAGCTTCTCGCGGTCGCCCTTGCCCGTCCCGTGACCGAGCGACGTCACGAAGTCCACCTTCTCCACGAACGCCCGGGGGTTCTGGCGCAGCACGATGAACACCTCGCCGCACGAGGCGGCGATCTCCGGGGCGCCGCCCGCGCCCGGCAACCTGACCTTGGGGTCGTGGTAGTCCGAGCCGATCACCGTGGTGTTGATGTTGCCGAACTTGTCCAGCTGGGCCGCGCCGAGGAAGCCCACGTCGATGCGGCCGGGCTGGAGCCAGTAATTGAACACCTCCGGCACGCTGATCACCGCGTCCGCGGTCTCGGCCAGCTCGCCGTCGCCGATCGACAGCGGCAGGCGGGACGGCTTGGCGCCCAGGCAGCCGGATTCGTAGATCAGCGTCAGGTTCGGCGCGTGCGCGCGGCGGGCCAGGTTGGCCGCCTTGCTCGGCAGGCCGATGCCGACGAAGCAGGACATGCCGTCGCCGAGGGCGCGGGCGGCCGCGACGCTCATCATCTCGTCGGAGGTGTACCCCGCGCTCATGCCGTCACCCCGGTCAGCTCGTTCAGCCACTTCGTGAACTCCTCGCGGTCGCGCCCGACCTCGTCCCACGCCTGGTACGCCGAGTTGTCCCGCTCGTAGTACCCCGCCGCGTACGACGGCTTCGCGCCACCGGGCACTTCGGCCACCGCCGTGACGACCCACGCCGGGAGGACCACCGCGCCGGGGCGGGGTTCCAGCTCGTCGACGACTTCCTCGACCGTCACGATCGACCGCTTCGCCGCCAGGACCGCTTCCTTCTGGACCCCCGTGATGCCCCACAGCTGGACGTTGCCGCCGCGGTCGGCGCGCTGCGCGTGGATGATCGAGACGTCCGGGTTCAGCGCCGGCACCGCCGTCAGCCGCTCGCCGGTGAACGGGCAGGTGATCGGCTTGATCGTGGCCGTCTGCGCCGGCAGGTCGGTGCCGGTGTAGCCGCGCAGCACCGCGAACGGCAGGCCGGACGCGCCGGCCACGTACCGGTTCGCCATGCCCGCGTGACTGTGTTCCTCGATCTCCAACGGCACCGGCCAGTCGTGCTGGACGGCGTCCCGGAACCGGTGCAGGGAGCCGACTCCCGGGTTGCCGCCCCACGAAAAGATCAGCTTGCGCGCGCAGCCGGCGCCGATCAGCTGGTCGTAGACGATGTCCGGGGTCATCCGCACCAGCGTGAGGTCACGCTTGCGCTGCCGGATGATCTCGTGCCCGGCCGCGACCGGGATGAGGTGCGTGAACCCTTCGAGCGCGACGGTGTCGCCGTCGTGCACCAGCCGGGCCACGGCCTCCTCCAGTGACAGCAGCTCCGCCATCCCACGCTCCGCATCCGTTCGCATTACGCACACTCGTTCTGCAACCGAACATAGCACGGTGGCTCGGGCCCCGACCAGACGTCTTCCACCCAATGGATGACGAAGGCAGGCGGAAGGGGCTTTTCAGCCGCTCCCGGCGACGAAAAGGCTTTGGATGGCGACGGCGGCCGCGCCCCGCGCCCACTCCTCGAACGGCAGCGGCCGGATGACCAGGCCGCACCGGGCGGCGCTGCCGAACGCCTGGACCGCGAAGGTCCGGCGGATCCGGTCTTCGAACAGGTCGTAGGCGGCGACGCCTTCCCCGGAGACGACCACCCGCTCCGGCCCGAACAAGTTGACCAGCGCGGCCAGCCCCAGGCCGATCGCATGCCCCGCCCCGGCGAAGACCTCCCGGAGCGGCTCGTCGCCGCCGCGGGCGCGCGTCACGGCGTCGTCCATCGACAACCCGGGCTCGCCGGTGACCTGCCGGGCGCGCGTCAGAATTGCTTCGGTGGACGCGATCGCCTCGACGCAGTCCCGGCCACCGCAGTGGCACGACGGGCCGCCGTCGGCGACCGGGACGTGCCCGATCTCCCCGGCGACACCGTGGGCGCCGCGGACGAGATCGCCGTTGACGACCAGCGCGCTGCCGATACCGGTCCCCACCGTGACCAGCGCGAACGACGACACCCCGACGCCTTCCCCGAACCACTGCTCGGCGACGGCGAGGGCCTTGACGTCGTTTTCCAAGGTCACGGTCAGCCCCGTGGCCTCCTCGAGGAGTTCGGCCAGCGGCACGTCCCGCCAGCCGAGGAACGGCGAGTACCGGACGACGCCGGACGCCCGGTCGACGTCGCCCGACACCGCGATCCCCAGGCAGTAGGCGCGCTCGCGAAGCGCGCCGGTCAGCAGCTCGCCGACGAGGTCGGCCAGCGCCTGCACGACGTGACCGACGTCGTGGCTCGTCAACGCGTGGCGGGCGCCGGCCCGGACATCGGCACGCAGGTCGGTGACCACGCCGATCAGGTCGTCACCGGTGATCTTGACGCCGACGAAGTACTCGCGGTCCGGCCGGATGGCCAGAGGGTTCGCCGGACGGCCCGCCCCCGGCGCGGTACGCCCTTCGGAGGCGAGTTCCTCGAGGTAACCGGCTTCGATGAAGGGCCGGGCGGCCTTGGTGACCGCGGCGGAGGAGAGGCCGGTGCGGCGGGCGACGTCGACGCGGGACACCGGCCCTTCGGTCAGGACAGTGGTGAACACGGTCGCGGCCGCGGGGCTGGTGATCGGCGCCCTTGCCGGTGCACTGCGAGGCATGGCCGGAAGGGTAAGTAGATTTAATTAACTTCGTCAAGAATTTATTTTTGCCCTGGTCGGCTCTACGCTGTCGGGCATGTCGCTCGTCGAACACGACCCCGCGCGCCGGCTTTGGCTGCTGCGCACGCCCGAAAGCTCGTACGCCTTCCGGCTGGACGCCGACGACCGCCCGCAGCACGTCCACTGGGGCCCGCCGCTGACCCTGGAGCAGGCCACGCAGGTCGCCGCGCGGCGCAACCCGGCCGACAGCAGCTTCGACGAGCCCGGCGACGAGCGGCAGGAGCTCCCGGCCGAGGGCGGCGCGTTCTTCGGCGTCGCGGCGCTGGCCGTCCGGTACGCCGACGGGACTTCGGCGCTCGAGTGGCGTTACGACGGCTTCGCGTTCGAAGACGACACGCTCGTCGTACGCCTCACCGACCGGCACTACCCGCTCGCCCTGTCCCTGCACTACCGCGTCCGCGGCGACGTCGTCGAGCGGTGGACGTCGCTGCGGCACACCGGCTCCGAAGAGCCGATCGCCTTGCTGCGCACGGATTCCGCATCGTGGACGCTCCCCCGGCGTGACGGCGCGCGGCTGAGCCACACCTCCGGCGCGTGGAACGCCGAGTACCGCGTGCTGCGCGAACCGCTGCCGGTCGGCGAAACCACGCTCACCAGCCGCCGCGGCTCCTCCAGCCACCAGGCCAACCCGTGGGTGATGCTCGACGACGGCGACGCGACGGAGAGCGCAGGAGAGGTGTGGAGCAGCGCACTGGCCTGGAGCGGCAGCTGGCGGATCACCGTCGAGCGCACGCACACCGGGCGCGTCACGTGGACCGGCGGGTTCGGCCACGAGCACGTCGCCTGGCGGCTGCACCCGGGCGAGACGTGGGAGACGCCGGTGTTCGCCGGGCTCTACGCGGCCGACGGCTTCGGCGGCACCAGCCGCCGGTGGCACGCGTATGTCCGCGAGTTCGTCCAGCCGCACCCGGACGAAGTGCGGCCGGTCGTCTACAACTCCTGGGAAGCCACCGGCTGGGACGTCGACGAGCGCACCGAGACCGAGCTCGCCGCGGCGGCCGCGAAGCTCGGCGCGGAACTGTTCGTCATGGACGACGGCTGGTTCGGCGCCCGCACCGGCGACTCCGCCGGGCTCGGCGACTGGATCGCCAACGACCGGCGCTTCCCGCGCGGGCTGCGGCCACTGGTCGACGCCGTGCACGCGCACGGGATGCAGTTCGGGCTGTGGGTCGAGCCGGAGATGGTCAACCCGGACAGCGACCTCTACCGCGCACACCCGGACTGGGTGCTGCACATGGCCAACCGGTCGCGAACGACCTTGCGCAACCAGCTCGTCCTGAACTTCGCGCGGCCGGACGTCGCGGACTGGGCCCACCGGTGGCTCGACGAGCTGGTCGGCGAGCACGGCATCGACTACCTCAAGTGGGACATGAACCGCGCGTTCACCGAGGCCGGCTGGCCGGAGGCGGGGCCGGACGCGCAGCGGCTGTGGACCGGGCACATCCGCGCGGTGTACGCAATCCTGGACCGGCTGCGCGCCGACCACCCGAACCTGCGGATCCAGGGCTGCGCGGGCGGTGGCGGACGCACCGACCTGGGGATCCTCGCGCGCACCGACGAGATCTGGGCGTCGGACAACACCGACGCGGCCGACCGGATCACCATCCAGCACGGCTACGGCCAGATCTACCCGGCGGGCACGATGTCGGCCTGGGTGACCGACAGCCCGAACCCGGCGACCCGGCGGGAGGCACCGCTGAGCTTCCGGTTCCACGTGGCGATGGCGGGCGTGCTCGGCCTGGGCGGCGATCTGCCGCGCTGGACACCGGACGAACTCGCCGAAGCGGCGTCGCTCGTGGCGCTGTACAAGGAGATCCGGCCGGTGGTGCAGCACGGCACGCTGTACCGGCTGGCGGATCCGGCGGTCTCGGCGCTGACGGCCGTGCAGTACGTCCTTGGCGATTCCGTGGTCGTGTTCTTCTGGCGGCGGCCCACCGAGTTCGCGCGGCCGTTCACGCCGCCACGGCTCGCGGGGCTGGATCCGGCCGGGCTGTACCGCGATCAGGACGGAGTGGTGCACTACGGCGCGGTGTTGCTGAGCCACGGATGGGACCTCGAGTTCCCCGGCAGCGGGTACGCGAGCGCGGTGGTGCGGCTGACGCGGGTGGGCTGAATTGTCGGTGACATCTGGGGCTTCGCCCCAGGTCGGGGGCTCCGCCACCCGAACCCCCGAAAACTGTCGGTGCCTTGATTTAGGCTGTCGTCGTGGCCAAGATCGCGGTGACCCGATGGATTCCCGACGACGCGGTGAAGCTCCTCGCCGAAGCAGGCGACGTGGAGGTCTCCCCCGCCGATCGTCCGCTGACGCCTGCGGAACTGCACGAGTTCGTCGGCGGCGCGTCGGCGGTCGTCGGGATGCTGCACGACCGGCTCGACGGCGCGCTGGCCGACGCCGCCGGGCCGCAGTTGAAGGTGGTCGCGAACGTCGCCGTCGGGTACGACAACGTGGACGTCGCCGCGCTGGCGTCGCGCGGGGTCGTCGTCACCAACACACCCGGTGTGCTCACCGACGCCACAGCCGATCTCACCTTCGGGCTGCTGCTCGCCGTCACGCGGCGGCTCGGCGAGGGCGAACGGCTGCTGCGGTCGCGCACGCCGTGGTCGTTCCACCTCGGCTTCCTGCTCGGCTCCGGGCTGCAGGGCAAGACGCTGGGCATCGTCGGGTTCGGGCAGATCGGGCGGGCGGTGGCGCACCGGGCCGCGGCGTTCGGGATGTCCGTCGTCTACTCCGGACGGTCCAAACAGGACACGGAGGCCGAGTACGTGTCCTTCGAGGAGCTGCTGGCACGTTCGGACGTCGTCTCGCTGCACTGCCCGCTGACACCCGAGACGCGGCACCTCATCGACGCCGCCGCGTTGCGCGCCATGAAACCCGGGGCGTACCTGGTGAACACCACCCGCGGCCCGGTCGTCGACGAAGCCGCGCTGGCCGACGCACTGGAAGCCGGGGAGATCGCCGGCGCCGCGCTCGACGTGTTCGAGAAGGAACCCGAGGTCGAACCGCGGTTGCTCGGCCGGGACGACGTCGTGCTCAGCCCGCACCTGGGGTCCGCGACGGTCGAAACCCGCACCGCGATGGCCGTGCTGGCCGCGCGCAACGTCGCGGCGGTGCTCGCCGGGCGTCCCCCGCTGACGGAGGTGAAGCCGTGACCCGGGTCGTCATCGCGCCCGACAAGTTCAAGGGCAGTCTCACCGCGGTCGAGGCCGCGGAGGCGATCGCGCTCGGCGTGCGCGATGCCTTGCCGGACGCGGAAATCGTCACCTGCCCGATCGCCGACGGCGGCGAAGGCACGCTGGACGTGCTCGAGGCGGCGGGCGCGCACATCGTGCGGATGACGGTTCGCGGGCCGCTCGAGGAATCGGTCCGGGCGCGGTACGCGGTGCTGGACGGCACCGCGTACGTGGAGTCGGCGCGCGCGTGTGGCATCGAATTCGTCGAACCTTCGCCGTCGACGGCGCTGGCCGCGCACACCTGGGGTGTCGGCGAGCTCTTGGCGGACGCGCTGGTGCACGGCGCGAAGCGGCTCGTGCTCACGGTCGGCGGCACGGCCAGCACCGACGGCGGGGCCGGGATGCTGGGGGCGCTCGGCGCCGGGGTGCTCGACGCGTTCGGTGCGCCGGTCGGCCTGGGCGGCGGGACGCTGACGCGGGTGGCCTCGACGGAGCTGGCGCCGGTGCGGGAGCGGCTGGACGGCGTGCGGGTGGCGGTCGCGACCGACGTGACGAATCCGCTGCTGGGCCCGGAAGGCGCGGCGGCGGTGTTCGGGCCGCAGAAGGGAGCCGGGCCCGAAGAGGTGGCGCTGCTCGACGAGGGGCTGGGCCGGTGGGCGCACGCGCTGCAGGTGGGCGGCGCGCCGGACGTCACGCGGGTGCCGGGATCGGGCGCCGGCGGCGGGGTGGCGGCGGCCGCGATCGCCCTCGGCGCGAGTGTCGAGTCCGGGTTCGATCTGATCGCGGGGCTGACCGGAGTCGATCAGGCGCTGGAGGGCGCGGATCTGGTCATCACCGGCGAGGGATCGCTGGACGAGCAGAGCTTGAACGGCAAGGCCCCAGCGGGAATCGCGGACCGGGCGCGGCCGCGCGGGGTGCCGCTGCTGGCGCTGGCCGGACGGATCCAGCTCGACGCGGCGGGGCTGGCGCGGTTGGGGGTGGTGGGGAGCAGCGCGCTGATCGACCACGCCCCTTCGCTGGATCACGCGCGGAAGCACGCGGCGGAGCTGCTGCGGAAACGGGCGGCGGAGCTGGTTCGCGCCTGGCGGGACAAATAGCGGACGGGCTTCGGGCGGCGGGGAACCAGAGGCATCCGGGCCGAACCCGACGACCTGCCCCGCCGTCCGCCGCGCGAGCGGACGGGCCTTCCGCACCCGAGGCGCGAAAGGCCCGTCCGCCGCGGTCAGCTCGTGTGCTGGGGCAGCACGGCGAACGCCACGCCGCCCGACTGGTCCTCCTGGACGTCGAGCACCTTGTCGTCCAGCAGCGCGGCCGCCTGGGGCTCGAGGAACACCTTCGGTCCCTCGGCCTCGCCCAGCACGCTGTCGCCCTCGGCCGGCTCGGGGGCCACCGACAGCGCCAGCTGGGCGCTCTCGCCGTCGGCGTCCTGGACGGCCAGGCGCAGCCCGGCCTCGCCGTCCCCCTGGCTGGTCAGTGCGGTGATCGCCTCGGCGGCGGCTTCGGTCACGGTCAGCATTTTCGGCCTTCCCTTCGTCGCGGTCCGATAATTTCCCCCACGCTAGGGGCGCCCGAACGGACGTGCAGTCTGAGCGGATCAGCCCTCGCGTGCCGCGCGAATGGCGTCCGCCACCGATTCGCCGGCGTAGTCCGTGGTCTCGCGCCTGCCCTGGTTCGAATGGCGACGCGGCACGGTGTCCTCCGGCACCACGGGCTCAAAGTCCGGCGGGGCGTCCTCGATCGACTCGTCGAGCTCCGCCGCCGGCGTCGCCGCGAGCGGGCGCTCCGGGACCGGCTCCGGCTCGGCGTCAGGCACCTCTTCGGCCAGGCGCAAGTCCATCGGCTCGCCTTCGCGGATCTCCCGCGGCGTGGTGCCGTACCGGTCGGCGGCACTCCAGTGCTCGGGCGGCTCCATGCCCTCCTCGAGCGAGTCCACCCGCAGCTCGTCCTCGTCCAGCGCCTCGCTGGGGCTCAAGCTCTGCGGTTCGGCCGAGTCACGGTCACTCACTGGCCCTCCTGGCGCGTCGGGAACATCTCACGCCGGTGACCTACCCCGGGCGGCGGGGCGGCGAAACCCCGCGGTGTCGCAGGGATCACAGGGTTTAACACATTCACAATTTTGTAAATGCGGGTAGGTTGGGATCATGGCCACCACCAGGTGCGCACCGGAGCACCGGCTGCTCGCCACCGACCCGGACCGCCACCACGAACTCGGCACCCACGCGGCGTGGTACGTCGTGGCCGGCGTGGTCACCACCGGCGTCCAGGCCGTCCTGTTCCTCCTCCTGCGCGACGAACTCGGCTCCCAGGTGGCGAACCTGGTCGCGATCGCGCTCACCACGGTCGGGAACACCGAATTCCACCGCCGGGTCACCTTCGCCGGTCGTCCCAGCAACGCCGGGAAGCGGCACTTGCAGGACGTGCTCACCTTCGCCTTCTACGCCCTGTACGGCTCGGCCGTGCTGGCCCTCCTCGACGCCTTCGTCGACCGGCCGACGTCGTGGGAGGAGACCGGCACGCTGCTGCTGGCCAGCCTGGTCGGCGGGTTCGTGCGGTTCGCCGTGCTGCGCTGGTGGGTCTTCGCGCACCGCACCGAACCGGCCGCGGCGGCCCACACCGGCTAGCGTCTGCGGACGTGGCCGGGGACGACATCGAGCGGGACGACATCAAGCCGCACTCGGGCGGCACCGAACCGGACTACCGGTTCACGCTGGCCAACGAACGCACCTTCCTCGCCTGGCTCCGCACCGCCCTCGGCCTGCTCGCCGGCGGCGTGGCGGTGCACCAGCTGGTGCCGTCGCCGGCCGCCGCGAGTGCGGTGCTCGCCGGGTTGTGCGTCGCACTGGCCGCGATCCTCGCCGCGACCGCCTATCCGCGGTGGCGGCGGGTGCAGATCGCGATGCGGGCCGGCGAACCGCTGCCGCCCAGCCGGATGATCCTGGCGCTGACGGGCGGCCTGCTGGCGCTCATCGTCGCCGCGGCCGTGCTGCTGGTGGTCTCGTGAGTGACACGGAAGGCAGCGGACGGTGACGGCCGGGAAAACCGGTCCGGCCGGGCGGGCGTCCCGGCAAGCCGGCTCGCCGACCCCGGACGAGGAGTCGCACCGGACGCGAATACCGCCGGTTCGCGATTATCGTGACGTCAAAAATGCCGACACACCCTCCGAGATCCGGCCGTGACCACCCCTCGCGGCGCTCAGGCCGAGCGAACCGGCCTCGCCTGGCGGCGGACGGCACTCTCGTCCGCCGCCTGCACGGTACTGCTCCTGCACTCCGCCGCCCAGCGCCATTGGGGTGGCACGCTGATCCCGGTTTTGCTCGCCGCAGGCACATCAGCCCTGCTAGCGGCCATCGGAAGGCACCGCGAACGGGCCTTGCGCGCCGCCGAACCGGGGCCTCCGAGCCGCCTGCTGCCCGCGATCGCGTCGCTGGCCGTGATCGCGACAGCCGCTTCCGTGCTCGTCTTCCACTGACGAGTGAACTCGACACATCCTGAAACCGATTAATCGCAATGTGCGGGCGAGGGTCGCGGGAACATCACGGTCGATACTGCTAACGGGGTATTGGTCGTTGAAATCTGGACTGACCCGCCTGGAGGTGCTTACGATTACCCTGCGTCGCACGGACCGCAGATCGGCCCCGATCCACCGGAGCATCTGCGATGGATCAGTTACGGAGTGTTGAACCCCCGGCAGCGACGGTCGAGGGTCGGCCGGGGAGACGACCATGACAGCACCGCCGAGGACCACCGAAGAATCCGCTTCCAGCCTTCGCGATTATCGCACCCCCGAGACTCTGCCCCGCCCGGGCGGACGCCTCACCAAGGAGGACCTCGACCCCCTGGTCAAGGACGCGGGCGAGGGCAACCCGGCGGCGATCCACTCGCTGCTGCAGATGATCGAGCCGGTGGTGGTCCGCTACTGCCGCGCGCGCATGGGCGGCCGCGACCTGTCCTACCTGTCGGCCGACGACGTCGCCCAGGAAGTCTGCCTCGCCGTGCTCAAGGCCCTGCCCGACTACCAGGACCGCGGCGGCTCCTTCCTCTACCTGGTCCACGCCATCGCGGCCAACAAGGTCGCCGACGCCTACCGCGCCGTCGCCCGCGACCGCTCCGAGCCCGTCCCCGAGCTCCCGGAGCGCCCGCTGGTCGCCGGCAACGAACCGGAGTCGCACGCGCTGCACCTCGACCTCGGCGCCCGCCTCGGCCGGCTGCTCGCCTCCCTGCCCCGCGTGCAGCAGGAGATCCTGACCCTGCGCATCGCCGTCGGCTTCTCGGCGACCGAAACCGCCGAAGCGCTCGGGATCTCCCCGGGCAACGTCCGCGTGACGCAGCACCGCGCCCTCACCCGGCTGCGCGGCATGATCCGCGACGAAGAGTTCTGACAGACCACATCGCGGGCGGGCGGGGTGACTTCTTTTACCCCCTGGAGGAGGTCGCCCCGCCCGCATCCAGCCGGTAGGCCGTGCGGGCGTTGTGCTCGAAGACGGCCAGGCGCTCGGCGTCCGACAGCGAGCCCGTCAGCGCGATCGCCGCGTCGAGGACCAGCTCGTAGGACGCCGCCAGTTCGCAGACCGGCCAGTCCGAGCCGAACAGCAGCCGGTCCGGGCCGAACACGTCCAGGACGTGGTCGACGTACCGGCGCAGGTGCGCGACCTCCCACCCCGGCCAGTCGGCTTCGGTGACCAGCCCGGACAGCTTGCACACGACGTTTTCGCGCGCCGCCAGCGCCGCCACGCCGGACGCCCACGGCTCCCACTCCCCCGCCGCGATCGGGGGCTTCGCCGCGTGGTCGAGAACCAGGCGCAGCTCCGGCAGGCGCAACGCCACCTCGGTCGCGGCCGGCAGCTGCGAGGGGCGGACCAGCAGGTCGAACGCCAGCCCCGCCGCCGCCACCGTGCTCAGCCCGGCCACCACTTCGGGACGCAGCAGCCAGTCGTCGTCCGGCTCGCCCTCCACCTGGTGCCGGAGCCCGACCAGCGGGCCGTCGAGCGCGGCCAGCCGGTCGGCGAGGTCCGGTGCCGTGAGGTCCGCCCAGCCGATCACGCCCGCGATCACCGGCTCCGCGGCCGCGGTCGCGAGGAACTCCGCCGTCTCCTCGTCCGAGGACACCGTCTGGACCAGGACGGTCGCGTGCACGCCCGCCGCCTTCGTCACCGCGCGCAGGTCCTCGACGGTGTACGGGCGGCGGATCGGGTCCATCGCCTCCCCCGCCATCCACGGGTACTCGCGTCGCGAGGGGTCCCACAGGTGGTGGTGCGCGTCGATCATGAGACTCCTTCGGCGATGACGACGTCGGCGCGCAGCAGTCCCGCGTCGGCCAGTTCGGTCCACAACGCCGGTGGCACGACCGCGCGGGCCCGCCGCGCGTTGACGGTGACCTGCTCCGGATCGTGCGCGCCGACGACCACCGACGCCACCACGGGGTGCGCCATCGGCAGCGCCAGCGCGGCTTCGGGCAGCTCGACGCCGTGGCGCGCGCAGACCTCCGCGATCCGCCCGGCCCGCTCGACCAGCTCCGCCGGCGCTTCGGCGTAGTCGTAGACCCGGCCCGGTTCGGCCGTGGCCAGGATTCCGCCGTTGAACGCGCCCCCGACCACGACCCGGACGTCCCGCTCGGCGCACAGCGGGAACAGCTCGTCCAGCGCGGGCTGGTCGAGCAGCGTGTAGCGGCCGGCCACCAGCAGCACGTCCAGGTCGGTGCGGCGGACGAACTCGGCCAGCATCGGCGCCTGGTTCATCCCGGCGCCGAACCCGCCGATCACGCCCTGCTCCCGCAGCTCGCGCAGGGCGGGGAACGCCCCCGAGAGCGCCTCCTCGAAGTGGTCGTCGGGGTCGTGGACGTAGACGATGTCGACGCGGTCGAGCCCGAGCCGCGTCAAGCTGTCCTCCAGGGACCGCAGGACGCCGTCGCGGCTGAAGTCCCACCGGCGCTTGTAGGCGGCCGGGACGGCGAAGCCCTGGTCGTCCCGGTCACCGGCGCCGCCGGGGTTCGGTTCCAGCACCCGGCCGACCTTCGTCGAGAGCACGTACTCCTCCCGCGGGTACGAGCGCAGGGCCGTGCCCAGCCGCGCCTCCGACAGGCCGAGGCCGTAGTGCGGCGCGGTGTCGAAGTAGCGGACGCCCTCGTCCCAGGCGCGCCGGACGGTCGCGGCCGCGGTCTCGTCGCTGATCGCGTGGTACAGGTTGCCCAGCTGAGCGCAGCCGAGCCCGAGCGGGGACAGGGAGAGTTCCAACGCCGTCACTCCTTCACCGGCCGTTCGCGGACCGGCCCGACGCCGGTGTCTTCGAGGACGTGGAAGAGGCCGGGACCGTTACGGGGGCCACTCGTTGTGGTGTGCGCTGGTGGGTCATCGCCCTTCCTCCGCCGAGACATGGCACGCTGGGCAGTACCACGAAACATCCGAGGTCTGTTGCAGGGAGGGCGGACGCGATGCCCGTCACCGATGTCGCGATCGACAAGATCAAGGACATGATCATCTCCGGCGAGCTGACGCCGGGCGACCGGCTGCCCAAGGAAGCCGAACTGGCCCAGCGGCTCGGGCTTTCGCGCAGCTCCCTGCGCGAGGCCGTCAAGGCGCTGTGCCTGATCAGGGTCCTCGACGTCCGGCAGGGCGACGGCACGTACGTCACCAGCCTCGAGCCCAACCTGCTGCTGGACGCCATGACGTTCGTGGTCGACTTCCACCGCGACGACACCGTGCTCGACTTCCTGGCTGTGCGGCGGATCCTGGAGCCGGCCGCGACCGCGCTGGCCGCGCTGCACATGAGCGACGCGGACATCGCGGAGCTGGGCACGCTGCTCCACGAGCTGGAGGACTCGCCGACCGTGGAAGCGCTGGTCGCCAACGACCTGCAGTTCCACCGCAAGATCGCCGACGGCTCCGGCAACCCGGTGCTCTGCTCGCTGCTCGACAGCCTCTCCGGGCCGACCGCCCGCGCCCGGATCTGGCGCGGGCTGACCCAGGAAGGCGCGGTCGCGAAGACCCGCGAACAGCACACGGCGATCTACGAGGCCATCGCCGCGCGCGAGCCGGAACTGGCCCGTTCGTGGGCGACCGTGCACGTCGCGGGCGTGGAGCAGTGGCTGCGCAACGCCCTGGGCACCGCGGACGACCCGACCGTGCCCGACTCGACCGACGAACCCGCCGCCGAAGCCTCGTAGCACCACTCACCACCTCCTCGCCCTCGTGAGTGGTAAGGCGGGTTCTAACCCGCCTTACCACTCACGAGGTGCCGCGGCAGACTCGGAACACGTCGGATCTTCACCGGGCGGGCGTCAGGTTTGGGGCTTTCCGCCCGCGTACCGGGCGATGATCAGCGCGACCAGGATGATGGCGCCGTAGATCGCCCCCTGCCACTCCGCCGTGACGTGCGCGTAGTTGAGCAGGCTGGACACCGACGACAGCAGCAGGACGCCGGTCAACGCCCCGACGAGCGTGCCCTTGCCGCCGTCGAGGGAGACGCCGCCGATCACCGCCGCCGCGAACACCTGCAGGATCATCCCGGATCCCTGGTTCGCGCCCAAGGCCCCGACGTAACCGGTGTACGCGAGCCCGCCGATCGCGGCGAGGATCCCCGCGACGACGAAGACCGCCCACGCGATCCGGTCGACGCGCACCCCCGCCGCCCGCGCGGCTTCGCGGTTGCCGCCGATCGCGTACAGCGCGCGGCCGACGCGGTGGTAGCGCAGCACCCAGCCCGCCACGGCGAACAGCAGCGCCGCCAGCCACACCGACATCGGCAGCCCGGCGAACGTCGTCGTCGCCAGGTTCGTGAACGAGTCCGGCAGGTTGAACAGCGTCTTGCCCTTGGTCGAGCCGACCTGCACCCCGCGGAGCACGGTGAGCATGGCGAGGGTGACGATGAAGGCGTTCAGCTTCAGCTTCACGATCAGGAAGCCGTTGACGAACCCGACCAGCGCCCCGCACAGCGGGATGATCAGCAGCCCGACCGCGGCGGGCAGCTCCACACCGAAGCCCGCCGACGCCGCCGGGATCACGACCATCGCGCCCAGCGCGGGCGCCAGGCCCATCGTCGATTCCAGCGACAGGTCGAACTTCCCGGTGATCAGCACCAGCGACTCGCCGAGCACGACCAGCGACAGCGCGGCCGACGCGGTCAGGATGCTGACGATGTTGCTCCAGCCGACGAACGTGTCGTCGACCAGGCCGCCGATGACGAACACGACGACCAGGGCGGGCAGGAGCGCGAGTTCGCGCAGCCAGACGGCTTTCCGGCGCCGGGGTGGGGCGGGCAGCTGCGTCTGCGGGGAGGTCATCACGTCGGTCACGAAAGCTCGACTCCTTCGATGTCGGCCACGAGGTCGCCGTCGGACCACCCGGCCTGGTGTTCGGCGACCACGGCCCCGGCGCGCAGCACCAGGACCCGGTCGCTCAGGCGCAGGTCGTCGAGCTCGTCGCTGACGATCAGCACCGCCTTGCCCTCGGCGCGCACCCGGTCGACCACCGCGAGCAGCGCCTCCTTCGACTTCACGTCCACGCCCGCGGTCGGGTTGATCAGCACGACCACCCGCGGATCGCTCAGCAACGCCCGCGCCAGCACGACCTTCTGCTGGTTGCCGCCGGACAGGTCGGAGACCGGCTGGTCGGCCCCCGCGGCCACGATGTCGTAGTCCTTCAAGGCCTGCGACGCCTTCGCGTACCGCGTCGACGGGGACGCGATCCCGCCGCGGCCCAGCTTGTCCAGAATGGACATGGTGGCGTTGTCGGCGATCGAGTGCTCCAGGACCAGCCCTTCGTGGTGCCGGTCGCGCGGCACGCAGCCGATGCCCGCCTTCAGCGCGGCCGGGATGTCCCCGGGCCGCAGCGGCGAGCCGTCGACGCGGATCGTGCCCGCCGACGGTGACCGCAGACCGTAGACGGTCTCGGCGACCTGGTGCTTCCCGCTGGCGTTGCTGCCCGCGAGCCCGACGACCTCGCCCCGCCGGAGCCGGAACGAGACATCTCGGAAGCCGTCGCCGGAGAGCCCCTCGACCGACAGGATCTCCGCCGCGTCCGCTTCGAGCGACTCCCGGGAAGCGGCGTCACGCACCGAGAGGCCGCCCGGTTCGCCGGTCATCGCGTCGACCAGCTGGGCCTTGCCGACTTCGGACACCGGCGCGGTGAGCACGTGCTTCGCGTCCCGCAGCACCGTCACCGCCTGGCAGACCTCGTAGACCTCGTGCAGGTGGTGGGAGATGAACAGGAACGTCACCCCGCCCGCCTGCATCTGGCGCATGCGCTCGAAGAGCCGCTCGATGGCCTGGCTGTCCAGCTGCGCGGTGGGCTCGTCGAGGACGATGAACCGGGCGCCGTAGGACAGCGCGCGGGCGATCTCGACGAACTGCCGGTCCTCGACCGACAGCTCCCCCGCCGGCGTGTCGACGTCGACGTGCACGTCCCACGATTCCAGCAGGTCGCGAGCCTTGCGCCGCAACGACTTCCAGCCGATCGAGAACCCGCCGCCGGACTGCCGGTTGAGGAACAGGTTCTCGGCCACGGTGAGCTGCGGGACGACCATCGCGTGCTGGTACACGCAGGCCACACGAGCCTTCCAGTAGTCCTGTTTGGACAGTGGTGGGGCCGGCTCGCCGCCGAACTCGACGTGCCCGGTGTCCGTGGCGGACAGGCCGGTGAGGATGGAGACGAGCGTCGACTTGCCGGCCCCGTTGCGCCCGACGAGCGCGTGCGACTCGCCGGGGTGCACGGTGAGGCTGACGTCGTGCAGCGCCACGGTCGGGCCGTAGCGCTTCCCGACACCGTGCGCGCTGACCACCGGGACGGCGGATTCGCCGGCGGGCAGCGCGGTCACAGGTTGTTCCCCCAGAGGGCCTTGTCGTCCACGTTGTCCTTGGTGATGACGGGCGCGGGCAGCTGGTCCTCGAGGATGCCGGGGCTGATCTCCACGATGGTGCTGCCGTGGTCGGTCGGCCCGGCCTCGAACGTCTCGCCTGCCATGGCCTTCTTCAGCCAGTACAGGCCGTACTTCGCGTACGCGTCGGCCGGCTGGGACACGGTGGCGTCCAGCTCACCGGCGCGGATCGCGGCCAGCTCCTGCGGGATGCCGTCGTTGGAGACGAGCACGACGTGCTTCGGGTCCCCGACCGGGAAGAACAGGTTCTTGCGCTTGAGCGCCTGCTCGGTCGGGGCCAGGTAGACGCCGCCGGCCTGCATGTAGACGCCCTTGATGTCCGGGTTGGCGGTGAGCATGCTGTCCAGGCCGGAGGACGCCTTGTCGGCCTTCCACTCGGCCGGGATCTCCAGCACCTGGATGCCGGGGTACTTCTGCTTCATGCAGTCGCGGAAGGCCTCCGAGCGGTCGCGGCCGTTGACCGAGGCCAGGTCGCCCATGATCTGCACGACCTTGCCGGACTTGACCTTCTCGCCGATCGCGTCGCACGCCTTGGTGCCGTAGGCCTTGTTGTCGGCCCGCACCACCATGGCGACCTTGCCGCTCTCGGGAGCGACGTCGACCGCGACCACCGGCACGCCCTTGTTCTCGGCCTGCTTGAGCCCGGCGACGATGGCCGCGGAGTCCAGCGGCGTCACGACCAGGCCCTTGACGCCCTGGTTGAGGAAGGTGCCGATGTCGGTGATCAGCTTCGCGGGGTCGCTGTCGGCGTTGACCGTCGGGAGGACGTCGACGCCCTCTTCCTTGGCCATCTTGGGCACGTAGTTGTTGTAGGCCTGCCAGAACGGCGAGGTCAGCAGCGGCAGGGTCGCGCCGACCTTGCCGCCCGCGCCGCCGCCCGCCGCGGGCGCCGAAGCGTTGTCCTTCGTGGACCCGCAGGCGGCCAGTACCAGGCCGCAGGCGGCGACGGCGGCCACCTTGATCACCCTCTTACCGAACGGCACAGTGCGCACAGCATCCTCCTTGATGACGGCGGGGAAAGTCTTTTAGTCGTGGTGAACGGGGCCGCGAGGACGCAGGCCGTACATGCCACCGTCGACCGCGAGCGCGGTGCCGGTGGTCGAGGCGGAAAGGGGGCTCGCCAGGTAGGCGATCGCGTTCGCGACCTCGCCGGCGGTGACCAGCCGGCCCATCGGCTGGCGGGCCGCGAGGGCCGCGCGTTCGGCCGCCGGGTCTTCGGCGGCGTCGAGCAGCCGGCCCACCCACGGGGTGTCCGCCGTGCCCGGGCAGACGCAGTTGACGCGGATCCCATCGGGCAGGTGGTCGGTCGCCATGGCCAGGGTCAGCGAGAGCACCGCGCCCTTGCTGGCCGAGTAGAGAGCGCGGTTGGGCAGGCCCGCCCAGGCCGCGATGGAGCAGGTGTTGACGATCGCCGCGGACGGCGAGTTCTTCAGGTGCGGCAGCGCGGCCCGGGCGAGCCGGACCATGCCGACGACGTTGACGTCGAACACGCGGTGCCACTCGTCGTCGTCGTTGCCGGTGACGTCACCCTGGGCGCCGATCCCGGCGTTGTTCACGAGGATGTCGAGGCGTCCGAAGCGTGCCACGACGGCGTCGATGGCTTCGCGCACTTCCTGATCGGAGGAGACGTCGCAGCGGAAACCGTCGTCACCGGGATTCAGGTCCAGGATCGCCACCTGGGCGCCGCGCTCGGCCAGCAGGTCCGCGGCCGCCTTGCCGATGCCCGAGGCGCCCCCGGTGACGGCGGCCACCAGGCCCTCGAATTCACTCACTGGCCGTCTCCGTCCACTCGGGACCGTCCGGGAACCGGAACCGGCGCAGCGTGGCGTCGTGCATGCGCGCGGAGAACCCGGGGGCGGTCGGGGCGAGGTAGCGGCCGCGCTCGACGACGGCCGGGTCGGTGAAGTGCTCGTGCAGGTGGTCGACCCACTCGATCGAGCGGTCCGCGTCGGTGCCGGACACGGCCACGAAGTCGAACATCGAAAGGTGCCGGACGAGCTCGCAGAGGCCGACGCCGCCGGCGTGCGGGCACACCGGGACGCCGAACTTGGCGGCCAGCAGCAGGATGGCGAGGTTTTCGTTGAAGCCGCCGACGCGGGCGGCGTCGAGCTGGAGCACCGAAATGGCGTCCGCCTGCAGGAGCTGCTTGAAGATCACGCGGTTCTGGACGTGCTCCCCGGTGGCGATCTTGATCGGCGCGAGGGCCTTCGCGATCGCCGCGTGCCCGAGGACGTCGTCCGGGGACGTGGGTTCCTCGATCCAGTACGGGTCGTACGGCGCCAGCGCGGTCATCCAGGTGACCGCGGCGGAGACGTCCCAGCGCTGGTTGGCGTCGACGGCGATCCGGACGTCCTGGCCGACGGTCTCCCGCGCCAGTTTCATCCGGCGGACGTCGTCCTCCAGGTTGCCGCCGACCTTGAGCTTGATCATCTCGAAGCCGTCGGCGACGGCCTGCTCGGCGAGCCGCACAAGCTTGGCGTCCGCGTACCCGAGCCAGCCGGGAGACGTGCTGTAGGCGCGGTAGCCCTTCTCCTCCAGCTGCTTCGCGCGTTCGGCGCGGCCGGGTTCCGCGCGGCGGAGGATGTCGAGGGCCTCGGCTTCGGTGAGCGCGTCGGTCAGGTACCGGAAGTCGACCAGGGACACGAGTTCTTCGGGCGTCATCCGCGCGGCGAACCGCCAGACCGGCAGGCCCGCGCGGCGGGCGGCGAGGTCCCAGGCGGCGTTGACGATCGCGCCGACGGCCATGTGCGCGACGCCCTTTTCCGGGCCCAGCCACCGGAACTGCGAGTCGCCGACGAGCGTGCGGGACAGGTCGCCGAGCGCGGCCGCGTCCTCCGGGACGTCCCGGCCGACGACGTGCGGGGCGAGCGCGCGGATCGCGGCGGCCTGGACGTCGTTGCCGCGGCCGATGGTGAACGCGAGGCCGTAGCCGTCCGGGCCCTCGTCGGCGTGCAGCACGACGTACGCGGCCGAGTAGTCGGGGTCGGGGTTCATCGCGTCCGAGCCGTCGAGCTCCTTCGACGTCGGGAACCGGACGTCGAGGACCTCCATGCCGATGATCTTCGCCATGGTCAGGCCTGCCTCGCGGTCTGGCGCTGCCGCCCGAGGCCGTCGATCTCGAGCTCGATGACGTCGCCGTCGCGCAGGTACGGTTTCGGATCGGGCTGCCCGAGCGCGACGCCCTCCGGGGTGCCGGTGTTGATCAGGTCGCCCGGCCGCAGCACCATCACCTGGGACAGGTGGTGCACGATCTCGGCGACGCTGAAGATCATGTCCTTCGTGGACGAGTCCTGCTTTTTCTCGCCGTTGATCCACAGCCGCAGGCCGAGGTCCTGGGGGTCGGGCACCTCGCTCGCGGGGACCAGCGCCGGGCCGAGCGGGTTGAAGTTCTCGCAGGACTTGCCCTTGTCCCACTGGGCGGTGCGGAACTGGAGTTCGCGCTCGGAGACGTCGTTCGAGACGACGTAGCCGGCGACGTACTCCAGGGCTTCCTCGACGCTCTCGAGGTAGCGGGCGGTCTTGCCGATGACGACGCCGAGCTCGACCTCCCAGTCGGTGCTGACCGAGCCGCGCGGGATGAGGACGTCGTCGGCCGGGCCGACCACGACGTCCGGCGCCTTCATGAAGACGACGGGCTCGGTGGGCGGGGTCGCGCCGGTCTCCTCGGCGTGGCGGCGGTAGTTCATGCCGATGCAGACGACCTTGCCCGGCTGGGCGATCGGGGCACCGACGCGCACGCCTTGGACGTCGGCTCTCGGCAGCTCCCCGGCGACGAGGGCGGCGGCGGTCCGCGCGATCCCGTCCGCGGCGAGGAAGCCGCCGTCGATGTCGGCGGTGAGGCCGCCCAGTTCGTAGGTCGTGCCGTCACCGGCGCGCACGAACGGGCGCTCACTTCCCGGCTCTCCGAGGCGCACAAGCTGCACGGATGTTTCCCTTCACCCACACCGACCAGACATCCGATGTATATCGCACGAGTGACCGTCGATCCAGAGTCATCGCCGAAACGGTGGCAAAATTGGTCGGATCAGTGTCGGTTCCGGCTCGGGTGACCACGGGGTGTCACCGATCACAGCCGGAATAGCGCCGCCGCTCGGCCCGCTGGTCCCGGTGAGGGAACGAAAGGACGTGCATGACCTCCACGGCGGAACGTACCGCGCCGAGCCGGCGCGCGCAGCTGAAGTTCGTCCTGGTGCTGGGCGGCCTCACGGCGTTCGGGCCCCTCTCGATCGACATGTACCTGCCCGCGCTGCCCCGGATGGCGACCGACCTGCACGCCGCGGACAGCACGATCCAGCTGACGCTCAGCGCGTTCATCGCCGGGCTGGCCCTGGGCCAGCTGGTGATCGGCCCGCTTTCGGACGCGCTGGGCCGCCGCCGCCCGCTGCTCGCGGGGCTCGCGCTGTACGTCGTGGGCTCGGTGCTGTGCGCGGTGAGCCCGGACGCGTGGCTGCTGGTCGCGGCGCGGCTCGTGCAGTCCCTCGGCGCGGCGGCGGGCATCGTGATCGCGCGCGCCACCGTGCGGGACCTGTTCGAAGGCACCGCGATGACGAAGTTCTTCTCGACGTTGATGCTGGTCAGCGGGCTGGCACCGATCCTGGCGCCGCTGCTCGGCGGGCAGCTGCTGACCTGGACGTCGTGGCGCGGGGTGTTCGTCGTGCTGACGGCGTTCGGCGCGCTGCTGCTGGCCGTGGTGGTGTTCTTCCTGCCGGAGCCGTCGGCGGCGCGGTCTTCGCTGCGGCTCGGCCGGGTGATGCGCACCTACGGGCGCCTGGTGGTCGACCGTTCGTTCGCGGGGTACGCGCTGGCGTCGGGCCTGCTGTTCGCGGCGATGTTCGCCTACATCTCGGGGTCGTCGTTCGCGCTGCAGGGCGTGTACGGGCTCAGCCCGCAGGCGTACAGCGTGGTGTTCGGGGTGAACGGCGTCGGGATCGTGCTGGCGGGGCAGCTCAACGGCCGTCTCGTCGGGCGTGTCCGGGAGCGGGCGTTGCTGTTGTCCGGGCTGCTGCTCGGGGTGACGGGCGGGGCGCTGGTCCTGCTGTCCGCGTGGGCGCGGTGGCCGCTCGCGCTGCTGCTGGTGCCGCTGTTCCTGCTGGTGTCGAGCATCGGCCTGGTCATGCCGAACGCGAGTTCGCTGGCGCTGGCCGCACACGCGCGTTCGGCCGGAGCGGCGTCGGCGTTGCTGGGCGTGCTGCAGTTCGTGGTGGGCGCGGTGGCGACACCGCTGGTCGGCCTGGGCGGCTCGGGGACGGCGGTACCGATGGCCGCGACCATGGCCGGGTTCGCCGCCCTGGCGCTGGTCGCCTACCTCACCCTCGCCCGCCCCCTCGTGAGTGGTAAGGCGGGTTAGAACCCGCCTTACCACTCACGAGGGGCGTGCGAGGAGGCGCTCCAGTTCGGCGGCGGCTGGTTCGTGGCCTGCGTCGGCGATGCGCTGTAGTTCCAGGAGGTCCTTTGCGGCGACCGCGCGGCGGGTGAGCAGCTCGCCGGCCCGGTTGGAGCCTTCGTCCAGCAGCTCGCTCAGCTCCTCGACGTCGCCGCGCGTGTCGGCGAGGTCGGCGAGGCGGTCCAGTGCGGTTTCGTTGCCTTCGTCGGCCAGCGCGCGCAGGGTCTCGTGATCGGTCATGCCGCCAGCGTGCAACCTTGCCCCTGGGGCAAGGTCAAGTGCGAGGATGGCCGGGTGCTCACCATCGGACAGCTTGCCGGGTACGTCGGGGTGACGGCCAAGACGATTCGCGTCTACCACGCGAAGGGCCTGCTTCCCGAGCCGGAGCGCGACAGGTCCGGGTATCGCCGGTATCGCGCTTCCGACGCGGTCGAGCTGATCAAGATCCGTACGCTCGCCGAGGCCGGTGTCCCCTTGGCCCGTATCCGCGAACTCCGCGCCGGGGAGGGGTTCGCTGCGGCGCTTCGGCAGATTGACGACGACCTCGCTGCCCGGATTGCCGGGTTGCAGGCCACTCGCTCCCGGCTGCGGCGGCTGGCTTCTGGGCGGTTGTCGCCTCTGCCGGATGAGGTGGTGGCCTACCTCGACCGGTTGCCGGGGCTCGGGTTCAGCGAACGGTGGGTGGCGCTGCAGAACGATCTGTGGACTCTTGTGTTCGCCACCCATCCGGAGACGGCTCGGAGGAACTTCCGCGATCAGGCGGGGATGCTCGACAGTCCGGAGCTGCTCTCGCTGGTTCTCGAGTATGACCGGGTGCATGATCTCGATTCGGAGGACCCGCGGGTTGACGCTCTGGCTTTGAAGCTTGTTTCGGCTACCCGGGCGCGGTACGGCGGTGAGTTGCCTGCTTATGAGCGGGGTTCGGCGATTCCGGCGTTGGTGCAGGGGGCGGTTAATGCGTCTTCGCCTGCCTGGCGGCGGGTCGATTTGCTGGTGCGGGAACGTCTGGGATTTCGCCACCCCGACGCCCGATTGTGACTACGGCCTCCGGTCGGGGTGCTGCCGTGGTCTTCTGCCGCGGTCGGGGTTCTCTGCCGCGGCCTTTCGGCTCTACACCAGGGACGCCAGGTCCGCCGTCCTGAGCTGGTCCGCCGTTACCTTCGTGTGGCCGTCTACCAGGGCTCCCAGTGCGTCTCCGTCGTCCCACATGTTCACGTTCATCGCCGCTGCCACTTCGCCCTCGCGCAGCCAGAACGCTGTGAACTCGCGGGCGGTCAGGTCGCCGCGGATCACCAGTTCGTCCGCCGCCGGGTCGGCGAGGCCGCGGTACTCGCAGCCCAGGTCGTACTGGTCGGTGAAGAAGTACGGCGAGGCCAGGAAGGGTTCGTCGCCGCCCAGGAGGTTCTGTGCCACGTGCGTGCCCTGGTCCTTCGCGTTCGCCCAGTGCTCCACACGGATTCGGCGGCCGAACCGCGGGTGGAAGTGGGCCGCGATGTCGCCCACCGCGTAGACCTCGGGCGCCGCCGTGCGCAGGGCCGCGTCCACCGCCACGCCGCCGTTGTCGGAGAGCTCCAGGCCCGCCGCGTGGGCCAGCTCCACGCGCGGGGCCGCGCCCACCGCGATCAGGACCACGTCCGCCGTCAGCTCTTCGCCGGTGCCGAGACGGACGCCGCGGACGCCGTCCGGGCCGCCCGTGATCTCCGCGACCTGCTGGCCCAGGCGGTACTGGACGCCGTTCGAGATGTGCAGGTCGCGGAAGACCGCGCCGACCGTCTCGCCGACCACGTTCGCCAGCGGCACCGGCACCGGGTCGACGACCGTCACCTCCGCGTGGTGCGTGCGGGCCGCCGCGGCCGCTTCGGAGCCTAGCCAGCCGGCGCCCACGATCAGCACGCGCTCGGCCGCGGCGAACGCCGAGCGGAGCTTGAGCGCGTCGTCCAGGGTGCGCAGCGTGTACAGCCCGGGAAGATCGCCGCCGGGGACCGGCAGACGGCGCGGGCGGGAGCCGGTGGCCAGCAGCAGCCGGTCGTAATGGTGCTCGCCGCCCGCGTCGTCGACAACCCGGCGGGCGCCGAGCTCGATGCGGGTCGCCGTGACGCCGGCGCCGAAGCGGATGTCCTTCTCGGCGTAGAACTTCTCTTCGTGCACCCAGTCGGGTTCGTCGGCGTTGCCCAGCAGTACGCCCTTCGACAGCGGCGGCAGCTCGTACGGGCGGTGCGGTTCCGAGCCCAGCAGCAGGATTTCGCCACCGTAACCGCGTTCGCGCACCGCGGCCGCCGCGGAGGCCCCACCCAGGCCCGCACCGACGATGACGATCTTCCGCGGCTCCGACATCCAGACCTCCCGAGGACGGCTCGTGCACCGGACGCTACTCCCGAGCGGGCCGCGCCACGACCGGGGAGTACGCCGAAAACCCGCAGAACGCAAGACAAAACCCGCGAGTAGGCAGATCGGGTGAACCCGCGTCATAGCGCCGCCGGGGTCCGCTCCCACCCTCGCACGGAGCACGACCACGACGAGGAAGCGAGGGCGGCGACCATGAGTCGGGGCGAGTGGTCGATCGGCTGCCGGGATCTGGCCGGCAGGCGCAGGGACGTGACGGTGTTCGTCAGCAACGACAAGGTGGTGCTGGTCGCGCCGCCGGGCGAGGCGGCGGTGCTCGGGCCGCTCGACGTCGGACGGCTGCGGGCCGCCCTGCGGGACGCCGTCGTCGCGACGGCCGACGAAGAAGAAAGCTGACAACTACCGTTCCTACTTTCCAGTAGGTTAGAGTCGGGCCCGACGAGAAGGGACCGGCCATGACGACCTACTTCGTGACGGGCGCGACGGGCTTCATCGGGAAACGCCTGGTCGCCCGGCTGCTGCAGCGGCCGGAGACGTCCGCGGTGTACGCGCTGGTGCGGGAGACCTCCCGCGAACGACTGGCCGGCCTGGCGCGGGACTGGCCCGGCGCGGACAAGCTGCACCCGGTGCCCGGCGACCTCGCCGAACCCCGGCTCGGCGCCGACCCCACCGGCCTCCCCCACCTCGACCACGTCGTCCACCTGGGCGCGATCTACGACCTGACCGCCGACGAGGAAGCCAACCGGCGGGCCAACGTCGAGGGCACCCGGCACCTGCTGGCCTTCGCCGCCGCGGCGCGGGCCGAGCTGGTGCACCACGTGTCGTCGATCGCCGTGGCGGGCGACCACGCCGGGCGGTTCACCGAAGCCGACTTCGACCTCGGCCAGCGCTTCGGCTCGCCGTACCACGCGACGAAGTTCCAGGCCGAAAAGCTCGTCCGCGAGCAGTTGCTGCCCTTCCGCGTCTACCGGCCCTCCGCCGTCGTCGGCGACTCGCGCACCGGCGAGATGGACAAGGTCGACGGGCCCTACTACTTCCTCCCGGCCATTTCGCGGCTGGCGGCCCTGCCCGCACGCCTGCCCCTGGCCGCCCCCGATCTGGGCGCGACGAACCTGGTGCCGGTCGACTACGTCGTCGAGGCGATGGACCACCTGATGCACCAGGACGCGCCTTCGGGGACGACCTACCACCTCGCCGCCGCGCGCCCGCAGCCGCTCAACTCCGTCTACAACGCCTTCGCGCGCGCCGCCGGCGGTCCGACGATCCGGGCCGTGCTCCCGGAGAAGCCGTCCGGCGCGCTCCGGCGGGTGGGTGCCCGCTTGGCGCACGCGGCCGCGGCCGGGATCGACCGCGTCCCCGGCGGCCGGGGCGCCCGCGCGGCCGTCCTCGACGAGCTCGGCGTCCCCCTTGCCGTGCTGCCGCACCTGACCATGGACGTCGTCTTCGACACCGCGCGCACCACGACGGCGTTGTTCGGCAGCGGCATCGAGCTCCCGGAGCTGCGGGACTACGCGGCGCCGCTCTACCGGTACTGGCAGGCCCACCTCGACCCCGACCGCGCGCGCCGCACCCACGGCCTGGCCGGGCGCACGGTGCTGATCACCGGCGCGTCCTCCGGGATCGGCCGCGCGTCGGCGCTGGCCGTGGCGCGCAAGGGTGCGAAGGTGATCCTCGTGGCCCGGCGCGCCTCCGAGCTCGAAGAGGTGCGGGCCGAGATCGTCGCGGCCGGCGGCACCGCCGCGGCGTACCCGTGCGACCTCACCGACGGCGACGCCGTCGACGCGCTGGTCAAGGACGTGCTCGGCGACCACGGCGCGGTGGACGTCCTGGTGAACAACGCCGGCCGGTCGATCCGGCGCTCGGTCACGCTGTCCACGCAGCGGTTCCACGACTTCGAGCGCACGATGGCGATCAACTACTTCGGGCCGGTGCGGCTGATCCTCGGCTTCCTGCCGTCGATGACCGAGCGCGGGTTCGGCCACGTCGTCAACGTGACGACCCAGGGCCTGCAGACCGACACCCCGCGGTTCTCGGCCTACCTGGCCTCGAAGGCGGCGCTCGAAGAGTTCGGGCTGACGGCCGGGCGGGAGACGCTCTCCGACGGCGTCACCTTCACGTCGGTGCGGATGCCGCTGGTCCGGACGCCGATGATCGCGCCGACCGGCTACCGCGGGATCCCGTCCAGCAGCCCGGAGCGGGCCGCCGCGCTGGTGGTGAAGGCGTGCGAGGAGCGGCCGGAGATCCTGAGCCTCCCCGAAGGCCGCGCCGCCGAACTGGCGACGCTCGCCGCGCCGCGGCTGGCCCGGTTCGCCGCGCACCTGGCCTACCGGGCGACGCCGGAGTCCGCGCCCGAGGCCCGCGGCCTGCCCCGCCGGTCCGCGCCGTCGTCGGTCGCGGGGGCGGTGACCCGGCTGATCTGGCGCCGTCGTGCCTGATTCCCGCGAATTCCGCCGAAACGCTGGCACGGACGCGACGGTACTTCTACCCTCGCGCGAGTCCCGTACACCCGTACGGGCTCTGACTGGGGAGTTCGAAATGCCGGTATTCAGCGTATCCAGCGTGTTCAGCGGCGGGCATCGCAGCGCCGACAAGACGGCCGTGATCGGCACCGCGAGGTGAGCCCGGCGGACGCCGCCCCGGTCCGCCGGGGCGGCGTCCGCACCGGTCCCGCGAGGGCGGCACCCGGCCGCTACCATCGCTTCCGGGCGTGATCGGACACGGAAGGCGGCACGGCGTGGACGTGATGAGTCCTGCGCCCGTCGCGACCGCACCACCCCGGCAGACCCGGCCGCTGCTGCGCTGGAGCCTCCACGCGAGCTGGGTGCTCGTGCTCGCGCTGGCCACCGAGTTCCGCGTCGGCCGCTTCGGCTTCCACCCCTCCGATCAGGGCTTCATCCTCGCCCAGGCGTGGCGCGTGCTCCACGGCGAAGTCCCGCACGCCGACATCATCTCCGCCCGCCCGCTGGGCTCGGCGGTGCTGCACGTCGCCGACTACGCGCTGCCGATGCCGCTGTTCTTCGGCTCCGGCTTCCTGGCCATGATCGAGCTCGTCGTGGCCACCATCGCGTTCGCCACGCTGGTCACCCGGCGCCGGGTGCTCGAGTGGGGCCCGGGGCTGACGGCGCTGGTCGCGGCCGCGTCGCTGCTCAACCTCAACGCCTTCCCGCTGATGGCCTGGCACACCGTGGACGGCATCTTCCTCACCGCGTGCGGCGCCTGGGCCCTGGACGCCGGCCTGCGCGGCGGCCACGTCTTCGCCCGCCGCGGCGGGCTGGTGCTGCTCGGCTGCGCGGTGCTCGTCAAGCAGAGCTTCGCGCCGGCCGCGGTGATCGGCCTCGGCTGGCTGCTGCTGCACCCGGCGACGCGGACCGGCACGCGCCGCGCGGTCCGGCTGGTTCTCGACCTCCTCGCGCTCGGCGCGCCCGGGATGGCGTACGTGGCGTGGGTGAGCCTCGGCGGCGGCTTCACGGAGATGGTCGGGCAGCTCACCGGCGGCCTGCCCGCGTACGGCGAGCGGCTGCTCGGGCTGTGGCTCGACGACCCCGAGGTGCTGACCCGGCCGCCGGTGCGGGAGCTGGGCTTCTTCGCCGCGATCGCCGTGGTGCTGCTGGCCGTCCGGCTCCCGGGTGACCGGCTGGGCGCGGCCGGGCGGGTGGCGTCCTGGGTGCTGGTGCTCGCCGGCGCCACGGCGGTGGTGTGGACCGTCGTCGACGGCCGGCTCACCGGGTCCACGCGCTGGGCCGACGTCCTGTGGTGGATCGTCGCGGTCAGCGTGCCGGTGCACGCGGCCGTGCGGCGGCAAGTGCCGTGGGCGGGGCTGCTCGTGCTCGCCACCGGGTTCATGACGAGCCTGTCGTGGGGCAACGACACCCCGACGCTGCTCTGCGGCACCCTCGCGCTGACGACGTTGCTGCTGCTGGGCCAGCTGGTCCCGGCTCGCCCGCGACCGAGCCGGCACAGCGCGGTGACGGCGACAGCGGGCTTGCTGGCGGTGGCGGTCTGCGGCTGGGTCGTCGTGGCGCGCCACGACCAGGCGGCCTACCTCGACGTCAGCCACGACCGGCTGACCGAGGACCTCGGCGCGGTCACCCCGGCGATGGCCGGGATCCGCACGAACCCGTCGACGTTCGCCTTCGTCCGGCAGATCCGCGCCTGCCTGGACCGCTTCCCGGCCGCGCGGACGGCGATCCTGCCGGACAGCCCGTTCGCCTACCCCGCGTTCGGCCTGCGCAACCCGTTCCCCCTCGAGTGGCCGCTGCCGCTGGAGATCGTCGGCGACGCACCCGGGCGCATGCTCGCGACGGCGGACCGGCTGAACCGCGAGGGCGGCTACCTGGTGCTGTTCCAGACGGATTCGTACCGGATGCTGGCGACGGGCGGCCCGGTGCCGGAGTCGATCCCGGCCGACACGCCGGTGTTCGACTACCTGGGGCTGGAGAAGGCGATCCAGGCCCGGCTCACGGGCCGCGTCGTGACCTGCGGCAGCTTCGTCGGGAAGTACGCCCCCTAGGACTCCCGCACCGCGCCGGTGAACTCCCGGAACGCGTCGATCAAGACCCGCGGGACGTCGTCCTCCGCGACGCCGACGAGGAGTTCGTCGAACCGCTTTCCTTCCTGGCCGACCTTGGCGCTGCGCGGGAACATGGCTTCCTCGTACTCCGCGAGCGCGGTTTCGACGGCACCGGGGTGCGCGGCGAGGGCGAGGCCGAGCTCGGCTCCGTCGAGCATGGCGAGGTTGGCGCCTTCGCCGTTGGCCGGCATGAGGTGGGCCGCGTCGCCGACGAGCGTCACCCCCGGAACGCGCGCCCAGCGGTGCCCGATCGGCAGGGTGCGGAGCGGCCGCAGGACGGGCGCGGTGTCGCCGTCGGTGATCAGCGCGGTGAGTTCGGGCGCCCAGCCGTCGAACTCCGCCGCGACCCGCGCGGCGGCCGCGGCGGGCTCGGTGAAGTCGAGCGCGTCGAACCACTCCAGCGGCCGGATCAGCGACACGTAGGTGTGGAGGGTGTCCCCGCTCTCCCGGTGGGCGTGGATGCCCTTGTCGGCCGAGGGCACCATCAGCGAGCCGCCGCCCACCGCCTTCGCGGCGGCGGGGTGCCGGGTGTCCGCGTCGTACAGGTAGGTCTCGACGAAGGCTTCGCCGGCGTACGCGGGCGTCGCGTCGGTGAGCAGGGGCCGGATCCGCGACCACGCGCCGTCGGCCCCGACCAGCAGCCCCGTGACGACGGTGCCACCGCCGGCGAAGGTGACCTCGTGGCGGCCGTCGCCGAGAGCGCGGGCACCGGTCACCTTGTGTCCCCAGTGGACAGTGCCGTCCGGCAGCGCGTCGAGCAGCATCCGCCGCAGATCGGCGCGCTGCACTTCGGGGCGACCGCCTGTGCCGTCGTCGGGCTCTTCGAACAGCACGGTTCCGTGCCGGTCGAGGACCCGCATCGCCTGCCTGCCCGGCAGGATCAGGGCGCGGAACTCCTCCATCAGCTCCGCCGCTTCGACGGCGACCTGCCCGTTGTAGTCGTGGATGTCGAGCATCCCGCCCTGGCTCCGCGCCGTCGGGGACGGCTCGGCTTCGTAGACCTCGGCCGGGATGCCGTGGACGTGCAGGACGCGGGCGAGAGTGAGGCCGCCGAGGCCGGCGCCGACGATCGTGACGTGCATGCGTTGCTCCTCCGGGTTTCGGTGTGACTCCCGAAGGCTGGCGAAGATCGCTGGCGCCGGGCGCACACCCGGCTGACGCGATGCTGGCACGCGCTGCCAGGCGCTGTCAGTCGGCCAGCAGGTCGTCCGGGCTGCCGGCGGCCAGGCCGGCCAGCACGTCGAGCGCCGCGGCGAGGGTCTCCACCGGTGGGGCCGACACCGCGATCCGGACCGCGTTCGGCGCGTGGCCCGGCAGGACCGCGAACGCCGCCGCCGGGGACAGCGCGATCCCCCGGCGGGCCGCCGCCGCGACGAACGTCTCCGCCCGCCAGCGCTCCGGCAGCTCCCACCAGCGGTGGTACGACGCCGGGTCGCCGCGCAGGCCCGGCAGCCGTTCGGCCACGACGACCGCGCGGGCGGCCGCGTCACGGCGTTTCGCCGCCTCGATGCTGGCGATGGTGCCCGTCACGATCCACTGCGTCGCCGCCTCGACGGCGAACCGGGACGCCGCCCAGGCACCCGAGCGCACCGACGACACCAGACGCGCCGTCCAAGCCGGGGGCGAGACGAGGAACCCCGCCGTCAAACCGGGTGCGACGCGCTTGGAGAGGCTGTCGACGAACATCGTGCGCTCCGGCGCGTACGCGGCGAAGGGGCGTACGTCGTCGCGCAGGAACGTGTAGATCCCGTCCTCGATTACCGGTAGGTCCAGGCGGCCCACCACCTCGGCGAGCTCGGCACGGCGCTGCGGCGGCATCGTCGTGCCGAGCGGGTTGTGCAGCGTCGGCTGGACGTAGAGCGCGCGCACCGGCCCGGCCGCTTCCAGGGCCGCCGGGACCAGGCCGGACTCGTCGGTTTCGATCGGCACGAGCTCCACGCCGAGCCGCGACGCCAGTGCCTTCACCACCGGGTAGGTCAGCGACTCCACCGCGAGCCGCTCGCCGACCGGAACGAACGCGGCGATCGAAGCGGCGAGCGCCTGCCTGCCGTTGCCGGTGAACAGCACCGTCGCCGGGTCCGGGCGCCAGTCGCCGCGGGCGAGCAGCCCGGCCGCCGCCTCGCGGGCCGCTCGCGTGCCCGCCGCGCCGATCGGGTGCAGAGCCGCGGTCAGGACGTCGTCGCGCAGCAACGGCTCCAGTGCGCGCGCCAGCCGCGCCGACTCCTCCGGCAGGACGGCGAAGTTGAGCTCGAGGTCGACGCGGGCTTCGCCGGGCTCGGCGAGCGCGGGTTCGGGCGGTGGCTTCGCCGCACGGACGAACGTGCCGCGGCCGACCTCGCCGACGGCCAGGCCGCGCCGGACGAGTTCGCCGTAGACGCGCGCGGCCGTGGAGCCGGCGATGCCCCGCTGCCGCGCGAAGCGGCGCTGGGGCGGCAGCCGGTCGCCGGGGCGGAGGCGGCCGGCTTCGATGTCGGCGGCGATGGCGTCGGCGACGACGCGGTAGTCGTCCATGCTCACCTTCCCGCCGGGAAACGCCGTCGGCGAGCATGATCCCACCCGGGCTATGTTGGCCGTGGAGGTGCCATGACCGACCAGACCTGGACCGCCGTCGACGACTACCTCGCCGGCGCGCTGCTCGCCCCCGACCCGGTGCTCGACTCGGCGCTGGCCGACGCCGACGCCGCCGGGCTCCCGCACATCGCCGTCGCGCCCAACCAGGGCAAGCTGCTCCACCTGCTGGCCCGGCTGGCCGGGGCACGCACGATCCTGGAGATCGGCACGCTCGGCGGGTACAGCACGATCTGGCTCGCCCGCGCGCTGCCGGCCGGCGGCAAGCTGGTGACCTGCGAATACGAGCCGAAACACGCCGAAGTCGCGAAGGCCAACCTGGCGCGGGCGGGCTTCGGCGAGGACGTCGTGGACATCCGCGTCGGCCCCGCGCTCGACACGCTGCCGACGCTGAGCGGGCCGTTCGACTTCGTCTTCATCGACGCCGACAAGGTCAACCTCGCGAACTACGTCCGCGCCTCGCTGGAGCTGGCGCGGCCGGGCACGGCGATCGTCGTGGACAACGTCGTCCGGCAGGGCCGGGTGGCCGACGCGGGCATCGACGACCCGAACGTCCGCGGCGCCCGCGAGATGTTCGAGCTGCTCGCCGCCGAGGACCGGATCGACGCGACCGCGGTCCAGACCGTCGGCGGCAAAGGGTACGACGGGTTCGTGCTGGCCCTGGTGCGGTGAGTCAGCGCGGCCGGACGGCCGTCGTGAACGCCCGCCAGACGTCGGCGGGGACGACGTCGCCGGTCAGCTTCCGGCCGCTCGCGTCCTTGAGCCGCCGCTCGTCGTCGGAGCCGATCCAGACCGCCGTCGCCAGCTGCGGGGTGTAGCCGACGGCCCAGGCGTCCTGGTAGTCCGGGCTGGTGCCGTGCTCCGCCTCGCCGGTGGACAGCGCCGCCGGGCCGCCGCCGGTGCGCAGGGTCGCGGTGACTTCCGCGGCGACGCGGCGGCTGGTGCCGTCGTCGCCGAACGCCGGGTTCGCGGTGTCCTGGTGCGCCCAGACGACCGCGCCGCTTTCGTCGCGGATCTTCGCCACCAGGTGCGGGGTGCTGCGCCGGCCACCGGCGGCGAAGGTCCCGTAGGCGCCCGCGACGTCCAGCGGCCGCAACGGGTACCGGCCGATCGCGATGCCCGGCCCGATGAGGAAGCCGTCCTTCTCGCGCAGGGTCGGGACGCCGTCCACGGCGTCCGGGATGCCGGCCCGCCGGGCGGCGTCGCTCACCGCCTCCGGGCCGAGTTTCTTCGCCAGCGCGACCAGGGTGGCGGCGGCGTGCGTTTCGACCGCCCGGCGCGGGGTGCACTTCTTGCCGCAGGGGTCCGGGTACTGGAAGGTCTCGCCGAGGAAGTCGACCTTCGAGAACCCCGGCATCGGCTGATCGGGGCCGAAGCCGTGGAGCAGCGCCGCGGTGAACGTGAACGGGTGGAACGCCGAGCCGAGCGCGTGCGGGGTGCTCGCGTAGTCGCGGACGCCCTGGTCACCGCCCTGGTAGGCGCGGACGGCCCCGGTACCGGGGTCGACCGCGACGACGGCGCCTCGGAACTCCTTCGGCTCGTCGTTCAGCTTGTCCCGCAACGCCTTCTTCGCGGCGTCCTGCATCCCGCGGTCCAGCGTCGTCTCGACGGTCAGGTTGCCCTGCTGGAGCCGGCCGAGCGGGAAGCCGTCCTGTTCGAGCTCGGCGAGGACCTGCTGCTTGACGTGGAACTCGTCGTAGGTGACGCGGCCGGCGCGGGTCTCCGACGGCGGCTGGATCTCGCCGCCGGGGTAGGCCATCGGCTCGTCACCGCCGACGTACCCGCGGCTCACGAGCTTGTCGCGCACGTACTGCCAGCGCCGGCTCGCGTGGAGATCGCCCGAGGCGGCGGGGTCGTGCACCGACGGGGACTGGATCATCCCGGCGAGGAAGGCGGCTTCGCTCCAGGTGATCGAGTCGTCGAGCTTCCGGCCGAAGTAGGCGTTCATCGCCGCGGCGGGCCCGAACGTGCCGCGGCCGAAGGAAATGATGTTGACGTAGCTCTCGAAGATCTGCTCCTTGCCCTGCTCCTGGGTGATCTTCGTGGCCAGCACCAGCTCGGCGAACTTGCGCCCGAGCGTCGCGTCTTCGTCGCCGGTGGACTTCTTGATGTACTGCTGGGTGATCCCGGACCCGCCGCCGACGCCGGTGAGGAACGCGCGGCCGATGCCGGTCGGGTCGAAGCCCTGGTTGTCCCAGAAGGTCGGGTCCTCGGTGGCGATGATCGCGTCCCGCAGCTTCGACGGCACCTGCGAGTAGGGAACGAACGTCCGGTCGCCGTCGGCCGGGGTCACCTTGAGCAGCTCGGACCCGTCCGCGTACTGCAGGACGACGGTCTTGTCGAGCCCGGCCAGGACTTCCTGGGGGCTGCGGACGTCGAGCACCAGGTAGGCGACCCAGAACGCGATCAGCGGCCCGCCGAGGAGGACGCCGAGCGTCCAGCCGGTGATCCGCCGGGCGCGGCGCCATCGCGGGTGGCCGGGCTTGTCTTCGTTCTCGGTCGGCAAGGTCACGAACGGATGACGACCGGACGGGGGACAAAGTTCGGTGGAAAAGCAACGGAGGTTGTTCGAATCCTGTGAAGGAGCCGGACAAGCTCAGGACAAGAAGGCCCGCAGCAGCGAGGCCGTGCCC
The DNA here is from genome assembly GCF_042652605.1 of Amycolatopsis plumensis. Classification (NCBI taxonomy): domain Bacteria; kingdom Bacillati; phylum Actinomycetota; class Actinomycetes; order Pseudonocardiales; family Pseudonocardiaceae; genus Amycolatopsis; species Amycolatopsis plumensis. The sequence goes on along the minus strand of NZ_JBHSJY010000001.1, from coordinate 4,979,561 downwards.
TCGATGTGTTCCGCCATCGCCCGGCGGGCGGCGGGCGCGTCGCCGGCCAGTATCGCGTCCACGATCGCTTCGTGCTGGGCGTTCGAGTGCTCGAGGTTGGGCGGGAGCAAGGGGATCCGGTCGAGCAGCTGGTTGACGCGGCTGCGGGCGTCGGCGACCGCCGTGGTCAGCGAGCCCGACGCGGTGACCTCGGCGATGGCCAGGTGCAGCCGGGAGTCCTTGCGGCGGTAGTCGGCGAGCTCCGCGCCGGCGGCCTCGGCGAGCGTGCCGGTGAGGTGCTGGCGGTCGGCCGGGCTCAGCGACCGCGCGGCGGCCATCTCGGCGGCGCCGGTCTCGAGGACGTAGCGGAGGCTCAGCGCGTCTTCCAGCGAGACGGCGTCGACCTCGCCGCCCGGCTCGGGCGGGGCGGGCAGGGTGTCGTGCACGAACGTGCCGCCGTACCGGCCCCGTCGTGACTCCACGTAACCGGCGTCGGAGAGGGCGCGGATGGCCTCGCGCAGCGTGACGCGGCTGACGCCGAGCCGTTCGGCGAGCTCGCGTTCGGACGGCAGCCGCTCCCCCGCGCCGACGACACCCAGCCGGATCGCCTGCAGCAGCCGCTCGACGGTCTCCTCGAAGGCGTTGCCGGTGCGCACCGGCCGGAACAGCGCTTCGCCGGCGTTCACCACCGAGGTCGACTCCATCCCGCGAGTCTAGGCCGCGGCGCCGGGGTGGCCCTCACCCTGTGTTCGCGGTGCGGAAAACCGGTGGCCACGGCGGGCACTCTCGGCGACCATGGGACCACCGACACCGAACATCGACGCAGGGGGCGATCCGGTGCACTTTCTGATGGCCGAGGACCTGGTCCACGAACGCGAGAACGAGCTGCGCCACGGCGTCCGCAACCGCCCGCCGGGCCGCGCGACCCCTCGCCGCCGCGCGGGCACGAGGAAGCAGCAGCTCGGGTGGACGCTCGTGGCGGTCGGGCTGAAGCTGGCCGTGGAGCCGGAGGACTACGGGTCTGACACGTCACTTTCATAGGGAAAGTGCGGTCCCAGCGCTCCCTGGCGTCACTTTCGTAGGGAAAGTGCGGTCTCAGCACTCGATGACGTTCACCGCCAGGCCGCCGCGGGCCGTTTCCTTGTACTTGACGCTCATGTCCGCGCCCGTCTCGCGCATCGTCTTGATCGCCTTGTCCAGGGTCACCACGTGGCTGCCGTCGCCGCGCATCGCCATCCTCGCCGCGTGGATCGCCTTCGACGCTCCCACCGCGTTGCGCTCGATGCACGGGATCTGGACCAGGCCGCCCACCGGGTCGCACGTCAGGCCCAGGTGGTGCTCGACCCCAATCTCGGCCGCGTTCTCGACCTGCGCCGGGGTTCCGCCCAGCACCTCGGTCAGGCCCGCCGCCGCCATGGCCGAGGCCGAACCGACCTCGCCCTGGCAGCCGACCTCCGCGCCCGAGATCGAGCCCGTCTGCTTGAGGATCGAGCCGATCGCGCCCGCGGTGAGCAGGAACGTCACGATGCCGTCGTCGTTCGAATGGCGGATGAAGCGCTGGTAGTAGTGCAGCACCGCCGGGATGATCCCGGCCGCGCCGTTGGTCGGGGCCGTCACCACCCGGCCGCCCGCGGCGTTCTCCTCGTTGACGGCGAGGGCGTACAGGCTCACCCAGTCCATCGCGTACAGCGGGTCGTCCGCGCCGTCCTCGGCCAGCAGCTTCTCGTGCAGCGCCCGCGCCCGCCGCGGGACCTTCAGGCCGCCTGGCAGCACCCCTTCGTGGGTGCAGCCGTTGCGGACGCACTCCGCCATGACCGCCCAGATGTCCAGCAGCCCCGACCGCACCTCGTCCGCGGTGCGCCAGGACAGTTCGTTCGCCAGCATGATTTCGCTGATGGGCAGGCCCGTCGACGCGCAGTGCGCGAGCAGGTCGGCACCCGTGCGGAACGGGTACGGCACCGGCGTGGAGTCCTCGACGAACACCGTGTCCGTCTCGTACGACTCGTCGCGGACGAAACCGCCGCCGACCGAGTAGTACGTCCGCTCGCGCAGCAGCGCACCCTCGGCGTCGAAGGCGCGGAAGACCATGCCGTTCGGGTGGGCGGGCAGCGACTTGCGGCGGTGCATGGTGAGGTCGGTGTCCTCGTCGAACGCGATTTCGTGCGTGCCGGCCAGCAGCAACCGGCCCGACTCGCGGATCGACGAGATGCGGCCCGGCACGGTGTCCGTGTCGATCTCTTCGGGACGCTCACCGGACAGCCCGAGCAGGACGGCCTTGTCGCTGCCGTGGCCGAACCCGGTCGCGCCGAGCGAGCCGAACAGCTCGGCCTGGACCCGGGAGGTCCGCGCGAGGTCGTCGCCGAGTCCGTCCACAAAGGTCAGTGCCGCCCGCATCGGCCCGACGGTGTGGGAACTCGACGGGCCGATGCCGATGGAAAACAGGTCGAAGACGCTGATCGCCATTGATCCGCCCCTTCCTATCGGGCCAGCAGCGAGCTGGCCTCTTGCGAAGCCGGGCCCTGGTCGGCGAGGTGGGCCAGGTTCTCCGGCAGCTCTTCTCCACGGTAACGCTTGGTCTGCGCGTAGAGCCGTCCCGCGCGGTACGACGAGCGCACCAGCGGCCCGGCCATCACCCCGGCGAAACCCATCGCCTCGGCCGCCTTCGAGTGCTCGACGAACTCCTCCGGCTTCACCCACCGGTCCACCGGGTGATGCCGCGGCGACGGACGCAGATACTGCGTGATCGTCAGGATCTCGCACCCGGCGTCGACCAGGTCCTGCATCGCCGGAGCCACCTCGTCGGGCGTCTCACCCATGCCGAGGATCAGGTTCGACTTCGTCACCAAACCAGCCTCACGAGCCTTCGTGATGACCTCCAGCGACCGCGCATACCGGAAACCAGGCCGGATCCGCTTGAAAATCCGCGGCACCGTCTCCACGTTGTGCGCCAGCACCTCCGGCCGCGACCCGAACACCTCCGCCAACTGCTCCGGGTCGGCGTTGAAGTCCGGGATCAGCAGCTCGACGCCGGTACCCGGATTGAGAGCGTGGATCTGCCGGACAGTCTCCGCGTACAGCCAGGCGCCGCCGTCCTCAAGGTCGTCCCGGGCGACACCGGTGACCGTGGAGTACCGCAAGCCCATGGCCTGCACCGACTCCGCGACCTTCCGGGGTTCCGTGCGGTCGAGAGCGGCGGGCTTGCCCGTGTCGATCTGACAGAAGTCACACCGCCGGGTGCACTGATCCCCACCGATCAGGAACGTCGCCTCCCGGTCCTCCCAGCACTCGTAAATGTTGGGACAACCCGCCTCTTCACACACCGTGTGCAGACCCTCGCGACGCACCAGACCCTTGAGCTCGGTGAACTCCGGCCCCATCCGCACCCGCGTCTTGATCCACGACGGCTTCTTCTCGATCGGCGTCTCACTGTTACGCACCTCGAGACGCAGCAGCTTCCGGCCCTCGGGCTGGGCGCTCATCGGGAAAGGTCCGCGTACAGCGGGTGCTTCTTCGCGAGGGTCTCGACGCGGTCGCGCAGCTTCGCCCGCACGGCGTCGTCGAAGTCCGGCTTCAGCGCCTCGGCGATGACGTCGGCGACCTCGGCGAAGTCCTCGGCTTCGAAACCGCGGGTGGCCAGGGCGGGCGTGCCGATGCGCAGGCCGGAGGTGATCATCGGCGGGCGCGGGTCGAACGGGACGGCGTTGCGGTTGACCGTGATGCCGACCTCGTGCAGCCGGTCCTCGGCCTGCTGGCCGTCCAGGGTGGACTGGACGAGGTCGACGAGCACCAGGTGGACGTCGGTGCCGCCGGTCAGCACTCGGACACCGGCGTCGGCACAGTCCGACTGGGACAGCCGCTCGGCCAGGATCCGCGAGCCCTCCAGAGTGCGCTGCTGGCGCTCCTTGAACTCCTCGCTCGCGGCGATCTTCAGCGCGACGGCCTTGGCCGCGATGACGTGTTCGAGCGGTCCGCCCTGCTGGCCCGGGAACACCGCCGAGTTGATCTTCTTGGCCAGCTCCTCGCGGCACAGGATGAGTCCGCCGCGCGGGCCGCCGAGGGTCTTGTGCGTGGTCGTGGTGACGATGTCGGCGTGCGGCACCGGCGACGGGTGCAGCCCGGCCGCGACCAGCCCGGCGAAGTGCGCCATGTCGACCATGAGGCGAGCGCCGACCTTGTCCGCGATCCGGCGGAACTCGGCGAAGTCGAGCTGACGCGGGTAGGCCGACCAGCCGGCGATGATCAGCTTCGGCTCGTGCTCGACGGCCAGCCGCTCGATCTCGGCGAGGTCGACGATCCCGGTTTCCTTGTCGACGTGGTAGGCGACGACGTTGTAGAGCTTGCCCGAGAAGTTGATCTTCATCCCGTGCGTCAGGTGACCGCCGTGGGCCAGGTCGAGGCCGAGGATCGTGTCGCCCGGCTTGAGCACGGCGAACATCGCGGCCGCGTTGGCCTGCGCGCCCGAGTGCGGCTGGACGTTGGCGTGCTCGGCGCCGAAGAGGCCTTCGCGCGGTCGATCGCGAGCTGCTCGACGACGTCGACGTGCTCGCAGCCGCCGTAGTAGCGGCGGCCGGGGTAGCCCTCGGCGTACTTGTTGGTCAGCACCGAGCCCTGCGCCTCGAGCACGCCCACCGGGGCGAAGTTCTCGGAGGCGATCATCTCCAGGGTCGACTGCTGGCGGTTCAGCTCGTCCGCGACGGCCGCGGCGACCTCGGGGTCGACTTCGGACAGGTGCTGGTCGAACGTCGTCATCAGTTCTCCTGGGTGTGCGCGGCGTAGGCGGCGGCGTCGAGCAGGTCCGGCACGTCCCCGGTCAGACGCACCTTCAGGAGCCATCCTTCGGTGTACGGGTCGGAGTTGATGACCTCGGGGGTGTCCGATGTGGTGCCGTTCACCTCGACGACCTCGCCGGAGACCGGCGCGTACAGCTCGCTGACCGACTTGGTCGACTCGACCTCGCCGAACACCTCGCCGGCGGTGATCGCCGAGCCCGCGTCGGGCAGCTGGACGAACACGATGTCACCGAGCGACTCGGCGGCGAAGGCGGTGATGCCGACGGTGGCGATGCCGTCCTCGACCTTCAGCCACTCGTGTTCCTTGGTGTACTGCAGGTTCTCGGGGATGCTCACGGTTCGTTCAGTCCTTACGCGCGGGAGTAGAAGGGCAGGGCGACGACCTCGACGGGCTCGATCCTGCCCCGGATGTCGACGGAGAGCTCGGTGCCGGGCTCGGCGTACGCCCGATCGACGTACGCCATGGCGATCGGGTAACCGAGGGTGGGCGACAGCGCGCCGCTGGTGACCTCGCCGATCTCGGTGCCGTCGGCCAGCACCGCGTAGCCGTGGCGCGGGGCGCGGCGACCGGCGCCCTTGAGCCCGACCCGCACGCGCGGGACGTCGGCCTTGGACCGCTCTTCGAGCGCCGCGCGGCCGACGAAGTCGCCCGGCTTCTCGAACTTGACGACGCGGCCCAGTCCCGCCTCGAAGGGGCTCTGCTCGACCGTGAGTTCGTTGCCGTACAACGGCATCCCGGCTTCGAGCCGCAGCGTGTCGCGGCAGGCCAGGCCGGCCGGGACCAGGCCGTGCGGCTCGCCGGCCTCCAGCAGCAGGCGCCACAGCGCCGGTGCCTCGTCGGCGTCGACGAACAGCTCGAAGCCGTCTTCGCCGGTGTAGCCGGTGCGGGCCAGCAGCACGTCGTGGCCCTTCACCGAGGTCGGGACGCTGGCGTAGTACTTCAGCGCGTCCAGGTCGGCGTCGGTGACCGCGCCCAGGATCTCGACGGCCTTCGGGCCCTGGACGGCGATCAGCGCGGTGGTCTCGGACTTGTCGTCGACTTTCGCGTCGAAGCCCGCGACCCGCTCGGCGAGGGCGTCCGCGACGACCTGCGCGTTGCCCGCGTTCGCGACGACGAGGTAGTGCTCGTCGGCCAGGCGGTAGACGACGAGGTCGTCCAGGACACCGCCTTCGGCATTGCAGATCATCGTGTACCGCGCCCGGCCCGCCTTGACGCCGGTGAGGTTGCCGACCAGCGCGAAGTCCAGGACGTCGGCCGCCTGCTTGCCGGTGACGTGGATCTCGGCCATGTGCGAGAGGTCGAACAGCCCGGCCGCCTCGCGGACGGCCTTGTGCTCGGCCAGCTCACTGGCGTAGCGGACCGGCATGGACCAGCCGGCGAAGTCGGTGAACAGCGCACCGAGTCCCTTGTGGACTCCGTGCAGCGAGGTTTCGCGAGACATGGGGAAAAGGTCGCCTTCCGTAGGTGGTCGTGAGTGAGAAACAGTGTTCTAACCCTGTTTCACACTCACGAGCCGTACTCGCTGAGGGGCGGGCAGGAGCACACGAGGTTACGGTCGCCGCGGGCGCCGTCGATGCGACGCACCGGGGGCCAGTACTTGTTCTTGCGCGAAACACCCGCCGGGTACACGGCCAGCTCGCGGTCGTAGCGCTTGTCCCACTCGCCGACCAGCGTCTCCGCGGTGTGCGGGGCACCCCGCAGCGGCGATTCCTCGGCAGTCCACTTCCCGGAAGCGACCTCGTCGATCTCGGCGCGGATGGCGATCATCGCGTCGCAGAACCGGTCGATCTCGCCCAGGTCCTCGGACTCGGTCGGCTCCACCATCAGCGTGCCGGCGACCGGGAACGACATCGTCGGCGCGTGGAAGCCGTAGTCGATGAGCCGCTTGGCGACGTCGTCGACCGTCACGCCGGTCTCCTTGGTGAGCTGGCGCAGGTCGAGGATGCACTCGTGGGCGACCAGGCCGTCCTGGCCCGTGTAGAGCACCGGGTAGTGCGGGGCGAGCCGCGAAGCGACGTAGTTCGCGGCCAGCACGGCGACCTTCGTGGCCGCGGTCAGGCCGGGCGCGCCCATCATCCGGACGTAGGCCCAGGAGATCGGCAGGATCGACGCCGAGCCGTAGGGCGCGCCGCTGATCGGGCCGACGCCGGTTTCCGGGCCGGCGGCGTCGAGCAGCGGGTGGTTCGGCAGGTAGGGCGCCAGGTGCGCGCGCACCGCGACCGGGCCGACACCGGGGCCGCCACCGCCGTGCGGGATGCAGAACGTCTTGTGCAGGTTCAGGTGGGAGACGTCGCCGCCGAACTCGCCCGGCTTCGCCAGGCCCAGCAGGGCGTTGAGGTTCGCACCGTCGACATAGACCTGGCCACCGCCGTCGTGGACGATCTTGGCCAGCTCGTCGATGTCGTGCTCGTACACGCCGTGCGTGGACGGGTAGGTGACCATGATCGCGGCCAGGGTGTCGCGATGGGTGTCCACCTTGGACCGCAGGTCGGCGAGGTCGACGTTGCCCTCGTCGGTGCACTTGACGACGACCACGCGCATCCCGGCGAGCACCGCGGACGCGGCGTTGGTGCCGTGCGCGGACGACGGGATCAGGCAGACGTCACGAGCTTCGTCACCGTTCGCGCGGTGGTACGCGCGGATCGCGAGGAGGCCGGCGAGTTCGCCCTGGCTGCCCGCGTTCGGCTGGAGCGACACCTTGTCGTAGCCGGTCACCTCGGCCAGCCACTCGGCCAGCTGCGCGACGAGGACGTGGTAGCCCTCGGCGTCCTCGGCCGGCGCGAACGGGTGGATGCCCGCGAACTCGCGCCAGCTGATCGGCTCCATCTCCGTGGTGGCGTTGAGCTTCATCGTGCAGGAGCCGAGCGGGATCATGCCGCGGTCGAGCGCGTAGTCCAGGTCGGACAGCTTCCGCAGGTAGCGCAGCATCGCCGTCTCGGAGCGGTGGGTGCCGAAGACCTCGTGGCCCATGAAGCCGCTCTCGCGGGCCAGGCCGTTCGGCAGCGCGACACCATCGCTGACCTCTTCTTCGACGCCGAACGCGCGGAGGACCTTCGCGGTGATCGCGGGGGTGCTGACCTCGTCGAAGGCGACGCGGACGTGGTCGCCGTCGACGTGACCGAGGTTGATCCCGGCCGCGCGGGCGGCCGCGTGGACCTCGGCGGCCTGACCCGGGACGCGCGCGACGACCGTGTCGAAGAAGGACTCGTGCACGACCTCGACGCCGGTCCGGCGCAGGGCGTCCGCGAAGCCCGCGGCGAGGCCGTGGACGCGCTGGGCGATCTTCTTCAGGCCGTCCGGGCCGTGGTAGACCGCGTACATCGCGGCCAGCACCGCCGGGAGGACCTGCGCGGTGCAGATGTTGGACGTCGCCTTCTCGCGGCGGATGTGCTGCTCACGGGTCTGCAGGGCGAGGCGGTAGGCGGCGCTGCCGTCGGCGTCGACCGAGACGCCGACCAGGCGACCCGGCAGCGAGCGCTCGAGCCCGGCGCGGACGGACATGTACCCGGCGTGCGGGCCGCCGTAGCCGAGCGGGACGCCGAAGCGCTGGGTCGAGCCGGCGGCGACGTCGGCTCCGAACTCGCCGGGCGAGGTGATCAGGGTGAGCGCGAGGAGGTCGGCGGCCACGGTGAACAGCGCCCCCGCGGCCTTCGCCGACTCGGAAATCGCGTGGTAGAAGCCGCGGCCGCGCAGCACGCCGGACGCGCCCGGGTACTGGACGACGACGCCGAAGAAGTCCTCGGGCAGGCCGGTGAGCAGGTCGCGGACCTCGACCTCGATGCCCAGGGCCTCGACGCGGGTGCGCACGACGGCGATGGTCTGCGGCAGGCACTCGGCGTCGAGGACGACCTTGTTGGACTTCGACTTCGACGCGCGGCGCATCAGCGTAACGGCTTCGGCGACGGCGGTCGACTCGTCCAGCAGCGAGGCGTTCGCGGTGGCCAGGCCGGTCAGGTCGGCGACCATGGTCTGGAAGTTGAGGAGGGCTTCGAGACGGCCCTGGGAGATTTCCGGCTGGTAGGGCGTGTACGCGGTGTACCAGGCCGGGTTCTCGAGGACGTTGCGGCGGATCACGCCGGGGGTCACGGTGTCGGAGTAGCCGAGGCCGATCATCTGCGTCATCGGCCGGTTGCGCGCGGCGAGGGCGCGCAGCTCCGCGGTGGCGTCCTCTTCGGACGCGGCGGGCGGGAGCCGCAGGTCACGGGTGGCGCGGATGGCGCTCGGGACAGCGGCCCCGACGAGGGCGTCCAGGCTGCCGTAGCCGCACTCGGCCAGCATCTTCGCGCGTTCGGCCTCGGACGGGCCGATGTGGCGGGCGTCGAACTGCGTGGAAGTGATGGGGAGCTCCTCGGGCCGGGCACCGGGCAGAACGGTGCGCTGGGAACTCCCCCTCTGTCATGGCACCTGAGAGTTTCACCGCCTGTGCAGCGGCTTTCACCTTGGGTGAGGCGCGGGTGCGCCTGCTTTCCAGAGTGGCCTCGCGCGAAGCGGTAGCAGGTACCTGAGAGATTCCGGGGAGTTTGCTCCTTCGGTGCCCCACCGACTTCGTGAGGGCTCTCCCGCCTCGGCTCGACGGCCCGATCTGCAGTTGTGACGGTCACGGTACCTGCCGCTTCCCGCGGCCGTCTACTTCACCCGGGCAACACCACATCAGTCTTCGAGCGCGGCTCGACGGCGCGCCCCCCATGCAGTGAATGACTCATTCCTGGCGTCGGACGCCAGGAATGAGTCATTCACTGCGTTCCGGCGACGCGACGCACCACGCTTCCCGCCAGCACCGGCGGCCGCCGGACCCGGCCGGAGGGCAGCACCAGGCGCTTCAGCGGGCCGCCGAGCGGCACCGGCGGGAGGCCCGCGCCCAGCAGGACCTGCTCGACGATCTGCTCGGCGTGCCAGGCCACCGAGTCGTTGAGCCGGTCCAGGGACGGCCGGTCGCCGTCGAAGACGTCCTCGTCGGCCAGGGTCACCTCGAAGTGCGCGCAGCCCGGCGGGACCGCGACCGCCTCCTCGATCGCCCGGGCCCCCTCCAGCGGGTCCTCGAACCCCGCCTCACGCAGCGCCGACCGGTAGATGCGGGCCGCTCGCGCGCGCATCCGCGGGCCGTAGCGGACGACGACCGGGAGCCGTCCGGTCAGGTCCGGCACGGCCAGGCCGTGCAGCAGCATGATCGGCGGCACCGAGTGCACCAGCCGCGGCGCGGGTTCGGCCAGCTCGCGCGCGGTGATCCGGACCCGGTCGGCCATCGCGTCGGGGAGGCCGAAGTAGCGGAAGTCGACGTTGCCGAACCCGAGGCCGTCGGCGATCAGCGAGGCCAGCAGCTCGCCGTACCCCCAGATCGGCGACAGCACGACCACCGGCGGCGCGGCGACGACCGGCGACGGCACCGACGGCCGCGTCGCCTCCTGCTCGGGCACCTGGATGACCAGCCGCGGCGGCTCGTGCCAGTCGTGCACCTCGGCGACCCGCCAGTACAGCCCGAGCGGCCGCCAGAGCTCGCCGAGGACGTCGTGCTCGATGATGCGGCGCACCTCGGCGTCGTCGTGGGGGAAGTCCCGCGGCGGCACGATCCCGACGTAGTGGTGGTAGGTGACGCGGACCTCGTCGCCGCGGGTGGCCGAGCGGATCCGCATCTCCCAGTCGATCGGCGACGCCGCGATCGCGTTGGCGACCTGCGTGCCGGGCGAGGAGTAGACGAGCGCGGTGGCCTGCCGGAGGAACTGCCCGGCCCGGTCGATGCCCTCCCGCAGCGCCTTCGCCGCCTGGGCGACGTGCACCGGCGAAGCCAGCGAATCCGGCAGGACGCCGGCGACGCGCAGCAGCTCGGCCTCCCCGAGCCCGGTGACCTCGGCGAGCTGCGCCCAGTGGTCGAACACCGTCACCTTCGGCGCGTGCCGGTGCTCGATCCAGCTGCGCAACGTCGACGTCGGAACGCCGATGCGCCGCGCGGCCTCGTCCAGGGACAGGCCCCGCGAGCGGATGCCCGTCCGGACCGCTTCCGCCCACTCGCCGGCGCGCCAGTGCGTCACCTCACAAAGCTAACGAAACCCGCTAGCTTTGCGCAGGGACAACCCGCCCACGGCGCTCCGACGCTGGTCACCATGACCACCACCGTCATCGCCCTCACCCTGATCGTCGGCGTCCTGACCTTCGCCGCCGGTGCCTTCCTCGCCTCCGAAGTCGCCACCCGCGTCCTTCGCCGGCGCGAGAAAGCGATCTCCGAGGAACGCAAGCGCCTCAACGCCGCCTGGAAGTTCCTCAAGGACGTCTACGGCGTCAAGACGCGCCGTTAGAGCGGGGTGACGTACGCGCCGGAGATGCCGCCGTCGACCAGGAACTGCGACGCGGTGATGAAGCTGGCGTCGTCGCTGGCCAGGAAGGCGACCGCGGCCGCGATCTCCTCCGGCTCGGCGAACCGGCCGACCGGGACGTGGACCAGGCGGCGGGCCGCGCGTTCCGGGTCCTTGGCGAACAGCTCCTTGAGCAGCGGGGTGTTCACCGGTCCCGGGCACAGGGCGTTGACGCGGATGTTCTCCCGCGCGAACTGCACGCCGAGCTCGCGGCTCATCGCGAGCACGCCACCCTTGGACGCGGTGTAGGAGATCTGCGACGTCGCCGCGCCCATCACCGCCACGAACGACGCCGTGTTGATGATCGAGCCCTTGCCCTGGCGCTGCATGTGCGGCAGGACGGCCTTGCAGCAGTGGTACACCGACGTCAGGTTGACCCGCTGCACGCGCTCCCACGCCTCGATGCCGGTGGTGAGGATGGAGTCGTCTTCCGGCGGCGAGATGCCGGCGTTGTTGAACGCGACGTCGACCGAGCCGAACTGCTCCACCGTGCTGTGGAACAGGTTCTCGACCTGCTCGGCGTCGGTGACGTCGGTCTGGATGAACGCGCCGCCGATCTCGTCGGCCGCGGCCTTGCCCGAGTCCGGCGTCAGGTCCCCGATGACGACCTTCGCGCCTTCGCTCGCCAGGCGCCGGGCCGAGGCGAGCCCGATGCCGCTGGCGCCGCCGGTGATGACCGCGACGCGGCCTTCGAAACGCTGGACCATTACTCCTCCGTGCTGAGAAAGACGTTCTTGGTTTCGGTGAACGCCGCGGCGGCGTCCGGGCCGAGCTCGCGGCCGAGGCCGGACTGCTTGAAGCCGCCGAACGGCGTCCAGTAGCGCACCGACGAGTGCGAGTTCACCGAGAGGTTGCCGGATTCGACGCCGCGCGCAACCCGGAACGCGCGGCCGGCGTCGCGGGTCCAGATCGACCCGGACAGGCCGTACTCGGTCGCGTTGGCCATCCGGATCGCGTCGGCCTCCTCCGCGAACGGCACGACGGCGACGACCGGGCCGAAGACCTCCTCCGCGGCGACCGGGTGCCGCAGGTCGGGCGGGGTGACGACGGTCGGCGGGAACCAGAAGCCGCGGCCCTCGGGCGCAGTGCCGCGGAACGCGACCGGCGCGTCGTCCGGCACGTAGGAGGCGACCTTCGCCCGGTGCGCGGCCGAGATCAGCGGGCCCATCTCGGTCTTCTCGTCGCCCGGGTCGCCGACGACGACGCCGTGCACCGCGGGTTCCAGCAGCTCCATGAACCGGTCGTACACGCTCGCCTGCACCAGGATCAGCGACCGCGCGCAGCAGTCCTGGCCGGCGTTGTCGAAGACGCCGTAGGGCGCGGTCGCGGCGGCTTTTTCCAGGTCGGAGTCGGCGAAGACGATGTTCGCGTTCTTGCCGCCCAGCTCCAGCGTCACGCGCTTCACCTGCGCCGCGCAGCCCGCCATGATCTGCTTGCCGACCTCGGTGGAGCCGGTGAAGACGACCTTGCGCACTCCCCCGTGGTCGACGAACCGCTGCCCGACGACGGACCCCTTGCCGGGCAGCACCTGGAAGACGTCCTCCGGGATGCCCGCTTCGCGCGCCAGCTCGGCCAGCCTGATGGCGGTCAGCGGGGTCAGCTCGGCGGGTTTGAGGACGACGGTGTTCCCCGCGGCGAGCGCGGGCGCGAAGCCCCAGCCGGCGATCGGCATCGGGAAGTTCCACGGCACGATCACGCCGACCACGCCCAGGGGCTCCTGGAAGGTGACGTTGATGCCGCCGGGCACCGGGATCTGCTTGCCGATCAGGCGTTCCGGGGCGGCGGAGTAGTAGTTGAGGACGTCCCGGACGTTGCCCGCCTCCCAGCGGGCGTTGCCGATGGTGTGCCCGGAGTTCTCGACCTCCAGCCGGGCGAGGTGCTCGATGTCGGCCTCGACGGCGTCGGCGAAGCGGCGCAGCAGCCGCGCGCGGTCGCCCGGGGTGACGTCACGCCAGGCCGGGAAGGCCGCGTGGGCGCGGGCGATCGCCGCGTCCGTCTCTTCGGCGCTGGTCAGGGGGACGGTCCGCACCACCTCCTCGGTGGCCGGGTTCAGGACGTCGAAACTCGTGGTCATCGGGTCTCCTTGCTCGCTTCGACGAGAGCTTGGAACAGCCGGACGTCGTCGCTGTCCTGCTCGGGGTGCCACTGGACGCCGAGGGTGAACTCACCAGGTAGTTCAGCGGCCTCGATCGTGCCGTCGGCGGCCCACCCGACCGGCTCCAGCCCGGCGCCGAGCCGGTCGATCGCCTGGTGGTGGTAGCAGAGGGTCTTGGTCTCGGGCCCGAGGATCGCCGCCGCCCGGCTGCCCTCGGCCAACGTCACGGTCCCCCGGCCGAACGTCGCGGGGGCGGGCTGATGGTCGGTCGTTCCCTTGGTTTCCGGCAGGTGCTGGGTGAGCGTGCCGCCGAGGGCGACGCTCATCACCTGCAGGCCGCGGCACACGCCGAGCACCGGCTTACCCGCTCGGCGCGCGGCGGCGAACAAGCCGAACTCGAAGGCGTCGCGTTCCGGCCGGACGTAGGTGGCCGGGTGCGGCTCGGCGCCGTAGCGCCCGGGTTCGACGTCGGCGCCGCCGGTGAGCACGAGCCCGTCCACAGTGGACACTAGCTTCTCGTACGCGTCGGAGACCGGGGGCAGCAGCACCGGGATACCGCCCGCCGCGACGACGCAGTCGACGTAGACGCGGTGCAGCAGCACGGCTTCGGTGTCCCAGACCAGGAACTTCGCGGGTTCCAGGTAGGAGGTCAGCCCGATGACGGGCTCAGAGCCGTTCGAAGCCACGGATCAGCTCCCAGTCGGTGACGGCGGCGTTGTAGGCGTCGATCTCGATCTTCGCCGCGTTGAGGTAGTGGTCGACGACGTCGTCGCCGAAGGCCGCCCGCGCCAGGTCGCTCTCCGCCAGGGCCGCGGCGGCCTCGGGCAGCGTGGTCGGCACGGTTCCGCGGTCGGAGTGGTAGGCGTTGCCGGTGAACGGCTCTTCCAGCTCCAGCTCGTTCTCGATGCCGTGCAGCCCGGCGGCGATGAGCGCGGCGACGGCGAGGTACGGGTTGACGTCCCCGCCCGGCACGCGGTTCTCCACGCGCAGCGACTCACCGTGCCCGACCACGCGCAGCGCGCAGGTGCGGTTGTCGGTGCCCCAGGCGATGGCGGTCGGGGCGAAGCTGCCGGGCACGAACCGCTTGTAGGAGTTGATGTTGGGCGCGAAGAAGTACGTCAGCTCGTGCAGCCCGGCGAGCTGGCCGGCGAGGAACTGCTCCATCAGCTTCGAGAAGCCGTGCTCGCCGTCCCCGGCCAGGACGGCGCGGCCCTCGGTGGAGCGCAGGCTGATGTGGATGTGGCAGGAGTTGCCCTCGCGCTCGTTGTACTTCGCCATGAAGGTGAGGCTCTTGCCCTCCTGCGCGGCGATCTCCTTGGCGCCGTTCTTGTAAACGCTGTGGTTGTCGCAGGTGGCGAGCGCGTCGGTGTAGCGGAAGGCGATCTCCTGCTGGCCGGGGTTGCACTCGCCCTTGGCGGACTCGGGGTAGAGCCCGGCGCCGGCCATGTCGTTGCGGATGCGGCGCAGCAGCGGTTCCAGCCGCGCGGTGCCGAGCATCGAGTAGTCGACGTTGTACTGGTTGGCGGGCTTGAGGCCGTGGTAGCGCTTGTCCCAGGCGGTCTCGAAGGTGTCGTCGAAGACGATGAATTCGAGCTCGGTGCCGACGAACGCGGTCAGCCCGCGCTCGGCGAGCCGGTCGAGCTGGCGGCGCAGGATCTGCCGCGGCGACACCGAGACCGGGCCGCCCTGCACGCGTTCGACGTCGGCGAGGACGAGCGCGGTGCCCTCGTGCCAGGGGATCTCGCGCAGCGTCTCGAGGTCGGGGCGCAGCACGAAGTCGCCGTAGCCGCTGTCCCACGAGGAGAGGGCGTAGCCGCCGACCGTGTTCATGTCGACGTCGACGGCGAGGAGATAGTTGCAGGCCTCGGTGGCGTGGCCGACGACTTCGTCCAGGAAGTACTCCGCCGAGCAGCGCTTGCCCTGCAACCTACCCTGCATGTCGGTGATCGCGACGAGCACGGTGTCGATCGTGCCCGCGTCCACGCGCGCGCGGAGTTCGTCGAGCGTGAGCATGCCTCGCCTGCGTGCCATCGTCGCCCCAAAGGTTTGGTATGAATCCTTTGCCGGTTCTTCCTACCCGGCGAGCCGCGCAGGGTCAACCGGAACAAAGGTATCTTTTTGACCCATTGCAGCGGCGGGCGTCCGCTCGACGGCAGCGGTGCAGTGAATGACTCATTCCTGGCGTCGGAAGCCGTGAATGAGTCATTCACCGCGGTGGGCGAGCGGCCGCCGGGGAAGGTCCCGCCGGCTCGGGCCGCGCGCGGCGGATTGTCCGGGATGCCCGGCTGAGAAGAGCCTGTGAATTCGCCCGACCGGGAGGAAAACGAGGGTGCCCGCACGTTGAACGGGACAAGAGAGGTGAGATCGATGACCACAGCATTCACGCAGCAGACCACGATCGGACAGCCGCAGGCCCGGCCCCAGCTGCCGACCCTGCCCACCGGCTGGCCGATCGGTTCGTACGAGTCCTACGAGCAGGCACAGCGAGCGGTCGACCACCTCGCGGGCGCGGACTTCCCCGTCACCGACGTCACGATCGTGGGCGTGGAACCGATGCTCGTCGAGCGGGTCGCGGGCAAGATGTCGTGGGGCAAGGTCCTCGGCAGCGCGGCGACGTCCGGTGCGCTGTTCGGCCTGTTCCTCGGCCTGATGCTCAGCCTGCTGAACCCCGGCGCCGGCCTGGTCCCGATCGTGATCGGCCTCGTCGCCGGTCTCGGGTTCAACCTGCTCTTCGGCGCGCTGGGCTACGCGGTGAACCGCAACAAGCGCGGGTTCATCTCGCAGAGCCAGCTGGTGGCCCGCCGCTACGACGTCCTGTCCCAGCCGCGCAACGCCGAGAAGGGCCGCGCGCTGCTGGCCGACCTCGCGGCGCGCAGCGCGTTCGGTCACTGATCCGGCAGCTCGTCCGGCCACTGATCCGGTAGTCCGCGAAGGCCGTCTCCTGCGGGAGGCGGCCTTCGCCGTGTCCGCTCAGGTGCCCGAGGACACCGTCGGCGCGCCGGGGATCTCCGCCGGTGGCGGCTGCTCGACCGGGCGGCCCGCCCGCAGCAGCTCGCCCCAGCGGGTCCGGTCGTACTCCGCCGGGGGTGTCGACCCCAAGAACTCGCGCAGGACCTCCAGGAACTCCTCCGGGGCCGAGCGGTGCGGGAAGTGGCCCACCCCTTCGAAGAGCACCAGCCGGCTGCCCGGCATCGCCCGGTGCGCGCGCAGCGCGTGGCCGCTCGGCACCACCCGGTCCTCCGTGCCCCACACCAGCAGCGTCGGGATCCCCTGGGTGAGGTAGCACCGGTCCAGCATGTTGACGACCTGCCCGCGCCAGTCGACGACCGAGCGCAGCGTCCGCAGGAACGCCGACCGCGTGCCCGGCTCGACGAGGCGGAGGTAGCGGGCGACCACGTAGTCGAGGTCGTCGGAGATCCGCAGCGACTCGGCCAGCTTGCGCAGCACCGGCAACGCCGGCTGCGCTCCCAGCAGCGGCAGCAGCAGCCCCGCCCCCGGCGCCGCGGCCAGCCGCAGCAGCGGGTGGACGCTCGCACCGACCCCGCCCGAGCCCACCAGGACCAGGCGTTCGCAGCGTTCCGGGAACTGGTAGGCGAACTGCATCGCGACGCCGCCGCCGAGGGAGTGCCCGATCACCGTCACCCGGTCGACGTCGAGGGTGGTCAGCAGGTCGCGCATGCCGCAGGCGTAGGCGGCGACCGAGTAGTCCGCACGGGGTTTCGCCGAAGAGCCGTGGCCGAGCAGGTCGGGCGCGATGACCGTGAAGTCGTCCGCCAGCGACTCCAGCAGCTCCAGCCACGTCGACGAGTCGTCGCCGATGCCGTGCAGGAAGAGCAGCACGGGCCCGCGCCCGGCCATCCGGTAGGCGCGCTCGTAGCCGTGGACCACCCGGGTCCGCGGGGCGAAGGCTTCCGGAAGCACCGGCCCAGCTCACCAGGCCCGCGTTGGCGGAACGTTTCGGGCGCGTTCGGATCAGGTGAACGACGGGAGCGGCCCCGACCGCTCCCGTCCCCCTACCTGGTCGGTGTCGCCGACGGTGACGCCGGCGGCGCGGTGGTCGTCGTGAGCGGCACGGTCACCTTCGGGATCGCCGCGCTGAACGGCACCCCCGCCAGCTCGCGGCAGGCGCCGCGGTAGCCGTTGTAACCGTTGTAGTTGCCCTGGTCGTCGGTGACACCCTGCTCGATCTTCGGCCGGGGGAACCGGTTGTCCTCGCCGATCTTCTGCCGGCTGCCGCTCGAACGCTCGCAGCCGTAGCGGGTGATCGTGATCGGCCTGCCCTCTTCGTCGTAGAGGTAGACCTCCGTCAGCGGCTTGCCCTCGGCGTCGAAGGCGTAGACGTTGTCGACGTCGCGGCCGCCGTAGGTCAACTGGTCGTTGCCGTAGCTGTCGGCCGAAGACGGGTAGTACGACGAGGGGCCCGCGTAGGCGTTGCGGGTGAGGACGTCGACCGCGGCGCCGAAGCCGCCCAGCGCGCCGCCGATGACGAACGCCGAGATCGGCACGGCCACCCACAGCAGCCGCCGGTCGGCGCGCACCCGCGGGCCGGCCCACACCGCCGCGACGGCCGCGAGGATCAGGAACGGCAGCAGGATCACCGCGTCCCGTTCCCGCAGCATGAGCAGCAGCCCGAAGCCGACGAGCACGATCGCGCAGAACACCCACCACGCCGGCTTGAGCGAACCGAGGTAGCGCAGGAGCTTGCCGGTGTCGTCCTGCTCGCGGCCCTTGGCCAGCGTGGAGCGCAGCCAGACGACTTCCGGCAGCGCCAGCACCGGCTCGACCCCGCCTCGCAGCAGGAGCACCAGGCTGACGAGGAACACCGGCGCGAACAGCAGCAGGCCCGCCAGCACTTCGGCGTGGATGGAAACGCCGGCCCCGAACGCGAGCAGCGCGACCGCCAGCCCGCAGAGCACCAGGCCCCACAGGGCGATCCGCGGCTTGGCCAGGCTGGGCGCGGCGGCCGTCGCGAGCACCTGCGTGGCGCCTTCGCTCGGCGCCGGGTACCCGCCGGACGCCCGCAGCTCGGCGGCGTAGCTCTCCGGCGAGCCGAGCCGTTCGATCAGGGCCTCGACGCGGGCGCCCGCCCCGAGCTCGGCCTCGAGTTCGGCCAGGTGCGGGCGGACGTCCTCGAGGATCTCTTCGATCTCGCTCGCGGGCAGGTCGGCGAGCGCGGTCCGGACCCGCGCCAGATACACCCGCACGGCGGTCGGCTTGTCGCTCATGCTGCCTCTCCCAAAAGCCCGTTCATCGTCGATGCGAAGCTCTGCCACGTCTTGCCCGACTCCGCGAGCCGCGCCCGGCCCGGCTCGTTCAGGCTGTAGTACTTGCGGTGGGGCCCCTCTTCGCTGGGCACGACGTACGAGGTCAGCAGCCCGGCCTTGTAGAGCCTGCGCAACGTCCCGTACACCGACGCGTCCCCCACCTCGTCCAGGCCGGCGGCCCGGAGTCTTCGCAGTACGTCGTACCCGTAGCCGTCTTCTTCGCGGAGCACCGCGAGGACGGCCAGATCGAGCACACCCTTGAGCAGCTGACTGATCTCCACTGCACCCTCCAGTCTTACGCTTGGAAAGGTACCACGCATTGCACAGTAGTGTGCACGGCGGGGGTCATGCGCGTGCCCTGGTGTTCAGCCGCGGGTGTCGACCGGCCGCTCGAAGAAGGATTCGAGGACCACGATCGTCTGCGTGCCGGTGACGCCGTCGATCGCGAAGAGCCGGCGCAGCGACGCCTGGAGGTCTTCGGTCGTCGCCGTCCGCACCTTGACCAGCAGCGACGCCGGGCCGGCGATGACGTGGGCCTCCACGACCTCGGGCAGCGCTTCGAGGGCTTCGCGCACCGGGTGGTCGCCCATCCAGGCGTTCGCTTCGACGAGCACGAAGGCCGCGACCCCGCGGCCGACCGCGGCCGGGTCGACGTCCACGGTGGTCCGCCGGATGACCTCCTGGTCCCGCAGCTTGCGCACGCGCTCGTGGGCCGCGCCCGCGGAGAGCCCGACGGCCTTGCCGAGGGCGGCGTACGCCTGCGTCGCGTCACGCTGGAGTTCAGTGAGCAGAATGCGATCTACGTCGTCCACGGATTGACCATATCAAGTTCGGTGCACCATGCTTTTCGCAGAATCTCATGAGGAGCGGCTGATGGACCAGATCAAGACGGACTTCGAAGTGCTGGACGAGCGGTTCACCCGCGTCAACGGCGACGAGTGGACGCAGCGCCTGCACACCGGCTGCCGCTGGACGGAGGGACCGGCGTACTTCCCGGCGGGCCGCTACCTCGTGTTCAGCGACATCCCGAACGACCGCACGCTGCGCTGGGACGAGACGACCGGCCGGGTCGGCGTCTTCCGGCAGCCGTCGAACTACGCGAACGGCCACACGGTCGACCGGCGGGGCCGGCTGATCAGCTGCGAACAGGGCACCCGCCGCGTGACGCGCACCGAGCACGACGGCTCGATCACGGTGCTCGCGTCGGAGTACCGGGGGAAGCGGCTCAACAGCCCGAACGACGTGGTCGAGCACTCGGACGGGTCGATCTGGTTCACCGACCCGAGTTACGGCATCGACAGCGATTACGAGGGGTACCGGGCGGAGAGCGAGATCGGCGCCTGCCACGTGTACCGGGCGGCTCCGGACGGCTCGGTGGAGATCGTCGCGGACGACTTCAGCCGGCCGAACGGCCTGGCGTTTTCCGCGGACGAGTCGCGGTTGTACATCGCCGACACGCGGCAGACGCCGAGCCACCTCCGCGTGTTTTCGGTCGGCCCCGAAGGAAAGCTGACGGGCGGCGACATCTTCGCGACCAGCGACAGCGGCGGCTTCGACGGCGTGAGGGTGGACAGCGAAGGGCAGGTCTGGGCCGCGGCCCACGACGGCCTGCACTGTTTCGCTTCGGACGGGACGAGGATCGGCAAGCTCCGGATCCCGGAGATCTGCTCGAACTTCACGTTCGGCGGCGCGCGCGGGAACGAGCTGTTCATCACGGCTTCGAGCTCGGTGTACACGCTGAGGGTGACGGTGAACGGGGCTCGGTACCCGCGCTGAGAAGCGGGCCAGGTGCGGTGACCGCGGCGGAACCGCCACCCCGGCCACCACGCGAGCTGATCGCGGCGATCAGCCGGGCGTGGCCGCCTCCACCCGCTCGGCCACTGCCTCCCTGCGGCGCCAGGCGCGGCTGACCTGGACCAGCCAAGCCGCCTCGGCGGCCACGTCCGCTTCCGTGTCCGGTTCCGCCACGGGGTCGGGTTCGCGGTCGAAGCGGCGGCCCGCCCGGCCCGCCTCGATCGCCGCCGCCAGGGTGACCGCCTCCACCGTCGCCGCCACCTCGGCCTCGCGGACTCCCGCCCGGCGGGCCGCCGCCTCGGCCCGGGCCGGGAGGTCCGGGTCGAAGTGGGCGCGCAGCGCCAGGTGGCCGTCGCGGATTTCGATGACCCTGCGGTACAGCGCGAACTCCGCTCCCCCGGCCAGCTCGCGGCCCGGGTCGAGGGCGATCCCCGGGACCGCCGTGCGCAACGCCGTCCACAGTGGCTCGATGCGGCGGTACGCCCGGTACGCGCGGAACCGGCCGATCACCGACGACACCGCCGGCGACCACGCGCTGAGGGTCGCCCCGGCCGCCACGAATCCGATCGTCACCGCCGCGAGCACTGACGACGGCACGTCTTCGCGGGCGCCGATCCGGGCCGTGCGGGCCAGCTGCACGACGTCGTCGACGTCCCAGAACGTCCACGCGGCCGCCCCGCCCACCCCGACGACCAGCAGCCACAACCCCGCCCGCAGCGGCCCCGGCGCCGCGTGCCACGCGCTGCGGACGAACACCGCGAACAGCAGGCCGAGGCTGATCAGGCTGTACACCAGGAACAGCACCTTGTCGGCCAGTGCGAACGGCAGGCCGGCGGCCGGGAAGACCGTGTCGTCGCCCACCCGCTGTGGCGCGGAAAGCGCGAAGCACACCGCCAGCAGCGCCATCGTCGCCGCGGTGAACAGGGCATGCGGTGCGAGCCGCGCGCCTTCGCCGCGCCACACCGACTGCGTGAAGGCCACCGCGAACCCGATCGCGCCCAGCTTCAGCTCGTCGCCGGCCAGGCTCAGGACCCACTCGGCGACCGGGCCCGGACCGGCGAGGGCCGACATCGCCGGGGTCAGCACCAGGATGCCGGTGGCGATGCAGATGCCGAAGCCGGCGAGGAACCACATCGTGCGCACCGGCTGGCTGCGCCGCGCTTCGATCAGCTTATAGCCGAACCCGGCGAAGCCCGCCGTACAGAGGTAGTAGGCGAAGGTTTCGATCACGGCGTGCGGCGGCCGAACAGGGAATCGAAGCGCCGCACGCCGTCCGGGATCCCCGGCTCGGGCCCGCGCGGCTCGGCGGGCCGGACGACGCGCTGCGCGAGCAGGCTCGCGACGAGTTCGGCTTCGCGCTCGTCGACCTCGGAGTAGGTGGTGCGCCCGAGCACCCGCTTGACGAGCTCGGGGGAAAGGTGCGGCATGAGCTGCCGCCCGGCGGCGGCGTCGATGGCCACCCCGTCGGCGCCCACGTCGGCGCCGACGTGGCCGCACAGCAGGTGTCCGACCTCGTGCAGCAGGATGTGCCGCCGGTGCAGGGCGGTCGTGTTGGTCGGGTAGAGGATGTAGTCGGCGCGCTCGGTGCTCATCAGCAGCCCGCACGGCGCGCCTTCGGGCGCACTGACCGGCATGAGTTCGATGGGGCGCCCGCGTTCGGCGGCCAGGCCCGCGACGAAACCCTCGGCGTCGAACGGTTCGGGCAGGCTGACGCCGTCGGCGACCTGACGGGCTCGCTGCCAGAGCGAGCGGGCCGGTCGCCGGCGCCACGCTGGTCGCGCCACCTCAGCCCTCCTTCCCCGCGCCGCGGCCGAACGGCTGGTTCAACGCGGCGGGTCCGGCGGAGTTACGCGCCTGGCGCGAAAACTTCGAAATCCGGTCGCGCGCCCTGCCGGGCCGCACCGGACCTGCCGCACTTCCCGCAAGCGCAGGGCCGCACCTGATCACCGCCGCCGTCCGGGCTCGCACCCCGGCCACCTCGCACCCCTCGGGGGTCAAGGCACCTGCCACCCTCAGCTCTCCTTCTTCGGGCCGCCGCGGCCGGCCTCCCTCCGGGCGATCGCGTCGATCATGTCGCTGATCGTGTCGAGGCCGTCCGAGGACAGCGTCACCGCTCGCAACGCCAGATCCCGCACTCCCGCGTCGCGCAGTGCGCCCAGCAAGGCCAGCTCCTCCGCGATCTTCCTGCTCTGCTCGTCGTCGAAGAAGTACGCCGGGGGCACTCCGAAGAACTGCGCCAGCGCCTCGAGGTGCCGCTTGGTCGGGTTGTCGCGGCGGCCCGTGCGCAGCTGCCACAAGTACGTCGTCGAAAAGCTCTCGCCGGTGGCTTCGCGGCAGGCCTTGGCGACCTCTTCGTTGCTGTACGGCTCGCGGTCGGGCCTGCGGACCACGTGGAACAGCCGGTCGATCTTGTCGGCCAGCGTCGACTTCCCAGGCTCCTTGACCACGATGCTCTCCCTCAGCTACCAGGCGTATTCATCCTAGCTGAAAGGCAAACCCCCTTTATCTACCCGAGTTCGCCCTCGGCCGCGGCTGGCACCGCGGGCACGAGAACGACGAACGGTTCATGAACGGCTCCCGGCGGATCGCCGTGCCGCACCGGTGGCACGGCATCCCCTCCTGGCCGTACGCGTCCAGCGAGCGGTCGAAGTACCCCGACTGCCCGTTGACGTTCACGTACAGGGCATCGAACGACGTTCCGCCCGCGCCCAGCGCCTCGTTCATCACGTCCGACGCCGCGGACAGCAGCTCGCGGCCCTTGGCCAGGGTCAGCTTTTCGGTCGGCCGGGCCCAGTGCAGGCGAGCGCGCCACAACGCTTCGTCCGCGTAGATGTTGCCGATGCCCGAAACCAGCGTCTGGTCGAGCAGCGCCCGTTTGACCTCGGTGCGCCGCGACCGCAGCGCGCGCACCGCCGCGTCGAGGTCGAACTCCGGGTCCATCGGGTCGCGCGCGATGTGCGCGATCGTGTCCGGCAGCAGGATGTCGCCGCCGATGTCGCTGAGGTCGTCGAGCGCCAGGCCGCCGAACGTGCGCTGGTCGACGAACCGCAGCTCGGGCCCGTCGTCTTCGAAGCGCAGCCGCACCCGCAGGTGCTTCTCGTCCGGCGCGCCCTCCGGCTGGACGAGCATCTGCCCGCTCATCCCCAGGTGGGCCAGCAGCGCCTCCTTGTCGGACAGCTCCAGCCACAGGTACTTGCCCCGCCGCCGCGCCGCCTCGACGCGGGTGCCGGCCAGCCGCTGCGTGAAGTCCTCCGCGCCCAGGGCGTGCCGGCGGATGGCGCGCGGGTGCATGACCTCCGCATCGCGGATGGTCCGCCCCGCGACGTGCGCCTGCAGGCCCAGGCGGACGACTTCGACCTCGGGAAGTTCGGGCATGCGGCCATTGTGCCCGGGGGGTCCGACAGTTTTGGAAAAGGCACCTACGGAGCGGTGGGTCCGACGTCGGCCTTCGTCAGCGGAACCCGGGTGGTCCCCGAGGCGAAGTACTCGTCCGCGCCGACGTCGAAGACGCCCGAGCGGGCCTGCAGGTCGAAGTCCTTCGCCGCGGACGGGTACGAGCCGACACCCGCGTTGATCGCCGGGCTGCCCGCCGCCAGCCGGTAGAGCCCGGCGGTGTCCTTGACCAGCTTCGGGTCGACGGACTTCGACGGGATGCCCGCCGTGCCGCCGAAGGTGATGTTGCCCTCGTACTTCACCGTCGACCCGCCGGGCAGCGTGACCAGCGTCCCCGAGGTGCCCTTGACGATGTTGTCCGCGACCACGCAGTCCTTCGGCTTGAAGTCCCCGCCGTCGCCGTCGATCACGCTGTTCGACCCCAGCACTGTGTTGTAGGCGACGGTCACCCGGTCGGGCCGGTCGTGGAGCTTGCTCGTGGGGCCGCTGTCGGCTTCGTCGCCGGAGCCGAAGACGATCGCCCGGTCGCCGGAGTTCGCCACGTAGTTGTTGACGATCCGGTGGTCGTTGCCGTGGAACCGGATGCCCGAGCCGAAGAGGACGTTGCCCTCGACGGTGCTGCGGTTGCCGTGGCGCAGCACGAGGTAGCCCCGGCTGTCCCGGATCGTGTTGTAGCGCACCACGTTGTCGGACGACTTGACGGAGATCGCCTCGCTGTCGCCGTCGGCCTTCTCGAAGAGGTTGTTCTCGATCAGGGCGTTCGCCGAGTACGACTGGCGGTCGCTCAGCCCGAGCCGGATCGACTCGCCGCCGTTCGACCCGCTGTTATGGTGCACGTGGACGCGCTTCGCCATGGCGCCGGACGGACCGAGGATCTGCAGGAACACGCCCTCGCTGGTGCGGTTCTGGAAGACGTTGCGGTCCACCACCGTGTCGTCGCCGCTGACCGTGACCCAGTTGCCGTCGGTCGCGAGCTGGAAGTCGTTGCGGGTCAGGCGGTTGCCCGGCGCGCCGGCCGGCACGCTCAGCGTCGCGCTCCCCCGGAACTTGAACCCGCGCAGCACGACGTTCGAGACGCCGCTCGCGAAGGCGAAGGTTTTCGAGCCGGTGAGGGTGGCCTGCCCGGTGTGCTCGGCCGCGATCGTCACGGGTGCCGAGCCGGTGCCGGACCGCTTGATCGAAAGCGTCGCGCCCGCGGAGTAGCTCCCGTCCGCGAGGGCGATCGTGTCACCCGGGTTCGCCTTGTCCATCGCGGACTGCAGGGCCGCCAGCGAGGTGACGCGGATCTGCGCGGCCGACGCCGGCGAGCCGGGCACGATGACGAGCGCCGCGGCGATCAGGGGTACGAAGAACAGACGCATCCGCCCTGCCTCTCCATTGAGTACGAACGCGGCGGATGATCACCACGCTACGGAGAGGAGGACGGCGCCGTCAACGGGGGTTCCCGCTGATCAGGACTCCGGTTCGGCCTGCTTCTGCGCCTCGAGTTCGGCGGACAGCGAACGCCAGGCCGTCTCGGCGGCCTTCTGTTCGGCTTCCTTCTTCGTCGACCCGGTGCCGTGGCCCAGCGGGCGGCCGGCGATGAGCACCGTGGCCGTGAACTCCTTGCGGTGGTCCGGCCCGGTGTCCTCGACCTTGTACTCGGGCACGCCGAGCCCGGCCGACGCGGTCAGCTCCTGCAGGCTCGTCTTCCAGTCGAGCCCGGCCCCGCGCAGCGGCGCTTCGGCGAGCAGGCCGTCGAAGAGGTGGTGCACGAGCTTGCGCGCGATCTCGATGCCGTGCTCGATGTACGCGGCACCGATCACCGCCTCCAGCCCGTCGGCGAGGATGCTCGCCTTGTCCCGGCCGCCGGTGAGCTCTTCGCCCTTGCCGAGCAGCAGGTGCGCCCCGAGCCCGCCCTCGCCGAGCCCGCGGGCCACCCGCGCCAGGGCGTGCATGTTGACGACGCTGGCGCGGAGCTTCGCGAGCTGACCTTCTGGCAGGTCGGAATGCGTGTTGTACAGGTGATCGGTGACGACGAGGCTGAGCACGGCATCACCGAGGAACTCCAGCCGTTCGTTCGGCGGCAGCCCCCCGTTTTCGTACGCGTACGAACGGTGGGTCAGCGAAAGCCGGAGCAGCTCGGGGTCGAGAGTGACCCCGAGCGCTTCGAGCAACGGCGCCGGATCGGCTGCGGGTCCCCTGGGCGTCTTGCCCCCCATATCGGCTAGCCGATCAGGCGGGCTCGACGACCTGGCGGCCGTTGTGCTGGCCGCACGAGGGGCACGCGACGTGCTGGAGCTTCGGCTGCTTGCAGGCGCGGTTGGAGCAGGGCACCAGCTGCACCGGAGCCGCCTTCCACTGGCTGCGGCGGGAGCGCGTGTTGGATCGCGACATCTTCCGCTTCGGGACGGCCACGAGTAGATCTCCTTATGACGGTCTGCTCGCGGTCGTGCGAGCGAACTTTCCTCCGGAACGAGCTGGACGCTCGTCAGGCTTGCTCAGCTGGGCCCTGCGCAGGCTTTTCGCCCGCGTTCTCGTCGAATCGCTCCACGAGTGCGGCCCACCGAGGGTCTATCTTCTCATGCCCGTGTCCGGGCTCGAGATCGGCCCACTTGACGCCGCAGTCCGTGCAGAGGCCGGCGCAGTCCTCGGTGCACAGCGGAGCCAGCGGCAGGGCCAGCACGACGGCGTCGCGGACGATGGGTTCGAGGTCGATCCGGTCGTCGACCAGCCGGGGGATCTCGTCCTCGTCCGTGGTCTCCTCGGTGGCCGACCCCGGGTAGGCGAACAGCTCCTGGACCTCGACCTCGACCTCTTCGGTCAGCGGGTCGAGGCAGCGGGCGCAGGTGCCCTTGGCCGTGGCCTTCGCGGTGCCGCTCACGAGCACGCCTTCGACGACCGACTCGAGGAGCAGGTCGAGTTCCAGCTCGGAGCCGGCTTCGATGGTGATGACATCGGGGACGCCGAGCGGCGTCTCCACCGGCACGCTGCGCTTGACGGCGCGGCTGAGGCCGGCGTGACGGCCGAGCTCGCGGGTGTCGATCACCCACGGGCTGCGGTCGTCGAGCTGGGGGGTCTTGTTCTCGGACATCCAGTCCAGGGTACGCACGCTCCGCCACCGCTTTTGAGCTGGGCGGGGCCTGGGCGGCGTCGTGAATGACCCATTCCTGGCGTCAGACGCAGTGAATGGGTCATTCATGGCGTTACTGGCACGCTGCGAGACCCGTTCGGGGCCGGTTTGCCCAGTTCAGTGGCTTGCTACGGGCTTGCGGTGACCACGACGGCGAGCGGAAGTCGCCCTTTGCGGGAGAAGGCCGAGCCGGAAGCTCCCCCGCGGGGATCCGACTGTCCAGGTACGCAAGCCGACCCTCTGGGTACGCAAACCGACCGTCTGGGTACGTCGGCCACCCGGCAAAGTCGGTCGTGTTGTGGCGTTTCCGTGGTGGAAGCCGGGGGCTGCTGGTTGGGTTTGATCCTCAGGTGCGGCTGGCCTGGGTGGGTCCAGGGCTTTGTGGCCGGCAAGCTTGGTGCCCACCACCCCGAAGCCGCGATTGTGACTACGGCCGGCAGCACCGCGTCAAGGCGGGAAAGCGTGCCTTGACCCGGCACTGCCGGCCGTGTTCTGGCTTCGTATCGGGGTGCAGGGAGGGGTCTGGGTGGGGTGCGGGGTCGGGCGTCAGCGTCCCGTTAGGCCTGCGGGGCCCGAGGAGGGCGCTGCGACTGGCCCGGACACGGCCCGCCCTCCCTGGGGGCTGCCCCCGCTTCCAGTCTATCGAGGCCGCCCCACGAAAAGCCGGAAAACCGCACGTCAGGCAGGGTTTGTCCACACCGGGTCAGCGATGTGGACAACCGCCGAAGCTCGCGAGCGAGCC
The DNA here is from genome assembly GCF_042652605.1 of Amycolatopsis plumensis. Taxonomy (NCBI): domain Bacteria; kingdom Bacillati; phylum Actinomycetota; class Actinomycetes; order Pseudonocardiales; family Pseudonocardiaceae; genus Amycolatopsis; species Amycolatopsis plumensis. The sequence goes on along the minus strand of NZ_JBHSJY010000001.1, from coordinate 4,952,044 downwards.
CACCCCCTCAGTAGCCTGAGAACCTCGTCACACCTGGTAGTCGTAGAGCGTCGGCCGGCCGCTCGAGCTGGGGAGGTTCGCCGGGGAGCGCAGGTGGTTGCGGCCCGAGTCCACCGTTCGCAGCGTCGTGGCCAGGAGCTCCGAGAACTCCGCCAGCTTGCCGTCCACGTACGCGTCGCAGTCCGCGCGCTGGCGGTCGGCCTCCGCGTGGGCCTCGTCGACGATCCGGGCCGACTCCGCGTGGGCCGCCTGGACGACCTCGGTCTGCGCGACCAAGCGGGCCTGCTCGGCACGGCCGTCCTCGATGGCGCGATCGTAGGCGTCGCGGCCCGCCTGGATCATGCGCTCGGACTCGGCTCGGGAGCGGTCGGTGAGGTTCTGGTACTCCGCCTGGCCCGCCGCCACCGTGCGGTCGGCCTGGTCGTGCGCGTCGGCGAGCATCTGCTCCGCGCGGGCGCGCGCGTCGGCGAGGATGCGCTCCGCTTCGTCCGTCGCTTCCGCGATCGTGCGCTCGGCCTCGGCGTTCGCGCCCGCGACCGTCTCGCCTGCCTCCTTGCGGGCCGCGTGGATGAGGTCGTCGCGCTTGTCGAGGACGTCCTGGGCGTCGTCAATCTCGGCCGGCAGTGCGTCGCGGACGTCGTCGAGGAGTTCGAGCACGTCGCCGCGGGGCACGACGCAGCTGGCCGTCATCGGGACGCCGCGCGCCTCCTCGACGATGGTGACGAGCTCGTCGAGCGCCTCGAAAACCCGGTACACGGCAACTCCAATCCCCTGTCGCTGTGCCCAGTCTGCCCGCATCGGGCGCCGAAGCGGTGAACGCCACCGGCGCCGGGCGTGTCCCCCGGGACCACGCCCGGCGCGCGGGTCAGGAATTCGGGTCGATCCGCTCGAAGGTGGCGTAGCGGTCGGGCGTGTAGGCCAGCTCGCCCGCCTTACCGGAGATCACGCGGTCGTTCGTGCCGACGGCGAAGAGCTTGTAGTAGCCGGACGCGCAGGCCGGGAGCACGCCCTCCCGGTTCTCGTACGTCGTCCCCGCGGACGTGCCGTTCCGCACGTTGTTCACGACGGTCTTCGCCGCCGACGACAGCTGCGAGTAGCCGATCTTCGCCAGGCCCGAGAGGTCGCCGCAGGCGTGCGTCGTGCCACCGCCGACGTCGATGACCTTGAAGGTCGCGTAGTGGTCGCCGGTGTAGAAGTACTCGCCCGCGCTGCCGGTCACGATGCGGCGCGTGCCGCGAGTGCTCGAGCCCGGCGTCGGCACCGTGTACTCGTGGTAGTAGCCCGACGCGCACGCCGGGAGCACCCCTTCGCGGTTGTCGAAGACGACGCCGTCGTTCTTCGGGTACGGGAACGGGCCGTCCGTCTGGATCAGGCGGTACGTCGTCGTCGCTTCGGCCGGGAGCGCCGAGAGCGTCGTGTGCGAGAAGCCGGAGAGGTTGCCGCAGGCGTTCTGCGCGGCGACGGCGGAAGACGGCGCGGTGACCCCGGCGAACAGCGTCGCCAAGAGCGCCACCAGGACGGCAGTCAGGCGCGATCGGTAGTTGGTCATTTTCGGACCGTAACCCGGCCGGGTGATCGTCAGGAGACGACGACGTGAACTCCCGCAGCTCCGGGCCGAAGTCCCGACGAACGGAGGGGGCCGAACGACGGGAACCGGACACTCCTCTGTAGAGGGTCAGCGCCCGAGCTTGGGGAACTTCTCCGAAAGCCGCTCGTAGACGGTCGGCGGCACGAACGGCTCGATGTCGCCGCCGAGTGCCGCGACCTCCTTGACCAGCGAGCTGGACACGAAGCCGTACGCCGGGTTGTTCGCCATCAGCAGCGTCTCGACGCCGGTGAGCTCGCGGTTCATCTGCGCCATCTGCAGCTCGTAGTCGAAGTCGCTGACCGAGCGCAGGCCCTTGGCGACCGCCACGATGTCGTTGTCGCGGCAGTAGTCGACGAGCAGGCCCTCCCACGAATCGACCCGCACGTTCGGCAGCTTCGCGGTGATCTCCCGCAGGATTTCCAGCCGCTCCTCGATCTCGAAGAGGCCCTTCTTGTTCTTGTTCACCCCCACCGCGACGACGACCTCGTCGAACAGCCGGCTGGCCCGTTCGATGATGTCGAGGTGCCCGTTGGTGGCCGGATCGTAGGAACCGGGACAGACCGCACGCCGCATGGCGCGGACGCTACCGTGCCGGGCCCGGTCTCCGCCGCGTGGCTCACGCCACAGCCGCGTACTCCGCCCAGAAGACGGCGGTGTCGCCGTACTTCTTCGCGCGCGTCGGCTCGAAGCCCGGCGGCCAGTCCGGCTCGCCGTCGCGGGCGGCGCGCTCGATCACCACCAGGGCCGACGACCCCAGCCAGCCGCCCGCGGCCAGCGCCGCCAGCACGGACCCGAGCGCCGCCGCGTCCACGGCGTACGGCGGGTCGGCCAGCACCAGGTCGAACGGACCGGGTGCGGGTGCCGCGACCACCGCCTCGACCTGCCCGGCCCGAACCGTGCCGCCCAGGCCCAGCGCCGCGACGTTGCCGCGCAGGACGTCGACGGCCCGCCGGTCGGCCTCCACGAACAGGGCGTCCGCGGCGCCGCGGGAAAGGGCTTCGAGGCCGAGCGCGCCGGACCCGGCGTAGAGGTCCAGGACGCGGGCGCCGTCCAGCTCGCCCGCCGTCTCCAGGGCGTTGAACAGGGCTTCCCGCACGCGTTCCGACGTCGGCCGGGTGCCCTTCGGCGGCACCTTCAGCCGCCGCCCGCCCGCCGTCCCGGCCACGATCCTGGTCACCCCCCGATTGTGCGGGGAAGGCGCACCGCGCGGATGACCGGGACACGGGTGTCCCCGCCGGGACCACCGCGTAGAGTCGTTCTTCGCCCTCGGAGGCGATCCCAAAGCTGTCAAGGAGCCATGCGTGTCCGAACCTCGGGTCAGACGGGCCGAGATCGCCATCGAGCAAGCCCACGTCGATCGCGTGTACACCCGTCTGGACGAACTGCGGGTCCAGGCCGAGGCCATGCGCACGAAGGGCTACGAGATCGGCCAGGGGGCGCAGCGCGAGGCGATCTTCGAGCAGGCGTCGATGCTGTTCGAGCGCGACATGATGGTCTACCACGCCAACCAGACGCTGCAGACGCTCGACGCCGAGTACGAAGGCCTCGTCTTCGGACGGCTCGACGACCGGCAGGGGGAACGCACCTACGTCGGCAGGCTCGGCATCCGCGACGCCGAGTTCGACAACCTCGTCACGGACTGGCGCGCGCCCGCCGCGGCGGCGTTCTACCAGGCCACCGCCGAGGAACCGATGGACGTCGTGCGGCGGCGCGTGATCCGGTGCTCGGGCCAGAACGTCCTCGACGTCGACGACGACGTCCTGATCGCCGACGCCGTGCCCGAGGACATGCAGATCGTCGGCGAAGGCGCGCTGATGGCCGCGCTGGGGCGCTCGCGCGGCGAGAAGATGCGCGACATCGTCGCGACCATCCAGAAGGAGCAGGACGAGGTCATCCGGGCGCCCTGGCGGGGTGTCACCGAGATCACCGGCGGGCCGGGCACCGGCAAGACCGCCGTCGCGCTGCACCGCGCCGCCTACCTGCTCTACCGCTACCGGCGGCAGCTCGGCGGGGCCGGCGTGCTGGTCATCGGGCCGTCCGGGGTGTTCACCAGCTACATCTCGCGGGTTCTCCCCTCGATGGGTGAGACGAACGTCGAGCTGCGCGCCCTCGGCGAGGTCCTCGACGGCCTGGAGGCGACGCGGCAGGACGCGGCGCCGCTCGCCGCCGTCAAGGGGTCGCTGCGGATGCGCAAGGTCCTGCTGCGGGCGCTGCGCGACACGCCGCCGGAGGCCCCGGAGGAGATGCGGATCGTCTACCGCGGCGAGGTCCTGAAGCTGAACGCGCGGGAGCTGGAGAAGATCCGGCGCAAGGCCCACACGCAGGGCGCGCCGCCGAACCGGTCGCGGATCCGGGCGGCCGAAATGCTGCTGGACGCCCTCGCCGCGAAGGCCGAGGAGCACGCGAAGGACGACGGCAGGCAGCTCGACCGCGCCGAGCTGATCACCGACCTGGGCGAGCGGATCGACTTCCACCGCTTCCTGGTGGTGTGGTGGCCGGTGCTGTACCCGGCGCAGATCCTCAAGTGGCTGGGCGAGGAGAAGCGGCTGGCGTCGGCGGCCAAGGGCGTGCTGAACCGGCAGGAGATCTCGATGCTGGCCGCGGACTTCGCGGACCGGTCGCGGGGCTGGTCGATCGCGGACGTGGCGCTGCTGGACGAGCTGCGCGTGCTGATCGGGCCGCCGCCGAAGCGCAAGCGGCGTCAGGTGATCGAGGTCGAGCCGGAGCGCTCGGGCGGGGCGCCGACCCGGCCGGAGCACTACGACGAGTACTCGCACGTGGTCGTCGACGAGTCGCAGGACCTTTCGCCGATGCAGTGGCGGATGGTGGGCCGGCGCGGCAAGTACGCGAGCTGGACGGTGGTCGGCGACCCGGTGCAGAGCTCCTGGCCGGACCCGGCGGAGGCGGCTTCGGCGCGCGACCAGGCGTTCGGCGCCAAGACGGCCCGGCGGCGGTACACGCTGCGCACGAACTACCGCAACTCGGCGGAGATCTTCGACCTGGCGGCGAAGGTGGTGGCGGGGCACGCGGAGGCCGGCGAGCTGCCGGTGGCGGTCCGCCGCACCGGGGTGGAGCCGGAGGTCCGCCCGGTGGAGGCGGCCGGCCTGGCCGCGGCGACGCAGGCGGCGGTGAAGGAGCTGCTGGGCGCGGTGGAGGGCACGGTCGGCGTCATCACGGCGATGGACCGGGTGCCGGAGATCGCGGGCTGGCTGGCCGGGCAGGCGGACGAGCGGCTGAAGGTCGTGGGCAGCCTGGACTCGAAGGGCCTGGAGTACGACGCGGTGGTGCTCGTCGAGCCGAACGACCTGATCACCGAGTCGACGACCGGGCGGCGGGTGCTGTACGTGGCCCTGACCCGGGCGACGCAGCAGCTGATCGTGCTGGCTTCGAACCCGGACTGGATCCCGGCCGCCTGACCTCGGCCCCGGGTGCGGCTCCGGGTGCAGTGAATGACTCATTCCTGGCGTCCGACGCCAGGAATGAGTCATTCAAGACGGCCGGGCCCGTCGCCTGGACACGCTGAAGGGCCCCTTCGCGAGGCGGGGAGGCGGGTTCCCGTGCCCTCGAAGGAGCCCTTCAGACCCCCGGTGAAATGAACGTCGTGGGACGACACCGTCCGAGGGCATGTCTAGTCGATCCGGGTTGTTCGGTGTCCGCGCTCACCCACCGAACAACAACGCCGAACAACCCGGTCAGGGGCAGGGCGGCGTGTAGTCGAGGTCCGGGAAGCTCTCGGTCCACTCGGCCTCGGTGATCCGCGGCGACACCGCCGCGCAGATCCGCTCGGCCGCCCGCCCGGGATCGGCCTCCCAGAAGCGCACGGTGCCGTCCGCGCCCGCGCCGGCCAGGGTGTGGCCGTCCGGGGCGTACTGCGCGGCGTACACGCGGTCGCGCTGCTCGGGCAGCACCGCGTACGGCGTGACCGTGGCGACATCCCACAGCCGGATCGTCCGGTCGTAGCTGCCGGACGCCAGCGTCCGGCCGTCGCCGCTGAAGGACACCGACACGGCCACGTCGGCGTGGCCGTCCAGGACCACCGGGGGCGGCACGTGCGCCGGGTCCGTGACGTCCCAGAGGCGCACCATCCGGTCGGCGCTCGCCGTGGCGACGTGCCGGCCGTCGGGACTGTAGGCGATCGAAAAGATCGTGTCGGTGTGCCCCGCCAGCTTCGCGAGCGGCCGTGGGGCCCGGGGCGCCGAGATGTCCCAGAGCCGGGCGGTGTGGTCCCAGCCCGCGGTGGCCAGCGTCCGGCCGTCGGGGCTGAAGGCGAGGGTGTGGACGTCGTCGTCGTGGCCCTCGAGCTTCGCGATCTCCACCGGACGCAGGCGGTCGGCCAGGTCCCAGAGCCGGGCGGTGTGGCCGTCGCCCGCGGTGGCCAGCAGCCGGCCGTCCGGGCTGAAGGCGACCGCGTCGACGTCGTCGTGGAGCCGGTTGAACACCACCGGCGGCCCCGGCGCGGCCGGGTCGGTGATGTCCCGCAGCGTCATCGTGTGGTCCCAGCTGCCGGTGGCCAGTGTCCGGCCGTCCGGGCTGACGGCGACGCCGCAGACCGCGTCGCCGAAGCCGTCGATGGTGGCCAGCGCCCGCGGCGCGCGCCGGTCGGTGAGGTCGTGCAGCCGGACGGTTTGGTCGTAGCTGCCGGTGACCAGCAGCTTGCCCCCGGGCCCGAAGGCGACGTGGCACGCCTCGGCCGTGTGCGCGGAGACGGCGGGGCCGGGCAGGTCCCAGAGCCGGGCGGACTGGTCGTCGCTGGCCGTGGCGAGGGTGCGGCCGTCGCGGGTGAACACCGCGGAGACGACCGCGCCGGTGTGCCCGGGCAGCGACTGCAGCTCGCGCGGCTGCTTCGGGTCGGCGACGTCCCACAGCCGGGCCGTGCGGTCGAAGCCGGTGGTGGCCAGCGTGCGGCCGTCGGCGGTGAACGCCACCGAGCGCACGATCGCCTTGTGCGTGGTCAGCGACGCCAGCGGCGCCGGGCGGCCCGGGTCCGCGATGTCCCACAGCCGCGCGGTCTGGTCCTGGCTCGCCGTGGCCAGGACCGGCCCGCCGGGGCTGAACGCGACCGAGTGCACGACGTCGGTGTGCCCCGCCACGACCCCGAGCTGGCTCCGCGAAGCGACGTCCCAGACGCGCGCGGTCTTGTCCGCCGACGCCGAGGCGAGCAGCCGGCCGTCCCCGCTGAAGGCGAGGTTGTTGACGTAGGAGGTGTGGCCGGTCAGCTCCCCCGACGGCCGCGGGTGGGCGGGGTCGGTCGTGTCGTAGAGCCGGATCGTGCCCTGGACGTCGGCGGTGGCCAGCAGCGGCCCGGCGGGGCTGAACGCGACGGCGTAGGCCTTGCCCTCGTGCCGCTCGATCGTCGTGCCGGGCCCCGGCCGCGCCGGGTCGGCGACGTCCCAGACGCGGACGGTGCCGTCGTAGCCCGCGGTGGCGACGGTCCGGCCGTCGGCCGCGAAGGCGACGTTGTTCACGTTGCCTTCGTGCCCGGCGAGCACGCCCAGCGGCACCGGGTGGTGCGGGTCGTGGACGTCCCAGAGCCGGGCCGTGCCGTCCCAGCTGGCCGTGGCGATGACCTGCCCGTCGGGGCGGAGGGCGACGGTGTTGACCCGGCCGGTGTGCCCGGTGAGCCGGGTCGCGTACGGCGAGCCGAACATGCCGAGCAGGCCGCTGCGCTCCTCGGCCCCGGGATCGAGGCGGTAGGCGGCGAGCGCGAGCTGCGCGGCCAGCGCGGGGTTCGTGGCGCGCATGGCCAGCGCCTGGCCGGCGACCTTCTGGGCCAGTGCGTCGTTGCGCTGCTCGGTGGCCGTGGTTTCGGCGCGCACCGCGTAGGCGGTGGCGGCCACGGCGAAGACCAGCAGCACCGCGAGCAGCGCGACCAGCTGGCGCAGGCGCCGGGTGCGACGGCGGTCGCGTTCCCGCTCGGCGTGCTCGACGGCGAGGCTCGCGTCGAGGAAGCGCCGTTCACGCCGTGACAGCGCCGAGTCCTGGCGCGCGGCCCATTCCCGGGCGATGGCCAGCCGGGTGCCGCGGTAGAGCCAGCCGGGATCCTCATCGACGGCTTCCCAGGCGCCGGTCGCCTCGGTGAGCTGCCGGTGGACGCGCAGGCCTTCGCGGTCTTCGGTGAGCCACTCGCGCAGCCGCGGCCAGCCGCGGATGAGGGCTTCGTGGGCGATCTCGATGCCGGTGTCGTCGAGGGTGACCAGCCGCGCCGCGGCCAGCTCGCCGAGGACGACGGCGGTGTCCTCACCCGTGTCGAGCTCGGCGCGGGCGATGCGCCGCTTGGTGTCCTCGGTGCCTTCGCCGAGCGCGGTCATCCGGAGGAAGATCTGCCGCGCCAGCCGTTGCTGCCGCGGGGAAAGCTTCGCGAAGGTGCGTTCGGACGTCTGCGCGATGGCCCGCTCGATGCCGCCGGTGGACTCGTACCCGGCGAGGGTCAGCGTGGTGCCGCGGCGCCGCCGCCACGTCTCCAGCAGCGCGTGCGAAAGCAGCGGCAGCACGCCGGGCTGGCCGGTGGCGTCCGCGACCAGCCGGGAGACCAGGGCGTTCTCGACGCGGTACCCGGTGTCGACGGCGGGCCGCGAGATGGCCTGCCGGAGTTCCTCGGTCGTCATCGGGCCGACCAGGACCTGGGCGTCCTGCATGGCCTCGGCGAGTTCGGCGTGCCGCGCGCAGTGGGTGTAGAAGTCGGTGCGGATGCCGAGGACCACCCGGGTGCGGCTGCCCGGTTCGGTGGTCGCGGTGACGAGCGCGTCGAGGAACCGGGCGCGCTCCCGGTCGTCCTGGCAGAGCGTGAAGACCTCTTCGAACTGGTCGACGACCAGCACGACGTCTTCTTCCTCGCGGTCGGCCAGCTGACGGGCGGCGAGACCGAGGTTGCGCGGGTGCGCGGCGAAGTCGTCGAGCAGGGCGCCCGGGGCGACGCCGAGCGCGGCGGCGAACTTGACCGCGCACTCCTGCAGCGGCCGGGGCCCGGGCGTGAGCAGCACGACCGGCCCCTTCACCGAAGGCAGCAGACCGGCCCGCAACAGCGACGACTTCCCGGAGCCGGACGCACCGAGGACGGCGAGAAAACGTTGTCTCGCGAGGCGTTCGACAAGTTTTTCGACAAGTCGTTCGCGGCCGAAAAATCGACCGGCGTCGGCGGGCGTGAAAGCGGCCAGCCCGACGTACGGCGGAATTTCCCCGGATTCCGGCTCGGGCGGTGAATCGGCACCGCCGGTGCGCGACTCTTCGGCGACGGCGTGCCAGCGCTCCTCCCATTCCCCGGGTACGCCGCCGCAGGCCCGGACGTAGGCCAAGGTGACCGCCAAGCTGGGGAGTTTCCGCCCGCCGGCGGCTTCGGACAGCGTCCCGGCCGAGTAGTGCGCCCGGCGCCCGAGCTCGCGGTAGGTCGGATTTCCGGCGCTCTCGCGCAGCCGCCGCAGATCGGCGGCGAATTCGGTCAGCAGATCGTCCCCGGGATCCAAGGGTCGCTCGGGACGCGGCACCCGGTCCTCCTGTTGTTCATTTTCCGATTTGCCCACCGTAGCCAATGACGCGCGGTCAGGTGGGCGAATCGAAAGACCGGCGAACCGCCTCCCGGTCGACCCCCAGCTCCGCCAGGAGCGCGGCCGCCGGGTCCGGTGGAGCCAGCCGCACCAGCACCCGCAGCAGCCGCGCCGGATCGCGGGGCCGCGGCGTCCCGCGGAGGGCTTCGTTGACGACCGCGCGCGCCCCCGACGTCAGCGCGCCCGGGGTCAGCTTCCCGCGCCTCGCCGGGATTCCGGCCGGGCGGAGGCCTTCCACGTCGATGCCGAGCGCGGCCAGCGCGGCCCGGTCCAGCCGGTCCAGTGCCGCGCGGGCGTCCGCCAGGTCCGTGCCGAGCGCCCGCGCGCAGTCCGGGTCGTGCAGGAGGCCCAGCAGCAGGTGTTCGGTGCCGAGCCGTCGGTCGCCGCGGCGGCGCGACTCCTCCAGCGCCGCCGTCACCACCGCGGCGAACGGGCTCTTGGCGATCAGCCGGTCGAGCACGGGCACCTCACTTCCCGTACTTCGCGTGCACGGACTGGCGGGCGACGCCGAGCGCGTCCCCGATCTGCTCCCACGACCAGCCGCGCTCGCGCGCGTGCGCGACGGCCGCCGCTTCCACCTGCTCGGCGAGCCGGTGCAGGGCGCCCACCGCCCGCAGCGCCACCGCCGGGTCCGTTTCCGAGACGCGTCCCGAAACCTCTTCCGCTTTCACGGTGTGTCAGTCTAGCCTGACATGAACGTCAGTTTGAACTGACAGACAGGGAGGGTGTCATGGAGATCGCGGTGATCGGAGCGGGCCCGGTGGGCCTGATGCTGGCGGCGGAGCTGCGGCTCGGCGGGGCCGAGGTGGTGGTGTTCGACCGGCGGGCGGCGCCGGACGAGCGGCCGCGGGCCAACGGCCTCGTCGGCCGGATCGTCGAGCAGCTCGACCACCGCGGGCTCCTGGAGCGGTTCCGGGCCGAAGCGGCGTTCACCGGGCCGTTCCCCGGCCTGCCGTTCGGGCCGGTGCCGGTGACCACGCCCGTGCCCGGGCTGATGCTGCAGCAGCCGCGGATGGAGGCGCTGCTGACCGGACGCGCCCGCGAACTCGGCGCCGAAATCCGGCGCGGGCACGAACTCGTCGCTCTCGACACCGTGCGAGGTCCGGACGGTGAATACCGCCTCGACGCGCGGTACGTCGTCGGCTGCGACGGCGCGCGCAGCCGGGTCCGCGAACTGGCCGGCATCGGCTTCCCCGGCACCACCGACGGCGAGCTGATGCGCCTCGGGCACTTCCGCGGGGACCTTCCGCTGTTCGGCTCCGGGCTGGCGCGCGGCTGGAACCGTCGTCCCGGCGGCCGCGTGCTGGTGACGTCGCTGGCACCCGGCGTGGTGGTCGCCGGTGTCCGTGAGATGGCGCCCGAGCCGGCCGGCGAGCCGACCTTGGCGGAGTTCCGCGCCGCGATCCGCCGGGTCCTCGGCGAAGACCTGCCGCTCGGCGAACCGCTCTGGCTGTCGCGGACGGTCAGCTCCGCCCGGCTCGCCGAGCGGTACCGGGCCGGCCGCGTGTTCCTGGCCGGCGACGCCGCGCACCTCTTCCCCGCCGGTGGGTCGTCGCTCAACGTCGGGCTGCTCGACGCGGTCAACCTCGGCTGGAAGCTCGCCGCCGTCGTGCGCGGTTCGGCTCCGGAGAGCCTCCTCGACAGCTACCACGCCGAACGCCACCCGGTGGCGGCCCGGACGTTGACGCAGACCCGCGTCCAGGCCCTGCTCGACCGCCAGACCGGCGAGGACGGCGATGCCCTGCGGACGCTCTTCGGCGAGCTGGCCGCGTTCCCCGACGCGAGCCGGCACCTCGGCGAGCTCCTGCGGGACGCCGACGAGCTGCCCTACGTCACCGACCTGCCGCTGACGGTCGACGGCGAGCCGACCCGCGTGGCGGAAATCATGCGTGCCGCGCGGACCGTGCTGTTCGACTTCGCCGACCGCGCCGACCTGCGGGACGCCGCCGGACCGGACGTGAAGATCGTCACGGCGTCCTGCCCGGACGCCCCGGCCGACGCGCTCCTGGTGCGCCCGGACGGCGTTGTGACGTTCAGCGGCGACGATCCGGCGTCGCTCCGGGAAGCATTGGCGGCACCGGGGCGTTGACCCCGGTTGTGAGCTCACTGCCTGACGTGCCGCTGTCCGTGCTCGACCTGTCCCCCGTTTCGGAGGGGAACACCGTCGGCGAGACACTGCGCAACACCCTGGACCTCGCCCGCGCCGCGGAACGGCTGGGCTACCACCGCTACTGGCTCGCCGAGCACCACAACATGCCCGGCATCGCCAGCTCGGCCACGGTCGTGCTGATCGGGCACGTCGCCGACGCCACCGAGCGCATCCGCGTCGGCTCGGGCGGGATCATGCTGCCCAACCACGCACCGCTGGTCGTCGCCGAGCAGTTCGGCACCCTGGAGGCGTTCCACCCGGGCCGGATCGACCTCGGCATCGGCCGCGCGCCCGGGACCGACCAGCGCACGGCCCTCGCCCTGCGCGGCCCAGGCGGGCTGTCGGCGGAGAACTTCCCGGAGCACCTGCAGGAGCTGATCGGCTACTTCACCCACTCGGAGGCCCGCGGGGTCAACGCGGTGGTGGCCGAGGGCAACCAGCCGCCGGTGTGGCTGCTCGGTTCGAGTGGTTTCAGCGCCCAGCTGGCCGGACGGCTCGGGCTGCCGTTCTCCTTCGCGCACCACTTCGCCGCGGAGAACACCATCCCGGCCGTGCAGCTGTACCGCGAGAACTTCCGGCCCGGGGTGCTCGACGAGCCGTACGTGATGCTCGGCGTGTCCGTGGTCGCCGCGGAAACCGACGAGCGCGCCCGCTTCCTGGCCGGGCCGTCCGGGCTGACGTTCCTCAGCCTCCGCCGCGGCCGCCCGATCGCGCTGCCGACACCGGAAGAGGCCGCGGAGTACCCGTACACCGAGATGGACCGCGCGTTCCTGGCCGAGCGCTTCGGGTCCAGCGTCGTCGGCTCGCCGGAGACCGTCCAAAAGGGACTCGAGCAGCTCCTGGCCGACACCGGCGCGAACGAGCTGATGGTCACCACGATGGTCCACGGCCACGCCGACCGCGTCCGCTCCTACGAACTCCTCGCCGACCTCAAATCCTGACCGGGCCCCGGAACGGACGGGGACGCACCGTCCGTTCCGGTTGGGCCGAATGGGCAGCCACCGCCCGCGGGACCGCGTTTCTTTTCCCTCGCTGACAACAAGATCGGACCCGTTTGTCAGCACCGGACAAGAAATGTGGGGTTACCAGCCCGTGACCCCGTGATCCTGCTCAAGTTCTTGTCTCCCAGCAGGGCCGTCGTTAGCGTACCGACCAGTAGGAAACGGCACGGTGCCCCCGAGACCGTGAATGGCCGGAATTCGTTGACCCATTCGGACCATTTCCCATTGGCCTTCTCGGGCGTATTCGTCGTGCCGCCGAAACCGCTGGAGGCACACGAATGGCCGAACGGACGACGACGGCGTCGTTCCCGGGGGCGGCCGCACTGCGGCAGACCGGACGGCTCTACGGGCTCGGCCTCGACGTCGTCCGGCTGACCTTCCGCCGCCCGTTCCAGGTGCGGGAGCTGATCCAGCAGTTCTGGTTCATCGCGAGCGTGTCGATCCTGCCGACGGCGCTGGTCTCGATCCCGTTCGGCGCGGTGATCGCGCTGCACATCGGCTCGCTGACCACGCAGATCGGCGCCCAGTCCTTCACCGGCGCGGCGAGCGTGCTGGCGATCATCCAGCAGGCCAGCCCGATCGTCACGGCGCTGCTCATCGCCGGCGCCGGCGGCAGCGCGATGTGCGCCGACCTCGGCTCCCGCACCATCCGCGAAGAGATCGACGCGATGGAGGTGCTCGGCGTCTCGCCCGTGCAGCGCCTGATCGTGCCGCGGGTGCTCGCCGCGATGGGCGTCGCGGTCTTCCTCAACGGCATGGTCAGCGTGGTCGGCGTGCTCGGCGGCTACTTCTTCAACGTGATCATGCAGCACGGCACCCCGGGTGCCTACCTGGCCAGCTTCTCGGCCCTGGCCCAGCTGCCCGACCTGTGGATCAGCGAGATCAAGGCGATCATCTTCGGCTTCGTCGCCGGGGTCGTCGCCTCCTACCGCGGCCTCAACCCCAAGGGCGGCCCGAAGGGCGTGGGCGACGCGGTCAACCAGTCCGTGGTCATCACGTTCCTGCTGCTGTTCGTGCTGAACCTGATCCTCACCACCGTCTACCTGCAACTCGTTCCGCCCAAGGGGAGCTGAAGTGACGACCACGGAACTCCCGAGAGCCGCGCGGGTACGCGAGGCCGTCGACCGCCGGTTCGGCTTCCTCGACACCCTCGGCGACCAGATCCTCTTCTTCCTCCGCGCGATCGCCTGGACCCCGCGGGCCCTGCACCGCTACCTGCGCGAGGTCGTCCGCCTGCTGGCCGAGGTCAGCTTCGGCAGCGGCGCGCTGGCCGTCATCGGCGGCACGATCGGCGTGATGATCGGGATGACCGTCGCCACCGGCACGGTCGTCGGCCTCCAGGGCTACTCCGCGCTGAACCAGGTCGGGACGTCGGCGTTCGCCGGGTTCGTCTCCGCCTACTTCAACACCCGTGAAATCGCCCCGCTCGTCTCCGGTCTCGCCCTGAGTGCCACGGTCGGCTGCGGCTTCACCGCGCAGCTCGGCGCGATGCGGATCTCCGAAGAGATCGACGCCCTCGAAGTCATGGGCATCCCCAGCGTCCCGTACCTGGTGACGACCCGGGTGATCGCCGGCTTCCTCGCCGTCATCCCGCTCTACGCGATCGGGCTGCTGTCGAGCTACCTTGCTTCGCGGCAGGTCACCGTGTGGTTCTTCGGCCAGTCCGCCGGCACCTACGACCACTACTTCCTGCTGTTCCTGCCCCCCGGCGACGTGCTGTGGTCGTTCGGGAAGGTCCTGGTGTTCAGCGTCGTGGTGGTCCTGGCCCACTGCTACTACGGCTTCCGCGCGAGCGGCGGCCCGGCCGGCGTCGGCGTCGCGGTGGGCCGCGCGGTGCGCACCGCGATCGTCGCGATCAGCGTCCTCGACTTCTTCCTGTCCCTGGCGATCTGGGGCGCGACGACGACCGTGCAGGTGGCCGGATGAGACGCGAAACCCGCCGCAAGGCCGGGGTCCGCACCGCGGGCGTGCTGTTCCTCGTGGTGATGGGCGTGCTGGTGACGCTGTCGATCAAGGTCTACGACAAGGACTTCGTCACCACGGTCCCGGTGACACTCAAGGCGAGCCGGATCGGCAACCAGCTCTCCCCCGGCGGTCAGGTCAAGGCCCGTGGCGTGCTCGTCGGCGAGATCCGCGACGTCCGGGCGACGCCGCAGGGCGCCGAGATAGCGCTTGCTCTCGAGCCGGGCAAGGTGGACATGCTGCCCCGCAACGTCTCCGCGCTGCTCGTGCCGAAGACGCTGTTCGGCGAGCGGTACGTCCAGCTGTCCATCCCGGACGGTGCCCGGGCCCCGCACCTGGTCGCCGGGGACGTCATCGAGCAGGACCGCTCGGCGAACGCGGTCGAGCTGGAACGGGTCTTCGACAGCCTCCTGCCGCTGCTGAAAGCGGTCCAGCCGCAGAAGCTGGCGACGACGCTCACCGCGGTGTCGACGGCCCTGGAAGGGCGCGGCGAGCAGCTCGGCCGGACGCTGTCCACCACCGCCGACTACCTCACCGGCTTGAACCCGCAACTGCCGAAGTTCACCAAGGACGTCCAGGACCTCGCTTCGGTCTCCCGGCTCTACGGTGACATCGCCCCGGACCTGCTGGACGCGCTCACCGACTCGGCCGTCACGCTGGGCACGGTGCACGACAAGGCACCCGAACTCGCCTCGGTCTACCAGGAGGTGCGGAGCTCGGCGGGCGAGGTCCAGCAGTTCCTGAACCGCAACAAGAACAACCTCATCGCCCTGTCGGCCGACAGCCGCTCGGCGCTGGAGGTCGCGGCGGCGTACTCTCCCAGCTTCCCCTGCACCCTGAAGGCGATGGACGCGTTGCGCAAGCCGGTCGACGAAGCGCTCGGCAAGGGCACGAACCAGCCCGGCATGCACGCCGCCGTCACCGTCACCCAGTCCCGCGGCAAGTACGTGCCCGGCAAGGACGACCCGGCGTACCCGGCGGCCGGCGGCCCGCGCTGCTACCCCAGCGGCGTCGCCCCGACGACCGGCACCGCCGCGGTCGCGCCCGGCACGCCCCAGCACCCGCTGCTGGTCGGCACCCAGGACGACCTCGGCGTCGCGAACTCCCCGCAGGAGCGGGAGCTGCTGGCCACGGTGCTCGCCCCGCAGCTGGGCGTGCCGACCGGGGAGGTCGCCGACTGGAGCAGCGTGCTCGTCGGCCCGCTCTACCGCGGCACGGAGGTGACGCTGAAGTGAGGAAGTTCGCCGCCCCGCTGCTCAAGAGCCTGATCTTCGTCCTGGTCACCACGGCCGCGACCGCGCTGCTGGCGGTCTCGATCGCCAACACGGGCTTCGGCCGCACCGACCTCTACGGCGCCACCTTCACCGATGCGACTTCGCTGAACGTCGGCGACGACGTGCGGATCTCCGGGGTCCGCGTCGGGCAGGTCGAGGAACTCGAGATCGCCGACCACAGCCTGGCCCACGTCAGGTTCTCCCTCGACGCCGGGCGGCAGCTGCCCGCCGACGTCGGCGCGGTCATCAAGTACCGCAACATGGTCGGGCAGCGCTACATCGCGCTCGAACGCGGCGCCGGCGGCCAGGGCACCCTCCCGGCCGGCGGGGAAATCCCGCTGAACCGCACCACCCCCGCGCTGGACCTGACCGACCTGTTCAACGGCTTCAAGCCGCTGTTCCAGGCGCTTTCGCCCACCGACGTCAACCAGCTCTCCGGCGAGATCGTGCAGGTGCTGCAGGGCGAGGGCGGCACCGTCGAAGAGCTGCTCGCGCACACCGGCTCGCTGACCTCGACGCTCGCGAGCCGCGACCACCTGATCGGCGAAGTGATCACCAACCTCAACCACGTGCTCGGCACGGTGAACAGCAAGGGAACCGCACTGACGACGTTGATTTCGACGCTGCGCGAGCTCGTTTCCGGCTTGGCCGCCGACCGCGTCGTGATCGGCGACGCGATCGGCGGCATCGGCGATCTCTCCACGGCCACCGCGGGACTGCTCGGCGACGTGCGGACCCCGCTGAAGGACAGCATCACCGGCCTCGACGGCGTCACGAAGAACCTCGCGGACGAGCAGACGCTGCCCGGCCTGGAGCAGACGCTGAGCACGCTTCCGGAGAAGCTGAACAGCCTCGGCCGGATCAGCTCCTACGGCTCGTGGATGAACTTCTACGTCTGCAGCGCCGTCCTCCGGACCCAGCCGCCCCGCGGAACGCCCGTGACCGCCGAGAGGTGCGGCTCGTGAAGTCCTTCAAGGAACGCAATCCGCTCGTCCTCGGCGTCGCCGGGAGCGTCGTCCTCGCGGCGCTGCTGACCGTGACGTTCAACTACGACAACCTGCCGGTCGTCGGCGGCGGCACCACCTACCGCGCCGAGTTCTCGGAAGCGGCCGGGCTGCAGCCCGACGACGAGGTCCGCGTCGCCGGCATCAAGGTCGGCGAGGTCCGCGACGTCGAACTGGCCGACGACCACGTGCTCGTCACCTTCCGCGTCAAGAACGCCTGGGTCGGCGACCGGACGTCGGCGGAGATCCGGATCAAGACGCTGCTGGGCCGCAAGTTCCTCGCGCTCAAGCCGACCGGCGACGCCGTGCAGGACCCAGGTCGGACGATCCCGCGCACGCGGACGGTCACCCCGTACGACGTCACCGAAGCGTTCAACGGCCTCGCGAACACCGCCGGCTCGATCGACACCGGGCAGCTCGCGGACAGCTTCACCGCGATCAGCGACACCTTCCGCAACGCCCCGGCCCACGTGCGCACCACGCTCGACGGGCTGTCCGCGCTGTCGAAGACCGTGTCCTCCCGCGACGACCAGCTCGCCGGCCTGCTGGCCAACGCCAAGAAGATCACCACGACACTGGCGAACTCGAACCAGGACTTCGAGCAGCTGCTCTCCGACGGCCACCTGCTTCTGGGCGAGCTCGACCGGCGCCGCCAGGCCATCCACGACCTGCTGACCGGCGCGCAGACGCTGGCGACCCAGCTCTCCGCCCTGGTGGCGGACAACACCGGCGCGCTCAAGCCGGCGTTGAGCCAGCTCAACACCGTGACCGACCTGCTGACCCGGCAGAACGACAACCTGGCCAAGAGCCTGGCCGCCGCCGGGCCGTACTTCCGGCTCGCCAACAACGCGCTGGGCAACGGCCGGTGGCTGGACTCCTACCTCTGCGGCCTGCTGCCCGAAAACCGTGACCCGTGTGTGCCGCCGAAGCAGACGGGAGCCCCGAAGTGAACGACACCCGCACGTACCGGTTCCTCTCCACCGCACTCGTGCTGACGCTCGTCGTCGTGGCCGCGCTGTGGTGGATCTTCTCCGGCACCGGCCTCGACCGCGCCACCGTGCTCTTCTCCCGCGCGGTCGGCGTCTACAGCGGCTCCGACGTCCGGCTGCTCGGCGTCCGGATCGGCCAGGTCGAGTCGGTGACCCCGCGCGGCGAGCAGGTCGAGGTGACGCTGACCTACGACGGCTCCGCACCGATCGCGGCCGACACCGACGTGGTCGTCATCGCCCCCAGCGTCGTCGCCGACCGGTACGTCCAGTTCTCCAAGCCGGCCCGCGGCGGGCCCCGGTTGGTGAACAACGCGACCATCGGCCTGGACCGCAGCGCGACCCCGGTCGAGCTGGACCAGCTGTACGCCAGCCTCGACTCGCTGACCAAGGCGCTGGGCCCCGACGGGGCGAACAAGAACGGCGCCCTGTCGGACCTGCTCACCACCGGCGCGAACAACCTGCGGGGCAACGGAACCGCGTTCAACGACTCCGTCAAGCAGCTCGCGCAGCTGGCCCGGACCCTCTCCGGCAACTCCGGCGACCTGTTCGCCACCGTCCGGGAGCTGCAGCAGTTCACCAGCATGCTGGCCGCCAACGACGAGCAGGTGACGCAGGTGAACCAGCAGCTCGCGTCGGTGTCCGGAACGCTGTCCGCCAACCGCGACGAGCTGGCCTCGGCGCTGCGCTCGCTCGGAAGTGCCCTCGGCGACATCCAGGGTTTCCTCAAGGACAACCGAGCCATGATCAAGTCCAATGTGGACAAGTTGGCGGTGACCACGCAGACGCTCGTCGACCAGCGCGCGTCGCTGGCCGAGTACCTCGAAACCGCGCCGCTGGCCGCGACCAACCTCATCCAGACGGTCGACCCCGCCACCGGCACGTTGCAGACCCGCACCGACCTGATCGACTACCTGCCGCTGCCGGTGACCGGGGACGTCTACACGAACGAGGCGGGCGGCAAATGAGAAGACTGCGACGCGTCACGGCGCTGGCGGCCGGCTGCTGCCTGGTGCTGACCGGCTGCTCCGGCGAGTTCAAGGGCGTCTACGACCTGTCCCTGCCCGGCGGCGCCGACGTCGGCGACCACCCGTACCACGTCACCGTCCAGTTCGCCGACGTCCTCGACCTGGTCCCGCAGGCCGCGGTGAAGGTCGGCGACGTCCCGGTCGGCCGGGTCCAGACCATCCGCCTCGGCGCGGACGGCTGGACCGCCGAAGCCGTCGTCGAGGTCAACGGCGACGTCGTGCTGCCCGCCGACGCCGTCGCCCGGCTGCGGCAGTCCAGCCTCCTCGGCGAGAAGTTCGTCGAACTCGCCGCACCCGACGGCCAGGCGAAGGACCGGGCCCGGTTGGCCGACAACGCGGTGATCCCGGTGTCGCGCACCAACCGCAACCCGGAGGTCGAGGAGGTCTTCGGCGCGCTTTCGCTGCTGCTCAACGGCGGCGGCATCGGGCAGCTGCAGACGATCAACCGCGAGCTCGGCAAGGTGATGACCGGCAACGAGACGCAGATCCGCTCGTTCCTCGCCGGCGTCAACACCCTGACCACCGACCTCGACGCACACCGCCAGGACATCACCGCGGCCCTCGAAGGCGTCAACCGGCTGGCCACGACGCTGGCCGACCGCGACGAGCAGGTGTCCGGGGCGCTCACCGACCTCACGCCGGGCCTGCGCACGCTGACCGACCAGCGCACCCAGCTCGTGGCGATGCTCCAGTCGCTCGACGACCTCTCCGGCGTCGCCACCGATGTCATCCACAAGAGCCAGGCCGACCTCGTCGCCGACCTGCGGGCGCTCGCGCCGATCCTGCAGCGGCTGGCCGACGCCGGAGCGTCGCTGCCGAAGGCGCTGGAGATCCTGCCGTCCTTCCCGTACACCGACGCGGTGCTGCCGGCGATCAAGGGCGACTACCTCAACGTCTACCTGTCGGTCATCCCGGCGCCGGGCGTGCCGCTGCCGAACCAGGGCGAAGGCGTCCCACCCGTCTGCCAGCCGGGTGCCACGGGCAACAACCCGCCCTGCCTCCCGACCCTGCCGCCGCTTCCGCTCCCGGCCGCCGGCCAGGTCACCACACCGGGAGGGCGCTGATGCTGACCACCAGAGTCCGGGTCCAGGTCATCGCGTTCGTCGTGATCTCGCTCGTCACCGTCGCGTTCGTCGGCGCGAACTACGCCGGGATCGGCCGGCTCATCGGCAACGACGGGTACACCGTCAAGCTGGAGCTCGCCGAGGGCGGCGGCATCTTCACCAACGGCGAAGTGACCTACCGCGGCGTCGCCGTCGGGCGGATCGGGGAACTGCGGCTGACGCCGTCCGGGACGGAGGCGGACCTGATCATCGACCGCTCGGCCCCGCCGATCCCGGCGAACACGCAGGCCGTGGTGGCCAACCGGTCCGCGGTGGGCGAGCAGTACGTCGACCTCCAGCCCCGCACGTCGGACGGCCCGTTCCTGGACGGCGACTCGGTCATCCCGCGGGAGAAGACCACGCTGCCGATGCCGGTGCAGAACCTGCTCGGCGACCTCGACTCGCTGACCGCGTCCGTGCCCACCGGCGACCTGCGCACGGTCGTCGACGAGCTCGACGACGCGCTGCGCGGCACCGGGCCGGATCTGCAGGTGCTGCTGGACACCGCGACGTCGTTCACGAACGACGCGTCGGCCAACCTGCCGCAGACGACGAAGCTGATCGACGACGGCTCGACCGTGCTGCGCACCCAGCTCGACTCGTCCGCCGAGTGGCGCTCGTTCGCCGGCAACGCCAAGCTGTTCGCCGCCCAGCTGTCCGATTCGGACGGTGATCTGCGGCGGCTGATCGCCACCGCACCGCCGGCCGCGACCGAGCTGGGCACCCTGCTGCGGGAGACCGACCCCGGGCTGCCGATCCTGCTGGCCAACCTGCTCACCACGGCGCAGGTGATCCAGGCCCGCACCGGCCAGCTGGAGCAGCTGCTGGTGGCGACGCCGAAGATGGTCGCGGCGACGTCGACGGCCTTCCCCGGGGGAGACGGCAACCTCGCCATGGCGCTGACGTACTACGACCCCGTCCCCTGCCGGGCCGGGTACGAGAGCACGCGGTACCGGCCCAGTACGGACACCTCGCCGCTGCCGTTCAACACCAGTGCGTCCTGCACGCTCGAAAAGGGCGACGCGACGTCGGTGCGGGGCTCGCAGAACGTGCCGCACCCGCCGGTGCCGTCCCTCACGGCGCCCGCCTCCGGTGCTCCGCTGCCCGCGTCGCCCGGCCTGGCGGTGTCCCCGACGATCGAGGAGATGCTGTGGCTGGGAAAGTGAAGTGGCCGCTGCGGGCCGCCGTGCTCGCGGTCGTCGTCACCGCCGCCTTCGCGGGCTGGGCGGGGTTGTCCTGGTACCGCACCGCGCACAGCGCCGAACTGACCTACGGCACCGCCCGCGACGAGGCGCTGGCCAGCGGCCGGGAGCTGGTCGCCCGGCTGTGCACCCTGGACTACCACCGGCTGGACCAGGGGCTGGCGCAGTGGCTCGACGCGTCGACCGGCCCGCTGCACGACCGGCTGGCCCACACCGACGACACCACGAAGAAGACCCTCGCCCAGGACGCGACGGTGTCCACCGGCAAGGTGCTGGACGCGGCCCTGAGCGAGCTCGACGAGCACGCCGGCACCGCGAAGCTGCTGGCCTCGGTGGAGATCACCGCCCAGAAGGACGGCGTCGCCCCGGCGACCAAGCGCAACCGCTTCGCGGCGGGACTGACGCGGACCGACGACGGCTGGAAGCTCAGCGCGCTCGACGAGCTGCCGGTGGGGGCCCGATGAGCACCACCGACGCCCCGGCCGCCACCGAAGAAGAGCCCGAAGTGACCACCTCCCCTTCGGATGACGACACCGGCGCACCCGCTCCGGAGATCCCGGAGGACGCCGAACGGCCGCGGCGGCGGCCGATCCTGCTCCCCCTGCTGATCGCCGTCTCGGTGCTGCTGGCCGCGGCGGGCGTGGTGTTCACCGTGGCGGCGCACTCCGCGGCCGGCGAACCGGCCGCGGCCAACCACGCGCTCACCGACGTCGGGGCCACCGCCGACGTCACCTCGGCGGTGACGCTGGCGCTCAACCGGATCTTCTCCTACTCCTACGACAAGACCGACGTCACCGGCCAGGCCGCCCAAGACGTCCTGCGCGGTGACGCCCGCACCACCTACGACCGGCTGTTCGCCCAGGTGAAGGACAAAGCACCGGCCCAGAAACTGGTGCTGACCACGCGGGTGACGTCTTCCGCAGTGCAGGATCTACGCGACGGCCGCGCCCGGCTTCTCGTGTTCCTCGACCAGTTCGCCACCCGCGCGGACAACAATTCCAGCAGTTCCGCGGCCGCGCAGCTTTCGGTGACCGCGGAACGCGAGGGCAATACCTGGAAGATTACCGGCCTCACCCCCCGCTGACCCCAGTTTTCAGCACGCTGCACAATTCGAAGGAGAGTTGGCATGCCCACTTTGTTGCGCACTCGGAAGAACGGCCGGAAATGGGCACGCGCGGCTGCGGTCGTGGCGGCCGCGGGCGCCGCGATGAGCGTCGTCACCGCCGTACCCGCCTCGGCCGACGTGGTCGAGATCCCGGTCGGCTACACGGTCACCGGCAACACGGTGGTCAAGAAGACCGGCAGCGCGATGACCCTCGGCCCGGGCACCCTCGACGGCAACCTGATCATCGACGACCAGACCGGCTCGGTCGGCCTCAACGCGAACCTGGCGCTGCCGCCGTCGCAGGCGAACATCTCCCTGGTGTCGGGCCTGTTCAAGATCAAGGCGAAGGTCAAGATCACCCCGACCGGCCCGGCCACCGGCACCCTCGCCGACGGCACGCTGACCACGCACGCCCAGGCGAACATGGAGATCTACGACATCTGGGCCGGCCTGCTGGTTCCGGTGATCCCGCTGCCGACGATCCCGGGCAGCTGCAAGGCGAGCAAGCCGCTCGATCTCGACCTGAGCGCCAAGGACGTCGACATCTTCGCCCCGAAGTTCACCGTCACCGGCACCTACACCATCCCGGAGTTCAAGAACTGCTTCATCGCCGACCTGGCGCTGGGCGCACTGGTCTCCGGGCCGGGCAACACGATCTCGCTGGACCTGGCGGCCAAGACCGAAGGCTGATCCACCGGACGGAAAGTGGGGCTTCCCGGCCGGGAAGCCCCACTTTTTCCGTGCCTGGTCAGCAGGGTGCGGACGGATCCGCCTTGAGCACGACGCTGAACCGGTCACCGGCGGAGACCGCCTGCAGCGGGCCGCAGATGCCGTTGCTCAGCGGGTCGCTCTCCAGCTGGTCGTTGGACCCCCAGCCGACGATGTCGCCGTTGCTCTTGAGCGCGAGGTTGAACGTCCAGCCCGCGTCGATCGCGACGACGTCGGACAGCGCGGTGTCCGGGACCTCGGCCTGGTGGTTGTCGTTGCGGCCCCAGGCGATCACCCGGCCGTCCTTGAGCGCGAGGCTGTGCTGGTGACCGGCGGAAACGGCGGTGACACCCGATTTCGCGTCGGCCGGGACGTCCGACTGGCCGAAGTTGTCGCTGCCCCACGCGAGGACCTCGCCGTTCTTCAGGGCGAGACTGTGGTCACCACCGGCGGAAACGGCGGTGACGCCGGACGTCGCCGCGGCCGGGACGTCCGACCGCAGGCCCCAGCTGACGACGCGGCCGCCCGCCTTGAGCGCGAGGCTGTGCATGGCGCTGGTGGAGATGGCGACGACGCCGGACTTCGCCTCCTCGGGCACGTCCGTCTGGCCGTACCAGTCGTTTCCCCAGGCCAGCACGCCACCGTTCTTGAGCGCGAGCTCGTGGGCCCAGCCGGCGGCGATCGCGCTGACGCCGGACGCCGCCGCCGGCGGTACCTCCGTCTGGCCGAAGTTGTTGTCGCCCCACACCAGGACCCCGCCGCCCTTGAGGGCCATCGCGTCCATACTGCCCATGGACACCGCGGTCACGCCCTCGAGAGCGTCCGGCGACGGCCCCGAGATGTAGTTCGAGTAACCCCACTCCAGGACACCGCCGGTGTCCTCGGCCGAAGCGGCCGCGGACGGCACGAACGGGGCGGCGACCAGTGCCGCGGCCGCCAGCACGGCGGACCGCCGGGATGCGCTCCGGAAACGGAAGACTTCGGCCACGGGTATCTTCTTTCGCTGAATCGATTCGCGCGGTTAGGGTGCACGCGCGCACTCAGATACTAACCCGGAGAATCGCCGGACGACACCCGTCGAGTTCTTTGTCAAGCGTCAACCAAGAGTCCTCCGCACATACTCCGCTGTTGACAAAAAACGTGGCCGTGAGGACCACCGCCGGGTCCGGTACGTCACACGCTTGTTGCGCAACCGACTGGCGAGTAACCTTATTTCTCACAGCCACCTCGCGAGGGTCAGGGCTGAGCCACGGAAATACCGGGGGAATTCGCGGTACCGATCGGTCCGCGAGGCGCGTGGGCCGCGCCGGCGCCAAGACGTCAACTGGATGATCGAAGGAGATTGACAGTCATGACCCGACTCAGGACCTTGTCCCTCAAGGCAGTCACCACCGCAGCCATCGTCAGCACCGTGGGTCTGCTCACCGCGGGTGTCGCGGCGGCCGACACGGCCTACACCGCCTCGGCCACGCACCGGTGCACGTTCCCCGGCATCCCGCAGCAGGACGTGGCGATCACCGCGTTCCTGACCGGTCCGGACTCGATCCCGGTCAACGGCACCGCGGTGCCGACCAACGTCGGCGGCACCGCGACGATCTCCGCCGCGGTCCACTCGCTGCTGACCGCGGTCGGCTACGACGGCATCCGCGGCAAGGCGACCGTCCCGGTCGCCGCCGCCCGCGGCTCGGTGTCCGGACCGGCGGCCGGCCTGGACATCCCGGAGACGATCTACCCGGCCGGCGGGCCGATCACCGTCAACATCGCCCAGGACGCGAACTCGACCATCCCGACCTACACCGCCCCGGCGACCGACGGCACGGACACGCTGTCCCTCGTCTCGCCGATCACCGCGGCGCTGCAGTTCCACAAGAAGTCCAACGACACCTGGGCGAACTGGAACATGACCTGCACCCTGAAGACCACCACCCCGGCGCAGAACCCGGCGTTCTCGCCGGACTTCGTCATCACCCCCTGATCACCGGGTGAAGCAGCCGTAGGGATGGCCGGGGCCCCGGCCATCCCTACGGTTCGTTCCCCAGCGGCACTGACAGGAGTACGGCATGGCCTTGCGGCTGACCCGGCGGACGGCGACCCGCGGCGCGATCGCGCTGATGTGCGTCGTATCGGTCACCACCGGCGCGTTCACCGGCATCGGTTCCGCCGCACCGGGCGAACCGGACGGCGACGCGGCGTCCGGACGGCACGAGCTGACCAAGACACTGGCCACGACGTGCCCGTTCGCCGACCCCGTCGGGCCGCTCGAGCTCGCCGCGAAGACGACCGCGTCGCTGCCGGCCTCGATGACCGTGGGGCAGCCGGTGACCATCGACGGCCTGGTCGTGTCGTTCTCCCTCCCGCGCGCCGCCGCCCAGCAGCTGCTCGGCACCGGCAGCACCCTCGAAGGCGGCCTGACCTTCCAGCTGCTGCTGGAGCAGGGGAAGGTCAAGGACGCCCTCACCGTCCCGATGACCATCGCCGCCACCGGGTTGCCCGGCGAAGGCGATCTTTCCCTGGTCGCGACCGGAAAGCTCCCGGCGTTTTCCCCATCCGCCGCCGGCGTGCTGCGAATCCGGGTGACCGCACCGAAACTCGCGCTCGGCGTCACCGGCGCGCCCCCGGAGCAGCCCGCCGAGCAGGTGACCTGCTCGGCCGACGGCGGCCAGGACCTCTCGTTCGGCTCGGTGGCGGTCCTGGCGGCCGGCCCTCCCGCGGCGGACGAGCCGGCACCGGAGAAGAAGGCCGCGCCGGGTCCGCGGCCGGCCGGCCCGCAGAAGCACTCGCTGATCGCCGAAGAACCGCCGCCGGACGACACCACCACGATGGTGCTGCCGCTGCAGCCGAACCAGGTCGACAACACGAGCACGATCGCCAAGACCGGCGCCACGATCCGCAGCAAGCCCGCCGCGCTGGCGAACGGGGTCTGGCTGAACATCACCGACGCCGAGGGATTCCCCGTCCGCAGCGAGGTCACCGGTGAGCTGGCCTTCGCCCCGGTGACGGTGTCCTACCTGGGCTACGGCTTCTTGCCGATCAGCGCGACCGTGGAGTTCCTTCCGGTCGACTACCAGCGCAGCACGATGATCCACTCCTTCGGCACGCTGCTGGACGGGTTGCTGCGCAACCACCTCGACGTGGTCTCGCGGCTAAGCAACGTCAAGGTGAACGGTGTCCCGCTGGACGCCGGTCCGGACTGCGTGTCGGAGACGCCGATGGCGATCGACATGATCGGCGAGTACGACCCGTTCGGCGGTGGCTTCATCCAAACCGACCCGAAGAACCCCGACCCGAAGTTCCGGGGATTCACCCTGCCGCCGTTCAAGAACTGCGGGGCGGCGGAGAAGCTGAGCTCCCTGTTCACCGGGCAGAACTCCGGCCCCGGCAACCAGGCTTCGGCACGGCTCACGATCATCCCGCTGTGCGCGGAAGCGGACCACCGCAAGTGCCCGCCGGTCGCGCAGATCCCGCCGGAGACCTTCCGCAAGAGCCGCTGAGCGCCCGGACAGGTCACGGGCACTTCGCCGGTGCGGCCACCCAGGCCCCCACGGCGCTCAACAGGCTCCGGGCGAACGGGTCCGGGAGCCGATCGCACTCCCGCTCGAACTCCGCGGAAGCGTCCCGAGCCGCCGCCACGGCGGCCGGCCGCGCGTGCGGCGGAAGCGCCCCGGCCGTCAGGCCCGGCACGGCGAGCAGCTCGGGCAGTGCCGAGATCCGGCCGTCGAGCAGGTCGGGGAGGGTGGCGTCGAGCCTCGTCCGGTCGCCCCGCAGGGCCAGGACGTCTTCGAGGCGGAGGAACAACCGGCCCAGGGTCGCGCCGCAGGCCCGGAACGCCTCGGCGTCGGCCCCGCCGAGGGCCGCCCCGATGCGCAGCGGGAACTCGAACAGCGAGGCGAAGACCGCCTCCGCGCCGGCGCCCGTCGTCACGACGGCGGCCCGCAGCGAGGTCAGCTCGCCCAGCCAGTCCGAAAAGGACCAGGAAAGCCCGGGCGCCGCCTCGGCGATCAGCCGGGACGCCTGGCCGAGCAGGTAGTCACCGGCGAGGACGGTCGTCGCGGAGTCCCAGTCCACGCCACGCACTTCCCGCGGCGTGACCGCGGGACCGAGGAAAGCCAGCGCACCGAGCGTGGCGAGCTCGATCGCCGCGGCGACCGTCGCGGCCCCGCGCGCCGGGACATCCCCGCCCGCCACGAGGGCCGCGAAGAACCCGATCGCGGGCCGCAGCAGCAGCTTGTCCTCCCGGTCGGCGGTGAACATCCGGGCCAGGAACGGCCAATCGCCCCGGACGAGCGACAGGCACACCTCGTCGCAGGCGGCGAGGAACGGCAGCAGCCGGACACGGGTGGCGGGCGGCAGGTCCAGGGGTTCGGTTCCGGCGAGCGCCGACACGCCTTCGGGCAGCACCACGGCCCGCCGACCCTTCGCGTGGAAGGGGTGCTCGCTGCCCGCGCCGGCCGCGAGCACACGCCAGGCGAGGTGGTACCGGCGGGCCGCGTGCCGCGCCGTCTCGAAGTAGCCGACGAACGAGGATTCCAGCAGCTGCCGGTATTCCCGGCGGGCGGCGGCGGGATCGTCGCGGGCGGCCAGGACGGCCCGGGCGGCGAGCCGTCCTGATTGGACGGCGCCGCTGAGCCCCTCGCCGGTGAACGGGTTGACCAGGCCCGCCGCGTCCCCGACCCGCAGCCCGCCCGGGCCGGCCGCCGAACCAGGGCCGAACCCGCAGGACAGCGGGCCGGAAACCGGAGGACCAGCCGGAACGCAGTCCCGCACGCGGGGATCGAGTTCGGCCAAGGCCGCGACCGCCTCGTCCATCAGGGCATCGGCGGAAACGGCGCCGAGGGCCGACGCGCCGATCGTGCAACCGCCGGGCACGGGAGCGAGCCACGCACAGCGGGGCCGCCCCCGGGGGTCGTCCGCGGGCGGCGCGAGCAACCTCAACACGACCCCGTCTCCCGCGAGGGGTCCGGTGAACCGTCGCGCACAGCTCACGCCGGTGCTTTCCGCCGGCGGCTCGCCGAGGTGACCCGCGCCGCCGGCCAGCACCACGTGCGGGGCGTCCGGCACCGTCGTCCGGTAGTCGGTACCGCACCGGACGGCGTGGTCCCGCAGGGTGTCCCGGAGCACGGAACTGTCCACAACGGCGTATCCCGCTTCGGGAACGGCGTGGGAAACGGTGGCGTCGAAGGCGATCGTCACCGGGTGAACCGGCCAGCCGTCGACGGCCACGCCGATCGAGCGCAGGATCTCGCGCGCCGGGCCGCTGAGCAGGACGTCGTACCGCGGCTCGTCGTCGTCGCGCCCGGCCAGCACGACCGGCATGCCGCCGCGCGCCAGCACGGCGGCGGCCACCGCACCGGCCGGTCCGGCACCGACGACGACGGCGTGGCTCAAGGACGGCTCGCTTCGAGCATCCGCACCAGCGCCCGGCGCGCGGGACCGTCCGGAGTGCGGCCCAGTGCCGCCAGCGCGCGTCCGAAGTGGACGTCGGCGAGCGTGCGCGCGGCTCGCAGCCCGCCGTGCGCGGTGACCAGCTCCCGCACCCGCGGCAGGTCGCCGCCGGAGAACGACGGCGTGAGCAGGAGCCGGTGCAGTTCTCCCGTGGTGTCCCTGCGCAGGGCGGCCAAGGTCGGCGCGCCGAACAGGCCGAGCAGGTGGTCGGTGCCCGCCGGCTTGTCGTCTCCCGCGGCTTCGAGGTCGAGGCAGTCGTCGAGGACCTGGAAGGCGATCCCCCACTCCACGCCGAACTCGGCGAGCGCGGCGACGGCCGCGCTGTCCACCCCGGACTCCACGGCTCCGAGCAGACAGCACAGTCGGAACAGCACGCCGGTCTTGCGCCGCACGAGATCCACGTAGTCCGGCAGGGGCAGCCCGGTGTCGAAGCCGCGTTCGACGTCGAGCAGCTCGCCGTGGGCCAGCTCGGCCACCGTCCGGCTCACGGCCGTGGCGACACCCTCGCCGAGGTCCGCCGCCTCCATCCCGGCCGCCGACAGGCAGGCGAGTCCGGCGAGCACCGCCAGTTCCGGTCCGGCGGCCCGGTGCACCGCGGGTCCGCCCCGCCGGATCGCCGCTCGGTCGATCACGTCGTCGTGCACCAGCGAAGCCAGGTGCACGAGCTCGACGACCGCACCGAGCCGCGCCACCCGCCCGGCGTCGGGCCGTCCGAACTCGGCGCAGGCGGTGAGCAGCCGCGACCGCACCAGCTTCCCCGGCCGGTCGACGAGCCCGCCGACGGTGTCGCGCAGTGGCGCGGAAAGGCCGCCGACGAGCCGCACGAGGTGGTACCGGACCGGGTCCGCGGCCGAGGTCACCGCGAGGAGAACCCGAAGGTCTCGTCGACTTCGAGACCGGGGATCTGCCGGAGCGCGTTCACCACCCGCTGGTACACCGCCAGGTCGTTCATGTAGTCGAGCAGCTGGGCGCGCGTGCGGCCGACCGAAGGCGCGATGACGTCGTCGAAGATCACCCACAGCCCCTGCTTCTCCGGCAGGGTGACCAGTTCGGGGGACAGCCCGGCGAAGACCGCGCGCACGTCGTCCACGTTCTCCTGGGTCAGCTGCACGGTCGAGCCGGGATCACCGAGCAGGCCGATGACGAGCGCGCGGTACTTGTCGTAGTACCGCCGCGCCTCGGCCTTTTCCTCCGGGCTCACGGTCGCCGCCTCGAGCCGGTTCACCGCGACGTCGAGGTTCCGGTAGACGAGCTGGACGACCAGGTTGCCGACGACGCTCTGGCCGAAGAACTCGTCCCGGGCCTGGTCGACGTACCCGTTGTCGTTCGCCAGCGGCAGGTCGTACAGCGAACCGGCCGCACCGAGCATCCGGCAGGCGATCGCCGGCATCGGCGTGTAGGTCTTGCCATTGCCACCTTCACACACGACCGCACCGGAGTCGCCGACGAGCGAGAACCGCTGCGCGTAGATCAAGTCGGTGAAGTGGTAGCCGTCGACGAACACGCTCGCGGTCGTGTCCAGCACTACGCTCGACGTGTACCCCGAACTGCGGCCCACCTTCTCGATCCGGCTGCCCTCCACCACCTGGGTGGTCGAGTCCGCCGTGAGCAGCTCGACGTCCAGTTGCGCCAGCACGGTGTCGATCTTGGCCATGAAAGTGCCGCCGTGGACGCTGGCGAGGAACGCCAGCCCGATCGCCCGGTGCGTCGGGGAGATCGGCGCCATCAGATTGCGGGCCACCGTCGAGCTGACGCCGATGCCCGGCTCCAGCTGGGCGATGGCGGCGTCGGCGCTGTTCGCGACGCCCTTGACGAGCGGGATGGACCGCTTGAACCGGGCGATGGTGTTCCCGGCGTCCGCGCCGCCGTCGAGCGGGGCGGGCTGCAGGATGGCGGTACCCGGTGCGGTGGCGCCGAAGTTCGCCAGGACGTGGTTGGCCGACAGCACGCAAATTGAGCCGTCGGTGCGGTCGCGGACCAGGCAGCCGAGGGTGCCCAGGGTGCCGTCGGCGAGCGAACCGAGGCCGGCGCCCTGCAGCGGAGGCCGGAAGCGCTCGGCGATCGGCGACGGCGCGGCCGCCTTGGTGGCGCCGGAGAACCGGAACTCCCCCGTCTCGACGACGTCCACACCGTGGCCGCCGATCGTGGCCGGCAGCAATCGGCTCCGGGAAACCAAGGCGGCGCGGCGCTTCTTGCGGACCAGGGCGATCACGACCGGCTCGTCGGTGAGCTCGCCGCCGCGGGTGCGGAAGCCCTTCGCGACGCCGACCACGTTCGGGTCGGTCAGGTGGTCCTCGGCCAGCCGGGCCTTCGCCGCGTCGAGCGCGGCCGCCGTTCTCGCGTCCATGCGCACGGTCAGCGCACCTCGATCGTCGCGACCGGGGGAACCGGGCTGGGTCCCATGAGGTTGATGGTGGTGGGGAACGAAGTACTGACCCCGCTGTCCTTGAAGACCGTGACGGCGCCCTTGGCGCCGGACTCCGCCTTGATCGTCATCGTCCCGGGATTGCGAACCGCGGGAAGCTGAGGCGATCCGGTCAAGGTGGCGGTACCGGTCAGCACGGTCTCGACGGCGGTCGTCGGCATCGTGACCCGCGGGAAGACGATCGTCACCGGCAGGCGTCCGGAGAGGCCCCGGGAGTCGGCCACCATGACCGTGCCGGTCACTGTCACGGTCAGTGAGCTGTATCCGGCGGTCCGGAGCAACAGCGGGAAGGCCCGGTCGCTGATCGCCTGCACGATGACCGGACCGAGCGTCACGATCGTCCCGTAGCCGACGACGGCGGGAATTCCGGAGATGATCCGCACCCGGAACGGCGGCGGGCTGGCCGCGGGTCCGCTGGCCCGCCAGGTGAGCTCCGGGAACTCGTCGGCGGCCGCGACGGCGCCTGCCGGCATGGCCGCGCCCGCGGCGAGCACCGCCGCTCCGCGCAGCGCGGAGCGTCTTTTGAATACGGGTTCCACCGTGACTCCCCCTCGGAATCGTTCTTATCGGAGGCTAACCACAAAATCGACGGGCGGACAAGGCAATTCCGCTCTTTCATCGGATCACGACAAAAAACGAACGTGGGGCCGAACGGTCGATTGATCACCCCTTCACCGCGGTGTTACGTTGACACCGATTGGGCGTTTTGCCCCGCCCGATCGCCATGGGGGAGGCAACGATGTCAAGGCTGCGCGTCCTGCTGAGCGGTGCACTGGCCGCCGCCGCGATCACCGGGCTCGGCGAGGTTCCCGCCGTCGCTTCGTCCACTTCGGACTCTTCCGTGCTCGCTGCCGATCCCGCCACCACCGCCCGCAAACTCGTCCGGCGGCTGGCCGGCAAGGACCCGCGGGCCGCGGTGCGGGCCGACGCGTGGGTGGCGTGGGCCGACGAGAACGACGACGTCGTCTTCGAGTTCCTCGACCACGGGCTCGCCGCCGCGGAGCAACGCGCGGCGGAAACCGCGGCGGTGAACGCGGACTTCTGCCGCCGGATCCTGGCGACCTACACCGCGGCGTACGCGCCCGAGGTCAACGCCGCCGCGCAACGCGCGCTGCTGGGCACCGACTCGGACCGGGACCTGTTCGTGCGCCAGGGATTCGCGGCCGCGGAGCAACGCGACCGGCTCGCCAGGGAGGCGAACGGCAGCCAGCGGGAAGCCCTCGCCGAAGCGGATCGCCAGTACGTCCGCACGCTCGCCATGCACGACCCCGGCGCGCAGGTCCGCGCCGCTGCCGGGTGGGCGATCAGGTCAGGAGCCACCGACGCGGACGTCGTCGAGTTCTTCGCCTACGGCTGGGCGACC
Source organism: Amycolatopsis plumensis (assembly GCF_042652605.1). Lineage (NCBI taxonomy): Bacteria > Bacillati > Actinomycetota > Actinomycetes > Pseudonocardiales > Pseudonocardiaceae > Amycolatopsis > Amycolatopsis plumensis. Next base: position 4,920,163 of record NZ_JBHSJY010000001.1, on the reverse strand, counting down.
GGCGCGGAGCTCGACCTGGAAGCCCACCGCCTGCGGGATGCGGACCAGGAAGCCCGCTGGCTGGCTGCGGTCCGACGGCTCGTCGTCGACGCGCGGGAGGCGGAACGGGCCGCGCTCGAAGCCGCCGGCGAGCTCGAGGTCCAGCTGCGGGAGGCCGCCGCCCGGGCGTGGCAGCGGGTCGGCGCCCAGACCGGCGCGCCGCGCGTGGCCTGGGCGGATGCGGCGCAGGTCGCTCGCGACCAGGCCGCGAACTGGGCCGCGGTCGCCGCGGCGGCGCAGGCCGCCACCGGGCCCAACTGGCAGGCCGTGCGCGACGCGGCCGATCCCGTCCGGGCCGCCTGGGCGGCCGAACAGAGCTGGGCGGCCGAGCAGGCCGGTTTCTGGAACGACCTGCTCGCCCAAGCCGTCGACGGGGAAACCCGGATGCGGAATCCGGCGAACAAGTAAGCGCTTTCCATTTATTTGTCCGAACCGCTCCCGGAGGACGCCGAAATGGCGCATGGATTCGTCACGAAGGTGTTCGCGCTCATGCTGGCGTGCACCGTGTTCGCCACGACCGACGTCGATGTGGTCACCCCGGCACCCGTTTCGGTCACCGCCGACGACCCACCACCGACCGGCACGCGCCCGATTCCGCACACCGAGTACCCCGGCTGGGACGGCGAGACCGGGATGGGCGAGCCGCTCGACCCGCGGCTGTGGAAGCTGGTCTCCGACATCGCCCAGCTCTCCGAGGAGCCCGAGGTCCGGACGGCGGCGCAGGCCGCGCTGGACGCCGGCACCGAGGACGCGATCTGGGAGTTCCTCGACACCGGCGAGGTCGAAGCGCAGCAACGCGCCCAGGCTCGCCGCGACGAGACGGCCCGGCTGAACCGCGAAGCCGTGCTGAACCTCCGCGGCACCGGCGGCCCGATCTTCAACGCCGAGGTCGAGCGCGTGCTGGCCGGCTCAGACGCCGACCGGGCCGCGTTCCTCGACTACGGCCGCGGCATCGCCGCCGAGCGGGACGAGCGCACCCGGCGCAACACCCAGGCCCGCGCCGACGAGCTGCGGGCGCGGGTGACGGCGCTGTCCGGCTCGGCGGGCCCGGAGGTCAAGCTCGCCGCACAGCAGGCACTGGCGGCCGGGGATGCGGCCATCGTGGCCTTCTTCAACGGCGGCTACCTCGCGGCCGCGCAGCGGGACGCCGCGGCCCGCGAGCAGTACCTGAAGGACCTCGAAGAGCGGAACAAGGCCGCCGAGGCGGCCAGCGACCTCGCCCAGCGGGCGGCCCGCGCGTCGCGGGCCCGGCAGAACCTGCTGGTGGCGAACGGCCGGGGCATCCGGTCGCTGCAGCACGCGGCGAACGCGATGGTCTCGGCAGGCACCGCGGCCCGCCAGGCCGCCCAGATCCTCGCGGCGAACACCGCGGGCGGCCACCACTCCCCCGGGTCGTTCAGCCTGGTCCGCCAGGAGGTGCAGCGGCAGCTGGACTTCGCCGGCCAGGCGGCGTCCGAGGCCCAGAGCGCCTCTGTCGCGGCGACCGCCGAAGCGAACATCCTGATCGAGGTGGGCCTGCCCTACGGCGCCGACTGGGCCCGCTTGGCCCAGGGCATGTCCTCGGCCGCGCAGGCGGCGGCGCTCGCGAGCCAGACCGCGCAGCACGCCGTCGAGGCGACGACGGCCACGGACGCGGCCATCGGCCACCACGACGAGGCGACGGCCCGGGCGGAGGAAGCCCGGCAGTGGCGGTTGCACGCGGACGAGCACGCCCGCCAGGCCGCGGCCCTGGCCGCGGCGGCCGCCGACCAGGCCAAGGCAGCGAAGGACGCGGCCGAACGCGCGAGCCAGGCCCGGGTGGCCGCCTACACGGCTCGTGACCAGGCCTTCCAGGACCTGCAACGCACCTACGACGCCCTCCACACGGCGGAGCAGGAAGCGGGGAACGCCCGCACGGCCCGCATGGAAGCCGAGCGCCGGCGTGACGAGGCGGCCCGCTACCGCGAGCAGGCCGACCAGGCCGCGGCCGAGGCGAGAAAGGCGCGAGGCGAGGCGGAGGCGAAGAAGCGCGAAGCCGCCGCCTACCTGGCGCGCGCCCGTGCCCAGGAAGACATCGCCGCCGGGTGCGAAGACACCGCCCGGCGGGAGGAGTCGAACGCCAAGACCGCGCGTGACCTGGCGTGGGAAGCACAGCGCCAGGGGAACGCTGCCGAGGCACGCGCCCAGGCGCTCGAGGCGTCCGCGGCGGCTGCGCGGGGAACCGAGCAGGAAGCACCGGCCTGGGCCGCGGCGCGGGAAGCCCGCGCCGACGCAGGCGCCGCGGCGAGCGCCGCCGGGGCCGCGCGGGATGCCGCCAACCGGGCGACCGGCGCCGCCGCCCGGGCCCGCGAAGCGGCGACCAAGGCCACTGCGGCCGCCGCCGCGTCCCGTGCCGCGGCGGAAGAGGCACAGCACGCCGCGGCCAACGCGGACCTGGCCGCGGACAACACCGAATCCGCCGCGGCCGACACCCACGCGTCCGCCACCCGCGCGAACGCCGCGGCCGCCACCGCGACGGCGGAAGAGGTCAAGGCCGCGGCCAACGCCCGCAACGCCGCCGCGCTCGCCGAGCAGGCGACGGAACAAGCGCGGCAGGCCACGGTTGCCGCCACGAGAGCGGGTCAGAACACCGGCGAGTCGTTCCGCGAAGCCGTTTCCGCCGCGACCCAGGCAGGTCTCGCCGGCCGGGCCGCGCTGGCCGCAAGGTCGTCGTCAGCCGCCATCACGGCACCGGCGAACACGGCGATCGTCGTGGTCGCGCCCTTCACCGGAGCCGACCTCGACGCCGACTTCGTCTCCGAGGTCGCGGCGCAGGCCCAGGCCGCGGGCGACGAGCAGGCACAGGCCGCGCAGACCCGGGCGGACGAGGCGAAGTCGGCCGCCGACCAAGCCCAGCAGGCGGCAGACAACGCCGCGGCCGACACGAAGGCGGCGTTCCAGGCGGCGGCCAACGCGGCCAAGTCGGCATCGCAGGCCGCGCAATCGGTGGCGGAGGCGGCGCGGGCAGCAGCCACCGCGGCGTCGGCGGCGGACAGTGCCCGATCGGCGGCGGACATGGCCAACGGCTACGACGTCCAAGCGCACGAGAACGCGGTCAAGGCTCGTCAGAAGGCGAACGAAGCGAACGCCGACGCGGCGATCGCGGGACTGGCCGCGGACGCCGCCGAAGGCCAGGCAGCGGCGGCGCGCAGCGCGGCCACCCAGGCGGAAACCGACGCGACGGCAGCGCACGCGGCAGCGGCGCAGGCCGAGACCTACGCGGCCGAAGCCGCGGCGGCGGCGGAACGGGCGAGGGCCCACGCGCAGGAGACGTCGAACGCGGCCCAGCGGGCCCGCGACGCCGCCGCGGATGCGCAGCGTGCCGCGGACAAGGCCGAAGCTGACCAACGGCAACGGGACGCGGAGATCCAGCAGACCAAGGCGATGGTGCTGGCGGGCTGCCTGCCCGGCCTTTCGGTCGAGGACATCGACGAGCTCGTCGCCGAGCCGGTGAGCGAAGCGGCCCTCACGGAGTACCGGTCGGCCCAGCAGGGGTGCATGAACGGCGAGGACGTCATCAGCTTCCTCGCCGAGGCCGGTGGTGAAGTGCTCCTCGAGTTCATCGGAATCCCCGACCTCAAGCGTTGTTTCGGCTCCGGCGACATCGAGGCCTGCCTTTGGAGTGTCGTCAACGTCGTCGGGCTGGTTCTGCCGTTCGTCAAGGGCAAGGCGATCGTCAAGGCGATCGGGGCCGTTGTCGCGAACATCGGCAAGTACCTCGCCAAGTCCGAGAAGATCGCGCAGCTCACCGAGAAGATGACCGTTCTGCTCGATCGGCTGCGGCGGGTCTGCCAGATTGCTCCGGGATTCCACGCCGCCGCTTCTCCGAGCGGGACACCGGCCCGGACCGGCCCGCCGGCGCACCCGGGCGGCAAACCGCCGGCCGCCACCGCGATGGCGCCCCGGTTCCAGTGCGACCCCCTTCCCAACCTCGGCTGGGAAACCTACCCCGAAGAACTGGCTCGCGCCCTGTCCGTCGGGGCCAAGCCGATCGCGGTCAACTCACCGGAATTCATCACGATGGTCCGGTCCGGGCCCGGTGTGGTGAAGTGGGTGGTGAAGATGGACGGCTCGCTGGTGGTGACTCCGGAACGCGTCAAGGGCCAGGAGATCACCCACGCCGTCCTGAGCGGTAATGAGAAGGTCCGATCCGCCGGTCAGTGTACGTTCGACATCGTCGACGGAAAGATCGTTCCCCGCTACATCGACCTGCACAGCGGCCACTACCTGCCACCGATGAGCGGTTCCCGCGGCCGCGGCTATCTGGCCATCGGCAAGGACGCGTTCCTGGTGCTGGGGTACGTCTTCCCGTGATCCCCGAAATCCGCGAATGGAAGCGACTGGACCTCCGGCAGCTGGCCGGCCGGCTCCGGGGACTCGACCCGGCTCGCCTGTCCCCGCCACCGCACGAGGGCTACTGGCTGCTGCTGGAACAACGGTTCCGCACCGAGTTCCTCACCCGCTGGCGGACACTCGACAGCGCCGGGTGGCGGGAGTGCGCCGAAGTCGCTGACGAGCTTTCGGCCTTGGTGGTGTCCCACGGCGGGTTGTCGCCGTGGCATGCCCGGAGCAGGCGGTTCCACCTCTTCACCGAGCTACTCCTGGAAGCAGGACCCCGGATCGAGGTTCCCCTGACCGATCCGGCACGCCTCCTGCGTGCCTTCCTGGACGGCTTCCCGTACTCGCCGGCGGAAGCCGAGCCGCGGCTCGGCACCGGTCTTCCCGAACTGCACCTGCCGATGCTGCTGATGCCCCAGTTGCGCCGGGTGGAGCACCTCTTCCCACCCGGTCCCGATCTCGACACCTACCGAGCCTGGCAGGACGTCCTCAGCCGGTCGAGCGGCGTCCCGGAATCCGAGCGAACCCCTTGGCCACGAGGGGACGAACACCATGGCACCGGCCAGTCCCCGGCCGAGGAACAGGAGACACCGTGAGAGCGCTCACCACCCTGGCCGTCGCCGTCGTGGCGGCGTCGGCGTCGGCGTTCACCGTCCCGGTCACCACCGCGGCCGCCACCCCAGCGCCCGCCGCCACCGCGGCCGCCGAAGTCCCACCCGTCGCCAGCGAGCCCGAGAAACTCCGCGCCGCGCGGACCCTCGGCATCGTGCCCACCGACGCCATGCTGCTCCTGCGGGACAAGGAGTTCGTCATCGCGCTCTGGCGGCAGGCCACCGGCCCCGAAGTCCGGGCCTCGGCCGAACTCGCCTTCGCCGGCACCGATCTCGCCTGCACCGAGTGGATCAAGTCCGGAATCCTCTCGGCGAACGAACGGGACCAGGCTCAGCGGATGCGGGACGCCGAAGCCGCGCGGGTCGCCCGGGAGGCCAAGGAGCAGGCCGCCATCGTCGTCGGGATCGCTCCCGACGACGAGCTGGTGATCCAGAGCGACCGGGACTTCATCTACCAGATCACGCAACGGGCGGGCGGGGCCCGGGTCAGGGCCGCCGCGCTCGTCGCGTTCGGGGCGCCCGCCGCCGCGCAGAAGGAGTTCATCGCCAACGGTGCCCGGGCCGCGCACGCCCAGGACCAGCAGGACGCCATCGACGCCAAGACGGAGGCCACCGAAGCCGAGAAAGCCCGCGACGCCGCCGAGGGTGCCCGCGGCCGGGCCGTCAGCGTGGTGCTGGTGGTCCCCACGCCGGAGATCGTGAGCCTGCCCGACGACGACGTCCTCCGCGTCATCGCCGACGGCGCCCGCCCGGGCAGCGAGATCGAGAAGGCCGCGGTCGCCGCACTGCGCAGCCGCGTCCGGGCGGACTGGAAGCGCTTCATCGACACCGACGTCTACGAGGCCAACTGGCGGGACGTCGCTGCCGTGCTGGCTCGGAAGGCCGAGGCGGACCGGGCGCTGGTCGACGAGATCCGGCACAAGGCCGTCGTGGGCGGCATCCAGCCGCGGCTGGCGCGGGCCGCCGAGCGGGCTCTCGCCGAAGGGGTCGGCGGCGTCCAGTCCTTCCTCGACCAAGGGCAGTACGACACGCTGACGCAGTCGTTCAGCCGCAACGCCATCAACGGCAACATCGCCGGGCAGTACCTGCGTGAGACCGCCGACGGGGTGGTCGTCAAGCCGGGGGCGGCGGAGCCCGCGCCGGGTGAGGGGCTCGACGCGACCTGGCGGGTCGTCGCCGGGCAGGCGGGCGAAGGCTGTTTCTCGCTGGAGTCGCCCACGAAACCGAACCACTACCTCGCGCGGTACTACGACGGCAAGAAGACGCAGGTCGCCGTGCTGCCCACCGACGGGACCGTCGACTTCGGCTGGAACGCCACGTGGTGCGTCGACAACATCCTGCCCGGCGCCGGGGTGACCCTCCGGGGCGGCGCCGACTTCCTGACCCGCCAAGCCGACGGCCGCGCCGGCGTGGGCATCGAGTTCTACTGGTGGGTCACCGAACCGCTGCCGGACTCGACCGAGATCACGGTGAACTGGCTGAACAAGTACCTGCCCGACTACGACCCCTACACCGACCTGCTGGTCTCGCCGCTGGGGCCGGAGCAGATCGACGGTACCGTGCGGTACCGGGACTTCCAGCGCCGGACCGCGCCGGGGCAGGTCGCCTTCCGCAGCTACTGGAGCCGCGGCGGCGCGGTCCACCCGCTCACGACGGGACGCGGCACGGCCTGCGCGTCGCCGGAGATCCTGGCCGTCTACCTGCGTCTCGGCGGCCATCCCGCGCTCGGCGTGCCGGTCACGGACGAGGCCTGCACATCCGACAAGGCCGGCCGGTTCGTGAACCTCGCGGGCGGCGGCTCGATCTATTCGATCGACCGCGCCGGTGCGCACGCCGTCTTCGGCGCGATCCGCACCAAGTGGCTCTCCCTCGGCGGGGAGAAGTCCACCCTCGGCTACCCGACCTCCGACGAGGTCGCCATCCCCGGCGGCCGCCGCAGCACGTTCGAACGCGGCCGCATCGACTACGACACGGCCACCGGTGTGGCGACCGTGTACCCGGCGAGCTGAAGGAGCCGACGATGACAGGCAGAACCCGGCTGGGGCTGGCGGCGGGCGCCGCGGCTCTCGCGCTCCTCGGGTCCGTGGCCCCGGCCCTCGCGCCGCGGGCGGAAGCCGCGGCCACGGCGGACACGCCGCGCAGCGCCACCCAGGACGACAAAGTCCGGGCCGCGCAGGAGATCGGCATCGTCGCGGGCCCCGACCTGCTGATCCTCACCGACCGGAACTTCGTGTTCGCCTTGTGGCAGCGGGCGACCGGCACCGAGGTGCGGGCGTCGGCCGAACTCGCCTACGCCGGCACCGCGCCGGAATGGACGCAGTGGATCAAGACCGGGATCCGCGACGCCAACGCCCGCGACCAGGCCCACATCCAGCGGGACGCCGAAGCCGCGCGGGTGGCCCGGGAGGCCAAGCAGCGGGCGGCGCTGGTCAACGAAATCGTCGCGTCGCCGGTGCTGCTCATCCAGAGCGACCAGGAGTTCGCCTTCGCCATGTGGGAGCACGCTTCCGGGCCGAAGCTGAAGGCCGCGGCGCTGGCGGCCTACCAGGGCGACGCCGCCGCGCAGAAGGACTTCATCCTCACCGGCATCTTCACCGCCCGTGCGGCCGACCAGCAGGACCTGATCGACGCCGACGCCACCAAGGACGCCGCGCGAAAAGCGGCCGACGCGGCGCGGAACGCCCGGATCCGCGCCGCCGCGTGGGTCGCCCTCCAGCCCACCGAAGGCCAGCTCATCGAACCGGACGTGAACTTCGTGCTGGACCTCTGGCAGGCGGCCAAGGCGGGCACCGAGGTGCAGGCGGCGGCCGAACGGGCGCTGCGGACGATGGACCCCGCGCAGCTGCGGGCCTACATCGACACCGGCATCCAGAGCGCGGCCCTGCAGGACTGGCTCATCTGGGTCCGGAAGAAGGGCGAAGCGGACCGCCGGCTGCTGTTCGAGCTGCGGACGCGCGCCGAGCAGAGCCGGGTACACCCCGCGCTCGTCGCCGGGGCGAACGCCGCCATGGCCGGCACCGACAACGACGTCGCGCAATTCCTGCGCCTGGGCCAGTACGAGGACACCGCACTCGTCCAGTCCCTCCGCTCGCAGAGCGCGGGGGCGCAGGGCTGGTACCTGCGCGGCTTGACCGACGCCGTCGTCGGCGCGGGCGCCGGACCCGACACGGCTTGGCGGGTCGTGCCCGGCAAGGCCGACGCGAGCTGCCACTCCTTCGAATCGGTGGCCCACCCCGAGTACTACCTGCGGCAGCAGGGCCTGCGCGCCGTGCTCGCCCCATCCGACGGTACCGACGGGTTCCGCGCGGACGCGACCTGGTGCTCGAAGGCCGGGTTGTCCGGCACCGGCGTCACGCTGGAGTCCTACAGCGCCCGGGGAAAGTTCCTGCGCCAGTACGCCACCGGAGTCTGGGCGGCGGACACCGGCGGCAGCCACCCCTACGACACCCCGAACGGCTACGCGGCGGATGCTTCCTGGCTGGTCGACGCCCCGTGACGCCCGCCGTGGCCGGGGTCCGCGCGAACCCCGGCTACGGCGACGTCCACTGTGGACGCGACCCGCCCGACCGCGGGGACGGCAGCAGTTCGCTGACCGGGAACCGCAGCGGCATCGGCGCCGCGCCCGCGCGCAGGGCCAGCTCCATCTCGAACCGCGCCGCCGGATCCTTCAGGCTCTCGCCGAAGGTCGCCTGCAGCTGGCGCATGCGATAACGGACCGTCTGCGGGTGGACGCCGAGGCGCTCGGCGATCTCCACCACGTTGCCCTGGCTGTCCAGCCACGCCCGCAGCGTCTCCAGCAGCCGCTCCTGCTGCTTGCCCGTCATCTCCGCCAGCGGCGCGAACAGGCGGTGCCGCAGCGTGCCGACCAGCCCCGTGTCGGAATTGACCAGCAACGTCGCCAGGTGCTCCTCCGCGCGCAGCACCGGGCGCGCCGCCAGCACGCCGCGCTCGGCCAGCTGCAGCGAATTCCGGGCCCAGCGCAGGGAATCCGCGACCGAAGCGAGCGGGACGCACGGGCCGATCGCCAGGCGGCAGTCCGGCAGCGCCACCTGCAGCGCCGCCAGGCGGGGGCCGCTCAGCTCGCCCGGGACGACCAGTTTCGGGTCGGCGGTGTCGAGCTCCGCGAGGACGTCCGCGTCCAGCCCGGCGTGCCGGCGGGCGGGGGCGACGCCGCCGGCCGGGTGGACCGCCACCGGCGTCGCGTCCACCGGCACCGGCCAGCCGATCAGCTGGGCCAGCTCGGCAATCGCTTTCGGGGACGCCGGCGGCGTCTCGAGGAGCAGGTGGAGCAGCTTGCGGCGCCAGGTGTCCAGCGCGCCCGCCGTGCGCGCCTTCGCCTCCAGGTAGCCGTCGAGCGCGACGGAGGCGAGCTCGTCCATGAACGCCAGCATCGCGTCGGCCAGCTGGGACATCACCGCCGACGAGAGGCCGCTGCGGCGCCCGACGCGCATGATGCGGCGCCACGACACGCGCGCGCCGACGCGGTAGGCCGACTGCAGCGTGTCGAGGCTGCGGCCTTCGCGCATTTCGTTCTGCCCCAGCCGGTGGTGCACCTCGTGGGACTGTTCCTTCGACACCGTCGGGTCGGCGATCTGCGCGACGAACAGCGTGATCGCGTATTCGACGCCGGCCCGGATCGACTTGCCGTAGGGCCCGTCGAGCGGACGCGCGTACGCCGGGATGGTCGCGCGGATTTCTTCGACGATTTCGGCAGCGAGGCTGGCGAGCTCGGGCCGCAGGATGTCGGCCAGCTTGCGCGGCAGGGCGGCGGTCGGCGGCGGCGCAGCCTGATCGAATCCGCGCTCCACCGACATCGCAGCTCCTTCGCTCCGCCCCGGGACTCCGGCCGCGGGCACCCCGCGGCCGGGCACCCGAACCTGTTGCCGGGTGACAACCGACACATCGAAAAACTAACGCCAAACGTGTCACCCCCGTGAAGGAAAACCGATTTCTTGTCATCTCGGTGACAATTTCACGAGGTCCGGCTGCGATCAGCTGACAAGTGTCCCGCCGACTGCACCTTCACGTGCGTACGAACGGACGAACCTCCAACGACCGGCCCGCGCTGCGGTTACGCCTGGATCTTGTATCGTGTGGTTGATACAAGCGAGAGGAGCGGCGATGCTGCAGCTCGACAACCTGTTCTGGGTCGCGGCCGTCATGGGACTGGTCGGCCTGGCGATCCTGATCGTGCTCTGGCCGGGCGAGAAGCACGGAAAGCGCTTGCTCACCCGCTGGGGCGTCGCCGACCCCGACGCCGGGGAGGTCGCGCTGGCCGTCCGCTACCTCAAGCGGCGCCGGCTCTGGTACCCGTGGCTGTTCCTCGCGATCCCGCCGCTGCTCGACAACGGCGGAATGGGCTCGATCCTCGCCACGCTGCTGCTGGGCGCCCTGATCGCCGAGCTGCTGGCGCAGCGCCCGTCCCGCGGCCCGCGCCGCGAGGCCGAGCTGGCGCCGCGGACGCTGCTGGGCGTCGTCCCGGCGTGGATCCTGGTGCTGGGCGGGCTGGCGGCCGCGGGATCGCTGCTGCACCTGGGCCTCACGGCGCAGTGGAAGCTGCTGGCGGTGGCCGCGGGCACGGTTCTGGTCAGCGCGGCGATCACGCTGCTGGCGGTGCGCCGTCCGCCGGTTGGTGCCCCGCGCGCCGACCTGGCGCTGCGCTGCCGCAGTGCGCGGGTGGCGGTCGGCCTGGGCATCGGCGCGTGCACGTCGGTCGGCTGGCCGGTGGGCGACTTCGTCTCGTTCCTGGCGGTCGTGGCCGGCCTGGCGGCGTTCCTGGCGGTGACGGCCCCGGCGAAACGGCTGCCGGCGGCGGCGTGAAGATCGTCGTCGACACCGAGAACGGGGTGCCGCCGTGGCGGCAGGTGCACGACCAGGTGATCCGGGCGGTGACGGCGGGAGCGCTGCCGGAGGGCACCCGGCTGCCGCCGATCCGCCAGCTGGCGCGGGACCTGGGCCTGGCCTCGGGCACGGTGGCCCGCGCGTACCGCGAGCTGGAGGCGGCGGGCTGGGTGGCGACGGCCCGGGCGCGCGGCACGGTGGTGACGGTCCCGTCGGGCCGCCCGGACCGCGAGGCCCTGCTGGCCGCGGCGGCCGCGGAGTTCGCGGCCCAGGCCCGCGACCTCGGCGCCGACCTGACCACCACCCTCGACGCCGTCCGCGCGGCCTACCGCTCGTGAGTGGTAAAGCGGGTTAGAACCCTACTTGCCACTCACGAGCAGCCGGCCCAGCGCGGCCAGGACGGGCTCCAGAACCTCGACCTCGCGCGGCGTGCCCACGCACTCGGTGATCCCCGCGCCGACGACCTCGAACCGGGCCAGCGCGTCCAGCTCGGACACCAGCCGCTCGATCGTCCAGCCGTCCGGTTCCGGGTAGTTGAGCCCTGTGAACTCGCCCGGGTCCAGCACGTCCAGGTCCACGTGCACGTACAGCTTCTCCACGCCCTTCAGCGCGTCGGCCGACGTCACCGCCAGGCCGCGTGAAACCGCCGCCTCTTCTTCCGGGTCGAACACGCGCGTCCCGGCGAGGAGCACCCGGCCGGGCTCTACGGCCGGCGAAGCCGCGAACTCCGGGTCGCCCTCGCCGAGCAGCGAGCGCAGCACCATCCCGTGGAACGCCCCCGACGGCGACGACTCCGCCGTGTTGAGGTCCGGGTGGGCGTCGAACCACGCCACGCCCAGACCGGGCCCGTGCCGGAACCGCGCGACCCCGATCGGGATCAGCTCGACACCGCAGTCGCCGCCGACCGTCAGGACCGGGCCGCCCGGGGCCTCGAGGGCCGCCAGCTGGGCCGCCCGGTTCTCGCCGGTCAGGACGGCGCGCGAGGCGATTCCACGGTCCACTTCGGACACCGCACGCGTCTGCCGGACGTGGTGGACGGGCCGGCCGAGCACGTGCCCGGCCAGCTCCGCGAGCGCCAGGCAGCCGTCCGGCAGCTCCGCCGCGCGCGGCCCCACCGCGCCCTGTCGTTGCGGTACCGCGTTGATCAGCATCCGCCGAGCGTATCGCTCACCGCAACGCAGTGAATGACTCATTCCTGGCGTCCGGCGCCAGGAATGAGTCATTCACTGCAGTTCACTCGAGGACGAGCAGGAGGTCGCCGCCTTCGACCTGCTGCACCGCGGTGATCGCCCGCCGGGTCACCTTGCCGCCGGTGGACGCGGTGATCGAGGCCTCCATCTTCATCGCCTCGATCGTCGCAACCGTCGCACCGGCCTCGACCGCGTCGCCCTCGGCGACCTGCAGCGTCACCACGCCTGCGAACGGCGCCGCGATCTGCTTCGGGTTGCCCTTCTCGGCCTTCTCCGTCGCCGGGACGTCCGAGGCGATCGAGCGGTCGCGGATCTGGATCGGGCGCAGCTGGCCGTTCAGCGTCGACATCACCGTGCGGACGCCGCGCTCGTCGGCCTCGCCGATGGCCTCCAGCTCGATGAGCAGCCGCACGCCCGGCTCGAGGTCGACCGGATACTCCTCCCCCGGGCGCAGCCCGTAGAAGAAGTCCTTGCTGGCCAGCACCGACGTGTCGCCGTAGGCCTCGCGGTGCGCCTCGAACTCCTTCGTCGGCCCGGGGAACAGCAGCCGGTTCAGCGTCCGGCGCGGTTCCGCCGCCAGCGCGGCCCGGTCCTCTTCGGACAGTTCGACGACCGGCTTCGCGGCCGCGCGGCCCTCCAGGGCCTTGGTGCGGAACGGCTCCGGCCAGCCACCGGGCGGGTCGCCCAGCTCGCCGCGCAGGAAGCCGATCACCGAATCGGGGATGTCGAACTTGTTCGGCTCGGCCTCGAAGTCGGCCGGCGAGACGCCCGCGCCGACCAGGTGCAGCGCGAGGTCGCCGACGACCTTCGACGACGGCGTCACCTTCACCAGGTGGCCGAGGATCTTGTCCGCGGCGGCGTACATCGCCTCGATGTCCTCGAACCGGTCGCCCAGGCCCAGCGCGATGGCCTGGGTGCGCAGGTTCGACAGCTGCCCGCCGGGGATTTCGTGGTCGTAGACGCGCCCGGTCGGCGACGCGAGCCCGGCCTCGAAGGGCGCGTAGATCTTGCGCACGCTCTCCCAGTACGGCTCCAGGTCACCGATCGCCCGCAGGTCCAGACCCGTGGTGCGCGCGGAGTGGTCCGTGGCCGCCACGATCGACGACAGCGACGGCTGCGACGTCGTGCCCGCCATCGACGAGACGGCGCCGTCGACGGCGTCCGCGCCCGCGTTGATCGCCGCGAGGTAGGTGGCCAGCTGGCCGCCCGCGGTGTCGTGGGTGTGGATGTGCACCGGCAGGTCGAACTCCTTGCGCAGCGCGGTGACCAGCTTGGTCGCCGCGGGCGCGCGCAGCAGCCCGGCCATGTCCTTGATCGCCAGGACGTGCGCCCCGGCGCCGACGATCTGCTCGGCCAGCTTGAGGTAGTAGTCGAGCGTGTAGAGCTTCTCGCCCGGGTCGGACAGGTCCGAGGTGTAGCAGAGCGCCACCTCGGCGACGGCGGTCCCGGTCTCGCGCACGGCTTCGATGGCCGGGCGCATCTGCTCGACGTCGTTGAGCGCGTCGAAGATCCGGAAGATGTCGATGCCGGTCTTCGTGGCCTCCTCGACGAAGGCGGTGGTCACCTCGGTCGGGTACGGCGTGTACCCGACGGTGTTGCGCCCGCGCAGCAGCATCTGCAGGCAGATGTTGGGCACGGCCTCGCGCAGCGCGGCCAGCCGCTCCCACGGGTCCTCAGCGAGGAACCGCAGCGCCACGTCGTAGGTCGCGCCGCCCCAGCACTCCAGCGACAGCAGTTCGGGCAGCGTGTTCGCGACGACCGGCGCCACCGCGAGGAGGTCCTTCGTGCGCACGCGGGTGGCGAGCAGCGACTGGTGGGCGTCGCGGAACGTCGTGTCGGTGACGCCGATGTGCGGCGACTCCCGCAGCCAGCGCGCGAACCCGGCCGGGCCCAGCTCGACGAGCTTCTGCTTGGAGCCCGGCGCCGGCTGGGCGTCCTTCGGGAGCTTCGGCAGCTTGAGCGTGGCGTCCGGCGTCTTCGGGCGCTCGCCGTGCGGCTTGTTGACCGTCTGGTCGGCGAGGTAGGTCAGCAGCTTCGTGCCGCGGTCGGCGGAGGTGCGCGCGGTGAGCAGGTGCGGACGCTCTTCGATGAACGACGTCGTGACGCGGCCGGCGCGGAAGTCCGGGTCGTCGAGGACGGCCTGCAGGAACGGGATGTTGGTGGCGACCCCGCGGATCCGGAACTCGGCGACGGCGCGGCGCGCGCGGCCGACGGCGGTCTTGAAGTCGCGGCCGCGGCAGGTGAGCTTGACCAGCAGCGAGTCGAAGTGGGCGCTGATCTCGGTGCCGGAGAAGGCGGTGCCGCCGTCGAGCCGGATGCCCGAGCCGCCCGGCGAGCGGTAGGCGGAGATCATCCCGGTGTCCGGGCGGAAGCCGTTGGCCGGGTCCTCGGTGGTGATGCGGCATTGCAGGGCGGCGCCGCGCAGGTAGATCTTGTCCTGGCTCAGGCCGAGGTCGTCGAGGGTCTCGCCGGAGGCGATCCGCAGCTGAGACTGCACGAGGTCGACGTCGGTGACCTCTTCGGTGACCGTGTGCTCGACCTGGATGCGCGGGTTCATCTCGATGAAGACGTGCTTGCCCTGCTTGTCGAGCAGGAACTCGACGGTGCCGGCGTTGCGGTAGCCGATCTGGCGGGCGAACTTGACGGCGTCCGCGCAGATGCGGTCGCGCAACTCGGGGTCGAGGTTCGGCGCCGGAGCGAGCTCGACGACCTTCTGGTGGCGCCGCTGCACCGAGCAGTCGCGCTCGTAGAGGTGGATGACGTTGCCTTCGCCGTCGGCGAGGATCTGCACCTCGATGTGCCGCGGCTCGACGACGGCCTTCTCCAGGAAGACGGTCGGATCGCCGAAGGCGGACTCGGCCTCGCGCGCGGCGGCCTCGATGGACTCGCGCAGCAGGGCGGGGTCCTCGACCCGGCGCATCCCGCGCCCGCCACCCCCGGCGACGGCCTTGACGAAGACCGGGAAACCGAGGTCATCGGCCGCGGCGACCAGCGCGTCGACGTCACTGGAGGGTTCGGACGACCCGAGCACGGGCACACCGGCCTCGCGCGCGGCCTTGACCGCGCGAGCCTTGTTACCGGTGAGTTCGAGAATGTCGGCGCTCGGCCCGACGAAGGTGATGCCCGCTTCCTCGCACGCGCGCGCGAGATCGGGGTTCTCGGAGAGGAAGCCGTAGCCGGGGTAGACGGCATCGGCTTTCGCCTTCTTGGCGGCGGCGACGATCTCGTCGACCGAGAGGTAGGCGCGCACGGGGTGACCGGGTTCGCCGATCTCGTACGCCTCGTCGGCCTTCAGCCGGTGCAGCGAGTTGCGGTCTTCGTGCGGAAACACGGCAACCGTGCCGGCACCGAGTTCGTAGCCGGCGCGGAACGCCCGGATCGCGATCTCCCCGCGGTTGGCCACCAGAACCTTGCGGAACATGCCCGGTCCTTCCCTCTTGGATCGGTAAGTCAACGCACGTTACCCGGTTCTTCCCGCTCTGCGGGAGTTCAGTCCCGGGTGATGGACATCATGCGGACCAGGAGGTTCAGTGGTCACCCCTGGTGGCAGTCCTCGACGACACCTCGGCGCACGGTCAGCCGGATGCGGTTCGGCTTGAGCTCCAGGGTGACCCACGAGCGCCGCCCGAGGTCGGCGACCTGCACCTCGAAGCCCTCGCGCTCGCAGCGCTGCCTGGCGTCCTCGGTTTTCCGGCCGATCAGTTCGGCCGGGTCGAACGAGGGCCGCCGACGTTCGAACGGGAACCCGGGCATGGCGCACCTCCTCCGGGACCAGCTTTCCGGAGTCCGGCTGCGGCCGCCAGATGGCGCGGGGCGCAACTGGGTGGGTGACTTGGATCAAAATCTCGCCGACGTGGCCGGGCCCCGGTGCGGCCGGACGCTGTGCGGCGCGAGCGGCCGGTGCGCCCGAACGCCAGAGCCCGAGCACCGCCGGTTTGGCCGGGTCTGCCCGCCGTGGCCAACGCCCGCGGGGAGGCCTGTGCACACCGACAGCCCCAGAGCAGCGCCCACCCTCCCAGGGGGACCATCCCGTGTCCATCCTATCGCGCCCGGCCGACCCAAAAGCCGGAAAAGCCGCAGATCAGGCCGCCTGTCCACACCCCGGCTGAGTTGTGCACAACCGGCACCTCCGCCACCAAGCGCACAAGACAACCGGCGAGTCACCCATCCCGCAGCACGTAGAGCACCCGCCGCCTCACCCGCCCGGCGCCGCGTAGAGCAACCGGTTGGCCGTCCCCACCGGCACCCCCTTCAGCACATCCGGCGTCGCCGCGCGGATCAGGGCGTCGTCCACCTGGGCCGGGGTGTCCGCCGGGTGCTGCCCCCGGTACAGCGCCGCCGCCCCGGCCGCGAACGCCGCCGCCATCGACGTCCCCGATTCCGGCCCGGCGCCCGTGCCGCCCGCGATCGGGGACGGGATGTCGGCGCCCGGGGCGTACAGGTCGACGTCCTCCCCCGAGTTCGACGTCTTGTCCGGGTGGTCCTGGGCGTCGGAGGCCGCGACCGTCAGCGCCTCCGGCACGCGGCCCGGCGAGAAGCCGCTCGCGTCGGCCGTCTCGCTGCCCGCCGGCACCGCGATCGGCACCACCGTCGCCAGCCGCCGGACCGCCGCGTCGAGCTGGTCGTTCGGCGCCCCGCCGATGCCGAGGAGGGCGACCGCGGGCTGCTGGGCGTTCTGCGCGACCCAGTCGATCCCCGCGATGATCTGGTCGGTCGCGCCGCCGCCGTCCTTGTCGAGCACCCGCACCGGCACGACCTGCGCGCCCTTCGCGACGCCGTAGGCCTTGCCCGCCGCGATGCCGGCCAGGCGGGTGCCGTGGCCGTTCAGGTCCGAGGTGTCGGAACCGCCGTTGAGGAAGTCGCGCCCGGGTGCGACGCGGCCCTGGAAGTCGGGGTGCTTCGCGTCGACGCCGCTGTCGATCACGTAGATCGTGACGCCCGAGCCGTCACTCGCGTAGTGGTAGGCGTGGTCGAGGCCGGTCCGCTGGTCGATCCGGTCGAGCCCCCAGCTGGGCGGGTCGGGCTGCACCCCGCCGCTCGAGACCTGCCCGGCGAGCACGGCCACGGCCGCGAGAAGCATCCTCATGATCGTCGTGGTACCCCTGCGCTGCCCGGGCGACAACTCAGAGACGTCGCTCGTTCGGCTGATCCCGTGCGAGCAGGGCGCCGGCCACGACCCCGAGGACGAGCGAGCTCCCGAAGACGATCAGCCCGGTGAGGTGGGCGCCTTCGGGTTCGGACCGGGCGATGGCGACCACCACGCCCAGCGCGCCGACCGACCAGCCGACGGCGAACCGGCCGGCCCCGGTCACGCCGGCCACCACCGGCACGGCGACGGTGAGGACGGCAGTGAGCGCGAAGGTGCCGCCAATGCCTGACGCGCCGGCGCTGCTGTCGGCGGCGTACTGGACGACAAGGCCGATCGCCCCGAGCAGGCCGAGCGTCATCGCGGCCCAGCCGACCCGGCCGGGCCGCCGGAACCCGATCTGCCGCCGGACGAGCCAGGCACCCCCGGCTCCGGCCGCGAAGACGGCGAGCAACCCGGCGAAGAGGAACCCGAACGCGGCCCCGAGGTGGTGCCCGTCTTCGACGGTGAGGGAGCGACCGGTCGCGTAGGTCATGACAAGACCCCACAGGGCGGCCACGGCGACTCCGGCGGTCCGGCCGGAGGCGGCGGCCGACGCGGTGTCGAGGACGCCGGAGACGATCGCGACGAGGGCGAGGGGCCAGACGTACCACTCGAGGCCGGGGAGCGCGCCGGCGAGCGTGTGGCTGTAGTCGCTCAGGTTGTACTGGTATTCGAAGGCGAGACTGGCGGCCATCAGGGCACCACCGCCGACGGCGAGGAGCCCGAGGAGGGTGGCGGCGGGATCGCGGGTCGCGGTGGGCCGAGAAGCGGGCGGCGCACTCCCCGCGGCGGTCTGGGCGGCAATGGGGTTCGAGACTTCGGCCGGCACTGCCGGCTCCGGCTCGGCCTTCGCGGATTCGGCAGCGGCCGACCCCGGCTCAGCCACCGTGGCCGGCTCCGGACCCGCCACCCCGGCCGATGCCACACCGACCTCGGCAGCCGACCCCGGCTCAGCCACCGGGTCCGCCACCCCAGCCGATGCCACACCGACCTCGGCAGCCGACCCCGGCTCAGCCACCGCACCCGACTCCGGGCCCGCCACCCCAGCCTCGGCGGCAGCGTCCGGCGCCGCTTCGATCTCCACTGCCGTCTCGCCCGTCGGGCCCGTCACCACCACCTTCCCCTGCCGGGCCTCCGCACCCGACCGCACCGTCACCTCGGCTCCCCCGCCGACCTCCCGGACCTGGATCCACCCCGCCGAAGCCTCGAACCGGCAGGCCCGCGCCACCGGCGGCCCCAGCAACCGGATCCGCCGGCGAACCACGTCCCCCGTGAAGCGCAACGCACCCTCGTCCGCCCGCACCGCCGCGAACGCCATCGCGTCCGAAGCCGCCGCAGCCACGTGCTCGATGTCCGTCGCGGCCATTGCTCGCAGTGCCTCGAACGCCCCCATCGCCACCGGCAGGTTCGCGCTCGACAACCGGCGCCTCAGCTCCGCCACCGCGCCCAGCCTGGTGAACGGGTTCTCCGCCCCGATCGCCGCGGCCAGGTCCGGCGGGATCGCGGACGGCTTGATGCGGCGGCGCCGGCTCTTCGCCAGGTACAGCTCGCCCTGCATCTCGATGTCGCGGCTCGGCGTCTGCTTCGGGTTGCGCTCGCGGACCCGGTCGAACAAGTACTCGTACAGCTCGCCCAGCGCGATCCAGCCGTCCTCGTCGCGGTCCGCTTCGCCCGTGCGCAGGCCCTCCACCAGCGCCGCGGTGAACACCGACGGCTGGGCCGGCCCGTCCGAGGCCAGTGTCGCGCCCTCGAACGCGTACTCGATCGAGTTCGACGCCGTGATCACCGCCCGGCCGCGGCCGCCGCGGAAGCTGTCGAGCACGTTCGCCTCGCCCGACGCCCGGACCGCCACGCCCTGGCTGAACGCCCCGCCGTAGCAGCAGTCCAGCAGCAGGACGATGCTGCGCGAGCGGCTCTGCCGGATGCACTGCTGCACGAACTCCGCGGACACCGCCGTCGACCGCAGGCGGTCCGGCCGCGTGTTGCGGGCGGCGAAGTACAGCCCGCCCGCGTCGTCCTTGAGACCGTGGCAGGAGAAGTGCAGCAGCAGGACGTCGTCGGGCTTGCCCTCGAGACAGAGGTCCTCGATCTCCGCCTGCACCACGTGCGCGGTCTCGTTCCGCACGACGGACACGGCGAAGTCGCTGATCGCCCGGTCGGCGAGCACCCCGGCCAGGGCGTCGGCGTCCGCCGCGGGCGAGCCCAGCCGCTGCAGCCCCGCGTTGTCGTACTCGCCGTTGGCGACGATCAGCGCGCGCCTCCGCCCGGCCATACCGGTAGGAAACGCCCACGGCCGGTACTACGGCAATCAGCCGAACGGGCAGACCTACCCGGCCGCGCCGCCGAAAATCGTTTCCTGCTTCTCCAGGCACACCACCGCGTCGAACGCCGAGGCGACATCGACCGGAACCGCCATGTGCGCGTGCCGGACGCCCGTCGCCGCCGGGTGCGCGACCACGCACGGCGCCCGCGAAGCCAGCACCGCCTCGACGCTGCCTTCCGCCGGATCTTCCAAAGTCTGCTCGAACATCCGGAACCCCAGCGGGAACGCCGGGTCGGGCGCCAGGCCGGTCGTCGTCCCGGAGACAGCGGTCAGGGCCAGCGCGAAGTACTTGTCCCCCAGCTCCGCGGCCAGGTGCGTCCCCGCCGACGGCGCCGTCATGCCCGGCATCGGCGAGAACGGGACGCGCTGGAGGTGTCCGTTGTGGATCATCAGCACGATCTTCTCGCCGGGGAACCGCCGCCGCAGCATCCGCACGGTGGCCGCCATGTAGGTGTCCCGCGACGAACTCTGCGGCTCGGGCGCGCGGCCCGCCATGAGCGCGTCGAGCTCCCGAAGGTACAGATCGACGCGCAGGGCACCTTCCGCGTGGTGCGCCGCTTCGGGCGCCAGCGACTCCACGTGTCCTTTGAGGACGGTCAGCGCCACGGTGGCCGCGTCCCGCGCCGCGACGCTCAGCTCCCCGTACCGGCCCGGCGCGACCGCACTGCTCACCGACGCGTACGGTTCGCAGGCCGCCACCGCGTTGTCCACCACGGACACATTGGCGGGATCCACCCGCGTCAAGACTTCGCGCACCGCCTGCAGCGCCGGCATCGGTGACCCCGCCGAGCTCGGCACGTCCAGCCCGAAGAACCGGACCCCGCGGCCGTGCAGCCAGGTCAGCATCTCGTGCACCTCGGCGGAGTCGCCGAGGCCGAAGGTGAAGCCGTCACGCGCGATGTCGGCGACCTCGCCCGGCCCGCCTTGCAGCCAGGCGTCGACCAGGTGCCCCTCGGGGAAGCCGCCTTCGAACCCGAGGACGGTGAACCCGCACTCGGTGACGAGGTGACGCAGGAGGCGGTCGCGCAGCACGCCGAACTCGCGGATGTGATGGTTGTTCTCGCCGATGGCGACGACTTCGGCGTCGCCGACCAGCTCGGCGATCTCGGCAACGGCGACGGTTCCTGTCATACTGGGCACACTAACGCAACAGGAGTAGCAGTTGGCAACCGAGATTTCCGGGACGAAGCGTCCGGGCGGCCGCACCGAGCGGACCCGTCTCGCCGCACTCGAGGCCACCCTCGAACTGCTCGGCGAACGCGGGTACGCGGAGCTGACCGTCGAGGCGGTCGCCGAACGCTCCGGCGTGCACAAAACCACGCTGTACCGGCGCTGGGAGTCCGCCGAGGGCCTGGTCGCGGCCGCCCTGCTGATGGGCGCCGAGCAGGAGTGGGCGGTGCCGGACACCGGTTCCCTCGAAGGCGACCTGCGCGCGATCAACCTGGAGCTGGTGCGCTACTTCACCACCCCGGGCGAGCGCGAGCTGCCCACGGCGTCGATCTCGGCGGCGTTCCTCTCCCCGCGCGCGGCCGACGCCCTGCGCGAGTTCTACGTCGACCGCCACGCCCGTTCGGCGGCCGCCGTGACCCGGGCGATCGAGCGCGGCGAGGTCCCGCCCGGCACCGATCCCGTGGAGCCGGTGCGCGTGGCCTGCGGGCCGATCTTCTACCGCCTGTTCGTCTCCCGCGAAGGCGTCACCCCGCGGGACGCCGGAGTCGCCGCCGCCGCGGCCGCCGCGGCGGCCAAAGCCGGGGTGTTCACGGCGACGAACGACTGACCACGACGACCGGCACCGGCCCGGTGCCTTCGGCCACCGTGGCCGGGCGGATCAACTCTTCTCCAGGTACTCCGCGCGCTCGACGTCGACGACGTCGGCGACCATCTGCGCCAGGCCGCGGTACTTCGTCAGCTCCGGGTCCTTGCCGACGAGTTCCTGCGCCAACGCCCGCGACGCGGCGATCACGTCCTCGTCGCGCAGCAGCGACAGCAGCTTCAGCGTGGACCGCTTCCCGGACTGCGCGGCGCCCAGGATGTCGCCTTCGCGGCGCAGCTCCAGGTCGAGGCGGGACAGCTCGAAACCGTCCGTCGTGGACTCGACCGCCGCCAGCCGTTCGCGGGTCGCCGTGCCGTCGAGGGCCTCGGTGACCAGCAGGCACAGCCCCGGCACGCTGCCCCGGCCGACGCGGCCACGCAGCTGGTGCAGCTGGCTGACGCCGAACCGGTCGGCGTCCATGATCACCATCGCGGTCGCGTTCGGCACGTTCACGCCGACCTCGATCACCGTCGTGGCCACGAGGACGTCCAGCTGGGCCGCCGAGAACGCCCGCATCACGGCGTCCTTGTCGTCGGGCGGCATCCGGCCGTGCAGCACGCCGATCTTCAGCCCCTGCAGCGGGCCGTGCTCCAGCTCGGGCGCGACTTCGAGGACCGCGAGCGGCGGCCGCTTGTCGCTCTTGTCCGACGGCGGTTCGTCGCCGATCCGCGGGCACACGACATACGCCTGGTGTCCCTTGCCGACCTCTTCGCGCACGCGCTGCCAGATCCGCTCGAACCACGCGGGCTTCTCGGCGACCGGCACGACCGTGGTGGCGATCGGCGACCGCCCGACCGGCATCTCGCGCAGCGCCGAGACCTCCAGGTCGCCGTACACGGTCATGGCGACCGTGCGCGGGATCGGCGTCGCCGTCATGACGAGGACGTGCGGGCTGGTGTCGCCGGCGCCGCGGGTGCGCAGCGCGTCCCGCTGCTCGACGCCGAAGCGGTGCTGCTCGTCGACGACGGCGAGGCCGAGGTCGGCGAACTCGACGTGGTCCTGGATCAGCGCGTGCGTGCCGACGACGATGCCCGCCTCGCCGCTGACGATCTCCAGCAGCGACTTCTTGCGCTCCTTCGCCCCCATCGACCCGGTCAGCAGGGTCACGCGCGTGGCGTTCTCCGCCGCGCCCAGCTCGCCCGCCTGGCCGAGGTCGCCGAGCATTTCCCGCAGCGACCGCGCGTGCTGCGCGGCCAGGACCTCGGTCGGTGCCAGCATGGCGGCCTGCCGCCCGTTGTCGACGACCTGCAGCATCGCCCGCAGCGCGACGACCGTCTTGCCCGAGCCGACCTCGCCCTGCAGCAGCCGGTTCATCGGGTGCTCGGAGGCCAGGTCCGCGGCGATCTCGTCGCCGATCCCCCGCTGCCCGGCGGTGAGGTCGAAGGGCAGCCGCTTGTCGAAGGCGTCGAGCAGGCCGCCGCTGACGTGCGGGTTCGCCTTCGCCGGGCGCGAGATGGCCGAGTGGCGCCGCTGCGCGAAGATCAGCTGGACGGCCATGGCTTCGTCCCACTTGAGCCGCTTCTTCGACGCCTCCAGGTGCGCCCAGTTCTCCGGGCGGTGGATGCCGCGCAGCGCGTTGTCGAGGTCGGCGAGCTTGTGCAGCCTCCGCAGCTCGGCGGGCATCGGGTCGTCGTCGACCTCGAGGACGTCGAGGACCTGGCGCACGCACTTGGCGATCGACCAGGTCGGCATGCCCTGCGCCGCCGGGTAGACCGGGATGATCGCGGCGAGGAAGTCGTCCATCGCCTCCTCGGCGCGGTCGGCCTCGAACAGCTCGTACTCCGGGTTGGTCAGCTGCAGGGTGTCGCGGAAAGCGGACACCTTGCCGGCGAACAGGCCGGTCTTGCCGGGGACGAGCTCCTTCTCCCGCCAGGCCTGGTTGAAGAACGCGCAGGTCAGCCGCCGCTTTCCGTCGGTGATGACCATGTCGAGGATGGTCCCGTTGCGTGCCTTCATCCGCCGCTTGCTCACCTTTTCGATGCGCGCCAGCACGGTGGCGTGCTCGCCCAGCTCGAGGCCGTGGATGTCGGTGAGCTCGCCGCGCTCGGCGTAGCGGCGCGGGTAGTGGCGCAGCAGGTCGCTGACCGTCTCGATGCCCAGCGACGTGGCGAGCGCCTTCGCCGTCTTGGCGCCCAGCAGCAACGGCAGCTTGTCGCGCAGTCCGGCCATCGGCTATTCGACTCCCATCAGCAGCACGGCGCCGGTCTGGCCGCTGGCGTAGCTGGTCAGTTCCACCTCCGGGTGCTCGACCCGCAGCTGCTCTTCGAGCTCCTCGGCGATCCCCGGCGGGGCCGCCGCCCCGCTGAGCACCGTCACCAGTTCGCCGCCGAGCGCCAGCATCCGGTTCAGCACCTTCATCGCGGCCGCGACCAGGTTCGTCTCGGACGCGGGCGCGGGCTCGATCAGCACCACCTCGTCGTCGACCAGGCCGACCACGTCGCCGGACTGGGCCCGGCCCACCCAGGTTAGCGACTCCTCCCGGGCGATCCGCAGTTCGCCACGCCTGGTCGCGGCGGCCGCTTCGGCCATCGCGACGACGTCGTCGTTGGTGCGGCGCCCGGCGTCGTGCACGGCGAGGGCGGCCAGCACCTGCACCGGCGACGCGCACGGGATGACCACGACGTCCCGGTCGGCGGCCATCGCGTGCCCGGCCGCGGCGTCGGCCGCGGCGGTGAGCGCGACACTGCCGGGCAGCACGGTCACCTGCTGCCCGGCGGCCTCGTTGAGCAGGCCGATCATGTCCTCGACGCTCGGCGTCCCGCCCTCGGGCACGGCCAGCACCGGAATGCTTTCGGCACGCAGCAGCTCGGCCAGGGCCCCGCCGTGGACGACGGCGACGACCGTGCGGTCGATCCCGCCGCCCGGCTCGATCGGCGTCGGCGTGAGCAGGGGTTCGACGCGGATCTTGCGCGGGCGGCCCAGCGCCAGCCCGGCCTCGATGGCGGCGCCGATGTCGGCGCAGTGGACGTGCACGGCGTGGCTGCCCGAACCGTCGCCGGCCACCGTGACGCTGTCGCCGAGGCCGCTCAGCTCCTTGCGCAGGGTCGGCAGGCTCGCCTCGTCGACGCCGTCGAGGAGGTACATGACCTCCCACGCGTAGGCCTCGGCGTGCGCGGGGGCCTCGAGGGCGTGGTCGTGCTCGACGGGGGCCCCGGTGAGCACGCCGACGAGAGCGTCGAGCACGGCGACGAGGCCGCGCGCTCCGGCGTCGACGACTCCGGCCCTGGCCAGCGCGGGCAGCTGCTCGGGCGTCTTCTCGAGGGCGTGCGCGGCCTCTTTCGCGGCTTTCGCGGCGATTTCGGGCAGCGGGCTCGTGTCGCCGCGGACGGCGAGGGCGACGGCGTGCAGGACGGTGAGGATGGTCCCGGCGACCGGGCGGCTGACGGCCCCGGTGGCGACCTCGTCGGCGTGCCCCAGCGCGTCCGCCAGCCACGCGCCGTCCAGCTCGCCTTCGGCGCGGTCGGCGAGCCCGCGCACGACCTGGGAGAGGATCACGCCCGAGTTCCCCTTGGCGGAGGCGACCGCGCCGCGCGCGAGGATCTTCAGCGCGTCGGCCGCTGTTTCCGGGGTCGCTTCGGAGAGTTCCCGGGCCGCGCCGGTCATCGTGAAAAGCATGTTGGAGCCGGTGTCTGAGTCCGCCACGGGGTAGACGTTGATCTCGTCGATGGCCGGCCGCAGGCTCGCCAGGCTGCGCACACAACCCGCAGCCCAGGCCGACACCGCCGCCGTGTCCAGCACCCGCACCCCGTAACCTCCTACCCGGTTCCCGGGCAGCGTATCGACCCGGTGCCGGGGGGCCGGAACGCAGTAGTTACTATGGTCGAGTTGCCCAGTGCATCTGGGCTCATTTCTATGACCCAGATCCAAAGGAGTTCGACGTGGCTGCCGTGTGCGACGTCTGTGGCAAGGGACCGGGCTTCGGCAAGGCGGTCTCGCACTCCCACCGCCGTACCAACCGCCGGTGGAACCCGAACATCCAGACCGTCCACGCCAAGGTGGGTGTGTCCCAGCGCAAGCGCCTGAACGTGTGCACCTCCTGCATCAAGGCGGGCAAGGTCGTTCGAGGCTGACGCTGAAGCGAAGTTTGGGATGGCGGGTGCTTCTCGGAGCACCCGCCATTTTCATGCCCGGCGCCGGACGCAGTGAATGACTCATTCCTGGCGTCGGACGCCAGGAATGAGTCATTCACTGCAAGTGCCGGGGCTACTTCAGGAAGCCGGTCAGCAGCTCCTTGAGTGTCTCCGGGTACTGGAGGACGCCGTGGTCCTGGCCCTCCAGGGTCTCGTGACGGGCCCCCGGCACTGCCGCGGCCGCCGCGCGGGCGCCAGCCTGGAGGGCGTCGTCGCTCGCGCCGCCGCCGATCACCAGGGTCGGCACCTGGATGCGGGCCAGGTTCTGCGAAGGGCGGGCGTCCGGGCCGCAGATCGTCAGGTCGTACGGCAGCGTGTGCGCCAGCGCCGTGAACCAGCCCCACACCGGAGCCTGCTTCATCCCCTCGATCATCTCCGCCGGGGTGCCCGCCACCTGCAGGAACGTCGCCACCGCACCATCCCGGTCCCCCGCCGCCAGCCGGGCGCGCACCTCGTCGACGACGTCGGCCCGCGGGTGCTCGTCGGTCGCGTACGGCGGCTCGTACGCCACCACGCGATCGATCCCGATGCCCGCCGCGGCTGCCTCGAGGGCCAGGACCGCGCCCGAGGAGTGCCCGAACACCGACGCCGTCCCACCCATGTGGGCGATCAGCGCCGCCAGGTCCTCGATCTCGCGCTCGACGGCATACGAAGAAGCGTCACCGGAGTCACCGCGGCCCCGGCGGTCGTAGTTGACCACCGTGAAGTCGCCGGCCAGGACCTCCGCCAGGCCCACCGTGGTCGTGCGGTCGTTGAACGCGCCGCCGATCAGGATCACCGGCGGGCCGTCGCCGCGCTGCTCGAAGAAGATGGTCGTGCCGTCGGCCGAGGTGACGTTCATGGTTTCCTCCGGAAAGGGTGCGTTTCCCCTTGGTCGGAGCCGTCACGCGGATCCGGACACCGAACCTACGGCAGTTTCCAGTCCACCGGCGCCGCACCTTGGGACTCCAGGAGCTGGTTGGCCCGGCTGAACGGGCGCGAGCCGAAGAAGCCGTTGTGCGCCGAGAGCGGGCTCGGGTGCGCGGACTCGATGCACGGGACGTCCCCCAGCATCGGCCGCAGGTTGCGGGCGTTGCGGCCCCACAGGATCGCCACCATCGGCTCGGAGCGGGCCGCGAGGGCCTTGATCGCCTGCTCGGTGACCGCTTCCCAGCCCTTGCCCTGGTGCGAGTTCGACTTCCCCGGCTGCACGGTCAGCGACCGGTTGAGCAGCAGCACGCCCTGCTCGGCCCACGGCGTCAGGTCGCCGTTGGACGGCAGCGGGTGGCCGAGGTCGTCGCAGTACTCCTTGTAGATGTTGATCAGGCTCTTCGGGATCGGCCGGACGTCCGGCGCCACCGAGAAGCTCAGGCCCACCGCGTGCCCCGGCGTCGGGTACGGGTCCTGGCCGACGATCAGCACGCGCACGTCGTGGAACGGCTGCTTGAACGCCCGCAGCACGTGCTCCCCCGCCGGCAGGTAGGTCCGGCCCGCGGCGATCTCCGCGCGGAGGAACTCCCCCATCGCGGCGACCTGCGGCGCCACCGGTTCGAGGGCTTTCGCCCAGCCTGCCTCGACGATGTCCTGCAGCGGTCGTGCGGTCACGGCGCGCAAGCCTACCGGGCGTGGCCGGCGTCACCCGAGCGGGTCGAGCCGCCTCAGCTCCGCCTTGAACCGGCGGCCGCGCTCGACGTAGGACTCCACCACCATCGCGATGTTCTCCGGCCCGAACGACTTGTTCTCCCGCACCCTCGCCGGGACGCCGAGGGCGATTTCCCCGGTCTTGACGTGGAAGCCGTACGAGAGCACCGCGCCCGCGCCGACCATGCCGCCGTCCTCGATCACGGAGCCGTTGAGCACCACCGAGCCGGACGCGATCAGGCAGCCGGTACCGATCGTCGCGCCTTCGACGTGCACCGCGTGCCCGATCGCCGACGACGGTCCGAGGATCGTCGGGTGCCGCCCGGTGCAGTGCAGGACGCAGCCGTCCTGGACGTTCGAGCGCTCGCCGATCTCGATGTACCCGTGGTCGCCGCGCAGGACGGTCTGCGGCCACACCGACGCGTGCGCGCCGATCCGGACGTCGCCGATGACCGTCGCGTCCGGGTGGACGTAGGCGTCGGGGTGGATCGTCGGCTCGAGCGAACCGAGTGCGTAGATCGGCATGCCGCCTCCGGGTGACCGCGGTTTCACTTCCCGTGCGATTGGATCACGGCATCGCCGCTCAGCCACAGACCCGTCCGGGAAGCACGGCACTCGTGCTCCTCCTCGTCGTGCTGACCTGGCTGCTCAGCCTGCCGGTCGCCGCGCCCGCGCTCGCGAACGGCCTGGCCGGCACCCCGCCGATGGGCTGGAACAGCTGGAACCAGGTCCGCTGCTACGACCTCACCGAAGACGTCGTGCGCAACGCCGCCGACGCGCTCGCCGACACCGGCCTGCGTGACGCGGGTTACCAGTACGTCGTCGTCGACGACTGCTGGCAGGCACCCACGCGGGCCGCCGACGGGTCGCTGCAGGCGGACCCGAAGCGGTTCCCGCACGGCATCACCGACCTCGCCGACTACGTGCACTCGCGGGGTCTGCTGTTCGGCATCTACGCCGTGCCCGGCAGCCGGACCTGCGCCATGGCGAACGACGCCTACCCGGCCTCGGGCATCGGCTCGCTGGGCCACGAGCGCCAGGACGCCGAGACGTTCGACCGCTGGGGCGTCGACTACCTCAAGTACGACTGGTGCAACGCCGACACCGTCGACGGCCTCGACCGGAAGACCGCGTTCGAGAAGATGCGCGACGAACTGGCCGCGCTGCCCCGCCCGATCGCCTACGCGATCTCCGAGTACGGCGTCTCGAGCCCCTGGACCTGGGCCCGGCCGGTGGCGAACCTGTGGCGCACCACCTACGACCTGGTCCCGACCTGGGAGTCGGTGCTCGAGACGATCGACCGGCAGGCCGGCGTCGCCGTCCACAGCGGCGCCCCGGGCGGCTGGAACGACCCGGACATGCTGCAGGTCGGCAACGGGACGCTGACCGCCGACGAGTCGCGGGCGCACTTCAGCGTCTGGGCCGTGCTGAACGCGCCGCTGTTCGCCGGCACCGACCCGGCGAAGCTGAGCGGCACCGACCTCGCGACGCTGGGCAACGCCGAGGCGATCGCCGTCGACCAGGACTTCGCGGGCAGCCAGGGGCGGCAGCTCGACGCGGGCCCCGGCTACCAGGTGTGGGGAAAGCCGTTGAGCGACGGCGGTTTCGCGGTGGTGCTGCTGAACACCGGCAGCACCACCGCGACCGTCTCCGCGTCGATCCCGGGTTCGTGGAACGTCCGCGACCTGTGGGCCCATCGGGAGGTCGGGACCGCCGTGTCGGCGACCCTGCGGCCCCACGCGGCGGTCCTGCTGAAGCTCACGCCGAGGTGAGGTCCTTGCCGAAGCAGCGGCTTTCCGGCTCGTTCTTGTAGACGCCGAACTTCGGGATCTCGACGTACCCCGACGACGTGTAGAGCGCGATCGCTTCCGGCTGCTTGGTGCCGGTTTCCAGGACCGCGCGCTTGCGGCCGCACAGCGCCGCCGTGCGCTCCAGCTCGAACAGGATCATCCGCGCGAACCCGCGGCCGCGCGCGGAATCGGCGACGTACATGCGCTTGAACTCGGCGTCGCCGTCCTGGAAGTCCGGCGCGGGGCCGTCGTGGGCGCGCCAGGCCCCGCAGGCGACCGCTTCGTCGCCCTGGTAGCCGACGAGGAACAGGCCCTCCGGCGGATCGAAGTCCGCGGGGCTCATCGGGGTGGCGTCCTCGCTGCCGTAGCGCTCGACGTAGACCTGCTGCACCGCGGCCATGAGCTGGGCCGCGTCGGGGTGGTCGTAGGGGACTGGAACGATTCTCACGCTTCCGGAGCCTAGATCAGCGCCAGTGCGTCCATCCGCCTTCTCGCGAAAACGGTTTCCCGTCGACGGTGATCCCGGAGCCGGCCATGGTGACCACGCCGATGGTGCGCCAGCCGTCCGGGAGCTCGGCGAACGGCGGAAAGGTCGCGGCCAGTGCGTGGTCCTCGCCGCCGGTGAGCACCCAGTCCAGGGGGTCCGCGCCGAGGGCGGCGCCGACCTCGGTGAGCCGGGCGGGGATGTCGAGGTCGGCGGTGCGGACGTCGATGCCCACGCCGGAGGCCTCGCCGATGTGGCCCAGGTCGGCGAGCAGGCCGTCGGAGACGTCGATCATCGCCGTGGCCCCGGCGAGCGCGGCCCGCGGCCCGGCTTCGTAGGGCGGTTCCGGGCAGCGCTGGGCGTTGACGACACCCACCGGCGACCGGAAGCCGCGGCCGAGCACGGCCAGGCCGGCCGCGGCCCAGCCGAGCCGCCCGTTCACCGCGAGGACGTCACCGGGCCGGGCGCCCGAGCGCGTCACCGGCTCGCGGTCGCCGAGGTCGCCCAGCGCCGTGACGCTGATCACGAGCTGGTCGGCGCGGACCATGTCGCCGCCGGAGACGCCGACCCCGGCGCGTTCGGCTTCGGCCCACATGCCGTCGGTGAGCCCCTTCACCACCTCGCTCGGGGTGTCGGGCGGGCAGGCGAGTCCGACCAGGACGGTCGTCGGGGTGGCGCCCATGGCCGCGATGTCGGCCAGGTTGACCGCGACGGCCTTGCGCCCGACGTGCTCAGGCGAGGACCAGTCGAGCCGGAAGTGGACACCCTGGACGAGCACGTCGGTGCTGGCGACCACGCGGCCGTCCGGGGCGGCGACAACGGCGGCGTCGTCGCCCGGGCCGAGCAGCGTGCCCGGGGGCTGGCGCCGTCCTTCGGTGACGGCGCGGATGAGCGCGAACTCCCCGGTCTCGGCGACCGTTCCGTTGTTCGGTGACACCGGTCACCTCTGCTTTCTCTACCGGGACAAAGATCGATCACCGATAGTCGGATGCCCTATGTTTTTCCGTGAGCTGGCGATACGTTGCTGAAGACGTTCCTACCTTGAGCCTCCGATCCCGACGAAAGGGCGCGCCGTGGTCCACGCATACATCCTCATCCAGACCGAGGTCGGCAAGGCGGCCGCGGTGGCTGCCGAGATCTCCAGCATCCCGGGTGTGACCAGCTCGGAGGATGTCACCGGACCGTACGACGTGATCGTCCGCGCGGCCGCCGACAACGTGGACCAGCTGGGTCAGCTCGTGGTCGCGAAGGTGCAGAACGTGGAGGGCATCACGCGGACGCTGACCTGCCCGGTGGTCCACCTCTGAGCAATGGTGTAGTGGTCCGGTGCCTGACTCCGACACCGGTGCGCCACCCCGGGTGGTCCTCGTCACCGCGGCCGCGCTCGCCGTGGCGCTGGCGGTCGCCGTCGCCGTCTTCGCGCTGACCCGGCCGTCCCCCGCGGACTCCGCGGGCCCGCTGCCGCTGGTCGCCGTGCCGGCGCCGGCCGCGGGGTCGCCGGGCTGCACGACGCTGCTGGGCGCGGTGCCGACCGAGCTGACCTCGAACGGGACTTCTTTGAAGGTGCGTTCCCTGGCCGCGCCGGCGCCGCCCGCGACGGTGGCCTGGGGTGCCGGTGATCCCGTGGTGTTGCGCTGCGGCCTCGACCGGCCCCCGGAGCTGACGCCGACGGCGCAGCTGCGGCTGGTGGACAAGGTGCAGTGGCTGCAGGTGCCGGGCGAGGGCGCGTCGACGTGGTACGTGGTGGACCGGGAGGTCTACGCGGCGCTGACGGTGCCGGACAGCGCCGGGACCGGGCCGCTGCAGGCCGTTTCGGACGCGGTGGCCGCGAAGCTGGCTCCGCAGCCGCTGCGGTTCGGCTAACGCAGTCCTGTTCCGCGGGCGATGGCCGTCTCGACGAGGGTGGTCAGCAGCGTGGCGTAGTCCATGCCGGTGACCTCCCACATCTTCGGGTAGGCGGACTTCGTCGTGAAGCCCGGCATGGTGTTGACCTCGTTGATGATCAGCTCGTGGTCTTCGGTGACGAAGAAGTCGACGCGGGCCAGCCCCTGGCAGTCCAGCGCCCGGAACGCTTCGACGGCCATCGCGCGGAGCTTCTCGGTGAGGGCGTCGTCGAGCTTGGCTGGGATGTCGAGTTCGGCGTCGTCGCCGAGGTACTTGGTTTCGAAGTCGTACCAGGCGTTCTCGTCTTCGGAGAGCACGCGGATCTCGGCGGGCAGCGAGGCTTCGACGCGGCCGTCGGGGAACTCGAGGACCCCGCATTCGACCTCCCGCCCGACGACGGCGGCCTCGACGAGGACCTTGGGATCGGTGGCGCGCGCGAGTTCGATGGCGGCGTCCAGCTCGTCCCAGGCGGCGACGCGCGAGATGCCGACGGAGCTGCCCGCCCGCGACGGCTTGACGAAGACGGGGAGGCCGAGGGTCTCCTTGGTTCGCTCGTCCAAAGTGGACTGTCCCCGCTTGAGCGCGGAGTAGGTCCCGACCGGAAGCCCCTCGGCGGCGAGGAGTTTCTTGGCGGTTTCCTTGTCCATGGCGGCGGCGCTGGCGAGCACGCCGGGCCCGACGTAGGGGATGCCGGCGAGTTCGAGCAGGCCCTGGATGGTGCCGTCTTCGCCGAAGGCCCCGTGCAGGACGGGGAAGACGACGTCGACCCGCGACAGCATCTCGCTTTCCCGCCCCGGTTCCGCGGCGACGAGGCCTTGACTGGACGGGTCCCCGGCGAGGACGAGGCCCTTGCCGTCGTCGACGGAGGGCAGTTCCCGGCCGCGGATGGCGAGCTGGGCGGAGTCGCCGGTGCCGAGCACCCACCGGCCTTCCCGGGTGATCCCGACCGGGACGGCCTCGAAGCGTTCGGGGTCGAGGTGGCCGAGGACGCTGCCGGCGGAAAGGCACGAGATGGTGTGCTCGCTGCTGCGCCCACCGAACACGACGGCCACCCGGATCTTCTCGCTCATGGTGAGCCACCGTACCCGGTGACCTCGCGGAACAGCCCAGCCCGGTACGGCGGGCGGACGGTGGGGAGCGGTGAACGCAACCGGTGACGGGGTTGGCACGTCTGGTGAGTCGAGGGGTTTTCGTGGGTTGTGGGGCTGGCGGGTTCTGGGGTTTGGTGGCTGGTTCGCTGAGGCAGGTCTGCCCGGCTGCGGTGGGCCCGGCGGGCCGGGTCTGCCCGGCCGAGCCGGCTGCGGTGAGTCCGCCGGGCTGAGTCCGCCGAAGCCACGTCCCGCACAGCCAAGCCCTCCGGGCTCGGCGTCGCTCGGCCGAGCCCACCGCGCGACGCCAAGCGAATTCGGCGGACCGGATGCGCCAAGCCCAGTCGCTTGATCACGTCCGACGGGCGGAACCCGCCGAGAAGCCCACCATCCCCCGCCCTCCAGGCAGGGCTTCGGCAAAGAGACAGCGCTGGTCGACCCACCACCCCGAAGCCCGATTGTCACTACGGACGGTGGTACCGCGTCAAGGCGGGAAAGCGTGCCTTGACCCGGCACCACCGTCCGCGAGCAGGCTTCGGATCGGGGTGGCGGGGGAGGTCTGGGCGGGGTGCCAGTCATGCCCTCAGCGTCCCGTTCACGGCGATGGGGCGCCTGAGGCGCTGCGACCCGGAACCCGAGACAGCACCCGCCCTCCCAAGGGGAACCACCACCGAATTGACAATATCGCCCTCACCGGACACCAAAGCCCGGAAAAGCCCTCCCGTGCCCACGTTGTCCACAGCACAGGCGCACTGTGGACAAGCCTCAGCGCAGCAAAGCCACCAACGTCGGCAAAGCCGCCACCAAGGCCTCCCGCGAACACCCCGCGTACCCGATCGCCACCCCGTGCGCAGACGGCGGTCCGGCGAAATGCCGCGCCAGCCCGTCCAGCCGGATCCCCCGCCGCTCAGCGGAAGCGATCACCGACGCCTCCACCGAAGCCGACGAGAACGGCACCACCAGGTGCGCCCCGGCGTCGTCACCCCGCACCGGAATCCCCGCCGCCGACAACGCCCCCGCCAGCAAGGTCCGCCGCTCCGCCATCTCCCGCCGCAGTTTTCGCAGGTGACGGCCCAGATCCCCGTTCCGCGCGAATTCGTGCAACACCCGCTGTCCCGCCGGCGACGGGCGCGTACCCGTCGAATCCCGGTACGCCAGCACCGCCGACGTGATCGCCTCCGGTGCCACCATCCACCCCGCCCCCAACGTCGGCGTGAGGATCTTCGACGTCGTCCCCAGGTGTGCCACGACGTCCGGCGCCAGCGAAGCCAGCATCGGCAGCGGCGCGACGTCGAACCGCAGCTCGCCGTCGTAGTCGTCCTCGATGACCAGCATGCCCGACGAACGCGCCCGCTCCACCAGCGAGACCCGCCGGGCCGCGCTCAGCCTGCTGCCCATCGGGTACTGGTGCGCCGGCGAGCAGTACACCGCCCGCGCGCCCGCCGGAATCGCCGAAGGCCGCAGACCTTCGTCGTCCACCGGCACACCCACGACCCGCATCCCCGCGCGGAGGAACGCCTGCACCGCCCGCTGGTATCCCGGCTCCTCGACGGCGACGACGTCCCCGCGTTCCAGCACCGCTGCCGCCAGCTCCACGACCGCCGCCGTCGTGCCTCCGGTCGCCAGGACCGATCCGGCCGCGAGACCGCGGTGGCGCAGGAGGTGCTCCGACACCGCCGCGCGGTACTCCGGCAGGCCCGCCCGGTGGGCCCGGACCAGCGGCTCCGGGTCCGCCGCCGCCCGCCACGCGCGGCGCCAGGCCGCGCGGTCCAGCCCCGCCGCCCACGGCGTGCCCGGCCCGAGGTCCAGCAGCACCGGGGAAACAGCCTCGGGCGCCGGGACAGAAGGCGCCGGAACCGAGGAAGCCGAAGAAGAAGGCGGCGTCGTCACGTAGGTGCCCGAGCCGTGCCGCCCGGCGATCCAGCCCTCCGCGTGCAGCTGCTCGTACGCCGCCGACGTCACCGTGCGGCTGACGCCGAGGCGTCCGGCCAGCGCCCGCGTCGACGGCAGCCGGTCGCCGCCGCGCAGGTGGCCGCTCGCCGCCGCTTCGCGCAGCGCGTCCGCCAGCTGCACCGCCAGCGGGGTCACCGCCGCACGATCCAGGCTGACCGGGAGCGCGGTGTCGGACACGGAACCTCCTCCGCCGGAAGTGGACTTCACAAGTGTACGAGAAGTGGACGTTTTGCCATGCCACTATTTCGGGAGACGCTGGTCGCATGTTGTCGACGACGCCCCGCACCACGCTCGGCCGCAAGAAGCACCGCGCCGTGACCGACCGCTCCGCGCTGCACGCCGTCCTGGACGAAGGCCTGATCTGCCACCTCGGGATCGTCCGCGACGGCGTGCCGCTGGTCCTGCCGACCGGCTACGGCCGCGACGGCGACACGCTCTACCTGCACGGCTCCACCGGCGCCACCAGCCTCCGCACCGCGGCGCACGGCCTCGACGTCTGCGTGACCGTCACCCTCCTCGACGGCATCGTCTACTCGCGCTCGGTCAACAACCACTCGATGAACTACCGCAGCGCCGTCATCCTCGGCCAAGCGAAGCCGGTCTTCGACGCCGAAGCGAAGATGCACGGCCTGAAGGTGCTCACCGACCATCTCGCGCCCGGCTCCTGGGAACACGCACGCGAGGTCAACGCCAAGGAGTTCGCCGCGGTGTCCGTGCTCGCGCTGGACCTCGCCGAAGCGTCGGTGAAGATGCGCGCCGAAGGCCCGGACGACGAGCCCGAAGACGTCGAGGCCGACACCGCCTGGGCGGGCGTCCTCCCGGTCCGGACCGTCTACGGCGAACCCGAGCCGTCCAAAGACCTCTCCCCCGGCTGGACGACACCCCCGCACGTCACCGGTCGTGAGTGGTAAGGAGGGTTCTAACCCGCCTTACCACTCACGACGGGGCGAGCGGGAGGTGGACGGTAAACGTTGTCCGGCCCGGCTCCGAAGCCACCGAGACCGTGCCGCCGTGCGCGGTGACCAGGGAATGGACCACCGACAGCCCGAGCCCGGTGCCGCCGTTGCCGCGGGTGCGGGAGTCGTCGACGCGGAAGAACCGGTCGAAGATCCGCTCCTGGTCTGCCACCGCGATACCCGGCCCGGTGTCGGTCACCTGCACCACGGCGTGACCGTCCGAAGCCGTCACCGAGACGTGCACCGACGTCCCGGGCGGGGTGTGCACGGCCGCGTTGGCCAGCAGGTTGTCCAGCACCTGCCGCAGCCGCACCGGATCGGCGTCCACGAACGCCGTCGAGAACGACGTGGTCAGCGGGTGGTCGGGCCGTCCGGCGGCGAACGCGTCCGCCGCGTCCCCGGCCAGCTCGGCCAGGTCGACGCGCTCGGGCCGCAACGGCGTCTCGGCGGCCCGCGCGTCGAGCCGGGCCAGCAGCAGGAGGTCGTCGACGAGCACGGTCATCCGGGCGGTCTCCTCGCGGATCTTCGCCAGGTGCGCCTCGCGCTCGGCCGGCTCGTTCGCGGCGGCGTAGCGGAAGAGGTCGGCGTACCCGCGGATCGACGTCAGCGGTGTGCGCAGCTCGTGCGAGGCGTCCGCGACGAACCGGCGCAGCCGCTCGTTGGCCTCGGTCTTCGCCGCCAGTGACGTGTCGATGTGGGCCAGCATCACGTTGAACGCCGTCCGCAGCTCTTCGACTTCGGCGCCGCCGCCGGTGCCCGCCGCGCGCACCGGCAGGTCCGGGTTGGCGGTGAGGTCGTGCGAGGCGATGTCGTGCGCGGTGCCGGCCATGTCGGCCAGCGGGCGCAGGCCGCGGCGCAGCACCAGCCGTCCCACGACCACCAGCACGCCCAGCGCGAGCGCGAAGGCGGCGACCTCGACCCCGATCAGCTGCCGGACCGTGCCGTCGAGGTCCTTCTGCGGCGCGGCCGACAGCAGCACCGAGTCGGTGTCGACCGGGCACGCCCGCACCCGGTACGGGCCGTCGTCGCGCAGGTAGATGGTCCGGGTGACGTCGCCGCCCACCGCTTCGGCGGCGATCTTCGCCAGCTGCTTGGCGTCGCCCGGCAGCTGGCCGCCCGGCTCGGGGACGGCGACCCCGTCGGTGACCTTGTACAGCGCCGAGTACCAGGAGTACACCGACTGCGGCGAGCCGTGCGTCTCGCGCAGCAGCGGCAGCTGCGTGTTCTGCGTCTTGGACAGCTGCTCGTCGAGCCGCCGGTCGAGGTAGCCGTGCATGATCCCGACGGTCGTGACGCCGACGGCCGCGAACACCACCAGGGCGAGCGCGCCGAGGCCGAGGGTGATCCGGGTGCCCAGCCGGGTGCGCTGCCAGGCCCCGTACCACCGGGTGAAGAACCCCTTCACCGGTGCGCCTGCCGCACGACGTACCCGACGCCGCGGACGGTGTGGATCAGCGGCTCGCCGCCGCCCGCGTCGACCTTGCGCCGCAGGTGCGAGATGACCAGCTCGACTACATTGGACCGGCCGCCGAAGTCGTACTCCCAGACGTGGTCGAGGATCTGGGCCTTGGTCAACACTGCGGGCGAGCGGCGCATGAGGTAGCGCAGCAGCTCGTACTCGGTCGGCGTCAGCTCGGCCAGGCGGTCGCCACGGCGGACCTCGCGGGTGTCCTCGTCCAGGGTCAGGTCACCGACCCGCAGCACCGCGCCGCGCGCCTCGGGCTGGTGCGCGACACCGGCGCTGCGCCGCAGCACCGCCCGCAGCCGCGCCATCAGCTCCTCGACCGAAAACGGTTTCACGAGGTAGTCGTCACCCCCGCGGGTGAGCCCGGCGATCCGGTCGGCCGTCGCGTCCTTGGCCGTGAGGAACACCACGGGCACCGCGTTGCCGCCCGCCCGCAGGCGGTCGAGCACGGTGAAGCCGTCGAGGTCGGGCAGCATCAGGTCGAGCACGACGATGTCCGGCCCGAACTCCGCAGCCCGGTTGAGCGCGGCCTGCCCGGTGCCGGCCGTGACCGCCTGCCAGCCCTCGTACCGGGCGACGGTGGCGACGAGGTCGGCGATGTGCGGCTCGTCGTCGACGACGAGCAGGCGCACCTGGTCGGGAGTCTGCACCCCCGCATCTTCTCCCGCCGCGGGCGCGCCGGGCGAGCCGAGGCGGCGGCCGACAGGAATCCGACAGCCGGCACCCAGATTCGCCACAGGACGGGCGGCGAGGCTGGCCTTCGTGAACCGAACCGAAGGGGGATCCGTGTGACCACCATGACGCAGACCGCCGAGGCCGCGCGCCCGGCGATCCGCCCCCGGATCGCCGCAAAATCCGGCCTCTTCCTCTTCCTCGGCGCCAACGTGGCCGCCGTCACCGTCCTGTTCGTGCAGGCCGGGGTTTCGCAGAACGTGCTGATCACGATCGGCAGGCTCGCCGGGATGTACGGCGCGCTGGCGATGGCGTTCCAGCTGCTGCTGGTGGCCCGGCTGCCCTGGCTGGACCGCCGGCTCGGGATGGACCGGCTGACCACCTGGCACCGCTGGACCGGTTTCACGATCCTCTGGACCCTGCTGGCGCACCTGGTGTTCATCACCATGGGCTACGCGGAGGTCTCGGACAAGGGCGTCGTCGACGAGCTGGTCGAGATGGCCAACACCCTGGAGGGGATCCTGCGGGCACTGGTCGCCTTCGCCGTGATCCTCATCGTCGGCGCCGCCTCGGCCAAGTTCGCGCGCAAGCGTCTCGCCTACGAAACGTGGCACTTCATCCACCTCTACACCTACGCCGCGGTGCTGCTGGCCTTCACCCACCAGATCGCGCTGGGGCAGTCGTTCGCCGGCTCGGAACCGGCGAAGGCGTACTGGTGGACGCTCTGGCTCGGCGCCGGCGCGGCCGTGCTGGCCGGGCGGGTCGTGCTGCCGCTGTGGCGGAACCTGCGCCACCAGCTGCGGGTGACGGCGGTGGTTTCCGAGTCCCCGGACGTCGTTTCGGTGTACATGTCCGGCAAGCACCTGGACAAGATGCCGGCCAAGGCCGGGCAGTTCTTCCTGTGGCGGTTCCTGACCAAGGACCGGTGGTGGCAGGCGAACCCGTTCTCGCTGTCGGCCGCGCCCGACGGCCGTTCCCTGCGGCTGACCGCGAAGGCGCTCGGCGATTCCAGCGCCGGGCTGCGGAACTTGCGCGTCGGAACGCGCGTGTTCGCCGAAGGACCGTACGGCGCCTTCACGACGATCCACCAGCGACGGCCCAACGCGCTGCTCGTGGCGGGCGGCGTCGGGATCACGCCGATCCGCGCGCTGCTGGAGGACATCGACGGCCACGTCGTCGTGCTGTACCGGGTGCGCTCGCAGGCCGACGCGGTGCTGCTGCCGGAGCTGAACGAGCTCGCCAAGGCCCGCGGCGCCAGCGTCAGTGTCCTCACCGGACCGGACCAGGCGGTCGGGCCGCGCGGGGTGATGCTCGGGCCGGCGAACCTGCACATGATGGTGCCGGACGTGCACGAGCGGGACGTGTTCGTCTGCGGCCCGCCGGGGATGACCTCGGCCGTGCTGCGCAGCCTGCGCGAGCTGAAGGTGCCGAGCGCACAGGTGCACGCCGAACGTTTCAGCCTTGCGGCCTAGGGGATCGTTGTGAAGAAGACCATTTTCGTCGTCGCGCTGTCGATCGCCGGGTTCATCTCGGTCTGGCGGTTCGAGCCGGGGCCGGCGCACAACACTTCCGCCGTCGCACAGGCGCCGCCGCCCGCCCCGGTCACGTCCACGCCGGCCACTTCGGCGCCACCGTCCACTTCGGACACATCGCCGTCGTCGGCCACCTCGCCCGCTCCGTCCACTTCGGAGGTTCCGGCCACCAGGGACACCACGAACGAGCCGGTGACCACGCAGGGCAGCGCCGAGTCGAGCCGGTACGGCACCGTGCAGGTGCAGGTGACGTTCACCGGCTCGCGGATCGCCGTCATCACCCTGCTGCAGGCCCCGGACGGCGGCCGGTCGCTGACCGCGCTCCCGAAGCTGCAGGAAGAGGCGATCAAGGCGCAGAGCGCCGACATCGACACGGTGACCGGGGCCACCGAGACCAGCGAGTCGTACAAGACGTCTTTGCAGGCCGCGATCGACGCGAGGGGGAAGCAGCGATGACCACCCGCGTCGAACAGGTGATGGGCCTGCCGATCTCGCTCGACCTGCGGGACGAGGGCGACTTCGCCGAGGTCGTCGACGACGTGTTCGCGTGGTTCCGGGACGTCGACGCCCGGTTCAGCCCGTTCAAGGAGGACAGCGAGGTCAGCCGGTACGACCGCGGCGAGCTGACGGCGGCCGAGCTGAGCGACGACCTCCTGGAGGTGCTGGAGCTCTGCGCGTACTACGAGCAGCTCTCCGGCGGCGCGTTCCGCGCGCGGCTGCCCGGCCGTGGCCTCGACCCGTGCGCGGTCGTCAAGGGCTGGGCGGTGCAGCGCGCGGCCGACATGCTGAAGGCCGAGGGCGCGGCGACGTTCTGCCTCAACGCCGGCGGCGACGTCGTCACCGCGGGCGAGCCCGAGCCGGGACGGCCGTGGCGGGTCGGCGTGCGCCACCCCGAGCAGCCCCTGGCCGTGTGCGCGGTCCTGGAGTCGCGCAACGGCGCGATCGCGACGTCGGCGGCGTACGAGCGCGGCTCCCACATCCTCGACGGCCGTTCGGGCACCCCGGCAACGGGCCTGATGAGCGTCACGGTCGTGGCCGGCGACCTGGTGACGGCGGACGCACTGGCCACGGCGGCGTTCGCGATGGGCGCGGAGGGCATCACCTGGGCGGCCGACCGGCCGGACTGCGAGATCCTCATCGTCGACGACAGCCGCCGCGTGCACCGGACGGCGGGGCTGGCACTGGCGTCGTAAATCGGTTCGCCCTCCTCGGGCAGCTGGGCCAGACTCGGGCCCACCCGACATCGAGGAGTGCCATGCCGTCGTCCGTGCTGAACGTCACCGTCGACTGCGCCGACCCGTACACGCTGTGCCGGTTCTGGAGCCAGGTCACCGGCAAACCGATGCCCGACACCGACCAGCCCGGCGACGAAGAGGTCGGCTTCGAGCTGAACGACGGGACGAACCTGCTGTTCATCCGCGTACCCGAGCCGAAGACGGTGAAGAACCGCCTCCACCTGTGCCTGCAGCCGGACGTCCCGCGCGACGAGGAAGTCGAGCGGCTCCTCGGCCTCGGCGCGACGCTGTACGACGACCTCCGCAACCCGGACGGCACGGGCTGGGTGGTGCTCGCCGACCCGGAGGGCAACGAATTCTGCGTGCTGCGCAGCGCGGCCGAGCGCGCGGCGACTTCGTGACGGACTCGCCGGCGGTCAAACCCGGCTGAATAGGGTGGCGGGCATGGCACGTCCCCTGATCGCCGTCGCCACGCTGGGCGGCACCATCTCGATGGCTCCCGTCGGCGGCGGAGGCGGCGCCGTCCCGCGGCTCGGCGCGGCCGAGCTGCTCGGCGGGCTCGGCGACGTCCCGATGGACGTCCTGGCCGAAACCCTGGCCGGGATCGGCAGCGCGTCGCTGGACTTCGCGACGCTGCTGCGGTGCCGCGAATGGGGCCTGCGCCAGGACGCCGACGGGTTCGTCGTCGTCCAGGGCACGGACACGCTCGAGGAAACCGCCTACTTCCTGGACCTGCACTGGCCGTCGGAGACCCCGGTGGTGGTCACCGGGGCGATGCGCAACGCCGGCCTGTTCAGCCCGGACGGCCCGGCGAACCTGCGCAACGCGCTGACCGTCGCCGCCGATCCGCGCAGCCGCGGGCGGGGCGTGCTGGTCACGCTGAACGACGACGTCCACGCCGCGCGCTGGGTGCGGAAGGCGCATTCGAGCCACCTCGAGGCGTTCTCGTCGGCGCCGGCCGGACCGCTGGGCATGGTCGTCGAGCACGCGGTGCACTGGTTCCACCCGTCGCCGCCGCGGCTGCCGTTCCTCGACGGCGGCGACTTCGGCGGCCTGGTCCCGGTGGTCGAAACCGGTCTGGACGACTCGGGCGCGTTCCTCGAGCACGCGGCTTCGCAGCCGGACGTGCGCGGCGTTGTGATCGCCGCGACGGGCGTCGGGCACGTTTCGTCCGGCACGGCCGACGTGATCTCGCGGCTGGTGACGTCCTTGCCGGTGGTCGTCGCTTCGCGGACCGGGGCCGGTCCGACGCTGCGCTCGACGTACGGCTTCCACGGTTCGGAGTCGAGCCTGATCGCGATCGGCGCGACCATGGCGGGCTGGCTCGACGCGCGGAAGTCGCGGATCCTGCTGCACGCGCTGCTGGCCTCCGGCGCGGACCGGGCCCGGATCGAGCAGGAGTTCCGGGCTCGCGGCGACCTGGACCGTTAGTCCCGGATCGGGCCGTCGACCGGGTCCAGGTGGTACGGGCGCATCGCGCGGCCGGCGTCACGGTAGACGTGGATCGAGATCGCCGGGTCCGGGCCGTCGTTGCGGACCTCGTGCACGTACCCCGGCCCGAAGACCCGCGACTGCCCCGCCGACAGGGCGTGCAGCTCGGTGACCGCCCGGCCGTCCGGCGCGCGGCGCGCCACCGCCTCGGTCAGGTGGCCGCCGACCACGGTGAACGCGCCGCTGGCGAACGCGTGGTCGTGCAGGTCGGTGCGCTGGCCGGGCAGCCAGCTCATCAGCCACACTTCCTGCTGGTCGTCGCTCGACACGAGCGTCGCGAAGCGCTCGTCGGGGTCGTAGCGCAGCAGGTGGCGCCAGCGGTCGCGATCGGCGGCGACCTCGATGGCGACGCGCACCGGGTGGCGCAGCGCGGGGTTTTCGGGACGCAGCAGGGTGTTGTCCGGAACGGCGAACATGAGGGTCCTCACGCAGAAGAAAGGGTGTCGAGCTGGGCCGGGGCTGGGTTCACCGACAACAGCGACACGCGCGCACGCTCGAGCGGAGGCTCATCAGGCCCCACGACTCGGACACGGCGTACGCGAACATGCGACAAGAGTCGCAGCCGCCTCCCGCGCGGTCAAGACGTCTCACCTGACGGGAGGTCAGGACCACTCGTGCTTCTGGGACCGCCCGAGCAGCTCGGCTCCGGCCTGGCGGGGGTCCACGCCCTCGTGGCAGACGCGGTGCATGGCGTCGGTGATCGGCATGTCGACACCCAGGCTCCGGGCCAGCGCCCGGATCGACGAGCACGACATCACGCCCTCGGCGACCTGCCCGCCGGCCGCCGCCTGCGCCTGTTCGAGCGTCTCGCCGCGGCCGAGGCGTTCGCCGAAGGTGCGGTTGCGCGAAAGCGGCGACGAGCAGGTCGCGACCAGGTCGCCGACGCCGGCGAGCCCGGCGAAGGTCAGCGGGTCGGCGCCGAGCTTCGCGCCGAGCCGGGCCATCTCGGCCAGGCCGCGGGTGATGAGCGTCGCCATCGTGTTGGTGCCGAGGCCCAGGCCCGCGGCCATCCCGGTACTGAGCGCGATGACGTTCTTGCAGGCGCCGCCGAGCTCGCAGCCGACGACGTCGGTGTTGGTGTAGGGGCGGAAGTAGGAGTTGGCGCAGGCGCGCTGGATCGCGACGGCGCGTTCGTGGTCGGCGCAGGCCAGCACGGAGGCGGACGGCTGCCCGGCGGCGATCTCCTTGGCCAGGTTCGGCCCGGTGACGACCACGACGTCGTCGGCGGCGATGCCGACGATCTCGCCGATCACCTCGCTCATCCGCTTGAGCGTGCCGAGTTCGACGCCCTTGGCCAGGCTGACGAGGATGGCGTCCTTCGGCAGCAGCCCACGCCACGCGGTCAGGTTCGCACGGAGGCTCTGGCTGGGCACGGCCAGGACGACGGCTTCGGCACTCTTCGTCGCTTCCGCGGGGTCGCTGGTGGCGGTGATGTTCTCGGGCAGGGTCACGCCGGGCAGGTAGGCGCTGTTGGTGTGCCGGTCCCGGATGTCCTCGGCGACCTGCTCGCGGCGCGCCCACATCGTGACGTCCCGCCCGGCGTCGCCGAGCACCTTGGCGAAGGCGGTGCCCCACGAGCCGGCCCCGAGCACGGTGACCCGCTGCACGTCGGCGCGCATCAGGCGGGGTCCTCCGGCTTCGTGGCCGGCGGTTCCTCGTGCCGGATCTCGGCGAGGAGCCGGGTCACCTCGTCCATCATGACCTTGGTGACCTCGCGCAGCTTCGTCGCGCTGCGGGTGTTGCCGCCGCGGTAGGCGGACAGGTCGATCGGGTCGCCGACGGAGTGGGTGATGGTCTTGCGCGGGAACGGCGTGAACTTCTTCGTGTAGCCGTTGAAGATCTGGCTGGTGCCCCACCGGGCGACGGGGATGACCGGGACGTCGTTCTGCAGCGCGAGCCGCGCGGCGCCGGTGAAGGACTCCTTCGGCCAGCCGTCGGGATCCTTGGTGATGGTGCCCTCGGGGTAGATGACGACGATCTTGCCTTCTTCGAGAGCCTGGTGAGCGGCCTTGAGAGAGTCCCCGGCGGCGGCCGACCCCCGCGAGACGGGGATCTGCCCGGACCCGGAGACGATCGGCCCGAGGATCGGCGCGCGCGTCAGGCTCTCCTTGAAGAGGAACCGCGGCACGCGCTTCTGCCGGTGCACGAACACGGCGTCGACGGCGGGATCGAAGTGCGAGATGTGGTTCATGACCAGCAGAGCGGGCCCCTGCCGCGGAATCTTTTCGGCACCGACGTAGACCCGCCGTCCGATGTGGGTGAGCGGGTAGAACAG
The DNA here is from genome assembly GCF_042652605.1 of Amycolatopsis plumensis. Lineage (NCBI taxonomy): Bacteria > Bacillati > Actinomycetota > Actinomycetes > Pseudonocardiales > Pseudonocardiaceae > Amycolatopsis > Amycolatopsis plumensis. Next base: position 4,876,287 of record NZ_JBHSJY010000001.1, on the reverse strand, counting down.
TACGGCGGCGAGCCCCACCCAGAAGCCGCCCTTCTCACGCCGGGCCACGATCTCCTCCTAGCTCAGGTCACGTCCGGGGTTGATCCTGCCGCGCCGGGCTCGGGGCGGTCCAGGGAGGGTCGGTTGAGCGGTGTGACCAGGCTGGGGGCGTTTCGGCTGTCGTGGTCACGGCGGGAGGCCAGAGGGTCGGCCAACCGGACAAAACGGTCTCACCAGGGCTTGTGGTGCGCTGGCGACGGGCCGGTTCAGCGATGGTCGCGGGGTTTTGACCAGGGGTACTTCCGGGTCCGGCGCTCCCCTGCCGGGTTCGGGGCGAGTTCGCCTGAACCGGCGTGCCGCTGTCAGCTGGGCGTGGCCGCGGAGTTCGAACGCCACAGCCCGCCCACCCACACAACCCGCCCACCCACACAACCCGCCCACCCAAGGGGGCCACCATCCCCCAACGGGGAACCCCCGATTTCGACGCTATCGCCCCCACCCGACAAAACCCCACGCAAAACCCACCCACCCTTGCCCCTGTCCACAACACCCGTCGCCTGTGGACAACCCGCCCCACCCGCCCCCGGCCCGCCCGGCTTTCGGGTAAAGATGGACACGTGGACGTCGATCTGGTCGTACCCCTGAAGCACCCCCGCGACGGCAAGTCGCGGCTGCGTGGTGCCGTCGAAACCGAGCACCACCCCGGCCTGGTCCTCGCCCTCGCCAAAGACACCCTCGCCGCCGTGACCTCCAGCGCGCAGATCAGGCGGGTCCTGCTCGTCGCCGCCGATCCCCGAGCCGTCGCCGAGCTGGCCGAACTCGGCGTCGAGATCGTCGAAGAACCCGCCGAAAAGTCCCTCAACGCCGCCTTCCGCCACGGCGAAGCCCTGCTCAAAGCCGACGACCCGGCCGCCGTCGTCGGCGCCCTCCAAGCCGACCTGCCCGCCCTGCGCGCCGGGGATCTCACCGCGGCCCTCGCCGAGGCCGCGGGGCGCAGGGCCTTCGTCGCCGATCGGCAGGGCACCGGCACCACCCTGCTGCTCGCTGCATCCGGCGCGCCCCTCGAGCCCCGGTTCGGGCCCGGCTCGGCCCGCAAGCACGCCGAGTCCGGGGCGGTCCCGCTGAGCCAAGCGCTGCCGACCCTGCGCAGTGACGTCGACACCCCGGATGATCTCGCTCACGTCCGCGCCCTGGGTGTCGGCAAACACACCTCGGCATACCGCGCTGAGCTGTTCATCTGACCTTCACCGCGGTCCGCGCAATTCCGCTTCACGTAGTGAAGAATGGGGGCCGTGAGCACAGACGACGGCGGCACGCCCGCACCGCGGAGGCGACGGAACCCGGCCAGCGGATCTTCCGAGACGGCGAAGAAGTCCACCACCGCCAAACCGGCGACCGCCAAGAAGGTCCCGTCGAAGTCCACCGCACGCGACACCGCCGCCCGTGCCACCGCCGGCAAGGCCCGCACCCGCAAGACCACGTCCCCGGCGGCGACGACCACGCGGCGCCGCAGCTCCACGCAGGGCAACCCGCGCGGCGCAGAGGAGTTCCGGGCCGTCCCGTCGGCGCCGCCCGCGGTCACCGCGGCGCCGACAGCCGTCGAGACGCTGCCCGACGACCGGTACTTCAACCGCGAGCTGTCGTGGCAGGACTTCAACGCGCGCGTGCTCGCGCTGGCCGAGGACGAGTCGCAGCCGCTGCTGGAGCGGGCGAAGTTCCTCGCCATCTTCGCGTCCAATCTGGACGAGTTCTACATGGTCCGCGTCGCCGGCCTGAAGCGCCGCGACGAGACCGGCCTGCTGGTGCGCAGCGCGGACGGGCTCACCCCGCGCGAGCAGCTCGGCTACATCGCCAAGCGCAACCAGGACCTCGTCGAGCGGCAAACCGGCGCCTTCGAGAAGCACCTGCGCCCGCGGCTGGCCGAGGAGGACATCCACATCGTCGGCTGGGCCGACCTGGCCGGCGCCGACCAGCTGCGGCTGTCCAGCTACTTCTCCGAGCAGATCTTCCCGGTGCTGACGCCACTGGCCGTCGACCCGGCGCACCCGTTCCCCTACATTTCGGGCCTCTCCCTCAACCTCGCGGTGACGGTCCGCGACCCGGAGGGCGGCACCGAGCGCTTCGCCAGGGTGAAGGTGCCGAGCAACGTGCCGCGCCTGATGCGCGTCGAGACCGAGCGCACCAGCCGGACGGCGACGTTCCTGCCGCTCGAAGAGCTCATCGCCGCGCACCTGGGCGAGCTGTTCACCGGCATGGACGTCACCGAGCACCACGTCTTCCGCGTCACCCGCAACGCCGACTTCGAGGTCGACGAAGACCGTGACGAGGACCTCCTCCAGGCCCTCGAGCGCGAACTGGCGCAGCGCCGCTTCGGCCCGCCGGTGCGCCTGGAAGTCGCGCAGGACATGAGCGAGCACATGCTCGAGCTGCTGCTTCGCGAGCTGGACGTCGACCCGGCCGACGTCGTCGAGGTGCCCGGCCTGCTCGACCTGACCTGCCTGCACCAGCTGTCCGCTGTGGACCGCAAGGAGCTGAAGGACCGGGCGTTCGTCCCGGCGACGCACCCGGCGTTCGGCGAGCGCGAGACGCCCAAGAGCGTCTTCGCGACGCTGCGCGAGGGCGACGTGCTGGTCCACCACCCGTACGACTCGTTCTCGACCAGCGTGCAGCGCTTCATCGAGCAGGCGGCGGCCGACTCGAAGGTGCTGGCGATCAAGCAGACGCTGTACCGGACGTCGGGTGACTCCCCGATCGTCGACGCGCTGATCGACGCGGCGGAGGCGGGCAAGCAGGTCGTCGCGCTGGTGGAGATCAAGGCGCGGTTCGACGAGCAGGCGAACATCACCTGGGCGCGGACGCTGGAGCGCGCGGGCGTGCACGTCGTGTACGGCCTGGTCGGGTTGAAGACCCACTGCAAGGTGTCGATGATCGTGCGCCAGGAGGGCTCGACCATCCGCCGCTACTGCCACATCGGCACCGGCAACTACAACCCGAAGACAGCGCGGCTGTACGAGGACATCGGCCTGTTCACCGCCGACCCGAGCATCGGCGCGGACGTCACGGACCTGTTCAACGTGCTCACCGGCTACTCGCGGCAGGACACGTACCGCACGATCCTGACGTCGCCGCACGGCATCCGCCGCGGCATCGTGCGCGCGATCGGCGAGGAGATCGAGCTGGCGCGGGCCGGGCAGGCCGCCGGGATCCGGATCAAGTGCAACTCCCTGGTCGACGAGCAGGTCATCGACGCGCTCTACCACGCGTCGCAGGCCGGGGTGCCGGTCGAGATCGTGGTGCGCGGGATCTGCACGCTCAAACCCGGCGTCGAAGGGCTGTCGGAGAACATCCACGTCCGGTCCATCCTCGGCCGGTTCCTGGAGCACTCGCGGATCTTCAACTTCCGCGCGGGCGGGACGCACTGGATCGGCAGCGCGGACATGATGCACCGCAACCTGGACCGGCGGATCGAGGCGCTGGTGCGCGTCAAGGACCCGAAGCTCACCGCGCAGCTCGACAACATCTTCGACTCGGCGCTGGATCCGGAGACGCGCTGCTGGGTGCTGACCGCGAGCGGCGAGTGGTCGCCGTTCCCGGCCGAGGGCTCGCGCGTGCGTGACCACCAGCTGGAGCTGGCGAAGCTGCACGGGGCCGCCGGATGACCCAGGAGGTACGGGCGGCCGGCGCGGTGCTGTGGCGCGTCGCCGGCGGCGCGACGGAGGTCGCGCTGGTGCACCGCCCGCGGTACGACGACTGGTCGTTTCCGAAGGGCAAACTCGACCCGGGCGAGACGATCGCCGAGGCCGCGGTGCGCGAAGTGCGGGAGGAGACCGGGTTCACGGCGGTCCTCGGCCGTTCCCTGGCCCGCACGGCGTACCGGGTGCCGTCGCGCACCGGCTCCGGCACGGTGCCGAAGACGGTCGACTACTTCGCGGCGGAAGCGGTCTCCGGCGAGTTCGAGGCGAACGACGAGGTCGACGAGCTGCGCTGGCTCGACCCGATGGCGGCGGAAAAGCTGCTGACGCGGCCGGAGGACGTCCGGGTGCTGCGGGCGTTCGGCGAGCTGCCGGTGGGGTTGACGACGCTGTTGCTGGTGCGGCACGCCAAGGCGGGCAAGCGCGACGAGTGGTCCGGCGACGACGACCTCCGGCCGTTGTCCGAGGCGGGTCAGCGCCAGGCGGTGGCGCTGCGCCGGGTCCTGTCGTTGTTCGGCCCGGACCGCGTGCTGTCGGCGCCGAGGCTGCGCTGCGTGCAGACGGTTCACGGAGTGGCGGAGGACGTCACGGCCGAGGTCCGCCACGAGCCGTTGTTCTCGGAAGAGGGCTATTGGCCGGACCCGGTCCTGGGCATAGCGCGGCTCCTGGCGGTGGCCGGAGACGGCGGAACACCGGTGGTCTGCAGCCAAGGCGGAGTGATCCCGGACCTGGTGAGCGCCCTGGCGGACCGCGACGGGGTGAAGCTGTCGGCGGCGCGCGGCGGGGTGGTGCCGAGCAAGAAGGGCTCGTTCTGGGTGTTGTCGTTCCGCCCGCCAACGGACTCGGAAGGCCCGGTGCTCCTGGCGGCGGACTACCACCCGAGCGCCCTCCCGGCCCCCTCCCCCAGCCACTCCTGAGCCGTCTGTCCCAGCCACTCCCGAGCCGTCTGTCCCCCAGCCACTCCGAGCCGTCTGTCCCCCAGCCACTCCGAGCCGTCTGTCCCCCAGCCACTCCGAGCCGTCTGTCCACATCCAGCCGATGCTGTGGACAGCTCCGGCCAACAGAGGCCGATCCGCCGGTTTCGTCGCCCACCACCGATAGACTGGACCTGGGGACGCCCCCCGGAGAGGGTGGGGGAGCTTCCGGGCCTGCTTTGCGGCTTCACCGCCGTGAACGGGACGCTGCCGCCCGAACCTGCACCCCACCCAGACCTCCCCACCGCCCCGATCCGAAGCCACAACACGGCCGGCAGTGCCGGGTCAAGGCACGCTTTCCCGCCTTGACGCGGTACTGCCGGCCGTCGTCACAATTGTGGCTCGGGGTGGTGGGCACCCACCTACCATCGGCCAAGGCACCCCGGCTCATCGCCCAAGGCGACCTGACACCACCCAGCTCAGCCGCACATTCAGACCGAGCCCAACCAGCAGCCCCCCACTCACCACCGCAACAGCGACCGACTTCGCCGAAACCCTCCCCAAGAACCCCGCTGTCACGACAAGACAGCGGCATGACAGTCGATCTTGGTGTACTTGTCCCGGGTCCCGCTGGGCTGCGCCGGGCTAGGGGTACGGCGCATCCCCGGGCGAGGGGGTTTCTGTCGGCACCGTGGCCAACAGGGCCTGGACCTCCGCGGCGCGGGGGTCGCCGAGGCGCTGGCTGACCGTCAGCGCCTCGGCCCAATGGCCACCGGCCTCGTCCGAGCGGCCGGTGCGGCGCTTCAGCCGGCCGAGGGTGATGTGGACGTCGATCGTCCCGTAGTCGGCGTTCAGCTCCTTCAGCTCGGCGAGCGCGTCGAGCCCCGCCCGCTCCGCTTCGCCGTGTCGGCCGGCTCCTTCGAGCGCCTCGGCGACGTTCCCCAGCGCGAGCGCCGCGTGATAGCGATCGCCGAGTTCGGCGAAGGCTTCATGGGCTGCCTGGGCGGCTTCGGCGGCGTGGTCGTAGTCGCGGAGGCCGATGCGGCTGGCGCTGACGTTGAGGAGCGCGTGCGGCACGAACGTGCGCTGACCGTGGTCGCGCGCGAGGTGGACGGCTTTGAGGGCGTAGCGCTCGGCTTCGGCGTATTCGGCACGGACGTAGTAGGCGCCGGCGAGGTTGGACAGGATCGCCACCGTCAACGCGGTGCCGTCGCCGCCCTCGGACGCCGCCCGCGCTTCCTCCAGCGCTTCGATCGCCTTGTCGGGCTGGAGGGTGCGCAGGTAGGCCGAACCGAGGTTGTTGGCGCTGTACTGCAGCCCCATCCCGTCGCCGGCCTCCCGCGTGGCGGCGACGGCCGCGCGTGCGGTGGTGATCCAGTCGTCGCGGTCGTGGCGCTCGGCGAAGAAGCCGCGCAGGAGCCAGGCGAGTTTCCAGGCGTGCGCGGTCCACCCGCGACCGGCGGCGATGCCGACGAGCGCCGTGAGGGCTTGGCGTTCGGTGGTGTACCAGGCGATCGTCTGCTCGTGCTGCGCGAACCCGACGGGCGGCAGCGGCGGGGGGTCGAGCGTGATGTCGTCGGTGAGCAGGTCGGGACGGACCAGTTTGTTCGCCTCGGCGACGCTGGCGAGGTACCAGTCGACGAGCCGGCGCAGCGCCGCCGCGCGCTCGGCCTCCGTCGTTTCGGTTTCGACGAGTTCGCCCGCGTAGACGCGCAGGAGGTCGTGGAACTGGTAGCGGTCGGTGCCGGGCTGGTTGAGCAGGTGGGCGGCGGCGAGCTGGTCGGCGAGTTCGCGCGCTTCACGCAGGTCCGCACCGGCGAGCGCGGCGGCCGAGGAGAGGCTGAAGCCGTGGCCGGGGTGCAGGCCGAGCAGCCGGAAGAAGCGGGCCGCGGCCGGGCGCAGTGCCTTGTACGACCAGGAGAACGCGGCCCGGAGGTCGGTCCCGGCGTCCTGCGGGTCGCGGAGGGTGTCAAGCCGCAGCCGCTGGTCGCGGAGTTCTTCGACGATGCCGGCGAGCGAGACGCCGGAAAACCGGGAAGCGCGTTCCCCGGCCAGCGCCAGTGCCAGCGGCAGGCGGCCGCAGAGCTGCACGAGTTCGGCGACGGCGCCGGGTTCGGCGGCGAGGCGCTGCGACCCGACGCTCCCGGCGAGCAGCGCGGTCGCGTCGCGGTCGTCGAAGGAGCGCAGGGCGATGCGGCGGGCGCCGTCGCGGGCGACGAGACCGCGCAGCTGGTTTCGGCTGGTCACGACGACGAGGTTGCCGGGCCCCGGCAGGAGCGGGCGGACCTGGTCGGCGTCGCGGGCGTTGTCGAGGAGCATGAGGGTGCGGCTGCCCGCCAGCCTGCTGCGCAGCAGCGCCGAGCGTTCCTCCACGGTGGAGGGCAGGGTCTCGGCCGGGACGCCGAGGGCGCGCAGGAAGCCGGCCAGGGCGGCGCCGGGTGTGACCGGGGTGTCCGCGGAGTGGCCGCGCAGGTCGAGGAACAGCTGGCCGCCGGGGAAGCGGTCGCGGACCCGGTGGGACCAGTGCACGGCCAGGGACGTCTTCCCGACGCCGGCGGTGCCTTCGATGACGACGATGCCGGACGCGCCGCCGGGCGGCAGCCGGTCGAGTTCGGCGAGTTCGGGGCCGCGGCCGGTGAAGCCGGCGACGTCGAAAGGCAGTTGTCGCGGCACGGTGTGGACGGCCGGATCGGCATCGGCGGCGAGCAGTTCGGCGTGCAGGCGACGGAGGTCTTCGCCGGGTTCGACGCCCAGTTCGTCGGCCAGCAACGCCCGCAGGCCGGCATAGCGGGCCAGCGCTTCGGCGCGGCGCCCGGCCCGGGCGAGGGTGCGCACCAGCCGTTCCCACAACGACTCCCGCAGCGGGTGCTGGGCGACGAGGTCGGTGAGTTCGGCGATCAGCCGCGCGTCGGGGACGAGCCCGGCGTCGAGGTCGATCCGCTGCTCGACGGCGAAGAGGTACCGCTCGGTCAGCAGCGGCTCCCATTCGGCGGCCAGGGTGGGTGAGCCGACGCCTTCGAGGGGGACCCCGCCCCAGCCGTCGAGCGCGCTGGTGAGCAGATCGCGGCGCCGGGCGGGTTCCGTCGCGGCGGCGGCCTGGTCGAGGGTCTGGAGGAAGCGCAGGGCGTCCACCCGGGACGGGTCGACGACCAGCCGGTAGCCGTCCGGTTCGGTGACGACGGTGTCTTCGCCGCAGAGCCGGCGCAGGCGCATCACGTAGGTCTGCAGGCTGCCCCGGATGTGCGCGGGCGGGGTCTCGCCCCAGACCCCGCGCGCGAGGGCATCGATCGACACGAGACGGCCGGCGGCGAGCGCGAGCGTCGCGAGCAGCGCACGCTGGCGGGAACTGGTCAGCACGACCGGCGAACCGTCGACGAGCACCTGGAACGGGCCGAGCAGCCGGATGTCGATGGTGGTCGCCCCCAGGTAAGCCGTCGCGCACCGCCGGGCCCACGCCGCATGCGGGCCCCGAGGAACGCAGCGTGGCATCACTCGGCCGGGCGCTCAAGCAACTTTGCGAAATTGGACGGAGCCGGTCCCGGGCCGGGGGTTGCGCCAGGTGGGTGACGCGGGGTGTCCATTCGGGAGGCTGCGGTCGGCAGTGGGTGACTTGCCACCCGCCTACGGTCGCCGGACGCGGCGGTCGCTCTACCGGAACGGTCGGGCTCGCGTACCGGGACGGTCGGAGGGTGTACCTGGGCAGTCGGCTCGCGTATCGCGAGAGTCCGTTCGCGAGCCCGGACAGTCGGCTCGCGTACCGGGAGGGTCGGTCTGCGTACCCCGGCGGTCGGCTTGCGTACCTGGACGGTCGGCTTTTGTCTTTCGAGGGTCGGATCACTTCTGCCGCAGCCCGGACATGCGGCAGGGCCCCGGCGCATGTCGCGCGGGGCCCTGCCGGAAAGCTCGTTCAGCTGGGGGTCGCCCCCTGGGGGTCCCCCGGAATTCACGTTACCGCAGGGGTACGACAGTTTTGGGCGGCTCAGTCCTTCTTCGCCGCCGCCGAGGTTCGCCTGGCCGGGGTCTTTGCCGCGGTGGTCTTTGTTCCGGTGGTGGTCTTTGCCGCGGTGGACTTGGCAGCAGTGGTGGTCTTGGCCGCGGTGGTCCTGGCCGGGGCCTTGCGCGTCGCGGTCGTCTTCGCGGCGGTGCTCTTCGCGGTAGTGCTCTTCGCAGCCGGGGACTTCGCGGCAGCGCTCTTCGCGGCCGTCGTCTTGGCGGCCGTCGTCTTGGCGGCCGTCGTCTTGGCGGCCGTCGTCTTGGTCGTGGCCGGCTTCGCTGCCGTGGCGCGAGTCCTCGTGGCCGTCGGCTTCGCCGCCGCCGAACCAGTTCGCGTGGTCGCCGGCTTCGGCGCCGCAGCGGTCCGGGAACTGCTCGTCGTGCGCCTGGCCGGGGTGGCCTTCGGCAGCTTCTTCGCTCCGGAAACGACGTCCCTGAAGGTGGTGCCGGCGCGGAACGCGGGCACATTCGTCTTCTTCACCCGCACCGCTTCGCCCGTGCGCGGGTTGCGGGCCGTCCGGGCCGCGCGGGCGCGCTTCTCGAACACCCCGAAGCCGGTGATGTTGACCTTTTCGCCCTTATTGACCGTCCGGATGATGATGTCGACCAGACCGTCGACCGCCTCCGCGGCGGCCTTCTTGTCGCCCAGGCGCTCGGTCAGCGCCTCGATCAGCTGGGCCTTGTTGGCCATGTCCAGTCCTCCAGGAAGGATCCACGGCCGCGTCGGCCGACTAGCGACACGGTATTACCACGCCAGCGCAAATCCAACCGGCCCGCGGAACTTTCCCTTGCGCCGGGACGGGTTCCGCCTCGCCCCTCACCCCGGCCAGAGGACAGTCCGGAAAACAAAAAGGGGCGGAATCCCTCTGTGACACAAAGGATTCCGCCCCGGAACCAGGCTAGCTCGCCACCACCGGAGTCGTCGTCGGCTTCCAGGACGGGCGGCTCGCCTCGAAGCTGTCGATCTCACCGGCATGGCGCAACGTCAGCGCGATGTCGTCGAGACCTTCCAGCAGCCGCCAGCGGACGTAGTCGTCGATCTGGAAGGGCGCGGTGAAGTCCTTGGCGCGCACGGTCTTGGTTTCGAGGTCGACCGTGACCTCCGTGCCGGGCTCGTTTTCCAGCAGCTTCCAGAGCAGCTCGACGTCGTGCTGCTCGCACTGCGCGGCCACCAGGCCGCCCTTGCCGGAGTTCCCGCGGAAGATGTCGGCGAACCGGGCGGAGATGACGACCTTGAAGCCGTAGTCCATCAGCGCCCAGACGGCGTGCTCGCGGGAGGAACCGGTTCCGAAGTCCGGTCCCGCGACCAGCACGCTCCCGTTCCGGAACGGCTCCTGGTTGAGGATGAAGTCCTCGTCGCCGCGCCAGGCGGCGAACAGGCCGTCCTCGAACCCGGTCCGGGTCACTCGCTTGAGGTAGACCGCCGGGATGATCTGGTCGGTGTCCACGTTGGACCGGCGCAGCGGGACGCCGACGCCGGTGTGCTGGGTGAACGGTTCCATGGCTGTAGCTCCTCGGGTGGTCAGCGGGCGGCGGTCAGCAGGTCTTCCGGCGACGACAGCGTGCCCCGCACGGCCGTGGCGGCGGCCACGAGCGGCGAGACCAGGTGCGTCCGGCCGCCCTTGCCCTGCCGGCCCTCGAAGTTGCGGTTCGACGTCGACGCGCTGCGCTCGCCCGGCTTCAGCTGGTCCGGGTTCATGCCCAGGCACATCGAGCAGCCGGCCTGGCGCCACTCGGCACCCGCCTCGGTGAAGACCTGGTCGAGCCCCTCGGCCTCGGCGGCCTTGCGGACGCGCATCGAGCCGGGAACCACCAGCATCCGGACCGAGTCCGCCACTTTCCGACCACGCAATACCTCGGCCGCGGCCCGCAGGTCCTCGATCCGGCCGTTGGTGCAGGAGCCGAGGAAGACGGTGTCGACGGCGATCTCGCGCAGCGGCGTGCCGGGCTTCAAGTCCATGTAGGACAGGGCTTTCTCAGCGGCGATGCGGTCGTTCTCGTCCGGGATCTGCTCCGGGTCGGGCACCTCGGCGCCCAGCGGGAGCCCCTGGCCGGGGTTGGTGCCCCAGGTCACGAACGGCGTCAGCGCGCTCGCGTCGAGGTGCACCTCGGCGTCGAACTCGGCGCCGTCGTCGGTGCGCAGCTGCCGCCAGTTCTCGACCGCCGCGTCCCAGTCCGCGCCCTGCGGCGCGTGCGGACGGCCCTTCAGGTACTCGAACGTCGTGTCGTCCGGCGCGATCATCCCGGCGCGGGCGCCGGCCTCGATCGACATGTTGCAGATGGTCATCCGGGCCTCCATCGAGAGGGCCTCGATGGCCTTGCCGCGGTACTCCAGGACGTAGCCCTGGCCGCCGCCGGTGCCGATCTTGGCGATCACCGCGAGGATGATGTCCTTGGCCGTGACGCCGGGGCGCAGCTCGCCGTCGACGGTGATCGCCATCGTCTTGAACGGACGCAGCGGCAGCGTCTGGGTGGCCATGACGTGCTCGACCTCGGACGTGCCGATGCCGAAGGCGATGGCGCCGAACGCGCCGTGCGTCGAGGTGTGGCTGTCGCCGCAGACCACGGTCATGCCGGGCTGGGTCAGGCCGAGCTGGGGGCCGATGACGTGCACGATGCCCTGCTCGGCGTCACCCATGGGGTGCAGCCGGACCCCGAACTCCTTGCAGTTGCGACGAAGGGTGTCGACCTGGGTGCGCGAGACCGGATCGGCGATGGGGAGCTCGATGTCCACGGTCGGGACGTTGTGGTCCTCGGTCGCGATGGTCAGGTCGGGGCGGCGCAGCTGCCGCCCGGCCAGGCGGAGGCCGTCGAAGGCCTGCGGGCTGGTGACTTCGTGCAGCAGGTGGAGGTCGATGTAGAGCAGATCCGGTTCGGCGCCTTCGCCTCGGCGCACGAGGTGGCTTTCCCACACCTTCTCCGCCAGCGTGCGGGCCTTGCCGGTCGGGCTGGTCATCTCCGGCTCCTTCCACGGTTCGTCGACGAACTCGGGCGCGCACCTGCGTGATCGGGTGCGAGCCGCGAAGGAGGGCGCAGCTCGAGTTCAGGGTTTTCCCAGATACTGGACTTCCCAAAGTGCGGGACGCTAGTATCGGTTCGTGGGACAGCATAGCGGTATCGGAGTACTGGACAAAGCAGTGGCCGTCCTGCAGGCGGTCGCGGACGACCCCTGCGGCCTCGCGGAACTGTGCACGCGGACCGGCCTCCCCCGGGCCACCGCACACCGGCTCGCGGTCGGCCTGGAGGTGCACCGGCTGCTGCGCCGCGGTCCGGACGGGCGCTGGCGCCCCGGTACGGCGCTGGCCGAGCTCGCGGGCGGTTCGACGGACCCGCTGCTCGACGCCGCGGGCGTGGTGCTGCCGAAGCTGCGCGACGTCACGGGCGAGAGTGTCCAGGTATACCGGCGCGACGGCGTGCAGCGCGTATGCGTCGCGACGGCGGAGCCGCCGAGTGGCCTGCGCGACACGGTGCCGGTGGGTTCGCGCCTGCCGATGACGGCCGGATCGGGCGCGAAGGTGCTCGCGGCCTGGGCGGACCCGCACACGCAGCGCACGATCCTGGCGGACGCGGTCTTCGGCGAGCGGACGCTCCTCGAAGTCCGGCGGCGGGGCTGGGCGCAGAGCGTGGCGGAGCGCGAGCCGGGTGTGGCGAGCATCTCGGCGCCGGTGCGGGATTCCGCGGGCACGGTCGTGGCGGCGGTTTCGGTGTCGGGGCCGATCGAGCGGATCGGCCGGAAGCCGGGAGCCCGGTGGGCGGCGGACCTTCTTGCCGCGGCGGACGCTCTGCAGGAGCGCCTCTGAGGTTTGCCCGGTTGTCCCCAGGCCGGTCCTGATGTGGACAAACGGGCCTGGGCGGCGGGATTTCCGGCAATGTTGTCGGCCGCGGCCGATACGCTGGACCCGGGGGGCGCCCCCGGGGCGGCGGCGGCGATTTGAGTGCGGGGGCTGATCGAGCGGATCGGCCGAAAGCCCGATGGGCAGCGGACCTTCTCGCCGCGACGGACGCTCTGCAGGAGCGGCTCTGAAATTTGCCGGGTCCGGTTCCCTTGGGCTGGTCCGGATGTGGACGCTCTGCAAGACCGCCTCCGGTGTTGGCCGAGCCTGGTTTCCCAGCTGGTCCAGATGTGGACGCTCTGCAGGAGCGGCTCTGAAGTTCGCCGGGTCCGGTCCCTCAGGCTGGTCCGGATGTGGACGATCCGCAGGAGCGCATCTGAGGTTTCGCCCGGCTTTCCCCAGCCCGGTCCGGATGTGGACAAACAACCCCGGACAGCGGCTTTCCCGGCAATCTTGTCGGCGCGGCCGATACGCTGGACCCGGGGGGCGCCCCCGGGGCGGCGGCGGCAAACCCGCAACCGATTGCGCCCGGCAGGTCCACCTGGCACCGTGGCCCGATGCTGAATCAAGTGGCCGACGGTGTCTGGGTGCGGCAGAGCGAGTGGGTCTGGAGCAACACCACCGTCGTCGAAACGGACGCCGGTCTCGTTCTCGTCGATCCCGGGATCCGCGGCTCCGAACTCGAGCAGCTCGCCGACGACCTCGACCGGCTCGGGATCCCCGTCGTCGCCGGGTTCTCCACCCATCCGCACTTCGACCACCTGCTCTGGCACCCCCGCTTCGGCGACGTCCCCCGGTACGCCACCGCCGCGAACGCCCGCATCGCCGGGGAAGCCCGCGAACGAGCCCAGGCCATGGCGAAGGAAACCGCGCCCGACATCCCTCTTGAACCGATCGCGCTCCTCACCCCGCTGCCCGAAGACCACGGGCCCATCCCCGGTGAGGTCATCGAGCACGACGCGCACGCCGTGGGCCACGCCGCCCTGCTCCTCGCCGATCGGGGTGTGCTCATCGCCGGGGACATGCTCTCCGATGTCCTGATCCCGCTCCTCGACCGCCGCCGTGGCGAGCCGCCCGCCTCCTACCTGGCCTCGCTCGACCGGCTGGAGGAGGCCGCCCGGCACGTCGACGTCCTCATTCCCGGCCACGGCGCCGTCGCCGGGAAACCGGAGATCGCCGCCCGGCTCGCCGTCGACCGGGCCTACCTGGAAGCCGTCGCGCGGGGCGAGGAGCCGGACGACCAGCGGTGGGGGAAGTAGCGCCGTTCGGGTGACCGTCGGCGAACTCGCGTATTCGGTGACGGCGGCCACGTCTCCTCTTAGTCAGCACCACCAGAGGGGGATGACCACCATGCACACCGAACTGAACCGCCGGGCGATGGCGATGCTGCGGGCCGTCGGGGCCGGGCGGGCCGAACTCACCTGCAGCTGCGAACCCGACCTGCGGGTCGACGGCCTGCCCTGCTGCGACCAGGCGACCGCGCACCAGCTGGCCCGGGCCGGCCTGATCCGGCCCGTGCGGGCCGTCGCCGTCGGCCAGTGGACGCGGGCCGAGCTCACCACCGAGGGCCTGCGGGTGCTGGGCGGCACCCTCGCCGCCGCGTGACGCAACCCGCGGGCCCGCTCACGCGTGTACCCGGCAAACGCGAGGGGGAGCCATGAAGATTGCCGCTGCTTTGCTCGGCACCTGCCTGTTGCTGACCGCGTGCGGGGGCACGACGCCGGCCCAGGCACCGCCGTCCCGGAGCCTGAGCCCGGTCGAAACCGTCACGTCCTCGCCGTCCGCCGATCCGGCCGCCGTGCGCTGGGTGGACGGCTTCTGCACCGCCATCCACGACTACCGGGAACGCACCAACCGGGAAGCCGAGCTCACGCCGCCGACGCCCGGCACCGTCGCCGAAGCGCAGAAGGCGCTCAGCGCGGAACTCGGCGGCATCGCGGCCCGCACCGGCGAGGCGGCCGGCAAGCTCGCCGCGCTGCCGCCCGCGCCGGTTCCGCTCGGCGACACCGTGCGCCAGGGGTTCGTCGCGAAGTTCACCAAGGCCCGGGACCGCGCGGCCGGTGCGAAGGCCGAGCTCGACCGCGCGAAGCCGGGCAACCAGGCTTCCCAGGGCCCCGCCGCCCAGGCCATCGAACAGGCGCAGCGGGACATCGACGGCACCTACGACCCGGTCGGGGCCATCACGGCGTCCCCGGAGCTGATGCGCGCCGCCGCCACGGCGCCCGGCTGTAAGGCCTGAAACCTCAGCGCCGCACCAGCGGGGCCTGCACCGGCAGGGACCGCGACGAGCCGCCGACGGACACGGTGAACGTCCCGCGCGTGGGCTGCCACGCGTGGGCCGCCGTGTCCCCGACGGAGAATGCGCGCGCGTCCAGCCGGATCGTCACCCGCCGGGCCTGCCCGGGTGCCAGCGCGACCCGCTCGAAGCCCTTGAGCTGCCGTGGCGGCTCGCCCGCGGCCGCCGGGAAGCCCAGGTACAGCTGGGCGACCTCGGCGCCCGCCCGCGGCCCGGTGTTCCGGACCGTGAACGTCGCCGTGGCGCCGTCGCCGGTGTTGCGCACCGACAGACCCGAGTAGGCGAACGTCGTGTACGACAGGCCGTGGCCGAACGGGAACAGCGGCGCACGCCCCTGCGCGTCGAACCACCGGTAACCGACCTGCAGGCCCTCGGAGTACGTCGCCACGCCGTCGACACCGGGGAACTGCTGGGGCGTGTTCGCCGGCGTGTCGGCGTCCGCGGCGGGGAACGTGATGGGCAGCTTCGCCGACGGGTTGACGTCGCCGAAGAGCACGCCCGCCACCGCCGCGCCGTCCTGCTGGCCGGGGTACCACGCCTGCAGGATCGCCGGCACGCGCGAGACCCACGGCATGAGCACCGGGCCGCCGCTCTTCACGACGACGACCGTGTGCGGATTGGCCTCGGCGACGGCGGTCACCAGGGCGTCCTGGTCGCCGTCCAGCGCCAGGCTCGGCCGGTCCTTGCCCTCGGTCTCGTTGTCCCCGACCATCACCACGCTGACCTCGGCGGTCCGGGCCAGCGCGGCCGCGCGCGCCACGTCGCTGCCGTCGTCGAGGGTCACCAGCGCACCGGGCACGCGCTGCCGCAGGCCCGGCAGCGGGTCCACTGTGGACGTCGGGATGACGGCCGAACTGCCGCCACCGCCGGTCTTGGCCATGGTCGCGAACGGCCCGATGAGGGCGATCGACCGCACGCCCGCGTCGAGCGGGAGCTGCGCGTGCTCGTTGCGCAGCAGCACCATGCCGCGTTCGGCGAACTCCTTCGCGGCGGCGTCGTGCTGCGCGGTGGGCAACGGCGAAAGCACCGGCGGGTGGTCGAACTGCCCGAAGGCGAACATCGTGCGGAACCGCGGCAGCAGCAGCTCGTCGACGCGCTGTTCGGTCACCTGCCCGGCCAGCACGGCCTGCTTCAGCTTGTCGCCGTACCAGGTGCCGTCGATCATTTCCAGGTTCATGCCCGCGTTCACCGACCCGAGCGTGCTGTGCGCGGCCCCCCAGTCCGACTGGACGAACCCCCTGAAGCCCCAGTCGTCGCGCAACTTGCCCTGCAGCAGCGCCGGGTTCTCGCACATGAACACGCCGTTGATCTTGGGGAAGGCGCACATCACCGAGCCCGCGCGGCCCTCGGTGACGGCCTGCTCGAAGTGCGGCAGGTAGATCTCGTTGAGGGTGCGCTCGTCGATGTGCTCGTCGATGGTGAAGCGCTGGGTCTCCTGATTGTTGGCCGCGTAGTGCTTGACCTCGGCGATCGTGCCGTTCTCCTGGATCCCGCGGATGTCGGCGGCGGCCAGCGCGCCGACGAGGAAGGGGTCCTCGCCCATGCCTTCGAACGTCCGGCCGTTGCGCGGGACGCGGGCGATGTTGATGTCCGGCGCCTCGGAGACGTGGTGGGCGAGCGCGCGGGTTTCGCTGCCGATCAGCCGGCCGTACCGGCGGGCGAGACCGGTGTCGAACGTCGACGCCAGCGCCATGGTGGCCGGCAGCGCGGTCGCCGGTTTCTGCGGTTTGTCGTCGGCCGGGCCCATGCCCGCCGGGCCGTTGGCGATGCGGAACCCCGGCACGCCCAGCCGCGGGATCGGCGGCACGAACCGCTGGTGCTCGGCGTCGGGCTGCAGGTGCAGCTGGGAGATCTTCTCGTCGAGCGTCATCGCCGCGACGAGGGCGGCGGCCCGGCGATCGGGTGACTGCCGGGCGTCGCGCCAGGGTTGCGCCTGCGCGGCCGCCGGTGCGGCCAGCGACAACCCCAGGACCACCACGAGAACGAGCGGGCTTCTGCGCATCCGGCCAAGCTAATCCATACGTGACAACAAAACATAGACTCGATTTACGTTCACGTACTTGAACAGGAATTGGACTCAACCATTTCCCCGGCTCAAGCGTGGGAGGGGCACCAACGAGAGGGGACGGGTCATGGTCAAGAAAACCCTGATCGGCCTAACGGCGGCGAGCGCGGCGACGCTCGCGCTGTGGGCCCCGGCGAGTGCGGCCGACGAAGGCGGGTGGAGCCTCACCTCGAAGGTCGAGCCGGGCGGCCGGATCGACGCCGACGTGTACACCGGGCTGGGCCACTCGGCGTGCACGCCGACCGGGCCGGTCACGTCGGCGGGCTTCACCGCTCCGATCAAGATGGTCGGCATGGGCAACTGGGGGCACATGGGCGGCAGCACGACGGCGATCAAGCGCCCCGGCAAGTACACCGCTTCCTACCCGTGCTCGGACGGCCGGTCGCCGACCCTCACCTTCACGATCCTGGGCACGCCGCCGCCGGACCCGACGACGAAGCCCAAGCCGCCGGCCACCCAGCCGAAGCCGAAGCCGTCGAAGCCCGCGAAACCGGCGAAACCGCAGGTCGCGGCCAAGCCGGCGGGAGCGCCGCAGACCGGGGACGGCTCCCGGAGTTGATCCTCCACAAAGGACACCGCAGGCCCACCGTCGTGAGTGGTAAGGAGGGTTAGAACCCTCCTTACCACTCACGACCGGCCGCGGCAGGGGTCTTAGCCGCGGGTCGCGGCCAGGCGCAGTGCCCGGTAGACGAACTGCTGGTCGCCGAGCCGGTGGCGCAGGTCGCGCTCCAGCCCCGCGATCGGGTAGAGGTTCTGCGGCGCCCGCGAGTCCTTGTAGGCGACCGACGCGAACCGGCCCAGCACCGACTGGGTGACGTTCGCCAGCTCGGCGACCTGGTCGCGCCCGAGGTGCGGGGCCGCCTCCACCCGCACGACGCCCGACCACGGCGGCCCGCCCACCGACGGCAGCCGCAGGTACCACGAGTGCCGCACCCACGTCGTGCCCATCAGGAACACCGGCGTGCGCTGGTGCGGGCCGAGCCGGCCGACCATGGCGTTGAGCTCGCCGGGCAGGTACGTCGTCTGGTGGCTCTTGATGAACCCGACGGCCCGGTCGAGGTGCGCGCGGCCGCGCAGCGGGCCGTCCACGACGAGCAGGTCGTCGCCCACGTGACCGGCGATCGCCGTGCGCGCTCGGATCGCGGTGTCCAGCTCGGTTTCGGCCAGCTGCTCCTGCAGCGCCGACGACAGCACCACCGGCAGCGGCTTGTCCTCCTTGGCCGCCGCCCGGTGCGCGGTGTAGATCCCGGCCGGGGTGACGATGTCGTCCGCCTGCGGAGCGACGGTGAACAGCCCCCGCCGGACGTCGGTGCCGACGACGTGCGCCTGCCCCTCGCAGCAGCACACGACGCCCGCCGCGTAGGACGCGCAGATCCCGATGGACGCCGAGTTCGTCCCGGCCGGGTCGTCGATCCAGACGCGCGCGTCGATCCGGCGGACGCCGTCGACGAACAGCACGGCTTCCGGCGGCGACACCGGCGACGGGTCGATCGGCGCCCACTCCGCCTCGGGGACCTCGACGTCGAGTTCGACCTCGGCCTGGGAGCGGCCGAGCTCCTCGGCCTCCATCGAGCTGCCGTAGCCCGGGTCCCAGGCGTCGATGCTGAAGTTCATCCCGGCCACCGTGTCGAACGGGGGAACGGTCATGCGCCCTCCCTGGCGATGTGCGAGCCGGTGCCGTCCCGGGTGACCAGGAACCGCACCGGGACGCGCTCGGCGAGCGCCGGCACGTGCGTGATCACCCCGACCATCCGGGAGCCGGACGCGGCGAGGTTTTCCAAAGTGGACGCCACGACGTCGAGGGTGGCCTCGTCCAGCGTCCCGAAACCCTCGTCGAGGAAGATCGACTCCAGCCGGGTCGCGCCTTCCGCCGCGAGGGCCCCCAGCTGCGAAGACAGCGCCAGGGCCAGGGCGAGCGACGCCTGGAACGTCTCGCCGCCGGACAGTGTCTTGACCGGGCGCCGGGCGTCGGCCTCGTTGTGGTCCACCACCAGGAAGTCGCCCTTGTCGTGGGTCAGCTCGAACTGGCCGCCCGACAGTTCCAGCAGCGACGCCGACGCCTCCGCGACCAGCGTGTCGAGCGCGCCGGCGATCAGCCAGCGCGGGAACTTGTCCGACCGCAGCTGATCCGCGAGCAGCCGCGCGACCTGGGCGTCGGACTCCGCGGCCGCGATGTCGGCGTGCAGCCCGGCCACCCGGGCCACCCGCCGTTCCATGTCGGTGCGGTCGGCTTCGGCGCGGGCCCGGGCGGCCGCGACGGCGACCGGGACGCGGTCGCGCACCGGCCCCTCCGGCAGGACGACCCCGAGCGCGGTGACGTCGACGGCGACCGCGCGTTCGGCCGCCTGCAACGCTTCGGCGGCTTCGCCTTCGGCGGTCTTCGCGACGGCCAACTGCTCGCGGTGGGACTTCGCCTGGCCGGCGGCCCAATCCGTGAGCGCGGTCCAGGCAACGAGGAGGCCTTCGCCGTCGATCGGCGGAGCGCCAAGGCCAACGAGTGGATCGCGGGCTCGGGACAGCCTCTGGCGTTCGGCGTCGACCTCCTTCGCGATGCCCGCTTGGTTGTCGAGGGCTTGCTTCGCGGCCGCGCGGGCGGCCCGCAAGGCCGCGTCCGCCTGCTTCGCGGTTTCTTCGAGGGAAGCGACCTTCGCCAGTTGCTCGGCGACCACCTCGGCGGACGGTGCGCCGTCGAGGGCCGCGGTCAGTTCCGCCTGCCGTCGCCGGGCGGTCGCCAGTTCGGTGCTCGCCGACTGCTCGGCCAGCCCCGTGTCCACCGCGCGGGTGCGCCGCTGCTCGGCGTCCCGCTCGGCGGTCCGGAACTCCTCCGCCGCGACGACGGCTTCCTTGCCCGCGGCTTCGGCGGCCGCTTCGAGCGCGGCCAGCACGGTGCGCCGTTCCTCCAGTGCGGCGGCCGCCCAGGTGGTGAGGCGCTGCCACCCCGCCGGGACGTCGTCGCCGTCGAGAGCGGGCGCCCCCAGTTCCACCAGGGGATCGCGCGCCGCCCGCAGGGCCTCGCGCGCCGCCGTGAACGACTTCGCCACGACATCGGCGTCTTGCTGTGCCGCCGCGCGTTCGGCCCGGGCCGCGGCCAGTTCCGCGTCGGCGGCGCGGGCGGCCTCGGCGACGCGGGCGCGGCGGTCGATCGTCGCGGAAAGCCATTCGCCGCGTTCGCGGACGGCGGCGACGAGTTCGGCGTAGTCCTGCTCGGAGAAAGCCGCCTCGACCGGCCGCCGCAGCACCGCGGACTCGGGCGGACCGGCCACTTCCGCCAGCACCACGCGCAGTTCTTCCGCCTGGGCGGCCGCCGACGCGGCCGAGTCGGCGTCGCGGTCCACGGCCCGCTCCAGCTTGCGCACGCCCGCTTCGGCCGCCGCGCGATCGCGTTCGGCGTGGTCGACGCGTTCGCGCGCCTCGGCCAGGTGCGCGTGCCCACCGGCGTCCGGCAGCGTGGCGACCTCCTGCTCGCACACCGGGCACGGGTGCCCGACGGCGAGCCCGGCCCGCAGCACCAGCGCCTGCCCGGTCTGCTCGGCTTCCGCCAGCGCGGCCTTCGCCGCGGCGAGTTCGGCGTCGGCCGCGGCGAGGGCCGTGCGCGCCGCCGCGAGCTCGGCCCGGCGGGCGGTCTGCTCCGGCGCGGCTTTGCGCTGCGCGTCGCAGATCGTGTACAGCGTGCGGGCGTCGGACCGGGCGGCCGCGAGCGGAGCCACGTCGGGCTGCGCTTCCAGGGCCTGGCGTGCTTCGGCGTCGGCAGCCTCGGCGGCCCGCAGGCGCGTGTCGGCGGCCGCCGTGCGCTTCGCCACCCGCGCCGATTCCGCCGACAGGTCCTCGAGCTCCGCCGGTGGCCGCAGGCCGGCGAGGCGATCCCGGTCCTGCCGGGCGCGGGCGGCTTCGGCGGCCGTGTCCTCCGCTGCCCGGGCCAGCTTGTCGCGGTTCTCGCGGGCCGCGTCGAGCACGGACACCGCTTCGCGCGCTGCCGTGGCGGCAGTTTCCTTCGCCTCCTTCGCCGCTTTCGCCGCTTCTTCGAGCCGCGGGAGGGCCTTCTCGGTGGCCTCGAGTTCGGTGCGGTCGGCGCGGATCCGTTCCAGTCCACCGCGCTCGGGCGCCGCGGCGAGGGCGGCGCGAGCTGCTTCGTCCGCCGTTTCCGCCGTCTCCAGCGCGCGCCGGGCGGCGGTGGCCGCGTCCACTGCGTCGCGGCGCCGGGTTTCGAGGTCTTCGACGCCGTCCGGGCGTTCGACGGCGTCGAGGACTCTCAGCTCCGCGGTGAGGGTGGCGACGCGTTGGCGGGCTTCGTCGTGTGCGCGGGTGGCGTCGTTCAACGCCGGCAGGGCCGCGTTCACCCGCGCGTCCAGCTCCTCCAGGGCCGTCACCCGGGTGGCCAGCTCCGCGACGGCTTCCTCGGTGGCGTCGGCGTAGCTGCCGAGCTGTTCGGTGAGGACGGCGGCACGCTGCTTCTGCTGCTCCGCCGTCACCCCGGCCCGGCGGCCGATCCGCTCGTAGACCTCCAGGCCCAGCAGCTTGATGAGGATCTTCTGCCGGTCGGCGGCCTTCGCGTGCAGGAACTCGGCGAAGTCGCCCTGCGGCAGCGCCACGCAGGTGCAGAAGTGCTTGAACGTCAACCCGAGCAGGCGCTCGACCGCCGGGGTGACCTCGGAGTCCGCGGCGACGGCGTCGGCGTCGTCTTCGGGGCCGCCGAGCGCGGCGGGGTCGATCAGCCGTTCCAGGCGGACGTTCTTGACGCTGACCGTGGGTTTCTTGCCGCCGCTGCGCCGGACTTCCCGCACGACGTGGTAGCGCGCGCCGCCGGCGTCGAAGACCAGCCGCACGGTCGCGCGGTTCACCGTCGGCGCGAGCGCGGGGGCGACCAGGCCTTCGTGGTCCCACCGGGCGACGGACCCGTACAACGCGAAGGTGAGCGCGTCGATGACCGTGCTCTTGCCCGCACCGGTCGGCCCGACGAGCGCGAAGTAATCGGTGTCTTCGAAGCTGATCTCGGTCTTCTCGCGGAAGGACGCGAAGCCGGTCATCTCCAGCAGCACTGGCCGCATGTCACACCCCGCTCGTCTCTTCGTCGTGCAGCCGCGCGAAGAGCGCCTGCACGCGCTTGTCCTCGATCGTGCGTTCCGCGCAGTAGCTCGCGAACAGCTCCCCCGGCGAACGGTCCGCGACCGCGCGGTCGCCGCCCGAGGTCGTCACCGGCGCGGCGAACTCCGGGTCGATGCGGATCTCCAGGGCGT
The DNA here is from genome assembly GCF_042652605.1 of Amycolatopsis plumensis. Taxonomy (NCBI): domain Bacteria; kingdom Bacillati; phylum Actinomycetota; class Actinomycetes; order Pseudonocardiales; family Pseudonocardiaceae; genus Amycolatopsis; species Amycolatopsis plumensis. The sequence continues at coordinate 4,854,281 of NZ_JBHSJY010000001.1, read as the reverse complement.
TCGGCAGGGCTTCCTGGATCTCCTCGCGCAGCCCCGCCCTGGTCGCTTCGCGGATGTACACCCGGAGGTAGTCCTCACCGAACTCCGCGGCGCGGCCGGTCAGTTCCGCCACCGTGCCGTGGACGGTCCGCAGTTTCCGGCCCGCGGTCAGCGGAATGTCGGTGATCTTCGCGGGCGTGGTGGGACTCACCTCCACCGACAGCACGACGCTGGTGTTGTCCTGCTCGCCGAAGTCGACGGCGAACGGCGAACCGCTGTAGTGCACCGGGCACGGGGCGGGCAGCGACTGGCGCCGGTGCAGGTGGCCCAGCGCCACGTAGTGCGGATCGGCGCCGAACGCCGTGGCTGGCACGTGGTACTCGAAGATGGACTGCGCCGCGCGTTCGCCGCCGCCCATCGTCCCGCCGGTCACCGTCAGGTGCGCCATGACGAGGTTCACCGCGCCCGGGGTGAACCCGGACTTGAGGTGCTCCAGGATGTCGCGCACGCGCTGGTCGTACTGGCCGACGTTGTCGGCCGGGGTCCCGGCGAGCAGCTCCGCGGCGCGGACCGCGTAGCGCTGGGAAAGGAAGGGCAGCACCGCGACGTTGACGCGCTCGCCCGTCGAACGCGCGTCGAACGAGACGACACCGCCGTCGTGGACCGGGCGCGGGTCGCCGGTGAGCTGGATGCCCGCGGCCTTGAGCAACGGCCGGTACGCCTCGAACGTCGCGGCGTGGTCGTGGTTCCCGGCGATGGCGAGCACCTCGGCACCGGTTTCACGCAGCGCCATCAGCGCCCGAACCACGAGTTCCTGCGCGGCCGCCGACGGCGCCGACGTCTCGTAGAGGTCACCCGCGACGAGGATCGCGTCGAACTGCCCGTCCCGCGCGATCCGGACGATCTCGCCGAGCACGGCCCGCTGCTCGTCGAGGCGGTTGCGCCCCTTGAGCGTCTTGCCGATGTGCCAGTCGGAGGTGTGCAGGAACTTCACCCTTCGTCCTTCCGTTCGGGTGGTGGGCGGTGGGCTCAGAACGGCGGCGGGTCGTCGCCGAACGGGTCGCTGCCGCGGGACGGGAGGCCGGCGAAGGGATCGCTCTTCTTCGACGTGGACGGCCCTGCGGTGGCCGGGACCTGCCCGGCCTCGGAAAGCCGCGTGGCCCAGGCCGGGAACGGGAACCCGACGGCGATCGGCACCGGGATCTCCGGCTGGCTCACGAACATCGTGCCCGGCGTGGCGAGGGTCGCGCGGACCCGCTGGCTGGCCGGGAGGAAGCCGTACTCCGGCCGCGACGCCTCGGCGGCGTCGAGCCGGCCGACGATGCGCACCGAGCTGTTGCTGACGATCCGGCGCTCGACCTCGCTGGCGGTCTGCTGCGCGCCGATCAGGATGACGCCCAGGGAACGGCCGCGCTCGGCGATGTCCAGCAGCACCTCCTTGATCGGGCTGCTCCCTTCGCGCGGCGCGTACTTGTTGAGCTCGTCCAGCATGGTGAACAGCAGCCCGCCCGGGCCGGCTGCCTCCTTGCGCGCGGTCTCCGCGGCGAGCGTCACGCCGACGACGAACCGCTGCGCGCGCTCGACGAGGTTGTGGATGTCCACCACGGTCACCTGCTGGTTCTCCGTGGACAACTGGCGTGCGGGGTGGTCGGCGAGGTCGCCGCGGATGAGGCCGGAGAGGGCGCGCTGGCTCGAGCGCAGGCGGCGGATGAAGGCGTTGACCGTGCCCGCGCCGGTGACCGCACCCGCCCAGCTCGCGCGGGTTTCCTCGTCGGTGACGCGCTCGCAGATGACGTCGACGAGCTCGGCGTAGGTACGGCACAGGACGCCGTCGACGTTCGCCGCGCCGTCCTTGCCCGCCGGGGTGCTGTCGAGGCGCAGGCGGTTCGCGACCTGGTGGATGACCATCGTGTACTGGTTGCGCTCGTCCTCGGCGTCGGCGAAGACGTAGGGCAGCAGGTCCTTGGCGCAGAACTCCGCGATGGTCCACCAGAACGCGCCCACGCCCGAGGTCCGCCCGGTCACGTAAGGCTTCCCCGTGGTGTCCGACGGCGTCGGCGGGGCGTAGAAGCCGACGGACGCGAAGGGCTCCGCGGGCAGGCCGAGCTTGGCGTACTCGGCCTTGAGGTTTTCGTCGAGAGCGCGGTTGGGCGTGTCGAGGAACAGCAGGTCCTCGCCCTTGACCGAGAAGACGAGGGCCTTGGCGTTGTGGGCGTTGGGCAGGGCACCGCCGCGGAAGATCGAGTGCAGCAGGAACAACGCGAACGACGTCTTCGTGGCCACGCCGGAGACGCCGCTGATGCTGACGTGCGCGCCGCGGGTGCCGTCGAGGAAGTCCATGTTGAGGTAGACGGGTTCGCCGTCGCGGCCGAGGCCGACCGCCACCCGGCGGGTCATGTTGTCGAAGTACAGCGCCTGTGCGCGATCCTCTCCCACGGCCCGCTCGACCCGGCTGCCCGGCTTCGGCGGCACGTAGCACTCGGGCTCGACGCGGGTGGTGGCGATCTCGGCGATCTCCTGCACCTGGGCGGGCAGGACCCCGTCGGAGATCAGGAAGACGTCGCTGCCGAAGCTGGCGCCTTCGTGCCGCGCGGTCACCTGCGTGACGACGCCGTAGGAGGTGACTTGGCCCAGCCCGGGCAGTTCCCGCCGGGTCACGACGACGTCGTCGAGCTGCAGGTAGGCCTCCGGATCGATGGCCACGCAGAACTGCAGCGGCGTCGAATCCTCGGTGCCTGCCACCCGTCCGACCACGGTGGTGAGCGTCTCCTGGTCCACGGTTCTCCCTGTTCGCCCGGCGCTTCCTCCCGCGGCAGACTAGCCCGCCGGTACGACAGTCCCGCGTCCAACACGACGGTGCGCCACCGGCGTCACCGCAGGCCGGGACTGCGCCGAACGAGTGAGCTCACCCGTCGGGGAGGCTCTTGCGCCCCCGGCGCGGGCCTTCGCCGGGGGCGGACCGGTTGCGCCGCAACGCCGTGCCGCGGGGGCGGGCCGGACGGCCGCGGCGTCACGGGCGCCGCTTCCGCTGGCTCCCACGGCGAAGCGCGCCGGGAGGGGCCCGTGATCCCCCGCCGTGGCGCAGGATCGGGGCCGGGTGGCCTCCCCCACACGCCGCGACACCCCCAACCCGGCGTGTCGCGCAAAAAGTTCTCCGGAAGGGCCTCGGGTCCTTTATGGACGACCACTGTGGACGGCCCTCACCCGGTATTTTGCCTGCTCAGAGGCATGGCGAGGGTCCGGCCCGCGTTCCGGCCGACTTCCGGCGGCCCCCGCGAAGGCGGCGGAACCCGCCCTCGTACAAGGAAATATTTCGACCCCCGGTTGGATTTTGTGCGGTATTGGTAATACCGTGTGCAGTGTCGGCCGAGATGGGCCGTGACTAGTAGTTCCACTATGGAGGACTGGAATGACGAACAAGGCCCAGCTGATCGAGGCGCTGTCGGAGCGTCTGGGCGACAAGAAGGTGGCTTCGCAGGCCGTCGACGGTCTGGTGGACATCATCATCCGGACGGTCAACAAGGGCGAAAAGGTCAACATCACCGGCTTCGGGGTGTTCGAGAAGCGCGCCCGCGCCGCTCGCACCGCCCGCAACCCGCGCACCGGTGAGGCCGTGAAGGTGAAGAAGACCAACGTGCCCGCCTTCCGCGCCGGCACCACCTTCAAGGACGTCATCTCCGGCACCAAGAAGCTCCCGAAGGCGACCCCGGTCAAGCGCGCCACCGCCGCCACCAGCACGCGGGCGACGGCCACCAAGACCGCCGCCACCGCCGCGCCGGCCAAGGCGACGACGACCCGCACCACCCGCGCGGCGGCGGCCAAGCCGGCCACCACGCGCTCGACGACCACGCGGACCCGCGCCACCGCGGCGAAGCCGGCCGCCAAGGCCACCACCGCCACCAAGGCGGCCCCGAAGACCGCCGCCAAGACCACGGCGGCCAAGGCCACCACGGCGAAGGCGACCACCACGCGGGCCAAGACCGCCGCCGCCAAGCCGGCCGCGACCAAGACCGCCGCGGCGAAGAAGACCACCGCGGCCAAGGCCCCGGCCAAGCGCACGTCGGCCGCCAAGAAGAAGTAACACCCCTCTGGCGACTCGGAAGGGCCCCGCACCTGCCTGGTGCGGGGCCCTTCCGGCGTTCCGGGTCCCCGCGGGCGGATCGCCGCGCGGCCGAGCCCGGCGACCACTCGGGACCGCGGCAGACCCGAGTGCGCGCAAACCAGCCTCAAATCGCCGCTCACGGCTTCCCGGGCGGCCTGAGCCGTCTCGGGGCCACCGATCGGCCCGAACCGCTCTCCGTCGGCTTGAACCCGCCCGCCACCGATTCCACCGCGGATTCCCCACCCGCGGAACCGGTCCCGGTAATCCCGCACCCGGTCCCCCGCCGACGGCCGAACAATGCACCGCGGCCACTCCTTGGGGTGAACGCCGACGGTTGCCTTCGAGCCTTCGCGGGTAGCCCTCCGGCACGGAACGCAATCCGACCGCAAGGAGTCGCGATGACGGAGAACGAAAACCGGCCCGAAGCGGACCTCGACCACAGCCGGCAGCTCATCAAAGAGGCGAAAGAAGCCGCCGCGGAGGCCCACTTGGCCGACCCCGCGGAGGGGGCCGCCGACGAGGCGCTCGTCACGGATCCGCCCTACCACCACGGCGAGCAGGGCTCCACGCCGTCCGGAACGTAGATTCCGGGCCGCATTTACGCCGGTATTGCCGTCGCCGCGGCCGGTGCCGGGCGAATGCCACGACCCCGCCGGAACGGCGGCAGCCGGTCCTATCAGGACCACCCCGGGCCGCCGCCGTTCCGCGCGTCCGGCAGGAAATTGCCGTACCTCTCCTCGGGTGGATACACTCCACCGAAGAACGCCGACCATTGTGCAACTTGTCACACGTCGCGTTCCCCCGGACGCACATCCAGCTGAGGAGCATTCCCGTGGCCCAGAAAGTCCTCGTCGAGATCCTGGACGACATCGACGGCAGCACCGCCGCCCAGACCGTTCAGTTCGGCCTCGACGGCGTCACCTACGAAATCGACCTTTCGGACGAGAACGCCACCGCCCTGCGCGACGAACTGGCCCGCTACATCGCGGCCGGACGGCGCATCGGCGGCCGCAAGGTCCGCGTCGCCACCGGGCAGTCGACCACGACCAGCACGACCGACCGCGAGCGCAACCAGCAGATTCGTGCCTGGGCCAACGCGAACGGCTACGAGGTCTCCGAGCGGGGACGCCTGTCCTCCGAGGTGATCGCCGCCTACGAGCAGGCCCAGGTCGAAGAGGCCGAGACGCCCGCCGCGCCGCCGCGCAAGCGTGCCCCCCGCAAGAAGGTCGCCGCCGCCAAGAAGTAACCCCGGTGGCCGGGAGATCACTGGGGAGAGATCACCGCAGCGGCGGTGGCGGGGGCGGAACGTCCCCCGCCACCGCCGTCGGCTTTTTGCGGGCCGGACGTGGGAGGCATCACACGCCCGCGTTGTCAGGAATTGTCAGCGCATTCCGGGCAGGCGTTTTCCGGAAACTCACCCGCGCAGCGCCGGGCCGATCCAGCGGCGGACCAGGGCGCGCAGCTCGTCGTCGGTGAGCGGCGGGGTCGAGGGGTACTGCAGGAACGACAGGAACAGCCGCATCAGGACCTCGGCGAGGCCACGCAGCTCTTCGTCGGTCGCGATCCCGGCGGCCGCCCAGTCGACCGGCAGGTTGCGGAGGATCCGCGCGCCGTACGAAAACGCCAGCGGCGAAATGACGCCGTCGGTGAAGAAGTCCGCTTCGCCCGCCTGCAGCAGCAGGCCCATGTGCGGCTCGCCGGGCAGCGTCCGGACGGCGAACACCACCGACTCCACCGCCGCTTCCGCCGCCGTGCCGAACGCGGCCAGGTGCCGCTCCATCCGCCCGGCGAACTCCTCGACGCCGGCCAGCGCGACCGCGCGCAGGATGTCCTTCAGGCCCGGGAAGTAGCGGTAGACGGTCTGCCGGGTGACGCCCGCCTCGGCGGCGACGTCGGAAAGGCTCGTCTTGGCCAGGCCCGCCCGGTCGAGGCACGCCGTCGCCGCCTCGACGATCCGGCGGCGTGCCTCGTCTTCGGTTTCGGGCGGGTTGCCCTGCCAGCCGTGGTGCCCCATCCCGCCATCTTCCCCGAGCGGCGCGCTCAGCCGGGGACAGGGGCGCGCTCACGCCGGTACAGCGCGAGCACCAGCAGGCCGGCTCCGGCGAAGCAGGCGAGCGCGTACAGCCCGCTGCCGACCGGGGTGCCGTCCGCGGTGACACCGTCCTTCGCGGCCAGGTGGCCCGGAAGCGCGCCGAGCCAGAACACCGCCATCCCGCCGAGGTAAACAGCGGGATAGACCCGCGTGAACGCCGACAGCGGCTCGCGCGGCTCCCCGGCACGCAGGTGCGCGACGACGATCCAGGCACCGGCCAGCCACAGCAGGCCGAGTTCGACGCCGAGGATCCACGCCCGCGCGGTGGTGTCGTCACCGGCGAGGCTCGACGGGATTCCGGCGATCGCCATGGTCGGCGGCGTGAGCACGCCGGCCAGCAGGATCCGCGGGGTCAGCCGGCGCCGCGGCGGCCCACCGGTCAGCCGCACGACGAGGTAGGTCATGGCGGCCATCGAGACGGAAGCGAACAGCAGCATGCTGTTCAGCGGCACCGACGCCAGCGCCGGGTGGTTGACGATCGCGTTGGCCGGGTTCCACGCCCACCACTTCAGCTGCGGGCCGAGGTGGTCGAAGACCTCGTAGAACACCTGGCAGACGAAGGCGACGGCCACCGCACCCCGCAGCGCACCGCGCCGGAAGAGCCCGAGCGAGCGCACGAGCTCGTAGGCGAGCTGGCTGATCACCGGGTAGAACGCCACGATGTAGAGCGGCAGCCGGTCCCCCATGAACTGCACGGTGAAGAGGTTGTGGGCGAAGATGAAGCCGTAGAGCCGGTCGAGCCCGAACCACTCCGGGAAGTACAGCGGCGGCTCGGTGACGAAGAGGTAGACCAGCGAAGCCCACCACAGCGCCAGGTTCACCGGATCGCCCTCGCGGCGACGGCGCAGCGCGTGCACCAGAGCGAACACCGCGCCGCCGACGATCAGCACCTCCAGCAGCGGCATCGTCCAGTGGGCGAGCGCCCACGGCGGCCGGACCGAAACCACCGGCGCGACGTCGTGGCAGTCGAAGCCGAGTCCGCGGGTGACGGCTTCGGCGTCCGGCCCGCACGCCGCGCTCATCGCGGGGTCGCCGTCGCCGGCGAGTAGTCCGTGGCCGGCGGTTCCGCCTGGGGGTCGAACCCGAACGGCACGCGGTGCCGTCCCAGCGCCGCGCGGACGCGGTAGCGCACCAGGCCCGCGAGCACCCGCGGGTTGCGCAGCATCTGCCCCAGCGATTCGTCCAGGTTGAACACCTTCGCGAAGTGCTCGTCGACCACGTCGTCCTCGCGGGCCGCGCCGACGACGAGGCTGAACGCCGGCGCCGACATCGCCGCGACGAGGCGCCGCCGCCACTCCGGCAGCCGTTCGGTGCCCACCGCGCACGCGTAGCCCTGGTCGCGGGCCATCGCCAGGCGCCACGGCACGCGCAGCAATCCGCGTTGTGCGGTGAAGAAGCGCGCGGAGAACTTCGCGTCGAGCCGCTCGGCGCGGGACAGGTGCTCGCGCAGCAGCAACGCCGAGGCCGACGCGGAGCTGATGCCCTGGGCGTAGAAGGGGTTGAACGCGCAGATCGAGTCGCCGACGAACACCAGCCGCCGCGGCCGCGTGCGCAGGCGGTCGTAGCGCCGCCACTTGTTGCCGGTCGAGCGGGTGAGGTGGACCGGCGAGGCGGGAGCGCACCGGTCCATGGCTTCGGCGAACAACGGCGTCCGCACCCGGCGCGCCGTCTCGAGGAACGCGTCGGTGGTGCTGGGCATCTCCAGTCCCCACGAGCCCATGCAGGCGATGACGCGGTTGCCCTCGATCGGGAAGAAGTTGACCAGGAACTCGTGCTCGGCGGGGTGCTCGCCCTTGTCGGGCGTCGGCATGATCACCAGGTGCCGCCACCACCAGGACGCGGGACGTTCGGCAGGCAGGTCGTACCAGCGCGAGGTGTAGGTGACCTTGGCGTCGAGCGTCTGCACCTCCGATTCGGGCCAGCCGGCCGCCGCGAGCCACCCGGAAACCGGGGACCCGCGGCCCATCGCGTCCACGACGAAGTCGGCGTCGACGTGCTCTTCGCCGTCGGCGGCGCTGAAGCCGACGCCGGTGATTTCCCCGTCGGCGATGGTCAGGCCGCGCACGGAGATCCCTTCGCGGACGTCGACGTTCGCCAGCTCCCGGACCTTGTCCCGCAGGACGCGTTCGATGAGGATCCGCGAGCCGTAGATCATCGTCATGGCGCTGCGCTTGCGGGCCGACCAGCCCGGCCCGTCGAGGTAGGCGGCGTCCATGGACGGCATCAGCAGCAGCCCGCCCGCCGCGATGAGGTCGTCCTCGAAGCCGGGGAACAGCGCGCCGATCGCGCGCCGGCCCGAGTTGAGCAGGAAGTGCGGGTGCTTGCTCTGCGGGACGCCGCGCCGGTGTTCGGCGCCGTCGGGCAGTTCGTCGCGTTCCAGCACCAGCACGCGGTCGAAGTGCGGGGCGAGCGCGCCGGCCGCGCAAAGACCGGCGGCACTGCCCCCGAGGACGACGGCGGTCTTGCCGAGCCGCATGCGGATCAACTCCCGTCATTCATACAAAGAGACACCGAATGTATGAATGACGACCGGCGGCTGTCAAGCCTCTCTCGGGAGTCCACAGTGGACGGGCGTCGCAGACGTCGTCCAGGCGACGAGACGCCGAAGGGCCCCGCACCGGATCCGGTGCGGGGCCCTTCGGTGGTGAAGCGGTGTTACTTCTTCTTGGCGGCCGACGTGCGCTTGGCCGGGGCCTTGGCCGCGGCGGTCTTGGTCGCGGCCGGCTTGGCGGCGGCGGTCTTGGCACGCGTGGTGGTCGCCTTCGCCGTGGCCGCCTTCGCGGTGGTGGCCTTGGCGGTGGTGGCCTTGGCCGCCGTGGTCTTCGCGGCGGTCTTCGGGGCCGCCTTGGTGGCGGTGGCGGCCTTGGCGGCCGGCTTCGCGGCGGTGGCGCGGGTCCGCGTGGTCGTCGCGGCCGGCTTCGCCGCGGCGGCGCGGGTGGTGCGGGTCGTGGTCGCCTTGGCCGGAGCCGCGGCGGCCGCGGTCTTCGTGGCCGTGGCCCGGGTCGCGGTGGTGGCGCGCTTGACCGGCGTGGCCTTCGGGAGCTTCTTGGTGCCGGAGATGACGTCCTTGAAGGTGGTGCCGGCACGGAAGGCGGGCACGTTGGTCTTCTTCACCTTCACGGCCTCACCGGTACGCGGGTTGCGCGCCGTGCGAGCCGCGCGAGCGCGCTTCTCGAACACCCCGAAGCCGGTGATGTTGACCTTCTCGCCCTTGTTGACCGTCCGGATGATGATGTCCACCAGACCGTCCACGGCCTGCGCAGCCACCTTCTTGTCATCGCCCAGGCGCTCCGACAGCGCCTCGATCAGCTGGGCCTTGTTCGTCATTCCAGTCCTCCAAAGTGGAACTACCAGTCAGGCCCATCACGGCCGACACGCCATAGACTATTACCAGCACCGCGCAAATCCAAACAGGGGCAGGACCTCAACCCTGTTGTGTCGCACGGGTTGCCGCCCGAACCGAAGGCGAACGCGCGAGCCGTGCGCCCGACGCCACCGGCGTCCAGACAGGACAGCCGGGGAATTCGAACAATTGATCGACTTTGCGGAGCCGGAGCGCCGTCGCGCAGCGGGCCAGAAAGCGCTTTCTGTCCGACCGCGAAGGTCGCCGCCCCTGGCCGCCGAAGGGCCCGAGGCCACGCGAGAACCGCTGCGGTGAGCGTCCAATGTGTACAAAGTGGCGGCTGGCAACGGGTACTCGTCGATCGTCGAGGCGATCCGCAGCGGCGTCGACCGGTTCCAGCCGATTCGCTCCGGAGCGATTGACGCCCAGCCCGGCTGGGTAGTTCCCCAGTACTCGGGACGGGGTCTCGGGAACGAGACGGCGGCCTGCCGGGATGACCGCCTCGCACCGTCGGGGCGGTGTTGGGCTCGACGGTCATCGCAGCAGGCCGCCGTCGTCATGCTCACCCCTCGAGCGGCGGAAACGCTGCGATCTTCCTCGGGCTCGGCCGCAGGGCATCCGGACAGCAAAAAGCGGGACTGACCTGGTCAGTCCCGCTCCGGTGCTACTGCTGGTACCCCCGACCGGGTACGGACAGCAACCACCCGGCTTCACCTGCCTCTGAACTGCAGATTTCTGCCACCCTAACGCTCGTCGAGTACGGCCGGAGGCGGCGGTGACGAAGCCATCCCGCGACGGCGTCGCCCTCAGCGTCCAGTGCTTCTTCACCGTGCTCGTCGCGCTCGGCGCGGCCTTCGCCTCCTACCGGCACGGACTCCGTTTCGCCCTCCGCTTCGGCGCCGACGAGACGACGGCCTGGATCTGGCCCCTCATCGTCGACGGTCTGCTCACGATCGCCACGGTCGAGCTGTGGAAGTCCGGCAGCGGCAGCCGGTGGCAGGCCTGGCTCGCCTTCGTCTTCGGGATCTCGCTCTCCCTCTGCGCCAACATCGCCTCGGCGGCCGAGCTGAGTGCCTTTGGCATCATGGTCGCGGCCTGCCCACCGCTGGCCCTGCTCCTGGCGGTCGAGTTACTCAACCGGGCGTTGAAACGCCACCGGGCGACGCCGATTCCGGCTACAGCGAACATCGAGATGCTGGACCCGAGTGAATTGTCCACAGGTGCGGACGAGCCTGTGGAGCAAACCGCTGAGCAGCGCATGTGGGAGTTCTACGACGCGGCGAGCCGCCGTGGCCATACTCCCTCAGGCGCCGAGCTGGACAGACTCGCAGGAACGCACAACTACGGTCGCCGGATCCTGCGCAAGTGGCGCGCGAGCGGACGGGTCACCGCAGAGGGGTGGCCAGCCAGCCACGTGAACCCCCTGGTCGCCTCCTGTGACGATGGCGCCGCACCACAAGGCCTACAGCGGATCGATGTACGATCGTTATGCTCGACACCGGCTCGGTCGGACCTGCGGCAGGAATTACCATGATCCAGTAGGAGTTCGATGACTACGCTCAGCACCATTGGGAGTCCCCTGGCAGCGAAGGGCGCTCGCCCCTGCGGGCTGTGCGGAAGAGTTGAAAGCCTCTCTCGGACTCACGTCCCGCCGCAGGCCGCGGGAAATGGCGCGGCGGTGCGTCGAGCGCCCGAGGTTATCGATGCGCACCGAGTGCGTCGGCCCGGTCGCTGGCAAGGCGGGGGCATGTGGGTGCGCGGACTGTGCGCTACCTGCAACAACCTGTCGGGCTCCAAGTTCGATGCAGCGTATGCGGACTTCGCCCGCCAGGTCGCTCGCACCTCGACGCCGATCGCACGCGCACTTCAGGTGATGCCTCATGAGCCGCCACCCGTGTTCTTCGCCCCCAGGCTCGTCGCCCAATGCGTGCTGTTCGGCATGTTCGGCATCAACCCGCGGCTCCGCTTGATCCTGCCGGAAACTGCGCGCGATCTAGCCGCCGACAGCGCTTCGCTCCAATTGCCCACGAAAGCCACGCTTCGCGTGGGGCTGACTCACCCCGCGGCCCGGCACCAGGCGTTGCTTTCCAGCGGTGTGTGGACGATGCGTGTGCTGACCGAGCGCTGCGTACATTTCTCGTTCGCCGACGTGGTGTTCCCGCCGCTGGCCTGGTTCTTCGCGGTGGATTCGTCGGACAACTCACTCGGACCGCAAATCACCGAGCCGCTTGCGGATGCCACTGAGTGGCTACGGTTCGGGCCGGACCGCACATCCGTCGACCTCAGGAACCTGACGAGGCGTTTCGCCACGATCTTGCACCCCTCATTCGGCCCTGGCCGAGACGAGTGGGTCGACCTCTTGACACCGGAAGACAGAGTCGCAGGTCAAGCAGTCGTGGTTCGCGGTCGGATCGGATGAAGCTCTGGCCACAGCGCTCTTGGCCACACGCTCCTCACCAATGTCGGCGCAACCCTGATCCGCGGTTATCCACAGGACTGAGCGTAATCGTAGATATTCAGACCTTCAGTTCATCGGAACGCGGGCGAAGCCAGCGAGCAGACTGCGCTGCGGAAGGACTTCACCAGACATTCCGACTACAGATGCCAGATCGAGCTCGGCCGAACTCCGGCGGCCCGCATAGCCATGACCTCCAGTCGCATGTTCTCCCAAACCACCCAGAGCATGCGTTCAATACTCCGGCCGACAGTAGTGACCGCCGCAGTTGCTTCCTTGTCAGGATTCTTCCTCATCATAGCGCGATGATGAGCGAGCCTCGTGGCCGGATCCGGGTGAGTCCGACTTGACAAGTGATCCTCATCGCCATAACGCAGAATGGAAACCGCCCGGTACACGAGATCAAGGCACCCAAAGAAAAAATCGACGCCGATCGAAGCTATTCTGACGTCATGTCCACCGGTTTCGTGCATCGCGGCAGTGGAAAGTAAAACACCATAAGCATCCGCCATAGCCTCATTTTCCCAATTATCATGGGACGCATACCCTTGAACTATGTGGCCATATTCGTGTCCCACAACGAATCCGATCGCGCCCTCGAATAGCAGGCTGACAGTTGGCCGATTCTCAGTCTCGCGCAGGCCGGCAACCGCAAGTTCAAGGAGTCGCCGTGGTTGCGGATCCGTAGCGTAAATGATCACCGCTCGGGCGATCGCCTGACGTGCCTGATCTACGGATGCGAGCCGTTGACCGATTTCGTCCGCACCCCCGGCGCCAAGGTCAAGGTATGGCTGACCGACCTCATTACGTTTTGCAGGCATCGCCCTGGCGACAGCCTCGGCCATGATGTGTGCGAACATGACGAGTCCGCTGTCTAGAAAAATGATTCGTTCGCCGGTTACTGGAAGCTTCACCGTCATTGCGTTGACTTCACCCAGCGGAAGAGTCGCCGGCAACGCACCAGCCCCAAGGTCGACGTCGACTCGAGGGGCAACCGAGTTGATGTCCCGCATCACGGAACTGAGGTACCAGTAGGACGCAGGATGCTCATACTCCGTTATCAGAGTCGAGATCTTCTTTATTTCATCCCCGTATTCGCGCATTCTTTGAGCCCTGGCACCAGTGTACTGACTCAGGACCACACGCAAGTCCAAGTCGATTTCCCCGATAGGTCGGGGCAGCCATCCGAGTTTGCGGTACTGCCTGCGCTGAATCTGATTAATGACGCCGCGAGCCAAAGATGACGGGTGATTCATTCAGTGGCCGCCGGAAGTTCTGCGCCCGCAGGTGACATAGTAACGGAAGCCGCCGAGCCCATCACAGACTCGGCAACCCCGACGATAGTCTCCGAATCGGCCGAGCGCAGGCTCAAGATAACCTTGGTCAAAGATTCCATCGTTCGCGTTGGGGTTCCATCACTGCGCAGGTACTGAATCTTGACGTCGCCGTCGTTCGCGAGCACCACCAGGAGATCGTGTCGCAGGGAGCGCGTACGGTACACGACCCGCTCAGCACCCTCCCGGCGGTCGATTACCTGCCCGCCTCGCCAGTAGTCAATCTCACGAAGGACCTTGTGCACTGCTGCGGGAACTCCCACCAGCACCACAAGGGCCGCCGTGACCAACTCAAGACCGTCGACCTCCACGTCCTGGAGCTCGACGCCATTTTCCTCGGCGAGACGTCGGATCTCCGTAAGTTCTCCGGGTTCGACTTCCAAGACTTCCTGGTGTTGTTCCGAAGTCACGTCCACACCCCACGTAGTCGATCGTTGCTGACACACCTACATCAAATCGCTAGGGAAGAGCCGAGCGTTACCCTTCAATCGCGCCGTGTCAGCGTGCACGTCGTGACATCACCGATGGGTTCCGGACCCCGCGCCTTCCAGACGTCCTGCGAAGAACGTCCGCATATTGAGACTTCACGCTCTGACACCGCGCAATTCGCCCGCGACGGTGTAACAGCTGCCGAATGTCGACGACTTGATGTTGGTCGACGACGAAGGAGGCAGTCGATGACAGACCTGACTGCAGTAGAACCGCTCGAGGAGCTGGCGGCGTTGCGGGCGCCGGGGACCGCCGTGCTCTGCGTCGGTTCAGGTCAAGACGATCTCGAGTCGGTGGCCGTCTGGCACGTCAGTCCTGCCGGCGCCGCGACCGGCGCCTGGATCGTTCCCGCCGACGGGGCCTTCAGCTCCCGGGAGGTCGCGCGACGGCTCCTGACGCTTGTCGAACGGCGCGCGATCGCGGCCATCCACTCACAAGGCCTGGAGAAATCGCTCGAGCGCTTGACCATCGCAGCCGAGGTACAGGTCGAAGACGGCTGGTGGAAACGGCAGCTGTTCTCGCCGGTGGACGCGTACCGCGAAACGGCTGAGCGACGGCAGCGGTATGTCCGGACGGCCGAGGCCGCGCGCGAGACCACCAAATCGATCACTCCGCTGGAGTGGACGCACGACTTGGCCGACGAGACCGATGTCGAGGAGTTCGCTTCGGTACAGCGGGCGGCGCGCATCTCGGACGCGCCGGGAACGCCGGTGGTCTCCGAGGTCCTCTCGATCGCCCGCACCCTGCGGTGGCTGGTCTCGGTCTGGGCGGAAACCGAGCAGGTGAAGAACCGGCGCCGCTACGTTCGGGACGAGCACGGAGAGCCCGATCCACTGCCTCCCCAGTGGCTGGCCGCGGTCCAGGCCGCCAGCACCAACCGGCTGCCGCTGTGAAGAGCACGCACGGCTACGCCGTCATCGACACCGAGACCACCGGGATCCTCACCGGCTGGCACCACCGCATCGCGGAGATCGCGGTCGTCCACGTGGCCCCGGACGGGCAGGTCACCGACGAGTGGGTGACGCTCGTCAATCCCGACCGCGATCTCGGCCCGCAGGCCATCCACGGCATCCGCGCCGCGAACGCACGCCGGGCACCCCGGTTCGAGCGGCTCGCCGGTGAGCTCGTGGAGCGCCTCAGGGGGCGCGTGGTGGTGGCCCACAATTGGACGTTCGATGCGATGCACCTCCGCGCGGAGTTCGGCCGTCTGGGCATCGACACGCCGTTCGAACCGGACGCCGGCCTGTGCACCATGCGAGCCGCGGGTCGAGCGAGGCTCAGTTCGGGGCGCTCCCTCATCGACTGCTGCGCGGCCGCGGGCCTGCCTGGACGTTCCTGGCACACCGCACTGGACGACGCACGAGGAGCTGGCGAACTGCTCGGCTTCCTCCTGCGGCACGCTCCCGACTCCGTGCGTGTCACCGATACCCAGCTGCGAGCCGCGAGCTGGGCCTGGCCGAGACTCGAGCGAGGTCGCGTCCGCGCCGTTCGCAGGGCTGCGGTCGGTCACGTCGAGCCGCACTTCCTCGCAAGACTCGTCGAGCGGATGCCGCGCGACGGCGAACCGGCGGTCGACGCGTACTACGCCATGCTCGACGCCGCCCTGCTCGACCGGCAGATCTCGGCTACCGAAGGCGACGCGCTCGTCGAAGTTGCGCACGACCTTGGACTGCACAAGAACGAGGTGGTGGCCCTGCACCTGAGCTACCTGCGCGACCTGGCGCGGGAAGCGTGGGCCGACCAGGTGATCACCGACGAGGAACGTAACGACCTGCTCACGGTCGCCACCCTCTTGGCGCTCGACCCAACGGTCGTCGAGACGATCCTCGACGAGGAACGCGACGCTGCGCAGGCGCCGGCACCAGCGCAGGCGCGGAAGGTCGGCGGACTCGTCCTGCGACCGGGAGACAAGGTCGTACTCACCGGCAACATGAAACGCGAGCGGGCCGACATCGTGGCTGAAGCCGCCGCAGCAGGCATCCGGGTCATCGGATCAGTCAGCAGGCAGACGAGAGTCGTGGCCGCGGCCGACCCGGACTCCATGTCGGGCAAGGCCAAGCGAGCCCGCGAATGCGGTGTCCCGGTGGTCTCCGAGGACGCATTCCTGAGCGCGCTCGGGAAGCTCGCCGGCCAGGCCGTCTGACGGCCAACCCGGCTCGGCGTGTCCGATGGCGTCTCGACGCGAGCAGATCGACCGCGCTGGTCACGGCGAGCACCGAGCTGCCAGGAGCCCTCGACGCTTTGCAGGCGGATGCGACGGCGTACTCGGGACCACCGACGAACCAGGAGACACACCTGAACCCTGCCCTTGATGACGTCACCTGGTAGACGGCCCCCGGTCGCGTCCTGCGAGTAACAGAGCCCTCTAAATCAACGATTACTTGACGCCCGGGCAAGGGAGAGGCAATTGGATTCGCTCGATCTCGAGGTCACGGCTGACGAGCAGTTCGCGCAGCTCCGGTCGTTGCTGGCCGCCCTGCGGGACGATGACCTTCGGGGAGTCGTCCCGGAGCTGATCCGGGGACAACCGGCGCCGGGGACACTGGGTGTCGCCGAGGAGGTCATCCGGGTCGCGATCGACCCCAAGGTGATCGCCGGTGTCGCCGGCGTACTGACCACCTGGCTGACGACTCGGAGAAGGACCGTCAAGCTCCGCCTCAAGCGGAAGGGCAAGGAGCTTAGCCTCGACGCAAGCAGCCCTGATGACGCGACCAAGATTCTCGAACAGATCAAAGGCTTCCTGGAGGAGGATGCGGGCTGATGCGGCTGGGCGACGCTACGACATCGCGGATCGCGCTTATCGGCACGTCGACCTATGCAGATGGCTCCTTGGCGGACGTGCCGGCCATCGCGAACAACCTCGCCGCGTTGAAGGAGATCTTCGTCGATCCCGAGCTCGGCGGTATGCCCCGAGCGGCAGTCGCGATGCTGCTCGATCCGGAGACGCCCGCGCAGCTCGACGAGTGGCTCGAGCCGATCGTGCGCGAGGCCGAAGACCTACTGCTGGTGTACTACGCGGGCCACGGACGCGTCGGCGAGGACGAAGAGCTGTACCTGACCGTCGCGAGCAGCGACGAGAACCGGATCCACCGGACCGGGGTCCCCTTCGCCTGGATCAAACGAGCCTTCCTCGACAGCCCCGCCAAGACGAGGATCCTCGTACTCGACTGCTGCCATAGTGGCCAGGCGATGACCAGGCTGGGCAGACTCGGCGGCGGCGGCGTGACCGCGGCGCTGAACCAGGTCGACATCGAGGGAACGCACGTGCTGACGGCCTCCGGCCCGAGTCAAGCCGCTCGCGTACTGGACGGCGCTGAGTTCACGGCGTTCACTGACGTCTTCCTGCAGCTCCTGCGCGGCGGCGTCATCGGTGGGCCGGAGTTCCTGACATGCTCCTACCTATTCCCATATCTGCACAACCTGCTGGTCCGTGCAGGCCTGCCGAAACCTCACCAGCAGACCAAGGACACCGCCGGGCACTTGGCCCTCGTCCGCAACGCCGCCTTCACCAGCGGCACTGCTCCTGAACTACGGCTGCCGACAGCGACGGGCGAGCCAGTTCGCGTCGACGCCGCGACTTCCCGGGAAAACTACGTTCCCGCCAGGGAGAGCTTGAAGGAGTTACGCCGCCGCAGCCCACGGTTCATCCCAAGGCACTATGACCGGCTCGCGGCTGCGTACTACGACGAAGGGTACGAGACTGACTCCGAACTCGTTCTGATGGAGAAGGAGCATCAGCGTTACGCGGCCCGCGCCGACAGCTTGCTCGTGGCGGGACCCGTCGTGCGTGCCTGGAGTTGGATACTCCGGTCGTTCGTCGGCTACGGGTACCGGCCGGCAAGAGCCCTGAACTGGCTCCTCTTCGTCGTCGTGATGGGAACGATCTTCTTCGTTGCTCAGCCCCCTCCGCACTCGATTTCCGAGGACTCCATCACCTGGAACCCCCTCGTCTTCACTGCGGATCTGGCGCTACCCATCATCGACCTCGGCCAGGACGGCAAGTGGACGTTCATCGAGGGCACCAGCCAATGGGTGGTCACGCTCATCAACGCCTTCGGCTGGCTTGTGTTCGGTTCCATCCTGGCTTGTTTACCGCGGGCTCTCCGCCGCCGCTGACCGGAAGGGCCCCGCACCACTCGGTGCGGGGCCCTTCGCCGGAAGGATCCGGTTACTTCTTCTTGGCCGCGGAAGTCCGCCTGGCCGGGGCCTTCGCCGCCGGGGCCTTCGCCGCGGTGGTCTTGGCCGCGGCCGGCTTGGCGGCAGCAGTCCGGGTGCGCGTGGTGGCCGCCTTCGCCGGGGTCGCCTTCGCCGTGGTGGCCTTGGCCGCCGTCGTCTTGGCCGCCGTGGTCTTCAGGGCCGCCTTCGTCGCCGTGGTCGCCTTGGCCGCCGGCTTCGCCGCGGTCGCGCGGGTCCGCGTGGTCGTCGCGGCCGGCTTCGCCGCCGCCGCCCGCGTGGTGCGGGTCGTCGCCGCCTTCGCCGGAGCAGCGGCCGCCGCGGTCTTGGTCGCCGTCGCACGCGTCGACGTCGAAGCCGCCGCGCGCTTGACCGGGGTCGCCTTCGGGAGCTTCTTCGTGCCGGAGATGACGTCCTTGAACGTGGTGCCGGCACGGAACGCGGGCACGTTGGTCTTCTTCACCTTCACGGCCTCACCGGTACGCGGGTTCCGCGCCGTGCGAGCCGCGCGAGCGCGCTTCTCGAACACCCCGAACCCGGTGATGTTGACCTTCTCGCCCTTATTGACCGTCCGGATGATGATGTCCACCAGACCGTCCACGGCCTGCGCAGCCACCTTCTTGTCATCGCCCAGACGCTCCGACAGCGCCTCGATCAGCTGGGCCTTGTTCGTCATTCCAGTCCTCCAAAGTGGAACCACCAGTCAGGCCCATCACGGCCGACAGCGCACAGCGTATTACCAATGCCATTGTAAGCCAAACGGTCCTCATAGGACATGTGCCGGATACCACGACCGTCCGGACAGGACGATCAGAAACTCGAACACATGATCGACACTTCATCGAAGAAATACTCTTAGCCACAACCGTTCTATGGCCGACGCGCCAGCAACACCCCCACCAGGGCGGTGGTTTCCTCGTCCAGCTCCACGTCGAGGGACACCGCGAGCACGGTGAGCTTGTCCGCCGTCTCCCGCACCCCGGTGTGGTTTCCGGCGCGGTACTCGATCCGGAGCAGGTCCCGGTACAGGAGTTCGCTTAGGGGCTCGGCCAGCAGACCGCGCATCGTCGCCCGGCGCGCGGCCACGAGGTCGCCCGCCTTCTGGCAGGCGTCGGCCAAGGTGTGGGCCACGTCCACGATCGCGTCGAGCATCTCCCGCTGCAGCCAGGAACTCCATGCGTACCTGCCGGGCGGGACGTTGGCGAACGGCGTCCCCCGGACCAGTTCCAGTGCTTCCTGCAGATGCTCGACGACGCACTCCCGCTCAGCGAGACCGCGCTGCGCAAGGTCCCGGAACGCCTGCCAGTCGGAGGTGAACGAGCCCGCCATCCGGTATCCGCCATGTCGCGCGTCGACGTTCGGTACGTACAGCTCGTCGTTCTCGTCCCGGCCGAGCCAGGTCCGCAGGCGGGAGATGTACCCCTGCCGGGTTGCCGCCGACCAGGGTTGCGCATCCGTGCCGAGTCGGCGGGAGATCTCGTCGGCCGTCACTCCCGGGTCGAGAGAAAGGGACGCAGCCAGCTCCGTCAGGCGGTTGAGCTTCTTGCCCTCCACGGCCTGCGGGTCGGCTCCGACCAGCCGAACGGGCCCCAGCAACAGGAGCGAGGGCGCCGCCGGAGTGAGAGGGCGCGGCCTGACCGAGACCGTCGGTCCTCGCGCCGCGAGAGGTTCTGGCACGCCGCTCTCTTCCGGCGGGACGTTCCGGTACTCGTCGGCCACGACTTCGACGGGGTCATCAGCGTCGGCCAAAGCCGCGACGAGTTCGTCGAGCTGCTCCGGCGAAAGCCTTTGCAGTTCCACGTCCACGCCGAGGTCCTCTACAGCGGTGCGAGGGCCTCGGACGTCAAGGCACCAGGCCCCCGGCAACAAGACGTCGGGGTGGTGAGCCGCCACGACGGCGTCCGGCCCGCACTGCAGAAGCCGTTGAGTGACGTCTTCGCTCAACGGGATGGCCGACAACAGCACCTGAGGCCTGTTTGGCTGCGGCTCCAGCCCAGCGATGGCTTCGTCCCATCCTGCCGCGTACCGAATCCGGCCCGGATGGCGCTCGGCCGACATCCGGCCGACGGCCACCAGGGTGACCCGCGTCCGCGCGGCCCACGGAGCTGCCGCCAGATCCCAGGCCATCGCCAGCACCACGGCCTCGATGGCGTCCCGACCTCCGGCCAAGGTGACCACACCGGCTTCGCGCAGATCGATCAGCACGAGGTCGCGATTCATGGTGTGGCCGAGGGACACGAGGGCCGGGTACGGCGGTGGGACGTCGTCGCCGTCGAGGCTCGCCGACGGGTTCAGCTTCCACTCGGCCGGTCCCGATTCGACGAACGGCTCGCTCGGCTCGCTCGCCTCGGTGAGCTGCAGCCTGATTCCCTCAGAGTCGATCTTGACGGCCCGCAGTCGCGGCAGGTCGCCCTTGTGGTGTCCCGCGAAAGTTCGCAGCGCAAGGTCGAGATCGCCGACTGTGGCGGGTTGGGCGGCGGCGTGGAGCGCCTGTTCGAGCGGGCCGGGCTCCCTGGGCCGAATCCGGTAGCCGGGACGGCGGCGCCGCTGCGCGCGGCGTAGCCGGACCGCCAGCAAGGTGAGCAGACCGGCGGCGAGGACACCGCCAACACTCGTCAGCGCGATCGAGGACCCATCCTCGACGGCCGGCGTCATCGCCGTCGAGAGCGGTGCGGGGGTCCGCACGTCAGGTGGCTTCGGCGGTTGCACGGGCACGGGCGGAGGCGCCGGTGGCTCGGTGGTCTGGCACGACTCGGGGCCGCGGACGAATACGGCGGCGGACGGAGCGCCACCACCCCCGGCGGCGGGTTTCGGTGGGCGGGGTATGCGCAGGACGTCGCCGGGGTGGATGGCGTCGGGGTCGTCCAGCCGGTGTCCGGTCGGCTGAGGTCGTTCGCGGTTGAGGTCGAAGATCTCGCGGTACCGTCGAGCGTCGCTGAGCTGTTCGCGGGCAATCTGGGTCAGCGTCTGACCAGGCCGCACGACGACTTCTTCACAGTCGGAGTCGTGCGGCAAGCGCAGGACCCAACCGGGCCGCAGCAGGCCAGGGTTCTGGAGGGAGCGGCCGTCAGGCTGGCGGGCGCCGCGGTTGAGGTCGTAGATCTCCTGGTAGCGGGCCGCGCTGCCGAGTTCGCCGGCGGCGATCTTCGTCAGGCTGTCGCCGGGGATGACCACGTGCGTGGACGGAGTTCCGTCGCCGGTAGGCTCCGCGGCCTCGGCCGCCGTGCCGGTCAGCACGCAAAGCACCAAGGCGGCAGCGATGCGATGTGCCCATGCGAAGCCAGGGAGCCGGGGCACGGTGGCGCCGCGGAGCCGGGCAACCGCTTCCAGCGCGATCGCGATCACCAGCTGGAGCCACGCGACGAAGCCCGCGCCGACTAGCAGCAGAAGGAAGACCTGGCCAGTGTCTTCACTGGTCAGCCACTCGGCGACCTCTGACATCGAGGGCAGGTGGTCGGGCAGGTAGGCGGACCGGAAGTGCCACAATGCCGTCGGTGGCGCCGCGATGATCGCGATCAGTGTGGCGACGCCGACCAACAGTCTCGCGGTTCGCATCGCACTTCCTCCTATCCTGCGGACACCACGACCGCCGCTCCGGTGCCGTGGACGGTGAACTCGGAGACGCCGATCGAGCCGAGGAAGACAGTCGGCCGGGTAATCGTGGTTTCAACGATGAGGCGGCCGTCGGGCCGCGGTCGCCGAGCCGCCCCAGCGCGACAAGCCGGCAGTAGGCCGCGAGTGCGCCGGCGAACGCTGCCCGGGCGTGCTTGACCTTGCTCTTCAGCACGATCACCGGCAGCTGCCAGCCGAGAAGCGCGCACCCCACGGACGCCGCACCGGTCAGCACGATCGGCGGCACCGCGCCGATCATCGCCAAGAGAACGGTCAGGACCGGGATCCACAAGGCGCCGACGATCAGAAAGCCGACCCGCTGGACCACGAACGATTCCCGAGACTGCCCGACCAGCGCCAGGTCAGCGGGTTTCGCGATCAGCTTCATCCGGTCTGCCCGCACGACGAGACCATGGCGCAGGCTTCTGCGGCCTCTCGTGAAGAACGTCGGCAAGCCGTGGCCGCGTCGGCGCGAAGGCCGCCACGGCCAGCGTCACGCCGATCGCGGCCGTGATGGCGAGGATGATCAGCGCCGCTTCGGTGTTCATGACCGTTCGCGAAGGAACCGCGGGGCCGCGGGCTCGACACCGAGCCGTCGCAACCACACCATCGCGACGCCGACGACGCCCAGCACGACAGCGAGCACCAGCTGCCCGCCGACCGAGTTGTAGACCGAGGTGTAGCTGTCGCTGCCGAAGGCGGCGAAGCCGACGAACATCACGGCCCAGAGGCCGAGCAGGATCCGCGCCGCGGACCGCCTCCGAGCCCGTTCGGTCTCCGCGTCCCGGCGCGCCGCGACGTCGGCGGCGATCTGGCGGGCAAGGGTGGTCAACAGTTCGGCGGTGCCGGTCCCCTGCCGGTGTGCAACGCACAGTCCCGCCGCGGCAGCGTCACCGATCTGGTCGTCGAGGTCGTCAGCGAACCGCAGGAGGGCGTCGGCGACGTGCCAGGTGCGCAGGCGCTGCCCGAGCGCGGTGACCTCGGCGCTGATCGCCGGCGAGGCCTCATGGGCGGCCCCTTGCAGCGCGCCGACGAGGCCGGCGTTGCCTGCGCGCAGAACGTCGGCAAGGCGTCGCAGCCAGTCCTCGAGCGCCTCCAGCCGCTCGATGCGCTCGGTGGCGAGCTTGCCTGCGCCGAACAGCCACGGCAGGAAGACGCCGGCTGCGGCGATGGCAAGTCCGGCGACCGGCCAGCCGCTGACCAGCCAGACGAGCGCACCCGCGCCGCAGGCCACAGTCCATCGCGCGGAGCTGCGGCGCCTGGTCGACCACCAGGCCAGAAGCCACCGGCCGCGCCGGAACGTCGGCAGACCGTTCGGCTCAAGACCGTGAAGGCCGATGAAGGCCAAGGTGAGGCCCAGGCCGGCACCTGCGCCGGCCAGCGTCAGGACGAACTCGGTCATCGCGGGCTCCGATCGGTCAGCCAGCCGCCGTCGCCGCTGCTGGTCAGCCAACTGCGGTCGAAGCCGCCGCGCTCGTAGTCCTCGATGTCAGTCGGCAGGTTGCCGGTCGGCACGGAACGTCGGCCGTCCTCCGGGGTGAACAGGAAGGTCCGGGCCGGACGGCCGTACTCCCCCGGCTCGACAGCGACGACTTCGGCAACGTGGCGATCGAGACGGCCGGGCTCGTACGCGAGGTCGACGTGGACGATCAGGTCGATGGTGTTGGCAACGACCTCGGGCCTCCTCGAACCATTGGCAAGACTCACTGCCGCTGCGCTTTGGGCCCCACGGCACCCGGGTCGATGAGGTGCGATGGCCACCGGACTGAGCCGTTGGACACTGACCGTACAACCGACGAGCACACAATGCAGCACCGCGCGGTCTGATCCCGTACAACGGAACCTGATGATCCGGCGCCTGCGCCGTTCGCGTGTCCGGCTCGGGTCCCGGTCTCGGCGGCAAACGTAGTCAGCTTTCCTTTTGGAGCCGTAATGTTGGGCGAAGGAGTAGCGGATCGTGTGGTTTCGCCAGCGATTGGGTACCAGGAGCGCATGGTTGTCCAAGCGCCCGAACGAAATCCGTCTGTCGCGACACCCACTGTGCAGTCCCAGCGCCGTTCCGACGAGTACTCCCACTGTGTTCCGCTGTTCGCCGAACGGAGCCGGCTCGGCGACGAGAACACTCGGCGCAGCGAACTGCGGGCGCGGTTGATCACCGAGCACCTCCCGCTGGCCGAACACATCGCCCGGCGCTTCAGCGGCCGCGGCGAACCGTTCGACGATCTGCTGCAGGTCGCGCGGACCGGCCTGATCCGGGCCGTCGACCGCTACGATCCCGAGCGGGGCGCGGACTTCTTGTCCTTCGCGGTGCCGACGGTCATGGGCGAAGTTCGCCGCCATTTCCGCGACACCGGCTGGTCGATGCGTGTTCCTCGCTCCTTGAAGGAGCTGCAGCAGAAGCTCAGCACGGCGACCGACACCCTCGCGCGCGACCTGGGCCGGGCGCCCACGCCGAGCGAGCTGGCGGCGCACCTGGGGATGGGCGTCGACTTCGTGCGGGAAGGCCTGCTGGCGGCGGAGGCGTACCGGCCACATTCGATCGACGCTCCCGTTCGCGGCGCCGAGGACACGGTGACGGTCGCTGACCAGCTCGCGGTCGAGGAATCCGGGTTCAGCCGTTTTGACAACCGTGTCGCGTTGCAGGCTGCGCTGGCGAAGTTGCCGGCCCGGGAACGCGCGATCGTCAAGATGCGGTTCGTCGATGAGCTGCCGCAGCGCGAGATCGCGAAGCGGATCGGCGTGTCCCAGATGCATATCTCGCGGCTGCTGGCCAAGACCCTCGAACAGCTCCGCGCGCACATCGTCGCCGACTAGGGTTTCCCGTTCACCCGGCTGGAGAATCGGCGGCAGGCATTGCGGGCTGATCGTTACGCGTCCAGGTCATGGTGACGGTGGTGCCGGCCACGCTCGTCTCGACCAGCGCCTGGTCGGCCAGGGTGTGTATCAGGGGCAATCCGCGGCCGCCGAGCAGGGACGAGCGCGGAACCGCTTGCCACTGACCGGAGTCGCGGATGGTGACGGTCACAGCGCCACCTACGTGGCGGGCGTGCACGGTGAAGGAGCCGGGCCGATCTGGGTAGGCGTGGACCACGACGTTGGCCATGGCTTCGTACACCGCCAACAGCAGATCTTGCACTCGTTCCGGCGCCAAGCCGGTACTGGTGGCCCAGCCGGCGAGCTGGTCGCGCAGGGGGCTGATCCGGGCCGGCTCGGCAGGCACGTCCTCGTGCAGCAGATCCGGCGCGGTGGCGGTGTCGTCGGCTGAGCTGTCGGCGGCGCAGGTCATCGCGAGTGATCTGCGGCCAGCGCGTCCGTCCGGCTGGGGAAGACCGGGAGCAGCTGATCCATCCCGGTAAGGGTGATGGCGCGGTGGGCCAAGCTGTCGGAGATCGTGGCGACCCGCACCGTGGTGCGCTGCCCGCCGGTGGCGTGGGCCTTGGCCAGCACCGACAGGCCGGAGGAGTCGAGGAAGGTCACCGCGGTCAGGTCGATCACGAGCACGGCGGGTCGCTGGGCGAGTGCGGCGGCGACCGCGTCGGTCAGCTGGTCGGCGGTAAGGAGATCAACTTCGCCCGCCGCGGCAAGTACCAGCGCCCCCGAGGATGCCTCCTCGCGCAAAGAGAGCCGCAGGGCGTCGTCGATCTGGGTGTGGTCGGCGACGTCGTCGTTCACCGGCGCGTTTCCGATCTCCTGGCCATCAGCTCGTTCCCTTCTCCGGGCACCCCAACCAGCGGCAGCCACTTCCGCGGCGCCGACGAGTACCCGAATAGCCGATTGGTTAACCAGGACTTTTGATCAGCGCAGCCGCGCCACCAGAGACAACCACTCCTCGGCGTCGGCCCGGTCGGCATGGACAGGCAGGATGCGGTCAAGGAGCAGCAACTTGATCGGGCGGACCACGGCGCGCTGGCTGGCGATGACGGCGCAGGCGATGCCACGTGAATGAGCGTTGGTCACAGCGTTGACCAGGACCGACAGGCCGCCGGAAGAGCAGAACCCGACCGCGGTGAGATCGATGATGACCGCGACCATGGCCGCGTCGGCCGTGGTCGTCACGGTGAAGCGGGTACCCGCAAGAGGGACGGTGTGGATGTCACGGCGACTGCCGGGGTTGACGGTGGCGCGCATGTGGTGGCCTCCTCGTCGACGCGGGGGAGCCGGATGTGCCGTGCCCCCGCGGTGCCGGGCTGCCGGTGGGCAGGCCGAACTCCGGTTCGGTGGCGGCTGGTGGTCTCAACCGCGACGCCGCACCGCACCCCGGCCGACACCGGGTACTGCAGCGAAGCGCCACGGCCCGGATGGCGCGCAGAACACGGACCGGGCCAGACACGTACAGCCCATCCGGCCGCCCGCTCAACCGGCCTCGGACTGATCTTCCTGGTTGGCGGTGTCGAAGGCCGACCCGAGCACGTGCTGCCGCAGCTGGTCGAGGACCACGGCGAAGGTTTCCGCACTCACGGTGCCGGCTTCGGTGCGGCTGCCTGCCGCGACCACGACCGCGGCGACCTCGTGCAACTTGACGTTGGTGCGCTGGGAGATGGTGCGCAGCGCGGTGAAGGCGGTCGCGGCGTTCCAGCCGCGCACCAGCATCAGCATGCCTTTGGCTTGCTCGATGACCGGCTGCGTGTCGAGGGCGTCCCGCAGCTGGGCCAGCTCGTCGGCCGGGTTGTCCGGGGATCTCCACGACGTCATGCGCTCATTTCACCTCATCCAGCCCCACCAGGCACCGCGACGCGAGGCCGCTGAAGCCGGCATCGCCCGATGCGCCGACCGGACAATCGAGCGATTCCGCATCGATTCCGGCTTTCCCGCGCCGTCTCGGACGGCTGGAACGATGGGTGCCCGATGCACACGATTGGCACGTTGATCGGCGGGTAAAGGACACGAGGTGGCCGGACGGTTGAACAACCAGCCCTCCGGCCACCGCCTTCACAGTTGGCACCTCGCCAGGCCGTTGCCCGCGTCCCATCAGCGGAGGCTGCGCCCGGTGGTCGCGGCGAAGCGGAACTCCACGCTCACCGGGAAAGCTTCCAGGTCGAGCGCCTGGTGCAACCGGGGTAGGGCCTCCGTCGCCAGGTGTTCCCGGATCTCCTGCGGGTCGCCGTCGTGGGCCAAGGTGACGACCAAGGCGAGCCTCGGGGCTTCGCGGGTTCCCGCCAGCGTCGCACGAGCCTGGTGGACGCCGGGGTGAGCACGCAGTTCTTCGGTGAACGGGACGACGGCGGTGTCGGCGGCCAGTTCGGTGCGGCCGCGGTCCGGGTCGGTGTCGAAGCGCCAGGTCCGGGTCGGTGGCCGGCGGGTCAGCTGGGCGAGGATCCAGCGCAGCGCCAGCAACCCCAGCAGCACCGCGACCGCGGCGGTGACGTACCAGACCCACGTCGGCGGCGCGGCCGTGCCGGGCACCAGCGTCGCGGCCGGGTCGAGCACGCGCAGGCGCCCGAAGTGCGTCGCCATCGTGAATCCGCCGGCGGCCAGCAGGAGCAGCCCGAGCAGGGCCAGGACCGTGCGGTTGAGGCGCGCCGGACGGTTGAAGTCGGTCATGTCGTCCTCCTCGGGGCGCGGACCCGCACTGCCACCGCAGGGTGGGTGGCCGGGCCGATCCGGTCCAGCCGGTCGGCGACCGCGGCGCGGACGGCGTCGGCGAGGCCATCGGGACGGGTGCGGGCGGTGTCGACGCAGACCTTGACCCGCCGCCGGCCAAGCTTCACCCGGGCCGCGGCGACGCCGTCGACGCCAGCCGCAGCGGTGCGCAGGGTCGTGCGGTAGCCGCCGCGGGCGACGCCGGAATCGAAGCGCCCGGCCAGCGGCAGCACAGTGGCCGCCCCGGGCAGGATCGCGGCCAGCAGCAGCACCACTCCGGCCAACGCGAGAACACCTCCGGCGACGGCGGTCGCGACGTCGGTCCAACGCAGGTCGTGCAGCGTGGCGGCGACGGTGTCGTAGCTGATCCAGGCGCGTTCGCCGAGGAGGCGCTGGATGGCGCTCACGGCGACGAGCACGCACAAGCCCAGCAGCACGACCGCGCTCAGCAGGGCCGGGACGCTGCGGCGCGGGCGGCGTTTCATTCGACCCTCCGGGACTTGGCGACGGGCGTGTGCAGGGCGGTGACGGTGATGTCGACGCGGGTGACGGTGAGCCCGGTCAGCTCCTCGACGCGTCGCTCGAGGTGCTCGCGAGCCCGCTCGGTCGTCCGGGCCACCGAGGCCGGGTAGGTGATCGAGAGGCGCACGTCCAGCGTCACGCCGCCGCCGGTGACGTGGGCGGTGACCTTGGCGGACCGGTCGGGGTCTTCGGCACCGAGGCTGACACCGAGCACCCGGCCGGCGGCGCCCCCGACCTCGTCGATTTCCCGCACCGCGTGGGCGGCCAGGCGCTGCACGGCCTGGTCGGCGATGGTCAGCGTGCCGCGTTCGAGGGTGGCGGTCACGGTGCTCAGCCCCGGTCGCGCCCGGACAGCTGGGACAGGTCGAGCTTGCCGTCGAGGACGCGGCCGACCAGGAACCCGATCGCGCCGAGGACGGCGACGGCGGCGAACGCGCCGAACCCGCCGAAGGCGACGGCCAGGCCGAGCACGAGGCCGGTCAAGAGGCCGAGCTGGGTGGAATTCACGACACCTTCTCCTTCGCTTGCTGCTCCAGAACGGACTGTTCGGCGAGGTCCGCCAGCACGACGTGCACGGCCCTCCCGGTGACACCGGCCGCGGCCCGGATCGCCGCGGCGAGTTCAGCGGCCACCACCGGGAAGTGCGCGGTGACGGCGACGGTGACGTCCCCCTCACGGACCCGGACGCCCTTGACCCGCCGCGGCGGGTCGAGGGTGGCGATCTCCCCGAACCGGCCGCCGTGCAGGCCGGCCACGCCGGGCACGGCCAGCACGGCGGCGGCGATCCGGGCGGCGTCGGGTTCGGAGGTCACTGCACCCGGCCGGTGTCGGTGTTCTCGCCCTCGTCGTCCGACGGCAGGTGCAGGTCGCCGACGTGGATGTTGACCTCGACCACCTCCAGGCCGGTCATCTGCTCGACCGCGGTGATCACGTTACGGCGCACCGAGCGCGAGAGGTCGGCGATGGAGACGCCATATTCGACGACGATCTGCAGGTCGACGGCGGCCTGCTTCTCGCCCACCTCCACCGACACGCCCTGACCCGCCGAAGCGGTCGCGCCCGGGATGCGCTCACGGATGGCCGAGAACGCCCGCGCGGCGCCGCCGCCGAGGGCGTGCACGCCAGGGATTTCGCGGGTGGCCAGGCCGGCGATCTTCTGCACCACGACGTCGGAGATCGACGTCGAGCCCTGAGCGCTCACCAGCGCGCCTTCGGTCTTCGCGGGCTGAGACGAGGTGGTCTGCGCGGGAACCTTGGTGGCTGCAGCGGTCATCGTGGTGTCTCCTTCGCACAAATCGGATGTCTTGCGGTGGCAGAGGAACCAGCTTCGATTGTTTCCTCCACACAGGACAGACACCCGGTTCGGAAGATCGTCACGACCCGATCGTGTGAAGCACACCACTCCTCCCAACGAGAGGGGCTGTACCGGGCACGGATGCCAGATGACGCGCTCACCTGGGTCAGCAGCGGCCCATCTAACGGCTACATCGCAAGCAAACGTGGTCGTGAACCGGCTCGGTCTGCATGTGCGCTCGCGTGACATCGGCGGGTGAGATCGTCTCCAGCGTTGCCGCCCGGTGGATGGACGACGTCCCCGCGTCACCTGGACAGTGCGGTTCGGCCGGGCGGCGACTCGAGGCTCATCGGCTCACGCCCGGCATCGGCCCCTCACACGCGCTCGTCGCGCGTGCTAACGAACACCGCTCGGTTCACGACACCCCGAGTGCAGGCCCACCCGGAGCATCGGCGAAAGGTCGTCCACGTTGAGCGCCATTGCCGATCCGGCCGCTCCTGAACCGGCTGAGCCCGATGTGGCATGGCGCCACGTCGTCGAGGTCAGCCCCGCCGTCGACGGGACGGTCACCATCACCGTCCGAACCGGCGATCTCGATGAGGCTGATGCTTTGGCTGCCGCGCTGGACGTGGCGGCGGCGCGGTGTGCGGGCGGGACTGTCCTGGTCGACGCCACCGCCGCCCAGGTGGTGACGAATGAGGTCGTCGCGGTGTTGTTGCGTCGCGCTCGCGCGGCCACGCTGGACGGCAGCCGGCTGGTACTGCGTCCGTCGGACTCCGTGCAGCGGAAATTGGTGCTGCTGGGCGTTGCCGGTGTCGTCGCTCTGCAGCCGCCACCGAAGAACTGACCGCGTTCACCGCGAGCGACCGCTCGGCACCCAGCGCAACGACATGAAGACGAGCCGCAGGTCGTCCTGAGGCGGTTCGGCCCTCGGGTTATCCACCGTTCGACGGCGCGGTATTGCGGCTCGGGTCGGGGCCGAACCAGTCGAGGCAAACCACCATGGCGTCGTCGGTGGTCCCGGCGGCTGCGCGACGAAGGGCGAGGTCGGCCAGGACCGCGCCCGGAACTTGCGCGGCGGTGAGTTCGGCGGTGTCGATGACTGTGTCGGCGAGGCCGGAGTCGCCGTAGAGGTCGCCGGTGGGGCCGATGGCGTCGTAAACGCCGTCGCTGACGAAGACCAGCCGGTCACCGGGATTGACCTGCAGGCGCTGAGTGACGTAGTCGGTGTCGCCGAAGGCGCCCAAGGGCAGCTGTTCGTCGAAGGAGACGCGGCGGGCATCGCCGTCGCGCAGCAGCCACACGCGCGGCGAGCCGGTGTCGACGACATCGAGTGCGCCGGTGACCAAGTCGAGCTGCAGGAGCAGGGCGGTGACGTATTCGCGTCCGTCGTAGTGGCCGTGCAGGGCTTGGTCGGTGAGTTCGGCTTGGACTGTCAGGGGCACGCCGGCGCGGCGGGCGTTGCGCAGGGCGTTGACCGCGAGATGGGTCACCGTGGCCGCGTCGACACCGTGTCCCATGCCGTTGACCAGCGTGACGGCCAGCGACCTGGCTGTTGCGGACCAGTCGAAGCTGTCGCCGTGGACGGCGTAGGCAGGCTCGAGCTGCCCACCGAGGGCGAACTCGGGCCTGGTACAGGAGCGGCCCGGCAGCAGCTGCCACTGCATCTCCGCGGCCAGGGTGAGCCGGCTGGTCCGTTGCGCCTGCAGGTACAGATCAGTGTCCCGGCCGGCGACCAGGAGCTCGTGGGCGAGCGCTTCAGCGATCCGGGACAGTTCGAATTGTACCGCCGGGTCCGGAGCCGCCGCGAAACTGACCGCCAGGACGCCCAGGCGGTCACCGCGCACCGAAACCGGGACGTACGCGGCGACCGTGCGCGCGGTCGTTTCGAACGTCACCTGCTGACCGGCGAACGCCGCGCCCGCGACCGTGCCGTGCACCGGCATCGGCTCCCGGCTGTAGGGAAGGTCTGCCACCGGCTGCAGTTCGGTCATGCCGTAGTCGGCGAGCAGCAGCTCGACGGCCTGGGCGTCCCATCCCGCGGTCAGGACGGCTCGCAGCACCGCGAGTAGTTCGTGCGGCGCGGCTTCGCGCAGCAGCCGGTCGACCGCCGTCGTCTTCACCGCGGTGTGTCCTCCTTGGAACCCGAGGTTCCGGGCTCCTGTCGATGTTATGTCCGCTCGTCAGAGCGTCGAAGATCGTTGGTGGCGCTGCTGAATGGTGGTTCGGATGCGAAAATCGGATCTGTGGACCGGTCGAGACGTTGGCAGGCTGATGCCGTCGCGGCCGAGCCTGCCGACCTGAGCGACTCGTTCGAATTCCTGTGGGATTACGCCCGGCAGGTTTCCGACGACTCCTTACCGGCCTCGCAGTTCCGGGCCCTGGTGGTGCTCGATCACCACGAAGGCATCAACCTGAGCTCGCTGGCCGGGCTGCTCGGGACCACGCCGCCATTGGCCAGCCGCCTGTGCGACCGCCTCCAGGCCGCCGGGTTCGTCGAACGCACGCTCAGCAAGCACAGCCGGCGCGAGCTGTCGCTACGCCTGAGTGAACGCGGGCGGGCCCACCTGAGCCGGGTGCGCGCGCGTCGGAAGAAGCACATCGCGGCCGTGCTCGCCGCGCTGTCTCCTGAAGCCCGTGAGGCGCTGTTCGCCGGGCTGACCGCGTTTCGCGCCGCCGCTCGCCGCGGGCGAGGAGTAGATTCCTGACCACGCGGATACCGTACGACAACTGTTGTCGTGTGACAACAGTCGGATATGGATCGCCCTCGATGGGCCTCGATCCGGGTCGGATGCCACTCCGATCCGGTGACAGTGCGCGGTAGGCTGCGCCGACGGCTCGACCGAGGGATGCCACAGTGAACCGTTCGCGCAGGACGCGCGCTGCCGACCAGGTGGCCGCGGCGGTGGCTGACACCGCCGAACTGCTCGAAATCCTCTTCGAGCAAGCCCGCGACGCCTCTCCCAGGCCGCTGTCGGTGTCGCAGGTGCGAGCCGTCGTCGCACTCGACCGTTACGAAGGACTGAACCTTCGGACCTTGGCGGAACTGCTCGGATCCACCCCGCCGCTGGCCAGCCGGCTGTGTGACCGTCTGGAAGCCGTGGGCTTCATCGAACGGCTTCCCCATTCCCAGAATCGCCGGGAACTGGCCCTGCGCCTGTCCGACAGCGGCCGCGCCTATCTGCAGGACCTGCGTGCGCGTCGCAGGGAAAGCCTGCACACCGTTCTCGCCGCACTGACCACCGAGGAACGAGACGCTCTTGCGAGCGGGCTACGCGCGTTCCAGGCCGCAGCCAATCGTGATCTCGCCGAGGATGACAACCGCGCAGCGGGACAGTAGGGTCACTGTTGTCATACGACAACTGACGTGACGGGTCCTCCGCTGCGCCAGGTCGTTCTCACGTCGCGGTTCAGCCGTCAGCCATGACGTGCAGCACGCAGTCGTCGTTCCCGGTCGATCGAACCGGTCTTCACTCGGAGCACAGCTCATGGAACCCCCAACCCCGCCGACACTGGCGGTCGCCGTGCGATCGATCGGCGACATCGCGGTCCTCGAAGCGGACGGCGACGTGGACCACGTCGTGCGGACCATGCTGCGTGCGGCCATGGCGGCGGCTCTCGCCCGCGGCCCTCGGGCGCTGGTGGTCGACCTGAGCCGCGTGGCGTTCTTCGCCTCGGCCGGTCTCTCCGCACTGGCCTGGCTGCACGGAGCCGCCGGGGAGGCGGGCATCGAAGTCACTCTGGTGGCGACCCAGCGCAGTGTGCTGAGGCCGCTGGCGCTCACCCGGGTCGACGACCTGTTCGACATCCATCCCACCGTGGACGCCGCCGTCGAACACCTCGGCGCGCCGGAGTTTCCGGGTCCCCGCCACCCGGAAATCGGCGACAGCCAGCGGTAATCGCGCCGTTTCGCTCTTCACGGAGTTCAGCGGTGTGGTGGCCGACCCCGGTTGACGTCCAGAGCGTTCGTGGTGGTTCGGCGAATGGCGAGCACGACGGTGTCATCAGCGTCCAGGACGACGTCGTGCATGCGGGTCACCAGCTCCGCCGGTAGCGTGTCGATCGGGTGGCCGGCAAGCGCACGGGCGTGACCCAGGAGCCGGATCTGGCCTTCTTCGAGGTCGCGGCGGCTTTCGATGAGACCGTCGGTGTAGAGCAGCACGGCATCCCCCTGGCCGAGCGTGTGCTGGATCAGCTCGGGACTGCCGGGATCGGGGAAGCCGACGCCACGGCCGACGACCGGGGCGCGCAGCAGCCGGGCGTCGCCGGCCGCGGTGACCAGCACCGGCGGCGGGCGACTTCCGTTGGCGAGAACCATTTTCCCGGATGCGGGGTCGAGGCGAGCCAGGAGCACGGTGGCCATCAGGTCCGGCTCGATCGTGGCGAGGGTAGTGGCGGTGCGGGCGATGAGGCCGGCGAACGGGTGGCCTTCGAGCGCGAGGGTCCGGATGGCGTGGGTGACGGTGAGGGCGTGCCGGGTGGAAGTGACGCCGTGGCCGACCGCGTCGACCACGGTCACGTGCAGGTGCCCGTCAGGCAGGACGAACCAGTCGTAGAGGTCACCTCCGGTCGGGGAGCCGGTACCGGTCGGCGAGTACTGGACAGCCAGCTCCCAGCTCGGCACCGCCGGCGGCCGCGGGCGTAGCGCGTCCTCCAGTTCACGGAAGATCACCGTGTGCGCGCGGCGGAGCTGCTCGTCCCGCTCCTCGAGTTCGACGTACATCGCCAGTACGCCGCTGTTGGTTTCGGCGAGTTCGTGCTTGAGCTCCCGCTGCTCCTGAGCGAGGGCGTCGGCGCGGGCGATCAACGCGAGCATCTCCTCACGGGTCGCCGCATCGTCTTCCAGAGGCGCCGGTTGAGGACTGAGTCCCGCGGTCAGGTGCCAGGAGAGAGTGGCACCGTCTCCGGCGCCGGGCAGTAGCGGAAGGGTGTTGCGCCGGACCTGCTCGACCGGCTCGGGGAGCCGGAAGGTGACGGCCAGCCGACGATCCGCCATGGCGGTCTCGAGGGACATCTCCTGACCGGTCTCGATAGCTGGTTCGGCGAGCAGGGTCGCCGCGAGGACCAGGCGAGCACGCTCACCGGCCGGCAGACCCGCTTCGCCGCAGGCGGCGCGCAGCTCTCGACGGAGCCGGGCGAGTTCAGGGTGCATCAGGTGATCCGGTCCGAGTGAGGGCGAGCACGGCGCTCCGCCGTACGCCTGTGGCTTGTTTGTCATATGACAATGGTTGAGACTACCGAGGACAAGTCCGCGGCTACACGCGGACCCGTCGGCGTCCCATTCCATGGCGGCCGGTGCTCCGACGCCGCCGCCCACTACCCGGCCCGGGCGGGCTGCCCGCAGGATCGATCCGCCGACTCCACAGTGGTATCCCTATGCTGAACCCGCAGCACAGCTCACGCGACCCGCCGTAGACCGGCAACGCCGGAGCGGCGCACACTCGACAGACTGATCGTGAGCCTCTCCGCCCACGGTCCCGTGAGCAGGAGGCAAGTCGTGGACAGATCTCTGGCGGTCGAACGCCGGTTGCGCGACGTTCCGCCCCACGACCTCCCCGCTGCACTGCGCTCGGCGCTGTCCGAGCACTTCGGCGCCGAGGCGGTCGAGCTGCTCATGGCCGACTACGCCCTGACCGAGCTGTGCCAGGTCAGCACCCTGCCGTACACGAACGAACCCATCCCGGTACAGAGCACCACGCCCGGCGACGCGTTCGTTGCCCAGGCCGCCACCTTCGAGCACAACGGTTCGGGCGTGACCGGGTACCTGCCGGTCAGCGTCCGCGGCGACCGCCTCGGCATCCTGGCCGTCACCCTGCCGACTGAACCCGAGCCACCCGTCTGGGCGGAACTTGAGCGGATCGCCGAGGCGGTGGCCCACGAGCTGCTCGTCGCCGACCGGGACACCGACCTCTACACCCAGGCCCGGCGGTCTTCGCGGCTGACGCTGGCCGCGGAGATGCAGTGGCAGCTGCTGCCCGGCCGGGCCTGCACCCGCGCCGAGTTCGCCCTCGGCGGCCAGCTGGAACCCGCCTACGCCATCTACGGCGACTGCTTCGACTGGTCGGCCTCCGCACACAGCCTTGCCGTCACCCTGATCAACGGCATGGGCGACGGCAGCGAAGCCGCGCTGCTGACCAATCTCGCGGTCAACGCCCTGCGCAACGCCCGCCGCGCCGGAGTCCAGCTCGACGCCCAAGCCGAACTCGCCGACCAGGCCCTCTATTCCCACTACCGCGGCAGCCAGCACGTCGCGGCATTGCTGCTGCAATTCGACCTCGGCACCGGTCAGGTCGACGTTGTCGACGCAGGTTCTCCGCGGCTGTGGCGGCTGCGCGACGGCAAAGCCGAACGCGTCCTGTTCGAGGAGCAGTTGCCGCTGGGCGCGTTCGAAGACACCGTGTACGCCGTCCACCAGCTCCAGGCCCTCGACGGAGACCGGTTCGTCTTCGTCAGCGACGGCGTCTACAACGCTGCCGGCCCGCACGGGGACCGCTATGGCGACCGCGAGCTGAGCGAAGCCGTGACGGCCACCGCGGACCTGCCCGCCGCGCACGTGCCCGGTGCGATGCTTCGGGAATTGAGCACACGCCGCCACGGCGGACAGGCCGAGGACGACGCGATGGTGGTGTGCCTGGACTGGTTCGGGCCGACACCGCTGCCGGACGCCGGCACCACTGCATCGATGACAGTGCCCGGCACGTCGCAGTGAAATTCGCTGCCGTCCGGCAGCGGTAGCGGCCGAAGATCAGGACGCGGAGTGCTGCCGCAGCGCGGCCGGACGCCAGATCATCGTCACCTGCGTGCCGTGCTCGCCGGTGTCGACCGTCATCCGGTCGGTGACCTCGTCGATCAGGCGTAGGCCGCGGCCGCCTGAGGTCGGAGGCCGGTGCCCCTCCGCGGCAATCCCGCAGCCTGTGTCCGTGACGGTGGTCGTGACCGTGTCACCGGCCCAATCGGCGTACAGCCGGACCCACCCATCCCGATCGGGATACGCGTGCGCCGCGACATTGGCCAACGCCTCGTACGTGGCGAGCAAGATGTCATAGCTGCTGCCGGCATCCAGCGGCAGCTCCCCCAGCCAGTCTCCCAGCTTCCGGCGCAGCACGGCCGCCTCGCGCAGTGATGCCGGAACGAGTTCTTCGAAGCGCGACCGGACCGATGGATCGATCGGCGTGCTGAAACCGGCAGAGACCCGGTCGGCACTGGTGGCGTCGCTCCTTTTCATTCGCGGTTCGGGAGCATGTCGTCGCACGATCTACTCCTTCCCTCAGCTGCTCGCGCCCCCGTAGTCGCGAGCCTCATCCACCAACTACCCAAGCTTGTCGGCTCTCACCCGTGTCCTTCACCGCCTGCCCTCTGCGACGCGGTCTCCGGACACGGCGACTAATCGCTGATGAGCACATCTTGCATGGATTCGCCGCGGTGTCACGTCTCCAAGGAGCACCGACAATGTGAGAAGCGCGTGCCGCCGCCGCTTCTTCCCGAGACCCCGTCCCGAGTATTGATGACCTACCCACCCGGTCCGGCTCTCAACCCCGTCGGGCCCTGGACCACGCCCTTCTAGGAATCGCCGACCCGCACAGCCGCTCAGCTGCCGCCGACGGGCTCGCTGGTCGACGCGCTTACAGTGCTCCGGCGAGTTCGGTCACCACGTCGGTCAGGATCCGGTCGGTCCGTTCCAGGACGGCCTGCGGCGGCGGTGTCTGGATGTATCCGAAGAACACCTCGACGTCGACGAGATTATGTCCAATGCGGACGCTGAATTCCCGGCTGACCACCACCGCGGGTTTCCCGTGGAATCGACCGGTGAACGACCGGTTGCGCGTACGAGCCGGGTAGGGCAACGCGGATACCGGTCCCGAAGTGAGAACACCGTCGAGATATCCGCCGTCATAGATCTTCTGCTGCATACGGAACTGGGCGCACGCGCGCGTGGCTTCGTCCATGGGGACGAACAAGTCCTCGACGCCGGTATAGGAGGTGACCGAGGCCGACACGTGTCCTCCGCCGACGGTGCCGTCGGCGGCGAAGGCGAAGCTGCGCTCGACATCGGCGGTCCGCGGCATCGCCTTCTCCATTGCGGCGAACTTCTTGTCCGCTGCGTCGCAGGCCGGAGGAGTCACCGTTCCCGAGGTCGAAGGTTCGTTGTCCTCGGGTTTCGCATCGGGTGGGAGAACGGCGGGCAGGCGGCCGAGTGCCGCAGTGGCGGCCGATTCGTCCAGCGGGCGACCATGGTCCACCACCGCCACCGGGGAGACCGGCGCCGGCGTCGGCGTCGGCGTCGGCGCAGGCGGCGCGACAACCGCTTGCCCGGCTGCGTAGTCCTGCTCCGCAACGGTCACCGCCGAGAGCTGCCCGCCGACCAGGACCACTGCGAGCAGCGAAGTGGCAGAACCGGCGCCCAAAGCCCATGACGTCGCTCCGCGCCGCAAGTCAGAACGTGCCCGAATCAGGACGAGCAGTGACGTCACCGGAAGCGTGGCGATCAGCGTGACCAGCAGCAACCAGCCGGGCACTTGCACCGACTGCTGAAACACCGATGATTCCCTGGCGTAGCCGGCGATCCGGACAGCCGTGTACTGAATGGCCCCGGCCACGGCGGTGACGAGCAGCCCGCTCACCGCAGCCGTCGGCACACCGGCCAGGATTGCGCCCCGACGCCGGGTCGCGACAACGACGGCGACCACCGCAACCAAGCCGGCAAACGCACAGATCCACCATCGCTGGTAAGCCAGCACATACCGGACATCGTTGCTCTGGCCGGCTTGCAGGCGCAGGAGCCCGGACAAAGCCGCGGCCGCGCCTCCGGCCACCGCGCTTACCCCGGCCACCGCCACAACGACCGGCCGGGGCCGGCGCCACCGCGGCCGCGCGCCGACGAAGACGAGCCCGGACAGAATCAGGACCGGGGCGTACTGCCACGCCCGATCGCTGCCGAGTCCCAGGACATGACCGCGCACGAGCGCCGGGTCGCGGAACAGCAGGTAGGTCGTCACCGAGGACACCGTCCCGCTGACGGCGGCGGTCAGTGCCACCACGACCGTGAGCACGGCGCCGACCCAGCTCACCCGCCGACGCAGCAGGCTGTCCGCCGGCACGGAGAGACCAGTCGCCGTCGCTGACGTCAGCACACTGATCGCGAACGCAGTCACGGACAGGGCGAGGACCAGCAGCGGCCGTTCCGGGGCGAAGAACGCGGTGAGCGCCGCGGACGCACCCGGCGCCTGCAGGCAGAATCCGGCGACCAGCCCGAACACCGCACCCGCCCAGGAAGACGGCCATCCAGGCTTCGTCAGCGCTGCCCGGCGCGTCCACGCCGGGAGCACGACCGAGGTCCAGAGCACCGCCGCCACGGCCATCGCCACATCGGCCGCCAGCCGGGAACCGGCGTCGAGGGACCCGAGGAGGTTCCCGAGCACGGCGTGAACCCCGTGGTAAGTCAACATCGCCACGATCCCGGCGACAGCCGTGTAGACAAAACCGCCGTCCCAGTTCCCGTCGCGGCCATCTGGGGCGAGCCGGTCCGACGCCGACGGGTGCGTGGCGAAAACTCGGTGAATCCACGAAATCCGGCTGCTTGCGGAGTCGAGGACGACGGCCATGGCGTCCGGGTCTCCGGTCGCATCGGCCGCGTGCCGGTCGGCAGCCAGCTCACGCCGGCGTAACAGGGCCGCGCGGACCACCAGCAGAGACACGGCGGTGACCGCGGCGACGACCAGCGATCCGCCGTAGAAGGTCCACATCGTCGCGGGCGCGTTCAGGATCGGCACCAGCGCCAGGACCAAAGCCGGCAGTGTCAACCAGCCGGCCCACCAGACAGCCGACGCCCACCGGACATCCCGGGCACGGACGTGCCCCAGTTCGTGCAGCGCGACGGCGTCGAACGCGGCCCGGTCGGTATAAGCGTAGGCCTGCGGCACGACAACCCACGGCCGCGCGCCCGGAAGGCCCGTGGTGAATGCATCCCTCACGCCCGTTGCGGGCGGAGCGAGAACCAGTCTTGGCCGTCGGCGCTCGGGCAGTCCCTGGCTGTCGCACAACATCGTGAAGCGCCGGGTGAGCCGGTCGAGGTCAGACGGCGGTACCCCGCCAAGCCGACGCTTGCGCAGCCGCCGACGCGTGCCCAGGCTGCCGATGATCATCAGCAGCCACGCCGTCACCGGAAGCGCGACGGCCCCGGCGAGGCTGGTGAAGCCCAGTCGCTCGTCGTAGTCGTGGGTGCAGGCGGTGTAGAGCGGACCGATCGAAGCGGTCGGCTGCACGTCGGAGACGGAGATGCCGTTGCGAGCCAGGCAAGCCTGCGCCGCGGTGTAATCGCCGAAGTCGTGGGTCACGAACAGGGCTTCCGCGGCGCCCGCGCCGGTGACCGCCAGAGCGAGCATGACCAGCACGTACACCCACCAAAGGCGTGGTGGCGCGGGCACCGGACGCAAGAACGCGGGCTCATCCAGAGCCACGGGTACACCGGCAATCAACGGCGTTCGCCCTTCGCGGCTCGGCGCAGCGCAGCCTCCACAGCATCGGCCAGCAACGCCGCCTCAGCCTCATTCAGGCCCAACGTCTGCCCATGGACGAGGCACACACCCCGGACCTCGTCGATCCGGTCGACGTCCAAGGCCAGTTGCGCCGGCTTCGTCGTTCTCGAGCGGCGGCGCCACCATCGGCGGCGCTGCAGACCGGCGAACCCCGCCGCGCCTAGTACCTGCGCAGCGGTTCCGGTCAGCAACGGGTAGATGATGTCGCTGAGCACCGAGGGATCGGTTCCGCCCAGGCCGACCTCGCCGCCGGTCCAGGCGCCGGCAGGCTTGCGAGAGTCCTTTCCCGCCGCCCACTCGGCCGTGACCAGCGCAAGGTAAGGCAACTGGTCGGGCGCCACCTCGGCGACGACTTCCCGCGCGAGATCCGCGAAGCCGACCACGAGGCGGCCCGAAGCCGCCCCGCCCGAGCCCACGTCCTCCGGGTGGGTCATCTCGGTCATCCGGTCACCCGATCCATGTGTCCACTCAACTGAATCAGCACGGGCTGTCAGTCGTCGTCCGCACGCCCGCAGTTACAGCAATCGCCGGATTCGGCCGTGACAGCCTCCAACAGGTGATGCGGCCTGTCGGCGGGATAACCGCGTAGCCGGACGGCGTCCGTCGACAATGGCGATGACCCGGGGTTTCGACCAGAGTCGATCGAGGAGGCGGTCAAGCTCGGCGCGCTGGCGTTGCTGCCCCGTCACCGAGCCCGCCGGATACGCGTTGACCGCCGCCGTCGCCGAACTCGGACTGTCCCTCACGAACCTGGTCAGCACCGAACTGCTGCGCGGGCTGCTCGCCCTGTTCGGTCACGGCCTGTGGACCGCGGTCCTCGGCGGTGCTGTTCTCCCGCAGCACCCGGAGCACTTCCTGCTGACCGGGCGCCTCCTGCCCGCCTTCGTCGGCCAGGCGCTCATCGCCATCGCGGGCACCGTGTGGCTGATCGTGCTGGTCCGGGCCTCCCGCTCTGAGCCGTTCCCGGTGCGGGGCTACCGCTTTCCCATTCAGCCAGGGCCGGTGATCCACCGGCACACCACCGCGGGGATCGGCCGCTGCACCGGTCTTGGCCTAGGCTTCGGCCATGCCCAAGATCGAATCGTTGCCCCCTGCTGAAGCGTTCGAGTTGCTGCTCGCCGGCAACCGCCGCTTCGTCGCCGGCGCCCCGGAGCACCCGAACCAGGACGCGGCACGCCGCGCCGAGGTGACGCCCGGCCAGCGCCCGTTCGCGGTGCTGTTCGGATGTTCTGACTCCCGGCTGGCCGCCGAGATCATTTTTGATCGCGGTCTGGGTGACCTGTTCGTCGTCCGCACGGCGGGGCACGTGGCCGGCTCGGAGGTGCTGGGCAGCATCGAGTACGGCGTGGCGGTGCTGGACTGCCCGTTGGTGGTGGTCCTCGGCCATGACTCCTGTGGCGCGGTCGGCGCCGCGTCGGCCGCGCTGGAGGACGGGGTGACGCCCGGCGGGTACATCCGGGACGTCGTCGAGCGCGTGACGCCCAGCGTGCTGGCGGCCCGGGCCGCCGGGCGGGCAGAACCGGACGAGATCCTCGCCGAGCACGTCCGGCGCACGGTTGACCTGCTGCTGGAGCGCTCCCGGGTGCTCGCCGACCGGGTCGACGCGGGCCAGGCCGCGGTCGTGGGCCTGTGCTACCGGCTGGCCGACGGCCGCGCGGACGTGGTGGCGGCCCGCGGCCTCGAAGTCACCGCATCCTGACGGTCTCCGGCGCTGGTCGATGCGTTTCGCGTGGCCCTGCCGCGCGGCGAAGCCGGTTGGCGATCGCCAGGCCCAGTCCTTCCTCGACCGGTACGGACGCGACGATGAGGTCGCATCCCAGCTCGTCCAGCTCCCGGAGGAACCCGTACAGCCCGCGCGCGTAGTCGGCCATCGACTCCGGTATCGCCACCGCGGCGTGCGCCTTCACCGGAACGTCAGCGCAGGAGGGTGGGAGGAAGACACCCACCTGGTGCCCCCGTTCCTGCGCGGCCTGCGCTTCGGCGGCGATCTCCTCCGGCTCGACGAGGACGACCCGCGCGCGGGGCGCGTAGTGCGACGGATGCTGGCCGGGGACCCGGATGCGGCTCGTCGATACGGCCGAAACCGGGCGGCCGAGCACTGCTTCCAGTTCCTCCGGTGTCACCCCGCCGGGCCGCAGGATGTTCGGGGTGTCGCCGGTGGCGTCGACGATGGTCGACTCGACGCCCACGTTGCAGGGGCCGCCGTCGAGTACGAAGTCGACGGCGTCGCCGAGTTCGGCGCGGACGTGGTCCGCTGTGGTGGGGCTGACCGAGCCGAAGCGGTTGGCCGACGGCGCCGCGACACCGCCGCCGAAGGCCGACAGCAGCTCGAGCGCGACAGGGTGGGCGGGCACCCGCACCGCCACCGTCTCCAGCCCGCCGGTCGCTTCCAGCGGCACCCTGGAACCGCGGCGCAGGACGAGCGTGAGCGGCCCGGGCCAGAAGTGCCCGGCCAGCGCCAGCGCCGCCTCGGGCACGTCGGCAACCCAGTCACCCAGCTGCGTGGCGTCGGCGAGGTGGATGATCAGCGGGTGCGTCGGCGGGCGGCCCTTGACCTGGAACACGCGCGCCACGGCAACGGGGTCCTCGGCGTTGGCCCCCAGCCCGTACACCGTCTCCGTCGGAACGGCGACCAGTCCCCCGGCGCGCAGCACGCCGACCGCCCTACCGATATCGCTGGCCTTTGGTGTCACCCTCATACCCTTCCTGACCGTTCCGGTGGCGCGCCGAGTGACCTCGCACTCTCGTCCTACAGCAGCGTAGAACCTGCCGGCTGACCGGCGGCTTCCCGGTGCACGGCAAAGCGGGGGCACCGGAATCCGGTGCCCCCGCTCCTCGATCGAGCCGCAGACCGTCAGACGGTGTGCGGGGTGTGCGCGACGGTGTTCCAGCTCGACGCGGTCACGTCGGCGTTGCCGCCGTTGCCGCCCCAGCCGGAGTTCCCGCCGGTGGTGGTGCTGTCGTTGCCGGCGTCGCCGGTGGCCCCGGTGGCGCCGGTGTCACCCGAGTTGCCCGAGGTCACCGCGGTGTGCGACGTCGTGGCGTTCTCGTGCTGCCAGCCGCCGTGGTGGCGGCCCTGCTGCTCGTGCCCGCGGGTCGAGGTGACGGCGGTGTTGCCGCCGGTCGAGCCCGAGTTGCCCGAGTCACCGGACGCGCCGGTCACCGCGTTGTTGTGGCTGGTGGCGTTTCCGGCGTCGCCGGAGTCGCCACCGTTGCCGCCCTTCGCGGTGCCGAGAACCGTGCCCAGGACACCGGAGTTACCGCCCTGGTGGTGCCGGCCCCAGCTGTGGCCACCGGTGTTCGTGGCGGTGTTCTGGCCGGTGGAGACGACGGCGGCGTCGCCGCCGTGGCCTGCCCAGCCGGAGTTCCCGCCGGTGGTGGTGCTGGTGTTGGTCGCGTCACCGGTCATCCCGGTTTCACCGGTGTCCCCGGAGTGGCCCGAGGTCACCGTGGTGGCCGACGTGGTGCCGTTTTCGTGGTGGTTCCAGCCGCAGTCGTCGTGGCCGCGGCCGTCGCGCTCGCCGCCGATGGTCCACACGATCGCGGTGTTGCCGCCCGTGGAGCCGGAGTCGCCCGAGTTGCCGGAGTGACCGGTCACCGCGTTGTTGCCGCTGGTGGCGTTTCCGGCGTCGCCGGAGTCGCCCCCGTTGCCGCCCTTCGCGGTCCCGATGACCCAGCCCACAACACCTGTAATGCCGCCACCCTGGTGGTGCCGGCCCCAGCTGTCGCCACCGGTGTTCGTGGCGGAGTTGTCGCCGGACGCGGCCGTGGTGGCGTCGCCGCCGTGGCCCGCACTGCCGGAGTTCCCGCCGGTGGTGGTGCTGGTGTTGGTCGCGTCACCGGTCGAGCCGGTGGCGCCGGTGTTCCCGGAATTTCCCGAGGTCACCGTCGTGTCGCACTGGGCCAGCACGCACAGGCCGTAGGCGCTGTTACCGCCGGTCGAGCCCGAGTTCCCCGAGTTGCCGGAGTTCCCCGAGACTGCCGAATTGCCACTGGTGGCGTTCCCGGCGTCACCGGAATCGCCACCGTTGCCGCCCTTGGCAGTCCCGAGCACGGAGCCGAGGATCCCGCTTCGCGAGGAGTTCCCGCCTGCGTTGTTCTTGCCCGTGGCCGCGGTGGCCCCGGAGCCGCCGTGACCGGCGTTCCCGGAGCTGCCGCCGGTGGTGGTGCTGGTATTCGAGGCGTTCCCGGTCGAACCGGTCGCGCCCGTGTTCCCGGAATTGCCCGAGGACACCGAAGTGCTGCACTTGGCGAGCACGCAGACGCCGTAGGCGCTGTTGTGCCCGGTCGAGCCGGAGTCGCCCGAGTTGCCGGAGTCCCCGCTCACCGCGGTGTTGCCGCTGTGCGCGTTCCCGCCGGAA
Organism: Amycolatopsis plumensis; assembly: GCF_042652605.1. NCBI lineage: Bacteria > Bacillati > Actinomycetota > Actinomycetes > Pseudonocardiales > Pseudonocardiaceae > Amycolatopsis > Amycolatopsis plumensis. Next base: position 4,810,410 of record NZ_JBHSJY010000001.1, on the reverse strand, counting down.
CCGGAGTCCCCGCCGGCGCCGCCGGCAGAGGCGCCGGAGACCACGGAGTGCAGCGTGGTGCCGAGCCCGCCCAGCGGGCCCGAGTCGCCGGTGTCCGCACTGGCCACCGCTGATCCCAGCAGGACGAACCCACCGGAGATGAACGCGGCGGTCAGGCCGCGTCGCACGTACTTGTGCATGAACTTCCCTTTCCTTAGACCTTCTGTCCAATGTGGAGTTGAGGGGTGGAAAGGGTCCGTCAGCTCGGATGGTCGTTGCCGTAGAAGACCAGCCAGTACAGCGACGTGCGGCCGCCTGGCGGTGCCCGCCAAGCCCGGTCGGGTCCGATTCCGCGTGCTCCGGTCGGTGTCACGACCAGTTCACCGCCGTGCGCATCGCCCGGGCTCGCCGACGTCGAACCGGCCAGCCCGGACGGGCCCGCCGGCGTACCGCCATTGCCGGACCCGCGCATAGGGTCGCCAGTGCTGACGGCCTGCGCCGCTTGATGCCCGTCGACGTGCAAGATGCCGACCGATGCACCGTCGGCTACCTGCGGCTGCCCGTGGTCGGCCACCGGAACGGCTCGATCGGGCGTTTGGACCACGGCCGCGGCCGTGATGTCCTCGCGCGGGCGCAGGCCGGCCGGATCTCCGACCACCGCCCGCATCCGATCGGCTCCGACCGCACGCGCCAGCGGGTCGGTCACCGGAGCCGCGGCCCTCCGCACCGGATCCGTCACCGGCTCCAGCACGGACAAAACCGGCTCCGTGACCGGCCGCAAAGCCGACAACACCGGCTCCGCCGTCCGCAGCACCGGACGCGTCAGCGGAGCGACCGCCGGCTCGAGTACATCCTTCACCGGCTGCACCACCCGTGCCGCCTCCGCCGACAACGCATGAACCGGCTCGGAAACCGGCGTCAACACCGCCTCCACCGGCTTGAGCACACCGTTGACGCGCTCCGTGCCTGGCTTGAGCGGATCGTGTACAGCCGGGCCCGCGCCCGTCAGCAACCCCGGCCGATCCGGCGGCGGCTCCTCGGAGGCGTCCGCAGTGTGCGACGCGAGCAGCGCCAGCACCGTGAACCCGAACAACGCACCGGCCACGACCAGCACCCGAAGCACAACCGGATGCTGCGCCGGCGCGGTGTCCGTCTGGGAAGTATTCATCCATCTCACCCCCTTTCGGGTGTGAACTTCACCGTCAGTCGTGTTTCGGGGCCGAAGACCTCACCGGATTGGGTGTAATTCGAATTTTTTTCTTTTCCCGAAGCGGGTTTGTTATCGCTCAGTAGCGGGTAAACGCGGAGGTTTTGTTCGTACCCCGGGACAACGTCGGCCAGTTGGGCGGAGCATCCACCCATCCGTTGCCCGACCGGCCTCGAACGGGAGGTGTCCAGGAAGGATCCGTCCCAGCGCCGGGACTCTCGGTGGTGGGTGACGCCCGCCGTACGCGCGCGGGCGGGGAGGAGTTCGTCCGTGTTTGGCAAGCGCTATGCCGCTTCGATGATCACCCGGAGCGCGGAGAACGATCAGGATCGCCGGCGTTTCCTCAAAGCCGCCGGCATGACCGGCCTCGGCGTCGTCGGCGCCAGTGCCCTCGGTGGTCTCACCGCCGGTCCGGCCGCCGCGGCCACCGCCCGGCCCGCGGCTGCAGCAGCCGCCGCCGAGGTCAGCGACGGGGCGGTCCTCAACTTCGCCCTCAACCTCGAGTACCTGGAAGCCGAGTTCTACCTGCACGCGGTCACCGGCCGCGGGCTGGCCGACTCCATGACCACCGGCACCGGCCTCCGTGGCGGCGTCACCGGGGGCCGTGCGGTCCGCTTCGAAAGCAAGACGGTTCGCCAGTACGCCCGGGAGATCGCCGCCGACGAAAAGGACCACGTCCAGTTCCTGCGCTCGGCCCTCGGCTCGGCCGCGGTCGCGCGCCCGGCGATCGACCTGCAGTCCAGTTTCACCGCCGCCGCCCAGGCCGCTGGTCTGGTCAAGCCCGGGCACAGCTTCGACGCCTTCGCTTGCGAAGAGAACTTCCTGCTCGCGGCGTTCCTGTTCGAAGATGTCGGTGTCACCGCTTACAAGGGCGCCGCTCCGCTGATTTCCAACAAGGCCTACCTCGAAGCCGCCGCCGGGATCCTCGCGGTGGAGGCCTACCACGCCGGCAACATCCGCTCGCAACTCTACGAGCGCCGCGGCGGCATCCTCGGCCTCGGCCTGCTCGGCCGCGACCTGCGCGAAGCCAGCGTCAAGCTGTCCAACGCCCGCGACAGCCTCGACGGACCCGCCGACGACGATCAGGGCGTCATCGACAACCGCGGCAACGCCAACATCGTCCCCACCGACGCCAACGGCATCGCCTACAGCCGTAGCCCCGGCCAGGTTCTCAACATCGTCTACCTGACCCCGAAGGCAGCGACCTCCGGCGGCTTCTTCCCCCAGGGCGTCAACGGCGACGTCAACACCAGCGCCGGCAACGGCTGATCGGGCGCCGGGCCGCGCCGGGGCTGCACCTGGCGCGGCCCGGCTGCCCCACCCAGATCCCCCACGAACAGCCCGCGAAAGGCAGGGCAAGAACATGTCGGCATCCTCAGCGACCCGGACGAACCGCTCCGCAGCACAAATCGTCGCCATCGCGGTGGCCGCGGTTTTCCTCCTGGTCGGAATCCTCGGCTTCATCCCCGGCTTGACCACCCACTACGACCAGCTCAGCTTCGCCGGACACGACTCGATGGCGATGCTGCTCGGGCTGTTCATGGTGTCGGTTCTGCACAACATCGTCCACCTGCTGTTCGGCGTGGCCGGTTTCGCGCTCGCCCGCACCCACCGCGGTGCCCGCGGCTTCCTCATCGGCGGCGGCATCGTGTATCTCGTGCTCTGGATCTACGGGCTGGTCATTGACCAGATGAGCGCGGCCAACTTCGTCCCGGTCAACACCGCCGACAACTGGCTGCACTTCGGCCTCGGCGTCGGGATGATCGCCCTCGGCCTGATCAGCGGCCGCCTGCCGGCCCCGCAGGTTCGGCGCTGAACGAATATCCCGGCGGCTTGGCGTCCGCACGTACCGCGAGCTGACGCCAAGCCGCAGTCCTCCTATCGACGAGCGCCGTCTCCTCCGGGAGTCACGAGGACGTCCATCGCCACCCTGCCGGGTGGTTTTCGTGTGACACGCTTCCCAAGACCAAGACGGACAGGCCCCGGATTCGAATTCCGGATATGGCTGCCACTGAAATTTCCTCGCCCGCGACATCGCCACCGCAGCGGCCACGGCTGCGCGCGATGTCCGCGGCCGCAGCCGGAGTGCTCGCATTGGCTGCCGCTCTGGCTGCCGGACACCTGGTCGCCGGTTTCGTCAACATCAACGCTTCCCCGTATCTGGCGGTGGGCAACGGCGCGATCGACCTGACCCCGGTCGAGTTGAAGGACTTCGCGGTCCGTACCTTCGGCGTCTACGACAAGCTAGTGCTGCTCTCGGGCATGGCCGTGGTGATGGTCCTGGCCGCCGCAGTCGCCGCCCTGTTGTCACTGCGATCCCGGTGGCCCGGGGTCGTCGTGATCACGTTGTTCGGCGTGGTCGGGCTCGTTGCCGTCTACGCACGTCCGGATTTGACCGCGGTGGCGTTGCTGGCCCCGCTGGCCAGCCTCGTCGTCGGCGTCGCGGTGTTCGTGCTGCTGCACCGCCTCGCGTCACGGGTGCGCCGCGACCCCGACACCGGTGCCAAGACGGGCACTCCGCGGCGGGCCTTCCTGATCGGTGGTGCCGGTGTCGCCGTCGGCGCGGGTGTGCTCGGCACTGGTGGGCAGCTGCTCAGCGGCACCCGTAACGCGACCGCTTCCCGGGAGGCGGTCGGGAAGCTCGTGCCGGCGCGGACCGCCCCGGCGATCCCGGCCGATGCCGACTTCGCCAAACTCGGCACGCCGACGTTCCTGACCCCTAACTCCCGCTTCTACCGGGTCGACACCGCGTTGTCGGTACCGCAGGTGCGCACCGAGGACTGGAGTCTGCGCATCCACGGCATGGTCGGCCACGAACGCCGATACCGCTACAGCGACATCCGCAATCGGCCTCTGGTGGAACGCACGATCACCATGACGTGTGTGTCCAATGAGGTCGGTGGAGACTACGTGTCCACGTCGAACTTCATCGGGATCGACCTGGCGGACCTGCTCGAAGAAGCCGGCGTGCAGGCCGACGCGGAGCAGTTGTTCTCCACCAGCGTCGACGGCTGGACCTCCGGCACCCCGGTGGCCGCAGTCATGGACCGTGGCCGCGGCGCGATGCTGGCGATCGGCATGAACGGCGAACCCCTGCCGCTGGAACACGGATTCCCCGCCCGGCTGGTCACCCCCGGCCTGTTCGGCTACGTCTCGGCGACCAAGTGGGTCATCGATCTGGAGGTCACCACCTGGGCGGCCAAGCAGGCGTACTGGCTCAAGCGCGGCTGGAGCCAGGAAGCGCCGATCAAGACCGAGTCGCGCATCGACACCCCGAAAGGATTCGCGACCATCCCCGCAGGCACCGTACGGGTGGCCGGGACGGCGTGGGCCCAGCACACCGGAATCGCCAAAGTCGAAGTCCGCGCCGACCAAGGACCGTGGCAAGAAGCCACCCTCTCCCACGAAGTCAACGTCAACACCTGGCGCATGTGGTGGATCGAATTCGAACTCGGCAAAGGCGTGCACCAGATCGAGTGCCGGGCCACCGACCGATCCGGCTACACCCAGACCGCCGACCGCGCCGGCACCGTTCCCGACGGCGCCACCGGCTGGCACAGCGCCACCATCACCGCCAACTGACATATACCCGCCGGCCTACAGTTCAGCTGGGAAGACCTTCACCGGCACCAGCGCCCACACCACCTTGCCGCGGCTGTCGGTGCGGACACCCCAATCCAGCGACAACTGGCCCACCAGCCGCAGCCCGTACCGCAAGGCGACGACCCGCACCGCGCCCGCCACCGCGTCACCGTCGTTCACCTCGACCAGCACGTTCTCCGACGTCCGGCCGGCCCGCAGCCACTTCGGTGACCTCGCATGACGATAGGCGTTGCCGACGAGCTCGTCGACCACCAGCAACACCGCACCGAACCGGTCGTCAGGCTCAGCGCCCGGCAGCAACGCCTCGGTCATCGCCGCCCGGACCTGCCGCAGATCCGGGCGGCCGGTCAAATTGATCGTCACATCCACCGTTGATCCTGCCATCGGCCCGTTTCCACGATTGTCGTTGAACGTCACGCCGTCGCTTCCTTCCACTCCACCTGATTCATGTTCGTCACCTTCGGGGGAACGGATGGGCGTCCGATCGAGGGATACGCCGGACAACGACGCTGTGGACCAGTCCGCTCAGCCAGGGGTTACGAACTGGCTCTGAAGGAGTAATTGCGTGCGCGGAGGAGGTCGAGGCGTGGGTGAGCGTGGACTGCTGCGGCTACACCCGGGCGGCACGCCCGCGACGGTAAACCGCCCGGAAGGCCTGCTGGGCCGGTTGCGCAGTACCCGGGTCGCGAGCCCCAAGACCGGCCCCGCGAGGACAAAAGCCTCGCAGTTCGCCGCTGCTCGAGGCACCGCGACCACATGGTTCCTGACCATCGCCCACCGCCGCGCGGTGGACCGGGTTCGCCCCGAGCAAGCCCGAGCCGACCGGGAAGACCGAGCCGGCCGGATGATTGCGCGCCGACCGTTCGACGACGTCTCCGAATCCACGTTCACCAGGCTCGACCGTCACCGTGTGCAGCAATGCTGGGGGCTTTTCCCGACCTGCAATGCGAGTCCGCCTTTCTGGCCTGCTTCAACGGCTACACCTATACGGAGGTCGCCGCCGTGTTGAAGGTGGCCCCGAGCACCGGGAAAACCCGGATCCGCGACGGCTGGATCCGGCTGCGAGACTGCCTGGGGGTGGAATGACGACCGCCGATCTGCACACCCTCACCGGGGCGTACGCGGTGAACGCACTGTCGGACCTGGAACGTATCGGATTCGAACGGCACCTCGGCGAATGCGACGCGTGCCGTCTGGAAGTCGGGGAACTTCAGGCCACTGCGGCTCACCTGGGCATCGCCGTGCGGGTTGAGCCCTCGCCGCGGTTGCGCTCTGCAGTACTGGCCGGGGTCACGCACACCCGGCAGCGGCCGCCGCACATCGCCGGTCGGAAAGCCGGCCGCGGGCGGGGACAGTGGATCGCGTGGCTCGTCGCGGCGGCCGCCGCGGTCGTCAGCGTGGTGCTGGGCGTGCAAGCCATCTCGTCGGATCGGCAGTTTCCGAGCGCGCAACAGGACCACAGCGTGGAATCCGTGCTGACCGCGCCGGACGCAAAAACAGTGACCGCACCAGCCGGCGACGGACGAACCACCGCGGCCACCGTCATCGTCTCCCGCAGTCAGCGGCGGGCCGTATTCCTCGCCGGCTCTCTGCCTGTTCTCGATCCACAGCATGTGTATCAATTGTGGATGGTCGGCGATGCTGCGAATCCGTCCCTCCGGGTCCCATGGTCGCCGATATCCCTGTCGGTACCAAGTATGTGGCCATCACTGTCGAACCGGTTGGTGGTTCCCGTGAACCCACAAGCCCGGCGGTCACCTCCGTTTACCTGACCTGACGGGGCAAACGTCGCACCACCGGTATCACCCAATGGGGTGTATCACCAATCCGCGTCCTCGTCAGAACCGAATGACCGGTGACAGACACTTCCGCCTCGGAATGTGCAAGCCGCTCTCGATGGAGTGATTTTTGTGAACAAGCTTCGTGTCGCCGGCGTCGGCATCACCGCGGCCGCCGCGCTGACCCTGACCGCGTGCGGCAACGACTCCGGCTCGTCGAGCAACGCCAGCAGCAGCTCGATGGCGCCGTCGTCGTCGATGTCCGCCCCGATGACCAGCGCCGGCTCGACCGGGTCCCCCGACGGCGTGACCACCAACGCGGACGTCTTCGGTCCGGCCTGTTCGCAGCTGCCGCAGGGCTCCGCGCCCGGTTCGCTGGACTCGATGGGCCCGCAGCCGGTCGCCTCCGCCGCGTCGACCAACCCGCTGCTGACCAAGCTCGTCGCCGCGGTCAAGGCCACCAACCTGGTCGACACCCTCAACAGCCAGCAGGCCATCACCGTGTTCGCCCCGGCCGACCCGGCGTTTGCCGCCCTGGGTGACGCCAAGTTCAACGAGCTGGCCGGCAAGCCCGCCGAGCTGGCGCCGATCCTGCAGTACCACGTCGTCGGCAAGCGCTACGACGCCAAGGGTCTTGCCGCGGCCGGCTCGGTCGAGACGCTCAACACCGCCGGCGGCCCGGTGAAGATTGAGGGCTCGGGCGAGAACATGACGATCAACGGCGCGAAGATCCTGTGCGGCAACATCCCCACGAAGAACGCCACCGTCTTCGTCATCGATAAGGTCCTCACCCCCGGCACCAACAAGTAGCACCGACCGCCGGGCACACACCCTTCCTCCGCGGGAGGCCCGGACGTGCGGCCGCCGCGACTCCAGCCCACGAAGGAGTTGCGGCGGCCGTGCTACATCCACCGAACGTCCCCAAGCGGGACGCGGGTGGCTCCGACCGGCGGCGGGCTGCAGGAGAGCCGCCGTTGGGGGACGCCGAAAGCGGCGGCGTTCCGCCGGCCGCCGTCACCGCCGGATCACTCCCGGGCGGTTGCCGGCGGCCGGCCCGCGCGGTCGTGCGGCCACCGACTACCTCTCGGTTGACGGCGCAGTCACCGGTTGCCGGCGCGGCGGAGTGTGTCGTCGATGAGGGTCTGCGCCACGATGTGGAGCTTGGTGTTCGTGTCCTGTGACAGGCCGACGAGCAGCATGAACGCCTCGTCTGGCGTACAGCCTCGTTGTGCAATCAGGATGCCTTTGGCTTGCTCGATGACTCCGCGGGTGCGCAGAGCCGCTCGCAGGTTGCGGTTTTCGGCCAGTACGGCCTCACCGGTGGGGTCGGCCGCGGCCGCGTCGAGGGCGGTGCTGTCGTCGGCGGCGAGGAGGGCGTCGAGATCGGTGATGTCTTCGACGTGGTGAAGCACTCCGACGAGGTGGCCGTCGGCGTCGGTCAGCGGCACGTTCAGCGGCGACCAGATCTTCTTGACGAAGCGGCCGCGGTGGTCGGCGTCGGGCACGTCATAGCGCTGAATGCCCATGTGATGACGGCGGCCGCTGCGCAGCACCTGCTCGAGCGAGGCCGACAGGTTCGTCGTTCCGTCGGCGTCCGGGTCGGCCGGGTTGTCGGGAAACGCGTCGAAGATGTACGCCCCGGCGAGGTCGGCCTCGGTGGTGAAGGTCGCCGCGGTATAGGCCGCGTTCGCCGCGTGAATACGCAAGTCGGTGTCCAGAACGAGATAGGGCGCACGCGCCGCCTGGAAGGCAGGACGCGCCCCGATCGTGTCCAGCAAAGCCCCTGACGGCATGTCGTCCCCCTTCTCACCCTCGTTCCCGTGGGACCGGGGCGGAATACCCGCTGCGGAACGGACTCAATCGGGTGACTGTTCGACGTGCACCAGTGAAGTGAGGCCGCTGATGGTGAGCACGGGTTTGAGCACCGGGTTGATGATGAGGCTCACCTGGTCGGCGTGGGCGAAGAGGGCGTTGATCGCGCCGCTGTCGAGGTATCCCACCGCACTCAGGTCGACGATGAGCGGGCCGTCGGCTGTGGCGTCATCGAGGGCGCGGCTGAAGTCGGCGATGTTGCTGAGGTCGATTTCGCCGGTCGCGGTCAGCACGCGGTGGCCGTCGTCGCGGCGGGATGTCTCCAGCGCGAGCGGTGTCGTCATGCGGTTATCCTCGCGTGCAGGTGGACGGTGGTGCCATCAGTGGTCTGGTGCACGTCGACCTCGGTCACCAGTTCCCGCATCAGCATCATGCCGCGGCCGCGCCGGAAGGTCGCGGCGGCCTGCGGTGGCTTCCACGTGCCGGTGTCGTTGACGGTCACGTGCACCCGGTCGGCGAGGGCGATCGCGTTCAGCCGGATGGGACCTCCGGGGGTGTCCCGGTGGCCGTGTTCGATGGCGTTGGCCACGGCTTCGCCGGTGGCGACCAGGACGTTCTGGACCTGTTCGGCGCCCAGGCCGCATCGGTCGAGCCAGCCGCGCAGGGCCCGGCGGGTCGGAGCCAGCTGCCCGGCGTCGGCCGGGAACCCGATCTCCAACGGGCCGGGCTGGCGGTAGAGGAGTACAGCGACGTCGTCTTCGTAGCCCGCCGCGGGCGCCAGGCTGGTCATGAGCTTGTCGGCCAGTTCGTCCGGCGTCGCGGAGGCGCTGTTTTCGAGGAGCTCGGCGACGCGGGTGATGCCTTCGTCGAGCGGGTCGCGCCGGCGTTCCACGAGGCCGTCGGTGTAGAGCAGCAGGGTGCCGCGGGGCGGGATGACGACTCGCGCTTCCGGCCGGTCCAGTCCGGTGCGCACCCCGAGGGGGATGGAGTGGCCGTCCTCCAGCAGCTGGGTGGTGCGATCGGCGTGGACCAGGACCGGCGGCGGGTGGCCCGCGCTGGAGTAAGCCAGCTCGCCGGTTTCCGGGGTGAGTACCGCGCAAAAGGCGGTGGTGCAGGTGGCCCCGGGCAGCCTCGCGGCGAACCGGTCCAGGGCGGCCAAGGCCGCGGCCGGCGTGGGGTGCTCGAGCAGCAGGGCGCGGCAGGCGCTGCGCAGCTGTCCCATGACCGTGGCCGCGGCCAAGCCGTGCCCCACGCAGTCGCCGACGACCAGGGCGATGCGTCCGCCGTCGAGGTCGACCAAGTCGTACCAGTCGCCGCCCACCTGGAGGGGCCGCGTGGCCGCTGGTACCGCACGGCGAAACCACCCGGCAGCTGCTGCGGGCCCAGGATGGCGTGCTGCAGCGCCAGCGCGGTTTCCCGCTGCTGGTCGTGCTGGTGGACCCGCGAAAGCCCCTGGCCGAGCCGGCCGGCGAGCACCGTCAGCAACGTCTCGTCCTCCGAGGTGACCCGCCGCCGCTCGGCCAGTTCCAGCCACAGGACCAGCACCCCGGTGGGATGTTGCAGCGCGATGCCGACGGCCTTGGGATCGCCGGCGGCGGGGGTGAGCAGGTCACCCCCGCGCAACGCCTCGATCGTCTCCCGCGCCTTGGGCGTGAGCTCGGTCCAGCTGGCCGGCTCACCGGCGCACACCAGCTGTGGCTCGGCGCCTTCGGCGGCGGACTCGGCGAACCTCACAGCGACGACGCGCCGTGCCTTCCACACGCGGCACAGCTCCTCAGCCGATGCCGTCACCGCATCGGCCACCGTGTCGGCTTGCGCGAGCTGCTGGCCGAGCGCGGACAGCGCGGCCTGGCGCTGCACCGTGTAGTGCTCGGCGGTGACATCGCGGAATGTGCCCACCGTCACCTGGCGGCCGGTTTCCGGATCATCGACGTGGTTGAAATTCGCTGTGACCCACACCCGGTGCCCGTCACGATGGGTGACCGGAACGGTGTAGCTGCCGTGCGGATCGCCCACCAACATGGCGAACGCCTCGCCAGCCTGTTCGTGAGCGTCCGGGTCGGTGGCGGCGTCCGGCCACCAGGGGTGGAGCGGCTCGTAGGGCAGGCCTTCCGGGCCGAACCCGAGAATGTCGGTGAACGTCGCGTTGATCTCGATGACCGAGCCGTTCTCGTCGCAGACGAAGAACGCCTCTTGCAGCGAATCCACCAATGCGGTGCGCCAGCGGGCGTGGTGATTGCGCAGGCGCGCGAGTTCGACGTTGGCCCGGACCCGAGCCAGCAGTTCAGCGGCGGCGAACGGCTTGACGAGGTAGTCATCGGCCCCGGCCTGCAGTCCTTCGATGGAAGCTTCCTGCCCGGCGCGGGCAGACAGAAGGAGAACAGGCACAGCCGTCGTGCGCGCATCCCGGCGCAGCTCAGCCACCAGGGCGAGGCCGTCCAACGCCGGCATCATCACGTCGCTGATCACCAGATCCGGCGGATCGATACGGGCGGCCTCGAGTGCCTTCCTGCCGTCGACGACGGTGGTGACCAGATATCCGGCGTCGGTCAGCAGACGGGTCAGGTATTCGCGCATGTCGGCGTTGTCGTCGGCGACCAGGACGCGCGCGGGAACGGCAGCGCCGGTCTGCGCCGGGTCCGGCGCATCGTCGGAGCGAACCTCGTCCGGGAGCCAGCGCAAAGCTTCTTGGACGTACTGGTCGGCGATGGCAGAGGGCGCGTCCCGGGCCGCGGCCGGTGCGATGGCCTCGGCGGGCAGGTGGGCGGAGCCGAACGGCAGCCGGATGACGAACGTGGTGCCCGCGCCTTCGGTGCTGTCGGCAGCGATCGTGCCGCCGAGCAGCTCGACCAGCTCCCGGACCAGGGCCAGCCCGATACCGCTGCCCTCGCCGGAGCGGGCGCGGATGTTCTCGATCCGGTGGAACCGCTCGAACAGCCGCGGCATCTCCGCGGTGGGCACGCCGACGCCGGTGTCGGTCACTTTCACGACGGCGCGTTCGTCATCGTGGCCGACGCTGACGGTGACCGAGCCGTCGAAGGTGAACTTGAGGGCGTTGCTGAGCAGGTTGAAGACCACCCTCTCCCACATCCCGCGGTCCAGGTACACCGGCTCGCGCAGCGGCGGGCACTCGACGGTGAACGTCAGCCCGGCTCGTTCGACGGCCGACCGGAACACGCTCGCGAGCTCGGCGGTGACCGCGGCCAGGTCGACCGGCTCGTACCGCGCCTGCATGCGGCCGGCTTCGATGCGGGAGAAGTCCAGCAGGGTGTTGACCAGCTTGCTCAACCGGAGGCTGTTGCGGTGCACGACCTCGAGCTCTTCGCGGGCCCGCTCGTCGCCTTCGGCCCAACGGCCACGCAGCTCCTGCACCGGACCCATGATCAGAGTCAAGGGCGTGCGGAACTCGTGGCTGATGTTGGAGAAGAACGTCGTCTTCGCCCGGTCCAGCTCCGCCAGTTCTTCCGCACGGCGCTGCTGGGCCTGGTAGCTGCGGGCGCTGGCGATCCCGGCGGCGATGTGCCCGGCCACCAGATCGATGAAGCCGCGGTAGCCGGCGTCCAGTTCGCGGTACCGGTTCAACGCCGCCACCAGGAACCCGTAGGGACGGCTGCCCTGCTGCCGCAACGGCACGACCAGCGCGCGGGTGGGCGGCTCCGGCCACGCACCGGTCGGCAGCTCCGGCAGGACCGCGCTGTCCAGCTCGACCAGCACCGCCTCTCCCTCGGCCACGGCCTCGACCGGCCACGCGGTGGCCGCAGGACTGGACTCGATGCCGGTCGCCGAGGCGAGCACCGCGTCCGGGCCGTCGAAGAGGTAGATCAGGGTGAACGGCAGGTCGCGCAGATCCTGGTGAAGCTGTCGGCCGGCGAAGGCGAGTACCTGCTGTTCGGTCTGCACGACGCTGGGGTCCGAGCCGAGGTCCCGCAGCAACGCCATCCGGCGCTCGCCGATGACCCGCTCGGTTTCCTCGGCGACGACGCAGAGCATGCCGACCACCTGGCCGGTGTCGTCGCGCAGCGGGCTGTAGGAGAACGTGTGGTAGGTCTCCTCCGGATAGCCCGAGCGCTCCAGGAACAGCAGCAACGCCTCGTCCCAGGTCGCCTTGCCGGTGGAGAGCACCGTCTGGATCCGGGGACCGATGTCGTCCCAGATCTCCGCCCACACCTCACTCGCCGGCCGGCCCAGCGCCCACGGGTACTTCCGGCCCAGGGTGTCCCGGCGATAGGCGGCGTTGCAGAAGAACGTCAGGTCCGGGCCCCAGGCCATCCACATCGAAAACCGCGACGACAGCAGGATGCTCACGGCGGTCCGCAAGCTCTGCGGCCAGGCCGCCGGTGCGCCCAGCGGCGTCGACGTCCAATCCACCCGCGCCAGGTCACGCCCGATCTCGTCGTCGGCGGCGAACACCTCGCTCAACGGACTGCCGTCAGCAGCTTCAGAACGCACTCAAGGCCTCTCATGCTCGCCTGCCGGGCGTCAGCATTCTGCCGCGATTCGCTGGTTGGGGCATCCACACAAAGGTGTTCGGAGCCGGCGGCCCGCCAGGTCGGTGCAGCTTGATCACGGAAGTCGACCCTGTCGGCCCCTCGGTTTGGAGCCGACAGGGTCTAGGGCCTGTATCGAAGTCGGCTCGGGCAGTTGAGCTGGAGTCGGCTGGGTTGGGCGTGTTGGTGACCGGAAATGGGTGAGGTCTCCGGTAGTTGGTTCGTCGACCAAGAAGAACCTAAGTACTACCGGAGACCTCGTGGACACCTTAGCGGTGGCGGGGCGGTTCGACCTGACTGACGAGCAGTGGGCGGTGCTGGAGCCGTTGCTGCCGGTGCCGTCGCGGCCGGGTCGGCCGTCGTTGTGGAGCAGACGGCAGTTGATCGATGGGATCCGGTGGCGGGTGCGCACCGGTGCGCCGTGGCGGGACATGCCCGAGGTTTATGGGTCGTGGGCGGCGGTTTATGGGTTGTTTCGGCGGTGGCAGCGGGCGGGGGTCTGGCAGCGGATTTTGACCGCGTTGCAGGCTCTGGCCGAAGCCCAGGGGCGGATCACGTGGGATGTCAGCGTGGATTCCACGATCGCGCGGGCTCATCAGCATGCCGCGGGGGCGCGGAAAAGGGGGATCTGCAGGTCGAGCCGCCGGGCGGGGTCACCGTCGAGCCGGAGGATCATGCGTTGGGCCGGTCTCGCGGTGGCCTGACCACGAAGCTGCATCTGGGCTGTGAGCAGGGCCAGAAGCCGTTGTCGATCGTGCTGACCGCCGGGCAGCGCGGCGACAGCCCGCAGTTCATCCCCGTCCTGGCCGGGATCCGGGTGCCTCGGCTGACCGGTGGTGGGCGGCCGCGGACGCGTCCGGACCGGGTCCTGGCGGACAAGGCTTACACCTCAAAAGCCAACCGGGCTCACCTGCGCGGACGTGGGATCAAGGCGACCATTCCGAGCAAGGCTGATCAGGACGCGCACCGCAAGGCCAAGGGGTCGAAGGGCGGCCGGCCACCGGCCTTCGACCCCGAAACCTACAAACAGCGGCACGCCGTGGAATGCGGCATCAACCGGCTCAAACGCCACCGTGGCGTGGCCACCCGCTACGACAAACTCGCCGTCCGCTACGAAGCCACCGTGCACGTCGCCGCGATCAACGAATGGCTCTGACCCACTTCGATACAGGCCCTAGATCCGAAGGAGCCCGTACGGGAGATCCGGATCCATCAACCCGTTACCCTCGAGTCCACCCACCGAAACACATGTCATGGACCGTAGTGGTTTGCCGTCATGGACGGCGCCCGCCTGCCAGATGATCATCCCGATGAACTGGCCCGTGACGCGTGTCAGGGCATCGTGCCGGCGACCCCGGTGGTGGCCCCGGGCATCGGCGCACGTGGGGTTAGATTGGTGACGACGATGGTTGAGCAGGCAGCCATCCTTCGTGAGTCATCAGGAGGATGGGCATGACCGGTGCGCGTGATCGGCAGGTCGACAATTCTCTGGCTGCGCAGTTCGCCCAGCTGACGGCTACGTTGCTGGCCGCTCCCTCGGTCAAGGACGTGCTTCAGCGGGTCCTGGACGCCACCACCGTGATGGTCCCGGCCGCCGACGTCGCCAGCTTCACTCTGCTCGACCCCGACGGCGGCTTCCACACCCCCGCCCAAACGCAGGACCTGGCCACCGACCTGGACGTGCTGCAGTACCGCTTCCGTGAGGGCCCCTGCGTCGCGGCGGCCGTCCCGGACGGCCCCGCGGTGGCCATCTGCCCGGATCTGGCCCACGAGCCGCGCTGGCCACGGTGGGCTCCGGCCGCGATCGGCCTGGGCATCCGCTCCGTCATCGCCACCGCCCTGCTGCCCGGCGCGCCAAGCGGCAGTTCCGTCGGCGCTCTCAACGTGTTCTCGAAAACCGCCGGCGGCCTGGGCGACGCCGACCGGGACGTTCTCCTGCTGCTGGCCACACACGCGTCGCTGGCCCTGGCCACCACCGACGCCGTCACCCGCGCCGAACTCCAGGCCGCACACCTGCGCAGAGCGATCGAAAGCCGCGATGTCATCGGCCAGGCCAAGGGCATCATCATGGCCCGCCGCGGCGTCTCGGCGGAAACAGCCTTTGACGTCCTGCGGCGCACTTCGCAGGACCTCAACGTCAAGCTGGCCGACGTGGCATCGACGCTGGCGACCCGCCACACCGAAATCGACCTGCCGACTCGCTGACTCGCGGCCGGTTCGGCCGACCGGGGCTGTCGCATACCGTCGACGGTCGGTCGCGCACACCGACGCTGCCACCGGCGTGTTAACGCCTACCCTCGCGGCCAGCGCGGTGAGCACGGACGGGCCTCCCACGCGGTGATTCACGCGGGCCGGATCGGAGACGCGTACGCCAGGTACACACGTAACCCGGTGATCGTCGCCGCCACCGCGAGCGCCGGCCCCGGCGCCGGCTGCCACTGCGGCACATCCGGCATCAAGATCGTCGAATAACCGCTGTCAGCCAGAACCCGAGATGGATCGATGATGTACCGCTACCGGTTCATCGCCGAAGTCCCCCGACACCCAACGCCACGACACTCGCTCGAGGCGTGATCTCGCCTCGGGCGGCGTCCGGCAACAATCCGGGTACTTCGCGGTCCATGACGGCGTGGACAGGGACAAGAGCCACAGAAGGCGCGGTCGTGGCTCACAGGTCGATGTGGGAGCCCATGATGACCGTGCGATCGCGGGGCAGGCCGAAGTACTCAGCGGCGTCCGCGGTGATGTAGGAGGTGGCGATGAACAGCCGTTTGCGCCAGCCCGCCATGGTCGGTTCCGGGCCGCGCTGCAGCTCGATCTTGGACAGGAAGTAGGACGCCTCGTCCAGTTGCAGCCGCCCCTCGGTCTGGGCCGGGTCGAGCCGGGCCAGCGCGCCCGGGACGTCCGGTGTCTCCATGTAGCCGTAGCGGGCGGTGACGAAGACGATGCCGTCGTCGGTGTGGCCCAGGTCTTCGACGGTCGCCCTCTGCTCGACCGGCACCCGCGGCACCGGCTCGGTCTCCAGGGACAGGATGACGACCTGGTCGTGCCGCACGTGGTTGTGCTCGGCGTTCGCCCGCAGCGCCAGCGGGGCGGTCTGCCCGCCGCGGTTGAGGAAGACGGCCGTGCCGGGGACCCGCTGCACCGGCGTTCCGCGCAGGTTCTCGATGAACTCCGGGAGCGGACCCTCACGGCGTTCCCGCTCGGCGGTGACGATCCGCCGGCCGCGCTGCCAGGTCGTCATGATCGTGAACGCCGTCAGGCCGATCAGCAGCGGCAGCCACGCTCCGTGCACCAGCTTGGTCAGGTTGGCCGCGACGAACAGCAGGTCCACGAGCAGCAGCACGGACGCGCCGAGGCCGATCAGCCACGCCGGGGTGCCCCACCGCGACCGCGCGATGTAGAGGAACAGCAGCGTCGTGATCGTGATCGTGCCGGTCACCGCCATGCCGAACGCGAACGCCAGCGCCGCCGAACTGCGGAACGCGAACACCAGCGTGAGCACCGAAACCATGAGCAGCCAGTTGATCCACGGGACGTAGATCTGGCCCCGCTCGGTCTCCGAGGTGTGGGCGATGCGCAGCCGGGGCAGGTAGCCGAGCTGGGCGGCCTGGGCGGCGACCGAGTAGGCGCCGGTGATCACCGCCTGGGACGCGATCACTGTCGCCGCCGTGGCGAGCACCACCAGCGGCAGCCGCGCCCAGGAGGGGACGAGCAGGAAGAACGGGCTGCTGATGTTCGCCGGGTTGTCGAGGATCAGCGCGCCTTGGCCGAGGTAGCTGAGCACGCACGCGGGCAGCACCAGCAGCAGCCAGCCGCGGGTGATCGCCCGCCGGCCGAAGTGGCCCATGTCGGCGTACAGGGCCTCGGCGCCGGTGACCGAGAGCACGACCGCCGCCAGTGCGAAGAACGCGATATCGAAGTGGCCGGCCATGAATCCGATGGCGTAGGTCGGCGAGAGCGCCTTGAGGATGTCGGGGTGCCCGGCGACGCCGGCCACGCCGAACGCGCCGATCGTCACGAACCAGGCGATCATGACCGGCCCGAACACCCGGCCGACGGCGGCGGTACCGCGTCGCTGCACGAGGAACAGGCCGACGATGATCACGGCGGTGATCGGGACGATCCAGTCGTCGAGGCCGCCGGAGACGACCTTCAAGCCCTCCACCGCGGACAGCACGGAGATCGCCGGGGTGATCATGCTGTCACCGAAGAACAGTGCGGCGCCGAAAATGCCGAGACCGGCTAGTACGACGGCCACGCGCTTGCCGCGTTGCGCGCCCCAGCGGCGCAGCAGGGTGATGAGGGCCATGATGCCGCCCTCGCCGTCGTTGTCGGCGCGCATGGCCAGCAGCACGTACGTGACGGTCACGATGATCATCACCGACCAGAAGATCAATGACACAACGCCGAAGACGTTGTCCGGGTTCACCGGCACCGGGTGCGGGTCGGCGGGGTTGAACACCGTCTGCAGGGTGTAGATCGGGCTGGTGCCGATGTCGCCGAAGACGACGCCGAGCGCGCCGATCATGAGCCCGAGGCGCACGACGTCGCGCGCGGGCGACGTCGTGGGTGTCTCGGCGGTCGTCGCCTGGCTCACGCGCTTCCCCTTGCCTCGGCAGTCACGTCGCGAACCCTACCGGTCCACTGTGGCCGGACGCCGGTCATCGCGGCGGGTTCGAGGCAGGCTTTAGGCGTATTTACGAAAGTTTAGCGCCGATGGCCGCGAACGTACCGAATCGAAGGAATCACCCAGTCGAAGTTGAGTTTGTATTCCCGGCCGAACGTTTTCGGCGTCCACAACCGTGGATCGTCGGCGTTCCACACCCGGCCCGGATCCGTTCGGCAGTGGATGAGCGCCAGTCGCGCGGCACCCCGGCCGCGTGGGGCGACCCGTGGTCAAGACGGCGTCAAGGTTCGCCCGACAGGCTCGCCCGGCTGGCAGACCAGGTCCATCCTCTGTTCCATAAGTGATTTCTGGTGGGCGCTGACGTTGATGGGCAGCTTCGCACTGGTCGCCATTCTCCTGCGGCTCGCCGGCACGTGGCTCGAAACCCACGACGACGATCCCCGGTGAGTCCACTCAGTCCTCCAGCCCCGCGTACTCCAGGTCAAGCAGCCGCTGGATGCGCCGCCGGGTGCCGTCGGTGATCTCGCCCGCCTCGAACAGCCGCAGCAGCTCGGCCGCCTCGATGTCGATCAGCTCCCGCTTCAAGGCGCGGTAGTCGATTCCGCGCACCCAGTCCGCCGCCTGCTCGCCGGTGTCGCCGCGGATGTGGTCCAGCCGCGCCTGCCAGCCCGCCCGCAGCTGGTCGACCACGAACGTCGGCGCCGATTCGCTCTCAGCCAGGTGATCCAGATGGGAAAGACCGGCTTCGGCGAGCTTCCGGCGCGCGGCGCCGTACTCGGTGCGCAAGTCGGCCGGGTCGAGAGCAATCCCCGCCCGGCGGACCAGGGGCGCCAGGGTGAAGCCCTGGACCACCAGCGTCAGCACGATCACCGCAGTGGTGAGCAGGAGGACGAGGTCGCGCGCGGGCAGCTCGGAACCGTCCAAAGTGGCCACCGGCAGCGACAGCGCTGCCGCCAGGGGCACCACGCCCCGCGCACCCGCCCAGGAGACGACCGCGGGTACCTGCCAGGAGATCCGGCCGTCCTGCCGCCGTTGCCGCAGCGCCGAGAGCACGAACACCAGCAGCAGCCGCGCGAGCACCAGCGTCGCCGCGATGGCCAGCGCCTGCAGCAGCCACCACGGTCCGCCGCCGGCCACCCGCCGTACCAGCGCGGGAAGCTGAAGTCCGATCAGGCCGAACACGACGCTCTCCAGCAGGAACACCACCGTCTGGTACACCGCGCCGACCTGCAGCCGGATCCGCGCCGTCGTCAGCCGCTCGGCCTGGGTCCCGAGGATCACACTGGCCACCACGACCGCCGTCACTCCCGATCCGCCCACCGACTCCGCGACCACATAGCCTGCATACGGCGTGACCAGGGAGATCACTGTCTCCAGGACTGGGTCCTCGGTGTGCCGCCGGATCACGAACGCGCCGAGCGCGGTCAGCACCCCGACCGCCACCCCGCCGCCGGCGAGCACGCCGAACTCCGTGAGCGTCCGGCCCCACGACGCGGCCCCGCCGGCGACAGCCAAGAAGAGCGCCACCCGGAACAGCAACAGGCTGGTCGCGTCGTTAAACAGGCTTTCGGCCTGGATCAGCGCCTGCACCCGCGGCGGCAGCGCCAGCCGCCTCGCCAGCGCAGTCACCGCGACCGGATCGGTGCTCGCCAGCACCGCGCCCAGCACGAACGCCATTCCGACCGGCAAGGGCGTCACCGCGACCGCGACCCCGATCACCGCCGCGGCCGACAGCAGCACCAGCCCGACCGACAACACCGCGACCGGACGCCCGACGGCCCGCAGGTCCCGCCACGGCAGCTCCTCCCCCGCCGCGAACAGCAGCGGCGGGAGCACGACCAAGCTGATCACCTCCGGCGTCACTTGCACGACCGGGACGCCGGGCAGCAGCCCCACGACGACCCCGACGACGACCAGCAGTGACGGCGCCGGAATCCGCAGCCGCCGGGCGAACGTGGCCACCACGGTCGCCACGACCACGAGGAACAGGACGGTTTCCACCCCGCGCATGAGCCGGTCCTCCCGATCCGAAATCCGGATGCCGACCAGACTTCCCGGCGCGCCGGGATCAGCCTACGCGACGCGCCCGCACGACCGGAGCCGCCGAGGTCGCACCCCCACTAGCCTGAGGCGGTGACAATCGCGCTGGTCCTGCTGCCGCGGGTGGCCTACCGCGGCCGGGAGATCACCAGCCCCCGTCTGGGCGGGTTGCTCGCCCTGCTCGCCGAGGACCTCCGAGCGGGGACGAGTACCGCCCGCCTGATCGAAGGGCTCTGGCCGGACGAGCAACCGGAACACCCGGCCAAAGCCCTGCAGGTGCTCGTGTCCCGCGCTCGAGCCCAGCTCGGCCACGACGTCATCGAAGCCACCCCGTCCGGCTACCGGCTCGCCCTGGCCGACGATCAGGTCGACGCCGCCGCCCTCGTACTCAGCGCGGCGGCCTGTGCTCGGCTCTGCCGCGACGGCGACCACGAAGCCGCGCTCGCCCACGCCGAGGCGGGCCTGGCGCTCTGGACGGCACACGACGAGCCGGGCAGCACCGATCCGCTCGGCGCGCTGCGGGCGGCCCGCGCGTCGACCAGTCGATGGCTGGTCCGGGCTCGCGCCCTGTGCCGCTCGCGGCTGGGCCGGGCGGACGAGGCCGTCGACGAACTCGCCGAGCTGGCGGCCGAACGACCGCGCGACGAGGAACTGCTCCTGGAACTGCTGCGCAGCGAAGCTGCGACGGCCGGGCCCACCGCCGCGCTGGCCCGCTACGAGGACTACCGGCGCAGGGTGCGCGAGGAGTTCGGCAGCGATCCCGGTCTCGCGCTGCGCGAGCTGCACCAGCAGCTCCTGCAGGGCGAGGCACCGGCGGTCCGCCACGGCGTCGCCCACGAGCCGAACCCGCTGCTCGGCCGGGACACCGACCTCGCCGCCGTCGCCAGGCTGCTGCGGACGTCCCGGGTCACGTCGATCGTCGGCGCGGGCGGACTGGGCAAGACCCGGCTGGCCCACGCCGTGAGCCGCCAGGCCGAGCAGCGGATCGTGCACTTCGTGCCGCTCGCCGGCATCACCCACGACGACGAGGTCGCCGCCGAAGTCGCCTCGGCAATCAGTGGTGCCGACGCGGGAGGGCCGCCGGGTAGCCGCCCGGCGGCCCCGCGCGACGCCGTGACCGCCATCCTCGACGCGCTCGGCCCCGGCCCGGCCCTCCTGGTGCTCGACAACTGCGAACACGTCGTCCGCGGCGCCGCCGACCTGGTCCGGGCACTGGTCGCGCTCAACGCCGACCTGCGGGTGCTCACCACCAGCCGAACCCCGCTCGACCTCTCCTCCGAGTCGGTCCACCCGCTGCCGGAGCTGACCCCGGCGACCGCCGCCGAGCTGTTCCGGCAACGGGCCCGCGCCGTCCGCCCGGACGGCCACCTGCCGGACGAGGCCGTCCGGGAGCTGTGCGCGCACCTCGACGGCCTGCCGCTCGCGATCGAGCTGGCCGCGGCCCGCAGCCGGGTCATGTCGGTCCCCGAGATCGCCCGTCACCTCGACGACCGGTTCGCGCTGCTGCGCGGCGGCGCCCGCGACGCCCCGGCGCGTCACCACACGCTGCATGCCGTCATCGACTGGAGCTGGACCCTCCTCGACCAGCGGGGACAGGCCGCCATGCGCGCACTGTCGGTCTTTCCCGACGGCTTCACCGCCGACGCCGCCCGGCACCTGCTCGGCAACGACGCGGCCGACCTGCTCGACCAGCTCGCCGGCCACTCGCTGCTCAAGGTCCAGGACACCCCGGCGGGCACGCGCTTCCGGATGCTGGAAACGATCCGCGAATTCAGCGCCGCCCGCCGCGATGAGGCCGGCGAGACCGAAAAGGCCACCACCGGCTTCCTGACCTGGGCAGCGGACTTCGCCCTGGCCCACCACGAATCCCTCTTCGCCGCCGACCTCGTCCCGGCCATGCGCCGGGTCGGCGCGGAGCAGGACAACCTGGTGCACGCCCTGCGGCACGGCATCGACCACGAGGACGGCGTGACCGTGGCGGCCACCGCCGCCGTCCTGGCCGGACTCTGGACCTTCGAGTCGAACTTCGGCCGCATGGCCGCACTCGTCGAAGACACCGCCTGGCTGCTTTCGCACTACCGCCCAGACCCGGGCCTCGTGGACGCGACCCGGGCGGCGCTGGTGCTGAGCGCGGTGAACAGCTTCCTGCTGCAGGGCCCCCGCCCGACCCGCGCCCTGGCCGGCCTTCGCCGTCTCCCGCCCGCCGCATCCGGCACCCTGGTCCACGCCGCCGAGACCGTGCTCCGCACCGTGGCCGCGCCGGACTTCGAGCCGTTGTTCGCCCTGTGCGACAACGACAACCCGCTCATCGCCGGACTGGCCGAGGGCGTCGCCAGCTACGCGTGGTCGGCGCTCGACCATCCCGAACGCGCACTGGCCGCGGCGGAGCGCATGGTCGCCGTCTTCGACGACCGAGAGTCGCCGTGGCTGCGTGCCGTCGCGCACGCCCGAGTGGGAGAACTCTGCCTGGAATTGGAGCGCGGGGAAGAAGCACGGCGGTCGATCAACACAGTGCTCGCGGTGCTCGACGAGACCGACACCTGGCCCGGCGCCGCCCGCCTCCGGGGCGCTCTGGTGCTGGCCAACCTCCAGGTCGGCGCGATCGACGAAGCGGAACACTGGCTGGAACAGGCCATGCTGACCGGCGGCAGCGAAGTCGCCGGAGCGTCCATGGTGGACGTCGGCGCGCGCGCCGAAATCCAGCTCGCCCGCGGTGACGCCGAGATGGGCCTGCGCCTGTGGCGGCAGGCCGCCGAACGACTCCGATCCATCAAGGACACAGGTCCGGGCGCCGACGGCTGGATGTGGGAGACCCAGGCCGTCACCGTGATCGCCCACGCCCACCACGAACGCCTCGACCTCGTCACTGAGATCACCAACGACCTCCCCCGCGCGCTGCCCCGCCTGCTCGACGATCCGGGGACGTCGGTCCCGGTCTGCGGTGCCCTGCTGCTGGCCTTGGCCCTGACCGACCTCGACCGCGCGCAGACGCCCGGCGAGCGCGTCGCTGCCTTGCGGATGATCGCGCTCGCCGAGCGGTTCCGGTACGTGCGGGGCTTCCACCCGACGATGTCCTCGGCCCGCATCCGCGCCCTGGCCGAGCAGGCCGACGGGCCGGCCTACACCGCCGCACAGGCGGAATACGCCGGCCTCCGCCGCGACGAGCTGCGAGCAGCCGCGATAGCGGTCCTGGCCGTCAGGCCGCGGGATCGCGCCTGAACAACGCCCGCGCCCAGACGTACCCCGCCACGGCGAACCCGGCGCACCAGGCCACGGCGATCCACCCAGTGTTCCCGACCGGCGTGCCCAGCATCAAGCCGCGCAGGGTGTCGATGATCGGCGTGAACGGCTCGTTGCGCGCGAACCAGCGCATCGCGCCCGACATCGTGTCCGTGGGCACGAACGCGCTGCTGAGGAACGGCAGCACCTGCACGAACAAGATGAACAGGTTCGCGCCTTCGGCGTTCTTCGCCGCCAACCCGACGGCGACCGCCAGCCAGGTGAGCGCCAACGCCAGCAGGAGGACCATCCCGAGCGTGGCGAGCCAGCCGCCCGGGCCCGCCACGGGGCGAAACCCGAGCAGCAGAGCCACCCCGACAACCAGCGCCGTGCTTACCACCGTGCGGAGCACCGCACCGAGGACATGCCCGGTCAGCACCGACACCCGCGCGATCGCCATCGTCCGGAACCGCGAGATGATCCCCTCGGTCTTGTCCCGGTTCACCGCCAGCGCCGTCATCGACGCGCCGTACCCGACGGTCATCAGCAGGATTCCCGACACCAGGTAGTCGACGTATGCCCCACCACCCGGCCGGGTGGCGAACCCCGCGTTCAAGGCGCCGCCGAACACCTCGACAAACAGCAGCAAGAGCAGCACCGGCATCCCGAGCGACATGATCATCATCCCGGGATACCTGCGCAAGTGCTTCAGGTTGCGCCGCAGCATGGTCGCCGAGTCGCGCACTGCGTAGCTCATCGGACGGTCTCCTTCTCGGCGGTGGCGTGGCCCGTCAATGCGAAGAAGACGTCGTCGAGATCCGGAGTGTGCACCGACAGGTTCTCCACGTCGATCCCCGCGCCGTCCAGCCGGTCGAGCAGCCCGCGCAACGAGCGAACCCCGCCGTCGCCCGGCACCGACAGCGTGAACGCGGACTCGTCCCGCGTCCCTTCCCCGAGTGCCCGGGCGGCGGTGTCGAGGCTTGCGGCGTCGGCGAACTGCAGCCGGACGTGGCCGCCGGCGACCCGCCGCTTGAGCTCGTCCGGCGTCCCTTCGGCGACCACTCGTCCGTGGTCGAGCACCGCGACTCGGCCGGCCAGTTCGTCGGCCTCTTCCAGGTACTGCGTCGTCAGGAACACGGTGACGCCGCCGGCAACGAGGTCCCGGATGATTTCCCACATCGCGTGCCGGCTGCGCGGATCGAGCCCGGTGGTCGGCTCGTCGAGGAAGAGCACGCGCGGCTCGCCGGTGAGGGTCATCGCCAGGTCGAGCCGGCGCCGCATCCCGCCGGAGTAGGCCGACACAAGTTTGCCCGCGGATTCGACGAGGTCGAACCGCTCGAGCAGCTCGGCCGCCTTCCGCCGGCCTTCGGTCCGGCCGAGGTGGTGCAGGTCGGCCATCAGCAGCAGGTTCTCCTCGCCGGTTAGGAGGTTGTCGACCGCCGAGAACTGCCCGGTGACGCCGATCGCCGCGCGGACCCCGTCCGGGTCGGCGGCCACGTCGTGCCCCGCGACCGAGGCCCGTCCGCCGTCTGCGCGGATCAGGGTGGACAGGATCCGCACGGCGGTCGTCTTGCCCGCGCCGTTGGGCCCGAGCAGGGCGAAGATCGTGCCTGCGGTGACCTGCAGGTCGATGCCGTCGAGCACGACCTGGTCGCCGAAGGATTTGCGCAGCCCGCTGGCCGCTATCGCCGGGGTGGTCACGGTTCTCCTCTCGTCCGCCGCGACCTCGGCGGCCGCGGCTGTGGCGAGAGTGCGTGAGGCCGGTTTCAGCCTGGTTTCACGCCGCTTTCCGGCTATTTCCCACCCTTGTCCGTGAGCGACTGCTGGTAGCGGTCGGCGTAGGTCGGCGAATCCTTGATCAGCTCGTCGCAGAAGGCGGCGACGTCCTCGCCGATCACGTCCAGGACTCCCCTGCCCGTCGCGGCGCTCTCCTCGAAGAAGTCGACGATCCCCGAGAGCAGATTTCCCTCGAGCAGGTCGACCGGCCCGACCTTGAACAGGTACTTCTGCATCTCCTTGTAGACGATCTGGTAGTCCGGCGGCAGGGCTTTGACCCGAGCCAGGTGCGCCCGCCACTGCTTCTTGCCTTCGATGACGTCCTGGATGCCCATGTCAGCCTCCCAGCCGGCCCAGTTTTTTCGCGACATTCCGGTTCAGCTGTTTCCGCCACCGGTCACGGAAGTTCTTGGCGCCTTCACCGCCGGCGAGCGCCGCACAGAAGCCCTCGACGTCGTCTCCCAGCACGTCGTGGACGTTCTGGCCCTCCGCTGCGGTTTCCTCCAGCAGCCCCAGCGCGCCGTCGAGGATCGGCATCAGGTTGCGACCCGAGAAATCCCCGTAGAGGAGGAGGTTCGCCTTGATCTGTTCCCACGCCGCCCGGTAGTCCTCCGGCAACGCCCCGGCCCTGGCTTCGAAAGCCTGGTATTCCCGGGTCATGTCGCTGCCGGTGATGGTCTCCCAGAAGTTCATCCCCCACCTTCCTTCAGTTTGTCGATGCGCGAGGAGACGTACTGCCACTTCGCCCAGAACCGCCCGAGCTCTTCGCGACCGGCGTCGTTGAGCGCGTAGAACTTGCGCGGCGGCCCCTTCTCGGACGGCCGTTTCGTCACCTGGACGAGCTTGTTCTTCTCCAGCCGCAACAAGATCGTGTACACGGTCCCCTCGACGACGTCGCCGAAGCCGAGGTCGTTCAGCCGGCGCGTGATGGCGTAGCCGTAGGTCTCCTCCTTGCCGATGATCTCGAGCACACAGCCTTCGAGGGTGCCCTTCAACATCTCCGTCAGGTCGTCCATCGCTCCTCCGGGCTCGCCCTAGCGGCACTACTCAGTACTACTGTATACCAGTACTCAGCAGTACTGACTAGCTGGACGAGGGGATGACCGATGACAGCGATACGAGTACGCGGCCTCGAGAAGTCGTACAAACAGCTGCACGTCCTGCGCGGCGTGGACTTCGACGTGGCACGAGGCAGCATCTTCGCTCTCCTCGGCTCGAACGGCGCAGGCAAGACCACCGTGGTGCGGATCCTGGCCACGCTGCTGAAGCCGGACGCGGGGAACGCCGCGATCAACGGCTTCGACGTCGTCACCCAGGCCGACGACGTGCGCGCGGCGATCAGCCTCACCGGCCAGTTCGCCGCCGTCGACGAGATCCTCAGCGGCCGGGAGAACCTGGTCCTCATCGCCCGGCTGCGCCGGCTGAAGCACCCCGGCGAAATCGCCGACGACCTGCTGGCGCGCTTCTCCCTGACCGACGCCGCCACGCGGAAGGTGTCGACCTACTCCGGCGGCATGCGACGGCGCCTCGACATCGCCATGAGCCTCATCGGCGATCCGCCGGTAATCTTCCTCGACGAGCCGACCACCGGCCTCGACCCCGAGGCACGCATCGAGGTCTGGGACGCGGTGAAAGGCCTCGCCGCCAGCGGCACCACGGTGCTGCTCACCACCCAGTACCTGGACGAGGCCGAACAGCTCGCCGACCGGATCGCGATCCTGCACGAGGGCCGCATCATCGTCAACGGCACCCTCGCCGAACTCAAGCAGCTCCTCCCGCCCGCCAAGGTCGAATACGTCGAGAAGCAGCCGACCCTCGAAGACGTCTTCTTCGCCGTCGTCAGCAACCGCACGGAAAGCGAGAACCGATGACCACGGACACCACCATCCTTTTGGGGCGGTCGCTGCGTCACATCACCCGCAGCCTGGACACCATCATCACGACCGTCATCACCCCGGTCGCCATGATGCTGATGTTCGTCTACGTCTTCGGCGGCGCAATCGATACCGGAGCGGGCTCCTACATCGATTACATGCTGCCAGGCATCCTGCTGATCACCATCGCTTCAGGCATCGCCTACACCGCACTGAGGCTCTTCACCGACCTCAAGAGCGGCATCTTCGAGCGTTTCCACTCCATGCCAATCACGCGCTCCGCCGTGCTCTGGGCCCACGTGCTGACCTCGCTGGTCGCCAACCTGATCTCACTCGTGATCGTCGTGGGCGTAGCGCTGCTGATGGGCTTCCGTTCGGGCGCCGGGCCGCTGGCCTGGCTCGCGGTCACCGGCATCCTGCTCCTCTTCACCCTGGCCCTGACTTGGGTCGCGGTCATCGCCGGCCTCACCGCGAAGACAGCCGAAGGCGGCGGTGCCTTCTCCTACCCCCTGATCTTCCTGCCGTTCCTCAGCTCGGCCTTCGTCCCCACGGACACGATGCCCGGACCGGTGCGCTGGTTCGCCGAACACCAGCCGGTGACGTCCATCGTCAACACCATCCGCGCCCTGTTCACCCAGGCACCGGCCGGCACCGACATCTGGACCGCTCTGGCCTGGTGCGCGGGGATCCTCATCGTGGCTTACGTCTTCGCCACCGCGGCCTATCGCCGCAAAATCCCCTGAGCAAATGTCAGCGCGACGACCGTCCGTGTCAGGGCCACCGGACATCGTGCAACGCAAGGGCCAGCGCGGTCGAGCTCCGGACCGACGGTGCACTGCCGCGGCGCAATCCGCCCGGCACCACCGCGGCAAGCGCCGTGTCAACCAACGCGAACACGGCGAGGTTCGCCAGCCGGGCTGTTTCTTTCGGACTGCAACACCTCGAGGTGTGACACAACGCCCGCATCGACGGAACGTGCCCGCCTGACACCCTACTGTGCCTCGACAGCGCCGCAATCCGTTGGCTCATCAACTCGTCGACACCGCTTGAAGTGAGGTCCACGGCGCTGCTGTTAAGACCGCATCTCATTTGGGTGTGTGATCAGGCCGGCGATATCGTTGATCGGCGATGACCGATGTGGAGAAGTGGTGCCCGGAGCCGTTGTGGCTGCTGGCGTACCCGCTGTTGCCCGATGCGCCGCAACGCCACCAGGGCGGAGGTCGGCGCCGGCTCGACGACCGTGCGGTGCTGGCCGCGATCTTGTACGTGCTGCAGACCGGTTGCGCCTGGTCAGCACTTCCGGCCTCGTTCGGGGTCAGTGCCGCGACCGCGCACCGCCGGTTCACCGAGTGGGTCGAGGCGGAGGTGTTCGCCCGGCTGCACCAGATGATGCTGGACTTGCTCGGTTCTGCCGGAGCGATCGACTGGTCCCGGGCGTCGGTGGACGCGATGCAGGTCAGGGCGGTAAAAGGGGGGATCTGACCGGCCCCAGCCCGGTCGACCGGGGCAAGCCGGGCTCGAAGATCCACGCGATGAGCGAGCGTGGCGGCCTCCCATTGGCGGTGGTCATCTCCGCGGCCAACCGCAACGACCACCTGACGTTCGAGGCGGTGGTCGATGCGGTCGCGCCGATCGCCGGGCCGGTCGGACGGCCGCGGCGCCGGCCGCACAAGCTGCACGCGGACAAGGGCTACGACTACCCGGCCTGCTAGAGGTGCTGCGTGCGCGGGGCATCGTTACCCGGATCGCCCGCCGGGGGATCGAGTCGGCCAAGCGGCTGGGTCGATATCGGTATGTCATCGAGCGGACCTTGGAGTGGGTTTCCCGGTTCCGTCGGCTGGCACGCCGCTACGAGCGCAAGGCCGCCCACTTCCTGGGCTTCGCCCAGCTGGCCTGCGCGGTGATCTGCTACCGCCGAGCGATCAAGCTGGATCTTCTGGCCCACAACAACCCCAAATGAGATGCGTTCTAATACTGCAACGACACTTCGTGATGGCCGCGTCGGCGGTAGTGGCTGGCTCGCGCTCGGGCTTGGCTGATTCGTCGCCATCGTGACCAGTGCATCGCATGCTCGATTGTGTTTATGACCCGCGTGGCGACCCGGTTGAGCAGCTTGCGAATCTCGTTGGACGTGAGCGGTATCAAGCCGGGTGTGGATCCCCTTTTTTCGCAGCGTCTCGAGTGATGACGAGGAAGGCTGCCGCAGTTCAACCGCGTCGCGGAGGCCGGCGCTGCCGAGCTCGTCAGGTGGCCGCTGCGCCTGCAGAACGCGCTGTAGCTGCCAGAAGTCGACGTCGAGAAGGTCGTCATTGAGCCGGTAGCCGCGCCTGAAGCGCACGCCGTTCACGATGTCGCGATAGCCCAGAACGCCGCGAACTGCATTTGGCAGCGAACTGGGCACCCCGAGGCTTCGCAGCGACGAATCCAACTCGATGCCAGGGCTTACGCCTCGGGCTCTTCCTCGGCGTCGTCGTGCGGAAGGATGACATCCGGTCCGGTCTCCCCGGCCCCGAAGACATCGGCGGTGTCAGGCGCCCCCTGACCAAGGTCGGCGGCAGCGATCTCCTGATGTCCTGTTTCCGCATTCGGCTCGAACGGCGAAGTCGTCATGCCCCGGGATACCCCGTGACCGGCGTTTCATTCGTCACTGCGCGATCAAAGGCAGCTGGACGTCGCCCGGTAGGCGGCGATCCTGACCCGCAAGCCACGCAGGTGGACCAGGTCGATGACGAAATCCGATGCGGGCCGGTAGCCCGCGGTCGCCTGCCCGGTCCGGCAGGGTCCGCTCAGGTAGACGAACTCGTCTTCCGGGTCATACCGCGGCTGCGACCAGACGGCGGGGTCTCCGGCGGCGGCATCTCGCCGACGGCCCCGGGCCAGCCAGTAGACCGGCAGCTTCATCACCTCGCCGAGCGCCTTGTCGAAGGCCGCGAGGTCGCCGTCGGCTATCGCCAGTCCGCGGCCACTCCATACCCGGGGTGCCCAGTAGGCGCCAGCGGAGGCATGAGTGAAGGTGGCGTTGTCGCCGGACGCGGTGATTGTCCAGTTGGCCACCGTGGTGATGGTGGACATGAGGGCTCCTTGCGGTTGCGGCACCCAGCTATGGCACACCGTAGTAGATCATGTTCGGGAGGAGGCCGCCGACAGCGCGCGAGTGGTGCGTCGACCGGTGGATACGCGCTGACGACCGAGGTCAGCGACACGTTCCAGCCGTCAGCGTAGACGTTGTTCATCTGAGATTCACCTGCAGCTCACCCGTGGGCGCTAGTCGTGCGACGCTGTGGTCATGCTGGACGAACAGCCCGATGGCCCCGCACCACAGTCGGTGGCCGAACTCACCGCGGATCCCGCGTGGACGGTCACCCGCACCGGGACGAGGGGTCAGTGGCTCACCGCGGAGCGGGTCGTCCAGCAGGACGGGCACCGCCGGGTCGTCGGGCTCACGCCGATCCGGCCGGGCACCGTCGCCGTCATGCTGTGGTCCGACGGCGACGTCGTCGAGCACGCCCGCGGCAGCGAGGCCGACGCTTGCACGACCGCGCACCGCTGGGTCGCGAAGCTCCTGGCCGACGGACAGCTCTGAGCCGGGGCCTTGCCGTGCTCGGCGCCCGAACCACGGGCACCGGAGCACGGCTTGAACCTCAGCGGATTCAGATCTGGTAGAAATCCGTGTAGTGGTTGGGCGAGAACCACACCACGCCGGTGGTCAGATCGACGACGATCCGGTAGGCGTCGCGGGCCGCGCCGCAGGTGCGCGGATAGACGTCGAACTCGCGGAAGGAGTGGCCGGCCGGCAGCTCACCTTCCCGGTTCTGGTAGGTGCCGCCCGCGTAGTTGCACTTGCCGCCGGGCCAGTCGTACCAGCCGCGCGTACCGGGGTACCCCTTGCTCTGCCAGGTCGTGTTCGCCGAACGGGCATCGGCGCAGCGGGTCTGCGTGCAGGAGCTGTACACGCTGGCGTCGGCCATGGTGGTGGTGACACCGAGCGTGGCAGCCACCGCGGTGACGGTCACGGCGAGCCGCTGCGCGGTCCGGGAAAGCAGGGAAGCGGGCACGGAACCTCCTCGTCTCGTACGGGCACCGGAATGGTGGCTGCCGCGTCGAGCCGGAAGGCGACCGGGAACGTACCGATCCGGTGAACTTCCGGCGTCAGGTGCGGGACCGGCTCGGGCGGAGCCCGTTCAGCCGAGCCGGATGACGATCCCGGTCAGTCCGCTGAGGACACTCGCTACCCCGGCGCGGACGGCCGCTGCGGCGCGGGCAGGGGTGAACGACGCCGGGTCGTAGCCTGTCGACGTGCCAAGGCCCTCGCCGCGGAACGACGCGCCCGGCCAGTTGGCCGCGGTTACGTTCGCCGTGGGTTCGGCCAACTCGGCGCCGAGCACGAGGAACTGCCGGTCGAGGTGGTTGGCCGTGACCAGGGCCAGCGCGTCGACGAGGTCCTTGCCCGCGGTGATGATCAGGTCGGGGGTCAGCTGAACCGGCCGGGGTCCTTCGCTTCGACGTTCTTGACACTGACGCCTTCCCGCTGAGCCCAGTCGGTCACGGCCGCCGTGAGCGTCCGGGTTGGCTGGTCGTCGCCCGCAGTGAGCAGTACGACGCGGTATTCGCGCCGTCGCATCGCCGGCCCGCTAGCCGCGATCGCCGCTTTGGTCGCCGGGTGCGGCGCGTCGCTGACGACTGGTCCGCGCCGCACCCCGCGCCCGCTCCGATCGGCGCCCTCGGCGCCGGGTTCGTCACCGGCCCGCCGACCCCGAAGCGACAGTCACGCCGAGCCCCGGCTCCTGGACGGCGTCCGGCCGTCGCCGCGCTGACAGTGGCGGTGATCGTCGCCGGGCTCGTCCGACGCCGCCGACGGGTACCGGAGTCATCGAGCAGCGCGTGAATTTTTACTGTTCACCTTGGGTTCATCTCGCGGTCGTCTCATGGGGCATGTTGTCCGTACCACGGCCGACCGGAAGGTGAACGATGAGCACGTTGGACACGATGGCCTCCGAGCAGCTCGACACCCACCTCGCCCAGCTCGAGGACCGCTTGGGCCGCGACTACGCGAACGTCACCCGCAGCCGGCTGCACGCCATGATCGACCGCGAGCGCGCCCGGTTCGCCGGCGCCCGCATCCACGCCTTCGTCCCGATCCTGGTCGAGCGGGCGGTCCGGACCGCGCTGGCCGCTACTTGAAGATGGCGATGGGGTGCACGATCAGCTCCCCGCGATGCGGGTCCCAGTCCTCGACGCGGCCGAGGCACTGGGCGTGGAAGGTGCCGTCGGGGACCTCGTCGGCGTCGCGGAAGCCGCGGATGCCGCACCGGAAGCGCACCCGCGGCCCGGCGAGCGGGTCGGCCGGGTCGCCGTAGGCGGCGATGAAGGTCGTGTAGCCGGGTTCGTCGGAGCGGACCCGGCGGAACAGGCCCCTCATCGACACGAACGCGTCCATCCCGCGCAGCCGCGCCGTGCGCAGCCGCGTGGTGTCCGGCCCGTCGGCCCAGCCGAGCGCGGTGACCAGGGCCTTGTTCTGCACCAGTTCGCGCTTGACGAGGTCGACGTACACGATGTCGTCGCGCTTCTCCAGCACTTCCATCACCATGCCGATGACGGTGATCGGCTCGGCGCGTTCGATGTACCGGCTGAACACCTCTTCGGTCCTGTTCTGCTCCCCCGTGGCTTCTCCGGCCGGGAACCTGATCCTCCCGCTGATCGACCGGCCACGGTGGGAGCGCTTCTCGATTTCCTTCTCCAGCGCTTCGCTGTAGCGGTCCTGCTGGTACAACCCCATCACCGAGTTGTGGTGCAGGTAGAACGCGATCCCGCTGATCGGGCCGGTGCCCTGGCCGCGGTGCGCGCGACGCCAGTGGCGGACGAGGATCACGCCCGCGGCCAGCAGGAGCAGCAGCGTCAGGATCCAGACGCCCCACCAGATTCCCCAGGTGCTCCGGTAGAGGGAGCCGTCATCGGCAGCCACGGGTCTCCTTGAACGCGTCGAGCAGGGACGTCGCCGTCGCGTCGGCCAGCCGGCCACCGGTCGCGGCGGCGACCCGGCCGAGTTCGGCCGCGTCCGCCTCGCCGAACCGCACGGCGTAGGTGTGCACTCCGGGCGGCGCGGGACGACGCAGGAACTCGTCGGCCCCCAGCCCCGCGTTGTTCTCACCGTCGGTCATCAGCACGATGGACACCGGTTCGGTCTTCGCGAACTCCGCTGCCTTGTCGTAGGCGTACGCCAGCGCCGACCAGACCGCAGTGGCGCTGTCGAACTCTTCGGTGTCGAGGAAGCCGCGCACGGCCGCGAGGTCGGCAGGCCCCTCGACGGCGAAGTCCCGCTCGGCGAGAACGCGGCCGCCGAAGCGGATCATCGTGATCTTCTCGCCACGGTAGAACCGCTCGAACTCCGCCTCGCCGGCGCCGGTCAGCGCGTCGAACGCGGCGCGCAGCGCGGTGATCCGGCTGCCCCGCATCGAGCCGGAGAAGTCGAGCACGAAGACGACGTGGCCGGGCGTGCGGCCCCGCGGGTCCGCGTAGTAGGCGAGCAGCTTGTCGACGACGTCCTGGTCGTCGGGGAAGTACAGCGCGGTGCCGACGCTCTTCGGCAGGCGCGGTTCGAGCGGCACACCCTCGGTGGCCGGACGGCGGAGCGTGCGTTCCATGATCTTCCGCTGGGTGTCCGGGCGCTTCAGCCAGTCGGTGACCCGCTCGTACGCGCCGCGCTTGCCGGGGTCGAGCAGCAGCAGCGGGTACTCCGACTGCATGATCCCGTCCCGCGGGTAGATCAGCTCCAGCGGCGCGGCGAGCCTCCCGCTCGCGTTGAGCGAAAGCAGCGTGGACTCATAGCCGATCACCGCGTCCACCTCGCTCTGGTGCGCGGCGAACAGGTCGACCAGCGCACTGGAGCTGTTCGCGGTGAGCGACTGCCCGGTGCGGAACCCCCGCAGCCGGTCGCAGACGACGTCCTGCGGCCGCAGCGCGGCCCCGGTGCCCGCGGCCGCGGTGGCGACGCCGACCAGCGCCGACAGCCCGCTCGCCGACCGGGCCGGGTCGGCCATGGCGAACCGCAGCGAGCCCGCCGCGGCGGCGTCGGCGAAGTCCGCCCAGGACACGTCCGGGTGCCGGCTGCGCAGCGCGGCCGCGACCGGTGGCTTCACGCCGATGACGATGGGCGAGAGCATGATCCGCGTGGCGGCCGGGCGCTCGCCGGTGAAGCCGGACTTGCGCAGCTTGAGCTGGAAGTACCGGTCGGTGGACAGCCAGGCCAGGTCGTGGTGGTACTGGCCGGGGGTGAGCGCGGTCCCGGCGTCGACGGTGCCCTGCAGGTCGAGGTCCAACCGGATCCCGGTGTCCGCGCGCAGGTCGTCGAGGATCGGCCCGAGATCGGCGAGCTCCGAGCTGGCCAGCACGCTCAGCCGCTGCTCGCCCGGCCCGCCCGTGCACGCGGTCGCCACCAGGACCGCGGCCAGCAGCATCGCGACGAGCCGCTTCACGGGCAGTCACCGACGGTCTTGATCATTTCCTCCAGGACCGGGTTCGCCGGCAGCGGAGTGGTGCTGTCGTTGTCGGCCTGCTGCGGAGTCGGCAGCCCCTGTTCCGCGAGGAAGGCGTACAGCCGCCCGCTCTTGTTGCTGCCCGCCGGGGTGGCGACGCCGAAGCCGAGCTCCATCGCCCGGCGTTGCAGCTCCGGGTCGAACGTGATCAGCTCGCCGAGCCGTTCCGCCTCCGGCCGCAGCGGCACGAACTGCGGTTTCGTCAGGATGTTGTCCTTCGGGTACAGCAGCACGTGGTCGGGGTCCTGGCGCCCGGTCGCGGCCTTGATCCGCAGCTGCTGTTCGAGGTACTGGTGCTCGTAGATCACCACGATCGGCTTGTCGCCCTCGGCGAGGTTCCAGTACGACTCCGAAAGGTCGGCCGAGGCGAAGCCCTGCCGGTTCAACAGCGGCTTGACCCGGTTGGCCAGCTCGTGCGCGTTGCGCAGCGTCGCCGGGCCGGCCGGCTCGCCCGCCGGCGCCGGGTCCGCCAAGGGGACCTGCCTGCCGTTTTCCAGGTAGGCGATGAGTGCCAGGTAGGTCGCCCCGGAGTTGGAGTCGCAGACGTTCGAGGTTTGGGCGAGCACCAGGTTGCTGTTGTTGACCCCGTCGATGCCGAGCGAGTTCCAGGTGGCGCCGGCCTTCATGGCCTGCACGAGCTTCTCGGTGTCCAGGGTGTAGTACAGCGGCTCGTCGGTCCCCGGGGGCGCGGACGCGATGCCCTTGCGCAGCAGCGCTTCGGCGTAGGGGCGGTAGGTGGCGAGCACGATCGGGCTGGTGAACGGCTGCCGGATGGTGCCGCCCAGCTTGTCGGCCCGCGCCGTGCGGACGAGGCCGGCCGCGGGCTCGCCGGAGAGGAACGCGAAATCGTACTTGTCGAGGTCGTGGATCGCGGTGTCCCGGGAGCCCGTGCGCGTGACGTGGACCCGGATGTGGTGACGCATCAGGAGTTCCTGGACCTGCGCGTCGGCGAAGAAGTCCGCCTTCGAGCCCATCTTTCCGGCCAGTTCCAGGGTCGGTTCGAACGGGACCAGGAGGTTGCCCGACAGCAGCAGGGTGACCAGCCCGGCGATCGCCAGTCCCAGCACGGGCCCGAAGGATCGCAGGAACCCGCGCCGCAGGAAGAAGGCCGAGGGCCGGGGCCGGACGGTGAGGTGCGGCTCTTCGAGGGTGGGACTCTCGGTCGTCACCGAATCAGACCTCCGGAGGGATTCCGCCGCAAGAAGCGGACGTTTCGCCCAGGAAGTCTATCGAGCCGGTTCGTTCGTTACAGGCAATTTTCCGAAACGACGGAACGGCCGCGGCGGGAATGGTCTTCCAGCCACGGCCGCAGGACCGTCTGAGCCCTTAGTTGTAGCCCATTTCATCGGGCGACACGCCGTTGTAGCCCATCTCGGCGAGGACGGCGGCCGGCGCCGCACTCTCGGCGGCGACGGCGAAGGTCGCGGAAGTTCCCAGGACACCAGCCGCGAAGAGGGTCAACGCGACCGCGGCGACCGCTCGGCGAACCGACATCATTCCTCCGGTTGTCAATCGGGGCGAAACCGACTTCCGTGCCAGGCAGACGCTTCCAGGTCCACCACAACCGGCCGACAACGGATGGTTAAGGCCCCGCCAACGCCAGGCGGCCAACTCATGCCCGAGCCAGTTCTCGAACAATG
This sequence comes from Amycolatopsis plumensis, assembly GCF_042652605.1. NCBI lineage: Bacteria > Bacillati > Actinomycetota > Actinomycetes > Pseudonocardiales > Pseudonocardiaceae > Amycolatopsis > Amycolatopsis plumensis. Next base: position 4,774,833 of record NZ_JBHSJY010000001.1, on the reverse strand, counting down.
AACGAATCACAACTTTCAAGAATGAGAACAGCGGGTTTCCGACGCGTCGTGCAGCAATGTCGAGTACACCTCTTGTTCAGCAACTGTTCTTCTTCTATTATCGAGTGTGTGCAACCGCTCACGGACGGTGTCGACCTCCTGATCGGCCGGGACGGTGAGCTGTCCCGGCTGGTGGGCTGGGTGCACGACGTCGCCGCCGGCCGCGGGCGGGCGGTCCTGGTGGACGGCGAGCCGGGCATCGGCAAGTCCACCCTCGTCCAGGCCGCGTGCGCGGTCGCCACCCGGTCCGGGTGCCAGGTCTTCCGCGGCGCCGGCGACGAACTGGGGCAGGCGCTGCCCCTGCTCCCCCTGCTGGACGCGCTGCGGATCACCGGATCCGCACCGGATCCCCGGCGAGGAGCCATTGCCGGGCTCCTGCGCGGCGACACCGGGCGGGGCAAGGGAGCGGATCTCGCCGCGGCGGCCGCCGAGCAGCTGCTGGTGCTCGTCGACGAGCTCTGCCAAGGCGGCCCGGTGGTGCTGGTGGTCGACGAGCTGCAGTGGGCCGACCGCGCGACCGTGGCGGTGTGGGGCAGGCTCGCCCGCTCGGTCCGGCAGCTGCCCTTGCTCCTGATCGGTGTGCTGCGCCCGGTGCCCCGCCGCGACGACCTGCGCGCGCTGCGGCGGATCGTCGGTCCCGCCGACCGGCTGCGCGTCGGCAGGCTCACCGAACCGGCCGCGCTCGAGCTGGTGGCGAAGCTGGCCGGCGGCAAGCCGGGCGAGCGGCTGGAGGGGCTGGCCGACGGCGCCGCGGGAAACCCCTTGTACCTCACCGAATTGCTCGACGCGCTGACGCGGAGCGCGTGCCTGGCCGTCGACGACGCGGGGATCGCGGAGCTGACCGGCGGCCCGGCCCCCGACTCGCTGCCGGAAGCGATCGCCGATCGGCTGGACTTCCTGTCGGAGCCGGCGCGGGCGGTGTTGCGGGCGGCCGCGTTGCTCGGCGTGGGGTTCTCGGTCCCGGACCTGACGGTCGTGGCCGAAGCCGAGCTGGCCGTTCTCGTCTCCGCGCTCGACGAGGCACGGGCCGCCGGGGTGCTGGTGGCGTCCGGCGACAACCTGGCGTTCCGGCATCCGCTGATCCGCCAGGCCCTGTACGACGAGCTGCCCGCCGGGGTCCGGGTCGTCTGGCACCGGGCCGCCGCGCGGGCCCTGGCCGATGCCGGTGCCCCGGTCGAGCGGGTCGCCCGGCAGCTGCTGCCCACGGTGTCCGCCGCAGACGCCGTCGAACCGGTCCCGCGCTGGGTCGTGGACTGGCTGCTCGGCGCCGCCACCCCGCTGATCGGCCAGGCGCCCGAGGTAGCTGTCACGCTCTTGCGTCGCGCAGTACAGGGCGGCGACGCGACGGCCGGAGCGCTCGGCTGCCGGCTGGCCGAGGCGCTCTACCGGGTCGGCGACTTCGGCGGGTCCGAACGCGTCGCCGTCCGCGCCCTGTCGCGGGCCGTCGACCCGGAACTGCGCGTCGACCTGCACACGACGGTGACGCAGTGCCGGGCGATGACCGGCCGCTCCGCCGAATCCCTCGCCGCGCTGAGCCAGGCCGCGGCCGCACCGGACCTGTCTGCCCGCCACCGGGCCCGGCTGCTCGTGCTCACCGCCCGGACGCACCGCGACCTCGGCGAAGTCGACACTGCCGCGCGGGTCGCCGCCGCGGCGCTGGCGGAAGCGGGCGACGACCACTGGGCGACCGGGTGGGCCCTGCATGTGCTGAGCCTGGTGGCGATGATGCGCGGCGAGTGGACCGCGGCGCTGCCGCTGTTCGAGCGCGCGATGGCCACCGCCGCGGACGATCCCACGCTCACCGACCTGGGCCTGCTGCTGCGGATCAACCAGGCCGTCACCTTCGGCGCGCTCGACCGCTACCCGGACGCGCTCGCCGCCGCCGAGCGGGCCCGCGAACGGGCGGACCGCGCGGGCAGCGTGGTGCGGCTGACCCAGGCGCAGAGCGCGCTCGGGCAGCTGCTGCTGGGCAGCGGGCGGTGGGACGACGCCGTGGCGGAGGTCGACGTCGTCCCGGACGAGCTCAAGGATCCGAGCGTGGCGTGCTGCGACCACGGCGTCGCCTCGATCATCCACTTCCACCGCGGCGAAACGGCCGCGGCGCAGGGACACCTGGACGCGGCGGCACCGTGCGCGGACCGGATCGGTGGCCGGGTCGTGGAATCACTGGTTCTGGCGCGCAGCCTCGCCCTCGAGCAGAAAGGCGAGCCGGACCGGGCGCTCGCCGCGTTGACCGCCGCGCTCGCGAGCGAAGACGAAGGAGAGGGCCTGCTCGGTGACGCCGTCCGGCTGGCCGTGGAAACCGGGGACACCGCCACCGCGGCCGCGGTCGGGGCCAGGATCCGTGCGACTACGGCCGGAGCGGACGTCCCGCACCGCCGGGCACTGGGCCTTTACAGCCAGGGCATGACCGAGCGAGAGGCGGCGACCCTGCTGCGCGCCGCCGACGGCTACCGCGAGGCGGGCCGTCCTCTCCCCCGCGCCAAGGCGCTGGAAGCCGCCGCAATCGCGTTCGCCGAGGCCGGTGACCGCGGCTCGGCGCGGGCCGCCTTCACCCGCACGCTGGACCTGTACGGCAGCCTGGGCGCGCACTGGGACGTGGCGCGGCTGCGCGCCCGCTTCCGGACGTTCGGCATCCGGCGTGGCCCGACGGTGAAGCACCGCCAGGCCACGCACGGCTGGGAAAGCCTGACGCCGACGGAGACCAAGATCGCCGCCCTCGTGGTGGAGGGGCTGTCGAACCCCCAGATCGCGACCCGGTTGTTCTTGTCGCCGCGCACGGTGGCCACCCACGTGTCGCACATCCTGGCCAAGCTCGGCGTGCACTCCCGCATCGACATCGCTCGCGAAGCGAGCAGGAATTCGGCGTCGGGCTAGCGGTCTCCGGAGTGGCGCATCCGGCTCCACAGCGGGAAAGCGAACCACCACAGCGCGAACCAGCCCAGCGCGCCGGTGGTGAACCACGCGGCGTGCGCGGGCCCGAGGGTCACGCTGAGGATCAGCAGGAGCGCGGAGCCGATGGAGAGCATGAGCAGGGTCAGCCCGCACAACGCGAACCGGCTGGACGCGAGCACGAGCTGCCGCTTGAGCCGCCGTTGGTAGACGAGCCGGTGAAAGGCGGCCGGCGCGATCAGCAGTGCGGTGGCGGCGGCCCCGAGCACCAACGCGGCCACGTAGACGCTCCGCTCGAACTCGGTCAGCGTCGCGAAGCGCGGGGTGAAGGCGACGGTGAGCAGGAAGGCGAGCAGCAGCTGCACACCGGTCTGCGCCACCCGCACTTCCTGCAGGATCTCGGCGTAGTTGCGGTCCAGCCGCTGCGTCGGCGTCTCGCGACGCACCGCGAAGTTCCACTGGTCGTGGGCGTCGGGCGGCTCGGCCGGCCGGTCCGCGGGGGTCTTGTCGATCTCGTTCACCGTCATGCAGCCACGATCTCGTGACCGCCGGATCAAGACATCGGTCGATCAAAGTATGCGGGAAGCGACGGCCCCGCCCGGGCGCCGGGCGGGGCCACGCCTCCACGCCACTGTCAGCTCAGGGTCACGCCGGGGTTGTCGACGGCCCAATACCAGTTGTTCGACCCGTCGGCCAACCGCCACCGCACCACCATCCCGGCCGCTCCGGAAGGCACGCTGACCCGCACGGACTCCACCTTGGCGAGCACGTCGCCGGGGTAGGTCAGCACCGTCTGGAACGCGCCGCCGTCGAAGGAGACCGCGAGCGTCGCCGTCTCGGCTCCCTCCTTCAGGTAGTGCGATCCGAACGTGATCGTGGCCTTCGTCTTCCCGGTCACCGGGTACCGCGGCGACATCAGCGAGCTGGTGAACGAGCCGTTCACCAGCTTGTCCGACCACTCGTCCGAATCGGCGACCGCGAACACGCCCCGCGCTCGGACGTTGGTCTCGCGCTGCTGGTCGGGCTGCGTCCTGGTCCAGAACTCGTCGGTGGTCAGCGACCAGCCGCGCCACTCGGTGACGCCGCCGGTGCCCATGGCGCTGTTGTCGATCGACCAGCCGCTCGGCACCGACTTCGTCCAGCCGAGCACACTCGCCGGGATGCCGGACTCGTCGACGCGGGAGTTGAGCGTGACGCTCTCGAACGGGTCCGCCGCCGGTGTGCCCAGCACCTGACCGTCCAGCGGTGCGCCGACCCCGAAGAGATTCAGGACCGTCGCGGCGATGTCGACGTTCTTGGGCTTGACCGCCATGGTGCCCGCGGGGATGCCGGGCCCGGTCTGGATGATGAACGACGAGCGCTCCGGTGGCGTCGACCCGCCGTGCCCTCCCGCGTCGGTGTGGCCGTGGTCGGTGGTGACGAGGAACGTCCAGTCCTCGTCGGCGTAGGTCGCGCGCGCCTTGACGGCATCAAGGACCTTGCCCAGGTTCTTGTCGGTCTCGTTGATGGCGGTGGTGTAGCAGCTGCTCGCGGCGCCGCAGCTGTGTCCTGCGGCGTCGACTGCGTCGAAGTAGACGAACGACGCGTCGGGGCCGTTGTCCTTGAGGTACGCGGCGGCGCGACCGGCGACGATCGCGTCGGCCTGCGGGACGCCGATCGAGTCGTCGACGTTCTCCCGCTTGTCGATGGCGCCGGCGAAGATCGCCCGGCCCGCGCTGTCGGTGGTCAGCGGGGACCAGTCGGTGATCGCGTAGGTGGACAGCGCAGGGTTGGCATTTTCCAGGCGGGTCAGGAAGTCCGGGTACTGGGCGAAGTTGGTGGTGGTGCCCCAGTTGTTGCTGGTGACCTTGTGCTTGTCGGGCCATACGCCGGTGGCGATGGTGGCCCAGCCGGGGCCGGACATCGTGGGCGCCATGGGGTTGGCGTACAACCAGGTCTTGCTGGAGCGGCCAGAAGCGATCAAGGCGTCGAGGTGAGGGGCGTCGGCCGGGGCGATCTTGTCGAACAGCAGACCGTCGATGCCGAGGACGACCACCTTCTTCGGCCGCGCGGTGGTCTGCGCGGCCGAATGGGCGGCCGGCACCAGCGCGGCCATCGCGACGGCGGCCACCACGGCCGCGAGCAGGCGAGGTGTTCTCATCAGGTTTCCCTAAGGTTGATGTTGTTCGGGGTGAGTGCCCCGGATGCCCGGGGCGATGGGGTGTGGCTGATCGGGTCTCTGCCGTGTGGTGGCTCGGAAGGAATGGCCGCCCTGTCGTTCTGGACGCCCTGGCCACTGATTCAGATCTGCTGCGGACCGTCGCTGTTTAGGGACCTGCTGGCGGGGTTGTCCACGGGGTTGACCTGCGACAACAGGAGAATGAGGGTGACGGATCGGCCGCTGGTCTGGGTCGGTGTCGACGTCGGCAAGGCCACGCATCACGCGTGTGTGATGGACCCGGCGGGGAAGGTGGTGTTCTCGCAGAAGGTCGCCAATGACCAGGCCGCGATCGAGCAGCTCGTCGCCCGCGCCGGCCAGGCCGCCAGTGAGGTGCGCTGGGCGATCGATCTGACCAGCAACGCCGCCGCACTGCTGGTCGCCGTGCTGATCGCGACCGGGCAGCAGGTGGTCTATGTGCCCGGGCGGGTCGTCAACCGCATGACCGGGGTGTTCCGGGGCGAAGCGAAGTCCGACGCCAAAGACGCCCGGGTGATCGCCGAAACCGCGCGGATGCGCACCGATCTGACGCCGGTCACCGCGACCGACGACCTGGTCGTCGAGCTGACCCGGCTGACCGCCCATCGTGAGGACCTGATGGCCGACTGGATCCGTGGCGTCAACCGGTTGCGGGACCTGCTGACCGGCATTTTCCCTGCACTGGAACGTGCCTTCGACTACTCCACCCGCAGTGCCCTGGTACTGGTCACCGGTTTCCAGACCCCGCAGGCGATCCGCGCGGCCGGCGAGTCCGGCGTGGCCGCTTACCTGCACGAGCACGGCGCCTGGGCCCAGGGCATCCCCGCCATGGCCGCCGATGCCCTGGCTGCCGCGCACGCCCAGACGGTGCGGCTGCCCGGTGAGGCCACCACCGCGATGCTCATCGCGGGACTGGCCCGCCGGCTGCTGGCCCTGGACCGACAGATCAAGGACACCGACAAGCTGCTCACCAGCCAATTCCGGGAACACCCGCAGGCCGGGATCATCGAGTCGCTGCCCGGCTTCGGGCCGATCCTGGGCGCGGAGTTCCTGGTGGCCACCGGCGGCAACCTCGCCGCCTTCGCCACCTCCGGGAGGCTGGCCTCCTACGCGGGCCTTGTTCCCGTGCCTCAGGATTCCGGCCGCGTGACCGGCAACCTGCGCCGTCCCAAGCGCTACAACCGCAGGCTGCGACGGGTGTTCTACATGGCCGCACTGTCCAGCCTCAAGGTCACCGGCCCCTCGCGGACCTTCTACGACCGCAAGCGCAGCGAACGCCTCATCCACACCCAGGCCCTGCTCGCCCTCGCCCGCCGCCTGGTCGACGTGCTCTGGGCCCTGCTGCGCGACGGCCGGACCTTCACACCGACCGCGCCACACACCGCTACCGCGGCAGCTTGACACGATCATTCAGATTCCTTCCCAATGGTGCGCCGCGGTTCAGGCGCCGATGCGCCTGCGCACGACCGCGGACAGCTGGTCGACGGCGACGACGAGGACGAGCACGACGAGGATGTGCGTCACCATCTGGTCGAAGCGGAACAGCTTGATCGACTGGTTGATCAGGAAGCCGATTCCGCCCGCGCCCACCAGGCCGAGCACGAGCGAGGAGCGGACGTTGACGTCGAACCGGTAAAGCAGCAGGCCGACGAACTGGGGCAGCACCGTCGGCAGGACGGCGTTGACGGCGATCTGGATCGGCCCTGCACCGGTGGTGCGGAGGGCTTCGCGGGGTCCGGGGTCGGATTCCTCCATGGCCTCGGCCCACAGCTTGCCCATGACCCCGGTGTTGTGGCAGATCAGCGCGAGCACCCCGGCGAACGGCCCGAGGCCGACGGCAGTGACGAAGATCAGGGCGAACACGACGTCGGGCACGGAGCGCAGGAACGACAGCAGCGAACGACAGGCTTGGTAGAGCACCGGGCCACGGGTCGTGGCCTTCGAGGCACCAAGCGCCAGCAGCAGCGCCGAGGGAATGGACAGGGTGGTGCCGAGGAGTCCGATGTAGAGGGTGACCAGCGCGGCCTCCAGGCTCGGCCGCAGCACCGTGGCCCACGTCAGGTCGGGCGGCAGGGCGTCGCCGAGGAAGTCCGCCATGCCCCGCCAGCCGTCCACCAGTGAGCCGGGCGAGAACTCGGTCTCGTTCCAGGCGAGGACGTGCACCGCGAGGACGGCCAGGGTGATCCCCACGGCCACCGTCGACGGTCTCGTGCGGCGAGGTGGGATGAGTGTGCTGGACATGGCCTCTCTCTCAGGCTCCGCTCGACTGGGCGACCGGGTGGGGCGTTCGGGACTCGTGTCCGTAGAGGACGTCCAGATCGGACTCTCGGATGGCCGGTGGTGGGCCGTCGAGCACGATGCGGCCTTCGTGCAGCCCAACGATGCGGCCCGCGTGACGGCGGGCGAGGTCCGGCTGGTGCAGGACGGCCGCGACCGCGAGGCCCTCCCCCGCCAAGGAGGCAAGCAGGGAGACGACCTGTTCGGCCGCGCTCGGGTCCAGGGCCGACACCGGTTCGTCGGCCAGGATCACCTTCGCGCGCTGGCAGAGCGCACGGGCGATGGCGACGCGCTGTTGCTGGCCGCCGGACAGCTTGCCCGCCAGGTCGCCGGCCTGGCCGGCGAGGCCAACCCGGTCCAGGCACGCCATCGCCTCGGCGCGCAGGGCGGCCGGGAACAGGGCAGGGGCCAGCGAGCGGTGCAGGGGCAGCCGGCCGAGGGCACCCGCGCACACGTTGTCCAGCGCCGTGCGCCTACGGACCAGGTGGATCTGCTGGAAGACCATCGCCGCGCGGTCGCCCGCCAGCGAGATCGTGCCCGCGTCCGGCGTCTGCAGGCCGACGGCGCAGCGCAGGACCGTCGACTTGCCCGAACCGTTGGCGCCGAGGACGGCGACGAACTCCCCCGCGTGGACGTCGAGGTCCACACCGGACAGGACGGGCCTGCCCGCGAACGACTTCCGCAGCCCCCGGATCGACAGCTCAGACGTCATCTTCGGTCAACCCGAGCGTGGCGGCCAGGTCGAACAGCGGCTGGTAGGTCTGCTTGCCGACCGCCACCAGTGGGCCGGCCGGGTCGACGTCGAGGAATGCGCCGACCTTGGCGACGTCCTGCGGTGTCAGCTCCAGCAGGGCCTTGCGGATCTTGTCCTTGAGGACGGCTGGCAGGTCGCCGCGCACTGTGATCGGATCGTTCGGGATGGGTTCCGATCCCCAGATCCGGCGGAACTTCGACTCGTCGAACGTTCCGGCGGCCTTGGCGCTCGCCAGCTGCTGGCTGTTGATCTCCGCCGCGTCGACCTTGGCGTTGTTCAGCGCCAATAGGGCCTCCGGGTGGCCGCCCGCGTAGTCGAGCTTCAGCGCGTTCTCCGCGACGCCCGCTTTCTTCAGCGCGTACCGCGGCAGCGCGTCGCCGGAGGCCGAGCCCGCGCTCGAGAGGGCGAGCGTCCGCCCGGCCAGATCGCCGACGGACCTGACGGGGCTGTCCGCGGCCACCCAGATCCCGGCGGTGTAGCTGGTCAACTTGCCGCCGGCGTCGGCGAAGGACGCCGTGGCCTCGGCGTTGGCCTTCTGCGACGCGAACACGAAGCCGAGTGGGCCGAACTGGGCCACCTCCAGCCGGCCGTTCTTCATGGCCAGCACTTCGGCCGAGTAGTCCTCGACGACCTGCAGTTCCACCGTGCACCCCAGCTTCTTCTCCAGGGCTTTCGCGAGCACGTCGTAGGCAGGGGTCAGCTTTACGGGGTCCTCGTACGGCTCGATGCCGAACCGGACCCGGCCGTCCGGGCAGTCGCGGCCCGCGGCGGCCGGGGTGGATCCCGCCCCGCACGCGCCGAGGGTGAGAGCGAGCAGTGCGGCCGAGGCGAGCGCCGTGAGTCTGGAGGAAGTGCGCATAGCGGTGTGTCCTTCGATCAGATGAGGAGGTCGTCGAGCACGTGCGGGGCCAGCCCGAACGCGGTGGTCATGCCGATGCCCGAGGTCACGGAAACGACCCGGACGCCGTCGTGGGGTGCGGCGATGAGGTAGGGGCCGGGTGCGGAGGCGTAGACGCCGCGCCACCGCTGCCGGACGGTCAGGGCGGGCACCCCGAGGAGCCGGGCGGTCTCAGCGAGCACGGCCTCGTCCAGCCGTTCGTCGTCGAAGGGGTCGAGCGTGCGGTCGTAGTGGTGCGTGTCGCCGATGGTCAGCTCCCCGCTCGGCGCTTGGGTCAGCATCAGGTTCAACCCGATGTCGATCAGCTCGGGGTTTTCGGTGGTGAGGCGTTCGCGCACGGCGGCCAGCGACGGGCATGCGGCGAACCCGTCGTAACGCAGCATGGAGTGACCGGTGAGGACCGCGGGATCGATGGTGCCGCCGTGCGGGTCGGCCACGCGGAGCATCCGCAGCGCGCAGCGGCGTACGCCGAAGTCCTCGGCGACGTCCGGGAAGTGCCGGTCGACGTCGTGCCCGACGGCGACGACGATCTTCCCCGCCCGGATCCCGCCCCGGCTCGTGCGCGCCAGGCCGGGCTCGATCGTGTGGACGTTGGTGCCCCAGTGGAACCGGACTCCGTGTGCGGCCAGCCACGCCGCGATCGCACCGATCGCGGTGCGTGGGTCGACCCGGATATCCAGTGGCAGCAACGCACCGCCGGTCACGCCGGGACCGACGGGCACGCGCTCGGTGACGGCGGCCGCGTCGAGCAGCTCGACCTGGCCGTCGCGCAGGGCGGCGAACTCCGACAGAACGGCTTGCTCGGCGCCGTCGCGGGCGACGACGACCGTGCCGCGGTCTCGCAGCCAGAACCCGGCTTCCTTGGCCAGCCGCAGCCACGTCTCGCGCGCTTCGAGCGCGTACTCGAGCGCGACGCCGTCCTGGGCGGTGATGCAGCCGTGGCCGAAATTGCGCACCGAGGCGCCCGTGGCGCGGTCGTCCCGCTCCACCACCGCGACCGTCAGTCCGCGGTCGACGGCCGCGACAGCGTGGGCGAGCCCCACGATCCCCGCGCCGACGACGACCACTTCGACCGAGTCCAGCCAACTTGTCATGACAAGCACGATGCGAGATGGTGGATAACTCTGTCAACGCCGAGCGAATTCTCGCCGCATCTGTTCATTTTGCGTCCACCCAACGGATGTTCCGCGTACGTATCCGTCCATTGTGGTGCCATGCGACACGGCAACATGTATGGTTAAGTTTGTGAGCGAGTCATTGCACGAACGCATTGCCGCCGATGTCCGGCGGCGGATCGCCGGCGGCGAACTGGCCGTCGGCGCCCCGGTACCCTCGGAATCGCAGCTGTGCGCCACCTGGGATGCCTCGCGCGGCCCGGTGCGGCAGGCACTGGCGACGTTGCGGGCGGAGGGGCTGATCGGCGGCGGCCGGGGCAAGCCCCCGGTGGTGCGCCGACAACTGCTCAGCCAGCCGTTCGACACGTTCCTGTCGTTCTCCCGCTGGGTCGAGGGCATCGGGCGCACCCCTGGGCAGCGGACCCTGGAGGTCGCCCGCCGTCCTGCGACCGCCGAGGTCGCCGACCCGCTGCACATCGACGAGGGCACCCCCGTCGTGCAGGTGCTGCGGCTGCGGCTGATCGACGACGGGCCGACCATGGTCGAGCGCTCGACGTTCACCGAGTCCGCCGGCCGCCTGCTGTTCGACTTCGACTGCGACTCCGGCTCGATCTACGCCTACCTGGCTTCGCGGGGTGTCGACATCACCGTCGGCCACCACAAGATCGACGCCGTCGCCGCCGACGCCACCGACAGCGAACTGCTCGGCGTGCCCGTCGGGGCACCCCTGCTGCGGGAGCGGCGCCTGGCCGCCAAGGCCGACGGCGAGGAGGTCGAGTACTCCGACGACCGCTACCGCGCCGACATGATCAGTTTCACCATCGAGAATTCCCAGCAGGCGGCCCGGCCCGCCCTCGTGCGCAGCTGGCGTCCGGAAGACAAGGAATCAGCGTCGTGATCGAGCTCGTCGTCCTGGACATCGCCGGGACCACCGTCGAGGAGCACCAGGCCGTCTACGTGGCGCTGGCGGAGGCAGCCCGCGCGGCCGGCGGGGACCCGACACCGGCGGAGATCCGCCGGTGGATGGGTGCGGACAAGCGAGAAGCGCTGGCGGGCCTGCTGGACCGAGACCCCGCGAGCGTGGAGGACGCCCTGGCCGACTTCCGGTCCCGCCTCGCCGCCAAGTACGCCGAGACGCCGCCGACGCTGATGCCTGGAGTCGGCGAAGCGCTGGGGAAGCTGCGCGCGAACGGCGTCAAGGTCGCGCTGACCACCGGCTTCGACCGCACTACCACCGACTCGGTGCTCGCGCTGGCCGGCGTGGACGAGTCCATCGTCGACGCGGTGGTGACTGTGGACGACGTGCGTGCGGGCCGCCCGGCCCCGTACATGATCTTCAAGGCGATGGAACTGACCGGCGTCCAATCGGTCGAGGCCGTGGCCACTGTCGGAGACACGGTCCTCGACCTGGAGGCGGGCACCAACGCAGGCGCCGCGATCGTCGCCGCCGTCCTCTCCGGCGGCGGCGACGCGGCGAGCCTCGGAGCCGTCCGCCACACTCACCTACTGCCGAGCGTCGCCGAGCTGCCCGCAGTCATCGCATCGGAGTATTCAACCCTCTGACCCAGACTCCCGCCGCGGACCGACGACGGTCCCGGCCGCGGCGACGACGGCGATGAGAGCGAGGATTTGGCCGCGAGGACGGAGGCCCGGTGCCGCGTCGCTATCAGCGTGGCGCGAAGCAAGGACGTCTCAACGATCATCTTCGAGCCCAGTAATCCTGAGGGCCTCAAAGTATCCGCAAGTGCTGGTCAATCCGCCTTACGCGGACGGCCGCCGCCGGCACCTTGACCTGGCCGAGCCGCTGCCCACCGATCGATCTCACTCCGGCGTGCCGGAGACCAGCCGGGTGTCCGGCCGATGATCACGTCCGGTTCCGGGAACGGGTGCGAGTCCGCGTACCGGGAACGCCAGTTCGCCACGGCTCGGTGGCTGACGTTGAACCAGGTGCCGATCTCGACCATGTCGGCGTAGCGGAGGGTCTTGCCGACCGGGGCGGCCGGGCCGTCCGTGATCTGCCGCTCGACGTGCTCCACGCCGGGAAGTTAGCAGGGAAGAGCAGGTCGTCGCGGCATTCGGCCTCGCGGCGCGTCGGCCTGGGCTGCGGTCAGAGGCTCTTGAGGAAGTCGAGCACCTTGATCCCGTTGTTCAGGCTGTCCACTTCTTCGAGGAACCGGGCTCGGCGGGCACGCGCCTCGTCTGACCAATGCGGGTGCACGAGGATGTCGCCGACGTAGAGGTAGACCCGCGGGCCGAGGCCCCAGATCAGACCGTTGACGGCGGCCGCCGCGATCGCGAGATCGTCGACGTCGGCCCCGAACCACGACATGTCGGCCGGGTCCAGGCCGCGGCTTCGGATGAGGCACACGGCGGCCCGGAAGAGGCCGCCCGTACCGACGGCGTCGTCGCAGAACGATCGGCCGGGTTCGAGGTCGTCGAGCGCGACCGCGGCCAGCGCGCACGCGATGTCGCCTGGGGTGTACATCTGCGCGTTGACTTTCGTCGCCGTCCTGGACCGCAGTGCGCCGAGAAGGGCACCGAACACGTCGCAGTCGAAGCGACGCTCGGTGGTGGTCACCTCGAGCAGACCGGCGCGCAAGGCGGCATCGGCGGTCGCCTTGATCTGCCTCACCGATGCCCCATCAGCGTCGGCGAACAGCCACCCGAGCAGCGGATACACCGACATCGCCACGTCCGGGCGACGACTGAAGGTCACAGCCCACACACTGCGGGCGATGTCGATGAAGCTTTCCGGCGACGCAGACTTCATCCCCGCTGCCACGTCGGCAGTCCGGTCCACCAGCAGCCCGGCGGCCGCGATGGTCGCCGGAACTCCCAATGGCACCTCTGGCCGATCGGCGCCGCCACCCCGGTGCCAGGCGGTGGCAATTTCGACAGCGAGGGTCAGGGCATGGGCCTCGGCGTTGATCCGGTTACCCCTTGACGCCTTACCGGAACCGTGCTTGCGCCGGGCCATCTTGATTCCCCTCGATCATTGTTGACTTAGTACTCGAAGTTTGCTTACCGTAAACCACGAGAACTAAGTACACAAGGTTGAGGGGAGCCCCAAGCCGATGGCCGTCCCCCAATCGCCGAGCTGGTCGCCCCCATCACCACGGCAGCTGCCTGCCCTGCGAGAGCACCTGGCCGACTACCTCCTGACTCCGCCCGCTCGCCTGTTCACGGCAGAGTCGCTGCGCCGCCAACGTGGGACGCTGCGTCCCGTGGTGAGGCCGGACCTCGGTGCGCGGCTCCTGCTCGAAGACGAGCACCAGCGGCTCAGCCGGGCGCAGCTGTTCTACGTCACCGCCGACATCACCCGCCTGGTCCGCCAAGCCGCGCCGAGCCTGAAAAACCACTGGGACACCCAGCCGCAGGACATCCCCGCCCCGACCGGGTTCATGCTGTTCGCCGAACCACTGGCCGACTACGTCCGCGAGGACGGCAAGCGCATCGACGTCGTTGCCGTGTCGTGGGGCGGCACCGAGTTGTTCACCTCGGACACCGGCGGTCTCTGGGTCACTTTCTGGAGCGCTACCGACTTCGCGCCGGTCAAGCGGCTGGCCCGGTCGCTGGGAGCGAGCGCCGCCGAGGCCGAGCTGACAGCCCACCAGCAGAACGCGAACTCACCTGGGACAACGAGATCTACATGCCGTGGGGTGCAACGTCGGCCGCGCTGGCACCGCACCCGGACGGCCGGGCGATCCGGCCAGATCAGCTCGTCGCCGCCGAGACGGCGATCGGGTGGATGCAGACCGTCCACGCCGGCTGGATTTTCTGTACTCCGAACACGTTGACCGAGACCGCCGAAGTGCACCTCCCCCGGACTCAGCGTGTCCGCGCCGAGCGGGCGGGCTACAGCGCGGCACCGGTCAGGGTGGTCTCGGTGAGCCGCAAGACCTCGTCGCGATCAGCTCACCGCGGCGAGCCCTCGGGACGGACGGTGAGTGTCCGGTTCCCGGTCGCGCCGTTCATCCGTCGCCAGGCCTACGGCCCGGGACGGACGCTGCGCCGGTTGACGCCGGTTGCAGGGCACTGGCGTGGGCCGGTCGACGCGCCGGTCCGCATCACCAAGAAGGTGAATCTGGTCGACACGCCACCGAACCGCACCAGTGAGTAAGCCGTCAGCTCCTCGGATGCACCGGCAGCCAGGTGCCGTCGATGCGCAGGTCCGAGCGGGCGGCTTCGACGAACGCGGTGATCGCGTGATCCAGCCGGCGGCGGCCGGCTTCGTCGTCGGACCGAAGCCGCTCGTCGACGTTGCCACCGAACCCCGGCCGGCTGGATGCCTGGATGGTCCGCGCGGTTTCGGCTACAACTCGGGCTGCGGTCAGCAGCCGCTCCAGCGACGCGTTGATCTCCTCGCCGCAGAAGAACGCGACCTGCATGGTCACGTCCTCAAGGCAGTCGAGCACCGGCGAGGGATCGACGGCGTCTCGTCTCCGCCAAACCGGCAGCCGGCAAAGCCGATACGCCGCGGCGTAGATTGCGGGAAACAACTGGCCTTTGCGTTGGAGCACGACGCAGCGGTCGGCCCCGTCGTCAAGACCCGCATCCACGGTCAAGGGAGGTCGTAGCCGAGGTTGTTCGCGACGTCGTCGACGAATTCCTTCCCCGCGACGCCCGGGTCGTTGTCCTGGACGTCCCAGGCAGCGTCGTCGATTGCATCGCCGCCATCGGTGAGCGCGGTCGCGACGATGTCGACCAGTTCGCGGGCGTGCGGGGTGTCCAGGTCGAATCGCTGAGCCGCGGACGCCGCGGCCTGGTCGAGTTCGTCGTCGGAGTACTCGTACATGGCTCCTCCGGTGGCAGGGGTCGCGTTCGGACACACGAGTCACGTCCTGATCGCACCGGGCTGATTCACTGTGAGTACAAGCCGGACTTCAGCGCCTCGCCAGGCGTTCCGATCGGTGGCCGCGGCCGGGCGGTAGTGCCACCTCGGGTGGTTCGAGCACGCAAGTGAGCGCCGGCAGTGGCACGTCTCCGTCTGCCACCAGCCGGTGTGCAGGATCCGCAGCCGCACGTCCCGAGGCCCGGGGACCGGACGGACATCGACTGCGGCTTGGACACGGCCGATGACTTCGGCAATCGTCGAACCGTGAACCAGGAGATGGCCGTGAGCTTCCATGTGGTCGGCGACCCACTCGACGGCCGCGATTTCCGGAGTCTGGTCGGCGTGCCGCATTGTCCATCACCACCGGATCGTTCGGGTTCTCGCCGGAGACACGTGTCGGCCGTAACCGGGCAGATTCAGTCGCTGTCGAGCGCTTCGACCTCTATCCGCCGTTCGAGCGTCAGGGTGGTCATCCAGGTGTCGAAGTCCTGCAGCACGGCGAGCTGTATACCGCGGGCAGGCTGGACGCGGGCGTGCTGCCCGGTGACCAGCTCGAAGTTAAGCCCGCCTTCGGAGGCTTGAGCTACCGCGACGTGCAGGGCGCGCCGTCGAACGATCGAGAGGTCGAACGCGGGAAGGTCGTCCTCGAGGCCGGCGGAAGCCATGATCGGGCGGATCCAGATCACCGCGGGTTCGTCGCGGTCCCGGCGAGCGTGCCGGGCCAGGGCCGCTCGGAACACCTCCTGCTTGCCATCGGTCACCACGAGTTCGGCGCCCGGCAGCTCGTCACCGGCGGCCTCGTGGTGGCCGGTGAGCAGCTCAGTCAATCCGTTCCAGAGCTGGTCGGCGGTCAGGTTGCTCATACGGTGACGACCTCCTCGATCGGCTTCCCGGCGATGGTGGTGACGCCCTTGTCCTGCAGCAACGTCCGGATCTCGTCGCGCTGTGCCGGGTTGCTGCAGAGGATGCGGCTCGGGCCTTCAAATCCGAGCAAGTCGATGCCGTCGCTGTCCCGAGGTTTCCGGCGTAGGCCGTGGCGTAGGTCTTGGCGGCCTCGGCACGACGGGCCAGCGCACCTTTGGCGGCCCCGGCCTTGGCGGTGAGCGCCGTCTGCGCGCGGTGGGCTGCCTGCGGCCACGAAACCGGCGCCCCCACGGTGTACTTGAGCGCCTGCCCTCCGGCATGCCCACCAGCACGCCCGGCGGTGTACAGACGCTCCTTGAGCCGCCCGACCGGCGCGAAGGTCTCCGCGAACGCCGACGTCCCGGCCTTGACCGTCCGGGCCAGGCGATCCGGGCCAGCGGGGACGACCGGCGTCGGCAGCGCCTTCGGGGCGTGGCGCGGCCTGCCGAGCCGTTGCAGTCGGGAGCTGACCTGGCCGCGGACTCGCTGGAGGTTCGCGGCGAGGCGTTTGCGGAAGAGGAAGCCGGAGAAGACGACGAGATCGATGACGGCGAACCGGACCAGCTGCGGGCCGAGGTCGGCCAGCATGAGGGTGCGCAGCAGGACGGTCATGACGGCGAGGAAGACCATGCCGGCCAGCAGCCGGGCGATGGTGGCGGCGATCGAGCTGACCCGGTAGGCGAGCTGGTGCTGCATCGAGGGCACCAGCGCGGCGACCAGGGCGAGCGCGAGCAGCAGTCCCTCGAACAGCAGCAGGTACGGAGCGAGAACCTGGATGGCGTTCAGGCAGATCACCAGGATCGCGAACAGGAGCATCGCGATCGCGTACAGCCAGGCTCCGAGGGTGCGGTCGCCGTCGGCGACCTCGTTGTACTTGCCGTAGTCGCCGGGGCAGCCGTCGAGTTCGCGGGCCTTGGTGCTGTCGTCCTTGCCGGACCACGGACCGTCGTCGAGGATGCGCTTGACCGAGTACTGGCAGGCACCGGCGATGCCCTTGACCCGGTTGATCGGCGTGCCGTAGTTGAGCGTCTCCCAGGGCGTGACCAGCAGGTTGTCGATGAACGCCTGGCCGATCGGTGCGGCCGGGTTCCCGGTGCCGCCGGGCTCGTGGCCCATGACGACGCTGGAGACGTCGGCAGCGAGGTCGCGAGACAGGGACAGCACGCCGTCGTCGCCGACGAGGACGTCGACGGGGTGGGTGAGGATCGCGACGGCGAGGACGTTGACCGCGATGGTGGACGCGGTTTCCCGCCAGGCCCGGGTAGTCAGGCCGCGCGCGAACAGCAGCCCGAGGTAGCAGGTGGCAACGAGCATCGCGATCTCGCGGAGCTTCAGGTCGCCGATGACCGAGGTCTGCCAGATGCCTTCGAGGTCGTGGGCCGGCGCTTTGATCCAGTCGAAGACCTGCGTGGAGGCGGCCCATTCGGTGAACCAGACCGAGAACCCGACCGCATACTTGCCGACGGCGAAGCCGATGTTGGCCAGCCACAGCCACATCGTCGGCATCGGGTTGTCGAGCAAGCCGGGCAGGTTGGCGAAGAGATCGTAGTTGTGCAGATCGCGGCCGTAGCCGTCGTCGATGCTGAAGATCCCACCGAGGTGGACGTGATGACCAGGGTCGTCCTGCAACGCCAGTGGCGGCGCGTCCGGATCCGGCTGCGGCGGCGGCTGGTCACCAGCCACCCACAGGCACGTCGGATATGGCTCACACGGATTCCGTTGCGTCTGGCCGTGTGCGGCTTGTGGCGTGACGAGTCCGATGAGGACGGTGACGGAGACGATCGCGAGTCCACGGGTTACGCACGACCTCAGCCTCATCACGTCCTCCTGCCCTGTGTCTCTGTGAGACAGGGATCAGAAGGCTGGTCTTCAATGCGCCCGATGGCCTCGGGATACGTCAGGTGTGGTCAGGACGGCGTCCGGCAGCGTGCGGTACGGCTGGGTCATGACCTTGACCTTGCCGATCCGTCCACTGTGGTCCCGCACCAGAAACTCCCCCGCTCGAGCACGCCGCTCCTCCTCGCCACCAGCCGGGTTGAGCGGCGAGAGGTCCTTGGTGACGACCTCGTGGTAACGAGCGTCGGCCGGGTCGACGCCGAGCCAGGCCAGACCGCTGCGGGCGAGCCCGTCATCGCGGTGGCGGCCGAGGAACCGCACCGCGATCAAGCCGCGCAGGACGTCGTCGCCGAGGTCTTTCGGTGCGTGGGAGCCGAAGGCGGCGTCGGCGCCGTGTTTGCGGCCGTCGCGGACGAACTCCAGGGCGATTTGCTGGCCTTCGGGGCATCAGGTCCCGGGTCCGGCGCCGGTTGGCGGCGCGGGCGTCCGAAGCGCTGTGTACAACATCCTCTGCAACCCGAAGTACACCGGCTACCAGGTCTTCAACCGGCGCGCGACGACGTCGAAGCGCGGCCGGGTCAACGAGCCGTGCAAGTGGGTCTGGTCCCCGAATCCCGTGCACGAGCCCTTGGTCCCGAAGTGGCTGTTCGACGAGATCAACGGCGACCGCACCAAGGGCTGCGGGTCACGCGACGGGGACACGCTGAACAGCCATCCCAAGGCCGAGCGGAAGTACATCCTCCGTGGGCGGGTAATTCACAGCTGCGGGCGACGAATGCTCGGTGACATGAAGCACAAGAAGGTCGTCTACTACCTCTGCTGGCCGGGCAAGAACAATCAGGGCAAGGCCGATCTTCACCCCGGTCTGCCGACGTCGATCCGGGTGCGCGAAGACGAACTCCTGGAAGCCATTTGCCGGTTCTACGCCGACCGGCTCTTCGGCACCGAAAGGCGAGCGATCCTCGAACAGGACCTCGGTGGCGTCGATGACACCGCCGGCCGGGAGCGGGAGGCCGAGCGGACACGTCAGCAGAAGCTCCTGGCCACCATCGCGCGCCAGCAGGACTCGATCATGAAGCAGGCCCGCGAAGGGGACCCGGACGACCCGTTCACCGGTGCACTCCGCCAGAGCTACAACGACCTTGAGAGGCAGAAGGAAGCCTCGTTGGCCGCCATTGCCCAACTCGACAAAGCCGACCAGTCCACTGCGCCGAAGACAGCCGACCTCGGCCGGATCGAGGCGCTCCCCTACCTCGCGGTGAACATGGCGAAGGCGCCCCGCGAGCTGCTGCACGAGCTCTTCGAGATCACTCAGCTCAGCGTCAACGTCCACGGACGCGGCGACGAGGTGACGATCACCGTTAGACTCCCGGTGGATCAGCTGCCCAAGGCGGCGGAAGCCGCAGAGAGGATCTCCGACGCAATGACTGCTACTCAACCAAAAAGCTCGGCTGACCTGGGTCAGCCGAGCTTGGGTGGTAGCTGTTTGTACCCCCGATGGGATTCGAACCCACGCTACCGGCGTGAGAGGCCGGCGTCCTAGGCCGCTAGACGACGGGGGCTTAGGATCTTCCCTGGTTTCCCAGGGGCTTTTCTGTTTTTCTTGCTGGAGAGAACCTACCAGAAGCGATTTCCCGCTTCGCAGGGGGGTCACTCTCCGCAGCTGGGGTACCAGGACTCGAACCTAGACTAACTGGACCAGAACCAGTCGTGCTGCCAATTACACCATACCCCAGTGAGGTACCGCTCCGGCTGGCCGGTTCAGCACCGCACGAGGAGAAATACTAGAGCACACTGTTCCGGACCGTGAACGCGGGGGTGCCACTGCCCCGCTGGGCCGGGACGCCGATCGTCGCGTACTCCGAAACCAGCAGCTCAGGCAGCTCGGCGAGGCCGGCCACCGTGTGGACGCCCTCCGGGGCGCGGGCGCCGATGCGGTCGCGGTCGAGCCAGACCGCGCCCAGCCCCGCGTCGCGGGCCCCGATCGCGTCCGTGTCCAGTTTGTCCCCCACATGAATCGCCTGGGTCGGCGCGCAGCCCAGCCCCAGGCACACCGTGTGGAACATCACCGGGTCGGGCTTGGCGACCCCGAGCTCGCCGGCGATGGCGACGTGGTCGAAGAACGGCGCCAGGCCGAGGTCGGCGATTTTCTTCCGCTGGTGGACACCCGAGGCGTTCGTCACCGCCGCCAGCATCAGGCCGGCCGCGCGCAGCCACTCCAGGCAGTCGAGGACGTCGTCGAACAGCTGCCACGAGTGGTCGAGCAGCTCCCGGCGGCGCCGCTCGAACGAGCTCACCTGCTCGGCGTCGGCGCAGATGCCGATTTCGGCGAGGAAGCAGTCGGTGCGCCGCTGGTGCATCGTCGCGTAGTCGAGTTCACCGGCGACGACGAGCGCGACGTGCTCTTCGGTGATCAGGTCCCACAGCGGCCACAGGTCGCCCCGGCCGGTGAGGATGTGGAGGCTCCGGCGGATCGCGGCGGTGCAGTCGATGAGGGTGTCGTCGATGTCCAGGCACACCAGCCGGAGCTCGGGCGGCGCCCAGGGCTCGGACGCCGCCGCGGCGGGCGGGGCGGTTCGCGAAGGGGTCCGGGGTGCCAGGGCGAAATCCACCCAGTGAGGCTAGGGCAACCGCCGCGTTCGCGACGCTGCCAAAGAGGTGATAGCCGCTCGCCTGTTCCGGCGCACCGGCTCTACTCCCAGTTGGCGCACCGTCCCCGTTCGGTTATCCGCCACGAGCGCCGCCGGCGCCCGCTCCGGCGGAACAGCAATCGATTCCTCGCCGAAAGCCGTTCTCCCGCAAGGAAAGCCGCTCCGTCCACAAGAGCACTTCCGCATATCGCCGCCCGAGCGGCGCGACGCCGGAACACCGCCGACCAACTGTCGCGTTTGGACGGTTTCTGATCACCGGAGCGAGAGCGCGCGCCCGTCGCCCGATCAGCGTATCCCCGGTCAAAGCCCTTGACCCCGAGGGCGGGCGGGTGCATCCTCGAGTTATTCAACAAGCGATGAATAAGGGAGATGGTCGAGATGACCGAGCGCACCACCTGCGTCGTCATCGGTGGCGGGCCGGCCGGGATGGTCACGGGACTGTTGCTGGCCCGGGCCGGCGTCGAGGTGACGGTGCTGGAGAAGCACGCCGATTTCCTGCGCGACTTCCGCGGGGACACGGTCCACCCGTCGACGCTGACGCTGCTCGACGAGCTGGGTCTCGGCGAGAAGTTCGACGCGCTGCCGCACAGCGAGCTGACCGCGGCCGGCTTCCCCCAGGAGAACGGCGAGCTGATGAAGCTGGCCGACTTCACCCGGCTCAAGGTGGCGCACCCCTACATCGCGATGGTGCCGCAGTGGGACTTCCTCGACCTGCTCGCCGAAAGCGCGCGCAAGGAGCCGACGTTCGTCCAGCGGATGGAGACCGAGTGCACCGGCCTGGTCCGCGAGCACGGCCGGGTCGACGGCATCACCTACCGCACGAGCGCCGGTGAGACCGGCGAAATCCGCGCCGACCTGGTCATCGCCGCCGACGGCCGCTGGTCACTGGCCCGCCGCGAGGCCGGCCTGGTGCCGCGGGAGTACGACTGCCCGTTCGACGTCTGGTGGTTCCGGCTCTCCCGCGGCGACGGCGAAGCGGGCAACATGCTGCTGCCGAAGATGCGCGACCGCCGTTTCGCGGTGCCGCTCCCCCGGCCGGACTTCTACCAGGTCGCCTACCTCGCGCCGAAGGGCGAGGACCTGCGCAAGCAGGGCATCGAGGCGTTCCGGGAGAATGTGACACAGATCTGCCCCGAGTTCCACGACCGGGTGCACGAACTGGCGACGATGGACGACGTCAAGTTCCTCGACGTGCGGCTCAACCTGCTGCGCCGGTGGCACGTCGACGGGCTGCTGTGCCTCGGCGACGCGGCGCACGCAATGTCGCCGATCGGTGGCGTGGGCATCAACCTGGCGGTGCAGGACGCGGTCGCGGCGGCGACGCTGCTGGCCGAGCCGCTGCGCCGGGGCCGTCCGACGGAGGCCGAGCTGGCGAAGGTGCGTGCGCGGCGCCTCGCGCCGACGCTGCTGGTGCAGGGGCTGCAGCGCCTGATGCACCGGACGGTGGTGCGCGGCGTGATGAACGGCAAGCGCAACGGCCCGCCGGCGCCGATGGTCAAGGCGTTCGCCCGGTTCCCGAAGCTGTCGTACTTCCCGGCACGCCTGCTGGGCCTGGGCCTGCGACCCGAGCACGCCCCGGCCTTCGCGCGGCGGGCGATGGAGCCGGTGCAGCGCTGAGCAACCGCCGAAAGCCACCCGCCGCGGGTTAGCTCGTCTTGAATGACTCATTCAAGACCTCCGACGCCAGGAATGAGTCATTCAAGACACCGGGGACGCCCGCTCTCGCAGCCGCTCGAGCAGTCCCCGGCCCACCGGCCGTCCCACGCGGCGCAGCAGCGGGGCGGCCGCACGGGTGCCCGGGCCGCGCAGCCCACCGAGGAACGCGAACCGCGTGCCGCTGCCCTCCGGCACCGCCGCCATCCCGCCGACCACCCGCCTGCCCTGCATGACGCACCACCCCGGGCGCAGCACCACATCGAACCGGTCGCGCAGCCGGAAATACCCCGTGATGTCGGCGACGACGTGCTCCCCCTCTCCCACGACCCGCACGGACCGCACGTTCCGCAGCAGCCGCGGCAGCTCGCCCTCCAGGTCCGCGGCCACCGCCCAGACGTCCTCGAACGGCGCGTCCACCACCGTCTCGGCGAAGAACGCGCCCGGCAGCGCCGCCGCCAGCACGCCGAGGCGGCGGACCGCGTCCAGTTCGGCGACCGGCCAGCTCATCGGCTCCACTCCTTCCGAAAACTCCGCCGCGCGCGGAACAGGCGCGACTTCACCGTGCCCGCCGGCACCGCGAGCAGCTCGGCCACGGCCTGCTCGTCCAGCCCTTCGACGTCCCGCAGGACGAGGATCGCCCGATGCTCCGGCGCGAGCCGGTCGAGCACGTCGCGGATGTCGACGCCGAGCTCGACGTCGACGGCCGCCGGGACGTCGGCCAGTTCGGCGGGTACTGCCCGCCGGGCGCGCCGGGCGACGCGGACCGCCTCCCGGACCGCGATCGCGCGGGCCCAGCCGAACACCGCGGCCGGTTCGGCGAGGCCGCGCAGGTTGCGGAAGATCGCGATCAGCGCCTCCTGGGTGGCGTCGGCGCCGTCGTCGAGCGCGATGGGGCCGCACAGCCTGCCGACGTACGGCGTGAGCAGGCCCAGCAGCTCCTGCATCGCGAGCGCGTCGCCGCGTTGGGCGGCGCGCACGAGCTCCGTCGGGTCCATGCGCCTCCTCGTCCTCCGCCCGGGTGGAGGCGGCCACCCGACGAAAGGTTCCCAGGAACTTCGTCACCTTTTCCGCGGGGAACCCCGCGCGCCCGAGGGCTCTCCTCCTGGTGTGAACGAAGATCCCTTCCCCGCCGTCGACGGCGTGACACACCGCTTCGTCCAGGCCGGCGCGGTCCGGTTGCACGTCGCCGAGGCCGGTTCCGGCCCGCCCGTGCTCCTGCTGCACAGCTTCCCGCAGCACTGGTACGCCTGGCGCCGGGTGATCCCGGGCCTGGCCACCGACCACCGCGTGCTCTGCCCGGACTTCCGCGGCGCCGGCTGGTCCGACGCGCCGCCGGACGGCTACGAAACCGCGACCCGCGTCGACGACCTCCTCGCCCTGCTCGACGCGCTCGGCCTCGACGAAGTGCGGGTCGTTTCCCACGGCTGGGGCGCGTGGACGGCGTTCGCGCTCTGCCTGCGCGCCCCGGAGCGGGTCCGCGCGCACCTCGCGCTCGCCATGACCCACCCGTGGCCGGCGCGGCGGGCGCTGCGCCGGGCCGCGTGGCGGTTCTGGCACACGACGCTGTGGGAACTCCCGCTGCTCGGCCCGGCCGTCCTGCGCCACTGGCCGGGGTTGACGCGGTTCCTGCTCCGGCACTGGGGCGCGGCCGAAGACGGCGTCGCGGAGTTCGCCGAACGCAGCCGCCGTCCCGGGCAGGCCCGGGCCGGGCAGCAGCTGAACTGGCAGTTCGTGGGGCACGACCTGCCGAAGCTGCGGCGCGCGGGCGCGGACCGGCCGCGGATGCCGACCGAGATCCTGGCCGGCGGCCGGGACGTGCTCGTGCCGCCGGAGCTGCTGGGCGACGTCCTCCCGGTGCGGGTACTCGCCGACTGCGGGCACCTGATCCCGGAACAGCGCCCGGACGCCGTCGTCGCGGCGGCGCGGGCGCTGTTCGGCGGGAGTTAGACGTTCTCGACCGGGTTGGTCAGGGTGCCGATGCCTTCGATGGTGATCGAGACGCTCTGGCCGCCCTCGATCGGGCCGACGCCCTCGGGCGTGCCGGTGAGGATGATGTCGCCGGGCAGGAGCGTCATGACGCCGGAGACGAACTCGACCAGCTCGGGGATCTTGTGAACGAGGTCCGAAGTACGGCCGTCCTGCTTGAGCTCGCCGTCGACTTCGGCCTTCAGCGACAGGTCGGACGCGTCGATCGCGGTCTCGATCCACGGGCCGATCGGGCAAAAGGTGTCGAAGCCCTTGGCCCGGCCCCACTGGCCGTCGGACTTCTGGAGGTCGCGGGCGCTGACGTCGTTGGCGATCGTGTAGCCGAGGATGACGCTGGCGGCACGGGCGGCGGGCACGTTCTTCACCGGCTGCCCGATGACGATGGCCAGCTCGCCCTCGAAGTCGACGCGGCCGACGTCCGACGGGCGGCGGATGGCCGCGTGGGGCCCGATGACCGTGGTCGACGGCTTGATGAAGAGCATCGGGGCGCTGGGCACCTCGTTGCCGAACTCGGCCGCGTGCTTGGCGTAGTTGCGGCCGACGGCGATCACCTTGGACGGCAGGATCGGCGCGAGCAGCCGGACGTCGGCCAGCGGCCACCGCTTGCCGGTGAAGTTCGGCTGGCCGAAGGGGTGTTCGGCGATTTCGAGGACCTGGGCGTCGTCACCGTCGCCTTCGATCGAGGCGAACGCGACA
Source organism: Amycolatopsis plumensis (assembly GCF_042652605.1). Lineage (NCBI taxonomy): Bacteria > Bacillati > Actinomycetota > Actinomycetes > Pseudonocardiales > Pseudonocardiaceae > Amycolatopsis > Amycolatopsis plumensis. The sequence goes on along the minus strand of NZ_JBHSJY010000001.1, from coordinate 4,750,120 downwards.
CCACCGGGATGAGCAATTCGGGCTAGGCGCACGCGGCCATTCTACGTGCGCCCGGCCCGTACCCTCAGGCCACGGTGGTGCTCTTGTGGACGAGCGCGTCGCAGAGGGCCAGCCAGCTGGCCTCGACGATGTTGCCGTGGACGCCGACGGTGGTCCACTCGCGTTCGCCGTCGGTGCTCTCGACCAGCACGCGCGTCACCGCGTCGGTGCCGGGGTGGCCCTGGAGGATGCGCACCTTGTAGTCGGCCAGCTCCACACTGTCCAACCAGGACAGGTGCGGGCTCAGTGCCTTCCGGAGGGCGGCGTCGAGGGCGTGCACCGGCCCGATGCCCTCGGCGGTGGCGATGACGCGCTCGCCGCCGACGTGCACCTTGACCGTGGCCTCGGCCATCACCTCGCCGTCGGAGCGGTGGTCGAGCACCACGCGGTAGGACTCGAGCGCGAACGGCGCCTCCGCGGGGACGTCGGCTTCCTGGCGCAGCAGGAGTTCCAGGGAGGCGTCGGCGGCCTCGAAGGACCAGCCTTCGGCCTCGAGCCGCTTGACCTTGGTGAGCGCGTTCGACAGCGCTTCGGGTCGGCCGGCAAGGTCGACCCCGAGCTCACGTCCCTTGAGCTCGAGGCTGGCCCTGCCGGCCATCTCGGTGACCAGTACCCGCATGTCGTTGCCGACGGAAGACGGATCGATGTGGTTGTACAGCAACGGATCCACCTTGATCGCGCTCGCGTGCAGTCCCGCCTTGTGGGCGAAGGCCGACGCCCCTACGTAAGCCTGGTGGGTGTAGGGGGCGAGGTTGGCGATTTCGGCAAGGGCATGGGAGACCCGGGTGAGCTCGGCGGCGCCTCCGGTCGGGAGGACGTCGAGGCCGAGCTTGGTCACCAGATTTCCCGTCACGGCGAACAGGTCGGCGTTGCCGGCCCGTTCCCCGTAACCGTTGGCGGTGCACTGGACGTGCGTCACGCCGGCCTGCACCGCGGCGACGGAGTTCGCCACGGCGCAGGAAGTGTCGTCCTGACAGTGGATTCCGAGCCGGAATCCCGTCTTTTCCTTGATGTCCCGCACGGTCTCGGCGAGCCCGAGGGGAAGCTGCCCGCCGTTGGTGTCGCAGAGCACGAGGACGTCGGCACCCGCGTGGGCGGCGGCGTCGAGGACCCTGAGCGAGGTCTCGGGGGAATGCGCGTAGCCGTCGAAGAAGTGTTCGGCGTCGAGGAAGACGCGCCGGCCTTCCCCGGTGAGGAATTCGACGGTGTCCTTCACCATCGCGCAGGCTTCGTCGACGTCGACGCGGAGAGCGCGTTCGATGTGCCTCAGGTCCGACTTCGCGACCAGCGTGACGACGGGTGCCTCGCTGTCGAGCAGCGCCCGGACCTGCGGATCGGCGTCGGCGGTGGTGCCGGCCTTGCGGGTGGCGCCGAACGCGACGAGGGCGGCGTGGCGCAGCTTCAGCTCGCCCTTCGCGGCCCGGGCGAAGAATTCGGTGTCCTTGGGGAGCGCCCCGGGCCAGCCACCTTCGATGAACCCGACACCGAGCTCGTCCAGCAGCCGCGCGACGGCCAGCTTGTCCTGGACGGAGTAGGAGATGCCCTCCCGCTGCGCACCGTCGCGCAGGGTGGTGTCGTAGAGGTGGAAGGCGTCGCCGAGCGGGGTATCGGCGGGCTCCTTGCGGGTCACGGTCTTCTCCTAGCGTCTTCCTGGCGTTTCGAGGCAACAAAAAAACCTCCCGCAGGGGTGCGAGAGGTTGCGCGCCGGGGGCTCTTGTGGAGCTATCGTCCGGCGCGCTCGTCGATAATGATCGCGAAGCTGGTCACGTTCGCATCATGCCACAAGATTTGCGGACGAGTCCAGGAATTGGGCCAAGCTCCCACCATTCGGGAATGCCGTCCTCGGGTTCCGGCGAGGTCGGTCGTGGCTGGCCTGGGTGGAGTGCTGGTTTGGGCGGCAGCGTCCCGTTCACGCCGGTGAGGCGAATGACTCATTCGGGTCCCCAACCGAGCCGAGCCGACCCACCCCATCCCGGGTACGAAAAAGCCCCGCACCCCCCAAGGGCACGGGGCTTCCCCGAAAAGAATCAACCGGCAGTGCGCACGTTCGACGAAACCAGAGCCGCCAGCCGATCCCCGATCGCCTGCGTGGCCCCCGGCGAAGCCTGGTCCCGCGTCGCCAGGTCGAACGCCACCGACGCCTCGATCCGCCGCGCCGCCTCCTTCTGCCCCAGGTGGTCCAGCAGCAGCGCCACCGACAGCACCGCCGCCGTCGGGTCGGCCAGGCCCTGGCCCGCGATGTCCGGCGCCGAACCGTGCACCGGCTCGAACATGCTCGGGTTGCGGCGGGTCATGTCCAGGTTGCCGCTGGCCGCGAGGCCGATGCCGCCGGTCACCGCGGCCGCGAGGTCGGTGATGATGTCGCCGAACAGGTTGTCCGTCACGATCACGTCGAACCGGGACGGGTCGGTGACCAGGTGGATGGTCGCCGCGTCCACATGGGAGTACGCGACCGTCACCTCCGGGTGCTCCAGCGAAACCTCTTCGACGATCCGCGACCACAGCGAACCGGCGAAGGAGAGCACGTTCGTCTTGTGCACCAGCGTCAGGTGCTTGCGCGGGCGGGCCTCGGCGCGGTTGAACGCGTCCGCGACCACGCGCCGGACACCGAACGCGGTGTTGACGCTGACCTCGGTCGCGATCTCGTGCTCGGTGTCCTTGCGGATCAGGCCACCCGTGCCCGCGTACGGGCCTTCGGTGCCTTCGCGCACGACGACCATGTCGACGTCGCCGGCGTCGGCCAGCGGTCCCCGGACACCCGGGTACAGCCGCGCCGGGCGCAGGTTGACGTGGTGGTCCATCTCGAACCGCAGGCGCAGCAGCAGGCCGCGCTCGAGGATGCCGCTCGGCACCGTCGGGTCGCCGACCGCGCCCAGCAGGATCGCGTCGTGCTGGCGGAGCTCGCCGAGGACCGACTCCGGGAGCAGCTCACCGGTCGAGTGCCATCGCGCCGCGCCGAGGTCGTAGTTCGTGATCTCCGCCGTCGGTACTACCTCGCCGAGCACCTTCAGCGCCTCGGAGACCACCTCGGGCCCGATCCCGTCTCCTGGGATCACCGCGAGCCGCATCCACACACCTCCGTCGACCGGACCACCGGCCGCACCGATGGCCCACCGCAACAAAACGCCAGCAGCCGGAAGGTTACCGGCCGTAGACAAACCGCCGTAGCCGCACCACCCTTATGCCGCATCCTCCCACGGGGTGAGACACCCAATCGGGTGAATACGGCAGGGGCGCCCCCGGCGGAAAACCGCCGGAGACGCCCCTGGTCCTGCACGAATCGATCTTGCCGTGGACTAGCGGTGACCAGCCCCGATCGGCTGACGCTCGTTCCGGGCGCCCTGCGCCGCGTCCACCTTGACCACGTTCGCCCGGTTGCCCGCGGCGTTGTGGTGTTCGATGGCCAGCAGCCCGAGGGCGTTGTCGGCCGCGGCCGACGCCGCGTTCCGCGTCACGACCAGCGCCGTGCCCGGCTTCGCGACGTAGCCCAGCGCGGCGTCGCCGCCGCCCTGCACCGTGTAGCCCGGCGCGAGCGCGTCGAACGAAAGCGGCGTGCCGACGTAGTCGATGAGCCCGTTCGTGGTGCCCGGCGCGACGTAGAAACCGCTCACGCCCACCGTGTAGGAGATGCGGTGGGAGTCGGCGTTCGCGTCGATGCCCAGCGCCGCCAGCGAAACCGGCAGCGTGAGCACGTTCGTGTCGAACACGTTGGTGTCGACGTCGCCGAGCTGGCCGTTGACCGCCTGGACGTCCACGGTCGGGAAGCCCGGGGTCAGCGCGACCGTGGTGGCCAGGAGGACGTCGGTCGAGGTCGCCTTGGTCACGTAGGTCTCGAAGTCCGGCTGCCCGTCCCCGGTCGTGTCGATGTCGACGAACGGCGAGGTGTTGCTGCCGATGTTCGCCCAGTCACCCCAGGTGGACAGGCCGAACGCGAGGATCGCGTTCTCCGGCTCGCCCTGGGCCTTCGCCAGCGGAGCGGTCGACGCCGCGCCGATGTAGCGGAGGTCGCCGCCCTTGGCCGTGTTGTTGAGCGTGCAGTCGGTGACCACGTCCGCGTCGCACTCGGGCAGCTGCGGGGACTCCGCCTGCAGCTCGAGCACGCTGATCAGCGAGCGGTACCGCTGCGCGCCACTGCCCTGGTCGACACCCTTGCCGGTCAGGTTCAGCACGGCCTGCGTGGCGTCCGGGCCGAACTTCACCGACGGCGGCGTCGAAATCGTCGAGACCGGCTTCGGCGCGGAGTAGACCGACACCCGCAGCGGCACCTTGGCCCCGCTGACCGGCGTGAAGGCGACGCGCCCGGAGGCGTCCGCGACGAACTGCCGGGCCAGGCCGGCCTGGGTGGCGGCCATGGTCGGGTCCATGACCTTGCGCAGCGCCTTCGGGTCGGTGATCTTCAGCGTCACCTTCACCTTGGCCGTGCCGCGCGGGGTCAGCTTGACCGACGGCTTGTCCACTGTGTACTCGACACCCGGCAGCGCATTGACCGCCTGGTAGCCCACGGTGTACTCGGCGGGCGTGACGCCCTTGTTGACCAGCTTGATCGTCTTCGACAGCGTCACCGGACCGGCCGCCTCGACCGTGCCGAAGCTGACGCTGACCGCGCCCGGGTCGTCGACGACGTAGGCGAGCACCTGGTTGTCCAGCGCCGCCTTGGCGTCGATCCGGCCGCTGCCGACGCGCTGCGGCGCGTAGGTGTGGCCCGCGCCGTCGGAGACGTCGTGGCCGGCGGTGTCGATGACCGACGCCTTGACCTCCTCGACCGACCAGTCGGGGTGCGCCTGGCGGACCAGCGCGGTGATGCCCGCGGTGTGCGGGGCGGCCATCGACGTGCCGCTCAGCACCGTGCGGCCGTTGCCGCTGCCGCGGAAGGCCGAGGTGATCGTGTCACCCGGCGCGGCGACGTCCGGCTTGACGGCCGGGCCGCGGGTGCCGCGCGAGGTGAACGAGCTCGGGGTGTCCACGATCGTCTTGTCGTAGGTCTGGATCGAGGCGCGGCCGGCGCCGTAGAGCCGGACCTGCAGCGTGCCCGCGGTCAGCGCCGCGCGCAGCGTCTTCGTGGCGGACCCGGTGAACTGGAACATCGGGATGGCCGCGTTGCCCGCGATGCCGGCGCTGAAGTGCTCCAAAGTGGACGAAAGCAGCGCGCCCTTCGCCCCGGCGGCCTGCGCGTTGTTGGCGCGGGCGGCCGAACCGCAGGCGCGGGTCGCGTCGTTGTCGTCCCACTCCAGGAAGACGAACTTGCCGGCCGCCTTCGCCTTGTCCTCGGCGGAGTACGGCGCGCAGCCCGCGGCGTTCGCCGCCGAGAGGGCCACGACCGGCGCGGTCACGTCCAGCGTGTCGTAGCCGGTGTAGTTCTGGCTGTACTGGCCGGTCTTCTGGCCCGCGGCGGTCGTCGGAGCCTTGACCTCGGCGGCGTCGCGCAGGACGCCGGCGTCGCGGGTGCTGGCGACGGTGAGCGCCTCGGGGGTGTTGCCCGGGGAGCCGGCGATGTCGTTGATGTCGCCACCGTTGCCCGCGGAGATCACCGGGAGCACGTTGTTCGCGGCGAGCTTGCGCACGAACAGCGAGTCCGGGTCGTCCGGCGCGCCGAAGTCGGAGCCGAGCGAGAGGTTGACGATGTCGAGGTGGTCGGTGAAGTCGCCGTCGCCGTCGGGGTCGAGCGCCCAGTCCAGCGCCTGCGAGGTGACGTTCGTCGAGCCGGTGCAGCCGAACACCTTGATCGCGTACAGCAGCGACTTCGGCGCCGTGCCCGGGCCGATCTGCATCGCGTCGACCTTCTTGGCGTCCAGCTTCTTGTAGTCGCCCTTGAAGGTCTTGCCGTCGGCGGTGACGCCGAAGCCGCCGATGGTGCCGGCGACGTGCGTGCCGTGCTCACCGCAGGCCAACGGGTTCGGGTCCGGCTTCGGGGTGGTCTTGCCCGCCGTGGCGGCGTCGTAGTCGTCGCCGACGAGGTCGGTGCCGCCGACGACCTTGGCGCTCGGGAAGAGCGGGGTCGGCTTGGTGGAATCGACGCTCTTGTAGGCGGCCTGCGTGCCGGGGCCGCCGAAGTCGGCGTGGGTGTAGTCGATGCCGTCGTCGATGACGCCGACGCGGACACCGTCGCCGAACTTGCCGGTCTGCTGCCAGGCGGCGAGCGTGTTGGTCAGCTGCTCGGCGCTGGCGTTGGTGCGGGTCTTCGGCACGACCGTCCGCACCGCGACGACGTCGGCCCGCTTCGCGACCTCGCGCAGCTTCGCGGCGTCGGCGGTGACGACCACCCCGGGAACGGCGTTGGCGGTCTGGGTGACGACCTGCGGCTTGGCGTCGGCCGCGCGCAGCTGGCCGACGACGGCGTCCACGGCCGCCGCGGTGTCGGCCTTGGCGGCCTTGGCGGCCCGCTTGGCCTGCTCCTTGCCCTGCGGCTGCGCGTCGGAGAACGCGTCGACGGCCGGCTTCTTGGCCAGCTCGACGAACGCGGTGACCCGGCCCTGCGCGGCCCCCAGGCGCGGCGACAGCTTCCCCTGCAGCTTCGCGTCGTCGATCTTGGCGGGTGCGACGCCGTCGGCGAGCGGCACATCGGCCGCGCTCGCGACCGGCGCCCCGAGCGCGGCCGCCAGAACGACGGCGAAGGCCGCCGTCGTGGCGCGCGCGGGGAGGCGGGATCTGCTCATGAGTCGGCCCCTTACTCGAGGTCTGGACCCGAACCTGCCTGCCGCTCCTGACACCCCCGACGGTGAAGCGCGGCACAGCGCCGTGCCCTCGACGACGCGTGGTTCAACCTCGCGCAGAGAACCTAATCCCCCAAAACACCTACTTACGTAGGCAAAGGACTCCGTTATGTAGTTGTGATTGCGCGCGAAGACCCCCTGCCGGGTGACAGGGGGTCTTCGAAAGTGTTACGTCAGTTGAAGTCCACCGCGCGGATCGTGTGCGCCCCGACCGCAGCGCCGATCGGCTCCAGCAGGTGCGCGTCGATGTGGCGGTCGACGCGCAGCAGCATCACCGCGTCCGAGCCGTCGGTGGTCTGGCTGATCTGCGCGGCCTCGATGTTGATGCCCGCCTCGCCGAGCAGCGTCCCGACGCGGCCCATCACGCCCGGGCGGTCCGGGTACTCGACCAGCAGCACGGTGCCCTCGGCGCGCAGGTCGAAGCCGCGGCCGTTGACCTCGACCAGCTTCTCGACCTCGTCCAGGCCGGTCACCGAACCGGACACGGTGAGCACCGAGCCGTCGGCGTGCACCGCGCGGACGGTGACCAGGCTGCGGAACTTGGGGCTCTCCGGCTCGGTCTCCAGCTCGACCTGCACGCCCAGCTTCTCCGCCAGCTGCGGCGCGTTGACGAAGGTGACCTGGTCCTCGACCACGCCGGTGAAGACCCCGCGCAGCGCCGCCAGCTGCAGCACGCCGGTGTCCTCGTTCGAGATCTCGCCCTTGACCTGCACGGTCACCGACGTCGGCGACGTCGGGTTGAGCGCCGTCAGCAGCTGGCCGAGCTTCTGGACCAGCGACAGGTACGGGCGGACGTGCTCGCCGACCGCGCCGCCGCCGGTGACGTTCACCGCGTCCGGCACGAAGTCGCCGCGCAGGGCCAGCAGCACCGACTTCGCGACGTCGGTGCCCGCGCGGTCCTGCGCCTCGGCCGTCGAGGCGCCCAGGTGCGGCGTCACGACGACGTTCTCCAGCTCGAACAGCGGGCTGGACGTGGTCGGCTCGGTGACGAAGACGTCGACGCCGGCGCCGCCGACGTGGCCCGAGCGCAGCGCGTCGGCCAGGTCTTCCTCGACGATCAGCCCGCCGCGGGCGGCGTTGACGATGATGACGCCCGGCTTGGTCTTCTTCAGCGCCTCGGCGTCGATGAGGCCCTTGGTCTCCGGCGTCTTCGGCAGGTGGATCGAGATCGCGTCGGCGCGGCTCAGCAGCTCGTCGAGGGTGACGAGCTCGATGCCGAGCTGCGCGGCGCGGGCGGCCGAGACGTAGGGGTCGTAGGCGATGAGCTTCGTATCGAAGGCGGCCAGGCGCTGGGCGAACAGCTGGCCGATCTTGCCGAGGCCGACCACACCGATGGTCTTGCCCTGGAGCTCGACGCCGGAGAACGAGCTGCGCTTCCACTCGCCGCCGCGGAGGCTCTGGTCGGCGGCCGGGACCCGGCGCGCGACCGCCAGCAGCAGGGCGACGGCGTGCTCGGCGGCGGAGACGATGTTCGACGTCGGCGCGTTGACGACCAGGACGCCGCGCTCGGTCGCGGCGGGCACCTCGACGTTGTCGAGGCCGACGCCGGCGCGGGCGACGACCTTCAGCTGCGTGGTGGCCGCGAAGACCTCGGCGTTCACCTGGGTGGCGGAGCGGACCAGGAGCGCGTCGGCGCTCTTCACCGCCTCGAGCAGCGCGGACCGGTCCGTGCCGTCGACGTGCCGGACCTCCACCTCGTCACCGAAGACACTCAGCACGGAGGGGGCGAGCTTCTCCGCGATGAGGACGACGGGTTTATTGGGCTTGCTCACGATGCGGCTCCCACTATCTGGTCATTTCCAGGACGCTCTGTGTCGACAAACGGTCTCAGCACGTCGTTGTGCCCCGGTCGAGCGGGAGTTTAACCCGCGCGCCGGACCTGTGGCGTCGTCCGGTGTTAACTTGCCCGCAATCCCTCGAAAACAAGAGCCAGCAGCCGCTGCATGCCCCCTTCGCCGGGCAGATGCCCACCCGCCCAGGATGCCGCGTGCAGCAACAGAAGCAGCTCGTGCGCCGTGACGTCCTCGCGGAGTTCGCCCGCGCGCTTCGCGCGTTCCACCAGTTGGGAACCGACCTCGCGCATGGCGTGGCACGACTCGTACAACCGGGACGATTCGTCGTTCAGCGCGTCGGCGGTGAGCTCGACCAGGCCGCGGAAGGTGCCGGTGGCGTCCCCGAGCCCGGCGAGCCACGAGTGCAGGGCGTTCAGCGGCTCGGGGTGGGTGAGCAGGGCGCGGGCCCGCTCGGCCTGGGCGTCGAACCGGGCGCGCAGCAGGGTCTCGAGCAGCGCGTCCCGGGTCGGGAAGTGCCGGTAGAGGGTGCCGATGCCGACGCCGGCGCGGCGCGCGATGTCTTCCAGTGACGCCTCGACGCCGTGCTCGGCGAAGGCGCGCTGCGCCTCTTCGAGGAGGCGTTCGTAGTTGCGGCGGGCGTCCGCGCGCATCGGCTTCACATCGGTCATCGCCTCTCCGACTTTACCGGGTAGCCAATCGGAGGCTGCCTCCGTATATTAACCGGAGGCAGCCTCAGCTTACTGGAGGGAGTTTCGAGGATGACCTTGATCGAAGACACGCGGGCGCGGCTCGGCGCGGTCGGCGCCTGGTTGCCGAGCGCGCCGCTGGCCCCGCCACCGGACGTCGAGCGCGCGGCGACGCGCCGGCTCGCCGAGGCCGGCTACCGCTCGGTCTGGAGCGGCGAAGGACCCGGCACGCGGGAGGTGTTCGCCCACTTCGGCGACCTCCTGGCCACCGTGCCGGACGTCGTGCTCGGCACCGGCATCGCGAACCTGTGGGCCCGGCGCGGGACGACCGCGTACAAGGGCGCGGCGACGCTGGCCCGGTCCCACCCGGGCCGGTTCGTGCTCGGCATCGGCGCCGGGCACGCGGTCCAGGCGGCGAAGCTCGGCGAGGACTACCGGCCGCTCGACCGGATGCGGTCCTACCTGTCCGAAATGGACGATGCGACGGCGGAAACCCTTTCGCCGGTCACGTTTCCCCGTGTGCTGGCCGCCGTCGGGCCGAAGATGCTGGCGCTCGCCCGCGACCACGCGGACGGCGCGCACCCGTTCGCCCAGCCGGTCTCGCACACGGCGTACGCCCGCGAAATCCTCGGGCCGGGCAAGCTGCTGATCCCGCAGCAGACCGTGCTGGTGGGCAACCGCGAGGACGCTCGCGAGAGCGTGCGGCGCCGGGTGGCGCAGGCGCGCGAGCACTCCGTCACCGTCTACCTCGCGGGCTGGAAACGGCTCGGCTACACCGACGCCGACATCGCCGGGCCGAGCGACCGGTTCGTCGACGACCTCGTCCTGTGGGGCGACCCGGCGACCATCGCGAAACGCCTCGGCGAGGTGCTCGACGCGGGCGCGGACCATGTGCTGCTGACCCCGTCCGCCCCTTCCTTCGAGTCCACTGTGGAAACGCTGCTCGACCTGGCGGCGGTGGTGACCCGATGAGCGTCGGGATCTGGCGGTTCTTCGACGGCGCCCCGATCGGCGTGGTCCGCGAGACGGCCGCCGAGGTGGAGGAGCTCGGCTTCGACGCGATCTGGTTCGGCGAGTACGCCGGCCGGGACGCGTTCACGCAGGCGGGCCTGATCCTGGCGGCGACGGCCCGGCTGACCGTGGCCACCGGGATCGCGCGGTTCGACCGCCGCGCCCCGATCGCGGCGGAGGCGGCGACCCGGGCGCTCGGCGAGGCCTACCCGGGCCGGTTCGTCGCCGGCTTCGGCGGCCACCTGCCCGGCGCGCGGCCGGTTCCGGCCATCCGCGCGTACCTCGACGGGATGGACGAGGCCGCGCTGCCTGCCCTGCCACCGCCGTCGCCACGGCCCCGGCGGCTGATCGCCGCGCTCGGTCCGCGGGTGCTCGACCTGGCGGCCGAGCGGGCGGACGGCGCGCACCCGTACTTCGTCCCGCCGGAACACACGGCGGTCGCGCGGGAGCGGCTCGGACCGGGCAAGTACCTGGCGGTCGAGCAGGCGGTGATCCTCGACGCCCCGCCGGAGGCCGCCCGCGAAGCGGCCCGGGAGCACGTGGGCCTGTACGTCCGGCAGGCGCCGCACCACCAGGCCAACCTGCGCCGCCTCGGCTTCACCGACGCCGACCTGGCCGACGGCGGCAGCGACCGCCTGGTCGACGCCATCGTGGCGACCGGCGAGGAGACGGCCGCCGCCCGGATCCGAGCCCACCTCGACGCGGGCGCCGACCACGTCTGCGTCCAGGTCCTCGCCCGCACCCCCAAGTCCTACAGCCTCCTGGCCGACCTCCGCCCGTGAGCGAAGGGTCGACTCGCGTGATCAGGAAGCCGACACGCGTGATCGAGGCGACGACACGGCGACGAGCCCCCGCGTCGCCGTGTCGACCCTCCAATCACGCGAGTCGACCGTCCAATCACGCGTGTCGTCCCTTCCTGCACGTCGGGGTAGGGTGGCGGGGCGCGGTGCGGGCCGCGTCCCGTCCGCGGAAAGGGCCGAGCCCACCCCCGCTTCACCGCACCACCAGCTCCGCACCTTCTTCCTGCCCGGTGCCGGCGGACCACGGGCGACGAGGGAAGGAGGCACCATGGGCACGCTGCCCGCGAAACCGAGCCTGGACCAGCTGCGCAAGCGCGCAAAGGACCTCGCGCGCGCCGAAGGCGTCAAACTCGCCGAAGCGCAGTTCCGCATCGCGAGGGACCACGGGTTCCCGAGCTGGCCGAAACTGCAGGCCTACGTCCGGCGCGTCACCGAGCACGGCGACACCCTGCAGCACCCGTACCACCAGGACGTCGGCTACTACGCCGAACGCGCGCTCGGGCTGCTCGCCTCGGCCGAGGACGACACGCCCGGCGCGAAAGAACCGTTCGACCGCTGGGGCCGGCCCCTCACCCGCGACGGCGCCCGCGCGGTCGTCGCCCGCGAGCACGGTTTCGTTTCCTGGAAAGCACTCCGTGACCACGTGAAGTCCCTTGTGGACAGTGGGGAGCCTTTCGCGCGCGCGTACCGGGCGATCGAGGCCCGGGATCCCGAGCAGCTCGAAACCCTGCTCGGCGAGTTCCCCGGACTCGTCGACGCGCGCGGCACCAACGGCAACGACCTGCTCGGCATGGCCGGCGCCACGCACGACGAACGGCTCAGCCGGATCCTCCTCGACCACGGCGCCGACCCGGCCCGCGGCAACGTCCACGGCTGGACACCCCTGCACCAGGCGGCCTACAGCAACCTGCCGCTCCTGCTCGACCTGCTCCTGCGGCACGGCGCTCCCGTCGACGTCCCGGCCCGCGGCGACGGCGGCACTCCCCTGGTCGTCGCCTTGTTCTGGGGCCACCGCGAAGCCGCGGAAACCCTGGCCGCGCGCAGCCGCGCGCCGGGCAACCTGCGCGTCGCGGCCGGGCTCGGCGACATCGAGGCCGTCGACGACCTCCTGACGTCGGACCGCGGCGGCGCCCACCGCGGTTTTTACCGTCCCCACAGCGGTTTCCCGGCCTGGCAGCCGACCGACGACCCCGCCGAAGTCCGCGACGAAGCCCTCGCCTGGGCGGCCCGCAACGACCGCACCGAAGCCCTGCGCACCCTGGTCGCCCGCGGCGCCGACGTGGACGCGGACGTCTACCGTGGCACCGCGCTGGCCTGGGCGGCGGCGCAGGGCAAGCTCGCCGCCGTCCGGACGCTGCTCGACCTCGGCGCCGACGTGAACTTCCGCGGCACGTTCGGCGGCCCGAACCACGGCGAGGGCGTCACGGCCCTGCACCTGGCCGCGCAGTCCGGGCACCTCGACGTCATCCGCACCCTCCTCGAAAACGGCGCGGATCCCACGGCGCGCGACGCGATCTTCGACGGCACCCCGCAGACGTGGGCGGAGGTGTGCGGGCAGCCGGCCGCGCGGGACCTGCTCCAGTAGACAACCGGAGTCTTTAGTCCGTATCTTCGGAGGCGGACTACAGACTCCGTTTCGCCCTCTGGGAGGATCTCATGAACTCACCTCGCGACGTCTTCACCGCGTTGTCCGACGGCATCAGCGAAGGACGCTTCAGCGAGCTGTCGGCGCTCTACGCCGAGGACACCGTCGTCGAGCACCCGCAGGCGGTCCCGCGGCCGACGCGCCTGGTCGGCCGCGAGGCGGTCCACGAGCGGTTCGCCGGGGTCCTGGCCGGGGCGCTGCGGCTCAAGCGCAAGAACGTCGTCGTCCACGAGACGACGGACCCGGAAGTGATCGTCGCCGAATACGACTACGACGCCGAATCCGTGGAAACCGGCCGGACGATCACGACGGCCAACATCCAGGTGCTGCGCGTTCGCGACGGCCTCATCGTCCACTCGCGCGACTACCACGACTACCTGCGGCTGGCCGTCATCCGCGACGGCGTCGACCAACTCGTCAAGGCCTACGAACAGGCGCCGCCGCGCGAGCTGTCTCCGGTGACGCCGGAGAGCGCGGACACGGTGTTCGAGCGGCTCGTGCACGGCGTCGCCGGCGGCCGCTGGGACGAGCTGCCGGAGCTGTACGCGGAGGAAACCCACGTCACGCACCCGTTCCTGCCGGGCTCCGGAATCCTCCGTACCCGCGACGAACTCCGGGCGCACTTCGCCGCGGGCAAGGCGATGAACCCGGGCTTCGCGGTCGCGGACCTGGTCACCTACCAGGGCACCGACCCGGAGGTGCTGATCGGCGAATTCGCCTACCAGGGCGAGTACGGCGGCCGCCCGGTCCGGATCGCGAACATCTTCGCCATGCGGGTTCGCGACGGCGTGATCGTCGAATCGCGCGACTACGGCGACCACCTCGGCATCGCCGGTGACCTGGGCAAGATCGCCGAGCTGGCGGCGAAGCTCTAGGCGTCGGCGAGGTCCTCGGGCAGGTCGAACTCGCCGTCGCGGACGCCCTTGACGAACGCGTCCCACTCCCCCGGCGTGAAGACGAGGATCACGCCGTCCGGCTTCGCGGACTGCCGCATCGCCGTGTAGGTGACGCCGTCGGTGTGCTCGATGAAGGCGTACTCGACGCAGTCGTCGAGGGTGACGCCTTCGGGCTCGGCCCGGATCCACTCGGCCTTCGTGAAGTCGAGGTGGTGCCGGATGTGCGCCTTGTCGTCGACCGGCTGCTCACTCATGTCACCAGCGTAGCGACCCGGCCACCGAACGCACTGAAGGGGACGCCCGCGGCGGGCGTCCCCTTCGAGTGGGCCGGAATCAGGCGGTTTCGGTGATCGGCCGGTCCACCCACGACATCAGGTCGCGCAGCTTCTTGCCGGTCGCCTCGATCGGGTGCTGGTTGCCCTGCTCCTCGAGCTTGGTGAAGTTCGGCCGCCCGGCCTCGTCCTCGGCGACCCATTCGCGGGCGAACGTGCCGTCCTGGATCTCGCCGAGGATCTTCTTCATCTCTTCCTTGACCGCCGGCGAGATGACGCGCGGGCCGCGGGTCAGGTCGCCGTACTCGGCGGTGTCGGAGATGGAGTAGCGCTGGCGCGCGATGCCGCCCTCGTACATGAGGTCGACGATCAGCTTCAGCTCGTGCAGCACCTCGAAGTAGGCGATCTCCGGGGCGTAGCCGGCCTCGGTGAGCACCTCGAAGCCGGTCTGCACCAGCGCGGACGCGCCACCGCAGAGCACGGCCTGCTCGCCGAAGAGGTCGGTCTCGGTCTCCTCGGTGAACGTCGTCTTGATGACGCCGGCGCGGGCACCACCGATGGCGGCCGCGTAGGACAGCGCGAGCGCCTGGGCGTTGCCGGAGGCGTCCTGCTCGACGGCGATGAGCGCCGGGACGCCCTTGCCGTCGACGAACTGGCGGCGGACCAGGTGGCCCGGGCCCTTCGGGGCGACCATCGCGACGTCGACGTTGGCCGGCGGCTTGATCAGGTCGTAGCGGATGTTGAAGCCGTGCCCGAAGAAGAGCGCGTCGCCGTCCTTGAGGTTGGGGGCGATGTCCTGCTCGTAGATGAAGCGCTGCTTGGTGTCCGGCGCCAGGATCATGATCAGGTCGGCCTCGGCCGACGCCTCGGCCGGGGTGAGCACGCGCAGGCCCTGCTCCTCGGCCTTCGCCCGCGACTTGGACCCCTCGGGCAGGCCGATGCGGACGTCGACGCCGGAGTCGCGCAGGCTCAGCGAGTGGGCGTGGCCCTGGCTGCCGTAGCCGATGACAGCGACCTTGCGCCCCTGGATGATCGAGAGGTCGGCGTCGTCGTCGTAGAAGATTTCCACTGCCATGGGGGTACTGCTTCCTTTCCTGACTTACGTCTTAACGCGGTGATGTAGCGGTGATCGAGCGAGCGCCGCGTCCCACCGCGACCATGCCGGACTGGACCAGCTCGCGGATGCCATAGGGCTCCAGCATCCGCAGCAGGGCGCCGATCTTGTCCGAAGTCCCGGTCGCCTCGACGGTGAGCGCCTCCGGGGACACGTCCACCACCTTCGCACGGAAGAGCTGGACGGTTTCGAGGACCTGGCTGCGCACGGTGTTGTCGGCGCGCACCTTCACCAGCAGCAGTTCACGCTGCACGGCGGTCGACTGCTCCAGCTCGACGATCTTGATCACGTTGACCAGCTTGTTGAGCTGCTTCGTCACCTGTTCGAGCGGTAGCTCTTCCACGGCGACCACGATCGTCATGCGGGACACCTCGGGGTTTTCCGTGGGCCCGACGGCGAGGGACTCGATGTTGAACCCGCGGCGGGAGAACAGGCCGGACACGCGCGCGAGCACACCGGGCTTGTTCTCGACCAGGACACTCAGCGTGTGGACGCTCATCTCAGCGCTCACCCTCTCCGGCGGCTTCCGCGGCGGCCTCGGTCGTCTCGACCGAAACCTCGTCGTCGTCGAACAGCGGCCGGATGCCCCGGACCGCCATGATCTCGTCGTTGCCGGTGCCCGCGGCGACCATCGGCCACACCTGGGCATCCTTCCCCACGACGAAGTCGATCACGACGGGGCGGTCGTTGATTTCCATCGCGCGGCGGATGGTGGCGTCGACGTCTTCCTTCGTCTCGCAGCGCAGGCCGGCGCAGCCCAGCGCCTCGGCCAGCAGGACGAAGTCCGGGATACGGTGCTTGTGCGTTCCCAGGTCGGTGTTGGAGTAGCGCTCCGAGTAGAAGAGGTTCTGCCACTGCCGGACCATGCCCAGGTTGCCGTTGTTGATGACGGCGACCTTGATCGGCGCGCCTTCGATGGCGCAGGTGGCCAGCTCCTGGTTGGTCATCTGGAAGCAACCGTCGCCGTCGATCGCCCACACCGGCGTGTCCGGGACGCCGAACTGCGCGCCCATCGCGGCGGGCACGGCGTAGCCCATGGTGCCGAGGCCGCCGGAGTTGATCCAGGTGCGCGGGTTCTCGTACTTGACGAACTGCGCGGCCCACATCTGGTGCTGGCCGACGCCCGCGGCGTACACGGCGTCCGGGCCGACGAGCTCGCCGATCCGCTCGATGACGTACTGCGGCGACAGCGAACCGTCGTCGGGCCACTCGTAGCCGGCCGGGTAGGTCTTGCGCCAGTCGTCGGCCTGGGTCCACCAGTCGGCGAGGTCCGGACGGCCGCTGTGGTCGAACTCCGTCTTCACGGCGGTGATGAGCTCGCCGATGATCTCCTTGCAGTCGCCCACGATCGGGACGTCGGCCTTGCGGTTCTTGGAGATCTCGGCCGGGTCGATGTCGGCGTGCACGACCGCGGCGTCCGGCGCGAACGAGGACAGCTGGCCGGTGACCCGGTCGTCGAACCGGGCGCCGAGCGCGATCAGCAGGTCCGCGCGCTGCATGGCGGCGACGGCGGCGACCGAGCCGTGCATGCCCGGCATGCCGAGGTGCTGCGGGTGCGAGTCGGGGAACGCGCCGCGCGCCATCAGCGTGGTGACGACGGGGATGTTCGTCAGCTCGGCGAGCTGCTTCAGCTGCTCGTGCGCCTCGGCCTTGATGACGCCGCCGCCGACGTAGAGCACCGGGCGCCGCGACTTCGCGATCAGCTTCGCGGCTTCGCGGACCTGCTTGCCGTGCGGGCGCAGCGTCGGGCGGTAGCCCGGGAGGCGCAGCTCCGTCGGCCAGGAGAACGAGGTCATCTCCTGCAGCACGTCCTTGGGAATGTCCACCAGGACGGGGCCGGGCCGGCCCGTCGCGGCCAGGTGGAACGCCTCGGCGATGGTCCGCGGGATGTCGATCGGGTCGGTGACGAGGAAGTTGTGCTTGGTGATCGGCATGGTGATGCCGCAGATGTCGGCTTCCTGGAACGCGTCGGTGCCGATCAGCGCGCGCGACTGCTGGCCGGTGATGGCCACGACCGGGACCGAGTCCATGTTCGCGTCGGCGAGCGGGGTGACCAGGTTGGTCGCGCCGGGACCCGAGGTGGCCATGCAGACGCCGACCTTGCCGGTGGCCTGCGCGTAGCCGGTGGCCGCGTGGCCGGCGCCCTGCTCGTGGCGGACCAGGACGTGCCGGACCTTCGTCGAGTCGAGCAGCGGGTCGTAGGCGGGCAGGATGGTGCCGCCCGGAATCCCGAAGACCACCTCGGCGCCGACGGCCTCGAGCGAGCGCACGAGGGACTGCGCGCCGGTGACGCGCACCGGCGTTCCCGCCGGAGGGGCCGGCTTCGGACGTGCTCCGGGCGTTCCGGGCGTCGGCCCGGGCTTCGCGTCGCTGCGCGACGTCGCACTGGTCATCGGATCTGCCTCGTGGGTCTCGGGTGTCACTCGTTCGGGTCTTTTTTGAGCTCTATCGGTGCGGTGGGGCGGGGAATTGCTTCCCTAGGGCAACAAAAAACCCTCGCCGACCGTAAGGTCGCACGAGGGTTCGCGCGTCGACGCAGCGGAAAGTCTTCCCTAAGCGTCGACGCGCTTGGGAAGTACGAGGCCGGTCAGCGGTGTCACGACGATGACGCTAGACCGAACGCCCCGCGGGTGTCAACTCTGCGGGATGACGTGTCCGCATCGTGGACGTGGGTCACACCGGCGCGACCCGGGTTCGAGCCCGGCGTGCGCGCGGTGCACCATTTCTCCGTGGCCGAAAAACAGCAGGACGAAGGCCGGAAGGCCGTCTTCCGGGTCCCCCGCACGTCGTTCATGGCGATCGCCCTCCTGACGATCTGCGTGACACCGATCGCGCTCGGGGAGATCCCGTACCTGCAGTGGCTCTACCTCTTCCCGATCGCGCTGGCGGTGTTCGTGGTCCGCCACCGCACCGTCGCGACGCGCTCGGGGCTGGCGGTCCGCACGGTGTTCGGCCACCGCGACATCCCGTGGTCGGCGTTGAAGGGGCTCGCGATCACGAAGAAGTCCCGCGTGCAGGCGGTGCTGCAGGACGACACGAAGGTGCCGCTGCCGACCGTGCGGACCCGGCACCTGCCGGTGCTGTCACTGGTCAGCGAAGGGCTGGTCGCCGACCCGAGCGGGGTGCTGCAGGCCGAGGACATCAAGCCCGAGACGTCGGCGAGCGAGTAACCCCGCGGCGTTTGCCGGGAACCCGACGGCGTAACCCGGTCCCCGCCCCGCCCCACCCTCAACGGACGGGCTTCGCCCGGCAGCGTAAATTGGTCCTACCAGTTTCGCCGGCCACCCTTTGACCTGGGAGTTCCCGTGCCGCCTCTCCGTTCCCGGACCACCACCCACGGCCGCAACGCGGCGGGCGCGCGCTCGCTCTGGCGCGCCACGGGCATGACCGACAGCGACTTCGGCAAGCCGATCGTCGCGATCGCCAACTCCTACACGCAGTTCGTGCCCGGCCACGTGCACCTGAAGGACCTCGGCGAGATCGTCGCGGACGCGGTCAAGGAAGCGGGCGGCGTCGCGCGCGAGTTCCACACGATCGCCGTCGACGACGGCATCGCCATGGGCCACTCCGGCATGCTCTACTCGCTGCCCTCGCGCGAGATCATCGCCGACTCGGTGGAGTACATGGTCAACGCGCACCAGGCCGACGCGCTGGTGTGCATCTCCAACTGCGACAAGATCACGCCGGGCATGCTCAACGCGGCGATGCGCCTGAACATCCCGGTGGTGTTCGTCTCGGGCGGCCCGATGGAGGCCGGCAAGGCGGTCGTCGTCGGCGGCGTCGCCCAGGCCCCGACCGACCTGATCACCGCGATCGCGGCGTCGGCGAGCCCCGAGGTCGACGAGGACGGGCTGGCGGTCGTCGAGCGTTCGGCGTGCCCGACGTGCGGTTCGTGCTCCGGCATGTTCACCGCGAACTCCATGAACTGCCTCACCGAAGCCCTGGGGTTGTCGCTTCCCGGCAACGGCTCGACGCTGGCGACGCACGCCGCGCGGCGCGCGCTGTTCGAGCAGGCCGGGCGCACGGTCGTCGAGCTGTGCCGCCGCTGGTACGAAAACGACGACGACTCGGTGCTGCCGCGTTCGATCGCGTCGAAGGCGGCGTTCGAGAACGCGATGGCCCTCGACATGGCGATGGGCGGTTCGACGAACACGGTGCTGCACATCCTCGCGGCCGCCCAGGAGGGCGAGGTCGACTTCACGATCGCCGACATCGACGCGATCGGCCGCCGCGTGCCGTGCCTGTCGAAGGTGGCGCCGAACTCCGACTACCACATGGAGGACGTCCACCGCGCGGGCGGAATCCCGGCGATCCTCGGCGAGCTGTACCGCGGCGGGCTGCTGAACACGGACGTCTGGTCCGTGCACTCGCGTGACCTCGAATCCTGGCTTTCGGAGTGGGACATCCGCGCCGCGTCGCCGTCCGCTGCCGCTCTCGAGCTCTTCCACGCGGCGCCGGGCGGGGTCCGCACGACCCAGGCGTTCTCGACGTCGAACCGCTGGTCGTCCCTGGACACCGACGCGGCCGAGGGCTGCATCAGGGACGTCGAGCACGCGTACACGAAGGACGGCGGCCTGGCGATCCTCCGCGGGAACCTCGCGGAGAACGGCGCGGTGATCAAGGCCGCGGGCATCGACGAGGACCTGTGGCACTTCGAGGGCCCGGCGCGGGTCCTGGAGAGCCAGGAGGAAGCGGTGTCGGCGATCCTGAAGAAGGAGATCCAGCCGGGCGAGGTCCTGGTGATCCGCTACGAGGGCCCGGCGGGCGGCCCGGGCATGCAGGAGATGCTGCACCCGACGGCGTTCCTCAAGGGTTCGGGCCTCGGCAAGAAGTGCGCCCTGATCACGGACGGCAGGTTCTCCGGTGGATCGTCGGGCATTTCGGTGGGCCACATCTCCCCGGAGGCGGCCGCGGGCGGCCTGATCGGCCTGGTGGAGAACGGCGACCGGATCCTCCTCGACGTCCACGAGCGCCGGCTGGAGCTGCTGGTGGAGCCGGAGGTCCTGGCCGAGCGCCGGGCGAAGATGGAGGCGTCCGAGCGGCCGTGGCAGCCGAAGGACCGCCAGCGCCCGGTGACGGCGGCTTTGCGCGCGTACGCCCGGATGGCGACGTCGGCGGACACGGGCGCGGTCCGCGACGTGAACAAGTAAGCCAGGCTGGGTCGAGAAGGCCGTCCCGGGTTTCCCGGGGCGGCCTTTTCCGGTCCACCAGGCGGATTTTTCGGCACACCAAGACCCCCGCCCCTTGGGGGACCCCCGAATTCAACGTTACTCGCGCCCACCGACAATCCCGGGCGCGCGAGTCGCAGTTGTCCACATAGCCGCCCGAACCGCCGAGTTGTCCACAGCCGCCGGGGGACCCCCGATTTCAACATTACCGGCGCCCACCGACAGTTTTCCGGCAACGCGGAGGCCGGAGCCGCCCGCCGAGCCGTCCCCCGGCTACCGCGTCAAGACGATGACCACGACGGTCGCCGCCGCGGCGAGCAGCAGCGACACCAGGCCCAGCGGCAACGGCCGCTTCCGCCAGGGCGTGTTCCGCTCCAGCGAGATCGACCCGGCGCCGGTGAACAGCAGGGTCAGCGCCGAAAGCCCCAGCAGCAGCTCGAACTCGAACCCCTGCCCCGAACCCTCGAAGAACCCGCCGTGAAACTTCGCGTACACCGCGTTGGCCGCCACCCCGAGCAGCCCGGCCGCGGCCAGTGGCGTGAACAGCCCGACGATCACCAGGAGCCCGCCGCCGACCTCGGTGACGCCGGTGATCCACGACAGCAGCGTCGTCTGCTTGTGGTAGCCGAACGTCTCCAGCACCCGCGCGAACCCGCCGATGCCCGGCCCGCCGAACAGGCCGAACAGGTGCTGCAGCCCGTGCGCGCCCATGGTCACGCCCAGCGCCAGCCGCAGGATCAGCAGGCCCAGCCCCAGCCCGCCCTGGCGCGGCGCGTCGTCCGACCGATCGTCCTCGACGCCCGACAGGAGGCTGGTGGGCTGCTGCGAAAAGTCGTCTCCACTGCTCACCCGCGCAGGTTAGGGGATCGCCGCGGGCCTGGCGAGCTCAGTATTCGCCGTGCACGAGGTTGTCCGGCAGCTCGCCGCCGGCGTACCGGGCGATCTCGGCCGCGGCGACGGCGTAAGAACGACCACGAACCCCGCGGACGGCCCCGCCGACGTGCGGCGTCAGCAGCAGCCCGGGCACCGTCCACAGCGGGTGCCCGGCGGGCGGCGGTTCGGGGTCGGTGACGTCGAGAGCCGCCCGCAACCGGCCCGTGGTCAATTCGGCGACAAGAGCGTCGGTGTCCACGACAGCGCCGCGTGAGACGTTGACCAGCACCGCGCCGTCGCGCATCCGGGCCAGGAACTCCGCGTCGACCATCCCCCGCGTGCGGGACGTCAGCGGCACCATCAGCACCACGACGTCGTGCAGCTCGAGCAGCCCGGGCAGTTCACGCACGCCGTGCACGCCCTCCCGCGCGGTCATCCCGACCATCGTGCAGCGCGCGTCGAACGGCTCGAGCCGGCGGCGCAGGTGCTGCCCGAGGTCGCCGGCGCCGACGACGAGCACGCGCTTGCCCTGCAGCGTGTCCGCCGTCTGCCGCTCCCACCGGCCTTCGCGCTGTGCCACGGCGAACACGTCCAGCTTCCGGTATATCGACAGCAGCGCGGCGACGACCCACTCGGCCGTACTCCCGCCGTGCGCGCCGCGGCAGGTGGAGAGCAGGACACCGTCGGGCACCTTGCCGACCCAGTCCTCGGCGCCGGCGGACAGCAGCTGGATCAGCTTCAGGTTCGGCAGCGTGCGCCACAGCTGCTCGCCCGGCGGGTGCTTGCCGGGGATGAGCACCTGCGCCTTCGCGGCCTCGGGCGGCACCGGCTCGCCCCACTGGTAGCGCACGGGCAGGACCCGCGGGACCTCGGCGAGCACGGTCATGCCCTCGTCGTCGGGCACCAGCACGGTCAGCGTCATGATCCCCAACGTAATCCAGGAGTACTCACCCATGGTTCACGCACCGGCCCCTAGGCTGGGGGATCATGCGCACCCGCTACCGCTCGGCCCTGCTGGCGATCTTGGCCTGCGGCGTCCTGCTGCCCGCCGGGTGCGCGCGGTTCGACGACACCGCGGCCGGCCAGACGTTCAGCCCCGCGCCCGTCCCGAGCCCCGAGTCGCCGCCCGAGGTCCAGGGACCCGGCGCGGACTCCGGCAGCGACCCCAAGCAGGCACGCCCGGGCCAATCCGCCGCGCCCGTGCCGCCGCCGCAAGGCTGCAAGGACTTCGACCCGTCGGTGATCGCGACGTGCCTGGACACCGTCGCCGCGGTGGCCGGCCTGCCGGGCGACGGCTCCACACCGACCGCGCTGGCGGGCGAGCGCAAAAGCGGCCGCGTCTTGCTGGCGACGGCCGGCAAGGACGCGACGGACTTCGCGAAGCTCGACGTCCAGGCGGCCGGCGACGGCGGCCTGACCGGTCTCGCGCTGTCGCCGTCGTACGTCGAGGACCAGCTGGTCTTCGCCTACGTCACGACCGCGACCGACAACCGCGTCGTCCGGTTCGCCCAGGGCCAGCCGCCCAAACCGGTGCTCACCGGCATCCCGAAGGGCGCGTCCGGCAACCGCGGCACGATCGGCACGGACAACCGGGGCGCGCTCCTGGTCGCGACCGGCGACGCGGGCGACCCGAACGCCGCGGCCGACCCGAGCTCCCTCGCCGGGAAGCTGCTGCGGATCGACACGTCCGGCAAGGCCGCGGCGGGCAACCCGAACGGCTCGCTCGTGGTGGCGGCCGGCCTGCACGCGCCGGGCGGGGTGTGCGCATCGGCCGACGGCGGCCGCGTGTGGGTCACCGACCGCCTCGCCGACAAGGACGCCCTCTACCGGATCCAGCCCGGCCAGCCGCTGACGACGCCGGCGTGGACGTGGACGGGCAAGCCGGGCGTCGCGGGCTGCGCCGACTTCGTCGACGCCAACGGCTCCCTCTCGGTCGGCACGTCTCTGGCGGGCAACTTGCAGAACTTGCCGGTGAGCCCGGACGGCGCGATCAGCGGCAAGCCGACGGCCAGCCTCGACGGGAAGACCGGCAAGCCGCCGGTGACGTACGGGCGGCTGGCCGGCATGAGCATGATCAACCCCCAGCTGGCGGTGGCGGGCACGGTCAACAAGGACGGCGGCACCCCGGTCTCCAGCGACGACCGCGTCGTCCTGATCACCCCGGCCACCTCCGGCGGCGGCAACGGCAAGGACTGACCTGCGGTTTTCCACCCGTCGCCGATAATCGACCACGGTGTGACCCGCGCGCCGGCGCGCGGGCCCGCCACACTCCGGCCGGTCAGCTCAGCGGCTTCAGCTCCACCCGCCGCCCTTCCGCGGACGACGTCAGCCCGGCCTCCGCCACCTGCAGCCCCCGGGCGGCCGAGAAGAAGTCGTACCGGTGCGGCCGCCCGGCGACGACGTCCCGCACGAACTCCTCCCACTGCGCCTTGAAGCCGTTGTCGAACTCGGCGTTGTCCGGCACTTCCTGCCACTGGTCGCGGAAGGGTTCGGTGGCCGGCAGATCCGGGTTCCAGACCGGCTTGGGCGTCGCCGAGCGGTGCTGGACGCGGCAGCGCCGCAGCCCGGCGACCGCGCTGCCTTCGGTGCCGTCGACCTGGAACTCGACCAGCTCGTCGCGGAAGACCCGCGTCGACCAGGACGAGTTGATCTGTGCGATGACCCCCGACTCCAGCTCGAAGATGCCGTACGCGGCGTCGTCCGCCGTCGCCGCGTACGCCTCGCCCTGTTCGTCCCAGCGGCGCGGGATGTGCGTCACCGCCTTGGCCGTCACCGCCGAGACGCGGCCGAAGAGGTTCTCGAGCACGTAATTCCAGTGGCAGAACATGTCGAGCACGATCCCGCCGCCGTCCTCGGCGCGGTAGTTCCAGCTCGGGCGCTGGGCCTCCTGCCAGTCGCCCTCGAACACCCAGTAGCCGAACTCGCCGCGCACCGACAGGATCCGCCCGAAGAACCCGCCGTCGACCAGCCGCCGCAGCTTGAGCAGCCCGGGCAGGAACAGCTTGTCGTGCACGACGCCGTGGCAGATCCCGGCGTCCCGCGCGAGGCCCGCCAGCTCCAGCGCCGATGTCAGTTTTTCGGCAAGGGGCTTCTCGGCGTAGACGTGCTTGCCCGCGGCGATCGCCGCCCGCACCGACGGCTCGCGCGCCGACGTCAGCTGCGCGTCGAAGTAGACGTCGACGTCTTGCAGCGCGGAGTCGGTGTCCGTGGTCCACGCCGTGAGGCCGTGCCGGTCGGCGAGGTCCTTGAGCTTCGCGGCGTTGCGCCCGGCGAGGATCGGCTCGAGCTGGACGCGGCTGCCGTCCGGCAGGGCGACACCGCCCTGTTCGCGGATCGCCAGGACCGACCGGAGCAGGTGCTGCCGGTAGCCCATCCGGCCCGTCACCCCGTTGAGCAGCACTCCGATGCTGGACTGGTTCATCACTGCAAGCCTTCCTGGTCGAGCGGGATGTCGTATTCGGTGCGGCGCCCGCACATGCCGTAGCCGTCCGGGTTCGACGGCGTCGCGACCCGCAGGCCGGACCGGTCGAGGTGGCTCCCGTCGCCGTCGGCGAGCGCCTTCAGATGAGCGCCGGTCAGCTCGGCGGCCCGCAGCGCCCCGGCCTGCCAGCGCGGTACCCACTCTGCGACCTTCGGCGTGACGAGCGCGACGGCCGCCCGGTGGAACGCCCGCAGCGGTTCCGGATCGCCGTCCCGCAGGGCGTCCCGCAGCGGCAGGTACCCGCGAACGGCCAGGTCACGGCGTTGCCGAGCGGCGTGGTCGGTTTTCGGCAACGCGGCGGCCGCGGCGTAGGCGGCCGGGTCGGCGAGCACGTCGGGCGGGAACGTGAAGACGGCGTCCCCGGCCTCCGGCAGCCCGCTGTTCTGCATGAGGACCGTGACGCGCAGGCCGTCGTCCTGCACCATCCGGTGCACGGTGCCGGGCGCGAACCACGCGATGACCCCGGCCGACAGCGGCGTCTCCGCGTAGCCGTCACCGCTCAACGTCTGGACGGCGCCCCGGCCCCCGGTGACGACGTAGGCCTCGGTGCAGGCGAGGTGGACGTGCGGGCTGCCCCCGCAGACGCCGTCTTCGGCCGCCCAGTCGTAGGCGCGCAGGTGCGAGACGCCGATGCCACCCGGTAGCGGAAATTCGTTCATGACCAACCGTGCCCGTCGAGGTAGCGGGTCACCCGGTCGCGGTCCCAGGCCCCATCGGCGGCGACGATCCGGTAGCGGTAGGCGAAGCTCTCGCCCGGCGGCAGTTCGAATTCGTCAAAAAACGCCCATGAGAACGCGACCATGGGCTGTTCCCCGGTTCGGACGAACCAGTGCGACTCGTGGATCGCCTTGTCGTTCTCGGGCGCGTGGGCGAAGACGAGCGTCGAATGCGCGTCGACGCCGTCGTGCTCGCCGACGAACGCGAGCCACGGCGCCTGCGTGCCCATCATCGCCTCGCCTTCGAGGTCGCCGGGGCCGAGGACGCGGCCACCGCCGAAGTCCCGGGGCCCCCGCCAGTGCAGCCCGGTGTACCCGGCCCGCTCGCGGCCCGCGGTGGTCGGGCTGCCGAACACGAGCGCGGTGTCACGGATGTTCGTCAGCTCGATCCCCCAGTCGAGCGCCCAGGACCCCAGGTCCGGCTCGACCGAGTGGACGACGATGTCGCGCCGCTCCCGCGCCCACTCCTCCCCGCCGTTGGCGACCCAGGAGAGGCCCTCGGTGAAGCTCAGCCGATCGCGTTCGACGGTGAAGGCAGCGAATTCGTCGTGCCGCATCGAGCCGATGCGGTCGGGCAGCTCCTGGTACCAGTCGCCGGGGACGTAGGTGTGCCCGCCCCAGAAGTTCTGCCCGGACAGGTGGCTCGCGGTCATCTGCAGGCCCTTGTGCCAGCGGTGGTCGGCGGGCCGGTACCCGCTGACGGCCCGGCCGCCGAGGGTCCGCAGCGGGTGGGCGTAGGGTTTGCGCGACTCGAAGGCCACCGGGTCGGGCTTGTACACATAGGACATCAGCTGGACGGCGCCCGCCTCGACGGCCACGTGCTCGCCGTGCCGGTGGGTCACCGTGATCGTTGCGCTCATCCGCGGCCTCCCGCCTGGTCGCCCGCCATGGAGCGGTAGAAGGGGTCACCGGGCCCGATCTCCCCGCGGCGCACGCCGAGCCCGGTGGACGCGGACTTGTAGAGCGCGGCGATGAACTCGAGAACCTGCCGCCCGTCGTCCCCGCTGCACGGCGGCCGCAGCCCGGCCCGGTGGGCGGCGAGGATCGGCGCGAACGCGGCGGCGTGCGAGCTGTCGACGTCGGCGGCCGGGGTGTGCCACCGCTCGGCGGCCTCCCCGCCGACGTGCGGCGCCGGCGTGTAGCGCCAGTCCTTGACGCCGTACCCGTAGAGGTGGGTGAGCTCCGCGGTGGCGCGCTCGCAGTCGATCCGGATCCGGCTCACCTCGTCCGGTGAAAGCACGCTGTTGACGACGGTCGCGAGCACGCCCGATTCGAATCGGACCAGCGCGGTGGAGACGTCCTCGGTCTCGACGTCGTGCACGAGCCGAGCGGTCATCGCCCGCACCTCGGCCCAGTCACCGAGCAGGTGGAGCAGCAGATCCATCTGGTGGATGCCGTGGCCCATGGCCGGGCCGCCACCTTCGGTCTCCCAGCGTCCCCGCCACGGCACCGCGTAGTAGGCAGCATCGCGGTACCAGGTGGTCTGGCAGTGCGCGACGAGCGGGCGTCCCAGCTCTCCGCGGGAGAGCAGCTCCCGGAAGTGCGCGGTGGCCGAGCCGGACCGCTGCTGGTAGACGAAGGCGGCATACGGACCACCGTCCCGCTCGGCGACGGTCATCTCGTCGTACTCGGCGAGCGACCGGCAGGGCGGCTTCTCGCACCAGACCCAGGCCCCGCTCGCGAGCGCCTTCTTCGTCTGCTCGACGTGCAGGCTCGGCGGCGTGCAGATCGAGACGAGGTCCGGTTCCTGCTCGGCAAGCAGCGTGCCCAGGTCGTGGTAGGGCTTGGCGTGGTAGGTCGCGGCGCAGAACGCGGCGACCCGTGCCTCGTCGACATCGGCGGCGGCCACGATGTCGACGTCTTCGCGGTGGACCTCGAAGGCGGTCCGGTGGCTTTCCGCGATGACCCCGGTTCCGACGACCGCCACCCGTAAGCGCTTTCCCTGAGCCAACCCGGGTCTCCCTCCACGGCTCCGGCGCCCCAGCAGCGCCGATCCACGCCGCCCGGGCACCCGCGGACGGCGGCTTCCACGGCCAGGCTGACCTCTTCGACCGTTCCAGAAAGCGCTTTCTCGTGCAACGGGCGAACGCGATGTCAACGTTGTCAACGGTCGCTATCAACCGGTCGGACGACTCGCGCAGCCGGTCGGGAATTCTCCAGCGGTAGGACTCTTACCGAAGCGGCAGCGAAGATCAGCTGCTCTTGCTGCGGGTCTTCCGCGGCTGCCGGCTCTCCGCCCGCATCGCCCGCATGTCCAGGAAAGAGGCAACGCCGGAAACCAATGCCGCGACCAACCCGAGGTACCGGCCGAGGCCGGGCTCGATCGCGACCCCGGCGGCCTCGAAGATACCGCGCTGGTCGGCGTCGAACTCCCAGTCCAGCGTCGCCCAGCCCAGCGCCATCAGCAGCAGCGACGCCGCCGCGACCACCAGCCACAGCTGCGGCAGGCCGCTGACGCGCAGGGTCCGGATTCGCCCGAAAACGACCACGACCAGCCCGGCCAGCAACAACGGCAACGGCGGGCACCAGGCGAAGAAGCCCGAGTGCCACGCGTCGCGGACGACGTCACCGTGGGGCAGCTGCGCGAGGATGCCCTCGATGTCCGGTCGGGTGGCGGTCAGCGTGGTCCACGGCAGAAACGTCGAACCCAGCGCGAGCAGCCCGGCCGCCAGGCCGAGCCACTCGCGCCAGGTGACGCTTTTGACGGAGAACGGCTGTGTCATGAAAACGGTCAGGAACCGACGCGCTCGATGATCAGCTCGCGCACCCGCTTGGCGTCGGCCTGCCCCTTGGTCGCTTTCATGACCGCGCCGACGATGGCGCCCGCCGCGGCGACCTTCCCACCGCGAATCTTGTCCGCGACGTCCGGCTGCGCCGCCAGGGCCTCGTCGATCGCCGCGAGCAGCGCCGAGTCGTCCGAGACGACCTTCAGCCCGCGCTTCTCGACGACCTCCCGCGGCTCACCCTCGCCGGCGAGCACGCCCTGGACGACTTCCTTCGCCAGCTTGTTCGTCAGTTCGCCGGACGTGACCAGCCCGATCACCTCGGCCACCTGGGCCGGGGTGATCGCCAGCTCGGCCAGCTCGACTTCGCGGGCGTTGGCCTCCTGGGCCAGGGTGTTGACCCACCAGCCACGCGCGTCGTCCGGCGACGCGCCGGCCTCGACGGTGGCCGCGACGAAGTCGACCGCACCGACGTTCAGCAGGTCACGCAGGGCCTCGTCGGAAAGCGACCATTCCTGCTGGATCCGCTTCCGCCGCTCGGACGGCATCTCCGGCAGCGTCCCGCGCAGCTCCTCGACCCACTCCCGCGACGGCGCGATCGGGACCAGGTCGGGCTCCGGGAAGTACCGGTAGTCCTCCGCGGTCTCCTTCGTCCGGCCCGACGACGTGGTGCCGTCGGCCTCCTGGAAGTGCCGCGTCTCCTGCTTGATCGAACCGCCCTCGGCGAGGATCGCCGCCTGCCGCGTCATCTCGTAGCGGACGGCGCGCTCGACGCTGCGCAGCGAGTTGACGTTCTTCGTCTCGGTGCGCGTGCCGAACTCGGTCGCGTCCTTGGCCATCAGCGAGACGTTCGCGTCGCACCGCAGCGAGCCCTGGTCCATCCGGACGTCGGACACGTCGAGCGCGCGCAGCAGGTCCCGCAGCGCACTCACGTAAGCCCGCGCCACCTCGGGCGCCCGCTCACCGGTGCCCTCGATCGGCTTCGTCACGATTTCGATCAACGGCACGCCGGCCCGGTTGTAGTCGAGCAGCGAGTGCTCGGCACCGTGGATCCGCCCGGTGGCGCCGCCGACGTGCAGCGACTTGCCGGTGTCCTCCTCCATGTGCGCGCGCTCGATTTCCACGCGCACGACCTCGCCGTCGTCGAGCGTGACGTCGAGGTAGCCGTTGAAGGCGATCGGCTCGTCGTACTGCGAGGTCTGGAAGTTCTTCGGCATGTCCGGGTAGAAGTAGTTCTTCCGCGCGAACCGGCACCACTCGGCGATCTCGCAGTTCAGCGCGAGGCCGATCCGGATGGCCCCCTCGACGGCTTTGCCGTTGACCGCCGGCAGCGCCCCGGGCAGGCCGAGGCAGGTCGGGCAGACCTTCGTGTTCGGCTCGCCGCCGAACTCGTTCGGGCAGCCGCAGAACATCTTCGTGTTCGTGTTCAGCTCGACGTGGACCTCGAGCCCGAGCACCGGGTCGAACCGCTCGACGACGTCGGCGTAGTCCATCAACTCGGCCACGGCAGTCACTTCGTTCCTCCCAGCTCCGGGACCTTGTGGATGAGCGCCCCACCGGCGGCGGCGTCGCGGGCGGCCTCGTAGGCGGCACCGACCCGGTAGAGCCGGTCGTCGGCGAGCGCCGGGGCCATGATCTGCAGCCCGACGGGCAGCCCGTCCTCGTCGGACAGCCCGCTCGGCACGCTCATGGCGGCGTTGCCGGCGAGGTTCGACGGGATCGTGCACAGGTCGGCGAGGTACATCGCCATCGGGTCGTCGACGCGCTCGCCGATCTTGAACGCCGTGGTCGGCGTCGTGGGCGAAACGAGGACATCGACCTGCTCGAAGGCGGCGTCGAAGTCACGCGTGATGAGCGTGCGCACCTTCTGCGCCGAGCCGTAGTAGGCGTCGTAGTAGCCGGACGACAACGCGTAGGTGCCCAGCATGATCCGCCGCTTGACCTCGGCGCCGAACCCCTTCTCGCGAGTGAGCGACATGACCTCTTCGGCGCTGTGCGTGCCGTCGTCGGCGACGCGCAGGCCGTAGCGCATGGCGTCGAACCTCGCGAGGTTCGACGAGCACTCGCTCGGGGCGATCAAGTAGTACGCGGGCAGCGCGTAGACGAAATTCGGGCAAGAGACCTCGACGACCTCGGCCCCGAGCGCGCGCAGCTGCTCGACCGCGGCCTGGAACGACCGCAGCACGCCCGGCTGGTAGCCGTCGCCGCCGAACTCCTTCACGACGCCGATCTTGACGCCCTTCAGGTCACCGTTCGCGCCCTGGCGCGCAGCAGCGACGACCGGCGGCACCGGCGCGTC
Source organism: Amycolatopsis plumensis (assembly GCF_042652605.1). Taxonomy (NCBI): domain Bacteria; kingdom Bacillati; phylum Actinomycetota; class Actinomycetes; order Pseudonocardiales; family Pseudonocardiaceae; genus Amycolatopsis; species Amycolatopsis plumensis. Next base: position 4,719,894 of record NZ_JBHSJY010000001.1, on the reverse strand, counting down.
GATGGAGGTCGAGTCCCGCGGGTCGTACCCGGCGATGACCTCGTGCAGCAGGGCGGCGTCGAGCACCGTCCGCGCGCAGGGCCCGGCCTGGTCGAGCGAAGACGAAAAAGCGACCAGGCCGTACCGCGACACCCCGCCGTAGGTCGGCTTGACCCCGACTGTCCCGGTCACCGACCCGGGCTGCCGGATCGACCCACCGGTGTCGGTGCCGATCGCGATGGCGGCCTCGAACGCCGCGATCGACGCCGACGAGCCACCGCCCGACCCACCCGGGATGCGGGCGTGGTCCCACGGGTTGTGCGTGGGCCCGTACGCGGAGTTCTCGGTCGACGACCCCATGGCGAACTCGTCCATGTTCGTCTTGCCGAGGATGACGACACCGGCCTCACGCAGCTTGCGCGTCACGGTCGCGTCGTACGGCGGCAGCCAGCCTTCGAGCGTTTTCGAACCACAGGTGGTCGGGACGCCTTCGGTGGTCAGCACATCTTTGAGCGCGAGCGACACGCCGGCCAGCGGAGACGCGGGCGCGTTGCCTTCGGCGATGCCCTCGTCGACCTTCTTGGCCGCGGCCAGCGCGCCCTCGGTGTCGACGTGCAGGAACGCGTGGATGTGGTCGTCGACCTCGGCGATCCGGTCCAGGTGGGCCTGCGTGACCTCGACCGCGGACACCTCGCGCGAGTGGATCTTGTCCGCCAGCTCCGCGGCGGTCAGCTTGATGAGCTCGGTCACTGCTCTTCCCCCAGAATCCGCGGCACCCGGAAACGGCCCTCTTCGGCGGCCGGCGCACCGGCCAGCGCCTGCTGCTGCGTGAGCCCGGGGACGACCACGTCCTGTCGGAAGACGTTCGTCAGCGGCACGGCGTGCGACGTGGGCGGCACGTCGGCGGCGGCGACCTCGCTCACCTTGGCCACCGAGTCCAGGATCTGGTCGAGCTGGCCGGCGAAGACGTCGATTTCGTCGTCGGTCACAGCCAGCCTGGCCAGCTTCGCGAGGTGCGCGACCTCGTCTCGGGAAATGTTGGGCACGCGGGTGACTCCCGGGTTGTGCTGTGCGGGTTGTCTCGGAAGCTGCAAGTCTATGGTGGCGGCGCGGGCGGACTCGACTGGGTTACGCCCGGCGCAGGCAGGCTGCCGTCCGGCGACTCTCACATCCCGCCCGGCGGACAGCAGGTCCCGCGAGCCGAGTGGGTCTGTCACAATCGGCGACCGGCATCGAGCGTCCCACGGCAAGGCTGGGACGCCAGAGGTGAGAGGGGCGCGTGGTGTCGTTCCTGATCCGGGTCCTCCTTCCGGACAGCCCGGGGACCCTCGGCGCGGTGGCCACGGCGCTCGGCACGGTAGGCGCCGACATCCTCAGCGTGGACGTCGTCGAGCGCGGCAGCGGAGTCGCCGTCGACGACCTGGTGGTCGAGCTCCCGTCGGGCCGCCTGCCCGACGCGCTGATTACGGCGGCGGAGAGCGTCGAGGGCGTCGAAGTGGACGCGGTCCGTCCCTACGCGGGCGTCCTCGACACGCATCGCGAGCTCGAGCTCGTCGAGGAGATCGCCGCGCAGCCGAAGTCCGGCCTCGACATCCTCGCCGAGGGTGTCCCCCGGATCGTGCGCGCCGGCTGGGCGATGATCGTCGAACATTCGGAGACCGGCGCGGTCCGGCTGGCCTCGTCCAGCGCGGCCCCGGAGACCCCGATCACCGACCTGCCGTGGCTGCCGCTCGAACGCGCGACGGTCCTCGACAGCGAGGAGGCCTGGATCCCGGAGACGTGGAAGGAGCTCGGCACCGAGCTCGCGGCGACCCCGCTCGGCAAGCCGGGCAAGGCGCTGCTCGTCGCCCGCCCCGGCGGCCCGAACTTCCGCGCCGCCGAGGTCGCCCGGCTCGCCCACCTCGCCGGCATCGTCGCGGTCGTCCTCGACGGGTAGCCCCGCACGTCGTCGAAAAGGGACGAGCCCTCCGCGGGTTCGTCCCTTTCGACGAGGCTCAGGTCAGAGGTCGATCTGGTAGGCGATGAGGCTGATGTGCGGAAACGGCCGCCAGTCCCGCTCGGCCAGACGCGTGAACCCGAGACGTTCGTAGAGCCGATGCGCGCTGTGCATCCGGTCGAGACTGCTCAGCACCACCTTGCGGAGCCCCAGCGCCCGAGCGCGGTCGAAGACAGCCTTGATCAAGGCTTCGCCGACACCGCGGCCACGCGCGGACGGCGCCACCGCCAGCATCCGGAACTCCAGCTCCCCCGGACGCGAGATCTCGGCGTACTCCGACCCGGGCCGCACGATGGTCACGGTGCCGACCACGTTCCTCGCCGCGTCCACGGCGACGAGGACCTCAGCCGCCTCGGCCCGCCGCGCGACGTCACGCAGCTTGGCGTCGTAGCCGACGTCGTCGGCCAGGTGGCCGTCGGCTTCGTACGCCTGGACCGTGACCTCGCCGGCCGCGGCGTACTCCTCGGCCCGCGGCGGCCGAATCTCGACCTCACCCATCCGTTCCCCCAGTCTCCTCTTCGGCGGTCTCATTGCCGGCCGGCAGCGCCACCTCCCGCGCCGCGTCGGGGCCCTGCTCCAGTAGGACGCGGAAGCCGCCTTCGTCGAGCACCGGCACCTTGAGCTGAACCGCCTTGTCGTATTTCGAACCAGGCGAGTCCCCGACGACGACGAAAGCGGTTTTCTTCGAGACCGACCCGGCGGCCTTGCCACCGCGGGCCATGATGACTTCCTTGGCCTCGTCGCGGGAGAAGCCGTCGAGCGAGCCCGTCACCACGATCGACAGGCCCTCGAGGTTGCGCGGGATCGAGTCGTCGCGTTCCTCTTCCATCCGGACGCCGGCGCGTCGCCATTTTTCGACGATCTCCCGGTGCCAGCCGACCTCGAACCACTCCTGCGTCGCGCGGGCGATGGTCGGGCCGACGCCGTCGACGTCCGCGAGCTCCTCCTCGGTCGCCTGCTCGATGCGCTCGATCGAGCCGAACTCCCGCGCCAGCGCCTGCGCCGCGGTCGGACCGACATGCCGGATCGACAAAGCGACCAGCACCTTCCACAACGGCCGGTCCTTCGCCACCTCCAGGTTGGCGAGCAGCTTCCGCGCGTTCGCCGACAACTCGCCGGCTTTGGTGCGGAAGAGTTCCACCTCGGCGAGGCTGTCCTCGTCGAGGTCGAAGACGTCGCCCTCGTCGGCGATTACCCGCGCGTCGAGCAGCGCAGCCGCCGCTTCGTATCCCAGAACTTCGATGTCGAACGCGCCGCGCGCGGCCAGGCTGAACAGACGCTCTCGCAGCTGCGCAGGGCAGAACCGGCTGTTCGGGCACCGGATGTCCTTGTCGCCCTCTTTCTGGTAGGCGAGTTCGGTACCGCAGGCCGGGCAGTGGGTGGGCATGACGAACTCGCGCTCGTCCCCGGTTCGCGCGTCCACCACCGGCCCGAGGACCTCGGGGATGACGTCACCGGCCTTCCGGATGACGATCCGGTCGCCGATCAGCACGCCCTTGCGCTTGACCTCTTCCTGATTGTGCAGGGTGGCCCGCGCGACGGTCGACCCCGCGACCTTGACCGGCTCGGTGACGGCGAACGGGGTCACCCGTCCGGTCCGCCCGACGTTGACCTGGATGTCCAGCAGCGTCGTGATGGCTTCTTCGGGCGGGTACTTGTACGCGATCGCCCACCGTGGCGCGCGTGACGTCGTACCGAGCCGCCGTTGCAGCGCCACCCTGTCGACCTTGATGACCACGCCGTCGATCTCGTGCTCGGCGTCGTGCCGGTGTTCACCCCAGTAGGTGATGTGTGCGGTGAGTTCGTCGGCCGACGTCAGAACTTTGCTGTGCGGCGACACCGGTAGCCCCCAAGCCGCCAGCGCGTCGTACGCCTCCGATTGACGCTGGGGCTCGAAACCGTCGCGCTTGCCGAGACCGTGGCAGATCAGCCGGAGCCGCCGCTCGCGCGTGATCTTCGGGTCCTTCTGCCGCAGCGAGCCGGCCGCGGTATTGCGCGGATTCGCGTACGGCGGCTTGCCCGCCTCGACCATCTTCGCGTTCAGCTCGAGGAAGTCCTCGACGCGGAAGTAGACCTCGCCGCGCACCTCGACCAGGGCGGGCACCGGGAACTGGTCGGTGGCGGTGAGCGTTTCCGGAACTTGGTCGAGGGTGCGGACATTCAGCGTGACGTCCTCCCCCGTCCGGCCGTCGCCGCGGGTGAGCGCCCGGGTGAGGCGGCCGTTTTCGTACAGCAGGTTGATCGCCAGGCCGTCGATCTTCAGCTCGGCCAGGAACTCGGTCTGCCCGACCTCCTTCTCGACGCGTTCCACCCACGCCAGGAACTCGTCCCAGTCGAACACGTTGTCCAGGCTGAGCATGCGCTCGAGGTGGTCGTACGCGGTGAATTCGGTCGAGAACGTGCCTCCGACCCGCTGCGTCGGCGAATCGGGCGTGACCAGCCCGGGGTAGTCGTCTTCGAGCTGCTGAAGTTCGCCCAGCAGCTCGTCGAACTGCCCGTCGGAGATGATCGGCGAGTCCAGGACGTAGTAGCGGAACTGGTGGTTGCGCAGTTCCTCGGCGAGGGCGCCGTGCCGCTCACGCACGTCGGCCGGGACGTCGGTCACGTCCTCGGCGGTCTGGTCCTGGGGAAGGTCGGTGCTGCTCACGGGTGGTAACCCTAGTCGGCGGTACCGACATTTTCGTCGTGGTTGCCGCCCAGCCAGCGGACCAGTTCACGGAACTCCAGAAGGGTGATGGAGCCGGCGGGCTCGGCTTCGGCCGTCTCGACGCGCCGTAACCGTTCGGCGGCGAGCCGTTCACCCAATGTCGCGTCGAGGGGCAGGAAGGTCATGGTCTGCCGGGTGGCGTCGTCGAGGTCGCCGAAGCGCGGGTGGAAGACGGCGACGTCGACCACCTGCTCGTCGTCGTCCACCTGAGCGACGACGCGGACATCGGCCAGCGAGATCCGGTGCTGGCCGAGGTTCACCGTGACCTCGGTCGGATCGGGGACCGGCGGAACCGAGTCGTGGTACTCCCAGATCGCGTCGTCCGGCGGGGCGGCAGCCCGCCACGCTTCGGTGAACGGCCGCACTTCAGGGTCTTCCTGACCGGTCACGACCAGGGCGTAGATCGCCTGGCGACCACGCTCCAGCGAGAAGTGCAGCCGCGGGTGCAGCGCCTCCACCAGCTCGCAGAGCTCGTGTTCGACCCGATGCGGCTCACCCTCCCCCAGAGCCGCGCTGACCATCGGGAGCAGCTCGAACCAGCCGTGCCAGAACGCCTCCGCGGCGGCTGCGGGATCATCCGGCACGGGCTGCTCCGGCCACGCGGTGCGCGGGTCGGGCGGGTCGGCGGCGGTGCTCTTGCGGCGGAACAGACGCATGGTTTCGGGAGATCCTCGTTCGGTCGGCTACCTCGCCAACGCTACTTGCCGGCCGGGGCAGACGTCCGCGAGTCGCCGGATTCCGTCACCAGCCTTCCGGCGGCTCCACGAAGGCTTTGCCGAGGTCCCGGGTGAGCGAGAGGGCGCGGCGCATCCATTCCGGCGTCGCGCCCGCGAGGCCGCAGGCAGGCGTCGGCACGGCCCGCTCGGCGAGGACGCTGCGGTTGAACCCGAGCCGGTCGGCCAGCCGGAACGCCGGCTCGCCGACATCCTTCAGGCTCGGCGGCGCTCCGGGCGCTCTTGCCGGTACCGCCCCCAGGAACAACGTGGCCCCGCCGTCCCACACTTCGCCGATCTCGTCGAGGAACGCGGCGGAGGCACCGTCGAGCGCAGCGAGGTCAAACGCCAAGGCGTCCGCGCCGGCCTCCCGCAGCAGACCGAGCGGCGGTTTCGCGGCGCAGCAGTGCAGGATGACCGGGCGATCGGTGATCCGGCGGGCGCCCTCGATGACGGTGGTGAGCAGCTGGCGGGCCTCGGGCGCCGGCACCGCCGGGACGTTCCCGTAGCCGGACGGCGTCGACAGGCCGCCGGCCAGCACCGCGGGCAACGACGGTTCGTCGAACTGGACCACCACCGGCGCGCCGGTCCTGGCCTGCACCTCCGCGACATGTCCGGCCAGGCCGTCCAAGAGGGACGACGTGAAGTCCCGAAGGGCCCCGCGATCGGTGAGCACCCGATGACCCCGGGGCAATTCGATTCCGGCGCCCAGGGTCCACGGCCCGGCCAGCTGGATCTTGAAGACCGGCGGGGTGACCCCGGCCTTCTCCCGCGCCTCCTGTACGGCGTCGAGATCCCAGCGGAGCAGGTCGACGGCCCGGCGATGCTCGTGCCCAGGCCGGGACGCGACGCGATAGCCACTCGGCACGACGTCGACGGCCAGATCGACGAGCAGCGCGGCGGTCCGGCCGAGCATGTCCGCGCCGACGCCGCGGGCCGGCAACTCGGGCAGGTGCGGGAAGTTGGGCAACTCGCCGAACACGACGGCGGCCGCTTCGGCGGGATCGTTGCCCGGCATCGAGCCGATCGCCGTCGCGGCGCCGCTGGCCCAGATTCGCTCACTCACGGCCACCGATTCTGGTCGATCCCTGGACGACGGCACCGGCCGGGGCGCCGGGATGCGGACATTCACCGCATATCCCTTGACCGGCACCATGGCTGCATCCACGGCGATAGGCTGACCGGCCATGACCAGTTCGCCACCGCAGCCGGGCTGGTACCCGGACGCGCGGGACCCCCGTCTGCACCGATGGTGGGACGGCCACGCCTGGACCGCCGACACCCGGCCGGCCCACCCCTCCCCGCCATCGAGCGATTCCGAGCCGATCGAGCTGGACATCGAACGCGCCCACGACCCGGCCCGGATCCAGAACCAGGTCAATCGCGCGACACGCGGCCGAGGCGCCGCACGCGTCGGCAGCGGGACCCTGTTCACCGAGCCGGTCCTCGTGGTCAACCAGCGAGCCAAGCTGATCGAGATGGCCAACGAGTTCGGCGTCTTCGACCAGCACGGCAACCAGCTCGGCGGGGTCGTCGAGGTGGGTCAGAGCACGCTGAGGAAGGCGATCCGGCTCCTGACCAACTACGACCAGTTCCTGACCCACAAGTTCGAGGTCCGCGACGCCAACCACAGCACCGTGCTCAAGGTGACCCGGCCGGCGAAGGTGTTCAAGTCCCGGTTCCTCGTCACCAGGGCGGACGAGACGCCGATCGGTGAGATCGTCCAGGAGAACGTCTTCGGCAAGATCCGGTTCGGCTTCATCGTCGACGGCAGGTCGGTCGGCGGGATCTTCGCCGAGAACTGGCGCGCCTGGAACTTCTCGATCCGCGACCACGCCGGCACCGAGGTCGCCCGGGTAACCAAGACCTGGGGCGGATTCCTCAAAGCCGCCTTCACCACGGCCGACAACTACGTCGTCGAGATCCCTCACCCGCTGCCGGATCCGCTCGCCAGCATGGTGGTCGCGGCCGCCCTGACCATCGACACCGCGCTGAAGCAGGACACCGACTGATCGAGGTGACCGGCGTCTCATCTCCTCCCGGTGGACAGCGGGCCCGGCACGGCTCAGGGTGAAGAAAGGCCGGGACGCCGCAGTCTCGCCGGGACGGGAGGTCACCGTGGAACCGTTGCCGGAAAGCAGCGACAGGAACTGGACCGAGCCCGGAATCTACGAGGTCACGTCGGGCGTCTACCGGATCCCGTTGCCGCTGCCCAACGATGCTCTGCGTGCGGTCAACGTCTACGCGGTCACCGATGGCGAGAAGCTGGTCTTGGTCGACTCGGGGTGGGCGCTGACCGTGGCCCGGCAACAGCTCGCCGACGCTCTGACCGGGATCGGCGCCGGACTCGCCGACGTCAGCGAGTTCCTCGTCACCCACGTGCATCGGGACCACTATTCGCAGGCGGTGGTCCTCCGTCGTGACTTCGGTTCGAAGATCGCGCTCGGCCAGGACGAAGAGCCATCGCTCAAGGCATCCGGCAATCCCGACCGCCTGCCGATGGAGGCCCAGGTCGACCTCTTGGTCCAGGCCGGGGCCGGCGAAGTCGTGGAAGCGCTCGCCCGGCAGTTCGGCACGAACCGGCGGCACACGGAAGCCGACCTCTGGGAAGCGCCCGACGAATGGCTGACACCGGGCCCGCGGCCGATCCTGCCCGGGCGCGAATTCGACGTCGTCGCCACTCCGGGACACACGTCCGGGCACGTCGTCTTCGTCGACGCCACGGCCGGCCTGTTGTTCTCCGGTGACCACGTCCTGCCGCACATCACCCCCTCCATCGGATTCCAGCCGGTGCCGGCCGAGTTGCCGCTCAACGACTTCCTCGGCTCGCTCCGCCTGGTGCGCGCCATGCCGGACCGCCGCATGCTCCCCGCCCACGGTCCGGTGTCCGAAAGCGTGCACACCCGGGTCGACGAACTGCTGGAGCACCATCGCCAACGTCTCGAGACGGTAGCGTCGCAAATCGCGGCCGGCGCGACTTGCGCGTACGAAGCCGCGCACCGGATGGGGTGGACCCGCCGCAACCGCAAACTGTCCGAAATGGACTCCTTCAACCAGATGCTTGCGGTTCTGGAGACCGCAGCGCACCTCGACCTCCTGGTGACCCAAGGGAAACTGAGCGCCCAAGCTGTCGACGGGGTTCGTCGTTACACGGTGGCCTGACGTACTCGCGGCCATGCACTGCGGGTAGCCGCCTCGTCGCAGTCAGGCCTACCGGCCTGCCTCCTGCATACTGGATGAAATGGAGGTCATCAGACGCGCCCGGGCCACGGACATCGAGGCGCCGTGCGCCTGTTCGGCGCACCGGGCGAACCGTTGGCAACCGCGCTCCAGGCACTCATGAACGCCCCGCACGTCGCGCTTGTCGTGGCCGAGGACGACAACGGCGTCGCCGGCACCGCGCGGCGCGGTGTGACCAGCGCGCTCCTCAGTTGGGGTATCGACGAAGCCCGTCGGCGCGGTTGCGCACGCATCCACCTTGATTCGGGCCTCACCCGCGGCGACCTGCGTGACTTCTACTCACGCTTCGGCTTCGAGTACAGCTACCAAGGGTTCTCCCGCGTCCTGTGATACTGACGCTGTGGCCGACTACACCATCCGCAGGGCACGGCGAGAAGACATCGAGGCGATCGTTCACATGCTGGCGGACGACCAACTCGGCGCCACTCGGGACGATCCGGGCGACCTTGAGCCCTACCTGCGCGCCTTCGCTGAGATCGACGCGGATCCGAATCAGCTTCTGATGGTCGTCGCGACAGGTGACAAGCCGGTCGGCACCTTGCAGCTGACGATCATTCCTGGTCTCGCCAGGCGCGGCGCGCTTCGCGGCCAGATCGAGGCGGTGCGGATCCACGCCGACCATCGCGGCACCGGCCTGGGTGCCGATCTCGTCCGCTGGGCGATCGACGAGTCGCGGCGGCGCGGGTGCGCCCTCGTGCAGCTCACGTCGGACACCTCCAGGACAGGAGCGCACCGGTTCTACGAGCGCCTCGGGTTCGTGCCCAGCCACACAGGCTTCAAGCTCAAGCTCTGAGCGGCGAGCGTCGCCACGTGTCGCGAAGCAACGACTGTCTATTTCGGACATTGAATCTTCTCCAACCCCAGCGTGGACGTCCATTCACGTCAACGAAGCACAAACAATGGTGATTAGTCAATAGAACGGCGCGAATGGACCGTTCGCGCCGTTTCGATGACTTTTGTCGCGAGCCGTCGTACCGTCGGACTCATGACATCTTCACAACCAGTCCACAAGCTCGTCCCGGCAGCTGCCCAGAGCGCCGCCGGCGAACTTCCGTTCGTGCTGCAGTCGATCCGAGCCGACCCGAACACATTGCAGCACATGAAGGACGAGCAGGTCATCGACCTGATCCGCGATACGGACGCGGAGATCTCGAAGCTGCAAGCTCTGCAGCTGAGAGCGATCGCGGACCTGAGCGTGCGGCGGAGACAGGCGCCCAGCGCGTCCTCGGAAGTGGCGTTGGCCTTGTCCACAACGGAACATCGCGCCAGTGCCATCGTTTCCGCGGCCAACGCGCTGATCGCCCGCCTGCCCCGCATGCTGAATCTCATGGATGACGGCCGGCTCGACCTTTATCGCGCCATGAAAGTCACCGACGCGACGGCATGGCTGTCGAGAGAACACGTCCGTGTCGTCGACGCAACGCTCGAAGATCGGGTTCCGGGGAAGAACGCCACCCAGGTCCGCCGAGCCGCGGCCTACGCCGCTGCGCAGGCCGATCCCGAAGGCGCAGCGCTCCGCACCGAACGAAAGCTGGTCGAGCGGCGGCTCACCGTCCGCCACCAGGACGCCGGCGTGACCCACCTGTCGGTCAACAACGCACCCACCGAGAAGGCAACCGCAGCCTATGCCCGCGTCGACCAGACCGCCCGTGCGCTGAAGACGCCGGACGAACCGCGAACGCTGGATCAGCTCCGAGCGGACGTGGCCATCGATCTGCTGCTCGGCGGTAACGGAGGCCCGAGCGAACGCACCGAGGTCTTTCTGCACATCGATCTGGCCACCTACCTCGGCCTCAATCAGACCCCGGCCGCGTTGTCCGGTCGCGGGCCCATCGCGGCCGCGCTCGCTCGCCACATCATCGGCGGCCCCGGTACGACGCTGCGCCGGGTTCTCACCGACCCGCGAACCGGCCACGCGGTCGAGCTGTCGCCGACGCGCTACACGCTCGATCAGGACGAGTTCATCCGCGTCCGCGACCAGGAATGCCGACAGCCAGGATGCACACGCCCCGCCCAGAGCTGCGGGATCAAGGCGACTCGCACGAAGGGCGAGCCGGAAGGCGTTGCGGACCAGGCAGTCACCTTCTGCTCGCGGCACGGCAAGCTGGCGGGACAGCCTGGCTGGGATTACGAAGTCACGCCGGAAGGCACCGTCACCGTCGCGACGCCGTCAGGACAGGTCCATTCGACGACGCCACCGTCGATGCACCCCGCCCGCCGCCGGACGAACCGGCTTCGTAAGAAGCACCGGAGGTGACCGACGATCAGCGGGTTCCTGAGATCTTCGCGCTGCCGAGGACGACGTCCCCACCTTCGGGGTCAGGGCGGTAGAGAACGACGACCTGCCCTGGAGCGACTCCGCGCAGCGGCTCGCGCAAGTGCACCGTCATGGTGTCGTTGTCCACGTCGGCGACCGCGTCCACGATCCCTCCGTGGGCCCTGACCTGGACCACGCACTCGGTGGGTTCGCTCAGCGGCCGTCCGCTGGGCCAGATCGCCCGGTCAGCCTCGATCACCTTGACGCCGAGCCCGGCCGCGGAGCCCACCTTGACGGAGCCCGACACCGGTTCGAGAGACAGAACGTACCGAGGACGGCCATCCGGTGCCGGTGCATCGATTCCCAGCCCCTTGCGCTGGCCGACGGTGAACCCGTGCACCCCGGTGTGCCGGCCGAGGAGCGCACCCGTTTCCGCGTCCACGAGCTCACCAGGACGCTGTCCCAGCCGGTTCTCCAGGAACTTCTTGGTATCGCCGTCCGGGATGAAGCAGATGTCGTGGCTGTCCGGCTTGTTGGCGACGGAGAGGCCTCGCCGCTCCGCCTCGGCTCGCACGTCGGTCTTCCAGGAGTCGCCCAGGGGGAACATGGCATGGCTGAGCTGTTCCGGTGTCAACGACGCGAGGACGTACGATTGGTCCTTGCCGCTGTCCGCACTGCGACGCAACTCGGGCACACCGTCCACCACGGAGAGACGCGCGTAGTGACCTGTCGCGACCGCATCGAATCCGAGCGCCATCGCCTTCTCGAGAAGAGCTTCGAACTTGATCTTCTCGTTGCAGGTGACGCACGGGTTCGGTGTGCGTCCGGCAGCGTATTCGCCGACGAAGGTCTCGACGACCTCTTCGGTGAAGCGCTCGGCGAAGTCCCAGATGTAGAACGGGATCCCGAGGATGTCAGCGGCCCGCCGGGCGTCGTGCGAGTCCTCGATCGTGCAACACCCGCGCGAGCCGGTCCGCAGCGTTCCCGGTTTGGCCGACAGGGCCAGGTGCACACCTACGACGTCGTGCCCGGCGTCGACCGCGCGCGCCGCGGCGACCGCCGAGTCCACTCCTCCGCTCATCGCGGCCAAAACCCGCATTGCCTTACACCTCTTGCTTCTGGGTCTGCTTGCGCATTCCGGCGAGGCCGGCCTGCCGGGCGCGCATGACGACACCGCCGATCTCCGCAGCCACCGCCTCGACGTCCGCGGCGGTGGATGTGTGACCAAGGGAGAAACGGAGGGAACCACGGGCCGCCGCCGGATCGGCCCCCATGGCGAGCAGCACATGGCTCGGCTGGGCGACGCCTGCGGTGCAGGCAGATCCCGTCGAGCATTCGATGCCCTTGGCGTCGAGCAGCATCAACAGGCTGTCGCCGGCGCATCCGGGGAAGGTGAAGTGGGCGTGGCTGGGTAACCTCTCGCCCTCTCCACCGTTGAGGACGGCGTCCGGCACCTCGCGCTGGACGGCCTCGACGAGGCCGTCCCGAAGTTCCTCGACGCGCTTCGCGTAGTCGGCTCGGGCCGCGACGCTGATTCGGACGGCAGCCGCAAAGCCCACGATTGCCGGGACGTCCAGGGTGCCGGAGCGGATGTTGCGCTCCTGGCCTCCGCCGTGCAGCAGCGGCGCACAAGGTACGTCACGCCCCAGCAGAAGCGCTCCCACACCGAACGGGCCACCGAGCTTGTGTCCGGTCAGGGTGAGCGCAGCAGCGCCACTAGCCGCAAAATCGACCGGGACGGCCCCGACAGCCTGGACCGCGTCGGTGTGGAAAGGGATGCCGAACTCGGCGCACACCGCCGCCAGCTCGGCGATCGGGTTGATCGTGCCGACCTCGTTGTTCGCCCACATCGCGGTGGCCAACGCCACAGACTCGGGATCCGCTGCGATGGCTGTGCGGAGGACCTCAGGCGACACCCGTCCCCGGCTGTCGACGTCGAGCCACGTGATCTCGGCGCCACTGTGAGCTTCGAGCCATTCGACGGTATCGAGCACTGCGTGGTGCTCCGCGGCGCCGCACAAGATGCGCCGACGCTGCCCGTGCTCGCCGCGGCGGGCCCAATAGATGCCCTTGATCGCGAGGTTGTCGCTCTCGGTGCCCCCGCCGGTGAAGAGCACCTCGGAGGGACGGGCGCCCAGCGCCTCGGCGATGGTTTCGCGGGCTTCCTCGACCATCCGGCGAGCCCGGCGACCCGAAGAGTGCAGGGCCGAGGCGTTGCCCACGGTGGACAGCGCCTCGGTCATCGCCGCTATGGCTTCGGGCAACATCGGAGTGGTCGCCGCGTGGTCGAGATAGGTCATCGCTGTTCCAGGGTAGTCCGCTCCAGCGCGTGACGAAGCCCACCCTGGCCCTCGAAGTGGGCTGTCACACCTTTGACGGCCACCGCCCGGTCAGCCGGACACCCACCATCGCCAGAACCACCAGGGCCACGGTGAGCAGGGCCATCGCCGGTGACGGGTCGAGAACCGAGCCGACCGCGCCGAGCAGGACCCCACCCAGGCCGATGAGCAGCGCGGATCCGACCCAGTCCGCGAGCTGCATCGCCGAGGTGTTGAACCCGCGCTCTCCCTCGGGCGAGTAGCGGAGCAGGAGGACGGAGATCGCGGGCATCGCGATCCCCATGCCTGCGCCGCCGACCGCGCAGGCCACGAAGGCGATCCAGCCGGGGAACCACGGCTGCGAGACCAGGCCGAAGCCGACCAGGCCGGCCACGACCAGCCAGAACCCGGTGCGCAGCGACGCCTCCCTCGACCAGTCGACGTACCGGCCTTGCGCTGCCGAGGCCGCGGACCAGCCCAACGCCGTGATCGTCAGCGGCAGGCCGGCCAGGGCGGGGTTGTATCCGTGGACCGCACCCATCGTCAGCGGCAGGTACGCCTCCATCCCCGCGTATGCCCCGGCGATCAGGGAGCGGGAGGCGACGACCGTCGGCAGGCCGGGACGGGAAGTCAACGTCCCGAACGGCAGCAGCGTCCGGAGGGCGTAGGCCAGCGCGATCAGGCCGACCGTGCCGTAGCCGAGCGCGACCCACGACTGGTGCTGGGCCGCCCACGTCAACGCTGCGACGCCGAGCGCGGCGACGATCGCCTGCGGCACGCTGGCCCGTCGACCGCCGGTGGCGGGTTCGTGCGCGGGCAAGCGCCGGACGACCACGACCAGCATGAGCACCCCGACCACCACCAGCGGAACCAAGCCGAGGAAGACCCAGCGCCAGCCGATGCTGACCGTCACGACCCCCGCCACCGAAGGCCCGATGACCGCAGGCAGGACCCACGCGGCTGCGTTCGCGGCGTAGATGACCGGACGTTCGTGGTCGGTGAACGTCAACGCGATCAGGAGCGAAACCGAGACGAGGAGCAACCCCGAGCCGAAGCCCTGAAGCGCACGGCCCAAGAGGAGCATCGGCATTCCGCTCGCCGTCCCCGCGACGACCAGGCCGACCGCGAACAGCACGGGTCCCGCCAGCAGGGCGGGCGCTGGGCCACGGCGGTCGCCGATCCGGCCCGAAAGCACCGTCGCAACCACGCTGGAGACCAGGAAGATCGTGAAAGGCCACGAATAGAGCGCAGCACCGTGGAGGTCGGCGACCAAGGTCGGCATCGCCGTCGCCACACCCATGCTCTCGAACGCGACCAATGTGACCACGAGCAGCAGCGCGATCGTGGTCAGGCGGTGTTCCGCGGTCCAGAGCACACTTCGGCGGCGGGGTGCGGAGTCGATCGTCGAGGCCATGATCAGCAGCGTGCAACCTCCAGCCCGCTGGAGGTCAAGCTGGTTCAGGCGGAGCGGCGCACCACCGGTTCCAGCGGCAGGTCGCGAGCCAGTGCAGCCGCCTCCCCGCGGGAGCTCACGTCCAGCTTGTCGAGGATGTTGCGGACGTGGAACTTCACCGTGTGCTCGCTGAGCTGCAGTTGCTCGGCGATCTGCCGGTTGCGCAGGCCCTGGGAGATGCCCGACAGAACCTCCAGTTCGCGTGGGTTGAGCCGGTCGAGCGGACGCAGTTCCGGCGGCTCTGCGACACCGAGCGGGAGAACTGCGGTGACCGTTGTGCCCCAGTCCGGCACGGCGTCGACCTCCCAGTGGCCGCCGAGGGCCGTCAGGCGCTCGGTCAGGCCGCGGGGCGGGACCGCGTCGGCGACTTCGGGGCAATCGTCGCGGACGGTGATCCGTAGCACCGATCCGTCCACGCGCCAGGACGCCCTCAAGCGCGTGGTCGCGGGCCGGTCCAACGCCGCGAGCACCAGGCCGCGGGTCAGTGTCCGTGCCGTGTGGGCGATGTCCTGCGGGAGGGACGCGTCGCCGACCGGGTCGACGAGGTCGACGTCGACTTCCGTGTGCCGGACCAGGTCGGCCAGCTGGGCCTTGAGGACGGTGAATGCCGCTTCCGACGGCTCCGCGGACATGGTCTGGTCACGGTCGGCGATGCCTTTGAGCTCGAGCAGCGCGTCGGCGGCGAGGTCGACCGCGGTGCGGCGGGCGACGGCGTCGGACAGCCGGCCGGAGCGGAGGACCGACAGGAGCGTGACCAGGGTCGCCGCGTGCGTCTGGCCGAGGTCGGTGATCACCTGGGCGCGGGCGGAAGCCGCGGCGAGGCTGCTGGCCAGGACGTCCGGGCCCGGGTCTGTCGCCCGCTGGCCTGCGTCGGTGCTGACGATGTGCCACAGCTGAGCCGCCAGCTCCAGCTCTGCCGACGGCGGCTCCGCGGCCTCCGGCACTACGGCGATCATCGCGCCGTGGCCCACCGCGGGTGTCGAAGCGAGCAGGATCAGGCGACGCTCGACGCCTCCGAGGACGCCGTCGATCACCAGGGCCTTGCCGGGCTCACTGCGGTGGGCGAGCCGCTGTAGCTCGACGCTCGTCACGGCCTGCGTGATCGCTTCGTCGCCGATGGCCTTGAACGGGCTGCGGGGGCAGTCGCCCGTTTGCATCGCGGCCGCGCGGTGCGGGATCAGCTTGCCCAGCTCCACGGTGAACCGGCTGAGCAGCTGGGGCCGGGGTGCCGACAGGAGCCGTTCGACGACGCCCAGCACATGCCGCGGATCCGACCAGGAAACGTCCATGGTCTCCAAGGTAGGCGCGTCCGGGATCCGGCGACCTGCTCGTCCGGCTAGTGAACACTGCTCGTCCGGGCGGTTCGGCGGCCCCACCGGGCGAGTTGACTTCCGAGGGAGGACATTCGAACCGAAGGTCACGAACCAAGGAGCGAGAAACACCATGCGAGCGATCACCTTCTCCGCATACGGCGGGCCGGAAGTCCTGCAGCTGTCCGACGTCCCGACGCCGGAGCCGGGTCCGGGACAGGTGCGGCTGGCCGTGCGGGCCGCCGGGGTCAACCCGATCGACTGGAAGATCCGCAACGGCGCCATGCAGCAGAATTTCCAGGTCCCGTTCCCGCACATCCCGGGCCTCGAGGTCGCCGGGGTCGTCGACGCTGTCGGGGAGGGCGCGGACTTCGTCGTGGGCGACGAAGTGTTCGGCTGGTCGGAGACCGGCGCCTACGCCGAATACGCGCTCGCCAAGACGGTCGCGCCGAAGCCCGCGAGCCTTTCGTGGGCGGACGCCGCCGCGTTGCCGGTCGCCGGCGAGACCGCGCTTCGCGTCCTCGGGCTGCTCAATCTCCGCGAGGGCGAGACGCTGCTGGTCCACGGCGCCAGCGGCACGGTCGGGCGGTTCGCCGCGCAGGTCGCCGCCGCGCAGGGTGTGACCGTCATCGGGACCGGCGGCAGCCGGAGCCTCGACGACCTCAAGTCGCTGGGCGTCGTTCCGGTGCTCTACGGCGACGGCTGGGTGGAGCGGGTTCGTGAGGCGACGACCGGGCCGGTGGACGCCGTTTTCGACGCTGCCGGGCACGGGGTGCTGCCAGGGTCCGTGGAGCTGCGCGGCAGCAAGGACCGGATCATCACCATCGCCGACGCGGCCGCGTTCGAGCTGGGGATCCCGTTCTCCAGCGGGGGCGAGCAGACCCGTGAGGTCCTCACCGGGATCGCCGGCTGGGTGACCGATCGCGGAGTCGGCATCGCGCAGGGCAAGAGCTATCCGCTGGCCGAGGCGGCCGCGGCGCAGGTCGAGAGCGAGGGCGGGCACCCTGGCGGAAAACTGACGATCGCCGTCGGCTGAACGAAGCGGACCGGGACCGGCCGCCGGGTGACGGCGGCCAGGTCCCCAATCCGGGCCTGCCGCCGGATCGCGGCGACAGGGCCCGGATCACTTCGCGGGAGGCGAAGCCAGTGGGGCCGCCTGGCGGCGTGGGGTCCGGCGGCGCTGCTGGACCGGGATCTGCACCGTGCCCAGCGCGGAATGGACCGCAGACTCGGCGAGGTCGGCCAGTTCACGGCGGGTTTCGGCCCGGCCGGGAGCGATTTCCGGGCAGATGTGGATCTCGAGCACCAGACCGCGCAGGGCCGCGACCCGGCGCAGGGACGCGATCAGCGACTCGGGGCCGATGAACGCCGGGCGGCTGGTCTCGCGGCCGTCGGCGAGGCGGTACCGCAGCGCGATCGGACGCACCGGGACACCGCCGTCGATGGCCGCCTGGAACGTCGCCGTGGTGAAGCGGCCCGAAGCCAGACCGCACCACGTCGTGCCCTCCGGCGTAACGCTCACCAACGAGCCCGTCCGGAGGGCGTCGGCCAGCGCCGCCATGGTGGCGGGCAGGGTCCTCAGCCGTTCGCGGTCGAGGAAGATGCTGCCGCCGCGACGGACCAGGCCGCCGAGCACCGGCCAGCTCGCGATTTCCTTCTTGGCCAGCGCGCGCATCGGCCGTAGCGCGTTGATCGCGACGATGTCCAGCCACGAGATGTGGTTGTTGACCACCAGCGCGCCACGGCCGGCGGGCGCGGTCAGGAAGTCGGCGCCGCCTCGGATGTCCAACCGGACGCCGAACGCCCGCAGCACGCCCTGGAACACGAGCCGGAGCAAGCGCTCACGGCCGGGGGCGACCAGCAGCAAGGGCGCGGACACCAGTGCCGCGAGGACCACCGAGATCGCTGCCGCGAAGCGCAGGACCCGGCGCGGGACACCGACCAGCGGGTCGTCGGCGGTGAGGCACTCGTCTCCGCACGGCGAGGACGGCATCCACGCGTGGCTCATCCCTGGCCCCCGAGGAAGAACTTGAGGTACCGCTCGTCGACGTTCTGCAGGTCCAGCAGCACGAAGAAGTCCGCGACGCCGAAGTCGGCGTCGAGCGCGGGCGGCCCGCAGACCTTGGCGCCGAGGCGGACATAGCCCTTGATCAGCGGGGGCAGCGTGGGCCGCGCCGGGCGCTCGATGCCCGAGGCGTCCCACGGGATCAGCGGCGTGACGCGCGTGGCCTCGTCGGAGTAGTGCTTGGCGCGCAGGAGGTCCCACACGCCGGCGGCGAAGGAACCGTCGTCCACGAGCGGGACGGAGGCGCAGCCGGCCAGGTAGCGGTGGCCGGAAAGCAGCATGTAGCGGGCGATCCCGGCCCAGACCAGGCTCACGACGGCGCCGCTGCGGTGGTCCGGGTGCACGCACGACCGGCCGGTCTCGACCAGCGAGGGGCGCAGGCCTCCGATCGCCGCCAGGTCGAATTCGCTGTCGGCGTAAAGCTTCCCGGCCTGGGCGGCGCGCTCCGGCGGCAGCATGCGGTAGCAGCCGACGATGTCGCCCGTGTTGTCGTCGCGGACCACGAGGTGGTCGCAGAACTCGTCGAACTCGTCGACGTCGAGACCGGGCCGCGGGGAGTGGAGCCGCGCACCCATTTCCTCGGCGAAAACCCGGTGCCGCAGTTTCTGCGCCGCGACCACTTCGTCGTTCGCGTGCGCGACGAGAAGCGAGTACCGGGGGGCGTCGGCGGGGAGCTCGGCACCCGCCTGATCAGTGCTGACGAGGAGCTGTGACGTCGTCATGGTCAAGGTGTACCTGCGCGGAGGAAGCCGCGGAGAGTGCCATCCGATGACCGATAAATGCACGTTCAGTTAATGGCGGGTTCTCTGTCCCGAAAACGCACGAAGGGGCCCTCCGGGTCGTCCGGAGGGCCCCTTCGCGGGCGAAGATCAGCCCTTGCGCTTCTCGACCGCTTCGGTCAGCTGCGGCGCGACGTTGAACAGGTCGCCGACGATGCCGAAGTCGGCGATCTCGAAGATCGGCGCCTCCGGGTCCTTGTTGACGGCGATGATCGTCTTCGACGTCTGCATGCCGGCGCGGTGCTGGATCGCGCCGGAGATGCCGAGCGCGATGTACAGCTGCGGCGACACGGTCTTGCCGGTCTGGCCCACCTGAAACTGCGCCGGGTAGTAGCCGGAGTCGACGGCGGCACGCGACGCGCCGACGGCCGCGCCGAGCGAGTCGGCCAGCTTCTCGACGACGTCGAACTTCTCCGCCGAGCCGACGCCGCGGCCACCGGAGACCACGATCGAGGCCTCGGTCAGCTCCGGGCGGTCGCCGCCGGTGACCGGCTCGACGCCGGTGATCTTGGTGG
This sequence comes from Amycolatopsis plumensis, assembly GCF_042652605.1. NCBI lineage: Bacteria > Bacillati > Actinomycetota > Actinomycetes > Pseudonocardiales > Pseudonocardiaceae > Amycolatopsis > Amycolatopsis plumensis. Next base: position 4,700,562 of record NZ_JBHSJY010000001.1, on the reverse strand, counting down.
CCTTCGCCGCGTCGACCGCGGGAACCTCGACGGTCTCTTCGGCCGCCGCGCCCTCGGCGGGCTCGGCCTCGACCGCGCCCGGGCGGATCGAGACGACCGGCGCACCCTTGGCGGACTTGGACTTGACCGAGAACGCGCCACCGAAGATGGACTGGTCGATGACGCCGTCGCCGTTGACGCCCACGGCGTCGTAGATCAGGCCGGAGCCCAGGCGCACGGCCAGGCGGGCGGCGACCTCCTTGCCCTCACCGCTGGCGGTGACGAGCACGGCCGCCGGGGACGCCTGCTGCGCGAGCGCGGCAAGCACGTCCACCTTGGGCGTGACCAGGTAGTTCGCGGCGTCGTCGCCTTCCGCGACATACACCTTGGCGGCGCCGTGCGACGCCAGCGCCTGCTTCGCCTTCGCGGCGGTCCCGGTCGGGCCGACGACGACGGCCGACGGCTCACCGAGCGCGCGGGCGGCGGTCAGCAGCTCGAGCGTGACCTTCTTGACCTCACCGTCGACGTGGTCGACGAGGACGAGTACTTCAGCCATGGTTCTACTTCCTCCTCGAAGAGCCGTTGTCAGATGAGCTTCTGGCCGACCAGGTACTCGGCGACCTTGGTGCCGCCGTCACCCTCGTCCTCGACCTTCTCGCCGGCGGTGCGCGGCGGCTTCGGCGCGGACTCGGTCACCTGCGACCACGCGTTGGCGAGGCCGACCTCGCCCGCGTCGACGCCCAGGTCGGCGATGGTGAACGTCTCGACCGGCTTCTTCTTCGCGGCCATGATGCCCTTGAAGGACGGGTAGCGCGGCTCGTTGATCTTCTCGCCGACGCTCACGATCGCGGGCAGGCTCGCCTCGAGGTGGGTCAGGCCGTCCTCGGTCTCGCGGGTGGCCTTGATCGTCGAGCCGTCGACGGTCAGCTCGCGCACGTAGGTGACCTGCGGCAGGCCCAGCAGCTCGGCGAGGATCGCCGGGATGGCGCCACCGCGGCCGTCGGAGGACTCGTTGCCGGCGATGACCAGGTCGAAGCCCTCGACCTTGCCGATCGCGGCGGCGAGCACCTTGGCGGTGGCGATCGCGTCGGAGCCGTGCAGCGCCTCGTCGGAGACGTGGATGGCCTTGTCGGCGCCCATGGACAGCGCCTTGCGGATGGCGTCGGTCGCGCGGTCCGGGCCCACCGAGATCACGGTGACCTCGCCCTCGCCGGCTTCCTTGATCTTCAGCGCTTCTTCGACGGCCTTCTCGTTGATCTCGTCGAGCACGGCGTCGGCGGATTCGCGGTCAAGGGTGTGGTCGGACCCGTTGAGCTTCCGCTCCGAGTAGGTGTCCGGTACCTGCTTGACCAGGACGACGATGTTGGTCATGGGTCTGCTTCGACCTCCCGGTTCGTGGCCCGCGGGCGACCACGGGACAGTGCTCTACTGGCCGGTAGATTAGGGCCATTCAGCGCGCAGGACCCGTTGAGGTGACGCCATTCACCTGGATGAGCAATTTACTGGGACTATCGTCCCGGTAGTTGACCGGTTACCCCACCCGACCGGCCGTTCGTCCGATCGGACCAACCACGGCCTACTCGCAGTGGGTGTCAGGCATTAACCTCCCCCACCATGCCCGCGCGCATCGCCGTCATCACCGACTCGAGCTCCTGCCTGCCCGACCTCGTCGCTTCCCGGTGGGCCATCGGGGTGGTCCAGATCCAGCTGAGCCTGGGAAGCCACTACGACGACGAAAACCGCTTCGACCGCGGCGAAGTGATCGACGCCATGAGAGCCGGGCAGGTCATCGTCACCGCGCCCCCGGACCCGGGGGCGTTCTTCTGGGCCTACCAGGAGGCCGCCGCCGCCGGGGCGACCGCGATCGTCAGCATCCACATCTCCGGCCGCATGTCCGACACCGTCCGCGCGGCCCGGGAGGCCGCCCAGCAGGTCCGCATCCCGGTGCACGTCCTGGACAGCCGGACCACCGGCATGAGCCTCGGCTTCGCCGCCGTGGCGGCCGCGCGGGCCGCCGCGGCCGGCGCTGATGCCGAGCGGGTCATCGATGCCGCCGAACGCCGGTGCACCACGAGCACCGAGTTCATCTACGTCGACACCCTCGAATACCTCCGCCGCGGCGGCCGGATCGGCGCCGCCCAGGCCATGCTCGGCAGCGCGTTCTCGATCAAGCCGCTGCTCACGGTCAAGGACGGCGAGGTCGCGCCGCTGGCCCGCGTCCCCGGCACGCGGCGCGCGCTGGCCAAGATGGTGGACCTGGCGGTGAAGAAGTCCGGCGGGTTTCGCGCCGACATCGCCGTGACCCGGTTCGGCGCCAGCGACCACGAACTGGAGATCGGCAGGCAGATCGAACGCCGGGTGCCGGGGATGGTCGAAAGCATGGTCGTCGAAGCGAGCACGGTCATCGGCGCGCACCTCGGCCCCGGCGCGCTCGGCATCACGGTGTCGCCGGTGGGCTGAGCCGCCGTCCCGGGATCGCCAGCACCGCGAGCGGCACCACGACCCCCAGCCCGGTCGTGGTGATGATCAGCCCCTGGTCGATCGGCGCGAAATGCGACACGTGGCCGAGGTGGTAGAGGAAGTGCGGCAGTCCGAACAGCAGCCCGGCCGCACCGGCGAGCCGGGCGACCGATGTGGTGCCGATCACGACGGCTCCGACGAGGAGGGCGGCGAGCGCCAGGTTGAGGCCGCCGAAGTCGCGCAGGAGGTGCTCGTTGAACGGCCCGTCCATCGCCACCCAGCCGGCGCGGAAGCCGGGAAAGTCCTGGTAGAAGCCGGTCGGCGATACCAGTGGCCAAATTCCGACCACGGCTTCGACCAGGCCGAAGACGACGAGCAGTATGCGGGTGATGGTCCGTTGCATGACCACGGAACGAGACGGCGGCGCCGGACGTGACACCCGCTAGGGTCGCGGAGGTGACCACCCCAGCCACCCGGGCCGAGGCGCTGCACCTGACCGGCGAGCGGACCGTCCCCGGCATCGCCGAGGAGAACTACTGGTTCAGGCGCCACGAAGCCGCGTACGCCGCCCTGCTCCCCCACTGCGCGGACGCGACGGTCCTCGAAGCCGGCTGCGGCGAGGGCTACGGCGCGAGCCTCCTCGCGACCACCGCCCGCCGGGTGCTCGCGCTGGACTACGACGTCCCGACCACCGAGCACGTCGCCCGCCGCTACCCCGAGGTCGCCGTCGCGCGGGCGAACCTGGCCTTCCTCCCGGTCCGGGACGGCGCGGTCGACGTCGTCGCCAATTTCCAGGTCATCGAGCACCTGTGGGACCAGGCCGGGTTCCTCGCCGAGTGCCGGCGGGCGTTGCCGGAAAACGGCAAACTGCTGGTCACGACGCCGAACCGGCTGACTTTCACCCCGGACAGCGACACGCCGCTGAACCCGTTCCACACCCGCGAGCTGGCGCCGTCCGAACTGGCCGGGCTGCTCACCGACGCCGGTTTCGAGGTCGAGACCCTGCACGGGCTGCACCACGGCGAGGCCGTTCGGGCGCTCGACGAGCGGTACGGCGGTTCGATCATCGACGCCCAGCTCGACGTGGTCATGGGCAAGCTGCCGGGTCAGGCTGTCTGGCCGGAGGCGCTGCTCGCCGACGTCGCCGCGATCGAGGCCACCGGCTTCGACATCCACGGCGACGACCTCGATGCCAGCCTCGACCTGATCGCCGTGGCGGTGCGCCGATGAGCGAGGGCACCTTCTGCCTCGTCGTGCACAGCCACCTGCCGTGGCTGCCGCACCACGGGAGCTGGCCGGTCGGCGAGGAGTGGCTCTACCAGGCGTGGGCGCATTCCTATCTGCCGATGGTCGAGCTCCTGGAGCGCTTCGCCGCCGAAGGCCGCCGCGACGTGCTGACGCTGGGGGTGACGCCGGTCCTCGCCGCGCAGCTCGACGATCCCTACAGCATCCGCGCGTTCCACGAGTGGCTCGGCCATTGGCAGTTGCGGGCGCAGCACGCGTCGACCCTGTGGCGCGGCGACTCGCTGCTGCGTGAACTCGCCGCGGCCGAGCACCAGACCGCCGTCCGCGCGGCCGAGGAGCTCGGCACCCGGTGGCGGCACGGCTTCTCCCCGGTCCTGCGGTCCCTGGTCGACAATTCGACCATCGAGCTGCTCGGCGGCCCCCTCGCGCACCCGTTCCAGCCGCTGCTGGACCCGCGGGTGCGGGAATTCGCGCTGAACGCCGGTCTCGCCGACACCGCCCTGCGGCTCGGGACGCGGCCCGAGGGGATTTGGGCTCCGGAGTGCGGCTACGCGCCTGGTATGGAAAACGACTACGCCGCCGCCGGCGTGCGGCGGTTCCTGGTCGACGGCCCGTCGCTGCGCGGCGAGACCTGGGCCGCGCGACCGGTCGGCGGCACCGACGTCCTCGCGTTCGGCCGGGATCTCGAGGTCACCTACCGCGTCTGGTCGCCGAAGGCCGGCTACCCCGGCCACGCCGCCTACCGCGACTTCCACACCTGGCAGCACGAGGTCGGCCTCAAGGCGGCCCGGGTCACCGGCAAGACGGTCGAGCCGCAGGACAAGGCGCCGTACGACCCGGCGCTCGCCGCGGACGTGCTGGGCACGCATGTCAAGGACTTCGTCGAGACAGTCGTGACGCGGCTTCGGTCGCTGAAGCGGCAACACGGGCGCGAGGCGCTCGTGGTCGCCGCGTACGACACGGAGCTCTTCGGGCACTGGTGGCACGAAGGACCGGCGTGGCTGGAGGGCGTGCTGCGTGCGCTTCCCGAGGCCGGCGTGCGGGTGACGACGCTGAAGGGCGCGACGGAAGCCGGCAACGTCGGCGAGCCGATCGACCTGCCTGCGTCGTCGTGGGGCTCGGGCAAGGACTGGCGCGTCTGGGACGGCGAGCAGGTCAAGGACATGGTCGCCGCCAACGCGGCGCTGCAGGAGCGGCTGCTCGAGCTCGTTGCCGGTTTGGCGACCACGGCGCGGGACACCGTCGCCGACCAGGCCGTCGCCGAGGCCATGCTGGCGCTGGAAAGCGACTGGGCGTTCATGGTCACCAAGGACTCGGCCGCGGACTACGCCCGTCGTCGCGCGGCGGTCCACACCGAGCGTTTCGACACGCTGGCCGGGTTGCTGCGCCGGGGCGATCGCGCGCTGGCCGCGGAACTCGCCGCGCGCTACCGGGCCGACGACGGACCGTTCGGGCACCTCGACGCCCGGGCGCTGAAGCACGACTGAAAGGGACCCCGGATGGGAATCCACGAAATTCCGCTCAAGACCCTCGATGGGCGGGACAGCTCGCTGGGCGAGTTCGCGGGCAAGGCGCTGCTCGTGGTCAACGTCGCGTCGAAATGCGGCCTGACCCCGCAGTACTCCGGTCTCGAGCGGCTGCAGGAACGCTTCGGCGAGCAGGGCTTCTCCGTCGTCGGGTTCCCGTGCAACCAGTTCGCCGGCCAGGAACCCGGCAGCGCGGACGAGATCCAGACGTTCTGCTCGACGACCTACGGCGTCACGTTCCCCTTGTTCGAGAAGATCGACGTCAACGGTGAAGGCCGGCACCCGCTGTACGCCGAATTGACCGAGACCGCCGACGCCGAGGGCACGGCGGGCGACGTCCAGTGGAACTTCGAAAAGTTCCTCGTCGGCGCCGACGGCGAGGTCCTGGCGCGGTTCCGGCCGCGCACCGAGCCCGAGGACGAGGCCGTCGTCAAGGCCATCGAGGCCGCGCTGCCGGCTTGACGTCCGACGGCGGGGGACACCGGTCCCCCGCCGTGGTCGCATTCAGGACGAGCCCGCCTCGATCACCTTGCGCACGCACTCGGCGACCACCACCGGGTCCACTTTGACCACGCGGCGGTCGTAGGTCAGCAGGCCGTTGACCTCGTTTTCGACATCCGTCGTCTGGGTGTAGACGGCACCGGACAAGCCGCGCTCCGCCACCACTCGCTCGAGCGCGGCGCTCACCTCCGCATAGCGCTCGGTGAGCCGCTCTCGCGTCGGCGTCATCTCGTACGCGTTCGGCGGGCCTGGCCAGCGGTGGTCGTCCAGCACGAGACCAAGGCCGCCGTACTCGCCGTCGACGATCGCGCGGCCGTCGCTCACCGACGGCGCACCCGGGCCCACGTACGTGTGGTCGTCGTAGACGTCGCCCGCGCCGCTGTCCGGCCGTGAGAAACAGCAGTTGACGCCGCTGTTCGCGATCACCAGCCGCGTCGGGTCGAGGGCTTTGACCGATTCCGCGACACGGGCCGTGTCGAACTCGCCCCAGCCCTCGTTGAACGGGACCCAGCCGACGATCGACGGGACCGCTTGCAGCTGCGTCACCATCTCGGCCAACTCCGCCTCGAACCGCTCGCGCGCCCGCGGCACCGGGTCCGGCGCGATCCCGGGCGGGCCGTCGAACGACACAGTCAGCGACGGCATGTCCTGCCAGACGACCAGGCCCAGCGTGTCGGCCCAGAAGTACCAGCGGGCCGGCTCCACCTTGACGTGCTTGCGGACGAAGTTGAAGCCCAGCTCCTTCGTCTTCTCGAGGTCGAACCGCAGGGCCTCGTCGGTGGGCGCGGTCGAGATGCCGTCCGGCCAGTAGCCCTGGTCGAGAGGTCCGTGCAGGAAGGTGACCCGGCCGTTGAGCGCGATCCGCGGCCGCCCGTGCGGGTCCGGGACCAGGCCGATCGTCCGCAGACCGGCGTAGCTGCCCACCTCGTCCGAAATCGCACCACGCTCGTCGAGCAGCTGGACGCGCAGCGAGTAGAGGTGCGGGTCGTCGGGTGTCCAGAGGCGCGGCGACGGGACGTCCACGCGAATCGGCGTCCCGGCCGCGCTGGTGGCTCGTGCGACCTCGACGTCGTTGTCCGAAATCACGACAACGACTTCGTCGCCGCTCGTGACCTGCGGGAACACCGTCACACCGGTCAAGTCCGGAGTCAGCTCCAGCCGCTCGACCCGGGCCTCGGGGACCGGCTCCAGCCACACCGTTTGCCAGATTCCGGACGACGGCGTGTAGCAGATCCCGCCGGGCGCGTTGCGTTGCTTGCCGACCGGGAAAGGCTCGATGTCAGTGCGGTCCTCGGCGCGGACGGTCAGCTCCTGCGGTCCCGAGGCGCGCAGGACGTCGGTGATGTCCGCGCTGAACGCCGTGTAGCCGCCTTCGTGGGTCGCGACGAGCTGGTTGTTGACCCAGACCTTCGCCGTCTGGTCGACCGCGCCGAAGTGCAGGAGGACCCGTGAGCCGCGCCAGTCGGCGGGAACGTCGAAAAGGCGCCGGTACCAGAGGACTTCGTCGCGTCGCCGAATTCCGGACAACGCCGATTCCGGCGGAAACGGGACCAGGATGCGCTCGGCGTAGCCGGACGGCCGTGGTTCGTCCGGCGACGACGGCCAGCCCGCGTACTCCCAGACGCCGTTGAGGTTCAGCCAACGCGGCCGCGTCAGCTGGGGCCGCGGGTACTCGGGCAGGACGTTGTCCGGAGCGACGTCGCCGCTCCACGGGGTCGGCAGAAGCGGGTCGAGCCGGCGCCAGCCGGGGGCGTCGTCAGAAGTCATCCCGGTCGATGGTGGCAGAGATCCCCGCGCTCGCCAGTGATCGAGATCACATGTGAACACTTCGCCAGCACGGGCGCGTCGAGGCCTTCTGACTCGCGAGTAACCTCTGCCCATGCGAGTGCTGATGCTGTCCTGGGAGTACCCGCCCGTGGCCATCGGGGGCCTGGCCCGGCACGTCCACGCGCTCGCCACCCACCTCGCCCGCCAGGGCCACGACGTCGTGGTGCTCTGCCGGCACGCCGCGGGCACCGACGCCGGGACGCACCCGCGCACCGACCGCGTCGTCGAGGGCGTGCGGATCATCCGGGTCGCCGAGGACCCGATGCACGTGACCTTCGAACGGGACCTCGTCGCCTGGACGCTGGCCATGGGGCACGCCATGATCCGCGCCGTGCAGGACCTACTGCGCACCTGGCAGCCCGACGTCGTCCACGCGCACGACTGGCTGGTCGCCCACCCGGCCATCGCGATCGCCGAAGCCGCGCGGGTGCCGCTGGTCGGCACGATCCACGCGACCGAGGCGGGGCGGCACTCCGGCTGGCTGTCGCACCCGCTGAACCAGCAGGTCCACTCGGTCGAATGGTGGCTCGCGAACCGGGCCGACGCGCTCATCACCTGCTCGCAGGCGATGCGCCGCGAGGTCGCGCATCTCTTCGAGATCGAAGCGGCCGACGTCACGGTGATCCACAACGGCATCGAGGAGCGCGGCTGGCAGGTGCCCGCGGACGAGATCGCGCGCGCCCGCGAGGTCTACAGCCCGGCCGGGGCGCCGCTGTTGCTCTATTTCGGACGACTCGAATGGGAGAAGGGCGTGCAGGACCTGCTGGCCGCCCTCCCCCGCATCCGGCGCCGCCACCCGGGCACCCGCGTGGTCGTTGCCGGAAAAGGACGACACTTCGACGAGCTGGTCGAGCAGTCGCGGAAGCTGCGGGTGCGGCGCGCGGTCGACTTCGTCGGGCACCTCTCCGACCGGGACCTCCGGGCCGCGCTGGCCGCGGCCGACGCCGTCGTGCTGCCGAGCCGGTACGAGCCGTTCGGCATCGTCGCCCTGGAGGCCGCGGCCGCGAAGGCGCCGCTGGTCGCGTCGACGGCCGGCGGCCTCGGCGAGGTCGTCGTCCACGGCGAGACCGGACTGGCGTTCAGTCCCGGGGACGTCGCCGCGCTGGCCGCCGCGGTGACAGCGGTGCTCTCCGACGCCGAGGCCGCGGCCGAGCGGGCCCAGGTCGCGCAGTCCCGGCTGGCCGCGGACTTCGACTGGGGCCGCATCGCCGAGGCGACCGCCGAGGTCTACCGGCGGACGAAGCCGGGCGAACCGGTCGAGCTGCCCCGGCCCAAGATCGCCACCGGCAACGCCTTCGAACCGGTCCCGGCCGAGATCCCGGAAGTCTAGGCAGCCGGGAACCTCAGAACCGGCAGGGCCGGACGCAGTCCGGACCGGCCGAGACGGTCGTCGTCGCCATTTCGGACACGGCGAACGTCAGCGAGAACACGACGAAGAGAGTGGCTACGGCAGCTCTCAACCTGCTGGTCATGGGGACTCCTCGGGGAAACGGGGGCGCGATCGGCGCCTCGCAGCGAGCATCCGCGCCGCTTCCCGGGGAAACAATAAGCGGAACAGCAGGGGCGATACGTATTCGTCGTCCGTGATCGGTTCGTCCGGTTCACCGGGTTCCGGTCAGCACCCGGAGGCGGACGCGTTCCTGTAGCGCGCTCGCCCTCACCACGGCGACCGCCGCGCAGACCACCACCCCGCCACCGCTGCCCACCTGGCTGAAACTGTCGGCCTCCAGCGGGCACCCCGGCGAAAAGGTCAGCCTCACCGTCGCGTGCGAAGGCGAAGCGGGCCCAGTCACCACCAAGGCCCTGCGCATCACCGTGCCGTTGAACCGCAACGCCGAGGGACACCAGCCGTGGGCGTTTTTCGGCGAAAGCGTCGTCGCCGCCGTCGCGCCCGGCACGTACCCGGTTTCCGTCCGCTGCGCGGGAGAAACCCTGATCACACGCTTCACGGTCCTGGCGGCGAAGCCCCGGCCCGGCCAGGTCAAGGTTCTCCCCCACGGCGCTCCCCGGACCGGGGACGGCTCGGCCGACTAGAAGACCGGCAACAGCGCGCCCTGCTCCGACTCCGGCCGCGGGCCGAAGATGCGGCGGTCGGCTTCGGCGATCGGGAGGTCGTTGATGCTCGCTTCGCGGCGGCGCATCAGGCCTTCGTCGCTGAACTCCCACAGCTCGTTGCCGTAGCTGCGGAACCACTGGCCATCGGCGGTCCTGGACTCGTACTGGAACCGGACGCCGATGCGGTTGCCGCGAAAGCCCCACAGCTCCTTGCGGAGGGCGTAGTCGAGTTCGCGCTCCCACTTCGCCGTGAGGAACCGGACGATCTCCGCGCGCCCGACGACGTATTGGTCGCGATTGCGCCACACCGAGTCCTCGGTGTACGCGAGCGAGACGCGTTCCGGGTCGCGGGTGTTCCACGCGTCTTCGGCGGCCTGGACCTTCTGGCGGGCGGTGTCCTCGTCGAACGGCGGGAACGGCGGGCGCGGGGTCATGGGAGCTCCTTCCGGACGCGGAGAACGTTCGTTCTCCGCTGCTCCCGCTAGACTAGAGAACGATCATTCTCAGCGCCAGGGACAGGTGACATGAATTCCACGGAGGCGACCGACCGGCTGCTGGAGGCCGCCGAAGACCTCTTCTACGCCCACGGCGTGCAAGCGGTCGGGATGGACGCCGTCCGCGAGCGCTCCGGCGTCTCGCTCAAGCGGCTCTACCAGTGCTTCCCGGCGAAGAACGACCTGGTCGAGGCCTATCTCCTCCGTCGCGACGAACGCTGGCGCCGCTCGTTGCGCGAATTCGTCCACGCCCGCGGCGACGACCCCCTGGCCGTGTTCGCCTGGCTGAAGAACTGGTTCGCCGAGCCGGGCTTCCGCGGTTGCGCGTTCATCAACTCCTTCGGCGAGTTCGGCGAGCCCACCCCCGGCATCGCCGCCGCGATCCGCAAGCACAAGGACGAGGTCCGCGCCTACCTGCGCGGCCTCGTCCCCGACCGGACCATCGCCGACCAGCTGTTCTCGCTGATGGAAGGCGCGACGGTGCTCGCCGCCATCACCGGCGACCCCCGCGAAGCGGAGATCGCCGGCGAAGCAGCCAAGGTGCTGCTGGCCGCTCAGGGATAGAGCGTCAGCCCGGGATCGAGCGCGACCTGCGCCAGCTGGCCGAGGTCCAGGGGCGGCGACGGCATGTCCGGCGCATCACCCAGTTTCGCGTCCCGGGCGGTGTTCTGGGCCTCGATGACGACGCCGGTGCCGTCGGGCTTGGTGACGTTCACCCGGTTGACGGTCGGACCCCCGTGGATGGTGAAGGTTGTCTCGACGATCGTCTCGCCGTGCGGTCCGGTCCACGGACGGCACGACCCCTGCGTGTCCTCGGGCAGCGGGCCGCACTCGGTCGCGGGGGTGGCGTTGCCGCCGAGCCGGGTGACGATGGCCCAGACGGCGCCCTTGTGCGCCTTTTCCGTCGTCGAGGCCGCGGCCATGAAGTAGTCCTCGCCGCCGCTGCACGCGCCGTCCTCCTCCACCTGCGCGGAAAAGACGTGGTAGAAGGTCAGCGGCCCGTGCTGGGTGCCTTTGGGGTACTGCCCGAACGGGTGAACACCCAACGTCGTGCCCGCGGCGACCCGCTGCTGGACGGCCGCGGTGAGCACCGTCGTCAGCCGGTCCGCCGCCACGGTCACCTTCTCCTTCGGCGGCGCACCGGTCGGCCGCGAGGGGAGCCGGCACGCGTTGGACGTCGGGGTCGGTGGCGCCGCTCCCGGCTGCACGAGGGCGGGGCCGGGGTCGCCCGGGGCGAGGACGAGCACCGCGCCGGCGGCCACCGCCACGACGCCCGCGCCCGCCGCGGTCCACGGGTTCGCCACCCGGCGCACCCGCGCCCGGCGGCGCTCGCGGTCCAGCACCGCGTCGACGTCCACTGTGGACGGGGGGACGACGCCGATCGCCGCGTCGAACTGCTCCCTGCTCATTGGCCCTCCATCAGTTCCGGCTCGCGGCGACGAGCGCGCGCAGCGAGTCGAGCCCGCGCGCGGTCTGGCTTTTGACGGTTCCGGTCGAACACTCGAGGATCTCGGCCGTCTCCTCGATCGAAAGGTCGCAGTAGTACCGCAGCACCACCGCAGCCCGGCGCCGCGGCGGCAGCGCGTCGAGCAGTTCCAGCAGGCCGAGCCGTTCGATGACGTCGTCGGCGGGCAGCACCGCGGGCTCCGGCAGCGTCTCCGCCGGCTCTTCGCGCCGCCACGCCCTGGCCTTCTCGTCCAGCCACGTCCGCACCAGGATCCGGCGCACGTAGGCGTCGAGGTGCGCCACCCGGCGGGCCCGCGGCCAGTGCCGGTACAGCTTGCCGATGGTGATCGACACGAGATCGTCGGCGAGGTGCCAGTCCCGGCACAAGAGGTACGCCGTGCGGCGCATGACCTCCATCCGGGTCGTGACGTAGTCGCGGTACCCCGCTTCTTCCGACCGTTTCACCAGTTCCTCCTCGTTGCCCCCACACCTGTCGAACGGGGTGCGCGGCCGCGGGGGTTGCCCGGAGATCGAAATCCGGGCAACCCGGCTCCGCGCCGAACCCGTTCCACGAACCGGGGGACCCGACAGTGAGGAACCATTCCATGAGGAAACCGATCACCGCGGTCATCGCGGTGACCTTGGCCGCGGGCGTGCTCACCGCACCCGGCGCGGCGGCCGCCCCGGCGGACGGACTCGCAGAGACGCCGACCCGGATCACGCTGGTCACCGGCGACCAGGTGCTGGTCGGCGGCACCGGCGTGCGGGTGCTGCCCGCGCGCCGGGACCGCCCGGTGCCGTTCCGGCAGTACACCCGCCACGGCGACAGCTACGTCCTGCCCGGCGACGCCGCCGAGCTGGTCCGCGCCGGACGGCTCGACGAGCAGCTGTTCAACGTCACCGGCCTGCTGCGCCAGGGCTACGACGACGCGCGCACGCCGCACGTGCCTCTGCTGGTCCGGCAGGCGGGCCCGGCCGTCGCCGCCCGGACCGGGGTCGCCGCGCGGCCCGCCGCGCTCGGCTACACCGCACTCGACGAGCCCAAGTCCGGCGCCGCGGCGTTCTGGAACCGGCTCACCACGCAACCCGCCACGCTCGCGGCGGGCACCGCGAAGGTGTGGCTCAACGCGAAGGTGCAGGCGAGCCTCGACCAGAGCGTGCCGCAGATCGGCGCCCCGGCGGCGTGGCAAGCGGGGCTGACCGGCCGCGGCGTGACCGTCGCGGTGCTCGACACCGGCATCGCCACCGCCCATCCGGACTTCGCCGGCCACGTCGGCCCGAGCAAGGACTTCACCGGCAAGGGCACCGTCGAGGACGGCGCCGGGCACGGCACGCACGTGGCTTCGACGATCGCCGGCTCCGGCGCGGCGTCGGGCGGGAAGTACCGGGGTGTCGCGCCCGACGCGTCCCTGGCCGTCGGCAAGGTCCTCGACGACTCCGGCCACGGCACCTTCGACGGCGTCCTGGCCGGCATGCAGTGGGCGGTGACCGAGGCGCACGCCCGCGTGGTGAACATGAGCCTCGGCAGTGCGCCATCGGACGGGACCGATCCGGTGTCCGAAGCCGTGAACACCCTGACCCACGACTACGGGACGCTGTTCGTCGTCGCCGCGGGCAACTCCGGCCGGGACGAATCCGTCGAGAGCCCGGCCGCCGCCGACGCCGCCCTCGCCGTGGCCAGCGTGTCCAAGAAGGACGTGCTGAGCCCGTTCTCCAGCCGTGGTCCGCGGCCCGGCGACGGCGCGGCCAAGCCGGACGTCGCGGCCCCGGGCGAGTCGATCACCGCGGCGCGCCCGGCCGGGATCCCGCCCGCGGGCGAGCCCGTCGGCGACGGCTACCAGACGCTGAACGGCACCTCGATGGCCACGCCGCACGTCGCGGGCTCGGCGGCGATCCTGGCCCAGCAGCACGCCGACTGGCCGGCCGAGCGGCTCAAGGCGGCACTGACCAGCAGCGCCACGCCCGTCGACGCCGGACCGGCGGCGGTCGGCACCGGCCGCGTCGACGTCGCCCGCGCGACGACCACGGCGGTCACCGCCACCGGCGCGGCGTCGGCGTACCTCCCGTGGCCCAACAACGGGACGACCAAGAAGGCGACGGTCACCTGGTACAACTCCGGATCCACGCCGGTGACGCTGGCGCTCTCCAGCGACCTCGGCGGCGTGGTCACTTTTCCGGCCAACGTGACCGTGCCCGCAGGTGGCAGCACTCCCGTGGAGCTCACCTTCGCCGCCCAGGACGGCGCCCCGGGCACTCACTCCGGCATCCTCACCGCGCGCGGTGACGGCGTCAGCACCCGGACCGCGCTGTCGGTCCGGCAGGAAGGCGAGACGTACAACCTCACCGTCGGCCTGCTCGACCGCGACGGCAAGCCGTGGGCGCCGACCGGGTACCCGCCGGTGGCGATCCTCGACCTCGACACCGGCTCGCTGACCCTCGGCGAGGCGGGCACCTATCGGCTGCCGCGTGGCCGGTACGCCGTGCACAGCACCATCGAGACGCCGCGGCCCGGCCAAGAGCCGTCGTACAGCTTCATCAGCCACCCGGAGCTGGTGCTCGACCACGACGTCACGCAGACCTTCGACGCGCGCGACGGCAAGCCGACGTCACTGGAGCCGGACAACCCCGCGGCCCGTGGTGGCACGTACGGGGTCGAGCTGCTCAGCCGGATCACCGGCTGCGGCTGCGTCTTCGCGAACAACACGGACCTCGACCCGCGTTTCCACGAAGCCTTCGCCGCGACGGTGCCGGGGACCTCGTCGGCCGCGTTCGCCTTCAGCCAGCAGCGCCGGGCCACCGAACCGGACCTCGAGCTGACCGCGGACGACGGGAAGCCGTTCGCGGTCCGGGGCCTGTGGCTGGAGTCCGCCGCACCGGCCGGCCGCAGCACGGTGCCGATGGTGTCCGGCGGGGCCGGCACGGCGGAGGACCTGGCCAAGATCGACGCGCGCGGCAAGCTCGTCGTCATCCAGGTGGCACCGGAAACGCCGATCACCGAGACCTACCGGCGGCTCGCGGACGTCGAGCACGCCGGGGCGAAGCTCGCCCTGGTTTCCCTGTCGGGTGACACAGCCGCGGCCACGGTGCTCGGCGGCGACGCCCCGACGCTGACCATGCCGACGATCTGGAGCGGTTCGTCGGTCACCGGACGGCGGCTGGCGGAGCTGGCGAAGACGGGCCGGGCCTCGGCGACGGTCGTCAGCCGTCCGTCGCCGAATTTCCGCTACGAGCTCGGTGACGGCGTCGAGCGGGCCGTGACGACCGCGCGGGTGCAGCGGCCGAAGACGCGTGACCTCGCCGAGGTGCGCACGGCCTACCACGACAGCACTGCCCAGACGATCCGCTACGTCGCCGCGCGCGAGTTCTTCGGCCGGATGGTCGGCTACGGCTACACCGAACCCGTCGCCGACCAGCAGGAACGCACCGAGTACTACTCCCCCGGCCGGTGGGAGACGGTGTGGACCGCGGGCCGGCTCGGGGAGCTGACGGAGAAGCTCGACCTCGCCGCGGGCCGCCAGTACCGGCTCGCGTGGAACAAGGCCGTGGCCGGGCCGTCGTTGCGCGGGCTGACCGTGACCCACTCCGGCGAGCAGCCGCGTCCGTGGGCGTGGCGCAAGGACGGTGTCTTCGACATGTGGTTGCCGATGTTCGGCGACGCCGCCGGACGCCCGCGCACGGCCGAGTCGTTCTTCGGGGACACCGGATCGGTGAGCCTGACCAAGGACGGCGTCGCGATCCCGGTGTCCCCGGACGAGCCGGGCATGGCCCGGATCGCGGTGCCGGACGCGGACGGCGCGTACCGGCTCTCCGCGGAGGTCCACCGGCACGCCGACTGGTGGCCGCTGTGGACGGATGTGTCGGCGGAGTGGGGCTTCCGTTCGTCGGCCGCCGCGGACGGCAAGGCGCTGCCGCTGCTCACTGCCCGGTTCGACCCGGCGGTCGACCTCCGCAACGGCGCGCCGGGCGACCGGGTCTTCACGTTCCCGGCGTTCGTCGAGCGGCAGGGCGGCGGGACCGGGACGAAGCTGGCCGTCGAGACGTCCACGGACGACGGGCGCACCTGGCGGCCAGCGGTCACCGTGCGGACCGGGGACCACTGGACGGTCGTGGTCCGAAATCCGGCAAGTGGTTTCGTCTCGCTGCGGGCGAAGGCGTCGGACGACGACGGGAACACCGTGCAGCAGACGGTGATCCGGGCGTACGGGGTCTCCTGACGCGGAAATGAACCGGTCCGGTGACGGGGAGCCGCCGTCACCGGACCGGTCCGGACCCACACCATCCCAACCAGTGTGGAATCCGGCCGCCCCTCGTCAGGTAGGGGCGGCCGGGGCCCCTGCTACCGGGCGTCCGTGAGGTACCGCGCGTAGGCACCCGTGGTGAGGAAGCTCGGCAGCTTCTCGCCCAGCGCGGTTTCGGTGAAGATCTCGTACGCGTCGTCCAGGCGGTTGCCCGCCCCCAGCTCGGCGCGCACTGACGCGAGTTCTTCGTTCAGGAATTCGACCGCCAGCTCGCGGGTCAGCGCCGTGCCGTCCTCGAGCTTCGTGCCGTTGCGGATCCACTGCCAGACCTGGCAGCGCGCGATCTCGGCGGTGGCCGCGTCTTCCATCAGGTTGTGGATCGCCGCCGCGCCGGTGCCGCGCAGCCACGCGTCGACGTACCGCAGCGCGACGTTGATGTTCGCGCGGACGCCCGCCTCGGTGACCTCGCCGCCGGCGCTGGCCACGTCCAGGAGGTCTTCGGCGGTGACGTGGACGTCCTCGCGCAGCTTGCCGAGCTGGTTCGGCCAGCCGCCGAGCACGCTGTCGAAGACCTCGCGGCAGACCGGGACCAGGCCGGGGTGCGCGACCCAGGAGCCGTCGAAACCGTCGCCGGCCTCGCGTTCCTTGTCGGCACGGACCTTCTCGACCGCGGTCGCGTTGACCGAAGGGTCCTTGCTCGGGATGAACGCGGCCATCCCGCCGATGGCGTGGGCGCGGCGCTTGTGGCAGGTGCTCACCAGCAGCTCGGTGTAGGCCCGCATGAACGGCACGGTCATGGTGACCTGCGCGCGGTCCGGGAGGACGAAGTCGGCGCCGTGCGCGGCGAAGTTCTTGATGAGGCTGAAGATGTAGTCCCAGCGGCCGGCGTTCAGGCCCGCGGCGTGCTCCCGCAGCTCGTAGAGGATTTCGTCCATCTCGAACGCGGCCGTGATGGTCTCGATCAGCACGGTGGCGCGGATGGTGCCGCGCGGGATGCCGAGTTCGCGCTGCGCCAGCAGGAAGACGTCGTTCCAGAGGCGCGCTTCGAGGTGGTTCTCCAGCTTCGGCAGGTAGAAGTACGGGCCGACGCCGCGAGCGAGCAGCTGGCGTGCGTTGTGGAAGAAGTACAGGCCGAAGTCGACCAGGCTCGCCGACACGGGACGGCCGTCGATGCGGATGTGCTTCTCGACCAGGTGCCAGCCGCGGGGGCGCGCGACGATCGTCGCCGGGTCGTCGCCGATCGTGTAGCGCTTGCCCGCCTCGGTGGTGAAGTCGATGTTGCGGCGGATGGCGTCGTAGAGGTTGATCTGGCCGTCGATGACGTTGTGCCAGGTCGGCGACGTCGCGTCCTCGAAGTCCGCCAGCCAGACCTTCGCGCCGGAGTTCAGCGCGTTGACCGTCATCTTGCGGTCGGTGGGGCCGGTGATCTCGACGCGGCGGTCCTCCAGACCGGGCGCGGTCGGGGCCACGTGCCACGACTCGTCCTCGCGGATCCGGCGGGTCTCGGGCAGGAAGCCGAGCGGCTTCTCGCCGGACTGCAGTTCCTCGCGCCGCGTGCGGCGGGCGTCGAGCAGCTCACGCCGGCGACCGGCGAACGTGTTGTCCAGCTTGGCCAGGAAGTCGAGTGCCGCCGGGGTCAGGATTTCCGCGAACCGGCCCTCGACCGGTCCGGTGACCTCGATGCGGTAGTTCAGCCGATCAACCATGGGGTGCCTCCGCGAGCTGTGGGCAGGGAAGGAAAGAAGGGGGAAGGTCGCGGCCTGACGACGGTGGGGGTTGCCGTCGTCAGGCCGCGGCCGGGATCAGTGGAACTGGGCTTCTTCGGTGGAGCCCTTGAGCGCGGTGGTCGAGCTCTCCGGGTTCAGCGCGGTGGCGACCTGGTCGAAGTAGCCGGTGCCGACCTCGCGCTGGTGCTTGGTCGCGGTGTAGCCGCGGCTCTCCGAAGCGAACTCGCGCTCCTGCAGGTCGACGTAGGCGGTCATGCCCTCGCGGGCGTAACCGTGCGCCAGGTCGAACATCGAGTAGTTCAGCGCGTGGAAGCCGGCCAGCGTGATGAACTGGAACTTGTAGCCCATGTGGCCGAGCTCGCGCTGGAACTTCGCGATCGTGGCGTCGTCCAGGTGCTTCTTCCAATTGAACGACGGCGAGCAGTTGTAGGCCAGCATCTGGTCCGGGAACTTCGCCTTGATCGCCTCGGCGTACTTGCGCGCCACCTCGAGGTCCGGCTCGGAGGTCTCCATCCAGAGCAGGTCGGCGTACTGGGCGTAGGCCAGGCCGCGCTCGATGCACGGCTCGATGCCGTTGCGGACCTCGTAGAAGCCCTCGGCGGTGCGGCCGCCGGTGAGGAACTGCTGGTCGCGCTCGTCGACGTCGCTGGTCAGCAGCGTCGCGGCCTGGGCGTCGGTGCGGGCGACGATCAGCGACGGCACGTTCAGTACGTCCGCGGCGAGGCGGGCGGCGTTCAGCGTGCGCTCGTGCTGCTTGGTCGGGATGAGGACCTTGCCGCCGAGGTGACCGCACTTCTTCTCGGACGCGAGCTGGTCCTCCCAGTGCACACCCGCGGCGCCGGCCGCGATCATGCCCTTCATCAGCTCGAACGCGTTGAGCGGGCCACCGAAGCCGGCTTCGGCGTCGGCGACGATGGGGGCGTACCAGTCGATGTCGGTGTTGCCCTCGGCCCAGCTGATCTGGTCGGCACGGCCCAGCGCGTTGTTGATGCGGCGGACCACGGCCGGCACCGAGTTGGCCGGGTACAGGCTCTGGTCGGGGTAGGTCTGGCCCGCCAGGTTGGCGTCGGCGGCGACCTGCCAGCCGGACAGGTAGATCGCCTGCAGGCCCGCGCGGACCTGCTGGACGGCCTGGTTACCGGTGAGCGCGCCCAGCGCGTGGATGTAGTCCTCGGTGTGCAGCAGGTCCCAGAGCTTCTCCGCGCCGCGGCGGGCCAGGGTGTGCTCCTCGACGACGCTGCCGCGCAGCTTGATCACGTCTTCGGCCGAGTAGGAGCGCTGCACGCCCGCCCAGCGGGGGTCGCTCGCCCACTGCGCGGCCAGCTCCGCGGCCGCCTGCTTGGCCTGTTCCGTCATCGGATCTCCCGGTGTTGCGAAGTTTGCGATTGCTCGCCTTGCTTGGTGTGACCCTGACACGCCAGCGAAAACGAGGTCCAGTCGTCCAATTTGCCAATTTGTGCGAAGGGTACGTACGCTCTTTGCAAAGCTTGCGAATCGCCCGGTTCGCAAGTGATCGAAAATCCGCGTTCTTGACCGTTCACGTAACCGTTCAGGACCGGAAACCTTCCGGGAAAGAGGGCTCGCATGGAGAAGACTTTCGCCGGGGCGCGGCTGCGGCACCTTCGGGAAAGCCGCTCGATGAGCCAAGCCGATCTCGCTCGTGTGCTGGAGATCTCACCCAGCTACCTCAACCAGATCGAGCACAACTCACGCCCGCTGACCGTGCCGGTGCTGCTCCGGATCACGCAGGCGTTCGGCGTCGACACCGAGTTCTTCGCCAACAACGACACGTCCCGGCTGGTCGCCGACGTCAAGGAAGCGCTGCTCGACGAGGTCCTCGGGGTCGACGTCACGACCAGCGAGCTCAACGACCTGGCGACGAACCTCCCGGCGATCGCGCAGGCGCTGGTCAAGCTGCACCGCAGCTACCGCAACGCCGTCGAGAACACCGCCGTGCTGACCACCGAAAACGGCCTGGGCCTGCACGGCAGCGCCGCCGCGCCGCTGCCGCACGAGGAGGTCCGCGACTTCTTCTACGAGCGCGAGAACTATGTCGCGGAACTGGACGAACGCGCTGAGAAGATGGCCGCGGAGATCCCGCTGCAGCGCGGGCAGGTGCTCGGCGCGCTGAAGGAGCGCCTTTCCCAGCGCTACGGCGTCGAGGTGACCAGCGAAGGCATCGACGAAGCCGCCGGCCAGCAGCACCGCTACGAGCCGGTGACGCGCGTGCTGCGGCTGGCGCCCAGCCTGCGGGTCGGGCAGCAGGCGTTCCGGATGGCTTCGCAGATCGCGCTGCTCGAGTACGACGACCTCATCACCGAGCTCGCCGACTCGTGGGCGTTCTCCGGGCCGGCCGCCCGGTCGCTCGCCCGTGTCGGCCTGGCGAACTACTTCGCCGGGGCGCTGATCCTCCCGTATGGACCGTTCCTGGCCGCGGCCGAGCGCTTCCGCTACGACATCGAGCGGCTCTGCGACCACTACGGCGTCGGCTTCGAGACCGTCTGCCACCGGCTGTCGACTTTGCAACGCCCGAAGCAGCGCGGGGTGCCGTTCTCCTTCGTGCGGGTGGACCGGGCCGGGAACATGTCGAAGCGGCAGTCCGCGGCCGGGTTCCACTTCTCCCGCGTCGGCGGCGCCTGTCCACTCTGGAACATCTACGAGGCGTTCACCCAGCCCGGCAAGATCCTCACCCAGATCGCCACCCTGCCCGACGGCAAGAGCTACTTCTGGATCGCGCGCACGGTGTCGCGCAACATCGGCGGCTACGGCAGCCCGGGCAAGACGTTCACCGTCGGGCTGGGCTGCGAACTCCGCCACGCCGGACGGCTCGTCTACTCGACCGGCCTCGACCTGGACGAGCCGGCCGCCGCGACCCCCATCGGGATGGGGTGCAAAGTCTGCGAACGGCCGGCCTGCTCCCAGCGCGCCTTCCCGACGATCGGCAAGCAGCTCACCGTGGACGAGAACACGAGCACCTTCGTCCCGTACCCGGCGGTGCCGAAGGGCTGATCACCCGATCACGTGGGTCGTCCACTTGGTCTCGTCCGGGCCGAGCAGCGTGATCCGGCTCAGCAGCTCCTGCGAAGTGATGCCCGCCGCCTTCGGCTGGTCGATCGCGACGCACGCCTTCAGCCCGTTCTTCGTCGTGCACACGGGTTTGCCGAGACCGTCCGCCCGCCCGCCGGGGAGGGAGACGGTGATCGTCGCCAGTGCGCCGTTCGACGAGTACTGCAGCACCGCCCGCCACGGCACACCGTCGGAGTCCGGCCGGCGCCACAGGCCGATGTCGGCGACCCGGAACGTCTCCGGCAGTCCGGAGATGTGCAGCGGCAGGGGCACCGGGCGGTTCCCGATCGTCACCTCTCCGGCGACCCTCAGCAGGACCTGCTGCAGGTCGGGCAAGGCGAGGTAGTACGCGTTCAGCTCGGCCCAGCGGCCGTCCGGGGTCGGCCAGCGCAGGTAGCTGTCGCCGTGGTTGAGCGGGTCCCCGGCATCGGTCGTCACCCAGTACCCGTCACGGTCGCCGACCCGGACCGGGACGCGCACCGCCTGCCCGCCCATGTCGTGCCTGCGGTCCAGCGGCGGTTCCCGGTCGAACACGCCGAGCCAGATCATCGGCGCCAGCTCGCCGCGGCCGATGGCCAGCGCGTAGTCGCCGTGGTCGCCGACGCCGTACTCGATGCCCTTGATCGGCTCCGGCAGCCAGCCGAAGCTCGCCTTCGCCACCAGCGGGTTGTCGGTGGGCGCCGGCGGGACGGGGACGGGTGCGGGGCCGGGTCCGGGCAGCACCGCCGCCGGCGCGGCCGGCGGCGCGGGCCGGAACGCCGACACCGCCGTCAGCCCCCCGGCCGTCACCACCGCGGCGCAGCCCACGACCAGCGCGGCGGTCCGGACGCGGCGACGGCGTCCCCCGAGGCGGCGCGCGCGGTCGAGGTCGAGCCGGGACGGCGGGGCGGGCGTTTCGGCCAGTTCCTTCAGCTTGGTGGCCAGCTCGTGGTCGGTCATGCTCGTCCCTCCCGGATCGGTTCGCGCAGCAGATCGCGAAGCGCGTCCACGGCTTTGGCGGTCTGGCTCTTGACGGTGCCTTCGGAACAGCCCAGCGCCCGCGCGGTCTCCGCGACCGGGAGGTCGCAGAAGTAGCGCAGCACGACGGTCGCGCGCTGCCGGGCCGGCAGCCGCTCCAGCGCGGCCCGCAGGTCGAGGGCCAGTTCGACGTCCGCGGCAGGCGTGGGCGGCTCGTGGTCTTTTTCGCGCAAATCCACCCGCCGCCACCACGACGTCCGCTGCTCGGCCAGGTAGGTGTTGACGAGCGTGCGGCGCACGTAGCCGTCCACGTTGGCGGCGCGGGACGCCCGTGGCCAATGCGCGTAGAGCCGGGTGACCGACGACTGGACCAGGTCGTCGGCCCGGTGCCAGTCGCCGCAGAGCAAGTACGCCACCTTGCGCAGCCAGGCCGCCCGCGCGGTCACGTACTCGGTGAATCCGGCGTCCATCGGCGCCCCCCATCTCGTTCGACACCCCTTTGATGGGCCCGGAGGCCCGAGCGGTTGCCCGGGACGCGCGAGTCGTAGATTCACCGGGGTGCACGACATCGACACGGTGACCGCGGCGACCATCGAAAAGGCCGCCGAGCGGCTGGCCGGGGTGGTGACCCGGACGCCGCTGGAGCCCAGCGCCCGGCTGTCGTCCCGGGTGGACGCCCAGGTCTGGGTGAAACGCGAGGACCTGCAGACCGTCCGGTCGTACAAGATCCGCGGCGCTTACAACTTCATCGTCCAGCTCGACGAGGACGTCCGCGCCCGCGGGGTCGTCTGCGCCAGCGCCGGCAACCACGCCCAGGGCGTCGCATACGCGTGCCGCCGGCTCGGCGCCACCGGCCGCGTGTACGTCCCCGGGACCACGCCGCGGCAGAAGCGCGAACGCATCGCGACGCTCGGCGGCGCGCACATCGAAGTGATCGTTGTCGGAGAAACGTACGAAGACGCCTTCGCCGCGGCCAACGAGGACGCCCAGCGCACCGGCGCGACCCTGGTGCCCGCGTTCGACGACGTCCGGACCGTCGCCGGTCAGGGCACGGTCGCTCTCGAGGTGGTCGAGCAGCTCGGCTTCGTGCCCGACGTCGTGGTCGTGCCGGTCGGCGGCGGCGGGCTGCTGGCCGGGGTCGGCAGCTGGCTGCGCGAGCGGCACCCGGACGTCCGCATCGTCGGCGTCGAACCGGCCGGCGCGGCCTGCATGGCCGCGGCCCTGGAGGCCGGGCACCCGGTTCGGCTGCCCGAGCTCGACTCGTTCGTCGACGGCGCCGCCGTGCGCGAGGCCGGCGCGGTCACCTATCCCCTGATCCGCGAGAGCGGCGCGGAGCTGACCGCGGTCGCCGAGGGTGCGGTGTGCACCGAGATGCTCGCGATGTACCAGTCCGACGGGATCATCGCCGAACCCGCGGGCGCGCTCGCCGCGGCGTCGCTCGGCACGTTCGTCGAGGTCGAGCCCGGCCAGACCGTGGTATGCCTGGTCTCCGGCGGCAACAACGACGTCAGCCGATACGGCGAGATCCTTGAGCGCTCCCTGATGCACGAAGGGCTGAAGCACTACTTCCTCGTCGGGTTCCCGCAGGAGCCGGGCGCGCTGCGGCGGTTCCTCGAGCAGGTCCTCGGGCCCGAGGACGACATCACCCGCTTCGAGTACGTCAAGCGCACCAACCGGGAGCTGGGCCCGGCGCTGGTCGGCCTGGAAATCGCCCGGCCGTCCGACCTGGCCGGGCTCCTGGCCCGGATGGACGCGAGCCCGCTGCAGGTGGAGCGGATCGAGCCGGGCAGCCCCCTGTTCCACTTCCTGCTCTGAGCGCGTGGTCCACTAGGCGGATGGTGAAGGTCGACGGTGTCCGCAGTGTCGAGGCGTTGCGCGAGAAAGTCCACGAGGGTGCGGAGCCCGAATACCTGCTGTTCTACGGGCACACGCCCTCGAAGTCCGGCCGGGTGACGGCGAGCTGCCTGAGCCAGTGGTGGGCCGACCCGTTCGAGGCCGACGGCCTCGTCTACCCGACCGCCGAGCACTACATGATGGCGGGCAAGGCGCTGTTGTTCGGTGACGTCGAGAAGGCCGAACTGATCCGGTCGACGCCCGACCCGAAGACGGCGAAGGTGCTCGGCCGCGAGGTCGCCGGGTTCGACGCCGCCACCTGGGAGCGGCACCGGTTCGACATCGTCGTCGACGGCAACCTGGCCAAATTCCGGCAACACCGCGACCTGCGCCGGTTCCTGCTCGGAACCGGGGACGCGGTGCTCGTCGAGGCGTCCAAGAAGGATCTCGTCTGGGGCACCGGCCTCGCGCGCGAGGAGAAGAACGCGACCAAGCCGGACTACTGGCGCGGGCTGAACCTGCTCGGCTTCGCGCTGATGGAGGTCCGCGACCAGCTGCGGGCGCGCGTCTGACTCAAGGCCCGGGGACCGGCGCGCCCGGGCACGACGCCGACGTCGTCCGGCCCGTGTCGAAGAAAGTGACCACGGCGTCGGCGCAGGGCAGCGACGACAGCGAGCCGTGGACGTCGTCCTCGACGGTCATCAGCGCGCCGCCGATCCGTCGTTGCATCGCGAGCGCCCAGCCGATGGGCGTGACCGGCTCGTAGAGGTGGCCGACGAGCTGCAGCGGGCTTGTCCCATTTTCGAACGACCACGGCCGGGCGGCGAGGGGCCAGCCGATGCAGAGCTGTTCGTAGAAGCCGTAGCCGCCCGCGACCGGGAGGCGCTGTATGCGGTCGAGGCGGTGCTGCCAGACCGTCTCGAAGTCGCGCGGGCTCGGCGACTCGTTGCAGAGCAGCGCCGTCTGCTGGAAGTGGTTGAAGGCGTGCGGCTCGCCGTCCCAGCCCAGGCCGCCCGTTGTCGGTTTTCCGGCAACGGGCGTTCCGCCGTCGCGGATGGCGGCGAGCTGCTTCGCCAGACCGGCCCACTCGCGGCGCGGGTCGGCGAGCATGCCGTTGACGCTCTCGCCGTACTCGTCCCGCAGGCCGAGCAGGGCTTTCGCGACCGCGGGCTCCGTGGTCCCGAATCGGTAAATGGCGTCGTACCTGGCGATCCAGGCCGCGAACTCGTGGAAGGTGTTCTCGCCCGCGGTCGCCTGGCCGTCGTCCATCGCGGTGACGCTGAAGTCCGGCGGCATGACGGAGTCGAGCAGCATCTTGTCGACGTGGTCGTCGAAGAGCGACCGGTACTGGGCGCCGAGCGCGGTCCCCCACGAGACGCCGTAGTAGCCGATCTTGTCCTCGCCGAGGGCGACGCGGATGCGGTCCAGGTCGCGGGCGATCGTCGGCGTGGTCAGATTCCGGACGAAGGCCGGGTCGGCGTCGACGCACTTGCGGTTCGCCTCGGCGAACCGCTCGGCGGCTTCGCGCGCCTTCTCCTTGTCGGTGCTCGGCTCGGGGAATTCGGCCGGGCACGGGAGGTCGGCGCTGTAGCCGACGCCGCGCGGGTCGAACCCGACGAGGTCGTGGTGGACGCCGAGGCCGCCGGCGTGGCTGTCGGCGATGCTGCCGGGCATGGTGAGCCCGGACTGGCCGGGACCGCCGGGGTTCAGCAGGATCGCGCCGGTCCGCGTGCCGGTCGCCCGGATCCGGCTGACGGCGATGTCGATTTTCCGGCCATCGGGGTCGGCGTAGTCGAGCGGGACCGGGACCAGCGTGCATTCGGTGCGGTGGTCGCCGGGGTCCCAGCCCTGAGCGACGGTGGCGCACAGCTGCCAGGAGAGCCCGTCCGCGACGGCGACCGCGGGGACGGCGGGCAGCAATGCCGCGGCGGCGAGCAGCGGGACGGCGAACCGGGTGATCGACATGGGCCCCAGGCTGCCGCGGACCGGTGTGGCGGAGATCGGCCGATCAGCCGGGGAGCACCGCCGAACGGCCGGGAAACGGCGTGGTCGTTTCTCGACCACGCAGGAAAACCGCAGGTCAGTCGCCCGGGCATTCGTTGCCGCCGCCGCTGCGCTCGACGCAGTGGGTCGGCTCCGGGGGCGGCGGCGGGCCGGGGTGGGTCTGAGCCCAGCGAACCCCCGCCACCACGGCGACCACGACGACTCCGATCCCGTAGAACCAGATCCAGCCCCGCCGCCGCGTGGTCGCCGAAACGACCAGTCCCACGACCGGGATACCCGCGCCGAGCCACCTCGCCCAGGTGAACGTCGGGCTCGCCGCGGCGGGGTCACCGGATCCCAGTCCGATGCCGTACGCCATCAACAGGCCTCGGAAGAACATCAGCGGGACGACGATCAGCCACACCACCGCGCCCACGGCGAGCAGGGCCGACGCGGCGACCTCGCGAAGCTCCTTCACCCGACCACTATGTCGCGAAAAGCGACCACGCGGCCTGAGTGGATCTACTGCTCCCCGAGGGTCTTCTGCAGGGCCTTGTTCGCCTTGCGGGCCATGTCCGCGACCGCCTCGCGACGCGCGGCGTCGGCCGCGTAGTCGTCTTCGCGGTTACGCACCACTCGCGCCGGCGCACCGACCGCGATCGAGTAGTCCGGAATGTCACCACGGACGACCGCGTGCGCGCCCAGCACGCTGCCGCGGCCGATGCGGGTGCCCTTCAGGACGCTGACCTTGGTGCCGAGCCAGGTGTCCGGGCCGATCCGGACCGGGGACTTCACGATCCCCTGGTCCTTGATCGGGACGTGAATGTCCGAAATGACGTGATCGAAGTCACAGATGTACACCCAGTCGGCGACCAGGGTGGCCGCGCCGAGCTCGATGTCGAGGTAGCAGTTGATCACGTTCTGGCGGCCGAACACCGACTTGTCGCCGATCCGCAGAGAGCCCTCGTGGCAGCGGATGGCGTTGCCGTCGCCGATGTGGACCCAGCGGCCGATCTCCAGGCGCCCGTAGCCAGGACGGCAGTGGATCTCGACGTCCTTCCCGAGGAAGAGCATCCCCCGCAGGATGATGTGCGGGTTGGCGAGCCGGAACTTGAGCAGCCGGTAGTACCGGACCAGGTACCAGGGCGTGTACGCGCGGTTGCGCAGCACCCAGCGCAGCGAGTCGGCGGTCAGGAACTTGGCCTGCCGCGGGTCCTGCCGGGCGCGGCGCCAGGCCCGCACCCGCGACAGCGCGGGCGCACCCCACATCGACGTCATGCCCGTGACCGTAACCTGTGTGCGGGACGAGTTCGCAGGCAAGGGGAGCGGGATGGGCACGAAGCTGATCATCGACACCGACCCGGGCGTCGACGACGCGCTGGCGATCGCGCTGGCGGCGCTGTCGCCGGACGTCGACCTGCTGGGTGTGACGTCGGTTTTCGGCAACGTCCCCCTCGACCGCACGACGTCGAACGCGCGAAAGCTGCTCGAGCTCTTCGGCCGCGCCGACGTGCCCGTGGCCGCCGGGGCGGCTCGCCCGCTCGTCTACTCGAAGCCGCGTGACGCGAAAGAGGTCCACGGCGGCGACGGCCTGTCCGGCCACTCCTACACCCTGCCCGAGGCGAGCCGTCCGCTGGAGGAGCGGGATGCCGTCCGGCTGATGCTCGACCTGCTCGAAGCCGCCGACGAGCCGGTGACCATCGCGCCGATCGGGCCGCTGACGAACATCGCCGCGCTGCTCGCGGCCCACCCGGGCGCGGCGGCGAAGATCGCGCGGCTGGTGATCATGGGCGGCGGCGTGACGTTCGGCAACAGCACGACCGCCGCCGAATTCAACATCTGGAGCGACCCGGAGGCGGCCCGGCGCGTGCTGGTCGAGGAGGACGTCCCGGTGGTGCTGGTCCCGCTGGACCTCACGCACCGCTGCGCCGTCGACGGCGAGTGGCTGGCGAAGCTCGCGTCGTCGGGCCCGGTCGGCGCCATCCTCGAAGGACTGACGTCGACCTACCGGCAGCACTACACGCGCGTGTTCGGCGAAGACCGGATGGTCATGCACGACGCCGTCGCGGTCGCCGAGGCGATTTCGCCGGGCATCCTGCACACCGAGACCTTCCGGGTCGACGTCGACTGCGGCCTCGGCCCGGCGCGCGGCCAGACCCTGGTCGACCGGCGGCGGCTCGGCGAGGACGATCCGCAGTTCTCCCCCGGCCGCCCGATCGAGGTGGCGCTGGACACCGACCTCGACGGCCTGCGCGGCTTCGTCCTCGACCGGCTCACGGGAGCGGCCCGGTGAGCGAGGAACCCGAGATCGTCCCGGCCGAGATCGAGACCGGCACGCCCGGAGCGCGCCGCCGGAAGCCCGTGGTCGTGATCGCGGCGGTGGTCGTCGTCGCCGGTGCCCTGGTGGCGGGGATCTCGCTCGCGCCGAAGCAGCAGGAGACCACGAACGCCGCCGCGACGGCCGGCCCGACGTCGTCGACGTCGGGGACATCGCCAAAACCGTCCACGCCGCCGACGACCACGCCACCGCAGACCTCGACGCCGCCGAAGGTGCCCGAAGCGAGCGAGTTCGACGCCTGGGCGTCCAAGACCAGCCAGTGGCTCGACATCCCGCTGCGCGCGATGGTCGGCTACGCGAAGGCGACGACGACCCTGAGCAAGGACATCCCCGGGTGCCACCTTTCCTGGGTCACGCTGGCCGCGGTCGGAAAAGTGACCACGGACCACGGCCGGGCGCGCGGCGGGCAGTTCGGCACCACCGGCGTCCTGGACAAGCCGCTCGGCACGATCGAGGTGCGCGACTTCTACAACAAGGTCGTCTCGACGGCGAACGCCGCCGGGCCGATGCAGCTGTCCCCGGCGATCTGGGGCAAGTACCAGGCGAGCGCGTCCGGCGGGCAGCCCGATGTCCAAAACATCGACGACGCCGCGTTGACCACGGGCCGCGCGCTGTGCGCCGACGGCCACGACCTGTCCCAGGGCCAGGTGTGGTGGAACTCGGTCGCCACGCTGCAGGCGGCGCCGCTGTTCCTGCACCGGACGCTGGCCACGGTCAACGTCTACGGCACGGTCGGCCAGGGCTCGGCGGCGCCGAACCCGGCGGTGCTGAGCGCGGTGAACTTCGCGATCGACAAGATCGGCCTCCCGTACATCTGGGGCGGCAACGGCACCGGCGGCAACGACCCGGGCTTCGACTGCTCGGGCCTGACGACGGCGGCGTACGCGAGTGCGGGGATCAAGCTGATGCGCACGGCCGACACGCAGTTCCGCAGCGTGCCGCACGTGACCGACCCGCAGCTGGGCGACCTGATCTTCTACGGCGAGCCGGCCACCAAGATCCACCACGTCGGTCTCTACATCGGCAACCAGCAGATGATCGACGCGCCCCAGACCGGCCAGGCGGTCCAGGTCCACTCGTACCGCCGGGACGGCGACGACTACGCGGGAGCGGGCCGCCCGACGGCCTGAGGTGCTGCGCTCCGGGATACCGCAGTTCCCGGCGGCCCGGCGAGACCGTCACCGCCCGCTCGTCTCCGCCCGTTCGGTGGGTGGGAACCAGTCCCAGAGGCGGGCGGCCTTGCGGGCCGCCACGCCGCCACCGGCGACGCGGGTCAGGCGGGTCATCAGCCGGTGGGTGAGCGGGCTGGTGGACAGGCTGACCTTCGGGTCCTGCCGGGCCATCCGCGCCACCCGCTGGCTGCGGGGACGCCGGGCACGGTCGTAGCGCGCCAGCGCCGCCGGGACATCGGTGGCGCCCGCGAGTTCGGCGGCGAGCACGGCCGCGTCCTCCAGCGCCTGGCACGCGCCCTGGGCGAGGAAGGGCGTCATCGCGTGGGCCGCGTCGCCGAGCAGCGCGACCCGGCCGTCCGCATAGGACGGCAACGGGTCGAGGTCGAAGATGTCGTGGCACAGCACGGACGCCGCCGGGGTCGCGGCCAGCAGGGCCGGGATCGGGTCATGCCAGTCGCCGATGCGGGCCCGGACCTCGGCGAGGTTGTCGCCGTAGCGCCGGCCGGGCTCGTCCTGGCGGATGGTGAGGAACCAGAACACCCGCTGCCCGCCGATCGGGTGCGCGCCGAACCGGGCGCCGCGTCCCCAGGTCTGGAACCCCGCGACCGGCCACACGGCACCGGGTTCGGTCACCCCACGCCAGCAGAGGATCCGCTGGAAGACGGGACCGGGCACGTCCGGCCACACCGCACGGCGGACCGCACTGCGAAGCCCGTCCGCCCCGATGAGGACGTCGGCGTGCGCGGTCCGGGACCCGCCCGGGGTCCGGTAGGCGACGGTCACCCCGGAGCCGGACTGCTCGACTCCGGTCACCTCGGCCGCGGCGTGCACGACGCCGGCCGGCAGGTGGCCGGCCAGCACCCGGTGCAGGTCGGCGCGGTGGTTGGCCAGCAAGGGCGCGTCCCGCCCCGGCCGGAACCGCATGAGGTAGCCGCCGTCCGGGGTGCGGAGGGTGGCTCCGGCCTCGGTCGGCACCGAGACCGCCCGGAATTCTCCGCCCACGCCCAGCGCGTCCGCCGCGCGGACCGCGTTGGGCGCGAACGACCAGCCCGCGCCGGCCTCGCCGGGTTCGGCCGCCCGTTCCAGCACGGTCACCGTCCAGCCGGCCCGCCGCAGGCCGATCGCCGCGGCGAGCCCGCCGATTCCGCCGCCCGCGATCAGCGCCGTGTTCTCCCGGCCGGTCATTTCGTCTTCCCCTTCTCAGGACGCGGTGTTTCGGTCAGGAGCTTGGTCATCCAGTCGTAGACGTCGTGGGCGACGCGCAGCCGTTCGGCGCGGCCGCTTCCGGCCCCGGCCAGGCCGATGCCGTCGGCGGCGAGGTCACGGAACTCCGCGAGGCCGGCGACCCGGCGCCGGATCACCGTGTCCCACGCGTCGTCGTCCACGCGGTAGTAGCTCGTCCGCTCGCCCGGCCTGGTGCGCCGCCGGACGAAACCCGCGTCGGCCAGGACCCGCATGTTCGTGGCCAGCGACGCCTTGCTCGCCCCGATCGCCTCCGCGATCTGCCCCGCGGACTGCTCCGGCGGGTCACAGATCATCAGCCACCCCAGGATCCGGCCGGCGATCGGCGGCACCGCGTACTCCGCGGCGCAGAACATCGCCATCCGCTCGACCCACTCGAGCTCCTGCTCGCGCTCCGCCACTCGAACCTCCCGTGTTGTTCAGTTAGTTCAGTATGTTCCAAACTAACTGGACTTGACAACCCGGCTCGAAAAGAAATGGACGGCCCCCGGTCCGGGGTTGTAGCTTGCGGTCGTCCGTGACACGCCCGAGGAGGTGAGACCCATGAACGCAGGATCGACGTGGGTGCTCCCCCTCCAGTCACGGCCGGGCGATTGACGTAGGTGTCGCCGGGAGCGCCTCGACCACCAGGCACTCCCGAAAGGCACCCCCATGGACTCTTCGCCCTTCGACGTCGTCATCGCCGGCTGCGGCCCGACCGGCGCGACCCTGGCCGCCGAACTGCGGCTGCACGACGTGCGCGTCCTCGTCCTCGAACAGGACACCGAGCCCGCGTCCTTCGTCCGCATCGTCGGGCTGCACGTGCGCAGCCTCGAACTGATGGCCATGCGCGGCCTGCTGGACCGTCTCCTCGAGCACGGGCGGCAGCGGCCGGCCGGCGGGTTCTTCGCCGCCATCCCCAAGCCCGCGCCCCCGGACCTGGACTCCGCGCACGCCTACCTCCTCGGCATCCCGCAGCCGGTCGTCGTCCGGCTCCTCGAAGACCACGCGGTCGCCCTGGGTGCCCAGGTCCGCCACGGTGCGGCCGTGGTCGATTTCGAGCAAGACGACGACGGCGTGACCGTCGAGCTGGCCGGCGGTGAACGGCTGCGGACCCGCTACCTCGTCGGCTGCGACGGCGGGCGCAGCACGGTGCGCAAACTGAGCGGCATCGGCTTCCCCGGCGAGCCCTCGCGGACCGAGACGCTGATGGGCGAAATGGCGGCGACGGCGCCGCCGGCGGCGATCGCCGCCAAGGTGCGGGAGGTCGGCGAGACCCACCGGCCGTTCTGGCTCCGGCCCTTCGGCGGAGGTGTCTACAGCGTCGTCGTCCCCGCCGACGGCATCGGCGATCGCGCGACCCCGCCGACCCTGGACGATTTCCGGCAACAGCTGCGTGCCGTCGCCGGAACCGACTTCGGCGTGCACTCCCCGCGCTGGCTGTCCCGGTTCGGGGACGCCACCCGGCTGGCCGAGCGGTACCAGGCGGGGCGGGTCCTGCTGGCCGGCGACGCGGCGCACATCCACCCGCCCACCGGCGGCCAGGGCCTCAACCTGGGCGTCCAGGACGCGTTCAACCTCGGCTGGAAGCTCGCCGCGCGGATCCGCGGCTGGGCACCCGGCGGCCTGCTGGACACCTATGAAGCCGAACGCCGCCCGGTCGCCGAGGCCGTCTTGGACAACACCCGGGCCCAGATGGAACTGATGTCCCCCGAACCGGGCCCGCGGGCCGTGCGCCGGCTGCTCACCGAACTGATGGACTTCGCCGAGGTGAACCGCCACCTGATCGAGAAGATCGCCGCGATCGACATCCGCTACGACTTCGGCCCGGGCCCCGACCTGCTCGGCCGCCGGTTGCGCGACATCGACGTCAAGCAGGGGCGTCTCTACGACCGGCTGCACCGCGGCCGCGGCCTGCTGCTGGACCGCACCGAACGCCTCGGCACCGGCGCCTGGTCGGATCGGGTCGATCACCTCCCGGACCCGACCGCGGCCCTCGACGTTCCGGCCGTCCTGCTGCGCCCCGACGGTCACGTCGCCTGGATCGGCGATGACCAGCGGGACCTGGACGACCACCTGGCCCGCTGGTTCGGCTCACCGCTCCAGTGAGGTAGCTTTGTCCGCTGCGAGGCGGCCGTCCAGGTCCGGGAAGGACGTCTTCGGGGCACTCGATCATGACCCCACGGCCGCCGTCGCCCGGCCTACCGTGGCGGGGTGATGTCTTTGAGCCACGACCGGCTGGCCGGCGCCCTCGTCACCGAAGCGGACCGGTTCGGGGCGGTGATCGCCGGCGCCGATCCGGACGCGCGCGTCCCGACGTGTCCGGAATGGACACTGCGGGACCTGACCTGCCACGTCGGCGTCGCCTACCACAAGTCGGCCGCGATCATCGCGAGCCGGCCCAGCGGATACGTGCCGTTCGAGGCCGTCACGATCGACGAGCCGCCCGCGTTCGAGGCTCTCGGCGGCTGGCTGCGCGACGGTGCCGAGCGGCTCGTCGCCGCGGTGGCCGAGGTCGGGCCCGAGACCCCGACGTCGACGTGGACCCCCGATCGGCGCGCCGGGTTCTGGACGCGGCGGCTGACCCACGAGACGGTCGTCCACCGCGCGGACGCCGCCTTCGCGACCGGCACACCGTACGACGTCGACGCCGACCTCGCCGCCGACGGGATTTCCGAGGGCCTGGACCTGGTCGTCGTCTTTTCGCGGCAACAGCACCCGGCCCTGGACCGGACGTCGCTGCGGGGCACCGGCGAGACGCTGCTGTTCCACGCCACCGAACCCGAGGTCGGCTGGCTCGTCCGGCGGACGCCGTCGGGGGTGGAGGTGAGCCAGGAGACCGGCTCGGAAGCCGACGTCGTCGTCGAAGGCCGCGCCGCCGACCTGCTGCTCGCCCTGACCGGGCGCCTCGCCGCGGAGGACGCCCGGCTCGCCGTGTCCGGCGACGCGGCCCTGTTCCACCACTGGCGCGAGCACACGCGCTTCTAGGCGCCCTGATGGTGGCGGTCGCCGAAATGTGTAAGGCTCCTGTCATGAGTGCAGCCCCGACCGGCGATCGACCGGGCTACCTGATCAAACGCGCCCAGCAGGCCCTGAACCAGGCCTGCACCGACCGGCTGCGCCCGCTGGGCCTGTCGATGTCGCAGTACGCCGTGCTGCGCGCGCTCGACGACCACCCGGGCGCGTCGTCGGCCGAACTCGCGCGGATCACGTTCGTCACGCGGCAGTCGCTGCGGGACGTCCTGGGCGGCCTGCGGTCGGCCGGGCTGGTCGCCGTCGCCGAAAAAGCGACCACCGGCCGGGCGCGCCCGGTGACGCTGACCCCGCAGGGTCGCACCCACCTGGACGCCGCCGAAGACCTGATCACGCAGGTCGAAGCGCAAATGCTGACCACGCTGTCGGCCGACCAGAAGCGCTACCTGGCCGACCTCCTGCACGCCTGCGTCGGCAACCTGACTTGACGACGGTCGTATAGTCGGTTCCGACTAATAGGGAGCGACTAGTGCCGCCACGCAAGATCCGCAACACCCTCGCGCTGGCCCTGCTCGGGCTGCTGCTGGAACGCCCGATGCACCCGTACGAAATGGCGTCGACGCTGCGCGAACGTCACAAGGGCTCGACGTTCAAGATCAACCCGGGGTCGCTCTACGACACCGTGGAGTCGCTGGCGAAGCACCGCTGGATCGAGCCCGTGGAGACGGTCCGGGAGGGCAACCGGCCGGAGCGGACGGTCTACGCGCACACCGAACTGGGCCGCCAGGAGTTCGTCGCCTGGCTCGACGAACTGGTCCGCGAACCGGTCGCGGAGTACCCGAAGTTCGTCGCGGCGGTGAGCTACCTCGGCGCGCTCGGCCCCGAGCGCGCCGCCGACGCGCTCGAGGAACGCGCCCGCCACCTCGCCGAACGCATCGACGGCGCGGACACGGCGCTGGCCGAAACGGTCGGCAAGGGCGCGCC
The DNA here is from genome assembly GCF_042652605.1 of Amycolatopsis plumensis. Classification (NCBI taxonomy): domain Bacteria; kingdom Bacillati; phylum Actinomycetota; class Actinomycetes; order Pseudonocardiales; family Pseudonocardiaceae; genus Amycolatopsis; species Amycolatopsis plumensis. The sequence goes on along the minus strand of NZ_JBHSJY010000001.1, from coordinate 4,666,537 downwards.
GCGGCTGTTCATGATCGAGGTCGAGTTCGTCCGGCACGCGTGGCAGGCGGAGCTCGACTGGGCGCGCCGCACGGTCGCCGAAATCCGGTCCGGCGCCCTGCCGTGGCCCGAGAACTTCTGAGGGGAACCATGTCCGACACCGATGTCCTCATCGCCGGCGCCGGTCCGGCCGGCCTGCTGCTCGCCGCGGAGCTCGCGCTGGCCGGCGTCCGCACCACGATCGTCGAACGCCTGCCGGAACGTCCGCCGTATTGCCGCGGTTTCAACCTGAACGCGCGGGCGCTGGACCTGCTGGCCCGCCGCGGCCTGGCCGAGGGGCTGGTGGCCGAGGGACACCGGGTGCCGCACGCACCGGTCACCGGCCTGCCCGGCCCGCTGCTGCTCGACGGCGCGGCGACGGACCACCCGTTCTCGCTGGGCATCCCGCAGACCCGCGTCGAAGAGGTCCTGGAGGCGCGGGCGCTCGAACTGGGCGTCGAAATCCTGCGCGGCCACGACCTGCGCTCGTTCACCCAGTCCGCGGACGAGGTCGCCACGACAGTCCACAACGGACGCTTCGGCCGCACGATCCGCGCCCGGTTCCTCGTCGGCTGCGACGGCGGCCGCAGCACGGTGCGCAAGCAGGCGGGCATCGGCTTCCCCGGCGTCGACGCACGCTGGTACGCGCTGCTCGGCGACGTCGAATGCGAACTGCCGTACGGGCCTTCGGCGGGCCCGGACGGGCGGAGCCTGTTCGTGATCCCGCGGCCGGGGTACGTCCGGATCGTGGTCCGGGAGGACGACCCGCCGTCGGACAAGGACACGCCCGTCACGCTGGAGAGGCTGCAGGCCCAGGTGGACGCGGTCCTCGGCCGCCACGTCGAGTTGCGCGCACCCCGCTGGCTGAGCCGCTTCGGCGACGCGGCTCGCCTGGCCTCGAGATACCGCGAAGGCCGGGTGCTCCTGGCGGGCGACGCGGCCCACATCCACCCACCGGCCGGGGCGATCGGCGTGAACGTCGCACTCGACGACGCGTTCAACCTGGGCTGGAAACTGGCGGCAACGGTGCGGGGGACGGCACCCGAGGGCCTCCTAGACACCTACCACGACGAACGACACGCGGCGGGCGAGCAAATCCTGGCGAACACGCGGGCGCAGGTGGCGCTGGAGGAAGCCGCCGAGGAGCCGTGGGCTGACTTGATGCGCCGGGTGGCGGCGCACCCGGCGGGGAACCGCGCGCTGGCGGAGATCATCACGGGCCTGGACGCGTGTTACGAGCCGGGCGGCCACCCCTGGGCCGGGCGGCTGGCTCCGGACGTGCCGCTGCTGGTCTCGGGAGCGGAGACGCACCTGGCGGCCTTGCTGCACGCCGGGCGGCCGGTGCTGCTGGATCTGACGGCCTCGGGGTCGTTCGCGGCTTGGTCCGGTGGGGTCGAGGTGGTGGCCGCATCGAGTCTGTCCCCTGTGGACGTTGAGGCGGTGCTGCTGCGGCCGGACGGGCACGTCGCCTGGGTGGGCACGCCGGACTCGGGCGACGCCGGGCTGGCGGAAGCGGTGCGCCGGTGGGTGGGGCAAGTGCCGGCGTCGGTCTGACCCGGGTCAGCGCGGGCGGTCCAGGACCGCCCGCTGCTCCACCCGCCCGTCCAGGACGAACTTGCTGTGCGGGGAAAACCCCAGCTTCTCGACCACCCGGGCCGACGGCTTGTTCGCCGGCTCGTAGACCGCCAGCAGCCGATCCGTCCAGCCTGACTCGAACGCGCGGTCACGGACCGCGGCCGTCGCCTCCGTCGCGTACCCGCGGCCCCAGCCCGAGGGCGCTATCCACCAGCCCATCTCCACCGCCGGCACGCCAAGGCCCGACTCCGTCGCCGCCCGCCGCACCAGGGAGACCACTCCGTCGAACGATCCCGGCGCCGCCGACACGGCGAACCAGCCGAAGCCGTGTTCGGCCCAGTGCGCCAGCGTTGCGCGGTGCTTGGCCAGCGTGTACTCGTGGCTCCACGGCTCACCGGTCCCCACGTAGCGGACCGTCTCCGGCAGCTGGGCCAACGCGAACAGGTCGTCGAAAAACGCTTCGGACCACGCGTGCAGCGTGAGCCGTTCCGTGGCGATCAACACCGAGCCACCTTATCCGAGGAGCACGCCGATCCCGTCGAGCTGACGCTGCAACCCGAACTCGAACGCCTCGTCGAGGTCGACGTTCTCGACGCCCGTCATCACCTCGGTCAGTGTCGGGAACCGGCCCGATCCGAGGAACCGGGTCAGCAGCGCCATGTCGGCCTCGAGGCGCTGGTCGCCCGTGATGCCCGTGTCCTGCTCGGCCTGGACCTCGAACGCGTTGCTCGCCGCGAGGCCGCCGACCCAGCCGTTGAGCGTCATGATCACCTGCAGCTTGACCCGCCGCTTCAGACCGGTTCCGGCCAGCGCGCGCAGCGACCAGTCGACCAGGCGCAAGCCCGCCGCCAGCACCGGCGGGCGGACCAGGGAATTGAGCAGGATCGGCGCCAGCCACGGGTGACGGCGGTACGCCCGCCATTGCGCGCGGGCGGCCAGCTCGAGGCGCGGCCGCCACGGCGCCGGGCCCGGCTCCGGCAGCTCCGCCTCCCCGAGCGCCACGTCCGCCATCAGCCGCAGCAGCTCGTCCTTGTCCGGCACGTGCCGGTACAGCGCCATCGGGCCGACGCCCAGCTCGGCCGCCAGCCGCCGCATCGACAGCGCGGCCAGGCCCTCGGCGTCGGCGAGCGCGATCGCCGCGCGCACCAGGCTGTCGCGGCCCAGCGGCGGCTTGACCGGCGTCCGGTCCGCGACGACCGTGCCGCTGCCCGGCACCGCACGCACCCAGCCCTGCTCGCCCAGCGCCGACAGCGCTTTCGCGGCCGTCGCCATCGCGACACCCCACTCGCGGACCAGCGCCCGCGTCGACGGGACGCGGTCGCCCGGCCGCAGCTCGCCCGCGCTGATCCGGCGGCGCAGGTCCGCCGCGATCCGGAGGTAGGGCGCCTCGGTCACAGCCACTCCGTACTAGAACAGTTGCTGCCAGAGCCTAGAACACTTCCAGGGTACTCCCCCAATGTCCGCACCAAAGATTGCCGCTGCGAAAGGTCACGCAATACGGTCCGAATACACCGTATGAGAAATCAGGGGGAACCATGACGACGACCGAAGTCCGCCGCCCGAAGCCGTGGGTGCGCCGCCCGTGGGTGTTCCCGCTGGGGCTGCTGGTCACCGCGTTCCTGGTCTTTTCGCTGCCGCCCTACCTCGGGCTCGACCCCGCGCAGTCGCGGATCCCCGCCCCCACCGGCTGGTACTACCCGGTGCTCGTCACGCACATCGGCTTCGCGACCGTCGCCATGGTGACCTGCGCACTGCAGATCTGGCCGTGGCTGCGGCAGAAGCACCCGGCGGTGCACCGCCGCACCGGGCGTGTGTACGTCTTCGCCGGCGCGATCCCGGCGTCGATCGCCGGCTTCGCCATCGCGCTCGCCGCGCCGTTCGGCCCGGTCGGGGCCGTGTCGAACGTCCTGCTCGCGATCCTCTGGTTCGGTTGCACCGTGCAGGGCTACCGGATGGCGCGGGCACGCCGGTTCGGCGACCACCGGCGCTGGATGATCCGCAGCTTCGCGCTGTGCATGTCGATCATCAGCAACCGGATCTGGGGCGTGATCTGGGTGATGGTGCTGACGCCGCAGCTGGACACGACGTTCGGCGGCAGCGAAGTCGCGCTGGGCCAGGCGATCGCCGGGATCACCACGTGGACCGGCTGGGTGCTCCCGCTGCTGGCCGCCGAGTGGTGGCTGGGCCGGGGACGGCGTCGCGCGGCGGCCTGAGCGACCCAGCGTGACCGGGGTAGCCCGATCAGCCTATGGTCCACACCACAGTAAAAGGTCTATACCAATGGGGACAGGTTTCCGCCGCCGCGCTTCGAGTCGTGGAGGGTTCCCATGCGTCTCCGTTCCCTGCTGGCCGCGCTGGCCGGTTTCACCTTGCTGAGCACCGGGGTCGCCGATGCCGCGGCCGGGTCGCCGATCCCGGTCGGTCCCTACGTCGACATGGGCGCCTGGCCGACGCCCAGCCTGTCGGCGATGTCGGCCGCGAGCGGCGTCAAGAGCTTCACGCTGGCGTTCGTCAACTCCTACGGCTGCAAGGCCAGCTGGTTCGCCGCCTACGACCCGCGCACGGCGTGGCAGCAGGAGGAGATCGCGAAGATCCGCTCCGCGGGCGGCGACGTCAAGATCTCCTTCGGCGGCGCGTCCGGCATCGAACTGGCCCAGGCGTGCAGCACGTCCGCGCAGGTCGCGGCCGAGTACGACGCCGTCGTCAAGGCCTACGGCCTCAAGTACGCCGACTTCGACATCGAAGGCGCGGCCGTCGCGGACCCGACGTCGATCGCGCGCCGCTCCCAGGCGCTGAAGACGCTTCAGGACAACAACCCGGGACTCAAGATTTCCCTGACCCTGCCGGTGCTGCCCGACGGCCTCACCGCGGACGGGCTCAACGTCGTCAAGGCCGCGAAGAACGCCGGGGTGAACCTGGACCTCGTGAACATCATGGCGATGGACTACTACCAGGGCGCCGGCGACCAGGGCGCGAAGGCGATCTCGGCGGCCAAGGCCACACAGGCGCAGCTCAAGTCGCTCTACGGGCTGAGCGACGCGGCGGCGTGGAAGAAGGTCGGCGTCACCCCGATGATCGGCGTCAACGACTCGCAGAACGAAATCTTCTACCAGAAGGACGCGAAGGCGCTGGTGGCCTTCGCGAAGACGGTCCACCTGGGCATGCTGTCGTTCTGGGAGGCCGGCCGCGACGCCAACGCGTGCACCGGCGCGCTCTACAAGTGCACCAACGTGCCGCAGTCGAAGTACGAGTTCGCGAAGATCTTCGCCGGGTACACCGGCTGAGTCACCACCGGGCGGCGTCCGCGAGCAGTGCGTCCCGCACCGCCGCGGGCCCCGGCCGGCAGGGCTCCGCCCGGGTGACCGCGAAGAGCGTGTTGATCGGTGGCTCCTCCGGCTCCAGCAGCGCGATCAGCGCCCCCGAAGCCAGCTCGGCCGCGCAGAGGTACCTCGGCAGCACGCTGACGCCGAAGCCCGCTCGCACGCAGGCCAGGACCGCGCGCAGGTCCGGGACGACCACCGCCGGCCCCGCGGGCGGGCGGGTGCCCAGTACCGAACGCCAGTAGCGGCGGATGATCGGCAGGTCCTCCGCGTACGCCACCAGGGGCGCGGTACGCGGGTCGCCGGTGAAACCGCCCGGGCCGACCAGGACGAACTCCTCGTCGGTCAGCGGGGTCGCCGTGAAGCCGCGGCCGCGGGGGCGGATCGTCGAGACGACCAGGTCGAAGCGCCGCTGCGTGAGGCCCGCGAGGAGGTCGTCGGCCAGGCCGAACGTCACGCGCAGCTCGAGGCCGGACGCGACCAGGCCCGCCAGCGCGGGCAGGACCCGCTCGGCCGTCAGCTCGGCGGGGCCGGCCAGGTGCACCGGTGCGGCGAACGGGTCCGCCTCACCGACGGTCACCGACGCCAGCGCGTCGATGTGCGGGGCGATCCGGGCGGCGAGGTCGTCGGCGGCCGAGGTCGGGGTGACGCCGCGGGCGCGCCGGACGAACAGTTGCCGGCCGAGCTGGTCCTCCAGGGCTCTGACCTGCGCGGTCACCGTCGGCTGGGAGAGTCCCAGTGACGGCGCCGCGCCGGTCAGCGAGCCGGCCCGGTGGACGGCCAGGAACGTGCGCAGCAGGTCGAGGTCCAGCTCAGTCCTCGATCAGCTCGATCGAGTCCACCACGTTCGGGTAGAACGCGACGTGGTCCTTGATCGGCGCGACCGGGTCGTACGGCTTCTCGTACGTCCAGACCGCGTTCTCGCCCTGCACGTCACCCGCGTTGAGCGAGTAGTAGCTGGCCTCGCCCTTGTACGGGCAGTACGTCTCGTGGTCGGTCCGCTCGAGCACACTCGCGTCGACGTCCGCCAGCGGGATGTACTGGACCGCGGGGTAGGTGGATTCCTGCAGGGTGAACGCGTTGCGGCTGTCCGCGATGACGCGCCCGCCCGCCTTGACCACCACACGCGCCTTGGTCGGCTCGACGGTGATCGGGTGGTCCGGACCCGGCTGCAGAACCTTCTTCGCCATCTCAGCTCCCTAAGAGTTCTGTGTTCAGTGAGCAGCGCGCCGGGCCCGGCCGATATTCCGCGATCAGGGCAGGTAGTACATCGGGTTCGGCAGCTTGACCGGACGCAGCGCGTGGCCGCCTTCGAGGTCGCTGAACTGGTCGCCGAGGTTGAGCACGATCTTCGCGCCGGTCGCCTCGATGTGCGCTCGCGTGCCCGACTTGTACTGGACGGTGGTGCAGGTCAGCCCGCACGGCAGGTAGTCCGGCGCGGTCGTCTTCGGCTTGAAGAACGCGCCGGCCGGGGCGGGGAAACCCTCGTTGGCGAGGTTCTTCAGCGACTGCGGGCCCTGGAACTCGTTGCGCCCGGTCAGGAAGTAGACCTGGACGCCGTGCTGCGCCGCCCAGTTCGCCAGCTCCAGCACCGGCTTGTTGGCGACGAACGTGCCGTTGTCGATGGCCTGCTGCTGCTTGACCGGGTCGAAGCCGAAGTCGTTGTCGGCCTCCCAGCCGTAGGTGACCTCGGACGTGTCGTCGACGTCCAGCACGATCGCCGGGTTCTTCACCCGGCCCAGCGACTGCTGCAGGTAGCGCTTCGCGTCCGAGACGATCCGGTTGGTGTCCTTCACGAACCGGCTCGTGTCGGAGTAGTGGTGCTTGCCGGCGGCGTCGACGTAGTCGCCGTAGTAGGCCTTGACGTCCAGCTTGACCTGCCCGATGTTGGCCGGTTCCTTCGAGCGGGCGGCGGTCGCGTCGTCCGACCCCGCGAGCGCGGTCGCCCCCGAGGCGACGGTGGCGCCGATGGCCGCGGCGGCGGCGAGCTTGACGAGACTTGACCATTTTCCGGACACGGCGAACCCTCCAGTGGAACTTGACGACCCGGGGAACCTACGTCACGTTCACCGGGAGTTCCACCCCTCGAAAGTTTTTGTTCACGTGATGCGTTCGGCACGGCAGAGGAACGCGACGGGCGACCGCCCGATCCGCGTCAGCACCACCGACGCCTCCGCGCCACCACGGGGTTTCAGCCGTCGCCGCAGCGCGTCCGGGTCGACGTCGAGGCCGCGCACCAGGATTTCCAGCCGTCCGACGTCGTGCCGCTTGAGGACCGCCTTCAGCACCTTCTCGGTGTACGGCCCGTGCTCGAGGACGCGGAACGCGCGCACACCCGGTGGCGGCGTGTCGCCGGTCAGGTACGCGATGCGGTCGTCCAGCTGCCACAACCCGTGCCGCGCCGCGTAGTGGCGGACCAGCCCGGCGCGGACGACGGCACCGTCGGGGTCGACGATCCACTCCCCCGGCTCCCGCGTGGGCAGTTCGTCCGGTTCCGCGTCGGTGACCGTCCACTGTGTCCCGTCCGAGCGCAGCACGGTCGCCCGGCGGGTGACGCCGGTGCTCAGGCCCCGCCAGAGGCAGGATTCGCGGACCTGGCCGTCCAGGGACACGAGTTCGACTTCCTCCGCCCACGGCGTCAGCGCAAAGTCGAGGCCGGGGGCGCACTTGATCGCCAGCGCGCGGCCCGCGTAGGCCTCGACGAGCCCGTCCAGCGGCGGGGCGAAGTCGGCGGGTTTCCACGCCCGGCGTCCGGCGGAGTCGCGCCGCGCCGGGTCGGCGACGACCACCCCGGACCGGCTGGCCGGACGCAGGGCGTCGGCTCGCGCGAGTCCGAACGCGACACCGGCCGCAGTCCCGTTGTGGCGGGCCATTTCCAGCCGGACGGCGTCCACATCGGACCCGAATGCGCGCCGCGCGACGCGGGCGATTTCGACGAGGTCCGCGCCCACCGAACACGTGACGTCGTGGACATCGAGACCGGCCAGGCGTGAAGCCCGGTGCCGAGCCACGATCGACGCGCTCGCCTGCTGGAACGCGTCGGAGGTGAACAGCCAGTCCACACCGGACAGCTTACCGACGGCTTTCCGCCGCAGCTGCACGGTTTCCAGGACGGCGGCCGCGTGCTCCTCGCCCACGAGACGGCGCACCTGCGCCACGGACTTGATCGGGTCGGTCAGCGGCCACGCCGAAACCTCGGCGAGCGCCGCCGCACCCGCGCCGGAGCGCAGGTAGGCGACGTCGCCGAGGCTGAACGAATACCCCAACTCAGGACGGCCGCTTGGTCCCGGTGATCATGACGTTGTAGAACAGCTCGCGCGGCAGGATCTTCGACAACACCTTCTTGTCCACGGCGGACAGCCGCAGCCACAGGTGGTAGGCGAACATCCGCCAGCGCACGGTCAGCTTCTCCGACGGCACCGCGGCCTCGAAGGTCCGGATCGGCCAGCCCGCGAGCGCGGCGGCGAACTCCTCGGTGACCGCGCGGACGTCCTGGGCGCCGGCCCCGCGGGCCCACGACTCCAGCTCCGACGGGTCGAAGGTGTGGATGTCGACCACGGCCTCCAAAGCGGCCGCGCGCGACGACTCGTCCAGTTCGGACTGCGGCCGCCGCCAGCCCCGCAGCGCGGGCAGCTTCGTCACGCGGGTGGTCAGGAACCAGGTGAGCTGGCCGAGCTTGCGGGCGTAGAAGTCGCCCACCTTGGTCGGCTCGCCCGCGAAGACGAACCGGCCGCCCGGCTTGAGCACGCGCAGCACCTCGCGAAACGCCGCCTGGACGTCCGGGATGTGGTGCAGCACCGCGTGCCCGACCACCAGGTCGAACGTGTTGTCGTCGTACGGGATACGCTCGGCGTCGGCGACCCGGCCGTCGACGTCGAGGCCGAGCTTCTCGGCGTTGCGCAGCGCGACCTGGACCATGCCGGGCGAGAGATCGGTGACCGAGCCCTTCTTGGCGACGCCGCCCTGCATCAGGTTCAGCAGGAAGAAGCCGGTGCCGCTGCCCAGCTCCATCGCGTGCTGGTAGGGCTGGCCGTCCTCGCCCGCGACGGCGTTGAACACGTCGGTGGCGTAGGAGATGCAGCGCTCGTCGTACGAGATCGACCACTTCTCGTCGTAGGTGCCGGCTTCCCAGTCGTGGTAGAGCACGTTCGCCAGCTTGGGGTCGGCGTAGGCCGCCTGGACCTCTTCGGCGGTGGCGTGCGGGTTCGGCGCCGGGTCGTTCACGTCGGTCAAGGCGTCATTTCCCTTCGAAAGTGGCCTTGCCGGGCCCGTTTTCGATGAACGACTTCATGCCGTTCTGCTGGTCTTCGGTGGCCCAGAGGGCGGCGAACAGGTGCGATTCGAGCTTGAGCGCGTTCGGGAGGTCCATGTCGAGGCCGCCGTCGATGGCCGCCTTCGCCGCGCGCAGCGCCACGGCGGGGCCGTTCGCGAACTGGGCCGCCCACTTGTGCGCGGCCGCGTAGACGTCGTCCGGGGCGACGACCTGGTCGACGATTCCCAGCTGCAGCGCCTCTTCGGCCTTGACGAACCGTCCGGTGTAGACGATGTCCTTGGTCTTGCTCGGGCCGATCAGGCGGGCCAGGCGCTGGGTGCCGCCCGCGCCCGGGATGACGCCGAGCTGGATCTCGGGCTGGCCGACCTTGACGTTGTCGCCGGCGACCCGCCAGTCCGCGGTCAGCGCAAGTTCGAGGCCGCCGCCGAGGGCGTAGCCGGTGATGGCCGCGACGACCGGCTTGGGGATGTTCGCGATGGCGGCGAGGGTGCCGGTGAGGTTGGCGCCGAACTTGGCGATCTCCGGGTAGGTGCGGGTGGCCATCTCCTTGATGTCCGCGCCGCCGGCGAAGGTCTTCTCGCCGCCGTAGAGGATCACCGCGCGGACGTCGTCGCGCTCGGTGGCCTCCTTCGCCAGCTCGGCGAGCTCGGCGGTGACCTGGGCGTTCAGGGCGTTGACCGGCGGCCGGTCGAGCCGGACGGTGCCGACCCCGTCCTTGACCTCCAGGGTTACGAACTCTCCCACGCCCATCCTCCTCGTTGACGATCTGCCAGCACGCTACCGGTCGGTAGGGACAGCCTAGCGACGGCGGGCGAAGAAGCGATCCCCGGAACGCTCGAGCACGAGGTCCTGGTCGAACGTCTTCGACAGGTTTTCGCTGGTGATGACGTCCTCGACCAGCCCGGACACCACCGCGTGGCCGTCACGCAGGAGCAGCGCGTGGGTGAACCCGGGCGGGATCTCCTCGACGTGGTGGGTGACCAGGACCAGGGCCGGCGCGTCGGGGTCCAGCGCCAGGTCCGACAGGCGGGCGACCAGGTCCTCGCGGCCGCCGAGGTCGAGACCCGCGGCGGGCTCGTCGAGCAGCAGCATCTCCGGGTCGGTCATCAGCGACCGGGCGATCAGCGCCCGCTTGCGCTCGCCCTCGGACAGGGTGCCGAAGGTGCGCTCGGCCAGGTGCCCGATGCCCATCGCCTCCAGGAGCTCGGTCGCGCGCGCGGTGTCGAGGGTGTCGTATTCCTCACGCCAGCGGCCGAGCACCGCGTAACCGGCGCTGACCACGACGTCCTTGACCAGCTCGTCGCCCGGAACGCGCTGCGCGATGGCCGCCGACGTGAACCCGATGCGCGGGCGCAGGTCGAAGATGTTGACCCGGCCGATCCGCTCGCCGAGCAGGTCGACCTCGCCGGTCGTCGGGTGCAGCTCGGCCGCGGCCAGGCGCAGCAGGGTGGTCTTGCCCGCGCCGTTCGGGCCGAGCACCACCCAGCGCTCGTCCAGCTCGACGCTCCAGTCGAGGCCGGCGAGAAGGTCGTTGGTCCCGCGGCGGACGCCGACACCGGCCATCCGGACCACGAGGTCGTCAAGTTCGCTGGGCTGGATCGGCTCGCTCACGAGGCCCATTCTGTCTGTCGTCGCGCGCGCGTGCGCACCCGCCCGGGTGAGACGGCGATCCGGCGGGTCGGAACTGTCCACGACGTGGAACACCGCACCGCGAGAGAGCAGGTCCGGGCGTCGCTGTGGCAGGATTGCCGGCATGTCAGCCGACGCGCCCACCACCGGGATCACCCGGGGTTCGTTCTGGCGCCGTCGCACGATCGACCTGCTCCTCGTCGCCTCGGCCGGGTGTACCCGGGCGCGGCTCCGCTGATCCCTCGCGTCCCCTTCCGGCGCGTGCGGTGCCGTGCTGTCCCGGCGTCCCGATCACCTTCGCGTCCGAGGAGCACCCGCGTTGACCACGTCCCTGGTTCGTCCGCCCGTCGAGATCCACCCGCAGCTCACCGACCCGCTGCTGCCCGAGCTGCTGCACCCGTCGCGGCTGCTCTGGACGCCGCGTGAGCTGGCCGACCTGACCGCCACCGTCACCACCGAGCTGACCGAGGGCCTGCGCGGCATCCTGCGGTTCGACGAGGACCGCCGCTGGTGGGCCCGGCTGGCGCTGACCGACGGCGTCGAGCTGTGGCTGCTGTCGTGGCTGCCCGGCCAGCACACGAAGCCGCACGACCACGGCGGCGCGTCCGGTTCGTTCACCGTCCTGCAGGGTGAACTCGGCGAGGAGTACCGCTACCCCGGTGGCCCGATCCGGCGCCGCACGCACCTCGCCGGCCAGGGCCTCGGCTTCGGCGCGGGCCGCGCCCACCAGGTCACCGGCCTCGGCGACCGGCCCGCGGCCAGCGTCCACGCGTATTCGCCGCCGCTGGTGCCGACACGCGAGTACGCCTCGCTCGCCGACGTTCCGGCGGAAATCCCGCCGCTGCCCGCTATCGTCCACGGATGAGCGCCATCGAGACGTTCCTGTCCGCCGCGCGGTCCGGATTGGACCGCGTCGGCCCCGCCCGGGCCCGCGAGCTGCAGGAGGCGGGCGCGCTGCTCGTCGACATCCGGCCGCTGGCGAACCGGCAGGCGGAGGGCGAGATCCCGGGCGCGGTGATCGTCGAGCGGATCCACCTGGAGTGGCGGCTGGCGCCGGACAGCGAGTGGCGGCTGCCCGGGGTGACCCCGGATTCGACGGTGGTCGTGCTGTGCAACGAGGGCTACTCGTCGAGCCTCGCGGCCGCCGACCTGCAGCGGCTGGGGTTGCCGAAGGCGACCGACCTCGAAGGCGGCTTCCGCGCCTGGGCTGCCGCCGGCCTGCCCGTGCAGGCCGGCGGCAGCCCGGCGGTGCCCTAGGCGAGCGCCGGAGCGACCTTCTCGGCGAACAGGTCGATGCCCGAGCGGTCGTACGCGGCTTCCGGGAAGTTGAAGATCGCGTAGGACATGCCCAGCTGACCCAGCGCGGCGAGCTTCTCGGTGACCTGCTCGGGGGTGCCGGTGGCAGGGCTGTTGGCGAAGACGCCGTGCCACCGCTCCGCGGCGTCGGCGGGCACGTACTTGTCGAGGTGGGACCGGAGCCAGGCCAGCTTGTCCTGGACGTCCTTCTCCGTCTCGCCGATGACCACGTTGTGGTTGACCGAGCGGACGATCGCGTCGAAGTCGGTGCCGACGTCCTTGCAGTGCTGCGCGAGGATCTCCGACTTGCGGGTGAACGTCTCCGGGTCGCCGGCGAAGTTCGTGTACTTCGCGTACTTCGCGGCGATCCGGAGGGTCTTCTTCTCGCCGCCGCCGGCGATCCACAGCGGGATGCCGCCTTCCTGCGGCGGCAGCGGGCGCAGGATCGCCCCGTCGGTGCGGTACTGCTTGCCGTCCAGTGTGGACGTTCCGGTGGTCCAGAGGTCACGCATGATCTGCACGCCCTCGTCGAGCTGGGCGAGCCGCTCACCGGCGGACGGGAAGCCGTAGCCGTAGGCCCGCCACTCGTGCTCGTACCAGCCGGCCCCGATGCCCATCTCGACGCGGCCACCCGAGATCAGGTCGGCGGTCGCGGCGACCTTGGCCAGGTAGGCGGGGTTGCGGTATCCCATGCAGGTGCACATCTGCCCGAGCCGCACGGTGTCGGTCGCCGCGGCGAACGCCGAGATCAGCGACCAGGCTTCGTGCGTCGCCTCCTCGGTCGGGACGGGGACGGTGTGGAAGTGGTCGTAGACCCAGATCGATTCGAAGGGGCCCGCCTCCGCGTGTTTCGCGAGGCCGAGCATGGTCTTCCAGTGGTCCGCGGGGTCGATGCCGGCCAGGTCCAGCCGCCAGCCCTGGGGAACGAACAATCCGAAGCGCATGCGTCCAATCTAACGCGGCCACTGCCCCGCGCGCGGCCTGATTTCCGGCCACCGCCACGTGGAGTAACTCCAGGTCACTCCGGTTTTCCGAAAGCCCCCCGACCTCAGGCCAGCACGACGCGCGCCAGCTCCGCCGGGGTCGCCAGCAGGCCGTGCTTCGGCAGCACCCGGACCGTGTACCCGATCGACCCCGGGCGGGGCAGCTTCACGCGGGCCGCGAACGCGCCGACGCCGTCGGCGGTCATCGGGACCGTCACCGGGTCGCGGAGCTCGTCGTCGTCGGCCACGCGGCCGACCACCGCCTGGATGTCCACTTCGGACGGGTCGAGGCCGGCCAGGTCGATGCGGGCCCTGATCGTCACCTCGGTGCCCACCACCAGGGGCTCGGTCGCCTCCACCAGCAGCTCCGAGTCGAAGATGCGCAGCCGCGGCCAGGACACCTCGAGCTTCGTGCGGTAGTCCGCCAGGGACAGCGCGCCGCGGTAGCCGTCACCCGTCGCGGCCGCGACCGTGCGCGCCGCCGGCAGGTAGCCGTTGTCGACGTACTCGCGCACCATGCGGGACGCCTGGACCCGCGGGCCGAGCGTCTCCAGCGTGTGCCACACCATCGACAGCCAGCCTGTGGGCACGCCGTCGGGCGAGCGGTCGTAGAACAGCGGCGCGATCTGCTGGCCGAGCAGCTCGTACAGCGCCGCGGCCTCGAGGTCGTCGCGGCGCAGCGGGTCGGCGACGCCGTCGGCGGTCGGGATCGCCCAGCCGTTGCTGCCGTCGTAGCACTCGTCCCACCAGCCGTCGCGGATGGACAGGTTGAGCCCGCCGTTCAGCGCCGACTTCATCCCCGACGTCCCGCACGCCTCCAGGGGCCGCACCGGGTTGTTCAGCCAGACGTCGCAGCCGCGGTAGAGGTAGCGCGCCATCGACATGTCGTAGTCGGGCAGGAAGACGATCCGGTGCCGGACGTCCGCGCCGTCGACGAACCGGACGATCTGCTGGATCAGCTGCTTGCCGTTCTCGTCGGCCGGGTGCGACTTGCCCGCGACGACGACCTGGATCGGCCGGTCCTCGTGCAGCAGCAGCGTGCGCAGCCGTTCGGGGTCGCGCAGCATCAGCGTCAGCCGCTTGTACGTCGGGACGCGGCGGGCGAAGCCGACGGTCAGCACGTCCGGGTCGAACACCGAGTCCACCCAGCCCAGCTCCAGCGGGGACGCGCCGCGTTGCAGCCACGCCGCGCGCACCCGGCGCCGCACCTCGTGCACCAGCTTCTCGCGCAGCTCGCGCCGCAGTTCCCACAGCTGGGCGTCGGACACGCCCTCGCGCAGCGGCCCCTCGCCGACGTCGAGACCCCACTCGCGGCCGAGCAGCGTGCTCAGCTCGCGGGCCACCCACGTCGGGCCGTGGACGCCGTTCGTCACCGACGAGATCGGCACCTCGTCGTGGTCGAACCCGGGCCACAGCCGGGAGAACATCTTGCGCGTGACGCGCCCGTGCAGCTGCGAGACGCCGTTCGCGCGCTGCGCCAGCCGCAGGCCCATGTGCGCCATGTTGAACAGGCCGGGGTTGTCCTCGGCACCGAGTGCGAGCACGCGGCGCGGGTCGATGTCGGGCACCAGGCGGCCGTCGGCGAAGTAGCGCTGCACCAGGTCCACCGGGAACCGGTCGATGCCCGCGCTGACCGGCGTGTGCGTGGTGAACAGCGTCCCGGCCCGGACGGCGGGCATGGCCTCGTCGAACGCGAGCCCGTCGGCCTGGACGATCTCGCGGGCGCGTTCCAGGCCCAGGAACCCCGCGTGTCCCTCGTTCGTGTGAAACACCATGGGCTGCGGGTGCCCGGTGAGCTCGCAGTACTTGCGGACCGCGCGGAAGCCGCCGATGCCGGCCAGGATCTCCTGCCGCAGCCGGTGGTCGGCGTCGCCGCCGTAGAGCCGGTCGGTGACGCCGCGCAGGTCTTCGTCGTTGGCCTCGGTGTCGGTGTCGAGCAGCAGCAGCGGCACGCGCCCGACGCGGGCCTGCCAGATCTGCGCGCACAGCTCGCGCCCGCCCGGCATGGCGACGCCGATCAGCACCGGCCGCCCGCCCGCCGTCAGCAGTTCGAGGGGGAAGGCGTTCGGGTCGATCACCGGGTAGTGCTCGACCTGCCAGCCGTCCAGCGACAGGGACTGCCGGAAGTAGCCGTTGCGGTAGAGCAGCCCGACGCCGACCATCGGCACGCCCAGGTCGGACGCGGCCTTGAGGTGGTCGCCGGCCAGCACGCCGAGGCCGCCGGAGTAGTTCGGCAGCGCCTCGGTGACGCCGAACTCCATCGAGAAGTAGGCGACCGCGGACGGCAGGTCGGCGTCGGCACGCTGCTGGTACCAGCGCGGCTCCGACAGGTACTTCTCCAGGTCCTCGGCCGCGGTTCTCGCGCGCTCGAGGAAGTCGTCGTCGACGGCGAGCTCGTCGAGCCGGGCCGGCGGCAGCGCGGTGAGCATCCGCAGCGGGTCGCGCACGGCGTTGAAGAGCTCGGCGTCCATCGACGCGAACAGGTCCCGCGTCGGCGGGTGCCACGTCCAGCGCAGGTTGGTGGCCAGCGCGCCCAGTCCGGACAGGGAATCCGGGAGGCTGGCGCGGACGGTGAACCGGCGGACTGCACGCATGGGAAGCGACGATATCGGGCCGTGGGCCGCCGTGCGCAGGAGGAGTTCGGGGATAACGTGCACACTCCGCGTATGCCCTGGGTATGGTCCTGCCCGTCGGGTACGGGTGGGCACGAGAGCGAGTGGAACAGATGATCCCAGGGGGAGGGCGGCGGGCGCTGGTCGCGCTGCTGTGCGTCGCGGCGGTCGCCGTGAGCGGGTGCAAGGACAAGGGCGGGGCCAGCGGGGACCCGGCCAAGGACACCGGCGCGGACTCGGTCTCCGGGCTGCCGGTGACGCACTTCGAGAGCGGCCTCAAGCCGGGTGCGCCGACGCCCAGCCTGAACGTCCGCAACGCCGAAGGCGGCGAGGACGACAAGCTGGCCACCGCCGCGATCGACGACGTCCAGACCTACTGGGGCGAGATGCTGCCGTCGAACTTCGGCCAGCAGTTCGAGCCGGTGAAGTCCCTGCTGTCCTACGACGCGCAGACCGACACCGAGAAGACCGGCTGCGGCAGCGTGAAGAAGCTCGTGAACGCCTTCTACTGCCCGGTCGACGACTCGGTGGCGTGGGACCGCGGCGTGCTGCTGCCGATGCTGCGCCAGCGGTTCGGCCCGATGTCGGTGGTCGTGGTGCTCGCACACGAGTTCGGCCACGCCGTCCAGTACCGGCTCGGGGACAAGGCCGGGATCGCCAAGAACACCCCGACCGTGGTCAAGGAGCAGCAGGCCGACTGCTTCGCCGGCGGCTACTTCCGCTGGGTCGCCGAGGACAAAAGCAAGTACTACCGCGTCTCGACGTCCGAGGGCCTGAACCAGGTGATGGCGTCGATGTTCCTGATCCGCGACCAGGCGGGCACCAGCGCCGCCGACAAGGGCGCGCACGGCACGGCGTTCGACCGCACCTACGCCTTCCAGGCCGGGTTCGAGAAGGGCCCGAAGGAGTGCGCGGGGATGACCGAAGAGAACGTCAAGCCGCGGCTCACCGAGCGCCCGTTCGACAAGGGCGACCAGGGCAAGGGTGACGCGAAGTTCAACGCGCAGACCGTCGCGCTGCTGAAGAAGAGCCTCGACGAGGCGTTCAAGGGCGCCAACGTGGCCGCACCGGAGATCACCGACGGCGGCAGCTGCCAGACCACGCCGCCGGCGTCGTACTGCCCCGGGGACAACACCGTCAGCATCGACATGGCGAAGCTGGCCCAGCTCGCCCAGCCGATCGACCGCGACGCCGAGATGAAGGGCGAAGACCCCGGCGGCATGGGTGACTTCGCGGCGTTCTCGGAGGTCGCGGCCCGGTATGCGCTGGGCATCCAGAAGGGCGTCGGCGCGTCGATCGACAACGCGAACGCGGGCCTGCGCACGGCCTGCCTGGTGGGTGCCTGGGCGGCGTTCACCAACCGGCCGGGCGACCTGCGGCTGTCGGCGGGCGACCTCGACGAGGCCATCGCGGACCTGCTGCAGCCGGAGAGCCTCGTGTCGGCGGACGTCAACGGGAAGCGCCCGGACAGCGGTTTCGACCGGGTCGAGGCGCTGCGCCGCGGGTACCTCGAGGGCTCGTCGGTCTGCTCGAAGTCGTACGCCTGATCTTCGCCGCAGAGGGCCCCCACCGCGCCGGTGGGGGCCCTCTGCGTCTAGAACAGGGCGCTGGCCAGGTCGCGGCGGGCCTTCATGACCCGGTCGTCGGCCGGGTCGAAGAGGTCGAACAGGGCCACCAGGTGCTCGCGGACCTTGTTGCGGTCCTCGCCCGCGGTGCGGCGGACGGTGTCGATCAGGCGCTTGAAGCCGGCCTCGACCTCGTTGGCCGCGATCTCCAGGTCGGCCGCGTCGAGCTGGGCGGCCAGGTCCGACGGGTCGGCGTCGGCCTTGGCGCGGGCGTCCGGGTCGGCGTTTTCGGCGCGGGCGGTGAACTTGACCTGGGCCAGGGCGTTCTTGGCCAGCTCGTTCGCCGGTTCGACGTCGAGGATGCGCTCGTAGGCGGCCTGCGCGGCGGCGAAGTCGCCCCGCTCGAAGGCCTCTTCCGCCTCGGTGAAGCGCGGGTCCTCGGGCTCCTCGACCGGGCCGCCGGCCGCTTCGGCGTCGCGGATGCCCGGCAGCTTGTCGCGCAGGGCGTCCAGGAGCGCGTTGATCCACTTGCGGATCTCGGGCTCGGGCAGCGCGCCGGAGAAGGCGTCGACCGGCTGGCCGCCGGCGATGGCGACGATCGTCGGGATGGACTGCGCGCCGAACAGCTGCGCGATCCGCGGGTTGGCGTCGACGTCGACCTTCGCGACGACCCAGGCGCCCCCGGACTCGGCGGCCATCCGCTCCAGGACCGGGGACAGCTGCTTGCACGGGCCGCACCACTCGGCCCACAGGTCGACGACCACCAGCTGGTGGAGGGACCGCTCCACGACCTCGGCCTGGAAGGTGGCCTCGGTGACATCGATCACGGCCGCACCCGCGCCCGCGCCTTCGCCGGAGGGCCGAGGCGGGCCGTCCGGACGCGCGGCCGGGGCCGGCTGGCGTTGCGCCGCTTCGGCACGGGCCTTGAGCGCGGACAGGTCGACCGCGCCGGAAAGGGCGGCGGACAGGGCCGCTGACTTCGCTGCAGATCCGCGTGGTTGTGTCACGGTTCCATCCTGGCACGCGCGCCGGAGAAGTTTCACCGGGTGCCCGGCCTGTCCATGGTCTGACATGTCCGGGCGGTGGGGTGGGTTCGGCCTGCGTGGCGGGGAGGGTGGTGGGCGGGCTCGGGCGGGTCCTGCCGGTGGCCGGGCTCGGCCGGGTCGGCGGCCGGGCGAGCGGCCCCGGTTTCCAGCCGCGCGCTTGGGCGAGCGGTCTGCGGCGGGGGCCTGAGATCGGGGCCCGTGGCGGGAGCTCGGTGGACGGGCTCCGGCGCCTGCCCCGAGGAGCGGGCGGCAGCCGGGCGAGCGGCCTCGGTTTCCGCGCTGGCCTCCGGCCCCCGGTATCAATTCTACCGGCCACCACCGACGATTCCGGACCGCGCGCGCAGCCCCGTGAACTGTCGGTGGCCACCGGTAGGCTGGAATCGGGGGCTGCTCACCGACCCGCGCCGTGGGTTTGCGCACCTGCGCGGCCCGTCCGCTTGGCAGGACGGCACCGCTGGGGCAGGCTCGGCCGGGTGCACATCCGGCGTGACGTGAAGGTGGGTCTGTCGGTCGCGGCCGCCGTCGTGTGGGTCGGCGCGGTGACGTTGCTCATCGTGCACGAACCCGATCCGGGCGCGGGCTCGCCCGGCGAACTGCGCGACCGGCTCGCCGCCGCCCTCTCCGGGCACGATGCCGACTCCTTCGCCGATCTCCTCGACTACCCGGGCTCGGGCGGCAACGACTTCGCGAAGGACTACGTCTCGGTGCTCGCCGATCGCGGCGTCCACGATGTGCGCGTCGACCTCGGGCCGGACTCGGGCGCGCCGACCCGCGCCACCGTCTCGGGCGCCCTCGGCGACGGCAAGCCGTTCAGCTACCCGCTGACGGTGACGAGCGAAGACGGCCGGTGGACGGTCGCCTTCACCCCGCCGCTTCCTTGATCACGCTTCGCGCAGGTGCGCTTCCACCCGGTCCACCTTGGCCTCGAGCTGGCCGGAGAAGCCCGGCCGGATGTCCGCCTTCAACACGAGGCCGACCCGGGCCGAGCCCTCGCCCGCGGCCTCGACCGCGCGCTTCACGACGTCCATGACCTCGTCCCACTCCCCCTCGATGTTCGTGAACATCGCGTTGGTCGAGTTGGGCAGCCCGGAGTCGCGGACCACCTTCACCGCGCGGGCCACGGCTTCGCTCACCCCGCCGTCGGGGTCCCCGCCGGACGGGCTGACGCTGAACGCGACGATCATGCTCGGAAGTCCCTTCTTCGGTGGTCATTTCCGCCAGTCGTGCGACACCCGCCGGTACCCGCTGGTAACTTCGCGTGTCATGAACCGTCCGCTGCCGTTCGACCCGATCGCCCGCGCGGCCCGGATCTGGGAGGACCGGATCGGGCCCTCCGGGACCATGGCCGCGGTGACCGGGGTGATGCGGGTCCAGCAGATCATCCAGTCCGCGGTGGACGGCGCGCTCAAGCCGCACGGCTTGACCTTCGCCCGGTACGAAGCACTGGTGCTGCTCACCTTCGCCCGCAGCGCCAGCCTGCCGATGCGGGTGATGGGCGAGCGGCTCCAGCTGCACCCCACCAGTGTCACCAACATAGTGGACCGGCTGGAGCGCGACGGGCTCGTCAAGCGGGTCCCGCACCCGACCGACCGCCGCACGACACTGGTGGAGATCACCGACGAGGGCCGCAAGCGCCGCGAGGCCGCCACCGAGGCCGTCACCGAAATCGACTTCGGGCTGAGCGGGCTGACCGAACGGCAGACCGAGCAGCTGACGGACCTGCTGACCAAGGTGCGCCGCGCGGCCGGGGACTTCAGCGAGTAAGCAAAGGGCCCGCACTCGGCGAGTGCGGGCCCTTCTCACATGCCGGGATCAGGCGGCGACGGGTTCCTTCGCCTGGAACAGGCCGACACCACCGTGGGACAGCCGCTGCGGGCCGTCGAGCTTGCCGTTGCGCAGCGCCCACTTCTCGAACAGCCAGGTGAACAGCGGCGGGATGCTCGCCAGCAGGGCCAGGACCAGCGTCTTCGGGCGCCAGCCGAGCGGCTTCGCCACGGACAGGGAGACCACCACGTAGAGGACGAAGATCACGCCGTGCACCATGCCGATGACGGGCACGCCGCCCTCGCCGGAAGAGTGGACGACGTACTTGAGGAACATCCCGACCAGCAGCGCGGCCCAGGACAGGGCTTCGGCTACTGCGGCCACGCGGAACACTAGAGCGGCCTTGCTGGACACTGCTTCCTCCTGTGGGGTCTCACCACGTTCGTACCGGAACACCAAAAAACGCCCGACACACCGTCCAAGGCGGACTTGCCTCGAACGTCAACGGCGCTGTCGGACGTACTGATACCCAGTGTGAGGCGTGATGCCCCTCACGGGAACACCGGGTCCCGTGACGATGCTCACGGCCGTGGTCCACTGTGGTCTGAACCACGGCCGTGAGCGTCCCTTCGTTACTCCGCGCAGGGCGAAGCCGGAGCCGAGGAAGGTGACGTCCCCCACTTCGCCGTCGCGTCGGACGTGAGGCCGAAGTCCAGCGTCGTCCCGCGGTTCAGCTGGTCCACGTTGACGTACACGCGGTCACTGGCCTTGCCGCCCACCCGAAGGGACGACACGTACTGCAGCTCCGCACCGGAAGCACCCGGCGCCTTGATGGTGATGTCGTGCCCGTTCTCCAGGTGCAAAACGGACTTCGCGAACCGCGGAGCGTTGAGCACGAAGTTCCCAGTGCCTGGGACAGCCGGGTACAGCCCCAGCGCGCTGAAGACGTACCACGCCGACATCGTGCCCAGGTCGTCGTTCCCGGTGACGCCGTTGGGCGCGTTGGTGAACAGCGTGTGCGCGGCCCGCACGACCGTCGACGTCTTCGACGGCTGCCCGGTGAGCGCGTACATCCACGGCGAGTGCAGGTCCGGCTCGTTGTTCGGGTTGTAGCGGAACTGGTCGTAGTAGTCGTACGGGCCGACCACCCAGTTCTCGCGGACCGCCGTCGCCGGGTTCTTCACCAGTTCGTCGTAGGCGAAGAAGTCGTCGAGGCGCTTGCCGGTGGCCGCCGGGCCGCCCATCCGCTGCACCAGCCCGGGTACGTCCTGCTGCATGAGCCACTGGTACTGCCAGGCCGTGCCCTCGTGGAAGCCGTCCTGGCTCTGCGGGCTGTAGGGCTTGTCCGCCGGGGAGAACCACGCGCCGCCGAGGACCTTCGGCCGGAAGAAGCCGGTGAAGCCGCGATCGGTTTGAGTGGCATCCCACAACGTCCGGTATGTCCGGCCTTTCGCAGCCAGCGCTGCCGCGTCGTCCTTCTTGCCGAGCGCGGCCGCCATGACCGACAGCGAACAGTCACCGAGCGCGTACTCCAGGGTCGCCGAAGCGCCGTGGTTCGGGTCGGTGTCCTGGCCCTTCTTCGGGAAGTCCGGGTCGTACTGGACGAACCCGTCCTGCTGGTAGCTCGCGTTGCCCGAGCGGCCCTGGAACGGCGACGACGCGGGCGGGATCTGCGTCGAGTTCTGCAGGAGCGCCTGGTAGGCGTGCACCTCCTCCCCCGACAAGGCCCCGAAGCGCCACAGGTCGACCAGGAACGGCGTCACCGGGTCGCCGGTCATCGTGTTCGTCTCCTGGCTCGCGTACGCCCACCGCGGCAGCCAGCCGCCCTGGTCGTGGATGGCCAGGATGCTCTTGGCGATGTCCTTCGCGCGGCTGGGCCGCAGCAGCGCCAGGAGCTGGTTCTGCGTGCGGTAGGTGTCCCACAGCGAGAAGAAGTCGTAGTAGGTCCAGCCGGCCGCGCGGTGGATCTTCTTGTCGAAGCCGTAGTAGCGGCCGTCGGCGTCGTTGGCCGTCAGCGGCTGCAGCAGCGCGTGGTACAGGGAGGTGTAGAAGACCGTCCGGTCGTCGGTCGTGCCGCCCTTGATGTCCACAGAGGACAGCTCACGCCGCCAGGTGCGCTGGACGTCGGCCTTGGCCGCGTCGAACGACCGAATGCGCTCCGAGGCCAGGTTCAGGCGCGCACCGGCCGCGTCCACCTGGGAGATGGCCGTGGTCGCGGTCACCTGCCCGCCACCGAACGTAAGCCACGCGCCGCGCAGCCCGGCGCCCCCCGACGAGGAGCGGGAGCCGGGTGTGCCGCCGTCCGGCGACCACGTGCCGAACGCCTTGAACGGCTTGTCGAACTTCGTCGTGAAGTACGTCGTGTAGGCCTTGCCGCCGCAGAACGCCTGCGACTCCACGGTGCCCTCGACGGTCCGGTCGTCCACGACCCGGATGCTGCTGCCCGTCACCGGTTCCTTGTCGTTGGCCTGCCCGACGTTGACGAAGACGTTGGCCTCGCCGGACTTGGCGAACGTGTACCGCTCGACACCCGCCCGGGTGGCCGCCGTCGTCTCGACGTCCACGCCGCCGTAGCCGGTCAGGTGGACCTTGTAGTAGCCGGGCTTCCCCACTTCTCCGTCGTGCGTGAACGGCGAGGCGTACTGCTTCTGGTCGAAAGTGGACGGCTTGGTCGTGTCGAACGCCTTGCCGGGGCCCACGTCCCCGGTCGTCGGCAGGGTCGAGACCAGGCCACCCTGCTCCCAGCAGCCCGCGCCGGACAGGAAGAAGTGCCCGAACCCGCGGATCGCGGTGTCGGTGTAGCGGTAGCCGGCGTAGTGCGAGGTGATCGGGCTGACCTGCGTCATCCCGAACGGCGCCGAGGCACCCGGGAAGGTGTTGCCCTCGTCCTGCGTGCCGATGAACGTGTTGACCGCGTCAAGGGCGTCGCCGCCGGCCGCGGCGGCGACGGTGGGGGTGACCACCGTCGCCGCCGCGGCGAGCGTCAGGACGCCCGCCAGGACCGTGCGCTTCATGCGCCGATGCCGATCGCGAACACGTGCAGGGCACCGCCGCTGACGTTCGACGGCAGCGTCACGCTCGCCACCGTCTTGCCCGCGGCCAAGGTGATCGGGTTGGTGCCGAACACCATCGTGCGGATCTGCTGCGGGTCGCCGCCCGAGGCGTTGCGGTACGGCGTGGACAGCGCGATCCGGTTGCCGAACGCCGGTTGCGCGCCACCGCCGCCGAGGGTCCAGTCGGAGAACCCGATGGTCGCGGTGGACGTCGTGCCGTCGGTGTAGGTCACCGTCAGCGTGCCCGACGCGTTGCCGTTCGACGCCGAGCCGAGCAGCGCCAGCCGCCCGGAACCGGTGACGTTCACCGTCTGGCCGCCGGCGACCACGTTGTCCGGGTCCCCGGCCGGGAACGACGGCCAGGTGAACTTCAGCCCGTCACTGGTGATCGTGGCGCCCGGGGTGGCCCCGGCCGCGGCGAGGGCGTCGGCCGAGTAGCTCCAGCCGCCGCCGTCGAAGTTGGCCGCGCCCGAGTTCGAATCCGGGGAGATGCCGGCGTTGTTCACCGTGGCGAGCCAGCTGTTCGGCTGGGCCACCAGGACCGTCAGGACGGCCTGCGAGGAGGCCACGCCGGGCGCGGAGAACGTCACCGGGATGCGGCGGGCGCCGTCGGCCAGCCCGGCCGGGACGCTGACCGTGAGCTCGGCCTGGGCCTTGCCCGCGGCGGGCACCGCGATGCTGCCCGTCGACGGCGTCAGCGTGATCCCGTCGACACTGCCCGCGGAGTAGGTCCAGGTCCGGGCGGTCCCCGAAAGGTCCTGGACCCCGACCGACGCCTTCGACGTCGACCCCGCGGGCGTCACCGCGCGCGCCGGGTCCACAAAGGACAGGCTGGGCTTCTCCTGCTCGCGGAACGACGGCGGGGCGTCGGCCGCCGCGCTGCCCCACGCGGTCGCCGTGGCGGACCGGGTGTAGTCGAGCGTGCCGCCACTGGAAAGCAGCGCCTCCGGCAGCCACGCCTTCGAAGCGGCACTGCCGTTGACCTTCAGGCTGCCCACGTAGTCACCGGTGCCCGGAGCGTTGATCGTGATCTTCTTGCCCGCGCCGGTGGTGAGCACGGCGTGCTCGAAGCGGGGCGTGACGAGCAGCGTCTCGGCGCGGCCCGGGATCTCCGGGTAGATGCCGAGCGCCGACCAGACGTACCAGGCCGACATCTGGCCGAGGTCGTCGTTGCCGATCAGGCCTTCGGGACGCGGGTTGTACAGCTCGTCCATCGAGCGGTGCACGATCGCCTGGGTCTTGGCCGGGGCGCCCGCGTAGGAGTAGACGTACGGCGCGTTGGAGTTCGGCTCGTTGCCCATGAAGGCGTACGGCTCCTGCGTGCCCGCGTTCAGCTGGGTGAAGAAGGTGTCCAGCCGGGACTGGGTCGCGGTGTTCCCGCCGAACGCCGTCACGACGCCGCCGAGGTCGTAGGGCACCATCCACTCGTACTGGGCGCCGTTGCCCTCGACCCAGCCCTGCGAGCTGGCGGGGTCGTAGGTGCCGGAGAACGAGCCGTCCGCGTTACGCGGCTGCAGGTGGCCGGTGCCCGGGTTGTAGAGGTTCTGCCAGTTCTGCGCGCGCTTCATGAACGTCGTGTACGTCGCGCTGTCGCCGAGCCGTTTGGCGAACTGGGCGATGGAGAAGTCGGCGCTGGTGTATTCCAGGGTGTCCGCGCCGGCGCCCGGCACATAACCGAGCTTCTGGTAGTCCTCGAGACCCGGCCGCTCGGTGTAGCCCTGCGTCGGCTGGGTCGCGCCCTTGATCATGAGCAGCAACGCCTTCTGGGCGTCGAAGTCACGCGCCCCGAACGCGTACGCGCTGGAGACGATGATGTGGTACGGGTCGCCGTTCATCACGCCGGTGTAGTCGTTCGCGACCGTCCAGCGGTCCCACGAGCCGCCCTGCTCGGCGTAGGCCATCATCGACCGGACGATGTCCGAAGTCTCCTTCGGCGCGATCGTCGCCAGCAGCGGGGCTTCCGAGCGGTAGATGTCCCAGCCGGAGAAGTTCGTGTACATCGCGTGGCCCTTGTCGGCCGTGTGGATCCGACCGTCGAAGCCGATGTACTGGCCGTTGACGTCGGAGAAGACGTTCGGCTGGATCAGCGAGTGGTACAGCGAGGTGTAGAACGTCGTCAGGTCGGCGTCCGAACCGCCGGTGACGGCGATCTTGCCGAGCTGCGCGTTCCACGCCTTGCGCGCGTTCGACGCGACCGTGTCGAACGACTTGCCGGTGTTCTCCGCCTTGAGGTTGGCCTTGGCGCCGTCGACGGACACGAAGGACAGTCCGACCTGGACGTTCACCTGGACGCCGTTGAGGTTGGCGAAGGTGACGTACCCGCCGCTGCCCGGACCGCTGACCGTGGTGTTCTGCGGCGCCGCCTTGGCCGGGCGCGCGATCGAAGCGTCGACGCCGTTGGGCTGCGCGACCTTCGCCTTGGCCCCGCCGGTTTCGGCGGCCTTGTTCGGCGTCACGGCGCCGTTCTTCCAGGTGCCGATCGAGGCGAACGGCGTGTCGAACTTCGCCGAGAAGTAGACGCGGTAGCTGTTGCGCGCGCCGCAGAATCGGCCGCTGGTGGCCCAGCCGCTGATGGTGTCCTTGCCGATGGTGATCGACGCGTCGTCGGTGCCGTTCACCGAGCCGGAGGTGTTGACCAGCAACGTCGAGGACGCGCCGGCCGGGTAGGTCAGCCGGGCCGAGCCGGTGCGCTGGGTCGCGCTGAGCTCGACCTTCGCGCCACTGTCGAGGGTGACGTCGTAAGCGCCGGCCGTCGCGTGTTCGTTGGCGTGCGAGAACTTCGACGTGTAGTGGGCCGGGTCGGTCGCCGGGGAGGTCGTCACTTCACCGACATAAGGGATGAACGGGATGTCCTGATAGGTCGAACAGCCCGCGCCGGAAAGGTGCGTCAGGCTGAACCCGGTCAGCGCGTTGTCGTCGTAGAAATAGCCGCCCGGCTGGGACTTCACCGTGTCCGGGCTCCACTGCACCATGCCGAACGGCGCCACCGCGCCCGGGAACGTGTTGCCGGCACCGCCCCCGGTGCCGTGGTCGGCCCCGCCGGGCCGGGTGCCCACGAAGGGGTTGACCCACTTCGCGTAATCCGTGCTGGTCGCGGCAGCGGCGGGTACAGCGGGAGCCACCGCTGCGGTCACCGCCAGGGTCAGGAAAGCTAAACCGGCTCTGAAGCGCGCTCGCGCCATGGCCATCGCCTCTCCACCTCGTCAGCGCGACCAGAAACGGTGTCATGACAACCTTGTCGCGCAGTCGGTCGAACCCGGCCACCTTCGATAACCACTCACCGGACAGTCAAGGGACACGTCAAGACCTGTCCGGTTCCGGACAGCGTCATCAACCGTCTGCCCTACGCCTTCGGTAGCCGAATCGGCACAATCCACGCACCAGGCGTTGACAAGCACCGGGCGGGTGGCGTTCAATCCCCGTCACTATGACAACGTTGTCTCCTCTGGGCCGGGACCGGGACGGCAGCACGCGCACCGCGAGCAGGCGGGCCACGATGAGCGACGTGGCCCGGCTGGCGGGCGTGAGCATCAAGACCGTCTCGCGCGTGGTCAACGACGAACCGGCGGTGCACCCCGACACCGCCGAGCGGGTCATGGCGGCCATCGAGCAGCTGGGGTTCCGGCGCAACCTGGGCGCGCGCAACCTGCGCCGCGGGTCGACGACCGGCACCATCGGGCTGATCGTCGAGGACGTCGGCAACCCCTTCTACTCCGAGCTGAACCGCGCGGTCGAGCGCATCGCGACGTCGTTCGGGCGCCAAGTGCTCACCGGCTCGTCCGAGGAGAACTCCGACCGCGAGCGGGAGCTCGTCCTGGAGTTCTGCGCACGGCGGGTGGACGGCATCCTCGTCGTCCCGGCCGGGCTCCAGCACGGCTACCTCGTGCCGGAGATGCGCGCGGGCACGCCGGTGGTGTTCATCGACCGCCCGGCCGGCGACATCGTGGCCGACACCGTGCTGGTGGACAACCTCGGCGGCACCATCGAAGCCGTCACCCACCTCGCGCAGCACGGCCACCGGCGGATCGCCTTCCTCGGCGACAGCCCGGACATCTTCACCGCGGCCGAGCGCCTGCGCGGGTTCCGCGAGGGCTGCGTGCGCAACGGGATCACCTACGACGAGTCGCTGGTTTCGATGGGGACACCCACGCCGGACGCCGTCGGCAACGCGGTCAAGCGGCTGCTCGACGGCCCGGAGGCGGCCACCGCGGTGATCGCGGGCAACAACCGGATCGCCGTGCACCTGCTGCGCGCCCTCGCGCACGCCGAGCGCCGCCCGGCCATGGTCGGGTTCGACGACTTCGAGCTGGCGGACCTGCTGGACCCGCCGGTCACCGTGGTCGCACACGACGTCAGCGCACTGGGCCACGCCGCGGCCGAGCTGCTCTTCGCCCGCGTCCAAGGAGACCAGTCCCCGCCCAGAAAGGTAGTCCTGCCCGTGCATCTCGTCGCCCGTGGTTCCGGTGAGGTCGCCCCGTGACCCTCGAACCGATCCGGCTCCCCGCCAACCAGCCGCCGCAGTTCTACCGCGGCGGCGACGCCATCGCAGGCCTGCGCGGCGCGTCGCCGGACAAGAAGTTCGGCCCGGAGGACTGGGTCGCCTCGGCGACCACGATGTTCGGCCAGGAGACCAACGGCCTCACCCGGCTCCCGGACGGCGCCTGGCTGCGCGACGCGGTCGAGGCGAACGCGAACGGCTGGCTCGGCGCGAAGCACGTCGAGGCACTCGGGACGTCGACCGGGCTGCTGGTGAAGCTCCTCGACGCGGGCCAGCGGCTGCCGGTGCACTTCCACCCGGACGACACGTTCGCGAAGCAGCACTTCGACTCGCACTTCGGCAAGACCGAGGCGTGGATCGTCGTGGGCACCCACGGCGACGACCCGCGCGTCTACCCGGGCTTCAAGGAGACGCTGTCGAAGGCGACGGTGTCCGAGTGGACGCGCGAGCAGGACGTGCCGTCGATGCTGGGCGCGCTGAACAGCATCCCGGTGTCCCCCGGCGACACCGTCTACATCCCGGCCGGGCTGCCGCACGCGATCGGCGAAGGCGTCTTCGTCGTCGAGCTGCAGCAGCCGACCGACTTCTCGCTCACCATCGAGTGGCGCGACTTTCTCGCGTCGCCGGAGAAGGGCCACCTCGGCCTCGGCTTCGACACCGCCATCGAGGCGCTCGACACGTCGGGCTGGGACGCCGAACGCCTCGAAACGATCATCAAGCGCACCGCGGGCGACCGGGCGTCCACTGTGGACCTCCTGGCTGGCGGATCGGAGCGGTTCTTCCGCGCCGACCAGCTCCGCGCCGACGCGACGACAACGTTGTCACTCGATCCGTCCTTCGCGGTGCTGGTCGTTCTCGACGGCGAAGGCACGCTGCGGACCGAGCACGGCGGCGAGCACGCGCTGGCGAAGGGCGACACCTACGTCGTCCCGTTCGACGCCGGCCAGACCGAGCTGTCCGGCACGGCGACGGTGATCCGCTGCCGGCCGCCGGCGCCGGAAGAGAGGCACGGATGAGCGAACTCCTCCTGGACGCGGTCGACCTGACCAAGCACTACGGATCCGTCGAAGCCCTGCGCGGCGCGTCGTTCCAGGCCCGCGCGGGCGAGGTGACGGCCCTGATCGGCGACAACGGCGCCGGGAAGTCCACGCTGGTCAAGTGCCTCTCCGGCGCGGAACAGCCGACGTCGGGGAAGATCCTCCTCGACGGAGCCGAAGTGCACTTGGACTCCCCCACCACCGCGCGGCGGCTGGGCATCGAGACCGTCTACCAGGACCTCGCCGTCGCACCCGAGCTCGACCCGGCGGCCAACCTCTTCCTCGGCCGCGAGATCCACCGCAAGGGCATCCTCGGCAAGCTCGGGATGCTCGACAAGGCCGAGATGCGGCGGCAGGCCGTCGAGGAGTTCCAGCGCCTCGGCGTGACCCTGCAGAGCACCGACGTCCCGATCGGGTCGCTTTCGGGCGGCCAGCGGCAGAGCGTCGCGGTGGCGCGCTCGGTCGTGTGGGCGTCGAAGGTCGTGTTCATGGATGAGCCGACGGCCGCGCTGGGCGTCGTGCAGCGCGAGCGCGTGCTCGACGTCATCAAGAAGGTGCGCGACAAGGGCATCGCCGTGGTGCTGATCAGCCACAACATGCCCGAGGTGCTGTCGGTCGCCGACCGCGTCGAGGTGCTGCGGCTCGGCAGGCGCGTCGCCCGGTTCACCGGGTCGGACACGAAGCTCGAAGACCTCGTCGCCGCGATGACCGGCGCCCTCGTGCAGGAGGAGGCCGCGTGAGCGTGTCCAGTCCCCCGCAGAAGGACATCCAGGAGAGCCCCGAAGCGGGCTTCGGCAAGCGGCCGCTGGGCAAACGCCTGATCGAGGCCAACACGTTCTGGATCGGGCTGGTCCTGCTGGCGCTGGTCATCCTGTTCAGCGCGATCGCGCCGGACAGCTTCCCGACGCTGTTCACCTTCCAGACGCTGTTCATCGAGTCCTCGGTGCTGCTGATCCTGTCGGTCGGCATGACGTTCGTGATCATCACCTCGGGCATCGACCTCTCGGTCGGCTCGGTGCTGATCCTCGCGGGCATGGTCGCGGGCAAGGTGATGGAGGCGCTGTCCGGCGGGGACGCGTCGAAGGCGGGCTGGGGCGTGATCCTCGTCGGGCTCGTCGTCGCCGTGGTCACCGGCACGATCTGGGGACTGATCAACGGCGTCCTCGTCGCCGTGGCGAAGATCCCGGCCCTGATCGTCACCCTCGGCACGATGGGCGCCGCGCTGGCCACCGCGTACCTGCTCAACGGCGGCTCGGACCTGCGCACCGTGCCGGCGGAACTGACCAAGACCCTGGGCTACGGCACGTCCTTCGGCATCGTGCCCAACCTGGTGATCGTGGCCATCGTGATCACCGTGATCGGGGCGTGGCTGCTGCGGACGACGAAGTTCGGGCGGTACACGTTCGCGGTCGGCTCCAACGCCGAAGGCGCGCGGCGGGCGGGCATCGGCGTCACCGCGCACCTGCTGAAGGTGTACACGCTGACGGGTTTCCTGGCCGGGATCGCCGGGTTCCTTTCGCTGGCCTACTACAACTCGACCACCATTTCCGGGCACACCACCGACAACCTCAACGCGATCGCCGCGGTCGTGATGGGCGGGACGAGCCTCTTCGGCGGCGTCGGCACGATACTGGGCACGGTGATCGGGGTCTTCATCCCCGCGGTGCTGCGCAAGGGCTTCAACATCATCCACGTCCAGGACTTCTGGCAGATGTTCATCGTCAGCTGGGTCCTGGTCGCCGCGGTCTGGTTCGACCAGCGCCGCCGCCGTCGCCGCAACTCCCGCTGAGTCCCCACAAGTACAAAGAGGTGCTTATGAAACTGACCAAGACTCTCACCGCCATGGGTGCCGTGGTCTCCGCCGCCGCCCTGCTCACCGCGTGCGGCTCGGGCACGGTCGGGCAGAGCGGGTCCGGCAACACGGCCCAGCCGGTCGGCGGCAAGAAGCTCGCGCTGATCCCGGGCGTGCAGGCCGAGCCGTTCTACATCTCGCTGCAGTGCGGTGCCGAGGCCGAAGCCAAGAAGCTCGGCTACGAGCTGACCACCCAGGCACCGCAGAAGTTCGACGCGCCCCTGCAGACCCAGCTGGTCAACGCCCTCGGCGCCAACCCGCCGGCGGCGCTGCTCATCGCTCCGACCGACGACACCGCGATGCTGGCGCCGATCCAGCAGGTCAAGGCGCGCGGGACAAAGATCGTCGAGGTCGACACCGCGCTGAAGGACACCGGGGTCGCGGTCTCGTCGATCTCGTCCGACAACGCCGCGGGCGGCAAGCTCGCGGCCCAGACGATGGCCAAGCTGGCCGGCGGCAAGAGCGGCTCGGTGCTGGTGCTCGACACGATCGCGGGCACGTCCACCACGGCCGCGCGCGCCAAGGGCTTCGAGGACGAGCTGAAGAACACGCCGAACCTCAAGTCGATCGGCATCCAGTTCACCCAGAACGAGCCGGAGCAGGCCGCGGCCAAGGTGACGGCGGCCCTGTCGTCGACCCCGGACCTGATCGGCGTCTTCGCCACCAACCTCAACACCGGCGAAGGCGCCGCGACCGGCCTGCGCAACGCGGGCAAGGTCGGCGCGGTCAACCTGATCGGCTTCGACGCCAGCCCGTCGGAGGTCGAAGGCCTCAAGAACGGCCAGTACCAGGCCCTCATCGCCCAGGACCCGGCCTCGATCGGCACCCAGGGCGTCCAGCAGGCCGTCGCGGCCATCGAGGGCAAGCCGGTGACGCGGAACCTCACCGCGCAGCTGCACTCGATCACCAAGGACGACATGGACGCCAACTCGCAGTACTTCTACAAGCAGTCTTGCTGACCCGTCCGTCAGAGCCCTGCGGGTGGTGTGCGTGCCTCCGCAGGGCTTTGACCAGCGGTGTTCACCGGCGGTGAACACCCGCAGCCGGTCACCGCGGTGGGAGAACCGCTCACCGCACCGCCCGTTTCCCCGGACGGGTGTCCTGCGTCACACTCATCTGCACATGCATCTGCACTTCCAGATGCATGATCGCAGGGAGGGTGCGATGAAGTACGAACGGCCGGCTTTGCACCGGACGATCTTCGCCGTGGACGTCGAGGGCTACGGCGACCAGAACAGGACCACACCACACCGGCTGGCGTTGCGCGAAGGGCTCTACCGCGCGCTCAGCCGCTCGTTCGACGACGCCGGCGTCCCGTGGGCGGCCTGCCGGCGCGAGGACTGCGGCGACGGCGTCTTCGTCCTCGTCCCGCCGGAGATCCCGAAGGGACTGTTCGTCGAGTTCCTGCCCGCCGCGCTCGCCGTCGCGCTGCACCGGCACAACCGGACGCACGACCCCGGCGCGCGGATCCGGCTCCGGATGGCGCTGCACGCGGGCGAGGTCGCCTACGACGAGCACGGTGTCACCGCGCCGGCGATCAACCAGACTTTCCGGCTGCTGGAGGCCAGGCCCCTGAAGGAGGCGCTCAAGGCCTCCCGCGGCGTGCTGGCGCTGATCACGTCGGCGTGGTTCTTCGACGAGGTCGTCCGGCACAGCGACGGTCTCGACCCGACGACGTTCCGGCCGGTGCCGGTGGCGGTCAAGGAAACCCGCACGACCGGGTGGATTTCGCTGCCGGACCGGCCGTACCCGGCGAACTCGAGCCTGCTCGGCAACGTCACGGCGATCGACCACTACCGGACCTGGCGCCGGTTCCGCCGCCACGCCCAGGTGCTGGCCGACCGCGACGGGCCCGTGTAGCCGTAGGATCTACTGCCCTGGACACCGCCGCCGAGGGGAGGCCCGACCGTGCACCTGCGCCCGGCGTCCCGCGCCGACCCGCTGCCGGTGCTCGCCGCCGCCCGCCGCATCACCGACGACCTGCGCGACGGCCTGTCCGGCATGCCCGCCCGCCGCGCCGCGCACCGCCTGCGCCGGCTCTTCGGCTTCCCGGGGCTCGGCCTCACCGACCTGTCCGGGTCCCTGCTGTGGTCGGGGCGGCCCGGGCCGGACGCGGTCGTCGCGACGGTGCTCGAAAGCGTGCTCCACAGCGAAGAACCCGGCTCGGCGCCGGACGTCCTCGTGCTGCCGCTGCACGTCCGCGACGAGCTGGCCGGGGCGTTGCTGGTCGTCGGGGACGTCCGGGACGCGGTCGCGGCCCAGGCCGCCGACCTGGTGGTGCAGGCGCTGGAACGCGGGCGGCTCGAGGCGTCGGCGGAACAGGCGGCGCAGGCCGAACTGCGGGCGCTGCGGGCGGAGATGTCGCCGCACTTCGTCTACAACGCCCTGACGGTGATCGCGTCGCTGGTGCGTTCGGACCCCGACCGCGCCCGCGACCTCATGCTCGACTTCGCCGACTACACCCGCTACAGCCTGGCCCGCCACGGCGAGTACACCGTCGTCGCCGAGGAGTTCCGCGCGATCGAGACGTACCTGGCGCTGCAGAAGGCGGTGCTCGGCGAGCGGCTGCGCGTCCAGGTGCGGGTGGCGCCGGAGATCCTCGCCGTCGCGGTGCCGTACCTGGTGCTGGAGCCGCTGGTGGAGAACGCGATCCGGCACGGCATCGAGCCGCGGTCGGGCACCGGGCAGGTCCAGGTGCACGGCCAGGCGGAAGGGAACGACTGCGTGATCTTCGTCGAGGACGACGGGGTCGGCATGGACCCGAAACGGGCGGCGGACATCCTCGCCGGGCGCACCGGCGAAGACGATCCCGCGGGTCTCGGGCTGGCCAATGTGGACAGACGGCTGCGGGACGTCTACGGCGCCTGGTACGGCCTCACCGTGGAAACCGAGGTCGGCGCGGGCACCCGGGTGATCGTGCGGGTGCCGCGGTTCCAGCCGGGAGTGCTGCCGTGAGCGGGCTCCGGGTGCTGGCCGTCGACGACCTGCCGCCCGCGCTGGACGAGCTCTGCCGGATGCTGCGCGAAGCGCCCGAAGTCGGCGAAGTCGTCGGCGCCGCAGATGCGCTGAAGGCGTTGAAGCTGCTTCAGGCGGATCGGTTCGACGCGGTGTTCCTCGACATCTCGATGCCGGGCCTCGACGGGCTCGAACTCGCGTCGCTGCTGGCGAAGCTGAGCGAGCCGCCGGTGATCGTGTTCGTCACCGCGCACGACGGGCACGCGGTGACCGCGTACGGCATCGGCGCGGTCGACTACCTGCTCAAGCCGGTCCGCACCGAACGGCTGTCCGCGGCGCTGGCGAAGGTGCTGCGGATGGCGACCCCGGCGTCGCGGCCGACCCCGGACGCGATGGCGGCGCTGCCGGTCGAGTCGGGCGGGCGGACCCGGTACGTCCGCCGTGACGACGTGTTGTTCGTGGAGGCTCACGGCGACTACGTCCGCCTGCACACGCGGGGTGGGGTCCACCTGGTGCGGATGCCGATCTCGCGGCTGGAGGAGTACTGGGAGGGCACCGGGTTCAGCCGGGTGCACCGCGGTTTCCTGCTGGCGGTGGGGGCGGTGCTGGAGCTGCGCAGCGACACGGCGGGCGGGCTGCTGGCCCACACGGAGGCCGGCGACGTGCCGGTGAGCCGCCGCCACGCGCGCGACCTGCGGGACCGGTTGCTGGAAGCGGCCCAGCGCGGTCAGCTCGGATCCGATTCGCGATGAGCAGGATCCGGCGGGTCGCCGTCACCAGCCCGCAGACCCGGCTCGCGCACGCGCGCCGCCGGTCGCGCGGACGTTGGCGCCAGCCCCGCCTGCCCGCGGGAGACACCCAGCGTGCCACCGCCCTCTACACCGCTCAGCGCCGTCGCGGCATCCCCGCGCTCGTCCTCATGTTCGCGCTGCTGCTCGGCCTTCCCGGCGTCTTCGCGCTCTTCCCGGCCCTGGACACCGTGCGGTTCCTGGGGATTCCGGTGTCCTGGCTGATGCTCGCGGTCCTCCCGTACCCCGCGATGGCGCTGCTGGCCCGCTGGCAGCTCCGCCGCGCCGAGCGTCTCGAGGACGAGTAGTGGGCGTCGCGCTCGCCGTCGCGCCGGTCGTGCTCGTGACGCTGCTGATCGGCGTCCGCGGGGTCGCCGCCATGCGCACGACGTCGGACTTCCTCGTCGCCTCGCGCCGGATCTCCCCGCTGGTCAACTCCGCGGCCGTCTCCGGCGAGTACCTGAGCGCGGCGTCGTTCCTCGGCATCGCCGGGCTCGTCGTCAAGGACGGCATCGGAGCCCTCTGGTACCCGGTCGGCTTCACCGCCGGGTACATCGCGATGCTGGTCCTGGTCGCCGCCCCCATGCGCCGCTCGGGCGCCCTGACCGTCCCCGACTTCGCCGAAGCCCGCCTCAACTCCCCCGCGCTGCGCCGCCTGGCCGCCGTGGTCGTCCTGGTGATCGGCACGATCTACGTCGTCCCGCAATTCCGCACCGCCGGCCTGGTGCTCGCCGCGGTCGGCGGCACGCCGTACTGGGTCGGCGTGGTGCTGGCCGGCGCCGCGGTCAGCGTCACCCTGGCGCTGGGCGGCATGCGCGCGGCCACGTACGTGCAGGCGTTCCAGTTCGTCCTCAAGCTCCTGCTGTTCCTCATCCCGGCGATCTGGCTGGTGCTGCAGGCCGGCGCGGTCAACCGGACCGACGCGCTCAACCCCGTCGAGTTCACCCACTTCGCCCGCGAGACGCCGGTGCGGTTCGAAGTCGACGTCACGATGGAGATCCACGAGCCGACCCCGGTGCGCCGCAACGGCGTCATCGAGACCCTGCCGCCGGGCGAGTTCACCGCGCACAGCCAGGACGAGGTCGTGTTCGGCACGGGCGCGGCCGTCCCCGCGGTCCGCGGCGGCGCCGCACTGGGCGGCCCCGACTGGCGGCGCCCGCTGCTCGACCTCGGCGACCAGGGCTACCCGCTGCTGGGCACCTGGGCCGTGCTCATCGCGACCATGCTGGGCACGATGGGCCTGCCGCACGTCCTGATGCGCTTCCACACCAGCCCGGACGGCCGCGCCGCGCGCCGCACCGCGGCGATCACGGTCGCGCTGCTGGGCGTCTTCTACCTCTTCCCCGGCGTCTACGGCGTGCTCGGCCGGGTCCTCGTCCCGGGGCTGTACCTCTCGGGCGCGACGGACACGGTGGTCGTCGCGCTGCCGTCCCAAGTGGACACCGGCTGGGCCGGCGGGCTGTTCACGGCGCTGCTGACCGCGGGCGCGTTCGCCGCGTTCCTGGCCACGTCGCTCGGCCTGCTGCTGGTGATGTCCGGCGCGCTCGCGCACGACCTCGTCCCCGGCGGGCTGCGGCGGCTGCGGATCGCCGTGTTCGGCGTCGCCGGGGTGATGGTGCTGCTGGCCCTGCGCTCGGCCGAGCTCGACGCCGGCGTCCTGGTCACCTGGGGCTTCACGGTGGCCGCGTCGACGTTCTGCCCGCTGCTGGTGCTCGGCATCTGGTGGCCGCGGCTGACCGCGACCGGCGGCATCGCGGGCGTGCTGACCGGCCTGGTGGCCTCGTCCGGCTCGATCCTGTTCGCCCTCGCCGGGCCGCCGCTGCACGGCTGGGTGGCCATCTTGGTGCAGCAACCGGCACCCTGGTCGGTACCCTTGGCGTTCGGCGCAATGGCGCTGGTCTCCCTGCGGGGCAGACCCCCCGGCTGGTCGACGGCAGCCATGCTGCGCCTCCACCTCGACGAACCCCGTTCGACACGCCCGCGCGACCGTTCGTCAACCGTTCGTCGTCTGACCCGGCTGTTGAACCGCTGAATCTTCACGCGCGCCTCACGCGTCCCTACGGTGTCGCACGTCACTTTCCGCAGCGTCGCAGGGAGCAGCGATGAGCACGACGAACACCGGCGGGCCCCCGGACACCTCCGAAACCATCTGGGAACGAGCACACGAAAGCACGGAGTTCCGCGAGCTGCGCAGCCGCCTGCGCCGGTTCGTCTTCCCGATGACGGCGGTATTCCTCCTCTGGTACCTGCTGTACGTGCTCCTCGCGGACTACGCGCACGGCTTCATGAGCACGAAGGTGTGGGGCAACATCAACGTCGGCCTGATCTTCGGCCTGCTGCAGTTCGTCTCGACGTTCGTGATCACCGGCCTCTACGTCCGGTACGCCAACCGGAAGCTGGACCCGGTCGCGGAGAAGATCCGCGAGGACATCGAGGGTGACTCTGCGAAGGAGCAGGCATGACGAACATCGCTGCGAGCGTCGAGGGCAGCAACCCGCTCCTCAACATCGGCATCTTCGCCCTCTTCGTGATCATCACCCTGGTGATCGTGTTCCGGGCCAGCCGCAACACCAAGACGGCGTCGGACTACTACGCCGCCGGCCGCGCCTTCACCGGCCCGCAGAACGGCATCGCGATCTCGGGTGACTACCTGTCGGCGGCGTCGTTCCTCGGCATCGCCGGCGCGATCGCGATCAACGGCTACGACGGCTTCCTCTACTCCATCGGCTTCCTCGTGGCGTGGCTAGTCGCGCTGTTGCTGGTCGCGGAACTGTTGCGCAACACCGGCAAGTTCACGATGGGCGACGTGCTGGCGTTCCGGATGAAGCAGCGCCCGGTGCGGGCCGCCGCGGCGACCTCGACGCTGGCCGTGTCGTTCTTCTACCTGCTGGCGCAGATGGCGGGCGCCGGCGGCCTGGTGGCCCTGCTGCTCGGCGTCGAAGGCTCCGGCGC
This sequence comes from Amycolatopsis plumensis, assembly GCF_042652605.1. Classification (NCBI taxonomy): domain Bacteria; kingdom Bacillati; phylum Actinomycetota; class Actinomycetes; order Pseudonocardiales; family Pseudonocardiaceae; genus Amycolatopsis; species Amycolatopsis plumensis. The sequence goes on along the minus strand of NZ_JBHSJY010000001.1, from coordinate 4,629,321 downwards.
GCAGGCGCTGGTGATCGCCGTGGTCGGCATCATCATGATCGCCTACGTCCTGATCGGCGGCATGAAGGGCACCACCTGGGTGCAGATCATCAAGGCCGCGCTGCTCATCGTCGGCGCGCTCGTGATCACGCTCTGGGTGCTCGGCAAGTACGGCTTCAACTTCTCTCAGCTGCTGCAGGCCGCCGTCGACAAGGCGGGCAAGGCCGGGCAGACGTTGCTCGGCCCGGGCAAGCAGTACGGCGCCACCGGCACCTCGAAGCTGGACTTCCTCTCCCTCGGCATCGCGCTGGTGCTGGGCACGGCGGGCCTGCCGCACGTGCTGATGCGCTTCTACACGGTGCCGACGGCCCGCGACGCGCGGCGCTCGGTGGTCTGGGCGATCGTGCTGATCGGGGTGTTCTACCTGTTCACGCTGGTGCTGGGCTACGGCGCCGGTGCGCTGGTCGGCCCGGACACGATCAAGAAGGCGCCGGGCGGGGTCAACTCCGCGGCTCCGCTGCTGGCTTTGGAGCTGGGCGGCCCGGTGCTGCTGGGCCTGATCTCCGCGGTCGCCTTCGCGACGATCCTCGCGGTGGTCGCCGGCCTGACGATCACGGCGTCGGCGTCCTTCGCCCACGACGTCTACGCGAACGTCGTCAAGCGCGGCAAGACCTCGCCCGACTCGGAGGTCAAGGTCGCCCGGATCACCGCGGTGGTGATCGGCGCCCTCGCCATCGGTGGCGGCATCCTGGCCAACGGGCAGAACGTGGCGTTCCTGGTGGCGCTGGCCTTCGCGGTCGCGGCGTCGGCGAACCTGCCGACGATCCTCTACTCGCTGTTCTGGAAGCGGTTCAACACCCAGGGCGCGCTGTGGTCGATCTACGGCGGCCTGGCCATCACGATCGTGCTGATCATCTTCTCGCCGGCGGTGTCCGGCAAGAGCACGTCGATGATCAAGACCGCGGACTTCGCCTGGTTCCCGCTGAGCAACCCGGGCATCGTCTCGATCCCGGCCGCGTTCATCCTGGGCTGGCTGGGCACGATCCTGTCCAAGGAGCACGACGAGAAGAAGTACGCCGAGATGGAGGTCCGCTCCCTCACCGGTGCGGGTGCCGAGAAGGCGGTCGTCCACTAGGTGCATCGACCCCGAAGGCCGTCGCGAGGGTGTTCCCGATCCCCTCGCGGCGGCCTTCGGCCATTCTCAGTACGGAAGCTTGCCCTCGGCGACCCCCTTCAGGGTGGCCTCCAGCTGCTTGCGCACGTACTGCCACAGCCCGCCACCCAGCGAAATCCTCGCCACCCCCAGTTCGGCGAGGCCTTCGAGGCCCGGGCTGCCCGGCCACGCCGGCGCGTTGACCGCACCGCCCGTTCCCTGCACGAAGCGCGCGATCAGCTCCGGCGTGCGCAGGTGGATCGGGTAGACGCAGTCGGCGCCCGCCTCGAGGTAGGCCTTCGCCCGGGCGACGCCTGCTTCGAGCGCTTCTTCCGGGTCGACTCCGCGGAAGGAGTCGACGCGGGCGTTGATCACCAGGCCGTCGCCCGCCGCCTCGCGCAGGGCGGCGATCCGGGTCGCCTGCTCCTCGACCGGCCGGACGTCGCCGGTCGTGTGGTCGGTGTCCTCGAAGTTGCAGCCGACGGCTCCCGCGTCGAGCAGCCGGCCCGCCAGCTCGGCGCCGGACAGGCCGTAGCCCGATTCGGCGTCGACGCTCACCGGGACGCCGACCGCCTTCGCGATCCGCGCGGCGGCGGCGAACATCTCGTCCACGGGCGCCTGCTCGCCGTCGGGGAAGCCGAGCGCGGCCGCCACGGCGACCGAGCTGGTCGCGATGGCCGGGAACCCGGCGGCCTCGACGAGCTTCGCGGTGTCGGCGTCCCAGGCGTTCGGCAGGACCACCGGCTTGCCGGGGACGTGCAGCGCCCGGAGCGCGGCGGCGGTCATGCGTCCCGCTTCGGCAGCGGCGTGTGGCTGGTGATGGTCATCCGGTTCCAGCTGTTGATGGCGATGATCTCCCACGCGACGGCCTGGTACTGCTCCTCGGTGAACACCTTCGCGGTCTGCTCGTAGACGTCGTCGGGCACGCTTTGGGTCACCGGCAGCTTGGTCATCGCTTCGGTGAGGGCGAGGGCGGCCTGCTCCTGCTCGCTGAACAGGTCGGTCTCGCGCCAGCCGTCGAGTACGAACAGCCGCCGCGGCGACTCGCCCAGCTCGAGCGCGTCGCGGGAGTGCATGTCGAGGCAGTACGCGCAGCCGTTGATCTGCGACGCGCGGGTCTTCACCAGTTCCAGCAGCTTGGGGTCGAGCCCCGCGTTGGCGCCGGCCTTGTTCACCGTGGCCTGCAGGTTCGCCATCGCCTGGTAGAGCTCGGGGGCGCCCCCGAGCGCGATTCGCTTGCTCATGGCGTCCACGCTAGTGCGAACTGGTCCACGGGTATGGTCCAGTCACATGACGGAATCGTGGTCCAGTTCCGGCCTCGACGTCCACCTCGGCTGGCAGCCCGCTTCGGGCCGGGCCGGGCTCGCGGCGGCGATCCGCGCGGCCATCCGGGACGGCCGGTGGCAGGCGGGCGCGGCGGTGCCCTCGACGCGCTCGCTGGCCCACGACCTCGGGGTCGCCCGGGGCACGGTCACCCGCGTGTACGCCGACCTCGCCGCCGAGGGGTACCTGCGTACGGCCCAGGGCGCGCCGACCCGGGTGGCGACGGCGGGATCGCTGCCCCAGTCCGCGCCGCGGCAGGCCCCGCGCGACCCGGCGCCGCGCTGGGACCTGCGGCCGGGCCGTCCGGACCTGACGGCGTTCCCGCGTCAGGCGTGGCTCACCGCGACCCGCCGGGCCCTGCTGCGAACGCCGGCGTCGGCGTTCGGCTACGAGTCGGAGCTGGGCGCGCCGGAGCTGCGGGACAGCCTGGCCGGCTACCTGGCCCGCGCTCGCGGGGTGGTCGCCGACCCGGCGCGGATCGTGGTGTGCCACGGGTTTTCGCACGCCATCGCGGTGGTGTCCCGGGCCTTGTTCTCTCTGGGCACGGGCGAAATGGCGTTCGAAAACCCCTCGCTGGGCATATACCGGTCGATCGCGGCGGCGCAGGGCCCGCGGATCGTCGGCGTGGACGTCGACGGCGACGGCCTCGACCTGTCCGGTTTGGACAGTCCGGCGGTGGTCGTCACCCCGGCGCACCAGTACCCCACCGGCGTCACGCTGGCCCCGCCGCGCCGGGCGGCGCTGGCCCGCTGGGCGAGCGATTCGGGCGCGTACGTGCTGGAGGACGACTACGACGGCGAGTTCCGCTTCGACCGCCAGCAGGTCGGGGCGTTGCAGGCGCTGGCGCCGGAGCGGGTGGTGTACGCGGGCACGGCGAGCAAAACCCTGGCGCCGGCGCTGCGGCTGGCGTGGCTGGTGCTGCCGCGCTCGCTGGTGGAGCCGGTCCGCGCGGCGATGGCCGACAGCGGTTCGCGTCCGGCGTTGCTCAACCAGCTGGCGTTGGCCGAGCTGATCGAATCAGGCGCCTACGACCGGCACGTCCGCCGCAGCCGCGCGGAGTACCGCTCCCGCCGCACCCGCCTCCTGGCCGCGTTACCGGCTTCCGTCCGGCCCCACGGCATCGCGGCGGGCCTGCACCTCCTGCTCATGCTGCCCCCGGACGGCCCCTCCGAGGCGACGGCGTTGGCGGCCTGCCGCCGCCGCTCGATCGGCATCGAGGGCCTGTCCGGCCACTGGATGACCCCGGGCCGCCCAGGCGGCCTGATCGTCGGCTACGCAGCAACCCCGGCCCACGCCTTCACCGGCGCAACCCAAAACCTGGTGGAAGCCCTAGCCGAAATAACCTCCTAGCCAAGCCCACTTCCGGCTTCAATCCCGCAACCCGACCCTCCAGGCACGCAAACCGACCCTCCAGGTACGCAAGTCGCCCGCCCAATCCCACGTGATGCCCCTCCAATCACGTGTGATGCCCCCTCAATCACGCATGAAGCCCGCCCAAGCACGCGAGGTGCCTCGCCAGGCACACCCGATACCCGCGGGCCGCCCCACCGGAGCGGCCCGCGGCCACCGTCAGAACCAGCAGTCCGGCCGGACTCGCAGCAGTTCGGTCCGCAGCACCGGCGTGCCGTCGACCGGCGCCGGGTCCTCCGCGGTCGGCTGGATCCCGCCGGCCGCGACCTTGTCGAGGGTCCTCAGCCCTTCCGCGCCGACCGTGCCGAACACCGTGTAGTTGGGCCGCAGCGCGGAATCGCCGTAGACGACGAAGAACTGCGAACCGTTCGTGTCCGGCCCGGCGTTGGCCATGGCGAGGAGGCCGCGCGCGTAGACGCGCCGGGCGCCGGTCGGGTCGGTCGGCGCCGGCGGCAGGTCGACCGGCAGTTCGTCCTTGTACTTGTAGCCCGGCCCGCCTTCGCCGGTCGCGGTCGGGTCGCCGCACTGCAGCACCTTCAACGTCGGGTACGCGGTGAGCCGGTGGCACACCGTGTGGTCGTAGAACCGGTGCCTCGCCAGGTGCAGGAAGCTCTGCACGGTGCACGGGGCCTTCGCGCGGTCGAGCCGCAGCGGAAGCGCGCCCTGGCTGGTCGGGACGGCGACGTCGACCTTGCCGTGGCTCGGCGTGTGCCGCGGGTCGGGCGGCAACGGCACCGGCCGCGCGGGCGGTTCGTCGGGGGTTTCGGTGTACTGGCACGGCCCGTGCGTCGTCTTCGGCGGCGGGGCGTCGGCCGCCGCGGCGACGCCGTTCCCGGCCACGAACAACGCGCCCGCCGCCAGCGCGGTGAGAAGTGTCCTCTTCATGTGCACGCCCTCCCAGTGATCGCCCGGTTCCGGAGCGCCCCGCAGTCTAGGGCCCGGCACCGACAGCCAGAACCGGCGAAAGTCGCCCCTGTCAGTCCATCGGGTGAACCTCGGGGCCCGCACCCGAGAAATTGTCGGACCCCCGGCGCACGATGGTTAGCACGCGGCAAACCCGCCGCCCACGAGGGGAGGACCCATGGAATTTCAGCGAAGACCCGTTGCGGCAGCACGGTTTCTTCTCGCGCGCCTCGCGTCCGCGCTACGTGCGCAGGTCCGCGATCAGTTCTTCGGCGGCGGCGAACGGGTCGAGCTCCCGCGCCACGACCCGCTCGGCGACCCCGGCGAGCCGTCCCCCGCCGCGCAGGTCCACGAGCTCGGCCCGCAGCCGCCGGAGCGCGATGGCCTCGACCTCGTCGCGTGCTCGGGCCACCCGGCGCCGGGCCAGCTCGTCGTGCCCGGCCAGCCAGTCGTGGTGGGCGGCCAGCGCGTGCACGACCTCGTCGACGCCTTCGCCCTTCGCCGCGACGGTCCGCACGATCGGCTGGCGCCAGCTCGGTCCCCGGATCTCCCGGCGGGCCAGGGAGATCATCTGCTTGAGGTCGTGCACGGTGGCGTCGGCGCCCTCGCGGTCGGCCTTGTTCACGACGAAGACGTCGGCGATCTCCAGCACGCCGGCCTTCGCGGCCTGGATGCCGTCGCCCATGCCGGGGGCGAGCAGCACCACCGTGGTGTCGGCGAGTTTCACGACGTCCACTTCGGACTGCCCGACCCCGACGGTCTCGATCAGCACGATGTCGAAGCCGGCCGCGTCGAGCACGCGCACCGCCTGCGGGGTCGCCCAGGAGAGCCCGCCGAGGTGCCCGCGCGTGGCCATCGAGCGGATGAACACGCCGGGGTCGGTGGCGTGCTCGGTCATCCGGATCCGGTCGCCGAGCAGCGCCCCGCCCGAAAACGGCGAAGAGGGGTCGATGGCGAGGACCCCGACCCGCTTGCCCTCCGCGCGCAACGCGGTGAGCAGCGCCGACGTCGAAGTCGACTTGCCGACACCGGGCGGACCGGTGAGCCCGACGACCCGGGCCCGCCCGGTGTGCGGGGTCAGCGCCCGCGCGATCTCCGCGACGCGGGGGTGGGCGTCCTCGACGAGCGACAGCAGCCGCGCGACGGCACGGGGTTGTCCGTCCCGCGCGCGGCCGACGAGGTCGTCGAGGTCGAGTGGTCCGGCCACTTACGCCGACGGCACCCGCAGCAGGAGGGCGTCGCCCTGGCCGCCGCCACCGCACAGCGCGGCCGCGCCGAGCCCGCCGCCGCGGCGGCGCAGCTCGTGGATCAGGTGCACGGCGAGCCGGGCACCGGAGGCGCCGATCGGGTGGCCGAGGGCGATGGCACCGCCGTTGACGTTGACCTTCTCCGGGTCGAGGCCGAGCTTCTCGGTGGAGACGAGCCCGACCGCGGCGAAGGCTTCGTTGATCTCGACGAGGTCGAGCGCGTCGGCGGTCAGGTTCGCCTTCGCCAGCGCGGCGAGGATGGCGTTCGACGGCTGCTCGTGCAGGCTCGCGTCGGGCCCGGCGACGACACCGTGCGCGCCGATCTCGGCGAGCGGCGTGATCCCGAGCTCCTCAGCCTTCGCCTTGCTGGCCACGATCACCGCGGCGGCGCCATCGGAGATCTGCGAAGCCGAGCCTGCGGTGATGGTGCCGTCGGAGGCGAAGGCGGGGCGCAGCTTGGCGAGGCCTTCGGCGGTGGTGTCGGCGCGGACGCCCTCGTCGGTGTCGAAGACGACCGGGTCGCCCTTGCGCTGCGGGATGGAGACCGGCGCGATCTCGTCGGCGAACCAGCCGTTCTTGATCGCCTCGGCGGCGCGCTGGTGGGAGCGGGCGGAGAAGGCGTCCTGCTGCTCGCGGGTGACGCCGTAGCGGGAGTTGTACTTCTCCGTCGAGGCGCCCATGGCGACCTGGTCGAAGGCGCAGAAGAGACCGTCGTAGGCCATGTGGTCGACGAGCGTGGTGTCGCCGTACTTGAAGCCGGAGCGGGACTTGGGCAGCAGGTGCGGCGCCTGGGTCATCGACTCCTGACCACCGGCCACGACGAGATCGAACTCGCCGGCGCGGATGAGCTGGTCGGCGAGCGCGATGGCGTCGAGGCCGGAGAGGCAGACCTTGTTGATCGTCAGCGCCGGCACGTTCATCGGGATGCCGGCGGCGACCGCGGCCTGCCGGGCCGGGATCTGGCCGGCGCCGGCGGTCAGCACCTGGCCCATGATCGTGTACTGCACCGCTTCGGGAGAGACCCCGGCGCGTTCGAGGGCCGCCTTGATCGCGACCCCGCCCAGCTGAGCGCCCGTGAAGTCCTTGAGGGAGCCCAGCAGGCGCCCGATCGGCGTACGGGCGGCACCCAGGATCACGGAACCGGACACGGCGTCCTCCAAGCATCGGCGCATGGGCAGTTTTCCCGACCATACCCGGGAGCAGGGCTTCTTGATGGAGCCAGTGTGAGGCGGGGCACGCGACTATTCCGCCGTGAAGTAGGCCGCGGGCCCCCTATCCTGCCCCCATGAATGACGCCCTGCGGCCGTTCGTGACGGCCATCGACCACGTCGGCATCGCGGTCCCGGACCTGGACGCGGCCATCGAGTTCCACCGCACGCACTTCGGCCTGGAGGTCGCGCACGAGGAGGTGAACGAGGAGCAGGGGGTACGCGAGGCGATGCTGCGCGCCCCGGGCACGGCGGGCACGGAGACGCAGATCCAGCTCCTGGCCCCGCTGCGCGAAGACTCGGCGATCGGCAAGTTCCTGGCCAAGAGCGGCCCGGGTCTGCAGCAGCTGGCCTATCGCGTGTCCGATGTGGACGCCGCAGCGGCCGCCCTGCGCGAGAAGGGCCTGCGCATGCTGTACGAGGAGGCGAAGCGGGGCACATCGAACAGCCGCGTGAACTTCGTCCACCCGAAGGACGCGGGCGGCGTCCTGGTGGAACTGGTGGAGCCGGCCAAGGACGCCACGGCGCACTGAGTTCGCGTCCGTTCGCCGGCAACAACACCGGCCCGGCGAAGCCGCATCCGCCTGACAAACGAGCAAGGCGGCCGAGGAGGGGGAGGGCGGGAGGGGCGGGGCGGGGGCCCCAAGAGATGCGGCGACCGGCGCCCAGCCCGGGCCGCCGTTCAAGCGGCAATCGGCGCCCTGCCGGACCACGACTCGAGCGGCGCCCAACCGGGGCCGCGGCTCGAGCCGGAGCCGCCCACCGCAGCCGGGCCAGCTGCAGCTGCGCCAACCCCAGCTCCGGCCGCGCACGGTCGATCGGCACCTCGACCGTCGCGCACTGCGCCGACTGCTCCTGCTGCGTGGCGCACGGGCTACGCGACGCCAGGCGCCCGCACGCCAGCGGCCGGTCGGCCCCGCACGCCAGCGGCTGGTCGGCGCCGAACGAAGCGCCGTCTCGAGCGTGCCCGGCGCACTCGGCCCAGCTGGTGTCGCGGGCAAGATCGAGCGGGGTGACGTGCAGCCGACGGCGCCGCGCCCGCCCGAGCCGACGCCCCCGCCAAACGCGCCCAAACCGGCTAAGCGGGCGCGGCTTTGGCAGACAGCGCATCGGCGATGAACGTCAGCTCACCGTCGAACTCCGCCGGGAGGTCATCTTCCGAATGACGGGCCGTAGCGTGCCGATGGCTGACCGCCCGGGCCAGCAGGCCCGAGGCACGATCCACATCGGCCGTCGGCAACCCTCCACCCGTCGCCGCCACGATCACCGCCCGGACTTGCCGGACCAGGACCTGGAACCGCTCGTGGAGAGCGTCGCGGACCACGTGGTGCGTGTCGGCCTCCCGCCACAACAGGTGCGAGAGCCCCAGCGATCTGCTGAACCGGTGGTCGAGTTCGCGGACCAGGCGCCGCAGGCTGCCCGCGAGGTCGCCCGGGACCACCACCACGGCCGGCTCGATGCGCTCGTCGGGCAACCGGGCGACGAGCGCCGTGAGCAGGTCGGACTTGTGCCGGAAGTAATAGTGCACCAGTCCCTTCGGCACGCCCGCCCGCTCCGCGATGCGCGAAGTCGGGGTGGCGTCGAAGCCGGACTCGGCGAAGAGCGCCTCGGCGGCGCAGAGGATGCGCTCCTTCGCCGAATCCTCGGTCATTCCCGTGCCTCCTGCGTCGTCAGTGCTGACCTGCCGTGCGGTGCGCGGCGTTCGCGACCGGCATCGCTGCCGCACCCGCGATCACCGTCAGCACCCCGGCGATCCAGGACGTCCAGGATGCGCCGTTGAACTCGGTGTATCCCATCACCCACGGCGCGATGAACAGCAGCACGCCGAGCGCGATCTGGATGCCTTCGCCGTAGACCATGCCCGGCATCGCCAGCGAAACCAGGCCGTCGAGTGCGATCAGCGCGCCCAGGACGACCATCGTCCACATCGCGGTCGTGTCCGTGCTCAGCCAAAGGGGTGAAAGAGCGGCGACCACCCCGATGACGACCTCGGCCCAATCGTGCGGCCGGGTCCACGCGCGCGTAGAGACTTCACTCATTCGTGCTTACCTCCGTCGGTGAAACTGCTGGTCGGGTGGGTGTACCCACCGACGATGATCCGCTTGACTGGCCAGCCGGTCAAGATTTCCGGCGTGTAATCGTGCTGTCCGTCTCGTACAGTTGTGGGCGCGTGTTACCGGCGAGTAATTTCTGCCGCCAACGCCCCCCATCTCCGCGGAGGAACCGATGACGCAGCTCGGCGAGATCCAGCAGGCCATCCTGACCGGCGAGTCCGCCGCGGTCGGCTCGTTGCCCGTGCCCGAGAGCTACCGCGGGGTGACCGTGCACGCCGACGAGGTCGACATGTTCGAGGGCCTCGAAAGCCGCGACAAGGACCCCCGCAAGTCACTGCACGTCGACGACGTCCCCGTGCCCGAACTGGGCCCCGGCGAGGCGCTGGTCGCCGTGATGGCGAGCGCCATCAACTACAACACCGTGTGGACGTCGATCTTCGAGCCGATCCCGACGTTCAAGTTCCTGAAGAAGTACGGGAAGCTCTCGCCGCTGGCCAAGCGGCACGACCTGCCGTACCACGTCGTCGGCTCGGACCTGTCCGGCGTCGTGCTCCGGACCGGTGTCGGCGTGCACAACTGGAAGCCGGGCGACGAGGTCGTCGCGCACTGCCTGAACGTCGAGCTCGAGGGCCCGGACGGGCACAACGACACCATGCTCGACACCGAGCAGCGCATCTGGGGCTTCGAGACCAACTTCGGCGGCCTCGCCGAGATCGCGCTGGTCAAGGCCAACCAGCTGATGCCGAAGCCGGACCACCTGACCTGGGAAGAGGCCGCCTCCCCCGGCCTGGTCAACTCGACCGCCTACCGCCAGCTCGTCTCGCGCAACGGGGCGGACATGAAGCAGGGCGACGTCGTCCTGATCTGGGGCGCTTCGGGCGGCCTCGGCTCCTACGCGACGCAGTACGCGCTGAACGGCGGCGCCATCCCCGTGTGCGTCGTGTCCAGCCCCGAGAAGGCGGCGATCTGCCGGAAGCTCGGCGCGGAGCTGATCATCGACCGCAGCGCCGAGGGCTATCGGTTCTGGAAGAACGACGACGAGCAGGACCCGAAGGAGTGGCAGCGCTTCGGGGCGAGGATCCGCGAGCTCACCGGCGGCGAGGACCCGGACATCGTGTTCGAGCACCCGGGCCGGGAGACCTTCGGCGCGTCCGTCTACGCCGCGCGCAAGGGCGGCACGATCGTCACGTGCGCTTCGACGTCGGGGTACATGCACCAGTACGACAACCGCTACCTGTGGATGAACCTCAAGCGGATCATCGGCTCCCACTTCGCGAACTACCGCGAGTCCTGGGAGGCGAACCGGCTGATCGCGAAGGGGCTGATCCACCCCACGCTGTCGAAGACCTACGCGCTCGAAGAGACCGGGCAGGCCGCGCTGGACGTGCACCGCAACGCCCACCAGGGCAAGGTCGGCGTCCTCGCGCTCGCCCCGCAGGAGGGCCTCGGCGTCCGCGACGAAGAGAAGCGCGCGAAGCACATCGAGGGGATCAACGCCTTCCGCGGCGCCTGAGCCGCGCCTGCGGGCCGGGCCCCGGTGTCGAAAACCGCCGGGGTCCGGCCCGTTCGGGGCAGTTCCTCCCGCCGCAGCAGACGGCACGTTCGGCGCACCGCACGGGTGCTCACCCTTCCGTGACCGGACTGCGACTACGGTAGGCCCCATGAGCCTTGGCGATGAACGGGAGCTTGTGCCGCTGGGAGCCGGCTTCGACGTGGCGAAGCGCGGGTACAGCCGAGCGCAGGTCGACGAGCACCTCGAACGGCTGGACGCCGATCTGAAGATGCTCACCGCGGATCGGGACGCCGCCATCGCGCAGGCGGGCGACCTCGCCCGCCAGCTGGAGATCGCGCGCGGCGAGATCGCGGACCTGCGCGGGCAGGTCGATCGGCTCGCGCAGCCGCCGACGAGCGTCGAAGGCCTGTCCGAACGGCTGCAGCGCATGTTGCGCCTGGCGCAGGACGAGTCCGCGGACACCCGGGCCCGCGCCGAAGCCGAGGCCGGGCACATCCGGGCGAAGGCCGAAACGGACGCCAGCGCCATGCGGGCCCGCTACGAGCAGCTGCTGACCGAGCTCGACCTCCGCCGCAAGGAGATGGAGGCCGAGCACCGCAAGGTCCTCGAGGACGCCCGCGCGCAGGCCAAGAAAATCACCGACGAGGCCGAGGCGGAGCGCAAGCGGCTCGACACCGAGTCGCAGGACCGCCGCACCAAGGTCGAAGAGGACTTCGAGATCGCGATGGCCTCGCGCCGCACCGAGGCCATGCGGGTGCTGGCCGAGCAGGAGGCGGCGAGCAAGGCCGAAGCCGCGCGGCGCGTCCAGGAGGCCACCCAGGACGCCGCCGACATCCGCGCGAAGGTCCTCGAAGAGGAGAAGGCCGCGAAGGCCGACATCGACCGCCGTCAGCGGGAGTCGGTCGCGGAGGCGAACAAGCGCCGTCAGGACTCGATCACCGAGGCCAACGCCCGGCTCGCGGAGGCCGCCGACGAGGCGCGGCGCCGCGTGACGTCGGCCACGGAAGAGTCGAACCGGCGGATCACCCAGGCGAACGAGCGCGTCGACGCGCTGCGGAAGGTGCGCGGCGGGCTGGCCGAGCAGGTGCGTGCGGCGCGGGCGGTGCTGGCCGAGGCCCACACCGTCCTCGGCGACGACGTCAAGGTGCCCGCCGAAGTCACCGCCGACCTGGGGACGGACAAGAAACCGGACCCCGTCGACGAGACCGAAAAGACGGTCCGGGTCACGGACATCGAGGAGACGATCCGGATCCGCGCCTCCGACGTGCCGAAGCCGAAACCCGGCGCGAAGCCCGCGGCCAAGCCCGCCCCCGGTGCGGCCCCCAAACCGGCGCCGAAGCCGGCTCCCCGGGCAAGCGGAGCGCAGAAAGCGACTGGCGAGTAACCTTCCACCCGACACGGGCGCGGACGAGCCTGCGCGGTCGGCTTCGACCGGCTGACGTCCCTGCTCACGCGGGATCACCTGGAGGTTTTGCGCATGGGTGCGGCATATCGGACCGTGGTGGTGGGCACGGACGGCTCGGAGTCGTCGTTCGCGGCGGTGGACCGCGCGGCGGCGGTGGCCGGCGACGCGGGCGCCACGCTGGTCATCGCGTGTGCGTACTACCCGGCCAGCAAGTCCGACGTGGACAAGGCCCAGGACGTCCTCGGCGACGAGGCGTACCAGGTCGTCGGCTCGGCGCCGGCCGAGGACACGCTGCAGTCGGCGCGGGACCGCGCGACGAAGGCGGGCGCGCAGAAGATCGACACGGTCGCGGTGAAGGGCGACCCGGTCGACTCGCTGCGCAAGGTCGTGCACGAGCGCGAGGCCGACCTGCTGGTGGTCGGCAACCGCGGGCTGAACACGATCGCCGGCCGGATCCTGGGCTCGGTGCCGTCCGAGGTGGCCCGCAAGTCCGGCGTGGACGTGCTGATCGTCCACACGACCTGACGTGACCGATCCGAGCGAGGAGCTTCAGCAGCGGCTCGAACGCGTCCTGCTCGGCGGCAGGCGGAAGTACACCCGGCTCGAAGTGGCGGAGAAGGCCGGCGTGCCCGACGACCGGTCACGCCGGCTCTGGCGCGCCCTCGGGTTCGCGACCGTGCGCGACGACGAAGTGGTCTTCACCGACGCGGACGTCGAAGCGATGCGGACCGCCGACCAGCTGGTGCAGTCGGGACTGATCGACCCGAGCATCGAGGTGTCGGTGACGCGCGCGCTCGGCCAGCACCTGTCGCGGCTGGCCGAGTGGCAGGTCGACATGCTGTGGGAGCTGATCCGGCAACAGCCGGAGCTGGGCCGCAGCGAACGCCAGGTGACGCGCCTGGTCGACCGGTTGCTGCCGGAGCTCGAGCGCGTCCAGAACTTCGTGTGGCGCCGCCACCTGGCGGCGTACGCGGGGCGGGCGTTCGCGGCTCCGGACGAGTACCTGGAGACACGCACCGAGGTGGTCGGCTTCGTCGACATGGTGGGTTACACGCGCCTGACGCGCCAGATCGGCGAAGACGAGCTCAGCCGGGTGCTCGACGCGTTCGAGACCCTGGCGACGGAGGTGATCGCCGAGCACCACGGCCGCGTGGTGAAGATGATCGGCGACGAGGTCCTGTTCGTGGCGGACGCACCGGTCGACGCGGCCGAGATAGCTCTGACGCTGACCGAGCGAACCTCGGCGGACGAGACATTGCCGGCGGTCCGCGCGGGCATGGCTTCGGGCCGCATCCTGTCCCGGTTCGGCGACGTGTACGGCTCGGTGGTCAACCTGGCGGCCCGCCTGACCTCAGTGGCCCGCCCCGGCACGATCCTGGTCGACCGCGAACTGGCCGCGGAGCTGGCGGAGGAGAAGGCGTACGAGCTGCGCGCCCGCAGGCCGGTGACGGTGAGGGGCTACAACCGCCTCCGCCCGGCTGCGCTGCGCCGGGCGAGCGAGGCACCGACGGGCATGTTCGCCAGTTCCCAGCAACTGGCGGCGGAGATGCTGGGCCTGGCGGACCCGTCGGCCCGAGAGGCAGTGCCCGAGGAGCCCGGAACGCCGCCGGAGGCCGAGGTGCCGGAGACCCCACGCCCCCGCCGCCGACGGCGCCGCATCCTCTGACCCGAGCCCGTGGGCGCAGGCCCGCCCTCCCAGGCCGGGTTCCGGCAGAGTTGCAGCGCCCCCTCAGGAGTGAACAGGACGCTGACGCCCAAACCAGCACCCCACCCAGACCTCCCCACCGCCCCGATCCGAAGCCACAACACGGCCGGCAGTGCCGGGTCAAGGCACGCTTTCCCGCCTTGACGCGGTGCTGCCGGCCGTAGTCACAATCGCGGCTTCGGGGTGGTGGGCACCGCAGTCACCGACCTAATACCACCCAGGTCAGCCGTACCTTAGGACCAAACCCAACCAGCAGCCCCCAGCTCCCACCACGCAACAGCGGCCGACCTCGCCGGAAACTCCCCCACCCTCTCCGGGGGCGTCCCCAGGTCCAGTCTATCGGCGCCCACCGACCAAACTCGCCCCAAAGCCACATCCGGGCCCAGCTGTCCACAGCAAGGTCACGTTGTGGAATCCCGGCTCAGGCGTCGAAATCCACCGTCAGCGTCTCCGAGACCGGGTACGACTGGCACGTCAGCACGAACCCCGCCGCCACCTCTGCCTCCTCCAGCGCGAAGTTGCGCCGCAAGTCCACCTTGCCCTCCGTCACCCGGGCCCGGCACGTGCCGCACACCCCGCCCTTGCAGGCGAACGGCAGGTCCGGCCGGAACTTCTGCGCCCCGTCGAGCACCGAGGACGAACGCGGCAACGTCATCGGCGTCGAGCGGCCGTCCAGGACCACCGAGACCTCCGACGACTCCCCCGCCACCGCCGGGTCGAGGTGCTCCACCGGCGCCGGTGGGGTGTCCACGTAGAACAGCTCCTGGTGCACCTTCGCCGACGGCACGCCCAGCGACGTCAGCAGCTCCTGCGCGCCCGACACCATCTCGAACGGCCCGCACAGCCACCAGTGGTCCACCGACTCGACCGGCACCAACGTCGAAAACAGCGTGCGCAGCTTCGGGACGTCCAAGCGCCCTGTGAACAGCTCCGCCTCGCGGGGCTCGCGCGAGAGCACGTGGATCAGCTCGAGCCGCGACGGCGCGCTGTCCTTCAGGTCCGCCAGCTCGTCCGCGAACATCACCGTGTCCGTGCGGCGGTTGCCGTACAGCACCGTCGCCGTCGCCGTCGAAAAGCGCAGCAGCGAGGACACGATCGACAGCACCGGCGTGATGCCCGAACCCGCCGCGATCAGGACGTGGTGGCCGCCCGAAGAGAGGTCCGGGGTGAACGATCCCGTGGGCGGGGCCACCTCGATCGTGTCGCCCGGGCGGACTTCGTTCACCAGCCAGGACGAGAAGTACCCGTCCGGGACCAGGCGGACGCCGACCCGGGGCGGGGCGCCCGCCGGGGCGCAGATCGAGTACGACCGGCGCTCGTCGCGGCCGTCGATCGAGCGGCGCAACGTGAGGGACTGGCCCGGCTTGAACGCGTACTCCGACGCCAGCGACGCGGGCACGTCGAACGTCACCGCGACCGCGTCGTCGCACAGCCGCTCGACCCCGGCCACCTTCAGCGAGTTGAACCGCGCCACCTAGATCTCCTTGACGTGCTCGAACGGCTCCAGACACGCACAGCAGCGCCGCAGCGCCTTGCACGCCGTCGCGCCGAACCGGGACTGTTCTTCGGTGTCCGCGGAACCACAACGCGGGCAGGAAACGCGCGAGACCGGCGCCGACAGCGTCAGCGGGATCGGACCCGACCGGCGCGGCGCCGCGCCCGGCGGGGCGATGCCGGCCGCGGCCAATTTCTCGCGCCCCGCGGCCGAAATCCAGTCCGACGTCCACGCCGGTGACAGCTGCGTCCGGATCTCGACATCCGCGTAGCCCGCCGAAACCAGCGCGTGCTCCAGGTCGTCGCGCATGGTGTCCATCGCCGGGCAGCCCGTGTACGTCGGCGTGATCGCGACGACCACCCGGCCCTCGGACTCCGACACCGAACGCAGCACGCCCAGGTCCGCCAGCGTCAGCATCGGCAGCTCCGGGTCGGTGACCGTGGCGGCCACGGCCGCGGCGGTCACCATCGGGCGTCCGGCATCGCCCGGGCCACGCTCTGCAACTCCGCCAGCAGGTACCCGAAAGACTCGGTGTGGACGCCGTCGCGGCCCATCCGGCCCGAAACGCCGGCGAGCTCGCCGGAAGAAGGCCGCGAAAGCGTCGCCGCGGCCAGGGCCTGGTCCAGCACCGCATCGAACTCGGGGCGCAGCGAAGCCGCGTCGACGAACTCCGCCGGGTGCGTGCGGAACAGCTCGCCCACGTACGGCCAGACCTCGTCCAGGCCCTCCTGCATCCGCGAATGCGACAACGGCGTCCCGTCGCCGAGGCGGACCAGCCACTGCGCCGCGTAGTCGCGGTGGTAGGCCAGCTCCTTGACGCCCTTGTCCGCGATCGCCGCCAGCACCGGGTCCACCGACGACTCGAGCCGCTGGAACAGGGCCAGCCGCCACGTCGAGAACACGAACAAGCGCGCGATCAGGTGCCCGAAGTGCCCGCCGCCCAGCTCGGCGAGCCGGACGTTGCGGAACTCGTTCTCCACCCGCTGGAACGCGAACGAGTCCTCCGAGCGATCGCTGCCGTCGGCCTTGCCCGCGCGGGCGAGCAGCAGCCGCGCCTGGCCCAGCAGGTCGAGGGCGATGTTCGCGATCGCCACCTCGTCCTCCAGCTCGGGTGCGTTCGTGCACCACTCCTGGAGCCGGTGGGAGAAGATCAGCGCGTCGTCGCCCAGCATCAGGCAGTACGCCGCCAGCGAAGCGGCGTCCACCCCGGACGGCACCGAAGTGTCCACTCCGGACAGCGGGTCCTCGAAGCCGGTGCCGAACGCCCAGCGGGCGTCGTTCTCCTCGGTGATGGCCTCGTACACGTTGTCGAAACTCATATGTGCGGCACATCCTCGGGAATGTCGTAGAACGTCGGGTGCCGGTAGACCTTGTCGCCGCTGGGCGCGAAGAACGGGTCCTTCTCGTCCGGCGACGACGCCGTGATGTCCGCCGCGCGCACGACCCAGATCGACACGCCTTCGTTGCGCCGCGTGTAGAGGTCGCGAGCGTGGTGCAGCGCCATCTGGTCGTCGGCCGCGTGCAGCGACCCGACGTGCACGTGGTTCAGCCCGCGCTTCCCGCGCACGAACACCTCGTACAGCGGCCAGTCGTGCTTGACCGGCCCCGGAGCGGCGGGGACGCCTTCCAGGGGGACGGCGCCGTGGCCGCCTTCGGCCGTCAGGTCGGTCACTTGCGCTCCTTCTTTTCAGCGTGCGCGACGGCGGCTTCCCGCACCCACGCGCCGTCTTCGTGGGCGCGACGCCGGTGCGCGATCCGCGAAGCGTTGCAGGGCCCGTTGCCCTTCAGGACGTTCTTGAACTCGTCCCAGTCGACGGCGCCGAAGTCGTAGTGCCCCCGCGCAGCGTTCCACTTCAGGTCGGGATCGGGGAAGGTGACGCCGAGGGCTTCGGCCTGCGGCACCGACATGTCCACGAACCGCTGCCGCAGCTCGTCGTTGGTGTGGCGCTTGATCTTCCACGCCATCGACTGCGCGGTGTTCGGCGAGTCGGCGTCCGGCGGCCCGAACATCATCAGCGACGGCCACCACCAGCGGTTCACGGCCTCCTGAACCATTTCCCGCTGCTGATCGGTGCCCTTCATCATGGTCATCAGCAGCTCGTAGCCCTGCCGCTGGTGGAAGGACTCCTCCTTGCAGATCCGGATCATCGCCCGCGCGTACGGCCCGTACGACGACCGGCACAGCGGCACCTGGTTGCAGATCGCCGCGCCGTCGACCAGCCAGCCGATCACGCCGACGTCGGCGAAGGTCAGCGTCGGGTAGTTGAAGATCGACGAGTACTTCTGCTTGCCGTTGATGAGCTTGTCGGTCAGGTCCGCGCGGTCCGCGCCCAGCGTCGCCGCCGCGGAGTACAGGTAGAGCCCGTGCCCGGCCTCGTCCTGGACCTTGGCCAGCAGGATCGCCTTGCGCCGCAGCGACGGCGCCCGGGTGATCCAGTTGCCCTCGGGCTGCATGCCGATGATCTCCGAGTGCGCGTGCTGCGCGATCTGCCGGATCATCGTCTTGCGGTAGCCCTCGGGCACCCAGTCGCGCGGCTCGATGCGCTGGTCACGCTCGATGGTGTGCTCGAAGTGTTCTTCCAGCGAGACAGTGGCCGTCACGGCTGCTCCTTCGAAACCAGCGTCAGGACGTCGTACTTCGCCACGGACTCGCCCTCGGCGTTGGTGACGTCGGCGTCCCAGCGGACCTCGCCGTACTCCTGGTCGATCCGCGGGGTGATCTGCTTGGCGGTCAGGGTCACGGTCAGGGAGTCGCCGACCTTGACCGGCGTCAGGAACCGCAGGTTCTCCAGGCCGTAGTTGGCCAGCACCGGCCCCGGCTCGGGCGAGACGAATAGGCCTGCCGCGAACGAGACGACCAGGTAGCCGTGCGCGACGATCCCGCCGAACAGCGGGTTGGCCGCTGCGGCTTCCGGGTCGGTGTGCGCGTAGAACGTGTCGCCGGTGAACTCGGCGAAGTGGTCGACGTCTTCCTGGGATACGACCCGCGGCCCGGCGACCACCGAGTCGCCGATGCGCAGCTCGGCCAGGGACTTGCGGAACGGGTGGACGTCGCCTTCGGTGCGCGGGGCACCCGTGACCCAGCGGCCGGTGACCGCGGAAAGCACGGCGGGCGACCCCTGCACGGCGGTGCGCTGCATGTGGTGCAGCACGCCCCGGATGCCGCCCATTTCCTCGCCGCCGCCCGCGCGGCCGGGGCCGCCGTGGACCAGCTGCGGCATCGGCGAACCGTGCCCGGTGGACTCCTTCGCGTCTTCGGCGTCCAGCACCAGCAGGCGGCCGTGGTACGGCGCCGCGCCGAGGACGACCTCGCGCACGAACTCCTTGTCCGCGCTGACCACGGACCCGGCCAGGCTGCCGCCGCCGCGTGCGGCGAACTCGACGACCTGCTCGGTGGACGTGTACGGCATCAGCGTCGAGACCGGCCCGAACGCCTCGACCTCGTGCGGCTCGGAGCGCTCGGGGTCGGCCTTGAGCAGCACCGGCGAGATGAACGCGCCGCGCTCGGCGTCGGCGTCCACGACGTCGACCTTCTCCGGGTCGCCGAACACGACGCTGCCGGCGTCCAGCAGCGCCTTCAGCGACCGCCGGACCTCCTCGCGCTGCTCCAGGCTGGCCAGCGCGCCCATCCGGACGCCTTCGGACGCCGGGTTGCCGACCGTCACCTTCGCCAGCCGCTCCGACGCGGCCGCGGCGACGTCATCCAGCAGCGAAGCCGGGACGAACGCGCGGCGGATCGCGGTGCACTTCTGGCCCGCCTTGACCGTCATCTCGGTGGTCAGCTGCTTGACGAACAGGTCGAACTCGGTCGTGCCCTTCACGGCGTCCGGGCCGAGGATCGAGCAGTTCAGCGAGTCGGCCTCGGCGTTGAACCGGACCGCGTGGCGGATGATCGCCGGGTGGGTCCGCAGCTTCTGGGCCGTCGACGCCGAGCCGGTGAAGGACACCAGGTCCTGCGCGGTGACGTGGTCGAGCAGGTCGCCGGCGCTGCCCGCGACGAACTGCAGCGAGCCCTCGGGCAGGAGGCCGGACTCGATGACCAGCTCGACCACCCGCGCGGTCAGGTACGCCGTCTGGCTGGCCGGCTTGACCAGGCTCGGGACCCCGGCGAGGAACGCGGGCGCGAACTTCTCCAGCGGCCCCCACACCGGGAAGTTGAACGCGTTGATCTGGACGGCGACGCCCCGCAGCGGGGTCGCGATGTGCTGGGCGACGAACGTGCCGCCGCGGCTCAGCGGCTCGACGTTGCCCTCGACGTAGACGGTGTCGTTCGGCAGCTCGCGCTTGCCCTTGGAGCCGTAGCTGAACAGGACGCCGATGCCGCCGTCGATGTCGAACTTCGAGTCACCGAGGGTGGCGCCGGTGCGCGCGGAGAGGGCGTACAGCTCGTCGCGGTGCTCGCGCAGGTGGGAGGCGAGCGCCTTGAGCAGGGCCGCACGCTGGTGGAACGTCAGTTCCCGCAGGGCCGGGCCGCCGACGCGGCGGCCGTACTCGAGGGCGGCAGCGAAGTCGACGCCCTTCGACGAGATCCGGGCGACCTCCTCGCCGGTGGCCGCGTCGTGCAGCGGGACGCCCTCGTCCGCCGCCGTGTGCCAGCTCCCGGAGACGTAGCTGCGCAGCAATGCCATCAGGTCCCTCTCGCCGAATTACCTACCGGACGTTCAGTTAATCGCATGGTAGCCGCCGGGCCCGAAGATCGGAAGAGGCCGGCGCTTGACACCGGCCCGGACCACTGCCTTTACTGAGCGGCACCGCGAGGTGACCGTCCATTCGGTCAGTCCATCCATGCCCCCGCCACCACCCTCAGCGGAGGCGCTTCGCGCCGCAGTGTTCGATCGGAGGACAGCGCATGACCAACGCCGCGCACACCATGTTCGCCGCCGACGAGGCGTCGCGCGCGCTGGGCATCGAACTCGTCGAAGCGAGCGACGGCCGGGCCGTGGCGACCATGACGATCACCCGCGAGATGGTCAACGGACACGACATCGCCCACGGCGGGTACGTCTTCCTGCTGGCCGACACGGCCTTCGCCTGCGCCTGCAACACCCACGGCCCGGTCACGGTCGCCGCGGGCGCCGAAATCTCCTTCGTCGCGGCCGGACGGCTCGGCGACCACCTCGTCGCCACGGCCACCGAGCGCACCCGCTACGGCCGCAACGGCATCTACGACGTCACGGTGCACCGGGAGACCCCCGCCGGGCCCGAGGTCGTCGCCGAATTCCGCGGCCGCAGCCGCGTCCTCTCCGCGAAACGGGACTGACCATGATCGAGACGGACATCGGCGCGGACGAGCTGGCCGCCCTCCAGCTGGAACGTCTGCAGTGGACACTCCGGCACGCGTACGCCAACGTGCCCGCCTACACGCGGAAGTTCGACGAGGCCGGCGTCCACCCTGACGACTGCAAGGAGCTCGCCGACCTGGCGAAGTTCCCGTTCACCACCAAGCAGGACCTGCGGGAGAACTACCCGTTCGGGATGTTCGCCGTGCCGCAGGAGCAGGTCCGGCGCATCCACGCCTCCAGCGGGACGACCGGCAAGGCCACCGTCGTCGGGTACACCGAGCAGGACATCGACACGTGGGCGACGGTGATGGCCCGCTCGATCCACGCCGCGGGCGGCCGCCCGGGGCACAAGGTGCACGTCGCCTACGGCTACGGCCTGTTCACCGGCGGTCTCGGCGCGCACTACGGCGCCGAGAAGCTCGGCTGCACGGTGATCCCGGCGTCCGGCGGGATGACCGCGCGGCAGGTGCAGCTGATCACCGACTTCCGGCCCGAGGTCATCATGGTGACGCCGTCCTACATGCTGACGCTGCTCGACGAGTTCGAGCGCCAGGGCGTCGACCCTCGTAAGTCGTCGCTGAAGGTGGGCATCTTCGGCGCCGAGCCGTGGACCGAGCAGATGCGCGCGGAGATCGAGGAGCGGTTCGCGCTCGACGCCGTCGACATCTACGGGCTGTCGGAGGTGATGGGCCCGGGTGTCGCGCAGGAGTGCGTCGAGACGAAGGACGGCCTGCACATCTGGGAGGACCACTTCTACCCCGAGGTGATCGACCCGTACTCCGAGGAGGTCCTGGGCGGCGGGGAAACCGGCGAGCTCGTGTTCACCTCCCTGACCAAGCAGGCCCTGCCGATCATCCGCTACCGCACCCGGGATCTCACGGCGCTTTCGCCGGGCACCGCGCGGCCGGCGTTCCGGCGGATGGCCAAGGTGACCGGGCGCACCGACGACCTGATCATCCTGCGCGGCGTCAACGTCTTCCCGACGCAGATCGAGGAGATCGTGCTGCGGACGCCGGCGCTGAGCCCGCACTTCCAGCTCGTCCGGTCCACGCGCGGCCGGCTCGACCACCTGACCGTGCGGGTGGAGGCCCGCCACGACGCTTCTTCCGCCGACCGGGAGCAGGCGGCCGCGTCGCTGGTGAGCGGGGTGAAGGACGGCGTCGGCGTGACGGTGTCGGTGGACGTCGTCGATCCGGACACCCTGGAGCGGTCCATGGGCAAGATGCGGCGGATCGTCGACCAGCGGGACAAGCCGTGACGACCCCGCGGCGCGGTCGGCCGGGCTACGACCTCGAATCGCTGCTGCAGGTGGCGGTGAAGCTGTTCAACGAGCGCGGCTACGACGGCACGAGCATGGAGGACCTCTCCCGCAAGCTCGGCATCACGAAGTCCGCGATCTACCACCACGTGCCGAGCAAGGAGGAGTTGCTGCGGCTGGCGGTGGACCGGGCCCTGGACGGGCTGTTCGAAGTCGCCTCCGAGACGGCGTTGCTCGACGGACGGGCGATCGACCGGCTGGAGCACCTGGTGCGCGGCAGCGTGGTGGTGCTGGCGGACCGGCTGCCGTTCGTGACGCTGCTGCTGCGCGTGCGCGGCAACACGAAGGTGGAGCGGGCGGCACTGGCGCGGCGGCGCGAGTTCGACCGGCTGGTGACGGACCTGGTGAAGCAGGCCGAAGCGGAGGGCGACGTCCGCCCGGACGTCGACCCGGCGGTCACCGCGCGGCTGGTGTTCGGCATGGTGAACTCGCTGATCGAGTGGTACAAGCCCCGGCGCGGCTCCTCGGCGGCCGAGGTCGCGGACGCGGTGTGCAAGGTGGCCTTCGAGGGCCTCCGCACCGGCTCGTGAGTGGTAAAGCGGGTTAGAACCCGCCTTACCACTCACGAGGGTCACTCCTCGGCGGTCTGCGGTGGACGGCGGGCCTGCCACAGCAGGGCTTCGCGCAGCTGGCCGATGAGCCGCTCGTCGTCCGCTTCGGACGGGTCGACGCCCAGCGGGATCCAGCGCTCGGACACCTTCTCGCCCCGGTCGTAACTGGAAATGACGATGCCCGAGTACGACACGGACGCTTCGTCCGCGCAGTCGCCGTCCGGCAGCGGCTCGCCGGCTTCGAAGGCGTCGTCGAAGCTGACGTGGCGATGCTGCAGGCGGACGCTCACCCAGCGCCCGGCCGGCCGGATCGGCGCGCCTTCTTCGTTCATCTGCTCCTACCCCCGGTCCGGGCCCCCTGCCGTCTCGTCGCATCCGGGTGCCGCGGAGTTACCGGCGGGTTGTTCCGGTTGCGTAACGACAAAGGTTGGCGCGAAACACCGCTTGCCCGCCACCGGAGTCACTCTTTTGACGACGGGTCA
The DNA here is from genome assembly GCF_042652605.1 of Amycolatopsis plumensis. Taxonomy (NCBI): domain Bacteria; kingdom Bacillati; phylum Actinomycetota; class Actinomycetes; order Pseudonocardiales; family Pseudonocardiaceae; genus Amycolatopsis; species Amycolatopsis plumensis. The sequence goes on along the minus strand of NZ_JBHSJY010000001.1, from coordinate 4,606,293 downwards.
ACTACTTGTTGACAGCCTGCCGATCCCCCGCGAGGCTGAGCGGATGACCAGTGGGACCCGGCCCCGGCGCCGTCGGCTCGAGCCGGCCGAACGGCGTGCGGAGATCCTCGCCGCCGCCCGGCGGCTGTTCGGGGCGGGCAGCTACGCCTCGGTGTCCACTTCGGACATCGCCGAGGCCGCCGGGGTGGCGCGGCCGCTGATCAACCACTACTTCGGCGGGAAGCGGGAGCTATATCTGGAGGTGGTGCGGCAGATGATGATCGTGCCCGCGCCGGTCACCGAAGCGCTTCCGGACACGACGATGGAGCAGCGGCTGGCGATCGGCGTCGAACGGTGGATCGAGGTCGTGGACCGCAACCGCGACGCCTGGCTGACCGTGATCGGGCCCGAGGCGGCCGGACGCGACCCCGAGATCGAGCGGATCATGCTGGAGGCCGACGAGATCGCCGCCGACCGGGTCCTGGAAGCCGCGCTGATGACCGGCGTGACCGAAGGCCGCGAAGAGCTGCGCGCGATGATCCGGTCGTTCGGCGGGATGCTGCGCGCGGCGTCACGGGAGTGGCTGATCCGCGGCACGCTGGACCGCGCGGCGCTGCGCACCTTCCTCACCGACGCGCTCCTCAACCTGCTGAAGATCACCTACCCGGCGGTCCTCGCCGAGCGGCGCGGAACCGGCGGGCGAACGCCGCCGGCGTCATCCCGGTCCAGCGCTTGAACGCGTGGATGAAGCTCGACGCCTCGGCGTACCCGAGCCGGTAGGCGACGTCCTCGACCGACAGCACCCCGGTGTCCAGGAGCTCTTCGGCGAGCGTCTGGCGGACTTCGTCGACCAGGGCCCGGTAGCTCGTGCCGGCTTCGGTGAGGCGGCGGCGCAGGGTGCGGGTGCTGAGCGTCAGCTGGCGGGCGATTTCGTCCATCCCGGCGTCGACGCCGCCGAGCCGGACCAGCCGTTCGCGTACCTGCTGCGAAATGCCCGAACGCTGCCGACGCCGCGTGACGAGCGCTTCGCACTGCGCGGCGCACAGGGCGACCGTCTGGTCGTTGGCCTGCGGCAGCGGCCGGCTCAGCAGCGCCGGGTCGAGCGTCGCCCGGCAGGCGTCGGCGCCGAAGCGCGGCCGGACGCCGAACGCGGCCCGGTACGGCTCCACGGTGGCCGTCTCGTGCCGGAACGTCAGCTCGTCCAGCGCGATCTCGGGCAGGAGGTCGCGCATGACGGCGAAGATCGCGGCCAGATCGCGAAGGACGAGGAAGCGGGCGACGTCGGCGGGCACGCGGCTGTCGTCGAGTTCGAGGGTCAGCCGGTCGGCGCCGAGGACGACGTGCGGGATGCAGAAGGCGAAGCTCAGGTCGAAGTAGCGGAGGGCGAAGAGCATCGCGTCCCGCAGCGTCGGGCTGCTGATGCAGGCGAAGCCGAAGATGCCGAAGGTGGTGACACGGTAGCGGCGCCCCAGCTCCAGGGCCGCCGCGTCCGAACCGTCCAGATCGGCCAGTGCCCGGACGACGGCCAGCTCCTGGCGCGCGTCGACCTGGACGGCCGGATCAGCGAGTAGCTCCGGCGTCAGCGTGGTGTTCGCCAGGAGCCGTCCGGCCGGGAGGCCGCGCTCGGCGGCGAACCGGGTCATCAGCTCGATGCTCGCGGTCCCGCGCGGGAAGTCCCAGTCCCCGACGGCGGGCGCGGCGAGCTCGGCCATGGCCGGAATTCTGGATCACGCCGGGAGAACGTGTCCAATCGAGGACCGGAACTGTCCGGGATGATCGTTAGGGTGACCGCGTGGAGACCTTGAGCCGACGAGCCGTCAACCGCGCCACGCTGGAGCGGCAACTGCTGCTGAGCCGGGCGAAGATGTCCGCTTTCGACGCGGTGGAGCACCTGGCCGGGCTCCAGGCGCAGGCGCCGTTCCCGCCGTACTTCGGGCTGTGGTCGCGGTTGGAGGGGTTCCGGCCGGCGGAGCTCGTGGAGTTGCTTGAGAGCCGCCGCGTGGTGCGGATCGCGTTGATGCGCGGCACGGTCCACCTGGTGACGGCGGCGGACGCGCTGGCGTGGCGGCCGGTGGTCCAGGCGATCTACGACCGTGATCTGAAGCAGAACACGCTGCACGCGAGTGCGCTGGCAGGGCTCGACCACGATCTCGTCGCCGAGGCGGCGCGAAAGCTGCTCCTCGGCGGCCCGATGCCGGGGAACGCGCTGGGTGCCGAGCTGGCCCGTACCTGGGACGCCCCGCCGTCGTCCCTGACGCACCTGGCCCGCGGCCGGTTGCCGCTGGTGCAGACCCCGCCGCGGGCGATCTGGGGCAAGGCCGGGCAGACGACGTACGCGTGCCTGGACGAGTGGGTGGGCGCTCCCCTGTCGCCGCCTTCGCCCGCTTCGCTGATTGCGCGGTACCTGCGCGCGTTCGGCCCGGCCACGGTGGCGGACGTCCAGACGTGGGCGGGCATCACTCGCCTGGGCGAGGTGGCGTCTTCGATGGACCTCCGGCGCTACCGCGACCCGGACGGCCGCGAGCTGCTGGACCTGCCGGAGCTGACGGTGCCCGACGAGGACACCCCGGCACCGCCGCGGCTGCTGGGGCCGTTCGACCAGATGATCCTGTCGTACGCGGACCGGACGCGGGTCATCTCGGACGCCTACCGCAAGCGCGTGATCTCGCACAACGGCCTGGTCAAGGGCACGCTGCTGGTCGACGGCCAGGTGTGCGGGTTCTGGGACATCAAGGCAACGCGGAAGGCGGCGGTCATCGAGCTGTCGCCGTTCGAGAAGCTGGCGAAGCGGACCGTGTCGGCGTTGGAGAAGTCGGCGGGCGAGCTGGTGAAGTGGGCGGAAGAGGGCGCGGAGACGCACGAGGTGCGCGTCCACCCGCCGGCGTGAGGGCTGGCCGGAAATCTCGATTGAGTGACCGTTCGTGGCCTGTTGTCACAGCCGGGGAGTCCGTAGCTTTTCGGACATGACTGGTTCGGCGAAGGGGCCGTCGGTGCTGATCGTGGGCACCGGGTTCGGCGGCATCGGGACGGCGATCGAGCTGAAGCGCGCGGGGTTCACCGACTTCACCATCCTGGAGAGCGCAGCCGAACCCGGCGGTGTCTGGCGGGACAACACCTACCCGGGCGCCGCGTGCGACATCCCGTCGCCGCTGTACTCCTTCTCCTTCGAGCCCAACCCGCGGTGGCCGAAGCGGTTCTCGCACCAGCCCGACATCCTCGCCTACCTGCGGCGCGTCATCGCGAAGTACGGCCTGGAACCGCACATCCGGTACCACCGCGAGGTCACCGCGGCCGCGTTCGACGAAGACCGCGGGCTCTGGCGCGTGGAAACCGGCACCGGGGAGACGTTCGAGGCGAACGTCTTCGTGCCCGCCGTCGGGCAGCTGTCGCGGCCGGTGCTGCCGGACATCCCGAACCGGGAGAGCTTCGCCGGCGACGCCTTCCACTCCGCGCGGTGGGACCACGGCGTCGACCTGACCGGCAAGCGCGTCGCCGTCATCGGGACCGGGGCCAGCGCCGTGCAGTTCGTGCCCGAGCTGCGGAAACGCGCGCAGCACGTCACCGTCTTCCAGCGCACGCCGCCGTACGTGATGGCGAAGTCCGACCCGAGCTACCGGCGGTGGCAGCACTGGCTGTTCGAGCACCTGCCGCCGACGCAGCTGCTCGGCCGGCTGCGGATCTTCCTGCTCGCCGAGTACGCCACGTACGCGATGACACGCCACCCGGCGCTGGCGAAGATGTTCGAGCTGCGGACCGCGCAGCTGCGGCGCCGCCACATCAAGGACCGGGAGCTGCGGGCGAAGCTGACGCCCGCGTACCCGCTGGGCTGCAAGCGGATCCTCTTCACCAACGACTACCTGCCCGCGCTGGCGCAGCCGAACGTGGACGTCGAGACGCGGCGGATCGCCGAGATCACCGAGAAGGGCGTGCGGGTCGAGGGCGGGACCGAGATCGAGGCGGACGTCCTGGTCTACGGCACCGGTTTCGCCGCGACGCAGTTCCTCGGCCGGATGGAGGTGCGCGGCCTCGGCGGGCGGTCCCTGGACGACGAGTGGTCCGGCGGCGCGCGGGCCTACCTGGGCATGACCGTGCCCGGCTTCCCCAACCTGTTCTGCGTCTACGGGCCCAACACCAACCTCGGCGCCGGGTCCATCATCTACATGATCGAGCGCCAGGCGCGGTACATCCGGCAGGCGGTGGAACGGCTCTCGCGGCCGGGCGTGTCCTATGTGGACGTGCGGCCGGAGGTCGAAGAGCGCTACGACCGGGAGGTGCAGGGGCGGCTGGGCCGGAGCGTGTGGAGCGCCTGCACGAGCTGGTACCGGCAGGCGGACGGCCGGGTGACGACCAACTGGCCCGGCCTGGTCACCGAGTACGACCGCCGGACCCGGCGCTTCGACGTCGCCGACTACCGGGTGGCGTGATGGACTACGACGTGCTGGTGATCGGTTCGGGGTTCGGCGGCAGCGTCACGGCGCTGCGGCTAACCGAGAAGGGCTACCGCGTCGGCGTGCTCGAAACCGGCCGCCGGTTCGCTGACGACGAGTTCGCGAAGACGTCGTGGCGGGTGCGGAAGTACCTGTGGGCGCCCGCCTTGCGCTGCTTCGGCATCCAGCGGCTGACGCTGCTGAAGAACACGTTCGTGATGAGCGGCTCCGGCGTCGGCGGGGGTTCGCTGGTGTACGCGAACACGCTGTACGAGCCCCCGGACGGGTTCTACACAGACCCGCAGTGGGCGCACATCACGGACTGGAAGGCCGAGCTGGCGCCGTATTACGACCAGGCGAAGCGGATGCTCGGCGTGGTCGAGAACCCGGCGACGACGGCCGCGGACCGGGTCCTGCAGGACGTGGCCGACGACATGGGCATCGGGCACACATACCGCCGCACGCCGGTCGGCGTCTACTTCGGACAGTCCGGGGTGGATCCGTTCTTCGGCGGTGCCGGTCCCCGGCGTGCTTCCTGCACGCTGTGCGGCGAATGCATGACCGGGTGCCGGGTCGGGGCGAAGAACACGACGGTCAAGAACTACCTGTACCTGGCCGAGCAGGCGGGCGCGGAGGTGCACCCCTTGACGACGGCGGTGTCGGTGCGGCCGATTCCCGGCGGGTACGCGGTGGACACGCGGCGCACGGGTGGTCTTTCCCGCCGCACGTTCACCGCGTCGCAGGTGGTGTTCTCGGCAGCGGCTTTGGGCACGCAGCGGTTGCTGCACCGCATGCGTGACACCGGCACTTTGCCGCTCGTGTCCCCGCGGCTCGGGCTCCTGGCCCGCACCAACTCCGAAGCGGTGCTGGCGGCGCGGTCACTGCGGGCGGACACGGACTACTCGCGCGGGGTCGCGATCACGTCGTCGATCCACCCGGACGCCGTGACGCACGTGGAGCCGGTGCGGTACGGGCGCGGCAGCAACCTGATGGGCCTGCTGGCGACGGTGCTGGTGGACGGCTCGCCGGGCCGTCGCCGCTGGGTGCTGGGCCTGCGGGAACTGTGGCGCGCCCGGCGGAACCTGCTGCGCATCCACAACCCGCGCCGGTGGTCCGAGCGGATGATCGGGCTGCTGGTGATGCAGACGCTGGACAATTCGGTGACGACGTACACGAAACGCGGGCTGTTCGGCCGGCGCATGACCACCCGCCAGGGCGCGGGGACGCCGTCGCCCGACTGGATCCCGGCGGGCCACGAGGTGACCCGCCGCGTGGCGGCGAAGATCGGCGGGCTGCCGCAGGGCGCGTGGACGGACATGGCGAACATCCCGATCACGGGCCACTTCATCGGCGGCTGCACGATCGGCGACTCCCCCGCTTCGGGGGTGATCGATCCCTACCAGCGGCTGTACGGGTACCCCGGCCTGCACGTGGTGGACGGGTCGGCGATCTCGGCCAACCTCGGGGTGAACCCGTCTCTGACGATCACGGCCCAGGCGGAGCGGGCGATGGCGTTCTGGCCGAACCGGGGAGAAGCGGACCCGCGGCCGCCGCTCGGCGCGGAGTACCGGCGCGTGGCGGCGGTGGCCCCGAAGAACCCGGTGGTGCCCTCGGAGGCACCGGGGGCCCTTCGGCTGCCGATGGCGTGAGAAGGCCCTCCCGGACCGCGCCGCCGGGAGGGCCACACTCAGCGCACGGTCACGGCAGGCCCGCGAGCCCCGCCGACACCGTGTTGGCGAACGCGTATCCCTGCGACGCGTCCCAGTTGATCGACCACGTCATCGCGCCCCGGATCGTCGGGTAGGTCGTCGACGGCTTGAAGCTGCCGCAGGACGTTCCGCGGGCCAGGCAGTTCAGCGCCGACACCGTGTTCGCCGGGGCCTGGTAGCCGCCGCCCGCGGCCTGCGGGGAGGCCGGGAGGCCGAGGCCGACCTGGTCGGCGCGCAGGCCGCCCTGGAGCTGGATGCAGGCCAGCGCCGTCAGGAAGTCGACCGTGCCCTGGGAGTACACGTTGCCGTTGCAGCCGTTCATCGAACCCGAGTTGTAGTACTGCATGTTGACGATCGTCAGGATGTCCTTGATGTTCAGCGCCAGCTGGAAGTAGCCGCCCGCCGTGGACTGCATGTCGATCGTCTGCGGAGCCATCGTGATGACCTTGCCGCCGCCGTTGTAGATGCTGCGCAGCGCCTGGCCCATGTACGTGGCGTTGATGCCGTTCTCGAGGTCGATGTCGACGCCGTCGAAGCCGTAGTTCGCGATCAGTGACTTGATGCTGTTCGCGAAGTTGTTCGCCGAGGTCGAGTCGCCGACGCTGATCGTGCCGTTCTGGCCGCCGACCGAGATGATCACCTTCTGGCCGCGGGCCTGGACCGTCTTGACGTCGGCCTTGAACTGCGCGTCCGTGTAGCCGCCGAGCTGCGAGGACAGGCCGGAGTCGAGGGTGAAGCTCACCGCGCCCGGCGTGCCGGTGGCGTCCGCGAAGGACACCGCGATGATGTTGTACTTCGTCGGGACGTCGGCGAGCTTCAGCGCCTTGGCGCCGTTGTAGAAGTTCTGCCAGTAACCCGTCAGGACGTGCTTCGGCAGGTCACCCTGGGTCGGCGGCGTCGACGTGGTCGTCGTCGGCGGGGTGGTGGTTGTGGTGGTCGGCTGGGTGGTGGGTGTGGTCGGCGTCGTCGGTGTTGTCGTCGGCGGGGTGCCGGGACCGTCGAGGCTGACGTCGTCGGCGTAGTACCCCGGCTGGCCGTACCAGCCGTGCAGGTACACCGTCAGCGACGTGCTCGAGCCGGTCGTGAAGCTCAGCGACAGCTGCTGGTAGCCGCTGGTGCCGGGCGTCCACGTGCTGGTCGTCGCCGAGCCGGAGACGCCGAGGTAGACGTAGCTGCCCTGGACCCACGCGGACAGCTTGTAGGCCGTGTTCGCCGAGACGGTGAGCGTCTGCGCGCACTGGGCGGTGTCCGACGACGACGGCGTCGCGTTCAGGGCCCGGCTGCCGCTGTGCACCGGCGAGCCCACCGCGGCCGACGTGCCGGTGCACGTCCAGCCCGTGGTGCCGGCTTCGAAGCCGGGGTTGGCCAGGATGTTCGCCGCCGAAGCACTGCCGGCGAGCACAAAGGTGACGCCGAGAGACAGCGCCACCACGGAAAGTAAGGAAAGCAGAGCGAAGCGGACCTTGGGGACCACGGAGGACCTCCACGACACTGGTGAGGCAGGTCACCACAAAGTGGACTAGACCAATCTGAATGTCAAGCAACCCCATCCGAAAGTCGGGGTGCCCGAAACGGCAGAATGTGACGATCGGATCCAGGCGAAGCAGGAGCGTGTTGCAGTGAGCGTGTCGGTCGAGCAGAAGATCGCCGAAGAACTGGGCGTGCGCGAAGGACAGGTCAAGGCCGCCGTCGAGCTGCTCGACGGCGGTTCGACCGTGCCGTTCATCGCGCGTTACCGCAAGGAAGTCACCGGCATGCTCGACGACGCGCAGTTGCGCACGCTCGAAGAGCGGCTGCGCTACCTGCGGGAACTCGACGAGCGCCGGCTCGCCGTGCTCGAGTCGATCCGCAGCCAGGGCAAGCTCGACGAGGCCCTCGAGGCGTCGATCCTCGCCGCGGACACGAAGTCGCGGCTGGAGGACATCTACCTCCCGTACAAGCCGAAGCGCCGCACGAAGGCCATGATCGCGCGCGAAGCCGGGCTCGAACCGCTGGCCGACGGCCTGCTCAACGACCCGAACACGGACCCGCAGGCCGCCGCGGCGGTGTTCGTCGACGCGGACAAGGGCGTCGCGGACGCGCAGGCCGCCCTCGACGGCGCCCGCGCCATCCTGGTCGAGCGCTTCGCCGAGGACGCCGACCTCATCGGTGAGCTGCGGGAGAAGATGTGGGGCCAGGGCCACCTGGTCGCCAAGGTCCGCGCCGGCAAGGAGGAGGAAGGCGCGAAGTTCTCCGACTACTTCGACTTCTCCGAGCCCTACACCAAGCTCCCCTCGCACCGCATCCTCGCGATGCTGCGCGGCGAGAAGGAGGAGGTCCTCGACCTCACCATGGCGCCGGACGAGCCCACCGACGAGCCGCAGGTCGGGCCGACCGACTACGAGCAGCGCATCGCCGCGAAGTTCGGCATCACCCAGCAGGGGCGGCCGGGCGACAAGTGGCTCGGCGACACCGTCCGCTGGGCGTGGCGCACGAAGATCCTCCTGCACCTGGGCATCGACCTGCGGATGCGGCTGCGCCAGGCGGCCGAGGACGACGCCGTGCGCGTGTTCGCCGCCAACCTGCGCGACCTGCTGCTGGCCGCGCCGGCCGGCACCCGCGCCACCATGGGCCTCGACCCGGGCTTCCGGACCGGGGTCAAGGTGGCGGTCGTGGACGCGACCGGCAAGGTCGTCGACACCCACGTCATCTACCCGCACCAGCCGGCGAACAAGTGGGACCAGTCGATCGCCGAGCTCGCGGCGCTGTGCGCGCGACACAAGGTCGACCTGATTTCGATCGGCAACGGGACGGCGTCGCGCGAGACGGACAAGCTCGCCCAGGAGCTGATCAAGAAGCACCCGGAACTGAAGCTGACGAAGGCCGTCGTGTCCGAGGCGGGCGCTTCGGTGTACTCGGCGTCAGCGTTCGCTTCGCAGGAACTGCCGAACATGGACGTCTCGCTGCGCGGCGCGGTCTCGATCGCCCGGCGGCTGCAGGACCCCCTGGCCGAGCTGGTGAAGATCGACCCGAAGTCGATCGGCGTCGGGCAGTACCAGCACGACCTGTCCGAGGTGTCGCTGTCGCGCTCGCTCGACGCGGTGGTCGAGGACTGCGTGAACGCGGTCGGCGTGGACGTCAACACCGCGTCGGCCCCGCTGCTGACCCGGGTCTCGGGCATCACGACGGGCCTGGCGGAGAACATCGTGGCCCACCGCGACACGAACGGGCCGTTCCGCTCCCGGATGGCGCTGAAGGAGGTCGCGCGGCTCGGGCCGAAGGCGTTCGAGCAGTGCGCGGGCTTCCTCCGCATCCCGGACGGCGACGACCCGCTCGACTCGTCGGCGGTCCACCCGGAGGCGTACCCGGTGGTCCGGCGGATCCTGTCCAAGACCGGCACCGACATCCGGTCGCTGATCGGCAACACCCGGACGCTGTCTTCGCTGCGCCCGGCCGAGTTCGTGGACGAGCAGTTCGGTCTCCCGACGGTGACGGACATCCTGGCGGAGCTGGACAAGCCGGGCCGCGACCCCCGCCCGGCGTTCAAGACGGCGACGTTCGCCGAGGGCGTGGACAAGATCTCCGACCTGAAGCCGGGCATGCGCCTGGAGGGCGTGGTGACGAACGTGGCGGCGTTCGGCGCGTTCATCGACGTGGGCGTGCACCAGGACGGGCTGGCCCACGTTTCGGCACTGTCGAAGAACTTCGTGAAGGACCCGCGGGAGGTCGTCAAGCCCGGGGACATCGTGAAGGTGAAGGTCCTGGACGTCGACGTGCCGCGCAAGCGGATCTCGCTGACCCTGCGCCTGGACGACGAGCCGGGCGCCGGCTCGGGCAACCGCGGTGGTGGCGGCGGTGGCGAGCGCCGGGACCGCGGCCAGGGTGGCGGCGGTCAGCGCCGCGGCGGCCAGGGCGGCGGCGACCGGCGCGGGCAGGGTGGCGGCGGCCGGGATCGCGGCGGCAACGCGAGCGGCTCGATGGCCGACGCGCTCCGGCGGGCCGGTTTCGGGAAGTAAAGGGCAAGCGGGAGGCCGCCCCGGACGAGCCGGGGTGGCCTGCCGGCGGCCGAGGAACCCTCAGCCGCAAGGCACCGTCAGCAACACTGCAGGATGCATCGCGCGCGGTCGAAACGGCCCGCTTCGAGGTCGTCGGAGCGGATCATCCAATAGAGCATTCCGGCGTCGCCCCACATCATGTCGGCAGCTTCGTCGCTGTCGATCTGGGCGAGGAACACCCAGCGGGCCGCCTCCTCAATCAGCCGCGGGTCCCGGTAGTCCCCCAGCACTTCCGTCGCGACCTCCTTTTCGACCGCGTTCTGGATGGGGTCGGCGAACCCGCCGACCTGGTGGTGCGGCCCCTCCGGGTGCAGGTGCCAGACCAGCTGCCCGAACACTCCGGTGCCCAGGTGGTTCCCGGGCAGAAGCACCGTTTTGGCCGCCTCGGCGAGGGTTTCGCCACTCGCGGTCTTCGTCTCGTCGAGCAGGACGTGGTAGTTCCTCGGGGCGGTGGCCTCGACCTTGCCGAACAGGTCACGCGCCGGGTAGGGGTCGAGGCCTTCGGGTGCTGCCCGCTCGGCAACCGGTACTCCCGCCGGCACGAAGACCAGCCGGGCGGCTTCGGCGTCTCCGAACTCCGGGATGTCGTCGGCTTGGCGGCGCTCGGCGTCGAAGTAGAAGAACAGCAGCGTGCCTGCCTCCGGTAGCGGGATGCTCAGGAACTCCCGCGGCAGCGCGGCGCAGTCCACTGCGGCTACGAAGTCGAGCGGGCCCCGCCCCGGCCACTCGGGCCACCCGACGTCCTCGGGCAGCGCCGGCGCACCACCGATCCGGCCCACGGGCGGCCCTTCGCCCGCGGACACCAGGCGAATCCCCGGGCGAGCCAGCGCGGTCCACGCGGAAGCCAGCTCCGCGGGCAGCCGCTCGTGGGCGAGGGTGTCAAGTCGATCTCTCCAAGACGTCACCGGGACATCGTGGCAGGGGGTACCGACAAAAATCAGCGGAGCGCGAGGAGGCCGGCGGCGAGCAACACGACCGGCACCACCGCGGCCGTCGCGCTGATCAGCCCCGTTCCGCCGCGCCAGCCGGCCGCCGACGCGACCATCCGGCGGACCAGCCCCACCTCCACCACGGCCGTCAGCACGAAGCCGAGGCCGACGCCGAAGATCGCCACCGCGCCGGCGACCAGCAGGCCCGACGCGGACGCCGCGCCCAGCGGGGCCGCGACCTCCCAGCGCACCACGCCCGCGGCCGCCGCGAGCAGCGCCAGCAGCAGGACGAACGCCACGAGGAAGCCGCTGCGTGCCGTCGCCGGGTGCGGGCCGCGCGCGAGGCACCAGAAGACCGCGTCGAGGGCCACGACCACCGCGGCGAGCACCACGAACCCGGGCCGGAAGGTCATGCGGCGAACCGCACTTCCACGCTCCCCAGCTCACCGAAGTCCGCCACCACGTGGCCGCCCGCGCGGATGGGGCACGGCGGGGTGGCCGTTCCCGTCGTCACGATGTCGCCCGGACGCAGCGCGCGGCCGTGGCGGGGCAGCTCCATCGCCAGCCAGTGCAGGGCCAGCCTCGGGTCGCCCAGCACCAGGCTGCCGCTGCCGCGCGAGAACTCTTCGCCGTCGGCGTGCAGGGCCACCGGGCGGCGGGGCAGGTCGAGCTCGCGCCACCCCGGCACCGGGCGGCCCTCGACGAACCGGCCCGCGCACGCCACGTCCGCCAGCAGCTGCGGACCGCCCGCGTGGCGGTGGTCGGTGTAGCGGCTGTCGGGCAGCTCGATCGCCAGGAACATCGTGTCGACCGCGTCGAGCACCGCGGCCAGCGACGGCGACAGCCCCGGGTCGGCCTTGAGCCGGAAGGCGAACTCCGGTTCGGCGACGCCCATCGTCATCGTGTCGGCCGGCACCGGCTCGCCCTCGACATGGTGGAACCGCTCGAACATCGCGCCCGGCAACGGCCCGGGCACGTCGAGGTACTGCCGCGCGTACGCGGTGGTCGCGGCGATCTTCCAGCCCGACACGGGTCCGGCCAGCTCGGCGAGCGCCGCCTGCGCCGCCATGCCCCCGGCGAGATCGGCCGGGCGGACGTCGGCCGGGAGGCCCTCCAGCCGCTTGCCGGTCAGCCACGCGTCCCAGATCAGCTCCGCCGCCCGCTCTCGGTTCACGCCCGCGATCTTGCCAACCGGAACACCGGGTGTCGATCGGCTTCCCCGGCGAACGCCTCGGCCGGGTCGCTCGCCTTCGCGTCGAAGAACGGCGCCGTCACCGGGAGCTTGCCGACGTACGCGCGCAGCACCGGGCCGGCCGTCGCGGCGTCGACCTCCTCGACTTCCCACGTCTCGGTCGTCTGACCGCGCCGCAGCCGGGCGGTGGCGTCGGCGCGGAGGTTGTACACCCAGCCGACCCGCCCGTACGGCGAAACGAGCCACCGCTCGCCGCCGACCTCGATGACGTTGACCGGCGTGGTCCGGTCGGTGCCGCTCTTGCGTCCCCGCGTGGTGAGCAGCCACCCGGTGCTCCCCGCGATCGGGACACCGCGGTTCAGGAACGCCGTCACCAGAACGTTCACGGCCTTCCGCACGACCCCCAGCCGGTACTTCTTCGCCATCACGGATTCATAGCGTAGACCCCGGAAAGCGCCCGCACGCGCGCCCAGACGTTCTCGAACCGCCCGGCGTCCACCACCGGCTTGCGCAGCGCGGCCAGCGCGATCGCCTGCTGGGCCTCGGTCGAGCTCGCCTTGCCGTTGAGGTCCACCGCCGCGACGCTGAAGTCCTGCACCAGCACCGCGAAGATCTGGTCGACGACCTCGTCGTCCAGGCCGGTGATGCCGGCCTGCTCCAGGACGAGCTGGCCGTACACGATCAGCGTGAACAGCTCGGTCAGCGCGAGGCCGAAGTCGAGGTCGGCCTGCTGTGCCTCGTCCGGCGCCGCCTCGGTGAGCAGCTTGACCAGGTAGCCGGCCTGCTCGGTGAACAGCGCGACGTTCGGGATGTGCGCGGCTTCGGCGTAAGCGGTCTTCCAGTCGTGGAACCGCACCTTCGACAGGCCGCGTGCCGGGCCCTGGCGGAAGAGGAACTCGTCGTCCGCGGCGTCGGTGCGGGTCGGCACCGGGGCGTACTCCTGCGGCGCGAAGAGGTAGTTCGGCATGAACTTCGCGATCAGCGCGAGGTTGACGGCCACCGTGCCCTCGAGCTTGGGCAGGCCGTCGATGTCGTTCTTGGACATCGCCAGGTAGGTGTCGGCCTCGAAGCCCTTGGCCGCGACGACGTCGGCGACCAGGCCGATCACCTTCTGCGCCTCGGTGGTCACCTTCATCTTGGTGATCGGGTTGAACAGCAGGTAGCGGCGGTCGTCCGGGTTCGCGCTGCGGAAGTAGTCGACGGCGCGGTCGGAGAACAGCTTCATCGCCGTCAACCGCGCGTAGGCCTCGACGAACTCGCGGCGGACGTGCGGGAAGTCGGTCACGGGCTTGCCGTAGAGGACGCGGTTGTGCGCGTGCGTGATGGCCTCGTACAGCGAGTGCGTGGCCATGCCGATGCCGCCGAAGCACAGGTTGAACTTGCCGATGTTGACGGTGTTCAGCGCGGCGCTGAAGGCCTCGGCGCCGACGTGCAGGATGTCCTCGGCGCGCACCGGGTAGTCCTCGAGCCGGAACTCGGCGACGTACATCTGCGACGGCACCACGTTCTTCACGACGTGGTAGTTCGGGTGCTCGGAGTCGGCGTAGAAGAAGACGTACTGGTCCGGGCCTTCGACGCCGTCGATGCGGCCGAACACCGACACCGTGCGGGCGCAGTTGCCGTTGCCGATGTAGTACTTGGAGCCGGTGGCGCGGTAGCCGTCGCCGTCCTTGGTGAGGACCATGTCGGACGCGTAGATGTCGGCGCCGTGGTCCTTTTCGGACAGTCCGAACGCGCCGACGCCGCCGGCGTCGAGGGCGGCCGCCGCGCGTTCACGTGCCTCCGCGTTGGCGCTCTGCCACACCGGGCCGAGGCCGAGGATGGTGACCTGCCACGGGTACCAGTAGTTGAGGCCGTAGAAGCCGAGAATCTCCGACAGCGCGGCGACGCGGCTGGTGTCCCAGCGCTTGTCGGGGTTGCCCCCAGCGTTCGCCGACGGCGTCAGGAACGTCGAGAACAGCCCTTCCTTGCCCGCGAACTCGATGAAGTCCGCGTAGAAGGTGCGGTTGTGGTAGTCCTCGGCGAGCTTCGCCTTGCCGCGCTGTTCGAACCAGTCGATGGTGGCGCGCAGCAGGCGCCGCGTCTCGGCGTCGAAGTGCGCCGGGTCGTACTCGCGCGGGTTCAGCAGCATGGTCGTCCTCCTCGATTACCGACCGGTAACTTAGCAAGCCCGTCCGAGTGCGGGCAATCTCACTGGGGCCAGGTCACTCTCGTTGGTACACTGATCTTGCGGGCCGCTCAGTTCTGCCTCGGTCCGCTGCTGTTGTCGACTACCACGCGCCGCGGCCGTTGACCGGTCTGCGCCGGGCAGGACAACCCTTCTCGACGTTATGGAGACCAGGGCATTCGCTTGCCCGCACGCACTTATGAGCACTTTTTCCGAACTCGGTCTGCCCACCCCGCTCGTGGCCGCGCTGGCCACCCAGGGCGTCACCGAGCCCTTCCCCATCCAGGCGGCGACCCTGCCGCACACCCTCGCCGGGCGTGACGTCCTCGGCCGTGGCCGCACCGGCTCCGGCAAGACGTACGGCTTCGTGCTGCCCGTGCTGGCCCGCCTCGCCGCGGGCCCGACGCGGCGCAAGCCGGGCCGTCCCCGCGCGCTGATCCTGGCGCCGACCCGCGAGCTCGCGACGCAGATCGAGGCGTCGATCCTGCCATTGGCCCGCCCGCTGGGCCTCAAGGCGACGACCATCTTCGGCGGCGTCAGCGCGAACCCGCAGATCACCCGGTTGCGTGACGGCGTCGACATCGTCGTCGCCTGCCCCGGCCGGCTAGCCGACCACATGCGCTCCGGGCACGTGAAGCTCGACGCCGTCGAGATCACGGTCCTGGACGAGGCCGACCACATGGCCGACCTGGGCTTCCTGCGCGAGGTCCGGCGGATCATGGACGCCACGCCCGAGCGCGGCCAGCGGCTGCTGTTCTCGGCGACCCTGGACAACGGCGTCGACGTGCTGGTCAAGCGCTTCATGGACGACCCGGTGCTGCACAGCGTCGACTCGGCGCAGTCCCCGGTGGCGACGATGGAGCACCACGTCCTGCACCTGGAGGAGACCCACCGGCTGCCGGTGCTGGTCGACCTGACGGCGGCGCCCGGGCGCACGCTGGTGTTCACGCGGACGAAGAGCCGCGCGAAGGCGCTGACGCGGAAGCTGAACGCTTCGGGTGTCCCGGCGGTGGAGCTGCACGGCAACCTGGGCCAGAACGCCCGCACGCGCAACCTCGAGGCGTTCTCGTCCGGGACGGCCCGCACCCTGGTGGCGACGGACATCGCGGCCCGCGGCATCCACGTCGACGACGTCCGGCTGGTGATCCACGCGGACCCGCCGGTGGAGCACAAGGCCTACCTGCACCGTTCCGGCCGCACGGCGCGCGCCGGGGCGTCGGGCACGGTGGTGACGCTGATGACCGACGCGCAGGTCCGCGACGTCCGGGACCTGACCCGCAAGGCGGGCATCAAGCCGACGACGACCCAGCTCGGCCCGGGCCACCCGCTGCTGGCGGAGCTGGCGCCCGGTGAGCGCACGTTCTCGAAGGCGCCCGCGGTGGACAACCGGCCGAAGAAGGTCTCCGCCACGGGCGCGGCGCCGGGTGGCGGCCGCGGTCGCCGTTCTGCGGCGCCGAAGGAGAACCGCGGTGGCCAGCGGGCCCGCGCGGCCTCGCAGGAGCGGTCGGCCGGGTCCGGTTCGCGCCGCGCGGAGGGTGCCTCGGGTGGGTCCCGCCGGTCGGGCACGTCGGGCAAGTCGGTCGCGTCCCCGGCTTCGGGAGGCGGGCGCCGCTCCGGTGGCGAGGCTGCTTCGGGCAACGCGCGGCGCTCCGGTGGTGCGCCCGCGGGGAACCGGCGGTCGGGTTCCGGCGGCGCGGCGGCGTTCTCGTCGGGCACCCGCGCGGGTTCGCGCCGCTCGCGCTGACCTCAGCCGACAGGTCCGGGCCCCGGCACTCGTTGCCGGGGCCCGGACCGTCCTGCCTGGCAGCTAAGCGCGGCCCACCGAGACCGGATGCGCCAGGATCTGCCCCGTCCGCTCCGCCGCCTCCCCCACCCCGTCCAGCCCGCGCCACTCCTGGACCACCACGTACAACGTGTCGTCGCTCAGCGCGCACGCGAAGCAGCCTCGGTCGAAGGTCAGCTTTTCCAGCACCTCCCCGCCTTCCCGGACCCGGGTGCACGACCGGTGGGGCACGTCCGACACCCACACCGCGCCCGAGGCGTCGAGCGCGATGCCGTCCGGCACTCCTTCACCAAGGTCCGCCCACACGCGGCGGTCCGTCAGGCCGCCGTCCGGGAGGACCGAGAAGGCGGTCAGGCGGTTCGCGTACGACTCGGCCACGATCAGCGTCGAGCCGTCCGGGGTCAGGGCCATGCCGTTGCCGAAGGCGATGTCCTCCGCCACCCTGCGGACCTCGCCCGCCGGGTTGACGAACAGGATCGCGCCCGGGCGGTACGGCTCCCCGGCCATCAGGTCGAACCCGCCGCCGTTGACATAGCAGCCTCCGGCGCGGGTCGCCACGATCTCGTTGAACCCGGTGCCACCCAGGTCGGCGTGGGTCGTCAGGCCGGACTCCGACAGCCGCAGCAGGAGGCCGTCGGACGACGACACGATCACCGGCTGCCCGTCGAGGAAGTCGAAGCACATCGGCATCGTCGGGAAGTCCGCGCGGAACACCACCTCGCGCTCGGCCGACGGCGAAACCGCCACGATCTCGTGGGCCAGCCAGTCGGCGAACCAGAGCCGTCCGTCGTGCCAGCGCGGGGACTCGCCGAACGCGACTCCGTCGAGCACCAGCGCCGTCATCGCCACACCCCCAGCAGCACCGCCACCACCGCGATCTTCACCAGCCAGTCTCCCGCGTGCAGCGCCGCCAGGCGGACCGGGACCCGCTCGTGCAGCACCGAGCCCGCCAGGATCACCGCCGGGAAGCCCGCCCACACCGCCAGCGCCAACCCGAGCGCGCCCGGCACGCCGTCCACCCCCACCGCGCGCGCCAGCAGCGCGAACGCCGTCACCAGGACCACCGTCCGCGCGAACTCCGCGCCCATCCGCCACGGGGACGGCGCGGCCGCCGCGCCCGCCGGGCTCAAGCGGGCCCAGACCGGCCCGAACACCCCGTACCAGGCCGCGCTCGCCGCGAACGCCGCCACCGACGTCACCAATACCGCGATCACCACTGTCCGCCTCCTTCGCTCGTCGAGATTCGAAGGAGACGTCGGCGCCGCGCAACCGGCTTCGACATCCGGGCGCGGAAAACTTCTACAGCGACGAAGTCAGCCCGCGAGCCCGCAGCACCGCGCGCTCCAGCGGGCGGAACACCACCAGCTCGATTCCCACGCCGACCAGCAGGATCAGGAAGATCGCCGCGATCACCGTCTCCATGCTGTTGAACGACGAGCCCTGGTTGAGGTACGCGCCGAGGCCGATGCCGAGCTGCGGGGACAGCGCGATCAGCTCCGCGGCCATCAGCGAGCGCCACGAGAACGCCCAGCCCTGCTTCAGCCCGGCGAGAAAGCCCGGCAGCGCCGCGGGCAACAGGATGTGCCGCGCCGACGACAGCCGGTTCGCGCCCATCACCTGGCCGACGCGCGGCAGGATCGGCGGGATCTGGTCGATGCCGGACACCAGGCCGTTCGCGATCGACGGCACCGAACCGAGCAGGACCACGAAGTAGATCGCGGCGTCGTTGATCCCGAACCACAGGATCGCCGCCGGCACCCAGGCCACCGACGGCAGGCTCTGCAGGCCGGTCAGCAGCGGGCCGATCGCCGCGCGGACCACGCGGACCTTCGCGACGACCAGGCCGAGCGGGGTGCCGATGAGCACGCCGGCGACGAAGCCGAGCGCGGCGCGGTGCACCGACGTCCAGACGAAGCCGAACACCTGGCCGTCGACGACGATGCCCCAGAACTCGTTCCAGACCGACGCCGGGGCCGGCAGCTGGGACTCCGGCCAGAAGGCCGCGGCCCAGAGGAGCTGCCAGACGACGAGCAGCAGCACGAGCGCGCCCACCGGCGGCAGGAAGCCCCAGGCGAACCGCTTCCAGAAGCCCGGGCGGCGCTCGCCGACGGGGGCGTCGAGCGAATCCAGTCCGGCGCCGACCGCGTCGAGGTCGGCTTCGGCGGACCGGTCAAGCTGCGGCATGGGTGCTGATCACCTCACGCAGGTGCCCGGTGATTTCCTCGGTCAGCTCTTCGGCGTCGGCCAGCGGCACGTCCGTCCACTCCCGCACGACCCGGCCGGGCCGCGACGACAGCAGCACGACGCGCTGGCCGAGGCGGACCGCTTCGCGCACGTCGTGCGTCACGAACAGCACGGACGTGCCGGTGCTGCGGTAGACGCGCAGCAGCTCGCTCTGCAGGACGTCGCGGGTGATGGCGTCGAGCGCGGCGAACGGCTCGTCCATCAGCAGGAGCGACTGCTCCGGGTCGCCGCCGACGCGCAGCGTCGCGGCCAGGGCGCGGGCGAGGGCGACGCGCTGCCGCATGCCGCCGGACAGCTCGTGCGGCCGCTTGCCGCCTGCGCCGTTCAGCCGGACCAGTTCCAGCAGCTCGGCGGCCTTTTCGCGGCGCTCGGCCCGGCCGAAGCCGGCCAGCCGCAGCGGCAGCTCGACGTTGCGGGCGGCGGTCAGCCACGGCATCAGCGCGGCTTCCTGGAACATCACCGCGGGCCGGGAGGTGTTCAGAGTGATCTCCCCCGCCGACGGCGCGTCCAGCCCGGCGACCAGGTTCAGCAGCGTGCTCTTGCCGCACCCGGACGCGCCGAGCAGGCAGACGAACTCGCCGGGCGCGACCGTCAGGTCCACGCCGTCGAGCGCGACGACCGCGCGGCCTGCCGTGCCGAACGCCTTGCGCACGCCGTCGAGGCGCACCGCTGCCGCGCCGGTGACGTGGGTGCGGCCGGTCGGGAGGGTGGTGGTCATCGCTGACTGCCTCTCACTTGGTCAGTTCGGGAGCTTCGACGGCGGGCAGGTTCTTGGCCTTGAGCACCTCGTTCAACGGACCGAAGTCCGCGAAGCCCTTCAGCGCGACCGCCGACTTCACCACGCCCGCCGTCACCGAGTCCTGCGCGAGCTGCGGGAATTCGGCGGCGATGGGGTCGGTGGTCAGCTCGATGCCGGAGAAGGCGCGGTCCAGGACCGCTGCGCTCAGGGTACTGCCGGCCAGCTCCTTGAGCGCCCCGTTGACCACGGTCTTCGCGTCGGCCGGGTTGGCCTTGGCCCAGTCGATGGCGGCGAGCTCGCCCTTGAGCAGTGCGCGGACGGTGTCCGGGTGCTGCTGCAGGAACTCGCTGCGCACGATCGCGACGGTCGTCGGGAAGCGGCCGCCGGGCCAGAGCGTCTTCTCGTCGACCAGGACCTTTGCGCCCGCGTCGAGGACCAGCCGGGACGCCCACGGCTCGGGCAGCCAGCCGCCGTCGACCTCGCCCTTCTTGAAGGCGTCGAGCGTCTTCGGGTTGTCGAGGTTGGTGATCTTGACCTGGTCGGTCAGCTGCTGGCCGGCGAGGAACTTCTTGAGCGCGACGTCCTGGGTGTTGGCCAGCTGCGGGGTGGCGATGTTCTTGCCCTTGAGCTGCTCGACGCTGGTGATGTCCGGTTTGACGACCAGCTGCGCGCCGCCCGAGACGGCGCCGGAGACGAGCTGGATGGCACCCTTGGACTTGGTGAAGGCGTTGATCGCCGGGCCGGAGCCGATGAAGGCGACGTCGAGGGAGCCGCCGAGCAGGGCGTTGACCTCTTCGGGGCCGGCGTTGAAGGTCTGGGTGGTGAGCTTGGTCGCGCCGAGCTCGTTCTTGAAGAAGTCCTTCTTGACGCCGATGAGCGCGGGCGCGTGCGTGACGTTCGGGAAGAAGCCGACCCGGACCTCGCCGGCGGCGCCCTGGTTCGCGGCCGGGGCGGCGCTGCTGTCGGCCCGCGAACAGCCGGCGAGCGCGCCCACGACGGTCAGGGCGGCCAACGCCAAGGCCAGAGTTCTTCGAGGGGTGCGCACGTCAGCATCGCCTTTCGTCGGTGTCGGGGGCGAGGTTCGCACGGTCACCCACTCAGGCGCATAGCCATCCGCATCCCGGGAAAGGTGGTGAGATTTCTTGACATCGGCGGCGGCGGCACTTAGGGCCGGGGAGAAAGTCGACGAAGAGGGCAACCGCTCGCGTCACCCGGACGTGGTACAGGGTGGACCACGGATTCGGGAGGAAGACATGACGAGCAGGGGCCAGGGAGCCGCCGGCGTCCGCGTGGCGCTGGTCGTGTTGTTCATCGGGCTGGGCCAGGCGTCGTTCGAGTGGCTGAGGTCACTGGGCATGGACGCGCTGACCAGCGCCGTCGTCTGGGCGATCCCGGTCATCACCGGGGCGGCGGTGGCACTGGTGCTGTGGGTGGCGTCGGACCGGGCGTTCCTGCTGCGCAACTGGCTGCCGGTGGCGATGTCGATCCCGGTGTACCTGGGTGGGGCGTTCGGCCTGGCGACGGGAACGGCGGGTTGGGTGTCGTCGATCGTGAGCGGGGTCGGGCTGGGGATCGCGGCGGTGGTTGTTGCCGGGGCGATCCGGTCGCGGCGGCGGGTTGAGGCTGGTCAGTAGGGGTTTGCGCCGGGTTGTCCACATGGTGGCGGAGGGTGTGGATAACTCGCCGCCGTAAACGGGACGCCGACGCCCAGCTCGCACCCCACCCAGACCTCCCCCCTGCCCCGCTTGAGCGCAGGCACCGCAACGCCATGAATGACTCATTCCTGGCGTCTGACGCCAGGAATGAGTCATTCAAGACACCGGACGCGAGCCGCCGGGCCCGGAGAGCGAGAGCCCCTCAGTGGCGCAACAGAAGTGACACGTCACCGAACTCATGCCACAAGTACCGCTCCTCAACCGCCGCCGCATACGCGCGCTGGAGCACCTCGGCCCCCGCCACCGACTCCAGCAGCAACAGGTGCGATGCCTCCGGCGCGTGCAAGCCCGTGATGATCCCGTCCACCACCCGCGCCGGGCGGTCCGGCCCCAGAACCAGATCCGTCCACCCCGACGCAGCGCGCACCTCCCCATCGGAGACCGCCGATTCCAGGGCGCGGGCCGCCGTCGTGCCCACCGCGATCACCCTCCCTCCGCGGGCGCGGACCCACGAGACCAGCGCCGCCGTCGTCGGGGGGACTCGGTACCTCTCCGCCTGGGGTGGCTCGGCCGCCTCCGGGGAGGACACCCCCGTGTGCAGCAGCAGCGGCGCGAACAACACCCCGTCCGCCACCAAGCCCGTCACCAGTTCCGGCGTGAACGGGCGGGCCGCCGAGGGCATCTCCGCGCTGCCCGGTTCGCGCGCGAACACCGTCTGGTAGTCCGACAACGGCCACGCCCGCGGGACGTACCCGTAGCGAATCGGGCGGCCGGCTTCCTCCAGCAACGACAGCACGTCGACCGACGAGGACGCCCGCCACAGCCGGGCCTCCCCCGGGACCACGGGGGCCAGCAGCGTCAGCGACGCGTCCCCGGCCAGCGAAAGGCGCTCGCCCGGACGGCCGTCGAGCAGAGGGCCGCCCGGTGCGCGCAGCTCGACGATCCACGCGCCGTCGTCGAGCGGTGTCGCGAAATGGACCACGATCGGGTGACCCGCCCGGCGTGCGTCGACCGCCGCCG
This sequence comes from Amycolatopsis plumensis, assembly GCF_042652605.1. Taxonomy (NCBI): domain Bacteria; kingdom Bacillati; phylum Actinomycetota; class Actinomycetes; order Pseudonocardiales; family Pseudonocardiaceae; genus Amycolatopsis; species Amycolatopsis plumensis. The sequence goes on along the minus strand of NZ_JBHSJY010000001.1, from coordinate 4,584,415 downwards.
GGAGGGTTCCGGAGGTGTTGACCACGAGCAGGTCACCCGGCCGCAGATGCGCCCCCAGCGACGTGAACGCCGTGTGGTGGACGCCGGCCGGGGAGGCGACCAGCAGGCGGACCTCGTCGCGGGACAGGCCGCGGGCCTCCGGCGGGGCCGATGCCGACAGCTCCGGCGGCAGGTCGAACCGGATGTTCATGCCGTCACCAGCAGGTCGGCCGCGCGGTAGCGGCCGCTCGGCGGGCGCTCGTCCAGCAAGCGCAGGAACGCCGGGACCGCGGACGACGGCAGCGGCCGGTCCGAGATGTCCTCGCCCGGGAACGCGCGCTGGTGCATCGCCGTGCGCAGGTCGCCCGGGTCGATCGCGTACACGGACAGGTCCGGGTGTTCCGCGCCCAGGACGGCGGTCAGCTGATCGAGGGCCGCCTTGGCCGAGCCGTAGCCGCCCCAGCCCTCGTACGCCTCGACGGCCGCGTCGGAGCTGACGTTCATCACGACACCACCGGCCAACGCCGGGAGCAGCAGCTGCGTCAGGGCCAGCGGCGCGAAGACGTTGACGCGGTAGACGTCTTCGAGCGCTGCCAAGGGATAGCGCGCCAGCGGCGGCAGCGGGCTGACGCCCAAGGAACTGGCGTTGTTGACGAGCAAGTCGAGCGAAGGACAGGCTTCGGCGAGCGCAGCGCGGTGGGCCGGGTCGGTGACGTCGCCGGGGACCGCCGTGAAGCCGTCCTCACGAGCGGCCGAAGCCAGCGCGTCCGCGTCGCGGGCGTCGCCGATGACCGTCCAATTGCGACGCACCAGGGCGGCCGCGAGCGCGCGGCCCAACCCGGCCGAAGCGCCGGTGACGAGTGCGGTGGGCATGGTTCCTCCTTCGAGAGGGGGTGCCCCACCATCGTGAAACCTCTACGTTAGTCGAGGTCAACCGCGCGGCGGCCGCGCAGCAGGAAGTACGCTGCCAGCGAAACGACGAGGCCGACGTAGTACGCCAGATCCGCGCCGTGCAGCGCGGCCGCGACCGGTCCGGTGTAGAGGGAGGTGTTCATGAACGGCACCGCCGCGCCGAACCCGGCCACGAACGCCATCACCGCCGCCCAGGGCCGCACGGAATCCGCCGCCAGGACGTCCACGCGCCGGCCGCCGCGGGTGCGGGCGAGCCAGTCCGGGACGACCACGCCGAGGAACGGCGGAATCCAATAGGACACGAACAGCAGCACGTTCTCGAACTTCGCCGAGAGGTCGCCGCTGTGCATCCACAGGATCAGCGCGAACGCCAGCACGGTCACGACCACCGCCGACACCGGGCGCCGCAGCCGGACGCCGACCGTCTGCAACGCCAGCGAACCGCTGTAGTCGTTCATCGCGTTCGACGACACCGCCGCCAGCGCGATCACGGCCAGCGCCAGCGCGCCCATGAACCCGCCGCCCAGCAGCTGGGCGATCCCGGACGTCGTGTGGTCGCCCAGCGACGACCCCAGCGCGAGCCCGAGCCCTTCGCCGATCGCGTACGAGACGACGAGCCCGAGCAGCGTCGCCCAGAAGATCGCCCGGGACGACGCCGAGACCGGCAGGTAGCGGCTGAAGTCCGACGCGTAGGGCGCCCAGGAAATGGCCAGGGACAACGTGATCGTCGTGAACAGGACGACGCCGCCCGCCAGGTCCGCGCCGGAAGCGGTGTCGGCGACGGCGATCGGGTGTCCGGAAAGGACCTTCACGGCGAGCGCGGCGAACGCCAGCACCAGCAGCACGCTCATCACCGCCTGCACGCGGTGGATCAGCGCGTAGCCGAACACGCCGAGCGCGCACTGCAGCACGAGCACGATCAGCACCGCCACCCAGAACGGCAGCCCGGTCAGCTCGGCGAGGGCCTCGCCGCCGAACAGGCCGACCAGCGCGTCCCAGGCGATCGAGCCGAGCCACTGCACCAGGCCGGGCAGCACGACGCCGCCGCCGAACGGCAGCCGGGCGAGCGGCAGCTGGCCGGTGCCGGTGCGCGGGCCCCACGTCGACAGGTACGCCACCGGCAGAGAGCCGAGCACGGTGCCGGCCAGCATCGCGGCCAGGCCCGTCCAGAACCCCAGGCCGAGCGACGCCGCGAGGGTGCCGGTGAACACCGCCGTCATCGTCAGGTTCGGCGCGAACCACACGCTGAACAGCCGCCACGGCCGCCCGAACCGATTGCCTTCCGGCACCGGCGCGATGCCGTGGGTTTCGATCGCCAGGTCCCGCCCGCCCGCGGGCATCCGCCCGCCGAAAACCTCGGCGCCCAATCCGCGTCCGCTCATGTCCTGCCTCCTGTCGAGATCACCCTAAAGCGCAGCCGCGTGGTGTAACGCGACGGCCCGAACGGACGAATCACGGTTGGCCGTTGCCGGACTGCGCCACCCAGCCGCCAAGACCCACCGGGAGGGTCGCGAAGTGCAGCACCCGCGAACGTCGGTGATGACCGGTCTCCTGGCGGCCGGGTGCGCGCTCGGCGTCGTCGCGCTGACGCTCAAAGCCGGCGAAGGCAGCCACTCGGGACTCGACACCGCGCTCAGCACCACGACCGGGTTCCTCTTCCTGCTCGCGGGCGCGGTCGCGCACGTGCGGCGCCCGGCCAACCCGATCGGGGTGCTCATCGCCCTGGCCGGCGTCGCCCTGTTCCTCGAGGACCTGCAGTTCACGACCGACCCGGTGCTGTACACGATCGCCGTGCCGCTGCGGGCCGCGTCCAGCCCGGTGATCGCGCACCTGGTGCTCGCCTTCCCGCACGGCAGGCTCCGCTCGCGGTGGGAGCGGCTGCTGGTGGCCGCGGCCTACGCCGTGGTGCTCGGCATCGGCGTGGTCGGCCTGCTGACCGCCGACGACCCGCGCGACCTGCTGGCCGTCGCGGCCGACTCGCAGGCCGCGCCCGTGGTCGGCCGCGCCCTCGGGCTCGCCGCGACGGTGATCAGCGCGGGCGTGGTCGTCGTGCTGCTCTACCGGTGGCTGACCGGACGGCTGCCGCAGCGGCGGCTGCTGTCGCCGGTGGTGGTGATCGCACTGGCCGGGGCGCTGACGTCGGGGGCGGGCACGGCGCTCGGCGACGGGCACCCGCTGTCCGGGCCGCTGCTGATGGCGTACCGGATCCTGTTCTGCCTGTGGCCGCTGGCGTTCCTGGCCGGCGTGATGCGGGCCCGGGTCGGCAACGCCGAGATGATCCGGCTGCTGCTGGAGCGCGACGGCACCGGGCTGGCCGCGCTGGTGCAGGACGACGAGGTGTGGAAGGACAGCCGGTCGATCGACGCGCTCAACGCGGCCGCCGGGCTGGTGCTGGACAACCAGCGGCTCACCGACGAGCTCGAGCAGCGGCTGGCCGAGGTGCGCGCGTCGCGGGCGCGGCTGGTCGCGGCCGGCGACGAGGAGCGCCGCCGGCTCGAACGCGACCTGCACGACGGCGCCCAGCAGCGGCTGGTCAGCGTCGTGCTGCTGCTGCGGATGGCCGCCCGCCGCTCCGGCGCCGAACTGCCGCCGGAGCTCCGCGCCTTGCTCACTGGCGCGGTCGACGAGCTGCAGACAGCGATCACCGAGCTGCGTGAGCTGGCCCGCGGCATCCGGCCGGCGATCCTGACCGAAGCGGGCCTGGTCGCGGCGGTCCGGTCGCTGGCCGACCGCATGCCGATGGAGGTGGCGCTGACCGTCGGCACGGTCCCGCGCCTGGACGCGGCGGTGGAGGCGACGGCCTACTTCGTGACGTCGGAGGCGTTGACCAACGCGCTGAAACACGCCCGGACCGACCGTGCCGACGTGCGGATCGAGGTGGCGGGCGCCGAGCTGCGGGTGGCGGTGACGGACGCGGGCGTCGGCGGCGCGGACGTCGGGGGCAGCGGGCTGGCCGGCCTGCGCGACCGGGTGCAGGCGCTGGGCGGGGAGCTCGCGGTCGCCTCCGGGACCGACGGCACCACGGTGACGGCGGTCATCCCCCTGGCCGCCGAAAAGCCGTGAAGTCTGCCGCGGCCCGGGGTCGTGAGTGGTAAGGAGGGTTAGAACCCTCCTTACCACTCACGACCAGCCGCGGCAGACCGGCAGAGCGAGCTAGACGAGCAGCAGGAACAGCAGGCCGTTGGGCGTGCCGAGACCCGTCACGTCGTCGTAGCCGGGGGTGGTGTGGATGGTCAGGCCCTGGTAGTCCAGCGTGCGGACCGAGCGGAGCAGGCCGTCCGAGGCGTCGACCGAGTTGGCGTAGTCGACGCGGGCCACCGCGGCGTCCACGTGCTTCACGTCGGTGATCGCCGGCGTGCGGGACGTCAGCTTGTAGATCACCGGGTTGATGAAGCCGTGGTGGAAGTGGTCGAAGCTGTCGGCCACCGCCATGATGCCGGCGAACACCGGCGACGCGAGGCTCGTGCCGCCGATCCGGTACTGGTCGTAGTGCGCACCCTCCGGGAAGGTCTGCGTCTGGCCGACCAGGAAGCCGGTGTTCGGGTCGCCGACCGCGGAGATGTCCGGGACGACGCGGCCCTTCTTGTTGCCGGTCTGATTCTTCTTCGCCAGCGCGTCCGGGACGACGCCCTTCTGGTAGAAGGGCTGCTCAAACAGGCGGCTGGTGCCGCCGCCGGATCCGCTGGTGTAGTTGGCCGGGCCGTAGACGCCGTTGGTCAGCGTCGACTTGCTGGTCTCCCAGCCGGTCTCGAAGATCCGCTTGCCGTCCTTGCCGATCGCGATGGACGTGCCGCCGACCGCGGTGATCCACGGCGCCGAGGCGGAGAAGTCCGGCGACGGCGTGCCGAGGCGCGCGACCTCGTCACCGTTGTCGCCCGAGGAGAAGTACACGCCGATGCCCTCGAGGACCGCCTGCAGCGAGATCTGGTTGAACACCTTGACCTCGTCGGCCGGGATGTCCTCGCCGGTGTCGCCGTAGGAGTTCGACACGATGTCGGCCTTGTGGCCGGCGACCACGTAGTTCAGCGCGATGTCGAGCGAGTTGTCCTGGCAGTCGGACCCGCCGACGTACAGGATGTCCGCGCCCGGCGCGAGACCGTGGGCGGCCTCGACGTCGAGGGTCTCCTCGCCGTACCAGCCCGCCGCGTCGCACTGGTCCGGCGGCTCCAGGTCGGGGTTCACCGGGAAGACGTGCTGCTTGAACTGGCTCGGCTTCAGCGGGTGCTGCGGGTCGTTCTTCTTCGCGTACGTGCTCGCGTCCGAGTAGATGGTCGGCGAGGCGAACGCGTCGACGATGGCGATCGTGGTGCCCTTGCCGTCCGCGCCGACGTTGTCGACGCCGTAGGCCGACCGCAGCTGCGCCGGGGTGTAGCCGCAGGGGGCGTACGGCAGCTGCTTGCCGTTGTAGGCGGGATCGGTGGTGTCGATCTTCTCGCCGTAGTAGGCGCTGCACGGCGGCGCGTTGCGGAACCCGGGCCCGGGCGCGACGTCCGACGGCGTGCCGGAGCCGGTCGCGTGGTCCGGCTTGAACAGGTTAGTCGCCTGGTCGACGCCGACGACGCCGAGCACGTCACCGGCCAGGTTCGCCGGCACCGACAGGTTCTTGTCGGCGGCGCGCAGCGTCTGGCCCTTGACCCGGTACTTGCCGAGGTCGACGGCGAAGGCGTTCTCCGTCTGGGCCGCGGTGCCGGTGGCTTCGACGTACGCCTTGTTCGACGGGATCTCGCCGATGCTGAAGCCGTTGCCGGTCAGCCACGCCTTGACGGCGTTCACCGTCGCGTCGGTGGCCGCGAACCGGTCACGCACCTGGTCGGGGCTGAGGTACTGGCGGTAGGTCTTGCTGTCCGGGTCCGACACGGCCTGCGCCAGCGCCTCGGCGCCGGCGTTGTCGCGCTGGTTCAGGTAGACCCGGAAGCTCAGCTTCGCGGCGGGCGCCGTGTCGGCGACCTTCGCCTGCGCGTTCGCCCACAACGGGTGCGACTGCGGGATGTCCTGACGCCCCTGCGCGGACGCCGTCGCCGGCAGGGCGCCGGTCAGGCCACCCACCACCGCGAGCGAAAGGAGCAGGGTGGAGCTTCTTCGCACAGAAATCTCCCTCTTCGAATGCGGCCCCCAGAAAATGGGCCTTGGAACACCGGGTGAGACTAAGCCGGTGTTCCGCTCGCGGGGAAGTGCGTGCGGAACCGTTATCTGACCGGGAATTCGCGAACCGTGAAGCGTGGTACGGAAATCCGATTTGTCGCGGAGAAAACGCGAGGAATAGGGCGCGATGCGCGATTGGTCCGGTTTGCGCCGGTACGGCGGACCACGCGCCACGGGCGTGCGCCACCTACTAAAGTCGGTTGCTCCGTCCACTCGGGACAGTCGGGCGGTGGCGGTACTTCGGCCGTCACGCCAGGCACCGGTCCACCTCGGCGGGAGCGAACACGGTGTCGACGACCATCGCCACCGCGCCGGCCACCGCCATTCCCTCGCCGCGGCCGCCGATTTCCACGCGCAGGTGCTGCGTCGCCCTGGGCAGCGCCCGCCGGTACAGCACCTCCCGCACACCCGCCACGAAGTGCGGCTCGGCGAGGTCGCCGGCGATCACCACCACGCCCGGGTTGACCACGCACACCAGCGTCGCGAGCACCTCCCCCACCTGGCGGCCGGCCACTTCGGCGAGCCGCACCGCGAGCGGGTCCCCCGCCGCGATCCGGTCGCGGACGCCCGAGCCGGACTCCGTCGGCAGCCCCAGCTCGGTCAACCTCGCCGCCAGCGCACCGCCGCCGGCGACGGCCGCGAGGCAGCCGAGGGAACCGCACAGGCAGCGGGCGTCGGAGTGCCCCGGGAGCCGGATGTGGCCGATGTCGCCCGCACCGCCGTCGATCCCGCGGAACACCTCACCGCCGAGGACCAGGCCCGCGCCGATGCCGGTGGACACCTTCACCACGACCAGGGCCGCCGAATCCGGGTAGCGGGCCCGGTGCACGCCCAGCGCCATCAGGTTCGCGTCGTTGTCCACCAGCACCGGGGCGCCGAACCGGGCGCCGAGGTGGCCGTCGATGGGGTAGCCGTCCCAGCCCGGCATGATCGGCGGCTGCGTGACCCGCGCGCGGCCGGGCTCGACCGGGCCCGGCACCGACACGCCGACGCCGCACACCGGCCGCCCCGCCTCGGCCCGCAGCTCCTCGAACCACTCCGCGATCCGGTCGAGCACCGGTTCCGGGCCGTCGGCGACCCGCAGCGCACCGGCCCGGCGGCCCAGGACCCGCCCGCCCAGGTCGGTGATGGCCGCTTCGGCGTGCGTCGTGTCGATGCTCGCGGCGAGGACGACCGCGTGCTGCTCGTCGAAGCGCAGCTGCCGCGCCGGACGGCCGCCGGTCGAATCCTCCTGGCCACCCTCGGTCAGCAGGCCAGCCACCTGGAGCTGCTCCAGCCGCGCGGTCAGCGTCGAGCGCGACAGGCCGCTGCGCTCCTGGAGGGCCTTCCGCGTGCTCGCCTGCCCGGTCCGGACCAGCTGCAGCAGCTCTCCGGCGCTGGTCGGCGTGGTCATCCCGCGGCCCCCTTCAGACTTTTGTCCATTGACAAGACACAAGTCGGAGATAGATTGGACATATGAACGTAACACGGGAGCGGGCCGCGGCTGTCCTGGCGGGCAACTGGCTCGGCGCGTCCACCGTGCCCTCGCGGGCGCTCTACCCGCACCAGTGGAGCTGGGACTCCGCCTTCATCGCGCTCGGCCTGCGCCACCTGTCCCCCGGGCACGCCCGGCGCGAGCTGCTGACGCTGTTCGAAGCGCAGTGGCCCGACGGCCGCGTCCCGCACATCGTGTTCGACCCGCAGACCCCGCCGGAGGCGTACTTCCCGGGCCCGTCGTTCTGGCGGGCCGGGCGGACGTCGGGCCTGGTCCAGCCGCCCGTGCACGCCCGCGCCGTGCTCGCGGTGCACGAGGCCGAGCCGGACCACGCGTTCCTCGCCGCGCTGTACCCGAAGCTGGTGGCCTGGCACGACCACCTGCGGACCGGCCGCGACGCTGGCGGCCGCGGGCTGGTCGCGATCGTGCACCCGTGGGAGTCCGGAATGGACAACAGCCCGGCGTGGGACCAGCCGCTTTCCCGCGTCCCGCTCGCCACCGGGTTCGTCCGCCGCGACCTGGCGCACGGCGACCCCGGCGACCGGCCGAGCGACGACGACTACGGCCGGTACGTCCGGCTCGCCGCCGCCTACCGGGACAGCGGCTACCGGGACTTCGGGGACTTCGTCGTGGAGGATCCCGGCTTCAACGCCCTGCTGGCCGACGCCGAGCTGGCCCTGGCCGAGATCGCGGAGGAGCTCGGCCTGCCGTCCGGCGCGCACCGCGAAGCCGCCGCCCGCGTCGAAAAGGCGTTGCAGGAAACACTGTGGGAAGACGGCTTCTTCTTCGCCCGAGACGTCCACACCGGCTCACTGATCCGCGAGCACACCTGCGCGGGCCTGCTGCCGCTGATGCTGCCGGACCTGGCGGTCGCCCCGGCCCTGCTGACGACCGCGACCGGCCCGCGGTTCCGGCTCGGGCGGGTGCACGGCGTCCCGAGCTACGACCTGACCGCGCCCGGCTTCGACCCGGCCCGCTACTGGCGCGGGCCGTCGTGGTCCAACGTCGGCTGGCTGGTCCGGCAGGGCCTGCTGCACCACGGTGAGTTCGCCCTCGCCGCACAGCTGCGCGACGACCTCGTCGAGACGGCCGCGCAGACCGGCTTCGCCGAGTACGCCGACCCGCTGACCGGGGCCGGGCACGGCGCCCGGTCGTTCAGCTGGACGGCCGCCTTGACCGTGGATCTGCTGTCCGAGGGGAAGTGACGGGTCGCCCGGCCGCGTCTGGGGCGGCCGGGCGACCCGTTCAGCCCGCCGCCGTCGCGTAGTCCGAGCCGAACCAGGTCTCGTCGATCCTCAGCCGCTTGTAGCGCGAGCTGTCGCTGGATGCGGCGTACGTGCTCGTCACCTGGAGCCGGACGTACCGGGTGTTCACCGCGGAGAGGTCGACGAACTGGACGCCACGGTGGCTCGGTAGCGTCCCGGACTTCACCGCGCTGCCCCAGTCCTTGCCGTCACCCGACACGAACACCTTGTACGCCTTGATCCGCGCCGACTGCTCGGTGTCCGACCGGGCGTAGCTGACCGAATCCTCCCGCTGGTTGATCCCGAGGTACTGCACCTTCTTCGCCGTCCCCAGGTCGTAGTCGAGGTTGACCGGGAGCGTCTTGTTGTTGTCGAACCAGGTGAGGTAGTCGCCGTCGCTCGCGGACTGTCCACTGTGTCCGCTCGCCGACGCGCTCGCCTTGAGCGTGACGGTCTTCGGGTCGTAGATTCCGGCGCGGCCGGCGGTCTCGACCTTGAACACCGTGTCGTAGCTGTCCCAGCCGGAGAGCCCGGTCAGGGTCAGGCTCCCGCCGCCCTGGCTGAATGCGATCGCCGTGCCGGTGCGCAGGTTCGTCACGCGGCGGACGCGGTAGCCGTTGTCGCGGATCTTGAGCGTGCTCCCCGACGGCTTGGTCAGGACGTGCACGTACTGCGTGTCGCCCTTGATGGTGATGACGCCGTGGGCGCCGTCGTTCCAGAAGCCCGGCTGCATGCCGCCGTACATGTACCCGGCGCCTTCGGTGCCGCCGAGGGACTCCCCAATCGCGTCCAGGTAGGTTTTCGCGAAGTTGTTGAACGCCTCCTGGTTCGACGGGAACTTCCCGTTCACCATCGCCGTTTCGGCCATCAGGGATTTGATCGACGAGCCCGCGTTCGTGATGAGCCGGCCCAGGTTGAGCATCTTGTTCACCGGCGGGTTCGACCCGCCGTACCACCACGAACCGGTGTCGGGGAGCTTGAAGCAGGCTTCGGTGAGCCGCGGCATCGCCGTGTACGTCGCCTGCGGGTAGTCGTACGACGGCGTCATGCCGGTCTTCTGCTCGTTGCTGATCGTGTCCATGATCGGCGTGTCTTCGTTGTTGTTGCTCAGCAGGTAGTCCGGGCGCTGCTGGTAGATCTGCCGGTACAGGTCGTGGGACTCCCAGTAGGTGTTGTCGTTGTCGATCCAGAAGCCGCCGAGGTCGGGGTAGTTCTTCATGACCTCGAAGAAGTTGTCGTAGCTGAACTGGCCGAAGCCGTCCTGGCTGTCGAGGTCGACCTCCTTGCCCTTGTACTTCGAGTAGCCGACGGAGTCGAGCCACTCGTGGCCACCCTCGTCGTGCCACTGGGCGTCGTTGGTCATGTACAGGATGACCTTGAGCCCGCGGGCTTTCGCGGCGGCGATCAGCTCGCCGAGGAAGTCCCGCTTGGTGCTGCAGCTGCCGGGGATCTTCGACGGCCAGGCGCGCGAGTAGCCGAGCCGGCTGTGGAAGGAGGCGAGGACGAGGTAGGACGCGTGCAGCTTCTCGGCTTCGGTGACCCAGTAGCCGGGACTCCACCCGCCGTCGGTGATCGCCTTTTCCCAGGCGCCGCAACTGGTGTAGCCGGGTGCCGTGCGCATGCCCCAGTGCAGGAACAGCCCGGCCTGGCTGTCGCGCAGCCACTGCTGTGACGGCTTCTGCAGGTCGGCCGAAGCCGGCGCGGCGATGAGCCCGGACGCCGTCAGCATCGCCGCGCACGCGACGAGCACCCGGCGGAGGAACCTGTCTGCCATGAGCGACCTCCAGTGGTCTGGTCCACTCGGTGGTGTACTCCTGGCGAGGAGGGGCGGTCAAGGCTTAGATCCGACCTTTCCGCCGAGTTTCGCTGGCCGGTACATCTCTACTGCCGCCGTTCGGGTTAAATATCTGATATATGACGCAAGAGATCCGATCTCTCTTGACTCCACCTCCGAGATGCGAGTAGATGTTTTCCCCGAGAGCGCTTTCGCTCTCCCAGACCATCGCTCCGGCGACACGGGCAGCACGCCGCGCCCCCCAGAGCTGGTCGGGATGCCGACGGACGGCGGATCGGCATCCCGGCCACCCTTCCACCGCGTCGCGGGGCCAGCGCAGGAAAGGGACGACGCATGTCCGAACATCCCCTTCGCCCGACCCGGCGTGCGGTCCTGGCCGGGACGCTCGGCGCCCTGGGCGCGCTCACCGCGGCGGGCCCCCTCGCGCGGGCAGCGGACCAGCTGCCCCCGATCGGCGGCGCGGCACCGCCGCCCGACTGGTCGCGCGCGGTGATCGATTCGACGATGAAGCGCTACACACCGGACAAGATCGGCGGCTGGGGCTACACGCTGGGCCTGTACCTCTACGGCCAGTACCTGTTCTACAAGCGCACCGGCGAGAAGAAGTACCTCGACTACATCATCGCGTGGTACGACCGGTTCATCACCGACAGCGGGATTTCCAACAGCTTCACCAACCTGGACTCGATGCGCTCGTGCCAGATGCTGCCGCTGCTGTACGCGGAAACGGGCCGCAAGAAGTACAAGACGGCGGCCGACCAGCTGCGCAAGCGGTTCCCGTCCTACCCCCGCACGTCCGACGGCGGCATGTTCCACGCGACGAGCAAGGTCGGCCAGCTGTGGGGCGACGGCGTCTACATGGCCCAGCCGTTCCTCGCCCTGTACGGCGCGGCTTTCGGCGACGGTGTGTCGACCCCCTGATCACGTGTGTCGACCCTCCAATCACGTGAGTCGGCGTTCTGATCACGCGAGTTACGGGGTCAGTGGGTGCGGGTGGTGATGAGGCGGGCGAGGGCGGCGAGTTCGGTGGTGGCGCGGGAGGGTGGGACGGCGGCGGTGAGGTCGCGCAGGGCCTTGGCCAGCAACGCGTCCGCCTGGGCCTGGCTCCACTGGCGGCCGCCCGCGGCCTCGACGAGGGAAGCCGCGCGGGCCAGCTCGGTCTCGTCCAGGGGCTCGCTCCGGGCGTAGAGCGCGGCGAGGTCCGCGCCGGCCGGGGTGCCGGAACACAGGGCCGTCACCACCGGCAGGGACTTCTTGCGGTTCTGGAGGTCCGAGTACACGGGTTTGCCGGTGACGGCCGGGTCGCCCCAGATGCCGAGCAGGTCGTCGACGTGCTGGAACGCCAGGCCCACCGCGCGGCCGAACGCGCCGAAGCGGTCGTCCGTGCCGTCCGGTCCGGTCGCCGCCCCGAGCGTGCAGGCCGCGCCCAGCAGGGCCGCCGTCTTGCCCTCCGCCATCCGGACGCACTCGCCGGGGGTGACGTCGTCGCGTTGCTCGAAGTCCAGGTCCGCGGCCTGGCCCTCGAGCAGGGCCAGTGTCGCGGCCGACAGCACCTTCGCGTGCGCCGCCCCGCTCGGGGCCAGCACTTCGAACGCCAGGCTCAGCAACGCGTCCCCGGCCAGGATCGCCGGTCCGGTGCCGAACACCGTCCACGCCGTCGCGCGGTGCCGCCGGGTGGTGTCGCCGTCCATGACGTCGTCGTGCAGCAACGAGAAGTTGTGCACCAGCTCGACCGCGACGGCGGCGGGCACGGCGTCGGCCGCGTCGCCGCCCGCCGCTTCCGCGCACAGCAGCACCAACGCGGGCCGCAGCGCCTTGCCGCCGTCGGCGGCCGCCGGCCGCCCGAGGGCGTCCTGCCAGCCGAAGTGGTAGCCGGCGATCCGCCGCATCACCTCCGGCAGCCGCTCGGCGGCCCTCCGCAGCGCCGGGTCGACCAGCTCCTTGCTCCACGCGAGGACGCCGGCGAGCGGGCGCGCCGCGGTTCTCGTGCTCATCGTGGTCATCAGTGGCCGATCTGCACGTCGTCGAGCACGCCCAGAGCGTCGGGAACGAGCACGGCCGCGGAATGGTAGGCGCTGACCAGGTACGAGGTGATCGCGCGGTCGTCGGAGCCCATGAACCGGACGTTGAGCCCGGGTTGGTACTCGTCCGGCAGCGACTTCGGGCGCAGGCCGATCACGCCGGCGTCGTCTTCGCCGGTGCGCATGGCCAGGATCGACGTGGTCCCCGTCGCGCTGATCGGGATCTTGTCGCAGGGGAGGATCGGCACCCCGCGCCAGGCGGTGACGCGCTTGCCGGCCAGCACGGTCGTGTCCGGGTAGATCCGGCGGGCGGTGCATTCCCGGCCGAACGCCGCGATCGCCTGGGGGTGGGCGAGGAAGAAGCGGGTCTTGCGCCGCCGGCAGAGCAGGTCGTCCAGGTCCAGCGGGGTCGGCGGGCCGGTGCGGGTGGTGAGCCGCTGCTTGAGGTCGGCGTTGTGCAGCAGCCCGAAGTCGGTGTTGTTGACCAGTTCGTGCTCCTGGCGTTCCCGCAACGCCTCCACGGTCAGCCGCAGCTGCTGCTCGAGCTGGTTCATCGGCTGGTTGTAGAGATCGGCGACCCGGTTGTGCACCCGCAGCAAAGTCTGGGCGACGGCCAGGTCGTACTCGCGCGGCGAGGGGTCGTAGTCGACGTAGGTGCCGGGCAGCAGGGGCTCGCCGTCGTGGCCGGCGGCCAGGTCGATCGCGGCTTCTCCCTTGGCGTTCTGCGGTTTCCGCGGCCGAGACAGTGCTTCGGCGACATGGGTGCGCAGAGCTTCGGACCGGCCGTTGAGCCGCGCGTAGACGCCGGCGGGCAGCACCAGCGCGATGACGCGGGTGGCCGCGCGGGCGGTGTAGGGCCACACGCCGGGTTCGGGCCCGAGGAGCTCTTCACCGAAGTGGTCGCCGTCGGTGACGGCGCCGAGGCGCAGGTCGTCGCCGTAGGGTCCGGTGCCGTGGCGGGTGACCTTGCCGTGCGCGAGGAGGAACAGGGTGTCCCGCGGGGCGCCGGCGGTGAACAGGGTGTCGCCGGGCTCGTATTCCCGTTGCTCGAACGCCTCCGCCAGCGCACCCAACGCCGTTTCGTCGCCGAAGCCGCGCAGCAGCGCGAGTTCGGTCAGCTCGGCGGGCACCACCTGAACGCGGGCGCCGGTGTTGTAGAAGGAAACTTTGCCGTCGCCGAGGGTGTAGGTGAGCCGCCGGTTGACCCGGTAGCTGCCTGCCGGGACCTCCACCCACGGGAGCTGCGAGAGCAGCCAGCGGGTGGTGATGCCGCGCATCTGCGGCAGCGTCTTGGTGGTCGTGGTCAGCGTCCGCGCCGCGGTGACGCTGAGCGACAGCTGGACCGAGGTGGTCTCTTCGGTGACGGTCACGGCGTTTCCCGGCCGATCTCGGCGCTTTCGAGGATGGCGAGGGCGTCGGGGACGAGGACGGCGGCGGAGTAGTAGGCGGAGACGAGGTAGGAGATGATGGCTTGTTCGTTGATGCCCATGAAGCGGACGTTGAGTCCGGGTTGGTATTCGTCGGGGAGTCCGGTTTGGTGGAGTCCGACGACGCCTTGGGCTTGTTCTCCGGTGCGCATGAGCAGGACGGAGCTGGTGCGGGTTTCGGTGACGGGGATTTTGTTGCAGGGGAGGATGGGGATGCCGCGCCAGGAGGGGACTTGGTGGCCGGCGAGGTCGACGCTGGCAGGGTAGATGCCGGCTTTGGTGCATTCGCGGCCGAAGGCGGCGATGGTGGTGGGGTGGGCGAGGAAGAAGCTGGGGTCTTTCCAGACGAGGGTGAGCAGGGCATCGAGGTCGTCGGGGGTGGGTGGGCCGGTGCGGGTGGGGATGCGCTGGGCGAAGTCGGCGTTGTGCAGGAGCCCGAAGTCGGGGTTGTTGACCAGTTCGTGTTCCTGCCGTTCCCGCAATGCTTCCACGGTGAGGCGGAGTTGTTGTTCGATCTGGTTCATGGGCTGGTTGTAGAGGTCGGCGACGCGGGAGTGGACGCGGAGCACGGTTTGGGCGACGGAGAGTTCGTATTCGCGGGGGCGGGCTTCGTAGTCGACGAAGGTGCCGGGAAGGACGGGTTCGCCGTCGTGGCCGGAGGCGAGGGAGATTTCGGCTTCGCCGTGGTCGTTGCTGGCGGCGGCGCCGCGGGCGCGGTAGGCGGTGAGGTGGGTTTGGAGGGTTTCGGAGCGGGCGAGGACGTCGTCGAAGGCGGCGCGGGGGAGGGACAGGACGGTGCAGGTGGTGACGGCTTTGGCGGTGAATTCCCAGATGCCGTCGTTTTGGGTGAGGGTGGTTTCGCCGAAGTGGTCGCCGTCGGCGAGGGTGCCGAGGACGACTTGGTCGCCGTAGGCGCCGGTGCCGGTTTTGGTGATCTTGCCGTGGGCGAGGAGGAAGACTTCGTCGGCGGGGGAGCCGAATTCGACGAGGGTGTCGCCGGGGGCGTATTCGCGTTGGGTGAACCGGTCGGCGAGTTCGGTGAGGACGTCTTCGTCGTCGTAGCCGCGCAGGGGGGCCAGTTCGCCCAGCTCCGGGGGGATGACGCGGACGTGGGCGCCGGTGGTGGTGAAGGTGACGCGTCCGTCGCCGACGGCGTAGGAGAGGCGGCGGTTGACGCGGTAGGCACCGCCGGAGACTTCGACCCAGGGCAGGAGCTTGAGCAGCCAGCGGGAGGAGATGCCCTGCATCTGCGGGACGGACTTGGTCGTCGTGGCCAGGGTCCGGGCCGCCGCCCGGCTCAGGCTCGACGGCGCCAGCTCGGATTCCACCTGCTCGGATCCCACCGGGTCGGTGACAGTCACAACGAGGACCACCCAATCATTCGCGTTCGGCACGTGCCCGCCCCAGCCGGCACGCCGGTCAGACCTGCTATTCACTGATATGCGGGTTTCGTGGCGCCGCGAAATCAACATAGCAACCGCGTCCGGCCGCACAATGACACGATCGGGTCACCGGGTTAATGGCGGGCACAGTACTTGATCATTCCCGGATGATGTTCGACGGGCCTGGTCACCGGCTGTTCGCGGACGTCACTCGGTCGTGAAAAACCCTGCTCGACAGCGCGGTTCACGGTTGCCCAGCGGTACGACGCGGTGGCGGATACCCCGCTTTGGCTGCGCCGAATCGGCGTCTTTCGCCCGCCGGTGCGGCCACCCGGATGAATTCGGTGTTTTCTGTTGTCCGCCCGGAAACGGGTGACTAACTTGAGCGTGCCCGGTTGTGGAATGCCGGGCCGCGCTTCCCGCAGTCCGCGGGCGAAAGGACCTGGATGAACATCTTCGTGGCCGGCGGTCTCTGGGTGGCCGGTGCGGCCTGCGTCGGCGGACTGATCGCCTACCTGGTCCGCCGGTTCGGCCGGGACGACGAGGGCAGGCCCGGCAACAACGACGCGGCGGGCCAGGTGTTCACCATCGTCGGCGGGCTGCACGCGGTCCTGGTCGCCTTCGTCCTCATCTCGCTGTACGACTCGGTGAGCACCGTGAGCCAGAACGCGCAGACCGAGGCCGACAGCCTGGTCGCGGCCACCTGGGCGGCCGACGCGCTGCCGGAGGCGACGAAGGACCGCGTCCACCAGCTCGCCACGGCGTACGCGCGCACGGTCCAGGAGCAGGAGTGGCCGCGCCTGGCCGAGGGCAGCGACGTACCGGCCACCGGCGCGACCCAGCTGGACCAGATGCGCCTGGCGGTGGCGGAAGCACCGGCCGACGACGACTGGCTGCTGGACCGCAAGACCGAGGCCAGCAACCAGCTCTGGTCGGTCTACCAGGCCCGGCAGCAGCGGCTGAGCCACTCCGGCGCCGGCGGGGTCGGCGCGGTCGTCTGGTTCGCGCTCATCCTCGGCAGCCTGATCACCGCGATCCTGCTGCCCAACCTGTTCGGCGGCACGCGGCTGGCCGCGCACGTCATCATCGTGTCCACCCTGGCCGGCACGATCACGTTGCTGCTGTTCGCGATCTACCAGCTGCAGAGCCCGTTCAGCGGTGGGGTGAGCGTGCCCCCCGAGGCGTTCACCTCGGCGCTGGCCAGGCTGGTTTGACCGGCACGCGGACCACCCGCTGGGCGGCGGCGTTCGGCGTGGCCGCGGCGGTCTCGGCGCTGCTCGCGGCGTCGGGCTGGCTCACGCCCCCGGCGGCCCACCTCGCGGTGGCGCGGCCGCCGGGCGGCTGCACGATCCTGCAGGCGGAGAACGAACGCACTGGCGCGCCGACGACCCTGCGCCGGCTCTCCCTGCCCAGCGGGGTCACGCAGCGGGTGAGCCAGGCCGGGTACTGGATCAACGCGATGGGCTACTCCGCCGCGCAGGGCGTGGTCTACGGCGTCGCCGACGGCACCCGCGCCGGCCGGTACCACGGCGCGCACGCGGTGCGGATCGACGTCGCCGGCGTGGTCACCGATCTGGGCGTGATCGGCCGGGCCGGCACGCCGCACCCGGTATGGAGCCCGGTCACCGGCGCCACCGCGGGCGCGATCGACGGCGACCGCTGGTACGTCCGGCAGGGCAGTGATCTGTACACAGTGGACATCGATCCGGGGGACGCGGACTACCTGCGGGTGGTGCACCGGACCGCGCTGCGGCCGGTTTCGCTCGCCGTCGGCGTCGACGACTTCGCCGTCGACCCGGCGGACGGGCTGCTCTACGGCGTCTCCGCGACTTCACGCGGCGGCAGTTCGGTGGTCACCATCGACCCGGCGAGCGGGAAGGTCGCGGTGGTGCCGGGGCTGCGGTTCCCCGAAGGCGGCGCGTACGGGTCGGTCGTGCTGGCCTCCGGCGTGCTCTACGCCACGGCCAACCACTACGGGCAGCGCAGCGTCACGTTCCGCCTGCCCCGCGACGGCTCGGGTCCGGCCACCGAGGTCGCGACCGGGCCGCCGCTGGTGAGCGGCGACGCCGCCGGGTGCCTCGCGGAGGCACCCGCGCCCCCGCCCCCACCCCCGCCGACGACACCTCCGGAGCAGTCGTCACCTCCGCCGAGCACACCCCCGGAGCAGTCGTCACCACCACCGTCGACCCCGTCCCGGACCGAGGTGCCGCCCGCCACGCAGGCACCGGAGCCGTCACCCCTGCCGCCACCGCCGGTGGAACAGCCCGTCGTCGTGCCGCCGACCCCGGTGCCGGCCCCCACGCCGGCCCCGGTGGTCACGCCCACGCCGTCCACCTCGGCCCCGCCACCCCCGCCGCCGCCGACCCCGCGCGCGCGTCCGGAGGAGCCGGCCGAGCCGGTGGTCCGGGACACCGCACGGCGGACCGAGGAGAAACGCCGCTGGGGGCTGACGGCACTGCTGCTCGTGCTCGGCGGGGGCGCCGCGGTCGCCCACGTGCGCCGGCACCGGTGAGCCGGCGTCAGTACTTGAACTGGTCGACGTTGTCGGCGGTGATGAGCAGGGGGTCGCCCAGCAGGACGGTCTTGGTGGCGGCGTCGTACTTCACCGCCGGCAGCTCCAGGCTCACCTTGTTGACCGGGCCCAGTGGCTTGCCGTCGGCGACCTGCTTCGCCGTCCACGCGGTCAGGTAGCCCAGCGACTCGACGTTCCACAGGACCGACTGCGAGCACGAGCCGTCGAGCAGGAACGGCTTGATGGCCTGCGGCGTCCCGACGCCGACGGTGAACACCCGGCCGATCTTCTCCTCGTCGCCGACGGCCTTCGCGACCCCCGGCGCGGACGTCGTGCACTCGCCGATCAGCCCGGTCAGGCCGGGGTGGCTGGTCATGAGCTGCTTGGCGATGGCCGTCGCGGCGGCCTCGTCTTCGCCCGCGTACACGGTGTCGACGAGCTCGGCCTTCGGGTAGTGCGCGGCCGCGTACTCCTTCTGGACGGCGATCCACGAGTTGAGGTTCGCCGCGGCCGGGCCGCAGGAGACGATCGCGTACTGGCCGGCGCCGCCGGTCTTCGCCATCAGCGCGTCCACGAGCGCGGTGCCGATGCCCTGGGCGCTGGCCTGGTTGACGAACACCTCGCGCTGCGTGCCCGGCGCGTCGGTGTCCGAGGTGATCACGTGGATGCCCTTCGCCCTGGCCTCGGCGATCACGCCCGCGAGCGCGGCCGGGTCGTTGGGGGCCACCACGATGACGTCGACCTTCTTCGCGATCAGGTCGCGCAGGATCGTCACCTGCGCGGCCGGGTCGACGGTCGCCGGGCCGGTCGAGTGCCAGGTGACGCCCAGTTGTTTCGCCGCCTCGAGGCCCCCGTTGTCCATCGCCTCGAAGTACGGGATGCCGCGCACCTTGGGCACGAACTCGATCCGGGTCGGCGGCGCGGCCGGCGCGTTGCCCAGCTGGTCCGAGCAGCCTCCGAGCGCGAGGGCCGCCACCAGCGGCAGCATCGCGACCAGCCGGAAGGTCTTCGTCGGCGCTCGCATCCCCACCCGTTCCTCAGGATTTCGATCAGTTCGATGGGTCTGCGCATGGTGGAGACCAAGGGCGAACGTAGGGCCCCGGGTAACTGTGGTCAACGGGATGTGCGCAAAGGGTTACGGAAGTGAGTTCTGCTCCGGCAGATATCCCCTGGTCGGCCCCAATTGATCACGATGCGTGACTACGGTCCGTCTGTCTGTGCCTGCGCCGGACCGTCGGCCACTGTGACGCGCGGAACGTGCATTAAGTACCCCCCAGGGGTATAGTCACCGGCATGAACGAACAGCACGGGGCTTCGTGGGCGACGGCGATCCAGGCGACTCTGCACTGCCTGACCGGCTGTGCCATCGGTGAGGTGCTCGGCATGGTGCTGGGCACGGCGTTCGACCTGCACAACGCGGCGACGGTGGTCCTGTCGATCGCGCTGGCCTTCGTCTTCGGCTACGGCCTGACCATGCGGGGCGTGCTGAAGTCGGGGATGAACCTGCAGGCGGCCTTCAAGGTCGCGCTGGCCGCGGACACCGTGTCGATCGCCGTGATGGAGCTGATCGACAACACCGTGGTCGTGGCGATTCCCGGGGCGATGGACGCCGGGCTGGCCAGTGTCCTGTTCTGGCTGGCCCTGGTGCTCTCGCTGGCGGTCGCGTTCGTCGTCACGGTGCCGGTCAACAAGTGGATGATCGGGCGCGGTCTCGGCCACGCCAAGGTGCACGCGCACCACCACCACTGAACACAGCACGCGTCCGGGGAGGTGGCGGCCTCCCCGGACGCCGCTACACGCTGGAAAGGTCGATCGCGCGGTCCACCTTGCGCCGGTCGAGCACCCGCAGGATGCCTTCCAGCAGGTAGTAGTCGGCGTAGGGGAGTGACACCTCGACGCCGTCCTCGGCCGGGCGATTCCGCGTGCAGCGCGCGACGCTCGCCTCGGCCCGAGTGGACTTCGTGGTCAGGCACGTCCGCGAGACCGCCGTGAGGATCCGCAGCGCGCTCTCCCGGTACTGCGGGCGGTGCGTCAGCTCGGCGAGGTCGAGCAGGCCGCACGCCATGATCACGCCCGCGGAGGCGTCCTTGACGTCGTCGGGCGCCTGCGGGGCCAGGTAGTCCCACACCGGCACGTGGTCGGGGGTCAGCCGCGACAGCGCGAAGTCCGCGAGCCGCCGGGCCGTGGCCAGGAACTCCGGGTCCCCGGTGCGCCGGTGGATGGTGGTGAACCCGTAGACGCCCCAGGCCTGCCCGCGCGACCAGCACGATGCCGGGCTGTAGCCCTGCACCGTGTTCGGGCCGATCGGCGCGCCGGTGACCGGGTCGAAGTCGAACACGTGCGGCGTCGACCCGTCGGGGCGCAGGAAGTTCCGCTGGGCGGTCTTCGCGTGCGCGACGGCGATTTCGAGGTAGCGCGGATCCTGGGTCTGCGCACTGGCGAAAGCGAGCAGATCGAGGTTCATCATCGTGTCCATGATGACCCGGCCGGCGTTGTTCGGGTCGGACAGCGCACCCCAGGCGCGGATGAACCGGCCCGCCGGGTTGTAGCGCTTGATCAGCGACGACGCGGCCTGCACCGCGCCCGCCTTCCACTTCTCGTCGCCGGTGAGCCGCCACGCGGTCACCCACGAGGGGTAGAAGAGGAAACCGAGGTCGTGCGTGCCCGTGTCGTTCTGGCGCGGCGCGAGTTTTTCCGCGGAGGCCAGTGCGAGCGTCTTGAATTGTTCTTCGCCGCTGTGCAGCCAGGCCAGCCACAACTGGCCGGGCCAGAATCCGCCGACCCAGTCGCCGTTCTGCGAATAGGTCCATTTCTCGAACTTCGTGCCGACCGGGAACGCGGTGACGCCGGGGGCCACCGCGCGGAGCTTGGCCACCGCGTAATCGGCCGCTTGGCGGAGCGTCCGGGTGGCCGAGGCCTGGTCAGGGGCAGCCGCCGAAGCGGCCGTGGTGGGGCTGGCGCCCACCGCCACCGCGGCACCGGCCGCGGTGGTCAGCAGGGTTCTCCGGGAAACGCTCACAGGTACCCGCCATTCCGTGATTTTCGGGGGGAGGAGAGTGTCCGGAATTTTTGCACGGCGGATGGGCCGTTGTACACCCGGCGGAAGTCCGTTCACGTTTGTGAAAAGTGTGCCGCTGAGCGGAATGGCGGGGAAATGGGCGAAGGCCCGGCGGGGGACACCGGGCCTTCGCCGTTGTCGCGGGGTGAGGGCAGTCAGCCGCGCGACGATTTTCAGCAGTGCGGGGCGACCGGCTGGTCGGAACCCGTCTGCAGGTACGTGTCGGACACGTAGTGCCCGGGGCCGATCCGGTCCCAGATGTTGCCGGTGCCGAACTTGCCGGTGACGGTGTCACCCTCGACGTAGCACTCGATGTTCACCTTGGCGTAGTTCGCCGCGAGACCCTTGATGGCGGCCGACGTGCTCGCGCTCGCCCGGACGTTCATCGGGTCGCCCGCCGTGCTCACGACACCGGTCGGACCGGAGCCGGTCCACAGGTAGGTGACGTTCACGTTGCCGTTGTCCGACATGCCGAGCCCGTCCCAGAAGACACCGTCGGCGAGGTCGATGCCGGCCGGGTTCTGCACCTTGTAGCCGAGGCCGCTCTTGCCGCCGTTGTAACCGTTGTGGTACGCGGCATACGCTTCCGGCTGGCCCTGCGGCAGGTCCTTGAACTTCGTCCGCACCGACGACGGGTTCCAGTAGTCGTCCTGCTCGTTCCACGGGCCGACGTCCCACACCGGCGCGTATTCGCACTTGCTGCCGTCGGTCCGGCAGACGCGCACGGAGTAATTGCCGGTGCCCTTGGGGGCCAGCGCCTTGCCGGAAGGCAGCGCGACGAAGTGGTCGCGGTTGGTGATGACGTGGCCGTTGGCGGTGGTCCCGCCGGGCAGGCCTTCGCGGGTGCCGTAGACCTTGTAGGTCAGTTCGGTGCCGGCGGTGAGGGCGTTGACCTGCGGGGCGTTGTCGGCGTCCAGCTTGACGCTCGTGACCGACGGGCGCACGCCGTCGGCGGAGCTGTGCAGGCTGATCCGCACCTGCACCTCGTTCACGGCGCTCTTCAGCGTGGTCCCGGCCGGGGTCCACTCGGTCCAGTCGTCCGCCCCGGTCCGGCCGCGGACGTCGACGTCGACCGAGGTGCCCTTGGGGGTGTCGGCGGTCAGTTCGGCGCTGACGCGGTTGGCCGGCGAGCCGAGCCCGTGCCCGTCGGTGATGAGGCTGCCCTCGCTGCCGGCGAACACGCGGGCGGTCCGATGCCACGCGGCGTCGGCCAGGGTGAGCGTGCCACCCGCCCCGGTGACGTTGACGTCATTGCTGTCCACTGTGGACAAGTCGGCGGTCCAGCCGGTGCCGGTCGCGGCCTGCGCGGGGGTTCCGGCCAGAGCCGTCACCGCCCCGGCGGCCAGAACCGCCGCGGTCACGCGGCCGGCTT
Source organism: Amycolatopsis plumensis (assembly GCF_042652605.1). Classification (NCBI taxonomy): domain Bacteria; kingdom Bacillati; phylum Actinomycetota; class Actinomycetes; order Pseudonocardiales; family Pseudonocardiaceae; genus Amycolatopsis; species Amycolatopsis plumensis. Next base: position 4,562,097 of record NZ_JBHSJY010000001.1, on the reverse strand, counting down.
TCATGATCCGGATCATCCCCGGTTCTCCTCTCGCACCTGTTGTTTCGAAGGTGGCGAAAGACTGACGGGACGGCGTACATGATCCGTACAAGCGGATTGTGCGTCAGGCGCCGGGCAGCAGGAGCCCCGGTGGCGGGGTCTCCCACTCGTCGAACACGGGTGGGGCGGTGTAGTCGTCGGTGCTGGCCTCCGAGAGGTCGACTTCGCCGCCGCTGAACTTCGCGCCCCGGAAGGTCACTTCACCGCCTTCGAAGGCGGCGCCTTCGAACTGGACGCGGCCGCTGCTGAACTCGGCGTTGTCGAAGGTGACCCGGGCGCCGTCGGCGAACTGCGCGCCGCCGAACCAGACCTCGCCACCGGTGACGCGCATTCCGTCGAACGATGTCCAGCCGCGGCGGAACCGGGCCAGGCTGAACAGGAGCCGGCCGCTGCTCACCTCGATGTCCGCGAAGTCCGCGGATCGGAGGACGGCGCGGAGGAAGTTGAACTCGTGGCCCTGCCAGCTGACCGGCGCACCCGGGCGGAGGTGGTCGCTGATCACGCTCGTGATCGAGAAGCGCACTTCGGATTCTTCGTCGTGGTACCACGGCGAATCCAGCGCGGGCTCGTACGGCATGCGCAGGTACGCGCACAGCACGTCGATGCACACCTGGCGCTGCTCGGGCCACTCGTCGGCGAGGCTCGCCACGGCGTACACGCCGGCGAGCCGGACGGTCGGCTTTTCGTGGCCGATCTGGGCGCACGCGGTGGCGAAGCGCTCGTTCAGGACCTTGACGTGCTCGCGTGCTTCGGCCGCCTCGCCGATGCGCTGCTTGCGGTAGGCGACGACGAGCGCCACCACTCCGCCGACGCCCGCCACGACCGACAACGCGACCTTGATGACGTTCAGCCTGGTGTCCGGGCCGGGCGCGGCCGGGAGACCCAGCGCCAGCCACAGGAGCACGGTCGCCACCGCGAACACGCCGAGCCCGGTGCAGACCACCGCGGCGAGGTGTCTTCCGATCGGCCAGAGTCCGGCGGTCCGCGCACGCCGGGACGTCGAAGTCACGGCGGAATCCTAGGGCACCCGGACCCGCCGGAAGGGCGGTTCACCCCACGGCTCGTGAGTGGTAAGGCGGGTTCTAACCCGCCTTACCACTCACGAGGCTGCGGCAGGGTGGACGCCGCGGCCCACACCGAGAGCGGCACCGGGCTCCTCCTTCGGCCGCGTCGACAACTCGCGCCAGATGGCCAGCGCCCGCTCCGAGTAGTCCCGCGACCGCTCCGGCTGCGAAAGCGCCCGGTGCAGTTCCCCGAGCAGCTGCGAAACCTCGGCCTCCGACCGCCGGTCGCCGTTGCGGCGGTGCACCGCCAGCGAGTTCACCAGCAGCAGCTGCGCGTGCGCGAAGTCCCCGCTGTGCAGGCACAGCTCGCCGAGGTTCTGGTTCGCGTACCCCACGCAGTGGTCGTCGCCGAGGTCGGTGAAGATCGCGATCGCCCGGTCGACGTGCTCGCGGGCCGCCGCCAGGTTGCCCTGGTGCTGGAACAACAGGCCCAGCCGCTTGAGCGCGTGGGCTTCGCGGTGGCGGTCGCCGATCGAGGCCGACAGCTCCAGTGCGTCGGTGATCCAGCGCTTCGCCACCGCGTAACACCCTCGGGACATCCACACCGCGCCCGCGCCGAGGCGGGCCACCGCTTCGCCGTTGGGGTCGTCGGCCTCCGCGAACAGCTTCAGCGCCTCGTGGCAGTGGTCGAGGGCCAGGTCGTCCTCGCCCTCGATGCGGAGGATCGTCGAGACCCCGGTCAGCGCGACCGCCACGCCCTGGATGTCACCGACCTCGTCGAACAGCTTCTTCGACTCCTCGAACGCCACCCGCGCCTCGGCGTACTCGTCCTGGTAGAGCAGGTACTGCCCGAGGTTGCGCTGGACGATCGCCTCGGCCCGCGCCGAGCCGGCCCGGCGGGCCGCGGCCAGCGCGACCAGATGGGTGCTGTGCCAGTCGTCCTGCGGGCCCCGCAGGTCGAAGTACGGCGTCAGCGCCGAAGCCAGCTGCCAGGCCAGGTCGTCGAACCCGTGCTGGGCGGCCAGCGAGACCGCCGCGACGGTCGTGTGCCGCTCGGCGGCGAACCACTCGGCCGGGTCTTCGGGCAGGACGCCTTCGGGCACGCCGGGGCGGGGAAGCTCGTCGTCGCAGTAGGCCCCGAAGAAGTGCAGCGGCATCCGGCGCGCCGCCTCGAGCGCGAGCCCCAGGTAGCCCTCCAGCACCCGCCGCAGACCGGCCCGGGTCTTCGCCGCGTCACTCCGCTCGGCGAGCTCCACCGCGTACACGCGCAGCAGGTCGTGCAGCCGGTAGCGCGGCTGCCCGGCCGAATCCGAGCCGACCAGCTCGACGAGGTGGCCGTCGACCAGCACGTCGAGGACGTCTTCGGCGTCACGGCGGCCCAGCACGGCCGCGACCGCCCACGCCGGGAACTGGACCGGTCCGAGCAGGCCGAGCCCGCGGAAGGCGGTGGCCGCCGACATCGGCAGCAGGTCGTAGGACAGCGTCACGCTCGCGCGGACGGCGAGGTCGCCGACGCGCAGCTCGTCGAGCCTGCGGCGTTCGTCGCCCAGCCGGTCGGCCAGCAGCCGCAGCGTCCAGCCCGGCCGGTGCGTCAGCTTCGCGCCGGCCACCCGGATCGCCAGCGGGAGGTGCCCGCACTGGCGCAGGATCGCCGCGGCGCTCTCCGGCTCGGCGGCCACCCGACCGGCACCGACGATGCCCTCCAGCAGCCGCGCGGCCTCGGCCTCGGGCAGCAGGTCGACGTCCACGGGCTTCGCGCCGGCCAGCCCGGGCAGCCGGATCCGGCTGGTCACCAGCACCGCGCACGCGCCCGCCCCGGGCAGCAGCGGCCGCACCTGGGCCTCGCTGCCGGCGTCGTCGAGCACGACGCACATCCGCCGCCCGGCCAGCCGCGACCGCAGCAGCGCCGACCGCTCGGCCAGCTCGCGCGGCAGGCCGGCGTCCGGGATGCCCAGCGTGCGCAGCAGTTCGGCGAGCACGCTCATCGGCGCCCGCGGCGACGACGACGTGCCGGCCAGGTCCACGTGCAGCTGGCCGTCGGGGAACTCGTCGCGGACCGCGTGCGCGACCCGGACGGCGACCGCCGACTTGCCGACGCCGGGTGCGCCCGACAGCACGACCACGGCGGGCGTGCCGGCGTCCGCGCGCTCCCGCAGCAGGGTCACGACGTCGCGGATCAGCGTGTCGCGGCCGGTGAAGTCCGGCAGGTCCAGTGGCAGCTGGCAGACCGGGGCGACGTCGGCGAGGCGCGGCGGGAGAACGTTTTCCGGCACCAGGGTCGCGCGCAGCTCGCGCAGCCGGGCGCCCGGTTCGGCGTCGAGTTCCTCGCGCAGGACCCGCTCGGCCGACTCGTACGCCTCGATCGCGTCTCCGGTCCGGCCCGCGGCGCGCAGGGCGACGATCAACTGCGCCCAGAGCTCTTCGCGCAGCGGGTGCTCGGTGACCAGCCCGCGCAATTCGGCGATGGCCTCCCCGGAGCGGCCGAGGCCGATCCGCGCGCGGAGGCGTTGTTCCTGCACCGACAGCCGCAGTTCGGCGAGGCGGGCGACGGTCGCGCCCCAGCTGTGGTCGTGCGGCAGGCCTTCGAGGACTTCGCCGCGCCAGAGGGCGTCGGCCTTGTCGAGGAGTTTGAGGGCGCTTTCGGCTTTGCCGCCGTCGAGCGCTTCCTGGGCTTCGCCGGCCAAGGCGGCGAAGGCGAGGTGGTCCAGTTCGTCCGGCGACGCGGTCAGCAGGTAGCCGGAGGCCCGGCTGCTGATCCGCTCGCCAAGGCCGGGGTCGATCTCGGCGAACCGTCTTCGCAGCGAATGCACGTAGGTGCGGATGTTCGCCGCGGCCGACCGCGGCGCCGATTCCGGCCACAGCACTTCCACCAGCACGTCGGTCGAGACGACGACGTTCGGCTGCAGGGCCAGCGCGGCCAGCAGCAGCCGGGGCTTCGGCCCGCCGAGGGCGATCACGCGCCCGGCGGCGGTGACCTCCAGCGGGCCGAGGACGCGGATGGTCAGCGAGGTGGTCTCAACCTGCCCGATGAGTTCCCCCATAGCCGGACTCTAAGACCGCCCGGGCGCACCGGCTAGATCCATTCGGAGTGTCTGTGCGCACACGTGCGCGCTTTGTACGGAATCTGTATGGCGCGGAGCGACGCTGCCGCCATGAAGCGATCGAAACTCCGGCGTATCGCCGGTTCCGGCCTGGTACTGGCCGCGGTCGGCGCGCTCCTGGCCGGCGGCGCGATCGAGGCGTCGGCGGCGGCGAGCGGGACCGTGAAGACCGCGGGTGACCCCCTCAACGTCCGCCGGGCACCCACCACGGCCGCCACGGCGGTCAAGACCGTCGCCAACGGCGCCACCGTCACCATCGACTGCCAGGTCAACGGCTCGTCGGTGACCGGCCCGTACGGCACCGGCACGTTGTGGGACTACGTGCCCGCGCTTGGCGGGTACATCTCGGACACCTACGTCTTCACCAACTCCGACACGCGGGTGGCGCCCGACTGCGGCGTCGGCTCGGGCAGCGGCCAGTGCGCCGACGCCTGCGCGGGCGAGGCGCAGTACCGCTCGTCCGACTCGCACTTCCTGGTCTACGACACGAATTCCGACGGCTACTCCGCCGTGGTCGCCTACTGGACCAAGGGCGGCGCCGGGCCGTTCTACGTCTGGAACTCCGGCGGCGAGGGCACGAAGGTCGACAAGGCCGTCACGGTCCCGCACGGCGGCTGGGTCTTCTACAAGGTCTGCGTCGCGAACTACACGACCGCCAAGCCCGACCTGAAGTCCTGCAGCGACGGCATCACCGACTACGCGGCCTGAGGCCCGTCCACCACGAGAAAGGGTTTTCCCATGGGTCAGGTCAACCGGCGCAAGGTGCTGCTCGGCGGGCTCGCCGCGGTCACCGCCACCGCGGCTTCGGCGGCGCTGCCGTCGTGGGCGAACGCCCGCACCACGGCGGCCGCCCCCGCCGTCCGCGATCCGTTCCAGCTCGGCATCGCCTCCGGCGATCCACTGCCCGACAGCGTGGTGCTGTGGACGAGACTCGCCCCCGCGCCGCTCAACCCGGACGGCTTCGGCGGCATGCCGGACGCCACCTACGCGGTCGACTGGGAGATCGCGAACGACGAGGCGTTCAGCTCGATCGTGCAGCGCGGGTCGGTGGACGCCGTCCGCGCGTCCGGGCACAGCGTCCACATCGAACCGACCGGGCTGCAGCCCGCCCGCGAGTACTTCTACCGGTTCAAGAGCTCGGGCTACATCTCGCCGGTCGGCCGGACGCGCACCGCGCCCGCCGCCGGGGCCGCGGTCAACCAGCTCAAGTACTGCTTCAGCTCCTGCCAGCACTGGGAGGAGGGCTACTACCACGCGTACAAGGGCATCGTGGCCGACGACCCCGACCTGGTGCTGTTCCTCGGCGACTACATCTACGAGAAGAAGTCGGGCCGCACCGCGCAGGAGCGCAACCCGCGCAGCCTGGCCTTCACCGAGGACGTCACCACGCTCGCGCAGTACCGCGCCCGCCACGCCCAGCACAAGACCGACGCCGACCTGCAGGCCGCGCACGCGATCGCGCCCTGGATCGTGGTCTTCGACGACCACGAGGTGATGAACAACTGGAACGGCACCACTTCGCCCGCGCCGGCCGCGCGCAAGGCCGCCGGGTTCCAGGCCTTCTACGAGAACACCCCGATCCGGTCGACGGCCAAGCCGAACGGCGCGTCGATCCAGCTCTACCGGCAGCTGATGTGGGGCAACCTGGCCCGCTTCCACATGCTCGACACGCGCCAGTACCGCAGTGCCCAGGTGCCCGACCCGTCCGGTGACGCCGGTCCGGCCTGCGCCGACATGCGCAGCACCTCCCGCAGCATCCTCGGCGCCACGGAGGAGGCGTGGCTGCTCAAGCAGTTCGAGTCGCACCCGGCGACCTGGGACTTCCTCGGCCAGCAGGTCTTCTTCGCCACGCGTGACAGCGACGGCAACAAGGCCACCTGCGAGAGCAACGACTCCTGGCAGGGCTACGAGGCCTCCCGCAACCGGATCCAGCAGGGCTGGGTCGACCGGAAGGTGGCCAACCCGGTCGTGCTCACCGGCGACGTCCACCGGCACTGGGCCGCGGACCTGCGGCTGGACTACTTCGACCACAGCGACCCGGTGATCGGCTCGGAGCTGGTCACGACGTCGGTCACGAGCAACAGCGACACCGCGTCCGCGCCCAGCGCGGCCTGGTACGCGAACAACCCGCACGTCAAGTACTGCAAGGGCGAGCGCGGGTACGTCCGCGTCACGACCACGCCGTCGCAGCTGCGGGCGGACTTCATGACGACGTCCGACACGAGCGTCTACGACCCGGCTGCGGTGGTGATCAAGAACGACGTCAGCTACGTGGTGCAGGCCGGGAAGCCGGGCCTCCAGAAGACCTGAAGTCACCCTGCGTGACACCGATCATGGTGGATTCACGTTGTGGACCATGAAAAACGCACGGGGCACCCGGGCCCGGCGAAGGTAGACTCCGAGAATCCCGAATGGACACGGGGGACCCGCGCCCCGACTGGGGGTGGCGCGGGTCCCCGGACCCGGCGATCTTGACATTCCGTTCGTGCCGCTCGTAATCTGGGGTTTCCGCCGTCATGCCGAATTCTGCGATCCCATGACAAGGCGGTTCCACAGTGAAAAAACTCTTGCTGATCACCTTCGCGGTGGCCGGGCTGGTGGTGGCCGGCGCCGGCGTTTCCGCCGCCGCGCCCGGCGGCGTTTACGACGTGAAGGACTACGGCGCCAAGGGGAACGGGTCGGCCAACGATTCCGCCGCCATCGACAAGGCGATCACCGCGGCGAACGCGGCGGGCGGCGGCACCGTCCGGTTCACCTCCGGCACCTACAAGTCGGCGAACACCGTCCACCTCAAGAGCAACGTCACGATCCAGCTCGACGCCGGGGCCACGATCACCGGCTCGGGCGCGGACACCTACGACAAGCCCGAGCCGAACCAGTGGGACGACTACCAGGACTACGGGCACAGCCACTTCCACAACGCGATGTTCTCCGGCGACCGGCTGACGAACATCGGCTTCACCGGCGCCGGCACGATCGACGGCGGCGGCCACCTCATCACCGGCAACCCGAAGTCCGGCGAGGCCGACAAGATCCTCTCCCTCACCCGGTGTGACGGCCTGACGCTGTCCGGCGTCAAACTGCGCCGCGGCGGACACTTCGCGGCGCTGATCAACGGCTGCACGAACGTCGTTTCCGACCACCTCACCATCGACACGGCGAGCGACCGCGACGGCTGGAACATCATCAGCACGACGAACGTCACGATCACCAACGCCGCGATCGCCGCGAACGACGACGCGCTGGTGTTCAAGAGCGACTACGCGCTCGGCGCGAAACTGCCGAACGGGAACGTGACGGTGACCGGCGCGAAACTGTCGGCGGTCTGCTGCAACGCGCTGATGTTCGGGTCCGAGACCTGCGGCGACTTCACCGGGTACCACTTCTCGGGCATCACGATCACCGGCGCGCACAAATCGGGCATCGGCATCGTTTCGATGGACGGCGCGAAGATTTCCGACGTCCACTACCGCGACATCACGATGTCCGGGACGTATTCGCCGATCATGATGAAGATCGGCACGCGCAAGCGCTGCGGCAACGACCCGGGTGTCGGGTCGATCAGCGGCATCACGTTCGACAACGTCACCGGCACGCACACGGGCAGCAGCTTCAGCCCGACGATCTGGGGCGCGGACAGCGGTCACCGCGTCTCCGACGTCACGTTCACCGGCGTGAAGCTTTCGGTGCCGGGCGGGAACGGAACCATGGGCACGGGCGTCCCGAGCAACACGGCCACGGACTACAACCCGAAGAGCATCGGCACCCGCCCGTCCTACGGCTGGTACCTGCACTACGCGGCCGGCATCCGGTTCGTGAACAGCTCGGTCGAGTTCGCCAAGGACGACGGCCGCCCGGCGAGCATCGTCAACAACAGCTCCGACATCACGTTCGACCACTTCACGGCGGAGAAGGGCTCGAAGAGCCCGTTCGACATCGGCTTCCAGTCGGTGACGGGCTACTGCGTCAAGGACTCCACCACCACCTCCGGCTCCGCCCTCCGGATCGCCACCTCCAGCTCCACCACGGCCTGCTGACCCCACCCCGAGGCCCCTTCCCGCGAGCGGGAAGGGGCCTCGCCCGTGATCGGAGGGTCGACACGCGTGATTGGAGGGTCATCACCCGTGATTGGAGGGTCGACACGGCCGGACTCCCCGGGCCACGCCGTGTCGACCTCCCAATCACGCGAGTTGACCTTCCAATCACGCGTGATGACCCTTCCCGCACATGACGAAGGGGCCCCGGCCGGGTGGCCGGGACCCCTTCTGCGGCGTCACAAGGGTCAGTGCGCGTACTGCTCGTTCATGATCAGGAACGCGCCCAGGCCGTGGAAGTCGTTGGTCTTGCGGGCTCGGGCGTAGTAGTAGGACAGGTCGCCGACGTTGGTGCCCTCGCAGATGTCGGTGATGTTCGTGAGCCCGTCCGAGCCGAGCGACACCTTGCGCAGCACGCCGGCGTACCCGCGATCCGCCACTGCCTGGTAGGACGCCGGCAGGTAGCCGCGCTGGACGCCGCGAGCCATCGTGAACGTGTACATCGACGACGCCGACGTCTCCAGCCAGTTCTTCGCGTCGCCGCCGCGGTCGACCACCTGGTACCAGCGGCCCGTCGAGGCGTCCTGGTAGCGCTGGTAACCGGCCGCCAGGAAGCGGACGACGTCGATCAGCGCGGCCCGCCGCGGGTGGTCGGCCGGCAGGACCTCGAGGATGTCGATGGTGGCCATGCCGAACCAGCCGATCGCCCGGGCCCAGTGGTACTTCGAGTGGTGCCCGGACCCGGACGCCCACGACTCGGAGCCGTCCTCGTCGTAGGCGTGGTACAGCAGGCCCTTCGCCGGTTCGCGCAGGTGGCTGAAGTACACGACGATGTTCTTCGCCGCTTCCTCGAAGCAGTAGTCACCGTCGCCGAAGGGTCTATCCCGTGATCGGTGTTTCCGGCGTTGTTGATCAGTAGGTTTCGGCTCCCGGCCAGCGGTCACCGAACGTGATGGCGAACGCGTTGATCACTGGCTTCCAACGCATCGTCCACCGGGCGCGGCCTGTCCCGGTCGGGTCCAGGCTGCGGGTCACAAGGTACAGGCACTTCATCGCGGCCTGCTCGGTCGGGAAGTGCCCTCGTGCACGGACTGCCCGCCGGTAACGGGCGTTCAATGATTCGATCGCGTTCGTGGAGCAGATCATCGTCCGGATCTCGACGTCATAGTCAAGGAACGGCGTGAACTCATTCCAAGCGTTGCGCCACAAACGAATCACCGCTCCATGCTTCGCCCCCCATTTCTCCTCAAATTCGTCGAGAGCGACCGCGGCGGCGTCCGGGCTGGGTGCGGTGTAGATGGGTTTGATGTCGCGTTTCACCGCCTCCCAGTCCCGGCGGGACACGAGCCGGAACGTGTTGCGAATGAGGTGGACGATGCAGGTCTGCACAATAGTTTGCGGCCACACGTTCGTCACCACCTCGGGCAGGCCTTTGAGGCCGTCGCAGACGAGGAAGAACACGTCCCGGATGCCGCGGTTCTTCAGGTCGATCAGCACGCTCATCCAGAACTTCGCGCCCTCGCCGCCGGTGCCCATCCACAGGCCCAGGACGTCCTTGTGACCGTCGATGGTGACGCCGATGGCGGCATAGACGGGCCGGTTGGCGACCTGGCCGTCGCGGACCTTGACATAGATAGCGTCGATGAACACCGCCACGTACACCGCGTCGAGGGGACGGTTGGACCATTCCTGCATCTCGGCGACGACCTTGTCGGTGATCCGTGAGATCGTTTCCTTGCTGACCGAGGATCCGTAGATCTCGGCGAAATGCGCCGAGATATCCCCGCTCGTCATTCCCTTCGCATACAGCGACAGCACGATCTCATCCACTTCGGTGAGCCGCCGCTGCCGTTTCTTCACGATCTGCGGTTCGAACGTGCTCTCCCGGTCCCGTGGTACGTTGATGCCGACCTCACCCGCAGCGTCCGAGATCACCGTTTTCGGGCGTGTGCCGTTGCGCACGTTCGTCGACTCCCGGTCCGGGTCGGCCTGGTTCTTCTCGTGCCCGAGGTGTTCGGTCATCTCTTCGTTGAGGGCGGTTTCCAGCACGTTCTTGGTGAACAGCTTCAGCAACCCGTCCGGCCCGGTCAGCGCCAGCCCGCGGGCCTTCGCCTCGGCCACCATCGCCGCCGCGGCGGCCTGCTCCGGCGACAGCTCCCGCGCCGGCTTGGACTCACTCTTGCGTGGACTCACAAGGTCCGATGTCATCACTCACAGTGCCCATCCCGCCGGACCTCAGCCCGGCGTGTCGGGCCGGAAACACCGATCCTGAGACAGTCCCCGCGGCAGGTCCGGTGCCGCCGTGTCGACCCTTCAATCACGCGTGTCGGCTCCCCAATCACGCGTGTCGACCCTTCGGGCACGCTATTTGCCGGGGCGGGTGAGGCCGGATTTGTCGGCGTTGAGGCTCAGGATGTTCTTGTCCGTGTCCTGGAGGGCCTTGGTGACCTGGGGAGACGCGGGGGATGTCGACAAGTCGATCAGGCGGATCGGGGCTTCGAGGCGGATCAGGGTCGGGATGTACTCGGCCTTGTCGACCTTCCAGCGGTCGCCGTCGCGGACGAAGCGGAAGCGGGCGGCCGCGCCTTCTTCCGTGTCGCCCTTGGGTTCGGAGTGGCGGGCGACGCTGTTGCCGAGCCCGTAGGCCACCCACTTGCCGCCGATCTTCTCGAACGGCTGGACCACGTGGGCGTGGTGACCGACTATCAGGTCGACGTCGTCCGACGCCAGGATCCTCTTGGCCTGCGACCGCTGTTCGGCCGTCGGCTCGTGCTGGTACTCCACGCCCCAGTGCAGGCTCGCGATGACGACTTGCGCGCCGGCCTGGCGGGCTTTGCGGGCCGCCGCCAGCACGGCGTCGACGTCGATCTGGTTGGCCAGCCACGGTTTCCCGGCCGGCACCTTGATGCCGTTGAAGCCGAACGCGTACGACACCTGCGCGACCTTGACGCCGTGGACGTCGAGGATCAGCGGCTTCGCGGCTTCGGCCGCCGACCGGGCGGAGCCGGTGTGCTTGACGCCGACGGCGTCGAGCTTGTCCAGGGTCCGGGTGACACCCTCGGCGCCCTGGTCGATCGTGTGGTTGGACGACGTCGAGCAGGTGTCGTAGCCGGTGTCCTTGATCGCGTCGGCGATCTCCGGCGGCGCGCTGAACGACGGGTAGCCGCTATAGGGCCCGCCCTCCGGCGCCAGCGGCGTCTCGAGGTGACAGATCCCGAGGTCGGCCCCGGAAATCAGCGGCTTGATCCCGGCCAGCAGCGGCCGGTAGTCGATCTTGCCGCCGCCATCGGCCTCGGCCTGCTCGGTCAGCGCCGGGTGGATGAGGACGTCCCCGGTGGCGACGACGCTGAACGACCCCTCGGGCGCGCCATCCGAAGACGGAGCCGCCGTTTCCGGGAACGGCGTCGGCGCCGGCCCCTGCCGCTGCGGCGGGGTGCTGCACGCGGCCACCAGGACGGCGACCCCGGCGAGCGCGGCAACGCGGTGCTTCGTCATCGGGTCCCCCTAACGTGGTCCGGCCATCCTGCCAGCCGGTCCGCACGGGCAGCGAGGGCATCCCGGGGATCAGCAACATCCACCACAGTCGACAACACCGATCAGAACATCGCCACATGTCAAAACTGGACAACGCCCAGCCCAGGTGCGAAAAAATACGATAAATCACCCGGGCGTGCGTCACGACAGAACTACAGAGGGTAGGTCTCGCTCCGCTAACTGCGCCTTGACGCTCCTCGAACGGGTGTTTTGTAATACGAGTCACTGCGCGACCCGACCGATTCACCCGACCTCGGCCCCCATGGGAGCACTCGATGTCCACATACCCGCACAGGTTCCGGACCTGGAGCGTTGTTGGTTGTTGTTTGATTTCCGGCGCCTTGCTCGCCTCCTGCTCTTCCGGCAAAGACACCGCCGCGCCGCAGCAGCAGGCACCCGCCAACGGCAAGATCACCCTGTACTACCTGCAGAAACAGGGTGACCAGCAGTACTTCGTCGAGCAGGCCCAGGGCGCGCAGGAGAAGGCGAAGGAGCTCGGCGTCGAGCTCAAGGTCGTCAACCTCGGCCAGGACGCCAACAAGGCGATCACCGAACTGGACGCCGCGGTCGCGCAGGGCGCCAACGGCGTCGCGATCGTCGTCCCGGACCAGGCCATCGGCCCGCAGGTGATCGACAAGGCCAAGAGCGCGGGCATCCCGCTGATCGCGTCCGACGACGTCATCAAGGACGGCACCGGCGCGAAGGCCCCGTTCGTCGGCTTCAACGGCAGCCAGATGGGCGACTCGGTCGGCACCGAGGCCGGGAAGCTGTTCAAGGCCGCGGGCTGGGCCGCCGCCGACACGAAGATCATCAGCGCGTACAAGCAGGACCTGACCGTCTGCACCGACCGCGTCAACGCCGCGAAGTCCGCGTTCGCCAAGGCCGCGGGCGCGGACGTCCAGGTCATCGACGTCGGCACCGACAACTCCCCGGTCGACGCGCAGAACCGCTCCGGCGCGGTGATCGGCTCCAACCCGGGCGTCAAGCACTGGGTGGTCTGGGGCTGCAACGACGAGAACGAGACCGGCGTCGTGACCGCGCTGGCCAACTCCGGCGTCCAGGCGGACAACATCATCGGCGTCGGGCTCGGGGCCTACCTCGACTGCAAGGACTGGGCGGCGAACAAGGACACCGGCAACAAGGCCGCGCTCTACATCTCCGGCGCCGAGGTCGGCCGCTCGGCGATCCAGGTGCTGGTCGACAAGGTGAAGAACGGCAAGGAGCTGCCCGCGGAGACGATCGCCAAGACCACGATCGTCAACAAGGACAACTACAAGCAGGCCGGCGTCAACTGCACCTGACCGCCCACCCCTCGTGAGTGCGTAACAGTGTTCTAACACTGTTACGCACTCACGACCGCCGTACGGAAGGCGACCATGTCCAGCTCTCCTCCCGCGCTCGCCGTCGAGGGCATCGGCAAGCGCTTCTCCGGGGTCACCGCCCTCGACGACGTCTCCCTGGAGTTCCGCTCCGGCGAAGTCCTGGCCCTGATGGGCGAAAACGGCGCCGGCAAGTCGACGCTGCTGCGCGTGCTGTCCGGCGACCAGGGCCCGGACGAGGGCCGGCTGCTCCTGGACGGCACCGAAGTCGCCTTCGACACGCCGCGCGCGGCGATGGCCGCCGGGGTGCGGGTGATCTACCAGGAACCCGAGATCATCCCGCACGTTTCGGTGGCGGAGAACGTCTTCGTCGGCGAACTCCCCGCGAAGGCCCGGGTGTTCAGCCGCCGCACGCTCACCAAGGCCACGCACGACGCCCTCGTCGAATACGGCTTCGAAGGCGTCCTCAACCCGGCGACGCTCGGCGCCGCGCTCTCTCCCGCGCAGCGGCAGCTCGTCGAGATCCTCCGCGTGCTCACCGCGGCCACTCCGCCGCGGGTGATCGCGTTCGACGAACCGACGTCGTCGCTGTCCGAGCACGAGGTCGAGGCGCTGTTCCGGCTGATCGGGCGGCTGCGCGACAGCGGTGTCGCGGTCGTGTACGTCTCGCACCGGATGAAGGAGATCTTCCAGCTCGCCGACCGCGTCGCCGTGCTGCGCGACGGCAAGCTCGTCGGCGTCCAGCAGGCCGCGGAGACCGACGAGGCCGGCCTGGTCCGGATGATGATCGGCCGCGACCTCTCGGCGCTCGAACGCCGCGTCACCCAGGACACCGGCGATGTGGTGCTCAAGCTGACCGACGTCACGACCGACGACGTCACCGGCATCTCGCTGCAGGTCCGCGCGGGCGAGGTCGTCTGCCTGGCCGGGCTGGTCGGCGCGGGCCGCTCCGAGCTGGCCCGGGCGATCGTCGGCGACTTGCCGATCCGGTCCGGGACGGTGGAACTCGACGGCAAGCGGCTGCGCGCGCACAACCCGGGCGACGCCGTGAAGGCGGGCATCGGCTTCGCGCCCGAAGAGCGCAAGACGGACGCGTTGCTCATGCAGCGGTCCGTACGCGACAACGTCTCCATCGCCGTCCTGGATCGGCTTCGCCGCTTCCGGGTCGTGAAGCGGGCGAAGGAACGCGCGCTCGTCGAGGAGTACGTACGCGAGCTTCGCGTGCGGACGCCGTCGATGGAGCAGGAAGTCCGCAAGCTTTCCGGCGGCAACCAGCAGAAGGCCGTCCTCGCGCGCTGGCTCGCGCGGCGGCCGAAGCTGCTGATCCTCGACGAACCGACGCGCGGGGTCGACGTCGGCGCGAAGGCCGAGATCTACCGGATCATCGACGGCCTCGCGGCCGAAGGCATCGCGCTGCTGGTCATCTCCTCCGACCTGCCCGAGGTGCTGACGCTCGCCGACCGCATCCTCGTCATGCGCGCCGGGCGCCTCGCCGGAGAGCTCGGCCGCGAGGAAGCGACCGAGGAAGCCGTGCTGACCCTCGCCATCCCCGAAACCGAACCAGCCGTGGACGACGCCCAGGAGATCGGCGCATGAGCACCCCCACCAAGGAAACGTCGGCCCCCGCCGCGCCACCGCAGCCGTCCGCCGCGCGCCGCGTGCTGTCCGGCATCGGCGTGCAGAACTCGAGCCTGATCATCACGCTGATCGCGCTGGTGATCCTGCTGAGCGTGCTGAACGAGAACTTTTTCCGCACCAACAACCTGCTGCTGATCGGCAGCGCGATCACCATCATGGGCCTGCTCGCGCTGGTCCAGACCCTGGTGATCATCTTGGGCGCGCTGGACATCTCGGTCGGCTCGATGGCCGGGCTGGCCTCGGTCATCTCGGCGATGGTGTTCACCTCGACCGGCAACGCCGAGGTCGGCATCCTCGCCGCGGTCGGCGTCGGCATCCTGTGCGGCCTGGTCAACGGCATGATCATCATCTTCGGCCGGGTCAACCCGGTGGTCGCGACGCTGGCCATGCTCGCCACCTACAAGGGCATCGCGCAGGTCATCTCCGACGGCAAGGCGCAGGGCTACACCGGCGGCGACGACCTGTTCATCTTCCTGGCCAAGGGCGCGATCGCGGGCCTGCCATCGCTGGTGTGGGTGTTCCTGATCGTCGCGGCGCTGCTGCACTTCCTGCTCAAGTACACCGACATCGGCCGCAACGTCTACGCCATCGGTGGCAACGACACCGCCGCGCGGCTGGCCGGCATCAACATCAACCGGTACATCATCGGCGTGTACGCCCTGGTCGGCGTGGTCGCGGCGATCGCGGGCGTGCTGATCACCGCCCGCACCGGCTCCGGCCAGCCGACGTCCGGCTCGGAAGGCCTGGAGCTGCAGGCGGTCACCGGCGCCGCGCTCGGCGGCACGATGCTCAAGGGCGGCCGCGGGTCGATCATTTCGACCGTGCTCGCGGTGGTCATCCTCGGCGTGCTCGACAACGGCATGTCCGGGCTGGGCATCAACCCGTTCTGGCAGAACGTCGCCCACGGCGCGCTGCTGGTGATCGCGGTCGTGCTGCAGCAGCTGCGCAGCGGGGAGCGGCGCGTCGGCCTGCCCGAGTAGCGGGTGCGCAACCTCCACGCGCGCATCGTCGACGAATTGGGCCGGCTCATCGTCGAAGGCGCTCTCGGGGACGGGCAGCCGCTCGTCCCCGAGGAGCTGTGCCGGCGGTTTTCCGCGTCCCGGACGGTGGTCCGCGAGGCGTTGCGCGTGCTCGAGTCCAAGGGCATGGTCACCGCGCGCCCGCGGGTCGGGACCTGGACGCTGCCGCCCGAGGCGTGGGACGCGATCGACCCGGACGTCATCGCCTGGCGCGTCGGCGGGCCCGGCGGCCGCGAGCACCTGCGCGAGCTGCTGGAACTGCGGCTGGCCATCGAACCGCAGGCGGCCCGGATGGCGGCGCGGCACCGGCGTCCCGACGAGCTTTCGGCGATGGCGGCGGCCTACGCGCAGATGGCCGACGCCGAGGACACCGCGGCCTTCGAGGCCGCCGACGCGCAGTTCCACGCGGCGCTCGTCCGCGCGGCGGGGAACACGCTGATCGCGCAGCTGCAGGTGCCGGTGGTGGCGGCGCTGCGGGCGCAGGGCGAACCGGTGCACACGCTCGTCGCGCATTCCCGCGTGCTGACGCTGGTGCTGGCGAAGAACGCCGACGGCGCCGAAACAGCGTGCCGCCGATTGCTGGAAACCGTTGCGGCGTACCGGTGATCGGTACCTTGACACGGTTACCGGGACGCGCTTCACTCGCTGCGGATGCCCGCCGCCATGACCTGTTGAGGAGGACGCTTTCATGCGTTTCCCGGCAATTCGCGGTTTCGGCGTGCTCGCGGCCACGGCGCTGGCGGGCGGTCTCTTCACCGCCCCGGTGGCGACCGCCGCGACCTGCACCATCTCCGACGAGATGGTGTCCGCGGGCAACTACTGGGTGACCAACGGGACGAACCTCGACGCGCCGGACTGGCAGAACGCCACGTTCCACGTCGGCAACCTCGCCCTGGTCCGGACCACCGGCCAGTCCAACCACAAGACCTACCCCTGGGCCCAGGCCAACAAGTACCTGCTGCCCGACGACCCGAAGCGGCCGTTCTTCCCGGACAACCAGGCGGCCGGCGAGGCGTACCTCGACCTGTACACCTACTTCCACCCCGAAATCCCCCTGGATTCGATTCGCACGCGGATCCGCGACGAGGTGGCGTCCGTCCAGGCGGGCCATCGCGACTACTGGAACTACGTCGACGCGCTGAACATGGCGATGCCGTCGTTCGCGCGGATGAGCCTGATCGACCACGATCCGTCCTATTTGGACGCGATGGACCAGCTCTTCCGGTCGTCGGAACGCAAGCTGTTCACCGAGTTCACCGGCCTGTGGTACCGCGACGCGCGGTTCACGGGCTCGGGCGTGTTCTGGTCCCGCGGCAACGGCTGGGCACTGGCGGCGTTGACGAAGGTCCTGCAGGTGCTGCCGTCCGACGACTCGCGCCGCCCGGAATACCTGCGGGTGTACAAGAAGATGGCGGCCACGCTGGCGCTGGTCCAGCGACGTGACGGCTTCTGGAACTCCGACCTGCTGAACCCGTGGGACCACGGCGGCCCCGAGTCCAGCGGCACGGCGTTCTTCGCGTTCGGCCTCGGCTGGGGCGTCAACGCGGGCATCCTCGACGCGGCCCGCTTCCGTCCGGTGGTGGACAAGGCGTGGAGGGCGCTGTCGACGAAGGCCCTGCAGCCCAACGGCTTGGTCGGGTACGTCCAGCCGGTGGGCGACCGCCCGGCCACCGCGCACGCGACCGACACGGCGGCATACGGCGTGGGCGCGTTCCTGCTGGCGGGCCAGCAGGTGGCGAAACTCCAGGGCTGCTCGGCGGAGTAGTCGTGAGTGGTAAGGCGGGTTAGAACCCGCCTTACCACTCACGAGCGGTCAGCTTAGGCAGTCGCGGGGGTCTCCGCGGGTCAGGGCCGGGTCCGACTGGAGGAAGGTGCGCGCGACGCCGGGGCCGGACGACCGGCGCTCGAAGCGGACCGTCACCCGGCCGTGGCCCGCGCCCTGGACCCAGCCCGTGCCGAACTCCTCGTGGACCACGTCGTCGCCTTGACGCCACTCCGAAGGCGCCGCGGGAGCCGGGGCTGACACCACGGTCGACGTCGACGGCACCGAAGGCGCGGCCAGGGAGAACAGCGCGTCCTGGTGCGGGACCGAAAGCCCGCTGTAGGCCACGCCCGCCAGCCGGATGCCGCCGAACTCCGCCGGGTCGATCAGCAGGCGCTCGGCCGTCGCCGCCAGCTCGGCCAGGTCGTCCGTGGGTGCCGAGATCGTCTCGGACCGGGTCACCGTGTGCATGTCCGTGTGCCGCAGCTTGATCACCACCGTCCGCGCCACCCGGCCGGCCTTGACCAGCCGCTGGTGGGCGCCCACGGCGATCCGGCGGACCTCCGCCCGCAGCGAGGCGAGGTCCTTGATGTCGGTGTCGAACGTCGTTTCGGCGCTGACCTGCTTGGTCTCGGCGCGGCCGGCCACCGGGCGGTCGTCCACACCGGTGGCCAGCCGGCGCAGGTCGCGGCCGACCACGCCGCCGAGCGTGGCCACCGCGTCCGGTTCGGACAGTGCGGCCAGCTGCCCGAGCGTCTGCACGCCGATGAACCGCAGCTTCCCCTCGGCGACCGGGCCGATGCCCCACAGCGCGCGCACCGGCAGCGGGGCGAGGAACTCCCGTTCGGTGCCCTGCGGCACCACCAGCAGCCCGTCCGGTTTGGCTTCGTCGGAGGCGATCTTCGCGATCTGCTTGCCGTTGCCCGCCCCGATCGACGCCACCAGGCCGGTTTCCGCGCGGATCCGGGCGCGCAACGAGGCACAGAACGAAGTCACCTCGTCGAGCGAAGCGCCGACCAGTGACGGTGGTTCGGCGAAGGCTTCGTCGAGGGAGATCTTCTCCAGAACCGGGGCCACCGACGTGACGACCGCGAAGACCTCTTGGCTGAGCCGCTCGTAGACGCGGAACCGCGGCGGCACGATCACGCCGTTCGCCGGCAGCAGCCGCCGTGCCTGGGCCATCGGCATCGCCGAGCGGATGCCGAACGCACGCGACTCGTAACTGGCCCCGGCGACGACCCCGCGGGGGCCGGTGCCGCCGACGAGCACCGGGCGCCCGGCCAGCGTCGGGCGGGTGAGCTGCTCGGCCGAGGCGTAGAAGGCGTCCAGGTCGAGGTGGATCACCCAGCGGCTCACGTCAGTCCCCGCCGGTGGCGTCCAGCAGCTGGTGCAGCGCCTTGGTGTAGCTCTCGAACGCGGCCCGGCCTGCCGTGGTCAGCCGGACCAGGGTGACCGGCGTGCGGTGTTCATAGGCCTTGGTGATCTCGACGTACTCGGCGTCTTCGAGCTTGCGCAGGTGCGTCGAGAGGTTGCCCGCCGTCATGTCCAGCAGCTGCTGCAGCCGCGGGAAGGTGATCTGGTCGCCCGCGCGCAGCCCGGCGAGCGCGACGGTGACCCGCAGCCGCGCCTGGGCGTGGATGACGGGGTCGAGCTGCGGCAGGTCGCTCATCGGCCGGTCTTCTCGCGGACGAAGTAGACGATCGCGCCGAGCAGGAACCCGCCCCCGCCGCAGACGGTGAGCACCAGGAAGTTCGCCGGATAGCCGATCAGCACGCTCAAGGCGGCCGACACGATCATCCACGCACCGAGGCCGTACATGAGCCTGTCCTGCCACACCATGCCACCGGCCATATACATCACGCCGGTGAGCAGCAGCCACGTGCCGGTCCACAGCAGCGACACCTGCTCGGACGACAGCGCCTGGAACTGCGTGATCCGGATGTCGACGACCATCAGCCCGATCGAGCCGAGCGCCCAGCCGTAGCCGTACATCGCGCCGACCGTGCGGGACGGCCCGCGGATCCCCCGGCCGGTGCGGATGCCGCTGTAGGCGGAGTAGCCGACGGCGCCGAGGAACAGCACCGGCACGACGATGCCGCCGGCCACCCAGGGCGGCACCCCGACCCCGGGCAGCGTCGTGACGTAGGTGAAGCCCCAGCCGACGATCCAGGCGAGGGCCCAGGCGGCGAGCATCCGTGCCGGGCCCCCGCCCAGTTCCCGGCGGGTCCGCCGGTTTTGCTGGGCGATCAGGTTCAGCGACTCTTCGGCCGACATCGGCTCGTCTTCCACCTGGTTCGCCCTCTCCCGTGCAGCTCCCTCAACTGCACGGAAGCTAACACGCATTCACAGCCGGGCCGTGTCCAGCCGGAAGCGGCGCACCACGATCAGGGCGGGGACGACCAGCCAGCCCGCCAGCACCAGCACCGCGAGACCGAGGCCGCCCTGGTGGGCCAGCGGTTCGAGACCGACCCGGCCGAGCCAGTAGGTCGGGAAGAAGTGCGCCACCACCGACATCCAGCTCGGCAGGACCTCCAGCGGGATCCACAGGCCGCCGAGCATGCCCAGGGGCATCATCAGCGCGCCGGTCACCGCGCCGACGGTGTCGCCCTTGCCGAACAGGCCGATGGCCAGGCCCAGTACGGCGAACGGGAGCACGGCGAGCCACAGCGACACCAGCACCAGACCCCACTGGGCAGCGGTCATCTCGACCCCGGTCGCCAGCCCGGCGAGGAACAGCACCGCGAGCACCGGCAGCGCCACGGCCATCGCCGACAGCACCTTGACCACCAGGTAGCCGGGCCCGCGCATCGGCGTGAGCCGCAGCTGCCGCTGCCAGCCGTCGGTGCGTTCCTGCGCCACCCGCGTCCCGGTGAACAGGGCGCCGCCGCTCGCGCCGTAGGCGGCGAGCTTGATCATCGTCTGGACGTCGGCGGGAAGGCCGTTCGCCAGCTCCAGCTTGCCGAAGATCGAACCGAAGAGCAGGTACATCGCCACCGGCATGCCGATGGTGAAGATGGTGAACTGCGGGCTCCGGACGATCCGCTTGATCTCCAGGCTCAGGTACGTCGTGTTCACGCGGCGGCCTCCTCGGCGGTCAGCGCCAGGAAGGCCTCTTCGAGGCCGAGCGCGGTGATTTCGATGTCTCCGGCCTGCGGGTATTCGACGAGCAGCGCGCGGATCGCGGCGTCGGAGTCGGCGCAGGCCAGCTCGGCGCGGCCGCCGCGCAGCTGGACGTCGGTGACGCCCGGCAGGCGCGCGAGGTCCGCCTCGGTGGCTTCCGGCACGACGGCCTTGAGCACCCGGCCGGACACCGCGGCCCGGACTTCGGCGACCGGGCCGTCGGCGACGACGACGCCGTGGCGCATCAGCACCACGCGGTCGGCGTAGTCCTCGGCCTCGGCCAGGTAGTGCGTGGCGAACAGCACGGTCCGGCCGCCGGCGGCGAACTCGCGGATGGCCGCCCAGAACGCGCGCCTGCCGTCGACGTCCATCGCCGCGGTGGGCTCGTCGAGCACGAGCAGCTGCGGGTTGCCGGCCAGGGCGAGGGCGAACCGGACGCGCTGGCGTTCCCCGCCGGACAGCTTGCCGCAGCGGCGTTTCACGAGGTTCTCCAGCCCGGCCCGGGCGATCACCTCGGTGGCGGGCAGCGGGTTCTCGTGCGTCGAGACGATCAGGCCGACGAGCTCGCCGACGGTGGCGTCCGGCAGCAGCGCGCCGTTCTGCATCATCGCGCCGACGAGCCCCCGGTCGACGGCCTCGCGCGGGCTGCCACCCGCGACGGTCACCTCCCCCGCGTCCGGCTTGGTCAGGCCGAGCAGCATGTCGACGGTGGTCGACTTACCCGCGCCGTTCGGCCCGAGCAGCGCGACGACCTCGCCGCGCGCGACCTCGACGGACACCCCGCCGACCGCCGTGACCTGCCCGAACCGCTTGGTGAGGCCGTGCAGCGCGAACGCCGGTCCCCCAGTCATGGCGTCCTCCTTCCGTGGACTTTGAACCGCAAAGTTGCTGCGCACTTTGTAACACAAAGTCCGCGCAGGTTCAAAGCCCCCGGTACTGGAAAGCAAGAAAAACGGGGTGCCGGGCAGTGTGCCCGGCACCCCGTTTTTTCAGGGTCTCCGCAGGTCAGCCGGTGAACCGCCCGGCCACCATGCCCTGCGTCGCCGCGATGTCGGCCTTCGCGGCCGTCGGGGCCGGCGGTGTCGGCTGCGGCAGCGGGGCGCACTCGACGTCGGCCGTGCGGCCCGGCTTGCGGGCCGGGAGCGCGCCCGTCGCCAGGTAGTCGGCGATCTTGTTGTCGACGCACGCGTTGCCGCGCGGGGTGATCGCGTGGCTGGTGCCGCCCGGCTCCGCGATCAGCGAAGCACCCGGGAACCGGCTGCGGACCTCGAGGCTGCCTTCGAACGGCGTCGCCGCGTCCAGCGTCTCGTCGATCATCAGCACGCTCTGCACGCCTCGGCCGTCGATCTTGGTGGGCTTCCCGGCCTTCGCCGGCCAGTACAGGCAGGGCGCGTTGAACCAGGCGTTCTGCCAGGTGAAGTACGGCGCCTTGGCGAAGGTCTGCCAGTTGTCGCGCTTCCACTGGTTCCAGCTCTGTGGCCACTGGACGTCGGTGCACTGCACGGCGAGGTACACCGCGTAGCCGTTGTCGTCGCCACGGCCACCGAAGGCCTCGAACAGCGTCTTCCAGTTCTGCCAGTCACCCTGGTTGACGAACCGGGACAGCGCGTCGCCCAGCAGCGTCCACCGCAGCTGGTAGTAGCTCGCCTGCTGGATGACGTCGAGGATCTCGTCCGGCCCGATCACGCCACCGGCCGGGTTGAACTGCGCCTTGAGCAGCTGCTCGTTGACCACCCGCTGCACGGCGGCCTGCGTCTTGCCGAGGTGGTAGACGTCGTCGTGCTGGGCCAGCCAGCCGAACCAGATCAGGATGTTCTTGTCGAAGGCGATGTCCTGGTTCAGGTTGTCGCCGTACCAGACGCCGCGCGGGTCGACCGTCGAGTCGAGCACCATCCGCCGGACGTTCTGCGGGTACAGCGAGCCGTACACCTGGCCGAGGTAGGTGCCGTAGGAGTAGCCGTAGAAGTTCAGCTGCTTCGCCCCGAGCGCCTGGCGGAGGGAGTCCATGTCCTTGACCGTGTCGGTCGTCTTCATGTTCTCCAGCAGCGCGCGCGAGTTGTTCTTCGCGCAGGCCTCGGCGTACCCCTTGGAGCGGTTCAGCCAGGTCTTCTCCAGCTGCGGGGTGAACGGCACGTACTGCGGCCGGTTGTAGTCCATGTAGTTCGGGTCGCAGCTGAGCGCGGGCTTGCTGGCGCCGACGCCGCGCGGGTCGAAGCCGACCCAGTCGTAGGCGTCGCCGGCGTGGTTGGGCACGCGCGGGCCGCGGGTGGCGAGCAGCAGGCCGGACCCGCCGGGGCCACCCGGGTTCGTCAGCATGACGCCCTGGTACTGCGCGTCGGGCACCTTGTGCTTGACGCGGCTGACGGCGAGCTGGATCTGTTCCCCGGCCGGACGGCGGTAGTCGAGCGGCACCGAGAGGTATCCGCATTCGGCGCCGGCGGTGACCAGCGTGGGATCGGTGCACGGTCCCCAGGCGATGGCCTGGCCCCCGGGTGCGGCGTTCGCGGCCGGCGCGGCCACGAGCGCGGACGCCACCGCGGCGGCGGCCACCGCGGCCAGAAAGGCACGTCTCACTGATTTCTCCCTTTCCCCTGCGACTTCGGGCGGGAGAACCCTAGTCCCGGCGCGGCCGCGCCGGGACGGTCAAACGGGTGCGGCCCCCGAATGCCCTACGAAAGGCGGAAATCGGGTGGCGCGGACGTTCCGGGATCCCGTACGTTCGGGTCCATGATCTTCTTCATCCGGCTCCGCCTCGTCTGAGACGGCGTGACCGCCGGGCTCCCCGCGTACCGGGAGGGTCCCTTCACCTGCGCGCCGTCTGGTCTTTCTCCCTCGAAGGAGCACCATGCTGCGCAAACACATCGTCATGGTCGGCTGCACCGCGCCGAGCCACGTCTACCCGTCGCTGGGCGTGCTCGCCGAGCTGGTCCGGCGCGGGCACCGGGTGTCCTACGTCGTCGGCTCGCCGCTGGCCTCGCTGGTGGCACCGACGGGCGCCGAGGTCGTCGAGCACCCGACGATCTTCCCGCTCGGCGAGGCGGCCGTGTGGCCGGACGAGCCGGCCGAAGCCATGCGCGTCTTCCTCGACGAGGCCATCGCCATCCACCCGCTGCTGACGTCCCGGTTCGACACCGACCGGCCGGATCTGGTCCTGTACGACATCGGCGGGCTGGGTGCGCCGCTGCTGGGTGCGCGCTACGGCGTGCCCGCGGTGCAGCTGTCGCCGACGCTGGTGGCGTGGGAGGGCTACGACGAGGACATGGCTTCGGTGATGGAACCGATCAAGGCGTCACCGTCCGGTGTGGACTACGCGGAAACCCTCTCGGGGTGGCTGGCGTCCCACGGCGTTTCGGCCGATCCGTGGGAGTGGCTGGGGCATCCGGAGCGGGTCCTTTCGCTGATCCCGCGGGCAATGCAGCCCCAGGCGGACCGGGTGGGCCCGCACGTGCGGTTCGTCGGGCCGTGCCTGGATCCGGCGCGGCTGGCCGACCGGTCCTGGACGCCGCCGTCGTCGGGACGCCCGGTGCTGCTGGTGTCGTTCGGGACGGCGTTCACCGACCAGCTCGAGGTCTATCGGGCGTGCGTGGCCGCGTTCGCTTCGGACTGGCACGTGGTGATGTCCATCGGGAAGCACGTGTCGCCTGCGTCTCTCGGGCCGCTGCCGCCGTCGGTGGAGGTGCACGAGATCGTGCCGCAGCTGGCGGTGCTGGAAGCGGCGTCGGCGTTCATCACGCACGCGGGGATGGGCGGGGCGACGGAAGCGCTGTGGTTCGGGGTCCCGACGGTGGCGATTCCGCAGGCCGCGGACCAGTTCGGCAACGCGGCCCAGCTCGAGGCGCTGGGGGTGGGGCGGCACCTGCCCGCGGAGTCGGTGACGGCTTCATCGCTGCGGGAGGCGGTCGATGAGGTGTCCTCGTCGGCTTCGGTGGCTGCGCGGCTGGCGTCGCTGAAGGCAGAGATCCGGGGGCACGGCGGGGTTTCCGTCGCTGCGGACGCGGTGGAGTCCTACTTGGACTGAGGTCGCCGCAGCAGGAAGATCCCCCGCCCCAGGAAGAAGGCGCAGAGCACCAGGAGCAGCAGGAAGATCCAGCTGCCGGCGCCGCCGCCGAGGACGACCACGATCGTCAGGCAAGCGAGCACGCCGGCTTCGATGAAGTAGACCTTCGGGTCGGCGAACGGCTTGTCCTGCAGGCTCGCCGCCGCCTCACGTGGCGTCGGCGGCCTGGCACGGACCGCCTTCGGCCGGGGTGGCGACACTCCGGCCGAAGCTTCCGGCGCTGGCTTCGGCTCTGGCTCTGGCTCTGGCCGCGGCACGGCGGCCGCCGGGTCCGGCTGCGGCTGCTGCTGCGGCACGGCGGCCGCGGGCTCCGGCTCGACCGCGGCAGGCGGGAGCGGCATGGCGGCCTCCGGCTGCGGCTTCGGCTTCGGCTTCGGCTTCGGCTTCGGCACGGCACCACCTCGACCGGCGGCTCCGACGCCGCCACCTCGACTGGCCCCTCGGCCTTCCCCACCCATGCGGCCGCCGCCGCCGAAACCGTCCGGCTGTCGTCGTCCACCAGCCGGCGGATCTCCTCCGCCGTCCGCTGCCGCACCCACTCGTTTCCCACCCGGTGCAGCCGCTTCAGCCCTTCCAGGGCGTTCAGCCGGTCCGAAGCGATCGGGCTCGCCAGCCCGTGCCGCAGGTACTCCGGCAGCTCCCACCGCGGGTTCCGCGCCAGCACGATGCGTCCCTCCACATCGGACTGGTGCTTCGGCCGCTGTCGCGGCAGCTCCGCCACCACGCGCTCGTGGACGTAGCTGTACAGCTCGTCCACCGTGACGTCGCCGTCGCCGTCGAGGTCGGCGCTTCCGTCGCGCAGGCCCGCCACCAGGTGCCGGGTGAACACCGAGCGGGCTGCCGAGCCCACCACCGCGTCGCCCTCGAACGAATACTGCGTCGCGTCCGAGGCCGTCAGCACCGCTCGGCCGCGGCCCTGGAACCGCTCCAGGGTGTGCACGTCCGCGCCCGACTTCGCCAGGCGCCCGGCCGGGAACGCGCCGCTGTAGCAGCAGTCCAGCACCAGCACCTTCTGCCGCGACGGGCAGCCCGCCATCGCGCGGTCGACCAGCTCCGCCGCCAGTGCCGTGAACATCAGGCTGTCCCGGCGGGTGTTGGCCATCGCCAGGTACAGGCTGCCGTCGTCGTCCTTGACGCCGTGGCCGGTGAAGTACAGGAGCGTGAGCTCGTCGCGGCGGCGCCCCCGGTAGAACTCGCCGATCGCCTCGCCCACCACGTGGTGGGGCTGGTCGACCAGCGTCGTCACCTCGAAGCCGGCGATCGCCGGGTCGCTCAGGACGGCGGCCAGCTCCCGTGCGTCGCCGCCGGGTGCGGTCAGCTGCCGCAACGCCGGATCGGCGTACGTCTCCGTCGCGATCAGCAGCGCGTGGCGGCTAGCCATGGCGGCGGACGAAGGCGTCGATCAGCTCCTGGCGCTCGGCCGACGTCGCCCGCTCCAGCTCGACCGTGTCGCCGTCGATGGTCACCTTGATCTTGTGCTTGCCCGCCTGGCGGCCCAGCCACTCGCGCAGCGTCTCGACCAGCCCCGGGAACACGCCGCCGGCCGCGCTGAACGCCACCATCAGCGAGCCGATCGTCACCGGGTCGGCGGCCTTGGCTCCCGCCGGGAGCTCGGCCGGCACCGGCAGCAGGTCGACGTCCAGCCCGCCCAGCTCGGCCCGCAACCGGCGGGCGAGCAGGTCGAACTCTTCGGCGTCCGCCTCGCCGTCCGGTTCGAGGCGGACCAGGGCCCGCGTGTCCGATTCGGTCATGCGCGCCATCGTGCGCCCGAACGGCCGCAGGGACAAGGTCCGTTCGGGCAGCGTCAGGCGCGGATCTCGTTGAGGTAGTTGTAGATCGTGTACCGGGTGACGTCGAGGCGCCCGGCCAGGTGGTCGACCGCGTCCTTGATGAGGAAATAACCGGCTTCGTCCAGCTCCCGCACCACGGCCGCCTTGTGCCGCTTCTTCATCAGGTCCACCGGGATGCCCGCCTTCGTCACCGCCCGGTCCACGAGGAACCGCTGCAGGCTGTCGACGTCCGGTGGGAAAGTCTCCGGCTCGCCGTTGCCGCCGGCGGACGCGGCCTCCTCGACGCTGTTGACGCACAGGCAGCCGACCGCGACCCCGTCGGCGTCCCGCAGGAACAGCGTCGAGGAGCGGATCGGCCGGCCGTCGGGGCCGTGGGTACGGTAGTTCGTCAGGTCCTGGGTGGTGCCGCGGCGGACCAGGCCGAGCAGCAGGTCGGTCATCGGGCCGCCGACGCTGCGGCCGGTGAGGTCGCCGGCGATCGCGATGATCGAGTCCGGCAGCCGGCTCAGGTCGTGCAGCAGGACTTCGTTGCCCGGGCCGAGCATCGCCGCGAGTCCCGGGATGGCCGGCACCAGCGCGGTGAGCACGTCGT
Source organism: Amycolatopsis plumensis (assembly GCF_042652605.1). Taxonomy (NCBI): domain Bacteria; kingdom Bacillati; phylum Actinomycetota; class Actinomycetes; order Pseudonocardiales; family Pseudonocardiaceae; genus Amycolatopsis; species Amycolatopsis plumensis. The sequence continues at coordinate 4,535,088 of NZ_JBHSJY010000001.1, read as the reverse complement.
GCGTGGTCGCCCCCGCGGCCGGGACGACCAGGGGCGCTCGCGGCGCCGTCAGCGTCTCCAGCGCTTCCCGGAGCAGGTCGGCGGCCGCGGCCGGGGTCGAGGCGTGCGGCGACAGCCGGACGTGCTCGGGCCGCACGGTCGCCGCGATCCCGGCGTTGGCCAGCGCCGCCCCGACCTGCTCGGCGGGGTGGCCGGGCAGGGTGAACGCCAGGATTCCCGCGCGCCGGTCGACCGCCGAGACGACTTCGGCGCCGCAGGAGGCCAGGACCTCTTCGAAGGAGGCCAGCCGCTCGGCGATCCGGGCCGCGATGGCCCCGGCACCGGCGTCCTCGACCAGCTCCAAGGCCTCGGCGAACGCGCCGGAGGTGATCGGGCTGAGGTTGGAGATCGACCAGGCCTGGGCGGTCGCGTCCGGCGGGTGGATCTCGTCGTCGAACAGGCCGGGGTCACGCGCGCCGGTCCAGCCCGACAGCACCGGGTCCATCCGCTCCAGCGCGCGGTCGGACAGCACCGCGAAGCCGGTTCCCCAGCCCGCGCGCAGCCACTTCTGCCCGCCGACAACCAGGACGTCGGCGACCTCCCACGGCTCCTCGATGACGCCGAAGCCTTGGATGCCGTCGACGACCAGCAATCGGTCGTCGACGACGTCGCGCAGCGCGGCGAGGTCGGCGCGGTAGCCGGTGCGGAAGTCGACCGCGCTGACGCTGACCGTCGTGATCTCCGGCGTCAACGCATGGGCGACGCGCTCCGGCGTGACGTAACCGCTGGTCAGCCGGCGGACGCGCAGCCGCCCGGCCTGTTCGGCGCGGGCCCACGGGTAGGTGTTGGCCGGGAACTCCGACGCCGACACGAGCACTTCGCCGGAGCTGTGGAAGGCGGCCTGGAACAGGCCGAGGCTGGTGTGCGGCAGCAGCACGGTGTGGTCGGTGTCCGAGCCGGACAGCCGCGCGGCGGCGGCCTTGGCCCGGACCTCCTGCCGCATCAGTTCGTCCACAGTGGACGGGCCGGCCGTGGTGGCCTGGTCGAGCAGGGCGGCCGTCGTGTCGAGCACCGCGTGCGACGGCGGGCCGAAGCGGGCGAAGTCGAGGTAGCCGGCGGGCTCGTCGAACTGGAGCAGGTAGCGGGGCGAAATCCGGGTCACGCGAGGATCCTCGCCAGGAACTGCCGGGTGCGGTCGTGCTTCGGTGCGCTCAGCACCTCCGACGGCGGCCCGGTCTCGACGACGGCGCCGTCGGCCAGGAACACCACCTCGTCGGCGGCCTCCGCGGCGAAGCTCATCTCGTGCGTCACGACGACCATCGTCATCCCCTCCCCCGCCAACGTACTCATGACTTCCAGGACCTCGCCGACCAGCTCCGGGTCGAGCGCCGACGTCGGCTCGTCGAACAGCATCAGCTTCGGCTTCATCGCCAGCGACCGCGCGATCGCCACGCGCTGCTGCTGCCCGCCGGACAGCTGCGCCGGGTAGGCGTCGGCCCGGTGCGCGAGCCCGACGCGGTCCAGCAGGTCGAGGCCCTGCTTCCGGGCGTCGTCCGGTTTGAGACCCAGGACCCGGATCGGGCCCTCGACGACGTTCTCCAGGGCCGTCCGGTGCGCGAAGAGGTTGAACCGCTGGAAGACCATGCCGATGTCCCGGCGCTGGCGGGCGACCTCGCGTTCGCGCAGCTCATAGAGCTTGCCGCCGCGCTGCCGGAAGCCGATCGGCTCGCCGTCGACCCAGATCTGGCCGGCGTCGATGGTCTCGAGGTGGTTGATGCAGCGCAGGAACGTGCTCTTCCCGGCGCCGGACGGGCCGAGCAGGCAGACCACCTGTCCCTTGTGGACTTCCAGGTCGATGCCGCCGAGGACTTCGGTGTGGCCGTAGGACTTCCGGACGCCGACGGCGCGCAGCAGGGGTTCAGACACGGGCACTCCTCACCAGCGGCACGCCGCGCAGGGCCTTGCCCGCGCGAGCGAGCGGCCCGCGGTCGGCCTGCCCGAACGCGCGTTCCAGGTAGTGCTGGCCGACGCCGGCGACGGTCACCACGACCATGTACCAGACGGCCGCGGCCAGCAGCGTCTCCATCACCAGGAGGTTGTTGGACGAGATGTTGTTGGCCGCGTGGATCAGCTCGGTCACGCCGATCACCGACGCCATCGACGTGCCCTTGAGCATGTTGATGAAGTCGTTGCCGGTGGGCGGGATGATCACGCGCATGGCCTGCGGCAGCACGACCCGGCGCAGCGTCGCGGCCGGCGTCATGCCGATCGACTTGGCCGCCTCGGTCTGCCCGCTGTCCACGCTGTTCAAGCCGGCCCGCACGATCTCGGCCATGTACGCGCTTTCGTTGAGCGCCAAGCCGAGGAACGCGGCGGTGAACGCGCTGATCAGCACGTTCGTCTGCTCGTGGACGAGGAACGGGATGTCGATGACCGGGAAGACGAGCGCCAGGTTGTACCAGAGCAGGATCTGCAGCAGCACCGGAAGCCCGCGGAAGATCCAGATGTACCCGGCGGCGAACCACCGGGCGACCGGGTTGGCGCTGCGGCGCAGCAGGGCGATGACGATGCCGAGCACGATCGCGACGGCCTGGGACAGCACGGCGAGGACGACGGTGTTGAGCAGGCCGGTCGCCATCACCTTGTAGAAGACGAAGTCCGGGACCTGGCCCCATGCGATCTGCGCGTTGCCGAGCGCGATGCCGAGCAGGACGAGCAGCGCGACGATGATCGCGGCGGCGACCCAGCGGCCCCAGTGCCGCAGCCGGACGATCGGGAGCGGTTCAGGAGCCGCCATTGACCGCCGCCTCCTTGATCGCGCCCTGCTCGACACCCCAGGCCTGCAGGATCTTGCCGTAGGTGCCGTCGGCGATCAGGGCCTGGAGCGCCTTCTGCACGGAGTCCCGCAGGGCCGTGTTGGCCTTGTTGACGCCGATGCCGTACGGACCGCCGTCGATCGGCTCACCGGGGACGACCTCGAAGAACTTGCCGTCGCCGGCGGTGCGCGAGATGTAGACGGCGCTGGGGAGGTCGTTGAGGATCGCCTGGACGCGGCCGGTGCGCAGCTGGTTCTGGTTCTGGTTGTCGCTGTCGGTCGCGGTGACGGTGATCGCGGGCTTGCCGGCCTGGGTGCACTTCGCGCTCTGCTCGGTGGCGAACTTCTGGTGGCTGGTGCCCTGCACGACGGCGACGTTCTTGCCGCACAGGGTGTCCGGGCCGGTGATGCCGTCGGGGTTGCCCTTGCGGATCATGATCGTGATGCCTGAGGTGAAGTAGTCGACGAAGTCGATCTGCTGCTGCCGAGCCTTGGTGTCGTTCATGCCGGCCATGGTGAGATCGATGCGGCCGGACTGGAGGCTGGTGATGAGCGAGCCGAACGCCATGTCCTGGTGCGTCACGGTGACGCCGAGCTTGGCGGCGATGGCCTTGGCGAGGTCGACCTCGTAGCCGATCGGCGTCTTGCCGTCGGCGGCGTAGAAGTTGTTGGGCGCGGACTGCAGGTTCGAGGCCAGGTGCAGGCCGGCCTGCTTGACGTTCGCCGGGAGTCCGTCGCTGAGCTGGGCGTCCTTCTGCACGCCCTGGACGATCGCCGCGGTGTCCGGGATGCCGGAGGCGGGCGCCCCGGCGGCCTGCGACGTCCCGCCCGCGCCGTCCGGACCGCCACCACAAGCCGTCACCAGCACGGCAACGCTCGCGAGCAACACCGCCTGCACGGTACGAGAACGGGACATAACGGACCTCCACTGTTCGACTGGCCGGAACGCTACAACTCCATGTTGAAGAGGTCAACTGCATGTTGAAATTCTGTCCGGTGCTAGCTTCGCCCTAATGAGCCTGCGGATCGGCATCCTGGGGGCGGCTCGCATCGCGCCCGCGGCCTTGGTCAAGCCCGCCTCTTCCAGCTCCGAGGTTGAAGTCGTGGCGGTCGCGGCACGGTCGTTCGACCGAGCGCAAGCGTTTGCGGCCAAGCACGGCATCGCCCGGGCGTACGGGCGATACGAGGAGTTGCTGGCGGAGCCGGACATCGACGCGGTGTACAACCCGCTGCCGAACGGCCTCCACGGCCGCTGGACGCGCGCGGCGCTGGAGGCGGGCAAGCACGTGCTGTGCGAGAAGCCGTTCACGGCGAACGCGGAGGAAGCCCGGGAGATCGCCACGCTGGCTTCGGCGTCGGACCGGGTGGTGATGGAGGCGTTCCACTACCGCTACCACCCGCTGGCGCTGCGGGTCGAGGAGATCGTGGCGTCAGGCGAGCTGGGAAATCTTCAGCGCATCGAGACGGCGGTGTGTTTCCCGTTGCCGAAGTTCTCAGACATCCGCTACGACTACGGACTGGCGGGCGGGGCCACGATGGACGCGGGCTGCTACGCGGTCCACATGGCCCGGGTGTTCGGAGGCGAGACACCCACGGTGGTCTCGGCCACGGCTCGCTTGCGCTCGCCGCAGGTGGACCGGGCGATGACGGCCGAGCTGGCGTACCCGTCGGGTCACACGGGCCGCATCAAGTGCTCGATGTGGTCATCATCGGTGCTGAAGATCAGCGCTTCGGTGACCGGCTCCCGCGGATCGGTCCGGGTGGTCAACCCCCTGATGCCCCAGGCATACCACCGCTTCACGGCGGAGATCAACGGGGTGAAGCGCACGGAGAAGTTCCCCCGCCGGGCAACCTACGAGTATCAGCTGGACGCCTTCGCGGCGGCGGTAAAGGAGGGCGCACCGGTGAAGACCTCACCGGAGGACGCGGTGGAGAACATGACGGTGATCGACGAGATCTACCGGGCAGCGGGGCTGCCGCTCCGGCAGCCGAGCTGAGCAGCCCCCGATTTCCACGCTACCGGAGGGCACCGACAAGAATCGGAGGCCGCGCAGCGGTTGTCCACAGGCCACACCCAAACCGGCGGCCGGCAACGCAACCCGACCGACGACGTGATCGCGAACCGGCGGCCGGCAACGCAAGCCAACCCACGACGTCACCAGACCCGCCCAGCCGCGGCAGAAGTAGAGCGGCTCCGACCGCCCCGCACCCGAAACAGCACAAGGCGGCCGGACCAAACGCTACGCAGCCACGTAATTGCCACTGAGAATCAACAGCACCTGAACCGTGATCCCGGTCCCGTAGTAGTCCGTCGCATCCGGCGACCACGACGACACGGCCGTCCACAGCTTGTCCAGCCACGCCTGACTACCCGGGTCCGCCATCGCCGCCACCGCGAACGGCGCCGTGAAGCACGGGTGCTGCCCGCTCTCCGTCTTCGACCCCGACAGCGAATACCCGCTCTGGATCTTGGCCGGGTCCCCGCCCGTCGCCGACTTGATCCAGGTGTTCATCTTGCGCACCTGGGCCGCCGCCGCGCTGCCGGAGAACGAAATCGCGTCTGCGCCGAGACGCCACGGGTCTCGGCACGCGTTCCAGCTGTACTTGCCGTCGTACGGGCCCTCCAGGAAGTCCGCCGGCGCCGGCTTCGGCGTCGAGTTCGTGTTGACCACGAAGTCCGGCAGCAACCCGGTGTTCGGCGCGTACGACGACTGCAGCTGGCTCACCGCCGTCTCCGAACGGGTGCGGACCGACGTCCAGAAGCTGTCCCCGGTCGCCGCCGCGAACGCGCGGAGGTGGCCCGGCATCCAGTCCGACGAACGCGAGCTGTTGCGGTACTCCGCGTCGTTGCCCCAGTCGCCCAGCAACGTGAACTTCGTGGTGCCGTTGACCTCGCTCTTCTTGATCGCGTTGATGATCCGGACGGCTTCGGCCTTGTAGTTGACCGCACCGCCGCTGCCCCACTTCTTGTCCGCGATCAGCAGGCCGTAGGCGATTTCGAGGTCGCCGTCGGTAGCGGAGTCGCTGCCGTTGACGCTCTTGCAGTTCGCATCCTGCTCCGCCGCGTGCAGGTCCTTGTTGTTGACCGACGGGTGCGCCTTCACGAACTTCAGGATCCCGTCGACGATCGAGCGCGCCTGCGGGTCCTTCTCCGCCATCATCGCGGAGATTGTCATGCCGTACCCCTCGCCCTCGGCGACGAAGGCGTGGTCGGCGTCCTTGGACAGCACCGCGTAGGTGCCGGTGCCGCACTTGGTGGTCAGGAAGTTCTTCTTCCAGAAGTCGTAGTACTTCTGCAGCGCGGCGTCCTGCGTGGCCTGCGAAACGGACGGCCGCAGCGTTCCCGGCACGTACGGCGTGCCGGCCGCGGACGCACCGGCGGGCACGCTCAGCAGCCCCGCAGCGAGCGCGGCCGAAACCACCACCGCGCGGACGACTCTTCTCATGACTCCTCCGTAGGACATCGTTGGCTGCGGCGAAGGTGATCGAAGCCTGACAGAAGGTTCAAGACCAGGTCAAGAGGGTTAAGAAACTTTCCTTACTATTACCGTCGGTGGGTCCCACCCCGCCTCGCCGACCCGGACGGACTAGCGTGGAGACCATGAAGATCGACCTCCACGGCCGCGGGCCGGACTTCCGCGCGTTCTGGACCGAGCGCCACCTGGCCACGCTGACCACGGTTCGGCCGGACGGCACCCCGCACGTCGTCGCGGTCGGCGTGACCGTCGACTTCGAGGCCGGCCTCGCCCGGGTGATCACCTTCGCCCCGTCGGTCAAGGCCCGGCTCGTGCGCGCCGCGGGCGCGGCCGGGATCCCGGTCGCCGTCTGCCAGCTCGACGGCCCGCGCTGGTCCACATTGGAGGGACGTGCGGTCCTGCGTGACGACCCGGAATCGGTGCGGGACGCCGAAAACCGGTACGCCGCCCGCTACCGGCAGCCCAAGCCGAACCCCCAGCGGGTCGTCATCGAAATCACCGTGACCCGGGTGCTCGGCAACGCCTAGCCCCCGGCCCGCGAGTGCACCAGCCGGGTGTACTCGGCCAGCAGCTCCGTCAGCTCGTCGTGCTCCCCCGCCGACGCCAACTGCTGGTGCCCCACCAGCATCGCCATCCCGAGCGACGTCAGCGTCCGGGCCAGCGCCCGGTCACCGACGATCCCCTCGACCGCCTTGCCGACTGCTCGCCGCCGGGCCGCGTCGACGCGCTCTTGCACCGCCCGGACGCTGCCGTCGTTCAGCGCCCAGGCCCGGATGGCCGCCTCGGCTTCGTGGGGCAGCCCCAGCGTCAGATCCATCAGCGCGGCGAAATCCTCAGGGGAGCCGAGCAGCTGCCGGCTCTCCCAGTGCTCCAGCAGCTGCGTCACGAATCCCGGCCAGCCCAGGAAGTGGTGGTAGAACGACCCGCTCGTGACACCCAGTTCGCGGCACAGCGCGCCGACGTTCAACCCCGTGAACCCGTGCTCCGCGAGCACCTTCAGCGAAGCCTCGAAGTACTCGCGGCGCGAGGGCATCAGACGTTCCGGTCCCGGTCCCGCCAGTACGGTTCGCGCAGCGAACGCTTGAGGATCTTGCCGGTGGCGTTGCGCGGCAGGGCGTCCACGACGTCGACGGTGCGCGGGCACTTGTAGTGGGCCAGCCGCTCACGGCAGAACTCCACGATCTTCTCCGCGTCGAGCTGGTCTCCGGCGACGACGGCCTTGACCTGCTCGCCCCACCGGTCGTCCGGGATGCCGATCACGGCGACCTCGGCGACGCCGGGGAACTCCGCCACGACCCGCTCCACCTCCGGCGAGTAGACGTTCTCGCCGCCGGTGATGATCATGTCCTTGACGCGGTCCTCGAGGAACAGGAACCCGCCGTCGTCGAGCCGGCCGACGTCGCCGGTGCGGACCCAGCCGTCCACAATGGTCTCCGCGGTCGCCTCGGGCTTACCGAGGTAGCCGGCCATCCGCTGTTCGGTGCGCACCCACACCTCGCCGACCTCGGCGTCCTCCAAGGTGACCGGGTCGACGATCCGGATGTCCACTCCGGACAGTGCGGTGCCCGCCGAGGCCAGCCGCTCCGGGCGAGTGGTGTCCCGGTGCGCCTCCGGGTCCAGGGCGGTGACCGCGCCGGACAGCTCGGTCATGCCGTAGACCTGGGCGAACTTGACCTCCGGCCAGGCGGCGAGCACCGTGCGCAGCAGCGGGAGCGGCATCGGCGAAGCGCCGTAGCACAGGTACTTCAGCCGGGAGAACGCCTGGAGGGCGGCCTCGCCGGCCTGCGCGATCCCGGCGACGACGGCGGGCACCAGGAAGGCGTGCGTGATCCCGGCCCGCAGCGCCGCGAACAGCGACGCCGCGTCCGGCTCGCGCGTCAGGTAGGACGGTTCCCCGTAGAGGAACCCGGAAACCGCGTAGCAGCTGCCGCCGACGTGGAACAGCGGCATCGCGACCAGGTTGACGTCGCCCGGGCCGATCGGGAACGCGGTCCCGGCGGCGAGGCCGTGCGCGAGGACGCTGCGGTGGGTCAGCACCGCGCCCTTCGGGAAGCCGGTGGTGCCGCTGGTGTACATGATCAGGACGCCGTCGTCGGTGTCGACATCGGCCTCGCTGTGGGGCACACCGGACGCGAGGAAGGCTTCGTACTCGTCGGCGTCCCCACCGACGACGATCACGCGCTCCACCGCGGGCAGCCGGTCGAGCACCGCGTCGAGCGCGGGCCGCAGTTCGGCGCCGACGAAGACCACTTTCGCCCCGGCGTCCTTGAGGACGTAAGCGAGTTCGTCGCCGGAGAGCCGCCAGTTCACCACGGCGTCGGCCGCGCCGAGCCCGGCCGCGGCGAAGGTCGTCTCCAGGCAGGCGGGGTGATTCTTGTCGACGAACGCCACCCGGTCGCCGCGGGTGACACCGGCGGCGGCGAGGGCGCCCGACAGCCGCCGGACCCGCTCGTCGAACTCCGCCCACGTCCAGCTCCGGTCGCCGAAGACGAGCGCGGTGTCCGTGGGGCGTTCCCGCGCCCAGTGCGCCAGGAGCTCGCCGAACAAGCGGACCCGCGGGCGGACGTCTTCGGGCATGGGAGTTCCCTTCGGGCCGGCACTGGACCGTAGACCGCTCTATGGTGCGTCGGCGCTCAGGGCACGTCAATGCCGGACAGGAGGTCACCCGCCGGCCGCGAATGCAGTGAATGACTCATTCCTGGCGTCGCACGTCAGGAATGAGTCATTCACTGCGGGCGGACCGGAAGAGTCAGGCGAAGAGCGCGAGCAGTCCCTCGGTGGACCGCACCACCACGTGCGCCGCCGTCCGCTCGGCGTGCGGGCGGTCCGGGCGCTCGGCCTCGTGCCGCCAGCGCCGCAGCGCGTCGAGGCCGGCGTCGTAGATCTCGTTCGGGTCCGCGTCCGGCTCCAGGCCGAGGCGGTCGGCGGGCGCCGTGCCCTGCGCGCCCAGCAACCGGACCGCTTCTTCGGCAGGCTCGCCGGACAGCGCCGTGCGGCCACCGCGGATGTCGGCGATCAGCCGCAGCTCGCGGAAGTCGTGCGCGGCCGCGGCGAACCGTTCCACCCGGGACACCAGCCGGTCGCCGCCCGGGCGGGGCTGCGCCGCCAGCAGCGCCTCCAGCCGGATGATCGCCGTGCGTGCCCGCAGCGCCTCGGCGCGCGCGACGAAGCACCCGGCCAGGGTGTCGCGCAGCTCACCCAGGCCGCTGCGGCGCACCAGTTCCGCCGAAAGCTTGACGCGGTCATCGCAGCCGGTGCGGATCAGCGTGAGCGCCAGCCGGACGCCGAACATCCCGAACCGCACCACCAGCGACCGCCGCGTCTCGACCGGGATCGGGCCCGGGAACGCCGGATCGGTGAACGAATCCACCGACAGCACGTGCCGTTCGAGCTCTTCGCGCGGCACCGCGGCGAACGCCGCCAGGAGGTCGAATTCGTCGTCACGCAAGGACCGTCCGCCGTACGCGAGCTGTCCCGCGACGGCGATCACGCCCAGGAAGCCGGTGCACAACGGGTCTTCCCGCCACGCGCGCCGCGCGAGCTGCTTCGCGGTGAGGAGCGCGTCGATCCGGCCCGCGCCGACCTCGTCGGCCCGCGACAGCACCAGCACCGAGTTCACCGCGCTCTGCCGCGCGAACGCCGAGCCGGCCGGCGGGTGCGCCGCCGCGAGCTCGTCCGGCTCGAGGTGGCGGACCAGCCGGACCGTCGCGTCCGGGACGTCGTCGGCCGGGCCGGGGTCGTCCAGCAGCACCAGATCACGCAGTGCGCGCGTCGGCCACTCGCCGAGCGCCGCGGCGAGCGTCGTCTTCCCCGACGACGGCGCCCCCGTGAACGCGACGCGCAACGGCTGCTCCAGCCGGTTCAGGCAGTCGTGCAGCATCGCCGATGCGCGCGGGTCGTCCCGGTAGAGCCCGGCCGCGGCGTGCAGCAGGTCGCGGACGTCCTGCGTCACGCCGAAAGCTCCCGCCGCTGCTGCCGTCCGGCGATCGTGCCGAGTTCGCCCGCGCGCTGGTGCAGCCCGGCGAGCCGGTCGATCTCGCGGCGGATGTGCCCGGTCCGCCGTTCGCGCTCGGCGGTGCCGGCCAGGATCGTCTCGCGCTCGAGCGTCAACTCGTCGGCGAGTTCCTCGGCCAGCCCGGTGAAGTGGTCGCGCAGCCGCCGCTGGACGACGCGGATGGCGTCGCGGCATTCCTTGCTGAACCGCAGGAAGACGTCGTCGACGTGCCGCTGCGCCGCCTGCTTGGCGACGGCCTGACGCCGCTGCAGCCGCATCCCGCCTTCGTCCTTGATCGTCTTCGCGGCGAACGCCGCACCGGCGCCGAGCGAGACCGGGTTGATCAGCGGCAGCCCGGCGAGGCTGGTGACCAGGCCGAACATCAGCACGCCGCCGTAGGACCCGCGCAGGCCGGTGAAGGCCTGCTGGCCGATCTTGAACTTCTCGATCTTCGGCCGGCCGACGTCGTCGAGGTGCTCCAGACCCGAGCCGTCGAGCCGCAGGTCGGGCAGCGCGTGGTCATATTGGGCGCCGAAGCACGCCGCGACCGCCTGCGCGATCCACTCCGCCCGGTCGGCCAGCCACGTGTAGTTGATGTCGACGGCCTCGGCCAGCGCGTTGTCCAGCCAGGGCGCGAATTCGTCCCACACCTTCGCCGGGTCGCCTTCGTCGAAGGTCCGGTCGATCGTGTTGACGATCTTGCGGGTCCGCTCGCGCAGGTCGTACTCGGCGTCGGACAGCAGGTCGGTGATCTCGTCGGAGAGCAGGTTCTGCCACCGGGTGTTCTGGCGGCGCAGGTCGTCGGCGCGGCGCTGGGCCCGCTGCAGCAGCGCGGCCTGACCGAGCCCGGCGTCCTGGCCCACGGCGTCCATGCGGTCGCGCAGCGACTCGACGAGTTCGGCGGCGGCGGCGCGCACACCGACGGCGGCGAGCAGCGCGCGGGACTGCTCGGGCGGGCGCGCGGCCTGCTCGGTGATCCAGCCCAGCAGCTCCGGAAATCCCGAGCGGGCGTTGAGTTCCGCGTCACCGGCCTTCGCGGCGGCTTGGCGGACGACGGCCGAAACGGGCAGGACGGGCGCGTCGATCCCGGCCTCGCCGAGCAGGCCGCGATCGCGTTCGGCGACCGCGCGCCACCCGGGGCAGGCGTCGATCTTGGTGAGCGCCAGCACGACGTGCGGGCACCACGTGCGCACGTGCCGCGCGAGCGCGAGTTCGGCGGCGCTCAGCGGGGCGGTCGCGTCGGAGACGAGGATCACCGCGTCGGCTTCGGCGAGCAGGTCCAGTGCCGCGGCCGTGCGCGGCGACCGGGGGTCACCGACCGGCGGGGTGTCGACCAGGACGAGGCCGGCGGAAAGGAGTTCGCGGGGCACGCCGACCTCGACGCGGCTGAGCGTGCCGGCGGGCCGGGCGCCGAGCTCGCCGGTGAGCCGTTCGACCGCGACGGGGATCCGTTCGCGGGACCGGCCGACGAGGGTCGCGGCGGGTTCGGCGGAGTAGGCGATTTCCGTGGGCACGGCGGGGGTCGCGGCGTCGCCGACCGCGCACACCGGCGCGTTCAGCACGGCGTTGAGCAGGTATCCCTTGCCCTGTTTGGGGAAGCCGAGCACGCCGAGCCGGGTCTGCCCGACCGGGGCGTCCCGGCGTCTGCGCAGGCGCTCGGCGAGATCGGCGCGGCCGTGCGTGCGGCACGCGTCCAGCGTCTCGTTGAGCACTTCGAGCCAAGCCGGTGCGGTCACGATGGTCGAGTGTCCCCGGTTCACTCCCCGTACGCACACCGGGTGCCCGTCCCGCGGCTGCACCCAGACCGCGGGACGGGCACCGGTGACCGGTTCGGGGATCAGTGCCCGAGGTGGATGTCGTTGCCGGAGGCGAGGTCGCCCAGGTGCAGGTTGCCCAGGGCGTTGTGGCTGACGTCGGCGACGTCGGACACCACGTCGTGGACGGCCGTGGTGTTGCCCGAGGCGAGCTCGCCGACCTGGCCGACGACGTTGTGGTCGACGTTGAGGCCGGTGGCGGAGGTCACCGTGTTGGTGACGTCACCGAGGCCGTGGACGGCGTTCGAGACCTCGCCGGTGACGTGCTTGACGTCGACGTCGCCCGCGCCCTTGAGGATGCCGGAGAAGTCGCCGACGTGGCTGGTCACGCCGCTGGTCACGCCGCCGACGCCGAGGGAGCCGGTCACGTTGCCGACGGTGTCGGCGATGTCGCCCACGTGGCCGTTGACCTCGTGGAGCTCCGCGTTCGAGGTGGCGAGGACCTGCTGGGCCTCGCCGACGCCCGCGGCCGCGGCGTAGGCCACGTTGCCGGTCACGCCGGTCTCCGGGTCGATCAGGTACGCCGGAGCCGCGGTCAGGTTGGCCAGCGCCTGCGAGTCCAGGCCGTGGGCCAGGTCGCCACCGACGATGACGCTGGTGACGTTGCCGGCCAGCGCGGTCACGTTGCCGGCGTTGGTGATGTCGTTGACGGCCGGGACGGCGGGCAGGCCGAGGTCGCCCACGACCGGGAGCTCGCCGACGCCCAGGTCGCCCACGCCCGGCAGGCCCGAGGTGGCCGGCAGGCCCAGGCCCGCGGTGAGGGCGGTGAGCTGGTCGATCGCACCCTGCAGGCCCGGGGCGTCGGTGCCGACCGGGGACAGGTCGCCGACGACGGGCAGGCCGCCCACGGCCGGGAGGCTGTCGACCGGCACGTAGTCGAGCACCAGCGGGATGACCTCGTGCACGTCGGCGGCGCTCACGTCGCCGAGACCGGCGGCGGCGAGGACACCCTGCGGGTCCGTCCCGAAGGCCGCCAGCGCGGTCGGGTCGTTGAGCAGGTTGAGGGCGAAGTCGTGCAACGTCTGCACGGAGTCCATGGGGATTTCTCCTGATCCGGTGGTTCGGGGGACAGCACGGGCCGCAGGGACCGGCGCTCCGACATCAAGGTAGGGAGACCGTCCCCCAGCGCACATCGGGGATCACTCCGAGTCGCAGCCCAGTCAGCCGATAGGGGATCGATATGTCATCGTTAGGGAGTTAGGGGGTCATCCGAGACGCGTTCAGTTGGGTTAAATCCCTCCAGACCCTTGCCTGACTAACCCGTTTGGGTGAGGATGCCCGGAGCCCTAGGGGGATTCCGTCCCCCCGATCGGCCGCCACGAGGTGAGGAGGAAAGCGCCGTTGCCCTACGTCCTCGGGATCGATGTCGCCCAGGGCCGGACCCACGCCGCCACCTGCCGCCGACAGGGCTCCGGCTGGGGCGAGCCCGAACCCCTCTGGCTGGGTGACCGGTCCCCCGCCGCGGCGTCCGCGCTCTTCCTCGACGACGAGGGGTACCTGCTCACCGGCGACGCCGCCGCGCAGGCGGGCGCCCAGGTCCCGTCCCGGTTGCTCACCGGCTTCCACCGGCGGATCGGCGACGACGTTCCGATGCTCGTCGAAGGCGAGCCGTTCCCGCCCGAAACGCTCACCACCGTGCTCGTCGAGGGGATCGCCGAGCACGCCGCGAACCTGTTCGGCGGCCCGCCCCACCACCTGGTGCTGACCCACCCCGGCGACTGGGGCGGCTACCGCCGTGACGTGCTGCGCCGGGCGCTGGCCGACGCCGGGTTCACCGCGGTCACGCTGGTCCCCGGCTCGATCGCCGCGCTCGCCGCGCACCTGCCCGTCCCCGGCCCCGGTGCCCAGGTCGCCGGCGTCTGCGAGTTCGGCACCGACGGCGTGAACGTGACGCTGGCGTCGGCGAGCGGCGCCAGTGGCTGGCAGCTCGGCCAAGGTGCCGAAGGGGTGAACCCGGCGGCCGCGCTGAGCACGCTGTTCGCGCTCGCCGGAGCGACGTCGACGTCCCCCAAGGGCCTCGCCGGCGTGGTGTTCTGCGGCGACGTCCCCCCGCACGCGCTGCCGGCCCGGCCGCCGTGCCCGGTGTTCGCGGGACCGGTTCCGCCGGCGACCGCCGCGCTCGGCGCGGCCGCCCTCGCGGCGCTGCGCGCCGACCACCGGGTGACACCGCTGGAGCCCCCCGCCGTCGAAACCACCTTGCTCCCCAAGGTGGACACGCTCGGTGAGCTCGGCGAGCGGCCGCCCCGGCCGCCGGTCGAGATCACCCCGTTCGAACTGCCCGAGAAGACCGGGCCGATGAACCTGTTCCGGCGGCGGCGCCCGCTCGCGGCCGCGGTCCTGCTGCTCGCCGCGGCCGCCTCGGCCGTGGTGATCACCCTCACCGCCCGCGAAGCCACCGCCGGTCCGCCCGCTCCTGCCCCCACCCACTGCGCCCCCTCCGGGGAAGGTCACTGTTGAACACTCTGCTCACGCAGGTTCCCCGTCCGGTTCCGGTGCACCCGGCGGCGCGGCAGCTGCTCGACCGCGTCGCCGCCGACCCGGCCGCCCCGCTGCGGCTCGCCGTCGTCGCCCCCGGCGGCTACGGCAAGAGCGTGCTGCTCGCCGCGCTCGACCGCCGCTACCGCGAGGCCGGCGTCGACGCCGTGCTGGTCGACGACGCCGACCGGCTCGGCCCCGATCAGCTCGAAGACCTGCTCACCGGGGCGGACGGCCCGATCGTCGTCGCGCACCGGCCGGCCGCGGTGGCGCCCGGCTGGACGGTGCTGCAGCTCGGCCCGCTCGGGGTCGAGGACGTGGCGCGGCTGATTTCGGCGGTGACGGGGTCGCCGGCCGATCCGGCGGCCGCGGCCGAGCTGCACGCCCGCAGCGGCGGGGTGCCGCGGCTGGCCGAGCGCGCGCTGCTCGGGCGGCTGGAGGAGTTCCGGCCCGAGCTCGACGAGCTCGACGACGACGTGCTCCGCTACCTGATCGCGGCCGAAGCCGGGGCCGGGCGCAACCTCGACCTGCTGTGCGCGCTGCTCGACCGCCGTCCCGACCAGCTGCCCGCGATCGTCGAGGGCGCCCGCGCGACCGGCCTGCTCGCCCCCGACGACACGCTGCTGCCGCTGGCCGCGGCGGCCGTCCGCGACTTCGGGCCGCCCGCCCGCCGGCTCACGACGGTGCAGCGGCTGGTCGAACTGCAGCTGGCGAACGGCCTGCCGGTGCTGGACCTGGCCCGGTCCCTGCTCGGCACGGGCAGTTCCGGCGCGTCGGCGGCGGCCGCGTTCGCCGCGGCGGCGGCCGAAGCGCTGCCCGCCGACGCGCACTTGGCGACGCGGTTGTTCGAAGCCGCGGCCGAAGCGGGCGACCGTTCTCCCGCGGTGACGGCGGGCTGGGCGCGCGCGGCCGCGTTGTCCGGCGACCTCGACACGGCGTTGCGGCTCGGCGACGGGATGCTCGGCGCCGCCGACCCGGAAACCCGCGCGGCGGGCGCGGAGATCGCGGCGACGGTCCTGGCCCACCGCGGCGAACTGGCCCGCAGCGCCGAGCTGTACCACTGGGCGGGCCGCGCCGACGCCTTCTCGGCGACGGCGCTGGTCGGCACCGGTGACCTCGAAGGGGCCCGGCGCCTCCTCGACTCCCCCGCGCCCGGCGTCGCCCCGACGCTGTTCGCGGGCGCGGCCACCCGGATGGCCCGCGGCATCGTGGATTCGGTGTCCGGCTGCGCAACGGAGACGTTGTCGACCCTGCTCGGCGCGGCCACGATGCTCGAGCCGGCGCTGGGTGGCATGTTGCTGCCGGACAGTCCCGCGGCGCTGGCCGCGCTCGTCGCCCTGCACACGGGCGAGCTGGCGCTGGCGGAGTCCGTGCTGACCCGGGCACTGGACGGCGGGACCGGCGGGGACCTGCTGGCCGTGCGGCACCGGTTGCTGCTGGGCTGGGTCGCGATGACGGCGGGCGACCTGGCGGCGGCCGCGGAACACCGTGACGCCGTCGCGGGCCGTTCTTTGGAGGCGCGCGACGAGCTGTTCTTCGCGACCCTGGAACTCGGCCTCGCCCGGCGCGCGAGCGACCTGGTGGGTCTGCAGCGGTCGTGGAACCGGGCGTACCAGGCCTCGATGCGGCAGCAGACGGACCTGTTCACGCTGTTGCCCTTGGGCGAGCTGGCGATCGCGGCCGCCCGCACCGGCGCGTTCGCCAAGCTGTCCGGCCAGTTCGAGCGCGCACACAGCCTGCTGGCCCGCCTCGGTGAGCCTCCACTGTGGACGGTGTCCCTGGTCTGGCACGAGCTGCACGCGGCCATCACGCTGGAGGACGCGGACGCGGTCAAGGCCCACCTGGCAACGTTGACAACCCACGCCCACTGCGGCCGCCACCCCCGAGCCCTGGCCACGGCGGCCCAGGGCTGGCTGGCGGTGCTCGGCGGAGGCTTCGACCCGGACGCCATCACCGCGGCGGCGGCCGAGCTCCACGACCTGGGCCTCCGCTGGGACGCGGCCCGCCTGGCCGGCCAGGCGGCGATCCGGACGTCCGACCGCAAGGCGATGGTCCAGCTCCTCGAGGCGGCCCGCCAGTTCCAGGGCCCACCGGCCCGCCGCGAGCCCGGCGCCTCATCGGAGCCGGCGGCGGGAGCGGGCTTGGCGGCGTTGAGCGAGCGCGAGCTGGAAGTGGCCCGCCTGGTGGTGGAGGGGCTGACGTACAAGCAGGCGGGCAGCAAGCTGTTCATTTCGGGCAAGACGGTGGAGCACCACATGGCCCGGATCCGCGGGAAGCTCGGGGCCGCGGACCGGCGGGAGTTGCTGGCGACACTGCGGGAGCTCCTTTCCCGCCCGGATGCGACTTAGGCGGGGCCGCCCTCGTGCCGTGGTCGCGGTGGGACGGTGCGCCAGTGCCCCGATCGGCTCAGGCAGCCGCCGTCGTGGTGGGGAGCGGCGCGCCAGTGCCATGAATGACTCATTCACTGCGTCCGACGTCAGGAATGGGTCATTCATGACGTGCTGCCCGCGTGACGGAACGCTGGAGCCGGACCTGCACCCCGCCCAGACCTCCCCACCGCCCCGATCCGAAGCCAGAACACGGCCGGCAGCGCCGGGTCAAGGCACGCTTTCCCGCCTTGACGCGGCGCTGCCGGCCGTAGTCACAATCGCGGCTTCGGGGTGGTGGGCACCCAGCTACGCATTGGCCAAGGCGCCACGGCCTGCCGGCCAACGATGGTGATCCGGCCCCGTTGTCCACACCGCCGCCGGATTGTGGACAACGAGGCCGATCGGCTCAGGCAGCCGCCGTCGTCGTCGTGAATGTGGCCGCCGGGCCGGTTCCCGTTGCCGTGATCGCCGCGACCGTGAACGTGTAGGCCGTTGCCGGTTGCAGGTCGGCCACCACTCGGGTCATGCCCTTCACCGTCGGCTGCGTGACCAGCGCGTCGCGGCCCTGGACCGGGATCGTGCGGCCGTCGGACACCGTGATCACGTAGCCCAGGACCGGGGTGTCGCCCGCCCCCGCCGGGGGGTTCCAGCGGATCGAGGCCGCCGTTGCGCTCGGGAGGGCGCGTGCGCTCGTCGGGATTCCCGGCAGCGCGTTCATACCCCGTGGACCGGGGGTCACCGGTGCCGACGGTAGTGACGGCTCGCTCGTCCCGTACGCGTTGCGCGCCGCAACCGTCACCGTGTACGGCGTCCCGTCCGTCAGCCCGGGCACTTCGGCGTACGCGCGCTTCGCGAAGTCGGCCGCCGTAATCGTCGACGAGTACGTGCGGCCGCCGCCCGTTGCGGTCACCACGTAGGCCGTCACCGGGGCGTTGTTGAAGGCGAACGTCGGGTTCCAGGTGGCGTACAGCTTCCCCGCGACGGCGAACGTGCCGACCCGCGACGGCGCCTCGGCCGGGGCTCGGCCGCCGACCTGGCGGGTGAGCAACCCGCGGTAGGCCGGTTCGAGGCCCGCGTTCGCGACGATCGCGGGCGGCGCGTCGGCCGGGTTCGCCAGGAGGTGGTTGCCGCGGGTGATCGCGCCTTTGTCGGTCTTGTCCTTGTCGCCCTGCTCCCAGTAGTTGCCCTCGGTCAGCGTCGGGTCGTTGTTGCCGAGGTCGTCGCGGTAGTCGACGTGCACCGTGCCCACGTTGGCGTACGCCATGTCGTACAGGACGTTGCCGCGGATCGTCTCGTACGTGTTGCCGTTGTCGGTGTAGACGCCCTTGCCGAGCCCCCACTGGCCGTGGATGACGTTGCCGGTGACCTTTTCGCCGTCGTCCAGGGAACTTCTGGTGATGCCCTGGGTGTAGACACCGCCGCCGTCGTCGAGCATCTGCATGTAGTCGAAGATCAGGTTGTCCGAGACGACGTTGTCGTGCGACAGGTTCGGCGTCGCCGGCCGCTTGATCTTGTCCGGCCAGCCGCCCCAGCCGACGGAGATCGCCGAGTAGCCGACGTGGTCGATCTGGTTGTGGGAGATGGTGTTCCGCACGGTGTAGCCGTTGACGATCGGCACGCCGCCGTGGAACTCGCGCGGCAGGCCGTAGAGGTGGTTGTCGGTGACGCGGACGTCCCGCACGACGTCGGCGTCGGTGTCCGTGACGGGCTTGTCGACGCCGCCGAGCTGCACGCCGTTGCCGGAGATGTCGGTGAAGACGTCGCCGCGCACCTGGGATTCCTTGGTGCCGTCGACGAGGTCCAGCCCGGCGCCGCCGAGGTGGGCGAACACGCTGTCGCTGAATTCGACGCGCCGGCCGTGCGAGACGGAGACGTTGGCGGGTTCCCGCGTCCACGAGGCGTACGGGCAGGTGCCGCCGGGGACGAACTGGCACAGGCCCTGAACGGCCCAGCCGTCGGCGCCCGTGATCGTGTACCCCGCCTGGATTTCCGAGAACCCTTCCGGCGACGAAGGCCTCAGCCAGGTCGCGTAGGAGTAGCGCAGCCCGCGGAAGGCGACGTCCTGGATGCCCCGGGCGTCGACGAGCTTCTCCAGCACGGGCATTTCGACGTCCGCGCGGCGCAGGTCCTGGCCGGCCTCCGGCAGGTAGTAGACGACGTGGGCGGACCGGTCGAGGTACCACTCACCCGGGGTGTCGAGCAATTCGAAGGCGTTTTCGGCGTAGGTGGGGTGGCGCCCGTTGGTGAGATCGGCCGGGCCGACCATGTTGACGCTGCGGCCGGGGATGTCGGGGAACAGCACGCGTTTCGTCGAGTTGTCCCAGCAGGGGTTCGCCATGGTGATCGTGGTGCCTTCGGCGGCGGCGAGCGGGCAGCGCGGCTCGGTCCACTGGCCGAGGCCGTCGCGCTGGACGTTCCAGAGCGCCTCGCCCGAGACGTACACGAACTCGACGTCCTTCGGGTTCCGCCAGTGGGCGAGTGTGTCCGCGTCGGCGGTGTAGCCGGTGGCGGTGGCCTTGACGGTCACCGGCAGGGGGCCGCGAGCGCGTTGCTCGCGGACTCCGTCGACGTAGAGCTGGCGGGTGTTGTCCAGGCCGGCGGGCGCGGGCGCGGCGAACAGCCCGGGACGGCCGGGCACCGGCCGCCAGCCGGTGACCCGCACGCCGCCGTTCAGCTCGGTGTCGCCGCTCCCCTGCCAGATGACGCGGTGGCCGTTGCCCCCGGAGTCCCGCGCGTCGAGCCGCAGCGGGGCGGTCAGCCGGAAGACGCCGGGCGCGAGGTGGACGGTGAGATCCCGGGTCAGGTGCGGCGCGCGCTGCCGCACGAGGTCGCGGGCGCGCTCGAGGGTCCGGACGGGATGCCCGGCGGTGCCGGACGCCCGGTCGGAGCCGCCGGGCGAGACGTAGACGTCCTGATCGCCGGTGGCCGCGGCCACCGGCCCGGATGTGGCGAGCAGGGCGCTCGCGCCGAGGAGAACGGTCACCACGGTGCGGCGCCGCGTCGAGCCCCACTTGGTCAGCATGGACGAAAGATAGGATCTCTACGGCGCGATGTCGACAATTTCCCGCTCAGCGGCGCAGGCGGTCACCTATTCATCGGATGCCTTCAGTCGCGGCTCGGGCCGAACCGTTCGGTGCGGATGCGGTGCGGATCGTGCCCGAGGGCGACCAGGATGTCCGCCACCGTTTCCACGAAGCCCGTCGGGCCGCAGACGAAGCACGACGCCCCGAACTCCGCCGGCCAGCCCGCGGTGTTGATCGTCGCCACGTCGATGCGGCGGGGTATCCCCGGGCGGCCTTCGGGCAGCTCGCGCGTGTACACGTACGTGACGTCCACGCCCGCCACGGGCGTGCGCAGCTCGTCCGCGTAGTACAACTCCGCCGGGGTGCGCAGCGAGTAGATCAGCTTGAACGGCGTGCGGACGCCCGCTGCGCGGCGGGCGCGGATCATCGCCATCAGGGGGACGATGCCCGAGCCACCGGCGACCAGGAGGACCGGCGCCGGGTCCGTCGGGCGCCAGGCGAACCAGCCGCCGATCGGGCCGCGGATCTCGACCGGGTCGCCGACCGCGTACGGGCCGGTGAGGTGCTCGGACACCTCGCCGTCGGCGACGCGCTGGACCGTCAGCTCCACCCGGTCGCCGTCCGCCGGCGCCGCGAGGGAGTAGCTGCGCTGAGCGCGATACCCGTCCGCGGCCGTGAGCCGGACGTCGACGTGCTGGCCCGCCAGGTGACCCGGCCAGCCGGGCAGGTCGAAGACGAGCGTGCGCGCCGTCGGTGTCTCGTCGCGGAATTCGGCCAGGCGGGCGACCCGCCAGGCTAGTCGCCCTGATACCGCTGTTCGCGCCATGGATCCCCGTAGTCGTGGTAGCCCGCGTTCTCCCAGAAGCCCGGCTCGTCCCGGGTCTTCAGTTCCAGCCCGCGCACCCACTTCGCGGACTTCCAGAAGTACAGGTGCGGCACGAGCAGCCGCGCCGGGCCGCCGTGCTCGGGGGTCAGCGGCTTGCCGCCGTACTCGTAGGCGATCCAGGCCTGGCCGTCGAGCAGGTCGGCCAGCGGCAGGTTCGTCGTGTACCCGCCGTACGCGTGCACCATGACGTAGTCGGCCTCGGTGGCGAGCCCGCCGACCAGCGTGTCGATCGAAACGCCGCGCCAGCGGGTGTCTAGTTTGGACCACTGGGTGACGCAGTGGATGTCCACAGTGGGCTTTTCGCTGGGCAGCGCCATCAGCTCCGCCCAGTTCCAGGTGTGCTTCTCGCCCGTCTCGGTGGTGACGGTGAATTCCCACGTTTCGGTGCGCACGCGCGGAGTCGGACCCGCCGACAGCACCGGGAAGTCCTCGGCCAGGTACTGGCCGGGTGGCAGCCGCGGGTTACCGCTGCGGGCCCGGCCCTGGAAACCCGGTGTCACGACACCCATGCGGCGCTCCCTTCCCGATCGCGACGAGCCTACGCCCGGACCCGCAGTCCCAGCGACGTGACGAGCACCGCAGCCTGTTCGGGTGACACGATTGCCCCGGCCAACTCGGCGTTCAGCGGGTCGAGCGCCGAGAGGTCACTGCCGCGCAGCTCGGCTTTCGGCAGCTTGACGGCGTGCAGCGCCGCCCCGGACAGGTCGACGTCGGCGAACACCGCGCCGGCGCAGTCCGCCCCGGTGAGGTCCGCCTCGCGCATCCGGACGCCCTGGAAGGTGACCGCCCGCAGGTCGGCACCCGCCAGACCGGTGAACGACCAGTCCCCGCCGGTGACCCGCAACGGCCGCAGCTCGCACTCGGTGAACGTGGCGCCGACGAGCTTGCACCCGGTGAATTCGGCGTCGAAGAAGTTGCAGCGCCGGAAGGTGCAGCCGGTGAAGGCCGAGTCCGTGTGGCGGGACGCGTTGAAGCGCACGTTGCCGAAGACGCAGTCGGTGAAGACCGAGCTCCGGGTGACCGCCTCCGAGAAGTCGGTCTCGTGGAACTCACACCGCACGTAGTGGCGGCCGGTGATCTCCTCCCCGTACCAGTCGTCGCGGAAGAAGCGCTGCTCCTCGTGCACGGCCTCGGACATGGCCGCCAGGCTAGCGGCAGACGCCGGAGGGGCCGCGCATGCTCGACGCCGACGAGGATTGGAGGGCGGTGCTGATGCCGGCCGCGCCGCCAGCCGTTTCGCGGTGCTGCAACGATTGTCCTTCGTCCGTACGTGGGTAAGGCGGGCGGAGTTGGCCGCTGGGATGACGGCATGCGTACCTGGAGGGACAACACTGCGGGCGGCGGCTGTCGGCGCGACCGGCGAGCAGCGGCTGTCGGCGCGAGCGGCGAGCAGCGGCGAGCGGCGGCCGAAGGGCGCGGGCGGCGGCGGCCAGGTGCCGGGCGGCAAGCGCGGGCGGTGGCGACGGCGGGCAGGTGTCGAGGCGGCGGGCGCGAGCGATGGCGGGCAGGTGTCGAGGCGGCGGGCGCGAGCGATGGCGGGCGGGTGGCAGCGCCGACGGCACGGCGGCCGTCGGCGCGAGCGGCGGTGGGCAGGCTCGGCTCGGACGGTGGCGATCGGGCATCGGCGCGGGCAGTGGGCGCGGGCGGCGGTGCGGGCAGGCGTTGGGCGGTGGGCGCGGCGTTGGCGGGGCGGCGGGTGTCGGGAGGCGAGCGGCGGCGGCCGGGTTCGGCGAGGCCGAGCAGCGGGCGGCGGCGCGGGCAGTGGGCGGGCTCGGCGAGGCTCGGCAGCGGGCGTCGGTGGGGCGGTGGGCGTCGGCGAGGGTGCTCACCAGGCGTGCTGGAGGGTCGCGGAGAGCAACGGAAGCGGCCGAACGGCGCAATCTGGGCTGGGATGCGTTTGATCCGTCACCCGATCCGGGAATTTTCGCGGCATGTCTCCTTGGCGAACCACCACCAGACGGAACACGGCCGTGCGGGTCATCACGGCGATCGGCGCGATCTTCGCGGGGATCGAAGTTCTCTACATGATCATGGTGCTTGCCGGTGCGAACGCCGGCAATGCCTTCTTCCAGTTCATCAAGTCACTGGCCGTTCCTCTCGCGTTGTTCTGGCCCGGCTTGTTCCCGGTGGACAGCCCGAGCCTCGCCGTCATCCTCGACTACGGCCTCGCCGCGGTGTTCTGGCTGGTCGTCACCGGCATCATCGCCCGCTTCGCGGGCCGGTGACCGGGGGCGATCCGCTGGCCCACCCGGGAACCACCCGCCGTCGCCGCCGCCGGTGTCCGTGGGCGACACTGGACGGATGAGCGACGGCAGGTGGTTCGACGGCTGGTCGCCGTGGCCCGAGCTGGCCGGGCTGGCCGCGGCCGGGCGTTCACTGCTCCCGAACGTCCCGGTCACGCCGGCCGCCTTGGCGCGCACGGTCACCGAACAGCTTGTCGGGCGCAGGCTGACCACGACCGTGGGCGACCGCGAAGTCGGCCTCACCCTCGCCGCACTCGACTACCCGGCCGACAGCCTCCGGCTGGCCACCGGCCGCCTCGGCGACGTCCGGATCGTCGCCGAGGACGTCGACTGGCCGGAGCACAAACCGGACGGCGGCAGCATTCAGCTGTGCCGGGTCATCGTGATCGCCGAAGACGTCCGCCTCCGCTCGCTGCCCACGCCCGCCGCCATTCCCGCCCGTGTCGGACTGCAGATCGCCGTGTCCGCGGACGTACTGCGCGAACGGGTGGCGGCGGTCCGGCCCGGGATCGTCGCGTCTCCCGCCGGGAACGGGCTGCTCCGGATCCACTGGGCCAAGCACCCGCGCTGGGGCCACCTGACCCTGCGGCCCCAAGTGGCGGACGACGCTGTGCTCCTCCTGCCCCAGACGCTCCACATCGGACAGAAGGAATTACGCGCACCGAAGCGCTTCCGGCCCATCGAGGTGCCGCTGCCGGAACTCCCGCCGGGCACCAGACTGACGAAGGTCGAGCCGCGGCACGACGAACTCGTGCTGCACGCAGTGGCGGAGGAATGGCCGGACCGGCTTTCCCGCATTCCCCTCGCCGATCTGCTGAGCTGGCTGACGACCGCCGCCATGACGTTGACCCTGCCGAAACTCGGTACGCGCCCATGACTTTCCTCCCTCGATGAGCCGGGCAATGCCGGACAACGAACACGCTACTCGCACACGTGTTCGAACATCATCACTCACAAGGGTAGAGGTACCTCAGGACACCGGGAACCACGTTCCCGACGCCCACTCGACGTCGCCCCAGGCCGCGCGCTCGTCCGCCCGTGGATCGAGCACCAGGTCCGTGTCCTCCCGGAACACCATGACCGGCCGCAGTTCCGGCCCGTACGACGGCCATTCCGGTCCGTCGGCCGACGCGACGCCGGACCGCACGAACCCCACCCAGCACCGGTGGATGAGCAACGCGGCCCGCTCGCGCGCCGGGTTCACCGCGGTTCCCTGTGCGGCCAACGGAAGCGGCACCTTCCAGGCCATCGTGGTTTCCGTCCCGTGCCCGCCGTCGAGCTGCTCGGGCACCCCGGGCGCGGCGATGTCGATCCGGTACCGGTAGACGGGAGCGTGCGCGGACTGCGCGTCGGCGAGCCGCTGCGTCGGAATCCCGTACCGCTCGTCGCCCATCGCGGCGATCCGAGCGGCCTGCAGATCGGGCACTCGGCGAAGATACGTCTCGAGCAGCCGTGAAGCGCCCGAATCACCGAGGATGCCCGAGAGCACACCGGAAGCCGGCGCGGTGGCGACATCTTCGCCGAGCATCATCGCGTACGTGCTGCCTTCGTTGCTGTTGCAGCCGACCAGCAACGGAATCCCGGCCGCGCTCCCCCGCCGGATCGGCCCGATCGGCACCTCCGGCAGCGCCGTCGGGTGCAACGTCGGACGCCACAGCCACAACGCCTGGAACCCGCTCAGGATCCGTTCCTGCGCCTCGACGAACTCCTTGGCCGGCAGCGAGCGCAGCGCCGCGAGGTCGTGGCAGCCGACCTCGTCCAGCAGCCGCCGCGCCAGCGCCGTCCCGGCCTCCGGCGTCGCCACGTGGTCCGCCCCGCCGGAACTGCTGATGGCCTGCGCGAACAGCCCCGCGCCGAGCGGGCTGCCCATCAGGTTCCCGATGCTCTTCGCGCCCGCCGACACGCCGTAAACCGTGATCCGCGCCGGATCGCCGCCGAACGCGGAGATGTTGCGGCGCACCCACTTCAGGGCCTCGACCTGGTCGAGGAAGCCGCACACACCGGCGTCCGGTTCAGCGGAACCGAAGATCCCGGCGAGGTGCAGGAAGCCGAGCGACCCGAGCCGGTAGTTGATCGTGACGACGACGATCCCGGCGCGCGCGAACTCCTCGCCGTCCCCCAGCTGCTCGCCGTGGCCGACGCGGTAACCGCCGCCGTGCAGCCAGAACAGCACCGGCCAGCCACCCGCCGGCGCGGGTCCCTCCGGCGTGCAGACGTTGAGGTACAGGCAGTCCTCGTCGCACACGGCGGCCGGGTTCATCGGGTCCGGCGACTGCATCGCGTGCGGGCCGTACTCGGTGGCCACGTGCACCCCGCCGGACAGCGACGGCGGCTGCGGCGCCTTCCACCGCAGCTCGCCGACCGGCGGGCGGGCGTACGGGATCCCGCGCCAGACGCGGACGCCGTCACCCGCCAGCCCGACCAGCGCCCCGAGTTCGGTCGTGACCGTCGGGACGGAAGCCATCAGAGCGAGGCCTGCTCGACCGTCGGCAGGCAGACCTCGAACCGGGTGTTCCCCGGCTCGGACTCGACGCGCAGGTCGCCCTGGTGCCGTTCGACGACGATCTTCCACGAGATGTCCAGGCCCAGCCCGGTGCCCTCGCCGACCGGCTTGGTCGTGAAGAACGGCTCGAAGATCCGCGGCTTGATGTCCGCGGGGATGCCCGGGCCGGTGTCGCCGATCTCGACGCGGACCTGGTCGTTCTCCCCCCACGTCCGCAGGGTCAGCGTGCCCTCGCCTTTCATCGCGCCGAGGGCGTTGTCGATGATGTTCGTCCAGACCTGGTTCAGCTCGGCCGGGTACGCCGGGATCTTCGGCAGGCTGCGGTCGTACTCCTTGACGACCCGGACACCGCCGCCGATCTTGCCCGACAGCATCACGAGCGTGGAGTCGAGGCCGTCGTGGACGTCGACCCACTGGTGCGGCGCCCGGTCCATCTGCGAGTACTGCTTGGCCTTGCCGACAAGGGCGGAGATGCGCGTGGTGGAGTCCTCGATCTCGCCCATGAGCATCTCGGTTTCGAGGGCGTAGGCGAGCCAGCGCACGGCGCCGTCGATGAAGGTGTCGCCCACCTGCTCGAGGACGTGGTCCAGGTCGGCCGTGGTCAGCCCGGCGCGGACGTAGATGTCGGCGAGGTCCCAGCCGCCGTCGATCTCGCGCTCGTCGAACCAGTCGCTGATCTCGTCTTCGCGGTCGGCCTGCTGCATCGCCGTCAGCTTTTCCGCCTGCGCGACCTGCTTGACCAGGCGTTCCTGGACGTCGATGAGCTGGTAGAGCAGCTCCGGCTCGATGTCCTTCTTTGCCAGGAAGGCGAGCTTGTGCCGCATCCCGGCGACGCGTTCGCGCAGGGCGGACGTCGCCCGGACGGCGGCCGCGGCCGGGTTGTTCAGCTCGTGCGTCAGGCCGGCCGACAGCTCGCCCAGCGCCAGGAGACGGCGGCGGGAGCCGATCACCGTGTCGCTGTTGCGCCAGCCGAGGTACATGCCTTCCAGCAGGTGCGTCGCCATCGGGAACCACCGGCGGAACTCGACGGAGAACTCCGCGGCGGGCAGCGCGAGCAGCGTCAGGTCGCTCAGCGCCTGCACCGAAGCGCCGTAGCGGTGCTCGGCTTCCTGGTGCACGAAGAACTGCGTCGCGCCGAAGTAGGCGCCGCGCTGGTCGGACCGGTTCGTCTCGACTTCGGTGCCGCTGACCAGGCGGGTCATCCGGACGGCGCCGTTCAGGATCACGTAGAAGCAGGTCGCCTCGTCGCCTTCGCGGATGACGAAGCTGTCGCCTTCGTACTCCTCGAGCACGGCGTTGGCGGCGACCCAGTCGAGCTGCTCTTCGGAAAGGTGTTCGAACAGGAAGAGGCCGCGAAGCTCTTCCCGCGGCAGTGCGCTCATTGTTCCTCCAGGTACCGGTGTACCAGCGTCACGGCCATCGCGCCCTCGCCGACCGCGGAGGCCACCCGCTTGACCGACTGGGACCGCACGTCACCGGCCACGAACACGCCCGGGATCGACGACTCGAGGTAGTACGGGTCACGGTCGAGCGGCCAGCCCGCCGGCCGCTGCCCGGCGCTCCGGAGGTCCGGGCCGGTGCACACGAACCCGTGCTCGTCGCGGTGGATGGCGTCGCCGAGCCAGTCGGTGCGCGGGGCGGCGCCGATGAAGATGAACAGGTGCCCGGTCTCGACCGTCTCGGTGACGCCGTTCTCGCAGAGCGTGAGCCGCTCGAGGTGGCCGTCGCCGTGCACCTGCTTGACCGTGGTGTGCGTGCGGACGTGGATGTTGCCGATGCCCGCGATCTGCTCGATCAGGTAGTGCGACATCGACGCCTCCAGCGAGGCACCGCGCACCAGGATCGTCACGTCGCTGGCGTGCTTGGCGAAGAACACCGCGGCCTGCCCGGCGGAGTTGGCGCCGCCGACGATGTAGACGTGCTCGCCCTTGCACTCGGGTGCCTCGGTCGCGGCCGAGCCGTAGTAGACGCCGCGGCCGGTGAGCTCCGCGACACCTTCGGCGTCCAGTGCGCGGTAGTTCACGCCGCTGGCGAGGATCACCGAGTGCGCGGCGATCTCGCTGCCGTCACCGAAGGTGATCACCCGCGACGAACCGCGGGCTTCCAGGCCGACGACGTCCCGGGCGGTCAGCACCTCGGCGCCGAACTTCTGCGCCTGGCGCCGCGCCCGGTCGGTCAGCTGCGCGCCCGACACGCCGTCCGGGAAGCCGAGGTAGTTCTCGATGCGCGAGCTCGTGCCGGCCTGGCCGCCGGTGGCCTTCTTCTCGACGAGCACCGTGCGCAGGCCCTCGGAAGCGCCGTACACCGCGGCGCCGAGGCCGGCCGGGCCGCCGCCGATGACGACGAGGTCGTAGAACTCCTGCGCCGGCCGGGTCGACAGGCCGACCGCGTCGGCGATCTCGCTGCCGCTGGGGTTCTTGAGGACGGTGCCGTCCGGGGTGACGACCACCGGGATGTCGGCTTCGGTGGCCTCGGCCGCCTGGAGCAGGCGTTTGCCCTCGTCCTCGTCGACGGAGTACCAGCGGTACGGCACGGCGTTGCGCGCGAGGAAGTCGCGCATGTGGAACGACGGGGACGAGTACTTGTGGCCGAGGAGCTTGACCTCTTCGACCGGCTTGTCGCCGACCGCCTTCCACGTCTCGACCAGGGCGTCGATGACCGGGTAGAGCTTCTCCTCCGGCGGGTCCCACGGCTTGAGCAGATAGTGGTCGACGTCGACGACGTTGATCGCCTGGATCGCGGCGTCGGTGTCGGCGTAGGCGGTCAGCAGGGCACGGCGGGCGTGCGGGAACAGGTCCATCGCCTTCTCGAGGAAGGCGATCCCGTCCATCTGCGGCATCCGGTAGTCGGCGAGGATCGCCGCGACGGCGTCGCCGCGCAGCTTGATCTCGCGCAGCGCGTCGAGGGCGTCCGGGCCGGAGTCGGCGCGGATGACGCGGTAGTCCTTCCCGTAGCGCCGGCGCAGGTCACGGGCGACCGAGCGGGACACGGCGGGATCGTCGTCGACGGTCATGAGGATCGGCTGGCTCACGAGATGCAGCCTACGGCGCTTCTTGCCCCGTGGGGAAAGAACGCCGTTTCGGCACCTGGACCCGCTCCAGGTCCTGCGCGACGACGATCTCGCCGTCGAACTCGGCCCGCGCTTCGGCTTCGAAGCGTTCCGGATCGGGGTAGCGCTGCGAGAAGTGGGTCAGCACGAGCTGCCGGACGCCGGACTCGGCGGCGACCCGGGCGGCCTGCCGGGCGGTCAGGTGGCCGAAGTCCTCCGCCAGGGACGTATCCTCGGCGAGGAACGTCGATTCGATCACCAGCGTGTCGGCGTTTTCGCTGAGGGCGTAGACCGCGTCGCACAGGCGGGTGTCCATCACGAACGCGAACCGCTGGCCGGGCCGCGGCTCGCTGACGTCCTCGAGGTTCGTGGCCCCCAGGCGCCCCTCCCGCTGGAGCCGGCCGACGTCCGGGCCCGCGATGCCGCGTTCGCGCAGTTTCTCCGGGAGCATCGTGCGGCCGTCCGGCTCGACCAGCCGGTAGCCGAACGCCTCGACGGGGTGGCTCAGCCGCCTCGCCTCGAGGGTGAGCTTCCCGGTGGCGATCGGGCCGTCCTCGGCGATCGGGTGTTCCCGCAGGTCGGCCTGCTCGTAGAAGGCCGACGCGTGCCGCATCCGCGCGAAGTAGTGCGCGCCGGAGGCCGGGAAGTGGGCGTGGACCGGGTGCGGCACCTTGTCCAGCGACAGCCGCTGGATCACCCCGGGCAGGCCGAGGCTGTGGTCGCCGTGGAAGTGCGTGACGCAGATCCGCGTGACGTCCGTGGCGGCGACACCGGCCCGCAGCATCTGGCGCTGGGTGCCTTCGCCGGGGTCGAAGAGGATGCCCTCGCCGTCCCAGCGGAGGAGGTAGCCGTTCTGGTTGCGGTGGCGCGTGGGCACCTGGCTCGCGGTGCCCAGCACCACCAGTTCGCGGGTCGACACCCCCGCACGGTACTCAGGCTTCTCGGGCCGTGTCCCCCAGTTTGCGCAGCCGGAAGGCCAGCACGAGCAGCACGATCCCGTACAGCAGCGCGTAAATCCCGACGAGCAGGGCGATGCCGTACGCGCCGGCGATCGGGTTGATCACGATGAGCACCCCGGCGAGCACGGAGATCGCGCCGGCCGCGATGAGGAACGCCTCGCCCTTGATCTGCTTGCGCAGCCGGACCGCCGCGGCGATCTCGGCGATGCCGGTGATGATCGCCCAGAAGCCGACCAGCAGGGCCAGTAGCAGGACGGTGATGCCGGGCCAGACCAGGACGAGGATCCCGGCGATGATGCCGAGCGCGCCGAGGACGCCGTACGCCACCCGGTGCCCGGTGTCACCCGGGCGGAACGCCTGCATCAGGCCGCCGATGCCGTCGATGATCGCGTACACGCCGTACAGGATCGCCAGGACGAGGACGGTGGCGCCGGGCCAGATCAGCGCGAAGAGCCCGAAGAGCACGGCGAACACGCCGCGGACGGCGGCGATCGGCCAGGCCTTGCGGGGTTCGACGACGGTGAACGCTGCGAAAGAGGTCATCTGCCGCTCCCGGATCGATTGGGGACCTCAGTTTGCGACGATTACCCCCGTCCGGCTCCCGGAACACCCCTTTCGGGGTATTCCACAAAGGACCGGCGTGCGCCGCGGCCGCCACCACGGCGCACGCCGGTGATTCAGGGGTAACTCACCAGGTTGACGGCCTTGGTCCCGGACGGCGTCGCCGGGCCGGTGTTGTTGATCACGTGCGTGATGGTGCCCTGGTAATTGAGCGACACGGTCACCATGTCGTGGAACCGGACGCCCGGCGTGTTCGGCGCCTCATACGCGTGTGCGCTGGCCACGGACGGGTTCGTGCTGAAGTAGCAGTAGCTGCCCAGCCCCCACGCTTCGTGACTGGTGACGTTCGGGCTCACCTTGTAGGCGGAGAAGCCCGGCGTCGAGCCGTTCATCCAGCTCGCCTGGTTCGGCACGTCGTAGGGCATCTCGTTCTGGAAGAAGTAGGTCCGGCCGCCGTTGCCGTTCCAGACCACCTGCGTCTTCTGGTAGTGCTCGACGAAGAGGCCGTACATCGTGACGTCGTTGCCGTTGACGATCAGCCCGGTGTCGGCGGTGTTCGTGGTCCAGCCGACGTACTCGTTGCGCTCGGCGTGGTCGGCGCGCCAGATCCACATGTGGTCGCCGATCACGTTGCTGCTGTTGACGACCAGGCTGTTCGCCGCCTTCCCGACGGCGGCGCCGCCGATCCGGAAGAACACGTCGTGCAGCGACGTCGGGTTCGCCGCGTGGCCGGCGCTCGAGCCGGCCGGGCCGACCTGCATGAGCGTGTTCGAGCTGGTCGTGCCGGCGTCGATCAGCAGGCCGGCGACCTTGACGCCGTCGACGTCGTCCACGGTCATCGCGGTGATGCCGTTGTCGGGGATCAGCGTGGCGATGCCCAGGCCGAGCACGACGGTGTCCGGTCGGGTGACGCGCAGGGTCTGGTTCAGGTGGTAAACACCGGGCGTGACCAGCAGGTTCTTGCCCGCGGCGAGCGCGGCGTTCATCTCCGCGGCGGTGGCGCCGGGCTTGGCGATGAAGAACTGGTCGATCGGGACCGAGGT
This sequence comes from Amycolatopsis plumensis, assembly GCF_042652605.1. NCBI lineage: Bacteria > Bacillati > Actinomycetota > Actinomycetes > Pseudonocardiales > Pseudonocardiaceae > Amycolatopsis > Amycolatopsis plumensis. The sequence continues at coordinate 4,503,899 of NZ_JBHSJY010000001.1, read as the reverse complement.
ACCGGGGGCGGCGCCGTTGGCCCAGGTCGTGCCGGACGCGTTGGTCTTGGTGGCGGGCACGAACACCTGGTACTTGCCGGCGCTGTCGATGTAGAGGAACGGCTTTTCGCGCACGACCGGCGTCTGGCCGACGGTGGTGTAGGGCGGGGTCGGGAAGGTGTTGGCGGGCGCGCCCTGGACGCCGGCGAAGACCATGTTCCAGTTCGAGCCGTTCCAGCTGCCGAACTGCGAGTTGCGGGAGATCCACTGCTGCTGCGAGCCGGAGCGGACCTGGCCGTCGATCTTCGTGTCGGAGATCCAGCCGCCGCTGGCCCAGCCGCCGTCGTCGAGCTGAAGGTCGCCGCGGACGTGCATGCGCCGGTAGGGCGCGGCCTGGGAGACCGCCCACCGGTCGGCGCCCCCGTTCGGCGTCACCGACAGGTTCTCGGCGCCCCGCCAGAAGTTCTGGGTGGCGTTCTGCGGTGGGAACCAGTCGGCCTCGACGTGCACGGCGCCGTTGATGTTCACGGCATCGGGGCTCAGGCCGAGGCCCAGGACCTGCGTGTAGAAGCCGACGTTGACGTCGTTGGCGTAGGTGCCGGGCTTGAACATGACCGCGTAGCGCTGGCCGCCGAACTGGTTGCGTTCCTGCTGGGCGAAGATGCTGTCGAGCCGGCTCTGGATGGTCGAGCTCGGCATGGACGGGTCGAAGATCACCACGTTCGGGCCGAAGTCGGGCTGGCTCGTGTCCATGGGGGTCAGCATGAAGGACTGGGCGGCGGTGCCGTTGCAGGTGTACTGCTGGAGCTGGACATCGCCGGTGGACGCCCCGGGGACGTCGAGGCACTTCCCGCTGTTGCGGCTGACGAAGTGATACCGGCCACCGCCCTCGTCGACGGCCTGCCACTGCTGATTCGCGCCGCCCCCGTAGGTCCAGAGCTGGAGCAGGCCACCGTCGGCGGTGGAGACGTCCTTGACGTCCCAGGTCGCGGCCGGGTTGGCGCGGGCGTTGACTCGGAAGTAGCCGTCCCCGGTGGCCTGGAACTGCCACTGCTGCGAGGCGGTCTGGTTGCAGGCGTACTGCTGGACGACGGTCCCGTTCGCGGTCCCGGCGGCCCGGGCATCGACGCACTTCCCGCTGTTGGCGGCGACGGTGTACCACCCGTCCGGGGTCACCGCTGCTTCAGCGCTCGTCGTCACCATGCTTCCGACCAGGACCGACGCTGCCGCGAGCAGCGTCATCACCCGCCGTCTCGTCATCGAAGCCTCCTCTGCCGCGCACGCGGCGTCATCGAGAGGTGTGCCCGGTGTTGGAGACGCGGCGTAACGGGCGGGGACCTCGGCGTCACAACCGCGCAAAATGTAACGGCGGCCACAGTCGGGCGTCAATACAGGACTAAAAATAAGGTGTGAACCTGCTGGTCAGACGGTTGTGGATCGCGAGGCGGGTTTGTGGGGACCCCCGCGTGGAGGGCGTCTGGGCGGGGTGTACTGTATGGGCATACGAGATGCGGAGTTCACCTTCGCCTCGGGGCTATGGCGCAGCTGGTAGCGCACCTCACTGGCAGTGAGGGGGTCAGGGGTTCGAGTCCCCTTAGCTCCACAGTGACGAAATACCGCCCACCGGGTCTGAAAGTCCAGGTAGGGCGGTTTTTTCGTTGCGACGGATCTTGAGTTTCGTCAAGAAGAAGTACGAGTGCACCATGACCGCGTACTTCAGGACCGCGTGCTCCACGTCCGCATCGCGCAAGTTCGCGTTGGAGAGGTCTGCTTTCGTGAGGTTGGTGTCGCGCAGGTCGATGACGGTGTTGTGGTCATAGCGGGGGTCGCGCCGGCCTAGGACGGTGAGGGCGGCCTGGGTGTCAGTAGCCGGCGAGAGAGAATCTGAGTCCTTCTCGTGGGCGGTGCGGAGGTTGTTGGTGCGTACGAAGGCGGTGAAAACCTCGATGATGGTGGGCTGGTCGTCGGAGGAGTCGCGGGCGAGGCGTTCGAGCGCCGAGGCGGATCTGCAACCGGTCGGCGCCCTGCTGACCGCGAACGTCGCCGCCCCCGCGACGTAGAACGTAGCGGCGGGTCAGCGAACTGCGCGCCGCCACCCCACAGCGGGTTGGGTGTGGCTGTGCTCGACGACAGCAACGTGGCCGCATTCCGCTTCGAGTCGGAAGCTGGACCTCGTGAGCACTCGGCAGCGCAGGTGAGAAGTTGGTACCGCTAGGTCCGGCCCGGGTCGAGTGGCCGATTCCACGATCAATCGGCCGCATCAGCACGCGGCAGGCGCCCGCATCGACACTGGCCGGCAGAAAGAACCGCCCGGCGGAGTCGGCGAGCCCGAACCCGCCGATCACGCGCTGGGCCGATCGCGAGGTGGCTGGACGACCAAGCTGCACCTGGCCATCGAGTAAGGCCAGAAGCCACCGGTGGATCAGGATGCCCGGGGTGACGTTCCCGTGGTCGAGAACGGTCAGGGCCCTTCATCGTGCTTCTCGATCACGTACTTGATCGAGCCTTCAAGGACACCTGCCACCGCGCAGGTCATCCCTCTCGAACCCAGTTCTCGGCACCACACGATGGGCAACGCATTCGATACTCGCCATTCCCGCCATGAGGACCTGGAAACCATTCCACTTCAAGGAATTCGTCGTTATTTCCGGGCAGCGCAATCCTTCCCTAACACCCTCGGTAACACGCTTGGCCGCCTCAATCCACGCCGAGCGGGTCATCAGTGCCCTCCCGAAATGTACGGACCCACTTGTTCGGCAAATTTGAAAGCCGCATCTGTTTCCGCCTTCGCCAGTCCTGCCCCCACACCGCCGGCAGATTGGAACGTCGCCAGGCGGCATGACTCGTGGGCGATGGTTTTCGCGAGTTCGGCATCCGAAGCGAACGCGCCACGCCCGATAACGAAGCCGTGCTAACCGAACAGGGTCATGCCGCTAGCACTGAGTGACGGCTCGTACACGATCGTCGTTCCTCCCACTATGACCTCCTTCGCCTGGCCAGCTGCATGGGCAGCGCGGCTCTCTATCCGTAGCCGCGGCACCTTGACGATCCGACACGCCGACGACGGCGGCTACGACCGCGCGGATCGCGCCAGCTTCAACACTGTTGCGGAGGATTGTCCCAATGGACGCGGCTGGGTCCTCCGAATCCCACGAAGTGTCGTCCACCAGCCAGTGGACAGCGTTCGTGATGTCGGGGAAGCGCGTATCCCTGCCCGCACCGTCCAGCGTAGGCGGCTCTGCCGAGACGACTCCGAGTGCGGAGATCACATCCTCGCGCCGTTCCGGCCATGCGACATTCACGGGTCCATGGTGACCGAGAGCCGATCTGTCCTCCGCTCTTTTATCAACACCTGGAAACCTCGGCACTCGCCATCCGCGCCGAGGATCCGGCTCACACCGTCGAAGCCGCTTATAACGGTGACCCGCCGCACCACAGGGCCGGTCCGATCCGTCCGGGTGGATCCGCGCCCGGGTCGCCTGACCGCTGCGCCAGATGTTCGAAACGAGCGCGCCGCAGTCCTCTCACCTGAATCAAAGCTCGACCCCCGCGCACCAGACCCGGCTGATCGCGCGGGTGGCACGGATGTCGGCGACCGGGTCGCCGTCGAGCAGGAGCAGGTCTGCGCGCAGTCCCGGCCGGATCGCGCCGCGGTCGGTCAGCCCGAAGTGCTTCGCCGGCAACACGGTCGCGGCGCGCAATGCCTCTACTGTGGACAGTCCAGCGGCGACGAGCAGTTCGAGCTCGTCGTGCAGGCTCGCGCCGTGCGCGACGGAGAAAGGTACTCCCGGGGCGGCGTTCGCGTCGGTACCGGCCAGGACGGCCACGCCCGCGCGGTGAAGCATGGTCACCGACGTCGCCGCGCCTGCGTAGAGCTGGGGCCGACCGGTCGCCGTCGCGATGCCTTTCATCATCGTCAGCGTCGGTACGACGATCTTCGCCCGCGTGAGGTCGCCGTCCGCGATCGGCGGTCCGAGCGGCGCGTGTGTGACGACGTCCACGCCCGCGTCCAGTGCCATCGTGTACGCCCCGGTGCTCGCGGCGTGCGCGACGACCAGCAGCCCGGCCGCGTGCGCGGCTTCGGTGAGGGCGCGGGCCACCGGCAGTTCGGGACCGCCGCCCCCGGGTGCTTCGAGCACGATCTTGAGGTAGTCCGACCCGGCCGCGGTGCGGGCCGCGACGAAGTCCGCCGCACGCGCGGGATCGGTGATGACCGCTTCGGCGGGCATGCCGGGCATGCGGGCGTGCATCCCGCCCGGCCCGATCGCGGGCACGCCGGCGCTGCGGATATCGGTGAGCCCCGGCTGGTTCCGCAGGCCGGCCAGCAGCGCGGCCGACGTCGTCGCCATGTCCAGGGCCGTGGTGACGCCGTACCGGGCGAACTGTTCGAGGTTCTCTCGGCCGTGCAGGTGGACGTGGGCGTCGATGAGGCCGGGAAGCAGGACCTGGCCGGTTCCGTCGAGCACCGGGCCACCGGTGGCTTCGCCGGACAGGCGGCCGCCGTCGACGAAGACGGTCCGCGGTTCCGTGAGCCCGGCGCCGTCGAAGACGCGGACGTTCGTGATGGCCGTCATCGCCCACCCTCTCATAAGGAACGGTATCGTTCACTAACGAACGTACCCGAGAGGAGCGCCCGATGGTGGAGACCCGGCGCCGGGGCGACACGCTGGTCCGCGCGATCCTCGAAGCTGCACTGGCCGAACTGGCCGAAACCTCGTTCGAGGAGCTGAGCTTCGAGAAGGTCGCGGCCCGCGCGCGGACCGGCAAGGCGGCGCTCTACCGGCGGTGGGCGACGCCCGAGGAGCTGGTGCTGGCCGCGCTCACCGACCCGGACGCGGGCTTCGGGGAGCCCCGGCCACCGGAAACCGGAACCCTGCGCGGCGACCTGCTGGCCCTGCTCGGCGGGCTGGCCCGGGTGCTCGACGAACCGCATGGCCGGGCCCTGCGCCCACTGATCACCCAGCGGGCACGCCACCCGGAGCTGTTCGCCCGGGTCCGCGCCCTCGTGCTGCGCCCCCGCCAAGAGCTGATCCTCGGCCTGCTGACCGACGCCGCCGAGCGCGGGGAGGCACGCCCCGCCGCGGCCACCGCCCGGATCGCCGCGGTGGGACCACGCCTGATCCTCGTCGAACACATGGAGGCAGGGACGGTGACCGCGGCCGAGGTGACAGCGATCGTCGACGAGGTCCTGCTGCCCCTGGTGCGACCTCCGGCCGATGAGCCCACCCAGGGCGACGCTGGACCCGCGTTTCGCGGTCACCGCCAGGCTCGGTCAGTGGGCGGGGCTAGATTCCCAGGGCCTGGCGGAGGGGGGTCGCCAAGGTGCGGATGTAGGTGTCCGTGAGGTGGTTGTCGCGGTAGACGACCACGTTGCCCACGACCGCCGGGCACAGGTCCGCCGTGCAGATCCAGTTCGTCAAGTCCACGACCCGCACGCCGGGGATGGTGGCCGCGGTCGTGGCCAAGGGGTCGGTGAAGGCGTCGACCGCCTTGGACCTCGGCTTGTCGCAGGAATGCGGGGCTGGGTTGCGTTGCAGGCAGTTGAGGACGTTGTCGTCGGCGCGGGGCGTGTCCCTGATGACGGCGACGGGGATGCCCGCGGCGGTGATCTTTTCGAGGTACGAGCGGTAGCCCGCGGTGAGCGCCTCCGGGGACTTCCACGCCCACCTGAGGTCGTTGAGATAGGACTCGGGGGACATGGCCGCGGTGACCAGGAGGTCGGGCTTGTCCGCCAGCATCGAGTCGATCTTCACTTTGTCCTGGCCCGGGCACTCGGCGAACGGCTCGGGTCGGCTCGGGTCGGCGTCTCGCGTCTTGGTCGGGGCCGCGGCGCTGAAGGGGCAGCCGTCGTGGAGCATGAACTTGACGCGCCAGCCGGCGCGGTTGGCGATGTCGATCAGGGCCGTGGCGAATTGGGTCATGTGCGAGTCGCCGATGACGACCATCGTCTTCGCCGCGCCGGCGCGGCCGTAGGCGCACTTGTCACTGTTCATCGGATAGGCCACCGGGTCGTACTGGCCGCAGCCGTCGTGCCACACCGAGGCGATGTCCTTGGCCGCCACCGACGGATCGGGGACGACCGGCACGTCCTCGCGCGCGGTGAGCACGTGCGCCGGGTCCAGCGCGAGCGCGCCAGGGTGGTCGGCGTCCAACGCGATGTCGGCGCTCAGCGCGTCGAGGCGGTGCTGCGCGAGCTGCCACGGCACCGTCGCGGCCACCGTGGTGACCACCACCATGCAGGCGCCCAGCGCGTAAGCGGCGCGGCGCCTCGGCCGCGCACCCCCGCGACGGGGCCGCGGTCGCCGCAGCGGGTCCTCGACCAGGTGCTTCGACAGCGCCGCGAGCACCAGGCTCGACACCGCGGCGACCAGCACCTGACGCTTGCTGAGCTTGGCGGCACCCGCCTCCTCCAGCAGGAAGACCACCACCGGCCAGTGCCACAGGTACAGGCTGTAGGAGATGTCGCCCACGTAGCGCAGCGGCAGCACGCCCAGCAGCGGCGACAGTTCGCCGGCCCGGGGACGCTCGGCGGTGCCCGCGACCAGCAGCGCGGCCGTGCCCAGCGTGGGCAGCAGGGCGATCCAGCCGGGGAACGCCATGTGCGTGCCGAAGGTGAAAGCGCTGACCAGCACCGCGCCCAGGCCCAGCCAGCCCAGCGCCAGCCGCGCGGCGAAGCGCACGCGCACCCGGCGGACGACCATCGCGGTCAGGCCGCCGATGCCCAGCTCCCACATCCGGGTGGGGGTGATGAAGTACGCCTGACCGTGGTTGATCTGCGTGTAGACCGCGGAGAACACCAGCGACGCCACCGTCAGCACCGTGATCGCGCCGAACGCCACCGCCACCGGACGTGAACCGGACCGCCGCGCGATCGCCGCGCTGAGCAGCAGCAACAGCGGGATGACCAGGTAGAACTGCTCTTCGACGCTCAACGACCAGAAGTGCTGCACGGGCGAGGCGGAGGCGGTGGCCGTCGCGTAGTCCGACGAAAACACGGCGAGCACCCAGTTCTGCACGTTCAGCGCGGACGCCACCACCTCGCGCAGGATCTCCGGCCGGCGCGACACCGGCACCAGCAGCACCGTCGCCGCGACGGTGGCCAGCAGCACGACGGTCGCCGCGGGCAGCAGCCGCCGGATGCGCCGGGCGTAGAAGCTGAGCAGCCCGACCCGCCCGGTGCGGCGCAGTTCACCCGTCAGGGTGCCGATGATCAGGTAGCCGGAGATCACGAAGAAGACGTCGACGCCGACGAAGCCGCCGGGCAGCCACCCCGGCCTGAGGTGGTAGACGAGCACGAGGCCGACGGCGAGCGCGCGCAGACCCTGGATGTCGTCGCGCTGTTTGTGGCCGGTGCTCGCGGGCGCGGTGGGTACGGACGCGCGGGCGCTGACCGTGGACGTCATGATGTTCGAAGCCCCCCTGGCTCTGTTTCCTCAGCGGCCCCCGGCGACTGCCGTCCGGTATGAGCGCCGCAAGACCCCCCGCGTGCGTCCCGACAGGACCCACGCGAACCATCGGTGTGCGTCCGATGGGCGTTACAGGCGCCGGTAAAGCTACCCCACCCCAATCCGACGCCTGGACCCGCGGATGACAACGTCATCCGCACTTCACCGGATTCAGGGACACGTTCACCAGATACGGTTACGCCTTGGAAATCGACAGTGCCATCGCGTCCGACCCGGATACGGGTCAAAACAGGTTCGACCTCGGGTCGGATGCCGAACTGGACGTCTCGTTCGACCGGAGCATGCGGAACGCGCTGCTCGCGGATGTCCAAGCCTATTTCGAAGGCCTCGGTGTGCCGGAATCCGGAGGCTCGGGTGTGCGGTGCCCACCGCCATCGTGGCGGTGGATCTTCTCTTCCTCCTCCCCCGCTAGGACTGGCGAGGGGGCTGCTCGGCGGCGGTCGCTTCCTCGACGATCTCCGCGATGTGGATCGTGTCGTCGTCCGAGACAAGGTCGGCGTCCGTTGTGGTCACGGCGACATCGACCGTTCTCAGGTTGTGCTTCTCGCGCAGGAACCGCTCGCGGTAAAGGTGCTCGGCGTCCTCGGTGAGGTTGTGCAGCAACCGCGCGTTGAGTCCGGCGCCGATCACGATGCCGACCACCGGTACGGCCTGTCCGAGCTTCTGCTTCGTCAGCCGAAGTGCGAATCGCTCGTAGAACGCTTTGACGATCCTCGTGACGCCGTTCTTGTTCAGCTGGTCCCATGCCGCCTTGCGGGCGAGGTCGTTCACGAGCTTGTTCAACTGGACGTACGCGATGGTCTTGCCGGCTTGCTGGGCCATCCCGAAGTTGAGGACGCCGAGCGCGAAGACCCTCTCGTGGGGCAATTCGGTGTCGTAGCCGTAATATGCGGCGGTGTGGGCGATCGCCCTCGTCATCGCACCCAGCACCAGCACGGCGTCGGCCGCCATCGCCGCGGCGACCGTGCCGGCACCAGGCGCCGCGCCGGCGCCCGCACCGAAGATGCCGCCGGCTGTCGTGAGCAGTTCACCGCCGGAGACCGCCAGCCCGGCGCCGGCGCCCTCGACCGCGCTGAACGCCGTGTAGCGCAGCCCCAGCCGAGGCTTGGCCTTGTCGATGTCGGCCAACTCGAGCTGGTGGATGTCGCTCAGTTCGGTGACGGTGTGCCCACGCTTGGCATAAGCCGCGACGACCGCCTTGCGCCGCAACGTCGCCTCGCTGGTCTTGTTCACCAACCGCAGCAATCCGTCGATCGCGTTGCCGACGATCTCGGTCAGCTGTTCCGCGCCGGGCACTTGCTCGAGCCGTCCCTTGGCCATCCGGCCACCCTTGACCACGCGATCACGAACCCGGGGCGGCACCAGACGGCGCTCGCCGGCGGCCAACCGCTCGTCACGCCAACGCTCGATGTCCTGCCACGCCGCAAGCTCGTACGGGCTCATCTGCTCGATGCCCACAGCCACCTCTCGAAAGCGAAACCGCGTCGCCTGCCGCGGCGAACACATAGGGCATGGTAGGCGGTTTCGCCCAGGTCAGTCGTCGTCGACCGCCTTGAGCACGACCTTCCCCGGCACACCGCTCTGCTTGGCGAGAAACGCCTGCCGGGTGTCCGGCAGGGCGTAGGTGGCTCCGACCGTCGGGCGGAGCCGCCCGGCCCGGACGCGGTCGGCGAGTTCGGTCAGCTGGGCGCGGTCGGGCTCGACGATGAAATACACCGCCCGTCCGCCGGGCACCGCCGGGGGTGGCGCGGAGATCGACACGAGCGTCCCACCGGGACGCACGATGGCGGCCGAGCGGGCGAGCACGTCTTCGCCGACCGTGTCGAAGACCAGCTCGGCCTGGCCTTCGACCCACTGCCGGTCGAGGTCGACGAACGCGTGCGCCCCCGCTTCGATCGCCGCCTCCCGGTGGGTGCCACGGCCGGTGCCGATCACGTGCGCGCCGGCATCCCGCGCGAGCTGGACGGCCACCGTGCCGACGCCGCCGCCCGCGCCGTGGACGACGACGGACTGACCGGCGCTCAGCCGCCCGTGGGTGAACAGCGCCTGCCACGCGGTCAGCCCCGGCATCGCCAGTGCCGCCGCGGCCACGTGGGTCACCGTGTCGGGCAGGACCGCCAGATCGCGTGCCTCGGCGGAGAGGTACTCGGCCGCCGCCCCGTCGCGGTGGCGGTCGGTCAGCCCGTACACGCGGTCGCCGACCCGCAGCCCGGTGGTGCCGTATCCGACGGCGGTGACCACGCCCGACACCTCGTGGGCCGGAACGGCCGGTGTCCGGTCCCGGCCACGCCGGTCGACCCAGGTCACCGGCCAGTCCAGCTCGCCGGGGGTGAAGGAGGCGGCGTGCACCCGCATGACCACGTCACCGACGCCGGCGTAGGGCTCGGGCGCGTCCTCGTACACGAGCCCTTCCGGCCCGCCCGGCTGGTGGATTCTGACGGCTTTCATGTGCTCTTCCTTTGTTCGCGTTTCCGGAGGGGTCAGGCGGTGAAGATCGCGACAGGGTCGCCGGTGAACCACGTGTTGTCGATCCGCATGCGGTGGATCAGCCAGCGCGCGCCATCCCGGACCAGTTCGACGTCATAAGGGTTCTTCAACAACGCGAACACCCCGTGGTCGGCGGTCAGGAGGTGCTGGGCCTCGACGAGCGCGGTCAGCCGCGCGGTGTCGTCCTCGACGGCGACACGCAGGTTGGTGACCTGGTGCGTGGTGTCCACCCGGCCGGTGAACAGGCCGAGGATGGTGGTGACGATCGTGTCCCGGGCCGCCATCAGCGGCGGCCGCGCGCCCCACTTCGCGGCGGCCGGCCGGAAGTCGAGCTCGGCGTCCGCGGTGAACGCCGACGCGAACAGTGCCCTGTCCTTCAGATCCTGGCCGAGAGCGAACCGGTGGAGCGCGTCGACGATCTCGACCCGGTCCCGCAGCTGGGCCACGACTGCCGCGCCGCTCCCGGCGGCCAGCGCGTGGTCATCGGTGACGTACATCCTTGCTCCTTTGTGGACTGGTTTCCGCTGCCTCCACTCTCCGGCGGGCAGAACCCCGGAACAACGCCGATGTGTGCCATGATCGTGAAGCCACGCTTAACGAAGTGAGGACGGACATGCTCGAGCGGCACGAGCTGGAGGCGTTCCTGACCCTGGCCGAGGAACTGCACTTCGGCCGCACAGCGGAGCGGCTGCACGTGTCCACCGCCCGGATCAGCCAGACGATCCGCAAACTGGAACGCCGGGTCGGGGTCCCGCTGTTCATCCGCACCAGCCGCCGGGTCGAACTGTCCCCCGTGGGCCGCCGGCTCCGCGACGACCTACGGCCCGCCTGGGCCGCGGTCAACGCCGCGGTGGCGCACGCGATCGAGACCGGCCGCGGGTTCACCGGAACCCTGCAGGTGTGCTTCACCGGCGCGGCCGCCGGCCAGCTGCTGGTCGGCGCCACCGACCTGTTCCGGGAACGCCACCCCGACTGCGACGTCCGCATCCGCGAAGCCCAGCTGGCCGAACTGATGCCCTGGCTGCGCGACGGCGAAGTCGACCTCGCGCTGGCGACCTTCCCCGTACACGAGCCCGGCATCGACAGCGGACCCGTGCTGGTGTCCGAAGCCCGCTTCCTCGCCGTCCCGGTCGGTCACGCCTTCGCCGGGCGTGACTCCGTCTCCGTCGAAGACCTGGCCACGGTCACCATGCTGCAGCTGCCGGACACCCTGCCCGACTCCCTGCGCGCCGACCGCACCCCCGCGACCACCCCGGCCGGCCACCCGATCCGCACCGGCCGCACGGCCGCCACGTTCCAGGAAATGCTCACCCTCGTCGGCGCCGGACACGGCGTCTTCCCCGTCGGCGCCAACGTCCGGCGCTACTACGCCCGCCCCGACGTCGTCTACGTCCACCTCCACGACGCACCACCCCTGCAGTGGGGCCTGCTCTGGCGCACCGACAACGCCACCGCCCGCGTCCACGCCTTCGGCGCCGCCGCCTACGACCTCGTCTCCGCACACCGCTGACCGCGGCTCCACGACGACCCAGCGTAGGCGACGTCCTCGTCCCGGAACGTTTCGGCCGACCCGACGTCGACGAACGTGGACGGCGTCTCGTTCGAGGACCGGTCCCAGATGCCGACGCCGCGCTGGCTCAGACCGTCGGGACGGTTCCGCCGTCGATCACGTATTCGGCGCCCACGATCGCCGAGGCGCGGACCGAGACCAGAAATCCGACGAGGTCCGCGATTTCCGCGGTGTTCGCGAATCGTCCCAGCGGTACTCCTCCGAGGGAGTCGTAGATGGTCTGCTTGGCCGCTTCACGGGTGATTCCGTTGCCCTCGGCGATCCGGTCCACGAACCTCTCGTACGCTTCGGTCTCGATCCCGCCGGGGCTGATCGCGTTGACCCGTACGCCGCGCGGCGCGAGCTCGTTGGCGAGTCCCTTGCTGTACGTGCGCAGGGCGGCCTTCGCCGCTGCGTACGCCAGGGACGCCTCGTACAGGGGTAGCTCACGCTGGATCGACGTGAAGTGCAGCACCACGCCCGCGCCGGACTCGATCATCGCCGGGAGAAGAGCCCGATCGAGGCGCACCGCTCCCAGGAAGTTGAGGTTCAGCTCGGTGAGCCACTGATCATCGGTGATGACCGCGAATCCACCGGGCGGCGTCGACGCACCTCCGACGACGTGCACCAGGATGTCGAGCGCGCCACCGGTCTCGGCGATCCGAGCGGCCACCGCGTTGGTGCCTTCGGCCGTCGTCACGTCCGCTTCGATGAACCGGTCGGGGTACTCGTACCCGTCGGGCATCGTTCGCGCCGTCACGTACACGTCGGCGCCCATTTCCCGGAGCCTCTCCGCGACGGCCTTGCCGGAGCCCTTCGAGCCGCCTGTGACCAGCGCCCGGCGGCCGTCGAGACGATCACGATGTGAACCAGACATTTCTTTCTCCACTGAAAATCGACGTAGGTCAGGCTGCGTGGTTGGCGATGACGAGTTCGGCGATGAGGTCGTCCCGCAGCGTGAACCGGTAATCGAGCTCGGCGACGCCACCAGGAAAGGTGCCCTCGAGCCGCACGGTCACCACCCAGCGGGTGTCGTCGACGCGGCGAGCGCCGATCTGCTCGGTCGTGTACTCGAACTCGGACCCGGCGTCCCACAGGAACGCGTGGACCTCTTTGCGGCCGCGGAAGGTCTCGTCCTGGTCGACGATCACCGCGTCCTCGGTGAGGAACGACGAGGCGGTGTCGGCGTCGCGGACGACGTGGGCGGCGAAGAACTCGCGCACGGTGGCCGGGAGCAGGTCGGACGGGAGATCGGTGTGCTGTGTCATGAGCCCATCGTGTGAGCTCATTGCGTGGGAGGGTCAAGCCGTGGACTCTCCCCGGGGGAGAGAGTCCAGAATGGAGAGGTGCTGAGCATCGGGGAGTTTTCGCGGCTGACCCACTTGAGCGTGCGGACCCTGCGCCGGTACCACGAGGCGGCCCTGCTGGAGCCCGCCGTGGTGGACGAGACCACCGGTTACCGCTACTACGGCGTCGACCAGATCCCGACCGCGCAGGTCATCCACCGGCTCCGCGAACTCGACGTCCCCCTGAGCGACGTGCAGCGCATCCTGCGGACCCCCGACCCCGATGTCCGGGCGGCCCTGGTCGCGGACCACCTGCAACGCCTCGAGGACGTGCTCGACCGCACCCGGGCCGCGGTCGTGTCGCTGCGGCGCCTGCTCCGGCCCGACCCCGCGCCGATCGACGTCGAGCTGCGTGCGGAGCCCGCCCGGACGGTGGCGGCGGTGGAGGCCGTGGTCGGGCACGGCGACGTCGCGGCCTGGTTCGCCGGCGCGATGGCCGAATTGGAGGCGGCCGTCGGCACCGCCGTCACCGGACCACCGGGCGGCTGCTACGACAACGCCCTGTTCGAACAGGAACGCGGTCACGCGCTCGTCTACCTGCCGACCGCTGCGCCGCCTCGCACCGGACGCGTGCACCCCGTGGTTCTCCCGGCCGCGGAACTGGCCGTCACCACCCACGTCGGCGAGCACGACGGCGTCGAGGTCACCTACGGCGAACTGGGGACCTGGGTGGTGGAGAACGCGATGTCGGTGGCCGGGCCGGTGCGCGAGGTCTACGTGGTCGGCCCTCGTGACGCGAGCGATCCCGCTGGGTGGCGCACCGAGATCGGTTGGCCGGTCTTTCGCGTCACCTGACGCGGTTGGCGCCTGTTTTGTTATTTAGCCACCTGAATTGTGGCTGACCTCACAACGCTGTTTCACAGATTGATGTTTTAGTCTGGCGCTGTCACGCAGGACCATACATCCTACCTGGGCCAGTCGTGGCAATTTGTCGCATTGCGACGAATGGGGGAATCGAAGAGGGCGAACGGCGTATTCATTTCGCCGGACATCCTGCAATGGATCGCCGTGAACACGAACCGCACCTGTGCTGTTACGACCCGGAGCAGTTGTTGAACCCGTGGATCAGGAGTATCGGCGTCAGCCTGGCTGCGTTGACGGCCGTGGCGTGCGTGGCCGGGTCGGCATCCTCGGGAACCACCGGCACCGAGTGGATCGCGGCCTGGGGCGCTGCCATGCACGAGGCGATGCCGCTGAACGCCTCGAACTTCAGTTGCCGCAACGCCGAACGCGTCAGCGCGGACGGCACGCAGATCCGCATCCGGCTGACCAACCAGTTCGTCCGCACGCCCACCACGTTCAACCGGGTCACCGTCGCGCAACGCGGCACCGACAGCACCATCGTCCCCGCCACCCTGCACGAAGTCACCTTCGGCGGCCGACCCGTGGTCACGATCCCGGCCGGCGGCGAGGTGTTCAGCGACCCGGTACCCATGCCCGTCACCGCGGGCGAGCAACTCGCGGTCAGCGTGTTCTCCGCCGGGTCCGTCACCGAGTACCCCAACCACGAACTCGGGCTGGTCGGTGAGTACTGCACCGACTTCGGCGGCGGCGCCGGGGACCACACAGCCGATCCCGGCCCGTATCCCGGCCGCGGGATCAACGTGGCCTGGGTGTCCGGCATCGAGGTGGCCGGCGGCCACACCACCGGCGCCGTGATCGTCCTCGGTGACTCGGTCGCCGACGGAGCACACGCCACGGTCAACACCTTCAGCACCTGGCCGGACGTGCTCTCGCGCAGGTTGCAGGCCGCAGGCACGCCGCTGTCGGTCGTCAACGAAGGAGTCGCGGGCAACGCCCTGATCACCCCCGGTGGCATCGGCCCGACCGCGGCCCAACGGTTCGACCGGGACGTACTCGGCCACCACGGCGCCCGAACAGTGATCATCGCCGAAGGCTCCAACGACCTCTACCTGGGCACGGACGCCGCCACCCTGATCGACGGACTCAAACAGCTCGCCGACCGGGCACACGCCGCCGGCCTCCGAGTAATCGGTGCCACGGTGACCCCGCGCCGCGGCGGGTGGTTCGGCGACGACGACGCCAAGGACACCAACCGTGTCCAGGTCAACCAGTTCATCCGCACCGACGACCACTTCGACGCGGTCATCGACTTCGACGCGATCGTGCGCAACACCGACCCGAACTACCCCCATGCCGGCGCACCCGACTACCAGAACTGGGTCAACCCGGCGTGGGACAGCGGCGACCGCATCCACCTCAACGACAGCGGCTACGCCGTGATGGCCGACTCAATCGACCTGTCCATCTTGAACTGACGGAATGAGCGCTCTGACTGGGCGTTAGGCTCCAATTCCCTTTCCGACTTGGAGGCTCTGTGGAGCGGCTGGTTCCCGACGTCAGCGGGTACGACCCGGCGCTGGCCGGCCGGATGCGGGCCACCGTGGCCTGCACCGACGCCGACGGCATCCCGAAGGTCGAAGACGCCGGGACGTGCCGTGACCACGACGGCACGCGCGTGCAGGTCATGCACAACGGGCTGCTCGTCGAGGAAGGCGGCTACTACGGCGCCTGGATGACCGAAATCATCCGGGCTCTGCGGGGTCACCACGAACCCCAGGAAGAGGTGGTGTTCCACCGGATCCTCGAGCGCCTGGCCGCGGACGGCGGATCGCCCGCGATGATCGAGTTCGGCAGCTTCTGGATGTACTACGGCCTCTGGTTCTGCCACGCGATCCCCACCGGCCGGGCGGTCGGCCTCGAGCCGGACCCGGCGTGGATCGACGTCGGCCGCCGCAACACCGCGCTCAACGGCTACGAGGACCGCGTCCGGTTCGTCCGGGGTGCCATGGGCGCCGAGCCCGGCGAGCCGCTGGCGTTCGAAGCCGAGAGCGACGGACAGGTTTACGACGTCCCCCAGCACGACCTGGCGTCGCTGTTGGCCGAAACCGGCCTGGAGCGGGCCGACCTGGTCCTCGTCGACGTCCAAGGGGCCGAGACGATCCTGATCGAACGCGCCCGCGGCGACTTCGAAGCCGGCCGGGTGAGGTTCCTGGTCGTCTCCACTCACCACCACAGCATCTCCGGCGATCCCCTCACTCACCAGAACGCCCTCCGGAACCTGCTCGACGCCGGCGCCCACGTCATCGCCGAGCACACCGTCGGCGAATCGGTCAGCGGCGACGGCCTCATCGCCGTCTCGTTCGACCCACGCGACAAGGACTTCACGGTCCCCGTCACCCACGCCCGCTACCGCGAATCCCTCATGGGCGAAACCGAATACGACCTCGCCGCCGCTCTCGCGGCACAAGCCGAAGCCGAAGAAGCCGGAAAGGCCGCCATCGCCCACGCCGAGCGGCTCGACGAGGAAATCCACCGACTCCGGGCCGAGGTGGGCCGCACCGCAGCCGAACGCGACCGTCTCGAGGCGGAACTCCAAGCCGTCTTCGCCACCAAGCTCTGGCGCTGGGCGAAGAAGCCTCGCGAGATCTACGCGCGACTGCTCGGACGGGCCACCTGAACGGGGCCACCACGCCGTCAGCAGGTTCAGTGTCGCGATCTCTGGGTAATCACGGGTCCAACATCGACTCCCCGCACTACGAACGCGGAGTCGCGGACCAGGAAGGGCCTCCCCGATGCCCACCGAACAGCAGACGCCCCAGGTGGACGACTCGTTGCGTGTGGTCGCGCTCGAAGTCGCCGATGATCTTGCCGAGCTGGCCAGGGTGCGGGCCTGGGCCGATCGGCTGCTGCAGGACCTGCCCGAAGAGCAGCGGGTCGAGGCGCTCCTGGTGGTCGACGAGCTGGCCTCGAACGCGCTCCGGCACGGCAGTCCACCCCGCCAGGTCCGCCTGCTGCGCAAACGCAACTGGCTCTCCGTGGAGGTCGACGACACGTGCGTGGACCCCGCCTGCCCGCGGCCGCCCTCGGCCGAAGGAGGGCACGGGCTCAAGCTCGTCGCCGGCATGAGCGTCTCGTGGGGTCAGTGGCAGCGTCCCACCGGGAAGACCGTGTGGGCCGAACTCGACCTCACCGGCGTGGCTTCCGGGTAGAGGGCACCGCGTCAGCCCTCGAGCACCGCGAGGTCGCGGACCGCGTACCGGTGGTGCTCGGCTTCTTCCTTCAGCACCACCTTGAGGCAGCGGCGGGTGACGTACTCCTGGTCGGGATACATGTCGGCCGGCTTGCGCGCGCACACCCGGTCGAGCTCGGCCGCCGTGAGCCCGTCGAAGACGCGCCGCATCGTTGCCATGCGCGCGAGCCGGGGTGCGAGCACTTCGTCGAGCGTCGGAGTGGCTTCGAGGGTGAGGCCGAGCTTCGCCGCCTCGTCCGGCGGTGTTCCCCCGGCGGGGAGGCCCAGCGGGTGGTACGGCGCTTCCTCCTCGAGGACGGCGTTGCCGAGCCAGGCATCGGAGGCGAACAGCAGGTGCCGTTGGGTCTCGACGAACGACCACTCGCCGTCGACCTGCTCGTGCAGCTTGGCCTCGGGTAGCCGCTTCGCCCGGTCGAGCGTCGCTCCCCACAAGGCCTCGATCGCGTTCCAGGCCGCCCGGTAGTCCTCGGGTGAAGCCGCGTTTCGCGCCAGCGCCCGCGCGGGGCCGGCGAAGGAGATGTCGCGGCCGTAGCAGTCGACGATCTTCAGGCCGCTCACCTCGCAATCGCGGATTTCGAGGCCGCGAGGTCGCAGAGGTGGATCCGAGCACCGCGGAATCGGTCGGTCTGGGCGTAGTGGGAAACCATCGGGGCAGTCCATCACGGCAGCGCTGTCTCGGGCCATGACTGCGGCGAGCGGCGACAGCAGCGTTGTGCCGGGCGGCAAGGTCAGGACGTGCTGACCGCTCCGGGGAACCCGAGTGGTACAACCGGCCACCAACCGCCCGAACCGGACTTCTGACCTGCCGCAACAGGGTTGATCCGGGTGTCGGGTCGGACCTACTCTTCAGCGTCGATGCTTGCCGAGGAGGACCGATGCGAGGCGCAAACCTGGGCCGTGGCCACCTGCTGGTCATCTCTGCCCTCACCGCGGGCCTGCTGGCCGCGACGGGCACGCCAGCGGGTGCGGCGACGGCACCAGCGCCGCGGTTCTCCCCCGGTGCGCCCGGCGCCGGGGATCCGTACTTCCCCGACATGGGCAACGGCGGCTACGACGTCGGCCACTACGACATCCGGCTGGCGTTCAGCCCCGGTACCGGGGCCATCGACGCGACCACGACGATCTTCGCCACGGCCACCCAGGATCTCTCCCGGTTCGACCTGGATTTCCAGGGACCGCTGACGATCAGCAAGCTCTCGGTGAACGGCCGGAACGCCGCCTTCACCCGCAGCGGCGCCCAGGAGCTGGTGATCACCCCGCCGTACGGGCTGCGGAAGGGCAGCCCGTTCGTCGTCTCGGTTTCCTACGCCGGTGTCCCGCAGAAGATCGACGATCCCGCGCTGGGCGTCTCCGGCTGGGTCGCCACCAAGGACGGCGCGGTCGCGCTCAACCAGCCGATCGGCGCGGCGACCTACTACCCGGTGAACGACACCACCGCCGACAAAGCCACCTACACCCAGACCATCACCGTGCCGGCCGGGCTCACCGTGCTGGCCAACGGCGAACCCGGGCCCACCACCACGCACGATCACCAGACCACCTTCCGCTGGTCCATGAACCGGCCGATGGCCAGCGAGCTGAGCATGCTCGCGATCGGGAACTACGACGTGACCCGCGGTGTGGCGGTCGGCGGCCTGCCGAACATCACCGCGATCGGCCGGTCGATCGATACCCAACCTGGTCAGGGCAAGGTGTTCAACGAAACCACGGCGCAGATCGTCCAGTGGGAATCGTCGATGTACGGGCAATACCCGTTCGACTCGACCGGCGGCATCCTCGCCGACGTCGGCGTCGGCTACGCCCTCGAGACGCAGAGCCGGCCGGTCTACGACCAGGACACCAGCGACGTCGACGGCGACCTGCTCGCCCACGAACTCGGCCACCAGTGGTTCGGCGACAGCCTCACCCCGGTGCGCTGGTCGGACATCTGGCTCAACGAAGGCTTCGCGACCTACTCGGAATGGCTCTATCAGGAGAAGTTCAACAACGTCCCGGTGCAGGAGACCTTCGCGAAGGCCTACGCCGACGAGAAGGACTGGAGCGGCAAGGTCGCCGACCCCGGACGTGACCACATCTTCGACGACCTGGTCTACAACCGCGGCGCGATGGCGCTGCAGGCACTGCGCACGAAGATCGGCGACCGCGCCTTCTTCGACGTGCTGAAGCAGTGGCCGACGGCGAACCGGTACGGCACCGTCTCGACCCGGCAGTTCATCCAGTTCGTCGAGCGGCTGACCGGCCGGAACCTCGCCTCGTTCTTCCAGACGTGGCTCTACCAGCCGGGCAAACCTCAGCTGACCAGGTGACGCTGCAGGTCCCGGTGGCGAAATCGGTCCGGCCGAGCAGAACCGACACCCGTGGCCGCACCGTTCACCTCCTCGCGTCCCTGACGTTGACCAGCCGGACCGGGCCGCGCGAGCCGTCGATGTCGACCCGGACCGCGCTGCCCCCGTGTCCGGCGGGGCCGGGCGATCGGTCTCGCCGGTATGCCGCGGCCATCGCGTGGAAGGACCGCTTCGGCGCGAGGCTGCCGTCGGGCATCAGCTTGCAGACTCCGTAAGAGGCCAGGTCGAGGTCGAAGCGCGGGTCGGGGTGGTGCGGGTATTCGTAACCGGCGAAGGTGAACCAGAACGCCGTGTCCACGCCTTCCTCGTCGAAGAGCGCGATCATCTCGCGCAGGTAGCGGGCCTGTTCCTCCTCGTCGCGAACGTACTCCCCGTTGACATGCGGCGGATCGGCGTCGTGATCGATGACGCCCAGCCAGCCCAAGCCGCCGCGCTCGGCCGCTCCCCGGTAGGTGCAGCAGCCGAACTCGGTGGCCGCCAGCGGCTTTCCGTGCCGGGCGTATCCGCGCAGGCCCTGGCGGAAGGCGTCCCCGGGATCGCCGTAGGCGTCGGCGCTCACGATGTCGAACGGCGTCCAGTCGATCTGTTCCCAGGTTCCGGAGGCGTAGGTGAGCTTGCCGCGAAACCGGGTGCGCACCGCGGCCGCGACGGCGGCCAGCACCGGGTTCAGCTTCGCGGACGCCGCGGCGACCTGAGCCAGGGCCTCGGGCGCGCCACCGGCCAGGGCATCGATCCTGGCGAAACTGTCGTGGCCGGGGAAGAAACCGGGCGTGAACAGGCTCAGCTCGCAGCCGGCGACGAACACCTCCGCTCCCGCTTCTTCGGCACGGTCCGCACAGTCGGCGAAGTACGGCACCAGTTCCGCCGCGGGCACCTCGCAGGGGAACGGCGAGAACCAGACCTCCAGCCCGGCGTCGGCGGCGTGCCGGGCCGCCACGGCCAGCCGCTCTGGGTCGCCGCCGGTGATCCGGACCGCGTCGCAGTGCAGGTCCTCGGCGATGACGCGGATCTCCCGCCGCACCGCCTCCGTGCCGAACACGGGCCGCGAACATTTGCCACCCGGGTTGAAGCCGGTGTCGTACGTGATGCCTCGAGCTCTCATCCCGGAACATTTAGTACGCAGCAAAACCATGGTCAACGAAGGAATTCTCATTCAACATCGTTTGCGCAGTTCACGCCGGTCATGGTCGTTGCAACGACCGTGACGGCTAATGCACGTTCGTTGCAAAGATCGCCGAGCGGTCCGCATACTGGCCGCACCCACCCCCGGAGCGGAGGAGCCTGCCGGAATGCCAGGACGCAGGCTGACCAGCGCCGACCGGCAGCGGATCGCCGAAGGGCTGGCCCAGAACCTGGACTACGCCGAAATCGCCCGCGGCCTCGGCCGTCCCCCTTCGACGGTGAGCCGCGAGGTCGCGCGCAACGGCGGGCCGGGCCGCTACCGCGCGGAGCTGGCGCAGCTCGCGACCACCCACCGCGCCCGGCGCCGTCCGGCCCCGCCCGCGAAGCCGGACGTCAGCGCCGGCGCCGCCACGGCCTTCGTCGCCGAACTCACCGCGGCTCTCGTCGACACCGGCATGCCCCGCACCGCCGCCGGCGTGCTAGCGTGCCTGTTCACGTCCGAAACGGGCAGCCACACGGCCGCCGAGCTGGCGCAGCAGCTGCGGGTCAGCGCGGCGACCGTCTCGCACGCGGTCACCCTCCTGCGCCGGCACGGACTGATCCGCGTCGGCCGCGACAGCCGACGTCATCGCTACTTCCTCGACGAGAACGCGGGTATCCGTTCCGCGGTGGCCGGTGTCCACGCCAACCAGCGACTCGCCGCCACCGCGCTGCGCGGGGCCGGCATCTTCGGCGCCGGCACCGCCGTCGGTACCCGGCTCGCCGCCGCCGGGACGTTCCTCGAACAACTCGGCAACGACATCCTTCGCGCCGCCGAAAAACACGCACGCGCCGCGCCCGGCTAGATCGGGACCTCAGAACAAGGTTGCGGGCTCGACCGGTTCCGGCTCCGGCAGGGCGTCGAGGTCCGGCACCAGCGCTCGCACGTCGTCGTGGAAGCGGCGGGCCAGTGCCGGTGCGTCGGCGTTGTCGGGCGTGTGCACGAACACTGTCGGCTTGCGGCCCTCCCGCAGCCAGCCCGCCACCACCTCGGTCCACGGCTGCCAGCCCTCGACCGTCTCCGCCACCGAGTCGCGGCCCAGGTAGCGGACGATCGGCCGGTCGGTCAGGGCGCGGGTCCGCCGGGGCACTCGCGGCTTCTTGGCCCAGGTGTCCTGTTCGGCTTCGGTGACCGGCGGCTTCTGGAAGAACACCGTCGTGTCGAACGGCACCCACTCCGCGTCCGCGTCGGCGAGCGCGGCCTCCAACGCCGATGCCGAGCCCGCGTCGGTGAAGAATCCCGGGTGCCGCACCTCCACCGCGCGCCGGCGGTCGGCGGGGAGGCGGCGCAGGAACCGGCGGAGGGCATCGACGTCCGGCGGCCCGAACGAGCCGGGGAGCTGGGTCCACAGGACCGCCCGTTCGCCGAGGGGTTCGAGCGCGTCGAGGAACGCCCGCATCTCGGCCTCGACCCCGGCGAACCGGCGCTCGTGCGTGACGACCTTGGGCACCTTGACCACGAACCGGAAGTCGGGACCGGTCTGCTGCGCCCAGCCCGCGACGGTCTCGCGGGCGGGAGTCGCGTAGAACGTCGTGTTGCCTTCGACCGCGGTGCACCAGCCGGCGTAGGCGCGCAGCCGCTCCTTGGCCGGCAGCGACGACGGCACGAACCGCCCGGCCCACGCCTTGTGGGTCCACATCGCGCAGCCGACGTGCAGACGTGCCACTCGGTCAGCTCCCCTCGGGTCCGTGGGTGAACCTACCCCGGGCGTGCCTAGGTCACCGCCAGTGCGTCCTCGACCGCCGCGGCCACGACGTCCGGCGCCTCCAGCGGCGCCGCGTGGCCCACCCCGGGCAGCACCCGGATTTCCGCGTCCGGCAGCAGATCCGCCATGACCCCCGTGTCGGCGACGCTCGTCATCGGGTCCAGGCCGCCGACCAGGAAGAGCACCTTGGCCGGGATTTCGGCGGCCGTGCGCTCGAATTCGCGCCAGTAGTGGCGGTTCTGCCAGAGTCCCGCGATGGTCTGCGCGTTGCCCGCCTCCTCCATCAGGGAGTCGCGGGCCTCGCGGGACGCCAGCGCCGGCCGCGAGACCAGCCGGCGCCCGACCAGCAGCCTGCTCGACCACTCGCGGCTGGCTATCGCCCGCTTCACCACCGGCGGCACCGGGGTGCCGACCAGCGCGAACAACCGCAGGTAGGACAGGCGCGATGTCGTGGTGCCGGGCACCCGGCGCAGGGGCCGGTCGATGAACCGGGCCACGCTCGACAGGCCGCCGTTGGCCAGGACCGCCGACCGCACCGCCGACGGCAGCTCGTGGGCGATGACCAGGGCCACGAACGCGCCGACCGAGTGGGACACCACCGTCACGCGGTCGCGGCCGGCCGCCGTCAGCTCCGCGGCGATCGCCTCGCCCAGCTGGGAGACCGTGGGGCGCGTGTGGCCGAACGCCGCGTGCGCCAGCACCGGGGCGCCGTACGCGAGGTCGGCGTCGACGCCGTCCAGCCGGCGGATCACGAAGTCCCATTGCCGTTTGTTGCCGCTCATTCCCGGCAGAAACAGGACCAGCGGGCGGCCGGGACGGAATTCGGTGATCGGCTCCAGCAGGCTGGGAATTTCGGCCACCACACGCCTCCTCGCCAGAGTTTGCCGGATCCTAACGCTTCAGCAGCCACGAAACAAGCGCAAGCACGATCGGGGCGAGCAGGTAGACGAATACCGCGGTGAGCGTCGCACGCGTCCGGAACGGCAGGTCGGGGTTCTGCCAGACTTTTTCCGCTTCCTCGGCCGCGGTCTTCTTTTCTTCCTCTGTTTTCGCGGACAAGAGCCGGTCGTCGACGTAATTCTGTTTCGCCTGCAGCACCGATTTGTGCGCGATCATCGTCGGGTAGATGACGAGCGTGCTGTTGACGATCATCACGGCGGTGACGATGAAGAACGTCCACTGCGTGAACGGCAGCCACACGATGCACACGCCGAGCGTCGTCACGAAGTGCGCGAGCGTCGAGCCGTACGTCCACTGCATGAACCGGCGCAGCGTCCGCAGGCCCCAGTAGCCGTCGTTGTTGGCACGCAGGTGGGGCGTGACGCCGAAGCCGACCGTGGTCGCCGTCTGCGCGAAGATCGCGAAGATCAGGCCCATCAGCAGCTGCTTGAGCACGAAGTAGAACATGTATGCGCCGAGCAGCCAGAGCAGGACGGCCATCACCGGGTGCGCGCTGCCGTTCGCCCACCAGCCGGCGTAGACGGCCGCGCGCCACGGCTCGGTCTTGCCGGGCACCGGGTTCCACCCGGCCAGCAGGCCGCCCGTCTGGAGGTAGCGCAGCAGGCAGTACGCGCCGAAGCCGCTGAGCAGGAACAGCCCGAGCGAGACCTTCTTCCCGCCGATCCGGCGGAACCGCCCGTTGGCCCGCATGATCAGGATCTGGACCGCGCGCGGGTCGAAGTGCGGGACGTCGTCGCCGATGTTGCGCACGGTCATCGGGATGAAGTCCCGGATGGACTCGACCTGCTCGAGGCAGAACAGCGGCGTGGCCAGCGCCGTGAAGAGGACGACGAGCGCCACCGGGTCCTGCAGCAGCGGCATCCCGATGCCGTCGAACCGGGCCGGCGCCCGCACGACCGCGGCGATCGCCGACGGCTCCTCCGAGGTGTTGATCAGCACCTGCTGCTGGCCCGCGAACGCGAGGATCACCAGCGCCGTGAACACGCCGAACGAGTTGAACCCGGCTTTCGCGCGCAGCGGGCGCGTCGAGCCGGTGAGCTGCCGGTTCCGGCCGAACGACCGCCCGATCAGCTGCGGTTTGAGGCTGTCCAGCGAGACCGCCATCGCCTCACCTCGCCTCCGCGAGCACCTGGGTGACGTCGATGCTGCCGTCCTCGAACCGCCGTCGCGAACCCGCGAGGTAGGCCCGCCAGGCCCGCGCCCGCTCGAGCCCGGCGGCGGCGACGCAGGCGTCCCAGTTCCGTTCGAGGTTGTCCAGCCAGGCGCCGGTGGTCCGCGCGTAGCTTTCGCCGAAGCTTTCGGTGGACAGCACCCGGAACCCGGCCCGGTCGAGGTCGGCGAGCTGCCGCGACAGCGGGAGCAGCTGGCCGTTCGGAAACACGTACCGCTGCGCGAAGGCGTTGGCGCGCAGCCGCCGCGGCCCGCTCTCGCGGCGCGTGATCGCCTGGTTGAGGTAACGGGCGCCGGGCCGCAGCGAGCGGCGGACGAGCGAGAAGAACGCGGGCGAGTGGCGTTCGCCGACGTGTTCGTACATCCCGACACTGGCCGCCGCGGTGATCCCGGGAACCGGCAGCAGCTGCCGGTAATCGCCGTACTCGATCCGCACGCCGGAACGGCCGGAAAACCGTCGCGAGGCGTATTCGTACTGTTCGCGGGACGCCGTGAACCCGATTCCCCGCGACCCGAAGGTGGTTTCGGCGTGGTCGAGCAAGCTGCCCCAGCCGCAGCCGATGTCGAGCACCGTCGAATGCGCGCCGAGTTCCAGTTTTTCGCCGATCCGCGCGTGCTTGCGGTCCTGCGCGGCTTCCAGGGAATCCGCGGGTTTCGTGAACATCGCCCCGGAATAGGTCATCGACGAGCCGAGCAGCAGGGCGTAGAAATCGGCGGTCAGGCCGTAGTGGAAGTCGAGTTCGGCCCGGTCGCGGCCGACGGTGTGCCGTCCCGGGCGCGCGGCGCGGTACTCGCTCGCCGTGGCCCCGGCCGTGGCCAGGTCGCGGAACCCGCGCCGGGCCGTCACCCGCAGCGCGGTGGTGAGCAGGCCGGCGGCGACGGCCGGGTGGTGGAGATCGGCTTCGTGCGCCGCCACCGGCGCGATGTCGCCGGAGATCTCGATGTCACCCGCGACCCACGCCCGCGCCAGGCCGAGCCCGCGCGGCGCCCGCAGCACCCGCGCGAACGCGGTGGGCGTGCGGATCACCAGCGTCGTCGACGCGTCCGCGGGGCCGCTCCGGCTGCCGTCGTAGGCGGTGACCGCGACACCGGGCAGGCGGCGCGAAAGGCGGTCGACCAGCGGCTGGAGTTCCGGGGCCGGTGCGCGCACGGGGGTCCCCCACTTCGTCGGAAGTGACGTCCGCGCGGGAAACCGCGGCTTCCCGCGTCCAGTCAGTCGCACAGCGAGTCCCGCTCGTTACGGTCAGTCGAACCGCTAAGTACTTGAAGGCGCAACTGAATGCGAGTAGTAGTGGCTTCAGGACCGATCGGGTCCGTTCACTCTTCAGGGGAGAAGCAATGCGACTTGGTTTCAGCCTTCCGGTGTTCGGCAAGGCGGCGGCCACGCCGGGCGGGATCGCGCGGTACGCGCGCGAGGCGGAACAGGCCGGCGCGGCCGGATTCTGGGTCGGCGACCGGTTGCTGTCACCGGTCAAGCCGGTGGTCTCGTACCCGGGTTACGACACCATGCCCGAGGAGTTCCACACCGCGCAGGATCCGTTCACCGCACTGGCCATCGCGGCGGCGGTGACGGAGACCGCGGTGCTCGGTTCCAGCACCATCAACGCAACCCAGTACCAGGCCGTGAACTTCGCCCGGCTGCTGACCAGCCTCGACGTCGCCAGCAACGGACGGCTGCTGCCCGGGCTGGGCATCGGCTGGTCCCCCGACGAGTACGAGGCCGTCGGCGTGCCGATGGCCGAGCGCGGCAAGCGGCTCGACGACCTGCTCGACCTGCTCGAGAAGTGGTGGACCCAGGACACCGTGACCCACGAAGGGGTCGGCTACCGGGTCGCGGAGTCCCACATCGGCCTCAAGCCGGTGCGCAAGCCGCCGATCCACCTGGCCGGCTTCGGCGAGAGGTCGCTGCGCCGGGTCGCCGAACGAGCCGACGGCTGGCTCCCGGTCTGGTCGGTGCCCGAGCAGTACCCCGCGGACGTGATCACCTCGACCCTGGCCAAGCTCCGCGCCGACGCCGAGCGCGCCGGCCGCGATCCGCAGGCGCTCAGCGTGGCCCTGCGGGTGAACACCGACCCCGGCACGGACGCGGGGGCCATCGCCGAGTCGGTCGCCAGGATCGTCGAGCTGGTGGAGCCGGACCACACGTTCGTGGACCTCACGTACCTGACCGATGGCGTCGAGGAACACCTCGACCTCACCGGCCGGTTGCTCGAGCTGACCGCCAAGGGCTGAGGTTCGGCGCGGGAACCCCACCGGCGAAAGGGGTTCCCGCACCGTCCGGCTCTCCAATTCCGAAAGTTTCGGCGGAGAACCCGTTCTTTTCGAAAACCACCTCGGCGGGGAATAACCCCAATTCTGTTCCGGAGTTTGGTTGACGTTTGTCCGGATCGCGCATAAGAGCGTGTCTTACGTGGTGATCGGTCGCTGGTGAGCGATGATCTTTGCTGTGGTTGATCGGTTGTCGTTGCGGTTGGTGCCGGATGAGCTGTGGGCGTTGGTGGAGCCGTTGATTCCGGTGTTCGCGCCGCGTCCGCAGGGTGGTGGCACGGCGCCGGTGGATGCTCGTGCGGTGTTCACGGCGATCGTGTACGTGCTGACCAGCGGTTGTGCGTGGCGGGATCTGCCGCCGTCGTTCGGGGTGCCGTTTCAGACCGCGCACCGCCGCTTCAGTCAGTGGACGAAAGCCGGGCTGTGGCGGCGCTTGCATCACGCGCTGCTGGACGAGCTCGGCAGCCAGGGCCTCATCGACTGGAGCCGGGCGATCGTGGACGGTGCCTGCGTGCGGGCCAAAAGGGGGGATCTTTGACCGGTCCGAGCCCGGTGGATCGCGGCAAGCCCGGTTCGAAGATTCACGCCCTGTCCGACCGCGCCGGACTGCCGCTGGCCGTCGCGGTCTCCGCCGCGAACACGCACGACTCGGCCGCGCTCAAACCGCTGGTGATGGCGATCCCGGCGATCAAATCACGCCGTGGCCCGCGCCGGCGCAAGCCGGCCAAGCTCCACGCCGACAAGGCCTACGACCAGCCCGGCCTGCGCCGCTGGGTCCGCGACCGCGGCATCAAGGTCCGCATCGCCCGCAAAGGCATCGAAGCCAAGGACAAACTCGGCCGGCACCGCTGGGTGATCGAACGAACCGTGGCCTGGCTCACCGGATACCGCCGCCTCACGTTGCGCTACGAACGCAAAGCCGAACACTTCCTCGCCTTCCTCCTCCTCGGAGCCAGCCTCATCTGCTACAAGAAACTCCGCAAACTCACCACATGAGACAAGCTCTAAGCTGCTGCCACCCTGGGAACGCTCCCACATGAACCGCACGTTCTTTCGAGAATGGAGGATCATCCATGCGCAGGCGCAAGTTCTCCGGGTCTCGCACCACCTGGCGCAGCCTCGTCGCCCTGACGATCGCCGGGCTGGCCGGTTTGTTCGTCGGGGTGCCCGCCGCCTCGGCACACGGCACCATCGTCGACCCCGCCACCCGGGCCTACCAGTGCTGGAAGGACTGGGGCAGCCAGCACACGAACCCCGCCATGCAGCAGCAGGACCCCATGTGCTGGGCGGCTTTCCAGGCCAACGCCGACACCATGTGGAACTGGATGAGCGCCCTGCGGGACGGCCTGAAGGGCAACTTCCAGGGCGCCACGCCCGACGGGCAGCTGTGCAGCAACGGGCTGGCCCGCAACAACGCGCTGAACACCCCCGGCCAGTGGCGGACCACCAACGTCGGCAGCAGCTTCTCGATGCACCTCTACGACCAGGCCAGCCACGGCGCCGACTTCATCCGGGTCTACGTCAGCAAGAACGGCTACGACCCCACCACCCAGCGCCTCGGCTGGGGCAACCTCGACCAGGTCACGCAGACCGGCCGCTACGCCCCGGCGAAGGACATCACCTTCAACGTCCAGACCTCCGGCGGTTACCGCGGGCACCACGTCGTCTTCACGATCTGGCAGGCTTCGCACCAGGACCAGACGTACATGTGGTGCAGTGACGTGAACTTCGGCTGACGCATTCCGGCCCGTGCCGCATTGAACGGCAACGCTGCTGTTCAATGCGGCACGGGCGTGTTCTTTCCTGACCGATTCTGAGCGTTTTGCTTCGGAAGCCTGGCCGCTTCCCCGGATTCGGTGTTACGAGTGTCCGGAACATTCCGGCTGCGCAGGATCCGGGAGGAACGAGCCGATGAGACCGAACCACTCCGCGCTCCGCAGGACGCTGTCCAAGGCGTTCCGGTTCTTGGCGCTGTCCGCGCTCGCCGGCGGGCTGCTGGCCGCCGTCCCGCCGCAGGCCCAGGCGTCCACCGCCGACCTCAAGGGCGTCAACTGGGCCGACACGCGGGACAACTTCGTCAACGGCGTGCTCTACGTGTCCGGGCTCAGCGCCTCGGACACCTACTCCTCGGCCGCCGCCACGGCGAACCAGGTCGTCGGCCAGCTGTACTCGATCACCGGGGCGAACACGGTCCGGCTGCCGATCAACGAACCGACGGTCTCCGGCTACTGGGGCACCTACACCGGGGCGATCGACACCGCGCTCACCAAGGGCAAGGTGATCCTGGCCTACTGGGCCTACACCGGCGGCAAACCGCCGGACACCGGCCGGTTCCAGCAGATGTGGGACACGGTCGTCGCCAAGTACGGCAGCAACCCGAACGCCTACTTCGAGGTCATCAACGAGCCGCACGGCTTCGGCACCACCGACCTGAACAACTTCTACAACGCCTGGCTGGCCCGATACCCCGGCGTACCGCGCGGCCGGGTGATCCTCGACGGCGCCGGCCTGGCCCAGAACGTGCCCGCCGTCGGCGGCGACCGGCGGCTCGACGGGACGCTCCTGGCCGCCCACGACTACTCGTTCTTCGCCGGCTACGAAAGCGAAACCGAGTGGGCCGACCACATCGGCGGCTACATCGGCGCGTACGCGGCCCGGACCGTCGTCACCGAATGGGGTGGGCCGATGTCGCCCGGCAGCAAGAACGGCGTGCACTACGACACGCTCGACTACAGCGTCCCGAGCGGGTCGTTCTTCGCCGACTACATCCGGGGCGTCAGCGAGAAGCTGCGGAGCCTCGGCGTCGGCAGCGTTTACTGGCCGGGCCTGCGCGACGGCGACTGGTACAGCATGACGACCAGGACCGGTACCGGTGCGGCCACCAAGCTGTCGCTGTCGAACCCCAGCGGGCTGACCCGGCTGCGGTACGCGTGGGGTGAGGGCACCGGCGGGGGCACGTACGTCCGGATCGTGAACGCCGCGACCGGGCTGTACGTCGACGGACTGGGCCGGACCTCCAGCGGCTCGGCAGCCGGTCAGTCGAGCGGCGACCCCGGCCGGTACGACCAGCAGTGGGTCATCGAGAACTCCGGCAACCGCGTGCGCATCAAGAACCGCGCCACCGGCCTCTACCTCGACGGCGCGGGCCGCACCACCAACGGCGCCGCGGTGAGCCAGTACAGCGGCAGCAGCAGCGGCAACCAGCAGTGGTCGGTGGTGACCGACGCGAACAACGTCCGCATCCGCAACAGCAGCACCGGCGAGTACCTCGACGGCATGGGCCGCACCGGCAGCGGCACCGAGCTCGGCCAGTACGCCGACAGCGGCAGCGCCAACCAGCGGTGGCGCATCGTCGCTGCCGGCTGAGCCTGCTCGCGCGGAGGGGGCCGGGATTCCGGCCCCCGTCCGGGCCCATCTGCGCCGCAACGTCGCATTTGCCCACTCGGTGCGTTCTTTTCGCACCTGACTTGGCTCAAATTCAGTGCGTACCGCGGTCGTGGATGCGGGTGAGGACATCGCGGAGGTCGTCGGGTGGTGCGCACGAACTTCTTGATCGACCAGCCGGCGGTCTGCTCGATCCACCTGCTGACGGCCAGGGCGGCGAACACGACCGTCAGGTGCGCGTCGATCGACTCGCGCTTGTGGTGGTAGATCGGCCGCGCACGTAGGTCGTGTTTAGACATTCGGAACGACTTCTCGATGTGGAACTCGGGCTGCGCCACAGCCAGACGCTGCCTCGCCATCGCCTTGAGCACCTCCAACGCCGCATCATCATGCGCCGAGCCGATGTGCTCGACGTCCCGCGACCCGCGACGCGAGGAGTGCACGATCTGCACTGCCCTGGCCCCCGACGCCGTCTTCACCGTGCGCACATACGCCACGAGAGACAGTCCAGAACCGGCCGCTCAGTGCGCAGATTTTCGCCGTTCACACGACGAAACCGCAGGTCGACAGCCAACACCTACCCAAGATCAGCGATCTTGAGCCAAAGTCCGGTAAGGTGACGGAATGGTCATGCGGGTGGCGGTTCCCGTGCTGCCGTGCCGAGATGTGCAGGCAGCGCGGTCGTACTTCACGGACGTGCTCGGATTCAACACCATATTCACCTGGGAGAACCCACCTAGCTACGCGGCCGTGGTCCGCGACACCGCCGAGTTCCACCTGTACGCCGAAAGCAGCGTCGACCCGGCCAGGGTGACGGTTATCGTCGACGACGTCGATTCCTGCCACGACGAGCTGCACGCCCGCGGCGCCGACATCGTCGAGCCACTGGCTGACCGGCCCTACGGGATGCGCGACTTCAACGTACGGACACCCGATGGGCACTTGTTGATCTTCAGCAAGCCGCTTACCGAGAACGGGTGACCATCAGCGGACCAGCCGGAGAATGACCGGACCTCGTCGACGAACAACGCCGCTGCTCGAACGCCGCGAAGTGGCCGCCCTTGCCGGGCTCGTTCCAGTACCGGATGTTCGGGAACCGGCGCTCCGCCTACCGCCGAGACGGGCGCTGCAGCTCCTTGGGGAAGACCGAACAGCCGGCGGGTACGGTCACCGGCGCGCCGGCCGACCCGGAGATCCATTCGTTGACCTGCCGGAGGCTTTCCCAGTACAGCCGGGCGGATGAGGCACCGGCGCCGGGCAGCCAGTAGAGCATCAGGTTGTCGAGCAGCTCATCCCGGGTAATAACCCGATGCAGGTCGTCCAACGTGGCCGGATCGGGCGGTGCGAGCGGCGGCATGAGATGGATGCCGTCGACCCGATCGGGTGGCCGTTGTCGCATTTGCCCGCTCGGTGCGTACTTTTCGCATGTTTTGCGGAACGCAAGAGCGTCAACTCCTGGGCGAACGCGCCGTCGCGGAAGGAGCGGAGAGATGCGGGCTTTGACCGTGGTGCCGGAACAACAGGGCTCCCTGCAGGTCGGTACGGTGCCCGACCCGGTACCGGCGGACGGCGAACTGCTCGTGCGCGGTCTCGCGCTCGGCGTGTGCGGCACGGACAAGGAGATCGCCCGCGGCGAGTACGGCTGGGCGCCGCCCGGCCGGGAGCGGCTGGTGCTGGGGCACGAGTCACTCGGTCGGGTGATTCATCCGGCCGGGGACTTCGCCGATGGCGACCTCGTCGTCGGGGTCGTCCGGCGGCCCGACCCGGTGCCGTGCGGCGCGTGCGCGGCCGGTGAGTTCGACATGTGCCGCAACGGCCGCTACACCGAACGCGGCATCAAGGAGATCGACGGCTACGGCAGCGAGCTGTGGACCGTCGAGGCGGACTACGCGGTGCGCCTGGATCCGCGCCTGCGGGACGTCGGCATGCTGATGGAACCCACGACGGTCGTCGCGAAGGCGTGGGAGCAGATCCAGCGCGTCGGCGACCGCGCCTGGTTCGATCCGAAGCGGGTGCTGGTCACCGGCGCGGGTCCGATCGGGCTGCTCGGCGCGCTGCTGGGCGTGCAGCGCGGCCTCGAGGTGCACGTCCTCGACCGCGTCACCGACGGCCCGAAGCCCCGCCTGGTCGAGGCTCTCGGTGCGACCTACCACCACGACCCGATCGAGAAGGTGCTGTCCGCGCTCGAACCCGACATCGTGCTGGAGGCCACCGGCGTCGGCTCGCTGGTGTTCGACGCGATGGCGGGCACCGGCCCGTACGGGATCGTCTGCCTCACCGGCGTCTCCCCCACCGGCCGGAACCTCACGGTGGACGCCGGGACCATCAACCGCGAGATCGTCCTCGAGAACAACGCCGTCATCGGGTCGGTGAACGCCAACCTCCGCCACTACCGGGCCGCCGCCGACGCGCTCGGCCGCGCGGACCTGGACTGGCTGGGCGGGCTCATCACCCGGCGGGTGCCGCTGGGCAAGGCGGCCGAGGCCTTCGAAGCGGGCGACGACGACGTCAAGGTCGTCCTCGACCTCGAGCACTGATCGCCATGGCCCCGATCGAGGACTACGCCATCCTGGGCGACCTGCACACGGCCGCGCTGCTCTCGCGCGACGGCGCGATCGACTGGCTGTGCCTGCCGCGCTTCGACTCCCCGGCGTGTTTCGCCGCCCTGCTGGACGACGAGCACGCCGGGACGTGGCGGCTCGCCCCCGCGAGCGGCGGCCCCGCGACCCGGCGTTCGTACCGCGGCGACACGCTGATCATGTCGACCGAGTGGGACACCCCCGCATTCAGCATGGTCGAGCTGGTCAACACGGCCCGGCAGCTCTCGGGCTCCCAGACCGGCACCAACGCGCCGGGCGAGAACCAGCGTTTCTAGCCTTGTCGTGAGTGGTGCGGCGGGTTCCCACCCACCGCACCACTCACCACGAGCCTCGTGCGGCGCTGGTGCCGAAGGCGCGGAGGAACGTGTCGACGATGACGTCCGCGGCCTGGAGGTCGTTCAGGGGGATCAGGTCCCTCGTGGACGACCGCACCAGCAACCCCAGGACGGTCCCGAGCCAGCGGATCGGCACTCCCGCCTGCAGGAACCCCTCGACGGTGGCCCGCTTGAGGAACCGATCGACCTCCTCGATCGCGTGCAGGCGGCGGGCCCAGATCTCCGGATCCGAGCGCATCCGGCTCACCTCGGCCGGCCAGGTGCGGTTTACCGGGACGATCCCCCGGACGTACCGGTGCAGGGCCGGCAGGACCGGCGCCTCCTGCAGCTGGGCGGCCTCGATCGCCGCTTCGATCGCGTCCATGCGGGCCTGGTAGACCGCGGTCAGGAGCTCTTCCCGGCTCGCGAACCGGCGGTAGACGGTCCTGCGGTCGACACCGGCTTCCGCCGCGATCGCCGCGATGCTCGTGGCCGGGTCATCGGCGAGCATGCGGGCGCCCGTGGTCAGCAGCAGTTCGAGATTGCGTGCGGCGTCGGCTCTCACTCTCACACCCTAGCAGTAACTGCCACAGCCGTGAGGCAGTTAAGTGCTACGCTGGTGTGACAGATACTCCTAGGGAGCCAGAAGTGATCACCTACGACGCACTTTTCATCGGCGGCACCTGGACCGCCCCGAGCAGTACCGAACTGCTGGACATCCGGTCCCCGCACGACAACTCGGTCATCGGCCGCGCCGCGCAGGCGCTCCCCGCCGACGTCGACCGGGCCGTCGCCGCCGCCCGCCAGGCCTTCGACGAAGGGCCGTGGCCGCGCACCTCGCCCGCGGAGCGGATCGCCGTCGTCCGCAAGCTGGCCGCCCTGCGCGAGAAGCGCGCCGACGAGATCGCGGCGCTCATCTCGGCGGAGAACGGCTCGGCGCTCTGGTTCACCAAGGCCGGCCAGCCGAGCCTGACCCGCCAGGCCAACGCCTACCTGAAGGCGGCCGAGGAGTTCGGCTGGGAGGAGACGCTGGAGCCGTCGGACCCGGCCGCGCCGTTCCGGTCGGTCGTGCGCCGGGAGGCGATCGGCGTGGTCGCCGCGATCATCCCGTGGAACTCGCCGTTCTCCTCGGCGTCGGCCAAGATCGTCCCCGCGCTGCTCGCCGGCAACACCGTCGTCCTCAAGGTCTCGCCGGAGAACACGCTGAGCATGAACCTCCTTGCGGAACTGCTCGCCGAGGCCGGCCTGCCCGAGGGCGTCATCAGCGTCCTGCCCGCCGACCGCGAGACCAGCGAGTACCTGGTCAAGCACCTGGACGTGGACAAGATCGCCTTCACCGGGTCCACCCGCGCCGGGCGCCGCATCGCGTCGCTGGCCGGGGAACAGCTCAAGCGGGTCAGCCTCGAACTCGGCGGCAAGTCGGCGGCGATCATCCTGCCCGACGCCGACCTCGGCGCGGCGATCCAGGGCCTGAAGTTCGGTTCCCTGCTGAACAACGGGGAATCGTGCATCGCGCAGACCCGAGTGCTCGCGCCGCGCAGCCGCTACGACGAAGTCGTCGCCGGGCTGAAGGACCTGATCGAATCCCTCGGTGTCGGCGACCCGGCCGACGACACGACGTTCATCGGCCCGATGATCCGCCGCGACCAGCAGCAACGCGTCCTCGACTACATCCGCCTCGGCGTCGAGGAAGGCGCGCGGCTGGTCACCGGCGGCCCGGACGTCCCGGCCGGGCTGGAAGCGGGCAACTACGTGACGCCGACGCTGTTCGCCGACGTCGACAACTCCATGCGCATCGCGCAGGAGGAGATCTTCGGGCCGGTCCTGGTCGTCATCGCCTACGACGACGAGGACGACGCCGTCCGCATCGCCAACGACTCCGAATACGGCCTGTCCGGCGGGGTGTGGTCGGCCGACCCGGCGCACGCGCTCGCCGTCGCCCGCCGCGTGCGGACCGGCACGGTGACGATCAACGGCGCCCCGATCGGCTTCGACGGCCCATTCGGCGGGTTCAAGGCCAGCGGTCTCGGCCGCGAGTACGGCGCTGCGGGGCTCGGCACCTACACCGAGTACAAGACGATCACCGTGCCGGCCGCGCACTGAGCGTCGACCTCGCTGTGGGGCTGGACGGCACCCCTCGCGGCCGCCGCGATCGTCCTCATCGGACTGGTGATCCCGGTGGAACGGCCGGTCGGCGCCCGGGGTCGCCGTCTTCTGGAGCCTGCTCAGCGCTCCTCGGCGAACGCGGCGAACAGCCCCGGCTCGTAGGAGCCACCTTTCTGATGCAGGATCACGGCGAGCCGGTTGGCCGCGTTGATCAGCGCCACCAACGCGACCAACGCGGCGGCCTGCTCGTCGTCGTAGTGCTCGCGCACCCGAGCCCAGGTCTCGTCGGACACGCCTTCGGCGGCGTCGGCGAGCCGGGTGCCCTCCTCGGCCAGGGCGAGCGCGGCCCGCTCGGCCTCGGTGAACACCGTCGACTCGCGCCAGGCGGCGACGAGCGCGAGCCGGACGGGCGACTCCCCGGCCGCGGCGGCCTCCTTGGCGTGCATGTCGAGGCACCAGCCGCAGCCGTTGATCTGGCTGGCGCGCAGGCTGACCAGTTCGCGGGTCAGCTTCGGCAGCGGCGCCCGGTCGATCACCTGGCCGAGGCTCGCGAACCGCTTGCCCAGCCGGGAGCCGGTTTCGGTGCTGAACAGGTCGAGGCGGGTGTCCATGGTTTCGTCCTCACTGGTGTCGTCGGGTGGAACGACCTCAAGACACCGGCGGGGCGGACCTTGTGACACTCAGTCGTCCGGGTCGGCCACCTGGAGTTCGACGCGGTGCCGCAGGTAGTCGTCGGGGTGGGTCCGCGCGATCCGCACGGCCTCGGCGACCAGCGGGTGCAGTTCGGTGGGGTACTCGGCCGGGTCGAGGGTGAGCCCGGGCAGGACACACCGGCGGACGTCGAGATCTTCGTTGGTCACGAACTCGTGCAGTGCGGCGCGGTTCCAGCGGTCATCGAGGTCGTCGAAGGTCTCGAGCGTGGCCCAGTACCAGGCGCGGGCCGCCCCGGCGCGTTCCGGGTTGGTGCCGGTGGCGAGGATTCCGAGCAGCGCTTCCTGCGTCCGGCGCGCGCCGAAGGCCGCGCAGAGCGGCTCGACGAACTGCCGGTTGAAGCTCGGGTCCGGGTCGTGGACCGCCGCGCGCACGAGCGGGTCGAAGAACGGCTCCGGGAGGTCGGGGCAGGTGTGGTCCAGGTAGCCCAGTGCTCGGCGCAGGACGATGCGCTGCTCCTCCTCGTCCTCGGGGGCTTCGGCCGTCCGGACGGGGAGGTGGACGCGGCACAGCTCGACCAGCTCGGCCAGGCAGCGTCCGAAGGTCTCGGAGCCGGCACGATCCGGCAGGGGCAGCAGGTTCATCGTGTCCTGTCCTTCGCCCTCGCCTGCCTGATCGTTACCCGGGCTGTACCATCACTGCCGATGAGCTGGGCGGGGTGGAAAGTGCGGTTGCGGGAGGTCCGCCCGGCGGATCACCGCACCTTGATCGGCTTCGACCGCGATTCCGGCCGCCAGCTCGGCGGTTACCGCCACTGGGCCACCCACCGCGGCGCGGCCGACTCCGGCGAAGACTTCCACTTCGCGATCGAAACCCTGCACAACCGGACGCTGGTCGGCTCGATCTGGATCCAGGCCGACCCGGCCACCGGCCACTTCAGCTACGGCATCGGGATCGGGCCGCAGTACCGCCGCTGCGGCTACGCGGCCGACGCGGTCACGGTCCTGCTGGCGTACATGTTCGAGCTGCAGCGGTATCGCAAGTGCGCAGTCAGCATCAACGGCAGCAACTTCGCCTCGCTGGCGCTGCACGGAGAGCTCGGCTTCCGCGAGGAGGGCCGCCCGCGGGACACCGAACTGCGGCGCGGGGAGGTCCGGTATCCGGTGCTGATGGGGATCACGGCGGAGGGCTTCGCGGAGCACCAGCCGGCGTTCCTGGCGGCCCGCGGCCCGGTACGCCCGTGGCGGGGACGGCACTGGCGGACGCCCCGGCGGGGACGGCACTGGCGCACCGAACACCTGCGCCCGGCCCGCTGAGCCGGGAGGCCCGGAGGCCCCCCGGCTCGGGCGATCAGCCGTCCGACTCCGCGGACGGCAGGTACGCCCCCGGCACCTGCGCCGGGGCGTACACCTGGTTCTCCCCCGGGTACGGCAGCTGCCACCCGTGCGTCTGGTACCACGTGAAGTGGTTCATCTGCGCGGGGTTGGCGTAGTCGGCGACGGCGTCCGGGCCGGTCAGGCGCTGGTGCGCCGTCCACTCCTGCCACTGCGCCGCCACCTGCTGCTTGTCCGCGGGCACCGCCGACGACGGCACCGGTGCGGCGGCCGGGTCCGGTGCCGCCGGGGTGTCCGGTCCGCACGACGGCGGGGTGGCCAGGCCCGCCGTCAGCGACGTGCGGTTGGGCAGCGCGGTGAACGGCGTGAAGTCCGGCCGCTGGGTGAAGGCCGCGCTCATCGGCGTCGCCGCGCTGTCCTTCTGGTTCATCGGCTTGACGCCGAGGATCTGCTCGATCGTGCGGATCATCGTGATCTGCGAGTAGTAGTGGCTGTCGACGACGCCGTGCTGGGCGTACGGGCTGATGATCTGCACCGGCGCCCGGTGGCCGTCGACGTGGTCCAGACCGGCCTGCGAGTCGTCCTCGACGACGAAGATCGCCGAGTCCTTCCAGTACGGGCTGTGCGAGATCGTGTCGACGATCCGGCCGACGGCGAGGTCGTTGTCGGCGACCTGGGCGGCCGCGTTCGGCGGGCCGCCGGTGTGGTCGCTGGACAGCCAGAACATGTTCAGGTCGGCCGGCCCGTGCTTCTCGAAGTCGTCCTTCCAGATCTGGTAGCGGTAGACGTCCGGCACCGCCGTGTCGAACTTCGGGAAGCCCGGCACCGAAACGTCGTTCAGCGACGGGATCGGGGACGACGACACCAGCGGGTACGCGCTCGGTTCCCCGGTCGCGGCCATGTTCTTGGCGTCGCAGTACAGGTTCTGCCAGCTCGCGCCGGCCGGCTTGGTCAGGAACTGCTGGAACTCGCCGAAGTCCCGCACCGACTTCCCGGCCGCCAGCGCGCCGGTCCAGAGGAACCCGGAGCTCTGGTGGCCGAGCGCGTCGTCCTCGGTGTCGTAGCTGCGCAGGTACTCCCCCGCCGACGACTCGGTGTACTCCGGGTTGTCGGCCTGCATGAGCCAGTTGTGGCCCTCGGCGGAGTTCGTGCCGATGTCGTAGGTGTTGTCGTACAAGCCGAACTGGCGTTCCAGGGCGTGCTGGTTCGGCGTGACGTTCTCGCCGAACTGCGTCACGGTCGGATCGCCGTTGCCGCGGGGGTCGTCGCCGAACACCTGGTCGTAGGTGCGGTTTTCCTTGACCAGCAGGAAGACGTGCTTGATCGTCGACGGGTCGCCGAGCCGGGCCGGGACCGGCACGGGCTTGCGGTGGCCGTTGTCGTGGGCCACCTGGACCGAACCGGGCGTCCAGCCGTTCTGCCGGAACACCTTCGCCGTGTACCCGCGGATCGCGGTGTCGGACGGCAGCCGGAACTTCTGCAGGCTCGACGTCGTGTCGTGGGTGCCGTGCCCGGCCGCGGTGGTCGGACGGCGGGCGTCGATGCCGCGGGTGTTGGACACGAGGACGTCCTGGCCGGACGCGGTGATCGCCGTCGGGAAGTAGTCCGTCGGCAGCAGGCCGACGTAGCTCACCGGTTCCTGCGCGCGGCGGTAGCGGTAGACGGCGACGGCGTTGGCGCGGCCGAGCGTCACCAGCAGGTGGCCGTCGCCGGTGAGGGTGACGCCGTCCGGCTCGTAGCCGACCGCCGCCTCCGGCCACGGCTGGGTTGCGATGGTCTGGACGACCTGGTCGCGGCCGGTGTCGATGACCGAAACCGAGTTGCCCGCGGTGTTGGTGACGAACAGCGCGCCGTCCTTGGCGTACACGGCGGTCGGGTGCAGGCCGACGTCGATGCTCTTCGGCTCGGCGGCCGGGTGCGCGAGGTCGACGACGCTGACCGTGCCGCTGGTGGTGGCGCCGGTGAACGGGCTGGCGGGCACCTGGGTGTTGTAGGAGTTCAGCGTCGGCTCGCCGGGCCGCGCCGTCCGGCCGCCTTCGTTGCTGACGTACAGCTTGCTGCCGACGCGGACGAGGTCGCGTGGGGCGTTGCCGACGGCCCAGCTCCGCTCGATCGCGCCGGTCGCCGCGTCGAGGGCGACGACCCGGTTCTGGCCGTTGACCGCGGAGTACACAGTGGACCCGTCGGCCGAGAAGGCGGCCTGTGCGACCAGCGCGTGCTTCGCGCCGTCCGCCGGGATCTTGACCGGGGTGGGCGCCGCGACCGTGCCG
The DNA here is from genome assembly GCF_042652605.1 of Amycolatopsis plumensis. NCBI lineage: Bacteria > Bacillati > Actinomycetota > Actinomycetes > Pseudonocardiales > Pseudonocardiaceae > Amycolatopsis > Amycolatopsis plumensis. Next base: position 4,464,749 of record NZ_JBHSJY010000001.1, on the reverse strand, counting down.
TCCGGATTCACCGTGAACCTGGTGTAGCCGTCGGTCTGGGCCAGCCACAGCGTCTTGCCGTCCGGCGAGTACGACGGGCCTTCCTGGCCGACGTCGTTGCCGGGGATGCGCAGGTTCGCCGTCGCGGAGTTGCCGACGAGCTGCTGCACCCGCCAGCTCTTCAGGTCGACGACGGTGAGCGCGATCCCGCCGTCGGTGGTCAAGGCGGCGAGGTGGCTGCCGTCCGGGCTGACGGCGGACGCCATGATCTTGCCGTTGTTCACGACCAGCCGGTCGCCGATCGGCTGGAGGTACTGGTCGGCGGCGACGACCTGGCCGTTCGCGGTGACCTGGCCGACCTGGTCTTCGCCGAACTGCCGCGTCGACGCGCCACCGACGCCGGTGCCGGTGGCGACGAGCACGAGCGTGACGGACCCGGCCGTCGCGAACCGGAACCGGTGCCCGGACCGGCCCTTCACGGCCCGCCTTCTGCGGCGTGTTACCTGCATGGGCTCATCCCTTCGGGTTGGTCGAGGCGAGCAGTTCGACGTTGGCGTCGAACTGCCAGAGCGGGTTGGGCTGGTCCCCGTCGGGGGTCCGCACCTGGAAGTAGCCGTTGACTTCTTTCGGCCCGTCGCCGTCGGCGACGTACCGGCCGTCCGCGGTGACGTCCAGCTGGTAGATCGCCGTTCCGGTGGCCGCGACGCCGGGCAGGTGCCAGGTGACGACGCAGCGCCAGTCGTTGCCGGGGCCGTCGGCGTCGACCAGGCCGTCGCCCTTGGTTCACGCCGCCGTGGCCGCCAGCTGCGCTTCGGTGACGTCGGGGCGGTGCAGCTGAGCGGCCTGGAGGCGGTAGAGGTGCGCGAACGCGGTGGCGACCGACTGCTGCACCTTGTCCTGGGTGATCCCGGAGCCCAGCGCGGGTGTCGCCACGGCGACGACCGCGGCGGTGGCGCCGAAGAGCAGGATCAGGGGAAGCGCGGCGAGCGACCACCGTCCTTCCGGCGCGGTGGTGGTGAAGTCCCGGCGCACGAACAGCCGGTACGCGAGCGCGGTGGCGACGACGGCCCAGGCCAGGCTGACCCCGGCCGCGACCAGCAGCGGCCCGAGTTGCGCGGGGTCGGTGAAGAGGCCGTTCCACGCGATGAAGGCGTAGCTGGGCAGCGCGAGGCGCACGGCGACGGGCAGCGGCAGCAGCTGGGCGAGCGCCATGGCGAGGGCGACGACGGCGGGCAGGAGCAGGCCCATCGGCGACCGTCCCCCGAGGACGGACCCGAGCAGCCCGATGGCGGCGAGGGCCAGCGTGGGCGCGAGCACGCTCACCCAGGCGAGCAGGACGTTCGCGGCGGCGTCACCGGGGGCGAGCAGGTGCCCGTCGAAGCCGACCAGCGCCCGGTTCCCGGCGGTGAGCAGGCCGCCGGCGGTGCTGGAGACGGCCATCCCGGCGACGAGCACGAGGAGGACGGTCAGGCTCGCAAGCGCTTTCGCGGCGAAGAGCCGCCTCGCGGACCGGACGGCGACGAGCAGGTGCCGCCAGGTCCCGAGCCGGTCCTCGGCGGCGAACACGTCTCCGGCGACGACGGAGGTGAGGAGCGGAAGGGCGTAGGTGCCGGCAAACCCGAGCATGACGAGCGGCCCGGCCCAGCCGGTGGCGTTCATCCAGCGGCCGAAGAGGGTGTCGACGGGCAGCGAGCTCTGTTCGCCGACGGCGGCGACGAAGAGGGCGGGGGCCAGCCAGCAGGCGAGGACGAGGAGGCGGATCCGCCAGGTGGCGACCAGCTTGACGAGCTCGAAGCGGTAGGCGCGGGAGAGCGGAACGGGCCGGGCGGGAGTGGTCATCGGAGGGCCTCCTGCCCGGTCAAGGCCAGAAAGGCGGCTTCCAACGGCGAGACCACCGGGGCGAGTTCACGGACCGCCACACCGGTGTGCACGAGACGGCGGACCAGCTCGTCGAGGGCCGGCACCTTCGCGCGAACCAGCAGCACCTCCGGGTCGGTCCGGGGTTCCGGGGGCACGATGCTCGCCCGCGTCTCCTCGATCACCCGGCGGGCGGCGGCCGGGTCCGACGTCCGCAGGCGGTACTCCAGCTCGCCGTTCTCCGCGGACAGCTCGGCGAGCGGGCCGGTGAACGCCACGCGGCCGGTGGCGAGGATCGTCACCTCCGTGCACAGGGCCTCGAGGTCGTCCATCCGGTGGCTCGACAGCACCACCGCCGTCCCGGCCGCCGCCAGCCGCTCCAGGACTCCGTGGACGTGCTTCTTGCCCGCCGGGTCCAGGCCGTTGGCCGGCTCGTCGAGCACCAGCAACCGCGGCGAGGTGAGCAACGCCGCCGCGAGGCCGAGCCGCTGGCGCATGCCGAGGGAAAAGCCGCGGACCCGGTCGTCGGCGACGTCGGCCAGCCCGACCTGCTCGAGGACGTCACCGACGGGGTGGCCGCCCAGCTTCGCCAGCGCCGCCAGGTTCTGCCGCGCCGTCAGCGACGGGTAGAGGCCCGGTCCGTCCACGAACCCCGAGACGCCGTCGGGTGCGGTGAGCGCCCGGCCGACCGGCGCGCCCAGGATCTCCAGCCGCCCTTCGTCGGCGACCGCCAGGCTCAGCAGGAGGCCGAGCAGGGTCGTCTTGCCGGCGCCGTTCGGGCCGGCCAGGCCGTGGATCCGGCCGGGTGCCACGTCGAAGTCGATGCCGTCGAGCGCGACGACGTCGCCGAAGCACTTGGTGATCCCGCGGGCTCTGACGGCCAAGGGTGCGTCCACGCGGGGAAACTTAGGCACCGCAAGTAACGGGAGCGGGCGACCGGGGTGAACGCCGCGGGAACGGCACCCGGACGGCCGTCGCCGGGCCGGTGAAATGTCCGAGTTGACCGACCCGGGCCCGGCGCGGGGCCGCGACACCGAAAACCCCAAACAAAAGGGTTGTCAACCCCTGTTTTCCAGCAATTCCCCTAGCTGCCGCCGAATATCTTGACACGACATTCGGCGCTCCGGCATCGTCGAGAGACGAAGGCCACATTCACTGCTCCGCCGAACCCACGGAGAAGGAATCATGACGGACATCAAGGTGACGCTTTCCGGTGGTCCCGCCGAGCTGATCGAACGGCACCGCGAATGGACGGTCGGCAGCATCGGCGAAGTCGCGAAGGTCAGCTTCGGCGCCGGTTACGAGCACTTCTCCCACCACGGCGAGTTCACCACGACCGACAGCGGTGACCAGGTGCCGGTGTTCGCCTGGTGCGGCCGCACCCGCGTCGCCGAGTGATCCACCCGCATCTCCACCGCCGGGTGGTCCCCCTCCACCCGGCCGTCCCATTAGCTTTTCTTTCCGTCGGAATCATCCGGAAGGGAAAGCTCGATGAACGAAGTGCTCGGTTTCGTATTTCTCCGGTTCGCCGTGATTGGCGGCGGAATTCTGCTGCTGGTCCTGCTGCTCGGCGTGATCGCGATCATCCTGAAGAAACTGGGCCGCTGAGCGTCAGCGCGTGAGGCCCCGGCCCAGTCCGTGCTGCACGGCGTAACGCAGTGCTTCGACCCGGTTGCGCACGCCGATCTTGGCGAAGGCGTTGTTGATGTGCGTCTTCACCGTCGCCTCGGCGATGACCAGCTCGGCCGCGATCTCGCCGTTGCTCAGCCCGGCGGAAATCAGGCCGAGCACTTCGGCCTCGCGCGCGGTCAGGCCGTCCGGCAGCCGGTCCGGTTCGCCGCCTCGGCCGGACAGCGCGGACGCCACCCGGCCGGACACGCCGGCGCCGAAGGTCAGCTGCCCGGACACCACGGCCCGCAGGGCGACCCCGATTTCGGCGCGGCCCGCGTCCTTCGTCAGGTACCCGCGGGCCCCGGCGGCCAGCGCGCCGGCGATCGATCCGTCGTCGGCGTAGGTCGTCAGCACCAGGACGGCGACGTCCGGGTGGTCGCGGACGATCCGCTCGGTCGCTTCGACGCCGGTCATGACGGGCATGGTGAGGTCCATCAGCACCGCGTCGACCCGGTCGAGGCGCCGCAGGAGCGCGAGCGCCTCGGCGCCGTCGGCCGCGGAACCGGCTACCTCGACGTCGTCGAGCAGGTCCATGAGGGCGACCAGGCCCTCGCGCACGGCCTGCTGGTCGTCCACCACGACCACCCTGATCACCCGCGGTTCCCCCATGATCCCCTCCCGGTGCCGGGAGGCAGGCTACCACCGCGCGGCCGCGAAGGAATCCATTGTGGAGTGTCGAAGATCGGAGGGCGGCGCGGCGGGTGCAAGCGCCGCGCCACCCTCCACCCGCCTCAGCCCGGGGCGACCGCCCGCCCCGTCTGCGGCGAGATCATCCCCGCGCACAGCCCGCGGCTCGCCAGCGTCCGGGCGATCTGCGGGATGGCGGACAGGGTGTTGGCCGGCCATTCGTGCATCAGGATGACCTGGCCGTTCGTGAGCCGGGCGTTGGCCGCGACGATCGCGCTGACGCTCGCGTTGTTCCAGTCCCCGGAGTCGACGTCCCAGATGACCTGGCGGAGGCCGTACTTGGCCGCCACCGACTGGACCGTCGCGTTCGTTTCCCCGTACGGCGGGCGGAACAGCCGGGGCGTGCCGCCGCCCGCCGCCGAAATCGCCTGCTGGGTCCGGGAAATCTCCGAGTCGACCTGCGCCTGGCTCTGCTGGGTGAGGTGCGGGTGCGTGTAACTGTGGTTGCCCACCCACATCCCCGCGCTCGTCTGGACGCGGACCTGCGCCGGGTACGCGGCCGCGTACTGGCCCTCGTTGAACATCGTGGCCCGCAACCCGTTCTGCTGCAGCGCGCTCAGGATGGCCGGGGTGTGGGCGTTCGAGGGCCCGTCGTCGAAGGTCAGGCCGACGTACCCGCCGCACGCGGCGGCGTGCGCCGGTGTGACGGCGACGGTGCTCGCCACGGCGACGGCCGCCGTGGCCAGGAAAGTGCTCAGCCGGCGCATGATCAGCCCACCGTGATGTTCGAGTTGCCGCTGCTCTGGTAGCCCTCGGTCGCCAGGATCATGTAGTAGTTGAAGCTGCCCAGCCGCATGCCGGCCCGGCCCCACGCGTCGAAGTGGTTGCCGGTGGTGATGCTGCCGCCGGTCCGCCGCTGCTGGCGGACGCTCCAGTACTGGTTGAACGTCTTGGTGCCTTCGACCGACGGCGCGTTGTAACGGGTCGTCTGGTAGATGTCGTAGGTGCCGCCGTCGCTGGTCACGGTGCCCTTGTACGTCCCGGTCGGCCGCCAGCTGCCCCAGTTGTCGACGATGTAGTACTCGACGAGCGGGTTGGACGTCCAGCCGTAGAGCGCCAGGTAGCTGTTGCCGGAGGGGTTGAAGCTGCCGGAGTAGTTCACCGTCCGGCGGCTGCCGTTGCTCCAGCCCTTGCCGGCGACGAAGTTGTTGACGTTGCTCCAGTTCGTCCGGTAGTTGCCGCCGGAACCGAGCGTCATGGAGACCGAGCCACCACCGGCGGTCCAGAACGAGTAATAGTACCCGTTGTTGTTCCCGGTCTGGTTGGTCGTGATGACCGTGTCGGCCCAGGCGGTTCCGGGCAGGAATGCGGCGATCAGCGCAAGGACGGCGCCGCCGGCGAACACCCTGCTGCGGCCGCGTTTCTTGGTGAGCATGCTTCCTCCTCGTCGAGGCTGGCAGGCGAGCCAGGATGGCAAAAGCATGCGAGTGCGGCCAGTGGTCGGGCAATAACTTTCGGAAACTTTCGATGATCTCGCGGTGCCCCTGTTCCGTCAACCCCGGGAATTGCGGCGGATTTGCCGTTCCCGGAAAAGCGCTAGCGTGGGTGCCGCACTGTTTCCCAGACAACGGGGGGTTCCATGAAACGCATTGCGGCCGCGGCCGTGCTCGGGCTGGCCGTGACGGCCCTGCCCCTGGCGGCGGGCACGGCGTCCGCGTCGGAGTCGGTCACCTGCGGCACCTACACGACGCAGGGGGCGTCCGGGCCGAACGCGCGCGACTACCACTGGGGCAACTGCGGTTCCGCCGCCACGAAGATCGACGTGTACAGCGTGACCTACGGCGTCTTCCGCACCAAGATCGGCGAAAAGTGCGTGCCGGCGGGCACCGCGGTGCTGATCGGGCAGACGACCCAGTACCTGGTCAGTTCCTACGACGGCGTGGACACCCACACGGCCTGCTGACGCACGGGCGGGGTGAGCCGGACCGGCTCACCCCGCTCCGCTATTCGCGGACGCCGATCGCGTCGATCGGCCGGGCCCGCAGCGCCACCGACGTCGCCAGCCCGATCGCCACCATGCCGAGCACGGCCGCGCCGGCGATGATTCCGAAGTAGACGGTCGGCGAGCCGGCCGGGACCGGGTTGCCCCGCAGCCCGAAGTTGAGCAGCGCCAGCGGGATCAGCGCGACCAGCGTCCCCATGACGATCGCGATCCCGACCGTGGCCACCGCTTCGAGGCGCATCATCCGGGTCACCTGGCGGCGGCTCGTGCCCACCAGCCGCAGCAGCGCGAACTCGCGGCCGCGCTGCGCGGTCGTCAGGACCAGCGTGTTGGCCACCGAAATCGCGAGGTACCCGACGATGACGCCGGCCGCCACGAGGTTCAGGTAGAACTGCGCCTGCCGTTCGCCGCCTTCCGGGGCGGCGAGGACCGACGCCGGGGCCACCACCAAACCGGGGTACGGCAACGCACTCAGCGCCGAAGCCACCGCGCCCGCGTCGGCGCCGGGCTGGCGCCGGACCAGCACCGAATCGTCGAGCCGGCCGCCGATGTGCTCGCGGGCCAGCGCGACCGGCAGCACGAAGTCCCCGAAGGCCAGGTCGTGCGTGTAGGTGGCGACCAGCCGCAGCTTGGCCGGGACGCCGTCGCCGAAGTAGAACTCCACGTCGTCGCCGAGCTTCTTGTCCAGCCAGTCCGCTTCCGAACGGCTCAGCGCCACGGTGTCCCCGGTCAGGTCGGTCAGCCGCCCGGCGTCGACGCCCAGCTCCAGGGCGGCGCCCGCCTGGTCGCCCGCCACGCCCTGGGCGGGCGTCCGCTGGACCTCCACGCTGTCGCCCACCGGCGTCGCGGTGATCACGGACGTGCGCACCACCGGCGTCGCCGCCGCGACCCCCGGCACCCGGCCGGCCGCCGCGGCCACCTCCGGCGAGATCCCGCCCGGCGCCGCGAGCACGTAGTCGGCGGTCGTCGACCGCGCCGACTCCTGCTGGGCGGCCGCGGTCATGGCGGTCGGCCCGTAGAAGGTGGCGAGCGCGAACGCCACCGCCAGCATCAGCGGGGTCACCGCGGCCGCGACGCGCCGGGCGTTGGCGTGGGCGTTCGCCCCTGCGAGGTACCCGCTGATCCGCCACAGCCGCGCGAGCACCGGCACCAGGAACCGCATCACCAGCCCGGTCACCTGCGGACCGACCACGGCCAGCCCGATGACGACGACGAGGGTGGACATCGTCGAGATCGCGGCGGCGATGTCCCCGCGCAGGAACAGCGGGACGAGTGCGCCGCCGACCCCGGCCAGCACCAGGCCCCAGCCGGTGAGCAGCCGGCCGCGGCCCAGCTCACGGCGTTCCACCGCGGCCTCGCCCAGCGCTTCGACGGGCCGGATCGACGACGGCCGCCGCGACGCCGCCCAGGCCGCCAGCCGGGCCGCGCCCAGGCCGAGCAGGACCGCCGCCACCGGCGGCAGCGGGCCGATCGCGAGCCCGAAGTCGGCCGGGATGACCCCGATCGCGGCGAACGCGTCCCGCAGCCCACCGGCGACGGCCAGGCCCAGCGCGCTGCCCAGCACGCCGGCGACGAGCGCGATCAGCGTCGTCTCGGTCCCGATGAGCTTGCGGATCTGCCGCGGGGTCGCCGCGACCGCGCGCAGCAGCGCGAACTCGCGGCGGCGCTGGTTGATCGTCAGTGCGAGGGTGCTGGCCACCACGAACACCGCGACGAGCAGCGCGAACCCGCCGAACGAGCCGGCGATGGCCAGCAGCAGCACCCGCGTCTGGCTGACGTCGAGGAACTCGATGCTGCTGCGCTCGACGCCGGTGGTCACCTCGGCGCCGCCGGCGACGGCCCGCACCCGCTCGGCCAGCGTCTCCGGCGCGACGCCGGGGTCGGCGAGGACACCGATCGCGTGCACCTGGCCGGGCCGTCCGGCCAGCTCCGCGGCCCGCTCCGGGGTGAAGAACACCGCCGACTGGCGCGAGCCGCCGTCGACGACACCGCTCACCTTGACCGGCACCGTGCCGGACGCTGTCGTGATCCGGACCTGGCCGCCGATGCCGACGTCGGCCCGGCGCGCGAGATCGGCGTCCAGCACGACCTCGTCGGCGGCCGCGGGTGCGTCCCCGCCGCGCAGGGTGAACGGCGCCAGCACGGCCGCGTCCCAGTTGTGCCCCAGCGACTCCCGGTCGGCGAGCACCCGCCCGTCGCGGGTGACGACCTGCGCCGGGAAGCTCTGCTCGGCGACCGCCGCGCGCACCCCGGGTACCGAAGCGATCCGCCCGGCCAGCGCGGCCGGGACGGACGGCTGCTCGCCGACCTGCTCGGTGGACAGGGCGTCGGCGCCGGGCGGGCGCACGCTCTGCGCCCCGCCGACGACGACGGCCGCGGCGGCGTAGCGCTGGGTGGGGACGCCGGCCCGCAGGCCGGATTCCATGAGGATCCCGCAGGCGGCCACCAGGGCGGTGCCGCACAGGATCGCGATGAAGGCGCCGGCGAACCCGCCGAGCCGGGTCCGGATGGTCTGCCAGGCGAGGTCGAGCACGCTCACCACTCCCCGAGGTGCGTCATCCGCTCCGCCACGCGCTCGGGGGTGGGGTGCGGGAGGTGGCCGGCCAACTTGCCGTCGGCCAGGAAGAGGACGCCGTGCGCGGCCGAGGCCGCGACCGGGTCGTGGGTGACCATCAGCACGGTCTGGCCCATCTGCTCGACGACCGCGCGAAGCAGGTCCAGCACCTGCCGCCCGGTGCGGGTGTCGAGGGCGCCGGTCGGCTCGTCGGCCAGCACCACCTCGGGCCGGGTGACGAGCGCCCGCGCGATCGCGACGCGCTGCTGCTGGCCGCCGGACAGTTCCGCCGGGCGGTGCTCCAGCCGGTTCGCGATCCCGACGCCGTCGACGACCTCCCGCAGCCACTGCGGGTCCGGCTTCCGCCCGGCCAGGCGCAGCGGGAGCGTGATGTTCTGCAGCACGTTCAGCGACGGCAGGAGGTTGTAGGCCTGGAAGACGAACCCGATCCGGGTGCGCCGCAGCTCGGTCAGCTCGCGTTCCTTCAGCCTGCCGATTTCGCTGCCGCCGAGCAGCACCCGCCCCGACGTCGGCCGGTCGAGGCCGGCCGCGCAGTGCAGGAAGGTGCTCTTGCCCGAGCCGGACGGGCCCATCACCGCGGTGAACGTCCCCCGCGCCACCCCCGCCGACACCCCGTCCAGCGCGGTGACGGCGCCGTCACCGGAGCCGTACACCTTCCGCACCCCGGTCAGTTCCAGCGCATACGCTGTGGTCATTTCGATCCCCTTCGTTCTCTCCCAAGGAAAACTAGGGCGGCGGAGCCGGGTCTTCGATCCCGTGGAGAGGTGGATCCGGGGTAGCGCCAGCACTACCCCGGAGGTGGGGTGGGACACTGTGGCCGTGACGACCCGCTTGCGCGAGTGCTGGTCGGCGGTGCGTTACCTCGTGATCGGCGCCGGCACGTCGCTGCTGTCGATGTTCGCCCTGACCGGGCTGTTCGCCGTGCTGCTGCTGTGCCCGTTCGGCATCGGGATCCCGTCGCTGGCCCCGATGATCCGGCTGTCCCGGTGGCCCGTCGGGATCGACCGCCGCCGGGCCGCGCGCCACCTCGGCGAGCCGATCCCCGAGCCCTACCGCGACGGCTCCCCGCTGAAGGACCCGGCGACCCGCCGCGACGTCGCGTGGCTCGCGCTCCACGCCGCCACCGGGATGATCATGGGCGCATTGGCGTTCGGCCTGCCGGTGGCCGCGGTCGAGCAGGTCGTCTTCGCCTTCCTCTGGCCCCTGGTGCCCGGCGGGATCGAAGGCTCGTTCGGTCTGGTCGTGAACTCGTGGCCGATGGCCGCGCTGAGTGTGCTCACCGGGGTGGCGATGGCGGCGTTGTCGCTGCTGCTGCCGCGCGTCGCCCGCTGGAAGGCGCGGCTCGCGCAGCGGCTGCTGCGGCCCGCGCCCGGTGTCGAGCTGGCGGACCGGGTCGCCGAGCTGACCGCGACCCGGGCGGCGGCGCTGGAGGCGCACGGCGCCGAGCTGCGGCGCATCGAGCGTGACCTGCACGACGGCACGCAGGCGCGGATCGCGGCGGTGGTGCTGCAGCTCGGGATCGCCGACCAGCTCTACGAGCGGGACCCGGCCACGGCCCGCGACCTGCTGGTCAAGGCCCAGGACACCGCGACCGACGCGCTGGCCGAGCTGCGCACGGTCGTCCGCAGCATCCACCCGCCGCTGCTGAGCGAACGCGGCCTGGCCGGGGCGGTGCGCGCGCTCGCCGAGCGCAGCCCGGTGCCGGCCGCCGTCGACGTCGAGTACGAGACCGGCCGCCCGGCCGCGGTGGAGGCGGCCGCGTACTTCGTCGTCGCCGAGGCGCTGGCCAACATCACCAAGCACGCCGACGCGTCCCGGGTGGACATCACGCTCGGCGGCACCGCGTCGCTGCTGTGCCTGGAAATCCGCGACGACGGCCGCGGCGGCGCCGACGAGGCGCGCGGCAGCGGGCTGGCCGGCATCCGCCGCCGCGCGGAAGCCTTCGACGGAACCCTCACCCTGACCAGCCCACCCGGTGGGCCGACCGTGCTGCGAGTGGAGCTGCCATGCGGGTCGTGATCGCCGAGGACGACGCGTTGCTGCGCGAAGGCCTCGCCCTGTTGCTGAAGACGGCGGGCATCGAGGTCGCGGCGACCTTCGACAACGCCGAGGACTTCCTGGCGTTCATCGAGGGCGAGCGGCCCGACGCGGTGGTGATGGACGTGCGGATGCCGCCGACCCACCGCGACGAGGGCCTGCGCGCGGCCGTCCGCGCCCGCGAGATCCACCCGGCGCTGCCGGTGCTGGTGCTGTCGGCGCACGTGGAGACGAGCTACGCGGTCGACCTGCTCGCCGACGGCGTCGGCGGCGTGGGGTACCTGCTCAAGGAGCGCGTCGGCAAGGTCGAGCGGTTCCTGGAGGCGCTGCAGCGCGTCGCGAAGGGCGGCACGGCGATGGACCCGGAGGTGATCGGCCGGCTGATGGCCCGCCGCCGCGCCGCGGATCCTTTGGACGCGCTGACCGCCCGCGAGCGCGAGGTGCTGGGGCTGATGGCCGAGGGCTACAACAACAGCACGATCGCGGAGCTGCTCGTCGTCAGCGACGGCGCGGTGCTCAAGCACATCAGGAACATCTTCGCGAAGCTCGGCCTGCCGTCCGACGAAGGCGGCGGGCACCGCCGGGTGCTGGCGGTGCTGGCCTACCTCGGCCGGGACGCGGGGTAGCGCAGGCACCACCCCGGATCGGGGTGTGCGCAGCATTCTCGTGGCCGCGGTGGTTCTTTAGCGTTCAGGGCATGAACAACGACAACGTTTCGACGCGTTCTTCGAGCCCGGTGCTGCTGTGGCTGGTGCTGGTGGTCAGTGCCGCGGTCAACGCCGCGGGTCCCTTGGTGGGGTTGGGATTGCCGGTGCGGACGGTGGCCGGCGCGGTGGCGATCGGCGCGATCGCGCTGCTGATCACCCACTACGTCCGCCGGCGGCGGGCCTAGCGCTCGCCGCTGGAAGCCAAGGCCTGCAACAGGTTCCGCAGCGCCTCCTGCTGATCCGCGCGCAACGACCCCAGCGGTGAGCTCTCCCCGAGCCGCTTCACCGCCTCGGCCCGGCGGCGGTCGCCCTCCGGGGTGAGGACGATCTGCTTGGCCCGCCGGTCGCCCGGGTGCGGGTGGCGGTTGAGCAGCCCGCGTTCCTCGAGGCGGTCGAGCACGAACGTCGCGTTCGAGGCTTCGCACGCCATGCGCGCCGCCAGCTCGCGGGCGGTGATCGGTTCCGACAGCTCGCGCAGGGCCACCACCTGGCTCGGGGTGAGCCCCATGGCGTCCGCGACCCGGCGGACGTGGCCGTCGAGGGTGCGCGCGAGCCCGTGGACCAGCTTGCAGACGTCGCGGTCGATCTCCTCGCTCGGCATGCCCCGAACTCTAGACCCCATGGTTCGAACTGTGATAGTTCTAGCTCGAATCATTCTAACTCGAACCAACCGGGGAGTTCGATGGCCGTCTTTTCCCTCATGCTCGTCGTGTTCAGCCTCACGACCGGCGAATTCGTGGTGTCCGGCATCCTCCCGGACGTCGCCGTCGGGCTGGCGATCCCGCTTTCGGCGGCCGGGCTGCTGACGACCGCCTACGCGATCGGCATGATCGCCGGTGGCCCGATCGTCACGTTGCTGACCGCGCGGGTCTCGCGGAAACCGCTGGTGATCGGGCTGGTTATCACCGCCGTGCTGGCGAACGCCGCCTCCGCCGTCGCCCCGAACTACCCGCTGCTGCTGGTTTCGCGGGTGCTCGCCGGCCTGGTGATCGCGACCTTCTTCGCCGTCGCGATCGCCACCGCGGCGGCGGAAGCCCGCCCGGGCAAGCAGGGTTCCGCCGTGGCGAAGGTGGCGCTGGGCCTGAACCTCGGCATCGTCCTTGGCGCGCCGCTGGGCACCTTCGTCGGCCAGCACCTCGGCTGGCGGGCGACGTTCTGGTCGGTCGCGGGCGCCGCCGCGCTGGCGCTGCTGGCGGTACTGCGGTTCGTCCCGGACCGGCCGTCCGCGACGACCGGCCCGGTGACCGGCGAACTGCGCGTCTTCGCCGACCGCCGGGTCCGGCTGGCGATCGCGCTGACCGCGGCCGGCAACGTCGGCGTCCTGATGGTCTTCACCTACCTCGCGCCGCTGCTGACGGAGGTGGGCGGCTTCCCGGCCGGCGCCGTGCCGGTGCTCCTCCTCGGCTACGGCGCCGGCGCGGTCCTCGGCAACGTCGCCGGCGGGCGGCTGGCGGACCGGGCCCTGCTGCCGTCGCTGGCCGGGTTGCTCGCCGTGCTGGCCGGGGTGCTCGCCCTGGCCTGGTTCGGCGGCGGCCACCCGGTCGCGACGGCGGTGTCGACGGTCGTGCTGGGGGCGCTGGCCTTCGCGATCGTGCCGGGCATGCAGACCCGGGTGCTCACGGCGGCGGCCGAGGCGCCGACGCTGGCAGTGGCGGTCAACGCCTCCGGCTACCAGCTGGCGGCGGCCGTCGCCGGCTGGCTGGGCGGCGGCGTCATCGACACCACCGGCGGCCCGCGGGCGATCTACCTGGTCGCGGCCGTGCTCACCCTCGGTGGCCTGGGGATCGCGCTGTACTCGCTGCGGCAGGATCGCCGGGTACCCGCGTGAACACCCGGCCGACACCGGACCCGGCCGTGGCACCACCGTCGAGGCCATCGCAGCGGAAACAGCCGCCATGGTCGGCCCACCGGTGGCCAGCGGCCCGCGGGTGACCCACCCGGCCGCCGCCCTCCCCCTCGGCGGCCTCACGATCGCCAGGCACTCGCTGCGGCAGGATCGCCGAGTGCCCGCGTGACCACCCGCGCACGATCTACCCGGCCGACGTCCGCACCCTCGGCGGCCTCGCGAACACCCCGGGCACCAGGACCGCGAGCACCGACGCCGCCGCGACCAGCCCGGCGGCGACCCAAAACGGGTTCCCCGCCGCCCCGGTGAGGACGGGGCCGGCCGTGGCCCCGACGTTGAGCGCGGCGGTCGCGTACGCGCCCTTCATCGTCGGGGCGGCCTCGGCCAGCCGCAGGATGCGGGCGATCACCGTGCCGCCGACGGCGAAGGACAACGCGCCCTGCGTGAAGGCGAGAATCACGAGCACCGCCGGGTTCGCCGCGGCCAGCGCCGCGGCGACCCACCCGGCGAGCAGCAGCGGACCGCCGATGGCGACGACCCGGCCGGGCCACCGGTCGGCGAGCCGCCCGGCCGCGGTGATCCCGGCGAAGCACCCCACGCCGAACGCGCCGAGCACCACCGGCACCGGGGCGACGCCCGAGGCCACCGGCGCCAGGGAGGTGAAGACGCCGAACGTGGCCGCGTTGACGAACGCGCCGGTCAGGAGCACCCCTGCTAGCGGCCGCAGGACGGCGAGTTCGGCCCGCAGATCACCCGGCTCGCGGCCGGCCGGGGTGTCGGGGATCCACCGGACCGCCGCGAAAGCGGGCAGGCAGAGCACCGCGACGGCCCAGAACGCCGGTCGCCACCCGAGCAGCGCCCCACCCGGGATGCCGACGACGCACGCCACGGTCGAGCCACCCAGCAGGACGGCGAGCGCCCGGCCCGGTCGCGCCAGCTCGGTGGCGGCGATCAGCGCGACGGCGAGGAACCCGGCGTTGGCGATGGCGGCCACCAGCCGCGTGCCGACGAGGACACCGAACGAGGTCGTCAGCCCACCGGCCACGTGCATCGCGACGAAGACGGCGAGGAAGCACAAGAGCGCGGTCCGCCGCCGCCACGACCGCGCCAGTGCGGCCATCACCGTCGCCCCGGCGACCATCCCGGCGGCGAAGGCGGAGGTGAGGTACCCCGCCTGCGCCGGCGAGACGGCGAAGGCGGCGGCGATGCCGGGCACCAGCCCGGCCAGCATGAATTCGGACGTGCCCATGGCGAACACGGCCAGGGCAAGCAGGTACAAGGGCACACGAAGCTCCAGGGATCACGAGATCGGCAAGGACGATTTCGTGGTCACCCGGTGACCCGGGAAACGGGGAGTTATCGGGCCACCGGGAAGACCGGCAGCCCGGTCCTGGACGCTTCGGGGCTCGACACGGTGTCGAGGTTAGCCCATGTCCGGCGTGGTGTCGCGCGATTCCTCGAGCACGCCGACCACGTCCGGGTCTTCCGGAGCGGGCATGTGGCGGATGCTGTCACTGCCCTTGTGGTCGTGGGCGCGGCCGTACCGGGAATCCAGCACCCGCCCCAGCTTGTGCGCCGCGCCGGCGTAGGCGTCGTCCACACTGGCCGCGTGGTGGGTGACCGCCACCGGCTGCTTGCCGCCGGGCCGCGCCTCGATCACGCACTTCTTGTCCTCCGGCTTGGACCCGCCGTCTTCGCTCAGGTGCACCTCCACCCGGGTCAGCCACCCGCGGAACCTCGACAGGCTCTGCTCCAGGTCGGTGGTCACGTAGCCGGCCAGTCCTTCGCCACCGTGGATGTTGTGGTCGGTGTTGACCTGGATCTGCACGAGCACCCTCCTCAGCGAGACAGCGATGATCCCGGTCAGTACCACGGAGGCGGCGAAGTCAAACCAGTCCATTAAGGACGGAGACTGCGCAGCATCAGGTCCGCGAAGTGCTTCCCCACTTGCTCCCCCGACAGCTCCCCTTCCGCGTGGTACCACATGCCCAGCCGGTGGATGGCGCCGAAGTGGTAGTTGATCACCAGGTCGGCCGGGACGTCGGCGCGGAACACGCCGGAACGCTGCCCTTCGGCGACCAGATCGCGGACCCGTTCGTGGTAGGTCCGCCGTTCCGCGCGCACCTGGACCTGCTTGGACTTCTCCAGCAACGGGAACGACTGGAAGAACACGGTCGCCGCGTCGAGGTCGGCGATGCTCGTGACCACGACGTCGGCGATGATCGCGTGCAGCCGCTCGGCCAGCGGCAGGTCCGACTCGGCGATCGTCACCATCCGCCGGGTCTGCATCCGCAGCATCGCGGCGTAGATCTCGAAGAGCAGGTCGTCCTTGGACTCGAAGTAGTGGTACAGCCCGCCCTTGGTGACACCGGCTTCCTCGACGATCTCGCGGACCGTCGTCGCCTCGAAGCCCTTCTCGGCGAACAGCCGCACGGCCGCCCGCACGACCTTCTCCCTGACACTCATGTCGCCACCCTATGTGAGCGGACGGGCCGGCCCGCGTCGCCCACGAGCCGGCCCGATCGTCACTTGCTCACCAGGTTGACCTGCTCCGGAGTGGCCCGCTCACCGGAGTACGGCGTGATCGCGCCCGTGCCACGGTCGGTGACGGCCGGTGGCTGGATCACCGCCGTCGTGACGTCCGGGTTGATCTTGAAGACGTACGCGCCGGTGTAGCCGGCGTGCGAGTCCTTCGAGAACCCGAACGGGGTCAGGCCCGGGCCCTTCAGCGCGCCGGAGCTCATCGCGTCGACGACCTTCTGCCGCGTCGGATCCGGCCCGGCCGCCTTGAGCGCCTGCCCGAACGTGTAGGCCTGCACCATGCCGAACAGCACCGTGTTGGTGAACGGCTCCTTCGGGATGTACTTGTCGTGGAGGCCCTTGAAGTAGGCGATCCACGGGTCCGACGTCTGGGCGACGTCCGGCAGGTACCCGGTGCCGATCAGGCCGGCCAGCAGCTGCCCGCTGGAGACGCTGGCGCCGCCGCGCTTGGCGAAGTCCTGCAGCAGTCCGGACAGCGTCGCCGGGTCCGCGCCGATGCTGCTGACCACGAACTGCGGTTTGTACCCGATCTTCGCCGCGGCCAGGATCGACAGCGCCGTGAACGCCGGGATGCACGCGCAGACGACGACCTCGGCACCGGCCGCCTTGAGCGCGGACAGCTGCGGGGTGACGTCGGTGTTGGCGCTGTCGTAGCCCTGGCGGACGACGACCTGGTCCTTGACGAACTGGTCGAGCCCGGCCTGCGTGTCGCGGCCGACGTCGTCGTTCTGCGTGAAGTAGCCGACCTTCTTGCCGGCGAAGGTGTCCTTGACGTACTGGCCCTGGATCTTGCCTTCCCGGGTGTAGTCCACCTGGTACCCGAAGGTCATCGGCGCCTTCTGCGGGTTGTCCCAGGCGAGCGCGCCCGACGACACGAGCAGGTCCGGGACGCCTTCGGAGTTCAGGTAGTCGACGACCTTCGAGTGCGTCGGCGTCCCCAGGCCGCCGACGACCGCGAAGACCTTGTCCTGCAGGACGAGCTTCTTGACGACCTCGACGGTTTTCGTCGGGTTGTAGCCGTCGTCCTCCACCTTGTAGTCGATCTTGCGCCCGTTGATCCCGCCGCCGTCGTTGATCGCCTGGTACACCGCGCGGGCGCCGACGGAGATCTTGCTGTACCCGGGGGCGGCCGGGCCGGTGAGCGGCTGGTGCGTGCCGATGACGACGGTGTCCTTCGTGACCCCGACCGCCGAATCGGCGGCCTGCTGCCCGCCGCCGTCGCTCTCCCCCGCGCCGCCGCAGGCGGTCAACGTCAAGGCGAGGGCGAGCAACCCCGCGCCGTACCTAGTGGTTCTCATGGTTCTCCTTCTTTTCGGCGGGTCGGCGGAGAAGTCCGCGCAGCTTCGAGAAACCGCCCTGGATGCCGCGCGGGAAGGCGAGCACGACGACGATGAGGATCACGCCGTACACCGCGAGCGGGAGGTTGTTGGCCACGTCGGTGTTCAGGTGCAGGACGTCGGCGAGGTCTTCCGACCAGGCCTGGAAGTACACGAGCGCGACGGCGCCCCACAGCGCGCCCCACAGGGACCCGAGCCCGCCCAGCACCACCGCGGCCAGCAGGCTCAGCGACAGCGCGGGCGTGAACGAGCCGGGTGCGGCGGTGCCGAGCAGGAACGCCTGCAGGCCACCGGCGAGCCCGCCGCACACCGCGCTGACCAGGAAGGCGAGGATCTTTGTGCGCCCGACGGCGATCCCGCTCAGCGCGGCGGCGACCTCGTCGTCGCGGACCGCGCGGAAGTCCCGGCCGAGCCGGCCGCGGACGATGTTCACCACCAGTACCAGCGCCAGCAGCACGCTGAGCCAGACGATCCAGGTCTGCCAGCGCAGTTCCGGGACGCCGACGCCGTTCGGTCTGCTGTGGACGGTGAAGCTGAGTCCGTTGCTGCCGCCCAGGAAGTCCGGGAACTTGCGGGTCAGCGCGGGCAGGCCGACGGCCAGGGCGAGGGTCGCCCCCGCGAGGTACGGGCCGCGCAGCCGGGCCGCCGCCGCGCCGGCGAGCAGCCCGGCGAGGCCGCCGGCCGCCGAGGCCAGCAGCAGGTCGGCCCACAACGGCAACGACGGCACGTGCTTCACCAGCAAGGCCACCGTGTAGGCGCCGATGAACATGAAGGCGCCATGGCCGAGCGACACCTGCCCGGTGAGGCCGGTCAGCAGAGTCAGCCCGGCCACCGCGATCAGGTAGTACCCGATGGTCGCGATGCGCAGGTTGGTGAACTCGTCGGTGACCAGGGTCAGCAGCACGACCACCACGAGCGCGGCCAGCGCGGCGAGCGCGTGGACGAGCAACGGCGGCAGCGTGCGGCGCTGCTTCACCGGCGTGGCCGTGGCTTCCGCCGGTTTCGTGCGCACGGTCATACCCGCCTCACCTTGGCCCGGCCGAACAGCCCGCTGGGCCGCAGCGTCAGCACGACGACCAGGATGGCCAGCGCGGCGATCGTCACCATCTCCGGTCCGAAGTAGCCGGACACATAGGACAGTCCGACGCCGAGAACGAACCCGCCGGCGATCGTGCCCAGCGGGTTGTCGAGGCCGCCGAGCACCGCCGCGGTGAGCGCGTAGACGAAGACGCCGTCCAGCACGTTCGGGAAGAGGAACGGCGGGGTGGCGAGCAGCCCGGCCAGCGATCCGACGGCCGCGGCCAGCCCCCAGCCGGCGGTGAGCATCAGCCCGACCCGCACGCCGAGCGTCCGCGCCACTTCGGGGGCGAACGCGGCCGCGCGCATCCGCAGGCCCAGCGGCGTGTACTTGAACACCACCAGCACCAGCGCGGCGATGGCCACGACGACGAGCACGACGAACAGGTCGTTGGCCGAGAACCGGCCGCGGAAGTCGAAGGCGTACGGGAACGCGAGCGGCTCGTTGGACCAGATCATGCCCGCGACCGCCTGCAGCACCAGCAGGAGCCCGAGCGTGACGATGATCGAGCTGAGCTCGGAGCGGTGCCGCAGCGGCCGGATGAGCAGCCGTTCGGTGGCGACGCCGAGCACGGTCCCGGCGACGATCGCGACGGCGAACCCGAGCCAGTAGCTGCCCGTCGCCTTCGTCACCGAGTACGCGAGGTACGTGGAGATCAGGGCGAGGGCGGGTTGCGCGAAGTTCACCACCCGGGTGGCCCGGTAGATGATGACCAGGGCGAGCCCGAGCGCCGCGTACACCGCGCCGGCCGAGATCCCGCCGAGGGTCAGGTCGAAGAAGTCCTGCATACCGGACCGTTCACCTCCATGATGACGCTCAGAAGCCGAGGTAGGCGTGGCGGAGGCCGTCGTCCGCCAGGAGTTCCGCCGCGGTGTCGACGGCCACGACCCGGCCGAGCGCGAGGACGTACCCGCGGTCGGCGATGGACAGCGCGGAGTGCGCGTTCTGCTCGACGAGCACGACGGTGAGGCCGGTCGAGGCCCGCAGGTCGCGCAGGATGCCCATGATCCGGGCGGTGATGAGCGGGGCGAGGCCCAGCGACGGTTCGTCGAGCAGCAGCAGCGACGGCCGGCTCATCAGGGCGCGACCGATCGCGAGCATCTGCCGTTCCCCGCCGGAGAGCGTCGAAGCGGGTTTCGCCGAACGTTCTTCCAGGGCCGGGAAAAGTTCGTACATCTCCCGGCGCGCGGCGGCCCGGTCGGCGCGGTCACGCCGCCACAGCGCGCCCAGCCGGAGGTTCTCGTCGACCGTGAGTTCGGTGATGACCCCGCCGCCTTCGGGCACGTGCGCGACACCGCCGCGCGCGATCCGGTCCGGCGCCAGCCCGGTGAGTTCCCGCTCGTCCCAGGTGATCCGGCCGCCGCGGGCGGGGTGGAGGCCGCTGATCGTGCGCAGCAAGGTGGTCTTCCCGGCGCCGTTCGCGCCGAGCACGGCGGTGATCCCGCCGCGTTCGACCGTGATGCCGACACCGTCGAGCGCGCGGACCGCGCCGTAGGAGACGGACAGGTTTTCGATCTCAAGCACCGGACGCCTCCTCGGCGGGATCACCGAGGTAGGCCTCGGCCACGCGCGGGTCGGCCTGGATCTCGGCCGGGCTGCCCGCCGCGATCACCTCGCCGAAGTTCAGCACCACCACGCGGTCGCAGACCTCCATCACCAGGTCCATGTGGTGTTCCACCAGCACCACCGCCATGTGCCGCCGCAGCGAGAGGATCAACGTCGAGAGCTCGACGAGCTCGGAGGCCGACAACCCGCTCGCGGGTTCGTCGAGCAGCAGCAGATCCGGTTCGGCCACCAGGGCCCTGGCGAGCGCCACCCGTTTCCGCACGCCGTAGGGCAGCACGCCGGGCAGGCGGCCGGCGAGGTCGGCGATCCCCAGTTCGCCCAGGGTGTCCCGGGCCCGCCCGGCCAGATCGGCTTCGTCGCGGGCCGAGCGGCCGGCGCCCACGAGCGCCGGGAACGCCCCGGTCCGGGCGTGACGGCCCGCGCCGGCCATCACGTTCTCGAGGACCGTCAGCCCGGGGAAGAGCCCGAGACCCTGCAGGGTCCGGACGATCCCGAGCCGCGCGAGGTGTTCGGGGCGGTGCCGGACGAGCGGGCTTCCGCGCCACAGCACGCGGCCGGCCTGGGGCCGGACGAACCCGCAGACGACGTTGAACAGCGTCGTCTTGCCCGCGCCGTTGGGCCCGATGACGCCGACGACGGTGCCGGCGCCGACGCTCAGGTGGACGTCGTGCAGGGCGGTGAGGCCGCCGAAGCGCACCGTGAGGCCGTCGACCACGAGCAGGTCTTCGCCGGTCTGTGCCTCACCGAGAAGTGCCATCGATGACTCTCCGATCCCACCATGTGGACAACGTCGTACCGCGCGGTCGGTATGAAGAGGGTGGGCTGCGGCGGCGGTCGTGTCAAGGTGCGAATCACCGAAACCGGGCGAGGGCCGTCGGTCTGAAAATTTCGAATTCCCCATCGTCGGCGGGAAGTCCTGACGAGAGGGGACTGTGACATGAAAAAGGGCGGGTGCGCGCTGCGCACCCGCCCTCGGCGATCAGTCCGCCGACTCAGCCGGTGCCGGCCTGCGGGGCGAGCATCGAGGAGGCGTCGATCTTCGTCTGGACCACGCCCAGCTGCTGCAGCAGGTCCGGCACCCGCTGGATGCGGCGGGCGTCCAGGGTGGACCCGAAGGCGGGCATCACCATCAGGCTGGCGATGTCCTGGTCGACCTTGGCGTTGCGGACGACGAGCGGCTCGATCCGCGACCGGTCGACCGCCGCGCGCGTGGCGTTGAGCATCGCGCGCTGGAACGCCCGCACCGTCTTCGGGTGGTCCTGGACCCACTTGGCCGTGGCACCGTAGCCGGTGAGGGGGAAGTTCTGGGTGCTGCCACTGGCGGCGTCGATGACGGGGTACGCGCCGGCGGTCTTGGCCGCCTGGGTGAGGAACGGTTCCGGCTGGTAGGCCGCGTCGACCCGGCCCTGCGCCAGCGCGCTGCTCATTTCCGGCAGCGGCATCGGAACCCACTGCACCTTGCCGGGGTCGACGCCGTGGTCGCGCATCACCGACCGGGTCAGCACGTCCGACGCGGCGTTCTTCGAGCTGATGGCGATCCGCTTGCCCTGGAGGTCGCTCACCGTCTTGACCGGCGAGTTCGGCACGGTGACGACCTCGTTGCTGCGCGGGCTCGCCGAGGTGCCGTCGGTCACCAGCTTCAGGTCGGCCCCGCCGCTGCTCTTGGCCAGGAAGAACAGGGTGTAGGTGGACAGCGCCAGGTCGTCCTGGCCGCTGGTCATCCGGCTCAGCGTCTCCTGGCCGCTGGCGCCGACGTCGGTCTGCACCTCGAGACCTTCGGCCTTGAAGTATCCGCCCTCCTGCGCCAGCCACAGCGGCGCGAGGTCGACGGTGGTGAGGATCGCGACCCGGATCGACGGCTTTTCGACGCCGCCGGCAGCGGAGGGGCTCTTGAGCTGGCTGCACCCGGTCAGCAGGACGACGAAGGCTAGGGCGAGCACGGCGAGCCGGCGGGTCGAGGCGCGATGAAGCATGCCACTCCTCGGAGAAGATTATGGGGACCACGGAATACGGCTCGTTCGGCCGTGATCAGCGGGACTGTAGATGACGATTTCCCGGGCCGCAAATGCGTTGCCGAGAAATATGTCACGCCACGTTCACGCGAAAGAGTGACAGAAGACCGAACGGGTTACCCACTGACAGGGCGGACGGGGTTGACGGAAAGAAACTTGCCTCACCTGGTCAGATTTCGTGATCTTGCCACCGCAGGTAGTGGCCTCGGGTTGCGCTGATCGTCGTAACGCCAGCGAGTGGCGACACGACTGCTTGGCGTAACCCCCCACGCCGACGATCCGGACCCCGTCGAAGAATGGAAAATACGCATCGGCGAGGCGGACGCCCAATTCCGGCAGATCCTCCAGGAAAGGCCGTGGGCTTCACCATCAAGGAAACTCGGCGTCGAATGCCGGCGCGCGTTCGCGACGGTGCTGATCGGTACCCGCAGCCCGTGCCGTCACCGGACAGCTAACGCGGCACGGGCTCGGCAGGGGTGGTGAAGCGGCGCAGCCCGGGCGTGACCGCGCCGACCAGCGCCACCGCCACCACGCACAGCACCCCACCGCTGACCAACGCGAACGTCCCCGACACCGCCTCCGCGACGACGCCGCCGCGCAGGTTGCCGATGTCCGGACCCGCCTGACCGACGATCTGCTCGGCCGCCGCCACCCGGCCGAGCAGGGCGTCCGGGGTGGCGAGCTGGACCAGCGCGCTGCGCGAGACCACGGACACCGTGTCGGCCGCCCCGGCGACAACGAGACAGGCCAGGCCGAGCCACGGCTGCGGCGCCAGGCCGAACCCGGTCAGCGCGGCACCCCAGAGCGCCGAGCCGGCGAGCATCACCCGGCCCGGCCGCGACCGCCGCGTGAACGTCCCGGAGAACACCGACGCCGCAACCCCGCCGACCGCGACGGCCGAGAGGAACAGGCCGAGCGTACGCGGGTCGCCGGCGAAGCGTTCGGCGTTGACCAGGGGGAACAGGCTGATCGGCATGGACAGCACGGTGGCGGCGAGATCGGTGAGCAGCGCACCCCGAACGACCGGCGTCCGCGCGAGGAAGGCGAGCCCATCGAGCACGCCGTGCAGCCCGGGCCGCGAAGGCTCACCGCCGGGCCGCATCGCCGGGAGGCCGAAGACGCCATAGAAGGCCAGGCCGAAGGTGAGCGCGTCGACGAGGTAGCACCCGCCGACGCCGAACCAGCCGAGGACGAGCCCGCCGAGCGCCGGGCCGAGCAACATCGCGCCCTGGAAGGCGATCCGGTTCAGCGCCAGGCCGGCGGACAGTTGTTCCGGCGGCAGCAGCCGCGGGACGAAGGTCCGTGCGGCCGGCCCACCACAGGCGACGAAACACGACTGGACGGCCACCAGTCCCAGCACCGCACCCACCGGCACATCCCCGAGAAACCCTTGCACGGCGAGGAAAACCGAGCAGACGGCCTGCCCGGTCGTGGCAGCCAGGGCAACCTTCCGCCGGTCAGCACGGTCCACAAGCGACCCGGCGAACAGTCCGAACACGACAACGGGAAGCGCTTGCGCAAGCCCGACGGCGCCGGTCCACACGGCACTCCGAGTCTGTTCCCACACCTGGAACATCACGGCGACGAGCGTCATTTGAGAGCCGAACCCGGAGCAGACCCGGCCAAGCCAGAGCCGGCGGAACGGCGGAGAGGTCCGCAGCGGCGCGAGGTCGACGAGCGCGCGGGTCAGGGACATCGCAGGATTGTAACAGCGCTTACGCATCTCGGGACGGTGGTCATCCGGGGGCTTGCCCCATAGGAGGAGCTGGGTGGTCATCCCGTCGCCTGAGGCCGTGAAATCACTTTGAGCCGGGCCCGCAACCCACAGGCCAGCGTGAGGTGGCAGCGCAAGCTTGCGGGCCCGGCTCAAAGTGATAGGCCTCGTTCAGGCGACGGGATGACCACCCTGCGGCCCACCTCGAGAACGCGAGAAAACAGCGGCGAAGGGGGGCCATCCCGGAGCCTGCCCGTCCGGCGAGGACAGCTTTTTTCTTTGCAGCCACGGCAGGGTTCTTAGGCTGATTTCTGCCGCGGCAGAGGCTCTTAGGTTGATTTCTGCCGCGGCTGAGCGGGTCCGACCTCCCCCGCCCCTCCGGTGGGATTTTCAGCCGACGGCTTGGTCGCCTTGCGCTCCCAGCCGCCGATCCGCGACCACATCGCTGGCCGCCTTACGCTGCCGACCACCGGTCCACAATCCCGCACACCTACAAAACCCCCGCCGCCCTAAGCCAGCTTCGGCGCCGGCCCCGACATCGCCGAGATCAGGTGCGCCGACCGAAGAACCGCGTCACGCAGCAGCGCCGCACTGTCCTGCGCCCGCGCCGGCGTGAGCACGAACCCGGCGCTCGTGTGCTCCCCCCAGCCGGTCATCACGTGCGGCTCGCCGAACCCCCGGACCGGGCACGGCAGCGGCGGCGCCACCGGCAAGTGGGCGTCGCTGGCCAGCAGGCTGACGTCGGCGCGGCCCGCCTGCTCCGGGACCGCCCGCGCGGCCCGGGCCGGGGGGGCCTGGTGCGCCACGACGAGTGCCCGCGGGACCCCCAGTCCCGCGGCCACCCGGCGCTGGGCCAGCCGGTAGGCGACCAGGGCACCGAGCCCCGCGCCGAACAGCACGTGCGGGCTCTCGAGCACCCCCGCCAGTTCCCCGGTCAGTGCCTCGACCAGCAGCCACATGTCCCGGTAGGGGTGCTCGTCCCGGCGTTCGCCCCGCCCGGGCAGCTCCACGACCTGCACGGCGATCCGAGGATCGCGCCAGGCCCGGTAGCGGCCGGCGGCTTCCCCGGCGTCCGGGAAGCAGACGAACAACAGACGCTGCACGTCGTCTCGGTCCACCCGTGGCCTCCCATCCAGCCTGCCCGGGGATAGGGTCGACCAGAGCACTTCCGTTTCGCTTCGGTCCGTCTTCCGGGGGGGCATCACGTGCGCTACCGCCTGCTCGGACCGGTCACGGTCCTCGGCGATACGGGCCCGGTCCGTCCCGGTGGCCAGAAGCAGACGTCCGTGCTCGCCGCACTCCTGCTCAACGCGAACCGCGTCGTCACCGAGGACCGGCTCATCGACCTGACCTGGGGCGAGAACGCGCCGCCGAGCGTCCGCGGGCGGCTGCAGGTGCACATCTCGGAACTGCGGAAGCTGCTCGGCCGCGACGTCATCGTGCGGCGCGCGCCCGGTTACGTCATCGAGGTCGCGCCCGGCGATCGCGACCTCGACGTGTTCGACGAAGAGGTCGCCAAGGCCAGGGCCACCTCCGGCGCGGACGCCGTCAAGCACCTGCGGGCCGCGCTGGCGCTGTGGGACGGCGATCCGCTCGGCGGGGTCAGCGAGGCACTGGCCGAGTACGAGGTCCCGGCGCTCGCCGAACGCCGGCTCGTCGCGCTGGAGGAGCTGTACGAGCAGGAACTCGTCGCGGGACGGCACGGCGAAGTGGCCGGGGAACTGCGCCGGCTCGTGGACGAGCACCCGTTCCGGGAGCGCCTGCGGGCCGCGCTGATGCTCGCGCTGCACCGCTGCGGCCGCACCCCGGAAGCGCTGGAAACCTACACGCGGGCGCACGAGCTGCTGGTCGACGAGCTGGGCATCGAGCCGGGCCAGGCCCTCCAGGACCTGCGGATGCGGATCCTGCGCGGCGAAGGCGAGCCCGGCGCCACCCCGGCCGTCCCGCGGCCCGCCGAACTGCCGCTGGACGTGCGGGGGTTCGCCGGCCGGGCGCCGGAGCTGGCCGCGCTCGACGAACCCGGGGACGTCTGGGTGATCACCGGCACCGCCGGTGTCGGCAAGACCGCGCTCGCCGTGCACTGGGCCCACACCGCGCGGGCGCGCTACCCCGACGGCCAGCTGTACGTGAACCTGCGCGGCTTCGACGCCGAAGACGAGCCGCTCACGCCCGCCGCCGCGCTCGCGCAGCTGCTGCGAACCCTCGGCGTCGACCTGCGGGACGTGCCGCCGGGCGTCGACGACCAGAGCAAGCTCTACCGGTCGCTGCTGGCCGACCGGCAGGCCCTGGTGGTGCTGGACAACGCCCGCGACACCGCACAGGTGCTGCCGCTGCTGCCGTCGTCGGGCCGGGTGCTGGTGACCAGCCGCCACCGGCTCGACGAGCTGGTCGCCCGCGTCGGCGCACGCTCGCTGGGCCTGACGCAGCTGCGCGAGGCCGACTCGCGGGCGCTGCTGACCACCCTGCTCGGCGACCGGACCGCCGCGGAGCCGGAAGCGGCGGCCGAGCTGGCCCGCCTGTGCGGCCACCACCCGCTGGCGCTGCGGATCGCCGCGGCGAACACCGGCGTCGCCAGCATCGGCGAGCTGGTCGACGAGCTGCGCGGCGATCCGCTGGCCCACCTCGGCTTCGACGGCGAAAGCGCCGTCGCCAAGGCGTTTTCGGTCTCCTACCAGGCACTGGCACCCGGGTTGCGTCAGGCGTTCCGGCTGCTCGCGCTGGTGCCGGGGACCGACTTCACGGCGATCGCGGCGTCGGCCCTGCTGGAGGTGCCGGTCGAGGAGGCGACCCGGCGGCTGCGCGGGCTGATCGCGGCGAACCTCCTCGAGGCGCACGCACCCCGCCGCTATCGGTTCCACGACCTCGCCCGCCGCTACGCCGAGCAGTGCGTCCGCGCCGAGGAGGACGAGCCCGCGCGCGAGGCGGCGTGGGAGCGGCTGTTCACCGGCTACTGCGCGGCCGCGGACGCCGCGGTGGCCCTGCTCGGCGCGCGGATCGTGGTGCTCCCCCGCGAGGACGCGCCGTCGGCGCCGAGCCCGGTGGCCTTCCCCGACGCGGCCTCGGCGGTGGCCTGGCTGGACGTCGAGGTCCCCAACCTGTCGGCAGCGCTGCGGCAGGCCGCGGCACGCGGGCCGTACCCGGGCGCCTGGTACCTCGCCGACGCGTTGCGGCGGTTCTTCCACGACCACGGCCGTCGCGCGGAGTGGCTCGAACTGGCCCCGATCGTGCTGCGCGCGGCGCAGGACCACGGCGCCCGGCCCGCCGAAGCGCTCGTCCAGCTGTCCATCGGCGGGGCGTACTTCCGCGAGGGCCAGCACGAGGCGGGCATCCGGCACACGGAGAAGGCGGTGCTGGCCAGCCGGGCGTGCGGCTGGCGGCAGTGCGAGGCGACGGCGGTGGCGAACCTCGGGTCGATGCTGGAGTGGACGGGACGGCTGTCGGAGGCCGTCGAGCACAGCCGTCGCGCGATCCAGCTGTTCCGCGAGCTGGCCAACCGGTCGGGCGAGGCACTGGCGCTGAACTCGCTGAGCTGCCACTACCGGCAGCTCGGGCGGCTGGAGCAGGCCGAGGACTGCCTCGTGGAGGCGATCGCGCTGGCCCGCAAGGAGGACCTGGCGTTCTGGGAGGCGGCCAACCTCGCCGACCTCGGCTGGGTGCTCATGGCCACCGGGCGGCTGGCCGAGGCCGGGGAGACCCTCGACCAGGCGTTGCGGGCGTTCCGCGACGTCGGCTCCAGCTTTGGCGAGGCCACGGCGCTGAACGTGGTGAGCGCCCTGCAGATCGCCCGCGGCGACCCCTCGGCGGCGGCGGACGCGGCGGAGACGGCACTGGTGTGCGTCCGCCGCGACGGCGACCGCCAGGTCGAGGCGGCGGCCCTGATCGCGCTGGGCCGGGCGGAAGAGAGCCGCGGTGACCTGGCGGCGGCGGAGCGGGTCCTGCGCGAAGCCCGGTCCCTGACCGCGGAGTCGGGGCTGCGCGGCCAGCTGGCGGAGGCGGCGGCGACGTTGGCCCGGGTCCTGGCGGCCGACGGACGGCCCGGTGAGGCGGGCGAACACGCGCGGACGGCGCTGGACGCGGCCCGGGCGGGCGGGTTCCGCGTGGTCGAGGCGGAGGCGCTGCTGGGGCTGGCGGCGGTCCAGGAGGCGGCGGGCCGGTCGATCCTGGCCGGCGGGACGGCCCGGGAAGCCGAGGCGCTGTACCGCGCGGTCGGGCACGTGACGGGAGAAGCACTGGCGGGCCAGTTCCTCGCCCGGCTCGGCGACCAGGCCACCGGCTGAGCACCCTGCCGCAGCTGGTCGTGAGTGGTAAGGAGGGTTCTAACCCGCCTTACCACTCACGAGCCCGGGGGGACGGGTGAGCCGCGCGGGTGTTCCTCGCCGGGCGTCGCGCGACATACTGAAGGCATGCCCCGTCCGAAACACGTCGCCGCGAGCGATCTGCGCCTTCCGGACGCGCTGCAGCCGGGGCGGCCGAAGGGCGACCAGCTGCGCGAGATCCTGGAAAGCGTCGCCACGGAGGCCGGGCCGGGGCGGCTGATGCCGTCCGAGCGGTTCCTCGCCGAGCACTTCCAGGTCGCCCGCGGCACCGTGCGGCAGGAAGTCAACCGCCTCGTCGCGGACGGCGTCCTGTACCGCCAGCACGGCACCGCGACCTTCACCGCCGAGCGGCAGGCCGCGCACATCGACATGCTGACGTCGTTCACCGAGGACATGCAGGCCCGCGGGGTCGTGCCGAAGACGAAGGTGCTGCACGCCGAAGTCGAAAGCGCGGGCCCGCGCATCGCCGGACGGCTGAACGTGCCGCCGGGCGCCCGGGTGTTCCGGCTCGAACGCCTCCGCTACGTCGAAGACGAGCCGTTCGCGGTCGAGCGCACGAACCTGTCCGTCGACCGGTTCCCCGGCATCGAGCTGTTCGACTGGGAAACCCAGTCCCTGCACCGCACGATCGAGGAACGCTGGGGCGTCCGCCCGGAGTGGAACGACACGGCGATCTCCGCGGTCCTGCCGAACAGCAACGACGCCGGCCTGCTCGGCATCGAAGCCACCCAGCCGTGCCTGATCATCGAGGGCACGCTGCACGACCAGAGCGGCGGCGTCATCGAAGCGGGCCGGTCGCTATACCGGGCCGACCGCTACACGGTCTTCACGCAGGCGCGCCGCAGCCCGGCGACCTGAGCCCCCGCTCAGCGGCAGCCGACCTGGTGCTTCCGCAGTACCTTCAGGCAGTGGTCCACCAGCTGGTCGGCGGCCTCCGGGCCGAACAGCGTCACGTACGACTCGTAGATCCCGTCGCGGTGCCCGTCCGCGTCCGGCAGGTACCCGAGGTACCCGTCCGTGTAGCCGATCACCCGCGTGTGGCGGAACGGGCTGCCGCGGCGGATGCGCAGGCCCAGGGACGCGAACAGCTCGAACGGGGTGTGCAGCCAGGCGATCTCGCCCAGCGACACCACGCTCACCGGCACCTCCGCGCAGCCCGTCGGCCGTCCGCTCGCCGCCATCGTCGCCAGCATCGCGCAGCCCTCGTAGCGGGTCTGGGCGATGCGGACCGCCGGGTGGTCCTCGCCGTGGCAGGCCAGCTCGCGCTGCCACTCCGCCTCCGCCGTCTGCCGCAGCTCCAGGCTGTCCTCGAGCGACGGGATGTCGCGGTAGGGCAGGTGGAGCGTCGACCGCGTCAGCCGGACCGGGCCGGCCGTCGCGGGCGGGGACGACACCGCCGCCAGCGTGCGCGCGATCGACGTCGCCAGGTGGCCGCCGAGCGCGCGGACCTCGGCGTGGTCGCGGCCGCGGCGGACGAACCGGGAGCTGGCGTCGCCCGCCGCGCCCTGCAGGAAGGCCGCGACCGGCTGCCCGACCAGGGTGGCCAGCTCGCGGCGGGTCGCACCCGGCCAGTCGGCCGACCAGGCCAGGTTGTCCGGGCCGAGCACCGTGGGGTGGCTGGCGTAGTCGAACAGCAGCGCGGCCGGCGTGCCGTCGTCGCGGCGCAGCTCGAGGACGCCGAACGACGTGTCGTGCGGTCCGTCCGGCCGGTAGCGGTTGCCGCCGACGGCTTCGGTCGAACCCGCGTGCCAGCGGGCCCGGACCCGGCCGCGGCCGGCACGCAGCCGCAGCGCGGCGCCGGTGACCTTCTCCGCCATGCCGCCGACCAGCCCGGCGTCGCGCCGCCCCGGCAGGCCGGGGTGCAGCTGGCCGGTCCAGCCCTCGGGTCCGGAATGCGTGTGCGACGCGCAGACGAGCACCCGGTCCGGGTCGATGCCCACTGCCGCGGCGACCGCGTCGGCCAGGGTCCGGGTCAGGCCGGCGTCGACGGCGAGAGCGTCCAGCGCCACCCACACCACACCCGGGTCGTCCTCGGTGGACAGCCAGATCAGGGACGCCTCGAGGTCGTCGTGCGTGCCGGTCGCGACCCCGTGCCGGGCCAGGTAGCCGCCGAGCGGGTGCCCGGGCCCCGGCGTGATCCGGACGTCTTGCGCGGCGAGCAGGAGCGCGGCGGTCACCAGGTCGATTCCAGGACGTCGACGACGCCGTTGCGGCCGGCGGCGCGCGCCACCCCGGCCAGCTCGGTGACGTCGTCGGTCGTGTGCAGCAGGACTTCCAGCAGCATCGGCAGGTTCAGCCCGGAGACCAGCTGGAACCGCGGGTGCGTGGCCGCGAGCGTGCGGACGGCGTTGAACGGCGAACCGCCGTGCAGGTCGGCGAGCACGAGCACGCTCTCGGCGTCGTGGGCCAGCGCGAGCAGCCGGGCGCCGAACTCCTCCGGGCTGTCCCGCGGGCTCAGCTCGCAGACCTTCAGCCGCGCCTGCGGGCCGAGGATCATCTCGGCGGCTTCCCCGACGCCGGACGGCAGCCGGCCGTGGCCGGCGACGATGATCGGGACGGTCATGGCGGACTCCCTCAACTCTTCGCCGGGGCCGATGGCGCGAACCAGCCGAGCCACCCCAGGACGACCCCGGCCACGACGACGATGCCGATGACCCAGACCGGCCGCAGCCGCGCCTTGACCGTCAGCAGGTAAACCCCGGCGGTCACGAGCACCGGGAGCAGGAACGGCAGCAGCTCGTCGAGCCGGTCCTGGATCGCCACCGACTGCGTCACCGGCTGCCCCTGGACCGTGGTGGTCTGCCGGTAGGTCAGCGTGGTGACGACCTTGACGATCGACGGGATGAACCCGCCGAGGACGACGAACCCGAGCACGGTCGCCCCCTGCGCGACACGCGCGAGCGCCCCGGCGGCCAGGTGCCCGGCCAGCCGTTTGCCCTCGCGGTAGGCGAAGGAGAACTGCCAGCGCCGGATGAGCGCGTACGGCACGAGCACCATGACGGCGGCGAAGGCGGGGCCGAGCCAGTTGCCCTGCAGTGCCCACGACGCGCCCATGGTGAAGATGATGCTGTTGTACAGCGCGAAGACGACGGTGTCGCCGATGCCGGCCATCGGCCCCATCAGCGCGACCTTCGTGCTCGCGGCCGACTTCGGGGTCCCGGCTTCTTCGAGCGCGACGCTGGAGCCGAGGATCAGCGGGCCGCCGACGAGCACCGAGGTGTTGAAGAACTGCAGGTGCCGCTGCAGGCCGGCGACGTAGTCGGCCTTCTCCGGGTAGAGCCGGCGCAGCACCGGCTCCATCGAGTACGCGAAGCCGAGCGCCTGCATCCGCTCGTAGTTCCAGGAGATCTGGCTCGACCAGAAGTACCGGCGGAACACCCGCCGCAGGTCCTGTTTGGTCAGCCTTGAGTCCACAGTGGACTCCTCGGCGGCGGGCGCCTCGGGGACGGCGAGCACCGGCTCGTCGCGCTTGAGCGTCACGAACAGCATCGCGACCGCGACACCGATCAGCGCGATCCCCAGCACCGGCAGCTTCAGGTAGGCGAACCCGACGAACCCGATGAGCAGCAGGTACCAGTACCGCGACAGCTCCATCATGCCCAGCAGCAGCGCGAACCCGACCGCGGGCAGCAGCGACCCGGCCAGCGTCATGCCCTGGACGAACCCGGCCGGGATGCTCGCGGTGATGTCCTTGACCAGCCCACCGGACGCGGCGAGCGCGGCGAGGAACGTCGGGATCGCGCGCACGGCCACCCACGGGACGAGGCTGACCCAGTGGATCATCGCCAAGCCGCGGGCGTTGCCGTCGGCGGCGTAGCCGTCGGCCCGGTGCACCAGCGCGGTGGTGACCATCTTGCCGACCGGGTCCAGCGCCGAGAGCAGGATCGCGGCCGGCAGCCCGACGCCGATGCCGATCGCGGCCTGCGCGGCCGGGGCGCCGGCGGCCCCCGCGGCCAGCGCGGTGCCGACGATCGCGCCGGTCTGGTAGTCCGGGATGGTCGCGCCGCCGTAGGTGTAGACGCCGAGCGCGGCCAGCTCCAGCGTCGCGCCGATGAGCAGGCCGAGCAGCGGGTGTCCGGTGATCAGCCCGGCCACCGAGCCGGCGATGAGCGGGCGCTGGGCGTAGATGAGGAACGGCCCGAGACCGTCGTACGTGCAGTAGATCGCCCAAAGGGTCAGGGCCAACGCGACGAGCATGCGGAGCTAGAGCCCTTTCCGGTCGAGCAGCGGGACGAATTCGGCGGGCTTGTCCTGCGGGAGCAGCTGGGTGACCAGCGGGACACCCGCGGCGGCGAGCTTGCGGTAGGCGTCGGCCTCGTCCGCGGTGACCGCGACCGAGCGGGTGACCATGGTGTAGGAATCCCCCGGCCGGGGGGCCACGTTGCCGACGTTGACGACCTCGGGCCGCAGCCCGCCCTCGACGAGGCGGAAGACGTCCCCGGGGTGCTTGGCGATGATCATGACGTCCGCGCCGGCCTCGGTGGCCAGCGTGGCCTCGACCGACAGCACGTCGGCGGGCAGCCCGCGGGCGGCCTGCGGGAGCAGCATGCACTGGAGTTCGTCGGCGGCGACGTCGTCGTTGCAGACGACCAGCCGGCGCACCCCGAGGCGGCGGGTCCACGCGAGGGTGACCTGCCCGTGGATCAGCCGGTTGTCGATCCGGACGTGTGCCCCCGTCATGTTTCTCCTCCCGGACGGCAGGAGACATACTGGTTCGTACCAGTATGTGTGTCAACACTGCCGGTGACCGGCCTTCGCGCGGCCGACGGAAGGACCCCTCAGACCTTCCGTCGGCCCACGAGCGCGAAGTCCCCCTGGATTTTTCTCCCGGACCCTCCCATAAAGGTATATACCAGTATGGACGGTTGTGATCGACTGTCAAGACCCTGGTCACCGCGAAATCCGAAAAATTCTCGACCGGTCAGCCGACCGAAATCGACGGGAACATTCCGCGGGAAACCGCGCAACCTCACCCGGTCACCGTCGTTAACCGCATCGTCCGTTCAGGGGAGGAAAGCATGCCGGCCGTCAGATCGAACATCGTCCCGCTCCGGCACGCGCGGCCCGGAGTGGTGGCGTACGTGAAGAGCCCGGCCGAGTGGTTCGTCGCCAACAGCGGCTGGATCCAGGGCACCGAGGGCGTCGCGCTGATCGACACCTGCGGCACCGAGCAGGCCACCCTGGAACTGCTGCGCGACGTCCGCAAGTACGCCGGCGACCAGGAGCTCACGGTCGTCATCACGCACGCGCACGGCGAACACCACAACGGACTCGGTGTCGCCCTGCGCGACGGCGGGACCGCGCTGGCCGCGCACGGCGCCCTCGACCTGGTCAAGGCCGGGCCGCAGACCTACGGCAACGTCTTCACCTACACCCGCTGGGGCGTCCTGGAACCGCCGGAGCCCGACGCGGTCCGGCCGGTGACCGGCTGGCACGAGCTGGACCTGGGCGGCGCGGTGGTCGACGTCGTCGCCGTGCCGGGGGTCGCGCACACGGCGGGCGACCTGGTGGTGCACGAGCCGCGCTCGAGCACGCTGTTCACCGGCGACCTCGTGTTCATCGGCGACACGCCGATGGCGGTGCACGGCTCGATCCCCGGCTGGCTCGACGCGCTGGACTGGCTCCAGGACACGTTCCGCCCGCGCACCCTGGTGCCCGGCCACGGCCCGGTGGCCACGCCCGCGCACACGGCGTTCCACGCGATGCGCGTCTACCTGGAGTGGCTCCTGGAGGCGACGGTGCGCCAGTCGAACTTCTCGAAGCTGGCGAAGCAGGCTTCCCTGCGGTGGCCGTCGTGGCGCAACCCGGAGCGGCACATCGGCAACCTGATGCGCGCGTACGCCGACCAGCACGGCCGCAAGCTCGACGTCGACCTGGCGATCGACGCGGTCCTGGCCGCGGCGGGCGGCCGCATCGACCTCGACTCGCTGCTGGACAGCGAACCGGTCCGGCGGATCTCCTAGGAGACCGAGCCGCCGAGGCTCTCCAGCAGGGTCCGGAGCGTCGACGCCAGTTCTTCGCGCTCGCCGGCGTCCAGCGCCGCCAGGATGCGGTGCTCGGTCTCGACGTGCTCCGGCAGCGCCCGGTCGATCAGCTCCCCGCCGGCTTCGGTCAGCTGCACGCGGACCCCGCGCCCGTCCGCCTCGTTCGGCGTGCGCTCGACCAGGCCGCGCGCCTCCATCTTGTCGAGGCGCTGGGTGATCGCCCCGGACGTCACCATGGCCGAGCGCATCAGTTCCGTCGGGGTCAGCCGGTAGGGCGGCCCGCTGCGGCGCAGGGTCGCCAGCACGTCGAAGGTCGCGCGGTCCAGGCCGTGGCGGGCGAACGTGCGGCGCAGTTCCGCGTCCACCACCGCACTGAGCCGGGACAGCCTGCCGATCACGGCCATCGGGGAAACGTCGAGGTCGGGACGCTCGGCGTGCCACTGCGCCAGTACCCGGTCCACGTGGTCGGCCATCGCCACAGCGTAACCGATGCTTTAGCGGTGAGTGAACGGGTAGCGATTTACCTTAGTGCTGAGGTAATCTACCTTAGTGCTAAACAAACAGCTTCTCCTCACCGCCCTCGCCCCGGCCATTTGGGGCACCACCTACCTCGTCACCACCGAGTTCCTGCCGCCCGACCGCCCACTGCTCGCCGCCGTCATCCGGGCCCTGCCCGCCGGGCTGCTGCTGGTCGCGCTCACCCGCCGCCTGCCGAAGGGCGACTGGTGGTGGCGGTCGCTGGTGCTCGGCACGCTGAACATCGGCGCGTTCCTCGCCCTGCTGTTCGTCGCCGCCTACCGGCTGCCCGGCGGGGTCGCCGCCACCCTCGGCGCCCTGCAGCCGCTGCTGGTCGCCGGCCTGTCCACCGGCCTGCTCGGCGAACGCCTGACCCGGCGCACCGTGCTCGCGGGCATCGCCGGGGTCGCCGGCGTCAGCCTGCTGGTCCTGCAGTCCAGCGCGCGCCTCGACGCGATCGGCGTCGCCGCGGCGGCCGGCGGCGCGGTCGTGATGGCCACCGGCGTCGTGCTGAGCAAGCGCTGGACGTCCCCCGCTCCCCTGCTGGCGACCACCGGCTGGCAGCTCGTTGCGGGCGGCTTGGTGCTCGTGCCGGTCGCGCTGGCCGTCGAAGGCGCTCCGCCCTCGTCGCTGTCCGGGGCGAACCTCGCGGGCTACGCCTACCTCGCGCTGATCGGGGCCGCGTTCGCCTACGCCCTGTGGTTCCGCGGGATCCGCGCCCTGTCCGCGACCCACGTGACGTTCCTCGGGCTGCTGAGCCCGGTCGTCGCCACCCTGCTCGGCTGGCTCGTGCTCGGCCAGCGGCTCACGCCGTGGCAGCTGCTGGGCGCCGTGATCGTGCTGGCCGCGGTCGTGGCCGCGCAACGGCGGCCGTTGGTCCGGACGGGGGCTGATAATTATCAGCCTTTGACAACCCCGCGCCCGGGCACCGACGCTGAAATGGTCTGAACAACTTGCGATCATCGGCCTCGACGAGGAGGCGCCCGTGCGCACGAAGACGTCCGTCCGGAAACGGCTTGCGGTACTGGGGGCGGCGCTCGCGGTGGTCGCCGCGACCGCTCCCGCCGCCGAGGCGGTGCCGGCCACGATTCCGTTGAAGATCACCAACAACTCCGGCCGCGGCGATCCCGTGTACCTCTACGACCTGGGCACGAACCTGGCCACCGGGCAGCAGGGCTGGGCCGACGCGAACGGCGGGTTCCACGCCTGGCCCGGCGGCGCGGTGCCGCCGATCCCGGCGCCCGACGCGTCGATCCCCGGGCCCGCCAACGGCCAGTCGATCACCATCCGCATCCCGAAGTTCTCCGGCCGGATCTACTTCTCCTACGGGCAGAAGCTGGTGTTCAAGCTCGCCACCGGGGGCCTGGTCCAGCCGGCGGTCCAGAACCCGTCCGACCCGAACGCCGACATCCTCTTCAACTGGTCGGAGTACACGCTCAACGACGGCGGCCTCTGGATCAACAGCACCCAGGTGGACATGTTCTCCGCGCCGTACGCGGTCGGCGTGCAGCCCGTCGGCGGCACGACGCGGAGCACCGGGCACCTGAAACCGGGCGGTTACAACGGTTTCTACACCGCGCTGCGCGGCCAGCCGGGCGGCTGGGCCAACCTGATCCGGACGCGCTCCGACGGCACGGTCCTGCGGGCGCTGGCCCCGAGCCACGGCATCGAGGCGGGCGCGCTGCCCGCGACCGTGCTGCAGGACTACATCAACCGCGTCTGGACGAAGTACAGCTCGTCGACGCTGACCGTGACCCCGGTGGCCGACCAGCCGAACGTCAAGTACTACGGCCGGGTTTCCGGCACCGCCATGAACTTCACGAACACCTCCGGCGGGTTCGTGACCGCGTTCCAGAAACCGGATTCCGACAGCGTTTTCGGCTGCTACAAGAACCTCGACGCGCCGAACGACGTCCGCGGCCAGATCTCGCGCACGCTCTGCGCGGGCTTCAACCGCTCGACGCTGCTGACGAACGCGAACCAGCCGGACACGAGCTCCGCGGGCTTCTACCAGGACGCCGTCACCAACCACTACGCGCGCAAGATCCACGCGCAGATGGCCGACGGCAAGGCGTACGCCTTCGCGTTCGACGACGTCGGCCACTACGAGTCCCTGGTCAACGACGGCAACCCGGCGACGGCCTACCTGACGCTGGACCCGTTCAACTAGAGCTTCACCACGACCGGCGCCACCGGCGTGTCCCCGAGCAGCTCGCCCGGGGGCGCGCCGGTGCGCACCGGCACCGGCACCGCCCGGCCCTTCACCTCCACCGCCGGCGGCCCGCAGGCCACCAGTTCCACCACCAGCACGACGACCACCAAAACCCGCACAACCGGCTCACCCCGAACCATCTCCACCACTCCCACCGCCCACACGGCACCCACCACGGAGCCGGTTCAGGAAGTCACCGGATCGGCCGAGCGCGTGCGCAAAGAGGCATCACCCGTGATTGGCGGGGCATCATGCGTGACTGGCGGGGCATCACCGCGATGCCCGCCCAATCACGCGTGATGCCTCTCCAGTCACGCGTGATGCCTCTCCAGTCACGCGTGATGCCTCTCCAGTCACGCGTGATGCCCGCTGGATCACGGCGGTCACGCGGGAGCCGGGTCATCATGGGAGGGTGCGGATCACGGCTTGGTGGGGTGGGCTCAGCCCGCGGCGACGGCTGATGCTGAGCAGTGTCGCCGTCGCCGTGGTGGCCGTGGTGGTGGTCGCCGTCATCGCGACCTCCGGGGCGAAGGCCGCTCCCGACAGCGGGACGCCGGACCAGGACAAGCCCGGCCCGGTGCTGCTCGTCCCCGGCTACGGCGGTGGCCGCGGCGCGCTGGAGATCCTCGCCGAGCGGATCAGGCAGGCCACCGGCCGGTC
This sequence comes from Amycolatopsis plumensis, assembly GCF_042652605.1. Classification (NCBI taxonomy): domain Bacteria; kingdom Bacillati; phylum Actinomycetota; class Actinomycetes; order Pseudonocardiales; family Pseudonocardiaceae; genus Amycolatopsis; species Amycolatopsis plumensis. The sequence goes on along the minus strand of NZ_JBHSJY010000001.1, from coordinate 4,427,512 downwards.
CGCCGAGGTGCTCACCGCGGCCGGCGACGGCACCGGCGATCTCGTCGAACAGGCCGCCGTCCTCGCCGAAGCCGTCGAAAAGGCTTACGAACAGGGCGCGCCTTCGGTCGACGTCGTCGGGTACTCCGCGGGCGGAGTCGTGGCCCGGCTGTGGGTCGGCAGGGAGGGCGGCGACCACCAGGCCCGCCGGGTCGTGACGCTCGGCGCGCCGATGCACGGCACCGGCTTGGCCACTGCGGGCGGCGCGCTGGTCCCGGGCGGCTGTCCCACCGCGTGCGTCCAGCTGGCGCCGGGCAGCAGCCTCCTGCAGGAGCTGGCCAAGCAGCCGCTTCCGCCGGGCCTGCCGTGGCTTTCGCTCTGGACGGAGAACGACGAGACGGTCACCCCGCCGGACTCGGCCCGGCTCGACGGCGCCGTCAACGTCGAGCTCCAGGACGTGTGCCCCGGCAACCCGGCCGGCCACGGCGACCTGCCGACCGACCCCGCCGTCACCGAGATCGTCCTGCAGGCCCTCGGCACCACCCCGCTCGAAGCGCCCGCCGAGTGCCTCAGCTCGTGACGTCCTTTGTCGCGAAGTTCGCCCAGGCGGCCCCGAAGAACACCACGACGTAGCCGGCCTGCAGGAGCAGCCCGTGGTCGATGTTGCGCCACAGCACCGGATCGCGGAAGAAGTCGATCCAGGACAGCCAGTAGTGCGTCGGCAGGTAGGGCCGCACGGACGCGGCCGCGTCCAGGGTCTCCAGCACCGTGCTCGTAATGAGCACGGCCAGCCCGCCCAGTGCGGCCCCCAGCGCCGAGTCAGACACCGTCGACAGGAACACGGTGATCGCCGCGAAGCCGAGCATCGACACGACGATGTAGGAAACCGCGCCCAGCAGCCGCAGGCCCAGCGCCGAGGAGCTGAGCGACTGCCCCGACAACGACGTCACGCCGGTCGGCTGCCCGCCCGGGCCGGCGACGCCGGGGTGGCCGCCGGTGCCGAACAGGATCACGCCGAGCACCAGCGACGTCAGCACGACGATGACGATGGCCGCGGTGACGTACACGGCCAACGCTACCATTTTCGCGCCCAGCAACCGCGTCCGGCCGACCGGGCGCACCAGCAGGTAGCGCAGGGTGCCGGTGGCGGCCTCGCCCGCGATCGCGTCGCCCGCGGCGACGGCGACCGCGATCGGCAGGAACAGCGGCAGCACCAGCGCGAGCGCGGCGGCGGGGTACAGCGCGCCGTCGTTCACCACCGCCGAGAGGAACGCCCCGCCCTGCCCCGGCGGCGGCGCGAAGTCGGCCGTCGCCAGGAAGACGCCGACGATCGCGGGCAGCAGGCACAGCAGCAGCACGCTGAACCACACCCGCGGCCGCAGCGCGAGCTTCCGCAGTTCGACACCGATCATTCCGCCGCTCCGAACCGGTCCGAGCCCGGACCCGTCACGTCGAGGACGACCTGTTCCAGCGTTCGCTGTTCGGCGTGGATCGACGTCACGCGCACCCCCGCCTCGACGAGCAGCGCGTTCAGCGCCGCCGGATCGCCGTGCCGGATGACGAGCCGGTCGCCGTCGCGGGCTTCGAGCTGCCCGTCGAGGACCGCGGCCGCTTCGGCCGCGTCCGGCGTGCCGACCAGGATCCGGCCGGTCGCCGCCCGCAGCGTGGCCAGGTCCTCCTCCAGCACGAGCCGGCCGCGGTCGACGACGCCGACGCGCGTGCACAGCTGCTCCACCTCGGCCAGCAGGTGGCTGGAGAGGAACACCGTGGTGCCACCCGCGTTCAGCTCGACGAGCAGCTCGCGGATCTCCTTGATGCCCTGCGGGTCGAGCCCGTTGGTCGGCTCGTCGAGGATCAGCAGCCGCGGCCGTCGCAGCAGCGCGCCGGCGAGCCCGAGCCGTTGCCGCATCCCGAGCGAGTACGCCTTGACCGGCCGCTGGTCGACCCCGCCCAGCCCGACCTGTTCGAGGGCTTCGTCGATGCGACGGCGCCGCGTGCGACGGCCACCGCCGCGGCCGGCGGCGTCGAGCAGCGCCAGGTTCCGGCGCCCGGACAGGTGCGGGTACGCGGCCGGGCCCTCGACGAGCGCGCCGACCTCCGGCAGCACCTCGGCGACCCGCTTCGGCATCGGTTTCCCGAGCACCTCGATCTCCCCGGCGGTCGCGTAGACCAGGCCGAGCAGCATCCGGACCAGGGTGGTCTTGCCCGAGCCGTTCGGGCCGAGGAAGCCGTAGCGGTCGCCTTCGCGGACGGCGAGGCCGACCGCGTCGACGGCCACCGTGCGGCCGTAGCGCTTGGTCAATGCGTGCGTGACGATCACGGGCCGCTCCGGCGCAGCCGGGTCAGCTCTTCCGCCACCGACATCAGGACGCCCTGCGTCACGGTCCCGGCCAGCAGGAAGGAGCGCCGGGAGACCGACGCCTGCACGATGCCCAGGGACAGCGGGGTGATCGACAGCTGCACGACGCTGCCCGTGGCCAGCCTGACCTGCACCGCACCGGCTTTCCCGGCGGCGTCCCGCGCCGCGTTGGCCACCGTTCGCGGCACGGCGATCACGGCGAGCGCGGCCAGCCCGCGGCCGTAGAGCGCCGCGCCCTGCACGCCGCCGAAGGTCGACGACACCAGCGGACGTCCGGCGAGCGAGGACGGCAGCGGGACCTCGCCGAGCGCACCCAGCGTGTCGGCGACGTCCGGGGCGCTGGTCACGGTGAACCCGGACCCGAGCACCGGCCGCGGCGCCTCGACGACCGGCGTCGTCTGTTCGAGCTGCTGGAACTCGGTGACCAGGAGCGGGGCGTACTGCCCGCGCGCGGTCAGTTCGACCCGCACGGCGACCCCGGTGACCGGGTCCGCCCAGACGTCGACCTCGCCGATGGTCGTGTCCGGATCGCCGGGCACGAGCCGCAGGCCGGACGCGGCGACCCCGGCGACGTTCCGCCCCGGCAGCGCGCTCACCCGGTCGCCCTGCGCGGCGCGCAGGATCCGCCGGGCGAGTTCGGGCGGCAGCAGGTCCCCGGCCCGCGGCAGCCGCAGCCCGGGGTCACCGATCAGCTCGGTCAGCGTGTTGTCCCCGTAGTCCCAGGTGTATTCGCCGTCCGGAAGCCGGTAGACGTCGTGCTCGCCGGCGGTGCCGAGGATGTCGACGCGGTAGCGATCGGGCCCGGCGTACCAGGCCCGCATCGGCGTGCGCATGGAGAAGAGAGCGGTGACGGCGGCGAGGTTCGGCAGCTCCGGAACGGCCAGCGAACCGGTGCTTTCGGCGTAACCCTGGTACGGCTTCCCGGCGGAATCCAGCACCAGAGCCCGCAGTTTCTCCGGATCGGTCGCGGCACCGGCCGGCGCGAGCGCGGCGACGACCGACGGCGCGGAAACGAGCACCGCGGCCACGGCGGCGACGACCGCCCACCGGCGCCGCTTCTCGTGCCGCACCACCGAGGGCGTCATCCGGCATCACCTCTCCCGTCCTTTGTACGCCATGGCCGCGCGTCCTAGGCTCGACGAGTGACTCCCGTTCATGCTGCTGTCCTGAGCTAGTTCCCGCTCCGGTCCTTCGCACACCCCGCACGTCTCGCGGGTGCTTCGTCGTGCCCGCAGCAAGAACGGAAACCCCTTACCGTGGCGCATCTCGTCCTGCCCGGAGAACCCGATCGCCGGCTCTTCTCCCCGCCTTCCCGCCCCGCCCGCACCGCCGGAGAAGACGTCTCCGCCGACACCGCCCTCCGCACGATGTCCGACGGCACCGCCCTCCTCTGGCAGGGCGCCTACCCGGCCGCCCGCAGCCTCCTCACCGCCATCGACCGCCGAATCCCCCCACCCCCGCCGGACGACTACCCCCGCTACCGCACCGACCGCGCCCGCCTGCTCTCCCTGTTGTATGTCCCCCTCGATCCCGGCCACGTCATCCCCCTGCGCCGGGCACCGGACGTGCGGGCCGCGTGCGCCGCGGTCTACGGACCGCTGCACGAGCCCGCGGCGGTACCGCTGCGGGAGCTGCTCGGCGTCCTGGGCGCGGCGGAATGGCGTCGCCGAGGTGTCGAAGTCCCGGCCCTCGGAGCCCGCATCCACCCGCACTACGGCGTGTTCGCCCCGGTCCGGCAGGAGTACGTCGACCTGATCGCGGAAGCCCCGCTGCCGACCACGGAGCTGGCCTTCGACATCGGAACCGGAACGGGCGTGCTCGCCGCAGTCCTCGCCCACCGCGGGGTGGACCGTGTGGTGGCAACGGACACCTCGCCCCGGGCGGTCACGTGCGCCAGGGAGAACCTGACCCGGCTCGGCTTGGCCGGGCGCGTTCAGGTGGTGACGTCGGATCTGTTCCCCCGCGGAAGGGCACCACTGGTGGTGGCCAATCCGCCGTGGCTCCCGGGCCGCCCGCGAGGGCCACTCGACCACGCGGTATACGACCCGGGCAGCCGCATGCTGCGAGGGTTCCTCGATCGGGCACGCAGGCACCTGACGCCGGACGGCGAGGCTTGGTTGGTGCTGTCGGATTTGGCGGAGCACCTGGGGCTGCGCTCGCGCGGCGAGCTGCTGGGGTGGATCGCTGCGGCGGGACTGCGGGTGGTGGGGCGGACTGAAGCTGTGCCCCGGCACCCGCGGGCGGTGGATCCGGGGGGTCCGCTGCACCGGGCGCGGGCCGCGGAAGTGACGTCGCTTTGGCGGCTCAGCCGGGGGTGAGATCGGTGGTCGGCGGCGCAGGGTGACCACCGCTGCCGCGGCAGTCTGCCGTGGCTGAGAGAAAAGACCTGTCCTCGCCGGACGGGCAGGCTCCGGGATGACCCCACCTCCCCGCTGCCCCCTCACCTTCCCGAGATGGGCCGCAGGGTGGTCATCCCGTCGCCTGAACGAGGCCTATCACTTTGAGCCGGGCCCGCAAGCTTGCGCTGTTCTCCCGCGTTGACCTGTGGGTTGCGGGCCCGGCTCAAAGTGATTTCACGGCCTCAGGCGACGGGAGGACCACCCAGCTCCTCCTATGGGTCAAGACCCGCTACCGCCTCCACTGCTTCCCTTGTCTCGCGGACATTGTGTGCTCTGAAGACCGCCGCGCCCGCGTAAGCCGCTATTGCCGTTGCGGCCAGTGTTCCCGCCAAGCGGTCGTGGGCTTCCACGTCCAGCGTTTCTCCGATGAGGTCCTTGTTCGACAGCGCCACCAGCACCGGCCAGCCCGTGTCCACCAGGCGGTCGAAGTGCCTGAGGAGTTCGAGGCCGTGGCGGGTGCTCTTGCCGAAGTCGAACGTCGGGTCGATCAAGATGCCGCCGCGGGGGACGCCCGCGGCGAGGGTGCGCGCCGCCGCCGTCGTCAACTCCGCCAACACGTCCGCCACGACGTCGTCGTAGCGGGGCCAGAAGGGCCTCTCCGGGGTCGGCGCCGGGTACGGGTCCGTGCGGAGCGGCATGCCTCCGACGTGCGAGCACACGTAACCCGCGCCGAACTCCGCGGCCACCTCGACCAGCTTGGGGTCGGCGCCCGCCCACGTGTCGTTGAGGAGGTCGGCGCCCGCTTCGCAGACCTGGCGGCCGACTTCGTGGCGCCAGGTGTCGACGCTGATCACCAGTTCGGGGTGGCGGCGGCGGACCTCGGCGACGAACGGCACCACCCGCCGGCTCTCCTCGTCGACGTCGACCTCGGGGCCCTCGCCCGCCTTCACGCCGCCGATGTCCACGATGTCGGCGCCCGCGGCGACCGCTCTGTCCACCGCTTCGACGGCCGCGGTGTCGGCGAAGGTGGCGCCCTTGTCGTAGAACGAGTCGGGCGTGCGGTTCACGATGGCCATGACCAGGGCGCGGTCGCCGGGCATGCGACGGCCCCGGAAGACCATCTCCGGCCGGTGTGACGTCATGCGCCCAACCCTGCCAGGTCACGGCTGGGTCCGGAACGCCGCGTCCGGGCCGTGCGCCGGGTTATCCTCGGGCCGCCAACCGAGCAGGGGGACGACATGAACGAGGAACCGGTCCGCAGCGACGCCGAGCTGATGATCGCCGAGGCCAAGAAGGCCCTGTGGGCGATGGTCAGCCTGCTGGCGGTGATGTGGCTCGTGCAGATCGTCAACGCCGTCGAGAGCTACGACCTGAGCCGCGAGTTCGGCATCGAGCCGCGGGACCCGGGGTCGCTGCCGGACATCCTGACCTCGCCGTTCATGCACGCCAGCTGGATGCACATCGAGGCCAACTCGGGGCCGCTGTTCGTGTTCGGCTTCCTCGCCGCCTACCGCGGGGTGAAGAAGTGGCTCGGCGTGAGCCTGCTGATCATCGTCGCCAGCGGGCTGGGCGTCTGGTTCATCACGCCGTCGCACACGGTCACCGTCGGCGCCAGCGGCCTGCTGTTCGGCTACTTCGGCTACATCATCGTGCGCGGGCTGTTCGACCGGCACCCGATCGACATCGTGATCGGGCTCGTGATGGCGCTGTGCTTCGCCTACACGTTCGTCTCCCTGCTGCCCACCGACGAGGGGGTCAGCTGGCAGGGGCACCTGTTCGGGTTCGTCGGCGGCATCGTCGGCGGCTGGCTGTTCCGCGACCGGCGGCCCAAGGCGGCCGCCGCGCCGGACGCGGCGACCACCCTGCTCCCCAAGGGCCTGAGCTAGGCGGCTCGCGCTCGGGCAGCCTGTGCCGTGCTGTGCGGGCGCTATGAGGTCGCTGTGCATCGGGCCGCGCACGCTGCGGATCCGGCGCCGCTGTGGTGATCTGGAGTCGTGGCGATCAAGTTTCCCCGCACCGCGCTGACGGCCGCGGCGTCGTTGCTGGTCCTGGGGGCCGGGCTGGTCCTCGGCACCGGCACGACCGCCGACGACGCCTACGCCGCGGGCGCGCCGGCCCCGGTCACCACGCCGGTTCCGACTCCCGTCACCACCTCGGCGGCTCCGGCCGCTCCTGCTCAGCCCGCCGCTTCCTCGGTCGGGGCGCTGTTCGCGGGCGGGAGCCACTTCTGCTCGGCGAGCGTCGTGCACTCCGGCACCGGCGACCTCGTCCTGACCGCCGCGCATTGCGTCCGGGGCGACATGACCTTCGCGCCGGGCTACCACGACGGCGTCGCGCCGTTCGGGATGTGGACGGTGACCTCGACCGCCGTCGCCGACGGCTGGAAGTCCTCGGCGGACCCGGACCTGGATTTCGCGTTCCTCACCGTCCGGCAGGCCGGAAACCCGGCCTCGCTGGAAAGCCTCACCGGCGCGAACGTGCTCGGGACGAATCGCGGATTCGAGCACCGGATCACCCTCACGGGCTACCCCGACACGACCGATTCCCCGGTGGTCTGCGAAGGGAACACCACGCGGTCGGACACATATCAGCTGCGCGTGGCGTGCCCCGGTTTTCCCGACGGAACCAGCGGCGGGCCGTGGGTGACCGAGGGCGCGGTCATCGGCGTGATCGGCGGTTACCAGCTCGGCGGCGACACCCCGGACGTTTCCTACAGCGCGTATTTCGACGACGACATCGCGAAGCTGTACGCGTCGGTCACCGGCTGACTTTTCCGGCGGAACGCGAAACGGGCCCGTGTCCCTGGCGGAGGACACGAGCCCGGTTCACCTCTCGCAACCCTCAGCAGGTCACGATGAGCCCGGTGAGCGCCGAGCACGTCTTCGCCGCGCTGTCGTTGGCGGGATTGGGATCCGCGGGCGAGCTCGCCGTCCGCTTCGCCGTCGCGGTGTACGAACCGAGCGCGAGCAGGCCGCCGTTCACGGAGAACTTCGGCGTCGCGGAAGCACCGTTGGCCAGCGAAGCGACGTCACAGTTCACCGTCCGCGTGCCGCTGACCGGGGTGCACCCGGTGCCGCTGCCGAACGAAAGGCCCGCCGGATACGTGGCCACGACCCGGATTCCGGTCGCCGTGGAGGGGCCGTTGTTCGTCACGGTCACGGCGTAGTCGATGCGCGCGTTCAGCCCGCCGTGCCCGGTGGCGCCCAGCGCGACCTTGACGTCGGCCTGCGTGGACGGCTCGGCGATGGTGATCACCGGCCCGTCGAGGATTTCGAAGGCGTAGTTGTCGCCGACGAACTGGTGCTGCAGCGTGAACTGGCCGGGCGCCGCGGTGTCCTTGACGCGCAGCGTCCACACCGTGGTCTTCGTGCCGCCCGCTTCGAGGTCGCCGAACGCGGCGCGGTAGCTGCTGCCGGCCTGGAAGCAGCCGACCGCCGTCGTGTTGGTGCAGTTGACGACGTCGACGACATCGGTGATCGGGGTCGGCGTGCCGTAAAGCGCGCCCTTCGCGAAAGTCACCGTGAAATCGGTGGGGTTGTGAATGGTTTGCGTGACCGTGAATGTCTGTCCCGGCAGCACGGTGGTGGGACTGACATCGACGGAACTGGTGGGCGTGTCCGCCTGAGCGGCGGGGGCGATTGCGATGAACGCCGTGGCCAGTGCGGCCACCGAAGACAGGATCGTGGCCCGTCGCCAGCTTCTGTGCATAGTCGTCATCTCGCTGTTCCAGTCCGGGGAATGCCGCTCTGACAGATGTTCCGTAGGTCTTTTTTGGACGGCCGACGCTGATCAGTCGTCGCACTCCCGGAATTCGTTACCGCCATCCGGACGCGCCCCGGCACGGCCGTCAGGAGGGACGCCAGCGGCCGTTCATCTCACCGGGCCGCGGCGGCGGCCCCGGCAAATCCGGCCCTTTCGCCGACAACCCCTCGATGAGCAGTGCGAGGTACCGGTTGCGCAGCTCCAGCGTGCGGTCCGGGTCGCCGTCGACGCGGATGGCAGCGCAGCACTCGAGGATCATGCCGATGTCTTCCGGGACGGCGTCGGGGCGGAGGCGCCCGGTTTTGCGCGCTCGCTCGACCAGCTGCTTCGTCAGCTCGCCGGCGCGGCGCGCGTCCCGGCCCATCTCGGGGGTCGGGGTGAACGTGCCGGCGAGGTGGACGGTCAGCGAGTGCACGTCGGCTTCGACGACCCGGCCGAGGAACCCGGTCAGCGCCGCCCAGCCGTCCGGCTCCTCCGCGGCGACTTCCGCCTCGCCGATGTAGAGGAGAAGCCCGTCGTGGCAGATGTGGCGGAGCAGGACCTCCTTGCTCGGGTAGCGCCGGTAGAGCGCGCTGATCCCGACGCCGGCGCGTTCGGCGACCTGCGAGATCGGCGCCTTCGGATCGCCGAGGAAGACGTGCCGGGCGGCGTCGAGGATCAGGATGTTGTTGCGGGCGGCCTGGCCGCGGCGGCCGGGCAGGGCTGTCTCGGGCGTGGCTGTCTCGGGCATGCGCCGAGATTACCACTGGAACGGATCGTTCCGGTCTGCTACAGTTCGGAACGAAGCATTCCGTTCCGCCTCTCGAGGAGTTCACCATGACGGTCCCCGCCCTCCGCCCGTTCCGCGTCGAGATCCCGCAGGCCGCCCTCGCGGACCTGGAGAACCGCCTGCGCGGGGCGCTGTGGCCGGACGAGCTGCCCGCCGAGTACGGCGTCACGAACGAGCGGGTCCGCGCGCTGGCGGAGTACTGGCTGGAGAAGTTCGACTGGCGGGCGTTCGAGGCGCGGCTCAACGCGTATCCGCAGTTCGTGACCGAGATCGACGGCGAGAGCATCCACTTCCTGCACGTCCGCTCGTCGCGGGAGGACGCGACGCCGCTGGTGCTCACGCACGGCTGGCCGGGCTCGATCGTGGAGTACCTCGACGTGATCGGCCCGCTGACCGAGCCGGCCTCGGCCGAGGAGCCGGCGTTCCACCTGGTCATCCCGTCCCTGCCGGGCTTCGGCTTCTCGGGCCCGACCCGGTCGGCGGGCTGGGAGACCCACCGCACGGCGGCGGCGTGGGCCGAGCTGATGAGCCGGCTGGGCTACGAGAAGTACGGCGCGGTGGGCAACGACGGCGGGTCGATGATCTCGCCGGAGATCGGGCGGCTCGCCCCGGAGAAGGTCGTCGGCGTGCACGTCACGCAGCTGTTCTCGTTCCCCTCCGGCGACCCGGCCGAGATGGCGGACCTGAGCGAAGCCGACCAGGCCGCGCTGGCGCACCTGCAGTGGTTCTCGGAGAACATGTTCTCGTTCAACATCCTGCACAGCCAGCAGCCGCACACGCTGGCGTTCGCGCTGACGGACTCGCCGCTGGGCCTGCTGGCGTGGAACGCGCAGCTGTTCGGCGAGCACCTGGACCCGGAGTTCGTGGTGGCGAACGTGGCGCTGTACTGGCTGACCCGCACCGGCGGCTCGTCGATCCGCTTCTACTACGAGAACGCGCACACCACGTCCCACCCGGAGGGCCCGACGACGGTCCCGACGGCACTGGCGATGTTCAAGGGCGACTTCCAGTCGATCCGCCGCTTCGCCGAGCGCGACCACGCGAACATCGTCAGCTGGAACAGCTACGACGTGACCGCGACCGGCGGCGGCCCCCGCGACGCGGCGGGTCACTACGCGGCGCACGAAGCCACGGACGTCCTGGTGGCGGACATCCGCCGGTTCTTCGCGAGCCTGACGGGCGGAACGTCCTGGCCGATCCTGGAGGCGGCGCACGAGGCGCTGCGGTCGGCGATCGCGGGCGTGACGGACTGGTCGGCCCCGACACCCTGCGCGGAGTGGAACGTGACCCAGGTCCTCCAGCACGCAGCGGGCGACCAGCTGGGCTACGCGGCGCAGATCACCGGAACGGGCGGCCCGGACTTCAACCCGTTCGCCCCCTCGGGCACCCTCCCGGCCCCGGCGCCGGAGTACCTGGAGCCAACGCTGGCCGCCGCGGCGGCAGCGTTCGCCACGGTGGCGCACGATGCGGAGGCGGTCCCGACACCCCTGCCGCAGGGAGCCCTCCCGGCCAAGGTGGCCGTGGGAGCGGCAGCCCTGGACGCGGCGGTCCACGCCTGGGACATCGCCCGGGCATCGGGCCAGCAGTCCCCGCTGACGCCGGAGCTGGCCGAGCAGCTGCTCCCGGTGGCCCGACGGCTGGCCGAGCCGTTGCGAGGCTTCGCGTACGCCCCGGCCCTGGAGGAGGCACCTGGCGACGACGCGGCAGCGACGCTGCTCCGCTACCTGGGCCGCAACCCGGAGTGGACCGCCTGAGCCGGCGGCCACGAGTGCCGGGAGCCGGGAGCCGCTTGCGGCCCCCGGCACTCCCGCACGCACGGCGCCGCCCGCCCACCCCGCCCTGCCCTGCCCGCCCCGCCCTCTCCGCCCCGGCCTCGCCCGGCCCGCGTGCCCCGGCCTGCCCTGCTCCGGCCTGCCCTGCCCTGCTCCGCCCCGGCCTGCTCCGGCCTGCCGTGCTCCGGCCCGCCCTGCTCCGCCGCGCCCCGGCCCGGCCCGCCCCGGCCTGCCTTGCTCCGGCCCGCGCTGCCCCACCCTGCCCCGGCACGCCCTGCTCCGCCGCGCCCCGACCTGCCCTGCCCTGCCCTGCCCCGGCCCACCCTGCCCGGCCTGCCTTGCTCCAAGGCCTGCCCTGCCCCGGCCTGCCCCAACCTGCCTCAGCCCGCCCTGCCCCGACCTGCCTTGCTCCGGGCCGCCCTGCCCCGGCCCGCCTTGCTCCGGGCCGCCTTGCCCCGGCCCGCCCGGCCCCAACCTGCCCCGGCCCGCCCCGCCCCGCCTGCCCCAACCTGCCCCAGCCCTCCCGGCCCCGACCTGCGGGTACCTGGTGATCGACCGGCTCGTGCGCGGGGTCGCCAGCGGCGGCCTGCGGATGCGCCGCGGCTGCTCGCTGTTCGAGGTCCGCGGCCTGGCCCGGGGCATGACGCTCAAGGAAGGCCTCAACTACGACCCCGACGGCCGCTACATCCCCCTCGGCGGCGCCAAGGGCGGCATCGACTTCGACCCCCACGACGAGCGCGCCCGGGACGTCGTCGCCCGGTACCTGCGCGCCATGCGGCCGCTCATCGAGCAGTACTGGACCATGGGCGAGGACCTGGGCCTGCGGCAGGACGTCATCGACGGCGTCATCGCCGAAATCGGCCTGGTCAGCCCCGTCCAGGCCGTCTACCCGCTGCTCGAAGACCGGGAAGAAGCCACGGCCCGGCTGGCGGACGCGCTGCGGATGGAGGTCGGCGGCCTGGGGCTCGACGAGCTGGTCGGCGGCCTCGGCGTCGCGCAGGCCACGCTCACCGGGCTCGAGATGCTCGGCCTCGAAAACGAACCCAACCGCGTCGTGCTGCAGGGGTTCGGCGCGCTGGGCGGCGCCACCGCCCGCTTCCTCGCCGACGCCGGGCTGCGCGTGGTCGGCGTCTCGGACGTCCGCGGGGTCGTGGCCAACCCGGACGGGCTCGACGTCGAAAACCTGCTGCGGCACCGCGACCGCTTCGGCGGCATCGACCGCGACAACCTCAAGCCCGGCGACGAGCTCCTGCCGCCGGAAGCCTGGCTGGACGTGCCGGCCGAGGTGCTGGTGCCGGCCGCGATCTCCTACTGCGTCGACGCCGACAACCAGGCCAAGATCGGCGCGAAACTGATCGTCGAGGCCGCGAACCTGCCGGTCACCCCGGACGCCGAAGAGCTCCTGGACGCGCGCGGCATCCCCGTGGTGCCGGACTTCGTCGCCAACTCGGCGACCAGCTCGTGGTGGTGGTGGACGTTGTTCGGCGACGTCGGCGCGGACGCCGAGGAAGCCTTCGGCAAGGTTCGCACCCGGATGCGGGCCCTGGTGACCAGCATGTTCGAGGTCGCCACCCTGGACGGGCTAAGCCTGCGCGCGGCCGCGCTGCAGCTGTCGGAGAAGAACCTCGAGGCCATCCAGGCCCGGTTCGGGTCAGAGCCACAGGGAACGAATCCGCCCCCAAAGTAGTTGAGCGTTGTATGAAACTCGGCATCTACAGCTTCGGCGACCGCGCGCCGGACCCGCGCACCGGCGAGCAGCCCACCGTCGCGCAGACGCTGGCCAACACCCTCGAGCGGATCAAGCTCGCCGACGAGCTGGGCCTCGGCTTCTACGGCCTCGGCGAGCACCACCTCGACCAGTACGCGATCTCGAACCCGGGCACGGTACTGGCGGCCGCCGCGAGCGTCACGAACCAGATCACCCTCAGTTCCGCCGTCACCGTGCTGAGCACCGAGGACCCGGTCCGCGTCTACCAGCAGTTCACCACGCTCGACCAGCTCAGCCACGGCCGCGCCGAGCTGCTCGCCGGGCGCGGGTCGTTCACCGAGTCGTTCCCGCTGTTCGGCAACGACCTCGGCGACTACGACGAGCTCTTCGAGGAGAAGCTCGCCCTGCTCCTGCGCATCGACCGTGAAGACCCGCTGACCTGGTCCGGCCGGTTCCGCCCGCCACTGGAGAACGCGCGGATCCTGCCCCGGCCGTACGGCAGGCGCCTGCGCATCTCGGTCGGCACCGGCGGCAACCCGGAGTCGTCGATCCGCGCCGGCCTGCTCGGCCTGCCCGTGGTGTACGCGGTGATCGGCGGGCAGCCCGAACGCTTCGCCCCGCTCGTCGACCTCTACCGCCAGGCCGGGGAAGCGGGCGAGCAGCAGGACCTGCACGTCACCATGGGCGCGATCGGCTTCATCGCCGAGAAGTCGCAGGACGCCAAGGAAACCTTCTACCCGTACTGGCTCGAGACGATGAAGTACGGCGCCCGCGCGCGCGGCTGGGCGGTCCCGACCCGCGCGGAGTACGACGAGTACACGCGTGACGCGAACGCGCTGTTCGTCGGCAGCCCCCAGGAGATCGCCGAACGGCTCATCGCGGTCGGCAAGCTCACCGGCGCGGACCGGTACGCGATGCAGATGGACTGGTCCGGCGTCCCGCACGCCGAGGTCATGCGGGCCATCGAACTCCTCGGCACCGAGGTGCTTCCCCTGGTGGAGAAGGAGTTCTAGACGTCGTTCGCGGCGATGTAGCCGAACGTCATCGCGGGGCCGATCGTCGACCCCGCGCCGGCGTAGCTGTGGCCCATCACCGCCGCGCTCGCGTTGCCGGCCGCGTACAGGCCGCGGATCACCGAGCCGTCCGGGCGCAGCACCCGCGCCCGGGCGTCCGTGCGCATCCCGCCCTTCGTGCCGAGGTCGCCGGGGACCAGCCGCAGCGCGTAGTACGGCGCCGCCCACAGCGGTGCCAGGCAGGAGTTCGGCGTCACCGCCGGGTCCGTGTAGTAGTGGTCGTACGCGCTCGCGCCGCGGCGGAACTCGGTGTCCACCCCTGACCGGGCGAACCCGTTGAACCGGTCCACAGTGGACTTCAAGGTGGCCGGCGGCACGCCGATCTGCGCGCCGAGGTCCTGGACGGTCGACGCCTTGAAGACCGCGCCGGCGGCGTACCAGGCGTCCGGGAACGGCAGCAGCGGCGCGATGTCGCGGAACAGGTACCGGTTGCGGTAGTTCTGGTCGACGATCAGCCACGCCGGGATGTCCGGCGCCACCGGGTTCTTGTCGTACATGGTGTGCACGACGTCGCTGTAGGGCGCGGCTTCGTTGACGAACCGCTGCCCGGCCTGGTTCACGATCAGGCCGCCCGGCAGGGTGCGTTCGGCCAGGCAGAAGTACGGGTCGCCGGGGGTCGGGATGGCCGGGCCCCACCAGGCGTCGTCCATCAGGTCGAGGGCGGCGCCGGCGCGCTGCCCGGCGCGGTGGCCGTCGCCGGTGTTCTCCTTCGCGCCGACCGTCCAGTCGGTGCCGATCGGCTGCCGCTGATACTGCGCGCGCATCGCGGCGTTGTGCTCGAACCCGCCGGAGCCGACGATCACGCCGCGCCGGGCCCGCACCAGCCCGTTCGGCGTCACAACCCCGGTCACCGCGCCGTTTTCGACGTTCAGGTCGACGAGCGGGGTGTTGAGCAGCACCGGGACGCCGGCCCGCTGCAGGCCCACGCGCAGCCCGGCGGCGAGCGACTGCCCCATGGTGAGCGGCTTCTGCCCGGCGAGCGCGGCGGCCGTGCCGCGGGCGAGGCATTCGGCGGCGACCGCGGCGCCCTTGGCGTTCACCAGGGCGAGGTTCAGCCACTTGTAGTCGGCACTGAAGACGACCAGCCCGGGCGGTGTGGCGAGGTAGGGCGGGTTCAGGTTCGCGAGCTCGGCGCCCAGCAGCTTCCCGTCGAACTGGTCCGGCTCGATCGACCGGCCGTTCGGCAGCCCGCCCGGCAGCTCCGGGTAGTAGTCGCTGTAGCCCTCCATGAAGCGGAACCGCAGCGGGCTGTTGGCCATGACGAACGAGATCATCGCCGGGCCGTTGCGCAGGAAGGCCTCCTGACGCGCGGCGGGGACGTCCGGTCCGACGACGGCGGCGAGGTATTGCGCGGCTTTCGCGGGCGTGTCCGGCACCCCGGCGGCGAGCAGCACCGGGTTGTTGGGGATCCAGATCCCGGCCCCGGACCGGGCGGCGGACCCGCCGAACGTCGGCGCCTTCTCGAGCACGACGACGCTGAGGCCGCGTTTGGCGGCGGTCAGCGCCGCGGTCATGCCCGCCGCACCGGAGCCGACCACGACGACGTCGTACTCGCCCAGCGGCGCGGCCGCGGCAGGCGTGGCGAGCCCGGCGGTGACGGCGAGGCCCACCCCGGCGGCACCGCCGCGGAGGAGCTGACGGCGGGTCAGATCGGCATCCATGGCGACTCCTCGCTCGCGGGAACGGCGAAGGTCATGGTCTACGCAACAACTCCGAAACTGGAACAGGTTCTACCCGAGTGGAGCAGCACCGCCCGCCCCGGCTGGGCCGGTGGCGCCAATGGGAACGGGCATTCAGCGCAGGTGGCCACCGGGCGCCTGTCCTGATGCAGTGAATGACTCATTCCTGACGCCGGACGCCAGGAATGAGTCATTCACTGCGCTCGGGCCGTCGCCGCGGCGAGCCTGATCGGGCGCTGCCGCCCTGTGACTCAGGTTGTCCAGGTCACCGGGACCTCCTCGGGCCCGCGCACCGACAGCGGCGGCCGCCAGGTGATCGTCTCCCACGGGACCGCCAGCGCCAGCCCCGGCAGCCGGTCCACCAGGGCCCGGAGCGCTATCTCCCCCTCCAGCCGGGCCAGCGCCGCACCGAGGCAGAAGTGGATGCCGTGGCCGAAGCCGAGCTGCTGGGCGTCCTTCCGGCGGATGTCGAACTCCGTCGCCGACGGGAACGCGTTCTCGTCCCGGTTGGCCGCCCCCACGTGCGCCAGGACCGCCTCGCCGCGGCGCACCAGCACCCCGCTCAGCCACACGTCCTCGAGCGCCACGCGCAGCAGCGACGAGTCCACCGGCCCGTCGTAGCGCATGATCTCCTCGACCGCCCCGGACGTCAGCGCGGGATCGTCGCGCAACGCCGCCAGCTGCTCCGGGTGCCGGCACAGCAGCACGATCCCGCAGCCGATAAGGCTGACCGTCGTCTCGTGGCCCGCCAGCAGCAGCTGCGTGGCCAGGTCGATCAGCTCCGGCTCGGTGAGCCGGTCGCCGTCCTCGTCGCGGGCGTGCACCAGAGCGCTCAGGAAGTCGTCCGCCGGCCTCGCCCGCTTCTCCGCCACCAGCGCGGCCATGTCCTCGGCGCCGTCACGGCGGGCCTGCTCGACGTCGGCGGGGGCGTGCTGCATCGGCGTCACGATCACCCGCGACCACTGCCGGAACCGCTCGCGGCCGGCGAACGGGACGCCGAGCAGCTCGCACATGACCAGGGTCGGCAGCGGGAACGCGAACTCCTCGACCAGGTTCGCCGTCGGGCCGTGCGCGATCATCGCGTCGAGGAGCCCGTCGGCGATCTCCTGGATCCGGGGCCGCAGCGCGGCGATCCGGCGGACGGTGAACGCCTGCGCCGACAGCCGCCTCAGGCGCGTGTGGTCGGGCGGGTCCATGTTGAGGATGCTGTGCTCGCCGGTCGAGAAGTCACCCGGCTCGATCAGGCAGGGCGCGCCCGGGTACAGCAGGTTGCGGCTGAACCGCGGATCGGAGAAGACCGTGCGGACGTCGTCGTAGCGCGTCACCAGCCAGCCTTCGTGCCCGCTGGGGAACGCGATCCGGGACACCGGCGGGTGCCCGGCGTAGATGGCCCCCATCGGGACGGCGGGGTGGTCCTTCTCGGCGGGATAGACAGCGGTCATGGCGCCGATGATGAGCGCCGCTCCCGGGTCGCGGAAGGCAAGCGACCACGCCGGAACCCGTCCGGACGCCGGAAACCGCCCGGACGGCCTCACCCGCGTGCCCGTCCTTTATGGACACGCGGGCAAGTTGACGACACTCTCAACTTACGGCTAAGTTGAGGACATACTCAACTTGAGGAGGTTTCCCTTGCCGAAAGTGCTCGCCGTCCTGGGCGTCGGTCCCGGGCTCGGCCTGTCGATCGCCCGCCGCTTCGGCCGCGAAGGCTTCACCACGGCGCTGGTTTCCCGCACCGACACCCGGCACGCGGCCTACCGCGAGTCGCTCCCCGGCGTCAACGCCCTCACCTACACGGCCGACGTCACCGACAAAGCCCAGCTCCAGGACGTGCTCGTCCGCATCACGGCCGACGCCGGCGAGATCGACACGGTGTACTTCGGGCCGGCCGACGCCACGGCCGGCCCGGGCATCACCCCGCTCACCGAAGCCGGCGCCGGCACGCTGCGCGGGTCGTTCGACGCCATGGTGCTCCCGGCGGCGAACCTCGTCGAAGCCGTGCTGCCGGGCTTCCTCGCCCGTGGCTCGGGCTCGCTGCTGTTCGCCGGTGGCCTGAGCGGCAAGTACCCGATGCCGATGCTCGGCAGCCTCGCCCCGGCGTCGGCGGCGCTGCGGATGTACGTGCTCACGCTGCACGCGGCCCTGCGGGAAAAGGGCGTGCACGCCGGCATCCTGACCATCGGCGGCCTCATCGAGCGCGGCGACATCCACCGCGTGTTCACCGCCCGGGACCACGGCTTCACGGTGGGAACGCTCGATCCGGACGACATCGCCGAGGAGGCGTGGAAGCTCCGCACCGAGCGGGAAGCCGAAGCGGAGTTCAACGCGATGGCGGCGGTCTAGGGGCGCGTTTGGCGTAGCGGTCCGCGCGGGGAGCCCGATCTGCGATCATCACGCGGTGAAGCCACGCCGCTGGAACCCCGACACCGTCGCCCCTCCGCTCGGGCGGTACAGCCACCTCGCCGAGGTCCCCGCCGGGCACCGGCTGGTCTTCCTCGCCGGACAGCTCGGCGTCGGACCGGACGGCACGCTCGCCGGTCCCGGCGCCGAAGCGCAGGCCCATCAGCTCTTCGCCAACCTCGGTGCGCTCCTCGCGGCCGAAGGCGCCGGGCCGGAGCACCTCGTCAAGCTGCTGACGCTGGTCGCGGGGACCGAGCACCTCGACGGCTACCGCGCCGCGCAGGCCGAAACCTTCGCGGCGTGGTTCCCGGACGGCGACTACCCGGCACAGACCCTCGCGGTCGTGGCGGGGCTGGCGCGGCCGGAGTTCGCCGTGGAGGTCGAGGCGGTCGCCGCCGTGCCGGGCTAGGCGAGGTAGGCGAGTTCCGGGTGCGCGGCGGCGTAGGCGTCGAGCAGCCGCCGGGCGACCGGCACCGAGCCGACCAGCGGGTGCAGCGCGAAGGCCCGCAGCGCCGCCGCGCGCGAACCCGTCGTCGCCGCCTCGATCACCGCCCGCTCGACGGCCTTGACCGTCGTCACCAGGCCCAGTGCGTGGTCGGGCAGGGGCCCGGTGGCGAGCGGGCGGGCCCCACCCGCGTCGACGGTGCACGGGACCTCGACGACCGCGTCGCCCGGCACCCCGGGGAGCGCGGAACCGTTGCGGACGTTGAGGATCAGCGTCGTGCGCTCGCCGTGCGCGAGCGCGCGCATCAAAGCCAGCGCGACCTTCTCGTAGCCGCCGCCTTCGAGGTCGTCACGCTCCCCTTCGCGCGTCTCGGCCATGTACGTGGCTTCGCGTTCCAGGCGCGTGCGTTCCCACGACGCCAGCGAGGGGTTCGCGTAGAAACCGCGTTGCTGCTCCAGCAGGAACGCGCCGCGCGACGCCGAATCGGCGGTCTCGCGCGCGAAGTAGAAGTAGTGCAGGTATTCGTTGGGGATCGCGCCGAGCGTGCGCAGCCAATCCGCGCCGAAGAGCCTGCCCTCCTCGAACGACTCGCACGCGGCGGTGTCGGCGAGCAGCCGCGGCAGGACGTCCTCACCGCCGACGCGGACCGAGCGCAGCCAGCCGAGGTGGTTGAGCCCCGCGTAGTCGAACTTCGCCGCCGCCGCGTCGACCCCGAGGGCCCGGGCGACCCGGCGGCACAACCCCACCGGGGAGTCGCAGATGCCGATCACCCGGCCGCCGAGGTGCGCGGCCATCGCTTCGGTGACCAGCCCGGCGGGGTTGGTGAAGTTGACCACCCACGCGCGCGGCGCCAGTTCGCCGATCAGCCGGGCGAGGGCGACCGCCACCGGGACCGTCCGCAGCCCGTAGGCGATCCCGCCCGCGCCGACGGTTTCCTGACCCAGCACGCCTTCCGCGTGCGCGATCCGCTCGTCCAGCCGCCGCCCGCGCAGGCCGCCGACGCGGACGGCCGAGAACACGAAGTCCACATCGGACACCGCGGCGGCCAGGTCGGTGGTGGTGCGCACTCGCGGCGCGTTCGCCGCGCCGGCGGCCTGTTCGGCCAGGACCCGTTCGATCGCCGCCAGCCGCCCGGCGTCGACGTCGTGCAGGACGAGTTCGGCGATCTCGCCGCCGTCGAGCAGGGCCCCGTGCACCAGCGGCACGCGGAACCCGCCGCCGCCGAGGATCGCCAGCCTCATCGCGGGGCACTTCCCTCGACCGAGTGACACCCAAGCCGCATCCGCCGACCCTAGCAGCCCGAAGCGCGCAATCCGTGGCCGAAACGGTCCAGCCCTTGCGAATCTCGCGCCGCTGACGCAGGCTCGGGCCGACCGCTGCGTGATCCCCCGGAGGCGCCCGTGCCGGCTGAGCCCGCACCCGAAACCGATGTCTTCCTGTCCGGCCTGCTGTTCTTCGACCTGGTCTTCACCGGGCTCGAGCACCCGCCGGCCCCGGGCACCGAGGTGTGGACGGGCGGCATGGGCTCGGGACCGGGCGGGATCGCGAACTTCGCGGTCGCGCTGAGCCGGCTCGGCCTGCGGACGTCGCTGGCGGCGGCGTTCGGCACCGACGTCTACGGGCGGTACTGCTGGGACGTGCTGGCCCGGCAGGAGCACATCGACCTGTCGCGGTCGCGACGGTTCCCGGAGTGGCACTCGCCGGTGACGGTCTCGCTGGCCTACGCGGGCGACCGCGCGATGGTCACCCACGGCCACCCGCCGCCCGTGCCGGTCGCCGAGCTCGCCGGTTCGCCGCCGCCGAGCCGCGCGACGGTGGCGCACATCGGGCTCGACACGGCCGAGTGGGTCCACGCCGCGCACCAGAACGGCAGCCTGGTGTTCGCCGACGTCGGCTGGGACCCGTCCGAGGCCTGGTCGCCCGCGCTGCTGGAGCAGCTGGCGTGCTGCCACGCGTTCCTGCCGAACGAGATCGAGGCGATGCGCTACACCCGCACGGACACGCCCGAAGCGGCGCTGTCGCGGCTCGCGGAGCTGGTCCCGATCGCGGTGATCACCCGCGGCGGCGAGGGCGTGCTGGCGGTCGACGGGACGACCGGCGAGACGGCGGCGATCCCGGCGCTCCCGGTGGACGTGCTCGACGCCACGGGCGCGGGCGACGTGTTCGGCGCCGGGTTCGTGGCCGCGACGCTGACCGGCTGGCCGCTGGTCGAGCGCCTCCGGTTCGCGTGCCTCACGGCGAGCCTGTCGGTCCAGCACTTCGGCGGCGCGCTGGCGGCCCCGGGCTGGCACGAGATCGCGCAGTGGCACGCGCGGACCCGCAGCCCGGAGTACGCGTTCCTGGACGAGGTGCTGCCGTCGGAAACCGTGGCCGGCATCCGCCGCGGCCCGGTGACCCTCGGGTTCGGCGACGACAGCTGGCGCTGACCGGGACCGGGCCGGTCCCGGTCAGCACCGCCGTCTCACCCCACCGACACCCGCAGGATCTGGTTGTGGCTGTTGTGCGGGATGCCGTCCTTGTCACCGTCCACACTGGTCGCCAGCCACAGCTGGCTGCCCGGCGCGGGCTCGACCGTCCGCAACCGGCCGTAGGTGCCGGTGAAGAACGACTGGACGTTCGTCAGCGTGTCGCCGCTGATCACCGCCCGGTAGAGCCGCGTGCCGCGCTCGCACGCCACGTACAGCGCGCCGTTGACGATCGCGATTCCGCTGCACGAAGCCTGCGCCACCGGGTAAGTGCGCTTCGGGGCGACGAAGCCGTCACACGAACCCGACGTCCCTTCGCACGAAGGCCAGCCGTAGTTGCCGCCCTTCACGATCAGGTTCGTCTCGTCCATGACGTTGTTGCCGAACTCCTGCTCCCACAGCCGGCCCTGGGCGTCGAACGCCAGGCCCTGGATGTTGCGGTGCCCGTAGCTCCACACCGCGTTGCGGAACGGGTTGTCCGCCGGGATCGAGCCGTCCGGGTTGATCCGCAGCACCTTCCCGTTGAGGCTGCTCGTGTTCGGCGCGGTGGCGGTGTTCTGCGCGTCACCCGTGCCTGCGAACAGGTACCGGCCGTCCGGGCTGAACCGCAGGCGGCCGCCGTTGTGGTACTTGTTGCGCGCGATACCGGTCAGCAGGACCTGCTCGGAGCTCAGGTCGAGCGAGTCCGCGGCCGGGTCGTACTTGACCCGCACGATCCGGTTGTCGCTCGCCGAGGTGTGGAAGAGGTAGAGCCAGTGGTCGGTGGCGAACGACACCGGGTTGATCTCCACGCCCAGCAGGCCGCCCTCGCCGTCGGTGTCGTCCACCCCCGGCACGGTGCCGATCGTCGTCTTCGCCCCGGTCGCGGGGTTCAGGTGGACGATGTCGTGCACGTCGCGCTGGGTGTAGAGGACGGTGCCGTCCGGCAGGGTCGTCAGGCCCCACACGACGTCGTCGTCCGTGGTGATCTGCGTGGCACCGCAGACGCCCTGCGACGGCGAGCAGCTCGACCCGCCGGTGGTGGTGACGTCCAGGACCGGGGTGCTCGGCGCGCTGAGGTTGCCGTTGCGGTCCACGGCCCGCACCTGCAGGTGGTACGCCGTGGCCGGGGTCAGGCCGCCGAGCGTGGTGCTCGCCGTGTCCGACGTCCCGATCTGCGTGCCGCCGTCGTAGATGCGGTACCCGGTGACGCCCACGTCGTCGGTGGACGCCGTCCACGCGAGGCCGATCGACGTGCTGTTCACCGCGGTGGTGTGCACGTTCGACGGCGCGGACGGCGGCGTGTGGTCGTCGGACGGCGGCGTCTTCACCACGAGCGTTCCGCTGGCCTGCGAGACGTTCCCGGCCGCGTCCCGCGCGTTGACGTAGAAGCCGTAGCTGCCGTTCGGGCCCAGGTTGCCGCAGGTCGCGGTGAGCGCGCCGGTCGTGCTCGCGCAGAGCTGGCCGTCGCGGTAGACGTCGTAGCCCGTGACGCCGACGTCGTCGGTGGCCGCGGTCCACTCGATCGTGGCGCTGGTGGACGTGACCCCGACGAGCGACGGCGTGCCCGGCGGCGACGGCGGCTGGACGTCACCGGCCGAGCCGTAGACACCGAATTCCTGCAGCGAATAGCCCCTCGACGCGTCGGTGCGGCAGCGTTTCGTGCCGTAGACGCGGACGTACCGGCCGGTGCCGTCGAGGGAGGTCAGGTCCTCGACACCGCCCTTGCCCGCGGTCGTCGCGTAGATCTTCGTCCACGTGACGCGGTCGGCCGAGGTGTCGATTTCGTAGGCGGTGGCACAGGAAGCGTCCCACTGCAGCCGGACGCGGCTGACGTGCACGGCCGCGCCCAGGTCGACGTATATCCACTGTGGATCGACGCCGGACGCGCTCGCCCAGCGGGTCCTCGAGTTCCCGTCGACCGCGTTCGCCGCCGGGCAGCACCCGCCCGAGGACGAGACCGTCACCGGCTTTCCCTGTGAAAGCAACGGGTCGGCGGCCTCCGCCGGCCCCGCTGTCACCGTCGCGGCGGCGAGCGCAAGAGCGATCGCCCCCACCCGAATCCGTCTGCTCATTCCGTCCTCCATCTGGTGAATGACGGCGGAGCGCTCCCGGATCGCGCAAGGCGATCTCGTCAGCGACCCTAGGAGTGAACGGCCCGGGTGGCAACCGTCATCCCGCTCGGCGGAAAGCGGATTCAGCCCGGCAGCACCCGCCCGAGGAAACCCCGGATGTACCCGGCAATGGCGTCCAAGTGCGTTTCCAGTGCGAAATGGCCGGAATCGAGCAGGTGGATTTCGGCGTCGGGCAGATCCCGGGCGTAGGCGCGGGCGCCGTCGGCGATGAAAATTTCATCGTTCCCGCCCCAGACGGCCAGCAGCGGCACCCGGCTGGCCCGGAAGTATTCGTGGAACTTCGGGTAGAGGGCGATGTTGTGGTGGTAATCGGCAAGCAGCGCCTGCTGGATCGCCGCGGCGCCAGGCCGGTCCAGCAGCGCCTGATCGTGGATCCAGACGTCCGGGCTGACCAGCGACGGGTCGGGAACGCCGTCGAGGTACTGCGCCTTGGTGGCTTCGAGGGTGACCATGCCCTGCAGATCGTCCTCGGACAGCGTGCCGGCGGCCAGCTTCTGCGGCAGCCCGGCGCCCAGGCCGTCGACGTAGGCGTTGCCGTTCTGCGTGACGATCGCGGTCACCCGGTCCGGGTTCGCGGCCGCGATGCGCAGGCCCACCGGCGCGCCGAAGTCCTGGATGTAGAGCGCGAAGCGGCCGAGGCCGAGCTGGTCGAACAGGGCGAGGGTGAGTTCGGCGAGCGCGTCGAAGGTGTAGGTGAATTCGCCGGTGGGCGGCGCGTCGGACGCACCGGCGCCGAGGTAGTCCGGCGCGACGACGTGGTAGCGGTCGGCCAGCGCCGGGATGAGGTGCCGGAACATGTGCGAGCTCGTCGGGAAGCCGTGGAGCAGCACGATCGTGGGGGCGTCGGCGGGACCGGCCTCCCGGTAGAACAGCCGGTGCCCGTCGACGGTGGCGTAGCGGTGGTGCACGGTGACCATGGCACGTCCTCTCATGTTTATTGCTTTATTTATCCATGAGACGGCGTAGGCTGTCAACGGTCGGGGACACTTCGGGGACGGACTTCGGGAGGCGGACATGGTCACGGCGGCACCCGGCGAGGAGCGCTCGCCGGCATTGGCACTGGTCAACACCGCGCGCGTGACGGGAGACGACCTCGCCACGCCCGCACTCGCTGCTTCGTGGCTGACGTCGCACGAGCTGGCGGCGGCTGTGCCGGACGAGGCTTCGCTGGGCCGGTTGACGGAGTTGCGCGCGGCGGTCCGAGAGCTGCTGGCGGCCTTGGCGGAAGGCCGGGCGCCGGAGACGGCGGCGGTGTCGGCGGTGAACGCGGCGGCCGGCGCGGACGGGGCCGCCCTTTCGCTGACCTGGGGTGCAGGACCGGTCCGCGAGTGGGTCAGCACCCGCCCGGGCAGCCTCGACGCGGCGGTGGCGGCGGTGGCGCGGGACGCGATCGAGGTGGTGAGCGGGGAGCTGGGGCCGCTGCTGCGGCCGTGCGAGGCCCACGGCTGCATCAGGTATTACGTCCGCGAGCACGCCCGCCGCCGCTGGTGCTCGACGACCTGCGGCGACCGGGTCCGCGCGGCCCGCCACCAGCGGCTCCTGGTGGAACAACGCGACGGCTCCCGGTAAGACCCGCCGGGGTCGTGAGTGAGAAACAGGGTTAGAGCCTGTTTTTGATGCCGTCTGTGGGTATGGGTCGGGCCTCTGCTAATGATCTTGACACCACATCATGATCACGACCAGCAGAGGCCCGGTCTTCTTTGTACCCTGCCGCCGGTAAGGCCACGTCAGCGGGCTGTCGTCCGCGTCGCTACCCCTCCGACACCAGCGATGCCGAGTGGGCGCTGCTGGAGTCGCTGCTGCCCACGCCCGCGTGCGAGACCGCGGCAGGTGGCCGTCCGGAGAAACATCCCCGCCGCGCGATCGTCGACGCCTTGCGTTATGTCACCGACAACGGCATCAAATGGCGGGCGTTGCCGCCGGACTTCCCGCCGTGGCAGACGGTGCATGGGTTCTTCACCCGCTGGTCCAAGGCCGGGGTGTTCGAGCGGATCCGGGACCGGCTGCGGGAGAGGATCCGGGTGAAAGCGGGACGCAATCCCGCCCCGAGCGCGGCGGTGATCGACTCCCAGTCGGTCAAGGCCGCCGAGACCGTCGCCCGCGCCGGCCGGGGTTATGACGGCGGGAAGAAGATCGACGGCCGCAAACGCCACATCGCCACCGACACCCAAGGATTGCTGCTGGTCGTGCTGGTCACCGCGGCCAACCTGCAAGACCGCACTGCCGCCCGGTTGCTGCTGCCCGCGCTGCACGCCGCCCACCGCGGCGTGCGATGGGTGTGGGCCGACGGCGGCTACACCAGCGCCGACCTCGTCGACTGGGCCAGGAAAACCCTGCGGATGACACTCGACATCGTCAAGAAAATCGTCGGTCAGAAAACCTTCGTCATCCTGCCCCGGCGCTGGGTGGTCGAACGCACCTTTTCCTGGATCACCCAAGCCCGCCGCAACGTCCGCGACTACGAACGCCTGCCCGAGCACTCCGCAGCCTTCATCAACCTCTCCATGATCACTATCATGACCAGGCGCCTGACCCGCCAGAAACAGCGGGCCAGGACCACCTAACCAAGATCCAAGACAGGCTCTTAGAACACTGTTTCTCACTCACGACCTGCGGGAGGGCGCGACCAGCAGGCGGGTTCGATATCGGCTCTAGTCGACCAGGGCGCCACAGCTGATGTTCACCGTTGCCGCCGTCATCGAGGCCGCCCGGTCCGAGGCCACGAAGGCCGCCACCGCGCCCACGTCGGCCAGGGTGGCCGCGCGGCCTAGCATGGTCTTGCCCGCGATGTTCTCCGTCAGCTCCGCGCGGCCCGCGAAATCCTCCGGGAGCGTCTCCGGGATGCCGCCCGTGCGGAGGGTCACCGTGCGGATTCCGTGCGGGCCCAGCTCGGCCGCGAGCTGGCGGCGCATCGCCTCCACCGCGTGGAACGCCACCTGCAGCCCGCCGACCTCGAACTCGCGGAGCGGCTCGGCCGCGCCCCCGAAGAACAGGATCGCCCCGGACCGCCGCGCGATCATGTGGCGGGCCGCCGCGCGGGCGGTCAGGAACTGGGTACGCACAGCCGTCACCACCGGGCGCTCGTAGTCCGCGAGCGCCATGTCCACCAGCGGTGTTCCCTGGACGTCGCCGTGGGGGATGAGGTTGACCGAAACGTCGATCCCGCCCTCGGCGGCGACCGCGGCGGCGTGCTCGTCCACCGCTCGCTCGTCGAGGGCGTCGACGACCGCCGTCTCGGCCCGGCCGCCGTCCTCGCGGATCCGGGCGGCCACCTCCTCCAGCCGGGCGCGGGTCCGGCCGGCGAGGAACACCCGCGCCCCTTCCCCGGCGAACGCGGTGGCGACGGCGGTGCCGATCCGCCCCGCGGCGCCGTAGACGATCGCGTTCTTGCCGTCGAGCAACGTCATGGAGTCCTCCCGAGTGTCCGGTTCTGCCCCTGCGTCGAATGGGGGCACCCGGAATCGACGCCTCAGGGCCGCGGCACGCCCATCGGGTTCGGCACCGGCACCACGCCGGTGTCGATCACCGCCCGGCTCAGCGGCACGGCCAGCTCCAGCAGCCGCTCGACGTCGGCGCCCAGTGCCTCGACCGGCGCGGCCGCCAGGCGGTCCGTGTCCTCCTCGATCCGGCGGCGCAGCGCCCGGCCGTCGTCGGTCAGGACGCCGTCCGCGTCGAGGATGCCGCGGGCGCGCAGCCGGTCCACCGCCGCGTCCCACTGGGCGTCCGACCAGCCTCGATGGGGCTGGATGTTCGCGCGGCCGAGCACGCCGTCACCGATGTGGGTGAGCGTGGTCTCCAGGCCGCCCAGCCCGGCGTGCACCGCCGCCAGGACGTGGCCGTCGCCGCGGTGCTCGCGCAGGATCGTCGCCGCCAGCCACAGCCGGGACAGGGGGTCCGCCGGCTCCGGCACCGCGGCCCACGCCGCCGCGAGCGGGCGGCCGTCGAACTCGCACGCGTCCACCGCCCGCCACAGCAGCGCGCTCAGCTCCGAGACGTCGGCCGCGACCGGGCGCAACGCCGAGGCCACCGCCTCCATCCGGGAGCCGACGACGGCCTCGGGCGAGGCGAACGACCACGCGTCCGGCAACGCCCGGGCCACCATCGAGGGCGCGAAGCCGAACAGCACCGCCGTCGCCGGTCCGGGGCCGATCGGGCCCAGGGGCGCCAGCCGCCCGGCGAAGTAGCCCATCCAGTAGCCGCGCAGGCCGACCACCTTCGCCGCTTCGGCCGTCTCGGGCGCGAAGTAGACGACGGCGTGCAACGGTTCCACGGCCGCCCAGAGACGCCGAGCTGTCATGGCCACTCCTCACGGGATCGGACGTTCGCGCGGTCCAGCGTCCCAGACCGATCGCGCAGCCACCCCCGGGAATCAGCCCCAGGCGACCGGCAGCTCCCGGAGCCCGTACACGAGCGTGTTGTGCTTGTACTCCAGCTCCTCCCGCGGCACCGCCACCCGCAGATCGGGGACCCGCCGGAACAACCCCGTCAACGCCTCCTGCAGCTCCACCCGCGCCAGCTGCTGGCCGACGCACTGGTGCGCCCCGAACCCGAACGCCACGTGCGTCCGCGGCGACTCGCGCTCGAAGTCCAGCTTGTCCGCGCCCGCGAACACCGACTCGTCGCGGTTGGCCGAGTTCAACGCGGCCACCAGCCACTCCCCCGCCCGCACCGGCCGGGACCCCACCTGGACGTCCTCGGTCGCGTACCGCAGCACCCCCCACTGCACCACCGACAGGTACCGCAGCAGCTCCTCCACCGCCCGCTCCGGCTCGGCGAGCACCGCCTCCCGCGCACCGGGGTGCTCCAGCAGCACCACCGTGCTCAGCGCGATCATGTTGGCCGTCGTCTCGTGGCCGGCCACCAGCAGGCTCAGCCCGAGCACGACCAGCTCTTCCATCGTCAGCGGGTCGTCGGCACCGGCGGACGACAGCCTGCTGAACAGATCGTCCTGGGGATTCCGCTGCTTTTCGGTGAACAACCCGGCCAGGTAACCGGAAAGTTCGTGGTACGCCTGCTCGCCTTCTTCCCGCGTGGCGTCGGTGCTGACCATCGTCGCGCTCTGCCGCTGGAAGCGCTCGCGGTCGGCGTACGGGACGCCGAGCAGCTCGCAGATCACCAGCGACGGGATCGGCAACGCGAAGTGCTGCACCAGATCGGCGGGCGAGCCGTGCGCGAGCATCGCGTCGAGGTGGCTGTCGACCAGCTGCCGGACGTACCCGCGCAGGGCCGCCACCCGCCGCACGGTGAACTCCGCGATCACCTTCTTCCGCAGCCGCGCGTGCGCGGCGCCGTCGAGCTGGATGATCGAACCCGGGCTGATTTCCTCGTCCGGGTCGGCGTTCGGGTTCACGTGCACCGAAGACGCGCCGCGCGAGCTCATCGTGCGGTCGGCGAGCACCGCGCGGACGTCGGCGTAGCGCGTCACCAGGAACGCTTCCATGCCCGCCGGGCACCGCACCTTCGCCGTGGGCGCGGACTCCCGGCGGGTGGCGTACTCCGCGGGCGGGTCGAACGGGCACCCTGCGGGCCGGGTCGCCGGGAGGTCCGGGGTTGCGGGAGCGGCCGTCACGACGGATCACCTCTCTCTTCCAGTGGTGTCAACACCTCCACCATGGAGAGGACGGCGGCCGCCGTGGGACGCCGGCCGCACTTGCGACCCGGATGGCCTAGCGGGCGCCGTAGGCGCCGCCGTTCACGTGCACGACCTGGCCGGTGAGGTGCGCGGCTTCCGGCGCGGCCAGGAACCGCACCGTGTCGGCGATTTCCTCCGGACGGCCGGCCCGCCGGTTGAACGCCACGGAAGTCCGCGCGTCCAGCCATTCTTCGGTCACCGTGCCGTGGAAGAACTCGGTGTCCAGGACCACGCCCGGCGCGACGACGTTGGCCGTTCCCCCGGCACCCAGCTGCCGGGCGAGGTCGGTGTTCCACGCCTCGATTGCCGCCTTCGCCGCGCCGTACGAGCCCGAGCCCTGCTTCGCCGCGATGGAGCCGAGAGTCACGACGCGGACGTTGTCGGCGAAGCGCGGCTTCAGTGCCGCGGTGACGAGCACGGCGGAAAGCACGTTGGCTTCGAAGTTCGCCTGCCACGCGTCAGCGAGGCCCTTGAGGTCGCCGGCCGCGGGCGCCTCCCGGACCCGGTCGGTGTTGCCGCCGGCGTTGTTGACCAGGACGTCCACCCGCTCGGGCAGGTCCGCCAGCGCGGCCTGCACGGCCGCCGGGTCGCTCGCGTCGAAGGACACCGCCCGCGCGCCGATCCGCTCCGCCGCCGCTTCGAGGACGTCCTTGCGCCGCCCGGTGACCGTCACCCGCTCCCCCGCCGCCGCGAACCGGGCGGCGATCGCCAGCCCGATGCCGGTGCCGCCCCCGGTGATCACGATTTCCCGCTGTTCGCTCATACCGCCATCTTCGCCGGGAAAGCCCGGTGGGCGCCGGGTTTTCCCGGCGAGCGGAACACGAAACCCAGTTCGTTAGGAAACTTTACGAATAGGTCTTGACGGCGGCCCGCAGCCCCGCGAACCTGGAGCCACGCCGCAGTCATCGTCCGCCCAGCCCCCTCGGAGGCAGCATGACCCGGCGCGCGCTCGTGCTCGTCGTGACCCTGGTCCTCGCCCTGGCCACCGCGCTGACCGGCGCTCCCGCGGCGAGCGCGGCCACCACCCAGCCGACCTTCCTCACCTTCTACGGCTGGTGGGACAACACCCCGCCCGGCGGGGACATCTCCTACCCGCAGATCCACGACACCGCGGGCGGCAAGGGCACCTACGCCGACCCGATCACCTTCGCCACCAGCAGCAACGAGCTCAAGCCCGGCACCAGGGTCTGGGTTCCGC
Source organism: Amycolatopsis plumensis (assembly GCF_042652605.1). NCBI lineage: Bacteria > Bacillati > Actinomycetota > Actinomycetes > Pseudonocardiales > Pseudonocardiaceae > Amycolatopsis > Amycolatopsis plumensis. The sequence continues at coordinate 4,397,821 of NZ_JBHSJY010000001.1, read as the reverse complement.
GGGTGAAGAAGTACTTCATCATGGAGGACGGCTGCGACGAGTGTTCCGACGACTGGAACGGCCACGGCCCGAACGGCGGACCCGGCCTGCGGCACATCGACCTCTGGCTCGGCGGCCAGGGCGGCAGCGCCTTCGACGCGATCGACTGCGAAGACGCGCTCACGCACTACAACCCCGACAACACGCCGGTCATGGAACCGGTCGTCGTCGACCCGCCGTCGAACGAGCCCTACGACGCCACACCGATCTTCGACACCGGCACCGGTGAGTGCTGGGGCGGCGCGCAGCCGAACACCACGGTCGGCCAGTACCGCAACGACTCCACCGGCACCTGCCTGGCCGCTCCGAGCAGCGGCACCACGCTGAAGGTGGCCGCCTGCACCGGAACGGCCGAGCAGCGGTTCACCTTCCACGGCGCCTTCCTGGTGATCAACGACAAGTGCGCGGGCATCTCCGGCAGCTCGATCGTGCTCCAGACCTGCACCGGCGGCCCGGCCCAGCAGTGGTCGATCAACCCGGACGGCACCATCTCGGACATCCAGTCCAGCAGCAAGTGCTTCCGCGCCTCGGGCAGCACGCTCACCGCGGGCAGCTGCTCCGGCACCGCCGCCCGCTGGACGTTCACCGCGGCGAGTGCGTCCGGCCTCAGCGTGACGCCGTCGTCGGTGTCGGTCGCGCCGGGTGCGTCGGCGACGGCCACCGTGACCTCCGCCGACGCCGTGACGCTCTCCGCGAGCGGCGCCCCGGCGGGCGTGACCGTCTCCTTCGCCCCCGCGTCGGTGCCGGCCGGCGGGACGTCGACCGTCACGGTCGCCGCCGCGGCCACCGCGTCCCCCGGCTCGGCGACGATCACCGTCACCGGCGGCACGAAGACGGCTTCGCTCGGCGTCACGGTGACCGGCGGCGGGTCGGAAACGCTGCTGTCGCAGGGCAAAGCCGCGACGGCGTCCTCGACCGAATCGTCGTCGTACCCGGCGAGCGCGGCCTTCGACGGCAACCTGACGAGCACGCGGTGGGCGTCCAAGGAGGGCAGCAACGCGGAGTGGCTGCGCGTCGACCTCGGCGCCACGAAGTCCGTGTCGCACGTCAAGCTGACCTGGGAAGCCGCGTACGGGAAGGCGTACAGCATCCAGACCTCGGCCGACGGCACGACCTGGCAGACGATCTACAGCACCACGACCGGCAACGGCGGCACGGACGACCTCACCGGCCTGACCGGCAGCGGCCGGTACGTGCGGATGAACGGCGTCACGCGGGGAACGTCGTACGGCTACTCGCTGTACGAGCTGCAGGTGTACGGGAGTTAGTTGCCATTCCGGCAACGGAGTTTGCCTTCTCGGGGACGTCTTCCGCATGCTCGGGGGACGTCCTTGAGGAGGAACCATGCCCCACGAGCACCCGATGACCGTCGAAGCCATGCTGAAGCAGGACTTCTGGGAAGCGATGTACCAGCGTGACGAGCACCGGATCTGGAGCGGGAACGTCAACGCCAACCTGCGCACCGAGGTCGAAGGGCTTAAACCCGGGCACGCGCTCGACCTCGGCAGCGGCGAGGGCGGCGATGCGATCTGGCTCGCGAAGCAGGGCTGGACGGTCGACGGTGTCGACATCTCGACCACCGCACTGGCCCGCGCGGCGGAAGCCGGCGCCGAGGCGGGCGTGACGGTGAACTGGCTGCACCGCAACATCGTCGAATGGCAGCCGGAAGCGGAGTACGACCTGGTTTCGGCGCAGTACATGCACCTGCCGCCCGACCTGCGCCGCAAGGTGTTCACCGCGGCCGCGGCGGCCATCCGGCCGGGCGGTTCGCTGCTGGTCGTCGGGCACTCGCCGAAGGCGATGCGGCAGTTCGACGGCCAGAAGCCGCCGGAGGAGCTGTACTTCGAGCCGGAGGAGATCACCGGCTACCTCGGCGACCCGTGGCAGTGGGTGGTCGAGACGTGCGAGACGCGCGGCGAGGGCCACCACACCGACGCCGTCTACCGCGCCCGCCGCCTCGAAGCCTGAAGCCCGCTCACCTCCCCCGACGGAAGGTGAGCGGGCGGCGACGCAGTGAATGACTCATTCCTGGCGTCGGACGCCAGGAATGAGTCATTCACTGCACCGGGTCAGGCGAGCTCGAGGCCGTACGCCTGCAGCTCGAGGGTGAGCGGGTAGAAGTAGCTGGTCACCGTGTCGCCGCCGGACAGCGTGCCGAGGCCCGTTGAGCCGTCGTAGGCCGGGCCGCCGGAGTCGCCGTGGTCGGTGTGCGCGGTGGTGCCGAACTCGTGGTTGAGCACGCCGACGTCGAAGTTGACCGACTCGTCGACCGAAGTCACCTCGCCGCTGCCGCCGCCGGTGGTCGAGCCCTGCTTCTGCATCTGCTCGCCGACGGTCGGCGCGGCCGCCGACGTGATCGGCTGGCCGGTGTTGACCTCGCCGGGACCGGTGCCGTTCGGGCGGGTCAGCAGGCCGGAGTCGGCGCCGGGGCAGTCGCTTTCGACGACCTGCGCGCCGGAGACGTCACCGCCGGACCAGGTGCCGCCGAGGTTGGTGCAGTGGCCCGCGGTGAGCAGGAACGGCGAGCCGCCGCGCGTCACGTTGAAGCCCAGGGAGCAGCGGCCCTGGCTGTTCTGGATCGCGTCGCCATCGGCGATGTACAGCGACAGCTTGCCGGTGCGGTGCTCGACGCGGACGCTGTCGCCGTACTTCGCGGCGGCCGCGGCGACCTTGCCGGCGGTCTCCTGGCTGGCCGCGTCGTAGATCTTCACCACGACCTGGTTGGTCTTCGTGTCGATGCCCCACGCGGTCTGCGGCACGTTCTTCACCGCGTCGAGCTGGTTCTTCACGCCGGTGAGCGCGGCGAAAGTGTGCTTGACCTTCTTCGCGGTGAAGCCGGCGGCCTGCACCTGCCGCAGCGCGGCGTCGTCGACGACGTTCACGACGGCCTTGCCGTTTTCCAGGTAGACGCCGCCCGAGGCGGCACCGAGCGCGTCGGCCACCTGGGTGGCGCCGGTGATCGCCCGAGCCTGCAGCTCGGCGAAGGCCAGGGGGGACGCGGTAGCCGCCGAAGCGCAAACGCCGCTGGTCAGCGCGGCGGCCGACAAGACGGCGAGGGCCTTGAGGGCGGTCTTCCGGGGAGTCATCAACTTCCTCCAGGGTGGGCGTTCGAAGCCGGTGCCGACACTTTCGTTGCCGGGCAACCAACGCACTACCGACGAAGGTTGGTTAATAACCAAGGGAACCGGACATACCTCTCAGACCGCCCCGAACGGCGTAACAGACGTCCCCGTCCGGCCTACTCGCGCGGCCAGCGGACGTGGTCCTCGTACCCGGGATTCTTCTTCAGATACCCGGCGATGAACGGGCAGACCGGCACGATCGTCCGGCCCTGGGCGACGACGTCGTCGAGCGCGCCCGCCGCCAGGACCTTGCCCAGCCCCTGGCCGGAGAAGGCGTCGTCGATCTCGGTGTGGGTGAACACGGTGAGGTCGCCGCGGCGGTCGTACTGCGCGATCCCCGCCAGCTTCTCGCCCTGCCACAGCTCGTAGCGGTTTTCGTCCGGGTTGTCGACCACCCGGTTTTCGTCGGTCATCTGCTCTCCTCGTTCGCCGGACACCCCCATGGTGCGACGGCCCGCCACGGCACGCCGATCGGGCCGGGAAGGCCGCTGGGCCGGCCGGGGGAAGCGCCCGTCCCGTTCGGGTGCTTCGCGACTGTTCCTCTTGGCGGACACCGCGACCGGCTGGTTGCCTCGCGGTGTGCCCGATCAGCCGTTCGTCCTCCCCGAGTTCTACATGCCCTACCCGGCGCGGCTGAACCCGCACCTCGACCGGGCGCGCGAGCACAGCAAGGCGTGGGCGCGCGAGCTGGACATGATCGACGTGCCCCAGCACGGCACGGTGATCTGGACCGAGCGCGACCTCGACGCCCACGACTACGCCCTGCTCTGCGCGTACACCCACCCCGACGCCGGCGCCGAAGAGCTCGACCTGATCACCGACTGGTACGTCTGGGTCTTCTACTTCGACGACCACTTCCTCGAGCTGTACAAGCGCACCGGCGACATCGACAGCGCCCGCGGCTACCTCGACCGCCTTGAACTGTTCATGCCCGCCGAGGGCGAGATCACCGCGACGCCGGAGAACCCGGTCGAGCGCGGCCTCACCGACCTGTGGAACCGGACGGTCCCGCACCGGTCGGCCGGCTGGCGGCGCCGGTTCGTCGCGAGCACGAAGGCGCTGCTGGACGAGTCGCTGTGGGAGCTGGCCAACATCAACGAAGGCCGGCTCGCCAACCCGATCGAGTACGTCGAGATGCGGCGGAAGGTCGGCGGCGCACCGTGGTCGGCGAACCTGGTCGAGCACTCGGTGCACGCCGAGGTGCCGGACGCGATCGCCGCGTCGCGGCCGATGGAGGTCCTGCGCGACTGCTTCGCCGACAGCGTCCACCTCCGCAACGACCTGTTCTCCTACCAGCGCGAGGTGCAGGACGAAGGCGAGCTGTCCAACGGCGTGCTCGTGTTCGAGAAGTTCCTCGGGCTGGGCACCCAGGAGGCGGCCGAAGCGGTCAACGACCTGATCACCTCCCGGCTGCACCAGTTCGAGCACACCGCGCTCACCGAGGTGCCCGCCCTGTTCGACGACCACTGCGTCGACCCGGCCGCGCGCGCGGCGACGTTCGCCTACGTCAAGGGCCTGCAGGACTGGCAGTCCGGCGGGCACGAATGGCACCTGCGCTCCAGCCGGTACATGAACGAAGGCGCCCTGGACGGCCGCGGCGGCCCCGACCTCGGCGGCGCAGGCGGCCTCGGCACCTCCGCGGCCCGCATCTTCGCGTCGGTGCTCGCCACCGCGCCGCAGCGGCTGCGGGCCTACCGCTCGGCACCGTTTTCCGCGGCCGGCCTGCCGCGGCCGTCGCTCGACCTGCCGGTGCCGCCGCGGCTCAGCCCGCACCTGTCCGAGGCCCGCGCCCGCAACGTCGACTGGGCGCGGCGCACCGGCCTGCTCGACGGCGTGGTGTGGGACGAGCGGAAGCTGCGGGCCGCCGACCTGCCGCTGTGCGCGGCGGGCATCCACCCGGACGCGACGGCCGACACCCTCGACGTCACGAGCGACTGGCTGACCTGGCGCGCCTACGCCGACGACCACTACCCGATGGTGTTCGGCGCGACCCGCGATCTCGCCGGCGCGAAGGCGGCCACCCGGCGCCTGCCGGCGTTCATGCCGGCGAACGGCGCGCCGATGCCGACGCCGACGACGCCGCTGGAAGCGGGCCTGGCCGACCTCTGGCCGCGAACCGCGGCGGAGAGCAGGCCCACCGCGCGCCGGGCCGTCGAGGCGATGACGTCGAGCTGGCTGTGGGAGCTGGCGAACCAGGCCCAGAACCGCATCCCCGACCCGATCGACTACGTCGAGATGCGGCGCCGCACGTTCGGCGCGGACCTCACGATGAGCCTCGCGCGCGGCCGCGCGGTGCCACCGGAGCTGCACCGCGCCCGTCCGGTGCAGACGCTCGAACACGCGGCGGCGGACGTGGCGGGCCTGGTCAACGACCTGTACTCCTACCGCAAGGAAATCCAGTACGAAGGCGAGCTGCACAACGCGGTGCTGGTGGTGCGCACCTTCCTGGACTGCACGGAGGAGCGCGCGGCCGAAGTGGTGACCGACCTGGTCCACGCCCGCTTGGCGGAGTTCGACCACGCGGCGGCGACTGAGCTGCCCGCCCTGTTCCGCGACGACACCACCGAGGAGATCCTGCTCGGTTTCGTCCGCGAGCTGCGCGACTGGATGGCCGGGATGGTCCACTGGCACGAGAACGCACCCCGCTACACGGAACCGGAGCTGGGCTACCACCCGGCGGCGGTCCCGGTGTCAGGCGCGGTGTTCGGCGGTCCCACCGGCATCGGCACGTCGTCACTGCGCATCTCGTCCCTGCTGCCCGCGGGTCACTGAACGGCGTTGCCCTGGCCACTCCGCCGGGCATTCGACGGCGGCGGAGGTGATACTCGGGGCGTGAGCGGCTTCAGCCTGCGCTTCCTCGGCCATTCGACCGTCCGCCTGGCACTCGGCGACCGGGTCGTGCTGACCGATCCCGTGCTCACCGCGCGCGTCGGCGGGCTCGTTCGGGTCGTTCCCCCGCCGCCACCGGCGAGCTACGCGGATGTCGACCTCGTCCTGCTGTCCCACCTGCACGGCGACCACCTGCACCTGCCGTCGCTCAAGCTGCTCGGCCCCGGCGCCCGGATCGTCGTCCCCCGCGGCGCCGCCGGCTGGCTCACCAAAAAGGGCTTCCGGAACGTCGAGGAGATCGCGCCCGGCGAGACGCTCACCGACGGCGGCCTGACCGTCACCGCCACCGAAGCCGTCCACTCCGGACACCGGTGGGGACCGCGCCTGACCCACGGCCCGCAAAGCCCCGCACTCGGCCACCTGATCGAAGGCGACGGCCGGAAGATCTACAACGCCGGCGACACCGACCTCTTCGACGGCATGCGCGACCTCGGCCCGGTCGACGTCGCCCTGCTGCCCGTCTGGGGCTGGGGACCGAACCTCGGCCCCGGCCACCTCGACCCCGCCCGCGCCGCGCAGGCCGCCGCGCTGGTCCAGGCCCGCGCGGCCGTCCCCGTGCACTGGGGCACGCTCGCCCTCCCCGGGGTCCGGCGCACCGCCCGGATGCGACGCCTGCTCGCCGACCCGCCGCGCGTGTTCGCCGCCGAAGCGCGAGGCCGGACCGAAGTGCTCTTCACGCAGCCGGGCGCCGACGTCGTCCTGCCCGCCCCGCGGGACCGCGCGTGAACTGGACCGACCCCGCCGCCATCGGCTACCCCGCGGTGTTCGGCGGCGTGCTGCTCGGCTCGATCGTCCCGGTCGTGCCGACCGGCGCGGTGGTCGGCGCCGCGGCCGCCGTCGCGACGACCACCGGCCACCTGTCCCTGCCGCTCGTGATCGTCCTCGCCACCCTCGGTGCGTACGTCGGCGACGTCGTGACGTTCGGGATCCCGCGTCTGGGCAGCGAAGCCGCGTTCCGCTGGATCAGCCGCCGCCAGCCCGCCGAACGCCTCGACAAGGCCCGCGAGCAGTTCGCCCGCCGCGGCTGGCAGCTCGTGGTGATCGGCAGGCTCGTCCCGGCCGGGCGCATCCCGGTGCTGCTCGCGGCGGCCGCGCTGAGTTACCCGTGGCGGCGCCTGCTGCCCGCGGCGCTCGGCGCGTGCGTGCTCTGGGCGACCGCGTACGCCCTGCTCGGCATCCTCAGCGGCGGCCTCTTCGACTCGCCCCTCGTCGCGACGCTGCTGGCCACGGTGCTCGTCCTGCTGGTCACCGTGCTGGCCAACCTGATCGCCCGGTGGCGGCGCCGGACCAAGGAGCCGGTGTGACGACGGCCGCCCCGAAAGGCAGGCTGCTGCGCGGCGGCCGGGCCGTCGCCCGCGCGGTGGGCGTCTGGATCGCGGTGACCGGCGCGCTGCGCCTCCTCGACGTGCTCCTGCCCGGCTTCCGGATGACGCACTGGTGGCAGCCGACGGTCTGCGCGCTGCTGCTCGCCCTGCTCACCGCCGTCGTCTGGCCGCTGGTCATGCGGATCGCCTACCCGCTGGCGTTCGTCACCTTCGGCGGCTTCGGGTTCCTGCTGCTCGGCGCCGGCACCCTCGCCGTCTTCCGGACCGTGCCCGGCGTCGAGGTCGCGGGCTTCCGGACGGCGGTGCTCGTCACGCTCGGCATGGCCGCCGTCGGCGCGCTCATCTCCAGCCTGCTCGCCGTCGACGAGGACGAGATCTTCTTCCGCCGCGCCGCCCGGCGCCGCCGTCGCCACCACCACGAACCCGGCGCCGCGGAACAACCGCCCGGCGTGCTGTTCCTGCAGATCGACGGCCTCGGGTACGACACCGTCCGCCGTGCGATCCGCGACGGCGACATGCCGACGTTCGCCGCGTGGCTCGCCGAGGACAGCCACACGCTGAACCGGTGGCACACCGACTGGAGCTCGCAGACCGGGGCGAGTGTCTGCGGCATCCTGCACGGCTCCAACCACGACATCCTCGGGTTCCGCTGGTACGAAAAGGACCGCGACCACGTGATGGCGTGCGCGCACCCGGCGGACGCGGCCGAGATCGAACGGCGTCACTCCGACGGCCGCGGCCTGCTGGCCGGCGACGGCGCGAGCCGCGGCAACCTGTTCTCCGGCGACGCCGCCCACGTCAGCCTCACGATGAGCTCGATCCCGGTGCTGGTGCCGAAGAAGCTGCTGCGCCACCACCGCGACCGTCTCGGCGCGGGCTACTACGCCTACTTCGCGAACCCGGTCAACGCGCTGCGCACGTTCGCCGTCGCACTCGTCGACGTCTTCCGGGAAATCAGCGCGTCGGTGCGCCAGCGCCGGGCCGGCGTGGTGCCCCGGATCCCGCGCGGCGGCTGGTACCCCCTCGCCCGGCCGGGCACCACGGTGATCGCGCGGGACGTCGTCGTGTCGGCGATCCTCGGCGACATGCTGGCCGGGCGGCCGGTGGTGTACGCGGACTTCCTCGGCTACGACGAGGTCGCGCACCACTCCGGCATCGAGCGGTTCGACACGCTGTCGGTGCTGCGCTCGATCGACCAGCAGATCGCGCGGCTGCACCGGGCTTCGCGGCTCGCTCCACGCCGCTACCACGTGGTGGCGCTGTCGGACCACGGCCAGACCCAGGGTCAGGCGTTCTCGCAGCGGTTCGGCGAGACGATCGAGGCGTACGTCGGCCGGCTGTGCGGTGGTGCGCCGTCGCCGTCGGCAGGCAAGCGCCGGCAGGCCGAGAGCTGGCAGATCAACGCGGCCCTGGCGGAGGCGACGAAGAGCGGCGGCCTGATCGCGCGCCGGCTGCGCGCCCGGGTGGAGGACGCGGAGTGCGCCGAGGACCGGCCGCGCACGACGTCCGGCTCGCCCGGCGCGGTCACCCGCGTGGCGCCCGGCGTGGTGGTCGTCGTGTCCGGGCACCTGGCGATGGTTTCGTTCACCGAGCACGCGGGCCGGGTCGAGCTGGAGACGATCGAGCGCGAGTTCCCGGACCTGCTGCCGGCCTTGGTGGACCACCCCGGGGTGGGGTTCCTGCTGGTCCGCAGCCGCGAATTCGGCCCGGTGGTGCTGGGCCGTGACGGCCTGCACCGGCTGGCCACCGGTGTCGTCATCGGTGAGGACCCGTTGACGCCGTACGGCCCGCACGCGGCGGACCTGATCGCCCGGGTGGACACCTTCCCGCACTGCGCGGACGTAATGATCAACAGCCGGTACGACCCGGAGTCGGACCAGGCGTCGCCGTTCGAAACGCACGTGGGCTCGCACGGCGGGCTGGGTGGGCCGCAGCAGCACGGCTTCGTGGTGCACCCCCGCGAGCTGTCGTTCCCGGACGAGGTCGTCGGGGCGGAGGCCCTGCACCGGGTGTTCCGCGGCTGGCTGGCAGAGTTGGGCCACGCCCCGGTGGAAATCGCTGCTACGGAGGTAGTTTCGTGAAACTGACGGTCTACGGCGCGAGCTGGTGCCCGGACGTGAAGCGCAGCCGCGCGCTGCTCGACCGCGAAGGCGTCGAATACTCCTATGTGGACGTCGAGGCGGACGCGGCGGCCGAGCGGCGGGTCCGCGAGCTGCAGGACGGCGCCTGCCGGATCCCGACGATCGTCTTCGAGGACGGGTCGTTCCTGGTCGAGCCTTCGGACGCGGAGCTGAGCGCCCGGCTGTGAAACTGCTGCGCGAACTGCCGCTCGGGACGAGGGTCGTGGTGCGCTACCGCATCGAAGGCGGCTTCACGGACGCGCTCGGGAACCTCGTCGCCCGGGACGAGACGACGTGCACGGTCGAGACCCGGCGCGGCCCGGTCGTGGTGGCGTTCTCCGCGGTGACGCTCGCCAAGCCGGTGCCCCCGCCGCCGGTCCGGAAATCGGGTGGCGGCCCGCCGCCCGCTTTGTGACCATCGGGGTGTGTTCGAGGACTTGGTGGCCGAGGCCGAAGCGGTGTCCGTCGAAGGCTGGGACTTCTCCTGGCTCGACGGCCGCGCCACCGAAGCCCGCCCGTCGTGGGGTTACCAGCGCCTCCTGGGTGCCCGCCTGGCTTCGGCCCGGGCGGCGCTCGACCTGGAAACCGGCGGCGGCGAAGTCCTGGACGGCTGCCCGTCGCTGCCGCCCCTGATGGTCGCGACCGAGTCCTGGCCGCCGAACATCGCCAAGGCCTCGGCCCGGCTCCGGCCGCGCGGGGTCGACGTCGTGGCCACGGCGGGCTTCCCCTTCCGCGACGCCGTGTTCGACCTCGTCAGCAGCCGCCACCCGGTGACGACCGGCTGGCGCGAGATCGCCCGCGTCCTGCGACCCGGGGGAACGTACTTCTCCCAGCAGGTCGGCCCGGCGAGCGTGTTCGAGCTGGTCGAGTTCTTCCTCGGCCCGCAACCCGAGGAGGCACGCACCAGCCGCCACCCCGACCGGGCGGTGCGGGCAGCCGAAGCGGCGGGCCTGGAGGTGATCGACCTGCGCTCGGAGTCGCTGCGCACGGAGTTCTTCGACATCGGCGCGGTGGTCTACTTCCTGCGCAAGGTGATCTGGATGGTGCCGGGCTTCACGGTCGGGCAGTACCGGGACAAGCTGCGGGAACTGCACGAACGCATCGAGCGCGACGGGTCGTTCGCGGCCCACACGACGAGGTTCCTCATCGAGGCCCGGAAGCCTTGACGATCGCCGCCTCGACGCCGTCCAGCAGCAGCTCCAGCCCCGCCTCGAACGACAGCCGCGCCTCGCGCTCCAGGTAAGGCTCGTCGGACGGCTCGAAAGCCCCCTCCTCGCCGAGGCGGGCCACGGTCGGGAAGCGGGTCGTCAGGTCCGGTGCCAGCTCGCCCAGCAACGCCGACCGCGCGTGCCACCAGTCCTCTTCGGACTGTCCCGTCTCGCGGGCCGCCTGGCGCGACTCCGCCGCCGCCTGCACCGACCCCCGCACGATGTTGAACAGCGCCGCCACCACCCAGCGGACCCGGGTCAGCGGCAGCCCGGTCGCGGCCAGGACGGACAGCAGCGTCTCCTGCACGTGGAACTCCCCCGGGCCCAGCACCGGCCGCGCCGGCGAGACCTGCAACAGCCACGGGTGCCGCAGGTGCAGGTCCCACAGCGCGCCGGCCAGGGCCAGCGCGGCCGGGCGCCACCCGGCCGACGAGGAGAACAACGACGGCAGCTCGCCCAGCGTCCGGTCGTACATGAGGTCGACCAGCTCGGTCTTGCCCGGCACGTACGTGTACAGCGCCATCGCCGTGCGGCCGAGGCGTTCCCCGACCGACCGCATCGACAGCGCCGCCATGCCCTCGGCGTCCGCGATTTCGATCGCCGTCGCGACGATCGCCTCGACGGACAGGCCCGGTTTCGGTCCCGGGCCGGTGCGGGGGGCCACCACCCGCGGCCCCCAGAGCAGCTCCATGGACCGCCGGGCGTCGCCCTGACCCGCGAAGACGACCACCTTGCCGACTCCTTACACCCTAAAGTATTGTACGCTGGCAGATCACTTTACAGCCTAAAGTATCAAGAAGGACGGTATGACTTCACCCAGGCGGGCCGCCGACACCCACGACGTGATCGAGGTCCGGGGGGCCCGGGAGAACAACCTGACCGGCATCGACCTGGACATCCCGAAGCGCCGGCTCACGGTGTTCACGGGCGTCTCCGGCTCCGGCAAGTCGTCCCTGGTCTTCGGCACCATCGCGGCCGAGTCCCAGCGGCTGATCAACGAGACCTACAGCGCCTTCCTCCAGTCGTTCATGCCGAGCCTCTCGCGCCCGGACGTCGACCTGCTGGAAAACCTCAGCGCGGCCATCGTCGTCGACCAGGAGCGGATGGGCGCCAACTCGCGCTCCACGGTCGGCACCGCGACCGACGCCTACGCCATGCTGCGGATCGCCTTCTCCCGGCTCGGCGAACCGTACGTCGGCACGTCCGGCGCGTTCAGCTTCAACCTGCCCGAGGGCATGTGCCCGGCCTGCGAAGGTCTCGGCCGGGTGTCCGACCTCGACGTCGACGCCCTGCTCGACTTCGACCTCTCCCTCAACGAGGGCGCGATCCAGGTGCCGGGCTTCACGCCGGACACCTGGTACGTGCAGACCTACCTCTCCTCCGGCTTCTACGACCCCGACACGAAGATCCGCGACTTCACGCCGGAGCAGCTCGACGCCCTGCTGCACAAGGATTCCTGCAAGGTGAAGGTCGGCAAGACCAACGTCACCTACGAGGGCCTCGCGGTGAAGGTCCGGCGGCTCTACCTGCACAAGGACGTCGAATCGCTGCAGCCGAAGCTGCGGGCGTTCATCGAGAAGGCGGCGGCCTTCGCCACCTGCGGCGAGTGCGGCGGCGCCCGGCTCAACCAAGCCGCGCTGTCGGCGAAGATCGACGGCCGGAACATCGCCGACTGCGCCGCCATGCAGATCAGCGACCTCGCGGAGTTCGTCCGGAACCTCGACGCGCCGTCGATCCGGCCACTGCTGGGCAACCTGCGCGACACCCTGGACTCACTCGTCGAGATCGGCCTCGGCTACCTCTCCCTCGACCGCGAATCCGCGACGCTCTCGGGCGGCGAGGCGCAGCGCGTGAAGATGGTGCGGCACCTGGGCTCCAGCCTCACCGACGTCACCTACGTCTTCGACGAACCGACCGTCGGGCTGCACCCGCACGACATCGAACGGATGAACAACCTGTTGTTGTGCCTGCGGGACAAAGGGAACACGATCCTGGTCGTCGAGCACAAGCCGGAGACCATCCGGATCGCCGACCACGTCGTCGACCTCGGCCCCGGCGCGGGCACCGACGGCGGCCGGCTCTGCTACACCGGCAGCGTCGACGGCCTGCGCGCGTCCGGCACGCTCACCGGCCGGCACCTCGACCACCGCGTCACGCTGCGCCCTTCGGTGCGCACGCCGACCGGGCACGTCTCGATCACCGGGGCCAGGCTGCACAACCTGCGGGACGTCAGCGTCGACGTCCCGCTCGGCGTGCTGACCGTGGTCACCGGCGTGGCCGGATCCGGGAAGTCGTCGCTGATCCACGGCTCGCTGGGCAGGCGCGACGACGTCGTCGTGGTCGACCAGTCGGCGATCCGCGGCTCCCGGCGGTCCAACCCGGCGACCTACACCGGCCTGCTCGACCCCATCCGCGCGGCCTTCGCCAAGGCCAACGGGGTCAAGGCGAGCCTGTTCAGCGCCAACTCCGAAGGCGCCTGCCCGAAGTGCAAGGGCCTCGGCGTGATCTACACGGACCTGGCGATGATGGCCGGGGTCGCGTCGGTCTGCGAAGAGTGCGAGGGCCGGCGGTTCACGCCGAAGGTGCTCACCTACGAGCTGCGCGGCAAGAACATCAGCGAGGTGCTGGCCATGTCCGTCGCCGAGGCCCGCGAGTTCTTCGACGGCGGCACCGCGCGGACGGTCCTCGACCGCCTCGCCGACGTCGGCCTCGGCTACCTGACGCTCGGGCAGCCGCTGACCACGCTGTCCGGCGGCGAGCGGCAGCGGCTCAAGCTGGCGATCCGGATGGCCGAGAAGGGCTCGACCTACATCCTCGACGAGCCGACGACCGGCCTGCACCTCGCCGACGTCGACCAGCTGCTGGCGTTGCTCGACCGGATCGTCGACGCGGGCAACACGGTGATCGTCATCGAGCACCACCAGGCCGTGATGGCCCACGCCGACTGGCTGATCGACCTCGGCCCCGGCGCCGGCCACGACGGCGGCCGGGTCGTCTTCGAAGGCACGCCGGCTTCGCTCGTCGCGGACGCCTCGACGCTGACCGCCCGCCACCTGCGCGAATACCTGGAGAAGCCGTGAAGCCGACCGGTCTGCTCGAAGTGACGGCGGTCCGCCGGGTGACGCCGCGGGTCGTGCGCATCACCTTCACCGGCTCCGGCCTGGAGGGCATGGAGCCGTGGCCGGACCAGCAGCTCAAGCTCCTCTTCCCGCCACCGGGTCACCCAGTCCGGCTGCCGTCGGCGGACGACGACGTCATGCGGTGGTACCAGGCGTACCTGGCGATCCCGGCGGAGGAACGCCCGGTGATGCGCAGCTACACGGTGCGCTCGCGGGACGGCGACACGATCGACGTCGACTTCGTGCTGCACTCCGGTTCGGCCGGACCGGCCACCGCCTGGGCCGCCCAGGCGGCGGTGGGGGAGGTCCTCGGCCGGTACGGACCGGATCCGGCCTACCGCCGTCCCCTGCCCACAGCGGGCACCCTGCTGTGCGCGGGCGACGAGACGGCGATCCCCGCCGTCGCCTCCATTCTGTCCGAAGTGGACAACGCGGTGGTGTTCCTCGAGGTCGCGGACGCCGCCGAGGAGCAGCCGCTGCCCGGCGAGGTCCACTGGCTGCACCGCGACGGCGCCGAGCACGGCCGCCGTCTCCTGGAGGCGGTGCGCACGGCGACACTGCCGGCGGGAGCGGCGGCGTGGCTGGCCGGGGAGGCTTCGACGGTCCGCGCGCGCTGCGGCGCCACCTCGTCGGCGAGCGCGGCTGGGACAAGAGCGCGATCGAGTTCACCGGCTACTGGCGGCGCAGCCTGACCCAGGACGACGCCCCGACCACCGAGGACCTGGCCGACGCGGCGGAAAAGCTGGGAGACTCGGCGGAGTGGAAGGGCAGCTGACGGCGGCGGGCATCGACCCGGCTTCGGTGGTGGCGGCCGAGGACCTCGGCGGCGGAACGTACAACCGGGCGGTGCGGCTGCGGCTGGCGGACGGCCGACGGCTGGTGCTCAAGATCGCGCCGTCGGCCTCGGGCCTGACCTACGAACACGACCTGCTGGCGACGGAGGCGGAGTACTACCGCCTGGCGTCCGGGCCGCTGCCGTCGGTGGTGGGCGCCGGGCCGGGGTTCCTGCTGATGACGGAGGTGCCGGGCGAGCCGTGGAACCGGACGCCCGGCACCGGCCCGCACCTGCGTGCCGAACTGGGCGCGATCGTGGCGCGCCTGCACCGGACGACCGGCGAGGGGTTCGGCTACCTCCAGGACCCGCTGCACCCGACGTGGGCTTCGGCGTTCACCGCGATGGTCGACGCGATCCTCGCGGACGCCGTCCGCTACGGCGTCCGCCTGCCCCGCCCGGCGGCGGAGATCGCGCACCTGGTGCGCCGCCACGAGCCGCTGCTGGAGCTGGTCACGACGCCGGTGCTGGTCCACTTCGACCTGTGGCAGGGCAACATCCTGGTCCAGGACGGCCACGTGTCGGGCATCGTCGACGCCGAGCGCGCGTTCTGGGGCGACCCGGTGGCGGAGTTCGTGTCCCTGACGTTGTTCCACGACTTGGACGAGCCACTGATGGAGGGCTACGGCCGGGCCGGTTTCGACGCCCCGGCCGGCCGCCGGCTGACGTTGTACCGGGTGTACCTGGGCTTGATCATGCTGGCGGAGATGGTGCCGCGGAACGACACGAACGCGGACCGGGAGCGGTTCGTGTCGGCCTGGCTGGCGGAGAACCTGGACGCGGCCCAGCGCGCGATCTGATGACGTCGCGACCGGCTGAAATTCGGATTCCCTTCCCCGGGAAGCTCGCTACCGTGCAGCCGTGCGCTCCGAAATCGTGGTTCCCCTGGTCATCCGCGACCTCACCGAAGCCGACCTGCCCGGGTGCGGCTGGTCGGGCTCGCGCCTGCACCTCGAACACGTGGCGCGGGAGCTCCGCCGGGACGACGCCGAATACCTCGTCGCCTGCGCGGCGCCGTCGGGGCTGCCCGTCGGCAAAGGACTGATCGACTACCGCAAGATCGCCGGAGCGGGCACCATCGGGCAGCTCGCCGTGCACCCGGTCCTGCAGTCGTGCGGGATCGGGACCGCGCTGGTACTCGCCGCCGAAGAGCGGATGCGGGCGCGCGGCCTGGCCCGCTCCGAGCTGGGTGTCGAAGCCGGAAATCCGCGTGCGCGCGCGTTGTACGAGCGGCTCGGCTATGCCGCCTACGGCAGTGAACCCGACGGCTGGGACGAACTGGCGCCCGACGGCTCGATCCGCCGTTACGAGACCACCTGCGTCCTCATGCGGAAGCCGCTCACTTGAACACCAGCGACACCAGCTCGTCCACGAACGGCTCCACCAGCTCCGCCCCGGTCCGGTGGAGCACGCTGTGGAACAACGCCACCCGCCCGTGCGCGCCCACGAACACCACCGCCGCCGCGCGGCCCGGGGTCACCCGCAGCGGGTGGCCCGCCTCGACGCAGCGCTCGAAGCCCGCCGCCAGCCGGTCGATCACGTCCAGCAGCGGGCCCTCCGCGCGGCCGTCCGGGTCCGGCCGGGAAGCCCCGTTCGCCAGCATCAACCGGTAATGGCCCGGGTTCTCCATCGCGAACGCGCAGTACGCGTGAATCTGCGCCCGGACGCGGCCGACGGGGTCGGATTCGCCGATTGCCGCCTCGGCCGCGCGCATCGAATCCCGCAGCCGGGCGTATTCGTGGTCGAGCAATCCGCGGACCAATTCCGCACGATCGGAGAAATGCTGGTAGATGCTCGCCGGGGCGATGCCGACGGCGCGGGCGACGCCGCGGATCGTCAGCCCGTCCTCGCCGCCGAGCTCGGCGAGCAACCGGCCGGCCGCGGCCAGGATCTCGCCGCGCAACCGTTCGCCTTCCCCCCAGCGGTTTCTCGTCCGTCCCATTCCCGTTTCGACGCGTTCCGCCACCCGCCTATTCATACGCCCGCGGCGGGCACGCCCGTATTCCGGGGTCGGGAAAACGCCTTCAGGAAACCAGTGCGGGGTACAGCACGGAGAGATCGCCGGCGAGCCCGGCGCGCACGTTCCGGCTGACGTCGTCGGCGAGCACCTCGAACCGGCCTTCCTCGACGCCGTCCAAGGCCAGGCCCGCCACGACCGCCGGGTCGACCTTCGGGCCGTCGACGTGCTGGGCCATGTCGGTGTCCATGTACCCGACGTGCAGCGCCGTCACCTGCGTCTTCTGCGGCGCCAGTTCCAGGCGCAGCGCGTTGGTCAGCGACCAGGCCGCGGACTTCGCCGCGGAGTACGCCGCCACCTGCGGTGCGGTGAACCAGGAAAGCACCGACAGCACGTTGAGCACCGCGCCGCCGCCGTTGCGCTCGAGGACCGGCGCGAACTCGCGCGTCACGGCGAGGGTGCCGAAGTAGTGCGTGTCCATCTCCAGCCGGATGTCCTCGATGGACCCCTTGAGCAGCGACGCCTGCGTGAACGAACCGGCGTTGTTCACCAGCAGCGTGACGTCGCTCGCCACCGCGGCGGCGTCCCGGATCGACGCCGGGTCGGTCACGTCGAGGCGCAGCGGGACCACCCCCGGCAGATCGATCGACTCGGGGTTCCGCGCGGCCGCGTACACCTTGGCGGCTCCCCGCTCCAGCAGCTCCGCGGCGAACCGCCGGCCGAGTCCCCGGTTGGCTCCGGTCACCAGCGCCACCGCACCCGCGATCTCCATGACGAACTCCTCTCACACCTGACTTGCTCGTTGCAAGCTAGCTGGGGACGACACTACGACGTAGACTTGCTCCAAGCAAGTCAGGTCGAAGGGATCACACGATGAGCCGTCGCATCACCTGGGCCGACGCCGCCTGCCCGATCGCCCGCGCCGCCGACGTCCTCGGCGAGCCGTGGACGCTGCTGATCCTGCGCAACGCCACCGCGGGCACCACCCGGTTCGAGGACTTCCGCGCCCAGCTCGGCATCGCCGACAACGTGCTGACCACCCGGCTGGTCAAGCTCGTCGACCGCGGCCTGCTGACGAAGCTCCCCTACCGCGACGGCGGCCGCACCCGCCACGAGTACCGCCTCACCCAGGCCGGCTCGGACGCCCTGCCGGTGCTGCACGCCCTCGGCACGTGGGGGCACACCCACACGTCCTCCGAAGCCGGGCCGACGACGCTCGTCCACACCCGCTGCGGGCAGGCCACCCGGCCGGGCCCGAAGTGCGACGCCTGCGGAAAGCCCCTGGCCAGAGGCGATCTGGCGTGGCGCGGATCGTGGCTCGGCGAGGAGGACATCCCGCTGGCCGACCCGGTCGGCTGAGCCGCACGGCCCCGAGCCGCACGACCTGCTGGGGTCGCGGCTAGGTTCTGGGGATGCTGACCACGCTGGCCGTCGAGAACTACCGCTCGCTGCGTGACCTGGTGGTGCCGCTGTCCGGCCTGACCGTCGTCACCGGGCCGAACGGCAGCGGCAAGTCGAGCCTGTACCGGGCACTGCGGCTGCTGGCGGACGCGTCGCGCAACGGCGCCGTGGCGGCGCTCGCCCGGGAGGGCGGGCTGCCGTCGACGCTGTGGGCCGGCCCGGAGAACGGCGTGCGCCGGGGAACCACGCGCGTCGAGGGCAAGGTGCACACGAAGGCCGTCGGGCTGCGGCTCGGCTTCGCGGGCGACGAGTTCGGCTACGCCCTCGACCTGGGATTGCCGGTGCCGGGCAAGAAGACGTTGTTCAACCTCGACCCGGAGTTCAAGAGGGAAGCGGTGTGGACGGGGCCGTACCTGCGGCCGGCGGCGTTGCTCGCCGACCGGGCCGGCCCGTCCGTGCGCACCCGCGTGGCTTCCGGGGCGTGGGGCGACGAACGGTTCAAGATCCGGTTGACCGACAGCATGCTGAGCGAGTTCGCCGATCCACGGGCCTGCCCGGAGCTGCTGGTGCTGCGGGAACGGATCCGGTCGTGGCGGTTCTACGACCACTTCCGCACCGACGCCGGCGCCCCGGCCCGCCAGTCCCGCATCGGCACCCGCACCCCGGTGCTGTCCCACGACGGCGCGGACCTCGCGGCCGCCCTGCAGACGATCATCGAGGTGGGCCGGGCCGCGGAGCTCGCGGAAGTGGTCGACGCGGCCTTCCCGGGCTCGACCGTGGAGGTGCGACGCTCCGACGACGGCCTGCTGTCGGTCGAGTTCCGCCAGCACGGCCTGCTGCGGCCGCTGTCGGCGGCGGAGCTGTCGGACGGCACGCTGCGGTTCCTGCTGTGGGTGGCGGCCCTGCTGACCCCGCGCCCGCCGGAACTGCTGGTGCTGAACGAGCCGGAGACGAGCCTCCATCCGGACCTCCTCCCGGCCTTGGCGACCCTGATCGCGACGGCGGCGAAGGAAACCCAGCTGGTGGTGGTCTCCCACGCCCGGCCCCTGATCCGCGCGCTCGAGGAGATCACGGACGTGGGCACGGTCGAGCTGGAGAAGGAGTACGGCGAGACGAAGGTGTCCGGCCAGGGCCGCCTGGACCGCCCGTCCTGGCACTGGCCCGCCCGCTGACGCGAGGAGGTCAGTTGCCGGGCAAGGACCGCGGGAGCCCGAACCACGGAAGGACGCTGTTGTCGAACCGGGTCACGGCGCTGACCCGGTCGCCGGCCAAGGTGAGGACCACGAGCCCGGTCCCCCGCCGGATGCCATCGCGGCCCGAGCGCACATAGGTACCGAACGCCGGTTGCCCGTTCGCGCGCGTGGGCACCAGGTGGTAGTTCCGGTCGGCGCGCATGAGAGCGGTGTAGAACCCGGAGACGGCGTCGCGGCCGAGGTATTCGAGCGGCATCGGCGGCATCGAGACGCGAGCGTCGTCGGTGAGCAGGCCGATCAGGACGTCGACGTCGCCGGACTCGTAGGCGTGGGCGAACTTCGCCACCAGTGCCTCTTCGGCCGGCGAGGCGGGCGCGGGTGGTGAATCGTCCATCCCGCTCGGCCGGATTCGCCGTTCCAGCGTGGCGCGAGCGCGTTTGAGTGCGCTGGTGACCGAATCGACGGAGGAGCCGAGCAGGTCGGCGACCTCGGCCGCCGGGTAGCCGAGCACCTCGCGCAGGATCAGGACGGCACGCTGGCGGGCCGGCAGGATCTGCAGCGCGGTGACGAACGCCAGCGAGATGGCCTCTTTCCGCTCGTAGCGCGCTTCCGGTCCGAGCGGCGCGGCGAGCCCGCCGTCGAGGAGAGCGTCCGGGTACGGCTCCAGCCACACGACTTCGCCCAGCCGGCTCGGCTCGGGCGGTTCGATCTCGGGCACATCCCACGCCTTCGCCGGGCGACGGCCGGCCGAGCGAATCGCGTTGAGGCACTGGTTCGTGGCGATCCGGTACAGCCAGGTGCGGATCGAGGCACGCCCCTCGAACCGGTCGAGTGCCCGCCACGCCGCGAGCAGCGTGTCCTGCAAAGCGTCCTCGGCGTCCTGGAACGAGCCCAGCAGCCGGTAGCAGTGCAGGTGCAGCTCCCGGCGATGCGGCTCGGTCAGCTGCCGGAACGCCTCGCCGTCGCCGGCCTGCGCGCTCGCGATCAGCTCGCTCGCTGTCACGTCTCATCACCCCACCTGGTTTCGGTTTTCGCCGGCCCTTCTCCGGTTCAGACACCGGGCCGGCCGGGAACTGGGCGCACCACGGCCGCCCAATTCCGCCACCGCGTCGTGTCTGCACCCTCGACAGTTCGATTCCACCTCACGAGGAGCACCCATGACACTCACGGGCAAGACAGTCCTGGTCACCGGGGCCGGCCGCGGCATCGGAAAGGCGCTGGTCGAGGAGGCGCTGAACCGGGGCGCCGAACGGGTCTACGCCGCCACCCGGCAGGCCCTGAACCCGGCCGACGAGCGCGTCACGTCCCTGGTCCTGGACCTGACGGACCCCGCCCGGATCGACCTCGCCGCCGAGACCGTCGATTCGCTCGATGTCCTGATCAACAACGCGGGCGTCTACGGCTATGAAGGGCTGGCCGATCGAGCCGCCCTCGAGCGGCATCTCGCGGTCAACCTCTTCGGACCGCACGCCGTCACGCAGGCCTTCCTGCCCCGGCTCGTCGAGTCGCGAGGCGCGATCGTCAACGTGCTGTCCCTGGCCGCGGTGGCGGCCGTGCCCATCAGCCCGGCGTACTCGATCTCCAAGGCGGCTGCCTTCTCGTGGACGCAGTCCCTGCGTGCCACCCTCGCCGGCCAGGGCGTGGACGTCCACGCCGTGCTGCCCGGTCCCGTGGACACCGACATGGTGCGCGACCTCGAGATCCCGAAGGCGTCACCGCGGTCGGTGGCCGCGGCCGTCCTCGACGGGCTGGCCAAGGGAGCGGACGAAATCTTCCCCGATCCCTTCTCCCGGGCGCTTGCCGACAGCTGGAACAGCGGGGCGGTCAAGACGCTCGAACGCCGGAACGCGGCGCTCCTCACCGCGGCCGGAAACCAGTAGCGGAAGGGCTTACCCATGAACACGAGTCTGCTGCAGGACAAGACGGCCGTGATCTACGGAGCCGGCGGCGCCATCGGGCACGCCGTCGCCAGAACATTCGCGCGCGAGGGGGCACGCCTCTTCCTGACCGGGCGCACCCTGTCGAAGGTGGCGGTACTGGCCAAGGAGATCCTCGCCGACGGCGGCGTCGCCGAGGCCGCGCAGGTCGACGCGCTCGACGAGAACGCCGTGGCCGAGCACCTCGACACGGTGATCGGGAAGGCAGGCGGCGTCGACATCTCGTTCAACGCCGTCGGGCTCCGCAACACCACGCTGCAAGGCGTGCCGCTCGTCGACCTCGGCGTCGAGGAGTTCATGCGACCCGTCAACGAGCACGTACGCGCCAACTTCGTGACCGCACGCCTGGCCGGCCGGCACATGGCCGCCACCGGCGCGGGCGTGATCATGACCGTGACCTCGATTCCCGCCCGGCTCGCCACTCCGCTCCTCGGTGGCGTGGCCGTGGCCATGGCGGCCGAGGAAGCCCTGATCAGGGACCTCTCCGTCGAACTCGCGCCGCACGGCGTACGCGTGGCCGGCGTCCGGACCCAGGGCATGCCCGACAGCGGCACGATCGAAGAGGTGTTCGGCATCCACGCCAAGGCCCACGGAATCGCCCCCGAGCAGTTCCAGGCCATGGTGGCCGAGCGGACACACCGCAACCGCCTGCCGAGCCTCGGCGAACTGGCCGAGGTCGTCACGTTCATCGCCTCGGACCGGGCCACCGGTATCGCCGGAACCATGGCCGACATGAGTCTCGGAGCCATCCCCGGCTAGAGACGGGTTTGCCGGACGTCAGCGGCCGCGGGTGCTTTCGCGGATCTCCAGGGCGAACGGGGTCTGGATGTCCTGCGGTGGGGACGTCTTGTCCCCGGTGATGCGCCGGTGCACGAGGTCCACCGCCGCCTCGGCCAGGGCCGTTTTGTCCGGCGCGATCGTCGTCAGCGACGGCAGGGAGAATGCGCTCTCTTCGTTGTTGTCGAAACCCACGATCGCCACGTCCTCGGGCACCCGCAGGCCCAGCTCGGCCACCGCGCGCAGCGCGCCGACGGCCAGCAGGTCGTTGAAGCAGAACACCGCGTCCGGCGGGGAAGGCAGCGCCAGCAACGACTTCATCGCCGCCGCGCCCACCGACCGGTGCCACTTCTCGGCCGGGGCCACCAAAGCGTCCGAATAGGGCAAACCGGCCGCCGACAGCCCCGCGCGGTAGCCGGCCAGCCGCTGCGACGACGTCCCGCGGTCCGGGTTGCGCCCGATCGCCGCGATCCGCGTTCGCCCCAGTGAAGCCAAATGGGACACCGCCGTGCGCGCGGCCAGGACGTTGTCGATCGCCACGTGGTCGATCGGCATGTCCACCGCGTGCTCGCCCAGCATGACCAGCGGGATGCCGCCCGGGTCGGCCGGGAAGTCCGCCGCCTGCAGGGCTTCCGGGTGCACCAGGGCCCCGTCGACCAGGTGCGGCCCGAGCGACGAGAGCGTCTCCCGCTCCCGCGACCGCGTTCCCTGCGTCTGTTCGATCAGGACGCTCCAGCCGCGCTTCTGCGCCGCCGTGATGACCAGGCCGGCCAGCTCGCCGAAGTACGGGATCGACAGCTCCGGCACCATCAGCGCCAGGAAGCCGGTGCGGCCGCGGCGGAGGTTGCGCGCCCCGACGTTCGGCCGGTACCCGGTCGCCGCCAGCGCCTCCTCGACGCGCCGCCGGTTCTCCGGCTTGACGAAGGCGTAGCCGTTCACGACGTTCGACACCGTCTTCACCGAAACTCCGGCGAGCGTGGCGACGTCCTTGAGCGTCACGGTCACGGGCGGTCCCTTCAGAGAGTGAGCACGAAGTGTAGCGAGCCGCTGCCGGTTTACAACGTTGTTCCAACGATGTAAAAAGTACCTCAAGGCTCCCGCGGTGACCCCGATCACCCCGGCGAGCGGGCCACCAACGACGCTGCCCGAGGAGTCGCCGTGCTCTTGTCCTCCCGTCCCCGACTGGTCCTGGTCACCGCGGCCGCCGCCGCGCTGACCCTCACCTCCTGCACCAGCAGGGAAGAAACCCCCGCGGCGCCGTCCAGCGGCGGCGGGCCGGCCGCGAGCGCCCAGTCCGCCGCGCCGTCCGCCGACGGCTGCACGCTGCAGAAGACCGGTTACCCCAAGGTCGACCTGAAGACGGCGGTGGTCGGTTTCTCACAGTCCGAAAAGGAGGCCAACCCCTTCCGGATCACCGAGACGCAGTCCATCCGCGACGAAGCCGCGAAGCTGGGCATCGGCAACCTGCTGGTCACCAACGCCCAGAGCGACCTCAACCGGCAGATCAGCGACATCAAGTCGATGCTCGACCGGGGCGCCCAGCTGCTGATCGTCGCACCACTGAACTCCGACGGCCTCCAGCCCGCCCTCGACGCGGCGAAGGCCAAGAAGGTCCCGGTCGTCACCATCGACCGCAAGGTGACGTCCCAGCCGTGCACCGACTACCTGACCTTCATCGGCTCCAACTTCGTCGAACAGGGCCAGCGCGCGGCGCAGGCGATGGTGAAGTCGACCGGCGGCACCGGCAAGGTCGCGATCCTGCTCGGCTCGTCCGGCAACAACGTCACCACCGACCGCACCAAGGGGTTCAAGGACGAGCTGGCGAAGACGCCCGGCCTGTCCGTGGTCGCCGAGCAGACCGGCGAGTTCGACCGGTCCAAGGGCCAGGCCGTGATGGAGCAGCTCATCCAGAGCCACCCGGACATCACCGCGGTCTACGCCGAAAACGACGAGATGGGCGTCGGCGCGGTGAACGCGCTCAAGACCGCGGGCAAGACCCCGGGCAAGGACGTCAAGATCGTCTCCATCGACGGCACCCGCAACGCCGTGCAGCTCATCGTCGACGGCAGCTACAACGCCGTGATCGAGTCCAACCCGCGCTTCGGCCCGCTGGCCTTCCAGACGCTGCAGAAGTTCGAGACCGGCGAGCCGATCCCGGCGAGCATCGTCATCTCCGACGACCAGTACGACGAAACCAACGCCGCGCAGAAGGTCGGGAACTCCTACAAATGACGGCCGCCACCGAAGAGGACGCTGCTGAAGAGGACGCCGCCATGACGACCGCACCGGTGCTCGAGGTGACCGGGGTGACCAAGCGGTTCCCCGGCACCCTCGCGCTCGACGACGTCAGCTTCGCGCTGCGGCCGGGCGAGGTGCACGCGCTGGTCGGCGAGAACGGCGCCGGCAAGTCCACGCTGATCAAGGTGCTCACCGGCGTCTACCAGCCCGACGAGGGCGAGGTGCGCCACCTCGGCGAGCCGGTGACCTTCAAGCGGCCGATCGACGCGCAGCGCGCCGGGATCTCCACGATCTACCAGGAGGTCAACCTCGTCCCGCTGATGAGCATCGCCGGCAACGTCTTCCTCGGCCGCGAACCGCGCACGAAGACCGGTCTCGTCGACTGGTCGAAAATGTACGCCGACGCCCGCGAGCTGCTCAAGGGCTACGGCATCGACGACGACGTCAAGCGGCCGCTGCACACCCTCGGTGTCGGCGCGCAGCAGATGGTCGCGCTCGCCCGCGCGGTCTCGACCGACGCCAAGGTCGTCATCATGGACGAGCCGACGTCGTCGCTCGAGCCTCGCGAGGTCGAGACGCTGTTCGAGGTGCTGAACCGGCTGCACGCCCAAGGCATCGCGATCGTCTACGTCAGCCACCGGATGGACGAGCTGTACCGGGTGTGCGACAGCGTCACCGTGCTGCGCGACGGCCGGGTCGTCCACAGTGGACCACTCAAGCCGCTGCCGCGCATCGAGCTCGTGTCGAAGATGCTCGGCCGGGAGATCAAGCAGATCCGCGAAGAGGGCGTCACGGCGTTCGGCGAAGAGCACGACGTCGAGCGCGAGCCGCTGCTCAAGGCCGAAAACCTTTCCGGCATGCGGAAGCTGCACGACGTCTCGGTGAGCATCCGGCCCGGCGAGGTCGTCGGCCTGGCCGGGCTGCTCGGCTCCGGCCGCAGCGAGACCGCGCGGGCCATCGTCGGCGCGTTCCCCCTCGACGGCGGCAGCGTGCTGCTGGCCGGGAAACCGCTGAAGAAGGGCAAGATCGCCCAAGCCGTGCGGGCCGGGATCGCGTTGCTGGCCGAGGACCGCAAGACCGACGGCATCATCCCGAACCTGTCGGTCCGGGAGAACATCGTGCTCGCCGCCCTGCCGACGCTCTCGCCGTTCGGCCTGGTCAGCAAGGCCAGGCAGGACAAGATCGTCAAGATCTTCATGGAACGCCTGCGGATCAAGGCGGCCGGGCCCGAGCAGAAGGTGTCGGAGCTGTCCGGCGGCAACCAGCAGAAGGTGCTGCTGGCCCGCTGGCTCGCCACCGGCCCGAAGATCCTGCTGCTCGACGAGCCGACCCGCGGCATCGACGTCGGCGCCAAGGCCGAGGTCCAGGCGCTGATCGACGAACTCGCGCAGGAAGGGCTCGGCGTGCTGCTCATCTCGTCCGAACTGGAGGAACTGATCGACGGGTCCGACCGGGTGGTCGTCCTGCGCGACGGCGCGGTCGCCGGCGAGCTGACCGGCGACCGCATCACCGAGGAGAACGTCCTGACGGCCATCGCGGCGGAAAGCACCGGGGGTGACAACGATGTCCACCGCCACCCTTGAGCGCGCGAAGGTCACCGCGTGGCTGCAGAACTACGGCGTCTACCTCGCCGTCGTCGTGCTGGTGCTGTTCAACGTCGTGTTCACCGAGAACTTCCTGTCCGCGGCCAACTTCCGCACCCAGCTGGTGCAGGCGGCGCCGGTCTGCATCGTCGCGCTCGGCATGGCGCTGGTGATCGGCACCGAGGGCATCGACCTCTCGGTCGGCTCGGTGATGTCGATCGCCGCCGCGCTCATCCCGCTCTACCTGGGCGCGGGCCCGCTGACGGCGATCATCGTCGCCGTCATCGCCGGGATCGTCTCGGGCCTGTTCAGCGGCTACCTGGTGGCCTACCTGGGCATCCAGCCGATCATCGCGACCCTCGCCCTGCTCGTCGGCGGCCGCGGGCTCGCCCTGGTCATCGCCCACGGCCAGCTCGTCCAGCTGCACAACCGCGACTTCCTGGAGCTCGGCACCGGTGACGTGCTCGGCGTCCCGATCATGGTCGTCGTCGCGGGCGTGCTCTCCGTGCTGGCGGGGCTGGTCGTGCAGCGCACCACGTTCGGGCGGCACCTGGTCGCCATCGGCGGCAACCGGGCCGCGAGCACCCTGGCCGGCCTGCCGGTGAAACGCGTGCTCGTCGGCGTCTACGTCATCTCCGGGGCGCTGGCCGCGGTGGCCGGCGTGCTGGCGACGTCGAGGCTGGGCGCCAGCGACCCGAACGACCTGGGACTGCTGATGGAGCTGTCCGCGATCACCGCGGTCGTGGTCGGCGGCACGCCGCTGACCGGCGGCCGGGTCCGCGTGCTCGGCACCGTGTTCGGCGCGCTGCTCATGCAGCTCGTGCACGCCACCCTGATCAAGCACAACCTGCCGGACTCGACCGCGCAGATGGTCCAGGCGGCCATCATCGTCGTCGCGGTCTACGTCGCCCGCGAGCGGAGCAGCCGATGACTGCCACCCCAACCGCCGAGCGCAACGCCGCGCTCGCCGGAGTCCTCCAACGCCAGGGCGCGGCCGTCGTGCTCGTGCTCGGCATCGCCGCCGCGTGGTTCGCCTTCCCCCGCTTCGGCTCCCCCGACAACCTGCGCGACCTCGCGCTGCAGAGCTCGTTCCTCGCGGTCATCGCGCTCGGCATGACGTTCGTGATCATCTCCGGCGGCATCGACCTGTCGGTCGGCTCGAACTACGCGCTGGGCGGCGTCCTCGCCGCGTACGGCGCCCAATACGGGCTGGTCGTGGCGATCCTGCTGCCCCTGGCGGTGTGCTCGCTGATCGGGCTGGTCAACGGCCTGCTCATCGCCCGCACCGGGATGGCGCCGTTCATCGTGACGCTGGCGTCGCTGCTGTTCGCCAGGGGGCTCCTGCTGGCACTGACGTCCGAAGGCGCGACGACGTACAAAGTGGACGCCGGCTCGGCGTTCCTCTGGCTGGGCCAGGGCACGATCTTCGGCGTCGGCGTCCCGGTCTACCTGACGCTGGTCCTGTTCGCTCTCGGCGGGCTCCTGCTGCGCCGGACGCGGTTCGGCCAGTCGGTGTTCGCCATCGGCGGCGCCGAGCAGTCGGCGTTGCTGATGGGCCTTCCGGTGGCCCGCACCAAGATCAGCCTCTACACGCTCAGCGGCGCGCTCGCCGGGGTCGCGGGCATCCTCACCGCCGCGTACCTGCAGTCCGGCGTCACGGTGATCGGCGTCGGCACCGAACTCGACGCGATCTCCGTCGTCGTCATCGGCGGCACGCTGCTCACCGGCGGCGCCGGGACGATCATCGGCACGCTCGTCGGCGTGCTGCTGCGCACGCTGATCCAGAACGTCATCAACCAGATCGGCACGCTCGATTCCAACTACCAGACGGTGGTGAGCGGGGCCTTCCTGCTCGTCGTCGTGGTGATCCAGCGCCTGCTCGCGCGCTCCCGTACCCGCTGAACCCTCGTCCCCTACCAGGAGGTTCACCGATGTTCCGCCCCGCCCGACTGGCCGCCGTGCTGGCGCTGGCCCTGACCGGATTCGCGGTCCCCGCCGCGCACGCCGCGTCTCCCCCGCAGTGGCAGCGGCTCACCCCGCCGCTGTCCACGCCGTGGACCAACGACGTCTCGCCGGCGAACGCATTGCCGGACTACCCGAGACCGCAGCTGACCCGCTCGAAGTGGCAGAACCTCAACGGCGTCTGGGAGTTCTCCTCGGCCAAGCCCGGGGAGGCCGCGCCGGTGGGCAAGACGCTGGGCGAGCGCATCCTCGTGCCGTACCCGGTCGAGTCCGCGCTGTCCGGGATCATGCGCCACGAGACGAACATGTGGTACCGGCGGACGTTCCAGCTGCCCCGCGACTGGCGGGGACAGCGGATCCTGCTGCACTTCCAGGCCGTCGACTACGACACGACGGTCATCGTCAACGGCAAGACCGTCTCCCGGCACACCGGGGGCTACGACGCGTTCTCGGTCGACGTCACCGACGCCCTCACCACCGCGCGCGACCAGGAACTGATCGTCGGCGTCGCGGATCCGAACGACGCCGGCGGGCAGCCGCTGGGCAAGCAGCGCCAACCCGGTGACGGCATCTTCTACACGCCGTCGTCGGGCATCTGGCAGACCGTCTGGATGGAGCCGGTGGCGGCCTCGCGCATCGACCGCCTGGACATCACGCCGGACCTCGGGTCCGTGACGGTGAACGCCGTCGTCGGCGGGCCGGTGAAGCAGCGCGTCGAAGCCGTCGCCTACGACCACGGCCGCCCGGTCGGGCGCGTGTCCGGCGACGCGAACAAGCCGTTGAAGCTCACGGTGGACCGGCCGCACCTGTGGTCGCCGGACGACCCGTTCCTCTACGACCTGCGGGTGAAGCTCGTCCCGTCGGGCGACGAGGTCGGCTCGTACTTCGGGCTGCGCACGGTCGGCCTCGGCAAGACCGCCGACGGCAAGCAGCGGATGCTGCTCAACGGCAAGTTCGTCATGCAGGTCGGCCCGCTCGACCAGGGCTTCTGGCCGGACGGCATCTACACCGCGCCGACCGACGCGGCGCTGAAGTTCGACCTGGAGCAGGAGAAGGCGCTCGGCTTCAACATGGTGCGCAAGCACATCAAGGTCGAGCCGGACCGCTGGTACTACTACGCCGACAAGCTCGGGCTGATGGTGTGGCAGGACATGCCGGCGATGAAGGACGACGTCGAGCCGTCCGCGGCTTCGCGGGTCACCTTCGAGTCCGAGATGAAGCGGATGATCGACCAGCACCGCAGCTTCCCGTCGATCGTCAGCTGGGTGCCGTTCAACGAGGGCTGGGGCGACTACGAGGTCGGCCGCATCGCCGACCTGGTCAAGTCCTGGGACCCCACGCGGCTGGTGAACGCCGAATCCGGCGTCAACTGCTGCCGGTCCGAACCGGACAGCGGCCGCGGTGACATCTACGACGACCACAGCTACACCGGCCCGGGCACCCCGATGCAGACCGGCACGCGCGCGGCGGTCGACGGCGAGTACGGCGGCCTCGGCCTCAAGGTCGCCGGGCACGAGTTCGACGCGGCGGGCAGCTTCGCCTACGAGATGGAGCCCGACAGCGCGACGCTGACCCGGCGCTACGGCGAGCTCCAGCAGCGCCTGCTGCTGGTGGCCCAGCGGTGCGGGGTGTCCGCGGGGGTCTACACGCAGACCACCGACGTCGAGAAGGAGGTCAACGGCTTCTTCACCTACGACCGGCAGGTGAAGAAGATGGACTTCGCGGCGGTCCGCGCGGCGAACCTGGCGGTGATCAAGGGAGCCACCGGCGCCCCGGTATCCGGCCCGTCCGTTCCCGCCGGGACGCCCGGGATCGACGGCATCGCCGCCTACCCGTTCGACGAGAACGTGGGCACGGTGGCCGAGGACGTCGTCGGCAGCCACGACGCCACGCTGGTCGGCGGCGCGTCCTGGACTGCGGGCAAGAGCGGTTCGGCGCTGGCGGTGAACGGGTCGGGCCAGTACGCCGACACGGGTGCCGCACTGGTGAACACCGAAGGCAGCTACAGCGCGGCGGCGTGGGTCCGCTTCAACGCGGTCGGCGATGGCTTCCAGACGATCGTGAGCCAGGACGGCGACAGCAACAGCGCGTTCTTCCTGCAGTACTCGGGTGCGGACCACCGGCTCGCGATGAGCTTCGTGGGCACGCGGGCCCTGGCGCCCACGGCTCCGGAAGCGAACCGCTGGTACCACGTGGTCGGCGTCCGTGACGCGGCTTCGGGCACGCTGAAGCTGTACGTCGACGGTCAGCTGGCGGCCACGAAGAGCGTCTGCCTCGGCGACGCGTCGACCGGCCACACGGTGATCGGCCGCGGCAAGTACGGCGGCGGCCCGGTCGACTTCCTCAACGGGGCGGTCGACCAGGTCCACGTCTACGACCGGGCGCTGTCCGACGCGGACGTGAGCGCGCTGTACTCGAGCGGGAAGTAGGCAACCGCCGGTGCGTATCGGGTCCGGGGACCGCGATCGCGGTCCCCGGGCCCTCGCGTTCCAGGGGGACGGCGGCTCGTCACCGCCGCCGGGCGACCAGACCGGCCAGCAGGTTCGTGAGGCCCTCCGCCAGCCCGAACACCGGCGGCCCGCCCTGCTCGGCGGCCGCCACGGCCGCCGTCGGGTGGGCGGCGGGCCACGTGCCCGACACGAGGACCACCACCCCGCGGGCGAAGTGCCGGGCCGCGTCCGGCGGCAGCTCCGGCACCCGGACCCGCACCAGCTCGCCCAGCCGCTCGGTGTTCGCGGCGGCCCGGCGTTTGAAGCTGCGGGCGAACTCCACCGGGATGTTGCGCTCCAGCACCGGCGCCATGGCACTCAGCAGCTCGCACAGCACCGGCCGCGCGGCGAGCGTCGCCGCGAGCGTGCCGGCGATCCGCTCTTCGCGGGCGAAGCCGGGTTCCGCCGGGCCCGGTGTCCCGAGGGCCTCCTCCAGGTCGTCGAGCCAAGCCGTCCACGCGCTGTCGAGGACCTCCAGGAAGATCGCTTCGCGGCTGTCGAAGTACCGGAGCACATTGGACTTCGCCAGCCCGACCCGGCAGCTGAGTTCGCGCAGGCTGATGTCGGCGACCGGCCGCTCGGCGAGCAGCTCCCTCGCGACGGCGAGGATGACCCGCCGGCGCGCCTCGATCTGCTCGGGCCGGCGGGCGCGCTGGAATCCGGCGCTCATGGCGCCGAGGCTACCGGTCGGTCGACGCCTTGGTCCCGGCCTCGCGGCGCGCGTTGACCCGGTGGTAGCTCCAGCCCAGCAGCGCGAACAGGATCACCGACGACAGGATCAGGCTCGACCCGGTGCTCCACCCGCTGAACGGCAGCGACTTCACCGTTCCCCAGACGATCCCCGCCGCCAGCAGCGCCAGCCCGGCCAGCACCGAGCCGGCGATGCGCAGCGGTGACGACACGCTGTCCTCGGCCGCCTTCATCGCCCGGTCACGCACCGGGTCGACGTACTTCTCCAGCGCCGGGAACTCCGACGCCAGCAGCAGCAACCCGGCGAGCACCAGCAGCAGCCCGGGGCCGGGCAGCACGAGCAGCAGCACCCCGACCACCAGCAGCACGCCACCCGCCACGATGATCAGGACCCGCTTCGCCTGCTTGCCGATGCCCACTGGGCGTCTCCCCTCGTCTCGTCCGATTCTTCCTGGTCGTGGCCTCGCGTGCCACTCACGAGGGCCCGTGCCCTGGCCACGGCCACGGTCAGGCCC
Source organism: Amycolatopsis plumensis (assembly GCF_042652605.1). Classification (NCBI taxonomy): domain Bacteria; kingdom Bacillati; phylum Actinomycetota; class Actinomycetes; order Pseudonocardiales; family Pseudonocardiaceae; genus Amycolatopsis; species Amycolatopsis plumensis. Next base: position 4,366,425 of record NZ_JBHSJY010000001.1, on the reverse strand, counting down.
GCCAGTGCGGCCACGCCGAGCGCGACCACCAGCCCCGGCCAGACGTAGAGCACCTGGGCGTAGGTACCCCGCCGTCCGGCGAATACCCACCCGAGCAGCTCCGGCAGGAACACCAGGGGCAGCAGCGGCAGCAGCGGCGGCACCAGCCGCCACCACCGGGGCTTCCGCCCGGCCCGCCGGACGCCGAGGACCGCGAGCGCCACCGCGACCAGGGCCAGCGCCCCGAGCACCCGGTCGGCGACCACCCCGGCCGGCGTCGCGGGCTCCGGCGCCCCGCCCTCGAGCAGGCTCGCGAGGCCGTCGGCCAGCAGCTCCGCCTCGTTGTCCAGCGCCATCCCGGTGTTCGCCACCACGGCGACGCCGTACCCACCGGGCAGCAGCACCTGCGCCGCGGTGTGGGTGAACCACTCGCCGGTGTGGGACACGCGGCCGTCCCGGGCCCGCCAGCCCAGCGCGTAGTCCCGTCCCGGTGCGGGCGTGTGCGCCAGCCGGACGGACGCCGGGGACAGCACGCCGCCGCCGTCCTGCTGCGCCCGCAGCCACTTGGCCAGGTCCTCGGCGGTGGTCAACACGCCGTGGCTGCCGCCGGTGAACCAGTCCGGTTCGGACACGGCGACCTCGATTCCGAAGGCCCGGACGTGCCCCTCGGTCCCGGGCGGCGGCGTGTCCACGGAAGTGCTCGCGGTCATGCCGAGCGGCGCGAACAGCTTCGTCCTCAGGTAGTCGGCGAACGGCTGCCCGGCGACGACCTCGACGATCCGGGCGGCGACCTCGTAGTTCGGGTTGTGGTAGTGGAACCGCATGCCGGGCTCGTCGGCGAGTTCCGCGTCCCGCAACCGGGTGACGGCCTCGGCGAGCGTGTGCGGCTGCGGCAGCGCGAGGTCGGGGAACGCCGAGTCGGCCATCCCGGACGTCTGGTCCAGCAGCATCCGGACGGTGATCTTCGTGCCGCGCGGATCGGCGAGCCGGAAGTCCGGCAGGTACCGCGTCACCGGCTCGTCCAGTCTCAGCCGTCCCGCTTCGGCCAGCTGGAGGACGGCGAAGGCCGTCATGGACTTGCTCAGCGACGCGACCGGCAGCCGGCTCGACGCGGTGAGGGGAGCACCCGCGGCATCGTGGCCATAGCCGGCGACGCGGACGACGTCGTCACCGTGGGTGACGGCGACCGCCGCGCCGGGCAGGCCGGTGTGGTCGAGGTAGGCACGGACGTAGCCGTCGACGTCCTGGGGCGGGGTCGCGCCGGCCGGGGTCGCCGTCGCCAGCATCAGGACGGCGAGGACGAGAAGAAGCCTTGTCATGACGGTGAAGGTAGGCAGCGCGGGGTGGTGGACGCTGCTGCCGGACGGCCGGGCCGACCCCCTACTTTCGGCAGCTCCTTGACGAGCGGGGTCGCGAGGTTCTGCATGTCGCTACCAGGCCGGAGCGGTCGAGGTGCCGATGGTCGGCTACCCGATGACGTTCCGGGTGGCGCCGGCCAGCGCGGAGTACCTGAGAACATTCCTCGATTCGATGCGCCACAGCGCCTTCGTCTGCGGCCGCCGCGTGTTCGAGCACACCCACGCCTGGGGCGGCCATCCCCCGGGCGGAGGCGCGGCGTTCGTCGTGACGCACCGCCCACCGTTCTGCGCAGACGTCGAGACGGCGATCGAGCGAGCAAGGCGGCGGGAGACGGAACGGTGGGCGTGTCCGGACCGTCGATCGCCCAGCAGTGCTTGAACTTGCGGTTGCTCGACGAGCTGCGGATCGACCTGGTGCCGGCGCTGCTCGGCGAAGGCGTGCGGTACTTCGGTGCCATGACTGCGGATGCGGAACTGGAGCAGGTGGAAGTCGTTGTGGAGCAACGGGTTACGCATCTACGGTATCGGGTGCACTACCGTTGATCCACCTGATCGAGTGATGACTTGTGTTCGAATCTCGGTAATCTTGGGTTATGTCCGACAACGCGACTGTGTGTTCTTCTCCCGAGGCCCTGGCTCTTGCCGACCGCGTCGGCGAGTTTCTCGCGTGCATGCGGTCGGCTGAAGCGGGGCTCGGTGCGCTACTGGTGGAAATCGAGCAGCGCGGAGTGATGGAGCTGTTCGGTTACCGCTCTGTGGCTCGATTGCTGGAACAGCTTGCCGATATCCCCAAGGCTGCTGCTGAACGTGTGGTGAAACGGGCCCGCACGTTGAACCCGGGCCGCAACCTTGACGGCAGCCCCATCCCTGCTTTGGCACCCGCCACCGGAGCCGCTGCCCTGGCTGGGCAGTTGAGCAACCCGATGATCGATGTGATCACCGGCGTGCTCGCCGATGTTCCCTGCGAGCACCGGGAAAGCGCCGAGACCCACCTCGTTTCTTTTGCTGCCGAGGCCGGACACAAGCAGGTCGCCGCCCTCGGCGCCCGCATCCTCGCCCACGTTGCCCCCGACGGTCAGGAACCCGTCGACACCGAACCAGTGGCACCGACCCGGGAACTGTTCCTGCGGCGCAAAAGATCCGGGTTCTGGGAATTAAGCGGAAGGTTCGACGACGAGACCGGCACCCGCGCCAGCGCCTTATTGGACGCCCTGGCCGAACGCCGCAACGGCGACGACGGCCCCGACCTCCGAACCCTGCCCCAACGATACGGCGACGCCTTCTCCGACGCAGTCGACCTGGCTTTGAACTCCCCGGACCTCCCCATGCAGGCCGGGGAACGAGCCCACGTCATGGTCGCGGTCTCCCTCGACGACCTGAAGACCGGCGTCGGCACAGCAACCCTCGGCGACACCGGCACCCTTTCAGCCGCCGAAGCCCGGGTACACGCCTGCGACGCCATGATCATCCCCGCAGTCCTCGGAGCGAAGAGCGAACCTCTCAACCTCGGCCGCCTCCGCCGCCTGATCTCCGCGGGACTCCGCCGCGCCCTGTTCCTCCGCGACCGAGGCTGCGCATTCCCCGGCTGCCACCGCCCACCCCGCCACTGCCAAGGCCACCACATCCAACACTGGGCCGACGGCGGCCCCACCAACCTGAACAACCTGGTCCTGATGTGCGCCCACCACCACCGCTTGCTGCACCGCTCCGGCTGGGAAGTCCGCATCGCCACCGACGGCCTCCCCGAATTCCTCCCACCAGAATTCATCGACCGCCGCCGAAAACCCCGACGCAACAACCTCCACGAACCGCTGCCCTTCGCAGCCTGAACATGGGAAAGGCCCGCAGCCACACGGCTACGGGCCCACACCCACGCCCAACTCACCCCACGTGCCATTGCCTTGCGCTGCGCCCGTACCAGGCCCGGCCAGCCCACCCTGCCTTACCGTGGCGGCTCGCCCCCCGCCGCACCAGCTTGGCCTTACCTTGCCTGCATTGCCTTCTCCGGCGCAGCTCCCTCGCCCCCGCCAAGCCCACCAAGAACCGGCACGGGTCTCCCGCTTGCCAGACATAGCCAAGCCAAACGCGCCCCGGCCCGACTTGCCTCTCCCCGGCGCGCTCGCCGCGCCCAGCCTGACCGGGTCCACAAGCTTTGCCTGCCATGTCTTTACTGCCGTGCCCGGCGCGACTCGCCCCTATCAGGCCCAGCCCGGCCCCGTCCCTCTCGGCCAGCCCGGCGCGGCTCGCCGCGCCCAGCCCGGCCCGGCAGATCCGCCCCGGTCTGCCGTGCCGTGCTCAGCCTGGCCCGACTCGCTCAGCCCTGTCCGGCCCAGCCCAGAGCAGCGCCTGCCCTACCCGAGGCAGCTCGCGCCCCTGCTCGGCGCGGCTCACCCGCCGCCGCGATCCTCGCCCTGCCAGGCCAGCCCGGCCTAAGCCAGATCCACCCGGCTCGGCGCGGCCCGTCCCACCCGGCCAGCCCAGCCAGTTCGGCCCGGCCCGGCCCGGCGAAGCGGTGTCTCACATCACCCGCCACCAGGTGATTCGCTCACCACGCCGACCGTCTCACTCAGCCGCCAGCAGCTGCTCGAACGGAACGAACTCCGGCTCCCCCGCCCCGGCAGGCGGCCCCGCCGTCAGCGAAGCCAGCTCCGCCCCCGCCTTCTCGATCCGCCGCTGCAACGCCCCGGCAGCCTCCCCACTACCCCAGTCCGACGAAGCCGCATACACACCCGTGGCCACCGGATCCGCCTTCAAATACCCGAACAACGGCCGCAGCTGGTAGTCGAGGACCAGGGAATGGCGTTCCGTTCCGCCCGTGGCCGCGAGCAGGACCGGCTTGCTCACCAGCGAATCCGCGTCGAGCACGTCGAAGAACGACTTGAACAACCCGCTGTACCCCGCCGTGAACACCGGTGTCACCGCGATCAGCGCGTCCGCGCCGGTCACCGTCTCGATCGCCGTGCGCAGCTGGGGGCTCGGGAAGCCCGTCAACAGGTTCTTCGTGATGTCCAACGCGATGTCCCGCAGCTCCACCACGGTCACCGACACCGGCTCCCCGGCCGCGGCGACCGTCGCCGCGGCCAGGCGGTCGGCCAGCAGGCGGGTCGACGAAGGCACCGACAGACCCGCCGTCACCACTGCGAGCTTCATGCCTCGCTCCCGACCAGCGCCGCGGCCTTCAGGGACTCGTGCGTCGGCGCATCCGGAACATGCGCGGGACGCAGAGCATCTAACTCCTTGCGCAGCACCGGAATCACGTGCTCCCCGAGCAGATCGAGCTGCTCCAGAACCGTCTTCAGCGGCAGGCCCGCGTGGTCCATCAGGAACAGCTGACGCTGGTAGTCACCGAAGTGCTCCCGGAACGTCAGCGTCTTGTCGATGACCTCCTGCGGACTGCCCACCGTCAGCGGCGTCTGCTCCGTGAACTCCTCCAGCGACGGCCCGTGCCCGTACACCGGCGCGTTGTCGAAGTACGGCCGGAACTCGTTCCACGCGTCCTGGGACTTGGGCCGGATGAACGCCTGGCCGCCCAGGCCGACGATCGCCTGGTCCGCCGATCCGTGGCCGTAGTGCTCGAAACGCTGACGATAAAACCTGATCAGCTGCTGGAAGTGCGAAGTCGGCCAGAAGATGTGGTTGGCGAAGAAGCCGTCACCGTAGTACGCCGCCTGCTCGGCGATCTCCGGGCTGCGGATGGACCCGTGCCAGACGAACGGGGGCACGCCGTCCAGGGGCCGCGGGGTCGACGTGAAACCCTGCAGCGGGGTGCGGAACTTGCCTTCCCAGTCGACGACGTCCTCGCGCCAGAGCCGGCGCAGCAGCGCGTAGTTCTCGATCGCCAGGGGGATGCCCTGGCGGATGTCCTGGCCGAACCACGGGTAGACCGGGCCCGTGTTGCCACGGCCCATCATGAGGTCGACGCGGCCGTCGGCGAGGTGCTGCAGCATCGCGAAGTCCTCGGCGATCTTCACCGGGTCGTTCGTGGTGATCAGCGTCGTCGACGTCGACAGGATCAGCTTGGACGTCTGCGCCGCGATGTGGCCCAGCATCGTCGTGGGCGACGACGGGACGAACGGCGGGTTGTGGTGCTCGCCGGTCGCGAAGACGTCGAGGCCGACCTCCTCCGCCTTGAGCGCGATGCGGACCATCGCCTTGATCCGCTCGTGCTCCGTCGGGGTCGTTCCGTTCGTGGGATCGGTCGTGACGTCGCCCACCGTGAAGATTCCGAACTGCATGACCTGCTCCCTTCGCGAGCACCATCTTACATGCGCGTTCAACTACTTCCAAGCAAGAGATATTCCGGCCGTCAAGGCCCGGAAGGGCACCGGCTAAAGTCGGGGGCATGGACGCGGAGCTCGCTCGGCTGGGTTTGGCAGAACGTTCGGTACGACTACTCGCCGGTCGCGACATCTGGGCCTCGATCACCCCCTTGCTCGCCCCGCGCCGGAACCTGGTGGCCGCCTTCGGCCACGTCGGGCCCGGCGCGGCGGCCCTGCTGCCCTTGCAACCCGGCGACACGCTGATCACGGACGCGAGCCTGGACACCGTGCTGTCCGGCGCGACGAGCCCGCACGCGCTGCTGCACTGGGTCAAGGCGGGCGTGATCGTGCACTCGCTGCGGGGGCTGAACGCGAAGCTGGTGATCGCCGAGGACGACCCGTCCTTCGTCGTGGTCGGCTCGGCCGACGTCACCGCCGCCGGCCCGCGGCAGCTGTTCGAGGCCGTCACGCTCTCCCACGAGCGGCACACCGTCGAGGAGGCCCAGGAGGCCTGGCTCGAGTGGTGCGACCTCGCGGGCCCCTCGCTGACCGCCGGTGACCTGGAGCCGCTGCTGGAGCAGTACGGCGCCGGCAAGCCGGTCACGGCCCGCCCCGCCACGGCCACCCGGCCCGCCGCCGCGCCCGCGCGGCCGGTGGTGACCAGCCGCCCGGCGACACCCGTCCGCCCCGCGGCCGTGACGCCGCCGCCCTCGCCGGTCCGCCCCGCGGCTCCCGCGCCGTCGCCGGTCCGCCCGGCGCCGGGCACCTCCGCAGCCGGAACCTCGGCGACCGCAGCCGGATCCCCGGCCACCGGTTCCCCGGTCCGCCCGGCAACCGCACCCGCCACCCCGGCGACCGCGCCGGGCGGCACCCCCGCCGCGCCGGGCACCCCGGCCACCGGATCCCCGGCGCCGTCGCCCACCGGCAGCAGTGCCGTTCCGGGCGCCCAGGACCACCCCGCCGAGGCCGCGCAAGCCGGCACGGACCCGGCCACCACGTCCGCCGCGGAACCGGTTGCGGCCGAGCCGGAAGCCCCTGAAGCCACCGAAGCCACCGACGTGCCCCGCCCGGCCTGGCCGCGGCCGGCCGAGCTCTACCTGGTCAGCCTCGTCGAAGGCGGCGAACCGTCCGCCGAAGCCGAGTACCGGCTCGAAGAGCTGCAGCGCGAGTACAACCACCCCGGCGAAGACGGCGAATCGCCGTTCCGGGTCGAGCTGCTCTGGGCCGACGACGGCCAGGGCCAGGACCCGCCGCGCACGCTGCGCGCGGGGGTGCACGTGATCCCCGTCTACAGCCAGAAGCAGGGGCGCCCCCTCGTCGGGTCGCGGATCGAGGCCCCCGGTCTCGTCCTGCAGGCCCACATCGACGAATTCGCCTACCCGCGCCGAACGTACTGCTACGTGCTGACCCGGCAGTCGGCCGCGAAGCCGGCCTTCGGCGACCTCCGCAAGGCCCTCGCGGCGATCGGCGAAAAGCCGAACTTCCGGAACAGCTTCCAGGTCCCGCGGAAGATCGAAGCCCTGCTGGGCCTGTGGCCCGACCTGGGCTACGACCCCCGCTGACGGCGGCGCACGCCACTCCGGGGACGGTGCGCGCGCGAAAGTTGTCGGGGGTGGCGGATATCCTGCACTACGGTGCAGGCGAGTCCGCACCACCACCAGCACTTTCGCGAGCCACGATCCGGGAGAACGACCCTGTGACTGCCGAGACCTTGTACGGGGCCGACGACCTGACGCATCTCGAGGGTCTCGAAGCCGTCCGCAAACGACCCGGGATGTACATCGGCTCCACCGACAGCCGGGGCATCAACCACCTCTTCTCGGAGGTGGTCGACAACTCCACGGACGAGGGTGTCGCCGGCCACGCGACGAAGATCGTCGTCACGCTGCACGCCGACGGCAGCGTCCAGGTCGACGACGACGGCCGCGGCATCCCGACCGGCACCCACGCCAAGTCCGGTTTGTCCGGCGTCGAGCTGGTGCTGACCCGGCTGCACGCCGGCGGCAAGTTCGGTGGCTCCGGCTACAAGACCTCCGGCGGCCTGCACGGCGTCGGCGCTTCGGCCGTCAACGCGCTGTCGCACCGGTTCGACGTCACGGTGAAGCAGGACGGCAAGGTCCACCAGATGTCGTTCAAGCACGGCGTCCCGGGCACGTTCGACGCACCGGGCCCGAAGGCGAAGTTCACCCGCCGGTCCGGGCTGAACGTCGTCGGCAAGATGAAGCGCGGCGAGCGCAGCGGCACGTCGATCCGCTACTGGTACGACGCGCGCTACTTCGAGTCCGGTGCCGCGCTCGACGTCGAAGGCGTGCGGACGAAGCTGCGCAACACCGCCTTCCTCGTCCCGGGCGTCACGTACGTGCTGCGCACCGCGATCGAAGACACGATCAACGAAGAAACGTTCCACTTCCCGAACGGCCTGGTCGACATGGTCGACTTCCTCACGCCCTCGGGCGAGAAGCCGGTGTGCGGCACGCTGCTGATCACCGGCGAAGGCACGTACAAGGAGAACGCGGCCGACGCCGCGGGCGTCATGCAGTCCAATGTGGAGCGCCACGCCGAGGTCGAGGTCGCGCTGCGCTGGGGCACCGGCTACGAGCGCACGGTCGAGTGCTTCACCAACACGATCCGCAACGTCCACGGCGGCACCCACCGCCGCGGCTTCGACCGCGCGATGGCGAAGGCCTTGCAGGAGGCGATCTCCAAGACCCGCGGGCTGCTCAAGCCCAAGGAGGACATGCCGACGATCGAGGACGTCCTCGAGGGCATGACGGCCGTGATCCACGTCCGGCTGCCGGAGCCACAGTTCACGTCGCAGACCAAGGACGAGCTGTCCACCGCCGGGATCACCCGCGTGCTGCAGGGCATCGTCGACAAGCACGTCAAGGCCTGGACCGAGGATCGCAAGACCAAGTCCGAGGCCAAGGTCGTGCTGCAGAAGGTGGTCGACGCCTCCCGCGTCCGGCTCACCCAGAAGCAGCAGAAGGACGCCGCCCGGCGCAAGACCGCGCTCGAAGGCGCGGCGATGCCGCCGAAGCTGGTCGACTGCCGCACCACGGGCGTCTCCCGCAGCGAGCTGTTCCTGGTCGAGGGCGACAGCGCGCTCGGGTCGGCGCGGATGGCGCGCGTCTCGGAGTACCAAGCGCTGCTGCCGCTGCGGGGCAAGATCCTGAACGTCCAGAAGGCGTCGCTGGGCGACACGCTGAAGAACGCCGAGATCGCCTCGATCGTCCAGGTGCTCGGCGCGGGCACCGGGCGCACGTTCGACCTGTCGACCATGCGCTACGGCCGGGTGATCCTGATGGCCGACGCCGACGTCGACGGTTCGCACATCCGCACCCTGCTGATCACGCTGTTCGCGAAGTACATGCGCCCGGTGATCGAGGACGGCCGGCTGTACGCGGCGATGCCGCCGCTGCACAAGCTCGTCACGAAGGGCCGCAACCCGGAGACGCACTTCACCTTCACCCAGCGCGAGATGGAGCAGAAGTTCGCCGAGCTGGAACGGGCGGGCAAGAACATCGTCACCCCGGTGCCGCGGTTCAAGGGTCTCGGCGAGATGGACGCCGACGAGCTGTGGGAGACCACGATGAACCCGGCGACGCGTTCGGTGCGCCGCATCACCATGGACGACGCCGAGGCCGCGGAGGCGGCGCTGGAACTGCTGATGGGCGAGAAGGTCGAGCCCCGGCGGAACTGGCTGGTCGCCTCGTCCGACCGGGTCGACCGCGAAGCCATCGACGCCTGATTTTTCGTAGCTACCAAGGAGTTCTGCCGTGGCACGCCGCAAGGGCACCACCACCAAGGTCGATCCCAGCGCGTTCGACTCCCCCGGTGCGCACGTCTTCGACAACTCGCTCAAGACCGAGATCGAAGACTCCTACCTGGAGTACGCGTACTCGGTCATCCACTCGCGCGCCCTGCCGGACGCGCGCGACGGGCTGAAGCCGGTGCACCGCCGGATCCTCTACTCGATGAACGAGAACGGCTACCGGCCGACGCACGCGTACGTGAAGTCGTCGCGCGTGGTCGGCGACGTGATGGGCAAGTACCACCCGCACGGTGACGTCGCGATCTACGACGCGATGGTGCGGCTGGCGCAGGACTTCTCGCTGAACGTCCCGCTGATCGACGGCCACGGCAACTTCGGCAGCCCGGACGACGGCCCGGCCGCCTCGCGGTACACCGAAGCGCGGATGTCGCCCGAAGCGATGCAGCTGGTCGGCGAGCTCGGCGAGGACACCGTCGACTTCCGGCCGAACTACGACGGCTCGCTCGAAGAGCCGTCCGTACTGCCCGCGGCGTTCCCGAACCTGCTGGTCAACGGCACGTCCGGGATCGCGGTCGGGATGGCGACCAACATGATCCCGCACAACCTCGGCGAGGTCATCGCCGCGGCGCGGTGGCTGATCACCCACCCGTCCGCGACGCTCGACAAGCTGATGGAGTTCGTGCCCGGCCCCGACCTGCCGACCGGTGGCAAGCTGCTCGGCCTCGACGAGGTGCGCCGCGCGTACGAGACCGGCCGCGGCGTGGTCCGGATGCGCGCGAACGTCGAGACCGGCCCCCTGGAAGGCAGCCGCGGCCGGCAGGCGATCACCGTCACCGAGCTGCCGTACGGCGTCGGGCCGGAGAAGGTGATCGAGAAGATCACCGACGAGGTCAACAAGTCCAAGCGGCTCACCGGCATCGCCGACGTCAAGGACCTCACCGACCGCGAGAACGGCACGCGGCTGGTCATCGAGTGCAAGGTCGGCGTCAACCCGCAGGCCCTGCTGGCCGACCTGTACCGGCTGACGCCGCTGGAGCAGTCGTTCGGCATCAACAACCTGGTGCTCGTCGACGGCCAGCCGCAGACCCTCGGCCTCAAGGAACTCCTCGAGGTCTTCCTGCGGCACCGCTACGACGTCGTCACGCGGCGCACGAAGTACCGGCGCCGCAAGCGCGAAGAGCGCCTGCACCTGGTCGACGGCCTGCTGATCGCGCTGCTGAACATCGACAAGGTGATCAAGCTCATCCGCGAAAGCGAGAACGCGCAGGCCGCGAAGGACGGCCTGATGACGCGCTTCAAGCTGTCGGAGATCCAGGCCACGTACATCCTGGACACGCCGCTGCGCCGGCTCACGAAGTACGACCGCCTCGAGCTCGAGTCCGAGCAGGAGCGGCTGCGCGAGGAGATCGCCGAGCTGACCAAGATCCTCGACGACGAGTCGGTGCTGAAGAAGCTCGTCTCCTCCGAGCTGGCGAAGATCGCGAAGGACTTCCCGACCGAGCGCCGCACCGCGCTGATCGACGGCGACCTGAAGGAGGTCCTGGCCGCGTCGAAGCCGTCCGGGCCCCTCGAAGTCGCGGACGACCCGTGCCAGGTGATCCTGTCGGCGACCGGCCTCGTGGCGCGTACCGCCGCCGAGTCCGAGGAGGCGACGGAGACGCGTCGCCGCAACGGCCGCGTGAAGCACGACGCGGTGGCGGCGCTGGTGCACACCACCGCGCGTGGCCAGGTCCTGCTGGTGACCAGCCGCGGCCGGGCGTTCAAGACGGACGTGCTGCCGCTGCCGGTGCTGCCCGAGCAGGCGGGCACGGTCTCCCTGCGCGGCGGCATGGCGGCGAAGGAGCTGGTGCCGCTGGAGAAGGGCGAGACGGTCGTCGGGATCGCGCCGCTGGGCGAGCAGGCGGCGGGCTCACCGGGCCTGGCGCTCGGCACCCGGGGCGGTGTCGTGAAGATCTGCTCGCCGGAGTGGCCGGTCCGCTCGGACGAGTTCGAGGTGATCAGCCTCAAGGACGGCGACGAGGTCGTCGGCGCGACCTGGCTGACGGACGGCTCGGAGACCCTGGCGTTCGTGTCGTCGGAGGCGTCCCTGCTGAAGTACGCGGCGTCCCTGGTCCGCCCGCAGGGTCTGAAGGGCGGCGGCATGGCGGGCATGAACCTGCCGTCGGGAGCGTCGGTGGTGTTCTTCGGCGCGGTCCGCACGGACGACGACGAGCACGGCGAGCCCCTGGTGATCACCGCGACGGGCCAGAGCGTGAAGGTGACGCCGTTCAGCGAGTACCCGGCGAAGGGCCGCGCGACCGGCGGCGTCCGGGCCCAGCGGTTCCTCAAGGGCGAGACGGCGTTGCGCGTGGCCTGGATCGGCCCCCGCCCGGCCGGAGCGGCGCGGAACGGCGACCCGGTGGAGCTGCCCGAGATCGACGTCCGCCGCGACGGCTCGGGCCACGCCCACCCCGGCCCGGACGTGGTGGGTCACCTCATCGAGCGCGACTGACGCCGGCCGGGAGCGGAAGCGTCACCGACGCTTCCGCTCCCGCCGGAGCAGCCAAAGCCAGAGGCCCGCGAAGAACAGCCAGGCCAGCACCGCCCGGACCGCCGCGCCGACCAGGTACTCCGTGGTGAAGTCCCACCGGTGGAGACCGGCCTTCGTAAGCAGGTCGACGCCGAACGCGATAACGAGCAGCAGGAGAAACGGCCACCACAGCAAGGTCCGCAGGTAGCCGCGCCGCTTGATCTTTTCGGCGTCGATCCTCACACCGGTTCCCCTCGCGTCCCCATGCCCTCCATCATCGTCCCCGAGCCTCGTGAGTGGTAAAGCGGGTTAGAACCCGCCTTACCACTCACGACCCGGTCAGGCGACCTTGAACGACTGGGCGGCGCTGCCGCTGCAGGCCGCCTGGACCAGCTGGACACTGTCCGCGGTGGACGATCCCGGCACGGTCAGGCACTTGCCGCTGTGGCGGGCGACGAAGTGGTAGTAGCCGCCGCCCTCGGAGACCGGCTGCCACTGCTGGTTGCCGCCGCCGCTGTAGGACCACAGCTGCAGGCCCGCGTTGTCCGCCGTCGAGACGTCCGTGACGTCGATGACCTCCGCCGCGTTCGTGCGGTTGTTGATCCGGTCGTAGCCGCCGCTGGTCGGGGCGAACTGGTACTGCTGGGCCGTCGTGCCGTTGCACGTGTACTGCTGGATCACCGTGCCGTTCGCACTCCCCGCGGCGCGGGCGTCGATGCACTTGCCGGACGCCTTGTTCGTCACGGCGTACCAGGCCGCGGAGTCGATCGTGCCCGGGTCGGTCGGGACGGTCGAACCGCCGCCGAGCCACTTGAGGCCGTCGAGCACGAACCGGTTCTGGTCCGCGCTCTCGAACGTCGACGACAGCGCGGTGTTCGTCTCGTAGTTCATCGCGTTGTGGCCGAAGTTCGCGTAGAGCATCTTGTAGTTCTTGTTCGTCCACGCGATCGGGTAGTAGCCGCTGTACCAGGTCTGGTTCGGGTCGGTGCCGATCGGGAACGTGGACTGGTCCATCGACGCCAGGATCGAAATGTTCGGGTTCTGCCGCAGGTCGTTCTGCCACGCGTACCACTCCGACGTCGACGACCGGATCGTCGCGGGCAGGTTCGCCGTCGACGGGTGCGTGCGGTTCTCGATCCGCAGCGTTTCCGGCGTCGGGCCCCACGTGTTGGACGTGAACCGGCCGGTACCGAGGAAGTCGTTGTGGAACCAGTTCGCGTACGACGGCGTCGAGCTGTCGTTGTAGGCGGTGACGTGGAAGCCGAAGAACCCGCCCCCGTTCTGCATGTAGTTCTGGAAGCCCTGGAACTGCGCGGCCGACTGCGGCTGGTCGTCGAGGAACAGGACGACGTCGGCGGTGGCCTTGGTGAGGCTGGTGAGCCGGTTCCAGTCGGTCGTGGCGGTGTAGGTGAACCCGTTGGCCGCCGCCTGCTGCGGGAACCAGACGTTGGCTTCCTTCTCGAAGCTGATGTGCGCGGCGTCGTAGTTGCCGCTGTAGAAGGCCAGCACCTTGAACGGCGTCGCGGCCTGCACGGGCGGGGCACCCAGCGAGAGTCCTAGGCAGGCGGCGAAGAAGGCGAGAATCCTGAGCAGGGGACGGCGGGGCATGCGTGAACCTTTCCGGTGGGGGACGGGGATCACCAGTGGCGCGGGTAGTGCAGGCCGTAGCCGAGGGGGAACAGCGCGGGCTTGCCGTCGCCGGCGTTGATCGGCTGCTGGTCGGCGCTGCGCATCCAGGTCACCGGCAGCTTGCCGGTCGGGTTGTAGTCGCCGAAGAGGACGTCGGCGACGCCTTGGCCTTCGCTGCCCGGCAGCCACGACTCGACGAGCCCGGCCCAGTCCGGCAGCTGCGCGGCGATGTCGAGCGGCCGCCCGGACACGAGCACGACCACCGTCGGCACGCCGGATTCCTTCAGCTTCTGCAGCGTGGCGAGGTCGGTGGCGTCCAGTCCCATTCCTTGTGGACGGTCGCCCTTGCCTTCCGCGTACGGCGTCTCCCCCACGACCGCGACGGCGACGTCGTAGCTGGAGTCGATCCCCGTGCCGTCCTTGGCGAAGGTGACGTTCGCGGACTTCTGCCGCAGGCCCTGCAGGATGGTGGTGCCCGGGATGACCGGGCCGCTGGTGCCCTGCCAGCCGACCGTCCAGCCGCCGGACTGGTTGCCGAGGTCGTCGGCGTTCTTGCCGGCCACGAAGATCTTGCCCCGCTTCGAAAGCGGCAGGACGTGGTTCTCGTTCTTCAGCAGCACCTGCGACTCCCGCACGGCCTGGCGGGCGAGGTCGCGGTGCGGCTTGCTGCCGATCGTGTTCAGGAACCGCCGGTCGGTCAGCGGGTGCTCGAACAGGCCGAGCTCGAACTTCTTGGTGAGGATGCGGCGGTTGGCGTCGTCGATCCGGGCCATCGGCACGCGGCCCTGCTCGACGAGCGTGCGCAGCGTGTCGATGAACTTCTGCCACTCGTAGGGCACCATCACCATGTCGATGCCGGCGTTGATCGAGGCCTCGACCTCTTCCGGGGTGAACCCGCTCTTGCCGTCGATCTTGTCGACGCCGTTGTAGTCCGAGACGACGATGCCCTTGAAGCCGAGTTCCTTCTTCAGGACGTCGTTGATCAGGTACGAGTTCGCGTGCAGCTTCACGCTGTTCCAGCTGCTGTAGCTGATCATCACCGAGCCGACCCCGCGGCGGATCGCGGCCTGGAACGGCGGGAGGTGGATCGCGCGCAGCTCTTGCTCGCTGATCTCGGTGTTGCCCTCGTTGACGCCGCCGGTGGTGCCGCCGTCGCCGACGTAGTGCTTGGCGGTGGCCATGACCGAGCCGGGCCGGTCGAGCTCGCGGCCCTGCAGCCCGGTGATGATCGACGTCATCTGCGTGGCGAGCTGGGGCACCTCGCCGAAGGACTCGTAGGTCCGGCCCCAGCGGTCGTTGCGGGCGACGCACAGGCAGGGCGCGAAGTCCCAGTCGATCCCGGTGCCGGAGACCTCTTCCGCGGTGGCGCGGCCGATCTTCTCGACCAGCCGCGGATCGCGCGTCGCGCCGAGGCCGATGTTGTGCGGGAAGACGGTGGCGCCGTACAGGCCGTTGTGGCCGTGGACGGCGTCGACACCGTAGACGAGCGGGATACCGAGCGGCGTGGCCAGCGCGGCCTTCTGGAAGCCGTCGTACATGTCGGCCCAGGTGACGGGCGTGTTCGGGGTGGGCTGCGAGCTGCCCCCGGAGAGCAGCGACCCGAGCCGTCCGGTGGTGACGTCGGCGGGGCTCTTCACCCCCAGCCGTTCGGCCTGCATCATCTGGCCGAGCTTGTCGTCGAGGGTCATCCGCCCCAGCAGGTCGGCCACCCGCACCTTGACCGGCCGCCAGGAGTCCTTGTAGGCCGGGCCGTTCCCGGCGAGCGCGGGCGTTTCCGACGCCACCAGCAATCCCAGGGCCAGCGCGCCGATGCCCAGCCTGCGTCCGAGGCGCATCCGGGTCCTCCTCGTCGAGAGACCAAAATTCACGCCTTGGATTAAGACACAGCGGCAGGCGGCTGGTCCAGACCTCTCAACGAACTCGGTTACCGCTCACCGGGACCGCGGGCTGCTCAGCGATCCGAGCGCAGCGAAGCCGGGTCGAAGGACTCCCAGTAAGCGTCCTCGTCCTCGGCACTCCGGGCCGGAGCCACCGCAGGCTCCGCAGACGGTGCGGAACCCAGCCGCTCGGCCCGCAGCCGCTGGAACTCCTCGACCGTCATCCCCGGGTCGTCGTCCTCCGCGCGGGCCGGCGCGGGCAGGCCCGTCATCTGCTCGATCATGAACGTCATGTCCTCGCCGAGCAGCAAGGCCACCTTGTTGTAGCCGTCCTGCGTCGCCTCGCGCATGGCCGCCTGCGCGATCTCGACCACCAACGGCCCCAGCCGCTCGCCCAGCTCCACCGCCGAGGGGGCCAGCCACAACCGCAGCAGCTTGCCGCGGGCGTCCACCGTCACCTCGACCTGCCCGTCGCGGTCGTGCGCCGTGCCGGAAGCCGAAGCCAGGAGCTCCTCCACCCGGGCCATCGCCTCTTCGCGGGCCCGGGCCTGGGCGATCAGCTGGCGGGTCGTGATCACCGCGCTCCCTCTCCGTACGAATACGTCTCGGCGTCCGGGTCGTCGTCGGGGATCGGTTCGTAGCCCAGGGTTTCCAGCTGCTCGCGATCGACGGCGGCGGACAGCGCGTGGTACATCCGGTCGCCCGCCCGCCGGGTCGCGCGCTGGGCCAGCTCGAAGATCCGGTCGGCGAGCACCGCCGACCCCTGCCGCAGCGCCGAGCGGTGGATCGACAGGCCTGTCAGCAATCCGCCCGGTGCCACCTGGACCTCGATGCCGTCGGCCGCGGCCTTGCCCACCACCGGACCCGAGCGCTCGAGGCGGGCGGACACCTCGGCGCCCGCCCGCGCCGCCTGCTCGGCGATCCGCGCGGACGCCAGGTCGACGTCGAATTCAGCCACAGCTCACCCCGTGGGCCGGTAGAAGCCGATGAACGACTGTCCCGCGTTCGTGGTGCGGATCTTGCTGATCTGCACCGGGTCGCCCGCCTCGATCATCTGGCCGTCGCCGATCACCATCGCCACGTGCCCGGACCACACGACGAGGTCGCCGGGCAGCAGCTGGTCGATCGAGGGCACCTCGGCCCCCACCGTCTGCTGCGCCGCGGTGCGCGGCAGCTGCAGGCCCGCGTCCTGGTACGACGTCATGGTCAGCCCGCTGCAGTCGAGGCCGACGCCCCGCGCGGTGCCGCCCCACACGTACGGCACGCCGAGCTGCGAAAGCGCGTTGCGCACGGCCTTGGCCGCGGTTTCGTTCGGCGCCATGACCTGCTTGCCGCCGGGCAGGTTGATCGCGACGCCGCTGCCGGGCTGCGGCGGGATCGCCACCGGCAGCCGCGGTTTGTGGACGGCGCCGCCGCCTCCACCACCACCGCCGCCGCCCCCACCGCCGCCGCCTCCGCCGTCCGAACCGCCGGAGTAGCCGCTGTTGCTGTTGAACGACGAACCGACCTTCGTCGAAGACGCCGAAGAAGCCGACGTCGACTGCTCTTCGCCACCGAGCCGGGTGCCGATGGCGGTCAGGTCGTTGATCGTCTGCTCGCTGAACGTCGCGGCCTGGCCGGTGAGCTGGCTGATCTTGGTCTGCAGCTTCATCAGGATGTCGCGCGAAGCGGCGCCGCGGCTCTCGGGCGGCTGGATGGTCTTCACCGCTTCCAGCGCCTTCATCGACGCCGCGATCTCCTTGATGATCTGGTCGCGGACCTGGTCGTTCTTGATCTCGCCGACGTGCAGCGTCTCGGCCGCCTCCGCGACGGCCTTTTCGATCTCGGCGCTCTCGTCGAGGAGGTCCTGGACCTCCTTCTCCAGGCTTTGCGACGTCGCCGTGGCGCGGTCGGTCGTCGAGCCGGAGGTGGCCGAAGCCAGGTTGACGCGCTGCTCCGAGGCGACATCGCGCGTGCGCCCCACGGACGTCTGTAAGGCGTAGTGCGCGTCACGGGCGCCGCTGATGGCGGCCGGGTCGTGGCGCAGCTTCTGCGCGAACTGGTTCGTCGTGTCCAGGTGGTGCCGGACGAGCTGGTCGGTGTGCTCGGTCACGAATCGCCGCCCAGCCGTCGGATGACGTCGTTGTGTTCGCCCTCGACCGCCGCGTAGTTGCGGTCGGTCTGCCGGGCGGCCTCGCCGACCTGGCGCCAGCCGCCGCCGACGCGGTGCATCTTCTCCTGCAGCGCGCGCATCCGGCCGCTGTAGGCGCCGGAGAAGCCGGACTCGCCGCCCATCTCGGAGAAGCCGTGGCCGCCGAGCGTCACGTGCGGCCCGACGTGCTTGTCGGCCGCGCCCTTGACGTCGTCCCCGAGCGGGTCGACTTCGCGCGCGTACCGCGTGTACGCGCCGTCATCGACGTGAAAACCCGAACCGTCCACTGGCCCTCCCTGTCACCGGAGGTGCGACGCGCACGCGGCACCCCCGGTTCCCCTGGTGCGGGATCAGCCTAGTCCAGAGTCCGCACCCGGGTGGGCGAATTGCCCGGAGTCAGCCGGTGACCTTGGCGAGCCAGGACGGGTCCTGCCAGGACACGATCGAGCCGTTCGCGGTGACCGTCGGCGTGCCGAACCCGGTCTGGCCGCCGCCGAAGTCCTGCGCCAGCTTCGGGTCGTTCTCGATCTGCTGGAACGCCGTGTTCAGCTGCTGGTCGTAGGTGCCGGCGTCGACGGTCTGCGCGAACGCCGGATCGGTGATCCCGACGTTCTTGCCGAGCTCGATCAGCTGCGCCTTGTCGTAGCCGCGCTTGCCCTCCTCGGGCTGGTTGGCGAACAGCGCGTCGTGGAACTGGAGGAACTTGCCGGCGTCGGCCGCGGCCAGCGCCGCGTTCGCCGAGTCGAGCGAGTAGCCCGGCGGGCTGGAACGCTGGTTGAGCAGCGGCACCATGTGGTAGCGCACCTGCAGCTTGCCGTCGTTGATCGCCTGCTCGATCTGGCCCTTGTACTGCTTCTCGAACTCGCCGCAGATCGGGCAGAGGAAGTCCGCGTAGACGTCGATCGTGGCCTTGGCGCCGGCCTTGCCGACGGTGACGACCACGCCGTCGCGCTTCTGCGTGACGTCGCCCGCCAGCGCGCTCGACGACTTGCCGGCGTCGATGGTCTGGCCCTCGGTCTTGTTCCGGTCCGAGATCGTCCAGATCACCCCGCCGATCACGAGCAGGACCACGACGACCACGGCCCCGATCCCGATGATCCACTTCCGCCGGTCGTCGGAGGCCCCCCTGGCCTGCGCGACCACGTTCGAACCGGCCTGCGCCGCCTGACGGCGCTTCCGAGCGGTCCGCTCAGCTCCACCCACTGTGTATCAGTTCCCTTCCGCGATACCCGAGTAGTCGTGCCCGGGTTCGCCCGAGTTCCCGCGACCTCGCGCCAGCCAGCCGTCGAGGGACAGCCAGGTGCGCGGGCGCGCCAGCAGCCACACGGCCAGCAGCGCGAACCCCGTGTCGCGGAGGATCTCCTGCGGGTACTCGGTCTGCCCCGCCGCCACGTGCCCGCCGCCGCCGAAGCACCCGCAGTCGATGCTCAGGCCGCGCGCCCACGATTGGGCGATCCCGGCGATGAGCACGAGCAGCAGCCCCAGCGCGGCCGCGGCGGCCCACCGGGTCGCCAGGCCCGCGAGCAGCAGCAGCCCGAGCACGAGTTCGACGAGCGGCAGCGCGATGGCCACCACGTTTTCGAGTGCGTCCGGCAGCACCTCGTACGCCTGCACGGCGATCAGCGTCTGGCCGGGATCCGCCAGCTTGAGCGCACCGGAAACCAGCCAGACGGCCGCCAGCCCGAGCCGGGCGAGCGTGCCGACGGTGTTCAGCACGGGTTGGGACGGTCGCACCACGCACTTAGGCTAACGGGGGGACCTGAGAACAACGTGAGGCAGGACAGCAGCGGAGGGAGCGGCCGGATGCGGTGGCGCACGCTCCTCGGCTCGGCGTTGCTGCTGGTCACCGCGTCGGCCTGCGGTCCGAAGCACGTGTCGCCGAGCGACTCGCTCGTCACCCGGGCGAGTGCCACGGATCACCTGACCATCGGCATCCGGTTCGACGCGCCGGGGCTCTCGGAGCACACCGTCGACGGCCGGTTCGTCGGGTTCGACGTCGATGTCGCGACTTTCGTCGCGAGTGAGCTCGGCGTGGCCAAGAAGGACATCACCTGGCGCGAGACGACGTCGGCGACGCGGGAGACGGACCTCACCTCCGGCGCCGTCGACCTGGTCGTGGCGAGCTATTCGATCACCGACAAGCGCAAGCAGGTCGTGTCGTTCGCCGGCCCGTACTTCACCACCGGCCAGGACCTGCTGGTGCGGCGGACGTCGGCCGACATCGCCGGGCCGGAGGCGCTCAACGGCCGACGGCTGTGCTCGGTCACCGGGTCGACGCCGGCGCAGCAGGTGAAGGACAAGTACGCCCAGGCCGTCCAGCTGGTCGAGTACCCGCGGTACTCCGACTGCGTGACCGCCCTGCTCGCCGGGCAGATCGACGCGGTGACCACCGACGCGGTGATCCTGGCCGGCTACGTCGCCCGCGACCCGGAGCTGCTGAAGATCGTCGGGAAGCCGTTCTCGAAGGAGAACTACGGCATCGGCCTGCGCAAGGACGACACGCAGGGGGTGTCCGCGGTCGACGACGCGATCCGGAAGATGATCTCCTCCGGAGAATGGCTGCGCTCGCTCAACGCGAACATCGGCCCGTCCGGCTACCCGCTGCCCCCGCCCCCCGAGGTCACGCCGAAGTGAAGCTGCCCGACCTGCCGGTCCGGTCCGTGCTGCCCGACGTCGTCGCCGCGCTGGACGCCCGCGGTGCCGCGGTGCTCGTGGCGCCGCCCGGCACGGGGAAGACGACGCTGGTCCCGCTGGCACTGGCGGCGGACGGCGGCCGGGTCGTGGTGGCCGAGCCGCGGCGGCTGGCGGCCCGCGCGGCGGCGGCGCGGATGGCCGCGCTGCTGGGCGAACCGGTCGGCGAGACCGTCGGGTACGCCGTGCGCGGCGACCGGAAGGTGTCCGCGCGGACCCGCATCGAGGTCGTGACGTCGGGGCTGCTGGTGCGGCGCGTGCAGGGCGACCCGGAGCTGCCGGGCGTCTCGACGGTGCTGCTCGACGAGTGCCACGAGCGGCACCTGGACGCGGACCTGCTGCTCGCGCTGCTCCTGGACGTCCGGGCCGGGCTGCGTGAAGACCTGCGGCTGCTGGCGACGTCGGCGACGGTCGCGTCCGGGCGGCTCGCGGCCCTGCTCGGCGACGCCCCGGTGGTGACGGCGACGGCCCGGACCTACCCGGTGGAGTTCTCGTACGTCCCGCCCGCGCGCGGCGAGCGCGTCGAGGCCTGTGTCGCGCGGGCGGTGCGGACGGCGTTGTCCGACGGCGACGGCGATGTGCTGGCCTTCCTGCCCGGCGCCGCGGAGATCGCCCGCACTGCGGGACTGCTGCGGCAGTCCGGATTGGACACTGTGGACGTCCTGCCGCTGCACGGCCGCTTGTCCGCGGCGCACCAGGACGACGCGCTGCGGCCGCGCGACCGGCGCCGGGTGGTGCTGGCGACGGCGGTGGCGGAGTCGAGCCTGACGGTGCCGGGCGTGCGCGCGGTGGTGGACTCGGGCCTGGCGCGCGTGCCCCGGGTCGACCACCGGCGCGGCCTGCCGGGGCTGGCGACGGTGCGGGTTTCGGCCGCGGTGGCCGCGCAGCGGTCCGGCCGCGCGGGGCGCGAGGCGCCGGGGCGGGCGTACCGCTGCTGGGCCGAGCACGAGCAGGCGACGCTCCCGGCGTACCCGGAGCCGGAGATCCGCACGGCCGAGCTGGCCCGGCTGGCACTGGAGCTGGCCTGCTGGTCGACGCCGGACGGCAGCGGGCTGGCCTGGTGGGACCCGCCCGGTGAAGGCGCGCTGGCGGCGGCCCGGGCGCTGCTGGTGACGCTGGGCGCGACGGACCCCGCGGGAGCGGTGACCCCGCGCGGGCGCCGGATGGCCGAGCTCGGCCTGCACCCCCGGCTGGCGCGGGCGTTGCTGGACGGGGCTTCGGAAGTGGGCGCGCGGAACGCCGCCGAAGTGGTGGCACTGCTCGATGCCGGCGGAACGCTGACGGACGTGGCCGCGGAGCTGCGCCGCCTGCGCTCGGCCGGCGACGAGGGCGCGCGCCGCTGGAAGCGGGAGGCCGACCGCCTCGCCAAGCTCGTCACCGGTACGGGAAAGCCCGATCCCGCCCTGGTCGTCGCCCTCGCGCACCCCGAGCGGCTCGCCAGACGGCGGCCCGGTGGCGCGCCCGTCTACCTCATGGCCGGCGGCACCGCCGCCGAACTGCCGCCCGGCAGCGGCCTCGACGCCGAGTGGCTGGCCGTCGCCGAAGCCACCCGCGATCCCGGCCGCGTCCACGGCACCATCCGCCTCGCCGCGGCCGCCGACGAAGCCCTCGCGGTCCGCGCCGGCACAGTGTCCGAAGTGGACGAAGTCACCTGGGACGGCGATGTCGTCGCCCGGCGGGTCCGCAAGCTCGGCGCCATCGTCCTGTCCGAGAAACCGCTGCGCGAAGCCGACGTCCGCGACGCCCTCGTCGCCGGCCTGAAATCCGAGGGACTCGGCCTGCTCAAGTGGAGCCAGGACGCGACCCGCCTGCGCGAACGGATGGCGTTCCTGCACCGCGTCCTCGGCCCGCCGTGGCCCCCGGTCGACGACGCCGCCCTGCTGTCCGATGTGGACAGCTGGCTGGACCTCGGGACCGCCCGCCGGAGAGCCGACCTGGCGGCGATCAACGCGGGCACCGCCCTGAAGGCCCTGCTCCCCTGGCCGGAAGCGGCGAACCTCGACGACCTCGCCCCGGACCGCCTCGAAGTGCCGTCGGGGTCGCACATCCGCGTCGACTACCGCGGCGACCAGCCCGTCCTGGCCGTCAAGCTCCAGGAGACCTTCGGCTGGACCGAAACCCCGGTGCTCGCCGGCGTCCCGGTGGTGCTGCACCTGCTCTCCCCCGCCGGCCGCCCGGCCGCGATCACCGCCGACCTCGCGTCCTTCTGGACGTCCGGCTACCCGGCCGTGCGGGCCGACCTGCGCGGCCGCTACCCGAAGCACCCCTGGCCGGAGGACCCGGCCGCCGCCGTCCCGACCCGGCACACCCGCCGCCGCGGCTGATCCCCGGAAGGGCCCGACCACAAATGATCTTCGCGGACTTCGGCTGCATTCCCGCTCTGTATCGAAACGGTTCCCTTCGGTAACGTGGAACACCCCGCGCGCGACTTCGTGGGGCGGCGCGGGCGTGGGTCACCCGCGAAGAGGGAGGTACGGTGGCGACGGCGAAGGCGGGCGACCAGACGGCCGGGGGCAGCCGGTGACCCGTGTCTTCCTCAGCTACACCGAGGCGGACGCCGCGGTCGCCGGACGGGTCGCCGACCGGTTGCGTGCCTCGGGTCTCGAAGTCTTCCGCTGGGAGGATCCCGAAAACCAGGCCGAACGGTTCGTCGAGCGGCTCCAGACCGAAATCGAAATCGCCGACATCTTCGTCGCCCTGATTTCCCCGGCCGGTCTCGCTTCGACGTGGTGCGCCCGGGAACGCGATGTGGCTTTCCACCGCGAAGAACAGCTGAAGCGGCAATTCGTTTACGTCTTCGAAGTCGCCCCGACGAAGATCGACGGGACCGGGTTCCTGCGGACCTACGCCTGGGCCGACCTGAAGGAGCCGGTCGACGAGGGCAAGCTGGGCCGGGCGCTGGCCGTGCTGGAACGGGACCGGCCGGCGCCCGCCGAAAGCGGCACCAACGGCACGCCGCCCAACGTGTTCCGCAACCGCACGGACGAGCTCACGCGCATCCGCACCACGCTGGGCACCACCGGAACGGACGACTTCTGGCTCGTCGTTTCGCCGCCGCGCATGGGGAAGTCGTGGTTCCTCCACCGGCTGCTGTGGGAGCTCAAGGAAGGCGACTGGCGGGCCCGGCTGATCGACCTGCGCAACCTCCCGGCCGGCCACCGCGCCGACTGGGCCAAGGTGCTGTGCCAGCTCCTGGACGTGGCCGAACCCGCCGGTCCCTTCACCGAAGAGGACCGCTACCGGGCCGCGGCGGCCGTCAGCAACCGCTCGTGCCGCCAGCTCTTCCTGCTCGACAGCGCCGAGCTGCTGGAACAGCCGGCCGCGCACCAGCTGCGCCGGGAGCTGACGGAGATCTACGAGCTCGTCGGCGACAGCGGCAACGAGAACACGCGGATGAGCGTGGTGGTCGGCACGCGCCGCCAGGACGAATGGCAGGGTTTCCGCAGTTCGGGTGGTTCCTCGGTGCTCTTCCAGTCCCTCCCGCTGACCGAGTTCACGGTGAGCGTCGTCCGGCAGGCCCTGCACGAGTTCAAGCGCAGCTTCGGCGCCGACCGGCTGAACCGCTGGGCCGAAGGGCTCCACCAGCTCAGCGAGGGCCTGCCCGCCCTGCTGGTCAAGGGCCTCCGGTGGGCGGAGGAGACCGCGTTCATGCGGCTCACCGACTGCGAGAACGGCCACCAGGGTGTCTTCGACACGGTCGCCCGCCCGTACATCAGCGAAGACCTGCTCGCCGCGGACAGCCTCCTGCCCTTCGGCGGCGACCGGCTCTCCGACCGCAAGACGGCCCTCGAGCTGACGTTGCGGGCGATCGTGCCCTACCGCATCTTCACGCAGTCGCACCTGCGTCACCACATCGAGCACGACGCCGAGCTCGCGGACGCGCTGCGGGCGGCGGGGTGGGACGAAACCGGGCTGTGGGAGGCGATGAGCCGGACCGCGCTGCTGGCGAGCCCGTCCGAAGAGCTGTGGCAGGTGCTCAACCCGCCGATCCGGCGGCTGCTGTACCGGTACTACCACCCGGACACGCCGGCGCGGCTCCGGGCGCACGTGGCGGCACGGGACTTCTACGAGAAGTGGGCGGTGACCCCCGCCGGTGTCGAACAGGGCGTCGTGCTGATCGAGTGCCTGTGGCACGAAACCACGAAGCTCCGCCTGGAGGAGCACCAGGACCTGCGGCCGAAGCTCCTGGCCGCCACGGTCGAGCTGGCGACGGCTTTCCGCAGGCCGGAGCGGTTCAGCCCCGCGGAGTTCAGCCGCTACGTCATGCAGAAGCTCGGTGCCGACTTCGAGTTCGCCTCGCTCCTGCGCCCGTACGAAGGCCTGTTCGACGACGTTGTCCGCACGCTCGGCGAAACCGTCTCCGGAGGTGGCTGATGCAGCCGACGCCCGTCACCGACTACGTGCCGCGCCGGGAGGAGCGGGAGCTCCTGGACCAGGTGGACTTGGTCCGCTCCAGCCGCCGCAGCAGCGTCCTGCTGGTCTACGGGGTCGGCGGGGTGGGCAAGACCCGGATGGTCCGGGCGCTGGCCGCGCTCGGCGGACCGGACCGCCGCACGCACTGGATCACCCCGATCGACATCGACGACTCGGAGTTCTGGCTGCTGGAGAACCTGCAGCGGGTGGTCGCCGAGGAGCTGGACCCCGGCCTGGAGTTCTTCGGCCCCTTCCTCACCTACCTGTCCCAGCTGCCGCAGTACTCGGCCCGCCGGATCGGCCGGGACACCATCGCCAGCCACCACCGGCGCATGCGCGAGCTGTTCGTGCAGTGCTACACCGGCTTCGTCGAACAGACCGGCGCGACCGTGGTGATCACCTTGGACACGGTCGAGACGATCCGCAGCACCTACCTGCTGATCACGCTCACCCAGTGGATGCGCCGTCTCCCGGCCACCCTCTTCGTGCTGTCGGGGCGGCCCGCGACCGGCTGGGACGGGCGTGACCCCATCCGCGAACTCCTCGACGACCCCGGCAACCCGCTCCCGGTGGTCCAGCGGGAGCTTCGCGGCTTCAGCCACGACGACGCCATCGGGTTCCTCGACGCGAGCGTGCTCGGGGGCGCTCTCACCGCCGAGCAGAAGGAACGGCTGGCCGACCTGACCGCGGGCCACCCGCTCTGGCTCGCGCTCGCCGTCGACTACCTGCAGAAACGCGACCCGCCCCCGGAGATGGCCGACGGCCGGCCGTGCGACGGCCCCCTGCGCGAGGCCTTCCGGCGCCGGCTGGTCACGCCCTACCGCAGCGCCGACTTCTGGTCGGAGGCCATCAAACGGCTCGCGGTCGTCCGCCACAGCATCGACCAGCGGGTGTGGCGGCTCCTGATGGACGACCAGGACCTGCCCGACGGCGCCGAAGACTGGGACCAGGCGTGGCAGCAGCTGTGCCGGCGTCCGTGGATCCGCCGCCGGGCCAACGCCCGGTACGTCACCCTGCACGACGCCCTCGCCGAAGAGCTGTGCCTGCGGCTGGTCCCGCTGCACGACCAGGACGAGACGTGGCGCCACCTGATGTGGCGCAAGGCCTTCGCCGCCTACGAGAGCCTCGTCGGCGAAGAGTACGAGGCCGTGGTCGGCGAGCTGTCCACCGTGTTCGACACCGGTGACGAGCCCGACCACGCCGTGTTCCGCCGGGTCGCCGAGCTGGACATCCGGAAACGCGAGTTCGACCAGCTGCGCACCGCCGCGCTCTACTACCGGCTGCTGAGCGACTTCGAGTCCGGCACCGAGCTGTTCCTCGGCGCGTTCAGCAGCGCCGCCGCCCAGCACGACCTGCACTTCCAGGAGCTGGCGTGCCACGAGCTCGAACGGTTCCTGCCGCCGTCGTCGGAAACGGCGCCGCTGGAGGACGCGGTCGGGGTCGTCGTCGAGCGGTTCCGCGCCTGGCTGGCCACGATGCCGCTGCGGTACCTCGACATCGGGATCAGGATCGCGCAGTTCCTCACCAACAACGCGCAGTCCAGGGCCGCGCTGTCGCTGCTCGACCGGCTGCCGGAGGGGCAGGCCGACCCCGACCTGCGGTACCGGCTGGCCAACGAGCGCGGCAACGCCTGGATGGGCATCCCCGGGCAGGTCGAGGTGGCCAAGCACCACTTCGACCTGGCGCTGCGGCACGCGGGCGAGCTGCCCTCACCGGAACGCGAGCACCGGCAGGCCCAGGCGTACAAGGAACTCGGGTACTACACCAGGAACCTCGGCCGGTGGAAGCAGGCCGACGAGTACTACCAGCGGGCCTACGAGGTGATCGCCGCGGTCGTCGGGCCGGGCCGTCCGAGCGCCGACCGGGAGGAGCTCGCCTCCATCCAGGCGAACTGGGCGTACCTCAAGGCGCTGCACGGCCAGTACGACGACGCCCGCAACCTCATCGAAAGCGCGATCGCCGTGCGGCGGCGGCTGGGCTCGGACCACCAGCTCGCGGTCTCCCACAGCGTCTCGGGCGAAATCTACCGCTACGAACGCAAGTTCACCCTGGCGTGGGAATCGTACGCCCAGGCGGAGACCTGTTTTTCGACGCTGCGTAACTGGCCGTGGATCGGGATGATTCTCCAGGAACAGGCCATCTGCCTCTTCCAGGCCCACGAATCCGGCTACGAGCTGCTGCCCGACGCCGTCACCCAGGCCAAGCAGATCATCCTGCGCTCACTGGAGATCTGCCGCGACTACGCGATCAGGTGGTTTCCCTCCGCGCTCAACCGGGCCGGGCGGATCTTCGGCGACGACGACCCCGACGTGGGCCTCGACTACCTGGACAAGTCGATCGCCGAGGCCACGAAGGTCGCCGACGGCTGGTTCGTCTCGGCCAGCCTCATCGAATACCTGGAACTGGTGTACCAGCTCTGGACCCGCACCCGGGAGCCGCGCTACCGTGCCCTGATCAAATCGCGCGTGGCGGACATCGAGCGGGCGATCGAGGAATACGACTACACCGATCTCGAGGCGCGCTGGGATCTGCTCCAGGGCCACCTGATCCTGCACGACAACCTCGACGGTGACACCTCGGAGACGCTCGACGTCGCGCTGACGCACTATTCCCTCGGCTTCCGCACCCTGGCGGACCGCCGCGTGGGATCGCACGGTGCCGCCGCGATCGCCAGCGAGTTCGAAAGATTCCACCAGTTGTTCTCCCGGCTCAGCACCGAAACGCAGGCGCAGTGGTACGCAAGATTGCGGGAGGACTGGTCGACGAAGAGCCGTTCGACGTCCTTACTGGCTCGGCTGGAGCAACTGTACTAAGCTCCGCCGCCTCCCGGCGGCACAAAAGCCACCCGCGTGTTCGGTGCCGTCCGGCCAGTGAGAGGGATCCGCGATGCATTCCAGCGACCAGCGCGCTGTGGCACTGTCCGGTTCGGACGTTCCGGGAGCGCACGAGCTGCTCGTCCACAGCTGCGAGGACTGCGCCTGCCCGCCGAGCGGCGGGAGTGCCGTCCGGACGGCGGCCGGCTTGCCCGCCGTCCCGCTGGTGCGCGCGCGGGAGATCGTGGAATGCCCGGTCGACGGCGAGCACACCGCATTGTTCAACCCGGACGGGAACGGCGGGGTGCTGATCGTCAACCGGGCCGCCCACGCCCTTCTCGAGCTTTTCTCCTCCCCTCGGGAGATCGGCGCGCTCGCGGCGGACGAATCGGCGGAAGCGGCCGCGCGTCACCTTTTCTCGCACGATCTGCTGCACCCGGCGGGTGCGCCGCCGGATCCCCGGTTCGCCGAAAGCCGGCAGCTGACCGCCTGGCTGCACGTCACGAACAAGTGCAACCTCAAGTGCCCCTACTGCTACGTCAGCAAGTCCGACGAAGGCATGACCCGGGACACCGGGCGGGATTCCGTGGACGCGCTCGTCCGCTCGGCGGTCCGGAACGGTTTTTCCGCGCTGCGCCTCAAATACGCGGGCGGCGAGGCGAGCCTCAACGCCGACGTCCTGCTGGATCTGCACCAGTACGCCCGGGATCGGTGCGACGCGGCCGGGTTGACGCTGAGCGCGGTGCTGCTCAGCAACGGCGTCGCGATCAACCGGCGCCTGGCGGCCGCCCTCACCGAGCACGGCATCGGGGTGATGATCTCCCTCGACGGCATCGGGGAGGCGCACGACGCCCAGCGCCCCACGGTGGGCGGGCACCGCTCGTCGCACCTCGTGGTCCGCACGATCGGACGGCTGCTCGAAGCCGGGGTGCGGCCGCACATCTCGATCACCATCACGAGCCGGAACGTCGACGCGATCGGCCCGGTCGTCCGGTTCGCGCTCGAACGGGACCTCACGTTCAGCTTCAACTTCTTCCGGGACAACGACTGCTCGGCCGCCGTGGCCGACCTCCACTACGAAGAGCAGGCGATGCTCGCCGGCCTGGAATCGGCGTTCGCGGAGATCGAAGAGAACCTGCCGCGGTGGAGCGTCCTCGGCTGCGTGCTGGACCGGGGCCAGCTGCTCGCGCCCCGCCGCCGCGCCTGCGGCGTCGGCGACGACTACGTCGTGATCGACCAGCGCGGGCAGATCGCGAAGTGCCACATGGAAATCTCCGACACCATCGGCGACGTCCGGACCACCGACCCGGTGCTGGCCGTCCGCACCGACCCGCGCGGGATCCGGAACCTGCTCGTCGAGGACAAGCAGGGCTGCCGCGACTGCACGTGGCGCCACTGGTGTTCCGGAGGGTGCGCGGCGGCCACCTTCCGGGCGACCGGCCGGTTCGACGTCCGCTCGCCGAACTGCGCCATCTACCGGACCATTTACCCGCAAGCCGTGCGTCTGGAAGGATTGCGGCTGCTGAAGTACGCGGCCCGCTGACAGGGAGGTCCCGATGGGCGAGGGGGTTCCCGGGCCGGGACTGGCGCTGGCCGACGCCTCCTACGACTGGTACCGGTCGCACGCCATCCGCTCGCGGCGGTGGTACAAGGCGACCGAGGTGGCGATGATCGCGCTGTCCGCCAGCATTCCCGTGATCGCCGCGATCAACCCGGCGAGCACGGTGGTGCTGGCCGTCATCGGCGCGGTGCTCGTCGTCGGTTCGGGCCTGCGGTCGGTGTTCCACTGGCAGGACAACTACCTCCGGTACAGCGCCGCCCGCGAAGCGATCGACGCCGAGCGGCGGCTCTACCACATCGGCGCGGAACCGTACGCCGATCCGGCGACCCGCGAAGAAGCCCTCGTCCGCGCGGTCACGCGCATCGAGCAGGGCGAGATGAACAGCTGGGTGAAACTGGCCGCGGAGAAGCCCCGGACCTGAAACCCTGCCGAAAGTCGGGGGCGGCCCGCGACCGTCGTCCGATGCCCGCGCACCCCCGCGGGCCGCAGACTTCGGGGCATGATCACACTCAGGGGACTCACCAAGCGCTACGGGGAGAAAACCGTCGTCGACGCGCTCACCTGCGACGTCGCGCCCGGCCAGGTGACCGGCTTCCTCGGTCCCAACGGGGCCGGGAAGTCGACGACCATGCGGATGACCGTCGGGCTCGACCACCCGCAGGCGGGTGAAGTCCTGGTCGGCGGGAAGCGGTACGCCGAGCTGCGGCACCCGCTGCGCGAGGTGGGGGCGCTGCTCGACGCCAAGGCGCTGCACCCGGGCCGCAGCGCCGGGAAGCACCTGCTGGCCATGGCCCGCAGCAACGGCATCGCGGCGAGCCGCGTCGAGGAGGTCCTGGCGACGGTCGGGCTGTCCGACGTCGCCGGCAAACGGGCCGGCCAGTTCTCCCTCGGCATGGGACAGCGGCTGGGCATCGCGGGCGCGCTGCTGGGTGACCCGGGGGTGTTGCTGTTCGACGAGCCGGTCAACGGCCTCGACCCGGACGGCGTCCGCTGGGTGCGGCAGCTGATGCGGTCGCTGGCGGCCGAGGGGCGGACGGTGTTCGTCTCCAGCCACCTGATGAGCGAGATGCAGCTGACCGCCGACCACCTGGTGGTGATCGGCAAGGGCAAGCTGCTGGCCGACGCCCCGGTGGCGGAGTTCATCGCGGGCCATTCCCGCACGACGGTTTCGGTCCGCGTCCCGGCCGACGGCGAGCGCCACGCGCTGGACGCGCGGCTGCGTGCCGAAGGCGGCCTGACGCACCCGGGCGAGCCGGGCGAACTGGTGGTGGACGGCGTCGCCGTCACCCGTGTCGGCGACCTCGTGCACGAGCTCGGGATCCGCGTGCACGGGCTCGCCGAGCGGACGGCGTCGCTCGAGCAGGCGTACATGGAACTGACGGCTTCTTCGGTGGAATACGGGGTTTCGGCATGACGGCGACGGTGGAAGCGCGCGGCGGCGGCCTGCCGGGCGCGGTGGCGTCCGAGTGGACGAAGTTCTGGTCGGTCCGGGCGACCTGGTGGTGCCTGGTGGCGGGAACGGCCCTGATGCTGTTCTACGGAACGCTGTCGGCGATCGCCCAGCGCATCGGCGACCAGCCGCAGGGCGCCCACACGATCGCACTGGGCGGCGGCTTCTACCTGACCCAGTTCGCGGTGATCGCGCTGGCCACGCTGTTCGTGACGAGCGAATACGCGGGCGGGGGCATCCGGTCGACGCTGCTGTGGACTCCGGTCCGCTCCCGGGTGGTCCTGGCGAAGGCGGCGGTGCTGGCCCCGGTCCTCTTTGCGTACGGCGTGCTCCTGTCGTGCGCCGGAATGGCCCTGGCGACCGCGGTGATGAACGGCCACGGCCTGCCGACGTCGTTCGAGGCGGGCTTCACGACCGCGTCCGGCATGGGCGGCTACTTCGCGCTGCTGGGCTTGCTGTGCACGGGAATCGGCTGGGCGCTGCGCAGCGCGGCCGGGACGCTGGTGTCGGTGATCGTGCTGCTGGTCCCGCTGCCGCTGATTGTGGCCTCGCTGGGCCTGCCGGAGGCGATGCCGTACTTCCCGGGCATCGCGGGGGTGAACGCCATGGTCGAGGCGGGCCAGCCCAACCCGATCACGATGACGGCGGCGCCGTATGCCCCTTGGGTGGGGCTGCTGATCTGTGCGGCTTGGGCAGCGGGGGCACTGCTGGCGGGGACGGCGGTCCTGCGCCGCCGCGACGCCTGAGCCCCCAGCGGGAAATCCGGAATTGTCGGTGCCCTCCGGTAGCGTGGAAAACGGGGGGCGCCCCCGCGGGGGTCGGCCCGAATCACGCCACGCCGATCCCCGCGAGGATCTCCCCGGCGCTCTCGACCAGCTCCTCCAAGCCGGGCGGCGCCAGCGATCCGGTCCCGGCCAGCGCCCCGAAGATCGTCCCCTCCATCCAGTCCACCACGATCCTCGCGTGCCGCTCGGGAGCTGACGACCCCGCCGCCTCCAGCGCCGAAGCCGCGAGGCGGCGGATCTGCAGACCCCCCTCGTCGTACACCGCGCGCAGCTCCGGGCGCCGCGTCGCCTCCAGCGCGAACTCGTACCGCGCCAGCATCCGCGTCCGGCCCGAAGTGATCGCTTCGTACGCATACCCCGCCACGAACTCCGCCAGCGACGCCGACGGTCGCGAAACCGGCTGGTCGAGGGCCACGATCCGGGCGATCGTGAGCTCCAGCAGCGCCGCCCGCGTGCGCGCGTAGTACGACGTCGATCCCACCGGCAGGCCCGCCGCCCGGTCCACCGCCCGGTGGGTCAGCCCGCGCATGCCGTCGGTCGCGATCACCGAGATCGCTGCGTCGGCGATCACATCCATCCGCTCCACGGCCCGCACCCTACAGGTGTAGAGTCCTCTACACCTGTAGGGGAGGACGTCATGCACGCGACCGTGATCGGCGGCGGTATCGGCGGACTGGCGGCGGCCGCGGGGCTGCACCGGGTCGGCTGGACGGTCACCGTCCTGGAGAAAGCACCCGAGTTCGGCGACGTCGGCGCCGGGATCTCACTCTGGCCGAACGCCCTGCGCAGCCTCGACGAACTCGGCGTCGACCTCGGGGACCGCCTGGCCGTGCAGACCGAAGGCGGTTTCCGCGACCGGCGCGGCCGCCGGATCACCCGCTTCGACGCCGCCGAGTTCGAACGACGGCACGGGCGGCCGCTCGGCGCGATCCACCGGCGGGACCTCATCGCCGCCCTCCGCGACGCGATTCCCGCCGAAAGCCTGCGCACCGGCGAAGAAGTCACCGAAGTCCGCGAAGACGGCCTGGTCCGCACAGACCGCGAAGAACTGCGTGCCGACCTCGTCGTCGCGGCTGACGGCATCCACAGCCCGGTCCGCCACGCGCTCTTCCCGCGGCATCCGGAACCGGTGTACTCGGGCAGCACGGCGTTCCGCGGTGTCGCGCACCTGCCCGGCACCCGCCTGAGCACCAGCTTCGACCGCGGCACCGAGGTCGGTGTCCTGCCGCTGACCGGCGGCGACGTCTACTGGTGGATCTCCACCCTCGCCGCCCCCGGCACCCGCCGAGCCGACCTGCGCCACGCCTTCGAGAACTGGCACGACCCGATCCCGGCGCTCCTGGCCGCCACCCCGCCGGAAGCCGTGCTGCACCACGACCTCCACTACCTCGGCACGCCGCTGCCGGCCTACACGCGCGGCCGGATCGCGCTGCTCGGCGACGCCGCCCACGCCATGCCACCGTTCCTCGGGCAAGGCGGCTGCCAGGCCATCGAGGACGCCGTCGTGCTCGCTCACGTGGTGTCCACACAGGACGTGGACACCGCCCTCTCGAGCTACGACCGGCAGCGACGGCCTCGCAGCCAGCGGGTCGTCCGGGAGTCGGTCCGGCTGGGCAAGCTCGGGCCGCAGCTGGCCAACCCGGTCGCCACCACCGTGCGCACGGCCGTGCTGCGGTGCCTGCCGGCCACGGCCACCGCCCGCGTCGGCGTGGGGATCACGGGGTGGACGCCGCCGCGTCTCCCCCGACCAGTCCCGCCTCGTACGCCGTGATCGCCGCCTGCACCCGGTTCTTCGCGCCGAGCCGGGTCAGGATGGTGCTCACGTGCGCCTTCACCGTGCCCTCGACCACGAACATCTTCGCCGCGATGTCCGCATTGGACAGTCCGGAACCCAGCAGGGTCAGCACTTCGCGCTCGCGCGGGGTCAGCGCGCTGATCCGCTCGCGGGCCGCGGCGGCGCGCGCCAGCTGCCCGCCGGAGAGCCGGGCGATCACCCGCTGCGCCACCTTCGGCGAGAGGAACGCGGCCCCGCCGGCGACGGCGTGGATGCCGGCCAGCAGCTCGCGCGGGTCGCCCGACTTCAGCAGGAAGCCGCCGGCGCCGAGGCCGAGGGCGCGCTCGATGTAGTCGTCCTCGCCGAACGTGGTCAGCATGATCACGCCGGTCGCGGGCCGCAGCCGCCGGATCTCGGCGGCCGCGCCCAAGCCGTCCAGGCCGGGCATGCGGATGTCCAGCAGCACGACGTCGGGGTGCGTGGCGAGGACCTGCGAGACCGCTTCCCGGCCGTCGGCGGCTTCGGCGACGACCTCGATCCCGGAGTCCGCGGCGAGGATCGCCGCCACCCCCGCCCGCATCATCGCTTCGTCGTCGGCCAGCACGACCCTGATCACGATGCCCCCTCGGCGAACCTGTCCTTGGCGACCAGTCTCCCATCGGCGAAACACAGCCGGTAGGCGGCGTAGTCGTTGTCGAGCCACGATCTTCCCGTGCCGTAGTACTCGCAGACGGCACCGGGCACGGCCGGCAGCGGCGGCTCACCCCGCACCGGCCGCGCGACGCGCTGGTTGTCCGGCAGCTGCGGCGCCACCTCGGCCCGCGGCTGCCCGATCCGCAGCCGGTCGTAGACGCCGGACGGCAGCTCCGACGAGTTCCACTGGTAGAGGAACGCGATCCCGGCGATCGCGAGCACCACCGCGAACAGCCCGAGCGGGACGGCGACCGCCTGGATCAGGCTGCGGCGCACGTCCCGCCGGGCGAGTTCGAGCGCCCGCGCCGACGTCGACCGCCCGTCCTCGTCGTCCGCCGCGGCATCCGGCTCGGCCGGGCCTGCCCCGTGCGGCAGCGTCGCGGTGACGGCGAACCCACCGGCGTCGGGGCCGGCCCGCAGCGTGCCGCCGACGAGCCGGACGCGCTCGCGCAGGCCGATCAGCCCGACGTGCCCGGACGCGGCACCGGGCAGCGGCCCGGCGGGCGGCGGCGCGTTGACCACGCTGACGTCGGTCCGCGCACCGGTACTGGCCACGCGGACGGTGACAGCGGCGCCCGGCGCGTGCTTCGCCACGTTCGTCAGGGCTTCCTGCACCACCCGGTATGCGGCGCGGGCGACCATCGGGGGCACGTCGGCCGTGTCCACCGTGGACTCGATCAGCAACCCGGACGCCCGCGCCCTGGCGATCAGCTCGCCGAGGTCGCCCTGCACCGGTTCCACCGGCGCGGCGTCCTCCCGCAGCACGCCGATGATCTCGCGCAGCCGCTCGGTCGCGGTCGCGGCGCTGGTCCGCAGCTGCGCGGCGGCGTCGCGCTGGGCGTCGTCGAGCCCGCTCGCGACCTCCAGGGCGGCCGCGCGGACGGCGATCAGGCTCAGCTCGTGCCCCAGCGAGTCGTGCATGTCGCTGGCGATCCGCGCGCGCTCGCGCAGCCGGGCCTGCTCGGCGACCAGCCGCTGCCTGCTCTCCATCTCCTCGGCCCGGCGCCAGCCGGTGCGGGCGAGCTCGCCGCGGACCCGGATGTACCGGCCGAGCAGCCACGGCGACAGCCCGGCGAAGACGAGCATCGCGACCATCTGCGCCCAGTCCCCCAGGCCGTCCGGGCCGAACGCGAGCGAGAGCGGAAGCCCCAGGACCGTGCAGGCCACGCCGGTCAGGATCCCGGGACGGGCCCGCGGCATCCGCAGCCCGGCCTGGTAGCTCATCGCGACCAGCACGAAGATCACCCACGCGGGCACGTGGTCGCCGAGGGGGAACGGCACGGCCAGCGTCCCGGCCAGCGCGATGCCGAGCGAGACGGCCGGGTACCGCCGGGCGGTCACCACCGAGCCGGCCACGACCGCGAGACCGCCGGCGAGCTCCCAGTACGACCGGGTGCCCAGCGTGCCCACGACGACGATGAACGCGAGGAACACCCCGAGGGCGACGTCGAGCGCCACCTGCCACCTGCGCTTCGTCACCGTCCGCACGGGTTCGAAGCTACAAGGCGTGACCGCGACCGGGCCACTGCCGAAAGTCACCCTTCCCGCGACGCGCATATCCGCACGACACCGCCCGTGGTGTTGCATGATGATCCACCATGGCCGAGCGCACACTCGCCGACCAGTTGGGCGGCTACCTCCCCGAAGGCATCGAGGCCCTCGAAGAGCACGAGCGGCAGGACCTCGCCGATGCCCTCCGCGACGCGCGCCGCCGCCAGGCGAAAGCGCTGGCCGAAGCGGGCGAAGAAGGACTCCGGTACGTCCCCGCGCTGCTGCGCGGAGCGGTCCGGAAAGCAGTGGGCCTGTGACGGAGAACTACGCCGCCGAGGCGGAGATCCTGAAGCTGGCCCGCGTCCTCGACGTCGAGCCAGACCGCCTGGCGTACCTCGCCCGCGTCGACGCCGACGACCTGCAGGCCTTCCGCGAGCAGGTCACCGACACGCTGTTCGACGCCAACGCGGCCGTGCTGCAGCGGATGGCCCTGGCGGCGCGGATCGTGCCCGTCGGGGTGCTCGCCAAGATCGCCGAAAAGGTGTTCGGCCCGCTGCTGTGCGCGCGGATCGCCGGGCTGGTCGACGTCGCGCGCGGCGTCGACGTCGCCAAGCGGCTCAGCCCGCGGTTCCTCGCCGACGTGGCCGCGGAGCTCGACCCGCGGCGCGCGAGCGCGATCATCAGCCGGATCCCCCTGGACACCGTCCTCGCCGTCGCCGGCGAACTGGCGCGCAAGGAGGACTGGATCACCCTCGGCCGGTTCGTCGGGCACCTGCCGGACCTCACCGTGCGGCGGGCCCTGGACCGGATCGACGACCCGGCGCTGCTGCGGATCGCCTTCGTGCTCGACGACAAGCGCCGCGTCGACCACGTCGTCGGCCTGCTCCCGGCCCACCGGCTCGGCCGGCTGGTCACCGCGGCGAGCGCCGACGAAGACCTCTGGACGCCGGCGCTCGGCCTGCTGTCCCACCTGAGCGACGCGCGGCGAGCCACGCTGAAACCGTTGCTCGCCGGCCTGCCCGACGGGTTCCGGGAGCGCGTTCAGGCCACGATCAAGTAGATGCCGTAGCCGATGATCGCCGCGCAGGCGGCGAAGCAGACGACCGCGCCGGCCAGCGGCCCGGTGCCCGAGGCACCCGACTCGCGGGCCGCGTCGCGCTGGGAGAGCCCCACCACCCCGAAGGAGAAGAGGCTCGTCAGCACCACCACCGACGCGAGGGCGACGACGAAGACCAGACCGAGGGAACCCCAATTGATGTGCACGGCGCTCCTCAGGCGTTGGCCGGCTGCGTGACGCCGGGCTCGGGCTCGTGGATGGAGTTCGCGTTGACCGGGTTCCGCTTCGACGCGAGGTAGATGCCCAGCGCGACGACGACGCCGGCCAGGCCGACCAGTACGGTGCCCCACGTCCCGAGCGTCGAGACCTCGGCGGCGAGCGCGCCGACGATCGCGGCGGCGGGCAGCGTCAGCGCCCAGGCCAGCACCATCCGGCCCGCGACGCCCCAGCGGACTTCGGCGAGCTTGCGGCCGAGCCCCGAGCCGATGATGCCGCCCGAGCAGACGTGCGTGGTGGACAGCGCGAACCCGAGGTGCGCCGAGGTGAGGATGACCGCCGCGGCGCTGGTTTCCGCCGCGAACCCCTGCGGCGTCTGGATTTCGGTGAGCTTCTTGCCCATCGTCTGGATGATCCGCCAGCCGCCCAGGTAGGTGCCGAGCGCGATCGCGGAGCCCGCGGTCAGGATCACCCAGAACGGCGGCCCCGAGTTCGGCGCGAGCGAGCCGGAGGCGATCAGCGTCAGCGTGATGACGCCCATGGTCTTCTGCGCGTCGTTCGTGCCGTGCGCGAGCGACACCAGCGACGCCGAAGCGATCTGGCCGGCCTTGAACGTCCGGCCGACCGTGTCCCGCTTCGCCCGTGCGGTGATCCGGTAGACGAGGAAGGTGCCCAGCGTGGCGACGATCCCGGCGACGATCGGCGAGGCGAGCGCCGGGATCAGCACCTTCTCGACGACCTTCCCGAAGTGGACGGCGTCGGAGCCGGAGGCGATCCAGGTCGCGCCGATCAGCCCGCCGAACAGCGCGTGCGACGAGCTGGACGGCAGCCCGATCAGCCAGGTCACCAGGTTCCACACGATCGCGCCGACGAGCCCGGCGAAGATGATCACCGGCGTCACCTTCGTGTCGTCGACGATCCCGCCGGAGATCGTCTTGGCGACCTCGACCGAGAGGAACGCGCCGACGAGGTTCAGCACGGCGGAAACGGCGACGGCGACCTTCGGTTTGAGCGCCCCGGTGGCGATGGAGGTGGCCATCGCGTTGGCGGTGTCGTGGAAGCCGTTGGTGAAGTCGAAGGCCAGCGCGGCCACGATCACCACCAGCACGATCAGCGAGAAGTCCATCGGCGGCCCACTTTCGTAGCTGTTCGTTGGCAACGCTACTGATCCACTTCGGCCGCTCCGATCCCTGTCGCGTGACGGCTTACTGAACTCTGCATGAACCGGGGTGGGGTAAACCCCACCCGGACTGGGTGGTTTGACCCACTGTGCCCGCCGGTCGCGCCTGGAACCCTCGGAACCGGCGAAAGGGGCCACGATGACCAAGCTGGGGTGGGCGGCCGCCGCGACAGCGGTGTCGGCGGTGTTGTTCTTCTTCGGCACCGGCTTGGATCCGGTGCCGGAGCTAGCCTGGGTGGCGCCGCTGCCGATCTTGCTGCTCGCGCCCCGCGTTCCCGGCGCGGCGGCGATGACGAGCGCGTTCCTCGCCTACTTGGCGGGCAGCGCCGGCAGCTGGAGCTACTTCTGGCATTCGCTGTCGATCCCCCGCCCCGCGGCGCTCGGGATCCTCGGTGGCAGTGCCCTGGTGTTCGCCCTGTCCACGGGGCTGTTCCGGCTGCTGGTCCGCCGCGGACACGGCTTGACGGCGGCGCTCGCCGCACCGGCGTTGTGGACGGTGGTGCTCTACGGCGTATCGCTGCTCAACCCGACCGGCGTGATGGACACGCTGATGACGACCCAGGCCGACCGGCCGACCGTGCTGCACCTCGCCACCGTGACCGGCGGCTGGGGCGTCGAGTTCCTGGTGCTGTTCGTCCCGGCCGCCGTCGCCGCCGCGCTCGCGCCCGGCCTGCGCGGCCGCTCCCGGCTCGTCCCGGTGCTCGCACTGGCCGCCATCGCCGGTGGGCTCGTGTACTGGACCACCCCACCCCTGACCGGGCCTTCGACGCGGGTCGCGCTGGTCGCGCCCGGGCAGAGCCGCTGGGCGGCCGACGTCGCCACCCCGGACGGCCAGCCGCTCTTGCGGTCCTTTGTGGACCAGCTGGGTCGGCTGCCGGACGGCGTCCAAGCGGTCGTGTTGCCCGAAGCCGCCTTCGCGGTGGACCAGACCAGCCGTCCGCGGCTCGTCGAAGCCTTCTCGGAGGTCGCCCGCACGCGGAAGCTCACCGTCGTCACCGGCGTCATCGAGACGACCCCGGAGGGCCGCTTCAACGCCGCGCTCGCGATCCCGCCGTCCGGCACGCCGGTGGAGTACCGCAAGTGGCACAACGGAGATTCGCCGAACATGGCCTCCGGCACGCAACTCGCGCACTTCGGGGGAACCGGGCTGATGGTGTGCATGGACGTCAACTTCGCCGACCCCAGCGGCGAATACGGCCAAGCCGGCACGGGCCTGGTCCTCATCCCGGCGTCCGACGAAGACGTCGACGGCTGGGCGCACAGCCGCACGGCGTTGATCCGCGGCGTCGAGAACGGCTTCTCGGTGGCGTGGAGCGCGACCCGCGGGACGCCGATGCTGGCCGACGCACGCGGTCACGTGCTGGCCGAAGCCCACACCGGCGGCCGTCCGTTCACGGTGGTCGTCGCCGACGTCCCGATCGGGCCGGGCAAGACACCGTACGCGCGCTTCGGCGACTGGTTCGCGTGGCTCTGCGGGCTGATCGCGCTGACCGGGCTCGCCGTCGGACTCCGTCGGCCGTCGTTGTCACCCGTCACAACGAACGCCGGGCAACTCTGAGCGTTTTCCCAGGTCGCCTCCAGCAGTCTGTGACCGATCATGATCTGCGTCACGTACTGACGGGTAACTGGAGGCAACGGAATGCGGGTCACCAACGGCGGTGCCAAGCGAACCCTGGCCGTGCTCGCCGCGGCGCTCACCTTCGGCGTGCTCGCGCCGGCGGTCGCGGAAGCGGCACCGCGCAGCGGCTGGAACGACTGGGGCTGCCGTCCGTCGGCCGCGCACCCGGAGCCCGTCGTGCTCGTGCACGGCCTCGGCGCGAACGACAGCGTCAACTGGTTCTTCCACGCGCCGAAGATCGCCGCCGAGGGCTACTGCGTCTTCTCCCTGACCTACGGCACGGGGATCCTCGGGCCCGGCGTCGGCGGGCTCGCCTCCATGCGCGACAGCGCGGCGCAGCTCGGCCGGTTCGTCGACCGGGTCCGGTCCACGACCGGCGCGGCGAAGGTCGACATCGTCGGCCATTCCGAGGGCAGCACGATGCCCGCGTACTACCTGAAGTACGGCGGCGGTGCGGCCGAGGTCGCCCACTTCGTCGGCTTCGGCGCCAACTACCGCGGGACGACCCTCGGCGGCCTCGACGCGCTGGCCAAGGCCCTGCTCACGTCCGTGCCCGGCCTCGGCGCGATCCTGCGCACGGCGTGCGGCGCGTGCACCGAGTACCTGGCGCCCTCGGCGTTCCTGGACGACCTCGCCCGCGGCGGCGTGCACGTGCCGGGGCCGACGTACACGAGCATCGTCAGCAAGTACGACGAAGTCGTGACGCCGTACACGAGCGGGATCCTCGGCGAACCGGGCACGACCGACATCGTGCTGCAGGATTTCTGCCCGTCCGACGCGTCGGGTCACCTGAGCCAGGCGGCCGACCCGAACGTCACCGGCCTGATCCTGCACGCCCTCGACGCGTCCTACGTACCGTCCTGCACGGCGTTCACCCTGCCACTCTGACCCCGGCCCGCCACACCGCTCCGGTCAGCGGCACGCCCGGCCGGTAGGCCAGGTGCGTCACCGAAGGCGCGTCGAGGACGTGGACGTCCGCCCGCGAACCGGGCCGCAGGACGCCCACGTCCTCGCGCCGCAGCGCTTTGGCCCCGCCCGCCGTCGCCGCCCAGACCGCTTCCTCGATCGTCATGCGCATCTGCAGCACCGCCGTGGCGACGCAGAACGCCATCGACGTCGTGTACGAGCTGCCCGGGTTGGCGTTGCTGGCCAGCGCCACCGTCGCGCCCGCGTCGAGCAGCCGCCGCGCCGGGGGCAGGGGCTGGCGGGTCGACAGGTCGCACGCGGGCAGCAGGGTCGCCACGGTCTCGGAGGACGCCAGCGCCTCGACGTCGGCGTCGCTCAAATACGTGCAGTGGTCGACGCTCGCCGCGCCGAGTTCCACCGCCAGCCGCACGCCGGGGCCTTCGCCGAGCTGGTTGCCGTGCACCCGCAGGCCGAGCCCGCGCTCGGCGGCGGCCTTGAGCACCCGCGCCGATTGAGCCTCGTCGAACGCCCCCGTCTCGCAGAACACGTCCGCCCAGCGCACGCTTTCCGCCACCGCGTCCAGCATTTTGCCGCACACCAGGTCCACATAGGACTCGGCGTCGGCGCCCGGCGGCACCAGGTGCGCGCCGAGGAACGTCACCTCGTCGACCACCTCGCCGGCGATCCGGGCGCTGCGGGCTTCGTCCGCGACCGTGAGCCCGTAGCCGGTCTTGGTCTCCAGGCAGGTCGTCCCCTGCCGGGCCGCCTCGTCGACGTGGCG
Source organism: Amycolatopsis plumensis (assembly GCF_042652605.1). NCBI lineage: Bacteria > Bacillati > Actinomycetota > Actinomycetes > Pseudonocardiales > Pseudonocardiaceae > Amycolatopsis > Amycolatopsis plumensis. Next base: position 4,325,482 of record NZ_JBHSJY010000001.1, on the reverse strand, counting down.
CCGCAGGTTCGCCGCCAGCTGCTCGTCGGACGCCTCCCGCGTCGCGCCGACGGTGATCGCGATTCCGCCTGCGGTGTAGGGCTTTCCCGCCATCCGCGCCTCGAACTCGGCGGTGCGGTCGCCCGCGTAGACCAGATGCGTGTGGCTGTCCACCCAGCCGGGCAGCACCGCGCGCCCTTCGACGTCCACGCGTTCGTCGGCCGCCGGTGCGCTCGCCGCCGGGCCTGCCCAGGCGACGCGCGAGCCGTCCAGGACGAGTGCGGCGTCCGGAATACGGCCCAGCGCCGGGTCGTTGGTGGTGAGCTCCCCGATGCCCGTGATCAGGACGGCCACAGTGCCTCGATCTCCTTCGCCAGAACGGTTTCCGGTCGGTCGACGAGCAGGTGCGTTCCGTCGCGGACGACCTCGCGGCCGGCGACGACGACGTGCCGGACATCCGAGCCGGACGCCGCGAAGACGACCCCCGACGGCTCGATCCCGGCCGTCCGCACCGAATCCAGGGCCACCGTGACGAAGTCCGCGCCCGCCCCCTCGGCGAGCGCGCCGACCTCGTCCCACCCGATCGCCGCGTGGTCGGTGCCCGCTTCGAGGAGCTCCTCGGCGCTGAACCGGCCGCGTTCCTCGCTGGCCAGCCGGTCGTCCAGCTCCAGCGCGCGGGTCTCTTCGAACGCGTCGACGACGGCGTTGCTGTCGCTGCCGACGCTCAGCCGCACCCCGGCGTCCCGCAGGGCGCGGGCGGGGCCGATGCCGTCGCCGAGGTCGCGTTCGGTGGTCGGGCAGAAGCACGCCCGCGCCCCGCTCAGCCGGTCGATGTCCGACGTCGTCAGGTGCGTGGCGTGCACGGCGACCAGGCGCTCGGTCAGGACCCCGCGATCGTCCAGCAGCTCGGTGGGCGTGCGACCGTAGGCCGCCTGGCACTGCTCGTTTTCGGCCCGCTGCTCCGAGAGGTGGACGTGCACGACCCGCTTGCTGTCCACCAGCGACAGCTGGTCGGCCGGGACCGCCCGCACCGAATGGATGGCCGAGCCGACCCGGAAGAGTTCGCCTTCCTCGATCGCGGCGACCCGCGAAGCCCAGGCCGAAGCCGAGCCGTCCGAGAACCGCTGCTGGACCTCGTCGGGTTCCACGCCGATCCCGCCCGCCAGGTAGCACGTGTCCAGGAGCGTCAGCCGGATCCCGGCGTCGGCCGCGGCCTGCCGCAGCGCCTCCCCCATCGCGTTCGGGTCGGCGTACGGCTTGCCGCCGGGCGCGTGGTGCAGGTAGTGGAACTCGCCCACGCTCGTGTACCCGCCGAGCACCATCTCGGCGTAGACACCGCGGGCCAGCCGGTAATAGGTGTCCGGATCGAGCCGTGCCGCCAGGGCGTACATCCGCTCGCGCCAGGTCCAGAACGTGCCGCGCTCGTGGTGCGTCCGGCCTCGCAGGGCCCGGTGGAAGGCGTGCGAATGCCCGTTCGCGAAGCCGGGCAGCGTCAGCCCGGCGAGGATCGTGCCCGTGCGCGGCGAATCCGCCGTCACCGCGATGATCCGGCCGCCCTCGACGTCGATCCGCACGCCGGAGGCGATCCCGCCGGGCAGCCAGGCCTGCTCGCACCAGAAAACTGTCGGTGCCGCGCGATACGCTGGAACCGGGGGGCGCCCCCGCGGGCCGGGGGTCGGCTTGGGGGTCACTGCGCCAGCCGTTCCAGCACCGTGGCCAGCGCCGTGGCACCGGCTTCGACGTCCTCGGCCTCGGCGAACTCCTCCGGCGAGTGGCTGATGCCGGTCGGGTTGCGCACGTAGAGCATCCCGGCCGGGACGAACCCGGCGAGGATGGCCGCGTCGTGCCCGGCGCCGGTCGGCAGCTCCGGCGGGCCGCCGAGCCACTCGCCCAGGTCGCGGCGCAGGCCGTCGTCGAACACGACGTCGTCCGAATAGGACTCGCGCGTCACCGCGACCCGGCAGCCCTCCGCCGCGGCCGCCTCCGAGGCGGCCCGGCTGATCTCGGCGACCAGCCCCGGCGTTCCCTCGCCGGGCACCCGCGCGTCGAGCCAAAGGTCCACTGTGGACGCGATGACGTTGGTCCCGCCGGGGGTCGGCACGAGCCGGCCGACGGTCGCCCGCGCGTCCGGCACCTTCGCAGCCAGCCGACGGACGGCCGTGACCGTTTCTGCGGCGGGCAACATCGGGTCCGCGCGGTCGGTGAGCAACGTCGCTCCCGCGTGGTTCCCCTGTCCCGAAAAAGAAAACCGCCACCGCCCGTGCGCGATCACCGTGCTGCCGACGGCCACCGGCGCCCCGAGGTCGATCAGCCCGCGGCCCTGCTCGACGTGCAGTTCGACGAACTGCCCGATCCGGTCGAGCCGCTCGGTGTCCGGCCCGATCCGCTCGGGGTCGACGCCCGCCTTCGCGGCCGCCTCGGCGAACGTCACGCCGTCGGCGTCCCGCAGGCCGCGTGCCCTGTCGGCGTCGATCGTGCCGGTGAGCAGCCGCGAACCCAGGCACGGAACGCCGAACCGGCCGCCCTCCTCCTCGGCGAACACCACGACGGCGAGCGGTCGCCTCGGCCGGAACCCCTTGGCCTGCAACGCTTCGACGGCGGCCAGCGCGCTCACCACGCCCAGCGGGCCGTCGAACGCGCCACCGCCCGGCACCGAGTCGAGGTGGCTGCCGGTGACCACGGCGTTGCGTCCCAGCGGCCCCCACCACGCCCAGATGTTGCCGTTGCGGTCGGTCTCGACGTCGAGCCCGAGCCCCAGTGCGCGTTCGACGAACCACTCGCGCAGGTCGTGCTCGGGTCCGTCGAAGGCGTGCCGCGAGTATCCGCCGCGCTTCGGGTCGCGCCCGACGCCGTCGATCTCGCCCAGCAGGCTCGAAGCCGTCACGCCTGCTCCCGCATCGGGACGCGGACACCACGCTCGTCGGCGACATCGGCGGCGCGGTCGTAGCCGGCGTCGACGTGCCGGATGACCCCCATGCCCGGGTCGTTGGTGAGCACGCGTTCCAGCTTCTGCGCGGCCAGCGGGGTCCCGTCGGCCACGCTGACCTGGCCAGCGTGGATGGACCGGCCCATGCCGACACCGCCGCCGTGGTGGATCGACACCCAGCTGGCGCCCGAGGACGTGTTGACCAGGGCGTTGAGCAGCGGCCAGTCGGCGATCGCGTCGGAGCCGTCGGCCATGCCCTCGGTTTCGCGGTACGGCGAGGCGACGCTGCCGGAGTCGAGGTGGTCGCGGCCGATGACGACCGGCGCCTTCAGTTCACCGCTGGCCACCATTTCGTTGAACCGCAGGCCGGCCAGGTGGCGTTCGCCGTAGCCGAGCCAGCAGATCCGCGCCGGAAGCCCTTGGAACGCCACGCGTTCCCCGGCGAGGCGGATCCAGCGGGCGAGGGATTCGTTCTCCGGGAACAGTTCCAGCATCGCGCGGTCGGTGGCCGCGATGTCCTCGGGGTCACCGGAGAGCGCGGCCCAGCGGAACGGGCCGTTGCCCTCGCAGAACAGCGGCCGGATGTAGGCGGGCACGAAGCCGGGGAAGTCGAACGCGCGCTCGCAGCCGCCGAGCTTGGCTTCGCCGCGCAGGGAGTTGCCGTAGTCGAAGACCTCGGCGCCGCGGTCGAGGAAGCCGAGCATGGCGTCGACGTGGTCGGCCATCGACTCGCGCGAGCGGTCGGTGAACTCGTCGGGCTTCTTGGCCGCGTAGTCGTGCCAGTCGTCGACGCCGACGCCCTTGGGCAGGTACGACAGCGGGTCGTGCGCCGACGTCTGGTCGGTGACGATGTCGACTTCGACGTTCCGGCGCAGCAGCTCCGGCAGCACCTCGGCGGCGTTGCCGACCACACCGACCGACAGCGGCCGCTTCTCCTGCTTGGCCTTGGTCACGCGGGCGATGGCGTCGTCGAGGTCGTCGGCGACCTCGTCCAGGTAGCGGGTCTCGACGCGGCGGTGCGCGCGCTGCGGGTCGCACTCGACGACCAGCGCGACGCCGTCGTTCATGGTCACCGCGAGAGGCTGCGCGCCGCCCATGCCGCCGAGGCCCGCGGTCACGGTGAGCGTCCCGCGAAGGGATCCGCCGAACTTCTTCTTCGCGACGGCGGCGAAGGTCTCGTACGTGCCCTGGAGGATGCCCTGGGTGCCGATGTAGATCCAAGAGCCCGCGGTCATCTGGCCGTACATGGTCAGGCCTTGCTGCTCGAGGCGGCGGAACTCCGGCCAGGTCGCCCAGTCGCCGACCAGGTTCGAGTTGGCGATCAGCACGCGCGGCGCCCACTCGTGCGTGCGGAACACGCCGACCGGCTTGCCCGACTGCACCAGCAGCGTCTCGTCGACGTCCAAGGTGGTCAGTTCACGGGTGATCGCGTCGAAGCTGGCCCAGTTGCGGGCGGCCTTGCCGGTGCCGCCGTAGACGACCAGGTCTTCGGGACGCTCGGCCACGTCGGGGTCGAGGTTGTTGTGGAACATCCGCAGCGCGGCTTCGGTCTGCCACGACTTGGCGGTGAGCTGGGTGCCGCGGGCGGCACGGACGACGCGGGACATCAGACCTCCAGGTAGGCGGTCGTGAGTGGTAAGGCGGGTTCTAACCCGCCTTACCACTCACGACAGGCGGGCGGCGTCGAGGACGGCGCCGGAGCGGACGAGTTCTTCGGCGGCCGCGATCTCCGGCGCCAGGTGGCGGTCGGGACCGGGGCCGTTCACCTTGGTACGCAGCAGATCCCGGACGCGGCCGGTGACCGGCGACGGCTCCAGCGGCGCCCGGAAGTCCAGCGCCCGGGCCGCCGTCAGCAGCTCGATGGCGAGGACGGTGGTCAGGCCGTCGACGGCCTTGCGCAGCTTCCGCGCGGCCGACCAGCCCATGGAGACGTGGTCCTCCTGCATCGCGCTGCTCGGGATCGAGTCGACCGACGCCGGGACCGCGAGCCGCTTGAGCTCGCTGACCAAGGCGGCCTGGGTGTACTGGGCGATCATGTGGCCGGAGTCGACGCCGGGGTCGTCGGCGAGGAACGGCGGCAGGCCGTGCGAGCGTGCCTTGTCGAGCATCCGGTCGGTGCGGCGCTCGGCGATGCTGGCGACGTCGGCGATCGGGATGGCCAGGAAGTCGAGGACGTAGGCGACGGGTGCCCCGTGGAAGTTGCCGTTGGACTCGACCCGGCCGTCGGCGAGGACGACGGGGTTGTCCACGGCGGACATCAGCTCGCGCTCGCCGACGAGTTCGGCGTGGGCCAGGCTGTCGCGCGCGGCGCCGTGCACCTGCGGGGCGCAGCGCAGCGAATAGGCGTCCTGGACGCGGTTGCAGTCCGGGCCGCGGTGGCTTTCGACGATCTTCGAACCCTGCAGCGCCTGCCACATCCGGGCCGCGGACTTCGCCTGCCCGGGGTGCGGGCGCAGGGCCTGGAGGTCGGCGGCGAACGCCCGGTCGGTGCCGAGCAGGGCCTCGACGCTCATCGCGGCAGTGAGGTCCGCGATGTCGAACAGCTTGTGCAGGTCCGCGGCGGCGAGCAGGAGCATCCCGAGCATGCCGTCGGTGCCGTTGGTGAGCGCGAGGCCTTCCTTCTCGGCGAGGACGACCGGCTCGATCCCAGCGTGCTTTAGCGCTTCCGCCGCGTTCATGACTTCGCCGCGGTACGTCACTTCGCCCTCGCCCATGAGCGCGAGCGCGACGGCGGCCAGGGGCGCGAGATCGCCGGAGCAGCCCAGCGAGCCGTACTCGTGCACGACCGGGGTGATGTCGGCGTTGAGCAGGGCCGCAAGCGTTTGCGCGGTGCCCGGCCGGACGCCGGTGTAGCCGCTGGCCAGCGTCCGCAGGCGCAGCAGCATCAGCGCGCGGACGACCTCGGGCTCGACGGCGGGCCCCGCGCCGGCGGCGTGCGAGCGGATCAGGCTCCGCTGCAGCGCGGTCCGGCTCTCGACCGGGATGTGCCGGGTGGCGAGCGCGCCGAAGCCGGTCGAAACGCCGTAGGTGGGCGTGACGGCGTGGGCGAGGTTCTCGATGTGCTGGCGGGTCGCGGCGAGGTTCTTCTCGGCGGCGTCCGTCAGCTCGACGGGCGCGTACCCGCGGACGACGTCGACGACCTGGGCGGCGGTCAGTGGTTCCGGGCCCAGGAGCACTTTTTCCGGCATGGGCTCATTGGACCCCTTCGGAATCGCTGGTGGGATGCCTCAACGGGTGGTTCTGTCTGGTATCCCAGACGTAAGCTCGGGGCATGGGCGACAGCAGCGAGGTTCCCGCGCTGCGCCGCGGGCTGGCGGTGCTGCGCCTGCTGGCCACGCGCCCGGGCCCGGTCACCGCGGCGGCCATCGCGCGTGAGGCGCACCTCCCCCGCTCGACCACCTACCACCTGCTCAACGAGCTCGAAGCGGCCGGTTTCGTCGTGCACCTGCCCGCGGAACGCCGCTACGGCCTGGGCATCGCCGCCTTCGAGCTGGGTTCGGCCTACCTGCGCCACGACCCGCTGGAACGGCTGGCCGGGCCGTTGCTGCGCAAGCTCGTCGACCGCGTCGGGCACACCGCCCACCTCGGTGTCCTGCACGGCAACGAGTCGCTGTACCTGATCAAGGAACGCCCGGCCCGGCCGGAGACGCTGGTGACCGAGGTCGGCGTCCGGCTGCCGGCGCAGCTGACCGCGTCCGGCCGGGCGATCCTGCGGCACCTGCCCGCCCCGCACGTCCGCGCGCTGTTCCCCTCGACGGCGGCGTTCGTGCTCCGCACCGGGCGCGGCCCGCGCACGCTGGCCGAGCTGCGCCGCACCCTTACCGCGGAACGCCGGCTCGGCTGGGCGGTCGAGGACGGCCACGTCACCGACGGCTTCGCGTCCGTGGCCTGCCCGGTCTTCGACCACGGCGCCCGCCCGCTGGCCGCGATCAGCGTCACCCTGCGCCACCACTGCGCGGCCGAGCCGTGCGCGGAGACGTGGCCGGACCTCGCCGCCGAAGTGGCGGCGACGGCGGCCGAGCTGACCACCCGCATCGGCGGCCACCCGGCCTGACGGCCGTCGCGGTCCGTCCGGGCGCCGCGGCTGCTGCGAACGGGGCAACTGTCACCGAACGGCTCGATTCCACTCCGGTGGGTGATTACCGTGGCTGGAGCTGCGGTTTCGAGGGGCACCGATGGATGACGCACGCGTGGAGAAGGTCGGTTTCGGCGCGGTGCTCGCCGTCGCCGAGTTCCGGGCGATGTGGACCGCCGAGCTGCTATCGGTCTGCGGCGACCAGCTCGCCCGTGTCGCGCTCGCGGTCCTCGTCTTCCAGCGCACGTCGTCGGCCGCGCTGACCGGCCTGACCTACGCCTTGACGTACGTTCCCTCGCTGCTCGGCGGCATCCTGCTGGCCGGCGCGGGCGACCGGTGGCCGCGGCGGGACGTGATGGTCGCCGCCGATCTGACGCGGGCCGCGCTGGTCGCGGGCATCGCGATCCCCGGCGTCCCGCTGTGGGTGCTGTGCGTGCTGGTCGCGGTGATGACGGCGCTCGGCGGGCCGTTCAAGGCGGCGCAGCAGGCGCTGCTGCCGTCGGTCCTCGAAGGCGAGCGGTACCTGGTCGGGATGGCCCTGCGGAACGTGACGATGCAGGCCGCGCAGCTGGCCGGGTTCGCCGGCGGCGGCGCGCTGATCGCCGCGCTCACCCCGTCCGCGGCACTGGCGCTGGACGCGGCGACCTTCCTGCTTTCGGCGTTGTTCCTGGTCACCGGCGTCCGGCGGCGGGCGGCGATCGCCCAGGCGGTCCGGCCCGCCTGGCTGGCCACGACCGGCGCTGGCATCCGGCTGATCTGGCGCGACCCGGCCCTGCGGACGCTGGTGGCGCTCAACTGGCTGGCCGGGTTCTACGTCGTCCCGGAGGCGCTGGCCGCGCCGTACGCGGCCGGGATCGGCGCGGGCGCGACCCTGGTGGGACTGTTGATGGCGGCGGACCCGGCGGGCAGCGTGCTCGGCGGCGTCGTGTTCGGCAAGTGGATCCCGGAGCGCGTGCAGCTACGCATCCTGGCCTGGCTCGGGATCGCGGCGGGCCTGCCGCTGGTGGTGTTCGCCTGCCACCCGGGCTTGGTGACGTCGGTGGTGCTGCTGGCGGCGTCCGGCCTGCTGGCGACGGGCTACAACATCACCGGGACGGTGTCGTTCATGCGGCGAGTGCCCGACGAGCACCGCGCGCAGTGCGCCGGGGTGAATTCGGCGGGCCTGATCACCGTGCAGGGGGTCGGGGCGGCCGCGGCGGGCGGGCTGGCCGACGTGCTGGGCCCGGCGCACACCATCGCCGTGGCCGGGGCGGCGGGTGCCGCGGTGGCCGTGCCGATCGCGAGGGCGTGGCGCCGGGTCGGGGTGGAGGACCGATGACCTCAGTTGTCGCGTCCGCACATGGTGCGCCTCCCTTCACGACCTCGGGCCGCACCGGTTCCGTCACCGGCCGGACACCATGAGTATGCGGACCGGCGGCGGCATTCCGCGCACTGGGCCGCATATTCGTGACGTCCTCGTGGCACCGCGGCACTGGGTGCTGTGGCGGCAGGGGCCGCGGGTGATCGTCTACTGCCTGGCCAGCGAAGTGGTGGCGGTGGTGCTGACGCTGCGCCCGTCGCCGATCCCGGTGGACCGCCGGACGCTGTCGATCCTGGTGGTGCTGCTGGTGCTCGGGGTGGTGCAGTCGGAGACGGGACGGCGCGTGGAGCGCATCCGCCGTCGCGTGTCGGGGACCCCGCACATCAACATGACGTCGGTCTGGACGTTCGCCGGCGTCCTGCTGTTGCCGCCGCTCCTGCTGGCGGTCCTGGTCGCCGGCCTGTACGCGCACCTGGCGGTCCGCAGCTGGTACCGCCTGCAGCGGGTCCCGGTCTCCCGCACGGTCAGCAACGCGGCGATCATCGTGCTGTCGTGTTACGCGGCCCAGTCGGTGCTGCGGGTTTCGGGTTTCCCCGACGTTCGCGTGGCGCTGAGCCACAGCTGGGCGGGCACGTTCGCGATCACGGCCGCGGGAGTGACGTTCTTCGCGGTGAACGCCCTCCTGGTCCTCCCGGCCCGCCGCGAAGTCGGCCGGACGCCGGAGGCCCTCTTCGGCACGTGGTCGGACAACGGCCTCGAGGTGGCGACGCTCTGCCTGGGCGCCTTGAACGCGATGGCGCTGGCGACGCTGCCGGGCCTGGTGGGGCTGGTGTTCCCGCCGTTGCTGCTGCTGCACCGCACGGTGCTGGTGAGGCAGCTGGAGGTGGCGGCCCACCGCGACGAGAAGACGGGCCTGTACAACACGAGCGGCTGGCACGCGCTGGCGAAGCGCACGTTGGCGGCCACCGCCCGCCAGGGCGGCACGTTCGGGCTGTTGATGCTGGACCTCGACCACTTCAAGCAGGTGAACGACACGTACGGCCACCTGGCGGGCGACGCGGTCCTGAAGGCGGTGGCCCAGTCGATCATCTCGGCGGTCCGCGGCCGCGGCGACGCGGTGGGCCGCTTCGGCGGCGAAGAGTTCGTGGTCCTGCTGCCGGGCATCACCCAGCCGGACATCGGAGCGGTGGCCGAGCGCATCCGCCGGGCGATCAGCGCGCTGCAGGTCCCGGCGGGCGGGCTGTCGATCACGGGCCTGACGGTCTCGATCGGCATCGCGGTCTACCCGACGGCCGGGACGTCAGTGCAGCGTCTGCTGGACGCGGCGGACACCGCGCTCTACCACGCGAAAGCGACCGGCCGGAACAAGGTGGTCCACGTGGCGGACCTGGTGTGATCAGGCGGTCTTGTGCCGCCGCCGTCCGGCGTCGAGCCCGAGCATGGCGAGCAGTTCGGCACATTCCCGCGAGTCGGACGAGTGCCCGGCGACGGTGAGGACGGCCCGATCGTTCTGTTCACCGAGCCGGACGGCTTCTTCAGCCCGGATCACACCCATCCGGCTGTCTTCGTCGTTGGCAAGGGAGCTGCCACTGCGTTGGGCCCAGGTCATCTGGCCACCTACTTCCGGCCCCACGGGTGCGGGGCCATGGTCGGACCTCCAGCATGACACTCACAAGAATTTCACCCACAAGTGGCCCCCATCACCAGCCGGAGCAGAGCTCTAACCCCCAGCTGAGGACCCCGGCACCACCAGGGATGAACACCCCGTCCGCTCACCCCGACGCAACCACCCGGGGGTCCGGCTAAGGGGGGTCCGGCGGACTCGATTGCCGGTGCGGTGTGCCGTGGTGGAAGCGCGGTCCGCGACCGGCCTCCTTCGGAGGATGCGGCTGGTCTGGGTGGTTGACCTGGGTGGTTGACCTGGGTGGTTGACCTGGGTGGTTGACCTGGGTGGTTGACCTGGGTGGTTGACCTGGGTGGGTGGTCTGGGTGGGTGGTCTGGGTGGGTGGTCTGGGTGGGTGGTCTGGGTGGGTGGCCTGGGCAGCGCCGAGGCGCCTCGGCGGGCAGTCACCTCGGGGCCCACCACCCCGAAGCCCGATTGTGACTACGGCCGGCAGTACCGCGTCAAGGCGGGAAAGCGTGCCTTGACCCGGCACTGCCGGCCGTGTGGTGGCTTCTGATCGGGGTGGGGGGAGGTCTGGGCGGAGTGCAGGTCAACCGTCGGCCTGCAGGCTGCCGTTACGCCCGGGGCCTGAAAAGCGGGCTACGCCCTGGCATGAACTGACCAAGCCAAATCTGCTCGGCCGAGCCGAGCCGGGCCCGGCCAGCCGGGCCGGGCCCAGCCGGGCCGGGCCGGGCCGGGCCCAGCCGGGCCGGGCCCAGCCGGGCCGGGCCCAGCCGGGCCGGGCCGGGCAGAGATCAGCAAGCCCGGTAGCAACCCCCGTCTGGCTCACCCGCGAACGCAACCACCCGGGGGGTCCAGGGGGGCGAAGCCCCCTTGGCGGGGGTTTGGGGGTTCGACCCCCAAAAGACACGGCGAAACGAAGGAAGGCCCAGCCCCGAAGGGGCGTGGGCCTTCCGCGAAGTGAAGTGGAGGTGCCGGGAATTGAACCCGGGTCCTCTGGCGTCTCGACAGGGCTTCTCCGTGCGCAGTCCGCTGCGTCTCTACTTGGCTCCCTCAATCACGCGAACAAGCTGAGGTGACGAGCCCAGCCACTGTTTGCTTCACGACTGTTCCCCGTGGCCGGGACAGCCGCTGAGCCTCCTAGCTGATGCCGGTACCCGGGCCGGAGGCGAACCCGGGCCGACAGAGTCGCACTCGCTCAGGCGGCGAGGGCGAACTCGCGCTGACTGGAGTCGGCGCTTATTGGTTTGCGATGACGCTTACGGTGGTCTCTCGCCTGCACCGGCACGCTTCCCCTGACTCAACGTCCAAAGTCGAAACCGTTCACCCCCTTGTCGGGACACAACCTGTTCATCATAACGCCCGGCGCCACTGCTTTAGTCCGGGTGGGGTGGGGCCAGCCCTACCGCCGGGATGCCCGCCCGCACCATGTCCCGCGAAGCGGCGAGCCGCGATGCTGGGAGCCGTGGAAAGGAGTGCGGTCATGGTGAGCGAGAGGCGGGATCCGCCGTTCGGCGGTTCGGCGGTGTTCTTGCTGATGAACCTGCCACTGGGGGTGCTGGCGTTCGTCTTTCTCACGGCGTTCGTCTCGGCCGGTGCGGGGACCGCCGTGGTGTGGGTCGGGGTGGGCCTGCTCGCCTTCGTCGTGCTCGCCGTGCGGGGGGCCGGGCGGCTGGAGCGGGCGCGGGTCTACGCGCTGCTGGACCGCCACATCGACCTCCCGTACCTGCCGCTGCCCGCCGGCAAGCAGGCCGCGCGGTGGAAGGGGCGGCTGAAGGACCCGTCAACCTGGCGGGACCTGACCTACTTCGCGCTGCTGTTCCCGGTGGGCCTGGTCGAGTTCGTGCTGGTGACGACGTTCTGGGCGACGAGCCTGGCGCTGGTGGGCCTGCCGGTGTACTTCCGGTGGCTGCCGGGCGGGGAGTACCGCTTCCCGTCGTGGGACGTGCCGTGGCTGACCGTGGACTCCACCGTCGAGGCGCTACCGTGGGCGGCGCTCGGGGTGTTGTTCGTCGCGTTGTCGGTGGCGCTGACCAAGGCGCTGGCGGGCGCGCACGCCCGGCTGGCGGACGCGCTGCTGGCGCCGACGGTGGCGCAGCGCCGCCGGATGGAGCGCTGGTGGGAAGACGCGGAAGAGAAGAACCTGGTGGCGGGATGACCGAGGCTCAGCAGCTGGACCACCCGCGGCCGCACCCGGCCCGGACGATCCTCTACATGATCGTCAGCTTCGTCTTCCGGCTCGTGCAGTTCGTGCTGATCGTGGTCGGCATCGCGGTGGGGGTCTCGACGGCGGTGATCTGGGTCGGGTTCCCGATCCTGCTGGCGACGACGAGCTTCGTCCGCTGGTCCGGCGACCGCGAGCGGGGCTGGGCGGCCCGGATGCTGAACGTGCCGCTGCCGCCGGTGCAGCGGCGGCCGTACGAAGAGGGGCAGCCGCTGCTGCGCCGGTGGGTCACCCGGCTGAGCGATCCGACGACGTGGCGGGACCTGGCGTACCTCATGGCGGCGTTCCCGCTGGCCTGCCTGGAGCTCGGGATCGCGCTGGCGTCGATCGTGCTGCTGCCGATGGCGATCTGGGTGACGCCGTGGCTGGGCTGGCTGCACGGTGAGCTGGCGCTGGCGCTGCTGGGGCCGGACCGCACGAAACGGCTGGAGCAGAAGGCGCAGCGGCTGCAGGCGTCGCGGGCCCGCGGGGTCGACGCGGCCGAAGCCGAACGCCGCCGCATCGAGCGTGACCTGCACGATGGCGCGCAGCAGCGGCTGGTGGCCGTCGCGATGAGCTTGGGGCGGGCGAAGTCGAAGTTCGACCAGGATCCGCAGGCGGTGCGGGACCTGATCGACGAGGCGCACCTGGACGCGAAGCTCGCCGTGTCGGAGCTGCGGGACCTGGCGCGCGGCATCTACCCGGCGGTTCTGGGCGACCGGGGGCTGGACGCGGCGCTGTCGGCGCAGGCGGCGAAGTCGCCGATCCCGGTGGACGTCTCGGTGGACGTCGACCCGCGCCCGCCGGCCGCGGTGGAGACGACGGCGTACTTCATCGTCGGCGAGACGCTGACGAACATCGCGAAGCACTCCGGGGCGACCGAAGCGGGCGTGAAGGTGTGGCGGACCGACGACCACGTCGTCGTCGAGATCACCGACAACGGTCACGGCGGCGCGGAGGTGCGTCCCGGCGGCGGGCTGGCCGGCCTGGCCGACCGCGCCGCGACGATCGACGGCGTGATCACCGTGGTCAGCCCGGTCGGCGGGCCGACCGTGATCCGGGCGGACCTGCCCTGCCAGTGGTGAATAGTCTGGACCCCGTTCATCCACGAACCTGGGGGCCGGATGCGGGTAGTCATCGCCGAGGACGCCGTGCTGCTGCGGGCCGGGGTGACCCGCCTGCTCGCCGACGAGGGCATCGAGACGGCCGCGGCCGTCGACAACGGGGACGACCTCCTCGGCGCGGTCAAGGAACACCGTCCCGACCTGGCGATCGTCGACGTCCGGATGCCGCCGACGTTCACCGACGAGGGCCTGCGCGCGGCACTGGCGGCGCGCAAGGAGATCCCCGGGTTGCCGGTGCTGGTGCTGTCGCAGTACGTCGAGGAGTCGTACGCGGTGGAGCTGCTCTCGGGCGGCGCCGGCGGCGTCGGCTACCTGCTGAAGGAGCGCGTGGCGGACGTGGCGGACTTCCTGGACGCGGTCCGCCGGGTGGCGGGCGGCGGCACGGCGATCGACCCGGACGTGATCGCCCAGCTGATGGCCCGCGGCCGCCGCAACCCGCTGGACGCGCTGACCGCCCGCGAGTCCGAGGTCCTTGGCCTGATGGCGCAGGGCCTGTCCAACACGGCGATCGCGAACTCCCTGGTGGTTTCGCACGGCGCCGTGGAGAAGCACATCGGGAACATCTTCTCGAAGCTCGGGCTCGAAGCCAGCGCCGAGGAACACCGCCGCGTCCGTGCGGTGTTGACCTACCTGGGCCGCTGAGCGACGGACGGTGACCGGAGGTCCCGTAGGGTGGACAACGCGTCACCCGTTCCGCGGGCGGCACCCGTGTGAGCGCTCACCTACCATGAGCGGACCCATCGAGAGGAGCGCGCAGATGTCCGACGAGATCCGCTGCGTCCGCTTCTTCGGCGGCCCGCTCGACGGCCGCGTCCAGGAGCTCGGGGACGCCGAGCCCATTCCCGGCACCGTCATCCGGCACATCCACCTGCACGGCGGCCCGAAGATCGAGACCCGCTACGAGCTCGGCCTCACCGAGCACGGCTGGGAGTACCGCCTCGCCGCCGCGCAGCACGAACCCGAGCCCGACGGTTTGCGGTAGTAGGGAGAACCCCCGTGTCCACCGGGGGTGAACAGGACCTCCAAGAGGGCGGTCAGCACCGCTGTTTCCGCTGGTCGAACCGGCCAGGCTGAACCGCATGCAGACAGCGGGCCGGGACAGGTTCCTCGACGTCGTCCGGGCGGGGGCCATCCTCGCCGTCATCGCCCAGCACTGGATCATGCCGGTGCTCTCCTACTCCGACGGGCACCTCGCCACCGGCAACGCGCTGGCGACGCCCGGCTGGTGGGTCGTCACCTGGCTCAGCCAGGTCATGCCCCTGGTCTTCTTCGCCGGCGGCGCGGCGAACCTGATCTCGTTCCGCCGCGCCGCGTCCACGCGGCAGTGGCTCGCCGGGCGCATCAAGCGCCTGATGGTGCCGGTGCTGCCGCTGATGGCGGTCTGGCTGGTCGTGCCGGATTTCCTGCGCGGCCTGGGCGTCCCGCCGCAGCCGGTGCAGGTCGCCAGCGCGATCGCCGCGCAGCTGCTGTGGTTCCTCGCGGTGTACGTGCTCGTCGTGCTGCTCACGCCGCTCATGGTGGCCGCGCACCGGCGCTGGGGCCTGAAGGTGCCGCTCGTCATGGGCGCGGCGGGCATCCTCGTCGACGTCGCGCGCTTCAACGACTTCGGCTACATCGGGTACGCCAACGCGATCTTCGTCTGGGTCGCCGTGCACCAGCTGGGCTTCCACTACGTCGAAGGCCGCCTCGGCTCGCTCACCCGCCGCGGCGCGCTGACGCTGTCGGCCGCCGGGTTCGGCGTCACGGCGCTGATGGTCGCGTTCGGGCCGTACCCGGGCAGCATGATCGGGATGCCGGGCGCGCCGGTGTCGAACATGAGCCCGCCGACCGTGCTGCTGGCCTTCCTCGCCGTCGGCCAGATCGGCCTGCTGCTCGCCTTCCGCCCGCAGCTCAACGCCCTCGCGGCGCGTCCGGGCATCGGCGACGCCCTCGGCTGGCTCGGCGCGCGGTTCATGAGCGTCTACCTCTGGCACATGCCGGCGCTGGTCGTGGTGGCGGGCGTGACGGTGTACGGCCTCGGCTACCAGACCCCCGCCCCGGGCACGGTGTTCTGGCTGATCATGGCGCCGGCGTGGTTCGCGGCGTGCGGGATGGTGCTGCTCGGCCTGCTGCGGCTGTTCGCCCACTTCGAAATGCAGCGCGACACCGGCGAACTCACGGCCAGGACGCCGCAGCTGGTCGTGGCCGGGCTCCTGGTCTCGGGTGGCCTGCTCGGCCTGGCGGCCCACGGGTTCGCCCCGCTCTCGGACGGCATCGCCCACGGCCCGGTCCCCTGGGTGGTCCTCGCCACGACCGGCTTCCTCCTGGCCGGCAAGCAGCTCCCGGTGGTCGACCTGCTTGGCCGCGCGGTGGTCGTCACCGAGCGAGCAATGATCAAGCGTTGACCCTCGTGAGTGGTAAGGCGGGTTCTAACCCGCCTTACCACTCACGAGGCGCGAGGGCGTGTCGTGCAGGACCGCGCGCAGGAACGGCTCCCCCAGGCGATCGTCGGCCGCCCAGCCGGCGATCGCCTGCAGCTGCGTCGCGTAGGAGTAGGGGATGTTCGGGAAGTCCGTGCCGAGCACGACCCGGTCGGCAACCTCGGCCAGCCGGGCCGTCCAGTCGGCGGGCAGCGGCGCCATCGCCTCGGCGAACGGCACCCCCACCATCGTGGTGTCCAGGTGCACGCGCGGGTACTTCGCCATGAGCTCGAACGCCGTCCCGTACTCCGGCATCGCCGCGTGCGCGAGCACCGCCGTGAGCCGCGGGTGCCGGGCCAGGACCTCCTCGAACACCGACAACCCGGTGAAGTCGCCCCGCAACGGACCGTGTCCACAGTGGACGACGACCGGGACACCGGCGTCGGCCAGGGAACCCCACACGGGCTTCAGCAGGTCGTCGCGCGGGTCGTACGCACCCACCTGCACGTGCGCCTTGAACACCCGGGCGCCGGCCCGCAGCGCACTGTCCACAGCGGACCCGGCGCCGGGCTCGGGGTAAAACGTCCCGGTCGGCACGGCGTCCGGGACCCGCGCCGCGAACTCGAGCGCCCACTCCGTCAGCCACTCGGCCATCCCCGGCTTGTGCGGGTAGACCAGCGGCGCGAATCGCGCGACACCGAGCGCGCGCAGCGTCTCCAGACGCTCCTCTTCGGACGTCCGGTAGAACACCGGCCATTCGGTGCCGTAGTGCGTCGAGGCCGCGTCGAAGTACGCCCAGACCTTGTCCATCACCGGCTTCGGCAGAAAGTGGACGTGCAGGTCGACCAGGCCCGGCAGGCCCAGCGACGCCGTCCAGCGCGCGACCTCCGCATCGGTTGCCGGGCCGTGCGTCACTCCGTGAACCGGCCCTTCAGCGCGCGGCCCATCGCCTTCCTGATGTCGCGCTCCGCGTCGCGCTTGGCGAGCGACTGCCGCTTGTCGTAGGCCTTCTTGCCCTGGGCCAGCGCGATTTCGACCTTGACCTTGCCGTCCTTGAAGTACATCGACAGCGGGACCAAGGAGAGCCCGCTCTCCTTGGTCTTGCCGATCAGCTTCTCGATCTCCCGCTTGTGCAGCAGCAGCTTCCGGGTGCGCCGCGGCATGTGGTTGGTCCACGTGCCCTGCGTGTACTCCGGGATGTGCACGTTGCGCAGCCACACTTCGCCGTCGTCGACCGTCGCGAACGCGTCCGCCAGGGACGCCTTGCCCTCGCGCAGGCTCTTGACCTCGGTGCCGACGAGCACGAGACCGCACTCGTAGGTGTCGAGGATGGAGTAATCGTGCCGCGCCTTGCGGTTCGACACGATCACCTTCTGGCCACGTTCCTTGGGCATACGACCACTCTACGTGATTCCGACGGTGACGAGCAGCCGGTTATCTAGTGCCGGACGTACAGCCGCAGCGTGACGTAACCGGTGACGGCGGAGATCAGCACGGACACCCCGAGCAGGATGGGCGCGACCGGGAACAGCAGTTCCAGCGTGGTGATCTTCGGGAAGACGTCGCCGGTGAACAACGCGTCGAGGAAGCTCACCTTGGTCAACACCAGCAGGACGATCCCCAGGACCGCACCGACCACGCCGGCGACCACCGCCTCCAGGAGGAACGGCAGCTGCGTGTACCACCGCGTCGCGCCGACCAGCCGCATGATGCCGACCTCGGTGCGGCGGGTGAACGCGGACACCTGGATCGTGTTGGCGATCAGCAGCAGCGCGGCGACGGCCATGATGAGCGCGGCGACGAAGGCGATGTTGCGGACGCCGTTGAAAGCGGTGAAGAAGCGGTCGAGGAACTTCTTCTGGTCGTCGACCTTCCGCACGCCCGGCTTGCCGGCGTACTCCTGCACGATCGCGTCGCTGCGGTCCGGGTCCTTCAGCTTCACGTGCAGCGACGCGGGCAGCGACTCGGGGCCGGTGAGCGCGATCAGCTCGGGCTGGCTCTCGAAGATCTTCTTGAACCGGTCGAAGGCCTGTTCGCGGTTCTCGAACACGACCGACTCGACACCGTTGTTGCTCTGCAGCGAGGTCCTCAGCGACTGGCACAGCGCCTGGGTGCAGTTCTTGTCGGTCGCGCTGATGTCGTCGGTGAGGTAGACCGAGACCTCGACGTCGGCGAGGAAGTTGGACTTCATCTTGTCGATGGTCCGCACGGCGAGCAGGCCGCCGCCGAGCATGGCGAGCGACAAGGCCGTGGTCAGCATCATCGCGATGGTCATCGTGACGTTCCGGCGCAGGCCGGTGACTACCTCACTGAAGACGAAACTGGCGCGCATGGCGGGTGCAGGTCCTTGGGGTCGGGGTCGGTGCGGGGTGGACGGGTCTCAGCGACCGATGCCGTAGACGCCGCGGGCGTCGTCGCGGATCACCCGGCCGAGCTGCAGCTCGACCACGCGGCGCCGCATGGAGTCCACGATGGAGTGATCGTGGGTGGCCATCAGGACGGTGGTGCCGGTGCGGTTGATCCGCTCCAGCAGCAGCATGATGTCCTGGCTGGTGTCGGGGTCCAGGTTGCCCGTCGGTTCGTCGGCGAGCAGCACCAGCGGGCGGTTCACGAACGCGCGCGCGATCGCGACGCGCTGCTGCTCACCGCCGGAGAGCTCGTTGGGGAGCCGGTCGGCCTTGCCGTCGAGGCCGACGAGCTCCAGCACCTCGGGGACGACCTTCTTGATGGTCGGCCCCGGCTTGCCGATGACCTCGAGGGCGAACGCCACGTTTTCGGCGACGGTCTTGTTCGCCAGCAGCCGGAAGTCCTGGAAGACGCAGCCGATGGTCTGCCGCAGGCGCGGGACCCTGCGGCGGGCCAGCTTGGCGACGTCGAAGTTGGACACCATCACGCGGCCCTTGCTGGGCGTCTCTTCGCGCAGCAGCAGCCGGAGGAAGGTCGACTTCCCCGATCCCGAGGGACCGATGAGGAAGACGAACTCACCCTTTTCGATGTCGACGGACACCCGCTCGAGCGCGGGCCGCGTCGAGGTCTTGTAGACCTTGGAAACCTCTTCGAGCCGGATCACGATTCGGCATACTACCCACCGGTCTCGTGAAGCCCCGGTTGCCCGGTGCACCCGGGTGGAGCAGCGGGTGTTTGCGTACGGTGAGCGGTCACCCCGACACCCGCTGCGCCGATCAGGCGCTCTGCTTCCGCCAGCGGATGCCGGCGTCGAGGAAGCCGTCGATGTCGCCGTCGAGCACCGCCGACGGGTTGCCGACCTCGAACTCGGTCCGCAGGTCCTTGACCATCTGGTACGGGTGCAGCACGTAGGAGCGCATCTGGTTGCCCCAGCTCGAGCCGCCGTCCTTGAGCGCGTCCATCTCCTTGCGCTCTTCTTCCTTCTTGCGCTGCAGCAGCCGCGCCTGGAGGACCTTCATCGCGGCCGCCTTGTTCTGCAGCTGCGACTTCTCGTTCTGGCAGGAGACGACGATGTTCGTCGGGATGTGCGTGATGCGCACCGCGGAGTCGGTCGTGTTCACGCTCTGCCCACCGGGGCCCGACGAGCGGTACACGTCGACCCGGATGTCCTTTTCCGGGATGTCGACGTGGTCGACCTCTTCGACCTCGGGCAGCACCTCCACGTGCGCGAACGACGTCTGGCGGCGGCTCTGGTTGTCGAACGGCGAGATCCGGACGAGCCGGTGGGTGCCCTGCTCGACCGAGAGGGTGCCGTAGACGTAGGGGGCGCTGACCTTGAACGTCGCCGACTTGATGCCCGCCTCTTCGGCGTAGGAGATGTCGTAGACGTCGGTCGGGTAGCCGTGGCGCTCCGCCCAGCGCAGGTACATGCGCAGCAGCATCTCGGCGAAGTCGGCGGCGTCGACGCCACCGGCCTCGGAGCGGATGGTGACGACGGCGTTGCGGTCGTCGTACTCGCCCGAGAGCAGGGTGCGGACCTCGAGGCGGTCGATGGCCTTGCCGAGGTCGGCGAGCTCGGTCTCGGCCTCGCCCATGCTGCCGGAGTCGCCTTCGGCCTCGGCGAGCTCGTACAGCACGCCGAGGTCGTCGAGCCGCTGGCGCAGGTCGGAGACCCGGCGCAGCTCGCCCTGCCGGTGGGACAGCTGGCTGGTGACCTTCTGCGCCGCCTCCGGGTCGTCCCAGAGGGTCGGGCTCGAGGCCTGCTGCTCCAGGTCGGCCACCTGGGCACGCAGCGCATCCAGGTCCATCACCGACTCGATCTGCGTCAGCTTGCCGGCCAGGTCCTTCAGTGCCGCGTCGAACTCATCACTCACGTTTGTCAAGGTTACGGCAAAACCCGCGACCGGTTGCGAGGACCGGTCGCGGGCGCGCGAACCTCAGGCCGCGGGGATGGCGTCGAGCAGCTTCAGCGCGGCCTTGGCCTGGGCCTGGGCGAACTCGGCGACGGCCTTCTCGTACGGCCCCTCGGCCGCCTTGGTGGCCGCCCTGGCCTCGTCGAGCTGCTGGCTATAGCTCGTCCGGGCCGACTCGAGCAGCGACTGCCGCTGCTTCGCGGTCAGCGACCCGGCGTGCACGAGCCGCAGGATGAGCGGGCTGCGCAGGTGGTCGGGGCCGGCTTCGGAGGTCAGCCAGGCCTTGAAGGCCTTCTTGCCGGCGGCGGTGATCAGGTACTGCTGGCTGGAGCGCGGGCCCTGCTTGCCGAGCCGGACGAGGCCTTCCTTGGACAGCGCCGGGAGCTCCCGGTACACCTGGCTGCGGGTGACGCTGAAGAAGGCACCGAACCGCTCTCCGGCTCCGGCGACGAGCTGCCCGCCGGTGGCGGGACCGTCGTGGAGCAGACCGAGCAGGGCGGCGGCTGTTGCATTCAATTCGGACACGCCCCCTAGATTCCCACTTATCGGCCGCTGTGTCCACAGTGGTCAGCAGATCTGTCCATTGTGGCTAGACAGATCCCCTCGTTCGGCCCAATGCGAGCAGGTCCACTGTGGACGTGAATACGCTCTGCAACCGCTCCCAGGGAATTTTGGTCCAACCAGACGCACCCGGGCCGCCTCGGCGCGTCCACACAGGTGAGTTCGGCGGGCGGCGATCCCCGGCTTGGCCGACTCCGGACACTCACCGCAACCACCCGGCGAGCCCGCCCACATCGTGGGATCCGCAGTTTTCCGCGCACCGGACGGAAAAGTCGGCAGCGAAAGCCGTTCCGGCATGACAAAAGAGGCACGTTCCCGGATTTCCCGGAAACGTGCCTCTTGGTGGTAGCGGGGACAGGATTTGAACCTGCGACCTCTGGGTTATGAGCCCAGCGAGCTACCGAGCTGCTCCACCCCGCGCCGTTGTGGTACTTGAATAGATTACACGGGGTCGCCACCGGGTTTTCACCGGGGTCCCGAAACGCCCTGACCTGCCCTTACGCGGTCTCCAGCCACTGACGGGCTCCACTGAGGACCATGGCCAGCCCGTCCTCGAACCGCGCGTCCGCGTCCCCCAGCACCGCCTCCCCCGCCGACTCGCGATAACGCTCGTCGAACTCGCCGGGCATGGGCCGCACGGCCTGCTCCTCGATCACGTACCCGATGACGAAGCAGTAGACGGTGAAGGTCGCCCGGCTCGCCCGGCCCGCATCGAGCCCGGCGTCGATGCTCCGGCGCAGCGGGTGCTCGCCGACCAAACTCGTGTCACCGAGGTACGTACCAGCGAAAACCTTTCCGCCGTCGCGATAGGCGAGCATCATCCGCCGCAGCGCGCGAGCGCCGTGCGCGACACCTTCCCACTCCCCCGCCGACGCCGGCGGCCGCCGATCGGCCACGGAATCGCGGTACATCTGGGTCGCCATCTCGTCGAGCAGCTCCTGCTTGTTCTTCATGTGCCAGTACAGCGCCGGAGCCTTGACCCCCAGGTCGGCGGCGATCAGCCGCAGCGTGAGCCCGTTGAGCCCCACCTCGTTGAGCAGCTTCAGCCCGGACCGGGCAATGTTTTCCCTGGTCAGGCCCATCTTGTGCACTGCTCCTCACGATCATCGCTTGACAGTTTAACGATGTTAAGGGCATCCTCGCGGCAGGTCAATTTAACGTTGTTAAGGAGCTGGGGAGATGGAAGAGCTGACCACGGAGGTGGTCGTGGCCGGCGCGGGCCCGACGGGCCTGATGCTGGCGAACGAACTGGCACTGGCCGGAGTGGACACCTCGGTGCTCGAGCGGATGCACGCGCGAACGGGTCTGTCGAAGGCCCTGAACTTTCAGCCGCGCACGGCGGAAGTGCTGGATCTGCGGGGTTTGCTGCCGCGCGCGAAGGATCGCTCGTTCGCGACTGTCGCGGACGGACACTTCGCGGTGATCCCGGTGAGCTACGCGGGCTGGGACACGCGCCACCCGTACCAGCTGGGCATCCCGCAGGCGGAGGTGGAAGCGGCGTTGGAGGAGCGCCTGGCGGAGCAGGGGGTGCGGGTCAGGCGGGGGCACGAGCTGACGAGCTTCGTGCAGGACGCCGACGGCGTCACGATCACGGCAGGAGAGCTGCGCATCCGGGCGAAGTACCTGGTGGGCTGCGACGGCGGCCGTAGCACGGTGCGCAAGGCCTTGAACATGCCGTTCGAGGGTATCGAAGGCCAGGGCCACGGCGTGTCGGCGGATGTGCTGTTCAAAGCAACTCCCCCGGGTGCGCCGACGCAGTGGCGTTCGATGACGAACATGGTGACCTCGCAGAGCCCGGGCAAGTTCGTCGGGGTGATCCCGCTGGCCGAGCCGAACCTGTACCGGATCAGTTTCGGAGATCGCCTGAACCGCCCCGAAAACCTGCACGCGGAGGTCACCAGCGAAGAAGTGGAGCGAGCGGTCGCCGAACGTTTCGGTCCTGAGGCGCAGATAGCGGAGGTCCGCTGGGCGTCCCGTTTCTCGGACGACAGCCGCCTGGCCGCGAACTACAAGGTGGGTCGGGTGCTGTTGGCGGGCGACGCGGCCCACATCCACTTCCCGGCCGGAGGCCAGGGCCTCAATTTGGGCATCCAGGACGCCATGAACCTGGGCTGGAAGCTGGCGGCAGAACTCCGCAACCGCGCAGCACCAGGCCTACTGGACACGTACGAACAAGAGCGCCGCCAGGTGGCCGCAGACGTCCTGCACAACGTGGCGGCCCAAAACGCCCTGATCCCGACAACCCCCAACCAGCTGGCCCTACGAGCCCTCTTCCGAGACTTGGCAGCCCTGGACCAGGTCCAGCACCACCTATCCGGCTTGGTCTCCGGCCTCGCCATCCACTACGCGACCACGGAGTCCCACCCGGCGGCGGGCACCCGCCTCCCGGACTTCCAGACACCCCAGGGCTACGCGAGCACCCTATTCCACAAAGGAAACTGGGTCCTCCTAACAAAAACCCCGACCCCGGCACCCCACCCAGAGGTACTCGTAGCCCAAACCCCCAACCTCCCCTACCCCAACGCAGAGAAGCTCCTGGTCCGCCCAGACGGCTACATAGCAAACACAACAGGAGAAACAAAAACCTGGCTAACCTGACACGCAACCACACACCGGGGGGCCAGGGGCGGCGAAGCCCCCCTGGCGGGGGTCTGGGGGTTCGACCCCCAGAACAAATGCGAAAGAGGGGCGGCTCGCCGACCTTGGCGAGCACGCCCCTCCCAACCTCTGTAGCGGGGACAGGATTTGAACCTGCGACCTCTGGGTTATGAGCCCAGCGAGCTACCGAGCTGCTCCACCCCGCGTCGTGGCACCTACCTTACGCCCTCGTTTCGCGGGGGTGCAAAGCAGGTGCCGTTCGCGTTACCGACGTCACCCTCCGGGCTGGGTGCTGGACGGTGGGGTGCTGGTCCCGGGGGCTGCGGTCTTGGCTGCTTCGTAGGCCCGGGCGGCCGCGTCGAGGGCAGCCAGTGCCGCGCCTTGGTCGGTGAAGTTGCCGGATTGCTGGGCGGCTTTCAGTTTGGCGAGGGCCGACTGGATGTCGGCGACGGCCCGGTCGAGGGCCGCGTTGCCGCCGCCGTTGTTGGCGGGCGGGGTGGTGGTCGGGTTGGTGGATGAGGGCGGTGTGGTGGTCGGCTGGCCGGCTTGGGGTGGCGTGGTGGTGGCTTCGCCGGTGCCGGCGCCGAAGACCTGGTCGAGAGCTTCCTGGAGGGTGGCGCCGTAGCCGACCTTGGGTCCGTAGGAGACGAGGACGCGGGCCAGCTGCGGGTAGCTGTTCTGGTTGCGCTGCCGAATGTAGACGGGTTCGACGTAGAGGAAGCCGTCGGCGACCGGCAGCGTGATCAGGTTGCCGTAGATGGGGGTGACGTTGGGGTTGTTGAAGAGGGTGCGGTCCTGGGCGACGCGGGAGTCGCTCTGGAACCGGTTCTGGACCTGGACGGGCCCGTCGACCTGGGTGGCTCCGGTGGCCGCGCTGGGTAGCTGGAGCACCCGGATCGTCCCGTAGTCGGTCGGGTCGGAGGACACCGACATCCAGGAGGCGAGGTACTGCCGCTGGAGACCGGTGAGGGAGCTGGTCAGCTGGAACGTCGGCTTGGACTGGCCGGGGGTGTCGGCGAGGACGTAGTAGCCGGGCTGGTTGGCCGCGCCGGCCGCGGCCGGGTTGGAGCCGCCTTCGGCGGTCGGGTCCTGCGGGACGCTCCAGAAGGCCTGCTGCGAGTAGAACTCCTGCGGGTTGCTGACGTGGTAGCGGGACAGCAGTTCACGCTGAATCTTGAACAGGTCCTCGGGGTAGCGGAAGTGGGACCGCAGGTCCGGGGAGATCTCGGAGCTGGGCTTCACGAGCCCGGGGAAGACCTTCTCCCAGGCGTTGAGGACCGGTTCCTTGTCGTCGATCGAGTACAGCGTCACGGTGCCGTTGAAGGCGTCGACGGTGGCCTTGACCGAGTTGCGGATGTAGTTGATGGAGCTGTTGGCCTGCCGGGCGACGCCGTTGAGGGAGTCGTTCGTGGCCGCGCCGAGCTGGGTCTGCTGGGCGTACGGGAAGTTGTTGAGGGTGGTGTAGCCGTCGATGATCCACTGGATCTTGCCGTCGACGACCGCCGGGTACGGGTCGCCGTCGAGGGTCAGCCACGGGGCGATCTTGCTGACGCGGTCGCGCGGGTCGCGGTTGTACATGATCCGGGAGCCGTCGCCGATGGCGTCGGAGAACAGGATGTTGCGCTCGCCGTACTCGGCCGCGAAGGCGAGGCGGTTGAACCAGTTGTCGACCGAGACGCCGCCGGTGCCCTTGTAGCTGTAGCGGTCGGTGGCGGTGTCGTACTCGCCGGGCGCGCCGTTCCCGCCGACGATGGCGTAGTCGGACTCGGCGGCGGACAGCTCGCCGTAGTAGATGCGGGGTTCCTTGACCTCGATGCCGGGCTGGCCGGAGCCGGCCGAGCCGGCGCCCGCCGGGTTCTGCGTGTCGCTGGTCGTCGCGATCGGGTAGCCGCCGTCGGAGTTGGCGTCCTTGACGGCGCGGTCGATCGTGTTGGCCGGGGCGACGACGAAGCCGTTGCCGTGGGTGTAGACGAGGTGCTTGTTGATCCAGCTGGTCTGGTTGCCGGTGAGGCCCTCGGTCTTGATCTCCTTGGCGGCGACGATGTAGTCCTGCGTCACGCCGCCGACGGTGTAGCGGTCGATGTCCAGCTTGGCCGGGAAGCCGTAGAAGTTCTCGCGGCCGACGCGCTGGGTGAAGGTGTCGGAGAGGATGTTCGGGTCCAGCAGCCGGATGTTCGACATCGTCCCGGTGTCGGCCTTGATCTGGTCCGGGGTGGCGTCCGACTTGCCGGTGTAGGGCTGGTACTTGACCTCGGTGAGGCCGTACGCGCGGCGGGTGGCGTCCATGTTGCGCTGGATGGACGTCGCTTCCTTCTCGTTCGCGTTGGGCTTGACCGAGAACTGGTCGAGGATGGCGGGCCAGGCGACGCCGACGAGGATGCTCGACAGGATCAGCAGCACCAGTGCGATGGCCGGGAGCTGCAGGTTGCGCAGGAAGGCACCGGCGAAGAACGCGATCGCGCAGATCACCGAGATGCACAGCAGGATCAGCTTGGCGGGCAGCACCGCGTTGAGGTCGGTGTAGGTGGCGCCGACGAACAGCGGCATCCCGCGGTCGGACAGCAGCAGGTTGTACCGGTCGAAGAAGTACTCGACCGCCTTCAGCAGCACGAAGAGGCCGACGGTGATGGCGAGCTGCGCGCGGGTCGGGCCGGCGAGCTGGCCGCCCTTGCCGGCCAGGCGGATGCCGCCGAAGACGTAGTGGGAGATCAGCGCGCCGAAGAAGGAGATGACGACGGTGATGAACAGCCAGCCGAGCAGCCAGTTGATGAACGGCAGGTCGAAGGCGTAGAAGCCGACGTCGTTGCCGAACTCGGGGTCGGTCTGGCCGAACGAGGTGCCGTTGAGGAACAGCTGCACGACCTGCCAGTCGCCCTGGGCGGACAGGCCGGCGATGAGGCCGGTGAGCACCGGGATGCCGACGCCGAAGAGGCGGATGCGGGCGACGATCGCGGAGCGGTAGCGCGCCAGCGGGTCGTCGGCGCCGGAGATCGGCACGAACACCGGGCGGGTCCGGTAGGCGATCATCAGGCTGATCGCCAGCGCGCCGCCGACGAGCAACCCGACCGCGAAGAAGAGGATGATCCGGGTCACCAGCTGGGTGGTGAACACCGACCGCGCGCCGACTTCGCCGAACCACAGCCAGTCGACGTACGTGTCGAGGAGGCGGGCCCCGAGCAACAGCGCCAGCACGATCACCGCGGCGATGATGAGGAGGATCCGGCTCCGCCGGGACAGCTTCGGCAGGCTCACCGGGGGCCGAGTCGCCACGGCACACGCTCCTGTCTTCGTCAATACTCGAGCAGGGGCGCGTGCGCCCCCTGATTCCCTAACTCTACGGATGCCCGGTGAAGTTCCCGGGACCCGCCCAAACCGGACTCGCGGCGTCGCGGCGCCGGCCGACCTGACACGATGTGCGCATGGCAGCGAACGAAGCGCGACAGGCCGGCGTGGCCGCGCTCGCCCGTGAGATCGAGGAGTTCATGGCCGCGGGCGGCTGGGACCAGCCGCCCCAGCTGTTCGCGCTGGTGCCGACGGCGGCGCTGCTGGACGAGCAGCCGGAGCTGGCCGGCCAGCTCGACCGGGCGAACCCGCTGACGCCGGTGGCCCAGGAGGCGCTGCCCGAGGGCGACCTGGCCGAGGCGCTGGGCCGGATCGCCTGGCCGGATCTGGTCATCGGCTGCGCGCTGGCGCAGGAGATCATCGTGCTGCCGCCGGGTTCGGAATCGGAGCTGCCGGACGTCGCCGAGGCGGACGCGGAGAGCCTCCGCCGCGCGGCCGCCGACCACCCGCAGCGCACGGAGGCGCGCCTGGTCGCGGCCGTCCTGCGCGACGGGGAAGGCGCGTGCGTGATGCGGCTGCGCGGGATGGGCACGGAGGAGTCCATGGACGAGGTCGTGGAAAGCCCCGACCTGGCGCCGAACCTGGTCGAGGCGCTGAAGGCCACGCTGCTGCCCTAGCAGGACGCCGTCGGCCGCCCCGCCTTCAGGTTGGCCAGCTGGGCGAGTGCGTCGTCCAGTGTGGACACCTTGATGAGGTTGAGCCCGGTGGGCGCCGTGGTCTTGGCCTCGGGGCAGTTGTGCGCGGGCACCAGGAAGTCGGTGGCGCCGGCTTCGCGGGCCCCGACGACCTTGAACGAGATCCCCCCGATCGGGTCGACCTCGCCGGTTTCGGTGATCTCGCCGGTGCCGGCGATGTGCCGTCCGCCCGCGAGGTCGCCGGGCTGCAGACGGTCGATGATGGCGAGGGTGAACATCAGGCCGGCCGACGGCCCGCCGACGTCCTGCAGGGAGATGTTGACGGTGAACGGCGCGTCGGCGCGGTCGACCGCGGTGAGGCCGATGAAGCCCTCCTTGCGGTCGGGGCGCGCGGCGAGGGTGAGCGGCACGGTCCGCTCGGGCTGGCCGTCGGACTGGAAGGTGATCTGCACGGTCTGGCCGGGCAGGGTGCCGGTGAGCGCGGCCCGCACGTCGGCGGCCTCGACGATCTTCTTGCCGTTGACGGTGATCAGCTTGTCGCCGGGCGAGAGCACGTGGTCGGCCGGGCTGCCGGAGACGATCTGCTTCGCCAGCACCTTGATCGGGTAGCCGAGCTTGCGCAGGGCGGCGACCTGGGCGTTCGTCTGGGAGTCCTGCAGCTGCTGGATGTTCTCCTGCTTGACCTGCTCGTTCGTCTCGCCGGGCTTGAAGTACTCCTCGCGCGGGGCCAGCGCGTACCGGCCGCTCGCCCAGAAGCCGAGCCCTTGGAAGAGGGTGACGCCGTCGTGCAGGGAGACGGTGGTCATCCGCAGCTCGCCGGTGGTCGGGTGGGTCTCGTGCCCGGTGACCTGGATGACCGGGTTGCCCGCCGCGTCGCGACCCAGCGTGTCGTAGGTCGGCCCGGGGCTGATGGCCACGAACGGCACCGGCACGACCGAGCCGAGCACCACGAAGATCAGGAACAGCGAGCCGCTGACCACCAGTGTCCAGCCACGGCGGGTCATCCGGCGGGCCTCGCCGGCCGGCTCCGGCGCCGGTTCCGGGGCGCGCTTCGCGGGGGCGGTCTCCTTGGAGGACTTGGTCACGACCGACAGCGTACGGTGACCGCGTTCGCTTCCCGGTGAAGGCCGCGGTTGACGCGCTGGGCGGGCCTCGACCCGCGTACGGTGGACACATGAGCAAACCCCCGTTCGGCTTCGGACCTTCCGATCCCGACAAACGAGGTGAGAACGACCCCTCGGAGCCCTCCGGCGCCGAGGCCTTCAACCAGCTCGGGCAGATGCTGAGCCAGCTGGGCCAGATGCTCAGCCAGGCCGGCAGCTCCAGCGGGCCGGTGAACTACGACCTCGCCAAGCAGATCGCCCTGCAGACCCTGGGCAGCGCCGGCAACACCGGCGAGAGCAAATTGGGCTTCCGCGGCGGAGACGACGCGAACGCGGCGGTCCGCGACGCGGCCCACCTGGCCGAGCTCTGGCTCGACGCGGCGACGGTGTTCCCGGCCGGGGCGACGTCGACGGTCGCCTGGTCGCCGCGGTCCTGGGTGGAGAAGACGCTCCCGACGTGGCAGCGCCTGTGCGACCCGGTCGCCCGGCAGGTCTCGGGCGCCTGGATGGAGGCGCTGCCCGAGGAGGCCAAGCAGGCCGCGGGCCCGTTGCTGCAGATGATGGGGCAGATGGGCGGCATGGCCTTCGGCTCCCAGCTCGGCAACGCGCTGGCCCAGCTGGCCTCGGAGATGCTGACCTCGACGGAGATCGGCCTGCCACTGGCCCCGGCCGGCACGTCGGCTCTGTTGCCGGCGAACATCGAGAAGTTCGCCGAGGGCCTGGAGCTGCCGAACAGCGAGATCCTGGTGTTCCTGGCCGCCCGCGAGGCCGCGCACCAGCGCCTGTTCACGCACGTGCCGTGGCTGCGGCAGCGCCTGCTGGCGACGGTCGAGGAGTTCGCCCACGGGATTTCGGTGGACACGTCCGCGCTGGAGTCCCTGGCCGGCCGCATCGACCCGGCGAACCCGGCGAGCATCGAAGAGGCGATGTCGTCGGGGCTGCTGGAGCCCCAGACGACCGAGGAGCAGAAGGCGGCGCTGAGGCGCCTGGAGACGCTGCTGGCCCTGGTCGAGGGCTGGGTCGACGTGGTGGTGGCCGAAGCGGTGGGCGATCGCCTGCCGGGAGCGGACGCCCTGCGCGAGACGCTGCGCCGCCGCCGCGCAACGGGCGGCCCGGCCGAGCAGACGTTCGCCACCCTGGTCGGCTTGGAGCTGCGCCCCCGCCGCATGAGGGACGCGTCGAACCTCTGGAAGCTGGTGGGCGACCGCCACGGCACCGAGAAGCGCGACGGCCTCTGGTCCCACCCGGACCTCATGCCGACGGCCGAGGACCTGGACGAGCCGATCGACTTCGCCGACCGAGTGGGGTCGGCGGGCTCGATCGACGACTTGGACCCGATCGCCGAGCTGGAGCGCACGGAGAAGGCGGAACGCGCGGAGAAGGACGAGAAGAAGGACGAGCCTCCTTCGGGAGAGGGCGGCAAGCAGTCCTGAGCTGAGTTGCTCGCTCTCGGAGCTCCGGAACCTCGGAAGGCCGGTGCCCCTCCCCGCTGCGGTGGACGGGTCACCGGCCTTCTGCCGTCCAGCCCGCGCCACCGTCAAGCAACGACCTCCCACCACATCTCTCCTGGCCCGCCGCGGTCCCCAGCGCCCCGTCCCAGCTCTCGACCCAGCGCCTCCTCTCCTCCCAGCCCGGCCCACCCCCGGTCCCAGCGCCTCCTCCTCTCCCGGCCCCCGGCCCGCAGCCCCGCAGCCCGCAGCCCGCAGCCCGCAGCCCGGGCGAGCGAACCAGCCGGGGCAACCCGCCCAAAAGCAGGCCACCCCGGCCACCTCACCCCCTCAATCCTCCGTGGAGATCCCCCACCCGGCAGCGGCCGACAGCCCCTCCAGGTACCCGATCGCCCGTTCCGTCTTCGGATACCGCTGCACCAACGCCCAGAAAGCCGCGTCGTGCCCGGGCTCCCGCAGGTGCGCCAGCTCGTGCACCAGCACGTAGTCCAGCACCCACGGAGGCACCTTCCGCAGCCGTTCGCTGACCCGGATGGTCGCGTCGACCGGCGTGCAGGAGGCCCACCGCGTGCGCATCGGCGGCACCCAGCGGACGCTCGCCGGCACCGCGGTGCCGCCCAGGTACTTGCCCGACAGCAGCGCGCAGCGCGCGAGCAGGGCTTCGTCCGACGTCTTCGGGGACGCCGGCCGACGTGGCTCCGAGCGCTGCAGCTTGCGCTCCATCTCGGCGACCCAGTGTTTCTCCTCCGCCCTGGTCATCCGCGCGGGGATGAGCACGACGAGCGTGTCGTCGTTCCAATACGCGGTGACCGTCCGGTGCCGGCGCTGGCTGCGCCGCACTTCGACCTTGTGTCCGGGTGTGTCCGACGAGGGGTTCGTTTCCCCCCGGCCTCTCAGTGAGGGCATCCGTGCTTCGACCACCCGACAACGGTAAGGCCAGGCACCGACAACTCCGAGCGCCTTGAGGTCACAGACCCGAGTTGTCCACAGCCGGTTCCACTTGTGGACAACTCGGCCGATCCGGCGTCTTCCGACGCTTCCCGGTCACCGCCGGGTGCGATCCTGCGAACATGATCCTCGACACCGCGGACATGCCCCCGGTCCTCCTGCCGGCCCACCCTGCCCTGCTCCCGGGCCTCACCGTGCTCGAACGCGGCCCCCGCGAGATCCAGATCGGCCTCGATCCGCGCCACGGCGTGATCGTCGAAAACCTCTCCCCGCACCTCGTCGCCAAGCTGCGCGCACTCGACGGCAGCAAACCCGTCGACCGGCTCCTGCTCGCGGAGAGCGAACACCGCGATCAGCTGCGGACGCTGCTGCGGCAGCTGACCGCGCTCGCCTGGTCACCGACGCCGGCCGGCCCGACGGCCCGGGCTTCCGCGGCGAGCCCGGGCTCTGGTCGCTGCGAGCCCGCCACCACCAGCCGGCCATGGCCGACCGCCGCCGCGCCGCCGCGGTCTCGGTGCACGGCGAAGGCCGGGTGGCGGTGGCGGTCGCCGTGCTGCTGGCCAACGCCGGCATCGGGCACGTCGAGCTGCAGCTGTCCGGCACGGTGACCGAACACGACCTCGGTTCCGGCTTCTCCGCCGCGGACCTCGGCCGGTCCCGGCGGCACGCCCTCGCCGACCTGGTCCGCCGGGTCGATCCCCACGTCCGGGTCACCCGCCTGCACGACCGCTACCCGGACCTCGCCCTGCTCACCGACGCCGTCGTGCCGGCTCCCGAGCTCGTCGCCGAGCTGATGGGCGACGGCGTCCCGCACCTGGCGGCGCGCGTCCGCGACGGCACGGGCATCGTCGGGCCGCTGGTCGTGCCGGGCCGCAGCTCGTGCCTGCGCTGCGCCGGCCTGCACCGCACCGACCTCGACCCGTGCTGGCCGCGCGTCGCCGGGCAGCTCGCCGGCCGGCACCAGCGGCCCGACCTCGGCGCGGTCCAGTCCTGCGCGTCGCTGGCCGTCGCCCAGGCGATGCGGCTGCTCTCCCCCAGCACGCCGGCCCCACCGGCGTGGAACGCGACGCTCGAGATCGACGCCTTCGACGGCCGCATCCGCCACCGGCGCTGGCCGCCGCACCCGCGGTGCCGCTGCGGCGCCCAGGAGGTGATCCTGGAGACGTAGCCCACGAAGACGTCGCTCGCAGGCTGCGCGCCGCCGACGCCGCAGGGCAGAATCGCCGGTGTGACCGACTTCCGCGACCCAGCCGATCGTGACACCGCGATGCCGCGCAAGGGTGCCGCCCGTACCGCCAAGCTCGCCAGTCTCCCGCTCGGCATCGCCGGCCGGGCGGTCGGCGGCTGGGGCAAGAGGCTCGCGGGCCAGAGCGCGGAACAGGTGAACGCGACGCTGTCGGCCAAGGCCGCCGAGCAGCTGTTCGAGGTGCTCGGCACGCTCAAGGGCGGGGCGATGAAGTTCGGCCAGGCGCTGAGCGTGTTCGAGGCGGCGGTGCCGGACGACATGGCGAAGCCGTACCGCGAAGCGCTGACGAAGCTGCAGGCCGCCGCGCCGCCGATGCCGGTCCGGCAGACCCACCGGGTGCTCGCCGAGCAGCTGGGCCGCACCTGGACCAGCCGGTTCGCCTCGTTCGACGACGAACCGGCGGCGTCCGCGAGCATCGGCCAGGTGCACCGCGCGGTCTGGCACGACGGCCGGGCGGTGGCGGTCAAGGTGCAGTACCCGGGCGCCGACGAGGCGCTGCGCAGCGACCTGCGGCAGCTGCAGCGGTTCAGCAGGCTGTTCCAGGCGTTCGTGCCCGGCACCGAGGTCAAGCCGCTGCTGGCCGAGCTCGCCGAGCGGATGAACGAGGAGCTCGACTACCAGGCCGAGGCCCAGCACCAGCGCGCCTTCGCGAAGGCGTTCGACGGCGATCCCGGCATCCTGGTGCCGCGGGTGGTGGCCAGCGCGCCGAAGGTCGTCGTGACGGAATGGGCGAGCGGCACGCCGTTGTCGAAGGTGATCGCGGACGGCGACCGCGAGACCCGGAACCTGGCGGGCCGGCTGCTGGCGGAGTTCCACTACTCGTCGCCGGAGCGAGTCCACCTGCTGCACTCGGACCCGCACCCGGGCAACTTCATGATCACCGACGACGACAGGCTGGTCGTCATCGACTTCGGCGGTGTCGCCCGGCTGCCCGACGGCATCCCCCGCCACCTGGGCGAGATGACGCGCCTGGCGCTCGACGGCGAGTCCGCCGAGCTGATGCGCCTGCTGCGCGAGAACCGGTTCATCCGGCCGGACAGCGACCTGACCGCGGAGGAGGTGCTCGCCTACCTCGCGCCGTTCACCGAGCCGCTGGCGGCGCCGACGTTCCACTTCACGCGTCGCTGGATGCAGAAGCAGGCCGGGCGGGTCGGCGACAGCCGCGGCAACGACTTCCGGGTCGGGCGTTCGCTCAACCTGCCGCCCGAGTACCTGATGATCCACCGGGTGACGGCGGGGTCGACGGGCATCCTCTGCCAGCTCGACGCGGAAATCCCGGCCCGCGGCATCGTGGAGCGCTGGCAACCGGGGTTCGCCTCCTGAGTTGTCCACAGGTGGGGCCCCGAACGGACGGATTCGGCCGAGTTGTCCACAGCTGCGGTGGACGGGGTTCCACCCGGTTGGCCGAGCCGTCATGCTCGGAACATGACTGCTACTCAATGCACCGATCCGCTCGCCCTTCGTGATCCCGGCGCCTGCGAGGTGATGAACCTCGAACAGTTGCGCCGGGCGGGGGTGTCCGATCGAAGAGTCCGGCGGCTCTGCGGTCCCGGAGGGCCGTGGCGCCGCCTGCACCCCGGTGTCGTCCTGCTGCGTAACACCGCCCCGACGCGGCAGCAGCTGCTGCAGGCCGCGCTCGTGCGCTACGGGCCCGGGGTGGTGATCACCGGCGCCGACGCCCTGCGGGCCCACGGCGTGAAGTGCCCGGTGGAGAGCGAGATCCGCCTGTTGGTGCCCCACCACTGCCGGGTGGTGGCCGACGAGGGGGTCCGCCTGGCGCGCACGGCCCGATTACCGGAGCCCGTCCAGGTCGACGGGCTCCCGTTCGCCCCGCCGGCCCGGGCGACGCTGGACATGGCCCGGTCCGAACCCGACCCGGACCGCATCCGGTATTTGCTGACGTTGCCGCTCTACTGGGGCCTGTGCGACCGCCGGGAGCTGCTGGCGGAGCTCGAGGCGGGTTCCCAGCGCGGCACGGCAGTGGTCCGCAAGGTGCTGCGCAGGCTCGACGAGGGGCCGATCCAGGCGCACGGCCTGGCCGCCCGGGTCCTGGACCTGGTGCCCGTCCCTCCGCCGAGCTGGGACCAGACGATCTGCGACCGCCGCGGCCGCCGTCTCGGCGAGGCGGACACCTGGTGGGACGAGCTCGGCCTGGCCTGGCAGTACCGCTGCACGCCGGGCGTGGGCAGCGGCTTCAGCCACCTGGCCCTGGCGGCGACGGGCATCGTCCTGGTCCGCTGCACGGTCGGCCAGCTGCGCCAAGTGCCGCAAGAGGTGGCCCGGGAGCTGGCCAAGGCGTATGGCGCTGCATCCAGGACACCCCGCCCGAAGGTGCGAGCGTTCCCGCAAAGGCCCATGGGAGACGCCGCCTGATATCCGCCGTCACGCTCAGGAGGTCGACTTGATCACCAGTACTCGTCCGGCAGCTTGCCTTCGATGTCCCGCACGTGCTGGCGCGCGCAGTCCGGGCAAAGCCACCGCAGCGCGCCGCGCTCACGGGTGGAAACCCATGCGAGCGCCGTAGCGGGGTCGTCGGCGGCGGTGCGCGTCCGGCCGCAGCGCGTGCACACGACCGGTTCCGGCGCGCTCACCGCAACCGTCCACAGTGGATCGCCTTGGCGCCGAACAGGTAGAGATCGTCCCGGCGGCCGAGGAAGTGCGGGCTCTGCGGGTCGGTCAAGGTGGCGGTCGCGGCCCGGTCGTCGGCGTCGAGCCATTCCCCGGCCGACTCCGCGAACCACCCGACGCGCTGCACCACGTACTCACGAAGGAGGTCCGAACCCGGCATCGGGTGGTCGATGAGCGCCCCGAACGACTCCACGTCCTGGAGGCCGGCTTCGCGAAGCGCGCGCGGCCAGCCGTAGGGCATGGCGACGCTGCCCGGAATCCCGGCCCGCATCGCCTCGAACCACGAGGCGCGAGCGGCGTGCAGCCGCTGCTCCAGCCCGGGCCGTCCGACGCCCAGTTCCCACGGGAGGCACCGCATCTCGAGCCCGCCTTCGGAGATGGCCAGCACGCCACCCGGCCGCACCAGCCCGGCGAGCGTGCGCAGCGCGGCCTGCTGATCGCCGACGTGGTGCACCACGCCGGACGCCCAGACGAGATCGGCGGCGGGAACGGCCACCGCCGGATCGGTCAGGTCCCCGAGCAGGCTGACGACCTCGACGGACTCGCCGGCCACCTCGGCCACGGCCCGTTCCGCCTCGACCAGCAGCTTCGGCGTGGCGTCGAAGAGAACAAGGGTGCCCCCACCGCGGCGGGCGAGTTCGCGCGCGAACAGCACGCTCATGCCCCCGGCCCCGCACCCGACATCGACAACGGCCGGCCGCTCGCCAATCAGGCCGAGCAGCCGCCGGGCGACGGGCGCCAGCGCCTCGGCATCGAGGGCGTCGGCCATGCGCAGCTGGGCCAGGCGGTCCGCCCAGTCGATGTCACCGTGGCTGTGTCCGGACATCACCCCATTCAACACCAGCGCCCCGCCCCCGCAGCGCCACGCAACGAGACCACCCGAAGGAGGCCCAACCACGAAGCGCCCGCAAGGCGCAGGCCGCACCCGCGCGGAGCAGCCGAGCACGCCTGCCTGCCCGACGGCACCGCGACGGCACAGGCCGCCGCATCGCCCGACGCGACCGATCGCCGCAGCAGCACGGTGTCGTCACGGCGTGCCTCGGTCCCGCGCAGCCGGGCCGCGACCGCGGTCCGCCACAGCGGCCGCCTACCGCGGCACCTCACGGATCGACCCGCCACCTCGGCCGCACCACAGAGCGCCCCCGGCCCACGCGCCCGCACCGCACAGCGCCACCCCGGGCCGACCCGGCAAAGCGCGAAGCCCCCGCCACCCAAACGGGCGGCAGGGGCCTGCGCTCAGTTCTGGTCCTGGTACCGCTCCGCCCGGCGAGTGGCCCAGCGGGCTACTCGCGACCAGCGGCGCACGGCACGCGCGCTACCTCGGGCCCGCTGCGCGCGGACCCCCTCTTCCAGGTCCCGTATTCGGGCCCTGGACAGTTCTTCGTAAAGCAACATCTCGCTGATCTCCTCGATCTCGGTCTTGGTCAACTGCAGCTGTTCGCTGCGGGGGTGGGCTTCGTAGTCCCTCGTGGTGACCGGTTCGACGCTCATGCGGCGGCGCTCCGGTGATCGCCGGCGGCCTTGGCCGCGGCGGGCTCGACGGCTGCGTTCTTGCGCGGGCGGCCACGGGGCCGCTTGCGCGCGATCACCGCGCCGCGCTCGAAGATCTCGCCGCCCCAAACACCCCAGGGCTCGCGACGGGCCAGGGCGCCGGCCAGGCAGGCCTCGCGGACCGGGCAGTCGGCGCACTGCGCCTTGGCGCGCTCGAGCTCGGCCGGGGACTCCGCGAACCAGAGGTCCGCGTCGCCCGAACGGCAGGGCAGCGCGACGTCGGGGACGTCGATCGGGTCGAGCAGGTCGGCGAATATTGCCTCACCCGAGGTGTAGGCGATGGCCGAAGACATGGTGGTTCCTCCTTGTGCCGTACGGGTTTTCGGTTGGGTGCTGGAGCTGGGCAACGCTGGTTCCTCTTGGGTTGTGCAGCCAAAAACACGAAGGCCGCGGATCCGGGTTATCCGGTTCCGCGGCCTTCGTGAGCCTTGAGTCCTGACTAGGTCAGGAACTTCGCTCCCGTATCGACAACGGAACACGGAACTTCTTGATGGTCGGCAGATCGGCCTGCGGGTACGCGGCGAGAACGCCCTGCGTCCCGAAGACGACGACACCGGTGGCCCAACGACGCGAGACGCGCCGCATGCCACGGATCTCGTGAGCGCTCACGGAGCCGGCGAACACACCGGTGCCCGGGCGCTGAGCAGCCGCAACTTCCGCGGCGCAGGACAGACGGGTGCCCGGGTTCGTGAGCGTCATGTTGATGGTCATTTCACCGGCACCTCCTTCTGTACTCTGCACACGCGGCCGCCGAGCGGCGCTTCTCAGTAGATCCCCAGTCGAGCCCTTCGGGCTCGGTACTGGCAGGTTATTGCTCCGCACCACACCGAGGCAACTCAATTAACGGGAAAATCCTCGAAGTTACGAAGATCGCCCCTGAGCAGCGGGTTCGCCGCGTCGATCATGGTTCGGACGCGGTCAAGACCCCGTCGAGGCCCGGACCACGCCGAGGATCCCGGCGCCGAAGCGCTCGAGCTTCGTCGCGCCGATGCCGGAGATCGACACCAGTGCCGCCTCGTCGGCCGGGCGCTGCTCGGCGATGGCCATCAGCGTCGCGTCCGTGAAGACCACGAACGCCGGCACCTTGAGCTCGCGCGCCCGGTCGGCGCGCCACGACTTCAGGCGCTCCAGCAAGCCCTCATCCACTGTGGACGGGCAGCGCCCGCAGCGGCCCAGCTTGATGTCGAGGGTTTCCAGCAGCGGCCCGCCGCAGAGCCGGCAGCGCGCCGCCTTCACCGGAGCCGCCTTCTGCTGGGCCGACCGGGCCACCCTGGCGGCCGGGTGGTCCTCCGGCACCAGGCCGTAGAGGAACCGGCTGCGCCGCCGGTTGCGCCGCGCGCCCGGCGTGCGGGCCAGCGCCCAGGACAGCCACAGGTGCTCGCGGGCCCGGGTGACGCCGACGTAGAACAGCCGCCGCTCCTCCTCGATCGCCGCTTCGTCGCCGTCGGCGTGCAGGATCGGCATCGTGCCCTCGGAGAGGCCGACGAGGAACACCGCGTCCCACTCGAGGCCCTTCGCCGCGTGCAGCGACGCCAGCGTGACGCCCTCGACCGTCGGCGGGTGCTGGGCCGCGGCGCGCTGGTCGAGCTCGGCGCAGAACCGCGGCAGGTCGGCGTCGGCCACGGTCGAAGCCAGCTCCTCGGCCAACTCGACGATGGCCAGGAGCGCGTCCCAGCGTTCCTTGGCCGCGCCACCGGCCGGCGGCGACTCGGTGAGGCCGACCCGCGCGAGCACCGAACGCACCGTCGTGACCAGGTCGGAGCTGCCGTCGCCGCTCGCCGCCCGCAGCGCGGACATCGCCTGCCGGACCTCCGTCCGGTTGAAGAACCGCTCACCGCCGCGGACCAGGTACGGGATGCCGGCGTCGGCCAGCGCCGACTCGTAGGCCTCGGACTGGGCGTTGATCCGGTAGAGGATCGCGATCTCGCTCGCCGAGACGCCGCCGTCGAGCAGCTCGCGCACCCGGCGCGCGACCGCGCCGGCCTCGACCGCCTCGTCGTCGAACTCGGCGAAGCGCGGCTCCGGCCCCGGCGGGCGCTGGCCGATCAGCTTCAGCCGCGAGCCCGCCGGCCGGCCCCTTGCCGCGCCGATCACCCGGTTGGCCAGCGCGACGACCTCGGGCGTCGACCGGTAGTCGCGCTCGAGGCGGACGACGGTGGCGTCGGGGTAGCGCCGCGTGAACTCCAGCAGCGGCCGCGGCGACGCGCCACCGAAGGAGTAGATGGTCTGGTTGGCGTCGCCGACGACGGTCAGGTCGTCGCGGCCGCCGAGCCACGCGTCGAGCAGGCGCTGCTGCAGCGGCGTGACGTCCTGGTACTCGTCGACGACGAAGCAGCGGTAGCGGTCCCGGAACTCCTCGGCGACGGTGCCGTGCTCCTCGAGCACCGCCGTCGTGTGCAGCAGAAGGTCGTCGAAGTCGAGCACCTGCGCGGCGTTCTTCAGCTCTTCGTACGTCCGGTAGACCTCGGCGACCTGCGCCGCCGGGGCCGGGATGTCCCGCTGGGCGCGCGCGGTGACGGCGGGGTAGTCGTCCGGGCTGATCAGCGACGCCTTCGCCCACTCGATCTCGCTCGCCAGGTCGCGCAGGACCTCGACCTCGGTGCCGAGCTTGGCCCGGTTCGCGGCCTGGCCGACGTACCGCAGCTTGTTCTCCAGCAGGTCCCACGGCCGGTCGCCGACCACGCGCGGCCAGAAGTAGCGCAGCTGGCGGCGGGCGGCGGCGTGGAAGGTCAGCGCCTGCGCCGCCTCGACGCCGAGGCCGCGCAGCCGCGTCCGCATCTCGCCTGCGGCCCGCGTCGTGAACGTGACGGCAAGGACCTGACCGGCGGAAACGTGCCCGGACCGGACGAGGTGGGCGATCCGGTGGGTGATCGTGCGGGTCTTGCCCGTGCCGGCTCCGGCGAGCACGCAGACCGGCCCCCGGGGGGCGCTGGCGGCGGCGCGCTGCTCGGGGTCGAGACCGTCGAGCAGTCGGTTCAGGCTCTGGGGTGAAAGTACGCCGGTCACGTCCGGCATCCTCGCAGAGGGGGACGGGGAAACGGGGCAGGGGCACGCGGCCGTATCCTGGTCATATGGCGGGTAAGCAGGACAAGGAAGCGGCCAAGCAGGCCAAGAAGGAGAAGCGCGCGGCGAGCAAGGCACGCCGTGGCCAGCTCTTCGAGGCCTTCAAGATGCAGCGCAAGGAAGACCCTTGGCTCATCCCGTGGATGGTCGGCGCGATCATCGTCGTGGCCGGCGTCCTGTTCGGGATCGGGTTCTTCTTCGACATGCAGTGGGTGCTGCTGCCGCTGGGCCTGATCCTGGGCGGCCTGGTCGCCATGATCATCTTCGGCCGGCGCGTCCAGAAGACCGTCTATTCGAAGGCCGACGGCCAGCCCGGCGCGGCGGCGTGGGCGCTGGAGAACCTGCGCGGCCGCTGGAAGGTGACACCGACCGTCGCGGCGACCACCCAGCTCGACGCGGTGCACCGGGTCCTCGGCGGGCCGGGTGTGGTGCTGGTCGCCGAAGGCGCGCCGCACCGGGTGAAGACGCTGCTCGCCCAGGAGAAGAAGCGTGTCTCCCGCCTGATCGGCGACACGCCGATCTACGACGTGACGATCGGCCACGGCGAGGGCCAGCTCCCGCTGAAGAAGCTCCAGGGCTACCTGATGAAGCTGCCCCGCAACCTCAAGCCGGCCCAGGTCGACGCGCTCGAAGCGAAGCTGGCCGCCCTCGGCAACCGCGGCGCGGCGCTGCCCAAGGGCCCGATGCCGGCCGGCGCGAAGATGCGCAACGTCCAGCGGACGATCCGCCGCCGCTGACCCCCGCACGAGAAAGGCCCTCGCCCGGATCCCGGGTGGGGGCCTTTTCACGCTCACCGCCGCCAAGCGGCAGCCACCGGCGGGCCACACAGGCAACCGGCGCCCACGAGCAGCGCCGGACCAAGCCACGCACGCAACCGGCAGCGGCCCTCACCACCGGCGGCCCTCAGCGCATCCGGATGACCACCGTTCCGGTGAGCCGGTCGAGCCAGCTGCGGCCGTCGGCGTTGCGGACCGCCGCCGGGATGAGCACGAACGTCAGCGCGGCCCGGACCAGCGCGCGCAGCGGGCCGACCAGCGCGGCGCCGTCCAAGCGCGCGACGCGGATGCCGACCGCGGCCATCCCCGGGGTGAAGCCGAAGAACCCGGCCGAGATGACCGAGATGATCGCCCACACGCCGCCGGACCAGAGGTTGAACTGCTGCATCGCGGCCGGGTCCTGCAGGCTGGGGTGCAGGAAGATCGCCGTGACCAGGGCCGCGACCACGAGGTCGACGATCAGCCCGAGCAGCCGCGCGCCCCCGCTCGCCGCCGAGCCGACGCCCGATTCGGGCAAACCGAACTTCTCGCCCGGCCACCGCGAGCCGTGCTGATCAGTGCCCTGACCGCCGTCGCCGGTGCCGGGGAGCCATTCACCGGTCCATCTCGCCACCCGTCCAGGGTATGCCGGTGGCGTGGAGCACATCCGACCTGGTCGGATACCCGATATCGACCACCCGTTAACACCGGCGAAACATACGGGTGACGGTCGGGCAACACCGCACTTTTAGCGTGAGCCGAAGAGAGCACTGCCGTACGAGCTCGAACGAGAAGGAGTCACCGAGGGTGCCCACTACTCCAGACGACATCCAGCGCCTCATCGCCGACGAGGACGTCGAGGTCATCGACGTCCAGTTCTGCGACCTGCCCGGCGTGATGCAGCACTTCACGGTCCCCGCGAAGGCCTTCACCGAAGAGGCCTTCGAAGAAGGTCTCGCGTTCGACGGCTCCTCGGTGCGCGGCTTCCAGTCCATCCACGAGTCCGACATGCTGCTGCTGCCGGACGCGGCGACCGCGCGGATCGACCCGTTCCGCAAGGCGAAGACGCTGGCCCTCAACTTCTTCGTGCACGACCCCTTCACCCGTGAGGCGTACAGCCGCGACCCGCGCAACATCGCGCGCAAGGCCGAGCAGTACATCTCCGAGTACGGCGTCGCCGACAACGTCTACTTCGGTCCCGAAGCCGAGTTCTACATCTTCGACTCGATCCGCTTCGACTCCGCCGAGCACGCCTCCTTCCACGAGATCGACTCCGTCGAGGGCTGGTGGAACACCGGCGCCGACGAGGTGGGCGGCAACCAGGGCTACAAGACGAAGTTCAAGGGCGGCTACTTCCCGGTCCCGCCGGTCGACCACTTCGCCGACCTGCGCGACGAGATCGTCCGCAACCTGACGAACACCGGTTTCGAGATCGAGCGCGCGCACCACGAGGTGGGCACCGCCGGCCAGACCGAGATCAACTACAAGTTCAACACGCTGCTGCACGCGGCCGACGACCTGCAGCTGTTCAAGTACATCGTGAAGAACACGGTGTTCGCGGCGGGCAAGACGGCGACGTTCATGCCGAAGCCCCTCGCCGGCGACAACGGCTCGGGCATGCACTGCCACCAGTCGCTGTGGAAGGACGGTCAGCCGCTGTTCCACGACGAGTCGGGCTACGCCGGCCTGTCGGACACCGCGCGCCACTACATCGGCGGCCTGCTCAAGCACGCCCCGAGCCTGCTGGCCTTCACGAACCCGACGGTGAACTCCTACCACCGCCTGGTCCCGGGCTTCGAGGCCCCGGTTTCGCTGGTGTACTCGCAGCGCAACCGTTCGGCCTGCGTCCGGATCCCGATCACGGGCAACAACCCGAAGGCCAAGCGCGCCGAGTTCCGCTGCCCGGACTCCTCGGGCAACCCGTACCTGGCGTTCTCGGCGATGATGATGGCGGGCCTCGACGGCATCCGGAACAAGATCGAGCCGCCGGAGCCGATCGACAAGGACCTCTACGAGCTCCCGCCGGAGGAGGCCAAGGACGTCAAGCTCGTCCCGGGCGACCTCGGCACGGTGCTGGACACGCTGGAAGCGGACCACGACTACCTCCTCGAGGGCGGCGTGTTCACCCCCGACGTGATCGAGACGTGGATCTCGTACAAGCGCGAGAACGAGATCGACCCGCTGCGCCTGCGCCCGCACCCGTACGAGTTCGCCCTGTACTACGACGTGTGATCGGCTGAGACGCCCCCGGACACGCCGGTGGCGAGGAGCGAACAGCCCTCGCCGCCGGCGTTTCTCTTTTCCGTCCGCCGCAAGATCACCCCCGGTGACCGGCCGCCGTCCGGTTGGTCCAGAATCGCGGTGATCAACTGGGGAAGGACGGATTGTCATGCGGATCAAGCACGCCATCATCGCGGCCGGGACCGCCGGTTGCCTCGTCGCCTGCGGTAGCCCTTCGGGAAGCGATGACAAGGACCGGACCACTCCGGCGTCCACCAGCACGGCGTCGCCCAGCACGGTCGTTCCCACCGGGATCGCCGCCGCCGGTGCCGAGCTGAAGCTCGGCCAGCAGGCGGTCGTGCCGTGGCAGGACGGCTACATCGGGATCACCGTGACCGCCGTCGAACCCGGGGACGTCGCGAGCTTCCGGCAGAAGTTCGGGTCGAACGCCGACGGGATGACGCCGTACTACATCCGCCTGACGCTGGAAAACCTGGGCGGCACCGACCTTTCGACCAAGAACCCGCCGCTCGTGCGCGCCGTGCTCGCCGACGGCAGCGGCACCGGCACGTTCATCACCGGCTCCGTGGACGCCTGCTCGAGCAAGCTGACCCCGAAGACCTTCACGACCGTCGGCGCCAAGTTCGACACCTGCCGGCTGGACGCCGCCGCGGCCGACGACAAGGTCACGGGGGCCAAATACGCCGAAGGGCGCGACTACCAGGACAAGCCCGTCCTCTGGACGCGGTGATCCGGAGGCGCGCTCAGTCGTCCGAGGTGGACATCAGCTTCAGGTCCGCGCCGGCCGCCTCGAAGCGGCCGCGCGGATCGGCCACCAGCCTGCGGGCCTCCAGGTCCATCAGCCCCAGCGTGCAGGTGATCTCCGCGGCCAGCGTTCCGTCGAGCTTGATGATGTTCGAATCCATCTTGAACGTCTTGCCGGTGCCGAACTTCGCCTCGCACGTCACTTCGACCTCGTCGCCCGCGCGCAGCTCGCGGCGGAACACGACGTGCGTCTCCAGCAGCACCGCGGCAACGCCCTGAAGCCCCTTCAGCGCGCCCGACGCTTCGAGGAGCTCCAGGCGGGATACTTCCCCGTAGGAGTGGTAGACGGCGTGGTTGAGGTGGCCCAGGGTGTCCAGCTCGTAGTGCCGGACCTTGATCCGGGTCCGGAAGGGCTCGCGATCGGTCACCGGCCCACTGTAGGTCAGGCTTCGTAGAACAGGTGCTCCACCACCGCGTGCGCCCGCCGGGTGATGCGGCGGTACGTGTCGAGGAACTCACCCGGGTCGTCGCCGGCCGACTGGCCGAGGACGCGGGCCACCGCGGCCAGGTCGCGGCCGGAACCTGGCACCTGGTCGACCGCCTTGCCGCGCACCAGCATCCCCGCGTTGCGCACGCGCGTCGCCAGGAGCCACGCCTCGGCCAGCGAGTCCGCTTCGGGCTGCTCGGCCAGGCCTGCTTCCGGGAGCACCGCCAGCGCGTCGAGCGTCGACGTCGTCCGCAGGCCCTCGACCTCGTGGGCGTGCTGGAGCTGCAGCAGCTGCACCGTCCACTCGACGTCGGCGAGGCCGCCGCGGCCGAGCTTCGTGTGCAGCGTCGCGTCGGCGCCGCGCGGCATCCGCTCCGTCTCGACGCGGGCCTTGATGCGGCGGATTTCGCGGGCCTTCGTCGCGTCCAGACCGCTTTCGGGGTAGCGGATCGGGTCGATCATCGCGATGAAGCGCTCGCCGAGGTCGTCGTCGCCGGCGACGAACCGGGCCCGCAGCAGCGCCTGCGCCTCCCATACCTCGCCCCACCGCGCGTAGTAGGCGCGGTAGGACTCGATCGTCCGGACCAGCGGCCCGCTCCGCCCCTCCGGCCGCAGGTCGGCGTCGACCTCCAGAGCCGGGTCCGAACTCGGCGCGCCCAGCATCTTCCGGACCGTCTCCGCGACCGACGAAGCGAACTTCACCGCGTCGGCGTCCGAAACCCCTTCGGACGGCTCGCAGACGAAGAGCACGTCCGCGTCGGAGCCGTAGCCGAGTTCCGCGCCGCCGAGCCGGCCCATCCCGATCACGGCGATGCGGGCCGGCGTCCGGCCGAGTTCGGCCTGCCGCTGGCGGAACGCCGCGGCCAGCGCGCCCTGCAGCACCGCGACCCACACCGAAGACAGCGCTTCGCAGACCGCGCGCACGTCGAGCAGCCCGAGCAGATCCGCGCAGGCGACGCGCAGGAGTTCGTGCCGCCGCAGTGAACGCGCGGCCGCGATGGCGGCGTTCACCCCGGGCTGACGCCGGACGGCGGCCCGCAGCGACGTCGCCACCTCGGCGGGCGTGCGGCCCAGC
The DNA here is from genome assembly GCF_042652605.1 of Amycolatopsis plumensis. Taxonomy (NCBI): domain Bacteria; kingdom Bacillati; phylum Actinomycetota; class Actinomycetes; order Pseudonocardiales; family Pseudonocardiaceae; genus Amycolatopsis; species Amycolatopsis plumensis. Next base: position 4,281,107 of record NZ_JBHSJY010000001.1, on the reverse strand, counting down.
AGCCGGGCCGGGTCGCCGAGCAGCTGCAGCACTTCCGGCGCGCGGACCAGCAGGTCGGGCACCAGCCGGGACGTACCAAGCAGGAAGGCCAGGTTCTCCACGACCGTGCCTTCGTCGCGCAGCACCCGCAGGTACCACGGAGTGTCTTCGAGCGCCTCGGACACCTTCCGGTAGGACAACAGGCCGCCGTCAGGGTCCGGCGTGTCGGCGAAGAGGTCGAGCAGGACCGGCAGCAGCGCCTGCTGGATCGCCGCGCGCCGCGAAACACCCGCGGTCAGGGTCTTGATGTGCTGGAGGGCGCCGTCGGGGGCGGTGTAGCCGAGCGCGGCCAGCCGGCTGGCGGCCTGCTTGGTGGTCAGGCGCAGCGCCTCGGCCGGCACGTTCGCGACCGACTGCAGCAGCGGCCGGTAGAAAATCTTCTCGTGCAGGCGCCGGATGCCCTTGCCGTGCCGCCGGAACTCCGCGAGCAGCGCCTCGCCCTGGGTCTTGCCGCCGGTCGCCTTGATCCCGCTCGCCCTGGCGAGGATGCGCAGCTCGTCGGTGTCCGCCGGCGCCGGGAACAGGTGCGTCCGGCGCAGCCGCCGCAGCTGGAGCCGGTGCTCGATCATCCGCAGGAACTCGTACGACGCGCCCAGCTCGGCGGCGTCCTGGCGACCGACGTAACCGCCTTCGCCGAGTGCCTCGAGCGCGTCCATCGTGGACGGTGACCGCAGGTCCGCGTCGACCCGGCCGTGCACGAGCTGCAGCAGCTGCACCGCGAACTCGACGTCACGCAGGCCGCCACGGCCCAGCTTCAGCTCGCGTTCGGCGTGCTCGGACGGCACGTGCCCCTCGACCCGGCGGCGCATCTGCTGCACCTCGGCGACGAAGTTCTCGCGGTCGGCCGCCGACCACACCAGCGGCGCGACCATCTCGGCGTACTGGCGGCCGAGCTCGGCGTCGCCCGCCACCGGCCGCGCCTTGAGCAGCGCCTGGAACTCCCAGGTCTTGGCCCACTTCTGGTAGTAGCCGTGGTGGCCGTCGAGCGTGCGGACGAGCGCGCCGGCCTTGCCTTCGGGGCGCAGCGCCGCGTCGACCTCGAAGCACGCCCGGTCGACGACGCGCATCATCGTGCTCGCCAGCCGCGTCGCGAGGCCGAGGTCGCCCTCGCCGACGAAGATGACGTCGACGTCGCTGACGTAGTTGAGCTCCCGGCCGCCGCACTTGCCCATCGCGATGACGGCCAAGGTGCCTTCGGCGGACGCGCCGGCTTCGGCCTCGGCGACGACCAGCCCGGCGGCGAGCGCGGCTTCCGCGAGCTCGGTCAGCTGCGCCGCGACCTCCGCGTAGCGCGGGTGCTCGAGCCCGGCCTCGACGACGTGCCCGAGGTCGGCGGCGGCGATGCCGAGCAGCTGACCGCGGTAGGCGACCTTGAGGGCCTGCTCGGCTTTGAGCCCGGTGAGGACCGAGCAGTCGTCGGCCAGGAGAGCTGTGCGCAGAGCTTCGCGGTAGCAGGCGGAATCGGTGCACTTGTCCCCGGTGAGCGAGCGCCACTGGTCCGGGTTGGCGGCGAGGAAGTCGGCGAGCGCGCTCGACGTCCCCAGCACGCTGAGGAAGCGGCCGCGGAACGTCCGGTGGGTGCGGAGCTGCGCTTCGAGGTCGGTCCACTCGGCGGCGTCGGCCTCGCGGATCCGGTCGAGGCCGAGCAGGGCGAGGTCCGGGTCAGCGGTACGGGACAGCGCCGCGAGCACGTCGGCGGCCGCCTCGGCCGGGCCGGCGTCGGCCCACCAGCCGGCCGCGCGCAACTGACCCTCGGCACGGGAGTCGGTGAAGCCGTACCTCGCCGCCGAAGCGGTCGTTCGCGCGCGGTCTGCCATCACCTGCAACCGTAGCCGGGGAACGCGGCTCAGGCGGCGAGCCGGCCCGGCTCGGTCCCGGCGGGTGTCGGCTCGGGCACCTGGAAGCTGTGCGCGGTGACGGGATGACGTCGGGAGAGGAGGTAAATGCCGAGGCCGACCCCGGCCCCGGCGACACCGACGGCGATGGTGCCCGCGTTGCCGAGCGAGGCGATCTTGCCGGAGATCGCGCCGACGATCGCGGCCGCGGGCAGCGTGAACAGCCAGGCGACGACCATCCGGCCCGCCATCCGCCAGCGGACCGGCGCGTCCCGGCGGCCGACGCCGGAGCCGACGATCCCGCCGGAGCAGACGTGCGTGGTCGACAGCGGGAAGCCCAGCCGCGACGAGACCAGGATGACCAGCGCCGAGCTCGTCTGGGCGGCGAAGCCCTGCGGGCCCTCGATGTCGGTCAGGCCCTTGCCGAGGGTGTGGGTGATGCGCCAGCCGCCGAGGTAGGTGCCGAGGGCGAGCGCGCACGCGGCGCTGACGATCACCCAGACGGGCGGCGACGCGCCCGCCGGGAGGCTGCCGGCCGTGACGAGCGTGAGCGTGATGACGCCCATCGTCTTCTGCGCGTCGTTGGTGCCGTGCGCGAGCGAGACGAGGGAGGCCGAGACGATCTGGCCGACCTTGAACCCGCGCGTGGCCGGGCGGCCGCGCACCAGGAAGCGGTAGACCAGGTAGGTGGCGAGCATCGCGACGAGCCCGGCGATGACCGGGCTGGCCGCGGCGGGCACCAGGACCTTTTCGACGATCTTTCCGAAGTGGACGGAGTCGGCGCCGGCGGAGATCCAGGTGGCGCCGATCAGGCCGCCGAACAACGCGTGCGACGAACTCGACGGCAGGCCGACGAACCACGTCACGAGGTTCCAGACGATGGCGCCGATCAGCCCGCCGAAGACGACCGCCGGGCCGATCTTCGTGTCGTCCACCAGTCCGCTGGAGATCGTCTTGGCGACCTCGACCGACAGGAACGCGCCGACGAGGTTCAACACCGCCGAAATCGCGACGGCCACGCGGGGCCGGAGTGCACCGGTGGCGATCGACGTCGCCATCGAGTTCGCGGTGTCGTGGAACCCGTTCGTGAAATCGAAAATGAGGGCCGTGACGACGACGACCACGACCAGCAACGAGGGTTGCACCCCGACCTCCGCACCCTTGTGGGGACTCCTCCCGCAAGGTACCTGACGGGTACGCCTGGCGTTAACAGGATGTTGCTGGTTGTGACCTCCGTCGTTAAGCCAGCGGCAAGGTGCGTTGACCGGCCACCGCGGGTTGCAGTTCTCCGGCCGCCAGCTTGACGAACCGGTGCGCGAAGGGGCGCCAGGTTTCCTCGATGTCGGCGTGCACGGTGACCAGCTTTTCGTGCTCGAGTGCGCCGGGCCGGGCGAATTCGGCCTCCTCGGGGCATTCCGCGGCCCAGCTCTCGACGACTTCGGGCGTCGTCTCGATGTGGAACTGGACACCGTAGACACAACGCCCGACCCGGTAGGCCTGGTGCGCGTAGCGCGGGGAGGACGCGAGCAGCTCGGCGCCGGGCGGGAGCCGGGTGATCGCGTCGGTGTGGAACTGCAGGACGTCCTGCAGGAGCGGCAGGTCGGCGAACAGCGGGTCGGTCCACGCCGCGTCCTTCTTGTTGACGAGGTGCGGACCGACTTCGGGCCCGTCGGGGCCGACCTCGACCCGGCCGCCGGTGGCGACGGCCAGCAGCTGCGCGCCGAGGCAGATGCCCAGGGTGGGCAGGTTCTTCGCCGCCGCCTTGGCCAGCAGCCGCCGGACGTCGGCGAGCCACGAGTGCTTGGCGTCGTCTTCGGCAGCCATGCCGCCGCCGAGGCAGACGACGGCCTGGTAGCCGTCGAGGTCGGGGAGGCCTTGCTCCGGCTGCAGGCGGACGTCGAGTTCCGCGCCGGCCTCGGTCAGCCAGTCGCCGAGGGGGCCCAGCGGGTCCGACGCGTCCGGCTGGATGATCAGGATTCGGGTCACGCTTTCCAGGGTAGGTCAGCAGGCACAGCGAATTCCTCCGGCTTTGTCGCCTTCGACGGGGTACCCGGCGGCGATCCAGGCGGTGATGCCGCCGGAGAGCCGTTTCACCTTGAAGCCGAGTTCGGCGAGCTTGAGGGCGCCCTTGGTGGCGGCGTTGCAGACGGTGCTTTCGCAGTAGCAGACGTACACGAGGTCCCGGTCGAGGTGCTGCGTACTGGCCGGTGTCATGTCCCGGTACGGCAGGTTGATGGCGCCGGGGATGCGGGCGTGAGCGAAGGCTTCGGGCGCCCGGGTCTCGACGACGACGTACCCCTCGGTGCGGCCGGCTTCGAGGTCCTGGACGAGATCGTCGGGATCGACCTCGAAGCCGAGTTCGGCACCGAAGTATTCGACGGCGGCTTCCGGGGCCGCGGCGGGGAAGGCGAGCGTGCGTGTCATGGGGTAAATCCTGCTGGGACAGGCGGTTTCCGGACAGGGCAGAATCGGGGTGGAAGCCCGGGACGGCCGGGGATTTCCCTGTTCTGGCCCTGCGAACCCGGGAGAGTTGCGGTGGACCACCTCGACGACGTCGACTGGCGCCTGCTGGAGCTCCTGCAGGCCGACGGCCGGCTGAGCTTCACGGAGCTGGGGCGCCGGGTATCGCTGTCGGGCTCGGCGGTGACGGAGCGAGTCCGCCGTCTCGAGGAGCGCGGGGTGATCACGGGCTACGCGGCGAGTATCGATACGACGAAGCTGGGGTTGCCGATCGAGGCGCTGGTGCGGGCCCGGGTCCGCAGTCTGGACACGCCCCGGTTCCGGACGGCGGTGTTGCCGCTGCCGCAGGTGGTGGCGGCCGACCACGTGACGGGTGAGGAGTGCTGGGTCCTGCGGGTGCTGTGCCGGGACACGGCGGAGCTCGAGGAGTTGCTGGAGAAGGTGCAGCGGTACGGGGAGACGAGCACGTCGCTGGTGTTGTCGTCGCCGTTGCGGAGGAGGCCGGTGGCTCGGCCGGGGTCGGTTTGAGGCATCACGCGTGATCCGGGAGGCTTCATGCGTGTCTGGAGGGGCATCACGGCGCCGGCCAAGTCGGCGGGCGGACATGAAAAAGGGCCTGGGCCGGGAGACATAGTCTCGACCGGGCCCAGGCCCTTCCTCAAAGTAAGTTCGGCGGTGTCCTACTCTCCCACAACCCTTCGGTTGCAGTACCATCGGCGCTGTCAGGCTTAGCTTCCGGGTTCGGAATGGGACCGGGCGTTTCCCTGACGCAATAACCACCGAAACACTCCGAAACAACACACACGATACTTCTCGTGTGGTGTTTCAGAACCGTAGAGTGGATGCGTAACATCTTCGTAGGCAAGTCCTCGGCCTATTAGTACCAGTCAACTCGACAACACATTACTGTGCTTCCATTTCTGGCCTATCAACCCAATGGTCTGTTGGGGGCCTTAACCCACATGGGGTGGGATACCTCATCTTGGAACAGGCTTCCCGCTTAGATGCCTTCAGCGGTTATCCCTTCCGAACGTGGCCAACCAGCCATGCCCTTGGCAGAACAACTGGCACACCAGAGGTTCGTCCGTCCCGGTCCTCTCGTACTAGGGACAGCCTTCCTCAAGTATCCTACGCGCGCGGCGGATAGGGACCGAACTGTCTCACGACGTTCTAAACCCAGCTCGCGTGCCGCTTTAATGGGCGAACAGCCCAACCCTTGGGACCTACTCCGGCCCCAGGATGCGACGAGCCGACATCGAGGTGCCAAACCATGCCGTCGATATGGACTCTTGGGCAAGATCAGCCTGTTATCCCCGGGGTACCTTTTATCCGTTGAGCGACACCCCTTCCACCAGGAGGTGCCGGATCACTAGTCCCGACTTTCGTCCCTGCTCGACATGTCTGTCTCACAGTCAAGCTCCCTTGTGCACTTGCACTCAACACCTGATTGCCAACCAGGCTGAGGGAACCTTTGGGCGCCTCCGTTACCCTTTAGGAGGCAACCGCCCCAGTTAAACTACCCATCAGGCACTGTCCCTGAACCAGATCATGGCCCGAGGTTCAGATTCCCAATTCGACCAGAGTGGTATTTCAACAACGACTCCACCACAACTAGCGTTGCAGCTTCACAGTCTCCCACCTATCCTACACAAGCCGAACCGAAAACCAATACCAAACTATAGTAAAGGTCCCGGGGTCTTTCCGTCCTGCCGCGCGTAACGAGCATCTTTACTCGTAGTGCAATTTCGCCGGGCCTGTGGTTGAGACAGCCGGAAAGTCGTTACGCCATTCGTGCAGGTCGGAACTTACCCGACAAGGAATTTCGCTACCTTAGGATGGTTATAGTTACCACCGCCGTTTACTGGCGCTTAAATTCTCAGCTTCGCCCCGAAAGGCTAACCGGTCCTCTTAACGTTCCAGCACCGGGCAGGCGTCAGTCCATATACATCGTCTTGCGACTTCGCATGGACCTGTGTTTTTAGTAAACAGTCGCTTTCCGCTGGTCTCTGCGGCCACCCACCCCTAGCTCGAGAAGAGCTTCAGGATGTTTGGCCCCCCTTCTCCCGAAGTTACGGGGGCATTTTGCCGAGTTCCTTAACCACAGTTCACCCGATCGCCTTGGTATTCTCTACCTGACCACCTGTGTTGGTTTGGGGTACGGGCCGTGCATGCACTCACTAGAGGCTTTTCTCGGCAGCATAGGATCACTCTACTTCGCCTCAAACGGCTACACATCACGTCTCAGCCTATTGCCATGCGGATTTGCCTACATGACGGCCTACACGCTTATACCAGGACAACCATCGCCTGGCGGAGCTACCTTCCTGCGTCACCCCATCGCTTGACTACTACGAAATCAGGTCCCACGCTCCACACACCAACCTCCGTCCGAAGACATTGGCCGATGGCTTTGGGTGGTTAGTATCAAACGCCTCGTCATGGGCGCACATGCTCGGGTACGGGAATATCAACCCGTTGTCCATCGACTACGCCTGTCGGCCTCGCCTTAGGTCCCGACTTACCCTGGGCGGATTAGCCTGGCCCAGGAACCCTTGGTCATCCGGCGGCAGAGTTTCTCACTCTGCATTCGCTACTCATGCCTGCATTCTCACTCCCACACCCTCCACGACTGGCTTCCGCCGCCGCTTCCCTGGATGCAGGACGCTCCCCTACCCATCCACACCACTAGACACAACCCTCAAGGAGTTGAGCCGATGTATTGTGTGAATGACACAGCTTCGGCGGTGTGCTTAAGCCCCGCTACATTGTCGGCGCAGGACCACTTGACCAGTGAGCTATTACGCACTCTTTCAAGGGTGGCTGCTTCTAAGCCAACCTCCTGGTTGTCTGGGCAATCCCACATCCTTTCCCACTGAGCACACACTTAGGGGCCTTAGCTGGTGTTCTGGGCTGTTTCCCTCTCGACGACGAAGCTTATCCCCCGCCGTCTCACTGCCACGCTCTCACTAACCGGTATTCGGAGTTTGGTTGATTTCGGTAACCCGGTAAGGCCCCTAGACCATCCAGTAGCTCTACCCCCGGCAAGAAACACGTGACGCTGCACCTAAATGCATTTCGGGGAGAACCAGCTATCACGGAGTTTGATTGGCCTTTCACCCCTACCCACAGCTCATCCCCTCAGTTTTCAACCTAAGTGGGTTCGGGCCTCCACGACGTCTTACCGTCGCTTCACCCTGGCCATGGGTAGATCACTCCGCTTCGGGTCTAGACCACGCGACTCAATCGCCCTATTCAGACTCGCTTTCGCTACGGCTACCCCACACGGGTTAACCTCGCCACGCAGCACTAACTCGCAGGCTCATTCTTCAAAAGGCACGCCATCACCCAACAAGTAGGCTCTGACGGCTTGTAGGCACACGGTTTCAGGTACTCTTTCACTCCCCTCCCGGGGTACTTTTCATCTTTCCCTCACGGTACTCGTCCGCTATCGGTCTTCAGGAAGTATTTAGGCTTACCGGGTGGTCCCGGCAGATTCACAGCAAATTCCACGAGCTCGCTGCTACTCGGGAACACCACCAAGACCAACAACAGCAGTTTTCGCGTACGGGGCTCTCACCCACTCCGGCCGCCCATCCCAAGGCGTTCCACTAACCACTGCGCAAATCCGAAGGAATGTCAGTCCCTTCAAGGCGGGTCCCACAACACCGTCTGCACAACGCCTGACAGCTTGACATGCAAACGGTTTAGCCTCTTCCGCTTTCGCTCGCCACTACTCACGGAATCACGGTTGTTTTCTCTTCCTGCGGGTACTGAGATGTTTCACTTCCCCGCGTTCCCTCCACACACCCTATATATTCAGGTGCGGGTAACACCACATCACTGGTGCTGGGTTTCCCCATTCGGAAATCCTCGGATCACAGCTCGGTTGACAGCTCCCCGAGGCTTATCGCAGCCTCCTACGTCCTTCATCGGCTCCTGAAGCCAAGACATCCACCATGTGCCCTTAACAACTTGACCACAAAGATGCTCGCATCCACTCTACAGTTCTCAAACACCACACCAGAAACAAACGTCCCTAGGGGGCTAGCCCCTCGGCGTGTTGCCTCAGGACCCAACAGTGTGCCAGAAACATGAACCCCGCCCAGCCCGCAAGCCAACGTTCCACGATCGCAAGCGATCAGTACTAGCCGGCGGCAGCGCCACCACAGAATTCACATAAACCAGTAGTTCCACAATTCCTTGAGCAACCATCGCAGCAGTACATTCGACTGCTAAGTGATGGCCACTCCAGTAAGCCGAAGCTCACTGGATGTGTTGTGCTCCTTAGAAAGGAGGTGATCCAGCCGCACCTTCCGGTACGGCTACCTTGTTACGACTTCGTCCCAATCGCCAGTCCCACCTTCGACCACTCCCTCCCCTTACGGGGTTGGGCCATGGGCTTCGGGTGTTACCGACTTTCATGACGTGACGGGCGGTGTGTACAAGGCCCGGGAACGTATTCACCGCAGCGTTGCTGATCTGCGATTACTAGCGACTCCGACTTCACGCAGTCGAGTTGCAGACTGCGATCCGAACTGAGACCGGCTTTAAGGGATTCGCTCCACCTCGCGGTATCGCAGCCCTCTGTACCAGCCATTGTAGCATGTGTGAAGCCCTGGACATAAGGGGCATGATGACTTGACGTCATCCCCACCTTCCTCCGAGTTGACCCCGGCAGTCTCCCACGAGTCCCCGCCATAACGCGCTGGCAACGTAGGATAAGGGTTGCGCTCGTTGCGGGACTTAACCCAACATCTCACGACACGAGCTGACGACAGCCATGCACCACCTGTACACCAACCACAAGGGAAGCCCCATCTCTGGGGATGTCTGGCGCATGTCAAGCCCAGGTAAGGTTCTTCGCGTTGCATCGAATTAATCCACATGCTCCGCCGCTTGTGCGGGCCCCCGTCAATTCCTTTGAGTTTTAGCCTTGCGGCCGTACTCCCCAGGCGGGGCGCTTAATGCGTTAGCTACGGCACGGACAACGTGGATGTCGCCCACACCTAGCGCCCAACGTTTACAGCGTGGACTACCAGGGTATCTAATCCTGTTCGCTCCCCACGCTTTCGCTCCTCAGCGTCAGTATCGGCCCAGAGACCCGCCTTCGCCACCGGTGTTCCTCCTGATATCTGCGCATTTCACCGCTACACCAGGAATTCCAGTCTCCCCTACCGAACTCAAGTCTGCCCGTATCGACCGCACGCTCCACGTTAAGCGTGGAGATTTCACGGCCGACGCGACAAACCGCCTACGAGCTCTTTACGCCCAATAAATCCGGACAACGCTCGCACCCTACGTATTACCGCGGCTGCTGGCACGTAGTTAGCCGGTGCTTCTTATCCAGGTACCGTCACTTGCGCTTCGTCCCTGGCGAAAGAGGTTTACAACCCGAAGGCCGTCATCCCTCACGCGGCGTCGCTGCATCAGGCTTGCGCCCATTGTGCAATATTCCCCACTGCTGCCTCCCGTAGGAGTCTGGGCCGTGTCTCAGTCCCAGTGTGGCCGGTCACCCTCTCAGGCCGGCTACCCGTCGTCGCCTTGGTAGGCCACTACCCCACCAACAAGCTGATAGGCCGCGGGTTCATCCTGCACCGCCAGAACTTTCAACCACTCCAGATGCCTGATGTGGTGATATCCGGTATTAGACCTCGTTTCCAAGGCTTATCCCAGAGTGCAGGGCAGATTACCCACGTGTTACTCACCCGTTCGCCACTCATCCCCACCCGAAAGTGGTTCAGCGTTCGACTTGCATGTGTTAAGCACGCCGCCAGCGTTCGTCCTGAGCCAGGATCAAACTCTCCAACAATGTCTTCGAATTCAATCGAGGCAAATGTATTGCTCTCAAAGGAAACCCCGACGAGGGGGTTTCATATAAGCTCTACTGGCTTAGTTCACTAGCACACTGTTGAGTTCTCAAGCAACACACTCCGGACTCACCGCCTTATCAGCGGCTATATCCTCGGCAGTTGTTCCAAGCGATATTCACAAGCTTTTGGTCGAGCATGCCTCAGCCTACGGGTTTAGTCGTAGGGGGTCGGCGGCCGCTCGTGGGCCGACGCTGAACATTACCCGGTCCGATCCGCGGTGTCAACCCGCTCGTCCCGGCCTGGTCTCTTGGGGCTTGCGGCCCCGGTGTGACCCGGTGTTCCTGGCGACGAAGAGAAGATTACATGCCCCCGAACCGCCCCAAAACAGGGGGGTCACTTAACGCCATTTCCGCTGGTCAGAGTGCTTACAGAGGGCTACGACCCCACCGTCGGCAGGTACCGGGGCGGGACCCGCGCCGGCGCGACCCGTTCGAAGTCCGCCGCCAAGGCGAGCATCCGGGCGTCCGACCACCGGGCGCCCATGAACGAGATACCCACCGGGAGGGGTCCGGCAAACCCGGCCGGGACCGTCACGTCGGGGTAGCCCGCGACCGCGGCCGGGGTCGAGGACGGGATCACGTCGTTGTCGCCCACCGCGCAATCGGTCTTCCACGCCGGCGGGTTGGTCGGCGACGCGATCGCGTCCAGGCGGTACGCGGCCAGCGTCTCGTCCAAAGAGCGCCGAGCCAGGTCCGACAACTCCGCCCGGCCGGCCAGGTAACCCGGGTCCGTGGGCGGCGGCGCGGCCAGCGCCTGCTCGAACAGCTCTTGCCCGGCGAAGCACGTCCGCTCGAGAGGGTCCGCGCGGTTGTAGGCGATCAGCTCGGCCAGGTTGCGCGGCCCGGTCGGGCGAGTCGCCAGGTAGGCGTCGATGTCCCGGTGGAACTCCGTGAGCAGCGCCGGGAACTCCAGCTCCCCCAGCCGGGCTTGGTACGGCAACGTCACTTCGACGACCGTCGCCCCCGCCTTGACCAGCGAGTTCCGCGCCGACGTCATGATCGCGTCGGTCTCCGGGCCGAGGACCGGGAGCCGCCAGAGGCCGATCCGGGCGCCGCGCAGGACACCCGGGCGGAGGAACTTCGCGTAGTCCCTCGGCTGGGTGCGCGGGTACGTGAGCGTGGCCGGGTCCGATCGGTCACGCCCCTGCAGGACCGAGAGCGTGAGTGCCACGTCGACGACGTTGCGGGCGATCGGGCCCGCGGTGTCCTGCTCGGCGGAGATCGGCACCACGCCGGTGCGGCTGATCAGGCCGAGGCTGGGTTTGTGCCCGACGGTCGCGGTCATCCCGGCCGGGCACACGATCGAGCCGTCGGTCTCCGAGCCGATCGCGACCTGGGCCAGCGTCGCCGCCACGCCGGCCGCCGACCCGGCGGACGACCCGCACGGGTTGCGATCCAGCACGTACGGGTTGTTCGTCTGCCCACCCACGCCCGACCAGCCGGACGTCGGCTTCGCGGCGCGGAAGTTCGCCCACTCGGACAGGTTCGCCTTGCCGAGGATCACCGCGCCGGCGTCACGCAGGCGGGTGATCAGCGTGGCGTCCTTCGCCGGATAACTCCGCAACGCCCGCGACCCGGCCGTCGTCCACTGGTCTCGAGTGTCGACGTTGTCCTTGACCAGCACCGGGATGCCGTCGAGCGGTCCGCGCAGACGGTGAGTCCGCCGTCGCGCATCACTGGCCGAAGCCTGCGAGAGAGCCGCCGGGTTGAGCGCCAGGACGGCGTTGACCTTACCGTCGATCCGGTGAATCCGGTCCAGATAAGTGCTGGTCAGGCCCACCGCGGTGAGCCGGCCGGACGCCATCCGCGCCTGCAGCGCCGGGATGTCGGCGGAGTCGAGGTCGAAGCGCGCGGCGGCCGCAGCCACCGGCGCGGCGGGCGCGAGCACGAGTGCGGCGGCCAGGATCGCGAGGAACACCGGCCGCCGCCCCATCAGAGCACCGGGAGGAGCGTTCGGAGTTCGTACGGGGTGACCGCGCTGCGGTAGTTGTCCCACTCCACGCGCTTGTTCCGGAGGAAGAAGTCGTAGACGTGCTCGCCGAGCGCTTCCGGCAGCAGTTCGGACTTCTCCATCTCGGCCAGGGCTTCTCCCAGGTTCTGCGGCAGCTGCGCGTACCCCGCGGCGCGCCGCTCGGCGTCGCTCAGCTGCCAGATGTTGTCCTCGGCGGGTGGCGGCAGCTCGTAGCCCTTCTCGATCCCCTTGAGCCCGGCGGCCAGGATGACCGAGTACGCCAGGTACGGGTTGCACGCCGAGTCCAGGGTACGGATTTCCACCCGGCGGGATGACGCCTTTCCGGGTGAATACATCGGGACGCGGACGAGCGCGGAGCGGTTGGCCCGGCCCCACGAGACGGTCGTCGGGGCCTCACTGCCGCTGATCAGGCGTTTGTAGGAGTTCACCCACTGATTGGTGACCGCGGAGATCTCCTTGGCGTGGTGCAGCACGCCGGCGACGAAGGCCTTGCCGGTCTCCGACAGCTCGTGCGGGTCCTCGGCGTCGTAGAAGGCGTTGCGGTCGCCTTCGAACAGGCTGACGTGCGTGTGCATCCCCGAGCCGGGCTGGTCGGTGAACGGCTTCGGCATGAACGTCGCCCGCACCCCCTGGGTCAGCGCGACCTCCTTGACGACGTAGCGGAACGTCATCACGTTGTCGGCCATCGTCAGCGCATCGGCGTAACGGAGGTCGATCTCCTGCTGGCCCGGTGCCCCTTCGTGGTGACTGAACTCCACCGAGATGCCCATCGCCTCGAGGGTCTCGATGGCGTGCCGGCGGAAGTGCGTCGCGGTGGCGTGGCTGGCCTGGTCGAAGTAGCCGCCGTTGTCCGCGGGCTCCGGCTCGCTGCCGTCGTCGGGCATGGTCGAGAGCAGGAAGAACTCGATCTCGGGGTGGACGTAGCAGGTGAAGCCCGCTTCGGCGGCCTTCGACAGCTGGCGGCGCAGCACGTGCCGCGGGTCCGCCCACGACGGCGAGCCATCGGGCATCGCGATGTCGCAGAACATGCGGGCCGAGTAGGGGCCACCGTCGGGGGTTTCCCACGGCAGGACCTGGAACGTGGCCGGGTCGGGCTTGGCGACCATGTCCGATTCGTAGACGCGCGCGAACCCCTCGATGGCCGAGCCGTCGAAGCCGATCCCGTCGTTGAAAGCGCCCTCGAGCTCGGCCGGCGCGACGGCGACGGACTTGAGGAACCCCAGCACATCGGTGAACCAGAGACGGACGAAACGGATGTCGCGCTCCTCGAGCGTGCGGAGCACGAATTCCTGCTGGCGATCCATGGCCGCACCCTAACCACAGCGTGTTAACGGCATGTTTCGCGACGCGCCGACGCTGCCTAAGTCACGTCGCGAGCACCGCAACGGGTTTCTTCGCCCGCGAGATGGCCAGCGAAGCGGCCGACGCGATCACGGCCAGCACCGCCGCCGAGTACCAGGCCAGGGTGTAGTTCCCGAGCTGGTCGCGGACCAGGCCGGCGGCCGACGCGGCGAACGCGGCCCCGAGCTGGTGGGAGGCGAAGACCCAGCCGAACACGATCGGGCCGGCGTCGCCGAAGGCCCGGACGCAGAGCGCGACCGTCGGCGGGACCGTGGCCACCCAGTCGAGGCCGTAGAACAGGATGAACGCCCACATGCTCGGCTGCACGGAGTCGGTGAACAGCTGCGGCAGCAGCGCCAGCGAGAGCCCGCGCAGGGCGTAGTAGACGCCGAGCAGGATCCGCGGGTCGATCCGGTCGGTGAGCCAGCCGGAGAAGATCGTGCCGACGACGTCGAACACGCCGACCAGGGCCAGCAGGCTCGCCGCGGTCGTCTGCGGCATGCCGTGGTCGTGCGCGGCCGGGACGAAGTGGGTGCCGACCAGGCCGTTGGTCGTCGCGCCGCAGATCGCGAAGCCGACGGCGAGCAGCCAGAACGTCCGGGTGCGGGCGGCCTGGGCCAGCACGGAGAGCGCGCGGCGGACCGAGCCGGTCTTCGCGGCCGGGCGCGCGACCTCGGCGTCGGCGGGTGCGCCGTAGGCCGTGGTGCCGACGTCGGCGGGGTGGTCGCGGATCACCAGCAGGACCACCGGGACGACGGCGAGCGCGGCGATGGCGATCACCAGCGACGCCGTCCGCCAGCCGGAGCTCACCGCGAGGTTCGCGATGAGCGGCAGGAAGATCAGCTGGCCGGTGGCGCCCGCCGCGGTCAGGACGCCGGTGACCACGCCGCGGCTGCGGACGAACCACCGCGTCGCGACCATCGCGGCGAACCCCATGGCCATCGAGCCGGTGCCCAGCCCCACCAGCACGCCCCAGCACAGCACGAGCTGCCAGCTCGCGGTCATGAACACCGTGCCGCCCGCGCCGAGGGCGATGACGGTCAACGCCGTCGCCGAAACGCGCCGGATGCCGAAGCGCTCCATCAGGGCGGCCGCGAAGGGCGCGAAGAGGCCGAAGAGCACCAGGTTGACCGAGACGGCGGAGCTGATGGTGGTGCGGGACCAGCCGAACTCTTCGTGCAGCGGGTCGATCAGGACGCCGGGGGCGGCGCGGAAGCCGGCGGAGGCGAGCAGCGCGACGAAGGCGGCGCCGGCGATCAGCCACGCGCGGTGCAGCTTCGGGGCGGGACGGGTCTCAACAGTCACCCAGGCAGTTTCACCGCGCGCGCGAGGCGGCGGAAGTGGCCGGAAGGACATCATCCGCAAGATTCAGGCCAACAGTAGGCTCACGCCATGCCCCGCCTCGCGCTGCTGCTCGCGCTCCTCCTGACGGCCGGTTGCACGGGCTCGCCCGATACGCGAGGCCCCTTCCCGGCGGGCGCCGACCTGGTGCGCGAGGCCGCCACGTCGTTCGCTTCGGTGCGGAGCGTGCACTTCGCCGCGGGCGTCAACGGCGTGCTGCCGGGCTTCCCGCTGCGGCAGATGGAGGGCGACGCGACCCTGGACGACGGCGGCCGCGCGACCGGTACGGTCGACGTCCAGGACGGTGACGGGCACACCAAGTTCCCCTTCGACGTGCGTGACGGCCAGAAGCCGCCGTACCCCGTCAACGCGTTCCTCGGCCCGCGCGGCGGGCTGAAGCGGCTGCTCGACGGGGTGACCGACGCCGAAACCGAAGGCCGCGAGAACGTCGACGGCGCGCCCGCGCTGCGGGTGGCCGGACGGGTGGCGGCCGCGGTCGCGCACAGCGTGCTCGCGCCGGTCGACGCCGACCTCAACGTCAAGGTGTGGGTGTCCGATAACGGCACCGACGGCGGCCCGCGGCGCTTCGCGCGGCTGTGGGTGCAGATCCCGCCGCCGGACAACCACCTCAGCCCGGTGATGATCGAGCTGTCGCTCACCAAGCAGCGGTGACTACTGGCCCGTGCACCGCTTGCCGTCCGGCGGCACGGTGCCGTCGACCAGGTAGTCCGTGCCCGCCTCGTCCACGCACTTCACGCCCTGTAGGAACACCGTGTGCTGGGTGCCCTCGAAGGTGAGCAGGGCGCCCTTCAGGCCCTTCGCGAGGTTGACGCCGGCCTGGTACGGGGTCGCCGGGTCGTTGGTCGTCGAGATGACCAGCGTCTTCGCCAGACCTTCGACGTTCGGCACGTGCGGCTCGGACGTGTTCGGCACCGGCCAGAACGCGCACGCGTCCCGCGCCGCCGAAGCCGGGCGGCCGTCGTCGAGGAACGGCGCCACCTTCACGTACTCCTCCTGCGCCTTGAGGATGACGGCCGGGTCCGTGACGCGCGGGTCGTCGACGCAGCGGACGGCGGTGAAGGCGTCCTGGGTGGTGCCGTACCTGCCGTCGGAGTCGCGCTCGTTGTAGATGTCGGCGAGCTTCTCCAGCGTCGCGCCGCGCTGCTGCTTCAGCTCGTTGAGGCCGGTGTTCAGGGTGTCCCAGAGGCTTTCCTGGTAGAGCGCCTGGATGACGCCGGTGGTGGCGTCCTCGTAGGAGAGCTTGCGGCCGTCGCCGACCGGCACCGGGAAGTCGATCAGCGGCCGGGTGAGGGCCTGGAACGCCTGGACCGCGCCGCCGGCGTCCGCGCCGAGCGCGCAGTCCTGCTGGGCCGCGCACCACTTCGCGAACTGCGTGAACGCCGTGCCGAACCCCTGTCCCTGCGCGACGAGCGACTCGACCGCGTCCTGCTCGGGGTCGACCGCACCGTCCAGGACCATCGCGCGGACGTTCTGCGGGAACGCCTCGGCGTAGGCCGCCCCGATCCGGGTGCCGTAGGAGTAGCCCAAATAGGTGAGCTTTTGGTCGCCGAGGACCGAGCGGAGGACGTCCAGGTCCTTCGCGACGTCGCGGGTGCCGACGTTGGCCAGCATCGCGGTGCCGTCGTCGGTGCGCTGGGCGCACTTGGCGGCGAAGTCCTTTTCCTGCGATTCCTGCTTGAGCACGCCGGCCGGCGAGCCGTCGGTTTCGCTGTCGTCGGCGCGGTCGGCGTCCCGCTCCTGATCGGTGAGGCAGTGGATGGCCGGCTGGCTCGCCCCGATCCCCCGCGGGTCGAATCCGACCAGGTCGAAGCGCTTGCCAAGGCCGGTGCTGGTCACCGGCTTGATCAGCCCGGCGGCCGCGACCATGCCCGACGCGCCCGGGCCGCCCGGGTTGACCACGAGTGACCCGATCCGGTCACCGGTGGCCTTGCGGCGGAGCAGGCCCAGGGTGATCGTGTCCCCCGCCGGCTTCGCGTAGTCCAGCGGCACGGTCAGCCGCGCGCACTGGATGTCCTTCGCCTGGAACGCCGATCGCGCGTCTTCCGATGTCGCGTAAGGTGCGCAGTCGGCCCAGGTCAGGCTCTGGCCGTAGAACCGCTCCAGCCCGGCGGGCACCGGCCCGGACGGCGGGTGCGACTCGGTCGTCGGCGCGGGCGGCTCGGTCTTGCCGGAGGACGTGCACGCGGCCAGCGAGGCCGCGAGCAGCACGGACGTCGCGATCGCGGTGATCCGGCGACGATGGGACCTGGCGCTGGGATGTGGGAACACGGTTGGATCGTCCCATCCGGCCGCGGAACTCGAACGCACCACCGTCGCGTTGGGTGGTGGAGGCCGGTCGAGCGAGAGAGAACGGGAGACCAGGGGTGGCAGCACTGATCAGCCGGGTGGGCAAGAAGCTCCGCCGGATCATCCAGCGGCCGGGCAGCGTCGAGCTGACCCGCTACGAAGCACTGCTGCCCGCGGTCGAGAAGCTCGAACCCGAGCTCGAAAAGCTCTCCGACGAGGAGCTGACCGAGCGGGCGGGCAAGCTCCGCGAGACGCTGAAGGACACCGCGTTCGGCGACGACCAGCTGATCGAGGTGTGCGCGCTGGGCCGCGAGGCCGCCAAGCGCGCGCTGGGCGAGCGGGCGTTCGACGTGCAGGTCCTGGGCACGATGGGCCTGCTCACCAAGCACGTCGTGCAGATGGAGACCGGTGAGGGCAAGACCCTCGCGGGTGCGCTGGCCGCGGCCGGGTACGCCATCCGCGGAAAGCGCGTTCACGTCGTCACGGTCAACGACTACCTGGCCCGCCGCGACGCGGAGTGGATGGGCCCGGTGTACGCGCTGCTCGGCGTGTCGGTCGGCTGGGTCGAGCCGTCGCACTCGCGCGAGGAGCGTCGCGAGGCGTACGCGAAGGACGTCACGTACGGCGCGGTCGCCGAGATCGGCTTCGACGTGCTTCGCGACCGCTTGGTCACGAAGGTCGACGACCTGGTCCAGCCCGACCCCGAGGTGGCGATCGTCGACGAGGCGGACTCGGTGCTGGTCGACGAGGCCCGCGTCCCGCTGGTGATGGCCGGCTCGATCGACCGCAGCGACGCCGACGAGGAGGTCGCGAAGATCGTCCGGCGGCTGCGGCTCAACCTGCACTACGAAACCGACAGCGAAGGCCGCAACGCCTGGCTGACCGACGCCGGCTCGTCCGTCGTCGCGAAGTCGCTCGGCATCGAGGTCGACGACCTGTTCAACGAGCAGGCGTCGGACCGGCTGGCCGCGGTCAACGTCGCCCTGCACGCCCACGCGCTGCTCACCCGCGACGTCGACTACCTGGTCCGCGACGGCAAGGTGCAGCTGATCAACGCCGCCCGCGGCCGGGTCGCCGAGCTGCAGCGCTGGCCGGACGGCCTCCAGGCCGCCGTCGAGGCGAAGGAGCAGGTCACCGCGACCGACCGCGGCGAGATCCTCGACTCGATCACCGTCCAGGCGCTGCTCGCGCGCTACCCGGAGGTCGCCGGCATGACCGGTACCGCGGTCGCCGTCGCCGAGCAGCTGCGCGAGTTCTACGAGCTCGAGGTCGCGGTCATCCCGCCGAACACGCCGAACATCCGCGAGGACCTCGAAGACCGGATCTTCGCTTCGCCGTCGCAGAAGCTGCGGGCGATCGAAGAGGAGATCCGCACGGTGCACGAGACCGGGCGGCCGATCCTCGTCGGCACCCAGGACGTCGCCGAGTCCGAAGAGCTGGCCGAGAAGCTGGCGAAGGTCGACCTCGAGTGCGTCGTGCTCAACGCGCGCAACGACGCCGAAGAGGCCGCGATCATCGCCGAGGCCGGGAAGAAGGGCGCGGTCACCGTGTCCACGCAGATGGCGGGCCGCGGTACCGACATCCGGCTGGGCGGCACCGACGGCGCCGACCGCGACGAGGTCGTCGAGCTGGGCGGGCTGCACGTCATCGGCACGGCGCGGTACCCGTCGAGCCGGCTCGACGGCCAGCTGCGCGGCCGGTCCGGCCGCCAGGGCGACCCGGGCAGCGCGATCTTCTTCGCGAGCCTGAACGACGAGCTCGTGCTGTCGAACGCGCCGGACGTGCCCGAGGGCATCGTCGACGACGAGGAGACCGGCGAGATCAAGGATGCCGCGGCCCTGCGGCAGATCAACCACGCCCAGCGCGTCGCCGAGGGCGTCGACCTGGAGATCCACCGCAACACCTGGCGCTACACGCGGCTGATCGAGCGACAGCGGCGCGACCTGCTGGTGCACCGCGACAAGGTGCTTCGCACCGCGTACGCGGCGGAGGTGCTGGAGAAGGCGCACCCGGAGAAGTTCGGCGAGCTGAAGGAGAAGCTCGACGACCAGGACAAGCTGGAGCAGATGTGCCGCGAGGTGCTGCTGTTCCACATCGACCAGCTCTGGTCGGACCACCTGGCGTACCTGACCGACGTCCGCGAGAGCATCCACCTGCGCGCGCTGGCCCGGGAGACGCCGCTGGACGAGTTCCACCGCGCGGCCATCCCGGAGTTCCACAAGATCATCGGCGAGGCCGACACGCGGGCCGCGAAGACCCTCGAAGAGGCGGAGCTGACCGACGAGGGCATCGACCTCGGTGACGCCGGGGTCCGGCGCGCGAACACGACGTGGACGTACCTGGTCCACGACAACCCGTTCGATTCGGACTTCGAGCAGACCATCAAGAAGGTCCGGAGCATGATCAAGCGCAAGTAGCCCTTTGCTCGGGAGGCCCCGTCCGGTTCGCCGGGCGGGGCCTTTCGATTTCCCCCACATTCGCTCGGCCTTCCGGGTGACGGTGAGCCAGAATGGCGGCATGCCGCAACTGCGCATCGCGCTCGCCCAGGTCAACCCCACCGTCGGCGACCTCGACGGCAACGCCGAGCTGCACGTCGAATGGACGCGGCGGGCCGCCGAAGCCGGCGCGCACGTCGTCGTCTTCCCCGAGATGTCCCTGACCGGCTACCCCATCGAGGACCTCTCCCTCCGCAAGACCTTCGCCGCCGCCTCCCGCGAGGGCGTCGAGTCGCTGGCGCGCCGGCTCGACGACGCCGGGTGCGGCGAGGTGCTCACCTACATCGGCTACCTCGACCTCGACGACATCGGCCCGCGTGACGCCGCCGCGGCGCTCTACCGCGGCGAGGTCGTCGCCCGGCAGTTCAAGCATCACCTGCCCAACTACGGCGTCTTCGACGAGCACCGCTGGTACAAGGCGGGCACCACGCTCGACGTCGTCCGGTTCCACGGGCTCGACATCGGCATGGTCATCTGCGAGGACATCTGGCAGGACGGCGGGCCGATCTCGGCGCTGGGCCGGGCCGGCGTCGACCTCGTCGTGGCGCCGAACGCGTCGCCGTACGAGCGGTCGAAGGACGAGCAGCGGCTGCCGCTCATCGCCCGGCGCGCCGCCGAAGCCGGGGCGCCGCTGGTCTACACCAACCAGATCGGCGGGCAGGACGACCTCGTCTTCGACGGCGACTCGCTCGTCGTCGGCGCGGACGGCACGCTGCTGGCCCGCGCGCCGCAGTTCGTCGAGCACCTGCTCGTGCTGGACATGGACCTGCCGAAGACCGGGTACGCGGGCGACGGTTCGTACGAGGGCCTGGCCGTCCGGCGCCGGGTGCTCAGCGAGGACCCGCTGCCCGCGTACGAGCCGACGGCCACGCCGGTGATCAGCGAGCCGCTGTCCGACGAGGCCGAGGTGTGGCACGCGCTGGTCGTCGGGCTGCGGGACTACGTGCACAAGAACGGGTTCTCGTCGGTGACCTTCGGGTTCTCCGGCGGGATCGACTCGGCGGTCTGCGCCGCGCTGGCGGCGGACGCGCTGGGCGGCGACAACGTCTACGGCGTCTCGATGCCGTCGAAGTACTCGTCGGGGCACTCGAAGGACGACGCCGCCGACCTCGCGCGGCGGATCGGCGCGCACTACCGGGTCGAGCCGGTCGAGGACATGGTCCGGGTGTACGTCGACCAGCTCTCCCTGACGGGACTGGCGGAAGAGAACATCCAGGCGCGCACGCGGGGCATGCTGCTGATGGCTCTGTCCAATCTGGACGGTCATCTGGTGCTGGC
Source organism: Amycolatopsis plumensis (assembly GCF_042652605.1). Taxonomy (NCBI): domain Bacteria; kingdom Bacillati; phylum Actinomycetota; class Actinomycetes; order Pseudonocardiales; family Pseudonocardiaceae; genus Amycolatopsis; species Amycolatopsis plumensis. The sequence goes on along the minus strand of NZ_JBHSJY010000001.1, from coordinate 4,260,170 downwards.
CACCGGCAACAAGACCGAGCTCGCCGTCGGGTATTCGACGATCTACGGTGACGCGGTCGGCGCGTTCGCCCCGATCAAGGACGTCTTCAAGACGCACGTGTGGCAGCTGGCCCGCTGGCGCAACGCCGAAGCGGTGAAGAACGGCGAAACCCCGCCGATCCCGGAGAACTCCATCACCAAGCCGCCGTCGGCCGAGCTGCGGCCGGGCCAGGTGGACACCGACTCGCTGCCGGACTACGAGCTGCTCGACGACATCCTCGACGACTACGTCGAGGGCGACCGCGGGTACGCCGACCTGGTGTCCGCGGGCTTCGACCCGGAGACCATCGACCGCGTGGTGCGGATGGTCGACAAGGCCGAGTACAAGCGCCGCCAGTACCCGCCGGGCACGAAGATCACGTTCAAGGCGTTCGGCCGCGACCGGCGGCTCCCGATGACCAACCTGTGGCGCGAGGGCAAGGCCTAACTGAGGGCGACCTGGCGGCCTTCCGGGGTGCGGAGGGCCGCCGTCAGGCCAGCGTTCTCCGCAAGGCGGACCAGCAGTTCGAGGCCGAGCGCGTCGGTGACCGCGAGCACCGAATCCGGGTCCGGGTGGGTGCCGGTGACCATCAGCAGCGGCAGGGACGGCAGGTCCCTGGTCGTCGGGTGCGGGGTGCTGCCCCAGTCGATGAGGAACGGGTGCAGGGTTCCCGGAGTACTGGGTGGGGTCAGGCGCCAGCGCAGCGTTTCGCCGTCGCCGGTTTCGCGAGACATCTCCCTCGGGTCGCCCGGGTCGAAGCCGTGGGCGCGGGCTTTGGCGACCGTCACGTCGATATCCGTCGTGCGGACCGCCCAGGCGACCAGCGCCGGCTCGGTCAGGTCGTCGATGCCGAACGGCCGGGGCACCCCGGGGCCGGGCTGCTCCGGGTCCGGGCCGATGACCTCCAGGTACGCGCCCGCGCCGAGGTCGGCGAGGTGGTTGGCGGTGCCGACGCCGACGTGGCGGCCGCCGGGCGCGGGCGTGACGCCGGTGAGGGCGGCGACCCGGGCGACGGCGTCGGCGAGGTCCGGGCCGGCGTAGACGAGGTGATCGAGCACGAGGCCATCATCCCGCGCTGACGGCCCTCGCCGCATCGACCATCCCGTGGCCGTAGTAGGTCGTTCCGTCCTTCGTGGGCGTGCAGGTGGTGTCCGGGCAGGGCAGCGGCGTCGCCGCGGCGAAGAGGGCGCGCTTGATCCGCTCGGCGCTCCAGTGCGGGTGCTCGCTCGCGATCAGGGCGGCGACGCCACTGGCGTGCGGGGCGGCCATCGACGTGCCGCTCGCGGACCGGTACTCGCCGTTCGGCCAGGTCGACCAGACACGCGCGCCGGGCGCGGCGACGCTGATCCGGGACGCCGAGTAGTTGGAGAAGCTCGCCTTGACGAGCTTTTCGTCGAGGGCGCCGGTGCCGACGACGCCGGGAAGCTCGTGCGGCAGCCGGGTGCAGGTCGGGTCGATCCGGCGCTCCACCGGCGTGCTGTCGGCCGGGCTCTCCTTGTCCACCGAGCGAGTGTCCAGGTTGATCCCGGCGTTGCCGGCGGAGGCGACGACGAGGACGTTCCGGCGTTGCGCGTACGCGACCGCCCGGCCGACGGCGAGCTTCGCGGCGGCCTGGTCCGGCTGGTCGTCGCAGTTGTAGCGCCACGGGATCGAGCGGTAGCTGTTGCTGGCCACGGCGAAGCCGTGCTCGGCGGCCCAGACGAACCCGCAGACCATGCTCTCGGCCGTCTCGGTGTCGTCGAGTTCGGCGAGCTTGACGGCGGCGATCCTGACCCCCGGCGCGACGCCGACGACGCCGGAGCCGTTGCGGGCCGCGGCGATCGTGCCCGCGACGTGCGTGCCGTGGCCGTCGAGGGTGGGCCGCCAGGCTCCGGCGCCGCGGTCGGGCCAGCCGGAGAGGCAGGAGACGGAGCCTCTCCGGTCGAACGCTGGTTTCAGGTCGGGGTGGGTGTCGTCGACGCCGACGTCGAGGACGCCGACGACCGTGCGCTTGCTGCCGTCGGTGACCTGGTGGGCTTCCGGGAGGTGCAGGGCCGGGACGTCCCAGGCGGTGCCCTCGGGCGGGACCTGGCCGGAGTTCGGCGAGTTCGGGCCGGTGTAGCGGAGGTCCTTGCGGGGCGCGAAAAACTCCTTCGGGATCTTCGCGGTGCGCGTGGCGCCTACGGCGTCGATGCCCGGAGTTTTCCGGAGCTTCGCGGCGAAGTCGTCCTTCGCCGTGTACGCGACGACGACGCCGATCTGGGGGTAGCTCGCGACGACCGTGCCGCCGGCCTTTCTGATGACGAGCTCGGCCCAGCCGGTGTGGTGCGTGACGACGACGTGCGGCATGACCAGGGGGTCGGCGGCCGCCGGGGTCGCGATCAGGCCCAGCATGAGCGCGGTGGCCAGAATGATTCGCCGCACGCGTCCTCCTCGAATTCGCCCAAACCGAACTTAGCGATCATTCAGGGCGGGGCGGTACCCCTCTTCAGTCGTAGGCTGAGCGACATGACGACGGGGTTCACGGTGTTCGACACGGCGATCGGCGTGTGCGGGCTCGCCTGGCGCGACGACGTCGTGATCGGGACGTCGCTGCCCGAAGGGAGTGCCGCGCGGACCCGGGCCTGGCTGGTGCGGCGGTTCCCGGACGCCGTCGAGGGGCCGCCGCCGGCGCCGGTGCGGGAGGCGGTGGACGGGATCGTGGCGCTGCTCGGTGGTGTGCGTCAGGATCTGGCTTCGGTGGCGCTGGACTTCTCGGGCGTGCCGACGTTCAACCGGCGCGCGTACGAGGTCGCGCGGACGATCCCGCCGGGCAAGACGCTGACGTACGGCGACATCGCCCACCGGCTCGGGCAGCCGGGATCGGCGCAGGCCGTCGGGCAAGCGATGGGGCAGAACCCGTTCCCGATCATCGTGCCGTGCCACCGGGTACTGGCGGCGGGCGGCAAGGACGGCGGGTTCTCGGCGCGGGGCGGCGTCGGGACGAAACGCCGGATGCTCGTGATCGAGGGCGCGCTGGCGGACGAGCCGACGCTGTTCTGAGCCCTTCCGCGGTGTGCCCGGAAGGGCATCACGCGTGACTGGGGAGGCATCACGCGTGATTGGCGGGGCATCACGCGTGATTGAAGGGGCATCTCGCGTACCCGGGCGGTCGGCTTGCGTACCTAGAGGGTCGGCCTGCGTACCTGGGGGGTCGGGTTGCGTAGCTGGGGGTTGGGTTGTGTGGCCGGGGGCGGCTCGCGGGTGGGCGCGAGCCGGGCCGGGGTCAGGCGGGTTCGGGGGTCCAGGGCTTGATCCAGGGGGACTCCGGCCAGCCTTCGGCCGCGGCCATCAGGGGGAAGGCCGTGCCGCCGTCGATGTGCTCGCGGATGATGTCCGCGTGGCCCGCGTGGCGGGCCGTCTCCTGGATCAGGTGGAGCAGGACCCAGCGGACCGACCACGCGTCGACGTCCTGCGGGAACCAGGGCACGCCCTTCGGCACCGGCACCGCCTGGCCGAGGTCGTCGATGCCCGCGATGACCTCCGCCGTGCGGGCGGCCACCTCGTCGTAGCGGGCCAGCACGCCCGCCAGGGTCTCGTCTTCGCGCAGGCGGTGCGCGTCCTCGTACTCCGCCATCGCCTCGCCGAACGGCTTCTGCGGCACCTGCAGCACCGTGTCCATCCAGCCGTTCTCGGTGCTCGCGACGTGCTTGATCAGGCCGCCCACCGTCAGCGTGCTCTTCGTCGAGGCGAGTCTCGCCTGATCGTCGGTCAGCCCGTGGGCCGCCAGTCTGAGCACGTACCGCTGCTGCTCCAAGAAGCTGAGCAGCCCGTCGCGCTCGTCGGCCACCGGGCGCACGTTTCCCGCCATGTCGATCCTTCCGCCAAGAGATACCTGCCGGTGATCGTGCCACCCGGCACCGACATTTTCGGGCGGGGTTCCGCTATCGGTGCGCGTGCCGCGGCGCCGGCTTGACGAAGGCGTACACCCCGCCGGTGCCGTACAGCGCCGCGCGGACCACCAGCTGGACGCGGGTGAAGACGCCCTCGTAGGCGTCCAGCTGCCGGGCGAGCACGACGGCCGCCCACGTCGCCAGCACCAGCGCCAGGCCCGCGACCGCGAGCGCGCGCCAGCCCGGCGGCCACCACAGGATCAGGCTGATCACCCCGGCGACCAGCACGACGCTGAGCAGCGACGACAGCAGGTCGCTGCGCTCGGGGTAGGCGGCCTGCAGCAGCACGAGCACGCCGAACGCGCTCACCGAGATCGAACTGAGCCGCGCCGACCACTGGACCGGCCCGAGCCGGTGCAGCGGGGGCCCGGCGAGCACGAACGCCACCCCCGACACGGCGAGCAGGACGCGGAACACCGGCGGCCCGGCCAGCAGCGCCGACGCCGGGTCGTGCACCGGGGAGACGCCGGTGCTCAGGAAGAACTCCAGGAGCCAGCCCGAATACGCGAGGACGGCCACCCCCATCAGGAGAGCCGAGGCGATCCGAGCCGTGCGCACGAGGCAGAGCGTAAGCGACCGGCGGCGTCCCGGCCCGTCGCCGTGACCAGGTCCACCGAGTCGTTATGCCTGCGGTCGGACGAAGGGGAACAGGACTGTCTGGCGGATCGACGCCCCGGTGAGCATCATCAGCAGCCGGTCGACACCCAAGCCGAGGCCGCCGGTCGGCGGCATGCCGTGCTCCAGGGCGAGCAGGAAGTCCTCGTCCAGCTCCATCGCCTCGACGTCGCCGCTGGCCGCGCGCAGCGACTGCCCTTCGAGCCGCCGCCGCTGCTCGATCGGGTCGGTCAGCTCGGTGTAGGCCGTGCCGACCTCGGAGCCAAACGCGATCAGGTCCCACCGCTCGGCCAGCCGCGGGTCCGCGCGGTGCTGGCGGGTCAGCGGCGAGACGTCGGTCGGGTAGTCGGTGTAGAAGGTCGGCAGCACGGTCGCGCCCTCGACGAGGTGCTCGAACGCCTTGAGCACGAGGTCGCCGTGGCTCGGGTCCTCCCCCACCGGCACCCCGGCGGCCACGCACAGGCGGCGCAGTTCGGCCACCGGCGTCCCCGAGTCGACCCGCTCGCCGAAGACCGCCGAGACGGCCTCGTGGACCGGCACGACGGGCCAGTCGCCGGAGATGTCGTACTCGACGAGCTTGCCGTCGGCATCGGGCCGCCGCACGACCTGGGCGCCGTACGCCGCTTCGGCCGCGTGCTGGACGAGCTCGCGCGTCAGCGTCCTCATCGTGTCGTAGTCCGCGTACGCCTGGTACGCCTCGAGCATCGTGAACTCGGGGTTGTGCGTCGCGTCGACGCCTTCGTTGCGGAAGTTGCGGTTGAGCTCGAAGACGCGCTCGACGCCGGCCACGCACAGCCGCTTGAGGTACAGCTCCGGGGCGATCCGCAGGTACATCCGCATGTCGTAGGCGTTGATGTGGGTGACGAACGGCCGGGCGTTGGCGCCGCCGTGGACCGTCTGCAGCATCGGCGTCTCGACCTCGAGGTAGTCGGCGTGGTGCAGCCGGTCGCGCACCGCGCGGACCACAGTGGACCGCAGCCGCAGCATGTTCGTCGAGTCCGGGTTGACGGCGAGGTCGAGGTAGCGCTGCCGGACCCGCGTCTCCGGGTCGGTGAGGCCCTTGCGCTTGTCGGGCAGCGGGTGCAGGCACTTCGCGGTGACCGTCCACTCGTCGACGAGCACCGAGAGCTCGCCCCGCTTCGACGTCACGACCTGGCCGCTGACGCCGACGTGGTCGCCGAGGTCGACGCCGGTCCGCCAGCGGGTGAGGTCCAGCTCGCCGGCCTCCAGCATCAGCTGGATCTCGCCGCTGAAGTCCTTGACGCGGGCGAAGCACAAGCCGCCGAGGATGCGCAGGTTCAGCACGCGCCCGGCGATCCGGACCCGGTGACCGGTGCTGGTGCCGGGGGCCAGCCCGCCGTACTTCGCCACGACGTCCCCGATGTGGTCGTCGCGGCGGAACCCGACCGGGTACGGGTCGATGCCGGCCTCGCGCAGCTTGTCGAGCTTCGCGATGCGGACGCGGACCTGTTCCGGCCGCCGCACGGTCTTCGGCGCCGGTGCCGCCGCCGACTCCTCGATCTCCTTGACGCGCGCGACGAAGTCGTCGCTGACCGTCTCCAGCCGCAGCGACCGCGACCGTCCGGTCGGGACGAACCCTTCGAGCGCGCCCGCCACGATCCCGACCCGCGGCAGCCGCCGGGCCGAGGAGTAGCAGAGGAACCGCGGCTCCCAGTCCGGCCCGTACTTGGCGTTGGACCGGTACAGCGACTCCAGCTGGAAGAACCGCGAGAACACGCTCAGGATCCCGCGCCAGGCCCGCAGCACCGGGCCCGCGCCGATCCGCTCGCCCTCGGAGAACACCGCGCGGAACATCGCGAAGTTGAGCGAGATCCGCTGCGCGCCGAGGTGCTGGGCGGCCGCGACGACCTCGGCGATCATGTACTCGTTGAGGCCGTTCTCGGCGTCACGGTCGCGGCGCATGAGGTCCAGCGAAAGCCCGCGGCGGCCCCACGGGACGAACGACAGCAGCCCGCGCAGCTCGCCGTGGCCGTCGTAGGCCTCGACCATCACGCTGCGGCCGTCGCTGGGGTCCCCGAGCCGCCCCAGCGCCATCGAGAAGCCGCGCTCGGTCTCGGCGCCGCGCCAGGCCTGCGCCCGCGCGAGCAGCTCGGTCATCTCGGCCTGGGGGATCTCGCCGTGGCGGCGGACGCGGGAGGTGTACCCGGCCCGCTGGATGCGCTTGACGGCCTGGCGCACCGAGCGACGCTCCGGCCCGGCCAGGCTGAACTCGCGGACGTCGAGCACGGCTTCGTCGCCGATCTCCAGCGCCCGCAGGCCCGCGCCGGTGTACGCCTTCGCGCCGCGTTCGCTCGCCCCCAGCACGCCGGGGGTCCAGCCGTACGTGCGCGTCTCGTCGAGCCACGCTCGGACCGCGTCGGGCCACGCCTCCGGGTCGCCGACCGGGTCGGCGCTGGCGACGCTGGTGCCGCCGAGGACGCGGTAGGTCACCGCCGCGCGGCCGTTCGGCGCGAAGACGACGCTCTTGTCACGCCGGGTGGCGAAGTAGCCGAGGGAGTCGTCCTCGCCGTGTTCGGCGAGCAGCCGGCGCAGGCGCAGCTCGTCTTCGTCGGTCCGCAGGGCCCGGCTGCGCACCCCGCGGAAGAGCAGGTACAGCGCCGCGGTGGCGACCGCGGTCGCGCTGAGGTCGAGGAAGAGGTCCAGCCAGGCGGGCCCCTCGCCGACGCCGATCCGGCGCAACTGGAGGTTCTCACCGGTGGCGTGGTTGACGACCCAGGCGAAGCGCTCCCACGTGTCGCCGAGGTGGCCGGGGAAGGTCTCGGCCAGGCCCCAGCCGACCAGGATGACCACGGCGAAACCGCCGAACAGCATGCTCAGGCCGTCGCGCCAGGCGCTCGGCGCGAGCCGGGCCGGGAACGCCGGGCGCAGCGCGAGCAGGAACACGATCAGCCCGATCGAGACGACGTCGGCGACGGTCAGCACCCACAGCTGCGCGGGGATGTGCCGGACCTGCTTCGGGCCGAGGGTCAGCAGTTCGGGTGACCACAGCAGCGTCGCCTGGAGGACCAGGGTGAGCAGCAGGCCGCCGACCTGGAACAGCACCAGCGTGTACAGCGCGGCCTTCTTGCGGCGGCGCAGGGCGCCTCCGAGCACCACCAGCAGCAGCACCATGATCAGGCTCTCGCTGGTGGGCACGCTCAGGCCGGAGAAGGCCATGTCGATGCCGTTGAGCAGGCGGCCGTGCGCGCCGCCGGCGAAGAGCAGGATCACCGAGAACACCGCGGCCAGCTGGACCACGGTCGCGACGATGCCGCCCGCCTTGGCCTTCCAGGCGGGGAGGCGAGGGCGCGAGCTCGCGAGGTTTCCCATGGGTGGTTTCGTCGCCTTTCGCGGCCGGTCGGTGGTCATGCCGTCCTCTTGACGTGAGTGAACCCGCATCGGTTGTCCGCCGGCATCAACCTGAAGGCTGACGGCCGGTCGTCCTCGGGGGTGTGAAGCTTGTCGCAGGTCGCCTGCGGCGGTCCGGGCGCGTGTCACGCTTTGAGACGCCTCTGCTCCACGACCCGGGGACCTCACCGAGGCCTCGAGGGAAGGACGGTCGACGACGATGTCTGCCACCGCCGAAGAACCCGCCCCCTACGGCACCGGATCGGCCCCCAAGCCGTCGCCGGGCCGGAAGGTCCGCGTCCACCACCTGCGCGAGCTGAAGGAACGCGGCGAACCGTGGCCCATGCTCACCGCCTACGACATGTACACGGCCGCCCTGTTCGACGAGGCCGGGATCCCGGTGCTGCTCGTCGGCGACTCCGCGGCCAACAACGTGTTCGGCTACGACACCTCGCTGCCGGTGACGGTCGACGAGCTGCTGCCGCTGGTCCGGGCGGTCACCCGGTCGGTCAAGAGGGCTCTCGTGGTCGCCGACCTGCCGTTCGGCTCCTACCAGCTCTCGCCGCAGCAAGCGCTGGAAACCTCGGTCCGGTTCATGAAAGAGGGCCGCGCGCACGCCGTCAAGCTCGAAGGCGGGCGGCGGTTCGCCGCGCACGTCGAAGCGCTGACGTCGGCGGGCGTGCCGGTGATGGGCCACATCGGCTTCACCCCGCAGAGTGAACACAACCTCGGCGGCTACCGGGTGCAGGGGCGCGGCGAAGCGGCGGACGTGCTGCTCGCCGACGCGCTGGCGCTGCAGGAGGCCGGGGCGTTCGCGGTGGTGATGGAGATGGTGCCCGCCGAGGCCGCCAAGCGCGTCACGGCGGAGCTGAAGATCCCGACCGTCGGCATCGGCGCGGGCCCGGACTGCGACGCGCAGGTGCTCGTCTGGCAGGACATGGCCGGGCTGCGGCGCGGCAAGGCACCGCGGTTCGTCAAGCGCTACGCCGACGTCGCGACGGTGCTGCAGGACGCGGCCACGGCGTTCGCCGAGGACGTCCGGCGCGGGGAGTTCCCGGCACCGGAGCACGCGTTCCACGACTGACCCCCGCCCCGGGCTCACCGCCGCTTGAACCGTTCCGCGAGGGCCGGGTCGTTCTCCCACCACAGGCCGGTCGGCGGGGCTTCGTCCAGCTGGACGTCGAGCTGCTTCGCCCGCCGTTCGTCGTCGCGGGCCCACCGCACGAACAACGCGACGACGAACGGCAGGCCGGCGACGTCGCCGCCGATCCACAGCACGCCCGCGCCGATGATCTGGTCGGTGCGCAAATCGGGCCCCCAGCCCGGGTGCGCGGCCGCGTAGTGGGCCGGCGCGAGCAGCGGGCCGAGCCACAACACCAGGCCGAGCGCACCGTCGAAGATCACCTCGGCGAAGGCGATCCACACCGACACCAGGTGCGGGTCCTCGCGCGGCGTCGGGTCGAGGCCCAGGCGCGTCCAGAAGTACGTGAAACCGGCGCCGACCAGCACCAGCCGGACCAGGCCGTCGACGAGCGGCGAGCGCAGCGTGAGGTCGTAGAGCGGCGTCAGGTACAGCACCAGTACCGGCGCGATCAGGACGACCGTGACGACGGGCGGGAACGTCAGCGCGCGGGCGAGCGGGCCGCGGCCGTGCCGCCGCAGCCACCGGGCCGGGACGCTGTCCAGGAGCAGCCGGATCGGGGCGCCCAGCGCGAGCAGCAGCGGAGTGATCATCAGCAGCGTGACCGTCTGGACCGCGCGGACCCAGAAGAACGTCGTGTCGTAGACCGCCAGCGGTGAGCAGGTGACCACCAGGATCGTCGCCAGCCCGGCGAGGAACGCCGTCGTGCGGCCCGGCGGCCAGCCGCGGCGGCGGACCGCGCGGACGTAGAGCGTGCCCGCGACGAGCACGCCGAAGACGGCCGGGGCGTCGAACGTCAGCGGCATCTCACACCGCGAAGAAGATCAGGCTGCCGATTCCGGCGACCACGCAGTAAATGGCGAACGGGGTCAGAGTGCGCGTTTCGAAGTATCCGGTGAGGAACCGGACAGAAATGTACGAAGCGACCCCGGCGATGACGCTGCCGACGAGCGCGGGACCGAGCGAGGCGTGGTTTTCGGGCGCGAACAGCGTCGGCATCTTGAGCACGCCCGCGGCGAGGATCACCGGCGTGGCGAGCAGGAACGCGAACCGCGCCGCGTCCTCGTGCCCGAGCCCGCGGCGCAGGCCGGCGACCATCGTGATGCCCGAGCGGCTGATGCCCGGCAGCAGCGCGAGGATCTGCGCGGCGCCGATCAGCACCGCCTCCCCGACCCGCAGCTTGGCCAGCCGGACGTCGGTCGCCTCCTCGACCGAGACCGCCCGCATGACCAGCGTGTCTTCGGCCGAGAAGTCCACAGTGTCCGCTTCCTCCGCTGGCTTGCGCCGGGAGAACTTTTCGGCGGCGTAGAGCACACCGCCGTTGAGCGCGAGGAAGATCGCCGACGGCACCGGCTTGCCGAGGAAGTCGCGCAGCAGGCCTTCCAGGAGCAGCCCGGCCAGGCCGACCGGGATGGTGGCGAGCACGAGCAGCCACGCGAGCCGCTGGTCGGGGGTGCGGACCTCGCGGTGGCGGATCGACGTCCACAGGCCGCCGATGATCCGCACCCAGTCCTTGCGGAAGAACAGGACGAGCGCGAGCGCGGTGGCGACGTGCATCGCCACCAGCACCGCGAGGTACGGCGAGTCCTTCCCGATGCTCAGGTCCCGCTGCCAGGACCCGCCGAGCCAGGCCGGCAGCAGGATGCTGTGGCCGAGACTGGACACCGGAAACAATTCCGACACCCCTTGCAGTGCCCCGACGACAATCGCCTCGAAATAGGTCACCGCAGACATTCCGTACCCCTTTTTGCCGAATCCCGACACCGGAAAGTACCGGCTCTTTAGCAAGCGCGAGGCAAGGGGGACGGCCACACTCAGCGTCATCACAGCGGACGTTCACATATATGAACTTCAATCATGTTCTTGACTGGTGTTCGACTTGTGGCTTAGCGTTTAGCCCGTCGCCGCCACGACGAACTTCGCACCCTCGACGAGGAGGATCGGAATGCGTGAGCGGACTACCCGTCCCGGCTGACGCCCCTCGAACCGGGGACCCGCTCAGCCCGGCGGCGGGGGCGGGTCCCCACCTTTCTTGGCCGTCGTCCCGGCACCCGGCGGCGGGGCGTCGGGGCGACGGCCAAGGCTCTGCGGCACAGTGACCCGCATGGACGAGCTGTACCCGCCGATCGCCCCGCGCGCCGAAGGGTTCCTGGAAACCGGCGACGGGCACCGGATCCGGTGCCAGGAGGCGGGCAACCCGGCCGGGAAGCCGGTCGTGGTGCTGCACGGCGGCCCCGGCAGCGGGATCGCCCCGATGGCCCGGCGGCACTTCGATCCCTCGGCCTACCGGATCATCCTGTTCGACCAGCGCGGCTCGGGGCAGTCGACGCCCGACGCGGGCGACCTCACCGCGAACACCCTGTGGCACCTGGTCGCCGACATGGAACTGTTGCGCGAACGCCTCGGCATCGAGCGCTGGCAGCTTTTCGGCGGCTCCTGGGGCGCGACGCTCGCACTGGCCTACGCCGAGACGCACCCTTCGCGCGTCAGCGAGATCATCCTGCGGGGCGTGTTCACCGTCCGGCAGAGCGAGCTGGACTGGATCTACCGCGGCGGGGCGGCCCACCTGTTCCCCCGCGAGTGGGAAGCGTTCCTGGCGCCGTTGCCCGCCTCCCTGCGCGACGACCCCCTCTCCGGGTACGCGGCGCTGCTCGACGACCCGGCCGAAGACGTCCGGCACCGCGCGGCGGTGGCGTGGAGCACCTGGGAGGGCGCGACGGTTTCGGTGCTGCCGCAGGAGGCGTTCGTCCGCCAGTACGCCGACCCGGCGTTCGCGCTGACGTTCGCCCGGCTCGCCGTCCACTACTTCACCCGGGGCGCCTGGCTCGACGACGGCCAGCTGATCCGCGACGCGGGCAAACTGGCCGGGATCCCGGGCGTGATCGTCCAGGGCCGCTACGACACGGTGTGCCCGCCGGTCACGGCGTACGAGCTGCACCGGGCGTGGCCGGGTTCGGAGCTGAAGCTGCTCGAGGGCGCCGGTCACGCGGTGACCGACCCGGGCGTGCTGGCCGCGTTGCGCGCGGCGACGGACTCATTCCGCGAGTAGCACCTCGAACACCTTCTCCAGCTTCGCCACGAGGACGGCTTCGTCGGCGTGCGCGAGCGCGGTGCTCCCGAGGAGCGTGCGCATCACCCAGAACCCGGCGATCACGGACAGGGCCAGCGCCGGGCCCGGCTGCTCCCGCCCCGGAAGCAGGTCGGCCAGATGCTGCTCGACGTGCCGTTCGATGCCCACCCGGAGGATTTCCGCGGCTCGCGGGTTGGGGGCGGACCGCAGCATCAGCAGGAACGGGTCGAGCCGCGCGGCGTCCGGAGCCGTCCGGCGCACGAGCGAAGCCGCAAGATCCGCGGCGAGCGTCGCCGGATCGCCGGTGAGCACGGTCCGCTCGGCCATCGCCGCTTCGACAACCTCGGCGAAGAGGCCTTCCTTCGAGCCGAAGTAGCGGTTGACGAGCATCGCGGTGACGCCGGCGGACTCGGCGATCTCGCGCACGCCGACCCCGTCGTAGCCCGCCCGGGTGAACGCTTCGAGCGCGGACACCAGGATCGCTTCCCGGGTTGCGGCGGCGTTGCGAGGTCTCATGTATACGAGTGTAGACTTGAGCTAAGTCTACAGGTGTATACCTCAGGAAAAGGTGCTTCATGGATCTCGGAATCGCCGGTAAACGGGCTCTCGTCACCGGTTCGAGCGCGGGTCTCGGCGAGGCGATCGCGCGGTTGCTGGCGGCGGAAGGCGGTGCGGTCGTGGTGCACGGCCGGGACGCGGCCCGGGCGGAGAAGGTGGCGACGGCGATCGGCGCGGCCGGGGTGGCCCTGGGCGATTTGTCGACCGACGCCGGGGCGGACGCCGTCGCCGAGGCGGCCGGGGACGTCGACATCCTGGTCAACAACGCCGGCGCGTACGACCACCTCGGGTGGGCCGACTCGACGCCGAAGGACTGGACCGCGATGTACGAGGCGAACGTCGTCTCGGCGGTCCGGATGATCCACCGGTGCGTGCCGACCATGCGCGAGCGCGGCTGGGGCCGGGTGGTCCAGATCGGCGGCGGCCTGGCGATCCAGCCACTGGCCATGCAGCCGCACTACACGGCGACGCTGGCCGCGCGGCACAACCTGGCGGTGTCACTCGCCCGCGAGCTCGCCGGCACCGGCGTGACGTCGAACGTGGTCTCCCCCGGCGCGATCCTGGTCGGCTCGGTGCGCGACCTGCTCACGGAAATCGCCCCGGCGCACGGGTGGGGTACGTCGTGGGAGGAGATCGAACGTGCCGCGGCCCGCGACCTCGTTCCCAACGACATCGGCCGCCTGGGCCGCCCCGAGGAGATCGCGGCCGCGGTCGGCTACCTGGTGAGCCCGGCGGCGGCCTACGTGAGCGGCGCGACGATCCGCGTGGACGGCGGCACGATCCGGTCGGTGCACTAGGGCCTGTATCGAAGTGGGTCAGAGCCATTCGTTGATCGCGGCGACGTGCACGGTGGCTTCGTAGCGGACGGCGAGTTTGTCGTAGCGGGTGGCCACGCCACGGTGGCGTTTGAGCCGGTTGATGCCGCATTCCACGGCGTGCCGCTGTTTGTAGGTTTCGGGGTCGAAGGCCGGTGGCCGGCCGCCCTTCGACCCCTTGGCCTTGCGGTGCGCGTCCTGATCAGCCTTGCTCGGAATGGTCGCCTTGATCCCACGTCCGCGCAGGTGAGCCCGGTTGGCTTTCGAGGTGTAAGCCTTGTCCGCCAGGACCCGGTCCGGACGCGTCCGCGGCCGCCCACCACCGGTCAGCCGAGGCACCCGGATCCCGGCCAGGACGGGGATGAACTGCGGGCTGTCGCCGCGCTGCCCGGCGGTCAGCACGATCGACAACGGCTTCTGGCCCTGCTCACAGCCCAGATGCAGCTTCGTGGTCAGGCCACCGCGAGACCGGCCCAACGCATGATCCTCCGGCTCGACGGTGACCCCGCCCGGCGGCTCGACCTGCAGATCCCCCTTTTCCGCGCCCCCGCGGCATGCTGATGAGCCCGCGCGATCGTGGAATCCACGCTGACATCCCACGTGATCCGCCCCTGGGCTTCGGCCAGAGCCTGCAACGCGGTCAAAATCCGCTGCCAGACCCCCGCCCGCTGCCACCGCCGAAACAACCCATAAACCGCCGCCCACGACCCATAAACCTCGGGCATGTCCCGCCACGGCGCACCGGTGCGCACCCGCCACCGGATCCCATCGATCAACTGCCGTCTGCTCCACAACGACGGCCGACCCGGCCGCGACGGCACCGGCAGCAACGGCTCCAGCACCGCCCACTGCTCGTCAGTCAGGTCGAACCGCCCCGCCACCGCTAAGGTGTCCACGAGGTCTCCGGTAGTACTTAGGTTCTTCTTGGTCGACGAACCAACTACCGGAGACCTCACCCATTTCCGGTCACCAACACGCCCAACCCAGCCGACTCCAGCTCAACTGCCCGAGCCGACTTCGATACAGGCCCTAGAGCCGGCCACCCGACGCGGTGTCGCCGGACAGCCGCTGGGCCAGGTACACCGGGACCGTCGAAACGACGATCAGGACCGCCGCCACCACGTTCACGATCGGCGCCTGGTTGGGCCGGAACAGGTTGTTGTAGATCCAGATCGGCAGCGTCTCCATGCCGGTGCCCAGGGTGAACGTCGTCACGATGATCTCGTCGAACGACAGCGCGAAGGCCAGCAATCCGCCCGCCAAAAGCGCCGAGCGCAGCATCGGGAACGTCACCAGCCGGAACGTCGTGAGGCCGGTGGCGCCGAGGTCCATCGACGCTTCCTCGAGGTTGCCGCCCATCCGGCGGAGCCGGGCGACGACGTTGTTGAACACCACCACGATGCAGAAGGTCGCGTGCGCGATGATCGCCGTCAGCAGGCCGAGGTCGATGCCCAGAATCGTCCTGAACGCGTTGTTCAGCGCGATGCCGGTGACGATCCCGGGCAGCGCGATCGGCAGGATGATCAGCAGCGACACCGGGTTGCGGCCGAAGAACCGGTAGCGCTGCAGGGCGAACGCCGCCATCGTGCCGAGCACCAGCGCGATCGCCGTCGCCGCGAGACCCGCCTCGACGCTCGTCCACAACGCGTGCAGCGCGCCTTCGTTGGACGCCGCCCGGCTCCACCACTCCACGGTGAACCGGGTCGGCGGGAAGCCGAACGTGGTGTCCGCGTTGAACGAGTTGAGCAGCACCACGACCAGCGGGAAGTAGATCACCGCCAGCCCGAGCCCCAGTGCGGTCCACAGCAGCTTGCGCACGAGAGCTCCTAGAGGTTGTCGAGCGCGCCGGTGCGGCGCACGGCGGCCAGGTACACGAGCATGATCACGACCGGCACGGTCGCCACCGTGGCCGCGAACGGGAGGTTGTTGGCCGCGCCGATGTTGTCGTAGACGACGTTGCCGAGCATCTGCGACGTGCCGCCGACGATCTTCACCGCGATGTAGTCGCCCAGGGACAGCGAGAACGTGAAGATCGAGCCCGCCACGATCGCCGGGAA
Source organism: Amycolatopsis plumensis (assembly GCF_042652605.1). Taxonomy (NCBI): domain Bacteria; kingdom Bacillati; phylum Actinomycetota; class Actinomycetes; order Pseudonocardiales; family Pseudonocardiaceae; genus Amycolatopsis; species Amycolatopsis plumensis. Next base: position 4,244,636 of record NZ_JBHSJY010000001.1, on the reverse strand, counting down.
CGTCAGGGGCAGGATCACCGACCGGAACGTCCTCAGCGAGCGGGCCCCGAGGTCACCCGAAGCGTCGACCAGCGAATTCGGCAGCCGGTCGAGGCCCGCGTAGATCGGCAGGATCATGTACGGCAGCCACAGGTACGACAGCGTCATGATGGTGGCGGTGACGCCGTACCCGGGCGAAATCGCGCTCAGGGCGCCGTTGCCGGACAGCATCGAGCGCCATGCGTACGCCTTCACCAGGTAGCTCGCCCACAGCGGGGTCATCACCGCGATCAACAGGATCCGCTGCGCCCGCGGCGATGCGAGCTTGGCCATCGCGTACGCCATCGGGAACGCGATGACGGCGTCGATCACCGTGACCAGCGCCGCGATCCCGACCGTGCGGAAGGTGATCGTGCGGTAGACCGCGTCGGTGAACAGCGTCGTGAAGTTGTCCAGCGACCACTCGATGACGACCTGGCCGGTGAAGGCGTCGGTGTGCCAGAAGGCCGTGACGAACAGCGCGGCGAGCGCGCCCAGGTAGGCCAGGCCGAGCCACAGCAGCGGGGCCGACAGCAGGAAACCCAGCCGCAGCTTGGGTTTCCGGTAGAAGAAGGCGGATACGGCGGTCATCGTGCCTCGCAGGAATGGGTCCGGGAGCGGCGGGCGGAGTGGGGGGACACAGCCCGCCGCTCCCGGAGTTCGGGGTCAGCCCTTGATCTCGGTCCAGGCCTTCGTCCACTCGCCGTAGTCCTTGCACTTGACGTCCGTGCGGCCGTCGAGGCACTGCGGGATCGGCGTCGTCCAGTACGCGATCTTCGCCGCGTACGCCGCGTCATTGGCGTGGTAGGTGTCGCAGAGCGTCTTGTCCGTCATCTCCGCGCACGCCTTCGTGTTCGCCGGCGCTTCGCCGAAGTACTCGGCGACCTGGGCGTTGACCTTCGGGCTGATGATGTAGTCGAGCCACTTGTACGCACACGTCTTGTGCGCCGACTTCGCCGCGACCATCCAGGTGTCCGACCACCCGGTGGCGCCCTCGCTCGGCACGGCGGCTTCGAGCGGCGCGCCCTCGCCCTTGGTCAGGTTGACCGTCACCTGCCAGGCGGTCCCGACGACGGCGTCGGCGTTCTTCAGCGCCTGCGACTCCTTGAGGTAGTCCGACCAGTACTCGGACACCAGCGGCCGTTGCTGCTTGAGCAGGTTCACCGCCGCGGTGAACTGCTTGTCGTCGAGGGCGTACGGGTTCTTGATGCCGAGGTCCGGCTGGTGCGCCATCAGGTACAGCGCGGCGTCGGCGATGTAGATCGGCGAGTCGTAGGCGATCACCTTGCCCTTGTAGGGCGAGTTCGCGTCGAACAGGACCGACCACGACGTCGGTGCCGGCGTCACCTTGTCGGTGCGCCAGGTCAGCAGGTTCGCGCCCCAGCCGTGCGGGATGCCGTAGGCCGCGGCGCCCACGCTGTTCCACGACTTGTTCTTGAGGAACGGCTGGACGTCTTGGTAGTTCGGTACGAGGTCGGTGTTGACCGGCTCGGCGTCCCCGGACGCGACGAGCCGCAGCGACGCGTCACCGGAGGCGGACACGACGTCGTACTGGCCGGTCTTCATCAGCGTGACGGCCTCGTCGGAGGTCCCGAACGGCTTGACGTTGACCTTGCAGCCGGTCTGCTGCTCGAACGGCGTGACCCAGTCGACCTTCGGGTCGTTGGAGCCGTTTTCGGCGTACCCGGGCCAGGCCAGCACGTTCAGCTGGCCTTCCGGCTGCCCGAGCGCCTTCAGCGCCTCCAGCTTCGGCGGCGTGAAGCCCTGCGCGCCCGGCGGCGCGGCGGAGTTCGAACCGGACGTGCCACATGCAGCCAACAGCAGGCTGGCGCCGAGGATTCCGGCAAGCCGCGTCTTCCTGTTCTTCATGGCAACCCTTCTGAGGAACTACTGGACCTGGAAGCTGTGTTCATCGCGCCAGCTGAGCCGGACGCGCCCGTCGGCGAACGTCGCGTCATCGACGTTCTGCCGGACGACCGAAAGCTGGCCGCCGGCGTCGAGCGCGACCGAGTACCGGACGGTGGCCCCGGCGTAGACGACGTCGGTGACCGTGCCGGTGGCGCTGGTGTGCCCGGCCGCGGCGGGTTCGGACAGGTCGTCGTCGATGCGGATCTTCTCCGGCCGGATGCTGAACAGCCCCGGCCGGCCGATGACGCTCTCGGCACCGCGGCCGCCCAGCAGGTTGGACGTGCCGACGAACCCGGCGACGAACGCGCTCGCGGGCCGTTCGTAGATCTCTTCCGGCGGCCCGACCTGCTCGATCTTCCCGTCGTTGAACACCGCGATGCGGTCGCTCATGGTGAGAGCTTCGTCCTGGTCGTGGGTGACGAAGACGAACGTGATGCCGACGTCCCGCTGGATCTGCTTGAGCTCCAGCTGCATGGCCTGCCGCAGCTTGAGGTCGAGCGCGCCGAGGGGTTCGTCCAGCAGCAGCACCTTGGGCCGGTTGACCAGGGCGCGGGCCAGTGCGACGCGCTGGCGCTGGCCGCCGGACAGCTGCGCGGGCTTGCGCGAGCCGTAGTCCTCCAGCCGCACGGTCTTCAGCGCCTCGAGCGCGCGCTCCCGGCGTTGCTGCTTCGGGACGCGCTTGACGCGCAGGCCGTATTCGACGTTCTGCTGCACGCTCATGTGCGGGAACAGCGCGTAGTCCTGGAACACCGTGTTGACGTCCCGCTCGAACGGCGCCAGCCTGCTGACGTCGTGGCCGTCGAGCTCGATCGTGCCCTCGGTGGGCAGCTCGAACCCGGCGATCATGCGCAGCACCGTCGTCTTGCCGGAGCCGGACGGGCCGAGCATCGAGAAGAACTCGCCGGGCGGGATGTCGAGGTCGACGCCGTCGACCGCGTGGACGTCCCCGAAGTGCTTGCGCAGCCCGGAAAGCCGGATGGCCGGGCCGGTGCTTTCCGGCGCCGCGGGCTCTTCCCGGGTCTCGGTGGTGGGTGCTTGGTTCGGCACGGCGACCCTCACAGTGCGCTCATCACGTGCTTGACGCGCGTGTAGTCCTCGAGTCCGTAGAGGGACAGGTCCTTGCCGTAGCCGGACTTCTTGAACCCGCCGTGCGGCATCTCGGCGACCAGCGGGATGTGCGTGTTGATCCAGACGCAGCCGAAGTCGAGCTGCGCGGCGGCCCGCATCGCGCGCTGGTGGTCGCGGGTCCAGACCGACGACGCGAGGCCGTACTGCACGGCGTTCGCGGCCTTCAGCGCCTCGGCTTCGTCGGCGAACCGCTGGACGGTGATGACCGGGCCGAAGATCTCGTTCTGGCTGATTTCGTCGTCCTGGCGGACGCCGGAGACCACGGTCGCTTCGTAGAAGTAGCCTTCGTCGCCGAGCCGATGACCTCCACAGTGGACGGTGGCGTGCTCCGGCAGCCGGTCGACGAACCCGGCCACCTTCTCCAGCTGGGCGGCGTTGTTGAGCGGGCCGTAGGCGACGTCTTCGTCGTCCGGCTTGCCGGTCCTGGTCTGCTCGGCCTGCCGGGTGAGCGCGGCGACGAAGGTGTCGTGCACGTCGTCGGCGACGAGCACGCGCGTGGCGGCGGTGCAGTCCTGGCCCGCGTTGAAGTACCCGGCGAGCGCGATGGCCTCGGCGGCCGCTTCGAGGTCGGCGTCGCCGAAGACGATGACCGGCGCCTTGCCGCCGAGTTCCAGGTGCACGCGCTTGACGTCGTTCGCGGCACTGCGGGCGACCTCGATGCCCGCCCGGACCGAGCCGGTGATCGACACCATGGCCGGGATGTCGTGCTCGACCAGCGCGCGGCCGGTGTCGCGGTCGCCGCAGAGCACGTTGAACACGCCGGGCGGGAAGAACTCGCCGGCGATCTCGGCGAGCAGCAGCGTCGACGCGGGAGTCGTGTCGGACGGCTTGAGCACGACGGTGTTCCCGGCGGCGAGCGCGGGCGCGATCTTCCAGATGGCCATCAGCAGCGGGTAGTTCCACGGCGTGACCTGCGCGCAGACGCCGACGGGCTCCCGGCGGACGAACGACGTGTGGCCTTCCAGGTACTCGCCCGCCGCGCGGCCCTCGAGCACGCGTGCGGCCCCGGCGAAGAAGCGGACCTGATCGAGGATCATCGGGATTTCCTCGGCCATGGTCAGGGCGACCGGCTTGCCGGTGTTCGCGGACTCGGCCTCGACCAGGTCCCCGGCGCGGGCTTCGAGGGCGTCGGCGAGCTTGAGCAGCGCGAGCTGGCGCTGGGCGGGGGTCGTCGTCCTCCAGGTTTCGAATGCGGTCGCAGCGACCTGCAGCGCGTTGTCGACGTCTTCGGGTCCGGCGATCGGGGCGGTGCAGTAGGGACGTCCGGTGACGGGGTCGACGATCTCGGCTGTCCGGCCCGACTTGGACTCGACGTACGCGCCGCCGACGTAGTGCTTCAGCTCCTGCACGCTCACTCCTCGGTGCCGACGGGAGCTAAAACATATGACTTCATATGTAATAGGACAAGGGGATGGGGCAAGATTGGTGCGAACGGGTACTCGACGGCCGAAGGATCACGATGCGCAAGGGCATGTCGCACAGCGCGCGATCCGCCATGTTCGCCCCGCTCGGCCAGGTCGGTCGGGCGGAAGCGGTGGCGGCGCGGCTGGTCGACGCCATCACGCTCGGCCTGCTCGCCGACCAGGAACAGCTGCCCAGCGAGGCCGACCTGGCCGCCCAGTTCGGCGTCTCGACCGTGACGGTCCGGGAAGCGCTCGTGGCCCTGCGGCAGCAGGGACTGGTCGAGACGCGGCGAGGGCGCAGCGGCGGCAGTTTCGTCCGCGCGCCGGCCAACCCGCCGCCGGACGCCTGGCGCTCCCGGTTGAGCGAGGTGTCGCTGTCCGACCTCCGCGACGTCGGCGACCACTACCTCGCCATCGCCGGGGCGGCCGCCAAGCTCGCCGCCGAGCGCAGCTCCCCCGAAGACGTCGCCCGGCTGCGGCTGGCGACCGACGACCTCCGCACGGCCCACGGCCTCGACTTCACGCGGGCCGAGCGGCAGTTCCACCTGGAGGTCGCCGCGGCCGCGCAGTCGCCGCGGCTCACGCACGAGGAGGTCCACCTGCAGAGCGAGCTGGGTGGACTGCTGTGGCTGCCGCTCGGGCCCGCGGCGCCCTCGTGCGAGGAACACGCCGCAATCACCGCGGCGATTTCCGCCGCGGACGGCGAACTGGCCCGCAAGCTGACGGAAGAGCACCTGCTGGCCGCGCTCGACCGGCTCGCGGACGTGCACCTCGGCCTGCTCGCCCCGTAAACTTCCGCTACTCCGCGCATCGAGGTGAGCACCGTGAACGACACCCGCACGCTGGCCGGCGACGAGGTCGTCGAGCAGGTTTCCGCGTTGGTGGAAGGGGTTTTCGAGCGGCTCAAGCCCCTGCTGGCCGCGGCCGAGTCGGTACTGGCGGACGCCCCGGCCGCGGCGGCGCTGCACCGGATCCGCCCGCAGGTCACCGAGGCGCTGGGCGGGCTCATCATCGGCGCCGGTTTCGTCAGCGCCCCGCACGTGCTGGCCGATTCGGAATTCGGGTTCGAGTGGTGGACGGGCTCGGCTTCGGAGCCGTCCCAGCTGTTCATCAGCCTCGACCCGGCGAGCGAGAACTTCCTGGACTACACCCGCCAGTCCTGGTTCACGGTCCCCCGCGACACCGGGCGGCGGCACATCAACGGCCCGTACGTGGATTACCTGTGCACCGACGAGTACACGCTGACGTTCACGGTCCCGGTGTTCCGGTCCGGTGCCTTCGCGGGCGTGGTCGGGGCGGACGTGTACGTGCGCGAGTTCGAGCGGGCGGTGCGGCCGCGGCTGCGTTCGCTCGGACGAGGAGCGGCGCTGCTGAACGCCCAGGGGCGGGTGATCGTGTCGAACAGCGTCCGCCGGCCGACGGGGTCACTGGTCCGCGAAGCCGACGTCCCGGCGTGGTGGTCGGCGGGAGCGGTGCCCGGTCCGGGACTGCGGCGGTGCGGGGACGCGCCGATCATCCTGGTGACCGGGGCTTAAGACCCGCCCATCAGCGCGTATCCCACGAAACACCCCGGACCGGCTCGCACGAGAACCGTCAACGGCGTCCCCTCTGGCACCGGCCGTGCCGTGAACACCGGGTGCGCCGCCCCGAACAACGTGGCCACCTCGCCGACCTGGGTCAGGGACGGTTCGTCCCGAGGTACGCAGGGCGCCGTCTCGCACCAGCCGGCTCCGGCGCAGGTCGCGGAGCTGTGGTAGTCGCGACCGGCGTGGTGGATGCGGTACGGGAGCCCGTCTTCGCCCGGGAGGGCGTAGCCGAAGTGGTTGGCCGTCCACGGCAGGAAGGCCGCCCCGGCCGCGAGCAGCACGACGACCACCGCCCCGGCGACCGCGCGTTTCCAGCTCATGCACCGGAGACGCCCGTCGTGGTGCTCAGGTTTGCAGCGCCACCCAAAGTTCCGCGCGGACGCCCGGCGAGTCCAGGTCGCGGCCCAGCAGCTCCTGCGCCTTGGTGATCCGGTTCCGCAGCGTGTGCCGGTGCACGCCCAGCCGGGCGGCGGCGACGTCCCAGTGGCCGTGGTGTTCCAGCCAGCAGCGCAACGACTCGACCAGGTCGCCGCGGCCGGTTTCGTCGTGGCGGCGCAGCGGGGCCAGCACACCGTGGGCGAACGCCTGCGCCACCACCGGCTCGATGAGCGACAGCAGGCCGCGGCCCGTGTGCTCGGCCGCCGAGACGAGGATCTTGCCTTCGGCCTCCGCGGCGCGGGCGGCCAGCTCCGCCTGCTCCAGCCCGGCCGCGAAGCCGGCGGCGGAGACCGGGCCGGCGACGCCGCCGTGCAGGCCGCCGATCCGCAGCGCCGCCTCGGCCACCGCGTCGACGACCGTGCCGGCCCCGACAACCGCCACCGAGGCGCCGGAACGCGCCGCGAACACCTCGCCCTCCAGCGCGTCGAGCAGCTTGCGCCGGGCCGCGGGCGGGCCGAGGAACACCAGCACCGACCACGGCGCCCGCGGCGGCTCGCCCCCGGTGGCCGCCAGCACCCGCAGCGCCAGCTCGGCCTGGCCGCCCGCCAAGAGCTCGAGCAGCCCGGTCCGCAAGGCCTGCCGCGCCGCCGCCTGGGCGCGATCCTGTTCCAGGGCCAGGGAAAGCACCGACACCGCCGTGTTGACGATGTGCCGTCCCGCGGTGTCGAGCGACGCCCCGACGGCGAGCACCCGGCGCGCGCTCGTGTCCAGGGTCTGCAGCACGACTTCCTGCCCGTCGAGCGCGAAGACCCGGGTGCCGGTGCGAAGCCGCTCCAGCTCTTCGCGCAACGAAGGGCCGTACGCGCGGGCACTCGCCGGAGCCGCTTCGGTGACGGTCGTGCGGTCGAAGAGCAGCACCCAGCCGTCGACCAGCTTCGCCAGCCTGCGCAGCACCCCTGCCGGGCCGCCCTGGCCGACGGCCGTGCGGGTCAGTTCCTGCTGCGCGCGGCCGACGCGGACCGTCGCCGCGTACTCGTCGGCCGCCACCGCGCGCGAAACCGCGCGGGTGATCGCGATGAACGGCGTCTTCCGCGGCACCTCCAGCACCGGAAGTCCCACGGACGCCGCCGTCGCCACCAGCGAGCGCGGCACCGACTCGTGGCTGAGCCCGACGCCGAACCCGAGTCCCGCCACCCCGGCGTCGACCAGGCGGCGGACGTAGGCCGGAGAGGTCGTTTCGTCCAGGGCCAGCCCGGTGGTGAGCAGCAGCTCGCCGCCCTCGAGGAACGCCTGTGGTTCGGTCAGCTCCGTCGGGTGGACCCAGCCGATCGGGCGGTCCAGGACGTCTTCCCCGGTCAGCACCCGCAGGCCGAGCGGGCGCTCGGCGGCGAGGCCGGCCAGCGTGAGTGCCATAACGGCCAATCGTACGCGCCTAGTTGGACAGAATGGCCAGCTGACGGCGCCCGGTGCGGCACTCATCCTGAGGACGTCCCCGACTTCCAGGAGCACGCCGTGACCGCAAGCACCACCGCCGCGCCGCAGGCCCCGGCGCCCCGCCAGCGCAGGCTGCAGACCGAAATCCCCGGCCCCCTCTCGCGCGAGCTGCAGCAGCGGCGCGCCGGCGCCGTCGCCGCCGGGGTCAGCTCGGTGCTGCCGGTCTACGTCACCTCCGCCAGCGGCGGCCTGCTCACCGACGCCGACGGCAACGTGCTGATCGACTTCGGCTCCGGCATCGCGGTGACCAACGTCGGGCACTCCGCGCCGGCCGTCGTCGACCGCGTCCGCAAGCAGGCGTGCTGGTTCACCCACACCTGCTTCATGGTCACGCCGTACGAGGGGTACGTCGAGGTCTGCGAAGCGCTGGCCGAGCTGACGCCGGGCGACCACGCGAAGAAGTCGGTTCTGTTCAACTCGGGCGCCGAAGCCGTCGAGAACGCCGTGAAGATCGCGCGCACGGCGACCGGGCGCCAGGCCGTCGTCGTGTTCGACCACGCCTACCACGGCCGCACCAACCTGACGATGGGCATGACCGCGAAGTCCGTGCCGTACAAGCACGGTTTCGGCCCGTTCGCGCCCGAGATCTACCGCGTGCCGGGCTCGTACCCGTTCCGCGACGGCCTGTCCGGTCCTGAAGCGGCCGCGCTGGCCATCGACCGGATCGAGAAGCAGATCGGCGGCGACCAGGTGGCCGCCGTGGTTTTGGAGCCGATCCAGGGCGAAGGCGGCTTCATCGAGCCCGCGCGCGGCTTCCTGCCCGCGATCGCGGCCTGGTGCCGCGAAAACGGCGTCGTGTACGTCGCCGACGAGGTCCAGACGGGCTTCTGCCGCACCGGTTCGTGGTTCGCGTCCACCGACGAGGACGTGGTGCCGGACCTGATCGCCACGGCCAAGGGCATCGCGGGCGGCCTGCCGCTGTCCGCCGTCACCGGCCGGGCCGAGCTGCTCGACGCGGTCCCGCCGGGCGGCCTCGGCGGCACGTACGGCGGCAACCCGATCGCCTGCGCCGCGGCACTCGGCTCGATCGAGACGATGAAGACCGAGGACCTCGCCGCGTCGGCCAAGCGCATCGAAGGCGTCGTCCTGCCGCGGCTGCGCGCGCTGGCCGACGAGACCGGCGTCATCGGCGACGTCCGCGGGCGCGGCGCGATGCTGGCCGCGGAGTTCGTCCGGCCAGGCACTTCGGAGCCCGACGCCGACCTGACCAAGCGGGTCGCGGGGGCTTGTCACCGCGCCGGGGTCGTGGTGCTGACCTGCGGGACCTACGGGAACGTCGTCCGGCTGCTGCCGCCGCTGTCGCTGGCGGACGACCTGCTCGACGAGGGCCTTTCGGTGCTCGAACACGCCGTCCGGACGGAGGCCCGCGCGTGACGTTCCCGTTCTGGGTCGCCGGGAAGCCGGTGACCGCCGGTGCGACCGCCTCGGTCGAGCACCCGTACGACGGTACTTCGGCGGGGTCCCACTTCGTGCCGTCGGAGGCGGACGTCGAGGCCGCGGTGCAGGCCGCGGCCGACGTCGCCGACGAGTTCGCGACGCTGCCCGCGCACGTCCGCGCGGGGGCGTTGGACCACGTGTCCCGTTCGCTGGGTGAGCGGTCCGAAGAGATCGCCGCGCTGATCACGGCGGAGGCGGGCAAGCCCCTGAAGTGGGCCCGCGGCGAGGTCGGGCGCGCGGTGTCGACGTTCCGCTGGGCGGCGGAGGAGGCCCGCCGGTTCTCGGGCGAGCTGCAGCGCCTCGACACGGACCCGGGCGGCACCGGCCGGCTGGCCCTGGTGCGGCGGGTGCCGCGCGGGCCGGTGCTCGGCATCACGCCGTTCAACTTCCCGCTGAACCTGGTGGCGCACAAGGTGGCTCCGGCGCTCGCGGTGGGCGCGCCGATCGTACTCAAGCCCGCGCCGTCGACCCCGCTGACGGCGTTGCTGCTCGGCGAAATCCTGGCTTCGGCGGACCTGCCGGCGGGCTCGTGGTCGATCCTGCCGGTGGACAACGAGACGTCGTCGAAGCTGGTCGATGACCCGCGGCTGCCGGTGGTGTCGTTTACCGGCTCGGTCCCGGTGGGCTGGGCGATCCGCGACCGCGTGCCGCGCAAACACGTCGCGCTGGAACTGGGCGGCAACGGCGCGGTGCTGGTCTGTCCCGATTGGACTGATCTGGACTTCGCGGCGCAGCGGATCGCGACCTTCGCGATGTACCAGGCGGGGCAGTCGTGCATCTCGGTGCAGCGGGTGTATGCGCACGACTCGGTTTTCGACGCGCTGGCCTCGAAGGTGGTTTCGCAGGTGCGCGCGTTGCGGACCGGAGATCCGCGTGCCGAAGGAGTCGACGTCGGCCCGCTGATCAACCTCGACGCCGCTTCCCGGGTTTCGTCGTGGATCTCTTCGGCGGTGTCCGAGGGTGCCCGCCTGCTGACCGGCGGCGGCCGGTCGGGGGCGACGGTCGAGCCGACGGTGCTCGCGGACGTCCCGGAGGACGCGCCGGTGATGGCCGAAGAGGTGTTCGGGCCGGTGGTCTCGCTGGTCCGGGTGTCGTCGGTCGAGGAGGGGGTTTCGCGGATCAACGCGTCCCGGTTCGGGCTGCAGGCGGGGGTGTTCACCCGCGATGTCCCGACGGCGTTCTCGGTGTCGGCGGCTCTTCGCGTGGGTGGCGTGATCGTCGGTGACGTGCCGAGCTTCCGGGCCGACCAGATGCCGTACGGCGGCATGAAGGACTCGGGCGTGGGCCGCGAAGGCCCGGCGGCGGCGATGGCGGACTTCACGGAGGAGCGGGTAACGGTCTTGACCGGCTTGACGCTGTAAGCCGTGTGAGACCGCTGATCCTGCTCGACGTCGACGGCCCGCTGAGCCCGTGGGCCGCCCCGCGCCACGCGAAGCCCGCCGGCTACGTCGAGCAGTCGCTGCGGCTCTCCCGCTGGAGCCGCCGGCGGCTGCGGATCTGGCTGAACCCGGCACACGGCCCCACGCTGCTCGCCCTGGCCAGCCCCGCGAAAGCGGAACTGGCCTGGGCGACCAGCTGGGAGCACCGGGCGAACCGCCAGGTGGGCCCGGCGATCGGCCTGCCGCCGCTGCCGGTGATCGAGTTCGCCGGCCCGCAGCCGTCGTGGAAGTTCGGCCCGGTGGCCCGCTTCGCCGCGGGCCGCCCCCTGGCCTGGTTCGACGACGACTTCGACCTGTTCCCCGAGGCCCGGCGCGCGTTCGTCGAGCGCCGCGCGGGCCTGGAGACGGAACTGATCCCGGTCGACGCGCACACCGGCCTGACGGGCGAGCACTTCGAGCGCCTCGAAGCCTGGCTGCGGAAAATCGATCAGCCGTGACCCGGCCTCGGCGTAGCTTGGGCCCGGGAGGAAGCTCATGACGTGCCTCGCAAGGGTTCGCGGCTCATCACCGTGGACGGCACCGAATACCGCTGGGCGGTCCGCCGCAAGCCGACCTATTCGCAGGGGCTCGGCGCCACGATGACCTTCGCCGTCGAACTCGCCGAGGGGCCCGGTGCCACCCTCGTCGTGGACACCGGGCGGCCGCGGCCGGACAACTGGCTTCACCTCACCACCGAGCCCGTCCGCCCCGCCGAAGTCGCCGCGGCCGTTCGTGCGGCGGTGGCCGCCGGCTTCGGCTTCAGAGCCCGGCCAGCACAGCCGTGAGTGCCTCGTGCGCCTCGACCAGCGAAGGCCCGTACCAGGTGAGGTGGCGGCCCGACACCAGGACGTACCGCGCGTCCGGGAAGTGGTCCGGGCCGTCCTCCTCGGTGAACAGGTACGGCTCGTCCGGCAGCACCAGCAGATCCGCGTCCGCGCTCAGGTGGGCCCGCAGCTCCTCCACGTCCGGCCGCGGGTAGCGCTCCTCCGCCGTCGCATACACGTTCGCCACGCCCACCCGGCGCAGGACGTCCCCCGCGAACGTGTCACGGCCCAGGACGATCCACGGCTTGCGCCACACCGGGACCACCGCGTGGAAGAGCACCGGCCGGACCTCGCGCCAGGCTTCCTCCGCCGCCACCAGCCACTCCGGCTCGGCCAGCTCGTACGCCTGGGTCAGGATCCGCCGCAGGGAGCCCAGCGCGGCCGGCACCGACGCCGCCGCGGCCATCACCCACACCGGGATCCCGTTGGCGCGCAGGCGTTCCACGTCCTCCTGGCGGTTCTCCTCCGCGTTGGCCAGCACCAGGTCCGGCGCCAGGTCGAGCACCCGGTCCAGCTTCGGGTACTTCGACCCACCCACCCGCGGAACGTCCAAAGTGGACGGGTGCGTGCAGTAGTCCGTCGCGCCGGCCAGGCGTCCGGGCGCGCTGACCTCGACCGCTTCGGTCAGCGACGGCACGAGCGACACCACGCGTGAGGCCGGTCCGGACAGCGGGACCGGCTCACCGAGATCGTCGACCAGGTACGTCATGCGCGTTCGAACGACACCTTCCGCTTGTCGACGTCGACCGCGGTCAGCCGGACCGCGATCCGCTCCCCCGCGGTCAGCTTCTCCCCCGCGCACTTCGCCATCACCGTCGGGTCCTCGACCAGGATCTCCGCCTTGTTCTCGTCCGCGCGCAGCACCACCGCGCTGAACTCGCCGCCGACGTGCTCGGCCAGCACCCACGCCTCGACCTGGTCGATGCACGCCCGCTCGACCTTCGCGGCGAGCGTGTCCGACGCGCTCATCCGCTCCGGGACGTCGGCCAGCGCCGCGCGCACCCACTCCGGGACCTCGCGCCCGGCCGAGACGGCGAGGCAGATCTCCGTGGCGAACCGGTCGACCAGCCGCCGGATCGGCGCGGTGACGTGCGCGTACGCGCCGCCGATGCCCGCGTGGGTCGTTAGCGACGGCACCTCGCCGTCGAACGCCGTGTAGCCCGCGCCGCGCAGGAGCCGTGTCGTGTCGGCGTAGAGCGCCATCGACGCCGGCTGGCCGGGGTCCAATCGGGACAGGAACTCCGAAACGGTCGTCTCCGGCGCCCACGGGATGCCCAGCGCCTCCGCCGAGCGGCGCAGCCAGTCGACGGCCTCGGGCTCCGGGTCGGGCAGCGTGCGCAGCACGCCGATCCGCGCGTCGAGCATGATCCGCGCCGCGGCCATGCCGGTGAGCAGCGAGATTTCGGCGTTCCAGGCGTCGACGGCGGTGCGCGGGCGGCGGGCGAGCACCCAGCCGCCGTCCGGGTCGCCGGTGATCTCCTGCTCCGGCAGCTGCAGTTCGACCGCGCCGCGCCGGACGGCCAGCTCGCGGCGCCGCCGGCCCAGCTCGGGCAGCGCGGCCACCGACGGGTGCGGGTTCCCGGCGTCGAGCGCGGCCTGCACCGTCTCGTAGTCGAACTGCTCGGTGGACCGGACCAGCGCGCGGCGGACCCGGGTGGCCGTCGGCTCGCCCGCGTCGTCGGTCTCGATGGTCCAGAGCACCGCGGGCCGGACCTCGCCGGGCAGCAGGCTCGCCGCGCCTTCGGAGAGCACCGGCGGGTGCAGCGGGACGTTCCCGTCGGGCAGGTAGAGCGTCTGCCCGCGCAGGCGCGACTCGCGGTCGAGCGCGCCGCCGGGCGGGACGAACGCGGCGAGGTCGGCGATGGCGTAGTGGACGCGGAAGCCGTGCGCGGTCTTCTCGACGACCATCGCCTGGTCGAGGTCCTTGGCGCCGGGCGGGTCGATGGTGACCAGCGGCAGGTCCGTCGCGTCCTCCCGGGGCCCGGCGCTGGCCAGGGGGTCGAGGACGGCCGCCTCCGCCTCGGCGAGCACCTCGGGCCCGAACGACTCCGGCAGCGAAAACTCGGCACGCAGGGGGCCGAAGTCCCCGCCCGCCGAGTGTGTCCTGATCACGAGGGGAGGCACCCCCCAACCCTAACCCGGTTCCGGCCCGGAGATCGCCCGATCGGGCGCGGGCCAGTCGGGTGTACGTTGCCGGGGTAATAATGAAAACCGTCATCATTGCCAGAAGGGGACCCCGACCGTGAAGATCGCGTTCGTCGGCAAGGGCGGCAGCGGCAAGACCACGCTGTCGTCGCTGTTCGTGGCCTACCTCGCCGACGCCGGGCTGCCGGTGCTGGCCATCGACGCCGACATCAACCAGCACCTCGCGGTGGCGCTCGGCGCGACCGAGGAGGAAGCGCTCGCCTGGCCGACGCTGGGCGACAACATGGCGCTGATCAAGGAGTACCTGCGCGGCGACAACCCGCGGATCCCCGACGCGGCGTCGATGATCAAGACCACCCCGCCGGGCCGCGGCTCGCGGCTGGTCCGGCCGTTCGAGGACAACCCGGTGTTCGCGGCGTGCTTCCGGCAGCTGGGCGGCGTGCGGCTCGGCGTCACCGGCCAGTTCGACGAGGACGACCTCGGCGTCAAGTGCTACCACTCGAAGGTGGGAGCCGCGGAGCTGCTGCTCAACCACATGGTCGACGTCGACGGCGAGTACGTCGTGATGGACATGACGGCGGGGGCGGACGCGTTCGCGTCGGGGCTGTTCACCCGGTTCGACGTGACGTTCCTGGTGTGCGAGCCGACGGTCCGGAGCGTCGGCGTGTACCGGCAATACGCGGACTACGCCCGCGACTTCGGCGTGCGGCTCGTGGTGGTCGGCAACAAGGTGACGGACGTGGAGGACGTCGAGTTCCTGCAGGAGCAGGTCGGCTCGGCGTTGCTGGGGTGGCTGTCGGCGTCAGGGCACGTGCGCGCGGCCGAGCGCGGCACGGCCCGGCCGATCGCGGAGCTCGAGCCGGTCAACCTGTCGACGCTGGCCTCGATGCGGTCGACGGTCGACGCGGAGCAGCGCGACTGGGCGCGCTACCAGCGTCAGGCGGTCGAGTTCCACCTGCGCAACGCGGCGGCCTGGGCGGGCGCCGACCTCGCCGCGCAGGTGGACCCGGAGTTCGTGCTGAGCCCGGAAGTGAAGGTCTAGTCGTCGTTCCACTTGGCGTCGGCGGCGTCGGCCTGCCGGGTGCGTTCCTTGGCGATGTCGAGGGCGCGCCGGGCGGTGGCCTCGTCGGGGTACGGGCCGAGCAGATCGACGCTGCGGCTGCGTTCGAGGTGCTCGACCTGGTGCGTGCGGGTGTTGTAGTACCACCCCTGGTCCGGGTTCGGGTCTTTGGACATGGTCCTAGGTTCGCACCCTCGGGCCGGTTTTTCAGCGCTTGTACCGGTAGGGGATTTCGGTCGGCTGCCCGGTGGGGCCGAAGTCCTGCGGTTCTTCGGGCTCTTTGGTTTCGGTGAACTCGTCGAACCAGCCCCGGGCGGTACCGCGGGGCGGGGTTTCGGGCTCTTGGCGCGAGGGCTGCGGCAGCGGGGTGTCCCGGCCGGGAAAGACGGGGCGGGCGTTCGGAGCCGGGGGCGGGACGGGAGGCATGGTCCCGGGGCCGGGAAAGACGGGACGCGCGGGAGCCGCGTGCCGGGCGGGGAACGGCTGGGGGGTGGATTCCGGGCCCGGAAAGACCGGCTTGGGGCGTTGGGTGGGGCTCTGGGGTGCGTTGGCGCCGGGAGCCGCCGGGGAACCGGCTGGGCCTGGCACCGGAGCAGCACCCGGTGCCACCGGGGAACCGGGCAGGCCTTGTGCCGAGGCGGTGCCGTGAGCTGCCGTGGGGCCGGCCGGGCTCTGCGCAGAGCCGGTGCCGGGAGCCGCCGCGGAACTGGCCGGGCTTTGTGCTGGGGCAACGCCAGGAGTTGCCGAGTCTGGCACCGGACCGGTGCTGGGAGCCGCCGGGCCTGGCACCGGAGCAGCGCCAGGAGCCATCTGGGAACTGGCCGGGCTTTGTGCGGGGGCAGCGCCGGGCGCCGCCGGGGAACCGGTCACGCCTTGTCCCGGAGCAGCACTCGAGGCCGCCGGGCCTGGCACCG
The DNA here is from genome assembly GCF_042652605.1 of Amycolatopsis plumensis. Lineage (NCBI taxonomy): Bacteria > Bacillati > Actinomycetota > Actinomycetes > Pseudonocardiales > Pseudonocardiaceae > Amycolatopsis > Amycolatopsis plumensis. Next base: position 4,228,923 of record NZ_JBHSJY010000001.1, on the reverse strand, counting down.
GGCTAGTGCTGGGAGCCATTGGCGAAGCGGGGCCAGCGCCTTGCGGGGGCGCGATGCCCGGCTGATGGGTCACCTCAGGCAAGGCGACTGGCAGCGGGGCGACGGCGGGAGCCGAGGGCGCGCCGGGGACGGATGCAGTAGCACCCGGGGCAGGCGCCGGGTGGGGACTTTGTGCGGTGCCGGGCAGTGGGGCCGGGCCGGAAACCGAGTGCAAGCCGGGCCCCGGCGCAGCGCCATGGCCGGGCGCCAAGTGGGGACCTTGGGCGGCAGCGGGCACCGGTCCGATGCCCGGAGCCGACGCAGCGGCCGGTTGGCTGCCGTGCACGGGAGCAGAGCGCGGATCGATACCGGAGGCCGGCAGTCCGGCGGGTCCCCAGGGCGGCTGGGGCAGCTGGGAACCGGTGATCGGCGCCTGCACCTCCGGGGAGGCAGGCCGGGATGCCTCGTCCGAGGCAGTGGCCGGCTGGGGAACGGCATCCGGTCCCGTCGGTGGTTCGGCAGGCAGGTGCCCGCCGCCCGGCTGCGGCTGCGGCTGCGGCTGCGGCTGCGGCTGCGGCTGCGGCTGCGGCTGCGGAACAGCCGACCGCACTTCCTGCCGCGCGGTAGGCGGCCCCGACTGGTAATCCGGCTCAACCGGGTGGATCGGCCTCTGTGCCTCCGAGCTGGGCACGATCGACTCGGCCTGGCCCGGTTCGCTCGCCGGGGCCTCGACAGGTGCGGGCGCGACCTCGGCCTGCGGCTCGTTCGACGGCCCTGATTCAGGTTCACCCGCCCCGGCGCGGGCAGCTTCCCCGGGCCCCGATCCAGCTTCCGCCGCCTGATCCGCATCCCCCGGCGCTGATCCGCTCGCCGGCGCCGCAAGCTTTGCCTGGTCAGCTTCCCGCAGCGCCGATTCGGCCGGTGCCGCAAGCTCTGCCTGGTCAGAATCCCGCGCCGCCGATTCACCTGACGCCGCAACCTCCGACAGGTCAGCCTCCCGCAGCGCCGATTCACCTGAGGCCGTGAGCTCTGCTTGGTCAGTGTCCCGCCGCGCCGATTCAGCCGGTGCCGCAACTTCAGCCGGGTCAGCGTTCTGGGGCGCCGATTCGCTCACGGCGGGCACAACACCAGGGCGGTCCGCCTCCCGCGGGGCCGGTTCACTCGGTGCCGAGGCCGCGCTCTCCGGCCGGTCGCCCGGCTGCAGGTTCGATTCGGCCGCTTCCGCCGCAGCGTCCTCGGGCCGATCCGTCTCCGGTGGGGCCGGTTCGGCCGCTGCTGGCGCAGCTTCCGGCTGGTCGGATTTCTGGAGTGGCGGTTCGGCCGATGCCTGTGCAGCAACGTCTTGCCGGTCAGCCGAAGGCGAGCCGAGACTCTCCGGACGAGACTCCTGAGCGGGCTCGGAAGCCACCGGCTGCTCGGGCTGAAGCGGCGGCGAAGCAACATCGGGCGCCGAACTCTCGGGCTGCGGTGTCTCGGACAACGCTTCGGCCGACGGGGAAACCGCGGCCGCAGGGGGCTCGACCGGCGCCGACGGGCGTTCCGCTCCAGCAACCTCCGGCCGAACGACCGCTTCACCAACCGGCACCGACGGACGCTCCACCTCCAGCCGAGCAGCCGCCTCGCCAACCGGCGCCGACGGACGCTCCACCTCCGGCCGAATAACCGCTTCACCAGTCGGCGCCGACGGACGCTCCACCTCAGGCCGAGCAACCGCCTCACCCACCGCCGCCGCGGGCTCCGCAGCAAACCCCGGCCGCCCCGACGGCTCGACCGCCCCCTGCACATCCGCCTGCGAAACCGGTGCCGCGTGCCAAGGCGACGACGGCGCCCTCACCGGCCCCGGCAGGTCCGACTCCGCCGTCACCGACCACTGCGGCTCCGCCGGCGGACCCGGCTCACGAGAAGCCTCCTCCGGGCCGGAGCGACCCCATACGTGCTGCTCCGGCGTCCCCGGCACCGACTGCGCCGGCGGGGGGTGGGGCACCGTTCGCCACACCGGGGCCGGGCCGATGTTCATCGGGGCCGGCGCCGCTGCCGGCGGCTGGGCTCCGGGTGGGGAGGCTGCCGGGGGTGCCGGGCGGGCCGCCGGCTTGGGGATCGGGTCCAGGCACGACACCAGGACAGATGTGTTCTCCGGGTCCGGAACCTTCCGGCCGCTGCGCTCGCGGTAGACCATCTCGCCGTCCGCGTCCATCTCGACCAGGTAGCCCGCCTCCGCGAGCTGCTCCTCGTCGAGGTCCGCCAGCTTTTCGTAGCGCGAAGGAACCACCCGGTAGATCGGCCACGCCAACCCGGCGTGCTCCGCGTGGAACTGGGCCAGCAGGGCCGCCATCTGGTGCTGCCAGGGCAGCGACATTCCCTCGGCCAGCGACCGGGGCAGCACGACGTACCCCGCGTCCACCCCCGGGTAGCCCTGGCCGAGCTGGTCGGCGAGGGGGGTGCTGGACGCTGGGCGGGCACTCTGCCGGGGCGGCTGAGGCGCGCCGAACAGCGCCGCCGGGTCCCGGGGCTCCGCGGGCTTGCCCCGCCTGCCGAATTTGCGTCCCACGTGCTCATCCTCTGCCAGTGCGCGGCCACCTGCTCGTGGCAAGCGCCGCGACGTCGGGTGAATCGGTGCGATCCTGTCCAGGCCCTCGCGACCCATGCTAAACGCCGGGGCGGACCGCCTGCGGCACGAGTTCGCGCTCGTCGAACGAGAAGTCCCGGGTGTGCACCGGGACGCCGGTCTGCTGCGCCTCGACGATCTTGTTGTCCCCCAGGTACATCATCACGTGGTGGATGGAGGACGGGTCGGCGGGGTCAGTGGCGAGGAACAGCAGGTCACCGGGCTGCGCGTCCCGCACCGGCAGGTACGCGCCGGCGTGGTACTGGTCACGCGAGACGCGCGGCAGGATGATCCCCGCCGACTCGTACGCGCGCAGCATCAGCCCCGAACAGTCGTACGAATTCGGGCCCGTGGCGCCCCACACATAGGGCTTCCCCTGCTCGCCCAGCGCGAAACTGATCGCCTTCCCGGCGGCCTGGCTGGGCGGCAGCAGCGCCCCCAGGCCGGTGCCGCAGGCGACGACGTCGACGACCTGGCCGACCGACTCCACCAGCGTCGCCGCCATCGGCTCCCACTTGTGGTAGCGGTCCGGGAAGCCCGAGCGCTCCACCGCCTGGGCCGCGTCACCCGGGCGCTTGTTCTCCCAGTCCGGCACCGCCAGCAGCACGTTGTAGAACTTGTTGACCGCGTACGTCGGGTTGGTGACCTCGGCGATCGAGCCCCAGCCCATCGACGGCCGCATCTGGAAGATGCCCTGGGAGTCGCGGTCGCCGTAACTGAGGTTGTGCAGCCCGGACTCGGTCATCCCGGCCTGGATCGCGACCTGCCACGCGCGCGGCGCCAGCGACCGCTGCTTGCCGATCGAGATGATCAGCGCGACGATGCCGCGCTGCTCGTCGTCCAGCTTCGACGCGTCGACCGTGCCGCGGTCGCCCTGGCCGGGCTGGGTGGGCCCGACCGACGCGTCGCAGCTCATCAGGGACACGCCCCGGGCCTGCGCCTGCTGGTTGTCGATGACGACCTTCGCGGCGACCGCGGTCACGACCAGGGCACCGATCGCGAGGAACACGACCAGCCCCAGCCACAACCCCAGGCGCCGCACGGTCAGCTCGCCTGGTCGTAGTCGGCCACCCGCCAGCCGGCGTTGGTGCTCACCACCGTGATGGCCAGCTTCGGCCCGTCGGTCGGGATCGTCACCTGCACCGACTTGGGGTACGCCGTGCCGGCGACCGGCTCACCGGTGACCTTCGTCGCCGGGATGTTCGCCGGGTCGACCGTCGCCATCACCGGCAGGTACTCGTCGGTGGTGAACGGCTTCAGCTTCGCGAGCCACTGGTCGGAGGTGATGCCGGCCGGGTGGTCCACCCAGGCCGCGGCCCATTCCTTGGCGACGCGCAGCGCGTCGGCGTTCGGCGTCGTCGGCGTCGGGGTGGCCAGCGGCGTGGTGAGCCGGGTCGGCAGGTTCGACGTCGGGCCCGGTGCGGCGATGCCCGGCGCGGTCGCCGTCGCCGAGGTGGTCGTCTCCGGGCCCGGCGGCGCCGCCTTGGCCTGCGGTTTCCCGACCACCTTCGGCAGCACGACGCCGAGCGCGGTGACCAGGATCGCCAGGAACACCAGCGTCCCCATCAGGTGCCGGGGCGAGCGCAGCGGCCAGCCCCACAGGCGCCGGTAGACCGCGGTGCGGCCGCGGTTGGTGCGGATCGGCATCGGTCACCGCCCCATGACGTGGTCGGTGTCGCGCGGTTCCTCGCGGACCTCGATGCCCCGCGACGGCCGGTAGAGCACGAAGACCGGCTTACCCGCGACGACCTCGGGGTCAACCCGCCGCGGCTGGGCGCGCACGCCCGGGGTGCGCGGCGTGTAGTCGCTGAAGCTCGACTCGGGCGGGCGCAGATCGGACGGCACGACGACGGGCTCGGGTTCGTCGCTCCAGCGCCGGTCGGCGACCGGCGAGGTGTCGACGCGCCGGCTCTCCTCCCGCGTCGTCGGGCGGCCACCGGCCCCGACGACGACGTACTCGCCGCCGTCGCCGTTGGCCGGGTTGTACTGGCCGAACACCGGCGCGCCGGGACGACCGCCCGCGGGCAGCGCGCCCGCGGAGCCGCCGCCTCCGACGGCCCCCGGCCACGCACCGGACCAGGCGGCGGCCGGGCGGGAGGCGCCGGAGGCGTTGTCGAGGCGCTGGGCGTTGGCGAAGATGGTGGCTTCCGGCCGGAACCGGCCGCCGCCGGCGGTGGCCCCGAGCGGGCCGCGCTGCTCGCCGTCGACGACGTCGTCGGTGTCGCGGACGTGCTGCCAGAACTCGTCCTGCGGGGTCGGGCCGCTCTTGTTGCGCCGGAACCGCGAGAAGATCCCGCCCCCGGGCGACGGCACGGCGGCGCCGACCATGCTGACCGACATCTCGACCATCTGCCACAGCCGCCGCACCGGCCGCCCGACCATGAACAGCAGCACGGTGATGAGCCCGGCGAGCACCATCTGCGTGAGCATGTTCAGCGAGTTGCCGGCGTCGAAGATGGCCTGCAGCAGCAGGGCGTGCACCCCGGCGAGCACGGAGAGCACGACGAGGTTGAAGGCGACACCGCCGGCGACCTTGAGCACGCGGCGCAGGATCTCCGGGTGCAGCAGGGCGACGAGGCCGATCAGCGGCGCGGTGAGCGCGAAGAGGCGGATGAGGACCTGGGCGAGGAGGACACTCGCTTTCGCCAGGAGCTGGAAGAGGGAGTAGACGAGGGCCTGGCCGAGGGACAGGAAGCCCGCGCCGGTGCGGCCGCCTGCCTCGCCGGTGAAGTAGCCGGTGGCGGGGCCGAGCTTGGTGGAGATGTCCTTGTAGGCGTTCTTCTTGCCGTCGATGACCGACTGGTTGCCGTCGTCGCCGTTGACCAGCTGGTTGCGGGTGAACGCCTGGGCGTCGAGCAGCGGCTTGCCGTACTGCTCGGCCTGCGGCGCCGTGGGCGTGCCGAACTCCCCGCGCAGCCAGTTGTTGTAGACGATCTGCGTGTGGAGCTGGGTGGGCAGGATGTCGCGGATGATCCGGTCGCCGCTGTCGTCGACGAAGCCCGCCTGGATGTTCGTGGTGGTCTGGACGATCGCTTTGTCGACCGGGTCGAAGTAGCGCAGCATCGCCAGTGACGACGCCGCCAGCCACACCCCGGCCAGCGCGTAGAGCGCCCGTTTGCTGACCGCCGCGAGGTCGCCGCGCCAGATGTTGCGGAAGAGCATGATCGACAGGATCAGCGCGACCAGGCCGAACAGCTGGGCGTAGATGTTGTTGTAGACCTTCTCGGCGCCGGACTTCACCGCGTTATAGATCGGGTTCAGGAGGCCGCCCTCGAGCACCGTGTAGTGCAGCGAGTTGGTCGCGCCGACGATGTTCTTGCCCAGGTTGAAGAGCTGGTTGCCGCCCCAGGTGTCCAAAGTGGACCCCGGTGGGGTGAGGCTGACCGCCGAGCAGTTGGTCTCGAAGGTGTTCCACACCATGCCCGCGTAGCCGTAGTCGATGTAGGCGCTGTTCGGCTCGCCGTGGCCCTCCGGCGGGTCGATTGCGCCGACCATCCCGGCGCCCGGGCGTTCCGGGTTCGGCGCCTCGCCGCACGCCGCCGCGCTGGCCGCGGGAGCCGTGGCGATGGCCTGCAGGCCGAGGACCAGCATGACGGCGAACATGGTCGCCTTGCGGCTCGGCACGCGCCGGGCCGGGCCGCCTTCCTTGATGCGGCGTTTGACGGCGTGCCACCCGGCGGCCAGCGTCAGCAGCACCGCCAACGTCAGCAGGGTGTTCATGCCGCACCTCCCGCGGCCGCGACGGGACCGGCCTCGGGGCGGTGGCCCGCGGCCCGGCGGCCGGGGCTCGCGCCCCGATCCGCGCGCACGCCTCGTTCCCGGGCCGCGTTCATGCGGCGTCCCGGCCGGTGCCGCCCTTTCCGCCTGAGCGGGCGGGTTGCTGCTGCCCGTTGGACGGCTGGACCCCGCCCTCCACCTCGCCCGTCTCGGACGCCAGCGGGTCCGGCGCGCCCAGGAGGTTCTCGTCGGCGAGGCCGACCTCCAGTTCCGCCGCCAGCTCGAAGTCCTGCTCCAGCTCGATGTCGTCCTCCGGGGGCACGGCGACGTACGGCTTCTTCTCCTCCGCCGGCAGCGCCAGCTCGTTGCCCGGTCGGCGCGACGGGGCCGCGTCCTTCGAGCCCGGTGTCGTGTCCATGACCGCACGGAGGTGGTCCAGGTGCGGGCCCGAGAAGTCGACGCGGATGCGCTCCACTCCGCCCGCGCCGTCGCCGAAGATGAACTGGCGGGGCTCGACGTCCCGCTCCAAGCCGCGCTGTGTGCCGGGACGACGGCCCAGCGCCGCCACCACCTGCTCGTACCCGACGCCCACCGGGACCTTCAGCAGACGAAGAGCATCCGCCTGGGCGTCGTCGTCGTCGAGACGGCCGACGAACACCGAGTCCAGCAGGGCCACGAAACCCTGGATCTTCAGGAAGTCCGCCGGGATCTGGGACGACAGCAGCACGCGGACGTTCCACTTGCGCGAGTCACGCGCGAAGCGGTTCATCAGCACGCGCCCGGTCGGGACCTCGGACAGGAAGAACGCCTCGTCGATCCAGACGCCCTTGCGCATCTCCTTCGGCTTCTCGTACACCGAGCGCTGGGTCAGCCACGCCGCCAGGTTCAGCATCTCGACGCCGAGGGACTCCGCGTCGGTCCAGTACTCGCGGGGGACGCCGTCCTTCGGCAGGGTCAGCCCGGCCATCGTCAGGACCGTCAGGCGGTCGTCGCGGGTCTCCGAGTACGGGTCCGCGTCCGTCTCCGGGATGAGCAGCGCCATCCGCTCGCGCATCTCGTCGAGGAAGTCCGCCACGACGCCCGCGTGCTCGTGGTGCTCCGACGAATCCCGGCGCAAGGCATCGATTACCTGCCCGGGATCCGCGTCGAAGCGGCCGCCGACGGCTCGCACCGCGCGCAGCAGCACGATCCGGGTCTGCGCCATCCGGGACACCTCGTACGGCAGGACACCCGTCAGGACGTCCAGCACCAGCCGCCGCCGGGTCGCGCCCGCAAGGGCTTTCTCGCGGCGCCAGGAACGCTCGGGGTCGTCCTCGTCCATGAAGTGCTCGATCAGCGGCTCGGCGACCACGCGGTACGGGTTCAGAATCCCCGGCTGGGCGTTGAGCAGGTTGATCGGCCGCGCGTACGGGCGCAGCTCCGGCAGGTCGCACAGCCGCGACAGCGGGCCGGACGGGTCGAGGATCGTCCAGTTCGCCCCCGCGCGCAGGGTCTTGTAGACGATGCCGCCGCCGAGGAACGACTTACCACCACCCAGGCCCGCCACCATGGCCGTCAGGCCGGAGCCGTCGCGGATCTCCTGGGCCATCCACGGGTCCCAAGCCACCGGGCGCCGGGTCGCCGTGCACGTCTCGCCGAGCAGGATGCCGCGGCGGTCGCCGACCTCCGCGGTCGCCGTCGGGACCGCCGAGGACGCCCAGACCACCGAGCCGCGGCGCATGTACGCCGCCGAGGCCAGCGGCTCGCCCGGGATGAACTCCCGGGCCATCGCGTACTGGGCCTCGGGGTGCTCGATGGCGATCTTCGGCTTGTACAGGTCGAGCAGCTGCTGGGCCAGGCGCAGCGCGTCGCGCTCGGTCGGGCCGGACACCGCCAGCCGCCACCAGGAGCGCACGCGGGTGGCGAGCGCGGTGAAGCCCGACGTCATCTCGTCGTCGATCTCCAGCACGCGGCCGGCCTGCCGGGACAGCGACTGCGGCGGCTCGAGCTCGTGCTCGTCGGTGTAGTGCTTGACCTGCGAGCGCACCTTGTTCATCTGCCGCTGCAGCTCGCCGGCCACCTCTTCGGGGCGCCGGACGTAGATGCGCGCGGACACCTCGACCGCGGCGGGCAGGCGGTCGGCGTGCTGGATCCACGGGTCGTCGACCTCAGGGATCTGCAGGCCGTGCATCTGCCCGACGGTCAGGACGGCCAGATGCCGCGAGACGCCGGCGTTGGAGCCGGTGCGGCCGCGGACGGTCACCGTCGGCGCGTACGGGTCGGCGTAGAAGTCGGCGGCGTCGGTGAAGCTGGCCAGGTCTTCGGGCTCCCAGGCCGCGCCCGGCACGGCGGGCATGTTCCGCGGCGCGGGCAGGCCCAGCGAGCAGGACCGGTGCATCAGCCAGGACATTTCCTCGGCGTGCACCGGACGGCCTTCCAGCCCGGCACTGCCGATGACCTGGTCGAGGTGCTCGACCTCGGAGTCCAGCGCGGCCAGCTCGGCGTCGACGGCCTCGGGCAGGATCTTGCGCAGCACCGGCGCGGCCCGCTCGACCGCGCGGTCGACCATGCGACGGGTCTGCACCTGGACACCCAGGTAGACCTCTTTTTCGGCCATCGAGCGGCCCATCAGCTGCTGCTGCTCGCCGATCAGGTAGTCGTCGAAGGACAGCGCGCCCGGGACGTCGGCCGGGCGCCCGTGGGCGTTGTAGACGTGCGCCTCGGCCCACATCCGGATCGGGTACGGCCGGTTCGTCACGCGCAGGTGCAGCCAGCGGCCCTGCAGCTCGGCGTACTGGCCGGCGATGGCCGCGATCAGGTCGCGCCGCTGGGAGTCCGAGCGGAACGACCAGCGCTGCGGCGCCAGCCGGTACCAGGCGTAGATCTCGACGCCGGTGCGGACCAGGTGCCCGTCGATGCTGCGCACCGCGATCGACGGGGTGTACGCGGGAATCGCCTGCTCACCCGGCAGGCGCGCCTTGTTCCCCGAGCCGTTCCGCGAGGCGCGGACCTGCTCGGGCGGTTGCCACGCGCCCGAGTGCGTGTCCCGACCCCGTTTACCTCGGCTACCGCCGCGACCGAACAACGACTACCTCCCGGCCCGAGCCGAGTTGCCCCGGCTCCGGCGCGCTCGTGGTGCTCCCTGGGTGAAAGCGGCGGCACCCGGCGGGCCACCGTGGTGCTGGTACTGCCGCCTCCGCTTGTGCTTCGGCAGCGGGCGCTCGGCCCGTACCCGGACGCGGCTGGCGCTGACCGCGCCCCCGGTGCCCGTGGTCACCTCTCTGGGGGTGTTCAGTTCGCGCCCGGCCATCGCGACCACGGTGCCCAGCGGGCGCTCGTGGCTGATCTTGGACGTGAGCAGCCGGGTGATCACGATGGTGGCGACGAACGCCCACGCCGTCGAGAAGAACCCGAAGCTCCACCCCACCCAGCGTTCGATGCCGAGCACGACGAAGAACGTCGGGATGCCGACGAGCCAGGCGACGTACCGGGCTCTCCAGGGAAAAGTCGCTTTCGGCGGGCCGAGCCACACGGCGTCGACCCGGTAGACCTCGTCATCAGTCCTGATGCGCACGCCGTCCGCCTCAGCCCGTGAACAGGCCGGCGAGCCACTTGCCGACGTCCACACCCGCACCGCTGACCGCGAGGCCGATGATGGCGAGCGCGATGACCACGCCGGCGAGCCGCCGCATGACACCGGCGTTGTCGCCCTTGCCGCCGCCGAGCCAAAGGAGCAGGAGTGCGACGGCCAGCAGCACGAGGGGGATGATGTTGTCGAGCAGCCACTGGCGCACGTTGCCCGTGCCCAGTTCGCCGCCGGCGGCCAGCGTGTCGAGGGTGGTCAAGGTCATCATCGCGATACTCCCGGTGCGCGGTGGGGGCCGCGCGGCTCTGGCTCAGGCGGTGCTTCGAACAACATCATGGGGGCTACGAGGGGTAGTGGTCAAAGTGCGCAGCGTAGAGGCCGGCTGGCTTGTCAACCGGCGTGGTGCGGATGGCACGCGAAAACTCCACGCCCACCATCATCGCGGCAAGGGCCCTCGGGTTGAACCCCGGCCACCCATACTTCTCAGTGTGCTGACGAACTCACCCCATTGCTCGGGATTTGCTCACTGTGGGTACTGACACTGTGGCCGTCGTGCGGCCTGGAACAGTGTTGCATGACACGAACGGCCGCCGCCCGCGAGTCCGCTCTGTGACGGCGGTCGGCCGGTCGGCGGCCATGTCGATCTTGACCGCGAGCGCTGTCCGTCACGGGGTGTCCGATACTTCACAACTTTTTCACTACATAGCGTGATCTTGAGCGGTTCACGGCCGCCCGAGCGCGAAAACACCGTCCGGGAAAGCGCCGGCCTCGATGAGACGCCGGCTGAGGCCGCGGCACAGCTCCTCGAGCCGGGCGGTCCGCTCGGGGCCCAGGTGGTCCCACGGCGCCCGCGCGGCCGATTCGGTGGCCACCTCGAGGCGTTCGCGCAGCGCGACACCCGCGTCGGTCAGCCCGCCGTCGGCGCCGAGGATGCCGCGGTCGGTCAGCCGGGTCTCGGCGGCGGCCCACTGCTCGTCGCTCCAGCCGCGGGTGAGCTTGGCGGCGGCGAGGTTGAACCCGCGTCCGGTCGCGCTGTGGGTGAGGAGGGCTTCGAGCCCGCTGAGCCCTTCCAGGACGAGCGCGGCGATGTGCCCGTCACCCCGGTACTCGCGGAGCAGGGTGACGGCGTGCCAGAGCACGAGGTGCGGCTCGCCCGGCCAGGGCAGCCCGGCGTGTCCGGCGTAGAGCAGACGGCCTTCCCCACGGCACCCGGCCGTGGCTTCCCGCGCGAGCTCGGCGGCTTCGGCGACTTCGTCGCTCTTGACGTGGTCGCCGAGCAGGCGGGTCAGCGCCTTGCCGGTGCCGTCGAGGCGGGCGTCGAGGACCTGCTCGGGCGTGGCGAGGGTCCAGGCGCGCGGGATCGTGCGGGCGACGACCTCGGGATTGAAGTTGTAGAAGGTGGCCGCGACGACCTCGGGCCCGACGGCCCCCATGGCCGCGGCCCGGCCCGCGAAGTACGGCATCCGCCCCGGCCGGAGCCCGGCGCCGGTGAGCGCGGCGTCGACTTCGGGCGCGAAGTACACGAAGGCGTGCAAGGAATCGAAAGCCGACTTGAACCGCTGCTCGTCACCCGCCATCCCCGCACCCTACTACCGGGTAACCACCCGGCGGAACCACAATCGCGGACCCCTGAGGGTCGGCCCGCGTACCTGGAGGGTCGGCTTGCGTACCTGGAGGGTCGGCCCGCGTACCTGGAGGGTCGGTTGGCGTGCAGGAGGGGGCATCACGCGTGATCCGGGAGGCATCACGCGTGATTGCAGGGGCATCGGGCGTGACTGGGCGGGCATCACGTCGATGCCCGCTCGATCACGCGTGATGCCCCGGGGATCACGCGTGATGCCTCTTCGGGCACGCGTGATGCCTCCCCGGGCACGGGGTGGGCGGACGAGCCGGCATGTAAGCCGGATCCTGTTCCCCGGTCGCCTTGCGGCTCGCGGGGCGGCGGCCATCCATCTCGGCCTGCCGTCGCCGGCAGGCTCCAGCGGCCTACCCGCAGGCTCGGACGGGCCGTCCTCGAACGCCTGCGCAGGAGCCCGGGGGCTCCCTCTTGGCCTTGCTCCGGGTGGGGTTTACCTAGCCGTCCCGGTCACCCGGGACGCTGGTGGTCTCTTACACCACCGTTTCACCCTTACCCCCGCCGGAAGCGGGGGCGGTCTGTTTTCTGTGGCACTTTCCCGCGGGTCACCCCGGGTTGCCGTTAGCAACCACCCTGCCCTGCGGAGTCCGGACTTTCCTCGAGCCGGTCACCCGGCTCGCGACCGCCCTGCCAGCTCGTCCGCAGGCTGGATCGTAGCTCAGTGACCGGCCACCGCCCCGGTGCGGTGGCGCGGCCGGACCTCCGGCGGTGGCTCGGCCGGCGCCGGGTGCTGGCGGGCCAGCTCCGCGGTCCAGTGGAGGACGGCGGCGGGGCTGTCGAGACCGATCAGGCCGACGAGCCGGCCCTGGCGGACGAAGCCGGTGATCGGCCGGGTGCCCGGGACCGGCGACTCCAGCAGCACGGTGTCGGTGGCCAGTGCCGGGCGGCCGGCGACCTGGATCCGGACGCCGTGCTGCTCGGACCAGTAGCGCGGCACCGGCGTGTAGGCCGGCGAACCCTGGGGGCCGGTGAGCAGGTTCTGGGCGGCGGCCCGGCTCATCTCGACGGCGTTGAGCCAGTGCTCTTCCCGCTGCGGCGTGGGGTCGAACCGGAGGTTGGGCCAGCGGGCGACGTCGCCGGCCGCGACGATCGTCGACGAGCCGACGACGTGGCAGGTGGGTCCGCAGACGACACCGTCGTCGAGCGGCAGTTTGGCGCCGCGCAGCCAGGACACCGCCGGGACGCTGCCGACGGCGACGACCACGCAGGCGACCTCGAGGGCGCGGCCGTCGGCGAACTCCAGGCCGACGTGCGTGCGCGCGGGCCGCCAGCGGCGGATCGTGGTGCCGAGTTCGAGGTGGACGCCCCGGGCCGTGTGCAGCGCCGTGAGCCAGTCGCCGATGTCGGGCCCGAGGACGTCGGCGAGCAGCGACCTCTCCCGTCCGAAGAGGACCACCTCGCGGTTCATCTCGCGCAGGCTGGAGGCGACTTCGCAGCCGATGAAGCCGTCGCCGATGACGGCGACCGGGCCGGGGTTGGTGCCGAGGGCGCGCTGGAGGGCGATCGTGTCGGCGAGGGTGCGGACGACGACCACGCGCGGGTGGCCGTGCGGCGCGCCCGGCAGCCGGCGCGGTTCGACGCCGGTGGCGATGATCAGGCCGTCGTAGTGGAGTTCCTCGTCGCGCAGGTGCACGACCTGCCGGTTCGGCGAGAGCCCGGTGACCGGCGTGCCGAACCGCCATTCGGCGTCGACTTCGAGCGGGTCGGCGAGCAGCGTGTCGGCGCGGCTGACCGCGCCGGTGAGCAGCTGCTTGGACAGCGCCGGGCGGTGGTAGGCGATGTCGGGTTCGGCGCCGAGGACGACGACTTCGCCGTCGAACCCGAGTTCGCGCAGCCGTTCGGCCGCGCGCAGGCCGGCCAGGCCGGCTCCGGCGATGACGATGCGTTCGCTCATCGGGTGGCTCCCAACAGGTGGATGGCTCTCATGGGGCAGGCGCGCGCGGCGGCCTGGACGTGCGGGACGAGCTGGGCGCCCGGGCGCTTCTCGTAGGCGAGCTGCCCGTCCTGGCCGAGCTGGAAGACCTGGGGCGCCTCGGACTGGCAGACCCCGTAGGCGTGGCAGCGCTGGCTGTCGACGTCGACGCGCACGGTGGCCGGCTCCGGGCCGTCGCCGGGCGGCGGCGGCGAGACGAGCCCCGCGCGGGCCAGCACCGCGGCGGGCAGCACGCGCAGGACCGACAGCAGGACCGGCGGAGCGAGCAGCGTGAGGCCGGCGAGCCAGACGACGGCGAGGTGCCCGCTGGAGATGGCGCCGAGCCAGGCGTGCGCGGCGAGCAGGCCGATGGCGAGGTAGCCCACCTGGTGGAAGCGCAGCCAGCGGCCCGGCCCGGCGCCGCGGCGCAACCCCGCCGTCACGGACACCGCGATGACGAGCTCGAGGCCCGCGATGCCCAGCGCGTGCCGCGGGGTGCCGTCGTAGAACGGCAGGAGCAGGTCGGCGACGCCGAACGGGTCGTCCTCCAGGAAGAGGAAGGTCAGCCCGTGCAGGGTGCCGGTGGCCAGGGTGAACGCGGCGAGCACGACGTGCCCGGTGCGGATCGCGTCCTGGCCGCTGAACCGGCGGACCCAGCCGGTGGCGGCCAGGACGCCCCAGCACAGCGTCAGGCACATGCAGAGGTAGGTGAGGCGGCCGGAGAGCGCGGCGGCCTCGGCGATCCCGGTGTCGTGCGGCGACACCGGGATCAGCGCGGCGGACGGGGACATGGGGCGGCTACCTCCGGGTGCGCGGCTGGGGCCTGCCGGGGGTTCCGAGCAGGCGGAGCAGGCCGAACGTGGCGACGGCGGCGAGGGCCACGAGAACGGCGCCGGCGGCGATGGCCCCGCCGCCGAGGGTGTCGTCCTCGGTGGCGGAGACGAGCAGGGACGTGGTCTCGGCGAGCCCGGTGCTCTCCAGGAGCGTCAGGTGCCCGAGCGAGGTGTCGACGGCGGTCTGGGCGAACGCGCGGACGTCGTCGTCGCGGGTGCCCGCGCGGACGTCGGAGGCGAGCCCGAAGAGCGTCCCGTACTCGGCGCGGAGGCGGTTGACGTAGGCGCGGTCGAACGCGTCGCCGGAGTCGGCGGCGATCTCGTCGGCCCAGCCGCGCTCCTGGTCGGTGGGCTCCCCCGGCAGGGTGACCGCGAGCCGGTCGGCGACCGCGCGCAGGGCGACGTCGAGACGGGCTTGGTCGTCGGCGATGCGGACGGCGACGGCACGCACGCGCCGGTTGGTGGCCCGGTCGACGGCGAGCCTGCTCGACGGCACGGCCCACAGCGTGTGCTGCTTGAGCCGGGTCAGCAGGGCGCGGTCGGTCTGCTGCAGTTCCCCGGCTGACGCCGGCACGGCACAGCCCAGCACCAGCGCGGTCGCGGCGGCCAGCAACGCCACCAATCGGAGCGGCATCCCCGTTGTCCCTTCGCGAAGAAGTCCTCATCTCCTGGTACGGGGAGAAGGCGCGACCCGGTTCTCGTCGTCACCTTTTAGTGACCTGTGACGTGCATCACAAGACGCATTGTGAACCGGTCCGCGGCCACCCGCGCGGAGGCATCGTCGAATTAAGTCGGGAAACTAATGCATATGGCCTATTAAGTGTTTTTGCGCTACGCTCCGATGACCCCACGGTCCGCCAGTCAGGTGAGGTTGCAAGCTTTATGGAAGCACTGGGAAGAGAAGGTCGCGGCCCCGTCGGCTACGCGTCGTCCGCCACCGCGGTCGACACCGGCCCCGCCACCGGAGACGATCTCGTCCCACTGCTCTACAAGGACTTCCGTGCCACCCTGTTTGCGCAGGTCCTGAGCCTGACCAACCATGACCGGCAGTGGACCGAGGACGTGGTGCAGGAGACCATGATCCGCGCCTGGCAGCACTCCGACACGCTCGAACGCGAGCCCGGAATGCTGCGCGGATGGCTGCTCACCGTGGCCCGGCGGATCGTCATCGACGGCTGGAGGAATCGCCGCGTCCGCCCGCAGGAGGTCGCTCTGGAGATCCCGGAAAACGCCGAGTCCACGGACCGCACGGACAGCTCGTTAGCCGCGCTAACGATTACTCGGGCATTGCGAGAACTGGACGCCAAATATCAGTCGGTCATCTACGAGACGTATCTCGCGGGAAACACCGTTCGACAGGCTGCGGAAATTCTCGGAATTCCGGAGGGAACCGTCAAATCGCGGTTGTACACGGCGATGCGGCAATTGCGGAAGGCGCTCGGGGAAGTGACGATCCGATGAGCGGGCGGAAGGGGGACGCCGCGGCCTACGGGCTCGGCGTCCACGACGATCCGGAGGAGTTCGAAGCCCACCTGCGGGGCTGCGCCCGCTGCCGGGGCCGGGTCGCCGGGTTCACTCCGGTGGTCGGCGCGCTGGCCGAGGCGGTGCGGCTCGGCTACCTGCCGCCGGGCGACGGGGCGGCCCGGCGCCGGAAGTCGGCCGGGGCGGCGGCCCTGCGGGGTCCCGCGGCCGGCCCGCTCCTGCTGCTCGCGCTGGGCGTGGCCACAACGACTCTTGCGGGGGTCCGGGTGGCGGAGCCCCCGGCCGCGGATGTCACGGCCTTCTGCGGGCACCGGCCGGCTGTCGGGAAGATCCGGTTCGCAACCGCTGCGTCCATCGTCTCCCCTGGTCAGGTCGTTGCCGGTACCGGCAGCGGACCTCGGTCACTCCCGTGGTCGGCCGGTTTCCAGTAGTCTGCCCCAACCCAACATGAAAGTCCTTACGGTGGATACCGAAGTAAATCCCGAGCACCCCGCCAGCGGGGCTTCGGTACCGAAGCGTCCCGCCCCGCGGCTCCCCGGCCGCGAGCCCGAGCTCGGCCGCCTGACCGGTCTCTTCCCGGTCGTGCTGGACGGCACGGCCGCCAGCGCGGTGCTGGCCGGCGAGTTCGGCATGGGCAAGAGCGCCCTCCTGCGGACCACCGCGGCGCTGGCCGCGGACGCGGGCTTCACCGTCGCGATGGCCACCGGATCGCGGCTGGAGAGCCACCTGGCCGGCGGGGTCGTCCGTCAGCTGGCCGACGCGCTCGAGGAACCGGGCTCGCCGCCGCGCCCGCCCGTCGCCGAGCTGTGCGGGGCGGCCGGTGAGAGCGAAGCCCTCGACCTCTTCTTCCGGATCGTCCGCGACGCGACCGAGCGGGGTCCGCTGCTCCTCGGCATCGACAACATCCACCTGGCCGATGCCTGGTCCATGCGGTGCCTGGCCTACCTCCGCAGCCGCGTGCTCGACCTGCCGGTGCTGATCCTCCTGACGTCGGTCGTCGGCTACCCGCCGCACCGCGAGGTCGCGCTGCTGGACATGGTGGGGAGCACGCCGGTCACGATCACGCTGAACGGCCTCGGCGACGCGGCCGCGGCGGAGATCCTCGGCCTCGCCCCCGGGGACCTGGCCACCACCTGCCGCGAGGCGACCGGCGGCAACCCGGTGCTGCTGCAGGCGCTGCGGCCGCGGCTCCTGCCCGGCGCGGACCCGCACGAGCTCGGCTCGTCGCTGATCGGCCAGGTGCTCACCACGAGGGTGCAGGAGTTCCCGCACGCGCCGGCCATCCTGCACGCGGCGGCGATCCTCGGCGAGGACGCCGGCTTCGACCTGCTGGCCCGGCTGGCCGGCGTCGACGAGCTCGACGCGCTGCAGGCGATCGACACCCTGGTCCGGCTGCACGTGCTCAACAACAGCGACCAGCCGGCGCTGACCTACTCGTTCGTCCGCAACTCGCTGCTGAAGGACATGCCGCAGACCACGCGGGCGGTCAACCACTCCCGGGCGGCGAAGCTGCTGACGGAGGCGGGGGCGCCACCCGAGCGCGTGGCCGCCCACCTGCTGGAAGCGACGTCGATCCGGATCCCGTGGGCGGTGGACGTGCTGCGGCTGAGCGCGCGCGACGCCGTGTTCTCCGGGCGGGCCGAGCTGGCCGCCCGGCACCTGCGGCGGGCGCTGGAAGAGCGGTTGACGTCCGGGCGCCGGATGGCCGTGCTGCTGCAGCTCGCGCACGCGGAGTTCCAGTTCGACCCGCCCGCCGCGGCCAAGCGGGTGCGGGAGGCCGTCGACACGGTCGGCAACCGCGAGACGGCCGCGTACATCGCCACCGCGATGCTGCTGTCGCTCTGCGGCGGCCAGGACGCCCGGCTCGGGATCAGCGCGGCGGGCCAGATCGCGGCGCGGCTCGACGCGGGCGGCCCGGACGCGGTGTGGCCGCTACTGTGCATGACCTACCTCGCCGAGGCCGGCAGCAGGCTCGGGCCGCCCCCGGAGTTCCGCGACTTCGAGGAGCAGTGGGCGCCGCTGACCGACCCGGCGGCCCAGCGGAGCCGCTCGGCGCTGCTGGCGCTGGACGCCGTCCGCAGCGGCGAGTCGGCGCAGGAGGCCGTCGGGCACTTCGCCGACGCGCTGACCGGCGACGACGGCGACCTGTTCGAACAGCACTACTTCTTCACGCTGGCCACCGCGGTGCTCGCGGACGAGCCCGCGCACGTCGACCGGCTGTGCCGGGTCCTCGACGTCGAGCGCGAGCCATGGGACGTGCACGTGCCGCACGGCGCGCTGCCCACCCTGGCCCGCGGGATCGCCCTGCAGGCCAGCGGCGACCTGCAGCGCGCGAGCGTCCACTTCGAATCACTGCTGCGCCGCTTCGACGAGCGCGGCGGGACGACGACCTGCCCGGTCGGCGTGCTGTGCGCGGCGAAGCTCGTCGAATGCTGGGTGGACCTGGGCCGCTTCGAGGCGGCGACGTCGCTGCTGGACCGGATGGACTTCGTCGCCAGCCAGGGCCTGTTCACCCACACGTACCTCCTGTACGCGCGCGGCCGCCTGCGCGTCGCGACGGGGTACACGCGCTTCGGGTTCGAGGACCTGCTCAGCTGCGGGCGGCGGCTGGCGCACCACGGCATGCGGTTCCCGGGGTTCGTGCCGTGGCGTGCGCACGCGGCGCGCGCGGCGCTGGCCCTCGGCCAGACCGACGACGCGGCCCGCCTGGCCGAAGAGGACATCAACGCGTCGGCCCGCTGGGGCGCGGCCCGGCCGCTGGGCACGGCACTGACGACGCTCGGGCTGGTCCGCGAGGACGACGAAGCCGAGCGGGCGCTGCAGAAGGCGATCGCGACGCTGAGGGCGTCGCCGTCCCGCCTGCAGCTGGCGACGGCGCTGACCGAGCTCGGCACGCTCCAGGCGCGGCACGGGCAGTCGGAGAAGGCGATCGAGACGCTGCGGCAGGCGGTGGAGCTGAGCGAGCAGTGCGGGGCCCGTCCGCTGGCCCGCCGCGCGGCGGAGGAACTGCGCTCGTCGCGGCGGGCGTTGACGCCGGCGAAGGACAACGAACACGGGCTGACCCGGCAGGAGAACCGCATCGCGGTGATGGCGGCCCAGGGGCTGACCAACCGCGAGATCGCGACGGCACTGCACCTGACCCGGCGGACGGTGGAGCTGCACTTGTCCGGGGCGTACCGGAAGCTGGGGATTCCCGGGCGGGCCGAGCTGGGCGGGGCGCTGGCGAAGTCTTCGCAGCGGGCGGACGGTCGCTGAGGTCAGCCCGCGAGACCGAGGCCCAGCCAGAGCGCGACGGTCGCCGCGGCCAGGCACAGCGGGGTGGTGAGCGCACCCAGGGCGTGGAAGGTCTTGAAGGAGGGCGGCTTCGGGAGCGTCCGGCGCCACAGCAGCGTCGCGAGTGAGCCGAGGTAGCTCGCGTTCGGGCCGATGTTGACGCCGAGCAGCACCGCCAGCAGCACGCCCGGCGCCGGGTGCGGGCCCAGCACCGACAGCAGGATGAGCGTGGCCGGGAGGTTGTTGACCAGGTTGGCCAGCAAGGCGGCCACCCCGGCCGCGACCAGCAGGTCGACCAGGCCCGTCGACGTCGGCAGGAGATCGCGCAGCACCCCGCCGAGCACGTGCTCCGACACGGCTTCGACCACGACGGCCAGGCCCAGCACGAACAGGCACAGCTGCGGCGCGGCCTCGGTGACCAGCTGCCACGGCCGGATCTTGCCCTGCGCAACGGCACGCACGCCGAGGATCAAAGCGGCTAGCGCGGCGATCCACACCGGCTCGACGTGCCCGAGCTGCCCGACGGCGAACCCGGCGAGCGTCAGCCCGAGGACGACCAGGGCGAAGGTCGGCGTCTCGAGGTGCTGCCGCGGTTCCGGCGTCTCGCGCGGGCGCAGGTCGGCCTTGAAGAACCACAGGAAAACGGCCAGCTCGAGGCCGATGGTGACCAGCCACGGCAGGGCCATCAGCGCGGTGAACCCGGCGAAGGTCAGCCCGGACGCGGCGAAGGCGAGCAGGTTCGTCAGGTTGGAGACGGGTAGCAGCGTCGACGCCGAGTTGGCCAGGTGCGCGCAGGCGTAGACGTGCGGCCGCGCGGGGAGTTCGAGGCTGGTGGCGGTGGCGAGGACGACCGGCGTGAGCAGGACGACGGTGGCGTCCAGGCTGAGGATCGCGGTGACCCCCGCCGCGGCGGCGAAGGTGAGGACGAGCAGCCGCCGCGGACGCCCGTGGCACGCCTCGGCGAGCCGGTTGCCGAGCCAGCTGAAGACGCCGTCGACACTGGCCAAAAAGGACAGAAGGAGAATGGCGGCCAGAAAGCCCAGGGTGGGCAGGATTTCCACGGCCCGCTCCCCGGCGGCGGCCGGGTGCACGAGCCCGAGAAGAAGGGCAACGCCGGCGGCCGGAACAGCGGCGACGGCTTCCGGCCACCCCCGCGGCCG
Source organism: Amycolatopsis plumensis (assembly GCF_042652605.1). NCBI lineage: Bacteria > Bacillati > Actinomycetota > Actinomycetes > Pseudonocardiales > Pseudonocardiaceae > Amycolatopsis > Amycolatopsis plumensis. Next base: position 4,208,761 of record NZ_JBHSJY010000001.1, on the reverse strand, counting down.
GACGATGGCGAAGACGAGCACACCGGCCAGGAGCAGCAGGCCGGCCCCGCCCGCGAGGAGGTTCACGCGTTCACGCTAACTGCGCCCGGTTTCTGTCGGTGCCACCGGGTAGCGTGGAACCGGGGGGCGCCCCCGCGGGCCGGAGTCCGAAGTGGACTTCGCGGGCGAAAACGCCGCCGCGTGACCAGAGCCGGACCTCACGTGATCAGGCCGCAACTCACGTGGTCGAGGCCGGATCTCACGGATTCGGCCCCGGTCACGCCGGTTCCGGGGTCGGTCAGCTGGGCATCGTGATCGTCTGGCCCGGCTTCATCGTCGCGCCGCAGTCGTCGAGCGGGCCGCCGAAGCGGTCGGCCGCCACGGCCGGGATCGTCTTCGCCGCGTAGTCCTGGGTCGCCTTCAGCTTGGCCGGGTCCGTCACCGCGTCGCGGCGGACCCAGTCGCCGTTGCGGAGGCCCTCGATCGGCGACGAGTAGATCAGCACGTAGTCGCGGTCCAAGCGCGGGTCCAGCGCGATGCCGTTGCCCGCCGCCCAGGGGCCCCACGAGTGGATGAACGTCGGCTTGACCGTGTCGAACACGTAGTTGCGCAGGCCGGCCAGGTCGTTGTCGTGCACCAGGTCGGCGATCGGCTTGTTGACCAGGCCCGCCATGTCGACCAGCTCGAGCCGGCTGGTCATCGACGAACCGCCGAGGTCCGGCAGCAGCAGCGACGCCTTCTGCAGGCCGAGGATGTCGGCGTAGGTGTTGAAGCCGCGGCCGAAGCGGTCGGCCACCAGGCACGCCGTGATGTTCGGGTTCTTCGCGAACTTGTCCGCCGCGGCCGCGAACCCGACCGCCGACGGGACGAACGCGCCCACCAGCACCACGACGACGCCGACGCGCAGCAGCGCCTGCCGGTGGCGCAGCAGCTCACCGGCCGACAGCGTGCCCGCGATGACCGCCAGCGGCCAGATCGGGCTGGCGAACCGGTGCTGGTACATCCAGTCGGCGACCATCACGCCGTACGCGACGATCCCGAGCCCCAGCGGCACCAGCAGCGCGATCAGCGGACGCCGCCACGGCGCCTTGACCAGCGCGAACACGATCACCAGCGCGAGCGCGACGACACCGGCCCAGCCCGCGTAGCCGACCAGCTCGAACGGCCGCTTCACCGCGTCGATCCCGGGCAGGCCCTGCTGCTTGGCCACCGACGGGTTGGCCAGCAGCCGCCCGAACTCCGAGTGCCGCCACACGACGTACGCGCCGAACGGCACGGCGAACGCCGCCACCGACAGCAGCGCGAGGCGGAAGCTCTTCCAGAACAGCCCCGACCGCAGCAGGAACAGCGCCGCCAGCGGGTACGCGCCCGCGTAGATCAGGCCTTCCGGGCGGGTCAGCGCCGCGAACGCCACCATGACCCCGGCCCACAGCGCGACCTTCGGCGTCAGCAGCTTGTCGCGCTGCACCGACACGAACAGCGTCACGCCCAGCGTGACGACGGCGAACGCGAACAGCGAGTTCTCCAGGCCGGAGACGACCCAGATGACGTACGACGGGATCGTCGCCAGCGTGAGGCCGACGACCAGGGTGGCCAGCCACGCGAAGCGGGTGAAGATCTGCTTCGCGGCGATGTAGCAGGCCGTCAGGACGCCGCCGGTGAACAGCAGGCCCAGTGCCTTCGGGAACAGCACGTAGTCCGGGATGCCGAAGAGCGCGCCGTGGTCGAAGAGGCCGACGAGCTTGCCGAGGCCGAGCAGCACCATCCACGTCGGGTCGGAGAAGCCCTCGACCGGCGGGGCGCCCGGCTGCAGCACCGGGCCGAGGCCGTCGGCGAAGCTGCGGGCGTAGGAGAAGGTGATGGCGGCGTCGTCGACGATCCAGTGGCCGTAGCGGGTCGCGTGGACGGCGACGGCCGCGACGCCGGCGAGCACCGCCAGCACCGGTGCCAGCCGCGCGCCCCAGCCGCGGGTGGCCGTGGTGGCGGCCGGGTCCTCGGGGACGTCGCTCGGGGAGGTCTCGGTGAGTGCGCTAGCCGTCATGTCCTCGTCACTGTTCCGCCCGCAGGCTTCTGCCGGTGGGATACGCGCGAGCTGGCGCCCCCTGACTGGGTCGATCCTGCCGACCCGCCACCGCGGCGACGCGGTCGAGACACTGTAGCCAATACCCCATCCGGGGTCCGCCACGCGTCGGGGTTGAGCGTGATCCAACCCACATTTTCGCCGGTCAGACCAGGTGCGAGGTGTCGTTGACGAGGCGGACCGAAGCGTTCCCGTCCGGGTAGAACTCGACGATCGACAGCGACGCCAGGTCCAGGTGCAGCCGGAACAGCAGCTGCGGACCGGCGTCGAGGCCCATCCGGAGGAGGGTCTTGATCGGCGTCACGTGGCTGACCAGCACCAACGTCTTGCCACCGTGCTCGGCGATGAGCTCGTCGCGGGCCTTGCGGACGCGCCGGTGGACGACGTCGAAGCTCTCCCCGCCGGGCGGCGGCACCGAGCTGTCGCCCAGCCAGGACCGGTGCAGCTCCGGGTCGCGGTCGGCCGCCTCGGCGAAGGTCAGGCCTTCCCACTCGCCGAAGTCGGTCTCGATCAGGCCGGGGTGGGTCTCGACGCGGCCGCCGAGCGCGTCGGCGACGGCCTGCGCGGTCTGCTTCGTGCGGGTGAGCGGCGAGGAAATGATCGGGACGGCCTCGCCGTCGACCACCAGGCCGTCCGTCGCGGCCAGGCGCTTCGCCGCCGCGGCGGCCTGCGTCCGGCCCAGCTCGGTCAGCGGGACGTCGCCGCGGCCGGAGTAGCGCCGCAGCGCCGACATCTCGGTCTGACCGTGGCGGAGCAGGAGCAGCCGGGTCGGGGTGCCCTGGGCGCCGGTCCAGGCCACGGCCGTGCGGTCGGGCTTGCGGGTCGGGAGCTTCGGCTTGGCGGCCGGGTCGGCGGGGGCGCCGGTGCCGGGGTCCACGGCTGCGCCGGTCTTCGCGGCGGCCGCGGTCCTTCCCGTCGGGCCGGGGCGGCCGGCGGCGGGCCTGCCGGTGGCCGCGTCCATGGCCTCGTTGGCCAGCCGGTCGGCGTGGGAGTTCTGCGCCCGCGGGATCCACTCGTACTTGACCCGGGAGAAGCCCGCGGCCAGCGCCTTGGCCCGCTCGGCCAGCGGCTGCATGTCCGGGTGCTTGATCTTCCAGCGCCCGGACATCTGCTCGACGACCAGCTTGGAGTCCATCCGGACGTCCACAGTGGACGCGCCAAGCTCGGCCGCGGCGGTCAGCCCGGCGATCAGGCCGCTGTACTCGGCGACGTTGTTGGTGACCACGCCGAGGCTTTCCTTGCGCTCGGCGAGGACGTCGCCGGTCGCGGCGTCACGGACCACCGCGCCGTAGCCGGCCGGGCCCGGATTGCCCCGGGAGCCGCCGTCGGCTTCGACGATGACGTGCGAGGTCACAGACCCGACTCCAGGGTCCGGACCAGGATCGCGCCGCAGTTCTCGCACTGGATGACGTCGTCCTCCGGCGCGGCCTTGATTTCGTTGACGGTGTTGCGGTCGAGCTCGAGCTGGCAGGCACCGCAGCGGCGGGCCCGCAGCAGCGCGGCCCCGATGCCCTTGTGCTCGCGGACGCGCTCGTAGAGCTTGAGCAGCGGCTCCGGGAAGCGCGGCACCAGCTTCTCGCGGTCTTCGGCGCGGCGCGCGCGAGTGGTGTCGAGGTCCTTGAACGCCTCGTCACGGCGGGCGATCGCGGCGGCGACCTCGGCCTCGGCCTTGTCGACCTCGGCGCCGGTGCGCTGCGCGTCCAGGCCGAGGGCCTCGCGCTGCTCCATCAGCTCCAGCAGGTCGTCCTCGAGCGCGCTCTGGCGGCGCTCCAGTGACTGCAGCTCGTGCTCGATGTCGGTCATCTGCTTCGAGTTGACCGAGCCCGACGCCAGGAGCTTGCGGTCGCGGTCCTCGCGGGCGCGCACCGACTCGATCTCCTTCTCCTGCCGGGCGATCTCGCGGTCGAGGTCGGAGGCGGCGGTCTCCACCGAGACGAGCGCGTCGCGGCGCTCGCGGACGGTCTTCTCCCCCGCGTCGATCTCGGCCAGCTCGGGCAGGGTGCGGCGGCGGTGCGCGGTGCGCGAGAGCTCGGCGTCCACCTTGGCGAGCTCGAGCAACTGGCGCTGCACGGCGGGTTCGGCCTTCACGGTGCTCCTCTTAGCTAGATGTGCGCTCGGCGCGGACGGTCCACGGGTCGGTGCACCGCGTGGACACGTGAACGTCGACGTTACCCGCAAACGCCTGCGCCACGAGCGCCGAGGCTTGCCCGCACCAGGGCCACTCGCTGGCCCAGTGGGTCAGCCCGACCAGCGCGGGCACCGGGCCGCGGCCCGCGAGGTGCTCGCCGGCGGGGTGATGCCGCAGGTCGGCGGTGACGAAGGCGTCGACACGAGCCTCGGTGGCCTGCTTCAGGTAGGAGTCCCCGGCGCCGCCGGACACGGCGACGGTGCGGATCGAGCGGTCGGCGTCGCCCGCGCCGAGCACGCCGGGCACGGTCGCGGGCAGGGCGTCGGCGACGCGCTGCACGAAGGCCGAGAACGGCTCGGGCTCGGGCAGTTCGCCGATCCGGCCGATGCCGGTGACGCCGTCGGCCTTCGGCTCCAGGGGTCCGGTGACGCGGAGCCCGATCGCCTGGGCGAGCGCGTCCGAGACGCCGGGGTCGGCGGAGTCGGCGTTGGTGTGCGCGCAGTAGAGCGCGATGCCCTCGCGGATCATCCGGTGGACCAGCGCGCCTTTGGCGGTGTCGGCGGGCACGCCGTGCACACCGCGCAGCAGCAGCGGGTGGTGCGCGACGATCAGCTGCGCGCCGAGCTCGACGGCTTCGTCGACGGTCTCGGCGACCGGGTCGACGCAAAACAGCACGCGGCGCACGGGCTCGGCGGGGTCACCGCAGACGAGGCCGACGGCGTCCCACGACTCGGCGAGCGCCGGCGGGTACGCCCGTTCCAGCACGGAGATGACTTCGGAAATGGCGCGCACGCGGTGATTTTCGCATGTACCCTCGCGGGCCATGCGCCTTCGGTCCTTGCTCGGCACGGTGACGGCGGCGCTCGCCGCATCCGTGCTCTTCGCAGCGCCCGCATCGGCTTCGGAGTCGCTGTGGCGGCTCACCGACCTGGCGGCCCGGCGCGTCGCGATCGCCGACCAGGTGGCGGCGGCCAAGTACGGCACGCCGTCGCCGATCGACGACCCGGTGCGGGAGCAGCAGATCTACGACTCGGTGGCCTCGCGCGCCCCGGGCCTCGGCCTCGACCCGGCGGACGCGGTGCGGTTCTTCCGCGCCCAGATCGAGGCGAACAAGCTGGTGCAGCGCGGCCTCTACGCACGCTGGGACGCGCATCCCGCGGAGGCGCCCACGACCCGCCCGGACCTCGGGCAGATCCGCCCGGTGATCGACGGGCTGAACACGAACCTGCTGACGGAGCTGGCGGCGACGACCGCCGTCCGTGCTTCGCGGTCGTGTCCGGTCCGGCAGCGGGTGGCGGCGGACGTGGCGGACCTCGTCCACCGGTTCGACGTCCTGCACGCGCAGGCTCTGGGCGAAGCGACGTCGGCGACCTGTTCGGAATAGGGGCGCCCCGGCGGCGGCAGGCCGCCGTGGCGCCGGGTCGGCTCAGTTGCAGTTGCCGCAGCAGCCGCAGCCCTGGCCGGTGCACTTCGAGCAGCACCCGTGCATGATCGCTCTCCTTCCGGTTCGCGTCCTCGCCCGATCGACGCTAAGTGCGCCCCGCGGGCCGCGGATACCGCCGAGCGGGCGGGTGACCGGGTGAACCCGGCGGTTACGCACCGGCCTCCCGCCGCGTGCGCCAAGCGGCATCACGCGTGCTCAGCGAGGCATCACCCGTGACTGGCGGGGCATCACCCGTGACTGGAGGGGCATCACCCGTGACTGGAGGGGCATCGCGCTGATGCCCGCTCAATCACGCGTGATGCCCGCCCGATCACGGCTGATGCCTGCCCGATCACGTGTGATGCCCCGCTGATCACGATGGCCATCGAGCGGGCGGGGGACCGGGTGAACCCGGCGGTTACGCTCGCGGATGTGACGCACATCGTCTTCGTCTGCTCCGGCAACATCTGCCGCTCTCCGATGGCCGAGCTGGTGTTCCGGGCCCATCTCGCCGACGCCGGCCTCGACGACGCTGTCCGCGTGACGAGCGCGGGCACCGGCCCGTGGCACGCCGGGGAGCCCGCCGACAAGCGCGCCCGCGCGACGCTCAAGGCGCACGGCTACCCGACCACGCACGTCGCGTCCGAGGTGTCCGGCGAGGACCTGGCCGCCGATCTGCTGCTGGCCGCGGACGAGGGGCACCTCGAGTTCCTGCGGGCGCGGGTCGAGGACCCTGCGAAGGTGCGGTTGCTGCGGTCGTTCGACCCGTCGGCCCCCGAGGGCGCCGAGGTCCCGGACCCCTATTACGGCGGCGACGACGGCTTCGAGGACGTCCTCGGCATGATCGAGCGCGCGGTGCCCGGTTTGCTGGATTGGGTGCGTTCGCGGGGGTAGAGGTCACAGCCCGCGCAGGCAGGCGGGCGGCACGGGCTACCGTGGTGGGGTGCGGTTGCGGTTCCTGCTCCGGCCCGGGTGGCTGGCTCTGACGGCGGTGGTGTTCACCTTCGCCGTCTGCTGCTTCACGCTGCTCTCGCCGTGGCAGTTCAGCCGCAACAGCGAGCGCGAGCAGCAGAACGCCGCGCTGGAGACGTCGTTCACCGCCGCGCCGGTGCCGCTGGCGCAGCTGCTGCCGCCGGGGAGCGTGCCCGGTCAGCGCACCGAGTGGCACCTCGTCTCGATCACCGGCCAGTACCTGCCGGACAAGGAGGTCGTCGCGCGGCTGCGGACGGTCCAGGGCGAAGGCGCGTTCGAGGTGCTGACGCCGATGCGGACCACCGACGGCACGGTCGTGCTGATCGACCGCGGCTACGTCCGGCTGGACAGCAAGTCGGCCGCGCTGCCGTTCGCCCCGCCGCCGCCCGGGACGGTCACGGTGACGGCCCGGGTGCGCGCGGACGAGACCGACCCGAAGAACCGCGACGCCTTCGCCGACGCCTCGACCGGCGGGCGGCTGCAGAGCTACGTCGTCGACTCCCGCGTGGTGGCGCGGGCGGGCGGGCTCGACATCCGGCCGGGCTACTTCCAGCTCGACGTCGGCCAGCCCGGCGTGCTCGGCGCCCTGCCGCTGCCGCAGACGGACTCGGGGCCGTTCCTGTCGTACGCGCTGCAGTGGATCGCGTTCGGCGCGATGGCGCTGCTCGGCTGGCTGTACTTCACGGTCCGCGAGCTGAAGCCCGGCGGGGCGCTGGACGCGTCCGCGGCGCCTTCGCGCCGGAAGTCCGTCGCGGAGATCCTCGCGGAAGACGAACTGGCCGAAAGTGGCCATCAGAAGTAGGCCGGAAATGGCCCTGTGATGAGGCCACTTGGGATCGTGATACTCGGGTGATGTTGATCCACCCGTGGGACGCGTCCGCCTCCGACCGGGAGTGGCGCGAATGGCTGTCCACCCGCGACTTCGGCCAGCTGATCGCCGGCGGCCGCGGCCGCGACCTCCCGGTGGTGACCCCGGCGCACTTCGCGTTCGACGGCGACCGGACGATCGTCACCCACCTGGCCCGGCCGAACCCGATCTGGCCGCTGCTGGAGGAGCACCCGCGGGCCCTGGTGACGGTGATCGGCGACTACACGTACATCCGCGCGGACTGGAACGCGACGGCGGACCCGGCGTACGGCGTACCGACGTCGTACTACGCGACGGTGCAGGTCGAGGGGGACGTGCGGCTGGTCGACGATCCGGAGGAGAAGGCGGAGCTGCTCGACAGGCAGCTGCGGCACTTCGAGCCGGACGGGGCCCGGGCCCCGGTGAGCGCGGCTCGCGACGCGCCGGATCGGCGGTCGCTGCCGGGGATTCGCGGAATCGAGTTCACGATCACGGGAGTTCGGGCGAAGTTCAAGTTCGGCGGGAACCGGTCGGCGGAGGAGAGGGAGCGGATCGGGGCGCGGTTGGCGGAGCGGGGTGGGCCGTTGGATGAGGAGGCTTTGGCCCAGCTGCGGCGGCGGGGCTGAGAGGGGGCAGGCTCCCTCCCTTTCTCGGCAGGTTTGGGCAAAGTCGCCGCGCCCTTTCAGGTGCCACACCGGCGTGAACGCCGTGAATGACTCATTCCTGGCGTCCCACGCAGTGAATGAGTCATTCACTGCGCCACCGAGCACCCCCGCGAAAGTCAGCGGCGCCCGAACCCCGAAACCACCGCAACCACCACCGAGGTCGCCCCCGCCAGCCAGCCCACCACCCGGGACAGCTCCACCGCGCGCGTGACGTGTCCGGCGTCCGGGTTCCGGCCCACGCCCAGCACCGGCAGCTCCAGCACCCCGTGCGGGTACACCGTCCGGCCGCCGACGCGGACTTCCAGCGCTCCGGCGAAGGCCGCCTCCACGCGGCCCGCGTTCGGGCTGGGGTGGGCGATCGTGTCGCGGTGCCACGCCCGCCACGCGCCGCCCGCCGAGCCGCCGACCACCGGGGCCGCCACCACCGTCAGCGCCGCCGCCACGCGGGTGGGCAGCAGGTGGACCAGCTCGTCCGCGCGGTCCACCGCCCAGTGACCGCGGCGGCCCGCGCGTGATCGGCGCAGCAAGCTCACCGCCCGCGCTCCCAGCAGCCCCGGGACGCCCGCCAGCGCTCCCCACACCAGCGGGGCCACCACCGCATCCGACGTGTTCTCCGCCAGCGTTTCCACCGAAGCCCGGGACAGCGCGATCGCGCCCAGGCCGTCCGCCACCCGGGGGTCCAGTTCGGACAGTGTGGCGCGCGCCGGCTCGAAGCGGCACTCCTCCAGGTCGCGGGCCAGTTCCGTGCCCTGCTGGGCCAGGCCCGCCGCACCGAGGACGGCCCACGTCGTCACCGCCGTCGCCGAGGCCTGCAGCAGGGGGCGGCCCCGGCTCGCTCGCTCCAGCAGCGCCCCAGCGGCCACCGCCGCGGCGGCGGCCAGGACGCCCGAACGGTGCGGGAGCCCGCGGAACGCCGTCACCGGGAGGCGACGGCGGGGGTCGCCGAGAGCGCCGTCAGCCGCCACGCCCAACACCAGTCCGATCGCGCGCGCCGCGCTCACCCGTGCCCCCCCGGCGGAAGAAACTCCAGTTTCGACAGGAGGCTACTCGCTCTCGGGAGCGCCGTCCGCCACCAGGGCGGCGATCTCGTCGCGCGCCTGGACGACGATGTCGCGCATCGCCCGCTCCGCCCGGTCCGCGTCCCCGGCGGCCACCGCCGCGGCCACCGCCACATGCAGCGCCACCGCTTCGGGCTGCGGCTCCGGCGGCATCAGGCCGTGCCCGGTGCGCCCGGTGAGCACCTCCGCGACGACCTCCGACAGCTGCCCGAACATCGGGTTGCGGGACGCGGTCAGCAGCAGGTCGTGGAAGGCGATGTCGAACCCGAGGAACGCCGAGAGGTCGCGGGCCCGGGCCGTCCGCGCCAGCCGCTCCCCCAGCGCGCCCAGGCGGCCGCGCTCCTCCGGCGTCGCGCGCAGGGCCGCGTACCGGGCCGCGCACGGCTCGATCGCCGACCGGAGCTCGTTCAGCGTGGCCAGCGCCGCCGGGCGGGCGGGGCCGTCGAGCTGCCAGCGGATCAGGCGCGGGTCGTAGTGGTTCCACTCCGCCGGATCGCGGACGATCACGCCGACCCGGCGCTTGCTGCTGGTCAGCTGCATCGTCTCCAGCACGCGGACGACTTCGCGGGCCACGGTCCGCGAAGCACCGAAGCGTTCTTGAAGGTCTTCCGAGCGCAGCACGGTGCCCGGGACCAGGGATCCGTTCGCGATCGCCGCGCCGAGGGCATCCAGGACCTGCTCGTGTCTCACCCGGTCAACTTAGCCGTCTGATTCGATTAAGTAGTACTTCATCTTGAATAAGTAGTACTTTTGAGTTTGACTCACCTGGGCACAACGAAGTGGGAGGTGCGGATGACCGTCATCGTGGTGATGGGGGTGTCAGGCTCCGGGAAGACGACGATCGGCACGGCGCTCGCCGGGGCCCTGGGCGTCGAGTACGCGGAAGCGGACACGTTCCATCCGAAGGCCAACATCGACAAGATGACCGCCGGCACGGCGCTGACGGACGAAGACCGCGCGCCCTGGCTCGAAGCCATCGCCGGCTGGATCCGCGAGCACCAGGACACCGGCGGCGTCGTGACGTCGTCCGCGCTCAAGCGCCGGTACCGCGACGTCCTGCGCACCGGCGGCGACGTCTGGTTCGTCCACCTGCAGGTCGACCGCGCGCAGCTGGCCGAACGGATGAAGACCCGGAAGGGCCACTTCATGCCGGTGTCGCTGCTGGACTCGCAGCTCGCCGACCTCGAACCGCTCGAGCCGGACGAGGCCGGCGTCGTCCTCGACAACTCCAGCGGCACTCCGGAAGAGGTCACCGAAGCCGCACTGACCGCCTTCCGGGAGCACGCGTGAACGCCGTCCTCGCCGCCGGCTGGACCGGCCACGACACCCGCCTGATCATCGCGACCGTCGTCGCGATCGCCGTCATCGTCGTGCTGATCACGAAGGTGAAGCTGCACCCGTTCCTGTCGCTGGTGCTCGGTTCGCTGGTGCTCGGCCTGACCGCCGGGATGCCGGTGGACAAGCTGCTCAAGAGCTTCACGAACGGCGTCGGCAGCACGGTCGCGTCCGTCGGCATCCTCATCGCGCTCGGCGCGATGCTCGGCAAGCTGCTGGCCGACTCCGGCGGCGCCGACCAGATCGTCGACACCGTGCTCGGCAAGGCCCGCGGCGCCGCGCTGCCGTGGGCGATGGCGCTGGTGGCGGCCTTGATCGGGCTGCCGATGTTCTTCGAGATCGGGCTCGTCATGTTGATCCCGGTCGTGCTGCTCGCGGCCAAGCGCACCGGGAAACCGTTGATGCTGCTCGGAATTCCGGCCGTGGCCGGGCTGTCGGTGCTGCACGGGCTCGTTCCGCCGCACCCCGGGCCGCTCGCCGCGGCGGGGGCGTTGAACGCGAACGTCGGCGTCACACTGGCGTTCGGTCTGCTCGTCGGCATCCCGACGCTGGTCGTCACGGGCCCACTGTTCGGTCGCTTCGCCGCGAAGCTGGTGCCGGACGCGCAGCCGCCGGAGCGCCTGATCCCGGAACGCCCCGACACGGACAAGCCGCGGCCGAGCTTCGCCGCGACGCTCACGACGGTGCTCCTGCCGGTCGTCCTCATGCTGGCGAAAGCCCTCTCGGACATCCTGCTGGCCAAGGACAACCAGGCGCGCAAGATCCTCGACTTCGTCGGCGACCCGCTGATCGCGCTGCTGGCCGCGGTGCTCGTGGGCATGGTGCTGCTCGGCCGCCCGGCGGGCCTCGACCGCGCCCGGCTGTCCACTGTGCTCGCCGAGTCACTCGGCCCGATCGCCGGGATCATCCTGATCGTCGGCGCGGGCGGCGGCTTCAAGCAGACCCTGGTCGACGCCGGTGTCGGCGACGTCATCACCGGGCTGGCCAAGGACGCGCACCTCTCGCCACTGCTGCTCGGCTGGCTGGTCGCGGTGGCGATCCGCCTGGCGACGGGCTCGGCCACGGTCGCGACCGTCTCGGCGGCGGGCATCGTGGCACCGCTGGCCGCGACCATGGACCCGTCGCACAGCGCGCTGCTGGTGCTGGCGATCGGCGCCGGGTCGCTGTTCTTCTCGCACGTCAACGACGCCGGGTTCTGGCTGGTCAAGGAGTACTTCGGACTCTCGGTCGGCCAGACGCTGAAGAGCTGGTCGGTGATGGAGACGCTGATCTCCGTGGTGGCGATCGCGCTGATCCTCCCCCTGTCCCTCGTGGTCTAGACAACGCAACTTTCCCTATGAAAGTGCCGTCGGAGGTTGCCTCCGGCGGCACTTTCATAGGGAAAGTGCGGAGTGGCGGGCGTTGACATGTGACCATTTGGTCACCTATTCTCGCTCACGTGCCCGACGACGACCTGGTGTTCAAGGCGCTGGCGGATCCGACCCGCCGGTTCCTGCTCGACCTGCTCTTCGAACGTGACGGCCGCACGCTCACCGAGCTGGAGACCCAGGTGGAGATGACCCGCTTCGGCGTCATGAAGCACCTGAAGCTCCTGGAAGAAGCCGGGCTCGTCGTCGCACGCAAGGAAGGCCGCGAGAAGCGGCACTTCCTCAACCCCGTCCCGATCCGCCAGATCCACGACCGGTGGATCGACAAGTACACCGAGCGGCACGTCACCGCGCTCCTCGACCTCAAGAACGAGCTGGAAGGCGAAGAACCATGACCGACACCGTGCAGGTCTACCGCGTCTACATCAAGGCGTCGCCGGAGCGCATCTGGGACGCCATCACGAAGCCCGAGTGGACGGCGAAGTACGGCTACACCGGCCTGGTCGACTTCGACCTGCGGCCCGGCGGCAAGCACCGCACCCATCCGACGCAGGCGTTCATCGACGCCGGGATGACCGGCGACCTCGTCGACGGCGAGGTCCTCGAAGTCGACCCGCCGCGGAAGCTGGTGCTCACCTGGAAGCTGCTGATGGCGCCCGGGGACGTGAGCGAGGAGCCCTACACGACGCTCACCTACGAGATCGAGGAGTCCAAGACCGCCGGCACCCGGCTGACCGTGACCCACGACGTCACCGGCGCGCCCACGATCGCCGGGATGGTCAGCGGCGCCTACGAGCGGCTCGACGCGCCGCCGAACGAGAACGCCGGCGGTGGCTGGGCCTGGATCCTCTCCGACCTCAAGACGCTGCTGGAGACCGGCGACACCATCGTCCCCGCGCCGTGAGGTGGGTCTGGTGGCCTGTCTCGCGCCGCTTCGAGGCAGGCCACCAGAGTCTTCAGACGCGCTGGGTCGCCGCCTTGAGCGCCGCCTTCGCGGCCTCGGAAGCGCCCAGCGTGTCGAGTCCGAACAGCGCCGCGCCCACCACCGGGTTCACGTCGACGACACGGACCACCGCGCGCGGTGCCACCTTCAGGCACCGCTTCTCGATCTCCGCGATCACCGGCGCGCCGACCCCGGTCAGCACGCCGCCGCCGAGCACGATCTCCGGGGCGTCCTCGGTGAGGTCCAGCTCGCGGAGGATCACCGCGGCGAACACGCTGACCTCCTCGACGAACCGCGTCACGATGTCCTGCGCGACCTCGTCCCCGGCCGCCGCGACCTCGAACAGCAGCGGGCACAGGCCGTGGATCGACACGGGGTCGATTTCCTCGAAGTGCAGGCCCTGCACGACGTCCAACAGCGTCGGCTTCTCGAAGTAGGCCGCCACCGCCGGCATCAGCGCGGTGCGCGGACCACGGCCGTCTTCGGCGCGCACGGCCCACCACAGGGCCTCTTCGCCGAGCCGGTAGCCGCCGCCCCAGTCGCCGGAGATCTTGCCCAGCGCGGGAAAGCGGTGCACGCGGCCGTCCGGGCCGACCCCGGCGCCGTTGATCCCGGCACCGCACACGACCGCGACCCCCACCCCCGCGCTGCCCGCCCGCAGCAGCGCGAGGGTGTCGTTCCCGACGGTCAGGGTGTCGCTCCAGCCGCGGGCCGCGAGAGCCGCGTGCAGCGCCTCTTCCTCCCGGGGGAAGTCGAGCCCGGCCAGGTACGCGGAGGTGTGCACGGCGAACGGCTTCTCTCCGAAGCTCGGGTACGCCTCCAGCACCAGTTCTTCCAGCGCCGCGACACAGGCCGCGACGCCGATGTTCTGCGGCGACGCGCCGGGGCCGCGGGACTTGCCCAGCACCACGCCGTCTTCCGAGATCACCAGGACCTCGGTCTTGCTGTTGCCGCCGTCGATCGCGATGACTGCAGGCTTCATCCGCGGGCCCAGGGCAGGTACTCGCGGTTGATCTGGACCAGCGAATCGGCCAGCGTGTCCGCCTTCGAGTACTGGCCGACCAGCGGGTGCGCCAGCAACGCGTCCGCCACGCGGTCGCGACCGCCCTTCAGCGCCGCTTCCAAAGCCAGGAACTCGTAGGACGTCGTCGCCGCGATGAGCCCGGCGAACCGCTGCTCGACCGGCGGCTGCGGGATCGGCGTCGCGCCCTGCGAATCCACAGTGGACCGTGCCTCGATGACGGCGTCGTCCGGGAGGAACGGGAAGGTGCCGTCGTTGCGGACGTTCACCACGTGCTCCTCGGCCGGGCCGCCCGCGGTCAGCGCGTGCACCAGCTGCACGGCCGCCTCCGAGTAGTACGCCCCGCCGCGCTTTTCGAGGGACTCCGGCTTGGTGTTCTGGTCCGGGTCCAGGTAGATCTTCAGCAACTCTTCCTCGACGTCGGAAACGACGTCCGCGCGCGGACGTTCGGTGCGCTGCTTGGTGACCTGTTCGTCGTGCGCGTAGAAGTACTTCAGGTAGTACGACGGCACGACGTTCATCCGCCGCAGCCACTTCTCGGGCACGCTGACCTCGTTGGACAGGTAGTCCAAGTGATTCTCCAGCAGCTCCGGCAGCCGGTCGACGCCGTCGACGAGCGCGCCGCGCTCCCAGCTCAGGTGGTTGAGCCCGGTGTGGACGAGCTTGACGTCGTCCGCGCCGACCCCGAGCAGCCGCCCGAACTGCCGCTGCAGGTTGATGGCCACGTTGCACAGGCCGACCGCGCGGTGGCCCTCGTTGAGCAGCGCGCGCGTGACGATGCCGACCGGGTTGGTGAAGTTGACGATCCACGTGTCGTCACCGGCGATCTTGCGGACGCGGTCGGCGATGTCCAGGACCACCGGGACCGTGCGCAGCGCCTTCGCCAGGCCGCCGGCGCCGGTCGTCTCCTGGCCGACGCAGCCGCAGGCGTGCGGGAACGTCTCGTCGGAGCGCCGCGCCCGCTGGCCGCCGACGCGCAGCTGGATCAGCACCGCGGAAGCGCCGTCGACGCCCTCCTCCAGCGACTGCGTGGTCTTGATCCGCGCCGGGTGGCCGGCGTGGTCGAGCAGCCGCTGGCTGAACCCGCCGACCGCCTCCACGCGGTAGGTGTCCGGGTCGACCAGCACGATCTCGTCGACGTCCAAAGTGGACCGGCGGCCGGCGATCCCGTCGATCAGCTCCGGCGTGTAGGTGGACCCGCCACCGACGACTGCCAGCTTCATCCCTTGACCCCCGTGAATGTGATGCCCTTGACGAACGACTTCTGCGCGAACACGAACAGCACGATCACCGGCGCCATGATCAGCGCGGTCGCCGCCATCGTCATGTTCCACTCGACGTGGTGCATGCCGCGGAAAGAGGCGATGGCCAGCGAAAGCGGCCAGTGGTCCTGGTTCTCGCCGGTGTAGAGCAGCGGCCCGAAGTAGTCGTTCCAGGTGAACAGGAAGCAGAACATGGCGGTGGCCGCGATCCCGGGTTTGGCCATCGGGATGAGCACGCGGTACATCGCCTGGAACTCGTTGCAGCCGTCGATCTTCGCCGCTTCGAGGTAGTCCTTCGGAATGGTGAGGAAGAACTGCCGGAGCAGGAAGATCGAAAACGCGTCGAAGAAGAAGTACGGCACGATCAGCGGCACCAGCGTGCCGGTGAGGCCCATCCGGACCCACAGGTCGTACAGCGGCACGACGGTGACCTGCGGGGGCAGCAGCATCGCCGCCACGGTCAGCATGAAGAACAGGTTCTGCCCGCGCCACTTGAGCTTCGCCAGCGCGTACGCCGCCGGAATCGCCGACAGCAGCGCGCCCGCCGTCGCCAACGCCGAATACAGCAGGCTGTTGCCGAAGTATTCGAGCAGCGGCGCCTTCTGGAACACCTTGACGAAGTTCTCGAAGTGCCATTCGCTCGGCCACAGGCTCGCCGTCATCGCCTGGTCGCTCTTCATCACCGCGGTGAGGAAGACGAACAGGATCGGCAGCATGAAGATCACGCCGAGCGCGATCCCGATCGCGTGGGTGGCGATGAAGGCCAGCCGCTTGTCCCAGTTCCGCTTGAACTTGGTCCTCGGCGGCACGCCCGCCGTTTTCTGCGGCGCTTCGGCCAGCGCGGTCATGCCCCCTCCTCCTGGTGCTGGGACTTCCGCAGCTGTCGCACGAGAATCCACGTGAACCCCGACGACACGATGAACAGCAGCACGGCCATCGCTGCCGCGTAGCCCATGTTGAAGTAACGGAAGCCCTGCACGTACAGCCAGATCGGGTAGGTCAGCGTCGAGTTCTGCGGCGCCCCGATGAGTTTCGAGTTGCCCGCGACGTCGGCGGTGCCCGCACTGGCGGACGACGCCACGATCGCCTGGGTGAAGAACTGCAGCGCGTAGATGATCGAGTTGACCACGCCGAACAGCAACACCGGCGAGATCGACGGGAGCGTGACGTGCCAGAACCGGCGGACCGGGCCGGCGCCGTCGAGTTCGGCGGCTTCGTACTGCTCGGCGGGGACGTCCAGCAGCGCGGCCAGGATGATGATCATCAGCTCGCCGGAGCCCCACAGCGCCAGCAGCGTCAGTGCGGGCTTCGACATCTCCGGGCTGTTGAACCACAGGCCGCCGTCGATGCCGACGAGCCGCAGGAACCGGTTGACCGGCCCGAACTCCGGGTTGAACACGAAGACGAACGCCAGGGTGGCGGCCGCGGGCGGGGCGAGGGTCGGCAGGTAGCACAGCGTCCGGACCAGGCCGACGCCCGACTTGAGCCGCGCGATCACCGACGCGATACCGAGGGAGAACACCACGCGGCAGACCGTCAGGACGACCACCAGCCACAGCGTGTTGTACGCGGCCGTGCCCACCAGGGGCTCGGTGGTGAACATCCGGATGTAGTTGTCGAAGCCGATGAACTCCGGCGGGTTGATCAGGTCGTAGCGGGTGAAGGAGTAGTAGACCGTGGCGATCAGCGGGTAGCCGAAGAAGATCAGGAACCCGATGAACGCCGGGGCCATGAAGAACAGGACGGTCCGGCGGCGCTTGGCCCGGCGGGCCCCCGCCCGCGCCGTTGCCGGCGCGGACGGGGAGGCCTTTTCCGCGAGGGTGGACGTCATCCGCCCGCGCCCTTCTGCTTGAGCTCGTCGTCGATCTGCGCGTCGACCTTCTTGAGGCCTTCGGTCAGGTCGGGCACCGAACCGGCCTGCCACTTCTCGGCGAAGTCGTTGACCGCCTTGAGGTGCGCGTCGCCGATCGGGGTGGTCTGGTTGGCGACCAGCTTGCCGCTGTCGTAGATGTCGAGGAACGTCTTGAACTGCGGCTGCAGGTCCAGCTTCGGCGAGGTCAGCGACGCCTTGGTGCTGGGCACGTTCTTCAGGCCGTTGGCCATGTCCACCAGCGTGTCGGTGTCCAGGGTGACCTGCTTGATGAGCTCCCACGCGGCGCCGGGGTTCTTGGCGCCCTTGGGGATGGCGATGATGGTGCCGGTGGTGAAGCCGCCGCCGTAGTGGTCGGCCATGCTGTCGAGCACCGGGGCGGGCGCGGTGCCGTAGTTGACGTTCGGCGCCTGGTCCTTGAGGAACGCGGTGCGGAACTCGCCGTCGTAGATCATCGCCAGCTTGCCCTTGTGGAAGCCGTGGTCGGCGGAGTACTCGTCACCGAGGCCGGCCTTGAACTGCTCGACCTTCTCGTGCCCGCCGTAGAAGTCGATCAGCTGCTTCTGGAACTCGAACATCGCCTTCCAGCCGGGGTTGGTGGCGAGGTCGGACTTGCCGTCCGGGCCGAGGAAGGGCGCGCCGAAGTTCGGCGCCCAGTACTGGGCCTGGTTGGCGTAGAACGGCATCGAGGGCAGGAAGCCGGCGACCTTGATCGAGCCGTCCGGGTTGAACTCGGTCAGCTTCTTGGTCGCCTCGAACAGCTCCGACGTGGTCTTCGGCGGCGAGGTGATGCCCTTCGCCGCGAACATGTCCTTGTTGTAGTAGAGCCCGTAGACGTCGGCGAGCATGGGCATCGCGCACCGCTTGCCCTGGTACTCGGTGTAGTTGCGGACCGCGTCCGGGATCTGGGTCAGGTCGATCTTGTCGCGCTCGATGTAGGGCTTGAGGTCCTGGAAGCTGCCGGTGGAGCACCAGGCGCCGAGGTTGTCGGTGTAGAAGGAGATCGCGACGTCGGGTGGGTTGCCGCCGCGGATCGACTGGGTGAGCTTGTCGTCGTCCTGGTTGCCCTCGTGCTTGATCTCGATGTTCGGGAACTTCGCCTTGAGCTTGTTGAGGCCCGCGGTGACCACGCCGTACTCGCGGTCGGTGAACTTGGAGTACACGGTGATCGTGAGCTTGTCGTCCTTGCCGGGGGCAGCCGCGGCGTCCTTGGTGGACGGTGCGGCGGCGCCGGAACAGGCGCTGGTCAGCAGGACGGACGCCGCGGCGGCGGCCACCAGCAGGGCGCCACGGCGGGTCCGGGTGGTCGGGGGCATGGCCCTCCTCCTCATCGGTTGGGGCTGGTCGGTCGGGGACGGGTGCTGTCGCCCTCGGGCCTGCGCGACCCGAGGAGCGTGGGGGTGACGACGCCGAAGACGTCCTCACGGGTGGTGGCGAGCGCCGACTGCAGCGCGCCCGCGCGAACGGCGTTGCCCTGCACCGAAGCGCAGCCGACGGGCGTGCGCGGCAGGACGAGTTCGTGCAGCTTCTCCTGCACGAGCGCGGCGAACTCCTCGCCGCCGGCCCGGCTGGTGTCGCCGCAGAGGAGCACGAGCTGCGGGTCGGCGACGGCGACGAGGTTCGCGACGCCCCCGGCGACCCGCTTGGCGAGATCGTGCCGGAAGGGATGGTCCGGTCCGGTCTTCGCCACGGCGTCCCAGGCGGTGTCGGCCTGGATGCCGTGGGCGGCGGCGAGCCGGCAGATGGCGGGCGAGTCGACCAGGTTGCCGAACCGCGCGCCGGCCGCGGGCCAGGCGTCCCCGGTGTCCACAGTGGCCGGATCGGGCACGCGCATCCAGTCGATCTCGCCACCGCCGCCGGTGGCGCCGCGCAGCAGCCGCCGCCCGATCACGACGGCACCGCCGACACCTTCGGACAGCCAGACCATGACGAAGTCGTCGACGTCCTGGGCCATCCCGACGGTCATCTCCTCGACGGCGACGAGGTTGACGTCGTTCTCGATGAGGACGTCGACCCCGAGTTCGTCGCTGAGCTTCTGCGGGACGTCGAAGCCGAGCCAGCCGGGGATGTGCGGCGCGGAGGAGAGCAGGCCGGTCCGCGGATCGAACGCCCCCTGCGCGCCGATCACGACGTGGGCCAGGTCTTCCCGTTTGATCCCGGCTTCTTCGGCGACCTTTTGGAGTGCTTCGCCGAAGGTCCCGACGACGTCGGCCCCGGCGTGCACGGGCAGCGGAGTGCGGTACTCGGCGAGCACGACCCCGGCCACATCGGCGACGACGAAGTCGGCAACGTGCGGCGTGAGGTCGACGGCGGCGACGAAGGCGAGGCCGCCGTTGGCCGCCCAGAGCTGGGCGCGGGGTCCCCGGCCGCCCCCTCGTACGCCGGCCTTCGTGACGAGGTTGTCCTGCTCGAGCCGGGTGAGCAGCTGCGCGGTGGCGGGCTTGGACAGCCCGATGGCGAGCTCGAGTTCGGCCCGCGTGAGCGGCCCCTCCCGCAGGAGGACCTCGATGGCGGCGCGATCGTTGATCTCGCGCAGCATCCGCGGGCTACCGGCTCGCACTCGTTCCTCCGGACTTAATTAGGATACTTTACAGACGGTTTCCGGGGACTGTAGTGAGCCGGGGCACAGCCGTCAACGGTCTGGTGAAACGGGGAGGTAACGCTTGGGGGTGTTGGACCAGGTGGACGGCGTACCGGTGAACGAGTTGCGCCGACCGTCGGGGGCTGGTCGGCGGATTTCGGCTTGCGGCGGTGGGCATGCTGGTCGTTGTGGACGTCGTGGCGCAGCGGGTGCGGACCACCTGGACCAAGCGGTCCCGGGGTGGCCCGTCGGCCGCGGTGCGCAACCGGGTGCCGATCGCGTTCCCGCTGCCTCCGGGTGTGGCGCTCCACGAGGTGGATGTCGACGAGTCGACCGGCTTCTCGCCGCGGTTCGCGGCGCGGCCCCTGGGTGAGCTGGACGGTGTCGTGCTCCGGGAAGCGGACGGCGTGCTGTCGGTGCTGGTCACGCCATCGCCGCGGGGGATGCCGAAGCGGAACTGGCCGCGCTCGCCGGTCCGGCTGGAACGCGGTGAGTGGCTGCGCTGGCAGATCAACCAGCGCTTCGGCCCGGTCTGCTCGTGCGGCAGCGACTGGAGCTATCGGCTGGAGACGCTGAACCTGGCGTACGGGGGCCGGGCGGACTTCACGGGCAAGCCGACCCGCTCGGTCACCGAACTCGGCGACCTGCGCTGACGGTCGCCATCAACAGGGGGAAGGATCCGACGGGTGCCCGAAGACGACAAGCAGCTCTGCCGGCGCTGCGGCTACCCGGTGCGACTGCTCCGGGACAACTACGAGACCTTCGAGCGAATGCACTTCGTGTGCTTCCACTACGAGTTCGAACACCGTTCGGGCGTGCCGGACAACGACCCCGACGTGGACTGCGGCCTGCTGAACTGCCCGTCCGGCCCGGCGGCGCGGCACCGGGAGCAGCTGGTGACCGTCGTCGCGGCGCTGGCCGCGGACTGCTCGGACGGGGTGCCGGCCAGCTGGGAGAACGGCACGCTGCCGCGGTACCTCGAGGCACTGGCCGCGTGGTTGCAAGACACCGGCGGTGACTACACGATCGCGGGTGCTTCGACCAAATGGAGCGGCTGGGAGGTCGTCGCGGACGCGATGCGAGCCGCGACGATCTACGAGCAGCGCTGAAGGTCGCCGCAGCGGGCGACCTTCAGCGGACCGGCCTCACTCCTCTGCACTCGCCATGCTTTGAGCTTCCCTCATTCCGGAGGCTGCTTCGGCGGTGCCACTTCGCTGCGGCCGACCCCCTCGCGGCTGCCAGGCACTTCCGGTCTCGCCACCCCATCCGCCCACTGCTTGAACTGGGTCGCCAGCCACTGTTTCGTTTCGTCCGAAATGTAGTCGCGCGCGTCTCGCAGCAGCGGATCAATGGCGTGCTCCTGCACTTCCCGGTGGTTGTTCGGTGCAGGGCAGATGAAGATTGCGATGATACGGAGGTTCCTCAGCAGTTCTTCACTGCTGAGTAGAGCGAACAACGGCGAGTGGGCGATGGTGGCGGCTTTGAACGCCGACCACGCCTTGTCCACGACCATGCCCACGACGCGCTCGGTCAGTTCCGACCGCTTCTTCTGCTTACTGGATCCGCAGATGGCTTCGGTGATGACCTCCTTGGCCTTGTCCGGGACCTTCTCGATCACCTTGCCGAACGCCTCGAGAGCCTGCGCGAATCCGATGAAGAGGTCGCACCAGGCGTGGTGGGCCATCTGGAGGCAGAGCGCTTTGACTTCCTCCGGACTACCGTCGAGTTCCTCGAGCACTTCCTGCCAGATGTCCTTCGCCATTGTCTGGGCGAAGGTGGCGACCTGCTCGACCTCGTCCGGCCGATCCGAGCCGGGCTCGTGAGGAACCGGCGCACTCTCAACTCGGGCGGCCAAGCCGGCGGGTTCGGCGGCAGCTGCCCGTTCACCGGCTTGCTCGGCCGTAGCCGGCCGGCCGGAGACCGCTTCCTCGGCTTCGGTCCGAGACTCGTTGCGAGGTGCCGGGGCGGAATCGGGAGCGGAACCGGTGGCGCTCCGCGCGAGCCAGCCGGCGCAGTCGATCCGCACCAAGTCGATGGTTGCTTCCTTGGGGTGGATCTTCGTCTTCGGCTTCGGCTTCGCCCCGTGCTTCGCCGACCACCAACCCTTCAGCAGGTCAATGATCGAATTGCGTTTCTCCGCGCGCACCGGCTCCGGTTCGCGCGCAATCTCGACCCAGTTGCTCCAGCCGTGGAGTGTGCCACTGCAGTTGCCGCATTTGCAGCCGGGCCTTGTCGCTTTCTCGCAGTTCTCGGGATGCTTCCTGGTCGCTGCCATCGGCTGACCCCTCGCTCGACAACCCTCCGCGGTCGATCTTCCGAGCGGGTTCGCGCGGACAACACCGCCACGCTGGTAGTCCAGGGGTCACCAATAGTGAGGAACTTCGGTCTCACAAATCCCGGTCGCCACTACAGCCGCAGGAGTGGCCAGTTGGCGGCGGCAATCGGGTGAATCCGGTGGTGAGAGCAAGCCGGTAATGCCCGCCCTCACCCCGAAATCACTCCTCCGCGTCCGCCCAGGCCTTGAGCATCACCCGGGCGATCGACGAGTTCCCCGGCAGGATGATCTCCGCCGCGCCATCCGCGATCGGCGTCGGCTTCGATCCCTCAGCGCGAGAGCTGTTCTCGAACGCCGCGCGCACCTCCGCCCGCGACACCCACAGCGCCTCTTCGATCTCCCCGTCCGCCGGCACCAACGGCAGCGCGCGATCCGCCCGGGCCGTGAACCCCAGCATGATCGACCGCGGGAACGGCCACGGCTGGCTCCCGAGGTACCGCACGTCGGACACGGAAGCGCCCACCTCTTCGCGGATCTCCCGGACCACGCACGCCTCGAGCGACTCCCCCGCCTCGACGAACCCCGCCAGCACCGAATACCGCCCCGCCGGCCAGATCGGCTGGCGGGCCAGCAGGACGTGCGATCCGTTGACGCCCTCCAGCGAGTGGACCAGGCAGATCACCGCCGGGTCCGTGCGGGGGTACTCCTCGCGGCCACAGCCGGTGCACTTGCTCGCCCAGCCGAACTGGATCAGCTCCGTCGCGCTTCCGCACCGCGTGCAGAACTTCGCCTGACGCCGCCAGAAGCGCAACGCCTGGGCCGTCGTGAACAGGCCGGCCGACGTGTCGTCCAGGAGGTCTCCGTAGCCGCGCAGCTCGACCCAGACCTCGCCGTCCGCGCGGGGGACCTCCTCCACGAAACCCCAGCTGCCCGCCATCTTGACCGTGTCCGCCGAACCCGATGGGCCACCCGGCAGCGACCAGTAGTCGACGTCCTGCCACTCGCCGAGGAACACCGCGTCCGCGGGCGGCGCCTCGCCGAAGTCGATCGCCTTCCGGAACGCCAGTGCCGAGGCGCCCTCGGCGACCGGGGTGCGCCCGGCGTCGTCCAGGAGGACGACCCGGGCGTCGGCCCAGCGCGACACCAGCCGCGCCGGGTTGGTGCGCAAGTCCTCCTGGCGGTCCACTGTGGACCGGGACAGGG
Source organism: Amycolatopsis plumensis (assembly GCF_042652605.1). Classification (NCBI taxonomy): domain Bacteria; kingdom Bacillati; phylum Actinomycetota; class Actinomycetes; order Pseudonocardiales; family Pseudonocardiaceae; genus Amycolatopsis; species Amycolatopsis plumensis. The sequence continues at coordinate 4,185,752 of NZ_JBHSJY010000001.1, read as the reverse complement.
TCGGCAGCGCACCGAGGGTGAACGGGACGGACATCAGGCCGGCTCACCCACGACGACGTCGCCGAGCGCCAGCAGCTTGCGCTCCAGCACCGCCGCGTCGCCGACCACCACTCCGGTGAACCGCTTGGGCGCGAAGTACTTCAGCGCCGCCTCGGCCACCTCGTCCGCCGTCACCGCGGCCACCCGCGCCGGGTGCTCGTTCAGCCACTCCAGGCCCAGCCCGGTCGAGGCCAGCGCCAGCACCTGCCCGGCCAGCCCGGCCTGCGACGACGTCGAGGTCAGCAGCGAGCCGATCGCGTACTGCCGCACCGACTCCAGCTCGTCGCCGGACGGCGGGACCTGGCCGAGGCGGCCCAGCTCGTAGCGGGTCTCCAGCAGCGCCGGGGCCGTCGCGTCGGTCGCGGTGTCCGCGTCGACGTTGACCACCGCCGTGCCGTCGGTGAACTCGAAACCGGAGTGCGCGGAGTACGTGTACCCCTTGTTCTCGCGGATGTTCTCCACCAGCCGCGACGAGAAGTACCCGCCGTAGGCCAGGTTCGCCAGCTGCAGCGCCGCGTACCCCGGGTCGGTGCGCGGAATCGTCTGCGCCGACAGCCGGATCTGCGACTGCACCGCACCCGCGCGCGGCACCAGCAGCACGTTCGGCCCGGTCAGGTCCGGCAGCGGCGGCAGCCGGACGGCGGAGCGGTCCGACGCCCAGCCGCCGAGCACCTTCTCGAGGTCCCCGATGACGCCGTCCGGGTCGAGGTCGCCGACCAGCACCATGACCGAGCCGCGCGGCAGCACCGACGCCTGGTGCAGCGCCCGCACCTGCTCCGGCGTCACGACCGCGACGTCTTCGGCGCGCGGGACCTCGCGCGTGGCCGGGTGGTCGCCGTAGCGGTGCTTCTGCAGCGCCTCCCGCGCGATCGTGCGCGGCTGCGTGCGCGAGACGGCGATCCGCTCGACGAGCCGCTCCTTCTCGCGCGCGATCTCCTCGTCGGCGTAGGTCGCCCCGGTGAGGACGTCGCCGAGGACGTCAAGGAACGTCGGCAGCTTGTCGGCCAGCGCGGACCCGGTGAGCACCAGGCGCTCCGGGTCGACGCCGGCGCCGATGTCGCCGCCGATGAGGGCCAGCTCGGCGTCGATCTCGATGCGGTTGCGGCGGGCCGTGCCGGTCAGGATCGTCTCGGCGAGCACCTCGGCCGTGGCCGGGTGCAGCGCGTCTTCGCCCGCGAACGGGATCCACAGCCGCGCCTCGACCATCGGCACGGTCGCCTTGCGCACGGCCAGCACGCGCAGGCCGTTGCCCAACACGGTGTCCACATGGGACAGGTCGGCGGCGGCCCGCTGCTCGCCGAGCGGCGGCAGCGGCCGCGGCCCCCGCGCGGTGCGGCCGATCTCCTCCGCGCTGCGGTGCGTTGCTGAAGTCACTGCTCGTTGTTCCCTTCCGAAGCGGGCTTGACCACCAGCACGGCGCGCGCGTCCGGGCGCAGCGCCTTCGCCGCCGCCGACACGGCCTCCGCGGTGACGGCGGACATCCGGTCCGCGAGCCGGTACACCAGCGACGCGTCGCCGTAGAGCAGCTCGAACGAGCCGAGGGCCAGGGTCCGCGACACCAGCCTGTCGTGCTCCGAGTGCAGGCTCGCCGTCCAGCGGGCGGTGACCTTGCGCAGCTCTTCCTCGCTCGGCGGGGTCTCGGCGAGTTTCTCGAGTTCGTCGTCGAGCGCGGCGAGCACACGCTCGCGGGCCACCTCGTGCGGGTGGATCAGGGTGATGGTGAACGTGTCCGGGTCACGGGCCTCGAACGGGCCGAACAGCCCGGCACCGGCGCCGATGTCGACGACCAAGGGCTCCTTGTGCACCAGCCGCTGCTGCAGGCGGGAGCCGTCGCCGTCGGTGAGCACGCCGGCCAGCACGAGGTAGGCCAGGTAGCTGTCGACGTCGTTGATCGGGTCCGGCATCCGGTAGCCGATGCCGAGCGCGGGCAGCGGGGCGTGCGCGTCTTCGATCTCGCCGCGCAGCTCGGTGGTCGGGAGCGGCTCGGCGAACGACGGCCGCTGCGGCGCCGGCCGGTGCGGGACGTCGCCGAAGTGGTCCTCGATCAGCTTCTTGGCGCTGTCGACCTCGAAGTCGCCCGCCACCGTGAGCACGGCGTTCGCCGGGGAGTAGTAGGTGTCGAAGAAGGCCGCGCAGTCGTCGACCGTGGCGCTCTCGAGGTCCTCGAAGCCGCCGTAGCCGTTGTGCGCGTTGGGGAAGGTCGAGTACAGCACCGGCGGCAGGGTGATCCACGGGAACCCACCGTAGGGCCGGTTCAGCACGTTGAGCCGGATCTCCTCCTTGACGACGTCGATCTGGTTCGCCAGGTTCTCCGCGGTCAGCTTGGGCGCGCGCATCCGGTCGGCTTCGAGGAACAGCGCCCGCTCGAGCGCGGCGCTCGGGAGCACCTCGAAGTAGTCGGTGTAGTCCGGGTGGGTGGACCCGTTGAAGGTCCCGCCGCTGGACTGCACGTGCCGGAAGTGCGCGAGTTTCTCCAGGCTCTCGGAGCCCTGGAACATCAGGTGCTCGAAGAGGTGCGCGAAACCGGTGCGCCCCTCCGGCTCGGAGCGGAAACCCACGTCGTAGTGCACGCTGACGCCGACCACCGGCGCGGTCGCGTCGGGGGCGAGAACCACGCGCAGACCGTTGTCGAGGGTGTATCGGACGAGCTCGGGATCGGCCATGGCCCCACCCTACGACGACCCCGCGGTTCCCGGCGTCCCGGCTCGTGAGTGGTAAGGCGGGTTCTAACCCGCCTTACCACTCACGAGGTCCTGGAGGTGGGCGCGGCGGGTGGCGGCGAAGGTGCCCGCGAGTGCCGTCGCGAAGGATCCGGCCTGGTCAGGGGTGACGTCGCCGGCGTGCCAATAGACCGGCGGCGGGTGCTTGAGGCCGTCGAACGCGGCCACCCAGGGGCCCAGTTCGCCCAGAGCGAGCGCGTACGGCAGGCCGCGGGAGAAGACCAGCTCGCGCTGCGGCTTGTCCAGGTCCTTGACCCGGATCTCGGCGACGCCCAGGAGCCGGCGCGCGACGTCGTCCCCCGCTCGGCGGCGCGCGGGCAGCGCCGCCGACGTCACGGCGGCGGCGAACCCGGCCAGCGCGAGGATGACGCCGAGCTGGGCGTAGCCGACGGTCAAGGCCAGCAGGACGGTGAGGAACACGCCGTAGCAGAAGATCCGGATCCCGGTCCGGCGGAGCCGCCGCGTCGCGAGCCAGCCGCGCCGGGCGACGTCGGCGGCCAGCTCGGTACGGGGGACCTCGACGTGCCGCTGCCGCAGTTCGGCGAGGGTCACCGGCTCGTCCGGCACGACGGCCTCGTACACCGCACGTTCGAAGGCGGTCAGGTGCTCGTCGGGCGGATTGCGCCGGGCCAGCGTGGGGCCGTCGCTCACCCAGAGGTAGTTGCGGACGGCGAGGTCCAGCACGGTCGCGGCCAGGTCGAGCGGCCCGGCCCGCCCGCGCAGGAGAAGGCCGGCGTGCCCCGGCAGCACCCCTTCCGGCGACGCGAACTCCCCCGTCGCTTTCACGGGGAAGTGACGACCTGGGGGCACTTTCACGTGAGATTGCCCCCTGCGGGCGAAGAGGACCCAGGCCGTCAGGAGCAGCAGGAGGGCGACGAAGGCCGCCCAGGCCCAGGCGACCGGGGCGGTGAGCACGAAGGCGCCGGCGATCGTCTTCGCCGGGACCAGGACCTCGTTGGCGGGGACCGTGCCCGCGGGCAGCTCGACGGTCGCCGTCATCCGCTGCCCCGCGGCGAGGTTCTGCTGGCTGAACCGGGTCAGCCCGGCGTGGTCGATCTGCGCGGCCGCGCAGGGGAGGTCGCCGACGAGGCAGTCGACGGCGGCCGGGATCTTCGGCGCGGCGAAGGACGCGCGGAGGAACTTCAGCTCGGCGGTCCAGCCGCCGGCCAGCTCCCAGGTGACCCGGTCGCCGGCCACCGCACCGTCCACTGTGTACCGGACGATCGACGTGCCGGGGGTGAGGTGGATGGTGAACGCGTCGTGGTCCACGCTCGCCGTCCCGCTGCCTTCGAGGACGACGTCGCGGACGCCGTAGACGCGGTCGCGGTGGTGGGGCGCCGGGACCCGCAGGGCGACCCGGCGGTCCATGGCGACGCCGTCGGGGACCGAGATCGCTTCGACGACCGACAGCGACCCGTCGCGCTGGACCTTGAGCTGGATCTCGGCGCTCTGGGGCACGGTGGGCAGCGGCGGCTGGTCCGCGGGGCCGGCGGCCAGTGCGAGCGCCAGGACCGCCCCGGCGAGCACGGTCAGCGGGCCGCGGCGGCGGTGAGGACGCCGTCGAGCGCGGTCAGGAAGGACGGGAAGTGCGCGCCGAACCGGCGCAGGTCGGATTCGGCCTCCATGCCGCCGTACCAGTACAGCCCGGCCGAGCCGTCGGCCGACGGGTTGAGCGCGGCGAAGGCCCCGAGCCAGCGTTCCGTGTCGCCCAGGACGACCGCGTACGGCAGCGAGCGGGAGAACACGAGTTCGCGGTCGGCGGGCGGGATGTCCTCGGCCTTCGCGGTGTGCAGGTAGCCGAGCAGGCCGCGGACCTGCCCCACCAGCGCCCGGCCGCGGGCGGTGCGGGACGGCAGCAGCGCGGCCACCGCGACGACGGCGAGCCCGGCCAGCGCGACGGCGACGCCGAGCAGCGCGTACCCGGCGGTGAAGGTGAGCACCGCGGTGGCGACCAGGCCGAGCGTGAAGATCCCGGCGCCGAGCCAGGTCAGCCGGCCGCGGGCGGTGTCCGGGCGGCGGGAGAACCAGCGCTTGCTGACGACGTCGGCGTACATCGCGTCGCTGATCCGGCGCAGGTCGAGCCCGCCGCGGGCGCGCAGCTGCGACACGAGCACGCTGTCGGTGCCCGGCGGCAGCAGCGTTTCGCAGACGGCGCGCTCGAAGTCGTGGAGGTGCTCGTCCGGCGGGTTGCGGCGGGCGATCTGCCAGTCGTTGCCGGGGACCTCGGCCAGCCACAGGTAATTGCGGACGGCGAGGTCGACGACGGTGGCGCTGATGTCGACGACGTCGACGGTCTCGTCGACGACCGTGCCGACCTGGCCGGGCAGCACGCCGTCGGGGCTGGCGAAGGAGACGCGGCCGCCGTCGCGCAGGAGGACCTCGACCGGGCCGGTGGCGGTGTGCAGTGCCCCGGCGTCCTGCCTGCGGCGGCGCCAGACGAAAACGGCGGCGGCGACGAGAAAGGCGAACAGGACGGCGAAGGCGATCCCGGTCAGCGGCGTCAGCGCGAAGGCGGTGGCGAACAGGCCGACGGCGGCGAACTTCGCGTTCGCCGGGGTGGTGCCCGCGGGCAGGCCGACGAGGAGGTCGACGCGGTCGCCGAGGCGGACGTCGTTCTGCTCGAGCCGCACGACGCCGGTGTGGTCGAGCTCGGCGAGGGTGCAGCGCTGGCTCGAGCCGACCGGGCCGGCGAAACAGTCCACAGGGGACAGCTGGGTGCTCGGGGCGAGCAGCGAGGCCGTGAGCTTGGCCAGCGGGCGGTCGAAGCCGCTCGCGACCTGCCAGCGGGCCTGCTGGCGGCCGTTCTGGTCGGCGATGGCGCCGTCGACGGTGAACGTGGCGCTGCCGGTGCCGGCGGGGAAGGTGAGGACTAGCTGGTCGCCGGTGAGCTCGGCCGTGGCGCCTTCGGCGTGGACGTCGCGGACGGCGAAGACGCGGTCCTGGTCGTCGCTCGACGGCACCTTGAGGGGGACGCGCGAGACGAGCTGCTGGCCGCCGGGGACGGTGACGTGCTCGGTGACGGAGAGGGTGCCGTCGCGCAGGACCTTGAGGGCGACGTCGGCGGTGGCCCCCTCGGGCGGCTGGACGCCCTGCCCGGTGAGCAGCTGGGGTTTCTTGGACTGGTCGTCGGGCAGGTTCGGCAGGACGGGCCCGGCCGACGGCCCCTGCGCGGCGGCGGGCCCGGCGGCGCCCAGCACGGCCGCGACGGCGACCGCGGCGGCGGCCCCCCATTTCATCGACACAGCACCACACCCTAGAGCACTCGATCTATGCTGACGCCCGGAACGGCGCGATCACCGCAGGTACGCCGCTTCCGACGGGGAAAACGCACGGGGGGTTCCACTCGATGACGCACGGCCCGCAGGGTCCCGGGGTTGGTCCTGGTCCTGGTGCTGGTCCTGGTCCGCACGACCCGCGGCGGCCGGTGCCGCCACCGGGAGCGCGGCCGCTGCCGCCGCCGGGGGTGCGGCCGCTGCCGGGGCAAGGCGGCCCGCCGAGCCGGTTCGGTGCGCCGGGGCAGCAACCCGGTCCCGGCGGCGCACCCGGTCCCGGCGCTGGCCCCGGACCGGCCGGGCCGCCCGCAGCGCCCCACACTCCCGGACCGGCGAATCCCTTCGGAGCCCCGGGTCCCCGCGGGCCGTTCCCCGGCCAGGCGCCCTACGGTCCGCCGACCGGCCCGTACGGCCACCCGCTCCCGCCGCCCGCGCGGGCTCCCCTGCCGCCGCCGGCTGTTGCTCCGCCCGTCTTCCTCCCGGGCCCGGCCGGGCCGCCCGCCTTCGGGCCGCGGTTCGCGCCCGGCAACGTCCCCTACGTCGCCAAGAAGTCGAACACCGGCGTGATCGTCGCCGTGGCGATCTTCGCGATCGTCGCCGTCGCGGGCGGGCTCGTGGCCGCCGTTGCGCTGTCCGGGAACCACAAGCGACACGTCGCCGACGCCGGGTACTCCAGCACCTACCCGAGCACCACCGCGGAAACCACCACCGAGGCGACCACCTCGACCACGTCGGCCACCACTTCCGCCGAGGAAACGACGACCACCCGCACGACCGAGCGCCGGACCCCGACGTCGCAGACCCCCTCCGGCCCCCGCTCGGTCGCGGCCACCGGGAACAACCCGCTGTTCGGCAGCCCGGACTACGGGCTGCAGAACATCTCGTGCTCGCTGAGCCGCTGGGCGGGCGACCAGAACAGCGTCACCCGCTTCTTCCAGTCCGGCATCGGCTGCCTCGACGCGATGTGGTCACGCATGCTCGGCGCCGTCGATCTGCCGTTCCGGACGCCGAACCTGTCGGTGCCGCGGTCGCTGGCGGAATCCTCGACGCCGTGCGGCAGCGGCGGCACGACCACCGGGGTCACCCCCTTCTACTGCCCGTCGAACAACACGATCTACATGCCGATGGACCGGATCGAGCTGGACGTGTGGGGCAACCACCCGGGCCCGTACCTGTCGATCCTGGCCCACGAATACGGCCACCACGTGCAGAACCTGTCCGGCATCTCCGAGGCGTACGGCAACCAGCGGTACGACGCGGGCGCCGACTCGGCCACCGGCCTGGAACTGTCGCGGCGCATGGAACTCGAGGCCCAGTGCTTCTCCGGCATGTTCCTCGGCTCGGCGTCGGTCTCCGGCGGCTCGGTGGACAAGAACGTCTACAACGAAGCCTGGAACGCCCAGGACCGTGGCGACGACTACGCCCGCAACGGCAAACGCGACCACGGCAGCGCCCGGCACAACATCAGCTGGTGGCAGCACGGTGCCACGAAGAACCGCAACCAGCAGTGCAACACGTGGCTTTCGCCGTCGGGTGACGTCTCGTGACGCCGGTCAGCTCGGCGGGGTGAACGGGTTCGCCACGGGGGTCCCGGACGGCGGCGTCGGCGGGTCCGGCGGCGGCCCCGCCACCGGACCGGGCTGCGGCTGCGCCCCCGGCCAAGGGGCCGCCATCGGCTGAGCCTGCGCCTGCGCCGCATACGCCTGGAACGCGCGGGCGTGGTCGCGGTTGCGCCGCTCCGCCAGCACCGCCGCCAGGAACGCCCACGGCGGCACCCCGGGCGGCACCGGCGTGCCCAGCGCGTTCCCCACCTGCTGCGCGAGTCCCCAGCCGAGCGCGTGCGAGGCCTCCGGGCTCAGCTCCTGGAACCGGGCCAAGAACTGGCGGCTCGCCAGCGCGAGGGCGTCCGGCAGCCGGGTCAGGTCGAGCTGGGCCGCCCAGCCCTCGAGGCCCGGGGGCATGGCGATCGCCGCGTGCAGGGCGCCGGCCGGGGCCCGTTCGCGGACCACCAGCGTCCCGGCCAGGAAGTCGCCGACGCGGCGGCCGTTCGACGAGCACAGCGACACGATCACCGCGACCGCGCCGAACAGCCCGAGCGCCCAGAAGTCCACGACGAAGCCGGCGAGCCCGCGCACCAGCGCGTGCCGGAAGCGGATCGGGCCGCCGTCGACGCGCACCACGCGCAACCCCACCGCCATCTTGCCCAGCGAGCGGCCGCGCGAGAGCGTCTCGAACACGACCGGGTAGCCGACCATGATCAGCACCACCAGCACCAGCAGCAGCGCCAGGAACAGCGACTCGTCGCCGACCGGCACCGCGAACGTGAACACCATCGCCGCGGTCAGCAGCAGCGCGAACTGCACCAGCACGTCGAGCGCCATCGCCAGCGCGCGGCTGGCGAGCTTGGCCACGCGCAGGTCCAGAACGACCGCTTCGCCGGTGACCAGCTCCGATTCCTCGTGCACGCTGTCCAGCGTATCGACGGATAGGGTGGTCGGCGTGGATGTGGACGTCTTCGTCGCTGCGCACGCGGCGGAGTGGAACCGGCTCGGCGAGCTGGTCCGGCCCGGCAACAAGCTGACCGGTCCGGAAGCCGACGAGCTGGTGACGCTCTACCAGCGGACCGCGACGCACCTGTCGATCGTGCGGTCGGTCGCGCCGGACCCGGCCCTGCTCGGCAGGCTGTCCGATCTCGTGGCCCGCGGCCGGTCGGCGGTCTCCGGGTCGCACAGCCCGGCCTGGCGCGAGGTCGGCCTGTTCTTCACCCGCCGGTTCCCCGCCGCGGTCTACCTGTCGCGGCGCTGGTGGATCCCGGCCGCGCTGGTGTCGATCGCGGTGATGGCGGTGATCGCCGTCTGGGTCGTGCGCGACCCGCTCGTCCGCGCGTCACTGGGCACCCCGGACCAGCTGAGCGAGCTGACCAAGCCCGGCGGCGAGGCCGAAAGCTACTACTCCACCGGCCCGGCGGCGTCCTTCGCGGCGCACGTGTGGACGAACAACGCCTGGGTGGCGGCGACCTGCCTGTTCCTCGGCATCGCGCTGGGTCTGCCGGTGATCGCCGCGCTCTGGCTGAACTCGCTCAACGCCGGCGCGATCATCGGCGCGATGAGCGCGGCCGGCCGCGGCGACGTGATGATCGGCCTCCTGCTCCCCCACGGCCTCCTGGAGCTGACGGCGGTGTTCGTCGCGGCGGGCACCGGGCTGCGCCTCGGCTGGACGGTGATCGACCCGGGCCGCCGCTCCCGCACGGCGGCGCTCGCCGAGCAGGGCCGGTCGGTGGTCGTGATCGCGCTCGGGCTGACGTGCGTGCTGTTCGTGTCCGGGGTCATCGAGGCGTTCGTGACCCCGTCGGGCTGGCCGACGTGGCTGCGCGTCGGCATCGGCGCGGCGGTCGAAATCGCTTTCCTGGTCTACGTTTTCACCCTCGGCCGCCGCGCGGCGAAGGACGGCGAGGTCGGCGACCTCGACGCCCGTGACGCCGGGGACGCGCTGCCGGAAGCGGCCTAGAGCCGTCCCGCCGCTTTGAGGGCCAGGTAGCGGTCGGCCAACGCCGGCGGCAGCTCCTCCGGGACCGCGTCCACCACGCTCACCCCGTGCCGCACCAGCCGTTCGGTCACCCGCAGGCGCTCGGCCGTCGTGCGCGCCGCCGCCGCCGCGTCGTAGACCGCCGCCGCGTCGCCGCGGGCCGCCAGCATCTCCGCCACCCGGGGGTCCGCCACCGAGGCCAGCACCAGCTCGTGCCGCCCGGTCAGCGAGCTCAGCACCGGGAACAGGCCCTCCTCCAGCGGCGCCGCGTCCAGCCCGGTCAGCAGCACGACCAGCGCCCGGCGGCGGGTCCGCCGGAGCACCTCCGCGACCATGCCGCGCGCGTCCGTTTCGACCAGCGACGGCTCGAGCGGTGCCATCGCGTTCACCAGCGACGTCAGCAGCGAAGCTCCCGACGAGCCCTGCACCGCGGCCCGCAGGCGGCGGTCGTAGGCGATCAGGTCGACGCGGTCGCCGGCGCGGGAGGCCAAGGCCGCCAGCAGCAACGCCGCGTCCATCGCCGCGTCCAGCCGGGGCGCGTCGCCCACCCGGCCCGCCGAAACCCGGCCCGTGTCGAGGACCAGCACCACGTGCCGGTCGCGCTCGGGACGCCACGTCCGGACCATGACGTCGGCCGCCCGCGCGGTCGCGCGCCAGTCGATCGACCGGACGTCGTCGCCGATGACGTACTCGCGCAGCGAGTCGAATTCCGTGCCCTGGCCCCGGATCAGCACCGCGTTGCGGCCGTCGAGCTGCTGCAGCCGCGCCAGCCGCGAGGGCAGGTGCTTGCGGCTGTGGAACGGCGGCAGCACCCGGACCGTCCACGGCACCGCGTGCGAACCCTGCCGCGCCGCCAGCCCCAGCGGCCCGACGGAGCGGACCGTCACGCGCGCCGCCGTCCGGTCGCCCCGCCGCGTCGGCCGCAACGGGGTCACCAGCGCCCGCCGCTCCCCCGCCGGGACGCGCAGCGCGTGCCGGTCCGCCGCCCCGGCCGAAGGCGGCCACGCGTCGCGCAGCTGCCCGCGCACGGTCCGCCCGCCGGGATTGGCGACCACCAGCGTCACCTCGCACGGCTCGCCGAGCCGCACCGAAGTGTCGCCCGAGCGCGCGAACGTCAGCGACCGCACGCTGCCCGCCAGCACGAGGTCGGCGACGACGACCACCAGCAGCACCGCGGCGACCGCCAGCATCCCGGCGGCCGACGGCAGCAGCAGCCCGACCACCAGCGCGCCGAAGAGCGCCAGCAGCCCGAGCCTTCCGGTGACGGCCATGTCAGCGCGGCACGGGCACGGACGCGAGCACGCGGTCCAGCACGCCGTCCGCGGTGACGCCTTCGAGCTCGGCCTCCGGCCGCACGTCCAGGCGGTGCCGCAACGCGGGCCGGGCGAGAGCCTTGACGTCGTCGGGGGTCGCGTAGTCGCGGCCGGCCAGCCACGCCCAGGCGCGGGTCACCGCGAGCAACGCCGTGGCGCCACGCGGGGAAACGCCGATCCGCACCGACGGCAGCGACCGCGTCGCCCGGCACAGGTCGACGACGTACCCGATCACCTCGGGCCCGATCGTCACCTTCGCGACGGCTTCCCGCGCGGCGGCCAGCTCGGGCGCACCGGCCACCGAGCGCAGGCCCGCCGCGGCCAGGTTGCGCGGGTCGAAGCCCTGCGCGTGCCGCCACAGGATGCCGATCTCGTCCTCGCGCGAGGGCGCGGGCATGGTCAGCTTGAGCAGGAACCGGTCCAGCTGCGCCTCCGGCAGCGGGTAGGTGCCTTCGTACTCCACCGGGTTCTGGGTGGCGATCACGATGAACGGGTCCGGCAGCGGCCGCGACTTGCCGTCGATCGAGACCTGCCGCTCCTCCATCGCCTCCAGCAGCGACGACTGCGTCTTCGGCGGGGTCCGGTTGATTTCGTCGGCGAGCAGCAGGTTCGTGAACACCGGCCCCTCGCGGAAGGAGAATTCGCCGCTGTGCGCGTCGTAGACGATCGAGCCGGTGACGTCGCCGGGCATCAGGTCCGGGGTGAACTGCACGCGCGTGGTCTCCAGGTCCAGCGCCGCGGCCAGGGCCCGCACCAGCAGCGTTTTCGCCACGCCCGGGACGCCTTCGAGCAGCACGTGCCCCCGGCACAGCAGCGCCAGGATCAGCCCGGTGACGGCGGCTTCGTTGCCGACGACGGCCTTGCCGACCTCGGCGCGCAACGCGATCAGCGCGTCACGGGCTCCCGTCGCGTTCTCGCTGGTCAAGTTCGCCCCACCTCTCGTTCCACCCGGTCCAGTTCGTCGGCCAGCCGCACCAGCGCCGGGTCGTCCGGCACCGGCGGGCCGTAGAGGACGGCGCCGACGTCGTTCGGCGGCCGGCCGGTCCGCGTGCTCACCGACTCCACCAGCGCCGCCGGATCGGCGTCGCGCGGCAGGCCCAGCGCCGTCCGCAGCCGGTGCCGCGCCGCGTCCCGCAGCGTCTCCCCCGCGTGCCCGGCCGCCTTCGCCCGCCGGTACAGCCGGGCGCGGCCCTCGGCCGTTTCGGCCGCGCGGACGACGATCAGCAGCGGCTCGGTGACCACCGGCCCGAGCCGGCGGGCCCGCCACAACGCCAGCAGGGCCACGGCGACGAACGCCTGCGCGGCCCCGAAGTACCAGCCGTCCGGGATCAGGTCGGAGATCGACCGGCGAGAGACGTCCAGCGCCGGGTCGGACGCGCTCGGCAGGTACCAGACCAGCTTCGGGTGCGCGCCGAGCAGGCGCAGTCCCAGTGCCGCGTTGCCCTGGTCGGCGAGCCGCGCGTTGGTCAGGGGGGCCGGCGTGCCGAGCAGCGTCGTCGTGCGGTTCCCCTCGGCGAGCTGCAGCAGCGTGCCGCCGCCGTCCTCGCCGGGGTAGCACGAGCGGGCGCCGGGCGAGGCGTAGCCGATCCCGCCGAGGGTGGCCTCGCCCGCGGCGACCGCCGCGGCGACCGTGCACTGCGGCGCCAACGTCCCGACGTCGCTGCGCCCGGCCGCGTGCACCAGCGGCAGCGAATCACGCAGGGTCGGTTCCCCCGGCGTCACCAGGACGACGTCGGCGGCGCGCTCGCGCAACGCGTCGAACCGCTTGGCCGGGGCCAGGTCCGGGGCGGTGACCAGCAGTGTCGCGTCTTCGCCGACCTCGGCGTCCGCTTCGGCGATCGTGCGCGCGGTCCGGACGTCGACGCCCTGGTCCGTCAGCAGCTTCACCAGGGCGTGCGCGCCGCCGGGTTCGTACGAGCCGGGTTCGAGGGCGCCGTAGGCCTGCTCGCCGCGCCCGAGCAAGAGCAGGGCGCCGGCGACGAAGATCAGGACGAGGATGGCGAGGGGAATCCGGGCGCCGTGCCAGATCCGGCGCAGGTCCGGGGAGACCGAGGTGCTCACGGGGCCGCCAGGGCGACCGGCCGCTCACGGCGGCAGCGTTCGTCCAGCTCGGTCAAGGTCCGGTACGCCGCTTCGGTGCCTTCGCGGCCGCCGTAGTGGACGTCGTCGAAGAGCCGCGCGCCCTGCCGCAGCTCGTCCGCGACGTTCGGCAGCAGCTGCCCGGCCTCGGCGGCGGCCTCGTCCGCCGTCCGGCCGGAGCGGGTGTCGAGCAGCGCGCGTTCTTCCAGCGCCCGCACGACGGCGCGGAACCGGTCGCGCACGGCGTCGTCGAACCGGCCCGCGGCGGCGGCTTCCGCGGCCGACCGGCGGTAGTCGGCGGCGCTCTTGCGCAGGCTGCCGAAGACCACGCGATCGGCCCGCGCCGATCGCGCGATCTTGCCGGTGCGCAAGCGGATCACCACGACGAGCACGATCAGCAGCGCGACGATCAGGAGCACGCCGAAGATCCCGCCGGGGACGCCCGTGGACAGGCTGTTCAGCAGCTTTTCCAGCTGCTCCCCGAGCCACTGGCCGATCTCCTGGAGCAGGCCCGGCCGCGCGTCCCGGTACTTCGGGTCCGTCAGCTCCTGTTCGGCCGCGCGGCGGGCCGTGTCCCGGTCGATGTCGACCGGGACGTCTGCGAGCCGCGAGGTCACCATGCCGGGGGCGGCTGCACCCCGGCGGCACGAGCCAGCTCGATGTCCATGCCTTCGCGGCGCATCCGCTGGTCGAGGTAGACGATCACGGTGACCAGCGAGACGAACGGGATCGCGATGGTGCCGGCGATGATCTGCCCGGCCGAGGCCAGCAGCAGGTCACCGGTGCCCGGCACGGTCACCTTGGCCGGGTTGAACATCTGGCTGAACACGCCGCTGCCGAGGGTGAACGGCAGCTGGATGATGCTTTCGAAGAACGACTCGATGATCCGGGCCAGCAGCAGCACGCCGAGCACCCGCCAGAACGCCCCGCTGACCAGCTTCACCGACCGGGCGAACGCGTCCCGGAAGGTACCGCGCTCGAGCACCAGCGCCGGCGCGGCCAGCGCCCAGAACACCCAGGCCAGCACACCGGGGACGATGCAGAGCAGGACGCCGATGGTGCTGAGGAGCGCGTAGACGAACGCCACGCCGAGCAGCGGCAGCAGCCGCGGCTGCACCTCGCCCCAGGCGATGCCGAAGGTGACCTCGCGGCCCAGCGCGGCGCGGCTCATCACCGCCGCCATCAGGCCCGCGGTGACGGTCAGCAGGAACGACGTGAGCAGCGACGAGGAGATCAGCACGAGGAAGGTGTCGCCGAACGTGCCGAAGACGGCGTTGCGGAGCTCTTCTTCGGTCGCGGCGGGGCCGAGCTGGACCGTCGAGGCGAAGCCGGCCAGGTTCGCCAGCGCGTACTTCTGCACGACGAACGTGATCGCGGCGGTGATCACCGCCATCACCGCGCCGATGCCGAGCACGAGCAGCGCGTGCCGGCGGATCGCGGTGATCGCGCCGTCGAGGATGTCGCCGATGTTGAGCGGCCGCAACGCGATCACGCCGGGCTTGCCCAGCCCGTTCGGGTTCCAGCGCGGCGGCTGGTACTGCTGGTACGGCGGATACTGCGGCGGCGGCTGCTGCCCGGCGTAGGGCGCGTCCGGCCGGTGGGACGGCCCGTGCTGCCACCCCGGCGGCGGGGTCGGCGGCGCGTCCGGCGCCTGCCAGCCGCGCGGCGGCGTCGCCGGTGACGCCGCGTGATCTTCGGGCCGCTTACTCTCACCCGATCCGGGGGCGGAAGCCTGGGGGACGCCCTGGCTCGGAGTCGGCGTGTCGGCGCCCTCGCCGCCGGGCGCGCCACCGGTGTCTGTCATCGAAGCCCCTCGCCTGCAGTACCTGCTTGCCGACACTCTTCCAGAGCCGGTTACACCCGGCCAGACCTGGGGTGACGTCGGTGCGCCGTGACCGCTCGCGCACGGACGGGTGCGGGACGGCCCATTCCCCCGATATGCTGAATGGCGGGATCGGGTACCCCCGATCCGTACCGAGACCCTTCGGGACTGCCTAGTGACGCAACCGCCCCCCGGCCAGGTACCGCCCCGCGGAACCGTCCAGCCGCCGCCGGTGCCGGATGCGCAACCGGATCTCCCGTGGCTGGGCCGCCCCCACACCGTGTCCGCACCGAAGCGCCGGTCCGCGGCGGCCGTGATCGGCGTCTGCCTCGGCGCGGTGGCCGTGCTGGTGCTCGGGCTGGTCGCGATCGTGGCCCTCAACCGCGACGACACGCCACTGGCCAACCCGAACCTCCGTGACGTCCCGTCGTCGCAGGACGTCCCCCCGCAGCAACTGCCCCCCGGCGGCGCGGGTGCCCCGGCGTCGGCGTCCAGCCCGGCGACCGAGGAGCCGGCGCCCAGCCCGACCGGCCCGCAGAAGATCCTCAAGCTGGCCGACCACCCGATCCTGCAGGACCCCAACGCCGGTCTGCAGAACCGCGTCTGCACGCTGCCGGCCTGGCAGAGCACGCAGGCGGGCGCGGAAGCGTTCTTCACCGCGGCCAGCAAGTGCCTCGACGCGGCGTGGGGCCCGTTCCTCGAGGCCTACCACCTGCCGTTCACCTCGCCGTCGCTGCACTTCCCGACGGGCGCGAGCTTCGAGACCGAGTGCGGCACCATCCAGGTCGGCATCGCGACCGCCGCGTACTACTGCGAAAACAACCTGTACGTCCCGTTCCGCGGGCTGCAGACCGACCAATACGGCAACAACCCGGGCGTCTACCTGGCCCTGTTCGCCCACGAGTACGGCCACCACGTGCAGGAGGTCGCCGGGCTGATGGACGCGGCCTGGCAGAAGATCTACGAGGCCGGCCAGAACAGCCCGGCCGGGCTCGAGATGTCGCGGCGCAAGGAACTGCAGGCCCAGTGCTTCTCGGGGATGTTCCTCGGCGCGCACGTCGACCAGGGCGGCACGATCAGCCGCGACATGTACAACAAGGCCTGGAACGACCAGGAGACCCGCGGCGACAACACCTCCCGCAGCCACGACCACGGGACCAACGCGCACTACGCGTCCTGGTGGCGGGCGGGCGCGACGAGCAACCGGATCGCCGACTGCAACACCTTCGCGGCGCCGTCGTCCGAGGTCAGCTAGCGGTTCTCGGGCGCAGGGGGATGCTCAGCCAGAGGTAGACGAACATCCCGCCGGAGAAGCACGCGAACACCAGCAGCGCCAGCCCGAGCGGGCGGCGGGCGTCGGACGCGCCCATCGACGTGTCGGCGGCGTGGACGACGGCCGGGCCCTGGTCCGGCAGCACGTCCGGGACGGCGACCTCGACGCGTTCGCCCTGACCGTGCCCGCAGCCGTCGAGCGTGCCTTCGTGGGCCTTCCCGGCGACGGTGAACTTCACGGTTTCCTTCGCGTCCGCGCGGTCGCACGGCGCCGGCTTGGTCACCTCTGCCTGCACCGGCGCGCCGAGGACGTCGTTGCCGATGCCGAGCAGCCCGGGCCCGGCCAGCCAGGCGAGCAGCACGACGAGCACGCCCGCCGCGGCGGGGATCGCCACCGTGGGCCACGTGAGGGCGAGGGGTCGCGGGGGCACCCGGTCATGGTTCCAGATCCCGCGGGCAAAACCCAGGTGCCCTGGTCAGCGCTCGATCTTCTCCGCCTGCGTCACCTTCTTGACGTACAGCAGCTTGTCGCCCGGCTCGATGGCGTCGGCCTGCGGGGCGTCGACGCGGTACAGGACGCCGTCGCGGACCAGGCCGAGCACGAGGTCGGCCAGGTGCCGCGGCGAACCGCCCTCTTCGGACGGTTCGACCGCCCGCTCGGCGATCGCCAGTCCCGATTCGGGCGTCAGCAGGTCCTCCATGATGTCCACGACCAGCGGCGTCGACGTCGCCATGCCGAGCAGCCGCCCGGCCGTCTCGCTGGAGACGACGACCTGGTTGGCGCCCGACTGCTTGAGCAGGTGGACGTTCTCCGCCTCCCGCACCGACGCGACGATGTGCGCCTTGGGCGCCAGCTCGCGGGCGGTGAGCGTGACGAGCACCGCCGTGTCGTCGCGGTTCGGGGCGACCACGACCGCGCGCGCGTGCTGCACCGCGGCCACGCGCAGGACGTCCGCCCGGGTGGCCGAGCCGTGCACGGCGACGAGGCCGAGCGCGCTCGCCGCGTCGAGGGCCTGCTGGTCGGTGTCGACGACGACGATCTGCTCCGGGGCGACGTCCTCGTCGCCGAGCAGCGCGTTGACGGCGGACCGGCCCTTGGTGCCGAACCCGACGACGACCGTGTGGTCGCGCACCTTGGTCCTCCACTTCTGGATCTTGAACGCCTGGCGGGAGCGCTCGGTGAGCACTTCCAGGGTGGTCCCGACCAGGACGATGAGGAAGAGCACCCGCAGCGGGGTGATCACCAGGACGTTGACCAGCCGGGCGGACGACGTGGCCGGCGCGATGTCGCCGTAGCCGGTCGTCGACAGCGAGACGGTGGCGTAGTACAGGCTGTCCAGCAGGGACAGGCCGTCGCCGTTGGCGTCGCGGTAGCCGTCGCGGTCGAGGTACACGATGATCACGGTCAGCAGCAGCGCCAGCGTCGCACCGATGATCCGCTTGACGATCGAGCGGAGCGGGCTGACCGTCAGCTCCGGCATCCGCAGGACGCCGACGAGCTCGTGGTCGGGCCGATCGGTGAGACTGCCCAGCGGCAACCGCTTGAGGGCCTTCATGCTGGCTCGTGTCGAGCGTCACTCACGCCCGGAGGATAGCCGAACCGGACACCGCGCCGCCGCGTGAAACGATGAGTTCATGGCAACCTCGCAACGGCCCGCGCACCTGTTGGCGGGCGCGCTGGGCTTCATGGGCGTCCTGCACTTCGCGGTGCCGAAGCCGTTCGACGGCCTGATCCCGCGGTCCCTGCCGGGGTCGCGCCGGGCGTGGACGTACGGTTCCGGCGTGGCCGAGCTGGCGGTCGCGGCCGCGGTGGCGGCACCCCGCACCCGCCGTCTCGGCGGCCTGGCGGCCGCCCTGTTGTTCCTGGGCGTCTTCCCGGGCAACGTCAAGATGGCGATGGACGCGCGCTCCACCCCCCAGCGAACGATCGCCTGGGCCCGCCTCCCCCTCCAGTGGCCCCTGATCGCCTGGGCCCTCAAGGTCCGCGACAACGCGTAACCCGCGTGATTCCCCGGGCATCACGCGTGTCTGGAGGGGCATCACGCGTGTCTGGGCGGGCATCACCGCGATGCCCCTCCAATCACGCGAGATGCCCCTCCAATCACGCGAGATGCCCCTCCGATCACGCGAGATGCCCCTCCGATCACGCGTGATGCCCCGCTGATCACGCCTCGGGGAGGTCGCGGAGGAGGCCGCGCAGGGCGTCCGGGGGCAGCAGGTCGGCCGGGCGGATCGTGCGGTTGGCGCGGACGTAGTGGAATGCCGCGCGGACCCGCTCCACCGGGACGTTCTTCAGTGCCGCCCAGGCCATCCGGTAGGCCGCCAGCTGGACCGACAGGGCCGGGATGCGGGACTCCGGCGGGACCGCGCCGGTCTTCCAGTCGACCACCGTCCAGCCGCCGTCCGGGTCGGCGAAGACCGCGTCCATGCGGCCGCGCAGGGTGATGCCCTCGACGTCGGCCGAGAACGTCACCTCCACCGCCACCGGGACCCGGGACGCCCATTCGCTCTTCTCGAACTCCGTCTGCAGTTCCTCGAAGTCCGCGTCCGGGGCCTCGCCGAAGTCGGCCGCGCCGGGGAGGTCGTCGATCTCGATGAGCTGGTCGCCCGCGAAACGGCGTTCCAGCCAGCTGTGGAACTCCGTGCCGCGGCGGGCGAAGCTGTTGGGTTCCACCGGGAGCGGACGGCGCAGGTCCGCCGCCAGCCGGGCGGCGTCGTCGGCCAGTGCGACCAGCTGGCTCACCGAAAGCCGCGAAGGCAACGGCACCCGGTGCACGTGGTCGTCCTTGCGCGCCCACTCCTCCAGCAGGACGTCGGTGTCGGTCAGCCAGCCGTCCGGATCGTCCTCTTCGGACGCTCCCTCGTCCGGCAGTGACGCGAGTGCCTCGGACACCAGTTCCACGCCGGTCTGCACGCCGGTGCGGCGGTCGGCGAGGGGGTCGACCGGCCAGCGCGCCGCCCGCGAGTCCGTGACCAGCGGGTTCTCGTCTTCCTCGGTGGGTTCCGGAGCCCATTCCGCGAGCTGCCCGGCGCCGGTCTCACGGACGACGTCGGCGATCTCGGTCAGGAACTCCGAAGGCCCCTTCGCCCGGCTGCTGCTTTCGTTCCACCAGTGCCCGGAGACGATCAGCGCGTGCTCGGACCGCGTCAAGGCGACGTAGCAGAGCCGCCGTTCCTCCGCCTGCTCCCGCTCGACGAACCCGGCTTCGTGCAGCTCCAGTCCTTCTTGGACTTCCTTGCGGTCGTACCCCTCGGCGATGTCCAGCGTCGGCAGGTCCTCGGCGTCACCGCGCAGCTTGGCCGGCAGCGACGTCGCCGTCCGCAGCCACGACGACGACCGACGGCGTCCGGGGAACACCTCGCGCACCAGGTGCGGCACGGCGACGACTTCCCACTCGAGGCCCTTCGCCGAGTGCACGGTCAGCACCTGCACCTGGTCCGGGACGACCTCGACCTCGCCCGGGGTGAGCCCGTCCTCGGCGTGCGCGGCGGTGTTCAGGTAGTCCACAAAGGACAGAAGGGTCGCCGTCGGTGCCGTCTCGGCGTAGTCGGCGACGACTTCGGCGAACGCGTCCAGGTGCGCCCGCCCCGCGGATCCGGGACGCGCCAACGACTCCACGTCCAGCAGCATGGTGCGTTCGACGTCGGCGACGAGCTCCGGCAGCGACTGGTCGAGCCGCCGCCGCAGCGCGGCCAGCTCCCACCCGATCCGCCGGATCCGCTTGAAGCCCTCCTCGGAGTACCGCGCCGGGTCACCCGGCTCGTCGATGGCGTCGATCAGCCCGGCCTGCTCGACGCGCTCGACGACCAGCTCCGGCGTGTCCGGCTTCTCCGGGCTGGACAGCTCCCCGGCCCGCCGCCACAGCGCGGCGACGTCGGCGGCCGAGAGCCGCCAGCGCGCCCCGGTCAGCAGCCGGGCCGCAGCGCTGCCGGACAGCGGGTCGGCGAGAACCTTCAGCGTCGAAACGAGGTCCGCGACCTCGGGTTCGTCCAGCAGCCCGCCGAGCCCGACGACCTCGACCGGCAGCCCGCGCGCCCGAAGTTCGGCGGCGATCGGGGCCATGTCGGCGCGCCGCCGCACCAGCACCGCGGCGGTCGGCGGCTTGCCGGCCTCTTCCTGGTGGGCGTACCAGCGCCGGGCGAGGGCGTCGGCGACCCACGCGCGTTCGGCGCGGATGTCCGGCAGCAGCGCGCACGCGATGTCCGCGGGGCCGGCGCCTTCGCGCGCCCGCAGCCGTTCGACGCCGAGGCCGCGGGCGCGCAGCGGTTCGGCGATCGCGTTCGCGAGCTCCAGGATCTCGGGCGGGTTGCGGAAACTGGTCAGCAGGCCGAATTCGTGCGCGGGGACGAGCCGTTCGCCGTCGAAGCGCGGGAAGTCCGTGGTGAACCGGGGCAGGTTGGCCGCGCTGGCGCCGCGCCAGCCGTAGATGGCCTGTGCGGGGTCGCCGACGGCGGTGACCGGCATCGGCGGGTTCTCGACGCCGCCGAACAGCGCCCGCAGCAGCACGCGCTGGGCGTGTCCGGTGTCCTGGTATTCGTCGAGGAGGACGGCGCCGTAGCGCTCCCGCTCGCCGCGCACGACCGACGGGTACCCGCCGGCCAGCTGGGCGGCGAGGGACATCTGGTCGGCGAAGTCGAGCGCGCCTTCGTTGCGCTTGCGGCGGTGGTAGTCGTCGACCAGCGGCAGCAGCGCGAGCCGGAAGTGCTGCGCCGCCATGATTTCGGTGAGCTTCTGCGGCAGGGCGGCCCGCTGGCCCTTGGCGCGCGGGGCGTTCTCGATGACGCGGCACAGCCACGTCGTGTACTCGGCGAGCTGCTCAGTGGAGATCAGGTGCTCGCCCAGCTCACCGGCCAGGGCCAAGAGGTCGGCGGTCACGGTGGGCGGGACGCGGTCGGTGTCGAGCTCGTTGTCCCAAGTGGACACGACCCGGTGCGCAATCTGCCACGACGACGTTTCGGAGAGCAGCCGGACGCCGGGCTGGACCGGGAGGCGCAGGCCGTGTTCGGACAGCAGGCGCCCGGCGTAGGCGTGGTAGGTGAGCACGGTGGGTTCGCCGGCGACGACGGTGGACCGCAGGCCGCCGGTCGGGTCCAGGCGGTCGAGAAGGCCGGATCCAGCGAGGCGGCGCAGCCGGGCGCGGACGCGTTCGCCGAGCTGGCGCGCGGCTTTGCGGGTGAAGGTGAGACCGAGGACGCGGTCGGGGCTGACGATGCCGTTGGCGACGAGCCAGACGACCCGCGCGGCCATGGTTTCGGTCTTCCCGGCCCCGGCGCCGGCGACGACGAGGGAAGGTTCGACGGGCGCGGCGATGACGGTGGCCTGCTCGGGCGTGGGCCGGTGCAGCCCGAGCGCGTCGGCGAGTTCGGCGGGCTCGACGGGGTTGGCGATGAGGAGCGGGCTCACGGGCGCCCTCCACCGCGGCTCGGCTCTGCAGTGAATGACTCATTCATGTCACCGGACGTCAGGAATGAGTCATTCACTGCATCCCGCGCCAGGAATGAGTCATTCACTGCACCGGGGCGGCGGCTCAGACCGTTCACGGGCCCGGCACCTGCCGCCCCTCGGGGCGCAGCGGGCAGCACCCCCGCGCCGGACACCGGTCGCAGTCCGGGTTTTCCTGGGCCTGATAATCCGGCCCGGCCGCCGAAGCCGCCGCCTTCTGCACCAGCTCCAGCCACTGCTTGCCGCCGACCTCGTCGAGCGGCGGCTGGGACCGCTCCGTCGCCCCCGTCTTGTTGTTCGCCTTGGCGACGTACACCAGCCGCGCGCCGCCCGCCTCGGTCCGGCCCTCGATCGCGCCCAGCAGCACCGCCAGCTGGTACGCCGCCAGCTGGGGGTGCGCCTCGGCCTCCGCGCCCGACACCGGGACCTTGCCCGTCTTGATGTCCACGATCACCGGGCGGCCCTCGGAATCGAGCTCCACCCGGTCGACCCGCCCGCGCAGCAGCACCCGGACCTCGTCGTCGCCCCCGGACGGCAGCTCGACCTCGATGTCCTGCTCGACCCCGGCTTCCTTGAGCTCCGCCCGGCTCCGCTCCAGCCACGTCGTGAAGTTCCGCAACATCTGCTCGACGCGCCGCCGCTCCCGCCGCGAGAACCACGGCGCCCCCGCGTCGACGCGCACCCACGCCTCGTCCAGCGCGGCCTGCAGCTCCGCGTCCGTGCTCCCCGAAGCGACCGCCTGCGCGAGCCCGTGCACCAGCGTCCCGGTCACCGCCGCCAGCTGGGCCGGGTCGCTGCCGCCGTGACGCTCGATCATCCAGCGCAGCGGGCACTTCGTCAGGATCTCCACTGTGGACGGTGAGATCCGGATCAGGTCGCCCGGCGGGTGCACCGGCTCGTCGCTGGACGCCGGCAGCAGCCCGTACCACGTCGACGGGTGCGCGCCGGGCACGCGCGCGTCGGCCAGCCGGGCCAGCTGCTTCGCCGCCCGGCGCCGCCGGGCGGGATCGGCCTTGTCGTCGCAGACGACCTCGCGCAGCTCCCCCACCAGCTCGGCGAGCACCAGCGACCGGCCCGGCGGCTTCATCCGCGAGTCGAGCCCGCCGTCGTCGGCGCCGTTCTCCTCCAGGTCGTCGAGGAACCGGGACGGTTGCTCGTCCTCGCCCGAGACGGCGGTGACCAGCAGCGTCTGCTTCGCCCGGCTCATCGCGAGGTAGAACAGGCGCCGCTCTTCGGCGAGGATCGGCGCGGTCTGGGAGACGGCGTCGTCGTCGACCCCGGCCATCAGGTCCTTGAGCCGCTCCACGCCCAGCACCGATCCCCGCAGCCGCAGGTCCGGCCACGCGCCCTCCTGGACACCGGCGACGGCGACGACCGTCCACTCGCGACCAGCGGCGGCATGCGCGGTGAGCAGCGAGACGCCGTCGGACGGGACGGCCGCCGGCGCCAGCGTGTCACCCGCGATCCGTTGCGCGCCAAGGTAATCGGCGAAGGAGGCGACACTCGCGCGGGGCAGCCGGTCGACATATCGGCCCGCGGCGTCGAACAACGCGACGACGGCGTCGAGGTCGCGATCGGCCTGCGCGCCCAGCGACCCGCCGCGTTCGACCTGCTTCAGCAGCTTGTCCTGCAGCCCGCTTTCCCGCCACAGCTCCCACAGCACCTGCTCGACACCCTCGCCGCGCGCGACGGCCTGGTGCGTGACGCGCAGCAGCCCGCCGACGCGCCGCACCGGCTCGGCTTCGGCGTCGGCCAGCCCGGCTAGGATGTCCCCGCCGCGCAACGCTTCCACGAGCAGTTCGTCGCTCGACCGCTGGCCGCCACCGGCCAGTTCGAGCCGGCGCAGACCGCGCCGCAACCGCCGCAGCGCCAACGGATCCGCGCCGCCGAGCGACGACGACAGCAGCATTTCCGCGAGGTCGACGTCGAGGAGTTCGGGCGACGGCGCGAGCTTCAGCACGGCCAGCAGCGGCCGCACCGCGGGCTGCTTGGCCAGCGGCAGCTCCTCGGTCGCCGACCCGATCGGGACGCCGGCGGCGCGCAACGCTCGTTGCAGCACCAGGAAAGTCCGCGCGGGCGACCGGACGAGCACCGCGATCTCCGACCACGGCACGCCGTCGACGAGGTGCGCGCGGCGGAGCTGGTCGGCGATCCAGCTCGCCTCCGCGGCGGGCGTCGGCATCACCCGGACCCGCACGTTCCCGCCGGAAGCCCCCTTGGGAGGCACGATCTTGCGGTGCGGCGACGCGCCCGGCAGCGTCGCGCCGATCTTGGCCACCGCGAGCCGCACGGCCGGGGCGAGCCGGTGGGCCGTGGTGAGCGTGACGGTCCGGCTGCCGTCCGGGTCGGCGTCGGCGAACAGCCGCGCGTCGGCGCCCCGGAAGGAGAACACGTTCTGGTCGGGGTCGCCGGCCACGACGAACTCGGCCGCGGTGTGCCCGATCACCCGGACCAGGCTGGTCTGCAGCGGGTCGAGGTGGTGGGCGTCGTCGACGAACAGGTGCCGGACGCGGGTGCGCTCGCGTTCGCGCAGCTCGTCGTCGTCCTCCAGGGCGAGCAGGGCGGAGGTGACGAGCTCGGCGGCGTCCAGCGCGGGCGCGCTCGCCACGCCGAGTGCGTTGCCGCCCGCGCCCTGCAGCTGCGTGACCTCTTCGTACTGCGACCAGAACTGCCCGGCGGCGATCCACTCCTCGCGCCCGCGGCGGCGGCCCAGCTCGGCGAGGTCCTCGGGGCCGAGCCCGCGCTCGGCGGCCCGCATCAGCAGGTCGCGCAGCTCCTCGGCGAAGCCGGGGACCATCAGGGCGGGCCGCAGCTGCTCGGGCCAGTACTCGGCCTCTTCGTCGAGGTCACCGGCCAGCAGTTCCCGGACGACGACGTCCTGCTCGGCGCCGGCGAGCAGCCGCGGGGGCGGGAGTTCTTCGGCCATCGCTTCCAGCCGCAGCAGCGAGTAGGCGTAGGAGTGGACCGTGCGGACCAGGGGTTCGCGGACGGTCCGGGGCAGCGGCCGCGCCAGGTCGGGGTCGGCGGTGAGCCGGCGCGTGATGTCCGCGCGCAGCGCGTCGGCGGACCGGCGGGACGTGGTCAGCACGAGCACGCTCTCCGGGTCGGCGCCCTCGGCGATGCGGCGGGTGGCGGCCGAGGCCAGCAGCGCCGTCTTGCCGGTGCCGGGACCGCCGAGCACGCGGAGGAACCCGCCGGGTGCGGAGAGCACGCGACGGGCGCCTTCGTCCCAGGTGAACGAGGGTGTGGCGGTGACCGGCGCGCGCACCAGCCGCGCGTCCGCCTGCGCCGTTCGCCTCCCGTTCACCCCGCGATGGAACCACGCCCGGTCCCCCGGGTGGCGCACCGGCACGCTCGAAGGCGGTGAAGGCCACCGCGGGTGCGGTGGATGGTTGCCGAAAGTGTCGTACCCCTACGGCAGAGTGTCGGTATGGACGACGTTCTGCACGAGCGCGTGCGGGAGATCATCGAGTCGGTGCCGGCCGGCACGGTGGCGACGTACGGCGACATCGCGGCTCTCGCGGGAGCGCCGTCGCCGCGGATGGTGGGCGCCATCCTGGCCGAGGACGGGCACGACCTGCCGTGGCACCGGATCCTGCGCGCGAACGGCACCCCGGCACCGCACCTGGTCCACGACCAGCTGGAGCGCCTGCGCGCGGAGGGTGTCCTGGCCGACGGCCAGCGCGTCGACCTGCGGAAGTACCGGTGGAAGCCGGACGGAGAGGAGGAAACCGGACCCGAGGGGCTGTTCTAACTCCATATTCTTAGGTTAGCCTCGCCTAATGACCACGACGGAGGCGCTGACCTACCACCGTGCCCGGGTGAGCGCGATCCGGCCGGTCACGCCGCACATGGTGCGCGTGACGTTCGCCGCGGACAGCTTCCGCGACGTCCCGGCCGGGGCGCCCGACCAGTACGTCAAGGTGTTCTTCCCGCTGCGGGGACAGGACGCGCCGGTGCTGCCGGAGACCGGCTCCGACGTCATGTCCTGGTACCGGACGTACCTGGCGATGCCGGACGACGTCCGCCCGCCGATGCGCACGTACACGGTCCGGGCCCATCGCCCGCAGGCGGCGGAGATCGACGTCGACTTCGTGCTGCACGGCGATACGGGGCCGGCCTCGGCCTGGGCGTCGCGGGCGGCACGGGGCGACCGGGTGACGTTCACCGGGCCGTACGGGCTGTACGCGCCACCAGACGGCTGCGCGTGGCAGCTGCTGGTCGGCGACGAGACGGCGCTGCCGGCGATCGGCGCGATCATTGAGCAGCTCCCGCCGGGCGCGCGGGCTTCGGTGTTCGTCGAGCTGGCGGACCGCGCGGAGCGGCAGGCGTTCGAGACGCGCGGAGCGGTGGAGATCCACTGGGTGCTGCGCGGTACGCGGCCGCGGGGAGAGGCGCTGCTGGAGTCGCTGCGCGCGGCGGCGTTCCCGGGCGGGACGCCGTACGCGTGGGTGTCCGGCGAGGCCGGAGTGGTGAAGGCGGTGCGGCGCCACCTGGTGCGGGAGCGCGAGGTGGACAAGCGGCTGATCTGCTTCACGGGCTACTGGCGGCTCGGGATGAGCGAGGAGGCCGCGGGCCGGGAGGCGGTCCGGGCGGCGGAGGCGGGCGAAGTGCCGGCCGGCAACGACTGACACGTGGAATCGCCGGCCGAACCTAGGCCTTTCCGAGCGTGGTGACCAGCAGCTTCACCAGCGCGCCCAGGCGCTGGCGCTCCGGCTGCAGCGTCCCGATGCCCGCCGCCTCCAGCGGGGCGGCCGTCACCGGGCCGACGCACGCCACCACCAGCGGGCCGCGCAGGGCCGCCACCAGCTCGTCGTAGTGCCCGGACGTGCGCGCCAGCGTCAGGAAGTTCGCCGCGGCCGGGGCGCTCGTGAAGGCCAGCGCGTCCAGCTCGCCCGCCACGGCCGCGTCGATCAGGTCGTACACCGGCGTGACGTCCGGCGGCGAATGCCAGCGGTAGGGCTGCACCTGCACCAGGGACGCACCGGCGTGCACCAGCGGATCGGTGAGCTCCGGCAAGGGCGTGCCGTGCAGCTGGACGGCCACCCGCTCTCCACCGACCCCGGCCGCGGCCAGCGCCCCGAACAGCTCGGCGTTCGACTCCGAAGCGGCCGAAAAGGACTCGCGCAGGCCGGCGCCGCGGACCGCGCCCACCGCCTTCGGGCCGCGGGCGTAGATCCGGGACTCCCCCAGCGCCGCCAGGAGTCCCTCGCGCAGGCCCCACCCCTCGGCCGCGTCGAGCCAGCCGCGGAAGCCCGCGCCCGTCGTGACCACCGTGAACCCGACCGGGGCCGCCAGCACCGCCTCGGTGCCCGCGCGCAGTTCGGGGTCGCTGTCCAGGGGCACGATGGTGATCGTCGGCGCGTGGCGGACCTCGGCGCCGGAGCGTTCGAGGGCCGCGATGAATTCGCCCGCTCGCCGCTCGGCCGTGACCCCGATGGCGATGCCGCTCAGCTCACCCATAGAACGCGCCCATCTCCTCGATCGCTTCGGCCAGCTCCGCCCGCAGGTCCGCCGGTGCCAGGACCTCCAGGTGCGGCCCGAAGCGCAGCAGCTCCCCGATGGCCGGTTCGCCCGGCTCCACCGGCAGCTCCACGGTGAGCCAGCCGTCCGCGCCGGGCTCGTTCGGGCAGTCGCGCAGGGCGCGGGCGCCGACGGAACCTCCGTAGAACGGTACGAGAGCCTGCGCCCGTGGCGAAAGCCGCACCACCGCGACGCGCGGGTACATCCGGCGTTCGAACTGCTCTGACCACTCCTGCCAGTACCGCGCGAGGTCGAAGCCGTCCGGGCGCTCGAACACCTCGCCCAGGTCTTCCAGCTCCAGCACCCGGGAGACGCGGTAGGTGCGGTCGGTGCCGTCGCAGCGGCCCGCGAGGTACCAGTTGCCCGCCTTGAGGATCAGCCCCAGCGGCTCCAGCTCCCGTTCGACGACCCGCTGCCCCCAGCGTTCGTAGCGGATCCGGATCCGGTGCGACGACCACACGGCGTCGGCGATCGCCGACAGCGCCGGCAGGCTCTCGATGCCCCGGTGCCAGCCCGGGACGTCCAGGTAGAACCGCTCGGCGACGCGTCCGGCGCGGTCGCGCAGCTCGGCGGGCAACGCGGCGTACAGCTTGAGCTGCGCCGCCGTGAGCACCGTGCCGAGCCCCAGCTCTGCCGCCGCCACGGGCAGGCCGGCCAGCGACAGCGACTGGGCCTCTTCCTCGGTCATCCCGGTGAGCCGGGTGCGGTAGCCGTCGACGAGCCGGTAGCCGCCGGTCCGGCCGCGGTCGGCGTACACCGGGACGCCGGACGCCGAGAGCGCGTCGATGTCCCGGTAGACCGTCCGCACCGAGACTTCGAGCTCCTCGGCCAGCTCCTCGGCCGTCATCCGGCCGCGGTTCTGCAGCAGCAGGAGAACGGACAGGAGACGGCTCGCGCGCATGACGGCGATTCTCGCAGAAATACCTGACACGAGCTGACAGGTATGCCCGGCAGAGTGGTCCCCATGAACGCTTTCACCACGAAGAACTGGGAAGAGAAGATCGTCAGCGGCACCGAGGGCAGCGGGCCGCGGGTGGCCTACGCGCACGCCACCTTCGCGTACGAAGGTGTCATCGAGGGTGAGTCGGTCTGCGACCTTCTGCTGTACTACGCGGGCGAAGGGTACGAAAGCGGCGAGACGACGTCGCCGTGCTTCGAGCGCTTCGAAGGCAAGGTCGACGGTCGCGAAGGGACGTTCATCGTGCGCCACGAGTACACCTTCGACGCGAAGGGCATCGCCTCGACGTTCACTGTCGTCCCCGGCTCGGGCACCGGCGAGCTGGCCGGGATCACCGGCCGCGGCACCGCCGGCGGCGCCATGGGCGAGGACAAGGTGGGCTACACCTTCGAGTACGCGTTCTAGGAGCTGCCCGTGGACCGCCGTCAGGTACTCGCCTACCGCATCGCCGAGCACGGCCTGCACCGCTCGGCGCAGGACGTCGCCGACCTCGCCGTGGTCCGGGCCGGGCTTCAGGACAGCATGCGCGACACCGCGCTGCTCGCCCTGGTGGCCCGGCTCGACGGGCCGGTGTCTTTCGATGAGCTCGTCCTGGCCTGGACGTTGCGGGGTGCGCCGCACTACCACGTGCGCTCGGACCTGCCGGAGGTGATCCGGGCGCTGGTCCCGCTGGACGACGCGGACGCGCAGGCCCGGATGTTGTGGCAGCGCAAGGAAATGGCGGCGACCGGGCTGGCCGCGACCGAGGTGGTCTTCACCGCGGCCGCGGCGCTCCGGAAGATCGTCACGAAGCCGATGACGAAGGGCGCGGTTTCGGCGGCGGTCACGAAGGTGCTGCCGCCGTCGTTCTCGCGGTGGTGCCGCGGCTGCAACGCGACGCACATCCAGGAGCAGCTGATGCGCATCGCGGCGCCGTTGGGCGGCATCCGCTTGGTGTCCGGCGCGTCCCCGGCGACCTTGGCGCCGCTGGAGGGCCGCGGCCGCCTGCGGAAGACGCCGGACCCGGCCGCGGCGACGGCGGTGATCGAGCGGTACCTGCGGCTCAACGGCCCGGCGTCCCCGGGCGAAGCGGCGGAGTTCGCGGGCACGGCTCGCGCGGTGGTCGACCGGACGTGGCCGGCGGACCTGGTTTCGGTGCAGGTCGAGGGCAAGACCCGGTTCCTGCCGTCGTCCCGGCTGGCCGCTCTGGAGAATCCGCCGGAGCCCGACCTGGTGCGGCTGCTGCCCCCGCTGGATCCGTTCATCCAGGCGCGCGACAAGGCGTTGCTGGTCCCGGATCCCCTGCGGCGCAAGGAAGTGTGGAAGATGCTGGGCAACCCGGGGGTGCTGGTGGCTGATGGCGACATCGCGGGGATTTGGCGCGCGGAGGGTTCTGGAGCGAAGCTGACGGTGACGTTGACGGCTTTTGACCCGCTGCGCCCGGCGGCCCGCGAGGAAGCGGAAGCCGAGGCGGCTCGGGTGGCGGTGGCGCGGGGATTCGAGAAGCACGCGGTCACCTGGGCCGGCTGATCCCTGCCCGTGGGGGCGCCCCCCAAATTTCACGCTATCAGCGGGCACCGACAATTCCGGTCGCCGAGAAGCCGGGAGCCGGGTCGGTGGCCTACCACCCCGAAGCCCGATTGTGACGACGGACGGTGGTGCCGCGTCAAGGCGGGAAAGCGTGCCTTGACCCGGCACCACCGTCCGTGTTCTGGCTTCGGATCGGGGTGGCAGGGGGAGGTCTGGGTGGGTGTTCCGGTCATGCCGCCGGCTTGCGTTCGCGTCCGGGGTGCTACGACTTTCCGGAACCACTCCGGGCTCGCGGGGGCGCCCCCCGTTTTCCACATTACCGGCAGGCACCGACAGTTTCGGTCGGTCCCAAGCGCCCCAACGTGGTTGCCGCGGCTGCGAAACCACATCGGGGCGCTTCCGGACCCGCCTCACAGGCTGTGGGCGTCGATGTCGCCGTAAGCCGTGGTCGCCTGGATCGACAACCCCGCCTGGCCCTCGTTCTTCAGCGCGTTCCGGATCCGCCCGTACGTCGTCCCCGCGTCCAGGGACGCCGAGACACCCGCCGCCGCGCCGACCGTGATGTCGCCTGCCTGGGTGCTCAGGACCAGGTTGCCGCCCGTTGCCTCGGCGATGCGGATGTCGCCCTTGCCCGTCGTGATCTCCGCCGGGCCCGTCAGGCGGGCCACCGAGACGTCGCCCGCGTGGGCCGTCAAGCGGAGGCTCGCGGCCTCGTCGAAGACCACCTCGCCGTGGGCGCCCGAGACCGTGACGTCACCCAGGCGGCCGACGCCCCGCAGCTCCACCGCCGCGGCCTTGGCTTCCACCGAGGAGCCCTCGGGCAGCGTAACCGTCACGTCGACCGCTCCGGACGGGCCGAAGTACTGGTTCTTGGCCTCGAGCGTGACCCGCAGGACGCCGTCGTCAAACGACACTGCCGCCTCCGCAGCCGCCTTCACGTCGCGGCTCTTCGCCGGGTCGGCGGGCAGGACCTGGACGACCGTGTCGGAACGAAGGGAAGCGTCGAACCGGACCCGGCCGGCGGGGATCGAAAGCTCGGTGGCGATCGGGGCGGGGGTGGTGAACTTCTGCATCGGATTCTCCTCGAGTAGCGAAGTAGCTGGTGTGAGACCACCTTCGCCGCCCCCGCTGACACCGGGGAGCCACCGCACTGACACGTCCGCTGACACGGAGGTCAGACGTCGACCGCCAGCCGGTACCCCCGCTTCACCACCGTCTGGACCACCTTCCCGCCGCCCAGCGACGTCCGCAGCCGCCCGATCGCCGTCTCCACCGCGTGCTCCTCGCCGCCCCCGGGCAACGCCGAGATCAGCTCGCGCCGCGACACCACCCGGCCCGGTGACGCCGCCAGCGCCCGCAGCAGCGCCATCGGCGCCGGGGCCACTTCGCGCCACTCGCCGTCCACGATGGCCGCCTGGCCACGCAGTTCGATCGACCGCCCTCCCGCCCGCAACCGCGGCGAACGCGCGACCAGGGTCTCCGCCACCGTGCGGGCCAGTGCGCCGATCCGCGCGCGGTGCGGCTGGACCGTCGGCACCCCCAAAGCCGCCAACGGTCCAGCCGTAATGGGTCCGACGCACGCGGCCACCACCGGGCCGGACAGCGCCGTGACGAGCCCCGGCAGCCGGCCCGTGCGCCGGGCCAGGGCGATGAGCGACGCCGCCGCCGGCGCGCTGGTGAAGGGCAGTGCGTGGATCGAGCCGTCCAGGACGCCGTCGAGGAGCCGGTCCACCGGGCCCGGGTCGACCGGGCCGACCCAGCGGTACACCGGGATTTCGATGACTTCCGCACCCGCCGCGCGCAGCGTGTCCACGAAGTACGGCAGCGGCTCCCCGTGCAGCTGCACCGCGATCCGCAGCCCGTCGACCCCCGACGAGAGCAGGTGCTGCAGCAGCTCCGCGTTGCTCTCCGACGCCGGCGAATACGACTCCGACAGCCCGGCCGCCCGCAGCGCCCCGGTCACCTTCGGGCCCCGCGCCAACAGCGTCGCCGACGACAGCCGATCCAGCAGGGTGTCCCCCAGCCCCCAGCCCTCGGCCGCCTCGAGCCAGCCGCGGAAGCCGATGCCGGTGGTCGCGACGACCGCGTCCACCGGCGAGGCCAGCAACGCGGTGGTCGCCGCGTGCAGCTCCCGGTCGTCCGTCAGCGGCACGATCCGGATCGCCGGGCCGTACCGGACGCTCGCCCCCTTGCGCACCAGCAGCGCGCCGAGCTCGTCAGCCCGGCGCGCCGCGGTGATGCCGATCACGAAACCGGCCAGTGGGAGCACATCGCTCACGGGCTCTCCACTTCGACGACGCCTTCCCGCACGCGCACCTCGTACACCGGCACCGAGACGCCCGGAGCGTCCAGGCACTCGCCGCTGTCGAGAGCGAACCGCTCCTTGTAGACCGGCGAAGCGACCACCGGCACGCCGCCGGTGTCGCCGACGATGCCGCGAGAGAGCACCGCCGCGCCGCTGCACGGGTCCCAGTTGGACAGCGCGTACCACCGGTCGCCCGGCAGCCGGAAGATCGCCACCTGCACGCCGCCGTCGAGCAGCGCCGCCACCCCGGCGTACTCGGGCACCGCGCCGACGGGGCACACCGCCGTCCAGGTCCGTTCGATCGACGTGGTCATCGCCGCACCTCCGGAACTCCCAGCATCACGGGCACTTTCTGGTCCCGCTCCTCGCGGAACGAGATCGCCGGGTCGGGCGCGCCCGGCGCGTTGACGAACGAGGAGAACCGGGCCAGTTTCTCCGGGTCCTCCAGGACGCCCTTCCACTCGTCGGCGTAGTTGTCGACGTGCTTGGCCATCGCCGCGTCGAGGTCTTCGCAGATGCCGAGCGAGTCGTCGACGATCACCGCCCGCAGGTGGTCGAGGCCGCCTTCCAGCTCCTCGATCCACGGCGCGGTCCGCTGCAGCCGGTCGGCGGTGCGCACGTAGAACATCAGGAACCGGTCGATCGTGCGGATCAGCGTCGCGGTGTCTACATCGGACACGAGCAGGTCGGCGTGGCGCGGGGTGGTGCCGCCGTTGCCGCCGACGTAGAGGTTCCAGCCGTTCTCCGTGGCGATGATGCCGAAGTCCTTGCTCCGCGCCTCCGCGCACTCCCGGGCACAACCCGAGACCGCCGACTTCAGCTTGTGCGGCGAGCGCAGCCCGCGGTAGCGCAGCTCCAGCTCGATCGCCAGCCCGACGCTGTCCTGGACGCCGTAGCGGCACCACGTCGAGCCGACGCACGACTTGACCGTCCGCAGCGCCTTGCCGTAGGCGTGCCCGGACTCGAACCCGGCGTCGACGAGCCGCCGCCAGATCAGCGGCAACTGGTCCACCGTGGCCCCGAACAGGTCGATCCGCTGGCCGCCGGTGATCTTCGTGTACAGCCCGAAGTCACGCGCCACTTCGCCGATCACGATCAGCTTGTCCGGCGTGATCTCGCCGCCGGGGATCCGCGGGACCACCGAGTACGTGCCGTTGCGCTGCAGGTTCGCCAGGTACCGGTCGTTGGTGTCCTGCAGCGTCATCTGCTCGCCGCCGAGCACGTGCCCGTTGCCGAGGGTGGCCAGGATCGACGCCACCGCCGGCTTGCAGATCGCGCAGCCGCTGCCCGAGCCGTACCGGGCGATCAGCTCGCTGAACGTGGTGATCCGGGTGGCCTGGATGATCTCGAACAGCTCCGCGCGCGACTGCGGGAAGTGCTCGCAGACGGCCTTCGACTGCTCGACGCCGGCCGCGCTGAGCAGCTTGCTCAGCAGCGGGACGCACGAACCGCAGGCCGTGCCCGCCCGGGTGCACGCTTTGAGCTTCGGGACGGTGTCGCAGCCGTCTTCGTGGATGGCGTTCGTGATCGCGCCCTTGGACACCGCGTTGCACGAGCAGATCTGGGCCGCGTCCGGCAGCGCGTCGACACCGACCGCGGCACCACCGCCCGCCGGGGCGAGGATCGCGCCCGGCTCGGCCGGCAGCGGACGGCCGACCAGCGCGCGCAGCGTGTTGTACTCGGTCGCGTCGCCGACGAGCACGCCACCCAGGAGGGTCTTGCCGTCGTCGGTGACCACCAGCTTCTTGTACGTCCCGGCCACGGCGTCGTTGACGGCGACTTCCAGCGCACCTTCGGTCGTCGCGTGGGCGTCCCCGAAGGAAGCGACGTCGACACCCATCAGCTTCAGTTTCGTGGACGTGTCCGGCTCCGGGAACGTCCCGGCCCCGCCGGTGAGCTGCGCGGCGACGATCTCCGCCATCGCGTACCCGGGCGCAACGATGCCGTACACGCGGCCCTCGACCGCAGCGCACTCGCCGATCGCGTAGATCGCCGGGTCGCTGGTGCGGCAGGAGGCATCCGTCAGCACACCGCCGCGCGGGCCCAGGTCCAGGCCGGACTGCCGGGCGAGGTCGTCGCGCGGCCGGACACCGGCCGAGAACACGACCAGGTCGACGTCCAGCTCGGTGCCGTTGCCCAGCTTGGCCAGCAGCCGCGAGCCGTCGGCCTCGATCGCGTCGGTGGAGGTTCCCGTGTGGACGGTGACGTCCAGGTTGGTGATCAGCCGCCGCAGCAGCGACCCGCCGCCCTCGTCGACCTGCAGCGGCATCAGCCGCGGCGCCATCTCGACGACGTGCGGCGAGAGGCCCATGTCCCGCAACGCCTTCGCGGCCTCCAAGCCGAGCAGGCCACCGCCGATGACGACGGCCGAGCGCCGTCCGCGGCCCGGCTTGTCGATCGCCGCGGCGCGGATGCGGTCGAGGTCCTCGATGGTCCGGTAGACGAAGCAGCCGTCCAGGTCGTGCCCGGGCACCGGCGGCACGAACGGCCGCGAGCCGGTGGCCAGCACCAGGGCGTCGTAGGCAACGACGTCGCCGGAGGCCGTGGTGACTGTCTTCGCGGAGCGGTCCACCGAAACCGCCAGCTCACCGAGCCGGAGGTCGACGTGGGAGTCGCCCGCGTAGTCCGAGCCGGGCAGGGCCAGGGTGGCCGGGTCCCACGTGTCCACATAGGACGTGAGGGCCACCCGGTCGTACGCCGGGCGCGGCTCCTCGGACAGGACGACGATGTGCCAGTTCCCCGAAGGGTCTTCCGCGCGCACCGCCTCCACGAGCCGGTGGGCGACCATGCCGTGTCCGGCGACGACCAGGGTGGGCATCTCAGACCTCCGCTCCCGCGAGCGCCAGACCGCGCTCACTCGTGGGCTGTTCGGCGGGCTTCCGCAGGTAGACCGCCCAGGTGACGGCGAAGCAGAGCCCGTAGAAGACGAGGAATCCGATGAAGGCGGGCACGCCGCTCTTCGCGTCGGCGAACGACTGCCGGAAGGCCAGGTTGATGAACAGGCCGCCCTCGGCGCCGATCGCGCCGGCCAGGCCGATCAGGGCACCGGACAGGCGCCGCGCCTTGAGCAGCTCGGCCGCTTCTCCGGCACCGTTCGCGATGGCGACCTTGGCCTTGGCGCGGAAGATGGCCGGGATCATCTTGTAGGTCGAGCCGTTGCCGATGCCGGTGAGCACGAACAGCACCACGAACGCGACCGTGAACAGCACCAGCGACTTCGAGGTCGAGGCCAGGATCAGCACGACCGTGGCCAGGGCCATCCCGATGAACGTGAAGAAGGTGATCTTACCGCCGCCGACGCGGTCGGCGAGCCAGCCGCCGGTGGGCCGGGACAGCGAGCCGAGCAGCGGGCCGAGGAAGGTCACCGCGGCCGCCTGCAGCGGGGTGCGGCCGAACTGGTTCTGCAGCACCAGGCCGAACGCGAAGCTGTAGCCGATGAACGAGCCGAACGTGCCGACGTAGAGGAACGACATCACCCACGTGTGCGGGTCCTTGACGACCTCGCGCATCGCCTTCGTGTCGCCCTTCATGGTGGCGAGGTTGTCCATGAAGAAGTACGCGCACAGCGCGGCGACCACGATCAGCGGCAGGTAGACGAACAGCACCAGCCGGGGCGCGGTCGCTCCCGCCGTGCCGATCACCAGCAGCCCGACCAGCTGGATCGCCGCGACGCCGAGGTTGCCGCCGCCGGCGTTGAGGCCCAGCGCCCAGCCCTTGTGCTTCTCCGGGTAGAAGGCGTTGATGTTCGTCATCGACGACGCGAAGTTGCCGCCGCCCACCCCGCCGAGGGCGGCGACGAGCAGGAAGGTGCCGAGCGACGTGCCGGGGTGCAGCACGATCGCGGCCAGCGTGGTCGGGATCAGCAGCAGCACCGCGCTGACGACCGTCCAGTTGCGGCCGCCGAACTTCGCCACGGCGAAGGTGTAGGGCAGCCGCATCAGGCCGCCGATCAGCGTCGGCGTCGAGACGAGCAGGAACTTGTCGGCGGCGGAGAAGCCGTAGTCCTTGCCCATGAACAGGACGATGACCGACCAGAGGGTCCAGATCGAGAAGCCGATGTGCTCGGCGAAGACGGAGAACCACAGGTTGCGGCGGGCGACCTTCTTGCCGGTGGACTCCCAGAATTCTTCGTTCTCGGGTTCCCAGTGCTCGATCCAGTGCTTTCCTTGGTGGGCCACGGCGTGCTCCTTCGTGCGGCGGTTCGAGGTGGTCATTGCGCGGCGAGCCAGTTCGCGATGCCGCCGACGGTGTCCGTGCACCCGCCGCATCCCGTCGTCGCTCGCGTGGCCCGCGCCAGTGCGGGGGTGTCGGTGGCCCCGGCCTTCCAGGCTTCGATCAGCCGGCCCTTGGTGACGTTGTTGCAGCGGCAGATCACCGCCGCGGCGGGCAGGTCGGCGGGGCTGGCCGCGGGCGTGCTGCCGGTGGGCAGCGCGCGGCCGAGCAGGACGGCGAGCCGGTCTTCCGGCAGCGGCGTCCCGCGGTCGTGGAACTGGGTGATGGTCGCGGCCGCGTCGGGCAGGCCGAGCAGGATCGCCCCGGTGACACGGTTTTCGCGGACGACGAGCTTGCCGTACCGGCCACCGGTGGGGTCGTTGAAGGTGAGCACCTCGGCGCCGTTGTCGGATGCTTCGAGCTGGGTCTCGCCGAGGGCGGCGAGGTCGATGCCGCGGGCCTTGAGCCGGGTGACGGCCGTGGTGCCGCGGTAGCGGGCCGCCGCGTTCGTCCCGGTCAGGACGTCGGCGAGGACTTCTGCCTGCTCCCAGGCGGGCTGGATCAGCCCGGCCGGGGCGCCGGGGTGGCGGGCGCAGTCGCCGAGGGCGTGGATGCGGCCGTCGCTGGTGCGCAGCACGTCGTCCACGAGGATGCCCATGTCGACGTCGAGACCGGCTTCGGCGGCCAGGCGCGTCTCGGCGCGGACCCCCGCGGCGACGACGACCAGGTCGGCCGGGACGAGGCTGCCGTCGTCCAGCTTCAAGCCGTCGCCGGGCAGGTAGCGGGCGGCGGTGGCGCCGAACTTGAACGTCACGCCCATGTCGGTCAGCTGCCGGGCCAGCACGTGGCCGGCGGCCGGGTCGAGCTGGCGTTCCATGACGTGGCCCAGCGGGTGCACGACGGTCACCTGGTTGCCGCGCCCGGCCAGGCCGCGGGCGGCTTCGAGGCCGAGCAGGCCACCGCCGAGCACCGCGACCGGCGCGCCGAAGCGGGCGGCGTCGAGGATCTTGGCGCAGTCGTCGAGGCTGCGGAAGGCGACCACGCCGGGCCCGGCTTCGAGGCCTTCCACCGGCGGGATCCACGGGTTCGCGCCGGTGGCGAGAACCAGGGCGTCGTAGTCGACGGAGGAGCCGTCGGCCAGCTCGACGCAGCGCTTCTCGCGGTCGATGCGTTCGACGTCGACGCCGAGCCGCAGGTCGATGTTGTGGCGCTGGGCCCACTCGTCGTCGTGCAGGCGGACGCTGTCGGCGCTCATCCCGCCGGCCACGACCGCGGACAGCAGCACCCGGTTGTAGGCCGCGTGCTGTTCGGCACCGAGGACGGTCAGCCGGACCCGTTCGGCGATCGGGTCCCGGCGGCGGATCTCGTCCGCGAGCCGGGCGCCGGCCATGCCGTACCCGACGATGACGACTTCACGAGGGCTCACGCGGCACCATCCACGGTAGACAAGGACACGGCACACACCTTGAACTCCGGCATCCGGGAAACCGGGTCGAGCGCCGGATTGGTGAACAAGTTGGCGCGTTGCTCACCGGGGAAGTGGAACGGCAGGAAGACCAGGTCGGGCTTCAACGACTGGGCGAACCGCACTCGCGCGACCGTCTCGCCGCGCCGCGACCGGACCAGCGCCCGGTCGCCTTCTTCGAGTCCGGCCCGCTTGGCGGTGTCCGGGTGGACCTCGACGAACGCCTCCGGCACGACCTCGGTGAGTTCGTCGATCAGCCGCGTCTGGGCACCCGACTGGTAGTGCTGCAGGACGCGGCCGGTGGTGGCCTGCAAGGGAAACTCGTCGTCGGGCAGCTCGGCCGGGCCGGTGTGCTCGACCGGCACGAACCGCGCGCGGCCGTCCGGGTGCGCGAAGGCGTCGAGGAACATCCGCGGCGTCCCGGGGTGGTCGTCCGCCGGGACGGGCCAG
This sequence comes from Amycolatopsis plumensis, assembly GCF_042652605.1. NCBI lineage: Bacteria > Bacillati > Actinomycetota > Actinomycetes > Pseudonocardiales > Pseudonocardiaceae > Amycolatopsis > Amycolatopsis plumensis. The sequence continues at coordinate 4,147,845 of NZ_JBHSJY010000001.1, read as the reverse complement.
TGCAGGGCTTCCCCCGCGCGCAGCCGGTCGTAGCTGACGCCGGAGTAGTCGGCGATGCCGCCCTTCGACGCGATCCGCAGCTCCTCGAACACCGTCTCGGCATCGGCGGGGAACCGGTTTTCCGGCTGGCCCAGCCGTTGTGCGAGGCCGTTCAGGACGTCGAGGTCGGACCGGACGCCGGGCGGCGGAGTCAACGCCTTGCGGCGCAGCAGGATCCGGCCCTCGAGGTTGGTGAGCGTGCCGTCCTCTTCGGCCCACTGGGTGACCGGCAGGACGACGTCGGCCAGCGCCGCCGTCTCCGACAGCACGAAGTCGGCGACCACCAGGAAGTCCAGCGACGCCAGCCGGTCCTGGACGCGCTGCGAGCGCGGGGCGGAGACGACCACGTTGCTGCCGAACACCATCAGCGCCTTCGGGCCGTTCTCCTGGCCGAGCGCTTCGAGCAGTTCGGTGGCCGAGCGGCCGGGACCGGGCAGGCTCGCGGCGTCGACACCCCAGACGCCGGCGACGTACTCGCGCGCGGCCGAGTCGTCGAGCTTGCGGTAGCCCGGGAGCTGGTCGGCCTTCTGGCCGTGCTCGCGGCCGCCTTGGCCGTTGCCCTGACCGGTGAGGCAGCCGTACCCGGAGCCGTTCCGGCCGGGCAGGCCGAGGCTGAGCGCGAGGTTGATCCAGGCGCCGACGGTCGCGGTCCCGGTGGCGTGCTGCTCGGTGCCGCGCGCGGTGAGGACGTAGGCGTTGCGGGCTCCTGCGAGCTTTTCGGCGGCGAGGCGCATGTCGGCGGCCGAGACGCCGGTGACGCGCTCGGCGCGTTCCGGCCACCAGCTCGCGGCGATCCGCCACAGTTCGGCGAACCCGCTGGTTCGATCGTCCACATAGGACTGATCGAGGTGCCCGCCTTCGACGACGGCGTGCAGGATGCCCAGGGCCAGCGCGAGATCCGTGCCGGGCGCGGGCGCCAGGTGCAGGCTCGCGAGTTCGGCGGTCGGGGTGCGCCGCGGGTCGACGACGATGAGGTCGGTGCCCCGCAGGTGCTGCGTGAACGGCGGCATGGTCTCGGCCGGGTTCGCCCCGGCGAGCAGCACGACGTCGGCGTTCTTGAGGTCGGTGACGGGAAACGGCATCCCGCGGTCGGCTCCGAAGGCCTTGATCCCCGCGGCGGCGGCCGAGGACATGCACCACCGGCCGTTGTAGTCGATCTGCGAGGTGCCGAGCGCGACGCGGGCGAACTTGCCGAGCAGGTACGCCTTTTCGTTGGTCAGCCCGCCGCCGCCGAAGATCGCGACGCCGTCCGGGCCGTGTTCGGTTCGGATCGCTTCGAGCTTCCGGGCGACGAAGTCGAGGGCGAAGTCCCAGCTCACCGGCTCGAGCACACCGTTCACGCGCAGCATCGGCGTGGTCAGCCGCTTCGGGCTCGTCAGGAGGGAGCCGGCGGTCCAGCCCTTCTGGCACAGACCGCCGGCGTTGACCGGGAAGTCCCGCGGCGTCACGCGGGCGCCGTCGAGGCTCATCCCGCACTGCAGGGCGCAGTACGGGCAGTGGGTGTCGACCTGCGGCATCGGGCACCTCCTTGGCGTTTCGGGCGTGCCCTGACGCTAAGGAGGCCGTGTTAACCGGATTCGACCGAATGTTTCAGGCAGTTGACATTGCGGCGGTGTTTCCGGCGCCCGGCCGGTGAGATCTCCGTCCACGTGCCGGGAGTCCGGAGGTCAGCGCGGCTTTACCGGAGGTGACGCCGGATCTTGCGACCTCGGTCACAAGCGACCCCAGCCGTTCTGGTCGATGATCCGGCACGTGAACCACCAGGGCGAGGTGCCGAACGGATCGGGCAGCGTCTGCGCCAGGTATCGGCGGTCGGCCTTGGCCAGTTCCGCACCGATCAGCGCCCGCTCGCGGCGCGGCAGCGCGCTCAGCACCTGCGCGAGCTCGAGCCGGTCCTGCCGCGGTTCGCAAGCGGGGCGCGGGCAGTCCCGTTGCGAGAGCCGGCTGGGTGGCCGAGTCCGGTTCTGCCAGCGTCGGAGCGCACCGGCGACGGTACCCGGCACCAGGCCGGCGTCCGCTTCGGCGAAAGCGAGCTGCCGCTGCTCGCGGCGGGAGAGGTAAGGGATCTTGGCCGGCGGCGGTCCCGCGACGTCGAGTCGGCGGCGGCGGCGCAGGCTTCCAGGGCGCCTACGCGGCATGGCCCTTTCGGTAGGTGATCACCCGGCCATCATCCCGGACGGCCGCGTAAGTCACAAGACCCCGGACACCTCGCGGGCCGCGGCGCGCAGGCCGTCCAGTGCTGCCTGCGTCGATTTGGGGTTCAGCGCGTTGGCCGCCAGCCGGAACAGCACCGCGCGCAGCAGCAGCTGCGGCCACTCCGGCAGGTGGGCCCAGCGTTCGAGCAGGTCACGGCCCGCGCCGCCCCACGCCAGCGCGTCCACCGCGACGATCGCCGCGCCGTACTCACCGGGCCGGTAGTACGGCACGAAGTCGACCAGGCCGGGGCTGGCATCGCCGTCGAACAGCAACCCGGCCAGCAACTCTCCGTGGGCCACCTGCAGCGGCAACCCGATCGGGCGGCGGGCGGGCGCCAGGACCTCGAACCAGCGGCCGCCCTTCGTCTCCTCCAGGGGAACCTCGAGTTCCTCCCACGCCACGCGGTCGGCGACCGCATCGACGTCGGTGCGGCTGTCGAGGAAGTCGGGGCGGGGCAGGCCGATCGTCGCGCGGTGCAGTTTCACCGCCGCCAGCACCGAGGCGTCGCCGCGGTGCTCGTGCGTGCCGGACAGGAACCGGGACGCCGTCCAGCCGCCGACGATCCAGCGGCCGTCCGTCGACCGGACCGGCTTGCCGACCCGCAGGCCCGGCTCGCGGACGTAGTCGAGCGCGTGCGCGGTCCACAGCGTCCGGACCTTGTCAGTGACCGGCTTGAACACGAGGTCGCCGCAGCGCCACGCCGTCGAATCCGGCAGGCGTTCGGCGGCGTCGGCGGGGCCGCCGAAGGCCGCGCAGACGTGCGCCGGGGGACGTTCGAGGGTTGACCGCACGGCCGTGACGTTACCCGGCCGGGTGGACCACGAATGAGAAGACGCGCTGCTCACACACGGTTTCCCGGCCGGGCAAAACACACACTGTCAGTAGGTCGGCAGGCTCGGGTCGATCTGCTTGGCCCAGGCGAGCACGCCGCCGCCGAGGTGCGTCGCGTCCTTGAAGCCGGCCGCGTGCAGGGCGGCGAGGGCCTCGGCGGACCGGGCACCCGACTTGCAGTGCAGGACGATCGGCTTGTCCTGCGGCAGCTCGGCCAGCGCCTCGCCCGAAAGGATCCGGTCCTTCGGGATCAGCGTCGCGCCCTTGATGTTGACGATCTCGTACTCGTGCGGCTCGCGGACGTCGATCAGCGCGAAGTTCTCGCCGCTGTCGAACTTGGCCTTGAGCTCGGCCGGGGTGATGGTGCTCCCCGAAGCGGCCGAAGCGGCTTCGTCCGAAACGACCCCGCAGAACGCCTCGTAGTCGATCAGCTCGGTGATCTTCGGCGTGTCCGGGTCCTTGCGGATCTTGACCTCGCGGTACTTCATCTCCAGCGCGTCGTAGCTGATCAGGCGGCCGAGCAGCGGCTCGCCGATGCCGGTGATGAGCTTGATCGCCTCGGTGACCATGATCGAGCCGATGGACGCGCACAGCACGCCCAGCACGCCACCCTCGGCGCAGGAGGGGACCATGCCCGGAGGCGGCGGCTCGGGGTAGAGGTCGCGGTAGTTGAGGCCCTTGCCGTTCGGCGCGTCTTCCCAGAACACGCTCACCTGGCCCTCGAACCGGAAGATCGAACCCCAGACGTACGGCTTGCCGAGGAGCACGGCGGCGTCGTTGACCAGGTAGCGCGTCGCGAAGTTGTCGGTGCCGTCGACGATCAGGTCGTACTGCCCGAAGATCTCCAGCGCGTTCGACGAGTCCAGCCGGTCGGTGTGCAGGTGCACCTTGACCAGCGGGTTGATCTCCGCGATCGACTCCTGCGCGGACGCGGCCTTGAGCTTGCCGACGTCGGACTGGCCGTGGATGACCTGGCGCTGCAGATTCGACTCGTCCACGACGTCGAAGTCGACGATGCCGAGCGTGCCGACCCCGGCGGCGGCCAGGTACAGCAGCGCGGGGCTGCCGAGGCCGCCGGCCCCGATCACCAGGACCTTGGCGTTCTTCAGCCGCTTCTGCCCGTCCATCCCGACGTCCGGGATGATCAGGTGACGGCTGTAGCGGGCCACCTCTTCCTTGGTGAGCTCGGCAGCCGGCTCGACGAGCGGCGGCAGTGCTGACATGGGTCCTCCATCTCGCGCGCGTATCGCGTCCATCCCACTACGCACAACGCGCGCGGGCAAATACGTCTTCCCGCGTCCACATGCTGGGAGAACTTCAGGCGGCGGGCTTGGGGTTCGGCCACGCGTTGGGCAGGCAGGTGCGGCCGTCCTTGGCCACCTTGCCCTTGTCGCCGCCGGGGATGTCGTTGAGCATCGAGACGTAGTCGTCGGAGACCCCGAAGGACTGCTGCATCATCACCGGCGCGGGCTGGCCTTCGCCGCCGCAGCCGACGTGCTGGTTGCCCAGGGCGTGCCCGACCTCGTGGTTGATGGCGTACTGCCGGTAGCCGGTCATGTCCGCGTTGAACGCCTTGGCGCCGCGCACCCAGCGGGCCAGGTTGATCAGCACGCGGCCGAGGCTCTTGCGGTAGCAGGAGGCCTCGAACTTGATCTGGAAGCCGCAGGCGTCCGGCCGGTGGGTGGTCTCCGGCGTGGTGAGGCTCACCTTGAACGACGGGTTCGGGAAGCTGCCGTCCACCCGCTGGAACGCGATCTTGCCGTCCCAGGTCCAGCCCTGGGTCGGGTTCGACAGGGTGCCCTGGACGGCCGCGGCGAAGGCGTCGTCGCCGGCGTAGCTCGACGGGTCGATCCCGTCCTCGACCTCGACGGTGTAGGTGTACAGCTTCCCGTTGCCGATCTTCGGGCCGCTGCCCGGGACGACGTGCCACTTGCCGGCGCCGGCCTGGGTGAACGGGATGCCCTCGGGCAGGTCCGCGGTCGGCACCTTGAGGTCGACCGGAGTGGCCGGGTTCTCCGGGATGGCCTGCTCGCCGTTGCCGTCGATCGCGCCGCCGGAGCTGTCGCCGCCCGCGGACTCGACACCGGACCCGGCGGCGCCCGCGCCCTGCTCGGCGATCGGCTGGGCCGGGCTGGTGGCCGTGTTGACCACGACGAGCACGGTCAGCACGACCAGGATCGGCAGGGCGTAGACGCGCCAGCCGTAGGTCTTCGTCAGCTTCGCGATGCCCGACTTCGGCGGTTCTTCGACCTTCTTCTCGGCCTTGACCTCGACGTGCGGCTTCCACGAGGCGCTCAGCGGCTCGGCACTGGTCCGCCGCCCGCCGGGGCGGTAGCGGTCCTCCTCGAGGCGCTGGGCCGCCGCTTTCGACGGGCGGTACTGCCCGGTGCGGGGGTGGTCCTCGGCGTCCGGCGTCCGGCGGGCCGACGCGCGGTGGGGCGGCCGGCGATCTTCGCCTCGCGCGTCCTGCTTCACCCGGTCCACCGCACCAGGGTGCCACAGCGGCGCGGCACCGCTCGCGCCGACTGGCGGATCATCGAGTGAACTCGGCGTCGCCCGATCGGGCTACCAGGTGCCCGCTTCGACGTGCTCCCACATGCCCAGCACGGCCTTCGCGACCACGACCGGACGCTCCATCTGGGCCACGTGCCCGGTGCGCGGGAGCACGAGCAGGCGGGCCCGCGGGATCGCCCGGGCGGTCCGCACGGCGCGTTTCACCGAGATGACGCGGTCCTCGCGGCCCCAGACCACCAGCGTCGGCGCCTTGACGAGCGGCGCGACCGACCACAGCGACGCCTTCCCCAGCGTCGACCAGGCCCGGAAGATGGCGAACGTGCTGCGTGCCATCGCGGGCGCGGCCCAGGCGAACCCGGCGCGGGCGCCGTGTTCCTCGGTCAGCTCGTCCAGGCGGCTTTCGGGGAACCGCGACGGGTCGGCGAAGCACAGCTTGATGACCTGCGCGGCGCGTTCCCGCGGCCCGAGCGCGGCCAGCTGGGCCCGCACGCGGGCACCGACCAGCGGCAGGTAGGCGAGCGCCATCCGCGGGTCCGACAGCCGCCGCGGGTCGAGGCGCAGGTCCGGCACCGCGGGCGAGATCAGGGTCAGCGTCTTGACCAGCTCCGGCTTCTGCGCCGCGACCAGCAGGGCGATCGCGCCGCCCATGGAGTTGCCGAACAGGTGCACCGGCCCACCGACCGCCTCGATGTGCTTCGTGACGACGTCCGCGTGCGCCTGGAGCGTGAAGTCGAAGCCCTTTTCCGGCTCGGAGTTGCCGAACCCGGGCAGGTCGATCGCCGTGCCGCCGGCGACCGGCGCGAGCAGCGCGGCCAGGTCGGTCCAGTTCGTCGACGAGCCGCCGAGACCGTGGACGTAGACCGCGGGCACGCCGTCCGGGCCCGGCGTGCGGCGGACGTGCAGGCGGGCTGTGCCGACCTCTTCGAAGGCCGCCGGCCAGGGCGCCGGGAGCGGGTCGAGCGACGGCAAGGCCCTGGTCGAGAGCGGCACGTGGGTCAGCGGCGACCGGGCCTGCACGGGGGTGTCCACGAGTCCAGAATGCCCGACCCTTGGCGCGGCACACGTACCGGCGAGTAATCTTCAGGGCGACTTCACGCGGTGGCGACCCCGCCCGTCGAAGAAGCGATGACGGGAGGACGAGCATGACGGAGATGACGCGGCTGCAGCAACGTGGGGTGCGGCTGCCCCGGACCGAGCGCCGGGCCCAGCTCCTCGCCGCGGCGCAGCGGGTCTTCGCCGAGAACGGTTACCACGCCGCCGCGATGGACGAGATCGCCGAGGTCGCGGGCGTCTCGAAGCCGGTGCTGTACCAGCACTTCCCCGGCAAGCTGGACCTGTACATCGCGCTGCTGGAAAGCCACGTCGACGAGCTGGTCAAGCGCGTCCAGAACGCGCTGGACTCGACGACGGAGAACAAGCAGCGCGTCCCGGCGACGGTCGGCGCGTTCTTCGACTTCGTCAGCAACGACGCGGGCGCGTTCCGGATGGTGTTCGAGTCCGACCTGCGTGGCGAGCCGGCGGTCCAGGAAGCGGTCGACCGGGCGACGTCGGCGAGCGTGGACGCGATCACCGAGACGATCACGGCGGACGCGGGTCTCGACGAGGACAAGGCGCGGCTGCTGGCGGTCGGGCTGGTCGGGATGAGCCAGGTCAGCGCGCGGTTCTGGCTGGCCCACCACCAGTCGATGAGCCGCGAGGAAGCGGTGGCCCTGACGGCCAACCTCGCCTGGCGCGGCATCGGCGGCGGCTTCCCGCTCAAGGACTCCTGACCGGATGCAGTGAATGACTCATTCCTGGCGTCAGACGCCAGGAATGAGTCATTCACTGCATCTTCAGCGGGCGGCGACCCGCACCAGGGCGGAAATCCGGCGAGCGACCTCGAAGGGCCGTTCCTGCGGCAGCATGTGCCCCGCACCCGGGAACCGGACGAACTCCGCGTGCGGCAGCTCGTCCGCGATCACCTTCGCGTGCGGCAGCGGGCACAGCCGGTCCCTCTCCCCCGCCAGCACCACCGACGGCACGTCGCACAGCGCGCCCAGCCCGCCGACCCCGCGGTGGGCCGCGATCGCGTCCAGGAACATCCCCGCGCTCGCCGGGTGCGCGCGCAGCAGCTGCTCGACGACGCTGTCCACCTGCGCCCGCCCCGGCCGGACGCCGAACACCAGCCGCCGGGCACCCGAACGCACCAGCCCCGGCCGCAGTCGCAGCGTGTCCGACCGCAACCGGGCCAGCAGCCGGGCCACCCGCGGCTCGAAGCGCGTCACGCTCCGGCCGACCAGGCCCGGGAACCCGAGCGTCAGCTGGTCCATGTCACCCGACGACGTCGCGACGAACGCCGCGCCCGCCAGCCGCTCCCGGACCAGGGCCGGGTGCCGCTCGGCGAGCACCATCAGCGTCATGCCGCCCATCGAGTGCCCGGCCAGCACCAGCGGCCCGTCCGGGACGCGGTCGGCGATCAGTTCGGCCAGGTCGTCGGCGAGCCGGGCGATCGTGGCACCACCGGGCCGGGCGGGCGCCGAGCCGCCGTGGCCGCGCAGGTCGTAGCGCAGCACGCGCAGACCGGGATCGAGGTGCGGCAGCACGAAGTCCCACGTCCGGTGGTCCTGCGTCCAGCCGTGCACCAGCACCAGCGTGAGGGCGGAGTCCGCGGGCCCCGACGTCACGACGTTCAGCGAAGCGCCGTCGCTCGTGACGAACTGCTCGGGCGACAGGACGGTCGTCATCGGGCCGCCGGGAGCAGGAACGACTTGCGCCAGAAGTACTTCCCCGGCAGTCCGACCAGGCCGGACTCCTGCAGGAACGGCATGATCTTTTCCCCGGCCCAGGCGATCGTCCCCTGCCAGTGCGGGTTGTTCAGCGCCGCCTCGACGCCGTCGCGCGGGCGGATGCCGACCGCCTTGTAGACGTCCGGGTTGATGAACGCCCGCGTCACGAAGTACGAAATGACCGCGATGATGAACTGCTGGTAGGCGATCTCGGCCTTCGACAGCTTCGCCATCCCGCGCGTGACCTCTTCGCGGGCGAAGGTGACGTGCCGGGCCTCTTCCAGGACGTGGATCCGGTTGACCATCCGGACCAGCGGCTGGACGCCTTCGTCGTTCATCTGCTCGCGCTGCAGCCGGTCCAGGACCTCCTCGGCGACCAGGATCGCGCCGTAGCGCGCCGGGCCGTAGGAAATCGTCGGCATCAGCTTGGCCAGGCGCCGCAGCCACGGCACCGGGCCGTACGCCGGGCAGCCGATCCGCGACGCCATCCGCGCGAACATCGTCGAGTGGCGGCATTCGTCGGCGATTTCGGTGAGCGCGAACTGGGCGTGCGCGGACGTCGGGTCCTGCTCGTAGACCTCCTTGAGCAGCATCTGCATGAGGAGGATTTCGAACCACAGCCCGGTGGTCGCGACGCTCGCGACCTCGTGCTTGCCCAGCTCGATGCGCTGCTCGGGGGTCAGCTTGTCCCAGAGTTCGGTGCCGTAGAGCGAAGACCGCTCTTCGAGGATGAACCGTTTGCCCTCCACCAGCGGCGCGGTCCAGTCGATGTCGACGTCGGGGTCGTAGAACTTGTTCGCCGACGACTTCAGCAGGCGGTCCGCGGTCTTTTCGCGATCCGGTTCCTTCAGCGTCCGCGTCATTGCCGACACCCCTTCCGAGAAGTGTAACTTGAGGTAACAGTTACCTGTGCGTAGCATGACCCTCGTGATCGAACGTGTCAAGCGCTCCAGCAAGCAGGCCGGCAAGTCCTCGCGCGGCGAGGAGGCGACCGGCGACGCCCGGCGCGACCGGTGGCGCAAGCACCGCATCGCCCGGCGCAAGGAGTTCGTCGAGGCCGCGCTGCGGGCGCTCGACACGCACGGCCCGGACCTGGGCATGGAGGACGTCGCCGCCGAAGCCGGCGTCACGAAACCGGTGCTGTACCGGCACTTCGACGACAAGGCCGACCTCTACGTGGCGCTCGGCCAGCGCGGCACGGAAATCCTCTTCGAGCGGCTGATCCCGGCGATCAACGCCGAGCTGGCGCCGGTGCCCCGGATCCGGATGGCCCTCGACGCGTTCTTCACGGTCATCGAGGAGCACCCCAACCTTTACCGGCTGCTCGCCCACGGGCGGCCGGAGAAGCCGGTGTCGTCGGACGTCGTGGCCGAGGACAAGGAACTGATCGCGACGGCGCTGACCGCCCTGCTCGGCGACTACATGCGGATGTTCAACATGGACTCCGGCGCGGCCGAGCCGTGGGCGCACGGCATCGTCGGCATGGTCCAGAACACCGGCGAGTGGTGGCTGGACCGCCGCTCGATGAGCCGCGACGCGGTCGTGGAGTACCTGACCCAGATCATCTGGGCGGCCATCGACGGGCTGACCCGCCAGAACGGCGTGGTCATCGACCCGAACCTGCCCCTGGAAGCCAACAAGGTGGTCCAGCTGGGCCGCACTTCGGAGTCGTTGGAGGAAACCTCATGAGCGAGCACGACGAAGACGGCTACAGCGGTGAAGCGACCCTGGAGGTCGACGGCGTTTCGCTGCCGGTGACGGTCGAGCTGCGCGGCTACTTCCAGCCGATCGACGGCTATTACCGCTGGTACGGCCGGGTGGCGGTGAACGAGGAGCTGACCCGCCTGGCGGGCGGCAAGAAGAAGGCCGTCTCCATCCGGGCGGGCTCGCACTCGGCCACCGGGGAACTCTCGGACCCGGACCCGTGGGGCCGCTACCGCATCACGGGCACGAGCACGCCGCCGTTCCACGTCCCCACGACGCTGGAAGAGCTCAACGCCTGAGCAGCCGCTCGCCGGTGCGGTACAGCTCGATCAGCAACGGCCGGAGCTGCTCTCCCGCGTCGGTCAGGGCGTAGGTCACCTGCGAGGGGAAGCCGGGCCGCCGGTCCCGGCGCACCAGGCCGCGGTCCCGCAGCACGGCCAGGCGCTCGGTCAGCACCTTGTCGCTGATCTGCGGTAGCGACGCCCGCAGGGCGCTGTAGGTGAGCGGGCCGTGCATCAGGTCGCGCAGGACCAGCGTCGTCCAGCGGCCGGTGATCGCCGCCAGCGCCGTCTCGACGGGGCAGCCGGGGTCCGGGCGGTCCGTGCGGCCCGCCGGGGACGGCACCAGGTCCGCGTCCCAGGTCCTTACCGTTTGGTGAGCCACTCGCGCCTCCGGTTCGCTGGCCGCATGGACATCGCACTCACCACCGACGCCGCGCTGCATCCGGCCGTGTTCGCCAGGGCGTTCAACAGCGGCGACCCGGGTTCACTCGACCGGGTCTACGAAGACCACGCGGTCCTCGTCGCGCGGCCGGGCGAGCCGGTCACCGGGGCGCGGCGGCGGGCCGCCAACGGCGCGCTGCAGCAGCTCGGCCGTCCGATCGACGTCCGGCCGCGGCACGTCTACGTCGCCGGCGACCTGGCCCTGCTCGTCGTCGACTGGAGCATCGACGCCGGCCCCCGCGGCACCGCCACCGACGTGGCCCGCCGAGGCGCGGACGGGAAGTGGCGCTACGTGATCGACAACCCCTTCGGGGTCGCCTGAAACCGGTGAAGGCCACCCCGCAGGGTGGCCTTCACCGGTCGAACCGAGTTCAGTCGCCGACGCCGAAGCCGACCTTGCGGACGTCCGAGGGGGCGATCTCGACGTACGCGATGCGGTCGGAGGGGACGATGTACTTGCGCCCCTTCTCGTCGTTGATGCGGAAGAGCCCGTCACCGGCCGTCAGGGCCTCGGCGACCAGCTTCTCCACCTCTTCGGGAGACTGGCCACTGGACACCACCAGCTCGCGCGGCGTGTCCTTGATGCCGATCTTGACCTCCACGTGGGACCTCCGCTGGAAATTCGTAAGGGATGTGCCGGCCAAGGCTAACCGAACCGGCTCGTTCCGGTGGCGCATGTCCGCGCCCGACCGCGTCGTCACTTCCGGGTACTCCATCGGGTTCAGCCCAGGCCGAGCGCCTGCATGCGCTTCGTGTGCCCCTGTTGCAACCGCCGGAACAGCGCCGCAATTCCGGAGAGGTCACCCGAGCCGCTGATGATGAGCTCGGCCAGCCCGTCGCGCTCGGCGACGACGTACTGGGCCTGGGTCAGGGCCTCGCCGAGCAGGCGGCGGCCCCACAGGGCGAGCTTGTCGCGGGTCTTCGGGTCGGCTTCGATGCCGGCCGCGACCTCGCGTTCGGCGAAGGCCGAGTGGCCGGTGTCGGCCAGCACGGTCAGCACCAGGTCCTGGGTCTCCGGGTCGAGCCAGCTGGCGATCTCCCGGTACAGGTCGGCGGCCAGCCCGTCGCCGACGTAGGCCTTGACCAGCGACTCCAGGTACGACTTCGGCGGCGTCGACGCGTGCCAGGCGTCGATGTGGTGCACGAACGGCGCCATCGCGTCTTCGATCTTGATGCCGTTCGCGGCCACGTGCTTGGCGAGCTGGCCGTAGTGACCGATTTCGGCGGCCGCCATCGCCGCCAGCGCGGCCCGCCCGGCCAGGGTGGGGGCGCTGCGCGAGTCCTCCGCCAGCCGGTCGAACGCGGACAGTTCGCCATAGGCGATCACACCGAGAAGGTCGACTACGCCTTCGCTGATCTCTTTCGGCTCGGTCACGGGGGCAGGGTATCGCCGAAGCACCCGGACGTGTCGGGACGAGACCGATCACACTGGTTCCGGCGCGCCGGGTACTGTCGAAAAACCGCTGACCAGGTACACTGGCGTCCGACAACAAGCTTCCGTACGCCATACCGGCGTCGGGAAACAGGCAGGTCAGGTGGCCTGCCGACGTACTGCAATGTGCGTGCACGCCTCTTCCGGCATTCCCGGGACGGACCGGTTCCGCGCTCCAGATCAGCGCCAGGGACCAGGGTTTACTCCCGGTCGAGTGTCGAGCGGACCCAGGGCTGTGCGCGCTGGTCACGAGAGAGGCGATCACCCTGACCGCAGAAATTCCCACAACCGAACAGCCCCCCGCCGTCGCGCTGGAACACAGCGAGACCGGCCCGGCCGCGCTCGACACCTCGCACCCGCTGCAGGCGGGCGTCGAGGTCGAGCCGGAGGCCCCGACCTTCGCGTCCTTCGGCGTCAAGCCGGAGATCGTCAAGGCGCTCGGCGAGGCCGGCATCGAGCGGACGTTCGCCATCCAGGCGCTCACCCTGCCGCTGGCCATGGCCGGCGACGACCTCATCGGCCAGGCCCGCACCGGCATGGGCAAGACGCTGGGCTTCGGCGTCCCCCTGCTGCACCGCGTGCAGGTCCCCGGCGACGGCACCCCGCAGGTGCTCGTCGTGGTCCCGACCCGCGAGCTGTGCATCCAGGTCGCCAACGACCTCAAGGGCGCCGGCAAGCACCTGGGCATCCGGACACTGGCCATCTACGGCGGCCGCCCGTACGAGCCGCAGATCGAGGCGCTGCGCAAGGGCGTCGACGTCGTGATCGGCACCCCGGGCCGCCTGCTCGACCTGGCCGAGCAGCAGCACCTGGTGCTCGGCAAGGTCCGCGGCCTGGTGCTCGACGAGGCCGACGAGATGCTCGACCTGGGCTTCCTGCCCGACATCGAGCGCATCCTCCGGATGGTGCCGGACGAGCGGCAGACCATGCTGTTCTCGGCCACCATGCCCGGCCCGATCATCACGCTGGCCCGCACCTTCCTGCGCCAGCCGACGCACATCCGCGCCGAGGAGAACGACGCCGGCGCGGTGCACGAGCGCACCACCCAGTTCGTCTACCGGGCGCACTCGATGGACAAGCCGGAGGTCGTCGCCCGGATCCTGCAGGCGGCCGACCGCGGCTTGACGATGATCTTCAGCCGCACCAAGCGCACCGCGCAGAAGGTGGCCGACGACCTGGTCGAGCGCGGCTTCGCGGCTGCGGCCGTGCACGGTGACCTGGGCCAGGGCGCCCGCGAGCAGGCGCTGCGCGCGTTCCGCTCCGGCAAGGTCGACGTGCTGGTCGCCACCGACGTGGCCGCCCGCGGCATCGACATCGACGACGTCACGCACGTGATCAACTACCAGTGCCCGGAGGACGAGAAGACCTACGTCCACCGGATCGGCCGCACCGGCCGCGCCGGGCGCACCGGCGTCGCGGTCACTCTGGTCGACTGGGACGAAGAGGCGCGCTGGAAGCTGATTTCGGACACGCTCGGCCTGGACAAGCCGGAGCCGGTGGAGACGTACTCGTCGTCCAAGCACCTGTTCGAGGACCTGGGCATCCCGGAGGGCACCACCGGGCGGCTGCCGCTGGCCAAGCGGACCCGCGCCGGCCTGGCCGCCGAGGAGGAAGAAGACCTGGGCGGCAAGAAGCGCGGCCGTCGCCGTGGCGAGCCCGATGCGGAAGAGGCGCCGCGCAAGCGCACCCGGGCCCCGCGCAAGCGGACCCGCGGTGGCTCGCGAGCGGCCGAGGCGATCGAGGCCGCGGACAACGCCGCCGCTGCCGCGCCTTCGGACGAGGCCTCCGCTCCGGCGTCGGAGGGCCGCACCCGGACCCGCCGCCGCACCCGCAGCGGCAACGCCCCGGAAGCGACCGGTCCGGCCGTCGAGAAGGAGGCCGGCGAGAACGCCGAACGGCCGGCTCGGCGGCGCCGCCGTCGCCGCCCGGCCGCGACGTCTGATACACCTGCGTCGGCAGACTGAGGCCTACGCACGGGGGTCGGGTAAGTGAGCGAAGACGAGAAGGCGCCCGAAAGCGCGCCTGAAGAGGTCACGCCCGCGGCAGAACCGGCCCCCGAGTACGGCTCGGAGGACGTCCTGGACGACGTTGCTCCCCCTCCGCCCGCCCCGCGGGTCAAAGCGCGTCGTTCGCCGTGGAACCGCGGGCGGGACCGGGTGATCGCCGCGCTGATCGCGGTGGTCGTGCTCGCCGTCGCGCTGGTCATCGGCACGACGAGCGACAGCGCGGCCACCGATCACACCCAGGCGGGGCCGCCCCCGGCGTTGCCGGCGGCCCCGGACAAGGTGCCGGGATCGCTCGCCGAGATCTGGAGCGCCGCCAGCGGCTCGACGCCGATCCCGGTCGTGGCCGGCGACTCGGTGGCCACCGCGGACGGCGGCGAGGTGGCCGCCCGCGACCCGCTGACCGGTCAGATCCGCTGGCACTACACGCGTGACCTGCCGTTGTGCACCCTGGACTCGGTGTGGGGGCGGCTGAACGCCGTCTACCACAAGAGCCGCAACTGCAGCGAAGTCACCCAGCTCGATCCGGCGACGGGTCGCATCACCGCCCAGCGCAACGGCAACGCGGAGTTGGGCACCCAGCTGATCGACGACGGCTCCCACGTCACGGCGACGGGCAAGCAGCTCCTCACCACCTGGCGCGACGACCTGGTGCAGAGCGCCGAGTACGGCCAGGTCCCGGCGCTGGTCAACGCGGGCAAGCAGCCCCGGACGGGCTGCACGTACGGAACGGTGGCGGCGGCGTCGGGCAAGGTCGGCGTGATCGAGCGCTGCCCGGGCGACCCGGCGGACCGCCTGACGGTGTACAAGGCGGCCCCGGAGAAGGACGACGAGCCGCAGGTCAGCTTCAGTTCGGTGCTCGCGGGCAAGCGAGCCCGCGTGATCGCGATGTCGGGTGACCTGACGGCGGTGGTGTTGCCGGACCAGAAGCTCCTGGTGACGTTCAACGGCGACGGCACCCAGCGCGCGGCGTACCCCCTGGACGTCCCGCCGGGCGACCTGGCGGCCGACCCGCCGACGGGCGTCGAGGCGACCACCCAGACGGCGGCGAACATGTACTGGTTCAGCGGGTCGAAGGTGGTGGCCCTGTCGCGCGACGACCTGTCGCCGCGCTGGACGCTGAGCAGTGCGCTGGGCCCGGGAGCCACGTTCGCCCAGCAGCTGGTGGTCCCGATCAAGGGCGGCCTGGCGGTGCTCAACGAGAACGACGGCTCGACGATCCGCACGGTGGGCGTCGAGCGCCGCGGCTACCCGGGCCCGGTCCGCCTCGCCGCGGCCGGTCCGGTCCTCCTCGAGCAGCGCGGCCCCACCCTCACAGCCCTGAAGTAAGCGGGCCCCGTGATGCCCCTCCAGTCACGCAAGATGCCCCGCCAATCACGCGAGATTCCCCTCCAGTCACGCGAGATACCCGCCTGATCACGCGAGTTCCGCCTCCAATCACGCGAGTTCCGCCTCCAATCACGCGAGTTCCGCCTCCAATCACGCGAGATCCGGCCCGGATCACGCGAATTCCGGCGCGGATCACGGAGTTCGCCTCCGGCACGCGAGTTTCGGCTCGGATCGCCCGAGTTCCGCCCCGATCACGCGGCGAAAAAGTGAGACTTTCGAGATCTGCCGGGCATCTCGCGTGCTTCAGGAGGCATCTCGCGTGATCCGCGGGGCATCTCGCGTGATCCGGCGGGCATCTCGCGTGCTTGGGCGGGCATCACGTGCGCGAAGCCGGGACTGGCGTGATTGGGGCGGGGCTGGGTCAGGTGAGCCAGAAGAGGGTTAGTGCCGACACCGTGAACAGGACCACTGCTAGGCCTGCTCCTACGGCCGGGGGTCCGTTGCGGCGGTCGGCGACTCGCTGGGCCAGCAGGGCCAGGGCGGCCGCGATCGGGTGCCCGATCAGGAGGGTCGCGCTGGGGCCGGGTGCGCCCGTGAACAGGCAGATGCCCGCCACCGCGAGCACGCCGATCGCCAGGACCGTGAGACCGGCGGCCAGCGAGCCGGTGAGTCCGCGCCACCAGCGCCCGCCCGGCCGGGCAGCCGAGGCCGCTTCCGGGGACGCCTCCGCGGGCTCGACCCGCTCGGGCTCCGCCGTCGGCGCCTCCGGCCGGGCCGGACCATTCTGCTCCTCGGCCGCCGGTACAGCCGAAGCCGGAGTGGTCTGGGGCTGGGCCGCCCCCTCCGGGCCGGTGCCGGAAGCGGCCTTTCCGCCCTCCGGGCTCCCGGTCGGCAACGGGACGGTCGCCAGTTCGTCGGTGTCCGGTGAAGCCAAGTTCCCTCCCGTTCAGGGCGCGAGCAGGTCCCACGGCTGCGCCTGCGGGGCCGCTTCTTGGCCCGCCGCGCAGCTGGGCCGGAAGTCGCACCAAGCGCAGCGCCGGTCCGGGCGGGGCGGGAACAGCACGTCCCCGTCGCCGCCCGCGTCCAGGGTATCCGTGGCCAGGCGCAGGTCCGCGGCGGTCTCTTCGGCGCGCTGCAGGTGCCGCTGCAGGCTCTCCGGCGTGTGGTCGGCCGCCGCGATCGTGCCCGTCGGCAGGTGGTGCAGCTCGACCGCCGTGCACGGCATGCGCAACGTCCGCGCCGCCGCCACCGCGTACAGCGCAAGCGCTTGCGACGCGCGGGCCTCGTACTCGTCCGGCGGGCGGCGGCCCGTCTTGTAGTCGACGATCACCAGCGATCCGTCACGAGCGTCGATCCGGTCCGCGCGGCCCTCGATGATCATCGACGGCCGCTCCCCCGGCGTGCCGCTGACCGGCGCCGACACCCAGCGCTCCAGCCCGACCGGGTCGTGCGAGACGTCGTTGTCCTCGACGTACTCCGCCACCCACCCCTTGGCCCGCGCCCGGTACCGCGCCGCCTGCTCCTCGCTCTCGAAGCCCGCGTCCTTCCAGAACTCGGCCACCAGCGCCACCGCCCGCTGCGGCACGCGCTTGAGCACCGGCAGGTCGAACAGCGCCCGCAGCGCGTTGTGCACCACCGCGCCCAGCGTGCTGTGCGCCCACGGCCCGGTGCGCTGCGGGGTCGGCCGCTGCAGGTACGCGAGGCGGTACCGGCGCGGGCAGTCGTCGAAGGTCGCCAGCCGCGCCGGCGAGACCTTCGTGAGCCGCACCGGTTGCGCGACGCCGAAGTCGAAGCCCATCTGCTCCTTCACGTTGCCCACGCTACGCACCACCACCGACACTTTCCGCGCGGGGCGAACCCGCCCCGCGCGGAAAGCCCGGCTAACGCACGACCAGGACCGTGTGCGTACCACCGGAAACCGTCAACGCACCCGCCGGGCGCAGCGGACGCCCGTCCAGCAACACCAGCCGACCCGAAGGCACCACCAGCGACCCCGACGTCCCCCGCGGCGCCGAAACCGTCAGCGAGAACACCGAACCCTGCTGAGACCACGAAGCCGACAACTCGCCCTTTGGCGTCGGCACGGCCCCGCGCGCCCACGAAACCGAACCCGGGTGCGGCGCAACCGTCCAGGTCGCGAAGCCCGGCGAAGCAGGCGAGACGCCCAACAGCTCGTTCGTCAGCGCCGGCACGACCCCGGTCGACCAGCCGTGCGCGGCCGAGGTGTACCCCTGCTCGTAGTGCGAGCCGCCCTCGCCGATGCCCTCCCACGCCGTGATGCCCGGGTCGTGCGCGGCCATCCAGCCGTACATCCGCTTGATCTGGTCGATCGCGGACGCCGTCTGCCCGCTCCGGAACCGCGCCTGCAACTCGGGAAACGACGTGAACGCGTACACGCGCTTCGTGCCGTCGCCCACCAAAGTGTCGTTGTCCATGAACGGGTTCCCGTACGGCAGCGCGCCCGCCGCAAGCCGCGCCAGCGCCGAAGTGGCCTGCGCGGGCGAAGCGATTCCGGCGAGAATGGCGTGGCTGTTGCCGTCCTGGCCGTGCCGCACCGCGCCCGTCGCCGAGTCGAGGTACGCCCCGGCCGCCGGGTCCCACAGATACTGATTCACCGCCGCCGAGACGGCCGAAGCACGCGAGAGCCACCGCTCCGCGTCGGCCGGATGCCCCGTCGCGCGCGCGAGACCGGCCGCGCCCTGAAGCGCCCGGACGTACAAGGCGTTGTAGTACGTCACTTCGCCCGTACGCGGCAGGAATGCGTAGTCGCCGTAGCCACCGGTGCCGTTGAGCCCCTTCGCGAGCAACCCGCGCGAATCGGTGACCGACGGGTACCAGCTGTCGAGCGTCTTCACGAGGTGCGTGTAGTACGAAGTCGCGTACGCGGTGTCGCCCGTGTAGAGCACGTAGTCCCAGCTCGAGGTCACCCACCAGAGCGGATAGTCGAACAGCGGCAGCGTGTAGTCGTTGATCGACGCGGGCGGGATCCAGCCGTCCGCGCGCTGGTGGTCGGCCAGGTCGGCGAGAACGTTCCGAGCCGCCGTGCCGTCCTGGTGCGTGAGGTACTGCGTCAGGCCCGAGACGGCGACGTCGCCGACGTACGGGGCCCGGTCGCGCTTCGCGCCGTCGTGCAGCACCAGCTTCCCGTCCAGCGACGGCGAGAAGGCACCCCGCGGGTCCACATCGGACTCGCGGAAGGTGTCCATGCCCAGCTCGTTCGTGTAGGACGCCGCGTACCAGTAGCGATTCAGCTCGTCGTCGGACGACTCGAACCAGCCGCGGTAGGTCGACGGCGTGCCGAGGAACGGCGTGAAGTCGAGCGAGACGCCGCTGATGCGCACCTCACCGGACGGCTGGGCCAACGGCGCGTCGGAGGCCAGCGCGTCCAGGCTGATCCGCAGGTAGCGGAAGCCGTGCAGGCCGTCCGCGCACACCTGCGTCCCCGCAGCGCAGCCCTTGGTGTCGCGCCACACCGTCGGCGTCGCGGGCACGGCGAACTGGTCGGTGCCCGGCCCGCCGGAGAAGTCCGAGCGGGTGAAGTCGGAGCGTTCGCCCAGGTACTGCAGGGTTTCCGAGAACGCCAGCCGGACGCCCGGCCGGTTCGCCGACGCGCCCGCGAAGGCGATCTTCGGGTACCCGGCGACGACCTTGCCGAAGTCGACGACGGCGGTCGGCACCGGCGGATCGGCGACCACGCCCGGCCACACCTCGGCGACCCGGCTGAACTCGCCGGACGGGGTGTTCTGGTCCTTGGTCACGGTGATCCGCACCTGCGCGGTCGTCACCGGCCGGTCGAAGGCGACCGCGCGCTGCACGGCCGTGTTGCCGGTCACGGACGCGGCCACCCGCCACGCACCCGCGTCGAGCACCTCGACCGTGAAGTCCTGCGGCACGCCGTCCACATTGGACAGGACGGTGACGCCGGGCAGCGCGACCGGCGCGCCCGCGGTGATCGTCAGGACGTCGGGGTAGGCGCCGATCGTGTCGTCGTTCCAGAACGTCCCGGGGTTGCCGTCGACGGCGTTGCCGGGGTCGTAGGTCCGGGGCTGCCCGTTCCCGCCGTTGTTCGGCGCGTGGAACGACGACGCGGCCGCGGAGGTGCCCGCGGGCCACGCCGGCTTCGGCGGCGGTGCCTGCCGCTTGAACGTCGCCACCCCGCGTCCGAGCAGGCCGTTCGGGTTTGTGACGTCCCCGGTGGTGGACAGCACCCGCACGGGCCGGACGTCCCGGCTCGCCGGTGCGACGACGTACTTCTGCCAGCCCGGTGCCGCGTCGGCGGGCGCGGCCACCACACCGCTCGCCACCAGCACCGTCACCGGCAGGACTGCTCTGAGCCACTTCATCGAGGCCTCCCGCAAGGAGTTGAATCGTTTCAACCAGTGAGCCGAGCTTCAGGCTGCGGGAGGGCTGCCAACGATGTCAACGCTCCGGGGGCATCCTGTCCGGCAGGACAACCCGGGTGGCCGCGTCAGCCGGCGCCGGAGATGAACCCGCGCACGGAGTTCGCGACGAGCTCCACGGCGATGGCCGCGAGCAGCAGGCCGGCCACCTTGGCCAGCAGCGTGATGCCGCTTTCCTTGATCAGCCGGATGACCAGGCCGGAGTAGCGCATGCAGAGGTAGATCACGAGGTGCACGGTGACGATCGCGAGCGCCAGTGCGATGTACGCGCCGACGTGCCCGTCGGCCTGCCGGACGAACACGATGGTCGCGGCGATCGCGCCGGGCCCGGCCAGCAGCGGCGTGCCGAGCGGCACGAGGGCGACGTTGACGTCGTCGGCCGCCGCCTCGGGCTCGTGGCCGTTGCTGGTGAGCAGCTGCAGTGCGATCAGCAGGAGCAGCAGCCCGCCCGCGCCCTGCAGCGCCGGGATGCCGATGCCGAGGTAAGCGAGGATCGCCTGGCCCGCGACCGCGAACAGGCTGATGACCAGCAGTGACACCAGGACGGCCTGCCGCGCGGCGCGCGCCCGGGTCGCCATCGGCTTGCGGCCGACGAGGCTGAGGAACACCGGCACGGTGCCGGGCGGGTCCATGATGACGATCAGGGTGATCGTCGCGCTCATGAACAGTTTCGCGTCGAAGAGCGCCATGTCAGCCCTTCACGACCTGGAACCCCGTCGCCCGCGAAGCGAGTTCCTCGAACTGCCCGGGGTCGGTGGTGCACTCGCCGAGCGCGATCGTCTTGTTCGTGCCGTGGTAGTCACTGGATCCGGTGAAGACGAGCCCGAGCTCGGCGGCCAGTTCGCGAACGCGGGCCCGCGTCGGCGCGTCGTGGTTGGGGTGGTCGGCCTCGACGCCGGTGAGCCCGCGCGCGGCCAGCCCGGCGAGGGTGTCCTCGCTGATGGTGGCGCCGCGGCTGAAGGCGAACGGGTGCGCGATGACCGTGACGCCGCCGGCCGCGGCGATCATGTCGATGGCCTCTTCGACCGGCGTGTCCCGGCGGGCGACGTAGTAGCCGCGGCGCGGGCTGAGGTAGTCGGCGAAGGCCTCGTCGACGGACTCGACCAGGCCGGCCCGGACCAGCGCCTGGGCCAGGTGCGGCCGCCCGGGCGGGGAGTCCTCGGGCAGCAGGCCGAAGATCTCGTCGATGTCGATCGGGAGGCCGTCGGCGGCCATCCGCTCGGCCATCCGCCGCAGCCGCGTGCGGCGCTCGAGCCGCAGCCGGGTCTGCTCGGTGACGACGGGCTCCGACGTGGGGTCGAAGAGGTAGGCCAGCAGGTGGACGCTGATCTGGCGGCCCGTCTCGGGGTCGATGGAGACCGTGGAGAGCTCGGCCCCGGGGACCAGCGTGAGGCCGGGTGACACCGCTTCGGAGGCGGGCGCCCAGCCCGCGGTGGTGTCGTGGTCGGTGATCGCGACGACGTCGAGCCCGGCTTTCGCGGCCGCGGCGACGAGCCCGGCCGGCGAGTCGGTGCCGTCGGAAGCGGTGGAGTGGGCGTGCAGGTCGATGCGCATCGTGTCCATTGTCGACGATGCGCTGCGTCACACGCGCGGCGGGACCGCCAGTCTCAGCCGACCGGCTTCTTCCCCCGGGCGGCGCGCTGGGCCTTGATCATGGAGAAGCGTTCGGCCTGCTTCTGCTTGTCGCCGAAGACCAGCTCCGAGATCGTGTCGTAGAACTCTTCGGGCCGCGGCAGGAAGTCGATCTTGTTGAGCGCCTGGATCTGACCGGCGGACTCGACGACCATCGTGCCGTAGCCCATCATGCGGCCGGTGGCGGTGCGGACGTAGCTGAGGTCGGTGACCTTGCTGATCGGCATCATCAGCACCTTGGTGGTGAACACCCCGGTGGTCATGACGAACCGCTTGTCGGTGACCACCAGGCGCTCGACCCACCACTCCATCACCACGTAGGCGAACCGCAGGACGACGAGCAGCGCGACGTACCAGAGGATGTTCTGGCCGATGTACAGCGCCGGCGGCAGCAGGTAGGACACCAGCACGCAGACGGCCAGCAGCGCGGCCGCCTCGAAGGTGTCCCACAGCAGCACCGCCCAGTGACGGCGGATCCGGATCACCCGCCGCTCGGTGTCGAGGAGGTACTCGTCGGGGTCGCGTGGCGCGAACATGGTCCGAGGGTAACCCGGCGATCAGCCCTTGAACACGTTGCTGACGAAGGTGATCACCGATTCGGCCGAGCTGCGCAGGAAGTCGACGATGTTGCCGACAAGGCCCGCGGCCTGGCCCGGCTGGGCAATGACGAAGAACAGCACCAACGCGATACCGGCGAGGCCCGCAATCTTCTTCACGTTCACCGCGATCAAATCCCGTCTCTTACGGTGACACCGGACAACAGCAGCTTTTATGTTGTACCGCACCGAACAGGCGCAGGGGAGGGAAGTCCCGCGCTTGGGTCAGCACGCCGTCCGAAGTGTACCGTATGGCTACTCTCCGTGTACAGGACAGCCGTTTTCACTTCGGTTACGTCTACCCTTCGGGACATGGAGGGCCTGACCAGCACCACGATCCGCTGCGTCGGCGGGATCGCGTTCGACCCACAGGGCCGTTTGCTGCTCATCCGACGCCGCAACGACCCCGGTTCGGGGCAATGGTCGCTGCCGGGTGGCCGAGTCGAACCGGGCGAAACGGACAAAGAGGCCGTGATCCGGGAGCTGTCCGAGGAGACAGGGCTGGACGTGATTCCGGGCACACTGGTCGGCTCGGTGCGGCGGAGGCCGTACGAGATTTTCGACTACGCCTGCGAAGTCCAGGGCGGCGTTCTCACGGCGGGTGACGACGCCTCGGACGTGCGTTGGTCCGATGCGGCAGACCTTGCCGAGCTCGAGGCGGCCGGAGCGCTGGTGGACCTCCTTTTCGTGACGCTGCGTGAGTGGAACGCCCTGCCTCGGACCTGATTACAGCGGCAACCAGGTCATCCGCTGCCCGTGCGGCGCGGTCCGCGCCAAGGCGTGCGCCTCGGCCTTCCCGTCCTCCCACCGCACGACGCCCAGCGTCGCGAGCCCGTCCGCGCCCGAAAGGTCGTCGCGGCCGGGCAGCACCAGCTCCAGCCCGGCGCCGTAGAACTCCTCCGAGACCCACCACACCGGCCGCGAGGCCGCCAGCCCCGCCAGCGCTTCGAGGAACGCCGCACGCCGATCCGCCGGGAAGTACGCCAGCGCGTGGCTCGTCAGCACCACCAGCGGCCCCTCCAGGGACGCCGCCGCCGCGGCCAGGCCGTCGACCCCGTCCCCGGTGATCAACCGCGGCCGGTGCTTGGCCTGCTCGGCCGCCGCCGTCCGCAGCAGCCGGATGCGGTCCGGCTGGTCCGCCCAGACGCACGCCTCCAGCCAGGCCAGCTCGTCCTCGTCCGACAGGTCCACCGGGGCCCGGTCGAGACCCGCCCGGTCGAGCAGCGCGAGCTTCTTCGGCAGCTTCGGCACCACCGCCCCCGGCGCCAGGTCCAGCGCGCAGTGCAGCCCGACGGCCGCCTTGGCCGGCCCCGCCGTCAGCTGGTCACCGCCGTCGCACTGGTAGCGGTAGCCGAACCGGTCCAGGCCCAGCAGCAGGCCCGCGCTGCAGCCGACCTCCAGCAGCGAAACCTTCCCGCCCGCTTCGCGCGCCGCCCGCGCCACGCCGGGATACAGCAACGCGGCCCGGCGGACCTCGTTCGTCTGCGTGTACCGCGAGGCGATCAGCTCACGCGCCTTCGGCGCCCGCTCCAGCAGGAACGACCGGAACAGCGGCCACGTGTCGGAGTCGACGCCGTCGAAGCCGCCGAGCGACGGGTAGTACCGCGAGAGCGGGTGGATCGGGTCGGCCTGCACGAGCCGGTGCGCGACCGCCATCAGCAGCGTCCCGCGCACCTCGCCGTCGCGGGCCGACGCCAGCAGCCCGGCAACGTCGTCGTCCTCGGCCGCCTGCAGCGCCAGGTGCTCGTACAGCGGCGAGACCCCGCGGGCCTCGACTTCCGCGAACGTGCGGAGTATCCCCTTGATCGCGTCCAGGTCCATCAGCGCCTCATTCGTGCGGCACCGGACGGCCCGGCTGCTCGCCGCCCCGAGTTTCCCCGTACGAGCGCTTCGGCACCATCACCTTCCGCCGGAAGGTGCACACGATCAGGCCGTCCTGCTTGTAGCCGCGCGTCTCGACGTACACGACGCCGCGGTCGTCCTTGGACTTCGACGGCGTCTTGTCGAGCACCTCGGTCTCGCCGTAGATCGTGTCGCCGTGGAAGGTCGGCTTGACGTGCTTCAGCGACTCGACCTCGAGGTTCGCGATGGCCTTGCCGGAGACGTCGGGCACCGACATCCCCAGCAGCAGCGAGTAGATGTAGTTCCCGACCACGACGTTCTTGCCGAAATCGGTGGTTTCTTCGGCGTAGTGCGCGTCCATGTGCAGCGGGTGGTGGTTCATGGTGATCAGGCAGAACAGGTGGTCGTCGTATTCGGTGACCGTTTTGCCCGGCCAGTGCTTGTAGACCGCACCGACCTCGAACTCCTCGTAGTACCGGCCGAACTGCACTCGTCTTCTCCCGTCCCGCGTAACACCGCGTGAGCCTGGTACGACACGCATCCGTAGTGAGGAGTACCCTCAACCATCGGTGTTCGCGCGTCAACGCGAGCCCCACCACTGTTGCCGTCGGCCCGAAGGAGGTGAGGAACTCGATGAGTAGTGGCGATAGTCCGCTCCCTAGTAGTCCCAGCGTTCCCACCTCACCGGCCTTCCGGCTCATCTCCTGGTAGGCCTTCTCACCCCGGGAACGCTGGTGTGTCGCCGGGCGGACGAATCTTCCGCCCCTGGTCCGTCGTCTCGCACGACCACGCACGACACCAGGAGATCCCATGCCTGCCATTCCCTCGCTCGGCGGCCTCCGCGGCCGCGGCAACAAGGGCACCGTTCCGGTGCGCCCGATCCCGGTGCCGCTGTCCGCGTACGTCGTCGACTGCGCGGTCTACGTCGGCGGTGAACGCCTGCCCGGCCGCTGGACCCACTCCGAGGCGATCAAGGAGGTCCGGAAGCGGCACGAAGGCTTCGTCTGGATCGGGCTGCACGAGCCGGACGCCCAGCAGATCCAGGGCGTCGCGGACACGTTCGGGCTGCACGAGCTGGCGGTCGAGGACGCGCTCGAAGCGCACCAGCGGCCGAAGCTGGAGCGCTACGACGACACGCTCTTCCTTGTGGTCAAGACCGTCCGGTACGTCGAACACGAGTCCCCCACCACGGCGAACGAGATCGTCGAGACCGGCGAGCTGATGGTGTTCCTCGGCCGGGACTTCGTGATCACCGTGCGCCACGGGAACCACTCGGGGCTGGCGCGGCTGCGCCGCGAGCTCGACGAGGACCCGGAGCGGCTGCAGCTGGGCCCGTCCGCGGTCGTGCACGCGATCGCCGACCACGTCGTCGACCACTACCTCGACGTCACGGGCCGGATCGAGAACGACATCGACGTGATGGAGGCGCAGGTCTTCGCGCCCCGCTCGCAGGTCAGCGCCGAGCAGATCTACCTGATGAAGCGGGAAGTCCTCGAGCTGCGCCGCGCGGTGATGCCGCTGGCCACGCCGATCCAGCGCCTGGCCGAGGGCTACACGCGGCTGGTGCCGGACGACGTCCGCTCGTACTTCCGCGACGTCGCCGACCACCTCACGACCGTGTCCGAACGCGTGGCGGCGTTCGACGAACTGCTGTCCACCCTGGTCGACGCGACCGTCGCCAAGATTTCCCTGCAGCAGAACACCGATATGCGCAAGATCACGTCGTGGGCGGCGATCATCACCGTGCCGACGATGATCGCGGGCATCTACGGGATGAACTTCGACTACCTGCCCGAACTGCACTGGAAGTTCGGGTACCCGCTGGTCATCACCGTGATCCTGGCAATCTGCCTGTTGCTGTACCGAATATTCCGGAAGAACGGCTGGCTCTAGGTCCCCTTCTTTCCCCACCGGATTCCTTCGGAGAACTGTCATGTCCAGGATGCTGTCCAACCTCAAGTTCTGGGCGCTCGCGCTCAGCGTGCTCTGGATCGTCATCATCACTTTCGTCATCGTCGCCGACCCCGGGTTCGCGCACGGGATGAAATGACGCCCGCGGGTCGTACCCTGGGCGCATGCCGAAAGCGCTGGTCGTCTCCGACGAGGTCGACGAGCGGTTGTGGACCGACGCGGTCCGCAGCCACTCCGTCGACCTGGTCATCGGCGCCGGCGACCTGCCCTACGACTACCTGGCGTTCCTGGCGAGCGCGCTCGACGTGCCGTGCGTGTTCGTGCCCGGCAACCACGACCCGGACCTGAGCGGCTACACGCGCTACGGCGGGCTGTCCATGAAGGACGGTTTCCCCACGGTCTGGCCCGGCCCGGCGGGCGGCATCAACGCCGACGGACGGCTCGTCGACGTCGCCGGCCTGCGGTTCGCCGGGCTCGGCGGCTCGATTCGCTACAACGACGGCCCGAACCAGTGGACGCAGCGCCAGCAGGCGCGGCGGGCCCGCGGGCTGGTCCGGCGCGCCCGCTTCCGGCGGTGGCGCGACGGGCGCGGCGTCGACGTCCTGCTGACGCATTCGCCGCCGCTGGACCTGGGCGACCGCGCGGATCCGCCGCACCGCGGGTTCGCCTGCCTGCACCGCACGATCGAGGTGCTGCGCCCGAAGTGGCTGCTGCACGGGCACATCCACCCCCACGGCGAGCCGGTGCCGGACCGGGTCGTCGGCTCGACGCGGATCCGCAACGTGGTGGGCCACCGGATCATGGAGTTCTGATGAAAGAGACGGGATTCCCCCGCGCCGACGCGGAGAACGACTTTCTCCGCGCGCGCCGCGGCCAGGTGCTCTCGCGGCTTTCCACGTGGCTGCGCCGCGAGCCCGACGACGTCAACATCATGCTGCCGTTCCACGAGGTGGTGGAGGCGCTGGGCTACCTCGGCGAGCACCGGATCGGGCTGCGGGTGATCAAGCTGGAGTCGATCGTCGGCACGGTCGACCGCAGCCGCGACTTCGACCGCCGCTTCCGCCCGACGTCGGCCCGCGTCCGCGAGCGCTGGGAACGCCTGGCCCTGGCCGCCCGCCGCGGCGAGGAGATCCCGCCGATCGAGGTCTACCGCGTCGGCGAGCTGCACTTCATCATCGACGGCCACCACCGGGTTTCGGTGGCGATCGCGCAAGGACTGTCCACAATAGAGGCAGCGGTGACGGTCGTGCGCACCAAGCTGGACCCGGGCGGCATCCGCCACCGCGGCGACCTGATCGTCAAGGACTACCGCAGGCTGTTCCTGGAGCGCGTCCCGCTGACCGGCCACGCGCGGGCGTCGGTGATCGTGTCGGACCCGTGGGACTACGCGCGGCTGGGCGAGCACGTGGAGGCGTGGGGCTTCCGGTTGATGCAGGACGAAGGGAAGTTCTGCGACCGGGCGAGCGTGGCGCAGCGCTGGTTCGAGGAGGAGTTCGTGCCGGTGGTGGGGATGCTCCGGCAGGCGGGGCTGATCGGCGACCGGACGGACGCCGAGGCGTACATGTGGGTGGCGGCGGAGCGGTACCGGCTGATCCGCACCCACCGCTGGGACGACGACGTCATCGAGGCACTGCGGTCACGGCGTCACTAGGTGGTAGACCACCAGCGTCTGCTCGGGCCGCTCGGCGACGTGGAACGCGGCGTGCGGCACGGTGATCAGGCCCAGCCGGGGGTGCCGGAGGCGCTTGTGGCCGGCGTGGCTGAACTGGATGTCGTAGTGCGGCCACCACTCGCGCACCTCGGGGCTGGCTTCGGTCAGCTCGGCCACGAGCCGGGTGACGCGCGGGTGGCCCGGGTGCCGTCCGGCGATCGCCCGCAGCCGGGCCAGCACGCCGCGCGCTTCCTGCTCCCAGTCGACCAGCACCTCGCGCGCGGCCGCTTCGGTGAAGAGCCAGCGCACGACGTTGCCCCCGCGCCCGATGCCCCGGAACAGCTCCTCGGCGGCGGCGTTGGACGCGAGAACGTCGTAGCAGATGCCGGTGACGTACGCGGGGTTTTCGCCCAGCAACGCCGGAACGCCCGCGACCTCGGGCGCGGCTTCTTCGTCCACGCTCTCGCCGGGGGCCGCCCCGCCGCCGGCCAGGCGGTGCAGGTGCTCCTGCTCGGCGCCGGAGAGCCGCAGGGCCCGGGCCAGGGCGTCGAGCACCTGGCCGGAGGGGCGCACGTCGCGGCCCTGTTCGAGGTAGGTGAGCCAGGTGGCGCTGATGCCGGCCAGCAGGGCGAGTTCTTCGCGGCGCAGCCCGGGGGTGCGACGGCGCCCGGTGGCGGGCAGGCCCGCGTCTTCCGGGGCCAGCCTCTCCCGGCGGCTGCGCAGGAACGCGCCCAGTTCGGTGCCCACCCTGGAACCTCCAGTACCAGAACAACGCGATTCTGGATACCAGCTTAGCGCCGAGCGAGGCTGGACCCATGCAAGCTTGGATCGCGACCGAACAAGACGTACGCCTCTCCGATGTGCCGGAGCCGACGCTCAAGGGCGGTGGCGTGCTGGTGGAGGTGCTCGCCGCGCACGTCCCGGCGTACACGAACGCCGTGGTGCGGGGAAACCGCGGTGGCCTGCCGGTTCCCCTGGTCCTGGGACCGTCCTGCGTCGGCCGCGTGCTCGCCGTCGCGCCGGACGTCTTCCACGTCGAGCCGGGCGACATCGTGCTGGACACCGCGCTGCTCGACGCGGGCGGCGGCGACGAGGTCCTGGTGGGCTGGGTCGGCCTCGGCGGCTCCGGCGCCGGCAGCGCGCGCACCGACCGCATGCGCGCGGTGTGGCGTGACGGCGTCTTCGCGGAGAAAGCCTTGTGCGCCAAGGAAACCCTGGTCAAGCTGCCGGGCGCGGAAACCTACCCGGACCCGGCCCGCCTGGCGTTCCTGCCGTGGCTCTGCATCGCCGCCACCGGCCTGCACGCGGCGGGCCCGGTGGCCGGCCGCGACATCGCCGTCATCGGCGCGACCGGCCAGCTGGGCGGCGCGGCGGTGCTGACAGCCCTGGCGGAAGGCGCGGCGACCGTGACGGCCGTGGGCCGCAACGAGGAGGCACTCGCCCGGCTGGCCGCGCTCGGCCCGCGCGTGCGCACCCACCGGCTGACCGGCGACCGCGCGACGGACGCGACGGCGATCGGTCCGGTCGACGTGGCTCTCGACACGCTCGGCGCCACGCCGTCGGCGGCCGCGACCATGGCCGCCTACGACAGCCTGCGGGTGCGCGGCACCCTGGTGCTCGTCGGCGGCGTGCGCCACGACCTGGCGATCCCGTACGGCGACCTGATGCACCGCCGCCTCACCCTGCGCGGCTCCTGGATGAGCGACGAGCGGACGGTGACGACGGTCTGGCAGCTGGTCCGGTCCGGGGCGCTGGACCTTTCGGCCGTCGAGCTGGTGACCGCCGGCCTGGACGACCCGGCGGCCGCGCTCGGCCTGGCCGAGCGCACGACCGGCCTCGGCTTCGTCGCCCTCGTTCCCTAGAAGGCCAGCCCCGGTGTCAACACGACTTTCCGGACCTGCTCCAGCGTCAGCACCGGCTCCGGCCGCTGCGACGGCGTCTGCAGGTCTTTCCGCTCCGGCTCCCCGCTGTCGCTCGAGGAGACCGCCACGTACCCCCAGGGCGCCGACAACGCCGCCCGGTGGACGAGCGCCCCGGTCGACTGGTCCGTCGTCAGCTGCAGGACTCCCTCCGGCAGCCGCTCCACCGAGCACGAGATCCACTCGCCCTCAACGCAGGACGGCGTCGCCGAGTTCGGTGTCGGGTACAGCACCACCGACACCGAACCCGTCCCCCGCGCGTCCGTCACCCGGATGTCCGTGCGGAAATCCGCTTCCCGGGGCGCGGTGCCCACCGGGTCCGCGACCACGGCGAACGAGCCCGGCGAAAGCCGCGCGTCCGGTGACAGCAGCGGGCGCAGCGCGTGTTCCAGCACACAGCTCAAGCGCTCCGCCAAAGCCTCGCGGGTCGACCCGGGCGGACAGGTCGGCCCCGCCACGAGAGTCCGGCTCGGCAGCACCACCACCGCCAGCCCGAGCGCCAGCACGACCACGCACACCGCCACCGCCCCCGTGAGCAGGTGCTGACGGCGGGACCGGCGAGCCGCCGTCAGCACCGCCTCGCCGCACAGGCCGAGCGGGGGCTCGCCTTCCGTCACGTAGGCCGTCAAGGCCGACCGGACGTCCTCCATCACGACTCCTCCGTCGCCGGCGCCGGCAGAGCCGTGCGCAACGCCTCGACCCCGCGGGCCGTCTGGGACTTGACCGTTCCTTCCGCGACGCCCAGCAGCGCCGCCACCTCGCGCACCGGGAGATCTTCGAGGAACCGCAACACCACCATCGCCCGCTGCCGGGGCGTCAACCCGGCCAGCGCGCGCTCGACGTCGAGGCGCAGGGACGTGTCCCGGCCCGGTGGCGACTCGCGCTCCGGCACCGACGACGTCACGTACTCGCGCCCGGAGACCCGGCGGCCGGCCAGGAACAGGTTCAGCAGGATGCGGCGCGCGTACGCGTCGGCCGTGCCCGGCCGGACCCGGCGCCAGCGCCGGTACAGCTGCACGAACATGGCCTGGACCAGGTCTTCCGCCGCGTGCCAGTCCCCGCTGAGCGCGAACGCCACCCGGCGGAAGCGCTGGACCCGCGCGGCGAAGTACTCGCTGAAATCGACGTCTCTCGACACACCCCTATTAGTGCGCGAGGCCTCCGGGAGGTTCAAGCGTCCCCCGTGCGAGCTACGCGCAGGTGTCCACCCGACGGTGACGATTCCCGCGCGCCGGATCCCTAACGTTCGCCGAAGAGCCGCGGGAACGGGCCGCGGAGGGAACGAAGGGGTCGTCATGAAGGTCGTCTGGCAGCTGCTGGCGGTGGCCGCAGTCGCGTTCGTCGGGCAGCTGGCGGTGTCCGCGGTGGACGGGAATCCGTGGCTCACGCTGGTGTTCGGCGCGCTCACCGCCGTGCTGGCCGTGGTGGCCTACCGGTGGGTGGTGGGCAAGACCGAACACCGCCCGGTCACCGAGCTGGGCGGACCGGGCGCCGGGCTCACGGTCGGCCGGGGTGCACTGATCGGGCTCACGCTCTTCGCGGCCGTCATCGCCAACATCGCCCTCCTCGGGGACTACGAGGTGCGAGGCTGGGGCACGCTGCCCGGCGCGCTCGGGCTCGTCGGGTTCATGGCCGCCGCCGCGGTGACGGAAGAGCTGCTCTTCCGCGGCGTCCTGTTCCGGTTCGTCGAAAAGTGGACCGGCACCTGGATCGCCCTGGTCGCCACCGGCGTGCTCTTCGGCCTCACGCACCTGTTCAACGAGCACGCGACCCTGTGGGGCGCGCTCGCCATCGCCATCGAGGCCGGCGGCCTGCTGACCGGCGCGTACATCGCGACTCGCAAGCTGTGGCTGCCGATCGGCGTGCACTTCGGCTGGAACTTCGCCGCCGCCGGGATCTTCAGCACGGAGGTCTCCGGCAACGGCACGCCCCAGGGCCTGCTCGACGCCGTGACGTCGGGGCCGTCGCTCATCACCGGTGGCGACTTCGGCCCGGAGGGCTCGCTCTACTCCGTGCTGTTCTGCGTCCTGGCGACCAGCGCGTTCCTGTGGCTGGCCCACCGCCGCGGCCGCCTGGTGCCGCGCCGCCGCGCCGAGCGGACCGGCGACGTCACTACACTTTCCCGGTGATCGATCACCGGCCGGCCGTGGCGTGGTGGCGCCGGCTCGACGTCGTGGTCCGTGACCTCCCGCTCGGGCTGCTGTTCCTGGCGAGCGCGTTCGTGCCGGTGCTGCAGAGCCACGGGACGCAGGTCGGCGGCGTGCCGGAACGGCCGTTCGACGCGCTGGCCGTCGTGGTGGTCGCCGTCGAAAGCCTCCCGCTCGCCGTGCGGCGGCGGTGGCCGGCGGTGTGCCTGACGCTGGTGGCGCTCGGCTTCGCCGTCGACCAGCTCCGCGGCTACCACTCGGTCGCGGGCACCGCACTCGGTTTCGCGCTGGTCAGCGCCGGAGCCCACCTGGAACGGCGCCGGGGCCTCACCGCCGGCCTGTTCTCCGTGGCGTACGTGGGGTTGGCGATCGCCCTCGCCCACTTCGGTTCGGAACCGCCGTCGGAGTTCGTGACGTTCTTCCTGCTGCTGGTGTTCGCCTGGGGCATCGGGGCCTGGCTGCGGACCACCCGCGCCGCGGAGGCCGCGCACCGCCGCCGCGTCGCCGAGGACACCCGGGCCGCCGAGCGCGCCACCATCGCCCGCGAGCTCCACGACGTCGTCACCCACCACGTCACGGCGATGGTCGTGCAGGCCGAGGCCGGCCGGTACCTGACGGCCGCTCCCGACCGGCTGGACCGGACCCTGACGGCGATCACCGACACCGGCCGGCGGGCCATCACCGACCTGCGGCACCTGCTCGACCTGCTCAACCCCGGGCACGAAGCCGAGGCACCGGCCGACGGCGGCCTCCTCGCCCTGGTGGAGCAGGCCCGTCAGGCCGGGCAGCCGGTGGAGTTCACCGAGGAGGGCCCGCCCGCGGAGTCCGCCGGCAGCGCCGACCTGGTGGCCTACCGGGTCGTCCAAGAAGGACTGACGAACGCCCTCAAGCACGCCCGCGGCAGCCGCACCTCGGTCGAGGTGCGCCACGGCGACCGGGAAATCACCGTGGCGGTGCGCACGGCCGGTTCCGGGAGCGTGTCCCCCGGCGGGAGCGGCCGCGGGCTCGCCGGGCTCCGGGAGCGCGTCGGCGTGCTGGGCGGCGACTTCAGCGCTGGCCGCGACGGCGCCGGTTTCGCCGTGTGCGCCCGGATTCCCACGGGAAACCCGTCGTGACCGCGCCGATCCGGGTCCTGGTCTGCGACGACCAGATGCTGATCCGCACCGGCCTGGTGACGATCATCGGCGCCCAGCCCGGGTTCGAGGTGGTGGGCGAGTGCGGCGACGGGCGGGCCGCGGTCGATCTCGCCGCCCGGCTGCACCCGGACGTCGTCGTGATGGACGTCCGCATGCCGGTGCTCGACGGCATCGAGGCCACCCGCCTGCTGGCCGGGGCCGGGGTGCCACACCCGGTCAAGGTGCTCGTGCTGACGACGTTCAACCTCGACGAGTACGTCTACGAGGCCCTGCGCGCGGGCGCGAGCGGGTTCCTGCTCAAGGACGCGCCGCCGGACCGGCTGCTGCACGGGATCCGCACGGTGGCCACGGGCGCGGCCCTGCTGGACCCGGACGTCACGCGCCGGCTGGTCGGCCGGTACGGCGCCCGGATCCGGCCGGCCGCGGACGCCGCGCCGGAGGTCCCGCTGACCCCGCGTGAACTGGAAGTGCTGCGCCTGCTCGCGGACGGCCTGTCGAACAGCGAGATCGCGGAACGGCTGTTCATCAGCCAGGAAACGGTGAAGACGTTCGTGTCGCGCATCCTGACCAAGCTGGACCTGCGCGACCGCGTCCAGGCGGTCGTCTACGCCTACCGGCACGGCCTGGTGACGTGACCGGGAAGCCCGGTCACGTCACCGGAAATCGCTACAGGTGCACGGCGCCCGGCGCCGCTTCACCCTTCGGGACGCCCGGGCGCAGCAGCAGGCCGCTGAGTACCGCACCCGCCACGTAGATCACCGCGGCCCAGGTGAACGCCGTCGTGTAGCTCTCGATGGCCGCCTCGGCCGCCAGCTGCGGCGTCGGGGCCTTGCCCGCGATGTAGTCCGCGGCCGCGTTGCCGGCCAGCGTCGACAGCAGCGCCGTGCCGATCGAACCGCCGACCTGCTGCATCGTGTTCACCGCCGCCGAGGCGACGCCCGCGTCGTGCGCCTCGACGCCGAAGGTCGCGACGCTCATCGCCGGCGCCATCGCCAGCCCGATGCCGAAGCCCATCACCAGCAGCGGGCCGAGGACACCGGAGACGTACGTGCTCTCGAGACCGATGCCGCTCAGCCAGAACAGGCCCGCGGCCGCGATCGCCATGCCGGTCGGCACCAGCGGCCGCGGGCCGAACCGCGGCAGCAGCACGGCCGTCGCCGTGGTGGCCGACAGCATCAGCGTCGCCACCATCGGCAGGAACCCGACACCGCTCTGGATCGGCGTGAACTGCAGGTTCTGCTGCACGTAGAACGTCAGGAACAGGAAGATCGCGAACATCCCGATGGCGAGCAGGAACATCGCCAGGTACGAGCCGCCGCGATCCCGGTCGAGCAGCACGCGCAGCGGCAGCAGCGGGTGCTCCACGCGCTGCTGCAGCCAGACGAACACGCCCAGCAGGACCACGCCGGCGGCCAGGAAGCCCCAGACCGACACCGACGACCATGAGTCCGACTCGGCGTTCGCGAAGCCGTAGACCAGCGCGAACAGCCCGGCCGACGCGGTCACCGTGCCCGGCAGGTCGAGCTTCGGCCGCGGGCCGGCGTCCTTCTGGTTGCGCAGCAGCACCGAGCTGCCGGCGAACGCGATGACGGCGAAGACGATGTTGACGAACATGCACCAGCGCCAGTCGAGGTATTCGGTGAGCACGCCGCCGAGCAGCAGCCCGACCGCCGCGCCGCCACCGCCGATGGCACCGAACACACCGAACGCGCGGCCGCGCTCCTTCGGGTCGGTGAACGTCGTGGTCAGCAGCGAAAGCGTAGCGGGGGCGAGCAGCGCGCCGAACACGCCCTGTGCCGCCCGGGCGACCAGCAGCATCTCGATGTTGGTCGCCGCGCCCCCGAGCGCGGACACCGCGGCGAAGCCGGCCAGGCCGACGAGGAGGGCGTTCTTGCGGCCGAAGAGGTCCGCGAGCCGCCCGCCGAGCAGCAGCAGGCTGCCGAACGCGAGCGCGTAGGCCGTGACGACCCACTGCCGGGCGTCGTTGGAAAAGCCCAGGTCGACCTGGGCGGACGGCAGCGCGATGTTCACGACGGTCGCGTCCAGCACGACCATCAGCTGCGCGATGCCGATCATCACCAGGATCAGCCAGCGTCTGGCGTGGTGGGGGTTTTCGACGGCGCGCGTGTCCCCCGACGGCGCGACGGCGAGTGTGGATTCGGACATGGATGTCCCTCACAGATCGTGATCACAAGACTATGTGGAGTAGGTACCTCCCCTTACGCGACCCAAGGTACACAAGAACTGGAGATGCCGCCTCTACTTCACGAGCTAGACTGGAGGGCATGGCACGGGACGCTGGTCCCGCCGCACCGGCGCGGCCGCTGCGGCGTGACGCTGAACTCAACCGCCGTCGCATCCTCGCGTCGGCCCGCGAAGTGTTCGGCCGGCGCGGGCTCGAAGCCACGCTGGACGACATCGCCCACCACGCCGGCCTCGGCGTCGGCACGGTCTACCGCCGCTTCCCCAGCAAGGAACACCTGGTCGAGGCCATGTTCGCCGAGCGGATGGACGAGATCGGCGACCTCGCCGAGGAGGCGCTGAAGGCCGAGGACGCCTGGCAGGCGTTCGTCGACTTCACCTGGAAGTCGATCGAGCTCCACTCGGGCGACCGCGGGCTGCGCGAGATCATGCTGTCGAACCAGTTCGGCCACGAGCACGTGGCCGAGGGAAAAGCGCGCTTGGTGCCGTTGATCACACAGCTCGTCGAACGCGCCCAGCGGGCGGGCGGCCTGCGTGCCGACTTCTCCCCGACGGACACCCCGCTCCTGCACATGATGATCGGCTCGGTGATCGAGTTCACGTCCGCGGTGGAGCCGGACCTGTGGCGCCGCTGCCTGGCGATGCTGCTGGACGGCCTGCGCGCCCAGCCCGGCAAGCCGTCGAAGCTGCCCCGCCCGCCGCTGGAGGTGGACGAGGTGGACGAAGCAATGTCCTGCTGGCGCCCCTGACTCAGGCCGGAGAACGGCGAACGCGGTCCCGGCGGCCTGGCGGGCAGCCCGCGGCAGGTCCCTACGGCGAGCGCGGCCGGCACCGGCTCGTCCGCGACGCCGACCACGCGGAGGGCACCTCACCCGGCGGATTCGAGAGCCGACCCGAGCCGATGAAGGGCCGTTTCTCCGCCGGGGCCGTGTCTTCGATCAACGCGAACAGCCGATCGGCGTACCCGGCCGAAGCCGGTGCGAGGTCCGCGAGCCGGACCGCGGCCAAGCCCCGCTCGGACGTCTCCAGCAACCGGCCGAACACCGGAACGAGCGCGAGGCTTCCTCCGTGCGCTCGGCCAGCCACGGCAGCACGCTTTCACCACCCAGCTCGCCGATCGCGACCACGAGCCCGACGCGGACCGCGTCGGCGGGGTCGTCCAGCAGGGCGATCAGCCGCCGGGCAGCGTCCCCCAGACGGCCGGCCAGCGTTCGTCCACCGTCGCCGCCCGGGCAGCGCCCGCCACCAGCTCGATGACGTAGACCACCCGGTCGCGCTCCGGGGCGCGCTGGTCTTCGACATACCGCAGCGCTTCGGGCACCGCGTCGGAGGCCTCCGGGAGCCACTCCCCGGTTCCATCCGCAGTGCGCCGGCCAGCTTGAGGAACCCCATGAGCGGTTCCCCTTCGACCAGCTCGCGGAGCGCGGCGTCCCAGGACTTCCGCTCTTCCCCCCACTGCACCACCAGCGCACCCTAACGAGCTTTCACTTGCCCACCAACGGCTTACTCGGACGGGATGACCGCCCACATGATCAGGTAGGCCACGAATTGCGGCCCGGGCAGCAGGCAGGACAGCACGGCCAGGAGCCGCACAGTGCCGGGCTTCATGCCGTAGCGCCGGGCCAGGCCCGCGCAGACGCCGCCGATCATGCGGCCGTGGCGCGGACGAGACAGCCTCTGAGTGACCGGTGCGCTCATCGTCGTTTCCCTTTCCTCGAAGTTCCGATACCACCACTTCACCACCGGAGTACCCACTTCCGCATCGCTCGCGGGGTGGATCGCTCCCTTAGGGGACGGCAAAACCGAAAAAGCTTCATAACGGCGGCGGAATCCCCGCCGCTGCCCGCGAAACTCCCGTGAGCTGCCCGTTTGTCCCGGCGACCGTGGAAAAGATTGAGAGATGTCCCCGTCAGGGCTGGTTTTTCCGCGCGATGTGGTGATACTTGCACCCCGTGTACCCGCGTCCGAAAAGCTTGGCCGTCGCGATGCTCTGCGCCCTCCTCACCGGTGGCTGCACCACCACCCAGGCCGCGCCCGAGCCGGATTCCGGGCCCACGCCGCTGACCGCCGCCGACGCGCTCGGCGACTTCGGCAGCATCGACTACTGCAGCCTGCTGAAGGTGCCCGGCGCGGAAGCCGTCCCGACGTTCGAGGATTGCCACGCCACGGCCGGCCGGCGCACGATCGTCGTCGGGCCGCTGGCCTTCGACTCCGACCCGAACATCAAGCCCTACGACTACGCCGGGCCGGTACCCGAGGGCGTCGCGATCCAGCAGTCGATGTTCAACGACCGCAGCGCGTGCACCCGCGCCGTCACCTTCGCCGACGGCACCCGGCTGGACCTTTCGGTCACCGACGACACCGGCGACCAGGCGGCCCGCTGCGACGTCGCGGACGCCGCGGTCGGCTCGGCGCTGGCGGCCATCACCGCGCACCGGGTCGGGCGGCTGACCTTCCCGGAGGGCTCGTGGGGCCGGGTGGCGCCGTGCGTCCCGCTCGACAACCACGACCTCGACGCCGCCGCGGGCCCGAACAGCCAGCCGACGATCGGCCTGTCCGGGCACAGCTGCATCCGCGGCAAGGTGAGCTTCAAGCTGACGGTGGAGACGGCGGAGCCGGACGGGCCGTCCGAAAAGCTCGGCGGCCGCGACGCCCGCGTCCGGCTCTCGGGTGCGTTCTGCCTGGTCGACACGACCCAGCCGGCCCCGGGCCTGCCGGGCCGCCGCGAACTGGCCGAGATCAGCGTGGTCGAGACGGCCGGCACCGCGGGCGACGCCACCTGCGCCCTCGCCCGCAGCGCGGCCAACGCGATCCTCCCCCGCCTCCCCTGACGCCTCGTGAGTGGGAAACAGTGTTCTAACCCTGTTTCCCACTCACGAGGGCGGCGGCAGAGTCAGTCCTCGTAGGTGAGGTTCTTGCCGTTCGACGGGTCGAACACCTTGATCTTGTCCGCGTCGTACCAGACTTCGAGGTCCGCGTTCTCCTTCGCCGACGACTCCGCCGACAACCGGGCCACGATCTGGGACTCCGCGCCCGGGACGTCGGACGAACCGCTGTCCGCGGCCAGTTCCGCCAGCTCCTCGGACGTCGCCGTCTCGCCTTCCAGCGTGAAGTGGGCGAACTTCTCCGAGCCCATCGACTCGAGCACGTCGATGTGCGCGGTGAACGTGCCGCCGCCCGTCTTCTGCCCGGCCTCGACCAGCGCCGCGTCCTCGAAGTGCTCCGGCCGGATGCCGACCAGCACGTCGCGGGGCGCGTTCGCCCGCTCCACCAGCTGCCGGACGCGGTCGGTCAGCGGCGTCGTGCCCAGGGCACTGCGCAGCTCGTTGTTCTCCAACGTCGCCGGGACGAAGTTCATCGACGGCGAGCCGATGAACCCGGCCACGAACAGGTTCGCCGGGTTGTCGTAGAGGAACTGCGGCGAGCCGATCTGCTGCACGTATCCGGCCCGTAGCACCACGACCCGGTCGCCCAGGGTCATGGCCTCGGTCTGGTCGTGCGTCACGTACAGCGTGGTCGTGCCGAGCTGCTTCTGGATCTTCGACACCGACGTGCGCATCTGGCCGCGCAGCTTGGCGTCCAGGTTGGACAGCGGCTCGTCCATCAGGAACGCCTTGGGGCTGCGGACGATCGCCCGGCCCATCGCGACGCGCTGGCGCTGGCCACCGGAGAGGTTGGCCGGCTTGCGGTCCAGGTGCGCGGTCAGGTCGAGGATCTTGGCCGCCTCTTCGACCTTCGCCCGCACCGTCTTGTCGTCGACCTTGGCCAGCCGCAGCGGGAAGGCCATGTTCTCCCGGACGCTCATGTGCGGGTAGAGCGCGTAGGACTGGAACACCATGGCGATGTCCCGGTCCTTCGGGGCCTTCTCGTTGACGCGCTGGCCGTCGATGCGCAGCTCGCCGGAGGAGATGTCCTCCAGGCCGGCCACCATGTTCAGCGTCGTCGACTTCCCGCAGCCGGACGGGCCGACCAGGATGATGAACTCGCCGTCGGCGATGGTGATGTCCACTTCGGACACGGCGAGAGCGCCGTCGGGGTACTTCTTCGACACCTTGTCGAGCACGATCTCTGCCATAGCGCTACCCCTTCACCGCACCGGAGGTCAGCCCCGCCACGATGCGACGCTGGAAGAACAACACGAACACAATGATCGGGACGGTGATCACGACCGCGGCCGCGCACACCTGCCCGGTCGGGTCCTCGAACTGCGAGGACCCGGTGAAGAACGACAGCGCCGCCGGCACCGTGCGCGACGCCGTGGTCGACGTCAGCGAGATGGCGAACAGGAAGTCGTTCCAGCAGAAGATGAACACCAGGATCGCCGTGGTGAACACGCCCGGCGCGGCCAGCGGCGCGATCACCCGGCGGAACGCCTGTGCCGGCGTCGCGCCGTCCATCTTCGCCGCCTTCTCCAGCTCCCACGGGATCTCCCGGAAGAACGCCGACAGCGTGTAGATCGACAGCGGCAGCGCGAACGTGATGTAGGGCAGGATCAGCCCCGGCCACGTGTCGAACAGCCCGATGTTCCGCTCGATGTTGAACAGCGGCGTCACCAGCGACACCTGCGGGAACATCGCGATCAGCAGCGACAGCCCGACGAGCACCTGCTTGCCGGGGAAGTCCAGCCGGGCGACCGCGTACGCGGCCATCGTGCCCAGCACCACCGCGATCACGGTCGAGATGATCGCGATGCCGATCGAGTTGACCAGCGCCAGCAGGAATTCCGACGTCTGGAAGATGTCCGCGTAGTTCTGCCAGGTCCACGACTGCGGGATGAACGACCCGTCGGTGATCGTGTCCTTGGTCTTGAACGACAGCGAAACCACCCAGAGCACCGGCACCAGCGCGAACACCAGCACGAGGATGTCGACCAGGCCCCACCTGACCTTGCGGCCCGTCGTGACGGTTCCCATCGCCATCAGCGCTTACCCCCGTTGTCCGAACCCGGTGCGGCCGTGCCGAACACCTTGATGAAGATGAACGCGATGATCGCCACCGTGATGAAGATCAGCACCGCCATCGTCGACCCGATGCCCAGGTTGAGGCCCTTGACCAGGTTGTCGTAGGTCTGCATGGACACCGACCCGGTGTCCTGCGCGCCGTTGGTGAGCACGTAGATGTTGTCGAAGATGCGGAACGCGTCGAGCGTGCGGAACAGCAGCGCCACCAGGATCGCCGGCTTCATCACCGGCAGCATCACCTTCGTGAACCGCTGCCACGCGCTCGCGCCGTCCATCGCCGCGGCCTTGAGCAGGTCGTCGGGCACCAGCGCCAGGCCGGCCATCAGCAGCAGCGCCATGAACGGCGTGGTCTTCCACACCTCGGCGCCGATGATGATGAACAGCGACGGCCACTGCTCGGTGAGCGGGGCCGCGTCCGAGGCGAGCATGTTCGCCAGGTAGCCGGTCTTCGGCGTCCACGCGTAGTACCACGAGAACGCCGCGACGACCGTGACGATGCCGTACGGGATCAGCGCGACGGTGCGGACCAGGCCGCGGCCGACGAGCGTCCGGTGCATGATCAGCGCCAGCGCCATGCCGAGCACGAACTCGATCGCCACCGACACGACGGTCAGGAACATCGTGGTGCCGAACGCCGTCCACCAGTACGAACTGGACAGCACGGCGGCGTAGTTGTCGAAGCCGACGAACTGCTGCTGCGCCGGGAAGCGCAGGTCGTACCGCTGCAGCGACAGCCAGATCGAGTAGAGGATCGGGTAGCCGGTGACCGCGATCATCACGATGAACGCGGGCGCGCACAGCCACAGCCCGAGCCGCCGCTCGGCCTTCTTCCCTTCGGAGAGGGCGGGTTTGCCCTGCTTGTGGGCCGTCGCCCCTTCGGCGACCGGGGCCCCGGCGGTCCCGGCCGGGGTCGAGTCCTGGACGGTCACGGGATCACTCCCTTCGACTGGAGCGCGTCACCGAGCTGCTCGCGCAGCTTGGCCGCGGTGGCCTGCGGGTCGATGTCCGACGGCGGCGAAAGCACCTTCGAGATGACCGTCGAGGCGTTCTGGTACGCCGGGGTCAGCGGGCGCACCGCGGCGGTCTTCAGCGCGGCGAGGATGGCGTCGCGCATCGGGTACTGGATCGCCATGTTCGGGTTGTCGGCCGAAGCCGGCTTGCCCGGGTCGAGCGGAACGTCGTTGTGGTACACCGATTCGATGCTCGGCGGCACCCCGTCGTTGATCGCGGAGATCTTCTGGCTCTCCGGGCTGCGCAGGCACAGCGCCGCCTCGAAGGCTTCCGGCTTGTGCTGCGAATACGTGCTCACCGCCAGGTCGAACCCGCCGATGGTGGTCTTGGCCGGCATCCCGGCCTGCGCCGCGGGGTAGACCGCCCACTTGAAGTGCGGCAGGTCTGCCTTCTTGTCCTTGGCGTAGGCGGCGTAGACGTACGGCCAGTTGAGCTGGAAGGCGGCCTGGCCGCGCTGGAACGCCTGCCGGATGTCGTCTTCCTTCATGTTGCTCAGCGACGGGTCGGTGAGCCCCGAGGTCGAGACCTTCTTGAGCAGCTCCAGCGCCTTCACGGCGCCTTCGTCCATCACCACGGACTTGCCGTCGTCGGACAGGATGTGCCCGCCCATCGAGGCCACCAGCGTGTTGTAGAAGACGACCAGGCCTTCGTACTGCGCGCCGGTGAACACGATCTCGTAGGGCTTGCCCTGCCCCTTGAGCTCCTGGGACTTCTGCATCATCTCGTCCCAGGTGGCCGGTGGCTTCGGCGTCACCCGGTCGTCGTACCAGAGCAGCTGGACGTTGGTGTTCTTCGTGGCCGCGTACAGCTTCCCGTTGTGGGTCGCGGTGTCCAGCGGCCCCTGCAGCACACCCTGCGACGCCTCGGCCTTGTTCTCGCCGGTCCATTCCTCGGCCCAGCCGGCTTCGGCGAACTCCGAGACCCACGTGACGTCGAGGCCCAGGATGTCCATGGCGGTGTCACCCGCCGCCAGCCGGCGTGCCATCTGCAGCCGCTGGTCGTCCGCTCCACGGGGGAGCTTGTTGTAGACGATTTCGTACCGGCCGGCGGCCTTCACGTTGCAGCCGTCGACCACTTTCTGGAAGTTGTCCTCGGGCGACATGTAGATGTTGATCTTGAGCCCGGAACTCGTCGCGCAACCGGCGAGCATGCCGGTCACCAATGCCCCTGCCCCCAGCAGGACGGCGGTGCGGCCGGGCGACCGTCCTCGTTTGCCCGCGCCGATCCTCTTCCCCATAAGGCCTCCTCACCCGCGTGCACGCCGGTTACCGCGGAACCCCGGTGGGCACCGCGACGCGATGAGGCGAAACCGCGCCAGCACCCCGACGTGCTAGTGCTCGGGCCGCCGCGCTGCAGGGCGGGGCCGCCCGACTGGTGTCGGCCAACTTATGCCGGGCGATCACACCCCGCAAGCAGTATCGGTAACGATTCAGCGCACCGCGCGCCGAATCGTGATTTTCCCGTGCTAAAGCCCGGGTTTTTCAGGGGTTCGCGGACGGCGGTTTCAGCGCCAGCTTGGCGAGCAGTTCCCGGCCCTGTTCCGCCGAGCGCGGCTGGCACAGGACGTCGTAGCGGCCGGCGACGAGCTGGCTCGCCGAGGAGAAGTCCCGGCGGCCCCGCGACATGCTGTACCCGATCGCGGCGAACATCAGCCCGGACAGCACGCCGAGCACCAGCCCGGTGAGCACCTGCAGCGCGAACCCCTGGTTGACGAACAACCCCAGCAGCAGCCCCGCGAACAGGCCGAACCAGGCCCCGGACACCGCGCCGGTGCCGAGCACG
Source organism: Amycolatopsis plumensis (assembly GCF_042652605.1). Classification (NCBI taxonomy): domain Bacteria; kingdom Bacillati; phylum Actinomycetota; class Actinomycetes; order Pseudonocardiales; family Pseudonocardiaceae; genus Amycolatopsis; species Amycolatopsis plumensis. Next base: position 4,105,120 of record NZ_JBHSJY010000001.1, on the reverse strand, counting down.
CGGCCCCAGCTGAGCTTGCCGATCACCCGCTCGACGAGCATCAGGTCGACGCCCACGATCGTGACGTCGCCGACGGCGAACTCGCTGTCGGCGAGGAAGTCGACCGCCTTCTGCGCCTCGCCGTAGGTCGCGTACGACCCGATCGGCCAGCCGGTCGGCGGGGTCGGCAGCCGCGGCAGGCCACCGGGCGCCCGCCCCCCGCCAAAGGGACTACTCACCATCATCACCTGCGCACTCGTGGTCCTGGGCGTCCATCTTGTCAAGAACCCACCGGCGGTGCGAGCCGCTTACCCCGAAAGGCCGGGCGCAATATGTCGACAGAGCGACAAGTCGCTTATCACTTTCCCTATGAAAGCTCCACCTCGAGCTCCCGAGGCGCCACTTTCCCCGTGAAAGTGGCGGGTTCAGGAGCGGGACTTGTACTCCCGCAGCAGGCCGCGGCTGATGATGGTCTTCTGGATCTCGCTGGTGCCCTCGCCGATGAGCAGGAACGGCGCCTCGCGCATGAGCCGCTCGATCTCGTACTCCTTGGAGTACCCGTAGCCACCGTGGATGCGGAACGCGTCCTGCGTGACCTCCGCGCAGTACTCGGACGCGATCAGCTTCGCCATCCCGGCTTCGACGTCGTTGCGCGCGCCGGAGTCCTTGAGGCGGGCCGCGTTCACCATCATCAGGTGCGCCGCCTCGACCTTGGTCGCCATCTCGGCCAGCTTGAACGCGACGGCCTGGTGCTCGGCGATCGCCTTGCCGAACGTTTTGCGCTGCTGGGCGTACTCCACGGCGAGCTCGAACGCCCGGATCGCGATGCCGCAGGCGCGTGCGGCCACGTTGACGCGGCCGACCTCGACACCGTCCATCATGTACGCGAAGCCCTTGCCCGGCGCCTCGCCGAGCACCATGTCGGCACCGATCCGGTAGCCGTCGAAGACCGCTTCGGTTGTGTCGACGCCCTTGTAGCCCATCTTGTCGATCTTGCCGGGGATGGTCAGCCCGGGCGCCACCTCGCCGAAGCCCTCCGGCTTCTCGACCAGGAACGTCGTCAGGTTCTGGTGGGGTTTCTCGGCGCCTTCGTCGGTCTTCACCAGCAGCGCGATCAGGTTGGACGACCCGCCGTTGGTCAGCCACATCTTCGAGCCGTCGATGACGTAGCCGTCATCGGTCTTCTTCGCCTTGGTCTTGATGGCCGCGACGTCCGACCCGAGGTCGGGTTCCGACATCGAGAAGGAGCCGCGGACCTCGCCGGTGGCCATCCGCGGCAGGAAGTGCTGCTTCTGCGCCTCGGTGCCGTGGCGGGAGATCATGTGCGCCACGATGAAGTGGGTGTTGATCACGCCGGACACGCTCATCCAGCCCCGCGCGATCTCCTCGACGACCAGCGCGTAGGTCAGCAGCGACTCGCCGAGCCCGCCGTACTCCTCCGGGATGGTGATCCCGAACAGGCCCATCTCCTTCATGCCCGCGACGATGTCGGCGGGGTAGGTGTCGGCGTGCTCGAGCTCCTGGGCGTGCGGGATGACCTCCTTGTCCACGAACTGGCGGACGGTCGCGAGGATCTCCGACTGCACGTCGGTCAGGCCGGCGGTCTGGGCGAGACGGGCCATCACGGCTCCCTTTCCGGAGTACGACGCCGCTCCCGGCGCTGGGTTACCGGTGAGTATGACCCGAAAGCCGAAACCCTGCTATGAGGGCGCTCACGCTCCGGGGAACCGAACCGGGCCGGGACGTCCCCGGCTAACGTGGTCCCCACACGCACGAGGGGACCCGCCATGACCGACCCGTCCGGGGAAAAGGACCGTCCGGCCACCGACCCGACCGCGGCGTACGACCCGCCGCCGACGGCGGACCCGGCGCCGTACGAGCCGGAGAACTACGACCCGCCGGCCGGCGACGCCACCGGCGCCGACGCGTCCGCGACGGGCACGACCGCCACCGCGGACGCCCCTCCTGCCGACACCACCACCGCGGCGGACGTCCCGCCTGCCGCCGCCGAGCAGCCCGTCGCCCCCGAGCAGACCGGTCAGCTGCCGCCCGGCGCGTACGAGACGCCGGCCGCGTACATCCCCGGCACGCCCTACACGACTCCGGGCCAGCCCTACCCGCAGCAGCAGTACCCGCCCGCCTACGGACAGCCGTACTCGGCGCCGTACGCGCAGCCCCTCCCGTACGGCTCGCCGTACGCGGCCCCGCGCACGAAGGACAACGCGCTGGCCATCGGCGCTCTCGTGTGCTCGATCCTGGGCTTCTGCTCCGGGATCACCGCGATCGCCGGGCTCGTCATGGGCCACATCGCGCTGAGCAAGACCAACCGCGGCGAGGCGGGCGGCCGCGGGCTGGCCACGGCCGCGGTGATCGTCGGCTACGTCGTGATCGCGTTGTGGGTCGGGTTCCTCACGACCCTGATCATCCTGAGCACGACGGCCCCCTGAGCGGTCAGTCCGCGGACGGCAGCACGGCGTCGCCGGGGCTGCGCGGCGACGGCGCCGCGTGGCCGTTCACCTCCGGCTTCGCCTCGGCCACCTCCGGCTGGGGCTCCGGCTCGGCGGCCGGGGCCCGCTTCGGCGTCTGCGCGTCGAGGAATCGCAGCAGCTCCACCGGGAACGGCAGCACCAGCGTCGAGTTCTTCTCCGACGACACCTGCACCACGGTCTCCAGCAGCCGCAGCTGCAGCGCCGATGGCGTGTCGGCCATCGTCGCCGCGGCCTGCGCGAGCTTGTGCGACGCCTGCAGCTCACCGTCGGCGGAGATGACCCGCGCGCGCCGTTCCCGCTCCGCCTCGGCCTGCCGCGACATCGAGCGCTTCATCGCCTCCGGCAGCGCGACGTCCTTGATCTCCACGCGGTCGATGTGGATGCCCCAGTCCAGCGCCGGGCTGTCGATCATCAGCTCCAGGCCCTCGTTGAGGCGCTCGCGGTTGGACAGCAGGTCGTCGAGCTCGCTCTTGCCGATGATCGAGCGCAGCGACGTCTGCGCGACCTGGCCGACCGCCGACCGGTAGTCCTGCACGTTGACCGCTGCGACGACCGGGTCGATCACCTTGAAGTAGACGACGGCGTCGACGCGGACCGTGACGTTGTCGCGGGTGATGCCGTCCTGGGCCGGGATCGGCATGGTCACGATCTGCATGTTGACCTTCTGGAGCCGGTCGGCGAACGGCACGAGCACCGCCAGCCCGGGTTCGCGGACGCGGGACCGCACCCGCCCGAACCGGTAGATGAGCCCGCGTTCGTACTGCTTTACGACGCGCACGCTCGACGCGAGCCAGACTCCGCCCGCGAGGACGACGGCGCTGAGGATCTCCACCACCATGGCTGCTCCCGGGGGTTGCGTTTCCCCTCGAAAGCCCAGCGTACGCCCGCCTGGCAGCTGACGAAATGCGCTGGACGCGGCGGCCAGGATGGGGTGGTGACCGATCTTCGCGTTCCCCCGCTGTTCGCCGCCCGCGCGCCGAAGGTGCTCGGGCCGGAGGCCGTCCCGTGGCTCGCTGCCCTGCCCGAGCTCGCCGCGGAGTACACCCGGAAGTGGGGCCTGACCTTCGAAGGTGAGGCGATGCACGGCTACGTCGGCGTAGTGCAGCCCGCGCGCCTGGCCGACGGCACACCCGTGGTGCTGAAGCTGGGCTGGCGCGACGAGGAGTCCGCGGACGAGCCGCTCGCACTGTCCACATGGGCCGGCCGGGGTGCGGTGCTGCTGCTGGAGTCCGCGCCGGACGACGGCGTCCTGCTGCTCGAACGGCTCGACCCCGACCGCACCCTCGACGACCTCCCGCTGCGCTCGGCGATCCCGCTCATCGGCGGCCTGGCGCGGCGCTTGGCCGTCCCCGCACCGGTGTCGATGCGGCGGCGGCTGCAGTCCGAGGCGGCGCGGCTGACCGAAGAACTTCCCCGCCGCTGGGCCGAACTCGGCGAGCCGTTCGAGAAGGGGCTCGTCGACGACGCCGTCGCGATCTGCCGCGAACTCGGGCCGTCGGCCGGTGAACTGCTCGTGAACGAGGACCTGCACTTCGAGAACGTCCTGGCCGGCACGCGCGAGCCGTGGCTGGTGATCGACCCCAAGCCACTGGCCGGCGACCTCGAGTGGGGTGTCATCCCGCTGTTCTGGAACCGCTTCACCGAGTCCACTCTGGACGAACGGTTCGCGCTGATCGTCGCTTCGCAGGAGCTGGACGCCGAGAAGGCGCGGGCGTGGACGCTTGTGCGCGCGGTGCAGAACTGGATCTGGATGCTCGAAGAGTACGAAGAGACCGGCGAAGACAGCGACGACCCGGCCTTCGTCACAGTGGCGGAAATCGCTCCCTGGGCAGCCAGCCGATAGTGTCAGCAGCATGGCCGCGGTCAACAGGGTTTTCGCAGCTCAGCTGTCCGGGTTGCCGGTATTCGGCCCGGACGGCGAGTCGATCGGCCGCGTCCGCGACCTGGTCGCCGGGCTGCGCCTGGACGCCCAGCCGCCGCGGATCCTCGGCCTGGTCGTCGAGCTGAGCACCCGGCGGCGCGTCTTCGTCCCGATGCTGCGCGTCACCTCGATCGAGCCGTCCGCCGTGACCCTGGCCACCGGCTCGGTCAACATGCGCCAGTTCAACCAGCGGCCCAACGAGGTCCTGGTGCTCGGCCAGCTGCTCGACGCGCACGCCACGCTGGCCGGCTCGGACACCCGGATCACCGTCGTCGACGCCGGGATGGAGCCGACTCGCACCCGCGACTGGGTGCTGGCGAAGCTCGCCATCCGCGAGCGGCGGCTCGGGCTGGGCCGCCGCCGCTCGGCCATGCAGGTGCTGCCGTGGTCGGAGGTGGCCGGGCTCGGCCTCGCCGACCTCGCCCGCCAGCCGCAGGGGGCCGGGCAGCTGCTCATGCTGTTCGACACCATGCGGCCGGCCGACATCGCCGCGACCGTGCGCGACCTGCCGCTCAAGCGGCGGCACGAGGTCGCCGACGCGATGGACGACGAGCGCCTCGCCGACGTCATCGAGGAGCTGCCGGACGACGACCAGAAGGAGCTGCTGGCCTACCTGGCCGAGGAGCGCGCGGCCGACGTCCTGGAGGCGATGAACCCCGACGACGCCGCCGACCTGCTGGCCGAGCTGGCCCCGGCCGACCAGAGCCGCCTGCTGGAGCTGATGGAGCCGGAGGAATCCGCGCCGGTCAGGCGGCTGCTGGAGTACTCGTCGGACACCGCGGGCGGCCTGATGACGCCGGAGCCGGTGGTGCTGACCCCGGACACGACGATCGCCGAGGCCCTGGCCCACATCCGCAACGCCGAGCTGCCGCCGGCGCTGGCGAGCATGGTGTTCGTCTGCCGCCCGCCGACCGCGACGCCGACCGGGCGCTACGTCGGCGTCGTCCACTTCCAGCGCCTCCTGCGGGAGCCGCCGGCCGAGCTGGTGGCCAGCGCCGTGGACACCGGGCTGCCGCCGCTGAAGCCCGGGGCGTCGCTGGCCGAGGTCACGCGGTACTTCGCGGCCTACAACCTGACCTGCGGGCCGGTCGTCGACACCGAGGACCACCTGATCGGCGCGGTGACCGTTGACGACGTCCTCGACCACCTGCTGCCGGAGGACTGGCGGGAGACCGGGCTGCACGACACCTTGGAGGAAGACCGTGCCTGAACTGACTTCGGGACGGCGGCTCGACCAGCCCCGCGGCCAGAACCGGTTCAGGCTGAACATCGACCCGGATTCGTTCGGGCGGTTCACCGAGCGGATCGCGCGGTTCCTGGGCACCGGGAAGTACCTGTTCTGGCAGACGCTGATCGTCGTGGTGTGGATCGTGCTGAACATCACGGCGGTGTCGCTGCAGTGGGACCCGTACCCGTTCATCCTGCTCAACCTGGCGTTTTCGACGCAGGCGGCGTACGCGGCGCCGCTGATCCTGCTGGCGCAGAACCGGCAGGACGACCGCGACCGCGTCTCCCTGGAAGAGGACCGGAACCGCGCGGCGCAGACGAAGGCGGACACGGAATACCTGGCCAGGGAGCTGGCGGCGCTGCGGCTGGCGATCGGCGAAGTGGCCACGCGCGACTACCTCCGCACCGAGCTGGACCGGCTCCGGGAGGACCTGTCCATCCAGCCCAGGAAGTCCCGCACTCCTACCGGCTCGTAACATGGACTGGGTGACCAGTACGCAGCAGCTCCCCAGCGTCGACGACGTCCGCAGCGCGCTGAAGAGCGTGCAAGACCCCGAGATCCGGAAACCCATCACGGACCTAGGGATGGTCAAGGACGTGGTCGTCGGCGACGACGGCGTCGTCACGGTCGGGATCTACCTGACGGTGGCGGGCTGCCCCCTGAAGGCGACGCTGACCAACGACACCCGCGACGCCGTTTCGAAGCTCCCGGGCGTCGTGGACGTTCGCGTGGAGCTGGACGTCATGAGTGACGAGCAGCGTTCCGAACTGCGCAAGTCCCTGCGCGGCGACGCGGCGGAGCCGGTGATCCCGTTCGCGCAGCCGGGCTCGATGACCCGGGTGTACTGCGTGGCCTCGGGCAAGGGCGGCGTCGGCAAGTCGTCGGTGACGGTCAACCTGGCGGCGGCGATGGCCGCGCGCGGGCTGTCGGTGGGTGTCGTGGACGCGGACATCTACGGCCACTCGATCCCCCGCATGCTGGGCGCGCGCGAGAAGCCGACCAAGGTCGACACGATGATCATGCCGCCGCAGTCCCACGGCGTGAAGGTGATCTCGATCGGCATGTTCACCCCGGGCAACACGCCGGTGGTGTGGCGCGGCCCGATGCTGCACCGCGCGCTGCAGCAGTTCCTGGCCGACGTGTTCTGGGGTGACCTGGACATCCTCCTGCTGGACCTGCCGCCGGGCACCGGTGACATCGCGATCTCGGTGGCCCAGCTGATCCCGAACGCCGAAATCCTGGTGGTGACCACCCCCCAGCAGGCGGCGGCCGAGGTGGCCGAGCGGGCGGGAGCGATCGCGCTGCAGACGCGTCAGCGCGTGGCCGGCGTCATCGAGAACATGTCGTGGCTGGAGCAGCCGGACGGCTCCCGCCTGGAGCTGTTCGGCTCGGGCGGCGGCCAGGCGGTGGCTTCGTCGCTGTCGAAGTCGATCGGCTCGGAGGTGCCGCTGCTCGGGCAGGTGCCGATGGACCCGCGGATGGTCTCGCAGGGTGACGCCGGCGAGCCGCTGGTGCTGGCGGCTCCGGAGGCGCCGGCGTCGGTCGTCCTGCAGGAAGCGGCCAAGAAGCTGACGGTGCGAGCCCGTGGGCTGGCCGGGATGATGCTGAACGTCACCCCGGCCGGCCGCTGAGCGGTCCTAGGAGCAGCGCCAGACGTAGGCGGTCGAGTGCCGCGTGGCGGAGTCGTAGCGGTAGCCGCCCACGGAGCCGTCGTCGCCGACGACGACCGGCAGGTCGGCCTTGAGGTCACCGAACTTCGCGACGAAGGTGCCCCGGTCCCAGAGGCCGTAGCCGGTGCCCGCCAGGTCGTTGCCGCCGTTCGCCTCGTCGAGCCGTCCGGTGATCAGGCCGCTCGCGTTGACGGAGAACTGCGGGTTGCCGTTGGACAGGTTGTAGCTGGAGTTCGGCAGGACGTGGGCCGCGTGCTGCTGGTCCCAGTAGACGCCGACGCTCTTGCCGTTGTAGACGCCGTAGCCGACGACGTGGCCGTTCTTGATGGCTTCGGGCCAGGCGTACTTCAGGCCGGGCAGGGTGCCGAGCCGGATCAGCGTGCCGTCGCGCCAGATTTCGGAGCTGTTCAGCAGGATCGAGCCATCGCTGTCGACGGCGACCGGGCCGATGCCGGACGAGGGCGCCCCGGTCAGCAGCGTCACGGCGTCCGGCCGGTCGGCGGCCCACCGGACGGCGATCACCCCGGACCCGTCCTGCTTCCGCACGACGCCGATGACGTCCCCGGAGTCGGTGATCCCGACGGCGGCGGAGCGCGTGTAGCCGGCGGGCAGCTGGCTCGACGTCGGGAAGGGCAGCTGCACGAGTGTCCCGCCGGAGCTCTTGAAGGCCTTCTCGATGACGACCCCGGTGATGGAACGGAAGGCGGTCCCGGCGACGGCGCCGGAGCGGTTCTCGGCGGTGACCCCGGCCCCGTTGGTCCCGGCGGTCCCGAGGTCGGTGTAGGTCCCGTTCCGCCAGGCGGCGGCCCGGACGGTCTCGCCGAGCCGGTCGGTGGGAAGGGCCCAGCCGGCGAAGCCGCCCCGCCCATCGGTGGCGGTCACCTTGGCGCTGACGTTGCTCCCGGCCCCCAGAGCGGTGGAGGTCCAGCTACAGGCGGCGGTTGTGGCGGCTTCGGCGGTTTGGCTCAGCGTCAGCAGGGCCAGAGTGAGGAGGGCGCAGCCCAGCGATTTGAGTTTCACGGTTCTCCCCCTTCGACTGCGGACGGCGGGCAGCCGTCCCCGGGTCGACCGTAGGGAGGAAGCGATCGGCTGGGCGGGGGTGGTGAGTGGGGTCTAGGGAAACCACCGGAAACGGACAGCGCTTGCCCTCCCCTGCCGGGTTTGGCGAAGGTGGTCGCTGTTGCGGTGTTGGCGTGGGGAGCCGGGGTCTGCAATCCGAAGGCGCGGCTGGGGGATGTCGGGCGTCTTGGCCGACGAGCTTGGTGCCCACCACCCCGAAGCCGCAATTGTGACTACGGCCGGCAGCACCGCGTCAAGGCGGGAAAGCGTGCCTTGACCCGGCACTGCCGACTGTGTTCTGGCTTCGTATCGGGGTGCAGGGAGGGGTCTGGGTGGGGTGCGGGTTGGGCGTCAACGTCCCGTCCACGCCGAGTGGGGCACCTGCGGGGAACACAGCCAGCGGCCCGGAAAAACTCCCCCGCCCTCCCAGGGGGGCGTCCCCAAGTCCAGTCTATCGGCGGCGGGTGACAAAACCCGCCGGAAAGCCGCTCCCCCGGGCAGCTGTCCACATCACCGCCGCGTTGTGGATCGGCGGTAGCTGTAGTGGATGAAGCCCTCGTGGAACTTGCCCACCTTGTCGTACAGCGCGCGGGCCGGGGCGTTCTCCAGCGTGTTCCAGTACAGGCTGGGAAATCCCTGCTCCTCCGCGTCGCGCGCCACCCATTCGATCATCGCCGTCGCCACGCCCTGCCGCCGGACTTCGCCGTCCACGAACAGGTCCGCGAGGTAGCACTTTCCCGCGTACCAGATGCTCGCGTGGAACAGATAGTGCGCCGTGCCGATCATGCGGCCGTCCAGCCGGGCGGCGATTCCGCGGATCCGGTCGTCGTCGAGGAGGCGCCGCACGTCCGCTCGTACGCGTCGTCGGGGCGCTCGACCGCGAAGTACGCGTCCTTGCCGCGGGCCAGTTCCTCCCAGCGGGCGCGGTCGGACTCGGTGAGAAACCCGATGTCGACTATGTCGCGTCCGGGTCGATCGGCGGGCGCTCGCCCGGCTTGAGCGGCTCCGGCGCGGACTGGGTCTGGCCGGCCAGGTAGCCGTTGGTCCCGTTCGACGGCGTGCTGCTGCCGTTCGTGATGCCCTTCAGGCCGAGCGGGTCGGCGTCACCGTCGAACAGGTGCTGCGTCACCACGCGCTTCGGGTCGAAGTTCCGCAGTCCGCGGAGGTCTTCCAGCGGCTTGCGCAGCTGGTCGAACTCGGGGCCCATCTCCTCGCGGAGCTGTTCACGCGCGCCGGTCGCGAAGTCGCGGACCTTCTTCACGCTCTTCGCGAGCCAGGACGCCGCCTCGGGCAGCCGTTCCGGGCCGAGGATGAACAGACCGGCGATGATGAGGACGAGGATCTCCCCCCATCCGACACTGTCGAACACCCGTCTACCTCCACTCGGAACCTACCCGCCCAGGGTACCCGCCCCCCGCCGCGCTCCGGCAGGCCGAAAGCGGGAACTCAGTCGGAAGCCAGGGTTACGTCCACGACGAAGCTCGCGCCGTCGCGGGCCAGCGACACCGGGACCACTTCGCCGACGTCGTGCGCGCGGACCGCGACCGTCAGTTCCGCGGAGTCGCGGACGAGCCGGTTGCCGATCTTCGTGATCACGTCGCCCTCCTTGATGCCCGCGTTCGCGGCCGGGCCGCCGGGCGCGACGTTCTTCACCTGGGCACCCATCGTGGACGAGCCGGCGACCGTCGACGACGCGTTGATGCCGATGTCGGCGTGCTGGACCTTGCCGTCCTTGATCAGCGCCTTGGCGATCTTGATCGCGTAGTCGCTCGGGATGGCGAAGCCGATGCCGATGCTGCCGCCGTCCGCGCCCGCCGACCGGATCGACGAGTTGATCCCGACCAGCGCGCCGGTGGAGTCGACGAGCGCGCCGCCCGAGTTGCCGTGGTTGATCGCGGCGTCGGTCTGGATGGCCTCGTAGGTGACCGGCGGGGCGCCGTTGTCGCCGCCCGCGGTGATCGGCCGGTTCAGCGCGCTGACGATGCCGGCGGTCACCGAGTTCTGCAGCGCCAGCGGCGAGCCGATCGCCATGACGGTGTCGCCGACCTGCAGGTCCGCCGACTTGCCCACCTGCAGCACGGTCGGGTTGGTGACGTTGATCTTCACGACGGCGAGGTCGGTCTTCTGGTCGGCGCCGACGAGCTTGGCCTCGGTGCGGGTGCCGTCGATGAAGACGGAGGTGATCTTGACGCCCGGGTCCGCGGCGGCGGAGGCGATGACGTGTTCGTTGGTGAGGATGTAGCCCTGCGGATCGATCATGACGCCGGAGCCCTGCTCGCCGGATTCGGCGCCGGGCTTGAACACCTCGAGCGAAACGACGGCGGGTGCGACGCGCTTGGCGATTTCGGCGACGGACCCGGCGGGGCGTTCCTTGCCGGCCTCGGCTTCGGCGATGGTGGCGGAGCCGGTGAGCTCGTTACCGGTGTCGCCGACCCACCAGCCGACGAAGCCGCCGGCGGCGCCGACGAGCAGCGCGACGACGCCGAGCAGGACGAGCGCCTTCGGCTGCACGCGGCGTCCGAAGAGCACCTCGGGCAGGCTGAGCAGCGCGCCGGGCGGCCGTTTGGCGGGCTTTTCTTCGTCTTCGGCGGGCACGGCGGGCCCGGCGAGCACCGCGGCGGCCCCGGGATCACGCCACGGGTCACGGGTGCCGGTCCACAGGGGCGGTTCGACCTCCGGCGCGTCACCGGTGGCTTCCCGAGGCCGTTCAAGCAGCACCCCTTCGGCCCCGGGCGGCCGCCGGAACGCCTCGGCGAGCGACTCGGGCGCGGGCGGGGCGAGGTTGACGCCGTTGGTCTTCTGCGGCGAGTAGAGCTTGTCGAACGCCCCATCGACCCCCTGCGGCCTGCCGAACACGGCGGCCTGCGCCGGATCGACGGCCGGCCGCGCGAGCGGCCGCGGGCCCAGCCGGTCGGCTTCGCGCGCGTCGGGCTGCTCGGGATTCACGTTCGGCTCGGTCATCATTCCCCGGTGCAGAAGATCAGGTGGCTGGGCGTGACGATACCCAAGCCCGGTGCTCCGAGTCTGCCGGTCCACGGGTGAAGTGGCTGTTTCTTGAGCCGCTTGTCCACAAGGTGGGGCAGGTGTGGACAAGACGGCCCTGCGGCGCCTTGAACGGCGGTTTTGTCGGCCACCGCCGATAGACTGGACTTGGGGACGCCCCCGGAGAGGGCGGGGGCTGCGCAAAGTCGGTCGCTGTCGCGGTGCTGGGTGGTGGAAGCGAGGGTCTGCCGGCCGGGCTCGGTCCGAAGGTGCGGCTGACCTGGGTGCTGCCAGATTCCCTCGGCCGGCGAGCCGGGGCGTCCTCGCCGACTGGCAGCTCGGTGCCCACCACCCCGAAGCCGCAATTGTGACTACGACCGGCAGCACCGGGTCAAGGCGGGAAAGCGTGCCTTGACCCGGCACTACCGGCCGTGTGTTGGCTTCGGATCGGGGCGGTGGGCAGGTCTGGATGGGGGTGCAAGTCAAGCCGTGAGCTTTCGTTCACGCCGACGAGGCGGGCGTAGCGGGCTCGGAGAGTTTCCGGCGGCGTCGCTGCTCATGGGCGGATGCAGCCGTGGTCATGGCACGACACGAAGCGCCGTCGAATCGGACAAACCGGTCTGGGGTGGGTGTGGGCCTGGCTAGTAATGACTCATTCATGGCGTCGGATGCCATGAATGAGTCATTCATGGAGAGCCCGGTGTTCCCGTCGAACTCACCCGACCCAGCACACACCGAAGGCCGCCGCGAACAGATTCGCAGCGGCCTTCAAAGTCCACTCAGCGGATGCCCGCCGGAACCGCCACCGGGGTCGTGCTCACCGGTGTCGAGGCCGGGGCCACCGGTTGCTGGGGCACCGCCATCTGGGCCGGCAGGAGGTTCGCCGGCTGCGGCGCTCCGCCGCCCGTCTCAGGTGCGCCGTCTCCGTCCGCCGACGTGCCCACCAGGGCCAGTGCGCTCAGCACCAGACCCGACACCACCACGCCCGCCCCCTGCGCGGCGCGGCGCTTGAACCGGCCGCCGCCGAGGACGTTCGGGGACTGGCCCAGCGGGGCCGATGATCCCAACGGCGCCACACCACCCAGCACCCCCGAATCACGCAGACCCGCGACCCGGTCGGGGCGCTGGACCGCGACCAGCTGGCCGTCCGCGGTGATCGCCAGGTTGTCCGGCGTGCTCGGCAGCTCCGTGTGCTGCGGGATCGACTGCAGGCTCGCCAGGAACCCGGCCGACATCGACGGCGCCCCCGCGCGGCGGATCGCCTCGACCGTCTGACGCTGCGCGCGCACCTCGGCCGCGCACGCGGTGCAGCGGGTGATGTGCGACGCCGCCCGGTCGCGGGCGCCGTGGGACAGCTCGCCGTCGACGAACGCCACCACGACGTCCGGCAGCAGGTGCGACTCGGGGAGTGCCCAGCCTCGCGGTGCGGTCATACCGTCACCTTCGCAGACTGCGGTGCGTGAGCGCGACGACGCTCCAGCGACGCGCGCAGCGCTTGACGCCCACGGTGGATGCGGCTGCGGACAGTGCCCAGCTTGACACCCAGCGTGGCGCCGATCTCCTCGTACGACAGCCCTTCGACGTCGCACAGCACCACGGCGGCGCGGAACTCCGGGGGCAGCTCGTCGAGCGCCGCCTGCAGGTCCGGGTCCAGGTGGGTATCCGAGTAGACCTGCTCGGGGCTCGGGTCGTCGCCCACGATGCGGTCGGTGTCCTCGGGGAGGCCTTCCATCCGCACGCGCGAGCGGCGGCGGGCCATGTCCAGGAAGAGGTTGGTGGTGATCCGGTGCAGCCAGCCCTCGAACGTGCCGGGCTTGTAGGACGCCAGCGAGCGGAACACCCGGATGAAGGTCTCCTGCGTGAGGTCCTCGGCGTCGTGGGTGTTGCCGGTCAGGCGGTAGGCGAGCCGGTAGACCCGGTCGCCGTGTTCACGGACGACCTCGTCCCAGGACGGCGGCGTCCAGGCCGCTTCGTCCAGGGTCACGGGCTGGGCCCCGGCGTCGGCAACGGCGTTCTGCATCGCGGGAGCAGGCACCTCCATCAGCGTTTCTCCTGTCTGCTCCACCCAACGCGGGTCCTCGTCACGGTGTTCCCGTGTGTTCGGATTTCAGTCTCTCCGGACTCCTTATGGTTCTAGTGAGACTGGACTGAGAGCAGGCTGAGAACTTCTTCCCGGGTGCTTACCAGGGAGCCTGCGCGGATTTATCGACAACCAACGCTAACCTCCGTGCGTGAACACGCCCACCCCTGCGGCCGCACCGGCCGATTCCGGGTTCGTCGACGGGTACCTGCCCGACGACGAGGTGCTGTCTTCGGCGCGGGCACGGGCCGAGGACCTGGGCTGCACCCCGCTCAGCGCGGGTGCGGGCGCGACGCTGCGTTTCCTGGCCGCGACGCTGTGCGCGAAGGCCGTCGTCGAGGTCGGCACCGGCGCGGGGGTGAGCGGGCTCAGCCTCCTGCGCGGCATGGCCCCCGACGGCGTCCTGACCTCGATCGACGTGGAGCCGGAGTACCAGCGAGCGGCGCGGGCGACGTTCCGCGAAGCCGGCTTCGCGCCGGGCCGCACGCGGCTGATCATCGGCCGCGCGCTGGACGTGCTGCAGCGCCTCACGCCGGGTGGCTACGACCTGGTGTTCGTCGATTCCGCGCACATCGAGTACCCGGGGTGCTACGAGCTGGGCGTGTCGCTGCTGCGGCGCGGCGGGATCATCGCGTTCCACAACGTGCTGGCCGGCGGCCGGGTGATCGACCCGGCCCACCGGGATCCCGAGACGATGGCCCTGCGCGAGGTGGCGCGGGCATTCCGTGAGGACGAACGCCTGGTCCCGGCGCTCCTGCCAGTGGGTGGCGGCCTGCTGGTCGGGGCCGCTACCTGACCGAGGCCGGGCAGGACCACCACGCCCCCCGGCGGCTCACCCGGCCTTCACCAGCTCCAGCCGCTCACCCCGAACCCGAGTCCCCACCCTCACCGCAACCACCGCCAGCAGCAGCCACACCGCCACCACCGCGATCAGCCACGACCAGCCCGCATGCCCGTACACCCAAGCCCCAGCAGCCCCGCCGACGCTGCTGCCCAGGTAGTACGTCGCCGTGTACATCCCGCCCACCTGGCCGCGGGCGGTCTCCGGCGCGTCGGCCGCCGCCCAGCCGTTCGCCACCGCGTGTGCCGCAAAGAACGCGCAGGTCAGCACCAAAAACCCGGTGATCACCAGCGGTAACGAGTCCGGCAGTGTCAGCGCCGCGCCCGTCGCCGTCAGCAGCAGCGCCCCGATCAACGCCCGGCGGCGGCCCACCCGCGCCACGAGCCGCCCCGCCGCCGCGGACGACACCGAGCCCGTCGCGTAAGCCAAGAAGACCAGGGATGCCACCGCCGGTGACAGGTTCAACGGCGAACCGGTCAGCCGGAAGCCCGCCGCGTTGTAGAGGGCGACGAACGAGCCCATCGCCAGCAGCGCCACCGCGTACTGCGCCAGCAGGACGGGCTTGCTCAGCGCCGTGAGCAGCCCGCGTCCGACGCCCCCGACGCGGCCAGGGCGCACGCCCGGTGGCAGCGTCACGACCGTGATCGCCGAGCACACCGCCCCCACGCCCGCGACGACCAGCAGCGCGCCGCGCCAGCCGAGGGGGCCTGCCGTGAAGCCGCTGGCCAACCTGCCGAGCATGCCGCCGACCGTGTTGCCCGCGATCATCGCGCCGACCGCCGCCGCGACGCCCGCCCGGCCGAGGCGTTCGGCCAGGTAGGCGGCCGCCACCCCCGGGAACCCGGCGATCGCGACGCCCTGCAGCGCGCGCAGGACGAGCAGCGCCGGGTACGTCGGCATCAGCGGCAGGAGCAGGCCGAGCACGACCGACGCGACGACCGACGTCAGGATCACCGGACGGCGGCCGACCACTTCGGACAGCGCCGCGATCGGGAGGACCGCGATGGCGAGCGCGCCGGTCGCGACGCTGACCGCGAGCGCCGCGCCGCCGGGATCGAGGTGGTACTGCGCCGCCAGCTGCGGGAGCACCGGCTGCGGCGCGTAGAGCAGCGCGAACGAGGAAATCCCGGCTGCGGCGACGGCCGTCTTGACTCGGCGGGTGGAGGTCACGTCCTGAAAGTAAGCAGCCCTAATCAATACGTCTAATGCACTTGGGTGGCAGAATTGATCCAGTGATGCATGATTCGCTGTCCGCGCAGGTCGCGCCGCACCTGCCGTTGCTCGCCGCGCTCCGGGAGACGAGGAACGTCACACGCGCGGCCGAACTGCTGGGCGTCCCGCAGCCGACCGTCAGCCGCCGTCTCGCGGCGCTGGCGGACGCGCTGGGTGCGCCGCTGACCGTCCCGGCCGGCCGCGGCATCCGGCTGACGCGCGCGGCGGAACTCCTCGCCGAGGCAGCGGAACGCGGGCTGGCGGCGCTCGACACGGGCGTCCGGCTGGCGCGCGAGGAGGTGTCGCCGGAGTCGGGGCACGTCGTGCTGGGGTTCCTGCACCTGCTCGGACGGTCGCTGGTGCCTTCGCTGCTGCGCGGGTACCGGGCGCGCTACCCCGGTGTGCGGTTCACGCTGGTGCAGGGCTCACGGCAGGACATGGTCGACCGGCTGGCGGCCGGTGAGCTGGACCTGGCGCTGGTGGCGCCACTGCCCGACGTCCCGGCGCTGGCCTGCGCGGGGCTGGTGGACGAGGAGATCCTGCTGTCGGTCCCGGCGGGCCACCGGCTGGCGGGGCGCCGCGAAGTGCGGGTGGCGGAACTGGCGGACGAGGAGTTCGTGCTGCTCGAGCAGGGCTACGGCGTCCGGACGCTGACGGACGAGCTCTGCGCGGCGGCGGGCTTCACGCCGCGGATCGCCTTCGAGGGCCAGGAGTCCGACACCGTGCGCGGGCTGGTGGCGGCGGGGCTGGGGGTGGCGCTGCTGCCGCGGTTCGGGCCGGGCACGCCGGCCGGGGTGGCAGAGGTGCCGCTGTCGCCGCCGCCGTTCCGGACGATCGGGCTGGTGTGGCGGGCGGAGGAACCGATGACGCCGGCGGTGACGGGGTTCCGGGACCACGTGTTGGCGACCGCCAAGAGCTGACGGCTCTGCCAGCAAATTCGGTCGCTGTTGCGGTGTTCCGTAGTGGAAACCCGGGGGTCTGCCGGTCGGGCTCCTTCCGAAGGTACGACTGGGGTGATGTCAGGTCGCCTCGGGCGGCGAGCCGGGTCGCTTTGGCTGCCTGACAGCGGGTGCCCACCACCCCGAAGCCGCGATTGTGACTACGGCTTCGGATCGGGGCGGTGGGGGAGGTCTGGGCGGGGTGCAGGTTCGGCTATCAGCCGGCCTTGCGGGCCAGGTGAGGCCGCCGCGCAGCCCCGGAAACTCCCCCGCCCTCCACGGGGGGCGTCCCCAGTTCCAGTCTACCGGCCCCCACCGACAAAACCGCCCTGACCAGCGACTTGTCTACAGCTCAGCCGCACTGTGGACAACCCCGGACTCAAGCCAGCGAAGCCGCCAGCTCCACCAGCGTCCGCGCCGCGAACCCCGTCGCTCCCGGGACCACTTCGTCGTAGTTCTTCTCCGACCGCGCCGGCCCCGCGATGTCCAGGTGCGCCCACGGCAACCCCGACGTGAACTCCCGCAGGAACAGCGCCGCCGTGATGCCGCCCGGGCCGCCCGGGGTCTGGCGGACGTCGCCGAACTCGCCGCGGACGTTCTCCGCGTAGTCCTCCACCAGCGGCATGCGCCACCACGCTTCGCCCACGCGCTCGCCCGCCGAAATCACCGCTGCCGCCAGCGCCGAGTCCGAGGCGAACAACCCGCCCGTGCGCAGGCCCAGCGAGACCTTCATTGCGCCCGTCAACGTCGCGGCGTCGACCACGAAGTCCGGCGTGAACCGCTTGATCCCGTAGACCAGCGCGTCCGCCAGGACCATCCGGCCCTCCGCGTCCGTGTTGCCCACCTCGGTCGTCTTGCCGCCGTAGTGGCGGACGATGTCGCCCGGGCGGTACGACGAGCCCGACACGTGGTTCTCCGCGCACGGGACCAGCGCCGTCACCCGCACCGGCAGGCCCAGTGCCGCGATGCCGCGGATCGCCGCGATCACCGCCGCGCCGCCCGCCATGTCCGTGCGCATCAGGTGCATCCCGTCGGCCGGCTTGATCGACAGGCCGCCCGTGTCGAACGTGATGCCCTTGCCGACCAGGAGCAGGTGCGACGACGCCCCCGACGGCTTGTACGCCATCTCGATCAGCCGCGGCGGGCGCGCGGAACCGCCGCCGACCGCCAGGACACCGCCGAAGCCCTCCGCCGCGAGCCACTTCTCGTCCCGCACCGTCACCTCGACGCGCGGGCCGGCGACGCGCGCCGCCGTCTCCGCCAGCCAAGCGGGTGTCTTCACGTTCGACGGCGTGTTCGCCAGGTCACGCGTGAGCGCCGTCGCCGCCGCCAGTGCCGAAGCGCGCTCGACCAGCGACGGCAGCGCGGGGTCGTCGCCCACCAGCCGGACCGTCCGCACGGACGGCGAAGGGTCCGCACCGGTCACCTTGTACCGGTAGCCGCCCAGCAGGAGGCCCAGCGCCAGCTCGGTGACGTGCTCCCCCGAGGCCTCTTCGGGCAGCTCCAGCTGCACCGCGCGGAACGCCTTGCCGCCGTGTTCGACGTCCTCGGCCAGCGCCGCGTTCACCGCGCGGACCAGCGCCGCGCCGGTCTTGCGGTACTCCTTCGGCTCACCGCCGCCGAGGCCCGCGACCCAGCGCGGTCCGTCGCCCGGCACCGTCTGGACGTCGCCTGCCTTGCCGGTGATCCGGACGCCCTCGATCTCCAAGGGCTCGACGTCATCGTTGTCGGGCGCGGCCACCAGCCGGGCCGTCGGGACGCCGCGGCGGAGCTGTCCCGCGACCTCGAGGTCGAGCAGCGTAGCCGGAACGGGCGGTAGCGGATTACGCACAGTGAGCAACCTTCGGGCGCAGAGGAACCGCGACCCCGGCCTCCGAAGGGAGACCGGGGTGCGACGGAAGGACGGATCGGGAAGGCAGGCTCAGCCGGTGACCTCCGCCAGTGCGGCGCCGAGGTCCTTCGCTTCTTCCGCGGAGAGTTCGACGACGAGTCGCCCACCACCCTCGAGCGGTACGCGCATCACGAGGCCCCGCCCCTCCTTAGTCACTTCGAGGGGACCATCTCCGGTCCGGGGCTTCATGGCCGCCATAGCGTGCTCCCTCCGTCTCAACCGGCGCGCCCGGGTCGCGCTCGCGTGAAAGCCAGCCGGGTCTGCTGTCCATTGTCCCTCATCAGCGGCCGGGCGCATCAGCGGAGGGGATCTTTTGCCGCCGTATCGGTGCTGGTATGCGGCCCGCGCGAGGTGAAAGACTCTCGGCCGACCGAAGTTTTCCGCGCAAGGAGAAGACGTGACCACATCCGACGTCCTGTTGACCGCCGATGCCGACGGGGTGCGCACCCTCACCCTCAACCGGCCGCAGGCGTACAACTCGCTGACCGTGGAGCTGAAGGAAGCACTGCTCGCGGCGCTGCGCGAGGCGGCGGACGACGAGGGAGTCCGCGCGGTCGTCCTCACCGGTTCGGGCAAGGCGTTCTGCGCCGGGCAGGACCTGAAGGAACACGTGGGGCTGCTGCAAGCGGGTGACCCCGCCCCGCTACACACCGTGAAAGAGCATTACAACCCGATCGTCAAGGCGATCGTGGCCATGCCGAAGCCGGTGATCGCGGCGGTCAACGGCACCGCCGCCGGCGCCGGGGCCGCCTTCGCCTACGCCAGTGACCTGCGGATCGCCGCCGAGTCGTCGTCGTTCCTGATGGCGTTCGCCAACGTCGGGCTGGGCCCGGACTCGGGCGCGTCCTGGACGCTGCAGCGGCTGGTCGGTTACGGCCGCGCTGCCGAGCTGATGCTGCTGGCCCGCACCGTCGACGCGGCCGAGGCGCTGCGGCTCGGCCTGGTCGGCGAGGTCGTGCCGGACGACGAGCTCGCCGCCCGCGCCCAGAAGGTCGCGGCGAAGCTGGCGGCCGGCCCGACCGTCGCCTACGCGAAGATCAAGGGCGTGCTCAACCTGGCCGCGCAGTCGACGTTCGAGGAAGCCCTCGACGCCGAAGACGCCGCCCAGACGGCGCTGGGCGCGACGGCCGACCACACCGAGGCCGTCGAGGCCTTCGTCGGCAAGCGCAAGCCGTCCTTCCAGGGCAAGTAAGCGGTCTGCCGCAGCTGGTCGTGAGTGTTTAGGCGGGTTCTAACCCGCCTAAACACTCACGAGGCGCGGAAGCAGCCCTGGACGTGGTCGTCGACCATGCCGGTGGCCTGCATCAGGGCGTAGCAGGTCGTCGGGCCGAGGAAGACGAAGCCGCGCTTCTTCAGCTCCTTGGCCATCGCCTTGGACTCGTCGGTGATGGCCGGGACGTCCGCCATGGTCGCCGGGCGCGGGTGCGAAGCGGGCGCGAACGACCACAGGAGGTCGTCCAGCGGCGTGTCCAAGGCCGCGATCGCTTGCGCGTTCTTGATCGCGGCCAGGATCTTCGCGCGGTTCCGCACGATCGACGCGTCCTGCATCAGCCGCTCGACGTCGGCGTCCCCGAACTTCGCCACCTTCGCCGGCTTGAACTGCTTGAACGCCTTCCGGAAGCCCTCGCGCTTGCGCAGGATCGTGATCCACGACAGGCCCGACTGGAACGACTCCAGGCACAGCCGCTCGTACAGCTCGTCCTGCCCGTGCAGCGGCGTGCCCCACTCCTCGTCGTGGTACGCGGCGTAGTCCGGGGTCGAATTGCCCCAGCTGCACCGGGCGACGCCGTCGGCGCCGATCAGCTCACTCATCCCCACCCACCGAATAGTTCTCCGCGAACCGCGCGAACCGCCGCAGCGACAGGCGCACCCCCAGCGCGAACGCCGGCCGCACGACCGGCCAGCCGAGCCGCCCCACCGGCCCGAACGGCAGCCGCAGGTGCTCGGCCCAGACGAACGTCGACCGCGCCGCGCCCTTCGGGACGACCTGGAACACGCCGGTGCCCTGGACGAAGCTGCCGAGGTGCCGGACCCCGCACCGCACCGGCGGCTCCCAGCTGGTGATCTCCATCGTGTCGGTGAAGCCGAGGCCGGCCACGCCGGTGAACGCCGACAGCCGCGAACCGACGCTGCGGCCGTTGCCCTCGACCACCTCGACCTCGGTGCCGAGCATCCACTCGCCCTGGCGCGCCCAGTCCGTCAGCGCCAGCCAGGTCGTCCCCGCCGGGGCGCGGACGTCGACCGAGAGGATCAGATCCGTCACGGGGAAGCCTCTGGCGAGCTCTCCCGCTCGCGTTCGCGCTGCTCCAATTCGGCGACGCGGGCGCGCAGCTCGTCGATCTCGACACCGAGCCGCCGCACCACCCAGTCCACTTCGGACATCTTGTAGCCGCGGAACACCAGCTGGAAGCGGACGTCGGCCAGGTCCTCGCCGGTGATGTCCTCGGCGGGCAGCCGCGTGGGCGAGCTGCCCGGCGGCAGCGGGGCGAGCTCCTCACCCCGGCCGAACACCACCGCGGCGAGCAGGAACACCACGGCGGCCACCAGCAGCATGACTACGAGGTAGATCAGCGCGGTCGTCACGCGACGATCGTGGCATACCCACCCCAGGAACGTCTCGCGAGCACGACGAGCCGGACGGAAAGCGCCACCCAGGCGAGCATCAGCAGCGCGCACGGGACGCTGAGGAACAGCCTCGAGACGTCGACGACGCCGGTCGCCGCGATCAGCAGGCCGACGGATGCGAGGTTGACGCCGACCGCGAGCGCGATGAGGACCCCGCAGAACCGGGCGAGGCCGGTGCCGTCGAGACGGCGGCTCAGCCAGCGGATGCCGAGCAGCGCGAGCACGCCGATCACCGGCACGACGAACACCGCGCCGTGGGAGACGTGCGCGACGACCTTGTACCACCCGGGGGTCGGCGTCGACAGCTTCGTCCATTCGCCGAAGGTGAGGATGCGCGCGTAGTCCCAGAGCATTTGCATGGCCGGGACGCCGATGACGAGCTTCCACAAGGTGCGGACGCCGCTGAGCATGCCCAGCTCGGCCTGGTAGTCGCGGGCGACGACCGCCGCCGGGCCGAAGTCGGCCACGGCTCGGCGTTCGGCCTCCTCGTCGGTCCAGCCGCCCGCCCGGTAGGCCTCCGCGGCGTCGTGCAGCCCGTCGCGGGCCTCTTCCAGCAAGTCGGCCTTGAACCGCCCGCAGCCGTGCAGCCTGCGGTCCAGCTCCCCCAGGTAGGCGTCGATCACGTTCCCAGCACTCCCCCGATGACCGTGGTGAACTCCCGCCACTCGGCGCGTTCCGCCGCCAGGGCCTGCTCCCCGGAGCGCGTGAGCCGGTACGTGCGGCGCTTGCGGCCGGACACGACGTCCCATTCGCTGGCCAGCCAGCCGGCCCGCTCGAGCCGGCGCAGCGCCGGGTAGACGGTGCCGGTGGGCAGGTCGAGCGCACCGTCGCTGCGCAGCTGGAGCGCCTCGATGATCGCGTAGCCGTGCAGTTTCCGGCCGTCGAGCACGGCCAGCAGCAACGCGTCGAGGTGCCCGCGCAGGGTGTCCGCCTTCATGAGTACGCAGTCTACACGTCGCCTTGCTACATGTAGGCAGGCTATGTGTAGCCTGGCTACATGAACGCACTCCCGGTCGCGAGACTCCAGTTCGCGACGACGACATCGCTGCACTTCCTGTTCGTGCTGCTCACGCTGGGGTTGGTCACGCTGGTGGCCGTGATGCAGACGCGCTGGACGCTCGGCGGCAAGCCGGAGCTCCTGCGGATGACGCGGTTCTGGGGCCGCCTGTACGTGATCAACTACGCGCTCGGCATCGTCACCGGCATCGTGATGGAGTTCCAGTTCGGGCTGACCTGGACCGGCCTGTCCGCCTTCGCCGGCGACGTCTTCGGCGCACCGCTGGCCATCGAGACGCTGGTCGCGTTCTTCCTCGAGTCGACGTTCCTCGGCCTGTGGATCTTCGGCTTCGGGCGGCTGAACAAGTGGCTGCACCTGACGCTGCTCTGGCTGGTCACGCTGACCGCGTACGCGTCGGCGCTGTTCATCATGCTGGCCAACTCGTTCCTGCAGAACCCGGTCGGCAGCCGCGTCGAGAACGGCAGGCTGCGCCTCGACGACTTCGGCGCGCTGTTCGCCAATCCGGCGCTGGCCGCGTCCTTGCCGCACGTGCTCAGCGCCGCCCTGGTGACCGGCGGGTTCTTCGTCGTCGGCGTCAGCGCGTGGCACTTCCTCAAGCGCACCGGCGAGGTCGAGTTCTTCCGCCGCTCGATGCGGATCGGTGTCGTCGCGGCGCTCGTCGGCTCGATCTTCGTGGTCAACCAGGGTTTCGCGCAGTTCGGCGAACTGGCGAAGTACCAGCCGGACAAGCTGAAGGAAACCGGCGTCGGGCTGCCGCTGGGCCTGATGATCATGCTCGGGTTCGTCATGTTCCTGTGCGCGTTGCTGGGTGCGCTGCTGCTGATCCGGAACTGGCTCACCAAGGCGCGGTTCCTGCACTACCTGATGGTCGCGGCGATCCCGCTTCCGTTCGTCGCGGCGATCATGGGCTGGCTGGTGCGCGAGCTCGGCCGTCAGCCGTGGCTGGTCTGGGGGAAGCTGCGCACCGCCGACGCGATCGCGGACGTCCCGGCCGGCCAGATCCTGTTCTCCTTCATCGCTTTCACGCTGCTGTTCGCCGCGCTCGCGGTGGCCGACTGGGTGCTCATGGCGCGCGTCGCCAAGCGCGGCCCGGAGCCGGTCGAAGCGCCCGCCGAACTGCCCGTCCTGAGCGGAGTCTGACCGATGACGACCTTCTGGTGGTGCGTCCTGGGCCTGCTGACCTGCGGCTACTTCGCGCTCGCGGGCTACGACTACGGCGTCGGCATGCTGCTGCCCGCGTTCGAGGCCGACGAGCGGCGGCGGCGCCAGACGCTCGGCGCGCTGGGGCCGTTCTTCCTGGCGAACGAGGTGTGGCTGGTGGCCGCCGTCGGGCTGCTGTTCGGCGCGTTCCCGCACCTGGAGGGCAAGGTGTTCGCCGGGGCGTACGTCCTGGTCGTGACGCTGCTGCTCGGCCTGGTGACGTTCACGGCGTCGATGCAGCTGCGCAGCCGCCGCCCGGACGCGCGCCGCGGCGCCTGGACGGCGGGCATCGTCGGCGGCGCGCTGGTGACGGCGTTGTCGTGGGGCCTGTTCCTGGGCAACCTCGTCATCGGGCTGCCGCCGGTCGCCAATGTGCTCGCGCTCTTCAACCCGTATGCCGCGCTGTGGGGACTCGGGTTCGTCGCGTTGTTCTGCCTGCAGGGTGCGGCTTTCCTCGCGGTGCGCGCGCCGGCCGAGCTGACCGGCCGGGCGGTGCGCCTGGCCCGGGCGTTCACCGCGCCCGCGTTGGCTTTCCTGGTGATCGCCGCGGGCTGGGGATTCTTCGCTTTGCGCGGCGTCACGGCCTTCGGTGCCGGAGTCTCGGCGCTGGCCTTCCTGGCTTGGGGCGGCACGTGGCTGGGGCTCCGGACCGGCCGCCACCGGGTGGCGCTCGTCGGGTCGATGGTGCTGTCGGCGTGCCCGGCGCTGCTCGTCGGCCTCCTGCGGTTCCCCACCGTCGTGGTGACTCCGGCCGGCCCGCTCGACGTGACGGAGGCGGCGACGGCGCCGGAGACGTTCGCGGTGCTGGCCTGGTTCGCGGCCCCGGCCCTGGTGGTACTGCTGGTCGTGCAGTGGCTGACCTGGCGGGCGCACCGCCGTCCCGTCGACCAGCGTTCGCTGCTGCACTTCTAGGGGGACGCCGTGCCTGCGCTGCCCGGACTCCGGCGGTATCTGTTCTTCTTGAGCCTGCTCGGCGTGTTCACCGCCGGTTCGGTGCTCCTCCAAGCCGAGGGGCTGGCCACGCTGCTCACCGGTGGCGGGATTTCCTTGGCCCTGGTCGTGGCCATCGCGGCGCGGGTGGGGCTTTCCTGCGGTCACGGCGTCCTCAGTGGACGGTTTGCGGCGTCGGTGCGGGGTGCGCTGCGGCTTCGCCTGCTCGGGTCCACTTCGGACCGCGCCGGGGTGGTCGCGACGCAGGTCACGCGCGGTGTCGACGCCACGGACAGCTACCTGACCGGGTACCTGCCGTCGCTGGTCGTGTCGGTGGTGGTGCCGGCCGCGGTGGTCGTGCGGCTGTTCGTGGCGGACCTGGCGTCCGCGCTCGTCGTGGCGCTCACACTGCCGCTGATCCCGGTGTTCGCGATCCTGGTCGGGAAGCAGGCGAAGGCGGCGGTCCAGTGGGAGCTGCTGACCAAGCTGGGCGGGCACTTCCTGGACGTCGTCCGCGGCCTCGGGACGTTGAAGGTGTTCGGCCGGGCGGCGGCCCAGGCGGCGACGGTGCGTTCGATGGCCGCCGCCCACGCCGACGCGACGATGAAGACGCTGCGGGTGGCGTTCCTTTCGGCGCTGGTGCTGGAACTGGTGGCGACACTGTCCGTCGCGCTGGTCGCGGTCCCGATCGGATTCAGGTTGCTGTCGGGTGGGCTGGACGCGCGAACGGCGTTGCTGATCCTGTTGCTGACGCCCGAGGCATACCTGCCGCTGCGGTCGGCGGGCGCGAAGTTCCACGCGGCGGCGGAGGGACTGGCGGCGTTGCGGGAGGCCCTCTCCGTGCCGGTCGTTCGTGCGCGGTCGGCCGTTCTCACCCGGCGGCGGGGCGCGCCTTCGGTGGTCTTCGAGCGGGTGTCGGTGGCGTACGACGGGGTTCCGGCATTGTCCGATGTGGACTTTTCGGTGCCGTCCGGCGCGCGGGTGACGCTGATCGGGCCCAGCGGGTCGGGGAAGAGCACGGTGCTGGCGGTGCTGCTGGGGTTCGTGCTGCCTTCGTCGGGGCGGGTGCTGGTGGACGGCGTGGACCTGCGCTCGCTGTCTTCGCCGGACTGGCTGGCCGAGGTGGCGTGGGTCCCGCAGCGGCCGACGTTGTTCCGGGGATCACTGGCCTCGAACATCCGCCTCGGCCTCCCTGCGGCCGACGTTCGTTCGGCGGCCCGGGCGGCGGCGCTCGATTCGGTGGCCGCGGGGCTACCGGCGGGGTACGAGACGCCGGTGGGTGAGCTGGGCGAGGTGTTGTCGGCCGGGCAGCGGCAGCGGGTGGGGTTGGCACGGGCGCTGGCGCGGACATCGGCGGGGCTGGTGCTGCTGGACGAGCCGACGGCGCGGCTGGACTCCCGGACGGAGGAGGCGGTGCTGTCGGCCACCCGGCGGTTGCTGCCGGGACGGACGGCGGTACTGGTGGCCCACCGCCCGGCGATGGTGTCGCTGGCGGACCGGGTGATCGAGCTTCGCGGCGGCCGGGTACGCGAGTGCGTCGAGCCGATAGTGCAATGAATGACTCATTCATTGCGTCTGATGTCAGGAAAGAGTCATTCATGACGCCCCGACGAGCCGCCTTGAGCCTCTGGGCCGTGTCCACAAAGGATCTCTTCCGCCTCCTCCGCGCCGCCCTCCTCGGAGCCGCGGCCGAGCTCGCCGCCTTGGCGCTCATGGCCACCGCCGCCTGGTTGCTGCTCCGCGCCGCCGAACGACCGCCGCTCGCCGCGCTCACCCTTGCCATTGTTACCGTCCGGACCCTCGCCCTGCTGCGCGGTGGTCTGCGGTACGCCGAACGGCTTGCCGGGCACGACGTCGTCCTCCGGTGGCTCGGCGAGCTGCGGACTCGCGTCTACCAGGCCCTCGTCCCCGGCACCCGGTACTCCGGCGGCGATCTCGTCACCCGGCTCGTGTCCGATGTGGACGCGCTGCAGGACGCCGTCCTGCGGTGGCTGCTGCCCGCGGGGGTGGCCGGGATCGTGGGCTCGTTCGCCGTCGTCGTCACGGCCACCGCGTCGCCGCCCGCCGCCGGAGTGCTCGGCGGCGGGCTGGTCGTGGCCGGGGTCCTTCTTCCGTGGCTGGTCGTCCGGCTCACCACGGCCGCCGCGCGGGAAAGTGCCCCGCAGCGGGCCGAACTCGCCGAACGGGCCGTCGAGCTCGTCACCGGGCGGCGGGAACTCGTCGCCGCCGGGGCGCTCGACGAACACCGGCGTGCCGCCACCCGGGTCGTCGACGACATCGCCGGGAACGAGCGGGCGGCCTCCGGCAAGACCGCCCTGCTCACCGCCGCCGGGGTGCTCGTCCAGCTGGTCACCGCCGTCGCCGTCGGGGTGCTCTGCCACGCCTCCGTGCCGTGGACCGCCGCCCTCACCCTGGGCACCGTGAGCACCTTCGAGGTCGTGCTCCCGCTGATCGGGGCCGCGCGGCGGGTGCCCGAGATCCGGGCCGCCGCCTCCCGGGTGCGCGCCGTGTTGAGCGAACCCGCCGTCCCGGCCGGGACCCGCACCCCGGGGGAAGGCCATTTCCGGCTCGAGAAAGCCGGCGTCCGCCATCCGGGGCGGCCACCGGCCCTCAAGGACGTCGATCTCGACCTGTCGCCCGGCAAGCGCGTCGGGATCCTCGGCCCCAGCGGCGCCGGGAAGACCACCCTCCTCCGCCTCCTGCTCGGCAGCCAGTCCCCCACCGACGGCCGGGTCACCCTCGACGGCCACCCGCTCGGCGAGTACACCGGCCTGCCGGCGGTCATCTCGGGCGCCGAGGCCGACGCCCACGTCTTCCACACGACCGTCCGCGAGAACCTCCTGCTCGCCAAGCCGGACGCGACCGAAGAAGAACTCGGACACGCCTGCGAGACCGCCGGGCTCGACCTGGACCTCGACCGCGACACCGGCCCGGACGGCGAATCGCTGTCCGGCGGTCAGCGGCAGCGGCTGATCCTCGCCCGGGCCGTCCTGGCCGCGCCGGACGTCCTCGTGCTCGACGAACCCGTCGAAGGGCTCGACCCGGCGCACGGCGACGCCGTCCTGAACCGGGTCCTCGCGCAGGCGACCGGCAGCGTGGTCCTCGTCACCCACCGCCCCGAACACCTCGACGGCTTCGACGAGGTCCTCACCCTCGAGGACGGGCGAGCACTTCCCGCATCGGCGGCCGATCGGCGACGCGGACGTCCGTGACGTCCGGCAGCCACTCCTCGTCCACCTGCACGAACTGCGTGAACGGCGCGTCCGCGGCCGGGACACCGCAGCGGTCCAGTGCCGTGCCGAGGATCTGCCGGGACATCGCGCCCAGCTGGTGCAGCGAGCGGTTCCGGTGCTTGCGGACGCCCAGGTTGACCTGGGCGAGCGCGTCGAGGCCGTACCGCGCTTCGGCGTCGAGCACCAGCCCGATCTCGACGCCGTAGCCCGCGGCGAACGGCACCGACTCGAGGAACTCGCGCGTGCCCGCGTACTCGCCGCCGAGGGGCTGGATCAGCCCGCCGAGGGCGGGACGCAGCGCCGAGAGCACCGGCCGCGCCAGCAGCTCGGTGACGCGCCCGCCGCCGCTGCTCTCCAGCCGCAGCGGGCGGCGGTAGAAGCCCTTGACCAGGTGGACGCCGCTTCCGGTGACCAGCGGACCGAGCAGCGACGGCACGAACGCCGGGTCCGGGTCGACCAGGTCGGAGTCGAGGAAGACGACGAAGTCGCCGCTGGTCGCGGCCAGCGACCGCCAGAGCACCTCGCCCTTGCCGGGGACCGGCGGCAGGTCCGGCAGGAGGTCTTCGCGCCGCACGACCCGCGCTCCCGCGGCCGAGGCGGTTTCGGCGGTCGCGTCCGTGGAACCCGAGTCCATGACGACCAGCTCGTCGACGACCGAGCCGACCAGCGGGCGGACCGAGGCCACGACCTCACCCACGGTCCGCTCTTCGTCCAGGGCCGGTAGCACGACCGAAACCGTCCGGTCACCCTTCGCGGCCAGGATGTCTTCGGGCGTCCAACCGGGCTCCTGCCACGTACGCCGCTCGAACCAACTCACGAGTAGCGATCGTGCCATGCTGGGGGCGTCGCCACCGAGGAGGAGGATCACTTGATCGCGCTGCTTGTCCGGTTCGTGCTGGGCCCGCTCGTCCGGGCGGTGTACCGGCCCGAAGTGCACGGCGTGGAGAACGTGCCGCTCAGCGGCCCGGTGCTCCTGGCGGCCAACCACCGGGCCGCCCTCGACACCGGCGTGATCACCTTCGCGACCCCGCGGCAGGTCAAGTTCCTCGGCAAGGCCGAGTACTTCGCCGGCAAGGGCCTCAAGGGCAAGGCGCTGGCCGCGTTCCTCGGCGGCCTCGGGTACGTCCCGGTCGAGCGCGGCAACGCCCAGGCCGGGCTCGCCGCCCTGGAGGCGGCCCGCAAGGTGCTCGACGCTGGCGGCGTCTTCGCGATCTACCCCGAGGGCACCCGCTCCCTGGACGGCCGCCTGCACCGCGGCCACACCGGTGTCGCGGCGCTGGCGCTGGCGACCGGCGCGAAGGTGGTGCCGGTCGCGTTGACCGGCACCGAAAACCTCCAGCCGAAGGGTGCGAAGATCCCGCGTCTGGCGAAGATCGCCATCACGTTCGGCAAGCCGCTGGACTTTTCGCGCTACGAAGGCCAGGACTACGCGCCGGCCATCCGCCGGTCGGTCACCGACGAGGTGATGTACGCGATCCTGGACATCTCGGGCCAGGAGTACGTCGACACCTACCACAAGCGGCCGAGCGAAGGCGCGGCCTGAGTCAGCCGAGCACCTTCACGACGACCTGCTCGTGGTCGACCGTGTAGGCCAGGTACTCGAACTTGATCCCGGCCTGCTCGACGTACTCCAGCCACGCCCGGTGCTCGTGCTCCTGCCAGCCGGAGTAGTTGAAGTACTCGTCGAACACCACGATCGACCCCGGCCGGAGGCGGGGGCCGACGAGTTCGAGGACGGTCTTCGTCGAGGAGTACAGGTCGCAGTCCACGTGCAGCAGGTCCACCGGCCCGGGGTGCTCCTCGAGGAAGCCGGGGAGCACGTCGTCGAACCAGCCGACGACCAGTTCGGCGCCCGGCACGTCGGGCAGGCTGTCCATGTCGAACGTCCCGGCGGGGTAACCCGAGCGCCAGGTCTCCGGCAGGCCCTCGAACGAGTCGAAGCCGTACACCGACTCGCCGCCGCGGGCGTT
This sequence comes from Amycolatopsis plumensis, assembly GCF_042652605.1. Lineage (NCBI taxonomy): Bacteria > Bacillati > Actinomycetota > Actinomycetes > Pseudonocardiales > Pseudonocardiaceae > Amycolatopsis > Amycolatopsis plumensis. The sequence goes on along the minus strand of NZ_JBHSJY010000001.1, from coordinate 4,075,854 downwards.
GGCGATGATCTTCAGCGTGGTCCCCGAGTACACGCCGAACTCGAGCGCCAGGCCGCCCGCGGGGGCGAGCGACAGGCCGTACTCCAGCGTGCTGTGCGGCGAGGGGAACGGACGGGCGGCCTTCATGTGGTCCCGGACGAACGCGGCACTGCGGGACGCGGCTTCGGCTTCCCCCGCGAACTCCAGGTCCCGGCGGACGCGGTGCTCGACGTGGCTGATGTGCTCGATCACCCGCTCGACGACCCGCTCGGTCTGGACGCCGGCTTCCGCGGGCACCTGCCGCCGCAGCTCGGCGACCTCCCGGCTCAGGTCGTCCAGCTTGGCGGACTGCTCCGCGAAGTGCCGGCCGACCGCTTCTTCGACCGCCCGCGCGACCTTGTCGCGCAGGGAACGCCGAAGCCGGTCGGCCCGCAGGCTCCGGCGGATGAGGTCGCGCATGGCAATGTCCTTCCGATTCACGTCCAGGCCGCGGCCTGCGCTCACACCCTCATCGAGGAGGGCAGCAGGGTCCGCATGATCCGGCGGCAGGGCTCTTCGACGAACCGGTACACCAGGTGGGCACTCAGCACCGCCAGCCCGATCGCCACGAGCACGGTAAGCCGGTACGGCCAGCTCTGCCAGCCGGAGAGCTCGTCGGGGATGACGAACTTCGTCGAAATCACCTTGCGCGCCAGGTCGAGGAACAACCAGTGCACCATATACAGGGCGAACGAGATCTTCCCGCCCCACACCAGCACCCGGCTGGCCAGCACCTTCGTCGCCGGGTCCCGGCGGCTCACCGCCAGCGAGCCGATCAGCAGCAGGAACAGCGGCACCACGACCACGGTCTCGGTCGAACCCCACATGAGGTGGCCGTTGATCCGCCAGTCCTGGTCGAAGCGGAACCGCGGCGCCGGGTCCCACCGCTGCACGGCGTAGACGACCACGACGATCGCCACCAGGATCGCGGACGGCTTCAGGAACCACGGCAGCTTCACGGTTGCGCCGTGCCGCATCACCAGCAGGGCGACCACCGCGCCCGCGAAGAACTCGGTGAGCACCCGCAACGGGACGATCCCCGCGACGATCGTGTCGCCGTTCCACAGCAGGTCGCTGCCGTCCTGGAACCCCATGCCGATCACCACCATCGGCACCACGAGGATCCCCGCGGTCACCAGCAGCGCGCGGCTGCTGACGTGGACGAGCATCCGGGCCAGCACCACCACGAGCACGGTGAAGGCCAGGTAGGCCAGCCATTCGGCGCTCAGCGACCAGTCGACCGGGTTCCAGTCGTGGTGTGCGGTGCTCCAGGCGTGCACCAGGAACACGTGCGAGAGGAAGCGGGACGGGTCGAGCGCCGCCTGCAGCCGCCCGTCGTTGTTCGCCTCCAGCGAGAAGGCGTGGTAGGCCCCCCACACGAGCAGCATGAAGAACAGCACCGGCCAGATCCGGGACAGCCGCAGCCAGAGGAACCCGGCCATCTTCTTCGGTCCCCAGCCCTCGGCCATCCGGTCGAGGTGGGTGAAGGTCAGGATGAACCCGCTGAGCACGAAGAACAGGTCCACCCCGAGGTAACCCACGTTGAACAGCGGGACCAGCGGGTACAGGAAGCCGAACGACTTCAGCAGTTCCGGCCGGAAGTGGAAGGCGAGCACCCACAGCGCGGCCACCGCGCGGATGCCGGTGAGCTGGCCGATGTGCGCACCCGGCTTGGCGGACTTGGCCGGTTTCGCCTCGGTCTTCGGCGTGGCGGCCCCGTCGGCGGCGACGGCCACCGCCGGCGCCCCGGCCGGGGGCGCCGTCAGCACACGGCCGTTCTCTGCGTCCATCGTCGGACTTCCTCCGCGTTCCGGTGTTCGATCTGGGGCCGGGTCAGTGCCGGCTGACCACGGAGAAAACCACACGTCCCGGCGCGCTCATCGACAGGGTCCGTGCTTGCAGCGGCCGTCCGGCCAGCGCGACCGACGGTTCCTGCGGCGCGGCGACCATCAGCGGCGCGTCACTGTGCGTCCAGGGCAGCCGGAACGCCTCGCCGTCGAGGCTGGCGTGCAGCTCGTCCGGCTTGAACAGGAATCCCCAGGCGCGCTCGGCCAGCGACTGCTCCGGGTACACCCGGGCGACGACCACGCCGTCGGCGGCCGTGGGCACCGGGACGGACTGCCCGGCGGCCACCTGCGTGCTGGACAGCTCCCGCTCGGCACCGCACCGGTTCGGGCCGCGCTCGAGCAGCTGCCAGTGGTCCGTGGAGTCGACCAGGCTGTACCGGCAGGTCTCGGCGAGCTCCGTGCGGGGCGGGTCCCAGAGCGCGAACCGGCCGTCGAGCGTCGTCCGGGTGTTCTCGCGGATGATGAACCGGGGCGCCTCGGCGTCGTCGGCGATCCACGACTCGTTCATCTTGTCGAGCAGCTCGGTGTAGGCGCCGTAGTTCAGCAGCGTCGGAGGGATGGCCGCGTTCAGGCCGTAGGTCCACTCGATGGCCTGGTCGAACGGTTCGGAGCGGACCGACTGCGTGCCGATCCGGGCCAGGAAGCGCTGCGGGATGTCGGTGCGCTTGCGCAGCTCCGCCCGCGCTTCCTCCTGGACGGCGTCCCGGTGGGAGCCGGAGACGACGACGGTGGCGCCGTCGGCGAAGGTGTGCAGGGAACGCGCCGGGTCGATCACCCACAGGCCGCCGCCGAAGCTGGCCGCCTGGGCCAGCAGCGAGATGCCCGCGACCACGGCCAGCACCGCGCTGCGCCGCAGCACGGCGACCAGGACGGCGAGCGCGAACAGCACGGCGAAGTACTGCGCGGAGTGCGAGTCGTGCCGCACGAACCCCTGCTTGAACAGCAGCCAGGTCCCGGCCAGCAGGCCCAGCCACAGCGGCCAGCGCGGGCCGTCCATCTTGATCCGGGCCAGCGCGACGGCCAGCACGATCGTCACCGCGGCGGCGACCAGGTACTCCCACGCCGCGTTCGTCGGTTCCAGGCCCATCGACTGCGCGTGCCCGCTGCCGACCGAAAGCGCGCGGACGACGTACTGCACCACCTGCGTCGGCGGCTGCCCCGCGACGATCCAGAGCAGGACCAGGCCGACCAGGCCGGAGACCGCGAACTCGGCGAACTCCCGCAGCCGCCTGCCGGGCCGGACGAGCACCGCGCCCAGCACGATGGGGCCGCACATCAGCCCGACCGAGAACTTGGTCAGCAGCATGGCGGCCACCAGCAGGCCCATGACCACCGGGAACGAGCGTTCCGCCCACTTCGGCAGCACGCCGAGGGCGTGGCAGACGGCCAGCACCACGACGAAGCCGGGCGTGGCGGTGATGACGCTGGTCAGCGGCACGATGCTGAAGCTCACCGCGATCGCCACGCAGGCGGCCCAGGCCCACCCGGTGCCGATCCGGCCGCGGAACGCCTGGAAGCAGGCGGCGATGCAGCCGGTGGTGAACACGAACCAGAAGAGGAAGCCGACGAGCACCTCGGCCCGGACGGTGGTCGACGGGATCGCCAGGAAGTACAGCGGCCCGTAGGTCGTCGCGATCCGGTCGCCGAAGCTCAGGCCGAAGTGCCGGGCCATCGCGATCAGCAGGCCGTAGTCGTAGTCGCCCTTGGGTTCGATGGGCGAGAACGCCGGCACCTGCCAGGTGAGGATGGTGAGCAGGCCGCTGAGCAGGAGCGTCGCCCGCGAGGGGGCCTCGGCCACGAGCCGCCAGGCGCGGAACCGGTCACCGAGCCGGCGCGGCCCGGTGGGGCCCGCCGGTTCGGCACCGGCCGGCTCGGCGTCCTGGCCGGTCACCGGCGTCGGGTCCTTGACCAGGTCTTTCATCGTGGTTCTCCTGAACGACGGCACGACTCGCGGCACCGGCCGCGGTGGCGGATCGGAGCGGGTGTCAGAGCACCGAGCGCGGGAACTTCGGCTTCGGGTCGAACTTCACCCCGCGCGCCATGGCCTTCACGATGCGCAGCCGCAGGGACCGGGAAACGTGCCCCTGCGCCATGCCCCGGAGCACGCGCATGGCGAACCCGAGGGCGGCGAACGGGCTTTCGTGGTGCAGCCGGTACGAGAGCTCGTTGCGGGCGCCGTACTCGTACTTCCACACGTTCTGGTGGTTGATCATGCCGAAGTTGACGCCCCGGTTCTCCGGGAGGTCGTGCACGACGACGCTGGTCAGCACCTGGAGCCCGGGCGCGGCCTGTGCCACGCGCAGGGTGTACTCCATGTCGTCGAACCAGATGAAGTAGTCGGTCAGCGGCAGCCCGAAGCGGGTCAGCGTCCAGCGCGGGATCAGCACGGACACGAACGAGCAGTGGTTGACGAGCACCGCCTGCTGGCCCAGCGAGATCAGCCGCCCCCAGTCCCAGGTCGTGCCGGGGTTGTTCATCTCGCAGATGCCGCCGTCGGTCCACTTCACCAGCGAGCAGGCGAAGGGCATCTGGTGGCCGAGGGTCTGTTCGGCCTTGTCGAGGCCGTTGACCATCTCCTCGAGCGCGTCCGGCTGCGCGTAGCAGTCGTCGTCCATGATCCAGAGGAAGTCGGCACCCAGCTCGTAGCCCTTGGCCATGCCCGCCGAGAAGCCGCCGGCACCGCCGGTGTTCTCGGACAGGCGCAGCACGGTGACCCGGGGGTCGGTCTGGTACGACGCGAGCACCTCTTCGGTGCCGTCGGTGGACGCGTTGTCGACGACCACGACCCACTCGGGGGCCAGGCTCTGGGCCAGGATGTGGTCGAGCACCTTACGGAGCTTGTCCTTGCGGTTGTAGGTGACGACGACCGCGGCGACCTTGTTCACTGCTTCCACCCTTGGTACAGCTCCTTGGCCCAGGCGCTGGCCTTGGGCAGTTTGGCGAAGGCTTCGTTCTTGGCGGCCTGCTCCTCGAACCAGCGCTTGCGCTGGTCCGGCGAAGACATCATGGTCCGGATCTTCTCGGCCGCCTGCCGCACGAAAGCGTACGGGTGCCGCGGGCACAGCAGTCCTTCGGGGACCACCGAGGCCTGCGAGCCCACGTCGGACGAGACCACCGGGACGCCGGCGGCGGTCGCCTCGAAGGTCGTCAGGGTCAGGCCCTCGTTCTCCGAGGTGACGACCAGGACGTCGGACTCGGCCAGTGTCTCCTTGACCGGGTGGTCCGCCGCGCGGACCTCGAGCACGTCGGTCAGGCCGAGCCGGCCGCGCAGGGCGTGCACCTCGTCCGCGAGCGGGCCGTCACCCTGGATGATGAACCGCACCGGGGCCGGCGACGACTTCTTGAGCTCGGCGGCGAGCTTCAGGAACACGTGCGGACGCTTCTGCTGGTGGAAGCGCCCGATGAAGGTCACCGTGAACGGCGTGGACTTCGCCTCGGCGGCGGCGGTGTCCGGGGTGATCCCGGCGGTGGTGGCGTTCGCGAGGGTGGCGAGGACGACCTTGTCCGCCGGGATGCTCTGCCGGTGGACGAGGTAGTCGCGCAGCTGCGGGGAGATCACGTGGTGCTGGTCGATCATCGCCGACACCTGGACGGCGTGGTCGACGAAACCGCCGGTCCGCCACTCCAGGACGTGCTGCGAGTCGACCACCGGGACGTCCGGCCAGACCGACTTCACCCAGGACAGCCGGTCGTAGAGCCAGGTGTTGTGGTGCACGTGGATGCCGCGGATGTCGAAGGCGGAGAACAGCCCGTTGAACAACGCGGAATCGGTGCCGAGCTTGATCGGGTGGGTGATCGGGATGAACACCGTGTCGTCGAACTCGGGCCGGGTGATCCACGGGTGGGCCGAGTCGCGATCGGTGACGACGATCGGGACGAACCCGGCTTCCTTGGCCAGCTGGATGCAGTCCAGCGCCCAGCGCTCCGCGCCGCCGAGCTCGAGCCAGTGCAGGCCGAACAGGATGGCGGGCCGGGCGGTGGTGGCCGCGCGGTGGTAGTTCGTGTTGCCGGCGACCGGCAGCCGCCGCGGCAGCTGCGTGGACCGCATGCGCCGCTCGACGACGTCGGTCCGCAGCTGGCGCAGGTGGTCGTACTGGAACGGGACCCGCGACCGGACCAGCTTCTTGGCCTTGCCGATCGGGCCGTTGAGCTGCTGGTAGCTGTTCTGCACGATCGGCTTGCCGCCGACGTCGATGACCAGGTCGACGAACCCGCCCGGAGCCGACGCCCCGGGTTCGGGAGCGACCAGGCTGCGCACGACCACCGAACCGACCGACTCGCGGTCCTGGGTCCAGCCGATGTGCAGGCAGCGCTCGTCGGTCAGCGACGGGTAGCCGTGGTGCAGCGCCCGGACGACGGTCAGGCGCAGGGTCGCGCCGCGCCGCACCAGGGAGTGGTAGTTGGCCGCGCCGATGACCAGCCGACGCTCGCGCTCGTCGAGGGCACCGTCCCCGACGAGACCGACGCCACGGTCGTCGACAACTTCGAACGTCTCAGCCAGCAAATCGGTACTCACGCCCGCCCCATCAGTCTGTTTCCCTTTCGGAAAGCTCTGACCAACCATGAAACATTGCTGCTCCACGAAGCTGGTCGAAATCGGTTCCCCGGCTTCGGGCAAGCGCCGAACTGACCCCCGACGACGCTACGCAGAACCACACTATAGGGGTCAAAAGTCACCCATCTGCACGCGGGTTCCCGTTGCACAGGGTGACAGGAGGATTCGGCTCACCAAACCACCAGGGATGCTACCCGAATGGACTCGCGGCCCGTTTCCGGGCGCGGGAGCACGCCCTCCCCGAGGCCCCGACCTGGACGTCCGCCGCCGTGACCGGCCTGCTCGCGGGGCCGGGCGCCGGGACCGGACACACTGACGGCCGACTCGCCGCGGCTCCCGGCCCGGCCGGAGTCGCGGAAACTTTGTTGCCGCCGGACAACTCACGCGGATTTGCCGTGCACGAATTGCACAACAGCGTTACTGAAACACGGCGGCAACCTCGCCGAATCATCGACCGCAGTCCCCCGGACCGGAACCGACGTTCCGGCCCCGGTCCGTGACCCCGGCCACGGCGGTCAGATCCCCGGCGCTTCCTTCGCCCACTTCGGCGGCGCGGGCGGCTCGTACGTCTCGAACCGGTCGAGCAGCGCGGCCGGGTCGGCGTCGGTGAGCAGGAGCTGCCGGTAGCCGTCCTTGAGGAAGCCCTCGGTGACCATGTGGTCGGCGAAGGTCATCAGGGGCGCGTAGTACCCGTCGACGTCGACCAGGCCGATCGGCTTGCCGTGCAGGCCGAGCTGGGCCCAGGTCCAGACCTCGAACAGCTCTTCGAGGGTGCCCGCGCCGCCCGGCAGCGCGACGAAGCCGTCGGACAGGGCCGCCATCTTGGCCTTGCGCTCGTGCATGTCCGCGACGACGTGCAGCTCGGTCAGCCCGGCGTGGGCGATCTCGACGCTGGAGAGCGCCTCCGGGATCACGCCGATCACCTCGCCGCCCGCGGCCAGCGCGGCGTCGGCGACCACGCCCATCGTGCCGACGCTCGCCCCGCCGTAGACCAACCCGATGCCGCGCTGGGCCAGCAGCTTCCCGAGCGCCGCCGCCTGCTCCGCGTACCGGGGCGAAAACCCCATCGACGAGCCGCAGAACACACAGATCCGGCGCATCAGTGGGTGTCCTCCCACGCCTTGTAGGACTCCTGGACCACGCGGACGGCGTCGTCGATGTCGTCGGTGAGGTGCAGCAGGTCCAGGTCGCCCGGGCTGATCTTGCCCTCGGCCATCACCGAGTTCTTGATCCAGTCGTAGAGGCCGCCCCAGTAGTCGCTGCCGAACAGCACCACCGGGAACTTCGTGACCTTCTTCGTCTGCACCAGGGTCAGCGCTTCGAACAGCTCGTCGAGCGTGCCGAAGCCGCCGGGCAGGCAGATGAAGGCCTGCGAATACTTGATGAACATCGTCTTGCGGGCGAAGAAGTAGCGGAAGTTGACGCCGAGGTCGACCCACGGGTTCAGGCCCTGCTCGAATGGCAGCTCGATGCCGAGGCCGACGGAGAAGCCGCCGGCCTCGGCCGCGCCGCGGTTGACCGCCTCCATCGCGCCGGGCCCACCGCCGGTCATCACCGCGAAACCGGCGTTGGCCAGCGCCCCGCCGATCTTGCGGCCGAGCTCGTACTCCGGGTTGTCGCGCTTGGTGCGGGCCGAGCCGAACACGGTGACCGCGCGCGGGACCTCGGCGAGCGCGCCGAAGCCCTCGACGAACTCGGCCTGGATCCGCAGCACGCGCCACGGGTCGGTGTGCACCCAGTCGCTCGGGCCGCGCGAGTCCAGGAGCCGCTGGTCGGTGGTGCTGCCCTGCTCGCGGCGGTCGCGGCGCAGCACGACCGGGCCCTTGTGCCGCTCCACCGGGCGTTCGGGGTACTGGCCGTCCGGCCATTCAGACTGTTCACTCACTACGCCATGCTACGGCCTCGCCGCCAGCGAGAATGCGAGAAGCGCGGTGGAGGTGAAGTCGATGGCGGGCTCGTTACTGGGCCATGAACTCAAGTCGTCGGCGTAGCGGCTTCCTTGCCCGTCGAAGGATTCATACGGACGAGTGCACTCCTGGGCTCCGGCCGGGAACGGCAGATCGGCGAAGTTGCCCGCGCCGTTGGGGCCGTTCACCACCGCGCCATACAGCACTTTCGAAGGTCCGGCGAGGTTCGCGGCCTGGTGGTGCGGGCACTGCGGGAACGTGGTGCCGACGCCGACCACGAGCGAGACGCCCCAGGCGTTGGCGCCGAGGGTGAAGTTCCGTTGCTGCGCGCCGAAGGCGGCGTACCGCCGGTCACCGGTGACGCGCTGGTAGAGCCGGGCGGTCGCGGCGAAGCCGAAGCTCTTGCTGGCCGCGTCGAAGCCGGTGATGTCCACGGCGGTCCGGAATGGACTCGTCTTCGCCGCGGCGACGCCGGAGTCCAGCTGGCGGCGCAGGTCGGCGGCGAGGTCCCGGACGCCGAGCGCCGCGCCCGGGACGCCGGTGCGGAGGAGGCCGGCCAGGTCGGCGTGGGCGAGCGCGCTGGTGTCGTAGAGGTTCAGCGTGCTCGTGTCGCCGCTGCCGATGTAGGCCTTCGCCCACTTGGCCGCGTCGCGGGCCCAGCCGTCGGCGCGGGGGTCGTGGAGCGCCCGCGCGGCCAAGGCGAGCTGGGTCGCGCCCAGCTCCAGGTCGTCCTCCCACGAGAATTCCGGGTAATAGGCGTGCGGGAACGCGGTGACGAGTTCGCCGACGCCGGTCGTCTTGGCCTGCGCGAAGACGGCCGCGGCCTCGGCCAGGTAGTGGCGGGCGAGCCGCGGGTCGCGGTGGGCGTGCACCTGCGCGCCCAGCGCGAACGCCGCGGCGACGCGGCCGGCCAGGTTCGGCGACAGCGGCGCGCCCGCCGGGGCCGCGGGGAACACCGGGCGGTACTTGACGAAGTAGGCCGGATCGCCCGGCTTGACGTCGAGCGCGTCGTCGTCCTGCGGGGTGCGCCAGACGTCGTGGTCGCCGAGGAAGCCGAACTCCTCGCTGCCCGTGCCGATGCCGACCTGGGCGTAGAGCGTCCCGGTCCGGCCGTCCCAGACCTTATCGAGCCAGTCGAGACCGAAGCGGACTTCCTTCGCCAGCACCGCATCCGGGTCCTCGCGCAGCACGAAACCCAGCTCGGCGAGCGAATACGCGGTGTTGGACGTGAACTTGACGAAGTCGCCGGCGTCGACCCAGCCGCCTTCGACGTCGACCGGACCGCCCTGCGGCTTCAGGGGTTCGACGATCTCGTCGCCGCCTTCGCCCTCGAACTTCGGCTCCGCGTAGACGGTCGCCGTCCGGTCGGCCAGGTGGGACGGCTTGCGGCCGAGCCGGCCGGGGACGACGTCGTGGCCGTCGCGCTGGGCTTGGAAGAACTCGGTGGTGGCGCGGACGAGCGGGCGGAACAGGCGGCGCGCGGTGTCGATCCGGAAGGGTGGCGACGTCGCGCCCGCCGCCTTGACCCGGTAGACGCCCGGTCTGTCCACAACGGACAGATCCAGGTCGAACACCGCCGGGTAGCGGGCGTTCCAGGCGCCGAGGCTCGCGCCGGTGCGGCCTTCGCGGACGGTGCGGCCGCGTTCGTCGACGACGGCGAACTTCCCCGCCGCGCCGCCCAGCAGGTACGCGTGCTTCGCCTCACCCAGCGCGTAGCCGACTTGGTCGACCCGCACCTCCGCCGGGGCGGTCGCGGCCTCGGCCGGGGCGGCGGCGAGGGGCACGGCAAGCGCGGCCGCCGTCGCGAGGGGAAGCAGGCGCATGATCGGCCTCCACTTTGTTAGGAAAGTTTCCTATCTAGGGGAGAACGCTATCCCGGTGCCGCCGGAGGCGTCAATATGTCCGTTTCCGCGGCGGCCGCCCCGATGACCTACCGTGGGGAGATGACCAGCGCCCCCGCCGAACCGCTCGGAGCGCGGATCCGGCGGCTGCGCACCGGCCGCGGCTGGACCCAGCGCGAGCTGGCCGAGCCGGGCTACGACCGGGGCTTCCTGGCGAAGGTCGAGACCGGCAGCCGCCCGCCGTCCGAGGAAATGCTGGCCTACCTGGCCGGGCGGCTCGGGCTGACCGTCGACGAGCTGCGGTTCGGCCGCCCGCCCGGTGTCGCCGAGGAGCTGCGCGCGGCGCTGGACGAGGGCTACCGCGATCTGGAGCAGGGCCGGATCGCGGCCGCGGAGGAGCGGTTCGCCGCCGTGGGCAAGCGGGCCGCGGGCTACCACCTCGACGACGTCGAGTGCTACGCGCGCTTCTGCCGGGCCGAGGTGAAGTGGCAGCTCTTCGACGTCTCAGGGGCGCAGCAGGCGCTGGAGCACGCGGACGAGCTGGCCGGCGCGGCACCGCCGTGGCTGCGGGCGATGATCGTGCACCGGTGGGCGGGGTGCCGGTTCCAGAGCGGCGACCCCGGCCCGGCGATCGCGCGGATCGAGGCCGAGCTGGCGGCCCGGCCGTCGGACCCGGACGCCGAGTTGTGCCTGCTCACGGCGTTGATCCACCCCTTGATGGAGATGGGCGGCCTGCACCGGGCCCGCCGCGCGGCCGAGGACGGGCGGCGGCTGGCGCGGGCGGCGACCCGGCCGGACTTCGTCGCGCGGTTCCACCGGCAGGCGTCGCAGGTGTGGCAGGCGACCGGCCGCGCGGACCGGGCGGACGAGGACCTGACCGAAGCGTGCCGGCTGTTCGCGTCGGTCGGGTTCGACCGCGACGCGGCCCGCTGCCGCTGGGCCCGCGGCTACCTGCTGCGTCACCTGGGCCGTCTCGACGAGGCCCGCGCGGAGCTGACGGTGGCCCGCGACCAGCTGGCGGCGATCGGCGCGGACGAGGGCGTCGCCGGGGCGACGCTCGAGCTGGCCGAGGTCCGCCTCCGCCAGGGCGCGCCCTCGGAAGCGGCGGCGCTCGTTTCGTCGGTGTGGCCGTTGCTGGCGCGCGATGTGGAGGCCCTCGGCGAAGCAACGGGGCTGCGCGGCCAGATCGCGGAGGCCCAGGGAGACGTCGAGGCGGCCACCCGCCTGCTGCGCGAGGCCTTCGAGATCCAGACGGCGGCCTCCCTGCACGGCGCGGCGGTTTCGACGGCCCTGCGGCTCGGCGACACGCTCCGACAACGTGGTCATCTCGACGAGGCCATCGAGGCCTACCGCCGCGGCCTCGACTCCGCCGCCACCGACACCTGACCGCGTCGCCCCGTACTCAGAGGGTCGGTGTACACAAGCCGACCCTTCGAGTACGGACCAGTGGGCTTGGTGGTCCGAACCAAAGCAAACTTTCCTACGAAAGTCTGTGAATTGGTTCAGACCAGTCCAGCACCGCAGCCCGACCTGCGGATTTGCCAAGGAACGGGCGATCGCTGGCGAGGGGCGCTGCTCCGTTCGGCCCATTGACCCGCCAGCGGGCGGAACCTTTACTCGGACGCGTCCGGCGCAATAACAGCAGTTATTCACCCGGGCACACTCCTCCCCGGTCCCCGGAAAGGTTCCCCATGAGATCCCCACGTGGGCTGGCGGCGATCGCCGGCCTGGCCCTCACCTTCGCGGTGCCGGCGATCCCGGCCGCCGCCGCTTCCGCACCTCCCGCCGCCACCCCGCCCGAGGCGCTCGCCGCCCGCGCCGCCGACCAGGCCGCCCTCAGCGGCGTCGATCGGCTCGCGAAGGGCGCGGGGGAGGCCTTCGTCCGCACCGGAGTCACCCCGGGTGGCGGCGGGCTCTACTACGCCTCCTACCAGCGCACCTACCAGGGCCTGCCGGTCATCGGCGGCGACGCGGTGGTCGTCGCCGACGGCGCCGGGCACGTCCGCGGCACCGAAGCCGCGCCCACCGCGCCGATCACCGTCGGCACGCAGGCCGCCCTGAAGGCCGACCAGGCCACGAAGATCGCCAGGTCCGAAGTCTCCACAGTGGACAGCACCGGGACACCGAAGCTGGTCGTGCTGGCCGGGGACGCCCCGAAGCTCGCCTACGAGGTGGTCGTCAGCGGCCGCACGAACGGCAAGCCCACCCGGCTGCACGTCTTCGTCGACAGCGCGACCGGGAAGGTCCTCGACAAGCGGGACGACGTCCGCGAGGCCGGCACCGGCAACTCCTACTACGCCGGCACCGTCTCGATCGACACCTCCGGCTCCGGCAGCTCCTACTCGATGACCGACCCGGGCCGCCGCGGCATCGCCTGCGGCCGCGAAGGCGGCTCGATCTTCACGAAGAGCAGCAACACCTGGGGCAACGGCTCGGGCACCGACCTCGAGACCGGCTGCGTCGACGTCCTCTACAGCGTCCAGACCGAGTGGAAGATGCTCAACGACTGGCTCGGCCGCAACGGCATCGACGGGGCAGGCGGCGGGTTCCGCGCCAGTGTCGGCCTCAACGACGTCAACGCCTACTGGGACGGCTCCTCGACGCACTTCGGGCACTCTCAGGACAACCGCCGCCAGGCGACGCCGATGGACGTCGTGGGCCACGAGTTCGGCCACGCGATCTTCCAGACCACGCCGGGCGGCGCGGGGTCGGGCAACGAGAACGGCGGGCTCAACGAGTCCACCGGTGACATCTTCGGCGCGCTGACCGAGTTCTACGCCAACAACCCGAAGGACACCCCGGACTTCATCGTCGGCGAAGGCGTCAACCTCGTCGGCAACGGCCCGATCCGCTACATGGACAACCCGTCGAAGGTCGGCGACCCGAACTGCTACTCGAGTTCGATCCCGAGCACCGAGGTGCACGCCGCCGCGGGTCCGCAGAACCACTGGTTCTACCTGCTGTCCCAGGGCAGTGCGGGCAGCCCGACGTGCAACAACTCGAGTGTCACCGGCGTCGGCATCCAGAAGGCCGGCAAGATCTTCTACAACGGCCTGCTGAAGAAGACGTCGTCGTGGAACCACCGCGCGGCCCGCAAGGCCACGCTGGAAGCCGCGGTCGCGCTGTTCCCGGGCAGCTGCACCGAATTCGCCGCCACCAAGGCCGCGTGGGACGCGGTGAGCGTGCCCGCGGTCAGCGGTGAGCCGACGTGCACCGGCCAGCCGCCGGCCGGCAACGACTACTCGCTGACGCTGTCGCCGACGTCGGCGTCCGTCCAGCCCGGACAGACGGCGACCACCACGGTGACCACCCGGATCACCTCCGGCAACGCCCAGACCGTGCAGCTGCAGGCCACCGGCCTGCCGGAAGGCGCGAAGGCGACCTTCAGCCCGGCGAGCGTCCAGTCCGGCGGCACCGCGACGCTGACCATCACCACGTCGGCGACCACGCCGGAGGGCACCAGCCAGGTGACGGTCACCGGCGACGGCACCGACGCCGACCACACCGCGCAGTTCTCGCTCACCGTCGGCACCGGCACCCCGCCGACCGGCTGTGACGGGCTCGCCGAGTGGGACTCCGCCAAGGCGTACGTGCCCAACGACGTCGTCGGCCACAACGGTCACAAGTGGACCTCGCTGTGGTACTCCACCGGCGCTGAGCCCGGCGCGCCCGGCTCCTGGGCCGTCTGGAGTGACGGCGGCGCCTGCTGAAAACCCGTGCCGCGCGGTGGCGGACCCCGCCACCGCGCGGCTTACCCTGAACCGGTGGAAAGGCGGCCTGTGTGAGCGAGAGCGTCGGCGAACGCCTGCGTGAGCTGCGCATCGAACGCGGGCTGACGCAGCGCGAACTCGCCGGGCCGCAGTACTCCGCGGCGTACGTGTCGTCGGTCGAGACCGGCGCGCGGACGCCGTCGGGGGACGCGCTGCGGTTCTTCGCCCAGCAGCTCGGCATCGACCCCGACGAACTGCTCGGCGGCCGGTCCCCGCGGGAGCTGATCGAGCTCGACCTCGAGCTCATCGAAACGGCGGAGCGGTTCCTCGCCGGCGACGCCCGCCGCGCGACCCCGCGGATGCAGCGGATCCGGCGGCGCGCCGAGCGCCTCGACCGGCCGCGGCAGGCCGGGATCGCGCTGCTGTGGCTGGCCGGGTACTCGACCGGCGACATCCGCACGAAGTACGTCGCGGACGCCGAAACGGCCCTCTCGAGCGAGCCGCCGCCGGTGCGGGCGATGGTCGTGCCGCTGCGCGCGGCCGTGCTGACCGGCTGGGGCGAGGTGCAGTATTCGATACACCTGCTGGAAACCTGCCACGCCGAACTGCTGCGCGACGGCTACCCGCAGCCGTCGATGCTGCTGACGCTGCGGGCCTGCCTGGCCGAGCGGCACCTGCGCCAGGGCGACCTGGAGCGGGCGGCCGAGTACGCGGATTCGGCGCTGCGGCTCACCCGGGGCGCCCCGGCGGTGCTCGCCGAGCTGACCCGCAGCCACGTCGAGGTCTGCCGCAGCCACCTGGCCGCGGACCGGTTCGCCGACGCGGCCGCGTCGGTCGCCGCGGCCTACGACCTGATGCAGGAACGGGCGCTGCACCCGGCGATGGCGTACTGCCTGCTGGCCAGGGCGCGGGTCCGCGGCCGGTCGGGCGACGCCGAGGGCGCGCTGGCCGACCTCGCCGCCGCGCGGGAGACGGCGTGGCCGGACGACGTCCCGGCGATCACCGTCGAGCTCGCCGCGGAGTACCTCGCGGCGGGCCGGCTCGAGACGGCGGCGGCGCTGCTCGACCAGGTCCGCCCGGCCGTCGTGGCGGGCACGCCGCTGGCCGCGGAACTGCGGCTGCAGCTGGGCTCGCTGGCCCGGGCCCGCGGCGACGCCCGGCGCGCGGCCGAGGACCTGCGGGCCGCCGTCGAGCTCGCCACCGGCCTCGGCGCGCGCGGAGTCCTGGTCCGCGCGCTGCGGCCGTTGAGCGAGCTGCTCGGCGAGACCGGGAAGAAGACGGAGGCCGCGGACGTGCTGCGGAACGGGCTGATCGCGCTGGGCGCGGAAGACGGGTAACCCTTTTCTGAGCAGTACTAACGAATCCCGATGATCGAGATCGTCCGGCGTTCGGATGGTGTCGCCGACAATCCCTACGAAAGTCGTTCCGGGACGGAACGCGGGGAGAATCCCCTGCTGCGGCGGGGTTTGTACGAATTGATTCGATAATCCGGAACGCACCGTTGGCCCGTTCGGCGCATTGACGCCCCGATCCGCTGATCCTTTACTCGGATGCGTCCGGACGCATACCTGCAGTTAGCCGCCTGGACACCTCTCCCCTTTCCCTTACCGGACCTCGATTCTGCCTTCATGGAAGGAAGACCTCGATGACCCATCGTGGGTTCAGCACGGGCTTGGCGGCCGCCGCCGGGCTCGCCATGACGCTCGCGTTACCGGTGACCCCGGCGAGCGCAGCGCCTTCAGCCCAGCCCGCCGCTCCGGAGGTGGCCGCCGCTCGCGCCGCCGACCAGGCGGCCGCCAGCGGCCTCGACGCCCTGCGCCGCGGCCCGGCCGAATCGTTCCAGCGCATCGGCCTGACCGCCGGGGGCGGTGGCCTCTTCTACGGCGCCTACCAGCGCACCTACCAGGGCCTGCGGGTCGTGGGCGGGGACGCGGTCGTCGTCGCGGACGGTGCCGGGCGCGTCCGCGGCACCAGCGCCGCGGAAACCGCCGCCATCACGGTCGGGACCCAGGCGCTGGTTGACGCAGCCAAGGCGGCCGCCACGGCACGCGCTCAACTGCCCACTGTGGACAGTGTGAGCACGCCGGAGAAGGTGGTGCTGGCCGGGGCGAGCCCGAAGCTGGCCTACGAGGTCGTCGTCGCCGGGCGCACCGCCACGGCGCCGAGCAACCTGCACGTGTTCGTCGACGCGGCGACCGGCGCGGTGCTCGACAAGCGGGACGACGTGAAGACGTTCGCCTCGGGCGCTCGCACCCAGGCCCAGCCCGCGACGGTGAACGTGGCCGGCACCGGCAACAGCTACTACGTCGGGAACGTGTCCATCGACACGACGCAGTCCGGCAGCACCTACACGCTGCGCGACCCGGGCCGCACCGGCATCAGCTGCGGCCGCGAGGGCGGATCCGTCTACAGTGGACCGGACAACAATTGGGGCAACGGCTCCGGCACCGACCTCGAGACCGGCTGCGTCGACGTCCTCTACAGCGTCCAGACCGAGTGGAAGATGCTCGCCGACTGGCTCGGCCGCAACGGCATCAACGGCAGCGGCACCGGCTACCCGGCGTCCGTCGGCCTCAACGACGTCAACGCGTACTGGAACGGCTCCTCGACGCACTTCGGCCACTCGCAGGACAACCAGCGCCAGGCCACGTCGATGGACGTCGTCGGCCACGAGTTCGGCCACGGCATCTTCCAGTTCACCCCGGGCGGCGCCGGTTTCGGCAACGAGAACGGCGGCATGAACGAGTCGACCGGTGACATCTTCGGCGCGCTGACCGAGGCGTACGCGAACAACGCCAAGGACACCCCGGACTACGAGGTCGGCGAGGGCGTCAACCTCGTCGGCCAGGGCCCGATCCGCTACATGTACCAGCCGTCCAAGGTGGGCGACCCGAACTGCTACTCGTCGTCGATCCCGAGCACCGAGGTGCACGCGGCCGCCGGCCCGCAGAACCACTGGTTCTACCTGCTGGCCGAGGGCTCGAACCCGGGTGGCGGCAAGCCGTCCAGCCCGACCTGCAACAACTCGTCGGTCACCGGCGTCGGCATCCAGAAGGCCGGCAAGATCTTCTACAACGGCCTGCTGAAGAAGACCTCGTCGTGGAACCACAAGGCCGCCCGCAAGGCGACCCTCGAAGCCGCGATCGCGCTCTTCCCGGGCAGCTGCACCGAGTACAACGCCACCAAGGCCGCGTGGGACGCCGTCTCCGTCACCACCGTCAGCGGTGAGCCCACCTCGTGCAGCGGCGGCGGGCCGGACTTCTCGGTCGCGCTGAACCCGGCTTCGGGTTCGGTGCAGCCGGGTGCCTCGGCGACCACCACGATCAGCACCGCGATCACCTCGGGCGCGGCGCAGTCGATCACGCTGTCCGCCTCGGGCCTGCCGGCCGGCGCGACCGCGACGTTCAACCCGGCCACGATTCAGTCCGGTGGCTCTTCGACGCTGACCATCGCGACTCTGGCGTCGACCCCGACCGGCAGTTACCCCGTCACCATCACCGCCGACGGCGCCAGCACCGACCACACCGCGACGTACACGCTGTCCGTCGGCACCACCGGGTCGTGCGCCGCGGTGACCAACTCGACCCGCTTGGACATCCCGGACTACCCGGCGAGCGCGGTCAACAGCACCAACACCGTCAGCGGCTGTGCCCGCAACGCGTCGGGTACCACCAAGGTCGAGGTGCACATCGTCCACACGTACCGCGGTGACCTGGTCCTCGACCTCGTCGCCCCGGACGGCACGGCGTACCGGCTGAAGAACTCCAGCAGCGACGCCACCCCGAACATCGACACCACCTACACCGTCAACGCCTCCTCCGAGGCCGCGAACGGCGCGTGGCAGCTCCGCATCCGAGACGTCGGCCCCGCCGACACCGGTTACCTGTCCTCCTGGACGCTGACCGTCTAACACCCCCGAGAGCGGCACTTTCGTAGGGAAAGTGCCGCTCTCGGGCCGCAGAAGCGTCACTTTCCCTAGGAAAGTGACGCCTTCGGCGTTCTCCCCAACCCCCACCGAAGGAATTCACCGCCATGAAGTGGAAGACACGACTCGGCGCCGGGGTCACCGCCCTCGCCGCCGTGCTGGGCGTCGTATCGGCGCCAGCGGCCACCGCCGCGCCCGCCGCGGCGCTCGCCGCGCCGGACATCTCGCTGGCCAACATCAAGGGCCACCTCAACCAGCTGCAGGCCATCGCCAACAACAACGGCGGCACCCGATCGGCCCGCGGCGGCGGGTACGCGGCCTCGGTGTCCTATGTGGAAAACCTGCTGAAGAACGCCGGCTACACGACCACCCGGCAGACCTGCACCAGCTGCCTCGGGCAGTCGCAGAACCTGATCGCCGAGTGGCCGCAGGGCGACGCGAGCCAGGTCATCATGCTCGGCGCACACCTCGACAGCGTGAGCGCCGGCCCCGGCATCAACGACAACGGCTCGGGCAGCGCGTCGATCCTCGAGGTCGCGCTGACGCTGGCCCGCACGAACCCGGCAATGGCCAAGCGCGTCCGGTTCGGCTGGTGGGCCGACGAGGAGTCCGGCCTGGTCGGCTCGAAGTACTACGTCAACAACCTGCCGAGCAGCGAGCGCACGAAGATCAAGACCTACCTCAACTTCGACATGATCGGCTCGAAGAACTGGGGCTACTTCGTCTACGACGACGTCGCTTCGATCAAGGCGATCTTCGACGAGTACTTCGCCTCGATCGGCATCCAGACCGAGGGCGACAGCGAAGGCGACGGCCGATCCGACCACGCGTCCTTCAAGAGCGCGGGCATCCCGGTCGGCGGCCTGGCCACCGGGGCAGGCGACATCAAGAGCTCGGCACAGGCGCAGAAGTGGGGCGGCACGGCGGGTTCGCCGTTCGACAACTGCTACCACCGCGCCTGCGACACGACATCCAACATCCCGGACCCGCCGCTGGAGAAGAACAGCGACGCCATCGCGTACGCGCTGTGGAAGCTGGCCGTCGCCCCGACGCAGGGCAACGACTTCTCCGTCTCGCTGAACCCCACTTCCGGCACGGTCCAACCAGGACAGTCGCTGCAGGTGGCCGTGAACACCGCGACGACGTCCGGCTCGGCGCAGTCGATCGCGCTGTCCGCTTCCGGCCTGCCCGCGGGCGCCACGGCGTCCTTCAGCCCGGCCACCGTCCAGTCCGGCGGCAGCTCGACGCTGACCATCACGACGTCCGCGTCGACCCCGACCGGCACCTTCCCCATCACGGTGACCGCGGACGGCGCGAACGCCGACCACACGGCGACGTTCTCCCTCGGCGTCGGCAGCTCGTCGTGCGCGCCGGTGACCAACTCGACGCGGCTCGACATCCCGGACTACCCGGGTGCGGCGGTGAACAGCACCGCGAACGTGGCGGGCTGCGCGCGCAACGCGTCCGGCACCACGAAGGTCGAGGTGCACATCACCCACACCTACCGCGGTGACCTGGTCATCGACCTCGTCGCCCCGGACGGCACGGCGTACCGGCTGAAGAACTCCAGCAGCGACTCGACGCCGAACCTCGACACGACCTACACCGTCAACGCCTCTTCGGAAGCCGCGAACGGCGCCTGGCAGCTGCGGCTGCGGGACGTCGGCCCTGCGGACACCGGTTACCTGTCCTCCTGGACGCTGACCGTCTGACCGGCCGCTCGGGGGCGTCCTTCGCGGGCGCCCCCGAGTTGTCTAGACCACCCGTTCGTAGGTAGTCACCGGTTCCCCGCGGCGCTTATGTTGGGCGGACACGCCGCGTCCACCCTTCAATGACGATGGGAGCCGGGATGTCCGGTCGCTTCTTCGCCACCCTGCTGGCCACGGTATTGGCCGTCCCGCTGTTCGTGTCGGCCCCCGCGCAGGGGGCGGTGCAGGCCGACACGTGCGCGGTGAAACCACGCCCCGCGGGCAAGGTCCTGCAGGGGTACTGGGAAAACTGGGACGGCGCCGCGAACGGCGTCCACCCCGGCATGGGCTGGATCCCGATCACCGACAGCCGGATGGCCCAGCACGGCTACAACGTCATCAACGCCGCCTTCCCGGTGATCCGCTCCGACGGCACCGTGCTGTGGGAGAACGGGATGGACGCCGGGGTCAAGGTGTCGACGCCCGCCGAGATGTGTGCCGCCAAGGCCGCGGGCGCGACGATCCTGCTGTCCATCGGCGGCGCGGCCGCCGGGATCGACCTGTCGTCCTCGGCGGTGGCCGACCGGTTCGTCGCCACGGTCGTGCCGATCCTGAAGCAGTACAACTTCGACGGGATCGACATCGACATCGAGACCGGGCTGACCGGCAGCGGGAACATCAAGACGCTCTCGGCGTCGCAGTCCAACCTGATCCGGATCATCGACGGCGTGCTCGCCCAGATGCCGGCGGGCTTCGGGCTGACGATGGCGCCGGAGACCGCGTACGTGACCGGCGGCAGCATCACCTACGGCTCGATCTGGGGTGCGTACCTGCCGATCATCAAGAAGTACGCGGACAACGGCCGGCTGTGGTGGCTGAACATGCAGTACTACAACGGCTCCATGTACGGCTGCTCCGGCGATTCGTACCAGGCCGGGACCGTGCAGGGCTTCACCGTGCAGACGCAGTGCCTGAACAACGGCCTGGTCGTGCAGGGCACGACGATCCGGGTGCCCTACGACAAGCAGGTCCCGGGCCTGCCCGCCCAGCCGGGCGCGGGCGGCGGGTACCTGTCGCCGAGCCTGGTTTCCCAGGCGTGGCGGTCGGTTCCGGGCCTGAAGGGCCTGATGGACTGGTCGATCAACTGGGACGGCTCGAAGGGCTGGACGTTCGGCGACAACGTCAAGTCCCTCCAGGGCCGCTGACACCCTCGTGAGTGAGAAACAGTGTTAGAACACTGTTTCTCACTCACGAGCCGCCAGCTCGGAGCGGGTGAGTTCCAGGAGCCGGCCCAGCCAGTTGGCGCCGCCGGCACTCCAGTACTTCGAAGCCCAGTCGCTGTAGAGCAGGCGGGCGTCGCCCGTGTCCAGCAGCGTCGCCGCCATGGCCGGGTGGCGCTCGAACTTGTCCCGCAGCAGCGCGGCCATCACGCCCAGCCGGGCCGCCGGCCAGCCCGCCCGCCGGGGCGCCTCCTCGCCGAGGCTCCGCGCGTCGATGCCCCGGGCGGCCGCGGCGATCCGGTCGCGCCAACCGGCGTCGTCGGTGGACAGCGCCCAGTAGGCGTGCATGACGCTCGCGTACTCCCGGCCGCCGTGGGTCACCGCCGCCGGGTAGTCGATCTGCAGGACCTCCGGACCCGCTGGATCGGGCCAGCCACTCGGGTACACGCGCCCGCCCACCACCAGCGGGACGGTCGTCTCCGGTCCGTCCGCGACCCGTCGCGCCTGTTCTCCGGCGACCCCGGCCTCGCTCCGGCGGAAGTAGCCGAGGGCCCACTCCCGGAGCTCCGGGGTCACCGTGAGCGTCCGGCCTTCGTCCCGGGCCGGGATCGTCTCGCCCACCTCGGCGAGCAGGATCCGCACCGGGACGTCGTTCTGGTCCATGTCGCCGAGCAGGTAGATCCGACGGTGCTCGGGTACCGCGTGGTAGGCCTCGCGGACGAGCTCGAGGTTGGCCCCGGTCGGATCCGCGGCGTACGCCACCGAGGCGTCCCAGCAGCGCCGGGAGGAATCCGGCCGGTCGTTGAGCTTGTCGACCTCGTCGGCGAGCTCGCCGATCAGCAGCTCCGGAGTCAGCCACGACTCCAGCGCCGGCACGGTTCCCTTGGCCGCGCCGGTGATGACGAGTGGCACGCCCTCGGGCGGGGTCAGGGTCAGCGTGCCGTCGTCGAACGCGGCGCGGAGACCGTCGAAATCGGTCGCTTCGTAGTTCCAGAGGACGGCGCCGTCCGCGAAGACGGCGAGCGTGTCGAGCACGTAGTAGCTGCTGTGGCGGACGAAAACGAGGCGTTGCCGCCCTCCGACGACATCGCCGCCGACCACGCGCGACGTCGGGGTGCTGTCCGGCATGCCGGCGAGCCTAGCCGGGGATCAGGAGTCGCCCGCCGGGATCGGGTCGTTGTACTCGCCCGGCGGGCCGGCGTACTCGCGGGCGCCGTCCGGGAACGGCCACGGGTTGGGGACGCAGCCGTGCAGCCCGAGCGTCTGCTGCTCCATCACCGGCGCCGGCTTGCCCGGGCCGGGGCACAGCTCGTGGCCCTGGCCGAGCCGGTGCCCGGTCTCGTGCGTGACCATGTACTGGCGGTAGACGTCGAGCGGGGCACCGTAGTTCGGGACGGCGTTGGCCCAGCGGGCGACGTTGAGCACGACGTTGCTGCCGTTGCGGCAAGAGGTGTAGCTGTCCGGTGTGCCGCCGCACAGCTTGTCGCGGCTGGCCGGCGTCGCGAGGTAGAGGGTGAAGTCGGCCATGTCGGCCGGGCCGACCTGCTGCAGCCGCCACTGCCCGCCGGCGGTCCAGCCGCGCGGGTCCCCGAGGATGGCGCGGATGTCCTTGGCGAACTCGGCGGACCCGACGCCGTCGATGTCGGTCTCGATGGCGATCCGGTAGCGCATCAGCCGGCCCGACTTCCCGGCGACCTCGTCGCTGCCCGGGGTGAACATCCACTGGCCGGACCCCGTCCGCGGGAAGCTGATGGCGGCTTCGACGGGCGCGCTCTGCGTCACCGGCTCGCGCTCGGCGGGCGGCGGCGGGATCGAGGTGGCCTCGCCGATCGCGGTGAGGACCGGCCCGGCCGCGGGCGCGGCGATCGGCTGCCGCTCCCCGCCACAGCCGGCCACCGCCAGGGCGAGCACGGCCACCGCCGCGGCTCGTCGTGCGGTTTTCGGCATGGGTCCTCCCGGGGTGCGCGGCTTCAGAAGGACATACGGGCCGCGGCCGGGAAAAGTTGCGGTGACCTGCGGTTGCGCAGCGTCACCGCAGCTCAGGCCCCTGAGTGTGACGACGACCACAGCACCGCTGCGACGTTCGGTGCAGCGGGTTCAGGCCAGGAACTTGCGCAGCACCTCGGTGACCTGCCGGATCTCCGCCGTCCGGACGTTTTCCTGCTTCGTGTGCGCCAAAGTCGGGTTGCCCGGGCCGAAGTTCACCGCCGGCATGCCGCGCGCCGCGAAGCGGGCCACGTCCGTCCAGCCGAGCTTGGCCGCCGCGCGGCCGCCCGCCGCCGCCACCAGTTCCGCCGCCGCGGGGGCGGACAGGCCCGGCAGCGCGCCCGGCGACATGTCCACAACGGACAGTTCGAAACCGTCGAAAACCTCGCGCAGGTGGCGTTCGGCCGCCGCCGCGTCGCGGTCCGGGGCGAAGCGGTGGTTCACCGTCAGCACCGCCGCGTCCGGGACCACGTTGCCCGCCACGCCGCCGCTGATCGACGTCGCCTGGAGGCCCTCCCGGTAGGTCAGGCCGTCGATGTCGACGATCCGCGGCGTGTACTCCCCCAGCCGCCGCAGCGGCTCGGCCAGCGCGTGGATCGCGTTCTCGCCCATCCACGCCCGCGCGGTGTGCGCCCGCTTCCCCGCCAGCCGCAGCTCGACGCGCATGGTGCCCTGGCAGCCGGCCTCGATCACGCCGTTCGACGGCTCGCCGACGATCGCCAGGTCGCCCGCCAGCCACTCGGGCAGCTCGCGCTCGATCCGGCCCAGCCCGTTCTTGACCGCCTCGACCTCTTCGTTGTCGTAGAAGACGAAGGTGACGTCGTGCCGAGGTGACGGCAGCGTCGCCGCGAGGTGCAGGAAGACCGCGTCGCCGCCCTTCATGTCGACCGTGCCGAGACCGTGCAGGATCTCCTCGTCGCCGGTGCCTTCACGCCGCGAAGGCAGGTTGCCGTTTTCCGGCACGGTGTCCAGGTGCCCGGCGAGCACGACCCGCGACCCGCGGCCGAGGTCGGTCCGCGCGAGGACGGCGTCGCCGTTGCGGACGACCTCGAGGTGCGGGGCCTGGGTTTGCAGCGCTTCCTGCACCGCCGTCGCGATCTCGGCCTCGGCGCCGGACACGCTGAAGATGTCCACCAGCGCTGCGGTCAGGTCCACGGGGTCGGCGTGCAGGTCGAGGCTCATGCCCCGCACGCTACCGTGGGGGTGTGCGCAGGTTCGGAGTCGCCGTGGGCGGCGCGTTGCTGGTCCTGGTCCTGTCGGGCTGCGGGAACGAGGCCGGGCCCACGCCCCCGCGCCGGGGCGGCGAGCCCGGTCCGGACGCGCTGCCGACCAAGCTCGACGCGCTGACCGTCGACCAGTGCTACGCCAGCCCGCGCACCCAGCTGCCGAAGGGCTGTGAGAAGTACGTCACCGAGGTCGGCAACGTGCCGGGCGCGGCCCGCAAGCGCGCGGACGACCGCGACCCGCAGCTGACCGCCGAGGCCACCAAGCTGGACCAGGCGGTCGGGGAGTTCCGGAGCGCGGGCTGCACGACCGTCCCGGCCGCGGGCGGGCCCTGCTCGCAGGCGCTGGTCGACATCGCCGCCGCCCTTTCGGGCCTGAAGAAGCAGGTAGACGCGCGGCCCACGAGTGGTTGATCGCCGTCACTCGGCTACCGTGTCGGGCGTGAGCGAGCAGAGCCCGAACCCCGAAACGACCGGCGCCAGCGGCGTCGGGCTGGCCACCGTCACGACCGACGGGACGGTCCTCGACACCTGGTACCCGCACCCCAAGCTGGTCGAGAGCGGCACCCCCGGCACGGAACGCCTCGGCGCCGAAGAGGCCACCGAGCTGCTCGGCGACGCCGCCGCGGCGCTGCTCGGCCCGGACACCGACCGCGGGGTCGAGGTGGTCGCCGTGCGCACCACGATCGGCAGGCTCGCCGACGCGCCCGCGGACACCCACGACATGTACCTGCGGCTGCACCTGCTCTCGCACCGGCTGGTCCGCCCGCACGGCCAGAACCTCGACGGCATGTTCGGCCTGCTGGCCAACGTCGTGTGGACCAACCACGGCCCGTGCCCGGTCGAGGGCTTCGAGACGACCCGGCTGCGGCTGCGCTCGCGCGGCACGGTGACCGTCTACAGCGTCGACAAGTTCCCGCGGATGGTCGACTACGTCATGCCGTCCGGTGTCCGGATCGGTGACGCGGATCGCGTCCGGCTCGGCGCGCACCTGGCGTCCGGCACGACCGTGATGCACGAGGGCTTCGTCAACTTCAACGCCGGCACGCTCGGCGCGTCGATGGTCGAGGGCCGGATTTCGGCGGGCGTGGTCGTCGGCGACGGCTCGGACGTCGGCGGCGGCGCCTCGATCATGGGCACGCTTTCCGGCGGCGGCAAGGAGACGATCTCCCTCGGCGAGCGCTGCCTGATCGGCGCGAACGGCGGCGTCGGCATCTCGCTCGGCGACGACACGGTCGTCGAGGCGGGCCTGTACGTGACGGCGGGCACGAAGGTCGTCGTCGAGGGCAAGGTCGTCAAGGCCCGCGAGCTCAACGGCATTTCGGGCGCGGTGTTCCGCCGCAACTCGGCCACCGGCGCGGTCGAGGTCGTGCCGCGCACCGGCGCCGGCGTCGAGCTGAACGCCGCGCTGCACGCCAACGACTGAGCCCCCGCGCCGAACGTCTTGAATGACTCATTCCTGGCATCCGACGCCAGGAATGAGTCATTCACTGCGTTCCGGCCGCCCCCTCAGGAGATCGACCAGACGTACCCGTCCGGCCTGATCAGCACCCGGCGGCCGTTCGTGGCCTCGTAGGCCGCGTACGCGTGGCCACCCTCGTCGACCAGGTCCGCTCCGGTCGCCACACTCCCCGCCGGCAGGATCCGGTAGCCGGAACCAGGACCGTCCCCGAAAATCAGCTCCGTCGCGTGCGGGCCGCGGAACAGCTCGAACAGCCGCACCCGCTTTCCGTTCGCGTCCACCAGCGGCGCGTCCGGCGCCCGGTCGCCCGGCCGCAGCTCGCCGGTCCCCGCCGGGGACAGCGGGCCGCCGCGGTAGGTGATGTCCAGCTGCTGCGTGTCCTCCCCGCGCCGGTGGGCGTCCTCGTCGCCGTCGACGTACTTCTGCAGCAGGCCCGCCGAGACCCCCAGCACCCGGGCCGCGACCGTGCGCCGCTCGATCTCGTAGCTGTCCAGCAGCTCCGGTGACCCGTCGGCGAGCTTCCAGCCCAGGTTGTAGCCGTCCTGGACGCCGGTGTTCAGCCCCTGCCCGCCCGTCGGCGGGTGGACGTGCGCCGCGTCGCCGGCCAGGAACACCCGGCCGTCGCGGAAGCGGGCCGCCAGGCGGATGTTCGGCCGCCACACCGTCGACCAGGCCAGGCCGGACAGCTTGACCGTGCCGCCGCTCAGCGCGTCGAGCCGGGCCTGGACCGCGGGCAACGCCGTCTCGACGTCGGTCTCGCCCTCACCCAGCGCCGCCCCGAACTGGAAGTGCGGGGTACCCGGCAGCGGGCTGAACATCATGCCGCTCATCGGCTCGTCCGGCGTCGCGAACCAGTGGCCGTAGTTCCGGTCGAGCCCCTCGGCCACGACGTCGCCGAGCAGCATCCGGATCGACTCGTCGGTGGTGCCCTCGAACGCGATCCCCAGCGTCTTGCGGACGAAGCTCTTGCCGCCGTCGGCGCCGACCAGGTACTCCGCGCGGACCGTCTCCCCCGTGCTCAAGGTCGCCGTGACACCGTCGGTGTCCTGTTCGAAGCCGGTCAGCACGGTCGCGAGCTCCACGCGCACGCCGAACTCGGCCAGCCGGTCGCGCAGGATCCCCTCCGTCTGCGACTGGCCGAGGAACCAGCCGGTCGGGTACGGCCGCGACGGCGTCGGCTCGACCGGGTCGAACATCATCCGCTCGCCGACGACCTCGCCGCCGAGGTGGATCTGCATCGGCACGGGGGCCATGCCCGCGGCCAGCACCGCGTCGAGCACGCCCAGGTCCTCGAACACCTCCAGCGTGCGCGGCTGCATCCCGTCGCCGCGCGAGCCGACGAAGTACTCCGAAGCCTTATCGATGATCCGCACGGCGACGTCCCGCCGCGCCAGCTCGATGGCCAGCGTCAGCCCGGTCGGCCCCGCTCCGGCGATCAGCACCCGAGTGTCCATGTCACCCTCCCAGTGAATTTGATTTCAGTGAATCTGAATTCAGAATGGCGCTGCTAGCGTTCCGTGTCAAGGGAGGTGGCGATGACGGCGACGAGCCGCAAGGAAAAGGCCGCGGAGACCGAGGCCGCGCTCAAGGCCGCGGCCAAGCGCGTCTTCGCCCGGAAGGGCTACCTGAACACGAAGATCACCGACATCACGGCCGAAGCGGGCCGGGCCGCGGGTTCGTTCTACAACCACTTCGCGGGCAAGGAAGAGCTGCTGGAAGCGCTCATGGCCGACATCGCGGCCTCAGGCGACGAGAGCGCCGACAGCGAAGACCACCTGGCCGACTTCAGCAACCCCGCCGCCGTGCGCTGGCACGTCAAGCAGTACTGGGACTTCTACCGGGACAACGCGGCGACCATGCTGGCCCTGCGCCAGGCGGCGATGGTCAGCGAGTCGTTCGCGCGCACGGTGGCGCAGTTCGGCGCGTCCCAGGCGGCCGACCTCGACGACCACCTCGCGTACATCACCCGCGCCGGAATGCGGCTGCCGACGGACCCGGACCGCTGCGGCATGCTGATCTACAACTTGGTCGACGCCTTCGCGGCGACCTGGCTGCACGGTGCACCGGCGCCGGCGGGCTGGACACCGCCGACCGACGAAGAGGCGATCGAACTGCTCACCCGGTTCGTCTACCGGGGCCTCACCGGCCGCGACTACTGAGTCAGCCGCTCCACGGCGGCGTCGACGCGCTCGTCCGTCGCGGTCAGCGCGACGCGGACGTGCTTGCCGCCCTTCGGGCCGTAGAACGTCCCGGGCGCGACCAGGATCCCGCGCTCGGCCAGCCACCGGACCGTCGCGGCGGCGTCTTCGTCGCGGGTGGCCCAGAGGTAGAGCCCCGCTTCGGAGTGGTCGATGCGGAAGCCGTTGTCCAGCAACGCCTTCCGCAGGACGAGCCGGCGCCGGGCGTAGCGCTCGCGCTGGGTCGCCAGTGCCTCGTCGTCGGTCAGGGCGGCGACCATCGCCTCCTGGACCGGGCGCGGCACGATCATGCCGGCGTGCTTGCGGACTTCCAGGAGCTGCTTGATCAGGCGGGGGTCACCGGTCAGGAACCCGGCGCGGTAGCTGGCCAGGTTCGCCGACTTCGACAGCGAGTGCACCGCGATCAGCCCGTCGGTCCGGCCGTCGCAGACGTCCGGGTGCAGGATCGACAGCGGGTCGGACTCCCAGCCCAGCGCCAGGTAGCACTCGTCGGAGACCACGACGACGTCCCGCTCGCGCGCCCACTCGACGACCTTGCGCAGGTGCTCGGCCGGCAGCACCTGGCCGGTCGGGTTGGACGGCGAGTTCAGCCAGATCATCGCCGGTTTCTGCGGCCCGAGCGCGACCGTGCTGTCGGCACGCAGGACCGAAGCGCCCGCCAGCAGCACCCCGACCTCGTACGTCGGGTAGGCCAGCTCCGGGATGACGACGACGTCGCCGGGGCCGAAGCCGAGCAGCCGCGGCAGCCAGGCCACGGCCTCCTTGGACCCGATCGTCGGCAGGACGGCGTCCGGCTCGATGCCGTCGACGCCGTGCCGCCGCGCCAGCGCTCCCCGCGCGGCGTCCCGGAGGGCCGGGATGCCGTGGGTCGTCGGGTACCCGGGGATCGCCGAGACCGACGCGAGGGCCTCGCGGATGCCGTCCGGGACCGGGTCGACCGGCGTGCCGATGGAGAGGTCGACGACCCCGCCGGGATGCGCCTGCGCCGTGGCCTTGACCTCGGCGAGCGAATCCCAGGGGAAGTCGGGCAGCGCGATCCGGTTCATTCGCCCTGCGGGGGCAGCGCCTTGATGAAAGCCGGGTCGTGCGCGGTCTTGCCCACCTTGGACGCGCCGCCGGGCGAGCCCAGCTCGTCGAAGAAGTCGACGTTGGCCTTGGTGTAGTCCGACCAGTTGTCCGGGACGTCGTCCTCGTAGTAGATCGCCTCGACCGGGCAGACCGGCTCGCAGGCGCCGCAGTCGACGCACTCGTCGGGGTGGATGTACAGCATCCGCTCGCCCTCGTAGATGCAGTCCACGGGGCACTCGTCGATACACGCCTTGTCGAGCACGTCGACGCAGGGCTCGGCGATCACGTAGGTCACTGCGCACTCCTGCTTTTCTCTGCAAACAGCCAGTCCGTGCCGACATTACGCGGCGTCGGCACCCGTTCGGTTGGTGAGGCAAGCCTTAGCCATACCCCGGGTATGGCACTCACCTCTGACGGCGGCGCGGGGGCGGGGTGGCCCGGGCGTCACCGGTGATGACGAAGCGGGGCGTGGGTGCCTCGCCTGTGTCACTTTCGGGCTTCTTCTCCCCCACGGCTCGGTTGAACCCTTCGGCGATCTCGTCGACGAGCTTCTCGTTGTGCCGCTCGTCCTTGCGCTGGATACCCACGGCTCACCTCCTGCGGAAATCCGCTCCCGTGACTTTCACCGTCTCCGTCACAATCTAGCGGTGAACGCCCGCGAGAAGCTCGAAATCACCTGCAGCAGAGCATGGCCGCCGCTGGTCGAGGATCCCTTGGGCGACTGGCGCCTGCGCTGGGCGGACGGTTTCACCGGGCGGGCCAACAGCGCACTCGCCGTCGGCGACCCCGGCCGTCCTCTCGGCGAGGCCCTGCGCGCGGTGTGTGATTTCGCCCACGACCGGGCGATCACCCCCATGGTGCAGGTGGTCCGGGACAGCCCGAACGAGCACGCGATCGCCGCGGCCGGGTGGGTGCCGGCCACCGGCCACGGCGCCGGCCACGAGGTCGTCGTCCTCACCGCACCCCTGACCCCGAAACGCAACTTTCCCTACGAAAGTGACGCCTCGGGCCCTCCGGACGCCACTTTCCCTATGAAAGTGACGTCTCCGGAGCGGAGCTTTCACGTGAAAGTGACCGATGAGCCGCCGCCCGGGTGGTGGGAGCTGGTGATGCGACCGGGGGAGGACTCGGCGGCCGCGCGGCAGGTCCTGACCTCCGGGAAGGTCGGCTACGGCGTCGCGACGGCCGAGGGCGGTGTCGCCGGCGTCGTTCGCGGGGCCCTGGTCGACGGCTGGCTGCACGTCGGCCGCCTCGAGGTCGCCCCGGCCTTCCGCCGCCGCGGGCTGGCGTCGGCGCTGATGGGCGCGGTGCAGGCGTGGGGCGTGGAACACGGAGCGGACCACGCGGTGTTGCAGGTCGCGGAGGGGAATTCGGGCGCGCTCGCGCTCTACGCGGGGCTCGGCTACGCCCCGCACCACAGATACCGGTACTGGGTGCCCGCACCCGGCTCGTGCGAGGATTCGACGTCGTGAAGATCGTGGTAGTGGTCGGCGGAGTGGGCGGGGCCCGCTTCCTGCTGGGTGTCAAGGCGGCCCTGGGCATGTCCCCGGAGGGTGCGTCCGAGTCGGAGCACGAGGTGACGGCGCTGGTGAACACCGGCGACGACGTCTGGATGCACGGGCTGCGGATCTGCCCCGACCTGGACACCTGCATGTACACCCTCGGCGGCGGGATCGACAAAGAACGCGGCTGGGGGCACTCGGGCGAGACCTGGGTGGTCAAGGAGGAGCTGGCGGCCTACGGCGCCGAGCCGACCTGGTTCGGCCTCGGCGACAAGGACATCGCCACCCACCTGATCCGGTCGCGGATGCTGCGCGCGGGCTACCCGCTCTCGGCCGTCACCGAGGCCCTGTGCGACCGCTGGCAGCCCGGCGTCCGGCTGCTGCCGATGTCCGACGACCGGGTCGAGACGCACGTCGTCATCGACGACCCGGAGCAGGACGGGCAGCAGAAGGCCGTGCACTTCCAGGAGTGGTGGGTGCGCTACCGCGCCGAGCCGAAGGCGCACTCGATCGTCGCGGTCGGCAACGACGAGGCCAAGCCCGCACCGGGGGTGCTGGAGGCGCTGAAGGACGCCGACGCCGTGCTGTTCGCGCCGTCGAACCCGGTCGTCTCGGTGGGCACCGTGCTGGGCGTGCCCGGGGTCCGGGACGCGCTGCGCAAGACGTCCGCGGGCGTCGTCGGGGTGTCGCCGATCATCGGCGGCAAGGCGCTGCGCGGGATGGCCGACGCGTGCCTGACCGCGATCGGCGTCGAGACGTCGGCGGAGGCGGTGGGCCGGCACTACGGCTCGCGCAAGGACGGCGGCGTGCTGGACGGCTGGCTGATCGCCGAAGGCGAGACCGCGGACGTGCCGGGTGTGACCGTCCGCGACGTGCCGCTGCTGATGTCCGATGTGGACGCGACCGCGGCGATGGCCCGCGCCGCCCTCGACCTGGCTGGAGCCCCCGTTGTCTGACCATGCCTCGCCCAAGCTGGAGATCCTGCCCGTCACCGGGCTGCCCGAGTTCCGCCCGGGCGACGACCTGACCGGCGCGATCGTCGAGGCCGCGCCCTGGCTGCGCTCCGGCGACGTCCTGGTCGTGACCAGCAAGATCGTCTCGAAGGCCGAGGGCAGGCTCGTGCGCGTGCCGTCGGACCCCGAAGCCCGCGACGCCGAACGCCGGAAGCTCGTCGAGCAGGAGGCCGTGCGGGTCGTCGCGCGGATCGCGCGCACCGTGATCACCCAGAACCACCTGGGGATCGTGCAGGCCGCGTCCGGTATCGACGCGTCCAATGTGGCCGGTGACGAGGTGGCGCTGCTGCCCGCGGACCCGGACGCGTCGGCGCTGGCGTTGCGCAACGGGCTGCGGGAACGGCTCGGCGTCGAGGTCGCCGTCGTCGTCACCGACACCATGGGCCGCGCCTGGCGGGTCGGGCAGACCGACGCCGCGATCGGCTCGTCCGGGCTGCGCGTGCTGCACGCCTACCGCGGGCAGGTCGACGGGCAGGGCAACGAGCTGGCCGTCACCGAGGTGGCCGTCGCCGACGAGCTCGCCGCGGCCGCCGACCTGGTCAAGGGCAAGCTGGGCGGGACGCCGGTCGCGGTCGTGCGCGGGCTTTCGATCGAGGACGACGGCTCGTCCGCGCGTGACCTGATCCGCCCGCTGGAGGAGGACCTCTTCCGGCTGGGCGTCAACGAAGCCGTCGCCCAGGGCCGTCGGGAGGCCGTCCCGGCCCGGCGGTCGGTGCGGCAGTTCGCGGACGAGCCGGTCTCCCCCACCTCCATCCGGCGGGCGGTGGGTTCCGCGCTGACCGCGCCCGCGCCGCACCACACGCACCCGGTGCGGTTCGTCTGGCTGCGGGATCCCGGGCTGCGGCAGAAGCTGCTGGACGCGATGCGCGAGTCGTGGCGGGCCGACCTCGAGTCCGACGAGTTCACGCAGGAGCAGATCGCGAAGCGGCTCAGCCGGGGCGACATCCTGTACCGGGCCCCGGAAGTCGTCATCCCGTTCCTGGTGCCGGACGGCGCGCACACCTACCGCGACGACCGCCGCAACGACTGCGAGAAGACGATGTTCACCGTGGCCGGGGGCGCCGCGGTCCAGGGCCTGCTGGTCGCGCTGGCGGCCGAGGGCCTCGGCTCGTGCTGGATCGGCTCGACGATCTTCGCCGCCGACGTCGTCCGCGAGGTCCTCGGCCTGGACGAACGCTGGCAGCCGCTGGGCTCGGTCGCCATCGGCGTGCCGCTCACCGAGCCGGCGCCGCGGGGACCGGCACTGGCCGGGGAAGGGCTGCTGGAGCTGTGAGCCTGCACGCGGACGCCGTCGCGACGCTTTCGTCGTGGCGGCCTGCCGTGGCGGCCCAGGAGTCGCTGCGCCAGGCCTTCCTCGGCTTCCTGGCCGCGCGTGACGATGCGTGTCAGCGCTCCTGCGCGGCCGGGCACCTGACGGCGTCGGCGGTGGTGCTGGACCACACCGGCACGCAGGTGCTGCTGACGCTGCACCCGCGCGTCGGGCGGTGGCTGCAGCTCGGTGGCCACTGCGAGCCGTCGGACGAGTCACTGGCCGGCGCGGCGCTGCGGGAGGCCACCGAGGAGTCGGGGATGGCCGGGCTGCGGATCTCCGCGGAGCCGGTGCACCTGGACGTCCACCCGATCACCTGCTCGCTCGGGGTGCCGACCCGGCACTTCGACGTCCGGTTCGCGGTGCACGCCCCGCCGGGCGCCGCGCCGGTGCGCAGCGACGAGTCCGACGACCTGCGGTGGTGGCCGGCGGACGCGCTGCCCGCGGGGTCGGAGGATCTCGCCGATCTGGTGAAAGCCGCCGTTCCTGTCGGTGCCGGGCGATAACCTGGTCCGCGGACAGGGAGGGACCACATGGCTACACAGTTCCCGGAGCGGGTGCACTACCACTCCGGCGGTGGCGGCGACACCGGCGTGTTCGGGTACATCGTGCTCGGGCTGATCATCCTGGGCGTCATCGTGTTCGTCATCGCGGTGATCGTCCGGGTGTCGAAGATGCGGCGCGAAGAGGCGATGAAGAACGGCGGGCCGTTCCCGCCCAACCCGGGTTTCCCGCCGCAGCAGGGGTTCGCGCAGCCGGGCTTCCCGGCGCCGGCGGGTCAAGCTCAGACGCAGGGTTTCGCCCCCGCGGGTCCGCCGCCGGGATTCGCGCAGCCACCCGGGTTCGCGCCGGGGTACCCGCCGCCTTCGCCGCAGCAGGGGTTCCCGCAGCAGCCGGGATATCCGCCGGCGCCGCAGCAGTACGCGCCGCAGGGGCCGTCATTCCCGCAGCAGCAGCTGCCGGGCCCGGGAGCGGGTCCGCAGAGCTGGTGATCGTCCCCTTCGACAGCAGTTCGCCGGTCCCGCCGTTCGAGCAGGTCCGGAGCGGGCTCGCGGCGCGGATCAACGACCGGAGCCTGGCCGTGGGCACGAAGCTGCCCACGGTCCGGCAGCTCGCGGCCGACCTCGGCATCGCCCCGAACACCGTGGCGCGCGCGTACCGCGAGCTGGAGGAAGCGGGCCTGATCGAGACCCGCGGCCGCGCGGGCAGCTTCGTCGCGGCCGCGGGCGACCAGACCCGCCGCCGAGCCCAGCAGGCGGCGGCGGAGTACGCGAAGACGACCCGTAAGCTCGGCCTCGACGACGCCGAGGCGCTGTCGATCGTCCGCGCGGCACTCGACGAGGGGAACGGCTGATGGTGAGCGTCCTGATGCTGCTGATCATCCTGCTGGTGATCGCCGGCGTCGTCGGCGTGGTGCTGCTCGTCGTGAACGGGAACAAGCCGAAGCAGCCGCCGTACCCGCCGCAGTACCCGGGGTACCAGCAGCAGCCGGGATATCCGCCGCAGCAAGGCTTCCCGGGTCAGGGCTTTCCGGGGCAGCAGCCGCCGGGTTACCCGCCGCAGCAGGGGTATCCCGGCCAGCAGGGTTACCCGGGCCAGCAGCCACCGGGCTTCCCCGGCCAGCAACCGCCGGGTTTCCCGGGCCAGCAACCGCCGTACCCGCCCCCGCCGGGTGGTTATCCCCCGCAGCAGTAGTTCGCGGCCTTCAAGGACTTCCGCGGTCGCCGCCGCCCCCGCGAGTCTTGAATGACTCATTCATGGCGCCACAAGCCGTGAATGACTCATTCATGACGTCCGGAAGGCGCCCCTACATCGCGCGGTAGTCGCGCAACTCGATCCGCGGCCCGAACCGCGGCCGCGTGTGCCCGGCCGCCTCCAGGTACCGCACGGCCCGCTGCCGCTGCGGTGCGTACGGCTTCAGCACCTCGGCCATCCCCGCGTCGTCGAGTTTCGTGCCCAGCACCGCGTGGCCCACCATCGACGGGATGTTGTAGTCGCCGAAGCTCACCGCGTCCGGGTCGCCCCAGGCGCGCTGGGCGATCTCCGCCGCCGTCCACACCCCGATGCCCGGGACCTGGCGCAGCCAGTGCCGTCCCTCGAGCCCGCCCAGCTCCACCGCGCGCTCCAGATGACCGGCGATCCGGGCCGCGTTCACCAGGGCCGTCCGGCGCTTGATGTCGACGCCCGCCCGGTGCCAGTGCCAGTCCGGCAGCGCCAGCAGTGCCGACGGCCCCGGGGGCACGCGCAGCCGCTCGGGACCCGGGCCGGGGGCGGGCGTGCCGAACCGGCGGCACAGCTCCGCCCACGACCGGATCGCCTCCTTGCCCGCCACCTTCTGCTCCAGCACGGCGAGCACCAGCCAGTCCCACACGACCCCGGTCGCCCCGAGCCGCAGACCGGGATTCGCCCGCCGGGCCCGCGCGACGACGTCGTGGTGCGCGACGAACCCCGAATCGTCGTCGTCGGCCCCCAGCAAAGCGGGCACGCCGGCGAGCAGCCGGTCCTTCGAGGAACCCCAGGCCGCGGCCTCGATCCGGCCGTCGGAATGCCGCCGCAACGCCAGCGTGCCGGGGCCGTCCGGCGTATTCGAGGTGAGCCAGGTGATGCCGCGCTCGTCGGTGAGGATGTTGAGCGACCCGCGCCCACGCTTCAGCGGACGCAGGACCCGGTCCAGGTCGACTTCGAACGCGGGACGCCAGAACATCGGGCTACGCGTCGCTCGAAAAGCGGACGGACCCGTCGGGCAGCACCACGTCCGGCCAGACGCGCGCGCCGTCCAGGAGCTCGCAGCCGGCCCCGACGGACACGCCGTCACCCAGCACCACGCCGCGCAGCACCGCGCCGGCGCCGACGCGGGCGCCGTGCCCGAGCACCGAACGCTCGACGATCGCGCCCTCGGAGACCGCCGCGCCGTCGAACAGCACCGATCCGTCGATCTTCGCGCCCGAGCCGACCACGGCGGCGACACCGATCGTCGACCCACCGGACAGCTGGGCGTCCTCGGCCACCGACGCGCCGTCGAGCACCAGGAAGTCACCGGGACGGCCCGGCAGCGCCGACGTCGGCGCCAGGCCGCGCACGAGGTCGGCCGAGCCGCGCACGAACGCCTCGGGCGTCCCGACGTCCAGCCAGTACGACTCGTCGACGAAGCCCTGGATGTGCGCGCCCTGCTCCAGCAGCTGCGGGAACGTCTCGCGCTCGACCGACACCCGCCGCCCGGTCGGGATGGCCTCGATCACCGGACGGCGGAACACGTAGCACCCGGCGTTGATCTGGTCGGTCGGCGGGTTCGGCGTCTTCTCGAGGAACGCCTGGACGCGGCCGGTCTCGTCGGTCGGCACCGAGCCGAACCGGCTGGGGTCCGGCACGCGCTGCAGGTGCAGGGTGACGTCGGCCTCGGATTCGCGGTGGACGCGCAGCTGCTCGCCGAGGTCCGAGCCGGAGATGATGTCGCCGTTGAAGACGATCACGTGGTCGGCGCGCAGCTTGTCGTACACGTTGCGGATCGCGCCCGCGGTGTCGAGCGGCTCCTCCTCGACCACGTACTCCAGGTCAAGGCCGATCGACTGGCCGTCGCCGAAGTACTCCTCGAACACCTCCGCACGGTAGCTCGTGCCCAGCACGACGTGCCGGATGCCGGCCTCGCGGATGCGCGAGAACAGGTGGCTCAGGTACGGCGTCCCGGCCGTGGGGAGCATCGGCTTCGGCGCCGACAGCGTCAATGGCCGGAGGCGCGTGCCCTTGCCCCCGACCAGCACGACGGCGTCGACGGCGTCGGTTCGGACCTCGGACGTCACGGAAATCTCCTCTTTTATCACGCACCGCTGAGCGACAAGCCGCGGGAAACCCTGACGGAGGTCGCCCGGAGGGCCTACCCTAGACAGGAAACAGGCGGGCCTTTCCCCAGAGGGCCCCGGGTCAGTCGGGAGGCCGAGGGAATGGACCCCCGCGATCGGGCGGACGCCCTGCTCGCACGAGCCCAGGCGCGCGGAGTGTTCGTCGTGACACCCGACAGCGCGACGTCACCGATGGACTCGGCGAACACCCAGCAGATCCCGCGCGCGCAGATCGACGGGCTCGACCGCAGCCGCGACCCGGACACGACCACACAGCTCCCGGCGTCGCTGATCGAGGAGAACGACCACCCGCTGGCCGGCTCGGCGCCGACCCGGCGGATGGAGGCCCAGGGCGGCCGCCGCACGCAGCCGACGACGCCGCTGAGCACGCCGTCGCCGACGACGCCGATGCCGACCCCGCTGTCCCGCCGGCCCCAGGCCGAGCAGATCACGAGCCCGCTGAAGGAGCCGGACCCGGAGGACACCGGCCTGGTGCCGACGGTGACGCAGAACATCGGCAAGTCCGACCTTTCGCGCCGGCTCGACGGGATCTAGCGGGTTTCCAGCTTCAGCCGCAGCGCGAGGCCGAGCTTCACGGCGGCCAGCACCGGCTTCCAGGCGAGCCCCTGGTGGCGGTCGGCGAGGTAGCGGTAGGCGCTGGCGTGGTGCGCGGCGAGCATCTTCTTCGACGCCTGCGACGTCGAGTGCCCGCCGAGGTGCATGACACCGACCGAGGGCACGTAGACGTTCAGCCAGCCCGCCTTGCCCAGCCGGTCGCCGAGGTCGACGTCCTCGAAGTACATGAAGTACCGCGAGTCGAAGCCGCCGACCGACTCGAACGCCTCCCGGCGCAGCAGCAGGCACGAGCCGGACAGCCAGCCCGCGACGCGCTCGACGGGCGTGCCGGTCTCCTGCCGGTACTGCCGCGTCCACGGGTTCCCGGGCCAGACCTTGCCGAAGGCGGCGTGCCCGATGCCGCGGCCGAACGAGGGCAGCTCCCGCGCGGAGGGGTAGACGGTCCCGTCGAGCTCGTGGATCAGCGGCCCGAAGGCGCCCCCGCGCGGCCACCGCTTGGCCGCCTCGAGCAGCCCGTCGAGCGAGCCGGGCTCCCATTCGAGGTCGGGGTTGGCGATGACGATCCAGCCGTAGGAGTCGTCCAGTTCGGCGACACCGCGGTTGCAGCCGGTCCCGTAGCCGACGTTCTCGCCGATGCTGAGCAGGTGCACGTTCGCGCGCTTCGCGGCCTTCTCGGGAGCACCGTCGGTGGAGACGGTGTCGGCCACGACCACCTGGACCGGCCGCTCGGTGGCCTTCTCGAGGGTGTCGAGGAAGCGCTCGAGGGTGTCGCCGGAGAAGTACGTCACGGTCACGACGCCGAGTTCGTCGCCGTAGCGGGATGCCTCAGTCACCCGGCCATTGTCCACTCGTCACCCAGCGCAACCCCGCCACCCCGAAGCCCGTGACGGAAGAGCCGACTCGCGTGATCAGGAAGCCGACACGCGTGATTGCGGGGACGACACGCCGCGCGAGGCTGCCGCTGCCGTGTCGACCCTTCAATCACGCGTGTCGGCCCTTCAATCACGCGAGTCGACCGTCGGATCACGGTTCAGCGGGTGCGGAGGTGGCGGGACCAGGCCTTGGCGTACGCCTCCCGGTGCCGCTCCGCCGTCGTGGCCCAGGAGAACTCCTTCGCGCGCTGCTGCGCGGCCGTGGCCAGCTCGGCCCGGCGTCCCGGGTCGGCCAGTAGCTCGCCCAACGCCGCCGCGACGTCGCCCGCGCCGACGCCGCAGTACGCCACCGCGTCGCCGCCGACCTCCGGGAGTGACAGCCGGCGGGTGGTCAGGACGCACGCGCCGCACGCCATCGCCTCCAGGACCGGGAGCCCGAACCCCTCGCCCAGCGACGGGTACGCCACCAGCTCCGCCCCGCCCAGGAACCCCGCCAGCGTGCCGAACGGCAGGTAGCCCGCCCGGATCACGCGCAGGCGGTGCGGGACGGCGTCCAGCGCCCGCTCCACCTGGGTGTCCCAGCCCGGCTGCCCCGCCAGCACCAACGCCGGCGCGTCGGCACGCCCGGCCACCGCCCGCGCGAACCCGCGGATCAACGCGGGCACGTTCTTCCGCGGCTCCAGCGCCCCGAGGAACGCCACGTACGGCGTCCGCCCCAGGCCGACGGCCGCGCGGGCCGCCGCGACCTCCTCGGGGGACGGCGGGTGGAAGCGCTCGCTGTCGACGCCGTGGTGAATCACTTCCAGGGAAGCGTGCCGCACCGGGCCGACGCGGGCCAGCTCGATGGCCGTTGCCGCCGAAGGCACCACGCACAGCGTCGCGCGGCGAAGCGCCGTCGCCGTCCAAGCGCGGAAGAAGCGGGCCTTCACCGACGAGTGCAGGACGGCGTCGGTGAAGAAGGTCGCGTCGTGCAGCGTGACCACCGAGGCGGCTGAAGTCGCGAGCGGCATCGTGTAGTGCGGCGAGTGGACGACGTCGGCGCCGAGGCGGCGCGCCAGTCGCGGCAGGGTCGCTTGTTCCCAGGTCAGGCGGGCCGTGCGGGTGGTCGTGGCCGGCGAAGCGGGCACGACGCGGGAACGCGGCGCCAGCTCGTCGTAAAGCTGCAGGTCGCGGGGCTGGCAGACGACGGTGAGCCGGGCCCCGTCCGCGTCGAGGGCGGCGACGAGCGAATCCACGTACCGGCCGACGCCGCCGCGGTCCGCGGGAACCGCGGTCGCGTCGATCAGCACCCGGGGGTCTTCGCTCACCCCTGCAGGGTACGGCGGCACCCCCGCGCCATGGTGAGGAACTGGCAAACCGGGCAGGTGAGCGCCTCAGTCGTGCGCGCGGCGGTGGATCGCCCACACGGCTTCCGCCGCGCGACGCCAGGTGAAGGTCCGCGCCCGGTCCCGCCCCGCCCGGGTCAGCTCGGCCGCCCGCGCGGGTGAACCGAGCACTTCCCGCAGCGCGGCCGCCAGCGCCGTCGCGTCCCCGCGGGGCACCATCAGCCCGGCCCCGCCCGCGACCTCGGCCAGCGCCGGGACGTCGGTGTGCACCACCGGGACCCCGGCCGCCATCGCCTCCAGCAGGCCCAGCCCGAACCCCTCGGCGAGGCTCGGCACCGCCAGCACGCTCGCGTGCCGCAACGCGCTCGCCAGTTCGGCGTCCGACACCTTCCCGAGCACCCGCAGCCGCTCCGCGGGCAGGCCGCGTTCCCGGGCCAGCGCCACCGGGTCGACGCCGCCCCAGCCGGGCTGGCCGGCCAGCACGAGCACCGTGCCCTCCAGCGCCGCGACCGCGTCGACCAGCACGTCGATGCCCTTGCGCGGCTCGATCGTGCCGACGGCCAGCACGTACTGCGCGGGCAGGTCGAGCTCGGCCGAGCCCGACGGCACCCGCACGCCGTGCGGCACCACGCGCACCGGGACGTCGACGTCGATGAGCACCGCGAGCTCGTCGGCGACCGCCCGGGTCGGCACGACCAGCCCGGACGCCCGCCGCGCGGCTCGCGCGATCATCGACCGGTGCCAGCTGACCCCGCGTGCGGTCAGCGTCTCCGGGTGGGTCCACGGCACGGTGTCGTGCACGGTCACGCTCAGCGACTTCCCGGCCGGGGCGCGGGGCGGCGCGAACGGCGTCGGCGCGTGCACCGCGTCACCGCCCGGCCACCAGCGCAGGCCCAGCTGCCAGGCGGCGACCAGCGCCCGCGGGGGGATCCGCAGCACGCGCGGGCCCTCGACGCCGTCCAGCCGGGCCGCGTCGACGTCGGCGTGCCGCGCGACCACGCTGGACACCGTCCAGCCCGGTGGCGCGGTCTTCGCGAGCGCGGGGATCAGCTCGGCCGTGTAGCGCCCGGTGCCACCGGGCACGGGCGCGAGGAGCTGCTCGGCGAGCACGACCAGTTCGGGCACGCGGCTATTGTGCGGGACGTGACCGCGAATCCCGCCACCACGGTGGTAGTCGTGACCTGGCGGGGTGCCGGGCACATCACGGCCTGCCTCGACGCACTGGCCGCGCAGACGCGTCCACATCGGACGCTCGTGGTCGACAACGCCTCCGCCGACGGCACCGCCGCCCTGCTCGCGGCCCACCCGTCCCGCCCGGAGGTGCTCCGCCTTCCGCGCAACACCGGCTACGCGGGCGCGCTCGCCGCCGCCCTCGAAAAGGTCCAGACCCCGCTCATGGCGTGGCTGAACGACGACGCCGAACCCGCGCCGGACTGGCTCGCCACGCTCGAGGACACCCTCGAGAAGGCGCCGCTGGCCGCCGCGGCGACGTCCCTGCTCGTGCGTCCCGACGGCACCACGCAGTCCGCCGGGGTCCGGCTGACCGCCGACGGCCACGGCACCGACGTCACCGAGCCCGCCGGCGAGGTCTTCGGCTTCTGCGGCGGCGCGGCCCTGCTGCGCACCGACGCGCTGAAGGACGTGCACGGCGTCCCGGCGGAATTCTTCTGTTATTACGAGGACACCGACACGGCGTGGCGGCTGCGGCTGGCCGGGTGGGACGTCGTCGCGGCGCCGGGCGCCCGCGTCCAGCACGCCCACGGCGTCAGCAGCGAGCTCGGCTCGCCGCAGTTCCACCGCTGGAACGAGCGCAACCGGCTGCTCATGCTGCTGCGCTGCGCGCCCCGGGGAGTCGCGGTGAACCAGCTGCTCCGGTTCGCCGTGTTGACAGCGGTGCTGCCGCTGCGTCCCGGACGCCCGGCGGCGGCGAACTTCCGGTTCGGCCTGCGCTGCCGGGTGCTGGCCGAGGTGGCCGTGCGGCTACCAGCGACGTTGCGGACCCGGCGCAAGATCACCCGCCGCGCGGCGCTCGGCCGAGGCGCGGTCTGGGAGGCATGGGCAGGCCTTTAAGCTTGCGCCAGGATCGACGACGAGGAGCTGGCTTTGGCGCAGGGGGATCCGCAACCGCTCGTCTCGGTGATCGTGGTCAACTACCACGGCGCCGACGACACGATCACCTGCCTGCGCGCGCTCGCCGAGCACGACTACCCCGAGCTCGAGCTGATCTGCGTCGACAACTCGGCCGACAGCGCCGAAGCCGCCCGCATCAGCGAGGCCGTCCCCCAGGTCCAGCTCGTCGAGGCCGGGCGCAACACCGGCTTCGCGGGCGGCTGCAACCTCGGGGCGAAACACGCGAAGGGCACCGTCCTCGCCTTCCTCAACAACGACGCCCGCCCGGCGCCCGGCTGGGTCTCCGCCGCCGTCGCCGAGCTGCGCGCGCAGCCGGGTGTCGCCGCCGTGGCCAGCAAGGTCCTCGACTGGGACGGCACCGGCACCGACTTCGTCGACGGCGGCCTGACCTGGTTCGGCATGGGCTACAAGCGCCACGCCGGCACGCCACTGG
This sequence comes from Amycolatopsis plumensis, assembly GCF_042652605.1. Taxonomy (NCBI): domain Bacteria; kingdom Bacillati; phylum Actinomycetota; class Actinomycetes; order Pseudonocardiales; family Pseudonocardiaceae; genus Amycolatopsis; species Amycolatopsis plumensis. The sequence continues at coordinate 4,034,210 of NZ_JBHSJY010000001.1, read as the reverse complement.
CGGACGTCCCGGCGGCCGAGCACGAGGTCGCGAAGGACGTCCTGTTCGGCACCGGCTCGGCGCTGTTCGTCCGGGCGAGCGTGTTCGCCGAGCTCGGCGGCTTCGACGAGCGGTTCTTCATGTTCTACGAGGACGTCGACCTCGGCTGGCGGCTCAACCTGCGCGGCTGGCGCGTCCGGTACGTGCCGGAGTCGCTCACCTACCACCGCCACCACGCCACGATGGCTTCGGTCGACACCCCCGAAACCGGCCGCGAGACGTTCCTGCTGGAGCGCAACGCCCTGGCCGCGCTCTACAAGAACCTCTCCGACGAGACGCTGGCCCGCGCGTTGCCCGCGGCGCTCGCACTGGCCGTGCGCCGGGCCACCGCCCGCGGCGAGCTCGACGCCACGCAGCTGGACCTCGAACACGGCGTCGCCCCGATCGAGTCCGCCGACGTCAGCATCCCCCGCACCACGCTCGCCGGGCTGCTGGCCATCGACCAGTTCGTCGAGCAGCTGCCCTCGCTCGCCGAATCCCGGGCGGCCGAGCAGGCCGCCCGCGTCCGCACCGACGCCGATCTGCTTCCCTTGCTGCGCAAGGCCCTCGAACCCGCCTACCCGCTGCCGCGCTATCTGGCCGCGCACGACATCCTCGTCGAGGCGTTCGGCATCGAGAAGGCGTTCGGGCAGCGCCGGAAGATCCTGGTGCTCACCGGCGACGCGCTCACCGAGCGGATGGCGGGCCCGGCGATCCGCGCCTGGAACATCGCCCTCGCGCTCGCCGCCGAGCACGACGTCCACCTCACCACCACCAACCCCCTGGCGACGCCGCCGCCGTCGCCGTTCCGGGTCAGCGCGGGCAAGCACCGCGAGCTCGACGCGCCGATCGCCTGGGCCGACGTCGTCGTCCTGCAGGGGCACGTGCTGGAGCTGGCGCCGTCGCTCAAGAAGCAGCACAGCGGCAAGATCGTCGTCGCCGACCTGTACGACCCGATGCACCTGGAGCTGCTGGAGCAGGGCAAGGGCATCCCCGACGACCAGCGCGCGGCCGACCTCGCCGGCGTCACCCGCGTCCTCGACGCCCAGCTCGAGCGCGGCGACTTCTTCCTCTGCGCGTCCGAGCGGCAGCGGCACTTCTGGCTGGGCCACCTCGCCGCGCTGGGCCGGCTTTCGCCGCGGCTCTACGACGCCGACCCGACCACGCAGTCGCTGCTCGCGGTCGTCCCCTTCGGCCTGTCGCCGGAGCCGCCGGTGCGCACCGGGCCGGGCCTGCGCTCGGCGCTGGGCATCGGCGGCACCGACCACGTCGTGTTGTGGGCGGGCGGGGTGTACAGCTGGTTCGACCCGCTGACCCTGGTGCGCGCGATCGACAAGCTGCGCCGCCGCCGCGGCGACGTCCGGCTCGTGTTCCTCGGCATGAAGCACCCGAACCCCGAAGTCGCCGAGATGGACATCGGCACGCGGACGATCCGGCTGGCCGATTCGCTGGGGCTGACCGGCAAGCACGTCTACTTCAACGAGCAGTGGGTGCCCTACCACGAGCGCCAGAACTGGCTGCTCGACGCGAACTGCGGCGTCACCACGCACTACGAGCACGTCGAGACGACGTTCGCGTTCCGCACCCGCGTGCTGGACTACCTGTGGGCGGGGCTGCCGATCGTCACCACCGACGGCGACAGTTTCGCCGACCTGATCCGGGCGGAACGGCTGGGCGTCGTCGTCCCGGCCGAGGACGACGAGGCGCTGGCCGACGCGCTGGAAAAGGCGTTGTACGACGAGGAGTTCGCGGCGGGCTGCGTCGAACGGCTCGCCGTCGTCGCGCACCGGTTCGCGTGGCCCGAGGCGCTGAAGCCGCTGGTGGAGTTCTGCCGCGACCCGCGCCCGGCGGCCGACCGGCTGCCCGGTTCGGCGGACCTGGTGACGACGCCGCCGGTGCGCGGCCGCGCGATGCTGCGGCGGGATCTGGACCTGATCCGCGAGTACCTCGACGCCGGCGGCCCCGCGGAGCTGGCCCGCCGCGTGGGTGGTCGCGCGGTGAAGGTCGCGCGCCAACGCTTGTCGGGGGGTCCAGGGGGGCTTGTCCCCCGGCTGGGGTCCGGGGCTCGGCCCCGGAGGTCACCGCGTGGCTAGGTCACTGAGCGTCCTCCTCGACGGCACCCCGCTGCTCGGCGCGCGCACCGGGATCGGCCGGTACACGGCCGCGCTGAGCGAAGAACTCGTGTCGATCCCGGAGGTCGACACGCGCGCGGTGGCGTTCACCCTCCGCGGCTGGCGGCGGCTGCGCCACGTGCTCCCGTACGGCGCCCGCGCCCGCGGGATGCCGGTGGCGGCGCGGCTGCTGCGGGCGGCGTGGCTGCGGTCGGACTTCCCGCCGGTGGAGCTGTTCGCCGGCCCGACGGACGTGGTGCACGGCACGAACTTCGTGCTGCCGGGCCGCTTCCGCGCGGCCGGCGTGGTGACGATCCACGACCTGGCCTTTTTGGACAATCCCGCGGAGCTCGCCCCGAGCGACCGCGGCCTGCCGGACCTGGTCCGCCGCGGGGCCCGCCGCGCGAACGTCATCTGCACCCCGACGGCGGCGGTGGCGGACGCGGTGGCGGAGCGTCTCGACGTCTCGCGCGACAAGATCGTGGTGACGCCGCTGGGCGTGAACCCGGCGTGGTTCACCGCGCGTCCCCCGGACGACGAGCGCCGGGCCCGCCTCGGGCTGCCGTCGCGGTATCTGCTGTTCGCCGGGGCCGCCGGGCCGCGGAAGGGCCTGGACTGGCTGACCCGGGCCCACGAGGCCGCACCGGACCTGCCCGACCTGGTGTTCGCGGGCCCGGGCCCGTTCCCGCGGGGTGCCCGCCGGTTCCAGACGGGCTATCTGTCCGATGTGGACCTGCGGACGGTGGTGGCGGGCGCGTCGGCCCTGGTGCTGCCCTCGCGCGACGAGGGGTTCGGGCTGCCGGTGCTGGAGGCGATGGCCTCGGACGTCCCGGTGGTCTGCACGGACATCCCGGCGCTGCGCGAGGTGGCGGGCGAGTGCGCCAGCCTGGTCCCGTACGGCGATGTGGACGGCTTGGCCGAGGCCCTGCGGATGGCGGTGACGGACCCGCACGCGGTGGCCACGTCGGCATCGAGGCGCGCACACGCGGCGAACTTCACGTGGCGCACGTGCGCGGAGCTGACGGTGGGCGCGTACCGGCTCGCCTCAGGACGCCACTGACCCGGGCCCCAAGCGCCCCAAGGCCACCTTGGGGCGCTTGAGTCCGGGCCTACTCAGCCGCGAAGTAGGCGTCCAGCGCGTCTTCCCACGACCGCATCGGGGTCAACCCGGCGTCCAGCCACGACTTCGGCGACAGCACCGAATACCCCGGCCGGGTCGCCGCCTGCGGGTACTCCGCCGACGTGCACGGACGGACGCGCGACGGGTCCGCACCCAGGTGCTTGAAGATCGCCTGCGCGAACCCGCACCAGCTCACCGCGCCCGCGTTCGAGCAGTGCAGGATCCGCTGCGGCGGCCCGTCGCCCGACGCCACCCGCGACGCCAGCTCCAGCAGCCCGCCGGCCAGGTCCAGAGTCCACGTAGGACCGCCGACCTGATCGTCCACAACGGACAACTCCGGGCGGGAGGACTCCAGCCGTGCCATGGTCTTCACGAAGTTCGAGCCGGACCGCCCGTAGAGCCACGCGGTCCGCACCACCCACGACGACGCCCCGGACCCGAGCACCGCGTCCTCGCCCGCCGCCTTCGTGCGGCCGTACGCCGACCGCGGCCCCAGCTCGTCCGCGGGCTCGTACGGCGCGGAAGCGTCGCCCGGGAACACGTAGTCCGTCGACACGTGGATCAGCGGCACCCGCCGGGACGCGCAGGCCGCCGCGAGCACGCGCGGGCCGTCCGCGTTCACCGCGAACGCGCGCTCCTCGTCGGTCTCCGCCGCGTCGACCGCCGTGTACGCCGCCGCGTTGATCACCACCGGCGCCGAGCCCGCTTCCCGGGCCCGCTCGGCCAGCGCGCCGACCGCGGCCAGCACCTGGCCCGTCGCCGTCACATCCAGTTCGGCCGACCCCGGGGCCACGACGTCCACCGAAGCGGACGCCAGTGCGGCGAGATCCCGGCCGAGCTGCCCGGAACCCCCGGGCACAAGCACCGTCAGCGGCACAGAAACTTCCCCTACTTCTTCAGCGCGGCCCGCTCGGCCAGCGGTTCCCACCACGCACGATTGTCCCGGTACCACGCCACCGTCTCGGCCAGACCGTCCTCGAAGGACACGCGCGGAGCGTACCCCAGCTCGTCGCCGATCTTCGTGATGTCCACCGAATACCGGCGGTCGTGACCCTTGCGGTCCTCGACCGGCTCGACGCTGTCCCAGCCCGCGCCGACCGCCGCCAGCAGCTTCTCCGTCAGCGCCCGGTTCGTCAGCTCGGTGCCGCCGCCGATGTTGTAGATCTCGCCCGGCCGCCCGCCGTCGGCGACCAGCTGGATGCCGTGGCAGTGGTCGTCCACGTGCAGCCAGTCACGGACGTTGAGCCCGTCGCCGTAGAGCGGCACCTTCCGCCCGTCGAGCAGGTTGGTGACGAACAGCGGGATGACCTTCTCCGGGAACTGGTACGGACCGTAGTTGTTGGAACACCGGGTGATGCACACCGGCAGCCCGTGGGTCGTGAAGAACGACCGCGCCACCAGGTCGGACGACGCCTTCGACGCCGAATACGGCGAGTTCGGCTCCAGCAGGTGGTCTTCGGTCCACGACCCGTGCTCGATCGAGCCGTACACCTCGTCGGTCGACACGTGCACGAACTTGCCGACGCCGGCGTGCAGCGCCGCCTGCAGCAGGTTCTGCGTGCCGAGCACGTTCGTCAGCACGAAGTCGGCGGCGCCGAGGATCGAGCGGTCCACATGGGACTCCGCGGCGAAGTGCACGACGAGGTCGACGCCGGTCATCGCCTCGGCGACCAGGGCCGTGTCGCAGATGTCACCGCGGACGAACTCGAGCCGCGGGTCGGCGGCGACCGGGGCGAGGTTGGCCTCGTTGCCCGCGTAGGTGAGTTTGTCCAGCACCACCACCTCGGCGTCGCGCAACGCCGGGTAGGCGCCGGTCAGCACCTGCCGGACGTAGTGCGACCCGATGAAGCCGGCACCACCGGTGACCAGGACCCGCATCTTCCCGCCTTTCCCTCGCGCCCCGGAGGGGCAATCCGCCCCCAGCCTACGGAGGTCCTACAACACCCTCAGTAGAGTCTCGGTGGAGGCACGCTGGTGCCCTGGGGGAAGTACGGGGTCACAGGGGAGGAAGCGCGTGACCGAACAGGCTGCGCCGATCATCCCGGCGCGCCGTGACCACGGCGTCGCGGTCTTCGCCCGCCGCGGCGGCAAGGTCGTGGTTTCCCTGCTGTCGGTAGCCGTCCTGGCCCTGACCTTCTACGGCTGGCACTTCATCGGCGACCCGAACACCGGCCTGACCACCACGAACGTCTTCGCCGACACCGAGGCGCACGCGAAGCCGCTCGACGGCGCGGTCGACATCCTCCTGGTCGGCCAGGACAGCCGCACCGACGCGCAGGGCAACCCGCTGCCGCGCGAGGTGCTGGACATGCTGCACGCCGGCGTCTCCGACGGCGAGCTGAACACCGACACGATGATCCTCGTGCACATCCCCCAGAACGGGAAGCACGCGATCGCGATCTCGTTCCCCCGCGACTCGTGGGTGGAACTGACCGGCGGCTTCGGCAAGCACAAGCTCAACAGCGCGTTCGTCTACGCGTACACGGACACTTACCGGGCGTTGCAGCGCCAGGGCATGACCGACCTGAAGCAGGCCGACCAGGAAGCGAAGGTCGCCGGGCGCAAGAACCTCATCGCCACGCTCGAGAAGTTCATCGGCAAGCCGGGCATGATCGACCGCTACGCCGAGGTGAACCTGGCGAGCTTCTACGAGATCACCAAGTCGATCGGCGGCGTCGAGGTCTGCCTCAAGGGACCGGTCAAGGAGACGAAGTCCGGCGTCGACCTGCCGGGCGGGCGCCAGACGATCGAAGGCGTGCAGGCGCTCGCCTTCGTCCGCCAGCGCTACGGCCTGCCGAACTACGACCTCGACCGGATCGCGCGGCAGCAGGCGTTCCTGTCCGGGCTGGCCCGCAAGGTGCTCTCGACCGACGTGCTCACCAGCCCGGGCAAGATCGCCGACCTGGTGGCGGCGGTGAAGAAGTCCGTCGTGCTGTCGCAGGGCTGGGACCTGACCGAGTTCGCCGCCCAGATGCGCGGCCTGACCGGCGGCAACATCGAGTTCCACACCATCCCGACGCTGGGCAACGCCACCATCGGCGGCGCCGACGTGCTGCGCGTCGACCCGGCCCAGGTCGCGGCGGAGGTGGCGCGGCTGACGTCGGACGGCGACACCCCGGCGGCCCCGACGTCGACGCAGCTACCCGGCGCGAAGGCCGTCACGGTCGAGCTGTTCGACGGCTCGGGCTCGCCGTCGGTGGCCGCCCAGACGCACGCGATGCTGGAGGGCAAGGGCTTCACGCTCGCCGCCGACCAGCGGCTGAGCGCCCGCACCACCACGGTCGTCCGGTACAACCCGGCCGACGACACCGCGCTTGGCCTGGTCAAGCAGGCGCTGGGCGCCGTCGTGCAGGCCGAGCCGGACCGGGACGTCCCGGCCGGGCACGTGCGCGTCCTGCTGGGCAAGGACCTCCGGAACTCCGCCGCCGGCCCGGGTGGCGCGCCGACGTCGACGGCCGCCAAGCCGCCGGCGGCTCCGGCCACCCCCGCCGCACCGCCGATCACGGCGGGCGACGTGCCCTGCGTCAACTAGACTGGGTACGCAGGGTGTTCGGGGGAGGAAAGCCAGCGTGGCAGAAGACCAGGAAGAACCGGAGAAGACAGCCGACCCGGTGACGCACAGCGACGACTGGAAGCCGTCGCCGTTCCCGCGGCAGGCACCGGCGCCGTCGCGGATCCGTCGCGTGGGCCGGGTGACACGCCGGGTGGCGGTCGGCCTGGTGTCGCTGCTCGCGCTCGGGGCCAGCGGGTACGTCTACGTCACCAAGGACCAGCTGCAGAGCACGGTCCCGACGACCGACGCGCTCACCCCGCGCGCCGGCGAGCCCGCGCCGCCGCCCGCGGACGACGGCGCGGAGGACATCCTGCTCGTCGGCAGCGACGCGCGCACGGACGCCCAGGGCAACGCGCTGCCGACGCGGGTGCTCCGGCAGCTGCGCACCGAAGCCAACGACGGCGCGGTGAACACGGACACGATGATCGTGCTGCGGATCCCCAAGAACGGCGGCAAGCCGTCGGCGGTCTCGATCCCGCGTGACACCTGGACGGCGATCCCGGGCCGCGGCGAGGCGAAGATCAACTCGGCGTACGGCGTGGCGAAGGCGCACGCGGCGCAGGCGCTGCGCGCGCAGGGCGAGCGCGACCAGGCGAAGATCGAGCGCGACTCGGACACCGAGGGCCGCCGGGTGCTGGTCCAGGCGCTGCAGGACCTGACGCAGGTGCGGATCGACCACTACGCGGAGATCAACCTGCTGGGCTTCTACCTGCTGACCGAGGCGCTCGGCGGGGTCAAGGTGTGCCTGAACCACGCGACCGAGGACAAGGATTCGGGCGCGAACTTCCGCCGCGGCGAGCAGACGGTTTCGGGCGGCGAAGCGCTTTCGTTCGTCCGGCAACGCAAGAACCTGCCGCGCGGCGACCTCGACCGGATCGTGCGGCAGCAGGCGTTCCTGTCCTCGGCCCTGCACCAGCTGCTCTCGGCGGGCACGCTGACCAGCCCGGGTACGCTGAACGACCTGATGGACGCGGTGCACCGGTCGCTGACCCTGGACCCGGGCCTCGATTTGCTGCAGTTCGCGCAGCAGGCGAAGGGGATCGCGTCGGGCGACCTGACGTTCGCGACGATCCCGGTGGTGACGGCGAACGGGCGGAGTCCGGACGGGCAGAGCATCGTGCAGGTCGACCTGAAGGCGGTCCGCGAGTTCGTGGCGAACCTGGCGGGCCGCCCGGCCCCGCAGGCGTCGGGAGGTGGCGGCTCGGGCAGCGGCGCCGCCCCCGCCGCGGCGCCGCTGCTCCGAGACTCCCCCGGGGTGCCCTGCGTCAACTGACCCGGAGGCGGCACTTTCCCTACGAAAGTGCCGCTTCTCGTCAGGCGAAGTCGGCGCGGTGCTCCTCGGCCCAGTGGCGGAACGTCCGCGGCGCGTGGCCGGTCACCTCGCGGACCAGGTCCGTCACCGGCGACGGCTCCTCCACCGTCCGCGCCCAGGCCCCGAGGATTGACGCCGGCACGTCCGACGGCCAGCCCAGCGCCAGCATGCGTTCGATCGCCTGCTCCTTCGTCAGCTCCTCGACCCGCAGCGGCCGGCCGAGGACGTCGGCGAGCACCGCGGCCTGCTCCCGGAACGAAATCGGCTCCGGACCCGTCAGCGCGAGCGACTCCCCGTCGTGCGAGCCGTCGATCAGGATCCGGGCCGCGACGTCGGCGATGTCCCGCTCGTGGATCGCCCCGATCCGCGAATCCGGGTACGCCGTGCGGACCACGCCCTCCGCGACGTCCTCGCGCCACCCCAGCACGTTCGTCGCGAAGGCGCCCGGGTTCAGCGCCGTCGAAGCGAACGACCCGGCGGCCAGGGCCTGCTCGACCGCGCGGTGCAGCCCCGCGATCCGGCTCTGCGCGGCGTCCGGCTGGAGCGTCGCGGCCGACGACAGCAGGACGACGTGCCGGACCCCGGCCGCTTCCGCCGCCTTCACGAAGCCTTCGATGCCGTGCGGCCGCGTGTACAGGAAGGCCGCGGAGACGCCGTCGAGCGCGGGCTCCAGCGTCGAGGCGTCCTCCAGGTCCGCGCTCACCTTCGCGACACCGTCCGGCACGTCGAGCTTCGCGGCGTTACGGCTCGAGGCCCGGACGTCCTGACCTGCGGCGACGAGCGCGTCGACCACCGCGCGCCCGACGTGACCGGTGGCTCCGGTGACGAGAATGGTCATGGTTCCCCAGCTTCCGAGATGCGTTTGCTTTTAAAGCAAACGTACTGAGGACGCTCTTCCGGTGTCAACCGGCGCCGCGCGCGGTCCGCGCTTTAGCCTTGTCCCCATGAGCCTGACCGACGAGCTGCTGCGCCCGCTGCCGGCCGCCCAACCGTTGATCACCCACTACGACGACCAGCTGGGCAGCCGCGTCGAGCTGTCCGTGGCGACCACCGCCAACTGGGCGGCGAAGACGGCCAACTGGCTGACCGAGGAGTTCGACATCGAGCCGGGCGACGCCGTGGCGGTGCAGCTCCCGGCACACTGGCAGACCGTCGGCGTGCTGCTCGGGGCGTGGTGGTGCGGGGCACGCGTGGTGAGCGAGGGCGCCGGCGCGCGGGTGGCGTTCGTCGGGCCGGACGACCCGGAACCGACCGGCGCGGCGGCCACCGCCGTCGTGACGCTGGACCCGATGGGCCGCGGCCTCGCCGAGCCGCCGGGCGGCGGCGCGTTCGACTACCTGTCCGAGGCCCGGCTGGCGGGCGACCAGTTCCGCCCACTGTTCCCGATCCCCGGCGACACGGCCGCCCTCTTCGAGTCCACTGTGGACGAGCTGCTGGCCGAAGCCAGGGCCCGCGCGGCGAAGCTCGGCCTCAGCTCGGCCGACCGGGTGCTGTCCACCCGGGACTGGAGCGGACCTGAGGGCATCCTCGACGGCTTGCTCGTCCCCCTGGCCGCGGGCGCCCACCTGGTCCACATCAGCAACGCGGACCCGGCCAAGCTGGACGCCCGCCGCGAAGCCGAACGCACCACGGCGGACCTCCCCGCCTGAACACCCTGCCGCAGCCCTCGTGAGTGAGAAACAGTGTTCTAACCCTGTTTCTCACTCACGACCAGCCGCGGCAGGGTGGGGACTCAGGCGTTCTGCAGTTCGCCGACCTCGGTGTCGCGGCGGGCGCGCTTGCGGCCCCACAGCAGGTGGTCGAGCGAGAGCCGGCCGCCGTTGAAGCCGAGCGCGAGCCCGGCGAGGGCCAGCACCAGGACCAGCTCGTAGCCGCCCTGGCCGGTCAGGCCGTTGTCGATGTGCACCGAAAGCAGCGCGCCGACCGAGATGACGACGTACCCGATGCCGACGAGCGGCAGCAGGAAGCCGACGATGAAGGCGACCGAGCCGAGGATCTCCACGGTCATCGCGAAGACCGCGGCGGCCGTGGGCAGCGGGATGCCCGTCATCTCGAAGAACTTCGCCGTGCCGTCGATGCCGTTGTTCCACTTCTGGAGCCCGTGTGCGAGGAAGACGACCGCGACGCCGATCCTCCCCAGCAACAGGGCCACGTCCTTGAATCGTCCGAACATCGGTTTCAGCTCCCGGGTAGGTGAAATTTCAACTGACCCGACCCAAAGTAGGGCACCCGGCACCCGAACCCGAAGCTCCGGACGGTGATCGACAGGAAACCGACAGGCACCTCTCAGCGCTTGTGCGCCCGGGCCGCACCGAAGCAGTACACGCCGAACGCGGCGAGGCCGAGGGCCACGACGATCAGCAGCACGGTGCCGAAGGGCTGGGCGGAGAGCGTCTTGAGCGCGGCGTCGAGGCCGCCGGCCTTGTTCGGGTCGGCGGTGAACCCGGCGATGGCCACCAGGATCGCCACGATGGCCAGGACGACACCCTTGGCGAGGTAGCCGATGGTCCCGATCGTGCCGATCCAGCGCTGGGCTTTCCCCGGCAGCTCCGACGTGTTCAGGTCCTGGAGGAACTTCTTCTTCGCACCCTTGACGGCCGCCGCGATGGCGACGCCGAGAACGGCCGCGGCCGCGATCACGACCAGCGCGGGCCCGGCCGGCAGCTTGAGCAGCTCTGCGGTGAACTCCTGCTGCTTCTGGTTGCTGGACCCACCGCCCCCGCTGCCGGTGGCGATGCGGATGGCGGTGATGCCGAGCAGGATCACGACGACCCCGCGCGCGGCCGCGCCGATCCGCTTGCGCGTCCGCTTGCCCCCGCTGACCCACTCGTACCCGGTGGCCGCCATCAGGAACTGCCAGAGCCCGAACAGGATCAGGCCGACGGCGACGATCCAGAGCAGGACCTGCCCGAACGCCGTCGAACCGATCTGCTGCAGGGCACCCTTCTGGTCCGCCTGCTCGCTGTCGCCGAAGGCGACCTGCAGGGCGAGGTACGCGATGACCAGGTGCACGACCCCGTAGCACGCCATGCCGGCGCGGCCGAGCACTTGCGCGGTGTTGCTCTTCTCGCCTCGTTCGGCGGTGGCCTCTGTCCGGTTCATGCCTGCTGTAGTACCCAAATCCGAACCGGATCCGCTGGGCCAAGCGGCCTAATCACTTGCTGTACCTGGGACGATCGCGCTCGTGAGTGCGCCACTGGTCGGTTACTGGTCGGAGCAGGAGGTCTACCCGGGCTCGCCCGAGTACGCCGACCTGGGCTTCCGCCCGGACGGTTCGGGCTGGATGTACTGGGCGAGCTGGAGCAAGGAGTTCCTCGTCCACCGGTTCCGCTGGCACGTCCCGGCGCCGGGGGTGCTGGCCGTCCGGCTGCACCTGACCGTCGGCGGCGAGTGGTCGGTGGCCGAGGGGGACGTCACGCACCACGTCGAGTACCGGGAGGACGCCGACAGCGTCGTCGAGGTCGGCTGGGCGATCGAACCGAACTCGGAACTGACCTTGGCCCGCCCGCTGGCCTCCCTCTGCGGCACGCGCTTCCGGCCCGTCGCGAACGGCGGCACCGATCCGACGGACGCCGGTTAAGCGGGCCGGCGCCGCACCTCGTCGAGGCCGGCCCAGCCGCCGTTGACCGCGAGCAGCGTCAGCACCTGTTCCGCCTGTTCGGCGAACCGCGCGAGGTCCTCGTGCAGCAGGGCCGCGCGCTCGCCGTCGAGCTGGTCGAAGTCGTCGAACCACAGCGAGATGGCCGAACCGGCCGTCACGGCGAGCCCCTGGGTCAGGCTCAGGAACCCGGGCGACGGCTCGTCGGCGGCCGCGCGGTAGGCCGTCTCGATCTCGTCGCACGCGGCGAGCAGGTCACGCAGCTGGCGGACGGCGCCGGCCGGGGTCCCGTCCCAGGCGGCGGTCGGCCAGGCGCGATCGGACAGCTCGAGCCACAGCCGCCAGCCGGCGACCAGCTCGGCTTCGTCGTGGGGCGTCCAAGACGCCGGAACCGGCCAATACATGCTTCGAGGGTGACACCGGCGGAGCGGAAAACCGCCCCGCCGGTGGGTTATGTCTCATGTGGCGAAATTCAGGAGATGACGGGCGGCACAAAGACACACGGCGGCGTCTTGGCGTGCGCGGGGTCGAGCGCGTTGAGCACCAGCCCCTGCGCGACGGGGTCGTAGGTGATGCCGAGGTGGTCGGTGAAGTCGAGCCCGCAGACGTTCTGCAGCAGGATGTTCCTGACGTTGGGAGCGGTTTCGAGGAAGGCGCTGGTGTACGGCGTCACGACGTCGTCGTAGCAGGTCTGGATCACGGTGTACTGGATGCCGGGCACGGTTTCCCCGCCGGCGTTGAGGTCGGTGAGGAAGTCCGAGCCGACGGCCTGGTCGTTGCAGGCCTGGCAGACGGTCCCGAGCGCGGGCGGGACACCGGGGATCATTTCGAGGGTGCTCAGCAGCCCGAAGAGGTCCGTGCCGTGGTTGGACGGCGACAATCCGACGAGCCGGCTGATCTTGTCCGCGCCCCCGAGGTACTTGATCCAGTAGCGGATGTTCATCCCGCCCTGCGAGTGCCCGACGACGTCGAGCTTGGCCGCCCCGGTGGCCGCGAGGATCCGGTCCCCGAAGGCGGCAAGCGCTTTCGCGGTGTCGGCGACGGGCCCGACGGTCTGCAGGAAGGCGCCGGGCGCACCGCCGAAGTTGCCGGCGAAGACGCAGTAACCGGCGTTCGCCAGCTTCTTCGAGAGGTTCGCCCAGTTTTCGTAGGCGTTGGCGGTGGTCCCGTTGGAGAGCAGCACGGGGTTGGGGTGCTGCGCGCTGGGCCGGCAGTTCCAGTCGTTCGCCCCCGGCGGCGCGATGGTGGGCGCCGCGAGCGAGTAGACGGCCGCGGTGAGGATGGTGGGCTGCACCGGCCCGGTCGGTTCCCGCTCGGCTGCTTGACCGGTGCCGGCCCCCAGCAGGAGCACCGCCATCGTGGCCGCGGCGGCCGTGAGCCACCTGCGCGTCGTTGCGCCCATCCGTTTCACCTCTCTGTGAACCGATGGTGACCTGCGTCACCGCAGGTTTAACGCGCGAGTAGCTTGCGCAGACTTCACCCGGGTGGGTTATTTCCGGTCCAAGGCGGCGCAGAAGAACTCGTCGAGCTTCTCAACGGCGGCGTCGACGAACTCCTTCTTGTCGTAGAGGTCGACGTGGCTGGCGCCCTCGATCCAGTGGAGCTCCTTGGGCCCGGCAGCCCGGTGGTGCACCTCGACGGCCATCCACGACGTGACGGCCCGGCTGCCGACGATCTGCAGCAGCGGACGCGGCGCGGTGAGCGGGACGGCGTGGAAGGCGTCGAACGAGGCCAGCTTGTCGACACTCGGCCAGGCGAGGAACTTCGCGGACCGTTCGTGTTCGCCGCGCGGGGTGCAGTAGTACTCGAACCCCTCGATCCCGTGCTGCCCACCGAGCGCCCCGGCCTGTTCGGCGGTCTCGGGGAACATGGTCATGACACCGGGATCCTCCCCGCGCGCGGCGGCGGTCCGGGCCTGCGCGGCGAGCCCGAGCAGGCCCTGGAAGACGGCGGGGTCCTGGGTCCCGTCGGCCCCGAAGCGGAACTGACGGGCGACGTCGACCCCGGAAACGGTGGCGACGGCCCGCACGCGCGGATCACCCCCGGCGGCGGCGAGCGAGTAGCCACCGGAGGCGCAGATGCCGAGCAGCCCGATCCGGTCCGCATCGACGTCCGGACGGGTGCTGAGGAAGGACACGGCGGCCTTGAAGTCCTCGACGCGCTGGGCGGGGTCTTCCAGCCCGCGGGGCAGCCCACCGGACTCCCCCTGGTAGGCGGCGTCGAAGGCGAGCGTGACGAAGCCGCGTTCGGCCATCAGCCGGGCGTAGGTCCCGGCAGTCTGCTCCTTGACCCCGGTCCCGGGGTGCCCCACGACCAGCGCGGGCCACGGCCCGGCCGAGTCCGGCGTGTGAAGGTGGGCGGCGAGCGGAATGCCGGCGCTGTCGAACCGGACGGTGGTCATGGCCATCGGGGCGCTCCTCGGGATGTGGTGGCTGGTGCTCCACCACAGTCCGCCGGATTCCTCGGGGGCGGGAGAGACAGGTTTCTGCCTGGGAAAGAACCTGCCCCCCTTCAGCCGTCCGGGCGCAGGGACACTGGAGAGCATGACGCCGGATTCCGATCCCCGGGCGCTGGGCGCGTACCTCAAGGCCCGCCGCGCCCAGCTGACCCCGCGGGACTGCGGCCTCCCCGAGCCGGAGTCCGCTCGCCGGGTGGCCGGTCTCCGCCGCGAGGAGGTGGCCCTGCTGGCGTCGATCAGCGTGGACTACTACACGCGCCTGGAGCAGGGCCGCGTCCGGGCGTCGGCGCCGGTGCTGATCACCCTGGCCCGGGCGTTGCGCTTGGACGAAGACCAGCAGCGCTACCTGTACGAGCTGGCCGGCCGGGCCGACGACCTTCCCCGCAGGCGCGGTCCGCAGCAGCGCGTACGTCCGGCGATGCGCAGGCTGCTGGCCCAGCTCACCGGAACCCCGGCGCTGGTACTGGGCAGGCGCCTGGACATCCTGGCCTGGAACCCCGCGGCCACGGCCCTCTTCACGGACTTCGAGGCCATCCCCCGAACCGGCGCAATTACCTGCGCCTGCTCTTCACCGACGAGCAGGTCCGCACGATGCACGAGAACTGGCCGCACGACGCCCGCGAAGCGGTGGCGGCCCTGCGCATGGAAGCGGCGGCCGACACCACGGACCCCGACCTGGCCCGCCTGGTCGGTGACCTGTCCGTCCAGGACCCGGACTTCCGCAGGTGGTGGGCCGAGCACCAGGTGAACAGCGCCACGTACGGAACCAAGCGCTACCGCCACCCGCTGACGGGAAGCATGACCCTGGACTGCGACACGTGGGCCAGCCCGGACGGCTCAGGCCAGCGCCTGATGGTCCTGACGGCCGAACCGGGCACGCCGGACCACGACGCCCTCCTGATCCTTACCGCGTGGGCTGCGGAAGAGAACACGAACCGCACCCGATAGCCGGACTCGGCCACACCGGAACCCGGAGATTCAGCCCTTCAGCAGAGCCCGCGCCATAACCACCTTCTGGATCTGGTTGGTTCCCTCGTAAATCTGCGTGATCTTGGCGTCCCGCATCATCCGCTCAACCGGGAAGTCCCGCGTATACCCGGCCCCACCGAAGAGCTGAACGGCATCCGTGGTCACCTCCATGGCGATGTCGGACGCGTAAGCCTTCGCCGCGGAAGCCATGAACCCGGCCCGCTTGTCCCCCCGCTCGGAAGCGGCAGCCGAGGCGTACACCAGGTGACGCGCGGCCTCGATCTTCGTCCCCATGTCGGCCAGCATGAACTGCACGCCCTGGAACTCGGCGATCGACTTGCCGAACTGCTTGCGGTCCTTCACGTAAGCGACGGCAGCATCCAAAGCACCCTGGGCAATGCCGAGAGCCTGCGCGCCGATCGTCGGCCGGGTGTGGTCCAGCGTCCGCAGAGCGGTCTTCAGCCCCGTGCCCGGCTCACCGATGATCCGGTCCTCGGGAATGGTGCAGTTCTCGAAGTAGATCTCCCGGGTGGGCGACCCCTTGATGCCGAGCTTCTTCTCCTTCGGCCCCACCGAGAACCCGGGGTCGTCCTTGTGCACGACGAACGCGGAAATCCCGTTGGCCTTCTTCTCCGCTTCGGGGTCGGTCACGGCCATCACGGTGTACCAGGACGACTCCCCCGCATTGGTGATCCACGCCTTGGTGCCGTTGAGCACCCAGTGGTCACCGTCCAGCCTGGCCCGGGTCCGCATGGACGCGGTGTCCGAGCCGGCCTCGCGCTCCGAAAGCGCGTACGACGCCGAAGCCTCCCCCGAGGCGATCGAGGGCAGCACCAGCTTCTTCAGGCTCTCCGAAGCCGACAGGATGATCGGCTGGGTGCCCAGCTTGTTGACCGCCGGGATGAGCGACGCGGACGCGTCGACCCGCGCGACCTCTTCGATCACGATGCACGCGCCGACGGCGTCGGCACCCTGGCCGTCGTACTCCTCACCGATGTGCACGGCGTTGAAGCCCGACTTGACCAGCGCGTTGTACGCCTCGATGGGGTACCGCTCGTTCTCGTCGACCTCCGCCGCGTACGGCGCGATCTCCTTCTCGGCCAGGGCCCGGACCGCGGCCCGCAGCTCCTCGTGCTCCTCGGCAAGCTGGTACAGGCCGTCGGTCACTTCCGGTCACCTTCTCTACGACGTCGGGAGGGATCTGTCGATGTTAGCGCTCGTTCACCTGCGTCGTCCTTGTGGCGTTGACCGCACCGTTCGTATGGTCGGGTGATGCCGATCACCGCGCCGACGCCGCCGCCCGGTCTGCCTGCCACCCTCGACTACCCCGAAGTCCCCGTCGGTTCGATCCTGGCGGCGGGTGCCGCGCGCTGGGGCGACCGGACGGCCTTCGCCCACGACGGCCACAGCCTCACCTTCGCCGAAACCCATCGCGCCGCCTGCCGGTTCGCCAACGCGCTGCGCGAACGCGGCATCGGCCGCGGCGACGTCGTGGCGCTGCACCTGCCGAACTGCCTGGCCTTCCCGGTCGCCTACTACGGAACACTGCTGGCCGGGGCCACCTTCAGCCCGGCGAACCCGCTGCTCCCGCCGGACGACCTCGCCTTCCAGCTCACCGACTGCGAAGCCGCCGCCGTGGTGACGTTCGGCCCGGTCGCGGGCGCGCTGGCGAGCGTCGCCGACCGGATCCCGGCGCGGCTCACCGTCGTCGTCCAGCCGGTCGACGGCCTGCCCGAGGGCGCGGTCGAGTTCCAGGCGTTCCACGCCGCCCAGCCGGAGACGCCCCCGCCCGTCGACGTCGACATCCACCGGGACCTCGCCCACCTCGCCTACACCGGCGGCACCACCGGCCGGTCCAAGGGCGTGCGGCTGTCGCACCGCAACGTCGTGGTCAACACGCTCCAGCACGCCTGCTGGGGCACCGGCTCGGTCCCGGCGCTCGACGCGCGCGGCGACGTCACGATCGACCAGATCGGCAGCGAGGACGAGTGGCCGTCGCGCCTGGGCACCGGCGTCGCGATCAACCTGACGCCGTGGTTTCACGCGATGGGCATCATCGGCGGCCTCAACGCGGCGGTGCTCGCCGGGACGACGATGGTCCTGCACACGCGCTTCGACCCGGCGGCGTACGTCGCCGACGCCGAGCGGCTCCGCATCACGGGGATCGGCGGCGCGCCGGCGCTGTTCGCGGCCCTGCTCGCGACGCCGTCGTTCCACACCGCCGACCTGTCTTCGGTCCGCTCGATCGGCTCCGGGGCGGCGCCGATGAACCACGCGATGATCAACGCACTGCGCGAGCGGTTCCCGGACGTGGTGGTCACCGAGGGCTACGGCCTCACCGAGGCGACGATGGGCGCGGTGATCTCGCCGACGTACCGCTCGGGCGTGCGCAAGGTCGGCTCGGTGGGCGTGCCGATCTTCGACACGGAGGTGAAGGTCGTCCCGGCCGAAGGCGGCGAAGACCCCCTACCGCCGGGCGAGCGCGGCGAGGTCTGCCTGCGCGGGCCGCAGATCATGCTCGGCTACCGCAACCGCCCCGAGGAGACGGCGGCCGCCCTGGTGGACGGCTGGCTCCACACCGGCGACATCGGCATCCTCGACGAGGACGGCTACCTGTCCATTGTGGATCGCAAGAAGGACATGCTGCTGTACAAGGGCTACAACGTCTTCCCCCGCGAGCTCGAGGAGCTGCTCATCACCATGCCGGGCGTCGCGGCGGCCGCGGTGGTCGGACGGCCGGACACCGAGGTCGGCGAGCTGCCGGTGGCGTTCGTGGTGCCCCGGGGCGACCTGGACGCCGACGGGCTGATGGCCGCGGTCAACGAGAAGGTGCTGCCGTACAAGCGGCTCCGGGAAGTGCACGTGGTCGAGCAGATACCGGTGTCCGCGGCCGGGAAGGTGCTGAAGCGCGAGCTGAGGCAGCAGCTCACCGGCGACCTGGACTAGCGCCGCCGGGCCGGGCCGCCCCGCGGCGGGACCAGACCGGCCGGAGCCGTCAGTGGCCGGTCTTCTCGCGCAGCGCCGCGTCCTTGTCGAGGACCAGCTTCTCCAGGTCCGCCTGGAACTTCGCCATCTTCGCGCGCAGGCCTTCGTCGGACGCCGCCAGGATGCGGACCGCCAGCAGGCCCGCGTTGCGCGCGCCGCCCACCGAGACCGTGGCCACCGGGACACCCGCCGGCATCTGGACGATCGACAGCAGCGAGTCCATCCCGTCCAGGTACTTCAACGGGACCGGGACGCCGATCACCGGCAGCACCGTCGCCGACGCCACCATGCCGGGCAGGTGGGCCGCGCCGCCCGCCCCGGCGATGATCACGCGAAGGCCGCGGGACGCCGCCGACGTCGCGTAGTCCAGCATGCGCTGCGGCGTGCGGTGCGCCGAGTAGACGCCGACCTCGTACTCGACACCGAACTCGTCCAGCGCCGCGCCCGCCGCCTCCAGCGTCGGCCAGTCCGAGTCGCTGCCCATGATCACGCCCACCTGCGGCGCCATAGCTGATCTCCTAGTGGATTTCGTGGCCGTCGAGCCAGACGGCGTGGGACAGCCAGTGCGCCGACAGCAGCGCGCGGTTGCGCAGGTCCTCCATGCGCTCGCCGGTGAAGTTGACGTGCCCGAGCTTGCGACCCGGCCGCTCCTGCTTGCCGTACAGGTGCACCCGCGCCTCCGGGTACCGCGCGAACAGGTGGTGCAGCCGCTCGTCCGGCCCCATCTCGGGCAGCTCCGGGGCACCCAGCACGTTCGCCGACACGCACGCGGGCGCGACCAGGTCCGTCCGGCCCAGCGGGTAGTCGAGCACCGCCCGCAGGTGCTGCTCGAACTGCGACGTGCGCGCGCCGTCCATGGTCCAGTGCCCGGAGTTGTGCGGGCGCATGGCCAGCTCGTTCACCAGCAGCCCGGTGTCGGTCTCGAACAGCTCGACCGCGAGCAGCCCGGTGACGTCCAGCGTCGCCGCAATCCGCAGCGCCAGGTCCTGGGCCTCGTGCACCCGCGAGTCGTCGAGCCCCGGCGCCGGGGCGAGGACCTCGGTGTTGATGCCGCCGGTCTGCACCGTCTCGACCACGGGGTACGCCGCGCCCTGGCCGAAGGGCGAGCGGGCGACGAGCGCGGACAGCTCCCGCCGCATCGCCACCTTCGCCTCGACCAGCAGCGAGGTGCCCGCGGCCAGCAGTTCCGGCACGGTCTCCCGCGCGTGCTGCGCGGTGTCGAGCATCCAGACGCCGCGGCCGTCGTACCCGCCGGTCGCCGCCTTGAGCACCACCGGCCAGCCGTGCTCGCCGCCGAACGCCACGACGTCGTCCACAGAGGACACCTCGGCGAACGCCGGGCCCGGCACGCCGAGGCCCGCCATCATCTCGCGCATCACGAGCTTGTTCTGCGCGAATCCCAGCGCGGTCGCCGCCGGCCGGATGACGTGGCCCTCCATCGCCAGCGTGAGCAGGTGCTCGCCCGGCACGTGCTCGTGGTCGAAGGTGAGCACGTCGACCGATGCCGCGAACTTCCGCAGCGCGTCGAGGTCGGTGTGGTGACCCAGCATGACGTCGCCGACGACGAGCCCCGCGGCTTCGTTCTCGCCCACGGCGAGCACGCGCAGGGACTGACCGAGGGAGATCGCCGCCTGGTGGGTCATCCGGGCGAGCTGGCCGCCGCCCACCATGCCCACGACGGGCAGACCGGTGTGTTTGTCCATAGCGCCAGTCAGCCTAAACGGTCACGACCTGGGGTGACCGCCGGACCAGGCGAAGCTCACGCGCCGCCAGCCCGAGGATCCCGGCCACCGCCGCGAGCACGTAGCCGTTGCCGAGCACCGACCAGCCCAGGCCCCAGCGGAACTCGGCGTCCCCACCGTTGGGCACGAGCATGACGACCTGCGACACGAACAGCGCCGTGACCGCCGCCGCGGCCCACCAGCGGGCCTTCACCAGCAGCACCGTGATCAACGGCACGCACCAGACCCAGTGGTGCGACCACGACACCGGCGACAGCAGCAACCCGTAGAACGCCGTCACGAGCAGCGCGGCCGCGTCTTCGCCCCGCCGGTGCAGCCGCACGACCAGCCACACCGCGGGCACCGCGAGCACCGCCGCCACCCCGACCGCCACCGCCACCGCCAGCGACCAGGGCGCCAGCGCCGAAGCCCGGTTGACCAGCCCGTTGAGCGACTGATTGAAGATCCAGTGCACCGACCCGACCCGGCTCGGGTCGGTCGCCGAATCCCGCCAGAACCGCACCGCGTCGACCGGGATGACCGCGAACATCACCGCTTCGAGCGCCGCGAACGTGCCCAGGGCCCGCAGCCCGTCCTTCCACCGGCCCGTGAAGAACAGGTGCGGCACGAAGATCAGCGGGGTCAGCTTGATCGCCGCCGCCACGCCGATCAGCACGCCCGCCCAGCGCGACCCGCGAAGAGACAGCACCAGCACGTCCAGCACCACGAACGCCATCAGTATCAAGTTGATCTGGCCCAGGAACAGTGTCTTCCACACCGGTTCCAGCGCCAGCGCGACGGCCGTTCCCGCCGGCAGCGCCCACCAGCTTCTTCCCAGAAGCGATGAGCCCCCCGGCGGGGACGAAACCACCGTGATGACGACGATAAGACCCACCACCGACAAAAAAGCGATCACGCCCCAGACCAGGCCGGACGGCACCAGGGCGAGCGGCAGGAACAGCGGCGCGGCGGCCGGGGTGTAGGTGAACGGCAGCCGCACCCAGTCCGGCAGCGCGCTCAGCACGTCCCGCGTGTAGAGCGGGTCCCCGTGCAGCAGCGTCAACGCCCCCGCGCGGTACACGGCGCTGTCCGCGCCCAGGTGCCACCCGGCCAGCCAGCCGACCACCCCGAAAGCGAGGACGAGAAGCGCGATCCCCCCGGCGAGAAAGCGGCCGGTGCGCGCCTCAGACGCCGGACTTGAGCTCGACATGCTCGTCCGATGCGGTCCGGTTCCGCGCTCGGCGGAGGAGGCCCCAGCGCAGGATCAGCGCCACGGCCAGCACGACCGGCATCAGGATGTAGGCGTCCCCGAGGACGTTCTGCCACACCTTCCAGTGCAGCTCGACGTTGCGGCCGTTCGGCAGGATCAGCAGCACGCAGCTGACGAACACGAACGCGACCAGGCCGGTCCCGACCCAGCGCCGCCACGCCGTCTTCGGGGTCGTCTTCGGCAGCCGCGAGACCAGCAGCACGATCAGCGGGATCACCCACACCCAGTGGTGGGTCCACGAAATCGGCGACATCAGCAGCGTCCAGAACGCGGTGACGAGCAGCGCGGCCAGCGCCTGGCCCTTGCGGTGGAAGCGCAGCAGCAGCCACAGCGCCGGGATCGCGAGCAGGAACCCGATGCCCATCGCCGCCTTCGACGCCCACGGCGCCAGGTCGGTGGCCCGGTTCATCAGCGCGTTCAGCGACTGGTTGCCCGCCCAGTGCACCGGCCCGATCCGGCCGGTGTCCGGCAGCGTGACCGTCCAGTACTTCGCGGCGTCGTGGGAGTTGATCAGGAACATCAGGCCCTGGAGCAGCAGGAACGTCGCGAACCCGCGGAGGGCGTCCATTCGGCGGCCGGTGATGAACAGGTGCCCGAGGAACACCAGCGGCGTCAGCTTGATCGCCGCCGCGACGCCGACCAGGACGCCGCCCCAGCGGCTCCCCCGCGCCCCGATGACCAGCATGTCCAGCAGGATCATGGCCATCAGGATCAGGTTGATCTGGCCGAGGAAGATCGTCCGCCACACCGGCTCGAGGGCGAGGAAGACCAGGAAGAACACGATGGTCGAGCGGGCGGGCGAGGCCCACCAGCGCGGTCCGTCGGCGGCGGGCCGCGGCAGCGCGCCGATCGCGATCCGGATCGACAGCGCCATCGCGCCCAGCGAAACCGCGGTGATCAGGCCCCAGGAGATCTGCGTCGGGAACGCGGCGAGCGGGATGAAGATCAGCGCGGCCGTCGGCGGGTAGGTGAAGGGCAGCAGCGCCCACCACGGCTCGTTGGGCAGGGTGTTGGCGTCGTAGAGCGAGTCGCCGTTCAGCAGCGTCAGCGCGCCGGCCCGGTAGACCGCGCTGTCGACGCCGAGCACCCAGTCGTGCTGCCAGCCGTAGATGCCGTACCCGATCGCGACCAGCGGGATCACCGCGAGGATCAGGATCGACCGCGGTCGGACGGACAGGCGGGCGAGTGACTTCCGCAGGGCCAGCCGGTGCTGGGGTCTGGCCGCGACTTCGCCGTCGACGTCGGTGGATACGGTCCGGGTCACCGCACCAGGAAATCATGACCGGCCCGGTCGTGGTCCGAAGGGTCCTGGCGAAAGCGGGCTTTTCGGGTGTTCTACGCGCGCGCCAGCTGGGCCAGCAGGTCGCAGGCGAGTTCGTGGGTGGCGGGCAGCCGCACCGCCGAGACGCGGGGCCTGCCCACGTCCGCGAGCTGGGCGTCGACCGACAGCCGCTCGTGCAACGCTCTTCGCAGCGCGACGCCGTGCGAAGCGACCCGCTCGTCCTTCGGGACCAGGGCCGCGACGACGGACGGCCCCAGCGAAGCCACACTCTGCCCGCTGTCGAACACCGTCCGCAGCGCGTCCGCGACCAGGATCATCCCGGTCAGCCGCGCGAAGCCGGCGACCGCAGCGAGGTCGAGCGAGACGACGAGCAGCACGTGGTCCTCGGCGGCCGGCCGCTCGCGCGCCTCGGCCGCGCGGTAGACCTCGGCGAGCCGCGTGCGCAGGTAGGCGGCCGTGGGCAGGCCGGTCAGCGGGTCGGTGACCTCGGTGTGCACGAGCTGGTCGGTCGCGACGTCCGCCCAGGCCAGCGCGGTGGTCCGGAGCAGCCGCGCCGGCGTGGCGTCGACGTCCGGCGAGACGAACCCGTCGCCGCTGTGGCCGAGCACGGCGTGCAGCGCGGCGAGGTCGGCGAGGGTCTCCGCGAGCCCCGCACCGGCCGCCGCCCGGGCCCTGGCCAGGCCGGCCAGCGCGGTCTCGGCGGCTTCGACGCGGCCCTTCGCCATCACCGCCGCGCAGACGGCGTCGACCTCGGGCAGGGCCCAGTCGCTCGGGAACCGCCAGCCCGCGGCGAGGCTGGCCGTGCGCCAGCGAGCCCGCAGCGCACGCAGGGAGGCGTCTCGCTCGGCCTGCGTGGGCGGGGTGTCACCGGAGCCGGGACGCGCAGCCGGAACATCCACGGGCCACCCGCCCCTTTCGTCCGGTTCGCAACGATCTTGTCCAGTGCTTCACGATGAGGACGTACCCCGGGGTACCCCGTGACGCGTACTGACCAGGTTTTTGTCGTGGACCTTTTCCCCGGCCCGGCCCGGGGGTGGGTGATTTTGCTCCGCCGACGGAGTCATCACCCCCACCACGACGTGACCGCCGGAGGTGGGTCAGTCACACTGGTCTCGCGTCCCGGATCGGCCTGTAATGGCAGGTCCTGGCTCTAGCCGACCGAGGAGTGCCGTGTCCACCGTTCCCGCCGATCTCAGCGGAAAGAGTGACGCCGAGCTGATCGCGGAGGTCCGCTCCGGGCAGCTCGAGTCGTACGGGACGCTTTACGAACGGCACACCGGCGCGGCCCGGAATCTGGCCCGTCAGCTGGCCCGCTCCAGCTCCGAAGCCGACGATCTCGTGTCCGAGGCGTTCGCCAAGGTGCTCGACACGCTGCGTGGCGGCAAGGGTCCGAACACAGCCTTCCGGGCGTACCTGCTGACCGCTCTGCGTCACACCGCGTACGACCGCACTCGCAAGGAACGCCGGGTCGACCTCAACGAGGACATGACCGAGGTCGGTGGCGCCGCGGCCGAGGCGCTGACCGTGCCGTTCTCCGACACCGCGGTCGCCGGGCTCGAGCGGACGATGGCCGCGAAGGCGTTCGCGCGGCTGCCGGAACGCTGGCAGGCGGTGCTCTGGCACACCGAGATCGAGCAGCAGAGCCCGGCCGAGGTCGCGCCGCTGCTGGGCCTGACCGCGAACGGCGTCTCCGCGCTCGCCTACCGCGCCCGCGAAGGGCTCCGGCAGGCGTACTTGCAGGTCCACCTGCAGGAAAACGCCGAGGAACGCTGCCGCGCCTGCGCCGAGCGGCTCGGTGCGTGGACCCGCGACGGGCTGTCCAAACGCGAACGCGCCCAGGTGGAAAGCCACCTCGACGAGTGCGACCGGTGCCGGGCGCTGGCCGCCGAACTGGCCGACGTCAACGGCGGCCTGCGCGCGATCATCGCCCCGATCGTCCTGGGCGGCGCCGCGCTGGGCTACCTCGCCACCATCGGCGCCGCGAAGGCCAGCGCCGCCACGGCCGCCACCGCGGGTGCGGCCGCCGCCGGCACCGCGGCGGCCGCAGGCAAGGCCGGCGCGTCCGCGGGTGCCGCGGCCGCGGGACCCCGCCAGTTCGCCGGGGTCGCCGCCTCGGGCACGGCAATCGTCGCGGCCGTCGTCATCGCGCTCACCGCGGGCGGCGGCGCGCAGGAGATCCCGGTCGCCGTCCAGCAGCCGCCGCCGGCCCAGCAGGTCGAACCGCCGGCCCCGAAGCCGCAGCCCCCGGCGCCGCCCGCACCGGAACAGCCGCAGCCCCAGCCCCCGGCTCCGGCTCCAGCTCCGGAACCCGTCGTCCCGCCCCCGGCGCCGTCCGTCGAGCCCGCGCCCCCGCCGGTCGCCCCGCCGGCCCCGGCCCCGCCCGCACCGCCGGCCCCGCCGGCCCCGCCCGCACCGGCGCCGCCGTCGATGTCCGCGACGACCCCGCCCGGCGGCGTCGAGCTCAGCCCGGGTACCGCGACCAACCTGCCGATCACCGTGCGCAACGACGGCGGCAGCGTGTCCGAGCCGGTGGCCGTCGCGCTGAAGCTGCCGCGCGGCGTGCGCGCGGTCGGCACCGGCGGTGGCGGCGCGCCGGCGGCCCGCGCGCAGGTCCCCGGCCCGGTTTCGGTGAACTGCCCCGGCGGCGAGGGCACGGTCACCTGCATGACCGGCGCCGGTCTGCAGCCTGGCCAGAGCGCGACGCTGAACTTCCGCCTGCAGGCCGACGAAGACGCCGAAGGCGGCACGGTGACCGGGTCGGTCACGGCCGGCGTGCAGATCTCCGTCGACGTGAGCGTCAAGGTCACCGTGAAGGTCCCGCCGGACGCCGTGGTCCTGGAAGCCCAGGGCGACGGGCTCTCGGCGTTCCCCTGGAACCACCACCCGCTGGTCTACGTGCGCGTCCGCAACACCGGCGAGACGACCAAGCCGGTCACGGTCACCTTCGACGCCCCGCTCCTGCAGTGGTGGAGCCTGCGCGGCTTCCCCTGCACGACGACCGACGTCGCCGCGAGCTGTACGACGAAGAGCGCGGTGGCGCCGGGCCAGCACGTGAACCTGTGGGTGCGGCTGAAGGGCCGTCCCAACGACGGCCGGGTGACGATCAACGCCCAGCTCGGCCGGGCGATGGCCCCGCCGGTGACGGTGGACTTCGGCTGCTGGCGCCACTGGTGCGGCAAGGACCCGGTGCCCCCGACGACGCCGTCGATCCCGAAGCCGACCCCGTCCAAGCCGAAGCCGACGCCGACCAAGCCGACGTCGGAACCACCGGTGACGACGACGGAGGAGCCGTCGAGCGAGCCGCCGGTGTCCTCGACCACGACGAGCGCACCGCCGCGGTCCGGCGGGAAACCCGGGGCCAAGCCGCCGACCGTCACCCCCGAGAAACTCTTCGGCTGGTTGACCGGCTGACGAGCCCACTCGATATCCGGACATTCACGACAGCTGAGCCGCCTGCACCACGGGTGACCGCGATGTTCTCCTAGACTGCGTGGTGTGACCGTTGTGGAAACCGTGCTCAAGCGCACGCCGGAGCCACTGCGTTCGGTGCTGATCAAGCACCGGGAGCTGCTGAAGTTCGCGATCGTGGGCGGCACGACGTTCCTGGTCGACAACGGCGTCTGGTACACGCTGAAGCTGACGGTGCTGGAGCCGAAACCGACGACGGCGAAGGCGATCGCGATCATCGTCGCGACCATCGTGTCCTACATCCTCAACCGCGAGTGGTCCTTCCGGACCCGCGGCGGACGCGAGCGGCACCACGAAGCCGCGCTGTTCTTCGTCATCAGCGGCATCGCGGTGGGCGTCAACCTGATCCCGCTGATCGTCTCGCGGTACGTGCTCGACCTCGAGGTCCCGCACGTGACGTTCCTGGTCCAGGAGATCGCGGACTTCGCGAGCGGCTCGATCATCGGCATGCTGCTGGCCATGTTCTTCCGGTTCTGGGGCTTCAAGAAGTGGGTGTTCCCGGACGAGCTGGGCGAGCGGCGGCGGGACACCGACCAGGTCAGCCGCCTGCCCTGAGAAACTACTTGTCTACCGACATGTAATTGTATATAGTCATCTTCGTCAGTGTTCCTGCGTAGAGGACGCCGTCCGGGTTCGGCCGGGCGAGCGGGACGATTCGAGGTGGTTTCCGAGCGCGAAGAGGTCGCATCCGTTCGCGGATGACGATGGAGCCTTTTCCCGACTCGACGGGACGCGTTTCTCGCGCGTCCGCATCTCTCGTCCCTTCTGACGAAACAAGGGTTTTCTCTTGAGCACGATCGCGCCTCAGCGCGCCCTCAAACCTGCCCTCACGGGCCTGTTCCTGTCCGTTTTCCTCGCGATGCTCGACGCACAGGTCGTCGCCACCGCGCTGCCCCGGATCGCCGCCGAGTTCGGCGGGACCGGCGCCTACGCCTGGGTCACCACCGCCTACCTGCTCGCCGGCAGCGCCACCGCGCCGCTGTACGGCAAGCTCGGTGACGTCTTCGGCCGCAAACGTGTGCTCCTGGGCGCACTCGCCCTGTTCCTGCTCGGCTCGCTCGCCTGCGGCCTGGCGCCGTCGGCCGCGTTGCTGATCACCGGGCGCGTGTTGCAGGGCGCCGGTTCCGGTGGCCTGTTCGTCTCCGTCGGCGCTTCGCTCGGCGAGATGTTCTCGCCTCGCGAAGGCGCGAAGTACTTCGGCTGGTTCTCGATCTGCTTCGCCGTCGCTTCGCTCGCCGGACCGGTCGTAGGCGGCCTGCTCACCGGGCTCGCCGGATGGCGGTCGATCTTCCTGGTCAACCTGCCGCTCGGGCTCGTCGCCCTGGCGTGCCTCAAGACGCTCGACCTGTCGACACGACACCGGGAAGCGCCGTTCGACTTCGTCGGCGTGTTCCTGCTCGGCACGGCGATCACCGGGTTCACCCTGCTCACGCCGTGGTCGGTCGCCCTCGGCGCGGCTTCCGCCGTCGCGTTCGTCTTCGTCGAACGCCGAGCCGAAGCTCCCGTGCTGCCGCTGCGGTTGTTCCGTGACCGGACGTTCAGCGTGTCCGTGCTGCTCAGCGTGCTCGCCGGGTTCGCTTTCCTCGGCTCGGTCAACTACATCGCGGTTCTGCTGCAGGCCGACGCCGGACCGGCGGAAGGCGGGCTGCGGCTGGTGCCCATGACGCTCGCCGTGGCCGCCGCCTCCCTCGTCACGAGCAAGGTCATCGCCCGCACCGGCCACTACCGGTGGGCGCCGCGGCTGAGCATGGCGCTCGGCCTGCTGGCGGTGCTCGGCCTACTCACCCTGCACGGCCTGCCCGCCATCCTCGGCTGCCTGGTCGTCTTCGGCGTCGCGGCCGGGCTGAACCTGCAGGTCCTGGCCATGGCCACGCAGAACACCGCCCCCGCCGCGGACCGCGGTGCGGTCGCCGCCGGCGTCAACCTCGCCCGCGCGCTCGGCTCGGCCCTCGGCCCGGTCGCGCTCGACTTCGCCTACCAAGCCGGCACCCACAGCGTGTTTCTCGCGCTGCTGCCGGTCCTCGCGCTCGCCCTCGTCACGGCGTTCGCGCTCCCCCACGTCCCGCTTTCCCGCTAGGAGAACCACGATGATCTTCGTCCTCGGCGCCACCGGCAAGGTCGGCCGCCACCTCGTCCCCGCCCTGCTCGACGCCGGCGCGCCCGTCCGCGCGCTGACCCGCGACCCGGCGAAGGCCCGGATCGACCCGCGCGCCGAAGTGGTCCGCGGTGACCTCGACACGTCGGACCTGCCCGCCCTGCTCGATGGCGCGGACCGCGTGTTCGTGCTGACCCAGGGCCACAACGCCGACCGCGAGGCGGCGGTCGCGCGGGCCGCCGCCGAGGTCGGCGTCACCCACCTCGTCAAGCTGTCCACCACGGGTGTCCACTTCGGGCAGAAGGACGCGATTTCCCGCGCTCACGCCGAAGCCGAGCAGGCGATCCGCGAAGCCGGACCGGCCTGGACGATCCTGCGGCCCGGGGCCTTCATGGACAACCGGTTCGCCTGGATCGGCTCGATCCGCGCGGAGAACGCCGTGTACGTGCCGGACACCGACCCGCCGTCCGCGCTGATCCACGTCCGCGACATCGCCGAGGTCGCGACGCTCGTGCTGACGACGTCCGGGCACGAAGGCGCGACCTACGGGCTCACCGGCGGCGAAGCCCTCACCGCCGAGCAGCAGGTTGCCATCCTGGCCGAAGCCATCGGCCGTCCGCTGAAGTACGTCGAAGAGACCGAAAGCGCCGCGAAGGACCGCCTGATCCGGATGTACGGCTGGCCCGCGAAGGCCATCGACGGCCTCTTCGCGCTCAAGCGCGAGTCCGCCCCGCACGAACGCGTCGTCTTCGACACGGTCGAGCGGCTGCTCGGCCGGCCGCCGCGGACCTTCGTGACCTGGGCACGGGAGAACGCGTCCGCGTACCATCACCAAAAGTGACGAGGGCGAGGTGAGGCGGATGGGCGACCTGCGTGTCCTCGTCGTGGACGACCATCCCCTGTTCCGGATCGGCGTGGGCACGCTGCTCGCCGCCGAACCCGGGATCGAGGTCGTCGGCGAGGCCGCCGGCGGAGCCGACGCGGTCACCGCCGCCGCCGCTCTGCGGCCGGACGTCGTCGTGATGGACCTGCACCTGCCCGACCTGTCCGGGATCCAGGCGACCCGGCACATCGTGGCGGCGAACCCCGGCACCGGCGTGCTGATGCTGACGATGGCCGACGAAAGCGAGTCGGTCTTCGCGGCGATGCGCGCCGGTGCCCGCGGCTACCTGCTCAAGGACGCCGAGCCGGACGAGATCATCCGCGCCGTCCAGGCGGTCGCCCGGCGCGAGGCGATCTTCGGCCCGGACATCGCCAACCGCGTGCTCGCCTACTTCAGCCGGCCGCCGGCCAGCGAACCGGTGTTCCCCGAGCTGACCGGCCGCGAGCGCGAGGTGCTGGCGCTGATCGCGGCCGGGCACAGCAACAGCCTCATCGCGAGCACGCTGTGCCTGAGCCCGAAAACCGTGCGCAACCACATCTCGAACGTTTTCGCCAAGCTCCACGTGGCCGACCGGGCCGAGGCGATCGTCCGGGCCAGGGACGCGGGCCTCGGCCGGTCCTGAAGGCCGGGCAACTTCGGGACCCCGGTCCCATGCGCCCGGGACACGCGGGCGGGCAGGCTGGGCAGCCTGCACCGTTCGAGGGGAATGGGGAACGATGTCCGCACCCGACCGGACCCCGGTGGTGGTCCGCGCCACCGATCCGATCCTGCACGACGGCGTCTGCATGGCGCTGCGCTCGCGCGACGACGTCCGGGTGGTGGACGACGGCACGGCACTGGTCGCCCTGCTGGTCGCCGACCGGATCGACGAGACGATGACCCAGCAGCTGTCCGCGCTGCACCACCAGGGCTTCACCCGCATCGTGCTCATCGCGGGCGAAGTCGACGACAACGAGATCCTCAACGCGGTCGAACACGGCGTCTGCGCGGTCGCCCGCCGCGCCGACGCGGGGCCCGACGTCCTCGTCCGCCTCGTCAAGGCCGCGGCGGCGGGGGAAGGCGCGTTGCCGCCCGACCTGCTCGGCCGGTTGCTGAACCGGGTTTCGCGCCTGCAGCGCCAGGTGCTCCAGCCTCGCGGGCTGCGCCTGGGCGGCATGAGTGACCGGGAGACGGACGTGCTCCGGCTCGTCGCGGCGGGGTATTCGACGCAGGAGATCGCCGACGAGCTGTGCTACTCGCAGCGCACGGTGAAGAGCATCCTCCACGACGTCACCAACCGGTTCCAGCTGCGGAACCGGTCGCACGCGGTCGCTTACGCCCTGCGGGAGGGGCTGATCTAACGCGGGACGCGCTCGGCGGGCCAGCGCACCTCGGGGACGTCGCTCGGCCGCGGCACCTTGAGGAACAGGCTGAACACCGCCGGACGGCGGTTCGACAGTTCGAGGCGGCCACCGTCGGCCTCGACCAGGGCCCGCGCCAGCGCCAGGCCCACGCCCGTCGAGCCGCCGCCGGAGAAGCCGCGCTCGAAGATGTGCGGAGCCAGCTCGTCCGGGACGCCGGGGCCGGTGTCGCTCACCTCGATCACCACCGTGCCCTCGGCGTCGCCGCGGCGGCCGATGAGCGTGACCGTGCCGGAACCGTGCCGCAGGGCGTTGTCCAGCAGCACGCCGATGACCTCGCGGAGCCGGCCCGGCGTGGCCCGGGCCATCAGGCCGTCGGCCACGCGCGTGCGCAGGTTGCGGCCCTCCGAGCGGAGCAGCTCGCGCCACTCCTGCGCCATCGCCGGCAGCTGCGTCGGCAGGTCCACCGGTTCCGCGCCGACCTCGCGGGCCGCGCGGGCCGCCGCCAGCAGCTCGTCGAGCGCCTCGGCGAGCCGATCCGCTTGCTCCTGGGCCGCCTTCGATTCGTCGGCCACCTCGTCGTCCGGGTGCACGGTGAGCGGTTCCAGCCGCAGCTGCAACGCCGTCAGCCGGCTGCGCAGCTGGTGCGAGACGTCCCCGACGAGCTGTCGTTCCCGCTGCACGAGCTGGGCCAGCGCGGTGCCGGACGCGTCCAGCGCTTCGGCGACCATGTCGAGTTCTCCCACGCCGTAGCGGCTCGGGTCGGGCCGGAAGTCGCCGCCGCCGAGCCGGGCCGCGCGTTCGGCCACGTGCCGCAGCGGCTTCGCGAGCCGCCGGGCCGTCGCGATCGCCACCACCGCGCCGGTGCCCACCGACAGCAGCACCAGCAGCACGACGACCAGCGTCACCGTCGTCTGCCGTTCGTGCATCGGGCCGGCCGGGACGGCGATCTCGACCTTGCCGTCCCGGGCCAGGTCGGCCGACTCGGTGACGGTGTCCGGACCGGGACTGCTGCCGTAGCGCTTCTCGTCCTGGCCGCTGGCCCGGACGGTCAGCAGCCCGTTCGCCGGCACCGCCGCGCGCACCTGGTCGAGGTCGATCTCCTGGCCGTTGGCGATTTCGGTGTCCAGGATGGCCGCCGCCGCACGGGCGTTCTCCGCGAGCGTCTCGCGGTAGCTCGACTCGATCTGCCAGCTCGCCACGATGCCCAGCGGGATGCCGAGCACCACCGCGCTGACGGCGACGGCCAGCAGGATGGCCAGCAGGATGCGGCGGCGCACGGGCTTATTCGGCGTTGAAGCGGAAACCGACGCCGCGGACGGTCGCGATCCGCCGCTCGCCGTCGTGGGTCTTGCTGGTGCGGCCGGCGGCCTCGTCGGCGGCGATGGCGAGCTTTCGGCGCAGCCACGACATGTGCATGTCGAGCGTCTTGGACGTCTTCGACTCGAGGTCGTTCCAGACCTCGGCGAGGATCTCGTCGCGGCTGACGACCTGCCCGGCCCGGGTCATCAGCACGCGCAGCAGCTCGAACTCCTTGTTCGCCAGCTGGACCTCGTGGTTGTCCACGGTGACCAGCCGGGCGCCGAGGTCCATCCGCACCCCGCCGGCCTCCAGCACCTCGGGCACCCGGCGGCGCAGCAGCGCGCGGATCCGGGCGAGCAGTTCGGCGAGCCGGAACGGCTTGGCGACGTAGTCGTCGGCGCCCGCGTCCAAGCCGACGACGAAGTCGACCTCGTCGGTGCGGGCGGTGAGCATCAGGACCGGCAGCTCGGTGCCGGCCGCGCGCAGACGGCGGCAGACCTCGAGACCGTCCATCCCGGGCAGGCCGAGGTCCAGCACGAGCAGGTCGACGCGCTGGGCGGCGGTGGCGTCGAGCACCGAAGGGCCGTCGGTGACGACGTGGATCTCGTACCCCTCGCGTTCGAGGGCGCGGGAGAGCGGTTCGGCGATGGCCGGATCGTCTTCGGCAAGTAGGACCATGCTCACCTGGCCAACTCTACGGCTCGCGGGCGTGAAACCATCGTGACCGTGCCTGGCTACGAAGATGATCTGGCTCTCGCCGTCCGGCTGGCCGACGCCGCCGACGCGATCACGACGGCGCGGTTCCGCGCCCTGGACCTGGCGGTGGAGCGCAAGCCCGACCGCACCCCGGTGACCGACGCCGATACCGCGGTGGAGGACGCGATCCGGGCGCTGCTGGCTGCGGAACGTCCCGGCGACGCCGTGCTCGGCGAAGAACGCGGCGGCTCGGCCGCGACGGGCCGCGCGTGGGTCCTGGACCCGATCGACGGGACCAAGAACTTCCTCCGCGGAGTACCCGTTTGGGCGACCCTCATCGCGTTGGTTTCGGACGGCGACCCGGTCGTCGGCCTGATCAGCGCGCCCTTGCTGGGCCGCCGGTGGTGGGCGGCTTCGGGTGACGGCGCCTTTTCGTCGGACGCCGCCGGCACCCGGCGGCTGTCGGTTTCGAAGGTTTCGTCCCTTTCGGACGCCTATCTGTCCACAACGGACCTGAACTCGTGGGTCGAGTACCACTCGCGCTCGAAGTACCTGGACCTGGTGGACGCGTGCTGGGAGACCCGCGCGTTCGGCGACTTCTGGCACCACGTCCTGGTGGCCGAGGGCGCGATCGACGTGGCGGCGGAGTGCATCGTCAACCCGTGGGACGTCGCGGCCGCGCAGGTGATCGTCACCGAGGCGGGCGGCCGGTTCAGCGACCTGGACGGCGTCGGCCGCTACGACAACGGAAGCGCCCTGTCGACGAACGGCCGCCTCCACGAGGAGACCCTGGCCATCCTCAAGCGCTGACCCCCTCGTGAGTGGGAAACAGGGTTAGAACACTGTTTCTCACTCACGAGCCCGGGAGCAGGCCGACGGCGCCGCGGGCGACCTGGGCCCAGGCCAGCCGGCCGAACAGGTAGTGGCACGCGACCTGTTCGCTGGTGAACCGGGCCCAGTCGTACCGGTTGCCCTGCTCGCGCCAGAACACCTCCCACGCCTCGTCCTCGCCCTGCATCAGGCACCAGGCGTTGTCGACCTCGGCGCCGAGCGAGACGACCTCCGGCGGCACGCCCAGCACGCCGAGCCACCGCTGGATCGACTGGGTGTTCATCAGTCCTCTTCCCCCTTGGCCTCGGCGAGGTAGCCGAGGGTCACCAGTTCGTCGGCCGCCAGCAGGGCACGGTACCGGGTGCCGCCGCCGACCTGGCCGAACCAGTTCGCGGTCTCCGAGCGCCACATCGGCACCTTGCGCACCACGACGTACCGGCGGTACTCGGCGTCCAGGAACGCCGGCGGCAGCGAGCGTTCCGCGAACCGCGTGCCGTCCTCGTAGAGAACGCGCCCGTAGGCCGGGCCGAAGCGGTCGAGGACCGTGTTGGCCGGGACCATCACCGGCTCGGGCCAGTCCACGCTGCCCTCGGGGAACTGCTCGCCCGGCGGCCAGGCGTACTCGGGGCCGAGCTCGCTGTGCCCGACGACGAACCGGCGGATCCACACCGCCTGCGTCGCCCGCGCGTACGGCACGTACCCCTCTTTCAGGTGCCGCGGCACCGGCCGCGACGGCGCGGTCGGCGACCGGCGGAAGCCCGCGGTGACGTTGGTGAGGGCCTGGTCGTCGAAGATCAGCCGGGCGTCCGGGTGGTCGTTCGGCGGGAAGCCGTCCGGGTCGTCGGGCAGCGGCAGCTGGCGCGCCGGCTTGTCCATCGCCACCGGCAGGTGCCCGATCGGGAACATGTGCACCAGGAACAGGGCGACGATGCTTTCCCGTTCCGTGCGCGGCGAGCCGAGCGGCGGCAGCGGCAAGGGTGACCCCGGGTTCGGCGGCGGGCCCGCGACCGGCGGCGGCCCGGCCACCGGCGGCGGAGGCAGCGGCGGAACCGGCGTCGGCGGGGGCGGCGGGGCCGGGGGCAGCTGGAACGGCGGCAGCAGCGGCGACACCGCGTGCGGCCAGGCCGCGGGGTTGCCCGAGGGCGGGGTCGGCGCATCCTCGAAGGCGCCCGCATCCGCCAGGCCGTACCCGGGCAGCTGCACCGGCCCGGTGTCGAGGTCGGCCTCGACCGGTTCGGAGCCCGCCTCGGAAGGCTCGGTCACACCCATCCTCCGGCTCGGTCGGTGCCCGGCGGGCACACGCTGTTCGACGCGGCCGCGGCGCTGCCGGTCCCCCTTGATACCGCACCCCATCCCCCGGGGCGCGGCGAGGTCAACCCAATGCGGCGACCACGCGCGACGGGCTCGGGCGGCCGAGCTGTCCCGCCATCCACGTGCTGGCCGCCACCAGCGCGTCCAAGTCGACGCCGGTGGCCACCCCGAGGCCCTCCAGCATCCACACCAGGTCTTCGGTCGCCAGGTTCCCGGTCGCCGATTCGGCGTACGGGCAGCCGCCGAGCCCGCCCGCCGAGGAGTCCACAGTCGACACTCCACATCGGAGCGCCGCGAGGGTGTTGGCGAGAGCCTGGCCGTAGGTGTCGTGGAAGTGCACGGCCAACGTACCGACGTCGCCGAACAGCCCGATGAGCGTTTCGACCTGCCCGGCCGTCGCGACGCCGATGGTGTCGCCCAGCGAAAGCTGCGAGCACCCCATGTCCAGCAGGCGGCGGCCGGCGTCGGCGACCTGCTTCGCGGGCACGACGCCTTCCCACGGGTCGCCGAAGCACATGGAGAGGTACCCGCGGACGTCGAGGCCCGCTTCCCGGGCCCGCGTGACGACCGGCTCGAACATCGCGAACTGCTCGTCCAGCGACGAGTTGAGGTTCTTGCGCGCGAACGTCTCGGTCGCGCTGGCGAAGATCGCGATGTGCTCGACGCCGGCGTCGAGGGCCCGGTTCAGGCCCTTCTCGTTCGGGACCAGCACCGGGTACCGGACGCCTTCGCGGCGGTCGAGCCGGGCCAGCAGCTGCTCGGCGTCGGCCAGCTGCGGCACCCACTTCGGGTGGACGAAGCTGGTCGCCTCCAGCGTGGTGAGCCCGGCGCCGGCGAGCCGGTCGAGGAACTCCAGCTTGACCTCGACCGGGACGATCGCCTTTTCGTTCTGCAGCCCGTCGCGCGGGCCGACCTCCCAGATCGTGACCCGCTCCGGCAGCTCACCCGTCGAGGGGACGCGCTCGGGCAGGCCCAGTTCACGGGTGCCCATCAGCGGCGTCTCTCGCCGCGCGGCGGGCGCCCGCCGCCCTGGGGCGGCAGCGGCGTGGTCGGCTGCGTGCCCGGCCGGTAGTCGTCGTACGGGTTGTCGTTGACCTCGCGGTAGATGACCGTGTGCACCTTCTCGACGTGCGGGATGTCCTCGAAGCGCAGCGGCTCGTCCGACGCCGACTCGATGATCAGCGTGCCGCAGCCGAAGACCCGGTCGAGCAGGCCGTGCTCGAACTGGACGCTGTTGATCCGGCCCATCGGGATGTCGATGCCGGTGCGCCTGAGGACGCCCTCGCGGGCGATCAGCCGGTCGGTCGTCACGATGAAGTGGGTGGTCCGCCAGCGCACGAGCGGCGCCAGGAACAGCCACACGATCAGCACGAGCGCGACGACCCCGATGGCGATCAGCCCGACGGTGTTCCACGGCGAGCCGGCGTCCTTCGCGAGGATCGCCAGCCAGATGCCGGCACCCAGGGTGACCAGGAACGCGAGCGTCGGGAAGATCAGCATCTTGAAGTGCGGGTGACTGTGCACCACGACGTGCTCTTGCTCGCTGAGCAAATCGTCCGGATAGGCCACGGCGGACGCTCCCAAGGTCGGTGCGGCGGTGTCGTCTCACCGTACCGGCGAGCGAGGAGGCGGTGGGCGCAACACCCGGAGAATCAGGCAGGACGGACGTGGACCACGTCACCCGCGAAGACGGTGTGGCGCTGCCCGCCCGCCACGTCGACCTGGAGCTGCCCGGCGGCGTCGATGTCGGCCGCGCGGCCGGTCAGGGACGTCCCGTCCGGCAGCTGCACCTCGACGTCCTGGCCGAGGGTGGCGCAGTGGGCGCGGTAGTCGCCGAGCAGCCCGGCTTCGGTGAGGTCGCCGCCGGCCAGCCGCCAGCGCCGTTCGAGGTCGGCGAACCCGGTGAGCAGCGCGACGGCGACGTCGGTGCGGTCGGTGTTCGTGGCGCCCTGTTCGGCCAGCGACGTCGCGGGCAGCCCGCCCGGGCCGGGCTGGACGTCGCCGAGGGGCAGCACGTTGAGGCCGATGCCGAGCACGATCGACGGCTCGTCCCCGGCGACGGCCTCGGCGAGGATGCCGGCGCACTTGGCGCCGTCGACGAGGACGTCGTTGGGCCACTTGAGCACGGCGTCCACCCCGACGGACGCAGCGGCGGCCCGGACGGCCAGCCCGGCGACGACGGACAGTGAGCCGAGCACCGCGAAGGGGACACCCGGCCGGAGGGCGACGCTCAGGTACAGCCCGGCACCCTTCGGCGAGCTCCACGAACGCGCCCGCCTGCCGACTCCCGCGGTCTGCTCTTCGGCGAGCAGGACTGTCCGGTCCGCGGCGCCGTCTTCGAGGGCTTTCCGCAGGTCGGCGTTGGTGGAGCCGGTGCGCTCGACGACGTCGACCCGCGCGTACCGATCCTGGAGCGCGGAGGTGAGCCGGGCAACGTCGATCTCTCCATCCATGCCCCCGCCACCGCCCTCAATCGAGTCGCTTCGCTCCACTGGCTCAATCATGTGCCCACAATATGGGAGTCCCCCTATCGTGCAAGCTACTCGCTCGTTCACTAAAGGGTGCGCTCTTCTAAATTGGAACCTGTGACGACGAAGCAGACTTCGTGGGCCCGCGGCGCTGCGCTGCGCGGCCTGGTCGCGCTGCCCCTCGTCGCCGGGCTGGTCACGGCGGGCTGGCTGCTCGCCGACCGCTCGCCGGAACCCGCGGCCGTCCCGGCTCCCCCGCCGGTGGTGCGTGACGCGGTGTCCGGCCCGTCGGTCCTCGAAGTCAGCGCACCGGTGAAGGCGCAGGAGCCGGGCCAGGGCGCGTCCGGCCAGGGCGGCAAGAGCCCGTTGCAGCAGTGGGCCGACCAGCTGTCCGGCCCGCTCGACATCCCGGCGGAGGCGCTGATCGGCTACGCGAACGGCGAGCTGGCCCTGCGCGGCGAAGACCCGTCGTGCCACCTCTCGTGGGTCACCCTGGCGGGCGTCGGCTCGGCGGCGTCGAACCACGGCCGCAGCGGCGGCAACCTGCTGGGCCTCACGGCGGCGCAAACCAAGAAGTACGGCGCCGACGCGCCGATCGCGGCCGGGCGGGCGCTGTGCGCGGGCGGCACGGACCTCGGCGCGGGCCCCGGCTGGTGGAAGGCGATCGCGGCCTACCACCCGGGCGACGGGACCGAGCTGTTCCGCCAGCGCGTGCTCGGCATGGCGCAGCTGTACGCCACGCTGTCCCTCGACCCGGCATCGGCGGACTCCCCGCGAGTCCGCGCGACCCGTTTCGCGCTGGGCCAGCTGGGCCTCCCGTACGTCTGGGGCGGCAACGGCCCCGACGCGGGTGCGGCGGGCTTCGACTGTTCGGGCTTGACGAAGGCGTCGTACGACAGCGCGGGCGTGGCCCTGCCGAGGACGGCGGACAGCCAGTTCCGCGCGCTCCCGCCGGTGCCGGCCACCCAGGAGCCTCGCCTGGGCGACCTCGTGTTCTACGGCAGCCCGGCGACGCGCATCCACCACGTCGGCCTGTACCTCGGCAACGGCCTGATGATCAACGCACCGACCGAGGGCCAGGCCATCCAGATCCACACGTACCACTCGAAGGGCGACGACTACGCGGGCGCGGGCCGCCCGGCCTGACGCGGCACCTCGGCCACGTCACTCACTGCGGTACCACTAGGGCCTGTATCGAAGTGGGTCAGAGCCATTCGTTGATCGCGGCGACGTGCACGGTGGCTTCGTAGCGGACGGCGAGTTTGTCGTAGCGGGTGGCCACGCCACGGTGGCGTTTGAGCCGGTTGATGCCGCATTCCACGGCGTGCCGCTGTTTGTAGGTTTCGGGGTCGAAGGCCGGTGGCCGGCCGCCCTTCGACCCCTTGGCCTTGCGGTGCGCGTCCTGATCAGCCTTGCTCGGAATGGTCGCCTTGATCCCACGTCCGCGCAGGTGAGCCCGGTTGGCTTTCGAGGTGTAAGCCTTGTCCGCCAGGACCCGGTCCGGACGCGTCCGCGGCCGCCCACCACCGGTCAGCCGGGGCACCCGGATCCCGGCCAGGACGGGGATGAACTGCGGGCTGTCGCCGCGCTGCCCGGCGGTCAGCACGATCGACAACGGCTTCTGGCCCTGCTCACAGCCCAGATGCAGCTTCGTGGTCAGGCCACCGCGAGACCGGCCCAACGCATGATCCTCCGGCTCGACGGTGACCCCGCCCGGCGGCTCGACCTGCAGATCCCCCTTTTCCGCGCCCCCGCGGCATGCTGATGAGCCCGCGCGATCGTGGAATCCACGCTGACATCCCACGTGATCCGCCCCTGGGCTTCGGCCAGAGCCTGCAACGCGGTCAAAATCCGCTGCCAGACCCCCGCCCGCTGCCACCGCCGAAACAACCCATAAACCGCCGCCCACGACCCATAAACCTCGGGCATGTCCCGCCACGGCGCACCGGTGCGCACCCGCCACCGGATCCCATCGATCAACTGCCGTCTGCTCCACAACGACGGCCGACCCGGCCGCGACGGCACCGGCAGCAACGGCTCCAGCACCGCCCACTGCTCGTCAGTCAGGTCGAACCGCCCCGCCACCGCTAAGGTGTCCACGAGGTCTCCGGTAGTACTTAGGTTCTTCTTGGTCGACGAACCAACTACCGGAGACCTCACCCATTTCCGGTCACCAACACGCCCAACCCAGCCGACTCCAGCTCAACTGCCCGAGCCGACTTCGATACAGGCCCTAGCCCCGACTCATACGCGAACACCACCAGCTGCGCGCGGTCCCGCGCCCCCAGCTTCATCATGGCCCGGTTGACGTGCGTCTTCGCGGTGAGCGGGCTGATCACCATCCGCCGGGCGATCTCCTCGTTCGACAGCCCCCGCGCCACCAGCGTGACGGCTTCGCGTTCCCGGTTCGTCAGTTCCGCCAGCCCGGCGCCGGGCACGAGCGGCTGGGTCACGTACCGGTCGATCAGCTTGCGGGTGATCGACGGCGCCAGCAGGGCGTCTCCGCGGGCCGCGACGCGCACCGCGTGCAGGAAGTCCTCCGGCTGGATGTCCTTGACCAGGAACCCGGCCGCGCCCGCGCGCAGCGCCTCGAAGACGTACTCGTCCAGGCCGTAGTTGGTCAGGATGACGACGTGCACCGCGGCCAGCGCCGGGTCCGCGGCGATGCGCCGGGTCGCCTCGATGCCGTCGACGCCGGGCATCTGGACGTCGACGAGCGCGATGTCCGGAAGGTGCTCCAGCGCGAGCCGCACCGCCTCGCCGCCGTCACCCGCTTCGGCGACCACCTCGATGTCGGCCTCGACATCGAGCAGCGCGCGGAACCCGCTGCGGATGAGCGGCTGGTCGTCGGCCAGCAGGACGCGGATCACGCCGGGTCCACCGGGAGTTCGGCCCGGACCCGGAACCCGCCTTCGCGGCGAGGCCCGGCTTCGAGCCGGCCACCCAGCGCCGTGACGCGCTCGCGCATCCCGGTGAGGCCGACGCCCGGGAGACTGTCCACTGTGGCCTTTCCGTCGTCGTCGACGCGGATGACCAGTGCGCCGGGCCGGTGGTCGATCCGGACCGAGGCGGTGTCCGCGGCGGCGTGCCGGGCGATGTTGGTCAGGGACTCCTGGACGATCCGGTAGGCGGTCCGGCCGACCGCGTCCGGTACGGCGTCGCGCGGGCCCTCGACGGTCAGCTGCGCGTCGAGGCCGGTGGTCCGGGCCTGGCGCACGAGGTCGGGGACGTCGTCGAGCCCGCGTGGCGGGTCCTTGTCGTCGTCGCGCAGCGCCTCCAGGGTCGCGCGCAGTTCCCGGGTCGCCTCGCGACCGGCGTCGCGGATGGCCAGCAACGCGTCGGGCACGTCTTCGCCGCGCTTGCGGGCCAGGTGGACGGCGACTTCGGCCTGCACCTTGATGACGGAGATCTGGTGGGTGAGCGAGTCGTGCAGCTCCCGCGCGATGTGCAGCCGCTCCTCGTCCGCGCGCCGCCGCGCGGTTTCCTCGCGCGTGCGCTCGGCTTCGTCGGCCCGGCGCTCGGCCTGGCGCAACGCCTCCCCCGCCGCCCCGGCGGCGATCAGCCACGCCAGCTGGAGGACGTCCCGCGACTGCGTGAACGCCGCGCCGGTGTCGTGGACGCCGGAAGCCAGGAGCGCCAGCGGAATCGCGGCCAGCATGAGCACCGAAGCGACCACCGCGGCGATCCGGTGTCCCGCCCGGACGGCGGCGTACACGGCGAAGAGGTAAGCGACGACCGGCACTTCGAACCCGGCGACCTGGTACGCGAGCGCGCAGACCGCGGTCGCTGCCAGTACGGCGATCGGCGCCCGGCGGCGTGCGGCCAGCGCCAGCCCACCGGCGGCCAGCGCCGCATACCCCAGGACGTCGAGGTCTGCCGGCACATGCTTCGCGGACCGCCCGGCGACCACCAGGGCCGCCGCGACCCCGACGGCGATCACCCCGTCCACGACCTGCGCCCGGCTCATCCCTGCACCCTAACCGGGTGCCCGCTCGGCGAATTCCCGCGAGAAGAGCATTTCCCGGCTACTGCGCGCGCAGTAGCCGGGCGGTTCCTGCGGCGCCGGCGGCAGCGCGAAGTGTCTGCTCGCGCACAACGACGGGCTTCGGATCGGGCGGACATGCTTCCGGCGTCCGATCCGGAACCGAAGGAGTCCCTCATGAACATCCTTGCCGCCACCAGTTCCTACGACCTGACGCCCGGACGGCTCTGGTCGCTGATCGCCGTCGTGTTCGGCGCGGCCGGGGTGGTCGCGGGCGTACTGGCCCTGCGCCGCGGCCGGGGAGCCGTCGTGGCACTGGTCGGCGGGCTGGTCTGCGTCGTCATCGGAGGATGGGTCGTGGCCGCCGCGAAGGGCGGGCCCGGCACCGGCTACGGAATCGTCGGCGGCTACCTGGACCTGGTGATCGGTGCGGTCGCG
Organism: Amycolatopsis plumensis; assembly: GCF_042652605.1. Taxonomy (NCBI): domain Bacteria; kingdom Bacillati; phylum Actinomycetota; class Actinomycetes; order Pseudonocardiales; family Pseudonocardiaceae; genus Amycolatopsis; species Amycolatopsis plumensis. The sequence continues at coordinate 3,992,999 of NZ_JBHSJY010000001.1, read as the reverse complement.
CTCGCCCTCGACGGCCTGGCGGTGGCGCGCTCGCGCGGTTTTGTCGGTGGTCGCCGCTAGCGTCGGGAGCATGTTCGAAATCGACTTCGCCGAGTTCCCGTCCACGTCCGCCGAGGCGTCCGGGCGGTTCTTCGAGCGCGCGTTCGGCTGGCCGGCGACACCGTACGGCCCGGACTACACCGACGTCCGGGCCGCGGGGCTGACCTTGGGCTTCCAGGCGGACCCGGCCGAACAGGCCCGCGCGCCCCTGCTCACGATCCGCACGGACGACCTGGCGGCGGCTCAGGAAGCGGTGGCGGCCGCGGGCGGGGAGGTGACGAAGGAACCGTTCGCTTTCCCTGGTGGGCGGCGCTTCCACTTCCGCGAGCCGGGCGGCAGCGAGCTGGCGGTGTGGTGCCCGGACGCCTAGCGCGACGTCCGGTTTCCGCCGGTGCCACTGCGGCCGGACGGCCATGGTGATCATCATGAGCATCTCCGTTCTCGAAGGCATGTACGCCGCCGAAGCCGAGTACTTCGCCACCGGCGACTTCGCCCCGCTACAGCAGTTCTTCGCTCCGGATTTCGTGCTGCACCAGGCCGAGGGCCTGCCGTACGGCGGAGTCTGGCGCGGCCACGACGGCCTGCAGCGGTTCTTCGCGGCGATGAGCCGCACGTGGGCTGCCTTCGACTTCGTGGACCAGACGTTCCTCGCCACGACGTCCCCGCTCGTCGTGCTGACGAACGTGCACGCCCGCGCCCGCGCCACCGGTCGCGAGCCGGAGTTCCCGATCCTCCAGACGATCACCGTGGCCGGCGAGCGCATCACCGAGGTCCGGCCGTTCTACTGGGACAGCGCCGCCATCGCGGCCGCCTGCTCCACATAACCGGCAGCCCCGCCGCCGTAGTACGTCGAAGGGTCGGCCTCCGCGATCGGCAGGCCGAGCGCGAACCGCGTCACCAGGTCCGGATTTGCTATGAAGGGCCGCGAGTACGACACCGCGTCGGCGATACCGGCCTCGATCACCGCGTCGCCGGTCTCGCGGTCGAAGCCGTTGTTGACGATCAGGAGGCCGTCGAACAATTCGCGATAACGAGCGAAGGCCGCGAAGTCCGGTCCGGCGTCAGGCCCCCGGAGGTGCAGGTAGTCCGCACCGAGCCCGGCGACCAGTTGGTCGTACTCGGCGCGGAGCGCGTCGTCCACAGTGAACAGCCCACCGGTCCACCACGGCGAAAGCCGCACACCGACGCGACCGTGCGCGGCGGCGGCGTCGACGACCTCGGCGAGCAGCCTGCGCCGGTTCGCCGGGGAGCCACCGTAGGCGTCGGTGCGGTGGTTGAGCCGCGGGTGCAGGAACTGGGCGAGCAGGTACACGCCGTTGGCCGCGATCTCGACGCCGTCGAACCCAGCCCTGCGCGCGTTCTCCGCCGCCGCGCCGTAATCGGCGATCGTGGCCCGGATCTCGGCCACGCTCAGCTCGCGCGGTGTGCCGGTGCGACACCGCCCGGACGCCGGGTACACCGGCTCGTCCGGGTTCACCGCCGACGGCCCGGCCGGGCACCCGCCGAGGAAGTCCGGGTGCGAGACGGCTCCGGTGTGCCACAGCTGCACCACGATCCGGCCGCCGAGCGCGTGCACGACGTCCGTGACCCGTCGCCACCCGTCGGTTTGGGCTTCGGTGTACAGGCCCGGAACGTCCGAGAAGCCGACGGCCTCTTCGCTCACCCAGGTACCTTCGGCCACGATGAGCCCGGCGCCGGCGCGCTGCGCGTAGTAGGCGGCCTGGAGGTCGCCGGGCACTCCGCCGGGCACGCGCGCCCGCGTCGTGGGCGCCACGACGACCCGGTTCGGCAGGTGCCATCCGTCCAGGTCGGCAGGGGTCAGCAAGCTCATCCGGTCACCTCCGGTCGCGGGGATACGTCGAGGAGGCGACGGTGGACGCGAGCGAAAGGTGACCGATGGACGACCTGGCGGCGGAGTTCGAGGCCGAACGCGGCCGGCTGCGCGGGCTGGCCTACCGGATGCTCGGCTCGGCGGCCGAAGCGGACGACGCCGTGCAGGAAGCGTGGTTGCGGCTGAACCGGGTGGACTCGGTCGACAACCTGGCGGCCTGGCTGACGACCGTCGTCTCCCGCGTCTGCCTCGACGTCCTGCGGTCGCGGAAAATCCGCCGGGAGGAGCCGTTCGAGGTGTTCCCGGAGCCGGTGGCCGACGCCGATCCGGCGGCCGAAGCCGCGCTCGCCGACTCGGTCGGCCGCGCGCTGCTGGTCGTGCTGGACGCGCTCGGGCCGGCCGAGCGGATCGCGTTCGTGCTGCACGACCTCTTCGCGGTGCCCTTCGACCGGATCGCCCCGGTGCTGGACCGCACGCCGGTGGCGGCGAAGAAGCTGGCGAGCCGCGCGCGGCAGCGGGTCCGGGGCACTTCCCCGCTGCCCCCGGCCGACCTGGCCCGGCACCGCCGGGTGGTCGACGCGTTCCTGGCCGCGGCCCGCGGCGGCGACCTCGCCGCGCTGCTCGACGTGCTGGCCCCGGACGTCGTCCGCCGCGCCGACGCCGTCGCGCTGCCGGCGGGCGCACCGCTCGAGACACGGGGGGCCCGCGCGGTCGCCGAGGAGACCCGGGTGTTCGGGAAACGGGCCCGGTTCGCCGAAGCGGCCCTGGTCGACGGCGCGGTCGGCGTCGTCGTGGCGCCGCGCGGACGGCTGGCGCTGGCCCTGGCCGTGACCGTCGAGGGCGAGCGGGTGGCGGCGTATGAGGTGATCGCCGATCCCGCCCGCCTCGCCGCGCTGCACGTCACGCTCCTCAGCGCTTGATCCGGTAGGACAGGTGCGTCACGCCCGTGCCCTCGGTGACCTCGGGGTCGGTCAGCTTCGTGGTGGCGTCGAGGTGGTCGAAGAAGCGGACGCCGGAGCCGAGCAGCACGGGGACCAGGTCGACCTGGATGCCGTCCAGCAGGCCGAGGTTGAGGCACTGCTGGGCGATCGTCGTGCTGGCGACCGCGACGTTCTTGTCGCCGGCGGTCTTCTTGGCCTGCTCGACGGCGCTTTCGAGGCCGTCGGTGACGAAGGTGAACGGCGCGTCCGGGTGCGGCCAGTCCGCGGGCTCTTCGTGGGTGACGACGAAGACCGGGACACCCATCGGGTGCGCGCCGCCCCAGCCCTGGGTGAGGTTGAACAGGCGGCGGCCGGTGACCAGCGCGCCGACGTTCTCCATCGCCGCGCGCAGCATCTTCGCGCTGGCTTCGGAGGTCTTGAAGGTGGCCCAGTCGACGGCGGTGGGCACCTCGACATCGCCGTTGCCGAACCACTCGAACAGGTGGTCGATGCGGTCCTCCGGGTCGGCCACGAAGCCGTCGAGGGACATGGACATGTTGGCGATGACGTCGGCCATTTCGAACTCCTTTTTGCTGGTCAGAGGCGCTTTGCCCTGCTGACGAGAAGTCTTCCGCGTTCGCCCGGCCGGAAGATCTGCCACCTGGCCGACATCCGTGGCCGGGTGGCCGATGCCTTGACAGCGGATGAGCGTGACGGCACCATGAACACGTGTTCATGAACGTGTGTTCACAACGGAGGGATGAGGATGACCGGGATCGTCAAAACCGCACAAGCCGAGGCGTGGAACGGGTACGAAGGGGAACACTGGGCGACCAACGCCGACCGCTACGACGCCGTGAACAGCGGTTTCAACGGCTACTTGCTCGACCAAATGCGCGCAGAAGACCGAGTGCTCGACATCGGCTGCGGCAACGGCCAGCTGACGAGACTCGCCGCGGCGCGGGCCCGGTCGACGATCGGCGTCGACCTGTCCGGGCCGATGCTCGCGACCGCGCGGGCGCGGGCGGCCGGAGTGTCGAACGTGTCGTTCGAGCAGGGTGACGCCCAAGTCCACCCGTTCGCCGAAGGCGCGTTCGACCTGGCGGTCAGCAGGTTCGGGGTGATGTTCTTCGCCGACCCGGTGGCGGCGTTCGCCAACATCCGCCGCGCCCTCTCCCCCGGCGGCCGGCTCGCGTTCCTCTGCATGACGGCCCTGGCGGGCACCGACCTCGGCCGGATCTTCGGCGCGATGGCGGCCTATCTGCCCCAGCCGACCGGGCCGGACGGCAGCGGGCCGACATCGTTCGCGGACCCGGACCACACCCGGGCGGTGCTGTCGGAGGCCGGCTTCGAAGACGTGGCCTGCACCCACGTCGAGGCCGACCAGATCTGGGGCCGCGACGTCCCCGACGCTGCCGGGTTCATCGCGGACTGGGGCCCGGTCCGCCACCACCTGGGTCAGGTGGACAGCACGAGGGCGGCGAAGGCGACCGAAGCGTTGAGGGTGGCACTCGAGAAGTTCGCGGGCCCGGAGGCGGTCCGCCTGCACGGCACGGCGTGGCTGGTCACGGGAAGGAGGCGGTAACCGGGGCGCCCGTACGATGGCGGGGATGTCACCGAGGAAAGCCGCCGCTCAGCAGGACGGGCAGTCACTGCACGACCTGCTGCTCGAGACCGCGCAGAAGATGATCGCCACGCACGGAACAACAGGCATGACCGTGCGCGAGATAGCGCGCATGGCGGGCGTCGCCGACGGCGTGCTCTACAACCACTTCTCCGACAAGGAGGAGCTGGTGGCCCGGGCCTTGCTGGAGCACGTGCGCACGACGGAGGCGGAGCTGGGCGAGCTGCCGGTGCCCGGCGAAGGCACCCTCACCGGCAACCTCCGCCGCCACCTGGAGTTCGGCTTGGCCCTGCACAAGGTGCTGGTGCCGGCCTTCAGCGGCCTGGTGGGGCAACCCAGGGTCCTGGAGCGCTTCGCGGAAATCAGCGAGCGATCCGGCTACTGGCGCGACCGGCTGGTGGCCTACCTCGAAGAGGAGCGGGCACTGGGCCGCCTACGCCCAGAGTCCGAAGTAGACGCAACAGCAGCAATGCTGGTCGGCTACTGCCACGCCTCGGTACTGACAACGGTCTTCCCCCACACGGCCCCCCTGGACCCACCGCCGGTGGACGCAGTGGTGAGCGCCGCCCTCCACGGAATCGCCCCAACGGAACCCGAACCACCGGCCCCAGACGCCGACAACTGACGCCTCGCCCGGCCCGGCGACAAGCTCGCACGGTCACCAAGCCGGGTGGCCAAGGGGCGCGCTGTCGCCGAAAAGCGACACCCCCACCCGCCCAAGCCGACGGCGACTGCCAAGGCGCGGCTCGCCACACCAACCAAGCCGACCAAGGCCACCCCCACACCAGCTCGGTGAACAACAACCGCCTCGGCCACACCCCCCCTGCCGACCCGATACGCAGCCGCATCAGCGGCCGGCAGGCCGTTGAACAATCCGGCGTTCGGGCCGGCGGGAAGAACCCGGCAGAGAAGATCCGGCAGAGCAGAATCCGGCAGGCCGCTCCCCCAGCAACGCAGAACCCGGCAGGCCAGCCCCACACCCCATCACTCCACCCCTAAATCATCCCGTTCCCACTAACCGTCACCTCCGGAACCTCCTGCACCACATCCCAGTGCTCAACAATCCGCCCCTCCCGAACCCGCATCACATCGGCAATCGCACTCCCCCGCGCCCCAGCCACCAACCGAAGCAGGCTGTGCGTGAAGACAAGATCGCCCTCAGCGATCACCCGCCGCACATCCAGCCTGAGCTCCGGAAACCGCCCCACAAACCCGGCCAGGTACCGAGCCGACTCCTCCGCACCCGCCGGAGCGTGCGGGTTGTGCTGAACATACCCATCGCCCACGAACTCAGCGAAGGCATCCACCGGCCGCTTCTCGGTGAAGGCCACCCGAAGAAACCCCAAGACCACTTCCTTGTTCCGCTGCAACTCCGTCATCACCGCTCCGTCCTTTGTGGAGTTATCGACACCAACTCCACCATGCGCGAAACAGAAAGGGAAAGACCTGTGGACTCTGCCGCGATACTCTCCCGGTATGGACGATGTCGAGGTCCGTGAGCTGCGGTACTTCCGCGCGGTCGCCGAAGAGCTGAACTTCTCCCGCGCCGCCGCGCGGCTCGGGATGGCGCAGCCACCGCTGTCCCGTGCGATCCGGCTGCTGGAACGGCGGCTCGGCGTGCAGCTCTTCGAACGCACCAGCCGGCACGTCTCGCTGACACCCGCCGGAGCGGTCCTGTTCGCCGAGTCGGCGAAGGCGCTGGACGCCGTCACCGCGGCGGTCCGGCGCACGCGGCGGGCGGCGCAGCGAACGCCGGCGCTCGTCGTCACCGCGAAGCCGGGAGTCGCGACCGATCTGCTGCGGCGGATCGCTGATGTGCACCCGGATCCGGTCGACGTCCGGGTCAGCGGGTTCGGCGAGCAGACGGAGATGCTGCGCGACGGCCGGGCCGACGTGGCCGTGCTGGGCTGCCAGGGCGGCACCCACCACGGCCTCGACGTCGAGGTGCTGTTCAGCGAGCCGCGGGTGGCCGCGCTGCCGTCGGACCACGAGCTCGCCGGCCGGGCCGTGCTGACCTGCGCCGACCTCGCCGGGCGGCCGACGCCGTGCTGGCCGCTGTCCTCGGCCGCGGACCGGGCGTACTGGTCCGGGCAGGACGTGACCGGCGGGCCGGTGACGCCGGGGCCGATCGTGCACGACAGCGCCCAGCTCCTGGAGACGGTCGCGCTCGGGCAGGCGGTCGCGCTGCTGCCCGCGTCGGTCGCCGAGCTGCGGTCGCGGGACGACGTCGTCTACCGGCCGGTCGTCGACGCGACCCCGTACTCGCTGGCGCTCGCCTGGCCCGCGGGCGCGCGGGATCCGCGGATCGCGCGGTTCGTGCGGACCGCCACCGAGGTCAGCGAAGCACTACCTCGGCCAGGAGCCGTCCCGGCGGGGTGACCGTGTGGATCACCGGTGGCACCCGGACGTCGTCGGCCTCGAAGGCGGCGCGCAGCTGCTCGACGTCGGCGCCGGCCATCAGCTTGGCGAGCTCGTCGGCGCGGGTGACGGTGGCCGGGGCGAGCGCGACGGAATCGTCGAGCGCGCCCCAGATGTCCCACTGGAGCATCTCGTGCTTGTTGAGCGCGGCGAGGTCGAGCACGAGGTTGTGCCACGCGTATGGGAGCCCGCGCAGGAACGGCACGTCCAGGTCCGGCGAGACGACCAGCCGGGCCGGGTCGAGTTCGCCCGCGCGGGCGGCCGTCCACGCGTCGGGGCCGGTCAGAAACCGGTCGCGGGGGACGTCGAGGAGGTCGAACTCCACGTCGTCCACCGGGTCGCGGAAGCCGGGTGACAGCTGGGGCTCGACCAGGTGCCAGCCGCCGCCGTCGTGGACCTCGGCGACGACGTGGTCGAGGTACCAGCCAGGCACCAGGTAGCTCGCGAAGCCGACGCGGGCGCGGGCCGGAATGCCGTGGTGGCGGGCCATCGAGACGAACAGCAGCGTGAAGTCGCGGCAGCAGCCGACGATCCGGTGCAGTGGCGGCCGCGGCCCGCCGGGCGGTGTCGGGTCGAGCTCGCGCAGGCGCGCCCACATGTCCGCGGCGTACCGCAGGGTGATCTCGTCGTTGCGGGCGGCCGGGAACCCGTGTTCGGTGATGGCGCCCGCGCCCCAGTAGTGGAACACCAGCTGGGACGCCGCTTCACGCAGAACAGCGACATCGGCCGGGGTGGTGTCGAGCCAGTCCGCGTGCGGGCCGGGGTCGGTGAAGCGGCTGTGGCTGACGTAGAAGTCGTCCATGGCCGCCGACGCTAGCGAAATTTCAGGCGGATTGAACAGCCAGTTCGCCGCGGAACGTCGACCGGTACGCGCTCGGCGACACCCCGAGTGCCGCCTGGAAGTGCTGGCGCAGGGAGGCGGCCGTGCCGAAGCCGGCCTCCGTGGCGACGCGGTCGACCGGCAGGTCCGTCTCCTCGAGGAGCTGGCGGGCGCGCTCGACCCGTTGCTGCGTCAGCCACTGCAGGGCTGAGATGCCGACTTCTTCGCGGAAGCGGCGGGTGAACGTCCGCGTGCTCATCGCCTCGCGGGCGGCGAGCTCACGCAGGGTCAGCGGCCGATGGAGGTTCTCCAGCGCCCACGCGCGTGCCGCCTTGGTCGATGACGTGCGGGGTTCCGGGACCGGCCGCCGGACGAACTGGGCCTGGCCGCCTTCGCGGTGCGGCGACACGACCGTGCCGCGGGCGACCTCGTTGGCCACCGCCGCGCCGTGGTCGCGGCGGATCATGTGCAGCACCAAGTCGATCCCCGCGGCGACACCGGCCGAGGTCAGGACGTCGCCGTCGTCGGTGTAGAGGACGCACGGGTCGACGTCGACCTCGGGGAAGCGGTCCTGCAGCTCCTCGGCCGAGCGCCAGTGGGTGGTGGCCGGGCGGCCGTCGAGCAGCCCGGCCGCGGCGAGCACGAACGCGCCGGTGCAGATGGAGGCGATGCGGGCGCCCGGCGGGATGCGGTCGAGGGCGGCCTTGAGCGGCGGGGTCAGCACGCGCGCCATCGGCTCGTACTCGGCCAGGGACGCCGGGACGATCACCGTGTCGGCCTCGGCGAGCACTTCGGGGCCGCGGTCGACCGGGATGGTGACGTCCGCGTCGGTGCGCACCGGGCCGGGCTCGAGCGTGCAGGTCACGACCTCGTAGAGCGGCTCGCCGGCCGCCGAGCGGGCTTGGCCGAACAGCCGGTGGACGATGCCCAGCTCCATCACGAGCATGCCGTGGCGGACCAGGACGGCGACGTGGTGACGGTTCGGGTGCTGGAATGCGGCCATGGCTCGATTCTTGCACATGTTGGCCATCGGGCCACTCGATCGCGACGGGCGGCCGCGTGATCATCGAAGGCATGAACGTGTTGTGGGTATTCGCGCATCCCGAGCCGCGTTCGCTGAGCGGGGCTCTCCGTGACGATGGGCTCCGGACGCTCCGCGAGCTCGGTCACGACGTTCGGGAATCGGATCTGTACGCGATGAAGTGGAACCCGGTGGTCGACGCCGCGGACTTCGGCGCCGAAGCCGGGGACGAACGGCTGGTCGTCGGCGCGACGTCGGCCCGGGCGCACGCGCGCGGCGAACTGAGCCCGGACATCGTGGCCGAGCAGGAAAAACTGACTTGGGCGGACGCGGTCGTCGTGCAGTTCCCGTTGTGGTGGTACGGCCTGCCGGCGATCCTCAAGGGCTGGTTCGACCGCGTCTTCGTGAAGGGCTTCGGCTACGGCATCAGGGCGGAGGACGGCCGGACCCTCCGCTACGGCGAGGGACCGCTCGCGGGCAAGCGCGCGATGGTGGTGCTCACCGCGGGTGCCCGCGAGCCGGCCATGGGGCCGCGCGGGGTGAACGGCGCACTGGACGAGGTCCTGTTCCCGCTACACCACGGGACGCTCTTCTACGCCGGGATGTCGGTGCTCCCGCCGGTCGCGGTGTACGGCGCCGATCGCCTGCCGGACAACGAGTTCGCCGAGGCACGGGACCGGCTGCGCGAACGCCTGCGGGCCATGGAAACCACCGACCCGATCCCCTTCCGCCCGCAGAACGGCGGCGACTACGACGAAGATCTGGTCCTGCGCCCCGACCGAGCCCCAGGGATCACCGGCCTCGGCGCGCACCTCACCTGGACAAGGTAAGGCACCGCGCACCCAGCGCCGCCGCCCTCGGCGCGCACCTCACGCGGGCAGAGTGAGGCGCTGCCCCAGCCCGCCGTCCACCGGGAGGTCGGCTCCCGTGGTGAACGTCGCCTCGAAGGCCAAGAACAGCACCGCCGCCGCGACTTCCTCCACCGTGGCGTGCCTCTTCAGCGGGGTGATCTCGTCGCCGATCTCCTTGAACTCCGCCAGCACCTCGTCCGGCACGCCGGTGACGCCCATCGTCGGCGTGTCGGTGTAGCCCGGGCTGACCACGTTCACCCGGATCCCACGCGGGGCCAGCTCGGCCGCGTACGTGCGGGCGAACGAGCGCACCGCCGCCTTCGCCGCCGAATACAGGCCCATTCCGGCGATCCCCGCCTCGGCCGCGACCGACGTCGTGAACACGTACGAGCCGCCGGGGCGGACCAGCGGGGCGAGCCGCCGGGCCGTGAAGTACGCGCCCTTGGTGTTGATGTCGAACGTCCGGTCGTACAGCTCCGGTGTCGCGTCCTCGTACGGGGTCAGTGTCGAGAAGCCGACGTTGATGAACACCAGGTCCAGCTCGCCGAGCGTGTCGGCGGCCACCGCACCCAGTTCGGCGACGTCGTCGAGGCGGGCCGCGTCCGACGACAGCAGGTGCGCCTTGCCCGGCAGCTTCCCTTCCAGCGGCGAGACGTCCCGGCCGGTCAGCAGCACCTCCGCGCCGCCGTCGAGCAGGGCGCGGACCACCGCCAGCCCCATTCCGTGCGTGCCGCCGGTGACGACGGCCTTCTTCCCGAGGTACTTCACCGGATCTCCTCGATGACACTGGCGATCGCGTGCGAGCCGTGGCCCGCCGCGACCGTGCGGTCGAACAATTCCTGCAGCGCGGCGGGTACCGCCGGGCTGATCCCCTGCGCACGGCTCGTCTCCACCAGGAGGGCGAGCCCGGCCGCGTTGATGTCCAAAGCGGACACGTCGGTCTCGTAGTTCCCGCTCGCGACCTGCTCGCCGATGCCCGGCAGGAACCCGCCGACGGCCGACTGCCACGCCGACGCCATCGGCGCGAACTGCGCCGGCGTGACGCCCTCGGTCCCGACCAGCGCCAGCGCGTGCAGGTAGCCGGCCATGGTCGACCACATCATGCCGAGCAGCGCCAGGTCGTACAGCGCCGCCAGCCCCGCGTCTTCGCCGAGGAACACCGGTGCTCCGAGCACTTCCAGCACGTCGCGCTGCGCCGCGAACACCGTCTCGCTGCCGCTGTAGAGCACCTGCGCCGCCGGCGTCCCGATGCCCTGCGGCACGGCCATGATCACGCCGTCCACATAGTCGATGCCTTCGGACGCGGCCCACTTAGCGACACCGCGCGCCTGCTCCGGCGTCCCGGACGTGAGATTGACGAGCACTTTCGGCGCAGCGGCCTCGAGCACCGGCTGCTGAATGTCATAAGTGGACAGACAGCTGAGGACGACGTCCACCGAACCGACCTCCGCGGGCGTGGCCGCGAGCCGGGCGCCGCGGTCGAGCAGTGGTCCCGCCTTCAGCGGCGACCGGTTCCACACCGAAACGTCGTGTCCCGCCCCCAGGAGCGCCCCGGCGAGGGCGGTGCCCATCCGCCCCAGGCCGAGTACGCCCACTTGTTTCTTGCTTTCTCCCATGGCTTCCATGCTGCGGGCGCGCTTTACACTGGCCAAGTACCGACTAATAAGTCAGGTACCCACCAAAACGTAAGGATCCTGGATGCAGCCACGAACGTACCGCTGTGGGTTGGACGCGGCCGTCGACGTCATCGGCGGCCGGTGGAAGGCGCTGATCCTGTGGGCCCTGCACGCCCAGCCGCTGCGGTTCGGCGAGCTGAAGCGGAAGGTCGCGGGGATCAGCGAGAAGATGCTGATCCAGGCGCTGCGGGAGCTGGAGGCGGACGAGATCGTGCACCGCGAGGTGTTCCACGAGATCCCGCCGAAGGTCGAGTACTCGCTGACGGAGCTGGGTCAGCGGCTGAACACCGCGTTGCTGCCGCTGGGCGACTGGGGTGAGGAGAACATGGCCGGCATCGCGAAGCGCCGCGGCGTCACGCCGGCGCCACCGCATACTGCTTCAGCGTGATCGCGTTGCCCGCCTTGAGCGGCAGCTCCTCGATCAGCTTGCGCCACGGCAGGTACGGCAGCAGCCGGTAGTTCAGGTTGCGGAACCGCAGCCACCCGCGCGTCGGCGGGACGAACCACTTCCCGTTGCCCTCGGCGAGTTTCTGGCAGACGTCGACGAACCCGCGCATCTCGCGGGAGTAGGCGTCGAACGCCGCCGTGTGGTCGCCGCCGGCGGCCGCGAGCTCGCCCGCGAGCACGTACGCGCCGACGATCGCCAGGCTCGTGCCCATCCCCGAAAGCGGCGCGGCGCAGTACCCGGCGTCGCCGACCAGCGCGACGCGCCCGCGTGCGTACGAGTCCAGCTTGATCTGGCTCGCCGAGTCGAAGTAGAAGTCCGGCGCTTCCCGCATGGCTTCGAGCAGCGTCGAAGTCTCCCAGCCGACGTCGCGGAAGGTCTCCTCGACGATCCGGCGCTGCTGCCCGACGTCGCGGTGGTCGTGGTCCAGCCGGTCCGAGCCGAACCAGAACAGCGCCTTCGCTTCGGTGTTGTCCCGCGCGCTGTAGACGCCGACGGTCCGGTTCGGCTCGTTGTAGAACCGGCCGGCGCGGTCGAGGCCGAGGTGGTTCGGCACGGTGAAGATCGAGACGTAGTAGCCGAGGTCGTGGCGGAACCGGGATTCGTCGCCGAAGACCAGCGACCGCACGTTCGAGTGCAGCCCGTCGGCCCCGATGACGAGGTCGAACTCACGCGGCTCGCCGTGGGCGAAGGTGACCGTGACGCCGTCGCCGTGCTCGGTGATACCGGTGATCGAGTCGCCGAAGACGTACTCGACCCCGTCACGCGTCTCCTCGTACAGGATGCGCGCGAGGTCGCCGCGCAGGATTTCCAGTTCGCCGCTCTGGTAGGTCGCGGGCGTGACCACCAGCGGCCGATCCGCACTGTCCACATAGGTCACGTCGCCCATCCGGGTCGCCGCCGCTTCGATCGCCTCCAGCAGGCCCATGCTCTCGAGAACACGAAGGGACGCACCGCGGAAGTCGACCGCGTAGCCGCCGTCGCGCAGTTCGGGAGCGCGTTCGACGACCGTCGCCGTGAAGCCGTGACGGCGGAGCCAGAAGGCCAGGGCGGGGCCGGCGACGCTCGCACCGGAGATGAGGACTCGTCTGTTCTGCATGCCGAGAACCGTAATCCCGATTTGGGCGATCGCGCAAGGCGTTTGCCTAAGGCGTTCGTGCTAGACTCCGGACATGGGCAACAAGGAGTCACTGCTGGCCGGCGCCAAGCGCTGTCTGTACGAGAAGGGCTACGCCCGCACGACGGTGCGAGACCTGGCCTCGGCGGCGAACGTGAGCATGGCGGCCATCGGCTACCACTTCGGCTCACGCGAGGCGCTGCTCAACGCCGCACTGATCGAGGCGAACGAGGAGTGGGGCGAAACGCTGGCGAAGACGCTGCAGGTGGAGACGCCGCCGGGCGCGGCACCGGCCGAGCGGTTCGAGCTGATCTGGCAGCGCGTGATCGAGTCGTTCGGCGAGCACCGCCGGATGTGGGCGGTGAGCTTCGAGGCCTGCTCGCAGCCGGACCTCGACGAGCACGTCCGCGCCCAGCTGGCGAACGCCGTCGAGCAGGCCCGGCACGGCCTGGCCCACCTCCTCCAGGACCTCGACGACGGAAGCGCCGAAGCCCGGGCCGCCGGCACGGTGCACCAGGCCCTGCTCTCGGGCGTGATGCTCCAGTGGCTGATCGACCCGGGCCACGCCCCCTCGGGCGCCGACCTGGTCCGCGGCCTGCGCCTGGTCGCGAAGGACGTCCTCCCCTAGGCGGTGACCAGCTGGGCGCCGGCGAAGAACGTTCGCGCGGCCGCCGTCGCATCGTCGTCCAGGAGCACGTCACCCGGGCGGCTGCCGTTGCCGAGCAGGACCCCGGCCCAATTCATGCCCAGGTACTCCGCGCACAGTTCCAGCGTGCCGATCAGCGGCTGGGCCTCGCGCGGCGTCTCGCTCAGGACGCTCACGCCCCACAGCGTCTTGCCGCGCATCCGCGGCTTGAACTCCACCGGCAGCCGCATCCAGCCCGACCAGTAGTCGAGGTAGAGCTTCACGCTCGCCGCGACCGAGTACCAGTACACCGGCGACACGATGACGATGTCGGTCGCGGCGAAGGTCGCGTCCATCAGCAGCTGCTCGTTCTCGCCGGGCTCCGGGTGCGAACCGGCGCCGTGCCGGCGGTCCTCGAACGGCGGCAGCGGCACCTCGGGCAGCCGGATCCAGCGCTGCTCGACGTCCTTGGGCAGCTCCTTGGCCGCCAGGCGGGCCAGCATTTCCGTGTTGCCCCCGGCCCGCGCGGCACCCACCAGGAACAGGAAGCTGCGATCGCTCATGTCTCACCCTTCGATGTACTTGCATGTACATATAAATACTCTCCCTGGACTATCCTGACGTCAAGAGGAGGCCGAAAAATGACCGTCGACGAACAGGCCTGGGGGCGCGTTCTCGTGCTGCACGCCCGGGTCGAACAGGAACTGGCCAAGGCCCTGCAGCGCCGCCACGGGCTCGGCCTGTCCGAGTACCGAGCACTCGGCAAGCTGGTCGCGGGCCCCCGCGGCGGCCTGCGGATGCAGGAACTCGCCGACGCGATCGGCCTCAACCAGAGCTCGGTCAGCCGGATGTGCGCCCGGCTCGAAGACGCCGGCCTGACCATCCGCGACCTGTGCGAAGACGACCGCCGCGGCGTCTATTCGGTGATCACCGACACCGGCCGCAAGCGCTACGCCGAGACCGAGCCGACGTACAACGCGGTGCTGCGGACCGCGCTCGACAAGGCCGCGAGCGACCCGGAGCTGGCCGACGCCGTCTCCGCCGTCCGCGGCGCTTGACCCTTATATGCCTCAGTGGTTATATGCACGCATGCCCGCGAAACTGCAGACCGACGGCGAACGCCCGGTGCTCCGGCTGGAACGCCGCCTGAAGCACGCGCCCGAGAAGGTGTGGCACGCCATCACCGATCCGGCCGAGCTCGCGCATTGGTTCCCCGCGAAGGTCGACGTCGAGCTGCGAACCGGCGGCGCGATCCGGTTCACCTTCCCCGGCGAGGACAGCACGACGACCGGGCAGGTCGTCACGGTCGAGCCGCCCCGCGAGTTCACCTTCGTCTGGAACGACGACACGCTGCGCTGGCTGATCTCCCCCGACGGCGACGGCAGCCTCCTGGAGTTCACCCACACCTTCGGCCGCGGTGACCCGGCCATCGCGAAGCTGGCCGGGGGCCGCACCGCCGCCGGCTGGGACGTCTGCCTCGACGCGCTCGCCGCGCGCCTGGCCGGGCAGGAGTTCGAGCAGCCGCAGCGGTGGCACGAGCGGATGGTGTCCTATGTGGAGGAATTCGGCCTTGCCGACGGCGAAGTCCTCGGCGACGGCACGATCCGCTTCCGCCGCGACCTCGGCTGGAAACCCCTCGGCGAACTCCGGCCGCTGCTGCCGGACGAATCCGGCTGGCAGCTGGTCCACGACCCCCGCGAAGGCACCCGCGTCGAGTTCACCGAACCGGCGGGCGACGACGTCCCGGCGCAGCTGGCGCGGCGGCACGAACAACTCGACCGGCTGTTCGCCGCCACCCACGGCGTCAGCCTCCCCGGCTGGCCGCCCGAGCGCGTCGAAGCCGTGAAGAAGCATTACGCGGAGCATCCGACCCAAGGTTGACGCGCGGGCGGAAGGTCCGCATTACGGTCGGTTCATGCGCATTCGCGTCGTCCTGGACGTCTTGGCCGTCCTCGTGCTGACCGTGGCGGCCGGCGGCAACCTCGCCGCCGGCGCGTGGTCGCTGCCGCCGTGGCTGCCCGGCTGGCTCGGCTGGACCATCCTCGTGCTGAGCGCCGGACCGATCGTGCTGCGGCGCTGGTGGCCGCGGCCCGCCTACATCCTTTCGCTGGTGCTGACCGCGGCGGCGGTGCCGATCGGCGGGCCGGTGCTGGCGGTCGCCGTCGTGTCGGCCGGCTGCGCGCTCTACACGTTCGTGGTGAGCCGCGGCAGCCGCGCTTCGCGGGTCGGGTTGGCGGCCGGGCTGCTCGCGGTCGGCCTCGTCGGTGTCTCGGTGCCGAACCCGAGCACGGCGACGACGGTGAACTTCGGCGCGTCGGCGCTGATCGTCGGCTTCGCGCTCGGCATCGCGGTCCACGGCCGCCGCGAATACGCCGCGATCGAACGGGAAAACCACGCCCGGGAAGCGGTTTCGGCCGAGCGCCTGCGGATCGCCCGCGAGATGCACGACGTCGTCGCGCACAGCATGAGCCTGATCGCGGTGAAGGCGGCGGTCGGCAACCACGTCGCCCTCGAGCAGCCCGACCAGGCCCGCGACGCGCTGCGCGTCATCGAAGACACCAGCCGCGAGACCCTGGCCGAGCTGCGGCGCATGCTCGGCGTGCTGCGCGACGGCACCGGCGTCCCGGCGCTGGCCCCCGCGCCGTCGCTCGCCGACCTGCGGGCGCTCGCCGAACGCGCGCAGCAGGCGGGCCCCGCCGTCGACCTGGTCGTCGACGGCCTGACCGAGCTGCCGAGCGGAGTCGGCCAGTCGGTGTACCGGATCGTCCAGGAGGCACTGACCAATGTGGTCAAGCACGCGGCCGCGACAACGTGCCGCATCCACGTCACGGGCGGCGACGGCGAGGTGACCATCGAAGTGCTCGACGACGGCCGCGGCGGCGAAGCCGTGCCGGGGCACGGGCTGATCGGGATGCGCGAGCGCGTCGCGGTCTACGAGGGGGAATTCTCCGCGGCCCCCGCCGAAGCCGGCTTCCGCGTCTTCGCGCGGCTGCCCTACGGAGAACCGGCGGCGGCCCGATGACCCGCGTCCTGATCGCCGACGACCAGGCCCTGCTGCGCGGAAGCTTCCGGGTCCTGGTCGACAGCGCACCGGGCCTCGAGGTGGTCGGCGAGGCATCCGACGGCGCCGAGGCGGTGGCCCTGACCCGCGTCGAGCGGCCGGACGTGGTGCTGATGGACGTCCGCATGCCGGAGATGGACGGCATCGAAGCCACCCGCCGCATCTGCGCGGAGACCGACGTCCGCGTCCTGATGCTGACGACGTTCGACCTCGACGAGTACGTGTATTCGGCGTTGCGCGCGGGCGCCAGCGGCTTCCTCCTGAAGGACACCCGCCCGGCCGACCTCTTGGCGGCCATCGAGGTGGTGGCCTCCGGCGACGCCCTCCTGGCCCCCTCGGTGACCCGGCGGCTGGTGGCGGAGTTCGCCCGCCTGCCCTCGGGCCCGGTGACCCGCCTGGACGGGGTGACGGCCCGCGAGCAGGAGGTGCTGACGTTGATCGCGCGGGGCCTGTCGAACGACGAGATCGCGGCTCGCCTCCACCTGGGCATCGCCACGGTGAAGACCCACATCGGACGGCTGCTGCACAAGCTCGCGGCCCGCGACCGCGCCCAGCTGGTGATCGCGGCGTACGAGTCGGGACTGGTCCGCCCTACACCGCCCGCGTGAACGGGGCGAACCGCATCGAGGCGTCGCCGGGCAGCGAGCGGCCCTCCAGAACGAGCCGGGGCGCCAGGGCACCCGGGACCAGCCCGCGCTCCCGGACCCACGCCGTGAGCGCGGGGAACCGGAAGTCCGGGTCCACCCGCACCTCGCCGGAAACCGTCCGCGCCACCCCGCGGATCAGCGCCTTGGCCTGCTCCTCCGAGTCCGCCACCACCGGCCCGACCACCGTCACGTGCCCGATGTCCGTTCCGAACGCGAACCCGCCATCGACCACGAACGGCGTCCCCAGCCGCTGCAGGAACGCCCGCCGATCGGCACCGTGAGCCGCGAGATCCAGCGCGAGCACCTCCGGCAACGCCCCGGGGACAGCACCGACCCCGCCATCGTCGGCAAAGCGCCCGACGTGACCTTGGCACCCGCCGTCGACCACGAACCCCATCGACTCGTACAGCGGCCGGCCGAGCTTCGACGCGTGCAGCCACACCACCCGGTCACCGGCGGCCGCGACCGCGTGCGCGGTGATCGCCCGGCCCAGCCCCCGCCGCTCGTACCGCGGCGCGACCAGCACCATCGAGATCGACGCCACCGGACCGAACGGCACGAGGACGCAGGTCGCGGCCAGACCGCGGCCGTCCGGGGCGTCGATCCCGAACACCGTCCCCACCTCGTGGAGCAGGGCCCACTTCGGTGGTTCGCGCGGCCACGACCGGGACTCGGCCAGGGCGGAGCAGGCGGGCAGGTCGGCGGCGGTCAGGTTCCGGATCTCCACGGACGTTGCCTACGCCACACGCCAAGTGACCCACAAGTAGTTAAGCTCCCGTGGCATGAGCAGTGCGACGGAGCCGCTCGGGACGCCGCCCGAGGATGAACCGGACATCCACACCACGGCCGGCAAGCTGGCCGACCTGTACCGCCGGTACGACGAGGCGGTGCACGCGGGCTCGGCCCGCGCGGTGGAGAAGCAGCACGCCAAGGGCAAGAAAACCGCGCGGGAACGCATCGAGCTGCTGCTCGACGAGAACTCGTTCGTCGAGCTCGACGAGCTGGCCCGGCACCGCTCGACCAACTTCGGGCAGGAGAAGAACCGCCCGTACGGCGACGGCGTCGTCACCGGCTACGGCACCGTCGACGGCCGCCCGGTGTGCGTGTTCAGCCAGGACGTCACCGTCTTCGGCGGCAGCCTCGGCGAGGTCTACGGCGAGAAGATCGTCAAGGTGATGGACCTCGCCATCAAGACCGGCCGGCCGATCATCGGCATCAACGAGGGCGGCGGCGCGCGCATCCAGGAGGGTGTCGTCTCGCTCGGCCTGTACGGCGAGATCTTCAACCGGAACGTCAAGGCGTCCGGCGTCATCCCGCAGATTTCGCTGATCATGGGCGCGAACGCGGGCGGCCACGTCTACTCCCCCGCGCTGACCGACTTCATCGTAATGGTTGACGAGACCTCGCAGATGTTCATCACCGGCCCGGACGTGGTCAAGACGGTCACCGGCGAGGACGTCACCTTCGAGGAGCTCGGCGGCGGCCGCACCCACAACACGAAGTCCGGCGTCGCGCACTATCTGGGTTCCGACGACGAAGACGCGATCGCCTACGTCAAGGAACTGCTTTCCTACCTGCCGCAGAACAACCTGTCCGACGCGCCGGTGTTCGACCCGCCGGCCGACCGGCCCGGGTTCTTCGACGACGTCACCGACGCCGACCGCGAGCTCGACACGATCATCCCGGACTCGCCGAACACCCCGTACGACATGCACGAGGTGATCACCCGGGTCGTCGACGACGGCGACTTCCTCGAGGTCCACGAGCTGTTCGCGCCGAACATCATCGTCGGCTTCGGCCGCGTCGACGGCCACAGCGTCGGCGTGGTGGCCAACCAGCCGACGCAGTTCGCCGGCTGCCTCGACATCGACGCGTCCGAGAAGGCCGCGCGGTTCGTGCGCACCTGCGACGCGTTCAACATCCCGGTGCTCACCTTCGTCGACGTCCCGGGCTTCCTCCCGGGCACCGACCAGGAGTGGAACGGCATCATCCGCCGCGGCGCGAAGCTGATCTACGCCTACGCGGAGGCGACGGTCCCGCTGGTCACGATCATCACGCGCAAGGCGTTCGGCGGCGCGTACGACGTCATGGGCTCGAAGCACCTCGGCGCCGACATCAACCTGGCCTGGCCGACCGCGCAGGTCGCGGTGATGGGCGCCCAGGGCGCGGCGAACATCGTCCACCGCAAGACCCTGGCCAACGCGGCCAACGAGGGTCGCGACGTCGACCAGCTGCGCGCCGAGCTGATCCAGGAGTACGAGGACACGCTCCTGAACCCGTACGCGGCGGCCGAGCGCGGGTACGTCGACTCGGTGATCGTGCCGGCGCACACCCGCGGGCACGTCGCGCGGGCGCTGTCGCTGCTGCGGAACAAGCGGGAGTCGCTGCCGCCCAAGAAGCACGGGAACATCCCGCTGTGAGCGAGGAGAGCCGTCCCCTGCTGAGGGTGGTCCGCGGAAACCCGAGCGACGCTGAACTGGCGGCGCTGACGGCGGTCGTCGCCGCGGCGTCGGTCGCGAAAGCGCCGGAGAAGCCGAAGCCGCGTACGTCGTGGTGGGGTGACCACGCTGCTTCGCTGCGTCGGCCGCTTCACCCCGGCGAAGGTGCTTGGCGCGCTTCGGGTTTGCCTCAGGCCTGAGACTGAGCGGCGCTTAGTATCCCCTCACGGCGCGGAGGCGGGTCCCTTTCAGCTGCACGCTGACCACCTGGTTGCCGGGTGCTTGTAGACCTCCGCAGTCCAGCCGACCCTTCAGCAGAGTGCTAAAAAGCTCTCAAAGCTGCTACACTCCTCCCTTAGGCCTGTGACGTAGGCCTGAAGTGCGGCGAAGAAGGCAGTGATGAGCGAAAATAGCTTTATTGAGGTCTCAAGCGAGGCTGTCGGGCGTATCCGTCTGCTGCAGTCGGCATGGCATACTTCCGAAGCGGCGGTCATCGACCGCTTGCTCGATTCTTTCGCTCAAGGCGGACGTTCCGCGCCTGAGCAAGTTTCACGCAGTGACCAGTTGGAGGTCCATGCCTCCTACGACGGCCACATCGCCAAGGGGATCTTCGACCTGCGGACACACCACTTGAGGATCACTGACGGTCCCCTGGCCGGCCAGGCGTTCAAATCGCCGAGCGGAGCGGCCATGGCCGTCGTGCGACACGTCAAGCCGGACATCCACAACAACCGAAACGGCTGGACGTTCTGGACGGTCACCGATACCGGGCGACCGCTCGAATCGGTGCGGGCGAGCACGGCCCGGAGACCGACATGACCATCATCGCGGTGGCCATGGCCGTCACCGCAGTCGCGCTCGCCTGGGCCTCCGTCTGCCGCCGCGACACCCAAGCCGCCAAGGACGTCACCCTCGAAGGCCAGCGCAAAGCCCCACCGGAGAAACAGGCCGAGGTCATCGATGCCGGGAGTCGTTTCGCCTATCAGCTGGCAGCGCATCGGCGCTTGACCTTCATCCTCGGCCGGTTCCTGCCGTCACTGCTGCGCCGACACCGATAACGGCGCCTCAGGCCTGAAGGGCGTCGAGAAACACCGTCGGGGCTTCGTTGTCCCGCACGATCGTGCCCAGCAACGCCGCGAGCCGGTCGCGCTCCGGCGTGCTCAGGCTCGCGGCGAGCTCGTCGACCCGGCGGCACGTTGCCGCGTAGAAGTCCTCCGCGAGCTCGCTGCCTTCGCCGGTCAGCAGGACCTGGACCGCCCGGCGGTCGTCCGGGTCCGGCTCGCGGCGGACGAGCCCGCGCCGGACCGCGCGGTCGACCAGGCCGGTGAGGCTGGACTTTTCGAGGCCGAGCGTCGCGCCCAGGTCGCCCATGCCGTACGGACGGCCCATCAGCACGCACAGCAGCTGGCCCTGCTGCACGGTCAGCCCGTACTCACGGGCGGACTCGGCGTAGACGGCGTTCACCAGGAACGACGCCCGCACGAGTCCCGCCACCACACCGAGGTCCGCCCCGCTCTTCCCCATCCGATCAGCCTACGGCTTCCCGCACCGCGGGCACGATTTCCTCCGCCCAGCGCGCGGTGGCGACGGCGTCGGGAGTGCTGCCACCCGGCCCGAAGAGCACGAACCCGGCGGCGCCGTGCTCCAGCACGGCGCCGGTGAGTTCCTCGATCCACTGGTCCGGCGAGCCGCCGATCCAGCGGCCGTCGCCGGTGCGGGTCCTGGCCAGCGGCTCCGCCGTGATGCGGCCCGGGAAGTTGTAGACGGTGGCGATCTCGGCGGGATCGCGCCCGGCGTCCACGGCGGCCTTGTCGATCAGCGGCCGGGACGTCCGGTACCGCTCGCTGAGCCAGTCGGCGGCGTGCCCGGGCATCCACCCGTCGGCCACCCGCCCGGTGACGGACAGGGACTTCGGCCCGACGGACCCGGTCCACACCGGCGGCATCGCCACCGCGGCGGGTTCGAGGTCGGTGACCTGGTAGAACTCGCCGTCGAAGGTGACCGGATCGCCGCCTCCGCCGAGCAGCTTCACGAGCCGGATGCCTTCCTCGAAGGCCCGGACGGCCTGCCCCGGCGTCAGCTTCGTGAAGCCGAGCCGCGCGATGTCGTCCCACAGCCCGCCGACGCCCATGCCGAGCACGATCCGGCCGCCGGTCAGCGCGGACAGGCTCGTGACCGTGCGGGCCAGCATCGACGCCGGCCGCGTCGGCAGGTTGGTGACGCTCACCAGGCCGGAGATGCGTTCGGTCCTGCCGAGCAGGACACCGAGTTCGGCGTACGCGTCGAGCCGGTCGGCGTGGTAGGGGTGATCGGAGACGGTGATGAGGTCGAGCCCGCCGCGGTCGGCCCGGACGGCAAGTTCCAGGGTGTCCGGGACGGCGGTGACGGCCGTGGACACACCGATGCCGAAGTACGTCATGATTCCTCCCAGTTAGTTCGTACTACGAACATATCACAGGTAGTTCTTGATACGAACTACTTGCGTTGCGGGGCCGGAGCCGCGCCCGGAAAACCGGTCGCACCCCCGGTGATCGCTTGCTACCTTGGGTTCCGCCCGGTGCGACGGGGAAGGTTACTTCGGTATCACTTGGTTCGAATCCAGGAACCGGCCATGGCCGGTCAACGCACCTTCTCCACCCGAGACCTCGGGCACCCAACTTCATCCGCACTCCCGGTGCGTCACCGATCTCGGGAGCCACGGCCACACCGGTGCCCGGTGCGCAGGCGAGGGTTACTTCCACTCCTAATGGGCAGGTCGGGGGTTCGAATCCCTCCCGGACCACACCTGCGGTCCGGTAGCTCAGTGGCCTAGAGCAGCTGTGAACCTTCACCGACTTCGATCTCGGGCATCGCTGTGGCCGTGGCTCCCTCCAAAAAAACAGGGGGAGAAATGAGCAAGTTCAACACCGCACGAGCGCCCGCCGCGACCTCTCCGGTCCGCGGCGAGGCCACGCCGTCCACCGTCACCCACGAGGGCGGTGCCGGCTACGCGCGCGACACCAAGTCCGAGCTCTTCCTGCTCGCGGTGGCCAACATGGTCGGCGAGAACGCCTTCTACGAGTCCGCGGACACGCGCGACACGCGCTACGCCGAGCTGGTCCGCCAGTCCACACTGGACGATCCGCAGTGGACGGCCCGGTTCCTGCGCTGGCTGCGCTCCGGCGCGAACCTGCGCACGGCGTCGCTCGTCGGCGCGGCCGAGTTCGCCAAGGCGCGCCGGGACGCCGGCCTCGACGGCCTGAGCCGTCAGGTCGTCGCCGACGTGCTGCAGCGGGCCGACGAGCCCGGTGAGCTGCTCGCGTACTGGACGTCTGTGCACGGCCGCGCCGTGCCGAAGCCGGTCAAGCGCGGGATCGCCGACGCCGCGGTGAAGCTCTACGACGAGCGGTCGTACGCCAAGTGGGACTCCGCCGCGCGGGCGTTCCGGTTCGCCGACGTCCTCGAGCTGACCCACCCGGCAGGCGGGGGTGAGCTGTTCAAGCACATCCTCGACGAGCGGCACGACCGCGGCAACGCGATCCCGGAGTCCCTGGCGACCCTGCGCGCCCGCGCCGAGCTGCTGTCCTGGGACGCCGATCGCCGTCGGGCGCTGTTCACCCGGCCCGACGCCGCGGACGTGCTGCGCGCGGCGGGCATGACGTGGGAGTCCGTCGCCGGGTGGCTGCAGGGCCCGCTGGACGCGCGTGTCTGGGAGGCGCTGATCCCGTCGATGGGCTACATGGCTTGTCTCGCCGAGGGCACCCCGGTCTGGCTCCCGGACGGGACCACGGCTCCGATCGAGGAAGTGGTGCACCGTCGCTTGCCGGTCCTCGCCTACGACCGTCCCTGGGACACGCGCCCGGTACGCTACGGCCCTGGTCAGCAGCCGCGCGAGCGGTCCGTCGGCCGCCTGGTTCCGACGGTGCCGTCGGACTGGATCGACGCCGGTTCACGCCCCGCGTCGACGGTTCGCCTGGCATCAGGTCGTGAGATCACGGCGACGCACGATCACCGCTGGGTCCGTCAGCGGGCTCGCGGCCGACAGGCGTGGGAGTGGACGACGACGGCCGAGCTCGTAGTCGGCGACCGCATCCCGGCTCCGCTCAGTGCGTCGTACTTCGGAACCGAGGGCGACGCCTGGGACGGCTACTTCGTCGGAGCGATGCTCGGCGACGGCGGTATGACGTCCGTGACGCCCGAGTTCCACGGTGACCCGGCCGATGGCGCCTGTGCCTTCATGCGTGACTACGCCGGCAAGCACGGCTGTGGGGTGCGCGAGTACCCGAGGGGCAAGATCGTCCGGATGCGGTTCCCCTTCGCCCGCTGGCGCCGCAACCCGCTGGCCGACGTGCTGCGCGCCTACGAAGTCTGGGGAAAGCGAGCCGAGGTGAAGGCCCTTCCGGATCGCGCGTTCAGCCGCGAGTTCTGGATCGGAGTGCTCTCCGGGCTCATCGACACGGACGGCTGTGTGCGAGAGCGCCGAAACGCCAAGGAGACGTACCACGCCTCAGTGGAGTACGCGACCGTCAGCCGACGGCTCGCCGGTCAGGTCGCGGACGCGCTACTTCGCCTGGGAGTCCCGTCGAGGATCGTCGAACGTGCTCCACGAACCGGCAAGAGCCTCATCGCCGGGCGCGAGGTCATCGGCCGACACCCGCTGTTCACCGTCGAAGTGAGCCGCGCCGTGGGAGTCCGTCGCCTTGCCGAGCTCCTCGACCTCCGGATCGGGTACAAGGCGGCGGCTCTTGCCCGCGCCGCGGCCGGTCTGGCGCACGTTGCTCCCGCAGCGAGCGAGATGCACGGGTACGACCCCTCGGTAACCCTCGATCGGGTTGTCGCGATCGAGGCTGCCGGGGAGGTCCGGGCCTACTGCGTGACCGTCGGTCCTTCTCACCTCTTCGTCGCGAACGGCGTGGTGACCGGCAACTGCCTGCGGAACCTTCGCAACTTCGACGAGGCCGGCGTCTCGGACGAGGTCGCCCAGCGGGTCGCCGAGCGCCTCGCTGACCCGGTGCAGGTCGCCAAGTCGCGGCAGCTGCCGATGCGGTTCCTCGCGGCCTACCGCGCGGCGCCGTCGCTGCGGTGGGCGTGGGCGCTCGAGCGAACGATCGCGCACGCGCTGGCCAACGTGCCGGTGCTGGCCGGCCGGACGCTCGTCCTCGTCGACACGTCGGCGTCGATGAACGACCGGTTCAGCAAGGACGGCAGCCTGATGCGCTGGGACGCGGCCGCGGTGTTCGGACTGGCGCTCGGCCGGCGTTGCGCGAAGGCCGACGTCGTGTCGTTCTCGGACGGCTACTGGGACCACCGGCAGGGCACCAAGGTGTTCAAGCTGCGCCGGGGCGGGTCGCTGCTGAGCGACGTCGAGCGCTGGAAGTCCGGCGGGTTCTTCATCGGCGGCGGCACCGACACGGCGGGCGCGGTGAAGAAGCACTTCGCGAACCACGACCGCGTCGTGATCCTCACCGACGAGCAGGCCGCGTACGGCGACGTCGGGCAGGCGCTGCCCGCCCACGTGCCGCTGTACACCTGGAACCTCGCGGGCTACCGGGCCGGCCACGCACCGTCCGGCAGCGGGCACCGGCACACCTTCGGCGGCCTGACCGACCAGGGTTTCCGGATGATCCCGCTGCTCGAGCGGGGCGAGAAGGCCGACTGGCCGTTCTGAGAGACGCCGTGCAGGCCCCCATGACGAGAGCTTGGGGGCCTGCACGCTGTGTACGGACCGTCACAAGAATGACCGTGGACCACCCCCTAGCCCACCCCGTATAGTCCACGTGGAATAAACGACGTGGAGGGATCTCATCATGGCCTCGCCCAAGCTGACCCCGCTCGGCATCGCCGTGCTGGAGCTGCTCCACGAGGGGCCGATGCACCCGTATGAGATGGCTCAGCTCATGCGCGAGCGGTACGTCCACATGCGGGTCAACGTGAAGGCCGGCTCGCTCTACCACACCGTGGAACGCCTGCTGCGGGACGGACTCATCGAGGTCGTCGACACCCAACGTGACGGACGGCGGCCCGAACGGACGGTCTACGGCATGACCCAGACCGGGCTGGACGAGTTCACCCAGCGCGCCCGCGAACTGCTCGGCGACCTCGCCACGGAGTTCCCGGCCTACCTGTCCGGGCTCGGGGTGATCGACGAACTGGGGCGGGAAGCCTCGCTGATCGAGCTCGAGCACCGGATCACCCGGCTGCGTGCCGCGGTGGCCGGCGACGAGGCGGTGCTGCAGCGGCTGGCCGAGGACGAGACGCCGCCGATCTACTGGCTGGACTGGCGCTACCAGTGCGACCACCGGAAGTTCGAGCTCGAGTGGACCGAACGGCTCCACGACGACCTGCGGTCCGGGCGGATCGCCTTCAAGGACAACGGACAACCCAAGCTCACGCTCATCACCAGGGAAGACGACGATGAACGCAAGACAAGCTAACCCGTGGGCCGCGCTGGGCGCGCTGTGCCTCGGCTTCTTCATGATCCTGCTCGACACGACGATCGTGTCGATCGCGATCCCGACCATGCTGCGCGAACTGGGCGCCGGGCTGAACTCGATCGTCTGGGTGATCAGCGTCTACCTGCTCACCTACGCCGTGCCGATGCTGTTCACCAGCCGGCTCGGTGACCGGTTCGGCCCGAAGCGCGTGTTCCTCGCCGGGCTGATCGTGTTCACCGGCGCGTCGCTGTGGTGCGGCCTGTCCGGCAACGCCGAGATGCTCATCGCCGCGCGGGCCGTGCAGGGGCTCGGCGCCGCGCTGATGACGCCGCAGACGCTGGCGTTCATCACGCACCTGTTCCCGCCGGCCAAGCGCGGCCCGGCGATGGGCATGTGGGGCGGTGTCGCCGGGCTGGCGACGATCGCCGGCCCGCTGCTCGGCGGGGTGCTGGTCGACCACTTCGGCTGGGAGTGGATCTTCTACGTCAACGTGCCGATCGGTGCGGTCGCCGTCGTGCTCACGCTGTTGCTGGTGCCGGACTGGCAGCCGAAGCACTCGCACTCGTTCGACCTGCTGGGGATCGTGCTCTCGAGCGCAGCGCTGCTGTGCATCGTGTTCGGCGTCCAGAACGGCCAGCAGTACGACTGGGGCACGGTCTTCGGCGGCATCACGGTGTTCGAGATCATCGGCGCCGGCGTGGTGCTGATGATCGCGTTCCTGGTGTGGCAGCGCTTCAACAAGCGGGAGCCGCTGCTGCCGCTGCAGGTGTTCTCGAACCGGAACTTCTCGGCCGGGACGCTCACCGCGGCCACCGTCGGCTTCGCGATGACCGGCATGTTCCTGCCGCTGGTGATCTACATCCAGTCGGTGCTCGGACTTAGCCCGACCATGGGCGGCCTGCTCACCGCGCCGATGTCGCTGCTGTCCGGGATCATCGCGCCGTTCGTCGGGCGCGCGTCGGACAAGGTGAACGGCAAGTACCTGGTGATGTTCGGCCTGGCGGCGCTCGCGGCCGGGCTCGGGATCATCGCGCTGCAGGCGACGCCGGACAGCAACGCGTGGTCGTTCGTCCCGGCGCTGCTGGTGTGCGGGCTCGGCATCGGCTGCATCTTCTCGCCGATGAGCAACCTGACCATGGGCTCGGTCGAGCCGCGGCTGGCCGGGACCGCGTCCGGCATCTTCAACACCGCGCGCCAGGTGGGCGGGGTGCTCGGCAGCGCGGCGATCGGCGTGCTGCTGCAGGCGCGGATCAGCGCGTCCATCGCGGACGAGGCGACGAAGGCGGCCGCGCAGCTGCCGGAGCCGTACCGGGCGCCGTTCGCCGAGGGGATCGCGCACGCGGCGGCGAGCACCGGGGAGTTCGGCTCGGCCGGCGGCCCGGCGCCGATGCCGGGGCTGCCCGCGGAGATCGCCGCGCAGGCGGGAAAGCTGGCCACCACGGCGGTCCACAGTGGACTGACCGACGCGGCCCGCGTGACGATGCTGCTGCCGATGGGCGTGCTCCTGCTCGGCGTGATTTCCGCCGCGGTGATGCAGCGGGTCAAGCCGCGCTGGGAAGCCCCGGTGCCCGAAGCGGCCGCGGCGTAGCACCGCGCAGGCCCCCGTTCCGGCGTCGGGTACCGGATCGGGGGCCTGCACGGACCGCGGGAGCGGTGGTCTGCCGCGGCTGGTCGTGAGTGGGAAACAGTGTTCTAACCCTGTTTCCCACTCACGAGCCACCCGCTCAGTGGCGGCGGCTGTAGGACAGGCCGTACCCGTACGGGAACAGGCCCTGCTTGCCGTCGCCGGCGTTGATCGGCTGCTGGGAAGCGCTCTTCGGCCAGGTGAAGCTCAGCTTCCCGGTCGGGTTGTAGTCGCCGTAGAGGACGTCCGCGACACCCGCGCCCTCCGAGCCGGGCAGCCACGCGGCGACCAGGCCCCGGATCGAGGGCAGCTGCGCGGAAATGTCCAGCGGCCGTCCGGAAACCGTCACCACGACCAACGGCACGCCCGAGGCCTTCAGCTTGCCGATGAGGGCGACGTCTTCGGCGTCGAGGACGACTCCGCCCGGCCGGTCTCCCTGCCCTTCGGCGTACGGCGTTTCGCCCACCACGGCGACGGCGACCTTGTAGCTCGAGTTGATTCCGCCACCCGCACGGTCATAGGTCACCACCGTGCCTTTCCCGGCACCCGCTTTGATGCCGTCGAGGATCGTCGTGCCCGGGATGACCCGCTCGCCGCTCTGGCCCTGCCAGGTCAGCGTCCAGCCACCCGCCTGGTTGCCCATGTCGTTGGCGTTCTTGCCGGCCACGAAGATCCGGTTGTCCGCCTTGGCCAGCGGCAGCACGCCGTCGTTCTTCAGCAGCACCTGCGACTCGCGTGCCGCCTGCCGCGCCAGCGCGTGGTGCGCCGCGCTGCCGAAGTCCTGCTGCAGCGAGCGGTCGGTGTACGGGTGCTCGAACAGGCCGAGTTCGAACTTCTTCGTGAGGATCCGCCGGTTGGCGTCGTCGATGCGCGACATCGGGACGTGTCCGTTGAGGACTTCGGCCTTCAGCGTGCTGACGAACTTCGCGTAGTCGTTGGGGACCATGACCATGTCGATGCCGGCGTTGACGGCCTGCTTGACCTCGGCGGCGGTGAAGCCCGCCTGCCCGTCGATCTGGTCGATGCCGTTCCAGTCGGACACCACGAAGCCGGAGAAGCGCAGCTCGCCCTTGAGCAGGTCGGTGATGAGGAACTTGTTGCCATGGTCCTTGACGCCGTTCCAGCTGTTGAAGCTGATCATCACCGAGCCGACGCCATGGGCGATCGCGGCCTGGAACGGCGGCAGGTGGATCTTCCGCAGCTCGTCGAGGCTGATCTGGGTGTTGCCCTGGTCGACACCGCCGGTGGTGCCGCCGTCGCCGATGAAGTGCTTGGCCGTGGCCAGGACCGACGCCGGGGCGGCGAGCGAACTGCCCTGCAGGCCCTCGATCACCACGGAGTTCGCCACGGGATTGGCGGGAACCTCGCCGAAGGACTCGTACGTGCGGCCCCAACGGTCGTCGCGGGCCACGCACAGGCACGGCGCGAAGGCCCACTTGACGCCGGTGGCGGCGGTCTCCTGGGCGGTCACGGCGCCGATCTGCCGGACCAGCGCCGGGTCGTTCGCGGCACCCAGGCCGATGTTGTGCGGGAAGATCGTGGCGCCGTAGGCGTTGTTGTGGCCGTGCACGCTGTCGGAGCCGTAGATGATCGGGATGCCGAGGCCGGTCGACGTCGCGGCCCGCTGGTAGGCGTCGATCATGTCCGCCCACGCTTGCGGGGTGTTCGGGGTGGGTGTCGAACCGCCGCCGGAGAGGACGGACCCGAGCCGGGCGGCGGCGGCCTGAGTGGGCGTCGCGGAGCCCCGCTCGCCCTGCGTCATCTGCCCGACCTTGTCGTCGAGCGTCATCCGCGCCATCAGGTCGGTGACGCGGTCGGACACGGAAGCGCGCGGGTTCTGGTACAGCGGCGTCGCGGTGGCGGACGCCATCGGGACGAAGGCGGTGCCGGCGAGCAGCAGGCCCGCCAGGACACTGGTTCGAGTGGCGCGCAGTGATCTCGTGGTGCGGAGGAGCGGCATGTGTTCTCTCCGTGACAATCCGTCGATCCATAAGTTGCGAGCCAAAACAAATTAGCTCTCCTGCAGAGTGACGCCGGTCACAATTCGGTCACGACCGCCTGGTCAAGTAAGTTTCAGTCGTGCAGTTCGTCCTCGCCTCCCAGTCCCCCGCCCGCCTCGCCCTCCTGCGCGCCGCGGGCCTCGACCCCGCCGTGTTCGTCTCCGGTGTCGACGAGGACGCGGTCGCCGCGTCGCTCACCGATCCGTCGCCGTCCGAGCTGGTCATGGCCCTCGCCGCGGCCAAGGCCGAGGCGGTCATCGACCAGGTCGCCGCCGCGCACCCGGACGCCGTCGTCGTCGCGTGCGATTCGATGCTTTCGATCCACGGGCAGATGGTCGGGAAGCCCGGTTCGCCGGACGTCGCGCGCCAGCGGTGGTCCGCGATGGCGGGGACATCCGGTGAACTCCTCACCGGGCACGCCGTCGTCCGGCTCGACGGCGGCACGCGCGCGAAGGAGACCGCCGGCTGGGAATCGACCACCGTGCGGTTCGGCACGCCGAGCGAGCACGAGATCGACGCCTACGTCGCCAGCGGCGAGCCGCTCAACGTCGCCGGCGGCTTCACGATCGACGGCCGGGGCGGCTGGTTCGTGGAAGGGCTCGACGGCGGACACACGAGCGTCATCGGAATCAGCCTGCCGCTGACCCGCCGGCTGCTGGCCGAGGTCGGCGTGGGTGTCGTGGATCTCTGGCAGCCTCCCGCATCCTGAGAAAGACACCACACCATCGGGTGATCCGGAAGAGTGCTCCCTTGCCTGACGTTCTCTTTACCCGGCAAGACCAGACACTTTCGAGCACCGGAGTCGCCCCGTGTCTTTCGTACGGACATACACCAAGCCGCGGGTGTTCGCGGCCGCGGTTCTCGGCTCGCTCGTCGTCGGCGCCCTGCTGGGTGTCGTCGCGCGGCAGACCGAGGCCGGTTGGCTGACCGATCTCCTGGACCAGATCGGCACCATCTTCACCACGCTGCTGCAGATCGCGGTGATCCCGCTGGTCTTCACGGCGATCGTGGTCGGCATCAACAGTCTCCGGAAGCTCGGCGGCGGCCGCACCGCCGCGCGCCTCGGCGGCAAGACGGTGCTGTGGTTCGCGATCACGTCGTTCATCGCCTCGCTGATCGGCATCGCGGTCGGCCGGATCTTCAACCCGGGCGCCGGCGGGCTCGGCGGCGTCGAGGCGACCGCCAAGAACGCCGACAAGGCAGCGAAGAGCGTCGACCACTGGGGCTCGTGGGACGCCTTCGTCAACGGGCTGCTGCCGGAGAACTTCGTGAAAGCGTTCTCCGACGGCGAGACGCTGCAGGTGCTGTTCCTCGCGCTGGTCATCGGCGCGGCGGCCTACAGCCTCGGTGACAAGGCCAAGCCGTTCGTGGACTTCACGACCAGCGTGTTCGAAATCATCCAGCGCTACCTCGGCTGGATCGTCCGGCTGGCCCCGATCGGCATCATCGGCCTGATCGGCGCGGCGGTGTCGAACTACGGCGACGCGCTGTTCCGGCCGCTGTTCTCCACGACGCTCGCGGTGTACGTCGGCTGCTTGCTCGTGCTGTTCGTCGTCTACCCGATCCTGCTGCAGTTCGTGGCGAAGGTCAGCCCGCTGAAGTTCTTCGCGAAGGCCGGCACGGCGATCCAGTTCGCGTTCGCCTCGCAGTCCTCGGCCGCGACGCTGCCGCTGACCCGCCAGTCGGCGGTCAACCTCGGCGTCCAGCCGGCGTACGCGGCCTTCGCGACCCCGCTCGGCAGCGCGACCAAGATGGACGGTTGCGCGGCGGTGTTCCCGGCCATCGCGGCGATCTTCGTGGCGAACCTGGCCGGGGTGTCGCTGAACTTCTGGCAGTACGTGGGCATCGTGGTGGTGGCCGTGGTCGGTGCGCTGGCGACCGCCGGGACCACGGGCTGGCTGACGGCGTTCACGCTGACGACGTCGTTCATCGGCTTGGACGCCAAGCAGGTGGCGCTGGGCCTGGCCCTGATCTACTCGGTCAACCCGATCATGGACATGATGCGGACGGCCACGAACGTGGCGGGCCAGATCGTGGTGCCGACGATCGTGGCGCGCAGCGAAGGCCTCCTCGACGACGAGGTCCTCAACGCCCCCACCGACCGCCCCGAGCACAGCGACGACGGCACCTCGGCCCGGCACGCCGAACCCGCCCCCGCCTGACCCGCTGCACTTTCATAGGGAAAGTGATCCGGAGGCCGCCCCTCCGGGTCACTTTCACGTGAAAGTGATGCTCTTAGGAGGGGCAGGCGCGGAGGTCGGCGCGGGTGAGGCGGATGTCCGGCCAGCCGCGCAGGTCCGACGGCGACGTCACCCGCCGCGTGCAGCCCACCGACCGGCCGGCCAGGTCGTACACCTCGCCGAGCACCGGGGCCGCCACGCATTTCGGGGTGCCGGAAGCGGCGTCCGGGCAGTCGTGGCGGACCACGATCACGTCGGGGACCGCGTCGGCCGTGACGTCGTAGAGCGACAGCGTCCCGGCGTCCGCGTAGAACGGCTTGCCCGGGTCGCGCCACACGCCCCCGCTGCCGACGAGCAGCTCGCCGTACGCGGTCGTGCCGTCCTCGCCGACGTCGCCGCGGACGAGGCAGGCCGGGGACGGGCCGTCGATGCAGCGCAGCGAGTCCTGGTCCAGCCGCACGCCCAGCTGGGCGATCGACAGCTCGAACACCGTGCCCGGCTCCGGCCCGACGCGCAGGCGCGCCGAACCGCCGGCCGAGTCGGTCAGCAGGACCACCGGGGTGCCCCCGACGGTCACGGCCGCGAGCTGGCGGCACGGGCCGCCGCCGCAGGTCACCGCGGGTGGCACCGGGGTGGCGGCGGGTTCGGCGAGCCCGGGAGCGGCCTCGGGGCGCGGCCGCAGCAGGAACACCGCACCGATCGCGCCCACGGTGATCACCGCGGCCAGCACCGCGGTGAGCAGCGCCGACCGAGGCGTCCGCGCTGCCGTAGTCCGCATGAAGCAGAGCGTAAGCCGCTTCGCGACCGCGTGTCGGCAGCGCCCCGGCACGATGTGGTGGGTTCAACCCCACGGGGTCACGAGTAGCGGAAAGTGTCCGTCTATGTTGTCCCGGTGACGAACCCGAACCTGCCGCCCGCCCTGTACCTCCCGACCGGCCCGGTCGACCCCGAGGCCGAAGGCGCGTCGATCGAGCTGCGCCGCACGCCGGACGGCCGCACCGCGCTGGTCGCCTTCACCGCGCTGGACCGGCTGATCGACTGCTGCGGCGAGCACCAGCCGTGGGTGCTGGTGAACACCGAGCACCTGCCGAAGGTGCACTCCGCCAACCCGTACGACGTGATCGTGCTCGATTCGCCGCTGCCCGAGGAGCTGCGCCACCACGTCTGAGCGTGGTTCACCTCTCACTCAAGAGACTCGCGACGTCATATCCGTAGACTTCCCTGATGCCGCGTGGGCGGTCAGCAATGCAGCTGTCGGACGCAGGAGGTGCGGGGTGGCCGAGCAGGTCGGCGAAACCACGGGTGGTCCGGTGACCAAGATCCTGGTCGCCAACCGTGGCGAAATCGCGGTACGCGTCATCAGAGCCGCGAAGGACGCTGGCTTGGCCAGTGTCGCGGTGTACGCGGACCCGGACCGCGACGCGCCACACGTCCGGCTGGCCGACGAAGCCTTCGCCCTCGGCGGCACGACGGCCGCCGAGAGCTACCTGAACTTCGACAAGCTGCTGGACGCGGCCAAGCGGTCGGGCGCCGATTCGGTGCACCCCGGCTACGGTTTCCTCTCCGAGAACGCCGACTTCGCGCAGGCCGTCCTCGACGCCGGGCTCACCTGGATCGGGCCGAGCCCGCAGGCCATCCGCGACCTCGGCGACAAGGTCACCGCCCGCCACATCGCCATGCGCGCGGGCGCGCCGCTGGTGCCGGGCACGAAGGAGCCGGCCAAGGACGCCGCCGAAATCGTCGCGTTCGCCGACGAGCACGGCCTGCCCGTGGCCATCAAGGCCGCGTTCGGCGGTGGCGGCCGCGGCCTGAAGGTCGCGCGCACCCGCGAAGAGATCCCCGAGCTGTTCGAATCGGCCACGCGCGAAGCGGTCGCGGCGTTCGGCCGCGGCGAGTGCTTCGTGGAGCGCTACCTCGACAAGCCGCGGCACGTCGAGGCGCAGGTGCTGGCCGACATGCACGGCAACGCGATCGTCGTCGGCACGCGCGACTGCTCGCTGCAGCGACGCCACCAGAAGCTCGTCGAAGAGGCGCCCGCGCCGTTCCTGAGCGACGAGCAGCGCAAGCGCATCCACGAGTCCGCGAAGGCGATCTGCAAGGAAGCCGGGTACTACGGCGCCGGCACGGTCGAGTACCTCGTGGCCACCGACGGCACGATCTCCTTCCTCGAGGTCAACACCCGGCTGCAGGTCGAGCACCCGGTGTCGGAGGAGACGACCGGGCTCGACCTCGTCCGCGAGATGTTCCGCATCGCGCGCGGCGAGAAGCTGCGGATCACCGAGGACCCCGAGCCGCGCGGCCACTCGATCGAGTTCCGCATCAACGGCGAGGACGCCGGCCGCGGTTTCCTGCCCGCGCCGGGCACGGTGACGAAGTTCGTCGCGCCGAGCGGGCCGGGCGTGCGCGTCGACTCCGGCGTCGAATCCGGCAGCGTCATCGGCGGGCAGTTCGACTCGATGCTGGCCAAGCTGATCGTCACCGGGTCGGACCGGAACAACGCGCTGGAGCGCAGCCGCCGCGCGCTCGACGAGATGGTCGTCGAGGGCATGGCGACGGTGCTGCCGTTCGACCGCGTGATCGTCAACGACCCCGCGTTCATCGGCGACGAGAACGGCTTCAGCGTGCACACGCGCTGGATCGAGACGGAGTTCGACAACCGGATCGAGCCGTTCGTGGCGCCGGACGTCGAGACGCCCGAAGAAGAACCGCGGCAGAACGTCGTCGTCGAGGTCGGCGGGCGGCGCCTCGAGGTCTCGCTGCCGGGCGGGTTCGCGCTCGAAGGCGGCGGCGGGGGCGGCGGCACCGCCGTCAAGGCCAAGCCGCGCAAGCGGGCCGGCGGCACCAAGGCCGCGGTCAGCGGCGACGCCGTCACGGCGCCGATGCAGGGCACGATCGTCAAGGTGGCCGTCGAAGAGGGCCAGACGGTCGAAGCCGGCGAGCTGATCGTCGTCCTCGAGGCGATGAAGATGGAAAACCCGGTCACCGCGCACAAAGCGGGCACCGTCACCGGCCTGGCGGTCGAGGTCGGCGCCGCCGTGACGCAGGGCACACAGCTGCTGGAGATCAAGTAGCGCGGTTCGTGACCGATGTCGTGGTGGGCCGCCCCCGAGGCGGCCTACCATCGACTACGTGACCGAAGTCCCGTCTCCGCAGCTGCGGATCAGCGACCAGAACCGTGAGTCCGCGCTGTCCGCCCTCGGCGAGCACATGAGCGCGGGGCGGATCGACATCGACGAGTACGGCGAGCGCTCGGCCCGGATCACCGCGGCCAAGACGCGCGGCGAGCTCGGCGAGATCTTCGCGGACCTCCCCGCCCCGCATCCGCGGTACGAGGACGTCCCCCAGCCCGTCGCGGCGCCGCCGGAGCCGGCGGCCGCGCCCGCGTCGCGGCAGCCGGACAACTGGTCGCCGCCGCAGCGGTTCCTCGCCGCGATCGTGCCGCTGGCCTTCATCGCCGCGATCGCGCTGATCGCCACCGGCACGCTGGCGTGGCCGATCATCTTCGTCCCGATCGGGCTGACGGTGTTCGGCAAGTCGATGTGGGGTCACGACTGGAACCACGACGTGGAGCACCGCCGTCGCCACGAGCGGCACCTGCGTGACCGCGAGCGCCGCCGCGAGCTGCGTGACTCCTACCGGCGCGAGCTGGGCCGCTGATCCCGCCGTGGGCGACATGCGGTTGAGCGACGCCGAACGCCAGGACGCCCTGGACGTCCTCGAAGAGCACGTCCGCACCGGACGGCTCGACATCGACGAGTACGGCGCCCGGTCCGCGAAGGTCACCGCGGCCAAGCGGGTCAGCGAGCTCGTCCCGCTGTTCGACGACCTGCCGTCGCCCCGCCCGAGCGCGTTGCTGAACGGGGTTTCCGCGCCCGGCGTCCCGGTGGCGTCCTCGGAGGACAACGCGCTGGTGCGGTTCCTGACCGCGGGCGCGGTGCCGATCGCGATCGTGCTCGCGATCGCGGTGCTGATCCTCTCCCGGGGCAGGCTGCTGATCATTTCGGTCGCGTTGCCGCTGGTCGTCGCGATGATCGCCGGGGCTCGCCGCCGCCGTTCGTGATTGCTCCCTTTGCCGGGCAACCTGCTCCCGCGCTCCAGCGTGGTGATCACGCAGGTCGGGGGAAAGGGAGGATCCATGGGAAAGATGTGGGCGCGATCGGGGGTGCTCGCCACCGTGGCGATCGCCGTCGCGGCCTTGGCGGCGGGACCGGCGCAGGCCGAGGCCGGGCGACCGGGCTGGCAGCCGACGGTGCTGCCGTTGCCGGCCGGAGCCGACCCCGCGGGACACGGCTACCTGACGGCTTCGAACGGCTGGGGCGAGTACACGGGGTCGTTCATGGTCGACGGCAAGATGCAGGTCGTGAGCTGGCGCGGCGGGCAGCCGGTGCTGCGCGGCGTCCCGGACGGCTTCGAGTGGGCGATGGCCCAAGGGGAGGACGGCCGGGGCCGGATCTACGGCCAGGCGCTCGACTACGACAGCGGCGCCGACCGCACGTTCGTGCTCGACGCCGCGGGGTTCCACCTCCGCGACAACCCGCCCGGCTACCGGACGTTCCAGATGCGGGCGGTCAACCGGCGGGGCGACGCGGTCGGCATGGGCTTCACCGACGATCCGGCGGCCAACGCGGCGGCCATCTGGCCGGCCGGCGCCGGCGCGGCGACGGTTTTCCCGCTGCCGCCGGGCACGGACAACGTGATCGACATCGACGACGACGGCTCGATCCTGTTCAGCGGGTTCGAACGCGACGTCGTCTGGAAGAACGGGGTGAGCCGGCCGCTGGCCGACATCGCCGGCTTCTCGTACCCGCACGGTTCGGCGATCCGCAACGGCGTCGTGGTCGGTTTCGCGTCGAACGGCAACGCGTCGCAGGCGGTGCGGTGGACCACGCCGGAGAAGCCGCTCGCGCTGACCGGTGGCGAGTACGCGATCGACCTGAACGCGCGCGGCTTGACGGCCGGGCTGGCCCCGGTCCCGGGGTCCTTCCGCGGCAAGCCGGTGGCGTGGCGGGGAACGAGCCCGGACGGCGAGCTGAAGCAGCCGGGCACCTACACCGGCTACCAGCCCAGCCACGTCAGCGACGACGGAGTGCTCGTCGGGTCGGCGTCGAACGGCCCGCTCGACGAGGGCGGAGTGCCGGTGATCTGGCGTTTCACCCGGTGAGCCCGCTGTGATCGCCAGGCCGGGAGCGGCGTGCTCCCGGCCTGGCTAGGCTGGGCGGAGTGGAACCGGTGGAGATCAACGCGGGCACCTACTACCTGCGCCAGCTGCGCGCCGATCGCCACATCGACGACCGCCCGTTGTTGATGGAGGCGTTCGCCGACCCGACGCACCGCAAGTACGTGCTGAACTACCGCCTGCGCACGCTCGACGAGGCCACCGAGTACGTGGCCCTGCGGGCCGCCCAGTGGGCCGGCGACGAGCGCTGCTCCTGGGCGATCGCCGAGCCGACCTCGGGCAGGCTGCTGGGCGAGGTCGGGTTGCGCGAGCTGAACCTGGACGCGTCGTACGCGGAGGCGACGATCTGGGTCCACCCGGCGGAGCGCGGCAAGGGCATCGCGACGACGGCGTTGAACGCCGCCCTGCGGTTCGGCTTCGGCGGCTTGGGCCTGACCGAGGTCAGTTACCGGTACGAGGAGAGCAACGCGGCCTCGGCGATCGTGGCGGAGCGCTGCGGGTTCACGCTGGTCGGCCCGGAGGCGGAGCGGGCGCCGACGGGCGAGCGCCTGATCCGCTGGCACCGGACGTCCTGACGTCCCCTCAGCTCACCGGCTCCACGATCCCCGCGCGGGCCTCCGGAGCCGCCGACCGCAACGCGTCCGCCGCCTCGTCGTTCGGCTGGGACTGGGACTTGCGTTCCGCCTCCACCCTCGCGCGGTAGACCTCGACCTCGTGCTTCACCGTTTCGGGTGACCAGCCCAGGACTTCGCCCACCAGGGTGGCCACCTGCTCAGCGCAGTCCACTCCTCGGTGCGCGTACTCGATCGAGATGCGCGTGCGGCGGGCGAGGACGTCCTCCAGGTGCAGCGCCCCTTCGTGCGAAGCCGCGTACACCACCTCCACGCCCAGGTAATCCGGAGCGTGTTCGATCGGCTTCAGCAGCTCCGGGCGGCCCTCCGCCGAAGCCAGGACCTCGTGGACCAGTGAGCCGTAGCGGTCCAGGAGGTGCCTCACCCGATACGGGTGCAGCCCGTGCTCGGCCGCCAGGTGGTCGGCCTGGTTGACCAGCGCGTGGTAGCCGTCCGCGCCCAGCAACGGGACCTTGTCCGTGATCGACGGCTGGGAACGGCCCGGGAGGTCCACCGCCGCCGCGTCGACGGCGTCCGCCGCCATCACCCGGTAGGTCGTGTACTTGCCACCCGCGATCGCCACCAGGCCCGGGGCCACCCGCGCCACCGCGTGCTCGCGCGACAGCTTCGACGTCTCTTCGCTCTCCCCCGCCAGCAGCGGGCGAAGGCCCGCGTACACGCCTTCGATGTCGTCGTGCGTCAGCGGGGTCGCGAGGACCGTGTTGACGTGCTCGAGGATGTAGTCGATGTCGTGCTTCGTCGCCGCCGGGTGGGCCAGGTCGAGCTCCCAGTCCGTGTCCGTCGTGCCGACGATCCAGTGGTTGCCCCACGGGATCACGAACAGCACGGACTTCTCGGTGC
This sequence comes from Amycolatopsis plumensis, assembly GCF_042652605.1. Lineage (NCBI taxonomy): Bacteria > Bacillati > Actinomycetota > Actinomycetes > Pseudonocardiales > Pseudonocardiaceae > Amycolatopsis > Amycolatopsis plumensis. The sequence continues at coordinate 3,954,601 of NZ_JBHSJY010000001.1, read as the reverse complement.
GCAGGATCATCCCCGACTCCGAGACGATCCGGTCGCGCGGGACGACGATGTGCACGCCCTTGCTCGCCCGGACCCGGAACCGGCCGCGGCCGCCCGACAGGCGCTGGAGCTCGTCGGTCCAGACGCCGGTGCAGTTGATCACCGCGGCCGCCGAGATCTCCGTTTCGCGGCCGTCCTCGACGTCGCGCACGCGCACGCCGGACACCCGGTCGGCTTCGCGCAGGAAGCCGACGACCTGGGTCGAGGTGCGCACGACCGCGCCGTAGTGCGCCGCCGTCCTGGCCACCGTCATCGTGTGGCGGGCGTCGTCGGACTGCGCGTCGTAGTAGCGGATCCCGCCGATCAGCGCCGAGCGCTTGAGCGCGGGCACCATGCGCAGCGCGCCGGCGCGGGTCAGGTGCTTCTGACCCGGGACGCTGCGGGCGCCGCCCATCGTGTCGTACATCAGCAGGCCCGCCGCGGTGTACGGCCGCTCCCACACGCGGTGCGTCAGCGGGTAGAGGAAGCTGACCGGCTTCACCAGGTGGGGCGCGATCGTCGTCAGCATCAGCTCGCGCTCGCGCAGCGCCTCCCGGACCAGGCCGAATTCCAGCTGTTCCAGGTACCGCAGGCCGCCGTGGAAGAGCTTGCTCGACCGGCTCGACGTCCCGGACGCGAGGTCACGCGCCTCGACGAGCGCGACCCGCAGGCCGCGCGTCGCGGCGTCCAGCGCGGTGCCCGCCCCGACCACGCCGCCGCCGATGACGACGAGGTCGAACGTCTCTTCGCCGAGCCGCTGCCACGTCTCTTCCCGCTTGACCGGGCCCAGTCGAGCCGGGTTCGTCTCCGCTGCGTGCTGCGCCACGTGACATTCCTCCTCGTGCCGGCGAGGCCTCCAGCATCGCACGACCCGGTGATCATCCGCCCGTCCACGGATGACACTTGTGGCGTAACCCTCCGCGATCTTGACCGGGATCTTGAAAGAATTCGGCTCTCCGGTGCTTGGAAGGAGCTTCTACGCCCCGGTAACGTCGCGCGAACGTGGGTCGGCAACGGTGCCGTGGCACGCCGTGATCGACCCTGCGCAGAGTGTCCAGTGTGGAGGTGCAGCGGTGAGTGCTGGGGCAATAATCGTCTGGGAACTACTGGGAACGGCCGCCCTGATCCTGCTCGGCAACGGTGTGGTCGCGAACCACGTCCTCCGGAAAACCAACGGCAACAACGGCGGCATGCTGTTCATCAACTTCGGCTGGGCGTTCGCCGTTTTCACCGGTGCCAGCATCGCCGCGCCCAGTGGCGCGCACCTCAACCCGGCGGTGACGCTGGGCCTCGCCATCGCCGACAAGACCCCGTGGGCCGACGTCCCGTTCTACTTCATCGGCCAGTTCGCCGGCGCCATCATCGGCGCCATGCTCTGCTGGGCCACCTACAAGCTGCAGTTCGACGACCACCCCGAACCCGAAAACACCCTCGGCATCTTCTCCACCGGCCCGCAAATCCCGAACGTCGCCTGGAACCTCGTCACCGAGATCATCGGCACCTTCGTGCTGGTCGCCTGGATCCTGCTCAGCCCGACCTACGCCGCCGGTGACGGCGGGACGCCGAACTTCGGCAACTCCGCCCTCGGCTACGCGGGTGTCTCGTTCGTCGTCCTCGTGATCGGTACCTCCCTCGGTGGTCCGACCGGGTACGCCATCAACCCGGCTCGCGACCTCGGCCCGCGGATCGCGTACGCGTTCCTGATGCCGATCCGCAACAAGGCGAACGCCAACTGGGGCTACTCGTGGATCCCGGTCGTCGGCCCGCTCGTCGGCGGCGCGCTCGCCGCCCTCCTCTACCTCGTCGTCCACAACCTGACCTGATCGCCCGATCGACGGAATTCCGGGAGCACACATGACTTCGTACGTAGCCGCGATCGACCAGGGCACCACGTCCACCCGGTGCATGATCTTCAACCACGAGGGCCGGGTCGTCTCGGTCGACCAGCGCGAGCACGAGCAGATCTTCCCCCGCGCCGGCTGGGTCGAGCACAACGCGGAAGAGATCTGGGAGAACACGCGCCGGGTCGCCGCGGGCGCACTGGCCAAGGCCGACCTGACCGCGAAGGACATCGCCGCCGTCGGCATCACCAACCAGCGCGAGACCGCCCTCGTCTGGGACAAGACCACCGGCAAGCCGGTGTACAACGCGATCGTCTGGCAGGACACCCGCACCGACCGGATCGTCACCGAGCTCGGCAACCTCGGCGGCGGCCAGGAGCGCTACCGCGACAAGGTCGGCCTCCCGCTCGCGACCTACTTCTCCGGGCCCAAGGTCAAGTGGATCCTCGACAACGTCGAGGGCGCGCGCGAAAAGGCCGAGGCCGGTGACCTGCTGTTCGGCAACATGGACACCTGGGTGCTGTGGAACATGACCGGCGGGGCCGACGGCGGCGTGCACGTCACCGACCCGACCAACGCCTCCCGCACCATGCTGATGGACCTCGACACCCTGCAGTGGGACGCCGAGATCGCCGGCGAGATGGGCATCCCCCTTTCGATGCTGCCGGAGATCCGCTCCTCGTCCGAGGAGTACGGCAAGGTCCGCGAGAAGGGCGCGCTGGCCGGCGTCCCGATCGCGGGCATCCTGGGCGACCAGCAGGCCGCGACGTTCGGCCAGGCCTGCCTCTCGCCCGGCGAGGCCAAGAACACCTACGGCACCGGCAACTTCATGCTGCTCAACACCGGCACCGAGAAGGTGATGTCGCAGAACGGGCTGCTCACCACGGTCTGCTACAAGATCGGCTCGAACGACACGGTCTACGCGCTGGAAGGCTCCATCGCCGTCACCGGTTCGCTGGTGCAGTGGCTGCGCGACAACCTCGGCATGATCACGACCGCGGCCGAGATCGAGGAGCACGCGCGCAGCGTCGAGGACAACGGCGGCGCGTACTTCGTCCCGGCGTTCTCGGGTCTGTTCGCTCCTTACTGGCGCTCCGACGCTCGCGGCGCGATCGTCGGGCTCACCCGGTTCGTCAACAAGGGCCACCTCGCCCGCGCGGTGCTGGAGGCGACCGCCTTCCAGTCGCGCGAGGTCATCGACGCGATGAACGCCGACTCCGGAGTCCCGCTGAAGTCGCTCAAGGTCGACGGCGGCATGGTCGTCAACGAGCTGCTCATGCAGTTCCAGGCCGACATCCTCGGCGTGCCGGTGATCCGCCCGGTGGTCAACGAGACCACCGCGCTGGGCGCCGCCTACGCCGCCGGTCTCGCCGTCGGGTTCTGGAAGTCCGAGGACGACATCCGCACCAACTGGGCCCAGGACAAGCAGTGGGACCCGTCGATGGACGACGCCCGCCGCGAGCGCGAGTACCGCAACTGGAAGAAGGCCGTCACCAAGACCTTCGACTGGGTCTCCGAAGAAGACTCAGCGGACTGAGCGGACGGACCGGCGACGGCCGGGGGTGCCGCCTCGTGGCGCTCCCGGCCCGCCCGCTCACACCGCCCAGCCCTCCGGCTCGCCCGACTGCTCGTTGGGCGCGATGACCATGAACGGCACGCCCTGGTCGTCGGTGGCGCGCACCTGCCGCCCGTACGGCGAGTCGAACGGCTTCCCCTCGACCGAGCCGCCGAGCTCGGCCACCTTGGCCGCGGCCGCGTCGGCGTCGGCCGCCCAGAAGTACGCCGACCAGTACGACGGCACCTCCGGTGGCGCCGAGCCGGGTACCGCGCCGAGGCCGCCGACCGGGCGCCCGTCGAGCAGCAGTACCGCGTACGTGAAGTCGTCGCCGGAGATGTCCTGGAAGCCGTAGCCGAAGACCTCCTCGTAGAACGGCTTCGCCGCCGCGTAGTCGCGGCTGTGGCACTCGTTCCAGGCCGGGGCGCCCGGGGCCGCCACGACCTGCGTGCCGATGTGGTTGCCGGCCTCCCAGAGCCCGAAGACGGCCCCCGCGGGATCGGCCGCGATCGCCATCCGGCCCTCCTTCAGCACCTCCCTCACCGGCACCACGATCCGCCCGCCCGCCTCGGTGACGGCCGCGGCCGTGCGGTCCACATCGGACACCGCGAGGTACGTAGTCCAGAACGGCGGGACGTCCTGGCCCGGTGGGGTCTGCCCGATGCCGGCGACCGGGCGCCCCCGCAGCTGCGCCATGCCGTAGAAGCCGGTCTCCGCACCGCCGCGCTCCACGTCCCACCCGAACAGGCCGCCGTAGAAGGCGATCGCCTTCGCCTGATCGGGCACCATCAGGTCCACCCAGCCCGGCGTGCCGTCGGGCCATCTTTCGTCCCGGAACACCATGTCGACTCCCAACCCTCGTCCGCGCCACCTGGCGGTGACGACGGGCACAGTCTGGCACCGGGCACCGACAAAACCCGAAAATCAGGCCTGGACCAGCCGGGCGTAGACGACGATGTTGTCGACGTAGTTGTGCGCGCTCCGGTCGAAGACGCCGCCGCAGGTGATCAGCCGCAGCTCGGGCCCGGCCGTGTCGTCGTAGACGCCTTCGCGCTCGAAGTCCTTCTTCGGCACCTGGTGCACCTTCGTCACTTCGAACACCGCCGTGGTGCCGTCCTTGCGGGCGATCGAGACCCGGTCACCCGCGGCCAGCTCCTTGAGCCGGAAGAAGATGCCCTTCTGGTGGTTGCCGTCGACGTGCCCCAGCACGACGGCCGGGCCGGTCTCGCCCGGCGTCGGCGCGTAGGTGTACCAGCCGGCCTGCAGCGGCGTGGTCACCGGCGGTACCTCGACGGTGTTGTCCGGGTTGAGGCCCAGCGGGACCAGCGTCGAGTGCGCGCCGATCTTCGGGATGTCGATCGAAACGGGCTCGGATTCGGGCAGCGCCGCGCCGGCGTCCTGGCTCGCGGCCTGCGGCTCCGGGGCGACGGCGACCGGCTGGGCGGGCGGCGGCTGCGCGGTGTCCGGGCCGCTGCCGCCGTCGAGGGTCAGCACCAGCACCACCACCAGCGCGGCGACCAACGCCACGATAAAGGCGATCAGGAAGCCCCGCCTGCCGCCCGTTGTCTTCGTGCTCATGCTCTCCCCCTGACCAACGCTGACAAAGTTCACACGTCCGGGTGGTTCCGTTGGTTGAGCCGGGCCGCAGTCAGCGGCGCCAGGCTCGCCGGGCCAGCACGAGACCGCCCCCGCCGAGGGCCAGCACGCCCATGGCGCCCGCGGCGGCGAGCGGCCCGTGGCCGGCCGGGCCGCCCCCGGTCTGCGGTGCCCCCGACGGTACCTTCGCCACCTGATGACGTTCACCCAGCACGGTGAACTTCGTGGTCAGTTCGGCGCCCCCGCAGGAGAACGACACCGGGTAGACGCCGGGTTTCGCGGGCTGCACGATCGCCGACGCGGCCGCGGCGGGCGCCTTGGCCGGGTCGTTCTGCGGGCCGACCCGCCGGAGCGCCCCGATCTTGAGGACCGGCGACACCGGGTCGTGCGTGCTCGCGGCTTCGCAGCCGAGCCGGATCTCCACCTTCGCTCCCGGACGGGCCGCGGTCGGCATGACGCGGAAGTAGGCCTTCGGATTTCCCGCGTGCTCGGTGGGTGTCGCGGCGAAGGCCGCCGGCGCCGAGAGCAGCAAGCCACCCGAAACGGCGGCGACGGCCAGGATCTTTTTCGTTTCCATCCCTTTTCCCCTCCCCCGGGACTTCTGCTTCGAAAGACGCCCTACCTGCGGAGAGGTTGCCTCCGGACCGAAAGAAAACCGCCCCGGGAGCGTGGCTCCGGGGCGGTCCTGGCGATTTCGGAAATCAGCCCGCCATGCTGCCGTCGCCCGCCTTCGCGGCGCCGGAGGGCACCTTCGCGACCTGCGCGGCGGGCACCGTGAACTGCGTGGTGTAGGTCTGGCCGCCACAGGTCACGGTCAGCGGGTACGTGCCCGCCGCGGTGCCGGGCTTCAGCTCGGCGTCGGCGCTGATGTTCGCGTCGGCGCCCATGAACGGGCCGGGGGTGTAGTTGGCGAACGTCAGCACCGGCGAGGAGAACGCCGGCGAAGGGCCTTCGCACTTCGCCAGCGCGACGTTCGGCGCGTCGCGGACGTACTTGTCCACCAGCGTCTGGTTGATCGCGGTGTTCACGTTGAGCTGAACGCTGCCCGCCTTCGGGGCCGCGCTCGTGCCCGGCGCCGGAGTGGTGCTCTGCGCCATCGCCGGTCCCGTCAGCGCCGTCGCCCCGATCACCGCTGCCGCAACGAAAACCACCGTCTTGCGCACTCTCGCACCCTTCGCGTCCTTCAGCCTGACAACCGAGAAGACGCGACGGGTGCGCCGGGGTTGCGTGCCGTCGTCAGTCGAGATCGTCGTGGCGCATGAGCTGGCGCCCGGCCTCGGTGATCGAGCCCGACAGCGACGGGTAAACCGAAAATGTCAGTGCCAGGTGGTCCACTGTGAGCTGGTTCTGGACGGCGAGCGCGATGGGAAGGATGAGCTCGCTCGCCTGCGGCGCCACGACGACACCGCCGACGACCACGCCGGTGGCGGGGCGGCAGAACAGCTTCACGAAGCCTCGGCGGAGGCCCTCCATCTTCGCGCGCGCGTTGGTGGCCAGGGGCAGCATGATGGTGCGCGCGGGCACCTCACCGGAGTCGATCGCCTGCTGGCTGATGCCGACGGTGGCGATCTCCGGGTGGGTGAACACGTTGGCGGCGACGGTCTTGAGCTTGATCGGCGCGACACCTTCGCCGAGCGCGTGCCACATCGCGATGCGGCCCTGCATGCTCGCCACCGAGGCGAGCATGAGCACGCCGGTGCAGTCGCCGGCGGCGTAGATCCCGGGAACGGAGGTGCGTGAAACGCGGTCGACGGTGATGAACCCGCCGGGGCCGACCTCGATGCCGACCTTGTCGAGGCCGATGTCCTTCGTGTTGGGCACCGACCCGACGGTCATCAGCGCGTGGCTGGCTTCGATCACGCGGCCGTCAGCGAGGTGGATCTCGACGCCCTTTTCGGTGCGCTCGACGCGGTCGGCGCGCGCGTGCTTGGCGACGGTCGTCCCGCGCTGGGAGAAGACCTCTTCGAGCACCGCGGCGGCGTCGGCGTCTTCGTGCGGGAGGACGCGGTCACGGCTGGAGACGACGGTGACCTTGACACCCATCTCGGTGTAGGCGGACGCGAACTCGGCGCCGGTGACGCCGGAGCCGATCACGGCGAGGTGCTCCGGCAGCTCCCGGAGCTCGTAGAGCTGGCGCCAGTCGAGGATGCGCTCGCCGTCCGGCACGGCGCCGGGCAGCACGCGCGGGGTGGCGCCGGTGGCGATGAGGACGACGTCGGCGGGCAGCTTCTCGGTGCCGTCCTTCGTCGTGACGGCGACCTTGTGCGTCGCCAGGCCGGGCTCTTCGTCGCAGAAGCGGGCCTCGCCGGCGATGACGCGGACGCCCTCGCGCTGGACGCGGGCGCGGATGTCGGCGGACTGGGCGAGCGCCAGCCCCTTCACCCGGCCGTGGACGGTCGGGAGGTCGATGCTGGTGTCGGCCAGGTCGGTGTTGATGCCGAGCTCGCTGAGGTCATGCATCTTCGCCAGTGCGCCGGAGCTCGCGATGAACGTCTTCGAGGGAACGCAGTCGTAGAGGACGCACGCGCCACCGAGGCCGTCCCGCTCGACGATCGTGACGTCGGCTCCGTGCTGGGCCGCGACCAGCGCCGCTTCGTAGCCGGCCGGGCCCCCGCCCATGATCACGATCCTGGTCACCTGGGTCCTCCTCTGGGCTGTTCGTGCGGTGCTCTCACCGTACGCGGCGAAGGTGACCGGACACTGAAGTGGGCGAACACGGCGAGTGCGTCCACTCGGGTGAGGGAGGTATCGCTACGCTGTCGGGCGTGCCGTTGTATGCCGCGTACGGATCGAACATGGAGCCCGCCCAGATGCTGGAGCGCGCGCCGCACTCTCCGATGGCCGGCACCGGCTGGCTGGAGGGCTGGCGCCTGACCTTCGGCGGCGAGGACCTGGGGTGGGAAGGTGCCCTGGCGACGATCGTCGAGGATCCGGCGTCCCGCGTCTTCGTCGTGTTGTACGACGTGACGCCGCTGGACGAGGACGGCCTGGACCGCTGGGAAGGCGGCGAGCTGGGCATCCACTCGAAGATCCGCCTCCGAGTCCAGACGATGGACGGCTCCGTCCTGGCCTGGCTCTACGTCCTCGACGCCTACGAAGGCGGCTTGCCTTCAGCCCGCTACCTGGGCGTCCTGGCCGACGCCGCCGAGGCAGCCGGCGCCCCCGCCGACTACGTCGACGACCTCCGAACCCGCCCCTGCTCCGGCATAACCGGCTAACCGTGTCGACCCTCCAATCACGCGTGTCGACCCTTCAATCACGCGTGTCGACCCTTCAATCACGTGTGTCGTCGGTCTGATCACGCCGCCCGCCCGGATCGCCGGTCGAAGGCTGCCCGCAACTCGGTCAGAAGGCGGCTCGGTTCCCGGAGGTCGGCTGCGGCGGCTCGGACAGTGATCCAGCCACGGGCAGCCATCCGCTGGTCGCGTTCCAAGTCGTACTCGCGCCGCTCCTCGTGAGCTGCGAATCCGTCGTACTCGAGCGCGATCTGTCTGCTCGGCCACGCCATGTCGAGCACGTAAAGCTTGCGGCCATCGATCGTGGTGACCTGGTACTGGGGCTCGGGCACCGGGAAGCCAGCCTCGACCACGAGCAGCCGGAGCACGCTTTCGGGCGGGGATTCCGCCTTGCCCGTGGCGAGATCCAAGAGCATCAGAGCCCTGTGGATACCTCGCCGGTCCCGGCGCTCGGAGAGCCGGTCGCGGACGTTCTCCCGGAGCTTTGCGCAATGGTCCGCCGGGAGTCCTCGCATGGCTTCGTCGACCGCCGGAAAGGCCACCCGCTTGTCTCCATCGCACAGGAAATCGGCCAGGGCACGGTCAAGCAGAAAGGTCGCGAGGCCGTCGATCTCGATGACATCGTGATCGCGGAAGCCGCCCTGATGCACTACCAGGCCGGCACGGGATCGGATGCGCCGCGAGTAGGGCACCATCACGTGGATCTCGCGCTCGTCGGCAGCCGAAATGCCATGCAGCGCAAGGGAAGTAGCGCCGGCCAGCGCGACGGGAGGGCCGACAGCGAGCAGCGCAGCCGCAGCCCTCGTCGGCAACTTCAGCAGGTCGGTGGCGTGCACGACGACACCTCGCCACGGCTGCGAAAGCACCCCGCGCTCGAGCCCCTCGAGGACCTTGCGTCGCCCTAAAAGCCTGTCGGCGTCGGCTCGCGAGAGCACTCCGTGTCGCCTTGCCCACTCGGTCACAAGATCGAGGATGAGGCCCTCTCGGGCGAAGAGGAAAGGGGCTCGTCCTCGATCTGTGGATAACTACTGGCCTGTGGATAACTTGTGCACAACTGCCCGTGCGGGAGCAGTCGACACGCGTGATCACAAGGTCGACACGCGTGATTGGAGGGTCGACACGGTTAGGCGAGGGTGGTTAGGGCTGTGTGGACGAGGGTTCGGACTCCGCAGAGGAGGGCTCGCTCGTCGAGGATGAACGTGGGGCGGTGGATGTCCGATTGGGGGGCGGGCGGGCCGGACCAGACGCCGAGGCGGGCGAAGGCTCCCTGGACGTGCTCCAGGTACCAGCCGAAGTCCTCGCCGCCCGAGGACTGCTCCGTGGGGGCCACCGCGCCCTCGCCGAGGGCCGCTTCCACGCCGGCGCGCATCAGGGCCGTCGACTCCGGGTCGGAGACCACCGGTGGGACGCCGCGGCGGTAGTCCAGGTGGAAGCCGACACCCGTGGGAGCCAGCAGGGACTCCACCGACGAGGCGACCAGCGGCTCCAGGGCCGTCCAGACCTCGTGGTCGGCCGTCCGCAGCGTCCCCCGCAGGACGCCGTCCTGCGGGACGGCGTTGGCCGCCTGGCCCGCGTGGACCGCTCCCCACACCAGAATGGTCCCGGACCGCGGGTCGACGCGGCGGGAGAGCACCGCGGGCAGGGACGTGATCACCGTGCCCAGCGCGTGCACCAGGTCGGCCGTCAGGTGCGGCCGGGACGTGTGGCCGCCCGGCGACGTCAGGCGCAGCTCGATCAGGTCCGCCGCCGACGTCAGTGCGCCGACGCGCATCCCCACCGACCCCACTTCGAGCCGCGGGTCGACGTGCAGGCCGTAGATCCGCTCGACGCCGTCCAGCGCGCCGGCCGCGATCATGTCCAGGGCTCCCCCGGGCATGACCTCCTCGGCCGGCTGGAAGATCAGCCGCACCCGGCCCGGCAGCTCCGGCGCCCCGGCCAGCGCGCGGGCCGCGCCCAGCAGGATCGCCGTGTGGGCGTCGTGGCCGCACATGTGCGCCGCGCCCTCGGTCGTCGACGCGTAGGGCAGCCCGGTCGCCTCCGTCAGCGGTAGCGCGTCCATGTCCGCGCGCAGCGCGACGCACCGCTCACCACTGCCGATGTCGCAGACGACGCCGGTGCCGCCCGGCAGCACCCAGGGCTTGAGACCGACCGAGCGCAGCAGCGTGACGACCAGTTCCGTGGTCGCGAACTCGTGCCGCGACAGCTCCGGGTGCGCGTGGATGTGCCGCCGCCAGGCGAGCACGTCGGTCGCGTTGGCGCGCAGCCAGTCGTCCAGCCAGAACGGGCCACGGCCCGCACCAAGGTCCTCCACGGGAGCCATGCTTACGCCCGCTTCGGAGATGAGCGCTTCGGACCCCTCCATGGGGTTGATGATGCGCCCTTGGGGGTCGCCTGGAACGTCCGGCCGTGAGTCGAGCACCGTCACGCCGCACCTCCTCCCGCAACACGGGTAACCCGCGCAGCGGCTGGGGTCACGCGTCGTGCCGATCGATCTGTCGTACGCATTTGCAGACGATCGTGCACCATGCAGGCGGCAAGCCGCGCCTCGAAAACGGCCGTCCGAGACGGCCGGTACCGGATCTGCGTTGAACGGCGTGCGCTAGTTCGGCAAAGCCGAAAACCTCAGGACCCCTTGGCCCGCTTCGAACGGATCTTGCGCCCCCAGATCACGATGCCGAGCAGCACGACCGCGAGCAGGCCCGCGACCAGCTTGTTCTTGGTCTTCTCGCTGTTGGCCTTGTCCGTCTGCGCCGGGTCGAGCACCGGGCCCGGTGGCTGGGTCTGCGCCAGGACCGGGGCCACGGACGCGTGCGCCACGCTCACCGTGACGGCGGACGGCCGCGCGAGCGCCACTGCCGGTGACGCGGTGAACAGCACCGCCCCGAGCAGCCCGACCAGGACCAGACCCCGCAGTTTCGCCATGTCATCCTTTCGCCACGACCAGGCATTCTGCCCACGCATCGCCCGCACGTCAGCCACCGAACGCGTCGAGGATCCGCTGTGCACCGAGGGTAGCCGTCAGTTCACCGTCCCGCACCGCCCGTTCGACGTCGGGAACGACCGTTCGCACGTCCGGATGCACCGCCAGCCGACCGAGCAGCTGCTCGCGCACCATCGCCCAGGTCCAGTCGACCTGCTGCTGCCGCCGCCGGGCGTCCAACTCGCCGGACGCCGTGAGCGTCTCGCGGTGCTGCTCGATCGCGCCCCAGACCTCGTCGAGCCGCAGGTTGTGCAGCCCGCTGCAGGTCAGCACCGGCGGCGTCCACGACGCTTCGGGCCCGTAGATCATCCGCAGCGCGCCGGCCAGCTCCCGCGCCGCGCGCCGGGCGTCCCGCTCGTGGTCGCCGTCGGCCTTGTTGACCGCGATGACGTCGGCGAGCTCCAGCACGCCCTTCTTGATGCCCTGGAGCTGGTCGCCGGTGCGGGCCAGCGTCAGGAACAGGAAGCAGTCGACCATGTTCGCGACGGTCACTTCGGACTGTCCGACCCCGACCGTCTCGACCAGCACCACGTCGTAGCCGGCCGCCTCCATCAGCACGATCGTCTCGCGCGTGGCCCGCGCGACCCCGCCCAGCGTCCCGGACGTCGGCGACGGCCGGATGAACGCCCGCGGGTCGACCGCCAGCCGCGCCATCCGGGTCTTGTCGCCGAGGATCGACCCGCCGGTCCGCGTCGACGACGGGTCCACCGCCAGCACGGCGACGCGGTGCCCCGCCGCGGTCAAGTCGGTGCCCAGCTGGTCAATGAATGTCGACTTGCCGACACCGGGCACGCCGGTGATGCCGACCCGCCGGGCGCCGCCGGCCGACGGCAGCAGCTCGACCAGCAGCTCCTGCGCCAGCGTCCGGTGGTCCTCCCGCTGCGACTCGACCAGCGTGATCGCCTTCGACAGCGTCCCGCGGTCCCCCGCGAGGACGCCCTTGGCGTAGGCGGTGACGTCGATCTTGCGCGGCAACGGTCAGGACTCCTGCGCCGACAGCTGGCCGAGCAGGTCGATGGCGGCGTCCGCGAGCACCGTGCCGGGCCCGAAGATCGCCGCCGCCCCGGCCTCGCGCAGCGCCGGGTAGTCCTGCGGCGGGATGACGCCGCCGACGACGACCATGATGTCCTCGCGCCCCAGCTCGGCCAGCTCGTGCCGCAGCGCGGGCACCAGCGAGAGGTGCCCGGCGGCCAGCGACGAGACGCCGACGACGTGCACGTCCGCCTCGATCGCCTGCCGCGCCACCTCGGCCGGGGTGGAGAACAGCGGGCCGACGTCGACGTCGAAGCCGAGGTCGGCGAAGCCGGTGGCGATCACCTTCTGGCCGCGGTCGTGGCCGTCCTGGCCCATCTTCGCGACGAGGATCCGCGGGCGGCGGCCCTCCTCGGCGGCGAACTCCTCGACCAGCTGACGGGCCTTTTCGACGTTCTGCGTCTTCCCCACCTCCTCGCGGTACACCCCCGAGATGGTCCGGATCTGGCCGGAGTGCCGTCCCCAGATCTTCTCCAGCGCGTCGGAGATCTCGCCGACGGTGGCCTTCGCGCGGGCCGCGTCGATGGCCAGTTCCAGGAGGTTGCCCCCGTTGCTGGCGCCCTCGGTGAGCCGCCGCAGGGCGTCTTCGGTGGCCGCGGAGTCGCGTTCGGACCGCAGCCGCCGCAGCTTCTCCAGCTGCTGCGCGCGGACGCCGGCGTTGTCGACCTTCAGCACTTCGATGTCGATGTCGTCGGTGACCTGGTACTTGTTGACGCCGATCACCGGCTGCCGCCCGGAGTCGATGCGCGCCTGGGTGCGCGCGGCGGCCTCCTCGATGCGCAGCTTCGGGATGCCCGCGTCGATCGCCTTGGCCATGCCGCCGGCCTGCTCGACCTCGGTGATGTGGCCCCACGCCTTGCGCACGAGGTCGTAGGTCAGCTTCTCGACGAACGCGCTGCCGCCCCACGGGTCGATCACGCGGGTGGTGCCGGACTCCTGCTGCAGCAGCAGCTGGGTGTTGCGGGCGATCCGCGCGGAGAAGTCCGTCGGCAGCGCCAGAGCCTCGTCGAGGGCGTTCGTGTGCAGCGACTGGGTGTGTCCTTGGGTCGCGGCCATCGCCTCGACGCAGGTGCGGACGACGTTGTTGTAGACGTCCTGCGCGGTCAGCGACCAGCCGGACGTCTGGGAGTGCGTCCGCAGCGAGAGCGACTTCGACGACGTCGGACTGAAGCCCTTCACCAGCTTCGCCCACAGCAGGCGGGCCGCGCGCAGCTTCGCGACCTCCATGAAGAAGTTCATGCCGATCGCCCAGAAGAAGGACAGCCGCGGCGCGAACTTGTCGACGCTGAGTCCCGCGGCGACCCCCGATCGGATGTACTCGACGCCGTCGGCGAGCGTGTAGGCCAGCTCCAGGTCGGCGGTCGCCCCGGCTTCCTGCATGTGGTAGCCGGAGATGGAGATCGAGTTGTACTTCGGCATGTGCTGCGAAGTGAAGGAGAAGATGTCGGAGATGATCCGCATCGAAGGCTGCGGCGGGTAGATGTAGGTGTTGCGGACCATGAACTCCTTGAGGATGTCGTTCTGGATGGTCCCCGCGAGCTGTTCCGGCTTCACCCCCTGCTCTTCGGCCGCGACGACGTACAGGGCGAGCACCGGCAGCACCGCGCCGTTCATCGTCATCGACACCGACATCTTGTCGAGGGGAATCCCGTCGAAGAGCTGCCGCATGTCGTAGATGGAGTCGATCGCGACGCCCGCCATGCCGACGTCACCCGACACGCGGGGGTGGTCGGAGTCGTAGCCGCGGTGGGTGGCCAGGTCGAAGGCGACCGAGAGGCCTTTCTGCCCGGCGGCGAGGTTGCGCCGGTAGAAGGCGTTGGACTCCTCGGCGGTGGAGAACCCGGCGTACTGGCGGATGGTCCACGGCTGGTTGACGTACATCGTCGGGTACGGCCCGCGCAGGAAGGGCGCGATGCCGGGGTACGTGCCGAGAAAGTCCACATCGGACAGGTCGGCGGCGGTGTAGACGGGCTTGACGCCGATGCCTTCGGGCGTTTCCCAGGCCAGGGCGTCGGGGCCCTTGCCGGTGGCGCTCTCCACCGCGCGCGCCCAGGTGTCGCGGTCGCCCGGTGACGGCGTGCCGAGGTCGAGACCGGCGAAGTTCGGGATGCTCATCGCGTGACTCCCAGCTTGGCGTGCAGGCCGTTCAGGACTTCCAGGGCGTCGCAACCGGCGAAAACGTTCGCGTCCACGCCGTCGTAGTCGCCCTTCCCCGCGAGCAGGACGTACTCGGCCCCGAGGGACGCGGCGACATCGGCCGCCTGGGCCGCGTAGGCGTCATCGGTGCCGCAGAGGCAGGCGATGCGGGCGCCGGATTCGCGGAAAGCGCCGGGCAGGTCGTCGGTCGCGCCCGGGTTGACGGCTTCGATCCCGCCCGCCTGGAACAGGTTGGCGGCGAACCCGGCCCGCGTGGTGTGCGCGGCGACCGGGCCGAGGGTCGCGAGGAAGATCTTCGGCCGCGAGCCGTGCTCAGCGAGGTACGCGTCCGAAGCGTCGCGAAGCGCCTCGAAGCCTTCGGCGTACCGGTGCCGCGGCAGCCCGCCTTCCACAGTGGACTCCACCGGCTCCCGCACCACCGGCTTCTCGGCCAGGTTCGGGAACTCGCTGACGCCGGTGAGCGGGTCGCGCCGCGTCGCGATCCGCGAAGAGCGCTTCTCCCACGTCGCCGCCAGCCGGGCCGCCAGCTCGCCGGAGGCCAGCGAAGCCGCCAGGCCGCCTTCGCCTTCGATGGCGGTGAACTCGGCCCAGGCGGCGTGCGCGAGGTCGTCGGTGAGCTTCTCGACGTACCAGGAGCCGCCCGCCGGGTCGGCCACGCCGGCCAGCTTGGACTCCTCCAGCAGCACGGCGTGGGTGTTGCGGGCGATCCGCGCGGAGAAGGCGTCGGGCTTGCCGATCGCCGCGTCGAACGGCAGCACGGTGACCGCGTCCGCGCCGCCGACGCCCGCGCCGAAGCACGCGACCGTCGTGCGCAGCATGTTCACCCAGGGATCACGCCGGGTCAGCATCGACGGCGACGTCACAGCGTGCTGGCGCATCGGCGAAGAGAAGCCGCACACCTCGGCGACGCGGGCCCACAGGCGCCGCGCCGCGCGCAGCTTCGCGATGGTGGAGAACTGGTCGGCGGTCGCGGCGAGCCGGAACTCCACCTGGTCGGCCGCGGCCTCGGCGTCGAGGCCCGCGTCGGTCAGGGCCCGCAGGTAGGTGACGCCGGCCGCCACCAGCGCGCCCAGCTCCTGCGCGTCCGACCCGCCTGCTTCGTGGAACGGCAGGCCGTCGGCGACGATGGTGCGCACCTTCGGGTACTTCGCGGCGACACGCGCGGCGAGCGCGGCAGCCGGTTCGAGGTCGACGGCCGAGCCGGACCGGGCGGCCAGCCCGATCGGGTCGGCACCCAGCACGGCGGTGGCCTCGCTCGCCGGGATCTCGCGTTCGGCGAGCAGGGCCAGCAGCTCGGAAGCGGCGGCCTCGTACTCGGCCCCCGCGTCCAGGACCACCGGCGCGAGGTCGAGGTAGACCTCGTTCAGCGCGTCGGCCAGCGCCGGCGGCGGCACCGAGAGCCAGATCGACGTCACGCCGCCTTCGAGGTCGGCGAGGATCGCCTTGTTGACTTCGCGCCCGTCTTCGCCGGTGAACCGGGACCGGACGTCCCAGCCGGTGCCGACCTGGCCGTCCGGCCGCGCGCCGCGCACGTACGGCGGCAGGCCCGGGAAGCCGATGTCGCCGGGGAGGTCCTCGGCCGTGTACAGCGGCTGGATCTCGATCCCGTCGTAGGTCCGCGTGACGAGCTTGCTCTCCGGGGCACCCGCGAAGCCCTCGGGCAGCTTGCCGCTCTTGCGCAGGACACCGGCGACCAGCTCCTGCCACTGCTCGCGCGTCGCCTGGGGAAACTCGGCCCCCAGGTCGAGTTCGGAGATCGGCGCTGACTCCGGACCGGCCACTTCAGTCATACCCAGTGATGGTAGAGGCACGGGCCGCGTCCGACCTGTGACTCTAGTCGCGCCCCTAGGCAATCCGGGGTCATTCGGGTACGACACAATCAGGGGGTGCCCCCCTCCAGCGAAGAGACACGAGTGGTCGCCGGTCGCTACCGGCTGCGTTCGGTGCTCGGCTCCGGCTCGATGGGCACCGTCTGGTCGGCCTACGACGAGTTCCTGCACCGGCAGGTGGCCGTCAAGGAGATGAAGGTGCCGCCGGGCATCCCGGCGTCGCAGGCGGACGAGCTGCGGGAGCGCACGCTGCGCGAGGCCCGCGCCATCGCCGTGCTCTCCCACCCCAACGTGATCATCCTGCACGACGTCGCCCGCGAGGACGACCAGCCGTTCGTGGTGATGGAGCTGCTGCCCTCGCGCAGCCTGGCGCACATCCTGCGCGACCACGGGCCGCTGACCGTCGGGCAGGCCGCCGCGGTCGGCATCGCCGTGGCGTCCGCGCTGGAGGCCGCGCACGCCGCCGGGATCACCCACCGCGACGTCAAGCCGGGCAACGTCCTGGTGGCCAGCGACGGCCGGATCAAGCTGACCGACTTCGGCATCGCCCGCAACGTCTCCGAGGCGACCATGACCCGCACCGGGATCATGCTCGGCTCGCCCGCCTACATCGCGCCGGAGGTGGCCTCCGGCGGGGCCGTCACGCCGGCCGCGGACCTGTGGGGCCTCGGCGCCACGCTGTTCGCCGCGGTCGAGGGCGCGCCGCCGTACGACGCCGACGGCGACCCGCTGGAGACGGTCGGCAAGGTCGTCAACGGGAAGGTGCCGCAGCCGAAGGCCGGCCCGCTGGCCGACGTCATCGGCGCGCTGATGAAGAAGGAGCCCGGCAACCGGATCACGCTCCGCGAGGTCCGGCACCGGCTGTACCCGCTGCAGACGAAGACGCCGCTCGACCTGTTCGGGTCCGAGCTGTTCCACACCCCGGACGGCAAGAAGACGTCCGCGCAGCCGGACGCGACCGACACGCAGGTGATCAAGACCGTCCTGCCCGAAAAGGACAAGGGCAAGGCGGAGAAGAAGGCCGAGGGCTCGAGCAGCGAGCTCGCCGCCGACCCGGGCCCGCTGCCGTTCCTGCGCCCGCCCGCGCCCGCGCCCGCGCCGGCGCCCGGCTCGGGTCCGCCGACGTTGTTCGTCCCGCAGCCCAAGGCGGCCCGGCGCAGCTCCACGGCCACCGCCGTGCTCGTCGCGGTGGCGATCCTTCTCTTCCTGCTCGCCGCGGGCGGCGGGTTCGCGCTGGCCAGGACGGTCGGCGGGCAGTCGCTGCTACCCCCGGCCGCCGCCCCGCCGGAGACTTCGAACGGCGTCACCGACGTCCCGGCGCCGACGCTGGTGCAGCAGTCCGGCGACGCGAGCTACGTGACCGGCAACGGCGGCCAGTTCGGCCTCCAGGTGCCCGAGGGCTGGCAGAAGTTCGTCGCCCCGCACACGACGACGAAGTTCGGGGCGAGCACCGCGGTCCAGTACGTCTCGCCCGACGGGCGCCGGTCGCTGCGGGTGGAACGGCTGGCGAAGTACTTCACCCAGTTCCCCGGCGACGGCGAGTACATCGCCTGGCTGAAGGGGTCGTACCCGGCCAACGCGTTCCAGCTCTACGACCCGACGCCGCTGCCGGGTGGCAAGGGCTCGACGCTGACCTACCGCCTGGCCGAGGGCGGCACCCTCCCCGAAGCCGGCCGGGGCGGCGGCACCCGCGTGACGTTCATGAACCTGGTCCAGGCGGGCACCAGCCTGTGGATCCTGTCGGTCACCGTGCCCGCCGAGCAGGAGAGCTCGGGCCAGGACGTCTTCAGCCGCATCGCGCCGACCCTGAGCGTCTCGGACTAACCGCCGAGGACCTTGCGGGACACCTGCTCCTGGGCGAGGTGGCGCAGCCCGGCGAAGATCCGGTCGCCGAGCACGGTGGCGACCAGCCCGGTCTCGATGATCGTGTCCAGCGACGTCAGGCCGGCCACCACGTCGACGTCGAGTTCCGCGACGCGCATGGCCAGCTCGGCGTACTCCTCCAGCCGCTCGGTCAGCTTCTCCTGCCCCAGCTCCTTGGCCGTAGCCAGCGCCGCGACGAGGTTCGCCATCGTGCGGTGTTCCGGCGGGTGCACCTTCCAGCCGTGGCGGCGCATGACGTCGGCCAGCCGGCCGGACGCCCACTCGGCGGCCTCGTCGGACACCTTCGGCGGCGTCCCGGCCAGCTCCTGCTGGACGACGCCCATCGTCCGGTGCGGGGTCTCGTCGCCGTCGATCGCGCTCAGCACGGCGCCGACCGAGGCCAGCGGCAGGCCGCCGACTTCGGTGAGCGCCTTGATCAACCGCAGCCGCTGGACGTGCGCCGCGGAGTACCGCGCCTGGTTCGGGCTGGTGCGCTCGCCGGGCGGCAGCAGGCCTTCGCGCAGGTAGTACTTGACGGTCGCGACCGGCACCCCGGACTCGGCGCTCAGCTCGGCCATCCGCATGCGTTTCCGCTCCGATCCCGGGGTCCGCCTCGGGGACAACCCTGAAGACTTCTCAGCATGGATAGTTTAACTTCCCAAAACGGAGAGCTTAACTATCCGTTCTGGGAGGAACCGTGACCATCCTTGCCGATCTCCGGAGTAGAACCCACACGTGGCACCGGCCGTCCGCGGTCGCGGCCGCCGCCCTCGCGGTGGTGGCGCTGCTGTGCGTCGCCGCCATGGTGCTCGACCAGCGGACCTTGGGAGGCGCGCCGCTCTGGGCGAAGCCGTTCAAGTTCGCGGTGTCCGGTGCGCTCTACTTCGCCACCTGGAGCTGGCTCGTCTCGCTGCTGCCGCGGTTCCGGCGCACGGCGGCCGGGCTGACGAACCTCCTGGTCCTCATCTTCGCCGCCGAGTACGTCCTGCTGGTATTCCAGGCGGCCCGCGGCCGCGCGAGCCACTTCAACGTCGAGACCCCGCAGGACGCCGCGATCTTCGGCACCATGGCCGCGATGATCGCCGTGCTCTGGGTCGCCACCCTGGCGCTCACGGTGCTGGTGCTGTTCACGAAGGTGCCCGACCGCGCGTCGCGCTGGGCGGTGCGGACTGGGGCGGTCCTTTCGCTGGCGGGGATCTCGCTCGGCCAGCTGATGACGAACCCGACCGCGCAGCAGCTCGCGCAGTGGAAGAGCGGCGGACGGCCGTCGATGGTCGGCGGGCACACCGTCGGGCTCGAAGACGGCGGCCCCGGCCTGCCGATCCTCGGCTGGAGCACGGTGGGTGGCGACCTGCGGATCCCGCACTTCGTCGGGATGCACGCGCTGCAGGCGCTGCCGCTGCTCGCCATCGCGCTGGTGGCGCTGGCTGCGCGGTTCCCGCGGCTGCGTGACGACGTCGTGCGCGCCCGGCTCGTCCTGATCGGCGCGGCCGGGTACGCGGGCCTGATCGCGCTGGTCACCTGGCAGGCGCTGCGGGCGCAGCCGATCGTGCACCCGGACGCGGCGACGCTCGGGGCGTTCGCCGTGCTGGCCGCCGCGGTCGGGCTGGGTTCGTGGGCCGCGGTGCGTGTCCGATGACCCTCTTCGACCTGGCCTTCCCGCTGGCCGCGCCGTTCTGGGCGCTGCTGATCCTGGCCCCGAAGTGGCGGTGGACCGAGCGGATCATGAAGTCGCCGTGGGTGCCGCTGCTGCCGCTGATCTGCTACTTCGCGCTCGTGCTGCCGCACTTCGGCGAGTGGGGGCGGGCGATGCTGCGGCCCGACCTCGACGTCCTGCAGACGCTGCTGGCCACGCCGTGGGGCGCCGGGCTGGCCTGGGCGCACCTCATCGCGTTCGACCTGTTCATCGCCCGCTGGATGTACTTCGAAGGGCGGACCCGGGACATCTCACCCTGGATCGTGAGCCCGATCCTGCTGCTGACGATCTTCCTGTCACCGTTCGGGCTGGTGGTGTTCCTGGTGGTCCGGGCGGTCCGGATACGCTCCCTCGCATGACTGAACAAGAGGCCGCGAGCGCCATCGCCAAGCGCACCGGCGTCGACGCGCACGACATCGCGGTGGTCCTGGGCTCGGGCTGGCGCCCGGCGGCGGACGTCATCGGGGAGTGCGAGACGGAGATCCCGTTCGCCGAACTGCCCGGCTTCACCACGCCCGGCGCGGTGGGCCACGGCGGCACCATCCGGTCGCTGAAGATCGGGGACAAGAACGTCCTGGTCATGCTGGGCCGGACGCACTTCTACGAGGGCAAGGGCATCGACCCGGTGGTGCACAACGTGCGCACCGCGGCGGCGGCCGGCGTCCGGTCGGTGCTGCTGACCAACGCGGCGGGCGGCCTGCGCGAGGGCTTCCAGGTGGGTCAGCCGGTGCTGATCGCCGACCACCTGAACCTGACCGCGCGCTCGCCGATCGTCGGCGCGAACTTCGTCGACCTGACGGACCTCTACTCCGCGCGGCTGCGGAAGATCGCGCGGGAGATCGACCCGTCGCTCGAAGAAGGCGTCTACGCGGGCCTGGTCGGGCCGCACTTCGAGACGCCGGCGGAGATCCGGATGCTGCGCACGCTGGGCGCCGACCTGGTCGGCATGTCGACGGTGCTGGAGGCGATCGCCGCCCGCGCGGCCGGCGTCGAGGTCTTCGGCCTCTCCCTGGTGACGAACCTCGCCGCGGGCATGACCGGCGAGCCGCTCAATCACCAGGAAGTCCTGGAAGCCGGCCGCGCGGCGGCCACGAAGATGGGCTCCCTGCTCCGCGAACTGGTCACCCGCGCCTGACCCCTGGACGTCACTTTCATAGGGAAAGTGATCCGGAGGCAACTCCTCCGCATTACTTTCCCTATGAAAGTGACGGGGTTGGTCAGGTGAGGGTGGGGAGTTCGGCGGCCACCTCGGCTGGGGAGGGCATGGCCGCGACTTCGGCGGCCAGGGTCGGGGCCGCGTCGCGGACCGAGGTGTCCGTGAGGAGGTGACGGGCCTTGGTGGCGACGGCCTCGGCGGTGACTTCGGGGCCGAGGAGGCGGTCGCCGACGCCGGCCGCGAGGACCGCGTCCGCGTTGGTGAACTGGTCCGCGCCCTGCGGCAGCAGCAGCTGCGGGAGGGCCGCGCCGAACGCGCCGAGCGTCGTGCCGCTGCCGCCGTGGTGGACGACCAGGTCGACGTGCGGGAGCAGCGCCGCCTGCGGGACCCACGCCGCGAGCCGGACGTTCTCCGGCACCTCGCCCAGCGCGCCCTCGGGCAGCGACGGGCCGGTGGCGACCAGGACGTCGACGTCCAAACCGGACAGTCCGGCGATCGCCTCGGTGAGCACGCCCGCGTGGCCCATCGCCGTGCCCAGCGTCAGGTAGACCAGCGGACGCCGCTTGTCCAAGACACCCGACGGCAGCTCGCCCGGCTCGCTCCAGCCGACCGGGCGCAGCGGCACCCGGTGGGTGCGCGCCAGGAACTCCGGGTCCTGCACCGACTCCGGGCAGATGTCGACGAACGGGCCGCCGAACGCCAGGTCCTCGCCGACCTCGATGCCCAGCTCGGCCGCGTGCGAGCGGATCGCGTCCCGGATCTTCCCGGTCATCGGGTCGCCGGTCGACACGCGGCCGAAACCGTGCGCCACCACCGGGATTCCCGCCTTCAGCGCGGCGAACGCCCCACCCGAATTGCCCGCCTCACTCACCACCAGATCGGGCCGGACGTGCTCGAACAGCGGCAGCAGGTCGGCGAGGAACCGCTTCGGCATCAGCTCGCCGAACACCTTCGCGACGATCGGGAGGAGCACCTCCTGGGGGATGTCCCCCGGCGGCCCGGGCGGGCGCCCTCCGCCGAACGCCTGCCCGAAGGCGTCCTTGATGGCGAGCCCGGCGGCCGCGGTGTCGAGCCCGGCTTTCGTCAGCTGTGGCAGGAAGTCTTCCGAGGTGGCGAAGACGACGTCGTGGCCCGCGTCGCGTGCGGCGATCGCCAGCGGCACGAGCGGGAACGTGTGACCGAAGGACCCCAGTGAGGTGAAGAGTAAGCGCACCTACCCGACCATAGCCCGTAGGCTGTCGCGGTGACATCGGATTCCACCCTGCGTGACGCCGCTTCCCGCTGGATCGCCGCCGATCCGGACCCCGCCACCCGTGCCGAGCTCGAGGACGTACTGGCCAGGGCCGGCAGCGACCCCGCGGCCGCCGGAGACCTCGCCGACCGGCTGGCCGGCCCCCTGGAGTTCGGCACCGCCGGCCTGCGCGGCCCGGTGCGCGCCGGGCCCAACGGGATGAACGTCGCCGTCGTCACCCGCACGACGGCCGGGGTCGCGGAATGGCTGAAGGCGCACGGGCACGCCGGCGCGCTGGTCGTCGTCGGCCGCGACGCGCGGCACGGCTCGGAAGCCTTCGCGACGGCGACCGCCGAGGTGCTGACCGCGGCCGGCTTCGACGTCAAGGTGTTCCCCCGCCCGCTGCCGACACCGGTGCTCGCGTTCGCCGTCGGCCGGCTCGGCGCGGTGGCCGGGATCCAGATCACCGCGTCGCACAACCCCCCGGCGGACAACGGGTACAAGCTCTACGACGCGACCGGCGGGCAGATCGTCCCGCCGTCCGACGGCGAGATCGAGCGCGCCATCGAGGCCGCGCCGCCGGCCGCCGACGTGCCGCGGGCGCCCGGCGCCGAGGTCGTCGACCTGCTGCCGCGGTACCTCGACGAGGTCGCGACGCTGCCGCTGGGGCACGAACGCGCGGTGCGCGTGGCCGCGACGGCGTTGCACGGCGTCGGTGCCGACACGCTGCGCGCGGCGTTCGAGCGGGCCGGGTTCACCGACCTGCACCTGGTCGAGGCCCAGACCGCGCCGGACCCGGACTTCCCGACCGTCTCGTTCCCGAACCCCGAGGAGCCGGGCGCGACGGACCTGCTGCTCGCGCTGGCGTCCGATGTGGACGCCGACCTGGCGATCGCGCTCGACCCGGACGCCGACCGCTGCGCGCTCGGCGTGCGCGAACGAAACGGCGAGTGGCGGATGCTGCGCGGCGACGAAACCGGCGTGCTGCTCGGCTCGTACGTCTTGTCCACAGTGGACCGTACGACGCTGCCGGACCCGCTGGTGGCCACCACGATCGTGTCGTCGTCGATGCTCGGCGAAATCGCCAAGGCCGAAGGCGCCCGGTACGCCGAGACGCTGACCGGCTTCAAGTGGCTGGTCCGCGCCGGCGAAGGGCTGGTGTTCGCCTACGAGGAGGCGCTCGGGCTGTGCGTGAACCCGGGCTTCGTGCGCGACAAGGACGGCATCGCCGCCGCGACGCTGGCCGCGGGGCTCGCCGCGCAGCTCAAGGCGCAGGGCCGCACCCCGCTCGACGTGCTCGACGAGCTGGCGCACCGCCACGGCGTCCACCTGACCGACCAGGTTTCGCTGCGGGTCACCGATCTCGCCGTCCGCGGGCAGCTGATGACGAAGGTGCGCACCACCCCGCCGGCCCGGCTCGGCGGCGTCGACGTCACCCTCGAAGACCTGCTGCCGGACGCCGACGTGGTGCGGCTCACCGGCGATGGCGTACGCGTGGTCGTCCGGCCGTCCGGGACCGAGCCGAAGCTGAAGGCGTACCTGCAGGTGGTGGACAGCGCGCGCGAAGCGGCGCAGGAGCGGCTGACGGCGTTGCGCGCGGACGTCGAGGAGCTGCTGGCCTGATGCCGCGGCTGCGTTGAATCGACACTGCGGCGCGCAGCGCCTCCGTTGAGGGTGGCGGCGGGGGCATGGATGGACACCACACGCCGTCGCCGTCGACGCAGGCGCTGTTCGAGGCGGTCGTGGCCGGGGCGACGCACCCCGACATCGAGGGGGTGACCGTGGTCCGCCGCGCGGCTCTGGCGGCCACGGTCACCGACGTCCTCGAAGCGGACGGCTACCTGCTCGGCACCCCGGCGAACCTCGGCAGCATGAGCGGCGCGCTGAAGCACTTCTTCGACACGATCTACTACCCGTGCCTGGACGAGACCCGAGGTCGCCCGTTCGGGTACTGGATTCACGGCAACAGCGACATTCCGGGCACGCAGCGGCAACTGCTGGCCATCACGACCGGCCTGGCGTGGGCTGAAGCGGCGGAACCCGTCATCAGCACGGGTGAACCGGACAAGAAGACCCTCGAAGCGGGCACCGAACTCGGCGGCACGCTGGCCGCGACGCTGATGGCCTGAACGTAAAGGGGCCTGTCACCGGAAGCCCTGGGGGTCGACCTCCGGCAACAGGCCGTGGTCAAGGGTTCGCCCGAGGGCGATCGACCTTGACCCCTGAAGCGTACTACAGACGGCCGATCATGACGAGTCGAAGGCATGACAACCTCTCGCCTTGGCCGTTCCGTGCACCCCCAGGGCACGGAGAGCCAGGCGAGAGGCGAGCCAACTGTAAACCACTGCATACGATGGCTGTCAACATGTGCGTACAGTGGTTTTTGCGGCTAGAATTTCCGCGGCTCGAATCCAGGGGGTGGAGATGGCACGGCAACGCACCTTCGCGGAACGCCTGAGCGCCCTGATCGAGGCCGCTCGGGTGGACGGCCGCGCGCCGCACAGCTACCGGGAGATCTCGGCCGCCGTCGAGCGGGCGGGCGGCCCGGCGATGTCGCCCGCGTACCTGCAGCAGCTCGCCACCGGCAAGCGGGTCAACCCGAAGATCCACTACGTCGAGGCGCTGGCGAGGCTGTTCGGCGTGCCGGTGACGTACTTCTTCGACGAAGAGGCGGCCGCGCCGCCGGCGGGTGAGGCGCAGCTGATGGCGATGCGCGCCCAGGAGCTGTCCCCGCAGGGCCGCCGGCAGGTGATGGACCTGCTGGAACTCGTCGAGCGCTACGAGCGGGCCGAACGCGAGGGCCGGAACCCGGAGGACCCCTCGCGATGAAGGAGCGCGAGCTGCGCCGCCGCTGCCGGAAGCTGCTCAAGGACCTGGACATCGGGCCGCCGCTGGACGTCGAGGTGCTGTGCGCGCGGCTGGGCGAGCGGCGCGGGAAGCCGATCCGGCTGCTCGCGTACCCGCTCGAAGTGCCGGGGCCGTTCGGCTGCTGGATCGCGACGTCGTCCGCGGATTACATCTTCTACCAGGCCGAAACGACGAAATCGCACCAGGACCACATCATCCTGCACGAGCTCGGGCACATGCTGGCGGACCACCACCCGCACGGCGACGCCGAGCCGACGGACTTCCTGCGCGGCCCGGCTCCCGATCTCGACCCGGATGCCGTACACCGCGCCCTGCGCCGCTCGTCCTACGATGACGCGCACGAGTGGGAAGCCGAGACCGTCGCGACCATCATCCTCGAGTGGGCGTCGGTCCTGAACTACACGATCCCGCGGCGCGCTGCGGACCGGGATCTCCGCCGGATCCAAGGGGCGCTCGGCGATCACCAAGGGTGGTTGTGAGCACGCTTTTCAGCCCGGTCAACCTGCTGGCTCTGGTGCTGTTCGCCGCCGCGCTGGCGTGGCGGATCTACCAGGTGACGCGCGCGCCGACCGTGCCGAACTGGGCCGTCACCGCGTGCGTGGCCGGGTTCGCCGCGGCGTTCCTGCTGCAGCAGCCGGTCGTCTCCGACGAAGTGGACGCGCTGCTGGGCCGGGGCGCGGCCCGGGTGGCGAACAACGCCCTGCTCGCGTGCGGCATCTGCGCGCTGGTGATCTTCTTCCTCGGCTCGGCGCTGGGCCCCCGCCGCTACCGGAGGGTGGCGCTGGAGCTGGTGCCACTGGCGGCGGCGATCGCGTTGATGGTTGTCACGATGACCCTGACCCCGCCGCAGCTACGGGGCCTGCCGCTGGGGCCGTCGACGATCCACGACAGCGGGGTGGCGGCGTTCTACCTCGGCGCCGGCCTGTACCTGATCTACGGGCTCGTCGCCTGCACGGCCTGGATCGTGCGGTACCTGCGGGTGGCCGACCGCGACCTGCGGATCGGGCTGCGGCTGAGCGCGATCGGCATGGCCAGCGCGGCCGCCGGCAGCATCTTCCGCGCGCTGTACATCGTGGTGGCGTGGGTGTTCGGGCACGTGGTCAAGATCCTGCTGCTGCTGGGCGTGCCGTTCGTGATCGTCGGCGGGATGCTGTTCCTCGCCGGCGTCACCTACCCGGGGGTGCGGGCGCGCGTCTCGGCGCTGCGGCGGCGTCGCCAGCACCGGCGGGAGCACGCGGCACTGGCTCCGTTGTGGACGGTCCTGGTCGAGGCGTTCCCCAGCATCGTGCTGCGGACGCCGCCGCGCCGCGGCGACCGGCTCTCCCCGCGCGGCATCCACCGCGTGCACTACCGCCGGGTGATCGAGATCCGCGACGGCCTGGTGCAGCTGTCGCCGTACCTGGACGCGGACTTCGGCGAGGTCGTCGCCACCGATCCCGCGGCCGCGGCGGCCGCACTGAAGGCGGCGCTGCGGCGGCACGCGGACGGCGAGGCCAGCGACGGCCGCGCCAAGCAGGTCCTGCCCGCCGGGGCGGACGACCTCGAATCCGACGTCCGGCCGCTGCTCGCGCTCTCGGCCGCCATGGCGAACGGGGAAGTGACGTGGACACGCTGATCACCGCCGGCCGGGTGCTGCCGCGGCCGGCCACCCCGGTCGACGACGGTGCCGTGCTGGTACGCGACGGAGTGATCGTCGCGGCGGGCCCGCGCGCGGACGTCGTCGCGCAGGCCGCGCCGGACGCGGTCCAACACGACTTTCCCACCGGGACCGCGCTGGCCGGGCTCTTCAACGTCCACGTGCACCTGGCGTTCGACGCCTCCCGGGAGGTGCTGGCCCACTTCTCGGAAACCGAAGACCTCCTGAACGGCGCGCGCTCACGGCTGACGTCGATGCTGCGCAGCGGTGTCACGACCGTGCGGGACCTCGGTGACCGCGGACACCTCGGCGCGGCCGTCCGGCATTCGTTCGAGGGATCGGCGGCCCCGCGGTTGCTGGTGTCGGGTCCGCCGATCACCGCGCCGGGCGGGCATTGCCACTTTTTCGGCGGCGAAACGGCTTCCGACGGCGAAATCCGCGCTCTGATCGACGCGAACGCGGCCGCGGGTGCGGACGTGATCAAGGTGATGGCCAGCGGCGGCCAGCTCACCGAAGGCGGCGCGGACATGTGGGAGTCGCAGTTCGACGCGCGGCAGCTGTCGCTGATCGTCGCGCACGCGGCGTCGCACGGGTTGCCGGTGGCGGCCCACGCCCACGGCGCCGACGCGATCGAAGCCGCCGTCGAGGCGGGGGTCTCGACGGTCGAGCACTGCAGCTTCCTGACCGGCCCGCGCTCGTTCGACCGCCGCCCGAAGGTCGCCCAACGGATGGCGGCCGACGGGATTTCCGCGTGCTCGACGAGCAGCCGCAACTGGCGGGTGATCGTCGAGAAGCTCGGCGACGAGGTCGCGCAGGCGATGTACGGGCGGCTGCCGTGGCTCGAGGAGCACGGCGTCCGGCTGCTGTCCGGGACCGACGCGGGCCTGCCGGGCTCGGTGTTCGACGACCCGGTCGGCGCGCTGGAGCTGTACGAGTGGCTCGGCTTCCCGCGGCGCCGGATCCTGGAGATCGCGACCGAGGACAGCGCGGCCGGGCTGGGCCTGAGCGCCGTCACCGGGCGGCTCGAAGCCGGGCTCGCGGCGGACGTCCTGGTCGTCGAAGGCGATCCCCTCGCGTCGCTGGCCGCGCTCCGCAACCCGCTGCTGGTCCTGGCCCAGGGCCGGTCCACCTAGGTCCCCGATCGGGGAATGCCCGCTTGCGTGACGGCGTTTTAAAACAGTGTTACAGTAACCGCAGCCACCTCGAAGGAGCCCCCGATGCACGGACCCATTCAGCTGTTCACGGTGATCGCCCTGGTCTCGCTGCCGACCGTGATGTACGGCGGCTACGCGCTGATGGGCGTCCTGCGCGACCGCAAGCTGACCGAACACCAGCGGGCGATGTTCCGGGCCGGCCACGCCCACGCCGGCGTCCTGCTGATCCTCGCCCTGGTCGCGCTGCAGATCCTGAGCCGCACGACGCTGTCCGACCCGGCGCTGTGGGTCGCCTGCTTCCTGCTGCTGTTCGGCATCCTTGCCCAATCGGGTGGTTTCTTCCTCCACCTGCTGCCGAACAAGGGCAAGCTCGGCGGCCGCGTGACGTCCGTGGGCGCAGTTCTCCTGGCCGCGGCCACGCTCCTCACCGCGTACGGGGTCGCTTTCGCCTGAGCGCCGGTCGTTAAGCTGGTGACGTGCCTGAATACCTGCCGACCGCGCCCTACAAGGGGACCCGGGACTTCCTGCCCGCCGAAATGTCCGTGCGTACCCAGGTGTTCGGTCATCTCTACGACGTCCTCGAGCGCCGCGGCTTTCTCCGCTACGACGGCCCGATCCTCGAATCGGCCGAGATCTACGAGCGGAAGTCCGGCCAGGAGATCGCCGACAAGCAGCTGTACACGCTGACTGACAAGGGCGGGCGGCGGCTGGCGCTGCGGCCGGAGATGACGCCATCGGTGGCGCGGATGATCGCCGGGAGCGCGAAGTCGCTGTCGTTCCCGGTCCGCTGGTACAGCCACCCGAACTGCCACCGCTACGAAGCGCCGCAGCGCGGCCGCGTGCGTGAGCACTGGCAGATCAACGCGGACATCTTCGGCTCGGACAGCGCCAATTGCGAGATCGAGATCTTCGAGCTGGTCCACGACCTGATGGCCGCGCTGGGCGCGACGCCGGACATGTTCGTGCTGCGCGTCAACGACCGGAACCTGCTGACGTCCGCGCTCACCGACGTGGCCGGTGTGTCGGCGGACCACCTGGCCCAGGTGTTCGCGCTGGTCGACCGCTGGGAGAAGTACCCGCGCGAGAAGCTGGCCGAGAGCGCCGGGGAGATCGGGCTCTCGGACAAGCAGTTCGAGAAGCTCGCCGAGACGCTCGACGCGGGCGAGGCGCTGCTCGACGAGCTGCCGGCCGACGTGCGGGAGCAGTCGAACCTGGTCCGGGTGCTGAACAGCAGCGCGGGTTCGCTGGTGAAGTACGAGCCGATGATCGTGCGCGGGCTGGCGTACTACACGTCGACCGTGTTCGAGGTCTTCGACACCTCGCCGGAGAACCGCCGTGCCCTCTTCGGCGGCGGCCGCTACAGCGACCTCGCGTCGATGTTCACGCCGCAGCAGATCCCGGGCATCGGGTTCGGCATGGGCGACGTCACGCTGATCGACTTCCTCGACACGCACGGCCTGACCCCGGCCCCGCGCAGCGAGGTCGACGTCATGGTGATCCCGGTGACCGAGGACCTCTTCGACGCGGCCCGGTCGGTGGCGGCGTCCCTGCGCGGCGCGGGCCTGCGGACGTCGACGCCGATCGAGCACCGCAAGCTGGGCAAGGAACTGACCCGCGCGGACAAGGCGGGCGCGGTCGCGGTGGTGATCGTCGGCCAGGAGGACTGGGCCGCGGGGAACGTGACGGTCCGCAGCCTGGCGACCCGGGAGCAGAACCCGGTCGCGGTCGCCGACGCCCCGGCGGCGGTGCGGGCGCTGCTGGCGTAAATCGGTTCGACTCCCCCTCCGGCGTCCGGGCATCCTGGGCGGCGGAGGGGGAGGCCGATGATCGAGTTCGAAGATGTGCGGCAGTGGGTCGAGTTCGACCTCACCGTGCGGCGGGAGTCGGGGTACCGCCGCGGGCGACGGCTGAGCCGCCGGCCCTCACGGGAAGAGCTGGCCGAAGCCGCGTGCGATGGTGACGGGTACCTGCGCGAGGCCGCCGTCGAGCGGCTCGCGGTCAGCACCGATCCCGAAGCGCTCCCGCTGCTGCTGATCCGGTGCGTCGACTGGGTCCGGCCGGTCCGGGAACGCGCCCGGTCGGCTGTCCTGTCCAAACTGGACGATGCGGCCCTGCGCGCGATGCTGCCGCTGCTCGGTGTCCTGCGGCGGCGTGCGGTCGACGACTGGATGACCACGCTGCTGCGCGACGCACTGCCGAGCGTGCTCGACGCCGCCTTGGCCGCGGACGACCGGGAAAGCCGCCGCTGGGCCCACCGCGAGGCGCTCGGGCTGCTGCCCCGCGAGCGGCTGCTGGAGATCGCGTCCACGCACCCCGACTTCGTGGTGCGCGCGATCTGCGGCGACGCGCTGCTCGACCGCGGCGAGTGCGTCGAGGAGCTGCTGGCGGCCGGGGCACCGAAGGTCCGGGTGCGGGCGTTGACGCTGCTCGGTCCCGAAGCCGCCGTGGCCCGCCTCGCGGACCGGTCGTCGGCCGTGCGCGCGATGGCCCAGGTCCTCGTTCCGGACCCGGCGGCGCACTACCGCACGCTGCCGGTGTCGTTCGGCGCCCTCGCCGGGCTCGGCGAAACCGGCACTGCCGCCGACGCCCCGCTCCTGGAACGTCACCTCGCCGACGAGCGTCCCCGCATCCGCCGGGCGGCCGTCCGCGGCCTGCGCCGGATCGCCCCGGAGTCGGCTGCGGTGCGGCCGTTGCTGACGGACCCGTCGCCCGCGGTGACCCGCGAGGTGGTGGCCTTCCTGCGCGGCCGATTTATCGACCCGGCCACGCTCCGGCCCCTCCTGGCCCGGGCCCACCCGCTCCACACGCGCCGCGCGGCCGCGGCCCTCCTCCGCGACCACGGCACCTGGCTGCGCCTGCACACGGACCTCACCCTCCTGGCCGACCCGGACCTCGCGGCCGACGCCCACCAGGACATCCACGCCTGGCTCCAGCACTCCGCGGCCACCTACACCACCCCCTCCCCCACCCTCACCACCGAAATCGAGGCCCACCTCGGCCGTCTCCCGCCCGAAACAGCCCGCGAAATCCGCTTCGCCGGGACTGTCTCAGGATCGGTGTTTCCGGCCCGACACGCCGGGCTGAGGTCCGGCGGGATGGGCACTGTGAGTGATGACATCGGACCTTGTGAGTCCACGCAAGAGTGAGTCCAAGCCGACGCGGGAGCTGTCGCCGGAGCAGGCCGCCGCGGCGGCGATGGTGGCCGAGGCGAAGGCCCGCGGGCTGGCGCTGACCGGGCCGGACGGGTTGCTGAAGCTGTTCACCAAGAACGTGCTGGAAACCGCCCTCAACGAGGAGATGACCGAGCACCTCGGGCACGAGAAGAACCAGGCCGACCCGGACCGGGAGTCGACGAACGTGCGCAACGGCACACGCCCGAAAACGGTGATCTCGGACGCTGCGGGTGAGGTCGGCATCAACGTACCACGGGACCGGGAGAGCACGTTCGAACCGCAGATCGTGAAGAAACGGCAGCGGCGGCTCACCGAAGTGGATGAGATCGTGCTGTCGCTGTATGCGAAGGGAATGACGAGCGGGGATATCTCGGCGCATTTCGCCGAGATCTACGGATCCTCGGTCAGCAAGGAAACGATCTCACGGATCACCGACAAGGTCGTCGCCGAGATGCAGGAATGGTCCAACCGTCCCCTCGACGCGGTGTACGTGGCGGTGTTCATCGACGCTATCCATGTCAAGGTCCGCGACGGCCAGGTCGCCAACCGGCCCGTCTATGCCGCCATCGGCGTCACCATCGACGGTCACAAGGACGTCCTGGGCCTGTGGATGGGCACCGGCGGCGAGGGCGCGAAGTTCTGGATGAGCGTGCTGATCGACCTGAAGAACCGCGGCATCCGGGACGTGTTCTTCCTCGTCTGCGACGGCCTCAAAGGCCTGCCCGAGGTGGTGACGAACGTGTGGCCGCAAACTATTGTGCAGACCTGCATCGTCCACCTCATTCGCAACACGTTCCGGCTCGTGTCCCGCCGGGACTGGGAGGCGGTGAAACGCGACATCAAACCCATCTACACCGCACCCAGCCCGGACGCCGCCGCGGTCGCTCTCGACGAATTTGAGGAGAAATGGGGGGCGAAGCATGGAGCGGTGATTCGTTTGTGGCGCAACGCTTGGAATGAGTTCACGCCGTTCCTTGACTATGACGTCGAGATCCGGACGATGATCTGCTCCACGAACGCGATCGAATCATTGAACGCCCGTTACCGGCGGGCAGTCCGTGCACGAGGGCACTTCCCGACCGAGCAGGCCGCGATGAAGTGCCTGTACCTTGTGACCCGCAGCCTGGACCCGACCGGGACAGGCCGCGCCCGGTGGACGATGCGTTGGAAGCCAGTGATCAACGCGTTCGCCATCACGTTCGGTGACCGCTGGCCGGGAGCCGAAACCTACTGATCAACAACGCCGGAAACACCGATCACGGGATAGACCCGCTTCGCCCTCCCGAGCCGGCGTGCGGGAAGGGTCAACTTGCGTGATTGAGCAGCCGACACGCGTGATTGAAGGGTCGACACGACGAAACCGGGCGTGGCGTGTCGTGTCGTCGCCCCGATCACGCGTGTCGACCCGGCAATCACGCGTGTCGACCTGCTGATCACGAGGGGTCGGCGCGGAGGAGGCGGAGGGTGAACGTGGCTCCGGAGCCGGGGCGGGTGGCCGCGGCGATCGTGCCGCCGTGGCCCGTCACGACTTCGCGGACCAGGGCGAGGCCGAGGCCGAAGCGGCGGCCGTCGCCGTCGGAGCCGCGGGCGAATCGCTCGAAGATGCGGTCGGCGTCGGCGGCCGGGAAGCCCACGCCCGTGTCGCGGACGCGCAGCTCCACGTGCCGCTCGTCCGGAACGCCGAGCCAGACCTCGATCGAACCGCCCGGTGGGGTGTGGCCGAGCGCGTTGTCCAGCAACGCCGACAGCACGCGGCGCAACGCCGTCGGCACGCCCTGGACGACGTACGGTCGCCGCTCGCGCGTCACCGCCAACCGGACCTGGCCCTCCGAAGCGCGCACCGCTTCCGCCGCCACCGCCTCCTCGGCCAGCACGCCCAGCTCGACCAGTTCCAGCGACGGCCGCTCGCCGCACGCCTGCGCCGACAGCAGCAGGTCCTCGACGACCTCGCCGAGTTCCCGCGTGCCGCGGACCAGGTGGTCGAGCTCCGCCGCGTCGCGGCCGGACGCCCGCCGGGCCAGCAGCTGCGCGCGCGTGTGCAGCCGGGTCAGCGGGGCGCGCAGTTCGTGGGACGCGTCCGCGACGAACGTCCGCTGCCGCCGCAGCGCGTCCTCCAGCGGCCGGATCGCCCGGCGGGCCAGCACCCGCCCGGACCCCAGCGCGGCCAGCAGCGCCAGCGCCTCGGCGACGCCGAGCCCGAACACCAGCGACGCCCGGTCCTGCATCTGGTACCGCTCCTCGAAGAACGCCTGGGAGACGACACCGCCGCGGTTCTCCACCCGGAACGTGTACGTCATCCCGTCGATCGACCGCCGTTCGGTGTGGACGTCGCCGGGCGACGGCACGAACGCGTTCAGCTCCGGGATCGGCATCCCCGCCGGCGGCGGCCCCGCCGGCGCGTGCGCCCCCGGCGTGAACAGCCAGACGCAGCCGGGCGGGGTCGTGCCGGGGCCGAGCTGGATCGTCCTGGCCAGCAGCCGGTCCGCGTCGGCGTGCTGGCCCGAGAGCAGGATCCCGTACGCGATCGCGCCCGCGACGGCCACGAGCAGCGACACCACCACGGCGATCTGCGCGGTGATCACCCACCGCGCCCGCCGCAGGACCCGGTCCTCGGGAGCGGGGCTCATACCACGCCGATCTGGTACCCGAGGCCGTGCACGGTCCGCACGGCGTCCCGGCCGAGCTTGCGCCGCAGGTAGTACACGTACGTGTCCACAATGGACTCGCCGGTCGAGTCGGCGAACACGCGCGTGCGCAACGCGGCCCGCGGGTGGATCGCCTTGGGCCGCTGGGCCAGCGTCCGCAACAGCTCGAACTCCCGGCCGGACAACGTGATCCGCTCGCCGCGCGGCAGCACGACCTCGTGCCGCCGCAGGTCGAGGGCGGCCGTGCCGAGGGGCAGGCACTCGGCGCCGTCGAGGTCACGACGGCCCAGCGCGCGCAGTCGCGCGAGCAGTTCCTCGGCCTCGAACGGCTTGACGAGGTAGTCGTCCGCGCCGGCGTCCAGGCCCGCCACGCGGTCGGCCACCTCCCCCAGCGCCGAGAGCACCAGGACCCGCGTGGTCACCGCGCGGGCCCGCAGCCGCCGCAGCAGCTCCAGCCCGTCGAGCACCGGGACGCGGCGGTCGATGACCATCACGTCGTAGCTCCCGGTGAGCCCGAGGTGCAGACCACGCTGGCCGTCGTGCGCCACCTCCGTCTCGTAGCCCTCGTCCGCAAGCAGCTCCCCCAGCATGCCCGCCAGTTCGCGGTCGTCTTCGACCAGCAGCACTCTCGGCTTCGCCACCCCGTCGCGCACCGATCCATCTTGGCAGTTATTTCCGAACTTGAAGAATCAACTTTTCCCGGTCACCGGCACAGGTTCGGCCGTCAGGAGTACCTCGGTGCTCCCCTTGCGCGCATCGCGCCGGTCGAGCCAGGCGAGCACCGGCGCGGTCATGATCGTGGTGACCAGCGCGACGAGCACCAGCACCGTGAACAACGCCGGGGAGACGATCCCCGCGGCGAGCCCGACGTTGAGCGCGATCAGCTGCATCAGCCCGCGGGCGTTGACGAGCACGCCGACGCGCGTGGCGATCGCCGGCGGCTCGCCCGCCAGCCGGGCCGCGCCCCAGGACGCGCCCAGCTTGCCGATGATCGCGACCGCCACCGTCAGCAGCGCGAAGGCGAGCAGCTTCGGGTCGGCGAGCAGCGCGAACCGGGTGTTGAGGCCCGAATAGGTGAAGAACAGCGGAACGAACACGATCGACCCGATCGGCATGATCTTCGCGAGCACGGCGTCGGAGGCCGCACCGCGCGGGAACGCCACCCCGACGGTGAACGCGCCGAACACCGCGTACAGCCCGATCGTGTCGGTGAACCAGGCGGCCGCGAACAACGTCATCGCGGTGATGAGCACCCGCTGGTCGACGCTCACCCGGTCGCTGCCCATCACCCGGGCCAGCAGGCGCCGCCCGACGATGAACACCAGCAGCGCGAACAGCAGCCCGCCACCGAGCGCGAGCGCGATCGGTCCCAGCGACCCGGCGTGCATGCCCAGCACGACCGCCAGCAGCAGCCACGCGAGGACGTCGTCGAGCGCGCCGCAGGCCAGCGCGAGCGAGCCGAACCGCGTCGAGCCGATCCCGCGTTCGGTGATGATCCGCACCATCATCGGGAACGCCGTGATCGCCACCGCCACCCCGACGAACGCGGCCGACGTCACCAGCGAAACGCCGTCCTTGCCGATGCCGACCCACGACGTGCCCAGCACCGCGACGCCGACCCCGAGCGCCAGGGGCACCAGTGTCCCGGCCGAGGAGATCGCCGCGACCGACTTGCGCGAGCTCATGATGCTGCGCAGGTTGAACTCGTAGCCGGCGCCGAACATGTAGATGACCAGGCCGATCTGGCCGCCGACGTAGAGCAGCGGGCGGATCGCGTCCGGGAACAGCGCCGCCTGGACGTCGGGCAGCAGCAGCCCGAACAGCGAGGGGCCGAGCAGCACGCCGGCGATCATCTCCCCGACCACCGGCGGCTGGCCGAGCTTGACCGCGACCAGGCAGACCACCCGGACCACCACGAGGATCGCCACGACGGCGAGGAAGAACACCGGTGCCGCTTCGGACGGGCTCATCGGTTGCCTCCGGCGAAGTAGGTCGAGCACAGGGCTTGGCGACGGGCGTCGAGGACCATGTACGTGCCGAACACGAGCTGGGCGAAGCTGCGCCAGACGTCTTCCCAGCGGTCGCGGACCCCGAGCCACACCAGGGGCGCGCGCCGCGGACGGGCTCCGCGGGGCGTGAGCAGCGCCGGGCCGCGGTTGGGGATCGAGCGCGTGTGCGCGGCCGTCGAGGCGAGGCTGAAGCGGCGCAGCACCTCCTCGGTCACGACCCGCATGGTCGGCGGCGCGAGTCCCCGGGCCGGGCAGGCGCGGTTCTGCGCGACGCCGAACGGGATGAAGTCCTCCTTGGCCGACTGCTCGGCGAAGCCGGGGTAGCTGAAGCACAGCACCGTCCCGGCCGGGATGGTGAGGTGGTCCAGCTCGATGTCCGCGGTCGAGATCCGGTGCGCGATGCCGAAGAGCGGGTAGGCGCGCAGCCCGTCATCGATGACGCGGTCGATGTCCTCCGGGTGCTCGGCGAGCCGCCGCTGGAGGCCCTCGTCCTGCGCGATGATCATCAGCAGGTGCGCCATCGCCTCCGACATCTGCACGACGGCGGTGGTGAAGAACGTGCCCTGCAGGTAATACGCCTGCTCCTCCGGCGTCAGGGACGGCGGGAGCAGGTGCGGGACGTCGGCGAGGCGCCGCCTGAGGTACTTCGTCAGCCGCGCGCGGCGGCGCATGTTCCGCGGCCGCACGCACTTCAGGGCCGAGGCGACGTCGTCCGCGTGCGCCACGATGAGCTCGCGGGCCCGCGGCGGGCACGGCTCGTCGAACACCAGCTCGTAGTACAGCTCGGCCCAGATCGGCATCATCTCGTCCCGCAGCCGGACGAGCCCAGGCCGGACGCCGTCCAGGACGTGCCGGGCGACGCGCCGGGTCAGCTCTTCGGACTCCTTTTTGGACTTGACCAGGATGTGCCGGGTGCACTTGGCGACCTCGTCGTAGCGCGGGCCGGCTTCGAGGTGCTCCTGGTGCACCTGCGGCCCCGGCGAGAGCCAGTACCAGAACAGGTCGGACAGCGCGGCGCCCCGGCTGCGGCCGTTCGCCGCCGGGTCGGCGTAGACGCGCCGGAAGTCGGCGGCACCGACCTGCGGGCCGGGGATGGTCACCACGTCCTGGCCGTTGACCAGCGCGAAGATCCGCATCCGCAAGGCGACGACCCGCTCGGGCAGCCAGGCGAGGACCTTGCCGATCATCGCCGCACCTGGTCCGGGGTGAGATCGGCCGGGTGCCGTCCGCCGCACAGCGCGAGGGCCTGGTCGAAGTCGGCCCGCAGCATCTCCAGCACCTCCGAGACGCCTTCGCGGCCGCCCGCCGCCAGCCCCCACACGACCGGGCGGCCGACGCCGACGGCGTCCGCGCCGAGGGCGAGCGCCTTGACGACGTCGGTGCCGCGGCGGATCCCGCCGTCCAGCAGCACCGGCAGCGCTCCCCCGACGGCCGCCGCGATCTCCGGCAGCACGTCGATGGTGGCGGGCACGGTGTCGAGCTGGCGGCCGCCGTGGTTGGACACGACGATCCCGGCGACACCGTGGTGCACGGCCAGCCGCGCGTCTTCGGCGTGGAGCAAGCCCTTGATGAGCACCGGAAGCTTGGTCTTCGACCGCAGCCACGCGATGTGGTCCCAGTTCAGCCCGGCCGACATGACGATCTCGCGAACATGGCTGCGGCGCGAAGCGCCTCCGTTGAGGGTGGTGGCGGGGGCATGGATGGAATGGCTGGTGTTGCCGCCACTGCGGTTTTCGCCGATGTTGCGGAGGTTCTCGACGAACAACCCGGACGGCAGGTCGTGGAAGGCGTTGCGGTCGTCGCGTTCGCGGCGGCCGAGCACCGGCGAATCAACCGTCACCACGAACGCCTTGATCCCGGCGTTCTCCGCGCGCCGCACGATCGCCTCGGTGAACTCCAGGTCCGGCTGCAGGTAGAGCTGGAACCACAGGCCCGGGTCCGGCGCGACCTCGCGGGCGGCCGCGGCGATGTCCTCGATCGCCGTGGTCGAGGCCATGCTGACGATCATGATCGTGCCCGCCCGCGCCGCCGCCCGCGCGGTGACGAGCTCGCCGTCGGGGTGCGCGAGCCGGTGGAACGCCGTGGGCGCGACGAGGATCGGCATCGAGGACGGCGTCCCGAGCAGGTCGACGCTCAGGTCCCGTTTGTCGCTGCCGCGCAGCACGCGGGGGACCAAGCGGAGGCGTTTGTACGCTTCTTCGTTGTCCCGCAGGGTGATCTCGTCCTGCGCGCCGCCCGCGAAGTAGTCGTAGTGGGCCGGGTCGAGGCGTTCCCGGGCCGCCGCCTCGAACTCCGCGATCGTCCGCATCAGAGCTCCCGCGTGAAGAACGCCGTCAGCGGCTCGACGTGCACCTCTTTGTCCCACTCGTTCTCGAGGTTCTCGGTGACGTGGTGGGTGGCGACCAGCTCGCCGCGGCGGTAGTGCCGGACGATCGGGTGCAGGTAGTGGCCTTCGCCGTGGTCGTTGGCCTTGTCCTGGGCGGCGCGGGCGACGAAGTCGAAGGGGTCGACCTTGTCGTGGTCGGGGCCGTAGTCGAGGGTGACGACGTAGGCGTCGGACGGCGGGTCTTCCAGCACCCGGTCGACCGGCACCTCTTCGAGGTAGCGGGCGGTGTCGCCGTCCACGACCACGACGTCGGCGAGGAAGCCGAATTGCTGGTACAGCGCGGAAGTCCGGTTGATCCGGGTGATGACGGCGTCGGTCAGCGCGTCCGGTTTGGCGGGCAGCTCGGTGTGCGGCCACGGGACGTCGTGGTGGCGCTCGTTGAGCACCTTCGCGAGCGCGCGGACGCCGTAGCGGAAGCCGTGGATGAAGGCGCTGGTGGCCTTCTTGAAGTCGCGGACCTGCGTGATCGTGCCGGCGAAGTAGAGGCCGGGCACGTTGACCGACTCCCAGCTCGAGGTCTGCGCCGGGAACCGGTCGTTGATCGTGAGTTCGGGGCGGCAGTCCTCGTCGAACAGCGAGGCGTCGAACCGGAAGCCGGTGCAGCCGATCACGCGGTCGTAGCGGATTTCCTTGATGACTTCGTCGGCGCGGGCGAAGGCGAACTTGACGTGGTAGCCGTCGGCGTCCTTGCGGACTTCGCGGACGTCGCCATCGAGGATCGCGTGCTGCAGCTTGAGCTGGTACATGTCGAGGATGCCCGCGTTGTAGGCGCGGAGGTGGCCGACGAAGTGCGTGCGCCAGGCCAGCTTCACCGGCCGCGGGCCGCCGACGTGCACGACCGCGGCGGTTTCGATCAGGTTGTCCGCGGTCTCGAAGGCGGAGTTCCCCTTGCCGAGCACGAGGACGCGCTGGTCGGTGAAGTGCGCCGGGTCGACGTCGACGTCCACGTACTGGTCGATCAGCTCGACGCCGGGGAACTGCGGGATGTACGGCTTGGTGACGCC
Source organism: Amycolatopsis plumensis (assembly GCF_042652605.1). Classification (NCBI taxonomy): domain Bacteria; kingdom Bacillati; phylum Actinomycetota; class Actinomycetes; order Pseudonocardiales; family Pseudonocardiaceae; genus Amycolatopsis; species Amycolatopsis plumensis. Next base: position 3,915,536 of record NZ_JBHSJY010000001.1, on the reverse strand, counting down.
GGTGGCCATGATCAGCCGGTTCGCCCTGAACTCGGTGTCGCCGGCGGTGAGCACGAAAGTTTCGCCGTCGCGGCGGATGCGCGTCACCCGGGTGTTGTAACGGACGTCGACCTTGTGCTTCTTCGCGTAGTCGGCGACATAGCGCAGGAAGTCCGGTGCGTCCGGGAAAAGTTTTTCGCTGTAGTCGGTGAAGAGGACCGGGGCGTCGTCGCCGTCGGCGAGGATCGAGTTCCAGTCCATTCGCATGCGCAGCTCCGGGTCGGCGTACCCGGTGTGCTTCTTGTTGATGGAGATGAGGGTCCGGTGCCGCGGGAAGGTCTCGAAGAAGTGCCCGGGCGCGGACCCGGCCTCCAGCACGAGGTACCGGTGCCCGGCGTGGCCGAGGTGCTGCCCCAGCTGCAACCCGGCCGGCCCGGCCCCCACGACCAGATAATCGAGCACTTCCTCCGCCACGACGACCTCCTGGAGCTCGGCACCGATCGCATGATCGGCGCCGAGCCTGCTCCGGAGATCTCAGAAAAGCCTCAGAAGAAAGTTACTTGCCGGCCGCGCGAGCCAGCCGTTCCGGATAGCGCTCTCCCGCGATGGCGTCGGCGGGGGCGGCCGCGGCGATGGCGGCCAGGTCCTCGGGCGTCAGTTCGAGTGATGCCGCCGCCACGTTCTCCTCGAGGTACTTGCGGCGCTTGGTCCCCGGGATCGGCACCACGTCTTCGCCCTGGGACTGGACCCAGGCCAGCGCCAGCTGCCCCGCCGTCACCCCCTTGTCCGAAGCCAGTTTCCGCAGCGCGTCGACGATCGCCATGTTCCGCTCGAAGTTCCCCTCGGCGAAGCGCGGCAGGCCGCGGCGCATGTCGTCTTCCGGCAGGTCGGCGACCGACGTCACCGCGCCCGTCAGGAACCCGCGCCCCAGCGGCGAAAACGGGACGATCCCGATCCCCAGCTCGCGGCACGTGGAGAGGACCTCGCCCTCGATGCCCCGCGTCCACAGCGACCATTCGCTCTGCAACGCCGTCACCGGGTGCACCGCGTGCGCGGCCCGGATCGTCGCCGCGCTCGCCTCGGAAATCCCGGCGTACCGGATCTTCCCGGCCTCCACCAGCGAAGCCAGCGCTCCCCACGTCTCCTCGATCGGGGTGTCCGGGTCGACGCGGTGCTGGTAGTACAGGTCGATGTGGTCGACGCCGAGCCGGCGCAGCGACTCGTCGCAGCTCTGCTTCACGTAGGCAGCGTCACCGCGGGCGCCCATCGCGCCGTCGTTCCACACGATCCCGAACTTCGTCGCGAGCACGACTTCGTCGCGGCGGCCGGCGATCGCGCGGCCGACCAGCTCCTCGTTGACGCCGTTGGCGTAGACGTTCGCGGTGTCCAGCAGCGTCACGCCGAGTTCGAGCGCGCGGTGGATCGTGGCGATCGACTCGTCGTCGTTGTCGCGGACACCGTAGGCCTGGCTCATCCCCATGCAGCCGAGCCCCTGGGCGCCGACTTCCAGGCCGCCCAGCTTCCTGTTCTTCACGCGGAAATCTCCTCCATACCGGGTTCCACGCCGAGCACGTTGCGCTCGACCTGGGCGTAGTTCTCGATCTTGTAGTCGAGGATGTCGAGACAGCCCTGCAGCTCGGCGATCCGCTCGGCGACCGACCGGCGCTGTTCCACCAGCAGGGCCTTGCGGCGGCCCGCGCTCGCGACGCCGTGGCGGCGCAGCGACGCGTACTCGCGCATGCTCTTGATGGGCATCCCGGTGGTGCGCAGCTTGGTCAGGAAACCGAGCCAGTTGAGGTCGTCGTCGGAATAGGCCCGGCGGCCCGCGGCGTCCCGCGCGGGCGGGTCGAGCAGTTTGATGCGCTCGTAGTACCGGAGGGTGTCGATGGACAGTCCGCTACGTCGCGCGGCTTCCGCTATCGAGTAGCTCATGCGCCCTACGCTACGACCTGGAGTGCACTCCAGGTCAAATCCTCACCCTGGCCTTCCGTAACACTGTTCCGATACGCTGAGTGCATGGCGCGACCACGCACGCACGACGAAGCGCTCCGGCTCAAGCTGCTCGACCGGGCCGGCGAACTCCTCGCGGCCGACGGGCCGAAGGCGCTTTCCCTGCGCAAGCTGGCCGCCGACGCCGGGACGTCGACCACCGCCGTGTATTCGCTCTTCGGCAGCAAACCCGACCTGGTGAACGCCCTCTACACCGAGGGTTTCCGCCGCTTCGGCGCCCGGATGGCCGGGACGCCGCTGACCGGCGACCCCGTCGAGGACCTCGTCGCGCTCGGCAGCGCCTACCGCACGAGCGCGCTGGCCGACCCGAACCTGTACGGGATCATGTTCACCAAGTCGGTGCCCGGGTTCGAGCCGAACGAAGACGCCGAGAAGCTCGCCCGCGAAACGCTCAAGCCGCTGGAGCGGATCATCCGCCAGGCGATCGCCGACGGCGTCTTCCTCGACGTCCCGCCGGAGACCGTCGCGGTCGGCTGCTGGGCCATCGTGCACGGCCTGGTGTCCCTCGAGCTGACCGGCAACCTGCCGGAGGAGTTCGACGTCACGAGCGCCTACGAAGCGGCCCTGCGCGCGAACGCCTCCGGCTGGCTTCGGCCTCAGAGCGGCAGTTCCCCTTCGTAGACGACCGCACCCCGCACGTCCCGCGCCACCACGTTCACGGTCACCCCCGTCCAGGGCCGCTCCTTCGGCACCCAGACGACGAACATCCCGTCGACGACCACGCCTTCGGCGCTCATTCCGCCGCCGAAACCGACCGACACCCCGGCCGCCGTCGACGGCACGACCGCCGCGAAGGGCGTCCGGGACCGGCCCGGCTCGCCACCCGCCTCGGTCGCGCCCAGGGTGCTCACCGAGAGGTGGCGGGCCGCAGCCCGCCGGTCGCCCATCAGATCGGGGTAGGCCCGGGCCTGGGTCCGCCCCGGCCGCTGGTAGTCCGGCTCCCGCGTGCAGACGATCACCCGGTCGCCCCGGCGGCCCATGATCACCTGGTAGCCGTCCTCCTGCAGCAGCGGCCCGGGCCGGTAGGCCGCGGCGTCCGGGACGGCCTCCTCGGCGTCGGCGAGGCAGTCGCCCAGCACCCGGCCCGCCGTCGAGGTGCGATCGGCGGGCTCCGGGCGATCGGTCACCGCGAGCAGGGGCGCCGGCGCGGCCGGCAGGTCCACCTGCCGGGGCGGCCCGGCGCCGGTGTCGATGAGCGCGAACCTCGCCTGGTCCGACGCGACCCGGGTGAACGCCGCGAACTGCCGGCTGACCGGGGAGGCCTCGAGATCGTTCCCGCTCGACCCCCGCGGCGTCAGTACCGCAAAGCTCGCCTTCTTCCACCCTGGGTCCAGTACCCCGCCGACCAGCCCGGTCGCGCTTCGCAGCAGCAGCCCGGACCGGCTGCCCGGCGCGTAGGCGGGCGTGGCCGCCGGGTCCGACAGCGTCACGGTCGTCCCGGTGGTCTCGCAGAACATCGGCTTGCCCGCGGCCGTGGCCGCGACGACCGCGTCCCCGCCCAGCTCGTCGGTGAACAGCGGCACCCAGTCCTCGCGCGGGGCCACCCGGCCGGTCTTCCCCTCGGCCTGGACCGCGGCCCAGCACCGGTCCAGCGCCGTCTTCGCGAGCGCGCCGTCGAGCTTCAGCCCGTTCGGGACCGCCGGCGGCACGTCGGCGGGCTGCCGCAGCTGCCGCGTCACGACGACCGCACCGACGGCCAGGACGAGCACCGCGGCGGCCGCCGCGTACCAGACCCGCGACGGCCGTCGCTTCGCCATGCCCTCATGCAGCCCGGCGCGCAGCCGGTCGCGGACGTCGTCGGGCAGTTCGCGCCGGGGCGGGAGGCCGAAGCCGTCGCTCATTTCTCCTCCAGCAGCGTGCGCAAGCGGGCGCGGGCCCGCGACAGTTGGGCGCGGACGGTGACCTCGGCGATGGTCAGCAACGCGGCCGCGTCGGCGACGCTCACGTCACCGAGCAGGCACAGCTCGACGACCTCCCGCTGCGACTTCGGCAACGTCCCCACGGCTTCGACGATCTCGCGGAGCCGCTGCTCGCCGTCGATCCGCGCGGCGACCGCGTCGGCGTGGTCCGACACCACCGGCGGGTCCGGGATCTTGCGGAGCAGCCGCAGTCGCCGTCTCGTGCCGCGGTGTTCGTCGCGGGCGGCGTTGGCGGCCACCGTGTAGAGCCACGGCAGGGCGCTGTCCCGCACGAGCGTCACGTCGGCGCGGCGGCGCCAGGCGGTCAGGAAGGTGCTCGACGTGAGGTCCTCGGCGGCGCTCCACGACCCGGTCAACCGGTAGGCGTGGTTCCAGACGGCCTCGGCGTGCCGTTCGAAGAGCTCGCCGAAGGCCGCTTCGTCGCCGCCGGACGCCCGGTCCCACAGCGCCCGATCACCGAGTGTCCGGTCACCCACCGGCGCCCCCGTCGCATGGCTGGTCACACTCCTCAGTGGCCGGCACCGGAACGGATGTTGCGCGCAACTTCCGCGAACCGGGCGGCCACTTCCGGTCGTGATCATGGAGCAGGTCCGGACCACGGACCACCTTCGCCTGCGGTTGCCGGCGGCCACGGCGTGCGTGTCGGCGGTCGTGTTCCTGCTGGCGCGCCCGCACCTCGTCGACGACACGTTCATCACGCTCTCCTACGCGCGGAACCTGGCCTTCCACGGGCACTGGGGGCTGCTGGCCGACGCGACGTCGAACTCGGCGACGTCGCCGGCGAACGTCCTCGCCCTGGCGGTGTTGACGTTCGTCGTGCGCGACGCCGTCTTCGCGGCCGGGGTGCTGTACGTGCTGAGTCAGGTCGCGCTCGTCCTGGCCCTGCGCCGGCTCGGCACCGCGTTGCCGCGCTGGTTCCCCGCGCTGGCCTTCGCGGCGCTGACGGCGAACCCGTTGCTGCTGTCGTCGATCGGGCTGGAGGTCGCGCTGGGGGCGGCCGGGCTCGGGTGGCTGACGGTCTTCGCCGTCGAGCGGCGGCCCCTGGCTTTCGGGCTGACCGCCGGCACGGTCGCGCTCGTGCGGCTCGACCTGCTGATCCTCGTGGTCGTCCTCGGCTTCACCGTCCGTTCCTGGCGGGCGGTGCTCGGGGCCGCGGCGGTCGCCCTCCCGTGGTTCGCGTTCAGCTGGATCGTGCTCGGCGCGGCCGTGCCCGACACGTTCGTGATCAAGACGCTGCAGGGCGCGCAACGGGCGTGGGGCGACTGGCAGTTCGGCAACGGCCCGCTCTTCTACGCCCGGACCGCTCCGTGGACGACCGTGCTGTCGTTCCTGCCGCTCGCGGCGCTCCCCCTGGCGGTGAAACGCGCCCCGGAAGTGCGGCCGTTCGCGCTCCTGGCCCTCGGCGGCGTGCTCTACCACGGGACTTACGTGCTGCTGACGGTTCCGCCGTACCACTGGTACTACGGCCCCGGCATCACGACGGCGACGATCTTCCTCTGCGCGTGGGCTTCGGGCCGGCTCGCGGCCGGCGGAGTGCTCGCGCTGGTCTGCGCTTCCGTCGTCGCGTACGCGGTTCCGGGACTGCCGCGCGAGTTTGCGCCCTTGACGTCCAACTACGCCTCGACGGCGAAGTACACCGAGATCGGCCGCGACCTTCGCGTGCTGGCCGGGTCGCGCGTGATCGGCAGCGCCGGGGAAATCGGCGTGCTGGCCTACACGTGCGAGTGTGCGATCGTCGACGTCTTCGCCGACCGCGGCCTGCTCCCCGCGGCCATCGAGGCCCGCAGCGCGGGGAACCGCTGGGTCCGCGCGGCGCTGCGCGTGGACTACGCCTTCTTCGACTTCGGCGTCCGGCCGCGCCGTCCCGACCTGGTGCTCCGGCGGTTGCCGAGCCCGCCACCGGACGCGCTCGCGCACTGGACGCTCGACGCCCCGACGCTGGGGAAGCAGGAGCTCTACCTGGTGCCGTCCTGAGGCATCCGCACGTCCTCCAGGTCGCGGGTCGTCTCGGTCAGCTGCAGCTCCAGCGTGCGGGTGACGGCCGCGACCGCGGTGACGGTGATCCACCGCCACTTCAGGACCGGCACCGGCTCAGACGGCGCCGTACTGGCGGTCACCTGCGTCGCCGAGGCCCGGGACGATGAAGCCCGAGTCGTTGAGGCGCTCGTCGATGCTCACCGTGACCACCCGGACCGGCAGGCCGGTTTTCTCCAGGTGCGCCAGGCCTTCGGGGGCCGCGAGCGCGCAGATCGCCGTGACGTCGTCGGCCCCGCGGTCGGTGAGCAGGCGGATCGTGTACTCCATCGAGCCGCCGGTGGCGAGCATCGGGTCGAGCACCAGCACCGGCCGGTCGGCGAGCGATTCCGGGAGCGACTCGAGGTACGGCGTCGGCTTGAGCGTCTCCTCGTCGCGCGCCAGGCCGACGAACCCCATCTGCGCGTCCGGGATCAGCTTGTGCGCCTGGTCGGCCATGCCCAGCCCGGCTCGCAGCACGGGCACCAGCAGCGGCGGCTTCGCCAGCTTGTAGCCGTCGGTGCGGGCCACCGGCGTGTGGATCTTCTCGATCTTCACCGGCACGGTGCGCGTGGCTTCGTAGACCAGCATGACGGTCAGCTCGTGCAGCGCGGCCCGGAAGGCGGCACTGTCGGTGCGTGCGTCGCGCATCGTGGAGAGCCGGGCCTTCGCGAGGGGGTGATCGACGACGTGCACATCCATGCGGGTCAATCTAGCCGTTCGGCGAAGCTCTTCACCCAGCCGCGCTGCCAGGGCGTTTCGACGGCTCGTTCGTGGTAGTGCCGTCTCGTCCAGGCGACGGCTTCCTCGGCGGGGACGCCGGAGAGGACCGCCAGGCAGGCCATCACCGTGCCGGTCCGGCCCGCACCGCCGTAGCAGGCGACTTCGACCGTCTCGGTCTTCGCCCGTTCGTGGAGCGCTTTGATCTTCTCGCGGGCGTCGGCGGGGCGGGCCGGCAGCAGGAAGTCGGGCCAGGTGACCCACTCGTGCGGCCAGGAGATGCCGCCGCCGTGCTTGCGCCGCAGCCGGCTCGTGCCCAGGTAGAGCCCGAAATCGGGCGCGGGTCCGTCGGGGCGGGGGCGCCGCAGCCCGCGTCCGTGCACGCGGGTGCCGTCCGGAAACTCGACCATGGGGCCAGTGTCCTCCGGAAGAGGGACACGCAGGGTGGTTTTCGCCGATAAGCTGCGCCGGGTGAGCGAACTGACGCCCGACCAGATGCGGGCTTCCGACGCGGACCGTGAACGCGTCGCCCAGGTGCTGCACAACGCCCTCGCGGAGGGGCGGATCACGGTGAACGAGCTGGAAGAGCGGCTCACCACGGTCTACGCGGCGAAGACACTCGGCGAGCTGAAGCCGGTGACGGCGGACCTGCCGTCCGCCGCCGCGACCCTCGAACCGGCGCCGACACGGGCCCTCGGCCACCCGGACCAGCGCATCGGCGGCCACCCGGGCTCGCCGGTGTCGATCGGCGTGCTGTCGGGCGCGGTCCGCAAGGGCAGCTGGGTCCTGCCGCCGCAGCACAACAGCTTCGCGTTCTGGGGCGGCGCGGAGATCGACCTGCGGCAGGCCCGCTTCGCGGACCGGCACTGCACGATCACCGCGGTGGCGATCATGGGCGGCATCACGATCACCGTCCCGGACGACGTCAACGTGGACGTCACCGGCCTCGGCCTGATGGGCGGGTTCACGCTGGAGGACAAGTCGGGCGCCCCGCCCGCTCCGCCGACGGCTCCCACGGTGAAGATCAACGGGCTGGCGTTCTGGGGCGGCGTCGTCGTGTACCGGAAGCCGGCGAAGCGGGTGGAGCCGCCGCAGATCGAGGGGGCCTGACCACCGGTTTGTGACGCGTTCGGCACCCAGCGTCACAACCAATGGGGGCTCGAACTGTCGGACCCGCCGCCTAGACTCAGGCGCATGACAGCCACGACCAGCACGTCAGCGGCGCCGGCCACCCCGGCACCGCTGGTGGACGCGACTCGCGACGACGCGAGCCTGCGCCGCTTCCTGCTCGGGCTGCCCGGTGTCGACCAGGTCGGCGTCGAGCAGCGCGCGGCGGGCCTCGGCACGCGCAGCATCAAGAAGGACGCCAAGCGGTGGGCCATCGACACCGCCATCTCCATGGTCGACCTGACCACCCTGGAGGGCGCCGACACCCAGGGCAAGGTCCGCGCGCTCGCCGCGAAGGCCGTGCGGCCGGATCCCGAACGCCAGGACACCCCGCGCGTCGCCGCCGTCTGCGTCTACCCCGACCTGGTCGCCACGGCCGTCGAAGCGCTCAAGGGCAGCGGGGTGCACGTCGCGAGCGTCGCCACCGGCTTCCCCGCCGGGCGCACCAGCCGCGAGATCAAGCTGGCCGACACGAAGATCGCCGTCGAGGCCGGTGCGCACGAAGTCGACATGGTGATCGATCGCGGCGCCTTCCTCGAGGGCCGCTACATGGACGTCTTCGAAGAGATCCAAGCCGTCAAAGCTGCCTGCGGGGACGCCCACCTGAAGGTCATCCTCGAGACCGGCGAACTGGCGACCTACGACAACGTGCGGCGCGCGTCGTGGCTGGCGCTGCTGGCCGGCGGCGACTTCATCAAGACCTCCACCGGCAAGGTCTCCCCCGCCGCGACGCTGCCGGTCACGCACATCATGCTGCAGGCCGTCCACGACTGGCACGTGCAGACCGGCGAGCTGCGCGGCGTCAAGCCCGCGGGCGGCATCCGGACGACGAAGGACGCGATCAAGTACCTGGTCGCCGTGCACGAGGTCGCCGGCGAGCAGTGGCTGACCCCGGACCTGTTCCGCTTCGGCGCGTCCAGCCTGCTCAACGACCTGCTGCTGCAGCGCCGCACCCAGGTGGACGGCCACTACAGCGGCCCCGACTACGTGACGGTGGACTGATGCCCGTTTTCGAATACGCGCCCGCACCGGAATCCCGGGCCATCGCGAACCTCAAGGACTCCTACAAGCCGTTCGTCAACGGCGAATTCGTCGACGGCTCGGGCGAGCCGCTCAAGACGATCAACCCGGCCACCGAGGAGGTCCTGGCCGAGGTCGGCACCGCGTCGAAGTCCGATGTGGACGTGGCGGTGAAGGCCGCGCGCAAGGCGTACACGAGTGTCTGGTCGAAGATGCCGGGCACCGAGCGCGCGAAGTACCTCTTCCGCATCGCGCGGCTGATCCAGGAGCGTTCGCGCGAGCTCGCCGTGCTGGAGAGCCTGGACAACGGCAAGCCGATCAAGGAGTCGCGCGACTCCGACGTCCCGACGGCGGCCGCGCACTTCTTCTACCACGCGGGCTGGGCGGACAAGCTGGAGTACGCGGGGTACGGGCCGTCGCCGAAGCCGCTGGGTGTCGCGGGCCAGATCATCCCGTGGAACTTCCCGCTGCTGATGCTGGCCTGGAAGATCGCCCCGGCGCTGGCCACCGGCAACACCGTGGTCCTGAAGCCGGCCGAGACGACGCCGCTGACCGCGCTCGTCTTCGCCGAGATCTGCCAGCAGGCGGAGCTGCCGCCGGGCGTGGTGAACATCCTCCCGGGCGCGGGCGACATCGGCGCGTCCATCGTGGAGCACGCCGACATCGACAAGATCGCCTTCACCGGCTCGACCGAGGTCGGCAAGGCGATCCAGCGCCAGGTCGCGGGCACGCCGAAGAAGCTGACCCTCGAACTGGGCGGCAAGGCGGCGAACATCGTCTTCGAGGATGCCCCGCTGGACCAGGCGATCGAGGGCATCGTCAACGGCATCTTCTTCAACCAGGGGCACGTCTGCTGCGCGGGCTCGCGCCTGCTGGTCCAGGAGTCGATCGCCGAAGAGGTGCTGGAGAAGCTGCGCTACCGCGTCTCGACGCTGCGCGTCGGCGACCCGCTGGACAAGAACACCGACGTCGGCGCGATCAACTCGGCCGAGCAGCTGGCCAAGATCCGCGGGCTCGTCGAATCCGGTGACGCCGAGGGCGCGCAGCGCTGGACCAGCCCGTGCCCGGTCCCGGACCGCGGGTTCTTCTTCGCGCCGACGGTGTTCGCGAACGTGCACCAGTCGATGCGGATCGCGCGCGAGGAGATCTTCGGCCCGGTGCTGTCGGTGCTGACGTTCCGCACGCCGGACGAGGCCGTGGCGAAGGCGAACAACACGCCGTACGGGCTTTCGGCCGGCATCTGGACCGAAAAGGGCTCCCGGATCCTGTGGATGGCGAACCAGCTGCGCGCCGGCGTGGTCTGGGCCAACACCTTCAACCGCTTCGACCCCGCCGCCCCGTTCGGCGGCTACCAGGAATCCGGCTTCGGGCGCGAAGGCGGCCGCACCGGGCTGGAGGCGTACCTCAATGTCTGACCGGATTTCCGTCGCGAAGACGTACAAGCTGTACATCGGCGGCAAGTTCCCCCGTTCGGAGTCCGGCCGGGTGTACCCGGTGACGGACGGCAAGGGCAAGTTCCTGGCGAACGCGGCCCACGCGTCCCGCAAGGACGTCCGCGACGCGGTGGTCGCGGCCCGCAAGGCCTTCCCGGGCTGGTCGGCGGCCACGGCGTACAACCGCGGCCAGGTCCTCTACCGGGTGGCCGAGGTCCTGGAGGGCCGCCGCGACCAGTTCGTCGCGGAGGTGTCCGCTTCGGAGGGCCTGGCGGCGAAGAAGGCCGAGTCCCTTGTGGACGCGGCGATCGACCGCTGGGTCTGGTACGCGGGCTGGACGGACAAGATCGCCACGGTCCTCGGCGCGGCGAACCCGGTCGCGGGCCCGTATTTCTCGTTCACGGTCCCGGAGCCGACGGGCGTGGTGGGCGTCCTGGCGCCGCAGCAGTCGTCGCTGCTGGGCCTGGTCGAGGTGCTGGCCCCGGTCCTGGCCACGGGCTCGACGGCGGTGGTCGTCTCGAGCGCGGAGCGGCCGTTGCCGGCGATCACGCTGTCGGAGGTCCTGGCCACGTCCGACGTCCCGGGCGGCGTGGCGAACATCCTCACCGGGCGGGCCGCGGAACTGGGCCCCTGGCTGGCCTCGCACGGAGACGTCAACGCCCTGGACCCGACGGGAGCCACCCCGGCGGACCGCGTTGAGCTGGCGCGCGAAGCGGCGAACACGGTGAAGCGGGTGCTGACGGTCCCGGAGGCAGAGCCGGACTGGACGACGGCACCGGACCTCACCCGCCTGCGGCGGTACCTGGAGGCCAAGACGGTCTGGCACCCGCTGGGCGTCTGAGCTGTCGCCGAATCCCGCTCCCGCCGGTCGTGAGTGGTAAGGAGGGTTCTAACCCTCTTTACCACTCACCACTAGCTCATCGTCACTGAGAAGTCCGACAGCGTGAACCGGGCCTTCCCACCCCCGGTCGAGCAGAACTCGATCCCGTAGCCGATCTGGTTGACCGTCGGGTTCGGCGGGATCAGGCCCTTGCCGATCGCCCACGCGATCATCGCCTTCAGGTCCACGCTGCCCGAATACTGCGTCGACCGGGACACGAACGCCACGTACCCCTCGTCGTCCGCCCAGACGTCGTACGTGAAGCCGGCCGCCGTGTACGTGGTCAGCTTGTCGCCCGCCGGGACCTGCTTGCGGTTCTCCGTCCAGACCATCAGCTCGCTGACACCGCGACCGTCGCCCACGCCGTTCAGCCACAGGTCGTACGCCACGTCGTAGACGCCCGTGCCCGGGCCGCGGCCGGCGAAGGTGGATTGGATCACCGAATAGTCGTTGAACGGTTTCCCATTCTGGTTGTTGATGTCCTTGTGCACGTTCGGATAGGTTTTCACCGACGTCGAATCGGGCTGGACGGAATCGACGTACCAGTTGTCGTACGCGCACGCCCGCAGCGTTTCCGGGCCCGCTTCCGCGGCGTTCCACATGTTGTTGTGGACGTAGTAACCGCCGTCGGACCAGCCGCCGTCGGCGTCGCTCGTGGTGAACTCCGGCGTGCGGCAGCTGCGCACCGGCGTGGTCGACGGCGGTGTCGGAGTCGCCGGAGGCGCAGTTCGGGACGGGGAAGGCGGCGGTGACGAAGAAGGAGCGGGCGTCGTCGCCGATGAAGACGGGGGCACCGGAGCCGGCAGCGACGCCGGCGCGGCCGCCGCGCCGTCGACGGGCGTGCCGCCGCACCCGGCGAGCACCGGGAAGGAAATCGCCAACAACACGGCCAGCGTTCTTCGTCGCATTTTCCCGCCCGCAGCTGCAATTCCGGCAGAGTGCGGCGAACCCTAACACGAAAATCGGCGAATTCAGTCGGGGTCGAGGTCTCCGGAGGTGATCGGACGCCCCGGCAGGTCGCTGCCCGGCCGGGCGCTGAGGCCGTCGATCATGATGCCGACGCACCGGCGGGCCGCCATCTCGGCCACCTCCGGCGTCTTCGCGCGCGCCTGGCGCAGCAGGGTCGCGAACAGGATGGCGATGTCGCCCGCCCCGACGTCCGGCCGCAGCTTGCCCTCGGCCTGCGCGCCGTCGACGAAGCCGTCGAGGACCGCCAGGATCTCGTCGCGCAGCCGGCGGACCTCCGGATCGTTCTTCAGGATCACCAGCGCCCGGTGCGACACCATCGCCAGCTGCACGCTCAGCTGCAGCTCCACCGATTGCCGCAGCAGCCGCTCCAGCGCGTGCCACGACGACGTCTCCTCGGCGGCGATCACCCGCGCGTCGATCAGCACCCGCTCGAAGTTGTCCATCGCGACCGCCCGGACCAGCGCGTCCCGGTCCGGGAAGCGGCGGTACAGCGTGCCGACGCCGACGCCGGCCGCGCGGGCGATCTCCTCCATCGGCACCTCGGGACCGGATACGGCGAAGATGCTCTTCGCGGCGGCCAGGATCTGGTCGCGGTTGCGCCGCGCGTCCGCCCGCAGGGTGGTCTCGGGGTCTGCCGTCATGCCGTTCGCCTTCCGCTGAATCGCGCGAGCTGATTCTCGCACGGTCAGACGGCCACGCACCGCGCCCGCAGCCGGTCACCCGTTAGCTAGTGGACGACTTCCTTCCGCTTCGGTACCTTGGACCACAGAACCGGAATGTAATCCTCCGCATACTTTCCGTCCGATTTAGGGGGCCCGAAATGACCGAAGTCGCCGAACCCGCCACCGCCGACGCCGTCTTCCCACTCGTGCGGAGCTGCCCGTTCGCCCCGCCGCCGGCGTACGAGAAGCTGCGCGAAAGCGGTCCGGTCCACCGCGTCAAGCTGCAGTCCGGCCAGGAAGCCTGGGCGATCACCCGGCTCGAAGACGTCCGCCAGATGCTCACCGACCCGCGGTTCAGCTCCGACCGGTTCAACCCCGGGTTCCCGTTCCTGACCAAGCAGGGCCGTCCGGTCCGCCGGACCAACTTCACCGCGTCGCTGATCAACATGGACCCGCCGGAGCACGGCGCGGCCCGCCGCGAGGTCGTCGGCGAGTTCACCGTCCGGCGGATGAAGGCCCTGGAGCCGCGGATCCAGCAGATCGTCGATGAGCACATCGACGCGATCCTGGCCGGGCCGAAGCCCGCCGACCTGGTCTCCGCGCTGAGCCTGCCGGTGCCGTCGCTCGTCATCTGCGAGCTGCTCGGCGTCCCCTACGCCGACCACGAGTTCTTCCAGGTGCGCAGCTCCACGTTGTTGAACCGGGACGTCGACCAGGACACCCGGGTCAAGGCGGTCGACGAGCTGCAGGAGTACCTCGACCGGCTCGTCGCCGGCAAGGAGGCCGACCCGACCGACGACCTGCTCGGCCGCCAGATCCTCAAGCAGCGCGAGGAGCACGGCGAGGCCGACCACGACTCGCTGGTCTCATTGGCGTTCCTGCTGCTCATCGCCGGGCACGAGACGACGGCGAACATGATCTCGCTCGGCACGGTCGCGCTCCTGGAGAACCCCGGCCAGCTCGAGCTCATCAAGAACGACCCCGGCAAGACCCTCGACGCCGTCGAGGAGCTGCTGCGGTACTTCACCATCGCCGAGTTCGCGACCTCGCGCGTCGCCACCGAGGACGTCGAGATCGGTGGGCAGCTGATCCGCGAAGGCGAGGGGGTGCTCGGGCTGAGCTACTCCGGCAACCGCGACGAGACCGCGTTCGAAAACGCCGGCGAGCTCGACCTCGAGCGCGGCGCGCGGCACCACGTGGCCTTCGGCTTCGGTCCGCACCAGTGCCTCGGCCAGAACCTGGCGCGGATGGAGCTGCAGATCGTCTTCGACACGCTGTTCCGCCGCATCCCGGAGCTCAAGCTGGCCGCGCCGGTCGACCAGCTGCCGTTCAAGCACGACTCGTCGATCTTCGGTCTCTACTGCCTGCCCGTGACCTGGTGAGGGGGACGCCATGACCGCCGTCCACGAGTTCCCGATGACGCGGACCTGCCCGTTCGCGCCGCCGCCCGCCTACACCGAGATCCGCGAGGAGGAGCCGGTCACCCGGGTACGGCTGCCCGAGGGCAAGCAGGCCTGGGTGGTCAGCAGGCACGAGGACGTCCGGACCGTGCTGAACGACCGCCGGTTCAGCGCCGACCGGCAGCACCCGGACTTCCCGCAGCTGGTGCCCGGGTTCCGCCGGCCGGACGACGAGCGCACCATGATCACCATGGACGCGCCCGAGCACGGCCCGGCCCGCAAGGCCGTGCTCGGCGAGTTCACCGTGCGCCGGATGGAGGCGCTGCGGCCGCGGATCCAGGAGATCGTCGACGGGCAGGTCGACGCGCTGCTGGCCGGGCCGAAGCCGGGCGACCTGGTCGAGACGCTGTCGCTGCCGGTGCCGTCGCTGGTGATCTGCGAGATGCTCGGCGTGCCGTACGGCGACCACGACTTCTTCCAGACCAACACGGCGAAGCTGATCAAGCGCGACACGCCCCCGCAGGAACGGCGGGCCGCGGTCGAGGCCGTGCGCGATTACATGAGCGACCTCATCGCCGGCAAGGAGGACAACCCGCCGGACGACCTGCTCGGCCGGCAGATCGTCAAGCTGCGCGAGGAGGGCACCTACCGGCGGGCGGCGCTGGCCGCGACCGGTTTCCTGCTGCTCCTCGCGGGCCACGAGACGACGGCGAACATGATCTCGCTGTCCACCGTGGCGTTCCTGCACAACCCGGAGCAGCTCGCGGCGGTCCGCGCCGACCCGGACAAGACGCTCGACGCCGTCGAGGAGATGCTGCGGTACTTCACGATCGTCGACGCGGCGACCGCGCGCCTGTGCGTCGAGGACATCGAGATCGGCGGCCAGCTGATCCGCGCGGGCGAGGGCGTGCTGGCGCTGGGGTACTCGGCCAACCGCGACCCGCGGGTGTTCGCGAACCCGGACGACCTCGACATCGACCGCGGCGCGCGCAACCACGTCGCCTTCGGCTTCGGGCCGCACCAGTGCCTCGGCCAGAACCTCGCCCGGATGGAACTGCAGATCGTCTTCGACACGCTGTTCCGCCGGGTGCCGTCGTTGCAGCTGGCCACCCCGGTGGACGACCTGCCGTTCAAGGACGACGCGAACATCTACGGCCTGTACCGGCTGCCGGTGACCTGGTAGAGAACGAACTGCCATCCCACCACAGGAGAGAAGGACCATGAAGATCATCGCGGACACCGGCAAGTGCGTCGGCGCCGGTCAGTGCGTGCTCACCGAGCCCGCCCTGTTCGACCAGAGCGAGGACGACGGCACGGTCATCGTGCTGAACGACCAGCCGGAGGGCGAACTGGTCGAGAAGGCCCGCGAAGCGGTGCACATCTGCCCCAGCCAGGCCCTCTCCCTCCAGGAGTAACCCGGCGTGAAGGCCACCTCGAGGTGCTCGAGGTGGCCTTCACCCGTTACTTGACCGCGCCCATGGAGAGGCCGCGGACCAGGTGGTTCTGCGCGATCCACCCCACGATCATCACCGGCAGCGAAGCCAGCAGAGCCGCCGCCGAAAGCTGGGCCCAGTACAAACCCTCGCTGGTGATGAACCCGACCAGGAACACCGGCACCGTCCCCGCCCGCGCCGCCGTCAGGTTGACCGCGTAGAAGAACTCCGTCCACGAAAAGATCACGCAGATCAGCGCCGTCGCCGCGATTCCGGGCGCGACCACCGGCATGATGATCTTGCGCAGCAGCGTCGGCAGGTTGGCGCCGTCGATGCGGCCCGCCTCGATCATCTCGTGCGGCACCTCGAGGAAGAACGACCGCATCATCCAGATGGCCAGCGGCAGGTTCATCGACGTGTACAGGATGACCAGCGCCCACACCGTGTCCAGCAGCTCGGTGTTCTGCGAGATCACGTACAGCGGGATGATCGCCGCCACGATCGGGAGCATCTTCGTCGACAGGAAGAACCCCAGCGCGTTCGACGTGCCCTTCACCGGCGCCAGTGACAGCGCGTACGCCGCCGGGACGCCGAAGAGCAGCACCAGCACCGTCGACAGGATGGTCACGAACGCCGAGTTCGACAGGTACGGCAGGAACCCGCCGCTCAGGACGTTGCCGAGCTGCTCGAACGTCGGGGTGAAGAACAGCTTCGGCGGGTCCGTGTAGGCGTCCGCCTCCTGCTTGAACGCCGTGAGGATCATCCACAGCAGCGGGAAGACGAACAGGATCGCGATCACCCAGGTCGCGACGGTCAGCGACCCCTTGCCGTAAGCCCGCTTGCGGGGCGCCACCGTGGTCACTTGATCCCTCCGCTCACCGAGAACGTCCGGAACATCAGGCGCAGCGCGAAGGTCGCGACGATCATCGTCAGGATGACCACGACCACGCCCATCGCCGACGACTGGCCGACGTCGAAGCCCTCGAACGCGCGCTGGTAGATGTAGTACGGCAGGTTGGTGCTCGCCGTGCCCGGACCGCCCTGGGTCATCAGGAAGATCGCGTCGAAGCTGTTCACGATGTAGATCGCGCCCAGCAGCGTCGCCAGCTGCAGGAACCGGGACAGGTGCGGCAGCGTGATGGAGACGAACGTCCGCCACCGGCCCGCACCGTCCACATTGGCCGCTTCGAGGACGTCCTTGGCCTGGCTCTGCAGGCCGGCCAAAATGAGCAGCATCATGAACGGCGTCCACTGCCACACGATCTGGGCCATCACCGACGCCAGCGGGAACTCCGAAAGCCAGTCGACGTCGGTGCCGAAGACGAAGTGCAGCAGCCCGTAGGTCGGGTCGAACATCGTCGTCTTCCACAGCAGCGCGCCGGCCGCCGGCAGGATCAGGAACGGCGTGATCAGCAGCGTCCGGACGACGCCGCGGCCGAGGAACTTCCGGTCGAGCAGGATGGCCAGGCCGAGGCCGAGCAGCAGCGCGACGAACACGCACACCACGGTCAGCAGCACCGTGTTGAGCAGCGCGACCAGGAACGTCGTGTCGCTGAAGACGTCGACGTAGTTCTGCAGGCCGACGAAGTGCCGCGAGCCGGGCCGCACCAGGTTCCACGACTGGAACGAGTAGAACACGGTGAGCAGGAACGGCAGCTGCGTCACCGCGATGACGA
Source organism: Amycolatopsis plumensis (assembly GCF_042652605.1). Taxonomy (NCBI): domain Bacteria; kingdom Bacillati; phylum Actinomycetota; class Actinomycetes; order Pseudonocardiales; family Pseudonocardiaceae; genus Amycolatopsis; species Amycolatopsis plumensis. The sequence goes on along the minus strand of NZ_JBHSJY010000001.1, from coordinate 3,898,255 downwards.
AGATCAGCGCGGGCAGCAGCGGCAGCCGCCGCTTGGCCGCGGTGCTCAGGCCGCGTTTCTCTTCGACCTGCGTCCGCGAGGTCGAGGTGGGGGTGGATACGGAGAGCGTGGACATCACTGCACCGCCTTGTACGAGTCACCCACGGTTTGCGCGTAGTCCTGGGACTGCTTCAGCGCGTCTTCGACGGATTCGCGGCCAGCGATCGCGGCCGACAGCTGCTGGCTCACCCGGGTGCCCAGGTCCTGGAACTCGGGGATGCCGACGAACTGGATGCCGGGGTAGGGCACCGGGTTCGCCATCACCTTCTGCTGGTTCGCGTCCGCGATGCCGTCCAACGTCGGCTTCGCGTACGCCTTCGCCGCGTCGGCGTACTCGGGGATCGCGTACGTCGACTGGCGGACGCCCGGCGGGACACGGTTCCAGCCGTAGGTGTGGCCGACCTTCTGCACGTACGCCTTGTCGGTCATCCACGCCATGAACTTCCAGGCCGCGTCCTTGTCCTTGGCCACCTTCGGGATACCGAGCGCCCAGGTGTAGAGCCAGCCGCTGGCCTGCGTCTTGACCACGGGCGCGGGCGCGTAGCCGGACTTGCCGACGATCTTGCTGCTCGACGGGTCCTCGTTGGTGCCCGCCATGACCGTCGCGTCGTACCACATCGCCGCGTTGCCTTGCGTGTAGCGCGTGCCGCATTCGGAGAACCCGGCGCTGGAGGCGCCGACCTCGCCGTGCTCGCGGATGAGGTTGACGTAGAACTTCGCGGCCTCGGTGAACTCCGGCGACGTCAGCTTGGCGTTCCAGCCCTGGTCGAACCACTGGGCACCGAAGGTGTTGGCCACCGTCGTGAACGGCGCGAGGCTCTCGCCCCAGCCGGGCTTGCCGCGCAGGCAGATGCCCGCGACGCCGTTGGCCTTGTCGTCGAGCTTCGCGGCGAAGTCGGCGATCTGCTGCCACGTCGGCTTGGCCGGCATGGTCAGCCCGGCCTTCTCGAAGAGGTCCTTGCGGTAGGCCAGGAACGACGATTCGCCGTAGAACGGCACCGCGTACATCTGGTTCCGGTACGACAGCGACGTCTTGATACTGGGGATGAAGTCGGCTTCGTCGTAGCCCGGCGTCGACGCCATGTGCGGTTCGAGGTTCTCGAGCCAGCCGTTGGCCGCCCACTGCGGGGCCTCGTAGTTGCTGATCATGACGACGTCGAACTCGCCGCCCTCGGTGGCGGTCGACGCGGTGATCTTCGCCCGGGCCTGGTTTTCCGGCAGGGACACGAACTTCAGCCCGATGCCGGTGGCCTTCTCGAACTCCGGCGCGAGCGCGATCGCGTCCTTCATCTGCGGGTTGGACACGATCGCGATGACGAGCGTGCTGCTGCCGGTGCCGAGCGAGCCGGCGCCCGCGCAGCCGGTGACCAGCAGCGACGTCGCCGCGAAGAGGGTGAGGAGCTTACGCACGGCCACCTCCGGGGAGGACTTGCACCTTGAGGCCCGCGCCGCTGCGCATCTTGGCCAGCGCCTCGGGGTACTGCTCGAGCGGCAGGGTGTCGGTGAGCAGCGCGTCCGTGTCGATCGCGCCGGACGCGACGAGGTCGAGGGCGGCGCCGAAGCTGTGCAGCACGGCCATCGAGCCGACGACGGTGATCTCGTCGTTGTAGATGCGGAACGGCGAAAGCGCGACGCGGGCTTCGGCCGGGGCGACGCCGAAGACGAGCAGCCGTCCGCCGCGGCGGATCGCGTCGAAGGCGGCTTCGATGGCGGGGGCGGCGCCGGTGCAGTCGACGGCGACGTCGAACTTCTCGTCGTTCAGGTCTTTCACGTCGGCGGCCGTGGCGACCGCGCCGAGACTCGTCGCGCGCGGCAGCCGGGCTTCGTTGCGGTCGACCACCGTGACCTGCGCGCCCGAACGCTGCAGCAGCTGCTGCATGATCAGGCCCATGGTGCCGGCGCCGACGACGAGAAAGCGTTCGCCGGCCTCGACGCCGACGCGGCGGACACCGTGCACGGCACAGGAGACGGGTTCGACCAGCGCGCCCTGTTCCCACGTCATCGCGTCGGGCATGCGGTAGCAGGTGGACGACGGGACGGCGACGTACTCGGCGAAGGCGCCGTTGACGGTGTCCCCGGTGGCGCCCCAGTTCGCGCAGAGGTTGCCGTGGCCGGCGCGGCACGGGCCGCAGTAGCCGCAGAACAGGGACGGGTCGACGGCGACGCGGTCGCCGACCTTCCACTCGCCCGGCACGTCCGCGCCGAGCTCGACGATCTCCCCGGCGAACTCGTGCCCGGGGACGATGGGGTACGGGGTGGGCGGGAAGTGCCCGTCCGCGATGTGCAGGTCGGTGCCGCAGATGCCGCACGCTCCGACCTTGACGACGACCTGACGTTCCCCGGGTTTCGGATCGGGCACCTCGCCGACCCTGATCTCACCGGGCCGGTCGACGATGGCGGCACGCATGCCTTACCCCTTCCTCGCCGCTCATATGAGCAACATTGACCTATCGCGTCGAGAACATGTGAAGGCATTACAGGTCTGACGTCGGTATTACGTCAACCTTTCGGCTGGAATTCGCGCTACTATGCTCAGATGAGCGCATCTCGTAAGAGCGCTTCGCTCACTGAAGCGATGCTGCTCGCCACCGTCGCCCGGCGCTTCTACGTGCAGGGACGCTCCAAGCTGGAGATTGCCGGCGAGTTCGGCGTCAGCCGGTTCAAGGTGGCGCGGATGCTCGACACGGCCACGGAGTCCGGCCTGGTCAGGGTGGAGTTCTCGCTGCCGGCGCCGGTGGACCTGGCGCTGTCGGACGAGGTGCGCTCGGCGTACGGCCTGGAGCGGGCCCTCGTGCTCGAACGCTCAACCGAGCGCGAGCCGAAGGAGGTCGTCCGGGCGAAGATCGGCTCGCTGGCGGCGCGGTTGCTGGAGGAGATCGCAGTCCCGTCGGACGTCATCGGGCTGTCGTGGGCGCGGTCGGTGAACGCGATGGCGGAGGCGGTGCGGTCGCTGCCGCGCTGCCCGATCGTGCAGCTCTGCGGGGTTCAGGCCGGGATGGACATGCGCGGTCGCTCGGTGGAGACGGTCAGCCGCGTGACGTCGGTGTCCGGCGGCGACGCGTACCCGATCTTCGGCCCGCTGGTGCTGCCGGACCGCCGCACGACGGAGACGCTGCGGCGTCAGCCGGGGATCGCGGAGACGTTCGGCCAGTTCAAGAACCTGACCAAGGCGGTGGTCAGCATCGGCGCGTGGCAGCCGGGCGAGTCGACGGTGTACGACGCCCTGGACGAGGCCGAGCGGGCGGCGATCGCGGCCCGCGGGGCGACGGCGGAGGTCGCGGCCCGCCTCTTCGACGCGTCGGGAAACGCTCTCTCCACCGGCTTGGCCCACCACGTCCTGGCGATCAGCCACGAAGAGCTGATGGCGGTCCCGGAGGTGATCGCCCTCGGCTACAGCCGCCCGAAAGCGGCCGCGGTCGACGCGGTCCTCCGCTCAGGCATGGTCTCCACGCTCATCACCGACGCCGCCGCGGCGGTCCCCCTCCTCGCCTTGGCCGCCAAGAACCCCGTCGTGAGTGAGAAACAGGGTTAGAACACTGTTTCTCACTCACGACAACCCGGGGCGTACGGCAGTTGTGGTCGCGTACTCCGCTGGGGATAGGCGCGGCCTCGCCGGCTCCGGGACGAAGCCCGGGTCGCGCCCGATGTGCGCGCGGGTTGTCTTCGCGAGCCTGGAACCCATGAAGACTTCCCCCCGCTGGCGCCAGGCCGTCGTCTGGTTGCACGTCATGTCCTCGGTGGCCTGGATGAGCCAGGCGCTCGCCCTCGTCGTCCTGATGTCGTCGGGCGCACCCGCGTGGGCCGACCGGCTCGACTCCGTCCTGCTCGCCCCGATGGCGAACGTCTCCGCCTTCACCGGCCTCCTGCTCGCCGGCGCCACGGCGTGGGGCTTCTTCCGGCATTGGTGGGTGCTGACGAAGTTCGCCCTGACGCTGATCCAGCTCTACGCCGGGATCTTCCTGCTCTCCCCCGCGCTGCGCGACTCCGCCGACACCGGCACCGTCGCCTGGCCGCAGATCGCCGGAGCGTCGCTGATGGCGAGCGCGCTGGCGTTCCAAGCCTGGCTGTCCGTCGCGAAACCGGGCCGCAAGACGCCGTGGTCCCCCGCGGCGAAACCGCCGACCGCGCCGACCTGGGTGTTCGTGGCGGGCGTCGCCGCGCCGGTCGCCGACGTCGCCGCCGGGCTCGCCCTCGGCTTCCCGTCGCCCCTGGCGGAGCTGGTCATGCTGATCGTTCTGCTCGGCTTTGAGCGGCGAGGACGTCGTCGCCGTGCTCAGCGGCCCAACGCCCGAAGCCCTCGATCGGCTCCAGCAGCGTCGAGCCCAACGGCGTAAGCGCGTACGCGCCTTCGCGCCGCTCGACGAGACCGTCGAACTCCAGGCGCCGCACGGTTTCCGTGAGCACCTTCGCGCTGATGCCGCCGATCGTGCGCCGCAGGTCGACGTGCCGCTGCGGGCCGTCGCGCAACGCCCACAGCACCACCGGGTTCCACGTGTTGGCGACCAGGTCGAAGGCGAGCCGCGTGCGGCAGTCCGCGAGGAAGTCCATGGTTACCGTTCGGTTCCTTCCGGGGTTCCTACCGTCGTGCTGGTACAGCCAAGCACAAGGAGGACGCATGCGGATCGGGATCTTCGGCACGGGCGGGATGGCGGACGCGCTCGGCACGCAGTGGGCACGCCACGACCTCATGGTGAGCGGCCGGTCCGACCCCGGCCCGCTGGCCGGGCGGCTCGGCGCCGCGACCGGAACCTGGCGCGAGACGGCCGCGTTCGCCGACGTGCTGCTCCTGGCCGTCCCCGCGGCCGCGATCGGCGAGGTGCTCGCCGAGGCGGGCCCGCTCGCCGGGAAGGTGCTGGTGGACTGCACCAACGATCCCGGCCTCACCGGTACACCGGTGGCGTCGCGGATCGTCACCGACGCCCACGTCGTGAAGGCGTTCAACCTGGCCCACGTCGACGTCTGGCGGATGACACCACCGGTCTTCGGCGGCCGCCCGCTGTCGGTCCCGTTGTGCGGCGACGACCGGGCGGCGATCGAGGCGGTGAGCACGCTGGTCCGCGACGTCGGCGCGCATCCGGTCCACGCGGGCGGCCTCGACCGCGCGGCCCTGCTGGAAGCGACCGCGGCGTTCGTCATCGGGCTGTGGTTCGCGGGCGAAGACGCCCAGGCGATCCTCACCCCGCTGGGTTGAGAGAACCGCTAGTGCGCGCCCACCTCGGTCACCCGGACGACCGCCATTCCGGCTTCGTCCGACGCGGCCAGGTCGACCTCGGCGCTGATGCCCCAGTCGTGGTCGCCCGCCGGGTCGTCGAAGATCTGGCGCACCTTCCAGACGTCCGGCTGCTGCTCGATCATCAGCAGCTGCGGGCCGCGCGCGTCCGGGCCGGTGCCGAGCGTCTCGTACTCCTCGAAGTAGTCCTCGATCGCTTCCTGCCACGCGTCCGCGTCCCAGCCGCTCGCGCCGTCGAGTTCGCCGAGCGGGAACCAGGCCCGCCGCGCGAACAGCTCGACCCGGCGGAACAGCTCGTTGCGCACCAGAACGCGGAACGCGCGCTCGTTGCGGGTGACGGCCGGCGGCGGCTCCGGCGGCCGGTGCGACACCGGGCCTTCCTCCGTCGGGTGGCGCAGCGCCTCCCACTCGTCCAGGAGGCTCGAGTCGACCTGGCGGACCAGCTCGCCGAGCCACTCGATGAGGTCCTGCAGCGCTTCGGTCTTGGCCTCGTCCGGGACCGTGTGGCGCAGCGCGTCGTAGACGTCGGCGAGGTAGCGCAGCACCAGCCCTTCGGACCGGGCCAGCTGGTAGAAGCCGATGTACTCGACGAAGTTCATCGCGCGCTCGTACATGTCCCGCACGACCGACTTCGGCGACAGCTCGTAGTCGGCGACCCACGGGTGGCCCTGCCGGTAGCTGTGGAACGCGCCCTGCAGCAGCTCTTCGAGGGGCTTCGGGTACGTGATGTTCTCGAGCAGCTCCATCCGCTCGTCGTACTCGATGCCCTCGGCCTTCATGGCGTTCACGGCCTCGCCGCGGGCCTTGAACTGCTGCTGCGAAAGCACCGGCCGCGGGTTGTCCACTGTGGATTCCACAACGGACACGACGTCGAGCGCGTAGCTCGGCGACTCGAGGTCGAACAGCTCGATCGCGGCCAGCGCGAACGGCGAAAGCGGCTGGTTGAGCGCGAAGTCGAACTGCAGGTCGACGGTGAGCCGGATGATCCGGCCCTGTTCGTCCGGTTCGGACAGTCGTTCCACGACGCCGGCGGCGAGCAGCGCGCGGTAGATCGCGATGGCGCGCAGGATCAGCTTGCGCTGCGACGCGCGGTCCTCGTGGTTGTCCTCGAGCAGGTGCCGCATCGAGTCGAAGGCGTTGCCCGGCCGCGAGATCACGTTCAGCAGCATCGAGTGCGTGACCTTGAAGCTGGACGTCAGCGGCTCGGGGTCGGCCGCGATGAGCCGGTCGAACGTGCTCTCGGTCCAGTTGACGAACCCCTCGGGCGCCTTCTTCCGGACGATCTTCTTTTTCTTCTTCGGGTCGTCGCCGGCCTTCTCGAGGGCCTTGGCGTTCTCGACGACGTGGTCGGGCGCCTGCACGACGACGTAGCCGTCGGTGTCGTACCCCGCGCGCCCGGCCCGGCCGGCGATCTGGTGGAACTCGCGGGCCTTGAGGTGCCGCTGGCGGACACCGTCGTACTTCGTGAGCGCCGAGAAGACGACCGTCCGGATCGGCACGTTGATGCCGACGCCGAGCGTGTCCGTCCCGCAGATCACCTTGAGCAGCCCGGACTGGGCCAGGGTCTCGACCAACCGGCGGTACTTCGGCAGCATCCCGGCGTGGTGGACGCCGATGCCGTGGCGGACCAGCCGCGAGAGCGTCTTGCCGAAGCCGGCGGCGAACCGGAAGTCGCCGATCAGCTCGGCGATGGCCTCCTTCTCGGCCTTCGACGTCACGTTGATGCTCATCAGCGTCTGCGCCCGCTCGATGGCCGCGGCCTGCGAGAAGTGCACGACGTAGACCGGCGCTTGACCACCGTTCAAGAGCTCGGACATCGTCTCGTGCAACGGCGTCAGCGCGTACCGGAAGGTGAGCGGGACCGGGCGCTGCGCCGACGTGACGACGGCGGTCGGCTTGCCGGTGCGGCGGGTGAGGTCCTTTTCGAAGAAGGAGACGTCGCCCAGGGTCGCCGACATCAGGACGAACTGGGCCCTGGGCAGCTCGAGCAGCGGCACCTGCCAGGCCCAGCCGCGGTCGGGCTCGGAGTAGAAGTGGAACTCGTCGGCCACGACCTGCCCGACGGGCGCGTCGGCCCCGAACCGCAACGCGATGTTCGCCAGGATTTCGGCTGTGCAGCAGATGATCGGCGCGTCCGGGTTGACGCTCGAGTCGCCGGTCATCATCCCGACGTTGTCCGCGCCGAAGATGTCGATGAGCTGGAAGAACTTCTCCGAGACGAGGGCCTTGATGGGCGCGGTGTAGTAGCTGCGGCGGCCTTGGGCGAGCGCGGTGAAGTGCGCGCCGACGGCGACGAGGCTCTTCCCGGAGCCGGTCGGCGTCGAAAGGATGACGTTCGATCCGGAGACGACCTCCATCACCGCCTCCTCCTGCGCCGGGTACAGCTCGATGCCCCGTTCGGCCGTCCAGGTGGTGAAGGCTTCGAAGAGGGCGTCGGGGTCGGGATCCGCAGGCAGGAGGTCGGTGAGAGTCATCAGGCACCTATCGTGCCATCCGCTCGTCGCAAAGTCGGCAGGGGCGATCGCATCGCGAGTGCGAAACCCGTAGGCTTCGCGGTACCGCGCGTCGACCGGGTGATACTTCCGGTCCCGCGCGCACACGGGCGGTACTCCGGAGGGCTTAGGAATGGCACAGGACATCATCCCGATCGAACTCGGCCTGCCGCAGGGCGACGTCGTCACCCTGTGGGCGCCGCGCTGGCGGGAAGACGGCGAGGAGTGGGAAGCTTTCCTCGGCGACGAGGACGACCTGTACGCCTTCGCCGACGCAGCTCACCTGGCCGCCTTCGTCCGCACGTCCGAGCGGCACGACCTGCTCGACCACCCGGCGTGGGACGCGGTGCCGTCGCTGAACGTGCCGGAGCTGATCCCGGACGAGGACCACACGTACGACCTCGTGGGCGTGCCGGAACTGGTCGCCGAGGAGCCGGACGTCTGGCACATCGCGGAGCTGGCGGAGATCGTCGGCATCGTGCGGTCGCTCGCCGACGTCTGCGACCTCGAGGAGGTCCACGAGATCCTCGACTCGACCGAGGGCTTCTCGCTGCTCGACCAGGGCACGCTGCCGTTCACCGGGAGCGTCGGCGTCCAGGTGTGGAACGACCTGTCCGAGACGGTGTCGCAGAAGTGGGACACCGTGCTCGACGCGATCGACGGCCTGGTAACCCAGCCGGAGGTCGACGAGAAGGTGCTGGAGCAGACGGCCGAGGAGCTGGCCGCGTTCCACGAGGAGTCCGCGGAGGCCGAAGCCGGCGCCGAGGGCGAAGAGGACCTCGAGGTCATCGATTCCCTCGACTCCGCGGATGACGCGGACGACGAGGAAGAGGAAGAGGGCCCGGTCGGCTTCTGGGCCGAGGTCGGCATCGACCCGATCAAGATCATCACGTCCGGCGCGGAGTACTACACGCTGCGCTGCTACCTCGAGGACGAGCCGGTGTTCCTCGGCAGCGAGGGCGAGATCGACGTGTTCACCTCGCCGGGCGCGCTCGCCCGCGCCCTCGCGGACGGCAAGGACCTGGCCGACACGGACCTCGCGGACGTGTCCACGTGGGACGAGGTACTGGCCAAGGCGACGGCGGGCGAGCTCGAGATCGAGGTCGACCCGGAGAACACGTACGTCCTGACGGGCCTGGACGCGGACATCGCGGAGGGCCCGGACGCGATCGACCCGACCCAGCTGGAGCTGGCGGTCGAGCTGATCACGGACGCGGCGGACTGGGCGGGCGACGACTCGGCCGAGACGGCACTGGCGGGCAACGAAAGCCTGGGCTGGTTGGTGTCCTTCGTGCTGCGCCCGGACCCGACGCGCCTCGAGCCGTCGGCGCCGTTCGACGCGGAGCAGAGCGCGTGGCGGAAGCTCGTCGAAACTTTCGAGAACCGCCTGACGGTCGCCTGAGTTTCACGTTCGAAGGCCGCCTCCCGCGGTTGGGGAGGCGGCCTTCGGCGTGTCGTCCCCCCAATCACGCGTGTCGACCCCTCAATCACGCGTGTCGTCCCTCCAGGCACGCGAACCGTCCACCTGGGTACGCGAGCCGGCGGTCGGCCGCGCATCCGAACCCCCGGCTCGCGTGCTCAGCCAGGCATCTCACGTGATCCGGCGGGCATCTCGCGTGATTGGAGGGGCATCACGTGTGATCCCGGAGTCGACTCGCGTGATCCTGGGGTCGACTCGCGTGATCTTGGGGTCGACTCGCGTGATTGGCGGGACGACACGGCATCAGGGCTCCGGGTGTTCTGCGCGGACCGGGACCACCAGCACCGCCAGGGCCGGGAACACCGCCGCCACGCAGAACGCCAGTGCGTAGCTGCGGTCGCCGATCACCAGGCCCAGGAGGGGCGGGGTCAGGGAGGCCGCGATGTTCTGGGCCGTGTTCTGCGTTCCCATCGCCCGCCCGGACCACGCCAAGCCCGCCAGCTCGGCCGAGGCCGTAAAGCCCAGGCCGTTGTCCGCCACCGTGATCACCCCCGCCAGCGCCAACGCCAGCAGCACCAGCCACGGCCAGGACGCGTCGCCGAGCGCCACCAGCAGCATGACCAGGCAGCTCGCGACCGCCAAGATCCGCATCGGGCGCAGGCGGCTGCCCACCCGGTCCGACCACCAGCCCGACCCCAGGCGGCCCCCGGCGCCGAGCACCTGGACCACCGCCAGGTACCAGCCCGCCGCCAACGGGCTCCAGTGCTGCACCGCCACCAGGTACACCGGCGCGAACGCCGACACCGCGAACTGCGGCACCACCAGCAGCGCGCTCGCCCCGTGCACCCGCCACAGCGCCGCGTGCCGGTACGGAGAAGCGCCCGCCGAGTGCGGCGCGCGCGGCGGCCGCGGCGGGTCCGTCACCAGCCAGGCCACCAGCAGCGCCACCAGGATCGCCAGCCCGGCCGGCAGCAGGACCGCCGCCCGGAAGCCGAAGTGCTCGGCCAGCGGCGGCAGGCCCAGCGCGGCGACGCCGACGCCGAGCGGCTGGGCCGTCTGGCGGATCCCCATCGCCACGCCGCGCTCGGACTTCGCGAACCAGCCCATCACGACGCGACCGCTCGCCGCGTTCACCGAAGCCGTACAGGCACCGGCCGCCAAAAACACCCCAAAGAGAAGCCCGACGGGGTGACTTCCTATCCCGGCGTACACCAGGAGTAACCCCGAGATGCCCAGGCCCAAGGCCATGATGAGGCGCTCTCCGTAACGGTCCGCAGCCGCGCCCCACACGATCAGGGTGAACAACAACCCGATGCTCGGCGCCGCGACGACCGTGCCGGCCTCGGCCAGCGTCAGCCCCTCCGCCGCGCGCATGGCCGGGACCAGGAACGGGAGCCCGTACAGGAACGAGCAGCTCGCGGTCTGCGCGGCGAGACCGAGCGCGAGAATGAGCCAACGCCGCGGATTCGCGTGAACCGTACCGCCCGTGACCTGCGCCATCTTCGCCACCGTCTCAAATAATGAGAAGTTGTTCCTACATGGTGAACGATAGTTGGCATGGCTAAGGATCGCAACCACGTTGCGGTCCGAAGCGGGAGGGTCAGGCGAGCGCGGCGTAGCCGGGCTTGATGACGTCGTCGATCAGCGCGAGCCGGGCGTCGAAATCGATGAACGCGGATTTCATCGCGTTGATGGTGAACCAGCGGAAGTCGTCGATACCATAGCCGAACGTCTCGTGCAGCGCGGCGAATTCGCTGGTCATCGTGCATCCGCTCATCAGCCGGTTGTCCGTGTTCACGGTCACCCGGAAGCGCAGCTTGGCGAGCAGGCCGATGGGGTGCTCGGCGATCGACCGGACCGTGCCTGTTTGGACGTTCGACGTCGGGCAGATCTCCAGGGGGATGCGGCGGTCGCGGACGTACGCGGCCAACCGTCCAAGGTGGACCGTGCCGTCCGCGTCGGTCTTGATGTCCTCGGCGATGCGCACGCCGTGCCCGAGCCGCTCGGCGCCGCAGTGCTGAATCGCTTCCCAAATGGAAGGTAAACCGAAAGCTTCACCCGCATGAATGGTGAAGTGCGCATTGTTCTGACGCAGATATTCGAACGCGTCGAGATTGCGGGTCGGCGGGAATCCGTCCTCGGGCCCGGCGATGTCGAACCCGGCCACGCCGGCGTCGCGGTAGCGGACGGCCAGGTTCGCGATCTCGAGCGCCCGGGCGTGCTGGCGCATCGCGCAGAGCAACGTCGCGACGCGGATGGTGCCGCCGTTCGCGGCAACCCGGCGAGTGCCCTCCGTGAACCCCGCCTGGACGGCCTCGACCACCGCATCGAGTGACAGACCGCGTTCGACGAACAACTCCGGTGCGTAGCGCACCTCGGCGTAGACGACACCGTCGGCGGCCAGGTCCTCCACCGCCTCCGCGGCGACCCTGACCAGCGCTTCCTCCGTCTGCATCACCCCGCAGGTGTGGGCGAACGTCTCGAGGTAGGAGACGAGTGAGCCGGAGTCGGCCGCCCGGCGGAACCAGCTGCCCAGCTCGGCCGGGTCGGAAGTGGGCAGACCGGCATACCCGGTCGCGTCGGCGAGCTCGGCGACGGTCGCCGGGCGCAGGCCGCCGTCGAGGTGGTCGTGCAGCAGCACCTTGGGTGCGCGGCGGAGTGTCTCGGTGGGCAGAACAGGGCTTTCGTCAGGCATCCCCCAACGGTAACCTCGTTGTCATTCCCCTACATGGCCGTAACTCTCAGGCTCGGGCTAACCCTCAGCGTCGAGGATCATGTCCCGAATCGGCCATCCGGGGGCAGCCTCCGCAATAGCCTCTTCACGGGGGCCATACAGACAGCAATTTTTGCAATCGATAAGCTTCGTGGCACGTCCCTCCATTTCCCCGCCGACGAAGGACACACAGCAGTGACCACTGACAACCACATTGCCGCCCCGTCCTTCGACCGGATGCGCAACATGCTGGTGCGCGCGGCCGAAGTGCGTGAGAGCGAGCAGCAGCAGATCTTCGACGCGCTCGACGACATCTACGCCCGCCTCGCGCCGGTGGACTCGCTCGGCGCGGTCCGCAAGCGGCTGTCCGAGATGCCCGACCGCACCGAGGTCAGCGTCCTCGCCGAGCGCCTCGACGAGACGATGTCGCGCCTCGAGGCCCAGGACGCGGCGATCGCCGCCCTGACCCGCGCGGTCGAGAGCATCGTCGACAAGCTCGCCAAGCCCTTCGCGCAGCTCGACGGCCGCCTCGACGGCGTCGCCGCGCGCTTCGAGGGTGTCGCCGGCCGGATGGACGGGCTCGAGGACAAGCTCCAGAACATCCACCGCCGGCTCGACGAGCTGGGCGGCCACCTCGACAAGCAGGACGCGAAGCTCGAGTCGCTCCCGCAGTCGGTGCACGGCCCGGTCCGCGAGCGGATCGAGCAGGCCGAGGCCACGCTGCGCGAGCGCATCGACGCCACGGACCACGAGCTGCGGAGCAAGGTCGACGAGCTGAGCCGCGTCACGCAGGAGCGGGTCGGCGAGCTGGGCCGCACGACGCACGAGCGGATCGACGCCAACACCGAGGCGCTCAAGGTCGCGCTGACCGAGACCGGCGAGATGATCGACGCGTCCGACCGGCTGGAGAACCTGGGCAACCGGCTCGAGACGGTCACCACCCGCCTCGACGACCTGGCCTCCCGCCTCGACAAGGTGGAGGACGGCTTCCTCTCCGGCATCGGCGACCTCGACGGCGCGCTCAAGAGCGGCCTGGCCAAGGTCGAGGGCACGCTGTCGAAGCAGCCGGACACCGACTCGGTGGACTCGCTGGTCCGCAAGAGCAACGACGAGAGCGTCCGCCGCATCGGCGGCCAGCTCGACGAGGCGATGGCGACGTTCGCGGAGCTGATGCTCGGCGGCGGCCCGGCGGTCCAGCAGATCGCCCCGCCCCCGCCGGCCCCGCGCCAGCCGCGCCGCAGTTCGCGCAACGGCCGCGCGCCGAAGCCGGCCGACGCGAAGGCGAAGACGGGCGAAGGCGCGGAAGAAGCCGCGGAGTAACCCAGCCCCACGAAGAGGCTCCCGCCGGTTCGCCGGTGGGGGCCTTTTTCATGCTCGGAGGGGAGGGCGGGCCTCCGCCCCCCCGTCTTCCAGCCTAGCGAGCACCACTGACAGTTTCGGGTGGCTCAGGCCCCCTCAGCGACAGTGGTCACCACTCGATCGGGTGATCATCTCCGCGACGCTCATCACATCTCGGCGCGGATCGTCTCCACGACGATCGGGCCCGGCTCGGGGGCCGAGTCGGCGATCGAGAAGCCTCCTTCGAGCGCGGCCAGGGCCGCGGGGACCGCGTCCGGGGTGTCCGTGTGCAGCTCCAGGAGCGGGTCACCGGCCGAGACCCGGTCGCCCGGCTTGGCCAGGCAGAGGATGCCCGCCGCCGCCTGGACCGGGTCCTCCTTGCGGGCCCGGCCCGCGCCCAGCCGCCACGCCGCGACGCCCACCGCGTACGCGTCCAGCGAAGCCAGCACGCCCGACGAAGGCGCCTCGACGACGTGGACGTGCGCAGGTGCCGGCAGCGCCGCCGAAGGGTCGCCGCCCTGGGCCGAGATCATGCGGCACCAGACCTCGTACGCCTCCCCCGACGCCAGCACCGGCTCCGGGTCCACGTCGAGACCGGCGAGGGCCAGCATCTCCCGCGCCAAGGCGAGAGTCAGCGCCACCACGTCCGCCGGCCCGCCGCCCTGGAGCACGTCGACCGACTCCGCGACCTCCACCGCGTTGCCGACCGCCCGCCCCAGCGGGACGTTCATGTCGGTCAGCAGCGCCGTCGTCGGGACGCCGTGGTCGGCGCCGATCGACGTCAGCGCAGCAGCCAGCGAGCGGGCTTGCTCGAGGGACTTCATGAACGCGCCCGACCCGAACTTCACGTCCAGGACCAGCCCGGACGCGCCCTCGGCGATCTTCTTGCTCATGATCGAGCTCGCGATCAGCGGGATCGACTCCACCGTCGAGGTGACGTCCCGCAGCGCGTACAGCTTCTTGTCCGCCGGGGCCAGCCCGGACGTCGCCGCGCAGACCACCGCGCCGACGTCCTCCAACTGGCGAGCAATCTCCGAAGTGGACAATGCCGCCCGCCAGCCGGGGATCGACTCCAGCTTGTCGAGCGTGCCGCCCGTGTGGCCGAGCCCGCGCCCGGACAGCTGCGGCACCGCCGCCCCGCACGCGGCCACGAGCGGCGCGAGCGGCAGCGTGATCTTGTCGCCGACCCCGCCCGTCGAGTGCTTGTCCACCGTCGGGCGGGACACCGAAAGCGACAGCCGCTCCCCCGACGCGATCATCGCGTGCGTCCACCGCGAGATCTCCCCCGAGGACATCCCCCGCAGGAAGATCGCCATGGCCAGCGCCGACATCTGCTCTTCGGCGACGTCACCGCGGGTGTAGGCGTCGATGACCCAGTCGATCTGCTCGTCGGAAAGCGTGCCACCGTCCCGCTTCGTCCGGATGACGTCGACCGCCGCGAACGCGCTCACGGCAGGTCGTCCGGGCCGAACGCGTCCGGCAGGACTTCCGACATCGGCAGCACCCCGCGCGGAGTGTCCACCAGGCACGAAGACCCGCCGAGCTCGAACAGGATCTGCCGGCAGCGCCCGCACGGCATCAGCAGGTCACCGGCACCGGAACGACAAGCGACCGCGACCAGGCGACCGCCGCCGGACAGCCGCAGCTGCCCGGCCATCGTGCACTCGGCGCACAGCCCGAGCCCGTAGGAAGCGTTTTCGACGTTGCACCCGGTCACGACCCGGCCGTCGTCGGCGATCCCCGCCACCCCCACGTGCAGGCCCGAATAAGGCGCGTACGCATGGGAAGCCGCTTCGATCGCCTGAGAACGCAGCGCGTCCCAGTCCACTGTGGACATCAGTCTTCACCCCGTCGGTACGGCTGCCCGTCGGCCTTCGGCGGCCGCAGCCGCTGCGAAGCCACGGCCAGCACGATCAGCGTCACGAAGTGCGCGGTGTACGGGATCAGGTCCGACGGCAGCGTGTCGTTGGCCCAGTAGATCGCGTACAGCACGCCCGCGCCGACGACACCGAGACCGGCCGCGATCCACTGCCGCCGGAACAGCTGCACGACGACGATCACGGCGACCAGGATCACCGCGCCGTACAGCAGCGCGAGCACCGCTTCCCCGCCGCCGGCGAGCTGGAGGCCGTCCGCGTAGCCGAACAGCGCCGCCCCGCCGAGCAGGCCGCCCGGCCGCCAGTTGCCGAAGATCATCGCGGCGAGGCCGATGTACCCGCGGCCGTTCGTCTGGTTCTCCAGGTAGTCCGCGCCGCCGCGCAGCAGCACCAGCGAAGCGCCACCCATGCCGGCGAACGCGCCCGAAATGATCACGGCCACGTACTTGTGCAGGTAGACGTTGACGCCGAGGGACTCGGCGGCCACCGGGTTCTCGCCGCACGAGCGCAGCCGCAGGCCGAACCGGGTCTTCCAGAGGATCCAGAAGCTCACCGGGACCAGGATGATCGCGAGCATCGTCAGCGGCGCGACCTCGGTGACCAGCCCGCGCAGGATGCCGGCGACGTCGGAGATGCCGACGCGCTGCTGCTTCTCCAGGTCACCCAGCCAGTCCGAGAGGAACGTCGCCGAGTAGGTGTCGAACTTCGGCACCACCGGCGACTGCCGCGGGTTGCCGGAGATCGGCGCGAAGATCAGGTTGGCCAGGTACTTCGTGACACCGAGTCCGAGCAGGTTGATCGCGACACCGGAGACGATGTGGTTGACGTTGAACGTCACCGTCGCCACCGCGTGCAGCAGCCCGCCGAGGGCACCGAAGACGATCGCGGCGATCAGCCCGGCCCACACGCCACCGTTGTACGAACCCCAGGCCGCGCCCCAGGTCCCGAGGATCATCATGCCCTCGAGCCCGATGTTGACCACGCCCGCGCGTTCGGCCCAGAGGCCGCCCAGCGCACAGAGCAGGATCGGCAACGCCAGGCGCAACGCCGTCGAAGCGGTGTTCGACGACGTCAGCGCGGCGACGCCGGTGGAGTAGGACGCCGTCGAGATGACGGCGATGGCGACCACGGCCCAGATGACCCCGCGCAGCCAGCCGGGGATCCGGCCCCGGCGGCGCTGCTGCACCGGCATGGTCGAGCCGGATTCGGGAGCGACGTCGGTGATCACACCGCACCCCCTTCGGCGACCGAGGAACCCTTGCGGCCGGCGAGCGCGCGGCCCACCCTCCGTTGTTCGGCCGCGAGGTCGGCCCGGCGCACGATCTCGTACGCCACGACGACCGACAGCACGATGATGCCCTGCATGATCGTCGCGATCTCCTTGGACACGTTGATCTGCTCCAGCGACACCGCGGAGGTGTCGAGGAACGCCCACAGCAGCGCGCCGAGCGCGATGCCGCCGGGGTGGTTGCGGCCGAGCAGCGCGACCGCGATGCCGGTGAAGCCGTACATCTGCGTCGCGGTGATGCCGTAGCTGTAGTCGCGGCCGAGCAGTTCCGGCATCGCGACCAGGCCGGCGACACCACCGGAGAGCAGCATCGCGATCAGCGTCATCTTCTTGGCGTTGACGCCGCCCGCGGCGGCCGCGGTGGTGGACTCGCCGGACGCCTTCAGCTCGAAGCCGAACCGCGTGCGGTTGAGCATGAACCAGTAGGCCCCGCCGACGATGGCGGCGATGAAGACGAACCCGAAGAGGGTGCCCGGGCCGAGCGGGATGCCGGGGATCCGGCCGGACGGCTCGATCACCCGGGTGCCGATGTTGTTGCCCCGCTGCACGCCGAACTGGTCGGCGTTGATGAGGAACGCGATGATCCCGGCGACGATCGCGTTGAGCATGATCGTCGAGATGACCTCGCTGACCCCGCGGGTCACCTTGAGGATCGCCGGGATCGCCGCGTAGGCCATGCCCGCCACGATCGCGACCAGCAGGATCGCGACGACGTGGATGACCGGCGGCAGCTTCATCGCGCCGCCGGCGATGGCGGCGACGACGGCGGCGAAGCGGTACTGGCCCTCGACCCCGATGTTGAACAGGTTCATCTGGAAGCCGATGGCGACCGCGAGCCCGGACAGGTAGTACACGGTCGCGAGGTTCACGGTGTCGACCGCGGTCGAGCCCTTGAACATCTGGCCGATCATCGTGCCGTACGCCTGCAGCGGATCGGCCCCGGAGATGATCAGCGCGATCGCCGACAGCAGCACGGCGAAGACGATCGCCAGCAGCGGCGGCAGCAGTTTCGTGCGCCAGGAGGTCATTCTTCGTCACCTTCTCCTGCGCCGGTCATCGCCGAGCCCAGTTCCTGCGGCGTCACGGTGGCGGGGTCGGCCTCGCTGACGAGCCGCCCGCGCAGCATGACGCGGATCGTGTCGGACAGGCCGATCAGCTCGTCCAGGTCGGCGGAGATCAGCAGCACGGCCAGGCCGTCGGCCCGGGCCTGGCGGATGTTCTCCCAGATCAGCGCCTGGGCGCCGACGTCGACACCGCGCGTGGGGTGCGACGCGATGAGCAGCACCGGGTTGCCCGAGAGCTCGCGCCCGACGATCAGCTTCTGCTGGTTGCCGCCCGAGAGCGCCGCGGCCGGGACGTCGATGCCCGGGGTGCGGACGTCGTAGTCGCGAACGATCCGCTCGGTGTCCGCGCGGGCGCCCGCGATGTCGAGCAACTGTCCTTTGGAGACCGGTTCGCGGGTCTGGTACCCGAGCATCCGGTTGACCCACAACGGTTGCGTGAGCAGCAGGCTGTGCCGCGTGCGGTCTTCGGCGATGTAGCCGATGCCGGCCTCGCGCCGGGCCAGCGTGCCCGCCTTGGTCAGGTCGCGGGCCTTGCCGTCGGCGTCGACCAGCTCGATCGTGCCGCCGGTCGGCTTCCGCATGCCCATGATGGTCTCGACGAGCTCGGTCTGGCCGTTGCCCTCGACACCGGCGACGCCGAGCACCTCACCCGCGTGCACGGTGAAGGAGACGTCGTCGAGCGCGTTGCGGTCCGAGCCCTCGGCGCCCAGCGTCAGCCCGGACAGGCGCAGCACGGCGCGGTCGGTGACGGTGGACTCGCGGGTCTCCGGGCTGGGCAGCTCGGAGCCGACCATCATCTCCGCGAGCTGGCGGGAGGTGATGGTCTTCGGGTCGGCGGTGCCGACGGTGGTGCCGCGCCGGATCACCGTGACGGTGTCGGCGATCGCGCGGACCTCGTCGAGCTTGTGCGAGATGAAGAGGAAGGTGTAGCCGCCGGCCTTCATCTCCCGCACGGTCTCGAAGAGCGCGTCGACCTCCTGCGGCACGAGGACCGCGGTCGGCTCGTCCAGGATGATGATCTTCGCCCCGCGGTAGAGCACCTTGACGATCTCGACGCGCTGGCGGTCGGCGACGCCGAGCTCCTCCAGCAGCGTCTCCGGCTTGGCGTGCAGGCCGGTCCGCTCGGCGAGCTCGGCCAGCCGCGCGCGGGCGGCCCGGCCGATGCCGTGCAGGGCCTCGGCGCCGAGGAACACGTTCTCGCCGACCGTGAGGTTGTCGGCGAGCATGAAGTGCTGGTGCACCATGCCGATGCCGGCGCGGATGGCGTCCTGCGGGTTGCGCAGCTTCACCTCTTCGCCGTTGATCGCGATCGTGCCCTCGTCCGGCGGCTGCATGCCGTAGAGGATCTTCATCAGGGTGGACTTGCCGGCGCCGTTCTCGCCACAGATGGCGTGCACCTCGCCGGCGGCGACGGTGAGGTTGACGTCGGAGTTGGCCACCACACCCGGGAACCGTTTGGTGATCCCGGTCAGCTGGACGGCGGGGACGCCCCGGTCGGGGACGGCCTCGGCCGGGGCCTCGGCAGTGCTCATGGGCGGGAGGATTCCATATCTCTGGAACGCGTGAGGGGCCCGGAGGGAAATCCCTCCGAGCCCCGGCACGCGTTGAGCTAGGTGAGGCTTATTCCACCGTCGCCCGGCGCAAGCCAGCTTAGGCAGTTACCTGCAGCTAGTCGCGCCGGGCTAGCCAGAATAAGCCTCACTTCTGCGGCTTGTCCGAAACGGTGATCGCGCCCGAGATGATCTGGGCCTTGTAGCCGTCCAGGACGTCCTTGATGTCGTCGACCTTGCCGCCGGAGGTGGCGTAGCC
Source organism: Amycolatopsis plumensis (assembly GCF_042652605.1). Lineage (NCBI taxonomy): Bacteria > Bacillati > Actinomycetota > Actinomycetes > Pseudonocardiales > Pseudonocardiaceae > Amycolatopsis > Amycolatopsis plumensis. Next base: position 3,878,985 of record NZ_JBHSJY010000001.1, on the reverse strand, counting down.
GACGCCGTCGACCTTGAGGTCGAACCGCTTCGGCAGGCCGCTCAGGTCGCCCTTGGCGACGGCCTGGATGTAGTCGAACACCGCGACGTCGACCCGCTTGAGCATGGACGTGATGATGACGTCCTTGTCGGCCTCGACGGTCTTCTGGTTGTACTGGTCGGAGTCGACGCCGATGGCCAGCGCGTTGCCCGCCTTCGCCGCGTCGAAGACACCCTTGCCGGAGGCGCCGGCGGCGTGGTAGATCACGTCCGCGCCCTTGGCGATCTCGGCCGCGGCCTTCGCGTTGCCCTTCGGCGGGTCCTGGAACCCGGAGAAGTCACCGGCCGGGGTCAGGTACTCGTCCTCGATCTTGATCTTGGACGAAACCGTCTTCGCGCCCTGCAGGAAGCCGGCCTCGAACTTCTGGATCAGCGGGGTGTTGACACCGCCGACGAAGCCGACGTGGCAGTTCTTGCTCTTGTACGCGGCGGCGACGCCGGCCAGGAACGAGCCCTGCTCCTCGGCGAAGACCAGCGGCGTCACGTTCGGCAGCTGGATCGAGTCGTCGTCGACGATCGCGAACTTCGTGTTCGGGTACTTGGCGGCGACGGCCTTGACCGAGTCCGCGTAGGCGAAACCGACCGCGACGATCGGGTTCAGGCCCTGCGAAGCCATCTGGTCGAGGCGCTGCTGCTTGGCCGACTCGGCCTCGCTGGCGCTGGCGGTGCTCTCGCTGACCGTCGTGACGCCGAGCTCGCTCTTCGCCTTGTCGGTGCCCGCGGCGGCGGCGTCGTTGAACGACGCGTCACCCCGGCCGCCGACGTCGAAGGCCAGGCCGATCTTCAGCTGGCTGCCGTCGACCTTCGCCCCGGCGGCGGTCGAGCTGCTCGCGGCGGCGGGCGCGGCCGGCGGCTTCTGCGCGGTGACGCAGTCGGAACCGCCCGTCGAGGCCGCGGTGTTGTTCGAGCTGTTACCACCACCGGAATCCTTGGCGCACCCGGCCAGGGTGAGCACCCCGGCCATGGCCGCGGCGGCCAGCGCGGTTCCACGCATGCGACGCAACGTGTGTCTCCCTCCCCGCTGATCCAGCGGATGGTCAAGGGCACGGCCCGGCCCTACTGCCGGGTCGACCGCCAGACCGTACCCGCCGGACCGGAAGGCGCCATAGGAAAGGCACGCTACGTAACACAAACGTTTACTCACGAGCCGCGCGCGCGACGAACTGGACACCGACCGTGATCAACACGGCGACCCAGCGCAGCTTTCGCTGATTCAGCGGCGCTCACAACCACTCGAAAGGCGCTTTCGCGTCACTCAGTGTGCCAGTCGGACCAAGGAATGGACCACCCCGATCACTCTCTGAGATGACGCCTCGTGAGTGAGAAACAGTGTTCTAACCCTGTTTCACACTCACGAGCCGGTCAGGCGCAGGTGAGCGGGCGGCGGTGCGGCGGGCACACCACCGGCATCGAGGCTCTACCAGGAGCCGCTCGCGTGGACGCGGTAGACGACCGTCGCGTGCGGCGGGACGTCCGCGGAGATCCGGTCCGCCGTCCGGAGGTCGCGGTGCGCCCAGACGTCGCGGACGGTGTAGCCCCCAGAGCTCGGTAGTCCGGCGGCGGCCGCGGTGGTGCCGATCGCGGCAGCGGACGTCGTCTCGTTGAACAGCGCGATCGCCACGTCACCGCCGTCCAGGGGCTTGGCGAACACCCAGTGTCCGTCCTGGTTGGACAGCACCCGCGCCTGGACGCCGCGGCGGTCCTGGTCGAGCGCGATGACCTCGCGGTTGCGCAGGACGTCGAAGTTCTCGGCCGACACCTTGCGCAGGTCGGCGCCGATGAGCAGCGGCGCGGCCATCATCGCCCACAGCGAGAAGTGCGAGCGGTACTCCTCGGTGGTCATCCCGCCGTTGCCCACCTCGAGCATGTCGGGATCGTTCCAGTGCCCCGGCCCGGCGTACGGCGCCAGCGGCGCGTTCACCTTGAGGATCTGGAGCATGCTGGCCCAGTCGTCCCTGATGTCGCCGGTGGTCCGCCACAGGTGCCCGACGTCGGCGCCCCACGTCCACGGCTGGTTCTCGCCCCACTCGCAGATCGAGTACACGATCGGGCGACGCGTCTTCTTCAGCGCGTCGCGCATCTTCGTGTAGCGCTCCAGCGCCGGCCGGCCCTGGTTTTCGCAGTTGTCGTACTTGAGGTAGTCGACGCCCCAGTCCGCGAACGTCTGCGCGTCGACGTCTTCATGGTCGAGCGCGCCGGGCATGGTCTTCGCGCAGGTCAGCGTGCCCGCGCTGGTGTAGATGCCGAACTTCAGCCCTTTCGCGTGGACGTAGTCGGCCAGTGCCTTGATGCCGCCGGGGAACCGGGCCTTGTTCGCCTGCAGGCGACCGCCGGCGTCGCGCGCGGGCTCGGCCCAGCAGTCGTCGACGTTGACGTACTCGTAGCCGGCGGCCTTGAGTCCTTTGTCGACGAAGATGTCGGCGGTGTCGCGGATGAGCCGCTCGTCGACGGCGCAGCCGGTGGTGTTCCAGTTGTTGAAGCCCATCGGTGGCGTCAATGCCAGTCCGCCGGGAAGTGCGTGCGCGGGCGTGACCGACACCACGGGCAGCAGGGCCGCGACGGCGATCACGAGGCCGAGTCGTCGCATCAGAACGTCACCCCATCGTGAGAGATCCGACGTTTGTCCGAGCGACGCCGTCGATGCGGCCTCGGTTGGTCACAGGCTCTCCTAGAGGTCCGATCTCCGCTTACTGGGACGGCATCGAGTACCCCGCCGCCGAGTGCGCTGCACCACACCGCCGGGTGGCGGTGCGGGAGTGCCGGTGTCTGGTCCATCACAGAGAGGAACCCGGAGGTGAGCCGCGTTCCGGGTGCGGGTCTAGCATCCGATTCATCCAGGCTCGATGACGTTGACTTCGGCACAGCCGCCGTTCCCGCGGCGACAGCGGACCTCACGGCCACCGGGCGCACAGTCAGACGTTGGAGGCCGTTCACCGATGTCCACCACGGCGAGCACCGCCCCTGAGGCGGCGGCGAGCGATCGGGCGGGTGCCTCACGCCGGCAGGGGACCTTCTACCGGGGCGACCCCGGCATGTGGTCCTGGGTGCTGCACCGCATCACCGGCGTGCTCACATTCTTCTTCCTGTTCGTGCACGTGCTCGACACCGCGCTGGTGCGCGTGTCGCCGAACACCTACGACCAGGTCATCGAGACCTACAAGACGCCGATCGTCAACCTCCTGGAGGTCGGCCTGGTCGGCGCGGTGCTGTTCCACGCGCTGAACGGCATCCGCGTCATGCTGGTCGACTTCTGGTCGAAGGGGCCGAAGTTCCAGAAGACGATGCTCTGGGTGATCGGCGTGGTCTGGGTCGTGGTGATGGTTCCGGGTGCGTTCTTCATGCTGAAGCGCACCGCCGAAATGCTCTTCGGGGGTAACTGACATGGCCGAGTCGCTCACCCTCGACAAGCCGCGCTCGCCGAAGCGCCCGGCCGCCCGCCGGAGCAACTTCGAGCTCTACAGCTGGCTGTTCATGCGGATCTCCGGGATGGCGCTGATCATCCTGGTGCTCGGCCACCTGCTGATCATGAACATCCTCGACGGCGGCGTGCACCGGATCAACTGGGGCTTCGTCGCCGGCCGCTGGGCCTCGCCGTTCTGGCAGTTCTGGGACCTGCTGATGCTGTGGCTCGCCGAGATCCACGGCGGCAACGGCCTGCGCGTCATCATCGACGACTACGCCCGCAAGGACAGCACGCGGTTCTGGCTGAAGATCGTGCTCTACGTCTCGATGGTGCTGATCCTGGCCGTCGGCACGATGGTGATCTTCACCTTCGACCCGAACATGCCCGCGAACTGAAGCCCCGGAGACCTCCCACCATGCAGTTCCACAAGTACGACGTGGTGATCGTCGGCGCCGGCGGCGCCGGCATGCGCGCGGCCATCGAGTCCGGCCAGCGCGCCCGCACCGCGGTCCTCACCAAGCTCTACCCGACCCGGTCCCACACCGGCGCGGCCCAGGGCGGCATGTGCGCCGCGCTGGCGAACGTCGAAGAGGACAACTGGGAATGGCACACCTTCGACACGATCAAGGGCGGCGACTACCTGGTCGACCAGGACGCCGCCGAGATCATGGCGAAGGAGGCCATCGACGCCGTCCTCGACCTCGAGAAGATGGGCCTGCCGTTCAACCGCACGCCCGAGGGCAAGATCGACCAGCGCCGCTTCGGCGGGCACACGCGTGACCACGGCAAGGCCGCGGTCCGCCGCGCCTGCTACGCCGCGGACCGCACCGGCCACATGATCCTGCAGACGCTGTACCAGAACTGCGTCAAGTACGGCACGGAGTTCTTCAACGAGTTCTACGTGCTCGACCTGGTCACCACCCCGGACGAGAACGGCAACCCGGTCGCCTCCGGCGTCGTCGCCTACGAGCTGGCCACCGGCGAGCTGCACGTCTTCCAGGCGAAGTCGATCGTGTTCGCCACCGGCGGCGCGGGCAAGATCTTCAAGACGACGTCGAACGCGCACACCCTCACCGGTGACGGCCTCGGCATCATCTTCCGCAAGGGCCTGCCGCTGGAGGACATGGAGTTCTTCCAGTTCCACCCGACCGGCCTCGCGGGCCTGGGCATCCTGATCTCCGAAGCCGTCCGCGGCGAGGGCGGGATCCTGCGCAACGCCTCCGGCGAGCGGTTCATGGAGCGCTACGCCCCCACCATCAAGGACCTCGCGCCGCGCGACATCGTGGCGCGCTCGATGGTGCAGGAAGTGCTGCAGGGCCGGGGTTGCGGCCCGAACAAGGACTACGTCGTCCTCGACGTCACGCACATCCCCGAGGAGACGCTGAACGCGAAGCTCCCGGACATCATGGAGTTCTCCCGGACCTACCTGGGCGTCGACCCGGTCAAGGAGCCGGTGCCGGTCTTCCCGACCTGCCACTACGTGATGGGCGGCATCCCGACCAACGTCCACGGCGAAGCGCTGCGGGACAACGAGAACGTCATCCCCGGCTTGTACGCCGCGGGCGAGGTCGCGTGCGTGTCCGTGCACGGCTCGAACCGGCTGGGCACGAACTCGCTGCTCGACATCAACGTGTTCGGCCGCCGCGCCGGCATCGCGGCCGCGGAGTACGCGCTGTCGCACGAGCACGTCGAGCTGCCGGAGAACCCGACCAAGCTGGTGGAAGAGCAGCTGGCGGGCCTGCTGTCGGAGCACGGCGACGAGCGTGTCGCCGACATCCGCAAGGAAATGCAGCAGACGATGGACTCGCACGCGTCGGTGTACCGGACCGAGGACACGCTGAAGCAGGCGCTGACCGACGTCCAGGCGCTCAAGGAGCGGTACCAGCGGATCACCGTGGCGGACAAGGGCAAGCGGTACAACACCGACCTGCTCGAAGCCGTCGAGCTGGGCTTCCTGCTGGAGCTGGCCGAGGTCCTGGTCGTGGGCGCGCTGGCCCGCAAGGAGTCCCGCGGCGGCCACGCTCGCGAGGACTACCCGAACCGCGACGACACGAACTTCATGCGCCACACCATGGCCTACAAGGAGGGCACGGAGCTGTCCGCGGACATCCGGCTCGACTACAAGCCCGTGACCTTCACCCGCTACGAACCGATGGAGCGGAAGTACTGATGACTACGGCTACTGCCGACTCGGCCACCGCCGCCTCGGACGAGCACACCCCGATCACGGTCACGCTGAAGATCCTCCGCTTCAACCCGGAGGTCGATTCGGAGCCGCACTGGGAGTCCTACGACGTCCCGGCCCAGCGCACCGACCGGCTGCTGAACCTGCTGTTCTACGTCAAGGACTACATCGACGGGACGTTCGCGTTCCGCCGCTCCTGCGCCCACGGCGTCTGCGGGTCCGACGCGATGCAGATCAACGGCATCAACCGCCTGGCGTGCAAGGTCCTGATGAAGGACCTGCTCGAGTCCGGCGGCAAGAAGACCACGATCACGATCGCCCCGATCAAGGGCCTGACGACGTTGAAGGACCTCTACGTCGACATGGACCCGTTCTTCGAGGCATACCGCGCGATCAAGCCGTACCTGATCACGTACGGCAACGAGCCGACCCGCGAGCGCATCCAGTCCCAGGCCGACCGGGACCGTTTCGACGACACGACGAAGTGCATCCTGTGCGCCTGCTGCACATCGTCCTGCCCGGTGTACTGGAACGACGGCTCGTACTTCGGCCCGGCGGCGATCGTCAACGCCCACCGGTTCATCTTCGATTCCCGCGACGAGGGCTCGGAGGAACGCCTGGACATCCTCAACGACGCCGAGGGTGTCTGGCGCTGCCGCACGACGTTCAACTGCACGGACGCCTGCCCCCGAGGAATCCAGGTGACCAAGGCCATCCAGGAAGTGAAGCGCGCCCTGCTGTTCAAGCGCGTTTGATTCAGCGAAGAAGGGGCCCTCCGGCGCAGGTCGCCGGAGGGCCCTTTCTTTTGGCAGCAGCACGAGTACGGAACCGGCGGCCGGGAGCGCAACCGGACCAGCGACGTCACCAGGCCTCCCCCGCCCAGCCGCGGCAGAAATGAATCTGCCGCGGCAGAAAAGCAAAAGACCTGTCCTCGCCGGACGGGCAGGCTCCGGGATGACCCTCCTCCCCGCTGCCCCCTCACGTTCCCGAGATGGGCCGCTGGGTGGTCATCCCGTCGCCTGACCGAGGCCTATCACTTTGAGCCGGGCCCGCAAGCTTGCGCTGCCACCTCACGCTGGCCTTGTGGTTGCGGGCCCGGCTCAAAGTGATTTGACGGCCTCAGGCGACGGGATGACCACCCTGCTCCTTTGTTGTTGTTGTCAGCGCACCGCGTCCAGGGCGTCTACCAGGCCGTGGCCGTAATACGAATTGTTCTTGGCCGGGCCCGTGCACTCCGTTTCCGTTGCTGCGCACTTCACCGCGTCCGCTTCGCCCTCCAGAACTCGGGCCAGCAGCTGGGGTGGGATTCCGCGGAAGCGGGAGGCGATCAGGGCCGCGACGCCGGCCGCGTGCGGGGACGCCATCGATGTTCCGCACTTCGAGCCGTAGCCGCCGCCGACCACCGAGGACAGCGGGCACGACGGGCCTTCACCCGCCGGGGGTGTCTGGCCGAAGTCGCCTCCCGGGGCCGTCACGTCGATCTCGCCGTAGTTGCTGAACGAGGACTTCGTGCCCTGGTACCCCACCGACGAGACCTTCACGACTCCGTCGATCGCCTTCGGGAGGATGCCGCACGACGAATCGACCGGGTGGGGGCGGTTGGGGTCGGTGGTCTGCGCCGTCGTGTCGAAGCCGGAGTTGCCCGCCGCCGCCACGTTGAGCACGCCTCGGTGCGTCGAGTACTGGACCGCGCGGCGGACCGCTTCGAACGCCGCCGCGTCGCCCGGCTGCTTCGGGCAGTAGAACATGCCCGGGTCGATGTAGTAGCTGTTGTTCGTCACCGCGAAGCCGTGCTCGGCCGCCCAGACGAAGCCGCAGACCGCCGACTCCGGGAAGATGTAGCCGGCGTCGTTGACCACCTTCACCGAGGCCAGGCGCACGCCCGGCGCGACACCCGTGAAACCCGCCGCCGGGTCCTTGCCCGCGATCGTGCCCGCCACGTGCGTTCCGTGGTCCGACGTCGTCGGCTGCCACGAGGCCGGTGTCAGGTCCGGCGCCCCGGTGACGCAGCCCGCCGACGAGCGAGCGTCGATGGCGTTGCGGAGCGCTGGGTGCGTCGCCTCGATGCCCGAGTCGAGCACGCCGACCGTCACCGCGCGGCTGCCCTGGTAGATCTTGTTCGCTTCCGGCGCGTGGATCGCCTTCATGTCCCACTGCTGGGCGGACAGGTCATCGGCGGCGGCGACCGACCGCGTGTCCTCCAGCGTCCGCACCGCACCGAGCGACCGGGCCGAGGCCGCGGCGCCCTGGGAGGCCACGTCCTTGGCGCCCGAATAGGCCCGGTAGACGCCGATCTTCTCCTGGAAGTCCGCATTGCGCGAGCTGGCGACGGCGACGCCGATCGGGGCGTAGTACGCGACCTTCGTGCCGCACTTGGCCGCCAGCTCCTGGTCGACGGCCGACGCGCGGGTGCCCGGCTGGTACGTCACGACGTAGGTATACGGCGTGCTCGTCGTGTCGCAGGCGACCGGCGCGGCCTCCGCGGCCGGGGCCGCCGCGAACAGGCCGCCTCCGACGGCCAGCACGAGCGGGGCCGCCATTCGACGTAAACGGGACATTCCACCTCCAGAGTCTGTGGCGCCAACCTAAACCGGCCCCGGAGGCCGCGCCACCGACCAAAGTCAGGAGGAGACGCGCGAAGTGGCCCGCACCCCGCGCCAGCCGAGCACGCCGATGACCGTGCCGAGCACGAACGACACGACGGTCAGCACGGCGTGCACCACGAAGTAGGCGGTCGGCGAGCCGTCGGGGGTCCAGGCGCGGTCGCTGTCCCACAGGTTCTTGGCGAAGGTGATCCAGATGATCCACGACCACACACCGAAGGCCAGCAGGAACAGCGAGGTGCCGCGTGAAATGCGCATGCCCCAGAGTATGCGGCGGCGGTCGCGGCGCTAGATTGCGTGGGTGCACTCCGTTGTCTCCCGGTCGCTCAAGGTCTTCACGACGACGCTCGCCGCCGCCCTCCTGGCCCTGAGCACGCCGGCGCTGGCGGCCGCGGTTCAGCAGGGCCAGTGCGCGAACCGCCAGGCGCCCCCGCCGCCGGTCGACACGTCGGAAAAGCCCGCGCCGGGCAAGCAGGTCCCGGCGCCGCTGCCCGTGCCCCCGGTCCCGGTCGGCGGCGCCCGGATGGCCGAGTGCGGCCTGATCACCCCGGACGGCGCGCTCAACCCGCCGGACGGCAACACCGCGGCGTCGTGGCTGGTGCAGGACCTCGACACCGGCGCGGTCATCGCGGCCAAGGACCCGCACGCCCGGCAGCGGCCCGCGTCGCTGATCAAGACGCTGCTCGCGCTGGTCGTGGTCACCCAGCTGAACCCGCAGCAGCCGATCGTCGCGACGAAGGAGGACGCCGAGCAGGAGTGCACCTGCGTCGGCCTCGTCGCCGGCGGCCAGTACACCGTCGACCAGCTGCTGCACGGCCTGCTGATGCACTCGGGCAACGACGTCGCGCACACGCTGGCCACGGCGCTCGGCGGGGTCGACTCCGCGGTGGCGAAGATGAACGCGCTGGCCGCGAAGATCGGTGCGCTCGACACGCGCGCGGCGACCCCCTCGGGCCTGGACGGGCCGGGCATGTCGACCTCGGCCTACGACCTCAGCCTGATCTTCAACTACGCGATGAAGCAGCCGGAGTTCGCGAAGGTCGTCGCGACGAAGAACTTCGAGTTCCCGCCGGCCGGCGGGAAGCCGGCCATCCCGATCTACAACGACAACAAGCTGCTCGGCGTCTACCCCGGCTTCCTCGGCGGCAAGACCGGCTTCACCGACGACGCGCGCCACACCTACGTCGGCGCGGCGCAGCGCAAGGGCAAGCGCCTCGCGGTCGTCATGCTGCGCGCCGAGCAGAAGCCGACCAAGGTGGTCGACCAGGCGGCGAAGCTGCTCGACTACGGCTTCGCGCTGGAGGACGACCGCGCCGTGCCGGTCGGCCAGATCAGCTACCAGGCGCCGGCCCCGACGACGGCGAACGGCGGTGACCCGTCCGTGCTCGCCGACGGCGGCACCGGCCACGGCGGCACGTCCGCGGCCGCGCCGTCGGCGAAGGAAGACCCGTTCGGCGTCACCGGCTGGATCATCACGCTGGTGGTGTTCCTGATCATCGTCGGCGGGTTCGTGGTCGGGCACCAGCGCAAGAAGGCCGCGGGCTAGCGGAAGCCGGGTCCCGGTTCGGGGGTCACCCGATCGGTGGTGATCGCGCCCCCGCAGTGTCCACAAGCGACGTACGTCCCGCCGACCTCGCCGCAGTCGTGGTGCCGCAGGAGGATCGGCGGCCCCTCCGGTCCGGCGAGGTGCTTGTCGCCCCACTGCATGAGCGTGACGACGGCGCCGAAGAGGTCCCGCCCGGCGGCGGTCAGCACGTACTCGGGCACCGGGTCGACGCGTTCGAGCACCCCGGCGTCGACGAGGGTCTTCAGCCGGGCGGACAACGTCGGGCGCGGGATGGCCAGGTTGCGCGCGAACTCGCCGTAGCGGCGCACACCGAAGAAGGTTTCGCGCAGGATGAGCAGGCTCCACCGCTCGCCGACCAGGTCGAGCGCGCGGCCGACCGAGTCCGCTCTGAACCGGTGCTCGAGGCCGGTCACAGCTGGTCCGTCCGCGCCGGGACGCCCAGCAGGAGCTTGCCGGACAGTTCGTAGCTGGCCGGGTTGACCTGGAAGTGAGCGGTCGCGGTGTGCGCGTCGCGGAACCGGCGCTGCAGCGGCGAAGTCTCGTAGATCGCCGCGCCGCCGCCCAGGTCGTACATGCTTCCGGCGACCTTCGCGGCGGTGCGCGTCACGTGCGTGGCGGCCAGGCGGAGGCCCAGCTTGAGCGCGTCCGGCACCGGTTCGGTGCCCTGCGCGGCCTGCCAGGCGTCGTCGATGCTGCGGTAGAACAGCAGCCGCGCCGCCCGCAGGTCCGCTTCGGCCTCCGCGACGGCGGCCTGGGTCGCCGGCCGCTCGGCCAGCGACCGGCTGGAGCCGAGCGGCTTGCGCGTCGAGGCGAGCTCGACGAGATCGTCGATCGTGCCGCGCGCGTTGCCCAGCGCGGCGGCCGCGACCGACAGCGCGAAGAAGCCGAAGAGCGGAAACCGGTGCAGCGCCACGGCTTCCGGCGGCGGGCCGGCCATCACGGAGAACACGCGGTGGTCCGGGACGAACAGCTCATCGGCAACGCAGTCGTGGCTGCCGGTGCCGCGCAGGCCGGTGGTGTGCCAGGTGTCGAGCACTTCGAGGTCGGCCTTCGGCAACGCGGCGACGTAGAGCGCTTTCTCGTGCACGAACCCGGCGAAGAGCCAGCCGGCGTGCGGAATGCCGCTGCAGAACGCCCACCGGCCGGTCACGACGTACCCGCCGTCGACCTTCCGGCCGGTGCCGCGCGGCGCCCAGACCCCGGCGGCGACCGTGCGCGGGTCGCCGAAGACCTCCTCGGCGCACTTCCGCGGGGCGTAGGCCGAGAGCAGGCTGCTCGTGACGGCGATCGAGACGCACCACCCGGCGGAGGCGTCCCCGCGTGCGACCGTCTCGGCGGTTTCGAGGCTGACGGCGGGCGGCGCTTCGGGGCCGCCGAGGTGACCGGGGACGCCGGTGCGGAACAGCTGGGCGTCGGTCAGCTTCGCGACCAGCTCCGGCGGGAGCGCGCGCTGCCGCTCGGTGACGGGCGCGAGGGTCCTGGCGAGGTCGGCGCACTCGCGGGCGGCGTCCAGCAGCACAGAAACTCCTCCGGTTCAGTTTTCTTACCGGTTCAGTTTCTTTACTGGCACGAGCGGTGTCAAGACTTGCGACGGCCGCCCAGCCACGCGAGCAGCGCACCCGCGCTGAAGGCCCCGGCCACGGCACCGAGGCCCGGACCGCGCTGCACCGTGACGTTCTGCTCGAGCAGCACCGGCGGTGGCGGCGCGATGACCTTCCGCTCGTTCTCCTTGGCGGTCGCGGTCCACGCCGTGATGAGCAGGAGGAAGCGCGAGACGAGGTTCGCGAACACGAGCAACCCGATGACCGGCCCGAACAGCGCGGCCGACGGCGACTTCGTGACGCTGGCCAGGTAGATCGAGCCGACCTGCTGCAGGATCACGAACCCGATGGCGGCGACCACGGCGCCCTTGACGGCACTGCGGAGCTCGACCTGCTCCCGCGGCAGGCGGGCGATCACCCAGACGAAGACGAGGGTGTTGGCGGCCAGGCCGAGGATGATGGTGGCCCCGCGGAGCAGGACGATCGCCCAGGTGGCGTGTTCGAGCCCGACGAGCTCGAGCAGGAACTGCCCGACCCCGCCGCCGACGGCGGTCAGCGCGAAGGAGACGACGAGCGCAACCCCGAGCCCGATCAGCGCGACGAGGTCCTTGAGCGTCTGCTTGACGATCGGCTGCGGTTGTTTTTCCTGGCCCCACTGCGCGGTGAGGGCGTCCCGCAGGTTCGACATCCAGCCGATGCCGGAGTAGAGCGCGATGAGCAGGCCGAAGATCCCGATCCCGCCGCCGGAGTCGAGCGCGCCCTTGACGATGCCGTTGACGAGGTCCTTGAGGCCTTCGGGGACGGAGTTGTTGATGCCGTCGGTGATCTTGTGGATGATCGTCTGGTCGTGGTTGACGACCAGCCCGACCACCGCGAAGGCGACCATGAACAGCGGGAAGACGGAGAGAACGCTGAAGTAGGTGATGGCGGCGGCGTAGTGGTTGCCGTACCGCTCGGTGAAGGCGTCGTTGGCCCGGATGAGGTGATCGAGCCACGGGTACTTCCGCCGCAGCCGCGGAAGCAGCTTTTCCTTCTCTTCTTCGTTCGTCACCGTGAAACGCTAACCACGGTGGGTGCACCCCGCAACGCGAGCGGCTCAGGTGAGGGAGGTGCCGCGCGCGCACCACCACGTTTGCCGCGCACCGAGGCGAGTGCGCGCCTCCTCGGGGTCTTGTCCACAAAGCCGGCCGGCTGTGGACAGGTGGCTCGTTTGGTTCGCGAGAGCCGGATTTGTCGGTGGGCGCCGATAGACTGGACTTGGGGACGCCCCCCAGGGAAGGGCGGGGGAGTTTCCAGGGCCGATCCGGGCGCCGTCTTCCGGCTGTTCGCCGCGATCCTCGGCGTCCTCGCCGCGGTGCTGGTCCGTCAGCCGGGGATCTCGCTGCGGGCCATCGCGGTCGAGCTGGCCAGCCGGTGTCCACCGTCAACCGGCAGCTGGCCCGCGCAACCAGCACGCCGACAGCAGCTACCAGCCCCACGCCGCGCATGAACTGACCGCCGGCCGGCGAGTCCGGCCCAAGATCGGCAAGCTGGCCGCGGATCCGCCGGTTGCGGGCCATCGTTCAGGATGGGCTGGACGTGCGGCGGAGCCCGCAGCAGATCACCCGTCGGCTACGCCGCGACCACCCTGACCGGCCGGAGTGGCAGGTGAGCTGCGAAACCATCTACCAAGCCCTCTACATCCAGGCCCGGTCCGGGCGCCCCCAACCTCACCGGGAACAGCTCAGGTGACGGCAGCCAGCAACGCTGGGTATGCGTCCGCCGCGGTGAGCACTCGCGCCCTCCGGCTCGCGGCGAATGCGGCGACCGCTTGGTAAGCCTGGCTCAGCTCCGCCTCGGTCAGCGGAGCCGCGACCTCGACCTCCGAAGAACCGCGAGCGGCGAAGCGCCGAAGCGTCTCCTCGAGCCCCGGCAGGAGCACGATCTCGTGGAAGCTCGCGCCCGTCTCGCCGGCCAGCGCTTCGAGCCGCTCGGCGAAGGCCGGGCGGGCCAGCAGCTGCGGCACCACCACGTCGTGGCCCGCGCGGAGGTGGGTGCGGGCCGCCGCCAAGGCGATCTCCCGGGCCAGCAGACCGGCTTCGCCCGGCGATGATCGCCAGCCGCCGAGCATGGCGCGGACCTGGTCGACGTCCAGGGCCAACGCCGGCGGGTGGTGGTCGGCGTAGCGCCGGGCGAGCGTCGACTTCCCGCTGCCCGGCGGGCCGTTGAGCAGGATCAGCTTCACCGCACCGGCGGCAGGAACCCGATCCGCTGGTACGTCTTGGCCAGCGTCTTCGACGCGACCTCGCGTGCGCGTTCGGCACCGGCGGCGAGGACCTTGTCCAGCTCCGCCACGTCGTCCAAATAGGACTTCGCGCGTTCCTGGATGGGCGTGACCCACTCGATGAAGACCTCGCCGAGGTCTTTCTTCAAGTCGCCGTAGCCCTTGCCCTCGTACGCCGCTTCGAGGTCCGGGATCGTGCGGTCGGTCAGCGCCGAGTAGATCGTCAGGAGGTTCGACACGCCCGCCTTGTTCTCGGTGTCGAATTTGACCTCGCGGCCCGTGTCGGTGACCGCCGAGCGGATCTTCTTCGCCGAGCGCTTCGGGTCCTCGAGCAGCTCGATGATCCCGTTGACGTTCGACGCCGACTTGCTCATCTTCGCCGTCGGTTCCTGCAGGTCGTAGATCTTCGCCGTGTCCTTGATGATGTACGGCTCCGGTACCACGAACGTCTTGCCCAGCCGGTTGTTGAAGCGCTGCGCGAGGTCGCGCGTCAGCTCCAGGTGCTGGCGCTGGTCCTCACCGACCGGGACGGCGTCCGCCCGGTACAGCAGGATGTCCGCCGCCTGCAGGATCGGGTAGGTGAACAGGCCGACGCTGGAGCGGTCGGAACCCTGCTTCGCGGACTTGTCCTTGAACTGCGTCATCCGGCCGGCCTCGCCGAAGCCGGTCTGGCATTCGAGGACCCAGCTCAGCTGGGCGTGCTCCGGCACGTGGCTCTGCACGAACAGGGCGCTGCGCTGCGGGTCGATGCCGATGGCGAGCAGCTGCGCGGCCGAGACGCGGGTGCGCTGCCGCAGCACCTTCGGGTCCTGCTCGACGGTGATCGCGTGCAGGTCGACCACGCTGTAGAAGGTTTCGTGCGTGTCCTGCAGCTTCACCCACTGGCGCAGCGCGCCGAGGTAGTTGCCGAGGTGGAAGGAGTCGGCGGTGGGCTGGATCCCGGACAGGACCCGCGGGCGGCGCTCTGCTGCGACGGTCTGCTCTTCGGACACGTCAGGATTCTTCCAGGCCGGGGCGACCGGCGGGCGCCGAGGGCCCTCAGGCGTTCGGGCGCTGGGTGAGGAACGGGCGGGTCGGCGTCGCGTCGGGCTCACCGAGGACGGCTTCGGCCATCGCCGTGACCGGGTCGGGGACCTCCGGCACGGCGGGGGCGGCCTCGGCCAGGCGGGTCTTGCGTCGCTGCCGCAGCACACCCAGCGTCATGCCGACGATGCCGAGCGCGACCGCGACCAGCCCGACGGGGCCGAGCACGCCGAAGGCCTCCACGTTGGTGTCGGCCTGCGCTGTCGTCGTGACGGCGGCGAACGCGCTGCCGCCGGCCACGAACAGGCCGGCCGGGACGAGCGCGAGCACCACGACCACGCGGAATCCGCGCAGGGTGGACCGCAACAGGGTTCGACCTGGGTTGCGCACCGGAGTGCCTCCCGCGAGTAACGCTCACCCATCCGAGTGAGACGTTGCGTGCTACTGGTCAGAAAACTACCGAGCGTGTCAAGACCTGCCGGTTCTGATCAACTCGGATTTCGAGGGTAGCGCTCAATCCGTAATACGCCGCGGGCGCCCCCAGGGTTCACTTTCGCCACCCGATCGGGGGAATCAGTTACCGCCGGAGATGGAGCGTGCCCGGGGAGTGCACGATCAGGTGTCACCCATTCGATCCGGTTCGTTCGTTTCACCCGATCGTGGTCTTACCGACCGGGGAAGTCGATGTCGTAGGTCGCGGTGACCGGCGCGTGGTCGGACCACCGCTGGTCGTAGGCGGCGGCCCGCTCGACCACGACGTCGACGACCTTCTCGGCGAGCCCGGGCGTCGCGAGCTGGCAGTCGATGCGCCAGCCGGAGTCGTTGTCGAAGGCCTGGCCGCGGTAGGACCACCAGGTGTACGGGCCGGGGCCTTCGGGGTCGAGCCGCCGCTGGACGTCGGTGAAGCCGGCCTCGGTGTAGACGCGGCCGAGCCAGGCGCGTTCTTCGGGCAGGAAGCCGGAGTTCTTGCGGTTGCCGCGCCAGTTCTTGAGGTCGACGGTGTCGTAGGCGATGTTCCAGTCCCCGACGACCACGGCCTCCCGCCCGTCCGCGGCGGCCTTCGCGCGCAGCTCGACGAGGTACGGCAGGAACGCGGCCATGAAGCGTTCCTTCTCGTCCTGCCGTTCGGTGCCGACATCCCCGCTGGGCAGGTAGAGACTGGCGACGACCACGTTCGGCAGGTGAACTTCGAGGTACCGCCCGCTGTCTTCGAATTCCGGTTCACCGAAGCCGACGCGAACCTCATCGGGCTCGACGCGGCTGTAGATGGCAACGCCGTTGCGCCCCTTGACAACCGACGGCGCGTGCACCGAGAACCACCCATCGGGTTCGACGACGGAAGCGGGCAGCTGACTGGCTTCCGCCCGCACCTCCTGGCAGGCGACGACATCGGCCTTGGTGGCGGCAAGCCACTCGACGAAGCCCTTTTTGGCGGCGGCGCGGAGGCCGTTGACATTCACGGTGGAGACGGTCAGCACGCGGTGCACGCTACCGGCCGGGGTATCGGGGCCGGTCGCGGCGCGAGGAAAACGGGTGCGAAGAGCCGGGGTCGCTGTGCCAGACTGCCGCGCATGGGCGAACCCGGGAGCCGGTTGGTCGTGCTGGGCAGTTGTGGTGCGTGGCCGGAGCCCGGCCGGTCCTGCGCCGGTTTTCTGTTGACGCACAACGGCTTCCGCGTGGTTCTCGACCTCGGGTACGGCGCTGCGCCGCGCCTGTTCACGCACTGCCCCGACGGGCTGCCCGACGCCGTCGTCGTGACGCACGAGCACCCGGACCACTGCGCCGACGTGAGCGCGCTGGGGCGAGCGTGGCACTACACCGTCCAGGCCGGCGCGCCCTCGGCCCGGCTGCCGCTGCACTGCACGCCCGGCACCGTCCGGCGGCTCGAGGCGATGGAGCCCCGGCCGCACCCGGAGACGCTGTTCGACGTGCGGGAGCTCGGCGAGCCGGCCGAGGTCGGGCCGTTCCGTTTGACGCCGTACTCGCTGCCGCACCACCAGCCGAACTTCGGTGTGCGCCTCACGGCGCCCGGGCTGACGGTGGCGTACACCGGCGACACGGGACCGTCGCCCGCGCTGGCCGAGCTGGGCCGCGACGCCGACCTGTTCATCTGCGACGCCACCCTCCGCACCCCGCCGCCGGAGGGAGAGCCCCGCTACCTGATGACGGCCGCGGAGGCGGGCCACTGGGCGGAGCAAGCCGGCGCCCGCCGGCTCCTGCTCACCCACTTCTGGCCCGGCACCGACCGCGCGGCGGCCGCCGAGGAGGCCCGCGCCGAGTTCGGTGGCGAGGTGGTGGTCGCGGAGGAGGACCTCGCGATCGCGCTCTGACGGCCGCCGAGCGCCAGGAGGCCCGCTACGCGGCCCGCTGGCCTTCGGAACGCGGATACCTCGCCACGGCTTCCGGCTGGCTCAGCAGACCCCACGCTGGTCGAGCTGCCACTCGCCAGCGATCAGGCGCAGCACCGAGCACCCCTCGCACCCCGAGGAAACGCGGATACCTCGCCACGGCACCTGGCCCACGCTGGTCTAGCCGCCGCTCACCAGCGGTGAGGCGCAGCACCGAGCACCTCCTCGCGCCCCGAGGAACGCGGCCGCCTGGCCATGGGCACCCGGCCGCCGCAGCAGGACCACGGGTCCGTCGCGCCGTGCGGGAGCTAGGACTCGGCTTCGCGCCCGCCCTTGGCTGCGCTGGTCAAGCTGCCGCTCGCCAGCGATCAGGCGCAGCGCCGAGTACCCCTCGCGCCCCGACCCCCGTCCGAGCGCGGTCCCCAGGGGTCCGAACCCCACCGCCGCACCTGCACGCCGCTCCAACACCGTCCAAGCCCGCGAGACTCCCCCTGGAGACCCCGCGGACACACCGGCTCGTGCCGCGATTCAGTTGTCGCCCGCCCCCGGACGCTTCCTCCTTCCCCGGCGGCCCACGCCGCCACCTGCGGTTTTCCCGATGATCAGTTCTAGCACCCACCACCGACAAAAACCGGCCCTTGACCCTCAAAGCTATGACCATTAGCTTTAAAGCTATGTCAAGTAGCCACCATGTCGCCTAGAGCCGGCCTGACCACCGACGCCGTGGTCGATCTCGCTGTCGCGGTCGTCGATGACCTGGGCCCCGAAGAACTCACCCTCGCCAAGATCGCCGACCGCGCCGGCGTTGCCGCGCCCTCGCTCTACAAGCACGTCAAGAACCTCGCCGACCTTCGGCGGCTGATCGACCTCCGCGTCGTCAAGGAAATGGCCGAAACCCTCCGCGCCGCCGCCACCGGGCGCGAAGGCGGGGATGCCGTCGCCGCGGTCGCCGATGCCTATCGCCACTACCTGCAAGCCCACCCGCACCGGACCCACGCCCTGACCGCCGCCCCCGATCGGGGGGATACCGAACTCAGCGCCGCGACCCACGCCGTTGCCGAAGTCGTCTTCGCCGTTCTGCGGCCGTTCGGCTTCGATCACGCCCAGTCCGTCCATGCCACGCGGTGCCTCCGCGCCGCCGTCCACGGGTTTGCGGGGCTCGAGGCCTCCGGCGGCTTCGGACGGCCCGAAGACGTCGGCGAGAGCTTCGAAGTGCTCAAGAAAATGCTCGTCCAAGGCCTCACGAACTACGCGGAGTCTCAATGACCGTGTCAAGCAGCGGCGGCTGGTGGTGAGAGATGGAACTCGCGGTGGTCGCGCAGGAGCGCCCAGATGACGTCGACCAGGCGGCGGGCCAGGGCGATCAGGGCCTGGGTGTGTCGCTTCCCTTCGCTGCGTTTGCGCAGGTAGAAGGTTCGGGATGGGCCGTCGGGGCGTTTGATGGCCGACAGGGCGGCCAGGTAGAACACCCGGCGCAGGCCGCGGTGGTAGCGCTTGGGACGGTGCAGGTTGCCGCGTATCCGCCCCGAGTCGCGGGGCACCGGCGCCAGACCGGCATAAGCGGCCAGATGCCCGGAGCTGCGGAACGCCGTTTGCAGGTCGCCGCCGGTCCCGGCGAGCAGCTGGGCCCCGAGGATCGGGCCGAACCCGTCGAGGCTGGTGATGGGCCCGGCGTCGGGGTGTTCGGCGAACCGGTCGGCGAGCTGCTTGTCCAGGTCCTTGATCTCCCGGTCGGAGTCCAGCAGCTGCCGGGCCAGCCTCGCGATCAACGGTGCGGTCACCGCTTCCCCCGGCAAGGCCACGGTCTGCTCCGCCGCGGCAGCCAGGGCCTTGTCCACCATGGACGGAATACCTGGAGCCCAGGCACCCTGCTCTGCCAGATAGGCCGACAGGCCGGCCGCACCTGCCGCGCGGATGCCGTCCGGCGTCTGGAACCCGGTCAGCAGCACCAGCGCCGAGCGGGTCGAGTAGTCGAACGCCCGCTCCAGCGCGGGAAAAATCGATGCGAGCAGCTCACGGATCCGGTTGACTCCGCGCACCCAGTCGGCCATCAGGTCCTCGCGGCGCGCGGTGAGCACCTGCAGATCGGTCACGACTTCGTCCGGGTCGGGCACTGGGGTCAGATCACCGCGCAGCCGGGCGGTTTCGGCGATCGTGCGGGAGTCCTTGGCGTCGGTTTTGCCTTCACCGGCGAACGCGCCGGCCATCCGGTTGACCAGCCGGCCCGGCACATACAGCACCGGCTGCCCGGTCGCGCGCAGCAACGCGATCAACAGCCCGGCGGGGCCGGAGGTCATGTCCACCGCCCACACCACCTCCGCGGCTTTCGCGGTGGTCCGGGCGATCAACTGCTCGATCGCGGCCTGACCGTTGGCCACCTTCCGCGAGAACACGGTCTTGCCGGACTGATCCACCGCACAGGCGTGATGGAACCTCTTGCCGACATCAATACCGACCCACACCTTCCCTGCGGCCACCCAGCCTGCCTCCTGTCATCGCAGCTCAACCCCGTGGACGACCCGCCAGCATCTCCATAAACAGCGACCGAGCGCAGATCTCAATCAGCGGCCAGGGCGTCCAGAACGACGGAGCGGCCACTCCTCGGAAGCCACCTCGAAGGCAAGAAACCATCAGCCACACCCCATCGCCCTGGGCATCCAGGACATCCCGTCCTGAACACCGACAATCTTATGGAGAAACCATGAGCTTCATCCTCGCCGTCCTGCTCTTCACCGTCGGGCTCGGTGTGCTCGACGCCCGCTTCCCCTGGACGGAGGTCCGCAGATGATCGCCGGGCACTTCGGGCTGGCCGCCGCCGTCAAGGCGGGCCGCCCCGCGATTCCCGTCTGGACGCTCATGCTCGCCACCGCCTGGCTCGACGTCGTCTTCGTCCCGCTCTACCTGAGCGGCGTCGAAACGGTCGACGGCGCGGGCTACGGCGGCGGCGTCATCCACGCCGACTACACCCACTCACTCGTCGGCGCGCTCGTGCTCGCCGCGCTCTTCGGGGCGGTCGCGAGCAAGTGGCTCGGGCGCGAAGCCGGGCTCGTCCTCGGCGGTGTCGTGTTCTCGCACTGGCTGCTCGACCTCGTCGTGCACCGCGCCGACCTGCCGATCCTGCCCGGCAACGCCGGTGACCTGCCCGTGTTCGGCTTCGGGCTCTGGCGGCTGCCCGCCGTCTCGGCCGTCGTCGAACTGCTCATGCTGGCAATCGGCATCGGCCTCTACTGGCGCGCCGCCGCGAAACGGGATCCGAAACGCGCACGGACGCTGGGCCTCTCGGCCGCGGCTTTCGGCGTCGTGACGCTCGCGGCCGATCTGCTGGGCGTCTAACAGGCGGAACCGGCGACGGGCTGGGTGAACTCGGCCGCCACCCACTTGGCGTCGGCCACCTTGCGGAAGCCGTTCTGCACCCCCGGCACGGCGTCGAACTGCGCGTCGCGCAGGTACTTGCCGACAATCTTCGCGTTGCCGTCGGCGGCCTCGCGGGCGTTCAGGACGTCCGCGGTCACGGTGACCTTGCAGCCGGTCGCCGAAGCCCCCGACGCCTGCTTGCCCGTGTTCATGGCGTACACGATGACGACCAGGACGAGCGCGCCCAAGATGAGCAGAGTCTTCTTCGACATGCCTTCCTCCTACCCGCGTGCCCCGTCCCCCGCCAAGGGTAGGCAATCCTTTACCCGGACGGCAGTGCCGGACGTCGCAACCACCCGGAGGCGCCAGCGGAACACGCGCGAGGTGACAACGCGTGATCAAGCGAGAGCCCCCTCCCCGGCGGACCGGGAAGGGGGCTCTCCGAGCAGCGAACTCAGCCCTGGGCGATCTTCTTCGCCAGGTTGTCGTCCAGCGTCGCGAGGAACTCCTCGGTCGTCTGCCACGGCTGGTCCTTGCTGATGAGCAAGGCGAGGTCCTTCGTCATCTGGCCGCTCTCGACGGTCTCGACGACGACCTGCTCCAGCTTGTTCGCGAAGCCGATCAGCTCCTGGTTGCCGTCCAGCTTGCCGCGGTGCTCGAGGCCGCGGGTCCAGGCGTAGATCGACGCGATCGGGTTGGTCGACGTCGGCTTGCCCTGCTGGTGCTGGCGGTAGTGCCGGGTGACCGTGCCGTGCGCGGCCTCGGCCTCGACGGTCCGGCCGTCCGGCGTGCGCAGCACCGACGTCATCAGGCCCAGCGAGCCGAAGCCCTGCGCGACCGTGTCGGACTGGACGTCACCGTCGTAGTTCTTGCACGCCCAGACGTAGCCGCCCTCCCACTTCATCGCCGCGGCGACCATGTCGTCGATCAGGCGGTGCTCGTAGGAGATGCCCTTGGCGTCGAAGTCGGCCTTGAACTCGTTCTGGAAGATCTCCTCGAACACGTCCTTGAACTGGCCGTCGTAGGCCTTGAGGATGGTGTTCTTGGTGGAGAGGTAGACCGGCAGGCCGCGGTCCAGGCCGTACTGCAGGGACGCGCGCGCGAAGTCCTCGATCGACTTCTTGAAGTTGTACATCCCCATCGCGACGCCGCCGCCCTCGGGGAACTGCGCGACCTGGAACTCCATCGGCTCGGAGCCGTCGTCCGGGGTGTAGGTCACGGTCAGCTTGCCCGGGCCGGGGACCTTGAAGTTGGTCGCCTTGTACTGGTCGCCGTGCGCGTGGCGGCCGATGATGATCGGCTTCGTCCACGTCGGCACCAGCCGCGGGATGTTCTGGATGACGATCGGCTCGCGGAAGATCACGCCGCCGAGGATGTTGCGGATCGTCCCGTTCGGGGACAGCCACATCTTCTTGAGGCCGAACTCTTCGACGCGCGCCTCGTCCGGGGTGATCGTGGCGCACTTGACGCCGACGCCGTGCTTCTTGATCGCGTTCGCGGAGTCGACCGTGACCTGGTCGTCGGTGCGGTCCCGCTCCTCGATACCCAGGTCGTAGTAGTCCAGGTTCACGTCCAGGTACGGGTGGATCAGCTTGTCCTTGATGAACTGCCAGATGATGCGGGTCATCTCATCGCCGTCGAGCTCGACGACGGTGCCCTGGACCTTGATCTTGGCCATGAGCAGCGGTGCTCCTTCCGCGGATCTTCGCGTTCTTCGATACGTCTCGCCGGTAGCGGTACAAGCGTACTGCTTGACGCACCTGGATGGTTCAAGTAGTGGTCGGCATCAAGTCTCCACCCGGCCGTTGTGGCACGGATCACCGGGCAGGACGGCCGCCGGACCACCGATTCGACCGTTCGCCGAGCGGTCGTCGCATTCGGGGGTGAACCGGGGCACGATGCCACCCGTGACTCCAAGTGGGAGGTGACGGCCATGTCGACCCATCGGTACGCCGACTACGAAGTCGACTACGAGAACGACTACGAGGAGCAGGACGACCCCACCGACGCGCTCGACGAGCGGCCGCGCCGGGGCGCCGCGCACGTGGTCAGCGCGCTCGGCGGCCTGGTGCTCACGCCGGTCGCCCTGGGCCTGCTGAGCTGGGGCGGACTGCGCCAGCAGCAGCTGATCCAGGCCACGCTGAGCACCAACCGCGACCCGCTGGGCATCGCGCTGCTGGCCGGCGGGGCGATCCTGTTGCTGGTCGTCGCCGCGCTCGGCGCGCTGTCGGCGGTCGGCCCGATCCTCGGCGGCCTGATCTACGGCGTGCTGCCCGGCGTCGCCGCGATGGCCGTGCCCGAGTGGGGCTTCCGGCTGGTCAACCTGATGCCGAAGAGCGACATCGCGTACGGCGTCATGGACTTGCTCTTCATCGGCGGCCTGCTCGGCGTGGGCTTCCTCCTGGTCGGCAGCGGCCTGGCCAACGCGCTGGTCCGGCGGCGGCGCGAAGGCTGACGCACGCCGGTGGCATCATCGCCGGATGGGACTGTTCACCGTGGCCGAGGCCCGCGACGAACTGGCGCGCCTGAGGCCGGTCCTCGACGAACTCGTGCGCGTCCGCGCCGACGCCGCCGAGCTCGCGGCGTCGCTGCGGCCGGGTGGCCGGGCCACCGAGCTGGGCGGGCTGCCCGAGTGGAAGGCCGCCCAGGCGCGCCTCGACGACCTGATGACGACGGTGCAGCACACCGGCGCCGAGCTCAAGGGGTTCGCGCCGCTGCTGGTCGACTTCCCCGCCGAGCTGGACGGCACCGACGTGCTCCTGTGCTGGCTCGAAGGCGACCGCGAGCTGAGCTGGTACCACCGCACCGACCTCGGTTTCGCCGGGCGCCGTCCGCTGAAAATCGCTGGTGGCGACGGCTAGGTTGGGGCTCGTGAGCGACGAATCCCGGGCCGCGTTCTTCGACGGCACAGCCGAGCACTACGACGACGACACGTTCCACGTCTCCGTGGCGGAAGCCCTGGTCGAGCCGCTCCCGTCCGGCCCGGAACTCGTGCTGGACGTCGCCACGGGAACCGGCTTCGCGGCGTACGCGGCGTTGCAGCTGAAGCCCGCGCGCGTGCTGGCTGTCGACCTGTCGCCGGCGATGGTCGCGCGGGCCGAAGCGAAGGCGGCTGCGCAGGACCCGGACGGGCGGATCGAGTGGCGCGTCGGGCCCGCGGTGCCGATGCCGGCCGAGGACCACTCGGCCGACGTCGTGCTGTGCGCGTCCTCGCTGCACTTCCTGGGCGCGGTGGCGTTCGCCGACTGGCTGCGGGTGCTGAAGCCGGGCGGGCGGCTGGCGTTCTCGGTCGTGTCGGGCGCGCGGTTCAAGCCGTCCGGGCCGTTCGCCGAGTTCGTGCCCGGCGATCTGTCGTTCCCGCTCGACGAGGCCGGGGCCGCCGCGCTGGCGAAGGACTTCGTGGACGTGTCGGCGCAGACCTTCACCGTCGACGCCGGGAACCGCGTGCGCAGCGTGTTCCTGGTGCACGCGACGGCCCCGTGAACCTGGAGCGGTTCGCCGACGGCCACCTGACGGCGGTCACCACGGACGGCGGCCGGGTGTCGCTGCGGCTGGAGGCGTACGTGGAGTACCGGCTCGTGCCGGGCGAGATCTCCGTCGTCGAGGTCTTCGAGCTGAGCGCCGACGCGGCCGAGCTGGAGATGGACGGGCCGCCGTCGCCGGACCACTCGCTGGAGGAACCGTGGAGTGGGGAGCACGACGGGCTGGTGACGGTCGAGATCCTCGCCCCGCTCCGGATCCGGGTGACGGCTGCCGACTTCGACCTGCGATCGCTGGGCGTCGAACCGCGGCCGGTGCCGCCCTCGCCGTACGCGAGCCGGTGTGCCTTCGAGTCCACCGACGCGCTGGAACTGGCGACGCTGCTGGACCCGGACGTGGTGTGGCGCACCTACGGCGGTGAAGCGGGCACGCCTGCCGATCCCGGCGGCTGGTTCCTCCAGCGCCGGGACCGGCTGGCGAGCTCACTGACCGGGGTCTTCTGCCGGGCGACGGATCCGGTCACGTTCGAGCGCCACGACGCCGACGACGAGCTCTGGCGGGCGGTGCGGCTGCTCGGACGGCACGCGAGCCGGGTGCGGTCCGGCAACTGCGTGTTCGCCCCCGCGGACTGGGTGGCCTGGGTGACCGCGGGGACGCTGCCGCCGGTCGAGCGGCTCAGGCCGTGAAGTGGACCTCGCCGCGGGTCGCCGGGCCGTCGGGGCTGCCGCAGCGCTGGACGAACGTCAGGTCGACCCCCGTCGCGTCGAGGCGATCGATCATGAAGTCCGCGTAGTCGTCGCCGCAGCCGAAGCCGCGGGTGACCACCGAGATCCCCGGTGTGCCGAGCGCCGGGTCGCCCGGACCGCGGTAGCGCGCACCCGTGTACGTCCCGGTGTGCAGGGTTTCCCCCGCCGGTGCGCTCAGCTCGATGCGGAGGTAGTCGAAGCCCGCGTCGACGTCGATCGTCAGCCGGCCGTCATGCTCCCACACGGCGATCTCGTCACCCGGCGAGGTGTAGTGGGTGCTGCCCTGCATCGGCCAAGAGCCGTCTTCCGAGGTGTAGCTCACCGTCTGCACCGGGTCCGCCGAGGCGACCGGCACGAGGGCCACGCCCAGCCCGGCCGCCGCCGTCAGGACCACGCACGCACGACGAAGTGAATTCACGGAACCTCCCCATCCCGAGCCGCCCTCCGCGGCACTGCCGATCATGCTCCCAGCAGCACCCGGCCGAGTGATAGAGCAATTTTGCTCAGCGGTGCAGCGACGCACCTTTGAGGATCTTGTCGACGGCGTTCTTCGGCCCGTGCACCGCCATTCCGGCCAGCGCCAGCTTCTCCCCCGGCACCGCGCGGACCGCCGCCCGGTTGTCGGCGTCGTTGCCGGTGTGGAACAGCTCGTCGGTGAAGATCGAGAACCGCAGGCCGCGGCCCAGTGCCCGGCGGTGCGCCGCGGCGAGGACGTCCGCCGTGCCCGAAAAGACCAGCACCGGCTGGCCGAACATCGGCAGGTACTGCGTGTCGTCGGCGTCGGCGTACGGCTCGCCCATCAGCTCGGGGGTCACGTGCGCGATCCCGCTCACCAGGAACGCCGTGACGTTCAGCCGCTGCCAGGACGCCAGGTCGTCGCGGAGCAGGACGGCGATCTTCGTGTCGAAGGAACTCATGCCGGTCACGATCGCCCGGGCGCCACGGCCGCGTCTTGTACGTTCTTGACATGGCGGACGTCGCGGCATGGCGGCCGGCGGTCCCGGGGATCGCCGAGGTCTTCCACGCGCGCTTCACCACGCACGCCTACCCGCTGCACACGCACGACACGTGGACGCTGCTGATCGTCGACGACGGCGTCATCCGCTACGACCTCGACCGCCACCACCACGGCGCGCTCGGCCCGGCGGTGACGCTGCTGCCGCCGAACGTCGCCCACGACGGCCGCGCCGCGACCAGCCACGGCTTCCGCAAGCGCGTGCTCTACCTCGACACGCCGGTGCTGGGCGAAGACCTGATCGGCGCGGCGGTCGACCGGCCGAGCCTCGCCGACGGCCTCCTGCGCACCCGTATCCACCAGCTCCACGAGTCCCTCGCCTCGCACGGCGACGCTCTCGAAGCCGAGAGCCGCCTGGTCCTGGTCGCCGACCGCCTGCGCACCCACCTGGGTCGCCCGGTTTCCCACGAGCCGAAGCGCGGCCTGGCCGACGACCTGCGAGACCTCCTGGACGCGCGCCTGCCGGAGGCGCTGACGCTGGCGGAAGCGGGCGAGACTCTCGGCGCGCACCCGGCGTACCTCGTCCGCTGCTTCGGGGCGCGGTTCGGCCTGCCGCCGCACCGGTACCTCACGGGCCGCCGGGTCGACCGGGCCCGCCGGCTCCTGCTCGACGGCACACCGGCCGCGGACGTCGCGACGGCGGCGGGGTTCACCGACCAGGCGCACCTGACGCGGCACTTCAAGCGGTACCTGGGCACGACGCCGTCGCGCTACGCGAAAACCCGGTGACGGCGTCGTTACCATCCGGACATGGGGTTCCTCGCGAGACTCGGCGGCCTGCGGTTCGCGGTCGTCGTCCTCACCGCCATGACCGCGCTCCAGATGACGCTCATCGCGTTCGGCAACATCACCGACTTCGGCACGAACCAGGCGTTCGTCCAGCACGTGCTGGCGATGGACACGACGTTCCGCTCACCGGACATGATGTGGCGCGCGATCAGCAGCCCCGGCCTCCAGAACGCGGCGTACGTGGTGATCATCGCTTGGGAGACGCTGACGGCGCTGGTCCTGATCGCGGCCCTGGTCCAGTGGATCCGCGCCCGCGCCGCGACGGCCCGGCGCCTGTCGTCCCTCGGCTGGGTGATGTGGGTCCTGCTGTTCGGCGTCGGCTTCCTCGCCATCGGCGGTGAGTGGTTCCAGATGTGGCAGTCGGAGAAGTGGAACGGGCTGCAGCCGGCGCTGCAGAACTTCCTGATCGCGACGGTGGCGCTGGTCGTCGCGCACCTGCCTGAGCGGCAAGCGACGGGTCAGGAGGGACGCGCCGCCGGCAACTGAGAGCTGGTTCGCGGCCTGGAGGTCACGCCGCCGGGGTCATGAACTTCTCCGGCCATGCCGAACCGGTCAAAACCCACCTGCCGGAGAAGCTGCCGGAGCGGCAGGCTGTGTCAAGATGACGGCATGCTGCGCGAACTGCACCTGACCGGCGACCCGGCGGGCGACAAGCTGCTGAACGACGACCCGTTCGCCCTCCTCGTCGGCATGCTCCTGGACCAGCAGTTCCCGATGGAGCACGCCTTCATGGGCCCGCGGAAGATCGCCGACCGGATGGACGGCTTCTCGCTGGCGAAGATCGCGGCGACCGATGTCGAGGAGTTCGTCGAGCTCTGCGTGGTTCCGCCGGCCATCCACCGCTACGGCGGTTCGATGGCCCGCCGCGTCCACGCGCTCGCCCAGCACATCGTCGAGAACTACGACGGCCGCACCGAAGGCATCTGGCTCGACGGCCGCCCGAAGCCGGATGGTCCCGAAGTCCTGAAACGGCTGAAGGCGCTGCCCGGCTTCGGGGAGCAGAAGGCCAAGATCTTCCTGGCCCTGCTGGGAAAGCAGCGTGGCGTGCAGCCGAAGGGCTGGCGGGAGGCGGCAGGCGCGTACGGCGACCGCGGCTCACGCCGGTCGATCGCCGACGTCACGAGCGCCGAAACCCTCGCCGAGGTGCGCGCGTTCAAGAAGGCCGCCAAGGCCGCCGCGAAAACCGGCTAACTCACCCAGACGCGCAGCGGGCCGAGCGCCGAAGCGCCGTGGTCCAACGCGGTCCGCAGCGCGTCGCCGTGTTCGTAGCCGACCACCGGGACCCCCGGGAACGCCGAGGCCACCGCCGCCACCGCGCCGGGCCACGCCGAGGCCGGGCCCGAGAAGTTGGACAACCCCACCACGCCGTCGCCGCGATGGGCGACGACCTCCGCCAGGCCGCGGGACAGCACCGCCACCGAGTCGTCCACCGGGAAGCCGTGCTCGATCACCGGCCCCCAGCCCGGCTCGGGGACGCCCGGTCCACACGCGATCCAGGTCGCCTCGAACAAGATCGAGAACCCCGGCAGGTCCAGGGTCGCGAAGCTGTCCTTCACCGAACACCCGGCCGAGCCGTCGACGAACGGGAGGACGTCGGCGGCGGTGGCGTCCGGCGTCAGGGTCACCGCGTCCGGGTAGTACTCCCGAGTGCGGGAAGGCGAAGTCCACGCCCGCGGGCCGAACTGCCCGCCGCACACCAGAGCGCACCACGCCGCGTTTTCCGCCACCGTCCACTTCAGACTCGTCACAGCAGGCCCGCCAGCTTGTAGAGCACGAGACTCCCGGCCACCGCGACGTTCAGGCTGGCGCCGGTGCCGACCATCGGGATTTCGACGACGCTGTCGAGCAGATCGAGGGCCTCGGGCGGGATGCCGGTCTGCTCGTGGCCGAGCACGGCGATCGTGCGGCCGCGGGCGGCGGGCAGGTCGGCCAGCCGGACGGCCTCCTCGGCCAGTTCGACGCCGACCACCCGGGTGCCCGCCGCGCGTTCGCGCGCCAGCCAGGCCGGTGGGTCGTGGACCCAGTGCACACAAGCCGGACGCCGCAACGTGTTCCCCCTCCGCAACGCCTCAGGCACCCACGGGAACCGCGGCACGGCGAGGCACGCTCCGACGGCGTCGCAGGTGCGCAGGAGGGTGCCGAGGTTCACGCCGTGCAACGGCCACAGCGGGGCGGCCACCAGGTGGCCCCAACAGGAATGTGCCTTGCTGCGCCGGGACTTCCGCAGCTCTCGGGGCGTGCGGACCCGGACCGAAGGGCTCACCGGCGCCGAGGCGCGGCGCCTCCGAATTCGCTGATCATGCCCCGGAGTCTAACCCGTTCGCGGGGTCCACGGGACGGGTTTCCGCTCCTACCCTGGACCTGGAGGTGAAGCCCATGCACGCAGGAGTAGGCGACGAAATCCAGGTGCACGGCCGGACGGTCGGAGCGGCCGAGCAGCGCGGCGAGATCCTCGAAGTCCGGGGCCCCGACGGCGCACCGCCCTATCTGGTGCGGTTCGCCGACGGGCACGAAGGGCTCGTGTACCCCGGGCCCGACTGCGAGGTCCAGGCGCACGCCGACTAACCGACGGCGACCTGTTCCCGAGGCTCGCGGACCCGCCCCCACGCCGAGCCCACCAGCAGCAGGGCGGCGAGGGTCAGCGCGGCCGCGACCTCGGGCAGCAACAGCGGGCCACCCGACGCGAGCACCGCTCCCCCGACCACGCCGGACAGGCCGACGCCGAGGTAGATCGCGGACGCGTTGAGCGAAAGCACCAGCCCGGCGTGGCCCGGCGACAGCTCGATCAGGCGGTGCTGCACCGGCGGGTTGAACGACCAGGTCGCCAGCCCCCACACGAACAGCGAGATCCCGGCCGCGACCGGCGTCACCGTCGTCAGCGGCAGCAGCGCCATCACGGCGGTGATGGCCACGGTCACCACGATCAGCGGCCGGCGCGAACCCCAGCGGTCGGTCGCCCGGCCGCCGGCGAAGTTGCCGATCGCGCCGCCGACGCCGTAGCAGAAGAGCAGCACCGTCACGGTCGTGCCGTGCACGCCCGCGGTCGCGGCCAGCAGCGGTGACACGAACGTGTAGACCATGAACGCGGCCAAGCACGCGAGCACCGTCGTGGCCAGCATGACGAGCACCCGCGGGTCGCGGCCCGCGGCGAACCGCTCGGCGAGGCCCACCCGCGGCGGCGCGGCGACCGTGGGCAGCGCGAGCCGCACCGCCAGCGCGCTCACCAGCGAAAATGCGGCGACCAGCGCGAACGCCGCCCGGTAGCCGAGGTGCTGCGAGATGAGGCTGCCGAGCGGGACGCCGAAGATGAGCGCCACCGTCAGGCCGCCGAAGACCAGCGCGACCGCGCGGCCCCGACGCTCGGGGACGGTCAGCTCGGCCGCCACGGCACTCGCCGCGGGCGTGAACACCGCGGCGCCGACCGCGGTCACCACCCGGGCGACCAGCAGGGAGCCGTAGCCGGGCGCGAGCGCGGCGAACAGGTTGCCTGCCCCGGTGACGGCGAGCGCGGCGACCAGCAGCGTGCGGCGTTCCCAGGTGCCGGTGGCCGCGGCGAACAGCGGCGAGCCGATCGCGTACGCGATGGCGAAAGCGGTCACGAGCTGCGCCGCGGCCGTGGCCGAGACGTGCAGCTCGCCGGTCAGCGCAGGCAGCAGCCCGGCGACGATGTAACCGCTGGTGCCGACGCCGAAGGCGCCGAAGGCGAGGACGGAGATCCGGGACGGAGCAGGTGCGGACATGGGCTGAGCCCCCAAGCGAAACAGGGATTGGTTCGACGAACGTCGTAGTTCGACAGTCACCGTACTACGACTCGCCTCCCAATTTCGACCGGCGTCGTACAATGGGCTCATGGCCAAGACCGACACCCTGCCGCCGATCGCCCACCCGGCCCGAGCGGAGATCACCGTCGAAGGCGTGCTCCGCGCCCTCGCCGACCCGGTGCGGCTGGCCATCGTCCGCCAGCTCGCGAGCACCGATCAGGAAATCGCGTGCGGCGGGCTCACCGTGCCGGTGACCAAGTCCACACTCACCCACCACCTGAGCATCCTGCGGCAGGCCGGGGTCGTGGCCGGCCGCCAGGAGGGCACCACGAGGTTCAACTCGTTGCGCCGCAACGATCTCGACGCCCTGTTCCCGGGCCTGCTGAACGGCGTTCTGGCCGCCGAGCGCTGATCACGGCGTTACGGTGTGGATCGTCACCCGATATCGGGATGACAACGGGCCCCCTCGCTTGTTGGACTAGGACGCAGGCAGCTCACGGCGCTGGGGCCGATCGGCTGTCTTTCTTTTTGACCACCTACTGAACCGATCCAGAAACCTAGGCTCAGTAATCGTTTACCCACCCTGGAAGGAGTGCCGTGCCCGTCGCGCTGCTCGCGCTCGCCATCGGAGCTTTCGGCATCGGGACCACCGAGTTCGTCATGATGGGCGTGCTGCCCCAGGCGGCCGCCGACTTCGGCGTCGACATCCCGACCGCCGGCCACCTCATCTCCGCCTACGCCCTCGGCGTCGTCGTCGGCGCCCCCCTGCTCACCGCGGTCGCCGTCCGGCTGCCGCGCAAGACCATGCTGCTGGCCATGATGGGCCTGTTCACGCTGGGCAACGCGCTGTTCGCGCTGTCCCCGAACCAGGAGTTCGGCGTCGCGTTCCGGTTCCTCGCCGGCCTGCCCCACGGCGCGTTCTTCGGCGCCGGGGCGGTGGTCGCCTCCAGCCTCGTCGGCCACGGCGAACGCGCCAAGGCCGTGTCGCTGATGTTCCTCGGCCTGACCCTGGCGAACGTCATCGGCGTGCCGCTGGGCACGCTGCTCGGCCAGCAGGTCGGCTGGCGCGCCACTTTCGGCGTCGTCGCGGTGATCGGGCTGGTCGCCATCGCGGCCATCGCCAAGCTCGTCCCGCACCAGGGCAAGCCCGCCGCCGAGGCGTCGCTGCGCAACGAGATCGGCGCGTTCAAGCGGCCGCAGGTGCACCTCGCGCTGGCGATCGTCACGTTCGGGCTGGGCGGCGTGTTCGCCTGCCTGTCCTACATCACGCCGATGCTGACCGACGTCGCCGGCTATTCGCCGTCGGACGTCACGTTGCTGCTGTCGCTGGCCGGCGTCGGCATGACGATCGGCAACCTGCTCGGCGGCCGCCTGGCCGACCGCGCGCTGATGCCGAGCCTGTACATCGCGCTGCTGGCGCTGGCGTCGGTGCTGGGCATCTTCACGATCACCGCGCAGGGCAAGATCGGCGCGGCGATCACGATCTTCTTCGTCGGCGTCGCCGGGTTCATGATCGGCCCGATGATGCAGGCGCGGATCATGGAAAAGGCGGGCGGCACTCCGTCCCTGGTGTCGGCCGCCGTCCAGTCCGCGTTCAACATCGCCAACTCGATCGGGGCCTACCTCGGCGGGCTGGTGATCGCCGGCGGCCTCGGCCTGGTCGCCCCCAACTGGGTCGGCGCGCTGCTCGCGGTCTTCGGTCTCACGCTGGCCGTCGTCTCGGGCACCCTCGACCGCCGTGAAGCGAAGGCCGAACGCCGGGAACTCGCCCTAGCCTCCTGACAATCATTGCCAATAACCGCACTTTCATAGGGAAAGTGCGGTTATCGGCAATCAGGAGCCGAGGGGGCCGCCGATGATCGTCAGGGCGACGTACAGCACCGCCGCCGCCAGCGACGTGAACGTCACGACGTCCACGAGCTTGCCGCGGATGGCCAGCAGTCCCGCCTTGGCCGTCGGCAGCGCCGCCCGCAGGACCGCGGCGAGCAGGAGCGCGGCGCCGATCAGCGCCGCGCCCTCCCGCCAGTGGTACTGGAAGATCCGCAGGGCCGCGACGGCCACCACGAGCAGCACCACCGCGAACGGCAGCTGGCTGAACCGGTCCCGTCCGCTCCGGCGGTCGCGGACGTCCCGCCGGTCGTCGGTCACCGTCATCGGCCCTGGACCGAGCGTTCCGCCGCCTCGACCACGTTGCTGACGAGCATCGCCCGGGTCATCGGACCGACCCCGCCCGGGTTCGGCGAGATCCAGCCGGCGACCTCGGCGACCCCCGGGTGCACGTCACCGGTGAGCTTGCCGTCCACATGGGACACGCCGACGTCGAGCACCGCGGCGCCCGGAGCGACCATGTCCGGCGTGATGATCCCGGGCACCCCGGCCGCGGCCACGACGATGTCGGCCCGGCGGACCTCGGCGGCGAGGTCGCGGGTGCCGGTGTGGCAGAGGGTGACGGTGGCGTTCTCGCTGCGGCGCGTCAGCAGCAGGCCCAGGGTGCGGCCGACGGTGATGCCGCGGCCGACCACCGTGACGCGCGCGCCGTTCAGCTCGACGCCGTGGCGCTTGAGCAGCTCGATGATCCCGTACGGCGTGCACGGCAGCGCGCCCTGCTGGCCCAGCACGAGCCGGCCGAGGCTGACCGGCGCGAGGCCGTCGGCGTCCTTCTCCGGGTCGATTCGCTCGAGGACGCGGTTGGCGTCGAGGTGCTTCGGCAGCGGCAGCTGCACGATGTAGCCGTGGCAGGCCGGGTCGGCGTTCAGCTCGTCGATGACGGCTTCGAGCTTCTCCTGGGTGATGTCGGCCGGCAGGTCGCGGCGGATCGAGTTGACCCCGATCTTGCCGCTGTCGGCGTGCTTCATCCGCACGTACGAGTGCGACCCCGGGTCGTCGCCGACCAGGACGGTGCCGAGGCCGGGCGTCACCCCCTTCGCGGCGAGGGCCGCGACGCGGGGCTCGAGCTCCGCGAAAATGGCGTTCTTGGTGGCCTTGCCGTCGAGAATCTTCGCCGTCACGCGCCCCATTCTGGCAAAGCGACCCCCGCGCGTCGCTTCCAGGCGCGGGTGGTCGCAGCCCGTAGACTGGCCGCTACCCCACACGGTCCAATCGCGACGCTGCCCGCGATCAAGCTGTGATCTACCGCACGTCGCATCACCCGAGGTCAGGCCGGGTGCCACCGGGTGACCGAGCGGCAAAACCCACATGCGGGGTGCACTCGCGCGCGCGAGCAGTCAAAATGTGCGGGTGGCACAACCGACGACGCAGCTGAACGCGACCGAGCAGGACACCCTGGTCAAGCAGATCGGCCTTGCCCTGCTCCGTGCCGCCCCGCGCGACTGGCGCAAGGTCACCGCGGAGTACCGAGCCGTCGGCAGGTACCACGAGCTGACCGGCGAGATCGTGACCGAGGACGGCACGGTGCACGAGTGGCTCGCCACCCACGACATCGCGACCCTGTTCGGCAGGCTCCGCGGCGGCATGTACCGCGACGGCCGCGGAACGTGGTTCAACGCGCGCTACCAGCTGGACCACCCGTCCAGCTACAACCTCGAGTACAACCGCGACGAGCCGGTGTGGAACCTCGCGCCGCCGCCGCAGGCCTACTCCGACGAGCTGCGGATGTTCCCGCGCACCGAGGAGAACGTCCCCGAATGGCTGATTCGCCGGATGTCCGGGCTCGGCCCGGAGCAGCCGGGGCCGCACTTCCGGATCGCCCGGATCTTCGACACCGTCGGCCCGGCGGGCCGCCCGGTGATCAACCGCCCCGACCTCGAGGTCGACGAGCAGGACCGGCTCCTGGAGTACCTGGAGCACGCGCCGCTGGTGGTGCCCGAGCGCGGCTACGACATCGACCGGCTGGCCGCGACGCCGGAAGCGACCGTCCCGGTCGCCTTCCACAGCGACGGCCAGTGGATCTGGCCCGCCGCCGTCAACTTCTACCTCCACAAGTACGGCGTTTCGCCCGAACCGGACCTGGTCGAGCACGTCCGCTCGGTCGGCTTCACGCTGCCGCCGGTCGACGAGCCGACGCTGCAGGCCGCGGCCGCGTACCTGACCCGGGGCAACCAGCCGCCGCCGCAGCAGCAGCGCCCGGCCGGGCCGCCGCCCCAGGGGCCGCCCCCGCAGGGCCCGCCGCCCCAGGGACCGCCCCAGCAGCAGGCACCCGCCGGTCCGCCGCCGGTCGCGCCCCCGCCCGTCGCGCCGCCGCCCCAGGAGCCGCCCGCGCCGGTGGAGGCCCCGCATGCGGCGCACGCCCCGGCCGAACCGGAGGCTCCGGCCGAAGAGCACGAGTACGCCGAAGAGGGCTACGACGCGCAGGAGTTCGACGACCGCTTCGCCGAAGAGGAGCACCAGTACGGCGAAGAGGAGTACCCGCAGCAGGCCGAGCACGCGGGCGCGGCGAACGGCTCGTCGCCGGAGCCGGGCCGGGTGCCCGACCTCGAGGAGACCGCGGAATACGTCCCCGACCAGCCGATCGGCCAGGAACAGCAGCCGCCGCGGGACGGTGAGCCGTTCCCCCGGCGCGAAGACGAGCACGCCGCCGAGGAACCGGCCGGCCACCGGGAAGACGAGCCGTCGCACACGTTCGGCTCCGATCCGGCCGGCCAGGACGACGAGGCGGGGCACGCCTTCGACACCGGGGAAGCGGACGCGTTCCAGCCCGGCCAGCCGTCGCACCACGACGACGACCCGTCCCACGCGGCCTTCCAAGCCCCGGGCCAGGACGACGAACCGGCACACGCCTTCCAGCCGGGCCAGCAGCCGCACCACGACGACGACCCGTCCCACGCGGCCTTCCAGCCGCGGCACGACGAAGAACACGCCTTCCAAGCCCCGGGCCAGGACGACGAGCCGGCACACGCCTTCCAGCCCGGCCAGCAGCCGCACCACGACGACGACCCGTCCCACGCGGCCTTCCAGCCGCGGCACGACGAAGAACACGCCTTCCAGCCCGGCCAGCCGCCGCGGCGTGAGGACGAGCAAGCCTTCCAGGCCCCGGGCCGGCCGGCCCCGGAGGAAGACGCGGCCCCGTTCCAGCCGCCGCGGCGGGAACCCGCGTTCGACCCCGGGCCGCCGACCATGATCACCCAGCCCGAGGTGCCCGGCGTGCTGCCGGTGCCGGAGCCGGCGGCGCCGCAGCCCGCCGCCCAGGCCGAGCCGCCCGCTCCCCCGCGTCCGGGCCGCCGGGCGCTGCGCCGCGAGACCCCGGACCACCCGGTGCTCGCCGGCCTGCAGGCCAAGCTCGACGAGCTCGACGTGCCCGAAAGCAGCTACAAGCTGGGCGAGCCGGCCGAGCACGGGTGGAGCGTCGAAGAGGTCGACGACGGCTGGCGGGTCGGCTGGTACGACGGCAAGCTCAGCAACCCCGCGGTGTTCGGCGACGCCGAGGACGCGGCCGCGTTCATGCTCGGCAAGCTGCTGCTCAACCCGGAGGGTCACCTGCCCGCCGAGGAGCCGCCCGCCCCGGCGCCGGAGCCCGAGCCGGAACCGGCGCCGCAGCGGGTCGTCGCGACGCTGTCGCCCGAGGTCGCGACCGGCTCGTACCCGGTCCGCAAGCCCGAGCCGCCGGTGCCGCCGCAGGAGCAGACGGCCTTCACCAGCGCCGAGGAGCTCTTCGGCGACCTCGAGGACGACGAGCCGCCGGCCCCGCCGCGCCAGCCCGCGCCGGTTCCGGCCGGGCCGCCGCCGCTGGCCCAGCAGGCGGGTCCGCCGCCCGCGCCGCCCCGGCGCGAGCCGCCGTCCGCGCCGACGGTCCTGGCCCCGATGCCGCAGGGTGTCCTGCCGGTGCCACCGCCCGCTCCGGCGGCCCCGCCCGCGCCGCCGCGCCGGGACGAGCCCGCCCGTCCGCCCGTCAACGGCGGCGGGAGCGGTGGCCAGCAGCAGTGGCCGATCGGGCCGCTGGCCGGCGAGCCGCCGCTGACGCTGTTCCGCGGCAAGGAGCTGCGCGAGCTGCCCGCCGGCAGCGAGCTCGACCGCTTCGGCGGCCCGAACGGCAACCTGACGTACGCGGCGGGCACGCCGTTCGCCGAGCGGTCGCTGGTGCCCGAGTGGGTGAACCGGCCGTACCACGTCTACCGCGTGCAGCGGCCGCTGGAGACACTGGCCGGCGTCGCGATCCCGTGGTTCAACCAGCCGGGCGGCGGGTCGGCGTACCTGCTGCCGGCGTCGATCGAGGAGCTGCTCGCCGAGGGTGACTTGATCGAGCTGGACCCGGGCGAACCCCCGATCGACTGAAGACGCTCGAAGGTCCCGGCAGCGCGCTGCCGGGGCCTTCGTCGTTTCAGCGGATGACCAGCCCCTGCGCGGCGGCGAAGGCGATGGCGGTTTCGACGTCGACCTCCGCGCCCCGCAAGGCGGCCTGGACCAGGGCGTTCGCGTCGAGCCGCGCGCCGCGCAGGTCGGCGCCCTCGAACTTCGCGCCCTGCAGACGGGCACCGGTGAGGTCACTGCCGCGCAGGTCGGCGCCGGTGAGGTCGGCTTCCATCAGGTTGGCTTCCCGCAGCCGCAGACCCGACAGCCCGAGCCGGCGCAGCCGCGCCTTCGCCAGCGACGCGAGGGACAGGTCGCACTCGGTGAGCGCGATCCCGCCGAACCCGCACTCGTCGAACGACGAGCCCAGCAGCGAGCACGCCGTCCAGCGGGACTCGGCGAGAACCGTCCGGTCGAAGGTGCACGAGCGGAACGCCGACGCGTCGTGCCGGGAACGGGAGAGGTCGGCCCGGGTGAACACGCAGTCGTCGAAGGTGCAGCCGCGCGTCCGCAGCCCGCTCAGGTCCGCGCCGGTGAAGTCGCAGCCGGTGAACCGCCGCTTTTCCCACCACTGCCCCGACAACACCGCTTCGCGGTAGTCCTCCCCGGTCTCCAGCACGGCCCCAGGTTGCCATACCCCCGATCAGGGCCTCGCACCTGCAGGTCCTCCAGCCGACGGGAAGCTCGGGCACGCGGACTCCTGACCGCTGCATACTGGGTTCCATGGGAATTCCGCTGCGGCCGGTGGCGGCGCGGTCGGTGTACCGCGAAGTCGCGCCGCCGCCCGCGCTCGCGGACGTCCTCGCCTGCGGCTGGCACGGGCAGACCGGCTGGGCGCGGCCGCTGCGCGTGCTCCCCGACGGCTGCGCGGACCTCGTCTGGGACGGTGCCGCCCTGACCGTGGTCGTCACCGTCGGGGCTCCGCTGCGGCTGTGGGTCCCGGCGTCGTCGTCGCGCGTCGGTGTCCGGTTGCGGTGCGGCGCCGCGGCCGCCGTGCTGCGGACCGCCATCTCCGAGCTGCCCGCCGTGACCCCCCTGAGCGATCTTTGGGGTGCGGAGGCCCGCCGTGCCGAAGAAATGCTGGCCGCGTCGGAAGATCTCCGGGTGCAGCGCGGGGTTCTCGAAGGGCTCGTCGCCCGGCGCGGCGGGACGCCGGACCGGCGGGTGCTGGCGGCCGTCCGCGCCCTCGGCACCGCCACGCGGACGTCCGAGGTCGCCGTCGGGGTCAGCGAACGCGCGTTGCGGCGCCACTTCGTCCATGCCGTCGGCGCCGGGCCGAAGCAACTGCACCGTGTCCGGCGGTTCCAGCGGTTCCTGCGCCGGCTCGACGCGCTCGCCGAGCGCCGGACGTCGCTGGCTCGCGTCGCCGCCGATCTCGGGTACGCCGACCAGTCCCACCTCGGCCGCGAGTGCCGCCGGCTTTCGGGTTCTTCCCCCGCCGCGCTGGTGCGCGTGGCCGAAAAGTTCCAGACGGCACCCGGGGGCCGCCGCCACGATCGCCGGCATGACCTTCCACGTCACGATCCCGGTGCGCTGTGACGACATCGACTCGAACGGCCACGTCCGCGGCCCGGCCTACCTCGCCTACGCCGACCACGCGCGCTGGGCGTGCGTGCAAGCCGCGGGGATCGATCCGGCGGAGCTGACCACGCGCCGGATCGGCCCGGTGAACCTGGAGACGACCCTGCGCTTCCACCGCGAACTGCCACCGTACGGCGAAGTCGACGTCAGCTGCGATTTCCATTGGAGCACCGGCAAAACCTCGCGCGTGACGCAGGAGTTCCACGCGCCGGACGGCACGCTGGTCGCCGAGGTCGCGAGCGTGTCCGGCCTGCTCGACCTGGACCGGCGGCGGCTGCTGCCCGACCCCGGCGCGTACTGGCGGGAGCTGGCCGCGCGGCCCGAACTCCTCGGTTTGGGCCCGAAAACCGGATGAGGTTCCCGAAGTCGATCACTACCGTGACCCCATGCCCGACGAGCATTACGACGACCCCGCCCTCGCCGCACTCTACGACGCGCTGAACCCGCGGGAGAGCGGCGGCGACTACCTGTTCTACCTGCCGATGATCATGGCCGCGGAGTCCGTGCTGGACGTCGGCTGTGGCACCGGTTCCCTGCTGCACTGGGCGCGCGAGTCCGGCCACCGCGGACGGCTCGTCGGGCTCGATCCCGCCGAGGGCATGCTCGTCCAGGCCCGCCGCCGGGACGACGTCGAGTGGGTACACGGCGATTTGTCGACCGCGTCCTGGGACGGCGAGTTCGACTTCGCCGTGATGACCGGGCACGCGTTCCAGGTGCTGCTGACCGACGACGAACTGCGGACGGCGTTCTCGGCCGTTCGCCGCGCACTGCGTCCCGGCGGCCGGTTCGGCTTCGAGACGCGCAACCCGGCCGCCCGCGCCTGGGAGCGCTGGATGCCTTCGAACGTCTGGGCCGCCGGGAACGTCCGCTCGTGGAACGACGCCGGGCCGTTCGAGAACGGCTTGGTCAGCTTCAAGACCACCTACGAAAGCCCGGACTGGGACGCGCCGAGGTTCAGCCAGAGCACGTTGCGCTTCCTCGACGTGGCAACGCTTTCGCGGTTCATCGAGGAAGCCGGGCTGGTCGTCGACGAGCAGTACGGCTACTGGGACCGCTCGCCGGTGACCGACACGAGCCCCGAGATCATCACGATCGTCCGGCGTCCCCTCACCTGAAGTCCCGTGACTTCGCCTTGATCCGCATCGGCAGCGGCTCGACGCGGTGGGCGAGGACGCTGACCACGCCGTCGGCCTTCTCCACCACCCCGCGGATCAGCAGCGCCGGGCTGCTGCGCGCGACGCGGTGGTAGCGCTGCCAGAGGCCAAGCGTGCAGATCACGTTGACCATCCCCGTTTCGTCCTCGATGTTGAGGAAGGTGACGCCGGCGGCGGTCGCCGGGCGCTGCCGGTGGGTGACCGCGCCGCCGATCAGCACGCGCGCGCCGTCGTCGAGGTCCGCCAGCCCGCTCGCCGGGACGACGCCGAGCTCGTCGAGGCGGTCGCGGATGAATTCCGTCGGGTAGCTGTCCGGCGACACCCCGGTGGCCCAGACGTCCGCCGCCGCGACGTCGAGCCCGTCCATCCCCGGCAGCACCGGAGCCGAGGCGCCGACCAGGCCGGGCAGCCGGTCCGGGCGTTCCCCGGCGACGGCACCCGCGGTCCACAGCGCCTGACGCCGATCCCCGCCGAAGCCGGCGAACGCACCGGCCGTGGCCAGCGCTTCGATCTGCGGCGTGGTCAGCCGCACGCGGCGGGCGACGTCGGCCATGTCGCGGTACTCGCCGTTTTCCACCCGCTCGACGACGATCCGCTTCGCGAGGTCCTCGCCGATCTTGCGCACGGTGCTCAGCCCGGTGCGCACGTCGTGGAACTCCCCGCCGCCCGCCTCCAGGGTGGCGTGCGGCAGGCTGCGGTTGATGTCCGGGCCGTGCACGGTGACGCCGTGGCGCCGCGCGTCGGCGACCAGGGACTGCGGTGAGTAGAAACCCATCGGCTGCGCGCGCAGCAGGCCCGCCAGGAACGCGTCCGGGTGGTAGAACTTGAAGTAGGCGCTGGAAAAGACCAGGTGCGCGAAGCTCAGCGCGTGGCTTTCCGGGAAGCCGAAGTTCGCGAAGGCCTTGAGTTTCAGGAAGATCTTCTGCGCGAGCTCGTCGTCGACGCCGTTCGCCGCGGCGCCCTCGAGGAACCGCTGCCGCAGCCGGTCCATCTTCCGGTCCGACCGCTTCGAGCCCATCGCGTGGCGTAGCTGATCGGCTTCGGCCGCGGTGAAGTTCGCGACGTCGAGCGCGATCTGCATCATCTGTTCCTGGAACAGCGGCACGCCCTTGGTCTTGTGCAGGGCCTTCTCGAGCAGCGGGTGGTCGTAGCTCCACTCCTCGCGGCCCTGCTTGCGGCGGATGTACGGGTGCACCGAGCCGCCCTGGATCGGGCCCGGCCGGATGAGGGCGACCTCGACGGCGAGGTCGTAGAACTCGCGGGGCTGCAGCCGGGGCAGCGTCGCCAGCTGGGCGCGGCTCTCCACCTGGAAGACGCCGATCGCGTCGGCGCGGCACAGCATGTCGTAGATCTTTTCGTCGGCCAGGTCCAGCTCGGCGAGGTCGACCTTCTCGCCCTTGTACTCCTCGACCAGGTCGATCATGTAGTGCAGCGCGGACAGCATGCCCAGGCCGAGCAGGTCGAACTTGACCAGCCCGGCGGCGGCGCAGTCTTCTTTTTCCCACTGGATCACGCTGCGGTCGGCCATCCGCGCCCATTCGACCGGGACGACCTGGCTCACCGGCTCGGCGCACATGACCATCCCGCCGGAGTGGATGCCCAGGTGCCGCGGGAAGTCCTCGAGGGCGAAGGCGAGCTGCAGGACCTCGTCCGGGATGTCGTGGTCGTGGTCCTTTTCGGTGTGCTGCAGCGAACCCCAGCGGTCGATCTGCTTGCTCCAGGCGTCCTGCTGGCCCGGCGAGTAGCCCAGGGCGCGGGCGGCGTCGCGGACGGCGGACCGGGCGCGGTAGGTGATCACGTTCGCGACCTGGGCGGTTCTGAGCCTGCCGTGTTTCCGGAAGACGTACTGGATGGCCTCCTCGCGGCGGTCGGACTCGATGTCGAGGTCGATGTCGGGGTAGCCGTCGCGGTCCGGGGCGAGGAAGCGCTCGAAGAGCAGTTCGTAGGCGACGGAGTCGACCTTGGTGATGCCGAGCGCGTAGCAGACGGCCGAGTTCGC
Organism: Amycolatopsis plumensis; assembly: GCF_042652605.1. Classification (NCBI taxonomy): domain Bacteria; kingdom Bacillati; phylum Actinomycetota; class Actinomycetes; order Pseudonocardiales; family Pseudonocardiaceae; genus Amycolatopsis; species Amycolatopsis plumensis. The sequence goes on along the minus strand of NZ_JBHSJY010000001.1, from coordinate 3,837,892 downwards.
CGCCGAGCCGCGGCCCTGGCACAGGATGTTGTTTTCGTTGCAGAACCGGACGATGTCCCAGACGATCAGGAAGTAGCCGGGGAAGCCGAGCTCTTCGATGATGGCGAGCTCGTGCTCGATCTGTTCGTTCGCTTTTTCTTCGTGTGGCTTTCCTTTGAAGCGCTCCTTCGCGCCTTCCGCCGTCAGGTGACGCAGGTAGGTCGTTTCGGTGTGGCCCTCGGGGACGTCGAAGGGCGGCAGCTCGGGGGCGATCAGCTTCAGCGGGAACGCGCATTCCATGCCCAGCAGGGCCGCGCGGCGGACGGCGCCGGGGTAGCGCCGGAACAGGACGTCCATTTCGGCCCCGCTGCGCAGGAAGGCCGTGCCGGCGGCGGGCAGCCAGCCTTCGAGTTCGTCGATGCCCCGCCGGGCCCGGATCGCGGCGAGGGCGTCGGCGAGCGGAGCGCGTTCGGGCCGCGCGTAGTGGGCGGCGGTGGTGGCGACGGTCGGGAGCTTCAGTTCGTCCGCGAGCTGCGTCAGGAGGTCGTTGTGGGTGCTGTCGAGCGGCTGGCGGTGGTCGGTGAGCTCGACGTAGACGTTGTCGCGGCCGAAGCGGTCGATGAGGATCTCGAGCTGCTCCGCGGCGGCCGCCGGACCGTGCGCGACGAGGGCCGAGCGCACCGCGCCTTTGCGGCAGCCCGTCAGCACCACGCACTGCCCGGCGACCTCCTCGGCGACCGCGCCGAGGTCGTAGATCGGGCGTCCCTTTTCCGCCCGGTGGTGGATCTGACCGGCGGTGATGGCGCGGCAGAGGGCGCGGTAGCCCTGGTCGCCGCGGGCGAGCAGGAGGAGGTGCTCGCCGTCGGGGTCGGGAACGCCGTTCTGCGGGCCGTGGAGGCCGAAGCTGAGTTCGGTGCCGAAGACGGTGTCGACGCCGAGTTCCCTCGCGGCCTCGGCGAAGCGCACGACGCCGTACATGCCGTCGTGATCGGTGAGGGCGATGGCGTCGAGTTCGAGGCGCGCGGCCTCTTCGACGAGTTCTTCGGGGTGGCTGGCCCCGTCGAGGAAGCTGAAGTTGGAGTGGCAGTGCAGCTCGGCGTAGGGGACGCGGACGGCCTCGGCGCCATCGTCGTTGCGGCGGGCGGGGAGGTCGCCGGGTCGTTGGTAGCTCTCGCGGCGACGCCCCCAGGCGGGGCTGTCGCCGTGATCGCCGGGAGGGACCCCGCCGGCGAGGGTGCGGGCGAGGTCCTTCCAGCGGACGGGTGGGTTGTTCCAGCCCATTCAGCGGCTCCCGGGCTGATCACGCCGTCGGTCTTCGGCGGCGGCGGCTCGGCGGCGACGGTGCCAGTTGGTGGGGTGGTTCCAGCGGGATCGGGCTTCGGCTTCGGTCATGGGGGCCGGGGCCTCGGTGGGGTGGTTTGCGGGGAGGGCCTCGGTTTCGGTGGTCGGGCTCGGGCTGGGGGCCTGGGCGCGGTGGTTTGCGGGGAGAGCCTCGGTTTCGGTGGTCGGGCTCGGACCGGGGGCCTGGGCGCGGCGATCCGCGTTCGTCGGGTGGTTCCAGCGGCTGCGCGCCTCGGCCTCGGTCATGGGGTTCGCGTTCGTCGGATGCGCCCAGCGCGAGCGAGCCCCGGCATCGGCCGCGGCGTCCGGGGTCTGGGCGCGGTGGCTGGCGTTGGTCGGGTGGTTCCAGCGGCTGCGGGCCTCGGCATCGGTCGCGGCGTCCGGGGCCTGAGCGCGGCGATCCGCGTTCGTCGGGTGGTTCCAGCGGCTGCGGGCCTCGGCGTCGCTCATCCGGCCCGCGTTCGCCGGGCGGTCCCACCGCACGCGGACCTCGACCCCGCTCATGCGGCAGCCGTTCTCCCGGGACGGGCGCGGGACCGGGAGCGCGATCACCGGGCAGACCCAGTCGTCGTCGGCGGGTGTCTGCGGGAGCTGCCCGCGGACCGTCCACCTGTCGGGCGTGTCCGCCTGCTCCTCCGATGCCGGCTCGGGAATCCCGCGCAGCCACTCGCGTTCCTCCGATGCCCCGCTGGGCGTGGCCCCGGGCTCGGCTCGCAGCCAGTTCCGCAGCTTTCGTGCGTAGTCCTCGTCCATGCTCAGTCGTACACTCCCTCGACCGTCCACAGTGGATTTTCCGTGCCCGCGCAGTGCACCAGCACCGCTTCGGGCGGCTCGTCGCCTTCGCCGGCCAGCACCAGTTGCAGCCGCGCCCGTCGGGGACCCGGCCGCCGGCGATCGCCCGTCAGGGGCCACGGGCCCGCCCAGCCCACGACCTCCCGCCCCGCGCCGCCCGCGATGGTGAGCCGCCGCGGGGGCGACGTCAGCTGGTCGCGGGCCGTGAGGCCGACGGCGCGCCCGCCGTCGTCGAAGACCTGCGCCGGGACCGGGCGGGCGAGGACCGTCGCCGGGGACGGGGACGGCAGCCGTCCCGGCCAAGTCGCGTCCAGTGGTGTCGTGCGCTCGCGCGGGTCGCCCCAGGGCACCAGCCGGACCCGGCCCGCGGGGTCGCGGCCGCCGTCGAGCACCGGGGTGAGCACGCCTTCGGGCCCGAGCAGGCCCTGGACCCGCACGAACGCGCGGGCCGCACGCTCGTCGTCCTCGTCCGAGCCGCCGTTGCGCCACAGATCGAGCTGCAGCGACCGCCCTTCGACGACCTCCTCGGGTTCCAGCCGCAGCCGCACGACGCCGGACGTCGGGCGCTCCCCGGGCGCGGCGCGCAGCCAGCCTTCGAATTGCCAGCGCACGCGATCGGCGACGCCGGCGGGCGTCAGCGGCTCGGCGCACCGCCACGCCCGGCCGAGGTGTTCGCCTTCTTCGGTGACGGCGTAGATGCCGAGCCGCGTGCACGCGAGGCCGTGCCCGGCGAGGCCCGCGCAAAACCGCGTCGCGAGCCCTTTGGCGAGGAACGCCGCGACGTCGACCCGCTCGACGACGGGGTCGAACTCCTCGGCCAGGGTCAGTTCGGGTGCCGGACGGCGTCGCAACGGCGGCCGTTCGGAACGGCCGCGCGCCAGCCGGTGGGCGAGCAGCCCGGCCGCACCGAAGCGGTTGGCGACGTCGCGTTCCGGCAGGGCGGCGAACGCGCCGAGCGTCTTCAGCCCCAGGCGCCGCAGCAGATCGACCAGCTCCGCGCGGTCGGCCCCGGCCTGATCGAGCTCGGTGACCGGAAGCGGCGCGAGGAAGTCGGCGGCCCGCCCGGGCGCGACGAACTCCCCACACCGCGCGGCGAGCGTCGCGGCGAAGAGCCCTTCGGAGACACCGACCTGGCACTCGACCCCGGCCGCGGCGGCGACCTCGTCGAGAAGCCGCTCGACGAGCGCGTGTTCGCCGCCGAAGTAGCCGGCGGCCCCGTCGACGGGAACGGCGGCCAGGCCGGGCCGCACAACCTCGACCCCGACGACAAGCCCTTCGACAGCCCGCGCGACGGCTTCGAACAGCCGCGCATCCCGCCCGTCATCGGCGGGGAAGACGGCGAGTTCCGGACAGTTCGATTGGGCGTCCCGCCGCCGCATCCCCCGCCGCACGCCACTCCGCCGCGCGACGGCGTTGCAGGCGACGACGCGGTTGCTGTGGAAGACGCCAACGGGCAGGTCGGCGGCAACCCCACCGACAGCTGCGGCGGCGACGGCGGGCCAGTCGGGGCACCACAGGACGAGCATGCGGGCAGGAGCGTCGGAGGCGCTGCGCTGGGCGGGGACGGTCATGCGGCCTCCCGGACCCGACCGCCACCCCGGCGGGGGTGGAGGTGGTGCAGTGGCCGGTTCCCGTGCCCGCTGGAGCGCCGGACGGGTCGGCCCGCGCACCCAGACAGCCGGTTTGCGTACCCGGAGGGTCGGCTTGCGCACCTGGACGGTCGGCTTACGTACCTGGAGGGTCGGCCTGCGTGACCAAGCCCCGATCCCGCGTGATCCGGACCCGATTTCGCGTGATTGGAGACGGGACTCGCGTGATTGGAGACGGGACTCGCGGGGTTGGAGGCGTGACTCGCGTGATCGGGCGCGTAACTCGCGGGGTTGGGGGGTCGGCGCGTGGGTTGGGGCTGGGCGGGGTGGGTCATGCTGTTGCCTCGCGGAGGGCGGGGGCCGGGGCGGCCGAGGTGACCGAGCCGTCCGGCGCCGGGAGGTGGAGGTCGGCCGTGAGGGGGCGGGCGGCCGCGCCGCGGCCGTGGGCGCGGACCTGGACGCGCCGCCACTGGAGGTGGCCGTATCCCGAAGACGGGCCTGACCAAGGCGAACGGCGGCAGGAAAGCTCCACATCGGCCCCGGGCCACGCCCCGGCCGACAGCAGCACCGCACCGCGGTGACGAGCCCGGGCCGACAGCCGCCGCGCCACTGCGGGCCGGACCGTCTCCGGCTGGACCGCCACCAAGTCGACGCCGTCCAGCAACGCCGCGATCACCGCCGGGGACTCCGGTCCCGGGTGAGGGACCAGGGCCAGGCGGGCGACGTCGACGCCGTACTCGGCCGCCGCCGCGATCCCCAGAGAGGGCATGCCGACCGCCGCCGCCCAGGAACCCGCGGTCGTGGCCGCGGCGAGGAGGGCGAGCAGCAGCGAGGTGCCCCCGTGGACCGCCACCGTGCTCCCGCGCCGGAGCCCGGTGTCGGGCAGCAGCCCGGCCAGCGCCGGGACGACCGGGAGCACCCTTCCCGTCGCACTGGCCCGCTCGGCCTGGGCCGCCACCCGGCTCGCCGTGGTGACCCCGGGCAGGGCCGCCAGCCGGGCCGCCGGCGGCTCCACCACAGCAGTCACCGCACGCACCTCCCCACCACGGACTAGAGCCGGCGGTCGGGCCTCTCCCAAAAACACGACCGACGGCACTGGTTCGCCGCGGGGAAGGCGGCGGTTCTACGTCGAACATCTGTTCGACGTAGACAAGTCAACCGCGAACCACCGGAGGTGTCAAGTCACCCACTGGTGGGGTATGCGGCCTGGAACGCCAGCCGCTCGTCAGCCCCGGCGGCAATCCGCTCGAGCTCGTCGTCGAGGGCCAGGAACGTCTCCCACGGCGCCCCTCCGAGCCGCGCGGCGACCCGCTGCTCCAGCTCCGGCACCCGCTTTCCCTTCCACACCTTGTCCGCCAAGGTGACGAGCAGGTCCTCGAACGTGACGTCCGCGGCGTCCCAAGACCCGTGCGTCCGCGCGAACCGCGCCAAGGACTCGTCCACCCCCTGCGAAAGCAGCAGCGAATACCCGGCGAGCTCGTGCGCCGACCCCGGCCCGGACAGCTCCTCGGGGTGCAGGATCTTCCCGATGTCGTGCGTGGCCGCGCCGAACAACACGGCCGGGACGTCCACTCGCGGCCCCACCCACCCGGTCAGCGTGACCGCGACGTCGTGCACCACCCGCAGGTGCGCGCCGAGCCGCGGCGGCGCCCCCAGCGTTTCCAGCAAGGTCCGGGCCCGGGGCGGCAGCGGAGCGAACCCGGGGGCGTCGAGAGCAGCACTCAGCACTCCGCCAAGGTAATGAAGTTGCCCGCACCGCGGCCGATCATTAGACAGACGGCGTGGAGCTCACCGACGCCCGCCCCGAAGACGCCCCGGAACTGCTGGTCCTCCAGCGGTGCTGCTGGGTCCAGGAGGCCGTCCTCAACGACACCCTCGCCATCCCCGCCCTGCACGAAACCCTCGAAGACGTGCGCGACTGGACCAAGACGTGGTCCGTGTGGGTGCTACGGCAGGACCACCGGCTGGTCGGCGCCGTGCGCGCCCGCCTGGACGGGGACCGCTGGGAACTCGGCAGGCTGATGGTCGCGCCGGACCTCGCCGGACGCGGGCTGGGCCGTCGGCTGCTGGCCCACGCCGAAGCGCAGGCACCGGCGGAAGCCCGCCGGTTCGCGCTCTTCACCGGCGCGCGCAGCGCCCGCAACATCGCGCTGTACCAGCGGGCCGGCTACCGGCTCACCGACGCAGCGGCGCCCGAAGGCCACATCGCCGGGGCGGTCCACCTGGAGAAGGACGTCACGCTGCGCGAAAAACCCGGTCCGGCCGCCTGACGCTGCGGCGTCGGCTAGATTCCCCGGTGGACTTCGGGGGTGACGATGACGGGACCGCGGAAACGGCCGATCCTGGCGGTCGCCGGCACGCTGGTGGCGGTGGGAGCGGTGGCCGCCGGCTGCGGGGTGCCCGGCGCCTCCGTCGCGGCCACGGCGCCGACGACCATCGGCGCCCAGTGGCGCTCGTTCCGCGCCGACGTCACCGGCATCCGCCCCGGTTCCGACGACCGCAGCCTCTTCGTGCAGGTCGCGCTGCCCGGCAAGGATCCCGGCTGCGTCCGCGAGCCGCGGATCGAGCAGGTCGTGGAGGCGAAGACCGACATCCGCGCCGACGTCGTCTACTCGACGCGCCCGGCGGCGGGCGGCTGCCAGGACAAGGTGCCCGCGGAACTGCGGCTGACGACGGCGGAGCCGATCGCGGACCGGACGGTCATCCTCAACGCCGACACCGGCAACGCCTGGCACCGGCTCGGCGCGGGCTGGGGCCACTGCGACCGCCAGGGCGCCTGCACCCCGCCCGCCGACCACTGCGATCCCGCGTGGATCGGCGCCGCGGTGTCCGCCGCCGGCGCCGAAAGCCCGGGCACGACCCGCGCGTGCGTGCCGGGCTGGCTGATCGTCGACGTCCTCAAGCACCACACCGAGCCGCCGTCCCGCACCGCTTTCCGGTGGAGCGACACGGGGTGGACGTCGTTCGCGCAGGCCGGGTCCGCCGGCTGCGCGGAGATCCTGGCGGCCGAGCCGAAGTTCCCGGTCGCGCTGTGCCGGGCGCTGCCCGCACCCGCTTAGCGCGCCAGCTTTTTGACGATTTCCGCGCCGACCGCCTGCACGGCGGCGTCGGTCTCCTCCTGCGGCATCGGCGAGTTCGAGAAGAACCCCTTGTCCCAGCCGGACACCTCGAGGATGACGACGGTCGTGCCCTTCAGAACGTGCAGCTCGGACCCGCTGAACGCGCTGTCGGTGGCGAGCCGGACCAGGACCGCCTTGTCGCCGATGCCGCGCACCTCCGTCGGCGGGATCGGCGGCGCCTTCGGCGTGAACAGGTCGTTCGCCTGCTCGCGCGCACTCGCCCCGGAGTACCGGGTGATCTGGACGTGCATGGTGGCGTCACGGACGTTCTCGTCCGGTCCCGGCTTCCAGCTGCAGCCCTGCTGCTTGATGCCCGGCAGGTCCTCGGTGCCCTGGCCGGCCAGGACGAAGCTCGGGAAGCCCGCCTTCTCCAGCACCGGCGCCGGGACCTGGCACTCGGCGGGCACCGGCGACGACGACGGCGCCGCGCCGGTGCTCGCGTAGTAGTCGCCCGCGAAGATGCCCAGCGGGATGCCCGCGCCGAGCAGCACGACGACGGCGCCGACGATGCCGAGGATCAGCCCGGTCCGCTTCTTCTTCGGCGGCGGCACCGGCGCGCCGTAGCCCACCGGCGGGTACCCGGGCGGCGGGAAACCGTGCTGCGGCGGATATCCCGGCTGTGGGTAGCCCTGCTGCGGCGGATACCCGGGCTGCTGCGGATAGCCCTGCTGCGGCGGGTACCCGGGCTGCTGCTGCGGATAGCCCGGGTACCCCTGCTGACCTTGGCCGTACGGCGGTTGCTGCATCGAGCCCTCCCTCTCGAAGCGCGGCGGATCAGTGCGCGAAGTGGCGCGTCCCCGTCAGGTACATGGTGACGCCCGCCTTTTCCGCGGCCGCGATGACCTCGGGGTCGTGGACCGAGCCGCCGGGCTGCACGATCGCCCGCACCCCCGCCTCGGTCAGTACCTCCAGGCCGTCCGGGAACGGGAAGAACGCGTCCGACGCACCGACCGCGCCCTTGGCCCGGTCACCCGCCCGCGAGACCGCCAGCCGCGACGAGTCGACGCGGTTGACCTGGCCCATGCCGACGCCGACGGTCGCGCCGCCGCTGGCCAGCAGGATGGCGTTCGACTTGACCGCGCGCAGCGAACGCCACGCGAACTCGAGGTCGCGCAGGGTCTGCTCGTCGGCCGGAGCGCCGGTGGCAAGCTTCCAGTTGGCCGGGTCGTCGCCGTCGGCGTCGATCGCGTCGGCCGTCTGCAGCAGGACGCCACCGGAGATCGGGCGGAACTCGATCGGTGACGCCGGAGCGGCCGGCAGCTTCAGCAGGCGGATGTTCTTCTTGCGCTGCAGGATCTCCAGGGCCTCGGCGTCGAAGTCCGGCGCCAGCACGACCTCGGTGAAGACCTCGGCGATCTGCTCGGCGGCCTCGCGGCTGACCGGCCGGTTCGTCGCGATGACACCGCCGTAGGCCGAAACCGGGTCGCACGCGTGCGCCTTGCGGTGCGCTTCGGCGACGTCGACGCCGATCGCGAGACCGCACGGGTTGGCGTGCTTGATGATCGCGACGGCCGGCTCGGCGAAGTCGTACGCGGCGCGGCGGGCGGCGTCGGTGTCGACGTAGTTGTTGTACGACATGGCCTTGCCGTGCAGCTGCTCGGCGTGCGCCAGGCCCGGGTTCTGGCTCTTGTACAGCGCGGCCTTCTGGTGCGGGTTCTCGCCGTAGCGCAGGACGTCGGCGCGTTCCCAGGTGGCGCCGAGGAAGTCCGGGAAGCCGGCGTCATCCGCGGGCGCGTACGCGCTGGCGAACCACGAAGCGACAGCCGTGTCGTACGCCGCCGTGTGCGCGTACGCCTGGGCCGCGAGGCGCTTGCGGTCCTCGAACTCGAAACCGCCGTCGGCGACGCGCTCGAGCACCCAGCCGTAGCGGGCCGGGTCGACGACCACCGCGACGCTGCCGTGGTTCTTCGCCGCCGCGCGGACCATCGCCGGGCCGCCGATGTCGATGTTCTCGACGCAGTCCTCGAAGCTCGCGCCGGACGCGACGGTCTGCGCGAACGGGTACAGGTTCACCACGAGCAGGTCGAACGCCGCGATGTCCAGCTTCCGCAGCTGCTCGACGTGGTCGGGGTTGCCCTGGTCGGCCAGCAGCCCGGCGTGCACGTGCGGGTGCAGCGTCTTCACCCGGCCGTCCAGCGACTCCGGGAAGCCGGTGACCTGCTCGACCGGCGTGACCGGGACACCGGCGTCGGCGATGGCCTTCGCCGTCCCGCCGGTGGAGACGATCTCGACGCCGGCCGCGTGCAGGCCGGTCGCGAGGTCCAGGAGGCCCGCCTTGTCCGAGACGCCGATCAGCGCCCGGCGGACCGGGCGCCGTCCCAGGTCAGTGCTCACGAAATGTCACCTTTCGTCCGTCCACGGTGCAGCCACCGCGGCCGAGTCGCTCGATCGTTTCCACCAGCAGCCTGCGTTCGACGGCCTTGATCCGTTCGTGCAGGACGTTTTCGTCGTCGTCGCTCTCCACGACGACCGCCTCCTGGGCGATGATCGGCCCGGTGTCGACCCCGGCGTCCGCGAAGTGCACGGTCGAGCCGGTGACCTTGACGCCGGCCTCGAGCGCGTCGCGGACCGCGTGCATCCCCGGGAAGGACGGGAGCAGCGCCGGGTGCGTGTTGATCACCGTGAAGCGGCCGAGGAACTGCTCGCCGAGGATCTTCATGAACCCCGCCGAGACGACCAGGTCGGGCCGGTACGCCGCGACCGCCTCGGTCAGCGCCTTGTCCCACGCGGCGCGGTCGGGGTGGTCGGCGACGCGGACGGTGAACGACGGGATGCTCAGGCGCTCGGCGCGGGCGAGGGCTTCGATGCCGGTGCGGTCGGCGCCGACGGCGACGACCTTCGCCGGGAACCCGGACCGCCCGGTGGCGTCCAGCACCGCCTGCAGGAGGGTGCCGGAGCCCGACGCGAGCACGACGAGCTTCACCGGAGTGGGCAGCTCCAACCGTTGAGACAGAGCGGGCTCCTTGCCGCGGGCGGTGCGCAGCCGGGCGCACGGCGCTTCACCAGGTCACGTAAACCCTAACGGTCGCCCTCGTCCGGCTCGACGTCGCCGCAGGTCTCGGTGCCGCCGGTCACAGCGTCACCGGTTTCGAGGGCACTTTCACGTGAAAGTGCCCCGTCGTCGAGGCCGAGTTCGGCGTCGGCCTCGGCTTCGAACGCCGCGTCCTCCTCGGCGATCCCCTCGTCCTCTCCGGCGGCTTCGAGCTCCTCGACGGCTTCGGCCGCTTCTGCGGGGTCGACGTCCTCGGCGTTCTGGAAGGCTTCGTTGTCTTCGAGCGCTTCGGGCGGCGGAGCGGGCGGCTCGTGCTCGCCCGCGAAGAACGCGACGAACGAGCCCGGGATCAGGATCCAGCAGAACGCGACGACGGAGGCGACGCCGACGGGGACGCTCACCGGGTCGAACGGGCCGTCGCCGAGCCGCCCGCCGGAGAGGGTGCCCAGCACCACGCAGCCGAACGCGACGACGGCACCGGCGACGGCGACCGCGCGGATGCGCTGCGCCGGTTCGGCGTCCACCTTGCGCAGCGACCAGCCGGCCAGCGCGCCGGCCGCCGCGGGCAGCACCAGCAGCGCCGGCCACCAGGCCGCGTGGTGTTCGGGAAGGCCGCCGAGCAGCGGGACGGCGGGCACGGGACCGCCGCGGTAGCCGAACATGCCGACGCTGAGCGGCCCGATCGAGAACCCGGGGCCGGCGATGAAGGACAGCGCGGCGGTCACGGCGTTCGGCAGGTACAGCAGGGAGAGCAGGAAGAGCCCGGAACTGGTGCCGAGCCCGGGTTCGTAGGTGTCGGTCACCGTCGCCCACGACACCGCGGTGGCGACGGTGAACACGGCCGCACCGCAGGCCACCAGCACCGCCAGGCTCATCGCCCCGACGCGCAGCCCGCGCAGCGCGAGCGGGTCGAGGCGCTCCGCGACGGCGTCCGGCAGCCCGCACGACCGGACGACGCCGGCGGTGGCCGCCGCGGCGGCGAGCAGGCCGGGGACGACGAAGGCGGTCACCGGGTTCGCCGTCACCGCCGAGCCGTGCGCCCGGAGCGCGACGACGAGCCCGAACACCGCGTGCGCACCGGTGATCGTGATCAGCACCGGCCGGGCTTCGCGGAACGAGCGGCAGCCGAGGCGGCGGGCGGCGCCGGACGCCGTCCGCGCGGCGAGCGCGACCGCGCCCAGCGTCGGCAGCAGCGGCAGCATCCCGAGCGGGTGGCCGCCGATGCCGAGGCGCACCTGGTGCGCGGCGAGCCAGCCGGGGCCGGCGGCCAGCAGCACCCCGGTGTCGGAGAAGGCGGCGCGGCCCGCGGTGAGGGCGGCCAGCACCAGCACGGTCGCCACGGCGGTGTAGCCGGTGACCAGCGGGCCGAGGGCGGCCGCCGTCAGCACCCGCACCCGGGACGCCCGGACGGGTTCGGCTTCGCCCACCTCGTCACCCGGCGGGTGGGGTTCTTCGGTGAGCACGTCCATGATCCGCACCCTGACATCCGGGCTGCTCCGTCCGGGTGAGCCACGCCGCCGCCGGACGCGGGAGCTCACCCGGTCGGGTCGCCCCGGACGCGAAACACCCGCTGTGACACGGAGCGTCACAGCGGGTGTTCGAAGGGGAGGTGCGTCAGTTCGACTTGCCGAAGCCACCGGGCGGCGTGCCCGGGTTCTCCGGCGGCGGCTGCTGGAAGAACTGGCCCTGCTGGGGCGCGTACGTCGTGGCCTGCTGGCCCGGCGGCGGGGTGGTCGACGGCGGGTTCGGCGAGCCGTACTGGCCCGGCTGCGAGAACGGCGCCGACGGCTCACCGGGAGCGACCGGCCCGTGCCCCGCCTGGCCGAACTGCTGGCCCTGCTGCCCCTGCTGGCCGTACTGCTGCTGGCCCGGCTGGCCGTACTGGCCGCTGTAGGACGGCGTGGCCGGCTTCGGCGACGGCGGCTTGATGACGTCGTGCGCGATCAGCAGCGCGGCGACCGCGGCGAGCATCTGCAGGATCCCCAGGATCAGGATGACGGTGACGATGCCGGGCGAGGTCTGCAGCCCGACCAGGGTGTCGAGCACCTCGAGCGCGCCCAGGACGCTGAACAGCGCCGCGAACGGCAGCGTCTTCGGACCCTTGGGCAGCGCGGTCATCGCGGCGAGCAGGCCACCACCCAGCAGGAACGTCCCGCCGAGGCCGACTTCGCCGTTGTCGGAGAAGCCGAGGAAGTACTGCACGAGGCCGAGGCCGGCGACGACCAGGGCGAGCAGCAGCGGCAGGTTCTGCGGCAGGCCGGCCCCACCGGAGGACGCCTGGTGCGAATGCGGCTGCTGCTGCGCCGGGAAGCTGCTGGACGGCGGTCCGGGGGGCTGCTGGCCGCCACCCTGCTGGGGGTAGCCGGGCCCACCGCTGGGGAAGGTCATCGGATGCACTCCTGTCGGTTCGACCGGCACTCCGGGCGCACGGGCGCCCGGAAGAAGACGAGGCGGCTGGTGTGCGCAGAACGCTAGCGCACTCCACGGCCGCCAGCCCACCAGACGTGTGAATACCTCGCCCGGTTTCATGCCGAAACGAGAAAGGCCGGGCACCCGTTGGGGTGCCCGGCCCGACCAGGAGTTACTTCCCGACCTCAGCCGAGGTTGTTGTACAGCTCACGCGCGAGGACGGCGGTCTCGCTCGGGGTCTTGCCGACCTTGACGCCGGCGGCCTCGAGGGCCTCCTTCTTCGCGGCGGCCGTGCCGGAGGAGCCCGACACGATGGCGCCGGCGTGGCCCATGGTCTTGCCCTCGGGCGCGGTGAAGCCGGCGACGTAACCGACGACCGGCTTCGTCACGTTCTCCTTGATGTAGGCCGCGGCGCGCTCTTCGGCGTCGCCGCCGATCTCGCCGATCATCACGATGACCTTGGTCTCGGGGTCGGCCTCGAACGCCTCGAGGGCGTCGATGTGCGTGGTGCCGATGATCGGGTCACCGCCGATGCCGACCGCGGTCGAGAAGCCGATGTCCCGCAGCTCGTACATCATCTGGTAGGTCAGCGTGCCGGACTTCGACACGAGGCCGATGGAGCCGGGGCCGGTGATGTCGGCCGGGATGATGCCGGCGTTCGACTTGCCCGGGCTGATCACGCCGGGGCAGTTCGGGCCGATGATGCGGGTCTTGTTGCCCTTGGCGACGGCGTGGGCCCAGAAGTAGGCCGAGTCGTGCACCGGGATGCCCTCGGTGATCACCACGGCGAGCGGGATCTCGGCGTCGATCGCCTCGATGACCGCGTCCTTGGCGAACTTCGGCGGCACGAAGATGACCGACACGTCGGCGCCGGTCTCCTTGATCGCCTCTTCGACGGTGCCGAAGACCTTGAGGTCCTTGCCCTCGATGGTGACGGTCTGGCCGGCCTTGCGGGCGTTGACGCCGCCCACGATGTTCGTGCCGGACTTCAGCATCTTGGTGGCGTGCTTCATGCCCTCGGAGCCGGTGAGCCCCTGGACGATGACCTTGCTGTTCTCGTTCAGGAAGATCGACATCTCACGCACCTGCCGCGGCGAGCTCGGCAGCCTTGTCGGCCGCGTTGTCCATTGTGTCCACCACGGTGACCAGCGGGTGGTTCGCGTCGGCCAGGATCTGGCGACCCTCGACGACGTTGTTGCCGTCCAGGCGGACGACCAGCGGCTTGGTGGCCTCGTCGCCCAGGATCTTCAGGGCCTCGACGATGCCGTTCGCCACCGCGTCGCAGGCGGTGATGCCGCCGAAGACGTTGACGAAGACGCTCTTCACGTCGGTGTCGTTGAGGATGACGTCCAGCCCGGCCGCCATGACCTCGGCCGACGCGCCGCCGCCGATGTCGAGGAAGTTCGCCGGCTTCACGCCGCCGTGCTTCTCGCCCGCGTACGCCACGACGTCCAAAGTGGACATGACCAGGCCCGCGCCGTTGCCGATGATGCCGACCTGGCCGTCGAGCTTGACGTAGTTGAGGTTCTTGGCCTTGGCCTTCGCCTCGAGGGGGTTCTCCGCGTCCTTGTCGACCAGGGCCTCGTGGCCCGGCTGGCGGAAGTCCGCGTTCTCGTCGAGGGTGACCTTGCCGTCGAGGGCGATGATCTTGTCCTGCGGGTCGCGGACCAGCGGGTTGACCTCGACCAGGGTGGCGTCCTCGGAGACGAAGGTCTCCCAGAGCTTCACCACGACGTCGGCGGCTTCGTCGATGATGTCGGCCGGGAAGTGGCCGGCCTTCAGGATCTCGAGCGCCTTCGCCTTGTCGACCCCGGCGATCGCGTCGACCGGGATCTTCGCGAGCGCTTCCGGGCGCTCGACCGCGAGCTGCTCGATCTCCATGCCGCCCTCGGAGGACGCCATCGCCAGGAACGTGCGGTTCGCGCGGTCCAGCAGGAAGGAGAAGTAGTACTCGGACGCGATGTCCGAGGCTTCGGCCACGAGCACGCGACGCGTGATGTGGCCCTTGATGTCGAGGCCGAGGATGGCTTCCGCCTTCTCCTTCGCCTCGTCCGGCGTCTGGGCCAGCTTGACGCCGCCCGCCTTGCCACGGCCGCCGACCTTCACCTGCGCCTTGACGACGACCTGGTTGCCGATCTGCTCCGCGGCGGTCTTGGCTTCTTCGGGGGTGCTAGCCACCGAGCCCGGCAGAACCGGTACTCCGTGGGCGGCGAAGAGATCCCTCGCCTGGTACTCGTAGAGGTCCACTACTCCAGTCTCCTGACGACACGCCACTGTGGTGGTCCGCATGACCGGACCGCGCTGTCGGACCAGTCGAGGTTAGCGACCTGCGCAGACGCAGGGGACTCCGCACCTGGTGAAGTCGGTCACCGTGCGCGGTCAGACGGTGCTTCACCGGTGTGAGACCGCCCACCGGCGAGCCGTTTCACCACTTCCGGGGCCGTCGCGGCGGTGAAGACCGGGACGTCGCCGAGCGCGGCTTCGAGGCCTTCGGGCGGCGCGGCGCCGAGCACGCCGACCGCGTCCGGGTCCTCCTGTTCGGCGGTGCTCCGGAGCTGTTCGAGCGTGTCCAGCCGACCGGCGTGGACGACCTCCACGCCGTCGTCACGCAGGACGCGGCCCAGCGCGACGGCGGCCGGATCGGGCTTCTCGAACTCCACGAGCAGCACCCGCAGACGCTCACGGCGCACGGCGGGCCCCGGCAGCCGAGAGTCCGGCGGCGAGCAGCAACGCGGCCGTGGCGGCGAGCGCGACCCAGAACCCGGTGGCCGGGCTCGCGCCGCCCAGCGAGCCGCCGACGAGCGGCAGCTCCGCGGCGTGCAGCGCGGTGAGCAGGGCGGCGCCGGCGAGCAGGCCGGCCGCCGGCTTGGGCCGGGAGCGCGTGGCGAGCGCGGCGGCGCCGACGACGACCACGGCGGCGGTCAGCAGGCCCCAGGACGGGGTGTCGAGATGGGACCAGAGGCCCGCGGCGACGTAGCCGGGGACGGCGAAGACCGGCAGCCCGAACGCGGCGACGGCCAGGACGGCGCCGGCCACGACGAAGGTGAGGTTCTTGCCGTCCGGCTCGGTGCCGTCCCCGGCGTCCTCGCGTTCGACGACACCGGTGCCGGCGGCGGCGAGCGCGGCCAGCGCGGCGAGCACGAGCGCGGCGAACGTCCAGGCGGCGCCGGCGCCGAGGTCGTAGGTGAAGACGGGCGCGGCCGCGCCCCCGAAGCCGGCGAGGTTGCCGGCCTGGGTGGCGGTCAGTGCGGTGTTGAGGACGGCCGTGCCGGCCAGCACGATCCCGGCCCAGGCCACCCCGAGCACCGGCCGCGCGACGACGGCGGTCGTCGGGACGAGCACCCCGGCGGCGGGAACGGCGAGCACGAGCGCGGCGGCGAGCAGGAACCAGCGCGCGGGACTGTCGGCGGCGGCGCTGACCGGCGCGCTGGCCCCCGGGTTCAGCGCGGTGACGGCGACCTGCGGCGCGAAGGCGCCGATGAGCGCGGCGATCGCGGTGGCGAGGCCGAGCAGGCCGGTGGTGAGCCGCCACCAGAAGAGGCCGGGGAGGTTCGCGGCGCCGGTCTCGGCCTTCTGGGTGCTTTCGGTGAGCCGCGTGCCCGCGAGGCCGCCGACGATCGCCATCGCGACGAGTGCGAGGGCGGGGCCCCAGGTGACGTGCAGGTCGGCCCGGAAGAGACCGGCGAGAACGGGCGGCGCGGCGACGGCGAAGGCACCCGCGGCCAGCCCGGCGAGCGCCCCCCGGGCAACGCGCTCGGCCGGAGCGGCGAGAGCGACCGCGGCGGCGAGCGGCAGGGCGGCGGCGAGCAGGAGGTAGCCGCCGAGGGCCGGCCACGGCCCTTCGAAGGCGGCGCGGGCGAGCAGGAAGCCGTTGTCGGAGTGGACGGGCGCGGTGAGCAGCCCGGCCCCGGCGACGACGGCGAGCAGCGGGACGAGCAGCCGCCAGCGCCGTCGTTCGGGCTCGTCGTGGCTCCGGAGGGCCCGCCAGGCGACAACTCCGGCAGCCCCGGTCAGGACGTCCCCGGCGACGAGCAGCCAGAACCCGCCGCCGACGGCCGAGCTGCCGAGGAACCGGTCAGGCAGGTAGAGCTCGGGCCGGATGGTGAGCGGGCCGTTGACGGCGAACTGCAGGTCGAGGACCAGGCGCCCGGGCGCGAGGGCGGCCAGGCCGAGGACCAGGCCGCCACCGAGGCCGGGCTTTCCGGTGAAGGCCAGCCAGACGGCGGCAACGGCGGGAGCGAGCGCGAGAAGGGCGAGCCACGGCCAGCTGGTGAACCCGGGACCGGCGGCGGGCGAGACGGGAACGACCGCGGCGGCGGTGAGGGCAACGGCGCCGAGGGCGGCCAGGGCGAGGGCGGTTTTGAGGGCGCTGGTGGGGCGGGTGTCGGTGTCGTCGGCCCAGGGTTCGGTGGGCTCGGTGGCTGTGGTTCGGGGTTTTTGCTGGGTGGGTTGCGGTTTGCCGGACTTGGCTGAGTCACGCTGGGAGGTGGTGGCGTTTTCGGGCACGCCGGGTACACGTGCCGCTGCGGGGACCGGGCTTGTCGGTGGCTCGGATTCGGCGGAGTTCCCGGAGGCGGGCTGCCCGGCGCTCGAGGCCCGGGCCGCAGAGGTGGCGGAGTTTCTGGAGGCGGGCTGCCGGGCGCTCGAGGCACCGCCCGCGGGGGTGGCGGAGTTTTCCGGCACCCCGCCGGCGGCGGGCACCGGTCGCGTGGGCGGATCCGGCTCGGCGGCGGCATCACCGGTGGAGGCGGAGTTTTCGGACTTGGCCTGCCCGCCGTCGGCGGCGGCAGGCACGGGCCGCGTTGGCGGGTCGGGCTCGGCAGCGCCCGTCGCCCCGGCCCCGGAGTTAGTGGAGCTTTCGGGCTCGCTCCCCCCACCTCGCGCCGCCGGCGTGGGCCGCGAGGCACCGCCGGACCGAGCAGCTTCCCCGGAGCCGGCCGGGCTTTCGGACTTGGCCTGCCCGCCGCCGGCGGCGGCAGGCACGGGCCGCGTTGGCGGGTCGGGCTCGGCAGCGCCCGTCGCGGCGGCTCCGGAGGTAGTGGAGCTTTCGAGCTCGCTCCGCCCGCTCGCCGGCGCAGGCGTGGGTCCCGAGGCACCGCCGGACTGGCTAGCTGCCGCAGACCCGGCCGGGTTTTCGGCCTGTCCGCCGCCCGCAGCAGGCACCGGCTGGGTCGGGTCGGCGGCGGTCGGTTCGCTCCCACTCGGGCCGGTGGATTCCCGCCTGAGGTCGCCCTGGCTTGCCGTGGGCGGGGTCGGGGCTGCCTGGCCGGGACCACGGGCCTCGGGTTCTTCGCGGGGGCCGGGGGTGCTTCCGGTGGGGGGTTCTGCGCGTGGGGGCATATTGCCCGCGACGCTAGCAAGTTCGGGTCGCGCGGGAGCTCTCGGCGGGGCGCGAGTCGTCGGATGCGCTTAAACCCTCTTCGGCAATTCGTTATTCCGGCTCGTGACCCCTCCAGAGGCCCCGTTGGGCCTTTTGGCGGGCCTTCACCACCCCTTCGGCCTGTAAGGCAAGTCACACCGAACGCCGTAAACCCCCTCTAACTTTGGGTGATTTACACAGGTGAGAGGGCCGCCGGTTCCACTCGAACGGCCCACAGCGGGGGCACGTCTTGCCGACAGCGGTACCCCTTCGTTACTGTCCCGGGGTCCCCATTACAGTCAGGTCACGAAGTAGGACGCCGAGCAAACCACCCCCGAGGTTGGCTCACCGGGTTCCCCCGCCCGCAGTCCTCGACCCGGCTCCCCGACGATGGAAGGCCCTGTCTTGGCTTCACACCGCTCCCCCGGCGGCCAAGCTCCTTCCCCGGCACTGAAGGACGCGCTCGAAGGCGCGGTCGTCCGTGTCCGGGGTGCGCACCGCATCGCCCCGCCCTCTTCGGCCCTTCGCGGCCGTGTCGTGGTTGCCGCTGTTGCGGCTGGTGCGTTCGCCGCCGCTGCTGCGGGCTCGACCCTCAAGACGGTCACCGACTCCAACACCGCCGTCACCCCCCTGGCCAACAGCCAGGACGCCAGCGCTTCGCTGACCGCGGGAGGTGCGGGCTCCGGGGGCGCCCCCGAGCTCCTGCCGACCGGCCACGCCGTCGACGCCTCCGCCGAAGCCGCCAAGCTCGCCGACAGCGCCTCCGTCACGCAGGCCCGCGAGCAGCGCGAAGCCGACGCCGCCAAGAGGGCCGCCGAAGAAGCCTCCCGCCCCAAGACCTGCCTGCCCGCGCACGGCACCTTCACCTCGGGCTTCGGTGCCCGGTGGGGCACCAGTCACCTCGGCATCGACATCGCCAACGCCATCGGCACGCCGATCTACGCCGCCTCCGACGGCACCGTGATCGAGGCCGGCCCGGCCAGCGGTTTCGGCCTCTGGGTGCGGATCCAGCTCGACGACGGCACGATCCAGGTCTACGGCCACATGAACAGCTTCTCCGTCAAGGAGGGGCAGAAGGTCAAGTGCGGCCAGCAGATCGCCGAGATCGGCAACCGCGGCCAGAGCACCGGCCCGCACCTGCACTTCGAGGTGTGGCAGAACGGCACCAAGAAGATCGACCCCCGGCCCTGGCTGGCCGCGCGCGGCATCGTTCTCTGATCCGTTCGCTCCCGGCACGGGACCAGGCACCACCAGCACGCCCGACAGCGGAAGCCCGGCCGTAGAGCATCCTCCTGCTCCGGCCGGGACAGCGCGGGCAGCCGCCACCGGCGAAGGGCGCTGAAGGCACGCGCTCCGCCGAGCCGCTCGGGTGCTGGAACCGGTCACAAGATCAAGGTTCACCGCCAGGGGCCAAACACAAACAACCGGATCGGGTACGTCTTCCCCGGCGCCCGACGAAACGGGCCGCACGACACCACGCAGGTCCGGCGAGTTCGCCGCTCCTCGGCGGAAGCACGTGCCGGGCTCACGGCATTCCGGACGCGAGACACCCCCGGCATCCCGGCGAGATGGGGCACCGCGACTCGGCGACGACGCGAGGAGCGCTTCAGGCCGAGCCGAGACCCGCCGGAGGACAGAGACCACTCCGGAGCCCGGAAAAAGCGCCCACAGGCGGCTCAGCGGCCGCAACCGCCTATCGCTGTCCGCCCGGTAACCGCCGGATGAAGTACGCCACCGCGACCTGCCACACCGTGCACAGCTCCGCCGGCCGCCGGACCGGCAGCCAGCCCCACGGCACAGCTCCCCCTGCGCCCCCCGCGGAGCGGACACGCGCGGCACTGCGGGCTCTGGTCGTCCAGCGGCGTCCCCGGCCGCAGGTGACACAACGCCCGTCCGCACCGAGCTCGTGCTGCCTGAGCAACGCTCGCCAGGCGGCGGCCAGCCGGCACGCCTCCGCTCCCGCACGCGAAGAGCTTCCCGAAGCCCCCGAAGGCTCCCGACCCCGATCCGGAACCCTCGTCCCCAGGACTCCTCGCAGATATTTCTGTACCCCTTCGGCCAACAGGCCAAACAGCACCGCGTCCACACCACACTACCCCCTCCGTCGAACCTTTGTTCGATCGCAGGGTCAGTTGTACCGGGTGGGTACGACGATTCCGGCGGCGATCGGGAAGATCGCCGCCGGATTCACTCGGACGAGTGGCTAGAGCTTCACCATCGGCACGCTGCCGATCAGCATCAGGCGGACCTTGCCCGCCTGGCCGAAGTCGATCGTGGCCGTCGCGCGCGGGCCGACGCCGTCGCACGAAATCACCGTGCCCAGGCCGTACTTGTCGTGGCTGACGCGGTCGCCGACGTCCAGCTTCAGCGCCACCGTGTCCTTCCAGCCCTTGCCGAACGAGGGCGTGCCCGACGAAGACGGCGAAGAGGACCGGCGGCCGCCCCACGTGGTCGCCGCCCGCGGGGTGCCGCGCGAACCGGAACCGAACGAGCCGAAGCCGCTGCTGGAGGGCTCCAGCCGCCGCCAGTCGACCAGGTCCGGCGGCAGCTCGTCGAGGAACCGCGAAGCCGGGTTCATCGACGGCTGGCCCCACGCCGAGCGCGTGATCGCGCGCGAGACGTACAACCGCTTCCGCGCGCGCGTGATCGCGACGTACGCCAGCCGCCGCTCCTCCGCCAGCTCGGTCGGATCGCCGAGCGCCCGCATGTGCGGGAAGACGCCGTCCTCCCAGCCGGTGCAGAAGACCACCGGGTACTCCAGGCCCTTCGCGGTGTGCACGGTCATCAGCGTGACCACGCCCGCGCCGCCGTCGCCTTCCTCGCCGCCGTCGGGCGACGGCACCGAGTCGGCGTCCGCGACCAGCGAAACGCGCTCGAGGAACGCCGGCAGCGAGCCCGGCGCCGGGACGCCCTCCTCCACGACCAGCTCGGCGTTCTCGTCCGCGACGACCTCGGCGGTGATCTCGGTGAACTCCCGCGCGACCGTGACGAGCTCGTCCAGGTTCTCCACGCGCGTGTGGTCCTGCGGGTCTTCCGACTCCTCGAGCTCGACGCGGTAGCCGGTCTGGTCCAGCACCGCTTCCAGGACGTCGTGCACCTCGGCGCCGTCCGAGACCAGCGCGCCCAGCTCGTCGAGCAGCGCCACGAACCCGCCGATCGCCTTGACCGAGCGCGGGTTCAGCAGGGGCACCTTGCCTTCGACGGCGTCCCGCAGTGCCTGCGCGAAGGAGATGCGCTCGCGCTCGGCGTGCGTCGCCACGACGGCTTCGGCGCGGTCGCCGATGCCGCGCTTGGGGACGTTCAGCACGCGCCGCAGGCTGACCGTGTCCTCCGGGTTCGCCAGCACGCGCAGATAGGCGATCATGTCGCGGACTTCGCGGCGCTCGTAGAACCGCACGCCGCCGACGACCTTGTACGGCAGGCCGAGCCGGATGAAGATCTCTTCGAAGACGCGGGACTGGTTGTTGGTGCGGTAGAAGACGGCGACGTCGGAGTAGTCGGCTTCGCCCTTCTCCGCCAGCGCGTCGATCTCGCCCGCGACGAACGCGGCTTCGTCGTGGTCGTTGTCCGCGACGTAGCCGACGATCTTCTCGCCGTCGCCCGAATCCGTCCACAGCCGCTTCGCCCGGCGGTTCGGGTTCCGCTCGATGACGGCGTTGGCCGCGGACAGGATCGTCTGCGTGGAGCGGTAGTTCTGCTCCAGCAGGATCGTGTGCGCGTTCGGGAAGTCCCGCTCGAACTCCTCGATGTTGCGGATCGTCGCGCCGCGGAAGGCGTAGATCGACTGGTCCGCGTCACCGACGACGACCAGCTCGGCCGGCTCGACACCCGCCTCGTTCGGCGCCGTCCCGGCCAGCTCGCGGACCAGGGTGTACTGCGCGTGGTTCGTGTCCTGGTACTCGTCGACCAGCACGTGGCGGAAGCGCCGCCGGTAGTACTCGGCGACGTCCGGGAACGCCTGCAGCAGCGAGACCGTGCGCATGATGAGGTCGTCGAAGTCGAAGGCGTTGGCCTGGTTGAGCCGCCGCTGGTACTCGCCGTAGACCTCGGCGACGCGGCGCTCGAGGTCGTTGCCCGCGTTCGCCGCCGCGGTCTCCGGGTCGGTGAGCTCGTTCTTCAGGTTCGAGATGTGCACGGCGAGCGTGCGGGCGGCGTAGCGCTTCGGGTCGATGTCGAGATCGCGCGCCACCAAGGTGATCAGCCGCTTGGTGTCGTCGGAGTCGTAGATCGAGAAGCTCGACGACATGTCCAGGGTTTTGGCTTCACGGCGCAGGATCCGCACGCACATCGAGTGGAACGTCGACACCCACATCGCGTTCGCGCGGCGCCCGACGAGCGCGGCGACGCGCTCGCGCATTTCGGCGGCGGCCTTGTTGGTGAACGTGATGGCCATGATTTCGCCGGGGTGCACGCGGCGTTGCCCGAGCAGGTAGGCGATCCGGCGGGTCAGCACCCGGGTCTTGCCCGATCCCGCGCCCGCCACCACCAGCAGCGGGCCACCGGCGTGGGTGACGGCTTCGCGCTGGGCGGGGTTGAGGTCGTCGAGCAGCTCGGCCTGCCCGCCGGCGGCGGGCTTGCGCACAGGGGTCGCGGCGGGGAGATCGAAGAGGGTGTCCATCGTGCGTCCACGCTACCCCGGGCGGCCCGGGGCCCGGTAAACCGCGCCGGGTCCGCGGGGCGGTGCTTCGGCGGGGAGCGCCAGGAATGACCCATTCCTGGCTTTAGACGCAGTGAATGACTCATTCCTGGCGTGGGACGCAGTGAATGACTCATTCCTGACGTCCGGCCCGGCGCCGGGTACCGCGGAGGGCGTAGCCGCAGGTGTCGCCCGGCACCTGACGCGCGGCGGCCCCGGCGCGCGGAACATCGGCGGACATGGAAGACACCAGCTCCGCCCGCATCCGGGCCGCCGACGCCGATCGTGACCGCGTCGCCACCGCCGTCCAGACCGCCGGTTCCGAAGGCCGGCTCACCCTCGACGAGGTCGAAGAACGCCTCGGCCGCGTCTACGCCGCGCGGTTCACCGACGAACTCGCCGCGCTCACCGCCGACCTGCCGCGGCCCGCGCCGCCCTCGCCCGGCTTCCCGCTGAGCCGGGAGGCGCTGCGGCGCCATCCCGCGCTGCGCGTCCACCTCGCCGTGGTGGTCGCGATCGCCGTGCTGGTGATCGCCCGCTGGGCCGTGCTGGGCGCCGGGTTCTTCTGGCCGGTGTTCCCGGTGTTCTGGCTCGGCGTGAGCCTCTTTGTTCATGCTCGGGTGCGCTCGGTCCGGGAGCGCGTCCGCCCCGCTGTGCCATACTGACCGCATGCGGCACCACGCGAAGCGATTTTTTTACGGGACCCGGACTCCGGCTCCCGTGATCGCGTAGTGCCCGAACCGCCATCACGCCAGCCCCGGAGTCCACGGACCCGGGGCTGTCGCCGTCCCTGGGGCCGGATCCGGGTCTCGAGGAAGAGGTCCCGATGAACGCACACGCGACGAACGCCGACGGACAGCCCGCCGAGCACACCCCCGCGGGCGACGACATCGCTGCGCTCCGCGAGGAGATCGACCACCTGGACAAGGAGATCCTCCGGCTCGTCAAACGCCGGGTCGAGGTGTCCAAGACGATCGGGGCCGCGCGGATGGCCGCCGGCGGCACGCGCATCGTCTACAACCGCGAGATGGACGTGCTCGCGCGCTACCGCGAACTCGGCCCGGACGGCCGGCAGCTGGCCATGGCGCTGCTGAACCTGGGCCGCGGGCGGCTCGGCCGGTAACGGTTGCGGCGAATTTCGGGGTCTTCCCCGAGGCACCGGCGGGCGGGATGCGGGCAGACTGGGGTCATGGATTGGCTCGTGAACCTCATCGCCGTCATCGTCGCGCTCGCGAGCGTGCTGGCCGCGCTGGGCCATGTGGGGTATCTGGCGCTGCTCAACAACGCGGCGGGTAAGCGGGCCGGCGGCGCTCCGGTCGCGCAGTACGTCAAGAGCAGGTGGGCCGTTGCCGGCGGTACCACCGCGGCTTCCCTGTTCGCCTGGTTGCTCACGGCCGGGGGACCGACGCTGGACGTCTTCGCGATCATCGTCGCCGCCGGTAGCGGCGTGGTGGCGACGAAGGCGCTGCAATCCACGCGCGATCGTTACCGCACGGGAGGCTGAAACCCCTGATCAGGGGCGATGGCCCTGCGTGAAACTTCGCAGCGTCACCATCGCCCGTTCGGTCGCGCCCGACCGAGTGAAACCTCTGCAACTTGCAGGTTTGGGGGCGACTTTCTCCACCGGATGCTCCTAGGGTTGACGTTGTGAGGACCCTTGCGTCTGGGTCGGGCGATGCCCGGGGGACGCGCGGGGGCACTGGCCCCGCGCGCCTGCCGTCGCGTGCGCGTGCATTTGCGCAGTCCTTTGCGCAGTATTCCGAACGGGATTCCGCGCGTGAGGATGCTCCGATCGGGTCGTCCCGCCGCCGGACGGCGTCAGGACCGCACGGCCGGGTGGTCGAGCCCACATGAGCCAAGGCACGGAGTTCCACGGACACGCCGCGATGCCCGCCCACCCGGGGCGGCACCGGCGTGGCGGCGCGGAAACCTGGACGCCACCGCTGCCCCAGCACCGCCCCGTGCGGCACCACGCCGCGGGCGTCGCGCCCGAGCCCGGTTCGCCGCCCTTGCCGAGGTACGAGCCGCCCGAGCCCGGGTTTCCGGTGCGGTACCGCGGAACGGCCGAGGTCGGCTCGCCCCCGTTGCGGCGGCGGGCGCCGGGCCAGGAACCCGGCTACCCGGCACGGTTCCGCGGAACCGCCGAGCCGCCGGAGGGTGGCGCTCGCCCTTTCCGGCTCCGAGCCTCCGATTCCCGTCCGGGCGAACCTCCGGTGCCCGGTTCGCTTCCGTGGGCGCACCACCCCCCGGAGGCCGCCGACCGCCCTTTCCGGCCCTGCTCCGCCGCTCCCGAGCCGGCCGATCCGCCGGTGCGCGGACTGCTGCCGCTCGATCCGCCGTTGCTGCCGCAGCCCCGGAACCGGCGGCCCTCCGCTCCCCTGTTCCCCGCCGCACACGGCAGCCTCCCCCTCGACGCCTTCGACCAGGACGAAGACGAAGAGGACCAGGACGAGGCCCCCGTCACCGAAAGCCACGCCGAGCAGGCCGCCCGGCGCACCCGCGTCTCGCTGGCCGCTCCTGCGCCACGGAACGTCGACCTCGACGAAGACGACGTCCGCATCTACTCCGCGCCGCCGCTCGACGAGCTCGATGAGCTCGGCGGGCTCGGCGGGTTCGCCATCGGGTCCGTCCCCGCGTCGGTGACGCCGCCGAAGACCTGGAAGAAGGCCGCCTGGTTCGCCACCGGGGCCTCCGGAGCCGTAGTCGTCGGGCTGCTCTGCGCCGGCTCCTTCCTCGTCGGGAAGCCGCCGGTGGACCAGGCCGTGCAAGGCGCCTGGCCGGGCTACCAGGGCGCGCCCACCATCGCCGATCCCACCGGCGAGCACCGGCCGCCCACGCAGGGCGGCTCCGCGCCCGGGCCGGAGAGCCCGTCCCGGCCGGAAGACGATGCCGCCGCCGGCGAGCGTGGCAGTGGCGCCGGGCCGGTCGACAGCGTGACTCCCCCGCCCCACGCCGGCACCCACACCGCGCCCGACACGACGACGACCGGCCCCGCCCGGCCGAGCGCGACGCCGCGGAAGCCGCCGGTCACGCCCGCCCAGCGCGAAACCCCGGTCAAGCCACCGTGGTGGTACTCCTTCCCGCCCGACGCCCAGACCATGGGGGACAACTCGGAGAAGTTCTTCAACACCGTCACCACCGACCCGTCCGCGGCGTCGGCGGTGACCACCGGCCGGCTGCACGACGAGGGGCCGCAGGCGCTCGCCGACCGCTACGCCGGCATCGCCTACTTCGAAGTCAAGAAGGTCAGCATCGACCAGCAGCGCGGCGTCACGGTCAACACCGTCGAAGTGACCCACACCGACGGGACCAAGACCGTCGAGGAGCGCACCCTGACGTTCGGCGACGGCGACAAGATCACCGCTGACGGCCAGTAGCCGCACCTGCACGTGCGGTTCGCCCGTTCTGATGCACGTGCGGTGCGCCGAGCGGTTATGCCTGGTCCGGGTGGGTGACATAAGCTGCCGCTCGTCGTGTGGCGACGGCATTCCGGCGACAGAGCCTGGTGGTCGCCGTCCGCACAGGGTTACCTGACGACAACGAATCCGGAGACCGGCCACGAGTCGGCCGGCCGGACCAACGGGAGCCCGGCCGAACGGCCGAGTGACCGTCCCCGGAACCCAGAGCGAGGACTTTCGTGCTTGATCGGCAGCGCACACGGCGTGAGTCACCCCACGCCGTCCGCGTCGAGGACGTCATCCCGGCCGAGATCCTGGACGGCGTCGCCGACGCCGACCGCGACCACCTCGAGCAGGTCTTCCGCGACCCACAGCGGTTCCTGCCGTCGCGGCCCGAGCCGGTCCGCGAGCCGGAGCAGGCCGAAGACGACGGCGAGCCGGAAAGCCGGTTCGCGCGCCGCGCGAAGCTGACCGGGCTGGTCGCCGCGGGCGCGCTCGTCGCCGGCGCCGTGGTCGCCGCGCCGATGCTGACCAGCTCGCACCGCGCCGCCACCTCCTCCGGCGGCCAGTCCACGCCCGCCGGGTTCACCGGCGCGGCGGAGCTCGGCGGCCTCGCCGTCCCGCAGCACCAGGCCGGTGGCAGCGCGCCGGAGCGGCACAGCCCGGTGACGCCGGGGACGCGCGCCGAGGACCCGCCGTCCAGCCAGCCGGCGAACGGCACCCCGCGGTCCCAGCCGGCCCCGGCCGCCACCACCCCGGTCCCGGACAAGGCGGCCGACGCCCGCAGCGCGAGCCGCAAGATCCAGGCCGTCAAGGAGTTCTACGCCAAGATCGCCCGCGACTCGGCGGGCGCGCTGGCGCTGCTGAGCCCGGCGCTGGTCGACGGCACGGCAGGCGAGCTGGTCCGCACCTGGAGCTCGATGGACGCCATCGACGTCCAGGAGGCGGACACGCAGATCAACCCGGACGGCTCGATCCTCGCGGTCGCGACCCTGCACCGGCCGGACGGCGCGCTGGTGCGCGTCACCCAGCTGTTCCGGGTCGCCGACGCCGGTGGGCTGATCACCGAAGCCCAGCTCGTCTCCGCCCAATACATGTAGCCCACGGCGACCACCCCTTCACCCCAGGTTCAAGTGCCCGTGCCGGATTCGTGTGCGCAGAGTGAGCGCCTAGCCTTGTCACGGGCCGGTCTCGGAAAAACCGGCTCAGAGCCCACGACATGTGCATACGCTCCAGCGAAGCGGCGTGTTCGCGGCCGCGTCACCAGGCATCGAACCGCACGCCCTGGTGAAGCCGGAGCCCAAAGGGAGGTCGCGTGAGCGACGAGGGTCGTCTGGTCGCCGATCGGTACCGCATCGTCGGCCGGATCGGCACGGGCGCGATGGGGGCCGTCTGGCAGGCGCACGACGAGGTCCTGGGCCGCACCGTGGCCATCAAGCAGCTCCTGCTCCAGCCGCACCTGGACCAGCACGACGCCGAGGACGCCCGCCAGCGGACGATGCGCGAGGGCCGGATCGCGGCCCGGCTGCACCACCCCAACGCGATCTCCGTCTTCGACGTCGTCACCGACGACAACGGCCAGCCGTGCCTGATCATGGAGTACCTCAACTCCACCAGCCTGGCCGCCGTGCTGCAGGAGCGCCGCACGCTGCCGCCGACCGAGGTGGCGCGCATCGGTGCCCAGGTCGCCGCGGCGCTGCGCGAGGCGCACGCGGTCGGCATCGTGCACCGCGACATCAAGCCGGGCAACATCCTGCTCGGCGGCAACGGCGTCGTGAAGATCACCGACTTCGGCATCTCCCGCGCCAAGGACGACGTCACGGTCACCAAGACCGGGATGATCGCCGGCACCCCCGCCTACCTGGCCCCCGAGGTCGCCATCGGCGGCGAGCCCGGCCCGGAGTCCGACGTCTTCTCCCTCGGCTCCACGCTCTACGCGGCGTGCGAGGGCCAGCCGCCGTTCGGGCTGTCCGAGAACACGCTGAGCCTGCTGCACGCGGTCGCGGCCGGGCAGATCAACCCGCCGCGCCAGTCCGGGCCGCTGGCCAGCGTGCTGGCCGTGCTGCTGCACCCGGACGTCGAACACCGGCCGACCGCCGAGGAGTGCGAAGAGCTGCTCGCGGCTGTCGCCCGCGGCGAGACCCCGCTGGGTGGCCCGGCCGACGAGACCATGATGGCGCCGTCCGCCGGCGTCCTCGGCGCGGCCGCCGTCGCCGACCCGAACGCGACGCAGATGTTCGACGAGATCCCCGCGGGTCACTCGGGCACGCTGCTCAACGGCGGCGGCGCCCCGACGCAGGCCGTGCCGTTCTACGACGAGGACGACTACCCCGAGGCCACCGGCTACCCGGAGAACGACTACGACGGGTACGACCAGTACCACGACGACCAGCACGCGGCCGGCGGCGTGCCGCCCGGGTTGGCCGCCACCCGTGCCGTGCCGGTCCCGCCGCACGAGCACGACGGGTACGAGGACGACTACGACGATTACGACGACCCGGAGCCGCCCCCGGCGCGGTCGCGGCCCCAGCTGAGCCCGGTCGACGAAGACGACAAGCCCGGCGCGTGGAAGCGCCCGGCGATCATCGGCGGCGTCGTGGTCGTGGGCCTGGTCGCGCTGGTCGTCTGGCTGCTGAGCCCGAACAACCCGGAGGCACCGGCCGCGCCGGTGCCCAGCACCAAGCCGTCGCCCGTCGCCACGTCAGGGTCGGAGCCGGAGCCGTCGTTGTCGGAGACGCCGTTCAGCACGGCGGAGGTGCCGCCTCCGGTGAGCGAGACGACGTCGTCGTCGAAGCGCGCGACCACGTCGAGGGCCAGCGAGACGCCGACGACCACGCCGTCGAAGTCGACTCCGAAGACGACGCCGCCTACGGAGTCGACGCCGGAAACGACGCCCACCACGCCGGTGACGCAGACCCCTCCCCCCACGTCGTGACCCGAGGTTTGTCTTGAGTTCTGAAGGCACCATCGTCGGCGGCCGGTTCCGGCTGGACCAGCCGATCGGCCGCGGCCGCGCGGGCATCGTGTGGCTGGCGTTCGACACGCGGCTGTTCCGCACCGTCGCGATGAAGCGGATGTACCTGCCGGTCGGTGCGGGTGAGCGTGCCGAGCAGGCGCGCGCCGCCGCCATGCAGGAGGGCAAGGACGCGGCCCGGATCGAGCACCCGTGCGCGATCAAGGTGTTCGACGTGCTGCCGGACGGCCAGGACGTCTGGCTGGTGATGGAGTACATCCCGTCGCGCAGCATGGCGACGTTCCTCGCCGAGCACGGCCGGCTCACCCCCGACCAGGCGGCGCAGCTGGGCATCCAGCTCGGCAACGCGCTGGCGGCCATCCACGCGGCCGGGTTCGTGCACCGCACCCTCGAGCCGGGCACGGTGCTGCTGGCCGACGACGGCGGCGTCAAGCTCACCGACATCGGGATCAGCGGCGGCGGGCCGAGCCCGGCGTACGTGGCTCCCGAAGTCGCGCGCGGCCTGCCGGGCACGCCGGCGGCGGACGTCTTCTCCCTCGGCGCGACGCTCTACACCTCCGTGGAGGGCGTGCCGCCGTTCGGGGACGACGGCCAGTCGTCCGAGCGCCCGCCGCAGAACTCGGGCGTGCTGACCGAGGCGCTGCGCAAGATGCTGCGCGCGGACCCGAACACGCGGCCGACGATGGCGGACACCGTCCACTCGCTGAAGGCGATCACCGAAGGCCGGGAAACCGCGTTCATCCCGCCGACCGCGCCGGCGATGCCGACCATGCCGGTCGGCTGGCCGGCGGGGCCGGGCGGCCCCCCGATGCCGCCCCCGGGCGCGCCGATGCCCTCGGGCCCGCAGTTCCAGCCGCAGTACCCGATGACGCCGCCGCCGGGCTACGCGCAGGGGGCGACGCAGCAGATCCCGCCGGTCCCGCCCGCACCCCAGGCCACGCAGTACGCACCGCCGCCCGCCGCCGCGCCGCAGCCCGCCGAGCAGTGGAACCTGCCGGTGTCGAAGAAGACGCTGGTCACCGTGGCCGCGATCCTCGCCGCGGTGCTGGTCGGCATCCTTGTGACGGAGCTGTTCTTCGTCTAGGCGACCTTGGCGGTCGCCGCGCGCATGGCGGCCAGCAGCGTGCGGACGGCCGGGTGGTCCGAGGCCCGCGACGCGACCGCGGCGTGGATCGCGCGGACCGGCTCCGGGTGGCGGATGCGGCGGACGACCACGCCCGGGTGCTGCGCGCCGAGCCCGAGCTCGGGGATCAGGCCGACGCCGATGCCGGCGGCGACGAACCCCTGCGCCGTCTGGTAGTCCTCGGACTCGACCACGATGTTCGGCGCGAAGCCGGCGGACGCGCAGGCGCCCTGCAGGATGTCGCGGCAGATGCCGGGCAGGCCGTCGACGCCGACCCAGGGCTCCTCGGCGAACTCCGTGAGGTCCAGCACGCGCTTGCGGGCCAGCGGGTGCGCCTTCGGGAGCACGGCCCGGTACGGATCGTCGAGCAGGTGCACCAGCTCGATGCCCTTGGCGGGCGGGGTCTGGCGCGGGAAGACGGTGATCGCCACGTCCGCGTCACCCGATTCGACGTCCAGGATCGGGTCGTCGAGCTCGACCAGCTTGAGGTCCAGGCGCACGCCGGGGTGCTCGCGGCGGACGGCGGCGATGGCGGGCGGGACGAGCGACGCGCCGGCCGTCGCGAAGTAGCGGATCGCCACGCGGCCGGTGCGGCCCTCCTTGAGCTCGGTCAACGCCGCTTCGGCCTTGGCGAGCTCGGTGCTGAGCGTCTCGGCGTGCTCGGACAGCAGCGCCCCCGCCGCCGTCGGCCGGACGCCGCGGCCGACGCGCTCGAGCAGTTCGGTGCCGGCCTCGCGTTCCAGCGCGGACAGCTGCTGGCTGATCGCGGACGGCGTGTAGCCGAGGTTGCGGGCCGCGGCGGTGATCGACCCGCTGGTGATGACGGCGCGGAGGACCTGCATGCGGCGGACGTCGAGCATGGCCCCGATCGTACAGCTCAGCTTAAGTGTTCGTGCAGTTAATTTCGCTTGTCCTTACGTCTGGTCCGGGCGAAGCTGACCTCGGCTGTCGAAGGAGGACTGGGGTGGGCGAGACGAAGACCCTGCTCAGGATCGGTGCGCTGGCGCTGATGTGGGGCTCGAGCTTCTTCTGGATCAAGCTGGGGCTGGGGATGTTTTCGCCGGTCCAGCTGGTCCTGGCGCGGCTGGTGCTGGGCGCGGCGATGCTGCTGGTGCTGTGCCGGCTGCAGCGGGCGCGGCTGCCGCGTGACCGCCGGATGTGGGGTCACCTGGCGGTCGCGGCGTTCTTCCACAACGCGCTGCCGTTCCTGCTGTTCGCGATCGGCGAGACGACGGTCGATTCCGGCATCACCGGCGTGCTGAACTCGACGACGCCGCTGTGGGTGCTGCTCGCTGCGCCGCTGATGGGGACGTCGTCGCGGATGACCGCGGCGAGGCTGACCGGGCTGGTCGTCGGGCTCGGCGGGATCCTGCTGATCTTCGCGCCGTGGCAGGCGTCGGGCCTGCTGAGCTGGGGCGCCCTGGCGTGCCTCGCGGCCGCGGCGAGCTACGGCTTCGCGTTCGTCTACGAAGGCAAGTACCTGTCTTCCTCGGAGTCTTCGCCGTACGCGATTTCGGCCGGGCAGATGCTGCTGGCCAGCGGGATGCTCGTCCTCGCGCTGCCGGTCGGCGGGTTCACGCCGGTGCACGTGTCGACGGGGCCGCTGCTGGCCGTGCTGGTGCTGGGCATCGGCTCGACGGGGATCGCGTTCGCGCTCAACTACCAGCTGCTGGCCAGCGAGGGCGCGGTGGCGGCGTCGGTGGTCGGGTATCTGCTGCCGGTCGTGTCGGTGCTGCTGGGGGCGGTGTTCCTGGGTGAGCAGCTGCACCTGCGGGTGATCGCCGGGATGGTGGTCGTGCTCGGCGGGGTGGCGCTGACGCGGATTTCCCAGCGGGTGCCGTCGGCGGAGCCGGCGATGGAACGCGTCTAGACGAGGCGGCGGTCGGAGGCCCAGCGGGAGAGCTCGTAGCGGTTCGACAGCTGGGTCTTCCGCAGGACGCTCGACACGTGCGTCTCCACCGTCTTCACCGAGATGAACAGCTCCGACGCGATCTCCTTGTACGCGTACCCGCGCGCCAGCAGCCGCAGGACGTCGCGCTCGCGCGGCGTCAGCAGGTCCAGCTCCGGGTCGTTGATCGGCGCCGAACCCGGGCGGTCGGCGAACGCGTCCAGGACGAAGCCCGCCAGCCGCGGGGAAAACACCGCGTCGCCGTCCGACACGCGGACCACCGCGCGGACCAGTTCCTTCGACGAGATCGTCTTCGTCACGTAGCCGCGGGCGCCCGCGCGGATGACCGCGATGACGTCCTCCGCCGCGTCGGACACCGAGAGGGCCAGGAACACCACGTCCGGCAGCTCCGGGCGGACGCGACGCAGGACTTCGGCGCCGCCGCCGTCGGGCATGTGGACGTCGAGGAGCACCACCTGCGGCTTCGTGCGCGCGATGCCGGCCACGGCTTCGGCGACCGAACCGGCCTCGCCGACCACGCGGACCTCGTCGGTGATCGAGTCGAGCTCGGTGCGCACCCCGGCGCGGAACAGCGCGTGGTCGTCGACGAGGAACACCTTGACCGGTTCACGCTGGTTGTCCGTCACGTCGTCGAGCATAGCCGCCTCACGCCGCTCCCTTGCCCGCTTTCACCGGCATGGCGAGCTGCACTTCGGTGCCCTCGCCCGGCGCCGTGCGGACCTTGCAGGTGCCGCCGTGGCGGGTCATCCGGCCGCGGATCGAGTCGGCGAGGCCGTGGCGGTCGTCCGGGACGAGGTCGGGGTCGAAGCCCTTGCCGCGGTCGCGCACGAACACCGTCACCGACGTCGGCTCGACCTCGGCGTAGACGCTGACTTCGTCGACGCCGGCGTGCTTCGCGGCGTTCACGATGGCCTCGCGGGCGGCCTGGACCAGTGCGACCAGCGATTCGTCCAGCTCGGCGTCGCCGACGACGACCTGGCCGACCGAGATCGCGAAGGTGTCCTCGACCTCGCCGCACGCCGTCGCGAGCGCTTCGGACAGCTGGCCGGTCGCTTCCTCGACCTTCTCGGCGGGCTTGCCGTAGCCGTTCGGGCCGTAGAGCCAGCCGCGCAGCTCGCGCTCCTGGCTGCGGGCCAGCCGCGCGACCTCGCGCGGCGACTCGCTCTGCTTCTGGATCAGCGCGAGCGTCTGCAGCACGGAGTCGTGCAGGTGGGCGGCGATCTCGGCGCGCTCGTCGGTGCGGATGCGGGCCTTGCGCTCGTCGGAGAGGTCCCGGACCAGCCGCAGCCAGAACGGCACGGTCAGCACGGCGACCCCGATGAGGGTGGCGATGACGGCGATGAGCGCGAACTGGACCTGGTCGAGGGTGCCGCTGCGCAGCACGACGACGGTGATGCCGGTGATCACCAGCGCGACGCCGGCGACGATCCGGATCGCGGCCGACCAGCCGCCCCCGCCGAGGAACGCCCCGGCGAAGCCGTCCTTGGCGCCGACCCGCCAGCGACGCCGCTGCGACTCGTCGGCCTCCCGCCAGACGACCGCGAGACCGATCATGGCGACGGCGAGCGGCACCGCGACCCAGCCACTGATGAACCCGGTGAGCGTCCCGCTGGCGACGGCGAGGCCGACACCCAGCGCGATCAGGCCGAACGCCTGCTGGCGCTCCTTCGGCTTCGGCGCTTCCGCGGTTTCCTCGGACTGCTGCTGGACGAACACCCAGAGCAGGCCGTAGGCGAGCAGCCCGGCGCCGTTGAGCGCGGCGAGCAGCGCGAACGCCGTCCGCACCCACAGGACCGGCACGCCGAGGTGGTCGGCGAGCCCCCCGGCGACCCCGGCGATGGCCCGCCCGGAGCGGCGCCGGAACATCTTGGGCGCAGCCGACTCCGTCGTGGTGGGCGTGATCGCCTGCTCGGCGGTGACGTGGTCGAGGGACTCCTGCACGCCGTCCATGGTCACACGCACCGGCAGGCGGTTCCATCGGGGAAACCCCTGATCCATCGGCCCAGGGGAAACCTCAGGGACCATCCCGGATGTCCGGCCGCGGCGGGTGCCGCATGCTTCTCGGTATGAGTGGTGCGAGCGAAACCCGGTCGCCGAAGCCGGGTGCCCTGAACGGCTTCGAGGAGACCGTCAAGGACTTCTGGGTCAGCCGGCCCCGGCGGCCGCACTCCGGGCGGAAGCTGGCCGGGGTGGCCGCCGCCATCGGACGGCGGTACGGGATCGATCCCGTCGTCGTGCGGATCGGGCTGGTGGTCGCGACGATCTTCGGCGGCTTCGGCGTTCCCTTCTACCTGCTGGGGTGGCTGTTCCTGCCCGGCGAGAGCGACGAGGTCTCCGGCTTCGAAAGCCTCATCGGGCGCGGCCGGTCGTCGGTGTCGCCCGCGTTCGCCGTCGTGCTCATGGTCCTCACCGTCCTCAGCGCCGGCGGCTCGATCAGCGGCTCCTGGTTCGACGGCGGCGGGCTGATCAGCTGCGCCCTCATCGCCGCCGCGCTCTACCTGCTGCACCGCAGCCGCGGCCACGAGAACCGCCCCGCGCCGGTTGCCGCGCGGTCGTCGTACCCGGCCTTCACCGGAAACGGAGCCTTCACCATGACCGACACCGCCGAGGCGCCCTCACCGGCGCGCGGCTGGGACCCTCTCGCCGCCGACCCGGCCGGCTGGGACCTCCCCGACGCCCCGTCCGCGCCGGAGCCGCGGCCCACGCCGCCGCTCTCGGTCGAGGCGCCGCCGCGGCGGCCCCGGTCGAAGGTCGGGTCCGCGACGTTCGCGCTGGCCGTGCTGACCGCCGGCGGCGGGGTGCTGGCCGGCCTCAACGGCGCCACCTGGTTCGACGCGCAGCACATCGTCGGCCTGGTGCTCGGCGTGGTCGGGATCGGGCTGGTCGCCGGCGCGTTCGCCCGCGGCGGCCGCGGCCTGATCGGGCTGGCCATCCCGCTCGCCATCGCCGGGCTGGTGCTGACGTCCTCCCCGTTCAAGGACTTCGACGTCCGCGGCGGCCTCGGCGACCTCGACCCGACGCCGCAGTCGGCGGCCGAGCTCCAGCCGCTCTACCAGCACGCGGCCGGCGACATCCGGCTCGACCTGACCCGGCTGCCGGCCGGGGCGCCGTACGCGACGGCCGTGTCCAACGGCGCCGGCGACACCACGGTGATCGTGCCCGCGGACGCCGACGTCACCTTCGACTGCCACACCGGCGCGGGTGAGGCGTCGTGCTTCGGCCGCTCCGCGGAAGGCATCGGCCAGCCCGCGGTGACCGGCACGGACAACGGCCCCGACGGCGTCGGCGGCCAGAAGATCACCCTGAAGGTTTCGAACAACGTGGGCAACGTGGAGGTGCGGCGTGGCTGACCAGAACCCCTACGCCTACGACAACCCGGCCGACACCCAGCCCGCCAAGCGCGGCGGCCTGGACGTCTTCACCCTGATCATGGGTGTCGCGACGCTCCTGGTGTCGGCCTACGTGCTCTCGGACGGCGCGAGCTGGCTGCCCTCGTTCGACTTCCGCTGGGTGATCGCCGGCGGCGCGGTGTTCGTGGGGCTCATGCTGCTCGGCGCGTCGTTCGGCAGCAAGCGGCGGCGCTGACCACCCGAAGGCCCTCGAGGCCCCGGATCCCACGCCGGGGCCTCGAGCCTTGTCTACAGAGGACTCATTCCCACTCGATGGTGCCCGGCGGCTTGGACGTCACGTCCAGCACCACCCGGTTGACCTCCGCCACCTCGTTGGTGATGCGCGTGGAAATCCGCTCCAGGACCTCGTAGGGCAGGCGCGTCCAGTCCGCGGTCATCGCGTCCTCCGACGACACCGGCCGCAGCACCACCGGGTGCCCGTACGTCCGGCCGTCGCCCTGGACGCCGACGCTGCGGACGTCGGCCAGCAGCACCACCGGGCACTGCCAGATACTGCGGTCCAGCCCGGCCGCCGTCAGCTCCTCGCGGGCGATCAGGTCCGCCGCGCGGAGGGTGTCGAGACGCTCCTGGTCGACCGCGCCGATGATCCGGATGCCCAGGCCGGGGCCGGGGAACGGCTGGCGCTGCACGATCGTCTCGGGCAGGCCCAGCTCCAGGCCGACCCGGCGGACCTCGTCCTTGAACAGCAGCCGCAGCGGCTCGACCAGCTCGAACTGCAGGTCCTCCGGCAGGCCGCCGACGTTGTGGTGGCTCTTGATGTTGGCCGTGCCCTCGCCGCCGCCGGATTCGACGACGTCCGGGTACAGCGTGCCCTGGACCAGGAACTTGTAGTCGCCCTGGGCCTTGAGGTCGCGCTCGGCCTGCTCGAAGACGCGGATGAACTCGCGGCCGATGATCTTGCGCTTCTGCTCCGGGTCGGTGACGCCGGCGAGCGCGTCGAGGAACCGCTCGCGCGCGTCGATGGTGACCAGGTTGACCCCGGTGGCGGAGACGAAGTCCTGCTCGACCTGGGTGCGCTCGCCCGCGCGCAGCAGCCCGTGGTCGACGAACACGCAGGTCAGCCTGTCCCCGATGGCGCGCTGGACCAGCGCGGCCGCCACGGCGGAGTCGACGCCGCCGGAGAGGCCGCAGATCGCCCGGCCGTCGCCGATCTGGTCGCTGATCCGCTTGACCTGCTCTTCGACGATCGACGACGTCGTCCACTGCGGCTCGATGCCGGCGATGTCACGCAGGAACCGGCGCAGCACCTCCTGGCCGTGCGGCGAGTGCGCGACCTCCGGGTGGTACTGGACGCCGGCGAAGCGGCGCTGGACGTCCTCGAAGCCGGCCACCGCGGCGCCGTCCGAAGAGGCGGTGACGACCGCGCCTTCGGGGGCCTTGGTGACGCTGTCGTTGTGGCTCATCCACGCGGGCTGGTGCGCGGGCAGGCCGGCGTGCAGGACACCGCCGTCACCGGTCACGCGGACCTCGGTGCGGCCGAACTCGCGGACGCCGGTCGGCTCGACGACCCCGCCGAGCGTGCTGGCCAGCAGCTGGTGGCCGTAGCAGATGCCGAACATCGGCACGCCGGCTTCGGTGAGCTTCGGGTCCATGCCCGGCGCGCCTTCGGCGTACACGCTGGAAGGACCACCGGAAAGGATGATGGCCGAGGGGTTCTTCGCGAGGATCTCTTCGGTGGACGCGCTGTGCGGCACGACCTCCGAGTAGATCTGTGCCTCGCGGACGCGCCGGGCGATCAGCTGCGCGTACTGCGCCCCGAAGTCCACGACGAGAACCGGACCGGTGGGGTTGGGCACCTGGCGACCTCCTGGCGAGAAGCGGGATTCCCCACCATCGTCCCAGGTGAGCCCGGTCACCCGGGATTCAGGGCCGTCGCTGTCCTCGATCGGGCCTACGGTGCCCGGTATGGCGGTGAACTGGACGAAGGAACTGACCGATCAGCTGGGCTTCCACTGGGAGGTGCACACGCGTCCGAAGCTCGAGGGGCTCACCGACGACGAGTACTTCTGGGAGCCGGTCGCGGGCTGCTGGACCGTGCGGCCGCGGAAGTCCGACGACGAACCGGGCACGGGCCCGTTCACCATCGACTGGGCCTACCTCGAGCCGACACCACCGCCGGTCACGACGATCGCCTGGCGGCTCGGCCACCTCCTGGTCGGGGTGCTGGGCGCGCGGATCGGGTCCCACTTCGGCGGCAAGCCGATCGGCTACGACACCTACCCGTACCCCGGGACGGCCGCCGAAGCGCTGTCGGAGCTCGACAAGCTCTACGCGCAGTGGGTCGCCGGGGTGCAGTCACTCGACGAAGAGGCCCTCGCGCGGCCGTGCAGCCCGGCGGAGGGCCCGTACGCGAAGTACCCGATGGCCACGCTCGTGCTGCACATTCACCGCGAAATGATTCACCACTGCGCCGAGATCCTCCTCCTGCGCGACCTCTACCGCAGCCGGTCGTGAGTGAGAAACAGTGTTCTAACCCTGTTTCTCACTCACGACAAGCCGCGGCAGAAGGCAGAAGCCGAGGGCCATGCCGAGCAGGGCGGGCAGGCCGTGGTTGTCGTGCAGGGCCGTGTCGACGACGGCCAGCACGGGCAACGCGAAGGCCAGCACGCGGAGCTGCACCGGCGGCACCACGCCGTAGCGGCGCGAAGCCATCATGACCACCGCCGTCAGTGCGCCGAGCAGGCCCGCCACGCACATCGAGTTGCCCGCGCCGACCGGGTTGAGCCAGACATAACTGACGAACTGGCCGAACAGCCCGCACCCGAAGTACAGCAGCAGCCACCGCGCGCGGCCGAACACCCGCTCGGCGAACGCGCCGACCACAGCCAGGGTGACCAGGTTGAACACCAGGCCGAGTGCCCGGCCGTCCTGGAAGAACATGCCCGTCACCAGGCGGTACCACTCGCCGTTGTCGATGCGTGCGGCATCGCGGTGCACCGCGTCGTACAGCGGCGGGTGCACCAGCTGCGCGATCCCGCAGGCCAACGTCACCGCGAAGACCGCCGCGGTCAGGTACGGGCGGCGGTGCACCGGGGCGAGGGCCGCGAACGGGTTGCGGGATGCGGGGCGCGTGGTCATGGACGAAAATCTAGGCGCGTCACCGCGGCCGCACCCCGTCCGTTTGTCACGTTCCGCCCAGGGAAAGGCACATGCATGCGAGCGACAGTCATCTACGGCGCCGGTGACGTGCGGGTGGAAACGGTCCCCGACCCGAAGCTGGTGGAGCCGACCGACGTCATCCTGCGGGTCGTGCGGTCCTGCATCTGCGGCAGCGACCTCTGGCCGTACGCCGACATGGCGCCGAGCGAGCACGGCCGCCGCATCGGGCACGAGTTCCTCGGGATCGTCGAAGAAACCGGCGCGGACGTCGCCACCGTCGCCAAGGGCGACCTCGTCATCGCGCCCTTCGTCTACTCGGACAACACCTGCCAGTTCTGCCGCGAAGGCCTGCAGACGTCGTGCGTGCACGGCGGCTTCTGGGGTGCGAAGGGCGTCGACGGCGGTCAGGGCGAAGCCGTGCGGGTGCCGCAGGCCGACGGCACCCTCGTCAAGGTGCCGCACACCGAGGACGACGACCTGCTGGCGTCACTGCTCACGCTGTCCGACGTCTTCCCGACCGGCCACCACGCCGCCACGAAGGCACGCGTGAGCGCGGGCCAGAACGTCACCGTGATCGGCGACGGCGCGGTCGGCCTCTCCGCGGTCTTGGCCGCGAAGCGCCTCGGTGCCGAGCGGATCGTCCTCATGGGACGCCACCGCGCGCGGACCGACCTCGGCCGCGAGTTCGGGGCGACCGACGTCGTCGCCGAGCGCGGCGAGGAGGGCATCGCGAAGGTGCGCGAGCTGACGAACGGCGAGGGCACGCACGCCGTTCTCGAATGCGTCGGCACCAAGCCCGCCTTCGAGATGGCCGTCGGCGCTGTGCGCGCGGGCGGTGCGGTCAGCCGCGTCGGCGTCCCCCAGTACGAAGAGGGCCCGATCGGCCCGGCGCTGTTCCGGCGGAACGTCACCGTCACCGGCGGCGTCGCCCCGGCCCGGCACTACATCCCCGAGCTGCTCCCGGACGTCCTCGACGGCAAGTACCAGCCGGGTCGCGTCTTCGACCGGACCATCGACGTCGAAGGCGTGCCGGACGGCTACCGCGCGATGGCGGACCGCGAAGCGCTGAAGGTGCTCATCAAGCCGTGACCCGTCCGGGTGGGGGTCACCCGGACGCGGCTCCACCCGCATTACGTTGGTACGCATGGACATGATCACCCCCGAGCCGCGCCCCGCCTGGATCGCCGGCCGCCCGGAGCCGGGCGCCACCACCCTCGTCGTGCACCACCCGTACGACGGCAGCGAGGTCGCCACGGTCGCCGTGCCCGGGCCGGACCAGATCGAACGCGCGGTGGCCGCCGCGGCCTCGGTCGCCAAGGAGTTCCGGCGCAGCCCCGCGCACCTGCGCGCGGGCGCGCTCGACCACGTCTCCCGCGTGCTCGCCGCGCGCGCCGAGGAAATCGCCGAGGTGATCACCGCCGAAAACGGCAAACCGCTCAAGTGGGCCGAAGCCGAGGTCAAGCGCGCGGTGTCGGTGTTCCGCATCGCCGCCGAGGAGGCCCGCCGCTTCACCGGTGACGTCCAGCGCCTCGACACCGACCCCGCCGGCGAGGCGCGGCTGGCGCTGACCCGCCGCGTCCCGCGCGGGCCGGTGCTCGGCATCGCGCCGTTCAACTTCCCGCTCAACCTGGTGGCGCACAAGGTCGCGCCCTCACTGGCGATCGGCGCGCCGATCGTCGTCAAGCCCGCGCCGCGGACGCCGTTGTCGGCCCTGATCCTCGGCGAGATCCTGGCCGAGACGGACCTGCCGGAAGGCGCGTTCTCCGTGCTGCCGCTGGGGAACGAGGAAACTCAGGCGCTCGTCGCCGACCCGCGGCTGCCGGTCGTGTCGTTCACCGGCTCGGGCCCGGTCGGCTGGTCGCTCAAGGACGCCGCGCCGCGCAAGCACGTCGTGCTCGAGCTCGGCGGCAACGCGGCGGCCGTCGTGCTGCGCGACTGGCCCGACCCCGAAGGCGCGGCCCACCGGATCGCCACCTTCGGCAACTACCAGGCCGGCCAGTCCTGCATCGCGGTGCAGCGGGTGATCGTCGACGCCGCCGTGGCCGAGGAGTTCGTGCCCGCCCTGGTGGAAGCCGTCGAGGCGCAGCGGACCGGCGACCCGTACGACCGCAACACCGACGTCGGCCCGGTGGTCGACGAAGCCGCCGCCGAGCGGATCGTCGCGTGGATCGACGAAGCCGTCGAGGCCGGCGCGAAGGTGCTCACCGGCGGCACCCGCGACGGCGCGACCGTCGCCCCGACGCTGCTCACCGACGTCCCGCCGGACACGAAGGCCTGGAACGAGGAGATCTTCGGCCCGGTCCTCGCCGTGTCCATTGTGGACGGTGTGGACGAGGCGTTCCGGTCGGTCAACGCCTCCGCCTACGGCCTGCAGGCGGGGGTATTCACCACCGACGTCCAGCTGGCGTTCCACGCGTCGGCCGAGCTGGAGGTCGGCGGCGTGATCATCGGGGACGTCCCGTCCTACCGCGCCGACCAGATGCCCTACGGCGGCGTGAAGGGCTCCGGCGTCGGCCGCGAAGGTGTCCTGGCCGCGATGCACGACCTGACCGAGGAACGCGTCACCGTCTTCACCGGCATCGACCTCTAGCTGACCACGCCCTGCCCGAACCGGAAGACGTTGTAGGGGTCGTACTTCTTCGCGACGTCCTGAAGCCGCTTGGCGTTGTCGCCGTAGTAGGCGGTCTTCCAGTCGGGCAGGGCCGGGTCGATGTAGTTGACGTACCCGCCGCCCGCGCCGGCCGCGGCGAGGCCTGCGACGACGTCGCCGACCGCCTGCGTGACCTTCGTCCGGGTCTTGGCCGTCGCGGGCGCGTAGACCTGGACGCTGGCCAGCGCGTCGCGGTGCCAGAACGCGGTGGCGTCCTTGGCCGGCCCGGCGACCGCGCCGCCGAGGCCGTCGATGAGCAGGTCCATGCCCTGCCTGCCGTCGGCGACCGCGACGACCTTCGCCGCGTCGACCGGGGCGGTGATCATCCGCGAGGACGCGATGAACGACTGGCGGTTCGAGCTGCCCTCGAAGTACTTCATGGCGCCCAGGTAGTCCAGGGTCTTCACGACGCGCTGGGTCGGCCGGGCACCGGCGTTGGTGGTCAGGTTGTTCAGCAGCGTGGTGAGCCCGGCGGCACCCCCGACGTAGCAGCCGCCGACCCGGCACTGCACCGGCGACCCGCCCGAGAGCACCAGGTTCGCCCAGAGCTCCGGCGGCATCGCGGCGATCCACTGCTGCCACGCCGCGAGCACGCCGGCGCCCGACCCGGCCGGGAAGTGCAGCGAGAACACCGTCAGCTCCGGCGGCGCCGGATCGGTGTCGAAGGTGAACTCGGTGACGACGCCGAAGTTGCCGCCGCCCCCGCCGCGCAGCGCCCAGAAGAGGTCCGGTTCGGAGTTCGCGGACGCGGTGAGCGCCCGGCCGTCGGCGGTGACGACCTGCGCGGAGCTCAGGTGGTCGCAGGTCAGGCCGTACTTGCGGGCGAGCACGCCGATGCCGCCGCCGAGGGTCAGCCCGGCGATCCCGACCGTCGGGCAGGACCCGGCGGGCAGCGCGCGCCCGGCCCGGGCGAGCCCGGCGTAGACGTCCTTCAGCTTCGCACCGGCGCCGATCACGGCCTTGCCGCCCTGGACGTCGACCTTGTTCAGCGCGGCCACGTCGATGACCAGCCCGCCCACCGGCACCGAGTACCCCGCGTAGCTGTGGCCACCGCTGCGCGCGGCGATGGTGACGCGCCCGGCGGTCGCCCGGACGCAGGCCTGGACGTCCGCGACGTTGGACACGGTCGCCACGGCGACCGGGTTGTTGCCGTCGAACAGCTGGTTGAAGCCGTGCCGGGCGGTGTCGTAGCCGTCGGTGCCCGGGCGCAGCAGGCTGCCGGTCAGCTTGCTGCGCAGGTCGTCCCAGTTCGGGGGGCCGGTGGGCAGCCCGGTGCCGGACGGCGCGGACGTGGACGGCGCCGGGGCGGTCGAGGCGACCGGGGCCGCGGGCTTCTCCGGCCCGCACGCGGCGGCGACCGCACCGGCGGCCGAGACGCCCGCGATCCGCAGGAACGTCCGGCGGCGGACGCCGGGCCGCCCCTGGTCGTGCTCACTGTCCACAGCGGACTCCTCGGTGCCGGGACGCCCAGTGTAGAGCGGGCGCAAGCCGGTCACCGGGTGGCGCGGGCCGGTCACGCCCAGGCGGGGAGCGCGGGCACGGCACCGTCGAGTGCGGCGCCGTCGGAACGCCCGGTGAGCCAGGCCAGCAGCGCCCCGGCCGACCCGCGGACGGTCGTCTTCGGAGCGGTCCCCATCGTCCACTCGAACCCGTCGGCGGCCAGGCGCAGCGCCGGGAGGTGGGCCGCGCGCGAGGTGATGGCGTGCTCGACGACGTCTTCCGTGAGCGGGCCGAGCAGCGCGAGCACGCGGTCGAGGTCGTAGCCGCGGTCGAGGTCGGCGAGGTGGATGGCCAGCTCGGACAGCCGCATCCGCGCCACGACGGCCCCGGTGACCGGCGCGCCCTGCCGGTTGCGGGCTTCGCGCGCCCAGGCGTCGTCCGGCATCGCGGCGGCGTACTGCTCGAACCGCCCGGCCGACGCGACGAAGTCCGCGAGCAGGTCGGCGGCCCCCTGCTGCGAGCCGGTCTCGATGTCGCGCTCCCGGGCCTCGGCGCTGGGGTACATCGGGGTTTCGACGCCGGTGTTCGCCCAGACCAGCAGGTTCTGCAGGCCGTCGGCGTTGCGGGCGACGTGCGCGAGGACGTGGGCGCGCGACCAGCCGGGCAACGCGCTGGGGGCGCGCAGCTCGGGCTCGCCGAGGCCACCGATGGCCCGCGCCCATTCGTCGTCGAGCTTCCGGATGCCGTCGAGCAGTGCGTGTGCCTTCTCGGATGCCGTCACGGCCCCGAGTCTAGGAGGTTCGACGCAGCGCGGCGGGGGCTTCGGCGGGGACGGCCGGGTTCTTCGGCGCGATCGGCTCCAGCCGCACGTAGGGCGCCTCCTGGGCCGGCCGCAGGTCCTGCTCGCCCTTGTTCGGCCAGAGGGAGAACGCGCGCTCGGCCTGCGCGGTGATCGTCAGTGACGGGTTCACGCCCAGGTTGGCGGTGATCGCCGCGCCGTCCACCACCGACAGGCCCGGGTAGCCGAACACGCGGTGGTACGGGTCGATGACGCCCTCGTCGGCCGTGGCACCGATCGGGACGCCGCCGATGAAGTGCGCGGTCAGCG
The DNA here is from genome assembly GCF_042652605.1 of Amycolatopsis plumensis. Classification (NCBI taxonomy): domain Bacteria; kingdom Bacillati; phylum Actinomycetota; class Actinomycetes; order Pseudonocardiales; family Pseudonocardiaceae; genus Amycolatopsis; species Amycolatopsis plumensis. The sequence goes on along the minus strand of NZ_JBHSJY010000001.1, from coordinate 3,794,565 downwards.
GGATGTCGAAGATCTCGCCCCAGGTGCCGCCCGCGATGCCGCCGATGCGCTCGGCCGTGCGCTCGTTGGCGTCGTGGCCGGCCGGGATGAAGCTCGGGTTCGGCTCGCCGTGGCCCTGCTTGGACGTGTACTTGCGGCGGCCGAACAGCCCGCGCTTCGTGTACGTCGTGATCGAGTTGTCCAGGCTCTGCATCACCAGCAGGATCACCGTGCGCTCGCTCCAGCGGTAGCCGTTGAGCAGCTTCGCCGCCTGGACCGGGTGCTTGAGCATGAACGTGACGGCCTGCCGCCAGCGCGGCACCGGCGAAGCGCCGTCCGTCGCGATCGTCTGCAGCAGGCTCATCGCGTTGCTGCCCTTGCCGTAGCGGACCGGCTCGATGTGGGTGTTCTCGTCCGGGTGGATGGACGAGGTGATCGCGACGCCGCGGCTGAAGTTCCGGCTCTCGTCGACCTCGGTCCGGGCCGCGCCGATGATGGCCTCGGAGTTCGTCCGGGTCAGCTCGCCCAGCCGGCGCGACAGCTTCGGCAGCGTGCCGGTGTCCCTCATCCGGTGCAGCAGGTTCTGCGTGCCCCAGGTGCCGGCGGCGAAGACGACCTTCTCGGCGGTGATCGTGGTCCGGAACTTCTTCGAGGTCGTCCCGGTCTTCTTGAGGCTGACTGCGTAGCCGCCGTCGATCGGCTTCACCGACGTCACGGTCGTCAGCGGGATGACCTGCGCGCCGTCCTGCTCGGCGAGGTAGAGGTAGTTCTTGACCAGCGTGTTCTTCGCCCCGACGCGGCAGCCGGTCATGCACGAGCCGCACTCGGTGCAGCCGACGCGCTCGGGGCCCGCGCCGCCGAAGTAGGGGTCCTTCGCCCGCTCCCCCGGCTTGCCGAAGTAGACCCCGACCGGCGTCGGGTGGAACGAATCGGCGACTCCCATGTCCTTCGCGACGTCCCGCATCACGACGTCCGACGGGGTCATGGTCGGGTTCGTGACGACGCCGAGCATCCGGCTCGCCTGGTCGTAGTGCGGGGCGAGCTCGGCCTCCCAGTCGGTGATGTGCGCCCACTGCCGGTCGCGGTAGAACGGCTTGAGCGGCCGGTACAGCGTGTTCGCGTAGACGAGCGAACCGCCGCCGACACCGGCGCCCGCCAGCACCATGACGTCGTTGAGCATGTGGATGCGCTGGATGCCGTAGCAGCCGACCTGCGGCGCCCACAGGTAGCGCTTGAGGTCCCACGACGTCTTCGCGAACTCGTCGTCGGCGAACCGGCGGCCCGCTTCGACGACGGCTACCCGGTAGCCCTTCTCGGTGAGCCGCAGCGCCGCGACGCTGCCCCCGAACCCCGACCCCACCACGACGACGTCGTAGTCGGGGCCACCCGCGCTGGTGGTGGTGTTACTGGCAGTCACACCTGGAGCGTAACTCCGGCTCCGCGTTCTGACCAGAGGTAAGTTACTGGCCGGTTATGGTTGTCCGACGACAACAGTGGGTAATCTCAACAGTGGTCGATGTCCACGTCGGCGAATCACCGCCGGTCGGGACACAAGGGCGGGAGACACCACGATGAGCCCACGAACGCTCACCGGTTGGCGCAAGTCGAGCCACAGCCACTTCGAAGAGAACGCCTGCGTCGAGATCGGCACCGGCCCCGGCGTGGTCGGGGTCCGGGACACCAAGCAAGCGGTGCCCCGGCCGGTGCTCCTCTACTCGGCGACCGCCTTCGCCGCGTTCCTCGGGCACCTCACCGCCGGACGGTGAGGCCCACCCGCTGGAACTCCTTGAGGTCCGAGTAACCCGTCTTCGCCATCGCGCGGCGGAGCGCCCCGAACAGGTTCACCACGCCTTCCGCATCGGACGACGGCCCGAACAGCAGGGTCTTGAGGTCCACGGCGTAGTCGGGGCCGGCCGCCACGCGTGAGCGCGGCAGCGACGGGTGCGCCGCGGCCGCCGTCCAGTACAGGCCCTGACCGGGCGCGTCCGAGGCGGCGGCCAGCGGCGAGCCCAGCATGACGGCGTCCGCGCCGCACGCGATGGCCTTGGCGATGTCGCCCGACACCGTCATGCCGCCGTCGGCGAGCACGTGCACGTACCGGCCGCCGGTCTCGTCGAGGTAGTCGCGGCGGGCGGCCGCGGCGTCGATGATGGCGGTGGCCATCGGGACACCGATGCCGAGCACGCGGTCGGTGCTCGTGACGCCCGGCGTGTAGCCGTGCCCGACGATGACCCCGGCCGCGCCGGTGCGCATGAGGTGCATCGCGGTGCGGTAGTCGCTGACGCCGCCGGCGATGACGGGCACGTCGAGCCGGCCGATGAACTCCTTGAGGTTCAGCGGCTCGGCGTCGCGCTGGACGTGCTCGGCGGAGATGATCGTGCCCTGGACGACGAGGATCTCGACGCCGGCCGCGATCAGGTCCGGGGTCAGCTCGGCGGCGTGCTGCGGGCTGACCCGCGCGGCCACCGTGACGCCGGATTCGCGGACCGTCTTGATCGCCTCGGTCAGCAGGTCGAGCCGGATCGGCGCGCTGTGCAGCTCCTGGAGCACGCGGCCGACCGCGGTCGGGTCCTCGAGGTCCTCGGCCGCGCGGACGAGCTGGAAGATGGCGTCCTCGACGTTGGCGTGCCGCGCCCAGAGCCCTTCGGCGTTGAGCACGCCCAGCCCGCCGAGCTCGCCGACGGCGACGGCGGTGCCGGGCGAGACGATCGCGTCGGTCGGGTGCGTGACGAGCGGCAGGTCGAAGCGGTAGGCGTCGATCTGCCACGAGGTGGACACCACCGAGGACGAGCGCGTCCGCCGCGACGGCACGATCTCGACGTCGTCGAGGTCATACGCCCGCCGCGCGGTGCGGCCCATCCCGATCTCGACCAGGTCCCGCACGTGAAGCCTCCTCCGCCGACGACAATCTGCCGTGCCCCATTGTCGCTAGGCCGCGTGGGTGACCTGCGCACGGGGGTCTACACCCGCACGAAGACCGCGACCGGCGCCAGCAGCGCCCCCAGCGCCAGGGCCAGCCAGGTCGCCACCGGCGGGTACAGGTTGAGCCGGACCGCGCCGATGTACACCGCGCCCAGGGCCAGGAGCGCCGCGAAGATCAGCAGCACCGGCCGCACCACTCCGGGACGCAGGTCGACCACGCCGCCGCCGGCACCGAGGTACGCCACACTGCCGTCCGCCTTCGAGATGTCGAGCACGACCGGCTGGCCCGCCGGGAGGTCGAGGCCCGGGTCGACCGCCGTGATGTCGTAGCGGCGACCGCTCGCGTCGATCGAGACCGACTGGCTCTCCACGCCCTCGTCACCGGCGACCGGGAACGCGCCCCGCGTGTGGGACACCACCTGGCCCTCGACGCGGTACGTCGGCGCGTCCCGGCCGGCCAGGACCTGGCACATCAGGCACACCACGCCGCCGAGGAACAGGGAGACCAGGGCGACGGCCGTGAAGAACACCCTGCGCAGCAGGACCGTCATGTGTCCTAGTGCACACCACGGCGGCCACGCAAGGCGATAGGCCGATTACGGTAAGCACGCTAGGTCACGGTGACACAGCGAGAAGCCCGCACTTCGGATCGGTTCCGAGTGCGGGCCGCGCCGCCGGCGGTGACTCAGCGGGTCGTGTAGTTCGGGGCTTCCACCGTCATTGTGATGTCGTGCGGGTGGCTTTCCTTGAGCCCGGCCGCGGTGATCCGCACCAACTGCGCCTCCTGCAGCTGCGCGATCGTCTCGGCACCGGCGTAGCCCATGCCGGCGCGCAGGCCGCCGACCAGCTGGTGCACGACGTTCGCGAGCGGGCCGCGGAACGGGATCCGGCCCTCGATGCCCTCGGGGACCAGCTTGTCCTCGTTGAGCACGTCGTCCTGGGCGTAGCGGTCCTTCGAGTAGGACTTGCCCTGGCCGCGGGACTGCATCGCGCCCAGCGAGCCCATGCCGCGGTAGACCTTGAACTGCTTGCCGTTGACCAGGATCAGGTCGCCCGGGGACTCGGCGGTGCCGGCGAGCAGGCTGCCCAGCATCACCGTGGACGCGCCGGCCGCGATGGCCTTCGCGATGTCGCCGGAGTACTGGATGCCGCCGTCGCCGATCACCGGGATGCCCGCCGGCCGCGCCGCCTGGTCGGCCTCGTAGATCGCCGAGATCTGCGGCACGCCGACCCCGGCCACGATCCGGGTGGTGCAGATGGAGCCCGGGCCGACGCCGACCTTGATGCCGTCCGCGCCCGCGTCGACCAGCGCCTGCGCGCCCGCCCGGGTCGCGACGTTGCCGCCGACGATGTCGACCGACTCGCCCAGCTCCTTCTTCAGGAGCGAGACCGTGTCGACGACCGCGCGGGAGTGCCCGTGCGCGGTGTCGACCATCAGCACGTCGACGCCGGCCTCGGCGAGCGTCATCGCGCGCTTGTGCCCGTCGACGCCCACGCCGACCGCGGCGCCGACGATGAGCCGGCCGTCCGGGTCCTTCGTCGCCTTCGGGTACTGCTCGGTCTTCACGAAGTCCTTGACCGTGATCAGGCCGCGGAGCTTGCCCGCGCCGTCGACGATCGGCAGCTTCTCGATCTTGTGCCGGCGCAGCAGGCCGAGCGCGGCGTCCGCCGACACCCCGACCTGGGCGGTGACCAGCGGCGCCTTCGTCATCACCTCGGACACCGGGCGGCTGTGGTCGACCTCGAACCGCATGTCTCGGTTGGTGATGATGCCCACCAGCGTCCCCGCCGCGTCGGTCACCGGCACGCCGGAGATGCGGAACTTCGCGCACAGGGCGTCGACCTCCGCCAGCGTCGCGTCGGGCGCGCAGGTGACCGGGTCGGTGACCATGCCGGCCTCGGACCGCTTGACGACCTCGACCGCGGCGGCCTGCTCGTCGATCGGCAGGTTGCGCTGGAGCACGCCGATGCCGCCCTGGCGGGCCATGGCGATGGCCATCCGCGCCTCGGTGACGGTGTCCATCGCCGCGGACACCAGCGGGACACCGAGGGTGATGTTCCGGGTCAGCCGGGTGCTCGTGTCGACGGTGCTCGGCACGACGTCCGATTCGGCCGGCAGCAGCAGCACGTCGTCGAAGGTCAGGCCGAGCATCGCGAACTTGGCCGGAACGGGGGCGGTGATGCCGTCGCTGGTCATGCGGGTGAAGGGCCTTCCTGGCGCGGGATGAGCAGGTCGCTGTGGTCGATCAAGATCAACTGGCGACGCGGAGCCTTCCCCTCATGATATCCGCCGCTCCCGCCCGCCCCGGGCGGTGGGCGCGCCGCCGAGGCGGCCCGGTACCGTGCAGGCCGTGGCGCACGATGTCCTGCCTCCAGACCCGTTCGCGGACGACCCGGACGACCCGGCCCGCGCTTTCGGAGACCCCGAGGACCGGCTGGACGAGCCGATCAGCGACTCCGAACGCACCGAACTGCTGGCCGATCTCTCGGATCTGGCCGTCTACCAGGCCCTCCTCGAACCCCGCGGGGTGCGCGGGATCGTCGTGGACTGCGGTGAATGCGACGAACCCCACTACCACGACTGGCACCTGCTGCGGGCCAGCCTCGAACAGCTGCTGGCCGACGGGCGGATGCGCCCGCACGAGCCGGCCTACGACCCGAACCCCGGCGACTACGTGAGCTGGGACTACTGCCGCGGCTTCGCCGACGGCGTCACGGCCAACGAGAGCGCCTACTGAGCGCGCTTCCTCCCGACATGGAAAAGCCCTGGTGAGTTTCCTCACCAGGGCTTTTCCATGTCCGTTCTACGGCGTTTCGCTGACGCCCTGCGACTGACCGCCGGCGGACTCGCTGCGCGGCGTGCCCGGGTCGTTGCCGGTGGCGCCGGTGGTGGTCGGCGGCGGCGGCGTGGTGGTCGGCGGCGGGGTCGTGGTCGGCGGCGGGGGCGTCGGCGTCGGGGTCGCGCTGCCCGGCAGGCTCGTGGTGCCGCTGCCGCTGCCCGGGAGGGACGACGCCGACCCGGCCGGCGCCGCCTGGCTCGTCGGCGCGCCGGGCGAAACCGGCGGGACCGAGGTCTGGATCGGGCCCTGCACCGGGGCTTCGGGGTTCTGGAGCTGGGCGGCGAGCTGCCGGTGCTGCTCCATCAGCTGGTCGCGGTTCTCCTCGTCGGTGACCTGCGACAAGGCGGCTTGGGCGTCCTGGAGGGCCTGGCGGGCGGCGTCGAGGTTGCCGCCGGCGATGGCGAGGTTGGCCTTCTCGAGGTCGAGCTTCGCGGTCGCGGCCGCCTCGACCGAACGGGTGTGGTCGGAGTACAGGACCTTGGCGAGGCCCCACAGCGTGTCTCCGGGCTGCGCGGAGCGCGCGGCCAGCCCGGTGCCGGTGAACGCGATCGCCAGCACGGCGGCGGCGACGGCGACCGGGACGAGCAGCCTGCGGCGGCGTCCGCTCGAAGCGTGCCGCTTCGCGAGGGCGGCGGTACTGACGGTGCGCACGGCGGTGTCGACGTCGACGAGCTCGGCCAGCGGCTCGCTGTCGATGTCTCTTCGCCACGCCACCAGCAACGCGTTGAGCTCCTGGTCGCCGAGACCGTCGGCCAGCGCCGGGTCGGACCCGCCGAGCGCGTCGAGCAGGGCGTCGTCGGCTTGGACCGCCGACAGGTCGGCGGCGAACTCCGCCTCCGACGCCGTGAGGCCACTGCCCCAGACGTCATCCGGCTCGAATCTCTTCTCGTGACCGGTCACTCAGATCACCTCCTCCGCGGCCAGGACCTTTCTCAGCCGCGCGAGGGCGCGGTGCTGGGCGACGCGGACGGCGCCGGGGGTGGAACCGACCGCATCCGCGGTCTCCTCCGCCGACAGGCCGACGACCACGCGCAGCACCACGATCTCCCGCTGCTTGTCCGGCAGCACCTGCAACAACTGGGACATCCGCTCGTTCAGCTCACCTTGCAGCGCCCGCTGCTCGGGGCCGACCCCACCCTCGACCTCGTCGGGGATCTCGGCCACCGGTTCGGCCCGGTTGCGCGCCGCCGCGCGGTGCGCGTCGGCCACCTTGTGCTGGGCGATCCCGTAGACGAAGGCCAAAAACGGGCGGCCTTGATCGCGGTACGAGGGCAATGCCGTTAGCACCGCGAGACACACCTCCTGCGCAACGTCGTCCGCCGAAGCGAACGATCGCTCCTGCCTGCCAACCCGGGCGCGGCAATACCGCACTACCAGTGGACGGATAGCAGCCAGCAGCCGCTCCACTGCCTGGGGATCTCCCTCGACAGCAGCGGCGACCGGCTCATCCAGTCCATCCCCCACATTGGCCATCGCAGACAACAGTCCCAGTGTTACGTGTAGGTGTGCAAAGAACCCGGCCCGTGGTCGCCTCCACCGCGCACCGGTGACCGCTACCGTACCGTCGGCTTGCTCCGGACCGGCGCGCGCGGTGTGCCCGGGCGTGCCGCAGGAGCTGGAGCCGCAAAAACACGGTTCGTCGTGCTGAACTCGCGGTCGAGGTCGCCGATTCAACGAGCGAGCCCGGTTGCGGGTACGAGATCCGCCGGGGCGGCGGGGTGGCGGGTGGGAATCCGCCGCATCGAACGCCGGTGCGTGATGGGGACCACACAGGTGCGGGCCAGGGCGATGCGCCCTGGCCCGTCGTCACCTGGGAACCGGCCGTGTCAGGAACGGGGAGAGCGGAAGGTCAGCTGACCAGGCCGCGGCGGAAGCCGTGGGCGACGGCCTGCGCGCGGTCGCGCACGCCGAGCTTGCGGAACAGCCGCCGGGCGTGCGTCTTGACCGTGTCCTCGGACAGGTAGAGCTCGCGGCCGATCTGGCCGTTGCTCTTGCCCTGGCTCATCCCGCGGAGCACCTGAAGCTCGCGCTCGGTCAGCTGGACGCCCGGGTCGGACGGCTGACGGGGCGCGGGCACCGAGGTGCTCGCCAGGGTGTGGGCCAGCGCGGCGACCAGCTCCGGCCGGGACGCGTCCCAGCGGAGGTAGCCGCGGGCACCGCCGGCGATCGCGGCGGCGATGCTGCCCGCGTCGTCCGGGGCGCCGAAGACGATGACGTTCGCCTGGGGGTTGGCCGAGACGAGCCGCCGGGTGGCTTCGACACCCGTCGGGACCGCGCGTTGCGTCCCGACCAGCACGACGTCGACGGGCTGACGGGAGTACCGGGCCAGCAGCTCGTCACCGTGCGCTACGCAGTCAATGCGACTGACCCCAGGGACCGCGGACATCACTCGGGTGAGCCCTTCACGGACACTGCGTCGGTCGTCGCAGATCAAGACCGTCGTCACGGGGTTTCCTTCCTGCAGCCGGGTGACATTCCTCTTCCCCTATCGGACGCTTTAGCCCGAACCTTGACACGATCCGGTGGCTTTTTTTGAACTTTCTTAGCCCGGATGCCGGAACACCCCATTCCGACGGCTCAACCACCCGGGACGGGCACCCATGGTGATTCCCCCGCAACCCTCCTCCCGCAAGGATCTGCGCTTCGTAACACTGCGTGCAACACCTGCGCCACTCTGAATCGATACTCCTCGGCGTGTCCTGGGCGCAGGTCGGCCGCGACGAGCGCCACCGGCCACAAAAGTGAAAGGAGTTCGCATTCCTCCGCCGTCGCCATTGCCTTTCCGACAAGGTCGTCCGAAATCTTCCGGTGATCGGGATCCCCGGCGGCGAGGAGGGCCACGGCCAGCACTATCTCGGATTTCACGGTGTGCCGCCGCGCGCCCCGCGCTCGCGCGGTTTCCCGAGCCCGCTCGGCGTGCGGCACGGCATCGACGCCCTGACCTGCGGCGAGTTCGATTTCGGCGCCCACCCACCCACCGCGGACCTCGGCTCGCCACCCGGCATCCTCGCCTCGCGCCCGCTCGGCGAGCCGGCGGGCGGCGGTGAGCCGGCCCAGGGCAAGGTTGTCGGCGGCCAGGCCGAGCAGGGCGTCGGCTCTTGCGCCGGCCGCGTCGAGGCCGTCGGGGTCACGTTCGGTTTCGAGGGAAGCCGCTTTGGCGTAGGCCTCACCGTCGAGCGAGCGGGCGTGGCGGTGGCCGCCCAGCTGCCGCCGGTGGGAGGCGAGGGTGCTGGCGGCGAGCGAGGCGACGACCGGGTCCCCGACGTGCCGGAGGGCGGTGAGGAGGGCGGCGGCGGAGGCGTACCGCCCCTGCGCACCGAGCACGACGGCGGCGAGCAGCCGCGCCCGCGGGCTGCCGGAGCCGCGCACGACGGCGGGATCGGGTAGTGGGTCACTCCCGAACGCGGCGGCTCTGAGGGCGGGTTCGTGCACGGGTCCTTTTTAGCGGGTGGGTCCGACAAAACATGATCGAAGTACCGCCAGGGGCTGTGCCGTTACGCCCGTCCTTGGCAGGTTCGGCCGGTCGGTGGGTTGTTGCGTGGCGGAAGTCGGGGTCTGTCGGTCGGGGTCGGCGCGGAGGTGCGGCTGAGGTGAGCGGGGCCGGGGCGCCCTTGGCCGACCGGCAGCTTGGTGCCCACCACCCCGAAGCCGCGATTGTGACGACGGCCGGTAGCACCGCGTCAAGGCGGGAAAGCGTGCCTTGACCCGGCGCCACCGGCCGTGTTCTGGCTTCGTATCGGGGTGCAGGGAGGGGTCTGGGTGGGGTGCGGGTTGGGCGTCAACGTTCCCGTTCACGCCGGTAAAGCCCTTGCGAAAGGCGGCCCCCTCGCGACCAGACAAGCCCCACCCGATCCCTGGGGGCTGACCCCGGTCCAGTCTATCGGCGCCCACCGACGAACCGGCCGGATCCGGGGCCGGGCGGCTCTACTGTCCCCAGCCCTCGCCGGTTGTGGACAACCGCTACCGGCGCGCGCCGACCAGGACGTGCTCGATGCGGTCCGCCGCGCTCGGCAGGTCCGTCAAGAGCTCCACCTTGTCCGGCAGCCCCGCCGGGTCCCAGCCCGGGCCGCACGCGAACAGCCTGCTCCGCTGCCGCCCGCGGGAGACCCGAGCGAACAGCCGGGCGTCCGCCACCCCGCGGCCGTGGGCCCACAGCACCACCGCCGCCGGTGCGCTGCGGCGGACCGCCACCGCCAGCACCTCCGCCGGCAGCGGCACTCCGAACAGCTGCGCGCCGATCCGGCGGCCGGCCAGGGATGCCGCCAGTGCGTACATCGGCATCGAGTCTCGCTCGTCCGGGACGCAGCCCAAGAGGACCGGGCGCGTGTTGCGGGGCTCGTCGAGCACCGGCGTCGCCCGGACCAGCGCCGCGAACACGCACTCCGCCAGCAGGTACTCGACCTCGGCACCCGCGCTCGCGCCGCGCCACCGGGCGCCGAGCGCCGACAGCACCGGCTCGATCACCCCCGTCCACGCCGGGAGCACGCCGAGCTCGGCGATCGTGTCCGCGAGCATGCGCTGGACCGCGCCGACGTCCATGGCCAGTGCCGCCGTGCTCAGGCGGCGGGCCAGGCGGGAGCGGACCTCGAGGGCGTCGTCGGCCGCCGACACGTCGGCCGGTTCGGAAGGCTCCTCCGGCTGCGGTGGCCCGGACCGCGGGATCTGTTCGAGGGCGTAGCGCGCCGCCTCCGCCGTCGACGCGCCGCTCAGCAGCGCGCGCTGCATCAGTTCGAGGCGGCCGATGTCGGAAGTCCCGTAGCGGCGGTGACGGCCGTCGGTGTGCCGGCTGGGGCCCAGTCCGTAGCGGCGGTCCCAGGTTCGGAGGGTGGACGGCGCGACCCCGAGCCGGCGGGCGACCGAGGCCACCGGCAGGGTGGGTTCTTCGGTGCCCGACCCAGCTCCCACGAGGCTCAATATCCAGGCACCCAGCGCGGTCGGCAACCGGAGGCGAACGCCCTGCTCACACCTACGGGGGATGCCTAACGGCTGAATCGGGCCGGATCGCTTGAACAACTATTGGCGCGCTTCTAACGTTACCGCCGTTGCACCGAATGGAGTATCGGCACCACAGCAGAGCAGCTAGCGGCATCGACCGAATGACGGAGGCGGTCAGGATGGCAGACACGCGCAGGCTCCCAGGACCCAACGCCGACATGTGGGACTGGCAGCTCGAAGGGTCGTGCCGGGGAATGGACAGCGCGTCCTTCTTTCACCCGGACGGCGAGCGCGGCCCGGCGCGGGCACGGCGGGAGGCCAGAGCGAAAGCCGTCTGCCTGAGCTGCCCGGTCTTGGAGATGTGCCGCAGCCACGCGCTGGCGGTGCACGAGCCGTACGGCATCTGGGGCGGGCTCTCGGAGTCCGAGCGGGAACACATCATCAAGTCGGACAAACGCGCGCTCAGCATGTCCGGCGGCTGAGCACGCCACGAACATCGGAGGGCGGCACCGGGTGGGGTGCCGCCCTCCGTGCCGTTCAAAACCGCGTCACTTTCCCTATGAAAGTGATCCGGAGCGGCAACTCCAGGTACCTTTCACGTGGAAGTGCCCGCGGGCGAGACGAGAACGGGGCGGCACCTCGCGAGAGGTACCGCCCCGTCTTCGTGGAACTGCGTCAGTGCGCGTGGCCGTGGCCCGCCGCGGCGGGCTCCTCCGCGGCCGGCTTCTCGACGACGGAGCTCTCCGTCGTCAGCACCAGCCGGGCGATGGAGGCGGCGTTCGCCACCGCGGACCGGGTCACCTTGACCGGGTCGACGATGCCGGCGGCCAGCAGGTCGGTGAGCTCGCCGGTGGCGGCGTTGAAGCCCTGGCCCCAGCCCTGCTCCTGCACCTTGTTGACGATGACCGCGCCCTCGTGGCCCGCGTTGGTCGCGATCCAGAACAGCGGGGCCGTCAGCGCGTCCTTGACGATGCGCACGCCGGTGGCTTCGTCGCCGGAAAGGCCCAGGCCGCCCTCGAGCTCCTTGACCGCGTGGACCAGCGCCGAACCGCCGCCGGGCAGGATGCCCTCCTCGACGGCCGCCTTGGTCGAAGCCACGGCGTCCTCGATGCGGTGCTTGCGCTCGTTCAGCTCGGTCTCGGTGGCCGCGCCGACCTTGATGACCGCGACGCCGCCGCCGAGCTTCGCGAGCCGCTCCTGCAGCTTCTCGCGGTCCCAGTCGGAGTCGGTCGTCTCGATCTCCTTGCGGATCTGCGCGACCCGCCCGGCGATGGCGTCCTTGGAGCCGGCGCCGTCGACGATCGTGGTGTCGTCCTTGGTGACGACGATCCGGCGGGCCTTGCCCAGTGCGCCGAGGTCGACGTCCGACAGCTTGCGGCCGATCTCCGCGGAGATCACCTCGCCGCCGGTGACCACCGCGAGGTCGTCCAGGAACGCCTTGCGGCGGTCGCCGAAGAACGGCGCCTTGACCGCGACGGCGGTGATCGTCTTGCGCAGCGAGTTCACCACGAGGGTGGACAGCGCCTCGCCGTCGACGTCCTCGGCGATGATCAGCAGCGGCTTCTTGGCCTCGACGACCTTCTCCAGCACCGGCAGCAGGTCGGCGAGCGCCGAGATCTTCTCGCGGTGCAGCAGGACGTAGGCGTCCTCGAGGATCGCCTTCTGCTCCTCCGGGTTGGTCGCGAAGTGCGCCGAGAGGAAGCCCTTGTCGAACTGGACGCCCTCGGTGATCACCAGCTCGGTCGCCAGGGTCGACGACTCCTCGATGGTGATGACGCCGTCCTCGCCGACCTTCTCGACGGCTTCGCCGAGCAGGGCGCCGATGTTGGCGTCACGGGAGGTCACGGTGCCGACCTGGGCGATGTTCTCGCGGCCCTTGACCGGGGTGGCCTTGGCCTTGAGGACCTCGATGACCTTCTCCGCGGCGGCCTCGATGCCGCGGCCGATCGAGGTCGGGTTGGCGCCGGCCGCGACGTTGCGCAGGCCGACCTTCACCAGCGACTGCGCGAGCACGGTCGCGGTGGTGGTGCCGTCACCGGCGACGTCGTTGGTCTTGGTGGCGACGCTCTTGGCGAGCTGCGCGCCGAGGTTCTCGAACGGGTCGTCGAGCTCGACCTCACGGGCGACGGTCACGCCGTCGAGGGTGATGGTCGGGCCGCCGAACTTCTTGTCGAGCACGACGTGGCGGCCGCGCGGGCCGAGGGTGACCTTGACCGCGTCGGCGAGCTTGTTCACCCCGCGCTCCAGCGCGCGACGAGCGTCCTCGTCGAAGTTGATCTGCTTGGGCATAGCGTGTTCCGCTTACCTTTCTCTGAACGCAAGAACGCCCCGCTCCCCGGCTTGCTGCGGGGCCCGGGGCGTCATTGCGCTGCGAGCGGACGTCAGTTGATGACGGCCAGCACGTCGCGGGCGGACAGGATGAGGTAGTCCTCGCCGTTGTACTTGACCTCGGTGCCGCCGTACTTCGAGTAGATGACGACGTCGCCGACGTTGACGTCCAGCGGGACGCGGTTGCCCTTGTCGTCGATCCGGCCCGGGCCCACGGCCAGAACCTTGCCCTCCTGGGGCTTCTCCTTGGCGGTGTCGGGGATGACGAGGCCGGAAGCGGTCGTCTCCTCGGCCTCGCTCGTCTGGACGACGATCTTGTCCTCGAGCGGCTTGATGTTCACGCTCACCGGGTTGACCTCCACGGTCGTCGAAAGCGTTGGCAGGATGTGGTTACGGCTCTACCACCCCCGCCGTCGCGGGTGCCGGGGCTGTTCGGGCCGTGCGATTAGCACTCTAGCCACGTGAGTGCCAGTCGTGCAAGGAGGGTCCACCCGACGTGGGACAGCGGCCCTGACCGGTGGTTATGCGCGGACCCGGCCGACGACTCGGCCGCGCCTGACGCAGTGAATGACTCATTCCTGGCGTCGGAGGTCAGGAATGAGTCATTCACTGCACCGACGCGCGTGGCTCTTACCCCCAGCGTGAGTTTCTGGTTAGGTTCTCACCTCTGGCACCTGCACCCTGGGGGTTCATGCCCATGCCCGTCCCGAGAACAGCAGCCGTAGCAGCCACCGTCGCCCTCCTCACCGGCCTGGCCGCCGCGCCGGCCCGAGCCCAGGCCGACCCCGCGTCCCAGCGCCAACGCGACTTCGCCGCCGCCGCGAAGGAGTTCAACGTCCCGGAGAACGTCCTCCTCGGCGTCTCCTACCTGGAGTCCCGCTGGGACGCCAACGCCGGCACGCCCAGCACGGCAGCGGGCTACGGCCCGATGCACCTCACCGACCTGCGCGAAGCCGGTGTCGCGGGCACCCACCACGACGAAGGCACCGAAGACCCCCGAGGCGACGACGCCCGCCCGGCCGTCCACCCGCAGGCCGGGCCCGCCGCGCCACCGCCCACGCTGCAGACCGTCGACGAGGCCGCCCAGCTCCTCCGAACCGACGCGAAAACGCTGCGCACCGACCCCGCCGAGAACATCCGCGGCGGCGCGGCCCTGCTCGCGAAGTACAACACCGACGGCAACTGGTACAACGCCGTCGCGAGGTACAGCGGATCCACCGGAGACGCCGCGCAGACCTTCGCCGACGAAGTCTTCGACACCATCAAGACCGGCACCGCCCGGACGACCGACGACGGCCAGCAGGTCGCGCTGGCCCCGACGCCGGACCTGGCCGTCCCGCAGCACGCCGACCGGACACCGGCCGGCGTCGAATGCCCGCGCAGGGTGACCTGCGAGTCCGTCCCCGCGCCGTACCAGGAGCTGCCGAAGGACGACTACGGCAACCACGACCTCGCGAACCGGCCCGAGAGCCAGAAGATCGACCACATCGTCATCCACGACACCGAGGGCTACTGGGCCAACGTCCTCGACCTCGTCCAGGACCCGACGTACGTGAGCTGGCACTACACGATCCGCTCGGCCGACGGCCTGATCGCGCAGCACGTGCCGACCAAGGACGTCGCCTGGCACGCCGGCAACTGGTACGTCAACGCGAAGTCGATCGGCATCGAGCACGAGGGCTTCGCCGCGAAGGGCACCTGGTATACCGAGGCCATGTACCGCTCGAGCGCGAAGCTCGTCGGCTACCTCTCGCGCAAGTACGGCATCCCGCTCGACCGCGCGCACATCATCGGCCACGACAACGTGCCGGGCACGACGCCGATCACCATCCCCGGCATGCACTGGGACCCGGGCCCGTACTGGGACTGGTCGCACTACTTCGACCTGCTCGGCGCCCCGCTCGGCGGGTTCGGCCTGCCCGGCTCGTCGCTGGTCACCATCGACCCGGACTTCGCGAAGAACCAGCCCGCGTTCACCGGCTGCGACAAGTCCGGCAGCGGCACGCCCTGCGCGCCGCGGGGCTCGGAGGCGGTCGTGCTGCACTCGGAGCCGAGTGAGTCGTCGCCGCTGCTGGTCGACATCGGCCTGCACCCGAACGGGACGCCCTCGACCATGGACGTTGCCGACGTCGGCAGCCGCGTCGCGACCGGGCAGCGGTACGCCGTCGCCGAGGTCCGCGGCGACTGGACGGCGATCTGGTACCTCGGCCAGAAGGGCTGGTTCCCCAACCCGCGCGGCGCCCGGGTGGCGAAGCCCGCGATCGGCTGGGTCGTGACGCCGAAGCCCGGCCTCGCCACGGTGCCGGTGTACGGCCGCGCCTACCCCGAGCCGGAGGCCTACCCGGCCGGCGTGACCGTGCAGGCCATCACGCCGCTGCCGTACTCGCTTTCCGCCGGCCAGAAGTACTCCTCGGGCGGGACCGTCGGCTCCGAGTACTACTGGGCGACCACCTTCGACCCGGCGAACCACGTGGTGGTGAAGGGCAAGCTCAAGTACGTCCAGATCCAGTTCGGGCACCGGATCGCCTTCGTCAAGGCCGACGACGTCCGGATCGTCCCGGCGTTCTGACCCGGCGCGGTGGAGGTCGCGCTCACGCGTCGAGCGCGACCTTCACCCCCGCCGCCTGCTCGGTGTTGCGGCGCGTCTTCGCCCAGCCGTTGCGCCCGCGGACGAGCCGGAACAGCGCGCGCCACGACGTCACGTAGAACGTGTAGATGTACGCGGCGTACGCGAGGCCCATCCCCAGCCCGCGCAGGATGTTCCTGCTGCGCAAGCACTTCAGCTGGTAGATCGGGCCCCACACGAGGAACGGCAGCAGCCCGAACGAGCCGTAGATGGCGAACAGGATCCAGGCGCCGCCGGTGAACCACGTCCACATCTGCGCCGGATCGCCCGCCGTGCCGATCACCAGCAGCACGAAGGGGATTGGGTACAACAGGGAGCCCAGCAGCTGCAGCCACGGCTGGGCCAGGTAGTACATCATCTCCGCCGCGCCGAGGGTGCTGACGTGCGGGGAATCCCAGATCCGGCGCAGGTACCGGGCGCACTGCATGGTGCCCTGGCCCCACCGCGTGCGCTGCACGAGGAACCGCCGCAGGCTGTACAGACCCTCTTGCGACACATGAGAATCCGGGGTGAACCCGGTGCGCCAGCCCGCGGTGAGCAGGTGGACACCGAGTTCGAAGTCCTCCAGCAACGAGCCGCGCCACGGCTGCCCGGCGTCGCCCGCGATCGAGTCGAGCGCGGTGAGCCGGGTGAACTGGCCGTTGCCGCCCATGGAGATCGTGCCGGTGAACCCGCGGGACGTCTGGATCGCCGCGATCGCCGTGCGGAACTCGAGGTCCTGCAGCTGCGCGAGCTTGAGGCCGAACCAGCGGCCGACCGGGTTGCGGCCCGGCGGCGGGGTGTCGGTGTTGCCCATCCACACGTCGAGCTGGACCGCGCCGACCTCCGGATCGCCGAAGAGGTGGTCCGCGGCGCAGACCTCCAGGCAGTTCGGTGCCGGGCGGCCGTCGGCGTCGACGACCACCACGACGACGTCGTCGCGGCTCGCGTCCTGACCCATCCAGTCGTTCAGGGCGCGGTAGGCCGCGTTCAGCGCGTCACCCTTGCCGGTCCGGGCTTCGGGCCGCACGCGCGGCACCAGGTGCAGGTACGGGTCGTAGCCGCCGTGGCGCCGCCACAGCATCCGGACGACGCGGGCGGTGCGGTCCTCCGAGTCGTCGTCGACGACCCAGACGTGCGCCCTGCGGAACGTGGTGCGCAGGTAGCGGATCGTCTCGCGGATGACCGTCTGCTCGTCGCGGCACGGCACGAAGAAGTGCCACGTGAAGTCCGCCGGGTCGCCCACCGGGCCGGGCTTGCGGCGCAGGTACGGCACCACGATCACCACGACGTAGACGAGGAACGCCACGCTCATGGTCAGCGCGAACGCCTGGGTGATCGCCAGCAGGACCTTGACGCTCATGCCTTCTTCTTCCGGGTGGCCAGCCAGACGAACAGGACGATCGAGACGGCGCCGCCGAACACGCTCACCATCGAGCCGAGCAGCGTGTGGCCCCAGTAGTAGCCCTCGTCGGTGCCGAACCCGTGCACGAGCCCGACGATCGTCAGAATGCGCAACTGGTTCACCAGTACGACGACGAGCGCGGAAATGCCGAGCGAAAAGAAGAGCCGCCGCGCATTCGACGGCCGGAAGTACAACATGGCCATCGTCACAACGAGCAGCGGAAGCAAAAGGAACGCCGAAGAACATTCCGGCGTCATTCTCAACCCGAACGGAGTAGCGCTGGTCAACCCAAAGTAAACAGACTCCCGATCGGGTGCCACATAAACACCCGATGTAGTGAACAGGTTGAGGATCGCGCCGGCGAGCCGCACCTCCAGCTCGCGGTAGAACCGCTCGGCCAGCACCACCACGACCCCCGCCGCGGCCAGCGCACTGAGCGCCGCGACCAGCGGAAACCGTGTCATTCCTGAGTTCGGAGCGCTCGCTACCGCCACGACGTTCCTCTCGGTGTCGGAATTCCCGATCAAGTTGCGGGCACGGGCGAGCGTAGGACATGTGTGCACCCCGTTTCCACTCGGAGGGGTGGAAAAGCCGCCCCAATCGGTTGGTCTTCAGTCGAACTTGTTACGCCATTCGAGTGATATCGACCGCGACCAGCGGAAACGACGCCCAGCCTTACCCGATCCGGTGATTCGGGAAATTTTGTGTGCTATTCGGGCCGGTCTTCGCGATAGTCGATCCGCGTGCCGAGTTCGAGGCAAGCCGGTTCGATCCGCGCCGCCGTCACGCACCCCCGATAAATCCAGCGAATTCGGAGGACCACTTGATGAAGAGCTCCCTCGTGCGCCGCGGCGGACTGCTCGCCGCGGTCGTGGCGAGCGTCGTGCTCGCCGGCGCGGCCCCCGCTTCGGCGGCCCCCGGCGACGGGTCCGCGTACGGCGTCAAGGTCGACGTCAAGCTGCTCGGCCAGAACGCGGTGAAGGCGGGCCCGTTCGCGGCCGCGAACACCGCGGGCCCGACGAACAGCAGTCTGGCGAAGGCCGACGTTCCCGGCATCCTCACCGCCGGCGTGATCAACGCCGAAGCGAAGCGTGACGAGAATTCCGGTGCGGTGACCGCGAAGGCGAGCACCGCCGACGTCACGCTGCCGCTGCTGAAGGCGGCTCTCGGCGACGTCGGCATCAAGCTCGTCGAGGCCGTCTGCACCGCGACGCAGAAGGGCGTCGAAGGCAGCGCGAAACTGGTCGGCGCGAACCTCGGCAGCGTCGGCGCGGTCGACGCCGCCCCGGCCGCGAACACGCAGATCAAGGTCGGCCTCGGCACGCTCAACGTCGCGACGATCATCCTGAACGAGCAGGTCAAGAACCCCGACGGCAGCCTCACGGTGAACGCCGTCCACGTGAAGCTGCTCGGCGGAGGGCTCAAGGCGCTCGGCGACGGTGACGTGATCGTGTCGTCGGCGACCTGCGGCCCGGCCGCGCCGCCGATGCCGCTGGCGTCCGGCGCCGGGCTCTGGATCGGGCTCGGCCTGCTCGGCGCCGTCGCGGTGCCGGTCGGCACCCGCATCGTCCGCCGCCGTTCCACGCAGGCCTGAGCGAGGTCGGAGATGTACAAGATGCCGGGCGCGGGCGTCGGCGTGGCCGGGGGCGGGGTCGGCACCCTCGCCGCCACCGGCGCCGACATCGGGTGGTGGCTGGCCCTCGGCGTGCTCCTGGTCCTGCTCGGGACCGGCGCGCTGATCGCCGTCCACCGCCGCAACCGCCGTCTCTCCCGGGCGCGGGATTGAGAAAGCGGGCCGCCGGCGTGTGCCCCTCGCACGCCGGCGGCCCTCTTGGCGGGAATTTGCTGGACACTCGATGATGTGGAGAAGGGGCGGCACGGGGTGGACGTGATGTTGCTGGCCGGAACGCGGCCGGAAGCCGTCAAGCTCGCGCCGCTGGCGCTGGCGCTGGCGGAGCACCCGGTGCTGCACCCGGTGGTGGTGCACAGCGGCCAGCACCCGGGCATGGTCGAGCAGGCTCTGGAGCCCTTCGGCCTGGTCGTCGACGCCTGGCTCGACGTGCCACCGCGGGTGACCGGCGGCCAGGCCGAGCTGGTGGCGGGCCTGCTGCCGGCCCTCGACGACGCCCTGCGCCGCCACGCCCCGGCGGCCCTGGTCGTCCAGGGCGACACGACGACGACCCTCGCCGGCGCGCTGGCGGCGTTCTGGCTGGGCATCCCGGTGGTGCACCTGGAGGCCGGGCTGCGCACCCACGACCTCGCGGCACCGTTCCCGGAGGAGGGCGCGCGGCAGATGGTGTCCCGCATCGCGGCCCTGCACCTGGCCCCCACACTCGGCGCGGCGGCGGCGTTGCGCGCGGAAGGCGTTGCGCGGCAACAGATCGCGGTCACGGGCAACACGGTGGTCGACGCGGTGCTGGAGATCGCGGCCCGCGACCTCCCGGCCCGCGACACGGCACTGGCGTTGCTGGAGATGGAGCTCGCAGAGGCCGGCGAGCGGCTGGTGCTGGTCACGTCCCACCGCCGCGAGTCCTGGGGCGAGCCGCTGGAGCGCACCCTCGCCGCGGTGCAGCTGATCGTGGCCGAGCACCCGGACGTCCAGGTGCTGTTCCCGGCCCACCCCAACCCGCAGGTCCGCACTCAGGTGGAGACGGCACTGGCCGGCCTTCCGCGAGTGACGGTGACGGACCCGCTGGAGTACCCGGACCTGGTCCGCGCGTTGCGCCTGGCGTCCCTGGTCCTGACGGATTCGGGCGGCATCCAGGAGGAGGCCCCGACGTTCGGCACCCCGGTGGTGGTCCTCCGAGACGTGACCGAGCGCGCGGAAGTGGTAGAGGCGGGCTGCGCCTGGCTGGCGGGCACCGACACGGCGCGAATCGTGGACCTGGCAGCGCGGCTCCTGAGCGGCGAATTGCGCCCGGCCCAGGTGGGCAACCCGTACGGCGAAGGGAACGCGGCAGCCCGCGCAATCGCGGCGATCGAGGAACTACTGGCCGTACGAACCGCAACCCCGGCAACGGCTTCCTGAGCCCCAGACCCCTCGTGAGTGGTAAGGCGGGTTCTAACCCGCCTTACCACTCACGAGAGCCGCGGCAGACCGCTAAAGCGAGACGACGTTCACCGGCAGGGCCGGGTTCGCGCTGAAGTCCAGGGGGGTCGTCGGGAGCTTCGCCGCCACCACGTGCGCACCCAAAGCAGCAATCATCGCGCCGTTGTCCGTGCACAGCCGAGGCCGAGGCACCCGCAACTCGATCCCCGCAGCCGCGCAACGCTCCGCCGCCAGCTCCTTCAACCGCGAGTTCGCCGCCACCCCACCGGAAATCACCATGGTGTCGATCCCCTGCTCCTTGGCCGCGCGCACCGCCTTGGCCGTCAAGACATCCGCCACCGCCTCCTGGAACGAAGCCGCGACGTCGTCCACCGGGATCTCCTCGCCGCGCCGAGCAGCCCCCTCGACCCACCGCGCCACCGCAGTCTTCAAACCGGAGAACGAAAAGTCGAACGCAGCATCGCGCGGACCAGTCATCCCCCGCGGAAACGCGATCGCCGAAGGATTCCCGTTCTTCGCCGCCTTATCGATCGGCGGCCCGCCCGGGTACGGCAACCCGAGCACCCGCGCCACCTTGTCGTAGGCCTCACCGGCCGCGTCATCCACAGTGGACCCCAGCTCGGTGATCGACGAAGCGATGTCGTCCACCCGCAGCAACTGCGTGTGCCCACCGGAAACCAGCAGCGCCAGGCACGGCGTCGGCAACGGCCCGTGCTGCAGCGTGTCCACCGCGATGTGCCCGGCCAGGTGGTTGACCCCGTACAGCGGCACGTCCAGCGCCGTCGCGTACGCCTTCGCCGCCGAGACGCCCACCAGCAGCGCACCCGCCAGGCCCGGTCCCGCCGTCACGGCGATCGCGTCCACATCGGACATCGACAGCCCGGCCGTCTCGAACGCCCGCGACGTCGTCGGGACCATCGCCTCCAGGTGCGCGCGGCTGGCGACCTCGGGCACCACGCCGCCGAAGCGGGCGTGCTGCTCGACGCTCGAAGCCACCTCGTCCGCCAGCAGCTCGACCGTGCCGTCGTCGTGCAGCCGGACCAGGCCGACGCCGGTCTCGTCGCACGAGCTCTCGATACCCATGATGATGCGTGCCATCAGCCCGCCACCCCGTCTCGCGTCCGCGCCGGGCGGACCATCGTGTACGCGTCGGCGCCGGAAGGCTGGTAGTAGCGCTTCCGGATGCCGAGCCGTTCGAAGCCATGGCGCTCGTACAGGGCGAGCGCGGTCGTGTTGTCCGTGCGGACCTCGAGGAACACCGGCGCCTCGAACTCGTCGGCCCGCGCCAGCAGCGCCTGCAGCAGCGCCTTGCCGATGCCCTGGCCCTGGTGTTCGGGCGCGACGCCGATCGTGTGCACGGTCGCCTCGTACTCGCCGCGCCGGCGCCCGACGACGGCCAGCCCGGCGTAGCCGAGCAGCTCGTCGCCCTCGTCCGGGCGCGCGGCGAGGTAGAAGTTGCCCGCGTCCAGCTCCGAGTGGAAGGCGCGGGCGCTCCACGGGTCGTCGCCGGGGAACAGGATCTTCTCGATCTCCACGCACCGGGCGATGTCCATGCGGCGCAGCGGCTCGAGTCTCACGGAGCGGTCACCCGTTTCGGCGCCGCGGGCTCGGCGGCGTCCGGACGTCGCAGGTACAACGGCGTCAGCGGCCCGGGCGGTTCCTTCGCCAGCAACGCGGCCTGCGCGACCTTCACCAGGCCCGCGGGCGACGGGAAGCGCGGCTCGACCGGCCGGACGCCGAGCGCGTCCGCGTACAGCAGGGCGCCGTCGCCTGCCGCCACTTCGAGATCACTTTCCACGTCGGCGGGGCGCTGGACGTGCGGCCCGTCGGTGCGCTGCCCCGCGGCGTCGTAGGCGGCCCAGTAGACCTCGCGGCGACGCGCGTCCGTGAGCACGAGGAAAGCGTTGTCCCCCGGCGGGACGTCGGCGGCCAGTGCGTCGAGGCTGCAGACGGGGTACACCGGAATGCCCAGGGCGTGGCCGAGCGCGGCGGCGGTGGCCATCCCGGCGCGCAGGCCGGTGAACGGCCCGGGGCCGACGCCGGCGACGATCGCGTCGAGGTCCTTGAGGGTCACGCCCGCGGCTTCGGCGGCGGCCAGCGCGTGCGGCGTGATCAGCTCTCCGTGGGCGCGGGGGTCGACGGTGACGCGCTCACCGCGCGTCTCGACCAAGCCGCCGTCCAGCGCGACGACGCCCGCGGTCACCGCCGGGGTCGAGGTATCGATCGCCAGTACCAACACGGTGTCCCAGCCTACGACCAGCGTCTTCGCCTGGTTGCTGCAGGGGACCGATCCGCGCGGTAACGTGCTGATCGAGTCCGACACTGGGAGGTCCCCGCGGTGCCCGACCCGTTGTTCCCCACGCTCGTCGCCGGTGCCGCAAAGGAAGCCCTGCGCTTCGGCGACCACGCCCTGACCTACGACGACCTCGCCGCCGTCGCCGGCGGTCTCGCCCGCGAGCTGCCGCCCGGCCGGGTCGCGGTGTGGGCGACGCCGACCGTGCACACGAGCGTCGCGGTCGTCGCCGCGCTGCTCGCCGGGGTGCCGGCGGTGCCGCTCAACCCGAAGATCGGCGAGCGGGAGCTCACCCACATCCTCGCCGACAGCGAACCGGCGCTGGTTCTGGCCGAATCCGGGGCCGAGCTGCCCGCCGGTCTCGCCGCCCTACCCCGCCGGGACATCCCCCTGACCGGCGGGAAAGCGCCACTCGCGGACGAACCCGGCCCCGAGTCCCCCGCGCTGATCGTCTACACCTCGGGCACCACCGGCCCGCCGAAGGGTGTCGTGCTCCCCCGGCGCGCCCTCGCGACCACGCTGGACGCCCTGGAGGACGCCTGGGGCTGGACGGCCGACGACGTCCTCGTGCACGCGCTTCCGCTGTTCCACGTGCACGGGCTGATCCTCGGCATCCTCGGCCCGCTGCGCCGCGGCGGTTCGGTGCGCCACCTCGGCCGGTTCTCGACCGAAGGCGTCGCCCGGGAACTCGCGAACGGCGCCACGATGCTGTTCGGCGTCCCGACGATGTACCACCGGATCGCCGGTGAAGTCGGCACCGACCAGGCGCTGGCGGACGCGCTTCGCCACGCCCGGCTGCTGGTTTCCGGGTCCGCGGCGCTGCCGGTGCACGACCACCAGCGGATCACCGCGGCGACCGGCCAGCAGGTCGTCGAGCGCTACGGGATGACCGAGACGCTGATGAACACCAGCGTGCGCGCCGACGGCGAGCGCAAGCCCGGCACGGTCGGCGTCCCGCTGCGGGGTGTCGAGCTGCGGCTGGTCGGCGACGCCGGTGAGGTGATCGACGACGTCGAGAGCGTCGGCGAGATCCAGGTCCGCGGCCCGAACCTGTTCACCGAGTACCTCAACCGGCCGGACGCGACCGCGGCCGCGTTCGACGGCGGCTGGTTCCGCACCGGCGACATGGCCACGCGCGACGCCGACGGGTACGTCAAGATCGTCGGGCGCAAGGCCACCGACCTGATCAAGAGCGGCGGCTACAAGATCGGCGCGGGCGAGATCGAGAACGCGCTGCTCGAACACCCCGGCGTCGCCGAAGCGGCCGTCACCGGCGAGCCGGACGACGACCTCGGCGAGCGGATCGTCGCGTGGATCGTGCCGTCCGGGGAGCCACCGGCCGCCGACGAGCTCGCCGACCACGTCGCGAAACTGCTCGCGCCGCACAAGCGTCCAAGGGTCGTCCGGTACCTGGATGCGTTGCCCCGCAACGACATGGGCAAGGTCATGAAGCGGGCGCTCGGTGCCTAGGCTGCCGGCGCGCGAGGTCGTCGGCGCGATCGCGAGCGGCTTCACGGAGTTCCCGACCCCGCTGCGCGAGGAGCCCGCCGACGGCCCGATCGGCTGGCCGGGCTACCGGGAAGCGCGTTCCGCCGCGGAAGAACGCACCGGCGAGAAGGAGTCGGTCGTCTGCGGGACGGCGAAGATCGGTGACGCCGAAGCCGTGCTGATCGCCTTCGAGTTCGGGTTCCTCGGCGGCTCGCTCGGGCAGCGCACCGGCGACCGGATCGAGGCGGCGTTCGCGCACGCCCGCGACGCGCGGCTGCCGGTCGTGTCGCTGATCGCGACCGGCGGCAGCCGCATGCAGCAGGGCATGCGCGCGTTGATGCAGCTGCAGCGGGTGGCCCGGGCGTCGGCGCTGACGCGGTCGATGGGCATCCCCCGGATCTCGGTGCTGCGCGACCCGACGACCGGCGGCGGCTGGGCCACGCTCGGCGCGGGCGCCGACATCGTCCTCGCGCTGCCGGAGGCGCAGGTCGGGTTCGCCGGCTCGCGGGTTCGCCCGCCGGATTCGCCCGAGGCGTACACCGCGGAAGCGCACCACGAGTGGGGTCAGGTCGACGCCGTCGTGGCGCCGGAGGACCTCGGCGGGGCGCTGGAACGGTGGCTGCGGCTGCTGACCGCGCGTTCGTCGGCGGCCGCACCGCCGCCTTCCGCGCTGCGGGCCACTTCCCTGCCTGCGACGGGCTGGGAGGCGGTTCAGGCGGCGCGTTCACCGGGGCGGGCCCGGGCGGCGGAGTACCTCGACGCGTACTTCGACTGGCGGGAGGACATCAGCGGCGACCGCGTGGGCGGCGCGGATCCCGGCGTCGCGTGCGGCTTCGGCTGGCGTGACGGGCGGACGATCGCGTACGCGGCGCAGTGCGGCACGCCGACGCTGCCGTCGGGCTTCCGGACGGCGGCCCGGCTGGTGCGGCTGGCGTCCCGCCTGGGCATCCCGGTGCTGACCCTGGTCGACACCCCGGGCGCGGCGAACGACGCGGCGGCGGAGCAGGCGGGCGCGGGTGGCGCGATCGCGGAGATGTTCGCGGCGGTGGCGACGGCGTCGGTCCCGGTGACGTCCCTGGTGATCGGCGAAGGCGGCTCGGGCGGAGCGCTGGCCTTCGCCGCGGCCGGGTCGACGTGGGTGGCGCCGGACGCGTACTTCTCGGTGACGTCCCCGGAAGCCGCGGCGGCGATCCTCAAGCGCCCGGCGTCGGAGGTCCCGGACATCGCCAACCAGCTCCACCTGCGCCCCCAGGACCTGGTGGACCTCGGCGTCGCCCGCGCGGTCGTGAGTGAGAAACAGGGTTAGAACACTGTTTCTCACTCACGAGGTCTGGTTGGATCTTGCGATGGGGTATCAACTCAACAGGCGCGCGGCGTTCGGTTTGGGGACCGCCGTCGCCGCCGGAAGCATTCTGGCCGGCTCTCCCGCGTCCGCGCAGGAAGCAGACATCGAGGCCAGCCCGGCCACCCCGGACCGGGCCAGGCAGAAAGTGAAGCGCGTCTACGACGACGCGGCCGCCGAGGCGGGCGGCACCTGGAACTCCTGCATCAGCGTGGCCGACCAGGTGGCCGTCGACGTGGCGGCCGACGAGGTCGTCGAGGCCTACAGCGTCAACAAGGTGGCCGTCGCGGTCACCTTGATGGACAAGATCGACCGCGGCCTGCTCACCCTGGACCAGCAGGTCCAGGTGCCGGCGAGCATCGTCGTGCCGGGTGGTGACGGCATCGTCATCCTGGACAAGGCGTACCCGAGCGCGTTCACGCTGGGTCACGTCCTGTCGTTGTTCCTCACGGTTTCGGACGACACGTGCGTCCGGCTGGTGGGGCTCGTGGTGCCGGCGGCCGAGATCAACCAGATCCTGGTGGCCAAGGGCTTCCCCAAGACCCAGGTCACGCCGGTGGCCAACCCGAACCGGTACTTCCTCGGCCAGACCACTCCGCGCGAGACCCACGACCTGCTGAAGGCGCTGGTCGCGGGCACCCTGCTGAGCCCGGCGTCGACGGAGTACCTGCTGTCCATCCTGCGATCGCCGGTGGCGTTCACCGACGGCATCCGCCGGGAGATGTCGTCCGCCGACCGGGCGAGGATCGCCACGAAGGCGGGCTGGCTGAACGACGGCCGCAACGAGGCCGGGATCATGTTCGACACGGCGGGCAAGCCGGTGCTGATCTACTCGATGTTCGCGCACGGCCAGGCGAACCCGGAGGACTTCGGCGCCACGCACCCGGTCCGGCAGGCCACCGCGAAGATGGGGCCGAAGTTCCTGTGCGCGGTCGACAGGATCGCGGGCGCCGGCACCAGGACGTTCCGGGCGCCGGCCTACCAGCAGTACAACGGCGGCTGAGCGCAGTGCAGTGAATGACTCATTCCTGGCGTCGGACGCCAGGAATGAGTCATTCACTGCGTCGGGGTGAGCTCCGGGACGCGGTCGGCCCAGGTGCCGTGCGGCTCCAGGGTGACCTCGCGGACGTCGTCCTCGCGGCGGTCCAGGCGGACCACCAGGTAGTCCTCCGACAGCCGCTCGGCCGAACCCTCGCCCCACTCGACCACGATGGCCGAGCGCTCCAGGTCCGTGTCGAGGTCGAGATCGTCCAATTCGGACAGATCGCCGCCCAGGCGGTACGCGTCCACGTGCACCAGCGGAACGCCCGCAACGCCGGCCGGGTGGACGCGGGCCAACACGAACGTCGGGCTGCTCACGCGGCCGCCGACGCCGAGGCCGTCCGCGATGCCGCGGGTCAGCGTCGTCTTGCCCGCGCCGAGCGGCCCGGCCAGCAGGACCAGGTCACCCGCCCGCAGGACGCGGCCGAGGGCGCGCCCGAAGTCCATGGTCTCTTCGGGGGTCGGGAACACGAAACTCAACGCTGCCACCACCAGGTTCGCCGGGACGAGGTCACGCCGTCCACACCGGAACAGCGTTGCAGGAGATCGATCAGATGGCTGTTCACCAGCTCGGGCTGCTCGAGCTGGACCATGTGGCCGGCGCCGCGGACGCGCACCAGCTCCGCGTCGGGCAGCTCGGCCGCGATCCGCTCGGCGTGCGCGAACGGCGTGAACCGGTCCGAATCGCCGCCGATGACCAGCACTTCCGCGTGCTTCAACCCGGCGAGCGCCGCGTAGCGGTTGTGGCTGCCGAGCGTGTCGACGAAGTTGACGAGCCCGCGCACCGGCGTCACTTCCAGCATCTCGAGCATGAAGTCGACGAGCCGCGGTGCGACGTCCCGGCTGCCGAACGCCAGCCGGCGCACGGCTTGGCGGGTCAGCTGCCCACCGGCCGCGCGGACGAACTCGACCAGCCCGGGCTGCCACCCCGCGAGACCGCCGGCCGCACGCGTCAGCGGGTTGTACTTCGAGAGCAGCGAACGCGGCAACCCGCGTGCGCCGACTTCGCCCGCCGCCGTCGCGATGAACGCAACCCCGCTCACGCGGTCTTCGAACAGCTCAGGGAATTCGGCGGCCAGCTCCATGATGACCATGCCACCCATCGAGTGCCCCATGAGCACGATGGGCCCGTCCGGCACCACGGACCGCAGCACGCAGTCCAGATCCCGCGCCAGCTGTTCGATGGTCGACGTCTCCGCGGAAGCCGCGCCGGACAGGCCGTGGCTGCGGTGGTCGTAGTAGACCTGACGCACGCGCGGCAGCCGCAGCGACGCGAGGTCGCGACGCTGGAAATGCCAGCAGCGGCGCGAAAGCGCGAAGCCGTGCACTCCCACGACGGTCAGTTCCGGTTCGCCGCCGTCCTCCGGGTCGATCTCCTCGACCGACAGCGGCGTGCCGTCTTCGGCCGCGACCGTCGAAGTGCGGTCGGGCTTCAGCTCCCCCAGCGGCTCGTCCACGTACGGATCCTCACTGTATCGCCGCTGCTGCGCGGCGACGGCGATGACGGCGGCGGTCCCGGTGGCCAAGGCCCCGACCCCGCCGGCGATGGCCAGCAGTCGTCGTGAAGGTGTCACTCGCTCGTCCCCAAATACCGTCGCCGCACCCGCGGTCGGTACATCGAGGTCACGATCTCGTAGTCGATGGTGCCCAGCTTGTCGGCCCATTCCCGGGCGGTCGGCTCCCCGTGCGTTCCCGCGCCGAACAGGACGACCTCGTCGCCGACGGCCGGTGCGAAGTCACCGCAGTCGACCACGACCTGGTCCATGCAGACCCGCCCGGCGACCGGGCGCCGCTGTCCGCCGAGCCAGACGTCCATCCGGCCGGACAGCGACCGCGGGACGCCGTCGGCGTACCCGGCCGGGACGAGCGCCAGGTTCGTGTCCCGCGACGCCGTCCAGGTGTGCCCGTAGGACACCGATTCCCCGGCTGCGATGCGCTTGACCAGCGCGACCGCGGACCGGAACGTCATGGCCGGGCGCAGGTCTTCCGGCTGCGGCACCGGGTTCAGCCCGTACATCGCGATACCGGGCCGGACGACGTCGAAGTGCAGGTCGGGCCGGGTGAGCAGGGCCGCGGAGTTGGCCAGGTGCCGCATCGGGTCGAGCCCGGCGGCGCGGGCGACGTCGTAGGCCTCGGCGAAGCGCTTGGCCTGCAGGTCGGTGGCCGGGTGCTCCGGCTCGTCGGCGCACGCGAGGTGGGACCAGATCGCGACGACCTCGACCCGCGGTTCGGCGGCCGCCGCTTCGACCAGTTCGGCCCACGCGGCGGGCGGGCAGCCGTTGCGCGACAGCCCGGTGTCGATTTTGAGGTGCACACGCGCTCGGGTACCCGGTTTCGCCGCGGCCGCGATGCGGCGCAGCTCACCCAGCGAGCTCGCGGCCAGGTCGACGTCGTTTTCGATGCCCGCCGCGAAGTCGACGTCCGGGGTGTCCAGCCACCTGAACAAGCGGGTCTTGATACCGGCTTCGCGGAGGGCGAGGGCTTCGCCGAGCGAGCAGGTGCCCAGCCAGGACGCTCCGGCCTCGACCGCGGCGCGCGCCACCGGCAGCGCGCCGTGGCCGTAGGCGTCGGCCTTCACCACGGCCATCACCTCGGCGCCGGGCGCGCGGGCGCCCAGCAGGGTGAGGTTGTGGCGGATGGCGTCGAGGTCGATGTCGACCTGCGCCCGAGGGAAACTGGAGGTCATGGCGCCCTCCAGTTTCCCATGACCCGAGGTCAGGACAGGCGCGCGCCCCGGGTGAGCGTGCCCACCCGGGCGCGCGAACCGCACGCTGAGGCCCGACCCGCGCACCACCCAGACCCCTCCCTGCACCCCGATACGAAGCCAGAACACGGCCGGTAGTGCCGGGTCAAGGCACGCTTTCCCGCCTTGACGCGGTGCTACCGGCCGTAGTCACAATCCGGCTTCGGGGTGGTGGGTTGCCGACCGCTGCCGGTCAGGGCAGGCGCGCCCCGGACGTGGCGGAGAACACGTGCAGCTCGTCCGGCCGGATCCGCAGGTGGACGGTGTCGCCCATGGCCGGCGGGGTGCGCGGGTCGACGCGGGCGACGATGTTGGACTTCGTGCCCTCGGCGTCCGTCTCGGCCAGCTTGCCGTAGACGTACGCGTCCGAGCCGAGCTCCTCGACCAGGTCGACCTTGATCGGCACCGAGTCGGGGCCCTCGGTGGTCACCTCCAGAGACTCCGGCCGGAAGCCGAGGGTTACCGTGTCGCCGTCGGCGGCCTGGATGACCTCGCGGGTCAGCCGCACGCTGCCGCCGCCCAGCTCGGCGCCGTCCGCGGTCAGCTTGGCGGTGACCAGGTTCATCGCCGGCGAGCCGATGAAGCCCGCGACGAAAGCGTTTGCGGGCTTGTCGTACAGCGCGCGCGGGGTGTCGCACTGCTGCAGCAGGCCGTCCGACAGCACGGCGACGCGGTCACCCATCGTCATGGCCTCGACCTGGTCGTGCGTGACGTACACGGTCGTGACGCCGAGGCGGCGCTGGAGCGCGGCGATCTGCGTACGCGTCGAGACCCGCAGCTTGGCGTCGAGGTTCGACAGCGGCTCGTCCATCAGGAAGACCTGCGGCTCGCGGACGATCGCGCGGCCCATCGCGACGCGCTGGCGCTGACCACCGGAGAGCGCCTTCGGCTTGCGGTCGAGGTACTGCTCGATGTCGAGCAGCTTCGCCGCCTCGAGCACCTTCTGCTTGATCTCGGACGCGGGGCGGCCGGCGATCTTCAGCGCGAAGCCCATGTTCTGGGCGACCGTCATGTGCGGGTACAGCGCGTAGTTCTGGAACACCATCGCGATGTCGCGCGAACGCGGCGGCAGCTGGGTGACGTCGCGGTCGCCGATCCAGACGGCGCCTTCGTCGATGTCCTCGAGGCCCGCGAGCATCCGCAGGCTGGTCGACTTGCCACAGCCGGACGGGCCGACCAGCACGAGGAACTCGCCGTCGGCGATCTCCAGGTCCAGCGCGTCGACCGCGGGCCGCTCGGCGCCGGGGTAGCGGCGGGTCGCCTTGTCGTAGGTGATGGAAGCCATCGGTCAGTCCTCTCCGAGATTCCGCCGGACCCCGTACGCCGCTTCGCGGGCTTCGAGGTGGCGCTGCTGGATCCGGTGGCCCTCGGCGCGCTGCGCCTCGGTCGGCTCGTCCAGCTCGAGCCGGAGCTTCTGGTTCTCCTGCCAGGACGGGGGTTCCGCACTGGACGCAAGGGCCCACGCCGCCTGCCGCGCCGCGCCCAGCGCGACGTACTCGGCGACTTCGGGCAGCTGCACCGGCACGCCGAACACCAGCGGCGCGACCGCCCGGACGGCCCGCGACTGCGCGCCCCCGCCGATGAGCAGCACGCGCTGGACGTCGAGGCCGTGCGCGCGCACCGCGTCGAGACCGGCGGCCAGGCCGCAGAGCATGCCTTCGACGGCGCTGCGCGCGAGGTTCTCCGGGGTCATGTTGTCCCTGGTCAGCCCGGACAGGGAGCCGGTGGCGCCGGGCAGGTTCGGGGTGCGCTCGCCGTCCAGGTACGGCAGGAAGGTCAGGCCGCCGGCGCCGGGCTCGGCGGCCAGGGCGAGGCGGTCGAACTCGCTCAGCGTCGCGCCGAGCATCGCGGCCGTCGCGGTGAGGACGCGGGCGGCGTTGAGGGTGCAGGCGAGCGGGAGGAAGCGGCCGGTGGCGTCGGCGAACCCGGCGACCTCACCGCTGACGTCGGCCGCGCCGGTCTCGGCGACGCCGAACACGGTGCCGCTGGTGCCGAGCGAGACGACGGCGTCACCGGGCTTGAGCTCCAGCCCGAGCGCGGCGGCCATGTTGTCGCCGGTGCCGGCGGAGACGAGCACGCCGTCGGGGGTGTAGCCGGCGGCGTCGGCCGGGCCGAGCACGGTGGGCAGCTCCGGCGTCCGGCCGCCGAAGGCGTGGCTGAGGACGTCGAGGCGGTAGGCGTTGTCGGTCGGCGAGAAGTAGCCGGTGCCGGAGGCGTCACCGCGGTCGGTGACCGGGTCGCCGCCGGTGAGCTTCCAGGTCAGCCAGTCGTGCGGGAGCAGCACGCGCGCGACGCGGTCGGCGAGCTTCGGCTCGTTTTCGGCCAGCCAGCGCAGCTTCGTCACGGTGAAGCTGGCGACCGGCACCGAGCCGACGGACTTCGCCCAGGCCGACGGGCCGCCGAGCTCTTCGACGAGGTCGAGCGCCGCCTGCGCGGAGCGGGTGTCGTTCCAGAGCAGCGCCGGCCGGACGACGTCGTTGTTTTCGTCCAGCGTGACCATGCCGTGCTGCTGCCCGCCGACGCCGATGGCCCGGACGCCGTCGAGCAGGCCCCCGGTGGCCTCCTGGAAGGCGTCCCACCAGGCGGCGGGGGCGACCTCGGTGCCGTCGGGGTGCGGCGCGCGGCCGGTGCGGACGATCTCGCCGGTCCTCGCGTCACACACGACGACCTTGGTCGACTGCGTGGACGAGTCGATGCCGGCGACCAGTTCAGCTGTCATAGGGCTGCCCCTCTGCGACGTGTTCGACGATCTCGATCGCGGTCCCCGCGTTCAGCGCGGCCTCGATCTCCTCGGTGGGCGTGGCCTGGCCCGTGATCAGCAGGTCGTAGTCGCCGACGTCGCCGTGCGCGTAGGTGGCGGTGCGGCCGAACTTCGAGTGGTCGACGACGAGGACGGTGTGGTTCGCGACCTTCAGCGCGGCCTTCTTGAGCTCGGCGTAGTCGCGATCCGGGTGGAACAGGCGGCCGACGGCGACCGCGGTGACCGAGACGAACGAGACGTCGGCGCGGATCGAGTCGAGCAGGTTGAGCACCTCGGGTCCGGCGCAGGAGTCGTACTCGTGGCTGTAGCGGCCGCCGGCGAGGACGACCTCGACCTTGGGGCCGAGCAGGCGGGCGGCGTGCAGCGAGTTGGTGACGACGGTGAGCGCGTCGATCTCGGCGAGCCGCTTGACCAGCGGGAGGAGGGTCGTGGAGTCGTCGACGAAGACGGTCTGGCCGGGCTGCACGTGGTTCGCGGCGGCCTGGCCGAGGGCTTCCTTCTCGCCGTGGTGCAGCGTGTCGCGGAAGCGGGCGGCGGACTCGATGGTGAGCGCCGGGTAGGCCTCAACCTTGCCGCGCAGCTTGCGCAGGAGCCGGCGTTCGGCCAGGTCGTCGAGGTCGCGGTGCATGGTCATCAAGCTGACCTTGAAGCGCGCGGTCAGGTCGTCGATCCGGACCTCGCCCTGCTCGATAACGTGGTCGAGGATGTCCTGCCGGCGCTGCTCGACGACGGCATCGGACGGCCGGGTCTTCCGGTCTCCGGGTGCTGCTGTGCCGCCGCTCACACGCACTTCTTACCAGATTTGGCGCGCGAAGTTAACAGAGAACTCGATAAGTCTTCTCAGGACGTTAGCGAGCGGATCGCCCGGATGGCCTCCGGGATCGCGTGGACCAGGCCGGACGCCGAGGTCGGGGCGTTCTGGGCGGCAATCGCCCCGGCGAGCGAGTGCACGTCGGCGGCGGCCGCCGCGGCCAGCCAAGGGTCCAGGCCCGCGGCGAGAAGGGCGCCCACCAGGCCCGAGAGCACGTCACCCGAACCGGCCGTCGCCAGCCAGGCGCCTCGGGGCTTGTTCACGGCGACCCGGCCGTCCGGAGCCGCGATCACCGTGCAGTGGCCCTTCAGCAGCACCACCGCGTCGTACTTCTTCGCCGCTTCGCGCGCCGCCGTCACGCGGTCCGCGCCCGGCTTGCGGCCCATCAGGCGCTCGTACTCGCCCGCGTGCGGGGTCAGGACCAGCGGGGTGTCCGGGTCGCGAGCGTCGAGGACGTCCGGGGACTTCGCGATGATCGTCGTCGCGTCGGCGTCCGCGCAGACCGGGACGCCCTGGCCCAGGACGTACCGCAGCACGTCCCGCCCTTCGGCGCCGGTGCCGATGCCCGGCCCGACCACCCATGCCTGGACCCGCCCGGCGTCCGCGACCGTGCCCGTCGCGATGATCTCCGGCCACTGCGCGCGGACGACGTCGGCCGCGTGGCCCGCGTAGCGCACCAGGCCCGAGGTCGCCCGGACCGCCGAGCCGGACGCCAGCACCGCGGCGCCCGGGTACGTCGCCGAGCCCGCCGCGATGCCGACGACGCCCTGGCTGTACTTGTCGTCGTCCGGGCCGGGCACCGGCCAGGCCGCGGCGACGTCGACGACGTCGAGGCGCTGGAGATCGGGGTCGGCCAGCTCGAGGCCGATGTCGACCAGCACGACCTCGCCGCAGTGGGCGGGCGCGAGCACGTGGACCGGCTTGAGCGCGCCGAACGTCACCGTGCGGGCCGCTGTGACGGCCGGGCCGTCGACGGCGCCGGTGTCCGGGTCGACACCGCTGGGCAGGTCGACCGCGACGATCGGGGCTTCGACCAGCTCGACCAGCCGGGCCGCGTCGGGCCGGAGGGAGCCGCGGCCGGAGATGCCGACGATCCCGTCGACCACGACGTCGGCCTGCGCGATCCACTGTGGACCGTCCGCGACGGACACCGCCCGGCCCCCGGCCCGCTTCAGCGCCGCGAGCCCTTTGGCGTGGGCTTTCTCCGGCTTGAGCAGGATCGCCGTGACGGCGACTCCGCGACGGCGCAGGAACGCCCCTGCCCAGAGCGCGTCGCCGCCGTTGTCGCCCGAACCGGCCAGGAGCACGACCCGGCGGCCGGACACACCGCCGGTGTGGTCCTCCAGGAGGTCCGCGATCTGCACCGCGAGCCCGAAGGACGCCCGCCGCATCAGCTCCCCTTCGGGCGTGACGGCGAACGCCCGCCCCTCCGCCTCGCGAATCCGTTCCGTGGTCCAGATTCCTTGCACGGCGGGGCCTCCGCTTACTCGACTGTGACGGACTTCGCCAGGTTACGCGGCTTGTCGACGTCGTACCCGCGGGCGCGGGCGATCTCCGCGGCCAGCACCTGCAGCGGCACGGTGGACACGAGCGGCTGCAGCAGCGTCGGCACCGCGGGGACCTCGATGAGCTCGTCGGCGAACGGCCGGACGGTCTCGTCACCCTCCTCGGCGATCACGATCGTGCGCGCGCCGCGGGCCTGGATCTCGCTGATGTTCGACACGAGCTTCGAGTGCAGCACCGCGCGGCCCTTGGGCGACGGCATCACGACGACGACCGGCAGGCCGTCCTCGATCAGCGCGATCGGGCCGTGCTTGAGCTCGCCGGCGGCGAAGCCCTCGGCGTGCATGTACGCGAGTTCCTTGAGCTTCAGCGCGCCCTCGAGGGCGACCGGGAAGCCGACGTGGCGGCCGAGGAAGAGGACGGCCTTCGAGTCCGCGATCCGGCGGCCGAGGGCACGGACCTGATCCACAGTGGACAGTACCTTTTGGACGGCCGCGGGCATGGCCTCCAGCTCGGCGAACTCGCGGGCGACCTCGTCCGGGTACTTCGTGCCGCGGGCCTGCGCCAGCGCCAGGCCGACCAGGTAGTTGGCCGCGATCTGGGCGAGGAACGCCTTGGTCGAGGCGACGCCGATCTCGGGGCCGGCGTGGGTGTAGAGGACGGCGTCGGACTCGCGCGGGATCTGCGCGCCGTTGGTGTTGCAGACGGCGAGGACGCGGGCCTTCTGCTCGCGCGCGTGCCGGACGGCTTCGAGCGTGTCCGCCGTCTCGCCGGACTGGGACACGGCGACGACCAGCGTGTCGCGGTCGAGGACCGGGTCGCGGTAGCGGAACTCGCTGGCCAGCTCGACCTCGACCGGCAGGCGGGTCCAGTGCTCGATGGCGTACTTGGCGACCAGGCCGGAGTGGTAGGCCGACCCGCAGGCGACGACGAAGACCTTGTCGACGTCGCGGAGGTCCTGGTCGGAGATGCGCTGCTCGTCGAGGATGATCCGGCCGGACTCGAAGTGGCCGCGCAGCGTGTTGGCCAGCGCTTCGGGCTGCTCCTCGATCTCCTTGAGCATGAAGTACTCGTGGCCGCCCTTTTCGGCGGCGGAGAGGTCCCAGTCGACGGTGAACGGCTTCGCCTGGGCGGCGTCGCCGTGGAAGTCCAGGACCTCGTAGCCCTCGCGGGTGATGACGACGAGCTGGTCCTGCCCGAGCTCGACGGCCTCGCGGGTGTGCTCGATGAAGGCGGCGACATCGGAGGCGACGAAGTGCTCGCCGTCCCCCACCCCGACGACCAGCGGCGACGACCGGCGCGCGGCCACGATCGTGTCCGGGTGATCGGCGTGCGTCACGACCAGGGTGAACGCGCCTTCGAGCCGTCGGCAGACGGCGGCGACGCTGGCCGTGAGGTCGCCCTTGGTGTCGCCTTCGGTGTACGCGCGGGCCACCAGGTGGGCGGCGGTCTCGGTGTCGGTGTCGCTGGCCATCTCGACGCCGTCGGCCTCCAGCTCGGCGCGGAGGGCGGCGAAGTTCTCGATGATCCCGTTGTGCACGACGGCGACGCGCTGCGAGGCGTCGCGGTGCGGGTGGGAGTTGCGGTCGACCGGGGCGCCGTGGGTGGCCCAGCGGGTGTGCCCCATGCCGGCGGTGCCGCCGAAGTGCTCGCGGCCGACCTCGTCGAGCCGGCCTTCCAGGTTGGCCAGCCGGCCCGCCTTGCGCTCGACGGTCAGCGCGCCGGCGCCGTCGAGGACCGCGACACCGGCGGAGTCGTAACCGCGGTACTCCATGCGCCGGAGCCCGCCGAGGACGACGTCCAGAGCCGGGCGGTGCCCGACATATCCCACGATTCCACACACGCTCACCAGCCTAACGAGGGACATTCAGCGGGCTGACGGGGTCCGAGATCCTCCGCCGACCTGCGGAAATCCACGCGATATGGTTCGAACCAATGCACTCCGGCAGGTCGCCCCAGGCCGCTCGTGCGACCGAAACCGTCGGTGCTGGCCGGTAAAGTGGAAAACGGGGGGGCGCCCCCGCGGGCCGACTGTGCAGCTGGGCAACCGACCGTCCGGGTACGCAAGCCGACCGCCCAGGCACGCAAGCCGACTGTCCGGGTGCGCGGGCCGACTGCCCCGAGTGCGGCGCGCCGGGGCGGCGGGCGAGCCGTGGGTGGGCTCGCACAGTAGGGTTCCGACCATGGCCAGCAAGCCCAAGCAGCTGCTCGCGGAGTTGACGCACCCGGGTCCGC
Organism: Amycolatopsis plumensis; assembly: GCF_042652605.1. Classification (NCBI taxonomy): domain Bacteria; kingdom Bacillati; phylum Actinomycetota; class Actinomycetes; order Pseudonocardiales; family Pseudonocardiaceae; genus Amycolatopsis; species Amycolatopsis plumensis. Next base: position 3,758,285 of record NZ_JBHSJY010000001.1, on the reverse strand, counting down.
ACGAGGTCCTGCGGGGCAACCTCGCCCTGGTCGGGCTGCCCGGCGTGGTGTTCACGCCGCGCGCCGGGCTCGGGTTGCCGGCCGTGGCCTTCGGGCACGGGTGGCTGCAGCCGCCCGATCGGTACCGGGAGCTGCTGCGCCACCTCGCCAGCTGGGGCATCGTCGCCGCCGCGCCGGCCACCCAGCGGGGGCCGCTGCCCTCGCACCGGCTGCTCGCCGCCGATCTGCTGACCACCCTCGACGTCGTCACCACCGTGCGGCTCGGTCCGGACGGCATCAGCGTCGACCCGGCCAAGCTCGGCCTCGCCGGCCACTCGAGCGGCGGTGGCTCCGCCGTCCTGGCCGCGGCGCAGGACGCCGAAGCCGACAACCCGCGGATCAAGGCCGTCGCCACGATCACCGCGGCCCAGACGCTCCCGTCGGCCACCGAGTCGGCGAAGGCGATCACCGTTCCCGGCCTGCACCTCGCCGCCGAGGACGACCTGGTCGCCCCCGCCGTCGCGCACGCCGAAGCGATCGCCGGCGCCTGGGGCGGTGACGACGTCCAGCTGCGGTTCCTCGGCAAGGCGTCCCACCTGGGCGTCACCGAGGGCAAGCACTGGTCCCAGCTGTTCCTGCACGGCAAGCCGCACCGCAAGACCCAGCAGCTCACCCGCGCGCTGTTCACGGCGTTCTTCCTGACCCACCTCACCGGCACCGACAAGTACCGGCCGCTGCTCGAGGCGGACGTCAAGCGCGCCCCCATCGAGCGCGAGGAAGAGCCCGCCCACTGACGCAGGCGGGCCCTCGGATCAGACCAGCCAGCTCGTGCTGGAGAAGTCGTCCTCGTCGTCGGGCTGACGCGCGTGCCGCCCCCGCCGCTGCGGCTCGGGCGCCGGCGGCGGTTCCGGGGCCGGTTCCGGGCGCGGCGGGACCGTCGCGGCCGGGGTTCCGTAGCTCGGCGTCGGGTAGTTCGTGTAGCCGGTGTCCGCCTCTTCGTCGTGGACGCCGAACTCCATCAGCGACTCGCGGGACTTGTCAGCCAGCGTCTTCTCCGTCGCCCAGCCGCCCGCGCTCTGCTTGCGCTTGGTGAGCTCGTCCATGTGCTCGGCGTACTTCTGCGCGGCGGCCAGCTCCTGCCGCATGCCCTCGCGGACCTGCTGCTGGGCCTCGGCGAGCCGGCGTTCGCGCAGCCCGCGCTGCTCGTCCTGCTCCCGCGCCGCCGCTTCCATCGTCGAAATCGCCGCGCGGTACCGGTCTTCGGCGCTGCTCATGCGCCTACCTCGCTGACGCTCAGCTCACTCATCGGCTCTCCTCGGCCCTCGTCACCGGTCGTACCGGATCGAACGGTCACCCTCGTCGTCGAGCGAGCCGCTGATGCGGCCCTTCGCCCCGCTCGTCTCGAACACGCCGCCCTCGATGCGGTACTGGCTGGCCCCGCGCTGCTGGTCGCCGCCGCCACCGCCGGGCGCCCCGCCCATGCCGCCCATCATGCCCATGCCGCCCATCCCGGACATGCCGCTCATGCTCGACGAGCTCGCCGCGGCCTGGTGCGCGCCCGGATCGACCGGGGTCGCGCCGAGCCCGCCGCCGCCGTCGGACATCGGCAGCGACGCGTCGCTGCCAGTCTGGGCACCCGGGTCGAGCGAGACGGCGCCGGCGAAGTCCGGCGTCGCGCCGCCGGTGATGGCCGAACCGAAGTCGCTCGCGCCGGCCGTCGTGGTCGCGTCCCCAGCCGAACCGGCACCGGCACCGGCGCCCGCGTCGGCCGTCGCCACCGCGGGCTCGGCGCCGACACTGCCCCCGCCGCCGAGGTCACCCTCGAAGCCGCCGGGCGTGGTGAACCCGCCGCCGCCCGAGACCGCTTCGCTGCGCGTGAAGCCCGGGTCCGGGTTGGCCGGCGCGGGGTCCCTCGTCAGCGGGGACTCGGCGTTCGCGTCGTGCGGGATGTCCGCGCCCACCGGCTTGACGTCCGCCTTGAGGTCGTCCGCCTTGAGGTCCCCGGCCTTGGGGCCGTCCTTCTCGTCCAGGGTGTAGGTGGTCGGCTCGCCCTTGCCGTCGTCGACCGTCACGATCGTCGGGCCGTCCGGGCCCTCCGGCCGCTCCGCGGTGATCTTGAGGTTGCCGTCCTGGATGTGGATCTTGCCGTCCGGGCCCGGCTTGTAGGTGCCGTCGGCCGAGGGCTGACCCTCCTTGACCGCCTGCTGGCTGCCCTGCGGCCCGAAGGACGCCTTGTCCGCGCCGGCGCCGTCCTTGCCCGCGGCGTCCTTGCCCGCCTCGGCCTTGTCGTCGTCACCCCAGTCGAGGTGGTAGTCCTTCTTGTTGCCGTGGCCGTCGTCCACGGAGATGTCCTGCTTGCCCTCCTTGTCGGGCTCGGACATCGAGATCGTGTTGTCGCCCTTCTTGACCGACACCGTGTCCGTGTCGTCGGTGTCCTTGATGGCTTCGCCGGTCTTCGGGTCGATCGGGTACGGCTCGCCGGTCGACGGGTCGACCTCCAGGGGCTTGCCGGTGATCGGGTTCTTGCCCTCTTCGGGCTTCGGGGGCTCTTCCGCCTTCGGGGGCTCGACCGCCGACGGCGTCGTGGACCCGCTGCCGGTGCTGCCCGTGCTCCCGGTGCTGCCGGTCCCGGTGCTCCCGGTGTTGCCCGTGTTCCCGGTATTGCCGGTGTTCCCCGTGTTGCCGGTGGTCCCGGTCTTGTCCCCGCCGCCTTCGTTCTTGGCCTCGGTCAGCTGGTTGCGGTAGCCGTCCATGTACCGCGCCAGCGCGCCGAACTGCTGGTCGATGGTCTGCTTGGCCGCCTTGCAGGACCCGTCGAACGCCGCGATCAGGCTCTTGTACTCGGTCGAGAACGCGCCGTCGCGCCAGTACCGGCAGACGTTGCGGCCGTATTCCTTGTTCTCGTCGTTGAAGCCGCAGTCGTCGTTCTGCAGCCGCTCGGCCAGGTTCGAGTTGTTGCCGTGCTTGGCGTTGACCGCGTCGACCCAGCCGGCGACCTTCATGAAGTCGTCGAACTCGTCGGTCTCGCCGTTGGCGACCTTGAGGACGTCCTTGGCCATCGGGATGTCGGCCTCGGCGATCACCGGGCGGTGCAGCTGCAGGACCTCGTCGACCTTCTTCTTGACCGCGGTGAAAACCTGCGTCACGGTCTGCGGGATCAGCTTCGCCGCGCCGTCGATCTGCTGCGACAGCTCCTTGGCGTGCGGCTTGATCGTCTCGTCGTACTTGATCTCCGCCGCGTTGGCGCCCTTGCCCTTCCACGCGTCGAAGAGGATCTGGAGCTCGGTGTCGCTCTTCGTCAGCGCGTCCTCGACGACCTTGTGGGCCTTGCTCAGGTCGTCGGCGTCGGCCAGGAACTTCTGGTACTGGATCCCGCGGTTCTCGTGGAACTTGTCCTTGAGGTCGGTCTGGGAGTTCTTCTTCTCGCCCTCGCCGCCCTTGATCTGGTTCCAGACCTCGTCGGTCCACTTCGCGAGCAGGTCGACCGCGACGTTGCCCTGGTCGAGCTGTTCGTCGGAGCTCTTCGCGCCGGCCCCCAGCGACGGCGCGCCGATTCCGTCGAGGTTCTTCTTCGCCTGGTCGCGCTCGGCGGTCTGCCGCTGGTGTTCCTGGTTCTTCGCCGCCGACTGCTGCTTCGCCTCGGCGACGATTTCGTCGGTGTCGTTCAGGTCGAACGGGTCGTAGTTCCCGCCGTCGTCGGAATAGTTTTCGATGTACTTCTTCGCGTACTCTTCTTCTTCGTCGTTGAAGTTGAAGGTGTTGCGGTCGTACTCCTCCATGAGCTTGGTCTTCGTCTCCATGGAGACGTTCGGGTCGTCGAGGACCTTCTTGATCTCAGCCCATTCGGCCATCAGCGGTTACCCCCGGCCTGGTTCGCCTGCGCGCCGGCGTTCGCTTCCTGCGTGGTGTACTTCGAGCCGGCGGTGCCGATCCCGCTGCCCAGGTTCAGCAGGGCGTTCGACAGCCCCGTCATCCCCGCGCCGATCTCGTCCATCCCGGCCTTGTACTTGCCGAAGCTCTCCTGGTGCACGCGACCGAAGTCCCCCGCGACGATTTCGGTCGGCGCGACCTTCTTCGCTTCGTTCGCCGGGTCGTCGGCGACGTCCGCCAGGCGGATCTGCGCCCGCGTCATCGCCTCCGAACTCGCTTCGTAGCCGTTCGGCATGGTCGCTGCCCCCTTCGATCCCACAGGTCCCCAGTCGTTCCGGGACTGTGACGCGCCCGGACACCGATCGGTGCCGTCGCAGATGCACACGAAGTCTAGCGTCCGGCCGGGCGGCTCACCTGGGCTTCCGCGAAGTGCACCCGCGCGTGACCTACCCGCCGGGGCGCTGCGCCGCGACCGCCTCGGAGATCACCTCGGCGACGCCGCGGATGTCGACCAGCCGGTCGAGCTCGTCGATGTCGACCGAGACGCCGTAGGCCACCTCGACCCGCGACAGCAGCTGGATCCGCTGCCGGGACGTCATGCCGAGGTCGTCGAACGGCGTCGTGTCGGCGAGCCGCTCCGGCGGGATCTCCAGCGCGAAGCTGATGATCCGCCGGATTTCGTCGACGTAGGTGCCCGGGTCAGCCATGCCGCTCATTCTCGTCCCACCAGCGCTCGCGGGCGGCGGTGCGGGACACCTTGCCGCTGGAGGTCCGCGGCACCTCGCCCGGCCGCACCAGCCACAGGGCGCGCAGCGGGAGGTCGTGGGCCGCCGAGACGGCCCGCCGCACGGCCGTCTCGACCGACTCGTCCCGCGTGACGCACCCGGCCACGACCGCGACGCCTTCGCCGTGGCCGTCCCGCACCGCGAACGCGGCGGCCCGCCGGACCCCCGGGTGCGCGGCCTCGACGGTGGCCTCGATGTCCTGCGGGTGGTGGTTGCGGCCGTCGACGACGATCAGGTCCTTGAGCCGCCCGGTGACGTAGAGCTCGCCGTCGTGGACGAAGCCGAGGTCGCCGGTCCGCAGCCAGCCGCCGGGGGCGAGCACGTCGTCCCGGCCCCAGTACCCGTCGGCGACGTTGGGACCGGACACCTGGATCTCTTTGTCGACAATGCGGACCCGCTGCCCGTACGGCCGCCCCACCGACACCCGCGGCTCGCCGTCGAACGTCGTGATCGTGGGCCCCTCGTCGCCCGCGCTCGTGACGAACACCGTGGCCTCGGCCAGGCCGTAACACGGCTTGTGCGCGGCGCGCGGCAGCCCGAAGGGGGCGAAGGCCCGCTCGAAGGCCTCGACGGTGGCCGCGCGGACCGGCTCGCTGCCGTTGAGCAGCGAGTTCACCTGCGAGAGGTCGACGGCTTCGAGGTCCCCCGCCGCCTCGGCGGCCAAGTCGAAGGCGAAGTTGGGCGCCGCGGTGACGACGCCCGGGAGCTCGGCCAGCAGCCGGATCCAGCGCAGCGGGTCGCGCACGAACTCCATCGGCGTCAAGAAGACCGACCGCGAGCCGAGGAAGACGGGCGTGCCGATCAGCAGGACCAGGCCCATGTCGTGGAAGAACGGCACCCAGCCGGCCAGCGGGGTCGACGCGCCGGCGCGGTAGCACCGCGTGGTCTGCCAGCAGGCGGCCACCAGCGCGCGGTGCGAGATCACCGCGCCGGCCGGGCGGCGCGTCGAGCCGGACGTGTACTGCAGGTACGCGGGATCGGTCATCGCCACCGGGGCGGGCGGTTCGGCGTCGGCGGACTCGATGTCCTCGACGGCGAGCGCGGTGACCGGCGGGACCTTGTCCAGCAGGTCCTTCGAGGTCAGGCAGGCCGCCGGGGCGGCGTCGGCGAAGGCCGACTCGACCCGGGCGCGGCCGGTGCGGCCGGTCGGGACGGACAACGGCACCGCGACCCGGCCCGCGTAGAGCGTCCCGAGGAAGCCGGTGACGTACCCGAGGTCCTGCCGGGCGACGATCGCCACCCGGTCGCCCGGCCGGGTCACGCGCCGCAGCTCGCGGGCGACCCCGCGGACGCGGGCGAGCACCTGCGGCCAGGTCAGCGTGTGGTCGGTGGGCCCGGGGAAGGTGCGGCAGGTGAACGCGGGGCGGTCGGTGCCGGCGTTGCGGAGCAGGTAGTCGGTGAACGGCGTGGCCAGGACGTCGTCCGGGACTTCTGCGGGCGGCACGGCCCCATCCTGCCCTACCGTGTCGAAGCGATGGACGAGTTCGAACGGCACGGCATCGGCGTCGTCTCCGGCCGCGACGCGTGCGCCCGAGCCCTGCGGTCACCCGCGCTGACGTCGGATCCGGGCGGCGGTTCGCCCAGCGCGCTGCTGCGGGACGGCGACGGGCACACCCGCGTGCGCGCGGTGCTGCGGGAGATCATCGCCGGGCTGGAGCCGGTCCCGGCTTCCGTGCGCGCGTCGATCGAGGACGTGGTGGCGGGGCTGGGGACGTCGTTCGACCTGGTGCACGACTTCGCGCGGCCGGTGGCCGGGGTGGTGACGTCGGCGGTCCTCGGCGTCGACCTGGACGACGGCTTCCTGGACCGCCTGGAGGCCACGACGGCGAACCTCGACGTCCTCGGCGGTGGGGACCGGGCCGGCCAGGCGGCGGCGTTCCGGCTCGCGGTGCAGCTGAGCCGGACCCCGGCCGGGCCGGGCGGGCTGACGGCGCTGCGGGAGGCCCACGCGGCCGGACGGCTCGACGAAGACGAGCTGATGATCAACGCCGTGGTGCTGGCGCACGCCGCCTACGAGAACTCGCTGAACTTCCTGGCGTGCGCGGGCCTCGAGCTCGCGACTTCGGGACCGCGGACCGTGCGGGAACTGGTGACCGCGATCTGCCCGGCCCGGTACGTCGTGCGCTTCGGCCCGGACGGCCCGGTGGCGATCTCGCTGGCCGACGGCCTGCCGTTCGGCCTCGGCCGGCACGCGTGCCCGGGCTCCGGGGTGGCGGTGGCCGAGGGCGAGATCGCCGTCACCGCCCTCGCGAAGGTCCTCGACGGCGGGTGCCGGGTGGGCGAAGTCCGCTGGAAAACCCACCCGATCTTCCACGGCTTGGCCTCCGCGCACGTGGTCGTGAGTGAGAAACAGGGTTAGAACACTGTTTCTCACTCACGAGGAGGTCAGGAGACGGATGAGACGACGCCGGCCAGGCGGTCGGCCGCGGCCTGGGCCGTGGACTGGGCCGGGGCCTCGACCATCACGCGGACCAGCTGCTCGGTGCCGGACGGGCGCAGCAGCACCCGGCCCTCCTCGCCCAGCTCGGCCTCGACCGCACCGACCGCGTCGCGGACCTCGGCGGAGCGGGCGACCGCCGTCTTGTCCGCGACCGGGACGTTCACCAGGACCTGCGGCAGCCGGTTCATCACGGCCGCCAGGTCGGCGAGGGACTTGCCCGTCTCGGCCATGCGGCTCATCAGGCGGAGCGCGGTCAGCAGGCCGTCACCGGTCGTGGCGTGGGCCGGCAGCACGACGTGGCCGGACTGCTCGCCACCGAGGGCGAAGCCGCTCGCGCGCAGCTCCTCGAGGACGTACCGGTCGCCGACCGCCGTCGTCACGACGGTGATGTTGTGGGCCTTCATGGCCAGGTGCAGGCCGAGGTTGCTCATCACGGTCGCGACCAGCGTGTCCTTGGTCAGCTCGCCGTTCTCGGCCAGCGCCAGCGCCAGGACCGCCATGATCTGGTCGCCGTCGACCAGCTCGCCCGCGGAGTCGACGGCCACGCAGCGGTCGGCGTCGCCGTCGTGGGCGATGCCGAGGTCCGCGCCGTGCTCGACGACGGCCTTGCGCAGCTTCTCCGGGTGGTTCGAGCCGCAGTGCTCGTTGATGTTGACGCCGTCCGGCTCGGCGAACAGCGCGACGACCTCGGCGCCCGCCCGGCGGTAGATCTCCGGCGCGGCGGCCGACGACGCCCCGTTCGCGCAGTCGACGACGACCTTCAGCCCGGCCAGCGGGTGGGGGGTCGCGTCGACCAGGTGGGTGGCGTAGCGGTCGAGGGCGTCCTCGACGTCGGTGACGCGGCCGACACCGGCGCCGGTCGGGCGGACCTTGCCGTCCGCGAGGCCGGCTTCGATCTCGTCCTCGATGCCGTCGGGGAGCTTGTGCCCGCCCGCGGCGAAGAGCTTGATGCCGTTGTCGGGCATCGGGTTGTGCGACGCGGAGATCATCACGCCCAGGTCGGCCTCGAGCGAGCCGACCAGGTAGGCGACGGCCGGCGTCGGCAGCACGCCGACGCGCAGGACGTCGGCTCCCGCGGAGGTGAGGCCGGCGACGACCGCGGCTTCGAGCATCTCGCCGCTGGCGCGCGGGTCACGGCCGACGACCGCGACCGGCCGGTGCGAGCGGTCGTGCGCGGCGAGCACGCGGGCGGCGCTGGCCGCCAGCGCCAGTGCCAGCTCCGGCGTCAGCTCGGCGTTGGCCAGGCCACGTACCCCGTCGGTACCGAACAGGCGAGCCATCGATCGACCTCCTTGTGGAATGACCACGACAACCTAGCGACCCTGGCGGAGCGCTCTCCCCCACCCCGAGTGTCGCTCCGGACCGCGGAGACGAAACGCCGGATCCCGAAAACGCCCGATCCCGAAAACAACGGAGCGCCCATCCGATGGACGGATGGGCGCTCCGGTGGTTCGCGCCGGGGCGCGATCAGCGCTTGCTGTACTGCGGGGCCTTGCGAGCCTTCTTGAGGCCGTACTTCTTCCGCTCCGTGGCGCGCGCGTCACGGGTCAGGAAGCCAGCCTTCTTGAGGGCCGGGCGGTCATCGGCGTCGACCTCGACGAGCGCACGGGCGATCGCCAGGCGCAGCGCACCGGCCTGGCCGGAGACGCCGCCGCCGTGGAGGTTGGCGAAGATGTCGAAGGAGTCCGGCTTCTCGACCGTGACCAGCGGCTCGCGGATGAGCTGCTGGTGCACCTTGTTCGGGAAGTAGTCCTCGAGGGTGCGGCCGTTGAGCTTGAACACACCGGTGCCCGGGACGACTCGCACGCGGACGACGGCTTCCTTGCGGCGGCCGACGGTCTGCGCGTTGCCGCCGGCGGCACGCGACGGACGCGGCGCGGCGGGGCTCTCGCTGGTCGCGACGGCGCCGGTCTCGGTCGCCTCGGACACTTCAGCGGCCTCGACGACCTCGGGGGTCTCGGTCTCGGTGCTGGTCACAGACTGTTCCTCACTCACTGCGCGACCTGCGCGATCTTGGTGATCTCGCGCGCCTGCGGCTGCTGCGCGGCGTGCGGGTGCTGCGGGCCGGCGTACACCTTCAGCTTCTTCGCCTGGGCGCGGCCGAGCTTGTTCTTCGGCAGCATGCCCTTGACGACCTTCTCGACAAGGTGCTCGGGCTTGGTGTCCAGCAGCTCGCCGAACGAGCGCTTCCGCAGACCGCCCGGGTAACCGCTGTGCCGGTAGGCGAACTTCTGCTCGCGCTTGTTACCGGTGAGCGCGACCTTCTCGGCGTTGACGATGATGACGAAGTCACCGGTGTCCACGTGCGGGGCGTAGGTCGGCTTGTGCTTGCCGCGCAGCAGCGTGGCGACCTCGGTCGCCAGCCGTCCGAGCACGACATCCTCGGCGTCGATCACGTGCCAGGCACGAGTGACGTCGCCGGGCTTGGGGCTGTACGTGGGCAAGGGTCTACCTCGTCGTCAACATTGCGTGTGGGTTCTGTGCGGGCCTAGCGCTTACGCGCCGCAGCGCACAACGACATATGAAGATACCCCCACGGTCACCGCACCCGCGCATCGGGGGTGGTGGAAGCGCCCATACTAGGCTCCGAACGGCCCGGGCGCAGCGGGGACTCTACCGGATTTTTCCCGCCGAAGCGCCTGCACGCGCCACCGCGACACGCGAGGATGGGGCCATCCGGGCGACACGGCTGAGCAGGGGACGGCATGAGCAAACGACCGACGGCGATCTTCGTCCTGGGCGCCGTACTGGCCCTGGTCAGCGCCTGCGGCACGGCGAAGGCGGGCACCGCGCTGCCGAAGGGCGACGACGCGGCGGACTACGTCGGCGCCAAGTTCGAGCAGGTGATCGGCAAGCTCTCGGACGCCATCACCGACTCGCGCGACGTCACCAACTCGCTGGACGCCTACTTCAAGTTCGACGACAAGTGGATCCACAGCACCGTGACGTCGGCGCGGGCGGGCAACCCGGAGAGCCGGGCGGTGCGGCACCGGTCGCAGAAGAACCCGGATGAGATCATCGACACGTACACGCCCGCGGACGGCCCGGTCGAGTACACCTACCTCGGCCCGGTCTACGTGCAGAAGGGCGTCTCGCCGACGGCGTGGGTCTCGATGCCGAAGCCGGAGGGTGGCCTGGTCCTGCCGTGCGTCTGGGGCGGGGTGCTCACGCCGTGCCGGATGGCGGACTCGACCGTGGCGGCGTACGAGGCCGACAAGCGCGCGGTCCGCGGCGCCAAGAGCCTCGGCGACGGCAAGACCGCGCTGACGGTGAACGTGCCGTTCGGAATCTTCGTCGACAAGAAGGTCGAGATCCTGCCGCCGAGCCTGACGAGCAAGATCGGGCCCGAGCTGAAGAAGGCCGCCGTCCCGGCCACGATCACGCTGAACCCCGACGGCAGCCTGGTCTCCTTCGTGATGGAGGCCAAGTTCGCCGGCGACGGCCACCAGCTCGAGCTCAAGTACGAGTTCCGGTTCACCGGCAAGGCGAGCCAGCAGGACATGCCGAAGCTGCCGGACGCGAGCCAGATCACGGTGCTGCCCGACCGGGCGGCGATGGACGACTTCTACCGCCGGCTCGGCGAAGCGCAGGGCAGCTGAGGCGTGACCAGGACCCGAGGTGATCTCCGATGAGCCAGCCGCCCGACCCGCAGCAGCCGCAGCAGTGGTGGCAGCCGCCCGCGTCCGGCGCCGCACCGCAGCCGGGCGCGTGGCAGCCCGAGCAGCAGGCGACCGGCCCGCACTCCGGGCAGTGGCAGCAGCACGCCGACCCGGGTGCGGTGTCGGGCTCCTACACCGGCCAGTGGCAGCCGGGGCAGCCGTCGGGCTCGTTCTCCGGGCCGTGGCAGCCGGGGCCGCAGAGCGGGCCGTGGCCGCCGCCGTCCCCGCCGGCGCCGCAGCAGCCGACGCCGACGCCGGGCCACGGGCAGCCGCAGTACGGCGGCGGGTTCCAGCCGGCGCAGTACGGCGGCCTGGGCGCGTTCCCGGTTGAGCCGGCGAAGAAGCCGAAGTCGAAGAAGCCGGTGCTGATCGCCCTCGCCGCGGTCCTGGTGCTCGCGGTCGGCGGCGGTGCCGCGTGGCTGCTGGGGGCGTTCCGCGGGGACGTCCTGGAGCAACAGTCCCTTCAGGACGGTGTGGTCAAGGTCCTCAACGAGAGCTACGGCGAGCCGGACGTGAAGAACGCGCAGTGCCCGGCGAACGAAGCCGCGCAGAACGGCACGACGTTCGACTGCACGGTGACCATCGGCGGGCAGCAGAAGAAGGTGACCGTGCGGGTGCTCAACGACCGGCCCGAGTACGAGGTCGGCGCCCCGCACTGAGGTTTTCCTGCCCAGCAAAGGGCTCTGCTTCCCTGACAACAGAAAACGGCGGGCCCCGCACCGGAGTGCGGGCCCGCCGTGGTTTCCGGGGCTACCGGCTCAGAACAGGCCTTCGACGGCGTTGTCCGTGGACTGGTAACCGTCGGCGATCTGCGGCAGGGCGGCGGCGATCTGCGCCAGAACCTGCTTCAGGTCCTCGAACTTCTGGTCCCAGGTGCGCTGGGCGGCGTCGTACTGCTCCTTCGCCGAACCGGTCCAGGTGGTGGTCAGCGGACGCAGGTCGTCCTTGAGGCGGTCGAAGGCGGACTGCAGCTCGCCGCCCGTCTGCGTGCAGTCGTCCGCGGCCTGGCGGATGGTGGCGTAATTGACGACAATGCCGGCGCCATCAGGCATGGCTTACTCCTTTTGAGCTGAAGATGATGGGTGGTGGGAAAGGATCCGGAAGGTGCTCAGCCGAGGGCGTCGAAGCCGCGGTTCACGGCGCCGAGGATCTCCTGCTGCTGCTGCTCGGAACGCTCGTACTTGGAGCCGGCTTCCTTGAGCAGCTCACCGATGCGCTGCAGGGCCTGCGCCATGCCGCGGGCGTCGTCGTCGAAGCGCATCATCACGTGGTCGAAGGCCTTCTGCGCTTCACCCTGCCAGCCGGCGCGGGTGGCCTCGATGCGGTCGCGCAGCGTCGAAAGGTTCTGGTCCATCTGGGCCCGCACCTCGGTCACGCGGCCTTCGGCCTCGGTGAACTGGGCGACTGTCCCTTGGAATCCCTGTCCGGCGCTCATACCGGTACCCCCTTCATAAGAGTGGTGGTGTGTTGTCCGTACCAAGCTTGTTCGTTCGTACGGCCCTACGACGCAGACATTGCCACGTCCGGTTCCCCCTTGTCGTGCTTTGCCCCGAAGTAGTTGCTTGCGTTAACGCCCGCCGCGGGAACCGATCGCCGCGGGGGTACGGAGAACTCCCCGAGCCGGTGGCGCATCGCCCGAAAATGTGTTCTCCACCAGCGGAATTAGCACGCGCACAGCACCGGCCGCGCCGGTTTCACTGATCGCGCTGCATGATTCGCATCTGGGAAAAGTCTTCTTCGTCGTCACCCGATCGAGGGGTTCGGGCCGAAGGTTGCGAACGCGAAGGAACCGGATCGGGAACCGCGAGCCCGCGGGCGCGGCGGAACCGTTCGGCGGCCGCGCGCAGCGTTCCCGGGGTCGGGTCGCCGGACTTCGCGCCGCGTCCGCTCCGCTTCAGGAGGTCGGCGTTTTCGCTGTGGTGCCGCTGATTGCGCGCCTTCGCGTTCCCGGCGACGCGACGCGCGTGCGTCATCGCGTCCTGGCCGATGCGCCTGAAGGACGCCGCGGCGCTCTCGAATTCTTCGGACGGCACCGCGTGCCCTCCTCTCAGTTGAGGATTTCGACCGTGCGCACGGCTTGCGCGCACGCGGCGGCGACCCGGTCGCGCAGCGGGGCCGTGGCGTACTGGCAGCCGACGTGGACGCGGATCCGGCCCTTCGCCACGACGTACCAGTCGACCTGGAGATCGGGCCGGTCCTTCTTGCTCTCGTGGTAGCCGATCACCGTCTTGCCGGCGTACGACAGGCTCGAATCGAACGCGCTGTAGCGGTGGTAGGGATCGGTGTCCGCGCGCTGCTTGAGCTCGTCGACGAGCTTCTGCGGGTCCGCGGTCGCGTCGTAGTCCATGACGTACTCCTGCGCGACCACGAGGTCGTTGCCGTCCCGGGACTCCTGCGGGTGGATCACGACCTGCTTGTCGGCGACCCGGTCGTCGGTCTGGACCCAGTCCTCCGGGGCGACGAACTTGAAGTCGTACTGCGAAAGCGTCCGGCCGCTCTCCGCCTGGTCCCCGGAGCTCTTGAACACGAGGAACCCGGCGACGAGCACGGCCACGACGACCACCGCCGCCGCGATCAGGCCCCACAGCCGGCGCCGGCTCTTCCCGGCCGCGGGCGACGGCTGGACCGGGGCCGGCGGGTTCGGCCGGGTGGGCGGCCCGGCGGGCGGGGTCCACGGCCGGGCCGCCGGCTGCCCGTGGGGCGGCGACGGCGGGGCCGCACGGTTCGGGAACCCGGCGGGCCCGGCCACCGGAGCGCGCGGCGGTGCCGGGCGCTGGCCCCCCTCAGCCGGGCGCGGGGCGAGGTCGCCGGGGCGGACGACCTCCGTGCGCTGCGCCGCCGGGTTGAGGGCGCCGCCCGGTACCGCGCCCAGCCGCGCCATCGCTTCGCCGGGCAGCGCGCCGGTGCGGTCCGGGTCCACCAGCACCGCCCGCAGCGCGCCGCGCGCGACCACCGTTTCGGGCTGGTCGAGGCTCGTCGGCACGACGCCGGTGCGTTCGTGCACCAGCCGCGAGATCATCGGGATCCGGCTCGAGCCGCCGACCAGGAAGATCGCCGTGAGCTGCTTCGGCCGCAGGCCGGCGTCGCCGATCGCGGCGACCGTCAGCTCGACGGCCCGGCCGAGCGGGGCCGCGATCAGCCGTTCGAGGTCTTCGCGCGTGACGTGCGCGTCGGCGAAGGGCGGCGGCATCGGCACGTCGGTGTAGGCGTGCCGGGACAACGTCTCCTTCGCGCCCCGCACGTCCTGGCGCAGCACGCGGCGACGGCGCCGGTCGGCCAGCTCGCGGCCTTCGACGAGCTCGCGCCAGGCGTCCGGATCGGCCGCGGAGACCAGGGAACCGACGTGCTCCAGCAGCGCCTGGTCGATGTCCGCGCCGCCGAAGCCGGGGTCGCCCCGGGTGGCGAGCACCTGGAAGCCGCCGCGCTGCGGACGGCCGGCGCGGTCCCGCGCGGTGTCCGGCGGCAGCCGCCGCACCACGCTGACGTCGACCGTGCCGCCGCCGAGGTCGAGCACCGCGAGCGCGTCGCCGGGGCGGCCGCTGAACTCGACCGTGCGGTCGTTCGTCACGTCCTGCGGTGCGAACGTCGCCGCGTGGTAGACCGCCGCCGCGACCGGCTCGGGCACCAGCGCGACCTCGCGCGCCAGCCCGCCCGCCGCCTGCCGCAGCAGCCGGGTGCGGATCGCGCCCCAGTCGGCGGGGTGGGTCAGCACGAGCAGGTCGACCTCGGCGTCACCGGCCAGGCGGCGCGCTTCGGACACCGCGCGCCCCAGCACGGCGTGGACGACGTCGGTCACCCGCAGGACGTTCTCGCCGAGCAGCAGCTCGCCCTCGTCGATCCGCCGCTTCGGGTTCGGTTCGTAGCGCGACGGGTCGACGGCCGCCTGCCGCTCGGCCTCCTGGCCGACGAACAGCGTGCCGTCCGCCGCCGCGTACACCGCCGAGGACATCAGCGGCTGGCCGTCGATCACCACGACCTGCGGCTCGCGCCCGTTGACCGAGGCGACGACACAGGTGCTCGATGTCCCGAAGTCCACCGCAACCCGGACCGTCACCAGCAGCTCCCGCACATTCCGTCGCGATCCCCCGCGCCCCGCCGCCGGGACGCGCCCCCGAGGAGGAACCTACCCACCTCGCCGGGAGCGCGTCCGGCCGCCGTCGTCAGTCGGGCTGGATCCACGACACCTGGATCAGCTGCTTGCCGTTCTTCCGGGTCAGCAGGTTGCCCCGGCCCGGCGGCATCGCGCTCGGCTTGATGTTGCCGACCAGCGCCCCTTCGTCGCGCGAACCGTTCATCACCATGCCCGGCGCCGCGATCTCCTTGAGCTTGCCGATGATCGGGTCGTACATCGCCTTGCTCGCGCCACCGGTGCGCCGCACGGTCACCAGGTGCAGGCCGACGTCCTTGGCCTGCGGGAGGAAGTCGGAGATCTTCCGCAGCGGGTTGTTCGTCGACGTGGCCACCAGGTCGTAGTCGTCGACCAGGATGAACAGCTCCGGGCCCTTCCACCAGGACCGCGTCTTCAGCTGCTCCTGCGTGACGTCCGGACCCGGCAGGCGCCGCGTCATCGAGTTGAAGACGTCGCCGACCATGCTTTCCAGCTGCGCGGCCGAAACCGCGTACCCGAGCAGCGAATCCCCCTGGATGAACCCGAGCATCGTGCGCCGGTAGTCGACCAGCAGGATGAGCGCTTCCTTGGCGGTGTAGCGCTCCGAGATGCCCCGGGCGATCTGCCGCAGCAGGTTGGTCTTCCCCGACTCGCCGTCCGCGAAGGCGTAGAAGTGCGGCTCGGCGTTGAAGTCGAGGTAGATCGGCTGCAGGTCTTCTTCGTTGACGCCGATCGGGATGAGCTTCGAGTCCCGCGCGGTGTCGAGCTTGAGCACGTCTTCGTAGGTGATCAGCTCGGGCAGCAGGCGGACCTGCGGCGCGACGCGGCCGCGCCACGCGCCCTTGATCTTCGCCACCGCGTCGGCCACGCCGGCCGCGACCGTCTCCGGGTCGCTGGAGCCGTCGATCCGCGGGAGGCCGCCGAGCATGTGCAGCTTCTCCCGGGTGAGGCCGCGGCCCGGCCGCCCGGCCGGGACGTTCACCGCGACGCGCCGGTCGATGTCCGACTCGGTCGGGTCACCGAGGCGCAGCTCGAACCGGGTGCCCAGCATGTCCTTGATCGCCGGGCGGATGTCGGCCCACCGGTTGGCGGAGATGATCACGTGCACGCCGTAGGACAGACCCTGGGTGGCGAGCCGGGTGATCGTGGTCTCGAGCTCTTCGAAGTCGTCGCGCAGGGCCCGCCAGTTGTCCACGATCAAGAACGCGTCGCCGAACGGGTCCTGGTCCGGCCGGATCTCGCCGCGGCGCTTGCGGTTGCGGAACTCGGTCATCGAGTCGATGCCCATCGCCCCGAACCGGCCTTCGCGCTCGGTGAGCAGGGTGGTCAGCTCGGCCACGATCCGGCGGGCCTTGTCCGGCTCGCGCCGGGCCACCGCGACGCCACCGACGTGCGGCAGGTCCGCGAGCCCGGCCAGGGTGCCACCACCGAGGTCGAGGCAGTAGAACTGCGCCTCCTCCGGCGTGTGCGTCAGCGCCATCGACATGATCAGCGTCCGCAGCATGGTCGACTTGCCCGTCTGCGGGCCGCCGACGATCACGCCGTGGCCCGCCGCACCGGAGAAGTCGGCCCACAGCGGGTCGCGGCGCTGCTCGTACGGCCGGTCGATGATGCCCAGCGGCACCTGCAGCCGCCCGTTGCCGAAGTAGCCGACCGGGGACAGGCCGCGGTCGTCGGTCGGGTTCAGGTTGGGCAGCAGCGTGTCGAGCGAGTTCGGGTCCTTCAGCGGCGGCAGCCACACCTCGTGCGCCGGCGGGCCCTGGCCCACCAGGCGCGAGACGATGACGTCGAGCTCGCTGGGTTCGACCGCTTCCTCGGACTGCGGCTGCTGCTGCACCGGCGCCTCGATCTGCTGCGGCTCCGGCTCCTTCGGCAGCTCGACGAAGTCCGGGACGAACAGCTGCGGCCGCTTGTCCGCGCGGACCACGGTCGCCGCCGGGCCCGCCGCCTTGAGGCCGGCCGGGCGGTACGGACCCGAGACGTAGGACGCCTTGAACCGCACCAGCGTCGACGTGTCGTACTTCAGGTAGCCGCCACCGGGGACCGACGGCAGCTCGAACGCGTCCGGCACGCCGATCGCGGCGCGGGATTCCGCCGCCGAGAACGTCTTGAGGCCGATCCGGTACGACAGGTGCGAGTCGAGACCGCGCAGCTTGCCCTCTTCGAGGCGCTGCGAGGCCAGCAGCATGTGCATCTGCAGCGACCGGCCCAGCCGGCCGATGGCGACGAACAGGTCGATGAAGTCCGGCTTCGCGCTCAGCAGCTCGGAAAACTCGTCGCAGACGATGAACAACGCCGGCAGCGGGTCGAGGTCCGCACCGTTCTCGCGCGCTTTCTCGTATTCCCAGACGTTCTTGAAGTTGCCGCCGTTCTTCAGCGCTTCCTGACGCCGGTTCATTTCGCCGGCCAGCGCGTCCTTCATGCGGTCGACCAGGGTGACCTCGTCCGCGAGGTTGGTGATGACCGCGGAGACGTGCGGGGCCTTGTCGAGGCCGAGGAACGTCGCGCCACCCTTGAAGTCGACGAGGACGAAGTTCAGCGTGCTCGACGAATGCGTGGCCAGCAGGCCCAGCACCAGGGTGCGGAGGAACTCCGACTTGCCGGAACCGGTGGCGCCGATGCACAGGCCGTGCGGGCCCATGCCCTCGGCGGCCGCTTCCTTGATGTCCAGCTCGACCGGCTGGCCGTACTCGCCGACGCCGAACGGGACGCGGTAGCGGTCGCGGATCGGCCGCGGCCGCCACGCCTGCTGGACGTCGAAGGTCATCGGGTCGCCGGGGATGCCGAGCAGCTCCAGCAGCGACGGGTTGGACAGCAGCGGCTCTTCGTCGCCGATGTCCTGGCCCGCGGCGCCGCCGACGCGGTACGGCGAGATGAGCCGGGCCAGCGACTCGGTTTCGACCAGGCTGAGGGTGTCCGGGCGGCCGAACCACTCGACGCCGCCGGCGCTGCGGGCACCCAGCCGGTCCGCCTCGACGACCAGCCGGAGGCCGCGGCGGGCGGCGAGGTTGCCGAGGGAGTCGGACAGGTCGATCAGCGTGACGCCGACCAGGCCCTCTTCGAGGACGATCTGCTCTTCGCGGGTGACTTCGGCGTCGTCGATGATGATGACGACGTGCGGTTGGTCCGGGGCCGGCGTGGCGTTGCGGGAGAAGCGCTGGCGGTCACGCAGTTCTTCGTCGAGCCAGTCTTCGATCTGGGCCAGCGAACCGGCCATCATGCGGAGCTGGCCGATGCCGTCGGACAGCGTGGGGTGCTGGACGTGCGGCAGCCACTTCGCCCACTCCCACTCCTCCTTGGCTCGGCCCGCGGTGGCGACCGCGATCAGCACGTCGTCGGGGCTGTGGAAGGTGACCAGCTGCGCGAGCATCGCGCGGGTGAGGCCGCGGGTCAGCGCGCGGTCGCCCTGCATGCTGACCGCGGCGAACCCGCGGAGGGTGATCTGGGTCGGCAGGTCGGGGACGATCGAGTGCGCGCGCACGAACCGGCGCAGCGCGAGGGTGGCGATCGGCTCCAGCTCGTCGACGGGCCCGGTCTGGGGCGGGACCAGCCGCGTCGCGAGCCGGTGCGAGCTGCGCCCGACGCGCAGGTGCAGGAAGTCCTGGTCGTTCTGGCGGCGTTCCCACATCCGGCGGCTCGCGGCCAGCGACCACAGCGACTGGGGGTCCGGGTGCACCCACTCCAGTGCCGCGCGCTGGTCGACCATGGCCTCGCGGGCGCGGTCGCGCATCTGGCCCAGGTAGCGCAGGTAGTCCTTGCGGTCTTCGTCCATCTCGGCGCGCTTGGCGCCGCCGCCCTTGCCACCGCCGCCGGCCATCATCCCGAGCGTCCCGACGACCATCATGCCGCCCATGGCCATCATCATCGGGTTCCGGTTGCTGGCCTGGAACATGAAGACCATCATCCCGAGCGACGCGACGATCATGACGACCGGAAGCGCCTTCATCACGATGTTGCCGGGGATGACCCGGGGCACCTCGGGCGGTGGCTCCAGGTGCACCTCACCGCCCGGCGGCCGCGGTGCCGCCAGCCGCGGCGACTTCTTGAACTGCAGCGTGCTCATCGAAGGACCCCTCATTCAAACGCGACGATGGCGGCCACCGCGCAAGGTGTGCGCGACCAACCTATCGAACGCCCCCCGGGAATTCCGCCGGATGCCGGAACCCCTCGGAAACGCTGCCCGATCGTCGTCGGGCGAGTGTACGGCCCGGCACCGACAGTAAACTGCGGTTCGCGGGTGCGAGCGGCCATTGCCGGTGATTTTCGGACGTTCGATGATGTCGGCACCGGGGTTCGGTATAAGTTCCCCCGGGAGCAGCATCGACCGAGCGGGGGCAGTGCAGTGGCTACGGGCACGACAGTATTCAGCAGGGTGACGGTCGTCGCGCCGTCCACCCGGATCGACGTGGCGCTGCCCGCCGACGTCGCGGTGGCCGACCTGCTGCCGATGCTGCTGGACATGGCCAAGGAGACCTCGCCCGACGGCGGGGCCCGCCACGGTGGCTGGGCGCTGGCCAAGCTCGGGGACGCCCCGCTCGACCCGAGCCGCACGCTGGCCTCGCTCGGCGTCGTCGACGGCGAACTGCTCCAGCTGCGCAAGCGCAACGAAAACCCGCCGCCGCCGCTGTACGACGACGTCGTCGACGCCATCGCCGAGTCGTCCCCGGACAGCTTCCGGCCGTGGACGAAGGAGACGGCGAACCGGTTCGGGCACGTGGCCGGCGGGCTGGCGCTGTTCGCCGCCGCCGTCGCGCTGTTCATGAGCGGCTCGTTCTACGGCGGCAGCGCGCTGGGCGCGGCCATCGCCGGCGGCATCGGCGCGATCGCCTGCGTCGCGATCGGCGCCACCCTCGCCAAGGGCTACCAGGCCGAGCCGACCGGCGTGCTGATCGCCGCGGCGGGCGGCCTGCCGCTGGCCTTCGTCAGCGGCTTCTACATCGTGCCCGGGCTGTCCCTGCGGGCGAACCTGCTGCTCGGCGCGGTGCTGGTGATCATCGTCGCCTCGGTCTGCATCATGGTCATCGGCGCCGGCATCACGACGTTCATCGCCGCGGCCACCGCGGGCACCTTCGGCGCGCTGGCCTTCCTGTTCGGCACGCTCGTCGCGCACCCGGCGCCCGGCATCGCGGCCGGCACCGTCGCGGTCGCCCTCGCCTGCATCTCGATCCTGCCGCGCGCCACGATCTGGCTCGCGAAGCTGCCGCTGCCGCACGTCCCCAGCAACGCCGAAGAGCTGAAGGAAGACTCCGGCTTCCCCGACTACCGGGCGATCGAGCGCCGCACGGCGATCGCGCACAACTACATGACCGGCCTGATGGTCGGTTGCGGTGCCACGGTGGCCGTCTCCGCGATCATCGCTGCGAGCGCGCCCGGGGCGTTCGGGATCATCCTCGCCGTCGTCGCGACGCTCGTCCTGCTGCTGCGCGCCCGCGCGTACGCCAACGGCAGCCAGGCGATCGCGCTGCTCACCACCGGCCTGGTCTCGGCCACCGGGATCGCCGTCGGCTGGCTGATCTCGGCGAACGCCCAGAACCGGCTGCTCTACGTCTTCGGCGTGCTGATCCTGCTGGCCGCGGGCGCGCTCGTCGTCGGCGTGATCTTCCCGAACCAGCGGTTCTCGCCGCCGCTGCGCCGCACGGTGGAGATCATCGAAGCGATCTGCATCGCCTCCGTGCTGCCCCTCGCCCTGGGTGTGATGGACCTCTACACCACCCTGCGGCACCTGAACTTCAAGTGACCGGATCGGGTGAATCTCCGATGGCAGCAGCACGGCATCCCGGCGCCACCCGAAGGACCACGACGGCCCTGCTGGCCGGCACGATCGGCCTCCTGTCGCCGTTGACGCTCGCGGTGCCCGCGTGGGGGCAGGCCGCACCGGCCGACGGCTACTTCGCGACCCCGCCGCCGGTCGACATGGGCAAGCTGATCCCGGACTCGCGCCAGCCCGACAAGACGTACACGCAGACGAAGGGCTGCGTGCAGCGCAGCACCCTCGGCCAGGACATCCAGATCAAGAACCGCCCGTGGGGCCAGGAGTACCTGCAGATCTCCAAGGCGCAGGACATCGTCAAGGCGGCCACGGGCGGCAGTGCCGGCGGCGGCGTCCGCGTCGCGGTGATCGACACCGGCGTGACGCGGCACCCGTGGTTCCAGGACCGGCTCAAGTCCGGCGGCGACTACGTGGCCACGCCGACGAAGGGCCAGCCACAGGGTCTCGAGGACTGCGACGGCCACGGCACCGAGGTCGCCGGGATCATCGGGGCGAAGCCGGACAACCCCGAGGTCGGCTTCGTCGGCGTCGCCCCGGACGCCACGATCGTGTCCTACCGCCAGCTCAGCGAGAACTACGAGCCCGCGAAGCAGAACGCGACGGCCGGTTCGAGCGCCCCTCCTCCGTCGTCCAGCACGAACCCGCCGCCGGAATCCTCCACCGAACCGCCGCCCGGCGGTGGCGGTGGCGGCGCCGAAGGCGACGGGACGTCCCCCGGGCAGTCCAACGGCGGACGTCAGCTGGAGAAGGCCGGCACCGCGGGCACGCTGAAGACGCTGGCCGAGATCATCCGCGGCATCGCCGAGCGGAAGGAAGCCGACATCATCAACATGTCGGTCGACAACTGCCGCCCGGCCACCGGCTCGATCACCGAAGGCGAGCAGCAGGTCCAGGCGGCCGTGCGCTTCGCGGCGCAGGCCGGCATCGTGATCGTCGCCGCGGCCGGCAACGCGACGGACACCTGCCCGCAGAACGACCAGCCGGACGCGCGGAAGCCCAAGACGATCGTGACGCCGCCGTGGTTCGCCGACGACGTGCTGTCGGTCGGGGCGATCGACGAGTTCGGCAGTGTCGCGCCGTTCAGCGTGCACGGCCCGTGGGTCGGCGTCGCGGCTCCCGGCACGAAGATCGTGTCGCTCGACCCCGCCGAGGGGTCCGGCAGCCTGGCGAACCTGACGTTCGAAAACGGCGACAAGGCCAGCGAAATCCAGGGCACCAGCTTCGCGGCACCGTACGTGGCCGGCTTGGCGGCGCTGGTCAAGGCGAAGTACCCGAAGCTCGACGCCAAGGGCATCATCAACCGGATCAAGGAGACCGCCCAGCACCCGGCGGCCCCGGGCGGCCGCGACAACTTCGTCGGCTACGGCGTGATCGACCCGGTGGCGGCGCTGACCCAGGTCCTGCCCTCGGAGGTCGGGAACCAGGCACCCATCCCCGCCCCGCAGATGGCCCAGCTCCCCCCGGCGAACGACCGCAGCTCAACCCCGATGATCGTCGCCTTGGCCGGAACAGCGGGCGGCGTGCTCGCCCTGCTGATCACGCTGTTCGTGATGCACACGATCCGCCGCAACCGCCCAGCCGAGCCCGAAACCACCCGCCGCTGACGGGCCTCACCGTGCTTGGAGAGGCATCACGTGTGCTTGGAGAGGCATCACGCGTGACTGGGAGGGCATCACGCGTGATTGAGCGGGCATCGGCGTGATGCCCCCTGGATCACGTGTGATGCCCCCTGGATCACGCGTGATGCCCCCTGGATCACGTGTGATGCCCGGTTGGTCACTTCGCGGGCGGGTTCTTCTCCGGTGGCTTGTCGTCCTCGCCGATCACCGGTGGGGCGACCAGACCGGGCTCGCCCAGCAGGTCCGACGACTTCGTGACCGGGCGGGTCTTCGACGGGCGGCGCGCCTGGCTGCCCGAGCCGAAGGCGCCGAAGCCCATCATCGGCATCATCGGGACTCCGCCCGACATGCTGTGGTCCGGCTCCGCCTGCGGGGCGGGCGGTGGGTCGGCGGGCTGCGGCGTTTCGGGGGCTCCGGCACCCGTGTGGCGGCCCTCCGCCGGGCCGTCGGCCGACGACGGGGTCATGACCTCGTCCGCTGAAGCCGCTTCGTTCAGCGCGTCGTCGTGCAGCTTGAAGCGCTCCGGCGGGTACCGGTGCCGGATCTCGATCGTGCGGGACGCCGCGTCCGGGTCGTCGACGCCGTTGCACAGCCGGTCGAACGCCTCCAGCACGTCGCGGGCGGTTTCGTGCAAGGCCTTGGCCGAATCCTGCGTCTCCTGCAGCTGCGCCCGGGCGCGCTTGGCGCCGCCGCTCGGAAGCAGCATCGTCTCCGACGTCAGCTCCGCCGCGTCCACCAGCACCTCGGCGAGGTCGACGGCGACGTGCCGCAGGGTCGTCACCATCTCGTCCAGCGCGCCGGCGAGTGCTTCGAGTGCCTCGCGCAGGTCGCCGCCCGCCGCGCCGATCGCGCGGATGTACGCGACGAACGAGTCGGCGTCCTTGCCCTCCCAGCCCGCGTCGAGCCGGCCGAGCTCGTCGTCCAGGCGCGCCGAAACCTCGGCCGCGACCGAGGCGGCCTGGCGCAGGCTGTCCGCCTCCGCGCCGAGGTCGGCCCAGCGGCCGATCAGCGGCCGGAAGTACGTCTCGACGGGGTCGATCACGCCCAGCTGCCGCGAGAGGTCCGTGAGGTAGGCCAGGTACGGCTCGGCCGCCGCGGTGATGTCCTCGCCCGCCGGTACCGGCACCGAAGTCGTCATCCGTCGAGCCTCCCGGCCCGCTTGATCAGCTCCGCGGCGTCCGCGTCCTGGCCGCCGTGGCGCACCGCCACCTGCCGCAGCGCCTCCGCGGCCGAGCGCAGCGCCTCGGCGCCGTCGGCCAGCTGACGCCGCAACGCCCCGGACGCGCGGCCGTACGACTCGCCGAGGCCGATCTGCGCGCCCAGCGTCCCGTAGGACTCCGCGGTGACGTCCCCGCCGACCTCGGCCGCCGCCGCGTCCAGGTCGGCCGCGGCGGCCTCGGCCGTCTCGGCGTACCGGGCGACGACGACGCCGTCCATCCTCAAGCCGGCCACGGCACCTCCGCTCACGAGAAAGACCTTCGAGCGTGGGACGCCTGCCGCGGGCCTGCGGTTCCCTCAGTTCCCCGGCGGCGCGGTCGGCGTCGGGTACGAGCCGGCGTTCGGGTCGATCGGCACCGCGTCGAACTGCCGCAGCACGTCCTGGGTGTTCAGCGACGCCCCGGTCGGCAGCAGCCCGATGATCGACTCGGGAGCCGGCTGCCGGTTGTTCAGGCCGATCGAGTCCGCCGTCTGCGCGTCCGGGACGCTGTAGCGGACGCCCCGGTCGGAGATCAGCTGGATCTGGCCCTTGCCGAAGCTGGCCTTGCCGGTCGCGGACTGGACCACCGCGGCGAACCCGGGCTTGAGGTAGAAAC
Source organism: Amycolatopsis plumensis (assembly GCF_042652605.1). NCBI lineage: Bacteria > Bacillati > Actinomycetota > Actinomycetes > Pseudonocardiales > Pseudonocardiaceae > Amycolatopsis > Amycolatopsis plumensis. The sequence continues at coordinate 3,734,241 of NZ_JBHSJY010000001.1, read as the reverse complement.
CGTTGAGCGGCACGCGGTTCGGGCCCGGCGTGGTCACCGTCATCGGGGTGAACTTCTCGCCCGTGCTCTTCTGGCCGGGCAGCTGCGTGTCGACGTACACCGAGGTGTGCCCGTCCTGGTCGGGCCCGGACCCGACCAGCGACCAGCCCAGGCACGCGACCGACGAGTTCTTCGTCGCGTCGAGGACCGTCGGCACCGAGCGCGGGAAGTCGTCGACCGGGATGTAGTCGGGGTCGGTCGGCTGCAGGGTGTGCACCCCGGCGAGCTTGTCGAGGCCGAGCGTCTGGATCTTGCCGGAGCTGCCGTTCTTCGCGACGCGGATGATGTCGGCGACGGCGTTGGACACCCGCTGGATGCCGGTGCGGGTGATCGCCCAGTAGTTCAGCGTCGTCTCGCCGGCCTGCTGCGTGGCGAAGACGTCACCCGCGGCGAGGCCGTCGAAGTCCCCGGGGGCCTGGCCGCCCTGGATCTTCGGCGGCGTCAGCTTCGCGACCTCGGGGATGGCGTTGAGCAGCCCCTGCGTGATCTTCCGCGGCGACGGCGGCAGCTGCAGCGCCACCCGGACGGCGTCGTTCGGGTTGTCGACGTCGATCTCGGCGCGCACGGTGTTCGCGTTCGGCCGGTTCCGGGAGCTCGGCAGCCGGTAGACGAGGTAGGTCTTCCCGTTGTCGGCCTTCGCCAGCAACGCCTCGTTGTCCCGCAGCTCGGTGCCCAGCCCGCTCGGTGCGATACCGCCGAAAACGTAGGTGTTCGTGCGGCCGGTGTCGGGATTCGGCAGTGATTGATCCAGCTGAACCTGGTCGCAGACGGCCCAATTGGGGGTGATTCGCTGGGAATCCGTCGGGATCAGCTGCGGACCGTCCGGAATTCCGGTGAGTTTGTCGCGCGGAATGTCCTTCAGCTGATCGTCGGAAACGACCGTGGGATTCTTCACACTCGCCGGGCTCGCCGGGGCGGGAGCGGGTGCCGCGGTGGCGCCGCCGGCGTTCGGCTGCTTCTGCTGGGCCAGCAGGAGAAGCCGGGCCGACGCGAGGTTGAACGTCGGGATCAGCTTCTTCGGGTTGCCCGCCGCCACGACGTAGACCGTGCCGGACTGCTCGCCGATGACGATGTTCCCGGCCTCGGGCACCGACGGCGCCGGGCTGAGCAGCCCCCAGACGACGAACACGATCATGCCGAGCGCGCCCAGCACCACGCCCACGATGGTCGCCCGCGTGTGGGTGCGCATCGGGTCGTGCAGCATCACGGCGTCCCGCCGGACCAGCGCCGACTGCATCCGCCGTAGGACGAACTGATACGCCTGGACCTGAGACTTAGTCGTGGGTGTTGATGGCATTCTCGACCTACAGCTCTCCCCGTCGCGGTACGGTTCCGCAGGATAGCCGTACGGGGACCGTCTGGTGTGGGGTTTCTACCAACTCAAGCTAGTGTCGGGCACCCCGGGACCCGGCTTCCGGGTACGCAGCAAGCACGAGGGGAAGAGAAAGCGCGGATGTCCGTCACCACTCCTCCACGTCCGCCTGGCCCGCCCGGGCCCCCGCCGCCCGGTGGCCGTCCGCCGGGCCCGCCGCCGCGGCCGGGCAGACCCGGTGGTCCCGGCGGCCCGGGCGGGGTTCCGGGTGGCGTTCCCGGTGGCCCTGGCGGACCCGGTGGGGTGCCCGGCGGGCCCGGTGGCGGTCCCGGCGCTCCCGGTGGCCCCGGCATGCCCCCGCGCGGTCCTGGCGGCCCTGGTGTCCCCGGTCCCGGTGGACCTGGTGGCCGTCCCGGCGGTCCTGGTGGCCCTGGTGGCCCCGGTGGCGGCGGGCCGGGTGGTCCTGGCGGCCCCGGTGGCGGCGGGCCTGGCGGTCCCGGTGGTCCCGGTGGCGGTGGCCCGGGTGGTCCTGGCGGTCCCCAGGGGCCCGACGACAGCGGTCCCGCCACTCCCCCGCCCGGCCCGGCCCGGGTGGCCCCGCCGGCGCGACGGCGGTCCGCCGGCGTCACCCTCGGCCCGCTGCCCGTGGCCAACCTCGTCGTGCTCGAAGTCGGCCTCGCGATCGGCCTGGTCCTGCTCGCGATCGACATGTCGCTCAAGTGGGTCGCCGTCGGCATCGTCGGCTTCGCCCTCATCGTCGCGCTGCTGCGCTGGCGCGGCCGCTGGTTCACCCAGTGGGTCGGCCTGACGCTGCGCTACACCTTCCGCTCGCACGACCGGGTCGCGAACCCGCTGCCGCCCAGCACCGTCGAAGCCATGACCGCCGAGGAAACCTCGGTCACCGGTCCCGACGACGCCCGCGTCAACCTGCTCCGGATCGCCGTGCCGGACCTCGTCGTCGCGCACGGCGTCGACCACGAACGCCAGCAGGTCGGGCTCGCCTGGAACGACGGCACGTGGACGGCGGTGCTGCTCGTCGAGCCGGCCCCGGCGCTGATCACCCAGGCCGACGGCGCGCCGAGCCTGCCGCTGTCGGCGCTGGCGCCCTGCCTCGAAGACCGCGGCGTGGTCCTCGACTCCATCCAGATGATCTGGCACTGCTACCCGGGCAGCGCGGCGCTGCCGTCGGACTCGCCGGCGCTGAGCTCCTACATGGAGGTGCTGGGCCCGCTGCCCGCGGCAGCGCGGCGGACGACGTGGGTGGCGATCCGGCTCGACCCGCGGCGCTGCCCGGCGGCGATCCGGGAGCGCGGCGGCGGCGTCGTCGGCGCCCACCGCGCACTCATCGGGGCGCTGTCGCGGGTGCGCAACGCGCTGGAGTCCCAGGGCGTGCCGACACGGCCGCTCGACCCGGACGAGCTGCTGCGGGCGGGCATCTCCGCCGCGGAGCTGACGTCGGTGGCCGGGTCGCCCACCAAGGTGACGTTGCAGGAACGCTGGTCCGGGGTGACCGCGGCCGGCATCGGGCACGCCAGCTACGCCATCACCGGCTGGCCGAAGGGCAAGGTCACCAGCAGCCTGAACGCGCTGACGAGCGTCCGCGCGCTTTCGGCGACGCTCGCGATGTCTATCTCCCCGGCGTCGGACGAGGGCAAGATCGGCCTGCGCGGCGTGGTCCGGCTGAGCGCGCGGAACCCGCGTGAGCTCGACGCCGCCGACCAGCGGCTGCAGGGGCTGTCCGAGCGGCTGGGCGTGGACCTGACGCCGCTGCGCGGGCTGCAGGTCTCCGCGTTCGCCGCGACGTTGCCGATCGGAGGCACAGCATGAGTTCCCGCGTCCGTGACGCCGGGCAGAACAGTGGCGTGGCACCGGAGTTCACCGTGGACCCCGCGCTGCTCGACGCGATCAGTCCCTCGGGTGACCGCGGCGGCATCGTCCTCGGCTCCGGCCTCAAGGGCGAGCCGCTGACGATCTCGGCGCTGCGCTCGACCCCCACCCGGATCGTGCTGGTGGGCGGGCTGTACCTGGCCCGCCAGGTGGCCATGCGGGCGATGGCGGTCGGCGCGTGGGTGGTGGTCGCGACCGGGCGCCCGACCGAGTGGCAGGTGCTCTCCCGGGCGGCCGGCAGCCGCGACGGGCGGCCGTCGCCGCTGGTCCAGATTCGCCGGTTGTCGCCGGTCGAGCTGCCGCGGCCGTCGGAAGACGCGCCGCTGCTGGTGGTGACCGACGGCGGCCCGACGCCGCAGGACCTGTTCCCGCCCCGCTCGCCCTGGCAGACGACGGTCTACGTGCTCCCGTACCTGCACCCGCAGGCGGGCGCGACGGCCAACGCGGCGGACCTGGTGCTGATGCAGCGCCTTCCGGCCGGCCAGGCCGAGCTGGCCGCCCGCATCTGGCGCCTGCCGCCCCAGATGATGCGCCAGCTGACGACGTTGAAGGACGACCAGGTGGTGGCGCTGGGCCGCAACCTCTGGCGCCCCCTGCGCCTGGTCACCACGGGCAAGGAGCAGCAGCTCCTCGGCCCGGTCCGCCGCGGCGACTGACCCGCGCAGTGAATGACTCATTCCTGGCGTCCGACGCCAGGAATGAGTCATTCACTGCATCGGGGTGCGGACTTTGCGGGTCTGCTCCGCTCGCGCCGCGAGTTCGGCGTCCGGGGGGTAGTCCACGCCGAGCAGGGTGAGGCCGTGGGCGGGCGCCACCGCGCTGTCGCGGATGCCGCTCGCCAGGACCTTCCCCGGCCAGGCGTCGGTGCGGCGGCCGTCGCCCACCAGGAGGAGCACGCCGACCAGGCTGCGGACCATCGAGTGGCAGAACGCGTCCGCCGAAACCCGGACCTCCAGCAGGTGGTCGTCCACGCGCGCCCACTCCAGGCGCTGCAGCTCGCGGATCGTCGTGCCCGTGTCGCGCTGCTTGCAGTACGCCGCGAAGTCGTGCAGGCCCAGCAGTTCCGCGGCGGCCGCATTCATCGCGTCCGTCGACAGTGGACGGTTCCAGGCCAGCGTGTCGTGGCGGCGCAACGGGTCCACGCCCCAGGGCGCGTCCGAGACGCGGTAGCGGTAGTGACGGCGGATCGCCGAGAACCGCGCGTCGAAGCCCTCGGGAGCGATCCGGGCACCCAGCACGCGGACGTCACCGGGCAGCAGGCGGTTCCAGCGGCCCGCCATGCGGTCCAGGTCCGGAATGCCCTCCGGCGACACGGGAACGCGGCCTGAGGGCCCGGAAAGGGGCACCACGTCGACGTGCACGACCTGGCCGGTCGCGTGCACCCCGGCGTCCGTGCGGCCCGCCACCACCACGGACTTGGGCACCGACGCCCCTGGTGGCTGCTTCTGCAGCGCCTCTTCCAGGAGCCCCTGGACGGTCCGGCGGCCCGGCTGGCGGGCCCAGCCCGAGAAGTCCGTGCCGTCGTAGGAGACGTCCAGGCGCAGACGAACGAGCCCGCCCTCCCCAGCGGGAGTGGCGGGCTCGTCCGGTGTCGAATCGGCCGTCAGGACGTCAGTCCTTCTTGGCGTCGGCGTCGGTCTCCTCCGAGGCCGGGGCCTCGGTGGTCTCCTCGGCCTTGGCCTCCTCGGCAGCCGGAGCCTCCTCCGAAGCGGCGGGCGCCTCGGTGGTGGTCTCCTCGGCGGCCGGAGCGGCGGCCTTCTCGTCCTTCGCGAACTTCGTCTTGCGAGCGCGCTCGGCTTCCGAAGTCACCGTCTTCTCGGCCACCAGCTCGATGACGGCCATGGCGGCGTTGTCGCCCTTGCGCGGCATCGTCTTGGTGATCCGGGTGTAGCCACCCGCACGCTCCGCGAAGTGCGGACCGATCTCGGCGAACAGCTTGTGCAGGACGTCCTTGTCACGGACGACCTTCTGCACCTGACGACGGTTGTGCAGGTCGCCCCGCTTCGCCTTCGTGATCAGCTTCTCGGCCAGCGGGCGGACCCGGCGGGCCTTCGCCTCGGTGGTCGTGATCTTGCCGTGCTCGAACAGCTGCGTGGCCAAGTTGGCCAGGATCAGCCGCTCGTGCGCGGACGACCCGCCGAGCCGGGCTCCCTTGGTAGGGGTGGGCATTGGTTCTCCTAGTTCAGCTCACAGCGTCCGGGCACAGAGCCTCAGAGCTGCTCGGTCTCTGCGTAGTCCTGGCCATCGTCGTGGCCGTCCGAAATCCCGTCGGCGATGCCACCGACACCCTCCGACCAGCCTTCACCGTCGTAGCTGGCGGCCGCGGCGGTCGGGTCGAACCCGGGCGGGCTGTCCTTCAGCGCGAGGCCGAGACCGACGAGCTTGAGCTTGACCTCGTCGATCGACTTGGCGCCGAAGTTGCGGATGTCGAGCAGGTCCGCCTCGCTGCGCGAGACGAGCTCGCCCACCGTGTGGATGCCCTCGCGCTTGAGGCAGTTGTACGACCGGACGGTGAGGTCCAGGTCCTCGATCGGCATCGCGTAGGCGGCGATGGTGTCCGCCTCCTGCGGCGACGGGCCGATCTCGATGCCCTCGGCGTCGACGTTCAGCTCGCGGGCGAGACCGAACAGCTCCACCAGCGTCTTGCCGGCCGACGCGACCGCGTCGCGCGGCGTGATCGACGGCTTGGTCTCGACGTCCAGGATCAGCTTGTCGAAGTCGGTGCGCTGCTCGACACGGGTGGCCTCGACCTTGTAGGTCACCTTCAGCACCGGCGAGTAGATCGAGTCGACCGGGATCCGGCCGATCTCCGCGCCCGCCTGCTTGTTCTGCAGGGCCGGAACGTACCCGCGGCCGCGCTCGACGACGAGCTCGATCTCGAGCTTGCCCTTGCCGTTCAGCGACGCGATGTGCAGATCCGGGTTGTGCACGGTGACACCCGCCGGCGGCACGATGTCGGCCGCCGTGACCTCACCGGGGCCCTGCTTGCGCAGGTACATGGTGACCGGCTCGTCCTCTTCCGAGGACACCACGAGCTCCTTGAGGTTCAGGATGATGTCGGTGACGTCTTCCTTCACCCCGGGAACGGTGGTGAATTCGTGCAGCACGCCGTCGATGCGGATGCTCGTCACGGCCGCGCCCGGGATGGACGACAGCAGCGTGCGACGCAGCGAGTTGCCGAGCGTGTAGCCGAAGCCGGGCTCCAGCGGTTCGATGGTGAACCGGGAGCGGGTCTCGTTGACCGTCTCTTCGCCGAGAGCCGGCCGCTGGGAAATCAGCATTCCTTGTTTTCCTTTCCAGACGACGCCCGCCATATGACGTCGAAGGGATGGCGTAGGCGGCGGCGCACCTGTCGCGCCGCCGCCCGTACTCCAGCCGGGGCCGGACTACTTCGAGTAAAGCTCGACGATCAGCTGTTCCTGAACCGGAACGTCGATCTGCGCACGCTCCGGGAGCTGGTGGACCAGCACGCGGAGGTTGGACTGGACGACCTGCAGCCACGCCGGGATGGGGCGCTCGCCGAAGGACTCCTTCGCCGCCACGAACGGCAGCATGCCCATGGACTTCGGCCGCACGTCGATGATGTCCCACTTGGTGACCTGGAACGACGGGACGTTCACCTTCTGGCCGTTGACCAGGAAGTGGCCGTGGCTCACCAGCTGACGCGCCTGGCGGCGGGTGCGGGCGATGCCGGCGCGGTAGATCACGTTGTCCAGGCGGGACTCGAGGATCTGCAGCAGGTTCTCACCGGTCTTGCCCGGACGCCGGACGGCTTCCTTGTAGTACCGGACGAACTGACGCTCGAGAACGCCGTAGGTGTAGCGAGCCTTCTGCTTCTCCTGCGACTGCAGGAGGTACTCGGACTCCTTGATGCGCCCGCGGCCGTGCTGGCCCGGCGGGTAGGGGCGACGCTCGAAAGCCTGGTCGCCGCCGATGAGGTCAACCTTGAGGCGACGCGAAATACGCGTCGCGGGGCCGGTGTAACGAGCCATTTCTTCTTACTCCTCCCCGTTCCTCAGACCCGGCGCCGCTTGGGCGGGCGGCAGCCGTTGTGAGGCTGCGGGGTCACGTCCTGGATGGTGCCGACCTCGAGGCCGGCCGCCTGCAGCGAGCGGATCGCCGTCTCGCGGCCCGAGCCCGGGCCCTTCACGAAGACGTCGACCTTCTTCATGCCGTGCTCGGCGGCCTTGCGGGCAGCGTTCTCGGCGGCCATCTGCGCGGCGAACGGGGTGGACTTACGGGAGCCCTTGAAGCCCACGTGACCACTCGACGCCCACGCGATCACGGCACCGGTCGGGTCCGTGATCGAGACGATGGTGTTGTTGAAGGTGCTCTTGATGTGCGCGTGACCGTGCGCGACATTCTTCTTTTCCTTGCGGCGGACCTTCTTGGCCCCGGCCGCAGTACGAGACTTCGGTGGCATGTTCTGAGGGTTCTCCTGTTAGCGCGCGTTCTCTTGGTGAGCGGCGACCGCTTCGGCCTGGCCGCGCCGGATGATCGAACCGGCGTCGGTGTACAGGTTGCGGAGCGCCATCGGGCGGGCGTAGAGCGCCTTGGGCGAGACACATGCGGAGCCGCGGCGGTGCACGCCACCCATCTGCACGACCTTCTTGCCCTGGACGCTCACTTCTTGCCAGCCTTCTTCTTGCCGGCGACCGTCTTCTTCGGACCCTTGCGGGTGCGGGCGTTCGTCTTGGTGCGCTGACCACGGACGGGAAGTCCGCGGCGCCAGCGAAGGCCCTCGTAGCACCCGATCTCGATCTTCCGACGGATGTCGGCGTTCACCTCACGGCGAAGGTCACCCTCGACCTTGAAGTTCTCTTCGATGTACGTACGCAGCTTCGCGAGGTCGTCATCGCTGAGGTCCTTGACGCGGGTGTCCGCGTTGAGCTCGGCAGCCTTGATGAGCTGCTTCGAGCGGGTACGGCCGATGCCGTAGATGTAGGTAAGCGCGATCTCCAACCGCTTCTCGCGGGGGAGGTCCACGCCAGCGAGTCGTGCCATTGGCGCTGATGCTCCTTCTTCGGTTTCGTCTTCAGGTCTGCTCCCCGTCCGGTTCCGGGACCGACTCGCCTGTCGTGCCCTCGGCTTGCGCTTCGGGTGTCCCGGCCCCGGCCTGAAGCCCGGGGGTGAACCGGTTCACTCTCGTGAACCGGCAGGTGCGGGGAGGTTGTGTAGCCGTCAATCCACTCTGCTCGAGTGCTTGGCGATCAGCCCTGCCGCTGCTTGTGCCGCAGGTTCTCGCAGATCACCATGATCCGGCCGTGACGGCGGATCACCTTGCACTTGTCGCAGATCTTCTTGACGCTCGGCTGAACCTTCACGTCTTCTGCTCTCCTAGTAGCTGCTCTTCGTGATCACTTGTAGCGGTAGACGATGCGACCACGAGAGAGGTCGTAGGGCGAGAGCTCCACGACAACCCTGTCCTCCGGCAGGATGCGGATGTAGTGCTGCCGCATCTTGCCGCTGATGTGAGCCAGGACCTTGTGACCGTTCTCCAACTCGACGCGGAACATCGCGTTGGGGAGCGGCTCGACTACGCGGCCTTCGACCTCGATGGCCCCGTCTTTCTTCGCCATGTCCTCCGCATTTCCGTTGTCTTCAGCGTCTGTCGCCACACCATGATCAACTCGAGCACTAGTGCCGGGTTGGGGTGTTGCGTGGCACACTGGTGCCCGGCTCCCAAGACCGTGAATTCACGAGCGCGCAGGATCCGGGCGCGATAAGTGCGCCGACTTGACAGTGTACGCATGTCGTGTCGCGACCCCCAAACCGGGGGTGACCATGGTAAGCGAACGGGCGACAGCGGTCGTGAGTGGTAAAGCGGGTTCTAACCCGCCTTACCACTCACGAGGGTGTTTGCGCAGGTCAGGCGCCTTCTGGGGCGGTGAGCACCCAGGGGCCGTCTTCGGTGATCGCGACGGTGTGCTCCCAGTGGGCGGCGCGGGAGCCGTCGGCCGTGACCACGGTCCAGCCGTCGTCCAGCTCGCGGGTCTCGCCCCCGCCGCCGGTGAGCATCGGCTCGATCGCCAGCGCCATGCCGGGCTTCAGCCGGGGGCCCTTGCCGGGCTTGCCGACGTTCGGCAGGAACGGGTCCATGTGCATCTGGCGGCCGATGCCGTGGCCGCCGTACTCGACGATCATCCCGTACTCGATGCCGTCGTCGCGGCCCGCGCGCTCGGCGGCGGACTGGACGGCGTAGGAGATGTCGGTGAGCCGTCCGCCGGCGGTGACCGCCTCGATGCCCGCCCACATCGCCGCCTCGGTCGCCGCGGACAGCGCCAGGTCGGCGTCGGAGACCTTGCCGATGGCCAGCGTGACGGCGGAGTCGCCGTGCCAGCCGTCGAGGATGGCGCCGCAGTCGACGGAGATGATGTCGCCGTCGGCCAGCACCTGGGTCTTCGCCGGGATGCCGTGGACGATCTGCTCGTTGACCGACGCGCAGATCGACGCCGGGAAGCCGTGGTAACCCTTGAACGAGGGCACCGCGCCGGCGTCCCGGATCGTCTGCTCGGCCAGCTCGTCGAGCTCGGCGGTGCTGACACCGGGCTTCGCCGCGGCGCGGACCGCCGCGAGCGTGCGGGCGACGACCAGGCCCGCGGCCCGCATCGCCTGCAGCTCGTCCGGGGTCTTGACTTCGATCATGCGCCCACGGCGGAGCACTTGCAGAACACGCAATCCTCCGAGGTTCACGTGCGGTCGCGCAGCGCTTTCAGCACCCGGCCGGAGATCTCCTCGACACTGCCGACACCGTCGACGGTCACCAGGATGTCGGCGTAGTACTCCAGCAGCGGCGCGGTGTCCGACACGTAGATCTGCTGACGGCGGCGGATGACCTCTTCGGTGTCGTCCGCCCGGCCGCGCGACATGAGCCGCGCGACGACGACGTCCTCCGGGACCTGGAGCTGGATCACCGCGTCGAGCGTGACGTCCGCGTCGCCCAGGATCTCGCCGAGGACCTCGGCCTGCTTGGTGTTGCGGGGGAAGCCGTCGAGCAGGAAGCCGGCCTTGGCGTCCGGCTCGGCGAGCCGCTCGCGGACCATTTCGTTGGTCACCGAGTCGGGCACGAGCTCGCCCGAGTCCAGGTAGCGCTTCGCCTCCTGGCCCAGCGGGGTCTCCTGGCCGACGTGCGCGCGGAACAGGTCACCCGTGGAGATGTGCGGGACGCGCAGCTGCTCCGACAGGGCCACCGCCTGCGTGCCCTTGCCCGCGCCTGGCGGACCCACGAGAACCAGACGCGTCACTTCAAGAACCCTTCGTAGTTGCGCTGCATCAGCTGGCTTTCGATCTGCTTCACGGTGTCGAGGCCGACACCGACCATGATCAGCACAGCCGTGCCACCGAACGGGAAGTTCTGGTTGTTCCCGCTACCGGTCACCGACAGGAAGAAGTTCGGAAGGATCGCGATGATGCCCAGGTACAGCGAGCCGGGCAGGGTGATCCGGCCCAGCACGAAGCTCAGGTACTCGGCGGTCGGGCGGCCGGGGCGGATGCCCGGGATGAAGCCACCGAACTTCTTCATCTCGTCCGCACGCTCGTCCACGTTGAACGTGATCGTGATGTAGAAGTACGTGAAGAAGATGATCAGGCCGAAGTACAGCGCGATGTGCACCCAGCTGGACTGGTTCACGATGTAGTTCTTGATGAACACCTGCCAGCCGGAGTTGGCGTTCTGGTCGCCGACGAGGCGGCTGATCAGGTCCGGCAGGTACAGCAGCGACGACGCGAAGATGACGGGGATGACACCGGCCTGGTTGACCTTGATCGGCAGGTAGGTCGACGTGCCGCCGTACATCCGGCGGCCGATCATGCGCTTGGCGTACTGCACCGGGATCCGGCGCTGCCCCTGCTCGACGAAGATGACGCTGGCGATGATCACCAGGCCGAAGATGCAGATCATCGTCAGCGCGACGCCGCCGCCGTTGGACAGGATGTTCCCGCCCTCGACCGGGATGCGCGCGGCGATGTTCAGGAAGATCAGGACGGACATGCCGTTGCCGACGCCGCGCTCGGTGATCAGCTCGCCCAGCCACATCATGACGGCGGTGCCCGCGGTCATGGTGATGACGATGATCGCCAGCGAGTAGACGCTGTTGTCCGGGATGATCGGCTGGTCGCAGTCGGGGAAGAGCTGCTTGCGGTCCGCGAGCGCGACCACGCCGGTGGCCTGCAGGATCGCCAGCGCGATCGTCAGGTACCGGGTGTACTGGGTCAGCTTGCCCTGGCCGGACTGCCCTTCCTTCTTCAGCTCCTCGAACCGCGGGATGACCACGGTGAGCAGCTGGATGATGATGCTCGCCGTGATGTACGGCATGATGCCGGTCGAGAAGAGCGACAGCTGCAGCAGCGCCCCGCCGCTGAACAGGTTCAGCAGCTGGTAGACGCCCTCCTGCTGCGCCTGGGAGCTACAGGCCTGTACGGCACCGTACGAGATGCCGGGCGCCGGAATGGTCGCACCGATTCGGTAAACCGCGACGATGGCTAGCGTGAACAGGATCTTCTTGCGTAGATCCGGCGTCGCGAGAGCCGAGCGGAAGGCGCTGAGCACGCGGGGGACCTCCTCGGCGTCGTCGGCTGTCCTAACCGACGATCGGCTTGGCCGGCGCGGGGCCGGCAGGAACACACAGCACTACTGGCACGCAAGCCAGGAACGCTTCGGGGCACACTCGTCCCGAAGCGTGTCGCCGACTCTAACAGCTTCACAGGGCGTGTCCGCAGTCCGTGTGCGTTTTCCGTACCAAGGTTGCTCCGGCGGGTTGATCCACATCGCCGTCTTGGTCGTATTCCTTGACAGATTGTGGATCAGGCGTCCGACGTCGCGGGCGCACCGGCCGGGCCGCTGGTCGCGCCGAGTAGCGCTATCCGCGGCGTGTTGTTCGCCCCTGGCGTAAGCGGGATGCCCCGACCGGGTTCACCGCTGCGGCGGTTCGTCCGGTTCGCCGGGTGGCAGCACGGTGATGGCGACGCCGGACGGCGGTGTCGGGGTGTCGGCGTAGGCGAGCGCCGGATCGGCCCAGCCGGGTTGCCGCCGGGGCAGCTGGGCCACGACGGCGGCGGCCACGGCCACGACGGTGCCGCCGATCAGCAGCCACATGCCGGGTGCGGTGGTGACCGTCAGTTCGTCGCCGCGGGACATGGCTTCCCACCCGACCCCCTCCGTGCCGACGGTGGTGACCACCCCGGCGCCGAAGACGGCCCCCGCGGCGATCAGCCACCGGCCGAGCCGCTGTTCCGGCCGCGTGAGGGCGAAGAGCGCGGCGGCGACGAGGAGGACGACGGTGAAGAGGATCGGGAGGCCGACCGGTGCGCCGGGCTGGTCGGTGACTTCGTGGTCCGGGAGTTCGAAGGTGTGGCCCCACGCGGTCTCGGTGATGAGCATCTGCGTGTCGAAGAACCGCTGGCCGGAACCGATGTGCTCGCGGATGCGGAAGAGCGGCAGGAAGGCCCCGAGCGCGGTCATGACGGCGGCGACGACGGCGAGGAGGGGCGCGGCGAACCGCAAAAGCGGCCAGGGAGGTGCCGCGGCGGCAGAGGCGGCCTGGGCGGCTTCCGGGGGTCGGAGGGCGTTGGGGACGGTCTCGGTGCCCGGGAGTTGCGCGACGGGGTAGGGCAGCTCGGTGGGCGGCTGCGCGTCACCGGGGAATGGGTGCGGCGACTCGGCAGCGGGTGGGAGGGGCGCCTGCGGCACCTCCGCGGGCGGAACAGGCATCTCCGGCCGCGAAGCCTCCGCCGGGAACCGCAGTGGCTCGCCCTGCGGGGCCCCCGCTCCCGGCTCGGGGCCGGTGGGGCGCGGTGCTTCGACCGGGAAGCTCAGCGGCGACTCGGCGTCGTCGGGCGGGGGTACGGGCTCGTGCGACGGTCTGTCCACCCTGTGATCTTCCGTCCGGATCCGCGCCGCGGCAAGGAACCGTCCGCACGCCGAAGGCCCGCCTGGCGGTGCCAGACGGGCCTTCGAACGAGAATCGAGCTCAGTTGGTGGTGGCCGAACCGCCGGCCGCCTCGAGCTTCTCCTTGGCCGAGCCGGAGAACGCGTCGGCGGTGACGTTCAGCTTGACGCCGTTCACGTCGCCGTTGCCGAGGACCTTCACCAGCTTGCCCTTGCGGACCAGACCGCCCTTGACCAGCTCGTCGGCACCGATGGTGCCGCCGTCCGGGAAGACGCGGGCGATGTCGCCCACGTTCACCGGCTGGTACTCGGTGCGGAAGCGGTTCTTGAAGCCGCGAAGCTTCGGGAGCCGCATCTGGATGGGCATCTGCCCACCCTCGAACCGGGCCGGCACGTTCTTCCGGGCCTTGGTGCCCTTCGTACCGCGACCGGCCGTCTTGCCCTTCGAACCCTCACCACGGCCCACGCGGATCTTGTCGCGCTTGGCGCCCGGAGCCGGACGCAGGTGGTGGATCTTGATGGCCGTCATGCCTGAACCTCCTCGACCTCCACCAGGTGGCGGACGGTGTGGATCAGGCCGCGCACCTGGGGGGTGTCTTCACGCACGACGCTCTGGCGGATCTTGCGCAGCCCGAGGGTGCGCAGCGACTCGCGGTGAGCGTGCTTCGTGCCGATCTTGCTCTTGACCTGGGTGACCTTGAGCTGAGCCATGAGATCAGACCCCCTGGCCGGCACGCTGGCGCAGCATCCGGGCCGGAGCGACGTCCTCGAGCGGCAGGCCACGGCGGGCCGCCACCTCTTCGGGACGCTGCAGACCCTTCAGGGCCGCCACGGTCGCGTGCACGATGTTGATCGCGTTGTCGGAGCCGAGCGACTTCGACAGCACGTCGTGGACACCCGCGCACTCCAGCACGGCGCGCACCGGGCCACCGGCGATGACGCCGGTACCGGCGGAAGCCGGGCGGAGCAGCACCACACCGGCGGCTTCCTCACCCTGGATCGGGTGCGGAATGGTGCCGCCGACGCGCGGAACGCGGAAGAAGTTCTTCTTCGCTTCCTCGACGCCCTTGGCGATGGCCGCGGGAACTTCCTTGGCCTTGCCGTAGCCGACGCCGACCTGACCGTCGCCGTCGCCGACGACCACCAGGGCGGTGAAGCTGAAGCGACGACCACCCTTGACGACCTTGGCGACGCGGTTGATCGTCACGACCTTCTCGAGGTGCGGGGTCTTGTCCTGGGCCGCCCCGCCACGGCCGCTGTCGCGCCGGTCCCGGCGGTCGCGACGGTCACCGCGGTCGTTGCCGCCCTGCCCGCCGGGTCCACCCTGGCCGCCGCCGAATTGCCGTGTACGTCCCGGCATCAGGCTTTCCTTCCATTCACGAACTGCTGCATCGTCAGAACTCCAACCCCGCCTCACGGGCGGCGTCGGCGAGCGCGGCGATGCGGCCGTGGTAGGCGTTGCCGCCACGGTCGAACACCACAGCCGAGATCCCGGCGTTCTTGGCCCGCTCGGCGACGAGGGCGCCGACCTTGGCGGCCTTCGCCTTCTTGTCGCCGTCGGCCGCCCGGACGTCCGCCTCGAGGGTGGACGCCGACACCAGCGTGTGGCCGGCGAGGTCGTCGATCACCTGCACGGCGATGTGCCGCGAGGACCGCTTGACGACCAGGCGCGGACGCTGCTCGGTGCCCGAGACCTTCTTGCGGAGCCGGAAGTGCCGACGGGCCTTCGCGACGCGGCGGCGGGTCGAGATGTCCTTGCCCACCGGCTTGCGCTTCGTAGTCGTGTCGCTCATGATCACTTACCCGTCTTTCCGACCTTGCGGCGGATCTTCTCACCCTCGTAGCGCAGGCCCTTGCCCTTGTACGGGTCCGGGCGCCGCAGCCTGCGGATGACGGCCGAGATCTGGCCGACCTTCTGCTTGTCGATGCCCGAGACCGAGAACCGGGTGGGGGTCTCCACCTTGAAGGTGATGCCCTCCGGGGCCTCGATCTTGACCGGGTGCGAGTAGCCGAGGGCGAACTCGAGGTCCGCGCCCTTGGCCTGCACGCGGTAACCCACGCCGTGGATTTCCATCTTCTTCTCGTAGCCGGCGGTGACGCCGACGACGAGGTTGTTCACCAGCGTGCGGGTGAGCCCGTGCAGCGCCTTGGAGTTGCGCTCGTCGTCCGGGCGCTTCACCAGCAGCGTGCCGTCTTCGTCGCGCTCGACCGTGATCGGCTCCGAGACGGTGTGCTCGAGGGTGCCCTTGGGCCCCTTGACCTTGATGTGCTGACCGTCGATGGTCACCTCGACCCCGGAAGGGACGGCGACCGGCAGCTTTCCGATGCGTGACATGCCTGTACCCCTTCCCTTACCAGACGTAGGCGAGGACTTCGCCGCCCACGCTGTTGCGCTTGGCCTGCCGGTCCGTCTGCAGGCCACCGGACGTCGAAATGATCGCGATGCCCAGGCCGCCGAGGACCGACGGCAGTTCGGTCGATTTTGCGTAGACCCGCAGACCGGGCTTGGAGACGCGGCGCAGGCCGGCGATGCTCCGCTCACGGTTGGGGCCGTACTTGAGCTCGACGACGAGGTTCTTGTGCTTCTCGCCCGGCTCGTCGTGGTAACCCGCGATGTAGCCCTCGCGCTTGAGGATCTCGGCGATGTTCGCCTTGAGCTTCGAGTGCGGGAGCTTGACCTCGTCGTGGTACGCCGAGTTCGCATTGCGCAGACGCGTCAAGAAGTCTGCGATGGGGTCGGTCATCGTCATGGTGACCTGTCAACCTTTCTCGCCTGGTTCCCCGCCCCCCGAAGAGGGCGGGGCCTGTGGCGAAGTGGAGTTAAATAGAAGCTCTTACCAGCTGGACTTGCGGACGCCGGGCAGCTCGCCCGCGTGCGCCATCTCGCGAAGGCAGATCCGGCAGAGCCCGAACTTGCGGAACACGGCGTGCGGGCGGCCGCACCGCTGGCAGCGGGTGTAGGCGCGCACGGCGAACTTCGGCTTCTTCGCGGCCTTGTGGACCAGTGCTTTCTTGGCCATCGGCTCAGTTCTCCTTGAACGGGAAGCCGAGCTTGCGCAGCAGCGCCCGGCCCTCGTCGTCGTTCGTGGCGGTCGTGACGACGGTGACGTCCATGCCGCGCGGGCGGTCGATGGAGTCGGGGTCGATCTCGTGGAACATCGACTGCTCGTTGAGACCGAACGTGTAGTTGCCGTGGCCGTCGAACTGCTTCGGCGAAAGCCCGCGGAAGTCGCGGATACGCGGCAGCGCGATGGTCAGCAGCCGGTCGAGGAACTCCCACATCCGGTCGCCGCGCAGCGTGACGCGCGCGCCGATCGGCTGGCCCTCACGCAGCTTGAACTGCGCGATGGACTTGCGGGCCTTCCGGACCTCCGGCTTCTGGCCGGTGATCAGCGCGAGGTCCTTGACCGCGCCCTCGATCAGCTTGCTGTCGCGGGCGGCGTCGCCGACGCCCATGTTCACGACGACCTTCGTCACGCCCGGGATCTGGTGGACGTTGGCGAAGGAGAACTCGGCCTGCAGCTGGCCCTTGATTTCCTCGCGGTACCGCACCTTGAGGCGCGGAGAGGTCTTCTCAGCGGTGGTCATCAGATGTCCTTACCGTTCCGGCGCGAGATCCGGACCTTCTTGCCGTCCTCGCCGATGCGGTAACCCACCCGGGCCGGCTTGCCGTCCGAGTCGACGACCATCACGTTCGAGACGTGGATGGGCGCCTCCTGCGTGACGATGCCGCCGGACTGCGCGCCGCGCTGGGTCTGGCTGATCCGCGTGTGCTTCTTGATCCGGTTCACGCCTTCGACCAGCACGCGCTCGCGCTCCGGGTAAGCCTGGATGACCTTGCCCTTGGCGCCCTTGTCCTTGCCGGCGATGACGACGACCGTGTCGCCCTTCTTCACCTTCATCACAGCACCTCCGGCGCGAGCGAAATGATCTTCATGAACTTTCGGTCGCGCAGCTCGCGGCCCACCGGACCGAAGATGCGGGTGCCGCGGGGCTCGTTGTCGTTCTTGATGAGCACGGCGGCGTTCTCGTCGAACCGGATGTAGGAACCGTCCGGACGACGGCGCTCCTTGACCGTGCGGACGATGACGGCCTTGACGACGTCGCCCTTCTTCACCCCGGCAGCCGGGATGGCGTCCTTCACGGTGGCGACGATGATGTCGCCGATGCCGGCGTAGCGCCGCCCGGAGCCACCGAGAACCCGGATGCAGAGGATTTCCTTCGCACCCGTGTTGTCGGCTACCCGAAGCCGCGACTCCTGCTGGATCACGTCTACTCCTGTATGTCGCGCCGGTTCTCGCGGGGAACCCGCGAGCCTTGCGGAACTAAGGACTCTTGAAGAGCCCTGCTTACTTGGCCTTCTCCACGATCTGCACCAGGCGCCACCGCTTCGATGCCGACAGCGGGCGGGTCTCCATCAGGGTGACCCGGTCGCCCACGCCCGCCTCGTTGTTCTCGTCGTGCACCTTCACCTTGGAGGTGGTGCGGACGACCTTCGAGTAACGGGGGTGCTTCTTGCGGTCCTCGAGCTCGACCACGATCGTCTTGTTCATCTTGTCCGAGACGACGTAGCCCTCGCGGACCTTGCGGTCGTTCCGGGCCGGCGTCTCGGTGGTGGGCTCGCTCATGCGGCACCTTCACTCTCGGCGTCGGGGGCCACGGACAGGCCGAGTTCGCGCTCGCGCATGACCGTGTAGATCCGCGCGATGTCCGTGCGGACGGTGCGCAGACGGCGGTTGTTGTCCAGCTGCCCGGTCGCCATCTGGAAGCGGAGGTTGAACAGCTCCTCCTTGTATTCCTTCAGACGCAGGACGAGCTCTTCCGCGGTGAGCTCACGCAGCTCCGATGCCTGGGCACCTGCGTTAGCCATCAGAACTCACCACCTTCACGGGTCACGATGCGGCACTTCATGGGCAGCTTGTGGATCGCGCGGCGCAGCGCCTCGCGAGCCGTCTCCTCGTTCGGGAACGAGATCTCGAACATCACGCGACCCGGCTTCACGTTGGCGATCCACCACTCGGGCGAACCCTTACCGGAACCCATCCGGGTCTCGGCCGGCTTCTTGGTCAGCGGGCGGTCCGGGTAGATGGTCGTCCACACCTTGCCACCACGCTTGATGTGACGGGTCATGGCGATACGAGCGGACTCGATCTGCCGGTTCGTCACGTAGCTGTGCTCAAGCGCCTGGATGCCGTACTCGCCGAAGCTGACCTTCGTGCCACCCTTGGCGGCGCCGTGGCGCTTCGGGGAGTGCTGCTTCCGGTGCTTGACCCTGCGCGGGATGAGCACGTCTCAGCCCTCCGTCTTTTCTGCGGTCTCGGTGGCCGGAGCCGCCGGGGCCTCGGTCGTCGCGGCGGCGGCCGCACGACCGGCTTCGGTCGAGGTGGCGGTCGTGCCCGAGGCACCGGAACGACGCGGGCGGGACGGCCGGTCGCTGCGGTCGCGACCGCCGCGCGGCGCACGCTCGGCGGCGTCACGGGCCTCGCGGGCCTTCAGGCCACCGACGAGCTCACCCTTGTAGATCCACACCTTGACGCCGATGCGACCGAACGTCGTCTTGGCCTCGAAGAAGCCGTAGTCGATGTCGGCGCGCAGCGTGTGCAGCGGGACGCGGCCGTCGCGGTAGTGCTCGGAGCGGGACATCTCGGCACCGCCGAGACGACCGCCGCACTGCACGCGGATGCCCTTGACCTGCGGCGAGCGCATGGAGGTCTGGATCGCCTTCCGCATCGCGCGGCGGAACGCCACGCGGTTGGAGAGCTGCTCCGCGACCGCCTGGGCGACCAGCTGGGCGTCGGCCTCGGGGTTCTTGACCTCGAGGATGTTCAGCTGGACCTGCTTCTTGGTCAGCTTCTCCAGCGCGCCGCGGATCCGGTCGGCCTCCGCGCCGCGGCGGCCGATGACGATGCCCGGCCGGGCGGTGTGGATGTCCACGCGGACGCGGTCACGGGTGCGCTCGATCTCGACCTTGGAGATGCCCGCGCGCTCCATGCCGGTGGCGAGGAGCTTGCGGATCTTGACGTCCTCGGCCACGTACTCGGCGTACTGCTTGTCGGCGTACCAGCGCGACTTCCAGTCCGTGGTGATACCCAGGCGGAAACCGTGCGGGTTGATCTTCTGGCCCACTACCGGCCACCTGCCTTCTTCTTGCTCTGAGCCTTCTGCGCGACGGCCGGACGCGACTCCACCTCGACGGTGATGTGGCTGGTCCGCTTGCGGATCCGGTACGCGCGGCCCTGGGCCCGCGGGCGGATGCGCTTGAGGGTGGGGCCCTCGTCGGCGTACGCGTTCTTGACCCAGAGCGTCTCCGGGTCCAGCTGAAGGTTGTTCTCGGCGTTGGCCACGGCGCTGGCGAGCACCTTCGCGACCGGCTCGCTGGCCGCCTGGGGGGCGAACCGGAGCACGGCCAAGGCGTCGGCGGCGCTACGTCCCTTGATGAGCTCGATCACCCGGCGCACCTTGGTCGGCGAGTCCCGGACGAAGCGAGCCCGCGCGTAAGCCGTAGGCAGGGCCTCGACCGTCGCGTCGTTCTGGGCGTTCATCGCTACTTCCCTTGTCTTTTCTCGTGCCCGCTCAGCGGCGGCGCGACTTGCGGTCGTCCTTGATGTGGCCCTTGAAGGTCCGCGTCGGGGCGAACTCGCCCAGCTTGTGACCCACCATGGCCTCGGTGACGAACACCGGGACGTGCTTGCGTCCGTCGTGCACGGCGATCGTGTGACCCAGGAAGTCCGGGATGATCGTCGAGCGGCGCGACCAGGTCTTGATGACCGTCTTCTTGCCCGATTCGTTCAGCGCGTCCACCTTCTTGAGCAGGTGGTCGTCCACGAACGGGCCCTTCTTAAGGCTGCGTGGCATGTGCTTCTACCTCCCTGCTCAGCGCTTGTTCTTGCCGGTGCGACGGCGGCGGACGATGAGGGCGTCGGACGCCTTGCGGCGACGCGTGCGGCCCTCGGGCTTACCGTTCGGGTTGACCGGGTGGCGACCACCGGAGGTCTTGCCCTCACCACCACCGTGCGGGTGGTCGACCGGGTTCATGACGACACCGCGGACCGTGGGGCGCTTGCCGCGCCAGCGGTTGCGGCCGGCCTTGCCCCAGTTGATGTTGGCGTGCTCGGAGTTGCCGACCTCGCCGACCGTGGCGCGGTTGCGCACGTCCACGTTGCGGATCTCGCCCGAGGGGAGACGCAGCTGGGCGTACGGACCGTCCTTGGCGACAAGCTGCACCTTCGCGCCCGCGGACCGCGCCATCTTCGCGCCGCCGCCGGGGCGGAGCTCGATCGCGTGGATCACGGTGCCGACCGGGATGTTGCGCAGCGGCAGGTTGTTGCCCGGCTTGATGTCGGCCCGGGGGCCGTTCTCGACCGTGTCACCCTGCTTCAGCTTCTCCGGCGCGATGATGTAGCGCTTCTCGCCGTCGGCGTAGTGCAGCAGCGCGATGCGAGCGGACCGGTTGGGGTCGTACTCGATGTGCGCGACCTTGGCGGGGATGCCGTCCTTGTCATTGCGACGGAAGTCGATGACGCGGTAGGCGCGCTTGTGGCCGCCACCCTTGTGCCGGGTGGTGATCTTGCCGGACGAGTTGCGACCGCCCGAACCGCTCAGCGGACGAAGCAGCGACTTCTCCGGGGTGGAGCGGGTGATCTCGGCGAAGTCCGAGACGCTCGAACCGCGACGACCGGGGGTCGTCGGCTTGTACTTGCGGATGCCCATTGTCAGCTCAGTCCTTTACGCGGTGGGTCCGCCGAAGATCTCGATCGCCTTGCTCTCGGGCGAAAGAGTCACGATGGCGCGCTTGGTGTCCTTGCGCTTGCCGAAGCCGGCGCGAGTCCGCTTCCGCTTGCCCTGGCGGTTGGCCGTGTTGACGCTGACCACCTTGACGCCGAACACCTTCTCGACCGCGATCTTGATCTGGGTCTTGTTGGCGTCCGGGCGGACGATGAACGTGTACTTGTGGTCCTCGAGCAGCCCGTAGGACTTCTCGGAGATGACCGGCGCGAGCAGGATGTCGCGGGGGTCCGGAATGGCGACCGAACTCACTTCTCGTCACTCCCTTCCGTGACCTCGCCCGACCGCGCGGAAGCCTTGACGGCCTTGCCGCGGACGGGGCCGGCGACGAACGCGTCGTACGCGGCCTTGGTGAACACGACGTCGTCGTTGACCAGCACGTCGTAGGTGTTGAGCTGGTCGGCCCAGAGGAGGTGCACCTCGGGCAGGTTCCGCAGGGAAACCCAGCTCAGCTCGTCGTCCCGGTGCAGCACCACGAGCACGCGCTTCGCGGCCGTGACGGCGGCGAGGGCGGTCTTGGCGGCCTTGGTGGACGGCTTCTCGCCGGTCACCAGCTCGGTGACGACGTGCAGCTGGCCGGCGCGGGCCCGGTCGGAGAGAGCGCCACGCAGGGCGGCGGCCTTCATCTTCTTCGGGGTGCGCTGGGTGTAGTCGCGCGGCGTGGGGCCGTGCACGACGCCACCGCCGGCGAACTGCGGCGCGCGGGTCGAACCCTGGCGGGCACGGCCGGTGCCCTTCTGGCGGTACGGCTTCTTGCCGCCACCGCGAACCTCGCCACGGGTCTTCGTGTCGTGCGTGCCCTGGCGCGCGGCGGCCTGCTGGGCCACCACGACCTGGTGCATCAGCGCGACATTGGCCTGCACGTCGAAGATCTCCTCGGGGAGGTCCACGGTGCCGTCGGCTTTACCGGCCGGGGTCTTCAGCTCGACGCTTGTCATTCGGAGTTACCACCCTTCGCGGCGCTGCGCACGAACAGCAGGCCGCCCTTGGGACCGGGCACGGCGCCCTTGATCAGCAGCAGGCCGTCCTCGGCACGCACGGCGTGCACGGTCAGGTTCTGCGTGGTGACCCGGTCGTTGCCCATCCGGCCCGCCATGCGCAGGCCCTTGAAGACGCGGCCGGGGGTGGCGCAGCCACCGATCGAACCCGGCTTGCGGTGCACGGCCTGGGCACCGTGGCTCGCGCCCTGGCCCTTGAAACCGTGGCGCTTCATGACACCCGCGTAGCCCTTGCCCTTGCTGGTCCCGGTCACGTCGACCTCGACGCCGGCGGCGAACACCTCGGCGGTGATCTCCTGGCCGACCTCGTAGGTCTCGGCGTCGGTGGTGCGCAGCTCGGCGAGGAACCGGCGCGGGGTCACGCCCGCCTTGTCGAAGTGGCCGGTGCGCGGCTTGTTCACCTTGCGCGGGTCGACCGCGCCGAACGCCAGCTGCACGGCCGCGTAGCCGTCCTTGTCCTGGGTCCGAACCTGGGTGACCACGTTCGGACCGGCCTTCACGACGGTGACCGGGACAACCCGGTTCTGCTCGTCGAAGACCTGGGTCATGCCGAGCTTGGTGCCCAGGATGCCCTTCATCTGCCTGTCAGACATGAGTCTCTTATCTCCGCCGCTCGCCCAACGCTTACTGGATGTTGACGTCGACGCTCGCCGGCAGGTCGATGCGCATGAGCGCGTCGACCGTCTTCGGCGTCGGGTCGAGGATGTCGATCAGACGCTTGTGCGTGCGCATCTCGAAGTGCTCGCGCGAGTCCTTGTACTTGTGCGGCGAGCGGATGACGCAGTAAACGTTCTTCTCGGTGGGCAGCGGCACCGGCCCGACAACCCGGGCGCCGGTGCGCGTGACCGTCTCCACGATCTTGCGCGCCGAGGTGTCGATCGCCTCGTGGTCGTAGGCCTTGAGCCGGATGCGGATCTTCTGTCCCGCCATGGTGGCTGCTCGTTCCTTGTCGTCTCGTGCCGCTATCTCACAAAACCCCGCCGGGTGTTCCCACCCTGGCCGGGTTTCCGCAGTTCAACGGCCCTGTCCCCGGTCCACGCGGTCGGGCGTGTCGCGCCCGACGCACAGACGGATCCCGCGGGATCGTCGTCTTGCCTGGTCTTCCTCAACGTGAGGAGGCGATGAGCCGGCTGGACCGTCTCACTGCCCTTGCCCGCTCGCCTCACCCGAAGGAAAGAGCTCCGCGGACCGTGGCCACTCGCACCGAGGCGGCCGGACCCCCGAAGGGATCGGCCGCCCCAGGACGAGCAACCAAAATAGTGTCGCACACGTGAGTTGACGCCCTGCACCCGGGGGTGTATTACCCGGGCGCAGGGCGCCTACGTCACTTGATGATCTTGGTGACCTGGCCCGCGCCGACGGTCCGGCCACCCTCGCGGATGGCGAAGCGCAGACCCTCGTCCATCGCGACCGGCTGGATCAGCTGGACCGAGATGTCGGTGTTGTCGCCCGGCATGACCATCTCGGTGCCCTCGGGGAGGGTCACGACGCCGGTCACGTCGGTGGTGCGGAAGTAGAACTGCGGGCGGTAGTTGTTGAAGAACGGGGTGTGACGGCCACCCTCGTCCTTCGACAGGATGTAGACCCGGCCCTCGAAGTCGGTGTGCGGGGTGGTGGTGCCCGGCTTCACGACGACCTGGCCGCGCTCGACGTCCTCGCGCTTGATACCGCGGACCAGCAGGCCGACGTTGTCGCCCGCCTGGCCCGAGTCGAGCAGCTTGCGGAACATCTCGACACCGGTGACGGTGGTCTTGGTCGACTTCTCGCGGATACCCACGATCTCGACCTCTTCGTTGACGTTGATCTGGCCGCGCTCGACGCGACCGGTCACCACGGTGCCACGACCGGTGATGGTGAAGACGTCCTCGATCGGCATCAGGAACGGCTTGTCAAGCTCACGCACCGGGTCCGGCACGTTGTCGTCGACGGCGGTCATCAGCTCGAGAACGGCCTCGGACCACTTCTCGTCGCCCTCGAGGGCCTTCAGGCCGGAAACGCGCACGACCGGCGCGTCGTCGCCCGGGAACTCCTGCGAGGACAGCAGCTCGCGGACCTCCAGCTCGACGAGCTCGAGGATCTCCTCGTCGTCGACCATGTCGGCCTTGTTCAGCGCGACCACGATGTAGGGCACGCCGACCTGGCGGGCGAGCAGCACGTGCTCACGGGTCTGCGGCATCGGGCCGTCGGTGGCGGCCACGACCAGGATCGCGCCGTCCATCTGGGCGGCACCGGTGATCATGTTCTTGATGTAGTCCGCGTGACCGGGGGCGTCGACGTGCGCGTAGTGACGCTTCTCGGTCTGGTACTCGACGTGCGAGATGTTGATCGTGATGCCGCGCTGCTTCTCTTCCGGCGCGTTGTCGATCTGGTCGAACGCCCGCGACTCGTTCAGCTCCGGGTACTTGTCGTGCAGCACCTTGGTGATGGCCGCGGTCAGAGTCGTCTTGCCGTGGTCAACGTGACCGATGGTGCCGATGTTGACGTGCGGCTTGGTCCGCTCGAATTTCGCCTTCGCCACTGGAATGTCCTCCTGGACTGATTTCGCTTTGTGCTCGTGGGGCGGCGTGGCTGCCGCCCCACGATTGTTCCTTCGTCGGTGCTGCGGACGTTCAGGAGAGTCCCTTAATGCCCGCGAGCGCTGGGGGGTATTACTCCCCCGTCGCCTTCGCGATGATTTCCTTCGCGACGTTCGCGGGAACCTCGGCGTAGGAGTCGAACACCATGGAGTAGTTCGCCCGGCCCTGGGTGCGGGACCGCAGGTCGCCGACGTAGCCGAACATCTCCGACAGCGGGACCAGCGCCTTCACGACACGGGTACCGGACCGCTCCTCCATGGCCTGGATCTGACCACGGCGGGAGTTGAGGTCACCGATGACGTCGCCCATGTAGTCCTCGGGCGTGGTCACCTCGACCGCCATCATCGGCTCCAGGATCACCGGGCCGGCCTTCTTCGCGGCTTCCTTCATCGCCATGGAACCGGCGATCTTGAACGCCATCTCCGAAGAGTCGACCTCGTGGTACGCACCATCCAACAGGGTGAACTTCAACCCGACGAGCGGGTAGCCGGCCAGGACGCCGTACTGCATCGCGTCCTGCGCGCCCGCGTCCACCGACGGGATGTACTCCCGCGGCACGCGACCACCGGTCACCTTGTTGTCGAACTCGTAGAGCGCGCCGTCGGTGCGCTCGAGCGGCTCCAGCTTCACGATGACCTTCGCGAACTGGCCGGAACCACCGGTCTGCTTCTTGTGGACGTAGTCGAGCTTGTCGACCGTCTTCTTGATCGTCTCACGGTAGGCGACCTGCGGCTTGCCGATGTTCGCCTCGACCTTGTAGTCGGACTTCATCCGGTTCACCAGCACCTCGAGGTGCAGCTCGCCCATGCCCGCGATGATCGTCTGGCCGGTGTCCTCGTCCAGCTTGACCTGGAACGTCGGGTCCTCTTCGGCCAGCTTCTGGATCGCCAGGGACAGCTTCTCCTGGTCGGCCTTCGTCTTCGGTTCGATCGCGACCCGGATGACCGGCTCGGGGAACGTCATCGACTCCAGCACGATCGGGTTCTGCGGGTCCGCCAGGGTGTCACCCGTGGTGGTGTCCTTCAGCCCGATGACCGCGTAGATGTGGCCGACCTGGGCGTCGTCGACCGGGTTCTCCTTGTTGGAGTGCATCTGGAAGATCTTCCCGATGCGCTCCTTGCGCTCCTTGGTCGCGTTGATGACCTGCGCGCCGGAAGCGACCTTGCCCGAGTACACCCGGATGTAGGTCAGCTTGCCGAAGAACGGGTGCGCCGCGATCTTGAACGCGAGAGCCGCGAACGGCTCGTCGACCGACGCCTTGCGGGTCGCCGGGGTCTCGCCGTCGGGCAGCAGGCCCTCGACGGCCGGGACGTCCAGCGGCGACGGCAGGTAGTCGATGACCGCGTCGAGCATGGGCTGCACGCCCTTGTTCTTGAACGCGGAACCGGCCAGGACCGGGAACGCCGAGCGGGTGATGACGATCTTGCGGATGCCCGCCTTGATCTCCGCCTCGGTCAGCTCCTCGCCCTCGAGGAACTTCTCCATCAGGGCGTCGTCGGTCTCGGCGACGGTCTCGACCAGCTTCTCGCGGTACTCCGCGGCCCGGTCGGCCAGGTCGGCCGGGATCTCCTCGACGGTGTAGTCCTCGCCCTTCTGCACCTCGCCGCGCCAGACCAGGGCCTTCATCCGGACCAGGTCGACGACGCCTTCGAAGTCGTTCTCGGCGCCGATGGGCAGCTGGATCGCCAGCGGCTTGACGCCGAGGCGCTCCTCGATGGTGCGCAGGGTGTAGTAGTAGTCCGCACCCAGCTTGTCCATCTTGTTGACGAAGCAGATGCGCGGGACGTCGTACTTGTCCGCCTGCCGCCAGACCTGCTCGGACTGCGGCTCGACACCTTCCTTGCCGTCGAAGACGGCGACCGCGCCGTCGAGCACCCGCAGGTTGCGCTCCACCTCGACGGTGAAGTCGACGTGCCCGGGGGTGTCGATCAGGTTGATCTGGTGGTCGTCCCAGAAGGTGGTGGTGGCAGCCGAGGTGATGGTGATACCCCGCTTCTGCTCCTCCTCCATCCAGTCCATGGTGGCGGCGCCGTCGTGGACTTCACCGATCTTGTAGTTGACCCCGGTGTAGAACAGGATCCGCTCGGTGGTGGTCGTCTTGCCGGCGTCGATGTGGGCCATGATGCCGATGTTGCGGACCTTGTTCAGGTCGGTCAGCACTTCACGTGCCACGAGAGTGTTCCCCTGTTCTCAAGCTTGGGGCCCGGCATGGCTTGGTCGACAGCCGGGCGGTGATCACCAGCGGTAGTGCGCGAAGGCCCGGTTGGACTCGGCCATCTTGTGCGTGTCTTCGCGACGCTTCACCGAGGCACCGAGGCCGTTGGAAGCGTCCAGCAGTTCGTTCTGCAGGCGCTCGATCATCGTCTTCTCGCGGCGGGCCTGCGAGAAGGAGACCAGCCAGCGCAGCGCCAGCGTCGTCGAGCGGCCCGGCTTGACCTCGATCGGCACCTGGTAGGTGGCACCACCGACGCGGCGGCTCTTCACCTCGATGGTGGGCTTCACGTTGTCGAGGGCGCGCTTCAGCGTGACGACCGGGTCGGTGCCGGTCTTCTCGCGAGCGCCTTCGAGCGCGCCGTACACGATGCGCTCGGCCAGGGACCGCTTCCCGTCCTTCAGCACCTTGTTCACCAGCTGGGTGACCAGCGGGGAGGCGTAGACGGGGTCGGAGATCAGCGGCCGCTTGGGGGCCGGACCCTTGCGGGGCATTAGCTCTTCTCCTTCTTCGCGCCGTACCGGCTGCGCGCCTGCTTGCGGTTCTTGACACCCTGCGTGTCGAGCGAACCGCGGATGATCTTGTAACGGACACCCGGAAGGTCCTTCACACGACCACCACGCACGAGCACCATCGAGTGCTCCTGCAGGTTGTGGCCCTCACCGGGGATGTAGGCGGTGACCTCGATGCCGCTGGTCAGCTTCACACGCGCGACCTTGCGCAGCGCCGAGTTCGGCTTCTTGGGGGTCGTGGTGTACACGCGGGTGCACACGCCACGCCGCTGCGGGCTCCCCTTGAGGGCCGCGGTCTTCTGCTTGGCAGCCTTGTCCTGGCGGCCCTTGCGGACCAGCTGCTGGATCGTGGGCAATGGACCAGCTTCCTGTCGTGATCTGCTTCTTCGTGTCTTCACCGGCCCCCGCGGTCGGGCGTGTCGGCCCGCGTCACGGTCTCGCGACCGGTAACTTCCCGGAGGGATTTCCGTCGGAACCCCGACCTGCCGAAGCCGGTGACCGGGTGCCTGAGCACCCCGCCCATGCGCACGGCACGCGGAGCGGCCCGACGCATGCCGGGCACGGTCTCCAAAGATACCCGCCCGGGTCCGGGAGGAACGCAGCGGGGGGTGTGTAGGTCGGCGAACCTCCAGCCTACCTCTCAACGCCCCGGGGCTGCGGGACATTCCCACGCCTCGGGTGGCGGGGCGCCGGCTGTCCGGGTCCTCGCAGTCCAACGCGACGCGCCCGCGGGGTGTTCCCCGGCGGCGCGGTCTCGGCCACCGGTCCCCCGATACGTCTTGAATGACTCATTCCTGGCGTCGGACGCCAGGAATGAGTCATTCAAGACCCGGGGTCGGGCTCAGTCCTCGTCCGGCTTGGCGTGGTCGGGCTTGCCCGGGTTCGGGTCGCGCGACAGGTCGATCAGCGGGTGCACGCCGGCGCCCTCCGGGGCCGCGTGGCTGCCCGTCGACTTCGGTTCCTCAGCCGGGCCCGGAGCCCCTTCGGTGCTGGTCATCACACACTCCTCGCGCGTCGTCCCCTGCTTTCCCTCTCGGCCGAAACCTACCCATTACCCGGTCGGGTGATGCAGTGGGATCGGATCGGCCGTTCCGTGCGTCACAGTGCGGCCGGAGGGTCACGATGGGTGCACCACGAAACGGAAGGGCGGGCGCATGTCGGGCGAGTTCGAGCACCTGGTGGCCGAGTTCGAGCGGTTCCAGGCGGGCATCCGCAACGCCGACGACCGGTTCGCCGGGCTGGGCACCATGCGCCAGCAGCTGACCGAGCTGCGGGCGAGCGCGGTGTCGCCGGACGGCGGCGTCACCGTCGTCACCGGGCCCGGCGGCGCCGTCCTGGACGTCGAGTTCACCGAAGGCGCGCTCGCGAAGGGTCCGCGGGCCCTGTCGGCCGCGCTGCTGGCGACGCTGCGGGAGGCCGTCGGCGAAGCGGCGCGGCGGCAGGCGGTGATCGTCGAGGAGAACATGGGCGACGACCTCGGCCTGGTCGACCAGGTCCTGGAGACTCAGGCCGTGGCGTTCGGAACCACCGTCGAGGAACTGCGGTCGAAGCTTCCCGTGGAGGCCGAAGCACCGCAGGACTTCTCGGAGCAACGCGTGCTCCGCCCGGCCGACCCACCGCCGGCGCCGCCCCCGGCGGGCCCGAGTGCCGGCGACCGCTTCCTGCGGAACCTGTTCGACGAGGAGGACTGATGCCCGACGGCTACCGGGTCCGGGTGGACGCGCTGCACGAGTACGTCGGCGCCCTGGACAAGTACCGCGACCAGGGCGCGAAGATCACCGAGAAGGTCGCGCAGGCCGACGTCGGCGACAAGTCGTGGGGCGTGGTCGGCCTCTTCACCAAGAGCGGCTACGACGACACTCTCCGCGAGCTGCACTCGCTGCTGGCGTCCATCGCGGACGGCCTGGCTTCGGCGCAGGCCAAGCTCACCGACGCGGCGAACGTCTACCAGGGCGTCGAGGACGACCACAAGATCTTCTTCGGCCAGGTCGAGACCCTGCTCGACGGCCCGGGAAAGCACTGAGGGGGACGCCGTGGCCGAGGTCGAAGACGTCGCGAGCGGGATCACCGTCAAGCCGGACGACCCGAAGACCGTGCTCGGAATCAACGTCGACAACGCGATCAAGGCGACCCCGTTCGCCGGCGGCGCGATCACCGTCGGCAAGGACGCCGTTTCGGTGACGAAGGCCGTCTTCGCGCCGCAGCCCGACGGCGCGGACATCACCCTCGCCCTCGGCACGATCGCGACGGACACCGCGAGCTTCATCCAGTCGAGTTCGAGCACGATCACCGACATCGCGACCGACCCACTCGGCTGGCTGGTCGGGCAGGGACTGAACTTCCTGGTCAACGCCGTCCAGCCGATCCAGGACGCGATCCACTTCGTCAGCGGCGACGGCCCGGCGCTCGGGGTCGCGGCGGAGAACTTCGGGGCGATCGCGACCGGGCTGGACCAGCTGGCCAAGAACTTCGCCGAGGTCGCGGACGAGTCACTGAAGGACTGGGAGGGCGACGCGAGCAACGCGGCGAAGACGGCGCTGGGCGAGTTCGCGCACGGCATCGAGGGCGTCGCCGGGAAGTCCGGCGACCTGGCCCGGATGCTGCAGCTCAACAGCATGCTGATGAGCTTCGCCGAAGACCTGATCAAGGCCATCCTCACCGAGTTCGTGACCTGGCTGATCCTGCTGTGGGTGCCCGCGCTGGCCGCCGCGGTGCCGACCTGCGGGGCGTCGCTGTCCGCCGCCGCGCCGGTGACCGAGGTCAAGGCGGCGCAGACGACCGCGAAGACCGCCGGGAAGGTGAACAAGCTGCGCGAGCTCCTGCAGAAGGTGCTCGACTGGCTCCGGAAGCTGCAGCAGAAGTTCGCGTCGACGACGCTGGGCAAGTCGCTCACGAAGATCGCGCAGGAGAACGAGGGCAAGGACCTCCTCCAGCAGGCCGTCGGCGAGAAGGGCCTGATCGGCAAGCGCTGGGCGAAAGCGTTCGAAAACCCGGTGCTCGACGCCGCCGGCAAGGTCGACTACCGGAAGACGATGCTGAAGGCGGGCGCCACCGAAGCGCTGAAGAAGGGTGGCGAAGCGGCGGTCAAGGGCGTGCTCGGCTACAACCCGGCCAACCCCGGCGACAACCCGGCCAAGACGGTGAACGACCACCTCGGCAAGCTCACCAGCCACGTCAAGAACGCGAAGAAGGCGAGCGGCTACGACGGCACCGGCCGCGACCAGTCCGTCGAGGAAACCCGCGAGGACCTGGACTTCTGACGATGCAGACGCTCTTCACGGTCGGTGTGCTCGTGGTCGTGGCCGCGGTGGCCGCCGCGATCTGGTGGCGGTCCCAGCGGAAGGCCGCCGCGAGCCGCGAAAACCACTGGTTCAAGGCGTTCGCGGCGGAACGCGGTGGCACGTCCGGCAGCGGAGTGCCCTCCTTCGGCGTGGTTCACCCGACCGGGCGACCGCTGACCGGGGCGCCGGACGACCCGTGGGTCGAGTTCCGCCTCGGCGACCGGCCGGTGCTCGGGATCGACACGCGGGAGTCCTACCGGCACTTCGACGACCACGTGTACTTCCGCGACCTGCACGTCACCCAGGTGCGCGTGCCGCCGGGCCCGGAGCTGCGGATCGTCCCGGGCCGGCCGGTGTCCATGCCGACGCTGCCGCCGGACTCGGCGCTCGACGCCGAGGTGGCCCGCTGGCTGGCGGCGAACCCGCGGTTCGGGCAGCGGGAGGTGGTCGTCGAGAACGGCTCCGCGCGGACCTGGGGCCCGGGCTGCGCGACGCGCCAGAACCTCACCGCCGAGGCGCAGTACCTCGCCGACCTGGCCGATCACCTGCCGCCGTCGCTGTGGCGCGTCAGCGGCGGCGCGTCGTGAGGTGGGTCAAGCCCGCCGACAGCGCGAAGAGCAGCCCGAGACCGACGACGTACGGCCCGGCCAGCAGGGCGAACCCCGCGCCGATGTTGGCGTCGGGCTGATCGGACGTCGCACGGAAGCCGATCGCCCCCACCGACAGCAGGATCGCCCCCGCGGCGATCAACACGACGGCGATCACCGTGAGGCGCTTCGTGACGGGCGTCATGCCTTCATGGTGCCCGGGACCGCGCGGATCCGCCGGATCAACGGGGCCCCGGGCACCGGGTCACTGCTGGTTGCGCAGCTTCGCCGCCAGCCGGTCGATCTCGGCGTCGAGGTCGGACTCCCGGCGCGCCCGGGCGGAGCGGTCGGCCTCTTCGATGCTGTCGATCCGCGTCCGGAGGTGGTACTCCGTCCGCTGCAGGAAGACGTCGTTGTCCGCGGTGTCCTGCCGCTCCCGCAGCGTGACGTGCTTGTCGTGCAGCCGGCGGGCGACCTCGATCTGGCGGGACACGAGCACGTCGTAGGCGGTCGAACCGCTCATCAGCTTCGTCAGCACCGGCATGCAGTCGATCGCGATGAGCAGCAGCCGCACGAGCCACTGGGCCGCGAACACGAGCACGCTGCGGTCGGACAGCCGGCCGAGCGCTTCGTCCTCGTCGAGGATGCCGATCGCGCCCTGGTGCTCGCGCATCGACGTCACCTTCGCGGTGATGGCCTCGCTGACCTGCTGGCCGGCGGTCTGCCGGGCGCTGCCCAGCTTCGCGGTCAGCGCATCGATGTTCGCGTTGGCCGCGGTCAGGTCGGCCTGCCGCTTCTCGAGCTGGTTGTCGGTGCGGAAGCGGTCCGCCACCTGGCGGTTCCGGTCGCATTCGGGACCGTCGCCCGCCACCCCGGTGAGCCCCTCGCCCCGCGCGCCGCTGCACTCCGCGCGCGCCAGCTTTTCCAGCTGGTCCCACTGCGCGTGAAGAGCGTCGTACTCCGCCTTCGCCGCGTCCCGGTTCTTGCCCGCCTTGTCCAGCTCCTGCTGCGCCGCGTCCGGCGAGTCCTTGATGGTGAGCTGGAAGTTCGCGCACTCGGGGGTCTTGAGCGCCGGCGCGCCGTCGGGGTTGCAGGTGCGGTACTGACTCTCGTAGGCCGACAGCTCGTGCTGCCTGCCGTCGAGGACCTCCTTGTGGATGGCGGGCTGGAAGATCCACAGCAGCAGCGGTTCGGCGATCACCGCCCCCATCAGCAGCGAGATCACCAGCCGGGGCACGAACACCCGGGTCTTGCCCGCCCCGAGCATGCCGTGCGTGCTGGAGATCAGCCAGCCGTCGAAGCTGATGATGACGTAGGCCCACAGCGCGCCGGCCGGCAGCAGGAAGATCCACGGCACGGTCGACAGATCGCTGAGCGCCACCAGCAGCGACACCCCGGCGAGCAGGCCGGTGTTGAAGATGATGGCGCCGAGCCGGGTGTAGCGCGGCCGCTCTTCCGGCACCCAGTCGAGGATCTCCTCGCGGATCCCGGCCAGCGCCCGCAGCCGCCTGCCGAGCCCGCGGTGCGGGTCCACCGGCCGGTAGGTCCCCAGCGGGACGTCCGGGGGCAGGGCGCCCCGCGTGGGCGCCTCGGTGTCAACTGACATCCTCTTCCCTCACCCCGGTGTCGTCGGTCTCGCCGTCGTCGAGAGCGCCCTGCCGCGCGGCCGGGGAGCCCGGCTCGAGCTGCTCGCGCGAGGGGGCCCCGGTCAGCTTGGTGATCAGCATGTTCGGGTCGAGGTTCGTCATGTCGAGGTAGCCGTGCTTGCCGAGCTCCCGGATCACCTCCAGGGTGATCTCTTCCTTGCGCCGGGTCTCCGCGCGCGCCAGGCCGTGGTCCTCCCGTCTCCACTTGCGCTCCTCGCGGGACTGCTCCCGCTCCCAGCGGCGTTGCTCGTTGCGGCGTTCGATCTCGTAGAGCCGTTCCTCGTGTTCGCGGTCGAACCGAGCCTGCCGGTCGGTGCGCTCGATCTCGGCGCGGTGGCGGTTCTCGGTCAGCAGCCGCTCGGCGAAGTCCGTCGGGTCCAGCGAGCCGGCCACGTAGGCGTTGGCCAGCACGCCGTCCGGGTTCTCGCGGAGGATCTCGCCCAGCGCCGTCACCTCGGTGCGGTCGTGCCCGCGCTGCTCGCGGTCGAACGCCCTCCGATCGGCCAGCCGTTCGAGCTCGTACCGCTGCTGCTCGATCCCGACGACCCCGGAGTGGTGGACGCGGTCCCATTCCAGCCGCTGCTCGTGCGCCTGCCGGTCACTGCTCAGCAGGCGGTCGTGCCCGCTGCGGTCCCGCTCGAGGTACTGGTCCTGGTGCTGGCGCTCCTTGGTCAGCGAGTGGTCCAGGCGCTGCTGCGTCGTGTCGAGCTCGTGCTGGTACTCGAGGCTGCGGCGGTTGCCCATGAGCCGGCGCACTTCGTCCGGCGTCAGCACTTCGACGCTGCGCAGCTCCACGGCGATGCCGGAGATCACCGGCGGCTTGAGCGTGGTGAAGGCCTTGACCTGGGCGTTGACGTCCCGGCGGACTTCGTTGATCTCGTCGAGCCGGTACTTCAGGCCGAGCTCGAAGATCCGGTGGTGGCTCTTGAGGTAGGCCCGCAGCAGGGTCTGGGCGTCGCCGCGGCCTTCGCGCACGACGCTGACGGGGTGGGTCACCGTGCACACGAACGTGACGCGCATGGTGAAGTCTTCGGCTTCGGCGCACGGGATGGCCAGCTCGACGATCACCTCGGCGTCGCGGGTCAGGTCCACCAGGCTGACGTGCGTGGCGTTGACGACCTGTTCCTCGTCGAGGCGCCGCTGGGCGCTGTCGAGGACGTACTCGCCGTCGACGCGGTAGACGAAGACCTGGTGCGCGTTCGGCCGCGGCAGTTCGCCGTGCTCGCGGTATTCCTTGCGCCAGAAGAACTTTCCCTTCACCCGCGCGGGATCCAGGGAGCGTTGCTCGACGATCGGGTAGGACTCGGTCATGGCAGTGCGGCAGCCTCTCGGTGCAGGTGGGCGATCGCGGCGAGCAGGTGCTCGACCAGCGGGGAACTGTCTTTGCGGGTGCGGGCTTCGAACGCGGCGAAGTCCGCGCGGAGGAGGTCGGCTTCACCGGGCGGCAGGGCCGCCGAGATGGCCAGCCCCAGCGAAGTCGCGACGGCGGCGGGGTCGTCGGCGAGGTGCTTGAGGTCGTCGAGGGCGGAGCGCAGGACGGTCAGCGCCCGCTTGCGGGTCGGCCGGTTGCGCAGGACCGCGGCCCACAGCCGGCCCTGGACGGCGGCGGTCCGGTCCCCCGCGCCGCAGAGGTACGCGGTCGCGGCGTGGCGGCCGGAGATCCGGTCGTGCGCCGAAAGAACGGCGAGGATCGCCCGGATCGCGGCGCGGGCGTACGCCGGGGTGGCACCCGGCTTCGCCAGCTTCTTCAGCCTGCCGTCGAGCAGGGTCAGCACGAGGGCGGCGTCTTCGCTGCGCCGGGTGAGGGTGACGAACAGGCCGGCGAGGGCGACGTGGGCGTCTCCGGTCACCGTGTGGCTCTGCAGGACCAGCTGCCACAGGCGGTTCGCCGCCTCGTGCGGGTAGCGGGCGCCGAGCTCACCGCTCAGCGCCATCGCTCCGGTCCACCGTTCGGCGGGTGTGCCGCGGGCGGCCCACCGTGCGGCGAGCCGCAGCGCTTCCGGAGCGAGCGCTTCGTCGTAGCTGAGCAGCCAGAGGACGTGCGTCGCGGTGGCCTGCCCGGCCCAGCCCTTCTGCCCCTCGGCCCACGGCGCCAGGATGTCGTCGACCTCGTCGAACGCGTAGTTCGCGAGTTCGGCGAGCCCGGCCGCGACCCGCAGGCTCTCCTGGGGCATCACTTCGTCGAGCCACGCGGAGACGCCGTCCCAGAACGGGGCTTCTTCGCGGGCCCACAGCTCGGCCAGCGCGAACCGGCGGTACCGCGGCTCCCGGAACCGGGGGCAGTGCCGGGCGATCCCGTCCGAGCCGACGCGCTCGACCTTGATGAGGCTGTCCTCGGCGTACAGCTGCATCCGGTGCTGCCGGATCAGCTCGGGCTTCGGCCGTTCGAGCGGATCCGGCTCCCCCGCCAGCACCGTCTCGGCGAGCTTCAGCTCGAGTTTGCCCAGCGCGGCCTCGAAGGTGCGCTGCCGGGCGCCGTCGAGGAACGCCAGTGCGGTGACGGCCAGGTAGTCCCGCTCGTCCCGCTGTTCGTCGAACCAGGCCCGGACCCGCTCGTGCAGGGACGCGTCCAGTTTGGGCAGCGCTTCGCCGACGCTCGTCCCGCCGGTGAGATCGGCCGCGACGGCGACGAGGTCGGTCAGCCGCCCGCCGTCGGGCCAAGCCCGCAGCACCTGCTCGGCGACCGCGTCCGCGTCGTCGCGGCCGGTGAGCCTGGCGCGCAGCACTTTCCCGAGGTCGGGCGGTTCCCAGCACACCTGGGCCACGGCGTCGACTTCCCCGGGCTCGGCCGTGGTGGTGACGACGAGGTAGGCGCCCTGGTCGCGGACGCGGTCGCGGATCGTCCGCCATGTGAAGTCGACGTCGGCGGCTTTCCGCTCCGCGATGCGGTCGGCGACGATGTAGCCGCTGCCGGCCGTGTACTCGCGCTCGGCCAGCGTCTTCAGCCCGATCATCGGGGACAGCAGGTACAGCGGACCGTGCGTGACCTCGCGCAGCAGCGCCGCCGCCCCGGCCCGCTTGCCGGTGCCCTGGCCGCCGTGCAGGCCGACGACGTGGTCCTTGCGCAGCGCGGCGAGGGCCTGGTCGTAGCGCGGGGGCGAAACGTAGTGGCTCAGCTCCGCGCGGACGTCGGCGTCGTCGAGCTTGCCGGTGGCCGCCTTGATCCGCGCCGGCCGCTGCGGGCCGGTGCCGAACCGGGCGCCGTCGGCGTAGATCGGGGCGTTGAACTGGTTCACCACGCAGGCGAGCCGTTCGGTGTCGTCGTCGCCCGGGGCCGCCTCGGGCACCTCGGCCGGCTTCTCCGCCGGTTCTTCCTCGTCGCTCATGAGCCGTGCTTGATCCCGAAGACGGCGTTCGGGGCGTCGATGCGGCCGTTCACCACGGTCATCGACTCGGCGCGGTAGTGCGGCGCGGTCGCGGCGGTCACCCGGGTGCCCGGCGGGTCCACGGGGCCCTCGGGCGGATCGGCCGCCAGGTCGGCGCCGTGCACGTCGTGCCCGGGGACGCGGAGCCAGGCCACATCGGTGAATTCCTTGTGCCGCACCACGACTTCCCGGAACTCGGCCGGTTTCAGCGAGGTGTGCCGCTGGGCGACGACGTCGGTGTAGATCTGCCGCGACACGAGCACGGCCAGGCCGGCGTCCGGGAACGCGCGGAGGGCCCCGCGCAGCGGTGTGCTGTCGACGAGACGGCTCACGCTCACGACGCCCTGCCCGGTCCAGCCGTTCGCGCCGGGCATCGCGACCCCGTGGTGGATCGCGATCCGCAGGCGCATCCGCGCTTCGGCCACGAGGTCGTGGTTGTGGTCGGCGAGCGCCGCGGCCAGCTCGCGGACATAGTCGTCCGCGACGGCCGGTTCGGGGGTGCCCGCCGGGAGGATCGCCAGTTCGCCGTCGCCGGCGCCCTGCCGGTGCCAGGTCGTCCGGTCCAGGCCGCACCGGGCGGCGGCGGTGTCCGCCACGGCCAGCAGGCCGGATTGGATCGAAGCGTGCCGGCGGTCGTCCTGGCCGCCGTAGCCTTGTACGTCCATGGAAACGAGCAGATGACGGGAAAAATCGCTGCCGCGAACCAATGTCGTTGTCCTTTTCGGAGCCGGTGGGAGGTGAGCGCAGAGTCTGCCTGCTCTCCGTGACCAAGACTCCGGAAAATTCCGTGATCTGCACCGGTTCGTTAGCCAGGATCAGCGAATGTCGCTAGCCCGTTCAGGTCAAGAATGGTTACTGTCCGGTATCGGTACGCGATGTACTTCTTGTCCTTCAATTGGCGGACAGCCAATTGGATCGCGTCCCGGCCGGCCCCGATCAGCTTGCCGAATTCCGGTTGCGAAAGCTGGATCCCCAGCCTGATCCCGGCCTCACCGGGCGTGCCGTGGCGCTCGGCGAGTTCGATTAGCACCCGCGCGAGCCGCACCGCCGTGTCGTACCCGGCGAAGTCGAGGCGACGGCGGTTCGCCCAGTCGAGGCGGTCGGCGAGCATGTGGCAGACCACCCGCCAGGCTTCCTCCCGGCGCCGTAAGAAGAGCCGGAAGTGCTCCAGCGGGATCCGGTGCACGGTCATCGCCCGGCACGCCGTCACCGTGGCCGAGCGGGGCCCTTCCCGCAGCACCCCCATCTCGCCGACGAGATCGCCGCTGATCCGGATGCCCAGCAGGCTTTCGGTGCCGTTGCGGTCCGCGGCGGTGACCTTGACGCAGGCCAGCCGGGGCTGTTTCCCGTGCCCGAGCAGGAAAACGTGGGTGCTCGGTTCGCCCTGGTGCAGCAGCACGGTGCCGGCGGGGCACGGTTTCGCGTTGCCCAGTGCCAGCAGTTCACCGGCCAGCGCACCCGGCAACCGGGACATCACCGTGCCCCCGGGCCATTCCGCGTTGTTCCCGCCCGCATCCTCGGCAGCCACGCCGCACCCCTTTTCCACGAGTACCGGAACGACCACCGATCCGGTTCCGTGCCCGCGAGCCCCCCTCGCGCACCCTAGACAAATACCCGCGACGAACACGGTTTGTCGATGCCGGACAAGGGGCGCGGCCCACATCGCGGACCGCGCCCGGGGAATTCGACGGAATTCGTGGGAGAGAACAGGGAAACGCCGGTTTCCTCCGGGCGCCGGATCAGAGTTTGGTGCCGCAGTCCGAGCAGAACAGCGCGCCCGGCTTGTTGCCCTGATTGCCGCAGCCGCCGCAGGTGACCTTGAGGGCCAGGGACGTGCCGCAGGACGAACAGAACTTGCCGCCGTCGGCCTTGAGGCCGCAGCCCGGGCAGGTCACCTTGGCGCGGGTGTCGATGTCCAGGTCCGCCGTCCAGTTCTTCTCGCGGGCCTGCTCCCAGATCTGGTCGCGCTGGGCCGAGGCCTGCGCCCGCGAGATCTCCTCGGCGACGCTCGGCGAGCAGCGCAGGCACTGGCCGATTTCCTCGTTCCAGCACTGGGTTTCGCACATCCAGTCGCCGCAGCCGCGGCACTGGCGGAAGCTCGGGGTGATCTCCTCGACCGCGGCCGCCAGGGCCTTGTCCTTGGCCGGCGAGTTCGTCGCGCGGTCGTAGCGCCACTGGTCGGCCGAGTTGCTCAGGTCGCGCAGCGTCCCGCCGAAGAACGAGCCCACGGCGCGAAGCACGCTTCGGCCCGTCTCGATGTTGTCGCGCTGGAAGGCGGAACGGAACCCGTTGCCGCAGCGTTCGCAGCGGAACTCGAACTGATACCCCTGCGTGTTGGAGAGGTCCGAGAAGTTGTCCGTGAAAGGCACAGAGTCAGCCACGGCCCATCTTGGCCGGGCCGCCGCGCCGGGCAGGACGAGAGATTTGCCGACAACGACCCGGCTACCGGCCGTCACGGGGCACCAGGAACGCGAGCGGGAGCAGGGCCAGCACGCCGCCGACCACCGCGACCAGCGCGTAGCCGCCGCCCGCGAACAGCGCCCCGGATCCCAGCCCGGCCAGTGCGGACGCCGACCAGACGACCGCGTCGACGGTGCCCTGCACCCGGCTGCGCGTCTCCGGGGCGAGGGTGCGGCTCAGCTGCGCGCTGCCGCCGACGAACACCAGGTTCCAGCCGTAGCCGAGCAGGAACAGCGCGATCGGCAGGCCGGAGGTGTGCGCCGTCGGCGCCGCGAGCGCGGTGGCCGCCGCCAGCGCGAGCACGCCGAGTCCCGCGTTGACCGTCACCGACGGCCCCCAGCGGTCGGCGATCCGGCCGGACAGCGGGGCCAGCGCGAACATGCCGATCATGTGGGCGCTCAGCACCCAGCCGACGGCGTCGAGCCCGTGCCCGTGGCTCTGCAGCTGCACCGGCGTCATGGTCATCACCGCGCCCATCGTCAGCTGCGCGGTGACCATCGCGACCAGCGGCCGCGCGACGCCGGCCTGCCGCACCGGACCGCCGTCGCCGGTGGCCGGGGCGGGCGGCCGGGGCGCGGGCCGAAGGTCCGGTTGTCCCAGCGGGGGCACGTGCCGCGGGAGGAACGCCGCCGCCAGTGCCGCACCCGCCGTGGCCAGGACCGCCACCCCGGCCGGGCCGGACAGCGACGGCCAGCCGAAGCCGGCCGCGGCGCCGGCGGCCGGGGCCATCAGGGCCGGCCCGGCGAGCGCGCCGACGGTCCCGCCCCACACGACGGTCGAGAGCGCCCGTCCCCGGCGGTCCTCCGGGTACAGGTCCGCGGCCAGGTACCGCGAAAGCTGCGCGCCGCCGTTGCCCAGGCCGACCAGCAGGATCCCGAGCAGCAGCGGCAGGACCGCCGTCGCCAGCGCGCCCGCCAACGCCACCAGCGCGCCGAGCACCGCGAGGCCGTACCCGGCCACCAGCACGCGGCGGCGGCCGTGGACCGGCAGCAGCGTCCCGGCGCCGAGCGCGCCCGCCGCGGTGCCGAGCACGTTCGCCACGCTCGGCAGCCCGCTCCAGACCGCGCCGCTGCCCGCGGCGACGATCAGCGTGGCCGCGGTGCCGAGACCGACCGTGGCCGTGTTGAGCAACGCGACGCCGGCGAACAGCACCCCCATGGACCGGGTCCGGCCGGCCACCGTGAATGTCCCCATGACCGGCAACGTTAGGGACTTCCGGCCGCGGTTCGAAGGGCCGGAGCACGGGATTTCGCTCGCCCCGGCCCCGCAACGGAAGGAAAATGGGCCCCATGACCTTCCGTTCGGAAAAGCCGCTGGACGACGTCGACTGGCGGTTGCTGGACCTGCTGCAGACCGACGGGCGGTTGTCCTTCAAGGAGCTCGGGCGGCGGATCAACCTGTCGGCGCCGGCGGTGGCCGAGCGGGTGCGGCGGCTGGAGGAGACCGGCGTGATCACCGGCTACCGCGCCCAGGTCGACGCCCGGCGCGCGGGCCAGCCGCTGCAGGCGTTCGTCGAGATGCGGTGCGCGCTGAGCAGCTGCCTGCTGAAGACGTCGAAGTCCGAGGACTACCCCGAGGTCGTGGAGATCCACCGGCTGAGCGGCGACCACTGCACGATGCTGAAGATCCGGGCGGCCTCGCTCGAGCACTTCGAGGGGCTGCTGGAGCGGCTGGGCAAGCACGGCGAGCTGCGGTCGTCGGTGGTGCTGTCCACGCAGCTCGAGGGACGCCCGGTGCAGCCGCCCTCGGACGACTTCCTGCGCGCGACGACGTCGGAAGGCTGGTCGTGACTCGGTCGGCGGCTGCGCGTCCGTGGCCGGGCTGCTAGACGAGAGGGATGCCGATCTTCACCCGCCGGGTACGTGCTCTCGCCGTCACCCTCGCCGCTCTGGGCGGCCTCGCCCTACCTGCGCCCGCGCAGGCGACGACGACCGGGGCCTTCGTCGCGCTCTCCGACGTCGCGCCGTCGATCCTGCAGGACATCCGCTACGACACGCGGCACAACTTCGTCGGCCGCCGCATCGACGGGTACCGGCAGCCGCTGTGCCTCCTGACGCGCCAGGCCGCTGACGGCCTGCGGAAGGCGCAGGCGCAGCTGCTCCGGCGGGGCTACACGCTCAAGGTCTACGACTGCTACCGGCCGCAGCGCGCGGTCGACCACTTCGTGCGGTGGGCCAAGGACCTCGCCGACGAAAAGATGAAGGCGGAGTTCTACCCGAACGTCGCCAAGGACCGGCTCTTCGCCGACGGGTACATCGCCGAGAAGTCCGGCCACAGCCGCGGCAGCACGATGGACCTGACGCTGGTCCGCCTCCCGCCGGCGTTCCAGCGGCCGTACTTCCCGGGCGAGCCGCTCAAGGCGTGCTTCGCGCCGCGAGACCAGCGCTTCCCCGACAACACCGTCGACATGGGAACCGGCTACGACTGCTTCGACCCGCTCGCCCACACCGACAACCCGGCCATCACCGGTGCCGCGCGGCAGAACCGCGACCTGCTGCGCTCGACGATGAGCGCGGCGGG
Organism: Amycolatopsis plumensis; assembly: GCF_042652605.1. NCBI lineage: Bacteria > Bacillati > Actinomycetota > Actinomycetes > Pseudonocardiales > Pseudonocardiaceae > Amycolatopsis > Amycolatopsis plumensis. The sequence goes on along the minus strand of NZ_JBHSJY010000001.1, from coordinate 3,693,175 downwards.
TTTCCGCAACCTGCCCGAGGAGTGGTGGCACTTCACGCTGAACGACGAGCCGTTCCCGGACACCTACTTCGACTTCCCGGTGTCCCGGGGAAGCCTGCGCTGAACCGAAAAGCGCCCTCGGTCCACTGTGGACCGAGGGCGCTTTCGGTGCTGCGTCAGGCCGCGCGCCGGCGCCGGCGGGCGCCGAACACCAGGCCGCCGCCGAGGGCGAGGGCGGCCAGCGCGAGCGCGCCGAGGCCGATGGCGTCGACGCCGGTGCTGGCCAGCCCGGAGCCGCCGCTCTGGCCACCGCCGGTCCCGCCGGCCGCACCAGGCGCACCGCCCGCCGGGGAACCGGCCGTGCAGTCGGCCGGGTTGACGGGCACCGCCGGGAGCGGCGCGTCCCCTTCCTCGGCATCGATCCGCACCCGGACGGGCCGGTCCGCGGGGCCGCGGACGTAGATGTCGACCGGGTTCTCGTACTTGACCTTCCAGCCCTTCGGCGGCAGGAGGAGCAGCTGGTAGTCGGGGCCGGGCAGCACGTCGTGGAACTCGAAGTGCCCGTTCGCGTCGGTCGTCTGCTCGGCGGTGACCGGGCAGTGCCCCTCGGCCACCAGCACGACCTTGGTGCCGGCGACGCCCTGCTTCACCTGGCCCCGGTCGTCGTAGACGGCCACGTCACCCACCACGGCGGCCTTGCCGCCCGGGACGGACGCCTGGGCCCCGGCGAACGCGTGGTTGTCGAGGTCGACACCGCGGTAGCCGAAGTCGCAGCTCGCCGTGACCAGCCCGCGGTCGACGGCCCCCGCCGGCACCTGCTCGGTGACGTCGATCGTGCGCGTCTCGCCGGGCCCGACCCGCACGCCGTCACCGGCGAGGTCGCCCCAGCCGGGCCCGGTGCCCTGCAGGGCGTACGAGGCCCCGAAGCGATCGCATTCGGCCACGATGCCGGTGAGCGGGACCTGGCCGGAGTTGGTCAGCTTCACGGTGACGTGCGCGAGGTCGCCGACGTGGTAGCTGTCCTGGGTGAAGGCCATCGAGGCCGCGAGCTTGCCGTCGAGCGGCGGCGCGCCGCGGACAACCAGATGCGTGTCCGGTCCGACCTGGACGTTCTGGAAGGCGAACAGCCAGCCGCCGATGACGTCGCCACCGAGGGAGTACCTGGCCGCCGGGATCTCGCCGAAGTCGAAGTGCCCGCCCTTGCCGCTGGTGGCCCGGTAGGTGAGGGTGCTGTACCGCAGGGTGAGCTCGATGCCGGTCAGCTCCTCGCCGGCGTCGAGCGTGCCGTTGCCGTTCGCATCGCCGTAGACGACGCCGGACGCGTGCCCGGGCGTCTTCTCGAGCTTGAACGGGATGTCGAAGCTGGGGGCCACGCCGTGGCCGTCCTTGTCGTAGACGAAGCCGCGCAGGTTCGCGTGGTCCTGGCTGATGTCCTGGATCTGCCCGACCACCGCCTGGGTGAAGGTCTCGCCCGGCTGCAGCGTCACCCCGCGGTCGCTGCTGAGCGGTCCCCAGCCGTCGGCGAACGGGACCACCAGGTCGTCCGGCTTGCCGATCCACTGGGCGACCCGCAGCTTCTCGGCCGGCACGCTGCGCGGGTTGTGGATCTTGATGGTGAAGTGGACGTCCGCGTTGGTCGGGTACGAGTCCGCGTGCTCGATGGAAACGTCGAGGTCCGGCTGCGGACCGGGATCGTCCTGCGGCTGTGCCGCCGCGGGCTTGTTCTCCGGCTGCGTGGCGCTCGGCACGGAGCTCGGCTCGGGCGCTTCCGATGGGGACGGCACTGTGGACGGCGCGGTGGACGGCGCTTCGGACGTCGACGGCGCGGCGGCGGTCGGCGTCGGCTCCTCGGCCCCGGCCGGACCGGCGAACACACCGGCCAGCAGGGCCGCGGCCGCGACGACGGAGAAGCATCGCGCGAGAGGTCTCACGCTTCTGGATTGGTTCACGAACAGTCACCCCTGATCAGATCGAAGTCGTACTGGAAGCACCCTTCGGTCCACAATGGACCGAAGGGTGCGCTTCCTCGTCAGAACGTGTGCCGGCGCCGTCGGCCGCCGAACAGGAGGCCGCCGCCGAGGGCGAGGGCCAGCAGCGCCAGCGCGCCGAGGCCGATGACGTCGACACCGGTGCTGGCCAGCCCGGAGGCCCCGCTCTGGCCACCGCCGGAGCCACCCGCCGCGGTGGGTGCCGTCGAGGTCGGCGCACTGGCCGTGCAGTCCGCCGGGTTGACGGGCACCGAAGGCAGCGGAGCGTCACCCTGCTCGGCCTGCACCCGGAGCTCGACCGGGCGGTCCGCCGGACCGTGGACGAAGATCGACCAAGGGTTCTCTTCCTTGATCCGCCACCCCGCCGGCGGGAGGAAGAACAGCCGGTACTGCGGCCCGGGCACCACGTCGTGGAACTCGAAGTGCCCCTTCGCGTCGGTCGTCTGCTCGGCGGTGACCGGGCAGTGCCGGTCGGACGCCAGCACGACCTTGACCCCGGCGATGCCCTGCTTCACCTGCCCCCGGTCGTCGTAGACGGCGACGTCGCCGACCAAGGTCGCCTTGCCCCCGGGCACCGCCGCCTCGGCGCTCGCGACCGGGTGCTCGTCGATGCCGACTTCGCGGTAACCGAAGTCGCAGTCCGCCGTGACGACGCCGGCGTTCCGGGCCGCGTCCGGCACCCGCTCGGCGACGTCGAAGGTCCGCGTCTGGCCGGGAGGGATGGTCACGCCGTCGGCGAAGGTGGCGAGGTCTCCCCACCCGGCGCCGGCCTTCAACGCGGCGTCGGAGCCGTACCGGTCGCACGAGGCCACGATGCCGGTGAGCGGGATCGGGCCGGAGTTGGCCAGCGTCACGGTGAGGTGCGCGAGGTCGCCGGGCTGGTAGCTGTCCTGAGTGAACGCCATCGACGCCTTCAGCGCTCCGTTCAGCGGCGGCACCGCGCGGATCAGCAGGTCCTTCGAGCCCGTTCCGATCCGGATGCGCTGGAACGGGATCAGCCAGTCACCGGCCGACGCGCCGCCGAGGTAGTAGGTGGCCGCCGTGACGTCGCCGAAGTCGATCTTGCCCCCGGGGCCACTCGTGGCTTCATACCGGTTCGGGCCGTTGACGTACTGCAGCGCGAGCGGGATGCCGGACAGCTGCTCGCCGTCGTCGAAGACGCCGTTGCCGTTCCGGTCGCCGTACACCGTGCCCTTGGTGGGCACCAGCGTCCGCTCTACCTTCGCCGTGTCCCGGAAGTCGGCGACCCCGCGGCCGTCGCTGTCGAACACGTTCCCCTCGAGGACCACCTCGTCCTGGGTGATGTCCCGGATCTTGCCCGTGGTCTTCAGCACGAAGGTCTTCCCCGGGTCGAGGTCCACGCCCGGCCACGAGAGCTTGCCCCAGCCGTTGTCGTCGGCGTAGACGACCAGGGCGGCCGGCTTGCCGATGTCCTGGCCGACCCGGAGGCCCTTGGCGGGGACGGATCCGGTGTTGGTCAGCGTGAAGGTGAAGGGAACGTCCTCGTCGGACTGGTACAGGTCCTTGTCGAGTTCCGCCGTCGCGGTGATCTTCGCGCGCTCGTCGGTCGCGGCCTGCGGCTGCGCCGCCGCGGGCTTGCCCTCCGGCTCGGTCGCGCTCGGCTCGGGAGCCGGCGCTTCCGATGTGGACGGCGCTTCGGACGCGGCCGGCGCGGTCGTGGCCGGCGTCGGCTCCTCGGCTCCGGCCGGGCCGGCGAACACGCTGGTCAGCACAGCCGCGGCCGTCAACGCGGCAAAACCGCGCGCGAAAGGTCTCGCGGTCCTGGATATGTTCACGAACAGCCACCCCTGATTACCCGTCGAAAACGCGTGAACCCCCGAACCGCGTGAACACCGGTAACTCTAGCGATGTGAAAGCCACCTGAATACCCGTTTGGGTGACTTTTGCAAAACAGCGAAAGGCCCCCGCCGGAAACCCGGCGGGGGCCTTTCGTCGAATCAGCTTCAGCGGAAGTCGCGGCCGAAGTCGTAGTCGTCCAGCGGCACCGCGGCACCGGTACCCGTCCCGAACACGTCCGGGGTGTAGTAGCCGTCGTCGTAGGACGGGATCGCGTACGCCGCGACCCGGGCCTCCTCGGTCGGCTGCACCTGGATGTTGCGGTACTTGTTGATGCCCGTACCGGCCGGGATCAGCTTACCGATGATCACGTTCTCCTTGAGGCCCACGAGCTTGTCCGAGCGGCCGTTGATGGCCGCGTCGGTCAGGACTCGCGTGGTCTCCTGGAACGACGCCGCCGACAGCCACGAGTCCGTGGTGAGCGACGCCTTCGTGATGCCCATCAGCACCGGACGGCCCGAAGCCGGCTCGCCGCCTTCGGCGACCGCGGCCCGGTTCGTCGCCTCGAACTTGGTCCGCTCGGGCAGCTCGCCCGGCAGGAAGTCCGTGGCCCCGGAGTCGATGATCGTCACCCGGCGCAGCATCTGCCGGACGATGACCTCGATGTGCTTGTCGTGGATCGACACACCCTGCGCCCGGTACACCTTCTGGACCTCGTCCACCAGGTGGATCTGCGCCTCGCGCGGCCCCATGACCCGCAGGACCTCGTGCGGGTCCGGCGTGCCCTCGAGCAGCTGCTGGCCGACGTGCACGTGGTCGCCGTCGCCCAGCGGGCCGTTCGGGGTGTTCGCGAGCCGCTGCCGCTTGGACAGCTTGTCGAAGACGATCTCCTCGCCCCCGTCGTCCGGGATGAGGGTGATCTTCCAGAACCGCTCGCTCTCCTCGATGCGCACGCGGCCATCGACGTCGGCGATCGGCGCCTTGCCCTTCGGGACACGAGCTTCGAAGAGCTCCTGGACACGGGGCAGACCGGTCGTGATGTCGTCACCGGCGACACCACCCTGGTGGAACGTACGCATCGTCAGCTGCGTGCCCGGCTCACCGATCGACTGGGCGGCGACGATACCCACCGCCTCGCCGACGTCGACGAGCTGGCCGGTCGCCATCGAGCGGCCGTAGCAGGTCGCGCAGATACCGACGGCCGACTCACAGGTCAGCACCGAGCGGACCTTGACCTTCGAGATGCCGCTGCCGAGCAGCTTCTCGATGGCCGGGTCGCCCAGGTCGTCGCCGGCGTTCAGCACGACGTTGCCCTTGGCGTCCACCGCGTCCGTCGCGAGGTTCCGCGCGTACACGGAGGTCTCGACGTGCTGGTCGCGCAGGACCTTGCCGTCGCCGATGTCCTCGCCGATCGGCATCATGATGCCGCGGGTGGTGCCGCAGTCGATCTCGCGGACGATGACGTCCTGCGAGACGTCCACCAGACGCCGGGTCAGGTAACCCGAGTCGGCGGTCCGCAGCGCCGTGTCCGCCAGACCCTTCCGGGCACCGTGCGTCGCGATGAAGTACTCCGCCACCGACAGGCCTTCACGGAAGTTGGCCTTGATCGGACGCGGGATGTACTCACCCTTCGGGTTCGACACCAGGCCACGCATACCGGCCAGCGACCGGACCTGCGTCATGTTACCGGCGGCGCCCGACTTCACGATCATGGCGATCGGGTTGTCGTCCGGCAGCGCCGTCTCCATGATCTTGTGGACCTCTTCGGTGGCCTGCGTCCACACCTTGACGAGCTCGTTGTTGCGCTCGGCGTGCGACAGCTGACCGCGCTGGTAGCGCTTCTCCACCTGGGAGGCCTTGCCCTCGTACTCGTCGAGGATGGCCTTCTTGCCTTCCGGCACCAGGACGTCGGAGATCGCCACCGTGACACCCGACCGGGTCGCCCAGTAGAAACCGGCGTCCTTCAGCTTGTCCAGGGTCTGCGCGACCTGGGTCATCGAGTACCGCTCGGCGAGGTCGTTCACGATCGCGGCCTGCCGCTTCTTCGGCATCGGCTCGTTGATGAACGGGTAGTCCGCCGGCAGCAGCTCGTTGAACAGCACGCGGCCCAGGGTGGTCTCGGCCAGCCACGCCTTGCCCGGCTCCCAGCCCTTCTCCGCGAGCGCCGGCTCGTCGGCCTTGGCCGGCTGCCGGTCGGTGATGCGGATCTTGACCGGGGCGTGCAGGCTGAGCGCCTTGCGGTCGAAGGCCATGATGGCCTCGGCCGGCGACGAGTACGCGTTGCCCGCGCCCTCGGCGTTCTCGCTCAGGCGGGTCAGGTGGAACAGACCCGTGACCATGTCCAGCCGCGGCATGGCGAGCGGACGGCCCGACGCCGGCGACAGGATGTTGTTCGCCGACAGCATCAGGATCCGGGCCTCGGCCTGCGCCTCGGCCGACAGCGGCAGGTGCACCGCCATCTGGTCACCGTCGAAGTCCGCGTTGAACGCCTCGCAGACCAGCGGGTGCAGCTGGATGGCCTTGCCCTCGACCAGCTGCGGCTCGAAGGCCTGGATGCCGAGGCGGTGCAGGGTCGGCGCGCGGTTCAGCATCACCGGGTGGCCGGTGATGACCTCTTCCAGCACGTCCCACACCTGCGGCCGCGAGCGCTCCACCATCCGCTTGGCGGACTTGATGTTCTGCGCGTGGTTCAGGTCGACCAGCCGCTTCATGACGAACGGCTTGAACAGCTCGAGCGCCATGTCCTTCGGCAGACCGCACTGGTGCAGCTTCAGCTGCGGGCCGACGATGATGACCGAACGGCCCGAGTAGTCGACGCGCTTGCCGAGCAGGTTCTGGCGGAACCGGCCCTGCTTGCCCTTGAGCAGGTCGGACAGCGACTTCAGCGGCCGGTTGCCCGGGCCGGTGACCGGACGCCCGCGGCGGCCGTTGTCGAACAGCGCGTCGACGGCCTCCTGGAGCATCCGCTTCTCGTTGTTGACGATGATCTCGGGCGCGCCGAGGTCGATCAGCCGCTTGAGGCGGTTGTTCCGGTTGATGACCCGGCGGTACAGGTCGTTCAGGTCCGACGTCGCGAAGCGGCCACCGTCGAGCTGCACCATCGGGCGCAGGTCCGGCGGGATCACCGGGACGGCGTCGAGCACCATGCCGCGCGGGTCGTTGCCGGTGGCCTGGAAGGCCGCGACGACCTTGAGCCGCTTCAGCGCGCGGAGCTTCTTCTGCCCCTTGCCGTTGCGGATCGTGTCGCGCAGGCTCTCGGCCTCGGCGTTGACGTCGAACTCGGTGGCCAGCTTCTGGATGGCCTCCGCGCCCATGCCGCCGGTGAAGTACTCGCCGTAGCGGTCGACGAGCTCGCGGTAGAGCAGCTCGTCGGCGATCAGCTGGCGGGTGTCGAGCTTCGTGAAGGTCGTCCAGACCTCCTCGAGGCGGTCCAGCTCGCGGCCGGCGCGGTCGCGCAGCTGGCGCATCTCGCGCTCGCCGCCCTCCTTGACCTTGCGGCGGACGTCGGACTTGGCGCCCTCCGCCTCCAGCGCGGCCAGGTCGGCTTCGAGCTTCTGCGCGCGGGCTTCGATGTCCGCGTCGCGCTTGGTCTCGAGGTTCTTGCGCTCGACGCCGATCTCGTTCTCGAGGGTCGGCAGGTCGTTGTGGCGCAGCTCCGTGTTCACGCCGGTGATGACGTAAGCAGCGAAGTAGATGATCTTCTCGAGGTCCTTCGGCGCCAGGTCCAGCAGGTAGCCCAGGCGGGACGGAACACCCTTGAAGTACCAGATGTGGGTGACCGGGGCGGCCAGCTCGATGTGGCCCATCCGCTCGCGGCGCACCTTGGCGCGGGTCACCTCGACGCCGCAGCGCTCACAGATGATGCCCTTGAAGCGGACGCGCTTGTACTTGCCGCAGTAGCACTCCCAGTCCCGGGTCGGGCCGAAGATCTTCTCGCAGAAGAGGCCGTCCTTCTCGGGCTTGAGCGTCCGGTAGTTGATGGTCTCCGGCTTCTTGACCTCGCCGTACGACCACTGACGGATGTCGTCGGCCGTGGCGAGACCAATGCGGAGCTCATCGAAGAAGTTGACGTCCAGCACGTCTAAGTCCCCTTGGGGTTGTTTCGGCTAGAAGAGGGGTCGGCGGGCGAGCGTCGGGACCTGCGGGAGGCCGGTCCCGACGCTCAGCTCGCGGTCAGTGCACGACGTCGTCCACCGAGGGCGACTCGTTGCGGGACAGGTTGATGCCGAGGTTCGCCGCGGCGCGCTCGAGGTCCTCGTCGTCGGAGTCGCGCATCTCGATCGCCGCACCGTCGCTGGAGAGCACCTCGACGTTGAGGCACAGCGACTGGAGCTCCTTGAGGAGCACCTTGAACGACTCCGGGATGCCCGGCTCGGGGATGTTCTCGCCCTTGACGATGGCCTCGTACACCTTGACGCGGCCGACCACGTCGTCCGACTTGATCGTCAGCAGCTCCTGCAGCGTGTAGGCGGCGCCGTACGCCTGCATCGCCCAGCACTCCATCTCACCGAAGCGCTGGCCACCGAACTGCGCCTTACCACCCAGCGGCTGCTGCGTGATCATCGAGTACGGACCGGTGGAGCGGGCGTGGATCTTGTCGTCGACCAGGTGGTGCAGCTTCAGGATGTACATGTAGCCGACGGACACCGGGTACGGGTACGGCTCGCCGGAGCGGCCGTCGAACAGGTTGGCCTTCCCGTTCTCCTTGACCATCCGCTCGCCGTCGCGGTTCGGCTTCGTGCTGGCGAGCAGCCCGGTGAGCTCCTCCTCCTTCGCGCCGTCGAACACCGGGGTGGCGGTGTTCGTGCCGGGCGCGACGTCACGCAGCTCGGGCGAAAGGTTCTTCGCCCAGTCCGGGTCGCCCTCGATCGTCCAGCCCTGCGAGGCCAGCCAGCCCAGGTGCAGCTCGAGGATCTGGCCGATGTTCATCCGTCGCGGCACACCGTGGGTGTTCAGGATGATGTCGACCGGGGTGCCGTCCTCCATGAACGGCATGTCCTCGACCGGCAGGATCTTGCCGATGACACCCTTGTTGCCGTGCCGACCGGCGAGCTTGTCGCCCGGCTGGATCTTGCGCTTCTGGGCCACGTAGACGCGGACCAGCTCGTTGACGCCCGGGGGCAGCTCGTCGTCGTCCTCGCGGGAGAACACCCGGATGCCGATGACCTTGCCGGTCTCGCCGTGCGGCACCTTCAGCGAGGTGTCGCGGACTTCGCGGGCCTTCTCGCCGAAGATCGCGCGGAGCAGGCGCTCCTCCGGGGTCAGCTCGGTCTCGCCCTTCGGCGTGACCTTGCCGACCAGGATGTCGCCGTCGCGGACCTCGGCACCGATCCGGATGATGCCGCGCTCGTCGAGGTCGGCCAGGACCTCCTCGGAGACGTTCGGGATGTCCCGGGTGATCTCCTCGGCGCCCAGCTTCGTGTCGCGGGCGTCGATCTCGTGCTCCTCGATGTGGATCGACGTCAGCACGTCGTCCTGCACCAGGCGCTCGGAGAGGATGATCGCGTCCTCGTAGTTGTGGCCTTCCCACGGCATGACCGCGACCAGCAGGTTCTTGCCCAGCGCCACCTCACCGTTTTCGGTGGACGGGCCGTCGGCGATGACCTGGCCTGCTTCCACCCGGTCGCCCTCGTTGACGATCGGGCGGTGGTTGAAGCAGGTGCCGTGGTTCGAGCGGCGGAACTTGTAGAGGCTGTAGCTCTTGCGCGTGCCGTCGTCGTGCATGACCGTGATCAGGTCGGCCGACAGCTCCTCGACCACGCCCGACTGCTCGGCGACCAGCATGTCGCCGGAGTCGATCGCGGCGCGCAGCTCCACGCCGGTGCCGACGTACGGCGCCTGGCTGCGGAGCAGCGGCACGGCCTGACGCTGCATGTTCGCGCCCATCAGCGCGCGGTTCGCGTCGTCGTGCTCGAGGAACGGGATCATCGCCGTCGCGATCGAGACCATCTGCCGCGGCGACACGTCCATGTAGTCGATGTCGAGCGGGTCGATCAGCTCGACCTCGCCGCCCTTGCGGCGGGCCATGACCCGGTCTTCGACGAAGTTGCCGTCGTCGTCGATCGGCGCGTTCGCCTGGGCCTTGACGTAGCGGTCTTCCTCGTCGGCCGTCAGGTAGTCGATCTGGTCGGTGACCCGGCCCTCGACGACCTTGCGGTACGGCGTCTCGATGAAGCCGAACGGGTTGACCCGCGCGTACGAGCAGAGCGAGCCGATCAGGCCGATGTTCGGGCCTTCCGGCGTCTCGATCGGGCACATCCGGCCGTAGTGCGACGGGTGGACGTCGCGGACCTCCATGCCGGCGCGCTCACGCGACAGACCACCCGGGCCCAGCGCGTTGAGGCGGCGCTTGTGGGTCAGGCCGTCGATCGGGTTCGTCTGCTGCATGAACTGCGACAGCTGCGAGGTGCCGAAGAACTCCTTGATCGCCGCGCCGATCGGGCGGATGTTGATCAGGGTCTGCGGGGTGATCGCCTCGACGTCCTGCGTGGTCATCCGCTCGCGGACGACGCGCTCGGTGCGCGACAGGCCGACCCGGATCTGGTTCTGGATCAGCTCGCCGACGGTGCGGATGCGGCGGTTGCCGAAGTGGTCGATGTCGTCGGTCTCGACCGGGATCTCGGTCCCGTTCGCGGCGGTCATCTTGTCCTCGCCGGCGTGCAGCCGGACCAGGTACTCGATGATCGTGACGATGTCCTCTTCGGTCAGCGTGCCGTTGTCGATCGGGGTCGACAGGCCCAGCTTCTTGTTGACCTTGTACCGGCCGACCTTGGCCAGGTCGTAGCGCTTCGCCTTGAAGAACAGGTTCTCCAGCAGGGTCTGCGCGCTCTCCTTCGTGGGCGGCTCGCCCGGGCGCAGCTTGCGGTAGATGTCGAGCAGCGCCTCGTCGGTGCCGGCGGTGTGGTCCTTCTCGAGGGTGGCCAGCAGCGTCTCCGAGAAGGAGAAGCGCTCGCGGATCGCCTCGGTGGTCCAGCCGAGCGCCTTCAGCAGCACGGTGACCGGCTGGCGGCGCTTGCGGTCGATGCGGACGCCGACGGTGTCGCGCTTGTCGACGTCGAACTCCAGCCAGGCACCCCGGCTCGGGATGACCCGGACGCTGAAGACGTCCTTGTCGGAGGTCTTGTCGATGTCCTTGGAGTAGTAGACGCCCGGCGAGCGGACCAGCTGGGACACCACGACACGCTCGGTGCCGTTGATGACGAAGGTGCCCTTGTCGGTCATCACCGGGAAGTCGCCGAGGAAGACCGTCTGGCTCTTGATCTCACCCGTGTTGTTGTTGACGAACTCCGCCGTGACGAACAGCGGGGCCGCGTACGTCATGTCCTTGTCCTTGCACTCCTCGATCGAGGCCTTGACCTCGTCGAAGCGCGGGGCGGAGAAGGACAGGGACATCGAACCGGAGAAGTCTTCGATCGGGGAGATCTCGTTGAGGACCTCTTCGAGGCCGCCGACCGGGTTCTCTTCACCTTCCTCGACACGGCGCTGGAACCACGCTTCGTCCCCGGTGAACCACTGGAACGACTGGATCTGGACGTCGAGCAGGTTGGGGGTGTTCAGGGGTTCGCGAATCTTTGCGAAGGAAACCCGCTTGGGCGCGCCGGGGATTCCCGTGGCCTCCGAGCGAGATTCAGCCGAGGTGGTCGCAGCAGTGGCCTGGTTCGCGGGAGAGACTGCCAAGATGCGTCCTTCCGGGGACAATGAGCGGTGACGGCCGCCATAGCAACAGCTATGAGCGACTGTCAAGGGTGCCGTGTGCCCACTATCCTAACTACCGGCTCCGGGCAGCCTGAAAGAGGGCAGCGCAAAGAGACAGTCTAGCCCGAACGTCGCGGCCTGTCCAGGGGGCGCTCCCGATGGGGCCCAGCCTGCTTCGCAACGTCTTCAGGTATGCCTCCGGGCGTCCCGGTGGTCCCTCCCGCAAGGGCCCCGGTTTCGCCGTCGGGAGTAAGCGTGAACCCACCGGCGCTTCCAGTCAAGATGCCACACGGGGGTCCCGCCGGTTGGCGCAGCGTGGAAGAGGTTCAGCGGAGCGTGAGCGGCCCAATATCATTCCAGCTACTGGCCGGTAACGCCACCTTGGCGGCTCTACCTGGGGTTTCCCGGGGCCGGTGAGGGTATGGCGAAGGCCACCGGGCCGGAGTGGGGCCGGGCGTGTCGAAGAACAGGTTTTGCGGATCCCGTGTCCGGGGAGGGCTCGTTCGGGCGCGAGAGAGCGCTTGCGGGCCGCTTGCGACGGCCGCTCGCCACGACTGCGGCGCCGCCCGCTCAGAGCCGCCCGGCGGCCCACCACGCCTCCCGCCACGCGCACCCCGGAGTGGCGGCAGGTTCGGACGTCAGGAATGACTCATTCCTGACGTCCGACGCCAGGAATGAGTCATTCACTGCATCTGGCGACAGCCCCCGCCGAGTCTTGGGAAGCTACTTGGTCGGCGAGGGGGAAGCCGGCGCCGAGGAAGGCGCCTGCGACGGGGCCTGCGACGCCGCCGGGACCTTCGGCGCGTTGTAGGTGTCCATGTCGGTGATCTTCCACTTGTCGCCCTGGAGCTGGGCGTTCAGGTGAAGCTGGGCCGTGCCCGCGGTCGTCTTCTTCGTGTCCGTGCGGGTCGAGGTCTGGTCGACGAAGACCATCACCTTCGCCAGGTCGCCGTTGAGCATGATCACCGCCGCGCGCGTCACCTTGCACGTCACGATCATCTTCTGCTGCGGCGCGAGCCGCTTCACCTCGCCCATCAGCGAGTTGTACTTGTTCTTGACGTCGTCGTTGGCGAGCAGGTCGTTCGCCGCGTCCTCGGTCTTCTTGATGTTGTTGAAGTCGTAGGAGAACAGCGCCTCGGCCGCCTTCGACACCGCGTCCTTGACCTGGGCCGTCTTCGCCACGTCCAGCAGCGCCGTGTTGCTCGTCGCCGAGGAGACCTTGACCTCCTCGGACTTGAACCAGAACGCCAGCCCGCCCAGTACCAGCGCGACCAGCACCAGCGCGCCCGCCACCAGGTACGGCTTCGGCACCTTCGGGCCCGCAGCCGCGGTGGGCTCGCCCTCGGTGACCGGGACCTCGGACTCCTCGGTCGGCTTCGCGATCCCGGTGTCCCGCTTCTTCCGCCGCGGCGCCGGCCGCTCCGTGACCTCCTCGGCGGCGGCCTCCGGCTCCCCGGTGAGCGCGTCGACCCGGGGCTCGGTCTCGACCGCCGTGAACACCTGCGTGTCCTCGGCGGACGCGGTGTCGAGCTGCCCGCTGGTGGCCTCCACTGGCTCGGGGGCGGGCCGGGGCACCGGGCGCGGCGCCGGCCTCGGCCGCGGCTTGCGCGGCTCGGCGGGCGGGACGGCGGGCTGCTGGCCGGTCCGCTCGGCGGCGGACTCGTCCACCGAGGGCTTGCGCAGCCCGGCCACGCGGGGACGCCGCGACGGCGTCGGGGTGCTGCGCGGCGGCTGGCGGCGGGAGGGGGGCACTACAGGCTCCTTCTGTACTACTGGCCGGCCGCGACGAGCGGGACGCTGTCGATGCCGGACAGCTTCCACTCCTCGCCCACCCGGGTCATCGAGACTTCGAGGCGCAACGGCTTCGCGCTGCTCTTGTCCCCCTGGGTGACGGTCGTGGCGATGGCGGCGAGGAAGCTCGCCTTGCCTTCGTGGTCGTCCAGCTCCTCGACGGCGATGTCCTGGACGTCGGTGGTGACCTTCGTCTTGGCGTCGGAGAGCGCCTTGCGGAACGTCGGCGCCGACTGGTCGATCTGCTGCGACATCTTGTCGTCCGACACGGCCTTCTGCCGGGCGAAGAAGCCGTCGAGGTCGGTGTAGTCGACCTCGGTGTAGGCCTTCAGCGCGTTGGTGCCCGCCTTGACCACGGCCTCGCGCGAGGCCGCCAGCCCGGCGTTGTCGTCGGCCGCGGCCGCCCACCACTGGATCCCGAAGAACGCCGCGGCGATCAGGGCGGCGAGCGCCAGCGCGCCGGCGCCGAGCACCAGGGTCCGCGCGGGGTCCTTCGACGGCGTCGCGGACTCCTCGTCCTCCACCGCCGTGGCGGCCGGCTCCTCCGTGCTCATGACACTCCAGAGTAGGTAACGGTCATCAAATCCACGTCAGGACAGGCCGAGCAGCGAGCCCAGGCTGTTCAGGCTGACGCCGGGGCTGCCGACGATGCCCGGAACGCCCCGGGTGTTCCGCTCCTCGGCCAGCTCTTCGGCCGGCCGGTTCGCGTTGGCCGCGACGTCGCTGTCCGACGGCGCGACCGGCACCCCGCCGTACGGCGCGTTCTGCGCCCCGCGGACGTTGATCGGGCTGCCCTTCGGTTCGGCACAGTACGCGTCTTCCTTCGCCGGCCTCGGGGTCAGGTCGTTGCCGGTGCGGAACTGCGAGTACGGGATGTACCCCTTTGTGCAGGACGGCGGGTTGAACAGGTTGAGCACCAGGCCGAGGTGCGCGGTGCCGTCGCCGGGCGCGACGCTGCTGACCGCGCCGGCCAGCGCCGGATACGTCACGAGCCCCTGCTCGATCCCGTCGAGGCGGGTCACGGTCAGGTTGGCCGTGGTGAGCAGGTTCGCCGTCAGCGCGCCCAGGCCGGGTCCGGACTCGGCCAGCACCTGGCTGACCTGGGCGGCCACCTGCGGCGTGATGCCGATCAGCTTGCGCAGGTCGCCGTCGGAGTTCTTCAGCGTGCCGGTGAGCTCGTTGAGGCTCTTGCTGAACGACGCGAAGTTCGCCGCCTCGGCGTTCTGCGTGTCCAGCACCTGGCCGCCCGCGTCCAGCAGCTGGATCGTCTGCGGCAGGTACTCCTGCGCGGTCGCGGTGAAGCTGCGCGCGGTGTCCAGCAGCTTCTGCAGGTCGCCGCCGGTGCCGCGGAAGGCGTCGTAGGACTCGTCGACGACCGTGCGCAGCGAGTCGACCGGGACCGACGCGGCGAGCGAGTCGAGGTCGCCGATCAGCCGCTCGGTGCTGACCGGGGTGGTCGTCTTCGCCGCCGGGATCACCGAGCCGGCCGCCAGGTACGGGCCCTGGTCCGCCTTGGGCCGCAGGTCGACGTACTGCTCGCCGACCGCCGACCGGTTGGCCACGACGGCGTCGAGGTCCGCCGGCACCTTCGGCGCCGACGGGTCGATGTTCAGGTCGGCCTCGAGCCCGGTCGGGGTGAGCCGCATCTCGCCGACCCGGCCGATGTTGTAGCCGCGGTAGGTGACCTCGGCGTTGGTGAAGATGCCGCCCGACTCGGTGAGCTGCAGTTTCACCGTGTAGCCGTCGTTGCCGAACACGCTGCCGAGCCCGGCGAACCGGATCAGCGCGTACACGATCGCGACGACGGAAATGATCGCGAAGGCGATCAGTTGGATCTTCGTCCGGCGGATCAGCATCAGCCCGCACCTCCCGACAGGAGCCCGAAGAGGTTGCCCAGGCCCGGCTTGGACTGCGCGGACTGCTGGCCGGCGCCGGGGATCGGCAGCGGCGGCGGCTGGTTGGCCGGCGTGCCCTGGACCCCGCCGGTCAGGCCGGCCAGCGGCAGCTGCCCGGCCAGCGCGTTCTGCCGGCTGTTGCCCAGGTTGTCGACGATCGTCTTCAGGTTCAGGTCCACCTTCGCGAACAGGTTGAAGTAGTCGCCCTTGACGCCGTTGACGGCCTGGTCGCTGAACGGGAACGTCAGCAGCAGCTGCAGGGCCTGCGGCAGGTCGTTGCCCGCCTCGCCGAGCTTCTGCAGCGTCGGCGTCAGCGCCTTCAGGTCGGCGACGAGGTCCTTCTGCGACTTGTTCACCGTGTCGGTCGCGACGCCGGAGAGGTTGTCCAGCGCCTGCAGCATGGTGACCAGCTGGCCGCGCTGCTGCTCCAGCACGCCGAGCCCGGGCCCGAGGTTGTCGACCGCGCCGACCAGCTTGTCCTTCTGGTCGTTGAGGGTCGAGGAGAGCCGGTTCAGCCCGTCGATGGCCCGGGTGATGTTCTTCGACTGCTTGTCGAGGTTCGTCACCAGCTGGTTCGCGTTGTCCAGCAGCGCCTTGATGTCCGGTTCGCGGCCGGAGGTGGCGTTGTTGAGCTCCTTGGTGATGGTGTTGAGCTGGTCGATCCCGCCGCCGTTGAGCAGCAGGGACAGCGCCCCGAGCAGCTCTTCGACCTCGACGCTGCGGTTCGTGCGGGCCAGCGGGATGGTCGCGTTGTCGGCGAGCTTGCCCCGGGCCTGGTCGTCACCCGGCGAAGCCAGCTCGACGTACTTCTCCCCGAGCAGGCTGGACTGCTTGACGTTGGCGATCGCGTTGGCCGGCAGCTTGATGTCGCCGTTGACGCGCAGCGTGACCAGCGCGTGCCAGCCGTCCTTGGTGAGCCCGACGTTCTCCACCCGGCCGACCGGCACCTCGTCGACCTTCACCCCGGCCTGCGGGGTCAGGTCGAGCACGTCCCGGAACTCGACGTTCACCGTGTAGGGGTGGTCCCCGAGGTCGGCGCCGCCGGGCAGCGGCAGGTCGTAGATGCCCTTGAAGGCGCACCCGGAGAGCACCAGCGCGGACGCCGTGGCCAGTGCGCCGACGGTCAGGAGCTTCTTCACTGGCCACCTCCGTAGAGCTGCCCGGCGATGGGCAGGGGCAGCGGCGGCAGCTGGCCCGACTGCAGGGCCTGCACGGTCTGCGCCACGGACGGCAGCGGGATCACCTTGTCGACCACGCCGGCGATGCTCTCGCAGGCGTTGCCGAGCACGTCCGGGATGCTGTTGGTGCCGACCTGCTTGAGCAGACGGCAGATCATCACCAGCGGCGGCTGGGTCAGCTCGTTGAGGTTCGGCCGGGCGTCGAGCGTGCCCGCCGCGCCGTTGTAGGTGTTGACCAGGTTGCTCAGGCCGACCGGGGCGACGTCGAGGATCTCGGCGAGCGAGCTGCGCTGGTCGACGAGCACCTTGGTGATGCCGGCCAGCTTGTCGACGTTGGACTTCAGCCGGTCGTGGTTCTGGTCGATGAACGCCTGCACCGAGGTCAGCGTGGTGCCCAGCTGCTGCACGGTCGCGGCCAGGTTGTCCTTTTCGGAGGCCAGGTAGCCGCTGACGTCGGCCAGCCGGCTCTCGAAGGTGCGCACCTGCTTGTCGGAGTCGGCCAGCGTCTGCGAGAACTTGCCGAGGTTCTCGACCGTGGAGAACAGGTCGTCCTTGTTGCCCGACAGGGTGCCGGCCGCCTGGCCGAGCTTGGTGATCGTGTCGTGCAGGGCCTGGCCGTTGCCGTCGACGTTGGCCGCCGCGGTGTTCAGCAGGTTCGACAGCGACCCGGACTTGTTGGCGCCGTTCGGGCCGAGGGTCTCGCTGACCCGGGCCAGGCTCGAGGCCAGCTGGTCGACTTCGAGGGGCACCTCGGTGCGGTCGAGGCCGATGACCGCGCCGTCGGAGATGCGCGGGCCGCCGGTGTAGGCCGGGGCGAGCTGGACGTACCGGTCCGACACGAGCGAGGGCGCCACGATGAGCGCCTTGGCGTCGGCCGGGACGGCGACCGAGCGGTCGTACTCGAAGTCGACCTTCACCTGGTTGCCCATCGGCGTGATCTTGGTGACCGTGCCCATGTCGACGCCGAGCATCCGCACGCTGTTGCCCTCGTACAGGCCGACGGCGCCGGCGAAGTACGCGGTCAGGTGGTTGCGGCCGGCGTCCTTGAGGGTCCACCAGATCCCGCCGGCGACGACGAGCGCGAGGACGATCGCGATGGTGAAGCCGCGGGTCAGGGCCTGCCCGAAGCGGGTGTCACTCATTTCGTGTAGCACCCCTCTTCGTTGATCGGGCCGAACGACGGCAGCAGCAGGCCGCAGATGTAGTTGTCGAACCAGCGGCCGTTGCCGATGGTGTTGGTGAAGACCCGGATGAAGGGCGCGAACTTCTGGAGCCCCTCGGCGAGCGAGTCCTGGTTGCGCTGCAGCATCGACGTCAGCTGGTCGAGCTGGGTCAGCACCGGGTCCAGCTGCTTGTCGTTGTCGTCGATCAGGCCCTGCAGCTGGGTGGCCAGCTCGCGGGAGCCGTTGAGCAGCGCGGTGATCGCGTCCTCGCGCTTGGCCAGCTCGGCGAGCAGGTCGTTGCCGTCGGTCAGCAGCTTATGCACCTCGGCGTCGCGGTCGACCAGTGTCTGCGACACCTCGCGCGTGTTGGCCAGCAGGTTCGACAGCTGCTGATCGCGCGAGGCGATCGTGTCCGACAGCTTCGACAGGCCGGACAGCGCGCCCCGCACGTCCTCCGGGGTGTTGGCGAAGGTCTGCGAGATCGTGTCGAAGCTCTGCGCCAGCTGCTTCGTGTCGATGTTGTCGACCGTCTGGGAGAGCCCACGGAAGGCGTCGAGCACGTCGTAGGGCGCCATCGTGCGGTCCCGCGGGATGCCGGTGCCCGGGTTCAGGGCGTGCTCGCCCTGCGGGTCGAGCGACAGGTACTTCTGCCCGAGCAGCGTCTTGATCTTGATCGCGGCGCTGGTCCGGTCGCCCAGCCAGGCGTCCTTGACCTTGAACGACACCTTCACCGACGCGCCGTCGAGCTCGATGTCGCTGACCTTGCCGACCTTCACGCCGGCGATCCGGACGTCGTTGTCCTTCTGCAGCCCGGACGCCTCGCTGAACTCGGCGCTGTAGGTGGTGCCGCCGCCGATCACCGGCAGGTCGTCGGAGTTGAGCGCGGCGGTGAACGCCAGCGCCAGCACGACGATCCCGACCAGCGCGATCGGCACGGGGTTGCGCTTCTGGAACGACTTCATCCCGAGCACCTCGCCCGGTTCGCCGGGATCAACGGGAGGGCCACGTCATTGATCAGGGGCGGCAAGCTGACACTCCCGGAGAACTCGCAGGCGTAGAAGTTGAACCAGGAGCCGTAGTCCGCGGTGCGGGTCAGCGTGCTCACCTTGGTCGGCAGGAACTGGATGAAGTGCTCCAGCTCCGGCTCGTTCTTGTTCAGGGACTGGGTGAGGGTCCCCAGCGCGCTGATGTCGTTCTTCAGCGGCTCGCGCACCTCGCCGAGCAGCCCGGACGTCGTCTGGGCCAGGTTGCCGAGGCTCTCGATCGCGTCGCCGATCGGCTTGCGGTCGGCGGCCAGCCCGGACACCAGCTGCTGCAGCTTCACGATCAGGTCGTTGAGCTGCGGGGTGTGCGCGTTGACCGTGTCGAGCACCGAGTTGAGGTTGTCGATGACCTCGCCGATCACCTGGTCCTTGTCGGCGATCGTGGTGGCCAGCGAGGCCGTGTGCGACAGCAGGCTCTCCACGGTGCCGCCCTCGCCCTGCAGGACCTGGATGACCTCGTAGGACAGCTTGTTGACGTCCTCGGGGTTGAGCGCGGTGAACAGCGGCTTGAAGCCGTTGAACAGCTCGGTCAGGTCGAGCGCCGGCGTGGTCCGCTCCAGCGGGATGGTGCCGCCGGGAGCCAGGGTCTTGCCGCCGGAGTTCTCGCCCTCGCCGAGGGAGACGTACCGCTGGCCGACCAGGTTGCGGAACTTGATCTGCGCGGTCACCCCGGCGGGCAGCGTCCGCCCGGCGTCCACTTCGAACTCGACCTCGGCCTGGCGCTTGTCGACGATCTTGACGTCCTTGACCTGCCCGACCCGGACGCCGGCGATGCGGACGTCGTCGTTGGGCAGCAGCAGCGTCGCGTCGGTGAAGCGCGCCTTGTAGGCGTTGGTGCTGGTGGTGTTGATGTTGGCGATGCTGATCCCGAGGATCGTCGTGAACAGCACGGTGACGACCACGAAGACGCCGAGCTTGATCAGCGGCGCGAGCAGGCCCCTCACTTGACCGTCACCTCCGCACCCCGGTAGAGCGGGCCGACGAGCAGCGAGCTCCAGCCCGGGACGTCGGCGGCGGTCATGCCCAACTGCGGGCCGAGCAGATCGGCCAGGAAGCCCTGCTCCGCCGTCGAGTACGCCAGGTCACCCCCGCTGCCGCCGTTGCCGGCCGCGTCGGCCTTGAACTTGGCCGGGTTGAGGCCCTCGCCGACGCTCTTCGGCGCGGCCTGGTGCAGCGTGCCGTCCTTGAACGCGCCGTCCGGCGGCTCGGACGGGAACGGCTTGGGGATGTCCTTGATGTCGTAGCAGCGCGGACCACGCTTGTCGTCGAACCGCGGCTCTTCCTTGCCGGCCTGGTAGGGCGCGCGCGGCACGATGATCTCGATCGTCGCGTGCAGGCCGGGCTGGTTGGTGCCCTTGCCCAGCGCCTGGTCGATCAGCGGCACGTTCTGCGCCATCTGGGAGATCACGCAGGGGTACTCCGGCGCGTACTTCGCCAGCAGTTCGGCCGTCGGCCGGGCGGTGTCGACGAGGGAGATGATGTTGTCCTTGTTGTTCTGCAGGAACGTCTGCAGGTCCACCGAAGCCTGGGTCAGGCTGCCGTAGAGGTCCGACAGGTGCTGCCGCTCGTCGACCACGGTCCGGGTCGTCGTGCTCAGGTTGTCCAGGCTCTGCACCAGGTCCGGCGCGGCGTCCTTCAGGTGGTCGGAGAACTCCGCGAGCGCCTTGAGGTTGTGCTGCAGTTCCGGCTCGTGCGGGTTCAGCTCGCCGATGTAGGTGCCCAGCTGCGAGAGTGTGTCGCCGAGCTGGTCGCCGCGGCCCTGCAGGGCCGTCGAGATCGCGGTGAGCGTCGCCGAGAGCTTCTGCGGCTGGACCGCCTGCAGCACCGGCATCAGGTGGGAGAACGCCTGCTCCAGCTCGACCGCGTTCGACGTGCGGTCCTGCGGGATGACGTCACCGGTGGAAAGGGTCTTCGCCGAGGGGTCCTTCGGGATCTCCAGCGACACGAACCGCTCGCCGAAGAGCGTCTTGGGCAGGAACCGCGCCGAGACGTTCTCCGGGATCAGCTTCGCCGACTCGGGCTTGAGCGCGAGCGTGAGCTCGGCGCCCTTGTCGGTGGCGACGATGTCCTGGACGGACCCGACGATCAGGCCGCGCACCTTGACGTCGGACTGCTTGATCAGCTGGTTGCCGATCTTGTCGGCCTGCAGCTTGACCGTGACGACCGGCGTGAACGCCTTGTCGTAGAGCGCGATGGACAGCGCCACCCCGCCGACCATCACGGCGATGAGCAGCAGGCCGAGCAGCCTGCGTCGGAGCGTCCTCATCCCGCGATCCTTACCGTGACGTCGGTTCCCCAGATGGCGAACCCGATGAAGAAGTTCATGATCGACACCGTGACGATGGACAGCCGGACGGCCTTGCCGACCGCGACGCCGACGCCGGCCGGGCCACCGGTCGCCCGGTACCCGAAGTAGCAGTGCGACAGGATGATCAGGACGCTGAACAGCAGCACCTTGATGAACGAATAGAGCACGTCCTGCGGTGGCAGGAACAGGTCGAAGTAATGGTCGTACGTGCCCGCGGACTGGCCGTAGATGTAGATGACGACCAGTCTCGACGCGAGGTAGGAGCTGAGCAGGCCGATGATGTAGAGCGGGATGACCGCGACGAACCCGGCGATGATCCGCGTCGTCACCAGGTACGGCAGGCTCGGTACGCCCATGACTTCCAGTGCGTCGATCTCCTCGGAGATCCGCATCGCGCCCAGCTGCGCGGTGAAGCCGGCCCCGACGGTGGCGCTCAGGGCGAGGCCGGCGACCAGCGGGGCGATCTCGCGGGTGTTGAAGAACGCGGTCAGGAAGCCGGTGAAGGCCGACGTCCCGATCGAGTTCAGCGCCGAGTAGCCCTGGAGGCCGACGAGCACACCGGTGAACAGCGTCAGGCCGACCATCACGCCGACCGTGCCGCCGATGACGGCGAGGGAGCCGGAGCCGAAGCTCACCTCGGCCAGCAGCCGGAGGACCTCTTTGGTGTAGCGGCGGATGGTCCGCGGGGTCCACAGCAGCGCGCGGCCGTAGAACGACATCTGGTCACCGAGGGTGTCCAGCGTCTGCAACGGACGATTGACGACGCGTTTCGCGCCCTGGAGGAACGTCATGGCGCTAGTCCAGCTTTCCGGGCACGATCTGCAGGTAGATCAGGGTGATCACGAAGTTCACGACGAACAGCAGCAGGAACGTGATGACCACCGACTGGTTCACCGCGTCCCCGACGCCCTTCGGGCCGCCGGAGGGGTTGAGGCCCCGGTAGGACGCGACGACGGCGGCGATGAACCCGAAGATCAGCGCCTTGATCTCACCGACCCACAGGTCGGGAAGCTGCGCGAGGGCGGAGAAGCTCGCCAGGTAGGCACCCGGCGTCCCGCCCTGGAGCACGACGTTGAAGAAGTAGCCGCCGAGCACGCCGATGACGCTGACCATGCCGTTGAGCAGGAGCGCGACCAGCATCATCGCGAGGGTGCGCGGCACGATCAGCCGCTGGACCGCGGAGACGCCGAGCACCTCCATCGCGGCGATCTCTTCGCGGATGGTCCGGGCGCCGATGTCGGCGCAGACGGCCGAGCCGCCCGCGCCCGCCACCAGCAGCGCGGTGACCAGCGGACTGGCCTGCTGCACGGTGGCGAGCACGGAGCCCGCGCCGGTGTAGGACTGCGCGCCCAGCTGGCGGGCGAGCGAGCCGAACTGCAGCGAGATGACGGCGCCGAAGGGGATGGCCACCAGGGCCGTCGGCAGGATCGTCACGCTCGCGATGAACCACGACTGCTGGATGAACTCCCGCAGCTGGAACGGGCGCTGGAACAGGCCGCGGACGATGTCCAGGCCGAGAGCGAACAGGTTCCCGGTCTCGCGGAGCATGCCGATCCCGGGGATCTTCGCCTGTGTTGCGGGAGAGCTCACCGGCCACCTGGCCCGTTGTTCGTCGGTGGCATCCGGTGCGTGCCGGTTCTCGGCGGCTGGCCGCCGCCCGGGATCCGGGCCACCTGGTCGGCGGGCAGCTGCCCGTGGTGCTGGTTCGGGACGCCGTCACCCTGCGGGCGGGCGCCCACCTGCTGCGGCTGCCCGCGGTGCGGCCGCACGCCGTAGCGGCGCTGCTCCTCGGGGCTCAGCGACTCGATGATGCTTTCCTGCGCGGCCGGCGGCAGCCGGTGCATGATCTCCATGACCCGGTCCTTGCGGCGGATGGCACCCATCCGGGTGGCCACGCCCGGCGTGGTCTGCATCTGCGGCGGCACCCCGCTGATGTCCTCGACCCCGCCCGCGTGGTGGCCGGCGTCGAACATCGCCTGCTCGGCGGCCATCTGGGCGGAGTCCTTCTCCTCGGACATGCCGATCGGGCCCTGCATCTTGCCGTTGAGGAACTGCTTGACGACCGGCTCTTCGCTGGTCAGCAGCACCTCGCGCGGGCCGAACATGACCAGTTCCTTGCGGAAGAGCATGCCCAGGTTGTCCGGCACCGTGCGGGCCAGGTTGATGTTGTGCGTGACGATCAGGAAGGTCGCGTCGATCTGCGCGTTGACGTCGAGGAACAGCTGCGAGATGTAGGTGGTGCGGACCGGGTCGAGGCCCGAGTCCGGCTCGTCGACCAGGATGATCTCGGGGTCGAGCACCAGGGCGCGGGCCAGGCCGGCGCGCTTGCGCATACCGCCGGAGATCTCACCGGGCAGCTTCTTGTCGGCGCCGTTCAGACCGGTCATGTCGAGCTTTTCGAGGACGATCCGGCGGATTTCCGTCTCGGATTTCTTCGTGTGCTCGCGCAACGGGAAGGCGACGTTGTCGTAGAGGTTCATCGAGCCGAACAGGGCGCCGTCCTGGAAGAGGACGCCGAAGAGCTTCCGGATCTCGTAGAGCTTGTGCTCGGAGCAGGTGACGATGTCGACACCGTTGATCACGCAGCGGCCGCGGTCGGGCTTGAGCAGCCCGATCATCGACTTGAGGAAAACCGACTTGCCGGTCCCTGACGGGCCGAGCATGGCCGACACTTCGCCCGGGGGGAGCGTCAACGTGACGTCCCGCCAGATGGTCTGCCTACCGAAGGACTTTGTCAGACCTTCGATGACCACCTCGGCACCCATCGCACCTCCAGGAGCTGTTCCGCGTCATTGCGCCCGCTGCCACACCCTGCCACCCACGCCGGCGGCGGGTGTGGGCCTGTGGCGCCCACGAACCCGCGTCAACCAGGTGCAACGAGCTGAGTGCGAACAGGTTACTCACCAGTTTTCTTTTCTGGCCAGCCCCGGACCCATCGTCACCCCGCCGTGATCGCCAACGGGCAGCACGGTAGCCCATTCGGGGCAACTGCGCAGGTCCGAGCGGCCCCGGAACCACGATTAAGGGACCCCGGGGAGATCCGGACACCGCTCCTAGGGGTTCCCGGAGGCCCCCAGCTCAGGAAGTCGTAGACGCGGAAAGGGCGGGCATCCGCAGTGGATGCCCGCCCTTTCGCGAGGTGGAGCGTAGGCGCTTGCGCGCCGGAAATCACTTGATGGAGATCTTGGCGCCCGCGGCCTCGAGCTTCTCCTTGGCGGCCTCGGCGGCCTCCTTGTCGACCTTCTCCAGGAGGGCCTTGGGAGCGGCCTCGACCAGCTCCTTGGCCTCCTTCAGGCCCAGGCCCGAGACGACCTCGCGGACGACCTTGATGACCTGGATCTTCTTGTCGCCGGCGCCCTCGAGGATGACGTCGAACTCGTCCTGCTCCTCGGCGGCGGCGGCCGGGGCGGCACCCGGAGCGGCAGCGGCGACGGCGACCGGCGCGGCGGCGGTGACGTCGAAGGTCTCCTCGAACTCCTTCACGAACTCGGACAGCTCGAGGAGGGTCAGCTCCTTGAAGGCGTCGATCAGCTCGGCGGTGCTCAGCTTCGCCATGATGGCTTCCTCTCAGAAAAAACGAACTAGGCGTTCGGGGTGGGGGTGGTTCAGCTCTCGGCGGGTGCTTCGGCTGCTTCGGTACCGGCGGCGTTGCGCTGCTTCTCCTCCAGCGCGGCAGCCAGGCGGGCGACCTGGGACGCCGGCGCCTGGAACAGCGCGGCGGCCTGGGACAGCTTCGCCTTGAACGCGCCCGCCGCCTTGGCGAGCAGGACCTCACGGCTGTCGAGATCGGCGATCCGGTTGATCTCGTCCACGGACAGCGGCTTGCCGTCCATGTAGCCGCCCTTGATCACAAGCGCGTTGTTGTCCTTCGCGAAGTCGCGAAGCGCCTTGGCGGCGTCGACCGCTTCACCCTCGACGAAGGCGATGGCGGTCGCGCCGACGAACAGGTCCTCGAGACCCTGGATGCCGGCGTCCTCGGCCGCCCGCTTGACCAGGGTGTTCTTCGCGACCCGGTACTTGGCACTGGTGCCGAGAGCGCGGCGCAGCTGGGACAGCTGGGACACGGAGAGGCCGGTGTACTGGGTAACGACGGTGGCCGAGCTGGTGCGGAAGCTCTCCGCGATCTCGGCGACGGCCGCCACCTTGTCGGGCTTCGCCATGGTCGCCTCCTCTCTTGGCTAGTGTTTCCACTGGCTGTTCGAGGAGCCCCTCAGACGACGAAACGCCCTCGCGCAAGCAGGCGCGGGGCGTCTTCGGGCACTCGGGTGCCCGGCCTCGTTCCTCCTGCGCGGGCCGCCCGGCGTGATGCGGGACCTTCGTTCCCCGTGTTGGCGGGGAAAACCAGCGGTCTTCGGTAGAACCGTCATCGAGAATACCTTGTCAAGTCGACATGCCTTCTCCGACCCCCACCTTCGCGGCGGAGTGGGGCATCATGGTCACGTGGCGGAGCAGCGCGATGACGGAAAGCCGGGCTCGGAAATCGAACCGGCGGGCTCGAACGCGCCCGCTCCCGGGAACGACGCCGCTCCGGTGCCCGGCCAGGGCGCCCCGGCACTCCCGCAGCCATCCCGCGCCGCCGGTCAGCCGCCGGTGGACCCGGCCCAGCTGGAGCAGTTCCGCCAGTTCCAGCAGTTCCAGGACTATCTGCGCTTCACCCAGGCCCAGCAGGGCAACCAGCCGGCGCCCGTGCCGGACTCGGGCGTCGTCCAGGCTCCGCCGTCGCAGCCGGCGCCGCAGCAGGGTGGCCAGCCCCCGATGATCCCGCCGGGCTACCAGCTCGTCCCGGTCGAGCGGCGGCGGGCACCGAAGTGGTTGACCTGGCTGGGCAAGAAGGTCATCGCCTGGGTGCTGGCCTTCATCCTGCTCGCGATCGCGGGCACGTGGCTGTACAACCACTTCTTCCCCAACGACGCCGGCAAGACCTCGGCCCAGCTCGCCCAGGAAGGCGGCGGGAAGTACCACACGAACCACGTGTTCTCGACGAACCCGTACGAAGCGGTGCGGATGGTCTACCACAACGTCGCCCAGGGCCGGGTCGACGACGCCTGCGGCCGGTTCCAGAACGAGGGGCAGCGCGACACCCAGACCCGGTTCGCGCAGGACATCGCCCAGACGTTCCGGCAGGACGCGGCCCAGACGGATTGCAAGAAAGCCGTCGAATTCCTCGCCACCCAGGTGACGAACAAGAACGACTACGCCGAATCCCTGCCGTCCAGCGTCTCGGAGCCACTGCCCGGGGACACCGTGACGATCGATTCGTGCACCTTCCCCGTCACGGGCGGTCCGGCGCTGGGCGTCTTCACCGTCTCGAAGGTCGACAAGGGACAGTGGCTCATCACCGGCCACGCGATCGGGCCGGCGAAGTGCAGCGGCGCCCCGACCGTGACGCCGACGAGCCGCTAGCGCGGGTGCGGAGCGGACAGGAACGAAACCAGGGCCTCCGCGAACGCCGGTGACATCACCGCCGTCATGTGGTCGCCCGGGATCCGCATCAACCTCGCCCCCGCGATCGCCGCCGCCAGTCGCTCCGGCTCGGCTGCCAGCTGGTCCTGCTCGCCCGCCAGGACCAGCGTCGGCACCCCGATCGACGACAGGTCCAGGTGCCCGTCCCCCGAAGCCGAAGCCAGCGCCACCGCCGCCAGCGCGCGCCGGTCGCCGCCCGTGGCGTCGGCCAAGAGGCGGAACGGGACTCCCGATGGCGGGACCAGCGCCGGGTCCTCCGCCAGCAGGGCCGCAGCGATGTCCGCCGGTTTCACCACGCGCAGGTCGACGCCGCCGAAGTCGACGATGCCCGAACCGACGCCGCCCGTGGCCAAGCAACGGATGCGCTTGTCGGCCGCCGTCGCTGTCAGCGCGATGATCGCGCCCATCGAGTAGCCCACCATCGACACCTCGTCGAGGCCCAACTCGTCCAGCAGGGCCGAGACATCCTGCGCCATGGTGTCCGACGTGTAGCGGGACTCGTCGTGCGGCTTCTCGGAACGGCCGTGGCCGCGGGCGTCCAGGGAAACCACCGTGAACCCCGCCGATCGCAGCGCCGCGACGACGCCGGTGGAGATCCAGTTCGCGTTCGTGTCCGCGGCGAAACCGTGCTGCAGCAGGACCGGGCGGTGGGCGCCGTCGCCCTCCCACACCGTGTAGTGCAACCGGAGCCCGTCGAACGACGCGAAAGTCGGCATGTCGTCAATAAGACACGAAGAAAGGGCGCCCCCGCAGCAAGCGGGGACGCCCTTTCTGGTGATCTCAGCCTCAGACGGCCGCTTCCTCGGAGAGGAGGTTGCGGGTCCGCAGCGGGTCGACCGGGATGCCCGGGCCCATCGTGGTGGTGAAGGTGACCTTCTTCAGGTAACGGCCCTTCGCCGACGACGGCTTGGCGCGGAGGATCTCGTCCAGCGCGGCCGCGTAGTTCTCGACCAGCTTCTCGGTGTCGAAGGAAGCCTTGCCGATCACCAGGTGCAGGTTGGCCTGCTTGTCGACGCGGAAGTTGATCTTACCCCCCTTGATGTCCTTCACGGCCTTCTCGACCGCGGGGGTCACCGTGCCGGTCTTCGGGTTCGGCATCAGGCCACGCGGGCCGAGGATGCGGGCGATGCGGCCCACCTTGGCCATCTGGTCCGGCGTCGCGATCGCGGCGTCGAAGTCGAGCCAGCCACCCTGGATGCGCTCGATCAGTTCGTCGGTGCCGACCGCGTCCGCGCCGGCGGCTTCGGCCTCGGCGGCCTTGTCGCCGACGGCGAAGACGATGACGCGGGCGGTCTTACCGGTGCCGTGCGGCAGGTTCACGGTGCCGCGGACCATCTGGTCGGCCTTGCGGGGGTCCACACCGAGACGCATCGCGACCTCGACGGTCGCGTCCATCTTGGTCTTGGAGGTCTCCTTCGCCAGCTTCGCAGCCTCGAGCGGCGCGTACAGGCGCGTCTTGTCGATCTGCTCCGCAGCCTGGCGGTAAGCCTTGCTGTGCTTGGGCATTTCTTCTGTCCTTAACTACGAGTGGATCAGTGTGGTGACGAGCCAGCCCTGGCTCTCCCACGGGTACTTCAGGAAATCAGGCGTCGACGACCGTGATGCCCATCGAACGAGCAGTGCCGGCGATGATCTTCGCGGCCTGGTCGATGTCGTGCGCGTTGAGGTCGGTCTCCTTGGTCTTGGCGATCTCGCGGACCTGGTCCCAGGTGACCTTGGCGACCTTGGTCTTGTGCGGCTCGCCGGAGCCCTTCTCCACGCCCGCGGCCTTCAGCAGCAGCTTCGCGGCCGGCGGCGTCTTCAGCTTGAAGTCGAACGACCGGTCCTCGTACACGGAGATCTCGACCGGGACGACGTCCCCGCGCTGCGACTCGGTCGCGGCGTTGTAGGCCTTGCAGAACTCCATGATGTTGACGCCGTGCTGACCCAGCGCGGGGCCGACCGGCGGCGCGGGGTTGGCCGCACCCGCCTTGATCTGCAGCTTGATGATCGCCGCAAGCTTCTTCTTCTTGGGTGGCATTTCTTTTCCTGTCCTGTACTACGTTCCCCGCGTACCTGCCGTGGACGCGGGGACTGCGGCCGGAACGGCCGGCCGTCAGATCTTGGAGACCTGGTTGAACGACAGCTCGACCGGGGTCTCCCGGCCGAAGATCGACACCAGGACCTTCAGCTTCTGCCCGTCGACGTTGACCTCGGAGATCGTGGCCGGCAGCGTTGCGAACGGGCCGTCCATGACCGTGACCGACTCGCCGACCTCGAAGTCGACCTCGACGGCCGGGCCGCCGAGCGGCGCGGCCGCGGCGGCCTCGCCCTTGCTGGCCTTGGCCGGGGCTTCCTTCTCGACCTGCGGCGCGAGGAACTTCAGCACCTCGTCCACGGTCAGCGGCGACGGCCGCGAGGTGGCGCCGACGAACCCGGTGACACCCGGCGTGTTGCGCACCGCGCTCCACGAGGCGTCGTTGAGGTCCATCCGGACCAGGATGTAGCCGGGCAGCACCTTGCGCTGCACCTGCTTGCGCTGGCCGTTCTTGATCTCGGTGACCTCTTCGGTCGGGACCTCGATCTGGAAGATGTAGTCCTCGACGTCCAGGGTCTGCGTGCGGGTCTCGAGGTTGGTCTTCACCTTGTTCTCGTACCCGGCGTAGGAGTGCACGACGTACCAGTCGCCGGGGGCGGCGAGCAGCTCGGCGCGCAGCTTGGCGACCGGGTCCTCGTCGTCCGCGGCCGGCTCGGCGGCGGTCTCGTCGATCACGTCGTCGGCGGAAGCGTCGTCGTCGCCGGGAGCGGCAGCGTCGTCGTCGACCTCGGAGTCCGACACGTCGACGGGCTCGAGGTGGGCGGACTCTTCGTCACCGAGTGCCGCGTGCACCTGCTCGTCGGAAAGCTCGGTCAGGTCGTGACCGGCTGCTGTGCCGTTGTCGGAGGTCACGTTCCGTCCTCTCAGTTGATCATTGCCGGGGCCCGGGGCCCCATCGGCACCGCGCCGGGGGCGCGTCAGCCGAAGATGTGGCCGATGCCCCACTTGAACAGCAGGTCCAGGCCACTCACCAGGGCCACCATGAACACCACGAAGACCAGCACGACCGCGGTGTAGGTGACCATCTGCTTGCGGTTGGGCCAGATGACCTTGCGCAGTTCCGCCCAGACCTCGCGGATGAAGCGCACCAGCCGCGCGAACACGGAGGCCTTCTTCGGCTTCTGGTCCCGCTTCGGAGTCGGAGCGCCCTTCGCGTCGGGGGCGGTCTTCTCCCCCGACTTCCCGGCCGGGCGGGTCCGGTCGTCCGCACGTGCCGCGGACTTCCCCGCCGGACGAGCGGTCGCACGGCGCTCACGCCGGGCAGCGGCTGTGACGGGACGGGACGGGCTCTCGGGCTTCTGCCCGGTGCCGTCCTGCTCCTGCTCGCCGCCGCTGGCGTCGCTGTCGCTCACGACCACTCCTCCGCTCCACCAGTTCCGTTACGCAGGGGTGACAGGACTTGAACCTGCAACCTGCGGTTTTGGAGACCGCTGCTCTGCCAATTGAGCTACACCCCTGTGGAGCCCCGATCGCTCGGAGCCCCGGTGGACGCATTCCATCGTCCCCACCATCCAGGCGGGGATGACCGTAGTGCGTTCCAAGTCCCGAAGTCTACGGCAAGCCTCGCGGGAGCCCGCAACCGCGCCCCCCGATCGACCACCGCACCCCGGCCGGCCTGCGGAAAACTTCCCGCCGACCTCCTGATCATGCCAGGATGTCCGCCATGACGACCACCCCCCGTCCGGCGGGTGCTCCGCTGCGGCTCGGGCTCGCGCTCCCCCAGTACGGCGCCCTCGCCGACCCCGCTGCCGTGGGGCGCTTCGCGACGGCCGCGGAGGACCTCGGCTTCACCTCGCTGTGGGTGGGCGACCGGATCCTGACGCCGCTCGAGCCGTCGGACCTGTACCCGGGCGGCGGGACGCCGGAGCACCCGTACCCGCGGGAGTTCGAGACCTTCGCCGACCCGTTCACGACGCTGGCGGCCGCGGCCGCGGTGACCCGCACGGCCCGCCTCGGGATGAGCGCGCTGACCGGCCCGGTCTATTCCCCGGTGCTGCTCGCGCGGGCGCTGACCTCGCTCGACCTGGCCAGCTCGGGACGGCTGGACGTCGGTTTCGGGCTCGGCTGGCTCCGCGAGGAGTACTTCGCCACCGGCGTGCCGTGGGAGGGCCGGGGCCGGCGGCTCGAGGACCTGCTCGACGCACTCGAAGCGCTATGGACCGGCGACCCGGCGGAGCACACCGGCCCGCAGTGGCGGATCGCGCCGTCGACGGTGGGCCTGCGTCCGGCGCAGGAGCCGCGCCCGCCGGTGCTGCTCGGCGGGTTCTCGCCGCCGGCGCTGGCCCGGGTGGGCCGCCGCGCGGACGGCTGGCTCGCCGGCTGGATGCCGGAGCAATACCTGACCGGCCTCTGGTCGGTGGCGCTCGAAGCGGCGGCGAAGGCCGGACGCGATCCGGGCACCCTGCGCCGCGTGCTGCGGATCAACCCGCGGCCGGGCACCGCCGTCGAGACCGCCGCCGACGTCCTCCCCTGCCTCGACACGGCTCGCGAGCTGGGCATCACCGAGGTCCTCGTCGACCTGCACTACGTGGCCAAGGACGTCGACCACGCCCTGGAACTGGCCGGGGACCTGATCGCCGGCTGATCCGCGCCCGATGTGACGCAGCTCTCGCGCAGCGCGTCATTGTTCTATTATAGTTAGAACTATGCTCGTTCAGATCGACCCGAGCTCGACCGTCCCGCTCTTCGAGCAGGTGGCCGCGTCGCTGCGCCGGTCCCTCGCCGACGGCCACCCGGCCCCCGGGCAGCAGCTGCCGCCCGCCCGGGAACTGGCCGCCGCCCTGGAGATCAACGTCCACACCGTGCTGCGGGCGTACGCGCTGCTCCGCGACGAAGGCCTGATCGACCTGCGGCGACGCCGGGGCGCCGTCGTCATCGGCGGCGCGTCCTCCCGGGCGCGGCTGGCCGAGCTGGCCGAGGACCTGGTCCGCGAGGCGAAGCGCGCGGGCGTCGGCCTCGACGAGCTCACCGGGGTGTTGAAGGAGAAGTACTCATGACGAAGCTGATCCGGGTCCTGCTCGCCACGGCCGTGCTGCCGGGCGCCGCGCTCGCCGTCGCGGGTGCGCTGGCGAACGCGTGGGCGGACCGGTTGCCCGACCCCGTCGCGACGCACTGGGGCAGCGAGCCGAACGGGCACACCCCGCTCGGGGCGTTCACCGGCGTGAGCCTGGGCCTCGGCGCCGTCGCGGTCCTGCTCCTCGCCACGACGGCGGTCACCGCGCTGCGCCGCGGGCGGCCGCTGCCGCGCCCGACCGTCGGGGTGGGCGCCGGGTTCGCCGCCATGCCGGCCGCCGTCCTGCTCACGGTGCTCGTGGCGAACCTCGACGCCCCGGACTGGCAGGCGGCCGGAGGCGGCCTCGCCGTCGTGCCCTTCCTCCTGGGCGCCGCGGCCCTCGGCGTCGTGGCGGCGCGCATCGGCGGCCTGCCGTCGCCGCCGGTCCAGGCGACCCCGGGGCACCGGCCGAGCGTCGGGCTCCGGCCAGGGCAGCGCGCGTTCTGGTCGGGCCGGGCGGTGAACCCGGCGATGCTGTGGGCGCTGGCGCTGATCCCGGTGGCGATCGCCCTCCTGCCCACCGGGCTCCCGTGGCCGACGGCCGTCTGGATCGCCTTCGTCGGCTTCGTGGTGACGGCGCTGACGTACCGGCTGTCGGCGTCCGTGGACGCCAAGGGCGTGACGATCCGCTTCGGCCTCCTCGGCGTCCCCTGGCGGCACCTGCCGCTGGACCGCATCCGCGAAGCGACCACGCGCGAGCTGTCGACGTTCGGCGACGGCGGGCTGGGCCTGCGCTTCAACCCGGTCACCGGCACGACGGCGTACAAGATCCGCGGCGGTCCGGCGCTCGCGCTCTCCCTGGAGAACGGCCGGACGGTGCTGGTCAGCGTGGACGACCCGGAGACCGGCGCCGGGCTGGTCAACGACCTGCTCGCGCAGCGGATCACCCGGATTGACTAGGTCGGCGGCGCGCCGCGTTCGGTAGAAACGAAGAAGTGGCGAAGAAGAGCGGCGGCGGGGGCTGCCTGGTGCTCGTACTCGTGGTCGGTCTCTTGGCCTTCGGCTACTACAAGTGGCAGCACGGCTCGTCCTCGGCGCCACCCGAGGGGGTGGACACCGGAGGCGGCTCGGGCCGCTACGTCGCCCTCGGGGATTCGTACACGTCGTCGCCGCGGACCGGCCGCCGGGTGGGCACCCCGGCCGGCTGCGAACGTTCCGACGACAACTACCCGCACCTCGTCTCGGCGAAGCTGAAGCCGGCCCAGTTCGCCGACGTCAGCTGCAGCGGCGCGACGACGGACCACCTGAGCCAGGCGCAGAAGACGGGCAACGGCACGAACCCGCCGCAGCTGGACGCGGTGACGGCGGAGACGACGCTGGTGACGGTGGGCATCGGCGGCAACGACGTCGGCTTCACCGCGTACGCGTCGAGCTGCGCGACCACGCACCAGGACACCGCACCGTGCCGGGATCGCCTGACCGCGGGCGGCCACGACCAGCTGGCCGAGCGCATCGACACCACGGCCCCGAAGGTCGGCGCGCTCCTCGACCGGATCCACGAGCGGGCCCCGAAGGCGAAGGTGGTGGTGGTCGGCTATCCGACGGTGCTGCCGGACGGGGCCGGGTGCTGGCCGTCCCTGCCGTTCGGCGCGGGCGACATCGACTACTTCCGGGGCGCGCTGGGCAAGCTGAACAAGATGCTGGAGGACCAGGCGGACGCCCACCGGGCGGGGTACGCGGACACGGCCGCCCCCGGCAAGGGCCACGACGTCTGCGCGGCGCCGGACAAGCGCTGGGTGGAGGGCCTGCTGCCCGCCGCGCCCGGCCTTCCGTTCCACCCGAACACCCGGGGAGAGCAGGGCATGGCCGACGCGGTCTTGGCGATCCTGAAACTCCCGTAGCCGGTCTGCCGCAGCCGGTCGTGAGTGGTAAGGCGGGTTAGAACCCGCTTTACCACTCACGAGCGGTGGGGCGGGAGGTCAGGTGCGGACCATGGCCTGGGGCTTGCCGAGCACCGTCTTGCCGTCGAACTTCACCACGAGGTCGATCCGCGCGATGCCGTCGTCCTTGACGTCCGCGACCTTGCCGGTGATCTCCAGCAGCGCACCCTCGGGCGTGTTCGGCACCACGACCGGACGGGTGAACCGGGCGCTGAAGTCGACCAGCCGGGCCGGGTCGCCGAGCCAGTCCGTGACGACTCGGCCGGCCACCGCCATCGTCAGCATCCCGTGCGCGATCACGTCCGGCAGGCCGACGTCCTTCGCGAACGCCTCGTTCCAGTGGATCGGGTTGAAGTCCAGCGCCGCCCCGGCGTAGCGGACCAGCTGTTCGCGGGTGATCCGGACCTCGAGGGCGGGCAGCTCGTCGCCGGTGTTCACGCGTTCTCCCCTCGAACCACCAGCTGCGCACGGGTGGTACAGACCTTCTGACCGGCGGCGTCGGTGATGTCGGCGCGCAGGTTGATGAAGTCGTTGCCGGCCCGGGCCATGATGCCGTCGATGTGGGTGGTCACCTCGAGCACGTCGCCGGCGTACACCGGGCGCGTGTAGGTGAAGCCCTGGTCGCCGTGCACCATCCGCGAGTAGTCGAGGCCGAGCTCGGGGTCGGTGACGATCGCGTTGATCGAGGCGAGGTTGATGATCGTGAGGAACGTCGGCGGGGCGATCACGTCCGGGTGACCGGCTTCGCGGGCCGCCTCCGGGTCGCGGTAGACCGGGTTCGCGTCGCCGATCGCGTCGGCGAACTCCCGGATCTTCTCCCGGCTCACTTCGTAACTGGTCTGCGGCGGATAGCTCCGCCCGGTGAACGACTGGTCCAAGGGCACGGCGACGAGGCTACCAACAACAAAGAGCCGCCCTGATGATCCAGGGCGGCTCTTCGAAAGCGAGGTGCTAAGCCAAGGTGACCCACGACGGGGGTCCGGGGGCTTGCCCCGGGCGGGGTGTGGGGGCTGCGCCCCCACAAGACACAGCGTCAGCGGGTTTCCTTGTGCGTCCGGTGCGTGCCGCAGTTCGGGCAGAACTTCTTCATCTCCAGGCGATCCGGGTTGTTGCGCCGGTTCTTCTTGGTGATGTAGTTGCGGTGCTTGCACTCTTCGCACGCCAGCGTGATCTTGGGTCGCACGTCGGTGGCAGCCACAGCGTTTCCTTCTCTCTCAGGTCCCGGGGGCCAGCCCCGTCGTTACCGCGTAGCGGTGGCCGGACTTGAACCGGCGACACAGCGATTATGAGCCGCTTGCTCTGCCAACTGAGCTACACCGCCCTTACATGACCCAAGCCGCGACACGCAGGCGTGACGCGGCTGAGGTCGAGAGCCCCTTTACGGAATCGAACCGTAGACCTTCTCCTTACCATGGAGACGCTCTGCCGACTGAGCTAAAGGGGCCTGGCCTCTCGCGAGGACTTGGAAAGATTAGCAAGGGGCTTCACCCGGCCGTGCAACCGGGGTCCCCAAACGGCAAAACCTCAGGTCAGGAGGGTCAGCACGGTCTCCGAGTGCCGCCCCGGCGAGCGCGCGGTGCGGGCCTGCAGCCACGCCTCCAAGCGGTCCTCCGGCAGCGGCCGCGAGATCAGGTAGCCCTGGGCGACGTCACACCCCATCGCCTCGAGCTGGTCGCGCGCCACGTCCTCCTCGACGCCCTCGGCCACCACCGTCAGCCCGAGCGAGTGCCCCAGCTCGACGATCGACCGGACCACCGCGAGGTCGCCGAGGTCCGTGCCCATCCCGAGGACGAAGCTCTTGTCGATCTTCACCTGGTCGACCGGCAGCTGCCGCAGGTAGGCCAGCGACGAGTACCCGGTCCTGAAGTCGTCCACGGCGAGGGTGATGCCCAGCGAGTGCAGCTCGCGCAGGATCGGCAGCGCCTTCTGCGGGTCGGACATCACGCCGGACTCGGTCAGCTCGAACGTCAGCAGCTCGGGCGGGATGCCGTGGTGCTCCAGCTCGCGGGCCACCTTGTTCGGGAAGTCCTCGTCGGCCAGGTTCCGCACCGACAGGTTGACCGCGACCGAGATCCGCAGGCCCTCGTCGAGCCACTTGCGGCAGCGCTTGAGCGCCTCGCCGAGCACGAACCCCGTCAGGACGCCGATCAGGCCCGCCGCCTCGATGGCCGGGACGAACTCGTCCGGGCCGAGCCTGCCGAACTCCGGGTGCACCCAGCGGACCAGCGCCTCGACGCCCTGCACCTGCCGGTTGGGCAGGGTGATCTTCGGCTGGTAGTGCACGCTGACCTGGCCGTCCTCGAGGGACTGCCGGAACTGCGTCACCATCTGGAAACGGCGCAGGAAGATCTGGCCCATGCTCGGCACGTAGCCGCGGACCTCTTCGCCGCCCTTCGTCGCGCGGACGGCGACGTCCGCCCGCTGCAGCAGGCCCTCGATGTCGACGACGTCGCCCGGTTCCTCCGCGGACGTCGTCGCGTAGCCGATCATCGCGTTCGCCTCGACCGACAGCCGGTCGACCGGGTACGGCGCCGACAGCTCTTCGCGCAGCCGGACCGCCGCCTGGTGGGCGTCTTCCGGCGGGCAGCCGACGAGCAGGGCCGCGAAGGACGCGCCTTCGAGCCGGGCGAGCGGGACGTCGGGGCCGAGCGCGTCACGGATGCGGCGGCCCGCCGCGACGACCATCCGGTCGGCCCACGCGTAGCCGAGCGCGTCGCTGACCGTCGAGAAGACGTCGAGGTCGATCCGCAGCACCACGGCGTTGGCGAAGTCCCGCAGCGGCTCCTTCGCCACCTGCTGGAAGCCCGGCCGGTTGAGGTGCCCGGTCTGCGGGTCGTGGTAGGCGTCGTGGCGCAGCGTCGCCAGCAGGCGCCGGTTGTCCAGCGCCGTCGCGAGGTGGCTGGCCATCGTGCCGAGCAGCTGGACGTCGTACTTGCCGAAGCCGCGCCAGCGGGACAGCCGGTCGTGCGCCTCGACCACGCCGAGCAGCCGGTTCGCGCTGCGCAGCGGGACGACGAGCGCCTCCTGCGCGCCGCGGTCGAGCAGCGCCGCGCGGACGTCGGGGTTGGCCTCGGTGATCCGGAAGTGCCGGACGTGCGCGCCGGGCAGCCGCAGCAGCGGGTCGTCGGCGGCGGGGTCGGCGGCCGGCAGGTCGTCGCCCGCGACCACGACCCGCATGGTGTCCTTCGGTTCCAGCCGGAGCCGCAGCACGACGCGGCCGGCGGCGAGCTGGTCCTTGATGCGCTCGGCGATCGTCGCCCATTCGCGGACGTCGACGCCGCCGACGAGCTCGTCGGCGCGGCTGGCCGGGCGCGCCGCGGCCTGCTGGCCCGAGCGGGCCACCATCAGGCTGACGTCGGAGAGCGCCTCCATGTCCCGCTGCTCGCGTAGCAGGTCGGAGTACGCCCAGTACAGCGCGGTGAGGCCCAGGAAGACGGCGAGCACCAGCGGCCACGCCTGGGGCGTGGTGGAGATGACGAGGTAGCCGGAGAGGCCGACGGAGGCGTTGACGAACCCGACGACCAGGATCCGCCCGGTGAGCCGGACGGCGGTGCTGACCCGCATGCGGCGCCGCAGCACGCGGACCGCGGCCAGCGCGAGCAGGGTGCTCACCAGCGGCGCGGTCAGGGTGCCGGCCAGCGCCGCGACCCACGGGATCTCGTCGCCCGTCCCGACCAGGTGCTTCACCAGCCCGGCGACCGCGAAGGCGCCGGTGATCTCGAGCAGGAAGGCGCCCGCGTTGTAGAGGACGCGGCCGGCGACCTTGCGGGCGAGCAGCGTGCCGATGCCGGCGACCAGGTGCGCGGCCAGCACGACCTCGAACGGCGCGACGAAGAACCCGATGACGAGCGGGATCTCGGTGAACGAGATCGTCCACGAGATGCCGCTGCGGACGTCGACGTTGATGCCGAGCTGTTCGGCGAGCAGGAAGGCGACCGCGAGCACGGGCCCGACCCACAGCAGCCGGTCGTCCCAGTGGAACGGCAGCCACGAGCCGACCGCGAACGCGGCGACGAGCCCGAGGCTCAGCACGGCGAAGGTGTAGACGCGGAAGCGGCGTTCGTCGGTGCGGGCTTCGGCGGAGACGGGTGGTGTCCCGGAAGCGGCTCCCGGCCCGGGTTGCGCCTGCGCGACGGCGTCACCATGGGCGTTGGTGTCCGGCATCCGACCTTCCCTCCCGGCTTGTCCACCGGTGCTGATCCGTGACTTCGGGTGTGGACAAGGGCCATACCGTACCCCGTAGGGCGTACCCGTGTCCCTTTCGAGACAGTAGGAGATCACCCCAGGGTTAACAATGCCTCGAACGCGCTGACCTGCGTGGACCAAGGGGTGAAAGGGCAGGTGTCGCAATCGAGGCGGTTCTCCACGCACACGGCGGCGGGTAGCGCTTCAATGGCGTCATGCACAGCGACGTGATTGCCACCGAACACGCGGCGCGGCTCGCGGCGGTGGACTCCCTCCTCCCCGGCTCGACTCCCTTCGAAGCAGCGGAAAACGCGGTGGTGCTGGAGGTCGCGACGGGTGATTCCGCCGCCTCCGCCCTCGCCTCGCGCATCCAGGTCGACCAGGACGCACCCAACGCGCCGTGGCGGGCGCTGACCGAGCACCGCCTCGACCTCCAGCTCGCCGGCCCGCGGCCGGCCGAGGCCCTCGACGCCCTCCTCACCCGATGGGATGAACATCTGCGCGCCGTCGCCGAGCCGGGTGACACGGAGACGGCGGCGATCGTCCCGCGGGCGAGCCGCGACGCCGCCGGCACGCGCGAAATGCTGCACCACGGCTTCGCGCCGCTGCGGGTGATCGCGGTCCGCCCGGCGGAGCGGATGATCCCGGCCGGCCCGCGCGGCACGCCCGGCGTCAAGATCCGCCGCGCCGAGCCGGGGGACCTCGACACCGCCGTCGAGCTGGGTCTGGAACTGCACACCTTCGACGCGCAGTACGGCACGGTCAACTTCCGCAAGGGTGTCGAGGACATCATGGCCAAGGACCTCGCGGAGCAGCTGAACCGGCCGGAGCCGCCGCTGTGGATCGCCGAGCTGTACGGCCGTCCGCTCGGCATGGTGAACGTCCAGCACCCCGGCGAGACCGGCTGGATCAGCGACCGCGTCGCCGCGGACCGCGTCGGCTACCTGTCGTCGCTGGCCGTCGCGGAGACGGCGCGGTCGTCCGGCGTCGGCACCGCGCTGGCCGCGCACGCCCACCACGTTCTCGACGAAGAGGGCGCGGACGTCGTCCTGCTGCACCACGCCGCGGCGAACCCGCTCTCGACGCCGTTCTGGTACGCGCAGGGTTACCGCCCGCTGTGGACGTACTGGCAGCGTCGACCGGCTGTTCGGTGAACTACTGGAGGATTACCCGGTCCGGCCGGGGCTTATAGGCTTGCCCTCGCCGCCAGCGAGGGGAGCCTGAAGTGACCGACCAGCGGGATTCCGCGCCGAGAGCGCCCGAGGGTGTCGACACCGAGAAGCCGTCCGCGGCCCGGATCTACGACTGGTACCTGGGCGGTACCCAGAACTGGGCCGTGGACCGCGAGTTCGGCCGGCGCATGGAGCAGCAGTGGCCGCTGGTGCGGCCGGGGTCGAAGCAGAACCGCGAGTTCATGAACCGCGCGGTGCGGGCGGCGCTGCGGGCCGGGATCCGCCAGTTCATCGACCTCGGCTCGGGCGTGCCGACGGCCGGGAACGTGCACGAGGTCGTCGAGGCGGAGCTGCCCGAGGACCACGACGCCAAGGTCGTCTACGTCGACTACGAGCCGGTCGCCGTCGCCCACGCCACGCTGATCCTCGAAGAGGGCATGGCGACCGAGTGGGCCGGGATCGTCCAGGCCGACATGCGGGACGCGAAGTCGGTGCTGCGGGCCGAGGAGACGCGGCGGCTCATCGACTTCTCGCAGCCGGTCTGCCTGATCATGGCGGCGGTGCTGCACTTCGTCGGGCCCGACGACGACCCGGAAGGGCTGCTGGCGACGTACCGGGACGCGCTCGCGCCGGGCAGCTGGCTGGCGATTTCGCAGATGAGCG
This sequence comes from Amycolatopsis plumensis, assembly GCF_042652605.1. Classification (NCBI taxonomy): domain Bacteria; kingdom Bacillati; phylum Actinomycetota; class Actinomycetes; order Pseudonocardiales; family Pseudonocardiaceae; genus Amycolatopsis; species Amycolatopsis plumensis. The sequence continues at coordinate 3,653,846 of NZ_JBHSJY010000001.1, read as the reverse complement.
AAGGCGACGGCACCGGCGAAATGCTCGAAGGGCTGCGCTGGTTCGTCGAGCAGTACCGGAAGACGAGCAACCCGGTCTGGCTGCGCAACCGCGAAGAAATCGAGCCGCTCTTCGGCGACTGGCCGCTGCTGGAGCCGGGCATCGTGCACCTGCCGGACTGGCGGCCGGACCGGAAGATCAACGCCCTCGAAGCGGAGGCCCGGCCGTTCGCGTGGTGCGCCGTCGCGGCGAAACCAGGGCGCTGACCTGCGGCTTTGGCGATCGCTGTGGGCGAACGCACCATCGGAAACAAACGCACCCATCGGAGAGTTGAGCTAGGCAGACTCAACTACACGAGGAGTGCACATGTCCGACACCCGCCTCCTGCCCGTGCTCCCGCTCGATGACGACGTCGTGCTGCCGGGCATGGTCGTCCCGCTCGACCTGACCGACACCGAGACGCGGGCAGCGGTGGAGTCCGCCCAGGCCAAGACGCCGAGCCAGGCGTCCTTCCCCGGCATCCGGTCCTCCGCGGCCACCAAGGCCGAAGTCCTGATCGTCCCGCGCGTCCACGGCGAGTACGCCGAGTTCGGCACCGTCGCCACGGTCGAGCGCATCGGCCGCGTGCCCGGCGGCAAGGCCGCCGTCCTGCTGCGCGGCACGGCCCGCGCCGTCGTCGGCCGGATCGCCGACGGTCCCGGCGCGGCCCGCTGGGTGCACGCCGAGGACGCCCCCGAGACCACCGGCGACCAGACCGCCAAGCTCGCGGCCGAGTACAAGGCCGTCGTCATCTCGATCCTCCAGCAGCGCGGCGGCTGGCAGCTGATCGACGCCGTCCAGCAGGTCGAGGACGCCTCCGCGGTCGCCGACCTGTCCGGCAACGCGCCCTACCTGTCCACCGAGCAGAAGCTCGAGCTGCTGTCCACTTTGGACGTCAGCGCCCGGCTCGAGAAGGCCCTCGAGTGGAGCAAGGAGCACCTGGCCGAGCTCGAGGTGACCGACACGATCCGCAAGGACGTCGCCGAGGGCATGGAGAAGCAGCAGAAGGAGTTCCTGCTGCGCCGCCAGCTCGAGGCCATCCGCAAGGAGCTCGGCGAGCTCGACGGCACCGCCGACGAGACGGACTACCGCGCCCGCGTCGAATCCGCCGAGCTGCCGGACGCAGTGAAGAAGGCCGCACTGGCCGAAGTGGACAAGCTGGACCGCACGTCCGAGCAGTCCCCCGAAGGCGGCTGGATCCGCACCTGGCTGGACACCGTCTTGGAGCTGCCCTGGAACGAGCGCACCGAGGACGTCTACGACATCGCGGCGGCACGGGCCATTTTGGACGCCGACCACGCGGGCCTGGACGACGTCAAGGAACGCATCATCGAGTACTTGGCCGTCCGGAAGCGCCGCGCGGAGTCGGGTCTCGGCCCGGTCGGCGGACGTCGTTCGGGCGCCGTGCTCGCCCTCGCGGGCCCTCCCGGGGTCGGCAAGACGTCGCTGGGTGAGTCCGTCGCGAAGGCCATGGGCCGCAAGTTCGTCCGGGTCGCCCTGGGCGGCATCCGCGACGAGGCCGAGATCCGCGGTCACCGCCGCACCTACGTCGGCGCGCTGCCGGGCCGGATCGTCCGCGCCATCAAGGAAGCCGGCTCGATGAACCCGGTCGTGCTGCTCGACGAGATCGACAAGGTCGGCGCCGACTACCGCGGCGACCCGACCGCGGCGCTGCTCGAAGTGCTGGACCCGGAGCAGAACCACACGTTCCGCGACCACTACCTCGAGGTCGAGCTGGACCTGTCCGACGTCGTGTTCCTGGCCACGGCCAACGCGCTGGAGACCATCCCCGGCCCGCTGCTGGACCGCATGGAGCTCGTCACGCTGGACGGCTACACCGAGCACGAGAAGGTCACCATCGCCCGGGACCACCTGCTCCCCCGCGAGCTGGAGCGCGCCGGCCTCGGCACCGCGGACGTGGTGCTGACGGACGCGGCGTTCAGCCGGATCGCCGCCGAGTACACCCGCGAGGCGGGCGTGCGCGACGCGAACCGGACGATCGCGAAGGTGCTGCGGAAGGTCGCGACCAAGGTGGCGCTGGACGAGGTCTCGCTGCCGATTTCGATCGACGCTGCCGATCTGGACGCCTACCTGGGCCGTCCTCGGCACATCCCGGAGTCGTCGCTGCCGGCATCGACCCAGCGCACGGCGACCCCGGGCGTGGCGACGGGCCTGGCGGTGACGGGTGCCGGTGGTGACGTCCTGTACATCGAGGCGTCGCTGGCGGACCAGGAGTCCGGCGCGTCCGGGCTGCAGCTGACCGGCCAGCTCGGCGACGTGATGAAGGAGTCGGTGCAGATCGCGCTGTCGTACCTGCGGTCGCACGGCGCGGAGCTGGAGCTGCCGGTGGGCGACCTGCGCAACCGCGGCATCCACGTCCACGTCCCGGCGGGCGCGGTCCCGAAGGACGGCCCGTCGGCGGGCATCACGATGACGACGGCCCTGGCCTCGCTGCTCTCGGGCCGGGTGGTCCGGGCGGACGTCGCGATGACGGGCGAGGTGTCGCTGACCGGCCGCGTCCTCCCGATCGGCGGCGTCAAGCAGAAGCTCCTGGCGGCCCACCGCGCGGGGATGAAGACGGTGATCATCCCCCAGCGCAACGAGCCGGACCTGGACGACGTCCCGGCCGAGGTGCTGAGCCAGCTGGACGTCCACGCGGTGGCGAACGTCCGCGAGGTCCTGGACCTCGCCCTGACCCCGGCTTCGACGCCGGTTTCCCAGGCGGCGTAACCCGAGCGCCGCCGCGGCCGGTTTCCCTTTCCCGCAAGGGAAACCGGCCGTTCCCCTATGCGCCGGTTCGCCGGGAGGCATCAGTTCACCGGCAGCCGAAATACCAAGGCGACCACGGCCGGGGGTCCAGGGGGCGGAGCCCCCTGGCGGGGGTTTGGGGGTTCGACCCCCAAAGGACACAACGGAAGAGAGCCATGTCTGCGCTTTCCGCAGACATGGCTCTCCGACGAACTAACGTGGCGGGTGAGGGATTCGAACCCCCGTAGGCAATGCCAACTGGTTTACAGCCAGTCCCCTTTGGCCACTCGGGTAACCCGCCCAGGCCGGTCTCACCGGCCGGACAGAAGCTTACCCAACGCCCCCGAGCAGGGGTCAACCGGGATACCCGTCGGGTGACAGGGGCTAGGCTGGGTGGCCCCTGACAAGCGAGTACGAGGTGTGAGGACACGTGGCGGATCCCTCTTTCGACGTCGTGAGCAAGGTCGACCGCCAGGAGGTGGACAACGCGCTCAACCAGGCGAGCAAGGAGCTGGGCACGCGGTTCGACTTCCGCGGCACCGGCACGACGATCAACTGGGCCGGCGAGGAGGCGCTCACGATCGAGTCCGAGACCGAGGAGCGCGCGCTGGCCGCGGTCGAGGTGTTCAAGGAGAAGCTGATCAAGCGCAACATCTCCCTGAAGGCCTTCGAAGCCGGCGAGCCGGCGCTGTCGGGCAAGATCTACAAGATCTCCGGCAAAATCCTGCAGGGCATCGCGTCGGACAAGGCGAAGCAGATCGCCAAGTTCATCCGCGACGAAGGTCCCAAGGGCGTCCAGGCCCAGATCCAGGGTGACCAGCTGCGGGTGTCGGGCAAGAAGAAGGACCAGCTGCAGGAGGTCATCGCCCTGCTGAAGGGCAAGGACTTCGAGATCGCGCTGCAGTTCACCAACTACCGGTGACGCCGCCGCGGGCACCCGATCACCGGGTGCCCGCTCAGGACGGTGTCACCGTCCAGCTGGCCTCATAACCCACGACCTGCAGGTACGCCGGACCCTCGACGTCCCGCTCGACCTGCACGTCGCCGATCTGGTTGAGGATCAGGTCGCGGTCGATGATGGACGTGGCCATCACCCACATGCCGATGTTGCCGCGGGTTTTCGCCGTGAACTTGATGCGGCTCACGCCCGCCGGGAGCTTCAGCACCGCTTCGCCCTTGCCGACCGTGTCCTTGCCGCTCTCCGCCGTCGGGAGGCTGCGGTGGTCGGAGATCGTCGCCGTCCAGGGGGCGTTCGCGTGGACCGTCACCCGCTTCACCGGGCGGTCCGGCCGCGTGTTCATCCACTTCGTGCCCTTGTAGGCGCCGATGGCGTTGACGAGGCTGTGGTCGCCGCCGTCGGTGTCGACGATGACGTTGGCCGTGCACTTGGGGCAGTCGAACGTGAAGAAGCCCACCTGGTCCGCCGGCCACGTCGTCTGGAACTCGCCGCTCTCCGAGCCCGTGTGCGTCTCCGTCGGCACCTCGCGCGGCACCGGCGGCGCGGTCGACGTGGGCGTCGGCAGGGCGGGCTCGTAGGTCGGGTCCGCGACGATCTCGCCGTAGCCGCTCGACGGCGCGCACGCCGAGGCCAGGACGAGGAGCAGCAGCACGCCGGCCAGCCGGATCTTCATCTTTCCCCCTCGGGACCACCGCGGCCCCTCGGGTGATCTTTCGGCTCCGGCAGCAAGAGCGTTACCCGAACGCGTGAATGCGCCCGGTGACCGTCGCCCGGTCGTGCTGTAATCGCGCGGACACCGCGTGGAGGGGGTCGAGTTGCGTCGTTCGCTGGCCTTCGTGCTGACGCTCGCCGCCGTCGCCTCGCTGCTGACCCCGGCGAGCGCGGCCGAGCGCCAGCAGCTCGTCCCCGGTTTCGGCGCGTACGCGCGCTTGATCCGGCTGGAGCACGGCCGCGGGCGCATCATCGCCACCCTGACCAGCGAAGACGCCGACGGCAAGTTCACGCCCGTCCTGGAGAGCACCGACGAAGGCGAGTCGTTCCACGAAATCGGCGCGATCCGCGACCCCGACGGCCGGTCCGGCATGTGCTGCGGCACCGTCTACGAACTGCCGGTGCGCGTCGGCAGGCTCCGCGCCGGCACGCTGCTGTGGGCCGCCTCCTACCGGCAGGACGCCGGGCCGCTGCGCCGCATCGGGATCCGCGTCTGGGCCAGCAAGGACGGCGGCCGCTCGTGGAGCTTCCTGTCCGAGGCCGCCCGGTCGCACAACATCGACGGCATCTGGGAGCCCGAGTTCACCGTCGACGCCGGCGGCACGCTCTGGCTCCACTTCGCCGACGAGACGCAGGCGCCGAAGTACGCGCAGGTGCTCAACCGGGTCGCCTCGACCGACGGCGTGAACTGGGGCACCAAGCAGCTCACCGTGGCGATCCCGCCGGACCGCGTCCGGCCGGGCATGCCGATCATCCGCCGGCTGCCCGACGGCCGCTACTACTTCGCCTACGAGATCTGCAACTTCCGCGACCGCTACTGCGACCCGTACTTCAAGATCTCCGACGACGGCGCCAACTGGGGCGATCCCGGCGACCCCGGCACCCGCGTGGACACCGCCAACGGCAACTACTTCCAGCACGCGCAGACGATCACGCTGTTCCCCGGCGGCCCGAACGGGGTGCGGATCGTCATGGTCGGGCAGATCTACACCGACGCGAAGGGCGTGCCGCAGCCGCAGAACGGCCAGGTGCTGCTGGCCAACGACGACTTCGGCAGCGGCCACTGGTACGAACTGCCCGCCCCGGTGCGCATCAGCGGCATCTGGAACAACTGGTGCCCCAACTACTCCTCGACCCTGCTGCCGGTCGACGACGGCCGGAACGTGCTGGAGATTGCCACCGAGAACAACGCCGGCTGCAAGGCCTACTTCGGCAAGGGACCGGCCTTCTAGGGCCTGTATCGAAGTGGGTCAGCGCCACTCGTTGATCGCGTCGACGTGCACCGTGGCCTCGTACCGGACCGCCTGGACGGGGCACCCGGATCCCGGCCAGGACCGGAACGAACTGCGGGCTATCGCCACGCTGTCCCGCGGTCAGCACGACCGGCAACGGCTTCTGCCCCTGCTCACACCCCAGATGCAGCTTCGTGGTCAACCCGAACCAGCCCGAGACGACTTCGATACAGGCCCTAGCGGCGGCCCGTAGGGTGGGGAGGTCTCAGCAACGCCGAAAGGGAGGCCGTCCATGAAGGGCATCGTGCTGGCCGGAGGCAGCGGGACACGCCTGCACCCGATCACCCAGGCGGTGTCCAAGCAGCTGCTGCCGGTCTACGACAAGCCGATGGTCTACTACCCGATCTCGGTGCTGATGCTGGCCGGGATCCGCGAGATCCTCGTCATCTCCACCCCCACCGACCTGCCGATGTTCCGCAGGCTGCTGGGCAACGGCGACCAGTTCGGCGTCTCGTTCTCCTACGCCGAGCAGCCGAGCCCGAACGGGCTGGCCGAGGCCTTCGTGATCGGCGCGGACTTCATCGGCGACGACGACGTGGCCCTGGTCCTCGGCGACAACATCTTCTACGGCCAGGGCTTCTCCGGCCGCCTGCAGCAGGCCGTGCGCGAACTCGACGGGTGCGTCCTGTTCGGCTACCCGGTCAAGGACCCCCAGCGCTACGGCGTCGGCGAGGTCGACGAGACCGGCAAGCTGATCACCATCGAGGAAAAGCCGCTGAAGCCGCGCTCCAACAAGGCGATCACCGGCCTGTACTTCTACGACAACCAGGTCGTCGACATCGCCGCCGGCCTGAAGCCGTCCGCGCGCGGTGAGCTCGAGATCACCGACGTCAACCTGACGTACGTGCGCCAGGACCGCGCCACGCTGGTCGAGCTCAGCCGCGGGTTCGCCTGGCTCGACACCGGCACGCACGACTCGCTGCTCGAAGCCGGCCAGTTCGTGCAGGTGCTGGAACACCGCACCGGCGTGCGGATCGCCTGCCTCGAGGAAATCGCGCTGCGGATGGGCTTCATCACCGCCTACGAGTGCTACGCGCTGGGCGAAAAGCTCGCGAAGTCCGGTTACGGCGACTACGTGAAGGCCGTCGCCGTGGCGGCGGGAGCGTCGGCCTAGAACGGTCGGCGGGCCATCTCTTCGAGCCGGGCGATGCGGTCGGCGATCGGCGGGTGGGTCGAGAACAGCTTGCTCAGGCCCTCGCCGGGGCGGAACGGGTTCGCGATCATCAGGTGCGACTGCGACACCAGCTGCGGCTCGGCGACCAGCGGCCGCGCCCGCGTCCCGGCGTCCAGCTTCCGCAGCGCCGAGGCCAGGCCCAGCGGGTCGCCGGTCAGTTCGGCGCCGGACGCGTCCGCCTGGTACTCCCGCGAGCGGCTGACCCCCATCCGGATGATGGCCGCCGCGATCGGCCCGACGAAGATCAACAGGAGGCTGAGCAGGGGGTTCCCGTCGCGGTTGTTGCCGCCGAAGAACAGCGCGATGTTCGCGAGCACGCTGATCACGCTGGCCAGCGCGCCCGCCACGCAGGAGATCAGGATGTCGCGGTTGTAGACGTGCGACAGCTCGTGGCCGAGCACGGCCCGCAGCTCGCGCTCGTCGAGCAGGTCGAGGATGCCGGTGGTGCAGCACACGGCCGCGTGCCGGGGGTTGCGGCCGGTCGCGAACGCGTTGGGCGCGACCGTCGGGCTGATGTACAACTGCGGCATCGGCTGCCGGGCGACTTGCGCGAGCTCGCGGACGATCCGGTACATCGCGGGCTGCTCGACCTCCGAAACCGGCCGCGCCCGCATCGCGCGCAGGGCCAGCTTGTCGGAGTTGAAGTAGGCGAACGCGTTCATCCCGAGCGCGACGAGCAGGCCGATCACCAGCGCGCCGCGGCCGAAGAGCCCGCTGAGCGCGACGATGATCGCCGACAGCAGGCCGAGCAGCAATGCCGTCTTGAGTCCGTTCTGGTGCCCGTGCACGCGCGCTCGCCTCCGTCCGCTCTGGAAGTGGATTACCCAGTCGAAACAACGCGATCGGGGGACGCGAAGTTCCTTCACGTGGCGATGGCGCGGGTTACGCTCGGACGGCGAGTTGATCAGGAGCGGAGGCGCCGATGGGCGGTGCACGGCTACCCCGGCGGACCCTGTTCGCGCTGGTCACCGCGGGTTTCGGCGCGCTCGCCCTTCCCGGGACGGCACGCGCGGCGGACGTCCGGTCGCTCGACGTCGGCGGGGCGCCGGCCGGCGTCGCGGTGAACCCGGTCACCGGCCTCGCGTACATCACCGACGCCCAGGCCGGGACGGTCTCCGCGGTGGATCCCCGCCGCGTGTCGGTCGTCGACGTGATCGACCTCGGCGGCGCGCCCGGCGACGTGGCGGTCGATCCGGAGGCCGGCCGGATCTACGTCGCGAACCCGCCGGCGGGCACCGTGGTGGCGCTCGACAGCCGCACGCACGACCTGGTGAGCGTGATCGGCGCGGGGGCGGGCGCCTCGGCGCTGGCGGTCGACGAGGAGGCCAACCGCGTCTACGCGGCCAGCGGGACCACCGGGACGCTCGCCGTGCTCGACGGCGCGAGCTGCACCCTGGCGGCGCTCGTGCCGGGCCCGAAGCCGGGGTTCGCCGGCATCGGCGTCGACCCCGGGCGCAAGCTGGCTTACTGCGCGAGCGCCGCCACCGACTCGGTCGAGGTGTTCTCGATCGACAGCGGGAAGTTCGTCGCTTCGGTGAAGGTCGGGCGCAACCCGACCGGCGTCGCGGTGCACCACGCGAGCGGCACGGTCTACGTCGCGAACTCCGGCATCCACCACATGTCCATTGTGGACGCTTCGACACACGCCGAGCGCAAGACCGTGTTGCTGCGCAGCGAAGCCTCCGCGCTGGCCGTGCACCAGGGCACGAACACGGTGTACACCAACGGCGGCCAGAACGGCCTTTCCCGCGTCGACGGCACGACGGGCACGCTGAGCGGCGAGCTGTCGCTGGGCGTCAATCCCGGCGAGGTCGCGGTCGACCAGCGCGCACGCACGGTGTGGGTCACCGATCCCCTGCACGGCCGGATCTTCCTGGTCCGCGATTTCTGACCCCGCAGCTGGGGCCACTCCAGGTATACGGTCGGAAGACATGAAACTCGGACTGCAGATCCCGGACTTCACCTGGCCGAACGGGGCGTCCGCGCTGGGCGCCGACCTGGCCGCCGTCGTCCGCGCCGGCGACCAGGCCGGCTTCGACTCCATCGCCGTGATGGACCACTTCTTCCAGATCGGCGGCGTCGGCCCGACCGAAAACGACATGCTCGAGGCGTACACGACCCTCGGCTTCATCGCGGCGCACACCGAGCGCGCCAAGCTGCTCACCGTGGTCACCGGCGTCCTCTACCGGCACCCCGGCCTGCTGGCCAAGGCCATCACGACGCTGGACGTGCTCTCCGGCGGCCGCGCGATCCTCGGCATCGGCGCGGGCTGGAACGAGGAGGAGTCCCGCGGGCTCGGCTTCCCGTTCCCCTCCGTGAGCGAGCGGTTCGAACTGCTGGAGGAGAACCTCCAGTACGTGCTGCAGATGTGGGCGGACGGCGATGCGCCGTTCAAGAGCAAGCACTTCGACGCCGCCCGGCTGCTCAACGTGCCGCAGGCGCTGTCGAAGCCGCGGCCGCCGATCATGATCGGGGGCGGCGGCGAGAAGAAGACGCTGAAGCTCGTCGCGAAGTACGCCGACCAGTGCAACCTCTTCAACGGGCCGGAGCTGGAGCGCAAGCTCGACGTGCTGCGGCAGCACTGCGAGAACGAGGGCCGCGACTACGACTCGATCACCAAGACCGTCTACCACATCCTCGACATCGGCGAGAACGGTGAGAAGTCCGGCGAGCTGCTGGCCGAACTGGAGCGGCTGAACGGCCTGGGCATCCAGGTGGCCCTGGGCATGGTTCCGCACGTCCACCACCCGGCGATCCTGGAGAAGTTCGCCACCGACGTCATCCCGGCGGCCGAGAAGATCTGACCGGCTTCGAGCCCTCTCCGCCGGGTGGCGGGGAGGGCTCAGCCATCCTTGGCGACGACCCGGGTCAGCACCGCGATGCCGATCCCGGCCACGGCCACCACGACCCCGGTGACCGGCCAGCCCACCAGCGCGAGCACCACGCCGGTGACCGCGAAGAGGGCGAATTCCAGGAGGAAGCGGGCCGGTTCCGGGAGGCGGCGGCGGGCTCGCGGGGCGAGGAACAGGCCCCAGAGCGCGGCGGCCGCCGCCGGCAGCAGGACCGCGTCGGCGATCGCCAGCGCCACCCCGGTGCCGAGCTGGGTGCCGGCCAGGGCCAGGCCACCCAGGAGCATCAGCTCGGTGAGGAACCGGGCCGTCAGCACCACGCCCGTGAACCCGCTCAGCCGGGGTGTGGACTCCGATGTCATCCCGCCAGCGTAGGAGCACGTCCACTGTGGACGTTACGGGTTCGATCGGGTACGGTTCGTGATTCCGGCCACAGTTAGGCCATTCAGGTTGCGGTTCCGAATCGGTCCACCAGCGGCTCACGCGTCGCTGTAACGACCTCCCGGCGCCGGTCGACGTGTTGGGTGCACATCGCGACCGCGAGCCAAGGAGCCTGGTAGATGACCACATGTCGACTCTGCGGTTCGACAAACACGGCCAGTGTCGTCGACCTCGGCGCGACTCCCCCGTGTGAGCGATTTTTGGCAGCGGAGCAGCTCGACGAGCCGGAAGCCACCTTCCCGCTCCACCTGCAGGTCTGCACCGACTGCTGGCTCGCCCAGATCCCGCCGCTGATCGACCCCGACGACACCTTCACCGAGTACGCCTACTTCTCGTCCTTCTCGACGTCGTGGGTCGAGCACGCGAAGCGCTTCGTCGACGGCGCGGTCGAGCGGCTCGGGCTCGGCGAGAAGTCGTTCGTCGTCGAGGTGGCGAGCAACGACGGGTACCTGCTCAAGCACGTCGTCGGGCACGGGATCCGGTGTCTGGGCGTGGAACCTTCGGTGAACGTCGGGCAGGCGGCGCGTGACGCCGGCGTGCCCACCCTGACGGCCTTCCTCTCCGAGGAGACCGGTCTTCGCGTGCGCGAGGAGCACGGGCCGGCCGACCTGGTCGCCGCGAACAACGTCTACGCGCACATCCCGGACGTCCTCGGTTTCACCAAGGGCCTGCGGGCGCTCGTCGCCGACGACGGCTGGGTCTCCATCGAGGTGCAGCACCTGCTCACGCTGATCGAGAAGAACCAGTACGACACGATCTACCACGAGCACTTCCAGTACTACACGGTCGAATCCGCGCGCCGGGCCCTGGCGACCGGCGGGCTGACCGTGGTCGACGTCGAGCTGCTGCCGACGCATGGCGGATCGATCCGGCTCTGGGCGCGTCCCACCGAGGCTTTCGGGGGGTTCCGGGTGGCGGAGCCCCCGGCCCGGGGCGGAGCCCCGGTTGTCACAGCGGTCGCGGGCGAGCCCAGCGAGCGGATGACCGACGTGCTGGAGCGGGAGAAGTCCGCCGGGCTGCACGAGCTGTCCGGGTACACCGAGTTCGCCGAGCGCGTCACGCGCGTGCGGCTGGACCTGCTGAAGTTCCTCATCGAGGCGCGCAACGACGGGAAAACCGTCGTCGGCTACGGCGCCCCGGGCAAGGGCAACACCCTGCTGAACCACTGCGGCATCCGGACGGACCTGCTGCAGTACACGGTCGACCGCAACCCGTACAAGCACGGCCGGTTCACCCCCGGCACGCGCATCCCGGTGCTGCCGCCGGAACGGATCGACGCGGACCGGCCCGACTACGTGCTCGTCCTCCCGTGGAACCTCCGGGAGGAACTGACCGAACAGCTCTCCCACATCGGGAAATGGGGCGGAAAGCTCGTGTTCCCGATCCCCCACCTGGAAATCGTCGAGGTGCAGTGAAGTGAAGGTCGTCCTCTTCTGCGGTGGTTACGGGATGCGGATGCGCAACGGCGCGGCCGACGACATCCCGAAGCCGATGGCGATGGTCGGTCCGAGACCGCTCATCTGGCACGTGATGCGCTATTACGCGCATTTCGGCCACACCGAATTCATCCTGTGCCTCGGCTACGGCGCGGCGCACATCAAGAACTTCTTCCTGTCGTACGAGGAAACGATTTCGAACGATTTCGTCCTCCGCAACGGCCAGGCCGAACTGCTCTCGACCGACATCGCGGACTGGACGATCACCTTCGTGCAGACCGGGATCGAGTCGCCGATCGGCGAGCGGCTGCGGCGGGTGCGTGAGCACCTCGACGGCGACGAGATGTTCCTCGCGAACTACGCCGACGTCCTGTCCGACGTGCCGCTGCCCGAGATGATCGACCGCTTCGAGAAGTCCGACGCCGGCGCGTCGATGATGGTCGTCCCGCCGCAGTCGTCGTTCCACTGCGTCGAAATGGACGAAGGCGGCATGGTCGGCTCGATCACCGCGGTGAGCGAAATGCCGCTGTGGGAGAACGGCGGCTACTTCGTGCTGCGCCAGGAAGTGTTCGACCACATTCCGGAAAACGGCGACCTCGTCGCCGACGGCTGCGCCGAACTGGCCAAGCGAGGCCGGCTGCTGGCCTACCCGTACCGCGGGTTCTGGAAGCCGACCGACACGGTCAAGGAACGGGCGGCGCTGGACTACGCCTACAGCCACGGCGACCGGCCGTGGGCGCTGTGGGAGAAGCAGCCCGCGGCGAGCATCGCGTGATCGGGCTCCGACCGGGACGGCTCGGCAGCGTCGTCGCCCTCGGCGCCCACTGCGACGACATCGCGATCGGCGCCGGCGGCACGCTGCTGACGCTGTGCCAGTCCCGGCCGGGCCTGCGGGTCGACGCCCTGGTCCTCTCCGGCGGCGGCACGCCCCGCGAGGACGAGGAGCGGGCGGCGCTGGCGGCGTTCTGCCCGGGCGCGGACGTCGACGTCACGGTGCTCAAGCTGCCGGACGGGCGCTTCCCGGCCCACTGGGAAGAGGCCAAGAACGCCCTGGAAGAGCTGCGGCGGCGGACCGACCCGGACCTCGTCCTGGCGCCACGCACCGACGACGCGCACCAGGACCACCGCGGGCTGGCGAAGCTGGTGCCGACGACGTTCCGCGACCACCTGGCGCTCGGCTACGAAATCGTCAAGTGGGACGGCGACCTCGGCAGCCCGTCGGTGTACCAGCCGCTGTCCGACGAGCTCGCCGAGGAGAAGGTCCGGCTGTTGCAGGAGCACTACGCGTCGCAGCGGCACCGGCCCTGGTACGACCGCGAGGCGTTCCTCGGCCTGGCGCGGATCCGCGGGATCGAAGCCGCCGCGAAGTACGCCGAAGCGTTTTTCGTCAAGAAACTCACTCTCGACCTGAAGGGCTGATTCCGATGCGGGTGTTGCTGACGGGGCACAAGGGCTACCTGGGGACGGTGATGGCCCCGGTGCTCGCCGCCGCCGGCCACGAAGTCACCGGCCTGGACTCCGGGCTGTTCGAGGACTGCCTGCTCGGGCCCGCCCCCGCCGACCCGGCCGGGCACGTCGTCGACCTGCGGGACGTGGACGCTTCTCATGTTCAGGGCTTCGACGCGGTCATCCACCTGGCCGCGCTGTCGAACGACCCGCTGGGCTCGCTCGCGCCGGAGCTGACCTACGACATCAACCACCACGCGTCGGTGAAGCTCGCGAAGCTGGCGAAGGACGCGGGCGTCAAGCGGTACCTCTACGCGTCGACGTGCTCGGTGTACGGCGCGGGCGGCGACAACCTCGTCGACGAGGACGCGCCGCTGCGGCCGGTGACGCCGTACGCGGAGTCGAAGGTGCGCGTCGAGGCCGACGTCCACGAGCTCGCCGACGACGACTTCACGCCGGTGTACATGCGCAACGCGACGGCGTTCGGCTACTCGCCGCGGCTGCGCGGCGACATCGTGCTGAACAACCTGACCGCGCACGCCCACCTGTCCGGCGAGGTGCTGGTGCTGTCGGACGGCACGCCGTGGCGGCCGCTGGTGCACGCCCAGGACATCGCGCGCGCCTTCACGGCGGCCCTGACGGCGCCGAAGGAGGCCGTGCACAACAAGGCGTTCAACATCGGCACCGAGGAGAACAACGTCACCGTCGCCGAGATCGCCCAGGAGGTCGTCGAGGCCGTGCCGGGCTCGACGCTGAACATCACCGGCGAAGCGGGCGCCGACCCGCGCTCCTACCGGGTCGACTTCTCGCGCTTCCGCGCGGCGATCCCCGGCTTCACCTGCGACTGGTCGGTCAAGGACGGCGCCGTCGAGCTCATCGAGGCCTACCGCAAGTTCGGGCTCACCCGGGAGTCGTTCCAGCAGCTGTTCACCCGGCTGGCCTGGCTGAAGAGCGAGGGCGAAGCCGGCCGCGTCGACACCACCCTGCGGCGGAAGTAGTGGCCGCCCCGCAGCTGCGGACCGGGGCGGAACTGCACGCCCTGGTCGAGCGGCTGTACCCGATCTGCCGCAGCATCACCGGCGACGGCGTGCGGCAGACCCTGGACATCATCGGCGAGCACATCGCGCTGGAGCGGCACGAGGTCCCGACCGGGACGGCGGTGCTGGACTGGACGATCCCGCAGGAGTGGAACATCCGGGACGCCTACGTGGCCGCTCCCTCGGGTGAGCGCGTGATCGACTTTCAGGAGCTGAACCTGCACGTCGTCGGGTACAGCGTCCCGGTGCGGCAGCGGATGCCGCTGAGCGAGCTGCGGGAGCACCTGCACACGCTGCCGGACCAGCCGTCGTGGGTGCCCTACCGGACCAGCTACTACGCCCCGGCCTGGGGCTTCTGCCTCGCGCAGGAGAAGCTCGACGCGCTGCCGGACGGCGACTACGACGTCGTCATCGACTCGACCCTTTCCGACGGCTCGCTGACCTACGCCGAGCACGTCGTCCCGGGCCGCGTCACCGACGAGGTCATCGTGTCCTGCCACGTGTGCCACCCGTCGCTGGCGAACGACAACCTCGCGGGCATCGCGGTGGCCATCTCGCTGGCCCAGCAGCTCGCTCTTTCGCAGCCGCACTACACGTACCGGTTCCTGTTCATGCCGGGCACGATCGGCTCGATCACCTGGCTGGCCCGCAACGCTTCCCGGATCGAGAAGGTGCGTCACGGGCTGGTGCTGGCGTGCGCGGGCGACCCGGGACCGTTGACGTACAAGAAGTCCCGCCGCGACGACGCCGAGATTGACCGCGTCATGCAGCACGTGCTTCGCTCGCGGGAACACCGAGTTGTCGACTTCTCGCCGTACGGCTACGACGAGCGCCAGTTCTGCTCGCCGGGCTTCAACCTCGGCGTCGGCTCGCTGACCCGGACGCCGTACGCCGGCTACCCCGAGTACCACACCTCGGCGGACAACCCGGGTTTCGTGTCGCCCGCGGCCATGGAGGACACGCTCGGTGTCCTTCGCGATGCTTTCGGCGTGCTGGACCGCAACCGCCGGTACGTCAACCTCAGCCCGTACGGCGAGCCGCAGCTCGGCAAGCGCGGGCTGTACGACTCGCTCGGCGGCCGCAGCGACGCCAAGCAGGCCCAGATGGCGATGCTGTGGGTGCTCAACCTCTCCGACGGTTCGCACAGCCTCCTCGACATCGCCGAGCGGGCCGGGATGCCGTTCGACATCGTCGACGTCGCGGCCCGCGCCCTCCACGACGCCGGCCTGGTCAAGGAGTGAGCGACGTGGCCAACCATCGCCGGGTGCCGCGCTCGATCCTCCGGTCGGGCGCGGTGCGCGCGATGGCCGGACGGCTGAGCTGGGGCCTCGGCGACCAGGCCGTGTCCAGCCTGACCAACTTCGCCGTCGGGCTGTACGTGGCCCGCTCGCTCGGCACGTTCGCGTTCGGCATCTTCAGCCTCGCCTGGGTCACCTACGGCGTGGTGCTCAACGTCTCGCGCGGGCTCGCCACCGACCCGCTGATGGTGCGGTTCAGCGCGGTCGCCGAGGATCGCTGGCGTCTCGGGGTCGCCAGCGCCTCCGGCACCGCGATCGGCGTCGGCTGCGTGACGGGGCTGGTCAGCCTGGTGGCCGGGCTGGCCGCGGGTGGCCCGCTCGGCACCGCGTTCGTCGCGCTCGCCGTCGTCATGCCGGGCCTGCTGCTGCAGGACGCCTGGCGCTTCGCGTTCTTCGCTCGCGGGCAGGGCAAGAAGGCGTTCGTCAACGACTGCGTGTGGGGCGTGGCCCTGATCCCGGCGCTCTACGTCGCCGCGCAGCTCCACACGGTGGTCGCGTTCGTGCTGGCCTGGGGCCTGTCCGGCGCGGTCGCGGCCCTCTACGGCGGGTTCCAGACGCGGATCCTCCCGCACCCGCGCGAGATGCTCGGCTGGCTCCGGACGCAGCGCGATCTGAGTGTCCGGTACCTCGTCGAAAACGTCAGCAACAGCGGCGCCTCGCAGCTGCGCGCCTACGGCCTCGGCGCCATCGCCGGGATCACCGCCGTCGGCGCGGTCCGCGGCGCCGAGCAGCTCCTCGGCCCGTTCCTGGCCCTGCTCATGGGGCTGTCCCTCGTCACCGTCGCCGAGGGCGCGCGGGTGCTTCAGCGGGCGCCGCACCGGCTGAAGCACTTCTGCGTGATCCTCGGTGGCGGCCAGGCCGCCGCCGCGCTGTGCTGGGGCCTCGGCCTGCTGCTCCTGGTGCCCGACAGCGCCGGCCGCTGGGTGATGGGCTCGGTGTGGGACTCGTCGTCCCCGCTGATCCTCCCGGTGACCCTCGCCGTCGTCGGCGCGAGCTTCACCACGGGCGCGGCCGCCGGCCTGCGCGCCCTCGGCGCCGCTCCCCGCAGTTTGCGGTCCCAGCTGATCGCCTCCCTGTTCTACGTCACCTTCGGCATCGCGGGCGCGTTCCTCGGCGGCGCGGCCGGCTCCGCGTGGGGCGTCGCGACGGCCACCCTCAGCGGATCCGTCGTCTGGTGGTTCCAGCTGCGGGCCGGGCTGCGCGAGTACGTGCCGCCGGGCGCCGACGAGCCCACCGTGGTGTTCGAGCCGATCAAAGAGCCGATCAAGGAATGAGGACTCCATGACCACCGTCCCGCGGCTGAGCCTCGGCCTCCCGGTGTACAACGGCGAGGAGTACCTCGCCGAGTCGCTGGAAGCCCTGCTCGGCCAGACCTACGAAGACTTCGAGCTGATCATCTCGGACAACGCCTCCACCGACGGCACGGACGAGATCTGCCGCCGCTACGCCGAGAAGGACTCGCGAATCCGGTACGTCCGCCAGCCGAAGAACATCGGCGCGACCCCGAACCACAACTTCGTATTCGACGTCTCGCGCACCGAGCTGTTCAAGTGGGTGTCCCACGACGACCTCTACGCCCGCGACCTGCTCAAGCGGTGCGTCGAGGCCCTCGACGAGCGCCCGGACATCATCCTGGCCCACTGCGACCAGGCGATCATCGACGGCGACGGCCGCATCGTCCAGCGGCTGGAGTACACGCTGAACACGGCGTCCCCGCACGCGCCGGACCGCTTCCGCAGCATCCTGTTCGAGCCGGGCGGCGACGACTTCTACGGCGTCATCCGCGCCGACGTCCTCCGCCGCGTCAAGCCGCTCGACAGCTACCACCACGCCGACCGGACGTACTCGGCCGAGATGGCCCTGCACGGCCCGTTCCACCAGGTGCCCGAGCTGCTCTACTTCCGCCGCGACCACCCCGGCCGCGCGGAGCGGGCCAACCCGACCATCCGGAGCCGGTGCGCGAATCTGGACCCGCGGCGCGCGAACCGGCTCCGGAATCCCACCGTCCGCCTGCTCGGCGAGTACGTGTACGGGTTCGCGGACCTGATCCGCCGCGCGCCGATCTCGGCCGCCGACAAGCGCGAGTGCTTCGGCCACCTCGGCGCCTGGCTGACCAGCCGGGCCCGCTCCGGCCACGGCGAGCGCGTCGAGGACCGCGCGCCCACCGCCTCGGACGTCGCCACGGTCAACGAGATCGTGGCCGGCCGGGAAGGCAGGCTCGCGTGAAGCGTGCCCCGCGCGTCGGCGTGTTCGGCCTGCTCGGCTCGGGGAACCTCGGCAACGACGGTTCCCTCGAAGCCGTGCTCGGCTACCTGCGCGCCGAATACCCGGACGCGAAGCTGAGCGCCCTGGTCGGCGGCCCGGAGATCGTCCGCGAGCGGTACGGCCTCGACACGACGCCGCTGCACTGGAACCAGTCCGAGTACGAGACGGCGTCCGGCATCCGGTCGGTCGTCCTCAAGGGACTCGGCAAGCTGGTCGACATCGGCCGCACGGCCGCCTGGGTCCGCCAGCAGGACGTCGTCATCGTGCCCGGCATGGGCGTTCTCGAAGCGACGCTGCCGCTGCGTCCCTGGGGTTTCCCGTATTCGCTCTTCCTCCTTTCCGCCACCGGGCGCCTCTTCGGCACCAAGGTGGCGCTCGTCTGCGTCGGCGCCAACGAGATCAGCGCCCGGGCGACGCGGACGCTGGTCCGCTGGTCCGGCCGGCTCGCCGCCTACCGCTCCTACCGGGACGACATCTCGCGTGACGCCATGCGCGCCATGGGCGTCGACACGAGTGCCGACCAGGTCTACCCCGACCTCGCGTTCTCCCTCCCCACCCCGGCCGCCGGCGGCAAGCCCGGCACCGTCGGTGTCGGCGTGATGGCCTACTACGGCGGCAACGACGACCGCGCCGACGCCGACCGCATCTACCGCCACTACGTGGACACGATGAACCGTTTCGTCGCCTGGCTCGTTGCTCAGGACAGACCCGTCCGGCTGTTCATCGGCGACCGGATCGACCGGCAGGTCGTCGACGAGATCATCGAGAAGACCGCTTCCCCGCTGGTGACGGCGGCCCCGGCGGAGACCCTGGACGAGCTGATGCACGAGATGGCCGCGGTGGACAGCGTGGTGGCCACGCGCTACCACAACGTGCTCTGCGCCCTGAAGGTCGCGAAACCGACCGTGGCGATCGGCTACGCACCGAAGAACGACGTCCTCATGGCGGAGATGGGCCTCGATGGCTTCACCCAGCGGGCGAAGACCGTCGGGTTCGACCGGCTCGTCGAACAGTTCACCGAACTGGAGAACCGTTCGGCGGAACTTCGCCAGACGCTCCTGGAACGGAACGAGATGAACGCGCAACGGCTCAAGGACCAGTTCGCCGCCCTTTCGGCGGCCCTCTTCGGGGGTGGGCGATGAAGGCCATTCCGGTACCCGAGATCGACGGTGCGTATCTGTTCGAACCCACCCCGCACGCGGACGGGCGGGGGTTCTTCAGCCGGACGTTCGACCGCGACGTCGTCGCGTCGGTCGGCATCGACCCGGACGGCTTCGTCCAGGACAGTCTTTCTCGGTCCCGCAAGGGGGTCGTCCGCGGGATGCACCTGCGCGGCGGGGCCGGCGAGGCGAAGCTCGTGCGGTGTTCCCACGGCGCCATCTTCGACGTCGTGGTGGATCTCCGACCGGATTCGCCGACATACCGGAATGTGAAAACCTTCGAACTTTCCGGCGATACCCAGGTTTCGTTGTACATCCCGGCGGGGTGCGCGCACGGATTCCAGTCACTCACCGATCCCTCTGACGTTTCGTACCGTATCGATCGGGCACACGATCCTGAAGAGGACATTACGATTTCGTACAAAGACCCTGAATTGGACATTTCGTGGCCACTGTCGGTCACAATGGTCAGTGACCGGGACGAACGGGCGCCCTCTCTCGGAGAGGCGTTGAAACCAACGAGGTGAACCACGACATGGGAACGAACCTGCCCCGCTCCACGAAGGCGGACGAGCGGCTGCACCGGGTCATCCCCGGCGGTGCGCACACCTACGCCAAGGGCTCGGACCAGTATCCCGCGGGGATGGCCCCCGTCATCTCGCACGGCCGCGGCGGCCACGTCTGGGACGTCGACGGCAACGAGTACATCGAGTACGGCGCCGGGCTGAGAGCGGTCAGCCTGGGCCACGCCCACCCGCGAGTTCTCGAAGCGGTGCGCGGCGAGCTCGAGAAGGGCAGCAACTTCATCCGGCCGTCGATCATCGAAGCCGAAGCCGCCGAGCGGTTCCTCGAGAACATCCCGACGGCCGAGATGGTGAAGTTCACCAAGAACGGCTCGGACGCGACGACCGCCGCGGTCCGGCTGGCTCGCGCCGCCACCGGCCGTAAGCTCGTCGCCAAGTGCGCCGACCACGCCTTCTTCTCCACCGACGACTGGTTCATCGGCACCACGCCGATGAACGCCGGCATCCCGGACGAGACGACGGAAGCGACGGTGTCCTTCCCGTACGGCGGCCTGCAGGCCGCGGAGGAGCTGCTGCAGCGCCACGAGGGCGAGATCGCGTGCATGATCCTGGAGGCGGCCGCGGCGGTGGAACCGCCGCCGGGATACCTGCAGGGCCTGCGCGAGCTCACCACCCGCCACGGCGTCGTCCTGATCTTCGACGAGATGATCACCGGCTTCCGGTGGTCGGCTCACGGTGCGCAGGGCCTCTACGGCGTCACGCCCGACCTCTCGACGTTCGGCAAGGCCCTCGGCAACGGCTTCGCGGTGTCGGCGCTGGCGGGCAAGCGTGAGCTGATGGAGATCGGTGGCCTGCGCACCGATCGCGAGCGGGTGTTCCTGCTCTCGACCACGCACGGCGCGGAGACCCACTCGCTGGCCGCCGCGATGGCGGTCATGGACGTCTACCGCGACGAAGACGTCATCGGCCGCCTGCACGCCCTCGGCGACCGGCTCGCCGCCGGCGTCCGCGAAGTGGCGGCCGGGATCGGCGTCGAGGACCACGTGGTCGTCCGCGGCCGGGCCAGCAACCTGGTCTTCGGCACGCTCGACGAGCAGGGCAGGCCGTCCCAGCCGTACCGGACGCTGTTCCTGCGCGAGCTGATCGGCGGCGGGGTGCTCGGACCGTCCTTCGTGGTCAGTGCCGCGCTCACCGAGGCGGACATCGACAGGACCATCGACGTCGTCGCCCAGGCCTGCACGGTGTACCGGAAGGCCCTCGACGCGAACGACCCGGCGCCGTGGATGGGCGGGCGCCCGGTGCAGCCCGTGTTCCGCAAATACGCCTGATCCCTCCGCGATCGGGCCGGAATCACCCGTTGGGTCCGATGAGGACACTTGAGGGTGACTGTTTTCCGGCCCGATCGTGCGTAACTTCCTGCCATGGGCAGATCTCGTGCGGTACTCGTCGCTGCTTGCTCGCTCCTGGTCGCCGTGGCGTGCCCGGTTGTCGCGGGCGCCGCCGACGGGCCCGGACCGGTGTGCGGCCACCAACCGGCCGCGTACGAGCAACCACCGTCCGGAGCCGTCACCGTCGACCCGGCCGTCGACGGTGACCTGGCGGCCAAGACGGCGGCGCACCCGGCCGGCACGACGTTCTGGCTCCGGCCCGGCACCCACACGCTCGGCAAGGACGAGTTCGGCCAGGTCGTCCCCAAGGACGGCGACGTGTACCTCGGCGCGCCGGGCGCCGTCGTCGACGGCCGCGGGATCAACCGCGCCGCCTTCACCCAGCGGGCCCGCAACGTCGAGATCCGCGGCCTCACCGTCCGCGGGTTCGCCGCGCTGCAGGATCAGGGCGTGGTCAACCACGACTCCGGCGACGGCTGGCTCATCGAGAACACCACCATCGAGGACAACGCGGGCGCCGGGCTGATGGCCGGCGCGGGCCAGGTCGTGCGGCACAGCTGCCTGCGCAACAACGGCCAGTACGGGCTCAACGCGTACCAGGAGGGCGACGGCATCACCGGGCTCGTGCTGGAGGGCAACGAGATCACCGGCAACAACACCGGCGACTGGGAGGCCAAGGTGCCCGGCTGCGGGTGCAGCGGCGGCGCCAAGTTCTGGGCGGTGAACGGGGCCGACATCCGCGGCAACTGGGTCCACGGCAACCACGGCGCCGGGCTCTGGGCCGACACGAACAACAACGACTTCCTGGTCGAGGACAACCTGTTCGAGGCCAACGACGCCGAGGCGTTGTTCTACGAGACCAGCTACAACCTGGTGCTGCGCGGCAACACGTTCCGCCGCAACACCCTGGTCCAGGGCCGGGTGTTCGCGGCGCGCGGGGACAACTTCCCGGCGGCGACGGTGTACCTGTCGGAGTCGGGCGGCGATCCGCGCGTGCGGGCCAGGACGTCGGCCGTCGACATCAGCGGCAACACGTTCGAGGACAACTGGGCCGGGATCACGCTGTGGGAGAACGCCGACCGCTTCTGCAACAGCCCGGCGAACACGTCGACGGGCTACTGCACGAAAGTGGCGGCAAAGTCTTCGTGCACCGCGGGCACGATCGAGAAGGCCCCGGCCTACGACGACTGCCGCTGGAAGACGCAGCGGGTGGAGATCCACGGGAACACCTTCCGCTTCGACGCCGGCCGCGTCGGCTGCACGAGCCTGTGCGGGCGGATGGCCGTGCTGTCGAACTTCGGGACGTTCCCGGACTGGTCGCCCTACAAGGGAACGGTGATCGAAGAGGCCATCACCTTCCGCCAGGCCAACCGGTGGCACGACAACTCGTACTCCGGGCCGTGGACTTTCGTGGCGCATGACACCTCCAAGACGGTCGACGCTGCGGGCTGGAAGGCAAAGCCCTACTCGCAGGATCAGTGCTCTTCGTTCACCGGCGGACCCGCCGGCTGCTGATCACGAGCTTGCCGACGGCCTCCGACAATTTCCACCGCCCGTTTCCGTCGTCCGCGTAGATTTCTGTTGCGCCACAAGGGGAAAGTCGCGAACGGAGAATTTCGGCAGCCCGTTCACCCGGTTCAGCGACTGTCGTTCGCACGGGTGTTCGGTACCGTCGAAGACATGACCGCTCCGACCACCTCGTCCCTCCACTGTGGACGCGTTGCTCAGACCATGGTGAACCGCGTGCTCGGCTCACCCCGAAGACGCCCGGCGGGCAACCGCCGATTGCAGAGGACAAGGAGAAGATCCTGGGCCGCCCCGATGAGCGGCGTACCGGTCCCGTACGACCAGTCGAGATCATCGGCCCGCAGGGCAACTCCGGCGAGATCGGTGCCGAAGTACTTGACCTGCTTCGGTTTCATCGCGGCGAAGATGGCTTCCAGGCGTTCGAGCGGCACCCGGCGGTCCAGCTGGAGGGCCGTCGTGATGTCCAGGCCGTGGATGACATCGTGGCTCAGAGCGCCCTCGGCACCCCCACCCGGCGGCCGCCACGGGTGGTCGGCGTTGTCCCTCAGCGAGGCGATCAGCGCTTCGCGGGAGAGCTCGGCGGCCTCGCGGCGGGCAACGCGGTCGGCCATGGCGTTGAAGCGCCCGCCGGACTTGGCGAGTTCCCAAACGAACCGCCCGGTGGAGAACCGGAAGGGCATGGTCATGTGGGCCACGACCTCGGCCACTCCCCAGCCGGCGCACAGGGTGCGCGCACCCCACGCGGCCGACGGCAGTTCGCCGAGCAGCGCGGCCAGTTCCCGCCGTTCGGCGGCGATCAGATCTTGGATCACGGGGATCTCCTTCACAGGTAGGTCCCCCACCGACGAACGGGCCCCGCCGAAACCGACACCACGCGGGACCTGATCCACCGGCCAAGTCCGGCAGCGAGCGAGCACTCCCCCCGGCCGACCGGCCGCGCCGGGGAGCAGCCTCCACCCGGTCCGGTCACCCACTTAGGACATCCCCAGCGAGCGTCCTCAGAGCCGGTCGGCCACCCGGTCCAGCATCCAAGCGGTACCCGGAACCGCGGCCAGCGCAGCGCAGAACCCGCCGAGAGCGTCCGTCGGGTAGTGCGCCCCCAAGGCGACCTCAGCCCAGCCCATCGCCACCCCGGCCACCAACGCCAACCCCAGCGCGAGCGCCACCCCGGCGGTGCGCCCCAGCCCCATCCGCTCGGTGAGCAACAGCCCGATGACCAGCGCGAGCGCCGTCGCCATGGCCGTGTGGCCGCTCGGGTACGACAGGAATTCGCCGTGGATGGTGCGGCCGACCACCGGCTTCAGCACGGTCGTCACCGCCACCGTCACCACGACACCGGCCACCGTCAGCACGGCCGTCCGGACCTGGCGGAGCAGCCAGCACACCCCCGAAAGGAGCGCGATCAGGATCACCGACCCCACCGGCTCGCCACCGAAGTCGAAGACCAGGGCGACGTACCGCCACGGTGGCCGGACCCCATCGATCGAAGGAAGGAGGACCGCGTCGATGCCGGTCAGGCCCGAGTCGCGGAAGTGCAGGATGCCCAGTGCGACCAGCACCGCCGTCGCCAGGGCGGCGGACATCGCCAGCGGGGTGCGCAGCACGGCCGGCAGGGCCGCGGGCGCCGTCCGGACCAGCTGCCTCACGCCTCGATCGCCGCCTCGTACCCGGCGATCAGGCGGTCCAGGCCGACCGCGGGGGTGAAGTCCTTCTCGTACCGGACGCGGGCCGCGTCGCCCATGTCGCCGTTGCGGTCGCCGATGACCGCGCGCAGGCGATCGGCGAGCGAGGCTGCATCGTTCGGCACGTGCAGGAGTCCCGTGACACCGTCGTCGACCAGCTCGGGGAACGCGCCGTGCGCCGCCGCGACGGTCGGCACACCGGCGGCCATCGCCTCGACCACCACCAGGCCGAAGGCCTCGAGCCACGTCGACGGCGCGACCACCGCGACCGCGTCGGCGGTCAGCGCGCGGCATTCCGCCTTGTTCTGCAGGCCGACGTACGAGACGTCGGGGCGGCCGGCCGCCCAGGCCGCCACCTCGTCCTGCATCGGACCGGTGCCCGCGATGACCAGCGGCACACCGAGGGCGCCGTCGAGACGCTCCCAGGCCCGCATCAGCAGGCCGACCCCCTTTTCCTCGGTGACGCGGCCGAGGAACAGCACGTGCTTGCCTGCGCCGGTGCGGCGGACGCCGGGGTCGGTGACGAAGTTGTGCTTCACCGCCATCCGCTCGCCGGGCATCCCGGCCGACACCAGGAGGTCACGTTGGGCCGCCGAAATGCAGAAGAACCGGGACACGCCCGTCCACCACCGGCGCCGATTCGCGACCATGCTCGCCGCCATCGGGAGCGTGGCCGCGCTCGAACCGCGGTAGCAGCCGTGCTTCACCGCCGGCAGCGGCGAGCCGCCGACGCACTCGGTGCAGATGCGGCCGTCGCGGTGGAGCGTGCCGGGTGGGCAGACCATCGTGTAATTGTGCAGCGTCGCGACCGCGGGCACCCCCGCATCCGCGCACGCGGCGACCACCGAGGGCGACAGCAGCGGAAACGTGTTGTGGATGTGCACGACGTCCGGGCGCGAAGCCCGCAGCCGGGCGGCGAGCTCCTTCCGCACCGCCGGGTTCCACGGCACCCTCAGCGGCACCGCGACCTTGCGGGGCAGCGGCATCGCCGCGATGTCGTCGCTGCGGCGTTCGAACAACGACACCTGGTGGCCGCCGTCGGCGAGGAGCGTCACCTCGGCGTCGACGACGTTGTTTTCGCCGCTCGGCTGCTCGGACCGGTAGCGGTTGTGCACCACGAGCACCTTCACGCGCCTGCACCTCGCACGTCTGCCCCCTTCGCCGGGATGAATGCCTGTTCGTCGGACTGCGGCACCCCGCGGACCAGCAGCGACGCGGCGACCGCCAGGTGGAGCAGGTACGGCGACGCGTCGCCGAGCCCCGCTTCGGTGTACGAGGCCGAAATGCAATAGGTGATCAGGAAGATCGCGCACGCGCGAGCCAGCGACGGTGGCCGCAGCACGGCCACCACGACCAACGTGAGGAGGAACCCCGCCACCAGCGCGATCCCGACGAAACCCTGCTCGTGGTAGATCGCGAGCCAGCTGTTGTCGATCGGGAGGCCGTCGTAGGACTTGTCCGTCAGCCCGACCCCGAAGATGTACTCCGCCGTCGACCGCGGGGCCTCCAGCAGGGCGTCCCACACCTTCGCGCGGCCGGTCAGGCTGGAGAAGTTGTCCGCGCTCTGGCCGCGGAGGAACCACGTCTGCAACGCGCCCGCGAGCACCACGCCGGCGACCCCGCCGATGCCGACCGTCCACGCGAACACCTTCCGGGCGCGGGCGCTGGTCAGCACCATCGACAGGAAGGCCACCGCGAGCCCGGCGACGAGACCGAGTGTCGCCGTGCGGGTGTGCGTGAGCAGTAGCAGTCCCAGCACCGGCACCACGATCGCCAGCGCGCTGCGCCAGGTCGTGCGGCGCCCGAACCAAAGAAGGAGGGTGAGCCCGGAGATGACAGCCGCGTACTGGCCGATCTGCGGCGGGGTCAGCGGCCAGATCGCGCCCGAGAGCCGGCCGCCGTACTCCTCCGGCATCGCGTTGCCGGGCGAGATGACCAGGCCGATAGCCACCGACGCGAGCACGACCGCGTACGTGCGGATGTGGTACCGGACGAAGCTGAACCCGCCGTCCCACCAGCGGGTCAGCAGCCAGAGCGTGGAGACGAACACCGTGAGCCGGAAGCACCGGAACAGCGCGCCGGCGCCCTCCTGCAGGTCGGCGCTGGAGAGGATGCTCGTCCCCAGCAACGCCGTCAGCAGCAGCAGGTACGCGCTCGGGCGGATCCGCAGGTGCTTGTTCAACGCCAGCGCGATCACGAACGCCGTCATCAGCGAGCCCATGGTCACCAGCTGGCTGACCGACCGCGGCAGCGGGAGGACCGTTTTCGCGCCGGTCGAGCCGAGCGTGTTGAGGATCAGCAGGGCCCACGCCACGCCCGCCCACTTCGGCGTCGAGGAGGCGGGTTCGGGTGCGGCGTCACCGCGGAGGCCGGCCGGTTCGGGATGCGCCGCCATGTCAGCCCCCGCCCTGCGCGGTGAACGTGCTCCCGCTGTCCTGCGAGTACGGCGCGCCTTCCCACTCGCCGATCTCGAGGACGCGGTCGGCCGAGTGGGCGATGAACGTCCAGGGGCCGGCGTAGCTGTTGTCGTGCCAGCGGTTGTCCTGCTTGAACGTGATCGATTCCTGGACGTCGTCGCCGCGGTACGGCGACCAGTCCGGGTAGGTGCCGAAGTTCGACAGCAGGCCCATCCGGCCGCAGGAGGCCTGGCAGCCCACGACCGCCGGGTCGAGGACGAACTTGTTGTCGTGGATGTCGACGTGCTGGGTCTTCCACCGGCAGTCGGACCGGAGCGCCCCGCCGGTGATCGCCGGGGCCGCGCACTCCTTGACGGACGGCACCAGCCGGGTGCAGTCACCCGAGGAGGTGTTGGCCGGGCTGTTGCAGAACCGGTCGGCGTTCTCCCACAGCGTGATCCCAGACCAGTTGTTCTCCAGGTAGTTGCGCGAGATCTCGATCTTCGCCGTGCGTGCCTTGACCCGCGGCTCGCCGCCGGACTCGGAGATGTAGATCGCCGACGTCGGGAAGTTGTCGCTCTTGTCGGCGTACCGGCGGCCGTCGACCCAATTGTTCTTGCGGATCGTGTTGTCGCGGATGATCGCGTTGTAGCTGATCTCGTAGATCAGCGCGGCGCTGTCGTTGTTCTCGACGAGGTTGCCCTCGATGAGGAAGTCGTTGTTGTTCGTGTCGGCCCACAGCCCCGTGCCGTGGTTGTCGTGCACCCAGTTGCCGCGCACGTCGGCGCCGTTGACGTCCCAGAACTTGATCCCGCCGCTGCAGCCGCAGCCTTCGATCTTGGCTTCCCAGTCGCCGGTGTTGTTGCCCGCGATCTCGTTGCCCTCGACGACGAGCGCGGTGATCGGGGTGCTGCCGGAGTAGGCGTTCATGCCGTACTGGCCGTTGCGGCGCAGGCAGTTGCCGCGCACCTGCTGGCGCGCGCCCGCCATCAGCCCGGCGCCGTCGTTGTCCTGGATGGTCGAGTGTTCGATCACCCAGCCGTCGCCCGAGTCGTGGTTGACCACGCCTTCGTCGTGCGGAGCGGCGAAGCCCTGCACGGTCAGATAGTTGATCTTGACGTTGGCCGCGTGCCCGGTGAAGGCGTACTGGTTGATTTTCCGGCCGTCGAGGACCGCGCCCGGGGCGCCGACGTAGACGTTCCCGTCCTTCGGGGACACCTGGTCGTACTTGTCGTCGCCGAGGATGTGCTTGCCGGGCTTGAGCCAGAAGGTGGTGCCCGGCCCGGCCGAGCGCGTCTTGGCCGCCAGGTCCCCCGGCACGGCGGGATCGACGACCACGGCCCCCGCCGGCGCGGCCGCGGGCCCGGCCGGCTGCTTGTCGCACACGGCGGCGACCGACCCGCTGGGGGCCGGAGTCGCCTGGGCCGGGCCGCCGTCGGTGTCCGGCCCGCCCGAGCACGCCGCGACCGTGAGCAGGAGGCCGAGCAGCGGAGCTGCGCGGCGAAGTCGGTAGCGGCGGGCTGTCACGGGCGGGTCCTAACTGAAGCGGAGCAGGGTGGTGAGGTGACCGGGCGACCCGGAGCCGACAAGGGTGGTGGCGGGTTCTTTGCGCCCGAACCCCGCGGAGTACCAGCCCAGCGGCGGCTCGGTCTCCCCCCGGTGCACGGTCCATGCAAGTTCGGACGGCAATTCCATCACGGCGGTCCGGACAGCGCCGGTGAGAGAACCGGAAACCCGCCCGACCACCGGATCGGCGGGAAGCTCACCGGAGCCGGGCCGCCCACCACCGGCCGCGGCGGCCGGCTCGGGAGCGGAACCGGCCCAACGCCCACCAGCCGCCGAGCCAGCCAGAGCCGCCGACTCGCCACCAGAACCAGCCGAACCTCCACTCGCCGAACCAGCTTCCGCCGCCGACTCGCCAGCGGAACCGGCCCAACGCCCATCAGCCGCCGAGCCGGCCCGCGGCGCTGACTCGCCAGCAGAACCAGCCCCCGTCGCCGACCTGGCGGCGGCCGAACCAGCAGGCGCGCTGCCGCCCGTGGAACTGGGCTCACCGACGAGCGGCGCATCGAGCGCGGCCGGCCAGCGGAGGCGGGCCGTGGTTCCGTCGAGCATGACCGTCACCGACGGGCCGAAGTGGAACGCCAGCCGTGCCGATCCCGGCGAACCGTCGCCCAGGACCTCGTCGACGATCCACAGCTCGTCGCCGTCCAGCTCGACCGTGCGGCGGTGGAGCGCCGGGGCGTAGCCGTCGTGGGCTGCTGACCAGCGGGACGGCCCGTCGTCCGGGGTGTGGACCTCGAGGACCTTCGTCACCGCGTGGCGGGTCCACAGGAACGGGCCACCCGACACCGACTGGTCGCGGCCGGCCAGCTCGAGCGTGTTGTGGCCCAGCGTCGACCGGAAGTACGACCGCCACTGCGGCTCGCCGTGGTAGCAGAACGTGCCCGGGTCGGCGAGCACATCCACGCCATCGTGGCGGACCTCCAGCGACAGCGCGTCCGCGTGGGCGTGCGCCGCGATCGACAGGAAGCCGTGGGGGCCTCCGTCGCAGCGGACCCACACCGGGCCGGAACGCAGGATCGTCATCCCCGCGTCCCGCAGGTGCGCCGGACGGCGGCCGGGGCGGACACCTGCCGCCCGCGGGGTGCGCGAGACCAGCGACGCCAGCAACGGTGTCCGCACGTCGTCGCCCGGGATCGGCGGCCACCAGTCGAGGCGGCCGAACAGCGCTTCCCCCGAGGCCAGCAGCGATGCCCAGCGGTCGGTCGAGGCGCCGTCGACGATGAGGCCGAAGCCGTCGTCGGCGTCGCCCTGGCGGGGCGGGCGCATCCGGTTGTCCACAATGGACGCCAGGGCGTCCGTCATCCGGAGCAGGACGTCCCACGTCGAGTCCGGCACCGGTGTGCCCGCGGCGTCGGCCTCGACCGCCGCCGCCAGGCCGAGTTCCAGCACCAGGCCGTGGTACTCGGACGCCAGTTCCGCGTTGAGGCCGGACGCGAACGTGTTGCGCCCCAGCTGGACGTCCAGCGAGCGCATCGCCGCGGTTCGCCAGCCCGCCGACTCCGGGAACCAGCCGAACGCGCACGCCGCCGCCAGCAGCCCGGCGTCCTCGGCGATCACGTGGTTGTTCGCCGAGGAGCCGTGGCTGCGCAGCGTCGCGAGCCAGTTCTGGTGGTGCCACAGCTGGAGCTGGAAGTCCGGGTTCTCTTCGAACAGCTCCGCCGCACCCGGCCAGCCGTCGAGCAGGCGGCGCGTCCAGACCCACGACAGCAGCCGGATGCCCAGCTCGATACCGCTCACCCAGTGCGGCCCCTGCAACGGCGGATTGGCAGCCCACCACGAACGCAGGTGCTCGGCTGCGCGCGTGGCGTAGGCCGGAGAGCTGGTCAGGGCGTACGCCGCGGCCAGCACGGTGAGGTGCTGGTGGCGCGACGGCTCCCAGATCTGCTTGATGTCGCCGACGGTGTCCTCCGACCGGTACGGCACGTCGAACGCGTACACGTCCGAGGGCGCGCGACGCCCGGTCTTCGGGTCGAGGAACCAGTCGGGCGCCGCGAAATCGGTGCGCTCGACGCCGAAGAACTCCGCGCGGCCGGCCATCAGCTCGTCGGCGGTGGCCAGCAGCCGTGCGACCGCCTCGCCGGACACCTTGCCCAGCACGCCGGCGGGCAGCACCGCGGTGAAGCGCGGGTGCGCGGGCCAGTCGGGCGGCGTCGGCAGCGCGGACCGCCACTGCCGCTGCACAACGGCATGCCGCGCACGGCCGACAACCTCCGCCGGCCCCATCCGCGACAGCCGGCGCAGGTACCAGCCGGGTCCCATCATGGCCGCGCCCCTGCCACCGGAAGCAGCGCCGACCGGACCGGCGCCGTGCCCGGCACGCCCAGGCGCGGCAACGCCACCGGCCGGACCGAAGCCGACCTCGCCACCGCCGAACCCACAACACTCCACCGAACTGCGGCCACCCTCGGCACCGCCAAGCAGGGCAGCGCCGCCAGCCGGACCGGAGCCACCCTCAGCGCCGCCGAACCGGCCACACTCCACCGAACCGCGGCCACCCTCGCCACCGCCGGAAGCGCCGCCGACCGGACCCGTGCCGACCTCGGCGCCGAACCCGCCACGCTCCGCCGAACCTCGACCACCCTCAGCGCCGCCGAGCACGACAGCGCCGCCGACCGGACCCGAGCCGACCTCGGCGCCGCCGGGCCGACCACCCTCGGCGCCGCCGAGTCGGCCACACTCCGCCGGACCGGCGCCGTGCCCGTCGCACCCGAGCGCAGCCGCCTCGAGCGGGTCGGCGCGATGCCTGTCATGCCGGGGCACCCGCCTTCTGCGGCAGCTCGATCCGCACCGGCACGGCGTTCGCGGCGCTCGTCTGCGCGGCCAGCGTCGCCAGCGTCGTCGCGGCCAGGGAGGCCACCGAGATCGGCATCGGCGAGCCCGTCCGGACCGCCTCCAAGAACGCGTTGACCTCGGCCGCCTGGCCCTTGTCGCGGCCCTTCGGGATACGCGAGCTGGCCCACTTCTTGCGCGAGTACACCGAGGCGCGGACGAAGTCGTCGAACTTCAAGACCTTTCCGTCGGCGACGAGGTCCAACGTCTCCTTCGGGAAGCCCGACGAGCCCGTCTCGGCGTACGTGATCACCGCCGTCGAGCCGTCTGCGTAGCCGAGGGTCACCTGCAAGTCCCCCGTCGCGTACACCGAGACCGGGTCCGCGTCGAGGAGCCAGCTCACCGTGTCGATGAAGTGCCCGCCCTCGCCCGCGAAACGGGAGCCCTCCGACTCCGTCTGGTTGTACCAGCTGCCGTGGTCGAGGCGGCCCGCGTTGACCAGGTACCGGACGCTCGCCGGGCCGACGCGCGGGCCGAACTGCTCGCGGGCCTCGTGCAGCAGCGGGGCGAACCGGCGGTTGAAGCCGACCTGCAGCCGGTCGTTGCCGGACTCCTCGATCGCGTCCAGCACTTTCTGCAGCTCCGACTCGGAAAGCGCCAGCGGCTTCTCGACGAACACCGTCTTGCCCGCCAGCAGCGCCTGGCGGGTCAGCTCGGCGTGCGAGCTGTGCCGCGTCACGACGAACACCGCGTCGATCGACGAGTCGCCGAGGACGTTGTCGATGTCCGTCGACGCCGCCGCGAAGCCGAACTTGCGCCGCGCGTTGGCGCCCGACAGCGCCGACGTCGTCGCGACGTGCTTGAGCTCCACGTCCGCGCGCTCGACCAGGTGCGGCAGCAGCATCGACGACGCGTAGTTGCCCGCCCCGATGAAGCCCAGGCGCACCGGCTGTCCCGCGGGCAGCGCGGCAGCCGACGAGGACGCCACCGCGACCCGCGCGGACGTCACCACCGGCTCCGTCCGGGCGACCCCGTCCGGGTAGCGGAACAGCACCGCCACCGCCTTCAACGCGCCCTCATTCAGCGACTTGTAGGTGTCGACAGCGGAAGAGAAGTCCGAGACGTGCGTGATCAGCGGCTCGACGTCCAGCCGATCACGCCCGATCAGGTCCAGCACGCACTCGAGGTTGCGGCGCTCGGTCCAGCGGACCTGGCCGATCGGGTAGTCGCGCCCCTCCAGCTCGTACGACGGGTCGTAGCGGCCCGGCCCGTACGAACGCGAGAACCGGACGTCCAGTTCCTTCTCGTAGTAGGCGTTCCACGGCAGGTCGAGCTTGCACTTGCCGATGTCGATCACGCGGCCGCGGTCGCGCGACAGCTTCGCGGCCAGCTCCACCGGGTCGTTCGTGTTGCCGCCCGCGGCGAGGTACGTCTGGTCGACGCCCGCGCCGTGCGTCAGCTCGTCCACCGCCGTGTCCACGATGCCGGACGCCGGGTGCGCGCAGGTCAGCGCGCCGAGGCTCTCGGCGAGCTTGCACCGCTCCGGATCCGGGTCCACGCCGACGACGCGCACGCCGGACGACGCCAGCAGCTGCACCACCAGCTGGCCGATCAGGCCGAGGCCGATCACCAGGGCGACGTCGCCGATCTGCGGCTCGCCGCGGCGCACACCCTGCATGGCGATGGACCCGACGGTGCCGAACGCCGCGTGCCGCGGGTCGACGCCCGCGGGCACCGGCGAGTACAGGTTCTTCGGGACCCAGTTGAGCTCGGCGTGCAGCGCGTGCTCGTTGCCCGCGCAGGCCACCAGGTCGCCCACCGCCACGTCGGTGATGCCGTCGCCGACCTGTTCGACGACGCCGCACAGCGAGTAGCCGAGCGGGGTGTAGGAGTCCAGTTTGGACGTCACCTTGCGGTAGGTCGCCGAAAGGCCGTTGGTGGCCACGCTCTGCATGACCTTCGCGACCTGGTCGGGCCGGGCCTTGGCCTTGCCCACCAGGGACATGCTGGCCTCGGACACCTTCATCATCTCGGTGCCGGTCGAGATCAGCGAGTACACCGTCCGCACCAGCACGCCACCCGGCTTGCAGGCCGGCTCGGGCACGTCGAGGAGCGCCAGTTCCCCGCTCTTGTAGTTCTGGACTACCTGCTTCACTTCGCTCCCGCTCCAGACATCGCGTTCCGGTACCAGTATTCGAGGGTCAAGACGTGCCAGAGGTGCTTGCCGCGGTCTTCCTGACCGGCGGCGTCCTCGGCGACCATGCGCTGCAGTGCCTCCCGCTGCAGGAAGCCCGACGAGACGAGCACGCCGTCGTTGACGACTTCACGCACCAGCGGCGCCAGGTCACGGCTCATCCAGGCCCGCAGCGGCGCGCTGAACAGGCCCTTCGGCCGGTGCACGATCTCGCTGGGCAGGATGTTCAGCGCCGCGTTCTTCAGCGCCACCTTCCCGGCGCGGCCGACGATCTTCTTGCTGCCGGGGATCTTGAACGCCGCCCGCACGACCTCGACGTCGACGAACGGCGTCCGCACCTCGGTGGACGCCGCCATCGTCGAGCGGTCGGTGTAGGTCAGGTTCAGCCCGGGCAGGAACATCCGCGAGTCGGCCAGGCACATCCGGTTGACGAAGTCGTCCAGGGCCTGGTCGTTGTACGTGTCAGCGTGCTCGGTCAACACCGAATCGACGTCAACGGCCAGGTCCGGGTTCACCAGACCGAGCAGGTCCGCGCGGTCGTACATCGTGTAGCTGCGCCGGAACGCCGTCTCCTCGGGCAGGCCCGCGAACGACAGGAACCGCTTCGCGAACCGCACCGACCGGTACCCGCGCTTGGCCGACGCCACCGGCAGCCGGTCCACAATGGACTCGACCGGACGCCGGACCGCGCCCGGCACCTTGTGGTAGCGCAGGGCGATCAGGTTCGCGAGGTGCTTGCGGTAGCCCGCGAACAGCTCGTCCGCACCCATCCCGGACAGCATCACCTTGACGCCGGCTTCGCGTGCGGCCGAGCAGATCAGGAACGAGTTGATCGCCGCCGGGTCGCCGATCGGCTCGTCGAGGTGGTAGGTCATCTTCGGCAGCAGGTCGAGCACCTGCGGCGCGATCTCGATCTCGTGCAGGTCTACGCCGAACTGCTGCGCCACGATCCGGGCGTACTTGAGGTCGTCCGGCATGGCCTCGAACTTCGCGTCCTCGGCCCGGAACCCGATGGTGTACGCCGAAATCCCCGGCTGCGACCGCGCGGCGAGCGCCGTCAGGTAGCTGGAGTCCAGGCCGCCCGAGAGGAACGTCGCCACCGGGACGTCCGAGAGCAGGTGCTTGGCCGTCGACTCGGCGATCACGGCGTGCAGGTCGACCTCGCCGTCGAAGGCCGCGCCCTCCTCGGCGACCTCCCGCAGCGACCAGAACCGGCCGCGGTCGACCCGGCCGTCCGGGCGGCAGCGCAGCCAGGTGCCCGGCTGCAGCTTCTCCGCGCCCTGGTAGGCGCACCGGCTGTCCGGGACCCAGTAGTAGAGCAGCGACGCGATCAGCGCCGCGTTGTCGACCTGCAGCGACCCGCCGAGCTCACCCGCGAGCGCCTTGAGCTCCGAGGCGAAGGCGACCCCGCCGTTCCGCTGCACGAAGAACAGCGGCTTGATCCCGAGCTGGTCGCGGACCAGGAACAGCTCGCCGGTGCCCTCCTCGAACAGCGCGAAGGCGAACATCCCGCGCAACTTGGGCAGGCAGTCCGTGCCCCAGCGCCGCCACGCCTGCAGCAGCACTTCGGTGTCGGACGTCCCGCGGAAGCGGACACCGGCCGCCGAGAGCTCGGCGCGCAGCTCGGGGGCGTTGTAAAGCTCCCCGTTGTAGCTCAGGGCGAGCCCGTCGAGGACCATCGGCTGGGCGCCGGTCTCCGACAGGTCGATGATCGACAGCCGCCGGTGGCCCAGGTGCACGGAGCCGGGGCCGGCCGCGTGCTCGTAGCGGCCGGAGCCGTCCGGGCCGCGGTGGGCCAGCGTCTTGGTCAGCCGGTCGGTGAGCGGCCCGCCGTCCGGCCAGAGGTAGGTGCCTGCGATGCCGCACATCTCCGGTGCGTTCCCCTTCGGTTGCGGCGCGGGTCAGGAGACCTCCGCGCTCTTTTCGGGTTCGAGATCGCCTTTGTGGCTCGGTTCGGCGTGATCGCGCTTGAATGGCGTCGGCCGCTTCGGGGGCTTGACCGGGGCGAACTTCTTCGTCGGCGCGTTCAGGTGGTCCGGCACGCTCACGCTGCCGGGCGGTGGCAGCGGCGACGCGGGCGGCCTCGGCGTGGCGAGAGCGGGCGGGAGCACCGGCCGGACCGGGGTGAACCGGCGCGTCGGCGCTTCGGTCTTGGCGACGCGCTCGGCGACGCGAGCGACCAGCTCGTCGATACGGTCTTCGGCCGGGGCGGGCGGCGCCGCCGGGCGGCCCCGCCCGCGCAGGGCGGTGTGCAGGCCGTCCCACAGCGTGCCGTCGGACTTGTCCCGCGGGTCCGGGTCGACCAGCACGACGCCGATGATCGGGATCTCCTGGTCGGCCAGCTGCCGCGCGACCGTGTGCAGCCACAGCGTGTTCGCGTGCCCGGCCTTCACGACCAGCA
Source organism: Amycolatopsis plumensis (assembly GCF_042652605.1). Classification (NCBI taxonomy): domain Bacteria; kingdom Bacillati; phylum Actinomycetota; class Actinomycetes; order Pseudonocardiales; family Pseudonocardiaceae; genus Amycolatopsis; species Amycolatopsis plumensis. The sequence continues at coordinate 3,618,566 of NZ_JBHSJY010000001.1, read as the reverse complement.
CGGTTTCCTTGCCGAGGTGCGTCAGGTCGGTCCACGCCGTGCCGGGCGACACCGTGCCGACGCCGACGCGGCGCTCTTCCGGCTTCCCAGGCGGGTCACCGGCGCCGACCACGGAAACGTCGCTCTGGGTCTCCTGCGCGAGGTTGCGGACGTCTTCCCCGGGCAGGTCGTCGATGACGCTCGCGGCGCCTTCGGCGGCCAGCTCCCCGGCGATGTCCAGGCCGAGCGCGGCGGCGACGTTCGGGGCGCCGAGCTCCAGCAGCGACACCTCGCGCGGGTCCTGCTTGATCAGGCGGACCAGCGTCGTGGCGACGCGCTGACGTTCGGCGACCGCGCGCGAGCGCCGCCACAGCCGGGCCGGTCCGCGCGGCTTCGACGGCAGCTGCGCGATCACGGACGCGCCGAGGTGCGTCGAGATCTCCCGGCGCAGCACCGGCTTGTCCCGCGAGACCGCGCCGACGGCGACGAGCGCGAGCCCGAGGGCCAGGCCGAGGGCGAACCCGATGCCGGCGTTGGTCGCGGTGGTCTTGAGGAACGCCTTGGGCAGCAGCCGGGCCGCGTCGACGACCTGGGTGCCCGCGGCGACCTGCGGGCTGCCGATGCCGGCCTGCTGGGCGCGCGAGGTGAAGTCCGAGATCTGCGCGGTGAGCGCGGCGCGGCGGCTGTAGAGGTTTTCGAGGGCGGGCTGGCTGGCTTGGCGGCCCTTGCCCTCCTCTTCGACGATCTGCTGCTCGACCTTGCTCAGCTCGTCCTGGGCGTTCTTGCGCTGGTCGAGGATGGCCTGCGACTGGGCGGCCGCGGCCGCCTGGCTGCGCTTGACGTGGTCGGCGATGAACGTCTCGGCCAGCGCCTGCGCCCGCGCCACGGCCTCTTCGCCGCTCTTGGCCTTGACGGTGATCTGCAGGACGTTGTTCGTCAGCCCCAGGCCCGCGTAGTTCTTCATGAAGTCTTCGGGCGAATCCGTGCTGCCCACTTTCTTCAGCGCGGCTTCGGCGATCTGGGTCGTCTGCAGCACGGCGACGTCGGTGCGCATCAGCGTGCCGCTGTCGGTCGGCGAGTCGTCCTGGTGGACCACGATCACCTTGGCGACCGCGGTCGGCGGCGCGGGCAGCACGACCGCGAGGACGGCGCCCGCGATCAGCCCGAGCAGCGCGGTGGCCAGCCAGAACCGCTTGCGGCGGCGGATCGCGACGAACAGCCGCTGCAGATCGACCAGTGGCGCGGCCTGGGCCTGCGAGGGAGGAGTCGTCACGCCGAACCTGCCAGGGCTTTCTCGGGGGCTTCCGCCGCGGGTCCGGGTTTCGCCGGCTCGCTCGGCCGGACGGGGTGGGTGAGGACGGCGCCGACGATCTCCTGGCGGGCGTCGGCGCAGGCCTCGGCGAGCCGGACGAGCTGCCACGCGGTGCGCGTGCCGGCGCCGAGCACGACCAGGACCCCGGAACTCGCCGCGGCGTCCGGCACCGTCGGCCGGTCGGGCGAGAACTCGAAGACCCGCAGCGGCACCGACAGCCGGTCGGCCAGCTCGGCGAGCTGGGCGGCGGCCAGGCGGCCGGTTTCGTCGTCTTCGGCCACCAGGAGCAGCACGTCGGCGGGGCCGGTGGCCAGCCGGGCCAGCACCCGGCGGTAGCGGATGTCGCGGTTGACCTCGTCGGCCGAGGTCGCGACCGGCGGCAGCACCCACGGCCGGTCGCCGCCGAGCAGGTGCCGCACCCTGCCGAGGAAGCCGGTGGCCGGCGCGCGGTCGCCCTCCGGGGTGGTGACGTCGACCCCGGCGAGGATCGGCGCGCCGAGCGCGGAGGCGATCTGCGGCTCGCCCCGCAGCCGCCGGTCGGTGCGGGCGGTGAACAGGTGGCCGAACACGCCCACGAGGAAGAACAGGACCGCGCCCCCGGCGACGAAGTGGGTCATCGTCGGCGCCGCCGGCGACGTCGGGCGCTGGGCCGGGCCGAGCACCACGGTGTTGCCGACGCCGGTGGCGAGATCGGCCTGGTTCAGGTCGTTGATCGCCTGCTCCAGCGACGTCTTCAGGCCCTCGAGCTGGGTGCGCACCTGCACGCTTTCCACGGTCAGGCCGCCGCCGACGTTCTTGGCGAGGTCGCTGATCTTGTCCGTGGTCAGCTTGACCTGCTCGCGCAGCGACTCGCGCTGCTCCTGGGCCAGCTGCACCGAGGCGTCGGCGGAGTTGGTGGCCAGCTGCGTCGAGTACTTGACGTACTGCTGCGCGACCTGGTCGGCGAGCTGCTGCGCGTGCTCGGCGGTGTCGGCCGAGACGGTGATCGTCACGACGTTGCTCTGCGCCACCGACGCGCTGACCTGCTTCTTCAGGTCGGCGCCGCTGGGGTGCCACGACAGCATGGCTGCGGTGCGGTCGAGGACGACCGAGGAGGTCGCGATCTCGGCCTGGGTCAGCAGCTCGTCGGCCTGGCGCGGCCCCTGGAGCAGCACGCCCGAGGTCGTCTTGTAGCCGGGCGAGAACAGGATCGACGCCCCGGCGCCGACCAGCGCGCCCAGGACGGCGAGGGCGGCCAGCAGCCGCCACCGCCGTCGCAGGACCTGCCCGACCAGGGCCAGGCGCACCGTGTCGTCAGTCAACGGTGGGATCTCCATTCCTGAGCCGGGTACGCCGAACGGGTTCAGTTGATCGGCCGGTTACCCCAACCGTCGTCCGATCGGGAGCATTGGTTACACGTCCGGTGACTTCTTGACTGAACGGCGATCAAGACTTCACAGCGTGCTCATATGCGGCGAGCAGAGCCTTCGCCGAGTTCTCCCAGGAGAGCGGACCCGCGACCCTGGCCTGGCCGAGCTTGCCCATCCGGATCCGCTCCTCCGGGTCGTCGAGCAGCTGCGCGACGAGCTTCGCGAACGCCGATTCGTCGTTCGCCGGGGCGTAGACGGCCGCGTCGCCCGCGGACACCCGCGCCTCCCGCAGCTCGAACGAGACGATCGGCTTGCTCATCGCCATGTACTCCATGACCTTGTTCATCGTGGAGACGTCGTTGAGCGGGTTCAGCGGGTCCGGCGACAGGCAGACGTCGGCGGTGGACAGGTAGCGGACCAGATCCTCGTCGGAGATCCGGCCGGTGAACTCGACCTGATTGGCCAGCCCGAGCTTGGCCGACAGCGCGACCATGTCGTCGAACGCGTCGCCCGAGCCGACGAACACCGCGTGCCAGTCGGTGCGGCCGACCTCGTCACGCAGCTTCGCGAGCGCACGCAGGGCGTAGTCGACGCCGTCCTGCGGGCCCATCACGCCGAGGTAGGCGAGCAGGTGCGGCTTGCCCTTCTTCAGCTCGGGCTCGGCCGGCACCTCGTGGAACCGCTCGACCACCGGGGCGCTGCGCACCACGAAGACGTCCTCGGGCTTCTTGCCGCCGCGGATCCGGGCGACCTGCTTGTAGCTCTCGTTCGTCGAGATGACGACGTCGGCGGCGCGGTAGGTGGCGCGTTCGAGCGCGCAGACCCCGCGGTAGAGCAGGTCCTGGCCGCGGTCGAACCGCGAGAGGTACAGCTCCGGGCAGAGGTCGTGCTGGTCGAAGATGAACTTCGCGCCTTGGCGCTTGAGCACCTTCGCGACCAGGTACAGCAGGTCCGGCGGGTTGCAGGCGTGCACGACGTCGACCGGCCCGACCTTGCGGGCCAGCCGCAGCGTGTGCCACAGCGCGCTGCCGTACTCCTGCAGGTAGCCGGCCGGGCCGCCGGTCGCCGCCTTGAGCGGGTAGCGGTGGATGTGGACGCCGTCGACGACGGCTTCGGCCTCGGTGTCGCGTTTCGTGCCCTGCGGGCAGATCACGTGGACTTCCCACCCGGCGTCGCGCAGGGTCGTGGACTCCTGCCACACCCGCCGGTCGAAGGGAACGGAGAGGTTCTCGACGAGGATGAGCGCTTTACCAGGCAAGGCCGGCATATCCCTCTTCAAGGCGACGCTCGGCGGCGTCGGGCAGGCGGACGAGGTCGACGATCTCCCGGCCGTGCGGCAGGGCCGCCAGCACGTCCGGGTCTTTGGTGCCCACGAGCAGGACGTCGGCGTGGTTCACGACTTCTTCGACGGACCCGGCGAGCAGCTGGCCGAGGTGCGGCAGCCGGCTCTCGATGTACTCGCGGTTGGCGCCCATCAGCCGCGAGAGGCTGACGTTGGCGTCGTAGATCTTCAGGTCGTAACCCTTGCCGAGCAGCTTCTCGGCCAGCTCGACCAGCGGCGACTCGCGCAGGTCGTCGGTGCCCGGCTTGAACGACAGGCCGAACAGCCCGACCTTGCGCTTGCCGGTGCGCGCGACCAGGTCGAACGCGCGCTGCAGGTGGTCGTCGTTCGACGCGAGCACGTGCGACAGGATCGGCACGCTGACGTCGGCGCGGTGCGCGGCGTAGACGAGCCCGCGCAGGTCCTTCGGCAGGCACGAGCCGCCGAAGGCGAACCCGGGCTTGAGGTAGGCGGGGCTGATGTTGAGCTTCGTGTCGGCGAGGAAGACGTCGATCACCTGGTGCGAGTCGAGGCCCAGCGCGCGGCAGATCGCGCCGAGCTCGTTCGCGAAGCCGATCTTCAGGCCGTGGAAGGAGTTGTCGGCGTACTTCGTCATTTCCGCGACCGGGATCGGCACCCGGAAGACCGGCCCGGGCAGGCCCTCGTACAACGCCGCGACGGCGTCGCCGCTGGCTTGGTCGATCTCGCCGATGACCGTCTTCGGCGGGTCGAAGAAGTCGCGGACGCTGGTGCCCTCGCGCAGGAACTCCGGGTTCACCGCGACGCCGAAGTCGACCCCGGCGGTGCGGCCCGAGGACTTCTCCAGGATCGGGACCAGCAGGTCGAGGCAGGTGCCGGGCAGCATGGTGCTGCGGAAGACGACGGTGTGCCGCTCGCTCTTCTTCGCGAGCGCTTCGCCGATTTCCTCGGCGACCCGCTCGAGGTAGACCGTGGAGAGGCTGCCGTTCGGCGCCGACGGCGTCCCGACGCAGACGAGCGAAATCTCGCTGTCGGCGACGGCCTCCGCGACGTCGGTCGTGGCTCTCAGCGCGCCGCTCGCGACGACCTCGGCGGTCAGCTCGCCGATCCGCTCCTCGACCACCGGGGCGTTGCCCTGGGTGATGAGGTCGATCTTCACCGGGTTGACGTCCACGCCGACCACCCGGTGCCCCTGCCCCGCCAGGCACGCGGCGGAGACACAGCCGACGTAACCGAGCCCGAAGACACTGATCTTCACGCCAAAACCTCCGCTATTCCGCGCGACCCTCAAGTTGGTCGGCGGGCGCCCCTGGATCGTTACCGCGACTGCGGCGGACGGGGGAAGGCGTGAGACTGCGGTGAGACGCAAGGGATCCGGGTGAGAATTGCGTCTCGATCCGGCGGCGAACCGTGGCCGTCGACCACGATTCGCCGCCGGGTCGTGAATAGGTGTCAGTTGTTGTTCACGAACGTGGTGGCGAGGCTTTGGCCCTTGCTCACCGCGTTGGCGTGGTTCTCGATCGGCGAGACGGTCGAGTTCTTGAAGCAGATGTAGGTGACGCCGGAGTCGGTGCCGCCGTTGGACGGGTCGGGGTTGATGCCGAGGTCCTTCGCCGTCGCGTAGGAGGCTTCGCCGATGATCTGCGAGGGGCCGGTGTCGCCGATGACGGCGTACTCGACCTTGCCGTTGTAGATCACCGCGCAGGAGCCGCCGCCCTTGAGCCCGGAGGAGGAGTACTTCCAGATGCTGCTGGAGCTCGGGACGACGATGTAGGGCAGCTTCGCGGCGTTGAGCGGCTTGCCGTCGGACTGGTGGAACGCGGTGTCGTCCTGGAAGCAGCAGTCGGTGTTTTCGTTGCACTGCGAGGTGCGCTGGCCGTCGCAGTCGATGTCCATGTCGGCTTTCCAGAAAACGGCACCGTTGGCGTCGCAGACGGCGACCGTCTTGCTCGAGGCGTCTTCGTCGGTCTTGTACTTGCCGTTCGAGATCTGGTTGCAGCCGCTGGTCTTCGCGAGCAGCTGGGCCGCGGTCGGGGCGGCTTCGACGGTGGCGGGCGAGGCGGCCGGGGCGGGCGCCGCCGACGCGAGGGCCGACGGCATCACGGCCGCGGCCAGCGCGAGCGTCGCGAGCAGGATCAGTTTCCGCATTCCTGGGGCTCCCTTTAGTTAGGAAACTTTCCTTACGGCGGCGGGGCACCAGGATGCACCCCGGCACGGGCGCGTTCAAGACCTCCGGGTCCGGGAATTTCCCATCAGGTGGCCGAAGGTGACGAAAAGGCTGCTCACCGGCGCGAGGACCCACAGCCCGTGTGCCGGTGACCGGAACGACCGCCGCTCGCCCCGGGGTCGTGAGTGGTAAGGCGGGTTAGAACCCGCCTTACCACTCACGAGGGGTTCAGCGGGCCGTGCGGCGGAACAGGCGGTTGGTCCACCGGCCGGCCCGCCGCCGGGAGCCGGCGAGGACGCCGTCGAGCCAGTCGCCGTCGAGGTCGTGCGGGACTTCGGTGCGCGCCTGGAGCCAGCCGTCGCGGCGGGCCGCGCCGCCGTCGCTCGAGTACACGCGGGTCGCGCCCGCCTGCCGCAGCCGCGCCAGCACGCGCCGGTCGTACGCACCGAACGGCAGCGAGTAGCGCCGAACCGGCCGGCCGCACAGGTCACCCAGCAGCTTCGGGGCGTCCTTCAGCTCGCGGTCGGCGTGCCGGTCGTCGAGCCGCCGCCAGTCGCGCGGCTCCCAGCCGTGCGAGCCGATCTCCATCCCGGCGCGCGCGAGCTCGCGCAGGCCGTCGCGGTCGAGGTAACCGCGCTGCCCGAGCCGGCCGGCCAAGGGGAAGAACTCCGCCGTCAGCCCCCGGTCGGCGAGCCGCGGCAGGACGACCTCGACGTCGGATTCGTTGCCGTCGTCGAAGGTGAGCCGGACGTCCTCGCGGTCCGCGACGGCGTCGAGGACGCGCTCGAACTGCTCGACGGTCAGCCAGCGCTCGTCTTCACCGGGGTCGAGCTGGCGGGCCGGCCGGCCCACCCCGTGCACGGCCAGGATCACCGTCACCACTCCCACCGCCTGCCACCGCGAGTAGTCGATTTGTTACTTCGATTAATCGCGGTGGCAAACGGGGGAGTTACAGTTTTTTGCGGCTATTCAGCCTTTGCGGATTTCCAGCGTGCAGCACTTCGGGCCGCCGCCGGCTTTCCGCAGCTCAGAGATGTCGACGTAGACGGGTTCGTATCCGCGGGCGGCGAGAAGTTCACCCAGTCGGGTGGCCTCGACGGGGAGAACGACGTTGCGGCCGTCGGACACGCCGTTGAGGCCGAAGCACTCGGCGTCTTCGCTGGTAGCGAGCACCGCGTCCGGGAACACCCGCTCGAGCACCCGGCGCGAACCGGCCGAGAAGGCCTCCGGGTAGTAGACGATCTGGGCGCGGGTCGTGTCGGTCGCCTCGGCGAGCACGAACAGCGCGGTGTCGAGGTGGTAGTAGCGCGGGTCGACCAGCTGCAACGAGACGACCGGGACGCCGAGGACTTCCTGGGCCTCGGCGTGCGCGGCCGGGTCGGTGCGGAAGCCGGTGCCGGCGAGCAGCAGGGTGCCGGTCCAGGCGAAGTCGCCCTCGGCCTCGTTGATCTTCTCCGGCATGGTGATGTCGCGGTAGCCGTGTTCGACGAACCAGCGGCGGAAGTGCTCGGCCTCGGCGGCGCGCTGCGGGGCGCGGAACCGCGAGCCGAGCACGCGGCCGTCGACGACGGTGCCGGAGTTCGCCGCGAAGACCATGTCGGGCAGGCCGGGCTGGGGCTCGATCTCCTCGACGGTGTGGCCGAGGCGGCGGTAGGTGTCGCGCAGCTCGGTCCACTGCGCGACGGCGACGTCGGCGCTGACCGGCTGGGTCGGGTCCATCCAGGGGTTGATCACGTAGTCCACCGCGAAGAAGCGCGGCGGGCACATGAGGTATCGACGAGTGGTCGGTACGCGCATCGCCTGCATGATTGCAGGGTAAGGTGCACCTAATATCGCAATCAATCGCTGTTCGCTGCGCACAACTGTGCTAGATGTTGCGTGTGAACACCATCGACCAGCGAATCGTTTCGTGCCTCGTGGCGAACGCCCGCTCCAGCTACGCGGAGATCGGCAAGGTGGTCGGCCTGTCCGCGCCGGCGGTGAAGAGGCGCGTCGACCGGCTGCTGGAAACGGGTGTCCTGCGGGGCTTCACGGCGGTGGTCGACCCGGAGGCGCTGGGCTGGGGAACGGAGGCGTTCGTCGAGGTCACGTGCCAGGGCAACATCACGCCGGCCCGGATCCGCGCGCGGCTGGAACCGTTGCCGGAAGTGGTGGCGGCGTACACGGTGTCGGGCGCGGCGGACGCGATCGTCCACCTGCGGGCGGCGGACATCCACCACCTGGAGACGGCCCTGGAGCGGCTGCGGGGGCTGGAGATCGTGGACCGGACGGTGTCGACCGTGGTGCTCTCGCGGCTGCTGGAACGGCCGCCTACTCCGGAGCAGTGAGGCCTCCGGCCCCCGGTTTCCAGCGTATCGGCGGGGGCCGACGGTTTCGGCCCTCCGGGCGGCCGGCTGTGGATGACTGGGCCACCGGGGACCGGATGTGGACAGGCGGGCGGCCGGGCGCGCGACGAGGCCCGAAACTGTCGGCCGTCGCCGATACGCTGGTCATCGGGGGCCGGAGGCACACCCTCAGCTCCTCGGCCGCCCAGACCCCGGCAGCTCAGCCCCCAGCCCCTCGCCACTGAGCCCTTGGCTCCCCGCGCCCTCAACACCGCCGGTGCCTCGTCCGGGTGCAGCCGCAGGTCCGCCCACCCGCAGCCTGGAAACGTCACCGCCCCACCGGTCGACCGCCTGCATCGCCAGCTCCCCGACTCGAACTCCACCCCGACCACCGGCCATGCCACCCTGAGGCCATGACCGACCGCATCGTCAGCGAGCACTCCGGCGGCGTCGCCCTGCTGACCGTCGACGCTCCCGGCAGCCGGAACGCGCTGACCCTCGATCTCTCCGCGCAGCTCGCCGCGGCCGTCGAGGCCGCGGAACGCGACGAGTCCGTGCACGCCGTCGTCGTCACCGGGACGCCGCCCGCCTTCTGCGCCGGTGCCGATCTGTCCGCTCTGGCGAACGCCGACGAAACGGGTCTGCGCGCCATCTACGAAGGCTTCCTCGCCGTGGCGCGGTGCGAGCTGCCGACCATCGCCGCCGTCGGGGGTGCGGCCGTGGGGGCCGGGCTGAACCTCGCCCTCGCCGCCGATGTGCGGCTGGCCGGGCCGCGCGCGAAGTTCGTCGCCCGGTTCCTCGAACTCGGGCTGCACCCGGGCGGCGGGATGACCTGGATGACGCAGCGGCTGGCCGGCCCGCAGCAGGCCGCCGCCATGACGTTGTTCGGCCAGCCCCTCGACGCCGAGGCCGCGGTCCGCGCCGGGCTGGCGCTGCGCGTGGTCGACGGCGGCCACGACGACCTCGTCACGGCCGCGCGTGAGCTCGCTCACCCCGCCGTGGCCGCGCCGCGCGAAGCGCTGATCGCCACCAAGCGCAGCCTCCGCACGACCGCGGGCCTGGCCGAACACCGCGACGCGGTCGACGTCGAAATCCGGCCTCAGCTGGCCTCGCTGGCGTCCCCGGAGTTCGCCGAACGACTTTCCCTGATGCGAGACCGGATTCGTTCTCGGCCGTGACTCAAGCCGGTGGGACCTACCTTCGCGAGACGCGCATCACAGCGCGGCGCAGCAGGTGACCGTTACCATCGGTTACAGGTATCTGGCGGACCTGCGAAGGGACATCGAAGAGCACCGAAGAGGTCGTCCAACACCCGGGACACCGCCAACATCGGTGCTGAGGGCGAGCTAACCTCGTGAGTAGACCTGGTGAACGCAGCCGCGGCACCGGCAGGCGAACGGAAGCCGTACCGTCGGGAGAGAGGGAATCCCTGACCCATGAGCACGAGTGCGAACGGCAACGGCGCTGGTCACGGCTCGCTCGCCGCAACCAGGCCGACCGAGGTCAGCAAGCTGGACCGGGTGGTCATCCGGTTCGCGGGCGACTCCGGTGACGGCATGCAGCTGACCGGCGACCGCTTCACGTCCGAAGCCGCCGCGTTCGGCAACGACCTGTCGACGATGCCGAACTTCCCCGCCGAGATCCGCGCACCACAGGGCACCATCCCCGGCGTCTCGAGCTTCCAGGTGCACTTCGCCGACTACGACATCCTCACCCCCGGCGACCGCCCGGACGTGCTGGTGGCGATGAACCCGGCCGCCCTCAAGGCGAACCTCGGCGACGTCCCGCACGGCGGCACGATCATCCTTAACACCGACGAGTTCATCAAGCGCAACCTGACCAAGGTCGGCTACGCGACGGACCCGCTGGACGACGACACGCTGGCGCCGTACCAGGTGCACCGGGTCGCCATGTCGACCCTGACCCAGGGCGCGCTCGCCGAAACCGGCCTCGGCAAGAAGGACGCCGAGCGCTGCAAGAACATGTTCGCGCTCGGCCTGCTCTCGTGGATGTACCACCGGCCGACCGAGGGCACCGAGCGGTTCCTGCGCGAGAAGTTCGCGAAGAAGCCGGACATCGCCGAGGCGAACATCCTCGCCTTCCGCGCGGGCTGGAACTACGGCGAGACCACCGAGTCCTTCGCGACGACGTTCCAGGTCGCGCCGGCGAAGCTGACCCAGGGCACCTACCGGCAGATCACCGGCAACACCGCGCTGGCGTACGGGATCGTGGCCGCCGGGCAGCGCTCCGGCCTGCAGATCCTGCTCGGCACGTACCCGATCACCCCGGCCTCGGACATCCTCCACGAGCTGTCCAAGCACAAGAACTTCGGCATCATCACCTTCCAGGCCGAAGACGAGATCGCCGGCATCGGCGCCGCGCTCGGCGCGTCCTACGGCGGCGCGCTCGGCGTCACCTCGACGTCCGGGCCGGGTGTCGCGCTGAAGTCCGAAGCCGTCGGCCTCGGCGTGATGGTGGAGCTGCCGCTGGTCGTCATCGACGTCCAGCGCGGTGGCCCGTCCACCGGGCTGCCGACCAAGACCGAGCAGGCCGACCTGCTGCAGGCGATGTTCGGCCGCAACGGCGAATCGCCGGTCCCGGTCATCGCGCCGCTCTCGCCGGCGGACTGCTTCGACGCGGCCGTCGAGGCCACCCGGATCGCGCTGAAGTACCGCACCCCGGTGCTGCTGCTCTCGGACGGCGCGATCGCGAACGGCTCCGAGCCGTGGCTGATCCCGGACGTCGACGAGCTGCCCGACCTGCGGGTCGAGTTCGCGACCGAACCCAACGCGGACAACGACTCCGGCGAGTTCTGGCCGTACGTCCGCGACCCCGAGACGCTCGCCCGCGCGTGGGCGATCCCGGGCACCGCGGGGCTGCAGCACCGCATCGGCGGGCTGGAGAAGGCCGACAAGACCGGCCACATCTCCTACGACCCCGACAACCACGACAAGATGGTCCGGTTGCGGCAGGCGAAGGTCGATGGCATCGACGTCCCCGACCTCGTCGTCGACGATCCCTCCGGCGGCAAGGCGCGCGTCCTGGCGCTGGGCTGGGGCTCGTCGTTCGGCCCGATCGGCGCGGCCTGCCGTCGCGTGCGCAAGCTCGGCCTGCCGATCGCGCAGGCCCACCTGCGGCACCTCAACCCGCTGCCGGCCAACCTGGGCGACATCCTGCGCAGCTACGACAAGGTCGTGGTGCCGGAGATGAACCTCGGCCAGCTCGCGCTGCTGCTGCGGGCCAAGTACCTGGTCGACGTCCACTCGCACACGAAGGTGGCCGGCCTGCCCTTCAAGGCCGAAGAGCTGCAGAACCTGTTCTCGGAGATCATCACCGGCGTTGCTACGGAGGCGGCGAAATGACCACCGCCGACGTTCTCTTTCCCGCGGAGGCGGAATGACTACAGTCGACCTGGGGATACCCCACCTCGGCGGCCTGGACCTTGTGCCGGCCACCGACGAGCCGCAGAAGGCCAAGGACTACAAGTCGGACCAGGAGGTCCGCTGGTGTCCCGGCTGCGGCGACTACGTCGTGCTGAACGCGGTCCAGTCGTTCTTGCCGACGCTCGGCCTCAAGCGCGAGAACATCGTGTTCATCTCGGGCATCGGCTGCTCGTCGCGGTTCCCGTACTACCTGAACACCTACGGCATGCACTCGATCCACGGCCGCGCGCCGTCGATCGCGACCGGGCTCGCGACGACGCGCCCGGACCTGTCGGTGTGGGTGGTGACCGGTGACGGCGACGCGCTGTCCATCGGCGGCAACCACCTGATCCACGCGCTGCGCCGCAACGTGAACATCAAGATCCTGCTGTTCAACAACCGGATCTACGGGCTGACCAAGGGCCAGTACTCCCCGACGTCCGGCCAGGGCATGGTCACCAAGTCCACGCCGATGGGTTCGGTGGACACGCCGTTCAACCCGCTGTCGCTGGCGATCGGCGCGGAGGCGTCGTTCGTGGGCCGGGCGCTGGACTCCGACCGCAAGGGCCTGACCGAGGTCCTGCAGGCGGCGGCGCAGCACCGCGGCTCGGCGCTGGTCGAGATCTACCAGAACTGCCCGATCTTCAACGACGGCGCGTTCGACGTCCTCAAGGACGCCGACGAAGCCGCGACGCGCCTGATCCCGCTGCGCGCGGGCGAGCCGATCCGCTTCGGCCCGAACCAGGAGTTCGGCGTCAAGCGCGGCGACTGGGGTGGTCTGGACGTCGCCAAGGTGGCCGACATCGGCGAAGACAACATCGTGGTGCACGACCCGTCGATCACGGACACGTCGTACGCGTTCGCGCTGTCGCGCCTGGGCGACCAGAACCTCAACCACGTCCCGACGGGCATCCTCCGCCAGGTCGAGCGCCCGACCTACGACGACGGCGCCCGCGCCCAGGTCGAGGAGGCCCGCGCGGCCCGCAAGCCGGACCTGCAGGGTCTGTTGCGGGGCAAGGACACCTGGACGGTCGCGTAACCCGCTGCTTTCCGAAGGCCGCCATGCCCTGGGCATGGCGGCCTTCGGCGTTTCCGGGGTTGCCTTCGTTGGGACACCTGTCCTAAGTTTCAGGTCATGCGACCTGACTCACCGTTCGTGTTCTTCGACGTCCGCACCGCCGACGCGGCGGGCAGCAAGCGGTTCTACGCGGAGTTGCTCGGCTGGGAAACCGACGGCACCCTGCTGACGACCGGCGGCACGCCCTGGGGCGGCCTCACCCAGCTCTCGCCGGGCGACGAGCGCGCGCCGCAGTGGCTGCCCTACGCGCCGGTGTCCGATGTGGACGCGGCCACGGCGAAAGCGCTGGAGCTGGGCGGAACCCTGGTGCGCGAGCGCACCGACCTGCCGTTCGGTTCGCTGGTGGTGGTCACCGATCCCGGAGGCGCGGCCCTGGTCCTGTTCCAGGCCGCGCCGGGCGTCAGCTGAGCGGGCGGAACCCGACGCGCTCGGCGTCCTCGGCCGTCCGGAACCAGACCTCCGCGACCATCTTCGGGAACTGCGCCGATTCCTCGGTGCAGTACCGCAAGGCGGTGACGCTGGCCTTCACGGCGAAGCTGTCGCTGGGTGCCCCGCCACCCGGGCGCGGCATCGCCGAACCGGGGCCGAACGGGCCCGGCGGAACCGAGTCGCCCGCCGCCTGGCGGGCCGGGGGCGGCTCCGGCGCCACGACACCCGCCTGGTTCGGCTGCACCGACGGCTCGAACAGCGAACCGCTGTGCGCGCCGGACAGGTCGGGTTCGCGGCGTTCCACCGTGCGCATCGACGGCTGGATCGGCTGCGGCGCGTCGAACCCGCCGCGCACGGATCCCCGGGGCTGCCGCTTCGGCAGCACCTGCGTCGCTTCGGCGGGGGTCTCCGGCGGCACGTCCAGCTCACTTTCGGCGATGTCGCCCCCGAACGCGTACTGCGGCGACTCGTCCTCTTCCGGCTGCTCGTCGTCCTGGTGCACCGCACCGGGGTGCTCGGTGATGAAGCGGGTGCGCTCCACCGGCTCTTCGAACGCCGAGCGCTCGGACGGCCGCTCGTCGTCGAACCAGTCCGGCACGGCCGCCGCCTCGCCGGACGGCCGCTGGAACAGCGAGCCCGCCGGGTCCGGGTCGAGCTTCTGCTCGAGCCTCGACGGGGCAGGCGACTCCAGCTCCGCGTCGTCTTCGAACGAGTCCCCGACCGGCGTGAGGTACTGCGTCGAGGCGGCCCGCTCCGGCTCTTCCTCCGGCGTCAGGAACTGGGCGGCCGCGTTGCGGTACGGGTCGTCTTCCTCGGGCTCCGGTTCCTGCGCGCGGACGGGTTCCGTCTCCGGCGCCCTCCGCGACGGCACCTGGGCGTCCAGTTCGGCGAAGTCCTCGTCGATGTCGTCGTGCACGTCGTCGCGGTGGATCGGCGGCGCGGCGACCAGCGTGCCGGGGTAGGAGGTCTCCTGGCGGGTCGGCTCCAGCTCGGGCCGCCGGAACACTTCGGCGGTGGCGTTCACCGAGGCCGCGTTAGCCGGGGTGCGCGCCGCGTCGGCGTGGGCCTGCGCCAGCGAGCTCTCCAGCCGGCGAACGCTCCTGCGGAGCGGCAGCACCAGCACCAGCCAGGTGAGGACGGCGCCGACGAAGAACGCGGCGAGGCTCCACAGCCAGACCTGTCCGAATATGGACATCTATCCCTGCCCCTGTTAAGTGCTTCAGCGCGTGCGCGCGACCAGGTAGTCCGCGACCGACTCGCACGCGTCCCGGGCGGGTGACGCGGGGAGCGCGGAAAGCTCGGCTCGCGCGCGCTGAGCGTAGTCGGAAAGGGTGACGCGTGCTCGATCGAGTCCGCTACTGACCCGCAGCAGCTCGAGCGCCTCCTGGACGAGGGCGTCGTCGGCGATCGGGCCGGACAGCAGCTCGATGAGCCGCGGGTCGGTGTCCGGGTCGGCCAGCGCGTACAGCATGGGCAGCGTCCGGACGCCTTCGCGCAGGTCGGTGCCCTGCGCCTTGCCGAGCTCGTCGGACGGCGACGCGATGTCGATGATGTCGTCGGAGATCTGGAAGGCGGTGCCGATGATGTCGCCGAATCGGCGCAGCGCCTCGACGTGCTCCTCGGCGGCGCCGGACATCATGCCGCCGAACCGGCCGGAGGTGGCGATCAGCGAGCCGGTCTTCTGCGCGATCACGGTGAGGTAGTGCGCGACGGCGTCGTCACCCGGGCCGGGGCCGACGGTCTCCCGCATCTGGCCGGTGACCAGCTCGCCGAAGGTCTCGGCGATGATCCGCGCGGCGTCCGTGCCGAGGTCGGCGACCAGGCGCGAGGCGTGGGCGAAGAGGAAGTCGCCGGTGAGGATGGCGATGGTGTTGTCCCAGCGGGCGTTGACGCTCTCGGCGCCGCGCCGCATGTCGGCCTCGTCCATGACGTCGTCGTGGTAGAGCGTGGCCAGGTGCACCAGCTCGACCGCGGCGGCGGCGATGATGACGTGGTCGTCCTGCTTCGGCCCGAACTGCGCGGAGAGCAGGGTGAACAGCGGACGGAAGCGTTTGCCCCCGGCCTCGACCAGGTGCAACGCGGCGTCGTTGACGGCCTGGACGTCACTGCGGACGACCTCGCGCAGCAGCTTCTCGACCTCGGTCAGCCCGCCGGCGATCGACCGCAGCAGGGTTTCGTCGGCGATCTGCAGCCCGACCGACGCCCGCAGGTCGTCGAGGGCGCCGCCCGGCGCAGCGGGGAGGGATCCCGCCCCGGGGGCTGGGGAAGGCACAGACACGTCGGCTCCGCTCTACTCGTGCACCGGTCGGTTGCCCCTTGAGCGTAGTGGCTACCGCGCGCGGTCGTTTACCCGCTGTCCTGCGGAAACGGTGACGAACATGACACCGCCCCGGGTGGTTCGCGCTCCTCGAAAGGGTGATCGGAGATTCCGGGCGCAACGGACGTCTCCGGCGGACGGATATTCAGTCGTGGAGCAGCGGCCGAGCCGGGCCGCTCACCAGGCGGCGAGGAGGACACCGGATGCGCAGCACGATCGTCACGGCTTTGGTGGTGACGGGCCTGGCCGCTTCGGGCGCATCACCGGCATCGGCGGCTTCGCCGGCCGGCGTGGCGGACATCGGCTCGGCCTCGTTCACGAAGGCGGGCACGACGATCACGATCCCGCCGCAGGGTCACTGCGCACTGGACGGCCCAGCGAGCGCAACGGCCGAACCGGTGTCGAAAACCGGGATCACCTTCGGCGGCGGCACGTCATCCTGCACGACAACCGGTTCGACCACGAAGTCCACGGCGACGGGCAAGAACTTCGAGCTGTCGGCGCTGGTTTCGGCGGGTGGCCCCCGCGTGAAATTGGCGACCTTCACGGTGACGTGCGACGGAACGCAGACGCAGACGAGCGCGAACTGGACGTACGGCGGGATGTCGGGGATCACGAACCCGCCGAGCCCGGTGCCGGCGGGTTACGTGTCGCCGATCCGGAAAGCGGACGGAACGGCCCTGGCGAACGCGGTGTTCAACGTCCAGGACCTGCCGGGCGACGGAAGCGTGGGGTTGACGATGCTGCGCATCGATTTCCTGCCGGCATCGGGCATCACGGGAACGGTGACGCTGGGGAAGACGAGCTGTTCCCCCACCCCGTAGACGTCACGAGGGCCGCGGCTTGGGAGAGCGCCGAGAGGACGGCCGCGGCCCTTGTGACCTTGGTTTTCGGCTGGGGGAACCCTGGTAGGGTGCGATGCGTCGGATACGCAGGGTGCTCGGGGTGGAGCACACTGCGAGCTAGGGGAGAGCTGATGACGACGGTGTGTTGTGGCTGAGGGGCCGGTTTATGACCCGGGGGCGGATTGGGAGCTTCCGGGGCCTCATGGGGTGCCGCGGGCTGGGTCTTATGGGGGTGGGGATGGTGGTGGGTCTGCTGGGTTTGAGTATGACGAGCAGACGCTTCGTGAGCTGATGCACGAGTGGAACGACCTGGCACGCGAGTTCCAAGAGGACCGCGAGCAGGCCCGAGCCATCGCGACCACTCACGGTCCCGGCCTGGAGTACGCAAGTGCCGGCAACGCCGAAAGGATCCGCGCGTCGGGGGATGCCCTGGATACCGCTCTTCAACAACGAGCAGAGTACTGCCGCGCGATGGCGGAGAAGTTCGCGAAGGCGCTTGGCAAGTACGCGGCGATCGAGGAAACCCACGTCACCGAGATTAAGCAAACAGAAGGAACGCTGTGATGCGCCGCTTGATTGTCCTGCTCAGCGCATCTCTGCTGGTCCTGACGGCGTGCTCGGATGTGAAGGCCGGGATGGCTTCGCCAGCGACCACATCATCCCCGCAGACGGATGCCGTCCCGGGTCCTGGCGTACCCAAGGTCGATTCGCCGCTGGACACCACCCGATTCAAGCAAACGCCCTGCGAAGCTTTGACCGGAGAAGAAGTCACAACACTTCTCGGCTCCGGCGCCACAGCGAAAGAGGAGCTGAGCGCGCCAGGCGGCCCAACATGCAACTGGCAGCCGGCAGGAACCACCCAGGCAACTGTCGGCATCATCTTCAACAAGGTGAATCAGGCCGGCCTGACCGCGATCTACGAGCAGCAAGGATCGACATTCCGTCTCTTCATGCCGGTGGCTCCAGTGGAAGGCCTGCCAGCCGTCGCGTACGGGCTGAAGGACGAGCGCACCACGAGCGGTCGATGCGCAATCGCTGTTGGTACCAGCGACCACGAGATGATCGACGTTTCGATCACCCAGTCTGAAGCGAACGTCGGCAAAAGCGATCCCTGTACAGCCGCGCATGAAGTCGCTGAGGAAGTTGTCAAAAACATCAAGGGAGCGCAGTGATGGTCACCGAGTCGCCGCTGACCGCAGCTGAGATCTACGCACAATCACCGGAGGTGAAGGCTCCCGCTCCCTCTCCGACGCCCATCGCGATGCCGATCACCTGACCACTCGGATGGTTGAGCGGGCTCAACGGATCAGCGCGCTCCGCGCCAAGACCATGTCCGGCTGGCGAGGCAACGCCGGGGAGGCCGCTGCTGATGCCACTCTTCCTCTTGTTCAAGCCGCCGCCGATGATGCTGTGCATCTCAAGAATGCGCAGAGCGCTGTTGCGGCTCAAATGGAAGCTTTTGGGACCGCCAAGTACTCCGTCAAGCCCGTACCCGCTCAGCCGCCTGCTTTGGACACCGATGATGTCCTCCGTGCCATCCGGGACGATAAGTGGGATTCCTACAACACCAAAGTTGCCGGGTGGCAAGCGGACAGCCAAGCCAACATCGACGCCTTCAGCGCCTACCACTCCGCCAGCAACGCCAACGGTGGACAGATGCCCGCCCAATACGCGCAGCTTGCCGACTTCGGGGGTTCCGTCTCCATGAGGACCTCCGATCGGACCGGCGGGCCCACCGATACCGGGGAATGGGCGCGGAATCCGCGGCAGACTGAGGTTCCCGCCCAAGATCGGCACAGGCCCACGCAGGACCGGATCACCGGCGGGAATCGGGAACAGACACCGAACCAGCAGAACCAACAGAATCAGCTGAACCAGCAAAACCAACAATTCCAGCAAGACCGGCCAGACCAAAACCAGGCCTGGAAGCCCGGAACCCCGGACTCCAGCACCCACGCCAACAGCTACCTCCCCCGGCCCGTCCTACCCACCGCTCAGGGTGGCTACGAGTTCGGCCCCACCGGCCAGCCCGTCAGCAACCTCACCAACCCTGGACCCAACTGGTCCGGCGGCTTCGGACCCGGGACCGGTCCCTACACCGGTGCCAGCTTCCCGCCGGGCACCACAGGAACCCCGGGGTCCAACAGGGGAACCGGCACCCCAGGCGGACGCTTCCCCGGCAGCAGCACCGGCGCCCGACTCCCCGAGGAACGCCTCCCCGGCACCACCCCCACCCGCGGCTCCACCGGCCCCCGGGGCGCGAACGGCCTCCCCATGGGCGGCGCCCCTATGGGCGGGCGGGGCGGGAAAGAAGAAGACCGGGAAAAGAAGAAGGCTCCCTACCTGCAAAACCCCGATCCCGACGAAACCTTCGGCGGCTTCACCGAAAAACCCATGCCCCCGGTCATCGGTGAGAACAAGAAGCGATGATCTCCTTCTCGCTGAACACCCTGCTCACCGCCATGCGGCAAGTCGGCTGCGGCGATCCGCACCCGGTCTTCGCCAAGGGGCTCCGCTACATCCCGCCCCAAGCGGCGAGACAAGTCAACCGGGCCGCCTTCGAAGAACTCAGCCCTCATGGCTTCGTTCAAGGCAACGGCTTCACGCCCGAATTCGAAGACCTGCTGCACCTCATCGACCAGCCGGCCCGGGAATTCGTCGCCCACGCGCGGGACGCCACCGAACAGATCGGGGTTCTGGTCGCCGCCAGAGGGCGGAGTGGGGTTTGCGTTGTCTGCAAACACGATCAGGTCGAACTCACCGAAGTGAACGGCCACCCCGCCGACGCCCTCGTCGCGCACCTGCCCGGCTACCCGGCCGCCCACATCAAGCCGTTCTCGCTTCCCCAGGAAGATTTTCAGAAGCCGCAGGAAAGCGACATCTTCGACGACGCCCCCGCGCGCAGCCGCGAAGCGCAGGAACTCGACGCCTTCTTCCAGCAACCCCACTACGGCGTCGGGCAGCTGCACACCGCCGGCGTCACCGTCAACTACCTCGATCTCGAGGCCGGCCGCGTCGGGATCACGCGGGCCGAGGGGTACATCAGCGTTGTTCCCGGGCGCCCTGAAGAACTCAGCCACAAACTGAAGGCCGCCACCCCCTCTCGATGAGGGAGTGGCGGCCGGGGAAAACAACGCTCAGAAAGCGAACCCGCCCGAACCCGCCCAGCCGAGGGCGAACGCCGGGACCAGGCCGAGCACCAGCGTCACCGCCGTGCCCAGGAAGATCGCCGTTCCGGTGCCGAAGCCCGGGACCGAGACCGACGGGCCGTCCGCCGCCGGCTCCGAGAAGTACATCAGGACGATCACGCGCAGGTAGAAGAACGCCGCCACCGCGCTGAACACCAGCGCGACCACCACCAGCGGGGCCATTCCGTCCGACAACGCCGCCGAGAACACCACGAACTTGCCGACGAAACCGGACGTCAACGGAATGCCCGCCAGCGCCAGCAGCAAGAACGTGAACACCCCGGCCAGCAGCGGCGACCGCTTCGCCAGCCCGGCCCACGCCGAGAGGTGCGTCGCCTCGCCGGAGGAATCCCGGACCAGGCTGATCACGCCGAACGCCGCCAGCGTCGTGAAGCCGTACGCCAGCAGGTAGAACAGCGTGCTCGACAACCCGTCCTTCGTCATCGCGATCGCCCCGACCAGCAGGAAGCCCGCGTGGGCGATCGACGAGTACGCCACCATGCGCTTGACGTCCGTCTGGGTCAGGCCGAGCACCGCGCCGATCACCATCGAAATGATCGCCACGCCCCAGAGGACTCCCCGCCACTCCCAGGAAGTCGACGAGAACGCCACCGACAGCACCCGCAGGATGCCGCCGAACGCCGCGACCTTCGTGCACGCCGCCATGAACGCCGTCACCGGGGTCGGGGCGCCCTGGTACACGTCCGGGGTCCACGTGTGGAACGGGCCGACCGATCCCTTGAACAGCAGGCCGACCACCAACAGGCCCAGCCCGGCGAACAGCAGCGTGTCCGACCGGTCCGTGCCCGCCGCCGCGGCCGCGATGTCGCCCAGCTTCACCGAGTTCGCGTAGCCGTACAGCAGCGCCAGCCCGTACAGGAAGAACGCCGAGGAGAACGCGCCGAGCAGGAAGTACTTGACCGCCGCTTCCTGCGACAGCAACCGCCGCCGCCGCGCGAGGCCGCACATCAGGTACAGCGGCAGCGAAAGCACTTCCAGCGCGATGAACATCGTCAGCAGGTCGTTCGCCGCGGTGAAGGCCATCATGCCGCCGAGCGCGAACAGCGTCAGCGGGAACACCTCGGTCTGCATCACCGTCGCCGTCTGGGCGCGGTCCTGGACCGTGCCCGGGCGGATGCCGGCCTGCGCGACCAGCGCGCCGCCCGGCTCGACCACGCGGTCCGAAATCAGCAGCACCGCGCCCACCGCCAGCGCCAGCAGCGTGCCCCAGAGGAACAGCGCCGGCCGGTCGATCGAGATCGCGCCGCTGAACGTCGTGACGCCGGTCGCGGGCGCGTCGCCCGTCGCGTAGATGATCAGGCTGACGCCGGCCGCGACGATCGACGCCAGGCTCAGGCCCACCTGGATGCCGAACCGCGACCGCTTCGCCGCGAACGCCTCGACCAGCACGCTGACGCACGCCGCGCCGAGGACGATCAGCACCGGCAGCACGGCCGGGTAGTTGATCGACGGCGTCGTGATCGGCGACTGCGCCTGGGTCAGGAGGATGTCGAGCACTTTTACTTGCCTCCCTGGACCGCGGACAGCGTCTGCTGCACCGTCGGGGTGACTGTGTCGAGCACCGGCTTCGGGTAGAAGCCGAGAACGAGGATCAGCACGACCAGCGGCGCGAGGATCGCGATCTCGCGACCGTTCAGGTCGCGGATGGCCTTCTTGGCACCGAGTTCCGGCGCGATCGCCGTGCCCGGGCCCCCGCCGACACCCACCAGGGCGTCACCGCGGACCGGGCCCTGGAAGACCCGCTGGTAGAGCCACAGGACGTACGCCGCGGCCAGGACCATGCCCACCGTGGCGAGGATCGTGTACACCGGCTGGTCCACAAAGGACCCGAGGAGCACCAGGAACTCGGAGACGAACGAGTTGGTGCCCGGCAGGGACAAAGTGGACAGACCGGCGAGCAGGAACAGCCCGGCCAGCAACGGGGTCACTTTGGCCATGCCGCCGTAGTCCGAAATGCGCGACGACCCGCCGCGCGCGATCACCAGGCCGATCACCACGATCAGCATGCCGGTCGCCAGGCTGTGGTTCAGCATGTACGTCGCCGAGCCGACCATCGCCTGCTCGTTGAACGCGAAGATGCCGAGCGAGATGAAGCCGAAGTGGGCGATGGACACGTAGGCGATGAACCGCTTCATGTCCCGCTGGCCCGCCGCGAGGATCGAGCCGTACAGGACGCCGATCACCGAGAGCACCAGCACCAGCGGGGCGAGGGTCTTGCTCGCCTCCGGGAACATCGGCAGGCAGTAGCGCAGGAACCCGAACGTGCCCACCTTGTCCAGCACGCCGACCAGCAGGACGGCGACGCCGATCGGCGCCTCCCCCGCCGCGTCCGGCAGCCAGGTGTGGAACGGCACCAGCGGCGCCTTGATCGCGAACGCCAGGAAGAACCCGAGGAACAGCCAGATCTGCGTGGACAGCGGCGCGTCGCGCACCACCGTCACCAGCGTCTGCCAGTCGAACGTGCCCTTGCCGAGCTTGTCCGCCGCCAGCGAGTACGCCCCGATCGCCGAGGCCAGCATGATCAGGCCGCCGAGGAACGAGTACAGGAAGAACTTCACCGCCGCGTACTGCCGGTTCGCGCCGCCGTAGCCGCCGATGAGGAAGTACATCGGGATCAGCATGATCTCGAACAGCACGTAGAACAGGAAGACGTCGGTCGCGGCGAACACGCCGATCGTGAGCGCCTCCTGCAGCAGGATCAGCGACAGGAACCCGCCCGCGCTGCGGCCCGCCGGGAGCTTGTCCAGCGTGCCGAGCCCGCCGACGACGATCGGCACCAGCAGCGCGATCACCGCGATCATGATCAGCGCGATGCCGTCGGTGCCGAACGCGATGTGCACGCCGAAGCTGGGGATCCAGTCGAAGCTCGACGTCATCTGCAGCCGGGGCCCGGACGCGTTGTAGCTGAGCCAGAAGGGGATCACCAGCAGGAACTCGAGGATCGAGAACCCGAGCGCGGCCAGCACCGCGGCGCGGTCGTTCCCCTTGAGGAACGCCAGCACCAGCGAGCCGGCGAGCGGCACCAGGATGAGGATGAGCAACCAGGTCATCAGGAGAACCTCACCAGCAGGAGAGCCGCCAGAAGCAGGAACGTGCCGCCCAGCATCGACAGCGCGTACGACCGGACGAACCCGGTCTGCAGCCGCCTCAGCCGGCCGGACCCGCCGCCGAGACCGGCGGCCAGGCCGTTGACCGCGCCGTCGACGCCGCGGTTGTCGACGTACACCAGCGCCCGCGAGAGCCAGGTGCCCGGGCGGGCGACCAGCGTCTCGTTGAGGGCGTTGCCGTAGAGGTCCTTGCGCGCGGCCCGGGTGACGAACGAGACCCGCTGGGGCTGCTCGACCGGGACGTCGCGGCGGAAGATCAGGTAGGCGATGACCGCGCCGATCAGGGAAATCCCGACCACGATGCCGGACATCAGCCACTTGTTGATCCCGAAGTGCTCCTCCGGTGCCTCGCCGACCGCCGGGGCCAGCCAGGTCACGAAGGACTTGTTGAGAGTGAAGAGCCCACCGGCGAACACCGAGCCGATCGCCAGGATCACCATCGGCACCCACATGATCGGCTTGGCCTCGTGCGGGTGGAACTCGCGGCCGTCGGCCGACTTGAGTTCCTTCCAGCGCGCCTTGCCGAAGAACGTCATCATCATCAGGCGGGTCATGTAGAACGCCGTCAGCCCGGCGCCCAGCAGGGCCGCGCCACCCATCACCCAGCCGCGCCAGCCTTCCTGGCCGAACGCCGCTTCGATGATCGCGTCCTTCGTCCAGAAGCCGGACAGCAGCGGGAAGCCGATCAAGGCGGCGTAGCCGAGGGCGAACGTCCAGAAGGTGATCGGCATCTTCTTCCAGAGGCCGCCGAACTTCCGCATGTCGACTTCGTCGTTCATCGCGTGCATGACCGACCCGGCGCCGAGGAACAGCCCGGCCTTGAAGAAGCCGTGCGCCACCAGGTGCATGATGCCCAGCGCGTACGCGACGGGGCCGAGGCCGACGGCCAGCATCATGTAGCCGATCTGGCTGACCGTCGAGTACGCGAGAACCTTCTTGATGTCGTCGTACGCGCAGCCGATGATGCACCCGAGCAGCAGGGTCACCGTGCCGACCAGCGTCACGATCAGGCGGCCGTCTTCGGTGGCGTTGAAGATGTCCTTCGAGCGGGCCACCAGGTAGACGCCCGCGGTCACCATCGTCGCCGCGTGGATCAGGGCCGACACCGGGGTCGGGCCCTCCATCGCGTCCGGGAGCCACGCCTGCAGCGGGAACTGGCCGGACTTACCGCAGGCGCCCAGCAGGAGCAGGATCGCCATCGCGGTGATCGCGCCCGTGGAGAACTTGCCGTCACCGACCGCCTTGAAGACCTCGGCGTAGCCGGTCGAACCCACGTACTTGAACATGATGAAGATCGCCAGCGCGAGCCCGACGTCCCCGACGCGGTTCATCAGGAACGCCTTCTTCGCCGCGGTGGCGGCGGACGGGCGGCCCTGGTACCAGCCGATGAGCAGGTAGGACGCGAGACCCACGCCCTCCCAGCCCATGTAGAGCGTCACGAAGCTGTTGCCCAGCACCAGGACCAGCATCGACGCGACGAAGAGGTTGAGGTACGCGAAGAAGCGGTACCGGCCCTCGTCGTCGGCCATGTAGCCGATCGAGTAGTAGTGGATCAGCATGCCGACGCCGGTGATGAGCAGCACGAACGTCAGCGACAGCGCGTCGATCCGCAGCCCGAAGTCCACCTGCAGCTGGCCGACCGGGATCCACGAGTAGACCTTCGTGTCCACAGTGGCCTTGCCGTCGGCCGTGAAGAAGAGGATCAGCCCGTAGACGAAGGCGAGGGTGACGGTGGCACAGCCGAGCAGATGCCCCCACGCCTTGGCGCGTTTCCCTGCCAGCAAGAGGATCAGGGCGCCGAGGGCAGGGAGGGCCACCAGCAGCCACGATGATGCGGTCACTCGGGGGTCTCCTAGTACTTCAGCAGGTTGGTGTCGTCGACCGAGGCCGAGCGCCGGGTGCGGAAGATGGCCATGATGATCGCCAGGCCGACCACGACCTCGGCGGCCGCGACGACCATGACGAAGAACGCCATGATCTGGCCGTCGAGCCCGCCGTTGATCCGGGCGAAGGTGACCAGCGACAGGTTCACCGCGTTGAGCATCAGCTCGATGCACATGAACACGACGATCGCGTTGCGCCGCACCAGCACGCCGACCGCGCCGAGCGCGAACAGCAGCGCCGACAGCAGCAGGTAGTACGTGGGGGTCATGCCTTCTCCCCTTCCGGGCCTTCCGGAGCGGCCTCGGAACCGACCAGCGCGTGCGCGTCCGGGTGCGGGCCCTCGTCCGCGACGAGCTTGCGTTCCTTCGCCAGCTCGATCGCCGAGGTGGACTCGATGATCGCCGACAGCGACTCCGGGGCCACCGAGCCGTCCGGCAGCAGCGCCGGGGTGGCCACCGAGTTGGCGGTGGCGAAGACACCCGGGCCGGGCAGCGGCGACGGCCGGTCGTGCTCGCCGCGGAAGCGCAGGAGCACCAGCTCCTTCTGCGAGAGCTTGCCGCCCTTGCCGTGCCGGTCGGTGAAGGCCAGCACCATCGCGCCGATGGCGGCGGTGATGAGCAGCGCCGACGTCAGCTCGAACGGGAACAGGTAGTCGGTGAAGATCAACCGGCCGAGGCCCTTCGGCCCGCCACCCGCCGGCGTGGTCGAGTCGAGCGGAACGGCCGGGGTGACGTTCTCCAGCGCCCGGTAGATGCCGGTGGCCAGCAGGGCGGCCAGCCCGATGCCGAGCACCGTCGCCGCCAGCCGCTGGCCACGCAGGACTTCGACGACGGAGTCGGAGCTTTCGCGGCCGACCAGCATCAGCACGAAGAGGAACAGCATCATGATCGCGCCGGTGTAGACGATGATCTGGGTGAAGCCCAGGAACGGCGCCGACTGGATCATGTACAGCGCGCCCAGGCTCAGCATCGTGAGCACCAGCCACAGCGCCGAGTGGACGGCGTTGCGGGAGAAGATCATGCCGAGCGCGCCGAGCAGGGACAGCGGCCCGAGGATCCAGAACGCGACGGCTTCCCCGGTGGAGACCCCGGCCGACACGTTCGGCGCCGCCGCCAAAACCGCGGAGATCACTTGACGCCCTCCCCGCGAGCCAGTTCGGGGCCGTTCACGTAGTAGTCCTGCTCGTTTTCGCCGAGCCGCATCGGGTGCGGCGGCTGCTCCATGCCGGGCAGCAGCGGGGCGAGCAGGTCCTCCTTCGTGTAGATCAGCCGCTGGCGGTCGTCGTCGGCCAGCTCGTAGAAGTTGATCATCGTCAGCGACCGGGTCGGGCACGCCTCGATGCAGAGGCCGCAGCCGATGCAGCGCAGGTAGTTGATCTGGTAGTCCTTGCCGTACCGCTCCCCCGGCGAGAACCGGGCCTCCTCGGTGTTGTCACCGCCCTCGACGAAGATCGCGTCCGCCGGGCACGCCCACGCGCACAGCTCGCAGCCGACGCACTTCTCGAGGCCGTCCGGGTGGCGGTTCAGCTGGTGGCGCCCGTGGTAACGCGGGGCGGCGGGGGCGCCGGCCTCCGGGTACTCCTCGGTGGCGACCTTCTTGAACATCATCCCGAAGGTGACGCCGAAGCCCTTGACGGGATCAAGAAACCCCATCTTGTGCCCCTTCCTTTGCGGTACCGACGGCCGCCGGCTTGCGGCGGGCCGCCTTCGCCTCGGCCTTGGCCAAAGCCTTCTGACGCGGGGTGGTCTGCGGAACCTTGAGGTCCAGCGGCGGGACCGGGAAGCCGCCGCCGGTGACCGGGATCGACTCGCTCTCCTCTTCCCGGCCCGCGGCGCGGACGTAGAAGAACAGCGAAGCGACGATGAAGATCGCGACCGCGGCGATGATGATGGTCGCGGTGTTCCAGGTGATCACCTTCGCGAAGGTCACCATGACGATCCACACGAGGTTCAGCGGGACCAGGACCTTCCAGCCCAGCCGCATGAACTGGTCGTAGCGCAGGCGGGGCAGCGTGCCGCGCAGCCAGATGAACCCGAACAGCAGGACGAACATCTTCGCGAAGAACCACAGCACCGGCCACCAGCCGGTGTTGAGGACGTTGTTCCCGATCAGCGACAGCGGCCACGGGGCCATCCAGCCGCCGAGGAACAGCGTCGTCGCGAACGCCGACACGATCACCATGTTGACGTACTCGGCGAGGAAGAACATCGCGAACTTCATCGAGCTGTACTCGGTGTGGAAGCCGCCGACCAGCTCCGACTCGGCCTCCGGGAGATCGAACGGCGCCCGGTTGGTCTCGCCGACCATCGAGATCAGGTAGATCACGAAGCTCGGGACCAGGTAGAGGAACCACGCCGGCTGCTGCTTGCCGACGATGTCGGCCAGGTTCAGCGACCCCGCCTGCAGGATCACCGCGACGATCGACAGGCCCATCGCGATCTCGTAGGAGATCACCTGCGCCGCGCTGCGCATGCCGCCGAGCAGCGGGTACGGCGAGCCGGACGACCAGCCGGCGAGCACGATCCCGTAGACGCCGATCGAGGAGCACGCCAGGATCACCAGCGCGCTGACCGGCAGGTCGAGCAGCTGCAGCACGGTCCGCTCGCCGAAGATCGACACGACCGGCCCGAACGGGATGGCCGACAGCGCGATCAGCGACGGCACCACGCAGACGACCGGGGCGAGGAAGTACACCTTGCGGTCGGCGGTGTCCGGGATGATCTGTTCCTTGAACGGCAGCTTGATCGCGTCCGCCAGGGACTGCAGGTAGCCGCCGGGGCCGACCCGGTTGGGGCCGGGCCGGTTCTGCATCCGGCCGACCGCCTTGCGCTCCCAGACGATCAGGAAGATCGTCATGATCGGCCCGATCAGCAGGATGACCACGCACTTGAGCAGGATCAGCCACAACGGGTCGTCGGCCAGCAGCGCCGCCCGCGTGGCCGCGTCGGGAACGCTCCCGACGGCGGCTTCGGTCAGCAGCGGGGTCATTGCCCACCTCCAGCGAGGTTCACGACGGCGCCGTGCCCGGCGCCGAGCGTCTTGAACACGGCGGAGCCGTCGGAGTTGCCCGGCAGCCACACGACGCCGTCGGGCAGGTCGGCGATCTCCACCGGCAGCGTGATCGCACCGCGCTCGGTGCTCACCGTGACGGTGACGCCGAGCCCGGCCGCGGTCGCCGCGGACAGCCGCGCGACCGGCGTGCGCTGGGTGCCCTTGAGGTGCGGCTCGCCGTCCTGCAGGGACCCGTTGTCGATCAGCTGGCGCCAGGTCGAGAGGACCGCCTGGCCGTCACCCGGCGTCGCGGGCGGCGCGACCTCGGCGGCGACGTGGCTCCAGCGCAGCGCCGAGGCCTGGCCCAGCTTCTCGAAGTCGCCGCGCGCGGCGGCCGGCGTCTGCGTGAACAGGTCCGCGTCCATCTCGACGGCGAGCGTGTCGAGCACCCGGCAGTCCGGCAGGGCGCCGGTGCCTTCGATCGTCGTGTCGAACGGGCGGGTGCGGCCCTCCCAGTTGAGGTAGCTGCCGGACTTCTCGTCCGACGCGGCCACCGGGAGCACCACGTCCGCGCGCTCGGTCACCGCGCTGTGCCGCAGTTCGAGGCTGACCACGAACCCGGCGGTGTCCAGCGCGCGCAGCGCGAGGTCCGGGTCCGGCAGGTCGTACGGGTCGACCCCGCCGACGACCAGGCCGCCGAGCTCGCCGGCCGAAGCGGCCAGCAGGATGTCGGTCGTGTCGCGGCCCGGGGTGGCCGGGAGCGGGACGCCCCAGGCGTTCTCGACGGCGACGCGGGCGGCGTCGTCGCCGACCCGGCGGCCGCCGGGCAGCAGGGACGGCACGCAGCCGGTCTCCAGGGCGCCCCGGTCGCCGGCGCGGCGCGGGATCCACGCGAGCCGGACGCCGGTGCGCTCGACCAGGTCGTGCAGGGCGGCGAACAGGCCGGGGATCGCGGCGGCGCGCTCGCCGACCAGGACGACGGCGCCTTCGCCGCGCAGGGCCTCGTCGAGGTCCGGCGCGTGCTTGGCGATGCCGTCGACGGCCGCGGCCTCCTGGCCGGGGACGCAGGCGAGCAGCTCGCCGAACGTCTTGCGCACCGACGACGTCGTCCACTGTCCCAAGTGGACGACCCGGGTCTTGTTCCGGCGGGCCGCCTTGCGCAGCCGCAGGAACACGATCGGGGCCTCGTCCTCGGGCTCGAAGGCGACGCACAGGACCGTGCGGGCCCGCTCGATCTCGCCGAAGGTGACGCCGGACTCCGGCGTCACGCCCACGACGTGCGAGGTGAGGAAGGCCAGTTCCTCGGCCGAGTGCGGGCGGGCGCGGAAGTCGACGTCGTTGGTCCGCAGGGCGACGCGGGCGAACTTCGAGTACGCGTAGGCGTCCTCGACGGTCAGCCGGCCACCGGTCAGGACGCCGACGCCGCCGTTGCCGCGGGCCTCGGTGAGGCCCGCCGCGGCGATCCGCAGCGCGTCGGTCCAGGACGCCTCTTCCAGCTCACCGGTCGTCTGGTTCCGGACGAGCGGGCGGCGGATGCGGTCCTCGGCCGTGGTGTAGCGGAAGGCGAACCGGCCCTTGTCGCAGATCCACTCTTCGTTGACGTCCGGGTCGTCGCCGGCCAGCTTGCGCTGGACCTTGCCGCGCCGGAAGTCGGTGCGCTCGGCGCAGCCGGACGAGCAGTGCTCGCAGACGCTCGGCGAGGACACCAGGTCGAACGGCCGCGACCGGAACCGGTACGCCGCGCTCGTCAGGGCCCCGACCGGGCAGATCTGGATGACGTTGCCGGAGAAGTAGGACTGGAACGGCTGGCCGCTGGTCGTCCGCGAAGCCAGGTCCAGGACGTCCGCCGTCTCCGCGGTGCCGATCTGCTGGTGGGCGCCGCGTTCGAGGAGCTCGATGAACGGGTCGCCGGCGATCTCGCGGGAGAACCGGGTGCAGCGCTGGCAGAGCACGCAGCGTTCGCGGTCCAGCAGCACCTGCGTGGAGATCGGCAGCGGCTTCGGGAACGTCCGCTTCGTGTCGACGAACCGGGACTCGGTGCGGCCGTGGGCCAGCGCCTGGTTCTGCAGCGGGCACTCGCCGCCCTTGTCGCAGACCGGGCAGTCCAGCGGGTGGTTGATGAGCAGGAGTTCCATCACGCCCTGCTGGGCCTTGTCCGCGACCGGCGAGGTCAGCTGCGTCTTGACGACCATGCCGTCGGCGACGGTCATCGTGCAGGACGCCTGCGGCTTCGGCATCGGACGGCCGCCCATCTCGACCTCGACCAGGCACTGGCGGCAGGCGCCCGCCGGGTCGAGGAGGGGGTGGTCGCAGAACCGCGGGATGACCGTGCCGAGGCGTTCGGCCGTGCGGATGAGGAGCTCGCCCTTGGGGGCGATGACCTCTTCGCCGTCGATGACCAGCTTGACGTGGCCCTCGGGGACCGGCGTCTCGGTCGTTTCGGGCTTGTCGGGGGCGATCGTCATGCCTGCGCTCCCACGAGTTCGGGCTTGGTCTGTTCGTGCCGGTTCGCTTCGCACAGCGCGAGGAACTCCTCGCGGAAGTACTTGATGCCGCTGGTGATCGGCGACACCGCGCCGTCGCCGAGGGCGCAGAACGACCGGCCGAGGATGTTGTCGCAGACGTCGAGGAGGGTGTCGATGTCCTCCTCGGTGCCGTGGCCGTCGACCATCCGCTCGAGGATCTGCGCCAGCCAGTAGGTGCCTTCGCGGCACGGCGTGCACTTGCCGCAGGACTCGTGCTCGTAGAACTGGGTCCACTTCATCACGGCCCACGGCACCGACACGGTCTCGTTGAAGACCTGGACGGCGGTGGTGCCCAGCATCGACCCGGCTTCCGCCGCGCCTTCGAAGTCCAGGGGAACGTCGAGGTGCTCGGCGGTGAACATCGGGGTGGACGAGCCGCCCGGGGTCCAGAACTTGAGCGGGATGCCGTCCTTCATGCCGCCCGCCATGTCCAGCAGCTCGCGCAGCGTGGTGCCGAGCGGGCACTCGTACTGGCCGGGCTTCTCGACGTGGCCGGAGATCGAGTAGATCTTCGGGCCGGGCGACTTCTCGCGGCCCATCTCGCGGAACCAGCTGGAGCCGCCGTTGACGATGAACGGCGCGCTCGCGATGGTCTCGACGTTGTTCACCGTGGTCGGTGCGGCGTACAGACCGGCGGCGGCCGGGAACGGCGGCTTGAGCCGCGGCTGGCCACGACGTCCCTCGAGGGAGTCGAGCAGCGCCGTCTCTTCGCCGCAGATGTACGCGCCCGCGCCCGCGTGGACGGTGATCTTGAGGTCGAAGCCGGAGCCGAGGATGTTCTCGCCCAGGTAGCCCGCCGCTTCGGCTTCGCGCACGGCCGCGTTGAGGCGGCGGATGCAGTGCAGGGCCTCGCCGCGGACGTAGATGAAGCAGTGGTTGGACCGCATCGCGTACGAGGCGATGATGCAGCCCTCGATGAGCGAGTGCGGGTCCGCCATCATCAGCGGGATGTCCTTGCAGGTCCCCGGCTCGCCCTCGTCGGCGTTGATCACCAGGTAGTGCGGCTTGTCGAAGTTCGGCGGCATGAAGGACCACTTGATGCCGGCCGGGAAGCCCGCGCCGCCGCGGCCGCGCAGGCCGGAGTCCTTGACCAGCTGGACGAGCTGCTCCGGCGTCCCGGCCAGTGCCTTGCGGACGGCGGTGTAGCCCTCGAGTGCCTCGTACGTCCCGATCTGCCAGGAGTTCGGCGACAGCCAGCGCTTGGTGAGGACCGGAGTGATGGGGTCAGCCACTACTTCTTCTCCACTTCTGGCAGCGGAACGTCCTGGGCCACCGGGGCGACCCAGCCGCGCTCCTGCGCGAGCTTCGCGCCCCGCAGCGTCTCGACGGCCTGCGACGGGCCGTCGACGTCCCGGCGGTAGGCCGCCTCGTCCTCCGGGAAGAACCCGGCGAGCTGCAGCTCGGCGCCCTTGAAGTTCGTCAGCGGGGCACCGCGCGTCGGGGCCGGCTTCTTGCCCGCCTGCAGCGCGTCGACCAGCGCGACGGCCTTCTCCTCGGTCTGGTTGTCGAAGTACTCGTAGTTGACCTGGATGACCGGCGCGAGGTCGCAGGCCGCGAGGCACTCGGCGTGCTCGAGGGTGATCGAGCCCGGCTCGTTGGGCGTGCCCGCGGTCTCGTTGTGCCCCAGCGGGTTCTCCTCGGAACCGAGGTGCGTCTGGAGCTTCTTGTAGATCGCGTCGCCGCCCATGGCCGCGCACAGCGTGTTGGTGCAGACGCTCACGAGGTGCTCGCCGCACGGCTTGCGCTTGTACATCGTGTAGAACGTCGCGACCGCGCTGACCTCGGCGTCGGACAGGTCGAGCTGCTTCGCGCAGAACGCGATGCCCTCCTGGCTGACGTAGCCCTGCACCGACTGCACGAGGTGCAGCATCGGCAGCAGCGCCGAACGGGACATCGGGTAACGCGCGATCAGCTCCTGCGCCTTGGCGTGGATGTCGGCGTCGAAGATGTCCTCGAGAGGCGTCTCGGTGATGATGCCGGCGGCCACTTCCGGGTCCGGCGCGATGGCGACGACGTCGGTGTCGGCCGAAGCCGCGGCGTGCGTCGTCGCCGCGTAGTTCGGGCCCGGCTCGGGAACTGCTGTGGTCATCGGTCCACTCCCCCCATGACGGGGTCGATCGAGGCGATGGCGGCGATCACGTCGGCGACCAGGCCGCCTTCGGCCATGGCGGGCATCGACTGCAGGTTCACGAAGCTCGGTTCGCGCACGTGGACCCGCAGCGGCCGGGTGCCGCCGTCGGAGACCAGGTGCACGCCCAGCTCGCCGCGCGGCGACTCGACCGGCGCGTAGACCTGTCCCGGCGGGACCTTGAAGCCCTCGGTGACCAGCTTGAAGTGGTGGATCAGGGACTCCATCGACTGGCCCATGATCTTCTTGACGTGCTCGAGCGAGTTGCCCATGCCGTCGCTGCCGATCGACAGCTGCGCCGGCCACGCGATCTTCTTGTCCTCGACCATGACCGGGCCCGGCTCGAGCTTCTCCAGGCACTGCTCGATGATCTTGAGGCTCTCGTGCATCTCGTGCACCCGGATCAGGTAGCGCGACCAGCAGTCGGCGCCGTTGTCGACCGGGACGTCGAACTCGAACTCGTCGTAGCAGGAGTACGGCTCGGTCTTGCGCAGGTCCCACGGCAGGCCCGCGGACCGCAGCACCGGGCCGGTGACGCCGAGCGCGAGGCACGCGTCCACCGGCAGGTAGCCGACGCCCTTGAGCCGGTTGCGCCAGATCGGCTGGCCGGTGAAGAGCTTGTCGTAGAGCGGAAGGCGTTCCTTCATCGTCTTGAGGAACGCCTTGACGACCTCGACGTAGTCGGCCGGCATGTCCTGCGCGAGACCGCCGGGGCGGATGAACGCGTGGTTCATCCGCAGGCCGGTCAGGTGCTCCAGCAGGTGCAGCACCTCTTCGCGCTCGCGGAAGCCGAGCGTCATCGCGGTGGTGGCGCCGAGCTCCATGCCGCCGGTGGCGATGTAGACCAGGTGCGAGCCGATCCGGTTGATCTCCAGCAGCATCACGCGCAGCAGCTGCGCGCGGCGCGGGGCTTCGATCTGCAGCAGCTTCTCGACGCCGAGGCAGTACGCCATCTCCGTCGACAGCGGCGCCAGGTAGTCCATGCGCGTCACGAAGGTGACGCCCTGGGTCCAGGTCCGGTACTCGCAGTTCTTCTCGATGCCGGTGTGCAGGTAGCCGATGACCGACCGCAGCTGCGTGACGGTCTCGCCCTCCATCTCCAGCACGAGCCGGAGCACGCCGTGCGTCGACGGGTGCTGCGGGCCCATGTTGATGACCATGCGCTCGTCGTGCTGGGCGTCGGCGATGACGTCGTCCCAGTCGCCGCCGGAGACCGTGTAGACGCGGCCTTCGGTGGTGTCGCGGGAGTCGGCGTAGTTCGCGTTGTCCGTGCTGTCGCTGCCGGTCTCG
Organism: Amycolatopsis plumensis; assembly: GCF_042652605.1. Taxonomy (NCBI): domain Bacteria; kingdom Bacillati; phylum Actinomycetota; class Actinomycetes; order Pseudonocardiales; family Pseudonocardiaceae; genus Amycolatopsis; species Amycolatopsis plumensis. The sequence continues at coordinate 3,584,910 of NZ_JBHSJY010000001.1, read as the reverse complement.
GTGGTCGACGTGCCCGTGGTGACGTCGGAAAGGTTCTCAGTGGTCACGAGTACGACCTCCGCTGGTCCGGCGGCGGGATCTCCGCGCCCTTGTATTCGACCGGGATCCCGCCGAGCGGGTAGTCCTTGCGCTGGGGGTGGCCGTCCCAGTCGTCCGGCATGAGGATCCGGGTCAGCGCCGGGTGGCCGTCGAAGACGATCCCGAACATGTCCCAGGTCTCGCGCTCCTGCCAGTCGGCGGTCGGGTAGACCCCGACCAGCGACGGCACGTGCGCGTCCTCGACGTCGAGGGTGACCTCGAGCCGGATCCGGCGCCGGTAGGTCAGCGACGTGAAGTGGTAGACCGCATGCAGCCGCTGCGGGACGTCGACGCCGTAGTCCACGCCGGACACCGACGACAGCAGCTCGAAGCGGAGGCCGCCGTCGTCGCGCAGGGTCTTCGCGATCGCGGGCAGGTGCTCGCGGGCGACGTAGAAGGTGATCTCGCCGCGGTCGACCGTGGTCTGCAGGATCGCCTCGGCGGGGATCTTGCGCTCGGCCAGCGCGGCGTAGAACTCGTCGGCGAACTGGTCGAACCAGCCGCCGTACGGGCGCTCGGCCGGCGCCGGGCTGTACGCCGGGAGCCGGACGCCGCCGTAGCCGGAGGTGTCACCGCTGCCCTGGACGCCGAACATGCCCCGGCGTTCGCGGCCGGTGACGACCGCTTCGGCCGAGCCCGGTCCCTTCGCCGTCAGGCCGGTTTCGGCTCGCTCGGCGCTCGACTGCTCTTCGCCGGGTTGGGGGTTCTCAGTCATCGCTCTACTTCTTCGCGTACTTGATCGACGACGCGACGAGCTCGGTGCGCGCCCCGCTGGCCGCGCGGATGGCGGCGCGGCGGGCGTTGATCGGCTCGTCCTGGATCTTGGCGTGCAGCTTGAGGATCGCGTCCAGCAGCATCTCCGGCCGCGGCGGGCAGCCGGGCAGGTACATGTCGACCGGCACGATGTGGTCGACGCCCTGGACCACGGCGTAGTTGTTGAACATGCCGCCGGAGGAGGCGCAGACGCCCATCGCGAGGACCCAGCGCGGCTCGGCCATCTGGTCGTAGATCTGGCGCAGGACCGGGGCCATCTTCTGGGTGACCCGCCCGGCGACGATCATCAGGTCGGCCTGCCGCGGCGTCGCGCTGAAGCGCTCCATGCCGAAGCGGGCGATGTCGTAGCGGGAACCGCCGACCGTCATCATCTCGATCGCGCAGCAGGCGAGACCGAAGGTGGCGGGCCACAGCGAGTTCTTGCGCGCCCAGTTGACGAGGCCTTCCAGGCTGGCCAGCAGGACGCCGTTGGGGAGTTTTTCTTCCAGGCCCATGGGTCTAGTTCCAATCCAGGCCGCCGCGCCGCCACACGTAGGCGTACGCGAAGCCGACCGTCGCGATGAACAGCAGGATCTCCACCAGGCCGAACGTGCCCAGCGCGTCCGCCTGCACGGCGAACGGGTAGAGGAAGACCATCTCGATGTCGAACAGGATGAACAGCATCGCGGTGATGTAGTACGCGACCGGCATCCGCCCGGCGCCGACGAGCGGCTGCGGTGACGGCTCGATACCGCACTCGTAGGCGGAGAGCTTGGCCCTGTTGTACCGGCTGGGCCCGACGAGCGGGCCGAGCAGCACCGACAGCACGGCGAACGCCAGCGCCAGCACGAACAACAGGACCAGGGGCAGGTAGGGCTTCAGGCTCGGGGCCTCTTGGGCCAGCTGCACCGTGTCGGTCCGGGTCAGCAACGTCAGCACGGGGTCTTCGCCATCCTTTCCGCGCCGCTGCGGTTGTGCTTGTGGTGGGGAACCGCTGGGCCTCGTCGGCACCCTAAGGGACCTGGGTCACACCGCCGAGGGTCAGGGTCTCCTTACGGCCCGTGGCTGGACCGTGAGCCGCTTGTGAAATAGTTCACAAGCCACTCGTCGTGGATGTGAAGGGATTCACAAAGCATGGGGGGAGTCTAGGACGCGACTCACACTCTTGTCCCTAGTACCCCGTGTTATAAGGGTCTCCTAAGTTCTGCCGCCATCGTTGTCACGGGTCGGCAACGCCGCACGCGCGACCTGCGCGAAAGGCGTTCAAGATCGCGTTCCGGGCGGACAAAACGGGCGCTGACCTGTGATCTATCCCACTGACCGCACGGCCAACTTGCTAGGCCACTCGTGTGTCCGCGCGCGCATGAGGATGCCACTTTCCCTGGGAAAGATGCATCCGCGGGCCCTCGAGACGCATCTTTCCCAGGGAAAGTGACGGGTTGGGGTCAGCGGGGGGAGGGGGTGGCACGGGCGAGGGCCGCGATGAGGCGGTCGACGCCGTCGCCGCCCTTCGCGTCGTAGCAGCCCGACAGGCCCTTGTAGACCAGCGGCAGGAGCTTGTTGATGCGCAGGCCGTACTTGGTGCACGCGTGCATGATCTTCGGCTTGCCGATGATCTTCGCGAAGACGTTGCCCAGCGCGTAGTACCCGCCCATCAGCTCACCGACGGCCCGCGGGTACGCCTCCAAAGCACGCTCCCGCGAAGGCCCTTCGCGCCGCGCCAGCGCCTGCACGACGACCTCCGCGGCGATCTGCGCGGACTCCATCGCCGCCGAGATGCCTTCGCCGTTGAACGGGCTGACCATGCCGCCCGCGTCGCCGAGCAGCAGCAGGCCGTCGCGGTAGTGCGGGGTACGGTTGAAGCCCATCGGGAGGCCGGCGCCGCCGACCTTGCCGATCGCGTTCTCCTCGCGGTAGCCCCACTCCTCCGGCGTCCCGTCGAGCCACTGGCGCAGCAGCGCGCGGTAGTCGGTGTTCCGGAACGAGGCCGACGTCGAGAGCATGCCGAGGCCGACGTTGACCGTGCCGTCGCCGAGCGGGAACGCCCAGCCGTAGCCCGGCAGCAGCTTCGGGTTCCGCGGGTCGGACTTGTCCCACAGCTCGAGGTGGCCCTCGATGAACGGGTCGTCGTGGCGCGGGCTCTTGTAGTACTGGCGCACCGCGACACCCATCGGGCGCTTCTCGTTCTTCTGGATGCCGACGCTCAGCGCGAGCCGCGCGGACACGCCGTCGCAGGCCAGGACCAGCGGCGCGTAGTACTTCACCGGCGTCTTCTCCGGGCCGACCTTCGCCTCGACGCCGACCACGCGCCCGCTCGGGTTCGTGATCGCGCTGGTGACGGTGGTGCGCTCGTACAGCCGCGCGCCCGCCTTCACGGCGAGCTTCGCGAGGAGGTCGTCGAAGTCGTGGCGGGTGCGGGAGACGCCGTACGGCGGGTAGCTCGTCAGGTCCGGCCAGTCGAGCTCCAGCGTCAGGTCGCCGGTGAGGATCCGCAGGCCGCGGCTGTGCACCCAGCCCGCCTCTTCGCTCGTGTCGATGCCCAGGTCGATGAGCTGCTTGACGCCGCGCGGGGTCAGGCCGTCGCCGCAGACCTTCTCGCGCGGGAACTCGGTCTTCTCGAGCAGCAGGACGTCGACGCCCGCGCGGGCCAGGTAGGTGGCCACGGTGGACCCGGCGGGTCCGGCGCCGACGACGATGACTTCGGCGTCCTGGTCTGCGGTGCGTCGCGTCATACGCGCGAGTCTAGGCAGGCTTGCGCGCCCGGTGGATCGCCACGACCCCGAATGTGAGGTTCAACCACTCGACGTCGGTCCAGCCCGCGCTCGCGATGATCTCGCCGAGGGTGCGCTGGTCGGGCCAGGTCAGCATGGATTCGGCCAGGTACTTGTACGCCTCCGGGTTCGACGACGTCCGGCTGCCGACCCAGGTCAGCAGCTTGAGGACGAACCGCCGGTGGACGAACCGGATGGGCGCGAACGGCGGCGTCGAGACCTCGCAGATGACCAGCCTGCCGCCCGGCTTGACCACCCGGGCGATCTCGGTGAGCGCGGCCTTCGGGTCGACGAAGTTGCGCAGCGCGAGCGAGATGGTCACGGCGTCGAAGCTCTCGTCCGCGAACGGCAGGTTGAGCGCGTCGGCCGCCACCATCGGCACGTTGCGGTGCAGCCCGGCGCGCAGCATGCCGAAGGAGAAGTCCGCGGCCAGGCACCAGGCGCCGCCACGGGCGTACTCGACGGTCGAGACGCCGGTGCCGGCGGCCAGGTCCAGGACCTTTTCGCCGCGGCGGGCGTCGAGGACGCGGGCGGTGGTGGTGCGCCAGCGCCGGTCGAAGCCGAAGGTCATGAACGAGTTCGCCCGGTCGTACCCGGACGCGACGCCGTCGAACATCGCGGCGACTTCGTGCGGGTCCTTGTCCAGGCTTGCGCGTGACATGACTTGAATGTAGACAGCCGGGCGCAGCCCGTCCGTTGAGGGTGGCGGTGGGGCGGGGTGGGCTGGACCGGTCCGCCGGGACGTTCAGCGGAAGGTGGCCAGCATCCCGGCCACGGCCGCGGGCCAGGTGAACTCCTCGGCCCGCGCCCGGGCGGCCGCTCGGCGCACCTCCTCCGGGCTGTCCAGCAGGTCCGTCACCGCCGAAGCGAAGGCGGGCGCGTGGTCGTCCACCGCCGCGCCACACCCGGGCCGGACGATCTCCCGCAGCGCCGACGAGGCCGACACCACCACCGGCGTCCCGGACGCCAGGGCCTCCAGCGCCGCGAGCCCGAACGTCTCGTGCGGCCCGGGCGCCAGCGAGACGTCCGCGCTGGCCAGCAGCCGGGCGACGTCGCCACGGCCCGGCAGGAAGCCCAGGAACGTCACCGGCAGCCCGCGCGCCCGCCGCTCCAGAGCCCGCCGCCGCGGCCCGTCGCCCGCCACCACCAGCCGGACCTTCACCCCGGCCTCGGTCAGCGAAGCGACGGTGTCCACGCTGCGCTCCACGTGTTTCTCCGGCGACAGGCGTCCACAGTGGACGAGCAGGGTGTCCGCGCCGGAAGCCAGGTCGGTGCGCCAGCCGTCGTCGCGCATGGCGGGCCGGAAGGTCGCCAAGTCGACGCCGAGCGGCACCCGGCGGACGTTCGGCGCGGCGATCCGGTCGAACTCCGCGCGGGCGAACGCCGTCGTGCAGACGACCGTGTCGTAGCTCGCGGCCATCCGCCGGTTCGCGACGTCGGCGACCCGGCGCGCCACCGGCTCGGGCAGCAGGAACTGCTCCAGCAGACGGTCGAGCCGCTCGTGGGAGATCACCGTGCTGGGTACGCCGTGGCGGCTCGCCCAGCCGCCCATCCCGCGCAGCGTCAGCCGGTCGGAGACCTCCAGGCGGTCCGGCTCGAGCTTCCGCAGCACCGCGCGGACCCGGTGCGGGTCGACGGCCCGGTAGCCACCGGTGCCCGGGATCTTCGGCGCGGGCAGGGAAAACCGGCGCACCCCCGTGGGCAGGACTTCGTCGGCGTACCGGGTGCCGGGCACCACGAGCGTCACCTCGTGCCCGCTGGCGACGTACCCGGCGCCGAGGTGGTGCAGCGCGGTGCGCAGCCCGCCCGAGCGTGGCCCGTAGAAGTTGGCGAGCTGGACGATGTGCATGGTCAGGCCGCGCGGGCGGCCCGGCCCTGCACGGCTTCGTAGTGGTCCATCAGCTCGCGGCAGACGGCGGGCCAGGTCCGGCCGAGCACGACCTTGCGCGCCTTCTCGCCGAGCCTCGCGCGCAAAGCGGCGTCACGCAGGGCGCCGACCTTCTCGACGAGCGCCGGCCCGAACTGCTCGCGTTCGGCGGGCAGCAGGTAGCCGGTGCGGCCGGGCAGCACGAGGTCCTTCGGGCCACCGGCGTCCGGCGCGAGCACCGGCAGGCCGGACGCCATGGCCTCCTGCACCGCCTGGCAGAACGTCTCGTGCGGACCGGTGTGGACGAAGACGTCGAAGCTCGCGTACGCCTTCGAAAGGTCTTCGCCGTACTTCGCGCCGAGGAAGGCCGCGCCCGGCAGCTGCGCCCTGAGGCTTTCGAGTTCGGGACCGTCGCCGACGACGACCACCCGGATCCCCGGCATCCCGGCCAGCGCGGCCAGCCGGTCGACCTCCTTCTCCGGGGCCAGCCGTCCGACGAACCCGACGAGCAGCTCGCCGTTCGGCGCCAGTTCGGCCCGCAGCGCCGCGTCGGCGTGGTCCGGGGAAAAGCGCTCGATGTCAACACCGCGGGCCCACCGGTGCACCCGCGGGACGCCGTGCAGCTCCAGCTGCTCGACCGAGTCGCTGGACGGCGCGAGGGTCCGGTCGGCCCGCGAGTGCAGCCGCCGTACCCAGCGCCACGCGGCGCGGGCGGCGATGCCGAAGCCGTACGCGGCGGCGAACCCGGCGATGTCGGTCTGGTAGACGGCGATCGAGGGGACGCGCAGCCGTCTCGCGGCGGCGAGCCCGCGCGCGCCGACCACGAACGGCGAGGCCAGGTGCACGACGTCCGGGCCGAACGCGGTGAGCGCGGTGAGCACGGTGCGCGTCGGCAGGCCGATCGGCAGGGAGCTGACCCCGGGGACGTCGAGCGCGGGGATCCGGACCACCGGGGCCCCGCGGTAGGAGTCCGGGCCGGGGCCGGGCGCGATGATCAGCACGTCGTGCGCGCGTTCGCGCAGGTGCTCGACGACCCGGAGGACGGAGTTGGTCACGCCGTTCACCTGGGGCAGGAAACTTTCGGTGACTATGGCGACTCGCACGTCATGGACGATCGCACCCGATCCTGGCGCTCGTGTGACACTCGGGCCAACGGTGCCGGAACAGATCGGCTACGACATGTCATCTCAAGGTCGTGTGCCGGAAACCCGGGTGGCCCAGACTAAGCAGGCATGACCCTCTTGTCCTCACGGCCGCCGCGGCCCGTCGAGCCCGGTCTGCTGTCGAGGGCGCTCGAAGTGGCCGGGCGGCTGGCCAACGACGCCACCGACGTGATCACCGCGACCGCCGGCCGCGGCGCGCACCCTTCGACGCTGGATTCGCCGTTCGACTGGGTCACCGACACGGACCGGATCCTGGAGCGCCACACCCGCCGCGTCCTGACGGCGGAGTTCCCGGGCATCCCGGTGGTCGGCCACGAGTTCGGCGCGGATCACGGAGCGGACGTCGCGGAGTACCGCTGGGTGGTGGACTCGGTGGACGGCACGGCGAACTACGTGGCCGGGGTGCCGTGGTGCGCGTACAGCTTGGCGCTGGTGGACGCGGCGGGCCCGGTGGTGGGCGTGGTGGCGGACCCGTACCGCGCCCAGATCTACGCGGCGGCGCGCGGCCGCGGAGCCCGCGCGAACGGCAAACCGGTGCACCTGACCGACCGCTGCGTCACGGCGGGCTCGCTGGTGTGCACGGAACTGGCCCGCACGGGTCCTTGGCCGGGAATGGGCGGCTTCATCGAGAGAGCGGCGGCGGCCCACGCGGGCGTCCGCGTGCTCGGGTCCGCGGCGCTGTCGATCGCCCAGGTGGCGTTGGGCCACGCGGCGGCGGCGGTGCTGCACAGCTACCACGAGTGGGACGTGGCGGGCTCGGTGGCCATGGCCATCGAGGCGGGCGCGGTGGTCCTGGACAAGCACGGCGAGGACACGGCGTTGCCGACGGACGGCCTGCTGGTGGCGGCCCCCGGGGTGGCGGACGAGGTCCTGGGCTGGTGGCAGGAGACGGCGGGCTGAATCGGGTTGCGCCGGGGGCGAAGATCGAGCCATGCCGACGCTGCCCACACCACGGCTCACGCTGGTGCCTTTGTCCGACGATCACCTGGAGCTGGAGTACGAGCTGGACTCGGATCCGGCGGTGATGCGGTACCTGACCGGCCGCGCCTCGACCCGGGAGGAAGTCTCCCGGATGCACGCACGGCGGATGGCCACCGCGCCGGGCTTCGGGTTCTGGATGGGTTTCGCGGGCGAGGAGTTCGTGGGGTGGTGGCTCCTGCGCCCGCCGAACGGCCCGGACCAGCCATATGCCGAAGGAGAGGCGGAGCTGGGGTATCGGCTGCTGCGCCGGCATTGGCGGCAGGGGTACGCCCGTGAGGGATCGTTGGCGGTGCTCCGGTACGGCTTCGAGGAGCTGGGGCTGAACCGGATTTTCGCCCAGACGATGGCGGTGAACACCCCTTCCCGGGCAACGATGGCCTCGGTGGGCATGACGTTCAAGCGAGCGTTCATCTCGGCCGGCGAGTACGACGACCCGATCGAGGGAGCGGAGCAGGGCGAGGTCGAGTACGAAATCACGCGCCAGACGTGGCTGGGCACGCCCGCCCCAGCCGCGTCATGAATGACTCATTCCTGACCCCAGACGCAATGAATGAGTCATTCACTGCGCCACCACAACGCCCACCGGACCGGTTTGCCCGGTTCAGCGGAGCGCCCCTGCCTTGGGGTGAGGACAACAGCTGCCCCGAAGGCGAGGGATCGCCTGGCCAACAGGCACCCGCCCTACACCTCCCCCGAACCTCGTCCCAGCCGCAGTCAGCACCGGAGAGCCGGGGTCAAGGGTGAGCGAAGCGAATCGCGAAGCGACGCCGAAGGCGCCCTTGAGGCCGGCTCTCCGGTGTTGAACAATCAAAGGACGAGGAGCGGGGGAAACCCCGGCAGCCCACTCACCGGCGCCCAAACCCCAGCCCCGGCAGCCCCAGCTCAGACAGCCCCAGCTCAGACAGCCCCAGCTCAGACAGAAGAAGCAACCGAAGCCCGCTTACCCTGCCGCCGAATCCACCAAAGCGCCGGCCCAGCCACCACCCAGGTGAAAAACACAAAGCTCCCCAACGGCAGCAACGTCAAAGCCGCCGACCGCCCAGCCACCCGAGCCAGCTCCGGATCAGAAGCGTCGTACTCGATCCGCACCAGCTGCCCGGCCGCCAGCCCATCCGGGTACAGCACCCCGTTGGCCGGACTGTGCACGATCCCGTCCGGCGTCTCGAAGTGGATGATCGTCCGGTCGAAGGCCACCGAGTCCACCGTGGCCGTCGCCGTCCCCATCTGCGCGGAGATCGCGCTGTCGTTCCGGATCGCCGCGAACAGCAAGCAGCCGCACATCACGGTGAGGAGCGAGGCAACGCCGAGGATGACCCACCACCCGACGCGCCTCGCCCGCTCACCTCTCGTGCTCACGCCGCGAGCGTAGCGTTCCGGCTCAGCCCGCGTGTGAAGCGGCGAGGAACCGGTGGTTCTGCTGGATCTGGTCGTACGACCGAGGCTTCACGGAACCCGGAGCGGCGGAACGCAGCGCCGCGGGAGCAGCGCCGTTCGGGCCCACCGCCGGCTTGCCCGCCGTGTACAGCCACGTCTGGAACAGGTCGTGCAGCGGCTTGCCCGAGATCTTCTCCGCCAGCGCGATGAACTCGAGGATCCGCCCGTCCTTGCCGCCCTTCGTGGCCTGCCAGGTCTGCAGGATCTTGAAGAACGCCTCGTCGCCGACGGCCGTCCGCAGCGCCTGGAGCGTCAACGCGCCCCGGTCGTAGACCGCGTTGTCGAACTGGTTGTCCGCTCCGGGGTCGGCCGGGACGAGCTTCCACAGGTCGCCGTCGGCCGGGTTCGAGTCGTACGTGTACTGGGCCAGCTCGGCGACCGTGCCCTCGCCCTCGTGCTCCGACCACAGCCACTCCGCGTACGACGCGAAGCCTTCGTTCAGCCAGATGTCGCTCCAGCGGCCGAGCGAGACGTTGTCGCCGAACCACTGGTGGGCGTTCTCGTGCGCGATCAACGTCGTGTTCGAGCCCGCGCGGAAGTTCCGGGCGCCGTACGTCGGCCGCGTCTGGTTCTCCAGCGAGAAGCCGATCCCGCTGGTCACCACGCCACCCTCGGCCTCGAACGGGTACGGGCCGAACTGGGTCGCCAGGAACTCGTCGATCTCCGGTGTCCGCTCGACGCTGGCCTTCGCCGCGTACAGCGAGTCGCCGAGGTCGGCACCGTAGGCGGTGATGAACGGCTTGCCGTCCGGGGTCGTCGACTGGACCAGCTCGTAATTGCCGACGATGAACGACGTCAGATACGTGGCCTGCGGCTTCGTGCTGCGCCACTGCCAGCGCGTCCAGCCCGCCCGGCTCTTCTGGGTCCGGACCAGCGAGCCGTTGGAGATGGCGACGTTGCCGTCCGGCGCCTCGATCGAGACGTCGTAGGTCGCCTTGTCGGTCGGGTGGTCGTTGGCCGGGAACCACCACGCCGAGCTCTGCGGCTCGTCGATGCCCAGCGCGCCGAAGGAACCCTTCTTCCAGGCGTTGATCCCGTCCACCGTCTCGGTCGACGGCGTGTCCGCGTACGCGACGACGACCGTCGCGGTCTGGCCCTTGAGCAGCGGCTGGGCCGGCGTGACGACGAGCTCGCCGTTGCCGGTCTGGTTCGTGAACTGGGCCGGGCGGTTGTTCACCCGCACGCTGGAGGCCTTCAGCGCGAAGTCCAGGTCGAACCGCGAGAGGTCCTGCGTGGCGGTGAGCAGCAGCGTCGTCGTGCCCGACAGCAGGTCGGTCGCGGGCTGGTAGGTCAGCCGGATGTCGTAGTGCAGCACGTCCGTGCCGCCGTTGCCGGCGTTCGGGTAGTAGGGGTCGCCCACGCCGGGGGCGCCGGGCGAGGGCGCCGCGCTCGCGGTGCCGGCGAGCAGCACCGAGACGACGCCGGCCGCGAGCGCACCGAGGCCGGTGCGCGTTCTTGCACGCATTCGAAATCCTCCAGAGGAGTGAGGAAGCAGCGCGCTCGAACGTAGCCAGCCAGGAAGCACCCAGGAACAGCCGAAGGGAGGTTTCTTGCCTGCTGGGATTCCACCCGGAAAGCGGTTGACGTCAGCGCGCGGAGACGGCCTCGGACACCGCCGCGCGCAGGCGGGCGTGCAGGTCGCGGTGGCGCGTCCGGTCCACTCGCACCTCGACCACCCGCAATCCCGGCGCGGGGGCCAGTGCCGCCCGGAACTCCGTCAACGTCTCCGCGACGACGTGCGGGACGCGATAACCCGCGCACAGGGCGCCCAGGTCGGCGCCGTGCGGCGTGCCGAAGACGCGCTCGAAGCTGGCCGAGTGCTCCGGCGCCCCCTGCTCGAGCAGCGAAAAGATGCCGCCGCCGTCGTCGTTGAGGACCACGATCGTCAGGTCGGGACGCTGCTCGGCGGGCCCGGTCAGCAGCCCGGACGCGTCGTGCAGGAACGTCAGGTCACCCAGCAGCGCGTACGACGGCCCGCGGTGGACGTACGCGGCGCCGATGGCCGTCGAGACCGTGCCGTCGATGCCCGCGACGCCGCGGTTGCGGTGCACGAGGACGTCCGGACGCAGCCGGCCGGCCAGCGCCACGTCCCGCGTCGGGTTGGACGAGCCGACGACCAGCAGCGAGTCCGGGGGCAGCGCGTCCACCAGCTCGGTCGCCACCCGCAACCCCGACGGCCACGGCTCCTCGGCCAGCGTCGCCGCCACCGCGGACGCGGCCGCCGCGTCGGCCCGGCGCCAGCTCGCCAGCCACTCCGGGTCGGCGGGCTTGGTCGGCTCGTCGAACCACTGCCCGACCTGCCGGACGTTGTGCGCGGGCGCGGGCCAGTCCGAGTCCGGGCGCACCAGCAGCACCTCGACCGAGGCGTCCGAGAGGACCTGCTGGATCTGCCGGAACACCGTCGGACGGCCGAGGCAGAGCACCTGCTCCGGCTTGTGCCTGCTGATGAACTCCTCGACGGCCAGCAGCCACACCCCGGACGAGATCGCCGTGCCGCCGGACAGCCCGATCCCGCCGGTCTCGGAGATCACCGGCCAGCCGTGCTGCTCGGCCCACTCGCTGGCCGCCTGGACGCCGGTGTCGCACGCGATGACCAGGCCGTGCCGCGCCGAGGGCACCACGAACGACGGCAGCGCGCCGAAGTCCGGCAGCTCGGTCCAGCGGGAACCGTCGGCTCGGCCGTCCAGGGACTCGTACCACTCACCGGTGTCGTCGAGGTCCGGCACGAGCGGCTCGCGGAACGGGATGTTCAGGTGCACCGGCCCGCAGCGCCACTCGCCGTAGGCGGCGTTCCAGGCCCGGCAGATCTGGCTGCGCCAGTACGAGTTCTGGCCGGCCCGCCGCTCGGCGACGGCCAGCTCGTCGAAGTAGCGGACGGCGTCGCCGTAGAGCTGGTGCTGGTCGATGACCTGCGACGCCCCGGCGGCCCGCAGCTCGGGCGGCCGGTCGGCGGTCAGCACGATCAGCGGGACGCCGGCCCGGTCGGCCTCCAGGACGGCGGGGTGGAAGTTCGCGGCCGCGGTGCCGGACGTGCAGAGCACGGCCACCGGCCGTCCGGTGCGCGCGGCGATGCCGAGCGCGAGGAACGCGGCCCCGCGCTCGTCGATGCGGACGTGCAGCCGGAGCTTCCCGGCGGCCGCCGCGTCGTACAGCGCGATGGACAGCGGCGCGTTGCGGGAGCCCGGGCAGAGGACGACGTGGGAAACGGTGTTGCGGACGAGTTCGTCGACGATGACCCTGGCCTGCGCGGTGGAAGGGTTCACCGGCAGGCCTCGCATCCGTCGCCCGCCGACGCACTCTTTACCGCGGAGGCGGCAGCCAGCACAGCAGATATGTCCACAGGTCCTATCCTCGCAAACGTGGATGACGCCCGAGTTTCCGAGCTGTTCGACCCCGCCGCGTGGACCGAGGTCGAAGGTTTCGCCTTCACCGACATCACCTACCACCGTTCCGCTGAGAACCGGGGCGGCAAACGCGTGGTGCGCATCGCGTTCGACCGCCCGGAGGTCCGCAACGCCTTCCGGCCGCACACCGTCGACGAGCTCTACCGGGCCCTCGACCACGCCCGGATGAGCGCCGATGTCGGCTGTGTCCTGCTCACCGGGAACGGCCCGTCGCCCAAGGACGGCGGATGGGCGTTCTGCTCCGGTGGTGACCAGCGTATTCGCGGACGCTCCGGGTATCAGTACGCGAGCGGGGAGACCTCCGACACGGTGGACCCGGCGCGGGCCGGCCGGCTGCACATCCTCGAGTGCCAGCGGCTCATCCGCTTCATGCCGAAACCGGTGATCGCGGTGGTGCCGGGCTGGGCCGCGGGCGGCGGGCACTCCCTGCACGTCGTGTGCGATCTCACCCTCGCCTCGGCCGAGCACGCGAAGTTCAAGCAGACCGACGCCGACGTTGGCTCGTTCGACGGCGGCTACGGCTCGGCGTACCTGGCGAAGATGGTCGGGCAGAAGTTCGCCCGCGAGATCTTCTTCCTCGGCCGGGAGTACTCCGCCGAGCAGATGCACCACATGGGGGCGGTCAACGCCGTCGTTCCGCACGCCGACCTGGAAAAAGAGGCCTTGACCTGGGCGTGGGAGATCACCCGCAAGTCGCCGACGGCGCAGCGGATGCTCAAGTACGCGTTCAACCTCACCGACGACGGCCTGGTCGGCCAGCAGCTGTTCGCCGGCGAAACCACCCGGTTGGCCTACATGCAGGACGAGGCCGTCGAAGGCCGTGACGCCTTCCTCCAGAAGCGCGACCCCGACTTCAAGGACGTCCCCTATTACTACTGAGCTGCTCCCGGTCCACCTCGACGGCTCGCCGTCCGCGCTGACCAGGCTCAAGGACGCCCTCGCGGACGCGCTGGGCGGGGGCCCGGCGGTGCTGCCGTTCACCGACCCGGCCCTGCGCGACGCGATGGCCCCGGACGAGCCCGCCGAACCGGGCACCGCCGTGGTCATCGCCACCTCGGGCTCGACCGGCGCCCCCAAGGGCGTGCTGCTGTCGGCCCGCGCGCTGACCGCGTCCGCCGAGGCCACGCACGCCCGGCTCGGCGGCCCCGGGCACTGGCTGCTGGCGACCCCGGCGCAGTACATCGGCGGGCTGCAGGTGCTGGTCCGGTCGCTGCTGGCCGGAACGACCCCGGTGCTGCTGACCGGCACCGGCTTCCGCCCGGACGACTTCGCGGCCGCGGCGGCGAAGCTCGAGGGCAGCCCGCGCTACACGGCGCTGGTGCCCACCCAGCTGGTCCGCCTGCTCGACGACGGCGGCGCCGGGCTGGCCGCGGCGAGGACGTTCGACGCGATCGTGGTCGGCGCGGCCGCGACCCCGCCCGCCCTGCGGGAACGCGCCGCCGACGCCGGGGTCCGGATCGTGCCCGCGTACGGCATGAGCGAGACGGCCAGCGGCTGCGTCTACGACGGCTTTCCCCTCGACGGCGTCCGCGTCGACGTCGACGGCGACCGGATCCGCATCGCCGGAGACGTCCTCGCGCACGGCTACCGGCTTCGCCCGGACCTGACCGCCGAGTCGTTCTCGGACGGCTGGTTCACCACGTCCGACCGCGGGATCCGGCACGAAGACGGCCGCATCGAGGTCCTCGGCCGGGCCGACGACATGATCAACACCGGCGGCGTGAAGGTGTCGGCGAACGCGATCGAGCGGTGCCTCTGCGCGCAGCCCGGGGTGCGCGACGCGTGCGTCGTGGGCGTGCCGGACCCGGAGTGGGGCGAAGCCGTGGTGGCGCTGGTCGTCCCGCGGGGTGAGCACGGCGACCTGCGCGCGGCGGTCCGCGCGGAGCTGGGCGCGGCGGCCACCCCGAAGCGCATCGAGTTCGGCGCCGAGCTGCCGCTGCGCGGGCCGGGCAAGGTCGACCGGGCCGCGGTGCGGAATCGGTTCGGATCGATTTCGAACGGCTGAATGGCGGCACTTCCTTGACATTCACGGCGCGCGGCCGCTTGGCTACCCACCATGACGCGCCTGATTCGCACCGCCCTGATCAGCACCGTCGTCGCCCTGGGGGTCCTCCTTCCTGCGGGTGCGGCGCTGGCCGACGGTCCCACCGCGGACCCGAACAGCGGCTCGCTCGTCCTGCAGGTGCCGTCCACCGACTGACCCGGGCGAACCGGGACCGTGCCGCCCCCTCGACGGCATGGTCCCGGCCCCGCTCCCGCGACCGCTCACTCACGCGGTGTGTCCACCACCGTGCCGTACGCATCGTGGTGAAACCTTGCAGCCCGCTTGAACGAGCTGGTCGAATGCACTGCCGGCCCGCCACGGGGCCGGTGGCCGCGGGGAGGGCGCAGGGGTGGAGTTCCGGTTGCTGGGCACGGTCGAAGCGCGCCAGGACGGCAGGCCGGTGGATCTCGGGCCGGTCCGGCAGCGGTCGGTGCTGGCGGCCCTGCTCGCCGACGCGAACCGGATGGTGCCGGTCGAGCAGCTGATCGACCGCGTGTGGCCGGAGAACCCGCCGCTGCGGGCGCGCGACACGCTGTACAGCTACCTGTCCCGGCTGCGTGGCCTGCTGGCCGGCGGCGGGCTGGAGATCGAGCGGCTCGGCGGCGGCTACCTCCCGCGCGTCGACCCCGACGCGGTCGACCTGCACCGGTTCCGCCGGCTCGTCGCCGAGGCGCGCGAGGCCGGAGACGACGAGACCGCCGCCGTCCTCTTCGAGCGGGCCCTCGCGCTCTGGCGCGGGGAAGCGCTGGCCGACGTCGGCACCGAGTGGGCCGACGAGCTGCGCCGCGATCTGCGGGCCGAGCAGTGGGCGGCGGAGCTCGACCACGCCGACGTGCGGCTGCGCCAAGGCCGGCACGCCGAACTGCTGGCGGAACTGACGTCGTGGACCCGCGAGCATCTCCTCGACGAGCGGCTCGCGGGCCAGGTCGTGCTGGCCCTCTACCGCTGCGGCCGCCAGGCCGACGCCCTCGCCCACTACGAGCAGCTGCGCCGGCGGCTCGTCGAGGAGCTGGGCGCCGACCCCAGCCCGCCGCTGCGGGAGCTGCACCAGCGGGTCCTCCGGGGCGATCCGGAGCTGACCGCGGCGGGAACCGAGCCCGACGCGGTGCCGCACCACTTCCCCGCGGCACCGCCGTCGTTCATCGGCCGGACCGGCGAGCTCGCCGCGCTCACCGCCGCGTCCCGTCCCGAGGGGGACGAGAGCCGCGTGGTGCAGATCTCCGCGCTGGCCGGCGCGGGCGGGGTCGGCAAGACCTGGCTGGCCCTGCACTGGGCACACGCCCACCGCGAGCGGTTCCCGGACGGCAGGCTGTTCGCCGACCTGCACGGGTTCTCCCCCGCCGGTGCGCCGCTCGAGCCGTCCGTCGTGCTGCGCGGGTTCCTCGGCGCGCTGGGTGTCACCCCCAGCCGCATCCCGCCCGACCAGGACGCCCAGGTCGCGCTGTACCGGAAGCTCGTCGACGGCAAGCGGGTGCTGGTCGTGCTGGACAACGCGGCGAACGCCGACCAGGTGGTCCCGCTGCTGCCGGGCAGCCCGGCCGGCACGACCATCGTCACCAGCCGTCGGCACCTCGCCCCGCTGATCACCCGCTACGGCGCCCGGCACCTGCAGCTCGACATCCTCAGCCACGCCGAAGCACACGCCCTGCTGGCCGAACGCCTCGGCGAGGCCCGGATCGCCGCCGAGCCGGCCGCGGCCGAAGCGCTGATCAGCCTGTGCGGGCGCTATCCGCTGGCGCTGGCCATCATGAGCCGCCACGCGCACACCCGGCCGCACATCCCGCTCGCCGAGTTCGCCGCCGAACTGCGCGACCTCGGCCTCGACGCGCTCGACCACGAAGATCCCACGGTCAGCCTGCCGACGGTCCTGTCGTGGTCGCTGCGGGCCCTCACCAGCGAACAGCGCACCTTGTTCGCCCTGCTCGGCATCGCGCCCGGAGCGGACATCGGACTGCCCGCCGCGGCCGCGCTCGCCGGCACGTCCCCGCGGCGGACCGCCAGGGTGCTGAGCATGCTGGAGGAGGCCTCGCTGCTGACTCGCCGCGCCGGCGGCCGTTACGCGATGCACGACCTCATCCGCGACTACGCCACGGCCACCGCCGAGCGGGACTTCCCGCGCGAAGAGCGTGACGCCGCGCTGCGCCGGGTGATCGACTTCTACACCCACACCGCGCACGCGGCCGACCACCGGCTGGATCCGCACCGCACGGTCGTGCCGCCCCCGGCCCCGGCACCCGGCGCCGAACCCGGCTCGCCGCCCGACGACTCCGGCGCCATGACGTGGTTCGACGGCGAGCACGCCAACCTCCTGGCCGCCCAGCGCACCGCCGCGGCGCTCGGGTGGCACGACGCGGTGTGGCACCTGGCGTGGGGACTGCACACCTTCCAGAACCGGCGGGGGCGGCTCCACGACCGGCTCACGGTGTGGCAGGCCGCGATGGGCGCCACCGCGCACCTGGCCGACCCGGCCGCGGGCATCCGGGCGCACCGGCTGCTCGGCGACGTCTTCCTCTGGTTCCGGCGGCACGACGAGGCGGTCAAGCACCTGCACGAGGCCATCGCCCTCGCCGAACACCACGAAGACGCCACGGAAGAGAGCCTGGCCCACCACAGTCTTTCGTGGGCTTGGCAGCTGCAGGGCGACGACCACGAGGCACTCGCGCACGCCTCCCGCGCGCTGGAGCTCTTCCGCGTCGTGGGCCAGCGGGTCTGGGAGGCGCGCGGGCTCAACCAGGTGGGCTGGTTCGCCGCCCGGACCGGCGACTTCGAGACCGCGCGCGACCACTGCACGGCCGCGCTTGCCCTGCACCGGGACCACGGCGACGCCCACGCCGAGGCGGACACCCTGGACAGCCTCGGCTACATCGAGTTCCACACCGGCCACCACGCCGAGGCGATCGGGCACTACCAGGCCGCCCTCGCCCTCTACCGTGAGAGCGGCAACACCTTCCAGGTGGCCGACACCCTCGACCGCCTCGGCGAGCCGCACGCCGCTCTCGGCCACCACGACGACGCCCGCACGGTGTGGCGCGAAGCACTCGAGATGTACCGGCAGCAGGACCGGCCCCACGACGCCGAACGCGTCCAGCGGCAGCTCGACGCCCTGGACGGCGACCGGTCCGGGCTCCCCGCCGCGCGCTGATCACCATGGCGTTGAATGGCGCCATGGCGAGCTTGAGCGAGTGGATCGAAGGGGCCCGGCCGCGGACGCTGCCCAACGCGGTGGCGCCGGTGGTGGCGGGGGTCGGCGCGGCGATCGCGCTGGACGCCTTCTCCTGGTGGCGGTCCGTGCTGGCGTTGCTGGTCTCCCTCTCGCTCATCGTCGGCGTCAACTACGCCAACGACTACTCCGACGGCATCCGCGGCACGGACGAAAACCGCGTCGGCCCGCTGCGCCTGGTCGGTTCGAAGGTCGCCGCGCCGAAGGCCGTGCTGACCGCCGCGCTGGTCTCCCTGGGCCTGGCCGGAGTGCTCGGCCTGGTCCTGGTGGCCGTCAGCGGGCACTGGTGGCTGCTGGGGATGGGCGCGCTGTGCATCCTCGGCGCGTGGTTCTACACCGGCGGCAAGAAGCCCTACGGCTACTACGGCTTCGGCGAGATCGCGGTGTTCGTCTTCTTCGGCCTGGCCGGCGTGCTCGGCACGGTGTACGTCCAGGCGGGCCGGGTCAGCTGGGCGGCGCTGGCCTGCGCGGTCGCGGTCGGCTGCTTCTCGACGGCGGTCCTGACGGCCAACAACCTGCGTGACATCCCGACCGACATCGAGTCCGGCAAGCGCACCCTGGCGACGCGCCTGGGCGACCAAGGCACCCGGCGGCTGTACCTGGCCCTGATCGCGGTGCCGTACGTGCTCACCCTGGTCCTCGGGTTCACGCTGCACGCGCTCACCGCACTCCCCCTGCTCAGCGCGCCGCTGCTGATCCAGTCGGTCAGCGCGATCCGCCACAACGCGACCGGCCGCGACCTCATCCCGGCCCTGCGCGACACCGGGCTGGCGATGCTCGCCTGGGCGGTGCTGGCCGCGGTCGGGCTGAACCTCTAAAGCTCGGGGAACTTCCCGGTCGCGAGGAATTCCTCGAACAACGCCGTGTGCGGCGCGATGTCGAGGTTCTGCTGGGCCAGCCACTCGTCGTTGTAGTAGGTGTGCGCGTACCGCTCGCCGCCGTCGCACAGGAGCGTCACCACGCTGCCCGCCTGGCCGTCCTCGACCATCCGGGAGATGAGCCGGAAGGCGCCGTACAGGTTCGTGCCGGTCGAGCCGCCCGCCCAGTGGCCGGTCCGCTCGCGCAGCAGCCGGATCGCCGCCAGGGACCCGGCGTCGGGGATCTGGAACATCTCGTCGATCACGCCCGGCACGAACGACGGCTCGCAGCGCGGCCGTCCGATGCCCTCGATCCGCGAGGGCATGCCGGTGCCGTAGTCGAGGGCGCCGGTCTCCCAGGCGCCGTAGAACGACGAGTTCTCCGGGTCGACGACGCAGACCTTCGTCGTGTGGCGCTTGTAGCGGACGTACCGGCCGAAGGTCGCGCTCGTGCCGCCGGTGCCCGCGCCGACGACGATCCACTTCGGGATCGGGTGGCGCTCCGAGCGCATCTGCGCGAACACCGACTCGGCGATGTTGTTGTTGCCGCGCCAGTCCGTCGCGCGCTCGGCGTAGGTGAACTGGTCGAGGTAGTGCCCGCCGCACTCGGCCGCGAGCCGCTCGGCCTCCGGGTACATCGCCGGGGCCTGGTCGACGAAGTGGCACTCGCCGCCGTAGAACTCGATGAGCGCGATCTTCTCCTTCGAAGTGCGCCGGGGCACGACGGTGATGAACCGCAGGCCCAGCATCCGCGCGAAGTAGGCCTCGGACACCGCGGTCGATCCGCTGGAGGCCTCGACGAGCACGGTGTCCGGCCCGATCTGGCCGTTGACCAGCCCGTAGAGGAACAGTGACCGGGCCAGCCGGTGCTTCAGGGAGCCGGTCGGGTGCACCGACTCGTCCTTGAGGTACAGGTCGATGCCCCACTCCGGGGGCAGCGGGAAGACGTGCAGGTGCGTGTCGGCGCTGCGGTTGGCGTCGGCCTCGATGATCCGGACGGCCTCGCGGACCCAGCTGCGGTTGTGCGGGCGGCTCATTCCGGCTGCCCGGCGGCGTCCCCACGCAGCTGCGCGCGCAGCTCGGCCCGGGCGCGGGCGCGCTTCTCGTTGCGCTTCGCCAGCCCGGCGGTCACGCGGGCGTTGAGCGGGCGGAACAGCAGCAGGCCGAGCGGCAGCCCGACGACCAGGCCGATCAGCAGGGCGACCAGCAGCGGAACGCCGGTCAGGGACAGCGCCCACGCGATCACCCCGACCAGCACGAACCGCGCCAGCAGGTACAGCGTCAGGTCACGGGGCAGGTGGCCGGCCTTCTCGTCGCTCACATCAACGCAGGCTACGCCCCGCCCGGCCGGTCCTTCTGCAGGCCCGCGTTGTTCGGGCGGCCCTCGAACCGCGTCGAGAGCACCACGGTCGTGTTCGTCCGGCCGACGCCGGGGATGCGGCGCAGCCGGCCCAGCGTCCGCTCCAGCTCGTCGACGGTCGACACGCGCACCTTGACGACGAAGGCCTCGTCACCCGCCACCGCGTAGCAGCTCTCGACCTCGTCGAGCTCGGCGAGCGCGTCGGCGACGTCGTCCTCCGTCGCGGTGTCGGTCGGGTGGATGCTGACGAGGGCGGTGACGCCGAGGCCGACCGAGCTCGGGTCGACGACCGCGTGGTAGCCGGTGATCACGCCGGCGGCCTCCAGCTTGCCCACGCGCTCGTGCACCGACGACGCGGACAGCCCGACGGCTCGTCCGAGATCGGCGTAGGTGGCCCGTCCGTTGATGCGCAACGCTGCGATGATCTTCCGGTCCAACTGATCCACGAGGATCACTCTATGCGGTTGGACAATCCCCCATTGGCACCACGCCTCGCCGCCACCGGCCGGGAGAGGGCCGTCTCCGCACGTCAGGTCACCGCAGGGTAGTTGCCGAGGACAAACAACCTGTCCGTTTTGACCTTTAAGGGCTCTTTACTCAGAGACAACCGTTCGAGTACCCGACGGGTGAAGTGCAACGATTGCCTTGTTGGCTACCCCGGCGCGACGGGCAGAAGGGCCCGGACGCCTCCGGTATAGCAGTGAGTTCGTTAAGGAGGCGGAAAATGACCGCGACGATGGGCGGACGCCTGCTCACCCCTGGCGAGGTGGCAGCGCTGTTCCGAGTGGACCCGAAGACGGTGACGCGGTGGGCGACGGCGGGCCGCATCGGCTCGATCCGCACGCCAGGCGGGCACCGGCGGTTCCGGGAGTCCGAGGTCAACGAGCTCCTCGCCGAGCTGACCACCGACGCCAGCGAACCGGCTCGCAACGCCTGAACCATCCGGACGCCAGGGCCGTGTCGGGTACGGGAACCCACCCGTCCCCGGCACGGCCTTCGTGCGCCACCGGCCCGGCTTCAGGCCCACCACACGGCCGGACCGGTTAACCTCGGGGGACAGGCAGCCATACGGAAGGATCCGGCATGCTCGCTCTGCTCGCGGCGGTCGGCGCGCTGGTCGTCGCCCTGCTCCTGTGGCGGTCGTTCGCCGGCCAGCGGATCGGGGTGACCTCGGCCCCGCGCCGGGCCCCGCTCGCCCCGGACGACGACCCCGACTTCCTGCGTCAGCTGGCCGAACAGCAACGCAAACGCCGGGACGAAGACCTTTAGGAACCCCTTTACCTTCGCTGCCCCGTCCCGGCTGCAGTGAATGACTCATTCCTGGCGTCAGACGCCAGGAATGAGTCATTCACTGCGCTCGAGGCTCAGCGGTAGCCCTGGGAAAGCGGGGTGGCGAAGCCGTCGGCGACGGTCGCCGCCAGGTCCAGGAGGGCCAGGCGGGTGTCGCCGGACAGGCGGTCCAGCTCGATCTCGGCGCCTTCTTCCAGGTGCGGGTCGAACGGCACCTTGCAGACCGCCCGGACCTTCGCGCCGAAGTGGGCCGACAGCTTGTCGAGGTCGACCGAGCCGCCCTTCGGCCGGACCGAGTTGATCACCGCCACCGAGCGCTTGACCAGCTCGCCGTAGCCGTGCGCCTCGAGCCAGTCGAGCGTGGCCGAGGCGCTGCGGGCGCCGTCGACCGAGCCGGACGAGACCACGACCAGCGCGTCCGCGACGTCCAGGACGCCCTTCATCGCCGAGTGCATCAGGCCGGTCCCGCAGTCGGTGAGCACGATGTTGTAGAAGTGCTCCAGCAGGTTGACCGTGCGCCGGTAGTCGTCCTCGGAGAAGGCCTCCGACACGGCCGGGTCCTGCTCGCTGGCGAGGATCTCCAGCCGGCTCGAACCCTGGGACGTGTAGGACCGGACGTCGCTGTACCGGGTGATGCGGGCGGCATCACGCAGCAGGTGGCGGACCGTCGCGGTCGTCTCCAGCGGGATCTTCTGCGACAGCGTGCCGCGGTCCGGGTTGGCGTCCACCGCCACCACGCGGTCGCCGCGCAGGGACGCGAACGTCGAGCCCAGCGTGGTCGTCACCGTGGTCTTGCCGACGCCGCCCTTGAGCGACAGCATCGCGATCTTGTAGCACCCGCGCAGCGGCTGGTTGACGCGGGCGATGAGCTCGCGGCGGCGGGTGTCCGCCGGGCTCTCCCCGGGTTGACCAGCTTCCCGGAGCCGACGTAGAGCGCCTTGCGCCAGCCGGACTGCGGCGGCCGCTTGGTCTGCTTGACCAGGTGCGCGGTCGACAGGTCGTGGCCGTGGCCCGGGCCGGGCTGCGGCGCCGCGTGCCGGCCGCCCTGGGGCTGCGGCAGCCCGGACGGCGGCTGCTGCGGGTACTGGGCCTGGGCCTGGGCCTGGTACTCCTGCGCCGGGTCGCCGTACTGCGGCTGCAGCGGCGGGAGGTTCTGGTCGTAGCCGTAGGGCACCTGGTGCGGCCCCGACACGGCGGGGTTGGGCACCTGGTGCGGGCCCGACACGGCCGGGTTGGGCGGCGGCACCGCCTGGGTCGGCTGCACGTCGAACGCCCCCGACGTCTCGGGGTGCGGGTGCGAGTCCGTCCGATCGTCGGCGAACAGCCCCGGCTGCGGCGCCGCAGCAGCCGGTTCAGCCTGTTCGGGGTGGCCTGGAGCCGATTCTTCGCTGGGTCCGGTCACCGGTGAAAACCTCCACGCGCTCCGCCTGACACTCCGCCCCCGGTGTCGACGGTAGTCGGCGGACGCGCGGGCTGCTCAGCCCACCCCGGCGTAGGAGTGCAGGCCGACCGAGACGAGGTTCACGAAGAACAGGTTGAAGATCATCGCGGCGAACCCGACGATGTTGATGATCGCGGCCCGCGTCCCGCGCCAGCCCGCCGTCGCCCGCGAGTGCAGGTAGGCCGCGTAGACGACCCAGGCGATGAACGCGCAGGTCTCCTTGGGGTCCCAGCCCCAGAACCGGCCCCACGCCGACTCCGCCCAGACCGCGCCGCAGAGCACGCCGAAGGTGAACACCGGGAAGGCGAAGATGGTGGTCCGGTAGGCGATCCGGTCGAGGACGTCGGCCGCGGGCAGCTTCGGGGCGAAGCGGGCGAACTTCACAGTGCTGTTTTCAAGACTGTCCTTGGCTGTGCTTTTTTCGTAGGCCGCGCGGAACAGGTACAGCACGCTCGCGACGCCCGGCACCAGGAAGACGCCGGAGCCGATGATGGCCGCGGCGACGTGGATGACCAGCCAGTACGACTGCAGCGCGGGCTGCACCGGCGCCGCGGTCGTGTACAGCAGCGTGCCGTTGATGAACATCAGGATCACGACGGGCAGCAGCAGAAAGCCGGTGAGGTGCCGGACCGGGAACTTCTTCATGACGATCAGCCAGGTCACCACCGTGATGAAGGTGACGGCCATGCCGTACTCGTACATGTTGCCCCACGGCGCGCGGTGCACGGCGAGGCCGCGCAGCACGATCGCCGTCAGCTGCAGCAGCGCGCCGAGCACGAGCAGCGCCGCGCCCATCCGGCCGATCCGCTCGGGACGGCCGACCTCGCGCTGCGCGGCCGGGACCTCCTCGACCGGCGGCCCACCGGCGCCGACGAGCTCACGGGCCCGCAGCTTGGCGCGTTCGGTGGCGAGCCGGCCCTTGGCGCCGAAACCCTGTTCGACCAGCGTCATCATCAGCGCGACGACGTAGATCGCCGCGGCGGTCGTGTACAGCCAGTCGCTGTAGGTCGAGAGCGTCTCGTTGATCGGCATGCCTCAGCCCTTCTGCCCACTGATCAGGCGTTCGCTGACCCGGTGGAACTCTTCGCCGTAGCCGGCCTGGTCGGTGCGGGCCAGCCCGGCGACCTCGATCACGGTACCCGGGTCGTCGTCGGTCCCCGGCTGCACCCGCACCCACAGCCGGCGGCGCTTGACCAGCAGGGAAGCGCCGAGGCCGACGAACATCGCGATGGCGAAACCGAGCACGAACCCCTGCGTGGGGTCGTGGGAAATCTGCAGCGAGACCCACTGGCCGACACCGTCGAAGCGGACCTTCGTGCCGTCGTCGAGCTTGATCTCCTCGCCGACGTTGAGGTTCTGGCGGGCGATCTTCTTCAGCCTGCCGTCGTCGACCCGCGTCTGGTCGACCTCGAAGACCGACTGGCCGCGCCCGGAGTCCAGGCCGAGGTCGCCGCGCAGGACGTCGACGGCGACCGCCGGGTCGTTCGCCTCGGGCGCCGACGACGTCAGGACGTTGCCGTGCAGGAACGCCGTCGGGGCGAACAGGCCGGTGATGGCCAGCTGGCGGGTCCGCCGCTGCACCTCGTCGGTGATGCCCGGCTGGTCGAACTTCGTCGCGCCTTCGGCGAGCATCGTGGCCGGGTCGACCGTGCGCCACTGGGTGTTCTGGGTGCGCTGCGAGCCGTCCGGGAAGGTGACCGTGAACTTCGGCGAGTAGCCGTGGCCGAGCAGGTAGACGCGGTCGCCCGCGGTCCGCAGCGGCGAGTTGACCTCGAGGCCGTACGGGCGCCAGGTGCCCGTCTCGAGGTCCGGGCCGGACTGGTACTCGATGTTCGAGTGGTAGTAGTCCGGCTGGCCCGACTCGGTGTAGCGCGCGGTGAAGTCGTTGACCTTCACGCAGAACGGGTCGAGGTCGGTGCCGTCGACGCGCAGGCCCGCGTTGAAGGAGTCGTAGTTGTAGATGCCCGCGTTGCAGAAGCTGTCGCCGTCGGCCTGGACGATGACCTGGCCCTCGTAGCCGTAGAGCTTGCCGAGGGCGAAGAACACGATCAGGCCGAGCATGCTGAAGTGGAACAGCAGGTTGCCGGTCTCGCGCAGGAACCCGCGTTCGGCCGAGATGGTCCGGACACCCCCGGCTTCCTCGCGTTCGACGCGGCGCCAGCCGGCGAGCTGCCGGTGGGCGGCGGCGATCTCGGCCGCGACGTCGGTCTTGCCCCGGCCGAGCCGGTAGTGCGGCATCCGGGCCAGGTTGCGCGGCGTCAGCACCGGCTTCGCGCGCATCGCCCGGACGTACTCGAAGCTGCGCGGGGTCAGGCAGCCCACCAGCGAGACCATCAGCAGCAGGTAGATGGCCGAGAACCAGATGCTGGAGTAGACGTCGTAGAACTCGAGCTTGTCGAGCAGCGTCCCCCACCAGCCGTGGGCGGTGATGTACTCGTCGACCTTGGGCGCGTTGAGCTTCCGCTGCGGCAGGAGCGCGCCCGGCAGGGCGGCCAGCGCGAGGAGGAACAGCAGGACGAGCGCGGTGCGCATCGACGTCAGGCCGCGCCAGGTGTTGCGCAGGAAGGCGAAGGTCCGCTTCGCGGGCGTCGGTCCCGGCGGCGTCTTGGGGGGTGCCTCCGTGGTCGTCACAGCGGCAGCTCCAGGGTGCCGGTGAACTCGTTGCGGAGCCAGCCCATCAGATCCCCCCAGACGCCGGTGACCAGCAGGATGCCGACGGCCAGCAGGAGCACGCCGCCGAAGATCTGCACCTGGCGGCCGTGCCGGCGCACCCAGTCGGTGGCGCGCACGGCCCAGCGGGCACCGAGCGCGATGAGCAGGAACGGCAGCCCGAGGCCGAGGCAGTAGACGGTGATCAGCAGGTACCCGCGGACCTCGGCGCCGCCGGTGGCGCTGGCCAGCGTCATGACCGCGGACAGCGTCGGGCCGATGCACGGCGTCCAGCCGAGCCCGAAGATCGCGCCGAGCAGCGGAGCGCTCCAGACCCCGCCGCGCGGCACGTGGTGCGAGCGGATCTCGCGCTGCAGGCCGGGGATCCAGCCGAGGAAGACCAGGGCCATGGCGATGGTCAGCACCCCGCCGAGGCGCTGCAGCAGGTCCTGGTTGAGCACGAGCGTGGCGGCGAGCCAGACGAGCGTGCCCAGCGTGGCGACGAACACGACGGTGAACCCGAGCACGAACAGCAAGGCGGCCCCGACAACGGCCCACCGCCCCTGCTTGCGCTCTTCATCGGCACTGACGGCGGGCGCCTCGGCCCCGACGAGCGCGGCGAGGTAGGCGAGGTACCCCGGCACGAGCGGCACGACGCAGGGAGAGGCGAAGGAGACGGCCCCGGCCAGCAGCGCGACACCCGCGGCGAGCAGCAGCGGCCCGGAGATCGCCAGCTCGGTCACGGAGTTCACCCCGTTGAGGGTAGGCAGTGAGGTCCTGGTGAGAACGCCGGGGCCGCTTCACAGGACCTCGGTCACAGCAGTTCAGGACCTTGGTCCCGGTGGCCCGGCCCGGTGCGGAGCGCGCGTCATTCGAACAGGTGCCGGTGGGCCCGGCTCCACTCGACCCGGGCCGCCAGCTCGTCGAGAAACCCCTCCGCCACCCAGTGGACCTGCGGCTGGAGCCCCTGCTCCGCCGCCCGGCGGACCTCCTCGATCCCGGACTGCTGGACGTCGAGCACCGCGTCGACCAGCCCCGCCGTCGACGTCAGGCCGTACGCCTCGGCGAACACCTCCACCCGGCGGCGCCGGTCGGGCGGCTCGGGGTAGCGGAGGGCGCGGAGGCATTCGGCGTCGTCGCGGAAGGGTGCCACGTACTCCAGCGCGTAGGCGACGTCGTGGCGCCGGGGCCCGGGCCGGGCGTAGTCCCAGTCCAGAAGCCCGACCGGCCGCCCGTCCCGCCAGACGGTGTTCCACGGGCCGAAGTCGCCGTGGCAGACCACCTCGCCGGTCCCGGTCCCGGTGCACCACGTCAGTTCGCCGGCGAGCCGGAAGCCGGCCACCGCGTCGTGATAGTCGCGCAGCAGCCGGGCGAAGGCGGCCAAGCCGGCGTCGCCGACCACCTGGGCCCAGCCCTGCGGGCCCGATTCGCCCGCCAGGTAGGTGAGCACCTCGCGGCCCTCGTCGTCGATGCCGAGCACCCGGGGCGCGGCGGGGAAGCCGACGTCCTCCAGATGCCGGAGCAGAGCGTGGACCGCGGGCGTCCAGGGGTGCACCGGGCGACGGACCGTGTCGCCGACGCGGACGACCCGGCGGTGCGGCTGGTCCTGCAGCAGCTCCTCGGCCGTCACCGGGTCAAGCTTCCGCGGTCAGCCGCTGCGCCACCGGGAGGAGGTCCTGGGCCAGCACCGGCCGCAGGAACACCGCCGCCACGCGGTGCTGCTTGTCCAGCACGATCGTCGACGGGATGATGTTCCTCGGGTAACCGCTCAGCTTGAGCAGCACCCGGCCGTCCGGGTCGTAGATCGACGGGTACGTCAGCTGCCGGTCGCGCACGAAGTCCTGGGCCACTTCGCGCGCCGGGTCGCGGACGTCGATGCCCACCACCTGCACACCCTGCTTGGCCAGCGACTCCATCTCCGGCGCCTCCGTGCGGCACGGCCCGCACCACTGGCCCCACAGGTTGAGCACCACGACCTTGCCCGCGTAGTCCGCCAGCGACAGCTGCTTGCCCTCGTTCATCAGGTCCTCGCCGGCCAGCACCGGGGCCGTCTGGCGCTGGGCGACGTCGTAGGTGATGTCGACCTGGCCGCCCGGGGAGACGAAGCTGAAGCTGCTCCCCTGGACCACCGCGTCCTTGCCCGTGCTGCAGCCCGCCAGGGCCAGCACCGCGAGCACCACCAGAAGCGACCTCATGCCCCGGTCACCTTCGGGTCGGTGGCGCCCGCGGGCTCGCTGTAGACGATCTCGCGCAGCTCGTCGCCGTCGAACACCAGCGACGTCAGGGACGCCAGCGAGCACTGGCGGCGGCGGGGGTCGTGCCAGAGGCGCTTGCCCTCGAGGAACCGCCGCAGCGTCCAGATCGGCAGCTGGTGCGACACGCACAGCGCTTCGTGTCCGTCAGCCGCCTCGCGGGCCCGGTGGACCGCGCCGAGCATCCGGTGCGCGATCTCGATGTAGGGCTCGCCCCACGACGGCTTGAACGGGTTGACCAGCTTCGGCCAGTGGCGAGGCTCCCGCAGCGCGCCGTCGCCGACCGCCACGTGCAGGCCTTCGAACTGGTTCCCCGCCTCGATCAACCCGGGATCGGTCGCGATGTCGAGCCGGTGCGCGGCGGCGATCGGGGCCGCCGTCTCCTGCGCCCGCTGCAGCGGCGACGCCACGACGTGCACGAGATCGTGCCCCGCGACGGCCTCGGCGACCGTCAGCGCCTGCCGCTGCCCGCGCTCGGAGAGCCGGTACCCCTCGAGACGGCCGTACAGGATCTTCTCCGGGTTGTGCACTTCGCCGTGACGCAGCATGTGGACGACGGTGGTCACTGGACGGCCTCCGCCGCCGCGCGCGCCGCCGCGGGCAGCGCCGCTTCGATCACCGAAAACGCTTCGTCGTCCATCGCCGCGTTGACGAACCAGGCCTCGTACGCGCTCGGAGGCGCGTACACGCCTCCGTCGAGCAACGCGTGGAAGAACGGCGGGAAGCGCCACGTCTCGGACGCCTGCGCGCCGGCGTAGTCGCGGACCGGAGCCTCACCGAAGAACACGCTCACCAGGTTGCCCGCGTACTGGACGTTGTGCGCAACCCCCGCTTCGCTCAGAGCGGCGTGGAAGAGGTTGCCGAGGCGCTTGGCGTTGGCGTCGAGAGCCGCGTACACGGCGTGGTCGGCCGCGCGCAGCGTCGCGAGGCCCGTGGCCACCGCGACCGGGTTCCCGGAGAGCGTCCCGGCCTGGTAGACCGGGCCGCCCGGCGCAAGCTTGGCCATCACGTCGGCGCGGCCGCCGAAGGCCGCCGCCGGGAGGCCGCCGGACATCACCTTGCCGAACGTGTAGAGGTCGCCGGCCACGCTGTCGAGGCCGAACCAGCCCGCGGCCGAGACGCGGAAGCCGGTCATCACCTCGTCCATGATCAGCAGCGCGCCGTGCTCGTGGGCGAGGTCACGCAGGCCCGCGTTGAAGCCGTCTTCGGGCGCGACCGCGCCCATGTTCCCGGCCGCCGCCTCGGTGATCACCGCGGCGATCTCCCCCGGGTTGTCCTCAAAGGACTTCCGGACCGCGTCGAGGTCGTTGTAGGGCAGCACCAGCGTGTCCGCAGCCTGCGCGCCGGTGACACCCGGCGACGTCGGCAGCCCGAGCGTCGCGACGCCGGAGCCGGCCTGCGCGAGCAGCGCGTCGACGTGACCGTGGTAACAGCCGGCGAACTTCACGATCTTCGTGCGGCCGGTGAAGCCCCTGGCCAGCCGGATCGCGCTCATCGTGGCCTCGGTGCCCGAGTTGACCAGCCGGACCCGCTCGACGGGCCCGACGCGGTTGATGATCTCCTCGGCCAGCTCGACCTCGCCGATCGTCGGCGTGCCGAACGAGAGCCCGGACGTCGCCGCCGTGCGCGCCGCCTCGACGACCGCCGGGTGCGCGTGCCCCAGGATCATCGGGCCCCAGGACGACACCAGGTCGACGTAGCGGTTGCCGTCGGCGTCCCACAGGTGCGGGCCCTCGCCGCGGACCATGAACCGCGGCGTGCCGCCGACCGAGTTGAACGCCCGGACCGGCGAGTTCACCCCGCCCGGGATGGCCGTCTTCGCCCGGTCGAACCATGCCTTGGACTGCTCGGTTCCAGTGCTCACCGGTCCATACTCCCAAACCCGCCTAAGATGGCGGGCAGCCGCCCGGGAGGGGAACAGCCGGTGACCGAACGCGCCCCGCACCGCAACCAGTGGCTCATGCTGGCCGGATTCCTGGGCGTCGTCGCCGTCGTGGCCGTGGTCGGCGGCCTGGCCGCCACGTCGGCGCGGGAGGCCTACGCGCGGCTCGAGCAGCCGCCGTGGGCACCGCCCGCGGCCCTGTTCGGTCCGGTGTGGACGGTGCTGTACGTCACCATCGCGGTGGCCGGCTGGCTGTACTGGCGGACCGACGGCGAGACGCGCGGGTTCGCCGCCTACGGCATCGGCCTGCTGTTCAACCTGCTCTGGACGCCGCTGTTCTTCGAGAGCGGCGCGGCCAGGGTCGCGCTGGCCGACATCCTCCTGCTGGACGTCGTCGTGGTGGTGACGATCATCCTGTTCGGCCGCCGGTCGAAGGCCGCCGCCGCGCTCCTGGTGCCCTACCTCGGCTGGATCCTCTACGCGACCACGCTCAACGCCGCGATCGTCGTCCTCAACTAGCGCGCGGCCTGCTGGGTGATGGCCTGCGCGGCGACCGTGCCGTCGTCGCCCGCCTGACCCTGGACGACGACCGCCGCGCCCGGCTTGAGGTCCGACAGCTTGCCCGGCTGGGTGACCCCGACCGTGGTCGAGTCCGATGTGGACACCTTGACGTCGTCGCCCTGCGCGGTCTTGACGTACACGGTGGTGCCGTCGACGCGGTCGATCGTGCCGGTGGTGCCGCGGCCGCCGCGGAACCCGCCGCCCTGCTGCCCGGCACCGGCTTGCTGGCCGCCGGTCCGGGCCTGGTTGCCGCCCGCGGTACCGCTCGGGCGGGCGGGCGTCGAGGAGCCGAACGCGGCGTGCGTCCAGGCGCCGCCGCCGAACGCGATCGCGAGCACGACGAGCCCGGCCAGCACCAGCGTGGTGCGCGAGAACGGCTTCGCGGCCCGGCGCATCTCGGCGTTCAGGTCGCCGTCGACCGCCGGGCTGGCGACGATCTCTTCCGCGTTCAGCGGGGTCGTGGCGGACGAAGACATGCGAAGACTCCTTATTCGTGACGCAGGGCGTCGATGGGCCTCAGCTTGGCGGCCCGGTTCGCCGGGAAACTGCCGAAGAACAACCCGATCAGGGCGGATACCGCGAAAGCGAGCAGGATCGACGACGGCACCACGACCGGCTTGATCCCGGAGATGGTGAACCGGCTGCCGATCACCCCGATGGCGACGCCGAGCAGCCCGCCGAACAGGCTGAGCATGGTCGCTTCGGCGAGGAACTGGCCGAGGATGGCCGCGCGCGGGGCACCGATGGCCTTGCGGATGCCGATTTCGCGGATCCGCTCGGTCACCGTGACCAGCATGATGTTGGTGACGCCGATGCCGCCGACCAGCAGGGAGATCGCCGCGACCGCGCCCAGCAGCACGGTGAACGTCTCGGTGGCCGACGTCCGGGTCGCGAGCAGCTGCTCGGAGTTCTGGATCTGGTAGTCCGGGGTGCCGCCGAGCCGGATGCCGTGGCGGGCGTTGAGGATCGCGGTGATCTCGGACTGCGCCAGCGAGACGGAGTCCGCGCTGGTGGCCTGGACGGCGATCTGGCTGAGGCTGCCGTAGCCGGCGAGGGAGTTCTGGACCGCCGAGATCGGCGCGATGGCGACGTCGTCGGCGTTCTGGAGGCCGGTGCTGCCCTTGGCCTGCAGCACGCCGATCACGGTGAACTGGATGCTGTTCAGCAAGACGTTCTTGCCGACCGGGTCGGCCGTGCCGAAGATCGACTCCGCCGTCGTCGGGCCGAGCACGACGACCTTCCGCGCGGCCGTCACGTCCTCGCCGGTGAACAGCTGCCCCTGGGCGAGTTCGCGGTTGGTCGTGGTGAAGTACGCGGGTTCGGTGCCGGCGACACTGGAGACGTCGTAGGACGTCTGCCCGTAGGTCGCGGTCGCCGTCGTGTTGACCACCGGCGAGGCGGCCTTGACGTCCGGGGCGCCGACGGGGTCGACGAGCGCGTGTGCGTCCTGCACGGTCAGCGGCCGCGCGGCCGTGCCCTGGCCGCCGCCGCGGGCCGGGGAGACGTTGACGACGTTGGTGCCGAGGCCCTGGATGCTGGCCGCGATGGCCGCCGACGCGCCGTTGCCCACCGCGACCAGCAGGATCACCGCGGCGACGCCGATCGTGATGCCGAGCGTGGTGAGGGCCGAGCGCAGCTTGTTCGCCGTGAGCCCGCGCACGGCGAACCGCAGGATCTCCAGCAGGTTCACGAGACCGCCCCCACCGCGCGCGTGACCTCGTCCGAGACGATCAAGCCGTCGTCCACCCGCACGACGCGGTGGGCGTGCTCGGCGACCTCGTCCTCGTGGGTGATGACGACGATCGTGCGGCCGAGGGAGTTGAGCCGGTCGAACACGCCGAGGACGTCCTCGGTGCTGCGCCGGTCGAGGTTGCCGGTGGGCTCGTCGGCCAGCAGCATCGCCGGGCCGGTGACCAGTGCCCGCGCCACCGCGACCCGCTGGATCTGCCCGCCGGAGAGCTCGCTCGGCAGGTGCTTGGCCCGATCGGAGAGCCCGACCATCTCCAGTGCCGCGAGCGCACGCCGCCGCCGTTCCGACCGGCAAAGTCCACTGTAGACCAGAGGTAGCTCCACATTGGACAAGGCCGAGGTGCGGGGCACGAGGTTGAAGGACTGGAAGATGAAGCCGATCTTCCGGTTGCGCAGCAGCGCCAGCTGCCGTTCGTTCAGCTTGCCCACGCCGAAACCGTCCAGGAGGTACCGGCCGGACGTCGGCACGTCCAGGCAGCCGAGCATGTTCAGCAGGGTCGACTTCCCCGAGCCGGACGCGCCCATGATCGCGACGTACTCGCCGGGCCACACGGTGAGGTCGACGCCGCGCAGCGCGTGCACCGCCGTCTCGCCTGCCCCGTAGGTCTTGCGCAGTCCGGAGACCGCGATCACCGGGTTCATCCGCGCCCGCCGAAGCCGCCGCCGGTGCCCGTGCCGCGCTGGCCGCCGCCCGGGAACCCGCCGGTGCCCCCGGTACCGGGGAACCCGCCGGTGCCGCCGCCCGTGCGTCCGGTGCCGCCGGTGGTGCCGGTCGAGGCCGTCGCGGTGAGCACGACGTTCTCGCCCTCGGTCAGTCCGGAGGTGATCTGGACGGTCGACTCGCCCCGCAGGCCGACCTGCACCTGCCGGGTGACGTTCTGCCCGTTTTCCTGGACGGTGACGAGGTTGGTGCTGCCCACGGTCTGCACCGCCGCGGCGGGCACGCTCAACGCGTTGTCGGCCTCGGCGACGGTGATCACGACGCTCGCCGACTGGCCGGGCCGCAGCCCGTCCGGCGGGCTGGTCAGGGCCAGCTGCGCGCCGTAGGAGACGACGCTGCCGCTGGTCGTCGGGGTCAGGTTGACGCTCGACACGGTGGCTTGGACCGGCTTGTCCGGCAGCGCGTTGAGCGTCACCGTGGCCTTCTGGCCGGCCTTGACCTTGCTGACGTCGATCTCCGCGACCGAGGTGTCGACGACCAGGCCGGTCAGGTTCGTGATGGTGATGAACCCGGAGCTGCTGGAGGAGGAAGACGCGGCCGAGCTGGAGTTCGACGACGAGCCCTGGCCACCCTGGCCGCTTCCGCTCGCCGACTGAGAAGTGGCGGAGGAGCCGCTGGAGGACTGCTGCCCGACGGTGCCGTTGATGGCGGTGACCGTCCCGGCGCCGGGCGCGTACAGCACGGTGTTGTCGAGCGCCTGCTGCGCGGTCTGGACGTCGAGCTCGGCCTGGTCGAGTTTCGCCTGCGCCGAGGTGACGTTGTTGGCCGCGTTGGCCTGCGCGTTCTGGCTGTTCTGCCCGGTGGCCGGGGTGGCTTCGGCCGTCTCGGCGGTGTCGAGGCCGTCCTGCGCAACGGCGAGGTTCGCCTTCGCAACCTGAAGCTGCTTCGCCGCCTGGGTGCTGTCGACCGTGGCGAGCTTCTGCCCGGCGCTGACGACGTCACCGACCTTGACGTCGATGGAGGTGACCTTGCCGGCCGTCGCGAAGTTCGCCGCGCCGGTGTAGCTGCTGGCGAGCGTCCCGGCGGCCGAGACGGTCTCGGTGACCGTCGCGCGGCGGACCGGGGTGCTGCGCGACTGCGCCTGAGCCGAGCTCGGTTCGGGGCTGAATGCCTGGTATATCCCGAATCCCGCCCCGGCCAGCAGCACGACCAGAGCTCCGTTGATCACCCATGCCTTCGAGGCACGCACGCGCGTCATGCGGCAACTTTGGTGCCGCTGCTTAGCAATGGACTGTTCGTTGCCTGTGCGCGAGCTGTGTATCAGGCCTTCGGCTTGGGGCTGCGCGCACGGATGGCGAGCGCGAGCTGACGCACCGCGTCGACCAGCAGCAGCGCGGCCACGGTCCCGAGCCCGATGGCGGCGGCGAGCAGGCCGCCGAAGTACCGGTGCGACTCCAGCACGGCGCCGTCTTCGGTGGTGGTGACCACGGTGGCGACGCTGTCGTGCCAGCACAGGAAGGCCACCCAGCAGGCGAGCCCGGCGAGCAGCACCTCCACGACGGCGACCAGCGTCCGCCACGGCTTGTGCAGCCTCGCCTGCGGGCCGGGTTCTTCCGGCGGCCAGAGCTCGGCCCCGGTGGGCTGCGGAAGGTCGATCACACCGGAGATTTTCTCATGCTTCGCGCGGGGTCGCCCGGACGAGCCGGTCCAGCGCGTCCCGCAGCGCCTCGACGTCCTTCGCCCACGCCAGCACGACCGTGCCGTCGGCCAGCCGCACCGGCAGCGAGTCGTACTTCCGCGGCACCGACCAGCCGCCCCCGAGCACCCGGGCGCCCACCGGTGTCCCCACGTCCGTCACCGAAGCGATGTCCGCGGCCGGCACCTTCTCGCGGCCCTGCCGCAGCTGCTCGGTCGTCACCTCCAGCGACAGGAACCGGCGGCGCGCGTACACCCACGGCATCGTGATGACGCACAGCGCGAACCCGACCAGCAGCCAGCCCACCACGTGCACCGGCCCGCCGGTGGCCAGCTCCGCCAGCGCGCCCACCAGGGCGAACACCGGACCCCAGCCGATCGCCGCCCAGCTCACGCCGGACTCGGCGTACAGCCGGTCACTCACAGCTTCTTGCCGACCTTGGGGAAGTAGCCGCTCACCGAAGGCAGGTACAGCAGCACCAGCGCGATCACGAACAGCAGCACCGCGACCAGCGTCAGGTACGTCAGCACCGGCGCGAACGTGAAGATGAGCAGCACCATCACGATCGGCAGCACGGTGAGCACCGTCCGGGCCGAGCGGGTGCCTTCGCGGGCCTTGTACGCGAACAGCAGGAACAGCAGCGTGAACACGATGGAGCCGACGAGGAGGAACCACAGCATCGCCGTGACGCCGTCCGCGATCATCTGCGGGGTGATCTTCGGGTCCTTGGTGCCCTCGACGTACCGGTCGATGACCGCGGACTTGCCCGCCATCAACTGGACGTACCCGAGGATCAGGATCACCCCGCCGGCCAGCCACAGCCAGAACGACACGGCCACCGGCCGCGGCGGCTTGGCCTTCGGGGCCCGCTCGCCGGGGAGCACCGGATCGGGCGACCGGCCCTGCTTGCGCCGTTCGTCGTCGGTCAGACCGGTGAGGTCGTCGTTCTCTGCCACGCGTGGACTCTAACGGGTCAGTCCAGCCAGGCAGCGGCCTCGGCGGCCCAGTAGGTGAGGATCAGGTCGGCGCCCGCGCGGCGGATCGACGTCAGCACCTCGAGGATCGTCCGCTCGCGGTCGAGCCAGCCGTTCGCCGCGGCGGCTTCGACCATCGCGTACTCGCCCGAGATGTTGTACGCCGCCACCGGCACCGGGGAGATGTCCGCCGCCGCCTTGATGACGTCCAGGTAGGACAGCGCCGGCTTGACCATGATCATGTCCGCGCCCTCGGCGAGGTCCAGCTCGATCTCGCGCAGCGCCTCGCGGCCGTTGCCCGGGTCCTGCTGGTAGGTCTTGCGATCGCCCTTGAGCTGCGAGTCGACAGCCTCGCGGAAGGGGCCGTAGAACGCGCTGGCGTACTTCGCGGAGTAGGCGAGGATCGCCGCGTCCTTGTGCCCGACCTCGTCGAGCGCCCGGCGGATGACGCCGATCTGGCCGTCCATCATCCCGGACGGCCCGAGCACGTGCGCCCCGGCTTCCACCTGCGCGATGGCCATCTGGGCGTAGATCCGCAGGGTGGCGTCGTTGTCGACCGCGCCGTCGGCGTCCAGGACGCCGCAGTGGCCGTGGTCGGTGAACTCGTCGAGGCAGGTGTCGGCCATCAGCACGGTGGCGTCACCGAGCTCGTGGCGCAGGTCGCGCAGGGCGACGTTGAGGATGCCCTTCTCGTCGACCGCGCCGGAGCCTTCGGCGTCACGCGTGGCCGGGATGCCGAACAGCATGAGGCCGCCGACACCGGCGTTGACCGCGTCGACGGCGGCCTTCCGCAGCGTGTCGCGGGTGTGCTGGACGACGCCGGGCATGCTCGAGATCGGCCGCGGCGCGTCGATCCCTTCGGCGACGAACATCGGGAGGATCAGCTGGCGTGGCCGCAGCGTCGTTTCGCCCACCAGCCTGCGCATGGCCGGGGTGGTGCGAAGCCTGCGGGGACGATGCTCGGGGAACACCCCTCCCAAGGTACTCCCGCGGCTTTTGCCGGAGTTCCGCAAGGGTGCCCAGCGGCGCCTCCCGAGCGGTGAGTGGCCCCCGGCTGGATCAGCGGCGCCGAACCCCAAGACAGGAATGACTCATTCCTGGCGTCCGATGCCAGGAATGAGTCATTCACCGCGTTGGAACTCAGGAGCGGCGGGCCCGCTTCGCCTTGCGCGGCGGCGGCAGGGCACCCTCGGCGCGCAGCCGGGCGGCGTGCTCGGCCAGCGCGTCCACCAGGTGCGGCACGTCCGCCTTCTCCGGCTGGACGTCGACCCGGAGCCCGAACTCCACCGCGGTCTCGGCGGTCTTCGGGCCGATGCACGCGACCAGCGTGCGGGTGTGCGGCTTGCCGGCGATGCCGACCAGGTTCCGCACGGTCGAGGACGAGGTGAAGCAGACCGCGTCGAAGCCGCCGGTCTTGATCATCTCGCGGGTCTCGGCGGGCGGCGGGGCGGCCCGGACGGTCCGGTAGGCCGTCACGTCGTCGATCTCCCAGCCGCGCTCGCGCAGGCCGGCCGACAGCGTCTCGGTGGCGATGTCCGCCCGCGGCAGCAGGACGCGGTCGACCGGGTCGAGGACGTCGTCGTACGGCGGGAACTCGGCCAGCAGGCCCTCGGAGGACTGCTCACCGGAAGGGACCAGCTCCGGGATGATGCCGAACGAGCGCACCTTCGCCGCGGTCGACTCGCCCACACAGGCGATCTTGACGCCGGAGAACGCGCGGGCGTCGAGCCCGAACTCCTCGAACTTCTCCCACACCGCGCGGACCGCGTTGGTGGAGGTGAAGACGATCCACTGGTAGCGGCCGTCGACCAGACCCTTGACCGAGCGCTCCATCTGCGCCGGGCTGCGGGGCGGCTCGACCGAGATGGTCGGCACCTCGTGCGACGTCGCGCCGTGGCCGCGCAGGCGCTCGGCCATCTCGCCGGCCTGCTCCTTCGTGCGCGGCACCAGGACCTTCCAGCCGTACAGCGCGCGGGACTCCCACCACGACAGCTTCGAGCGCTGCCCGGCGGCCTGGCCGATCGTGACGATCAGCGGCCCGACGAGCTCGCCGGCGTCGTTCGCGACCTTCTCGAGCGTGGTGTCGAGGGTGCGCTGGGTGTTGATGGTGCCGTTCGCGGTGACCGCGACCGGGGTCGACGCCGGGACGCCGTTGCCGGTCAGCGCCGAGGCGGCCTCGGCCAGGTGCGCCGACGTGGCGTGCAGCACCAGCGGGCCGGGCGCGGCGGCCAGTGCCGCCCAGTCGACGTCGCCGCGGACATCGACCTCGGTGTGCGTGCCGCCCAGCGCGACGCCCGCGTACGCCGGGACGGCCGCCGCCGGGGAGACCCCGGGGATGACGTCGAACACGGCGCTCGTGCGCGCGACCGCCTGGACCTCGGCCACCACGGCCGGGGTGGTCAGCGGGTCGCCCGCGACCAGGCGCAGCACCAGCCGGCCGGCCTTGGCCTCGGTGGTCAGGTCCTTGGCGACCTCGGCGGCCTCGCCGACGGCGGGCCGGACCTCGGCGCCCTCGGCGGCCATGGCCAGCACGGCCTGCGGCACGTCGGGGTCGGTCACCACGACCTCGGCCTTGGTCAGCAGCTCCTGGGCACGGACCGTGAGCAGGCCGGCGTCGCCGGGGCCGGAGCCCACGAACGCGACGCGCCCGGTGGTCTTTCGCGCGGGGGTCATCTGTGCGTTTCTCCTCTTGCGGCGACCGTGCACGATCGCGCGGCCGCAGATCTCCTACGTCTGGGAAAAGCGCTCGCGAGAGCGCTATCGGGCAGGGCCGGAGAGGGCTCCGGCTCCCAGGTCCAGCAGCTCGGCGGCCAGGTCCTTGCCCAGCTGGGCGGCCTGGTCCTTGTCGGCCAGCGCGGAGGCCCGGACCATGTCCACCGCGCCGTTCTCGCCTTCCGCGGCGGCGGTGCCGCGCAGCGAGATCCGTTCCACGACCTTGCCCTCGGCGTCGAGATCTTCGACGATCTCGGCGAGCGCGCCCACCGGCGCGCTGCACCCCGCCTCGAGCGCGGCCAGCAGCGCACGCTCGGCCGTCACCGCGGCCCGCGTGCCTTCGTCGTCCAAAGTGGACCTGAGCAGCTGCTCGAGGTCCACGTCGGCGGCCCGGCACTCCACCGCCAGCGCACCCTGCGCGGGCGCGGGCAGCATCTGGATCGGGTCGAGGGTCTCGGTGATCGCCTCGGCCCGGCCGATCCTGGCCAGTCCGGCACGCGCGAGCACCACGGCATCGAGCTCGCCGTCGGACACCTTGCGCATGCGGGTGTCGATATTGCCGCGAATCGGCACGATTTCCAAACCGAGACCCAGCGCCCGCAGCTGCGCGGTGCGCCGCGGGGAGCCCGTGCCCACCTTCGCGCCGGGCAGCAGCTCGCCCAGCGTCAGCCCGTCGCGCGCGACCAGCGCGTCCCGCGGGTCCTCGCGGGGCGGCACGGCGGCCAGCGTGATGCCCGGTTCGGGGGTGGTCGGCAGGTCCTTGTACGAGTGGACGATGACGTCGACCTCGTTGCGCTGCAACGCTTCCCGCAGCGCCGACGTGAAGACGCCGACCCCGATCGTGGGAATCGGCGCGGAGGACTGGTCACCGGGCGTGGTCACCTTGACGATCTCGACCTCGGCGCCGGTGGCGCGCAGGGCGTCGGCGACGGTCCCGGTCTGGGCGAGCGCGAGCTTGGAACCGCGCGTACCCATGCGAATGACTCTGGTCACTACTACTTCTTCTCTGAGGGGGGCTTCGGGCTCGCCACCGCGGCGGGTGCCTGCGGGTCGAGGCAGAACAGTTCTCGCAACGCGTTCGCGTAGTCGGTGTCGGCCGTCTCGGCGGCCAGCTGCTTGACCCGCACCGTCGGCGCGTGCAGCAGCTTGTCGACCACCCGGCGGACCGTGCGGCCGACCTCCTCGCGGACCGCGCCGTCCAGTCCGGGCAGGCGGTTGTCCAGCCGGAGCAGCTCGGCGTCGACGACCTCGGCCGCGCGGCGGCGCAGCGCGGTCACGGTCGGGGTCACCTCGGCGCTGCGCTGCCCGGCGAGGTAGTCGCGGACCT
The DNA here is from genome assembly GCF_042652605.1 of Amycolatopsis plumensis. Lineage (NCBI taxonomy): Bacteria > Bacillati > Actinomycetota > Actinomycetes > Pseudonocardiales > Pseudonocardiaceae > Amycolatopsis > Amycolatopsis plumensis. The sequence goes on along the minus strand of NZ_JBHSJY010000001.1, from coordinate 3,545,784 downwards.
CGTCGAGGACGATCCCGGTCGCCTTCGCGGTCTGGCGCTCGGTGGTCGGCGTCCCGGCCTCGCGCATCCGGCGCTGGACGGTGGCCAGGTCGACCACCCGGACACCGGCCAGCTCGCCGACCTCCGGGTCGACGTCCCGCGGCAGGCCGAGGTCGCACACGACGAGCTCCCGGCCGCCGCGCGGCAGCACGTGCTCGGGGGTGAAGACGGCGTCCTGCGCGCCGGTGCAGCAGATCACGATGTCGGCGTCCCGCACGGCGCCGGCGACGCTGGTCAGGGGGATCGCGCGGGCCGGCACGCCCTGCTCGGTGACGTTCGCGGCGAGCCGGCGGGCGCGGGCGTCGGTGCGGTTGGCCACGGTGATCTCGCCGATCCCGGCCTTGCGCAGCTGCGACGCGCTGAGCGCGCCCATCGAGCCGGCGCCGACGATGACGGCGTGCTTGCCGGTGACGTCCCCGGCCGCGGCGAGCGCTTCTGAGACGACCGACGCGCCGAGCTGGTCGAGCCCGGTCTCGGTGTGCACCCGCTTGCCGACGCGCAGCGTGGTCTGGATCAGCTCGTGCAGCGTGCGCCCGACGGTGCCGGCCTCGCGGGCGGTGGCGTAGGCGGACCGGATCTGGCCGAGGATCTGCGTCTCGCCGACGACCATCGAGTCCAGGCCCGAGGTGACGGAGAACAGGTGCTCGACGGCGGCGCCGGCGTAGTGGACGTACAGGCTGTCGTAGAGCTCGGCGGGGGCCATCCCGGCCTGGCGGGCGAGCACTTCGGAGACGTCGTTGAGGCCGCCGTGGAAGGTCTCGACGACCGCGTAGACCTCGATCCGGTTGCAGGTCGAGACGAGCATGACCTCACTGATGTGCTCGGCCTGCTGCAGTTCGTCCAGGATCTTGCCGACTTCGGGAGCGGGCACCGCGACGCGCTCGAGCGTGCTCAGCTCCGCACTCCGATGCGAGAGACCGACCGCCAAGACGCTCATGAGCGCACCACCATTTCCCGTCCGCCGTCCGGACCCGAGCCGTTCCGCCTGCCGTTCCCATTCTCGGATGGGTGAACCGCACCGGGTAATCCGGAATTGCCCTGATTCCCGGCGTCGTCCGCACGGCGGGCCACATGGAACGAGAGTATCTGCAGCTCGACGGCCAAATCCACTTTGCGGACCTCGATGTGAGCAGGAACCTGCAACACGACCGGGGCGAAGTTGAGGATGCACTGGACACCACCCGCGACGAGGCGGTCACACACCGACTGCGCCGCGGTGGGCGGGGTGGCGATCACGCCGATGGAGATGCCGCGCTCGGCGCAGATCCGCGGGATGTCGTCCATGTGCGACACCGGGAGCCCGCCGACCGGCACACCGATCAGGTCCGGGTCCAGGTCGAACAGCGCTTCGACCGGGAAGCCGCGCCCCGGGAAGCCGCCGTAGTTGGCCAGCGCGTGACCCAGGTTGCCGATCCCGACCACGGCGACCTTGTGCTGCCGGGTCAGGCCGAGGATGCGTTCGATCTGGCTGACCAGGACGCCGACCTCGTAGCCGACGCCCCGGGTGCCGTAGGAACCCAGGTAGGAGAGGTCCTTGCGCAGTTTCGCGGAATTGACGCCGGCGGCCTGCGACAGTTCTTCGCTCGAAACGGTCGTCGCACCCTGTTCGGACATTCCGGACAGCACGCGCAGGTAGACGGCCAGCCGCGCGACGGCGGCCTCGGGAATGGACTTCGCCCGGACGGCCTCGGGGGCATCCCCGTTGCGGCCCGGCTCACCGGCGGGCACCGCGGGCATTTCGGCGGTGGGGGCGTTGTCGGCGTCGAGGCCGGCCGGACGGCGGGGCCGCCGGGACGCCCGGCCCGGGGAGTCCGCCGCGTCGCGCCTCCCCCGCTGTGTCACCACGCCGTAGTTCTCCTGCCCGCTGTGCACGTCTGGCGGCCATCGCCATTCGGAACTGTGTCTTGACCCAGGACCCGGAGTCCGGTTCGATACCGGCCCGTCCCGGGCGACAGCCCTACGGTAGACCACTTGTGAACGCACGCACAAAGTCACTGGTCGGAGGCCGTTCCGCAGGCCACGCGATCATGACACGGCGTCAGAATCCTTGTCCGGCAAGGCAGTTCGCGCGGACGGCCCGCGAGGGGACGTGCGGGCGCCGATCTTCGCCGCGCGGCGAACGGCCGGTCCCGCGCTGCGAGCGGCAGCCCTTGATCGGCCGCGCCCCGGTGCAGTGAATGACTCATTCCTGGCGTCGGACGCCAGGAATGAGTCATTCACTGCGGTAGGTGACGGGCCCGGACCTCAGCTCGCGTCGAGGGTGACCGAGTGCCAGCCGGTGGCGCCGTCCGGGACCGGGTCCGCGCGGTTCTCCGTCTGCGTGTAGCCGTCCTGGTCGGTGGCCCGGACCGAGGCCTGGTGCGTCCCCGCCGGCACGTCGAGCTCGATCCACCACATCCGCCAGGTGTCCTTGCTCACCTCCGCCGACAGCGTCGCCGCCCGCCACTCCCCCTGGTCCAGCCGGACCTCGACCTTCGCGATGCCGGTGTGCTGCGCCCACGCCGTCCCGGCCAGCCGGACCTTGCCCGCGCTCACCTTGGCGAAGCCGCTCGGCGTGTCGATCCGGGACTCGGTCTTGATCGGCGCCTGCTCGGCCCACCCGCGGCTCAGCCAGTACGCCTGCCGGGCGTCCCACCGGGTGAATTCGAGCGATTCGACCCACTTCGTCGCCGACACGTACCCGTACAGGCCGGGGATGACGATCCGCGCCGGGAAGCCGTGCTCGACCGGCAGCGGCGCGCCGTTCATCCCGATCGCCAGCATCGCCCCGCGGGTCCGGTCGAGGGCGACGTTCGCCGGCGTCCCGCACGTCCAGCCGTCGACGCTGGTGGCGAACATCTGCTGCGCGCCCGGCTGGACGCCCGCTTCGTCGAGCAGGTCGGCGAGGTCGACGCCGATCCAGGCGGCGTTCGAGATCAGCGGCCCGCCGACCTCGTTGGACACGCAGGTCAGCGTCACCCGGCGCTCGACCAGCGGCCGGTTGCGGATGTCGGCGTAGGAGAAGCTCACCTCGCGGTCGACCATCCCGTGGATCTTCAGGCTCCAGTCCTCGGTGCGGATCTGCGGCACGACCAGCGCGGTGTCGATGCGGTAGAAGTCGGCGTTCGGCGTGATGAAGGGCGGCGAACCGAGCTTCGCGAAGTCGGCGTCCGCGGGCAGCGGCGGCGCGGTGCGCGCGGGGACGAGCGGCCCGACGGCGGCCCGCGAGTCCTCGGCGTTCGAGCTGGTCCCGGCGACCTGGCCGACGACGGCCGCGAGGCCCGACCCCGCGGCCACCCCGACCCCGGCCCGCAGGAACTTCCGCCGGTCGAAGCCGCGGTCGTGGCCGACGTCGACGGGCAGCGCGAGCCGGTGCAGGAAGGTGAACACCATCAGGCCGGCGACCAGGGCGGCGACCGGCGCGAGCAGCGAAACCTGCCCGAGGTCGCTGCGCGCGTACACGGCCGCGACCCCGGCGGCACCGAGGAGGACGACGAGCACCTGCCCGGCCCGGGGCGTCCGGCGCGACAGCTGCCCGGCAAGCAGCGCGAACAGGACCAGCACCACGGCGAGCCCGAGCTTGAGCACCGGCTTGTCCCAGGTGCCCAGCGTCCGCTCGGCCCACTTCACGACGGCGGTCGGGCTGTGGTCGATCACGTAGTTCGCCACCGCGATGAACGGCGAGGCCGTGTACCCGACGAAGCCCGCCACCAGGTGCCCGACGCCGAGGGCGGCGGCCAGCGCGAGGAGGCCGATCAGCGTCGCGACCGGCAGCGAAAGGCGGCGCGTCTCCGGGGGCGCGTCCTGCAGAGTGCTCACGACTCCATCTTCGGAGCGCGAGCGGGCAGCGGCTGCCGGATCCCCCTTACGAGCCGGTTACGGCTGCAGAGCTCGCCGCAGCCGGTCCTCTTCGACGCGCCAGTAGCCGTGCTCGGCGCCGTCGACCAGGATCACCGGGACGCGGTCGCCGTACTCGGCCCGCCACTCCGGATCGGTGTCGACGTCCTCGGCCTTCCACGCGACGCCGAGCTCGCCGCAGATCCGGGCGACCTCGGCCTCGGCGACCTCGCAGAGGTGGCAACCGTCCCGGCCCATCACCGTCACTTCGTGCGCCATGCCGTTCTTCCTACCGCAGCCGCAGGCGGCGCAGCTTCCCGGTGGCCGAATGCGGCAGCGACTCGGCGAACTCGACCGCGTGCGGCACCTTGTACCCGGCCAGGTGGGCCGCGCAGTGGTCGACGACCTGCTGCTCGGACAGCGCCGCCCCGGCCGACGGCACGACGACCGCCTTGACCGCCTCCCCGCTGCGCTCGTCGACCACGCCGACGACCGCGGCCTCGGCCACCTCGGGCAGCTGCCCGATGACCTCCTCCACCTCGCGCGGGAAGACGTTGAAGCCGTTGACGATGATCAGGTCGTTGGCCCGGTCGACCAGGTGCAGGTCGCCGTCGGTGTCGAGGTAGCCGACGTCGCCGGTGCGGAACCAGCCCTCGTCGTCGGGGCCGTGCTCCCCGTCCGGCCAGTAGCCGGAGAAGAGGTTGGCGCCGCGGATCGACACCAGCCCGGTCTCGCCCTCGGCCTCGAAGACGTCGTCGACGTCGTCCGGGTCGAGCGGCACGGCCTGGTCGGTGCCGTCGCTGTCCACCAGCCGCAGCTCGATCCCGGGCAGCGGCCGCCCGACCGAGCCCGGCTTCGGGTAGCCGGTGACCAGCGTCGACGTCACCACCGGGGCGCATTCGGTGAGGCCGTAGCCCTCGTAGACGTCGAGGCCGGTGGCCTCGCGGATCGCCGTCAGCACCTTCGGGTGCAGCGGCGCGGCGCCCGAGGTCATCCGCCGCACGGTGGCCAGGCCGCGGCGCAGCTCGTCGGCGCCGAACGCGGCGAACTCGCCGTACATCGTCGGGACGCCGGTGATCGAGGTGACGCGGTGCTCGGCGCAGTCGTCCAGCGTGCGCTGGGCCTCGAAGCGCTCCGAGAGCACCGCGGTCGCACCGGCGGAAACAGCGTGCAGGAGGCCGGGCCCGAGGCCGTAGACGTGGAAGAGCGGGATGGTGATCAGCACCCGGTCGTCGTGCTCGAGCGCGCCTTCGACGCCGCCGATCTGCTCCAGGTTGGCCAGCAGCGCCCGGTGCGACAGCATCACCCCGCGCGGCGGCCCGGTCGTGCCGGACGTGTACGAAACGACCGCGATGTCCTCGCCGGAGCGGCCGGCGTCGGCGAACTCGCCTCCTCCGTCCGGGTCACCCGCGAGCGTGAGACCGGTCACGCCGTCCGGGAGGTCGTCGCCGGAGTCGCGCTGGACGACGACCTTCGCGCCGCTGTGCTCCAGCAGCTTCCCGAGCTCCGGGCCGGGCACCTGCGGCGACAGCGGCACGACCACCGCACCGGCCCGCAGCGCGCCGAAGAAGGCGACCACGAAGTCGACCGACGTCGGCAGCCGGAGCCCGACCCGGTCGCCGGGCGCGACACCCGCGTCCGCCAGCCGGCGGGCCTGGGCCTGGGCGGCCGCGTCGGCCTCGCGGTAGGTCAGGCTGCGTCCGGTGCCGGTTTCGAGCACGGCCGGGTGCTCCGGCCACGTCTCCGCGGCCCGTGTGAGCAGCCCGCCGACCCCCGGCTGCGTCCCCTCTGGAGCACTCACCCGCGACCTGCCTCTCCTCGCCCGGCGTGAACCGTTGCAAGTCTGTCATCTGAAGCGACGTCATGGGTGCTGACCGCGAGCGTCGCGTCTGCGCAACCCCGGAACCACTACCTACTTAGCGGTAACTACACGTATGCTGCACTGCGTCGCGCCGGTGTCGATGATCACCGCCGCGACCGGAGAGAGGGAGTCGCCGTGAGGAACTTGCCTGCCCACGAGGTCGTGGGGCATGCGAGCCGGCCGGCCCCTGCTCGCCGGGGTGCCGGGGGTTCCGTGGCCCGCCGCCGGGCCGAAGCCGCCGCCGGAGGTGCCGCCCGATGACCCTGCCGACCGCCGTGAGCCGCGGGCCCGTCTTCATGTTCGCCGAACGCGTCTTCGGCCGGACGTCGGCCGTGCCGTTGAGCAGGCAGGCGGCCGACGACGAACGCGCCGAGGCGGCCAAGGCGGAAGCCTGGGACCTGGTGCGGGCCGCGCAGGACGGCGACTCGTCCGCCTTCGGCCGGCTCTACGACCGCTACGTCGACGTCGTCTACCGGTACGTGCTGTTCCGCCTCGGGGACCGCGACCTCGCCGAGGACGTCACCAGCGAGACGTTCCTGCGGGCGCTGCGCCGCATCACGTCGGTGAGCTACCAGGGACGTGACGTCGGCGCCTGGTTCGTCACCATCGCCCGCAACCTCGTGCTCGACCACGTCAAGTCGAGCCGGTTCAAGCTCGAAGTGGTCACCGACGAGGTGACCGAGCCCGGTTCGGCGCCCTTCAGCGTCGGCGCGGCCACCCAGGTCGGCCCCGAACAGGAGGCGATCAGCCGCGCCACCCGGGCCGAGCTGCTGCGCTGCGTCGCGGAACTGGGCGATGACCAGCGCGAATGCATTGTCCTGCGGTTCCTGCAGGGCCTGTCGGTGGCCGAGACGGCCGAGATCATGAACCGCAACGAAGGCGCGATCAAGGCGCTCCAGCACCGCGCCGTACGCCGATTGGCACAACTTCTGCCCACCGGATTGCGCTGAACCCGCGAACTTTTCCGTTCGTCGGCGGAAACCGGTAACCCTGGCGGCTTCTGGATCGTTACCCCACGCAGACCGGTGTCAGGACCGGCCGAGGCCAGGGATGGAGAGCAGCGCCGTGAGGTTTGCGCGTGAGCGAGCCGAGAGCGAGCGGTTCGCGCGTGCCCTGGAACCGTCGCCGGTCCGCCGCGACGACGAGTTCGCCGACGAGCTCGCGCTGGTCGGCGCCCTGCGTGACCTGGGCGCGGCCGGGGCCCCGGACCTGGAGACCCGGCAGCGGATCCGCGCCGAGATCGCGGGCCGCCTGGAGACGGCGGCGGCCACCACCCCCCGTCGGAGGTGGCGGCCGCGGACCGCCGACCTGGTGGCCGCCGCGCTGTTCCTCTTCCTCGCCCTCGCGGGACTGACGCTGGTGCTCTCGCGCACCGCGCTGCCCGGCGACCCGCTGTACAGCGTGAAGCGCGCCGGCGAGTCGACCGCACTGGGCCTGACGTTCGGTGACCAGGAGAAGGCGCGCAAGCACCTCGAGTTCGCCACCAACCGGATCACCGAGCTCGGCGAGCTGGCGGCCGAAGACGCGAGCGCGGCCGACTACCGGACCGCGTACGACGACTTCGCCACCGACCTGCGGGCCGGCGTCGCCCAGCTGTCCGCCGTGGCCACCAGCGACGGTAGTGGCGCGCAGGCGCTGTCCGACCTCCGGCTGTGGGCGCGCAACCAGGCGGCCAGGCTGGCCGCGCAGCCCCTCCCGGCCGACGCGGCGCCGGTGTTCGGCGACGTCCGGGACCTGCTGGGCAAGGTCCAGGAACGCACGAGCGGCCTGGTCGCGCGGATGAACTGCTACCGGATCACCGCCGGCTCGGCCGACGAGCTCGGTCCGCTGCCCGCCACCGGCGAGTGCGCGCAGCGCCCGGCCCCGGCGGCAGGCACCCAGCCGACGTCGGCGTCGTCTTCGGCCGCGCCCCCGCCGTCGGACAGCACGTCGCCGGTCCCGACGGGCACGCAGCTGCCGCCGTCGGACGCCGCGGCGACCCCGGGCCTCCCGGTGCCGAGCGGCGGGGTGACGCCGCCTCCGGTGTACGGCAGCCCGACGACCACCACCCGGCCACCGGCGCCGACCACGACGACGTCCTCGCCGCCGCTGATCTCCCTGCCGCCGCTGCTGCCGGGCCTGCCGCCGATCGTCATCGGCTGAGGTCCGGCCCACACCTGCGACGAAGCAGTGGGCGGCTCGCTACGCTGTGCAAAGGAGACGTGGAGGCGGTGTACGTGTCAGCTTGGCGTGGCAAGGACAAGAGTCAGGAGCTCGAACGGCTCGCCGAGCTGGCGGGCGAAGCGTCGGCCGAAGCCGCGCACGCGCTGTCCGAACCCCCGGCCCCGCCCGCGCCCCCGGACCTGACCGCGGCCGCGTTCTTCGACGTCGACAACACGATGATGATGGGCGCGTCGATCTTCTACTTCGCCCGCGGGCTCGCGGCTAGGAAGTTCTTCACGTCGTCGGACCTCGCCGGGTTCGTGTGGGGCCAGATCAAGTTCCGGCTCGGCGGCCGGGAGAACAAAGAGGACATCAAGACCCACCGCGAGCGCGCACTGTCCTTTGTGGCCGGCCGCACGGTGGCCGAGCTGACGTCGATAAGCGAAGAGATCTACGACGAGCTGATGGCGGACAAGATCTGGTCCGGCACGCGCGCGCTGGCCCAGATGCACCTGGACGCGGGCCAGCGCGTCTGGCTGGTGACGGCGACCCCGATCGAGCTGGCGGCGATCATTTCGCGCCGGCTGGGGCTGACGGGCGCACTGGGCACGGTGGCCGAGACCCGTGACGGGGTGTACACCGGCCGCCTGGTGGGCGACCTCCTGCACGGCCGCGCCAAGGCGCACGCGGTGCGGGCGCTGGCCTCCCGCGAGGGCCTGAACCTCAAGCGCTGCACGGCGTACTCGGATTCGGCGAACGACATCCCGATGCTGTCGGTGGTGGGCACGGCGGTGGCGGTCAACCCGGACGGCGGGCTGCGGGACGTGGCCCGGGCGCGGGGCTGGGAAATCCGCGACTTCCGGACGGGACGGAAGGCCGCGAAGATCGGCGTGCCGTCGGTGCTGGGCGCGGGAGCGCTGGCCGGTGCCGTGGCGGCCGGGATGGCTTACCGCCGCCGCTGAGAATTCCGCCGGACACCGGTCGATTCCCGCCGCGGTCGTTCGACGCCGGTGTGAAGGCACCCGCACCGGGCGCCCCGAGCGCAGAGGACATCACGATGACCGGCTTGAACGCGGACCGCACCAGGCGCGCGATCGTCGACCACACCCGGCGCTTGGCGGAAGCGGCTGCCGCGGCCGGCCCCGACGCTGCCGTGCCGACGGCTCCGGAGTGGACCGTCACCGATCTGGTGCGGCACCTGGGCCAGACCCAGCACTGGGTCGCGGAAATCATCGAGCAGCGCATCACCGACCCCACCCGGTTGCCCACGGAGCTGCCGGAGCTCCCCGCCGACCCGCGCGAGTGGCAGGCGTGGCTGGCGGAATCGGCGAACCGGGTCGCGGCCGCCTGTTCCGATGACGCGCTCGACGCGCCGGTGTTCAACGCCGCCGGGGACGAGCGATCCGGGACGCAGTTCTGGCTGTCCAGCATGCTCAACGAAGCGGTCGTCCACGGGTTCGACGCGGCGGCCGCGGCGGGCCGGCCGCTCGACGTCGACGCCGACGTCGCGGCCGCGCTCATCACCAACCACCTGAGGATGCTGACCTCGCCGACCTGGGCACTGCAGCGGGCCGAGTCCGCGCAGGCCCTCCGGGGCACCGGGCAGACCCTGCAGTGGCGGGCCACCGACACCGCCGAGGGCGCGTGGTTCGTCGAGCGGCGCCCCGAGGGAGCGACCTGGCAGCCCGCGACCCGGCCGGCCGACGTGACGATCACCGGCTCGGCCGCGGCCCTGCTGCGGACGTTGACCAGGCGAAGCCCGCTCGGCAGCGTCGACGTGGACGGCGACGTCCAGCTCGTCCGGCACTGGCTCGACCACACCGCCCACGTCAGCGACTGAGCGCCCACCTCGGCCGCGGGAGACGGCTTCGGCGAAGGGGCAGTGCGGTGGCGACCCGAGTGGACATCGAAGAACGGACCGGCGGCGGCGGCGGACTGCGGGACAGCGTCCGCAGACACCCGTTGACCTGGTTCTTCGTCCTGGCCAACCTGCTGAGCTGGGTCGCGTGGACGCCCTACATCCTGTCGGAGAACGGGCTGGGTGTCCTGCCCTTCCGGTTCCCGGAGCTGCTCGGGACCTCGCAGTTCGCCGGCGTCCTGCCCGGCGCCTACCTCGGCCCGATCGCCTCGGCGTTCCTCGTCACCGCGATCGCCGACGGGCGCATCGGCCTGCGCCGCTGGGCCGGGCGGCTGTTCAAGTGGCGGGTCAGCTGGCTCTGGTACGTGACGGTGGTGCTCAGCGTGCCGGCCGTGCTGACGATCACCACGATGGCGCTGTCCGAGCAGAACCCCGTGGTTCCCGCCGTGGCCACGCTGGTGGCCTACCTGCCGGGCCTGCTGCTGCAGATGGTCACGACCGGGCTCGCGGAGGAACCCGGCTGGCGCGACTTCGCCCTCCCCCGCCTCCAGCAGCGCTACGGACCGCTCGGCGGCACGCTGATCCTCGGCCCGCTCTGGGGGATCTGGCACCTGCCCCTGTTCTTCAGCGAGTGGGGCGGCTGGCCGGACGTCACCTGGCTGACGCCGGTCGAGTTCGTCGCCACCTGCGTCACCTTCAGCATCATCATGACGTGGGTGTTCAACCGCACCGGCCAGAGCCTGCCGATCGCCATGCTGCTGCACACGAGCGTCAACAACTTCTTCTCGCTCGCCTGGTCGGAGATGTTCCCGTCACTGTCGCCCCGGAACACGACACACGCGTTCCTGCTCGCCTCGGCCGTGATCGCCCTCGTGCTGCTCGTCGCGACCCGGGGACGGCTGGGCTATCGGCCGGCGGGCCGGGAACCCGCCGCCTGACGCTTGCGGAGGTGCTCGTGCACGGCGCGGCTCAGCCGCGGAAGACCGACTTCCGCTGCGAAAGCCGCCGGTACAGCGTCTGCTGGATCGACTCGCGCACCTGGTCGGTCAGCTGGAACACCAGCATCGGGTCGTCGACGGCGTCCGGGCCGAAGGAGTCCGTCGCGATCGGCTCGCCGAACTCGATGCTCCACTTCGTCGGCAGCGGGACCGCGCCCAGCAGGCCCAGCATCGGGAAGAACGGCGTCACCGGGAAGTACGGCAGCCCCAGCATCCGGGCCAGCACCTTGATGTCGCCGAGCTTCGGGTAGATCTCCTCGGCGCCGATGACCGACACCGGGATGATCGGCACGCCCGCCCGCAGCGCGGCCGACACGAAGCCGCCGCGGCCGAAGCGCTGGAGCTTGTAGCGGGAGGCGAACGGCTTGCCGACGCCCTTGAAGCCCTCCGGCCACACCCCGACCAGCTCGCCCTTCTGCAGCAGGCGCTCGGCGTCCGCGTGGCAGGCGAGCGTCTGGCCGGACTTGCGCGCGAACGACCCCACCAGCGGCACCTGGAACACCAGGTCGGCGCCGAGGCCGCGCAGGTGACGGCCGCCGGTCTCGTCGTGGACGGCCACCGCCGTCATCAGGGAGTCGAGCGGGATCGTGCCCGAGTGGTTGGACACCAGCAGCGCGCCGCCCGACGCCGGGAGGTTCTCGACGCCGTGCGTGTCGACGCGGAACCACTTCTTGTACAGCGCGCGCAGCGGCGGGAGGAACACCGCCTCGGTGAGCTCGGCGTCGAAGCCGAATTCGTCCACGGTGTAGTCGCCGGTCAGCCGGTCGCGGAGGAAGCCGAGCGCCGACCGCGCCGCGGCGGACAGCGGCTCTTCCGGCGCCGGGCGGTCGACGCCGCCGGGGAAGGCGACGACCGGTGCCTCCTCCTGCTCGCGGAGGTCCCGCTCGGCCTCCAGTGCTTCGGGCTTCTCGCGGCCCGGTCCGTGCAGGGGGATGACTTGCGCCTCGGCACCCACCGTTTCCGCCTCACTTCCGAAGTGTGGTCTGGTCATCGGCTCTGCCCGGTAGCCGCCGCGACGAGCACCTTGCCGGCCAGCCCGGCCAGCTTGCCGCCGTCGAGCACCGGACGGAGCCCGCGTCCTGCGATGTAGTCGTCGAACGCCTCCCGCGTGGTCCACCGCGGGGTGTACCCGAACTCCTGCTTCAGCTTGGCGATGTCGACGACCCGGCCGAAGTTCAGCAGCCGGACCTGGTCGGCGGAGAAGTCCACGACGCGGGCGCCGCGCAGGACCTTGCCGACCGACGGCACCACGCTCCGCGGCATCGGCAGCTCGACCCGGCCGGCTCGCCGGATCGCCTGCGAAAGGGTGAGTACCCCCTCCGCGCCGACGTTGAACACGCCGGGCCGGTCGGTCAACGTCGCCCGTTCCAGCACGGCCAGCGCGTCGGCGGAGTGCAGCAGCTGGATGCGCGCGTCGAAGCCGAAGACCGTCGGCACCACCGGCAGCGCGAAGTAGCGCGCGAGGACGGTGTCGGTCTCGGGGCCGATGATGTTGGCGAAGCGGAACAGCGTCGTGGTGATGTCCGGGCGGCGGCGCACCAGGCCGCGCACGTACCCCTCCATCTCGACGGCGTCCTTCGCGTACCCGCTGGTCGAGGTGGGGATGAGTTCGGAGTCCTCGGTGAACACCGCCTGCGAGCGGGCGCCGGCGCCGTAGACGGCCGCCGTCGACTTCACCACCAGCTTCCGGACCAGCGGCGAGCGCTGGCAGGCGGCGAGCAGCCGCATGGTGCCGATGACGTTGACTTCCTTGATCGCCGTGCGGCGGCCCGGGCCGGCCGGGTGCGCGGTGCAGGACGCGTGCACCACCGTGTCCACCTTGGCCGTGCTGATCACCTTGGCGATCAACGGGTTCCTGATGTCCGCGCGGACGAACTCCGCGTGGCCCATGCGCTGCAGCACCGTCTTGTCCGGCGGGACCGTGTCGACACCGATGACCCGCTCGAAGTCGGGGTTGTTGCCCAGCCGGGCGAGGAGTTTCCCGCCCAGTTCCCCGGCGACGCCGGTGACGAGCACGATGTTCGACGGCATGCGACTCCCTGCGGCGTAGGGCATGTGGGGGGTGGACGGTCACCCGAGGCGCGCGAACCTGCACTCACTGGAAGCATCGCGCGGACGCCCTTGAGATGTTACCGCTCTTCAGTGGTAGCTCCGGCCCGTCTCACGTGCTATTGACGCCGATTTCCCCGGAAAGCGACGAACGCCTCACTCGAACGGGCGGACCTGCCCACCACATGGACGTGGCCCGTCCAGAGACTGGACGGGCCACGATCACGCTCAGCAGGCTTACTTGCCGGCCTTACGACGCTGGACGCGCGTACGGCGAAGCAGCTTGCGGTGCTTCTTCTTCGACATGCGCTTGCGGCGCTTCTTGATCACAGAGCCCATGGGCGCTCCTTAGGTCGACGTCGGTCACGCTGCCCGGCGCAGCGTCCAACGGGTGGAGCGCACAGGCACGAGCGGTTTTCCAGGTTACCCGTCACCCCGGGCGGGGCGGTCGGCGGGCCGGTCGCGGGCACGTCGCAGCACTGCGCGCCGCTGGCCACGGCGTGCCCGGCGGCCGGTCAGCCCACGTCGTAGTAGGCACCCTGGAGGTATTCGTGCACTGCTTTTTCCGGCACCCGGAAGGACTTCCCGACCCTGACGGCGGGCAGCTCACCCGAGTGCACGAGACGGTAGACGGTCATCTTGGAGACCCGCATCAGCGTGGCCACCTCGGCTACCGTCAGGAACTGGACCTGCCCGACGGCGGGCAAATCCTCCTTTTTGTTCGGCGACATGTTTACCGCGTCCTTCGACACGTGTCGCGCCACGAGGCTTCCCCACCTGTGGTATCGACACGCACGTGCTCTATCGAGAGTAGCGGGACTGGTGGGACTAATGCGACGCCTGTCACCGAGATGGGCCCCTACCTGCGCTAACGCACAAGCACCCGCGCGTGCAAGACCCGGGCAATCGCCCGTTACGGCGAAATCAGCCCTCGTCGTGAGCCTTGCCCAGCTCCACGGACCGGTCCTTCGCGGCCTCGATGGCGGCGAGCAGCGCGGCGCGGACACCGTGCTTCTCGAGCTCGCGGATGGCGTTGATGGTCGTCCCGGCCGGGGACGTCACGGCCTCGCGCAGCAGCACGGGGTGCTCGTCGGATTCGGCGAGCATCTTCGCCGCGCCGACGGCCGACTGGATGATCAGCTGCCCGGCCAGCGCGCGCGGCAGGCCCAGCAGGATCCCGGCGTCGATCATGGCCTCGACCAGGTAGAAGAAGTACGCGGGCCCGGACCCGGACAGCGCGGTGACGGCGTCCTGCTGAGCCTCGGGCACCTCGACGACCTGCCCGACGTGCGAGAGCAGGTCCCGCACCACGGCGAGGTGCTCGGCGGTCGCGTACCGCCCGGCGGAGATCGCGCTCATGGCCTCGTTGACCAGCATCGGCGTGTTCGGCATGACCCGCACGACCGGGACGCCCTCGGCGAGCCGCCGTTCGTAGAGCGAGGTGGGCAGCCCGGCGCACAGCGAGACCACGAGCGACGACGGCCCGAGCAGCGGCGCGAGTTCGTCGAGAACGGGCTCGATGTCCTGCGGTTTCACCGCGACGACCAGGATGTCGGCCCGCTTGGCGGCCTCCTCGACCTCGACGCCGCGGATGCCGTAGCGGCCGGTCAGCTCGTCGACGCGCGCCGGGTACCGCTCGGTGAAGAGGAGGTCGCCGGCGTCGTGGCCGCCGTGGAGCAGCCCCGAAAGCAACGCCTCACCGATCTTGCCCGCACCCAGCACCGCGATGACCGTCATGGGGGCAAGCGTGCCAAACCCGCCCGGTCGCCCCGGTGCCGGGTCGCCGGCGTGCAGTGAATGACTCATTCCTGGCGTCCGACGCCAGGAATGAGTCATTCACTGCGTTCCGGGAGCGGGGGCCAGGCCCAGCTGCCGGGCCTGGCACACCAGCCGGCCCTGGGCGTCGACCACCGTGGCGTCCGAGTCGAACCACGACTCGTGCACCGACCTGGACTCCACCACCACCCGCAGCCAGCCCGGCGCCGGGCGCGTCCGCAGCAACGCCGTCAGCTGGACCGTCGGCGCCCAGCCGATGCGGCCGAGGTTCATCACCACCGGCGGGTTCACGTCGGAGGCGAGCAGCGAAAAGTACGGGTCCACGAGGCTGTGCCGGGGCCGGACCCACAGCCGCATCCGGGGCGGCTCGCCGGTGCGCCCGGTCAGGTAGCCCGCGGTCGCCGGATCGAGCCGGACCTCGCACCCCTTGGCCAGGTTGAACGGCCCTTCGGTGCTCTCGGCCATCGCCAGCGCCCCGGGCGGGGGCTCGGCGGGCATCGACGGCACGTCGGTCCACTCCGGGCGCCGCATCGGGAGCCGTCCCGTCGTCACCCTGGCTTCCACGCAGCTGCGGCCGCGCTGCTCCAGGCGGACCTCGACCACCGTGGCGCGGCGGCCGACCTTGCGGACGTCCGTGCGCAGCAGCACCGGGCCGAGCGCGGGCGCGTGCAGGAACTCCGCACTGACGACCAGCGGCTCCGCGTGCGGCTCACCGCGCTCGTGCAGGGCGGCGATGGCCGCCCGGGCCAGCAGGGCGAGCAGGAAACCCCCGTGCGGGTGCGAGCCGATGGCCCATTCCGCACGCAGCACCGCGGTGAAGGTGCCGTCCCCCAGCGACCGCGCCGCACTCGCCGTGTCGAAGGACACGGCGGTGCCGTCCATTCCGCTCACGAACGGTCCGCGCCATTTCGGGAATCCGGGTAGGTGACGAGCAACGAGAGCGACGGGTTCACGGTCCGAACTTTACGGGTTCGACCGGCGGAAATGCACTCGGGAGCAGAAAGGCGCGGCGCGTTATTGCCCGAGGTGGAACCGAGCGAACAACAACGCCTCCGCCAGATCGCGGACCCGCTGCGCCGCGGTGACGGCGTGCCGGGTGTTGATCTCCAGCACGATCTGGCCGGCGAAACCGTTGCTGACCAGCTTCTCGAGCAGTTCGGCGCAGGGCTGGCCACCGCGCCCGGGTACCAGGTGTTCGTCCTTCGGGAGGCCGGTGCCGTCGGCCAGGTGGACGTGCGAGAGGCCGTCGCCCATCCGCTGCGCCAGCGCCAGCGCGTCCATGTCGGCTGCCGCTGTGTGGGACAGGTCGAGCGTGTAGTGGCGGAACCCGACGTCCGTCGGATCGATCGACGGCCGGAACGCGGAGACGCGCGAATTCTTCGAACCACCGGGCGGCCGGACCTTGAACATGTTTTCGACGGCGATTTCGACGCCGCTCGACTCCTCCAGTTCGTCGACCAGATCGCCGAACGCGTCCCCGTACCGGCGCTGCCAGCGGAACGGCGGGTGCACCACCACCGTGCGCGCGCCGAGTTCGAGCGCGGCGTCGACCGACATCCGCAGCCGCACGGCCGGGTCCGGCGACCAGATCCGCTGGGTGATCAGCAGCGACGGCGAGTGCACCGACAGCACGGGCACGCCGGTGCGCCGCGACCAGCGCCGCAGCGCGGAGACGTCCTGGCTGACCGGGTCGGCCCAGACCATCACCTCGACGCCGTCGTAGCCGAGCTCGGCGGCCAGCTCGAAGGCCGTCCCGGCCTTGAGGGGCCACACGGACGCCGTGCTGAGTCCGACGGGGACCGGCTGCTCGTCTGTCACGCGCGCCATCCTGCCCGCGCGCGTCGCGATGGGCGCCGGGGGGTCAGCGGCCGACGAGCAGCAGCGCCGCCGGTGAGACCGTCACCACCAGGCCCACCAGCACGGCCAGCACCGTCGTCTGCAGGTCTTCGGCGCGGCGGATCTTCCGCACGATCCAGACCAGCGCGACGACCACCAGCAGCGCGGCGATCAGCGCGGCGGCCGGGATGTTCACCCAGAGCCAGTTGAAGCCGAGCCAGACGGCGGCCCCGCCGACGACACCCATCGCCAGCTGGCCGGCCAGGGCCAGCCACTGCTTGCCGGCCGAAGCCGCGGGCTCCGGCTCCGCGACCGGCTCGGGCGCGTCGTCGTACTCGTCGTCTTCGTAGCCTTCGCCCTGCTCGTAGCCGTAGTCGTCCTGCTCGAAGTCCGGGCCGTCCGCCGGGTAGTCGTCGGCGAACTCGCGCTCGTAGGGCGCCAGGTCGTCCGGGATCGGCGCCCGCGAGGCCCGGTCGCCGGGCGCGAACGGCATCGGCGGCGGGTACGCGCCGGTCGGCGGGCCCGCGTCGTAGGCGGCCTGGTAGCCGCTGCCCTCCGGGGCGAAGCCGTCGGGCTCGTCGAAGTCGTCCTCGGGGTAGCCGTCGTCCGGGGCGTCGGTGGGCACCGCCGGCATGACGCCGATCTCGGTGTCCTCCATCTGCTCCTTCTGCCGCCGCTTCCGCCAGTTCGCCAGGCCCGCGGGCGAGGAGGGCTCCGGCGGCTCGGGCTTCTTGGCCTTCGGCGGCACCGGCGGGGCGGGCGGCTCGTCGTCGGGGACCGCCGAGAACTGCTCGGTGTGGTCCTCGCGCTTCGGCTCCGGACGGCGGGACGGCGCCCGGCGCGGACGGCCGGGGGCCGCGGGCGGCGTCGCGAACGTGCCGCTGGCCATCGGGGGCGGCGGGACGTCGATTTCGGCGTCCGGGGTGCCGTTCAGGCCGTCGAGCCGGGCCGACAGCGGGCCGCCGGGCGGCGGCGGGGTCGGCAGCTGCTGTGACGGCTGGGGCGGCACCGGCAGCGCCTGGGACGGCTGCGGCGGGCCGGGACGGCGGCGGACCGGCGCGACGGCGCGGGTTTCCTCGGCCGACGGCGGAATCGGCAGCTGCTGGGACGGCTGCGGCGGCACCGGCAGCGCCTGGGACGGCTGGGACGGCGGCGGGGGCTGGCGGCGCGGCGCGGCCCGCGGCGGCACCGGCAACTGCGCCGACTCCTGGGGGCGCGGCGGCACGGGCTCGGGCGGGACCGGGCGCGCGAACTTGCCCGATTCCTGCGGCGGCCGGGCGAACTGGCCGGACTCCTGCGGGACCGGGCGGGCGTACTGGCCGGACTCGGCCGCGCCGGGGGCGGGCCGCGCCGGGGGCGGCGGCACCGGCCGGGGCAGCGGCTGGGAGTCCTGCGGGACCGCGCGGGGCGCGGGCGGCGGCGGGGACGGCGGCTCGGCGCGGCGGCGCCCGGCCGGCCGCGCGGGCGGGGACGGCGGGGGCGGCGTGCCTTCGGACGCCACCCGGTCGATGATCGCCTGCGGGCCGGTGTCGGTCACGCCCGGCCGCCGGTGCGAGCCGGTGGCGCCGGGCGGGGCTTCGGGGGTGCCGGGTTCGTCGTCGTCATCGGCGGCACGCCGACGGCGACGGCGTCCGCCGTCGACCTGGGCACCGTGCTGGGCGAGCAGCTCAGCCACGGTCTTCTGCGGCGGCTGGTCGCCTCCGGTCTGGTCCGTCATACCTGCTGATCCCCTGCGCGCACCGTGTTGCCACTTGCGGCACCTGGCGGAGTGGTACCCGACGGCACACCGGCGGCGCCGCGCGCGCTGTACACCGACCTCTGCATGTCCGTCACCTCTCCACCGTGCCCGTTATCCGTCCGGGAAGTCCAGCCGCGTGCTTTCACCGGTCCTCCTGTGCGCCGAAGCGCCCGGTGCGGGCGGCTCCAGTCTCATCCGCGCCGTTCGAATGGTCCAGCCGCCGCAGGATGACACCCTCTCGCAGAGCCCACGGGCAGATCTCGAGTTCCGGCACACCGAGCGCCCGCATCGTGGCCTGCGCGACGAGCGCACCCGCCACGAGCTGGTGCGACCGGCTCGAGCTGACGCCTTCCAGCTGCGCGAGATCGGCCGACGGCATCCGCGAGATGAAGGCCAGGAGCTGGCGCAATGCGGTGTCCGTGAGCGTACGTCGGACGCGGGGACCCGCCGCCGAGGGGGCGGCGCCGGTCAGCCGGGCGAGCGAGCGGAACGTCTTCGATGTGGCCACGACCCGGTCGGGTTCACCCCATTTGGTGACCTTGCGCGCGAGGTCGGTGAGCTGGTCGTCCAGCCACGCGGACGTCGCGACGAGCTCCGAGCGCGTCGGCGGGTCGTGCTTGAAGCGGGTGCGCGTGGTGCGGCCGGCGCCCAGCGGCAGCGATTCGGCGAGCACGGGTTCTTCGTCGCGGCCCATGGCGACCTCGAGGGAGCCGCCGCCGATGTCGAGCACCAGCAGCTGCCCGGCCGACCAGCCGTACCAGCGGCGGACGGCGAGGAACGTGAGCCTCGCTTCGTCGGTGCCCGAAAGCACCTGCAGGTCGACGCCGGTCTTGTCGGCCACGCGGGCCAGCACCTTGGCGGAGTTCTTCGCTTCGCGGACCGCGGAGGTGGCGAAGGCCATGACCTCTTCGCAGCCGAGCCGGGCGGCGGACTCCTTGGCGGATTCGACCGCGGTCACCAGGTCGTCGGCGCCGGACTTGGAGAGCTCCCCGCCGGGGGTGATCTGCTCGGCCAGCCGC
The DNA here is from genome assembly GCF_042652605.1 of Amycolatopsis plumensis. Classification (NCBI taxonomy): domain Bacteria; kingdom Bacillati; phylum Actinomycetota; class Actinomycetes; order Pseudonocardiales; family Pseudonocardiaceae; genus Amycolatopsis; species Amycolatopsis plumensis. Next base: position 3,526,652 of record NZ_JBHSJY010000001.1, on the reverse strand, counting down.
AGCACGGATTTTTCGGAATGCATCGGCGTCGGGTGGGCGCCACGGTGGGCGTCGACCACGAGCAGGTGGACGGTGTTGGAACCGACGTCGAGTACCCCTAGGCGCACGGGGGTCCAGGGTACCGGCCTCAGGCGCAGGTCTCGAACATGTAACCGAAAACACTCGGTCCGGCCAAGCCGCCACTTTCACGTGAAAGTGCCCGGAGCGGGAACTCCGGATCACTTTCCCTATGAAAGTGACGGCTTGAACGGGGGTTACGTCTCGAACTTGTAGCCCAGGCCGCGAACCGTCACCAGGTGGCGCGGCGAGCCCGGGTCCGGTTCGATCTTCGAGCGCAGCCGCTTCACGTGGACGTCCAGCGTCTTCGTGTCGCCGACGTAGTCCGCGCCCCACACCCGGTCGATCAGCTGCCCGCGGGTCAGCACCCGGCCGACGTTGCGGAGCAGGTATTCGAGCAGGTCGAACTCCTTGAGCGGCAGCGACACCTCGGCGCCGTCCACCGTCACCACGTGCCGCTCGACATCCATCCGGACCGGGCCGGCCGAGAGCACCAGCGGGGCCAGCTCGCCGTCCGCGCCCGGCTCGCCGCCGCGGCGCAGCACCGCGCGGACCCGGGCGATCAGCTCACGGGCCGAGTACGGCTTCGTCACGTAGTCGTCCGCGCCCAGCTCCAGCCCCACGACCTTGTCGATCTCGCTGTCGCGCGCGGTCACCATGATGACGGGCACGGCCGAGCGCTGGCGCAGCTGCTTGCAGACGTCGGTGCCGCTCATCCCGGGCAGCATGAGGTCGAGCAGCACGATGTCGGCGCCGTTGCGGTCGAACTCCTCCAGCGCGGCCTGGCCCGTCCCGGCGACGGCCGCGGTGAACCCTTCCTTGCGCAGCAGGAAGGCGAGGGGGTCGGCGAACGACTCCTCGTCCTCGACGATGAGAACCCTGGTCACAGGTTTCCTCCATGATCTGGGCTGTCCTGCCCGGTAACCACGAGCCTCGGGGTGCGCTCGGGGGTCTTCTCCTGCCGCGGTGCCGGCGAGGTCTTGGCCGCCCGCGCCGGCTCGCCGGCCGGGTCGGGGCTGACGTGCGCGGGGATGCGCAGGGTGAACGTCGAGCCGGTGCCCGGACGGCTCCACAGCCCGACCGAGCCGCCGTGGTTGGCCGCGACGTGCTTGACGATCGCCAGGCCGAGGCCGGTGCCGCCGGTGGCGCGCGAGCGGGCCTTGTCGGCGCGGTAGAAGCGCTCGAAAACGCGCTGCTGCTCGTCCTCGGCGATGCCGATGCCGCGATCGGTGACCGCGATCTCGACCATCCCGTCGGCGAGCCGCCGGGAGATCGACACCGGGCTGCCGGCCGGCGAGTAGGCGACGGCGTTCTCCAGCAGGTTCGACAGCGCGGTGACCAGCAGCGTGCGGTCGCCCTCGATGAGCAGGCCGCTGGGGCTGTCGGTGGTGACGCTGATGTCCGCGGACTCGGCCGAGAGCGTCGTGCGGCCGAGCGCCTCGCGGACGACCGCGTCGACCTCGACGACGTTGAGGTCCGGCAGCCGTTCGGCGCCCTGAAGCCGCGACAGCGCGATCAGCTCGGTGACGAGCTGGCCCAGGCGGGTGGACTCGCGCAGGATCTTGCCGCCGAAGCGGCGGACCTCCTCGACGTCCTCGGCGGCGTCGAGCACGGCCTCGGTGAGCAGCGCGATCGCGCCGACCGGGGTCTTGAGCTCGTGGCTGACGTTGGCGACGAAGTCGCGGCGCACGGCTTCCAGCCGGATGGCCTCGGAGTGGTCCACGGCCTCGACGACGGTGAAGCCGTCGCCGAGCGGCCGGACCTGCCCGAGCACGGCCTCCGGCTGGCGGCCGCGCGCTTCGAGCGGCGAGAGGTCGATCTCCAGCGGTTCGTCGGTCTCGGCCACCTGCTCGGCGGCCTTGCGGGCCCGCGGATCCGCCTGGTTGACCCGGACCAGGCCCAGCTCGTAGGCACGCGGGTTGTGCAGCACCATGTCGCCGAAGCGGTTGAGCACGACGATGCCGTTGTCGGAAGAGCGGACCAGCCGTTCGAGGAGCTCCGCGACGGTCGGACCCGGCGGCCGGGCTTCTTCCCGGCGGGTGCGCGCCCGCGCCAGGAAGTAGCCGACCACCGCACCGGCCACCAGTGCGCCGATGGCCAGTGCGAGTGAAACAGGCGTGGTCACGGGCCGATCGTAAGCTGAGAAGTGGCCCTTCGGCCTAGCGTTGTCCGCCTTGTCGTGAGCACCGCGACACCTGCGGAGGACATGTTCGCCGGGGCTTCAGGCGGCGTTCACCCGATCGATTCCTCGGCGAGACATTCCGGGCGAATTCACCCCAGGGTCCGCAGGTCTTCGGCGGTGAGCTCGAGCGCCGCCGCGGCGACGTTCTGCTCGAGGTGCCCGACGTCGCCGGTGCCGGGGATGGCGAGCACGTGCGGTCCTTGGTGGAGGGTCCACGCGAGCCGCACCTGCGCCGGGGTGGCGTCGTGACGGCGGGCGACCTCGGCGACCCGCGCGTCCTCGCCGGTACCGCTCGCGACGGCGAAGAACGGCACGAAGGCGATCCCCCGCTCGGCGCACATCCGGACCAGTTCGTCGTCCTCGCGGCGGGCGGTGAGGCCGTACTGGTTCTGGACGCAGACGACGGGCGCGATCTCCAGGGCCTCGGTGAGGTGTTCCGGGCCGACGTTGGAGATGCCCAGCTCGCGGATCAGGCCCTGCTCCCGCAGTTCGGCGAGCACGCCGAAGCCGTCGGCGAGCGAGCCGGTGCCGCGCTCGAGGCTCTGCCCGATCCGGTAGTTGACGACGTCGAGGTGGTCCAGGCCCAGCTCGCGCAGGTTCTGTTCGACCTGGGCGCGCAGCTGGTCCGGCCGGGCCGTGGAGAAGGTGCCTTCGTAGTCGCGTCCCGGGCCGATCTTGGTGGTGATCACCAGGTCGTCGTAGGGCGCCAGCGCGGTGTTGAGCAGTTCGTTGGCCGAGCGCGGGCCGTCGAAGTAGAAGGCCGCGGTGTCGAAGTGGTTCACGCCCAGCTCGACGGCCCGGCGCAGGACGGCGAGCGACGTTTCGCGGGCGCGGATCCCCCCGTCCGAAGTGGACATCAGGCGCATGGCGCCGAACCCGAGGCGGTTGACTTCGAAGGAGCCGAGCTTCCAGGTGCCCGCCGCGGCGGCGGGGAGCGTGTTCGTGGTCATGGCTCCAGCCTTCCGGCCGGGCCGTCGTGACCACCGGGTTTGGCAGTTTGCTGCCACACTGGAACACGTGGAGAAGGTGACCGACGTCGTCATGGTGCGTGGTGAGGCCGAGCTGTTCGAGCGCACGGCGCACCTGTTCGAGGCCGCGACGGAGATCTCGTGCGCGGCCCGCGACCTGCACACGTGGTCGGTGGCGCACCCGGCCGCGCCGGAGCGCGAGCAGTCGCTGCGGGGCATGACCGTGCGCAAGGTCTACCAGCCCGGCGTGCTCATCGACCCCGCGCTGGCCGAGCACCTGCGGACGATGGCCGCGGGCGGCGCCCGGATCCGGATCACCGAACGCGAGATCAACGAGACGATCATCCTCGACCGCCGGATCGCCATCGTGGCCGGCGACCACGTCGCCGGTGTCCGCGGCTACACGGTGATCAGCAGCCCCGCCCTGGTCCAGGGCATCGAGTCGCTGTTCGAGGCGGCTTGGCACGGCGCCACCGACCTGGAGTCGTACCAGGCGCGGTTCACCGAGCTGGGCGCGCGGGAGATCCTCGAGCAGCTGGGATCGGGCTGCAAGGACGAGACGGCGGCCCGGGCGCTGGGCGTCAGCCTGCGCACCTACCGGCGCCGGGTGGCGGAGCTGATGGAACTGCTCGGGGCGTCGTCGCGCTTCCAGGCCGGAGCGCGGGCCCGCGAGGCCGGTTTGCTGTGAACCACGAAGGCCGCGTCACCGGGATCCTGGTGACGCGGCCTTCGGGAAAGCTCAGCGGCCCTGGTTGGCGACCGCGGCCGCGGCTTCCTTGGCGGCGTCGGGGTCGAGGTACTCGCCACCCGGCTTCGCCGGCCGCAGGTCCTCGGTGAGGTCGTAGCGCAGCGGGATGCCCGTCGGGATGTTCAGGCCCGCGATGTCGGCGTCGGAGATGCCGTCGAGGTGCTTGACCAGCGCGCGCAGCGAGTTGCCGTGCGCGGCGACCAGCACCGTTTTGCCTGCGCGCAGGTCCGGCACGATCTCGGACTCCCAGTACGGCAGCAGCCGCTCGACGACGTCCTTCAGGCACTCGGTCAGCGGGGCCTGGTCGCCGAGGCCGGCGTAGCGGGCGTCGCCCGCCTGGCTCCACTGGTCCTTCGGGTCGATCGCCGGCGGCGGGGTGTCGTACGAGCGGCGCCAGAGCATGAACTGCTCCTCGCCGAACTCGTTCAGGGTCTGCTTCTTGTCCTTGCCCTGCAGCGCGCCGTAGTGGCGCTCGTTGAGGCGCCAGTCGCGCTTCACCGGGATCCAGTGCCGGTCGGCGGCGTCCAGCGCGATGTTCGCGGTGGAGATCGCGCGACGCAGCAGCGAGGTGTGCACCACGTCCGGGAGCAGCCCGGCGTCGGCCAGCAGCTGCCCGCCCTGGCGGGCTTCGCCCTCGCCCTGCTCCGAAAGCGGTACGTCCACCCAGCCGGTGAACAGGTTTTCCGCGTTCCACGTGCTCTGCCCGTGCCGCAGCAGCACCAACGTCCCAATCTCGGCCATGGCTCACAGCCTGCCAGAACGCACCGTGCAACCGATCGGTGACCTCCGCCGCATCGAACGCCGGGACAGTGGTCCTACCCAGAGTGCGTTACCGCGGAGTAACACCTCACTCTTCGACAAGTCCACCTGCCAACAGCGCGCAAAATCCCGACGACAGACTGCATACCGTTATCGACATTTCGAAAGTTCACTCGAACGGGCTAGCCAGTAGTCTTGTGATTACCGGCCGGGATCTGACAGGTTGACTACGTCCCGAGCGGCCGGATTCCACGCACTCCCCGGCCGGATTCGGGCGTTGACCGCGGCTCGTCTCCCCCCTGCCGGGCCGCGGCCCGCCGGCCCCGTTGGCACCCCCCTCGTCACCGGGTCCTGATCGGCGGGAACTTCAGCGGGGCGGCTCGAGATCGCGACTCCCCCTCCCTCGAGCCGTCCCGCCTGTTCCGCTCAGCCCTCGCTCGGTTCCGGCGCCGGCCCCACCGGACGTCGACGGCGGTACAGCCACCGGCCGAGCCACGCCAGCGGTACGAGGAACAGCAGGAACGGCGCGACCGCGCCCAGCACGGTCAGCAGGCCGCCACCGAAGACGAGGAACGCGTGCCAGCCGCCGGCCAGCCCGCCGAGGAACCCGCTGTGGTCCTCCGACGGCGGCGGGGGCGCCGCGACGTTGCGGACGGTCATCGCCACGGTCGCCATCGCGACACTGCCGGCGAGGGAGTTCCGCTGCTGTTCGAGGGATTCGAGCGTCGCCTCGCGGCTGGTCAGCTCGCTTTCGACCGAGGCGATCTCCGACACCGAAGTCGCCCGCGCCAGCAGCGCGCGGATTCGTTCCACCGACGCCCGCTGCGTCGCCAGCCGGGCTTCGACGTCGATGACCTGCTCGGTCACGTCCCGGGTGTTCAGCTCCCGCTTCACCAGGCTGCTGCCCAGGTGCGAGAGCTGGTCGAGCACGCCGTCGAGCTTGTCGGCGGGCACCGCGAGGTTGAGCGTCGCCAGCTCGTCGCCGGTGCTCTCCTGGCCGGTGTAGCCGCCCGCGCCCTCCGCGATCCCGCGGGCCTGCGCGACGACGTCGGTGACCTTGGGCGCGGTCAGTTCGAGCCGGGCGCTGCGCGCGAGCTTGCGGTCGGTGGCCCCGGGCTGCGGCGCGGTCACCTTCTCCTGCCCGGCTTTGCCGCTGCCCTGCTGCGGCGCGGCCGGGACCGGCCCGGAACCGGCGCTGTCCGCCGCCGTGGACGACTTCCCCTCCTGCGCCGCCGAGCAGCCGGCCAGCACGAACACCACGCCCGCGGCCGCGAGCCCGGCTCTCCATCGAATCCGCATCCTGCGTCTCCCTCCAGTTTCGACTGGCGAGGGGACGGATGTCCGGTTCCGGGCCGTTGCACGACCTCCGATTACGACTCGGTCAAGCCCGGTTCATGCGGCTTCTCGGGCGCGACGAGGTGCTTGAACGCCTGGAGGTTCGCCAGGGATTCACCGCGAGAGACGCGCCAGTCCCATTCGCGCTTGATCGACGTCGCGAACCCGATCTCGAGCAGCGTGTTGAAGTCGCCGTCGGCCGCTTCCAGCACCTGGCCGAGCACCTTGTCGAGCTCGTCGGCGCTCATCGTCTCCTTGCCGAACCGGCCGACCAGGTAGATGTCTCCGAGACTGTCCACTGTGTAGTGCACGCCGTAGAGCTTCGCGTTGCGCTGCAGAAGGAAGCGGTAAACGTCCTCATGGGACTCGTCGGGACGCCGGCAGACGAAGGCCTCCACCGAAAACGCGTGGTCGCCGTCGACCAGCCAGGCGTTCGTCTGCAGCTTCTTCGTGCCGGGCAGCGTGACGAAGTACTTGCCGGGACCGCGTTTGTCGTACTTCAGCTCGGCCGAGTCCAACGTAGACTGGATCAGCTGGTCCAAGCTCACACCGCCACCTCCGCGCGCAGGTCCAGCGCGTTCCGGAAGGCGCCGGTGGCCTGAGCATAGATGTCGAGGAGCGCGTCCGTCGTGCGGCGCCAGGAGAACCGGCGCGCGTGCACCACGGCGTTGGCGGCGAGTTCGGCGCGCCGGTCCGGGCGCAGGGCGACGGCGGCCAGCGCGTCCGCCCACTCGTCGGCGCCGTGCCCGGGCACCAGGAGACCGGAGACGCCGTGCGGCACCGCCACCGGCAGGCCGCCGACCTCGGCGGCGACCACCGGCGTCCCGCAGGCCTGCGCCTCCAGCGCGACCAGGCCGAACGACTCGTTGTAGCTCGGCACCGCGACGACGTCGGCGGCGCGGAAGACGCGCGCGAGGCGCTCGCCCGGCTGCGGCGGCAGGAACCGGACCTGCCGCTCGATGCCCAGGGAAACGGCCAGCTCGCGCAACGCCTGCGGCTGCTCCAGCCCGGTGCCCGAAGGGCCGCCGACGACCAGTACGACGAGCCGCGAAGCCAGCTCGGGACGGCGCCGCAGCATCGCGGCCGCGGCGTGCAGCAGCACGTCCGGCGCCTTGAGCGGCTGGATCCGGCCGGCGAAGGCGAGCACGACGTCGTCTTCGGCCAGCCCCAGCTCCGCCCGCGCGGCGGACCGGGAGCCCGGCGTGAAGCGCTCGAGGTCGACACCCGGCGGCACGGCGTGCACCGCGTGCGGCTCGGCGTCGTAGAGGTCGATGAGCTGGCGGGCTTCGACCGCGGTGTTGGCGACCAGCCGGTCGGCCTCGGCGACCACCTGCTCTTCGCCGATCACGCGGGTGCGCGGCTCGGGCTTGTCGCCCTCGGCGAGCGCGGCGTTCTTCACCTTCGCCAGTGTGTGCGCGGTGTGCACGAGCGGGACGGACCACCGGTCGCGGGCGAGCCAGCCGACCTGGCCCGACAGCCAGTAGTGCGAGTGGATGAGGTCGTAGTGGCCGGGCTCGTGGAAGGCCTCGGTCCGCAGCACGCCGGAGGTGAACGCGCACAGCTGGGCGGGCAGCTCGTCGCGGCCCAGCGGCTCGAACGGGCCGGCCTGCACGTGCCGCACGGTCACGCCGGGCGCCAGTTCGGCCACCGGCGGCTGACCGGACGCGGTCGCGCGGGTGAACACCTCGACCTCGACGCCGCGGCGGGCCATCTCGGTCGCGGTCTGGCGGACGTAGACGTTCAGCCCACCGGCGTCGCCGGTCCCCGGCTGTTCGAGTGGCGAGGTGTGCACGGACAGCACCGCGATCCGGCGCGGCACAGCGCGGAACCTTCGGATGTTGCTGGTCACCTGGTCACGTCTCCTGCTGCGTCAGCATTCCTCGGCGAACTGCCGGAGCACCGCGCCGAACTCGGCCGCGGACTCGGCGAAGGGCGCGTGCCCCCCACCAACGAACCAACGCCCGGTCGCACCCGGAATCTTCCCGAGGGCGTGTTCGGCCGCCGAGGGCTCGATCACGCGGTCGGCCGTGCCGTGCACGACCAGGGCCGGTTTGTCGATCCCGGCCAGCACGTCTTCGCTGCCGACGTCCCGGCGGAACAGCGCCGAACGGACCGACGGCGGCACGCTCAGCGAAGCCCCGAGCAGGGCCTGGGCCTGCGCGCCCGGCACCGGCCCGCTGGTCATCCCGCGGCTGAACGCGGTGAGCGCCGGGACCGCGATGTCCGGATCGTCCGAAAGCATCGCCCGCATGTGCTCGCGCATCAGCGCGCCGACGCGTCCGCCCGGCCGGTCGCGCCCGATCTCGGTGATCGCGCCGACGAGCACGAGCCCGCGCAGGCGTGCGGTGCCGTGCACCCGGATGTGGTCGGTCAGCACCAGGCCGCCGTAGGACCAGGCGACGACGATGGCCTCAGGGCCGGCGAAGTCGAGCACCGCGGCGAGGTCGTCGGCCCAGGCTTCCGGGGCGTCGTACCCGGTGGCCGGGACGTCGGAGGCGCCGTGGCCGCGCAGGTCCACCGCGACCAGCCGGAACCGCTCGGTCAGGGCCGGGTCGGCGAGCTGCGCGGCCCAGCACCCGGCCGACTGCGCCCAGCCGTGCACGAACACGATCGGACGGCTGTTCTCCTCGCCCTCGACCCGCAGGCCGAGCCGGACCCCGCCGTGCCCGACGACTTCGGTGCGCACGGGTTACTTCGCGCCCAGGCCCTGCCAGGCCGACCAGCTGAAGTTCCAGTCCTTGACGTCCGAGTTCATCGGCGGGCCGAGCTTGGAGCCGGTGATCTCGACCGGGTCGCCGACCAGCGCCGAGTCGAAGTAGTCCTTGGCGTCCGCCTCGAGCAGGTTGACGCAGCCGTGGGAGTTGTTGTTCTTCCCGATGTTGGCCGCGTTGTCCTGGTTCTCGTGGATGAACTCGCCGTGGTTGGAGAACCGGCAGGCCCACTTCTTGTTGACGTTCGTGTAGCCGTAGCGGGCGTTGTCGAAGATCGCCGACGGCTCCTTGCTCATGATGATGTAGGTGCCGTTCGGGGTGTTGCGGTCGACCTCGGCGTCCAGCCCGTTCGCGCACGGGTAGCTCTTGACCTGCGAGCCGCCGCGGTAGACGCGCATCTGGTGGTCCGGGGTGTTGACCTTGACCACCTGGTTGCGGCCGATCTTGAACTTCGTGGTGACGTCGGCCTTGCCGTACGCGCCGCCGCCCAGGTCGACGCCGTACAGCTTCGCCTCGACGTTCACCGTGATGTTCTGCGGCCAGTACTCCTTCGGCCGGTAGTCGACCTGGCTGTCGGAGAGCCAGCCCCACGCGCCCTCGACCTCCTTGTCCGTCTTCACGGACAGGGCCTTCTCGACCGCCTTGCGGTCCTTGACCGGCGACGCGAACTTGACGCTGATCGGCATGGCCACGCCGACGGTCTGGTTGTCGGCCGGGTTGAGCGTGGCGCGGACCTGCTTGGCCGGGTTGATCGTGGTGAATTTGCCGGTGAACTCGACCGGCTTGCCGTCGCTGCCGGTGGCCTTGGCCGAGTAGGTGTAGGTCTTGCCGTAGCCGAGCGGCTCGGAGCTGGTCCAGGTGAGGCCGTCCGGCGCGAGGTCGCCCTTGACGTCCTTGCCGCCGTCGGCGCTCAGCTTGCACTCGGTGAGCTTGCCGTCGGCGACCTTGAGCACGGCGGGCTTGAGCACCGGGACGTCCTTGGCGTCGGCGGCGGGCTCGGCCGTGATCTTCGCCACGGGCTGCGCGCCACCGCCCTCGCCGTCGCTGTTGGCGCCGGTCGGCTTGGCGGTGCCGCCCGTCTCGCTCGAACACGCGGCGGCGACCAGTGCGGCTCCAGCCGCCAGAGCAGCCTTGAAGACCGTACGCCGTTCGATCACCGATACCTCCTGGAATCCCCCGCCGACCAGCGGGCACACGCCCTCTAGCGCTGGTCACCCGACCGACGTTACCCGCCGGTGGGCAAAGTCCCACCAGCCAGGTGGCGGACGTCTTGTCGACAAAGACGTCCTACACACGGACGGGTTGCCCGGTTTGGCTCAAATCACGCAGTTGATCAGCAGCGGTTCGGGGTGCAGCCGGACGCCGAAGCGCTCGTGGACGCCGTCGCGGACCTCGCGGGCCAGGGCGAGCAGGTCCGCCGTCGTCGCGTCGCCGCGGTTGGTCAGCGCCAGGGTGTGCTTCGTCGACAGCGAAACCCGGTTCCCCGGACCGGGGTACCCCTTGGCGAAGCCCGCGCGTTCGATCAGCCAGGCCGCGGACAGCTTGACACCGCCGTCGGCCGGGTACTGCGGGACCTCCGCGCCGACGACCTCGGTGATCCGCTTCAGGACCGCTTCGGCCTCGGCGCTCGGCACGATGGGGTTGGTGAAGAACGAGCCCGCGCTCCACGTGTCGTGGTCGGCCGGGTCGAGCACCATGCCCTTGCCGCGACGCAGCTTCAGGACGGCTTCGCGGGCATCGGCGGCCGGGACGCGGGCGCCGATCTCGACGCCGAGCGTGCGCGCCAGCTCGGCGTAGCGGATGGGCGCGGAGAGGCCGTCTTCGCGGACCTCGAAGCGGACCGAGAGCACCACGCCGGAGTCCGTGCCCTTGAGGACGCTGGTGCGGTAGGCGAAGCCGAGTTCGGCGGCCTCGAGCGTGCGCACTTCGCGCGTCCCGCGGTCGTACAGCTCCACCGAGACGATCGACTGGGCGACCTCGCAGCCGTACGCGCCGACGTTCTGGATCGGCGTCGCCCCCACGCTGCCGGGGATGCCGGAGAGGCATTCGAGCCCGCCCAGCCCGGCCTCGACCAGGCCGGCGACGAAGGCGTCCCAGTTCTGGCCGGCTTCGACGTCGACGATCCCGCCGTCGCGCCGGTAGCCGGTGGTGGCCACCTCGACGAGCGTGCCGTCGAACCCCGCGTCGCCGACCACCAGGTTGGAGCCGCCGCCGAGCAGCAGCACGGGCTCGCCCGCCGCGTCCGCCTCGCGGACGGCGTCGACCAGGTCTTCGCTGGTCGTGGCGCTGACGAAGCGGCGGGCCGGCCCGCCGAGGCGCAACGTGGTGTACGCGGCGAGCTTCGGGAGTTCGGAAGTACGGGGGTTCACCCGCCTGACGGTACTGTTCGGTCCATGGGATCCCGGATCGAGCACCGTGCCGAGTTCGCCGCCGACGTCGCGGCCACGTACGCGGCCGTCGCCGGCGAGGAGGCGCTGCGGGCCCGCCTGGAGGAGCTTGGCGGCCACGGCGCGGCGCTGCTGTCGTACGAGGTTTCGGGGTCGGACCTGCGGTACCAGCTGCGGCAGGGCATCAGCGCGGACAAGCTGCCGCAGGCGGTGCGGACGGTGCACAAGGGCGACCTGATGGTGACCCGCACGCAGACCTGGCGGGTGAGCAAGGACGGCACCGGACGGCAGGGCGACGCCTCGGTCGAGGTCGGCGGCGTCCCCGGCGAGATCAGCGCGCGGACGGCCTTGCTCGCCAACGGCGACCAGACCGTCCTGCGGATCAGCGGCGAGGTCACCGTCCGGATCCCGCTGTTCGGCGGGAAGCTGGAGACCGTGATCGCCGAGCAGGTCACCAAGCTGCTGGAGCGCGAAGCCGAATTCGCCGCGAAGTGGCTCGCGCAAGCAAACTGACCCCGGTCGGCGCCCCGACCCGCGGCACGACCAACCCGAACCGCCTGCGCCGGGTGGACCGCTGGATCGCCTCCGCGCCGCCGACGTCCCGGCTGCTGCGCGCGGCCGGCTCGCCGTTGGTCGTCGACCTCGGCTACGGCGCTTCCCCGGTCACGACGGTCGAGCTGGCGCGGTGGCTGCGCCGGGTCCGGCCGGACGTCCGCGTGCTGGGCCTCGAGCTGGACCCGGAGCGGGTGGCGGTCGCCCAGTCCGCCGCCGCACCGCCGTTCCTGGAGTTCCGCCGCGGCGGGTTCGAGCTGGCCGGGACGCGCCCGGTGCTGGTCCGGGCGTTCAACGTGCTCCGGCAGTACGCCGAGGACGAGGTCGCGGGCGCGTGGGGCCTGATGCTGGACTCGATGCCCGCCGAGGGCCTGCTGGTCGAGGGCACGTGCGACGAGATCGGCCGGTTGTCGTCCTGGGTGCTGGTGGCCCGGTCCGGCCCGGTCTCGCTGACGCTCTCGATGCGGCTGGCGGGACTGGATCGCCCGTCGACCGTGGCCGAGCGGCTGCCGAAGGCGCTGATCCACCGGAACGTGCCCGGGGAACGCGTCCACGCGCTGTTGTCGGCCCTCGACGCCTGCTGGGCGACGGCGGCTCCGCACCAGGCGTTCGGGGTGCGGTCGCGCTGGCTGGAGACGGTCCGGCTGCTGGCCGCGCGGGGCTGGCCGGTGCTGGGGCCGCCGTCCCGGATCCGCCTCGGCGAGCTGACCGTCCCCTGGTCCGTGGTCGCCCCAACGCAGTGAATGACTCATTCCTTGCGTTGGACGCCAGGAATGAGTCATTCACTGCACCTGTTCACCGGGCCACCCCCGCTGCGTCACCCCGAAGTGACCTGCGGTGATCACCATTGAGCCGTGGAACTCCTGGGGCAGGTCACCGAGCTGCTGCGCGGCGCGCTCGGCTCGCCGTGGCTGTGGGTGCTCGTCTTCGCCGTGTCCGGATTGGACGCGCTGCTGCCGTTCATGCCCAGCGAGACCACGGTCGTCACCGTCGCCGTCCTGCTCGGCCCCGACCCCGTGCAGCTCACCCTGCTCGCCGCGGTGGCGGCCGGGGGCGCGTGGGCGGGCGACTGCCTCGGGTACGCCGTCGGCCGGGCGGCCGGTCCGCAGGCCATCGCGCGGCTGCAGCGCGGCCCGGACGGCCGCCGTCGCCACGAATGGGCCCGCGACCAGGTGCGGCACAACGGCGGCCTGCTGATCATCGCCGCCCGCTACCTGCCGGGCGGCCGCGTCGCCAGCGCCCTCGCCAACGGCAGCCTCGGCTATCCCCTACGCCGGTTCGTGCCACTCGACGCCGCCGGCGCGGCGATCTGGGCGGTGTACAGCGTGCTGATCGGCTTCGCCGGCGGCGCCGCCTTCGCCGACGAGCCGGCCAAGGGCCTGCTGCTGTCCTTCGGCCTCGGTCTGAGCCTGGTCTTCGCCATCGAAGCCGGACGGCGGCTACGGTCGGCGCATGCTCGAAGCGATCGACGTTCACGCGGACGCGCTGAAGCGGGCGGCGCTCAAGGCCGGGCCGTCCGCGCGGGTGCCGAACTGTCCGAAGTGGACTGTCCATGACCTGGTGACGCACATCGCTTCCGTGCACGGCGCGGCGATCGGCCGGGTGCTGGACCGGCCGTTGTCACCGACGCCGCCGCCGGACTGGGAGGACGTGCTCGGATGGTGGGACGGCCAGCGCCTCGCCCTGCGCGAAGCCCTGGCGCGGAACCCGGAATCGCCGTGGACTCCCCGGCTGGCCCACGCGACGGCGATCCACCGCCTCGACGCCGAATCCGCCCTCGCGCAGCCCGTGCCGACGCGACTGGCGCCCGAGTTCGCGCGGGGTGCCGACGAAATGGTGTGCGGAGTCCTGCTGCCGAGTTCGGCCGGGTGCGGGGACCGGCTCCCGGCGCCCTGACCAGCGCAAGAGAGAATGCCGGGGTGACCGCTCCCGAACGCCGCTACGTCATCACCTTCGGCTGCCCCGACCGCACCGGCATCATCGCCCGGATCTCCGGGTTCCTCGCCGAGCACGGCGGCTGGATCGTCGAGGCGGCTTACCACACCGACCCGGACACGGGCTGGTTCTTCACCCGCCAGGTGGTCCGGGCCGACTCGCTGCCCTTCGACGCCGCCGAGCTGCGCGCCCGCTTCGGCGAGGTGGCCGCGGAGCTGTCCGCCGAGTCGAGCTGGCAGGTCAGCGACACCGGTGAGCGGCGGCGCGCGGTGATCCTCGTCTCCAAGGCCGGGCACTGCCTGTACGACCTGCTCGGCCGGGTCGCGTCCGGGGAACTCGACGTCGACGTCGCCGCGGTGATCGGCAACCACGACAGCCTCGCCGACATCACCCGCGCGCACGGGATCCCGTTCCACCACGTGCCGTTCCCGGCCGGCGGCAAGCAGGAAGCGTTCGAGCAGGTGCGCAAGCTGGTCGACGAGCACGACCCGCACGCGGTGGTGCTGGCCCGGTTCATGCAGATCCTGCCCGCCGACCTCTGCCGCGAGTGGGCCGGCCGCGCGATCAACATCCACCACAGCTTCCTGCCGTCGTTCATCGGCGCGAAGCCGTACCACCAGGCCCACACGCGCGGGGTGAAGCTGGTCGGCGCGACCTGCCACTACGTGACGGCGGACCTCGACGCGGGCCCGATCATCGAGCAGGACGTCATCCGCGTCGACCACGGCGACTCGGTCGAGGACATGGTCCGCAAGGGCCGCGACATCGAGAAGGTCACGCTGGCCCGCGGCCTCCGCTGGCACCTGGAGAACCGCGTGCTGGTGCACGGCAACCGCACCGTCGTCTTCTGACCCCGGCCTCGTGAGTGTTTAGGCGGGTTAGAACCCGCCTAAACACTCACGAGCCGTCAGGCGCCGATGGTCTTGGCGTCGATGACGAAGCGGTAGCGGACGTCGGAGTTCTCGACGCGCTCGTAGGCCTCGTTGACCTGGTCGGCCGAGATCGTCTCGATCTCCGCGCCGATGCCGTGCTTCGCGCAGAAGTCCAGCATCTCCTGGGTCTCGGCGATGCCGCCGATCATCGAGCCGGCCAGCACCTTGTTGCCGCCGAGCAGCGAGAAGGCGTTGTAGGCCAGCGGCTCGCCCGGCGCGCCGACGTTGACCATCGCGCCGCCGACCTTGAGCAGGCCCAGGTAGGCGTCGATCGGCAGCTTGGCCGACACGGTGTTGAGGATGATGTCGAACTTGCCGCGCAGCACGTCGAAGGTCGCTTCGTCGCTGGTGGCGTAGTAGTCCTTCGCGCCGAGCTTCAGGCCGTCTTCCTGCTTCTTGAGGCTCTGGCTCAGCACGGTCACCTCGGCGCCCATCGCGGCGGCGATCTTGACGCCCATGTGCCCGAGCCCGCCCAGGCCGATCACGGCGACCTTCTTGCCGGGGCCGGCGCCCCAGTGGTGCAGCGGCGAGTAGGTGGTGATGCCCGCGCACAGCAGCGGCGCGGCGACGTCGAGGTCGATGCCCTCCGGGATGCGGCAGACGAAGGCGTCCTTCACGACGATCTGGTTGCTGTAGCCGCCGTAGGTGTTCTCGCCGTCGAAGCCGACGCCGTTGTAGGTCTGGACGTTGCCCTTGACGCAGAACTGCTCGGTGCCGGCCAGGCAGTACTCGCACTCGCCGCAGGAGTCGACCATGCAGCCGACGCCGACGCGGTCGCCGACCTGGTACTTCGTGACGTCCGAACCGACCGCGGCGACCACGCCGGCGATCTCGTGGCCCGGGACCATCGGGAAGATCGCCTGGCCCCAGTCCTCCTTGGCCTGGTGGATGTCGCTGTGGCAGATGCCGGCGTAGGCGATGTCGATCAGCACGTCGTCGGGACGCAGGTCACGGCGCTCGATCGTGGTCGGCGCCAGCGGCGCGCCCGGCGCCGGAGCGGCGATGGCGTGCGTGGTGGTGCTCATGGAACCCTCCAAGTTCAAGTACCGTCGTAAGAGGTCTCATACATGTCCTACGTAAGAGCCCTCTTACATATTTCGACCGAGAGATGTGATCCGGGTCATGGGCGGCAAGTACCACCACGGCGACCTCCGCGGCGAGCTCGTGCGCGTCTCGCTCGACCTGATCGCCGAGCAGGGCCTGGCCGGCTTCTCGGTCGCCGAGGTGGCGAGGCGGGCGAAGGTCAGCCCCGGCGCGCCCTACCGGCACTTCGCCACCCGGGAGACCCTTCTGGCCGAGGTGGCGGCGCACGTCGCCTGCCAGCTCGCGGACCGCGTCACCGCGGCGGCCGAGGAGCACCCGGATCCGGCGGACGCCTTGGCCGCGGCCGCGGGGGCGTACACGAGGTACCTGATCGAGCGGCGCGCCGGGATGAACGTGATCTACGCCGAAGGGCTGCACGGCCCGGAGCACGTCGGCCTGCACGAGCAGACCCGCCGGCTCACCGACGTGTTCCTGATGCGCTGCCTGACGGTCGCCCCGGACCCGGCGACCGCGCTGGAACTGATGGAGCAGCTGTTCACCCAGGCCCACGGCTACGGCACGTTCCAGCTCGACGGCGTCTTCGTGAAGCACGGGTATTCGACGGACCTGGTGGTGCGCAAGTCCACCGAGGCCGCGCGCGCCGCCATCGCCGGCCGGATTGTCGGTGGTGCCCGCTAGGTTGGGCGCATGGGGATCATCGACTCACACGAGGCACTCCGCGAGGTGATCGGCGAGGTCGCCGAGCTGACGCAGCAGAAGGTCATCGACCGGATCGACGAGCACGCGCGGAACCTGATCGCGCACTCGCCGTTCGTGCTGCTGGCCACGTCGGCACCGGACGGCAGCTGTGACGTCTCCCCGCGCGGCGACCCGGCGGGCTCGGTGCTGGTGCTCGACGACAAAACGCTGGCCCTCGCGGACCGCCCGGGCAACAAGCTGGCGGACAGCTTCCGCAACATCGTCGACAACCCGCACGCCGGGCTGCTGTTCCTGATCCCGGGCATGAACGAGACGCTGCGGGTCAACGGCCGCGCGAAACTGGTCTCGGACGCGCCGTTCTTCGACGACCTGGTGGTCAAGGGCAAGCGGCCCCGGCTGGCCGTGGTCGTCGAGGTCGAGGAGCTCTACATGCACTGCGCCAAGGCGTTCCTGCGGTCGTCGCTGTGGCAGCCGGAGACGTGGCCGGACCGCGCGGCACTGCCGTCGATGGGCACGATCATGCGGGACCAGATGTCCCTCGCGGTCTCGGCGGCGGAGCTGGACGCGCGGCTCGACGAACGGGCGATGACCCAGCAGTACTGATCCCGGCGACCACGTCGAGCAACCCGGGGAACCGCGCGTCGAACTCGTCCCGGCGCAGGCGGACGAACGTGCCGTTCCCCGCGTCGCGCTGCCGGACCAGGCCGGCTTCGCGCAGCACGCGCCAGTGGTGCGTGCGGGTCGACTTGGCGATCGGCAGCGGGAACGACGCACAGGCCCGCTCTTCGCCGTCCTCGCGGAGCAGCTGCAGCACCACCTCACGCCGGTGCGGGTCCGCGAGGGCGGACAGCACCGCGCCGAGGTCGACCTCGGCCAGCTCGGGAACGGGGAACTCACCAGCCATGCTGGACATGGTACGACAATCGTCGTACCTTCGGCGAGGTACGAACACCATCGAACCTCCGGAGGCCCTCAGTGCTGTGCGTGTTCGACGTCAACGAGACGCTGCTCGACCTCACCGCGATCGATCCCGTCATCGGCGGCCCCGAGCTGCGGCGCGAGTGGTTCGGCCTGGCCATCCACACCGTTCTGACCGTGACGGCGACCGGTGGCTACCGCGACTTCGCGGGCATCGCCGGGGAGGCCGCGATCGAGGTCGCGGCCCGGCACGGGCGCGAAATCGACCTCGCGAAGGTCGGCGAAGGACTGCGCGGCCTCCCCGCCCACCCGGACGTCGAAGCGGGCCTGGCGAAACTCCGCGACCAGGGCCACACCCTCGTCGCCTTGACGAACTCGCCGCTCGCCACCGCCGAGGCCCAGCTGCAGAACGCCGGGCTGGCCGCGCTGCTGGACCGGATCTTCTCGGCCGAGCAGGTCGGCAGGCTCAAGCCCGCGCCGGAGCCGTACCGGCAGGTCACGGCGGCCTACCCCGGGCAGCGCGCGGTCATGGTCGCCGCGCACGACTGGGACATCGCGGGCGCCCAGGCGGCGGGGCTCGAGACGGCGTTGCTCACCCGTCCCGGCGTCCACCCGCTGCCCGGCTCGCCCGCGCCCACCTACACTGCGTCGACCCTGCCGGAGCTGGCCGGACTGCTCTAGTCGGCGATCCGGACCAGCATCTTGCCGGTGTTGGCGCCCGACAGCAGGCCGATGAACGCCTCGGGGGCGTTGCGGATGCCGTCGACGAAGGTCTCCGAGTACTTGATCTCGCCGGAGTTCACCAGCGGCGCGATCTCGGTGACGAACTGCTGCTGCAGGTGCCAGTGGTCGATCACCAGCAGGCCGCGGATGGTGAGCCGCTTGGCGATGACCTGCGCGAGGTTGCGCGGCGCCGGCGTCGGCTCGGTCGCGTTGTAGGTGGAGATCATCCCGCAGATGACGATCCGGCCGTGCAGGGTGATCGCGTCGATCGCGGCTTCGAGGTGCTCGCCGCCGACGTTGTCGAAGTAGACGTCGATGCCCTCCGGCGCCGCCTTGTGCAGCTGCTCGGCGACCGGGCCGTCCTTGTAGTTGAAGGCGGCGTCGAAGCCGAGGTCGTCGATCAGGTGGCGGACCTTCTCCGCCGAACCCGCCGAGCCGATGACGCGCTTGGCGCCCTTCAGCTTCGCGATCTGCCCGACCAGCGAGCCGACCGCGCCGGCCGCACCCGAGACGAACACGGTGTCGCCCGGCTTGAACTCGGCCGACTCCAGCAGGCCCGAGTAGGCGGTCAGGCCTGGCATGCCGAGCACGCCGAGGTACGTCGACAGCGGCGCCGCGGCCCCGTCCACCTTCACGTACCGGCCCGCGTCGAGCACGGCGTGGGTGCGCCAGCCGGCCTGGTGCAGCACGTGGTCACCCACCTTGACGTCGTCGACGTTCGACTCGACGACCTCGCCGACCGCCCCGCCGGACATGACCTCGCCGACCTGGAACGGCGGCGCGTAGGACTTGACGTCCCTCATGCGGCCACGCATCGCGGGGTCGACGCTCATGATCAGGTTGCGGACCAGGATCTGGCCGTCGCCCGCCGTCGGCACCTCGGTGTCGACGATCTCGAAGTTCTCGTGCGTCGGCACGCCTTCCGGTCGCGAAGCCAGCCGGATTTCGGTCGCCGTGCTCATCGTCGGATCTCCTCCATGGTCTCGAAGCGGGGCAGGCGCCCCGGATTCCACCCGATGTAACCAGCTAACCGGGGCGCAGATTCCGATTGTGAGGCGTCACACGATCTCGGCGAGCTTCTCCAAGACGCCGTCGTAGATCTTCTTCAACCCACCCGGCGCGAAAGTCTTCTCGAAGAAGCCGCCGATGCCACCGGCACCGTCCCACGTGGTCTCGATCTTCACCACACTGCGTTCACCCGCTTCGGTGACCGTCCACGTGGTGACCATGCTCGAGTTCGCGTCCGTCTCGACCAGCGTCCCCGGGCGCGGCTCGGTGACGGTCGCGGCCACGTCCCGCACCCGCTTCGAAGTCGCCTGCAGCTTCCAGCTCGCCTTGGTCCCGGCGCCGACGCCGCCCTCGGTCACCTGGTAGTCGCGGTAGTGCTCGGTGAGCAGCTTCGGCCGCGTCTCGGCGTAGTCGGCGACGAGCGCGCGGACCTTGTCGGCCGGGGCGTCGATGGTGCGCTCCGCGGTGGCCGTGACCTTTCCCATTTCACTCCTTTTCCCGGCGTACAGATCAGGGTCCACGATTTCACCGCACCCAGCACCCGCGGCGGGCGCCCTCGGACGTCCCAGATAGTGAGCGGCGGAAGTCCGGCCTGGACAGCTGTTTCCGCTGGTCAGCGCGTCGCCAACACTGCCAGAAGTGGCGTAACACGGTGTTAACGTCCGCTGGCCATCCTCGCCGCCATGCCCACCACACCCCGGCGGACCAGGTCCGACAGCGCGAGACAGGTCGCCGACCTGCTGCGCCGTCAGGTGCTGGCCGAGGAGACGCTGCCGTGCGAGGAAGACCTCACGGTGGAGTTCTCGGCGACCCGGAACACCGTGCGGGAGGCCCTCGCGCTGCTGCGCGACGACGGCCTGATCACCCGTCAGCCGGGGGTCGGCACGGTCGTGGTCGGGCACAAGTACCCGCACGGGCTCAACCGGCTGGCCGGGCTCGCCGAGGTGCTGCGGGAGCACGGCGAGGTCACCAACGAGGTCCGGGCCGCGGATCTCGTGCCCGCGCCCGCCGTGGTGGCGCACCGGCTCGGCGTGCCCGAACGCTCCGAGGTCGTCTACCTCGAGCGACTCAGAAAACTCGACGGCGTGCCGCTGTCGCTCGACCTCACCTACCTGCTGCCGGAGATCGGGAAGCCGCTGCTGGAGCACGACCTCGCCGGCCGGGACGTCTTCGCGCTCATCGAGGAGACGTCCGGGCAGCGGCTGGGCTACGCCGACATCGACGTCGAAGCCCTCAACGCCGACCCGAAACCGCCGCGGTGCTGGAAGTTCCACCGGGCGCGGCACTGCTGCGGTGGGAGCGCCTCACGCACTTCGCCGACGGACGGCCCGTCGACCTCGAATACATCCGGCTGCGCGGCGACCGCCTCACCATGCGCGCCCGCCTCGACCGTTCCTGAAGGAGACCGCCATGCCCCTCGTGCCGAGCCGGGTCGACGTCCCGGTGACGATCGACGAGTCGAAGTGCCTCGACGGCTGCCGCCTGTGCGTCGACATGTGCCCGCTCGACTCACTGGCCATCGACCCGGACACCGACAAGGCGTACATGCACGTAGACGAGTGCTGGTACTGCGGACCGTGCGCGGCGCGCTGCCCGACGGGTGCGGTGACCATCAACATGCCCTACCTGCTGCGGTGAAGGCCGTCCGGACCCTGCTCGCCGCCGCGCTGCTGGCCGCGGGCTGCACCGCGAACGCGTCGACGTCGAACGACGTCGAGGTCGTCATCGGCTACCAGTCGAAGACGATCAACACCGTCACCGCGGGCACGCTGCTGCGCTCGCTCGGGTACTTCGAGCAGCGCCTCGCGGACCTGGGCAAACGGGACGGGAAGCGCTATCACGTCACGTGGCAGGACTACTCGACCGGCGCGCCGATCACCGCTCAGATGGTGGCCGGGAAGATCGACATCGGCTCGATGGGCGACTACCCGTTGCTCATCAACGGCTCCCGCACGCAGGAGTTCGGCGACGGCCGCACCAAACTGGTCGCCGCCACCGGCTACAACCTGCTGGGCGCGCTGAACATGGTCGTCGTACCGCCGAACTCTCCCGCCCGCACGCTGGCCGACCTGCGCGGGAAGAAGATTTCCGCCAGCATCGGCTCGGCCGGGCACGGCACCACCGTGCACGCCCTGCAGAACATCGGCGTCGGGCCCGACGACGTCCACCTCCAGAACCAGGCGCCCGCGGTCGGCGCGTCCGGGCTGCTGTCCGGGTCGGTCGACGCGCTCGGGCAGTTCGTCGCGTGGCCGGGCCAGCTGGTGTTCGCGAACCAGGCCCGGCTGCTCTACGACGGCTCGGCGCTGAACCTGCCGACCTGGCACGGTGTCGTCGTCCGGGAGTCCTATGCGGACAGTCACCACGACGTCGTCACGGAGTTCCTGCGGGCGCAGCGCGACGCGACTGACTACCTGCACCAGCACCCGATGGACGCGGCGCTGAAGGTCGCGTCCGCCACGAAGCTCCCGGCCGAGGTCGTCTACCTCTACAACGGCGCCGGCGGCATGGTCACCTTCGACCTGCCGCTCAAGCGCCCGCTGATCGGCGCCCTCGAAACCGACGCGCCCTTCCTGCGGTCGATCGGCAACATCAAGCGGCTCGACCTCGGCGCGTTCGTCGACGACCGGTACCTGCGGGAGATCTACGGCCCGTCCTACGACACCGCCGCGTCCTCTTTGGACAACCCAGCACCGGTGGAGGGCTTCGACACGACGTGCTCGCGGCCCGTCACCGATCCGCGCGGCGCGGGTGAGCTGTGGCTGTCCGGCGAGACCACCACCCACCCCGCCACCACGCCATCGTGCCTGCTCGAGGCCGTGGCGCACGCGGGGAAGCCGGTCCGCGCGGCCTACGTGCCCGACGCGGCCACGGGCACCCGCTGGTTCGCCGACAAGGCCGTCTGGGTGCGCGACGCGGGCGGCGCGCTGCTGCCCTTCACCACCGAAGACGGCGCCCGCGCCCACCTCGCCGGGCACCCCGGCTCGATCGTCAGCTACGCGCAAGCCGTGGAGGAGTCCCGATGACCCAGACCCTCGACCACGAACCCGCCATCGCGGAAGCCCCGCCGACGCCACCGAGACGGCGGTTCAGCCGGCTCGCCGTCCGCGCGGGCAGCATCGTCGCCGCGCTGGTCGTGTGGGAGCTGCTGACCGCCTTCGACGTCGACCTGTGGCTGCACTTCGACCGCCTGCCCACGCCGGTCGAAGTCGCCCGCGACCTCGGCTACCAGCTCGGCACCGCCGTCTACTACCAGGACCTGCTCGACTCCCTGCGCCGGATCGTGACGGGCTTCGCGCTGGCCGCGGTGTTCGGGATCGGGCTCGGCACGGCGATCGCGCGCTCCCGCGGCACGTCCGACGTCGTCCAGCCGCTCCTGGAGGTGCTGCGGCCGATCCCGGCCATCGCGATGGTGCCCATCGCCATCCTGCTGTTCCCCAGCAACGAGCAGGGGATCATCTTCATCACCTTCATCGCCGCGTTCTTCCCGGTCGTGGTCAGCACGCGGCATGCCGTGCGCGCGCTGCCGGTGGTCTGGGAGGACGCGATCCGCACGATGGGCGGCTCGCGGGGGCGGGTGCTGTGGAACGTCGTGCTGCCGGGCGCGCTGCCCGGCGTGTTCGGCGGGTTGTCCGTCGGCATGGGCGTTTCGTGGATCTGCGTGATCTCGGCGGAGATGATCTCCGGCGAGTTCGGCGTCGGCTACCGGACCTGGCAGGCCTACACCGTCGTCGACTACCCCGGCGTGATCGTCGGGATGCTCACCATCGGCCTGCTCGGCTGGGTCACCTCGGCCGCCGTCGAACTGCTCGGCCGCCGCGCCACCCGCTGGCTGCCCCGAGGGGAGAACGCATGAGCCTCCGCATCGAGAACCTGAGCGTCCACTACGGACAGCGCGCGGTGCTGTCCGGCATCGACCTGGACGTCGCCGACGCCGAGATCCTGGCCGTCACCGGTCCGTCGGGGTGCGGCAAATCGACGCTGCTGCGCGCCTTGGCCGGGCTGCTGCCCGTGTCTTCGGGCCGTGTCCGGTCCGCCGGCGTGGAGGTGACCGGCACGTCCGCCGAGCGCGCCCTGGTGTTCCAGGACGACGGGCTGCTGCCCTGGCGTTCGGTGCGCCGCAACGTCGAGCTGCCGCTGTCCATCCGGCGGGTGCCGCGGGCACGGCGGCGGGCGGAGGCCGAGTCGTGGCTGTCCCAGGTCGGGCTGGCCGGCTACGAGGACCACCTGCCGCGGGAGCTGTCCGGCGGCATGCGGCAGCGCGTCCAGCTCGCCCGCACCCTCGCCGGGTCGCCGCGGGTGATCCTGGCCGACGAGCCGTTCGGGGCGCTCGACGCCCAGACCCGCACGGCCATGCAGCGGCTGCTCGTGGACGTCTGGCGCAAGCGGCCGACGACGGTGGTGTTCGTGACCCACGACGTCGACGAGGCACTGTTCCTGGCCGACCGGGTCGCGGTGCTGACCCGCGACGGGCGGCTGGCGAAGGTCGTCGAGTCGTCGCGGCCGCGGACGGCCGAGCCCGCCGTGGCCGCCGAGCGCGCCGAGGTCCTGGACGGGCTGGTGGCGGCATGACGTTCGAAGCACCGCCGGTGTCCGCCCGCACGCACTTCGAGACGGACGTCCTGGTCATCGGCGGCGGCACAGCCGGGACGATGGCCGCGCTGACCGCCGCGGAGAGCGGCGCGAACGTGCTGCTGCTGGAGAAGGCGCACGTCCGGCACTCGGGCGCGCTGGCGATGGGCATGGACGGCGTCAACAACGCGGTCATCCCCGGCAAGGCGACCCCGGAGGACTACGTCGCCGAGATCACCCGCGCGAACGACGGCGTCGTCAACCAGTCCACTGTGTACCAGACCGCGCGGCGCGGGTTCGCCATGGTGCAGCGGCTGGAGAAGTACGGCGTCAAGTTCGAAAAGGACGAGTACGGCGAGTACGCCGTGCGGCGGGTGCACCGGTCCGGCAGCTACGTCCTGCCGATGCCGGAGGGCAAGGACATCAAAAAGGTGCTCTACCGCGTGCTGCGGGCGAAACACATGCGCGAGCGCATCACGATCGAGAACCGCGTGATGCCGGTGCGGGTGCTGACGTCCGGCGGGCGCGCGGTCGGGGCCGCCGGGTTCAACACGCGGACCGGCGAGTTCGTCACGGTGTCGGCGTCGGCGGTGATCCTGGCGACCGGCCCCTGTGGCCGGCTGGGCCTCCCCTCCAGCGGCTATCTCTACGGCACCTACGAGAACCCGACGAACGCGGGCGACGGCTACGCGATGGCGTACCACGCGGGCGCCGAGCTGTCCGGGATCGAGTGCTTCCAGATCAACCCGCTGATCAAGGACTACAACGGCCCGGCCTGCGCTTATGTCGCCAATCCCTTCGGCGGCTACCAGGTCAACGCGGCCGGCGATCGCTTTGTCGACTGCGATTACTGGTCGGGGCAGATGATGGCCGAGGTGGCGCGCGAGATCTCGTCGGCGCGCGGCCCGATCTACCTCAAGCTGACGCACCTGCCGGAGGAGACGCTCGGCGCGCTGGAGAACATCCTGCACACGACCGAACGGCCGACGCGCGGGACGTTCCACGCCGCCCGTGGCCACGACTACCGCACGCACGACGTCGAGATGCACATCTCGGAAATCGGGCTGTGCGGCGGGCATTCGGCGTCCGGCGTCTGGGTGGACGAGCACGGCGCGACGACGGTCCCTGGCCTGTACGCGGCGGGCGACCTCGCCTGCGTGCCGCACAACTACATGATCGGCGCGTTCGTCTACGGCGACCTCGCGGGCGCGCACGCTTCCGGCTCCCTGCGTCCGCTGGTTCCGCTGCCCGAGGACCAGATCGCACTGGCACACGAGCTGATCTACCGACCACTGTCCACTCCGGATGGTCCGCCGCAGCAGCAGGTCGAGTACAAGCTGCGCCGGTTCGTCAACGACTACGTGGCGCCACCCAAGACGACGGCGAAGCTGGAGATCGCGCTGGAGACGTTCGCGCGGATGACCGGCGAGATCGCGTCGATGGGGGCGCGGACCCCGCACGAGCTGATGCGCTGCGCCGAGGTGACGTTCATCCGCGACTGCGCCGAGATGGCGGCGCGGGCGTCGCTGGTGCGGACCGAGAGCCGGTGGGGGCTTTACCACGACCGGACCGACCACCCGGGCCGCGACGACGTCTCCTGGCTCGCGCACCTGAACCTGCGCAAGACGGCGTCCGGGGAGATGGAGTTCCTGAAGCGGCCGGTGACGCCGTATGTGGTGCCGGTGCCGGAGTTCTCGGTGCCGGAGTTCGACGTCGAGCTCCTCGGGACCCACACGGCCTTCAGCGGGCACACGCCGCCGGACGTGGCCACGGTCTCTCCGGCGCGGACGCATTCGTCGCCGCGGGTCCTCGAAGTCGTCGCCCTGGCGGAGGAGCAGCCTTCGCTCGCGGTGCTGTCGGGGTACCTGGCCGATCCGGACGCCGAGGTGCGCACGACGGCGATCGCGGTGCTCACCGAGTCGGCGCCGGAGGGCTTCGGCCCGGCGCTGGTCACGGCGTTGCACGACATCGACGCGCGCGTGCGCGCCGCGGCGGCGGCCGGGTTGCGGGAGCTGGTGGAGGTGCTGACGCCGTCGTCGTCCCTGGGCGACGGGCTGCGGTCGGCGCTGACCGTGTCCGACGCCGACGTGCGGTCGGTGGCCCTGGACGTTCTGCGGGCGCTGCGGCTCGGCGATGCGCCGCTGTTCGCGGCCTCGCTGGCCGACCCGGCGGTCGTCGTCCGGCTGGAGGCGATCCGCGGCCTGGTGTCGCTCGATGCGGCGTCGACGCTGGCGGAGGCGGCTTCGGACGCATCGCGCGAGGTCCGGGTCGCGGTGGCGGCCGGGCTGGGCACGATCGGCGACCCCCGCGCGACCGGGACGGTGGCCGCGTTGGCCGTCGACCCCGACCTGCTGGTGCGGGCGGCCGCCCTGACCGCCGCCGCCGAGCTGGGCTGCGGCGGCGACCTGGCGCGGCTGGCCTTCGCGTCGCTGGCGGACCCGGCCTGGCAGGTCCGCCGCGGGGCCGCGACGGCGCTGGGTGCGCTGGCCGAGCCGTCCGAGCAGCTGCTCGGAGCGCTGGAGGACGAGCACCCGAACGTCCGCCGGGCGGCGGTGCAGGCGCTGGGCAAGTGGGCTGCTCAGCCGTCGGTGGCGGCGCGGCTGCGAGCGCGGCGCGGTGACTCCGACGCCGACGTCCGCGCGTACACGAGGATGGCCCTCGGCGGTTAGGCTCGCCGATATGAGTTCGGGAGCGCACCGCCGGTCGACCGTGGCGGTGAAGGACGCGCTGCGGGAGCTGCGCAACCAGCTCGCGCTGCTGAACCACCAGGTCAGCGCCCAGCTGGCGCTCAAAGACGTCGACCTGGAGTGCCTGGAGCTGATCGCCCGGCACGGCCCGCTCAGCCCGAGCGCGGTCGCCCGCCGGGCCGGGCTGCACCCGGCCACGATGACCGGCATCCTCGACCGGCTGCAGAAGGGCGGCTGGATCGTCCGCGAACGCGATCCCGAGGCGGCGGACCGGCGCTCGGTCGCCGTGCGGGCGGTCCGCGGCCGCAACGGGGAGCTGTTCCGGCTCTACGCCGGGATGAACACGGCGATGGACGAGCTCTGCGCCGAGTACAGCGAGGACGAGCTGGCGCTGATCGCCGGGTTCCTGCGCCGCGCGACGTCGGCGGGGCAGGACGCCACCGGGGCGCTGGCGGGCGACTGAGCAGGGGTTCCTGTGCTGTACTCGGGCGCATGTGGCAGTCAGGCGACGCTTACGAGGCCTACATCGGACGGTGGAGCCGCCGGATCGCGGCGACGTTCGTCCGGCAGCTCGACGTGCCGGCGAGCCGGCGCTGGCTCGACGTCGGCTGCGGCACGGGCGCGCTGACCGCGGCGGTGCTGACCGCGGCCGACCCCGCGGAAGTCGTCGGCGTCGACCCGTCCGAGGGGTTCTTGGAGACGGCTCGCGCGAGCGTCACCGATCCGCGGGTGACGTTCACCCTCGCCGACGCTCGCTCGCTGCCCTTCCCCGACGACCGCTTCGACGTGGTCGTGTCGGGCCTGGTGCTGAACTTCGTTCCCGAGCCGGCCCGCGCCGCGGCGGAGATCGCCCGGGTGACCGCGCCGGGCGGCCTGGCCGCGGCCTACTTCTGGGACCTCGCGGAGGGCATGGAGCTGATCCGCCGGTTCTGGGACGCGGCCGCGGAGTTCGACCCCTCGACCGTCGCGGAGCTGGACGAAGGCCGCAAGTTCACGCTGTGCCGTCCCGAGCCGCTGGGCCGGTTGTGGACGGACGCGGGCTTCACCTCGGTGTCCGTCGGCGAGATCAAGATCCCGACGGTGTTCGCGGACTTCGACGACTACTGGCAGCCGTTCCTCGGCGCGCAGGGCCCGGCGCCGTCGTACCTGGCCACGCTGCCGGAGGCGCATCGCGACCGGATCCGCGACCTGCTGCGCAGCCGCCTGCCGGCGAACCCGGACGGCTCGATCCCGCTGACGGCCCGGGCGTGGGTCGTCAGCGGGACCGCGTAGCTCAGAGGCCGGCCTGGCCCAGCCAGTCCTTCGCGACGTCTTCGGCGCGTTCGCCGTCGGAGTCGACGCGCTTGTTCAGATCCCGCATGACGTCGGTCGTCAGCTTCGCGCTGACCGCGTTGACGGCGTTGGCGAAGTCGGCACCGCGCTCGTCGAGGACCTTCTTGTTCACCGCGGGCACGACGTTCTCGGTCGGCACGATGTTCTGGTCGTCCTTGAGCACCGTGTAGGCCGGGTCACCGGTCAGCGGGCTGACCGAGTCGACCGGGATGACCGTGACGGCCCCGGACTTGAGCTGCTGGACGCGCGGGCCGGCTTCCTGGATGGTCTGGAAGCTGATGTTGGTCAGCTTGTAGACGTCCGTGAAGCCCTTGAAGCACGGAAGGCGCTTCTCGCACTCGGGCGGGCCGGCCATGACGACCTTGTCGAGCTTCTTCAAGTCGCTGATCGACGCGATGCCCTTTTCCTTGGCCAGGTCGGACTTGATGATGTAGGTGTTCTTGTCCTCGGCGGCCGCGAAGTTCAGCAGCCCGACACCGCTGGGCTCGAACAGCTTCGCCAGCTGCTCGTGCTCCTCCTGCGCGGTCTTGCCGGCCTCCTTGCCGAAGCCCGTGGTGATCGCCGCACCCTGGTACTCCGGGATGAACTGCAGCTCACCGGACTTCAGCGACGGGTAGATCAGCTCCCGCGACCCGAGGTTCAGCTTCCGCGTCACCGGGTAGCCCTTGGCCTCCAGCGCCTGAGCGTAGATCTCGGCGAGGATCTGGCTGTCGGTGAAGTTGAAGGACGCGACGACGATCGGCGCGCCACCCTTGCCCTGCGCAGCAGGTTTGTCACCGCTGTCGCTGCCGCCACAGGCGGCCAAACCGAGCGTCGCCGCGACGGCCACCGCCACCACCGACGCGTTCCGGAACCAGCGCACGAATCCCCACTCCCTCGTCACTCGAACAGACGCAAGGACCCTAGCCCCGGGCTCCGACAAGAATCCACATCGTGGGAGAAAGCACCCAGAATTCCCACTCCGCGGAATATTTGGGCCCGATCGGGGTAGGGTCGGCCCGTGCACGTGACGCCCCTGGCCGCCGACAGCGGGCCCCCGCTCTTCCAGTGGAAGTGGGTCGACCGCAACGCCGACGCCATCGTCCAGCGCCTCGTCGAGCACATCTCCCTGACCGGCGCCGCGCTCGGCATCGGCCTGGTCGTGTCGATCGGGCTCGCCGTGCTCTCCCTGCGTTTCCGCTGGTCGTACCCGGTGATCCTCGGTACGGCGGGCGCGTTGTACGTGATCCCCAGCCTGGGTGCGTTCGCGGTCCTGGTGCCGTTCTTCGGGCTGACGTTCGTCTCGGCGATGATCCCGCTGGCGACGTACACGCTGCTCATCCTGATCCGCAACATCGTCACCGGCGTCGACCAGGTGCCGAACGAGGTCCGCGAGGCCGCGGTCGGCATGGGGTACACGCGCGGCAGGCTGCTCTGGCAGATCGAGCTGCCGCTGGCCCTGCCGGTGGTGATCGCCGGCCTGCGGGTCGCGGCGGTGACGACGATCGGCCTGGTCACGGTGACGTCGATGCTGGGCCTCGGCGGCCTGGGCTACTTCATCCGCGCGGGCATCCAGACGGCGACCCCCAACCCGACGATGATCATCGTCGGCGTGGTCCTGTCGGTGGCGCTGGCGGTGGCGGTCGATCTGGTCCTCTGGCTCAGCGAGCGCGTGCTGGCGCCCTGGTCGCGGAAGGTGCGGGCGCGATGAGCTTCCTCGACCAGCTGAACGCGTGGCTCGCCGACCCGAACCGCTGGAGCTGGACCGACAAGGCCGGCGTCCCGTACCGCACGCTGGAGCACCTCAGGTTTTCCCTGCTGGCCCTGGCGATTGCGGCGGTGCTGACCATCCCGGCGGCCCTGTGGCTGGCCCACTACCGCCGCGGCGCGTTCCTCGCGAGCAGCGCGGTGAACATCGGCCGCGCGATCCCCAGTTTCGGGTTGATCATCCTGTTCTGGTTCCTGGCCAGCCGCTGGGAGCTGGACACGACGTTCTGGCCGTTGCTCCTGGCCTTGGTCGCGCTGGCCATGCCCCCGTTGTTCACGAACACGTACGCGGGCGTGGTGACGTTGGAGCAGGAGACGATCGACGCGGCTCGCGGAACGGGCTACCGCGAGTGGCAGATCATGCTCCGCCTCGAGCTCCCCCTGGCGTCCCCGGTGATCCTGGCGGGCGCGCGGGTGGCGTTCCTCCAGCTGATCGCCACGGTGGCCATCGGAGCCATCGTCAACGACGGCGGCGGCCTGGGCCGGTACATAGTGGACGGCTTCGCGCTCGGAGCCCAGGGCTACGGAGCAATTTTCGCGGGCGGCCTGGCAGCGGTGGTACTGGCCCTGGCGTGCGACGGCGCCTTCGCGTTGATCACCCGCGTGGCGACTCCGCGCGGCCTCGCACTGCAGAACGCGCGCCGAGACTGAGACGTCCAGGACCGTCGCTGGATGACGGTCCTGGACGAGAGGCTCATCCCCAGGTTGGTTCGTGCACTTGGTCGGGCTTCGGTCAGGGCTTCTCGAAGTGCTGGTAGTCGATCGGGGTGTCCCAGGAGCCGCCCCAGGTCCAGCCGCGCGAGGTGAACGCCCGCTCGGCGACATCACCGGCGTGGATCATGCCGGGCAGGTGCTGGGTGCGATCGGCGTAGGGCGCGCCGTTGGGCGGGTAGACCGCACCGCTGCCGGAGATGTAGGGGTTCTGCACGGTGTTGACGTCGATGGCCCGCCCGTAGGAGTGGTTGGACCAGGCGGTACCGCCGGTGATCGCCCGGCAGTTGAACGCCGAGGTGTTGTTCGCCGCCATCGAAGCGTCGTCGTCGGAGTTGTACTTCTCGACGGTCTCCATCCGTTCGATGGGGAACCGCCCGAAGTAAAGATCGGCGAAGGTGCGGGCGACCTCGATCGCCCGATCGGCGTTGACGACCAGTTCGCCCCGGTGCACGGCGCCGTCGAAGCCGAGGAAGGACAGGCTGACCAGCCGCAGCTGGTCAGGCCCGACCGGGCACCCCTCGTGCCAGCTGTTCCCGAGCCGCTCAGCGGAGACGGGCCTGATGACGGCGAGGTAAGGCGCAAGCCCACTCCCGACCGGAGCGGCGACTTCCACGGTTTGAGCCGGGGCAGCCGGCGCCGGCGCGGCCACGGCGCAGACCGCGGAGAGCGTGAAGGTGACGATGGCCAGAACTCTGGTTCTCAGATTCATGATCACCACACGCGTTGGCCCCGCCGTTCGGCTGCGCCGAAGTCGGATACGCCACAACGACTCAACCTTGAGCGGCCCGGCGGAGTCCGCGCGAACCACGCCAGGCCGGGCCGGACCAGGCCGGGCCGCGCCGGGTCTGGCCGCAGCGGACCGCAGCGCGCCAGGGCCGCGTTGAGCCGGGCCAGGCCGCGCCGCGCCGGGCCGCGCCGGGTCACACCAGGCCGCGCGCACCGGTCCGCGCTGCGCTGCGCCGGGCCGCGCCGGGCCGGGCCAGGCTGGGCCGGACCGCACCAGGCCGGAGCGGGCCGCGCCAACCCCGCATCGAGCCCGGCAGGCCACGCCAGGCCTCGTCGAGCCGGGCCGAGCCGCGTCGGGCTGGACCGCGCCGGGTCGGGTCGGGCCCGGCAGGACCGCGCCAGGCCGGGCGGGGGCGAGCCGAGCGCGCCAGGCCGCGGTGGACCGGGCCGTGCCGAGTCGCACCGAGCCGGGGAGCCCGCATCGAGCCCGGCAGTCCTCGTCGAGCCGGGCCAGGCCGCGCGAACCGCGACAGGGCGGTCCCGGCCCTGGCGGGCTAGAACGCGCCGAGCAGGATCAGCACGCCGAGCGCGATCAGCACCAGCGGCAGGAGCACGTGGCCCCACCGCGCGAGGACTCGCGCGACGCCCGGCCGGGTCGCCAAGAACCGGCCCGCGGCGCACCACACCGCCACACCCGCCAGGAACACCACCACGTACCCCACCAGGCCCGCGGGCCCGGTCGCGGCGAACGCCGGAACGTACACGCCGACGTTGTCGCCGCCGTTGGCGAAGCACACCGTCGCGATTCCGAGCACGCCGGCCGCCGGGGGTGGCTCGTCGTCGTCCTGGTTCCACGCCTGCCATGCCGCGCGGATTCCCAGCAGCACCGGCAGCACGCCCAGCCAGCGCACCGCGCCGTCCGGCAGCAGGCCGGCCCCGAGCGCTCCCGCGACCGACACCGCCAAGATCGCCGCGAAGCCCAGGAACTGCCCCGCCACGACCTTGAGCGCGCCGCGGCGGCCGGCCGCCTGGCCGAAGAACACCGCCAGCAGCACCAGGTCGTCGACGTTCGTCACCGCGAACATCGCGGCCGCGCGCCCGAGCAGTCCGACGTCCACTCCCACCTCCGCGGTAAAACCGCTTGGCGAAGGCCCGCGCGGCACAGGACGATTCTGCCCATGCCCGCCGACGTCACGCGCCGCGGCTACGCCGGTCCGGCCGACCTGCGCGCCATGCAGAGCCTGGCGCAGCGCATCTAGTCGACGTCGAGTTCGCTGCACGTCGGGGATCTCGCGTGGCAGCGGTTCCAGCACGCCGGCCGGGAAGCCGAGTGGCCGACCGTGCTGTGGGAAGCGGGTGGCGAAGTCCTCGCGTGGGGCTGGCTTTCGCTACCCGGTGAACTGGCGCTGCTCGTGGATCCGGCGCGCCCCGAACTCGCGTCCGAGGTGCTCGCCTGGTTCGAAGACACCGCCTCCGCGGCCGAGCTCGCTGTCACCGTGCTCGACGCCGAGACGCATCTCATCGCCGCTCTGGAGCGTTGCGGTTACGCGCGTCGGGAGAGTTCCGTTTTCCAGTCGTATCTGTCTCGCCTCCTCGTGGATGTGCCCGAGCCGGTCGTGCCCGCCGGGTTCACGCTCCGGCCGGCAGGGCCGGACGATCTGGCCCGCCGGGTCGCCGTGCACCGCGCGGTCTGGCACCCGTCGAGGGTGACCGAACCGAGCTACCGGGCCGTCATGGCCGCCTGGCCGTACCGGGCCGGCCTGGACTGGGTCGTCGAGGCACCCGACGGCCGGTTCGCCGCCCAGTGCCTGATCTGGCTCGACGAGCGCAATGCCGTCGGCGAGCTGGAGCCCGTCGGAACTTTGCCGGAGTTCCGTCGCACGGGACTCGCCCGCGCGGTGTGCCTCGCCGCGCTGCGCGCGGCCCACCACGCCGGTGCTCGCGAAGCCGTCGTGTATCCGGTGATCAACCATCCGAAGTCCGCAGGTGCCCTCCCTCTGTATCGCGATCTGGGCTTCCACCCGTATGCCCGCACCCTCACCTTCACGCGGACCCGTCGTCGTATCCCTCCCTTCCCGGGGTCCGCGTCCCCGGAGGGCGCTCGCCGACCAACGTAGCGCCCCGCCCGCGCCGGCTGTCCGATTCGACGATCTCCGGGGACCGGTTGTCCACATGGGGGCAAGGTTGTGGACAACCCCGTGGATTTCCCTGTCACAGCCCCGAAAACGTCGGTGCCGCGCGATAGTGTCGAGACGGGGGGCGCCCCCGCGGGCGGCCGGGTTCCGGCGAAGCAAACGGGGCCGCCGGGCTGCCGGTATCCGCCAGGTACGGCGCCAAAAAGCCCGTCAGCCAAGCGTCTCCAGGTCATCGAAGAAAGCCGCCCGGCACGCCGCGATCAGCCGCTCGACTTCCGGCCCCAACGGCCGGTCCTCGTCCACCGGCGGCACGACCGACCGCACCCACTCATAACCCGCACGAAGCCCCGGCGCACCGTCCCCACCGGCCAAGTACCTGGCCTGCGAAGCCGTGATCAGCTCGCACGCCGTGATCGCGAAAAGGTGCGAAGCCGCCGCCCGCAGTTGCTCGCCCGCTGCCGGCGCAAACGCTTGCACGTCCTCCTGGCCGGCCGAGGTGTCGATCGAACCCAGTGTGGCCGGGGTCGCGAGCCGGCGCAGGGCGTGGAGTTCGCCGGCCGCTCGCTTGTGCAGCGGGACCAACCCCGCCCGCGGCCCCGGATCGGCCGTGAGCTGCGGCGGCAACCCGCTGAACCGCTCGTCCAGCAACCGGTGCGTCCGCTGCACCGAAATCTCACCCAGATGCACGAGCGCGGCCGTCACCGCGTCCATCCGCAACCCCAGGTCCACCGCGTGGTACGCGGTGCCCGGGACGAACGAACCGTCGACGAAGGAAGGCGAATCGCCCGGCATCGTCTCCCAGCGCCGCCGGGTCTCGTGCAGGTCGCCGTTGACCCGGGACGCGTGCGCCAGCGCCCGCGGTGCGACCCGCACCGAGAGCGGGGCCTGGACCACGCCGGGCCGCACCGGGCCGCTGCCCACCAGCCCGGCCAGCTCGTGGAGCACCGTCCGCAGGTGGTCATCGCCGCCCGCCATGACCGGGGAAAACACCGCGCGCGGCGCGCCGAGCACGTCGATCGCCATCGCCGCGGTGAGGGTCTGCAGGTCGATGAGCTGCTGGGCTTCGGTCCAGCCCCGCGCAGCGTGTATCACCGCCAGCGGAGAACCCTGAAGCAGCGAAGCGCCCTCTTTCGGCCCGAGGACGTAAGGCGTGGCACCCCGCGCAGCGAGCGCCGAAGCAGCCGGCACTTCCACGCCGTCCTCGAGGACCGTGCCGATGCCGAGGAACGTCTGGAACGCGTGGGAGAGCGCGATGATCTCGCCCGAACTCCCGAGCCCGGAGCGCGGGACGGCGGGCGTGAAGCCGTCGTTCAAGCGGTCGACCAGGAACTGCACCAGCTCGGGGCTCACCCCCGACCACGGCCGCAGGAAGTCGCGCAGCCGCACGACGAGCAGCGCGCGGACGTCTTCGGGCGGCAGCCACGGCGGCCCGCCGACGGCCCGGCCGATCAGCAGGTTCCGCTGGTGCTCGGCCTGCTGCCGGGGATCCAGCGCCACCCCCGCGAGCCGGCCCATGCCCGTGGTGACGCCGTAGACCGGCTCGTCCGGCTTCGCAAGGGCCGTCAAGACCTCTTCCCGGCGCCGCGTCAGGGCTTCTACCAGCGGTTTGTCCAGAACCAACCGTTCACTGTCAGCGAACTCGCTGTCGGAGACGATCATCGGTAGGGCAGCATGGTGCCGACGCCGGAAGCCTCGGCACGGGCGAGGATCATGTTCGCCACGGCAACGTCCGTTGTGGACAGTCCGCGGTGCCAGAACAGGATCCGTTCGGCGTCGTGCTCGCGGCCCGGCTTCTTCCCGGCCACGATGTCGCCGATCTCGGCGTGGACGTTGTCCTCGGTGAGGAGGCCGGCGTCGAGCTGCGGGCGCAGGGCGCCGAACCGCGGGTTGCCGGACCGCGATTCGCGCCAGTCGTCGACGACGACCTTGTCGACGTCGTCGAGCAGCGTGAGCTCGAGCGCACTGATCGTGCCGTAGGGCACCAGGAAGGTGCCCGGCCGGAGGAACTCGCGGCGCACCAGCGCCTCGGGCTCGACCAGCCGGGAGGCCTCGACCTGGATGTCCGCGCCGTCCAGAGTCTCCTCGGCCGTGGCGCAGACGCGGACGTCCTTGCCGAGCCGCTCGGACAGCCGGCGGCCGAAGTCCTCCCGTGATTCCGGGCGCTTGCTCGTCACGCGGATCTCGGCGAAGTCGAACAAGGAGTCCAGCAGCACGACGTTCCACCAGGCGGTACCGCGGGCGCCGATGTGCCCGAGCACCCGGGCGTCCGGGCGCGCCAGGTACTTCGCGCCGACGGCGGTCATCGCGCCGGTGCGGGCCTCGGTGATCATCGTGCCGTCGACGATGGCCCGCGGCATGCCGGTGTCCGGGTCGAGCAAGAGGATCAACGCCATCTCCGAAGGGAGGCCCCGTTCGAAGTTACCGACGAAGTCACCGACGACCTTCACACCGCTGACCTGCTTCGCGGACAGGTGGCCGCGAAGGATGTTGAAGTGGCCCTTGCCGCCGTTGTCCGGCACGAGGTGCGTACGCGGCTCGAAGACGACTTGGCCGCGGCCGTGGTCGGCGAGCACGTCCTCGACCGCGCCGACGATGTCGGCGTCCGTGACGCCGAGCGCGTCGATGTCGGCACCGGTCAGGTACCGGAGCCAGACGGACGTCACCGGGCGAGGTCCTCGATGACCTCCGCGCCGGGCAGGGCGGCCAGCGCGGCACCGGAGATCAGGAGCTTGCTGCCGCGGATCCCGCTGCCGATGACGAGCTCGGACGCCTCGGCGACGCGGCGGTCGAGCAGGATGGGCCATTCGGCGGGCAGGCCGACCGGCGTGATGCCGCCGTACTCCATCCCGGTCAGCGAGACGGCTTCGTCCATCGGCGCGAACGACGCCTTGCGGACGTCGAGGCGGCGCTTGATGACGCCGTTGACATCGGCGCGAGTGGTCGCGAGCACGAGCGCGGCCGCGAAGCGGACTTCGCCCGCGCGCTTGCCGGCGACGACGACGCAGTTCGCGGACGCCTCGAGCGGCGAGCCGTAGGCCTCGCAGAAGGCGGCGGTGTCGGCGAGCGACGGGTCGATCTCCGCGACGCCGACGGCGTCCGGGTCGGCGAGCGCGGCCAGCGCCTTGGCCACGGGCTCGGCAAGCAGATCGGTACGCGTGGGGGCGGGAACGACGGCGAGGCTCCCGGCGATGGTCCAGGTCACCCCGCCAGCCTAACTACCAGCTGGAGCCGCCGCGCTGGACCTCGATCAGCTTCGGGCGGACGTCCACGATGTAGACCAGGGCCGCGGCCATGGCGGGCACGTAGAAGATCATTCCCGGGCCCATCACGGGGAACAGCACCATGGCGAGCGTCGCGCCGCCGGTGATCAGCATCCAGATGGGCTTGGTCTTGCGGTCGGCCGCGGAATAGGCGTCGGCGCGCTGGAGCAGCGCGTGCACGAAGGCGAAGAGCCCGACCAGCGCGCTGCCCCAGTGGATGACATTGAGGATCCAGATGGCGACTAGCACAGCGACAGCTTACGGCAAACCACCCGAACGACCCCGGCCCCGCCGTCGGGGAGCCGATGGCGGGGCCGGGTGTTCACGGCGTCTTTACTTGTCGGTCTTCGGCGCGGCCGGCTTCTTCGCGGCGGCGCCGGTGGTGCCCGACGTGGTCGTGCGGCGGGCCGGGGCGGCCGTCTTCGGGGCCGTCTTGTTCGCGACGCGGCGGCTCGCCGAGCGGGTCTCGTGGGCGACGTCGTCACCCAGCTCCTCGATGGCGTCGGCGGCCTCGCCGGCGGCCTTGGTCACCTTGCGGGCGGTCTTCTCGCCGGCCGAACGGGTGCGCTTGGTCACCTTGGCCAGCACGCCGTCGACGCGCTCGCGGACCTCGGTGCTGACGACCTCGGCCTGGCCCTGCGCGGTGGTGAGGGCCTCTTCGAGCTGCTCGATGGCCTTCTTGACCTGCGGCTGCGCGGCGATCTTGTCCCACGCCTGCTCGCCCGACTCGGCCAGCTTGTTGTACAGCTTGAGCGCGGCCTCGGTGTACTCGTCGATGACCTTGCGCAGCTCGGCCGGGTCCAGCTTCTCGCGGAGGCTCTCGACGTCGGTCGGCAGCTCCTGCAGGTTCTTGCGGGCCACCTCGCCGCTCTTGGTCACGTTCTCCTTGGCCTTCGCCACGGCGTCGGTGACGGCGTGGGTGGCCAGGTTGCCGGCGCCGAGCGCGGCGAGCAGCGGGGTGCGGACCTGGTCGAGGGCGGTGGTGACGGCCTTCTTCACGTCTTCGGTCTTGGGGGTGGTCATGCTGACTCCTCGGGTTTCGCGGCTGGTGTGCTGTCGGTGGCGGGAGTGGCGGCCGGCCGTGCCGCGGCGTTCTCCCGGCGGAAGGACTCGTAGACGTCGAGCAGGACCTGTTTCTGGCGTTCGGTCAGCTCGGCGTCGGCGCGGATCGCGTCGCCCACCGGCCCGCCCGTCGGCAGGTCGAGGATCCCGGCCTGCACGTACAGCGCTTCCGCCGAAATGCGCAGGCCCTTGGCGATCTGCTGCAGGATCTCCGCGCTGGGCTTGCGCACCCCGCGCTCGATCTGGCTCAGGTACGGGTTGGACACGCCGGCGAGCTTCGACAGCTGGCGCAACGAGATCTTCGCGGTGTTGCGCTGCTGGCGGATGTACTCGCCGATGTCGGAAGCGATGTCCGCGACCTTTTCCATGGGACTGCCGGATCCTGACGTCCCACCGGTCTCCGTCATCCGGTCACCTCCTCGCGACACCTTCGACGGTACGCGCGAGTGCTAGCTATTGCAAGCACTCTGCTTGCAACCATCGGGTGTGACGCGCACCGCTACCGTGGTCCCATGACGCGCTCGGCCCGGCTGCGGCGGCGCCTCGTCGAGCACCTCCTCGACGAGGACGTCCTGCACGCGCCGGAGTGGATCGCCGCCTTCCGCGCCGTCCCCCGCCACGTCTTCCTGCCGCGGTTCTTCGTGCCGGCGGGCGGGCTGTGGGCGGCGGTCGAGCGCGGCGACCCCGGCTGGCTGGAGACCGTTTACTCGCGGGACGTGCTGGTGACGCAGCTCGACGACGACCCGGGCCGCTGGGACCTCGCCCGGCGCACCGGCCCGCTGGCGGGCACGCCGACGAGCTCGTCGAGCATGCCCTCGATCATGGCGATCATGCTCGAAGAGCTGCGGGTGCGCGACGGGCAGTGCGTGCTCGAGATCGGCACCGGCACCGGCTACAACGCCGCCCTGCTGAGCCACCGCTGCGGGGCCGCCCGCGTGTCCACAGTGGACATCGACGCGGCGCTCGTCGCGGCCGCGCGCGAACGGCTGGCCGCCGCCGGGTACCGACCCGCGTGCGCGGTGGGCGACGGCGCGCTCGGCTTCCCGGCCGGCGCGCTCTTCGACCGGGTGCTGTGCACGGCCTCGGTATCGGAGATCCCGCTCCCCTGGCTGGCGCAGACCGCGCCGGGCGGGCTGATCGTGACGACGCTGAACCGGCCGATCGGCGCCGGGCTGGTCCGGCTCGTCGCCGGCGGGGACGGCACCGCGCGGGGCCGCGTCCTCGCGCGCGACGGCCGGTTCATGCCGCTGCGCGCGCACCGGCTGCCGGAGACGGATCCGCTGCCGATGCCGTCGCGCGGTGACTGGGAGCAGACGCGGCTGCCGATGTCGACGGTGCTCCAGCCCCGTGAGCGCTTCGAATTCTTCGCGGGTCTGGCGTTGCCCGGCGTCCGCCCGGTGCGCGAACGCGACGGCGAAGGGGCGGGCGTCGCGCTGGTCCACCCAGACGGTTCGTGGGTCCGCCACCGCAAGCGCGGCGGCGCGGACGAGGTCGCCCAGGGCGGCCCGCGAGCGCTGTGGGAACTGGCCGAGTCCGCCTTCGTCGAGTGGTGCGAGCTGGGCAAACCCGACCGCGACCGGTTCGGGGTGACGGTGACCGGCGACCGCCAGGAGTTCTGGCTCGACTCCCCCGACGGCCGCACCTGGCCGTTGCCCTAAGGCAGCCGCGCGCGGATCCACTTCTCCACGTGGTCGGCCGTCGTCTCCCGCGAGGCGTCCGTCGTGTCGAAAACGTGCACGCCCAGTTCGTCGGCGGACTTCTGGAGCCAGTCGTTGAACTCCAGCATCTCCTCGATCCGCTCTTCGTCCCACTCCCGCCACGCCGGGCGGGCCCGCAGGCGCGCGCGCAACGACTCCGGCGAGCCGACCAGCGCCAGGTAGTGGATCTCGCTGAAGAACGCGCGCTCCGGCAGCGGCTCGAACTCCGGCGGCGCCACCGTCCCGCACAGCACGACCGGGCGGCCGTTCTGGTGCAGCATCGCCGCCATCCGCAGCCACACCGAACGGAACGCACCGACCTCGTCGCGCAGGGCGCCGATCCACAGGATGTCCTGGTCCAGCACGACGACGTCGCCACCGAACCGGTCGGCCAGCAGCGGTCCGACCGTCGACTTCCCGGCTCCGCTCGGCCCGGTCACCGCGAACAGCGGCAGCTTCCGGAACGGCCACTCGTGCCCGCACCGGCGGCACGTGAGGACCGCGCCCGCGACGATCGGGCGGTCGCCCAAATCGCCGCAGGCGGGGCAGATCCGCAGGTCGAGCCCCATCTCAGTCGAACAGGTTCTCGAGGAAGCTGCGCTTGCGGTGCCCGTGCCCGTACGGCCGCGGCGAATCCGAGTACCCGCGGTGCGGCCGCGGCGAGTCCGCGTAACCCCCGCGGTACGCCTTGGGCGAGTCCGGGTAGCCGCCGCGGTAGGGCCGCGGCGAGTCCGGACGGCCGTAGTGCGCGGTCGGCGCCGGACCGGCCTGGTAGGGCGGCGGCTGCTGGCCGTAGTAGGAGCTCTCCGCACCGACGATGGCCTCGAGCTCACCGCGGTCCAGGAAGATCCCGCGGCAGCCGTCGCACTGGTCGATGTGGATGCCGTTCTTGTCGACGGTCCGCATCTGGTTCTGACACTTCGGACAAATCACACCGCGAAGCCTACGCAAAAACCGGTCAGCAGGCGCACAGGCAGAACGGGTGCCCGACCGGATCGGCGTAGACGCGGAACGTCTTCGGGTTGTCGTCGAGCAGCTTCGCGCCCAGCCCCAGCACGCGCTCGTGCGCCGCCTCCAGGTCCGTGACGTTCAGGTCCAGGTGCAGCTGCTGCGGGTTCTCCGCGGACGGCCAGGCCGGCGGCCGGTAGTCGGGCACCCGCTGGAACGCGATGCCCGCGCCACCCTCGGGATTGCGCAAGGTCGCCCAGTGCCCGTCCGCGACCACTTCGGGCTCGCCCCACTCCAGCACCGCTCGGTAGAACTCGGCCAGCGCCGCCGGGTCGGGGCAGTCGAGGGCCACCACACCCAGGGTCGGTACCGCACTCATCGTCGCTCCCTTCGATCCTGAGTAACCAGTGAAGCGATTATGTGGGTTAGTACCCCCGAAGGCAACCGCCGTACACTCGGTAAGTGCACACCGACGCCTCCCTGGTGGTGGAGTTCCTCAACACGGTCAACGTCGAAGAGGGCACTGACCTGCTCGAAGATGCCGGGCAGTGGCGCGAGTGGGCGGCCGCGCACGCCCTGACGGCCAATCCGGCGGCCGAAGCGAGGGCGGCGCGGGACGCCCTGCGCGCGGCGATCGGCGACCCGCGGCTGCCGCCCGGCAGCGACGGCACGGTCAGCGTCGACACCCGGATCTCTCTCACCGCCGACGGCCCAGCGCTCGTCGCGGACGACGTCGTCGGCGCGGTGTTCGCCGCCTGCGCGCGGCTGGTCGTGCGCGGCGACTGGATCCGGCTGAAGATCTGCCCGGCCGACACCTGCCTGTGGGCGTTCTATGACGAGTCGCGCAACCGCTCGCGCACGTGGTGTTCGATGCGCGTCTGCGGCAACCGCGAGAAGGCGCGTGGCTGGCGCGCCCGCGCGGCGGCGGGCTGAGGGCCCTCATCCGAGCGGCGGACACTCGAACGGTTGTGGACAACTTGGGGACGAAGCACCACATATCCACGCCCCAGACCGCGCTGCCCCCACACGTTGTGGACAGCCGTTAGGCCATCACCGTGAAAAGTTGTGGATAACCCCGGGGATAACTCAGCTTCCTGTGGACAACTGGTTTGAAACCTCTCCAGGTGTGGTATAGATCCCGGCCGTCAGAACAGCAGCTCAGCGACGGCGTAGATGACCAGCCCGGCGAGCGCGCCCACCACCGTGCCGTTGATCCGGATGAACTGCAGGTCACGGCCCACCTGGAGCTCGATTTTGCGCGAAGTCTCCTCGGCGTCCCATCGCTCGACCGTGTCGGTGATGATCGTGGTGATCTCCCGTGAGTAGTTCTTCACGAGGTACGCCGCGGCCCCCTCGACCCAGCCGTCGGCCTTCGACCGCAGCTGGTCGTCGTCGATCAGCCGCTGCCCGAGCGAGGTGAGCCCGAGGCGGACGCGCCGGCGCAGCTCGCTCGACGGGTCTTCGGCCGCGGTCAGCAGCATCTCCTTCGCCGTGCTCCACGCCGAGCCGATCAGCCGCTGCACCTCCTCGTGGTGCACGAGCTGGCCCTTCACCTGCTCGGCGCGGGCCATCACGTCGGGGTTGGTCTGCAGGTCCTGGGCGAATTCGCCGAGGAACTTGTCCAGCGCCAGCCGCATCGGGTGGTTGACGTCGGTCTTGACCGCCCACGCGAAGGACAGCACCTCGCCGTAGACCTTGTCCGCGAGCATCTCGTCGACGAACTTCGGCGACCAGCTCGGCGCCCGGTCGGACACCACGCGCAGCATCGTCGTGTGGTTGTCCCGGACCCACTCGTAGCCGCGGTCGCACATCAGGTCCACGAGCTTGTGGTGCGCGCCGTCGGCGAACACGCCCTGCAGGATCTTGCCCAGCGGCGGGCCCCACGGCTTGTCGATGATCCGCCGGGCGACAGCCTGCTCCATGATCGCCTGGACGTCCTCGTCGCGGAGCACCTTCACGGCCGCCCGCACGACCGTGGCCAGCTCCGACGTCACCCGCTCGGCGTTGTCCGGCTCCGCGAGCCACGCGCCGAGCCGCCGCGCGATCTCGACGCGCTTGAGCTTGTCGCGCACGACCTCCTCGGACAGGAAGTTCGAGCCGACGAAGTCGCCCAGGCTGTTGCCCAGCGCGTCCTTCTTGTTCGGGATGATCGCCGTGTGCGGGATCTTCAGGCCCAGCGGGTGCCGGAACAGGGCCGTGACGGCGAACCAGTCGGCCAGCGCGCCGACCATGCCCGCCTCGGCCGCGGCGCGCACGTACCCGACCCAGCCCGGCCAGCCGCTCGCCTGCGCCCAGCTGGTCAGCAGGAACACGAGCGTGGCGCCGAGCAGGAACGACAGCGCGACGAGCTTCATCTTGCGCAGCGCGCGCCGCTTTTCCTCTTCACCGGCCGCGCCGCCCGGTGGGTCGGCGGGCGTCACCTTCGCGGGGGTCAGTTGCTCCACCTCACCATTGTCCGTGAGGATGGCTGATCGTGCGCGAACCTGCTCTCGTCCCCCGGCTCCGGCCCTTCACCTCGACCGTCTTCGCCGAGATGACGGCGCTGGCCGTCCGGCACGACGCCGTCAACCTCGGCCAGGGCTTCCCGGACACCGACGGCCCGGCCGGCATGCTCGAAGCGGCGAAGAACGCCCTGTTCGGCGGGGCCAACCAGTACCCGCCGGGGCCCGGGCGGCCCGAGCTGCGGGCCGCCATCGCGCGGCACCGGCGGCGGTACGGCACCGAGTACGACCCGGACACCGAGATCCTG
Source organism: Amycolatopsis plumensis (assembly GCF_042652605.1). Classification (NCBI taxonomy): domain Bacteria; kingdom Bacillati; phylum Actinomycetota; class Actinomycetes; order Pseudonocardiales; family Pseudonocardiaceae; genus Amycolatopsis; species Amycolatopsis plumensis. The sequence continues at coordinate 3,484,069 of NZ_JBHSJY010000001.1, read as the reverse complement.
GTCACCGCGGGCGCCACCGAGGCCATCGCGGCAGCGTTGCTGGCGCTGACCGAGCCCGGTGACGAGGTGATCGTCATCGAGCCCTACTACGACTCCTACGCCGCCGCCGTCGCGATGGCGGGGGCCGAGCGCCGGGTCGTCAGCCTGGTCGAGGGCCCGGACGGCCGGTTCGGCCTCGACGTCGACGGCCTGCGCGCCGCCGTCACGCCGCGGACCCGGGCGATCCTGGTGAACTCGCCGCACAACCCGACCGGGACCGTGTTCACCCGGGCCGAGCTGGAAGCGGTCGCGGCGCTGTGCGTCGAACACGACCTCATCGCCGTCTGCGACGAGGTCTACGAGCACCTGGTCTTCGACGACGCCGAGCACATCCCACTGGTCACGCTGCCCGGCATGCGGCCGCGGACGGTGAGCATCTCCAGCGCCGGCAAGACGTTCAACTGCACCGGCTGGAAGATCGGGTGGGTCTGCTCGACACCGGAGCTCGTCGCGGCGGTGAAGGCGGCGAAGCAGTTCATCACCTTCGTGTCGGGCGGGCCGCTGCAACCGGCCGTCGCGCACGCGCTCGACCACGAGCTGGCCTGGGTCGACGGCTTGCGCGAGTCGCTGCAGGAGAAGCGCGACCGGCTTTCGGCCGGGCTCGCGGACGCCGGGTTCGCCGTCCGGCCGACGGCGGGGACCTATTTCGTCTGCGTCGACGTGCGGCCGCTCGGCTTCACCGACGCCGCCGAGCTGGCCTGGGAACTGCCGGGCCGGGTCGGGGTGGCCGCGGTGCCGGTGAAGGTCTTCACCGATCACCCGGACGAGTGGAAACACCTGCTGCGTTTCGCGTTCTGCAAGCGCAACGAGGTCATCGACGAAGCCATCACCCGATTGCGCAAACTGGTCTGATCACCGCGGTTCGGCTGAGTAGACGCCGCTCGCGGCCGTTCCGGCGCCGCACCGGGTCCCGTCCCGGTGCGGGCGGCGCGCCGGAGCCCGAACGGCCCGGGCCGCGCGTCCGCCACTTGCCCTCTCCGATCGTCACTCTCCGCAATGACGACCGCTGCTCCCCGCGACGGCCTCGGCGGGCACAGGAGAGTCCGCGGGACGGGCTCCGCCTGGCGACCGTCCGGCGTGCCGGCCGAGCCGGGCGCCGCCGAGCCGAGGAGTTTCGTGATCACGGACCGCAGCCGGATCCCGAACCCGCTCGCGGGGGCGCAGTTTTGGTGCCGGGCAAGTGAAGCCGCTCCCGGAACCCATTCGGCCCAGCGCCTGTCCCACGTCCCGGTCGAATTCCGGACGTGTGGCCGAAACCGCAGCGCGCGCACCGAGCGGAACCGTCTCGACACCAAGCGCGTTCGCGGACGCGGAAACATCAGGTCAACGCGCAAACGTGCAAGTTGCAGAACTCGTCCGAATGGCCGTAAGAGAGCACCCGAACGGCACTGAGAGTGATCAACTCGTCGGCCGCAGATGCGTTGCCTGACAGGGCCGCACGGGCTTACGGGCTGGATCGAACGCGGGAGAGATGAAAGACTCCGAGCGGCGCTGGAACGAGTGCAGCCCCGGGGGAACTGCGACCTGACCGGAGAAAGACCCCAGCAAGAACAGGCTCGAGCGGAAATCGCGGAAGCCGCAGGCGCGGACGGTGGTGGTGGCGGTGAGCAGCACGGCGGACGCGCGCCGCGACGCTCCCGCGCGGCCTGCGCTCACCCGGGGTGAACCGGAAATCTCATACGCGCGCGCACGCGCGCCGCGCCCGTGGACGGCCGCGCTGCAGCGGCCCGCCGCCAAGATCCTGGTCGCCGGCGGGCTGACCCTCGCGGGCTGGCTGCTCGGCGGCGCACTGTCCGGCAGCACCGCATCGGCGGCCGAACGCCCGGCGTGCCCCGAAGCGCCCGTGGTCTCCACTGTGGACCATGCCGCGAAGCCGCTCTGGCACGCCAGGCACCGCAAGAACCACCACGAGAGCGGCGAGAGCACCTGCGCGGTGCAGCCGAAGACCGACAGCGCCGAGCCGCCGCAGGCGGACGAGCCACCGGCGGACGAACCGTCCACCGCGGCCGAGACCACGCCGGAGACCACAAAGGACAGCCCGGCCGCCGAAGAGCCGGCCACCACGCCGAGCAGCGCCACCACCGAGCAGCCGGACGTCACCTCCTCGGAAAGCACTTCCCCCGAAGAGCCCGCGGCCACCACCAAGACCACTTCGACGGCCGGCTCCACCGCCGAGGCACCGAAGGCCACGTCGTCCAGCGGAAACCTGCTCGGCAACCTCGTCGGCGGCACGCTCACGGCGGTCACCGGAGCGACCACAAAGGACACCACCGCCGACTCGGCCCCCAAGGCCACTTCGTCCGGCGGTGGCCTGGTTGGCGGCCTCGTCGGCGGGCTCCTCGACGTGGTCGGCGGGACGCTTTCCACGGTCACCGACACCGTCGGCGCCGTCACCGGCACGCTCACCCACACGGTGCTCGCACCGCTCACCCAGCCGCCCGCAGGCAACCCCGGCGCCCCGGTGCTCCTGCCGCTCGACGACCTCCTCGGCCCCGTGTTCAGCGGCGGCTTCAACTCCGGCGGCGTCGTCGCGACCGTGCCCGGTGTGACGACGGCCGTCGTCACCCAAGCACCCGCCACAGTGGCCGTCGAGACCGTTCCGGCCGCCGTCCCGACGACGGCGGCGGCGGACGAGCAGCAGGTCACCCGGGTCGCGGTCGTGCGCCTCGTCGTCCGGCACGCGGAGCCGCTGCCGGCGGTCCACGAGCAGCCGCGCGACTCCGGCACCCGCGCCACGGGCGGCGGCGGCGACACCACGCCCGGCCTCCCCGGTGGCACCACGGCTCCGAGCGCGCCGGCTCCCACCGCGGCCCCGGGCCACGACGGCCCCGGCGGCGCCCGCCACACCTTCGCCGTCCACACCGACGACGTCACCACCACGCAGCTCAAGCTGATCGGCACCAGCCGCGACCACGAAGTCGACGGCGCAGGCAGGGAAGCCGCCCTGCCGACCACCTCTCCCGACTGACCCCCGACCGGGCAGCCGGGGACAAGTGCGCCCAAATCAAGATCACCATGGTGCGCCCGCACGCCGTTGAGGCGTGACGTTTCCCCTGCTCCAGCACGGAATCCGTGGCTCTTTCACGTCTCGTGACGCCGGTAGCGCGTCCGACGTACCCCAGGGGCGAAAACCATGCGACCACCCAGTCTTTCCGACCGGCCGACCGCGCCCGGCCGGGTCGGATCCCGGTCCCGGCGCCGCGCTGCCCCCGCGGCGCCGGGACCCACACCGGGTGCGCTCAGGGAGCCCTTGCTCACCGCGCCGAGCGAGGACTCGCAGTACCGCGAGCGCACCTGAGCCGCCGGCTTCCCGGCACGTCGAGGGGCTGTGCCGGGAAGCCGCGGTACCCGCGAACGGGGTCACGTCCGTGAGCGGGTGTGTGGAACACGAACCGGTGCGCTGGATGCACATGAACGCCGCCCATCCCTGGGAGCAGGCTCGCATCCAGCGCACCGGTTCGTTCATGCGATGGGCGCGTCCAAGGAGGCCGGGGTGCCGCGGACGGACGCTTCGGCCGCGCTCAGCCGGCGGATCGCTTCGTCGATCCGGTCCGGCGGCAGCGAAAACGGCAGCCGGATCCAGCGCTCCAGCCCGCCGTGGACGCCGAAGCGCGAGCCCGGCGCCACCTGGACGCCGTGGCTCGCCGCCGCCACCGCCAGGCGCGAGCTCACCGGCTCCGGCATCCGGCACCACAGCGACAGGCCGCCGCGGGGCAGCGTGAACGTCCAGTCCGGCAGGTACCGGTGCACCGCGCCGGCCAGCGCGTCGCGGTAGCCGCGCAGCTCTTCGCGCCGCCGGTCCAGCAGGGTGTCGTCGGCCATCAGCTCGGTCAGCACGAGCTGCTCGAACACCGGTGAGCCGAGGTCGACCGCGTAGCGCGCCGAAACCAGCCGGCCGAGCAGGTCCTCCGACGCGCGGATCCAGCCGAGCCGCAGCCCGCCCCAGTGCGTCTTCGACGCCGAGCCCACGCAGATGGCCAGGTCGCCGGCGAACGAAGCCAGCGGCGGCGGCCCGTGCCGGGGATCGCCCTCGAGGTCGAGCTCGACGAGCGTCTCGTCCACCACGACCGGCGTCCGGGCGCGGGCCAGCACGGTCCCGAGCCGGGAGCGGCCTTCGGCGTCCAGGCGCAGGCCGGTCGGGTTCTGGAAGTCGACGACCAGGTAGGCGAACCGCGGCGACGCCTGGCGCAGCGCCGCGTCGATCCCGGCGATGTCCCAGCCGCGCTCGCCGCTCGGGTCGAGGGCCACCGGCACCGGGATGGCGTGCGCGGCGCGGATCGCCTCCAGGGCGTTCGGGTACGTCGGCTGCTCCACCAGCACGCGGTCGCCGGGACCGGCGAGCATCCGCAGGACCAGGACGAACGCGTGGTGCGCGCCGTTGGTGACCATGACCTGCGCCGGGGTCGTCGGGAGCCCGCGCTCGGTGTAGCGCCGGGCGATCCGCTCGCGCAGGGCGAGCAGGCCGCGTTCCTGGTAGCCGTGGTCGCCGAGGTGGTCGGCGAGCCGGACGCGGGCCGTGTCGACCGCGGCGGCCATGCCGGGGATCGCGGGCGAAGACGCGTGGGTGAAGTCGATCGAGCCGTCGCCAGCCGGGGCGAGCGGCCCGCGGCGCCGCCGCCCGGGTGCGGCGATCCACGAGCCCGCGCCGCGGCGGCTCGCGACGAACCCGCTCTCCCGCAGCCGGTCCAGTGCGGCGCCGATCAACGTCCGGCTGGCGCCGAGCGCGTCGGCCAGCTCGCGCTCGGCGGGCAGCCGGGTGCCGAGCGGGAGCTGGCCGTCCAGCACCTGCAGCTCGATGGCCGCGGCGAGGTCGGCCGCGCCCTGCCGGGAGCCACCTTGCCGCCACGAGCCCAGCATGACGGCCAATCGTGGCCCTGAGATGCGTCCACCTAGTGGGAGACCCGGTTCCATAAGACCAATATCCCGGAATTGGCTATGGTTTACCAGTCCACTTCTCGTCGATAGTGGCGATGTGGCTCAGATCGATCTCCGGCCCGTCCGGATCACCCGTGACCCCGTCCGCCGCAGCGTCCAGTTGCTCGCGGGCCTCGCCCTCTACGGCACGAGCGTTGCCCTGCTGACCCGCGCGCACCTGGGCCTCGAGCCGTGGGGCGTGCTGGCCGAAGGCGTCATGAAGCACACCGGCCTGACGTTCGGCACGGTGACCGGCGTGATTTCGGTGGCCGTGCTGCTGCTGTGGATCCCGCTGCGCCAGCGGCCCGGGATCGGCACGGTGGCGAACGTCGTGGTCATCTCGGTGATGGTCGACGTCGTCCGCGCCTTCCTCCCGGACCAGCACGAGCTGGCGTGGCAGATCGCGTTCCTGGTCGGCGGGGTCGCGCTCAACGGCTTCGCGACCGCCACCTACGTCGGCGCCCGGCTGGGCCCGGGAGCCCGCGACGGCCTGATGACCGGGCTCGCGGCGCGGACCGGCCGCTCGGTGCGGCTGGTGCGCACCGGCATCGAGGTCACCGTGGTCGCCGCCGGCTTCCTGCTCGGCGGGACGGTCGGCGTCGGCACCGTGCTCTACGCGCTGGCCATCGGGCCGCTGACCCAGGCGCTGCTGCCACTGACCACGTGGCGCGAGCGGGCGGTCTAACCCGCTTTGCGCTGCTGGACCGCCCGGCGCAGCGTGAGGTAGTCCGCGCCGCGCCGGGCGAGCACGTCGTCGGTACCGCGCTGCTGGGCCAGCGCGAGCAGGATGTGCTCCTGGCCGAGGTGCTTGTCGCCCAGCCGGGCGGCTTCCTTGAGGCTCAGTTCCAGGGTCTTCTTCGACTGCGCGGTGAAGGGGATGTGCCCGCGCTTGGCCGGGCCGAGCCGCCCGGCCAGCGCCCCTTCGCCGTGCGTCTGCTCGACGCGTTCGACGATCTGCTCGACGTCGATGCCGAACTCGGTGAGCGCCTCGGCGTCGGCGTCGCTCACGCCGCCGCGGCGCCGGGTGCGGGCCAGTTCGGCCGCGATGTCGTCGGTGGCCACGCCCAGCTCGGCGAGCACCGGAGCGCCGGTCTTCACCAGGCCGGCGAGCAGGTGGGCGGGCCCGATCTCCACCGAGCCGGACTGCCGCGCCACGATCTGCGCCTCGACCACCGCCATCCGGGCTTCGGCCGTGAACCTTTCGAACATCAGTGCCTCCCGTACTTCTTGTGCACGGCCTGCCGGCTGACCCCCAGCTCGGCGGCGATTTCCTGCCACGACCAGCCCTGCACCCGCGCGCTGCGGACCTGCACGGCCTCCAGTTGTTCCAGCAGCCGCCGGAGCGCGGCGACCGCGCGCAGCCCCACCCGGGGGTCGCGGTCACCGGCGCGGGCGGCCAAATCCGTCGCTTCCGTCATGGTTGTCAACCTACGTTGACATGGGCGGAGTTGTCAACCGCGGTTGACGTGTCGCTGCCGGTTCCGGCTTCGAGGGTGGGCTGTCCACATTCTGGCCTCGGTGTGGACAACTGGCTCTGAGCTGGGGTTTTTGGGGCTTTTCGTCGGAGGCTCTCGATAGACTGGATCCGGGGATGGCCCCCTGGGGAGGGTGGGATCCCGGCGAAGTCGATCGCTGGACCTCTTCGCGGCAGCAGCGAGGGTTCGGATGCTGCTGCCGAGGTCATGAATGACTCATTCCTGGCGTCTGATGCCAGGAATGAGTCATTCACTGCGCCATCGACGCGCCAGGCCGCCCACGTGTGGTCGGTTTGTCCGGTTCAGTGGCGCCTTGATGGGTCAGGTCCCGGCCGGTGTGCTCGGTGCCCACCACCCCGAAGCCCGATTGTGACTACGGCCGGTAGCCCCGCGTCAAGGCGGGAAAGCGTGCCTTGACCCGGCGCCACCGGCCGTGTTCTGGCTTCGGATCGGGGTGCAGGGCAGGGTCTGGGTGGGGTGCGGGTTTGGGCGTCGGCGTCCCGTTCGCGCCGGAGCTCTCCGGCTTACCCCGGCCCCGCTCAGCGCGAAGCCCCCGGACGGGCGACGTACAGTCGGGTGATGCCCGAGATCGCGATCGCCGAGCGGGCCGGGGTGGGCGCCGACGGCCACCCACGCCCCACCGAGGACCACGTCGTCGTGCTGGACAACGCGGTGCTTCTTCTCGACGGCGCCACTTCGTCGGATCCCTCGCAGCCCCCGGGCGGCTGGTACGCCGAACGCCTGGCCCGGCGCCTCGCCGAAGACCTCCGCGCCGCCCCGGAAGCCGACCTCACCGAGGTCCTGACCAGCGCAATCGCCGCCCTCACGGCCGAACACGCGTTGCGGCCGCAGCGCTCGCCGTCGAGCACCGTCGCGGCCGTGCGGTGGCTCGAAAACCGGGTCGACGCGCTCGTGCTGGCCGACAGCCCGGTGGTCGGGTTCGGCGGCTTCGGCGTCGACGTCGTGTCGGACGACCGGCTTACCCGGCTGCGCAGGCGCGGGCTGCTCCAGACCGGCGCCGACGTCCGCCGCCGTCGCAACGCCCACGACGGCTTCTGGGTCGCCGAAGCCGATCCGGGCGCCGCCGCGCACTCGGTGCGGCGCAGCTGGCCGCGGGCCGACGTCGACGCCGTGCTGCTCGCCAGCGACGGCGTGTCCATCGGCGTCGACCAGTACGCGCTCTTCGGCTGGCGCGAGGTCCTGGCCGTCGCCCGCGCCGACGGGCCCGACGCCGTCCTGGACGCCGTCCGCACCGCCGAAAAGCAGGATCCGGACGGCGAGCGCTGGCCCCGGCCGAAGCGGCACGACGACCAGGCGCTCGTTCTCGTCGACTTCAATCAGGGGGTTAATCAGGGTCTTCCCTGATCACGGCGGTCGCGTTTCCGGCAACCCTGGACGCATGGGGACGGAAGCGGGGAAGCGGACGAGGCCGTGGCGGCTCGTCGCGGTGGCGGCGATCGGGTGGGGCCTGTTCACCGCCGTGGTGCTGCACGTGATCAGTTCGCGCAATCCGGTGTACGACACGCTGTCGAGCTACACGGTGACCGACCGCGGCGAGGGGATGCTCGCGGCGAGCGTGCTCTCGCTGGCCATCGGGTCGCTCGCCGTGCTCGGCGCGCTGCAGGTCGCCGGCGTGCCGCTGTCGCGGACGACCCGGCTGCTGCTCGCGTTGTGGGCGCTCGGGCTGGCCGCGGCCGCGATCTTCCCGGCCAGCTACCCCGAGGCGCCGGACCCGGTGAGCGGCGAAATCCACCTCTACGCGTGCCTGGTCGCGTTCTGCAGCCTGCCCGGCGCGGCGATCTCGCTGCTGGAGCCGCTGCGGGGCCGCCCGGAACGCGTCGCGCTGGTCCGGGCGATCCGGCTGACCGCGGGGGCGTTCGCGCTCTTCGCCCTGAGCTTCGTGTTCGTGCGGCTGAGCGAGGCCGGCGTGACGCCGTTCCGCGCGATCTCCGACGCCTTCCCGATCGGCGTCATGCAGCGGCTGCTGCTGCTCGCCGACGTCGTGCTGCTGGGAACCCTGCTGTGGCTGTCGACCCGGCTGGAGTCAGCCTTCGACGGCCGCGGCGAATTCGGGCGCGTAGCCGTACAGGCCGGGCATGCCGCCGGTGTGCAGGAACACCACGTGGTCGTCCGGGGCGAAGTGGCCGGCCCATTCGACCAGCGCGGCGGCCACTTTGCCGGTGTAGACCGGATCGAGCACCACCCCCTCAGTGCGACCGAAGAGCCGTAGGGCGTCCCAGACGGCGTCGGTCGGGATGCCGTAACCGGGGCCGAGGGTGGAATCGCCCAGTCGCGCGTGCGTGAACGGCGGCGGTTCGACGCCGAGGAGCTTGGCCGCGCCGCCGACGAGGTCACGGAGGTTTTCCGTGGCCTCGTCGAGCGGGTGGCTGACGCAGGCGATGCCGACACCGAGGCCGCCGAGCAGCCCGGCGGCCAGCGTCACGCCGGCCGCCGTGCCGCCGCTGGCGTGCGGGACGACGAGGTGGGCCCGCTCGACACCGCGTTCTTCCAGCTGCTTCGCGAGTTCGTGCGTGGCGCGGACGTAACCGAGCGCGCCGAGGTCGTTGGAGCCGCCGACCGGAACGGTGAAGACCTTCCGGCCCTCCTTCTGCGCTTCGGCGACCAGGCGGTCGTACGTGCGGCCGGTCTCCTCGCCGTCGGCGCAGATGTGCACGGTCGCGCCGAAGAGCCGGTCGAGGGGGAGGTTGCCGCCGCGTTCGTAGGCCTCGCCGTCGCGCGGGACCTTGGCGGTGAGCACGAGTTCGCAGCGCAGGCCGAGCTTCGCGCACGCGGCGGCGGTCTGCCGGCCGTGGTTGGTCTGGAGCGCGCCGAACGTGATCACCGTGTCCGCGCCGGCTTCCCGGGCCGCACCCAGGTGGTATTCGAGTTTGCGGAGCTTGTTGCCGCCGGCGCCGAGCGGGTGCACGTCGTCGCGCTTCAACCAGAGGTTCCGCAGGCCGAGGGCTTCGCCGAGCCGGGGTGCCCGGTGCAGCGGGGTCGGCCAGCCACCCAGGTCGACGCGCGGGATCGCGGCCAGCGCGGCGTCGGGGAATCCGGCGAAGTCGAACGTCATCGGCCCTCCAGGCTCGGCTTTCTAACCACTATAGGGGGTTAAGCACCTGGAAGCGGAGCTCGGTGACCGGCCCGACTTCGCGCATGCCGGTCCGCCGGAGCGCGACGCCGTCGAGCTCGGGATCGCCGAACAGCGACAACCCGGCACCCAGCAGCACCGGCGCGATCAGGACGTGCAGCTCGTCGGCCAGCCCGGCTCGCACGGCCTGCCGGACCACGCTCGCGCCGATCACCTTGACCGCCCGCTCCCCCGCCGCCGCCCGCGCCTGCTTGACCGCCGAAGCGATCCCGTCGGTCACGAAGGTGAAGGTGAGGTGCTCGGTCTCGGCGGGCAGCACGGCCGGCGGGGTGTGTGTGACGACGAAGATCGGGACCTGGAACTCGTAGTTGCCGGCGTACCAGTCCGGGTCCTCGGCCATGTCGAACGACCGGCGGCCGAGGACGACCGCGCCCGTCTCCCGGATCAGGTCGGTCATCCACTCGCTGCCGCTCGACGCGGCGGGGTCGGACAGCCGGGCCGTGCCGCCGTCGCGATCGGCGACGAATCCGTCCAGCGACATGCTCATCCCCGCGTGCACCGTGGCCATGGGTTTCTCCTCACGTAGTCGTTGGAGAGGTAGACGCCCGGGCCGCCGGAAACTCATCGGTGCTGGCCGAAGACCGCCGGTATCCGGTAACGTTCGTTCGAACGAACGAGAACCTTCGGGGGCCGCCATGACCGCCACGAGCCTCGACTTCACGGGCTTCGCCGCCCAGGCCGCGCAGGTGGCTGCGGGGGAAGTCACCTCCGCCGAGCTCACCGCGGCCGCGCTCGGGCGCGCCCACGCGAGCCAGGCCACGCTCAACGCCTTCCGGTACCTCCGCGACGACGAAGCCCTCGCCGAGGCGGCGGACGCGGACCGGCGGCTCGCCGCCGGGGACCGTGCGCCGCTGCTCGGCGTCCCGATCGCGATCAAGGACGACGTCGACCTCACCGGCCTGCCCACTTCCTTCGGCTGCGTCGGCGAATTCCCGTGCGCGACGGCCGACGCCCCCGCCGTCGCGCTGCTGCGCGAGGCCGGAGCTGTGATCATCGGTAAGACGAACACCCCCGAGCTGGGCCAGTGGCCGTTCACCGAGGGCCCGGCCTTCGGCGTGACGCGGAACCCGTGGCACCCCGGCCACACCCCCGGGGGTTCTTCGGGCGGGAGCGCGGCCGCGGTGGCGTCGGGGGTCATCGCGGCCGCGCTCGGGTCCGACGGCGCCGGCTCGGTGCGCATCCCGGCCGCGTGGACCGGGCTGGTCGGCATCAAGACCCAGCGCGGGCGGATCCCGACCGGCGGCGAGCTGTTCCACGGCCTCACCGTGCTCGGCCCGCTGGCCCGCACGACCGAGGACGCCGCCCTGCTGCTCGACGCGGCCGCGGGGACTCCCGGCGTGTTCCGCGCGGCGGCGGCACGCGAGCCCGGGAAGCTGCGGATCGGGCTGTCGACGCGGATCCCGTTCACCGCCACGAAGACCCGGCTCGACCCGGTCGTCGACGCCGCCGTCCGGCGGCTCGCCGAGTCCCTCGCCGGGCTGGGGCACGAGATCGTCGAGGTCGAGCCGGACTACGGGCTGATCGGCCTGACGTTCCTGCCGCGGTCGCTCACCGGCGTCCGCGACTGGACGCTGCGGGTGCCCGACCGGACCGGGCTCGACCCGCGCACGCGCAGCAACGCCGGCCACGGCCGCCTGCTGGCCGGCCCCGCGCTGCGGCTGGCCCGCGCGCTCGAGCCGGGCCTGCACCGGCGGATCGGCTCGGTGTTCGGCCGCGTCGACGTGCTGCTCACGCCGACCACCGCGACTCCGCCGCCTGCCGTCGGCACGTTCGACGGGCTGTCCGGCTGGGAGACCGACCAGGCCATGATCGCCGCCTGCCCGTACGCTTGGCCGTGGAACGTGCTGGGCTGGCCGGGGGTCAACGTCCCGGCCGGGCAGACGGCGGACGGGTTGCCGCTCGGCGCGCAGCTGCTCGGCCCGTCGCACGCCGAGGAGCGGCTGATTTCGCTTGCCGCGCAACTGGAAGAGGTCGAACGGTGGCCGGAGCGGCATCCCGCGACAAGCTGGTGAGCACCCGGGAGGCCATCCTGCGCGGCGCGCTGACCGTCGTCGGCGAACACGGCGTCGGCGGGCTGACGAACCGCCGGATCGTCGCCGCGGCCGGCGTCTCGCTCGGCACGCTGACCTATCACTTCCCGAGCCAGACGGCGTTGCTGCGCGAGGCGATGCTGCTGTTCGCCGAGGAGGAGACGGCGAAGCTCGGCGCGATCGTCGACGGCTACCGGTCGGCGGGGCTTTCGGTCGAAGAGGCGGCCTCGGTGGTGGAGCACGTGATCGCGCAGCTGCCGTTCGGCGCCGACGAGCTGGGCGCGCACGAGCTGTACCTGCAAGCGGCCCGCGATCCGGAACTGCATGAGGCGTCATCGCGCTGCTTCGCGGCGTACGACGAGCTGGCCGTGACGATCCTGGCGGCGTTGGGCGTCCCGGAGCCCGCGCGGCTGGCCGGGCCGGTGGTGGCGCTGATCGCGGGGTTGCAGCTGCGGCGGCTGGCGACGGGTGAGACGGACACGCCGGTGGCCGAGCCGTTGATGATGCTGATCCGCGGGGCTTGATGACCCGGCCGATCGTCCGCGGCACGGCGGCGTGGAAGTACTTCGGCGACTTCCGCGACGCGCTCTTGGCCGAGCAGGTGCTCGTGCTGCAGGTGGCGCACCCGGTCGTGGCGGCGGGCGTGCGTGATCATTCGGACTACACGTCGGATCCGTGGACGCGGCTGATGCGGACGGTGGCGTCGCTGTCCATCTACGTCTACGGCGGTGTCGCGGGCGCGCGGGTGGAAGCCGCGCGGCTGCGGTCGTTGCACCGGACGTTCACGGGTGAGGCGGGCGGGCGCCGGTACAGCGCACTGAATCCGTTGGCGTATGCGTGGGTACACGCAACGTTGGTGAAGGCTCCGGTTGACGCGCAACGGTTCTTCGGTCGGCCACTGTCCACATCGGAGCTTGCGGAGTACTACGCGCAGATGTGCGGAATCGGGCGCCTGCTGGGCGTCCGCGAGCGTGATCTGCCGCCGGACTGGGCGGCGTTCGAGCGGTACTACGACGAGATGGTGGCGGGTTTCGAGAAGAATCCGACGATCGAGACGCTCCTCGAGACGATCCAGACGGTGGCGAAGCCGGTGAAGTGGTTCCCGGAGGCGTGGTGGGAGCGGTTGCGGCGGGGGCAGATGTTGTTGGTGCGGGCCACTTTGCCGCCTTCGCTGCGGGAGGTGCTGGGCCTGACGTGGACGGAAGAGGATCAGCGGCGCTTCTCGCGGTTCGCCAGGGTCGTGCGGCTGGTGAGCACACCGATCCCGGCCGGCGTGCGGACGGCACCCATGCGGTGGACCGGGAAGCTCAACGTCTGGTTCCGCGCGCACCCGAAGGCTTACGAACGGCTGATCAGCGGCCACGGCCCCGGCTCCCCTCCCCGCTCGTGAGTGTTTAGACGGGTTAGAACCCGCCTAAACACTCACGACCCCGCGCGCCCGAAAGCGGAACTCTCGCGCCTGAAAGCGGAACTCGCGTGATGGGGGGGCGCATCTCACGTGACCGAGGGGCATCTCTTGTGATTGGGGAGCGAACTCGCGTGACTGGGGACGCATCTCGCGTGACCAGGGAGCGATCTCGCGTGATTGCGGGCGCACCTCGTGTGACTGGAAGGGCATCTCGCGTGACTGGAAAGGCATCACGCGTGATTGGAGGGGCATCTCGCGTGATTGGAGGGGCATCTTGCGTGATTGGGGGGCGGCGCGCGGGGGTGGGCGGGTTAGTTGCGGGTTAGGGTTCGGGCGTAGTGGGCTCGGGCCTTGGCGCGGTTGCCGCAGCGGGACATCGAGCACCACTGGCGGTTGCGGCGGGGTGAGGCGTCGCAGAAGCGCTGGCCGCAGTCGTCCGCCGCGCAGATTCGGACCTCCGCGTCGCTCGTGGCCAGGTCGATCGCGTCCGCCGCCAGCGCCGCGAACGCCGCCGCCACCGGGTCCTTCGGGGCCGGGACCTCGCGCCGGAGCACGCCGTCCACCAACGCCAGGCGCGGTGGGGGTGCCGGGGCCGACGCCGCCGCGTTGTTGACCAGCTCGACGTCCATCGCCGACAGCTCCTCCGGCGGCAGCAGCACGCGGTCGATCGCCTCCCGCAGCGCCTTCGCCGCCAGGACGTTGCCCGCCGTCACCGGGACCGGGCCCGTGGTGAACCCCGCCAGCGAAAGCCACTCGGCCAGCGCGTCCGGGCCGGTCAGCAGCTCCACGCCTTCCTCGTGCCGGCTGCGCATCGTGTTGACGAGGTCGAGGCACGGCCGTCCGCCGTCGAAGACCCATTCCATGTTCGTCATTCTAACCCTTGAAGACAGTTAGAAGCAGCGCTACCGTCTAACCCCATGAACCGGTTAGAAGAGATGGCCACCGTGAACGGCATCCGCGTCCACTACCTCCGCGCCGGCGACGGCCCGCCGCTGTTCCTGCTGCACGGCTGGCCGCAGACGTCGCACTGCTGGCACAAGGTCCTGGCCCCGCTGGCCGAGACGCACACCGTGATCGCGCCGGACCTGCGCGGCTACGGCCGCACGGACAAGCCGAAAGAGGGCTACGACAAGCGCACGATGGCCGCCGACGTCGCCGCCCTCGCCGAGCACCTCGGCTTCGCGAAGGTCGCCGTCGCCGGGCACGACCGCGGCGGCCGCGTCGCCCACCGCTGGGCCCTCGACCGCCCGGACCAGGTCGAACGCCTGGCCGTGCTGGACATCGCCCCGACCCGCGCGATGTGGCAGCGCATGGACACCGGCATCGCCAAGGCGTACTGGCACTGGCTCTTCCACCTCCAGCCCGACCTGCCGGAACTCCTCGCCGGGCAGGACATCGCCGCCTACCTCGGCTACTTCTTCGAACGCTGGACCTACCAGCGCCACGCCCTCGACGCCGACGCACAGGCCGAGTACGTCCGCGCCTTCTCCCAGCCCGGAGCCCTCAGGGCCGGCTTCGACGACTACCGCGCCTCCTTCCCCGACGACGCCGAGCTCGACGACGCCGACTTCGCCGCCGGGAAGCGCGTCACCCAGCCCCTGCTCGCCCTCTGGGGCGCGAACGGCCTGCTCGGCACGCTCCCGACGCTCGACATCTGGCGGGAGTACGCCGACGACGTCATCGGCGAAGCCCTCGCCGAGTGCGGCCACTTCCTCCCCGAGGAACAACCCGACGCAGTGGTCGCCCACCTGCGAAAATTCCTCGACCCCTGAGATTCCCTGGGGCAAGAGTCCCCCGAGCCGGGGACCAAGGTTCCCTCGTCGCCGTGACGCCCGCCACCGGTCACACCGGTTAGGTTCGCTCCACGATGGGGAGCAAATCGAAAGCCACACTGCTGATGCTGCTGGCCGCGCTGGGGATCGTGGCCGGTGGCGGCACCGCGCACGCCGACGGCGCGCCGAGCGGCGCCGACGTCCAGGTCGCCCAGACGCTCGGCGCGCGCGAACTCACCGTGATCATCCGGCGCGTCGACACCACACCGTCGCCGCTGCGGGTCGACGTCGTGACGCACCAGGGCGCCGCGCCCGGCACGCTCCACCTGTCCATCGCGGCCGACGGCGTCCCGAGTTCGCGCGCGGACGTCGTCCTCCGCGCGACACCCGCTGCGTACCCGGGAAATCTCCAAGTCGACAAACCGGGGCCGTGGGAACTCCGGCTGAGCGACGACGCCGGGCAGAACGCCACGATCCCGTTCCTCGTGCCCGCCCGGGTGGTCCCGCCCTGGGAGAAGGCGACCTACGGCGGGTTCGTCGCGGCGGGCGCGTTCCTGCTCATCGCCCTGATCGTCGGCGTGCGAGCCAGGCGGACCGCGTACGCACTCATCCCGGGCGCCGGCGTGGTGGCCGCGATCGCCGTCGCCGTCACCGGTGCGCTGCTGTCGGCGAACACTCCCCCGCCGCCGGCACCCGGGAGCCAGCTGGATCCGACGTTCGACAACGTCACTGACCCGTACGCGAACGCCCGGCTGTCCACAGTGGATTACTCGCGGCCACCGGTGAACCTCGGCGTCCGGAACGAGCACGACGAGCTCGAGCTGCGCCTCACCGACGGCGCCACCGGCCGTCCGGCGGACGACCTGCTGGTCCACGACAACGCCCTCGTGCACCTGGTGCTGGTCTCGCCGTCCGGCCGGCTGAGCCACCTGCACCCGGTGCGCGTCGGCCCCGGCGACTACCGCGTCCGCCTTGCCGACCCGGAAGCGGGCACGTACGCGGTCGCCGCCGAACTCGCCCGGCGCGGTGGTGGGGTCCAGCTGGTCCGGTCCACAGTGGACGTCGACGGTACCGCCGCCCCCGCACCCGAACCGCCCGGCGCCGGTCCGCGGACGATCGACGGCACCCCGGTCGACCTCACCATCGGTCCCGGGACGCCGGCCACGATCACCGCGCACTTCCCCGCCCAGGACCTCCAGCCGTGGCTGGGCATGCTCGGCCACCTGATCATCACCGGCCCGATCACCGGTCCCGTCGGCGAAAGCGCCGCGAAGGCACCCACGTGGGCGCACGTCCACGCGATGGTCCCGCCGGTCGCGGGGCAAGTCGACCGTCCTGACGAGACGGTCGCCGCCTACGGCCCGGACGTCAGCTTCACCTACACCTTCGCCGCGCCCGGCCGGTACCGGATCTGGCTGCAGGCCGAACGCGGCTACCGGGTGCTCACCGTGCCCGCCGTGGTCGACGTCCCGGCGACGGGAGCCGGCCGGTGAAACGCCCGACGTTGCTGATCGTTGTCGTCGCCTTGGTCGTCGCGGCCGGTGCCGCGTGGCTGCTCTGGGGCGGCAGCGGCGCGAAACCCACGGCCCAGCAGGCGGTTTCGGGCCCGTACACCGTCCAGTTCTCCGCGGAGCACCCCCGCGTCGGCGCCAATACGTTCGCGGTGGCGGTGACCGGGCCCGCGCCCGAAGCCGTCACGGTCGCGCCGGTCATGGCGCAGATGGGGCACGCGCTCGCGCCGGTGCCCGCCGGGCCGGACGGGCCCGGCCGCTTCCGCGCCGCGGACGTCGGGCTGCCGATGGCCGGGCAGTGGGAGATCACCGTTTCGCTGCGCGGCCCCGCCGGGCCCGCGCAGGTCGTCTTTCCCGTGTTGGTCAAGTAAAGGAGGGGGCATGGATCTCACCGCATCCGGCGTGCGCACCACGTCGGTGGCGAACCAGGCGCGAACCGGGGCACTGCCCGCGAACGTCGTGCTCGGCGGGTCGCTGTTGTCGCTGGTCGGGCTCACCTGGGACATCCAGTGGCACGACGACGTCGGGCCGGACACGTTCTTCACGCTGCCGCACCTGTTCCTGTACGCGGGCAGCGCGGTCGTCGGGCTGGCGAGCCTCGCCGTCGTGCTGCTGACGACGGCGGCGCGGCGTGCGGGACGGCCGGTCGACCCGCGCATCGGCGGACGCGTGGTCAACGTCTTCGGCCGGACGTTCGCCGCCCCGCTCGGCTACCTGGTCTCCGGGGTCGGCGCGGCGACGTTCCTGTTGTACGGCCTGTGGGACCAGTGGTGGCACGGGCTCTACGGCTTCGACGCGGTCATCGACTCACCGCCGCACATCGGGCTGCTGCTGTCGATCACGGTGTCGCTCATCGGCACGACCGCGGTGTTCGCCGCGGCCCGCGAGCACCGCTGGGGCCGGCTCGGCACACTGGCGTCGCTGACCGTGCTGCTCACCTTCGGGCCGGTGCTGGCGCTCGGCTTGCAGCAGGTGCCCGACGACTACGCCGACGCCGTCGCGATCGGGACCTCGATGATGGCGGTGCTGCTGGTCGCCGTGGGCGCCGGATTCGCCCGCCGTCCGGGCGGCGCCGTGGGCACCGCGGCGCTGGTCGCGGTCGTGCAGGCGGTGTTCTGGTGGTTCTCGCCGTGGGCGGCGCAGGCGTACGCCGACCTGGTCGGCTTGCCGCTGCGGGACGCGGTTTCCGGCGTGCCGGCGATGCCATCGCTGACACCGATGGCACTGCTGCCGGTGGCCGCGTTGATGGAGCTCGGCTACCTCGCCGGCCGACGCCGGGGGTGGCGTGCCGGCCGGGTGTCCGTGGTCGTCGGTGGGATCGCCGGGCTGCTGCTCGGGTTGAGCCTGCCGGTGCAGCGGACGCTGCTCTACACCGGCGCGCACCTGCCGCCGGCCTGGTACCTGGCGACGACCGCCGTGCTCAGCGGTCTGCTCGGGCTGCTCGGCGGGTTCGCCGGGTGGCGGTTCGGCGGGATGCTGTGCCTGCTGGCGCCCGCGAAGAAGGGGGAAACCGCTGATGCGTAAGAGCTTGCTCGCCCTGGCCGCGGTCGCCGGGCTGCTGTTCACCACGGCCGGGACGGCGAACGCCTACGAGCCGGTCAACATCGTGCACACCGAACGGGTGCAGGCCGGGCCGTACGGGCTGACCGTCGGGTTCAGCACCTGGCCGCTGAAAGCCATGCAGTCGCTGGACTTCACCTTCATCCCGGACGGCGGGATCGAGGGCAAGTCCGGCACGCTCGCCATGTCCGGCCCCGACGGCGCCCAGCGCCGGGCTCAGCCGCTGGTCCGGCACCCGCGCAAGCGCGAGGTGTGGGGACTCGACGTCCGGTCGATGCCGCGCCCGGGCGACTGGACGTTCCGCTTCACCGTCAACGGCCCGGCCGGGCCCGGCACCGGCGAGCTGCGCGCGTTGCCGGTGCTGGACCAGCCGGGGCCGCCGATGGCCCTGAGCTGGGCGATCAGCACGCTGCCGCTGATCGGGCTCGTGGTGCTCGTCGTGGTGGCCTGGCGTCGGACCCGCGGCCGGCTGCGGGGCGGTGAGCTTCCGGCAATCGGGTGAGATTCCCCTCACATCGGCCGCCCAGGCGTATCCGGGCGGCCGCGAAGGCCTCCTTCACCGTAGAGAGCGGGGAAGGGGGCCTTCACCATTTGTCTTCCGCGGCGTGGACCGGACCTCCGGTGATCATGATCACCGGACGGCGGTCAGGCGGGCAGGTCGAACTGCCCGGCCTTGACGGCGATCAGGAACGCTTCCCACTCGGCGGTGTCGAACACGAAGACCGGGCTGGTCGCGAGCTTGGTGTCCCGGACGCCGATCAGGCCGTCGGAGCCCAGGTTGACCTCGACGCAGCTGCCGCCGTTGGGCTCGCTGGCGAACGACTTCTCCCAAGCGGCCTCTTCGAACAGGGTCACGGCCGTGTTCGGATCGTAATCCGCGAACGACGGATAATCCGCCATGGGTCGTACCTCCGAGGATCGATGGGCGGCGCGGTCGTGACCTGGTCGAAGGCACCCGCTCCCGGCTACTCAGTGTCTCAATGGAGCAAGTCACAGGGCCAAGCGGGTGATCAACTGGGTACGGCCTCGACATGAAGATTATTCCAGGAGTAGGATTAATCGCATCGGCCGGGGCCGCAGGCGTCGGTGAATGACTGCCTGCCCGCGGCGGGCGGTCGTCGACGCGGGCCGAAGTGCAGGAACGACGCTGAAGTGTTGCACCGGCTCAGTGTCGAAAAGACCAGAACCGCGCCAAACCACCGCAGGACCTCATGGGGGAGGAACAGCGTGATCGTCGAGGAAGCTGCGCCACCCGGCGCGCTCACCGTGACCAGGCTGGTCCGGACCGAAGCACCGCGACGAGAGCTGGGGGTGTAGACGAATGGCCGTCCGGGTGAACTCGCTCTTCCGGCGAGAGGACGAAGAACACCGTGGCCGCCGCGGCATCGGGAACGAGCTGCGGAACCGCTTCGGCTTCAGCCTGATCCAGGCACCACTGCGCAAGACCACGACCTGGGCGACGGACCAGGACCTCCCGCTGCGGCGCCACGCCGACGGGGTCCGGACCACCCGCCCGCTGGAAGCCGCGATCGACCTGACGCCGCTGATGCGCGGCCGGATCGGCTCGCGCGCCTGACCTGTTGCACACCGCGAAAGAGCCCCGGTTTCCTGCGGAACCGGGGCTCTTGCCTTGCGGGGCTACGGTTTCCGGAGTAGTAAGCAGCCGTGCCGCATCGGCCGCTCCCCCGCCACCGGCTCGCGGTACACCCGGCCCACCTCGGTGAAGCCCGCCGCGGCCGCGAGCCCGGCCAGTTCGTCCAGCGGCCAGCTGTAGGCCGTCGTCACCTTGTGGTCGAACGACGTCAGCGGGCGGCCGCCGGATTCGAAGCACCCCAACAGAACGTGACCGCCGGACGCCGACATTCGGGCGAATTCGGCGAAGTACCCCGGCAGCTCCGCGGGCGGCGTGTGGATCAGCGAGTACCACGACAGGATCCCGGCGAGCGACGCGTCCGGCAGGTCCAGCGCCGCCATCGAGCCCACCTCGAACCGCAGGTCCGGGTGGGCGGCCCTGGCGAGCGAGATCATCGCCGGGGACAGGTCGACGCCGAACGCGTCCAGCCCGAGGGAACGCAGGTGCGCGGTCAGGTGCCCGGGCCCGCAGCCGAGGTCGGCGACCGGGCCGCGCCCGCGGACGGAATCCGCGAACGCCGTCCACACCGCGCGTTCCAGCGGGTGCTTGTCCCAGACCTCGGCGGCGAATTCCGCGTACTGGACGGCGACCGTGTCGTAGGCGGCGGCCGTCACGGCTTGCGGCCGAGGCCGCAGAGGTGGCCGACGAACGCCGGGTCGTTCGCGAGCTTCTTCGTGGCCTTGGACTCGATCTCCTCCGGGTGCCACTCCGGGAGGTAGACGATGCCCGGCTCGACCAGCTCCAGCCCCTCGAAGAACGACGTGAACTCCGCCCGGCTGCGCAGGGTCAGCGGCGTGCTGGACTTGTTGTACTGCTTCATGATCGTCTCGCGGCTGTCCGCGTCGGCCATCTCGTGCAGGTTGTCGTCGGTCAGGTGCGAGGACAGGAAGTACGAGCCGGACGGCAGCAGCGACAGGTACTTCCGGATGGTCTGGGCCACCGGCTCGTCGGCGCCGAGGAAGTACAGGACACCGACCATGATCAGGCCGATCGGGCGGTTCGGGTCGAGGACGCCGGTGTCGAGCGCGCGCTTCCAGATGTCGGCCGGGTCGCGCAGGTCGCCCTGCAGCACCGCGTGCCGCCCCGCGACGCCTTCCTGCTCCAGCAGGATCTGGGAGTGCGCCACGGCGACCGGCTCGTTGTCGACGTACACGCACCGGGCGTCCGGGTTGACCTCCGTCGCGACCTCGTGGACGTTGCCGACCGTCGGGACGCCGGAGCCGAGGTCCAGGAACTGGTCGATGCCGTTGCGCGCCAGGTAGCGCACGCCGCGGCCGAGGAAGTCGCGGCCGGCGCGCGCGACGGTCTTGATCATCGGGAAGGTCTTGACCGCCTGCTCCCCGAACTGCCGGTCGATGGCCCAGTTGGCGTCGCCGCCGAGGAACCAGTCGTAGATGCGGGCCGCGTTCGGCCGCTCCAGGTCCACGCCTTCAGGGGCTTCGGGGTCCTGCGTCGTCATTGCGTCCTCCAGGCTTGCGGCCGACACCGCCGACCACGCTCGCGAGGGGGACCGTGGCGGCGCCGGGCTCCGGGCGCCACTCTCCCACAGGCACGATCCCGGGCTCGACGACGTCGAAGGTACCGAAGAACGCGGCGATCTCGTCGAGGGACCGGGAAACCGCGGGCGAACTCGACCGCTCGGACAGCTTCACGAGCTTCCGGATCTGCTCCAGCTCTTCGCCTTCGACGCCGGACTCGGTCGCGTGCGAAAGCACGTACGCGGATCCGGGCGCCAAGAGCGTCCGGTAGTCGCGGATGGCTTCGCGGACGCCGGTGGCGTCCGGCAGGAAGTGCAGCACCGCCACGGTCAGCAGGCAGATCGGCCGGTCCGGGTCGAGCACGCCGGTGGCCAGCGCGGCTTCCCAGACCTCGCAGGCGTCACGGAGGTCGGCGTGCAGCACGGCGTGGCGCTCGGGGTCGCCTGCCTCCTCGAGCAGCATCCGCCCGTGCGCCACGGCCACCGGCTCGTTGTCGACGTAGACGCACCGGCTGTCGTCGGCGTAGTCGTCGGCGACCTCGTGCACGTTGCCCGCGGTCGGGATGCCGGAGCCGAGGTCGAGGAACTGCGTGATGCCTTCGGAAAGGCAGTAGCGCACGGCCCGGCCGAGGAAGTCGCGGTTGCTGCGGGCCAGCGTTTTCGCCAACGGGAACGCCTGCACGGCCTGCTCCCCGAACTGCCGGTCGATGGCCCAGTTCGCGGTGCCGCCGAGGGCCCAGTCGTAGATGCGCGCGATGTTCGGCCGGTCGAGGTCGATGACGTCGGGGAGGAAGTCGGGGTCCACGATGTCCACTTCCGGTGGATTCAAGCGCAACGGACCGACTCTACCGAAAGTTGTTCACGGGCCGGGACGGTTCAGGCCGCCATTCGCCCTATTGGAGCTGCTGCATCTGCGCGCGGTAACCCTCCGCGAGCTCCTTGAGGAACTGCCGGGTCTCCTGGCGCTCGAGAGCGGCTCCGCGCAGCCGGTCCCATGAGTCGACGAAGATGTTGAAGTCCTTGACGTCGTCGAGGTACAGCCCGCCGGCGGAGTGCTCGATGTAGACGAAGTCCCGCGTGCGGTCCGGGAACCGCATGATCGTGAAGTCGTTGGGCACCGCGGCCAGGCGCGCGCCGAACGGCAGTACGTGCACGTACACGCGCGGGTGCTTCTCGAGGGACAGCAGGTGCTCGACCTGGTCGAGCATCACCGCGGGCGCGTACCCGCCCGGTGCCCGGCGCAGCGCGCCTTCGCTGATGATGAAGCGGTAGTACGGCGGCTGCTGCTGCTCGAACACCGCCTTGCGGTCGAGGCGGTTGCGGACCAGCGACGTCACGTCCGTCGCGCCGGCCTCGGTGAACTGCTTGAGCATGTAGTGCTCGGACTGCAGCGGACCGGGGATGCGCTCACCGTGCCAGGTGAGGATCTCCGCCGCCGCGGGTTCCAGGTCGGTGAAGGTGCGGAACCAGTGCGGCACCACCGAGCGGTAGCCGGACCAGTGCCCGCGCTGCCCGGCCGCGGCCCGGGCCAGGTTCATCAGCGTGTCGGCCTCTTCGCCGTTGATCCCGAACGCGTTCAGCATCGATCGCACATCCCCGAGCTTCACCCCGACGGCACCGGACTCGATCTTGTTGACCTTGCCCTGGGTGCAGCCGAGAACCTCGGCGACCTGCTGCTGTGTCATCCGCGCCGCGGTGCGGGCATGCCGGAGCTCGTTCCCGAGCTGCTTCCGGCGCGAGGTGACGGTGCTGGCCATCGCCCTGCTCTCCCGGACCACTACCAAGCGACGACGGCCACCGGCCGCCGTCGCACGCGAACTATCGAACCCACCCAGGTTAGTGCTTCACCTTGCGGATCTCGATGATGACACCGCGCAGCGTTCCAGGAAACGCCGCAGAATGCCAGTCACCTGCGGTATCACTCGCCTGGACCAGCGAAATTCGGAATTATTCGGCCAACCGGCGGAGCCCGGTCTCGGGCATAGTGACGCCGTGACCGATCGTTCCCCCTCCGCCGCCGCCGTCACCCGCCTGGCCGACCACGCGCACGGCTACGTCCAGCCGGACGGCTCCTGGTACATCAACAACTGCGGGCTGGTCGACGCCGGCGACCACACCGTGCTGATCGACACCTGCGCGACCGAGCGCCGCACGCGCGCCCTGCTGGCGGCGGTCGAGGGCGCCACCGGCCGCCCGGTGACCACGCTGGTCAACACCCACCACCACGGTGACCACACCAACGGCAACTACCTCGTCGAGGGCGCGACGGTCGTCGGCCACCGCAAGACCCGCGAGCTGATCGCCGCCGAGGGCATCCAGACCTACGAGGGTGTCTTCGTCGGCAACGACTGGGGCGAGCTGCGGCCGCGGCCGCCCGAGATCGTCTTCGACGACCGGCTCACGCTGTACGCCGGCGACGTCGAGATCCGGCTGATCCACCCCGGCCACGCGGCCCACACGACCAACGACGTCCTGGTCTGGCTGCCCGCGCAGCGGGTGCTCTACGCCGGTGACCTGGTGTTCCACGGCAGCAGCCCGTTCGCGCTGATGGGCTCGGTCGCGGGCTGGCGGAAAGCCCTGGACGTGATCCGGGAGTTGGAACCGGAGGTGATCTTACCCGGTCACGGCGGCCCGTGCGGCTTGGACGTCGTGGACAAAGTGGACGAATACCTCGCCTTCGTCCAGCAGACGGCCGAGCGCGGGAAGGCGGCCGGGCTGTCGCCGCTCGAGGTGGCGAAGGAGACGGACCTGGGCGAGTTCGCGTCGCTCTCTGAGCAGGAGCGCCTGCCGGGCAACCTGCACCGGGCGTACGCCGAGCTGGACGGGGCCGAGTGGGGCGCGCAGATCGACCTCGTCGCGGCGATCACCGACATGCTCGCCTACAACAAGGGCCCCATCCGCTGCTTCTCCTGAACTAGGTGAGCTGCTCCTCCGTGCCCTCCGTTGAGGCCTCGATCGGACTATCCATCCATGCCCCCACCACCACCCTCAACGGAGCGGCGGAGCCGCACTGTGTCCTAGGGTGAATCGAGAGAGTTCTTCGGAAGGATTCGGATGAGCAAGAAGGCGAGCATCGGGGTCACCGGCCTGGCGGTCATGGGCCGCAACCTGGCCCGCAACCTGGCCCGGCACGGGCACACGGTGGCCCTGCACAACCGGTCCGAGGAGCGGACCCGCGCGCTGGTGGAGCAGTTCGGCGACGAGGGCGACTTCATCCCGGCGTACTCCGCGCAGGAGTTCGTCGACGCGCTGGAGCGGCCCCGGCAGGTCGTGATCATGGTCAAGGCGGGCGGCCCGACCGACGCCGTCATCGAGGAGTTCGCGCCGCTGCTCGAAGAGGGCGATGTCATCATCGACGCCGGCAACGCGCACTTCGCCGACACGCGCCGCCGCGAGAAGGCGCTGCGCGAGCGGGGCCTGCACTTCGTCGGCAGCGGCGTCTCGGGCGGCGAGGAAGGCGCGCTGCACGGGCCGAGCATCATGCCCGGCGGTTCGAAGGAGTCGTACGAGTCGCTCGGCCCGCTGTTCGAGGACATCTCGGCGAAGGTCGACGGCGAGCCGTGCTGCACGCACATCGGCGCGGACGGCGCCGGCCACTTCGTCAAGATGGTGCACAACGGCATCGAGTACGCCGACATGCAGCTGATCGCGGAGTCGTTCGACCTGCTCCGGCACGCGGGCGGCTACGCGCCGGCCGAGATCGCCGACGTGTTCCGCACGTGGAACACCGGGCGGCTCGACTCCTACCTGATCGAGATCACCGCCGAGGTGCTCGCGCACGTCGACCAGTCCTCCGGCAAGCCGTTCGTCGACGTCGTCGAGGACGCCGCCGAGCAGAAGGGCACCGGCCGCTGGACCGTCCAGATCGGTCTCGACCTCGGTGTCCCGATCTCGGGCATCGCCGAAGCCGTCTTCGCGCGTTCGCTGTCCGGGTCCAAGTCGCTGCGCGCGGCGGCCCGCGGCCTCGGCGGTCCTTCGGCGGCGCCGCTGTCGGGTTCGTCGCTGGAGCGCTTCGCCGACGACGTCGAGCAGGCGCTGTACGCGTCGAAGGTGGTCGCGTACGCGCAGGGCTTCAACCAGATCCAGGCGGGCGCCACCGAGTACGGCTGGGACATCGACCTCGGCAAGGTCGCCTCGATCTGGCGCGGCGGCTGCATCATCCGCGCGAAGTTCCTCAACGACATCACCGCGGCCTACGCCGACGAGCCGGAGCTGCCGACGCTGCTCACCTCGGGCGGCTTCCGCAAGGCGGTCGAGGACGCGCAGGACTCGTGGCGTTCGGTGATCTCGACGGCGGTCAAGCTCGGCATCCCGACGCCGGGCTTCTCGACGGCGCTGGCGTACTACGACGGCCTCCGCGCCGACCGCCTCCCGGCCGCACTCGTGCAGGGCCAGCGGGACTTCTTCGGGGCCCACACCTACCGCCGGGTGGACCGCGAAGGGTCGTTCCACACGGCCTGGGCCGCCGACGGCCGCCCGGAGTCCGGCGCCTGAGCCGGTGCTGCTCTGACCGGGAAGACCCCCTGGTCCCTCCCGGTCAGAGCAGCGTCACCAGCAGCAGCGCGAGGAGCGCGGCGGCCAGCAGGACCCTCACTGGCCTCGGGCGGCGAGGATCTCCGCCAGCACCTCCAGGATCTTCGCCTCGGCCTTGTCCTTCTTGATGCCGAGGCCGTCGAGCACCTCGAAGCCGGTTCCCTCGCCCTGTTCGAGCAGCGCCAGGAGCAGGTGCTCGGTGCCGATGTAGTTGTGGCCGAGCCGCAGCCCTTCGCGCATGGTCAGCTCGAGGGTCTTCTTGGCCGCCCCGGTGAACGGCATCGGGTCCGGGACCGGAACGACGGCCTTGGGCAGCCGCGCCTCGGCGGCTTCGCGGACGGCGTCCAGCTGCACGCCCTGGGCCAGGATGGCCCCGGCCGCCAGTGCGGCGGGCTCGGTGAGCAGGCCCAGCACCAGGTGGACGGTGTCGAGGGCCGGGCTGCCGTGCTCGACGGCGGCCTTCTGGGCCGCCACGACGACGTGCCGGGCCCGGTCGGTGTACCGGCCGTAGACGCGCTCGATCGCCCCGTACGGGTCGCCGCCGGGGTCGACCTTCGGCACGAACCGCTTCTGCGCGGCCTGTTTCGTGACGCCCATGCTGGCGCCGATGTCGGTCCAGGACGCGCCCGATCGACGGGCCTGGTCGACGAAGTGGCCGATCAGGTGGTCGGCCACCTCGCCCAGGTGCTGGCCCACGTAGACCGCGTCGGTCAGCTGTGCGAGGGCGTCCGTTTCGTTGTTGCTCTTGATGGCGTTGATGAGGTCGTCGAGCTTGACGTTGAAGGGAAGGGTCATGCCGTCAACTGTAGGTTGACGCCCAGCGGGCGTCAACCACGAGTTGACGATCTCAGGCGAACGGCAGTCCCACGTAGTTCTCGGCGAGGCTGGTCGCCGCCGCTCGCGACGACGTCGTGTAGCGCAACTGCGACAGCTGCAGCTGCCGCGCGAAGCCGTCGGCGTGCGGGTCGGTGTGCAGCATCGTCGTCATGAACCACGAGAAGTGCTCGGCCCGCCAAACCCGGCGCAGGCAGGTGTCCGAGTAGGCCGCGGCGAGGGATTCGTCACCGCGCAGCAACGCTTCCAGGGCCCGCGCCAGCACCCGGACGTCGGCGATCGCCAGGTTCATGCCCTTCGCGCCGGTCGGCGGCACGATGTGCGCGGCGTCGCCGGCCAGGAACAGCCGCCCGTGCCGCAGCGGCTCGGCGACGAAGCTGCGCATCGGCGTGATGCCCTTGTCGAGGATCGGGCCTTCCCGGAGCGTGAAGTCGCCCTCCACCTCGAGCCGCGCGGTCAGCTCGGCCCAGATCCGGTCGTCGGACCAGTTCGCCAGGTCGTCGTGGGGATCGACCTGGAGGTAGAGGCGGGTGATCTCCGGCGTCCGCATGCTGTGCAGCGCGAACCCGCGCTCGTGGTGGGTGTAGATCAGCTCGTGGTGCGACGGCGGCGTCCGCGCCAGGACACCGAGCCACGCGAACGGGTACTCGCGCTCGAACACCGTCAAGTGGTCCGAAATGGCCGGACGGGAGACGCCGTGGAAGCCGTCGCAGCCCGCCACGGCGTCACACTCGATGACCTGCGCGTTGCCTTCACCGTCCCGGTAAGCCACTCGCGGCCGATCGGTGTCCACATCGGACAACTCGACGTCCGAGACTTCGAACGAGATCGGGTACCCGCGGGCCTCGTGCACGTCGATGAGGTCCTTGACGATCTCCTGCTGCCCGTAGACGGTGATCGCCTTGCCGGTCAGCTCGGTGAGGGCGATCCGGTGGTCGGCGCGGTCGAACCGCAGCGACAGCCCCTCGTGCGGCATGCCCTCCGCCGCCAGGCGCTCGCCGAGGCCGAGCGACGTCAGCAGCTCGACGGTCGGCTGCTCGCAGACCCCGGCCCGCACGCGCTGCCGGACGTACTCCCGGTCACGGGCTTCCAGGACCACGCAGTCGATCCCGGCTTCGTGCAGGAGGAACGACAGCAGCAGCCCGGCCGGGCCGGCCCCGATGACCGCGACCTGCGTGCGCATCACGCCGCTCGCGACTTCAGGTGGGCCTTGAGGTCGAAGGCGCTGGCTTCGAGATCGGCGTACGCGGGCTTCGGCTCGGCGGTGAACAGGCGGCGCGCGGCGATGTGGTCGGCCGGCCGGTTCACCGACTCGACGGCGACGAGGACGTCGTCGCGGAAGGACAGCACGGAGAACTTGCCCTCGGCCGGATCACCCGCGACCACGGTCCGGTCCGCGCCCGAGAGGATGCCGGCGATCTGCAGCTTGGCGCCCGCCTGGTCGGTCCAGAACCACGGCAGGCTGGCGTACGGCTCCGCGGTGCCGGTGATCGCCGCGGCCACGCAGCGGGCCTGGTCGACGGCGTTCTGCACGGATTCCAGCCGGGTCTCGGCGCCGGCCTGCACGCACGGGAAGTTGGCGCAGTCGCCGATCGCGAAGATCCGCTCGTCCGCCGTCCGCAGGTGCGCGTCGACGACGACGCCGTTGCGCACCGGCAGCCCGGCGGCCTCGGCCAGCGCGGTCTCGGGCACCACCCCGACGGCGACGACGACCAGGTCGGCGGGCAGCCGCGTGCCGTCGGAGAGTTCGACCTCGCGGACGCGCTCGTCGCCGTGCAGGGCCGCGACGCCCTGGCCGAGCAGCACGGTGTGCCCGGCGGCGCGGTGCAGCTCGGCGAAGTAGGCGGAGATCTCCGGCGTCGCGACGCGGTTGAGCAGCCGGTCCTGCATCTCGACGATCGTCACCGGGCGCCCGGCGTGGGAGGCGAACTCCAGCCCGATGAATCCCCCGCCGGCGACGACGACGTCTTCGGCCTGCTCCAGGGACGCTCGCAGCCGGTCGGCGTCGTCGCGGGTGCGCAGGGTCAGCACGCCCGGCAGGTCCGCGCCCGGCACGGGCAGCGTCCGGTTACGGGCGCCGGTGGCCAGCACGAGGAAGTCGTAGTCCAGCTCGCGGCCGTCTTCGAGGTTCGCTTTCCGCGCGGCCCGGTCGATGCTCCGGACGCGGGCTTCGACCAGCTCGATGTCCTTCTCGGCGAAGAAGTCCGCTCCGCGCAGGTGCAGCTGTTCGAGCCCGGCGGTCCCGGCCAGGTAGGCCTTGGACAGCGGCGGCCGCTGGTACGGCACGCCCGGCTCGTCCCCGACCAGCACGACCCGGCCGTCGAAGCCCCGGTCCCGCAGCGAAGCCACGGCCTGGAACCCGCTCTGACCGGCCCCGACGACGAGCACGGTGGTCATTCCTTCTCCTCACCCCATCCGGTAGGCCTCGATCTCATCCGACCACACCCCGCCCTGGATCGTCGAGTCGCCGGTCGTGAGTGGCAAGGAGGGTTCTAACCCGCCTTACCACTCACGACCAAGCCGCGGCAGGGCTGCTACTCGCGGCCGGGCGGCCGGGGCGCGCCGAGCACCCGCGAGATCCCCCGCGCGGCGGCCAGCACCGCCGGCACCAACGTCCGCGGATCGGTCCCCTCGGCCGGGACGACCACGGAGATGGCGGCGACGACGTCGTCGGTGGCGTCGCGGACCGGCGCGGCCACGGACAGGGCGATGAGCTCGATCTGGCCGTCGCTGATGGCGTAGCCGTCGCGGCGGACGTCGGCGAGGACCCGCCGCAGGTGCGCGGGCGAGCCGATCGTCTTGGGGGTGAACGTCTTGAGCGGGCCGGCCAGGACCTCCTCCTGGGCCTCGGCGGAGGCGTGCGCGAGGAGCACCTGCCCGACCCCGGTGGCGTGCGCGGGCAGCCGCCCGCCGACGCGGGTCACGACGTTGACCGCACCCCGGCCGGAGATGCGCTCGACGAAGACGACCTCGGGCCCGTCGAGCACGGCGAGCTGCACGTTCTGGTGCGTGGCCTCGTAGAGGTCCTCCAGGAACGGCATCGCGCTCTCCCGCAGCTCCGCGCCGTGCGGGGCGAGCGAGGCGACTTCCCACAGCCACAGGCCGACGCGGTAGCCGCCGGCTTCGTCGCGCACGAGGGCCCCGCGCCGGGTGAGCTCGCCGGCGAGCCGGTGCGTGGTCGACAGCGGCAGCCCGGCGCGGCGGCTGAGCTCGGACAGCGTGAGCCGCGGCCGCTCGGCGGTGAAGGCACCCAAGAGATCGAGCACCCGATCCACCACCGACGGCGGCCGCTGCGCGCTGTGTCGCATGGGGGTCAGTTTTCGCACCCGGCGGAGAACCCGCAACCCGCGGCTGGGCCGCGCGAAGGCCGCACGCGGGTGGGTGGCGCGCCTCGCCCACCGCCCCGGGAACGCCTCCCGGGGCGGCCCCACCTCAGAGGTCGTCGTCCGGTAGGAGCGGGCGCATGAACGTGCGCCGGTACCGCACCACGCACCCGCTCTCGTCCCGGATCTTGTCCGCCTCGATGAAGTCCGGGTCGACGCCGAACAGCGTCCGGTAGCGCTCGTACGCCGCCAGGCTCTCGAAGCTGAACAACGCCCGGGCTTCGTCGCTCGCCCCCTCCGACGGCAGGAAGTAGCCGTGGTGGATGCCGCCCTCGCGCTGCACCAGGCGCATCCACGCCGCGGCGAAGCGCTCGAAGTCGGGCAGCTTCGCGGGGTCGATGACGTAGTCGACGACGCAGGTGATCACTGGCCGCCCCACACGCGGTCGGCCGTCGACACGATCAGCTCCAGCTTGCGCAGCTGGTCGTCCGCGGTGAGGTCGTTGCCCTCCTCCGTCGAGGAGAACCCGCACTGCGGGGACAGGCACAGCCGGTCGATGTCGACGTACCGGGAAGCCTCCTCGATCCGCCGCACCAGGGCGTCTGGGTCCTCCAGCTCGGGCCGCTTCGTCGTGACCAGGCCGAGCACCACCTTCTTGTCCTTCGGCACGAACCGCAGCGGCTCGAAGCCGCCGGAGCGTTCGTCGTCGTACTCGAGGAAGAACCCGTCGACGGCGAGTTCGCCGAAGAGCACCTCGGCGACGAACTCGTAGCTGCCTTCCGCCGCCCACGACGACCGGAAGTTGCCGCGGCACAGGTGGGTCGTCACCGTGAGGCCCTCGGGCCGCCCGGCCAGAGCCGCGTTCATCGTGGCGATGTTGCGCAGGTGCTGCCGGTCCGGGTCACCGCCCATCCGCGCGACGAGCTCCCGCTGTGCCGGGTCGTTGAGGTAGGCGAGGCTCGTGTCGTCGAGCTGCAGGTACCGGCAGCCGAGGTTGGCCATCGCCGCGACCTGCGCGGAGTAGGCCGCGCTGAGGTCGGCGAAGAACTCCTCGAGGTCCGGGTAGACGCTTTCGCTCACCGCGGCCCGGCCGCCGCGGTAGTAGACCATGCTCGGCGACGGGATGGTCAGCTTCGGCGTCACGCCGGGGTCCACATGGGACTGCAGGAACCGGAAGTGGTCGGCGAAGATCGGTTCGTCGAGCCGCACCTTGCCGTCGACCTGCAGCCCGGGCGGGCTGAACTCGAGGTCGCCCGCGAGGTTGTGGAACTTGACGTGCAGCCGCTGGTCGCTCTTCGAGATGCCGCCGAGCGCGTAGATGAAGTCCATGTGCCAGGACGCGCGCCGGAACTCGCCGTCGGTCGCCGAGCTCAGCCCGGCGGCCCGTTGCATCTTGATGACGTCGCGGATCGCGTCGTCCTCGACCGCGCGGAGCTGCTCCGCGCCGATCTCACCGCTTTCGTGCCGCCGTCGCGCGTCACGCAGCACCGGGGGCCGGAGCAGGCTCCCCACGTGATCGGCGCGAAACGGCGGGCCCACCTGGGAAATGCCACCCGAAGTCATGCACCGATGTTCACACATTCCCGGCCGTTGCGCCGCCCCCCGAAACATGATCATCACGCCCGGGACTTGCCACCGTCACCGGCACCGCGTTGGCTGTGACATCGACCAAGCTGTTGCCTCAGGGGGCGCTCATGACGGAATCCGCGGTCCACCCGGTCGACCGGGGCCTGCCCGCCGGGCGGCTCGCCCTGCTCGGCCTCCAGCACATGTCGATCATGTACGCCGGTTCGGTGGCGGTGCCGCTGATCGTCGGCAGCGCGCTGAAGCTCGCCCCGGCGACGATCGGGCTGCTGGTCAACGCCGATCTGCTGGTCGCGGGCATCGCGACGGTCATACAGGCCGTCGGCGTCGGGAAGCTGCTCGGCATCCGGCTGCCGGTGGTGGCGGGCGCGACGTTCACCGTCGTCAACCCGATGATCCTCATCGCGTCCCAGTACGGCCTGCCCGCGGTCTACGGCGCGATGCTCGCCTCCGGCGTGTTCGGGCTGCTCATCGCGCGGCCGTTCGCCAAGCTGATCCGGTTCTTCCCGCCGCTGGTCACCGGGACGCTGCTGCTGGTCATCGGCGTCTCGCTGCTCGGCCCGGGCGCGGCGATGATCGCCGGCCACGACAGCACGGCACCGGACTACGCGGCGCCGTCGCACCTCGGGCTGGCCTTCGGCGTGCTCGCGCTGCTCGTGCTGTTCACGCGGGTGCTGCGCGGGTTCGCCAACCAGATCGGGCCGCTGCTCGCGCTGGCGATCGGCCTGGTCGCGGCGATCCCGATGGGGCTGGTGCACTGGGACGGCCTGCGTGCGGCCGGCTGGTTCGGGCTGGCCTCGCCGTTCCACTTCGGCGCGCCGACGTTCCCGATCGCCGCGATCCTGTCGATGTGCGTGGTCATGCTGGTGACGTTCACCGAGTCGACCGCCGACATGATCGCCGTCGGCGAGATCACCGGGCGCCCGCCGACCGACGCCGACCTCGCGCGCGGCCTGGCCACCGACGGCGTCTCGGCCGTGCTCGGCGGGGTGATGAACTCCTTCCCCGACACGGCGTTCGCGCAGAACGTCGGCCTGGTGCGGATGACCGGCGTGCGCAGCCGCTGGGTCGTCGCGGTGACCGGCGGGATCCTGGTCGCGATGGGCCTGGTGCCGAAGATCGGCGCGTTCATCGCGGCCATCCCGGAACCGGTGATCGGCGGGGTCGCGGTCGTGATGTTCGCGATGGTCGCCGCCGTCGGCGCCCAGAACCTCCGGACGGTCGAGTTCTCCGGCAACCACAACACCTTCATCGTCGCGGTCGCCCTCGGCGTCGGCCTGCTGCCTGCGTTCGCCCCGGACATCTTCAAGCACTTCCCGGCCTGGCTGCAGACGATCTGCGGCAGCTCGATCACGGTGGCGGCGGTGCTGGCGTTCGCGCTGAACCTGCTGTTCAACCACCTTGGCCGGCGCTCGGAGCCGGACCTGCTCGAAACGCCTTGAGCAGCCGGTCGACGAGCACGGCCGCGGTCCCGGGCGGGACCTCGCGTTTCTCCCTATCGTATGTTAGGAAAGTTTCCTAACTATTTCGACGGGAGGCGCGATGCGGTCCGGGGTACTCGTGGCGGCAGTGGTCCTGTTCGGCAGTGGGGTGACCGCTTCGGCGGCCGGGCCGGCGGCGAGCCACGCGCGCAACATCATCTACATCCAGGGCGACGGCATGGGCCTCGGCCAGCGCGAGCTGGTCCGCTTGGCCACCCTCGGGCGGCACGGCGACCTCGCCATGAACCGGCTGCCGGTCACCGGGCTCGTGCACACCGATCCCGATGACCCCGAGGAGGTCGTCACCGACTCCGCCGCGGCGGCCACGGCGCTGGCGACCGGGCACAAGACCCGCAACGGCGCGGTCGGCGTCGATCCCGCCGGGCGACCCCTGCCAACCGTGCTGGAGCAGGCGAAACGCGCGGGCAAGTCGACCGGCCTGGTCACCACGGCGCAGGTCACCGGGGCGTCCCCGGCCGCGTTCGCCGCCCACGTCCCGAGCCGCGACCTCCAGAGCGACATCGCCCGCCAGTACGTCGCCGACAGCCGTCCGGACGTCCTGCTCGGCGGCGGCGAGGACTGGTGGTTCCCGAAGGGCGAGACCGGCGCGTGGCCCGCCAAGCCCGGCGAGGAAAGCCGGAGCCCGTACGGCAACCTCGTGACGCAGGCCCGGCGCAGCGGCTACACCTACGTCCGCAACGCCCAGGAGCTGCAGCGGACGCGGTCGGCGCGGATCCTCGGCCTGTTCGCCAACGAGGACATGATCGACTACGGGCCGGACGGCGTCGGGAAGTACGCGCCGAGCGTCCCCCTGGCCCAGATGGCGAAGAAGGCCCTCGACACGCTATCGGCCAACCCGCGCGGGTTCTTCCTCTTCCTCGAAGAAGAGGGCATCGACGGCTTGTCCCACGAGAACAACGCGCACGCGGTGATCGACGCGGGCCGCGCGCTCGAGGCCGCGATCACCGAGGTGCTGCGCTTCACCCGCGCGCACCCGGACACCCTGGTGATCGTCGGCGGCGACCACGAAACCGGCGGGCTGAGCATCGAGAACGCCGACGGGCCGAACGAGGGTGACGAGGACGGGCCGTTCCCCGTGCCGGGCTCGAACCTGCGGTTCAAGGTGGACTGGACGACCGGCGACCACACCGGCGCCGCCACGCCGGTCACCGCAAGCGGGCCCGGGTCCGGCGCGCTCGGCCGCACCCTGGACAACACCGACGTCTACCGCGCGATGGTCCAGGCAGCACGGCTCGAAGCCAACTGAATCGCGAAGCAGCCGGCCCCGATCACCAGCAGATGATCCCCAGGAGGCACGAGGGCTGGGTCCGCGGCGTGGGAGTCGGAGTCGGAGTCGGCGGGCGACCGCCGGACGGCGGCGGGTTCCCCGGCGGTGTGGTGGTCGCCCCGCCCGTGGTCGCGGGAGCCGAGCCGGTCGCCGTGGCGGTCGGGGTCGCGGTTCCGGTGGCGGCGCTGTCGGTGGTGGCCGGGTCGCGGCCCGGCACCTCGGTGACGGTGCCGCGGTGCTCGTTCGACGCCGTGACGACGTCGCCGCCGGTGCCGCCGCCGATCCCGCCCTCCGGCGGCGAGTCGGTCGCCTGGTCGGCGCCGCCCAGCCCGGTGGTGCGCTGCGGGAACGGGATCACCTGGATCTGGTCGACCGGGGACGCGTCCTGGCGGTCCTTGCCGCCGAAGGCGACCAGGGCGGCCGCGGCGCCGCAGCCCACGATGACGGCGAGCATCACCGCGACCACCCGCCAGCGCGACGGCCCCGGTTCCGCACGGTCGCCCCAGCCCTCACGCACGAGCAGCTCGGCGACCGATACCTCGTCGTTCACCCGACAGACCTTCCCGAGAGGCCTTTCGGCCGACATCGTGGCCGTATTCTTACCGTAAAAAGACCCCGAACGGGTGAAGTAGCGGCAAAAATTCGTCACGTGATGCAAGATCTGACGTTGAGTGACATCCACAGCGTTTTCTAAGCTGCCGCTCGTGATACTCCCAGCATGACCACCGAAGCTCGGTCCATGCTGCTGCGAGCCGACCGGCCGATCCCCTCGATCGCCGTGCCGCGCCGCCGCGGCCCGTGGGCGGTGCTGCGGTACGTCCCCACCCCGAAGACGACGCCGTTCACCTTCGGCTACCTGGTCGTCCTGCTGGGCACGACCCTGCTGCTCAGGTTCGCCGACCCGGCGCTGACGGACCGGCTGCTCCGGCTGTCCAGCACCGACGCCCACAACCTGTGGCGGCGGCCGCTGACCTCCCTGCTGACCAGCGCGATCTGGTTGCCCGGCGAGAGCTGGCTGCCCTACGCGGTGATCTTCGCGATCGCCGTCGCGCCGCTGGAACGCCGGTTCGGCACCCGCCACACCGCACTGGTGTTCTTCTCCGGCCACATCGTGGCCACGCTCGTCACCGAGCTGCCGGTGATGGCCTTGATCAGCGCGCACGTGCTGCCGAGCTCGGCCGGGCACTGGCTCGACATCGGGGTCAGCTACGGCTTCTTCACCACCGCCGGCGCGCTGGTGTTCCTCCTGCCCCGCCGGGTACGCCTGGCGGCGCTGGCCGCGATGGAGGCGTTCATCGCGGTGATCTGGCTGAGCGACGACCCGATCAGCCTGGACTCGATCGTCACGCTGCTCGGCCACGCGTTCGCCGCGCACTTCGGGCTGCTGGTCTGCGGGCCGTGGCTGCGGACGCGCATCCGCAGGCCGGGCCCGGATTCCGCCGGGTAGGCACGAGCCGGAGTCGGTGGTGTAATCGACGAGCCACACGCCGACTTGACGGGGGACGGACGCACATGGAGGCCGACTCGCTCGCCGAACTGGTCGAGCTGAGTCCGGACGCGATCTGCGTGCACGAGCACGGCGTGCTCACCTACGCCAACCGCGCGGCGCTCGAAACGTTCGCCGCGCGCTCCGCCGACGAGGTGGTCGGCCGCCGCTTCACCGACTTCGTCGCCGAGGACGCGCAGGCCGCGGTGATCGAAAAGCTCGCCCGGCTGACGAAGCCGGGGCAGGCGAGCGAGCCCGTCGAAGCGCTGATGTCCCGGGTGGACGGCAGCAAGTTCGCCGTCGAGACGGTGTTCGTGCGGCTCGGTGCGGCCAAGTACCAGGTCGTCATGCGCGACATCACGGCGAAGAAGGCGGCCGCCGACGCCCTCCGCTACCAGGCCGCGCTGGTGTCGCACGTGAGCGACGCCCTCATCGCGACCACCGGCGAAGGCGTCGTGACCAGCTGGAACCCGGCCGCCGAGGCGGTGTACGGCTGGACCGCGGCCGAAGCCGTCGGGCGGCGGGCGAGCGAGCTCGTCGGCGCGCCGCTCGACCTGCCGGCCATCCGGCGCGGCGGCGGCGTCGCGGAAGCGGTGCACCGGCGGCGGGACGGTGCTCCCCTGGCCATCCGCGTCTCGGCCGCCGAGATGAACGACGGGTACGTGCTCGTCTGCGCCGACGAAACCGCGCGGCGGCGGGCCGAGCAGAACTACCGCACGGTGGTCGCGTCCCTCGACGAAGGCGTGCTCGTGATGGGCGCCGGCGGGCTGATCGAAGCGGCGAACCCGGCGGCCTGCCGGATCCTCGGTGTCGCCGAAGCCGACCTGATCGGCGTCCCGTGCCACACGCTGACGCTGTTCACCGAGTCCGGGCAGTGGATCCCGCCGGACGAGATGCCGTCGGTGCAGACCCGGCGCACCGGTGTCACGCACAACGGCCTGGTCGTCCGCCTGCGCCGGCCGGACGGCCGGGACGTCTGGGTGTCGCTGACCTCGCGGCTGCTCGACCCGGACGACCCGGCGGCGATGGCCGTGGTCACGTCGTTCACCGACATCACCGAGACCCGCGCGATCAGCGCGCAGCTCGCGCACGACGCCACGCACGACCCGCTGACCCGGCTGGCGAACCGGACCCTGGTGCTCGGCAGGCTCGACGTCCGCTCGCGGGGCGCGGTCACCGTGCTGTTCCTCGACCTGGACAAGTTCAAGGTCATCAACGACTCGCTCGGGCACTCGGTCGGCGACCAGGTGCTGCGGATCGTCGGCGAACGCCTGCGCCGCAGCTCGGGCCGCGAAGACCTGGTCGGCCGGCTCGGCGGCGACGAGTTCGTCGTCGTCACCGCCGAGGTCACCGACGCAGGCGAGGTCCGCGCGCTGGCCGAGCACCTGCGGGCCGCGCTGGCCGAACCGATCGGCGTCCTCGGCAGGCAGCTGCACCTCGACGCGAGCATCGGCGTCGTGCTCGTCGGCCGCGACGACCGCCGCAGCGCCGAGGACCTGCTGCGCGACGCGGATGTCGCGATGTACCAGGCGAAAGCGCTCGGCCGCGGCCGGCACCACTTCTTCGACGTCAGCCTGCGCGAGCGGATGCAGCGGCGGCTGCGGATGGAGCAGGACCTGCGCGACGCGGTCCACGACGGGCAGCTCTGGCCCGCCTACCAGCCGGTCGTCGACCTGCGGAGCGGCGAGATGGTCGCGGTGGAGGCGCTGCTGCGGTGGACGCACCCGCGGCACGGCCCGATCTCGCCGTCGGAGTTCATCCCGCTCGCCGAGGAGAGCGACCTGATCAACGTGATCGGCAAGGAGATGCTGCGCGCGACGACCCGCGAGCTCGCTACGCGGCGGGTGCGCCAAGGTCTGGACCTCACCTTGAAGGTCAACCTCTCCACCCGGCAGCTCGACGACCCGCACCTGGTGCCCGCGGTTCAGGACGCGCTGGCGGCCACCGGGCTGCCGGCCGGTGCGCTCTGCCTGGAGGTCACCGAAAGCGCGTTGATGCGCGACCAGGAAGCGGCCGCGGAAGTGCTGGCGTCCCTGCGGTCCTTGGGCGTGCTGCTGGCCATCGACGACTTCGGCACCGGCTATTCGTCGCTGGCGCAGCTGCGCCGGCTGACGCTGGACACGCTCAAGATCGACCGGTCGTTCATCACCGGGATCGCCGAGTCGCGGGACGCGGAGGCGATCGTCACGAGCATCATCGCGATGGCCCACGCGGTGGACCTGACGGTGATCGCCGAGGGCGTCGAGTGCGCGGAGCAGCTGGAACTGCTCCGCGCCCTCGGCTGCGACCAGGCGCAGGGCTACCACCTCGGCCGCCCAGTGCCGGCGGCCGAGCTGTTCGGTCAGTAGATCTGCTTCAGCCGCTCCAGTTCGTCATCGGTCAGCTCGATGCCGAGGTCCTTGAGGGTGGCGTCGAGCTCGTCGGGCGCGATGGTGGTGGTCTTGCTGCTGCCGTCGGGTTTCTCGACGGTGAGTTCGCGCCCGAGGAGCTTGCGGCTGACGCCCGGTTCGATCGTCATGATCACCAGCCGCCCGGTGAACGGCGACTTCGGGTGCGTCGACGTGTAGTGGTGGTAGACCTCGTAGTCGATGGGGTGCATCTCGTTGAGGCGGAATTCGAGGATGTCCTCCTCGCCCTTCTGCAGCGTCCACCAGCCGTTCCGGTGGGTGATCCGGTGCGGCCACCCGGCCTGGTCGACTTCGTGGCCGTCGACGAGCGGCATGGGGTCGAGGATCCCGGCCCCGAACCCGACGTCGGCGAGGAAGCTCTGCTCGTCGACGTCGACGACGAGCGTCATGTGCGTGTACGGCCCCGGCCGCCGCGGCTGCACGCGCGCGGACAGCCGGTGCACGGTGTAGCCGAGCTGCTCGATGACGGCGGCGAAGAGGCCACTCTGCTCGTAGCAGTAGCCGCCCCGTCGCCGTCCGACCAGCTTCGCGCTGACGACGTCGAGCGAAATCCCTTGGTGCTGCCCGAGAACGACGTCGATGTTCTCGAACGGGATGGTGTTGACGTGGGCTCGCATGAGCTCCTTGAGCGCGGCCTCGGACGGCGCCCGCCGCGGCTGCCCGACGCGCGCGAGGTAGGCGTCGAGATCGACGGCGCCGATGCCCCATTCCCCTTCGGTGGTCATGGATCCATGGTGGACCCTCGACCTTGCTGGAGGTCAACCTTCATGGACGATCTTCCGCACCTCGACGGCGGTGTACTCGGCGTCGGGGATCTTCGCGGCCAGCTCGACGGCGCGCTCTTCGCTTTCGACGTCGACGACGTAGTAGCCGCAGAGAAAGGCCTCCGACTCGACGTAGCCGCCGGTTTTCGTGTGCGCCACCCCGTTCTCGACCCGGATGGTCTTGGTGTCGCCGGGTTCGGCGAGCGCCTTGGTCTCGACCATCTCGCCGGTCTCGGTGACGAGCTTGATGAAGGCGCCGTGACCTTCGTAGACGGCGTTCTTCTGGTCGTCGGTGAGGGTGACCCAAAGGGCAGGGTTCATGTGGAGGGTCAGCAGGTAACGCATCTTCGGCTCCCGTGGGTGGGTGGCGCCCCTGGTGGGCGCCTTTCGCCGAGGGGTCGGTGCGGCCGCGCGAGTCCGGACACGGCTTTCCGCGGTTCACTCGTTCGGCCTAGCGTGTCAGCGGTGGCTGACGAGCACGTACCGTTCGTCTTCGACGGGGCCACCCCACAGAGCCGGGTCGTCGAGCCGGGTCACGGCCGCCTCTTCTCTCCAGGCCAGGACGAGGCGCTCGCACTCGGCCGCGGTGATCCCGGCGCCGGTGAACCACCGGCCTTCGACGAGCACCAGCCGGCCGCCGGGCTTCAGCAACCGCACCCAGGCCCCGAGCGCGGCGGCCGCGTCGGGCATGGCCCAGAGCACGTGCCGCGCCAGCACGACGTCGTAGGCATGAGGTGGACACGGCGGATCGGCGGCATCTCCCACCCGAAAGTCCACCTCGGCGGTCTTCCCGGCGGCGACCGCGAGCATCCGCGGCGAGAGATCAACGCCACACACGGCATGACCGGCCTGCGCGAGCAACAAGGAGAGGCTTCCGGTCCCGCACCCGAGGTCCACGACGGCCGCGGGAGCCGGCGGCATCAGCGGCAGCAGCAGGTCCGACCACGCAGCCCGCACGGCCGGGTCCCGCAGGCCGTGGTCGGGCTGGTCGTCGAAAGTGGCGGCTTCGGCGTCCCAGATGTTCGTCACGGTGACATCGTGCCGGTCCGCACCGACAATTCCGCGCGCCCGCGGACGCGGTATGAATGCCGCATGGCCTACGTCAGGTTCCAGAGCGCCGAGCCCACCGCCGAAGGGCGTCATCCCGGGTTCTTCGGGTTGATCAACACCTTGAGCCGGGCCGGTCGGCTCACGCCCGAGCAGGAAGAGTTCCGCCGGACCAACCACGCTTGGTACGAGGCCCACTACACCAACCCGACGACGGTCGACCCGACCGTCTACGACCACTCGGTCAATCCGGGGGCGACTGCGTGGTTCAAGGAGTCGGCCGAAGCGCTCGTCGCGCGCGCCGCCGGCTACCTGGAAATCCTCGACGCCCACGGCCTCCGGTGCGACAAGCTGGTCTCGCACCAGGCGCCCGGAAGGATCGTCTACGAGGACGACGACCAGATCGTCGTCGTGCCGTTCAGCGCTTGAAACAAGAAAGCCGCCTCGACCGGAGTCAAGACGGCTTCTTCGTGCGTGGCCAGGGCCGGGGTCGAACCGGCGACCTTCCGCTTTTCAGGTGTAGCTCTCCGAGCGCTGTGCTCACCTGCGGGATTGCAGGTTATCAGCAAGCGCAACCCCGTAAGTTGTACGCTCGCTAAACGATCTTGCTAACCAGCCCGCCGTGGCTGTCGAAGCCGCCGGGCCGCGTAGCGGCGGACGTCGTCGAGCGCTCGACGCTCGCGTGCACCGACTCGCTTGTGCAGCTCGTCGAACTCGCGCCGTGGAAGATCGAGCACTCGAAGGTAGAGCGTCCGGACGTCAACGACGAGCCCCTCGGCTATCTCGTCCGGGTCGTCCGACCAGCGGACGGCATCGGCCAACTCGGCAACCACGATCAGCCGACGCGCTGCCGTCGCGTGCACGCGCCGCTCGAGCCTGGTATCAAGCCACCGCACACCGCAGTAGCCGAGCACGTCGTCTCGCCGCTCGTGGTGCACGATCTCGTGCGCGACCGTGCACCGCGCTTCAGCCTGGTTCAGGAGCGGGTTAAGGCGGATCAAACCACCGCGGTAGTCGCCCCAGCCGGACACGGCAGGCGACACAATCACCTCGGCGCCGAGCGCCTCGGCGTGCTGGTACGGGTCGTAGGTGCGGCCCCATTCCATGCGTGTTCCTCCCCAACACGCGGGCGGTGGGAAGTCAGGCGCCGGTGTCCGGGCCGGGTTCGTCGGGCCGTTCGGCCTCGCTGAGCCACTCGCGCTCTTGTTGAACTCTCATCGGTTCCGTACTTGGGCTGTCGGCGACGAGCTGAAGAGGGTTACCTCGGTCGAACGTGGCCTTGTTCACGTGCACATCGGGAACTCGGGAGGTCAACTCGCCGAATCGGGCGTCGACCTCGTCGAGCAGCTCGCGCACGGAGTAC
This sequence comes from Amycolatopsis plumensis, assembly GCF_042652605.1. NCBI lineage: Bacteria > Bacillati > Actinomycetota > Actinomycetes > Pseudonocardiales > Pseudonocardiaceae > Amycolatopsis > Amycolatopsis plumensis. The sequence goes on along the minus strand of NZ_JBHSJY010000001.1, from coordinate 3,442,988 downwards.
GCCGAGAGGCTTTGACGAGCCTCGCCCGGCTCGAGCAGTCCAGCACCGACCAGCAGCGGCACAAGGGGCTCACCAAGAGCCTCGGCGACAGCTCGCGCGTTGGGAATCGTGGGTGGTGAGCCGCGTTTTCGCCAATCAGAGATCCTGCTCTCGGAGACGCCAGAAGCGCGCGCGAGCTGCGCCGGCTTCCATCCTCGTTGCTCGAGTTGCGCTTGCAGGTAAGCCCACCATTGCCCGTCAGCCATGGCGGCATCCTACTTCCGCACACGGAAGTATCGACACCCGACGAACGTCTGTCACTCACGTACTTGCGTGCACGGAAGCGTTGAAAGTCCGTTCCACCTGCCCGTATTGTCGATCTTCCGCGGGGGTTTGCGACTTCCACACGCGGAAGCAGGAGGGGAACGTTAGTGACATCGCACGTCCGCATCCGACCGGATGCGCTGAGCAAGATTGCCACTGCGAAAGGGCTGCGGTCGCGGTACGCGCTCGCGAAGTGCCTCGGCGTGAGTCAGTCGACCGTCGGGCGCGTGCTCGACGGCGAGCAGTGGCCCGGAAACGAGTTCATCGCCGCGACCATCACCGGACTTGACATCCCGTTCGACGTGGTGTTCGAGGTAACCGGCAGCGACGGCGCCTCGACGCTCGAGCGCGCGGAGGTGGCAAGTTGAGCACCGCCGCTGTCCGGGTGGGCACATTCGAGCCAGGCTCGGCCGCTTGGCACGCCGCCCGCACGTCCGTGCTTGGCGGGTCCGAAGTGGCCGCGGTGCTCGGGCTGTCGCCGTGGGAAAGCCGCTTTTCCCTCTGGCACAAGAAGAAAGGCAACGTAGACCCGGAGGGCGACAACGCTGTCATGCGGTGGGGTCGCTGGCTCGAGGACCCGATCGCCCGCGCGTTCGCCGAGCAGCACCCCGAGTACCGGATGCGTCGGTCCGGCACGTGGGCGAGCAGGGCGCGCCGCTGGCAGGTCGCCACGCCTGACCGGCTGCTGTCGAGCCTCACCGAGCGCGCGCTGCTCGAGGTGAAGACGTCGCACAACACGGACGAGTGGGGCGAGCCGGGTACCGACGAGGTGCCGATCTACTACCGGACGCAAGCCCTATGGCAGCTCGACACCCTCGGCCTGTCTCGCGCGCACATCGCCGTGTTGATCTCCGGCTCGGACTACCGCGAGTACGTCGTCGACTGGAACATCGCCGAGGTTTCGGTGCTGCGTGAGGCTGGCCGCGAGTTTCTCGACACCCTCGAGCGAGACGAACGCCCGGACATCGACGAGCACACCGCGACTTACCGGACAGTGCGCGCACTGCACCCGCTGATCGACGACGTCGAGGTCGAGATCGCCCCGGGGCTGGCCGAGCGGTACCGACGTGCGATCGCCGAGCACAAAGCAGCAGAAGACGCCAAGCGGCGGGCGGCCGCCGAAGTGCTCGACGCGCTCGGCTCCGGCCGGCGCGCCGTGGTCGCGGGCGAGTCGATCGCCATCCGTGTACCTGGCACCGGCGACTCGCCGCCGTCGCTGCGCCCGTCTCCCATCCGTTCGACACCGCAGAAGGTGAGCGCAGCAGCATGACCACCCAGACCGTTACGTCCACCGTCGCGCAGCAGCGGGACAACTCGCCGGCCGCGCTCGTGCGCAGGTACCGCACGGACTTCGCGACCGTGCTTCCCAGCCACATCAAGCCCGAGACCTGGCTGCGCATCGCTACCGGTGCCCTGCGCCGGAGTCCGCAGCTCGCGCACGCTGCGGAGAAGAACCCGACGTCGTTGCTTGTCGCACTGCTCGACGCCGCGCGCAAGGGCCTTGAGCCGGGCACGGAGCAGTACTACCTAGTGCCGCGCAAGACCAAGCGCGGTCCCGAGGTCCTCGGAATCACTGGCTATCAGGGCGAGGTGGAACTCATGTACAGGGCCGGCGCGGTGTCGTCGGTCAAGGTCGAAGTGGTGCGCGAGCACGACACGTTCACCTACAACCCGGGCGAGCACGACCGGCCGGTGCACGAGATCAACTGGCGCGCCGACCGCGGCGACCTGGTGCTCGCCTACGCCTACGCGAAGATGCGCGACGGGGCAACGAGCAACGTCTCGGTGCTGTCCGCCCAGGACATCGCCGTGATTCTGTCCAAGGCCGAGGGCGCCGACTCGCCGTTCTCGCCGTGGCAGTGGAACCCCAAGGCGATGTGGCTCAAGTCGGCCGCGCACCAGCTCGCGAAGTGGGTGCCGACCAGCGCCGAGCGCGTCTGGCAGCCCGACGGGCCGCCGCCCGAGACGCCGCCGGCCGCACCGGTCACCCTGCCCACCGCCGAGGACGTCGTCGACGCCGAGGTCGTCGAGGACTGGCCGGCCACGCCGGCGGACACCGCGGACGGTGAGCGATGACCGCGACCAGCGCGAAGGGGCTCGAGGTGATCGCCGACGAGCCGACCGAGGCGCCGATGCGCGCCAAGGGTGGAGCGCCGGTGCACTGGCGGCAAACGCGAACGCTGCTACTCGCCGACGGCTCGACGACGTACGGGTGCGTCCACTGCGACTACACCTCGGACAACATGCACTCGATCCGGCCGCACCTGAACAAGCACCGGACCACGCCGGCCGCCGAGATCGAGGTCGACCCGCTCGACGGGCTCACCCTCGGCGAGATCCGGCAGCAGCTCACCGCGGCCGCCGAGTGGAAGGCGCGCGCCGTGCGCGCCGAGCAACACCTGTCGATGCTGCGCTCGGCCCTGCGGGAGGTGACCGCGTGATCGCATCCGCGCTCGTGCCAACTGGCCGCGTTGTCGTCTGCTGCGCTGAGCACCTCGACGCCGGTTGCTGCGACCCGACCGACTGCTCGCCCTGCTGCCCGGAGTGCCCGACATGCCCGGTAGTCGCTGAGCGAACGCCGGCGCAGCGGGTCTACGACATGTCCGGACACCGCGAACTGCTCGCCTACCTGGCCGAGTGGGCTCGCGAGATCCGGTCACGACCGTGGGAGGGGTCCAAGCCGTGGCCGACCAGCTCGCCCTAGGGTTCGCCGACCGGCACGCCGGCCAAGAGGCCAACCTCGCCGCCGCGGTCGCCGTGAACCGCGACTACCGGGCCGCGGCCGAGGCCGCCCTCGCCGAGCTGGTCCGCGAGGGCCGGCCGTTCACCGCCGAGGACGTCCGCAAGGCCGTTCCCAAGGACGTCGAGCCGCACTCGCCGAACGTCCTTCCGTCCGTGCTCGGCACGTGGGCCGCACGCCGGCTGATTGTGCCGTGCGGCGAGTACCGCAGCCGCCGGCGAAGCCGACGTGCGAGCCGAAACCGGGTGTGGATTGCCCGAACGACGACCGTTGCGCCGACCGGGTGAACCAGGCGGTTTGTGTACTCCTGGTGCACGAACCGCGTCAGTTCGGCCATAGCGTCTGCGCCACTCGAAACCCAAGCGCACCAACGAATAGGCGCGTCACCGACCAGTGGCGGGCGCGGTGAAGCGCGCCCGCGTCCGCCACTGCACCACTCCAGGGGGACCCATGATCATCGAATTTCCGAGCGGCCGAATCGCGGCCGCGCCCGTGCGCAAGCTCGACGCGCTCGCCGTCGAGGCCGCGCTCAACGGCCGACGCACGTACGACGAACTGCACCAGCGCGAGGTGTTCGAGGTCGTCCGAATCGCTTACCGACGGGGCGACACCCTCGACCAGGTCGCCGCGCTGCTCGACGTGGATTACTTCATGATCGCCGAGGAGTACGAAGCCGCAGCGGGGGCGCGATGAACGCTCGCGCACAGGACCGGCGCGAGTACATCCGGCTCTCCGTCGACCTGCCGTTGCACCCGAAGCTCGTCGAGATCGACGAGCCGGCCGCCGGCTGGTTGTACGTGACCGGGCTCTGTTACGCCGGCCAACACCTCACCGACGGGGAGATCCCGCCGGCCGCCGTCGTCCGGCTCGCCGGCGTTCACAAGCGGCTCGCCGACCGGCTCGTCGAGGTCGGGCTCTGGCACCGCCTCGGGCACAACTGCCCGGACTGCCCGCAGCCGCGCCTCGGACACGTCATCGTGCACGACTACCTCGAGCACCAGCGATCCGCCGGCGAAGCGAAGGCCCTGCGCGACGCTCGCCGCGAGGCCGGCAGCAAGGGCGCGGCCAAGCGATGGGCCAAGCAGCGCGACGCCGTCGAGGACCAAGTCGACGACACCGAATCCGACGGCAAGCCAGCAGCTGAACCGATAGCAAGTGCCATAGCCGACGCCATGCACGAGCCAAGACAAGCGGGTAGCAACCCGATGCCAGAGGTAGAGGGAGAGGGAGAACTACTACCCCCTGACGGGGGTAGTAGCCCTGCGCGTCGGGGCGCACGTACGCGAGGCACGACCACCGCGGCCGAACTCGCCGCCACCGCGTCACGTCCCGACGCGTATCGCCTGGTCACGGCATGGCGTGACCAGACCGGCGCCGCCTACCGGCCGGCGACGATTCGGGCTCTCGCCAAGCAGGCCGACGGCATTTTGCGCGACGGTGGCGCTCTGGTCCCGCTGCGTGCCGCACTCGACGAGTGGAACCGCCGAGCCGGTGCTCGGCCTGGTCTGTTGCCGCACCTGTACGACGACGCGGTCAAGGCCGCCCAGCCGACCGCGCGTCCGCCCGTGCGCAGCAGTGCTCGAGGCGAAAAGGTCCGCGGATGGCTCGCGCTTGCCGCCGAGCCCGCGCCCGTCGACGCCGAGCAGTTCGTCGACGGGGTGCGCGCATGAACCGAGCCGAAGTCGCGACCCTGCTCGGCGCCGCCTCCGCGGTCGACCCAAAGGTGCCGCAACCCGATCCGGACGTGCTCACGATGTGGGCCGGCATCCTCGACGACGTCCCGGCCGACATCGCCGGCGCCGCCGTGCGCGCGCACTACCGGCGCAACGGCGAGACCGTGATGCCGGCCGACATCGTCGAGTACTGGCGAACGATCCGTCGCGACGCCGCCGAGCGGGTGCACAACGCGCAGTTGCAAGCCCGTGCCATCGAGCGCCCGCCGAACCTGCGCGCCATCCGAGACGGTGTCGCCCGGGTCACCGCGGCTCTCGCCATCACCCGCGGAGTCGATCCCGAGTACGCCGAGGCCGAAGTCGAGGCCCGCCGCGCCTTCCTCGCCGTGCCGTGCACCTGGTGCAAAGCCCGACCGGGCTCACCGTGCACCGGCCCCGGTGGCAAGCCACTCACCAAACAGCCCGCGCACGACGCCCGGCTCGCCGACGCGCTCGCGACCACACGATGACCACCAGGGGGAACCGATGAACAACCACGACGAGACCACCGCGGCGACCGGTCGCCGGCGCCTCCGCGCGCACGCGCGCGTCGACGCCGGCTCGGCGGACGCTTCCGGTACGAGTCACCTCGAACCGGCGTCGGTCGACTCTTCAGCGCTCGACCAGTTCGCCGCGTTGCTGCGCCAGGCCGGCGAGCGCGCACCGGCCGTCGTCGAGGGCGATCTCGGCCGCCGACTCGGCATCGCGCTCGAGGGGCTCGCATGGCAACCGGGTACGGGGTTGCTGCCCTACCGGCTACGTCGGCTCGCCGAGGCCGTGCTCGCCGCGCCGTTGCTGGTCGACAAGGCCCCGCAGTGACGCGCCGGCCGTCGTGGCGCGAGCGCGCAGCGTGCCGCGGACGCCTCGACCTTGATTTCATCGACCCGACCGACGAACAGGTCGACCAGTGCCGCGCCGTGTGCGCCGAGTGCCCGGTGCGCGAGCTGTGCCTCGCCGACGCGCTCACCTCCGGGGAAGCGTGGGGGATCTGGGGAGGGCTCGACGCCGACGAGCGGGCCGCGGTCGCCGAGCAGGACGGACACCCCACGCCGACGGTTCGGCCGGCGCACGGCACGAACGCCCGGTACGCGAAACACCGGTGCCGCTGCTCGGCGTGCACCGCGGCGCACACCGAGTACGAACGCGAGCGCCGTGCCCGTCTGCGGGCTCGCCGGCGCGGCGCGGTGGCGCGCGCGTACGTGCTCGCTGAGCCGGTCAGGTGCGGCCGGACGTGGGCCGGCGCCGGGCAGTACCTCCTACCACTGCCTGGCGTCCCCCCGCTTCGGGAGGCCGAGCACGACCTCGCGCGCCCTGCGCAGACCGCGTCTACTGCCGCATGACACCGAACAAAAACCCTCTGACCTGCGGTTTTAGGCTTCTAGCCCAAGCAACATGACGAGACGGAAAACCCGGAAGCTTACTCGCAGGTTTTAACTCATCGTCTGACGAACGAAAACTATGACGCACTGGATACGAGAACCTAGTTTTGCCGGTTTTAACTTCGAAGGATCTAACTACTGAGTTTCCACACAAGCAGCCCAATTGCCGAATTAGAACTATAACTCCCACTGTTGCAAAACTAGTTTCTACGACGTAGTTTGGATGATGAGCGGAACGAGATTGCCGCTCAAAACACAGGCGGCGACCCGACAGGGTGGTGCAACACCCGCCGAGCCGCCGCCCGTGTGACCGCTTTCCTAACCGCGCAGGAGTCGACCCAGCAGGCGGAAAGCCCAGGTCAGCGGCCTAGCCCAGCGGACTAGGCCGCTGACTCCCCACATCTCCAGCAGCGTCACCGCGACATCCAGACCTGCCGCACAGCGGTCAAACCAGTCCGCCAAGGCCGTCCCCGCGCCATCCGGCGGGTGCGATCGATCATGAAACATTGGAGTTTTTCCTTCCTGTTCCGAGTAGGAGCGACCCTCACATGAAGGGCCACTCGGAGAGCAACGGCAAGAATCATGAGCTGCCGCCCCTCTATTCAACGGCTACGCGGCCGCCTTCGCAAGCATTAGCCAATTCCTAAGCGCACGCTTGGTACCACCTCGGAACCAAGGCTCAAGCCATCGCGCCTGCACCGAGCCCTTGCCCGCGCCCGTTTTATCCCGATTCCTGTTACAGGGTCGGTACCAAGCAATCGCCTATGTGTGATGTAGGTCACTGGCTCGGCCAGGCTCGGTGACACCGACGCAAGACGCTCGAGAACATGATCGCGACGTGCGCCGTCCCCATGTGTAGTTACGCAACCGCCGCCGGAACGGTGTGTGCCTCTTGCCTCGGCGGACTTCGGGCCGACCTGGTCGACGTCGCCGAGCTGGTCGACGAACTCGAGGACACTGTCGCCCGACTCGCCAACACCGGGCCGCCGCGGGTCGGCTCGCGGCCGGCCGAGACCGGACTGCCGTTCAACGTCGGCGCCGCCGAAGTCCGCGACATCGTGCACAACGTGCTCTCGACGTGGGTGCGGGACTTGTGGGAGACGCACGGCCTACGCCGCCGGTGCCCACCGGGGAGACCGCGCCGGACGGCTCGCCGCTCACGGTCGCCGAGCTGGAACCGCTCGACCTCGATGACACCGTGCCCGAGATGGCCGCGTGGCTGCGCCGACACCCGTCGTGGGTCGAGTACCACCCGGCGGGCGGCGAGCTGGTCGACGAGATCGGCGATGCCGTCGAGCAGGTTCGCCGGGCTGTCGACCTCCCGCCAGCGCGCGTGTACTGCGGGCCGTGCCCGGACTGCTCGGCCGATCTCTATGTACGCCCCGACCGGGCCGTCGTGGCGTGCCGGGACTGCGGTATGCGGCACGACGTCGAGGCTCGGCGCGAAAAGCTGCTCGACGCCGCCCGGGACGTCGAGGCGACCGCGGCGGAGATCGCCCGCGCGTTGCCGAAGCTGCTCGGCCGCGAACTGTCGGCGAACACGCTGCGCACGTGGGCGCGCGCCGGCAAGCTCAACAAGCGCGAGCCCGACGAGCACGGTCGGCCGCGGTACCGCGTCGGCGACGTCATCGACCTTGCGCTCGTGACCCCCGTCCGGGTGCGTGTAACCCGCGATCCGGTCGGTTGTGCTTAAACTGGCGATTAGCAGCGGGTGAGCTGTACCCGCACCACGATCTGACAGCCCCGGACTACCTCCCCCCTCGGTCCGGGGCTGTCTGCTGCCCGGGGGCGAGGTGACCACCTTGCCGCGCAATCTGATCACCGACGCCGACCGGGAACACGTGCGCGAGCTGCACGCCGAGGGCAAGACCCGCAACGACATCGCCCGGGCAATCAACCGCTCGCCGTCCACGGTGACCGGCATCGCCCGCGCGCTCGGCCTGTCCTTCGACCGCTCGGCCACTGCCGCCGCGACGCACGCGCGCCAGGTCGACAACCGGGCACGCCGTACCGAGATCGTCGGCCGGCTCTACGGCCGAGCCGAGCGCATCCTCGGCCGGCTCGAGGCCGACCGGTACACGTTCACCGCGACCACGATCAACGGCATCGAGTCCAAGGTGCTCGACCACGTGCCAGCACCGGACGAGAAGGCGCTCGCTTCGGCGATGTCGACGCATCTTGCTGCCGCGGCCAAGCTCGAGCAGGTCGACGCCGACACCGGTGCCGAGGGCGCGCGGTCGATGCTCGGCGGGCTCGCCGTCGCGCTCGGCATCGCGACCGGGCCGGCGAGTGGGTGAGCCCGCGCTCGACCTGCCGCTCTCGCCGGCACAGGTCGAGTCGATGCGCGAGTCGCGTGCGCGTGTGAACATCTGGTCGGGTGCTATCCGGTCGGGCAAGACCATCGCGAGCCTGTTGCGCTGGTTGATCTACGTCGCGCACGCGCCCCGCGGCGGGCAACTCGTGGTCGTCGGCCGCACTCGCGACTCGGTCGCGCGCAACGTCTTCGCGCCGCTGCAAGACCCGACCCTCTTCGGTGCGGTCGCCGACCACGTCCGCTACACCGCCGGCGCGCCGTCCGGGTGGATTCTCGGCCGGCAGGTGTTCGTGCTCGGCGCCTCGGACAGCAAGGCCGAGAAGGTCTTGCGCGGGTTGACCTGCGCCGGCGCGTACGTCGACGAGGTCACCGTCGTTGCCCGCGAGTTCTTCAAGCAGCTACTAGGGCGGATGTCGGTTCCGGGCGCGCAACTGTTCGGCACCACCAACCCGGACAACCCGGCGCACTGGCTGAAACACGACTACCTCGACCGGCTCGCCGAGCTGCCCGACTGGCGTTCGTTCGCGTTCACCCTCGACGACAACCCTTCGTTGTCTGCCGAGTACCGCGCGAGCATCCGCCGCGAGTACACCGGCTTGTGGTTCCGTCGATTCATCCTCGGCGAGTGGGTCGCCGCCGAGGGTGCCGTGTTTGACATGTGGGACCCAGACCGGCACGTCGTGCCGTGGGCCGAGCTGCCCGACCTGCGGCGCCTGCTCGCCGCCGGCGTCGACTACGGCACCACGAACGCAACCGCGGCGCTGCTGCTCGGCCTGGGCGCCGACGACCGGCTCTACCTGGTCGACGAGTGGCGCCACGACCCGGCGCACGCGCGGACCCGGCTCACCGACTCCCAGCTCGCCGCCGGCCTGCGGGAGTGGCTCGAAGTCGACCACCACCCGCGCCAGCAGGGCCGGCCCGAGTTCGTCGTCGTCGACCCCGCCGCGGCGAGCTTCCGGGTGCAACTCCAGTCCGACGGCGTGCTCACCCAAGCCGCCGACAACGACGTCGCCTACGGCATCCGGACCGTGTCGAGCCTGCTCGCCGAGGACCGGTTGCGCGTCGCCGACCGGTGCCGCGGCTTCATCGCCGAGGTACCCGGCTACTCGTGGGACGACAAGGCGACCGCCGCCGGCGAGGATAAGCCGATCAAGATCGCTGATCACTCGCTCGACGGCGGCCGCTATGCCGTGACGACTACTGAGGCGCTCTGGCGGCCTGCTCTCGCCGCCGCCTGAACAGCGGGTACGCCTCCGGTCGGCCCTGTTTGTCTTGTCCGACTGCCCACTCGGCCAGCGCCCACCCGGCGCGCTCGATGGCCTCGATTTGCTGGGACCAGTCGGCGACCTCGCCGGACATGGCGTGGTGCGTCGCCGGCCAGTTCAGCCGCGCCGCGAAGATGTAGTGACCAGCCGCGTACGCCTTCTGTGCATCGGCGCCGGCTTGAGCCGCCTTGGCGTCCTTGATGAATCCCACGTTTCTCCCTGTGCTGGTGAAAGGGGGTGCGTCATGCCGTCTTCCTGGCCTCCCCCGCCGTTCGACGACGCGCACGCGCGGATGCGCGAGTGGGATGCCTGGTACACCGGCGATCCCGAGCGGCTCGTCGAGATCTACACCGGTGAACGCCGGCGCGCTGTTACACCCCGGCTTCGGCCCTCGACCTACCGCGGCGGCCTGGTCGGCGGGCTCGCCCGGTTCTTCTGGGGCCGTCCGGTCCCAGTAGGCCAGACCCGACAGCGGTTGCATGTGCCGCTCGCCGCGGACATCGCGACCGCGTCGGCCGATCTCCTGTTCTCCGAACCGCCCCGCATCGTCGTCGACGACACCGCGGCGCAGGCGCGGCTCGACCTCGTGCTCAACTCGCCGGCGATGCACTCGCGGTTGCTCGAGGCGGCCGAGATCGCCTCGGCTCTCGGCGGTGCCTACCTGCGGGTGGTCTGGGATGCCGACGTGGCCGAGCACGCCATGCTCGACGCCGTCCATGCCGACGCCGCGGTGCCCGAATGGCGGTGGGGTGAGCTGGCCGCGGTCACCTTCTACACGCGGGTACGCGTCGACGGGCCGGCCGTGTGGCGCCACCTCGAGCGCTACGAACCGGGCCGGATCGTGCACGCGCTGCACGTCGGAACCGATACCGAACTCGGTCGAGCCGTGCCGCTCACCGAGGACCCGGCGACCGAGTGGGCGGCGACGCTGGTCGACGCCGAGGGCAGCATCGCCACCGGCACCGACCGGCTCGCAGCCGCGTACGTGCCCAACGTTCGCCCTAACCGGGTGTGGCGCGGCACTCCGCAACTCGCTCCGCTGGGCCGGTCGGACTTCGACGGGGTCGAAGGTCTCTTCGACGCGCTCGACGAGACGTACACGAGTTGGATGCGTGACGTCCGGATCGCCAAGGCCCGGCTACTGGTCCCCACGGGGTACTTGCAGTACAACGGTGCCGGCCGCGGCGCTAGCTTCGACGAAGACCGCGAGGTCTACACCGAGTTGAACGCGCTGTCGCGCGGCGGCTCGGACACCCTCACCGTCTCCGCGCACCAATTCGCGATCCGGGTAGCCGAGCACCGCGAGACCGCCGAGGACATCACCCGGACCGCGCTCCGCGCCGCCGGCTACTCGTTGGCCACGCTCGGCGATGACGACGGCGACGCCTCGATCACCGCGACCGAGGTCACCGCCCGCGAGAAGCTGTCGAACCGCACCCGCGACAAGAAGGCGCGCTACTGGGGGTCGGGGCTCGCGCACATCTCCGCCGCGTTGGTCGAGGTCGACCGGTACGCGTTCGGCGGTACAGCGACGGTGCCGGACGTGCCGAAGGTCGAGTTTCCCGACCGGACGCAACCGGACCCCGAAGCGCTCGCCCGCACGGTGCAGGCGCTCAGCGCGGCCGAGGCCGCCTCGACCGACGTGCGGGTGCGGATGGTTCACCCCGATTGGGACGACGACCAAGTCGACGACGAGGTCGCCGCCATCCTCGCCGAGTCCGGCCGGACCGTGCCCGATCCGGCGACATTCCGCGGCCTCGACCAGTTCCCCGACCCGCCGGCCACCGGCGACGACGAGGGGGCCGCCGATGCCGTGGGAGCCCCCGCCCGGAGTTGATCCGGCCGACGTCGTCGAGCAGCTCGCCGCGGACATCCTCGCCCTGTACACCCAGGCCGAGGCGCGGTTGCTCGGCGACATCGCTCGCCGGGTCCGCACCGGTCAGAACGTGCCCGAGTGGGCCGCGCAGAAGGCCGCCGCGGCGCGTGAGCTTCGGCTCGCCGCCGAGCGGATCGCTACGCAAGTCACCGGGCAGGCAGGCCAGGCGGCCGCCGATTCCGTGTTCGCCGCGTGGCAGGCCGGCGCCGAGCAAGGGCTCGCGCAGCTCGCCGACCTCGGCGCGCTGTCGTCCGAGCAGCTCGAGCAGCTCGCCGGCGTAGTGCCCGGGATGCAGGCGGCCGCCATCCTCGCCGCCGACCTCACCAGCCGACTCGAGGCGCTGCCGCTGCGCGTCTTGCGCTGGCAGCAGGACGCCTATCAAACGGCGGTCGCCGCCGCGGCGCCCGATCAGTTGCTCGGTACTGGCACGATCCACTCGGCGCAGCGCGCCGCGTGGGACCGGCTCGCCGCCCAAGGCGTGACCGGGTTCGTTGACCGTGCCGGCCGCGACTGGAACCTCGCGAGCTACGTCGAGATGGCGGTGCGCACCGCGACCGGGCGGGCGTGGAACGACGGGCACCTCGCCCGCATGACCGAGGCCGGCGTCGAGCTGGTCACGATCACCCGCTCGCGCCATGCCTGCCGGCTCTGTACCCGGTGGGAAGGGCGGGTGTTGGCGCTGTCCGGCCCGGCCGGCGAGCGCCAGGTCGAGCACACCATCACCGACGAGACGGTCACGGTCGACGTTGCCGCTACGGTCGAGCAGGCGCGGCTCGAGGGGCTCATGCACCCGAACTGCCGGCATCAGTTCGTGCCCTACCTGCCCGGGGTGACCAAGCTCGACGAGATCCGCGAGCACGACGCCAAGGCCGAGCAGGACCGCGAAGACCTGCGCGCGCTCGAGCGCAAGGTGCGCCGGAACAAGCGCAAGGCCGCGGCTGCGCTCACCGACGACGAGCGCCAGGCCGCCGAGCGCCGGGTGCGCGAGACGCAAGCCGAGATCCGCAAGCACGTGAAGCGGACCGGACTCAACCGCAAGCGCTACCGCGAGCAAGTCAACCTCGGACACGGCGACCTCCGGGCCGCCGAGCGCCGACGCGACCAGCTCGCCGACCAGGTCGCCGAGGGCAACACCGAGCAGAACCGGCTCGACGCCATCGCCGCCGAGCAGGCCCGCCGGCGCGAGGCCGAGCGTCTCGCCGCGGAGAAGGCCGCGGCCGACAACGCCGTCGCCGACGCGCTCGCCGCACAGCAGCGCACGCCGGCCGAGCTGAGCGACGACGAACTCACCGTCGCCGACAGGGTGTTCGCCGAGCGCGCCGAGTTGCTCGGCAAGCCCGATCAGGTCAGCCAAACGCACCAAGCGGTACGCGACGAGATCGAACGCCGTGCCGCGCCGCCGCCCGCGCCGGTCGACCTGCGGGAGCTGTCCGACGAGCAGCTCGCCGACCGGCTCACCGACGTTGGCGACGACGAGGACGCCGTCGCCGCGGTGCTCGCCGAGCTGGACCGGCGCGAAGCCGACCAGCAGTATGCCGACGCGGTCGCCGACGACCCGGACGCCGAGAAGTGGGCCGAGGTCGACCGGCTCGTCGAGACCGGACTCGACTACGAACAGGCGTACGCCGAGGTGTTCGACAAGGACGTCGAGAAGATGCGCCGCGAGGACGCCATCGCCCGACTACGACGTGAGGGCTACCGCGGCCGCGGATTCGACGAACTCGCCCGCGCCGCCTACGCCGACCGGCTCGAACGCGACTACTTCGCGGCCGAGGCCGCAACCAACGGCGTCCTACTCACCGCGGAAGGCCAGCGTTCCGGACTTGACCCGCGGAACCTGTGGCGGCAGAACGAAAACTACGCCCGCCGCTGGGCATCCGACGAGCTAAAGCAGTGGTGGGACGAAAACGGTAGGGTCACGTTCGACCAATTCGTCGCCGAGCAGCTCGGCGGCGGCAACGGCGAACGGTTCCGCACCGGGGGTGAGTCGTGGCTGCAATAACCGCCGAGCAGGTCCGCGCCGCCCGCGAACAGGGCTACGCAGCCGGCTACGGGCTCGCGCCACCGACGCCGAACCCGTACACGCCGGCCCACGTGCCCGAGTGGCTCGGCCCGCGAACGCCGGCCGAGCGTGCCCACCGTGCGAACGTCGAGCGCGGACCGCTCGCGCTCGCGCGTGTGTGGCGCCAGGGCTACCACGACGGACAAGCCGCGTACGCGCGCGAGCGTTCGGCCGGAGACGCCAACTAGGCCGATTCGGACGGTCCGCCGTCAAGCAGCTCGCGTTCCCAGTCCTTCATTTCCGGGTCAACCTTCGGCGCAGGCGGCCGGCCGCCACCCGCGCCGCGCCCTGGCATTCCGGCTCGCCATTGTTCGATCTCCGGCAAGCGCGCCGGCAGCCAGCCGGGGGTGCCGCCGTCGATTTCGACGTCTGGCGCGGGGAACGGGTGCGCCGAGTCGGCGGGGTAGCGCTTGAGCCACTTGTCGACCGCGTGCCGGGTGACGCCGAGACGCTCGGCCAGCCCGCTTACGCCGAGATAGCGAGCGGTGCTCACGAGAGCACCGCCCCGCCGAACAGCTCGTCGCGGACGTAAAGCGTCAGAGGGCCGACAGGTTCCGGCCACGCGAACGGTGCCGGTTCTGCGGCCGCGCGTTCGGCAGCGACCTCGGCGCACGCTTCCCAGATGTCGACCTGACCAGGGATCTGGTCGGCGATGTGCTTGCGCATGGCCTCTGCCTCAAGCAGCGGCTTGACCTCGAAAAGCGCGTCCATCTCTTCACCCCTCAAAACCTTGTCTTGAATTGAGACAAGGTTAAAGCTAGCCGCAAACCTTGTCAATAATCGAGACAAAGTTTCTTCTCGGCCAGGCGCCGAGCACCAATCCCACGACCGCCCAGGAGGCACCCGTGTCTGCACCCATCACCCCGGCCGGCCCCGCTGGCGAGCCGTCCGGCACAACCGGCGCGCCGGCCGTCACCGGTGAGCAGCCGCCGGAGGCCGGTCAGCCGAGCGCGCCGGCGCCGGCCGATCAGGGCGCGGCTGCGGACGAACTCGCCGCGCTGGACCCCGCGACGCTGGCGAAGATGGTGCGCGACCTGCGCACGGAAAACGCCGCGGACCGCACGAACGCGAAGACGAAGGCGGCCGACGAGGCGCGGCAGCAGCTCGCGCAGGACATCGGCAAGGCCCTCGGCCTGGTCGCCGGCGACGACGACAAGGCGGACCCGGCCAAGCTCGCCGAGCAGGTCACCGCCGAGCAGCAGCGTTCCCGCGCCGCCGCCGTCGAGCTGGCCGTGTTCAAAGCCGCCGGCCCGCTCGGTGCCGACCCGGCCGCCCTGGTCGACTCCCGCGCGTTCCTCTCCGCGGTCGAACAGCTCGACCCCACCGCGGCCGGCTTCGCCGAGAAAGTCGGCGCAGCGATCACCAAGGCCGTGACCGACAACCCGAAGTTGCGCGCCGCCGGCCAGGCGCCGCCGCGCAGCAGCGGCCAGCACGCCGGCGGGTCCGGCGAGAAGCCCGCCGCGAAGTCGCTCACGGACGCCATTTCCCGCCACTACGGCAGCTAAGCCCCTAGGAGAGTTCCATGCCCGTAACCTTGGCCGAGGCCAAGAACAACGCACAGACCGACTACGACCCGGCCGTGATCGACGAGTTCCGCAAGGAGTCGGCGATTCTCGATTCGCTGATCTTCGACGACGTCGTCAACCCCTCCGGGGGCGGCGCGACCCTGACCTACGGGTACCGCCGACTGATCACCCAGCCGACCGCGGATTTCCGCCCGCTCAACTCCGAGTACGCGCCGCAGAACGTCACCACCGCACCGTTCTCGGTCAACCTGGCCGTGCTCGGCGGCGCGTTCGAGGTCGACCGGGTTATCGCCAAGGTCGGCCCGGCCGCATCCGCCGCGGTGTCGCTGAACATGTCGCAGAAGATCAAGGCCGCGAACACCCGGTTTCAGGACGCGGTGATCAACGGCGACACCGCCGTCGACACCAACGGATTCGACGGGCTCGACAAGGCGCTCGTGGGCTCCACCACGGAGTTTCGCGCCGGCCAGGTCACCGACTGGACCGACTTCGACACCAACGCGCGGGCCGAGCACAAGGCGCTCGACGCCATCGACGAGTTTCTCTCGCTGCTCGACGGTGCGCCGTCGGTCGTGATCGGCAACGCGAAGTCGCTGGCCCGGGTCCGGGCGGCGGCGCGCCGCGCCAGCATGTACACCCGCGACCCGGTCGAGGGACTGATCGGCGTCAACGGCCGGCCGGTGGTCCGCGAGACCTACGGCGGGGTGCTGCTCGTCGACGCCGGCGCCAAGGCCGGCACGAACAACCCCATCGTGCCGATTCTCGGCCGGACCGTCGGCGGCACCGCAGCGACCGGGCTCACCGACCTCTACGCCTACCGGGTGGGGCTCGACGGCTTCCACGGCGTCGCGACCGTCGGCACGCAGCTCGTCGAGAGCTGGCTGCCCGACTTCACCGTCGCCGGCGCCGTCAAGAAGGGCGAGGTGGAGCTCGGCCCGGTCGCCGTCGCGCTCAAGGCCACGAAGTCCGCCGCCGTCTTCCGCAACATCAAGGTGCAGTGATGCCACGACACACCATCGAAACCCCAGTCGCCGACTACACGGGCACCGTCGCCGGCGTCCGGTTCGCCGCCGGTCGCGGCGAGACCGACGACGAGAACGCGGTCGCCTACTTCCAGCGCCAGGGCTACACCGTGACGCCCGTCGACGACGTCGAGCCCGCCGAGCCACCAGTCGACGCCCCGACGAGCGATGCCGCATCCGCCGGCGAGGCACCGGTCGACACCCCGGCGGCCGAGCCCGACGGGACCAAGCGCACCGGCCGCCGGACGCCCGCGAAGTAGCCACCGCGGCCGGCGCCCTGCCCCGACCGGGCGCCGGCCGTGGCCTCCACCGAGGGGAGGGGAGTCACCGTGGCGCGCGTGTACGCGACCGCCGAGGACTACGCGAATTGGCTGGACGTCACCACCCCGCCCGAGGGCATCACCCGGCAGCTCGCCCGCGCGTCGCAGCTCGTCGACTGGCTGCTCGTCACCGCGGTCTACCTGACCGACTCGGCCGGCTACCCGACTGACCCGGACGTGCGCGCCGCGGTGCGCGACGCCACGTGCGCGACCGTCGAATGGTGGGAGGACACCGGCGACGACTCCGGCGCGGCCGCCCGGTTCGCCTCCGCCGGCATCGGGTCCGTAAACCTCACCCGGGCAACCACCGCAGCCGCCGGCACGCCCGCCGGCGCGCAGGTCGCGCGGCTGTCACCCGAGGCCATGCAGATACTCACCACGGCCGGCTTGCTCGGCGACGGCCTGGTCGAGCAGGAGGTCGCCCGGTGGCGCTGACCATGCCCGCGTTCCTGCTCCCGCACACCGTCACCGTCAAGCCTTACGCCGGCAACGGCGCGTACGGCCCGATCTTCGGCCGGCCGTTCACCGTCCGCCGCGCCTACGTCGAGGACCGCCGGCGCCGGGTCCGCGCGACCGATGGTGCCGAGACCATCAGCGAAACGACCGTGATCACCCAACCCGGCGCGGCGATACCGGCCGGGTCGGAGGTCACCGTGTGGCCCGGGACGCCGGCCGAGCGCACGGCGACCGTGATCACCTCGAGCACCTTCGACCACCCCAGCGCGCCAGCGCACCTCGAGGTCACCCTCACCTAGTTGTGCCCTCACGCCGCGGCTCGATCGCGTCGCCCGGCACCCACTGCCCGGCAGGCGCGCCGCCGTGGCCGTCATGGATCTTGAACCGCACCCAGCCCACCCAATGACCGGTGGTCGTCGCGTGCCACATCGCCAGCTCGCCGGGCACGGTCGCCTGTAGATCGAGACCGTCCGGGATCACCGCCCGGGGCGGACCGAGTCGATAGACCTTGCCCAGGTCAACCCACACGGGCCGGTGCGGGCGCAGCCCGCGGAAGTACCGCGAACCCGGCGCCACACCCCGACCATCATCGAACACAAGTTCGGATTATTGCACCGGCCCTGACCGGCGACAACGGCAAGGAGGTTCACCCGTGCGGCTCAAGACCGAGTTTCACTGGAAGGGCGATCACGTCCTCGAGGACTTCACCCGCGGCGCCGAGAAGGGCGTCAAGCTCGCCGCCGAGCACGTCCGCGGTGTCGCGGTGAACCGCGCCCCGAAGGACACCGGCGCGCTCCGCAACACCGGCACGGCGACCACCGACGGGCTCACCGGCGCCGTCTCGTTCGACACCGAGTACGCCGTGCCCCAGCACGAAGAGGAGACCTGGCACCACGAAGACGGCCAGGCGAAGTACCTCGAGACCGCGCTCGACGACGAGATCGACGTCGCCCGGCAGATCATCGCCGCACAGATCCGGAAGGCGACCCGCTCATGAGGTTCGTCGCCGAGCTGGGCGACCTCATCGCCCGCCACCTGGCCGCAGCCGGCGTCGGGGCCTACCGGCCCGACGCCGGCTACACGGCCAGCGAGACCGGCATCGTGTTCGGCGGTCTGCCGGCGGACCCGCCGCGCGCGGTCGCCCTGCTGCTCTACCCGCTTACCCACGACACCGACGCCGACGCCGAGTACGGCCTGCGCATCCGCTTCCGCTCCGCTGGCCAGGACCCGCGCGACCTGTTCGACCTCGTCGACGGCGCATTCGACGCGCTCGCCGGCGCCGGCGAGCAGCAGCTCGGGCTGGGCGTCCACCTGGTCGCCCGCGAGACCTCGAACCCCAGCGGCACCGACCAGAACGGCCGCTACGTGCACACCGACACCTACCGAATACGGACACACCACCCCACACGATTTAGAGAGTGAGCCACCGTGTCGGTAGCGTTCCCGCATGGCATTTGAGTGGGCACCAGTCGTAACGGGATCTGCCGCGATAGTCGGCGCCGTAGCAGGAAACCTGACGTCAGCGTGGCGTGAGAGCAAGCGATGGGAACGCGAAACGAAGCGCGAAGAGCTGCGACACTCGCGCGAAACTGAACGCGAACAGAAGAAGGCAAGACACGATTTCAACCTCCACTGGTCCGAGAGAAAGCTCGAGCTCTACGAGTCGGTTCTCGCCAAGCTTGAGGAACTATCAACCTTGATGTCGCGCCTCTGGCGTAACGACACCTTGGACGACGGTTCCACGCCGACCGCCGAAGACCTCAAACGGGTACAGCGGGAATTTGCATTACTTCAAACGCGCGCCCGCCTAATCGCCTCACCAGTTGTAAACAATTCCATCGAAGAATACCATTTGGCTTCTCGTGTGTGGGTACAAAGGCTCGCTCGAATCAATCCCGGCGAACCCTGGACTTCCAAAATCAACGAAGCTACTAGCGATCTTTCAGCAGCGTACAAGAAAGTATTAACGACGATGCAGGCTGAAATTGGGGCCGCATCCTGACAATCAGAGGTAAAATGGCTCTGCGTTCTATGCTCGCCAGCGACTGGGCACTTGAGGTCGACACCGCGGCAAGCGGCGCCACCGCGCCGCAGTGGACGCCCGTTCGCGGGCTGTCGAACTTCTCGGAGAGCACCGACGACAACACCGAGGACGACTCGACCAACGACGCGCCCGGATGGGGCGCCGACGTCATCACTCAGCGGAAATGGAAGATCGAGGCGGAGGGCAAGCGCAAGCGGGACACCAGCGCGAGCACCTACACCCCCGACCCCGGCCAGGAGTTCATCCGCAAAGCCGCACGCAAGGTCGGGTTCTCAGCCGACGTGCATGTGCGGTGGTACCGCCGAGACGGCTCGCCGGACGCGTCCGAGGGCTACGCGCAGGTGTCCGAGTTCACCAAGGGCGGCGAGACTACCGACCTCGAGCCGTTCAACTTCACGTTGCTGGGCCAGGGCGAGCCGCTCGAGATCGCCAACCCGGTGACCGCGCCGCCGGCCGGGGGCGCCGCGGCGGCCGCGACGACGAGCGGGGGTAAGTGATGGCGTATCGGGATCTCGACGAGCTGCTCGACGGCGGGCTCGAGCTGCCCATCGGCGGCAAGGTCTACGCCGTACCGCCGGTCGACGCCGAGACCGGTCTGCGGTTGCAGCGGCTTCACGACTGGATGTTCGGCGTAGCGGCCGCCGTCAAGGCGCACGAGGACAACCCCGACGCCGGCGAGCTGTCGGTGCCCGAACCGGGCGGCGAGCTGCTGTCCGATGCGCAGGAAATCGACATGTACCGCAAGTCGCTCGGCGCGGCCTACGACGAGATGGTCGCCGACGGTGTCGCCTGGCCGCGGTTCAAGGTGGCCGGCATGACGGCGTTCCTGCACCACACGCAGAGCCCGGAGGCCGCCGAGGCGTACTGGAACGCCGGCGGCCGCCCGGAAGCCTCGGCGGGGAATCGGGCGAGCCGTCGCGCGGCGGCCCGATCGACCCCGCAACGGGAATCCGGGAGTGGTACGACCCGGACGCGGAAGGCGGCGCCGGCGACGGCCCGCGCTGGTCGGACATCTTCGCGCGCTGGTCGCTCGTCGAGCTAGACCTGCACGAGGTCTACGGGCTCGACCTCGAGGCGCCCGGCCTGCTGCGCGCCCGCTCGTGGCGCTGGCTGCGCATCCGCATCGCCGGCCTGTTCTCCACCGACGCGAGCCGGCTCCGTCGCGCGCTGTACCCGGAGGCTGACCGTCCCCGCCCCTGACTGAGCAGCGGGCGGGGGTGGTCCCGTGGCGCTCACCATCGGCGAGCTTGTCGGTTACCTCCGGATCGACGACAAGGGCGTCGCCGGCAAGCTCGCGCAGGCCCGCGCCCGGTTCGCTGCCGCGGCCCGGGACACCGACGTCTACGACAACGCGCTCGTGCGCGCGGGCAAGTCCGCGCGCGACATGGCGCTCTCCGCGGGCGCGAGTGGGCTCAAGGTCGGCGCACTCGCAGGCGCCGCGAACCTTGCCGGTGGTGCGCTCGGTGCGCTCGGCGGCGGCATCGTCACCGCGTCAGGTGCGCTGCTGATCCTGCCTGGTGCGGCGGTTGCTGGTGGTGCCGCACTGGCCTCGCTCAAGGTCGGGTTGTCCGGCTTCGGCGACGCCTTGAAGGCGATTGACGACCCCGCCAAGTTCGCCGAGGCCACCGCGAAACTCGCCCCCGCGGCACGCGACACGGCGAACGCCGTCCGCGCACTGGCGCCGGCGTGGGACGCGGTCAAACGCTCCGTACAGCAAGAGCTGTTCTCCGAGATGGGCTCGGTTGTGCGCCAGCTCGGCGCGCAGTACCTGCCGATCCTCAAGCGCGGCATGACCGACGTCGCCTCGAGCTTCGGCGTCGGCGCCGCCGGACTGGCCGCGTTCCTGCGGGAAGCGCGGACCGGGCGCGACGTCGCGACGATCTTCGACAACTCCTCGACCGCGGTGTCGAACCTGGCCGAGGTCACGCAGCCGCTCGCGCAGGTGTTCCGCGACGTCGCGACGGTCGGGTCGACGGTGTTCGCCGACCTCACTACCGGCGCGGGCTCGGCGGCCGAGCGGTTCGCCGCGTTCATCTCCGCGGCGCGCGAGTCTGGGCAGCTCGAAGCGTGGATGCGCAACGGGCTCAACGCGTTACAGCAGCTCGGCCAGCTCGCCGGCAACGTCGGCGGCATCATCTCGGCCGTCTTCTCGGCGATGTCGGCGAACGGTACGTCGACGCTCGACGTGTTGTTGCAGGCCACCGGCGCCGTGCGGGACTTCCTGAACTCTGCGCAAGGCGCCACGCTGCTACAGCAGATCTTCGGCGGCATCGCCGCCGCCGGCCGCGGACTGGCCCCGGTGCTCGCCGAGATCGGTCGCGTTCTCGCGTCCGACGTCGGCCCGGCAATCGCGCTTCTCGGCCCGCAGCTCGGCGACGCGCTCGCTTCCCTGGCACCCGCGGTCGCCCCGCTGGGCAGCGTGCTCGCCGCGCTGGCGCCCGTGGTCGCCGCGGTCGCGCAGAGCTTGGCCGGCGGACTGGCCTCGGCCGTCGAGTCCCTCGAGCCGACCGTCGTCGCGCTCGCTCCCGGACTCGCCACCTTGGCCGGCCAGATTGGCACCGTGCTCGCCGCGGCGCTCCAGGTCGCCGGCCCGCTGCTGGCGATGCTGGCCGGCTTCCTGTCCGACAACATGACGTGGCTCGGCCCGCTGGCGATCGGGTTCGGCACCGTCGCCGCGGCCGCCGGACCGCTCACGACACTGGTCGGCGGCCTTTCGACCGCCTTCCGCAGCGCGACAACGATCTTCAACGCCTTGCGCGTCGCGATGATGACCAACCCGTTTGTTCTGATCGCAACGGCCGTCGCGCTTCTCGCCGTGCTGATCATTTCAAATTGGGACACGATCAAGAACGCAATTGGCGCCGCGCTCGATTGGATCGGAAATTTCATTTCGGGAGCGGTCGACTTCATCGTCAACCTGTTCTTGAACTGGTCACTCCCCGGTCTGATCATCAAGCACTGGGACACCATCGTGGCCGGCGTCCGCACGGCTGTGAACTGGGTCCTTGACGCGGTCGCGTGGCTCGGCTCCCTGCCGGGCAAGGTGGCCGCCTGGTTCGGAGATCTGGCGAGGGCCGCGATAGGGAAGGCGGCCGAGCTGGTCGACTGGCTACGCGGCTTGCCGGGCCGCGTGCTCGACGGACTCGGCAATTTCGGATCGCTGCTACTGAACGCCGGACGCGACTTGCTCACCGGTTTGTGGAACGGGATTCAGAATGCGGCGAGCTGGCTCAAAGGCAAGGTGCTCGGGTTCTTCGGCGGCTTGCTGCCCGGATGGGCGAAAGACATTCTCGGGATCAACTCGCCGTCGACCGTGTTCGCCGGCATCGGTCGGTGGATCCCGCCCGGCTTGGCCGGCGGCATCGACAAGGCGGCCGGCGTCGCGCTGCGCTCGGCGTCGGATCTCGCCACCCGCGTGTCCGACACGATGGCAGCCGGCTTGACCACGCCACAACTCGCGTTCGCCGGCGCGCCCGGCCGCGGCGCCGGCCCGGCGACCGGCACCTACGCGGCGAGCGGAAACCGAGCGACCGTCCACATTGACCAGTTCCACGCGACGCCGGCGCAGTCACCGGCCGACATCGCCGGCGAGCTGGACTGGTTGAGCCGCGGGGGTGGGTAGTGACTGCTGGGGACCTGATCACCCGCGACGGACAACTCGAGTGGCGCGGCACCCTGCTCGGCGCCGGCACGGCGTACGGGTGGCGCGCCCTCGAGGGCTGGCTCGACCTGCCGCAGATGCGCGGCGGCGATATCGACCGGCCCGGACAACACGGCGCGTTCCCTGGGCAGTTGCTCGCCCAGTCGCGCACGATCACGTACTCGTACGTGATCTCGGCGCGGCGTGCCACGCGCGACCAGTACGCGGCCGCCCTCGAGCGGTTGCGCGCAGCCACCACGCCGACGGAGAACCCCGACGAGGAACCACTCGTGATCCGGCTCGCCGGCCGGACCTGGCAGGCGCTCGCCCGATGCACCCGCCGCCTGATTCCTACCGGCCTCGCCTACGACACCGGCTACGTCGCGGGTGCTGTGCAGTGGGTGGCGACCGATCCGCGGTTGCTCGAGCTACCCGGCTACAGGGGCTCGACGACGCTCGGCGCAGTCGACGCCGGTGGGCTCGGCTTCCCACTGCGGTTTCCGATGCGGTTCGGTGCCTCGGCCCGCGGCGGAGCCATTACGTGGGCGAACACCGGCACAGCCGAGGCGTGGCCGGTCTGGCGTATCGCCGGCCCGGTCCGCGGCCCCTCGATCACCCGCCGCGACACCGGGCAGGCGCTCGAGTTCGATCCCGACTGGATCATCCCGGCCGGCCAAATCGTCGAGGTCGACACGCTCGCCCGAACCGTGTTGTTCGTCGGCAGCAACGTCTCGGCGTCCGATCGCCTGTTCACCCGCGGGTGGTTCAGCTTCCCGCCCGGCCGAGAGATACAGGCCGTTTTCGATTCCGCTGCACCGAGTTCCGACTCGCGCCTGTCGGTGACCGTGCACAACACCGCCATGTGAGACGGAGGTTCCTCATGCCCGAGCGCAATTCGTGGGCCGTCGGGTCCGACGCTCACCCGCTCATCACCACCGAAGATGCCCGGGTCGCGGTGTCCGCGCTGCTCGTTCCTGGGCCGAGCGCGGTCACTGCTCGCGACGGCATTCGACCCGGCCCGGCAACCCCGGGTCGCGTGCACGCGGCCGGCACGGCAAACGGCTCGATCGTGGTCGAGCCCTTCCAGGGCAGCATCCGCGCTTCCCGCGGCGTTGGCTCGTACCTGGTGTCGCTGGACAGCCCGAAGACCCTCGACGTGCTCGCCGTCCCGGCGGCCCCGGCGAACGACCGCTACGACCTGGTGATCGCCCAGCAGTCCGACGAGTTTTACCTCGACACCGCGACGAAATTCGAGGTTCGGCTCGTGCGCGGTACCGCGTCAGCGACGCCGAGCGACCCCGTCGTCGACGGCTCTCTCGACTGGTTCCCCCTCGGCCGCGTCCGGGTGACCGCCGGCGCGGACAAGATCACCGACGCCATGATCGACCAGCTAACGCCTGGGTGGACGGTCGCTCTCGGCGGGCTGCTGCCCGTCGGCAGCGCCGCCGAACGCAACGCGCTCGCCGCCTACCCCGGGCAATCGGTCTACCGCATCGACAAGGGATGGACCGAGGTCTACGACGGCGCCGCGTGGCGCGTGCGTGGACAGGTGACCGCGGTCGCCCTGTCCGACATCACCGACCCGTACCCCGGTCAGCTCGTCGTGCTCGCTGGTACCGGCGGGCTGTACCGCTGGAACGGCGAGAGGTGGTTGTACGCCGCCCTGCTCAGCGGGTCGACCCCGGGCGGCGACTGGACGATCACCACCAACCAGCCGACCTCGAACTCACCGACCCTGCTCACGTTCCCGCAGATCAACCGGCCGCCGGTCGGCATCAGCCTCGCCGGCGGGGTGTTCACCATCGGTGAACCGGGCTGGTGGGACCTGTCGCTGAACCTGCGCTACGGGCTCGGCAACATCGACAAGTACGCCATGATCGGCGGCTCGTCCGCGGGGAACCTGTGGGCGAAGGACAGCACGGGCGGCGGCGGCAACAACGTCTCGGCCTCTACCTCGAAGTGGCTCGACAAGGGCGCCACATTCCGGTGCTACGGCTACTCGGGCGCGGCGAACGCCGTCACCAAGGAGTCGGCCGACGACCTGATCAGCGGGTTCACCGCGGTGTGGCGGGGGCCCTGATGGCGCTTCCGACGTACACCTACCTTGTCGCCGACCTGCGCAGCGGCCACGTACTCGACGAGCTGCCGCTGTCCGGGGTCAAGTACAACAAGCCGTTGAACGACGCCGGCAAGTTCTCGGGTACCTGGAACCTGTCCCGTCACCCGGCCACGCGCCGGCGTGATCCGTACGAGTTGACCATGCCGGCCCGCCGCGCGCTCTACGTCCTGCGGGACGACCGGCCGATGTGGGGCGGGCTCATCTGGACCCGCAAGTACGACAGCAGCACCGGCGCCGTCGACATCCAAGGCGCGGACTGGTGGAGCTACTTCGACCACCGCAAGGTGTTGCCGCTGCTGCCCGACACCGTCGCCGTCGACCAAGTTGCCACCCTCACCACCCGGTTCAACGACACGGAGCAGAACGACATCGCGCGGCGCCTGGTCCAGCTCGCGCAGTCACACGCCGGCGGCGACATCGGGGTCGAGGTCGACGACTCGCAGTCGTTCGTCTACCGCGACCGCGAGTACCCCGGGCACGCGTTGGCGGACACCGGCGAGGCCCTGCGCCAGCTCTCGAGCGTCATCGACGGCCCCGACATCATGTTCGGGGTCGCCCCGGGCACCGGCGGCCGCGTCCGCCGGATCATGCGCGTGGGCACTCCACGGCTCGGCCAGCCCGGCACCGTCCACGTGTGGGAGACCGGCGGCAACATCCTCACCTACGTGTGGCCCTCCGACGCTACGCGGATGGCCACGCGCACGTTCGCGGCCGGTGACGGCGTCGCCGAGGGAACT
Organism: Amycolatopsis plumensis; assembly: GCF_042652605.1. NCBI lineage: Bacteria > Bacillati > Actinomycetota > Actinomycetes > Pseudonocardiales > Pseudonocardiaceae > Amycolatopsis > Amycolatopsis plumensis. Next base: position 3,417,473 of record NZ_JBHSJY010000001.1, on the reverse strand, counting down.
CCGATCGCCGTCGCCGAGGACACCGCGAAGTACCCGGACCACTGGCCGCTGCTCGAGTCCGAACAGGGCTACTCGAGCGTGAGCGACGCCGACACCCTGCAAAGCCACGCCGACGCCGACCAGCTCGTCGCCCGGCTACCCGTCGTGCTCCCGACGCTCACCGTCCGCGGCAACACCGCCCCCCACGTCGGGGAGTGGGACACCGGCGACGACGTCCGCGTCGTCATCCGAGACGAATTCATGCGCCGCGGGCTGGACACCGCCATGCGGATCGTCGACGCGCAGTACGCGCCGGGCGAGTCCGTCGAAACCGTCACCATCACCATGAGTCCCCTAATCGAGGATGCCGCGTAATGCAGGTCAACCAGCCCTCCAACATCATCGACCGCGTCATCGCCCTTGAGCGCGAACTCGCCGCCGTCCGCAAGAAGGTCGGCCTGTCCTCAGCCGTGATCGCGCGCGGCGGCTTGACCCTTGTCGACGACAGCCACATCAAGATGACCGACTCCGACGGCGTGGAAATCCTCTACATCGGCCCCGACGCCGAGGGCAAACAGCGTTTCGTACTCCGCCGCGAAGGCGGCGCAACGCTCATGTACACCGCTGGATCGGCGCAGTTCGGCCGCGACTTCTGGGCGATGACTGATTCCACCGGCCGCGTCATCGTGTCTGACAGCGCCGAGGTAGGCGCCGGCCTCGCGCGTCCCTACCTTCCCATCCCGCTCTATCCGCGGTTCCTCCCGCACACCTTCTCGCCCGACCCGGATCTCGGCGACGTCGGCTTTTGGAGCATCGACGCCGGGCGGCTCTCCGGCGAAACCAAGCTGTGGGAAGGCCGCGCCTCGATATCGCACCCGTGGATGAGCGTCGTTGGCGTCTGGGGCTGGGCTGTTGACCGGCCGAACCCGACGTACCGGCTCAGGCTCGACGGCACGGAAGTTGGCGCGTGGAACGTCAACGTCGGCGCCGTGGTATCTCGTCAAGGCCGATTCAGCGTCGCCGAATTTGTCGGGCGGGACTGGGTGAAAGTCGAGCTGACCGTGTCGGTATCCGGCTCGGGCACGGTCGCCTGTCAGCTGCTCGGCTGCTACTGCCACTAGCCCGCACCACCTCACCGGCCGCAACGCGCGGCCATTTCGTCATGCCCTGAAACAGCGAGGAACCCGTGAATCTCGCCGCTCTCGGCGCGCTCGACATCGCCGGGATGGCGGGTGTCGCCGTCGCCGCATACCTCGTAATCCGTCGCGTGTGGACAGCAGTCCGCAGCGCCGCGCGCGGCCTACGTCGACTCGGCCACTTCGCCGACGACTGGTTCGGCGAACCCGAACGCAACGGCGCACCGGCCCGGCCCGGGGTGATCGAGCGCATTGCCGCCATCGAAACCGACGGCGCGGCCACCCGCGACGACGTGCGCGGCCTGGTCGAGCGCGTCGAGCGCGTCGAGCACGAGCTGCGGCCCAACTCCGGCGCGAGCCTGCGCGACGCAATCGACCGCGTCGAGAACGCCGTTGCCGAGCCCGCTGAGTCACCCATCACCCGCAAGAACCGTTGATACACAACGTTTCGAGAGGATTTCATGCTCTACGGAATTGACATCAGCCACTACCAGGGCGGCGCGTTCGACCTGCGCCGCACTCGCGCAGAGGGGTTCGACTTCGCGTTCCTCAAGGCCACCGACGGCACCGGATGGGTCGACCCGCAGTTCGGCCGCAACCTCGGCGAGGCCCGCGGCGCCGGCCTGCTCGTCGCCGCCTACCACTACCAGCGCGGCAACGCCTCGGCCGCGGCCCAGGTCGACACCATCACCCGCACCGTCCCGCGCGACATGCCGGTCGTCCTGGACGTCGAGAAGGGCAGCGGAAACCTCACGCTCACTCGCGACATCATCGGCCGCTTGCGCGGCGCCGGCTACACCGTCCCGCTTACCTACATCCCACGTTGGTACTGGCGAGACACGCTCGGCTCGCCGTCCCTCGACGGCCTGCCGCCGCTGTGGTCCAGCAAATACCCGGACATGAAAGGCGGATACGCCTCCCAGATTTACGAGCGCGTGCCCGCGAACTACTGGGACGGCTACGGCGGCGCCGGCGTCGAGGTCTTGCAGTTCACCAGCTCGGCCACCGTCGCCGGGCACACCCCGGTCGACAGCAACGCCTACCGCGGCACCCGCGAGCAGCTCGCGGCGCTGCTGGGCACCAACCCCGCCGGCACCCCAACGCCCCCGGCCCCGCCCGCGCCACCGGCGCCGCCGGCCGCCGGCACGTACACCGTGAAGCCGGGCGACACCCTCTCGGGCATCGCCGCCCACTTCGTGACGACCGTCGCCGCGCTGGTCCAGGCGAATGGCATCGCCAACCCGGACCGCATCTACGCCGGCCAGGTGCTCCAGCTCTCCGGTGGCGCCCCGTCCGGCGGCCGCCGCATCCAGATCCGGCCCGGCGACACCCTCTCGGGCATCGCCAAGCAGTACGGCACCACCGTCGCGGCCATCGCCGCACGCAACGGCATCGCCAACCCGAACAAGATCAACGCCGGCGCCTGGCTCACCCTGCCGTGACTTCGACACCGGCCGGCACGTTCTACGCCGCCGTGCTGCTCGGCTGGTTCGCCAGCGTCGCCGCCCGCACCTTCGTCCGCCTCTATGAGCGGCTCGACTCCCTACCCCCGCGAAAGGAACGAACAACCATGGCTACCCCCGTCCCCGGCGAGCCGGACACCCCGCAGCGCCAGCTCGGCGAGCGGCTCGCCGCGTGGCTGCGCTCGGACCGCGTCACGTCGTGGGTGCGCACCGTCGTACCCGCACTGTGGTCCGCCGGCGTCGCCTACCTGGTCGCGCTCGGGCTCCCCGCGTGGCTCACCGAGCCGGCGAACGGGCTCGGCCAGACGGCCGCCGTGCCGATCGTGCTCGGCGCCGTCTACGCCGGGTTGCGGTGGCTCGAGCCGCGGGTGCCGAGCTGGCTCGCGCGGTTCCTGCTCGGCTCGAGCCGCCCGCCCACCTACAACCAGGAGTAGCCCGTGCCCGCCCTGCACGACGACGTCGTGATCGAGAAGGGCGCCGAGTGGGGTCGAGCGTGGCCGGTCACCTCAGGTGGCCGGCCGCTCGACCTTTCCGGATGGACCGTGCGCGCGCAGGTCCGCGAACGCATCGACGCCGGCGACGTGCTGCACGAGTGGTCGACCGCGGCCGGCAACGCCAGCACCGCGGACTCGCGGGTCACGCTCACCGTGACCGCAGCGACCTCGCGCGCCTGGCCGTGGCTCGCCGGCGTCTTCGACGTGCTGCTCATCGACCCCGGCGGCCGAGTCGCCCGGATCGTCGAGGGCACCGTGCGCGTGTCTCGGGGGGTGACCCGTGACAGCACTTGAGCCCGAAGCCGGCCCGCCGGTCGCGCTCGACTGGCTCGCCGTCGGCTCACCCGTCGACACCGCCCCGCCCGGCGAGCCGGGCGACGTCCTCGAGTTCGGCCACCGCCACGAGCAGACCATCGCGACCGCGGTCTGGAACATCTTCCATCCGCTCTCGTTCACCCCCGCCGGCGTGCACGTCATCGAATCCACCGGCGAACCGCTGCTCGGCGTGGTCACCTACCCGGCCGCCGGACACGTCCGCATCGAGTTCTCCGCGCCGTGCTCCGGCGTGGCCTACCTGAGCTAGGAGAGCCCCGAACATGGCCGACTTGAAGTTCGGCACCCACACCGACCACGGGCTCAACGAAGCCCGCAACCTGGTCGCCCACAAGGTCGCCAGCCTGCCCGCAGGCGCCGAGGCGCAGGTCATCTACCACAACGGCCGGTTGAAGATCCGCGACGCCGCCGGCAACTGGATCGACCCGACCGCCCGCGCGAACCACACCGGCAACCAGCCGGCCTCGACCGTGTCCGACCTGCGCGCGACCGTCACCGGCTACCGGCTCGACGAGTTCGCCGCCCCCACCGCGCCCATCAACGCCGGCGCCCAGCGCATCACCAACGCCGCGCCGGCTTCGGCTGCCGGCGACCTCGCGACGTACGGGCAGCTCCAAGACGCCGTAGCCGCCGCGGCCGCCGGCGTCTCGTTCAAAGCCGCCGTGCGCCTGGCCACCACCGGCCCCGTCACCCGCACCGGGCTCGCCGCCGTCGACGGCATCACCCCCAACCCCGATGACCGCGTGCTCGTCAAAGCCCAGGCCGACCCGGTCGAGAACGGCATCTACCTCGCCAAAGCGGCAGGGTGGGCACGCGCCGCGGACGCCGACAGCCCGGGAGACCTGCGCGGCGGCGCCGTCGTCGCGGTCGAGGAAGGCGCCACCAACGGCGACCGGCTCTACCTGCTCACCACGAACGGCAGCATCATCCCGGGCGAGACCGGGCAAACGTGGGCCGTCTACGGCACCGGATCGGATGGCTTCACCCTCGCCGGCGCCGGCCTGCTCGCCGTCGGCGCGGACACGATCGCCGTCGGCGCTGGCCCCGGCATCGTGGTCACCGCGGACGCCGTTGCCGTCGACACGGCCGTCGTCGCCCGCAAGGTCATCGCCAACGTGACGCCCACCGCGGCCGGCCCGGTCACCATCCGGCACGGGCTCGGAAATCAGTTCGTCGACGTCTCGGTCTACGACATCAGCGCCACCACGCCGGCGCTGGTGCTCACCGGCGTGGATCTCACCGACGCCGACAACGTCGCGCTTTCGTTCGGCGGCGCCGGCACCTACCGCGTAGTGGTGGTCGGGTAGTGGCCGGCGCACTCGAGTACCGCGGACCGGTCCCGGTCGACGGGGTCGACGTCGCGACGATGGGGCAGCTACCCACCGAATCGCAGGCCACTGACACCGCGCTCTACGGGGACCAGGTCTCGACGCTCCGGCGCACCGATGCGATTTGGGGCGAGACGCTCTCTCCCGGCTATCTCACCGTGTGGGCGACCGTCGCGTCGCGGTCGCTCGCCGCGAGCGTGGCGAAGTTCTGCGTCTACGCCGTGCACAACGGGCTCACCGGGTTTGACTTCGGCGTCTACGTCGGCCCGGATGTGTCCAGCCTCGACCGGAAAGTCACCGTGTCCGGGTTGAGCTGGATCGCCTCCGCCGGCATGAAGTCGGTCAACCTCGGCGCGGTCGCCGTGAACCGCGGCGAAGCCGTCGCATTCGCCGGGCTCACTGCCGGCAGCGGGACCGCGCCGAGGCTCGCCTCGACCACGCCGGCCACCGGCGCCGGCGCGTCCTCGCTGCTCAACGAAACCCCTTACAGCGTGTACCGCTCCGGACAAGCCGCGCCCTTGCCGCAGTCGCTCAACCTCAACGATGCCGCCTGGACCAGGGCAAATCAGAAGTTCTGGGGCTCGCTGCGCTGATCAGGCAAGAACGGGCCGTGGCTGGTCGGCCCAGCCGAGCAGGCCGAACGGAACGCCGTCCAGATAGCCACGGATACCGGCGAGCGGATACGGGATCACGTCGTCGGGCAGGCTGTCCAGTGGGAACCATTCGACGGCCGAGCACTTGTCAGGCTCGCGGTTGTACGGCTCCCCGGACCAGCGGCGAGCCTCGAAGAACACGCCGAGCCGCGGTACCGGGCCGGACCCGGCCACGTGCACGGTGTGCGCGTGCCGCAGGTCGGCCGGATCGATGTGCACGCCGACCTCTTCGGCGGCTTCGCGCGCCGCGCCGGCCGGCAGGGACTCGCCGGCGTCGAGCTTGCCGGATGGAAGATGCCACATGCCCCCGCCGTAGGTGCCGCGCCGCTGCGTGAGCAGCAGCTCGGCGCCGCGAACGAGCAGAACGTGCACGTCAATGATCGTGTGCTGGCCGTCGGGCATCCGGCAATGATCCTCACGGGTGGCGGGCGCTGAACCTGCGAGCCCGCCCGCGCCGGCGGGCTCGCAGGCAGGCTACGCCGTGGCCACGTCGGCGCCGGGACCCTCAACCCGCTCGGCGATTCGACCCGCGAGGTACGTAGCGACCTCCACAGGTGAAGCGCCGGCAGTGTCCACGGCGACCACGGGATACCGCCACCGCGCGAGCCGTATCGCGGCCTGCTCGTATAACTCGCACTCCCGTCTGCTGCTGTCCTCGCCGGTGTGGAACCGGTCGTGCGCGCCTCGGGCGGCGACTCGGGCCGCGGCCACCTCTGGCGGCGCCTGCAAGATGACGGCGAGGTCGGGCACGTCGGCCGCCGAGTTGATCGCCTCGACGAACGGCAGCGGTACGTCGTCCATGCATTGCAGCACGTAGGACGAGGCGACGTAGCGGTCGCACACGACGATGGCCCCCGCGGCGAGGTGCGGCCGCACCTCCTTCTCGAGGTGGTGATACCGGTCGGCGGCGACCAGGCAGGCGAGCGTGTGTCCGCGGTAGGTGTCGGTGTTGCGCCGAGCCGTCTCGCCGAGCACACCGTGCGACGGCTGAGTCGTGGCGTGCACCTGGAACCCGCGCCGGCCGAGGCACTCGCGCAGCAGCCGGGTTGTCGTGGTCTTGCCGACACCGGCCGGGCCGTCGATGGTCACGAACAGCCCGCGGCCCCATCGCCTCACGCGGCCGCCTTCCGGTCGAACTGCGCGCGGGTGAGCGTGACCAGGCTGCGCCGGACGTAGTCGATCGGTGCCTCGCTCAACTGGATGTTGACGGAGAAATTGAACTCGTCGCGCTCACGCATCGACTCGTCGACGCCGCCGGAGGTGAGATCCACGGCGCTGTAGTTGAGCAGCTGCTCGGCGGTGTACTTGCCGGACCTCATCAGCTCGCCCCAGTCGGGGGTACCCGGGTACGGGCGGTACTCGAAGGCCGACGCACGGAACTGGCCGGGCAAGCGGTCGGTGATGTCCCACAGGTCGTGTACGAGCCGCATGGTGTCGTCGATCTCGGCGCACGTCTCGGTCGGAAACCCGACGATGAAGTAGCCCTTCACGTTGATGCCCCGCTCGGCGAGCCGGCGCACCACCGACCGCGCCATGTCGGGAGTGATGCGCTTGTCGATCCGCGCGAGCATCCGCGCGTTGCCGGACTCGACGCCGAGCGCGACCTCGCGCAGCCCGTTCGCGACGAGGGCGTCGAGCATGGCGTCGCTCGTGCGGTTCAGCACGTTGATTCGCCCCGTGGCGTCCCACTGCGCCCAGTCTCCGACGTGGTCCGCGGCGAACGCGGTCATCATCGTTGTGATGACGCGGGGTACGCCGAGGAACAGGTCGTCGACAAACCGGAAGGCGCTCACGCCCGTGCCGCGAAGCTTGTCCATCTCGTTGAGGATGTTGTGCGGCTCCCGTGTGCGGATGGTGATATCGGGGTTCGCCGACACCGCGGCGCCGCAGAACGAGCAGTCGTAAGGGCAGCCGCGGGCGCCGACCATGTTCGCTTCAAGCCGGCCGCCGTCGTGGTGCGGGTCCTGCGCCAGGTAGCCGCGGTCGACGAACGGCAACCCGTTGATGTCCGGCGCGAGGTAGTGCCCGTTCTTGGCCCCAATCCCGCCCGTGACCGGGGTGTGCATGATCGGGTCGAGCCACATCACACCGGGCAGCTCGGTCCGTCGTCGGTGGTCGTCGAGCAGGGCGGCGACCCGAGTTTCACCCTCGCCGATCACCAGCGCTTCGCACTGGCTCATCCGCTGGTCACACAGGATCTCGGCCGGCATCGCTTTCGCCTGGTGCCCGCCGAGCATGAGCATGATGTCGCGGTCGAGCCGCTCGGCGATTCGGGCGCTGATCTCGTACGTCGGGGCCAGCAGGTTGAACCCGACCCAGCGCGGCGCGGCCGCGTTCACCAGGCAGGCGGTCTGTTCGACGCCGAGCCCGTGCGCCTCGGCGTCGAGCACGCCGACGTTAAAGCCCTTCGCGGCCGCGTAGGTGGCGATGTAGGCCATGCCGAGCACCGGCAACGTGAAGTCGTTCACCCGCGGACGCTCGTCGTAGTCACGCAACGGCGCGTTGACGAACAGGGCATCGATCCCGCGCGTCAGGTCGGCACCGGCGATCAGGTCAGAGAGCAACTCCCGTTGCATGTCGAACTCCCCAAGCGAGGGTGAGCAGCGTCCACTCGGACAACTGCGCGCCGGCCATCGCCTGCCACAACCGCCCGAACTCAGGTTCGGGTTTCGGCCAGTCGACCGAAGGGGCGAGCTTGCGCGCCCAGGTGCGCACGGCGAGATCGGCGAACGGATAGAGGCTGTAGTCGTTGGTGACGTCGGCAACCGCGGCACCGGCGGTCCAAGGACCGATCCGACGAACGCTCTGCAGGGCAGCGGCGAGCTGCTCGCCCGCCATACCGGCCCAGTCGTCGGCGGCCTTTAGGCTCGCCTCGGCGGCCGAGCGCAGACCGTCACGGAAGAACTTCATCCGTGCGGCCTTGAACTCGTCGTCGGACAGGGCGAGCACGGTCTCGGGCGAGGGGAACAACCACGCCGGGCCGACCGCGGTGTCGTACCGCTCGCCGTAGGTTTCGCAGAACCGGCGGTAGTTCTCGCGCGCGGTTGCGGCCTTGATGACCTGGCGCGCAACCGCCGTGCCGAGGGCTTCCCAGACGTCCGGGGTCCGCACACGCGCGACGGGGCCGTCGGCCCGCAACGGATCGCACACCAGCGGATCACCCATCAACGTCCGCGGGTCGATCACGTCGACGACCGGTGCGACATCGGTGTCGCCGGCGAGCCGGACGACGTCGACCAGTTGGCCGCGGTCAGCCGCGGGTGCGCAGATCACCGACCAGACCGAGCCGGCCGACCGAAGCACGCGCCGAGCGTGTCCGTCGTCCCCACGCAGCCATCCGGGGTGGTCAAGCATCATGATCGGTTGCGACACGTTCGGCCCTTCTCGCGTTGGTTCCCGGCATTCTCGCGCGGGTGGCGCCCGCCCGACTTCACGCCGCACGCGTGTCATGCGACCAACTCAAGTTGGCCGCTCACGCTTCTGTATTCGTCGTCCTTCTCATCACTCAGAGGCGCCGCAAATTCGACGGTCTGGTCAACGAGATGACACCCGGAGGTTCGCCAGTACTCTTCCAGATACGGGCGAGCACCAATCAGGTCAGTAGGGAAATCATCGTCCACGGCTAGTCCGTTGCCGCATTGGTCGATTATGTCGCCACCGACCGACACAGAGGCCACTTCTCCGGCCTCGTCGCACCCAACGCCCACACACCGGGGCCCGCTGTCGACATCGACGCCGAGCGCATGTCGGCCTGTACTCGACGAGAAGGCATAGCAGCGCAGGAAAAGTACGACAAGCAACACGAGCGTAAGGCTGATAGCCCCACCGACAACAACCACGAAAGACATAATTGACCCCACAGTCATCGAATTTGACGAGTGCCACAAACGACCTTCAACACGTCTTCACCCGTCCACATCTCGCATTCCTTTGAGTGCGATGGCATACAATCCAGCAGCCACATTTAGGGCCTGCCATGCGACCCGATGCAGCTTGATCGCCGGAAGCCCAATAAGAATCGCGCTAGCTGACAGCGTTGCAACTAGAAAGACAGGGGAGCGCTCGCCAAGAATCACGAAAATCGACATCACGAAAAATAGAACGCCTAGCGTGAAGAACTTTCCGAAGCTTGACGCCCACCAGTGCGCAACCCGGATCGGCCGACTTTCGCAAGTGAGGTAATACCAAACGCTCACGCGATCGCCTTCGGGGATGTCGGCGCCGGCACGAGCGAAAACCTCACCTGTTAGCGCGACCTTGTGAGCGGCAGCGTTGGAACGTGGCGGACGCGGGGGTCCGGGGGGCACACTCCCCGCATCCGCCACGAATTCATGGGGATCATCGGACGCGCCTTCCGGCTTCCGGCCGTTGTGCGGTTCGCCCAGGAAGCGAGCACGGTCTCGGCGGACCTGCCGCAGGTACGGAACTACGGCCGCCACGACCGCGGCGGCAGTTACGCCACCGATCACCGCACGCACGGCGACCTCACCGACGTTCACGCGGCACCCCCGTCGACCGGGCCGCCACATAGCGCGACGTGCTGTTGTTACGGTGAGCTACCTCGTACATGCATTGAGCGTCCGCCGAGGACCTTCCCCGGAAAACGACAACGGCGCATGAGATCCGACAGGTACAGCGGCATAACGCCGGATTTCATACGTGCCCCGTATGAAATCTGTGACATAGCGTGGTGAGTCACATACACTGCGCGGTGAACGGTGAACGAGGGGTGACCACGGTGCGGACAGCAGCGCGAACGTGCGAAGCGTGCGGCGCACGGCTGGCTCGCGACCGCGTGAGCGACTACTGCGGCTCCTGCACTCGTCGGCTGATCTCCCACGTGGCGCAGCCTCAGCCTGAAGCGTTCTGGGAAGCGGACAGCATCCGTACCGCGCTCAAGGCGCGTCACTTCGGCTGGTTCTTCGCGGCCTACCGCCAAGAACACAAGCCTCACGTCTCACAAGCCGCGCTCGGCCTGTGGCTCGGCCTCACGCAAGCGCAGGTGAGCCGCCTCGAGGCTCCCGACGCCCGACCTCCGAGCGATCTACACAAACTCGAGCGATGGGCACGGGCTCTCCACGTGCCGCGCTCGCTGCTCTGGTTCAACGTTTCCCATACGCCCGAAGAATCGGCCGAGCCGACAGTCGCGGTTAGCCTCGATGACGTGCAACGGCGACAGTTCTTCAAGACCGCAAGCGTAGGCGTCACAGCGATTGGCGCATCCCTGCTCGGCTCGACACCAGCAGCCGCGTCCGGACCGGCCAAGTCCGGAAGCACCGACGCCGAAATCGTCCGCCACATGACGGAGACGTTCCGCCAGCTCGACAACCGGTTCGGCGGCGGACACAGCCGCGGAACGACCACGATCACCAGCTACTTGACCTCGAGCGTCACGCCGATGCTGAACGACACCAGCAGGACGACAGCCGCTCGAAGCGAACTGTTCGCCGCCGCCGCTGAGCTACACCAGGTCGCGGGATGGAGCGCTTACGACGTCGGCAACGCAGCAGACGGGCAACGGCACTTGCGCGACGCGTTGAAGCTGTCGCAGGATGCCGGCGACGATGCGCTCGAGGCCGAGATGCTCGCCGCCATGTCGCACCACGCGGCGTTCAACCGGTCCCACGACGTCGCGGTCGACATGGCGCTCGCGTCCAGGCGAACGGCGAAGCGGTCCGGCCTGGTCGCGCTGCAAGCCGAGGCAGCCGTGTTGGAGGCGCACGGCCAGGCTCTCAAGGGGAACACCGGGGCGTGCTTCGCGGCGCTCGGTGAGGCCGAACGGGCTTTCGAGCGGTTCGTGCCTGGCTCCGGGCCGGCTTGGCTGAGCTACTTCGACAACGCCTACTTGTCGGCCAAGTTCGCTCACACCTTCCGCGACCTCGGCCACCTCCCGGAAGCTGAGCAGTTCGCCCGTCGGTCGCTCAGCATGAGCGACGGCTACGACCGCGGCCGGTTGTTCAACACCGCACTTCTCGCGTCGATCCTGGCTGACCAAGGCCGCGTTGACGAAGCGTGCGCCGAGGCAGCGAAGGCAGTGCGGATGAGCGAGAACGTCCGCTCGATCAGAGGTGGCGCCTATCTCGCCGACGTCGGTAGGCGTCTGGCTCCGTACCAGACTGACCGCCGAGTTGGGGTCGTCTATGCGCAGATGAAGGCCGTAGGGGTTCCTACGCCGGCGTAGGGCTCAGCGGTAGAAGGCGAGGATGTGCAGTAGCGCGACCTGCGATGCCGCGCCGACAATCTCGCCCTTCAAGATCCGGTCTCGGACCGTGTCGAGGGGAATCCAAGCAACCCGCTCGGCCTCGTTGATATCGGCGGGCTCGCCGATGTACTCGGACCGTCGAGCGACGTACAGCAGGTTCTCGGCGTCGGCGCTACCGATGAGGGGTTGTAGCGAGCCAAGCGGCTCGACGTCCAGCGGACGCCAGCCGGTCTCTTCCTCGACCTCGCGCGCCGCGGTCAACGCGGGATCTTCCTCCGGGTCGACGTAGCCGCCGGGCAGCTCCCACACCCACCGATCGATGATGAATCGGTGCCGCCACAGCATGAGGACCCGGTCTTGATCGTCAAGAACGGCCATCATCGCGGCCTTGCGGATGCGGAACACCCACTGCTCGAAGGTCACCCCGTCGGGTAGTTCGACCGAGGCAATGCTCACGCGGTCGCGACGTGTGTCGTCGACGAGCCGCTCGCCGTGGATCTTCCAGCGCGTCAGCTCTTGCCCATTGGGTTCCGTGGCCACGTGCGTAGATGCTACGGCGAACGAGCCATGTCGCAGCGTGGCGCTTCACTCACTGCTCATGGTCGAGGGCCGACGGCGTGCCTGCGCGCTGCGGTAAGCCATCGCCGTGTAGAAAGCCTTGCGCGCCGAGGCCGCACGCTGGCGACGCTCGTCGGCCGGCAGCGTTCCCTCAGGATCGACCTGCCGCTCGAACCGGTCATGCGACGCCTTGCGCGCCGCCTCGGTTCGCGCCGACCGGTTCGCCGTGTTCGCCCATGAGGCGTGTGCCGCGAGCTTGGCTCGTAAGGTGCGCTGCGCCGGGGTCATCTTGGGTTCAGTCATGATCCCCAGCACAGCGCATCCCGTGTCACCTAGAACCGGTCTCCGAGCCGCAGCTTCCGCGCCGATGCGTGTGCGCGCTCCACGGCGGCGCTCTTGCCATACCGCTTCGGCATCTGCGGCGACGTCCAGCCCATCACGAGCATGAGGTCGCTTTCAGACCCGCCGTTGGCCTGCCAGTGGTGCGACGCGGCGTGCCGGCCGAGGTGAGCGTGCAAGTGTCGGCCCATTTCAGCCTCGACACCGACCTCGCGGCCGCGACGGCGAAGCATCTGCCCGATGCCGTTCGGCGTCATCGGACCGCGGTTCTTGATGCCGAGCCAGACACGCTCGTGCTCGTGCAGCTTGTGCGCCTTCCTCGCACGGAGGTACCGCGACAAGGCCGTGCCGGTGTTCGGGCTGAACGGGATCACCCGCTCCTTGCTGCCCTTGCCCACGACGCGGACGGCGTCGACGTTGAAGTCGATATCGTCGATCGTGAGATTCGCGATCTCCGACAAGCGAGCGCCGGTGTCGAAGAAGATCCGGACGAGAGCCGTATCGCGGCGCGACTGGAAGTCCTTGCCCTTGCAAGCCTCCAACACGCGCTTGAGCAAGTCGTCCGGCACGATCGGCACCGGCTTCTCGGGCACGTACGGCGGCTTCATGTTCACCATCGGGCTCGTCTCGATCTCGTCCTCGATGATCAAGAACTTGAACCACTGCTGAAGAGCCCGGTAATTGGTGTTCGCGTTGCCGGGAGACGTCCTCTCGATGAGGGAAGCGACGAAGTCGCGGACCTCATGAGTGCCGGCCTCGTCGGGGCCGATCTCGTCCTCGCGGTTGACCCAGAGACCGAAGTCACGGGCGGCGGTGGTGTAGATGCCGATGGTCCGATCGGACTTGTTCTCGGCCTTGAGCGCCCTCTCCCAGTCCTTGATCAGGGTCGCCCAGTCGTGGGGTAACTGCATACTCAGATCCTCCAAGCGGAGTGTCACTGAGCACTGTGCTACGAAGAAAACCCCTGACCAGCGGATATTTCCGCAGGTCAGGGGCTGAAAGTGGCCAGGGCCGGGGTCGAACCGGCGACCTTCCGCTTTTCAGGCGGACGCTCGTACCAACTGAGCTACCTGGCCGGGAACGCCGGCTAGGAGCCGAACGATCTTGCGACCCTGACGGGACTCGAACCCGCGACCTTCGCCGTGACAGGGCGACGCGCTAACCAACTGCGCCACAGGGCCTTGCATCTACATCGGTACTGCTTTACTGCGTACTCCCAACGGGATTCGAACCCGCGTTGCCGCCTTGAAAGGGCGGAGTCCTAGGCCGCTGAACGATGGGAGCCCGGCCGGTTTCGGGTGACCGACCGACCGCGCTCTCAGGTTCCCCTGGGAGCGATTACAAGCATAGGGCACGCCGCCACCGCTTTGCACAGGGGGTTCCTTAAGCCCCCAGCGGCGCTCAGACCTGCACAAACGTCGCCAACTCGGCCAGGCGTCGATCAAGCTCGGCGCGCTCCGGCTCGGTCAGCGCCGACGCCAGCAGCTCGCCGATCCGGTCGTCGGTCAGGGCTTCGGCGCGCTGCCAGCGCTCTCGCAGGTCCGGCTTGCGCTCCGCCGACGCCATCAGCTCGTCGGCCGCGTCCTCCGGCCACGCCGTGCGCAGCAGGCGCTCGCGGCCGCCCTCCGGGTCCGCGACCACCGCCTCCGGGACCGACAGGCCCAGCGCGCGCAGGGCCGCGAAGTGGAGGCCGCCGCGCAGCTCGCGGAAGACCATCAGCGCGAAGCCGAGGCGCTCGACGTCACCCGCGGGACGCTCGGCGTTCTTCCACCCCGCGAACAGCGCCAGGCCGCTGGCGTCCGCGGCGTCGACGACGCGGAACAACAGCTCCGCCAAGCGGCCGGGCTCCGATACGGCCGAAAGGTTGACGCGCGACCACCGAGCCGATGACTCCGCGTAGGCGCGAACCGCGGCGGGTGCGTCGAGGACCGCCGTCGCCGGCGGCAGGACGAAGTCGAAGAGCCAGTGCGGGAAGATGCCGAACAGCTCCGCGGCCACCTTCGGCGGGACGTCCCCGAGCACCGCCGACCGCCCCCGCACGTACAGCGAACGCGGCGGCAGCCCCACTTCGGCTTCCACCGCGGCCAGCTCCGGTGACGTCATGAACTTGCCGCCCAGCACCTGCACCACCGGCCTGATCCGGTTGGCCAGACTCGCCGCGCCTTCGATGGTCGTCATGCCGTTCCCCTTTCGACACCACGACCGTAACACTGTTACGAAACCTGCGTCAACCAGCCCGGAACAGCCTGGCAATGACTACCCGAAAAGGGCCGCAACCTGCGGAAATATCACGGAACGGGCCCGGCGCCACAACGCCGGGCCCACCCGCTCAACGCTGAACCGGCGCCTGCCCGTCCTCATCCAGGTTCAGACCCAGCATCTCCAGCAACTGAACACAGTCCTCGACCCCCAGGGCACCATTCGCCACCGCCAGCCGAGCCCGCCGAACCTGATCATCCGACACGCGCTGCGCATCGGCCGCCCCACTCCGCTGCGCCGGCAACGCACCGGCAAACGGCGCACTCCCCCCATCGGCACCTTCGTACCGAAGGAGGAACTGCCGCACTTCAACAGACCCGCTCATAGCCCCTCCACACGGCTCACAACAACTTGGCCGCGAGGCTAACCAGCACCAGCCACCACACACAGCCCCCCGGAGAGTGAACCTGAGGCCACGCTCCGCTCAACGCAGCGCAATCGGCAACCCCGGAGAAGAACCCCACCCGAACGAACGTCACCCCCCAGCCAAAGTGACACCACACGGGGAAATTTCCCGCTCTCCACTCGCCCAACCACCCAACTCGTGCAACAATCGAAGAGCTGACACACCCCCGGTCAGCGCCTGTGGAGATCCCCTCCGACCCCCGCGTTCCTCCCCCTGGCGCGGGGGTCCTCCATTTCTTGGGCCGCTCGGGCTTCGCCCTTCGCCTGGCCCAATCATTTCGGTGTGCTGACCCGGGGGGCCGAGCCCCCCGGACCCCCCACGGTGCCTCTGGCTCGGCTCCCAGCGTGGTCCCTTTTGCCTCGGGCGCTGCGCGCCCTGCGAAGCCGCCCTTGCCCTCGGGCGCTGCGCGCCCTGCCTGCGCGCTCCCCGGCCTCGGGCGCTGCGCGCCCTAGCCTCAATTAAGGAATGGTTGCGTTGAGAGGGGTGATCGACTCGGTGGGTTAGGTGGGGGTTGCTTTGGGTGGTGGGGGGTTGGGCTGAATGGGGGTTTGTTGGGCTGAATGGGGAAGGTGGGGGGCGTGTTGTAGCTCACAGTGGTTTGTGTGGCGAGATACAAACGTTATCGTGGCGGCGTGCCTCTTCCCTCCCTTGGCCGCTTGAGCAGCCGCACGAACCTGAAAGCCGCCGCGTCTTCCGGGCGTCATCGTGGTGCCGCGA
This sequence comes from Amycolatopsis plumensis, assembly GCF_042652605.1. Classification (NCBI taxonomy): domain Bacteria; kingdom Bacillati; phylum Actinomycetota; class Actinomycetes; order Pseudonocardiales; family Pseudonocardiaceae; genus Amycolatopsis; species Amycolatopsis plumensis. Next base: position 3,401,606 of record NZ_JBHSJY010000001.1, on the reverse strand, counting down.
AGCCCGTGGACGACGGTGTTGTCGAGGACAGTGAGCTCACGTCGTACCTGGCGGCGCTGGCGCCCGACAACGACCTCGAAAGCACCGGATCCGGCAAGCGATTCGGTGAGGCGCAGGTCATCCAGCTGCGGATGAGCCTCGTGGCCAACCAGCAGCTCAAGGACATCGCCGCCGAGCGTGAGATCTCGCCGCAGGCGCTCGCTCAGGAGTGGATCCTCGAGCGGCTCAACTGGGAGGGGCAGGCCTCCTCCGCGCAGGACCAGCGGCAGCACGCCGCCGACGAGGTCGCCGGCCTCACCGACCTCACCGACCTCACCGACGAGTTCCACTTCCCCGCCGACGCCTTCGACGCGCCGGCCGTCGCGCGGCGCTGAACCGCAGCGACCACACCGACCCACGAGAAAGGGCCCCCGGCGGAAGCCGGGGGCCCTTCACTCAGGCCTTAAGACGCGCAAAAGGGCCTGCGAGGCTTGTTCAGCCTCAGTTTCAGATCGCGCGGACCTTCTGGGCCTGCGGACCCTTCTGGCCCTGGCCGACCTCGAACTCCACTCGCTGGTTCTCCTCGAGAGTGCGGAAACCGCGGCCCTCGATCTCCGAGTAGTGAACGAACACGTCGCCTTCGCCGCCGTCCTGCGCGATGAAGCCGAAGCCCTTCTCCGCGTTGAACCACTTCACAGTGCCTTGCGCCACCGCTGTACTCCTCGTTACACAGATCCGCTTCGAATGCCACCGAAGCGGCACCCCGACCGTCCCGGGCGGTTCCAACGAGTCGAGTCAAGAGCGTGTCGGCTCCATGGCTCGCGTCAGAAGTTCCGCGAGTGTGAAGCCACTAACACGCAAAACGACGGCCTGAGAGCAGACTACCGGGATCTGGCCAAAGTTGAACCCCGTGATCGAGGCGAAAACCGGCTCTGGGCACCAAGGTCACCGGAACGTCGTAGGGCTTCCACCCCGTTCTGCCGTACCCACCGGCTAGTCTGGCGCAGCACAGCGGCGCCGTGATCACCGGATACGGCTCGGAGTCGCCCGTGCCCCCTCCGTGAAAGCTCCCCACGGCTATTGTGACGTTCGTCACGCCGTGGTTGCTCAACGTATCCGGTTCACGGGACGTCTCGGAGAGGGGAAGCACCAAAGGGGCAAAGGGGATTGGGTGTGACGGTGAGGATTTCCACGCGGCGCCGGGGCGCTGCCGTGGCACTGGGACTGGTCGCCGCGCTGGCGCTGGGGGCGTGCAGCAGCGAACCGACGGTCTCGGCGAGCGGTTCGTCGGGCGGCGGCCCGACCAGCTCGCCCGCGCCCAGTGCGCAGCCCGCGAAGCTGACGGTGACGCCGGCCGGCGGCGCCCAGGACGTGGCGCCCGGCGAACCGGTCGGGGTGCAGGTCACCGACGGCACGATCATGTCGGTCACCCTGACCAACCCGGACGGCAAGCAGGTCCAGGGGCAGGCCTCGGCGGACAAGAAGAGCTGGACCACCACCGAGCAGCTCGGCTACGGCAAGACCTACACCTGGACCGGCCAGGTGCAGGGCGCCGACGGCAAGAACGTCCCGATCTCCGGCGCCTTCACCACGGTCAAGCCGAAGAAGCAGATGGCGGCCAGCCTGAACGTCGGCGACGGCCAGACGTACGGCATCGCGATGCCGATCGCGCTGACCTTCCCGAGCCGCGTCACCGACAAGGCTTCGGTCGAGAAGGCGCTGTCGGTCGAGACCACGCCGAAGACCGAGGGCTCCTGGGCCTGGATGCCCGGTGACGCCTCGGTGCACTGGCGGCCGAAGGAGTACTTCAAGCCCAACACGCAGGTGAAGGTCAACGCCAAGATCTACGGCGTCAAGATTGGCGACGGCGTGTACGGCAAGCAGGACGTCTCGGCCAGCTTCGCCATCGGTCGGTCGCAGATCGTCAAGGGCAACACCCAGCAGCACACGATGCAGGTGATCCGCGACGGCCAGCAGATCGCCGACTACCCGGTGAGCTACGGCCTCGACTCCGACCCGGGCCGCGTCACGCACAGCGGCGTGCACGTCGTCATGTCGAAGCACGCGACCTACTCGATGAGCAACCCCCGGTACAACTACACGGACGTGAACGTGCCGTGGGCGGTCCGGATCTCCAACAACGGCGAGTTCATCCACGGTCTCGCGGCGTCGGTCTGGGCCCAGGGCAAGAAGAACATCTCGCACGGCTGCCTGAACCTCTCCCCGGCGCGGGCCAAGGAGTACTACGACGGCGTGCTCACCGGCGACCCGGTGGAGATCACCGGCAGCACGCAGACGCTGACCTCGAAGGACGGCGACTACAGCGACTGGACCTACGACTGGGCGAGCTGGCAGAAGCTGTCGGCGCTGGCCCACTGAACCACTGAGGAACACCGGGCGGCCGGGAAGTCCATTGCGGGCTTCCCGGCCGTTCGTGTTTTCGCCGGAATCCGGTGCAACCCCGGCGCTCACCCGCCGCATGACTAGGGGCAGAGGCGCAGCGATCCCCAGCTGCGCCCGCGAGAATGAGGAGCTGTCTTGCGTATCCGCATCGCCCTGACCCTCGGCGCGCTCGTGCTCGCCGGTGGTGCCCTGACCGGTGGCATCGCGCTGGCTTCGGAGGCGCAGGCGCCGGCCGCCCCGAGCCCGACCCAGACGACCCGGCCCGGCGAGCCGACCGTGGCGCCCGCCCCGGCCACCCGGACCCGGCCCCAGCAGGCGCCGAGCGCTGTCCCCGCGACGTCGCGGGCCCCGATCGCCCCGGGTGAGGCGCCGCGCGTCCCCCGCGCCGTCCCGGCCGGGCCGACCGGTGACCTGCACCTGCCGGCCGTGTGGGAGACCCGGTAACCCGGTGATTTCCCGCTCCCGTCCGTCGACCGGGCCGGGCTCGCCGTGGGACGGCGAGTTCGCCCGGTACTTCGGCGAGCGCGCGCACAGCCTGCGATCGACCGCCTTCCTGCTCTGCGGGGACTGGCACCAGGCCGAAGACCTCACGCAGGCCGCGCTGCTCAAGCTCTACCTCGCCTGGCCGAGGCTGTCGCGGCACGACGCGCTGGACGCCTACGCGCGCAAGGTCGTCCTGCGCACGTTCCTCGCCGAGCACCGGCGCAGCAGGTGGAAACGGGAGCGGCTCACCGACGCTCCGCCGGAACTCCCGGCGGAGCCCGCCGCGAGCGACCAGGACGAACTGGTCCGGCAGGCGCTGGCCGTGCTGGCCCCCAAGCAGCGCGCCGTGCTGGTGCTGCGGTACTTCGAGGACCTGAGCGTCGAGGAGACGGCGAAGGCGCTCGGCTGCAGCACCGGCACGGTGAAGTCCCAGGCCTCGCGGGGCCTGGCCACGCTGCGCAACCGGCTCGGCCCGCACTACGGTGCGCTGACCTTCAGCGCCCGCACGGAGGGGAGGTGACGAACATGGACCCCGAAGACGACGTCCGCGCGTTCCTGACCGGCGCGGCCGGCACGCAGCCGCCGATGCGCCTCGAAGCCGCCGACGTGATCGAGCGCGGCGGCCGGGTCCGGCGACGACGCAAGCGCTTCGCCGTGGCGGGCACTTCGGCCGCGACGGCGGTCGTCCTCGCGGTGGCCGGTTTCCTGGCCGGCCACCGCGCGGGACCACCTGAGCCGGTGCAGCCGGCCGGGCCGGGGCTGTCCACGGTCGGCACCACGTCCCCCAGCCCGTCGCCCACCGAGCTGCCGGTCCCGGCGACGTCGATCGCCCCGGCGTCACCGTCGGCCGAGCCGGGCCAGACCCGGCCGCGCAGCCCGCGGACGTCGGTTCCCCAGGCACCGTCCGCGGGCCCGCGGGAGAACTCCCGCTCGTCGCTGTCGACTCCCACGAGCACGGCCGCGACCCGGCCGGGCGCGCCGACGGCGACCACGCGCTGACGCACGTGTGCCCCGCCCGGACCACCGGGCGGGGCACACGATTTCCCGCAGACCGCTCAGCGCTGAGCCGAGGCCAACTTCCCGCTGTTGTCTTCGGTGTCGATCTGCTCCATCGGCACCTGCGACGTCTCCGGGATCTTGATGATCGGGATGATCGCGATCAGCGCCGCCGCCATCAGGTAGTACGCCGGCCAGTCCTCGTTGCCGGTGCTCTTGATCAGCGCGGTCACGATGACCCCGGCGGTGCCGCCGAACAGCGACGTCGAGATGTTGTAGCCGATCGCGAACGAGCCGTAGCGCACCCGCGTGGGGAACATCGCCGGGAACGTCGAGCCGATCACCGCGAGGATCAGGACCAGCAGGATCGCCACGATCAGGAACCCGACGAACAGCCACAGGATGCTGCCGGACTGCATGAGCTTCAGGCTGGGCCAGCTCAGCACCAGGAACCCGATGGCCGCGGTGAGCAGCAGGGGTTTCCGGCCGATCCGGTCGGACAGCGCGCCGAGCGGGATGATGATCGCCATCTGGATGACTTCGACCGCGATGATGATCAGCGTCGCCGTGTTGTCGTTGATCTTCAACGTGTCGGTGAAGTACGTCGGCATCGTGGTCAGCAGCAGGTAGTCCGCGACGTTCAGCAGCAGGACGATGCCGATCAGGTTGAGGATCATCCGCCAGTTGCGGACGAAGATCTCCTTGAGCGGCGCCTTCTTCGGCGCCTCGCCCGCGGCTTCCATCCGGCGGAACTCGGGGGTGTCCTCGAGCTTGTTCCGCAGGTAGAGCCCGATCAGGCCGAGCGGCAGCGCGACGAAGAACGGGATCCGCCAGCCCCAGGCGTCGACCTGGTCGGCCGACAGGGACAGCGTCACCGAGAGCACCACGAGGTTGCCGAGCACGTAGCCGGCCAGCGTGCCGAGCTCGAGGAAGCTGCCGAAGAAGCCGCGGCGTTTCGTCGGGGAGTACTCGGCGATGAACGTCGCCGCTCCGCCGTACTCGCCGCCGGTGGAGAAACCCTGGATGATCCGCAGCAGCAGGATCGCGATCGGCGCCGCGATGCCCATGCTGTAGCTGCCCGCGTACGTCGGCAGGACGCCGACCAGGAACGTGCAGCCGGACATCAGCAGGATCGTGATGGCGAGCACGCGCTTGCGGCCGAGCTTGTCGCCGAGCGGCCCGAAGAAGGCCCCGCCGAACGGGCGCACGATGAACCCGATCGCCAGCAGCGCCAGCGACTTCAGGACCGCGTTGCCTTCGCCGGGGAAGAACTGCGTGCCGATGCTGACCGCGATCGCACCCGAGGTGAAGACGCCGTAGTCGTACCACTCGGTGGCGTTGCCCATGGCCGACGCCCACACCGCGCGCTTGACGGTTCTCTCGTCCACTGACGGTTTGCCCGTCGTTGCTGCTGGTTCGCTCATGCCGGCGACGACTCCTCCCGTGCAGTGCCCATTGGGCCGTTCGAGCTCATCCGCCCAGTCTCGACCGGCTCTCCGCGGTCGGCAGCCTGAGCCGCGAATTGTCTACGGTGGGGAACTTTCCGGCTACTGAGAGATATGCGTGCCGACATACCTCGCGGGCCGGGCGCGCCCGCCGGCTACTGGCCGGTTAACGTCAGCGCATGAGTCGTGTTTCTCAACCGTGGCCGCCGGTGCCGGTGGAGCCCGCGGTCCCGCACCCCAAGGCGCCGGCGCCGGGCACCGAGCTCGGCGTGCACTTCGCCGAGTGCTTCGGGTGCGGCGACGAGGCCGACGCCGGGCTGCACCTGCGCTCGACCGTCGGCGAGGGCCAGGTCGTGCACTCGCGGTTCACCGTCACCGCGGCCCACCAGGGCGCGCCGGGGCTCGCCCACGGCGGGCTGCTGGCCTGCGCGTTCGACGAGGCGCTCGGTTCGGCGGTCGGCAACCTGATGCGCCGCCCGGCGGTGACCGGCAAGCTCGAGACGGACTTCCGGCGGCCGGTCCCGGTCGGTTCGACGTTGTTCATCGCGGCCCGGCTGGACGGCATCGCGGGCCGCAAGATCTACGTCAGCGCGGACGGCCGCCTCGACGCCGAGGACGGCCCGATCGCGGTCAGCGCCCGGGCGCTGTTCGTCGTCGTCGGCTTCGAGCACTTCAGCACCCACGGCGACCCGCAGGCGCTGGAGAAGCTCGCCGCGCAGCACGAGCAGAACCAGCGTGCGCGCGCCGAACGCGACTGGGAAATCAACCCCTGACCCCCTTCCGCAGCCGGTCGTGAGTGGTAAAGCGGGTTCTAACCCGCCTTACCACTCACGAGGGCGTCAGGTGAGGGTGCGGGGGCGGATGGCGTTGGCCCGGTCGACCAGCTCGATGCGCTCGTCGAGCGTGCCCGCCAGCCGGGCCAGCGCCCGGTAGCACCGTTCGAGGCCGAACCGCAGCTCACGTTCCTCGAGCGAGCACCCCAGCACGCGCGCGCCGGGTGTCGGCTTGCCCTGCTTGAGCCACTCGTGCGCGGCTTCGAGCACCCCGGCGGACAGCCGGGTCCGGCGTTCGGCGTCCAGCCGGAGCCGCTCGAGCCGGGCCGACGCGTCGAGCAGGTCGTGCTCGGTGACCGGGGTCTCGCGGCCGTGGGCCTTGGTCACCGTCGTCTTGATCTTGATCGCCGCGACCTGCGCGTCGACGTAGTGGGTCGAGGACGGCGGCACGGTCTCGAGCACCTCGACCGCGCTCGACCGCGCGCCCTGGGCCAGGTACACGCGGGCGAGGCCGAAGGCGGCGCTGACGTAGGTGCGGTCAGTGCGCCAGACCAGTTCGTAGAACCGCGCGGCGCCGAAGTAGTCGCCGACGCCTTCGGCGCTGATGCCCAGGGCGAGCTTCGGGGCGATCTCGCCCGGCAGGTCGTCGTACACCGCTTCGAACGCGACGTGCGCCACCCGCGAACGGCCGCCCGCGAGTTCGATCAGGCCGCGGTACCAGTCGATCCGCCAGTCGTGCGGGAAGCCGTTCTTGATGGCCAGGTACTGCGCGGCCTGCAGCTGCCGCTGCGCCTCCGCGAACTCGCCCAGCTCGATCCGGGCACGCACGATCCGCAGCCGCACCTCGATCGACTCCCGCGGCGCGCCGGCCAGCGCCTCGATCGCGGCGCGCGGGTCGAGCGCGGTCGTGGTGGCGAGCACGCCCGCCGCCGGGTCGTCCGTGTCGACCTGCGGGATCGGCAGCCCGGCGACGACCTCGTCCGCGCCGGGCAGCGGCACGCTGGCGCCGGCTTCGGGCACCACCAGCTGGACGCCGAACGTGCGGCTCTCCGGGCCGAACACCGTGGACACGCCGGGCCGCGGCTTGCCGGTGCCGAGCGCCATGATCTCGCGCAGCACCCCGGTGAGCTGGTCGGCCATCTCTTCGGCGGAGAGGAACCGCCGGTCCGGGTCTGTGTGCGTCGCGCGGCGCAGGAACCGGTAGTACGAACCGAACAGCGTGAACAGCGGAACGGCGTCCGGTCCGGGCAGGGTCGTCTTGTACTTGGTGGTGTAGCCGGTGAACTCGAAGCTGAGCACGGCGAGCGTGCGCCCGACGGTGAACAGGTCCGACGCCACCGACGCGCCCTGCGTCGGCAGTTCCGGCGCGCTGTAGCCGGTGGTGAAGAACAGCGGGCTCTCGTAGTCGTCGGTGCGGCGGACCGCGCCGAGGTCGATCAGCTTCAGCTGCTCGTTGGTCTGGATGACGTTGTCGGGCTTGAGGTCGCAGTACAGCAGGCCCTGGCTGTGCAGGTAGCCGAGCGCGGGCAGGATTTCCAGGCCGTAGGCGATGACCTGGCCGATCGGCAGCGGCTCCGGACGGCGGCTTTCCCGGTGGTGGGCGAGCGCGAGCTGCCGCAGCGACTGGCCGCCGACGTACTCCATGACGATGTAGCCGGTGGTCGTCCCGCTGTGGGCGTCCGGGTGCTGCACGAAGTTGTGGATCTTGACGATGTTCGGGTGCTCGACCTCGGCGAGGAACCGCTGCTCGTTGGCCGCGGCCGCCATCGCCGTCGCGTCACCGGTGTCGATCAGTCCTTTGAGGACGACCCAGCGGTCGCTGACGTTGTGGTCCTGCGCGAGGTAGATCCAGCCGAGGCCGCCGTAGGCGATCGCGCCGAGGACCTCGTACTGGCCGCCGACGAGCTCGTGCGGCTGCAGCTTCGGGAGGAAGGAGAACGGCGCGCCGCAGTTCTCGCACTTGCCTTCCGGCGCACCGGGCTGGCCGTCCTTGCCGCGGCCGACCTTCGCGTTGCAGCTGCCGCAGAACCGCTTTTCCTCCGACACCACCGGGTTCGTCAGCACCGCGGACGCGGGGTCGCGCGCGGGCACCGGCGGGACCTCGACCAGCCCGGCGCCGAGCCGGCCGCGCCGCGACCGGGACGTCCGCGACGACGTCCGCCGCGAAGTGCCGGGGAACGAACCGGGTCCCGAGCCGGAGCCGCTGCCGGTCCCCGTACCCGTTCCCGTGCCGGTCCCCGTTCCGGTGCCGGTGTGCCGCCCTTCGCTGGTGCGCTCGGGCAGCACGCTTTCGGTGCCGGGATCCGGCAACGGCGTTCCCGGCCCGGTGTCCGGCCGTGGCACCGGCGGCATGATGCTCTGGGTCTCCGGCGCCGGCGCGGCGAGCACGCTCGTCGGCTGCGGTGCTTCCGGGTCCGGGCGGACGGCCTGCGTCGGCTCGACCGGCGGCGCGACGGGGTTCATGCTGCCCGGCGGACGCGTCGGGTCCTCGGCGCCGGGGATCGTCCCGCGCGCGGGCGCGGGCTGGCCACCCGGCGGCGTCGGCGGACGGCGCACGGGCGCGTGGAAGACGGTCTCTTCCCCGCCGGACGGCTCGCCGTCGTCCAGGCGGCCGGAGATCGACGGCTCCGGCGTCTCCCACCGCACCGGTGGCGGCGGCTGCCAGTTCGGCTTGGCGCCCTGCCCCTCGTCCGGCGCGGCGTGCCGAGGACGGCGCGGCTCCTCCGACACTGCTACCTCCCGGATCCCCTGCGACGTGCGGAGATCGATCCTAGTCGCGCTGTGTTCACTGGTACTGCGGTGACGGCGGCGAAGCAGGTCCGAGACGGGCCTCCACCCAGCGGCGGTAGCTGTCCTGCCAGACGCCGTTGCCGCGGATCTGGTCGAGCACCGCGTTGACGTAGCGGACCAGGTCCTGGCGGTCCTTCGACACGCCGATGCCGTAGTTCTCCTGCGTCAACGGCTCGCCGCGGACCTCGAGCGTCGAGTCCTGCGCGGCCATCCCGGCGAGGATCGTGTCGTCGGTCGACACCGCGTCGACCTGGCCCTGCTGGAGCATGACCAGGCAGTCCGACCAGTTGTCCACCGAGACCGGCACCGGCTTGGCCGCGTCGGTCGCGATCTTCGCCAGCGACGTCGACTTCTTGGTCGCGCACACCAGCTTGCCGCTCAGGTCGGACAGCTTCTGCGCCTTCGACTCCTTCGGGACCAGGATCTTCTGGCCCGCCACGTAGTAGACGGAGGAGAACTCGACGTCCTTCTTGCGGGAACAGGTGATGCTGTAGGTCCGGACCACGACGTCGACCTGGTGCTTCTTCAGGACTTCCTCGCGCTGCGACGACGGGATCGCGCGGAACTGGACGTGACCGTCGGCCGAGCCGAAGATCGCCTTGGCGATCGCGTAGACCATGTCGATGTCGAAGCCCTCGAGGTTGCCCGAGGTGGGGTTGCGGAACCCGAACAGGTAGGTGGTCTGGTCGACGCCCGCGATGAGCTTGCCGCGCTTCTTGATGTCGGACATCGTCGAGCTGTCGGGGACGGCCGTGCTGGCGGCCGGCGCCAGGCTGGCGAGCGGGTTGCAGCTGGTGTCGGAGCTGCCGCCGGCCGTCGCGTCCGGGCCGCCGACGTGCGCGGGCTGCGGCCAGCCCGCGTTGCCGACCGGCGCCGGGTCGACCGGTTTCCCGGGGCTGCCGCAGGACGCCGCCAGCAGCGCGACGAACGCCAGCACGCCCGCCCGGACCGTGTTGCCCCGCCTGCTCACCGGTACTCCCTCAGTCGTTCCCGGATCCCCATGGTGACACCCGCCGCGGCGACGATCGCCAGCACGGCCAGGCCGGGCGCGAGAAACGTCAGCGCGCGGTCGCCGTTGTGGGTGTCGTCGAGGAAGTCCTGCCTGCCGACGTCGATCGCCGCCTGGAGGCTGTCGTCGAGCTGCCGGAACGCCGGCGCCGAGCCGCCGTTGGCGTCTTCCTGCACGGCGGAGTTCACGGCTTCCTGGTACGCGCCGGCGTTGTCCTGGTCGCGCACCTGCCCGTGTGCCTTCATCCAGGCGGTGGCGGCCTTCGACGCGTCATCGACCTTCGCGGCGCCGGCGCCGTCCTTGATCAGGCCGCGGGCTTCGCCGAGGAGACCCCCCTGGCCGTCTTGGCCGACCAGCTGGACCGCCTTGGCGGCGAAGTCCTTCTCGTACGCCCCGCCGTCGCCGCGGGCGACCAGCGTCAGCGTTTCGTCGGCGCGGGCCTGCAGCGCGGCGATCCGCGCGCGGACGAGCACGTCGACGCGGTGCGAACCGTCGTCCTGGCCGCTGCCGACCAGGCTGCCCTGGACGATCAGCGCGACCGCGCCCCACAGGAGCGACACCACGACCGCGGCCGTCGCGACGACGAGCCCGACGTTGAGCAGCCGGTTGGTCCGCCGGGTCAGGTAGACCTGGGCGACGATCAGCGCGGCCAGCAGCGCGACCACCAGGATCGTGGCGAGCCACGGGAAGCCGGTGGCGCTGTCCTGCTCTTCGATGAGCCGCTCGGTGTCGATCCGGTAGAGGTCCTGGGCGGCGGGCAGGATCTTCGCCCGCATCAGCTCGGACGCCTCGCGCAGGTAGGACGCGCCGACCGGGTAGCCGAGGCGGTTGTTCGCCCGCGCCGTCTCGACGAGCCCGGTGTAGACCGGCAGCTGCTGGTTCAGCACGTCGACCGGGCCGGCCGCGTCGGCGACGTCCGCGGCGTCGGAAGCGGCCTTCGCGAGCGCGGCGCCGGCTTCGGCGATGTCCCGCTCGTAGCGCTGGCGGAGTGCGGGCGGCTCGGTGCCGATGGAGAGGAACGCGCTCGCGGCGGTCGCGTCCGCGTCCGAAAGCGAGCGGTAGACCTGCTGCGACGCGGCGGCGAGCGGCTCGCGGTGGTCGATGACGCCGGAGATGGTGTCGTCGCGGTCCTGCACCGACAGCGTCGCGACCAGCCCGGCGACGAGGGCCAGCAGCACCAGCCCGACGGCGATCACGGTGAGCCTGCCGGGGGTGGTCGCGGCCGAGCGGACGACCGCGCGGACGCCCTGGCCCGGCAGGTCGAGCAGTCCCAGCAGGCCGCTGCGGCCCGCGGTGCGGTCACGGCCGTCCGGCGGCGACGGTGGGGGTCCCGGCGCCGGCGCCGCCGGTCCCGGGGCGGTCGCAGTGCTGGTCATCCCCGAATTCCTCCCCCTGCTGTCCGGGGCCTCGCCCCAGGCCGGGGGCCTGGCCACCCCGGAGCCCCCGAAAAACTCGCTGTGAGCCGTACCCGCAGAAGGTAGCCGAGTCGCCGCACGCACAGCCACCGGCACCGCCCGCTGTCATCAGCACGTGATCTGCGCGGACGTGTTCCGGCGCACACCGGTGATCAGGTCCGGACTTCCGCCAGCACGCGCCAGTGGCCGTCTTCGGGGCCCGACGTCAGCGTGCCGCCGGCGAGCGCGAGCCGCTCGCGCATGCCGGCCAGCCCGAACCCTTCACCTGTCCGGGTGAGAGCCGGAAGGGCGTTGCGGACGTCGAGGCGGACGGCGCCGGGCGCGTGGCTCAGCCGCATCCGGACGTCCTCCCCCGGCGCGTGCTTGCCGGCGTTGGTCAGGGCTTCCCGTGCGATGCCGCCCAGGGCGACGACCGCCGCGGACGGCAGCGGCCGCGGTTCGCCGTCCGCCTCGAAGTCCACGGTGACGCCGTGGTCGCGGGCGTGCGCGGCGGCCACCGCGGCGAGGGTTTCGGTGAGCGGCGGGACATCCTGACGGAGCGCGGCGACGGCGTCGCGTGCCTCGGCCAGCCCGTCCGCGGCGAGCTTCCGCGATCGCCGGACGGACCGCAGCGCACCGTCCACATCGGACCGCTCGGCCAGCAGCGCTTCGGCGAGCTCGAGCTGCACCCCCAGCGCGCCAAGGGAATGAGCGAGGACGTCGTGGAGCTCGCGGGCGATCCGGGTGCGTTCGTCGAGCGCGGCGGCGCGGGCGTGTTCGGCCTGGGCGAGCCGCGTCTGCTCCAGCAGCGCCCGGCTCTGCGTCGCCTGCACCTCGTACTGGCGGCGGTTGAGCCCGAGCAGCACCAGCAGCAGCATCACGCCGGCGTCGGCGAGCGGCTCGCCGAGGGAGTCGCCGGCGAGCGCGTGCGACGTCACCGCCAGCACGACGTCCAGCAGGGCGGCGGCGAGGATCGCGCCGACGCCGACCGAGGTGAGCGTCGCGAGCCGGCCGAGGGCAATGACGGACAGCAGGATCGCCGACGAGTCCCCGGCCCAGCCGACGATCGCCGCCGGCAGCGCGCTCGCCGCGGCGAGCAGCGCGGCCGCCGTCTTCGGCCGTCGCTGTGTCTGCAGGACAAAGCCCAGCCAGCCCGCGGTCGCGACGCCGTACGCGGTCCAGATGCGCGGGTCGGTTTCGCGCGCGGTGAGCAGGGTCGCCGCGAAGAAGAGCGTGCCGAGCAGCTGCACCACGAGCCAGCTCGGGGCGATCGTGTCGGGCAGGCGGTTCGGCACGGGATCCGCTCAGCCGCGGATGGCCGGGGCGAGCGAGTGCGGGAGCACGGCTTCGGGGTCCGGCGGGCGGCGGACCACCACCTCGACGTCGTCGGCGAAGCGGTAGGGCTTCGCGCCGAGGATGCCGCCGAAGTGACGTCGCAGCCGGGACATCTCCGCGCGGACGGTGACCGTCCGGCCGGCGTCGCCGAACAGGTCGGCCGACAGTTCGGACGCCGACCGGCCGTCGCGGCGGTTGGCCAGCACGTACAGCACCTCGGCGTGGCGCGGGCTGAGCCGGTGCGTCCAGGTCCCCGCGGCGCTGGCCACGGTGAGTTCGGGCTCGCGCGGCGACCGGACGTCGAGCACGACGCGGGTGGGCGGGGCGGCGTCGTGCTCGGTCAGCCGGAGCAGCCAGCCGCCGGGCACCGGCTCGACCGAGCAGCCGCCGTACGCGGGCAGCCAGGTGCGCCCCGGTCCGAGGCCGGTGGGCAGCGCGACCCGGTCGACCGGGGCGAGCCCGGCGGCCGCGGCGACCCAGCCGTGTTCGTCGGCCACCATGGCCCGGCCGCCGACCTTCGCGAGAACCGGGACGGCGAAGCCCCTCAGTCTCTCCAGTTCGGTGCGGTGGGTGGTGCGCAGCTGGGCCTCCGCGAGCCGCGTCACGGCGTCGACCAGTGCCAACGTCGTCGCGTGGACGGTCGAGGCCGGGCCGGAGAGGTCGACGACACCGAGCAGCCTGCCGTCGCGCGGGTCGTGCAGTGGCGCGGCCGCACACGTCCAGGAGTGCTGCGCCCGGACGTAATGTTCGGCCGAGTACACCTGGATCGGGCTGCGCGCGACCAGGGCGGTGCCGATCGCGTTCGTACCGACGGATTCTTCCTGCCAGTCGACGCCTTCGACGAACCCGAGCCCGTCGGCGCGGCGGCGGACCGCGGCGCTGCCGTCACGCCAGAGGACGGCGCCGCGCGCGTCGGCGATCACCATGATGTGCGCGGCCTGCTCGGCGAGGCTGATCAGGCCGCCGCGCAGCACCGGCAGCGCCTCGGCCAGCCCACTGGCGCGGCGGCGGGCTTCCAGCTGTTCGAAGCTCAGGACGGGCGCGGCGGCCCGGCTGTCCGGGTCCATGCCGAGCCGGCGCATCCGCTGCCAGGACGCGCCGATGACCGGCCGCAGCCTGCTGGGCAGCGCCTGGCCGTTCAGGGCCGCTTCGTGCACTTGCGCGAGGACACGGGCGTGCCGCCGGGGATCCGCCCCGGCCGGCAACGCCGCCTCGAGGTCTCGCTGCCCCAACCGCCGCTCCTTGTGCTGTACCTCCTGGGAGTCTGCCGTTTCGGCCGGATGATCGGTAGGTGGCGCACGTCGCGGTTTTCGGCGGGTCAGTAAGAGACGTAGAAGTCGATCTCGGGGTCGTCCGGGGCGGTTTCCGGTGCCGAGACGGAGTCCTCGATGAGCCGGGCGACTTCGGCGTCGATGGCGTCGAGGACCTGTTCGCGCAGCTCACCGCTGTCGGTGACCCGGGTGCGGAACCGCTGGAGGCAGTCGCCGGTGTGCCGTGGGAAACCGGCCTCGATCAGCGTCGGACCGCCGCCGTCCCGGGCGCGGCCGACCGCTTCTCCGGCCGCTTCGTGGACGGCGAAGAAGTCGGATCCGTCGATGACGACCCCCGGCACGCCGAGTCCCGCCACCCGATCGGCGTAGCCGGAGTTCTCCGTGACGAAGATGGCGGGGAGGTGCCAGGCCGACGCGAGGTTCAGCGCCTCCAGCGTCGTCCCGGGGCCGTCGCCGAGGAACGCCACCCCGACACCGCCGTTGTCCTGTTGTTTCGCGGCGATCGCGGCGCCGCAGATCAGCAGCGGGACGCCGCTGAGCGTGTCCGTCGTGACCAGCCGGTGGCGCCGGATTTCGGCCAGGACGGCCCGGACGTCGACGCCCTTGGCGATGCGGTGGCCGAGCCGCCGGTGGGTGCCGGCGATCGCGTCGCGCCCGTCGAGGTGAAGGCAGACGCCCGCGGCCAGGGCCTCCTCGCCGGCTTGCCGCGGTCCACCGGTTGCGTGCTCTTCGGCGACCTCTTCGACCGCTCGGATGGTCCGCATCACGCGGTACGCACCCTGGAGGGCGTCCGTCATCTTCGGCGCTCCTTCCCCGGTTCGGTTTCCGTGCGCAGCAGTCCCTTCCGCGCGGCCTCCGCCATCGCCGCCCGGACGTCGACGACCCAAGGCCCGTCGGGTTTGAGCTCCACGAACGCGCTCTCCCCGGTTTTGAGCTCGAGCTCGCGCTCGCCGTCGAGAGCGATGACACCGCCCGCCGCGGCGAGCTCGACGCGCACGCCGGGTCGCAGCAGTCCCCAGCCGCGCACGCCGACCGGCCGCACGAGCCCGGGCGCGATCGGCGCGTGTACGACGTACGGCGTCTCCCCGACCGGCCCGAGCTGCAGCGCGACGCCGTCCGGGCTCGACCGCGGGCTCGGGCAGAGTTGGCCTGGAACGCTCGAGAGGCCGATGCCGTCCGGCTCGGCGAAGGTGCAGTACAGCTCGGTGAGTGAGGACGGGTCCCACAACGCCCGTGCTCCGATGTGCCTGCTCAGCGACACGCAGACGTCGACGAGCGCGATCTCCCGGCGTGCTTTCGTGACGACTTCGAGCACGCTGACGCGGTGGGTGACGAGGTCGGGATCGATCTGCCCGGTGGCGATCAGCCCGGCGGCCAGGCCGGCGACGGTCGACTCCCGCATCTGTGGGAAGGCGTTGTTGGTCCCGGTGGAGAGGGCCAGCAGCGGAACGTCTTCGCAGGCCGCGGCGGCGACCCGGGCGGTCCCGTCCCCACCGAGGACGACGATGACGCCGGCGCCGGCCTCGACCATGCGGCGCACCGCGTTCGTGGTGTCCGCGGCGGTGCCGGTGAGGGCGTCGTCCTCGCAGAAGTCGACCTTCGGCCAGGAGCCACCGCGGCCGAGGGCGCGCAGGACCGCGGCGGAGATGCCGCCGAGATCGGTCGAGACGAGGGCCCGGTCGAGCCCGGTGACGGCGAACGCCGCCAGCAGCCGCTGGACCATGTTCGCCTTCTCCGCGGTGGGAAACACCGACGCCTGCGCGACCAGCCGGCGGATGTCCCGTCCCGAAGCGGGGTTCGCCACGATCCCCGCCACCGTTTCACCCACCTGACCTCCCGTTCTTTCACCGGAGAACAGGAGACTCCGCGAACGGGCGGAGGGGAAGGGTTGCAGGGCGTTGCAGTGCTGGCGGAAGGTGGCCGCAGCGACGGAGATCACACCACGCGTCTCACCTGGTGATCTTCAGTGGACTGTCCAACCCGGAGGCGCAGGCTGGGAAGAACCAACCGGGGCAAGATCCCGGCAGAGGTCTACGGGACGAGGTCGGCGACGCCTTCGTAGGTGAAGCCGGCTTCCGCGACAGCGGCTCGGACGTCGTCCTCCGTCAGCGCGGTTGCGGCACGCACGAGCACCCGGCCGGCCGCGACGTCGACGTCCACTTCGGTCACTCCGGGCAGCGCCGTGATTTCTTCGGTGACCGACTGGGCGCAGTGGCCGCAGCTCATCCCGGAAACGGTGTAACCGTGCTCGATCATGGTGCGCAGCCTACGAAAAGGGCCGCCACCCCGAACGGGTGACGGCCCTTTCCCAAGATCAAAGTCAGATCACGGTGACCGACGTGGCCTGCGGGCCCTTCTGGCCCTGGCCGATCTCGAACTCGACGCGAGCGTTCTCCTCGAGGGTGCGGAAGCCGTTACCCTGGATCTCGCTGTAGTGAACGAAGACGTCGCCGCCACCGTTGTCGGGGGTGATGAAGCCGAACCCCTTCTCGGAGTTGAACCACTTCACAGTGCCCTGAGTCATCAAAAATCTCCATGTGTAACACCAAAACAGGAAGCCACTTCGGCGACCCGGGTCAGCACCCGGACGGTTTGCTTCCTCGGCGAGGAGACACTACGCCCGCTGAGTTCTGCGAGCGTGACTCATCACGAACACAAAAATCGAGACCTTAAGCAGTAAAGCACACCTCGACGAGGGCGGACAAGCTGTCTTCACCCGGGCGAGGTGAGCTATTCGCCACTCGCCGGACGCAGCCCCTCGGTGGCGAACGGCGAACGCCACGCGGTGTCGTGCTCGCCGGCGATGACGGCGTCGTCGTGGGCCTCGGCACTGGCGCTGAACAGCACCGGGACGACGCCGGAGGACTTCCGCGCTGCTTCGGATGCGTGCTGGTGATCGGTCACGTCGAAACTCCCCTCGTTCCCTGCCCGCTTCGGCGCGGGTCATGACCGTGATGGTGCCACGCGGCACCGACAGAAACCGGTTGTCTCCCGCCGGGACCCGGCCGGGAAGGTTCAGCGGCGAACCACCACCGGAACACCGTCAGGCTACCCGAGCCAAGGCCCTGCTACCACACGACATTCCCAGCTTTTCCGGAACGAAACCGAGCAAAACCGTTACTGGGCGGGAGGTTGCGGGCGGGCTTGCCCGAGCAGGGCCGAAATCCGCACGTCCGGGGTCACGACGTCGGGGTCGGTGCGCACGTCGATGACGCACGGCCGCTGCCGCACGAGCGCGCTGGCGATGATGGGCTCGAGCTCTTCCCGATCGTCCACGGTGTACCCGGCCGCGCCGAGCCCACGCGCCCACGAGGCGAAGTCGGTCAGCGGGATGGACACCCCGGTGAGCCGGCCGTAGGTGCGGGCCTGGTGCATCGCGAGTGCACCGTGCACGCCGTTCTGGAAGACGACGACCATCACCGGCGCCCGGTACCGGACGGCCGTTTCGATCTCCTGACCGGTCATGAGGGTGCCGGCGTCCCCGACCATGGCCACGACGGTCCGCCGCGGCTCGGCCAGCTTCGCCGCCACGGCGGCCGGCACGGCGTAGCCCATGGCGGCGTTGCTCGGGCCGAGCTGGCTGCGCGGCGCCGTGAAGCACCAGTAGCGGTGCATGAACTGCGCGAAGTTGCCCGCGTCGCTGGTCACGATGGTGTCCTCGGGCGCGAGCTTCCGCAGCGCGCGGACGACGTCGACCGGATGCACCCGGGTGTTCCCGCTGGTGTCGGGCGGGGTCATGAAGGTGTGCACGGCCGCGTTCGCCGCCGAAGCCCGCCGCGTACGCGGCGACGCCACCTCCCGCAGCTCTCGCAGGAACGGCTCAACCTCGGAGTCGACGCGGAAGGTGAGCCCCCGCCGCTTCGGGCTGACATCGATGCCGGTGCCGACCATGACCAGCGTCTGCTGGGGGGTCGGATAGCGGTAGGCCTGGGTCGTGACTTCGTCGAGCTGGGTGCCGAGCGCGAGCACCAGGTCCGCGCGCTCGAGCGCGTCCAGCTGCCGGGCCGGGATGCCGAGCCCCAGGTGACCGGCGTAGCGGGCGTGGTTCTCCGGGAAGGCGTCCTGCCGCCGGAAGGCGTTGTAGACGGGCAGCGCGAGCTCATCGGCGACCGCGATCAGCTCGTCCCGCGCCGACCGCGCCCGCCCGCCGACGATGACCACGGGGTATTTCGCCTCGTCGACCAGTTGCGCCACGGCGTCAGCCGAACGGCCCAGCGTCCCGGACGCCGGCGGCCGCACCCGCGCCATCGGCTTCGCCGCGTCGTAGGGCATCCCCCAGATGTCGCAGGGCACGCCGAGCACGACCGGTCCCGGGCGCCCTTCCTGCGACGTCGTCAGCGCGTGCGCGAGCAGCCCCGGCAGCCCGTCCGGGTCGGTCACCCGCACGGTCGACTTGGCGATCGACTCGAACATGGCGGTGAGGTCCGACGTCGGCAGCTCCCCCGACGACGACGGCACCGGCTCGATCGCCGGCGTCTCGAGCAGGACAACCATCGGCGTCTCGTCCTGGTACGCCGTTTGGACGCCGATGGCCAGGCTCGCCGCACTCGGTCCCCGGCTGGCGAGCAGCACGGCGGGCCGTTCGGTGAGCTTCCCCTCGGCCTCCGCCATGAACGCCGCACCCGCGTCGTGCCGCGCCGAGACCAGCGTGATCTCCCGCTCGCGTTGCAGGGCGTCGAGCAGTTCCAGGAAGGACTCACCGACCACCGCGTACACGCGGCGGACACGCGCCTCGGTCAGGATCCGCACGGCCGTCTGGGCGACGGTCGCTCCCAGTTGGTATCTAATGAGGAGAGCTTAGGCGGGCACCGTTCAGTGCAGTCAAGTGATCTTCACCGAATCCGGACAAGGATAGGCCGAATGTCCGCTTTGACCGACTGGTAGCCGATCAGGGGAGCGAGGACCGCAGACTTGGCCGCGACCGAACATGAAACTGTTTTTACTTATGGTGCCCCGGCGTTGAAGTACGGCACCGGAGCCAGCGACGAGATCGGCTACGACCTGACCCAGTACGGCGCGCGCCGCGTGCTCGTCGTGACGGATCCGCAGGTGGCCGCGACCGGCTGGCCCCGCCGCATCGCCGACGGCATCGCCGGCTACGGCATCGAGACCGAGATCTTCGACGGTGTACACGTCGAGCCCACCGATGTCAGCATGCAGAAGGCGGTTGACTTCGCGCGCGGGACGGGTCCGTACGACGCCTTCGTCGCCGTCGGCGGCGGCTCCGCCATCGACACCGCTAAGGCGGCGAACCTCCTGACGAGCAACGACGGCGACTTGATGGACTACGTAAACGCCCCCGTCGGCGGCGGCCGCGCACCGGCCCGGCCGCTGAAGCCGCTGGTCGCGGTGCCCACCACCACCGGCACGGGCTCCGAGAGCACCACGGTCTGCGTCCTGGACGTGTTGTCGCTGCGCGTCAAGAGCGGGATCAGCCACCTGCGGCTGCGCCCGACCCTGGCCGTCGTCGACCCGCGGCTCACCGTCAGCCAGCCACCCGGCGTGACGGCCGCCAGCGGCATGGACATCCTGTGTCACGCCGCGGAGAGCTACACGGCCAAGCCGTACACCGAGTTCGAGCGCAAGCGCCCGGAGCAGCGCGTGCCGTACTGCGGCTCGAACCCGCTGGCCGACATGTTCGCCGAGCAGTCGCTGCGGCTGCTGTCGTGGGCCCTCCCGGCTGCGGTGCGCGACGGTTCCGACCTCAAGGCCCGCGAGGCGATGGCCCTGGCCGCGACGTTCGCCGGGCTCGGCTTCGGCAACGCCGGCGTGCACATCCCGCACGCGAACGCCTACCCGATCGCCGGCCAGGTCCGGGATTTCCACCCGGACGGCTACCCGGGCGAAGAGCCCATGGTCCCGCACGGCATGGCCGTCTCGCTGACCGCGCCCGCCGCGTTCCGCTTCACCTTCGACGCGGCCCCGGACCGCCACC
This sequence comes from Amycolatopsis plumensis, assembly GCF_042652605.1. NCBI lineage: Bacteria > Bacillati > Actinomycetota > Actinomycetes > Pseudonocardiales > Pseudonocardiaceae > Amycolatopsis > Amycolatopsis plumensis. The sequence continues at coordinate 3,381,793 of NZ_JBHSJY010000001.1, read as the reverse complement.
TGCGCGTCGCGCGCCTGCTGGCACCCGACTTCGAGTGGCCCGGCGACTTCGCCGACCACCTGCCCGCGGTGCTGATCGACCTGATGCGCCAGATCGGCATCCCGGACGGCATCGGTGCCGTCGGCTACACGGAGTCCGATGTGGACTCCCTCGTCGAGGGAACGCTCAAGCAGCAGCGTTTGCTGGCCACCGCGCCCCGCGAGGCCTCCGCGGACGACCTGTCGGACATCCTGCGCGAGTCGGTGTCGCTGTGGTGAGCGCCTACCCGCACTGGCAGACGGTCCCGTTGCGCTGGAAGGACAACGACGTCTACGGGCACGTCAACAACGTCGTCCACTACTCGCTGATGGACACCGTGATCAACACGTGGCTCATCGAGCAGGGCGGCCTCGACATCGAAGCCGGGGCGGTGATCGGGCTGTGCGTCGAGTCGCACTGCGGGTATCACTCATCGGTGTCCTTTCCTGGTTCGCTGCGGGTCGGGTTGCGGGTGGCGCACCTCGGGAAGTCGAGCGTCCGCTACGAGATCGGGATGTACGCGGCCGACGAGTCGTTGGTCGCGGAAGGGCACTTCGTGCACGTCTTCGTGGACCGCGAGTCCCGCCGGCCGACACCGCTCGTCGGCAAGCTGCGCGAGGCATTGGAAGCACTGCAACCCGGATGACGTGCACCGCCGCCGTATCACCTCCCTTTCTGGCGGCCCCGATTCCGGGCTGTGTTGTTCCCACGCTTCCGATGATGCATGACGGCACCGACAACTCCGGCCGATCGGCCGGAGTTGTCCACAACCAACCCGAACCCGGCGAGTTGTCCACAGATTCGCATCGAGGGGTTCCGCACCCCCCCGACCGCGATAAGCTGGAAAGCGCATGAGATCGGTCCACAGTGGACGAGCTGTTTCCTCACCGGATCGGCTAGTAACACGGATGGCGACCTAGGAGTCATTCCGGTTGCGGCGGCAGAGTGGTGAGCCGACGGCTCGAGAGTGGTCCCAAACCCGTCGCCGGAAGGCGTCCCTGCGACGGGCGCGGCACCCGGCACAGAAGTGGACCAAAAGCAAGATGGTGGTCGCGCGTCCGCTCTCGGGGCGCCCCGGGAGCGGACGCGCCACCGCCCAGGTGGCCAGCGTGGGATTGCGGTCGTCGCCGGAAGGCGCCCCGCCGACGACCGCAACCCACCGCAGAAGGCCTCCTAGTGGTCGCGGGCCCGTCGCCGGAAGGCGCCCCGCCGATGGGCCCGCACCACTACCGAGGCAGTCAGCAGGAGCTCCACCCAGGGGTCCGCGCCACCACCGGCAGCCGTCCGAAGCCCCTCACGGCAGTGGGCGGCGAGCCGACCGGGTCTCGTCGAGGCTTGAAGCGAGGCTGCGAGCTCCTGTGCGGTCTACAGGACAGAAGGCCGACTACATCACCGGCCTGCTACAGCCTCCCGCGGCTGCCCGCACCGGCCAGCCTCAATGACCGGTAGTCGGAGAAGAGGGCTTGCCACCCAAGAAAGGCAATACCTCTTTGCCGTCGAAGAGTGAAGCGAGAGAAAGGAGGATCCCCGCGCCACCCGTCTTGACGTCCATCGAGAGGCGCAGCAACCGGTTGCCCGGGAAGGCGAGACCGCCCTTGTACGGCACCGCGTACCAGGCCAGCCACTCCAGGTGGCGGTCGATCGCCGCCACGCGGCTCGGGTGGTGTGCGTCCGGGCTCGCGGCCAGCGCCACCGTCAGCCCGCACCGGCCGTTGAGCAGGCCCGGCTCGGCGACGAACTCCGCGAGGCAGGCGTCGCGCAAGGCGGGGAGGCTGTCGCCTGCCTCCGCGTCCGGGCGGTGCCGGGCCAGCTGCTCGGCGACCAGGAGGATTCCGGCACTGCCGAATCCGGCGTAGGGCAATGTTCGGGTTGCGCCGTCGCGGACCTGCAACGAACCGTCGTCGGCCTCGATGCATTCTTCGAGGTCACGGCACAGTGCCTGGTCGGCGAACGACAACCAGGCCGGCTCGCCGGTGCGTTCGAAGAGCCGGAGGAACAGCAGCGCCGGCCCGGCCCAGCCGGACAGCAGGCCGGCGCGGGCCGAGGTCCCGGGCGGTGCCGCGGTCTCCAGCGCCTCGGCCAGCCGGACGGCCGTGGTCAGCGCCTGGCGGCCGAACTCGTTGTCCTGGCGGACCGTCGCGAAGTGCAGCAAGGTCAGCCCGATGCCGGCCAGGCCGCTCTCCAGGGAGTGGTCGGTCGTCTGCTCGACGAGCCGCGCGGACGACGCCAGCAGTTTGCCGGCCTCGTCGTGGTGGCCGAAGTTCTCCAGCACGTAGGCGATGCCGGAGCTGCCGTCGTAGAAGCCGGGGCGGGTCGGCGGCTCACGGCGGACCGCTTCGATCAGCCAGTGTTCGTGCTCGGGGAAGCGGCCGGCACCGGCGACGTCGAGCGCGTGCAGCACGCCGGCGGCGCCGACGCCGAAACACGCACCGCCGACGCGGAACTGTTCGATGTCGCCGGGAAACAGCCGGTCTTGTCGTGCGGGAGTGGCGCTGGCCAGGATCGCCTCGGCGATCTGCTTGCGGACCAGCGGCCAGTCCGGTTTGTCGTGGTCGAGCTCGGTGTGGACCGGTGCCGGCTCCGCGGGACCTTCACGCGGGGCCAGCACCGCGACTGCGGCGTCGGCGTACCCCTCGGGCAGGGGGAACCGGCGGTCGACGAAGTCGGCGATGCGACGGAGCTTGTCCGGCGCGAGCTCGGCCAGGGGCCACAGCGGCAGGAACAGCCACAGCCGCAACGCGGCGAGCGCGTGCTCGTCGATCGCGAAGCCGCTGCGGTCGGCCGGGGTGCGGAAGCCGGGCGTGCCCATGGCCGGGCGGTCGGCGGACTCGGCGTCGAACGCCGTGCCGAAGCCGGTCAGGGAGGTGCGGTCGTGGTGGTCCTCGTCGATCAGGATGTTCTGGGGGTGCAGGCCACCCAGGACGAGACCGTGGGCGTGGATCTCCGCGATCGTCTTCTCCACGCCCGCGACGATCTCCAGGGCTCGCCGGACGTAGGCGACGAGGTCGGCGGTCGTCGTATTGCTGCTGGTCAGGGGATAGTTGCGGCTCAGCCAACCGGTCAGCGAAGTGCCCGGCAGGCACTCCGTGACCAGGTAGTCGCGCTCCGCGACGGTGAACCGCTCGACGACCCGAGGAACGCCCGGGATACCGGCGAGCCGGCTGAGTACTTCGTGCTCGCGGTGCAGCCGTTCGACGGCGTCGATCCGCGACTCGTCGAGGCCCGCGTGCGGGCGAGCCTCCTTGACGACGACCTGGTCGCCACCCGCCTTGACGTCGGCGAGCCTGGGGTGGGCGAGGTAGCTGCCGCCGCCGGTCGAAACGTGCAGTGGCCTCGTCATCCGGTAAGGGAACTGGGCCCGGGCACCGGCATTGCGCGCGGCGATGCTGCTGCGCAAACAGGCCGGGAGCTTGACCCAGTCGGGCACGGAGAACGCCGGTTCACGCTTCTCGGGTACGAGCCGGCCGTCTGGCTTGCGGACCGCTGGAACACGATTGCCGTTGTGCTCGACCCACTGTTCGACGAATCCTCCGTAACGCACGTAGAGGGGGCCGTCGCCGTACCGCAAGGCGTTCGGAATGTCCGGGCCGTGCTCACCCTCCAGCCGCGTTGACAGGTCGGCGAGTACGAGCTCGAGTTCGTGGTGGTCGACCGGGTAAATGGTCGCCAGCTCGGCGGCGCTCTCCGCGGAAGCGTATTTCGAATTCCGCGCGAGCAGGGTCAGCAGCGAGCGCAGATGCCGATAGGTGACCATGTGCTGGGCACAGGACTCGTACACCTGCGCCAGCACCCGGCTCGCGTTGTCCAGACCGGCCGAGACCCGGATCTGCCAGCCCTGCGCGGGAAGCACGAGCCCCCGAGGCTGCACCACGCGCCACCCGCCGCGATCGGTGGTCACCCAACCGGTGTCCGGCGCCGACAGCGACGCGGTGAAATCTTCGACCGGCGCACCGTTTTCCTGCTGTTCGTCGTAGAACAACCGGTCGGCGAAGCAAAACGCTTCGTGGCGCAGGTCCATCCGTGATACCCCTCCGTGCGAGCGCCCGGGCATCGACGTCACAGCCCCCGGCACGAGCATTATTCCCCCATGCCGAACAGCTCTGGGCCAATCCGCCAACCCGGCGGTTCAACTGGGCTATCCGAGGTAGGCAAAAAGGGCGCCTACCGACCGGTATCCGAACCCAGGGTAATTTTGTCCAGTCCGACCACCACACCATAGTGGTGTAACGCGAAGACCTTTCCCCAGGTCCACCAGTGGATCACGTCGAATACCCCGCCGAATTGGCCGAATGCCATCAACACCTTCCGGTGATCAACTTTCCCGGTAGGCGCCGTTCGCGTCGGTGATACGGCGGCCGCAGAGCCACCGTGGTGGTCCGCGCCACGCCCGCGGCACCTCGGCACACGGGCCCGCAGGTACCACGGAGTAAGTTGACCGCGGCGGACCGGAAGGAGGAACGGGTGATCTTCGGATTCGCCGTGACGGTCGCCGTGGCTGCCACGCTCGTCGCGCTCTGGAGCTTCGTCCAGTCGGCTCGGAACCGGCTTCCGGACAACCCGCTCCTGATCGCGCTCGCGATCGTCGAACTGCTGCTGGTCGTGCAGCTGGTGATCGGGATCGTGCTGCTCGCCGGCGGGGACCGGCCCGGGAGCCTGGCGACCTACCTGGCCTACCTGATCGGCAGCCTGGTCGTACTGCCCGTCGGCGCCGCCTGGGCGCTGGCCGAGCGCAGCCGGTCGAGCACCGCCGTGCTCGGCATCGCCTGCCTGGCCATCCCGGTGATGGTGCTGCGACTGAACGAGGTGTGGAGTGGCGCAACAGCGTAGGACGGCCAGTGGCCCCGGGCGGGTGCTCGTCGCCGTGTACGCGATCTTCGCGCTGGCCGCGACGTCGCGGGCCGGCGTCCAGATCGGCACGAAGTTCCACGAAGCCCCGCTCGCCTACCTGCTCTCGGCGTTCGCCGCGGTCGTCTACATCGTCGCGACGATCGCGCTGGCCCGCCGCGGCGACGGCTGGTGGCGCGTGGCCCTCGTCGCCTGCTCGATCGAACTACTGGGCGTCCTGACCATTGGCACGCTGAGCCTGGTCGACGCCGCCGCTTTCCGGCACCCGACCGTCTGGTCCGTCTACGGCGAGGGCTACCTGTTCATCCCGCTGGTGCTGCCCGTCATCGGCCTGTACTGGCTGCGGAAGACCGCCCCGGCGAAGATCGCCGCCTGATCCCCGACGCGCCCGAGCGCGGAACAGTACGGGAACTGCACGTAGCCCACTCCGGGAAATAAATACGGATTCGACCGGCGACTTTCGTCGGTTCCGGACATTCGCCTAGAACTCGGACACTCATCGAGTTCGGTCCCCACCGGCTTTCCCCACGCGGTTCTCCCCCGCGTGAAAAGGAGTGAGCGTGAAATTCGGCAAGTTCGTCCTGCTGGCCGCGAGCACCGCACTGGCCGTCGTCGGCCTCGGCGGTCCGGCGTCCGCCGACACCACCCCACAGGCCCAGCCGTCGATCATCGGCGGCAGCACCGCCACCAGCGGCCCCTGGGCCGCCCGGCTGTTCGTCAACGGCCAGCAGAACTGCACCGCGACGATCATCGCCCCGCAGTACATCCTGACCGCCAAGCACTGCGTCAGCAGCTCCGGCACCTACACGTTCCGCATCGGCAGCCTGGACCAGTCCAGCGGCGGGACGATGGCCACCGGCTCCACCATCACGCGCTACCCCGGCTCCGCCGACCTGGCGATCGTCCGGCTCACCACCTCGGTGAACGCCACCTACTCGCCGCTCGGCAGCGTCGGTGACGTCTCGGTCGGCCAGAACGTCTCGGTCTACGGCTGGGGCGCGACCAGCCAGTGCGGCTCCGAGATCAACTGCCAGTCGCGGTACCTGAAGGTCGCGACCGTGCGGGTGAACTCGATCAGCTGCAGCGACTACAACGGCGGCGTCGCCGTCTGCGCGAACCGCGTCAACGGCATCACCGCCGGCGGCGACTCCGGTGGCCCGATGTTCGCCTCCGGCCGTCAGGTCGGCGTCGCCTCGACCAGCGACCGGGTGAACAACACCGCCTACACCAACATCACGCGTTATCGCAGCTGGATTTCGCAGGTGGCGGGCGTCTGATTTCCGCCGGGAAAGGGCCCGGCCGCGAAAGGCCGGGCCCTTTCCGCGGGACAACGTCAGGACGTCGAAATGTCGTCCAGCTGTTCCGCGGCCGGCCGCACCGGGTAGAGGTCTCCGCCCGGCTCCACCGGCACCCGCGGCAAGGCCGTCCGCGCGGCGCGATCGCCCGCGTCGGCCGCCGCGTGCAGGACGTCCAGCGCCGCGTACGGCCGGAAGTCCAGCTCGGGGTACGGCCACGCCGGCTGCCCCTGCGTGGCTCCCGGGATCAGGAAGTCGACGGCGGCGAACAGCGTCGCCCCGCTCGGAGCTGTGTAGTGCCACAAGTCGACACCGACGTGCTTGCCGATCTGCGCGAGGCGGGTCAACGCGACGAGGTTGAACGCCGAGTAGTGCCAGCTGCGCGTCCGGCTCGTCTCCTGCGGCTGCAGGCCGCCGGCCTGGATCTGCGCCGCGATGCGGCCAGGACCGGCGTCACGCGCGATGGTCGCGGCCAGCTCTCGCTGCCCCGTGCCCAGGGCGAGCGAGGCGACGAGCATGTCGTAGAAGCTGCCGTGGTTGTTCTGGGCCTTCGCTTCGTCGGTCCCGTTCTTGCTGGTGCGCAGCCAGTCCAGGAACTGCGTGTACCAGCCGGTCATGCCGGCCTGGTCGGTCTTCGTCCAGCCGGGAGCACCGGTGGCCAGGATCGCGGTGGCGTCGACGACCTGGCTCAACGTGTACGAGAACTCGATGATGCCGATGCCCCGGCCGTCCACCTTGCACGGGATGCCCTGGGCGAAGTTCATGTTCGGGTTCATCTTCGTGGCCGCGTCGAGGAACCACGTGCGCAGGTCGAGCGCCGCGCGCTGGGCGTACCGCGCGTCCCCGGTGTAGTACCAGGCGAGCGCGAGCCGGTAGATCGCGGCGAACGCCTCACCGCGGTAGGCGTGGTCGGTGATCTCGTCGACGATCGGGTTGCGCTGGCCGTCACGCTGCACGAACGGGCAGCCCCAGGGGTTTTCGGCGGTCGGCTGCGTGGTCGGCCACCAGTAGGGCGCCAGGCTGAGGTAGTCGTGCTTGTCCCCGCTGGGCGGGACCTGTTTCTTCGACGTGACGCTCCACGGCCCCGCCGTGAGGTCGGTTCTCGCCGCGGTGAGCAGGTTGTCCAGCGCGGTGCGTGACGTATTTTCGCCGACGAGAGCGGCGAACTTCGTGCGAAGCAGCTGTTTGCCGTCAAGGACGACGGTCGCGGGTGCGCACACCGGCCCGATGACCGGGACGGCGCAGCCGGTGGGCCGCGGCGCGGCCTCGGCCGGCACGGCGGAAGAAGCGACGAGGCCGAGCGCGGCGAGCGCGGCCACGACGGTGTGGCGGAAAACCATGTCCGCTCCATTCACAAATATGAACACCAGACCTATGAGTGAATGGAGGGTACGCATGTGAACATGCTCTGAGCAATGCCCGGTTCAGACCACCCACTCAGTCGGTGAAGTCACGCGGCCGGAAGAAGGCGACGAGCCGGGCGGTCCGGAGGGCGTCCCACGGGTCCGTGGTCGCGAGCACGGCCGCGGCGCCGGTGGGGAACTTGGTCTGGACCGCCGCGGTCTCGTCCCCGTGCCCGGCCAGGTGCAGGGTCAGGTCGCTGACCCCGGGTTCGTGCCCGACGAGCGCCAGCGCGGCGACGTCGGACGGCGTCCGGCTGGCGGCGTTCAGGAACTCCGGGACGTCGGCGCCGTAGAGCTCGTCGTCGTACTCGACGGGCGGCGGCACGGGGAGTTCGTCGCTCAGGCGCAGCCACGTTTCCCGGGTGCGACGCGCGGTGGAGCAGACGGCCAGCTCGGGCACGTGCCCCTCCGCCGCCAGCCACCGACCGAGCCGGGGCGCGTCACGGAGGCCGCGCGGCGCCAGGGGCCGCTCGTGGTCGGGCAGGCCCTCCGACCAGTCCGACTTCGCGTGCCGGACAACGATGAGCCACCGGGTCGCGTCCATGCCCGCCACCCTAACGGCGAAGGGGCGCTGGAGCGGATCGCTCCAGGGCCCCAAGGTGGGCGTCTCGGATCGCTGACGTCGGCGTGATTGACCCGATAGGGTGGCCCCCGACCGAAGTCGATCTAGGAAATCTGGGGTGGTCGAACATGGGGAAAATCCGGCGTCTGGCAACGATAGCGACCGGTGTCGTGGCGGGGGTGGCATTGGCAGCCGGATCGGCTTCGGCGGGGACGTCTTCGGTGAACCTCCCTGAAGGGATGACCGCCAGCTACCTCGTCGTGGACCAGGAGACCGGCGCCGCCTTCGGCTCCGACGAGCACAAGCAGTACCGCTCGGCCTCACTCGTCAAGCTGTTCATCGCCCTCGACTACCTCGAATCGCACGGCCCCGACTACCAGATCCCGGCCGACGACCTGGCCCTGCTCGAACCGATGCTGCGGTCGAGCAACGACGACGCCGCCAGCACGCTGTGGGTGCGCGACGGCTGGGACGAGATCGTCAAGCGGATGGTCGTCAAGCTCGGTCTCACCGACACCGCGCCGCCCACCTCCCGCGGCAAGTGGGGTTACACCGCGATCAGCGCCGCGGACATCGTCCGGACATACCAGTACATCGAGCAGGAGGCGAACCCGAGGTACCGCGCCTTCATCATGGGCAACCTGGCGCAGTCGACCAAGTGCGGTTCGGACGGTTTCGACCAGTCGTTCGGCCTCCCGAGCGCGATCTTTGAGCCGATGGCGGTCAAGCAGGGCTGGTCCGGCTTCGGGGCCGCGCCGGCCCCCGGCCAGGAGTGCCACGAGACCGACGCCAGGGCCCTCCGCAGGCTGAGCTCCCCGGACGTCAGGGCGGCCACCGCGGTCGCGTCCAGCGGCGAGGGCACGACCGGCGCCGTCCAGGGCATCGACCTGACCAGCCGCGCCATGCACACGAGCGGCACGGTGAGCTCGGGCAACGGCAAGATCGTCGTGGTGCTGACGCTGGAGCCGACCACCTTGTCCTGGCAGGACTCCGCCACGCGGATCACGGACCTGACGCGCGAGGTCTACGCCCAGTCGGCGCTCTGAGAGTTCCGGCGGCGACTGCCGCCACAACGAAATGCCCGCCTCGCGCTTGCGAGGCGGGCATTTTGTTGATGAGGCTATCGGATTCGCCTGATCCCTCCGTCGTATGGCAACTCGTCTTCGAAGTCGCACGACGCCACGGCCGCGTATTCAGTTCCCCATAGGATCTCCAGCAGACGACTTGTCAACCCGACAACTTCGGCTTGGTCGGCTCCGTCCGGCGATTCGACTTCGACCAAGACCGGCCATCGCACGAAGTCGTCACCGGACTGATCCAACGGAAGGCGGTCGTCGTTTCTCAGTACCTCAATCAGAGTCCTTGCCACCGTCGCAATCTTCGCAACGAATTCGACACCCAGGCCAACCGACAAAGCGCCGACGACAGCATCGACCGAGTCTGCCCGGACGTAGAGCTTGCAGAACTCATACGACTTCTCGGACATCACTTCGGAACCTCGATGAACGGAGGATTGTCGAACTCGCCGCCGATTTTCACGATGGACAGGTCCACGTCGAGGCCCAACTGAGCGGCGATTTGCCGCTTCCGCGGCCACCAGCATCGAACTGGTCGCCTGTTGCGCATCGGCCGAGACGTGCCGGGTCTTGGTGTTGTTGTCCGAGGCCAGCGGCGTACCGACGTGACATTCGGGCTTGTCCGGCGTCGTCAGCAGACACGCCGGGTACTGCACCAGGTGCAGGCGACCACCGAAGTCGCCGCCGTAGGCGTCACCGAACGAGCGGTAGTCGACGTCGACGTTCACCGGCCCGCTCGTGTCCCCGGCCACCGGCTCCACCTTGACCAGCACACCCGTGATCCCGGTCTTGGCCGTCGTGGCCTGGTCCAGGGTGCTGATCCGCACCTTGCCCGGGGCATGAGCAGCCCCGGCACGGGACCGGGCCACCGCGACGGCCTGACCGGCAGGCACCTTCGCCGCAGCCGCGGCCGCGGGAAGGTCGACCTCGGCGGTGGCCGCCGCCGGCCAGCTGACCTTCGCCGGAGCGCCCGAACCGGCCGCAGCCACGAGTTTCGCGCGGAAACCGCCGTCGACACCGTTGACCGAGCTGGTCTGCTGCAGCGGCGGCAGGTCCCAGCCCAGCCCGTGCCAGCCACCGGCCGCCGCTTCCGCCGCCGCGGTCTGCGCCGAACCCAGCAACACGACCGCCAGGCCGAGGGCCAAGGCCCGTCTGCTCCTGGTGAAGCGCACAAAGCCACGCGAGTGAGTCATCTCTGCCTACCTAAGTGTGGTGGGCGCTCGACGCGCCGAAGCCGGTGCTAGTGGGTGACGCCGAAGAGGTCGCCGGGATCGTCGGCCCGCTTGTCGAAGCTCATGGCGGTGCCGCGGAGTCCGGCATAGACCCGCACGCCGGCCAGGCCGCCGTACCAGGTGTCGCTGCGCCGTCCCGTCCACACGCCGTGGCCGAGGACGAGACCGCTGGAATCCCGGGCCACGACGCCACCACCGTCGGGCGTGTTGACGTAGAAGTTCTGCTTCTTCCCGTTCACGTAGAGCGCCATGTAGCCGGTGGCGACGTCGTAGGTGGCGACCAGGTGCGTCCACGTGTTGTCGGCCGCGTCGGCGTCGCTCAACACGATCCGGCTGTCGTTGCCGGTCGCGGACGGGGAAATCAGGAAGCTCCACTTGCCGTGCTGGGCGCCCGAGGCGTCGGCCCACGGCCGATAGCCGAGCAGCAGTGGCGAGTACTGAGTGTCGATCGTGCCGACGACGGCACGGGGAGAGGGGTCGAGCGGACCGTTCACGGAGGCGTCCGCCGCGGTCCAGGTGTGCTTGACCCACGCTTCGACCGTGAAGGACTTGTCGGACCGCAGGTTCGCGGGCTTGGTGGTCGCGACTTCGCCGCCGCTGACGGTGAATTGCGCCGCACACCCGGCCGGGTTCCCGGCGGCGTCGGTTTCCGTGCCGAGGGACACCCCGCCCGACGGCGTGCCCGCGCTTTGGGTGACCGTGTCGACGTACCGCAGGCTGTTCAGCGCGGCGATCTGGTCGTCGGTGAGCGCGTGCGCCCAGATCCGCCCCTGGTCGAGCACGCCCTCGAACAGGTTCTTCGCCCCGGGCTCGGCGCCGAGGAGCAGCGGCCCGTTCGCCGTCCACGCCCCGGCCACCGACGCGTCGGCTTCGCGTTTTCCGTTCACCGCCAGCCGCAGGCGTGACGTGGTCTTGTCGAAGGTCGCCGTGAGCAGGGTCCAGGTCCCCACCTGGGGAACGGACGTACCGGTCGCCCAGGTCATCGCCGTGGTCGCGGTATCGGACGGGGACATCCCGAAGGCCCAGCGGTTCGCGGCTTTGTCGTAGCGCAGGACGAAGTTCGCGCTTGCGCTGCCGGCCTGGGACAGGACGGTGTACCCGGCGTTGAGGTCAGTGGGGTTGACCCACGCCGACACGGTGAACGACTCCGCGGTGTTCACCACCGGGCCGGGAGTGGTGCCGTAGCCGGTGGCGCCGTCGAGCTGCAGCCCGCCGCCGCCGTGGCCCGGTACCCAGCCGTAACCGCCGGTGAGGGTGATGGTGTTGCCGTAACCGGTGCTGTCGGTGGCGGTGTTCCCGCTGGTCTGCCCGAGCGCCCAGCTCGCTTGCAGCGACGGGACGCGCGAGGTCGCGGAGATCAGCTCCGGCCCGCACCCCTCGGCCAGTGCGTAGTTCGCGAGGGGGACGGCCACCCCGGCCAGGTCGTGGACCTCCGGCCCGGACAGGGCCCGCTGCCACACCTGCAGGTCGTCGAGCGACCCGTGGAAGAAGTCCGTGCGGGCCCCGGCCCACTTCGCCGCGCCCAGCACGGCCGGTCCGGTAGCGGCCCAGGGCTGGGCGATCACCGTGCTCTGTTTCGCGCCGTCGACATAGAGCGTCGCGACGTGGGTCGACGCGTCGTACGTCCCCGCCACGTGCGTCCACACCCCGATCTGGGGTGGGGCGCCTGAGAAGGCCCAGACCGACCCAGGCGCGGCCGAATCGCCGGTCGAGACGCGCATCGCCCAGGCGTTGTTTTCCTTGTTGTACTGCAGCGCGATCGCCATCACCTGGGTCCCGTCCTGGGCGAGGACGGTCTGCGAATGCGTCGCGTCGGTGAGCTTCGCCCAGGCCGCCACCGTGAACGACTTCGACGGGTCGAGCACCCGATCGGCGCTCTGGGCGTAGCCGGTGGTGCCGTCGAGGCTGATCGCGCCCTTGACGTCTTCGCTGTAGCCGCCCGTGTCGGGATGGGTCCAGCTGGTGCCGTGGTTGTAGCCCGCACCTCGGGTGACACCGCCGGACGTGGTGGCCGGGTGCGTGGGCAGGGTCGCGTTGCCCGGCGTCGACGAAGCGGCGTCGACCAGAGTCGTGCCGGACGGTTCGTCGGCGCCCCAGGCGGCGACCAGGTTCTTGCCCGGGGTGAGCGGCTGGACGTGGTAGGAGCAGGACGGGCCGTCCAGCGCCGGGTTGGATTCGGCGAGCACCACGCAGGTGGCGTTCGGGCTGGGCATGCCGGCCTTGTTCACCGACTTGACCTTGATCAGGTTCTGGTTGCCGTTGGCCGCCACCACCTTGATCGCCGTCGTGGCAACCATCTTCCCGCTGCCGTCGACCCCCTGGGTGGCCGGCGCGGTCGGCGAGCCCTGGGTCTGAGGCTCGGAACCGTCGGTGGTGTAGATGAAGTGGTCGATGTCGTAGAAGTTGTCGGTGGCCATGCCGGTCCACACGTCGAACTCCACCGCGTCACCCTGGACCTTCGGGTCGGTCGAGGACGCCATCGCCAGCACCGGTGGCGCCGGGACCTTGGTGTCCACGACGAACTCGCAGTTGCCGACCCAGTTCGACCACAACTCGCCTTCGTAGGCCTGCATCGACCAGTTGTAGATGCCGTCTTCGTTGATCCACCCCGAGGGGACCGCGGCCAGCTGCGCGGTCGCCTGCTGGTTCGGGCCCGCCGTGCCCACCGGGACGAGGTTCGCGGCGTTCTCGTGGATGTAGACGTTGTGGCCGAGCGCGCCGTAGGCGAGGGCGAACTTGCCGTAGACGGTGCCACCGTCCGGATCGGACAGCCGGCCCGCGATCTGCGGCGTCTTCGTGTAGACCCACGGCCGGTTCGCCCCCGACGTGCAGGGCAGCGTCCCGTTCTGCATCGACAGGCTCGCCGGCGGGTTCGGGTAGGAGTCGAAGTTCACCGCGAAGTAGGGGTTCAGGTCGAACCGCCGCCACGCGAACACCCCGTCACCCTCGTTGGCGGCCGCGAGCACGAACCACGTGCTCTGCCACCGGTTCGCCGCCGCGTCCTGCGCTGCCCGGGTGGCGTTGAACTGGCCCGCCACGCCCGGCGTGTCGTTGCAGTTCGCGACGTTCATCGTCGACACCTGGTAACCCCAGCCCGGCTGCGCAGCCCACGTCGTGTCGGGCGAGGCGGCGTTCGACAACCACAACCCGGTCGGCTTCGCCGTGTCACTGCATTTGGCGCTGTGCTGGATCGTGGTGTTCAGCGTCGCGCTGTGCACCACCGTGCCACCCAGCCGCGCGGAGTTCATCTGGATGTAGGACCGCGACGTCCCGGCGGAGTCGAAGTTTTCGTAGCCGGCCTTCAGGTTCGACAGGTCTCCGCCCGTGGCGTTCCAGTTGTGCGCGTCCCGGAACCCGGACTGGACCACCACGTGCGCCTGGATCCCGCACGAGTCGCACCAGCTGTCCGGATCGAGCAGGACCGGGTATCGGGTGGCCGGGTCGTTCAGGAACGCCTGGTCCGGGGTGATGGTCACCTTGTCGCTGGTCAGAGCGACGTCCATCACGGCTTCGCGCCGGCCGCCGCCCTCGCCGAGCTCCCGCTCGGCGGCCGAGCCGTCACCGGAGGAGTCCCACATCCGCGAGGCGTCCCCGGAGAACATGACCTGCCCGGCCGCGTCCTTGACCTCGAGCCCATCGGTCGGGGCGGCCTGCGCGGGAGTGCCCCGGCCCTCCCCATCCGCAACGCTGACTGTGGTGTTGCGCGTGTGGAGACCGAACGGGATCTCCCGCAGCTTGGGGTTCTTCGCCGCTTCCGGCGTCTTGATGACCAGGTTTTCCGTGAAGCCTTGAGGAACTGCTTTCACGGTCAGGTCGACGCCGGGAAGCACTTCCGGGTAAGTGGCGGTGTCGCCATCGAGCGTCGGCACCGGCAGATCGTTCGACCATTTCAGGCCGACTTCTTTGTTATCCTGCCCGGCTTGCACGATGGGTTTCGCCGCGGACCCGGCGCCGCCGGGGTTGAGCTTGACGTCGATGGTGATGGCCTTCGGCCCCACGGTGCCGTCATCCCGCCGCACCAGCGTGGTGTCGATCGGCGTCCACGTGCCGGCCTGCTTGACCCGCACCGGGTGGACGTACTGCGTCATCGTCCACGAGCCATCCGGATTGGCCGTGGTCAGCGACGTTTCGGTGGTCTCCGACGTCACCTCGACCGGCTTGTTCCCCTGCCGCGCATAGGCAGCGGCGGTGACCTCGTCCGGAGCCGCGTCCGGGACGGCGGGGGTGGCCGCATGGGCTGTCGCGTACGTCGTGACAGTCCCGGCAGCAACCGCTACACAGACCAAAAGAGCGCGCGAACGCGCACCAAAAGAACTCACGAGATCCCCCTCGCCAAAGAGCACCAGCACACAGCCGGGCCCCCGACGAACCCAAGATCACCCTTGCCGATGACGGTCCAAAAAGGAATAGTCCAAGCGGGGTATTCACCGCACAGTAACCAGCTCGGCCAAAAGCGCCCAAATCTTGGTATTCTGCCCAAATAGGACAATGGAGGCCGAGCTGGCGTTACTTCACCGACGGTCACTGTTTGCATTCGGCGGTACACTCATAGCTATGAAAGGAGAAGGCGCGGAGGCAGAAAGTGAACCCGTCGTGGCCAGGTGCGCGCAGGAGGTGGTGGCTGGCCGGCGCAGTCTTCACGAGTTCGATCCGGTGTTCGCTCGGGCGACGGTCTACGAATCCTGAACCGGATGGTGCCCCCACAGGCGCTCACCGCGATACGGCGACGAGCCGAGCAGAAACGCACCGGGCAGGCCATGCCCACCACCGAGCTCAACGTCAAGCGCGAGGAGGGCGCGGCTTGTGCGGCGACGCCGGACTCTACGGCCATGCCGGCGTGCACAGTGCGCTTGCGGACTACTGCGCGCGGTGGAGCACGGGGCTGGACACGTTGACCGAGGATGCCGGCGTGATCGGCGATTGCCTCACGCATGCCGCGGACGCCTACCGGGGAATCGACGAGGCGGCCGCACGGCAGCTGCCCGCGGATCCCGGCAGCGTGGCGATCGGTGACTGATGGCCGAACTTGGTGAGACTTCTGATCCGCGCGCCCTGGTTCCCGGTGACCCGGCCGCGATCGAGGAGAACGCCCGGGTACTGCATGCCCGGTCGCGGGGAACCGGACAGGCCGGAGACAGCCTCCGCCGAATCGACACCGGCTCCTGGGCCGGTCCGGCCGCGGTCAAGTTCCACGACAAGTTCAGCTACGAACCTGCCAAGTGGCAGGCCGCCTCCGACTCGTTCGACGCGGTCGCCGAAGCACTCGACGGGTACGCGCCGGCGCGGCGCTGGGCGCAAGGTCAGGCGAGCGAAGCCATCCGGCTGTGGGACCGAGGCCAGGCCGCAACGGCGGACGCGAAGGCCCGCTATGACCGCGACGTCACCAACGCCGACACCCAGAACCGACAGCACGCCGCCGACGGTGACCCCACCGGGTGACCGTCGCGCCGTTCCCCGACCCCGGCGAGGCCGACCGGCAAGCGGCGCGTGAGACACTGAACCGCGCCCGCCAGCAGCTCACCGAGGCCGGGGACCGGACCGCGGAAACCATCTCCGACGAGGCCGGCGGCGCACCCACAGCCTCAGACTGGCTCGACGACGTCGGCGGCTTCTTCGCCGACTTCGGCGAAGGCGCCTGGAACGCGTTCAAGGGGTTCGACGAAGGCGTGTGGAACCTCGTCTACGCCATCGGCGACCCAGGCAACCCCGACCACGAGGGGCTGGCCGACATCGCCTCGGCCGCGTGGCACAACATCACCCACCCGGTGGACTTCGGCAAGAGCCTGATCGCCTGGGACGACTGGGCCGACCACCCCGGCCGGGCCACCGGCCAGATCGTCGGCGGGCTGCTCATCGGCGGCGCAGCCGGCAAGCTTGCTCAAAGGCACCCGCGCCGGAGAGAAACCCGACCCGGCCGCGCCGAAACTGCCGCCGGTGAAGGCTGCCCTGAAGGAGTACTTCGACCAGGGCACACCGCCGAAGGCATCCGATCTGGCCCGCTATGCGGAGTCCAAGGGATGGAGGAAGCAGCAGACACCGAACGGCCCGCCGAAGTACGTCGACGAGAACGGCATCGTCCGGATGACCCTCAAGGAGGGCAGCGGCCGCGCCCCGGGCAGCGAGAACCCCCACGTCGAACTGCGCAACGAAGACGGTGTCCGCATCGACCCGCAAGGCAACCCGGTCACCAGGAAGAGCCTGGGAAACCACACACCGATCACCTGGGACAACTGAGCACATGACGAACTACACCGACTTCCCCGGCCTCGCCAACGTCTACCTCGAAGACAGCTTCGTCCTCGCCATCGACGAGACACCCACCTCGCTGACCTTCCGGCTCGAGGCCGTACTGACCGAGTCACACCCGCGCTATCACCAGCCGCGACCGGACGAAGCACACTGCTACGCCGACGCCGTGCTGACCATCGCCGACGCCACCAAGATCGAATGGGTCACCCGGTCGTCCCAGACCTACCGCGACGCCACCGGCGAAGAAGATCTCGGCAACATCGACAGCCTCCAACGTCACGACGATCACTACGAGATCGCCGGGGACTGGGGCCACGTCCGGATCTACTCGAGCGCGGCGCCGCGCTTCACCCTTACCTCCGAAGCCACGAACCCCTCGAACCCGCACGGCAACACAACCGCTTGATCGAGCCACCGGCTCTCAGCACACCGCCGGTTTCCCGCGACAACAACAAAAATGACCGCGAACGCCAGATCGGGCATCCGCCGCCAGCACGACCTCGGCAGGCGACCCGATCACCGGAACCTGACGACCTCGGACATACAACAGGCACAGAGATCGGCCTGACCTGCGAAAGATCATCAGACCAAACGTCTCCGCAGGTCAAACGCATGATCACAGTGGGCCGCCTGGGGCTCGAACCCAGAACCTACGGATTAAAAGTCTACGGGAAATGAATGTCAGCGAGTGCCGCTACGTGTCGGACTCTGCTAATAAATGCAGGTCAGCCGACATTTGCACCGCCTTTCAGTGTCGTCGAGTGTTGCACGATGTCAGGCACTACTCAAGCAACGGAGCCCCATCGGAGACGCACTGGCATTGATTCTGGTCTATTGTGGACAAGCCTGAGCGACGAAAAGACGACTTGGTCGCCGCCGCCAATCGACTCAGTGAATCCGAGTGAACCAACTCGACGAAAGACTGCCGACCACCCCTCGTTTCGGCGGCCCGGGCTCGATTGGTCCTGCAGCGTCGACTGTCGCCGAGCCGCCCTGCCAGGACACGACGATCCGCCCTGAGGCAGACCTGCCGCTCCACCCCGACCAGGTGATCGGCGCCGACGCCGACTGACCCGGCTCCAATATCACGAAAGGCGGGACGCGCATCTCCAGCGTGACCCACTGATCCACGCCAAGCGGTTGCCCATCCGACCCCAGCGGCTGCAGTCCCGGCTTGCTGCCCAACCGGCAGACCCGCCCGCTGACGTTCTCCGCAACCACCTCGCCACGCAACCCGCCACCCGCAGCCCGGAACCACCGGACCGACACCGCGAGATCACCCGAGCCGCACGGAGGAACCCGTGCCTCTTCCTGCCATCGCGACGATCGAGCGGCAAACAACTCCCCCGCCGGCGGACCTGAATCCGGCTCAGCCGACGTGACGCGCCAGGGCACCCGACCACCATCGGCCGGGCGTTGATCACCGGAGTCCACAGCCACCACCTCCGACCAGCATTCCTTCCGGCAAGTATCCCAGCCAAATCCGGGGCTGCGCTGCAGTCATGACGCCCGCTGGAAAGCGACACCCGCTATCGGCGTCCCGGCCGCGGGACGCAACCTGACGTCCGGGTCCACGACGTCGAGGAGGCGGCCACGGCGGCCTGCGGCGAAGGTCCCCCGCGAGAGCCGAGGCGAACGATCTGGCCCGGTCGGGGTGAGCGACGACGAAGCCCGATTCCGCGCAAGCCTGCATGGGACAGGTGTCCTTGGTGATCTACGCTGACCGCGTGGCCGAGGCTGATGCCGCATTGCCAAATTCCGTTCCTCCTCACCTGTTTTTGTTACGAATCGACCGTCGTTTATGGACATCAGCCCGACTCGGGTTCACGATCATCGCCTGTGGCGAGTTCGCCGTGATCACGACAGCAGCACGCCACCCTCCGCGACCACCATAAGGAAAGCGGTCATAGGTGTTTCTTCTGGATGAGGCGCATGACCATGGCATCAGGAAATGGATTGTTCAAGCGATGCGGATGTCGCGATCTCGTGACGGGTCGCCGGCTGGGGAGCCGGTGCCCTCAACTGGCGGTGCGGGGGCATGGGAGCTGGTACTTCCGGCTGGAACTGCCGCCGGGGAAGAACGGCAGGCGACGGCAGCTGCGCCGTGGCGGGTTCGCCTCCCGGAAAGCCGCCGGTGCCGCACGGGACTTCCTGCACAACCCCACCACCCTGGACGGCGTTTCGGGGTCGGCGGTGACGATTGCGCAGTGGTTGCGTTTGTGGCTGGAAAGCCGGGATAACCTGGCGCCTTCCACGATGCGCAGCTATGCCATGCACGCCCGGCGCCACCTAATACCGAGCCTGGGGCATGAACGGGTCGCCGAGCTGACCCCTACCCGGGTGCAGGCGATGTTCACCTCGCTGGCCCGCATGAACGCGGCCGCCGGCCGACCATCGTCGGCGGCGACGCGCCGATCAGCCAGTCCCGGTCCTGCCCTTGTCGCGGCGGGCGGTGCCGCGTGCCAGGGGAAACTGCGCACCGACAGCGCAGCTGCTGTGGTTGTGTTGGCAGGCCAGGGAAACCGGCCGGATCCGGCAGCGGGTGGAACGAGCGAATTCAGGCCAGGGAAGCTTTTCCTCACCTGTTCTTGCGCAAAGACTGAAGTCGGCAGGTCACCGGGACCGCCGCGCGCCTGAACGTGGACTCGCCCCGGAAGCCGGTCAGCAGGTGGTGGAGCCCAGGACAGCGTCGACTGCCAAGTACAGGGTGTCGTTCTCGGCCTGCAGGACCGATCCCTCGGCGGGAAGCGCTCGCTCGAGCGAGAGGCCGTTCAAGACGGAGAGCAGGAACCTTGCGCGCCGGGAGTTGTCGCCGGCGGCAAGGGCGCCCTCCTCGGTGAGGACCGTCAGCCAGAATTCGACGCGCCGTAGTCCCTCCCGCTCGATGGCGGCGTACGCCTCTCGCACCTTTTCAGTCGGCTCCGGGGCGATGAATTGCTCGTGGAGGAGGTGGAACGCCTCCCGGGCGCCGGCACCCACGCCGGCGGGCGCGAGGACCTGCCGCAAGCAGTCGGCGAGCCGCTCGCGAGCCGGCACCGTCCGGTCGTGGATCTTCTCTGCGGGGACGACGACGTCGTACAGCCGGGTGAGCACCTCGTCCTGCAGCTCGCGCTGCGTCGGGAAGTGGAATCGGAGAGACCCCGTGCTCACCCCGGCACGCGCGGCAACCGCCCGCACGCTGAGCTTCGCGCCGGGATTCTCCCCGATCATCTGCATCGCCGCCCGCACCACCTTGTCCCGGCTGCTCAGCTGCCCGTTTCGCTCCGTCATCCCGTGAACCTCCACGTCACGCTTCCATCTTTACTAACACACTGTGCTAGTTTGTCGCCCGGGTGGACTAGCACAGTGTGTTAGTACACCGACGACCCCGCTTCGGACGAATCCGGTCGGGCTGATTGGAGGAGCGGAAGCCATGTTCGAGACGGCACGACGCCGGCAGGCGATCCGACGGGTCAAGCCGGGCAACGGCCGGCCTCTGCAGCGTTTCCGCTGGTGGCACCTGCCGATGGGGCGTGGACTGTTCTACCTACGGCCGTCGCCCGCTGCCCGCCGGACGGCGACATATGCCGTCGACGTCCGGCGCTGGGGCGGCGAGCCGCTCGCACACCTGTATCTCAACGACCGCCATCAGGCTCAATCGAGGATTCCCACGGTGTTCTCGGTGAAGAACGGCGTCATCGAGGTGGCGATGAGCAGGTTCGGGATCAAGCGCTGCCACTTCGTCACCGCCGGGGGGGGCAGGAACACCAGCTCGATCCCGACCCGAAGTCGGCCGTGGGCAGGCGGGCCCATCTCGAGCGCAACCACCCGACGGCCAGTCGTGTGATCGGCGCTGTCTCGGTGCTGCTGCTCGTGATTGGAGTGGGACTAAACCTGCTGCAGCTCATCGAACCGATCTCCCGGGCACCGGCGATCGCGGAAAGCCTCGGCACCTTCACCTCGCCGATCCGACTGCCTCCCTGGCTCAACATCACGCTCGCCCTCGGCGCTGCGCTGGCCAGTACGGAACGAACCCTCCGCCTGCGCTACCACTGGCTGCTCGACGGCGGAGGCCACTAGCCGACCACCGCGCGCCCTCGCCGGCGTGCCGGCGCCGCCCATAAGAATGGATCACTCGCCTTGAACGGCCTTCGCACACCGGTTCAGATCATCCGCGCCGATCTCCGCGCGTACGTTCTCGTCACCGCCCTCGTCTACGGAATGCTCCTCCTGGGCATCGCCCTCGCCACGATTTTCCCCGATCTCCACGCCGCGCGAACCTCCTCCTTCGCCGGCGGGAACCAGGGAGCCCTCGTCGACGCCGTGGTCGGCAGCCCCTGGCTGTTCGCCACGACCATCTTCCTCGTCAACGTATTCGCGACAGCCTTGCCGCTCATCGTCCTGCCGTCAGCCGTCGTGCCCTTCGCAGGCCTCGCGATCTTCTCGATCAAAACGATCGACCTGGGGATCCTCGTCGCACCCGTCGACCGGACATCAGCGCTGACCCTGATTCCGCATTCCCTGACCCTCCTGATCGAGTTCCAGGCATACGCACTGGTGCTGTTCGGCGCCTACTTGCTGGGCAGGTCCTGGCTCCGGCCGACGAGTTCAGGTGCCACGAGGCCTGAGCCGGCTCGGCTGGCTCTGGCTCCCGGCGCTCGCGCTCTTCGTCCTCGGCGCCGTCTACGAGGCCGTCGAGATCTACTGCCTGGTGCCGCTGATACTCAGCACATGACGGATGTGTCGAGCCAGGTCAACCCGATCAGGAATCGAGAAGCATCGAGCACGAAGCCGGAACTAACGTCGATGCCGTGACTTGCATCGAATCTGCCAAGGAGGCCTGATCAGATGTTCACGAAGAAGGGTGACGCGGCTGTCCTCGCCAAGCTCGGTGATGCCCCTGCCCAATATCGGGAGATCGGCGAGCGCCTGCACAGCATCATCCGGGAGAGCGCCCCGTCGCTGGAGCCGATCGTGCGGTGGGGGCTTCCGTTTTACGTGAAGGACGGCAAGGACGTCTGCTACATCAAGGTGGACAAGGACTTCATCGCGTTCGGCTTCGGCGAGGTTGTGAACCCCGCTCGCGAGGAGGGTGGCCACATGCACCCCGTCGCGTGGACACTCACGTCGCTGGACGACGCGACGGAAGCCAGGATTCGCGCGCTGATCAAGAAGGCGGTGATCTGACGACGACGGCTCGCGCCCCGGCAGGCTGGCCCCTGCGGTCGTCGGTGTTCGAGAACGATGCCCACGGATCGATGGGTACCACGTCGGTGATCCGGCCGGTGTCGTCGAGCAGGCAGCCCATGCGTTTGGCGGCGTGGAGTGTGACGGCGCGGTCGGTGAGGGAGAGGGCGGGGAGTTTTGCGGCGAGTTCCGCTTCCAGCCGCTGGACGTCGCCGAGGGAGCGCAGCCACAGGGTCATCACGAGGTTGTCCGCTCCGGTGGTGGCCGCGCACAGGCGGACTTCCGGCAGCTCGGTCAGGGCGGTGGCGGTCCGGTGCAGCTCGTTCGGTGGTACCCGCGCCCAGAACGTCGCGGCGACGGGCCATCCGGTGATGGGCTGGGCGACCTCGCAACGCAGGGACAGCAGGCCGCCGCCGATCATTTCGTTGAGCCGGCGGCGGACGGTGGACCCGCTTCCCGCCGTGCGGGCCGCGATGTCGGCCGCGGGGCTCCGGCCGTCGCCCAGGGCGCGGAGTACTTCCCGGTAGTCGTCCTTCCAGACAGGCCGGTTTCCGGCTTTCGGTGGGCTGGAGACACGGTGCTGCGGCGACAGCGCGTCGAGCCGCCACTGGTTGCCCTCGCCGTAGACGGTGGTGACCGCGTGGGTCCGCGTCCCGCGTAGCCCGGGAAGCTGCTGGAGCTTCTCGAGGACGAGCCGGGACAGCGTCGCCAGATCGGGAGTCAGCACCGTCAGGAACAGGTCCCGGCCACTGCTGACGATCGAGATCGAGGCGATCTGTGGGACACGGGACAGCACCTCCACCGCATACGCGCGGGCGGTCGGCTGGAGATCCACTTCGATGAACGCGTTGCAGTGGTCCTGCGCCCACCGCCTGACTTCGGGATAGGCGATCACCCGGGCGGAGCCGACCTGGGTGGCGGACCGGGCCGGATCCTGCTCTCCGGCTGAGGATGGGCTGGCGGCGCCCGCCGTCACCGACGACACCGAAGGCGCCGTCGCACGTCGGCCCGCCGCACCCGGCGCTGAGCAGCACGGCGCCCGCCCGCACCTCATCCGTGACACCGGCCGCCGGGGCCGCGCGGCGCCCGGGCGAACGGCCGCCGAGCGATCCGGACGCCACGTGATCTCCGGATGCCGGGCCGGCGACGCGAATCGCCAGGGACAGTCACCCGCGGACCAGGCCACGGCGGACGTCGGATACCCCGCGCTGGCACGTCGCGCGGACGAGCTGAGTTGTCGCCACCGCCCGGAAGCCTGCCCGAGTTCTCCTCGGAACTTCCTTTTGTCGCCATCCACCGATAAGTGAAAGTTTCTCACCAGCCGTCACACTGAGGCGACTTTCCGTCAACTTGGGAGATGTGATGGCGACGTTAGGCACAGCGCGCCTGTTCGGCGCGGCGACGATCATGCTGCTCTCGTCCGCGGTCCTGCCCGCGACAGCGCACGGCGCACCCGCCGTCGACGCTGCGGAGAAGTTCAGCATCGTCGTGATCCCCGACACCCAATACGCCGCGGAACGCTACCCGGCCGCCTTCAACGCACAAGGCCAGTGGATCAAGGACAACCGGGTGGCGCGCAACATCCGGTACGTCGTCCACGAAGGCGACATCGTGGACGACTCCGACCAGACCGGCCAGTGGGCCAACGCGAACAGTGCCCTCGGCCGCCTCGACGGCAACACCCCCTACATCCTCGGTGTCGGCAACCACGACATGGACGCCATGCCCAAGGGGCAGGATCCCGCGGTGGTCCGCGACGCCGCCGCGTTCAACGCCAACTTCCCGGTGACCCGCTTTTCCGGGCTGCCCTCCTTCGGCGCCTCCTATCCGGCCGGCAAGAACGACAACAGCTACCACACCTTCACCGCCGGCGGCACCAGCTGGCTCATCCTCGCGCTCAAGTACGCCCCCACCGACGCGGAGATCGCGTGGGGCAGCACCGTCATCGCCGCGCACCCGCGCCATCAGGTCATGGTCGTCACCCACGCCTACCAGAGCGGCACCACCAAGGACAGCGTGGGCAAGAAGCTGTGGACGCAGCTGGTCAGCAAGCACGCCAACGTCTCGTTCGTCTTCTCCGGCCACTACACGGCCCAGGGCCTGATCACGGAGAAGGGCATGAACGGCAACACCGTCTACCAGGTGCAGGCCGACTACCAGAACATCCTCCAGCTCGCCCCCAACAGCTATTTCCGCGTCATGAACTTCGACCCGGCCGCCCGGACCGTCGCGGTGACGACGTATTCGCCCTACCTGAACAAGTACCTGACCGACGCGAAAAACCAGTTCACGCTCACCAACGTCGCGTTCCTGCCCGCCGTGGCCTGAGTCCATCCAGGTGCCCCGGGCCTGGGGGCCGGGGCACCTGGTTTCCGGTGCGCAGCGGGCGAAACCCTTCTCCGGCGTCGCGGCCGCCGGGTGCCTCGGGCCGCCATCCTGGGTGAGATATCAGGCCGGTTTCGAACACGTCTCGCGTCCATTCCGCGCCCACGCCTCGATCTCGGCCGAGCCGTCGTCGAGCGGCCGGACCCATCAACGTGGGTGCGCAGGCACGGGCACGAGGGAAGGCCTCGGCACGGAGTTGCCTCGTCGGTCAGTTGACGCAGGGGGTGCCGCTGCCGTCGACGGTGGCGCCCTGCGGGCCGCCCGCCGGTGGGTTCAGCGGGCGAAGGCGTCGGCATCGCCCTCGACGCCACCGGCATCGGCGCCATCGCCGGTGTACCCCTCAACGCCGTGTCCGCAGCCGGCATCGCCGTCGGCGGAACGATGACCGTCGGCGCCGTCGGCGACCTCGCCCGGCACGCCATGACCGACGACCACGTCGAACCCGTCAAGCCACACACCAACCCCACCAAGACCGACCGACTCAGGGAACACCTCACCGACAAGGACCTCGACGGAGCCCGCCGCGAGCTGAATGGCGAAGTCGTAGCCCGCAAGGGTGACGGCACACCTTGGGACCACGTCACCGAAGTCAGAGAGGCCCAGAACGGCCTCTCGAACCAGATCAACCGGCTGAAACGCCAGCTCAGCGACTCGCGGCTATCGCCGGAAGACCGTCCTGCGGTCGAGGCCGAGCTGTCCGAGGCCAGCCGGCTGCTCGACTACAGTGAACAGTGGGTACCACGCGGATAGCAGCCTCACCTATACGACAGCTGACACGAGGAGCCATGGGGACCAGTCCAGACGTCGACGAATCGCTCACCCTCGAGCAGATCGAAGACCACCACTGGGGCAACCCACCAGCCGACGCAACCCGGCTGATCAAAACCGTCTACGAGCTGCGCCACAAGCCGATCGGCTCCATGGACATCGAAGACCTCCGCGTCCTGCTGCTCCAGCAGGAGAGCGTCGACGTGCTGGTCCCCATCGCGCTGACCCACCTCGAGCAGAACCCACTCGCCGAAGGCGACTTCTACCCCGGCGACCTGCTCACAGCGGTCCTGAAGATCTCGCAGGCGTACTGGCAGCAGCACCCTGACCAGCGTCGCCGGGCATCAGCTGTGACCACAGCAGTCGAGGCCCTCGGCAACCTCGACGATCACGGCGCACCACACGACATCGTCTGGCAACAGATCCACGCCTTCCGCGGCTGACGACAGCCTGATGTCACTCTTTGCTGGACGCACGGCGACACTGACTTGCTGGGGGTCGAGAGAGGGAGTCGCTAGAGTTGCTGGCCACCCTGCTCGACGACGTGGCAGACGTCGCGTGAACAGACCAGTTTCGTGCGGAATCGGTCGGAGTCACCGCGGATGGAGTTCCCCGTGCAGTGAGTAAGTGGAGCGTATAGCGCAGGGCGGTGATCATCGTCTTGCCGGTGCCGTCGCCGGCTCACGACGCCCTATGCGTAGTGGGATCGAACCAATCGAGACCGAGGCCCTTCCAGCGGCGACTCGATCAACCTCGCGCTGGCCATGAGCATACCAGCCAAGCCTCGTGATCGATCAGATCGGACATCTATGCTTTATGGCCTACTATGACCACAGAGACCGAGGCTGCTGCCACACTGCCAAATTAAGTTCCTCTTCGTTTGAATTATTACAAATAGACTGTCTCTTGTAGACATTTCTTGGGGCACCCGTTCACGATCGTAGTCTCGCGGTGATCTGCCGTGATCGCGGCAGCACGCCGTCACAGCAATCTCTGCGAAGTCATAGTCACGAATGGTCTTCTTGTGAATGAGGTGCATGACCATGACATTGGGTGATGGAGTGTTCAAGCGGTGTGGGTGCCGGTGCCACGTAACGGGGAGGCAGCTGGGTACACGTTGCCGCCGATTGAGCGAGCCAGAGCATGGGTCGTGGTGGTTCGTGGTCGAGGGACCGCGCGCTCTGGACGGTTCTCGTTCGCGAGTGCGTCGCGGTGGCTACGTCTCAGAGGAGGCCGCGAAAGCAGCCCGGGAACAGGTCGCAGCGACCTCCAAAGGCATTGGACTGACAACCGGTCACTGGCTGGATTACTGGATCACCAATTGCAAGCTACGTCCCAGGACGCGCCGGTCCTACCGGCAGCATGTCCTCACGTACCTGATCCCGCAGCTGGGTGATCTACCGTTGGTCACACTCGACGTGACCGACGTGCAGAAGGCGTTCACCGCGATCGCAGCCGGGAGCGGATCCCGGTATGGCCGGCTGGCCCCGTCGACAGTGACGCGGGTCCGCGCGACGTTGAGCTCCGCCCTGACCACCGCGGTCGGTCACGGACTGCTGGCACACAACCCAGCACGAGGCCGCGAGATCGAGCTCCCGGAAGCGGTGAAGCCGCAACCGTATGTGTGGACCGACGAGCGGGTAGCACGCTGGCGGGCAACCGGATGGCGCCCCGGACCGGTATGCGTGTGGACCCGAGAACAGACGATCGAATTCCTCAACGCCATCACCGACCACAAGCGCTACCTGTACTACCACCTCGTCGCCGTCACCGGCCTACGCCGCGGCGAAGCCGCTGCCTTGCGCGAGGTCGACGTGGACGGGTCTGCCCAGGGTCTGGTTGACACCTCACCTGTGAGGCTTCAGCCTCACCTGGAAGGATGTCACCGTGCCCAAGCCCTACCCCCGCGAGTTCCGTGACGACGTCATCGCCGTGGCCCGTCGCGGCGAGGCCCCGTTGAAGCAGGTCGCCAAAGACTTCGGGATCTCCGAATCGTGCCTGGCCAACTGGCTGCGCTCGGCCGACGTCGAGGACGGCGCGCGGCCCGGCGTAACCCGGGACGAGTCCGCCGAGCTGCGGGAACTGCGGAAGCGGAACCGGCTGCTGGAGCAGGAGAACGAGGTCCTGCGCAAGGCCGCAGCCTATCTCGCGCAGGGCAACCTGCCGGGAAAATAGCGTTCCCGCTCGTCCGTGAACTGGCCGCGGCCGGCGCCCCCGTGCGGGTGCCGGTCGCGGTGACGTGCAGGGTGCTGGGGTTCTCCCGGCAGGCCTACTACCAGTGGTGTTCGTCCCCGGTCTCGCAGCGCGACTTCGACGACGCGCATCTGATCAACGCCGCCCTGAAGATCCATGCCGATGACCCGGCGGACGGGTACCGGTTCATCGCCGACGAGCTCGCCCGACAGGGCTTCGCCGCGTCGGAGAACCGGGTGTGGCGGATCTGCTCGATGCAGCAGATCTTCTCGCTGCACGCCAAGAAGAAAGGCCGTACACGTCAGGCGGGGCCGCCGGTGCACGACGACCTCGTCCGCCGCGACTTCACCGCCGCCGCACCGAACACCAAGTGGCTGACCGACATCACCGAGCATCCCACCGGCGAGGGCAAGCTGTATCTCTGCGCGGTCAAGGACTGCTACTCCAACAAGATCGTCGGGTACTCCATCGCCGACCACATGCGAGCCTCACTCGCCGTTGGCGCGCTGCGCAACGCCATCGCACTGCGCGAGCCACACGGCGTCGTGGTCCACTCCGACCGCGGAGCCCAATTCCGATCAGCGGCCTACCGGCGCCTGCTGCACGCTCATGGGCTGACCGGGTCGATGGGGCGGGTCGGTGCGTGCGGTGACAATGCCGCGATGGAATCGTTCTTTTCATTGCTGCAAAAGAACGTTCTCGATACCCGGCGGTGGCGCACCCGGGAGGAGCTCCGGTTGGCGATCGTGTCCTGGATCGAGACGAAATACCACCGCAAACGCCGGCAACGCGCCCTGGGCAAGCTCACCCCAGTCGAGTTTGAGACCATCTACACAGCCGCAGCAGCGGCCTGAAAATAGTCAGCTCCGGTGTCAACCGAAGTCTGGGCAGCCCCGACCTGGGACACAACGAACTGTTCGTCACCACCAGACCAGACCCCGAAGAGCAGGAAGACGACGATGGGAAGCTGAAGAGTTCCTGGAGCACACGGACCATCGCTCTCGACCACGTCACCGCCAGCCTGATGCGACGCCACCTCACGGCTCAAGCCGGGCTGCCTACAGGACCAGACGGAGAGCGGTACCTGTTCACCACTCCCACGGGGATGCCATGCCGACGCGACCTGTTCACCCACCAGTTCGAGGACCTGCTGGTCGAGCGCACGACCCTGCCACCGATCCGCCTGCACGATCTCCGACATGGCGCAGCCTCGTTGTCGCTGGCCGCCGGCAACGACCTCAAGAGCGTGCAGGAGATGCTCGGGCACGCCTCGATGTCCTTCACTGCAGACTACTACGTCTCGCTCCACCCCGGCACTCGCCACCAGGCCGCCGAGAAGATCAGCGCGTCCCTGTTCGCCGCGCCGCCCGGCCGTACGCACCGGACCGAGCTCCCGCTCCACTGCCGACGCGTAGCGGGCGGTGCCGCAAAGTGCCGTCACATGTCGACAACTGCCGCAGAACCTGACCCTCGGACGACAAATCCGCAGGTCCGCCGCCTTCGCTGAGCACCAAATGTCGGCCTTGAGCTGAGAAACACGGTCTACGCGGGCTACCGCGAGTACTACGGGACTCCGATGCGTCTCCGTTCGTCATGCCGTGCCGAACCGCTCCGAGGCTGTCAGTAAATCCGCAGGTTCACCCCTTCACCAAGCACTAAATATTGACCCTGAGCTGGGCAAACACGGTCACACGATGGTGACTGCCCAGCACCAGGGGGCTCCGATGCGTCTCCGTTACGCGCGCCGTGCCGAACGGCTCCGGCACCGCCGGGCCACACCCACGGACACACCACGCCCGACGAACACAGACGCGGAACCACACCCAGAGGACGCCGGCCGCCCATCGCCACAACGACGATTTCCCCGCAGCAGCAACAAAAACGACCGCCGCCGCCAGATCGAACATCCCGTGCCGACGTGCACTGACGGGCCAACCCGTTCGCCGGAGCCTACGGCCGCGGACACACAACGGGCCACACAGATCCACCTGACCTGCAAAAAGATCGCCAAATCGAACGCTTCCGCAGGTCAGACGCATGATTGTAGTGGGCCGCCTGGGGCTCGAACCCAGAACCTACGGATTAAAAGTCCGCAGCTCTACCAATTGAGCTAACGGCCCGCGCCCCCAGTTTAGCCAGGCCCCAGTTGGCCGCCTGCACGCCGGGTCCGGCTGAGGCCTCGGGAAAGGTCGAGACTGGCCCCGACACGAACGCGCGGGGCCCACCCGGACCCCGCGCGTCACGCCGTCAGCACTGGACGAACAGGCCCGTGTAAGCCGTGCACTTCTTCGACGCCTTGTCGTTGGCCGCCTGCGGGTCGGCTGGTGTGCTTGCCGCTCGCTGGGCCGTCGCTGTGAAGGTTCCCCATGCGAAGACGCCACCTTCCGACGTGAACTTCGCCGTGGCCGATGCGCCCGGGGCCAGGGTGCCGATTGCGCAGTTCAGGGTCGCGCCCGATCGGGTGCAGCCCGTCGTCGAGACGATCGTTCGGCCGGAGCCCGGGGTGGCTGTCACGCGGACGCCGGTCGCGGTGGCCGGGCCCGTGTTCGACACCTTGATCGCGTACTCCACGCGGGCGACCAGGCCGATGTGCGGGGTGGCGGTCAGCGCGACCTTGACGTCGGCCTCGTCCGGCGGGGCGATCGTGACGACCGGGCCGTCCTCCACGCCGAACGCGTAGTTGTCGCCGGCGAACTGGTGCTGGAGCGTGAACTGGCCGGGCGCCACGTCGTCCTTGACGCGCAGGGTGAACGTCACCGTCCGGCTCTCGCCCGCGCCCAGGTCACCGACGCCGCCGCGGAAGCTGCTGAGGTACGGCGCGCACGGCGCGATCGCTCCGGTGCAGGACACCAGGTCCACCACGTCGGCGATCGGCTTCTCCTTCACGTACAGCGCCGCCTTGGCGCCCGTGACCGTGAAGTCCGTCGGGTTGGTCAACTGCTCGGTGACCGTCACCGTGCTGCCCGCGCGCACGGTGGTCGCGCTGACGTCGATCGTGCTCGCGGGCGGGGCCGCGGACGCGACGACGGGCGACGCGCACAGGGCCGCGGTCGCCAGCGCGGCCAGCACAGCGGCTCTTCGTCCGGTTCGCTGCATATTCGTGATCTCCTGGTTCCGAACCGAGGGGTGCCGCTCCGACCGGTGAAACTGGCGTGCGCAGCAGGGGTGACGAAGATCAGATCGGCGCACCCCGAAATTCGTTACCGGGTTCGTCAAACCGTGCTTGAACTGGGGTTTTGCCCCGGTTGCCCGGTCACCGACCACGACCGGGCACCGAAAATTGTCGGACCCCCGTGGCACGCTCCGCGCATGACCGAACACACGACCCCGGTGGCCTCGCCACCTCGGCTGACCGCCCCCAGAACCGACCCGGCGCCGGTCGCCGACGAGCGCCAGGCGCTCACCGAGAGCCTCGACTACTACCGGCGCACCTTTGAGCTGAAGTGCGCCGGCCTGAACCCCGCGCAGCTGTCCGAACGCTCGGTACCACCGTCCACATTGACCCTGCACGGCCTGGTGCGGCACCTCACCGGCTGCGAACGCTGGTGGTTCCGGATCCAGTTCACCGGCGAGGACATCCCGAACCTCTACTACTCCGACGACGACCCGGAGCAGGACTTCACCGACCTGGGCGGCGACGTCGACGAGGCGTTTTCGTTGTGGCACGCGGAATGTGCGCGCTCGCGCGAGATCGTCGCGGCCGGCTCGCTGGACCAGACCGGCACCCGGCGCAGCACCGGCGAACCGTTCACCCTGCGCTGGCTGATGCTGCGGATGATCGGCGAGTACGCGCGCCACATCGGCCAGGCCGACTTGATCCGCGAACGGATCGACGGGGCAACCGGCGAGTGACGGCTCAGGCAGCTGCCTTCCGGCGGCGGAAGTGGGATTGGAGGTTGACGACGAACGGCACGACGATCCAGCACGCGTAGGCCCAGTGCGTGAAGAAGGCGACCGGGATCGAGACGGCGAAGCCGGCGATCATCGCGCCGATCCCGCGGTAGACCGCGCCGAAGAGCTCCGGCGGGGTGTCCGCGCGGTAGAGGCGGTTCCGCTGGACTTGCCAGGCCATGAGGAGGAACAGCGTCAACGCGACCACCTGCACGAGGGCGTAGAAGACGAAGCGGAACTCGAACGCTTCGTCTTCGGCGATCACCTTCGTGGCGAACGGCATGATCACCTGCATCAGGAGCCAGCCGAAGGTGAGGCGGGCCAGCCCGCCGCCGAGCGTGGTGACGTAGTTGAACAGGCGGTGGTGGGCGCGCCAGTGCCCGCCGATGACGATGAAGCTGATCAGGAAGGAGACGTATTCGGACTGGTGATGACCGAGTGACCGCAGCAGTTCGGCGCTGGTGGCGCCCTCCGGCAGCGGCAGCTCGAGTGCGAGCAGCGTGATCGCGATGGCGACGACGGCGTCCGAGAAGAAGGTCAGCCGCTCGGCGGCGATTGCCCGGGATTCGGAGCCGGCGGTGTCCTCGGTGGACGGGGCGCTGGTCATGGCGGATGAGCGTGCCAGACGCCGGTCGTGCGGCCGTCGCCGAGGTGGGCCGCGTGCGATGCTGAGGCCATGACCGTCGACCCCGATTCGGGACTCCTGTCCCCGGTGCGGGCCGGTACGCCGGCCGAAGCCTCGACCGGAGACGAGGCCTGGTTGCGCGCGATGCTCGACGCCGAAGCGGCCCTCGCGAGAGCGCAGGCCCGGCTCGGGACGGTGCCGCCGGAGGCCGCGGAGGCGATCACGGAGGCCGCGGGCAAGGCGCGGATCGACGTCGCCGAGCTGGCGCGCGGGTCGCGGGCGACCGCGAACCCGGTCGTCGGCCTGGTGAAGGCGCTGACGTCGGCCGTCGGCGAGCTCGCGCCCGGTGCCGCCGAGTACGTGCACCGCGGCTCGACCAGCCAGGACATCTTCGACACCGCGATGATGCTGGTCGCCGACCGGACGCTGCGGCCGCTCGCCGCCGACCTCGACGCCACGGCCGAGGCCCTGACCGGGCTGGCCCGTGCGCACCGGGACACGACCATGGCCGGGCGGACGCTGACGGCCCACGCGGTGCCGACGACGTTCGGGCTGAAGGTCGCGGGCTGGCGGCAGCTGGTGCTGGACGCGGCCGTCCGCATCCGCCGCGTGCTCGACGGCGGCCTGCCGGTCTCGCTGGGCGGCGCGGCCGGAACGCTGGCGGCGTACGTCGAGTACGCGCGCCTGGCCGACGAGCCGGCGACGGGCCGGGGCGGCGGGGGCGGGGGCGGGGGCGGGGGCGGGGGCGGGGGCGGGGGCGGGGGCGGGGGCGGGGGCGATGCCAGCACACCCGCCGGTGTCCCCGGCAGGTCGGGGGCTACTCGCGACGCGGACGTCGGCGACTACGTGCAGCAGCTGACCGCCGCGTTCGCCGAGGAGACCGGGCTGGCCGCTCCGGTGCTTCCGTGGCACTCGATGCGGACGCCCGTCGCGGACCTCGCCGGTGCGCTCGCGTTCACCGCCGGGGCGCTGGGGAAGCTGGCCGTCGACGTCGAGACGCTCAGCCGGACCGAGCTGGGCGAAGTCGCCGAACCGGCCGCCGATGGGCGGGGTGGTTCCTCGGCGATGCCGCACAAGCGGAACCCGGTGCTCGCGACGCTGATCCGGTCGGCCGCGCTGCAGGTGCCCGTGCTGGCCGCGGGGGTCACCCAGGCGATGCTCGCCGAAGACGAACGGTCGGCCGGGGTCTGGCACGCCGAGTGGCAGCTGATCCGCGAGTGCCTGCGGCTGACCGGCGGCGCCGCGCACACCGCCGCCGAGCTGGCGCGCGGGCTCAGCGCGGAGCCCGGGCGGATGCGGGCGAACCTGGCGTCGACGCACGGGCTGATCGTCTCCGAACGGCTCTCCGCGGTCCTGGCGCCGCTGCTCGGCAAGGCGACGGCCAAGGAGCTGCTGGGCGAGGCGTCCCGGCGGGCGGTGCGCGAAGACCGGCCGCTCCGGGACGTCCTGGACGAGCTGCCCGCCGTCACCGACGTGCTGACGCCGGCCGCGCTGGACGAGCTGCTCGACCCCGCCGGCTACACCGGCGCGGCGGGCGCCCTGGTCGACCGCGCCCTCGGCGGCAGCGAGCCGCGCGGTTCGGACTGACGGCCGAGCTCCGGGGGACTGACCGAGAGCTCGGGCAAGTCGCGAGCGGCTCTCCAGCCCGGCTGGCTGCGGCGAGCCGATGCCTGGCGAGGGCAACCAGGGAGGAGTCCCCCCGTCTCGGCTGGCCCGGGCGGTCGCCGACCCCCGGGAAAATTCTTTGAACCGCCTTCGCCGAGTGTCCGTGTAGTGGGTATCAGGCAGCCGCACCGAGCGGCGGGAAACCCCAACGGACACAAGGAGAACTTCCATGCTTCGCACGCGCATCGCCGTCTCCGTCGCCGCGGCGGCAGCCGGGCTGGCAGTGCTCACCGCTTGCTCGGGTGTCGAGACTGCCCAGCCGGTTGTCGCTCCTGCGGCGGCGGGTGGTACCGGGGGCGGCCAGGCCGCCAACAACGGCCAGGTGGGCAACGCCGCTCCGGCGTCGAACGAAAGCAAACTGGTCGTCGCGGATGTTGCCGATGTCGGGCAGGTGCTCACCGACCAGAACGGCATGACCCTCTACCGGTTCGACAAGGACACCGCGAAGCCGCCGAAGTCGAACTGCGACGGTGACTGCGCGAAGGCGTGGCCGCCGATGCTGGCCACCGGGGACGTCCAAGTACAGGGCGTCGACAAGAACATGGTCGGCAAGGTGACCCGCTCCGACGGGACCGAGCAGATCACCGTCGGCGGGTGGGCGCTCTACCGCTACGCCAAGGACACCAAGCCCGGCGACGCGACCGGCCAGGGCGTCGGTGGCGCCTGGTACGCGGCGAACGCCAAGGGCGGGAAGGCCGGGCAGGCCGCGGCGGCCGGCTCCGAAGCCGGTGGCGTCAAGCTCAGCGCCAGCAAGATCGACGGCCTCGGCGAGGCGATCACCGACCAGAACGGGATGACGCTCTACCTGTTCCAGAAGGACACGAAGAAGAAGGCTTCCGCCTGCAACGGCGACTGCGCCAAGACGTGGCCGCCGGTGCTCTCCAACGGCAAGGTCGAGCTGCAGGGCATCGACTCGAAGCTGCTCGGCAGCATCAAGCGGCAGGACGGCAGCGAGCAGGTGACCATCGGCGGCTGGCCCGTCTACACCTTCTCGAAGGACACCAAGCCGGGTGACGCGAACGGTCAGGGTGTCAACGGCACCTGGTTCGTGATCGAGCCCGCCGGCTGCAAGCTCGGCAGCAACCCGAACACCGCCGCCGGCCAGCAGCAGGCTCCTGCGGCCGACAGCGGTGCGGGCACCAGCACCTCCGGTTCCGGGGGCACCACCTACTGAACCACCCCGAACCTCCTAGTGGGCGAGGCCCGGCGGACGCTCTTCGCGAGTGACCTCCGGGCCTCGCCCCTTGTGGTCACGACGCAGGAACGACCGGCGGCGCGGCTCGTCGGTGACCCCGTCGGCGCGGTCGGTGACAGCGCGGTCGGTGACACCACGGTCGGCAACCGGGCGGTCGGTGACACCGCGATCGGCAACCGGCCGGTCGATGACCTCGGTGCGCTGCTCGGCGACGACCGGCTCCTCCTCGTCCTCGGGCAGCAGAATGGTGCGGCGGGCCGGCAGCACCGCGATCAGCAGGCCGAGCGCGGCGACGCCGAGGTGCAGCCACGTGTCGGCGGGCTCGAGGTCCATCGGGTTGCCGGCGTTGGCGAACGGGTTGGTCGAAATGAGGCCGTCGATCATCAGGCCCCACACGAACAGCAGGCCGTAGCCGATGAACAGCAGCCAGCCGAACGTCCGCGCGCGGCCCGAGCCGAACGCGAGCAGCAGGCCGAGGACACCGGTCACGACCCGGACCAGGCTCATCAGCGGGTTGGCGGAAAACCGCCAGAACCCGGCGTCGTGGTGCCCGGCGAAGTTGCCGAAGCCGGTCCTTGAGAATCCGATGATGCCGACGACGAGGAACGCGATCCCGGCCAGTCCGGCCAGCACCTGCGCCGGCTGCAGGCCGCGGACCCGGATGCGGGCGCCTTTCGCGTGAACCATGACTCCAGTCCTTCCCAGGGGGTGGTGACGACCGTCACCGCGCTGGGGTACCCCGTGACCACGGTGAGCGAAACGATGGTGCTTGCCCGCAGGGCCCGGAAGCGTTCCCGGATCGGGCCCGGATCGAGAGCTATCCCACAACCAGGCCCGTTCCGGCGAACAGCGCGCGGCCTTTCCGGCAATCCAGGGCATGCGCAAGCTGAGCGGCATCTTCCTGGTGGGGCTGTGCCTGGGGGCGATCGGCGCGGTGGTGGTGACGGCGAGGCACAGCACCGCCGCCGCGCCGCAGCCGATCGCGGTCACCGAAGTCGTCACGACGACGTCCGCGACGCTGACGCCGACGCCGACCCCCGAAGCACCGGCGACGCCGACGCCCACGCCCAAAGTGGATTCCGCCCCGGTGACCGCCGCCGCGCTGGACAAGATCCTGCGCGAAGGCACCGTCAGCGCCGTCGTGTTCGACCGGGAGCGCGCCGCGACGACGGTGTCCGTGCGCGCGGACCGCGGCTACACCTCCGCGTCGGTCGTGAAGCTGCTGATCGCGCTTTCCGTGCTCGACCAGGGCGGCCCGGTGGCCGACGTGCAGCGGATGCTCGCCCGCAGCGACGACGACCTCGCGAGCCGGTTCTGGTCGGCCTACGGCGGTCCGGCGATCGTCACGCGCTGGGCCAAGAAGCTGGGCCTCACCGGCACCCGGCCGCCCGAGGACTCCGGCCGCTGGGGCGACACGCGCATCACCGCCGCCGACGTCGTGAAGATCTACCAGTACCTGCTGGACCGCAAGGTGAACGCGATCCTGAAGGCGCTGGGCGACGCGACCGAGCGTGGGTCCGACGGGTTCCGGCAGTACTTCGGTATCCCGGACGCCGCCGGCGGGCAGGAATGGATGGTGAAGCAGGGCTGGTCGTGCTGCCGCCCGACGCGGATGCTGCACACCTCGGGCGTGGTCGGTCACTTCATCGTGGTGGTGCTGACCGAGCACCCCGCCAAGGTCGACTACACGACCGGCTCGAAGCGCGTCACGGACATCGTCTCGGCGCTGCTCCGCTGAGCCGCGGGGTCACTGCTCCAGGTCCGCCAGCGCGCCCGCCGCGCCCGACCGGGGCAGCGGCCACGGCTGCACCCCGCCGGTGGTCTCGACCTGCCGGCCCACCGTGGCGGGCGAAGTCGTGTGGGCGCCGATCCAGGTGAGGATCTCGGGGATCTGCGACTTGAAGGTGTTCATGTTGTGGCCCGCGTCCGGGACCTTCCACGACGAAAACCGCACCGGGGACCGGACGCCGGTGCGGATCAGCTCGGCCGCCGCGCCCTCGAACTTCTCGTTCTCGCCCCAGATGGCGAGGATGTCCACCGGGGACGGGTGGAGGCGGACGGTGATGCCGACGTTGTTGGCGTCGTCGACGTCGCGGCGGCCCTTGTAGAGGTCCTCGGTCTCGGCGTCCATCTGGGCGCGGTCGTAGCCGCTGACGCTGACGGCCTGTCCGTACCACTGCGGGTGGCGGGTCACCAGGTTCATCGCGCAGTAGCCGCCGGAGGACCAGCCGGCGAAGGTCCAGGCCTTCCGGTCCGCGGCCACGCCCAGCTTCTGCAGGGCCCACTCGCGCAGGTCCGCCGTCAGGTACGTGTCGTTCGCGGTGCCGTTGACCTCGTCGACGCACTCGGTGTCGTGCCCGATCTTCGGGACGCCGGTGGGGTCCGGCATGAGCACCACGACCGGCGGCAGCACGCGCTTGGCGATGGCCGCGTCGAGCTGTTCCGGCAGCTTGTACCCGTCGGTGACGACCTCGGGCCCGGACGGGTAGTTCGGGATCCACTCGATCGCCGGGAACCGGAGGTTCTTGTAGGCCGGGTCGAAGTGCTGCGGCGGGAGGTACACCGTGACATCGCGGGTGAGCTGGGTGCGCCGGCCGGTCACCTTCATGTGGACGACGGTTCCCTTGCCCTCCTTGGCGTGCGCCGCGCCCACCTCCCGGACGACTTCGAGGTTCTCGCCGTTCGCGCTCGTTTCGGCGTCGATGCTGTCGGCCGCGTAGACGCCGGTGCCGAGCAGCGATCCGAGCGTGGGGAAGAACCCGCCGATCATGTTGCCGGCCAGACCGGTGGTGACGACGATGGAGACGACCGCGCAGAGGATGGTCACGCTGCGCCACAGCAGTTTCCGCTTCCACCGCTCCCAGAACAACGGGATGGCGATGATCGCCAGCAGCGTGACCGCGACCACGATGCTCATCGTGATCGGCGAGTCGAGCCGGATACGGCTGAGGTGCATGGGGGACGGTCCTTCCGGGCGGGCGGGGATGCGCGCCCGGATCGCGGGAGTCGCGTACATATCACGTTTGAGCCCCACTGCACGTTGTCGATCTGTGAGGTCCGTCATAGGCCGGACGTGCAGTGGGGCTCAGCGTTTTCTCAACTACTTCGCCAAAGCCCGCGACAGCACGGTGACGGCCTGGGTGATCGCGGCCTCGGCGGCGTGCGTCTCGCGGAGCGCGTTCACCATCACGAAGTCGTGGATGATCCCCTGGTACCGGACGGCGGTGACGGGCACACCGGCCTGACGCAGCTTCGCCGCGTACGCCTCACCTTCGTCACGGAGCACGTCGGCTTCGCCGGTGATCACCAGGGCCGGCGGCAGCCCGGCGAGCTCGTCGAGCGACGCGCGCAGCGGCGACGCGGTGATTTCCGCGCGCTGCGCGGGATCCGTCGTGTACTGGTCCCAGAACCACTTCATGCCCTCGCGGCCGAGGAAGTAGCCCTCGGCGAACTCGTGGTACGACGCGGTGTCGAAGGACGCGTCGGTCACCGGGTAGAAGAGCACCTGCTGCTTGAAGGTGACGTCGCCGCGCTGCTTGGCCAGGATGGTCAGCGCCGCGGTCATGTTCCCGCCCACGGAGTCGCCGGCGATCGCGATGCGCGAAGTGTCGAGGCCCTTCTCGGCGCCGTTCTGCGCGACCCACTTCGCCACCGCGTAGTTCTCCTCGATGGCGATCGGGTAGCGCGCCTCGGGCGAGCGGCTGTACTCGGGGAAGACGACGGCCGCGCCGACGCCGGCGGCCAGCTCGCGCACCAGCCGCTCGTGGGTGTGGAAGTCACCGAACACCCAGCCGGCGCCGTGGATGTAGACGATCACCGGCAGCGGGCCGGAAACCCCGGCCGGGCGGACGATCCGCGTCTCGACGTCGCCGTTCGGGCCGCCCGGGACGGTCAGCACCTCGATCTCGGCGGCGGGCATGGCGATTTCGCCGTCCTGGACGCCGTCGACGGCCTTGCGGCCCTCCTCCGGCGGCAGCTGGAACAGGTACGGCGGCTGGTCGGTGGCCTCCGCGAACGCCTGCGCGGCCGGTTCGAGGGCCAGGTTGTGCGGGTTGGCGGTCATCTCGTCCTCCTCGGGGTGGAAGCTGGTGTCCCGAAGGTAGCTTGCAACTAAGTTGTGCACAACTATTTGGAAGGCAATGAGATGCAGCGCACTTGAGTTGCCGCCCAGGCGGATGGCGAGGACCATCGACGGGTACGAGAGAAGGAGGACGCCATGGCATCGCTGCGGCTGGACGATCAGCTCTGCTTCGGGCTGTACGCGGCGTCGCGCGCGGTGACGTCGCTGTACCGGGTCGTCCTGGAAGACCTCGACCTGACCTACCCGCAGTACCTGGTCATGCTGGCGCTCTGGGAAAAGGACCACCGCCTGGTGAAGGAGCTCGGCGCCGAGCTGAACCTCGATTCGGGCACGCTCTCGCCCCTGCTCAAGCGGCTGCAGGCGGCGGGACTGGTGGTCCGGAACCGGCAGGCCGACGACGAGCGTTCGGTCCGCATCAGCCTCACCGAAGACGGGAAGGCGCTGCACGAGAAGGCGCGCGGCATCCCGGACGTCATCGGCGCCGCGATGGACCTGGACGAAGCCGGGCTCGCCCGGATGCGCACCGAACTGGACCGGTTGACGGAGTCGGTCAACGCCTATCGGGAGGCGTTGTCGCCGGCGTGATCGTTCCCGTGGCAGCATGGGCCGCGAAGGGGTGGCCATGATCAACCACGACGACGCGCTCAAGGCCGTCGAAAGCAGTCTCGACCGGCCGTCGGCCGCGCGGATCTACGACTACTTCATCGGCGGGAACACCCACTACGCGATCGATCGCGACTTCGCCGAGAAGGTCCGCGCCCGGCTGCCGCTCATCGGCGAGTACTGCCTGACGAGCCGGCAGTTCCTGGGCCGCGCGGTCCGGCAGTGCGTCCGGGAAGGCATCCGGCAGTTCGTCGACGTCGGCTCCGGCCTGCCGACCGCGGGCAACGTGCACGAGGTCGCCGACGAGGTCCGGCCCGAGCTCGACACGCGGGTGCTCTACATCGACAACGAGCCGATCGCGCTGGCCCACTCGACGCTGCTGCTCGCCGACACCGCCGACCCCGAGCGCCACCACGCCATCGCCGCGGACTTCCTGCAGCCGGACGACCTCTGGGAGCGGGTCAAGGCGTCGGACATCATCGACACGCAGCAGCCTCTCGCCCTGGTGATCAACGCGGTCATGCACTTCGTCAAGGACGAGCAGGACCCGGACCGGCTGCTCGAGTTCTACCGCGAACGCGTGGCCCCCGGCTCGTTGCTGGTGCTCTCGCAGATGACCAACGAGAACCCGGTGAACGAAGACGAGCGGCAGGCGCTGCTCGACCTGCTCGAGTACTACGAAAGCACGACGAACCCGGGTTTCCTGCGGACGATGGCCGAGTTCGAACGCTTCTTCGGCGGCTGGCCGATGCTGGAGCCGGGCCTCGTCTACGCCCCGGCGTGGCACCCCGACGAGCACACCGTGTTCGCCGCCTCGCCGTCCGAGTCGCGGGTGATCGGCGGCGTCGCGCGCAAGCCCTAAGACGCTTCGCGCAGGCTGTCCAGCACGTCGAGGACAGCGCTCTTGCCCAGGTCGACGGCCTTGCGTAGCACCTCGGGATCGCGTTCGAGCACGGCCACGTCCGGCGCGCCGGCCGGCGGGCGGATGCTCAGGATGCGCGGGTCGGTCGCCAGCGTCTCTTCGTCCTCGACGTCCCGCCGGTAGGTGTCCTGCCAGGCCGGGATCGCCCCGGGAGCCTGGCGGCGCAGGAACCGCGGCACCACGACGTCGTGCACCCGCGGCGGCCGCACCGGCAGCTCGTCGGCGCGGCGGGTGCGCAGTACCAGGACATCCGTGGCGTTCTGCGCCAAGGCGGTGCGGTACGGGATCGGCTCGGCCACGCCGGCGTCGACGAACCGGCGGCCGGCCATCGGGATCGGCGGCCCGGCCAGCACGGGCATGCACGAGGACGCGGCGAGCGCGACCTTGATCGCGTCGACGTCGGCCAGAAAGGGGTGCAGGTCGGTGGACTCGCCGGTGTCGGCGTCGGTGGCCAGCGGGTGGAAGGTGACCGGGTTGGCCAGGATGGCCGGGAAGTCCATCGGCTCCAGCACCGAATAGACCTGGTGGACGAGGTATTCGAGGTCGATCACCGCGCGGCCGCGCAGGGTGTGCAGCGGGTTGATGATCCGGCGCATGACGACCGGGTTCCACCAGGTCCGGACGCCGGTCGAGGAGCGGCCGCAGAGCAGCCAGGCGCCGTTCAGCGCGCCCGCCGACGAGCCGTAGACGGCGTCGAACGCCGGTGTCACGCCGAGTTCGTCCAGGGCCAGCACCATGCCGCTGGAGTACGTACCGCGGCTGCTGCCGCCCTCGATGGCGAGCGCGAGACGCCGGCCGTCCGTGCGTTCGCCCGGGACACTGCCCGCCGCCATCCGTTCGGAGATCAGTTCGAGTACCGGGTGCACTCCTCCCATCCTGGTCTTTTCGATCGATTAGTCGACCCGATTTGCCCCATCCAGGGGGGTGAAGTGATACGCGCCTCGTTGCACTGCAACTCGTTGCATAGCACCCTTCGACCATGGCACTGGAGCACGCGATCCTCGTCTCGCTGTCCGAGCGCGCCGGTTCGGGCTATGAGCTGACGCGCCGGTTCGAGAAGTCGATCGGGCTCTTCTGGAGCGCCACCCACCAGCAGATCTACCGCGTGCTGAAGCGGATGGAAGAGGCCGGCTGGGTCGCTGTCGACGTCGTCGCGCAGTCGGGCCGCCCGGACAAGAAGGTCTACACGGTCAGCGACGGCGGCCGCGCCGAACTCGTCCGCTGGCTCGCCGAGCCCGACCCGTCCGCCGGGCCGGTCGAGCTGGCCGTGAAGATCCGCGGCGCGACCTTCGGCGACCCGGCGCAGGTCGCCGAGGAGATCGTCCGGCACCGCGCGAAGCACGCCGAACGCCTCGACGTCTACCGCCAGATCGAAAAGCGCGACTTCCCCGCACCGGCCGCGCTGACCGGCCAAGACCTGCACCAGTACCTGGTCCTCCGCGGCGGCATCCGCGTCGAAGAGGGCCAGGTCGAGTGGTTCGACGAAGTCCTCGCCGCCCTCCACCACCCCAAGGACGCCTGATGAGCCCGTACCCGAACCTGCTCTCGCCGTTGGACCTCGGCTTCACGACGCTGCGCAACCGCGTCCTGATGGGCTCGATGCACACCGGGCTCGAGGACAAGGCCGCGCACTTCCCCGCGCTGGCCGAGTACTACGTCGAACGCGCCCGCGGTGGCGTCGGGCTGATCGTCACCGGCGGGTTCGCGCCGAACCGCACCGGCTGGCTGCTGCCGCTCGCCTCCAAGCTGACGACGTCCGCGGAAGCGAAGGAGCACCGGCAGCTCACCGCACCGGTGCACGAGGCGGGCGGCAAGATCGCGCTGCAGATCCTGCACGCGGGCCGGTACGCCTACCACCCGCTGAGCGTTTCGGCGTCGAGCATCAAGGCGCCGATCAACCCGTTCCGGCCGCGCGCGCTGACCGGCTACGGCGTGCGTCAGCAGATCCGCGCCTTCGCCGACTGCGCCGCTCTCGCACGCGAAGCGGGTTACGACGGCGTCGAGATCATGGGCTCCGAGGGCTACCTGATCAACCAGTTCCTGGCCGAGCGCACCAACAAGCGCACCGACGCGTGGGGCGGGACGCCGGAGAAGCGCCGCCGGTTCGCCGTCGAAATCGTCAAGCGCACCAGGGAAAAGGTCGGCGACGACTTCATCATCGTCTACCGGCTCTCGATGCTCGACCTCGTCGCGGGCGGCCAGCGCTGGGAAGACGTCGTCGCGCTCGCCCAGGAGGTCGAGGCCGCCGGCGCCACGATCATCGACACCGGCATCGGCTGGCACGAGGCCCGGGTGCCGACGATCGTCACGTCCGTGCCGCGGGCGGCGTTCACCTGGGTGACCGGGAAGCTCAAGCCGCACGTGGGCATCCCGGTCGTGACCTCGAACCGGATCAACATGCCGCAGGTCGCCGAAGAAGCGCTGAGCAGCGGCGACGCCGACCTCGTGTCGATGGCCCGGCCGTTCCTCGCCGATCCCGAGTGGATCCGGAAGGCCGAGAGCGGCCGCGAGGACGAGATCAACACCTGCATCGCGTGCAACCAGGCCTGCCTCGACCACGCCTTCAAGCGCAAGCTCGTGTCCTGCATGGTGAATCCGCGCGCGGGCCACGAAACGACGTTGACGCTGTCGCCGACGCGGCGCTCGAAGCACGTCGCGGTGGTGGGCGCGGGTCCGGCGGGCCTCTCGGCGGCGACCGCGCTGGCCGAACGCGGGCACAGCGTCGAACTCTTCGAGGCCGACGACGAAATCGGCGGCCAGTTCGGCATCGCGCGGAAGATCCCCGGCAAGGAGGAGTTCGCCGAGACCATCCGGTACTACCAGCGCCGTCTCGAAGTGACCGGCGTGAAGCTGCACCTCGGGAAGCGCGTGACGGCGGCCGACCTGACCGGCTTCGACGAGGTCGTGCTGGCCACCGGGGTCGCGCCGCGGGTGCCGTCGCTGCCCGGGATCGAGCACCCCAAGGTGCTGTCCTACGTCGACGTCGTCAAGCACGGCAAGCCGGTCGGCGAGCGGGTCGCGGTGATCGGGGCCGGCGGCATCGGCGTCGACGTCAGCGAATTCCTCACGCACACGGCGTCTCCGGCGCT
Source organism: Amycolatopsis plumensis (assembly GCF_042652605.1). Classification (NCBI taxonomy): domain Bacteria; kingdom Bacillati; phylum Actinomycetota; class Actinomycetes; order Pseudonocardiales; family Pseudonocardiaceae; genus Amycolatopsis; species Amycolatopsis plumensis. The sequence continues at coordinate 3,338,530 of NZ_JBHSJY010000001.1, read as the reverse complement.
CGATCGGGCCGCGTGGATGGTCGAATGGGGTGTCACCGACCCGGAACAGGCGGCGGGCGGCCTCGGCACGCCGCAGCCCGAGCCGTCGCCGCGGCAGGTGTTCCTGTTGCAGCGCAAGAAGTCCGGAATCGGTTCCGGGCTCGGCAAGACGTCCGGCTGGGTGCACCGGGCGGCGCTCAAGGCCAAGCGCGTCGAGCAGTTGCCCGGCGTCACCTACGAGCGGATCGACGACGACGGCCTGCACATCACCGTCGACGGCGAGCCGCGAGTGCTCGACGTCGACACGGTGGTCGTCTGCGCGGGTCAGGAACCGGTGCGGGACCTCGCCGACGACCTGCGCACGGCCGGGCTGCCGGTGCACCTGATCGGCGGCGCCGACGTGGCCGCGGAACTCGACGCGAAACGCGCGATCGACCAGGGGACGCGGCTCGCCGCCGCGCTGTAGCCCGTAACCAGTCCGGCACTGGCAGGATGGGCCCCGTGCGAGACGTATGCGTGATCGGGCTCGGGCTCATCGGCGGGTCACTGCTGCGCGCGGCGGCCGCCAGCGGCCGCACGGCGTGGGGTGCCGCGGTCTCCGAAGTGGACGCCGACGCGGCGAGCAGAGCGGGCTTCGACGTCACGACCGATGTCGAAGCGGCCCTGCACCGGGCCGCGGCCGAGGACGCGATGGTCGTGCTCGCCGTGCCGCTGCCGGCCGTCGAAGACCTGCTGCGGCTGGTCAACCAGCACGCGTCGCACTGCCTGCTCACCGACGTGACCAGCGTGAAAGCGCCGGTACTGGACGCGGTCCGCCGCCGTGTGCCGTACACGCGGTACGTCGGGGGGCACCCGATGGCGGGGACGTCGAAGTCCGGCTGGCTCGCCGGGGACGCTTCGCTGTTCCAAGGCGCCGCGTGGGTGGTCGCCGTCGAAGAGGACACCGATCTCGAAGCCTGGGCCGAGGTCGCGAAGCTCGTGCTGGACGTCGGGGCGCACGTCGTCCCGCTGCCCGCGGAGTCGCACGACGAGGCCGTCGCCCGGATCTCGCACCTGCCGCACCTGCTGGCGGCGATCCTGGCCACGATCGGCGCCGAGGGTGGCCCGCTGGCGATGTCGCTCGCCGCCGGGTCCTACCGCGACGGCACGCGCGTCGCCGGCTCGAACCCGCAGCTCGTCCGCGCGATGACCGAAGGCAACCGGGACGCGCTGCTGCCGATCGTCGACGAGGCACTCGGCCGGCTCGGCGCCGCCCGCGGTTCCCTGGCCTCGACCGGCGGCCTCGCGGCCACGATCAACGCCGGGTACGAAGGCGCGCAAGCGCTTGCCGCCAGCCTGGACGTCGAACGCGCGGGCGTCCGGATCAGCCTGGCCGCGCCGGACGCGCGGCAAGGCCTGATCGCCCTCGGGGAACGCGGCGGCCGGATCACCGGCCTGTCGGACGGGATCGCGACCGGCGAGGTCCAGTGACTACCGGTCCGGCGTGTCGTCGAACTTGTTGAGGAAGTCCTTCGCCTTCTCGACACCGGTGTCGATCTGGCTGTCGTGGCCGGCGAACTTCGACTTCGCGAAGCCGGCGGCCTTGTCGAGGCCTTCCTCGATCTTGTCGTTGTGCTCGCGCAGGGCCTCTTCGGCCTTGCCCTTCAACGCTTCGAAGTCGATTCCCATGGGTGCATTGAACCGCACGATCTTCAGGTGCGCCGGTGGTAGGGCAGGAACCGCCGGACGAGCCCCAGCGGTGCTCGTTCGGCCAGGTCCGGGCCGCGGACGGCGTCGAACGCCGACTCCAGCTGGTCGACCACGCCGGACAGCTGCTCCGCGTCCGGCAGCGGCATCGACCGCGGCTCCCGCTGCTCCCGGACGGCCGCGGCCAGCTCCCCCAGCGCGGCCGTCAGCAGCTCGACGTCGGCCGGGTCCGGCGGCGGCACGCCCCGCCCGATGGTGACGCCGACCTCGGTGACGGCGTCCGCGACGCGCTCCTGCGCGGCGATCACCGGCCACCACGCCACCGCCTGGCGGCCGTGCGCGGACGGCTCGACGACGGCCTGCTGGAACGCCGTCCGCAGGTCGGCCAGGGCCCGGTACGCCCCGCGCCGGGCCCGCGACCGGGCCAGCCGCGCTTCCCCCGAGGAGGCCTCGACCAGCGCGTGCGAGACGTACTTCGCGACCGCGTGCAGGCCGTCGGCCAGCCGGCCACCCACCCGCGGGCGCCGGCTGCCGGGCCACAGCAGGTAGCCGAAGACGAGCACGATCACGCAGCCCAGCACGGTGTCGACCAGCCGCGCCAGCACCACGCTCCAGTTCCCGGTGTGGGCCAGGCCCATCTGCAGGATGATCAACGGCGTCACGAAGGCGCTCTGGATGCCGTAGTTGCGCACCTTCCCCACCGCGATGCCGCCGGCGAAGACCGCGCTGAGCCCGACCAGGACCCAGCCGTTCGCGCCGAGGCCGAGCACCGCGGCCCCGATCCCGACGCCGATGACCGTGCCGATCCCGCGCAGCACCGCGCGGCCGAACACGGACCCGAAGTCGGGCTTGAGCACGATCCCGACGGTCAGGGTGATCCAGTACGACCGCTCCAGCGGCACGAGCAGGCCGACGACCTCGGCGAGCGCGACGCACAGCGTCAGCCGCAGCGCGGCGATCCAGGTGAGCGGGCCGGAGGCGAGCGAGCCCGCCCACTCCCGCAGGCGGCGGTGCCACGGCGTCGGCTCCCGGCGCTTGCGGTCGTCGCCCTTGCCGATCCGGACGAGCCCCGCGTAGAGCGCGGCGAGGACCGGGTCGGGGTCGCCGGGCGGCACCGGCGGCGGGGGCGGCAGCGGCTGCCCGGCCAGCACCGCGGCGGACAGCGCGACGAAGTGGTCGATGACCTCCCGGCCCGGACGGCGGCCCGCGTTGACCATCGCCACCGACGCCTCGACGGCGGGTGTCGTCGCCGAGAGCAGGTTGAGCAGGTGCCGGTAGGCGGCGTCGCGGCCGGACAGCCAGGAACGCGCGGTCAGCAGCTGGTCGTAGGCGGTGTTCATCGCCGTGGTCAGCCGGTGGCGGGCCACCCGCGAGACGGCTTCGTCGGTCGCCGAGAGCATCGCGGCCAGCTCGACGTAGACGTGCGCGACGGCGGTGCGTTCGGGGCTGGTCGCCCGGACGGTCCAGGTGGCGAGCGCGACCAGGAGGCTCCAGGCGGCGCCCAGGCAGAAGTAACCGAAGAGGACCTCGACGCGGACGCCGGTCGCGTGCTGCCCGGTGGCGAGCACGCAGAACACGAGCATCTGCAGCCCGGCGACCGAGGCGTTGCTGCCGGCCGCGCTGATCACCGCGGACACCGCGGCGACCAGGACCACCGTGGGCACGGACAGCGCCGGGGTGCCGCCGGTGAGCAGCCCGGCGAGGTACCCCGCGGTCGCGGCGAGCGTCGCCCCGCCGAGCCGACGGGCGCGGTAGCGGTAGGGCCCGGCCGATTCGGACAGCACGGCGGGCAGCGCACCGGTCGAGATAAGCGCGCCCACGGCGATGTCCCCCGCCGCGTACGCGATCGCGAGCGGCACGGCCAGCGCGACCACGGCCCTGGCGACCATGTTCCACGGCACCGGCACCGGCGAGCTGCGCAGGAGCTGGACCAGCCAGTGCGGCGCGGCGAGGTCGGGGCGCGGCGTGCTCACCCCTTCATCTTGACCTACGCGCCCGGACGCGATTAATTATCAACCTGTCAACAACGCGGGAGGTACCGGTGGGTAGGAAGTACTCGTACGAGGTCAACCGCACGAGCACCGCGTCACCGGAGGCGTTGTTCGCACTGGAAGCGGACGGCCCGCGCTGGGCGGAGTGGGGAAAGCCACTGATCGTCCGGGCCCGCTGGGCGCGCCGGGGCACCGACTCCCCGGAGGGTGTCGGTGCGGTCCGCGAGGTCGGGATGTGGCCGGTGCTGATCCGCGAGGAGACGCTCGAGTACGAGCCCGGCCGCAAGCACGTCTACGCCTTCGCCGCCGGCAAGCCGCTCAAGGACTACCGCGCCGAAGTCCTCTTCACCCCGGCCGACGGCGGCGGCACGCACCTGCGGTGGACCGGCTCGTTCACCGAGCCGGTGCGCGGCACGGGCCCGGCACTGGCCGCGACGCTGCGGGCCGTGATCCAGCTGTTCTCCGCGAAGCTGGTCAAGGCGGCCGAAACCGGGCGCTGACCTGGGTGGCTCGGGCCACACAAGATCGCCCCGCGCAACGTTCCCCCACCTTCCCGCGTCACTCTTTCGGGTAGTACACGAAAGGGGGGAAGCGTGAGGAAGCGCTTGACAGCGGTGGTCGCGGCGGCGGCCTTGGCACTGACCGCGTGCTCGGGTCACGACTCGGATCAGCGGGAGCCCGAGGCCAGCCAGCCGAACCCGGCCCCGCAGGCCGCCCCCGACGTGAAGACGTCCGGGCCGTACCCGTTCGGCACGGTCCAGCAGAAGGCGCCCGCGATCGAAAACGGCCAGGTGCCGGTCATCCGGCGGATCACCACCGACAAGCCGTACGTCTTCCTCACCATGGACGACGGCGCCGTGCAGGACCCCGACGCGCTGAAGCTGATGCAGCAGAACGGCACCCACCCGGTGCTGTTCCTGAACCAGAAGTACGTGAAGGGCCACGAGGCCTACTTCAAGCAGATCCTCGACGCCACCGGCGCGACGCTCGGCGACCACACGGTCGACCACCCGAACCTCAAGGGCAAGCCGTACGAGTTCCAGCGCAAGGAGATCTGCGACGACGCCGACGACTTCCAGAAGAGCCTCGGCGTCCGCCCGTCGCTGTTCCGCCCGCCGTTCGGCAACTACGACCAGAACACGCTGAAAGCGGCGGCGGCCTGCGGCATGCGCGCCTCGGTGCTGTGGACGGCCGCGGTCAACGACGGCGTCGTCCAGTTCCAGTCCGGCGACAAGCTGAAGCCCGGCGACATCGTGCTGATGCACTTCCGCAAGACCTTCAAAGAGGACTACACGGCGTTCGTGGAGCGGGCCAGGAAGGACGGGCTCACGCCTGTCCCCCTGGCCGACTTCCTGGGTTAAAGCACCACCGTCGGCGTCACGACCGTCCGGCGGCACGACACGTCACCGAGGTGCACGAGGATCTGCGTCGTCCCGCGCGGCACGTTGTCGAGCACGAACCGGCCGCCTTCGTCGGCCGTCGTCGACGACGTGCCGTGCTCGGCGACGCGGACCTCGACGCCGTACTGGCCGGCCGGGACCAGCCAGCCGTCGATGCGGTGCAGCTTGCCCATCTTGGTCAGGTTGATCATCACCGTCAGGTCGCTGACGGTGAACGTGATCGTGCCGGTGCCGCCGCCGCGGACGCCGGCGAGGTTGTCCAACCGCTCCCACCGGGCGACCTCGACGTCGAGGTCTTCGAGGGCGAGCGCGAATTGGACCCGCTGCACCAGGTCACCCGGTGGCGGGTCCAGTTCGTCGAGGAAACGGCCGACGTCGGCCAGCAGCACGTCGTCACCGAAGGAGGCTTGGCCCCCCGGCGCCCCGAGGTCGTTCATCGGCTTCCCCCTTCACTGGCGAGGAGATCGCGCATCTGGTCGAGGCAGCGACCCCTGGTCGGGCCGACACTGCCGCGCGGCATGCGCAGCGCCTCGGCGACGAGCTGGTACTCCGCGCGGCCCGCGAGGACGGTCAGCCGGAGCAGTTCCTGACAGCGGTGGGGCAGCCGGACGAAGGCGCGCCAGACCCGGCGGTCGCGGTCGGCGCGGATGGCTTCGTCTTCGGGTGCCGGCTGGGTGCTCGGCATCGCTTCGGCGACTTCGTCGCTGAGCGGCACCGGCTGCATGCGGCGGCCGAACGGGTGGGTGGCCTCGCGGCGGGTGGTGGTGATCAGCCAGGCGGCGAGGGCCTTCGGGTCGCGAAGCTTCCCGAGCTGGCTGAACAGGGCCAGCCAGACGGTCTGGACGACGTCCTCCGCGACCGACCGGTCGAGCCCGTTGGCCCGGGCGACGTGCCAGACGAGCGGGGTCAGCTCTTCGACGAGGCGGGCCATCGCCCGGCGGTCACCGTCCCTGGCCGCCTCCATGCACGCAGCGTGCAGCTCGGCGCCGGTCAGGCCCTCCCACGGCGGATCTACCTCTGTGGTTTGCACGTCGGTCACCGTATCTGCCCCTCTTCGGAAGAGTCTTCGAGTCGGCAATGGCAGTATCGCGGGTCCTTCGGGGGGAAGGAGCGTGCAGGTGGATCTCGGATACATCAAGGTCACTTACTTCGTCGGTCGTGCACTACCGGTCAATGGCTAATCCGCGAGGTACCGGCCGGCGCGCGTGGACTCGCACCGGCCGGTACTCCCCTCCCTCAAGGACCCGCTCCCCAACGGGCCCCGCCGGGTGTCCCCTCCCCCGAAGGTCACCCGGCCGACGGTGTCCGGCAGCCCCCTCGGCTCCCGGTCACCGCGTTCACTGCGAACGCGACACCCCCGTCGTGTTCCTCCGTGCTCGGCTGCTCCACAGGACGCAGTGGGGACACCGCCAGATACCGGATCCGGCGAATTTTTTTGAAGATCGACGCAGAGCGGCTAACTGATCACGGCGCGTGCCAGCGTTCCGGCCCAGCGCGCGTAGCCGGCCGGGCCCGGGTGGAACCGGTCGCTCGCGAAGGCGGCCGGGTCGAGCAGCGCGGGGTCCATCGGGAGGTGCCGGACGCCGGGGATCCGCTCGAGCGTCGCCGCCGCGCGGTCGAGAGCGGTGGAGCGGGCCGCGAGGACGTCACGCAGCGGGCGCGGCAGGGCCGGGAAGCGGGACATCGGCGGCACCCCGGCCAGGAGGACGTCGACCGGGCCGAGCCGCCCCCGCAGGTCGAGCACCAGGCGCAGCAGGTCACGGCGGTAGGCGGGGGCCGTGCGGAGCTCGATGGTGTCGTTGACGCCGAGGGCGACCACGACCAGGTCCGCGGGGCGGACCAACGGAACCAGTTCGGCGCGGGTGACCCGGGCGTTGGCGCCGGTCCGGCCGACCGCCTGCCAGCGCACCGCCCGGCCGTCCCGGGCCAGCTCGCGGGCGAGGCAGCCGGTGAGCGCTTCCTCGTGGTCCGCCGCGCCGACGCCGTCCACTGTGGATTCCCCGAGCACGGCGAGCCGGAACGGTTCGCCGTCACCCGGGACGAGTCCCTCCGTGGGCCCCGCCGCGCCCGGGAGCCGCGGGGTCTTGCGTTTGACGTACAGAGCTTGAGCCAGGAGCACCATGGGCTGGAACCTAGCCGTGGGCGATCGAGACCTTCTGCCTGATCAGCGTCGGGTCCGCCACGGCGTCGAGCAGGTAGGCGGCGACGTCGGCGCGTCGGATGGTGAACGTGCGGACGTTCCCGTCGAGGCGGCTGGCGACCTTGCCCGTCCGCGGCCCGTTGAGCAGCATCGGCGGCCGGACGATCGTCCAGTCGAGATCGGTGGCTTCGACCACGGCCTCCATCGCGAGCATGTCCGCCCAGCCGTGCTTCAGGAACGTGTTGAGCAGCGGCTTCACCAGCGAACGGGTGAAGAAGCCGTCGCCTTCGGTGTGCATGCCACTGGCGCTGACGACGAGCAGGCGCTTCGCCCCGGCCTCGATCGCCGCGCGGGCGCCGTCCACGCAGACGGTGGTCGGCCCGCGGTCGCGGGAGCCGACCGCGGAGATCACCGCGTCCCGGCCTTCGACGGCGGCGCTCAGCTTGTCGTGGTCGGCAAACCCGGCGACCACGACCCGGGCCGGCCACTGCAGCCTGGCCGGGTCGCGCACGACGGCCGTGACGTGCCAGCCGCGGTCCAGTGCCTGCTTGACGACTTCGCCGCCGACGCCGCCGGTTGCTCCCAGCACGGTGATCCTCATCGGTTCCTCCTCGGTTAGTGAACACTCACCAGGTAGGGTGAGTGTTCACTAACCCGGCTGAGAACGCACTCAGGGAGCCACCATGGGAAGCCGCGAAGAGATCGTCGCCGCGGCCGCGAAGGTCATGCGCGAGCAGGGCTACGCCCACGCGACGACGAAGGTCATCGCACAGACCGCGGGCTATTCGGAGGCGATGCTCTACAAGCACTTCCGGGACAAGACCGACCTGTTCCGCAGCGTGCTGGCCGAGGAGCTGCCCGCGCTGGGCGCCGCACTGGCCGAGCTGACCGCGGACCCCGGGCGGGCACCGCTGCGGGACAACCTCGTCCGGGTGGCCCGGCTCGGCCTGGCGTTCTACGTCGACAGCTTCCCGATCGCCGTCTCGATGTTCTCGTCGCGGGAGCTGCTGCGCTCCCACCGCGACCGGCTGCGCGGGCACGGCCCGCACCTGCCGCTGAAGGGGGTCGCGGACTATCTGCGCGCCGAACGGGACCTGGGCCGGATCAACGCGGACACCGACGTCGAGGCGGCCGCGGCCCTGCTGCTGGGCGCGTGCTTCCAGCAGGCCTTCCTGGCCACGTTCGAAGAGCGCGAGCCCGCCGACCGCGCCGAGCAGCTCGCGGACGTGCTGCTCGCCGGGCTCTAGGCGTTCTTCTCTTCGCGGAGCTTGTGCCAGCGCTCGTACATGCCGTTGAGCTCCTCGAGCATGAACGACAGGAAGTCCCGCATCTCGGCCAGCCGCTTGCCCGAAGGGGTGTCCTCGCCCAGGGCGTCGATGCCGTCCTCGGCCGCGTCGCGCCACATCATGATCATGCGGTCGCGCTTGAGGAACGTGGCGTACCAGAGGTCGTCGTAGAGGCGGTAGTGGTCGCGGCGCTCGCCGGGCTCGCGCTCCTTGGCGACCAGGCCGATCTGCTCGAGCCAGCGCACCGCGCCGGAGACGGCGGCCGGGCTGACCGACAGCTGCGCGGCCAGCTCGGCGGCGGTCAGCCTGCCCTCGTCGGTGGTCATCAGCGCGGCGAACACCCGCGCGGGCATGCGCTGCATGCCGATCTGCGAAAGCACGAGCCCCAGGCTCTCGACGTACCGGCGGACGGCGTCTTCATCTCGCTGCACTTCAGGCGTCGTCATCGGCCCATCCTTCCGTACCCGTCCCCCGCGATCACTCGATCTAGACATTTTCTTAACTTCACAACTTCATGAAGCGAGCGTAGCTTCCGAACCATGGAAAACGCCATTTCGGTCACCGGCCTGCACAAGTCGTTCGGCCGGACCAAGGCCCTCGACGGCCTGGACCTGCAGGTACCCGCTGGGGAGGTGCACGGCTTCCTGGGCCCGAACGGCGCCGGGAAGTCGACGACCGTCCGGGTGCTGCTCGGCCTGCTCCACGCGGACGCCGGGGACGTCCGGCTGCTCGGCGGCGACCCCTGGAAGGACGCCGCGAGCCTGCACCGCCGCCTGGCCTACGTGCCCGGCGACGTCAACCTCTGGCCCAACCTCTCCGGCGGCGAGGTGATCGACCTGCTCGGGCGCCTGCGCGGCGGGCTGGACGAGAAGCGCCGCGCCGACCTCATCGAGCGCTTCGACCTCGACCCGAAGAAGAAGGGGCGGACGTACTCGAAGGGCAACCGGCAGAAGGTCGCCATCGTCGCCGCCCTCGCCTCGCGGGTCGACCTGCTGATCCTCGACGAGCCGACGTCCGGCCTCGACCCGCTGATGGAGGCGACCTTCCAGTACGCCATCCAGGAGGAACGCGAGCAGGGCCGGACCGTGCTGCTCTCCAGCCACATCCTCGCCGAGGTCGAGGCGCTGTGCGACAAGGTCAGCATCATCCGCAACGGCAAGACGGTCGAGTCGGGCACGCTCGCCGAGCTGCGGCACCTGACCCGGACGTCGATCACCGCCGAGCTCGCCGGACCGCCGAACGGGCTGGCGAACCTGGCGAACGTCCACGACCTCAAGGTCGAGGGCCACCGCGTCCGCTTCGACGTGGAGACGCGCTCGCTCGACGAAGCCCTGCGTCAGTTGACCGAGGTCGGCGTCCGGAGCCTGGTCAGCCAGCCGCCGACGCTGGAAGAGCTGTTCCTGCGCCATTACACGACCGAAGCGAGCGCGAAATGACCGCGACGCTGGCCCGCCCAGTCGCGGTGGCGCCCGCGCACGAACTGGCCGGCACCGGGCACCTCACCCGGCTCGCGCTGCGCCGCGACCGCGTGATCCTGCCGATCTGGATCGTGCTGCTCAGTGTCGTCCCGGCGAGCTCGGTCAACACGTTCACGCAGTTCTACCCGACCGTCGCCGACCGGCTCGCCCTGCAGGCGGGCGCGAACGCGAATCCCTCCTACGCGCTGCTCTACGGCCCGCCGTTCGACCTGACCACGGCCGGCGGGTTCATCGCCTGGCGCATGTGCGGCTTCCTGGCCCTGCTCACCGGGCTGATGGTCGTCTTCACGGTCACCCGGCACACCCGCGCCGAGGAGGACACCGGGCGCGCGGAACTGCTCGGGTCCGCGGTGGTCGGCCGGTACGCGGCGCTGACGGCAGCCCTGCTGGTGGCCGGGGGTGCGAGCGTGCTGACCGGGCTGATCCAGGCGGTCACGCTGATCGGCGCCGGCCTGCCCGCAGCCGGTTCGGTCGCCTTCGGCGCGTCCGAAGCGCTGGCGGGGCTGGTGTTCACCGCGGTGGCGGCGGTCGCCGTCCAGCTCGCCGAGTACTCGCGCACCGCCAACGGCATCGGGACGGCCGTGGTCGGCGCCGCGTTCCTGCTGCGCGGGGCCGGAGACTCCACTGTGGACGCGCGCTGGCTGTCCTGGCTGTCGCCGATCGGCTGGGTGCAGCAGGTCCGGGCGTTCGCCGGGGAACGCTGGTGGGTGCTCCTGCTGCCGGTGGTGTTCGCGCTGGTCGTCGGCGCCATCGGCTACTGGCTGCTGCCCCGGCGCGACGTCGGCGTCGGCATCCTGCCGCCGCGACCCGGCCCGGCGACGGCCGCCCCGAGCCTGCGGTCGCCTCTCGCGCTCGCCTGGCGGCTGCACCGCGGCCCGCTGCTCGGCTGGCTCATCGGCACGGCCGTGGTCGGGGCGGTGTTCGGCTCGATCGCCAGCGGCATCGGCGGCCTGGTCGGTTCGAGCCCGCAGGCGCAGCAGATCATGGAACGGCTGGGCGGCAGCCACGCGCTGACGCAGGCGTTCCTCGCCGCGATGGCCGGGATGTTCGCCATGGTGGCGTCGCTGTACGGCGTCCAGGCGGTGCTGCGGATGCGCGGCGAGGAGACCGCGATCCGGCTCGAGCCGGTGCTCGCGACCAGCGTCGGCCGCTTGCGCTGGGCGGGCAGTCACCTCGTGTTCGCCTTCTTCGGCACGGCGGCGCTGCTGCTGTCCGGCGGGGTGTTCATGGGCCTGGCCAACGGCCTGCGCACCGGCGACGTCGGCGGCTCGCTCGCGGACACCCTGTCCGGGATGCTCGTCCAGCTGCCCGCGGCCTGGGTCGTGGTCGCGCTGGCGGTGGCGCTCTTCGGCCTGCTGCCGGGTTTCTCGGCCGCGGCCTGGGCGGTCGGCGCGCTGGCGCTGCTGCTGAGCCTGTTCGGCCCGATCCTCGACCTGCCGCAGGCGGTGCTGGACGTCTCGCCGTTCCAGCACCCGCCGAAGATCCCCGGTCAGGAGTTCACCGCGACGCCGCTGGCGTGGCTCGTGGCGATCGCCCTCGTCGCCCTCGTCACCGGTCTGGCGGGCTGGAAGCGCCGGGACGTCGGTTAACGCACCCGCAGCTCGTGGTCCGGGCCGGCCACGAGCTGCGCCTGCGGGCCGTCCTTCCCGCAGCCGGGCCCGTTCGCCTCGACGAAGGCCGGGATCACCTCGACGGTGTGCGGTGTCCCGTCGTCGAACCGGACGGTGACCCGGACCGGTTCGGCGGGCAGGCCCGGGAGGTCCGCGAAGCCGTGGAGCCCGCCGGTGGGGACCATCGACGTGCCGCACGAGCTGTCCGGGCCGGTGCCCGTGCACGTCGTCGCGCCCGCCGACGTCTCGGGGAACAGGCCGACGTCGCGGGTGACGCACTGACCGCGCCAGCAGGCTTCGAGCGCCGCTTTCGAGATGCCTTCCGGTGCCGGGATCGACAGGCTGATGCCGATCGGGACGCCGATCGCCGTGCAGGCGATCTCCGGCCCGGAACAACCCGCTGTCACGAGCAACGCCAACCCCAGTGCGTACCGCATGCCGACCAGACGGCGGCGGCGGCCGCCGGGTTGCATCGTCAGTCGCGCCAGAGGGAAGTCAATGGCAAGACGGGCGAAGTCGAGGTCGGCGTGACGGAGGTGGTCGAGGGCGTCGGCTGCACGGTGACCTCGACGACGCTGGTGGTGGTCGCCGTCGGCGGCGTCTCGACCGAGGTGACGGTGGACTGCGGCGCGGACTCGGTGACCGTGACGGGCACCGCGGAGACGGTCGTGGTCGGCGGCGCGGGCGTCTCGACGCTGCGCGGTGCGGGCCGCCCGGCGACGAGCATGGCGGCGACGAGCAGCCCGGTGGCGAACCCCGCGAGGCCGGTGACCGCGGCGGAGCCCCAGGTAGGTCGGCCACTCATCGGGCACCCCCTCGCCACGCGCAGCGCAGGTACGAGGACTGACTCGCGTTGATCTTACGTCGTGTTACCCAAAGTGCACCTGGAGCGCACGCGACTCAACTTTCTTGCGTCGATACCGCGCATGCGCCAGCTTGGACCGATGGGGGTATTGCGGAACCGCGACTTCCGGCGCCTCTGGCTCGCCGACCTCGTGAGCCAGGCCGGCAGCCGGATCGACGTCCTGGCGGTGCCGTTGCTCGCGGTCACCGCGCTCGGCGCGCCGGTCTTCGAGGTTTCCCTGCTCCGGACCGCGCAGACGCTGCCGTACCTGGTGCTCGGCCTGCAGGTGGGCGCCTGGTGCGACCGGATCCGCCACCGCCCGGTGCTGATCGCCGCGGACGCCGGGCGGGCGGTGCTGATCGCCTCGGTGCCGGTCGCCGCGCTGTTCGGCGTGCTCGGGATGACCCAGCTGCTCGCCGTGGTCCTCGCCGTCGGCGTGCTCAGCGTGTTCTTCGACGTCGCCCACCAGACCTACGTCCCACGGCTGGTGACGCCGGAGCAGCTGCCGGAGGCCAACGCCCGGCTGCAGACCAACCGGTCGATGGCGGCGGTCGCGGGCCCCGGCCTCGCCGGGGTGCTCGTCCAGGCGCTCGGCGTCGCGGCGGCGCTCGCCGCCGACGCCGTCAGCTACCTGTGGTCGGCCCTCTGGCTGCGCCGGATCGAGACGCCCGACACGCGGCCCGAACCGCGGGAGCGGCGGCTGCTGCGCGAGATCGGCGAAGGGCTGCGGCTGGTCCGCGGCGACCGTGTCCTGCTGGCGATCAGCGCGCACGGCGCCGCGTCGAGCTTCTTCCAGTCGGCCCACCTGGCGATCGTGATCGCCTTTCTCGCCCGAGACGTGGGGCTCTCGCCGTGGGTGATCGGGGTGCTCGGCACCGCTTCGCTGACCGGCGCCGTCACGGCCGGGCTCACCGCGCGGCGGCTCGGCGACCGGATCGGCCAGGCGCGCGCCCTGTGGGGTTCGGCGGTGCTGTTCGGCCTGGCGTACCAGCTCTACCCGTTCACCGGACGCGGCTGGGCGCTCGCCTGCTACGTCCTCGCCGGCTTCTTCACCAGTTACAGCGTGATCGTACTGAGCGTCTTCGGCGTGAGCTTCCAGCAAGCCGTCACGCCGCCGGAGCTGCTGGGCCGGGTGAACGCCATCTCGCAGACGCTGGTCTTCGGCGTCGCACCGCTCGGCAGCCTGCTCGGCGGCGCGCTGGCCGGCGCGATCGGCATGCGGGCAACGCTGCACATCGCGGCGGCCGGCGTCCTGGCCTCCGCGGCGATCATGGTGTGGTCGCCGTTGCGGAAGCTGCGCGACCTGACGCCCGCAGGCCGTCGACGACCACGCTGACCAGGTGCGCGCTCCCCGGCGCGTACCGCTCGACGGCCAGGCAGCCGACGATGAGCGCGCGCAGGTCGTCGCCGTCGATGTCGCGGCGGATGGTGCCCGCCTCCTGTGCGCGGGCGAGCAGCTCGGCCAGTGCGGCGCGGAACTCGTCGCCGGCGCCGGCCTTGAAGGCGTGCTCGCCGGACTCGGCGAGGGCGTCGCAAATGGCCCGGTTGAGCGACGCCTGCTTGATGACGCGGACGAAGTAGTCGACGAAGACCTCGCCGGGGTCGGCGGCGGTGGCGAGCGCGCGGGCCTCCTCGGCGAACTGCTGGATCCGTTCGAGGACGACGGCCTGGAACAGGGCTTCCTTGCTGGGGAAGTGCCGGTAGACGGTCCCGGCCCCGACACCGGCGAGCCGCGCGATGTCATCGAGCGGCACGGCGAGGCCGTCGAGCGCAAAGGCCTCTTCCGCGGCGGCCAGCACCTTGGCCCGGTTGCGCCGCGCGTCGGCGCGCATCTTCTCCATACTGCTCTCCTCGTTGACAACCGGAACGGTCGCTCCGTATCGTCGTAAGCGGGCCCACCGTTCCGATTCAACGCCCAGTCTTCCAGGAGAATCCCGATGCCGCCCACTGTGTCCGAGGTTGCCGAGTTGGTCCGAGACGGGTTGTCCGCTTTGGACGTGACGCCGTTCGCTGGTCTTTTCGCCGCTGATGCGGTGTACGAGGTGCCTTTCCTCGGGGAACGGATCGAAGGCCGCGACGCGGTGGTGGCCACGCTGGCGGCCGGGGGTGTCCGGGCGCGGTCGGCGGGGCTGACGAAGGCGCAGGTCACGACCACTTTGGCGGAGTCGGGGTTCGTCGTGGAGCTGGTGGTTTCGGGGCCGGGGGTGGAGTTCCCGTCGTCGGTGGGCATCCTGACGGTCGCCGGCGGGGAGATCACGTCGTACCGCGACTACCCGGACACTTCGGCGGCGGCGAAGTTCGGGAGCTCCTCGAGCGGTTCGGAGCGAGGTGTCAAGCCGCATTCGCCGCAAACCGCGGAGTAGTCCACATCGGCTCGCGTTCGCCGTCTTCTACGTCATGGTGCTGACCGTCCAAAACGGCCTGATCACCCACTCCCGCGACTACACCGACACGGCCGCGGCGGCCGAACGGCTCAAGGCGTGGTCGCCCGCTGGCTCGACGGCGGGATGAACAGCCGCTCGAAGGTGCTCACCGTGTGGTCCCACACCCCCGGCACCAACAGCACCCCGAGCAGCGCGAACACCGGGAAGATCAGCCGCTTCTCGACCTTCTTGCCCGTCCGGAACCGCAGCACGCGCGGCGGCCGGATCTCGTACCACGTCTCGCCCGCGATCGGGATCGGGAACAGGAACGGGCACCCGGCTTCGGTCAGCGCGTCACCCAGGCAGTGGGTCAGGCACCCGGCCGCGACCGCGATCCCGAGCCAGCCCGAAATGGACTCCAGCTCACCCGCCCGATCGGGGGGCGCCGTGAAGAACCACCACGCCACCGCGGCCCCGCTCACCGGGAGGAGCCAGTCGCCCAGTGCCCCTTCGGCCAGCATCAGCCCGAAGACGACCACGCCCACCACGGCCCAGGGGCCGCCCTCCGTGGTGCCCCACGACGTCAGCAGGCCGAGGCCGGCCGCGAACAGGACCGTGTGCGAGAGGTGGCGGTGCTTGCCGGAGACCTTCTCGTCCCGGGGGCCCTTCGTCAGCGCCTAGAAGCCCGCCGAGACGCGGCGCAGCACCCACGACAACGCGCCCGTCAGCCAGCCGAGGAGGCGGGACGCGCTCGCGCCGGGGTGGTCGAGGTCGGGCAGCAGGGCGAACCCCGCCGTGGTCGCCGCGAAGACGACCGCCTGGTGCACCGAACCCGCCCCCACCGCGGGCGCCAGGGCCAAGCCCGCGCACCAGCCGGTCAGGGCGTGCGTCCGCCCCATCATCGTGCCGTCCCCCAGGTCCGCGAACGAAAATCAGTCCGCGGAACCGTAGCGGGCGGTCAGGTTTGGGGGTCCTCCGACACGCTCAGGTGTTCGGCCACGCCGGTGAGCTCGATCACGCGGCTCACCGCGGGGCTGGGGACGACCGCGAGTTCGACGTCCTGCTCGCCGGCCTGGCGTTGTGCGCGGAGCACCACGTTCAGCGCGGAGGAATCGAAGAAGGTCACCCCGGTCAGATCGGCCACGACCCGCTGCGCGCGCTTGTCCGCGATCAGCCCGGCCAGGGCCTCCTGCAGCTGCGGGCTGGTGAGCAGGTCGAGCTCGCCGGTGACCACCACCCGGGGCTCCGTCGCGTCGGTGTCCAGCGTGATGCCGAACCCGGGCGGGGTGGCGTTCTGGTCGGCTGCGGGCATGCAGTTTCTCCTCGTCAGGCGCTGCTCCTGCGCCGGGTACGCGCCTGCTGTCTCAAGCGGCAACCGTGTCACCGTGCCTTCCCAAAGCTCGCGCCGGGCACGGTCAAGGCAACTCCGGGGCCAACCCTAACCCAGGATGCGACCGCGCCCGCCACGGCCGCCGCCCTTTCGCGTGTACTGCTCACCGACGATCAAATCCTGCCTGCTCAGCGCTCTGCTCAGTGCGCACTCATCGTCTTGCGCGCCGCCCGGCGCTGGCGCAGGAAGAGCTGCCGCCGTTCGATCTCGCCAAGGCCGCCCCAGATGCCGTACGGCTCCTGTACGGTCATCGCGTGCGTACGGCACTGGGCCAGAACCGGACAGGTCTGGCAGATGGCCTTGGCCCGCGACTCGCGCCGCTCACGCGCCGAACCCCGCTCGTTGTCCGTGTGGAAGAACAGGCTGCTGTCCGCACCCCGGCAGGAGCCGCGCAGCTGCCATTCCCACTCTTCGGCAACCACGTTGGGCAGCCGGCTCACGTCAGCCATGTCGTCCCCGCCTTTCCCAGGATCAGCACGTCGACCGCTACATGCCCGCCGGTGGAGCGGATCAAACCCGGGTTTGGTTTGCTCACACCACGGGCATCTCGCTGACCGGGCGTGGAAGACACCGCCGATCCCCTGGAGCGCGAGCCGGAGAAAGGAACAAACGTGGAGGACAACGCCCCGCTCGTCCCGGAAGGCGCGCAGGTCATCGAGGTGCGGACGGCCGCGATCCCGCACGTCGTGCCCACGCTGCGGACCATCGTGGCCGACATCGCGATGCGCCAGGACTTCGACCTCGACGCCGTCGAGGACCTCCGGATGGCGGTGGACGAAGCCTGCTCGCTGCTGCTCCCCGCCAGCGCGGACGGCCGCCTGACGTGCGTCTTCTCCTGGAGCGGGCCGCGCATCGAGGTCTCCGTGTCGGTGCTGGCCGACAGCGCCGACCACGAGGACGACGCCGGCCTGTCGTGGCAGCTGCTGACCGCCCTCGCGACGACCGCCGAGCGCACGATCACCCCGGAGAACGGCCGGTACCTGTCGCGAGTGGACCTCGTCCGGGAGAGCCAGGCGGCGGACTCGTGAGCGATCCCGCCGGGAGCAGCGGGGGCGACCTCGACGTCGGCGCGCTGTTCAGCCGTCTCGCCGCCCTGCCGGCGGACTCGCCGGAGCGCGACCGCATCCGCGACACGCTCGTGCGCGCGCACCTGGAGCTGGCGCGGAACCTGGCCCGCAAGTTCCGCAACCGCGACGAGGCGATGGAGGACCTGGTCCAGATCGCCACGGTCGGGCTGATCCACGCCGTCGACCGGTTCGACCCCGAACAGGGGACGGACTTCCTGGCGTTCGCCGTGCCGACCATCTCCGGCGAGCTGCGACACCACTTCCGGGACAACAGCTGGTCGGTCCGGGTGCCGCGGCGGCTCAAGGAGCTGAACGCGAACATCTCCGCCGCGCGCGAAGAGCTCACCGTGCAGCTCTCGCGCGCCCCGAAGCCGAGTGAGATCGCCGCGCGGCTCGGGGTGCCGATCGAGGACGTCTACGAGGGCCTCCGCGCCGGCCAGGGCCGGTACGGCGCGTCGCTGGACCACCTGCTGGAGAACGCGGCGCACACGCGCTTCGGAGCTCCGGACGCCGAGCTGGGCCAGGCCGAGCTGCGCGAGGCGCTGCGCCCGATGCTGGAGAGCCTGCCGGAGCGGGAGCGCAAGATCGTCGCGCTGCGGTTCGGCTCGGGGATGAGCCAGTCGGACATCGCCCGCCGCGTCGGGGTGTCCCAGATGCAGGTGTCGCGGCTGCTGGCCGCGACGCTGAAGAAGCTGCGGTCCGGCCTGGACGAATCCGAGCTGGCCGACGGCACCTGATTAGGCCATCCGCCGCGTGGGTACTTGGCGGGCGGACCGAACTCACTGGGAGGGGGACCGGATGACGACGTCGAGACTGCCGCAGCGTTCCGCCGCGGCGGCCGCCCCGCTGAGGGTGCTCCTCCCGGCCGACGTCACGGCACCGGCGCTGGCGCGGCACGAGGTGCGGACGGCGCTGCTCCGGCTCGGCGTGCCGGAGCAGCCGCTCGAGGACATCCTGCTGGCGACGTCGGAGCTGGTCACCAACGCCTTCGAGCACGGCGAACGGCCCCAGCGGCTCGAGCTGGAGCACGCCGCGGGCCGGTTGACGCTGCGGGTGCACGACACCGGCGGGATGCTGCCCGAGCTGCGGGCGCCGTCGCCGGCCGAGGCCCGCAGCCGCGGGCTCGTCCTGGTCCAGGCGCTGTCGCTGGACTGGGGCTTCGAACGCTGCCCCGGCGGCAAGTACGTCTGGGCCGTCTTCGCGCTGCCGGACGCCTGAGTCAGCGCTCCAGCAGCTCCCGCGCGGCGGCGGTCTCCGCGATCCGCTGCCGGAACGGCTTGCGCTCCAGCGCCTCGACGATCGCCGCCAGCACCCCGCGCAACGGGTAGGGCAGCTCGGCCTCCAGCGCCTCCGACGCCTCGGTCGTCGCCGTCCACTCCGCCTCGATCAGCGGTAGCAGGCCGCGCGTCTTCTCGGTGAGCGACACGATGCGCTGCCGGGCGTCCGCGCCCGTTTCGAGGGCGACGAGCCCCGCCCGGGCCATCTGCGCGACGGTCTGGCTGGCGGCCGAATGCGTCACGCCGATCTCCGCGGCGAGGTCGCGGATGGCCAGCGGGCCGCGGGCGAGCAGCGCCCGCACCACCGGCGAGTACCGCGGGCGGTAGTCGTCGAGGCCGATGTCGGCGAGGAACTTCGCGATGTCGGTCTCGAAGATCTCGAGGACGTGCCGCATCCGGGTCCCCAGCCCGTCCGGACCCGATGTCATGGCCATGACGGCCGATCATAGGCGCGCCGCGTGTGCTTGGATCGCGACATGGAGAACCGGAAGATCGCCCGCCTGGGCCGTGAGGTGTCCGTCGTCGGGCTCGGCTGCTGGCAGCTCGGGGCGGACTGGGGCGAGGTCGACGAGAACGACGCGCTGGCCGTGCTGCACGCGGCGGCCGACAACGGTGTCACCTTCTTCGACACCGCCGACGTCTACGGCGACGGCCGCAGCGAGCGGCTGGTCGGCCGGTTCCTCGCCGAGCGCGGGGACGTCTTCGTGGCGACCAAGATGGGCCGCCGGGTCGAGCAGGTGCCGGAGAACTACGTCGCCGCGAACTTCCGCGAGTGGAACGACCGGTCGCGCCGCAACCTCGGCGTGGACACGCTCGACCTCGTCCAGCTGCACTGCCCGCCGACGCCGGTGTACTCCTCCGACGCGGTGTACGACGCCCTCGACGCGATGGTCGAGGAAGGCCGCATCAAGGCGTACGGCGTCAGCGTCGAGACGGCCGAAGAGGCACTGACCGCGCTGGCGCGGCCGCACGTGGCTTCCGTCCAGATCATCCTCAACTGCCTGCGCCTCAAGCCGCTGGAGCGCGTGCTGCCCGCGGCGGTGGAGGCCGGCGCCGGGATCATCGCGCGGGTGCCGCTGGCGTCCGGCCTGCTGTCCGGCCGCTACACCGCGGACACGAAGTTCGCGGAGAACGACCACCGCAACTTCAACCGCCACGGCGAGGCGTTCGACGTCGGCGAGACGTTCTCCGGCGTGCCGTACGAGGTCGGCCTGGAGGCCGTCGAGCGGCTGCGCGGGCTCGTACCGTCCGGTCAGACGCTCGCGCAGTTCGCGCTGCGCTGGATCATCGACCAGCCGGGCGTCAGCACGGTCATCCCGGGTGCCCGCAACGCCGAGCAGGCCCAGGCCAACACGGCGGCGGCGTCGCTTCCGCCGTTGTCCGCCGAAGCGCAGGCCGGCGTCCGCGAAACCTACGACGAGCTCATCCGGCCGCTGGTGCACGACCGCTGGTGAGCCCGGCATGATGGGCCGATGATGACGCCCGAAGAGCTGCTGACCACCACCCGGACCGTCCGCAAGCGCCTCGACCTCGAGCGCCCGGTGCCGCTCGACCTGGTCAAGCACTGCGTGCAGGTCGCGCTCCAGGCGCCGAGCGGGTCGAACACCCAGCGGTGGCAGTGGCTGGTCGTCACCGACGCGGGACAGCGGGCCGCGCTCGGCGAGATCTACCGCCGGGCGTGCCACGAGTACCTGGACTCCCCGAACGCCGCGGCCAAGCTGTTCGCGGACGACCCGGTGCGGGCCCGGGCCCAGCAGCGGGTCGGCGACAGCATCGCGTACCTGGCCGACCGGATGGGTGACGTCCCGGTGCTGGTGGTCCCCTGCCTGGAGACGGCGTCCTCGGAACTCCCGGCCGGGAACCAGGCGGGGCTGTGGGCGTCCCTGCTGCCCGCGGTGTGGAGCTACGTGCTGGCGGCCCGCTCGGTGACGCTGGGGACGGCGTGGACGACACTGCACCTCAAGTACGAGCAGGAGGCAGCGGAGGTGCTGGAGCTGCCGAAGAACGTCCACCAGGCCGCCCTGATCCCGACGGCGTTCTACACGGGCGAGACGTTCAAGCCGGCGGCGCGCCAGCCGCTCGAAGAGGTCCTGCACCTCGACCGCTGGTGACAGCCCTGCCGCGGCTGGTCGTGAGTGGTAAGGCGGGTTCTAACCCGCCTTACCACTCACGACCGGCTACGGCAGCAGGTAGCTCACCAGGCGGTCAGCCAGTGCTCGCGGGTGGCTGAGCGGCACGCAGTGCGGGCCGTCGAGCTCGTCCGGCTCGATGCCGAGGCGCTCGCGCGCCACCCGCCGCTGGAAGTCCGGGACGAAGAACCGGTCGTCGCGGGCCAGCAGGACGCGGGTCGGGACGTCCGGGTGGGCCGGGAGCGGCCAGGGTTCGTCCCACTCCTTGCTGACCTGCTCGCGCCCGTGCGCCTGGCACGCCTCGGCGAGCTCCGCCGGGACGCCGTTGAAGAACTGCTCGGTTTCGGTGAGGCCCTTCGGCGACTCGAAGCCCGTGTTGCCCCACCACTGCCCCGGCGGTTCGCCGGGCGCCGGGATCATCCCGGCCAGGTACACCAGCAGCCGCGCCCGGACCTTCGCCGCGACCAGCGGCGCGGTGAACCCGCCGTACGAGTGGCCGACGACGGCGACGTCCGTGCGATCGCCCAGCGCGGCCAGCACCGTCTCGGTGAACTCCGTCAATCCCGCCGCGGGGTCGGTGATCGGCAGGTCGGGCGCGACCGCGTCGTGCCCGCGGGCCTCGAGCTCCGGGACGAGCAGGTGGAAGTCCCAGCCGCTGCCGCCACCGCCGTGGATGAGCGCGAAAGTCGTCACGCGGGCCAGCTCAGCAGCGGCGCAGCATGTCCGTCAAGGCGGTTTTCTCGGCCTGCGTGATCGTCAGCCCGTAGTAGTGCTTCACGACGATCCAGTCGGTCGCGTAGGTGCACCAGAAGGCGACCAGCGGCGGCTTCCACTGGTCGGGCGCCTTGTCGCTCTTCTGCTGGTTGACGTTGTCGGTGACGGCGAACAGCTGCGGCCGGGTCAGGTCGTTGGCGAACTGCTCGCGCTTCTCGGTCGTCCACGCCTTCGCGCCGCTCGCCCAGGCCTGGCCGAGCGGGACCATGTGGTCGATGTCGAGGTCGGTCGGCTTGGTCCAGGTCTCGTCGTCGTAGACGCTGGTCCACGTCCCGGAGATCGCCTTGCAGTCCTTGTCGGTCTGGACGTCCTTGCCGTCGCGCTTGAGGACGACTTCGCGGGTGTCGCAATTGGACCCCTGACTGTCCCAGTGCGGGAACTTTTCACGGGAGTAGCCGTCCATGGACGTCCGCGCGGCGATGGTCAGCTCGTCGAGCTGCTTCTGCGCGTCGGCCGCGCTGACCGGCACCGGTGCGCCGGACGTCGGCGGGGTCGCGCCCGCTCCCCTCGTCGCCCAGTACCCGAAGAGCGCGACGGCCAGAATCGCGATTACCAGCAGGGTTCGCTGCGTCACGCTCAGCCGAAAGCCTCGGGCCGCCACGATTTTCTCCTCTCACCTGCGCGGTCGCGCGGCGTAGTCTCACCTCTGCCGGCGCGGGACAACCGCGCCGACACGACGACCTGGCGCGAATGTGACCTCGCCCACCCACGGCAGACGTGTCACAGGGAGCCGATCTTCTGCGACTACCGGAGCAGGACCCATCCGGAGGGAGCAGCCGATGCCCGGCCGGCTCAAGAAGTTCGACGAGTTCTTCCAGCGCAAAGCCGCCGAGGGCGGCAACGTCGTCGCCATGGCCCGGATGGGTCAGGCGATGCGCGAGCGCGGAGAGCTGTCCGAGGCCGAGTCGTGGTACCGCAAGGCCGCGATGGGCGGTGACCGCGTCTCGATGACGGCGCTGGCCCACCTCCTCGCCGAACGCGGCGCGCAGGAGGAAGCCGAGCGCTGGTACCACGAGGCCGCGCTGGCCGGCGAGCCGCACGGGATGCAGCACCTGGCCAAGTCCTGCGAGCGCCGGGGCAAGCGCGACGACGCCCGGCACTGGTACGGCGAGGCGGCCCGCACCGGCGACCTGCCGTCGATGGCCGCGCTGGGCCGTCTGCTGCGCGAAGACGGGCACGGCGGAGAGGCCGAGTCGTGGCTGCGCCAAGCCGCCGAAGCGGGTTTCACCGGCGCGATGATCGACCTGGGCATCGTGCTGCGCGACCGCGGTCAGGCCGCCGAGGCCGCCCGCTGGTGGCGATCCGCGGTGCAGGCCGGTGACCTCGCGGCCACCTGCCAACTCGGCAGGCAGGCCGAGCGGCTGGGCCGGCCGGGCGACGCCGAATCGTGGTACCGCCAGGGCGCGAGCGGCGGCCACGTCGAGGCGATCACCCGGCTCGGGCTGCTGCTGCACCGCCGCGGCGACGTGGACGAGGCGGAGAACTGGTACCTGGAGGCGGCCGAGCGCGGCGACCCGGCGGCGATGACGAACCTCGGCGTGCTGGCCCGCAACCGCGGCGACGAGGGCGAAGCCGCGGCCTGGTACCGCAAGGCCGCCGAGCACGGCAGCATCCCCGCGCTCACCAACCTGGGGCACCTGGCCGAGCACCGCGAGGACCTGGCGGCGGCCGAGCAGTGGTTCCGCCGCGCCGCCGAGACCGGCGACGTCCAGGGCATGCTCAGCCTGGCGCGGATGCTGCGGGCGCGGGGTGCCGCGCACGAGGCCGAGTTGTGGCTGGCGCGGGCGGAATCCGCGCAGGACGACCGCGAACCTATTGTGTGATCCACTTCACAGTTCTAGCCTGAGAGCGCACCCCAGGAGGTTGCGCAATGAGGCCACGAGTCCTGGTCGCGAGTATCGGCAACGTCTTCCTGCACGACGACGGCTTCGGGGTCGAAGTGATCCGGGAACTGGACCGGGCGGGCCTGCCCCCGTGGGTGCAGATCGCCGACTACGACATCGCCACGGTCCACCTGGCGTACGACCTGACCGGCGGCTACGACACGACGATCCTCCTGGACGCCACCCCGCACGGCAGCCCACCGGGCACGCTGTCCCTCACCTCGGCGATCGATACGCACGACCTGCCGGGAGATTCGGTCGTCCGCCTCCTCCGCCTCCTGGGCGGCGACGCGGGCCGCGTCCTGGTCCTGAGCTGCGAGCCCGCGTGCGTCGACGGCGGGATCGGGCTGTCGGCGGCGGTCCGGACAGCCGTCCCGGCGGCGGTGCGCGTGGTCACCGAACTGGCTTGGGGTGCCAGTCCGGAGCTGCCGGTCAAGGAGAAGACCGAAGTCTTGCCCACTCCGGCAGGTCCGGCGGCTGCCGCAGGGCTTCCAGCACCACGTTGACCGCCGCGCGGGGCAGGGAGCCTCGGCGGGTGACCGCCACGATCGTGCGGGTCACCGGGCTGGCCAGCTCACGCGTGGCCACGCGATAACGCGGGTCCACCGCCAATCCCGGCAGCAAGGCGATCGACAACCCGGCCTCGACGTGCTGCAGCGTCATCAGGTAGTTGCTGAACCGGCAGACCACCCGCGGCTCGAAACCCGATTCGCGGCACAGGCGCAGCGTCAGGTTGGCCATGTACGACTGCGGCATGTCGAGCGCCCACGCCGCGTCCGCATACGCCGACAGGACCGCCGGGCCGCGGGGGGCCTCCGGCGGCGTCACCAGCACGATCGGGTCCGTCGCCAGCGGGACGATGTCGAGGTCGGGGCCCAGCGGGAGCTCGACGAAGTCGGTCGTGGTGATGATGACGTCGGCGTCGCCGCCGCGCAGGGCGGGAATGCTTTCGTGCGGTTCCAGCTCGATGAGCTGGACCTCGAGGTGCGGGTGCGCCAGCCGGGTCACCGCCGGCACGGCCAGGGTGTGGATCGCGCTCTGGAACGCGCCGAGCCGGACCAGGCCGACCGGCTCCTCGCCGAGGCTGCGCAGCTCGGCCTCGACCGTGTCCATGTGGTCGAGGATCACCCGCGCCCGCCGGGCCAGCATCAGGCCGGCCGGCGTCAGCCGGACCCGGCGGCCGGTGCGTTCCAGCAGCTGGGTGCGGGTCTCCGCTTCGAGCACAGCCAGCTGCTGCGACACGCTCGACGCGCTCAGGTTGGCGTCCTGCGCCACCGCGCGGACCGTGCCCAGCGTGTCGAGCCGGCTCAGCAGGCGCAGGCGCCAGGGGTTCAGCATCCACCGATTGTGCGGCAAAACCGAACAACGAAGCCAGAATTGTGAGATGGACGTGGCGCTCGCGGCAGACTTACCGTCGAAGCCATGGCTGACACCTTCTGGGGTGACGTCGACCGGCACCTCGTGCGCTACGGCGGCGCCTTCACCCGCGAGATCATCGACCACGCCGAAGGCAGTTTCGTCTTCACCGAGGACGGCCGCCGGATCCTCGACTTCACGTCCGGCCAGATGAGCGCGATCCTCGGGCACTCACATCCGGAGATCGTCGAGACCGTCCAGCGGCAGGTGCGCAAGCTCGACCACCTGTTCAGCGGCATGCTCAGCCGCCCGGTCGTCGACCTCGCGCGGCGGCTGGCCGAGACGCTGCCGGCGCCGCTCGAAAAGGCGTTGCTGCTGACCACGGGCGCCGAGTCGAACGAGGCCGCCGTCCGGATGGCCAAGCTGGTCACGGGCAAGCACGAGATCGTCTCGTTCGCCCGCTCCTGGCACGGCATGACGCAGGCGGCGGCGAGCGCGACCTACAGCGCGGGCCGTCGCGGGTACGGCCCGGCCGCGTCCGGCAACTTCGCCATCCCGGCGCCGAACGCCTACCGCCCGGACTTCACCGACGCTTCCGGCGCGCTGGACTGGCGGCGGCAGCTGGACTTCGGGTTCGAGATGATCGACGCGCAGTCGGTGGGCAGCCTGGCCGCGTGCCTGGTCGAGCCGATCCTCAGCTCCGGCGGCATCATCGAGCCGCCACCCGGCTACTTCGCCGCGCTGGCCGAAAAATGCCGTGAACGCGGGATGCTGCTGATCCTCGACGAAGCCCAGACAGGCCTGTGCCGCACCGGGAACTGGTACGCGTTCGAGCGCGACGGCGTCGTCCCGGACATCCTGACGCTGTCGAAGACACTCGGCGCCGGGCTGCCGCTGGCCGCGGTGCTGACGAGCGCGGAGATCGAGCAGGAGGCGCACGACCGCGGGTTCCTGTTCTTCACGACGCACGTTTCGGACCCGCTCCCGGCCGCGGTCGGCAACACGGTGCTGGACGTGCTGACCCGCGACCGCCTCGACGCGCGAGCGGTGGAGCTGGGTGCGTTGCTGCGCCAGGGTCTGGAGGAGATCGCCGGACGTCACGACGTGGTCGGCGACATCCGCGGCCGTGGCCTGCTGGCGGGCGTCGAACTGGTGGTGGACCGGGAAACCAAGCGGAGTTCGGACGAGCTGGGCGCGCGGGTCACGCAGCGCTGCCTCGAGCTCGGGCTGCACATGAACATCGTGCAGCTGCCCGGGATGGGCGGGGTGTTCCGGATCGCGCCGCCGCTCACGGCGTCCGAAGAGGAGATCGCGCTGGGCCTGTCCATTTTGGACCAGGCGATCGGTGACGCCGTGAAGATGGCATGAGAACGGCCTCCTTGCCGGCCCGGGGAGCCGGCAAGGAGGCCACTCAAGACAGCGTCAGAAGCCCGCTGTCACCTTCGTGAAGTCCCAGTCGTTCTGGGCGATGCCGCTGCACGCCGACTGGACGCCGCCGCCGGGGCAGCCCCGGTCGCGGTTGACCGACCAGAACGCCAGGCGCGCGATCTTGTTCGACTTGGCCCAGTTGGTGATCTGGGTCCACGTCGACAGATCGGTCAGCTCCTGCTGGTCGGACAGGCCGTTCATGCCCGAGATGCCGAGGTGGGCGTACGCCGTGGCGTCGGACCACCCGAACGTCGACTTCAGCTTGTCACGCAGGCCGTTCGCCGCGCTCACCGTGCTGTTGTACATGTTCGCGCCGCCGCCGAAGTCGAACGGCATGATCGTGAACACGTCCACGTTCGCACCCAGCGCCTTCGACTGGTCGATGAGCCGGTTGCCGTAGTAGTTCGGGCCGGTCGTCGACGTGCCGAAGGTCAGGATCGTCTGGATACCCGGGTTGTTCTGCTTGACGATCTTCAGCGCGTTCAGGATGCGGTCCTGCACGGCCTCGTTCTCGAACTCGTCGGAGTTCTCGATGTCGATGTCGATCGCCTTGAGCCCGTAGGCGTTGATGACCTGCTGGTACGCGCCGGCCAGCGCCTCCGGGGTCGAGCAGTTCGGGCCCAGCTTGTTACCGCTCCAGCCGCCGAACGACGGGACGACCTGGCCGCCCGCCGCCTTGATCTGCGAGATCGCGGTGGCGTCGGCGCTGCCCTGCAGCGGACGGCTGCTGTCCCACGCCGGGTTGCAGCCACCGGAGGCGTTGATGAACGCCATGGTGAACCACTTGATCCCGGTCGCGTTCATCACCGTCTGCGGGTTCGGCGGGCTGCCCCAGCCCATGTACAGGTACGGCGCGCCACGGCCACCCGGCGGGGGCGGCGTGGTCGTCGTCGGCGGGGTCGTCGTCGTAGGAGGCGTCGTGGACGTGGGGGGTGGGCCCCCGGCGGAGCACGCACCCCCGTTCAGCTTGCAGTTCGACGGCGCGGCGTACGAACCGGAGTACGCCACGTTGAACCCGAAGCTCGCGCTACCGCCGTTGGCGACGTTGCCGTTCCACGTGTTCTTGACCGTGACGTGCTGGCCGGACGCCGTGTAGCTGCCGTCCCACAGCGACGAGATCTTCGCGCCGCTGGGCAGGTCGAACTCGACCGTCCAGCTCGGCAACGTCGAGCCCGAGCCGTTGGCGATCGTGTACTTGCCCTCGTACCCGGTGCCCCAGTCGGAGCCCTTCGAGAAGGTCGCGGACACGCCGCCCGCCGCGTTCGCCGGAGCGATCACCACCATCGCGCCGATCGTGGCGGCCGCGGCCGCCAGCCCGAGCGCGGGCAACCACCGGCGCCTCATGACAGGCCGTTCTTCATCGCGGTGATGAGCTCACCGTTGGTGGTGTCACCGGTCAGCTCCCAGAAGAAGGCGCCGCCGAGACCCTGCTGCTTGGCGTAGGACATCTTGCCGTTGATCGTCGACGGCGTGTCGTAGCTCCACCAGTTGCTGCCGCACTTGGCGTACGCGGTGCCGGCGATGGTGCCGGTCGACGGGCAGGTGTTCTTGAGGACCTTGTAGTCCTCGATGCCGGCCTCGTACGTCCCCGGGGCGGCGCCGGTCGCGGTGCCACCCGGCGCGTCCTGCGTGACGCCGGTCCAGCCGCGGCCGTAGAAGCCGATGCCCAGCAGCAGCTTGCTCGACGGAACGCCCTTGCTCTTGAGCTTCTGGATCGCCGCGTCGGAGTAGAAGCCCGGCGTGGGGATGCCGTTGTAGCTGGTGAGCGGCGAGTGGGGAGCCGTCGGGCCCTGCGCGGCCCAGGCGCCGAAGTAGTCGTACGTCATCACGTTGTACCAGTCGATGTACTGCGCCGCGCCGCCGTAGTCGGCGACGTCGAGCTTGCCGCCGTTGCTGCCGTCGGCGGAGATCGCCGCGGTGATCAGGAACGACGAGCCGAACTTCGCCCGCAGCGCGCCCATCAGGTTCTTGTAGGCCGCGGCACCGCTGGTGTCACAGGAAAGGCCGCACGCGTTGGGGTACTCCCAGTCGATGTCGATGCCGTCCCAGATGTCGGCCCAGCGCGGGTCCTTCAGCAGGTTGTAGCAGGACTGCGCGAACGCGGCCGCGTTCTGCGACGCCTGGCCGAAGCCGCCCGAGTAGGTCCAGCCGCCGAACGACCAGATCACCTTGAGGCCCGGGTGCAGCTTCTTCAGCTTGCGCAGCTGGTTGAAGTTGCCCGCGACCGGCTGGTCCCAGGTGTCGGCGACGCCGTCGACACTCGTCGAGGCGTCGTAGGTCTTCTGGTAGTCGGCGTACGGGTCGTCGTTCGCCGTGCACTGCCCGTTCTTGACGTTGCCGAACGCGTAGTTGATGTGCGTCAGCTTGCTCGCCGAGCCGGACGTCTCGATGTTCTTGACGTGGTAGTTGCGCCCGTAGACGCCCCACTGCACGAAGTAGCCGACGTTCTTCAGGCCACCCGGCGGGGGCGGCGTCGTGGTCGTCGGGGTGGTGGGCGTGGTCGGCGTCGTCGGGGTGGTGGTCGGCTGCGTCGGCGTGGTCGGCGTGGTGGTCGGGGTGCCGCCGCCGGCGTCACAGGAGCCGCCGTTCAGCTTGCAGTTCGCCGGGGCCGAGTAGGTGCCGGAGTAGCTGACGTTGAAGCCGAAGCTGACGCTCGAGCCGTTGCCGACGTTGCCGTTCCAGGTGTTCTTGACCGTGACGTGCTGGCCGGACGCGGTGTAGCTGCCGTCCCACAGCGACGCGATCTTCGCGCCGCTCGGGAGGTCGAACTCGACCGTCCAGCTCGGCAGCGTCGCGCCGGAGCCGTTGTTGATCGTGTACTTGCCTTCGTACCCGGTACCCCAGTCGGAGCCCTTGCTGAAGGCGGCGCCGACGCCACCGGCGGCGCTCGCCGGCACGGTGACGATCCCGACCGCGAGCGCGCCGACCGCGGTGAAAAGACCGAGGAGGTGCCATCTCTTTCTGGACATCGCTCTCCCTTGAGCCAGGTGCAGGACGGCGGACACCAACACCACCGGCGGGGACCAGGGCGGTGTTTTGCGCCGTTTGCGCAAACGTTACGTGGTCCAGACCAATTACGGAAGGGGCACCACGGAGCGTGGCGGGCAGTCCGGACCACTGCTCGGTGAGGGCGTCGTACTGGTCCAGACCGGTTACGCAATGCAGCCAAGCCCGCGCGATCCGATACGGACGCACCCTTGGACCAACCGAGTGAAACCAGCAACTCACGAGACACATTGCTTGACGAGCGTACGGCGAAGAGTCCACAGTCCGAACGGCGACTGGGAGCGCTCCCAAGACGGTTGGCCACCCTCATCGAAGAGGAGATCATCTTGCGCGCAACGAATTCCCGTTTCCGGCGAACCGCGGCGGTCATGACGGCCATGGCTGTGACGGCCGCGCCTGCGGTGACCGGTACGGCGGCGGCCGCGACGGAGGCCGACGCCGGATGCCGGGTCGACTACACGATCGGTTCCCAGTGGCAAGGCGGGTTCGGCGCCGCCGTGGCGGTGACGAACCTCGGCAGCCCGGTGAACGGCTGGCAGGTGGCGTGGACGTTTTCCGGCGACGAGCGGATCACCCAGCTGTGGAACGGTACCCCCACGCAGTCGGGCGCCCAGGTGTCGGTGACCAACGCGTCGTGGAACGGCGCCGTCGCCACGGGCGGGACGGTTTCCTTCGGTTTCAACGCCACGTCGGGCAGCAGCGCCAGCTCCCCGTCGGCGTTCACGCTGAACGGCGTGGCGTGCAACGGCTCGGCACCGACCCCGCCCGCGGAGGGCAATCCGGCGGTGAACAACAACTTCCCGGTCACCCGGGAGGCGGCGTACGGCGACAACCGGTACACCGTGTTCCGGCCGTCGAACCCGCAGGCGGTGGGTGCGCCGATGCCGGTGCTGGCGTTCGGCAACGGCGCCTGCGCGCACACGGACAACAGCGAGGTCACCCGCGCGTTGACGTTCATCGCGTCGAAGGGCTTCGTCGTGGTGGACACCGGATCGGCGAACGGCTCGGCCAACGGCGTGCCGAGCGGCTCCCCCATCCCGTCCCTGCTGACCGGGGCGATCACGTGGGCGGAGCGGGAGCAGAACCGGTCCGGGGCACCGCTGTCGCAGCGGCTCGACCTGACGAAGGTGGCCACCGCGGGCCACTCGTGCGGTGGCCTCGAGGCCTTGGTCGCCGCACAGGACAGCCGGGTCTCCGCCGCCGTCTCGCTCGACAGCGGCTTCTTCGCCGACGGCTCCTTCGGCTACTCCCGAGCCGAGCTGGGCCGCCTCCACTCACCGACCTTGTTCATGGCCGGCGGTCCGTCCGACATCGCCTACGACAACACCCGGGCCAACTACGACTTGGTCACCGTGCCCGCCGTGCTGGCGGTGCACCCCCACGCCGGGCACACCGGCTTCATCACCGGCAACCAGATGTCGGACGGCATGACGACGGTCGTCCAGTTCCTCGACATGGTCCTCAACGGCAACGCGACGGCGCGCGCTTACATCCTGGACTCGTCCGGACTCGCGTCCAGGTACCCGTGGACGGTGTCCAAGAAGAACTTCTGAGGGCGTCCAGGCGGCCGCTGCCTTGCCCTGTGGCAGGTCCGGAGGCGTTTCGGTGGATCGATCACCGGGTAGCAGAAAGCCAGGAAAGTTCTCACTGGGGAGTGATGCCGATGCAGCGGAAGAGACTGTCCAAGGGGAGCGCCGTGGGCACCGCGGTGATCTTCGTAGCGGCGATCATCGCGGTGCTGATCAAGTTTCCCTTGAACGAGCCGTTCGTGTGGGTCTGGCTGGGGGTCGCGGCGCTGGTCGTGCCGTTCGTCCTCTGGGTGGCGTTCTCCAAGCGCGGCGCGAAGATCCCGGTCAAGGAAGGCCCGCCACCGGGTCCCTGAGCGGTCGCGTCCTCTGTAGACACCGCAGACGCGAGCAGGG
Organism: Amycolatopsis plumensis; assembly: GCF_042652605.1. Classification (NCBI taxonomy): domain Bacteria; kingdom Bacillati; phylum Actinomycetota; class Actinomycetes; order Pseudonocardiales; family Pseudonocardiaceae; genus Amycolatopsis; species Amycolatopsis plumensis. The sequence goes on along the minus strand of NZ_JBHSJY010000001.1, from coordinate 3,307,521 downwards.
CCTCGTCTCCCACCGGAAACGAGGCCCTGCTCGGTACTGCTGTCTCAACCAGACGTGCGCCCGAAGGGATTCGAACCCCTGACCTTCTGATCCGTAGTCAGATGCTCTATCCAGCTGAGCTACGGGCGCGTGTTCAGTTGTAACCTAGCACCCGGCGAACCGAGTACCAGCGGAGGCTCCGGGATTTGAACCCGGGAGGGGGGGTTACCCCCAACCGCATTAGCAGTGCGGCGCCATAGACCAGACTAGGCGAAGCCTCCTGGGCCCAACGACCACTGCTCAGATAGGTTACACACCCCTCGATCACCCCCTAACGGGACCCCCCTTATGCCCGCTGCAGCAGCCTGAGCAGCCGCGGAGAGCGGCCGCCGAGGCCCTCCGCCTCGAACGTCGCGATGCCCACCCGGGGCAGCTCGCGCACCCCCGGGTACACCAGGTAGCGGGGCACCCAGCGCGGCTGGAACTTCGCGTTGAAGCGGTACAGCGTCTCGATCTGGATCCAGCGCGAGAAGAAGTGCAGGACCTTCGCCGACAGGCGGGCGACCGGCCCCGCGCCGATGCGCTGCCCCTGCTCCATCAGCGCGCGGAACGCCGCGAAGTTCAGCGAGACCTGCGTGACGCCGTGGCGGCCCGCCGACAGCAGGAGCTCCGAGATCATCAGCTCGTTGACGCCGTTGTCCGCCGTCCGGTCGCGGCGCATGACGTCGAGCGAGAGGCCCGTTTCGCCCCACGGCACGAACTGGAGCACGCCGCGGACGCGGCCGCCCTGCTCCGCCGTCACCAGCACGGATCCCGGGTCGCCCATGCGGCCCAGCGCCATCGAGAAGCCGCGCTCGGTGTCCGTGCCGCGCCAGTTGGCCGCCAGGACCTCCAGCTCGGCCAGCTCCCCCGGCCGCAGGTCCTCGGCCCGGCGCACCAGCACCTTGTAGCCCGCTCGCTTCGTGCGGGCCGCCGCCTGGCGGACGCCGCGCATGGTGCGGCCCTCCAGGGTGAACGCGGCCGCGTCGACGACGGCTTCGTCGCCGATCTCCAGGACCTCCAGGCCGAACCGGGCCCAGACCGTCGCGCCGAGCTCCGAGACGCCCATCGCCGCCGGGACCCAGCCGCCGCGGCGGCAAACCTCCAGGTACTCCTCGATCGCGCCCGGCCAGGCCTCGTGGTCGCCCAGCGGGTCGGCCGAGCACAGCGCGACCCCCGCGATCACGCGATACGTGACCGCGGCCTTGCCCGTCTTCGAGAACACCGCGAACTTGTCCCGCCGCAGCGCGAAGTAGCCGAGCGAGTCGCGCTCGCCGTGCTCGTCCAGGAGCCGGCGCAGCCGCTCGACCTCCTCGTCGGTCAGCCGCGGCGCGGGCTCGGCCGAGCGCAGCAGGAAGTACGCCGAAACCAGGACCGCGGCGAGGCCGAACAGCAGGCCGACGGCCGCGACCAGGTCCTCCAGCCACATTTGGTGGAACACCGCGGGCCCGCTGACCCCGACCAGTGCGAGCGCGGACTCCGCGAGCCGGTCGCCGAAGCCCATCGGCTCCAGCGCCGCCCGCGGGGCCACGGACAGCAGGATGGCGTTGATCACGAACCCGGCCAGCGCCAGCTGGACGAACACGCGCACGGCCCGCCAGCGCCCGACCACCGGGTCCGGCTTCGCCACGAAGTAGCGCCGGTTGGCGATCAGGCCCACCAGCAGCAGCACCGACACCAGGCCGGCGCCGAAGACGTGCTTCAGCCCGAGGTGCGACATCGTGAGCAGCACCGTCGCGCCGACGGCCAGCTGCCAGGCCCGGCGCTTGCGCCGCCGGAGCCCCGCGGCCAGCAGCACCAGCAGCACGCCCATGACCAGCGCCACCGTCGCCGCCGCGACGGTGGCCTCCTGCGGCAGCTCGAGCCACTCGGCCAGGTGCCCGCGCAGGCTGCGCCGCCCGGCCGGGATCAGGACCGAGCCCAGGGTCAGCAGCCCGGCCAGCCGGGTCACCCAGGTGATCACCCCCACCGTGGTGGCCCCCGCCACCTTCCAGGTGATCTGCGCGCGTGTCCCCGTCACCACCCGTACAACCCGACGTGGCTGATCATGCTTCCCCCCATCTACCCCCCGGCGAGCTCCACGAACGGCGCCAGTGCCGCCGGGTTGGCCAGCGCGTCGCGGCTGACGGCCCGGTCGGGAGCCACTCCGGCGAGGATCTTCTTCACCGGTACCTCACACTTTTTACCGTTCAAGGTACGAGGTATCTCGGAGACCACGACGAACCGATCGGGTACATGGCGCGGTGACAGCGCGCTACGGAGCTCCTTGCGCAGGCGCGGCTCGACGTCTTCGAGTGCGACGCCGCCGGCCAACACCACGAAACAGATCAGCTGCCCGTCCTCGTTCCCGGCCGCCGAGGTGTCCACGACCAGGGAATCCGCGATCTCGTCGTAGCCCTCGACGACCCGGTAGAACTCGGCCGTGCCCATCCGGACGCCGCCGCGGTTGAGCGTCGAGTCGCTGCGGCCGTAGATCACCGCGGAGCCGCGGTTCGTGATCCGGATCCAGTCGCCGTGGCGCCACAGCCCCGGGTACATCTCGAAGTAGGCCTCCCGCAGGCGCGAGCCGTCGGGGTCGTTCCAGAAGAACACCGGCATCGACGGCATCGGCTTGGTGATGACCAGCTCGCCGACCTCCTCGACGACGGCGTGGCCCGCCTCGTCGAACGCGTTGACCGCGGCACCCAGCGCGGGGCAGGACAGCTCGCCCAGCCAGACCGGCACGTCGGGCGCCGACGCGACGAACGCCGCGCACAGGTCGGTGCCGCCGGACACGGAGCAGATCTGGACCTGCGAACCGACCTCGTTCGCGATCCACCGGAAACCTTCGACGCTCAGCGGCGCGCCGGTGGAGCCGAGCGCGCGCAGCCCGGTCAGGTCGTAGCGCTCGGCTGGCTTGAGGCCGGCCTTGAGGCAGCTCTGGATGAACGGCGCCGACGTGCCGAAGTAGGTCACGCGGTGCTGCTCGGCCAGGTGCCAGAGCGCGTTCAGGTCCGGGAAGCCCGGGCTGCCGTCGTAGAGCACGATCGTGATGCCGACCAGCAGGCCGGAGATGAGGAAGTTCCACATCATCCAGCCGGTGGTGCTGAACCAGAAGAACCGGTCGCCGGGCCCGAGGTCGGTCTGCAGCGCGAGGGCCTTGAGGTGTTCGAGGGTGATGCCGCCGTGGCCGTGCACGATGCCCTTCGGCAGGCCGGTGGTGCCGGAGGAGTAGAGCACCCACAGCGGATGCGCGAACTCGACCGGCTCGAACAGCAGCGGCGCGCCTGCGTGCTTCGCGAGCAGCCCGTCCCAGTCGAGGGCGCCGTCCATCCGGCCTTCGCCGACGTACTCGACGAGCACGGTCGCGGCCAGCGACGGCAGCTGCGCCTGGAGGTCGGCGATCGTCGTGCGGATGTCGAACTGGCGGCCGTTGTACGCGTAGGCGTTGACCGCGAAGAGCACCTTCGGCTCGATCTGCACGAAGCGGTCCGCGACCGCGCGGACGCCGAAGTCCGGCGAGCACGACGACCAGATGGCCCCGATGCTCGCCGCGGCGAGGAACGCGACCAGCGTCTGCGGGCAGTTCGGCGCGAGCGCGACGACCCGGTCGCCCTTGCCGACGCCCAGTTCGAGGAACGCGGCCCGGGCGGCGGCGACCTGCGCGCGAAGCTCGCCGTACGTCAGGTGGCTCGCGAAGCCGTCTTCGCGGTGGAAGACGACCGCCGTCTCGTCGTCACCCTTCGCGGCACCGGCGACGCCCGGGGTGAGCGCGTGCTCGGCGTAGTTCAGGGTGCCGCCGTCGAACCAGACGGCGTTCGGCATCTCACCGGAGAGCACCTCGCCGGGCTGGTCGTGCCAGCGGACGCCGAGGAAGTCCGCGACCGCCGCCCAGAAGTCCGGGCCGCGCTCGACCGAGAACTCGTGCAGCGCGCGGTAGTCGTCCACCTCGACGCCGCGCTCGGCGCGCAGCCACCGGCGGAAGGCTTCGATCTTGGTGTCGGCAACGTGGCCCGGCTCGGGGCGCCAGAGCACTTCGGGGGCGTCGGCGGTGTGCGTCACGCCCCGAGCCTAATCCCTCGGATCAGGAAGTCACCGTGGTCGAAACCGATACGGAACCGGGGTGAAGAGTGTGCGCCGCCCACACTCACCGCAGGTGCGCGTCGAACCAGTTCAACGTGCGCTGCCAGGCCTCCGCGGCCGCGCCCGGGTCGGCGTCGAAGCGGTGGTTCGCGCCCGGGTAGTGGACGACGTTCGTGGCGACGTTCGCCGACGCGGCGGCGTCGCGCAGGCGCTCGACGTCGGCGCCGCCCGCCTCGTCGCCGGCGTCGCCGTACATGCCGAGCCACGGGCTGGTGAGCTTCCCGGCGATCTCGACCAGCGCGGGCAGTTCGGCGGCCTGCTGCCCGCCGACGCTGACCGCCGCACCGAGCCTGCGGTGTGAGGCGACGACGAGGGCCGCGGTGCCGCCGAGGTCGAAGCCCATCACGCCGAGCAGGTCGGCCTGGACGCCCCGCTCGACCAGCCAGGCGAGCGTGCGGTCGGTCGCTTCCAGGAGGTCCTGCTGGGTGAGTTCCTCGTTCTCCAGGTGCGGCGTGACGGTCAGCCAGCCCTCCGTGGCGAGGCTGGCGAGCAGCAGTTTCACGCCCTCGGTGACGCCGTCGGCCTCGTGGAGCACCACCAAGCCGCCGCGTAGCGCGCCTTCGGGTTCCGAAAAGGTCAGGCGCAGGGTGGCGCCGTCGGTGCGCTGGTAATCCACGGTGGAGGTCGACGTCATTGGTTCACTCAATCACTTCCGGGTGAACGGGAGGAAGCCCGGCCCGGGCACAGTCCGCCAGAAGGGAGTCGCGGGGCGGCCGACGGAAAAGATACGGTGAGCGGGTCGTCCCGCCGATCTCCAGGAGCGCCGAAGATGCCGTCCGTGTCCCCGCGTGCCGATCTCGAATCGTTGCCGAAATACGTCCCCGGCCGGACGATCGAAGGCGCGATCAAGCTGGCGAGCAACGAGGTGCCCGGCGGTGCGCTGCCGAGCGTCGCGCAGGCGATCGCCGAGGCCGCGGCCGGGGTCAACCGCTACCCGGACACCGGCTCGCAGGCGCTGCGCGAGCGGCTGGCGCGTGAGCTGGACGTGCCGGTGGAGCGCGTCGCGATCGGCTGCGGCTCGGTGTCGCTGTGCCAGCAGACGATCCAGGCGGTGTGCGCGCCCGGCGACGAGGTCATCTTCGGCTGGCGCTCCTTCGAGGCGTACCCGATCGTCACGCAGGTCGCGAACGCCGTCTCGGTGAAGGTGCCGATCACCGAGGGCCAGGAGCTCGACCTCGACGCGATGCTCGCGGCGATCACCGACCGGACGCGCGTGGTCTTCGTCTGCAACCCGAACAACCCGACCGGGACGGCGGTGCGCCGCGCGGAGCTGGAGCGGTTCCTGGCCGCCGTGCCCGAGCACGTGCTGGTCGTGCTGGACGAGGCGTACAAGGAGTTCGTCACCGACCCCGACGTGCCCGACGGCGTCGAGTACACACGCAGCCGGTCGAACGTCATGGTGCTCCGGACGTTCTCGAAGGCGTACGGCCTCGCGGGCCTTCGCGTCGGTTACGCGGTCGCGCCCGAGCCGATCGCCGACGCGCTTCGCCAGGTGTACGTGGCCTTCTCGGTGAACATGCTGGCCCAGGTGGCGGCGCTGGCCTCGCTCGACGCGGCCGACGAGCTCCTGGCCCGCTGCCAGGACATCGTCGTCGAGCGCGGGCGCGTGCGGGAGGCACTGCTGGCGGCGGGGTACCGGGTGCCGGAGACGCAGGCGAACTTCGTCTGGCTGCCGCTCGGTGACCAGGCCGTCCCGTTCGCCGAGCACGCGCTGGACCGCAAGCTGGTGGTGCGCCCGTTCGCCGGCGAAGGCGTCCGCGTGACCATCGGGACCCCCGAGGAGAACGACCTGTTCCTGGCCGCCGCCCGCGAATTCAGCTCGCGAACTGCTTGACCACCAGCTGGATGACGGCGGCGACGCCGATCACCACGATCACGCCGCGCAGCACCGCCGGCGGCAGCTTCCGGCCGATCTTCGCGCCGAGGAAGCCGCCGGCGAGCGAGCCGACGGCCAGCCACAGCACGACGGCCCAGCTGATCGGCGCGACGAACGCGTAGATGACCCCGGCGACGAGGTTGACGACGGCGGCGAGGACGTTCTTGACGCCGTTGAGCTTCTGCAGCGGCTCGGACAGCAGCATCCCCATCACGGCCATCAGCATCACGCCCTGCGCGGCGGTGAAGTACCCGCCGTAGACGCCGATCAGGAAGATGAAGAACATCAGCAGCGGCCCGGGTTTGTGCTCGGTTCCGTTCTGTTCGCGCCGCTCGGCGACCCACTTCGACACCTTCGGCTGGATGATCACGAGGACCACGGCCAGGCCGACGAGCACCGGGACGACGGCCTCGAAGGCGTCCTTCGGCAGCGAGAGCAGCAGGATGGTGCCGCCGATGGCCCCGAAGAACGACGCGACGGCGAACTTGGCGGTCTGCCGCCAGTAGCCCTTGAGCTCGTGCCGGTAACCCCAGGCACCGCTGAGCGTGCCGGGCGCGAGGCCGATCGCGTTCGAGGTGGTGGCGGTCACGGGCGGGTAGCCGAGCGCGACGAGCACGGGGAAGGTGACCAGCGTCCCCGATCCCACGACGGCGTTGATGGTCCCCGCCCAGATCCCGGCGACCACGACGATCAGCGCGTGCCACCACGTCATGAAGCATTCACGTGCGGAGCCTAAGCACCGTGGGCCGCTCCCGCGACGCAGATGTGTCAGGTCAGACACTCACGGCGGTGCAGCGCTCCGGCCGCCCGCCGCGTAAGAAGCCGTACCTGACATGAAGGAGGCCCGATGCGGGCAGCCGACGAGGATCGGTTTCGCGAGTTCGCCAGGGACAACGCCGTGCCGCTGCGCCGCTACGGCTACCTGCTGTGCGGCGACTGGCACCTGGCCGAAGACCTCGTCCAGACCACGCTGCACAAGCTGTACGGCGCGTGGCCGCGGGTCCGCGGCACCGACCGGCCGGTGAGCTACGCGCGGCAGACGCTGACCCGCTGCTGGCTCGACGAACGGCGGCGGCCGTGGCGGCGGTCCGAGCGGCACACCGACGCGGTGCCCGACGTCGAGGACGCGGCGGCGGATCCGGCCGTGCGCCAGCAGCACGCCGGCCTGCGTGCGGAACTGGCCGCGGCGCTGGCGGCGCTCGCTCCTCGGCAGAGGGCGGTGCTGGTGCTGCGGTACTTCTGCGACCTGCCGGTCGCCGAAGTGGCCCGGGAGCTGCGGTGTTCGGAGAGCACGGTCCGGAGTCAGGCCACCCGGGCGTTGCGGACGCTCCGCGGCGCCTTCCCGGATGCACTGGCAGAAAGCGAGCTGTGATGGACGAGCAGATGCTGGCCCGCGAGTTCACCGCGGCCGTGCGCACCGAACCGCCACTGGGCTTCGACCCCGACGAAGTCGTCACCCGGGTCGCCCGACGGCGGCACCGGCGGCGGACCATCCTGCTGGCCTGCGCCGGTGTGGTGGTGGCGGCCGCGGTGGCCGCCGTCGCCATCCCGCGGGCCGGCGTCCCGGCGCAACCGGCGTCGCCCGGGGGTGCGCCCCGGATCGTGCCGTCCGCCGGGGAACGGTGGTGGCCGCCGGGCACCGGCGAGATCGTCCAGCCGTCCGACGCGCGGATCAGCGCCCAGGCCCCCCGGATCGCGGAGCACCTCGAAGAGGTCCTGCGGAAAATGCGGCCGCCCGCCGAACCGATCCGGCGCGATTCACTCACTTCCGCCCACTTCGGCGGCATCATGCCGACCAGCCAGCGCGGGGTGGCCATCACCGAGCGCGGCGGGCCGGAAGCCACCGGCTACTCCCTCACGGTCGAGGTGTTCGTGCCGACCAACCCGGTGACGCGGTTCCAGCCGCGGCAGCTGTGCGCGGAGATGAAGGTCCAGATCACTCCGTCGACGACCTGCCGCTACGCCGACGTCGGCACCAGCGGGATCTTGATGACGTCGGAAGCGGACACCCCCGACCGGGAGGGCACGATGCAGCACGGCATCACCGTGACCGACTTCCGGGCGGACGGCAGCTACGTCGTGGTCAGCTTGGGCGGCACGGTCGGGGTCCGTGGTCCGCTGCCGCTGACCGCCGAGGAGCTCGCGACCTTGGCGAGGGATCCGGGGCTGACCTTGTAGCGCCCGGCCGTCACCGCGGGGTGAAGACGCAGAACTCGTTGCCCTCCGGGTCCGCCAGCACGTCCCAATCCACCTCGCCACCCCGCTCGCGGATCAGGGTCGCGCCCAGGGCGAGCAGTTCGGCCCGGTCGCCGAAGACGTCCAGGTGCATCCGGTTCTTGACCGTCTTCGCCTCCGGGACCGGGTTGAGCCAGATCAGCGGCCCCTCGCCGGCCGGGTCGACGATCGGGACCGGCCAGTCGTCCGGGCGGGTGTCGCCGGTCAGCGAGTCGCGGCGGACGTAGCCGAGGGCGCGGCACCACCAGTCCGCCATGGCCTGGTGGTCGTTCGCGTCCAGGGCTAGGTCCTTGAAGCGCGCTGTCATGCCTCTCCTTCCGGGACGTGGGCAGGGACGACTTCGGATACCACGTGCCAGCCGAGTGCGGTGTACAGCCCGCGGCCGGCCTCCGAGGCCAGCAGCACGCTCGACGACGCGGAAGCCGCCTCGCCCAGCCGGTGCATCACCACCCGGCCCAGGCCGCGGCGGCGGTGCTCCGGCTCCGTCTCGATCTTGTCGAACACCGCGACGCCGGACGCCACCGCGACCTGGCCGTGGGCGGCCGGGTCGCCGCCGAACGACACCAGGACCTTCCACACCGGCCCTTCGCCGGTCACCGTCACCGCATACCCCGACGGAAGCCCCACCGCCGGCATCGGGCCGTCGCGGGCCATCAAGTACTCCGTCTCCCCCGCTGTCCACGCCGGTGTCAGGGACGCCAAGACCGGCGACCGCGCGCCGCACGTCTTCAGCCACGTGCCCGGCGCCGCCACCGTCCGGGCCCGCGCGGCCACCGCCGCCGGCGAGTGCAGCAGGTAGCGCACGCGGTGGCCGGGCAGGCCGACGTCGACGCGGTAGCCGTCGGGCTCGGCGACCGGTGCCGGCGTGGCCCGCGACACCGCCCAGCCGCGGACCCAGGACCCCAGAATCTCCATGCCGGTGATCATGGCAGCCACCCCCGACAGTTCCGCGAGCTGAGAGGATGAGCCCGTGGACACCGAGCAGGTCTGGAGCGCGACCGTCGACCGGCTGCGGGCGCGGATCGACTCCGGCGACCTGGCGCCCGGCTCCCGGCTGCCCGCCGAACGCGTTCTCTGCGAAGAGCTCGGGATCAGCCGCGGGTCGCTGCGGCAGGCGCTGCGCGTGCTCGACTCCATCGGGTACGTCCAGATCCGGGCCGGCTCCGGCACCTACGTCCGCGAACAGCAGGAACAGCCGCTGCGGACCTGGTTCACCGAGCACGACCAGCTCGTCGAAAAGCTCTTCGACCTGCGGGCGACCGTCGAACCCACGCTCGCCGAACGGCTGGCCCGGCACGCGACCGCGAAAACCGTGAGCCGGCTCGAGGACAACGTCGCCGAGATGGCGCAGGCCGCCGAGGACGGCGACATGCTGCACGTCATCGCCGCCGACGCCGAGTTCCACCGGGTGATCGCGCAGAACGCCGGCAACGACGACGTGTCCGGGCTGCTGCGGTCCGTGCTCGCCCTGGTCGGCGAGGAGCGGCGGGCGGCGCTGCGGCTGCCCGGGCAGATCCGCAAGGCCGTCGCCGACCACCGGGCCATCCTCGACGCCATCCGCCGGTCCGATCCCGCCGCCGCCCGGGAGCTGACCCTCAAGCACCTGGTCGACGCCAAGACCTACGCGCACGACTACGCCGCCCACCCCGAACCGCGCTAGACTTTTCACAACGTTGTGAAACTTCTGGGGGTCGTGATGGAGAAGGTCCGCTTCACCGAAGAAAAGGCCACCAACCTGGCCACCCTGTACGGCCGCGCGCTCGACTACCGCAGCCCCCACCCGATCCTCGGCGACCAGGCGGCCGACGACGCCGTCCGCCGGATCGACTACGACTTCACCAAGATCGGCATCTCCCCCGACCGCGCGATCTCGGTCGTCCTGCGCGCGAAGCCGATCGACGACTGGGCCGCCGGGTACCTGCGCGCCCACCCGGACGCGATCGTGCTGCACCTCGGCTGCGGCCTGGACACGCGGTTCCAGCGCCTCGCGCCGCCGGAGACCGTCCACTGGTACGACGTCGACTACCCCGAGGTCATCGAGCTGCGCGAGAAGCTCTACGACCAGGCGCCGAACCAGACGCACATCGGCTCGTCCGTGACCGACTTCGGGTGGCTCGACCAGGTGCCGTCGGACCGGCCGGCGCTGATCGTCGCCGAAGGCCTCACGATGTACCTGAAACCGGAGGCCGGCACCGAGCTGTTCCGCCGGCTGGCCGCGAAGTTCCCGTCCGGCCAGGTGGTCTGCGACCTGTTCAACCGGACCGCCATCAGGATCCAGAAGCTCAACGCCCCGGTGCGCAAGGCAGGCGCGACGCTGTACTGGGGCGTCGACGACCCGCGCGAGCTCGAAAGCTGCGGCCTCACGCTGGAGTCCTCATTGGACGCCGCACACTGGGCGACCCCGGACGACCTGGCCAAGGTGGGCCCGATCACCCGGTTTCAGCTGCGGATGCTGAAGGTCTTCCGGCCCCTGGCCCGGACAGCGCACATCGTGCGGTACCGCTTCTAGCGGGACTCCAGCACCCGCGCCACGAACTTGTGCAGCTTCTCCTCCAGCCGCGCGATGCGCTGCTCCAGCGTGAGCGTCTCGTACGGCTGGGGCACGTCGGACTTCAGCTCGCCGCGGAGGTACTGGCTGCACGCCAGGTTCCCGCACACATACGTGCCCAGCGTGTTGCCCTCGCGGCCGGACTTCCCGGCGCGCTTGGCCGAGAACAGCGTGATGTCGGCGAGCCCGTGGGTGGTCGTGCAGAAGCCGCAGATGTTGCTGCGCAGGCGTGACTTCGGGGGCGCCGCCGCGCGCAGGGCGAGCCCGATCACCTCACCGCCGTAGGGCAGCACGAGGTAGGCGCGCGCCGGCGCCTTCGGGTCGCGCCAGCCGAGGAACTCCCGCCGGTCCCATGGGATTTCCGAAGGCGGGGCGGGCAGCGTCACGCCCTTGGCTTCGCCGCGCGTGCAGTTGACGAACGAGGCCCGGATCTCCTCCTGGCCGAGTGGCTCCATGATCCGCACCGTAACCAGCGGCCACCGGCGGTGGCCACGCATTTTCGGCCGTACGATCAACGCCGTGCGCAAGATCGCCGTGAAGAACGTCCGCGTGGTGTTGCGCACCAGCCTGGGCTTCGCCGGGCTCGGCATCGGCTCGAGCGTCGCCGGCTCCGGCGTCGTCGCCCTGCTGCTGGTGCTGCAGGGGCTGCCGAACGACGTCGGCGACCGCGGCTGGGTGCTCGGCCTCACCGCGGCCGGGATCGTCGCCGCCGCGCTGCTCGCCGGGACGCTGTGGACGGCGTGGCTGCAGCGCCGCACCGCGATCTGGTTCGTGCTCGGCCGCCCGCCGTCGGAGAGCGAGGCGCGCCGCGCGCTGCGGCTGCCGGTCGACATGGCCGTGGTCAGCGGCACGCTCTGGCTGATCGGCACGGTCATCCTCACCGTGCTCGCCGGGACGCTCGGCTCGGCCGACGACGCCGGCGGCATGGCCACCGTCATCGGGCTCGGCGGGCTCACCACGGTCGGCCTCACCTACCTCGCGGCCGAGTGGGTGGCGCGGCCGGTGATGACCATCGCCCTGGACGTCCTGCCGCCGCGCGGTTCGCTGCCGGTCACCGTGCTGACCCGGCTGGTCGTCACCTGGGCGCTGGCCAGCGGCGTCCCGTTCGTGGGCGTGCTGCTCGTCGCCACGCCGCCGGAGCTGGGCTCGGGCGACCACACGGCCAGCCTGATCATGCTGTCGGTCATCGGCCTCGCCGTCGGCGCGATCGGCACCGCCCTGCTGGCCCGGGCCGTCGCGGCGCCGCTGCACCGGCTGCGCGTGGCCCTCGACGAGATCGCGCGCGGCAACAACGACGTCACGGTCGACGTCGACGACGCCAGCGAGATCGGACGGCTCCAGACGTCGGTGAACCAGCTCGCCTCCGGCCTGCGCGAGCAGGCGCGGATGCGGGACCTGTTCGGGCGGCACGTCGGCGCCGACGTCGCCCGGCACGCCCTGGAGTACGGCGCTTCGCTGTCGGGCGACGTCCGCGAGGTCACGGCGTTGTTCGTCGACGTCGTCGACTCGACCGCGCTGGCCTACCGCACTCCGCCGGAGGAACTGGTCGGGAAGCTGAACCGGCTGTTCGCCGCCGTCGTCTCCGCGGTCAACGCGCGCGGCGGGCTGGTCAACAAGTTCCAGGGCGACGCCGCGCTGTGCATCTTCGGCGCGCCGACGCGGCTCGCGGACGCCCCGACGGCCGCGCTGGCCGCGGCGCGGGCGATCCGGGACGCGGTGCGCGAGGCCGGCGAGCTCGACCTCGGCATCGGCGTCTCCAGCGGCCCGGTGTTCGCCGGGCAGCTCGGCTCCAGCAGCCGGCTCGAGTACACGGTGATCGGCGACGCGGTCAACGAGGCCGCGCGGCTCACCGAGCTCGCCAAGGCGGTCCCGTCGCGGGTTCTCGCGAGCGACGCCGTTGTCTCCGCGGCGCTACCGGGCGAAGCCGCGCACTGGGCGAAGCACGGCGAGCTGGAGCTGCGCGGCCGCCAGGAGGCGACGCCGACCTGGACGACGGGCCCTCAGAGCTGACCCAGATCCGGCCAGCGCAGCACCGTCGAACCCCAGGTCAGGCCCGCCCCGAACGCGCTGAGCAGGACGCGGTGGCCGGGGACGAGGGTGCCGTCGGCGCGGGCGTCGGCCAGTGCGAGCGGGATGGACGCGGCGCTGGTGTTGCCGACGCGGTCGATGTTGGCGACGACGGCGTCGGCGGGCATGCCGAGCTGCTTCGCCGTCGCCTGGAGGATCCGGATGTTCGCCTGGTGCCCGACGAAGCGGTCGACGTCGCCGACCATCCAGCCCGCGCGGTCCAGGACCGTGCGCGACGACTCCGCCATCCGCGCGCAGGCGTGGCGGAACACGGCGGTGCCCTGCATGGCGAGGAAGCGGTCGGCCGGGGTGTCCGAGAGGCGTTTCCGGGCGCCACCGGCCTCGACCCACAGCAGCTCGGCGTGTTCGCCCTCGCTGTGCAGGTCGAACGGGCCGAACGCGCCCGGCTCGCCGGCGTCACCCGCGCGGAGGAGGACCGCGCCGGCGCCGTCGCCGAAGATCGGGACGGTGGTGCGGTCGCCGGGGTCGATGAGCGTGGTGAAGGTGTCGGCGCCGATCACGAGCACGCGCTCGGCCAGGCCGCCCGCGATGAACCCGGCCGCGGTGGCGAGGGCGTAGACGAAGCCGCTGCAGACGGCGTTGACGTCGAACGCCGCGGCCGTGCCGAGCCCGAGCCGGGCGGCGACCTGCGGGGCGCTGGCCGGGCACGGCTGGTCGGGCGTGGAGGTGGCGAGGACGACGGCGTCGGCCTTGCCGCCCGCGAGCGCTTCGCGGCCCGCTCCGACCGCGAGGTCCACAGTGGACTCGTCCGGGCCCGCGACGCGGCGTTCGCGGATCCCGGTGCGGGTCCGGATCCACTCGTCCGAGGTGTCGAGCCGGGCGGCGATTTCGTGGTTGTCCAGGACTTTCGTCGGCAACCAGGAACCGAGACCGGTCAGCACGGCGGCAGGTGCGGGCACGGGAGAGCCTCCCCACGCCGGCGGGTTGGCGAAGCGACCGGCTGGTCTTCCACTTCTATGGGCTACCCCCTGGTAGACCGGTCAGTTGTGTTCCACCTCACGCAAAAAGTTGTTTCATCTTCCCCGCGAACGGAGTAGTGAGCGACGTCACGGAGGAGTGACGTCCGGCGAATTGTCGGGGGTGCCGGTTAGCCTGCTGGGGTGCCGACACCCGACCTCGACCAGCTGGACCTCGCCATCCTCGCCTGCCTCCAGGCGGACGCCCGCACGATCGCCGAAACGATCGGCGCCAAGGTGGGGCTTTCGGCCGCTGCGGTGCAGCGGCGGATCAAGCGGCTGCGCGAGGCCGGGGTCATCGAGCGCGAGGTGGCGGTGCTGTCGCCGGAGGCGCTCGGGCTGAGCATGACGTTCGTGGTGACCGTCGAGATGGAGCGCGAAAACCTCGCGGTCTTCGACGGGTTCCGCCGCCAGGTCCTGGCCGAGGACGCCGTGCAGCAGTGCTACTACGTCACCGGCACGGCCGACTTCGTGCTGATCGTGACGTGCCCGGACATGGTGGCCTTCGAGGCGTTCACCCGGCGGATGTTCTTCGACAACCCGAACGTCCGGCACTTCACGACGAGCGTGGCGATGGACCGCGTGAAAGTGGGGCTCGCCCTGCCGCTCGACCCGTAAGCTGTCCCGCTGGGGGAGACATGCTTCGGATCTTTCTGGCCGCGACGCTGATCGACGCGCTCGGCAGCGGGCTGTGGGTGCCGTTCGCCCTGTTGTTCCTGGTGCACGGGCAGGGCATGGGCCTGGTCGACGCGGGCGCGTCGCTGACCACCGGCGCGCTGCTGGCGCTGGTCACCGGCCCGGCCACGGGCGCGGCGATGGACCGCTTCGGGCCGCGGGCGCTGCTCATCGCGGGCAACCTGGTGCGGGTCGCGGCCTTCGCGGCGTACCCGCTGGCGCACACGAGCTGGCAGGTGGTCGTGGTGTCGGCGGTGGCGGGCTTCGGCGACCGGCTGTTCTGGACGTGCAACGCGCCGATGGTCGCCCGCCTCACCGCCGGCGCCGACACGGACCGGGTGCTGGCCACGCAGACGGTCGGCCGGTTCGCGGGAGCGGGCCTCGGCGCGGCGGCGATGGCGGTGCTGCCGACGATCACCAGCCCGTGGGCCTTCCACCTCCTCGCGTACGTCAACGCGGCGAGCTTCGGAGTCGCAGCGGTCCTGATCCGCCTCCTCCCGCGGCTCGTGAGTGGTAAGGCGGGTTCTAACCCGCCTTACCACTCACGAGGGGGGTGGCGGGCGGTGCTCGGGGATCGGGCGTTCACCGGGTTCTGCGTCACCCACATGGCCTTCACCCTGGCCAGCGCCAGCAAGTTCTCCGTGCTGCCGATCGTCGTCCGCGACCTGCTGCACGGTCCACAGTGGATCGCCGGGACCGCGATCAGCGTGGGGACCGTGGTCGTCGTCACCGCGCAGCGGCCGATCGTCGCGCTGCTCGCCGGGCGGAGCCGGACCGCCGGGCTGATCGGGTCCGCCGTGCTTTTCGCGATCTGCTTCGCGCTGCTGATCCCGCTGACCGCCGTCTCGCTGCCGGTGGCCACCGTGCTCATCCTGCTCACCAGCCTCGGCTTCTCGATCGCCGAAGCCCTCTTCGGCCCGACCGCCACCGCCGCGGCCGCCGCGGCCGCTCCGCCGGGGGCCGAAGGGCGGGCCAGTTCCGTCTTCCAGCTCTCCTGGGGCCTGCCCATCGCGCTCGCGCCGGGCCTGCTGGGCGCGCTGCTCAGCACCAGCAACGCGCTGACCTGGACGATCCTGGCCCTGACCTGCGCATCCGCCGTCCCCGCGCTGCTCGCGCTGCGGAAAAAGCTGCCGCACGCCCTCCGGGAGCCGTCACCACCCGTGGCCGCCTGAGCGCAAGGGGTATGTGCCCGGTGTTACACCACAATGGACGGATGCAACCGATCAAGTGAACGTGAGAGTTTCTCCGTCATGACCGTTCCCCCTGGTCATCTCCTTGCCGAACAGTTCGCGCCGCGCGAACCACCGCGAGACTCCAGGAGGGGCCGTGCACACCGACGCCGTACACCAGAGCCAGTTCGTGCTGCTGAACGAGAGCACCACGCCCGTCCTGTCGCGCCTGTCCTACCACGCCCACGAGCCCTTCGCGGTGACCGTGGCCTTCCGGACCGAGCGCGGCCGGTGGATCGAGTGGACCTTCGCGCGTGACCTCCTCGTGGCCGGGCTCGACGAGCCGGCCGGGCTCGGCGACGTCCGGATCCGCCCGGACCTCTCCGACGACGAAGACTTCCTCACCCTGGAAATCGAGTCACCGGACGGCTATGCGTCGTTCGAGCTCGAGGTCGAAGACGTCCGGAACTTCCTGGACGCGTCCATCGAACTGGTGCCGCTCGGCGAGGAGAGCGCGCACTTCGACGTCGACGGGCTGATCGAGGAGATCAGCAACGTCTGACCCCGAACCTCCCATTCCCGCGGCGAGGAACGAAGGGCGGGTTCCGGGCGCTCCACCGATGCCCCCGCCGCCACCCTCAACGGTGGCGCCGAGCGCCCGATGTTTATTCCAGGCGCCCGGAACCCGCCCTTTCGCGGTTTACCGGCTCAGCTGGTCTTGAGGGTGGTGCCGGTGCCGGAGAGCGCGCCGGCGATCGGGTAGAAGTACGTCACGGACGTGTTGCCGCCGGACAGGACGCCCTGCGCGTAGTTGCCGGCGATGAAGCCGCCGCCCGAGTCACCCGCGGCCGAGCGGACGTTGGTCGCGGTCATGCCGTTGACCGTGCCCTCGGCGTAGCGGACGCTCTGGTTCTTGGCGCCGATGGTGCCGCAGGTCCAGCCGGTGGTGGAACCGGCCTTGCAGACCGACGTGCCGGTCGCGGCGTTCGACTGGCCGCGCACCGCGGTCCCGTTGTTCATCTGGGCGACCGGGGTCCAGTTGCTGTTGGTCCGGACCGCCGCGTAGTCGACACCGGGGAAGCGGTAGGTGATCCAGCTGCCGAGCGAAGCGCCGTTCGACCCGGTCAGCGAGCCGCCGCCGGTGAGGGCGCCGCAGTGCCCGGCGGTGACGAAGCCGGTCGTGGTCGCGAAACCGACCGAGCAGCGCGAGGATCCGCCGATGTAGTAGGCGTCGCCACCGCGGATGTTGGCGTAGGTGGTCGGCGCCGACGCCGTCTCGCGGATCGTCACCGCGGACTTGTCCACACCGGACTTGGCGAGGAACGCGTCCGCGGCGGCGCGCTGGCCGCGCAGCACGTCCAGGGTGACGCGGTTGGTGGCGTCGTCGACGCCCCAGCCGGTGATCGCGGCCGGCGCGGCCTTGTCGGCGGCGTTCAGGGTGTCCACAGTGGAATTGAGCTGGCGGGCGCTGAACCGCACGACTTCCGCTTCCGCACCGGCTTCGCGGATCTTGCCGGCCAGCGCCGCGTTCGTCGTGGTGACGTGCGCCTTGCCCGTGGCGGCGTTGTAGGTGGCCCCGCCGAACGCGTCGCCGAGCGCCGCGGTGAGCGATTCGGTGACCCGGTTCGCGACGTCCTCGCTCTTCAGCCGCGCGATCGCCTGGTCGTGGGTCAGGCCGAGGTCCCGCTGCATGGCGGGCACGATGTCCGGGTTCAGCAGGTCCTGGCCCGACGCGGGGACGGCGGTCGCGGCCAGCGCGCCCGTCGCCATGACCGCGGTGGCAGCGGCACCGAGAAGTCTCGCGATCTTCATGCTTCTCCCTAGATGGTTACGCGCGGCTCCGCACCGGCCACGCAGTGGTACTCCCCCGGGTGAGGGTCCCCGGAGGGGGCGTTACGGTGCAATCCGGGCGCCCGGCGAATGGGTATACGCATTCACCGCGGACGTATCCCCTGCTCCAGCCGGGCTCACGGCCCCGGGGTCACCCGGTCGGACAGGTCCGTAAGTAGGGTTTCCGTAAACTACTTTCAGTAGTCGCAGTCTGCACTCGAAAGCGTTAAGCGACGTTCGAACGTGCGATCGGCCGGGGTTTCGCACGCAGGGTGAGCCGATCCCCGCGGTTCCCGCAGCAAACCGGTGACGGCCCGTAGGCAGACGTGTGACGGCCGCACCCACCACGTATTCGGTGAAAGGTTTACGGACGGATCAACGCTGCTTAGGCTCCGCGCACCAGTGCTTCGGTGTGCGTCGAGGAGGGTCATATGTGGCTGACCACCCCCCGCCCCACCTCGGTGTCCGTCCGGTCCGGACCCGCCCGGCTGACCGGCCGCGACGCCGAGCTCGACGCCATCGTCGCCGTGCTCCGCAGACGCCCGGCCGCCGTCCTCGTCGAGGGCGAACCGGGCATGGGCCGCACCCGGCTGCTCGCGGAGATCGGGCGGCGCAAGGAGTTCGACGGCGGCCGCGTGCTCACCGGCGCCTGCCAGCCACTGCGGGAACCCTTCCCCTACGGGCCGATCCTGGAAGCACTTCGCGCGGTGGGCGACCGGCCGCTCGGGCCGCTCAGCCCGGTCGCCGGCGTGCTGCGGCCGTTGCTGCCGGAACTCGCGGAAGCGCTTCCCGAGCGGCCCGAACCCCTCGCCGACTCGGTCGCCGAACGCCACCGCGTGTTCCGCGCGGTGCGGGAACTCCTCCAGGCCTGCGGGCCGACGCTCGTGCTGATCGACGACCTGCAGTGGGCTGACGAAGACACCTGCGACCTCATGCGGTTCCTCGCCGGCTCGATGCCGCCCGAGCTGGCGGTGGTCGCCACCTACCGGTCGGCGGCCGAGGCCGGGGCGGTGGGCCGGGGTGCGCCGTTCCGCACCGGCCCGGCGGTCCACTCCGCCCGCGTCGCGCTCGGCGCACTCGACGTCCCGGCCGTGCGCGAGCTGGCCGTCGAACTCCTCGAACTGCCCCGGGTGACCGACGACTTCGCGGCGAAGCTGCACGAGTGCACGGCCGGGATCCCGTTCGTGGTCGAGGAAACACTGCGGGCGCTGAAGGAAGCGGCCGAACGCCTCCCGGTCGGCGAAGTCCTTTCGGACCGCCTGCTGGAGAACCTCGAAGTTCCGGTGCTGCTGCGGGAAGCCGTCACCGAACGGCTCGCCGCGCTGCCCGAGCACGCCGTCCGGCTGGCCGGCGCGGCCGCGGTGCTCGGCGTCGGCGCCGAAGCCGCCGTGCTCGGCGAACTGGCCGGGCTCACCGGCGACACCCTCCGCACCGCACTGCTCGCCACCCTCTCCGGCGGCGTGCTCGGCGAAGTCGGCGACGGCAAGTACGGCTTCCGGCACCCGCTGGCGCGCAAGGCGGTCTACGACACGGTGAGCGGACCCGAACGCGCTTTGCTGCACGCGCAGGCCATCCGCGTGCTCGCCGCGCAGCCGTCCCCGCCGCTCACGCTGCTGGCCCGGCACTCCCGGGCCGCCGGCCGCGTGGACCAGTGGCGCCACTACGCGGAAGCGGCCGCCGACGAGGCCATCACCCGCGGCGAAACGTCCCGCGCGATCGATCTCCTGCAGTCGGTGCTCGCCGAACCCGGCCCGTCGCAGGCCGACATCGGGCGCGTGGCGGGCAAGCTCAGCCAGGTCGCGCTGCGGGGGTTCCGTCCCGAAGTGCTCGGCACGCTGGCGCGCGTCCTCGAAGAGGTGACGCTGCCGCCGTCGGTCCGCGGGTCGATCCGGCTGAGCCTCGGCATGCTGCTGGTCCGGACCATCGGCGGGCTGGGCCGCGGCCGGCTGGAGGTCGAGCGCGCGGTCGGCGAGCTGACCGACCGGCCGGACCTCGCCGCGCGCGGGATCACCCTGCTCGCCCAGCCCATCGACGGCCTGACGCCGTTGTCCTGGCACGAATCCTGGCGAGCCCGCGCGGGCGAGGTGTACGAGCGGCTCGACGATCCCGAGCTGCGGCTCGCGCTGACCGCCGACCGCATCGCGGCCGCCTCGCACGTCGGCGACGGCTCGGCGTGGGCGGAGTTCGAAGCGCTTTCGGACACGGTCGGCACGGTCGCCGAGCGCGTCCAGCTGGCCCGGCTGTGGTGCAACCTCGCCGACGGGCAGTCCTGGGCCGGCCACCTCGACCGTGCGGAACGGCTGGTGACCGAAGGCGTCCGGCGCGCGACCGACGCCGGCGCGTTGTACGCGATCGGCCTGATCCAGGGCACCCGCGTCCGGCTGGACTGGGTGCGCGGCCGCTGGACCGGCCTGGCCGAGGCCGCCGAGCAGCTGCGGGACAGCTACCCGGAGCTCGGTCCGATCGTCATGGAGTCCTCGCTGGTGCTCGGCGGGCTCGCGGCCGTGCGCGGCGAGTTCGCCGCCGCCCAGCGGCACCTCACCGCGGCGAGCGTGCACGCGCCGGACCGCGGCCCGATTCCGGTGGTGCTCTCGGCCGCCGGCGTGCTGATTTCGGTGCTGCTCGCGACCGACGACGTCGACGGCGCGTGCGCGGCGGCCGACACGGCGGTGGCCGCGGCCGGGCGCAAGGGCGTCTGGATCTGGGCGGCCGCGCTGGTCCCCGCGGCAGCGCAGGCGTACGCGCGGGCGGAACGCTGGCCGGATGCGGACAACGTCGTCGAAGCGTTCGCGCGCGGCATCGAGGGCCGTGACGCCCCGGTGGCCGCCGCCGCGCTGGTGGCGGGCCGTGCGGTGCTGCTCGAAGCCCGCGGCAAACACCTGGCCGCGGCGGCGCTGTTCGACGAAGCGGCGTCCGGTTATGCGGCCCTCCCGATGCCCTACCCGGCAACGGCCATGCGCGAGCGCGCGTCGATGTGCCGTCTGGCGGCGGGCAACCGGACGGCGGTCGACGAGCTGACCTCGGCGGCCGAGGCGTACGAGCAGCTCGGGGCGACCAGGGACGCCGGACGCTGCCGTCACCAGCTGCGCGAGCACGGCGCCTGGGCACCATCGCAGCGCGGGCGGCGCGGGTACGGGAGCGAGCTGTCGCCGCGGGAGCGCGAGGTGGCGCGGATGCTCGCGGAGGGCCGGACGAACCGGGAGATCGCGGACGGGCTGTTCCTTTCACCGCGGACGGTGGAACAGCACGTGGCGAAGGTGCTCCGCAAACTGGGCGCCCGCTCACGCACGGACGTGGCCCGCAAGCTCCCCGGCGAGGTGACAACCGCCCCCGCCGGGTGACCCGAAACGTCACTTTCCCTACGAAAGTGACACCTCCCGACCCGGCACTTTCGTAGGGAAAGTGACGGGGGTGGCTTAGCGTGGGACGGTGACTGAAGAGGCACTTCCCGCGTGGCGGCGGCGGACCTCCGGTGAGACCCGCTGGCCCGCGATGGGCGTCGTCGTCGCGACGCTCGTCCTGCAGGTCGCCCTGCCCGACGACATGGCGCTGCGCCCGTGGTGGCTGCTGCCCGGCGTCTCCGTGCTGCTCGTCGTGGCCCTGCTGCTGGTCAACCCGGGCCGGATGAGCCACTTCAGCGCGACCGAACGAACGATCGCGTTGCTCATCGTCGGCCTCGTCACCGTGGTCAACGCGTGGTCGGCGGCGAGCCTCGTCTACGGCATCGGCACCGGCACGATCGGCGACCGGGCCGGTGCCGTGCTCGTCACCGGCGGCGTCGTCTACTGGACGAACGTCGTGGTCTTCTCCCTGTGGTACTGGGAGTTCGACCGCGGCGGTCCGGGCCGGCGGGCCGCGGGCCGGGCCGAGTTCCCCGACCTGCAGTTCCCGCAGATGGCCGACCCGGACCTCGCGCACCGCGACTGGGAACCGTCCTATCTGGACTACCTGTACTTTTCGTTCACCAACGCGGCCGCCTTCAGCCCCACCGACGTGATGCCCCTGCGCATCTGGGCCAAGATGACGATGATGCTGCAGGCGGCCATCTCGCTGGTGCTCGCCCTGATGGTGGTCGCCTGGGCCGTGGGTGGCCTGAAGTGACTCAGTGCCGGGTCATCGTGAAGCTCTGGCCGTCGGAGCCGATCGCGCCCGGGCTCCACGTGTAGACGCCCTTGTCGTCGGCGTTGAGGCCGGAGGGGCTCGTCGAGGCCAGGTTCGTACCGTTGAACTTGACGCCGGTGAACTTGATGCCGCCGGAGATCGAGGGGTAGGAGTCGGTCGGCGACTCGATGATCGCCTCGGCCGACGCGTGCTTCGAGGTCAGCGACTTGGTGATCGTCTTCGACCAGCCCTTGGTCGTGTCGCTGATGTCGAGCCGGTAGGTGTTCGTCGCCGTCCGGGTCACCGTGGCGGTGATGTGGTCGCCGGCGCTGACGGAGTTCGAGTAGTACACCGGCGCGGCCGGGTACATTTCGTACCAGGCTTGGTAAACCGGGCGGCCGCTGGAGCAGTCGGTGGCCACGCCGGTCTGCTCCACAGTGGATGATCCGTCGCCGTCGATGCCGACCCACGGCGCGAACAGGTCGTTGGCAGACGTGCAGCTCACCGACGGTTCGGTCCAGCTCGCCGTCGCCGTCGTGAAGCTGCCGAAGCTGACGTACCCGCCCCAGTTGCCGCCGGAGAACTCCTGCCCGTGGAAGTGGGCGCCGAAGACGGCCGCGTGGGCGGTACCCGAGACGGCCAGCGAAGCCGCCGCCGTGGCGGCAACCGTGAGGATGCGGAGAGTTTTGGACATGCGGGGACTCCGTTCACCGAAGGGGACCGGGAAAACCGTGTCCCCCAGTGTTGGAGCCGCGCCGAAAAGAAGGTAGCTACTTTCGCATGGTCTTCCATTGTCCGAAAAGACCCGTAAAGGCCTCCGCGGGGGAAAGAGGCCTTTACGGGTCCATATCGCTCACCCACCGCCCGGTCGGGTGAGCGGGGCTACTGCTGCGCCTGCGCGTGCGCGGCGTCCACGAACTGGGTCGTGTACGTCTTCGACAAGTCGATTTTGTCCTTCTTCGGCTTGACGTTGCTCGACGACTCGCCGAGCACCTTGAGCACGTTCTGCGCACCCGCCGGGTCCATCCGGCCGTCCTTGGTGAACATCGGCAGGCTGTCCCGCAGCGACTTCACGTACAGCGCCTTGTCCCCGCCGGCGAACGACGGCGGCATCATCGCGGCCACCTGTTCCGGGCTGTGCGAAGAAATCCACTTCAGGGTTTCGACGTACGCATTGGCCAGTTTCTGCACGATGTCCGGATAGCGTTTCACGATTTCGCAGCCCATGTACAGCGAGCTCGCCGGGTACAACCCGCCCAACGCGGCTTTCGTGCCTTCGACCGTGCGCATGTCGTAGAGCACCTTCGCCTGGCCCGTGTTCGTCAGCTGCGCGATCGTCGGGTCGGTCGTCATGCCGGCGTCGATCGAGCCCTGGTTCATCGCCGAGATGAACGTCTGCCCGGCGCCGACCTTCACCGGCGTGTACTCCTTCGACGTGACGCCGCCGCGCAGGGCCAGCGCCTTGGTCAGGAAGTCCGTCGACGAACCCAGCGACGTGACGCCGAGGTTGCGGCCCTTGAAGTCCGCGCCCGACTTGACCTCGCCCGTCTTGGCGGTGGCGACCATCTCGGCCTCGCCCGGCACGTTCGCGAACTGCACCACGCTCTCGATGCACTGCTCCTTGGCCTGCAGGTCGATCGTGTGGTCGTAGAACCCGACCACCGCCTGTACCTCGCCGGCCAGCAGCGACGTCTCGGCGTTCGCGCCGGACGGCTGGTCGAAGAGCTCGACGTCCAGCCCCTGCCGCTGGTAGGCGCCGATCTGCTGCGCGAGCTGCCCGGGCAGGTAGATCACCTTCGACAGGCCGCCGACCATGATCTTGATGTGCGGCTGGCCGGTGGTCCCGAGGGCGATCTCCCGCGAGTCGCGGCAAGCGGTGAGCCCGGCCGCGGCGACCGCCACCGCGGCCACCACCCCGACTGTCCTCTTGAGACGCATGTCAGACCGCCTTGATCGCGGCTTCGGAGGCGGACGGCGGCCGCCACCGCAGCAGCCGGCCCTCCAGCGTGCTGATCCCCCACTCGGCCAGCAGCGCGACCACGGTGATGATCAGCATCCCGGCGTACACACCCGCGGTGTCAAACGTGCCCTGCGCGTTGGCGATCAGGAAGCCCATACCGGCCTTCGCGCCGGTGTACTCGCCGACCACCGCGCCGATCAGCGCGAAGCCGAACGCCACGTGCAGCGACGACAGGATCCACGACGTCGCGCTGGGCAGCACGATCGACTTCAGCACCTGGCCGCGGGTCGCGCCGAGGATGCGGGCGTTGTCGATCAGGTTGCGGTCCACCTCGCGGGCGCCGGTGAAGGCGTTGAAGAACACCGCGAAGAACACGAGCACGACGACGGTCGCGACCTTCGACGACAGGCCGAGCCCGAACCAGATGACGAACAGCGCGGCGAGCACGATGCGGGGCAGGGCGTTGGCGGCCTTGATGAACGGCGCGAGCACCTGCGCCAGGTACGCGCTGCGGCCGAGGATCACGCCGAACACGACGCCGAAGATGGCGCCGATGACGAAGCCGAGCGCGGCCTCCTCGACGGTCACCAGGATCTGGTACCAGATCGAGCCGAAGTCGGTCCCGGTGCTGAACCACTCGACCAGCCGTTCCCAGATCTTCGACGGCTTCGAGTAGAAGAACGGGTCGATCCAGTACGTGGCGGTCAGCTCCCAGCTGCCCAGCCAGACGACGACGATCGCCAGGCGCAGCAGCCAGATGTTGCGCTTGCGGCGCGCGGTGGCCTGCTTCGCGCGGGCGAGGATGTCCTGCTCGGTCTCCAGGACCGGCAACGGAGCCGCGGACGGCGCCGCGGGGGTCTCAAGCGACATTGCTCGCTCCCTTCTCACGGGCCTTGTCGACCTCGCTGCGCAGTGATTCCCAGATGTCGGCGTAGAGCTTGCGGAACTCCTCGGTCAGCCGCAGCTCCTCCACCTTCCGCGGCCGCTCGAGGGGAATCTCGAAGACGTCCTTCACGGTGGCGGGCCCGGTCGTCAGCACGACGACCTTGTCCGCCAGCGCGATCGCCTCGTCGAGGTCGTGCGTCACGAAGATCACCGCGGCCCCCGAACCGGACCACAGCCGCAGCAGCTCGTCCTGCATCAGCGCCCGCGTCTGGACGTCGAGCGCGGAGAACGGCTCGTCCATCAGCAGGATCTTCGGCTTGGTGACGAGCGTCTGGGCCAGCGCGACGCGCTTGCGCATGCCGCCGGAGAGCTGGTGCGGGTAGTACTTCTCGAACCCGGCGAGCCCGACGCGGGCGATCCAGTCGACGGCCTGCGCGCGCGCCTCGGCCTTGGGCACCCCGCGGAACCGCGGGCCGGAGGCGACGTTCTCCAGCACCGACCGCCACGGCATCACGGCGTCGGTCTGGAACATGTAGCCGACCCCGTCCGGGATCGACTTCACGTCCTCGCCGTTCACCCGCACCCGGCCGGCCGACGGCGGCTGCAGGCCGGAGACCAGCGAGAGCGTCGTCGACTTGCCGCAGCCGGTGGGACCGACGACCGCGACGAACTCGCCGGGCTGGACGGTCATGGTCAGATCGCGGACGGCCGTGTGCACGGAACCGGACCCGCTCGGGAACCGTTTGGTGGCTCCGGTGAGTTCGATCAGTGGGGGAACCATGGTGGAGGTGACTCCTTCGTCACGTGGTGGGGCTCACGTTGGGAAGGGACGTTAAGTACGCGTGGCGCCGAGGTGAAGCTTGTCGACGTTCTCCGCGCGAGCTGCGCGTTCTGAATGTTTTGCTCATTTAGCGCACCGGCTTGACCTGGGGGTATGGTCCCGGCCATGCCAAAGTGGGCGCTCTTCCCGCGGATGCGGTTCAGCAGGCAGGTCCTGCTGCTGCAGATCGGCGTGGTCGCCTTGGTCGTGGGAATCGGCGTCGCCCTGGTCAGCGTGCTCCTCTCCCGCACCCTCACCGACCAGTACGGCCGCCGGGCGCTGGCCATCGCGAAGTCCGTCGCCGCGGACCCGGTCGTCGTGGCGAACGCGGCCGCGAAGATCCCCGGCGGCCCCCTGGAAGAACGCGTGCTCGCCGTCACCGATGCCAATGACGCCCTGTTCGTCGTGATCACCGACGACAGGGGCATCCGGCTCGCGCACCCGAAGCTCTCGGAGATCGGCAAGCCGGTGAGCACGTCCCCGGAGCGCGCCCTCGCCGGTGAAGACGAGGTCAGCGCGGTGCAGAGCGGCACGCTCGGGCTGTCCGTGCGCAGCAAGACTCCCATTTGGACGCCCGGCCACAAGCGGGTGGTCGGCGAGGTGAGCGTCGGCTTCGACGTCGCCGACCCGACCGGCGCGTTCAACCAGCTCCTGGCGATCACCTTGCTGTTCGCCGGCGGCGCGCTGCTGCTCGGCGCGGGGGCGTCGGCGCTGCTGAACCGGCGGCTCCGGCGCGTCACCCACGGCCTCGAACCGCACGAACTGACCGAGCTGCTCTACGAACGCGAAGCGGTCCTGCACGGGATCGGCGAAGGCGTGCTCGCCGTCGACGAGGCCAACCGCGTCTCGGTGCGCAACGACGAGGCCGAACGCCTGCTCGGCACCGAACTCCCGATCGGCGCGGCGATGGCCGAGCTGCCGCTTTCGCCGCGGGTCCACAAGGCCGTGGAAGAGGGGCGCCCGGTCGACAACCTGCTCGCGGTGGCCGGGAACCGGGTGCTGGTGATCAATTCGCGGGCCGTTCGGCTGGACGACCGGCCGATCGGCACCGTGCTCACCTTCCGCGACCGCACCGACCTCGACACGCTCACCCGCGAGCTCGACGGCATCCGCGCCCTCTCCGACGGCCTGCGCGCGCAGCGGCACGAGTTCGCCAACCGGCTGCACACGCTCTACGGACTGCTCCAGCTCGGCCACCACACCGAGGCCGTCGAGTACCTGCAGACGCTGACGGATTCGTCGTCGGCCCGGCCGAGCGAGCTGGGCGACGCGGTCGCCGACCCGTACCTGCAGGCGCTGCTCGTCGCGAAAACCGAGCAGGCGCAGGAAAAGGGCCTCACGCTCAAGCTCGCCGAGGACACCTGGGTGCCCACGACGGTGACCGACCCGATCGCCGCGAACACCGTGATCGGCAACCTCGTCGACAACGCCCTGCACGCCGCCCGGATGGGCCCGCGGCGACCCGCGACCGTCGAGATCAGCCTGCTCGCCGAGGGCGGCACCCTGCACGTGTCCGTTGTGGACAGTGGGCCCGGCGTCCCCGCGGAGCTGCGGCGGACGCTGTTCGACGAAGGCGTCTCGACGAAGATCGCGCCCGGGCACGGCCTCGGCCTCGCGCTCGCCCGGCAGGCCGCGCGCGCCCGCGGTGGCGACGTCTGGCTGGCCGACCCCGGCGAAGGCGAGACGGGTGCCCTGTTCGTCGCCAAACTGCCCGGAATGCTGACGGAGGACGGATGATCCGCACGCTGATCGTCGACGACGACTTCCGGGTCGCCGGGGTGCACGCCGGGTTCGTCGAGGAGGTCGAGGGCTTCGCGGTGGTCGGCACCGCGCACACCGCCGCCGAGGCGCGCGCCCGCGTCCGGGAGCTCGCGCCGGACCTGATCCTGCTCGACGTCTACCTGCCCGACGAGTCCGGTCTCGCGGTGCTCCCGGAGCTGCAGACGGACACGATCGTGCTGTCCGCGGCCACCGACAGCGCTTCGGTGGCCGCGGCGATCCGGGCCGGCGCGCTGAACTACCTGATCAAGCCGTTCACCACCCGCCAGCTCGCCGAACGGCTGACGTCGTACGCGCGCTTCCGCGGCCTGCTCGCCGAAGACCGGGCGCTGGCCCAGGACGACGTCGACCGCGCGTACCGCGTGCTGCACGACCAGGACCGCACGACCGCGCCGAAGGGCCAGTCGACGGCGACCTCCCGGCTGGTCTCGGAGCAGTTGCGGCGTGCCGGGCGGCCGCTGTCGGCCGCGGAGGTCGCGGGCGAACTCGGCATGGCCCGGGCGACCGCGCAGCGGTACCTCACCGCGCTGGCCGAGTCCGGGACGGTCCAGATGCGCCTGCGGTACGGCGCCACGGGCCGCCCCGAGCACGAATACCGCTGGTCAGGAGCCTGAGTCAGCGCCCGCCGTAGCGCCGCGCCATGCTCTCGGCGACCTCGACCCAGGACTGGATCGCGTTGGTCGTCGGCGTGGGTGTGGCCGATGGCAGGTCGACCCGCGCCTCGGCTTCCTCGTCCGGCACCGGCTTCTTCGGCTGCGGTTTCGCCTGCGCCTGCGCCTGGACCTGCTTCGGCGCCGGTTTCGCGGGCACCGGCACGTACACGGTCGTCGGCGCGGGCGTGACGACGACCGGCGCCTGCGGGGCCGGCGCCGGTGGCTCCGGAGCGGGGGCCGCCGCGACGGCCGGACGCGCGTCGAGCTGGGCGACGTCGCGTTCCGGCTCCGGGGCGAACAGGCCGCCGGTGAAGAGGCCGCCGCCGAGCCAGCCGGCCGCGACGAGCAGCACCGCGGCCCCGCCGCCGAGCCACGTGCGGGCGCGGCGCCGGATCACCACCGACTTCTCGCGCAGGTCCTGGTCGCACACCGTCGGCCGGGTGAAGATCGGCGTCTCCGCGGAGACCTCGGCTTCGGTGCGGCGGCGCCGGGGCAGGCTCGCGGCGACGATGCCGGTGCGGTCCAGCAGCTCCACCGCGGTGCGGTCGCTGGACGAACGGGTCGCACTGCGCGGTGCCGTGCGAAGCATCGGGGACCTCCGGGACGGGGCTGGCGGACCTCACGCATTCTGGACCATTTCGGACGGTGCTGTCCGAAACGCAACTCCATTGAGTGAATGGCAGCGTGAAACAGATTCGGCTTCGTCGTTACGACTTGAGCCCGAGCCGCGCGAGCGCCGCCAGCGGCCGCTGGTAAGCCGAACCGAGCACCCGCGGAATGGCGTCGATGACGTAGGCGTCCGGTCCGATCAGGATCCGCGCCGACTTCCGCTCGATCCCGCGCAGGATCGTCTGCGCCGCCTTCTCCGGGGTCGTGCGGGCGATCTTGTCGAAGCCCTGCGCGGCCTTCTCCTGGTCTTCGGCGGCGCTGCGGGAGTTGCGCACGATGTTGGTCTTGATCCCGCCCGGGTGCACGCAGCTCACCGCGACCGGGTGCCGCGCGATCAGCATTTCCTCGCGCAGCGCTTCGGTGAATCCGCGCACCGCGAACTTCGCCGCGTTGTAGGCGCTCTGCGTCGGCACGCCGACGAAGCCGAAGACGCTGGAAATGTTGACGACGTGCCCGTCGCCGGAGGCGATCAGGTGCGGCAGGAACGCCTTGGTGCCGTTCACGACACCGCCGAGGTTGATGCCCATCAGCCAGTCGTAGTCCTCGAACGTCATTTCCTCGACGGTTGCGCCGAGCGCCACGCCCGCGTTGTTCACCACGACGTTGACCGCGCCGAACTCGTCGGCGACGTCTTCGGCGTGGGCCAGCACGGCACTGCGGTCGGCGACGTCCAAGGTGTACGCGCGGGCGTTGTCGCCGGCGAGCTTGGCCGTCTCCTCGGCGTTCGCGGTGACGACGTCCGACAGCGCGACCCGGGCCCCGCGGCGGGCGAACTCGCACGCGAGCGCGCGGCCGATGCCCGAGCCCGCTCCGGTGATCACCACGACCTTGTCCGCGAACTGCTTCATCGGCCCTCCCGACCGTGCGGTGCTACTCCCGAGTAGCCGATGCTAGCGGCTGTGAGCTTGCTGTGGGTGTGCTGATTGTGCCGGTGCGTCGCCCTATGGTGGTCCCGTCGGCAGCACCGAGGCGAGGAGGCGATGATCGTGCGGCGCACATCCGTCCTGCTCACCCTCGCCGCGATCGTGCTGCTCGGCGCGGCCTTCGTCGTGGTCGTCGCGGCCCGGCCGGCACCGCTCGCGGACGCGACGACGCCGGAGCACCCCACGGTCGAGGCGGCCCCGGCGACCGACCTGCCCGCGGTGTCGAGCGCCGCGGTCGGCCCCCTGTTCGCGGAGGGGCAGCACTACTGCACGGCCAGCGTCGTGCACAGCGAGCGGGGCGACGTGCTGCTGACCGCGGCCCACTGCATCCACAACGGCGAGGGCGGCGGCTACCTCACCGGCGTCACCTTCGCGCCCGGCTACCACGACGGGATCGCGCCGTTCGGTTACTGGACGGTGTCGGATGAGCTGGTCGCGCCGGGCTGGACGGCGTCGTCGGACCCGGACCTCGACGTCGGCTTCGCCACCGCGCACCAGGCGGGCACCACGAAGTCCCTGGAGAGCCTGGTCGGGGCGAACCTGCTGGCCACCGGCACCCCGTTCGAGCAGCCCATCACGCTCACCGGCTACCCGGACGACTCCGAGGTCCCCGCGGTCTGCCGGAACACCACCCGCAAGCAGGACACCTTCCAGCTGCGCGTGGACTGCGCGGGCTTCCCGACCGGCACGAGCGGCGGCCCGTGGGTCACCGAGGAGAACCCGCAAACCCGCCTCGGCACGGTCATCGGCGTCATCGGCGGCTTCGAGTTCGGCGGCGACGACGCCGACACGTCGTACTCGAGCTACTTCGACACCGACGTACTGGCGCTCTACCGCCAGACGACCGCTCGAACGTGAGGCGGCATGATGCGGGCATGAGCGAGCCCGTCGACGTACCCATCACCGGAGAGCCGATCCGGCTCGGCCAGTTCCTCAAGCTGGCCGGCCTGGCCGAGGACGGCTCCCACGCCAAGGACCTGATCGACGCGGAAGAGGTCACGGTCAACGGCGAGGTCGAGACCCGCCGCGGCCGCCAGCTGACCGACGGAGACATCGTGGCGGTCGGCCCCGACCGCGGCAAGGTAGTCCTGGTCCGCTGACCCGAAGCCGACTGAGCAGCCCCCGATTTCCACGCTAGCGGAGGGCACCGACAAAACCGGCGGCGACCGCAGGAGTTATCCACAGACCACACGCGAACCACCGCCCGGCAACGCAGACCGACCAACGACGTGCTCGCGAACCACCGGCCGACAACGCAGACCGACCAACGACGTGATCGCGAACCGCCGGCCGGAAGCGCAAGGCGACCAGCGACGTCACCAGACCTCCCCCGCCCCTCATCCCAGCCTTCCCTTCAGCCGACGGGCGGGTTTGTCAAGGCACGCTTTCCCGCCTTGACGAACCCGCCCGTCGGCTGAAAATCCCACCGGAGGGGCGGGGGAGGTCGGACCCGCCCGGCCGCGGCAGAGATCAGCGTTCAAGCCGAGCCGCGGCAGAGATCACCGCGAAAGCCCTGCCGCGGCAGAAGAGGACCACCGACACCTACCCCACACTGGTCAACACCGGCAGCCCAAGCGACCCGGCCAGCGCATCCAGCTCCCGACGCACCGGCCCAGCCAACGGCACACCCAACGCCCGACACTGCTCAAGATGCTGCGCCTCCCGCCACCCCGGATAACGGATCGGCGCGCCACCGTCCCACCCGAGCATGCTGCCGAACAGCGCGCTCGCCGCGCGGTAGAAGCCGTCAGCGCTGCGCAACGTCGTCGGCGCGATCGCGAGCACCAGCAGACCCGTGTCGTGCTCGTGGTCGGCGACCCCGGACAGCACCCCGGCGAGCACCTCGACCAGCAGCGTCAGCCCAGCCGCTTCAGCGCCCGGGCGGTCCATGTCGAAGACGAACTCGGGGTACGCGCCGCCCGGCGCCGCCATGCCCAGCGGGTTCATCGGCTGGCCGGGCTCGCCGCCCGCGGCCAGGACCAGCCCGATCATGGCGTGCGGCAGGGCCCGCGCGGCGTGGTGCCCGGCCCGGCCGAACGGCCCGATGCCGCGCAGCGAGACGAGCCCGACGCCGAAGCGGCCGGCCCGCGTCACCGCGCGGTCCATCGCGTCGCCCACGGCCCAGAGCCCGGGTGCGCGGCGGTAGTCGATCAGCGCGGCGGCCCCGCGGTCGGCGATCATCAGCGGCTCGGCGTGCGGCACGACGAGCCCGTTCTTCAGCAGCGGCAGGTGCACGCGGGTCAGGTCGGCGACCCCGGTCTCCGGTGACCCGGTGAGATCGCCGTGGCAAAGCGCCTCGGCGGCGATGCGGGCGCGGGTTTCCGGGAGGCCGTGCGCGGCGAAGACGTGCGCCACGAGCGTGACCAGTTCGTCGGCCCGTACGCGGGGCCAGGCCTGTTCCGGGATGGGGGTGTCGGGGAGTTCTTCTTCGAGGATGCCGGGCTCCGAGCGGGCGGAGCGGAACGGGCGCGGTCTGAGGGGCACTTCCCCGACCTTGCCCAGCACCGGTTCGGGCGTCAACGAAGCGGGGCCCGCCCTACCCGACCGTGTGATCGGGGCCCGCGAAAAGCCGTACGCTGGGCGGCATGTGCCGAAACATCACCACCCTGCGGGGGCTCCAGCCGGCCGCGACGGGCGAGGAGATCGAGGCCGCGGCCCGCCAGTACGTCCGCAAGGTCACCGGCGTGCAGTCGCTGTCGGACGCCACGCGCGAGCCGTTCGAGGCGGCGGTCGCCGAAATCACGCAGATCACCGCCCGGCTGCTGGAGCAGCTGCCCGAGCGCCGCCAGCCGCCGGCCACCGTGCCGCCGCTGCGCCGTCCCGAGGTGCAGGCGCGGATCGCCGCGAAGGCCCTGCGCCAGCCGTAAGTCAGCCGATTCAGCGCACGCGCTGCGCGTAGCCCTGCTCGCCGGTGTGGTCGACGCCGTCGTCCTTGGACAGGCTGTAGAGCCGGATCTCGGTGCCGTCGGGGTCGTTGAAGCGGACCATCCAGCCGGTAGTGGCCTCGAACAGCGGCGGGTGCTCGACGCCGAGCGCGTCCAGCCGGGCGATCCACGCGTCGGCGGCCGCGCGGTCGGCGATCGAGAAGCAGACCGGGTCGAACCCGGCGAGCCCCGCGGCGGCCGCCTCCTGCACGCGCAACGCCACCGGCACGCCGTCCACGCTTCCGGCGACGCCGCGGACGACGCCGTCGTCGTCCGGGAACTCGTGGGTGACCTCGAGCCCGAGCACGCGCTCGTACCACTCGCGGCTGCGCGCCAGGTCGCGCACGGGGAACTTGACGTGGTGGAAGCCTTCGATCTTCGCGGTCATCGCCGTCCCTCTCGCTTCGCCGACCTGGAGGGTAGACCGCGGCGGCCGAAAATTGTCGGACCCCGTGGCTAGGCTGCCCGTATGGGCGGACAGGCATTGGTTTTGGGTGGCGGCGGGGTCGCCGGAATCGCGTGGACGACGGGACTGCTGCTGGGCTTGGCCGAGCACGGCCAGGACCTGACGGGCGCAGACCTGCTGGTCGGCACGTCGGCGGGGTCGGTCGTGGCGGCGCAGGTGACCAGCGGGCTCCCGCTGGCGGAGCTGTACGCGCGCCAGGTCGACCCGGCGCTGCAGGCCCCGGAGATCCCGGCGGAGATCGACTTCGAGAAGTTCGCCGCCGACTTCGGCGGCGCGGTCACCGGCGCGACCGATCCGGCCGAGGTGCGGCGGGCGGTCGGGAAGCTGGCCCTGGCGGCGCAAACCGTGCCGGAAGCGGATCGGCGCGCGGTGATCGAGGCGCGGCTGCCGGTGCACGAGTGGCCCGCGCAGCGCCTGGTGATCGTGGGGGTGGACGCGGAGACCGGCGAACCCCGGCGCTTCGACAGCGCGTCCGGCGTCTCCCTGGTCGACGCGGTGGCGGCGAGCTGCGCGGTCCCCGGCGTCTGGCCGGCGGTGACCATCGACGGCCGCCGGTACGTCGACGGCGGCGTCCGCTCGGCCGAAAACGCCGACTACGCGGCGGGCCACCGGCGCGTGACCGTGGTTTCGCCGCTGGGGCCCGACGCCCCGCTGCCGATGGAGAAGCCCCTGCTGGAGGTGCTGGACGACCTGCGTGCGGCGGGTGCGGAGGTCACGCTGATCACGCCGGACGAGGCGTCGCAGGCCGCGGTCGGCGACAACCCCTTGGACCCGGCCACACGCACGCCGGCCGCCGAAGCGGGCCGCGCGCAGGGCGCGGCCCTCACGCTGACCTGGTCCTGAGCGGCGAGGCCGCCACCAGCAGGCCGACGAGCCCCTGACAGCACCGCGAGGAGCCAGGGGTCGGGCCGCCGGATCTTGCCGGTGGCTCCGGTCGTCGGCCCGAGCTTCCCCGGCCAGTAGCGCGGGGTGGCCTCGGGCCGTCGGCTACGCTCGTGGAGCGAGGTAGCGTGTCCGAGCGGCCGAAGGAACATGTCTTGAAAACATGCGAGGGGGCAACCTCTCCGTGGGTTCGAATCCCACCGCTACCGCACTGAGAACCCGGGCGCCCGCCGCGCCCGGGTTCAGTTTTCCGGCTCCAGCAGGTGCGCCTGCACCCGCTCGAACGCCGCGGCGATCGTGGCCTGTTCCTCGGGGCTCAGCAGGTCGATGAGGTGCTCGCGCACGCCTTCCACGTGCGTCGGCGCGGCCTTCTCCAGCAGCGCCAGGCCCTCGTCGGTGACCTCCGTGATCACGCCGCGCTTGTCCTCCGGGTCCCGGGCCCGCCGGACCAGGCCCGCCTCCTCCAGCTTGGCCACCTGGTGCGAAAGCTTGCTCTTCGTCGACCCCATGTACATCGCCAGCTCGGACATCCGCATCCGGCGGTCGGGCTGGGACTGCAGGCAGACGAGCACCTCGTAGTCGGTCAGCGACACGTCGTGGCGTTCGGCCAGCTCCCGGTGCAGCCGCTGCCGCAGCAGCAGGGTCGACACGATGTAGGAGCGCCACGCCGCCATCTCGGCTTCGTTCAACCAACGCACAGCACGCTCCTCGGTCATAAGACAGCGTAGAACGCTGATCAACGAGTCGCGCGTTCCGACGCCGATCCGTCGGCCGGTGAAAACCCCGTCGCAACATCGCCCGAAGGTGGGGTTACGAAAAGGTTGAGACTCGGCCGGGAAAGGCGCATTCTGCTTGTCGGCGGATGGTTGGCCAGGTATGCGGCGCGGCGACGGCGACGTGCCGGCCCGGCTTCCCCGCCAGGAGAGGTCAGGTGGTTGTGTGGCGGGTGATTCTCGCGGTTGACCGCCAGCTGCGTCCCCGCGACCGGAACGGACTTCTACCGGGTCGGCCGCGACTGTGAACAGCTCATGAGCGGGCTTCCATGCGTCACGCATACGGCGTCGGTCGGGCCTGGCTCCGGTCACGGCCTCGGAAGCCGTGACCACAGCGCCTGAACGCCGGCCCCGGAAGCGGCCAACCGCTCGACCAAAGACATACCTCGGTACCGGCCTGGGTGCGCCCGTCAGCGCGACGGACGCACCCAGGCTCGTTAGTATTTTCCGGGTGAGATTCGACGACAACGCCGGACTGGACGCTTCGGAAGTCCAGGACCTGCGCGGAAGCGGTGGAGGCGGCGGCGGAATCGGCGGCCGCGTGGCGCTCGGCGGCGGCGGGCTCGGGGTCGTCGGTCTGATCATCTACTTCGTGCTGTCCCAGCTGGGCGGGGTCAGCACGGGCGGCAGCGGCCTGGGCGGCGGGCTCGGCAGCGTCGGGTCCGGCCAGCAGGTCGACAACTCGAAGCTGTCCAGCGAGTGCCGGACCGGCGCCGACGCCAACAAGAACCACGACTGCGCCATCGTCGCGGTCGTCAACTCGGTCCAGGACTACTGGACGCAGCAGTTCGCGCGGTCCGGCTCGACCTACCGGAAGGCGCCGACCAACTTCTTCAACGGCGGCGTGCGCACCGGCTGCGGCAGCGCGACCTCCGACACCGGCCC
Organism: Amycolatopsis plumensis; assembly: GCF_042652605.1. Classification (NCBI taxonomy): domain Bacteria; kingdom Bacillati; phylum Actinomycetota; class Actinomycetes; order Pseudonocardiales; family Pseudonocardiaceae; genus Amycolatopsis; species Amycolatopsis plumensis. The sequence goes on along the minus strand of NZ_JBHSJY010000001.1, from coordinate 3,272,284 downwards.
GTTCTACTGCCCGGCCGACTCCGAGGTCTACATCGACCTCTCCTTCTTCGACGAGCTGAAGACCCGCTTCGGCGCGCAGGGCGGGCTCTTCACCGAGGCGTACGTGCTCGCCCACGAGTACGGCCACCACGTGCAGAACCTGCTCGGGACGTCGAAGAAGGGCACCGGCACCGGCCCGACGTCCGGGTCGGTGCGCCTGGAGCTGCAGGCCGACTGCTACGCCGGCGTCTGGGCCAACCACGCCTCGACGACGCCGACCGAGAGCGGCAAGCCGCTGATCACCGACGTCACCCAGGACGACATCAACTCCGCGCTGGACACCGCGTCCCGCATCGGCGACGACTACATCCAGGAAAACCTCGGCGGCGGCCAGGTCGACCGCTCGAAGTTCACCCACGGCACGTCCGCGCAGCGCAAGAAGTGGTTCACCACCGGCTTCCAGACCGGCGAACCCGCCCGCTGCGACACCTTCGGCACCAACAACCTGGGCTGAGCAGCCACCACCGGTCGTGAGTGAGAAACAGTGTTAGAACACTGTTTCTCACTCACGAGCCGGGGTCAGGCGGTCAGGGCGTGCGGGTCACCCGCGACGGCACGGGCGGAGAAGTTCCGCTGCGCCTGGCGATCGGCGGCCTTCTGCTTGGCCGCCTTCGCCTTGCCCGGCTGGACGCCGTTGATGCTCTCGGTGCTCGTCGCGTAGACCCCGAGGGACCACGCGACACCGTCGGCGTTGCGGTCCAGCGCGACCCGGTCGATGTTGCCCAGGTTGTCGCAGGCCTGGTGGTAGCACGGGTCGTACGCGATGCCGGCCGTGCCGCCCCACTTCGCCGCCTGCGCCGGGGTCTTCAGTCCCTCGGCACCGGTGTCGAGACCGCCGGCCGGGATGCCGACGGCGATGAACTCGCCGTAGTCCGACCGCCCGGTGAAGTCGGTGCCCTCGAGGGACACCCCGCGCGCGGCCTGCATGAAGTCGACGAAGGTCTTCTCGATCTGCGCCGAGCCGTACGGGCCGGCACCCGCGCCGACGCCGTCGGAGTTGTCGCCGTCGTAGGCGAAGTAACCGGCGTTCGGCGAGCCGATCATGTCGAAGTTCAGGTAGAGCGCGATGTCGAGCTGCTGCTCGAAGGTCAGCTGGTCGACGTAGTAGGTCGAGCCGATCAGGCCGAACTCCTCCGCGCTCCAGAAGCCGAAGCGGACGGCGTTGTTGACCTTCGGGCTGCTCCCCAGCTGCAGCGCGGTCTCGAGCAGGGTCGCCGAGCCGGTGCCGTTGTCGTTGATGCCCGGGCCGGCCGGGACGCTGTCGAGGTGCGACCCCAGCATCACGACGTTGTCCTTGCGCCCGGTCTTGGTCTCGGCGATGACGTTGTAGCTGGTCCGCGCCTCCTGGAAGGTCCGCAGCTCCAGCGTCACGTTCTGCCCGCCGAGCGTGGCCAGCTGCGCCCCCGCGGCCGCCGTCACGCCCCCGGTCGGGATCGCGGCGTTCTCCGGGCCCCCCAGGGTCCCGTTGAGGTCGCCGTCGGTGTTGTTGTAGACGATGGCGCCGATCGCCCCCGCGGCGGCGGCCGTCTGCTGCTTCTGCGCGAACGAGCAGCCGCCGCGCTTGATCAGCGCGATCTTGCCCGCGACGTCCGCGGGGTAGTCGGCGGCCTCGCAGCCGCTGGTGTCGTCGACGGCGACCACGGACAGCGGCGCGGTGATGCCGCCGACCGGCGTCGACTTCGTGTACTCCATGGCGATGATCGGGACGTTCGCGCCGCCCGCGGTCAGCTTCTCGGCGAGCGTCTCCGAGTAGGTGAACGGGAACTCCTGGCGGGTCACCTGGTAACCGGCCGCTTCGAGCTTGGTCGCGATGTACTCGGCGGACTTCTTGTGCCCCTCGGTGCTCGCCGCCCGGGTGCCGCCGTTCGTGTCGGCGATGCGCTGGAGGGCGATCAGGTGCCGGTTGACGCCGTTGACGTCGACCTTCTTGACGAGCTGCTTGGCCAGGGCGGGACCGTCGGGGAGGGTGGTCGCGGCGGCGGCCGGGGTCAGGCCGAGCACCAGCGTCGCGCCGGCGGCTATCGCCACCGGCGGCAGGATTCTCGTTCTAAAGAGTGACATGGTTGCTCACCTTTGTTCGATATGCGAAGTCCGTCAATGCGCCTTTCGGCGGGACCTTTCGCCGCGGTATACAGTCGACACATGTACGCGATCACCATCCGTGAACCAGGTGACCCGGACGTTCTCGAGTGGGCGGAGGTCGCGGATCCGCGGCCCGGCCCCGGCGAGGTGCTGCTGGACGTGGCGGCGAGCGCGGTGAACCGCGCGGACCTGCTGCAGCGCCAGGGCCACTACCCGCCGCCGCCCGGCGCGAGCGAAACCCTCGGCCTCGAATGCTCCGGCACGATCGCGGAGCTCGGCGAAGGCGTCGAAGGCTGGAACGTCGGCGACGAGGTCTGTGCCCTGCTTTCCGGCGGCGGCTACGCGGAGAAGGCCGTCGTCCCGGCCGGGCAGCTGCTGCCGGTGCCGGGCGAGATCGACCTGCTGACCGCGGCCGCGTTGCCCGAAGTGGCCTGCACGGTGTGGGCGAACGTCGTGATGCACGCCAACCTCACCGAAGGCGAGGTGCTGCTGGTCCACGGCGGCGCCGGCGGCATCGGCACGCACGCCATCCAGGTCGGCAAGGCGCTCGGCGCCACCGTCGCCGTCACCGCGGGCTCGCCGGACCGGCTCGAAAGCTGCCGCCAGCTCGGCGCCGACCTCACGATCAACTACAAGGAGCAGGACTTCGTCGAGGTGCTCCGCGAGGAGACCGGCGGCGCGGACGTCATCCTCGACAACATGGGCGCGTCCTACCTGGGCCGCAACGTCGACGCGCTCAAGCAGGACGGCCGGCTGGTCATCATCGGCATGCAGGGCGGGGTGAAGGGCGAGCTGAACGTCGGCGCGCTGCTCGGCAAGCGGGCTTCGGTGTTCGCCGCGGGCCTGCGGTTCCGGCCGCTCGACCAGAAGGCGGCGATCGTCGCCGACGTCCGCGAGCGCCTGTGGCCGCTGGTGTCCGACGGCCTGGTCAAGCCGATCGTCGGCCAGGTCGTGCCGATGGCCGAAGCCGCGTCCGCCCACCGCGTCCTCGAAGAGGGCAGCGTGTTCGGCAAGGTCCTGCTGGCCGCGAAGTCTTAACGCAGTTCTTCGAGGACCCGCACCAGCTGGTTGATCTCGAAGACGTTGGAGTAGTGAGCGAGCCCGATCCGCACGGCGCCGCCCACTTCTCCGACGCCGAGTGACGCGAAGACGCCGCTCGTGCCGTCGTCGGCGAAGGCGCACAACCCCTGCTTCGCCAGGTACTCGGCGACCTCGGGTGCCTTCTTGCCGGCGACGGCGAAGGCGAGCGCGGGGATCCGGCGCATGGCGTTGCCGATGACCATGATGTGCCGCAGCGACAGCAGTTCCGTGGACAGCTGCGCGAGCAGCCCGGCGTGGTAGGACTTCGCCGACCCGAGCGAGGTGACCAGGCGCTCGCGGCGGGAGCCGGTGGCGGCGTCGTCGAGGCCGGAGAGGTAGTCGATCGACGCGATCAGCCCGGCGAGCAGCGGGTAGGCGTGCGGGCCGAGCTCCAGCCGGGCGGCGCCGCGGGCCGTCGGGTCGAGCGAGGCCGGTGGGATCCGCTCGATCAATTCGGGGTCGCGGAAGACGAGGGCACCGACCGACGGGCCGCCCCAGGCTTGCGCGGACACGACCATGACGTCGGCGCCGAGCGCGTTGATGTCGAGCGGCAGGAAGGGCGCGGCGTAGGTGGCGTCGACGACGACGAGCGCCCCGACCCGCTTGGCGAACTCGATGATCGTCGGCACGTCCGGCCGCGTGCCGACGGAACCGGACGCGAGCGTGACGGCGACGGCCTTGGTGCGCGCCGACACGAGCTGCTCGTATTGCCACGCGGGCAGCTCGCAGGTCTCGATGTCGATCTCGCCCCAGCGCACGACGGCCCCGACGCGCTTGGCGGCCCGCTGCCAGGGCGCCAGGTTGGCCTGCTCGTCGAGCCGGGACACGACGAGTTCGTCGCCGATCGTCCAGCGCTCGGCGAGCGCGTCGACGAGCCGGCGCAGCATCACCGGCGCGCTCGGCCCGAGCACGACGGCAGCCGGGTCGGCCCCGACCAGGTCGGCCACGGCCCGGCGGGCCGCGGTCACGATGCTTTCCGCGCGTTGGGAGGCCGGAAACGCTCCGCCCGGCCCGGACACCGGGGCGCGCATCGCCGTGGAAACGGCCGAAGCGACCTGTTCCGGGACCAGCATTCCGGCGGCGCCGTCGAAGTGAATCCAGCCGTCACCCAGCGCGGGAAAGAGCCCACGGATACGAGCGACGTCGAACGCCATGGGGACACCGTACGGACGTGCGGTTTCGCCGTGCGTCCGGGGTTGGGTGGAGAGCCACCGGGAACCCGGTTTGCGGCTACGCTCGGAGACGGACACCCCGTGGGTGTCGCGGAGCGTGGCGGAGGCAAGCCAGGATGGAGCACATGACCGAGCCGAACTTCACAGCGGGTGACCCGGGCCAGGAACCTTCACCCCACGTGGTGGTCGTCGGACCGGACGGCACGCCGGTGGGCGCCCCCTCCCCCGACGGCGACCACCCGGAGTCGGTGGGCGACCTCGTCGAAGAGCCGGCGAAGGTGATGCGCATCGGCACGATGATCAAGCAGCTCCTGGAGGAGGTCCGGGCGGCCCCGCTGGACGACGCGTCCCGCACGCGGGTGCGCGAGATCCACCAGACGTCGATCCGCGAGCTGGAGAAGGCGCTGGCCCCGGAGCTGCAGGACGAGCTGGAGCGGCTGGTGCGCCCGTTCACCGACGACTCGACGCCGTCGGACGCGGAGCTGCGGATCGCCCAGGCCCAGCTGGTGGGCTGGCTGGAGGGCCTGTTCAGCGGAATCCAGACGGCGTTGTTCGCCCAGCAGATGGCGGCCCGCGTCCAGCTGGAGCAGATGCGGCGCGGGCTGCCGGCGGGCCCCTCGGGGATGGCCGGGCACGGGCACGAGCACGGGCCGGGGATCTCGGGCACAGGCCAGTACCTCTGAGGGCGGTTGTCCACAGACCGGAGGGCCTGTGGACAACCTCTGTGGACAACTCGGGTGCCGTGAATGACTCATTCCTGACATCCGGCGCAGTGAATGAGTCATTCACGGCATTCCCGGCCCCGCAGCAGCTCCAGCACCACCGCGGGCGCTGGTTGCGGGCGGGGTGGCCAGGCCGGTGCCGGGCCCATCGGTACCCTCGTCCACGTGCATGCCACCAGCACGGTTCAGGCCGCAGACTCACCCGTGGCGACGTCGGCCCCGCCGACGTCGGACAGTAAGACGTTCTCGCGTGCCTTCGCCGACATCAAGGCCGGAATCCGCGCCCGCGAGCTCTGGGGTCACCTGGGCTGGCAGGACATCAAGCAGCGCTACCGCCGCTCGGTGATCGGGCCCTTCTGGATCACGATCAGCCAGGCCGTTCTCGCCATCGGACTCGGGCTGCTGTACTCCCAGCTGTTCAAGCTGCCGGTCGAGGTGTTCCTGCCCTACATCTCCACGGGCTTCATCCTGTGGGGCTTCATCCAGGGCTGCCTGTCCGAGGGCATGGAGACGTTCATCGCGAACGAGGGGCTGATCAAGCAGGTCCCCGCGCCGCTGAGCGTGTACATGCTGCGCACGGTGTGGCGGCAGACGCTGATGCTGGCCCACAACCTCATCGTCTACGTGGCCGTGATCGCGATCTTCTTCAGCGCGCTCAGCAAGCCGTACTCGCTGCTGGGCGACGGGGCCTGCGTCCCCGGCCACATCTGCCACCCGGGCCTCAGCTGGACCATCCTGCTGGCCGTCCCCGGTTTCCTGCTGCTCGCGCTGAACGCCGGCTGGGTGACGCTGCTCTTCGGCATCATCTCGACCCGCTTCCGCGACATCCCGCAGGTCATCAACTCACTCATCCAGCTGCTGTTCTACGGCACGCCGATCGTCTGGCCGGTCGACCAGCTGATGACCGGCGGGACCCGCGAGGGCGCCTCCTGGATCCTGCCGATCGTCAAGATCAACCCGCTGTACCACTTCATGCAGGTGGTCCGCGCGCCGATGCTGGGCCAGGAGTTCTCGCCGGGGAACTGGATCGTGGTCGGCTCCATCACCGTCGTCGGTTGGGCTCTCGCGCTGGTCGCGATGCGCAACTACCGTGCCCGCGTCTCCTATTGGGTGTGACACATGGTCTCCATTGACGTCCACAACGCGTTCGTCGACTTCCCGATCTTCGACGCGAAGACGCGGTCGATGAAGAAGAAGGTCCTCGGCAAGGTCGGCGGCAAGATCGGCACCGAGACCAAGGTGCCGATCATCGAAGCCCTGCACGACGTGACGCTCAGCCTGCGTGAAGGCGACCGCGTCGGCCTGGTCGGGCACAACGGCGCCGGCAAGTCGACGCTGCTGCGCCTGCTGGCCGGCATCTACGAGCCGACCCGCGGCTCGTCGCGGATCCACGGCAAGATCGCGCCGGTGTTCGACCTCGGCATCGGCATGGACCCGGAGATTTCGGGCGTCGAGAACATCATCATCCGCGGTCTCTTCCTCGGCATGACCGCCAAGGAGATGGAGAAGCGGGTCGACGACATCGCGGAGTTCACCGAGCTCGGCGACTACCTGCAGATGCCGCTGCGCACGTACTCGACGGGTATGCGGGTGCGGCTGGCGCTGGGTGTCGTCACCTCGATCGACCCCGAGATCCTCATCCTCGACGAGGGCATCGGCGCGGTCGACGCGGCGTTCCTCAACAAGGCGCGCGACCGGCTCAAGGACCTCGTCAAGCGCTCCGGCATCCTGGTCTTCGCCAGCCACTCGGACGAGTTCCTGTTCGAGCTGTGCGATTCGGCCATCTGGATGGACGAGGGCCACCTCAAGCAACAGGGTTCGCTGCGGGACGTCCTCACGTCGTACAAGGGCCGTGACCCCTTCGAAGGCATGAGCCAGGAAACTCTGGAGCGCTTCGGCATCGAGCCGGTGGCGACGACGAACGGCGGGGAATGATGGCCAGCGAGACCCGGCAGCTGCCCGACGGCGCGATCGTCGGCGTGGTCGTCACGCGGCACCGGCGCGAGCTGCTCGCGGACTCGCTGAAGGTCATCGCGGCCCAGACCCGCCCGGTCGACCACCTGGTGGTCGTCGACAACGGGCCGGACGACTCCGCGCGCGAAGTCGTCGAGAACTACCCCCTGCCGCACACGTACCTGCCGTCGCACCGGAACCTCGGCGGCGCCGGCGGGTTCGCGCTGGGCATGCTGCACGCGCTGTCGCTGGGCGCGGACTGGATCTGGCTGGCCGACGACGACGGGCGTCCGGCCGACGAGAACGTGCTCGCCATCCTGCTCGAGGAAGCGGAAAAGCGGGGCCTGGCGGAGATTTCGCCGGTGGTGTCGAACATCGACGCGCCGGACCAGCTGGCGTTCCCGCTGCGCCGCGGCCTGACCTGGAAGCGGTCACAGTCCGAGCTGGGCGCGGACTTCCTGCCCGGCATCGCGTCCCTGATGAACGGTGCCCTCTTCCGCGCGTCCACTTTGGACGTCGTCGGTGTGCCGGACCTGCGCCTGTTCTTCCGCGGCGACGAGGTCGAGCTGCACCGCCGGCTGGCCCGCTCGGGGCTGCCGTTCGGCACGTCGCTGAAGACGAAGTACCTGCACCCGGACGGCTCCGACGAGTTCAAGCCGATGCTGGGCGGCAAGTTCCACGCGCAGGACCCGGAGAACGAGGTCAAGCGCTACTACACCTACCGCAACCGCGGCTACCTGCTGTCCCAGCCGGGCATGCGGAAGATCGGCGCGCTGGAGATCGTCCGCTTCGGACTGTACTTCGTGGGCGTGAAGCGGGATCCGAAGGCGTTCCTGCAGTGGCTGAAGCTGGTGCGGCAGGGCCGCGCCGAGAAGTTCTACCGCTACTGAGCCCAACGGAAAGGGCCCCCGCTCACCGCGGGGGCCCTTTCTGCTGAGCACTTATTCGCCGATGACCGGCGGGGCGGTGCGCATGTCGGTGCCGAAGACCTCGTCGGGGTCACCCTCGACCAGGTACGTCGGGCGCGAGTGCTCGGTGTCCTCGTCGCCTTCGCCCTTCGCGCCACGGCCCAGGCCACCGCCGCCGGGGCCCATGCCCCCGCGACCGGCGCCACCCGCGCCGAGACCACCCATCCCGCGTCCCGCGGCCGCTTCCGCGGCACCGATCCCGCCCGGCCGCGCAGCACCCGACGCGGCACCCGCGCCCGTCGCGTTGCCTGCCGCACCCGAACCGCCGGGGCCGAACCCGCCACCGCCGCGTCCGCCACCGCCGCCGCCGACCTTCGAGTTGTAGGCCTCGTCGCCGCCGAAGTTCATCCCGCCGCCCATCGGCATCGGGCTCATCGGCGGCATCCCGCCGAACTGCTGGTTCGGGTTCTGCGTCGAGGCCACCGGGACCGAGCTGGGCGTGAAGCCGGACGGCGTGGTGGTGCCCGCGGGCACGAACCCCGACCCGGTGGTCGAACCGGGGCCGGAGATGTGCGGGACCGGCGAGCCGGTGCCGCCCGGGACGTTGCCGGACACGAACCCCTGCGCGGTGCCGCCGGGCGTGTTCACCGAGTGGGAGCCCGGCATGTTCACGCTGGACGGGTTGTTGATGCCGTTCTTGTCGCCGGTCCCGGTGGGGTCATCGCTGCCCCCACCGGTGCTGAAGCTCGGGGGCGGCGCGAACGCGGGCTGCTTGGAAGCGGCCTCGTAGAGGTTCTTGTCGTACGTCGCCATGACGCTGGCGGCCTCGTCGTGCGCCGCCTGGCTGTCCTTCTGCTTCTGGATCGACTTGTCGACGTTGTCGGGCAGGCTGAAGGGGTTCGAGGTGGCCCAGTCCTTGAACTCGTCCTTCCAGCTGAACGGGATCGGCGCCGGCATGGCGTTCTTCGCCGTGGCGGCGGCCTGGCCCTGGTCGTAGATGGTTTCCGAGGCCAGCTTGGCGTTCTGCGAGTTGGCGTCGGACCACTTGCCGAGGCTGGTGAAGTACTGCTGCGCGTTCTCGGCGGCGCTGCCTTCCCAAGTGCCCTTGGAGGCGTTGACCGCGGCGTTCATCGACTGCGCGAACTTGTCGAAGACCTGGTGGACCTGGTGGTAGGCGGTCGACACCTCCGACACCTGGTCGACGTTGAGGTTGCTCTGGAGGAACGCCTGCAGCTGGGCGTGGTCGCTGCCCTTGTAGTCCGCGTTCGGCGCCTGGAGCCCCTGGACGTACTCGACGTCACGGCCCGCGGTGGCTTCCCGGACGTTCTTGTCGCCCATCTGCTGCGACTGGTTCTTGGCCTGGGCGCGCGCCATGAAGTCCTGGACCCACCCGAAGAGCCAGTTGTCGGGGTCGACGCCCTCTTCGGCCTTCTTCTGCAGGTAGGCGTCCCGCTCGGCGGGCGCCATGTTCTGCACTTCCTGGGGCGACTTGTCCTCGGTCTTCGGCGGCGGGTTCTGTCGCGTGGTCATCTGAACTCCCTCACGCCTTGGGCAGTTTGGGCTCGACGGCCTTGGTGGCCACGTCGTTGGCCATCTGACAAGCCTTCTCGACGGTGTCGACCGCGGTCACGTTCACGTCCACTCGCGCGTTGTCCCCGACGCCGAGCGCGACCGTGCACCCGAGCGGCGACTGGCTCGAGGCCTGCTTGGCCTTGCGGCCGTTGACTTCGAGGTCCTTGATACCGCCGCCGGTGTCGTTGACCGAGGCGAGCGGGGCATCGTCGCGGATGGCGACGCCGATGATGCCGCCTTCCTCGCTCGCGTCGGTGCGCTGCTTCTGATACCGGCAAACTCGGGCACTACCGAGCTTCTGCTCCTCGCCGTCCTTGAAGGTGCCGTAGGCGGTCACGTCGGCGGGGGTCAGCAGCGTGCACGGCTCCAGCGACGTCGTCGTGGCGCCTCCCGGAGCTGCCGAGCTCGACTCCCCGGTGGATGGCGCGGACGTCGCCGAGCCGGCGGCTGAGGGCGTCCCGGTCCGGGTGTCCGTGCACCCGGCCAGCAGCAGGGCACCCGCGGCGACGGGCAGAACGGCGCGTACGAGGAGTTTCATCATTCCCTAGGACTTGGGCTTCAAGCCGCCGAGAGCGGCGTTCTCGGATTCGTTGTAGAGACCCGCGGCGCGCTCGAGCGCCTCGTTGGCCTGCCGGGCCACCTGCTTGAGCTGGTCGAGCACGACGGTCGCGGACCCCTCGGCCTGCGCCGCGCCCTTCTGGTCGTGCGCCGCGATCGTGTGGCCGTACGGGTGGTTTCCGAGCTGCGGTGCCTGGTTGAGCACGTACGTCGTGTCGCTCAGCATGTCCAGGTCGTCGACCAGGGCGAGGAGCGCCGTCGTGAGCGGCTTCACGCCCTCTGGGGTGATCTTGAAACCACCGCTTTTGGCCGCGTCGACCAGCTTCTGCGTCTCCGCGGTGACCGCCCGCACCGCGGCGCCCATGGCGCCCGAAGACAACGGGTTGACAATGTCGGCGATCGAGCCTCCGCCCCCGCCGTCGGCAATCAGCATCGCTGTTCCACCCCGAATCGCTTCGCCCGTGCGTGTGCACCGGGAAGTCTACTAGCCGGGCACCCTCCGCCACGGCCGTTCACCGATCTTCACCTTCGACGCAGCCGCGGGGCGGGCGGTTCCGCAACGTCAGAACTGGCCTTCGAGCTGGGCGTACAGCTGCTGGGCCAGGCGGGCGTTGTCGGCCGGGGCGTAGGTGATCCAGCGCTGGCCGTCGGCGGCCGCCCGTGAGGACATCAGCCAGCGGCCGTTCGGGGTGTCGAACCAGGCCAGCGGGGGGAACGACCCGCCGCGGGTCTGGGCGGTGAACTGGCCGACGCGCTTCTTCGGCTCCTGGAAGACCCGCTCGATCATGCGCAGCTGCGGGCCACCACCGCCGCTTTGCGAGCGGGGGCCGGTGACGCCGGCGAAGGGGTCGTACGCCTCGTCGCGGCGCTGGTGGCGGGGCTGCGGGGCCGGCCGCGAGATCGTCACCGACTGGCCGGGCGCCGCGGGTGTCAGCGGGAGCAGGTCGACGATCGCGGGCACGATGCCGGTCGGGCGGACCTCCTCGAAGACGATGAGGTTCTCCTCCTGGCGGGCGAGCACCGCGAACTGGCCGTCGGAGGCCACGCGGGCGAACAGGTGGCGGTCGCCCAGCTCGGCGGCCGCGTTGATGGTCACGCTGCCGCGGACGAACGTGGCCAGCGCCAGCTCGGCGTCCGGGTCGAGGCGGCCGCGGCTCCACAGCCCGCGGCCGGTCAGGTCGCGGATGACGGCGTCGCGGATCATCGCCCGCTGCTCGACGGTCGTGCCGACGTGCGGGACCTCGAACGGCGTCGGCGCGCGCCCGAGCCCGAGCTGTTCGAGCAGGATGTCCACCGCCGCCAGCGACAGCGAGAACGAGTGCGGCATTCGCTTCCAACCCCCCGCGGATGAGTCCGGCCTTCGCAAAACGGTAGTCCACCCGACGGCTCCGCCCTCAGCGAACCCACTTGCCCGGCGAAGATCGCCGCTGGTCCGATGGACGCATGGCTGACCCGAAACCCGCCCTCGTCCTGCACCTCGCCACCGGCGGCGAACCGCTGCTGTTCGCGCTGACCACCGAAGAATCCGGGAAGCTGGCGGGCAAGCTCGCCCAGCTCGTCAAGACCGGCGCCGTCGAAACGGTGACGACCAAGGACGACTCGGTGGTCGCGGTCAACTTCGCGCACGTCGCCGCCGCCTACATCGACGACCTCACCCGCAAGAGCAAGGTCTTCGGTCTCCACGCCTGAGACGGCGAAGGCCGCCTCACGACGAGCGTGAGACGGCCTTCGCGGCGAAACCTCAGAGCTTGTACAGGCGCTTCCAGTTCTCGCGCGAGGTGAGCTCGGGCATGGCCCGCTTGTACTGCTCCTGCACCGCCGCGCCTTCCTTGCGCAGCCGCTGGACGACCCGCGCGCCCTGCTTGGCCAGCGCGAACATCTTCACCCGGTCGTAGGACCGGACGCGGACGCCTTCCTGGCTCGCGTCGGTGACCACCGCGGTCTGGAACTGCGCGATGTGCCACCAGTTGGCCTCGTCGATCGGCACCGCGCCGAGCCCGAACTTGCTGCGGCCGAGCACCCGGTCGATGACCCGCCGGAGCAGCACGACGCGCTGCAGGGTGGGCCGCGGCGGGGTGTTGATGATGCCGATGTCGCTGGAGGCGATGCCCGGGACGTCGATCGCCTTGTGGCGCTTAGTCTCCGGGTAGTTCTCGCGGATCCGGCGGATCTCCTTCATCGCCTCGACCCCGCCGTCACGCAGGATCTCCGGGCCCTTCAGGAAGTCCTCGACGGCCTTGATCAGCGTGGCCGACAGGCCGTACTGCATGCCGAGCAGGTAGCGCACCAGCTGCGCGATCAGCACCCGTGAGAGCAGGTTCAGGTTGAACGGCGAGTGCAGGGCCGCGGTGATGATGGAGTTGCGCAGGTTGAAGTACCGGTGCCACTCGTCCCAGTCCTTCATGTGGAAGTCCGCGTGCCACACGCCCGCGCCCGGCAGGGTGACGGTCGGGAAGCCGTGCGCGCGGGCCCGGTAGGAGTACTCGGCGTCGTCCCACTGGAAGAAGAACGGCAGCGGGTAGCCGGTGGCCTTGACGACCTCGTAGGGGATCAGGCACGACCACCAGCCGTTGTAGCCGGCGTCGAGACGGCGTTCCTGGCGGTTCGGCTTCAGCGTCTCCTCGTCCACCCCGAGCAGGTCGGCGGTGGTCAGCGAGTGCTCGACCGGCTGGCCGGGCTCCAGCGTGTTGAGGCGGGCGTACTCGGCGCCGACGTGCAGCTGGTTCGGGTGGAACAGGTTGAGCATCTGGCCGCCGACGATGATCGGGTGGGCGGCGCGGTTCGAGAACGCCGTCATCCGGATGACCAGGTCCGGCTCGAGCAGGACGTCGTCGTCCATGAACAGGACGTTCGCGTGCTCGGTGGCGGTGTGCCCGGCCACCTCGTAGAGGCCGCGGGTGAAGCCGCCGGCGCCGCCGAGGTTCGGCTGCTTGATGTAGTGCAGCTTGTCGCCGAGGTCCTTGGCGACCTGCTCGAAGCCGTCGCGCGACTCGACGAGGTCGGTGCCCTGGTCGGCGACGTAGATCGCGTCCAAGGTGTCCAGCGAGGAGACGTCCGCGGCGAGGGCCTGCAGGTTCTTCAGGCAGTCGTCGGCGCGGTTCATCGTGCAGATGGTCACCGCGGTCGGGCGGATCTTCTCCGGCGCCTCGACCGTCCAGCGGACCTGCTCGACGCGCAGCGTCTGGCCGCCCTCGGTCTCGAGGTCGAGCCAGAGCGCGCCACCGTCGTAGAACTTGTCGAGCTTGCCGGTCAGCGACACCTTCGCCTGCTTGGCGTCCTTGATCTGCTCGGCGGCGACCACACGGGGCTCGCCTTCGACGTCGGACGCGCCCATGGACAGCAGGCCGGTGCCGGTGACGACGGCCTCGACCGAGACCTCGGACACGTTCGTCCAGCGCTGCCAGTAGCTGGCCGGGAACCGGCCGAAGTAGGTGTTGCCCGACACCTTGGTGGCCGGGTCGAGCGTGATCGACGCACGTTCCCGCACGGCCGCGCCCCACTCGAGCTCGGCGTAGAGGTCCTTGCTGACGATCGGCGCCGGGCCGGCGTAGAGCCCGCGCTGCGCCGTCAGGCGACCTTGCGGAGTGTGCTCGGTGAACCGCGTCTCGGCGGCCGCGCCGGTGGTCGGCGCCGGGGTAGCTGTCTTGCCGGGCATTTCCTCAGTTCTCCTTGGTCGACGGCTCGCGGAAAACGACCCACTTGAGCATCACGAAATTGATCACGGTGGCGGTGGCCTGCGACACGGCCCAGCACAGCGTGTGCTGCCAGGCGGACTCCGGCAACACCTGCAGCGCCAGCTGGTTCACCCCGACCGCGACGAAGAACGTCACGGTGTAGAGCAGGACGAACGAGCCGATCTGCGCTTTGCCGTCGCGGCGCCCGCCGGCGAAGGTGAACTTCCGGTTGAGGAAGAACGCCGTGGTCGTGCCCACGATGAAAGAGATAGCGCGGGCGACGTCGACCCACGGTGAGGTGGCCATCCCGGCCACCTGGGTCAGCAGGGTGTAGGTGCCCAGGTCGACCAGGGCGCAGAATCCCCCGATCAGGGCAAAGCGGATGAGCTGGCCCAGCAGTCCCGGGGAGGACTGAGCAGCCGTCACGTCGGCTTGCGGATCGGTCGCCACCACTGCATTACCTCGATACTGAGTCACGGGTCACCCGCGCGGGCGCTTGTGCCTTGATGCGCAAAGTGTAGAGATGAGCACTTCAGGGCCACGTTTCGGGCGTGGTTGGGCGTGGCTACCCTGGTCGGCGTGACCCAAGCACCCAACACACAGCGTCGCACGCTCATGGGCTGGGCGCGGACCGCACCGACCACCGCCGACGTGCTGACCACCGCCGATGTGGAGGTCATCGCCCGCGCCGTGGCCCAGGCCGGTGAGCGCGGCGTGATCGCCCGCGGCCTCGGCCGGTCCTACGGCGACCCGGCGCAGAACGCCGGCGGCCTGGTCGTCGACATGACGGCACTGAACCGGATCCACTCGATCGACCCCGACAGCGCGCTCGTCGACGTCGACGCCGGGGTCAGCCTCGACCAGCTGATGCGCGAAGCCCTGCCGTACGGCCTGTGGGTGCCGGTGCTGCCGGGCACGCGCCAGGTGACCATCGGCGGCGCGATCGCCAACGACATCCACGGCAAGAACCACCACAGCGCGGGCAGCTTCGGCAACCACGTCGTGTCGATGGACCTGATCACCGCCGACGGGCAGGTCCGGACGCTGACGCCGGAGGGCCCGGACGCGGAGCTGTTCTGGGCGACCGTGGCCGGCATCGGCCTGACCGGCATCATCGTCCGGGCGAAGATCCGGATGACGAAGACCGAGACCGCGTACTTCCTCGCGGACAACGAGCGCACGAACAACCTCGACGAGACGCTGGAGCTGGTCAGCAACGGCTCCGACGACAACTACACGTACTCGTCGGCGTGGTTCGACACGATTTCCACCGGCTCGAAGCTCGGCCGCGCCGCCTTCGGCCGCGGCTCGCTCGCGAAGCTGGACGAGCTGCCGCCGAAGCTGCGCGCGAACCCGCTGAAGTTCGACGCCCCGCAGCTGGCGACGCTGCCGGACATCTTCCCCAACGGCCTGGCCAACAAGCTGACCTTCGGCGCCATCGGCGAGCTGTACTACCGCAAGACGCCGAAGGCCGCCCGCGGCGTGATCCAGAACCTGACGGCCTTCTACCACCCGCTCGACATGTTCGGCGAGTGGAACCGGGCGTACGGCTCGAAGGGCTTCCTGCAGTACCAGTTCTCGACGCCGCTGAACGCGCACGAGCCGCTGCGCAGGATCGTCAAGAAGATCGCCGAGTCGGGGCACGTGTCCTTCCTCAACGTCTTCAAGCGCATGGGCGAGGGCAACGCGGCGCCGCTGTCGTTCCCGCACCCGGGCTGGATGGTCTGCGTCGACTTCCCGATCAAGGACGGCCTGAGCCGGTTCTGCCAGGAGCTCGACGAAGACGTCCTGGAGCTGGGCGGCCGGCTGTACACGGCGAAGGACTCGCGCACCTCGCCCGAGACGTTCGCGAAGATGTACCCGCGGCTCGAAGAATGGCGCAAGATCCGCGCTTCCATCGACCCCGAAGGCGTTTTCGCCTCTGACATGAGCCGGAGGCTCGAACTGTGATCGACGCGGTGGGCAACCCCCAGTCCCTGCTCCTGCTCGGCGGCACGTCCGACATCGCGCTGGCGATCGCCGAGAAGTACCTGGCCGAGAAGCCGCTGCGCGTGGTGCTGGCCGCCCGCCCGTCGCCGCGCCTCGACGCGGCCGCGCAGCGCTTGAAGGACCGCGGCGCCGAGGTGTCCACTGTGGACTTCGACGCGAAGGACACGGCGTCCCACCCCGGCGTGCTGGCCAAGGCGTTCGAGGGCGGCGACATCGACGTGGCGGTGGTCGCGTTCGGCCTGCTCGGCGACCCGGAAGAGGTCTGGCAGGACCACGCGAAGGCGGTCGAGCTGGCGACGGTGAACTACACGGCGGCGGTGTCGGTCGGCGTCGCGCTGTCGGAGAAGCTCAAGGCCCAGGGCCACGGCACGGTGATCGCGCTGTCGTCGGTGGCGGGCGAGCGCGTCCGCCGGTCCAACTTCGTCTACGGCTCGACGAAGGCCGGCTTCGACGGCTTCTACCTGGGCCTCGGCGAGGCCCTCGCGCCGCACGGCGTGAAGGTGACGGTCGTGCGCCCTGGCCACGTCAAGACGAAGATGACCGAGGGTCTCAAGGACGCCCCGCTGGCGCAGACGGCCGAGCAGGTCGCGGAAATCGCGGTCGGCGCGGCGCGCGCGGGCAAGGAGCTGGTCTGGGCGCCGGCGCAGTTCCGCCTGGTGATGTCGGCGCTGCGGCACGTCCCCCGGCCGATCTTCCGCAAGCTCCCGATCTGAGTTCAGGCGTCGTCGAAGGCCCGGACCGCGAGGGCCGGGTCTTCGACGAAGAACTTCACCACGCGCACGGTTTCGGTCCGGCCGAGCGGCCGGGTCGCCGGAACCGGCCGGCGCAGCACGGCGACGACGTTGGTTTCCATGTTCTGCGCGAGCACCAGCTCTTCATCGCCCCAGACGAGCGTGCGTGCGCTCGGGTGGGTCTCCTTGCGCCGGGTGAGGCTCGCGATGTCGGCGCGCGGGATGCGCAGATCGAACATCGCGGCGACCCGCACCCGCAGCTCACGGGGTGACAGGGTGTGCGGCCGGGTGATCGACGTAGCCAGGTAAGCGAGCAGCCACGCGGCGGTGTAGATCTCCGCGACGAGCAGGATCGTCCCGCCGACCGCGCCGATGTCCGCGAGCATGAATGCGCCGGCCTCGACCAGCGCAACGGCGAAGAAGACGATGATCATCGGCCGTTGCGGCCCGGCGTAGGGCAGGGCCACGCCGTCGGGCGGGACGTCCTTGCGTCCGCTCAGCAGCAGCCCGATGCTCGAGAACAGCGCGGCTTCGTGCCGCAGCAACCGCCGGATCGCCCCCATGACCGGTCAGGGTACTCAGCCGCCGGTGGCGTGGGCGGGGACCAGGTAGAGGTTCTGGCTGCCCACCCACGGCGAGTCGATGTGCCAGCTGGCCAGGGCCGTCCGGGGTGGGGTGTGGCGGGTGGTCGCCAGGACCAGGTCCGGGCTGATCGGGGCGACGCTGTGGTCGAAGTTGTGGAAGTTGGCTTCCAGCAGCGCGCGGCCGAGGTCGTCGCTGCGGCGCTTGGTCTCGGTGATCGCCGGGTCGACCGCGCCGCGGTCGGAGAACTCGTCGACCAGCTCGCAGTCGCACGCGTACGCCAGTGCGCCAACCTCGCCCGCCGTCTCGACCTTGCGGCCGTTGGCGATGGCCGCCAGCTCTTGGCCGATCTCGCGGTACTCCGTCGTCGACGCGTGGTTGCTCGTGATCGGCGCGAACTGGCGGGGCAGGCCCGGCAGCGCGTACACCGCGACGCTCGCCGCGAGGGCCGCGCCGGCCAGCGTCCACGTTCCGCGCCGGATCCGCTCCGGGACCGCGGAGGCGCAGGCGGCGAGGAAGATCGTCGCGCCGATGATGCTCGGCGCGTAGTACCAGTGGTAGGGCGGCACGCCCAGCCGGCTGTAGGCCAGGTAGTGCAGCGCACCGGCGGCGGCGAGCGCCGCGAACGGCGTCAGGCGGCGGGCCGTCTCCGAGCCGCGGCGGTACTGGACCAGCCAGGCCGCTCCGGCGAGGCCCGCGAGCAGCAGCGGCAGGAACGACAGCGTGGCCGCGGCCGGGAAGTTGCGCCAGTAGAGCAGCGGGCCGTTGGTGAAGCTGAACGGTCCCCACGACTGCTGGCTGATCTTGATGACGAGCGTGTCCGGCACGGCCGAGCCGAGCACCACCCAGCTGAACCCGAACCAGGGCAGCGTGACGGCGAGCGCCGCGAACGCCGTCCGCCAGATGCCGGTCCAGAACTCGCGGCGGACGGCGAACAGCACCGCGGCGATCAGCAGCAGGTCGATCCGGACGAGCGCGAGGAGCCCGATCACGACACCCAGGTGACCCGGGCGGCGCTCCCCCGCGTAGACCAGCGTCCACACCACACCGGTGGCGCCGAGCGTCACCTCCAGCCCGACCGAGGACAGCAACAGCGGGTTGACCAGCAGCAACGCGAACGTCAGGGGCGCGAACGCCGCCGGCAGGCCGGTGCGCTCACCCAGGCGGCGCAGGCCCAGCACGAGCAGCACCTGCGCGGCGACGAACACGACGCCGGCGGCCAGCACGGCGTCGCGCAGCACGAACGTGACCGCGCCGAGGGCGAGGACGTTCAGCGGGGACGTCGCGGTGTTCGCCGTGCCCTGCTCGATCAGGCCCCAGTGGCCGTGGAAGGCGAGGTTCTTCGCGTAGGACAGCGTGATGTAGGTGTCATCGATGAGATGGCTGCTGACCAGGGCGAACACCAGCGCGGAGGCAGCTGCGGCGCCGGCCGGCAGGGCCCACGAGCGGGCGACGGGGATGGCCGTCGGCAGCGCGCGGACGGCGTGGGGAAGTTCTGCGGAGGCGCTTCGCATCCCGGCCACCGTACCCCGCCCGTGATGCTTTCGTGATCTGAGCGGGGTTTGGGTGGCCCAGGCCACAGTGCGGGATCAGATGCCGTCCCCGGAGCCGGTGCCGCCGTTCCCGCGGCCGCCGAAACCGGGACCACGGCCGTCGAAGCCCTGATCGGGGCCGTTGTACTGGCGGTGGACGCCGGGGCGGCCGTCCCGAGGGCCGTGGTGGCTCGCGGCGGCGAGGCCGCCGACGATCCCGGCGCCGACCAGCATGCCGAGCACGCCGACGGCGACGAGCTGGGTGGCCCGGTGGCCCACGAACCGCCGGAACCCGCCGGGCTGCCGCGGGGCGGGCGGGGGCGGGCCCCAAGCGGGGTAGGGCTGACCGGCACTGAGGGGCGTTTGCCGGCCGTGGACGCCGGATTGGTCGGCCGGAGCTGCTCCGGGCGCTGCCGGATCGGCCGCTCCCGCGGCCGGCGCGGTGGCGGCTGGGCCTGCCGGTTGGCGCGGTTCCGCGGGCTCGGCAGCAAACGTGGCCGTGGGAGGTGCTTGCGCTGCGGCATCGCCCTGGCCGGCAGCAGCGGCCGAGGCGGGCGGGGCCGCTGAGTCGGCCGGCACCGCGGCCGGGGCGGGGTGCGCCGCGGTGGGCGGGGTGGCCGCGGTCGGGTGCTCGGCCGTCGGGTGCTCGGCCGTCGGCTGCTCGGGCTGGTCCGGGGCCTTCTGCTCGCGCGGCTGGTCGTTCATCGTCGCTCCTGTGGTCACGGGGACGGGCGCAGTGCCCGCCCCCACCACCTCAGGGTGCGCCGCTCAGCTGTGCGTGACCTGTAACGAAGCTGTCGATTCGCGAAGAGCTCACAGGTAGAACGCGAGAAACAGGGTGATCACCCAGGTCGCGCCGAGCACCTGCAGGATGCGGTCCTTGAGCGCGATCTCCTCGGGCTCGCCCGCGATGCCGCCGTCGACGTCGACCGCGTACCTGAGCACCGCCACCAGGAACGGGACCATCGAGATGAGCGCCCACACCGAGTTGTGCTCGGTCTGGCGGATCTCGAACGCCCACAGGCAGTAAGACATGATCAGGATCGCCGCCGACGTCGCCCAGACGAACCGCAGGTAGCTCGCCGAATACTTCTTCAGCGACGAGCGGATCTTCGCGCCGGTCCGCTCGAAGAGCATGATCTCCGCGTAGCGCTTGCCGGCCACCATGAACAGCGAGCCGAACGCCGTGACCAGCAGGAACCACTGCGACAG
Organism: Amycolatopsis plumensis; assembly: GCF_042652605.1. Lineage (NCBI taxonomy): Bacteria > Bacillati > Actinomycetota > Actinomycetes > Pseudonocardiales > Pseudonocardiaceae > Amycolatopsis > Amycolatopsis plumensis. The sequence continues at coordinate 3,252,478 of NZ_JBHSJY010000001.1, read as the reverse complement.
CGCGATGCCGCCCGCCACACCGCCGGCGATCGAGCGCATCAGGAAGCCCGAGCCGACGATGGCCAGGTCGACCACCGGCTGGTGCTTGAGACCGAAGCAGTACCCGAGCTGGACGGCCTCGTAGACGCCCAGCACGACCGCCAGCTGCCAGCTGGCGAGGAACGACACGCCGAGGCCGGCCAGGAAGAACACGACCGCGGCCCCGTACGCGACGGGGACCGGCACGATCCCGGCCGCGATCGGCCGGTTGCGCTTGGTCGGGTGGGCGCGGTCGGCCTCGACGTCGATGGCGTCGTTGATGAGGTAGACCGAGCTCGCCGTCAGCGAAAAGGCCACGAAGGCGATGATCGCGTCGATCAGGAGACCGGTGCGATCGGTCGACTTCGAGAACGCGAAGAACGGGGCCGCGAAGACCAGGACGTTCTTCACCCACTGCCGGGGCCGCGCCGTCTTGATGACGCCGCCGACCAGGCCCAACGGCCCACGCGACGCAGGAGGCTCGACAGCCTCGGGCGTCACGGCAGTTTCGTCGCTGTCGCGCTGCTCGGTCGTCTCGCTCATGGGTTCTTCTTCAGCTTCCGTCGTATCAGACCACCGACGAGCCCCCCGAGAGCTGCACCGGCCAGAACGTCTGTCGGATAGTGAACGCCGAGCACGAGCCTCGAGGCCAGCATCGGCGGTACCAGGGCGGGCACCAGGTTACGCCCGGTCAATCCGGAGTAGAGCACCGCCGCCGCCGTGGTGGACGTCGCGTGCGACGACGGGAAGCTCAGCTTGCTCGGCGTGCCGACCAGGACCTCGACGCTCGGGTGGTCCGGTCGCGGCCGCCTGACCACGCGTTTCACCGCGATCGAGGCGGCGTGCGCGCCGACGACACCCGCCGACGCGACCAGCCAGTCCTTGCGCCGCTTCTTGTCGACCGCCGCCCCGAGCAGGCCGAGCGCGAACCACCCGGCGCTGTGCTCTCCGAAGTGCGAAAGGCCGCGCGCAGCCTTCACCGAAGCTTCACTCTTCAGAAAGCTCTGCGCCTTTGCGAGGACGGCCACCTCTCCGGCGGGCTGTCCCTTCTCAAGCATCGAGGGACCCGTCGAGCGGCGCGCCGTCGGTCAGGTGCGGGGCGATCTTGTTGTCGAACGCCGACAGCGCCGAGCCGATGGCCATGTGCATGTCGAGGTACTTGTACGTGCCCAGCCGGCCGCCGAACAGCACGTTCTTCTCGCGCGCCTCTTTCTTGGCCAGCTCGCGGTAGGCCTCGAGCTTCTCGCGGTTCTCCGGCGTGTTGATCGGGTAGTACGGCTCGTCGTCCTCGCCCGCGAAGCGGGAGTACTCGCGGAAGATGACCGTCTTGTCCTTGGGGTAGTCCCGCTCCGGGTGGAAGTGCCGGAACTCGATGATCCGGGTGTAGGGGACTTCCTGGTCGTTGTAGTTGACGACCGAGGTGCCCTGGAAGTCACCGGTCGGCGCGACCTCGGACTCGAAGTCGACCGTGCGCCAGGTGAACTTGCCCGCCGAGTAGCCGAAGTAGCGGTCCAGCGGCCCGGTGTAGACGGTCGGGGTGCCGGCCGGGATGTGCTCGCGGACGTCGAAGTAGTCGACGTTCAGCCGGATCTCGATGTTCTCGTGCTCGGCCATCTTCTCGAGCCACGCGGTGTACCCGTTGACGGGCAGGCCCTCGTAGGTGTCGTTGAAGTACCGGTTGTCGAAGTTGTAGCGGACCGGCAGGCGCGTGATGATGTTCTCGCCCAGGTTCTTGGGGTCGTTCTCCCACTGCTTCGCGGTGTAGCCCTTGATGAACGCCTCGTAGAGCGGGCGGCCGATCAGCGAGATCGCCTTCTCCTCGAGGTTCTGCGCGTTGGCCGTCTCGAACTCCGACGACTGCTTCGCGATGAGCTCACGAGCCTCGTCCGGGGTGTGCGACTTGCCGAAGAACTGGTTGATCAGGGCCAGGTTCATCGGGAACGAGTAGACCTGGTCCTTGACCCGCGCGAACACGCGGTGCTGGTAGTTCGTGAACTCGGTGAAGCGGTTCACGTACTCCCACACGCGCTTGTTCGACGTGTGGAACAGGTGCGCCCCGTACTTGTGCACCTCGATCCCGGTCTCCGGGTCGGGCTCCGAGTACGCGTTGCCACCGAGGTGGCTGCGCCGCTCGAGGACGAGGACCTTCTTGCCCAGCTCGGCCGCGGCCCGCTCGGCGACGGTCAGGCCGAAGAAGCCGGACCCGACGACGACGAGGTCGTAACCTGCGAAATCGGCTTCAGTAATCTGTGCGGGGTTCGTGTGCGCGCTCACGGGCGTCGAGGGTACGGGGGTCGCTGACCCGCCCCGCACCCGACTATCACATTTCGGCCTACGACACACCTGGAAAGCAGTGCCTGCACCCGAGGACTTCTGGAGCTACTTCGCCGCGGTGGCTACCTACGTGGCCGTGCTGGCGGTCCCCGGCGGGGTCGTCGGGTGGGCCGCCGGCCTGCGCGGCTGGGCCTTGGCCGGGCTCGCGCCGCTGCTCAGCTACGCCATCACCGGCCTGGCCGGCCCGTGGCTGGCGATCGCGCGCATCCCCTACGGCTCGCTCAGCGTGGCCGCGGTCACCCTGCTGCTCGCCGCCGTGCTGTCCGGCCTGCGCCGCCTGGCCATGGCGCGCGGCTGGCTCAAGCCGGACGACGGGGAACCGGCGTGGACACGGCGGGCGCACCTGGCCGTCGCGGCCTGCGTCACCATCGCCGTGGCCGTGTCGATCGTCGTGGTGGTGACCGGCCGCGGCGGGACGACGGCGGTGTTCCAGCGCTGGGACACCGTGTTCCACGCGAACGGCATCCGCTACATCGCCGAGACCGGCGACGGCTCGCTGACCGGCATGGGCACCATCAACTGGTACCCCGGCGGCTCCTTCTACCCGAACGCCTACCACCTGGTCGGCGCGCTGGTCTACGAGCTGTCCGGGACGTCGATCCCGGTGACGCTCAACGCGATCACCATGCCGATCGCCGGGCTGTTCGCGCTGGCCATGGCCGCGCTGGTGCGCCAGCTCGGCGGCCGCGCGGTGTTCGCCGGCAGTGCCGCGCTGGTCGCGGGCGGCGCGACGACCGGGGCGTACGAGTCGGTGTCCAGCGGCCTGCTGCCCTTCGCCCTCGGCATCGTGTTGACGCCGCTGGCGGTCATCGCGCTCCAGCGGTTCCTCGCGCGGCCGGGCGCCGACAGCGGCGCGGTACTGGCGCTCAGCGCGACCGGCCTGCTCGCCGCCCACTCGAGCGCGTTGTTCGGGGCGATCCTGTTCGCGTTCCCGCTGGTGGTGCAGCGCTGGTACCGGGCGCTGCGCGGCAGGCTTTTCGGGGGTCCGGGTGGCGAAGCCCCCGGCCCGGAGCGAAGCTCCGGTTGTCACAGCCGCCGCGTCGACGGTGTTCCCGAGGGCACGCGCGCCTGGCGGGTCGTCGGCGGTGACGTGCTGCGGATGCTGCCGGTGATGGTGGTGGCCGGGGTGATCGCCGCGCCGATGATCTTCGGCGCGATCGGCTTCACGTCCGGCTCGTACCCGTACCACGCCTGGGGCTCGCACATGCCGGTGTGGAAGGCGCTGGCCATGCTGGCGACCTTCAAGCAGGTGCTGCCGGTGCCGCAGATCTGGCTGACGGTGTTCCTGGCCGTCGGCGTGCTGACGCTGGTCGCGCTGCGGCGGATGCGCTGGCTGGTGCTCTCGGCCCTCGGGTTGTCGGCGTTGTTCGTGGTCGTCGCGTGCTTCGGCGGCGAAGACTGGGTGATCAGCCTGTCGCGGCCCTGGTGGAACGACCGGTTCCGGCTGATGGCGCTGGCGTCGATCCCGATGTGCCTGCTCGCCGCGCACGGCATGAGCGAGACCCAGCGATGGCTCGCGAAGCAGGCGAGCGGACGCGCGTGGGTGCGCGCGCGGCCGTGGCTGACCGGCCGGGTCGGGCTCGCGACGGCGGTGCTGCTCGTCGTCGCGATGGGGGTGCTGACCGGCGGGTTCTACCGCGCGGCCAACGCCAAGACGGTGTCGCTGCTCTACTACAACGGCCTGCCCGGCGAGGTGGTCCCGCCGGTCAGCCAGGACGAGATCGACGCGATGGACCACCTCGGCACGCTCGGCATCCCCGCCGACCAGAAGGTGCTCAACGACCGGCTCGACGGCACGGCCTGGATGTACGCCCTGACCGGGGTGCACCCGGTGGCCGGCCACTACGACGCCGGTGTCGCTCCCCCGGACGCGCTCTACCTGGCCCGGCACTTCGCCGACTTCGACAGCGACCCGCAGGTACGCGCGGCCGTGCAGCGGCTGAACATCCACTACGTGCTGATCGGCAGCGGCACCATCCGCCGGGACACGCCGATCGCGCGGGGCCTGCAGCACCTGGACGGGCACGACTTCCTGCGGGTCGTGTACCGGAACCCGGGCGCGGTCATCTACCGGATCGTGAAGTAGCACGCTCCCATCCCCTGCCGCCGCTGTCGTGAGTGGTAAGGCGGGTTCTAACCCGCCTTACCACTCACGACCAGCCGCGGGAGGGCGCACAGGGGTGGGTGGGGCTAGTGCAGCTCCGGCAGGACGTCGCTCGCGACCTGCTCCAGGACGGCCTCCCGGCCCTCGTAGGGCGACGACGACCGCGGCCAGTGCGAGACGACGTCGGTGAAGCCGAGCTCCTGCGCGCGGCCCACGGCGTCGCGGAACGCCTCCACGCTGCTCAGCGAGAACACCGGCGACGCGTCCAGGCTGACGAACCGCTGGATGCTCGCCCGGTCGCGGCCCACCGCGTCCAGCCGCTGGTCGAAGACCTCGGTGAGCTGCTTGATCCCGGCCCACCACTCGTCGGCGGTCTTGCCGCCCTTGCCCGTCGTGACCCAGCCGGCGCCGAAGCGCGCGGCGAGCGTCATCGTGCGCGAGCCGTTCGCCGCGACGACGAACGGCAGCCGCGGGCGCTGGACCGGGCCCGGCAGGTTGCGGGCCGCGCGGGCCCGGTAGTACTCGCCGTCGAAGTCGAACTTGTCGGTCATGAGGAGTCCGTCGAGCGCCTCGACGAATTCGGTGAAGCGGTCCACGCGCTGCTTGGGCGTCAGTTCGGGGGCGTCGAGCACCGCGCCGTCGTAGTGGGTGTGGTCGACGCCCGCGCCGATGCCGAGGACGAGACGGCCGTCCGAGATGTCGTCGAGGGTGTTCAGCTCGCGCATGAACGGCACCGGGTGCCGGGCGACCGGGGACGCGACGAAGGTGCCCAGCCGGATCCGGGACGTCACCGTCGCCGCCGCGGTCAGGGTCGGGATCGCGGAGAACCACGGGCCGTCGACCAGGGTGCGCCAGCCCAGGTGGTCGTAGGTCCAGGCGTGGTCGAAGCCGTACTCCTCGGCGGCGCGCCACTTCGGCTCGGCGGCCCACCAACGATCTTCCGGGAGAATCACGATGCCAACTCGCACAATGCCGGACACTATCGGTCACCACCGGCTGTCGCACGGATGGGAACGCCTTCGCCCGAACGTGTCAGGGACAATGGTGGGGTGGAGAGACCCCAGTTGATCGCGTCCGACGTCGACGGCACCCTGCTCGGCCCCTCCGAATCGCTCAGCGCCCGCACGATCGCGGCCGTCCGCCGGGCGATCGAAGCCGGGGTGCCGTTCGTGCTGGCCAGCGGGCGGCCGCCGCGGTGGATCGCTCCGATCGCGAAGCCGCTCGAGCTCACCGGGTACGCCGTGTGCGCGAACGGCGCGGTCCTGTACGACTGCGGCCGCGAAGAGATCGTCGAGGTGCACGGCCTGCTCGAGCCGACGCTGCTGCACGACATCGCGCACGCGCTCGACAAGGCGCTGCCCGGCTGCCGGCTGGCGACCGAGCGGGTCAGCACCGGCGCGGTCGACCACGACATGCGCAACTTCGTGATCGAACCGGACTACCACAACCCCTGGGGCGACGGCGAGGGCCGCACCGGGCCGCGCGCCGAGGTCCTCGGACACCCCGCGATCAAGCTGCTGGTCAGCCACCGTGGGATGGCGTCGCAGGAGATGGCGGACGCGATCACCGCCCTGTTCGACCGGGACGTCGACGTCACGTACTCGTCGTCGGGCGGCCTGGTGGAGCTGTCCGCGCACGGCATCACCAAGGCGACCGGCCTGGCCGACGTCGCCGCGCGGTTCGACGTCGAGCCCGAGCGGGTCATCGCGTTCGGGGACATGCCCAACGACGTCGAGATGCTGCGCTGGGCGGGCCACGGCGTCGCGATGCAGAACGGCCACCCGCAGCTGCTCGCGGTGGCCGATGAGGTCACCGGGCCGGCCGGTGAGGACGGCGTTGCACAGGTCCTCGAGCGCTGGTTCTAGCCCCGGTCGAGCTCGGCGGCTTCGGCCGGGGTCGGCGCCGTGCCGCCCAGGTGGGCGGGCAGCCACCAGCGTTCCTCGTCCGACGCCGGCTGGTCCGGGTACTCGGCCTGGGCCCGGTCGAGCAGCGCGCTCATCCGGGTGCGGAGTTCCTTCGTGACGACGTCCCAGTCGTCACCCTTCGCCGGGTGCATCGGCTCGCCGATGAGGATGGAGATCGGCACGTGGCGCCGGGTCAGGTCCTTCGGACGGCCCTTCGTCCAGAGCCGCTGGGTGCCCCACAGCGCCATCGGCACCACCGGGACGTCGGCCGCCGCGGCCATCCGGACCGCGCCGGACTTGATCTCCTTGACGGTGAACGACCGGCTGATGGTGGCTTCCGGGAAGACGCCGACGACCTCGCCCGCCTGCAGCTTTCCGAGCGCTTCGCGGTAGGAGGCCAGCCCGGCGGAGCGGTCGACGGAGATGTGGTGCATGCCGCGCATCAGCGGGCCGGCGATCTTGTTGTCGAAGATCTCCTTCTTCGCCATGAACCGCGTCAGCCGCTTGGCCGGGCGCGCGCCGAGGCCGCAGAAGATGAAGTCGAGGTAGCTGATGTGGTTGCACGCGATGACCGCGCCGCCGCGGCGCGGGATGTGCTCCGCGCCTTCGATCCGGATGCGGTTGTCGAGTACCCGGAACATCGTCCGGGCCGCCGCGATCACGGGCGGGTAAACCAGGTCGGCCATCCGGCCAGGTTACGGGACCGTAGGTTCGGAACGGCGGTTCAGCGGGGAAGAACACAAAACGAGCGCGATCAAGATCGAAAACAGCGCGACGGACTGGTGCTTGATGCCTTCGATGCCGTCGCCCAGCGCCGCGGTGCCGAACTGCGTCACCGAGACGGCGAACAGGAACACCACCGGGACCGCGAGCGCCGTCCGGCGCTGCAACCAGGCCCTGACCAGCACGAACAGCCAGATCGGCACCAGCGCGAACAGCCCGAGCGGGGCGATCAGGCCGGTCAGCCACGAGACCACCGGCACCCGATACTCCTGCGCGTGCGGCGAGAACCCGGCTTCCCGGTCGAAGCTGCCGAGGTAGTCCGGGCGGGCGGTGAGCTGGTCGGCGGCCGCGCGGTCGAGCACTTCGAGGGTCCGGCCGGGATGGGCCGCGAAGTACGTGACGACGTTCCGGCGGCTGATCTCGTCCCGGTACCGCGGGTACTGCGGATCCATGGTCGCCGGGTGCGGGTGCCACCAGCCGTTGCCGGCGTATTGCGCGAACTCCGGCGGCAGTCCGAGCTCGGCCAGGTCGGCCTGCGTGTCGTGCTTCCCGTCGACGATGTTGAGGAAGATCGAGTTGAAGGCGTTGATCTCGCGCGAGTCGTCGCCCGGGAAAGCGCTGTACGTGCCATCGGGCGCTCGCGCGGGCTCGACGCTCCGCTGCGCGGAGAACGTCACAGCGCCGATCAAGCCGATGACCAGCGCCGCCGACGCCCAGCGCTTGACCCCGCGCAGCGAGCCCGGCCGGACCAGCAGGATCGCCAGCGCGAGGATCGGCAGGATGGTGAGCGTCTGGACCTTGGCGTTGACGGCCAGGACGCCGCCGGCGAACGTCACGGCCATCCCGGCGTAGCTCCACCGGCCCTCGCGCGCCGTCAGGAGCAGGCCGCCGGCGGCGAGCAGCAGGCCGAGGAAGGCCGCGCCTTCGCCGAGGATCGCGGCGAAGTACCCGAAGAACGCCGAGTCCGCGACGACCAGCAGCAACCCGGCCGCGACGAACAGCCGGGTCCGGCGCGGGTGCGGCAGGCCGAGCACGATCGCGGCGATCGCCGCCGCCGCGATGGTGCTGCTCAGCAGGCCTAGGATGACGAGGCTCAGCGTGCCGGGCAGGCCGATCAGCCTGCCGATCCGGACGGCCAGGTCCGCGAGCCAGCTCTGCGTCAGCAGGTACGTCGGCCGGCACGGCGGCGCGCCCGGCGGGGGCGTGTAGGCGAGGTGGACGAACGGCTCGGGCAGGCCCTTCCAGGTGATCCCGGCCCCGCACAGCACGCGGCCGCCGTCGCCGTTGTTGGACATCGCGATCGGCCGCGGGACCAGGAAGCGCACCACGAACAGCGCGAACGCCGCGCCGAACACCCCGAGCCCGAGCCGGGCCTCGGCGCCCAGCTGCCGGTCCGGGGCCGCGAGCTTCACGAAGGACAGGGTACGTAGCGGAAGTCCGGACCCTTGTCGAGGTCGGCGACCAGGGACTTCGCCTGTTCCGCCCGCGGGTAGACCGAGACCCAGTAGGGCGTGCCGACGCGGCGGAAGGTCGCGACCTCGTACTTGCCCGCGTACACCGGGTCGATCGCGCAGTGCTGGCGATCGGCGTAGCCGCCGTCGGCGGGCACGGCGACGGTCGGACGGCGGCCGTTGACGACGTAGTCGTAGTCGGTCGCGATGCCGCCGTCGTGCCGGCCCTCGCGGGCGATATGGTCGTCGGTGCGGCCGAGGACGTCGATGATGAGCAGCTGCCCGCCGTGGGCGGCGAGCGCGCCGGGCGCGGCGGCGCTGACCACCGACCCGGGCGGCAGGTAGTCGCCGAGCCAGCCGCCGATTTCGGCGAGTTCGGTGCCGTGCGAGTGCCAGACGCGCACGCGGTCGAGCATCTCGGGGCTGAACACCGAGACGAGCACCGCGATGCCGGCCAGCCCGCAGGCGGTCACCGGCACCAGCCGCGGCGCGAGCGGTTTCGGCCGCGGCGACGGCTTCGCCACGAAGTCCGCGGTGAGCACGCCGTACGCCCCGGTGGCCGCGACGGCCAGCAGCGGCGGGAGCGGGGCCAGCAGCCGCCACGACGGACCGGGATCGCCGCCGATGAGCACGGCCGCCGCGGCCAGCCCGGCGGCCATCGCGAACAGCAGCCAGAGCAGGGCCCGCGCCTCGACGGCGGGGTCATCCGGGGATTCGCCGCGCGCATCCGAAACGCGGGCGGTGCCACGCGGGCCTTCGCCGCGAGCCCGGGGCCCTGCCACCCGGGCCGCCGAAACGCGGGCGGAGTCATCCGGAGCCTCGCCCTGCGCCGGGGCTCCCGAAGCCCGAGCGGTGTCACCCGGGCCTTCACCGCGTGTCCGCGACACCGCGAGCCGCACCCCCCGAAACGGAGCTGTGCGACGCAGCACCAGCGCGACCGCGGCGACCAGGCCGAGCAGCAGGAAACCCTGGTGCGCCAGAGCGAACCCGGCCAGGTACGGCCAGCCGGTGGCGACGTGCTCGCCCAGCGGGCCGCCGAGTTTCGCGGCCAGGGGCGCGGGGAGGAAGTGCTGGTAGAATGTCGCGCGCCAGGCCAGCCTCGGGATCAGGAAGACCAGCGCGCCCTGCGCGTACCCCACCGGCGCCCACCAGCTGTGCTTCCCCCGGAGTGCGGCGCCCACCAGCCACAGGCCGGCCAGCACGGCGATCACCAGGCCTTCCGGGCTGGTCATCACGGCGAAGGCGACGAGCACCCCGGCGACCACCGGGCGCCGCGCCGCGAGCGCGTAACCGACGGCGAGGACCAGCAGCACGAACAGCGGCACTTCGGAGCCCGATGCCCCGTAGACGGCGAGGCCGCCGGCGCTCGCGGTGAGCACTGCGGCGGCCACCCCGATCGCGGGCTGCGGGGCCGCGCCGTCCGGGGCGGCCGCGGCGACGATCCGGTTGACCAGGAAGCAGGACAGGAGCACGCAGCCGAGCGCGGCGAGGACTCCGAAGACGACGGCGGTGGTGCGGACGTCGGCGCCGAACGCGGCGCGCGGCAGGGCGACCAGCACCAGCCAGGAGAAGTTCGTGTAGCCCTCGACGCGTTCGCCGGGGTTGAAGACCGGGCCGTTGCCGTCGGCGATGTTCTGCGCGTAGCGGAAGGTGACCAGCGCGTCCTCGGTGACCGTCGCGAACAGCAGCTGGTGCAGCAGGGACAGCCCGAGCGTGAGACTGAGGACGAAGCCACGCCAGCCGCGGTCGGTGTCGAGGCGGTTCCACGTCAGCACGACGATCGCGGCGACGACCAGCCACGCCACCACGACCGCGTAGACCACCCGGCCCCCTCTGCCTCGTCACCCGCACTTGCCGCCAGGTTATCGACCAGCAGCGGCGGGGTGTTTCCCGTGGCAGGCGAGTATCACCCCACCAGCTGATCGGCGTTGTCCACAAGTACCGGAACGCTGGGGACAGGCTGTGGACAACTTGGGGACAGGCTCAGGCCACCGAACGAGCCGAGCGGGCCGCGACAGCCGCGAAGCCGGCCGTCAGGAGGTCCGCCACCGTGAACATCACGCGGGAGGCCACCGCGAACGCCGTGGCCTGGCCGACCGTCAGGCCGCTGGCCGTCAGGACCGCGACCTGGGCCACCTCGCGGACGCCGACGCCGCTGGGGAGGATGAACGCGAACGTGCCCACCGTCATCGCCACGGCCATCGCGCCCACGCACAGGACGAAGCCGCCGAGGCCCGGCGCGCCCACCGAATTGGCCAGCAGCCACAGGTGGACGCCCTGCAGGCACCACGCCGCCGTCGAGGCGCCGAAAACCTTGCCGATCACCCGCCAGCCCAGGGGGTGCTGCAGCGGCGGACGGCGGAGGATCCGCAGGACGAGCGAGGTGCCCCAGGTGAGGATCTTCGGGTGCAGCATCGCCAGGCCGAGCGGGATGAGCACGAACAGCCACAGCGCGCGGGGGCTGTTGCTGAACACCGCCGGGGCCGCCAGCAGCGACACCACCAGCGCCGACACCACGCCCACGCCGAGCTGGATCAGGGAGCCGGTGAAGATCCGGGCGCGGGCCAGGCCCGCCTTGCGGCCGAGCTCCATCTGCAGCAGGTACGCCCAGACCGAGCCCGGCACGTACTTGCCGAGCGAGCCGACCAGACAGATCTGGGCGCCGCGGGCGTAGCCGATCGGCTCGCCGAGGTCGTCGACCATCATCTGCCAGCCCCAGGTCGACACCAGGATCGCCGCGACCAGGGCGGCCAGGCTGAGCAGCGACGACTCCCAGGCGACGTCACGCAGGGTGTGCCAGAACTCGCCCCAGTTGGCCGCCAGCTGCTTCGCCGCGAAGCCGATGACCAGCAGGATCGCCACCCACCGGACGACGTCGAGGATCTTCGCCCGGGTGGACTTCGGCTGCTTGCCCGCGGCCGGCAGGTCCTCAACTGTCGTCATCGACGGCTCTCCTCAGGCCTGGACCGTGACCAGGCGGCTGAACTCGGAGAGCAGATCGTAACCGTCCCACACCGCCGAGAAGGTCAGGGCGGAGCCGAACGGCACGATCCGGTCGACGCCGCGGCCCGCGAGCTCGTGCGCGAACGCCGTCAGCTCCTCGGCGGTGAAGCCGAACTGGCTGACCGTCTGGTCCTTGCGGAGCACGATCGGCACCAGATCGGACAAAGAGGACACTCGGGCGTTCGCGAAGGTGCCCGCTCCCAGCCACTCGCGCGGCAGCACCGCCGGGTCGGTCAGCTCGAGCGTCGCCAGGCCGTTGCCCTGGAAGGCGATCTCCTTGACCAGCCCGTCGACCGCCGCCCCGTACGCCGAGACCCGCTTCTGTACCGCCATCGCGGGCTCGGTGACGTGCTGTTTCGTTTCCAGCACCGCCGCCAGCAGCGCGCGGAACTCGCTCCCCGCTGCCTGGGCGCCGGGCTCGTCGCCGACCCAGAACACCGCGCGCGGTGACGAGCAGGCGGCCTGGTCGAACCAGTACGAGTCGTTGTAGAAGCCCTCGGCGGCCGCGCGGCGCTCTTCGGCGGACGCGCGCTGCCAGCCCGCCACCGAAGCGACGGCGAAGGACGAGCGGTCCGGGAACGTCAGATCCCGCGCGTGCGGCGCGAGGGGGTACTTCCGCAGGGCCGCGACCGAGCCGTCGCCACCCCAGATGACGCGCAGGTCGGCGGCCAGCGACAGCGCGCCGCTCACCTCGTCGCTGCGGTCGTAGGTCACCATGCGCTGGGTCGCCGTGATGGCCTCCGCCACCGAAGCGTCCACTTCGGACAGCGCCGCGTTCAGCGCCTCCAGTACCGCCTCGGCGGCCCCGGCCGAACGCGAGGAGACCCGCACGACGTTGTGGTTGCCCGCCAGCGCGGACAGCGCCCACGAGTAGACGAAGATCGTGTCGACGTTCGCCGGCGGCACGTGGAACACCAGCCCGCGCGGGAACCGCAGCGCGCTCCCCGAAGTGTCCAGTGTGGACAACGCCTTGGCGATTTCGCCCTTGCGCAGGAAGAAGCCGAGCGACGCCAGCTCCGGGAACCGGCGGGCGGTGGCCGGAGCCAGCAGCTTGCGCGCGAACTTCGTGACGAACTCGACGATCCGCGGGTCGCCCACGCGCAACCGGCCGCCCGGCGGCTCGGCGCGCAGCTGGTCGACCAGGGCACCGACCTCGACCGAAGGACCGGCCGGGAATCGCTGGGTGAGGCTCATGCCGCCGCTCCCGAGAACGTGTCCGAGCAGCCGCGTGCCTCCGCCTTCGGTAGCCGGCCGAGCACCGAGAAGTGCTTGCCCGGCCAGTCGCCGTCGTCGATGCCGTTGTAGACGCCGAGATCCTCGGTGAGCAGCACGTGCCCCGGGTACGACCGCGGCAGCGTCGAGACGACCTCGATCACGCCCGGCTCCCCGACCGGCTGCTCTTCCCACGTCTCCGGGTTCCGGATCACGACGTCGGCGAAGTCCGGGCAGTACAGCGAGTTCCCGGACGGACCCTCGAGGAACACGGTGCCGATCTGCTCGATCATCCCGTAGTAGTTGTGGATCCGGGTCAGCCCGGTGTCCTCTTTGAACCGCCGCCGGAACTCCGTGTTGTCCACCGCGCGGTCGATCAGCTTCTTCCAGCCACCGCTGTGGATCAGGATGCCGTTCGACAGGTCGAGCCGGTGGTCGCGGGCGACTTCGTACAGGTACAGCCACACCATGAACGTGAAGCCGAAGATCAGGAAGGGCTTGTCGCCGTACTCGGCCAGGAACTTCTTGACCGCTTCGACGTCCGGCTGGTCGTTCTCGTCGAGCACGTACGTGTGCTTGCGGCCGAAGTTCGCCATGCCGAGCACCCCGGCTCCCCGCGCGGAGAACGACCGGCGGTTCTTGATGATGCCGATCGTGTCGACCATCAGCATCGGCAGCCGCTCGCCGCCGAGGACCTCCTGCAGCGTCGCGCCCAGCTGCTTGGTCTGCGCGCCCGCCGCCTCCTTGTCGAGGTAGATCCGCGACGCGCCGGCGCCGGTGGTGCCCGACGACGTCAGCGTCTTGAAGACCTCGCTGTCCGGAATGGACTTGAGGTCGTGCGTCTTGAACATCCGCACCGGCAGCCACGGCAGATCGGCGATCGAGCCGAACGCCGCATCGGAAGCGATGCCCAGCGAGGAAAGGATCCGGTCGTAGCCTTCGGAGTTCGCCCGGTGGTGGGCCGTCAGGTCGGCGAGTTCGGGCAGCAGCAAGGCTTCCCGGTCGGACTGCGACCGCGTGAACGCACTCATACCCGCCCCTCCAAGGTCCGGTAGTCGATCTTGCCGCTGGCCAGCAGCGGCACGGTGTCGATCGGGCGGACGTCGAACCCGCTGACGTGCAGGTGGAGCCGCTCGGACAGCGCCCGCGACGCGTCCTTGCAGATCTCCTTGTCCGCCCCTTCGGCGAACAGGACCACCTTGTCGCCGGCGGCCACCGCGGCGACCACGTCGATCCCGACCGCCGCCGTGCGCGCGGCCTGCTCGAGGTCGTCGAGGCTGACGCGGTTGCCGAAGACCTTGCCGATGCGCTTGAGCCGGCCGGTGATGAACAGGTACCCCTCTTCGTCGAGGTACCCGAGGTCACCGGTGGCCAGCACGCCACCGTGTTCGTCGCCCTTGGCCAGTCCGGACTCGTCGTCCGCATAGCCCATCATCACGTTGGGCCCACGGTAGACGACCTCACCGACAATTTTCGGGTGCGTGGTCTCCGAGCCGTCGTCCCGGCGCACCGAAAACTTCCCGCCCGGCAGCGCCGGCCCGGCGGAACCGAGCTTTTCGGCCAGCCTCTCCGCGGGCACCGTCGTCATCCGCGGCGACGCCTCGGTCTGGCCGTACATGACGTACATCCGGCCGCCGACGGCGAGCATCTTGTCGTTGAACTCGGCGATCAGCTCGTCGCGCAGCTTCCCGCCGGCCTGCGTCAACGTCCGCAGCGTCGGGTACTTCGCGGGGTCGAACTTGAGCCGCCGCAGCATTTCGTAGTGGTACGGGACGCCGGACAGCGACGTGACGCCGTAGGTGTCCACCGCGTCCCAGAAGCCGCGGCCGAGCACGCCGGACGGCTCGATCACGATGGTCGCGTCGCGCACCAGGTGCGAGTTGAGCACCGACAGGCCGTAGCTGTAGTGCAGCGGCAGGCAGGTGGGCGCGACCTCGTCGGCGTCGATGCGCAGCACCTGCGCGATGGCGTCGGCGTTGGCCAGCAGACCCTGCCTGCTGAGCCGGACGAGCTTCGGGTTGCCGGTCGAGCCGCTGGTCGGCAGCAGAACGGCGAGGTCGGGGTGCGGGACGACCCCGTCGGCCGAAGAGCGGACCCAGTCGGAACCCCGCACGGTGTAGCCGGATGGCGCGTCACCCGAAGCCGACAGCACCGCGGCCGGGCGGAACCGCGAGACCAGCCCGGCCAGCACGTCGGCGTCCAGCGCCGGATCGATCAGCGCGATCGCCCGGCCGGACTCGAAGGCGCCCAGGTAGGTCAGCACGCTCGGCAGGTCGACCGACATCCGCGCGAACACGACGCCGGCGGGCAGCGCCGCCAGCTCGTCCATCCGCCGCCCGACCTCGGCCGCCAGTTCCGCGCCCGCCAGCGTGCGGCCCCCGGCCACGTCCACCAGCCGAGCCCCCGCACCCAGCAACGTCACAGCACCAAGCCTCCGTCGATCCCCAGCACCTGGCCGGTGATGAACGACGCCTCGTCGCTCACCAGGAACCGGATCGCCTTCGCCACTTCTTCGGGACGGCCCAGCCGCCCGAGCGGCGTCCGGCTCGTGTTCTCGGCCTTCGCGTCTTCGCTCAGGCCCGCGGTGAGGTCGGTCTCGATGACGCCCGGCGCGACCGCGTTGACGCGGATGCCGGACCGGCCGAGCTCCTTCGCCGCCGACCGCGCGATGTTCGCCACCGCGGCCTTCGAGGCCGCGTACAGCGTCTGACCAGCGCTTCCGTACTCGCCGACGATCGATGCGAGCACGACGATCGAGCCGGTCTTCTTCCGCATCATCGCCCGGGCCGCGGCCTGGACGGTGTGCAGCGTGCCGGCGACGTTCGTGCTCAGCGTCGTGTCGACGGCTTCCTCGCGGATCATCCCGAGGAGCGCGTCCTCCATGATCCCCGCGTTCGCGACGACGACGTCGAGCTTGCCGTGCTCCTTCGCGACCCCCCTGACCAGCGAAGACACCGCCTTCGCGTCGGTGACGTCAAGGGCGAGCCCGGAGGCGCCCACGGAGGCGGCCGCCTCCTTCGCGCGAGCCTCGTCGCGACCGGTGAGCACCACCGTCGCGCCCGCCTCCACCAGCGCGCGGGCCGTGGCCAGGCCGATCCCCCGCGTCCCGCCGGTGACGAGCGCGACCCGACCGGAAAGATCAGTCATTCTTCGACTGCAGCTCGGTCACCATGTCGACGGCGACCTTGAAGCTCGACATGTCGATGACCTGGTCGGTGTCGAACTCGACGTCGAACTCGTCCTCGATCGCCGCGACCAGCGCCATGTGGCCGACCGAGTCCCACGCCTCGATGTCGCGGTACTTCAGGTTCTCGACGTCCACACCGCCGTCGAGGTCCAGCGCCTCGACGAAGACCTCGCGCAGCTTGGGGGCGACATCCGCCATGTTCGTGACTCCTAGTGCTCGTCGCGCGGGCGAGCGTCCCACGCCTTTACCAAGGTAGAGAGGTCGCCGGGCAGCGTGACGTCCGGGAGACCTTCCTTGCCCTTCAGCCACGGGCCGAGTGCCTCGATCGTCTCCTCGTCGAGACCGCGGCGGGACAGGCCGACGACGTTGATGCCGGTGACGCGGGCCGGGTTGCCGACGGCGATGGTGAACGCGCCGATCTCGCGCCGCACCGCCGAGCCCATCCCGATCATCGCGCCCGGCCCGATCACGACCTTCTGGTGCAGGATCGCGCCCATGCCGAGGTTCGCGCCGTCCCAGATGTGGCAGTGGCCACCGGTGACGGCGTTGGAGGCGATCGTGACGCCGTCGCCGACCAGGCAGTCGTGCGCGATGTGGGCGTTGCGGAGGTAGTAGCCGTCGCTGCCGACCGTCGTCGTCCGCCAGGTCCCTTGGTGGACACTCACGTACTCGCGGATCCGGTTGCGGCTGCCGATGACGACGCCGTGACCGTCGTGATCCGGGTCACCGGACGGGGCCTCTTCCCACGCCGCCGGGTGGGGACGGCCGCGGTCCTCGGCGGGCGTGCCGATCGTCACGTGCGGGCCGATCCAGTTGCCGTCGCCGATCCGCGCCGGCCCGGCGATCACCGCGAACGGGCCGATGACGTTGCCCTCACCGAGTTCGACGCCCTCGCCGATGACGGCGGTCGGGTGGATGCGGTTGGCCACGGGCGGGTATCCGTTCGTCGGCGGCTGGGTACTGGACGCGCTGCCGCGCCCGGTAACGTGTGGCCCGCGTTGCTGCAGGGCGGCCGGGCGCAGATCCGGCGGCTCACTGTACCGGACGCACCGAAATCGCCTGCCGAGAGAGACAGCCCATGATCCCCATCACCGTGGTCGACGTCCGCGACGCGGAGGACCTCGTCGTCGAGGTGCTGCGCTCCGGGTCCATCGCACAGGGACCGATGGTCAAGCGCTTCGAAGACGCCTTCGCGGCGGTCTCCGGGACGAAGCACGCGATCGCGGTCAACAACGGGACCACCGCGCTGGTCGCGGCGCTCCAGGTGCTGGACCTGCAGCCGGGCGACGAGGTCGTCACCTCGCCGTTCACCTTCGTGGCGACGCTGAACGCGATCCTCGAGGCCGGCGCGACCGTCCGGTTCGCCGACATCCGGCGCGACGACTTCGCGATGGACCCCGAGAACACCGCGGCCGCCGTGACGGACCGCACCAAGGTGCTCATGCCGGTGCACCTCTACGGCCAGACGGCGGACATGGGCAAGCTCGCGCCCCTGGCCGCCGAGCGCGGCCTGCAGGTGATCGAGGACTCGGCGCAGGCCGTCGGTGCGTCGTTCGAGGGCAAGCCGGCCGGTTCCTTCGGCATCGGCTGCTTCTCGCTGTACGCGACGAAGAACATCACCACCGCCGAGGGCGGCGTCATCACCACCGACGACGACGAGCTGGCCGACAAGCTGCGCGTGCTGCGCAACCAGGGCATGCGCGCCCGCTACCAGTACGAGGTCGCCGGCCACAACTACCGGATGACCGACCTGCACGCCGCCGTCGGCATCCCGCAGCTGGCGAAGCTCGACCAGTTGACCGCGGCCCGCCAGGCGAACGCGAAGCGCCTTTCGGAGGGGCTCGCGGGCACACCGGGCCTGGACGTCCCGCAGGTGCTGCCGGGCCGCGAGCACGTGTGGCACCAGTACACCGTGCTGGTCGGGCCGCACGCGATGCTCTCGCGCGACGAGCTGGCCGCGGCGCTGACCGAGCGCGGCATCGGCAACGGCATCTACTACCCGAAGATCGTCTTCGACTACGACTGCTACGCGGAGCACGAGCTGATCCCGGGCGCGCGCGTCGAGGACTTCCCGGTGGCTCGCAGCGTCGCGGAGCAGGCGCTGTCGCTGCCGGTGCACCCGCACCTGTCCGAATCCGACCTGGAAACCATCATCGAAACCGTTCGCGAGGTACTGGGCGCATGACGCATCGGATCGCTCTGGTCGGTACCGGGAACATGGGTTCCCTCCACGCCCGCGTGCTCGCCGGCAACGAGCGCGTCGACCTGGTCCGCGTGATCGATCCGCGCGAGGAAGCGGGCAAGACCGTCGCCGACCGGTACGAAACGCGGTGGACACCGGAGATCGGCGAACTGTCCGATGTGGACGCCGTGGTGCTCGCGTCGGCCACCGAGGTGCACTACGACCTGGCGCAGGAGATCTTCCGCCAGGGCAAGCCGATGCTGGTCGAGAAGCCGGTCTGCAACAGCTTCGAGAAGTCCCAGGAAATCGTCGCGTTGTCGGCGAAGAACGACATCCCGCTGATGTGCGGGCTGCTGGAGCGCTACAACCCGGCGGTGATGACCGCGCGGGCGCTGGTGCAGGAGCCGGTGCACCTGATGGCCCGCCGCCACGGCCCGTACGCGCCCCGCATCAAGACCGGCGTGGCGTGGGACCTGCTGGTGCACGACGTCGACCTGGCGATCCAGTTCTTCGGCGGCGCGACGCCGTCGCGGGTGACGTCCGGCGCGGGCTACTTCCACCCGCAGTCGGTCGAAGGCGCCGAGGACACCATCGAGACGGTGCTGTCCTTCCCGACCGGCCTGGCCACGGTGTCGGCGTCCCGGCTGGGCCAGAAGAAGGTCCGGTCGCTGGTGGTGTCCGAGCTCGACCGGCTGATCGAGATCGACCTGCTGCGCCGCGACGTCACGATCTACCGGCACGTCTCGCACGACTCGGTCACCCCGGACGGCCTCGGCTACCGGCAGCAGACGGTCATCGAGATCCCGGAGCTCGTCACGGCCCGGGAGCCCCTCGCGACCCAGCTCGACCGGTTCTGCGACCTGCTCGAGGGCAAGATCGACGCCGACGCCGAGCGCGACCTGATCCTGCCCTCGCACCACGTCGTCGAGCAGGTCCTGACCCAGGCCGCGGCCTAGCTCACCGGCGCCGGGAACGCGGCCGGGCTCCGGCGCCCGGCCGGCCCCACCGCGCGGACGCCGAAGAAGACGTTGTCCTTCGACAGGTCGATCTTCGCCGTCAGTGCCGGGCCGACGTCGATGGCGTGCGTCCAGTCCGGGGCCGTCGTTTCGCGCCAGACGACTTCGTAGCTCGTCGCGCCCGGGGTGGCGGTCCACAGCAGGTCCGAGTCGTTGGTCAGCGCCGCCGTGCGGATCTTCACGCCCTTCGGCGTGCCCGGCGCGGTGGCCAGCGACCACAGCGCGGCGCCGTTCACCCGGGCGACCCGCGCGATGAACGGGAAGTCGCAGAACTCCGGCAGATCGCCGTACTGGACACCGTTCTCGACGCGGACGTCCTGGTGCTGGTGGGCGAAGTCCTCGTTCGGCTCGGTGAACCGCGCCGCCGGGTAGCCCTGTTCCAGGAACCCGATGTGGTCGCCGCCGCGCAGGTAGCGGTCGCGGCGGTAGATCACCCGGACGGTCATGCCGGTCGCGTCGTTCTCCGCCACCGACTTCACGAACCGGGCCAGCTGCCGCGGCGGGGAGTCGTTCTCGCCGCCGATGCTGCGGCGCAGGTTCGCCTCGGCCGGCGTCTCGGCCGTCGGGACGCCCTCGGCGAAGAGGCGGATGGTGAAGGGGTCGCGCGTGCCGTCGTCGGCGCGGCTCGAGCCGACGATGTCGTCGGTGAACATCGCCTGGACGTCGGTGCCGGCCGCCTTGAACTGCTGAGCCATGAACCGCGAGCCGTACAGGCCCTGTTCCTCGCCGGCGACGGCGGCGAAGACGATCGTCGCGGCCGGCTGCCGGGTCGAGAGCACCCGGGCCAGCTCCAGGGCGACCGCGACGCCGGAAGCGTCGTCGTCGGCACCCGGCGCGTCCCCGGTGAAGTCCATGACGTCGGAGCGGCGCGAGTCGTAGTGCCCCGAAACGACGTACACGCGGCCGGGATCGGTGGATCCGTGCAGCGTCGCGACGACGTTGGTGATCGTCGTCGGCACCGGGATCCGGTCGGCGGGTGGCTGGACGTACGACTGGAGCTCGACGGTCAGCCGTCCCGCGGAGGCGGCCGCGATCTGCTGGAACTGCGCGAAGAGCCAGTCACGCGCGGCGCCGATGCCGCGCGTGGGGTCGTCCTGCGCCGACAGCGTGTGCCGGGTGCCGAACGCGGCCAGCCGCCGCACGGTCGCTTCGATCCGCCGTTCGTCGACCTGGCGGAGCAGGGCCCGCAGCTCCGCGTCGGGACGCTGAGGCCGTGTCGGGACACCGAGTCCGCGGTCGCCGAGTTCGGTGGCGCCGGCCGGAACGGCGGCCACCATGCCCAGCGCGGCCGACGCGGTGAGGAACGCTCGTCGAGAGGTCACGATTCACGTCTTACGCCCGCACCGGGTGGGCGGGTACCGCCTACTTGGTGAGCCGCTTGCCGTCGGCGTCGTAGGCGATCAGGGGGGTCAGGACGGCGGAGTTGGGGACCTCGGCGGGATCGAACCAGAAGATGACCACGGTCGGGTCCGCGGTCCACGTCGCCAGGCGGGCCTCGACCGGCTTGCCGCGCACCGTCGTCGTGATCCGCGCCGCCCGGCCGGAGAAGTAGCCGAAGACCGGGATGAGCTGGTTGCGGACCACCTCGCCGCCGTCGGTGGCGTGGAACCCGAACGACAGGTCGGTTCCGCGGGTCTCGTTCGTCGCCAGCACGGCCTGCAGCGAGCTCCCGGACCGGAAGCCGGCCACCAGCCCGAAGCGGACGTTCGGCAGCGACGGCTCGTTCACGGCCCGCGCGTACAGGACGATCTCACCGTCCGGAGTCCGGATCCCGGTGCCGACGACGGCCCCGATCGGCCGCTCGGCGGGCGCCGCCGTCGACGTCGCGGACACGGACGGCGCGGGTGACGGCGGCTGCGCGACCGGCGCGGGCGCGGGCTGCCGCAGCTGGATGGCGAACACGACGACGAGCACGACGGCGGCCGCCGCGGCCGCCCCCGCGGCGCCGGTCAGCACGCGGCGGCGACGGCGCAGGCGCGTGCCGTCGGCCATGATCCTGGCCAGGTCGGGCTCGGCGAAGGGTTCCTCGGGCGGCTGCCGGAGGGCGGCGCGGAAGTCGTCGAGCTCGTTCACCGCCCGCCCCTCCCGATCAGCGTGTCCTCCGGGTCCGCCTCGACCCGCAGCTTGGCCAGTGCCCGCGAGTTCGTGCTCTTCACGGTACCCAGGGAAACGCCGAGCTCACGGGCCACATCGGCCTCCGGGAGGTCGAAGAAGTGCCGCAGCACGACGACCGCGCGTTCGCGATCGGTCAGCCTCTTGAGCACCGCGGTGAGCCACTCGCGCTGGGTGACGGCCTTGCCGACGTCGAGGCGGTCCGGCTGCTCGGGCAGGGTCTCGGCGGCGTACTCGCGGATCGGCCGCCGCCAGCCGTCGATGACGTGGTTCACCAGGACGGTCCGGGCGTAGCCGTAGGCGTCCTTGTGCCGCACCCGCGACCAGGCGGCGTAGGTGCGGGTGAAGGCGGTCTGAGCGGCGTCCTCCGCCTGGTGGCGGTCGCCGGTGAGCAGGAACGCGGCGTGCGTGAGCCGGGCCGACGACGCGCGGACGAACTCCGCGAATTCTTCGTCGCCCCGCGCCATGCGTCACCTCGTTCCGTCCTTCCCAGCGACGGCCGAAGCGCCGGAAGGTTGCTTCTCGGCGGTTGCGAGGATACCGGGAAGCGTTGAAACGTTGCGTAAGCGATATCTCGCACTGGGTCACCGAGTACTAGATTGGCCAGCGTGCGGCTCCGTGCGGATCCGCGCACCGGACTTCACCGCCGGGAGGACCGGGCGGTTTCACGACGGCGGCGCCGGCGTACGGCGCCGGTGCCGCCGTCATCCAGCTTCGGTGGCCCGAGCGAGCCACCGCCAGCGCGGCTGTTCGGTGACCACGGTGGCGGCCGCGAGCGCGGACACCGCGATCGCCGCCCACACCGGCCAGGCGAGCCACGAGCCGGCCACGGCCGCGACGAGCTGCAGCACGACGAGCAGGATCGTCACCCAGCCCGGCACCGCGATGATCACCTTCGCCTTGTCGCCCGGGGTGGCCAAGCACGTCGGCAGGCCGATCAGCACCACCACGGACAGCACGGCGAGCAGCCACGAATGACTCGCCAGCGCCCACGGCGTGGCCACCCAGGCCACGAGTTCGGTCGTGAAGCGGAGCACGGATGGCAGGCGGTCGTCGGGTCGTTCGGTTCTTTCCCCAGTCACCCGCGAAAGTTACTCCGAGAAGTCGCCCGATGGGGCTCCCCAGCCGGTCGCGTCTCCGCCGCGTTCCTCCGCGATCGCCCGCCGGCGCGCGTTCTCGGCGCGTACCCGGTCCACTTCGGACTGGATGTACTTCTCGTCGTACCGCTGGAACACCCGCGCCGGATTCCCCGCCACCAGCGTTCTCGGCGGGACGTCCTTCGCCACCACCGAGTTCGGCTGCACCGTCGCGAAGTCGCCGATCGTCACGCCCGCCATGATCACCACCAGGCCGCCGATGAAGCAGCCCTTGCCGATCTTCACCGGCTTGCGCTCGATCAGGTCGCTGCCCGAATGGTTCTGCAGCGTCATGTTCGCCAGCCAGCTCGAATGCGTGAAGATCAGCGTGTTCAGGCCAATGCTGGTGTGCTCGCCGATCTCCAGCCCGCCGCTCGCGTCGAGGGCCGCTCCTTCGCCCACCCAGCAGTGGTCGCCCATCTTCAGGTTCTCGGGGCTGATGATCTTCACGCGCTCGCGCACGCGGCACGTCGGAGGCAGCCCGTAGAACTGCGCCCGCTCGGCGTCGTTCATGTACTGCGAGACGAGCTCGGTCAGGATCTGCGGGCGCAGCCGGTGGCTGCGCTCGTCATCGAAGAACATCGGCTTCCGACACCAGCTTCTCGAAGGTCCTGAGGTGCTCTTCCGCGACGACGTCGAGGCCGAAGTTCGACCGCACCATCTCGGACGCCCGCTGCGCGATCAGGGCCCGGCGCGCCGGGTCGTCGAGCAGCTCGATCACCGTGCGCGCCACCGCTTCCGCGTCGTCCGGCCGCACCAGCAGCACGTTCTCGCCGTTGCGCAGCTCGATGCCCGGGTAGTTGTCCTCGGTCACCGACGCGATCGTCGCCGTGCCGGACAGCATCGCCTCGAGGGACGCCGTGCCGCAGCCGCCGTTGAGGTCGTGCGTGACGATGTCCGCCGCCGCGAAGTACGCCGGGACGTCCTCCTTCGGCACCGCGCCCGTCACGATCAGCGCGTCCGAGACGCCCAGCTCGGCGGCCCGCTTCAGGAACGCGTCGTGGTACACGCGGCCGACGACGGCCACCCGGACGCCGGGGTGCTTGTCCAAGATGGACGGCAGCGCCTCGATCAGCGGCAGCCGGTTGCGCAGCGGGATCACGTGGCCCAGTGACACGATCAGCGGCGCGTCGCCGATCCCGTGCTCCGCGCGGATGTCCTTCGTCACCGGCTTCGCGAAGTGACCGGTGTCGACGGCGATCGGGAAGTACTCCGAGTTCGCGTCGCTCGTGCCGTACCGGGCGACGCAGTAGTCGACGCCCAGCTTGTCCAGGATCACGTACTTCGGCTTCAGGTACGCGAGGATCGGCCGGACCAGTACCGCGTCGAGCAGCCGGAACACGCCGCCGTACAGCTTGTTGTCGCTGATCAGCAGCGTGTGGATGGTCAGCAGCGCCGGCACGTCGTGCCGCCGCGCCCAGATCCCGGCCAGCCACGACAGGTCGAAGAACTGGCCGTGCAGGTGGATCGCGTCCGGCTTGAACTCGTCCAGCAGCTTCCACAGCCGCCGCCAGTTGCCCGGCCGCAGCGACGCGAAGCTCATGTCGAAATCGATCGACAGGCCGATCTGCGGCATCTTGACCGCCGGGAGGCGCACGACGCGGTAGCCGTCGCGCTCCTCCTCGGCCGGGGCGTCGCCGTACGCCGCCGTGACCGCCAGGACCTCGTGCCCGGCCGCGGCGAACTGCGCCGCCAGCGACGCGGCCATGTGCGCGCTGCCGCCCACGCGCGGCGGGAAGAAGTTGTTCACCACCGCGATGCGCATGGCACGTCCCTGGGCCGGCCCCGCGGAGGTGTTCACTCGGTTTCCTTGACCAGATCCCGCATGCCGTCCTCGACGGTGATCCGCGGCTCCCAGCCCAGGACGTCCCGCGCCCGGCCGATGTCGGCGGCGCGCCGCGAGACCAGCACGTCACGCTCGTTGAACAGCGGCTCGACGTCGACGCCGACCGCCTCGATGAGGATCTTGGCCAGCGCGGCGATCGAGGTGTCGATCCCGGTGCCGATGTTGATCGGCACGTTCGCCTTCTCCGACTCCAGCGCCGCCACGACGGCCCGCGCCAGGTCGGTGACGTGCACGAAGTCCATCGACTGGTCGCCGCGGCCGTCGATGATCGGCGGCTGGCCGGCGCGCAGGCGCTGGATGAAGTGGTTGATCACCGACGTGTAGTAGGCCTCGATCTTCTGGCCCGGGCCGTACACGTTGAAGAACCGCAGCGCGTTCCAGGACAGGCCCTTGTGGCGCTCGTAGAAAGCGAGCAGGTCCTCGCCGGCGCGCTTCGAGATGCAGTACGGCGTCAGCGGGCGCAGCTCGTCGTCCTCGTGCATCGGCAGCCGCTTCGGGTCGCCGTAGACCGACGCGGTCGAGGCGAACACCAGCCGCTCGACACCCTCGTCGGCGGCCGCGGCGAAGACGTTGTGGTTGCCGATCATGTTGATGTCGATCGACTCGTGCGGGTCGGCGATCGACTTGTTGATCGACACCGTCGCGAAGTGGATGACGTGCGTGCAGCCCCGCATCGCCTCGCGCACCGCACCGCCGTAGCGGACGTCCTTCTCGACCAGCTCGACCTTGCCGGTGGCCACGAACTCGTTGACGCGCGCGCGGTCGCCGCGGGTCATGTTGTCGAAGATCCGGACCGTGTAGCCGCCTTCGAGCAGCAGCGGGATCACGTGCGCGGCGATGAACCCGCCACCCCCGGTGAAGAGCACCTTCTTGTCGGACACCAATTTCTCCTCGGTCGGCGGCTTCAGGACAGGGACTGCACGGCTTCGCGCACGACCTCGGCGACCCGGGTGACTTCCGCGTCGGTGAGGTTGGCGTGCATCGGGATGGCGAGCTGACGCGCGAACGCGTCGGCCGAGACGGGCAGCGGGGCCTGAGGCCCGTAGATCGGCTGCAGGTGCGAGGCGTAGGTGCCGAAGTTGCACTGGACGCCCTGCGAGCGGATCCGCAGCGCAAGGGTGTCGCGGCTGACCTCGGGCGCCACCGTGAGCAGGTACGCCTGCCACGGGTGCTCGCGGTCGGGCAGCTCCACCGGCACGGTCAGCGCCTCGACGTCGGCGAAGGCCTCGTGATAGCGCTTCGCGACCGAGCGGCGGGCGGCAAGGAGGTCCGGGAGGCGGTCGAGCTGGACGTTCATGATCGCGGCCTGGACGTCCGACAGCCGGAAGTTGTAGCCGAGCTCGTGGAACTCCGGGATGGGCAGCGTGTCCGAGCCTTCGCGGCTGATGGCCGGCTCGATGCCGTAGGTGTGCAGCTTGCGGGCGTGCGCGATGAGGTCTTCGCGGTCGGAGACCAGCGCGCCGCCTTCGCCCGCGGTGATGCCCTTGCGGCCGTGGAAGGAGAACGCGGCGAGGTCGGCGAGGCTGCCGGCCGGGCGCGTCTTGTACGTCGCTCCCGCGGCGCAGGCGGCGTCCTCGAAGAGCCAGAGGCCGTGCTTGTCGGCGATCGCGCGGTACTCGTCGAAGTCACCGGGCTGGCCCGCGACGTCGACGGCGAGGATGCCGACCGTCTTCGGCGTGATCAGGGCTTCGACGTGCGCCGGGTCCGCGCTGAAGACGTCCGGGCGGATGTCGGCGAACACCGGCTTCGCGCCCGCCTGGACGACGGCGTGGCCGGTCGCCGGAAAGGTGTAGTCGCCGACGATCACCTCGTCGCCCGGCTGCACGCCGAGGACCTTGAGCCCGAGGAAGAGCGCCGAACCGCAGTTCGCGGTCGTCAACGCGTGCGCGGTTCCGGTGACCTGGGCGAACCGCTCCTCGAAGCGGCGGCACGCCGGGCCGGCACCCGCGAGCCAGCCGGAGCGGAAGACCTCCGCGACGGCAGCGAGCTCCTCTTCCCCCACGGTCGGTTGACCCAGGGCGATGCTCTCGGTGGACATACCTCTCCCATTGCGTGGGGACCCGCCGAAGTGTATAGACGCACGCTCAGGTGATTCACAGGACCACGCCGAACTCCTGTTTGGAGTACCGCTTCCCCCAGGTCGGGGACGTCTTAGGCTGGGGTCCATGCGATTCGGGGTGCTGGGGGCCGTCGCCGCGTGGCGCCGGGACGGCACGCCGGTGGCGGTGGGCGGCCCGCGCTCGCGGACGCTGCTGGCGCTGCTCTCGCTCGAGGCCGGGCGGTTCGTGCCGGCCGAGCGGCTGATCGACGGCATGTACGGCGAACACCCGCCGGACGGCGCCGCGAACGCCCTCCAGTCGCAGGTGTCGCGGCTGCGGACGGCGCTGAAGGACCTCGCGCCGGTCGAGTTCACCGCGGCCGGGTACCGGCTGGTCGTCGAACCGGACGAAGTGGACGTCCACTGCTTCGAACGGCTCACCCGCGAAGGCCGCGCGCTGCTGAAGAACGGCGAACACGCGCGCGCCGCGACGGTCCTGGGCGAGGCGCTGGCGTTGTGGCGCGGGGCCGCGTTCACGGACGTGGCGGACGCGCCGTTCGCCGCCGCGCAGGCCACGCGGCTCGAGGAGCTGCGCGCGGAAGCCGTGGACGACCACGTCGAGGCCCGGCTGGCGCTCGGGCAGGCCGAAGACGTCCTCGCCGGCCTGCGGGACACGGTCACCGCGCAGCCCTTGCGAGAACGGCCGCGTGCGCAGCTGGTCCGGGCGCTGGCCGCCGCCGGACGGCCCGCCGACGCGCTCGCCGCGTTCGAGGACGCCCGCCGCACCCTGGCCGACGAGCTGGGCGCCGACCCGGGCCCGGAACTCGCCGAAGCGCACCTCGCGGTGCTTCGCGGCGAAACGGAGAAGCCGGTCCTCCCGGCCTTGCCCGCGCAGCTGACCACCTTCGTCGGCCGCGACGCCGAGCTGCGGCAGGTGGCGGAGCTGCTGGCGCGCGCCCGGCTCGTCACGCTCACCGGGCCGGGTGGCGCCGGCAAGACCCGGCTGGCCGTCGAGGCGGCGGCTCAGGCCGGGCCGGCGGTGTTCGTCGAGCTCGCCCCGCACGGCGGCGCCGACGTCCCCGGCGCGATCCTGGCCGCGCTCGGCCTGCGCGAGAGCGCGCGCGGCGGCCCGCAGGACCCCGTCGAGCGGCTGGTGTCGGCGCTGCGCGACTGCCCGGTGCTGCTCGTGCTCGACAACTGCGAGCACGTCGTCGACGCCGCGGCCCGGCTGGCCGCGCGCCTGCTCGCGGCGTGTCCGGGACTGCGGGTGCTGGCCACCAGCCGCGAGCCGCTCGGCATCACCGGCGAGCAGCTGGCGCCGGTGCCGCGGCTGGCCGTCCCGCCGCCCGGGACGTCCGCCACGCAGGCCCGGGAGTTCGCGGCCGTCCGGCTGTTCGCGGACCGCGCGGCCGCGAGCGATCCCGCGTTCACCCTCGACGAGTCGACGATCGGCGACGTCCAGCACGTCTGCGCGGCCCTCGACGGCCTGCCGCTGGCCCTGGAGCTGGCCGCGGCCCGCGTCCGGACGCTCTCCCTCGGCGAGATCGCGGCCCGCCTCGACGACCGGTTCCGGCTGCTGGCCCGCGGCAGCCGGACGGCCGAGGCGCGGCACCGCTCGCTGCGCGGGGTCGTCGAGTGGAGCTGGGAGCTGCTGACCGACGACGAACGGTCGCTGGCCCGTCGGATGGCGGTGTTCGCCGGTGGGGCGACCGCCGCGGCCGCCGCCGAGGTGTGCGGTGCGGACGTCGACCTGCTGCCGGAGCTGGCCGACAAATCACTGGTGGAGGCCGTCGGCGGGCGGTTCCGGATGCTGGAGACGATCCGCGCGTTCGGCGGCGAGAAGCTCGCCGAAGCGGGCGAAGCGGAGACGTTCCACCGCGCGCACGCGGAGTACTTCCTGCGGTTCGTGGCCGAAGCGAACCCGAAGCTGCGCACCGCGGAGCAGCTGGACTGGCTCGCGCGGATCGACGCCGACTACGACAACGTCCTGGCCGCACTGCGCTGGTCGACCGAGCACGACGTCGCGCTGGCGCTGCGGCTGGTGCCGCTGCTGGCGATGTACTGGTGGATGCGCGGGCGGCGGTTCGAAGGCGCCGGGCTGTCGCTGGCCGTGGTGTCGCGGTGTTCGCCAGAGCTGCGCGAGGAGTACGTCGAGGAGTTCCTGGTGTGCGTGCTCGGCGCGCTCGCCGGGCAGCGGCACGAGTCGCTGGAGCAGTACCTGCCGCTGGTCCGCCGGTACGCGACGGACGAGAACTGGGCGCCCCGCAACCCGATGCTGGTGATGCTGCTGGGGGTGGTGGTCGGCCCGCCGGGCGACGACGCCGAGCTGCTCGGCCGCGGCAAGAGCCTGCTGGCCGCCGGCGACGCGTGGGGCTGGGCGCTGCTGCCGATGGGCATGGGCCTGCGGGCGATGATGTCGGGCGACCTGGCGGGTGCGGAGGAAGGGCTGCGCGAAGGCGCGACGCAGTTCCGCGCGCTGGGCGAGCGGTGGGGCCTGTCGATGGCGCTCGACCACTTGTCCCAGCTCCTGACCTGGCGCGGCGAGTACGCGGCCGCGTTGCCGCTGATGGACGAGGCGCTCGGCCTGATGCACGAGATCGGCGCGACGGACGACGTCGCGGACCTGATCTGCCGCCGCGCGTGGACCCACTTGCTGTCGGGAGATCACGCGCGGGCCCGAGCGGACTACGAACTGGCGGCGGCAACAGCCCGCAGTGCGGGCATGCCGGAATCCCGCGCGGCGGCGTACGTCGGCTTGGCCAACCTGACCCGGCAGTCGGGCGATCTGGCCGCGGCCCGGGAGCTGTGCGAGCGCGCGTTGGCAGAGTGCGCGAGCGGTTCGTTCGCGGCGGAGTCGGTCCGCGCGACGGCGTTGGTTTCCCTGGGCTGGCTGGCGGTGGCGGAGGGCGACCGGGCATCAGCGGTCTCGTTGCACCGCTCGGCGTTGCTGATCGGACGGCAGTGGAACGCGAGCGACGTGGTGGCGTTCGCGCTGGAGGGCTTGGCGGGAGCAGCGGAGCCGAAACAGGCGGCGATGCTCCTGGGCACGGCGGCAACGGTCCGCGGAACGGCGATCAGCGGCGACCCGGACGTGACGGCGGTCCGGGGGCGGCTGGTGGAGTCGCTGGGGGTCGACGGGTTCGAGCGCGCGTACCGGACGGGGCGGGAGCACTCGATCGAGCGAGAGCTGTCCGCGAATTCGGACACGTAAATTGCCACCATGCCCAAGACGGACACGGTCACCCCGCGAGCCCGGACCCTCGCGGCCGCGATCCGAGAGGTCCGAACGGACGCCGGCTGCGGTTTGCGAGAGCTGGCGCGGCGGATCGGGATCCACTTCCAGCTGCTCAGCCAGTGGGAGTACGGCCTGCGCAACCCACGTTTGGAGGATGTGACCGCCATCCTGGGTGCGCTCGGGGTGGTCGGTGCCCGGAAGCAGCAAATTCTCGCTCTCGCGAGAGGCGCTTCGGAACCGGGCTGGATCACCTACGGCCCCGCCGGCGTGCAGCTCGCCGCGGTGATCGAATGCGAGAAGGCGGCGAAGTCCATCGTCGAATGGTCGCCGATGAGCATTCCCGGGCTGCTCCAAACGCCTGGTTACGCCCGAGCGCTCTTCGGCAGCTACTGGTCATCCGAGTACGACATCGATCAGCGGGTGATGGTGCGGCTGGAGCGGCGCCACCGCATCGTCGGAGCTGATCCGGCTCTCTTCGAAGCGCTCATCGGCGAAGCCGCGCTCCGCGACCGCATAGGAAGTCCCGGCACAATGGCGGAGCAGCTGCGGTCCCTCGTGGAAGTCGCCGGTTACCGCACCATCACGGTCCGAGTGGTTCCGGCTCACTGCGGATGGCATCCCGGAATTGCCGGGCCATTCATCCTGTACTCACTGATGGACAAGAGTTCGGTCGTGTACTTCGAACACCTGGGTTCGGGAGCGTTCGTGCCTGATGACCACGACGTGCGGAAGTACCGCGCCGCGGTCAAGGGCGTTCAAGCGGTCGCCATGAGCCCGGCGGACTCCACGCGCTTCATCGCGAGGCTGGCCGAGGAGATCGATGACTCGGCAGACTGGACCCGGCCCTGCGCGTAGGCAGCATCCGGCCACCGCGTGGCGGGCCTTTCTTAACCACCTGGTGAGACTCGCGTAGCCTCTCACCGTGCGTAATGTGGTAGTCGTCGGGGGCGGGATCGTCGGTCTGGCCGTGGCCTGGGAGCTGACCAGGCGCGGGCTGGACGTCACCGTCCTGGAAAGGGAAGCCCGCTGGGCGGCCCACCAGACCGGGCACAACTCGAACGTCGTGCACGCCGGGCTGTACTACAAGCCCGGGTCCTTCAAAGCGCAGATGTCCGTGGCCGGGAATCGGTCCATCGTGGACTTCGCGCGGCAGTACGGCGTGCCCGTCGAGGTGTGCGGGAAGCTCGTCGTCGCCACCCGCGAAAGCGAGATTCCCGCCCTGGCCACGCTCGCCGAGCGCGCCGAGGCCAACGGCGTCCCGGCCAAGCAGATTTCGCCCGCCGAAGCGCGTGAGTACGAGCCCGAGGTGGCCTGCGTGGCCGCCTTGCGGGTCGAATCCACCGGGATCATCGACTTCCCGGCCGTCTGCCACACGCTCGTCCGGTTGCTCGACGAGACCGGCGTCGACCTGCGGCTGAACTCGCCCGCGGTGGCCATCCGGGCCGGGCGCAACGGCGGGGTCGAGGTCGCGACCGGCGACGACGTCGTCCAGGCCGACGCCCTGGTGAACTGCGCCGGCCTGCACTCCGACCGGGTGGCGCGGCTGGCCGGGCTGACGCCGTCGGCGAAGATCGTGCCGTTCCGCGGGGAGTACTACGAGCTCAAGCCGGACCGGCGGCACCTGGTCAAGGGCCTGATCTACCCCGTGCCGGACCCGACGCTGCCGTTCCTCGGCGTGCACCTCACGCGCATGCTCGACGGCAGCGTCCACGCCGGCCCGAACGCCGTGCTCGCGCTGCGCCGCGAGGGCTACCGGTGGCGCGACTTCTCCGCGAAGGACGTCGCCGAGGTCGCCGCCTTCCCGGGCGCCTGGCGGCTCGCCCGCAAGTACGCGTTCCCGACCGGCCTCGACGAAGTCCGCCGCTCGTTCTCGAAGAAACGCTTCGCCGCGAGCCTCGCCCGGCTCGTCCCGGCCGTCACCGAGGACGACATCGTCCGCCACGGCTCCGGCGTGCGGGCCCAGGCGATGCGCCGCGACGGCTCGCTCGTCGACGACTTCCTCATCGAGACCGCGCGCGACCAGGTGCACGTCCTGAACGCGCCGTCGCCGGCCGCGACGAGCGCGCTGGAGATCGCGCGCCACATCGCCGACCAGGTGTCGAAGGACTAACCCGGCAGGTTCGCGGTCACCAGCGGCAGGCCCTGCTTCACGGTGTCGCAGGTCTTCGCGTCGTCGCCGATGAAGCCGCTGACCACCTGCACCGACGACGTGTCGGTGATCGCCAGGGTCGCGCCGCAGGTCACCCGCAGGCCGCCCATGTTCGGGAACAGGCCCCACTTCCGGCCGCCGACGTCGACGGTCTCGGTCGGGTTGACGCCCTTCGCGCCCGGCCACTCCCCGACCGGCGTGCTGGGGCCGAACCAGACCTCGAACGCCTTCTGGCCGCCGTCGCCGTCGGTGTCGTCCCAGAGGCAGAACGACGCGTTCGGCACCGTGGACGAGGTGTCCTTCTTCCCGTCCGGCGAGATGTCCTTCAGCTGGGCCACCTGCTCCGGCTTCAGCATGGCGCACGGGTCGGCCGACAGCAGCGGCCCGCCCGGTTCGGGCTTCGCCGACGCCGACGGCGTGATCGGTGGCGCGTCCTGGCCGCCCGGCAGGTGGGCCGCGACCTGCGGGATCGCGAGCTTGGCCAGCTCGCACGACCGGTCGAGCTTGCCCGCCGAGACGCCGACGTAGGCGAACGACTTGGCGCCGAGCAGGGCGTAGAACGTGCAGTCGTCGGGCATGATCGAGGCGTACTGCGTCCAGTTCAGGCCGCCGATCTGCTGCGGCTCGGACTTCTTGACGGCACCGGAGATGTACTCGTTGAAGTCCAGGTCCGCGGCGAGGCCGACGTTCAGGATGGCCAGCGGCTCGACGTCGTCCTTCGAGTTCCACAGGCACATCGGCGGCTGGAGCCGGTCCTTGTTCTCCTTGACCGGCTTACCCGGGGACTTGTAGCCGAGGGCGTCGACCTGGGCTTCGTCGAGCAGCGCGCAGGCGTCGACGGCCTTGACGACCGGGCCCTGGCCGGGCACCGGCGACGCCGAACCGCCGACCGTCACCGTGCAGCCGGTCACCACGGTCGCGGCCGCCAGCGCGACCGCAACCTGCCACTTGATCCGCATGAAGTCCTCCCGTTCGGCCCGGACTGTACTGGGACGAACGGAGCAGCACCTCGGATCCGCCCGATTCAGCGAGGCGTGAGGACTTCCTTGCCGCCGACGAACGGCCGCAGCGCCTCCGGCACGCGGACCGAACCGTCCTCCTGCTGGTGGTTCTCGACGATCGCGACGATCCACCGGGTGGTGGCCAGGGTGCCGTTGAGCGTCGCGGCGATCTGCGGCTTGCCGTTTTCGTCGCGGTAGCGGACCGACAGGCGGCGGGCCTGGAACGTCGTGCAGTTCGACGTCGAGGTCAGCTCGCGGTAGGTCTCCTGGGTCGGGATCCACGCCTCGCAGTCGAACTTGCGGTGCGCGGACGTGCCGAGGTCGCCGGTCGCGGTGTCGATCACCCGGTAGGGCACCTCGATCTTCGCGAGCATCTGCTCTTCCCAGCCGAGCAGCCGCTCGTGCTCCGCCTCGGCGTCGGCCGGCTTGGCGTAGACGAACATCTCCACCTTGTCGAACTGGTGGACGCGGATGATCCCGCGGGTGTCCTTGCCGTACGAGCCGGCCTCGCGGCGGTAGCAGGACGACCAGCCCGCGTAGCGGTTCGGGCCGTTTTCGAGGTCGAGGATCTCGTCGGCGTGGAAGCCGGCGAGCGGCACCTCCGACGTGCCGACGAGGTAGAGGTCGTCGTCTTCGAGGTGGTAGATCTCGCTCGAGTGCGAGCCGAGGAAGCCGGTGCCGGCCATGATCTCCGGGCGGACCAGCGACGGCGTGATCATCGGCGTGAAGCCGTTCTCGAGGGCCTGCGCGATGGCCATGTTGAGCAGGCCGAGCTGCAGCTGCGCGCCGACGCCGGTGAGGAAGTAGAACCGCGACCCCGAGACCTTCGCGCCGCGTTCCATGTCGACGCCGCCGAGGCCTTCAAGCAGCTCGAGGTGGTCCTTCGGGGTGAAGCCGAGCTTCGTCGGCTCGCCGACGTGCTTGAGGACGGTGAAGTCGTCCTCGCCGCCGACGGGGGCGTCCGGGTGGACGAGGTTCGGCAGGGTCCGGAAGAGCTGGTCGAACTCCTCCGACGCGGTGTTCTGCTCCGCCTCGGCCGCCTTGACCTGCGCGGCGAGCTCCTTGGCCGTGGCCAGCAGCTGCTGCTTCTCCTCCGGCGGCGCCTTCGGGATCTGCTTGCCCAGGAGCTTCTGCTCGTTGCGCAGCTTGTCGGCGGCCGCGATCGAAGACCGGCGCCGGGTGTCGAGGGAGAGCAGCTTGTCGACCACGCCCTCGTCTTCACCACGAGCGCGCTGCGACGCGCGCACGGCTTCCGGGTCATCGCGCAGAGTCCTGGGGTCAATCACGGGTCAGAGGGTAGTCCGTACAGACTGTGCGGCCCTACTGGGTTATCCCGACAGTCTGATCGTTGAAGCGCTGTTCACGGCCTCCTCATACTCGCTTGAGACCCCGAGGAGGCGTTCGATGACCGATGAGCTGCTCGCCCGGCACCGCGCAGTCATGCCGTCCTGGATGTCGCTGCTCTACGAGGAGCCGATCGAGATCGTGCACGCGCACGACCGCCGGATGACGGACTCGAAGGGCCGCACCTACCTGGACTTCTTCGCGGGGGTGCTGACCAACTCGATGGGCTACGACGTCGCCGAGATCGGCGACGCGGTCCGCAAGCAGCTCGACACGGGCATCCTCCACACGTCGACCCTGTATTTGATCCGGTCCCAGGTCGAGCTGGCCGAGCGGATCGCGAAGCTGTCGAACATCCCGGACGCGAAGGTGTTCTTCACGAACTCGGGCAGCGAGGCCAACGACACGGCCCTGATGCTGGCCACGCAGTTCAGACGCAGCAACCAGGTGCTGGCGATGCGCAATTCGTACCACGGCCGTTCGTTCGGAACGGTGGCGATCACCGGCAACCGCGGCTGGTCGGCCTCGGCCCTCAGCCCGGTCAAGGTCAACTACGTCCACGGCGGCTACCGGTACCGAAGCCCGTTCCGTGCGCTCCCGGACGCCGAGTACATCGACGCGTGCGTCGCGGATCTGGTGGACGTCCTCGACACGGCAACGGCGGGCGACGTGGCCTGTCTGATCGCCGAGCCGATCCAGGGCGTCGGAGGGTTCAGCCTCCCGCCGGACGGCTTGTTCCGGGCGATGAAGGAGGTCCTGGATGCGTACGGCGTCCTGTTCATCTCGGACGAGGTCCAGACGGGCTGGGGCCGCACGGGCGAGCACTTCTGGGGCATCGAAGCCCACGGCGTGACGCCGGACATGATGACGTTCGCCAAGGGCCTGGGCAACGGCTTGGCGGTGGGCGGGGTCGTGGCCCGCGGAGACGTGCTGGACTGCTTCCAGGCCCAGTCGTTCTCGACGTTCGGAGGCAACCCGGTCTCGATGGCCGGGGCAACGGCGGTCCTGGACTACATCAAGGACCACGACCTCCAGGCGAACTGCGCGGCGCGGGGGGAGCAACTGCTGTCGGGCCTCCGGGCGGCCGACTCGCCGATCGTGGCGGAGGTCCGCGGCAAGGGCTTGATGATCGGCGTCGAGCTGATCAAGCCGGGAACAACGGACCCGAACGTCCCAGCAGCGGCAAGGATGCTGGAGGAGACGAAGAAGCGCGGGCTCCTGATCGGAAAGGGAGGCCTGCACGGCAACGTACTGAGGCTGGGCCCGCCCATGACCCTGACAGCCGAGGAAGCCCAGGAGGGCTTGGAAATCCTGCTGGACGCACTGGCAGCAACCCACGCAGCCCTGTGAAACCAAAGGAGCAGGGTGGTCATCCCGTCGCCTGAGGCCGTCGAATCACTTTGAGCCGGGCCCGCAACCAACAGGCCAACGCGAGAGAACAGCGCAAGCTTGCGGGCCCGGCTCAAAGTGATAGGCCTCGTTCAGGCGACGGGATGACCACCCAGCGACCCACCCGAAAACGAGAGAGAACAGCGGCGAAGAGGGGTCATCCCAGAGCCTGCCCGTCCGGCGAGGACATTCTTTTGTCTTTGAAGCCGCGGTTTCCTACCTTGCTGCGGCAGAGGTTTTTGATGCGGCAGGGTAAACGCTCGGCAGAGCGGGTCCGGCCTCCCCCGCCCCTCCGGTGGGATTTCAGCCGACGCTGATGAGAAGGCGGGGATGAGGGGCGATGGAGGTCGGGTGACGTTTATTGGTTGCCTTGCGTCGCCGGCTGGCGGTTTGTGTCGGTGGATCCTCGCTCGGGCTGTGCACGACTTGCCGCGCAAGCCCGGCTGTGGA
This sequence comes from Amycolatopsis plumensis, assembly GCF_042652605.1. Taxonomy (NCBI): domain Bacteria; kingdom Bacillati; phylum Actinomycetota; class Actinomycetes; order Pseudonocardiales; family Pseudonocardiaceae; genus Amycolatopsis; species Amycolatopsis plumensis. The sequence goes on along the minus strand of NZ_JBHSJY010000001.1, from coordinate 3,216,644 downwards.
CAGCCGCGGGCAACCCCACCGGCGCGCACCGATTCCGTCGGTGCCCTCCGGTCCCGTGGAAATCGGGGGCTGCTCAGCCCGGCACAACCGCGCAGTGGTTACCGGACCAGCCGGCCGGCGGCTTCGATGAACGCCGACAGGATCGCTTGGCTTTGTTCTTCGTACTTCCGCAACGTGGTGAGATCCGGGGCGTCGTGCAACCCGTTGATCGGTTCGAAGGCCGCGTCGGCGAGCCGGAGGAGTTCGGCGTCTTCGGTGAGCATCTGCACCCTGAGCCGGGTGTGGTCGGCGGCAGCGCCGCGCTTGTCCGATTCCGTGTACGCGGCACGCTTCTTCTCCTCGTCGCCTCGCTGTTTGATGAACCACGTCGTGATCACGGCTTGCCGAAGTTCGGTCATCGCCCCCGCGAAAGCCACGTAGGCGTTGATCCGCTCCTGCCGAAGCCGCTCGTCACGAGCGACTCGCTCGGTTCGACGGCTGTTCAGCAGGCCGAACAGGTAGGTGAAGCTCGAGCCGGCCAAGGTTCCGGATATCGCGATCACGCTGGTCAGAACGCCGTCCATGGGGCGAAGTCTGGCAGAGGACACCGTTTCGCCGTGCCCTCCGGTAGCGTGGAAATCGGGCTGCTCAGCTCACCCCCGCACAAACCGCGCCACGTGCTCCGCCAGCTCCTCCCCCTTGTCCTCCTGCAAAAAGTGCCCAGCCCCACCAATCACCGGATGCTCCAAACCAGCAGCCCCCCGCATGGCCCGCCGCAGCACCGGCGCCATCCCACCCGTGATCGGATCCCCATCGGAAAACGCCACCAGGAACGGAATCTCCAACTCCGTCAACGTCTTCCACGCCGCCCGGTTCGCGTCCGAAGCGGGATCATCCGGCCGATAAGGCACCAACGAGGGCATCGCCCGCGGCCCCGCCTTGTACATCTCGTTCGGAAACGGCGCGTCGTACGCCGCCCGGACCTCCGAGGACAGCGAAGTCCGGCAGCCCGCCTGCACGGACCGGCCGACGTCCAGGACCGGGGCCTTCTGGATCGCTTCCCGGAACTGGTGCCAGACCGCCGGCATGTCGGTGTCCCCGGTCGGCAGGCCCGTGTTCGAGGCCACCACCCGCGCGAACCGGGACGGCGACGAAGCCACCATCCGCAACCCGATCAAGCCACCCCAGTCCTGGCCGACCAGCGTCACGTCACGCAGGTCGAGCGCGTCGAACGCGAAAGCGCGCATCCACTCCACGTGCCGGGCGTACGAATGGTCCGCCAGCTCGCCCGGCTTGTCGGAACGGCCGAAGCCGACCAGGTCCGGGGCGATCGCCCGCAGGCCCGCGGCCGCCAGCACCGGCAGCATCTTGCGGTACAGGAACGACCAGCTCGGCTCGCCGTGCAGCAGCAGGACCACCGGGCCGTCCGCCGGGCCTGCCTCGACGTACCCCACTCTGATCCGCCCGCCGTGGGGATCCGGCAGCTCCGCGTAGCGGGGCTCGTACGGGAAATCGGGCAGGTCCGTGAACCGGTCGTCCGGTGTCCTCAGCAGGCGCACGCACCCCACGCTAGTGCGAACGGCCCAGCACGGCCACGATCATGCCGTAACGCGCCTGGACGGCCCACGACTTCCGATAGTGGGAAGGGGCCGCCCATGACGTCCGATGCCGAACTCGCCGTGCGGTACGTCGACTACCTCGTCGGCGGCGACGAGGCCATCCTCGAAGAGGCGTTCGCGCCCGACTTCCTCGACCACGTCAGCGGGCGCCGCGGCACCGACATGATGCGGGTGGTGCGGGGCTGGCTGGAGCGCAGCTTCGCCGGCCGGCAGCCGACCGGGCGGCGGATCGTCGCGGAAGCGGTGCACATCTTCCGCGTCCGCGACGGGCGGCTGGCCGAACACTGGGCGGTGCGGGACGACCTCGGCGTGCTCCGGCAGCTCGAGGGCGGCGAAGCCCCTGGAGAACGACCTCGCCGCCCGGCCTGAACCGCTCAGGAGATGCCGACCGCCACCACCAGGCCCAGGCCGACGTGCGCCGCCGCCACGACGATGCTCACCGGGGCGAACTTCTCGCTCTCAATGGTCGAGGCCACGTCGATGCGGGTCGCCCACTCCAGCAGCCGCACCCCGACGACCTGGACGACGATCCCGAGCAGGCCGTAGACCAGCGACGTGATCAGGCCCTCGGTGAGGTCGCTGGCCGAGTTGAAGATCGCCACGACGACGATGAAGGACATGGCCAGCAGCCCGGACGCGGTCACGATCACGGCGTTCGGCAGGCCCTGCGTCACCAGCTTCGACAGCTTGCCCGGCGTGGTCCAGTCGATTGCCCAAAACCCGGCGAACATCAGCAGCAGGCCGATGACGCCGTACAGCAGGATCGCGCCGATCCCCCGCACGAGATCGGAGCCGAACGTGTCGGACAGCGCAAGCGTCGAGGTCACGAGTTTTCTCCCGGAAGGTCAGCGATGGGGTGTTTTATCACGACTCGACGATGCGGTGTGGGACGAAGGCCGCACCGTCGTCGGTGACCAGGCCGCCGGTTTCGCGGATGCCCAGCCCGGCGGAGCTGTCGCCGACGATCCACGCGCCGAGCGCCGGCCGGTAGCCGTCGAATTCGGGCAGCGGGTCGAACGCCTGGTAGACGAAGCCTTCGGCACCGTAGACGCCGTCGGTCTGGGTCTCGTAGCCGGTCGCGACGATCTGGACGTTCGCGCCCTCGCGGCCCAGCTTCGGCTTGCGGACGTACTCCGTGAGCAGGCCGGGGTCGTCGGCGAACGCGGGCAGCAGGTTCGGGTGGCCCGGGTAGTTCTCCCACAGGATCGCCAGCAGCGTCTTGTTGGAGAGGATCATCTTCCACAGCGGCTCGATCCACAGCGTCCGCGGCAGCGACTCGACGGCGTGGCGGCCGAACTCCTCGTCGACCACCCACTCCCACGGGTACAGCTTCAGCACGGTCGCCATCTGCGCCTCTTCGAGGTCGACGAACCGCTTGAGCACCGGGTCCCAGCCGATCTCCTCGATCGCCAGGCCCACCGTGTCGAGCCCGGCCTCGGCCGCCGTCTCCTGCAGGTACGCCGTGGTGACGTTGTCCTCGCCGCTCGGATCCGCGGCCGACCAGGTGAAGTGCAGTTCGTTCGACGGCAGCTTGCCCTGCAGCTGCGTCCACCGCTCGACGAGCTTCTCGTGGATCGAGTTCCACTGGTCGTCGTCCGGGAAGACGTCGGTCTTCCAGTGCCACTGCAGCAGCGACGCCTCCAGCAGCGTGGTCGGCGTGTCCGCGTTGTACTCCAGCAGCTTCGCCGGCGACTTGCCGTCGTAGCGCAGGTCGAACCGGCCGTAGACGTGCGGGTCCTGCCGCTTCCACGACTCGGCGATGTGCGGCCAGACCCACTCGGGGATGCCGAACCGCCGGTAGCCCTCGGTCGTCACGACGTTGTCGACGGCTTCCAGGCACATCGAGTGCAGCAGTTCGACGTCGGCCTCGAGCGACAGGACCTCGTCCATTTCGAAGACGTAGTGCACGGACTCGTCCCAGTACGGCCGCACCCGGCCGCTGGCGTCGCGGGCCGGCGTGCCGTAGACGAGCCCCTGCTCTTCGACGATCCGCTGCCAGTCGCGCCGCGGCTCTCGCCGATCCCGGTACACCTACGATCCCCCGCTCTTGCCGCTGCCGCCGCTGCCGCTCTTGCCGCTGATGCCGAACCCGCCGCGCTGGACGGACTTGCCCGTCTTCGTCGTGACGTTCGTGCGGGCCGACGGCGGGTCGTACGAGCCACCGGTCACCCGCTGGCCGACCACGCCGGTGCCGCCGTAGTTGTAGCGGTAGCTGTTGTAGCCGCCACCCGGGATCGGCAGGAACAGGAAGCCACCGCTGTGGTAGCCGCCGTGGCTGGTGACGTAGTTGTCGTCGCAGTAGTCGTCGTTCTGGACGACGACGCCGTCCTTGTCGGTGCAGACCGCCGTGACGTTCTCGGTCTTCGCCACCGTGTAGAACGTCGCGACCAGGCCGACGAGCCCGACCGTGACGCCGCTGCCGATCAGGACCTTGCGCCGCGTCGCCGCCTTGGCGTCGGCCTGGCGGGCCAGCTCCTCGTTCCGTTCCTCCTGGGCCAGCGCCTGCCGGCGGGCCCGCTGCTCGGCCAGCGAAGGCTGCTTCGGCTGGGTGTTCGAGTCCTGAAACCTCATCGAGCCGCGCTTCGGCGGCTCCGGGGGCGGCTGGTCCCCAGTGTTGTTGTCCTGCGTCATGTGCGCTCCGTAACCCCGGCCACCACGAAACTGTCACCCACCCTAACCACCCGGATCGCGCACGTCGCGCGCGGCGCGGGCATCATGGACTGCGATGTCTCCCAGCGCCGATCGGTTCCCCACCGCCACCCAGACACTGCGCACCCGCGTCGTGATGGGCGGGATCTTCGCGGGCGCGCTCATCGCGCTCGCGCTCAGCGTCGTGTTCTCGTGGAGCGACGGCATCACCGGCGGGTCCGGCGGGGGCGCGGGCCGGTTGTCCGCGGCGGCCCAGGAGGCGTTCCACTCACCCCCCGGCAGCTGCCTGACCTGGGACAACCCGGACGCCAGCGACGCGCGGAAGGTGGCCTGCACCGAGCCGCACCTGTTCGAGGTGACCTCGCTCGTGGACATCGGCGCCCAGTACCCGGAGGACGCGCCGGTCCCGTCGCTGGACCAGTGGCAGCAGATCGCGCAGCAGAAGTGCACCGCGGACGTGAAGCCGTACCTCGGGCACAAGCTCGACCCCTACGGCAAGCTCACCACGAACCTGCTCCGCCCCACGCCGTCACAGTGGGAAGACGGCGACCGCCAGCTGCGGTGCGGCCTGCAGTGGGCGGGCCCCGGCGGCCGGCTGTTGCCGACGACCGGGCCGGCCAAGGACCAGGACCAGTCGCTGGTCTTCGAGCCGGGCACCTGCCTGGCCCTGCTCGGCAAGGGCGTCGGCGATCCGATCGACTGCACGAAGCCGCACTCGTACGAGATCGTCGCGACCCTCGACCTCAAGTCGAACTTCAAGGAGGGCTACCCCTCCCAGGACAACCAGAAGGCCTGGCTCGACACCGAGTGCAACAAGGCCGCGGGCAGCTACACCGGCGGCGCCGACCTCGACGCGAAGAAGCTGATCCTGACCTGGGACCTGCGGGAACAGGAGAGCTGGGACACCGGCTCGACCAAGGTCAACTGCAAGGTGGCCGCGGTGCTGCCCGACAAGAGCGGCCTGCAGGCGGTGACCGGCAGCATCAAGGCCGCCCCGGCCGGCCAGGACGGCGGCCAGCCCCAGGACGGCGGCCCGCCGTCGGACGGCGGCGGGGGCCCGGCCACGCAGAACCCCACCCCCTCGACGCCGAAGCAGGGCGGCTGATGCCGGTCGAGATGAGCCGGGAGCGGTTCGAAGAGCTCGTCTCCGAAGCCCTGGACGAGGTGCCGCCCGAGTTCGCGCGCGCGATGGACAACGTCGTCGTGCTCGTCGAGGAGTTCAACGACGAAGCACCGGACATCCTCGGGCTCTACCACGGCATCGCGCTGACCGAGCGGACGTCGTCGTACGGCGGGGTGCTGCCCGACCGCATCTCGATCTACCGGCAGCCGATCCTGGCCATGTGCGAGGACGAGGACGAGGTCGTCGAGGAGGTCCTGATCACCGTCGTGCACGAGCTGGGCCACCACTTCGGCATCGACGACGCCCGGCTGCACGAGCTCGGCTGGGGCTGACCCGCGCGGATTTCCTCGTCGGCCCGGCGCGTTCCACCGAATTCCGCGCCGGCTCCGGGAAACCGTCACGAGATTCACTGCTAGTGACAACGTGACCACGCGCAGCCATCTCCGCGGTTATCCTCGTACCGAAGTCGTTGGGCGTCGATTCGTGCGGGGAGGCACAGTGAACGAAGCCCGGAACGACGGAGGCGGCCGAAGACTCAGGTGGCTGCTGACGTCGAGCGCGGCGTCCCACCTGGGGGACGGCATCGGCAAGGTGGCCCTGCCCCTGCTGGCCACGACCCTGACCCGGGATCCGGTGCTCATCGCCGGGCTGTCCGCCACCCAGTTCCTGCCCTGGCTCCTGTTCGCCGCGGTCGCCGGCGCGCTGGTCGACCGGATCGACCGGCGGCGCGCGATGATCGTCGCGAACACCGCCCGCGCGGTCGCGGTCGGCGTGCTGGCCGTGCTCGTGGCCGTCGGCGGCATGACGATCTGGCTGGTCTACCTGACGGCGTTGATCATCGGGACGGCCGAGACGATCGCGGACAGCGCGGCGAACGCGCTGATCCCGGCGGTCGTCGGCGACGGCTCGCTCGACGCGGCCAACAGCAAGCTGCAGGCCTGCGAAATCGTCGGCCAGACGTTCCTCGGCGGCCCGGTCGGCAGCCTGACGTTCGCGCTCTTCGCGGCCTTCCCGTTCGTCCTCAACTCCGCGGGCTTCGCGATCGCGGCGGCGGTGCTGCTCGGGCTGGCGGGCACCTACCGCGCCAAGGCGGAGACACCGGTCGAGCCGGCGAAACTGCGCACCGAACTCGCCGACGGCCTGCGCTGGCTGCGCGGGCACCCGCTGCTGCTGCGGCTGGTCGTCGTCGCGGGCCTGCTGAGCCTGGTCAGCGAGCTCGCCCAGGCGCAGCTGGTGCTCTACGCGCTCGAAGACCTCCACCTGTCCGACGCGACCTTCGGCCTCTTCGCGTTCGTCGGGGGCATCGGCGGGCTGCTCGGCGCGGGCGTCGCCCCACGGCTGGTACGGGCGACCGGACGGCTCCCGGTGGTCACGGGCGGGATCGTCTGCTGCGGCCTCGGGTTCGGCGGGATGGGCCTGGTGCGCTCGCCGGTCGCGGGCGCGGCGCTGTTCGGCCTGTTCGCGGCCGCGGTGGTGGCGGTGAACGTCGTGCTCGCGACGGCCCGCCACACCCTCGTGCCCGGCGAGCTGCTCGGCCGGGTGCTCGGGGTGTGGCGCACGGTCGTCTGGGGTGCGATCCCGCTGGGCGCGCTGCTGGGCGGGGTGCTGACCGAGCAGCTCGGCTCGGCCGCGCGGACGTTCGCGGTGTCCGGCGTGGCGATGCTGGTGATCGCCGCGTTCGCCTTCGGCGCGCTGCGGCGCTCCTCCCTCGGTGACGAATCGGACTCAGCCGCGGCGCTGACGCACCACGATCCGGGATTGTGAGCTGAAATAGCTCCTCACCCAGGTGGTGAGGAGGCAGTCATGCGCACCGTGGACCCGGGGACCGGCACCGACGCCGATCCCGACTTCGACGAGCCGTCGGACGAGTCCACGTCACCGCCGCCGTCGAGACGGCTGCTCGTGCTGAGCGCGGTGGCCGGGTTCGTGCTGGGCGGCAGCGTGCTCGGGCTCCTGTGGGGACTGTCCGGGGTGCACGCGGGCGCGCTCGAAGACGCCGTCGCGGCGTGCCAGGCGCTCGACCGCGTGGGCGAGCTGCCCGACACGAGCCGGGACACCCAGCCCACGCTGACCCCGGGCCTCAGCTCGGAGCGGCTGCACCGGATGGTGGCCGCGCGCGAGCTGTCCGCGGCCGCCGCCCAAGTGAACGCCAACTACCAGCCGCTGGCCGACCACATCGACAGCGTCAGCCGGATGGTGTTGAGCCTGCACTTCAGCGACGCCTCCGGCCAGCGGCACCTCAGCGAGGCCAAAGAGATCTGTGGCCGCATTTAGGCCGGGTGGACGGTCTTCACCGCGAGCTGGTTGCCCGGGATCTTCGTGCTCGCGCAGCCGGTGCCTTCGCTCGGCACGAAGTTCGACGCGGTTTCCTGCGGCAGGTAGATGCGCAGGCCCTTGACCGCCGTCGGCTGGCAGGTGCCCGGGTCGAAGTTGCGCACGTTGACGAACTGGATGTCGGCGGCCGCGGTCTGGCCGGGGTTCAGCTTGACGGCGTTGCCCTTGGTGCCTTCGCGGAAGGCGTCCTTGCCGACCTGGTGCCCGTCCGAACCGGCCACATAGGACACGCCGGGGAACCCCTGGATGGTGCAGGGCTTCCCGCTGGAGTTCGTGATCAGCAGCGGCCGGTACACCGAGCCGGCGCCCGCGTCGCCCTGGCCGAGGGACAGCTTGACGTCCCCGGACTTGCACAACCCGTTGTCGGCGGGCTGGGCGGCGGGCGGCTCGGCCGGTGCCGAGGTCGTGGGGGTGGGACTCGAGGTGGCGGTGGTGACCGTGGTGGTGGCGGTCGGCGACGCCGAGCTCGACGGCGTCGAGCTGCTCGCCGTGTTCGTCGTGCCGCCACTGCCGCACGCGGAGAGCGCGAGCACGCCCGCCGAGGCCGCGACGACCGGGAAAAACCGTGAAAGCTTCATGACAATCGCCTCCCTGGTGTGGTGCTACTGGGTAGACGTACCGGGTCGCGGCCGGGTTGGCTGCTTTCGTAAATTCCCCACCAGGCGTGTTCTAAACGTGACAGGATCACACTTTCGTGATCTTCACAGAGGCGTGTCGACCCACGTCAGGCAGCGCCACTCGCCGTCCGGCCGGGCCGCCAGCTCGACGAGCCCCGTGTTGGGGATCAGCGCCGCGTTGGCGACGTCCGCGTGGACGTTCGGCGCCAGCCACTCCGCGGCCAGCCGGATCGCGCCACCGTGGCTGACCAGCGCGATCACGCCGTCCGGGTCGGCCTGCTCGTGTTTGGCGCGCAGCCGGCCCACCGCGTCCAACATCCGGGTGCGCACGCTCGTGCCGCTCTCGCCGCCGGGCAGCGACGGCGCCAGCTCGCCGAGCGTCCAGCGCCGGACCGTGTCCATGTAGGTCCGGATCGACGCGTGATCGGTCGCCCCTTCGAGATCACCCGCGACGACCTCGTGCACCCCGTCGACGACCTGCACGTCCAGCGAAAACCGCGCGGCCAGCGGCGCCGCCGTCTGCTGGGCGCGCGTCGCCTGTGACGCGTACACCGCGACCAGCGGTTCCTCCGCCAGCCGCGCCGCGAGCGCGTCCGCCTGCTGACGACCGAGTTCGGTCAGCGGCGGGCCCGGCAGGGCGGTGTCCAGCGCGCCGCGGACGTTCCCGTCGGTCTGCCCGTGGCGGATGAGCAGCAGCCTCACGCCCGGTCCCCCTTGCGGACCGCGTCGGCCCACACGGCCGCTTCGACGAAGTCGTCGTTGCCGAAGCCCGGCTCGATCGTGGTGCGGGTCCCGTCGGCCCGCGGGTGCGAGCCGAGGAAGCGGAGGTTGCGGCAGTGCCGGCGCAACGCGGTCAGCGCGTCGAGGACCCGCGGCTCGGCCACGTGCCCTTCGAAGTCGATGAAGAAGCGGTACTCGCCGAAGTTGCTGCGCGTCGGCCGGGCGTCGAGCCGGGTCAGGTTGATGCCGCGGCTGGCCAGCTCCGTGAGCAGCTCGGCGAGCGTTCCGGTCCGGTTCGCGGCCGCCGCGACCACGGACGTCCGATCGGCCCCCGTCGGCTCGGGCAGCTCGCCCGGCGCGCGCACCAACAGGAACCGCGTCGCCGCGTCGGGGACGTCGGCGACCCCCTCGGCCAGCACCTCGAGGCCGTAGTGCTCGTTCGCGACCGGCGCGCAGACCGCCGCGTCGAAGGTGCCTTCCCGCACGCCGACCGCGGCGGCGGACGTCGACGACGACGCCACCTGGTCCGCGTCCGGCAGGTTCTCCTCGAGCCACTCGCGGACCTGGGCCAGTGCGTGCGGGTGGCTGGCGACGGTCTTGATGTCGCCACCGCCGGGCCGGGTCAGCACGCTGAAGTGGATCGGCAGGATGGTTTCGGCGACGGCGACCAGCGGGGCCGCCTCGCTGAGCGCGTCGAGCGTGGCGGGCACCACGCCCTCGACCGAGTTCTCGATAGGGACGCACGCCGCGTCCGCCTCGCCGTTGCGGACGGCCGTCATCGCCAGCCGGACGGTCTCGACCGGGATCAGTTCTTCGCCGGCGGCGAGCACCCGCGCGGCCTGTTCGGTGAAGGTCCCTCGGGGGCCGAAGTATGCGATCCGTGACACAGCACCAAGGCTACGGGGCCTGACCGTGGCGACATTCACTCGGACAGCCGGTACGGGAACCGGTTACGCCGGGTGGCATTTTTTGCGATGCTGGGCGGGTGACCGCCGAATCGGGCACGCACACCGGACGTGAGGGCGCCAAGCCGCCACTCGCCCCCCGCGCACCGGAACTGGTGTTGTGCGCCGTCGATGAACCACTCGCCGAGGCCTGGACCGCCGCCGCGCAGAAGCTGGCCGGCCGGGTCCGGGTGCACCGCGGGTCGGTGCTCGACGTCGTCGCCCAGGCCGTGGTCAGCCCGGCCAACTCCTACGGCTGGATGCGCGGCGGAATCGACGCCGTGTACGCGCAGGCGTTCCCGGGCGTGGAGCAGAGCGTCCGCAGCGCGGTGCTGGCCTTCCACGGCGGGGAGCTGCCGATCGGCGACGCCGTGGTGGTGCCGACCGGCGAAGCCGAGCCTGCCTGGCTGATCAGCGCACCGACCATGCGGGAGCCGGGCGAACGGCTGCCCGCCGACACGGTCCACCCGTACCTCGCCGCCCGCGCGGTGTTCCTGACTTGGCGCGACGGCCGGCTCGACCACGGCCCGGTGCGGGCGTTCGTCGACACGATCGCGATGCCGGGGCTCGGCACCGGCGTCGGCGGCGTCGCCCCCGCGACCTGCGCCCGGCAGGTGGCCGCGGCGTGGGCCGAAGTCTTCGCCGATCGTGACGCTGGGTGATCAACCCCTGGACGGGGGTGGACTACGTCACAGCGCTTTAACCGGCCGTAAGCCCTACCGTTGAACACGCAGGTGAACGTCCGCCAGTGCAGGCGACGGCCGGAGGAGTGTGCGATGACCCGGGTCCGCGAACTCAGCCCGTATGTCGAGCTGCACCGGGAACAATGGAAAGAGCTGCGAAGTTCCACGCCGCTGCCGTTGACGGCGGCCGAGCTGGTGCGGCTGCGCGGTCTCGGCGAGCAGGTCGACCTCGCCGAGGTGGCCGACGTCTACCTACCGCTGTCCCGGCTGATCAACCTGCAGGTCGCCGCGCGCCAGCGGCTCTACGAAGCGACGACGACGTTCCTCGGTGACGACTCCCGCGGCACGAAGGTCCCGTTCGTGATCGGCATCGCCGGGAGCGTGGCGGTCGGCAAGTCGACCACCGCCCGCCTGCTGCGCACGCTGCTCGCCCGCTGGCCGGACCACCCCCGCGTCGACCTGGTCACCACCGACGGCTTCCTGTACCCGCGCGCCGAGCTGATGCGGCGCGGGATCATGCACCGCAAGGGCTTCCCGGAGAGCTACGACCGCCGGGCGCTGCTGCGGTTCGTCACCGAGGTCAAGTCGGGTGCCGAGCGCGTCGCCGCGCCGGTGTACTCGCACCTGGCCTACGACATCCTGCCCGGCCAGGAGCAGGTGGTGCAGCAGCCGGACATCCTCATCGTCGAGGGCCTCAACGTGCTGCAGCCGGGACCGCGGCTGATGGTGTCCGACCTCTTCGACTTCTCGATCTACGTCGACGCGCACACCGACGACATCCAGCGCTGGTACGTCGAGCGGTTCCTGGAGCTGCGGCACACGGCGTTCGCGGACCCGGCGTCGCACTTCCACCACTTCGCCGGCCTGCCCGACGACGAGGCCCGCGCCGAGGCCCGGCACCTGTGGCACTCGATCAACGAGCCGAACCTGATGGAGAACATCAAGCCGACCCGGCCGCGGGCCACGCTGGTGCTGCGCAAGGACTGCGACCACACGATCAACCGGGTCCGCCTCCGCAAGCTCTGACCCCCTCGTGAGTGGTAAGGCGGGTTAGAACCCGCCTTACCACTCACGAGGGCGGACGGGCTGGTCACGCACCTCGTCACCCACATGCCGCGCTTTCGCACGCTGAGCGAGTGCGCGAGCACGGTTTGTCGGGGCCTGGCGACTCTCCGCGCCGGAAACCGGCCGTTCGGCCGAGGCGGGCCGGTCAGCCGTAACCGGTTGGCCGATACCGGGCATCCGCTGTGAAAGCGACCCTGAAGGAGTCAGGAAAACGGCTCTGAGCTGGGGAGGAGGCCCACGATGTTCTCGATGATCCTCACGTGGGTCGGTGCGGTGCTCGGTTTGGCTCTGCTGATCGCGATGGCCGCGGGAACCTTCGTCGTCGACTTCGACGACCGGCTGCAGGAGCGCCGCAGCAAGGCGAAGTCCGCAGACCCCCTCCCCTAGCCGTCAGAGCTCGGCCAGCGCCTCGAGGTAGGCGTCGGCGTCGTATTCGAGGTTTTCCGCGTCCAGAAGGCTGTTTTCCAGGGCGTCGATCAGCTGCTCGAAGATCTCGTCGCGGTCGAGCTCGCCCTCGCCCAAGCGCTCGGCGGCCTGCCAGACCTCGGCGGGCTCGTTGTCCCACAGCTGGTCGACGATGGTCGCGCGCAGGATCAGCCGCTGCTCTTCCTCGTCCTCGTCGGCCTCGGCGATGACGAGCGCGCGGCGCTGGTCGGCGTCGGTGGGGTCGAGGTCGACCTCTTCCTCGTCGATCTCCGTGGTCGTCGACGGCACGGCGAACATCCGCCGCTCCAGCGCGTCGGCGAGTTCGGTCGGCGACAGGTCGCTCGTGTCGGCGAAGTAGCGCTCGAGCGGGGAGTCGTCCTCGTCGGCGTACTCGCTCAGGTAGTCCTGGACGGCTTCGTCGAGGGCCGCGATCGCGGTCTCGGTCAGGTGCGCCCGCTCGCCCGTCCACTGCACCCAGGCGAGCACGACCGGCTCGACGGCGTCCTCGTGGTCGGCGTCGAGCTCGTACTCCTCGCCGAGCAGGCCCTCGAGGAACCGCGCGATCTTCTCCGGCCCGACGCGCAGCGGGTTGCCCGGGTCGGTGCGCAGGCCGTGCTCCAGCAGCAGACCGCCGATGGCGCGGGCGGCGTCGGCGTCCTCACCGCTCGCGGCGACGAACTGCTCGACGACGGCGGCGCGCTCGGTCTCGGACCACTCGGCCACCTCGGGCACGAGCGCGGGCTCCGGCAGCGCGCGGCACCAGGTCAGCGCGACGGCGTGGAAGCGGGCGTAGTCCTCGCTGACGTCGGCCTCGTCGAGGTGGTCGGTGGCGGCGAGGCCGTCGGCGATCAGGCGGTGCGCCTCGGCGGGGTCGACGGCCTCGAAGACGACCAGCTCCGGGTCGGCGTCGGACTGCTCCCGCATCTCGGCCACGACGTCGGCGGGCTTGTCGATCACCACGAGGTCCCGCACCCGGCCGCCCTCGGTGAAGTCGAGCAGGGCGAGCAGCCCGTACGCCTGGTCGCCGTGGGAGAAGACGCAGAGCAGGGACGACTCGTCGCCGTAGACGTCCCCGGTGCGCCAGCACTCGCCGGCGGTGACCCGGCCCAGCCCGTCGGCCCAGGCGGGCGCGGGGATGCCGCGGCCGAGGACGACCTGCAGCCCGGCGTCGGCGGCCTTCCGCTCGACGTCGGTCTCGGCGACGACCTTCAGCGCGGCCAGCAGCGCGGCGGCGCCGGGCGTGATCTTGCGCTGGGCGAAGGCGATGAGCTCCAGGCCGAGCGGCTCTTCGCCGTCCTCGACGGGCACGTCGTGGAACTGGCCGAGCACCTCGGAGGCGAGCAGTTCGACGTCGACGGGCGCGGGGTCGGCGCCCAGCGCCGAGAAGTCGTTCAGGACGTCCTTGAACAGGCCGGTCACGCTGTGCGTGACGGGCTGCGGTGCCTTCTTGCGGGCGCGACTCACCGGGCTCATGAGCTCATGCTTTCACTTCACCGCGAGCGGGTCGCGGTGGCCCTGGCGCGGGTCCCGCCGCCCTGCTCGACGGGGAGGCGCCGAGCCTGGACGACGGAACTGGGCCACCGCGACGCCTGGCGCGCTCACGATGTCCCGGTGCACGTGTATCACCGGTTCTCCCGGGTCAACGAGGGCTGCGCGGCGAGGTTACGGCTTTCGGCAGGGCGATCCTGGCGGTCCGGATTTCCGTGATCAGCCGGGTTTTCCGCCGGTGGTTTTCCACCAGCGCGGCCAGGTAAGCGGTGAATTCGTCCGGCGTTTCGGCTCGTTTGTGCAAGCTGCGCAACAGCTTGAGCCGTCGCGCGGCTTCCCGGTAGGCGTGCGGATCCTTGCGCTCGATGAGCTCGTCGACGTGTTCGCGGAAGACCGGGATCGCCTCGGCCGGGTGCTCGGCGGCCCGCTGTTCGGCCAGCTCGAGCTTGAGCTCCGCGGACGCACCGAACCGGACACAGGCTCGCCAAGCTTCGTCGGGACGGCCGTCGTCGAGCAGGACGCGGACCAGCTCGTCCGCCTGCTCGACCCCCTCGGCCGCGCGGGTGCGCAGGCAAGCGAGCGCTTCCCGGCGCTGCACCGTCCACTTCCCGTCCTTCGTCGCGGCCTCACGCAGGGCCGCGTACGTCTCGCGACCCGGCTGGGCATCGAAGTCCTTGCGACGGCGAGCGGTTTCGTCCTCTGGCTCCGGGGGTTTCTTGTCGTGGGTGAGCGCGCGGGCGGCGTGCGCGATGGCCTCGCTGTGCCGTCCCGCCGCCCGGAGCACCCGGACGATCTTGAGGCTGACGTCCACCCGCGGCGGCTTGGCCGAGAGGATGGCGACCAGCTCGTCGACGTCACCGAGCACCTCGGCCAGCTGCTCCCGCAGCCGTTCGGCCACGTCACGGCGGTGGCCCGGCCCGTTCGCGGCGAGCACGTCGTCCACAGTGGACTTGATCCGCCGGAGCCCCGGCTCGCCGAGTGCGGTCGCGAACTCGGCGAGGTCGATCACCGGGCGACCGGGGCCGTCGAATTCGACCTCGAGGATCCAGTCGGCCAGCTTCTCCGGGTCGGGCGGCCGGGCGGCGCACGCGCGGGCGTACAGCTCCACGGCCCGGTCCAGCCGGTCGGCCAGGTCGCCGGCGTGGTCGCCGGATTGCTCCAGCACCTCGCTGATGTCGTCGACCGTGCGCCGGGCCAGCGGGCCCAGGTCGGCGCGGCTGCCGGCGTCGAGCATCCGCTGCAGCGTGTCGAGGACCGCGCCGATCTTGGCGGTGTACTCGACGTTCCCGTCGGTGACCGCGGTGTCCAGCAGCCGGTGCGCCTCGCTGACGTCACCGGATTGGGTGGCGGCGCGCAGTTCGAGTGAGTGCCGCAGCTCGGGATCGCGCTCGGCTTGGGCGTGGAGCAGGTCCGCCAGCGTCTCCACGTCCAAAGTGCGCAGGTAGGGGCGAAGATCCGAGGGGGGACTCACGGGCACCAGTCTGCCCGACGGCCGCGGCCACGCGTGTGGGCCAACCGCGTGCTCTTTTCGGAGTAATCCGTGACTCTTCGTGAGCCCCTCATCGACGTCGTAAGTCGTCGAACACGGCTTTCAGCGGCCACGGATCCGGCAGTCCCGATCTTCGTGACCGTGCGTGGCGGGGGCGCGGGATGGCCGCGTGGACCGTCGGCACCATGATCGGCACGACCGGCACCGGAACCCGCGCGACCAGCCGCCGCACCACCACCATCAGCAGCACGGCGAACAGCAGGAGCGCGGTCCCGGCCGCGAGGGCGCCGGCGAGGGTGCGGCGGCCGTCGTCGAGCGTCAGCTGCACGGCGTACTGGCTTTGCTGGGTGTACAGCAGGCCGAGCTGAGCGGACACGGCGTAGGAGGCGCTGCGCCACGTGGGCTCGGGGAGCGGAAGCGGTTCGGCGGCGGTGAAGGCGTTTTCGGCGGCGGCCAGCCTGCTCCATTCGGCGCTACGCGTGAGCGTTTCGTACGCCATCCGGCCACTCTCGGTGAGCTGGGGCACGACCCGGGCCAGCTCGGCCCGGTAGGAGGCGACGGCGGAGGTGAACGACCCGCGGGTGACGTTGTCCAGGCCGGCCAGAGCGAGGGAATCGGAGCGATCCATGCCTTCGGCGACGGAAAGCAGCTCGACGGCGGTCGTCTGCTGGTAGGCGGACTCGACGTCCGGGGCGTGGCGCGCGTAGTCACGCAGGCCGGCGATGGCGGACTCGATCCGCTGGGTGTAAGTCGCGTACGCGGCACTGCGTTGGTCGGGCGCGGCCATCGCCGCGCTCCGCTCGGCCTGCAGGGCGACCACCGCGCGGGCCGTCCGGTCCGCCGCGGCCGCCGTCTCCACGGCCATGTCCCGCGTCCGAACCGCTTGGTGGATCAGGAGAATCGCGATCACGACAGCCACGGCGACGAGCGCGCCGCCGGGGATGAACGCGATGCCCAGCATGCGGCCGCGGACGGATCGCAGGTACTTCAAGACGTTCCCTTCCCAGCCTTGGTCCCCGCAACAATCCCGACGAAGTTCAACCTATTGAGTGAGAGATTCACCGGTCAACGCCAGTCCGCCATACGGCCGTTAGCACTGCGTGACCACGAGGGCAGAATCGCGCGGGTGACCTTCGACGACGTTACCCAGCGCCTGCGCGGCTTCGCGGCGGCCCGCGCCTGGGAGCCGTACCACACCCCGAAGAACCTCGTGATGGCCCTTTCCGGCGAAGTCGGCGAGCTGACCGCGCTGTTCCAGTGGCTGACGCCCGAGGAATCCGACGCGTGGCGAGCCGATCCGGCGCTGGAGGAGAAGGTGCTGGACGAGATCGCGGACGTCACGCTGTACCTGCTGCAGCTGGCCGACCGCCTCGGCGTCGACCTCGCCGCGGCGGCGCACGCGAAGATCGACCGCAACGAGGTTCGCTTCCCGCCGCCGTCCTAGCCCCAGAACACCCCGCCGGGGTTGCGGTCGATCTCGTCGAGCAGCGCGGGCGGCGTGCTGGCGACCGGCGCGTCCGGATAGCTCAGCCACCGCCCGTTCCGATCGGCCCACCACACCGACCAGATGCCGAACTCGTCCAGCCGCAGCTGCGCGATCTTCTGTTCGCTCCACTCGGGCCCCGCCTGAGGCGACCACGGCGCCCGGCGTTCGACGATAGTCACCGACCGGCCCCGGGTCCGGCACTCGACCCGGATCCGGTCCTGGAGGTGCGCGGGGACGCGCTGCGCGCACCACCGTTCGATCTGCCGCAGCGCGAGCTCCGGAATTGCCATGAGCCCAGTGAACCGGACCGCCTCAGCCCGGCTCACCGGGGTCACTTCCACCGCGCCAGCGTCACACGCGATCATCTCTGACGAAAGCGGCACGCGCACTGGAGTGATGGCACTAGCTGGAGCCCCTGGATGCCGAATTCGAGCCCTTTCCGCAGGACTTGAGCGACGGAGCGACACTCCTCCATCCAGGCTGCCCAGGTCAACGCACGATTCCAGATGGTCTACCCGCACACAGACGGTTATGGCCGAGTCGGTCGAGCAGTCAGTCACATCGTCCTGACGCATCGAAGCCCGACGCTGACCGCCGACTACCGATCAGTCCGGTGCCCTCACGCTTCCCATGGGCCCACATCGACAGGCGCCAGACCGTAGCCGCGTATCCGATCGGTGACCGGACAACTTGTCGGAACCACTGGGTAGGATCACGACATCCAGCGTTTGCAACCGGAGGTGGATCGTGACGCCGAGCACTACGCCCGGGTCATCCATGCCCTCGTCGCGCTGGCACCAGCGGAGGCAATCGGACTTCGTCTGGGAGCAGGACGGGCTCGACTTCATCAAGCGGCAGATGCCGAATGCCGAGCCGTATCGCGCGTGGGCGACCTTTTCCTTCACTGCGGCATCCGGCCGCATCAACGAGTGCGACCTGTTGATCGCCGTCCCGTCGGGCTTGTACTTGCTGGAGCTCAAAGCTCACCCGGGACGGGTGGTCAACCGCGGCTCGACCTGGCGTATCACCGACCCGCACACAGGCCGGACGCGCACGATCCAAAATCCCCTGGAGCTGACGAACCTCAAGGCCAAGGAACTCCGTGGTCAGCTGAAACGCGCTGCCGAACGAAGCGGGTCGCCCGAACGCGTCCCCTGGATCGAGCCGGCGGTGTTCCTGACCGACCCCGGTCTTCACAGCGAGCTCGACGAGTTCCAGCAGCCGAAGATCTACGGCCGGCACCGGAAGACCGGCCTGCCTGCGATCTGGGACGACCTGCTGGCACAGCCACCACACCGTGAGTCCGACCGGATCAAGCCAGGTTTCGCGTCCCGGACCCTTCCGCAGCTGATGCAGGCCATCGGCATCCAGCCTGCCACCGCGCACCTGCACTTCAAAGACTCGTGGAAGCTCGAGCCTCGCCCGCTCGACACCGGACCGTTCTGGGAAGACAGGCTGGTCAAACGCGACGATGGTCAACTCGAGGAGCAGGGCAGGCTCAGGATCTACCTCATCGGCGAAGGCGCCGGTAAGGACGAAAAAGGCAAGGTTCATCGCGCCGCGAAACGCGAGTATCAGGTGCTTCAGGGCATCGAGCACCGCGGCATCGCCCAGGCTCGGCTGTTCGACGAGCACCAGGGACGTCCCGCCATCCTGTTTCGGCACGACGAGGCAGATCTCAGGCTCGACGCCTACCTTGCTGCCTTCGACGAGGCCCTGACCACCGAGAATCGGCTCGGCCTGGTCCGTCAGCTGGCCGAGGCCCTGAGGTACGCCCACGACCGATCGCTCTACCACCGCGCGCTGTCGCCACGATCGGTCTACGTCGCTTGCCGGTCCGACGGATCCCGGCCTGTCCTTCGGCTCACCGACTGGCAAACGGCTGCCCGGGACTTCGAAGCCACATCTCTGCGCTCGATCGGCGGCTCCTCGCTCGACGGCGCGTTCCTCGAAGACACCTCGCTGCGTTACCTCGCCCCTGAAACCGATCATCAGTATCCGGACCCGGTCGAGTTGGACGTCTTCGGTCTCGGATCGGTGTCCTATCTGATACTGACCGGCTTGCCACCAGCTGCTACCAAGGCTGAGCTGCTCGACCGGCTCAGCACCGACGGCGGTCTACAGCTGTCTGCAGTCAACGACAGTCTGCCCTACGAGCTCGGCGACCTGATCTACGACGCGACCCGCGCGGATGTGACGCTCCGCCTTGATTCGGCGGCCGACTTCCTGGAACGGCTGGACGACGCCGAGACGGACGCGAAGCCGCAGTCGACCGGGCGGTCCTTTGCGGACCCGCTCGAGGCCATCGCCGGCCAAGAGATCGACGAGGAGTGGTTCGTCCGTAAGGTCCTCGGCACGGGAGCGACAGCGCGGGCCCTGCTGGTCGAACGGGTGCGGGAGACCGACGAAGGTACGGTCGTCGATGAGCGGGTCTTCAAGGTCGCCCTCGACGAAAAGAAGGCCGAAAAGCTTGTCGACGAGGCCGAGACCCTGCGCATAGTCACCGGGGGAACGATCGTTCAGCTGTTAGACGGTCCCCGGAAGATCGGCGACCACACAGCGCTCGAACTCGAGTTCGCAGGTGAGCTGTCCCTCGCGAAGAAGCTGCGCGTCGAGGGAAGGCTCAGCTACGACGAACTCGACCGGCTCGGCCGCGAGCTGTTCGTCGCCATGTACCAGCTCGAAGCGGCCGGTATTCACCACCGCGACATCAAGCCGGACAACATAGGCGTCCGCAACCGTCCCGGCCGCCCGACGCAGCTGAAGCTGTTCGACTTCTCGCTCGCCAGGGCCTCGCTCGCCGACCACGTCGGTACGCGAGGCTATCTCGACCCCTTCCTGGGTACGACTCGGCGGAAGCTGTACGACGACCACGCCGAACGTTACGCGGCCGCGATCACACTGTACGAGATGGCCACTGCTTCGCGTCCCCAATGGGGCGACGGAATCAACGCACCGACAGTGACCGACCACGAAACGCCGGAGATCGAAGAGCACCTCTTCGACCCGCGCCTGCGGGACGGACTGGCCGCGTTCTTCCGGCGCGCCCTCAACAGGGACACTGAGAAGCGCTTCAAGTCGCTCAGCGAAATGGACGACCTGTGGCGTTCCGTCTTCACCGAAGCGGACCAGGCTCGCCCGGCAACGACGCCGGCCACCGCGACGAAAACGGACGACGACCGGCCGGAACAGGAGAACCTCGACCGCTCCGCGGAGGCCGCCGAACTCGACACTCCGCTCGGAGCCGCGGGGCTGACATCCCGGGCGATCTCGGTCGCCGAGGGTCTCGGCGCTTCCACTGTGGGCCAGCTGCTGGAGCTTCCAGTTTCGGCGCTGACGCGCGCCCGGGGGGCAGGTGCCTTGACCCGCCGGGAACTGACCAGGCGCTATCGCCAATGGGCCGCGAAGCTGCTCAACGGGAAACCGCGTCGGCCGGAACCACCGTCGGAAGACCTCGAAGTACCGGTCGACCCGAGTCGGCAATCCGTGGATCTAATCCTCGAGCGGCTGCTGCCCAAGCCCGGCACCAAACCCAAGTCCGCGGATATCGAACGCGCAGTGCTCGGTCTGTCGAGGGCCGACGGCACCGTTCTCGACCTCAAACCATGGCCCACCCAGAAAACGGTGGCAAATGTACTCAGCACCACCCAGCCGAAAGTCTCACAGTATTACAGCCAAGCTGTTCGCCGATGGCGTCGGCATGACTGGCTGACCACAATCCGCCAAGAGATCATCGAGATCGTCGGGGAGCTCGGCCGAGTGGCCACGGCG
This sequence comes from Amycolatopsis plumensis, assembly GCF_042652605.1. Taxonomy (NCBI): domain Bacteria; kingdom Bacillati; phylum Actinomycetota; class Actinomycetes; order Pseudonocardiales; family Pseudonocardiaceae; genus Amycolatopsis; species Amycolatopsis plumensis. Next base: position 3,196,251 of record NZ_JBHSJY010000001.1, on the reverse strand, counting down.
CAGGAGGTCGCAGACGAATTCCTGGCTCGGCACGGCTCGAACCAGGAAGATCCCGGGTTGGCGCGCCGGAACGCATTGGCCATCGTGCGAGCCGCAACCGACACCGAGCTCACCCCGGACAAGGACGAGCCGGAATCCACCGAGCCTGCGCTGGCCGTCCTACGCCGTAACGAACGCATCATCCTTACCTCCGAATCACTCGACGGTTCCGACGAGCCGACTCCCAACGAGTTGGGCGACTACGCCATTGCGCTGGGCGAAGCAGCCGACAAGATCTCCAGCCGGGACCCGTTGCCGAGCTCGGCAACTGTCTTACGAGAACTCCATGCATCGAAGCGGCCGGAGGGGATGCAGCCGCTGGCCGATACGAGGTTGCTTTCGCTGGCTGCCTCGATGTCCGTCCACACTGCCGCATCCCGGCGGCTGGAACTCTATCCACGCAACCTGGGGCTGGTCCGCGGCCTCCGCATCTCGCAGGCGGCCGCCGGCGTCGATCCCGGAGGGATCACCTTGACCGGGTTGCTGGCAAAGGTCCGGGCTCGCTTCCCGGAAATCGATCTGGGCGACCCCTCCACGCTCGCAGTCTCGGACGCTCTGCGTGAAGCGGGGAGCAGCCTGACCTTCGATTCGGTGTCCGGCCGGTTCTGTCCACCGAGACCAGTGGAAATGCGTGCTCCGGTACCCAGTTCTTCTCAGTCTCTGAGCTCAGTCGACCTGGCCGCGATCAGCTCCGGCCGAACGTCGGCCGAATATGTGTCGGCTCGGCTTGCCGAAGCGCAACGGCTCGGCGGGTTTCTTGCCCTCAAACTGCGGGCGAAGTACCTCCCCGGTGCTGCTCGGCTGCTCACGAACACACACGACGTCGTCGCCATAGATCTCGGACGGCTGTTCCTCGCCGAGTTCCGAGCTCTCGCCCAGGCGCGCCACCAGGCATGGAACCGCGTCCTGAACGCCGACGCGCGCATCTCCACGGGCGGCAGAGTTCCCCCGGGTCTTGCTTCCTACGTCTCGGCGACCTGGCAACGCGTTCATGAGCAGCTGCTCTCGAAGATGGCCGGAGCGCCGCCCCGCAGTGTGTTGTTCCTCCATGACGCGGGGCTGGTCGGGCGGTACTTCGAGGCCGGGGGACGGCAGTTCCTGGTCGAGCTGCAGCGCGCGGCACGGAATTCGGAAGACCTCCCGCACGGCTTGTGGCTCCTGTGCCCGACCGACACGCCCGGCGAGAAGCCGACACTGGGTGGACAGGTCGTCGAAACCGCGGGCGAGCATGACCATGTCGTCCTACGCAGCGAGTATCTCGAGTACCTCGGTAGCGACCAGGTCGCGTGAACAGATATCCGGATCCCACCTTCGGCCTTCTGGTGGCCGAGCCCTTAGGGTGGGAATTCGGCAGGTCCGAAGTCCGGGAGGGAGACCACGATGGCGCACAGCGACCTCATCCGTCGTCTGTTCGCCAGCTACGTCCGGTCGGATGATGCGGGATTCCGCCGAACCGCAGGCGAGCTCATCGCCGAGGAACGGCGGAAAAACCACCGGTTGCTTGCCGACGAGCTCGAACACGAACTGAACTCCCAGCAACGTCCGGGAGCCGGGTTGTCGCTGACGTTCAAGGCCATCCCGAAGAGCCGCGACGAGCGCCCACTGCTGCGTCTGAGCAAGCCAAAACACGAACTCGACGAGCTGGTCCTGGCCCCGAAGGTGCGGACAGTGGTTGACGAGATCGTGACCGAACACCGCGCTCGCAGTGTTCTCACCAGCCACGGGCTGCGGCCCCGTGCCCGGCTGATCATGCTCGGTGCACCAGGCACGGGGAAGAGCGCCACCGCACACGCGATCGCGGCCGAACTGAGCCTACCGGTCGCGACAGCTTCCTTGGCGGCGCTCACTTCGTCCTTCCTCGGCGACACATCCCGCAATATCGAGTCGGTGGTCCGGTTTGCCGAGCAGACTCCCTGCGTGTTGTTGCTGGATGAGTTCGACGTGCTCGGCCAGCAGCGCGGCCAAACCGGCGACCACGGCGAACTGCGGCGAGTCGCGGCGACCGTCCTGCAACTACTCGAAGACATGCACGGCGAGTCGGTGGTCGTCGCCACCTCGAACCATCCGCAGCTGATCGACGCCGCGGTATGGCGCCGGTTCGACGAAGTGATCGGATTCGGGAAGCTGACCCAGACCCAATCGAGTGAATTGATCAGCCGCAAGCTCAAGGCTGTCCGTTCCACCATCACACCCCTGACCTGGGCCAAGAAGCTTTCCGGCTGCAGTCCGGCCGAGGTCGAACTGGTGTGCTTCGACGCGCTGCGTCGAACTGTGCTGGCCGGCAAACCGGCGGTCGACAACGAGTCGATGACTCAGGCGTGGCAGCGGCTGCGCGATCGACTGGACACCCTCGGTAATGCCGTCACGACCGGAGTAGCCGACTAGGCAATCCGGTTGATCTTCGACCCCGAAGCGTAGCGGCGAGTTCACTGAGCGGGTAAGCCGGGAGACATGGCCGCATCGCCACAGCTTGCTTTCGACGGTGTTCACGAGCACGCCCACCTGAAGATCGCGCGCGCCTTGGCGCCCCTTCCGCGCCGCAAACCTTCCGGTGGTGGCGGCCGGGGCCGACGCTACGCCGACCATAAACAACACGCCCGCGACCTCGCCCAGCAGGCGGCTTCCCTCCGTGACCGGCACCAGACTCGCGAGCGAGTACTCGGCATCAATCCTGCCTTGGTCATGGTGATCGAGTGCAACGATGCCGTCGCGAACCTGGTCGAGGCACTGGAAAATGCGGGCCTACGAGTACTGGAGGGCCGAGGCGATTCGGCCCTTGCCGCATTCTCGGGCGATCCGGAGATGACAAGCTTCCTCAACCAGCGCAAGCAGTACGAAACCGTCCTCACACGCGGCGGAAATCCCCGCTATCTCGGACTCTTCGACGCCATCGATCGCATCCGGCCGCTGGAGCCCTCGGATGTTGTCGATGAGGACCTCGCACAACGGCTCGTTTCAGTCAGCCCTAACGAGATCCTGAAGATCGACTTCACCTGCTGGTGTACGGAGAGCAGGGAGGACACGATCCTGCGCAATCAAGAAACCCGTACGGCACTGAGCAACGCCGAAGCCAACATCCTCGACAGCACCTGTCGCTACGAGGTCGGTCTGTCCATCATCCGAGCGGAGATCCGCGCGGAACTCGTGCTCGACGTCGTCCGTACCGACCGGATCAGCCGCGCCTCGCTGCTGCCACGGCCGCTGCTGAGCCAACCCGAAATCGATCAGTGGCCGGCCGACCGGCTACCCGAGATCCGCCCACCCGCCAGAACCGCGCCGCTCGTCGCGATCATCGACTCCGGGATCCAAGCGGGCAACCCGCTGCTGGCCCCGGCGATCTACGAAACCGTCAGTGCGGCCGACGATATCGCCGATGGCGCCGACGAATCCGGACACGGCAGCCTCGTCGCAAGTCTCGCCGTCTATGGATCCCTCGAACGGAAGCTACACCGGAAAGACCCGCTGCACGCGGCCGGCCGCATCCTCGGAATCCGCGTGCTCAACCACGAGAACACCTTTCCCGATGCTGAACTGTGGCAGTCACTCGTCGAGCGAGCGGTACTGATGGCTGCCGAACGGGGCGCTCGTGTGGTCAATCTGTCACTCGGCGACCGCGGCCACCCCTACCGGCCACCGGCACCGGTCGGCATCGCCGCGGTATTGGACAAGATCGCCCGTGAACGCGACCTGGTGATCGTCGTCAGCGCCGGGAACGTCGAAGCGTTCGACCACGCCGGACCGGTGTATGGCAGATGGCTGATCGACTCCGAACAGACCGGCCTGATACCACCGGCCATGTCGGCACTGGCGCTCACGGTCGGGGCTTTGGTGCCGCACGACGACCAGGGCGCCCGTCCGGCACGAGATTCGGTCGCCCGCCACCGGCTCGGCAAGGCGGGCCAACCGAGTCCGGTGACCCGAACCGGGCCGGGGATCGAGAATGCGATCAAGCCGGAACTGTCCGCACCAGGTGGGACGTTCGTGTACGACGAGGACCGCAAGCGGGTCATCGCGGACAGTGTCCGGGGTGGTGTCGTAGGGGCCGCTGGCGGCCGACCGGACGCCGTACTCGCCCGGGACATCGGGACCAGCTTCGCCGCCCCGCTGGTCACTCATGCCGCTCTTCGCGTACTGGGCCGATACCCAAATCTGCGGTCGACCAGCGTCCGAGCGCTTCTGCTTGCCACGACGGTGCCGGCCGAACCCATCCTAGAGGCCGACTCCGAAAAGGAAGCCGCATATTTCGAGCGCCACCTGTCCGGTTTCGGCAAGGTGGTAGCCGAGCGAGCCGAGTTCTCCAGCGACCACCGAGCGGTGTTGCTGAGTGAGGAAAACCTGAAAGCCGACGAGGTGCATTTCTACACCGTGCGGGTTCCTTCAGTATTCTTCCAGCCCGGCGAAAAGCGGCTCGCGATCGGCCTGGCCTTCGACCCGCCCACACGAGCGACCCGGCTCAGTTACCTGTCCAGCCGGATGTCCGTCTACGCCTACCGCGGAGCAGATGTCGATGACGTGCGAGCGAAGTACGCGGCATCTCCCGAAGAGGCACCGACCGAGCTGGCCAAGTACAAGATCGACCTGGAACCGGCCGATCGGCTCCGGCTGCAGGGCGCCAATCAAGCGGCGGGAAAAACATGGAAGAATGCGTGGGATCGGAAGTACACCGATCTTGTGGTCGTGGCGCGGAACAGCTTCCGCTGGCCGTATGAGGACCACAAGCCGGTGCAATACGCACTCGCAGTCGTCCTCGAGGTGACGCAGCTGGTACCAGGTCTTTATGCCGAGCTTCGTGCGCAACTCGAGGTTCTGGCCGAGATCGAGCCGGAGATCGAACTGGGCTGACGCACGCCGTAGCGCGGGTCGACGAGGCCGGGTGGCCCGAGGTGCCGCAGTCCGGGAGGCCGAGGACGGCCTGGACGACGTCATCGACGTAACCATGCAGGTAGCAGCTTGGTACGTTGATTAGTGCTGCGTGGCGTCATGGCGATGATGTCACGGTGAGTACATGGGCGAGGGAGCACACGAACGTGGCGAACGGGATCGATCAGAAGGCCCTACTGGCCGACCTGCGCCAGCAGCTGAGGGTGCTGGAAGACGACCTGCGGGAACGCAGCGCCGAAGCGGAGTTCGATGTCAGGCTGCGTGCCGAGCACCGCGCGGCCAAGGATGCCGGACGCACCGCGTCGATCTACGAGTCGTGGGCCGAAGAGAGGATCACGCAGGCGGCCGTCGCGTGGCTGCTCGGCTGCGTCTACGTGCGGTTCTGCGAGGACAACGGCCTGATCCCCGAGCCGTTCCTGTCCGGGCCCGGCGATGCCCTTGCCATCGCCGGAGAGCGGCACGATGCGTTCTTCCGTGCGAAGCCGCACCTAAACGACCGAGACTGGCTGGAAGCCGCGTTCGAACATTTGTCCGATGCGCACCCGACCGCGGCGGGCCTGTTCGACCGCCGCTTCAACCCGCTCTGGGACCTGCCGCTGTCGTACGAGGCAGCCAGCGCCCTGCTGAAGTTCTGGCGTCGGCGCGGCCCGGACGGCGAGGTCGTCCACGACTTCACGAGCGACACCTGGGACACCCGCTTCCTTGGCGACCTCTACCAGGACCTCTCGGAACACGCGAAGAAGACGTACGCGCTGCTCCAGACCCCGGAATTCGTCGAGGAATTCATCCTCGACCTGACCCTGACACCTGCGCTGCAGACCTTCGGCCTGGACCCTACCGTCGAGATCCACCGGCACGGCGGCGGCGTCGAACGCGTCCGGGAAGGCTTGCGCACGATCGACCCGGCTTGTGGCTCCGGACACTTCCTCCTTGGTATCTTCCGCCGCCTCCTCGCCGAGTGGCGCCGTGTCTCCGATGGGGTCGACAAGTGGGTCCTGATCCGCCGCGCCCTGGAATCGGTGCACGGCTGCGACAAGAACCCGTTTGCCGCTTCGATCGCCCGCTTCCGCCTGCTGGTCGAGGCCCTCAAACAAGCAGGCACTCCGACCCTCGCCGAAGCGGGCATCTTCCCCATCAACGTCGCTGTCGGCGACTCACTCCTCCACGGCCGCGATGTCAAGGGCGAGCAGATGGACATGCTCAAGTCCGAGCCGGACAAGGAGTTCACTTACCGCACCGAAGACATCAACGACTACATCGACTCGTGCGACCTCCTTACCCCGGCCTCCTACCACGTGGTCGTTGGCAACCCGCCATACATCACTGTTAAGGACAAGCAGGAGAACGAGAACTACCGCGAGCGGTGGAAGAATGTCTGCTCCGGCAAGTATGCCCTGTCTGTTCCCTTCGCAGCGCGCCTGTTTCACTTAGCGACGCCGAACCAGCAAGGCGGCTACGTGGGCCAGATTACGGCGAACTCGTTCATGAAACGTGAGTTCGGCAAGAAGCTGATCGAGAACTTCTTCCGAAATATCGATCTGACCTACGTCATCGACACCTCCGGCGCCTACATCCCAGGTCATGGCACCCCAACAGTGATCCTGATCGGCCGAAAAAATATTTCCAACGAGCATAAACCGATCCGAGCCATTCTCGGCATCCGTGGCGAACCCAGCATGCCCGTGGAAGCCGCACGAGGCAAAGTCTGGCAGGCGATTACTCAGCAGCTCAACGCCCCAGGAAGCGAGTCAGCTTGGGTTTCCGCCGCGGACCTTTGCCGTCTCACCATGAGCACTCATCCCTGGTCAATCAGCGGCGGAGGATCCGATCTTTTACTAAGCGACATCGAGAACGCTAGCACCAGAATTCTTGAAAGTAAGATCGCTTCAGCGGGCATCACCTGCTTCACCCTAGAGGACGACCTCTACATCCAGCCCGAGAAAAGTCTCATTCGCAAGTCCTTGGACAGCGCACATGTTCGCCAAATAGTAACCGGAGACATACTGCGAGACTGGTCACACGACACTTGCGAATCGGCGATATTTCCTTACAGTTCATCATACAAACCGCTCGATGTTGAGGATTTTCCTGCCCTCCACGCAGCAATGTGGCCAGCCAGGACCACGCTCTCAAACAACATATTATTTGGCCGCAAAACAAAGGTCGACGCCGAGCTTAAATGGTCCGAATACGGCCGACTAACCTACAAGAAGCTACAAACCAAACTTTCGATCACCTTTGCAGAGGTATCTACACATAACCACTTTATACTGGATCGTGGCGGAAGAATATTCAAGCAGACCGCACCCGTGATCAAACTTCCACCTGACGCAACCGAAGAGGACCACCAGGCACTACTGGGACTTCTCAACTCCTCGATGATTTGCTTTTGGCTGAAACAACGCTGCTTCCCCAAAGGGGGAAGCGGAATGGGGCGAGGGATTCAGCCAGAAGACTGGATGGAACGTTATGCGTTCAACGCTTCGAACATCGAGGCTGTCCCCCTCGTCGACGTTCTCCCACGAGATTCGGGCCGAGGACTAGATGACCTGGCGCAAGACCTTGCAAAACGAGACCCTTCTGCTGTCATAGAGAAATCCAAGCCGACGCGAATCCAACTTGATGCGGCCCACGATGAACAAGAGCGCATCCGCGGGCGCATGATCGCATTGCAGGAGGAGCTGGACTGGGAGGTCTACCAGCTCTACGGGCTGCTCACCGACGCCGAAGCACAGGAGCTCCGCGCCGCCACCGAGGACGTGCCCGAGCTCAAGCTCGGTGAGCGAGCCTTCGAGATCGTCATGGCCCGGAAGAGAGAGGACGGAGAACTCGAGACCGCCTGGTTCGAGCGGCACGGGTCGACGCCGATCACCGATATCCCGCAGCATTGGCCCGAGTCCTACAAGAAGGTCGTCGAGAAGCGGATCGAGACCATCACCAACCGTCGAGACATCGCGCTTATCGAACGACCCGAGTGCAAGCGCCGCTGGTCAAGCGAGCCGTGGGAGAAGAAAGAACGCAAGGCCCTCGAATCCTGGCTGCTCGACCGGTGCGAGAGCAAGGACCTCTGGTTCGCCCTCCGCGACGGCCTGACTAGCCCACGAACGTTGACCGTCAGCCAGCTCGCCGACCTCCTGCGCAAAGACCAGGACGTCAACGACGTCGCCGCGTTGTACGCCGCCGATCACCTCGGCAAGCCGGACCTGTCGCTGGCCGACGTGCTCGAGCAGATCATCGTCTCCGAGCACGTGCCCTACCTCGCCGCCATGCGCTACAGGGAGTCCGGCCTGCGCAAGCGCGCCCAGTGGGAACTCGTCTGGGAGAAGCAGCGCGAGGAGGATCGCACCGGCCGGCGGCTCGACATCGGCGTGCCGCCGAAGTACACCTCGGCAGACTTCCTCAAGACGTCTTACTGGTCGCAGCGCGGCAAGCTCGACGTGCCCAAGGAGCGGTTCGTCTCCTACCCAGGCGCCGGACCGGAGATCGACCCGACACTCCTGCTCGGGTGGGCCGGCTGGGATCACAAGGACCAGGCTCTCGCGTTGGTCAACATCATCAACGACCGGCTTGAGCAGGAAGGATGGGGCGCCGAGAAGGTCGCGCCGCTGCTTGCCGGGCTGGCCGAGGTGCTGCCCTGGGTGGAGCAGTGGCACAGTGGCTACGACGCTGAATGGGGCGGTGACCCGGCGGAGGAGTTCCGGACCGTGCTCGAGCAGCAACAGGCGAAGCACGGCCTGACCGACGAGGCTCTGCGGGACTGGCGGCCCGAGGCCGCGCGGCGCGGCCGTAAGAAGGACTGACGGAGGGACGAGCGTGGCCGAGGAGGTCTACCTCCGGGATGTGCTGGACATCCCGGAAGAGGTGAACCAGGGCGATTTCAAGATCGACCTGTCCAAGGGCTTCACCACGACCGACAAGCTGGTCGACAACTACGTGGTGACCGATCAGTTGCGCGGCGCGTTCACACAGGCACTTGCACTGCTGCGTGTCGCCGTGCGTGACGGCGAGTCGCACGCTGCGTACCTGCACGGTTCATACGGTTCCGGTAAGAGTCACTTCATGACCGTGCTTCACGCGGTCCTGAACGGCAACGAGAAGGCTCGGGAAAAACCCGCCCTACGCAAGATCATCGACGAGCACGACGAGTGGCTGGCCGGCCGCAAGTTCCTCATGGTGCCGTTCCATCTGATCGGCTCGACGGACCTCGACGCGGCGATCCTCGGCGGCTACGTCAAGCATGTCCGCGACACCCTGCCCGGCAAACCGACTCCCCCGGTGTTCCAAGCCGACGCGATGCTCGACGACGCGCGAAAGCTTCGGGAGTCGGTGGGGGACACCAAATTCGCCGAACTGCTCGGAACCGAGGGCTCGGCGCGCGAGACCGGCGATCCTGACGATCTCGAACCGCTCGAGGCGCTACCCGGCGCCTGGAGCACACAGGAACTCGACGAGGCCTTCGACGCACCTGCCAGAGACCCACGGCGAGACGCGCTGGTGTCTGCGCTGCTTTCCGGGCCGATGGGGTCGTATTCGCGCGGGGCGCTCGGCGACAAGGACGCCTACCTCCCGCTGGAGAACGGCCTGTCGGTGATCAGCAGGCACGCTAAGCAGCTCGGTTACGACGGCATCGTACTGTTCCTGGACGAGCTGATCCTCTGGCTGCAGGGATACCTGTCCCGCCGGGACTTCGTGAACGTTCAGGTGAGCAAGCTGGTCAAGCTCATCGAGTCCGGCGACAGCGACCGGCCGGTGCCGATCATCTCGTTCATCTCCCGTCAGCGTGACCTCGGCACCCTCGTCGGCAGCGACGTCATGGGCGCCGATGTGAGCAACCTCGAGCAGCAGGTCCGGTACCTCGCGGAACGGTTCGACACGATCAACCTCGAGGACCGCAACCTGCCCGCGATCGTCAAGGAGCGCGTGCTCAAGCCCCGGAAAGGAATGGAGTCCAAGCTCGAAGCGGCGTTCGCGCACATCGAATCCACCAACTCCAGCGTCAAGGACGCACTGCTGGACGCCAACGGCGCCACCAACGCCGACTGGGCGGACTTCCGCGCTGTCTATCCGATCTCGCCGGCGCTGTTGAACGTGCTCGTCGCTCTGTCCGGCGCTCTGCAACGCGAACGCACCGGCCTCAAGCTGCTGCAGGACATCCTCCACCGACGCCGGGACGAGCTGAAACTCGGCGAGCTCATCCCGCTCGGCGACCTGTGGGACGTCCTGGCCGTGGGCGCCACGGAGGCCTTCACCAACAAGCTGCGTGCGCAGGCCGACGCCGCCAAGCGCTTCCACCGCAAAGCCCGCCGATACCTGGAGAACAAGTACGGTTCGACCACCGATCCCCGGTTCATCGGCGACGAGCGGTTGATCAAGACGCTGCTGCTCGCCTCACTCGCACCCGAGGTGCCGGCGCTGACCCGGCTCACCGGGCAGCGGCTGGCCGCGCTCAACCACGGCTCCATCGTCTCGCGCACCGCCCCTGCCGGGGACGTCGCGACGTCTCGGCTGAACGACCTCAAGACGGAGTTCGGCGAGCTGCGCAGCGACGGCGAGGAGAAGCCGGTGTTCAGCCTGCACCTGTCTGACCTCGACATCGAGCCGCTGCTGGACAATGCACTCGATGCGGATAACACCCCCAACCGCCGCAAGTGGCTGTGCAAACACCTCTGGGCGGCCATGGGTGTCGATCAAAACGCTGATGGAGCCATCGCCGAGCGAGAGATCATCTGGCGCGGCAGCAGGCGGAAGGCCGAGTTCGTCTTCGGCAACGTCCGCGACCCCATGTCGCTGCCGGACTTCCAGTTCCGGCCCAGCCTGGACGGAGTGATCCGGTTCGTCGTCGACTACCCGTTCGACGACGCCGGCCACTCCCCGCGCCAGGACGCCGAACGCGTCGACTTCCTCAAACAGCACGGCCACGACCACCTGACGCTCGTCTGGTTGCCGGCCTTCTGGTCCGAACAGCGGGGCATCCAGCTCGGCCGGCTGCTGAAGATCGAATATCTGCTCGAACGCGGCCGGCTCGAATCTGCGGCGGGCCACCGGTCGGCCGAGGACCGGATCCGGATCCGCACCCAGCTGGAAGTCCACCGCGACAGCCTGACGTCGAGTCTGACCAGCGTACTGTCCCAGCTGTACGGGCTCTCCGGCGGCGACGAGGTCAACCTGAAAGACCCCGAAGACGAGCGCGCCAAGATCCTCACGCTGTTTCCCCAGCACACCCCGCGGCTGAGGGTCGGCGCCCCCTTCGAGTACAACGTGCTGGAACTCGCCGACGATCTCTTCAGCGCGAAATACCCGAAACACCCGAACTTCGACCCGAAAAAGGACCGCAAGGCCGTAACGGTCCACGAGCTGCGGAACGCGCTGAACTGGATGACCAAGGCCGCCGAACAGGGCGGCCGAGTCGAGCTCGAGAAGAACCAGCTGGCACCGGTCAGCAAGATCGTCCATCCGCTGGGGCTCGGCGAGGTCCACGAGGGGCCACTCACCCTGAGCTACGAGTGGCGCACGCGAATCGAACAGCACGCGGCAAAGAAGCAGGTTGCCGGCGACTACTCGGTCGACGAGATCCGGCGCTGGTTGGAGGAACTCCAGTACACCGGGCTCGAGAAGCCGGTGGCGAACTTGATCATCGCCGGATATGCCCTGTTCGCGGACCGGGCGTGGGTTCGCGACACCATGCCGCAGGAAGCACCGGACATCGGCAACATCGGCCCGGGCTGGGCATTGCGTGCGCAGGAGCTGCCCACCGAGGAGGAGTACACCGCCGCACGGACCCGAGCGGGTGCGATCCTCGGCGTGTCCGCGCCGGCTGCGCGGTTCACTCGCAACATCACCAAGCTGGCGAGCGGCGTTGCCCAGCAAGTGCAGGAATACCTGAGCCCGGTGCACGGCCTGCACGAATCGCTGAAGACGCACGCGAGTGAGCTTGGCCTCGAGTCGACCTCACCCCGGGTGCTGGCCACCCGGACGGCCGCCGACCTGCTGAGCGACCTGTCGGGGATCACGGATCAGACGCGCCTGATCAAGCGACTGGCCGCGCTACCGACCCCGGACGGTGACGAAGTACTCGCCCGGACGATCACGTCGGCGCAGGACGTCCTGAGCGCACTCGACAAGGTGGAGTGGAAGCTGCTCCAGACCATCCGGCCGTACCTCAGCCGGAGCGACGGCATCCGGGACCGCACGGAACGGCTCTTCGGCGATATCGCCGAGACAGCGCGGGCCGACGAGAAGACCCGGCAGCTGGGCACCATGTTGCGCCGTTTTCCGCCCATCGCCTTCGAGATCATCCAGGATGCCACCGATGCCGGCCCGAAGCCGCCGAAACCCAACCCGGAGCCGAAACCGGCGCCACCGCACGCTTCGGCGCAGACACGCCGAATGACGGCCGACGCGTCTCCGGTGCAGCTGGCTGAGACCATGGAGGACGTGCATCGATCGGTGAGCAAGTTCGTCGAGGCCCACCCCGGCCGGGAGATCGAGATCTCCTGGCGGGTTGTGGACGGGAAGGCCTGATGGTCGCGCTCCCACTCGTCACGCAGTCAGGAATCGAGTCCCTGCTGGACCAGCACAAAGCCGCGCTTGCCAAGCGAACCGGCCAGTGCTTGGTGCTCGTACGCGGCCATTACGAGCCCGGGGAGCGAACCGAGTTCCGGATCAAGCCCGACGGTGACAAGCGACCCGAACGGGTGGTTCGCGTCACCGACCAGCCGTCGGTACTGGGCATCGCCGCCGAATGGCTCGACCACCAGGACACCGGCACCGATTCGGGCGTGCTCGTGGTGACCACCGCTGTCACCCCCGACGAGCTCGACTGGGACTTGCGTGGCCATGCCCTGAAGACCGGCCTGCTCAGCGTGGACCCGGTGGACATCCTCAAGTTCCGGTTCGGGGTGAATCGGCTGGATCCACGGGTGTGGCAATCAGGCTGGCTCGTTCAGGCTCTGCTGGAGGCGGAGCCCACCAGCGGCTGGCCTCGACGGGGCGGAGTGCTGACCTACGACGACGCGCTGGCCGCGCTCATCACCCAGCGGCTCGGAGTCGACGCCACCACCATCGACATGGACCGCCTGCTCGAGTGGTCCCAGACGACAGGCCCCACGCGATGGACGGAATTGGCCGACGCCGAGCAGGACGGGATCCGCCGCTGGCTTGTCGAACGCGTCGGCCCCGCGATCGAACCGCTGCTCACTTTGGTCGCGACGGGCAGAGGTCGCGACGCACTGGCACTCGGCGTGGTCGGCACCGCGCTCGAGGATCCTTCTCTCTCGAGAGACGCGCTCATCTCGGTGGGCGGGCTCTTCCCCGGTATGCGTTCGGACGCTGTTCAGGCGTTCTCGTCCGCAGTCGACGGCACCCTCAGCCGCTGGATCGCAGCGGTGGGGCACGAAGGTTCCCAGACCCGCCATGAGGCACTCGTCGTGCTCGAACACGCTGACGAACTGGCCAATCGGGCCGGCCTCGGCCCTGCGTTGACCGGTAACGCACTCCTGCCGTCCGCGTGGTACGCCCGGCTCCGAGCGCTGGGCAAAGCTCTTCCCGATCCGGTGTCGGCGAGCCGGCGACTCAGCGACCTGCGCAACCACCGGCTCGCCGAACTGTTCACGGCGCAGCTCCGTACTGCAGCGATGGCCGTCCGTCTGGCCCGTTGGCTGGCTACGCCCGAATCCGGCGCCCAGTCTGTCGCGGCGGGAGCACATCGGCAGATCACTGAGGGCGCCTGGGTCGACTACGCCATCGCGGCTCTCTGGGCCGGTGACGGCGCCACGGAGCCGGTATGCGCAATGGCTTACCGCAACCTCTGCGAGCTCGCGGTCGCCCGGCGTACAACGATGGACGAGCTGTTCGCACAGCAGCTGGTCACCTGGGTTCCGCACGCCCGCTCACAGTTCTCCGAAAGCGTGCTGCTCGTCGAAGACGTGCTGGCGACCGCCGCTGTCCCGCTGACCACAAATGCTCCTCCAGTTGTCATCTTGCTCGACGGAATGAGCAGCTCGGTAGCTGTCCAGCTCGGCGCGGAACTCGGCAGCCGACCGAATTGGCTGGAAGCCGCCCCGATCGCCGGTCAGCGCCTGGCCGCTGTTTCGACGATCCCGTCGATCACCACTGTGAGCAGGCCGTCGCTGTTGACTGGACAGCCCACCAGCGGTGGCCAAGCAGTCGAGAAGGACGGCTTCGCCGCGTTCTGGAAACGGCACCACCGGCAGGCTCGGTTGTTCCACGAGAACGAAGTAGCCGGCGGCGCGGGGCAGACTCTCAACCCGGAGTTGGTTACCGCGCTCGCCGGAGACGACGTCGTCGGCGTTGTGCTCAACACCATCGACGACACGCTGGGTCCAGGTCGCGAGGGGGACGGGACACTCTGGCGGCTCGAAGACGTCCGCTTTCTGACGAGTATTCTGACGCAGGCCCGCAGCTACGGACGTCCTGTCATATTGACCGCCGACCACGGTCATGTCCTTGAACGTGGATTGGCCACCGGGCCGGCCCCGGCATCGGGAGATTACGGAGCCCGATGGCGGACCGGAACGCCAGGTGCTGGAGAAGTCGAGTTGCACGGGCCCCGTGTTCTCGAAGGAAACGGCAAGGTCGTCGTCCCGTGGCGGGAGGACATCCGCTACACGAACAAGCGTGCCGGCTACCACGGCGGCGCATCCTTGGCCGAGGTGGTCGTGCCGGTGATTGTCCTCCTGCCGTCGGTCGACGCCCTCCCGCGCGGCTGGCACGGGCTTGCGGCCGAGCAAACCACTCCGGCCTGGTGGGAGGCCACCTCCGAGCCAGTCGTGGCAGACAAAGCCGTACCGAAGCCGAACAAGGCCAAAGCCAAACCGAAAGCGGAAATTGCTCCGGACGCCCCCGGGCTCTTCGATCACGTCCTCCAAGAACCGGAACCAAGTCTGCAAACGAAACAGAGTCTCGGCTGGCAGGTCACCCACTCGGACATATTCCGGGCACAGAAGGCCTTTGTCCGCAAAGCACCCGAATCAGCACTGAGTACCGTCATAGATGCGCTGGTAGAAGCAGGCGGCAAGCTGTCATTGGCTGCCATTTCGGCCACGGCCGGCAAGGCTGCACGGAACATTGACGGGTTCCTCGCCACAGCACAGCGCCTGCTCAACATCGAGGGCTATCCGGTACTCGAAATCGTCGACAACAATCGGACCGTTGAGCTGAACGTCGAACTGCTCTGTGTTCAGTTTCAGCTGGGCAAGCCATGACTCATGTCAGCGCGGCGCGACGTCGCGAAGTAGTTGACGCACTTCGCCGAGGGACCGTCCCGCAGACCGGCCTCGATCTGTTCGCTGTGGGGCTCGACCAGTTCATTCGGGCACTGGACGACGATCTCGACACCATCAAACAAGGCGGCGCAGCCTTCCACGCCATCCGCGGTGAGTACGGTTCAGGCAAGACATTCTTCGCCCGCTGGCTTGCCGAACGCGCAAAACGAGCGGGTCTCGCGACGAGCGAGGTGCAGATTTCCGAGACCGAAACTCCGCTTCACCGCCTCGAAACCGTCTATCGGCGGATGACGGAGCGGCTGACAACTTCGACACATCGAGCCAGTGCGTTGCGGCCGATCATCGACTCCTGGTTCTACACCCTCGAAGAGGAAGTGCTCGAAGCCAACGAGGCCGAGGAAGATGACGCAAATGCGGTCGCCGAAGCCGTCGACAGGCTCATGGAGGATCGCCTGGGCGTCGTTGCAAGGACAACTCCGGCGTTCGCCTCGGCGCTGCGGGGATACCGCAAGGCGCGCCGCGCCGGCGATGCAGCGACCGCCGAAGCGGTAGTCGCCTGGATCGGCGGGCAGAAGTCCGTGGCTGCGACCGCACGTCGGGCCGCCGGCGTGCGCGGCGATCTCGATCACTTCGCCGCACTCGGTTTCCTCCAAGGCTTGCTGACGGTGCTGAGAGACTGTGGCCATCCGGGGTTGCTGGTGGTCTTCGACGAGATCGAAACCTTGCAGCGCGTTCGAGGTGACGTCCGGGAAAAGGGACTCAATGCCCTCAGGCAGCTGCTTGACGAGATCGATGCCGGCCGGTTCCCCGGATTGTTCCTGGTCATAACGGGTACACCGGCGTTCTTCGACGGACAGCAGGGGGTTCAACGGCTGCCGCCGCTCGCGCAGCGATTGTCCACGGACTTCACCGCAGAGGCTCGGTTCGACAACCCGCGTGCCGTGCAGTTGAGGCTCGCGGGGTTCGACCTTGCCCTGCTGGGCGAACTGGGCCGGAATGTACGGGACCTCTACGCGGGAGGGGCCACATCGCCGGATCGGATATCCGCTCGCGTAAACGACGCCTACATCGACGAACTGGCAGCGGCCGTCACCGGCGGACTCGGCGGGCGCGTCGGCGTCGCACCTCGAGTGTTCCTACGCAAGCTCGTCCAGGACGTACTGGACCGCGTCGACGAGCATGACGACTTCGATCCACGAGTCCACTACCCGATCACGGTGACTCCCGCCGAGCTCTCCGAGCAGGAACGAAACGCCATCGCGAGTCCGGACGACATCGACCTGGACTTGCCATGACCGCTGGGCTCGATCGCCTGCTGCCCGCCCTGGTCCACCACATCGTTAACACGCTCGGCTGGCACGAACTACGTCCACTCCAGTCGGCTGCCATGGCACCTCTGCTCGAAGGTTCCGACGCGATCCTGTTGGCTCCCACAGCCGGCGGCAAAACCGAGGCCGCGACGTTTCCACTGCTCAGCGCCATGGAAGAACAATCTTGGCAAGGCACCTCTGTGCTGTACATCTGCCCGCTACGCGCGTTGCTGAACAACCTTCAGCCGCGGTTGGCAGGCTATGCCAGCTGGCTCGGCCGCACCGCGGCCGTTTGGCATGGTGACATCGGCACAGCAGCACGCGTGCGAATGATGCGTGAACCCCCGGATATCTTGCTGACGACGCCGGAGTCTTTGGAAGCGATGCTTGTCTCGACGAAAGTGGACACGCGGCGACTGTTCGCCGGGCTTCGTGCCGTTGTCGTCGACGAGGTACATGCATTCGCCGGGGACGACCGCGGCTGGCATCTGCTCGCAGTGCTCGAGCGGCTGTCTCGACTGGCCGGGCGGCCACTCCAGCGAATCGGCTTGTCAGCGACGGTCGGCAATCCGGCTGAGCTGCTGGCCTGGCTACAAGGTTCGCAAAGAGACCGGCCGCGTAGTGTGGTGTCTCCGCCGACGGGTCCAGATGTAGTTCCCGACCTCACTGTCGATCACGTCGGAACCATCGACAACGCTTCCGCGGTGATCGCTGCGCTCCACAAGGGTGAGAAGCGCTTGGTCTTCGTGGACAGCAGGCGTCGAGCGGAAGAGCTCGGCATCGCTCTGCGAGCCCGGAACGTGACGACTTTTCTCTCGCACTCCTCCCTATCCGCCGACGAACGACGACGCTCGGAACAGGCATTCGCGGAGGCACGAGACTGCGTGATCGTCGCGACGTCCACGTTGGAACTCGGAATCGATGTCGGCGACCTCGATCGAGTGATCCAAATCGACGCGCCGCCCACGGTTGCATCGTTCCTGCAGCGGCTGGGGCGGACTGGTCGCCGGGCAGACACCAGCCGCAATTGCCTCTTCCTCTGTCTTGACGAGACCGCAGTGCTGGCTGTCGCGGGGTTGCTTGAGCGTTGGACTGCCGGTTGGGTGGAGCCGATCGTGCCACCTGCGCATCCGCGCCATATTGTAGCCCAGCAAATCCTTGCTCTGGCATTGCAAGAGAATCAGATCGGTCTACAAACTTGGCGAGAGTGGTGGCGCGACCTTCCCCTGCTCGACGAGCACAGTGATGAAATCTTCAACTACCTGCTGACCGAAGGCTACCTCGAGCGCGACGGCGCAATGGCATTTATCGGCCCCCAGGCGGAGAAAAAATTCGGTCGCCGTTATTTCTCCGACCTACTTGCAGTGTTCAGCGCCCCACCCGAATTCACAGTACTCGCCGGCCGCGAGGAGATCGGCCGAGTTGGCGATGACGTCCTCCTCGCCAACGATCACGGTAGTCCTCGAGTCCTACTCTTGGCCGGCCGGGCTTGGCAAGTCAGGCACATCGACTGGAAACGGAGACGCTGTTTTGTCGAATTGAGCGATCTACCCGGACGCGCAAAATGGGGTGGCAGCGATAGCGGATTGTCGTTTGAAATAACCCGCGGGCAACGCACCGTACTACTCGATGGCGAACCCTCATCGGCAATTTTCACACGCCGCGCACAAGCTGCACTCAGGGAATTACGCGAGCGTCACGCCGAGAACGTCTGGGCCACCGGCACCGTCATTCGCCGAAACCACCGAGGCTTGACCTGGTGGACCTGGGCCGGAACTGCCACAAACCGGACACTGCAGGCGTCATTACCAGACGTAGCCGACCCACGACAGCGTATCGATGATTCGTCACTTCGACTTCGAAACGATATCCCGCTCAACCTGCTCAGCAAGGCATTGACCGGCGCAATAGACTTGGTCACACCAGACGTGAACAAGCACGCTGTGCGCGGACTGAAATTCTCATCAGCACTACCTCCAGAGTTGGCAATACGAACAATTTCCGAGCGCCTTGCCGATCGCGAGCACACCCGGATGGTACTTTCAGATAGCCACCGAATCCATGTCGACATGGAATGAATTCCCCTGCGCAGCTCTCAACCGAACTAAACGGCTGCGAGCGCGTCGATCACGTCATCGTAGGTCTGCTCCGGTTCGCGTCCGTCGGTCGGTACAACAACACACTCGGGTCGCGGCAGCAGATCTGCGGCAAGCTGGCCGCGGATCTTCCTGAACAGTGCGGTGCCACCGCGCTCCCGCAGGACGTCGTCGACCCCTTAGTGAGGGCGTCACTGTCCCCGGCCCGGCCGGAGAACTGCTCGCAAACAACTGGTTCTCCGCGGTCAGCAGGATTTTCCGGTACTCGACCCCCGTTCGTCCGCGGCGGCTTCGAAGGTCCAGATGCCGGCGACGCGCGTGGCAAGCTGCGGCATGACGACTTCGAACCAGGGCCGCAGGTGTCCCGGCCATGGCGAGGATGAGCAGAAGCGCGGCCTTGAAAATCTGGAAGAAGTGTCCTGCCAGCCGCGATGAGGCCGACGATCCGGTGGGTCTCGAGATTGAGTACCCCTGGATGTCGCTCGGCGTAGCACCGGGCGATCGTCGACTCCCCGTTCCCGGACGGCACTGGCGGACGCGCTGTCCGACAGGCGCTAGCCTGGGCCGATGACCACCGCCGACGACCTGCTCGGCCGGCTGTCGGGCCTGGACGAGGACGCCCTCGCGAAGGTGCTGGCCCACCGGCCGGACGTGCTCGACGAGCCGTGGCCGCGGCGGCTGGACGTCGTCGCCGCGCGGCTGGCGGCGCCCGAATCCATCGATGCGGCGCTGCTGCGGTTGCCGATGCCGCTGGTGCAGGTGCTGCGGGCCGTCCAGCTGTGTTACGCGCTGGGGCGGCGGCCGGCGCCCGTCGAGGACGTGTCCCGGCTGCTCGGCGCCGCCGACGTCGAGTCCTATGTGGACGAATTGGCCGAGCGCGCCCTGCTGTGGCGGGACGCGGAGGGCATCGTGCTGCCGGAACCGCTGCGCCGCAACAGCTTCGGTGCCGAAGGCCTCGGCCAGCCCGTCGCGAACCTGCTCGGGGAGCTCGGCACGAGCCGGCTGGCGAAGCTGTCGAAGGCCCTCGGACTGCCCGATGCCGCGCGCAAGCCGGAGCTCCTGCTCGGCCTCGTCGGCTTCTTCCGTGACGGCGAGCGCGTCCGCGACCTCTTCGCCACCGCGCCCGAGGAGACGCGGACGTTGCTCCTGGACATGGCCGGCGGCGTTCCCGAGGTCCAGGGCCTCGTCCCGGCGGGCTGGGCGTTCGACCACGGCTTCCTGTACGGCACCTTCTACGGCACGGTGGCCATGCCGATCGAGGTGTCGCTCGCGCTGCGCGGGCCGGACCACCAGCTGCCGTTCGACCCCGACGAACCCGCGTTCGAAACCACCGACACGGGCGCCGAAGCGGCCGAAGCGGCGGCGTCGACTGCCGCGCTGCGCCTGCTCGACCGGGTGTCCGCGGTGCTCGACCTGGCCGCCGCGGAGCCGTTGCCCCTGCTGAAAGACGGCACGATCGGCGCCCGGCTGGTCAAGAAGCTCGCCAAGGACACCGGGGCCACCCCGGCCGAGATCGAGCTGGCCATCGACCTCGCGGCGCAGGCCGGGCTGCTGGTGGCCGACGAACCTCCGCCGCCGCGTCGCGGCCAGAAGGCACCCGCGCCCACGCTGGCGCTAGATCCGGACCTCGCCCGGCCCGCGCCCGCGCTGCTGTACCGCCTGCTGCTGACAACCTGGTGGGACCCCGCGCCGCCGGAGTTCGAGGTGGACGTCGACGCGCTGGTGCGGCGGCTGGTCGTCCGGTTGGCGGCACGGCTCGATCCCGGCCAGGCGATCACCGACGTGGACGCGCTGGTCCGGCTCGCCGAGTGGCACGCGCCGATGCTGCCGTCCGACGACTTCGCCGGCCGGGTCCGGGATGCGCTCGGCGAGGGTGAGCTGCTCGGTGTCCTCGCCCACGGCGCCGCGACCGCGGCCGGACGCGCCCTGCTCGCCCCGGACCGGCTCGTCGAAGTCACCGACGAACTCGTTTCGCGGGCGCGGACGACCGCCTTGTTCGGCACCGACCTGACGGCGATCGTGCCCGGCTCGCCCGACGCCCGGCTCGCCGCGCTGCTCGACCGCGTCGCCGACCGTGAAGCGCAGGGCACCGCGACCAGCTGGCGGTTCTCCCCGGCGTCCGTCCGGCGGGCGTTCGACCAGGGTTCGACGACCGGCGAGCTGCTCGAGGACCTGCGCGCCGTCGCCACGGGCGAGCTGCCGCAGCCGCTGGTGTACCTGGTCAACGACGTCGCCCGGCGGCACGGCGAGGCGCAAGTGGTCGACGTTGCCAGCGTCGTCGTCGGCGAACCCGCCGTGCTGGCCGAGCTCGCGGCGCACCGCAAGCTCGCGAAACTCGGCCTGCGCGCGGTGGCGCCGACCGTGCTGACGTCCATTGTGGACGCCGACCGGACGCTGGTGGCGTTGCGCGAAGCCGGTTACGCGCCGACCCGCCACGCCGCGGACGGCAGCATCGTGCTGCCCACCCGTGACCAGGCCGAGCCGACGGTGGCCGTCCGCGACCCCGAACCCGGCGAAGGGCCGCCCGATCCGGCCGGCCACGCCGAGCGGCTGCTGGCCGCCCCGTCGAGCGGCCCGGTCCTGCTGCGCGGGCAGCTCGCGCGGGCGATGAGCGACCGCTACGCGGGACGGCTCACCCCGAAGCAGCAGCAACTCTGCTGGCAGCTCGAAGCCGGGCTGCCGGTCGACATCGCGTACGGCGACGAGCACCTGGTCATCGCCTACCCCGAGCTCGACGGCGACGTCCTGGACGTCTGGTCGCTCGGGGACCGCACCTACCGGCGGCTCGAGCTGGCGCGGATCGACCTGGCTCAGGCCTCGACGGCGGTGAGCCTCGCGTAGGCCACGACGTTGTCGAGGTAGTTGCCGCTCGACCGGTCGAACGCCCCGCCGCAGGTGATGAGCCGCAGTTCGGGGTCCGGGGTGTCGCCGTAGACCGCGTCGGTCGGGAACGTGGCCTTCGGGTAGCGGTCGACGCGGTAGACGGTGAAGACGGCGACCCGGCCGTCCGCGCGGCCGATCCTGGCCTGCTCGCCGGGGCGCAGTTCCTTCAGCCGCGAGAAGGCGCCGGGCACGTGCTTGTAGTCGACGTGCGCGGCCAGCACCGCCGGGCCGACCTCCCCAGGCGACGGCGCGCCGGTGAACCAGCCGACCGTCGTGGCATCGCCCGGGACCTCCAATGCGCCGTCCGGCGTGAGGCCGAGGTCCTTGATCCCCTCGGCCCGCACGCCGATCGCCGGGATGGTCAGTGACGCCGGTTTCGCCGCGGGGAGGCCGTCGGCGGCCGGCGGCGGGGTGTGCGTGACGCTCGCGGTGCCCGCCGGGTTCGTGGCGGCCGGGCTCGGCGGGGCGATCTCCTGCGGCGCCTTCGGCGACAGGACGAGGACGAGGGCCACGGCCAGGACCACGCCGAGCGCGGCGACGACCGCCGTGACCGCCGGCCACAGGCGCGGGTGCCTCAACTCGGGCGCCGGCGCAGGTAGAGCACCATGCCGCCGGACGCCGTCGCGGCGAGCAGCGTGCCGCTGAGCACGAGGAAAGCGGGGACGTCGCCGTCCGGCTCACCGCCACCGGTGGCGACGCCGCCGACCGGCTTGACCTTCACCTGGCCGCCGGTGGCGGGCTTCTTGGTGGTCGTCTTCGGCGCGGCCTGCGCGGGCTTTTTTGTCGCCGTCGCCGTCGGCGGCGTGGTGGCGGTGGTGGCCGGCTGTTTCGGCCGGCGCGGCAGGGTTTCGCAGGCGAATCCGTCTTTGTCGTCGTCCAGGTGGTTGGGGTCGCCCGGGGTGGCGTCGAGAACGGCCTGGGCGTCTTCCTGGTACTGGAAGTCCTTGCAGTCTTTGTCGCCGGTGAGAGGCGTCGCGAGCTGCGCGGAGGCGAAGGGGGCGGGGCCGAGGAAAGCGAGCCCGGCGACGGCGGCGGCCGTCGTCAGGGCACGGCGAAACAGGGACAACGGAATTCCTTCCGAACGGGTTTCGGTGCGATTGCGTGGTTACTATCGCCGGGTCGGCGGTGCCGTTACGGACCATTCCGGAATTTCGGAAATGCCAGCGCTCCACGAAGAACGACGCTTCTGGTGATTCTTCGCCGTTTCCGCTTTGACCTGCTGATTTGCCGCCCCGGAATGCGTACCGGCCGGAATGTTACGGGTTACCCGGTCACACTTTGAGGTAATTCACGTGTGACGGTGCCGACCGGCCGCCACCGCGGCGTCCGCGCACCCCGTAACCTCGAGGTATGCCGATCCAGGTACTGCTCGTCGACGACCACGAACTGGTCCGCCGCGGGCTCCGCGACCTCCTCGGCGACGAGCCCGACATCGAGGTCGTCGCCGAAGCGAGCACCGTCGAAGAGGCACTGGCGGTGGCGATGCACGTCGAGCCGGAGGTCGCGGTGGTCGACGTCCGCCTCGGCGACGGCGACGGCATCACGCTCTGCCGCGAACTGCGGTCGAAGCCGAACCCGCCGGCCTGCCTGATGCTCACCGCGTTCGACGACGAAGAGGCGATGGTCGGCGCGATCATGGCCGGTGCCGCGGGTTACCTGCTGAAGCAGGTGCGCGGCCAGGACGTGGTGAACGCGGTGCGCGAGGTGGCGGCCGGGCGGTCGCTGCTCGACCCGGTGAGCACCGCCCGGGTGCTGGACAAGATGCGGCACCCACCGACGGACGAGCTGGCGACGCTCACCGAACGCGAACGAGACGTGCTCGAGCTGATCGGCCAGGGCCTGTCGAACCGCGAGATCGCGGAGCGGTTGTTCCTCGCGGAGAAGACGGTCAAGAACTACGTCACGTCGGTGCTGGCGAAGCTCGGCATGCAGCGCCGGACGCAGGCCGCCGCGTGGATCGCGCGGCGCGAGAAGTAACCGTCCGCGGCCGGCGTGGCCGCAATCCGCCGTTCGCTGCGACCTTTTCGTCCTCTCGTCACGGTCCGCCACGTCGATCAGGCTTTTCACCAGCGAAGATTCACCCCAACGTGAGTCGAATATATGTTCGACGAGCCGGTAAGATCAACGGCGAGGGCGTGGAAGGGAGGCTGGATGACCCGAGAAGGATGATTCGCCGAAACGCAGGTCAGTCGAGCGGCAGGTCGAACGCGACGAGGGTGCCGAGGCTGGGTGAGGAGTTCAGGAAGAACTTCCCGCCCGCAGCGTCCGCGCGTTCGGCGAGATGGCGGAGGCCACGGGTGGCCACGCCTTGGGGAACACCGGAACCGTTGTCCCGCACGCGGAGTTTGACCCCGCCGGAGTCCCTGGTCAGCGTCACGCGGGTTTCGCTGGCGCCGGAATGCCGGACCACATTGGACAGTGCTTCCCGCAGCGCGGCCCGGATGTGGTCGGCGCGTTCCGCGGGGATGTCGGCGAATTCGCCGGACAGCTCCAGGGTCGGCGGGTAGCCGAGCAGCTCGCCGGCGATGCGAACCTCGCCGCGCGCCGACTCGGCGAGGTCGGTGGGCGTGCCGGTGTCGTGGCGAGGCTCCGGTGACCGCAGCGCGCGCACGGTGCCGCGGATTTCCTCGATGGTCTGGTCGAGCTGGTCGATGGCGTCGGACAGCCGCGCCCCGTCGGCTTGGGCGAACCGCTTGCGCATGTTGCGCCGCACGCGGTCCAGCTGCATCCCGGCACCGTAGAGCCGCTGGACGATGACGTCGTGCAGCTCGCGGGCGATGCGCTCGCGCTCTTCGTAGAGGGCGACCCGGTGGCGCGCGTTGGCGCCTTCGGCGAGGGCGAGCACAACGCCGGCCTGGGCGGCGAAGGCGACGAGCATCTCGACGGTCCCGGCGGAGAAGGGCTCCCGCCCACGCTTCCGGTAGACGGTGAGCGACCCGAGAACCCGTCCCCCGGATCCGAACGGCGCGGCGGCGAAGGGCCCATAGCCTTGGAGTTCGGCGGGCACGTAGGGAGCGGTCCGCGGATCGACGGTGAAGTCCTCGCTGGAGACGGGTTCCCCGCCCCGGGCGACCTGCCCGGCCGCTGAGTCGGCGGGGAGAGCCAGGCCACGCAGGGCCTCACCCGACATGCGGTCGGCGGCGGGGTCACCGCCGGAGCCGGACGTGTCATCGGCGAGTGCGTCAGCTTCGGGTTCTGCGGCCGAGGCGCGCGGTCCCGCGCTCGCCTCGTCGGGCCGGGCGTGTTCGCTGGTCGCGTAGTGGGCGGCCTCGACCACCACCCGGCCGTCCTCCGTGCTCACCATCGCCAGGCCCAGGTCGGCGTCGGCGAGTTCGGCTGCTCGGGCCACGACCGTGTCCAGCACCGCTCCCGGGTCGTCGCCGGACAGGGCGGTGCTCGTGATCTCTGTGGCGGCGGACAGCGCCCGCGCGGCTAGCGTCGGATCCATGAGTTCCGTCATTATCGCGCGGCGCGGTGGCGGCGCGGCAAGGACACAGCGGGAATCGATCACGGCACCGGCACCCGGGTGACGACCCGGCCGTCGCGCAGCTCGAGGACCACGTCCGCTCCGTCCGCTTCGTCCGCGCGGTGCGTCACGTGCACCACGGTCCGGCCCGCCAGCACCTCACGCAGGTGCGCCCGGACAACTCGGGCCGTCTCCTCGTCCAGGTGCGCGGTGGGCTCGTCCAGCAGCACCAGCCCCGCCGACGGCGCCCCGAGTAGCGCCCGCGCCAGGGCCACCCGCTGAGCCTGGCCGCCGGACAGTCCGCTGCCGCCGCTGCCGAGCACCGTCTCCGGCGAGACGTCGGTCAGCGCCGCGCCGCGCAACGCCGAACGCAGCTCCTCCTCCGTCGCCGCCGGGCGGGCCAGGCGGAGGTTCTCGGCGATCGTCGTCGCCGCGAGCATCGGCTCCTGCGGGGCCCACGCCACCCCCTCCGGCACGGTGACCACCCCACGCCGCGGCGCGAGGAACCCCAGCAACGCGGCGACGAGCGTCGACTTGCCCGCGCCGCTCGGGCCGACCACCGCCGTGTACGTGCCCGGTGCGAGCTCGACGTCGACGTCGTGCAGCACCACCGGTCCGCCCGGCCAGCCGAGGTCCGCTCCCCGCAGCGCAACCGCCGTTCCCGGCGCCGGCGAGGGCCGTTCCGGCACGTCGGCGAGGCGGCGACGGGCGCGTTGCAGCGTGTCCCAGTGCTGCGCCACCGGCGCGAGCAGCGCCAAGACCTCCGCCAGCGCGAGCGGCACCAGGGCCAGCAGCGGCGCCAGGACCGGATCGAGCCTTCCGCTCGTCACCGCAGTCGCAGCGAGCGCAGTGCTGATGACCGCAGCCGCGCCGCAGGCCAGCGTGACCAGCGCTTCCGCCGCGCCCGCGCCGAACGCCTGCCGACGCGCCTGCGTCACCAGGCGGGTGTCAGCGTCCGCGAGGGCTCGGCGGTGTTCACGAGCCGTCCCGAAAGCGAGCAGCTCGGCCGCCGCTTCGAACACCACCAGCACTCGCGAGGCCACCTCGCGACGGCCGTCCGCCAGCGCCGACGTCGCCCGGCGCTCGGCACGCAGGGCGACCCACGGCGCGCACAACCCGAGTGCCACCGCCGCCGCGAGCGTCCACCCAGCGGCGGGCAGCACCCACGTCTGCACGGCGATCGCCCCGGCCGCGACCAGCGTCACCACCAGCAGCGGCGACACCACCCGCGGCAGGAGGTCGCGCACGGTGTCGACGTCGCCGACCAGCCGGCGTTGGCCCTCGCCCGCGCGCAGGCCACGCGCCGGCCCGAGGCGGACCAGCGAATTCCACAGCCGCACGCGGAGACGGCCGGCGATGCGGAACGCGGCGTCGTGCGTGATTAGCCGTTCGACGTACCGCAGCGCCGCGCGGCCGAGGCCGAACGCGCGGACGCCGACGACCGCCACCGTCAACGTCAGGATCGGCGGCTGCTGGGACGCCTTGGCGATGAGCCAGCCCGACGTCGCCGTCAGCGCCACCCCGGCCAGCAGCGCCAGCGCGCCCAGCGCGGCGCCGCCGAAGAGCCGTCCGTCGAGCAGCGCGCGCCACTTCAGCGGCGTACCCGAGGAGTCCACTGTGGACGTCTCGGTGGGAGCGGCGGCGTCGGACGGCAAATCGACGGCCGCCGTGCGCTCGTGGGCCGCGATGACCGCCGCGGCGCCGTTGTCGACGGCGCGCTGCACCGCGTCGAGCACCAGGCGCGCGCTGGCCTCGTCGAGGTGCGCCGTCGGCTCGTCGAGCAGCAGCAGCCAAGCGCCGCGCTGCACCCGGTGCAGGGCCCGGGCGACGGCGACACGCTGGCGTTGCCCCAGCGACAGCTGGGAAACCGGCCGGTCCTCGAGTCCGGCCAGGCCGAGTTCGGCGAGCACCGTGCCGGAGGCGCCCACTTCGTCGCGGACCGTCCCGCCCGTGAACACCGGCGACTGCGGCACCCACGCGACCTGCTCGCGCCAGCGCGCGAGGTCGGCGTCGGCGAGGTCGGTCGAGCCGACCGTGATGGCGCCGTCGTGCGCCGGGACGAAGCCGAGCAGGGCCGAGAGCGTCGTCGACTTGCCGCCACCGCTCGGGGCGCGGAGCCAGACGATCTCGCCCGGACGGACCGAGAACGACTCGCCGTCCGGCGCGAAGCCTCCGCGGCGCGCAACGCGCAGGGACGACACGCGCAGCTCGCCGCGAGCCGGAGTCGCGGTCCCTTCGGTGCGCACCGGGAGGGCCAGCAAGTCGGCGACGCGCCGGACCGCTTCGACGCCATCCTCGCTCGCGTGGAACGCGGCGCCGACCGCGCGCAGCGGCTGGTAGCACTCCGGCGCGAGGATCAGCACGCCGAGCCCGATGGCCAGCGGCAGGTGGCCGCCGGCGAGCCGGACGCCGATCACGACCGCGACCAGCGCCACCGACAGCGTCGCGACCAGTTCGAGGACGAACGCCGAGGAGAAGGCGACCTTCAACGTCTTGAGCGTCGCGCGGCGGTGGCGTTCGGACAGGCCCCGGACGGTCTCGGCCTGCGCCGCGGCACGGCGGAACGCGGTCAGCACCGGCAGCACGCGGACGAGTTCCAGGAGCCGCTCGGACATCCGGTGCGTCGCGTCGGTCGCGCCGGCGACGCGGTCGGCGGTGTACTTGCCGACGAGGATGGCGAACATCGGCAGCAGCGGCACGGTCAGCGCGATGATCACGCCGGACGGCCAGTCGGCGAACAAAATCGCCACGCCGGCGCCGAGGGGCACGACGGCCGCCGTCACCAAGGCGGGCAGGTACTCGCGGAAGTAGGCGTCGAGCGCGTCGAGGCCGCGGGTGGTGAGCGCGGTCAGCTCACCGTGGCCGCGCTGGGCGATCCACTCGGGTCCCAGCCGCAGCGCGTGGTCGACGGCCTTGGTGCGCAGCTCGCGTTGCGCGGTCGCGGCGGCGCGGGCGGAGACCGTGCGCACCGCCCAGCCGGTCAGCGCGCGCGTCGCGACGAGCGCGAGCAGCGCGGCCAGCTGGGCGGTGCGTCCCCCGGAACCTGCTCCGACGATCGCCGCGAGGACGTCGGCGAGCAGGAATGCCTGTGCCACCAGCGCGGCGGCGTTGAGGAAGGCGAGGAAACCCACCAGGGCCAGCGCCCGGCGCACGGCAGGCACGAGGGCCGGCAGCGCGCCGAGCGGGCCCTTTCCCGGCCGCGCCGAGTCCACTGTGGACTCCGAGGCGAGAAGGGTGACGCGTCCGGGAAGCTTGCTCATGGTGCGTGAACCGCCGGAATGTGCTGAGTACCGATCCGCTTGCGGAACACCCAGTACGTCCAGCCTTGGTAGATCAGCACCGCCGGGGCGCCGAAGACGGCGACCCAGGTCATCACGGTCAACGTGTACGGGCTCGACGCGGCGCCCTCGATGGTGAGCGTGTTGGCGGCGTCGAGGGTCGACGGCAGGACGTTCGGGAACAGCGAGCCGAACATGACCACCGCGGCTCCGGCGATGACGACGCCGAGCGCGGCGAACGCCTGCCCGTCGCGGTCGGCCCGCAGCCGCAGCCAGGCGACGGCCGCAGCGAGAGCACTGATCCCGAACGAGAGCAGTGTCCACAACGTCCCGGCGCGCCACTGGACGACCGAGAGGAACGCGACCATCGGCACCATGGCGACCGGCAGCAGTCTCAGCGCGAACGTGCGCGCCCGTTCCCGCAGTTCACCGCTGGTTTTGAGGGCGAGGAACGCGGCGCCGTGGGTGATCGAGAAGGCGGCGATCGCGACCGCGCCGAGCAGGGTGTCCCAGCGGACGGCGGCGAACGCGGAGCCGACGCGGTTGCCGTCGGCGTCGAGCGGCAGGCCGAGCACGGTGGTGGCGAGGATGAGGCCGACGCCCAGCGTCGGGATCCACGAGCCGGCCATGATGACGCGGTCCCAGTTGCGCCGCCAGCGGTCGGAGTCGACCTTCCCGCGGTATTCGAAGGCGACGCCGCGGCCGATGAGAGCGAGCAGCACGAGCAGCAGCGGCAGGTAGGCGGCCGAGAACAGGCCCGCGTACCAGGCGGGGAAGGCGGCGAACATGGCCCCGCCGGCGACGATGAGCCAGACCTCGTTGCCGTCCCAGACCGGCCCGATGGTGTTGACCATGACGCGCCGTTCGGTGTTGTCCTTCGCGAGGACGGGCAGCAGCATGCCGACGCCGAAGTCGAAGCCTTCGAGGAAGAGGTAGCCGAGCCAGAAGAAGGCGATGACGGCGAACCAGACGATTGCGAGGGTCATCGGGTCCTGCCTTCCGCGGCCCGGTCGCGATGAGTTATCCACAACGGGTCGAGTTGTCCACAGATTTGCTGTGGGTAACCCTGGAGAGTGATCGAGCCGATACACTGGGTTCGGGGACGCCCCCCGGGAAGGGCGGGGGATGCCTTTGGTAAGACAGGGGCTGCTGCATAGCCGCTGAGCTGGGGTTTTGTCATCTTGACCTCCTCAGTACGCGAAGGCGAGCGTGTCGCCTTCGGCCTCGTCGGAGTCCTTCTTCGGCGGGGGCATCACCGCGTCCACGCCGCCGCGGATGTACTTGCGCATCAGGAACACCTCCACCACGCCCAGGGCCGCGTACACCGTGGTCAGGGCGATCAACGAGGTCCACACTTCGCCCGTGGTCAGCCGGGACACCGCCTGGGCGGTGAACATCCACACGCCGTCCACACCCGTCGGGTTGGGGACCACCACGAACGGCTGACGGCCCATCTCGGTGAAGATCCAGCCCGCGCTGTTGCCCAGGAACGGCGTCGCGATGCCGCCGAGGACCAGCAGCGGGAACCAGCGGGCGGTCGGGACGCGGCCGCGGCGAGTCAGCCAGAGGGCCAGGACACCGATACCCGCCGAGACCGCGCCGAAGCCGATCATCATGCGGAAGCCCCAGTACGTCACCGGGAGGTTCGGCACGTAGTCGATCGGCTTGCCCGCCAGCGACCCCAGCGCCGGGTCGTCCGGGTAGTTCGTGCCGTACTTGGCCTGGTACTCCGAGACCAGGTTCTCCACGCCCTTGACCTCGGTCGTGAAGTCGTTGTGTGCCAGGAACGACAGCAGCGCGGGCACGTTGAACGTCTTCACGTCCTCGCAGTTCGCGCCCGACACGTCGCCGATCGCGATGATCGAGAAGCTCGCCGGCTGTTCCGTGTGGCACAGCGCTTCCGCCGACGCCATCTTCATCGGCTGCTGCTCGAACATCAGCTTGCCCTGCGCGTCACCGGTGATCGCCAGAACCGCGAACGCCGCCACGCCGACCCAGCCGCCGAGGCGCAGCGAAGAGCGCCAGACGTCCTTATCCGATCCGCGCCGCCACAGGTGCCAGCCCGCGACGCCCACCAGGAACGCCGCCGCCACCGAGAACGCGCCGGCCAGGGTGTGCGGGATCGCGGCCAGCGCCGTGTTGTTCGTCAGCACCGCCCAGATCGAGTTCATGGTCGGCTTGCCGTTCTCGAACGTCACGCCCACCGGGTGCTGCATCCACGAGTTCGCGGCCAGGATGAAGTACGCCGACGCCATCGTGGCCAGCGAAAACGCCCACGCGCAGGCCAGGTGGACCTTCTTCGGCAGCCGGTCCCAGCCGAAGATCCACAGGCCGAGGAACGTCGATTCGACGAAGAAGGCGACAAGCCCCTCCATCGCCAGCGGCGCGCCGAAAACGTCGCCGACGAAGCGGGAGTACGCGCTCCAGTTCATCCCGAACTGGAACTCCTGCACGATCCCGGTCACCACGCCCATGGCGAAGTTGACCAGCAGCAGCTTGCCCCAGAACTTGGTCATCTTCAGGTGCCGCAGCTCACCGGTGCGGACCCAGCGGGTCTGCATCGCCGCGACCAGGATCGACAGCCCGATGGTCAGCGGGACCATCAGGAAGTGGTAGACGGTGGTGATGCCGAACTGCCACCGCGCTAGCTCAAGGACCTCCACGTGGTCCAGCGTGCTCCGGGCCTGGTGACGCAGCCAGATCAACTGGTCCCGTTCGCGGCGGGACCAACGTCCTACAGCTGGTCGAGCGCCTTTCGCGCCTCCTCCGCCACGACCCGCCGCGGGCCCTCTTCGCCCAGTTCGAGGACGTGCCGCAGGGCCAGCGCATACGCCGTGTCGAAGGCCTGGTCCGCGGCGACCGCGATGTCCGGCGACACACCGCAGCCCTCCCAGTTCTCCCCCGACTTCGGGTCGTACGAGCGGGCGATCGGCACGGTCACGTCCAGGTGGGTGTCCACTTTGTACCGGTCGCAGGGGTGGGCGCCGCCGCGCGTCACTTCGCCGACGGTCTTCGCCCGGCCCTGCCGCTGCAGTGAGAAGGCGAGGTCCTCGCCACCGGAGAACGTCACCGGGCCGGTGAGCACCCAGATCGGCTTGGTGCCGCCGAACTTCGGCCCCGGGACGTACGGCAGCGTCCACATCTGGGTGACGCGGTCGCCGTCGCGCTCGTAGAAGTCGAGGTAGTGGGTCCGCTCGTCGACGAGGTAGCTCTGCAGGAACGCGCTGGTCTCCGGGTCGCCGCCGCGGTTGCGCCGGACGTCGAGCAGCAGCGCGTCGGCCGGGGCGATCAGCGTCATCGCCGCCGCGAACGACTGCGCCGCGAGGTCGATCGGGTAGAGCATGGTCGTGTCGAGGTAGCCGACGTTGCCCGGCAGCCGCCGGACCGCCGCGATCCCGAGGTTCTCCAGCTCGGCGGAGCGCCGGAAGTCCTCGGAGGCGTGCTCCGCGTCACCGTCCTCTGCCACCGGATCGAAGTGGTGACGCAGCCGCAGGTGCTTGTCGTCGTTCACCGACTGCAGGTCCGCTGTGACGGCCGTCGCCAATGCCACGTCGTCGAGGTTCGCGTACGCGCCTTCGTCGAGACGCGCGCGAAGCAGCTTCACCAGCTTCTCGGCGACGTCCGGGAAGACGTAGTGAGCTTCCACCCGGCGGATGACCTCTTCGACCTGCGCAGCCCGCGCCCGTGACCCCATGCCGGTGAACCTACCGCAGGCCACAACCGAAATTCAGGCATGCCGAAGAAATTTGTGCGACACCCCTCGACGTCAATTTCATGACCGCCGATCCAGCAATTTCGCGGAAGCCATCTGCTTGCATACTTCCCGAACTCCCCTTTATCGTTGCAGTGAAAGGGGCGAAACAATACTCATGACTGCCGCTATGGTGGCGCTGATCAGCGCGTTCGGCCTGGTCCTCGCCGTGGAGCTGCCGGACAAGACACTCGTCGCCACCCTCGTGCTGACCACCCGTTTCCGCGGCTGGCCGGTTTTCGCCGGGGTGTGCGCCGCGTTCGCCGTGCAGTGCGTCATAGCCGTCGCGTTCGGCAGCGTGTTGACGCTGTTACCGGACGTTGTCCTTTCGCTGGTCGTCGCCGCGATGTTCGGCCTCGGCTCTTTCATGCTCCTTCGCGAGGGATTCAGCAAAGCCGACGAAGCAGGCGAAGACGCTTCGCGCACCGGCCCCTCGCCATCGTCCTTCACGCGCTCGGCGATGACGTCCTTCGGTGTGCTCTTCGCCGCCGAGTGGGGTGACGCCTCCCAGCTCGCCACCGCCAGCCTCGCCGCCCGTATCGGCAACCCGTTCGCCGTCGGCGTCGGCGCCTTCGCCGCGCTCGTCGTGGTCGCCGGGCTCGCCGTGTTCATCGGCGGGAAGATCCGCAGCCGGATCAAGCCGAAGCTGATCCAGCGCTGCGCCGGGTTCGCCTTTGCCGGATTCGCCGCGTTCGCCCTGCTCCAGCTGGCCTTCTGACCGCCGCCTCACAGGTTCACCCGGTAACCTTTCGGAAACGAAAGGGAGAGCACCAGGTGAACTCGCACGCCGTCTCGCCGCTGCACGGCCGGGTCGCGCTCGGCGGCATCGGCGTCGCCGTGGCCATCTCGATCGACCTGCACCTGCGGCTGTCGGGCCAGGTCAGCCCGATCTGGCAGACGCTGTCGGAGTACGTCTACGGCAAGCTCGGCACGTCCTCGGCCGCCCCGCTGTTCAGCGTCATGTGCCTGGCGCTGTCCCTCGGCTCGGTGGCGCTGCTCGCCGGCATCGCGAAGGCCCACCGCCCCGGCACCACGGCCGTCTGCGTGCTGCTCGGGGTCTGGTCGGCCGGGCTGCTCGTGTGCGGCCTGGTGCCCGTCGACCCGGACGGCCAGGCGCGGTCGCTCGCCGGTCAGGTCCACAACGTCGCCGCGTTGACGGCGTTCATCGCCCTGCCCGCGGCCGCCTTCGTGCTGACGAAGAAGAACCGCGAGCGCTGCCCCTGGGAGCCTCGCCGGACGACGATCCGGCGGCTGGCGACGGCGAGCCTCGTGGCCGTCGGCGTGGTGCTCGGCGGGTTCGTCTTCACGCTGACGCTCGGCCTGTTCGAGCGCCTGCTGTTCACCGTCGACGTCGCCCTGCTGCTGACGATGGTCCGGCCGCTGATGGCGGTCTCGCGGCGTTAGCCGTCCGTCTTCAGGATGTCGGCGAGCCGGGTGGCGGCCAGAACGACCTGAGGACCCACCTCGGCCGCCTTCAGCGGCTCCAGCGAGACGACGCCGACGCTCGCCCGCAGCCCCGGCACCCCGCGCACCGGCGCCGCGACGCCGGACGCCCCGGCCTCGAGCTCGCCCGCCGACGTCACCCAGCCGTCGCCGCCCGGCCGCAGCGACATCGCCTTGCCGGCCGCACCGGCGGTCAGCGCGTGCCGGCTGCCCACCCGGTAGGCCACGTGGAAATTGGTCCACGACGGCTCGACGACAGCCACCGCAAGCGCTTGCGTCCCCTGCGCGACCGACAGGTGCGCGGTCGCGCCGACCTTCTCGGCCAGCTCGCGCAGCACCGGGCCGGCCGCGTCCCGCAGCTGCGGGAGCACCTGCCCGGCCAGCCGCAGCAGCCCGACGCCGAGCCGGACCTTCGTGCCGTCGCGCCAGACCAGCCCGCGCTCGGACAGCGGCACCAGCAGCCGGTAGACGGCCGCGCGGCTGGCCCCGATGGCCACGGCCAGCTCGGAGATGGTCGCCGCGTCGCCCCCGGCGTCGGCCACGGCCTGCAGCAGCGCCAAGCCCCGGTCGAGCGTCAGCGACCCCTCCCGGCTGGTCACAGCAAGCCGAGTTCGCCCAGGTCGGCGACCGGCTCCTCGAACGACGCCGCGGCGTAGGACGCGAAGAGCGCCCGCACGGCCTTCGCGGCCGGCTCGGACAGCGCACGGGCCTCGTCGGCCAGCGCCTGGGCGTCGGTCGACTCCAGCGCCCCGCGGACGTCGCCGCCGGCGAGGCTGCGCGCGGAGGCCACGAGCAGGTTCAGGAAGCCGTGGTGCACGAACCCGGTGTCCGGGTCGGTGTGCCGGACCGCGCGGTGCAGGCTGTTCGTCGCCTTGAACGACGCCCCGGTCGACCCGCTGACGACGGCGAGAAAGTCCGCCACCTCGTCGACGCTGGGGAAGTTCTCGCCCGCCTGGCCGCCGCAGCGGATCTTGGGCCAGCTGCCGTGTTCGATCACCTTGCGGACGCCGTCGAGCCAGCCGACGCCGCGCCGCGGCTCGACCACGCGGATGACGTCCTCGGGGACGAACTCCGAGACGCGCTCCAGCCACACCTCGTCGACGTCCGACGGCGCCGGCATCTCGACCATCCGCAGCGCGAGCAGCTCACTGCGCGATTCGACGATCGAGATGGCCTTCGGGACGCCGCCGAGGCCGGTGTCGATGATCAGCGAAAGCGGCAGCGGCTGCTTCGGCTTGATCTTGATCAGCTCGGTGATGAGCTCGGGCAGCCGCGACGCCTGGCAGAGGAAAACCCCCAGTACACCGGCGTGTTCGGAGTCCCGGCTGGCGAAGTGCGCACGCAGCGCTTCGGGCATGGCCGCACCGACCGGAGGGAACAGCGCCGAGTCGTCGACGAGCCTCGCGAACAGGGGAGGAATTCCACGGGGGCCGGGGGGCGTGAGTTCCACAGCGCTTGACACGACTGACACGCTAGTAGCGTACGACATGAGGACAAAATCGTTCGCACAACGGACACGTCAGAAGGGGACGTCGATGCCTTATTACCGGCGAGTAGGCGAGCTCCCGCACAAGCGGCACACCGCGTTCCGGAAGCCGGACGGCGGCCTCTACGCCGAAGAGCTGATGGGCGTCGAGGGCTTCTCCGCCGACTCCGCGCTGCTCTACCACCGCGGCCTGCCGACGGCGATCGTCGACGCCGTCGCGGTCGAGGAAGACCGCGGGTCGCTCACCCCGAACCACCCGCTCAAGCCGCGGGCGTTCCGGACCCAGGACCTCAAGTTCGGCGGCGAGGCCGACGCGGTGACCGACCGCCGCCGCCTGTTCGGCAACAACGACGTCACCATCGGGTTCGTCACGGCGACCGCGCCCAGCCCGCTGTATCGGAACGCGGCCGGCGACGAGCTGTTCTACGTCCACGGCGGCTCGGCCACCTTCGAGACCATCTACGGCCGCCTCGAGGTCGGCGACGGCGACTACGTCGTGATCCCGACTTCGTGCACCTACCGGGTCGTCCCGCACGGCGAGGTCAACCTCTTCACCTTGGAGGCGCGCGGGCACATCGGGCCGCCGAAGCGCTATCTGTCCGCCAAGGGGCAGTTCCTGGAGCACTCGCCGTACTGCGAGCGCGACATCCGCGGGCCCGAGGAGCCGCTGCTGGAGGACAGCGAAGACGTCGAGGTGCTCGTGCGGCACCGCGCCGGGCTGACCCGCTACACGTACGCGACGCACCCCTTCGACGTCGTCGGCTGGGACGGCTGCCTCTACCCGTGGGTGTTCAACATCGACGACTTCGAGCCGATCACCGGCCGCGTGCACCAGCCGCCGCCCGTGCACCAGACGTTCGAGGGCCCGAACTTCGTGGTCTGCTCCTTCTGCCCGCGGAAGGTCGACTACCACGAGGGCGCGATCCCGGTGCCGTACAACCACGCGAACGTCGACTCCGACGAGCTGATGTTCTACGTGCGCGGCAACTACGAGGCCCGCAAGGGCTCCGGGATCGGGATCGGCTCGCTCTCGCTGCACCCGTCCGGCTTCACGCACGGCCCGCAGCCGGGCGCGGCGGAGGCGTCGATCGGCGCGGAATTCTTCGACGAGACCGCCGTCATGGTCGACACCTTCGCGCCGCTGGAGCTCGGCGAGGCCGCCGATGCGTCCGAGGACCCGGGCTACGCGTGGACGTGGTCGCGCCGGGGCCCTAAGAGCGTGTCTTACGTGGTGATCGGTCGCTGGTGAGCGATGATCTTTGCTGTGGTTGATCGGTTGTCGTTGCGGTTGGTGCCGGATGAGCTGTGGGCGTTGGTGGAGCCGTTGATTCCGGTGTTCGCGCCGCGTCCGCAGGGTGGTGGCACGGCGCCGGTGGATGCTCGTGCGGTGTTCACGGCGATCGTGTACGTGCTGACCAGCGGTTGTGCGTGGCGGGATCTGCCGCCGTCGTTCGGGGTGCCGTTTCAGACCGCGCACCGCCGCTTCAGTCAGTGGACGAAAGCCGGGCTGTGGCGGCGCTTGCATCACGCGCTGCTGGACGAGCTCGGCAGCCAGGGCCTCATCGACTGGAGCCGGGCGATCGTGGACGGTGCCTGCGTGCGGGCCAAAAGGGGGGATCTTTGACCGGTCCGAGCCCGGTGGATCGCGGCAAGCCCGGTTCGAAGATTCACGCCCTGTCCGACCGCGCCGGACTGCCGCTGGCCGTCGCGGTCTCCGCCGCGAACACGCACGACTCGGCCGCGCTCAAACCGCTGGTGATGGCGATCCCGGCGATCAAATCACGCCGTGGCCCGCGCCGGCGCAAGCCGGCCAAGCTCCACGCCGACAAGGCCTACGACCAGCCCGGCCTGCGCCGCTGGGTCCGCGACCGCGGCATCAAGGTCCGCATCGCCCGCAAAGGCATCGAAGCCAAGGACAAACTCGGCCGGCACCGCTGGGTGATCGAACGAACCGTGGCCTGGCTCACCGGATACCGCCGCCTCACGTTGCGCTACGAACGCAAAGCCGAACACTTCCTCGCCTTCCTCCTCCTCGGAGCCAGCCTCATCTGCTACAAGAAACTCCGCAAACTCACCACATGAGACAAGCTCTAAGTCGTAGTCAAGTTTCCGGAATTACCGTCCCCTCCCCGTTCCGGCACCCGGATAATGAACTTCCGGGTGGCGGAACGGGGAGGATTCGATGATCAATTCCCAACCAACGCGGCGCAGGAGAAAGATTCTCCCGTTCCTCGCCGCCATCGTGGTCGCCATCGCCTTGATCATCGGCATCCGGTACTGGACCAGCAGCTCGAGCGACGAAGCCGACGCGCCGAAGTGCTCAGGCTCGGACGCGATCGCGCTCACCATCGCGTCTTCACCGGAGAAGGCCGGAATCGTCCAAGAAGCCGCGAAGGCTTACTCCGGACGGTCGGTCGCGGGCCATTGCGTCGATGTGATCGTGAAATCGAAATCGTCCGGTGTGGCGATGCAGGCGCTGGCGAACGGCTGGAACGAAGCCACCGACGGGCCGCGCCCGGACGTCTGGACACCGGCTGCGAGCGGCTGGGTCAACCTGCTGCGGGTCAACGCGAAGGGCGACACCGGCTCGCTCGTGCCGGACGGCGACGCGCCGTCGGTCGCGAACGCGCCGTTGGTCGTCGCGATGCCGAAGCCGATGGCGGAGGCGCTGGGCTGGCCCGGTAAATCGATCGGCTGGAAGGACCTCGCGGGGCTGGCCACCGACCCGGCGGGGTGGGCGAAGTACGGCCACCCGGAGTGGGGCAGGTTCCGGCTGGGCAAGACGAACCCGAACATCTCGACGTCCGGGCTGAACGCCACCATCGGCGCCTACTACGCGGCCACCGGCACGTCGTCCGACCTCACCGCGGCCGCGCTGGAGAAGCCGGACGCGAAGCAGTTCGTCACGAACATCGAGCAGGCGATCGTGCACTACGGCGACACCACGCTCACCTTCCTGACCAACCTCCAGAAGGCCGACGACAAGGGCGCCGCGCTCTCGTACATCTCGGCGGTCACCGTCGAGGAGAACTCGCTGATCGGCTACAACCAGGGCAACCCGACGAACGACCCGGCCAAGGTCGGGCAGCACGGCCCGCCGAAGGTGCCGCTGGTGGCGATCTACCCGGGCGACGGGACGCTGAACTCCGACCACCCGTTCGTCACGCTCAACTGGGCGGATCAGACGCGCAAGCAGATCGCCGCGGACTTCCTCGGCTACCTGCGCCAGGACGAGACCCAGGCGAAGTTCGCCGCCCTCGGCTTCCGGTCGTTCGACGGCAAGCCCGGACCGCAGGCGACGCCGGCCAACGGCGTCCAGCCGGACACGAAGATCAGCTTCCTGCGGCCGCCGTCGCCGTCGGTGCTGTCGAAGCTGCTGACGTCGTGGACCGACCTGCGCAAGAAGGCGAACGTGCTGCTCGTGGTGGACGTCTCGGGTTCGATGGGTGACGAGGTGAAGGGCACCGGCAAGAGCAAGATCGACCTGGCGAAGCAGGCCGCGATCGACTCACTCGGCCAGTTCGTGCCGCGCGACCAGGTCGGGCTCTGGCAGTTCTCGGCCCACCTCGACGGCGATAAGGATTACCAGGAGCTGCTACCGGTCCAGGCGCTCGGGACCAGCGGCAAGGAGACCCTGGCCATGCGGCTGAGCGGGCTGACGCCCCAGTCCGGCACAGGGCTGTACGACTCGTCGCTGGCCGCGTACGAGTACATGAACGCCCACCTGGACCCGACGGCGATCAACGCGGTCGTGGTGCTCACCGACGGCCGCAACGAGGACTCCGGCGGCGTCGACCTCGACCACCTGCTGCCACAGCTGCGGCCGGAGGGCAACGCGGAGGCGGTCCGGCTGTTCACCATCGCCTACGGTTCGGACGCCGACCAGGACGTGCTGAAGCAGATCGCGGAAGCGACCGCCGGATCGGAGTACGATTCGTCCAAACCGGACTCGATCAACCAGGTCTTCACCTCCGTGATCTCGAATTTCTGACATGAAGTTCGCCCGTGAGCTCGCCGAACCGTGGGGGCTGCTGCTCGCCGCGACGTCGGCCGGGGTGGCGTGGGCCGTGCAGCTGCCGGTCGTCGCCGCCGTCGGAGTCGGCGTGGCGGTGCTCGCCGCGCGGGCGGGCGTGGCGGTGGCCACCCGCGAGAAGGAACCGCCCCCGCGTGAAGCGCGGCTGCCGGACGTCACGCCCGGGTCGGCCGAGGAGACGTGGCTGCACCGGGCGTCGGCCGCGGCGGACGGGTTCGCGTCGCTGAGCGGCTCGCTGGCGAACGGCCCGCTCGCCGAGCGCGTCGCGGACATGGAGCCAGTGGTCCGCGAGACGCTGTCGACGCTGCAGCGGCTGGCGGGCCGCGCTTCGGCGACCGGCCAGGCGCTGGCGAGGGTCGACCTCGACGCCGTCGCGCACGAACGGCGCCGGCTGCAGCGCGAGTTGCGCACGGCCCGGCCGGAGGTGCGCGGTGACCTGGAGCAGGCACTGACGGCGGTCCAGGCCCAGGCGGACGTGCACACGCGGCTGTCCGGCGCCCGGGACAAGCTGCTGGCCCAGCTGCAGTCCGGCGCGCTCGGCCTGGACAGCCTGGTGGCCAGGGTGGCGGAGCTGACGGCGACGACGACGGACGTCGCGGTGGACACCGGCGCGGTGCGGGAGCTGAGCGACCAGTTGGAGGGCATCCGGCAGGGCGTCCTGGAGACCGAGCAGGCGACGCGGAAGTCGCTGGGTTAGGCGGCCCAGCTCGGCCGCCACGCGCCGGCGACGCGCTCGCTCTTCGCGAGGTGACGCCGAAGCGCCGTGAGCCCGGGGTGCGCGTTGCCCCGGCGCCACACCAGCGAATGCGGGTACACCGGCACGGGGTCTTCGATCGGCACGCGCCGCAGGTCGTGCCCGGGCGGCCACAACACCCGGCTGCCCGCGCCGAGCAACGTCGCCACCTCCCCCGACGCCGCGATCGTGTCCAGCACCACCTCGATGCCGAAGTTCGGTCCGGCGGCATCGATCCACAGGCCGAACGCGGCCGCGAACTCGGCGTAGTACGCGCCCCACTCGGTTCCGGGCACCACGCCGGGCAGCCGGATCCGCAGCCCGGCCAGCTCGGCCGGCGTCACCGAGGACGATTCCGCCAGCGGGTGCGCGGGGCCGCACAACAGCTGGATCGGCTCGTCGAGCACCCACTGCGCGTCGAGGTCCTCGGGCAGCGTGACGACCGCGCGGAACGACGCGTCGACCGAGCCCTCCCGGATCGCCCCGATCGCGGTGTCGAAGAGCGTCGCGACCTCCAGCGCGACGTCCGGGTGGGCCTCGTGGAACTCGCGCAGCAACGTCGCCGGGCACAGCCGCCTGCCGATGACGTCGACCCGGAGCGGCCCGCCGCGCACCGAGGCCAGCGCCCGCAGCTCGGCCGCCAGCAGTTCGCGGGCGTGCGGCAGGAAGGCCGTTCCGTCCCCGGTCAGCACGGCGCCGCGGGCGGTGCGCGTGAACAGCCGCACCCCGAGCACCTTCTCCAGCGCGGCGATGCGCTTCGACACGGCTTGCTGCGTGATCGCCAGGTCGGTGGCGGCGTCCTGGAACCGGCCCGCCTCCACCACGGCGACGAAGGTGCGCACGGCCTCGAGGTCCACGACGACCGACTCTAGATTCACAACGCGGCGTTGTGGCTCGCCGCCGCGTCGGTTGTTTGCCGCGCGCGGCCGTTCCCGGCTTTGATCTCCCGGTGATGCGCGGGCGGTCGCTGGGGCCGCGGTTCAGGTGGCTCTGGTCGGCTTACGCGGTGAGCGCGTTCGGGACGTGGCTCGGCTTCGGTGCCTTCCCCATGCTCGCGATCCTGGTGTTGCACGCCGGGCCCACGGCCGTCTCGGCGCTGGCCGCGGTCGGGCCCGCCGTCGGGGCGCTGGTGGCCGTGCCGCTGGGGCCGTGGGTCGACCACCGCCGCAAGCGGCCGGTGCTGATCGCCATGGACCTCGTCCGGTTCGCCGCGCTGGTCAGCGTGCCGGCCGCCTACGCACTCGGGGTGCTGAGCTTCGGCCAGCTCCTCGCCGTCTCGGTGGTCGTCGCCGCGGCGGACATCACCTTTACCTCTGCCAGCGGCGCCTTTCTCAAGGGCCTGGTGCCTCCGGAAGACCTGCTCGTCGCGAACGGCCGGTTCGAGGCCACGAACTGGACCGCCACCGCGCTCGGCCCGCCGCTCGGCGGGGC
Organism: Amycolatopsis plumensis; assembly: GCF_042652605.1. Taxonomy (NCBI): domain Bacteria; kingdom Bacillati; phylum Actinomycetota; class Actinomycetes; order Pseudonocardiales; family Pseudonocardiaceae; genus Amycolatopsis; species Amycolatopsis plumensis. The sequence continues at coordinate 3,155,177 of NZ_JBHSJY010000001.1, read as the reverse complement.
CGCGTTCGCGCTGTTCGGGCCGGTGACCTCGGTGGCCGCCAACGCCGTCAGCTTCCTGCTCTCCGCGCTCGGAATCCGGGCGATCGGCGGTGGCGAACCCCGCCCGCGCACCACCACCCGGCTGCGCGCGCGGGACCTGGCCGACGGGTGGCGGTTCGTGCTGAAGCACCCGGGACTGCGGCCGCTGTTCGGCAACGTCCTGCTGTTCAACGGGCTGATCATGGGCACCGAGCCGCTGCTCGCCGTGCTGATGCTCAACCACCTCGGGTTCACGCCGTGGCAGTACGGGCTCGCGTTCGCCGTCCCGTGCCTCGGCGGGCTCGCCGGCTCACGGCTGACCCCGAGGCTCGTGGCCCGGTTCGGGCGGCACCGCGTCCTGGTCACGGCCGGCACGGTCCGGGCGTGCTGGCTGCTCGCGCTCGCCTTCATCCCGGGCACCGGCGGGCTGGCGTACGTGATGGCCGTCGAGCTCGGCCTGATCGTCAGCTGCAGCGTGTTCAACCCGGTGCTCGCGACCTACCGGCTCGAGCAGCTCCCGACGGACCGGGTCGCGCGGACGCTGTCGGCTTGGTCGGTCAGCACGAAGGCGTCGATCGCCACGCTGACCGCGCTCTGGGGCGTGCTCGCGGGGATCACCGGCCCGCGCTGGGCGATCGGGATCGCCGGGGTCCTCGTGCTGGCGACGCCGCTCCTGCTGCCCCGCCACGACCGGACGCCGGTTCAGCCGAGCCAGACCGTGCCCAGCACCGGGTAGCCCGGCACGCCCGCCGTCGCTCCGCCGGGGCGGGGGACGCCCGCTATCCACAGCCGTCCGGTGGCCGCGACGTTCGCCGCCATCGAGGGGTCCGCCGTGGGCATGCGGAAGCCGACCACCGTTCCGTCCGCGAGCATCGTCAAGCCGCTCAGCCGGGCGCCGCGGGGACCGATGCGGACCGGGCCGTCCAGGACCGCGCGCAGCTCCGTCCAGTGGTCGGCCGGGAGGGGGCGGTGGTGGGCGATCGACCGGGCCGCCGCCACCAGCGCGGTCAGCAGGGCCGCGCCCGCGAGCGTCCAGGTGATCCAGCCCGTGGCCGGGAAGTCGAGCCGGACCCAGCCCGCGAACCCGGCGAGAACCAGCAGGAACGCGGCCAGCGCGCGGTGGTCGCGGGCGATCCGGCGCCGGTGTGCGGCCAGCACCGGGTCGAGCCGAGGCGAATACGTCCCCGCCGCGGGGGCCACGACGGCCGCGTCCGCCGGGGGCGCGTCGAAGATGCGGGCACGGCGGACCCGCATCACGCCGGGGAACCCGACGAACACCTTCGGCCCCCGGCCGAGCAGCCACACCCGCCGGTGCGCGGCCAGCAGCAGCCGGTAGGGCTCGTCGAGCCGGACGCGCAGCCAGCGGCCGTCGGGCAGCCGCACCCCGACCGACCGCCCGGCGGCGACCAAACCGTCGGCGGCGATGTCGACCTGCCGGAAGGCCTCGCGTTTCAGCCGGGTGTCCGGCACGCGGACGTAGGCGCGGTACCGCCACCACGCCTCGACCGAGCCCACCAGCGCGAGGATGCCGACCGGCAGCACCACCCCGGCGCCGGTGAAGAACTGGGCGACGCCGAACGCCAGGAGGAACCAGGACAGCAGCCGCTGGTTGGCGGCGTTGCGGCCGAGGCGGTCGAGGTACTCGCCGAAGATCGGGAGGGCCCCGGACGGCATGGCGGGGTCGAGTTCGAAAGCGCGGACGCGCTCGGGGAACGGGACGATCGGCACGCGAAACCCCCAGGGGGTCGGGTTGTTAACCGCTTTTCGGCAAAGTGGGCACCGGCGTTACCGGATGTGCCGATCAGCGGGTGGGACGGGCGCGCCACGACTACCCAGACCGCCGGATTCAGGTTAGGCTCACCTAAGTAGGAGGTGAGCCGTGACCGAGGCCCCGACATCCGTCCGCCGCCCGCCGGCGCCGAACCCCGCCGAGCGCGCGAAGACGATTGCGACCCGCAACGGCCCCGCGTCGTTGCTGCCGACCTGCGACCGCACCGACGCCGGCGGCGAGCGCGTCGTGCCGATCCTGCACCACGTGCACCACAGCGGCAGCGTCAGCGTGCTGCTGCCCGACGACCATCCGATGGTCCGCGCGGCGAAGCAGACCCAGCGCGGCGAGCTGGCCGTGATGGTCGAAATCGCCGACCAGGCCCCGGTCGACCTGCGGGAACCGATCCGCGGGCTGCTGTGGATCACCGGCTGGCTGCGGCCGCTGTCGCCGGTTTCGGCCCGCGCGCGGGCGGTGGCGATCGCCGAGACGCGGCCGGACGAACGGCTCCTCGACGTCGGCCACGGCGTCACGCTGCTGCGGCTGACCCCGGCGTCCCTCGTGCTCGCCGACGCCGAAGGCACGCATTCGCTGCGCCCGCACGTGTTCAGCGCGGCGCCGCCCGATCCGTTCCACGACTACGAGGCCCAGTGGCTGCGGCACCTGGAAAGCGACCACTCCGACGTCGTCGAGCAGCTGGCGAAGCACCTGCCGGCGGCGTTGCGCGGCGGCCGGATCCGCCCGCTCGGGCTCGACCGGTTCGGGCTGCGGCTGCGCGTCGAGTCCGACACCGGCGACCATGACGTGCGGCTGGCGTTCTCGAAGTCCGTCGACAGCCCGGCGCAGCTCGCGTCGGAGCTGCGCCGGCTGGTCGGCTGCCCGTTCCTGCGCGGGCGGTCAGGCTAGTTCGGCGGGGAAACCACCCTTCGCGATCGGACCCCAGCTCTCGATCGTCACGCGGATGATGCTCTTGCCCTGCTTGACCATGGCCTCGCGGTATTCGTCCCAGTCCGGGTGTTCGCCGGAAATGGCGCGGAAGTACTCGACGAGCGGCTCGACCGAGTCCGGGATGTCGAGCACCTCGGCGGTGCCGTTCAGCTGCACCCACTGGTCGTTCCACTCGTCGGACAGGATGCAGGCCGACACCTGCGGGTTGCGCTTGATGTTCACGACCTTCGCGCGCTTCGGGTAGGTCGAGACGACCAGCCTGCCCTCGGCGTCGACGCCGCACGTGACCGGCGAGAGCTGCGGGCCGCCGTCGGCCTTCGTGGTCAGCAGGATCGCGCGGTGGCGGGTCGACAGGAACTCGACCAGCGCGGCGCGGTCGACGGTTTCGTTGGTGGCGATGCTCCTCGGCATACCCCGAAGGTAGCGTGCGTCCATGACGTTCACCGCGCGATCGTGGCTGGCCCCGGCCCGCCCCGAGTTCCCCGGGACGATCGAGGACCCGGCCGAGCGCCGCGCGATCAAGCTCGAGCTGCTGATCGTCTTCGGGATCACGCTGGGCCTGTCCGGCGTGCGCAGCCTGCTGTCCCTTGTGGACTCGCTGCTGCAGCCGGTGCCGCTGGCCCAGCAGCGGACCCAGCTGAACGTGCCGCAGGCCGCGGCGAGCCTGATCGACCTGCTCAAGCAGCTGCTCTCGGCGGCGCAGCTGGTCGGCTGGGGCGCGCTCGGGCTCTACCTGCTGTGGCGCGCGGGCGTCAAGGTCGCGCAGATCGGCCTGGACCGGCGGGCACCGGGCCGGGACGCGCTGCTGACCGTCGTGCTCGCCGCCCTGATCGGCATCCCCGGCCTGGCGCTGTACTTCGTCTCCTACCACCTCGGCTTCAGCCTGGCCGTGCAACCGTCCACTTTGGGCGATACGTGGTGGCGGCCGATCTCGCTGACGCTCTCGGCGTTCGGCAACGCCTTCGCCGAGGAAGTACTGGTCATCGGGTACCTGCTGACCCGGCTGCGGCAGCTCGGCGTCCGGGAGAACACCGCGGTGTTCGGCGCGGCCGTGCTGCGCGGGTCGTACCACCTGTACCAGGGCTTCGGCGGGTTCGTCGGGAACTTCATCATGGGCCTGGTGTTCGGGCGGCTGTGGCAGAAGACGAACCGGCTGTGGCCGCTGGTCGCCGCGCACACGCTCTTCGACTTCGTGTCGTTCGTCGGATACTCGCTGCTCAAGGGGCACGTTTCCGGGCTCCCCTGACTAAGCTCGGGGGGTGATCGACGAAACGACACCTCCCCGGGTGGACAGCGAAGTCGGACCCCTGCGCGCGGTGCTGCTGCACCGGCCCGGCAACGAGCTCAAAAGGCTGACGCCCCGCAACAACGACCAGCTCCTGTTCGACTCCATCCCGTGGGTCGACCGGGCCCAGGACGAGCACGACGCGTTCGCCGAGGTGCTGCGCGGCCGCGGCGTCGACGTCCTGCTGCTGGCCGACGCCCTCCGGACGGCGCTGGAGGACGACCGGGCCCACGCGGCGGGCGTGCACGCGGCGGTCGACGACCGGCGGCTCGGCGGCGACCTGGCCGACTCGCTGCGGTCGCACCTGTCCGGTGTTTCCTCGGCCGGGCTGGCCGAGGTGCTGATGGCCGGCATGACGTTCGAGGAGCTGCCGTCGGCGGAGGGCGCGTCGCTGGTGCGGATGATGAACCACCCGCACGACTTCGCCGTCGATCCGCTGCCGAACCTGCTGTTCACCCGCGACTCGTCGGTGTGGATCGCCGACCGGGTGGCGATTTCGTCGCTGAACATGCCCGCGCGCCGCCGTGAAACCGCGGTGCTCGACCTCATTTACGCCTACCACCCGCAGTTCCGCCACGCTGCCCGCGCGTACGGCGCCCATTCGGCACCGATCGAAGGTGGCGACGTGATGCTGCTGGCGCCGGGCGTGCTCGCCATCGGCGTCGGCGAGCGGACAACGGCGGCCGGCGCGGAGTCGCTCGCCCGGTCGGTGTTCGCCGACGGCATCGCGCACACCGTGCTGGCGGTGCCGATCGAACAGTCCCGCGCGACCATGCACCTGGACACGGTGTGCACCATGGTCGACGCCGACGCCGTGGTGATGTACCCGCTCGCACGCGACATGCTGACGGCGTTCACGCTGCGCCCCACCGGCGACGGCGGGGTGAAGGTGGCCGGCCCGGCGCCGTTCCTGACGGCCGCGGCCGAGGCGATGGGGATCGACCGGCTGCGCGTCATCGACACCGGCCTCGACCCGGTGACGGCGGAACGCGAGCAGTGGGACGACGGCAACAACACGCTCGCACTGGCGCCCGGCGTGGTCGTCGGCTACGAGCGGAACGTCGAAACCAACGAACGGCTGGAAGCGGCCGGCATCGAGGTGCTGCCGATCGCGGGGTCCGAGCTCGGCTCCGGCCGGGGCGGGCCGCGGTGCATGTCCTGCCCGGTCCGCCGCGATCCGCTGTAATGGAAGCCTTCCCTAAATGGCGCACGCATTTAGGGAAGGCTTACTTAAATAAGGTGAGTCTTCTTTAGGAATGGTAACCCTAATAAGGGCGAGATCACCAGACCTCGGTGGCATTCCGCGAAAACTTGATCTATTCTGGTCTGCATGGCCCTCACCAAGAAGAAAGAACCGCGCTCGAAGTTCTACGAACTGCTGCAGGCGCAGATCCACAACGAGTTCAACGCGTCCCAGCAGTACATCGCGCTCGCGGTGTGGTTCGACGCCGAGGACCTGCCGCAGCTGGCGAAGCACTTCTACAAGCAGTCCGTCGAGGAGCGCAACCACGCGATGGCGCTCGTGCAGTACATGCTCGACCGCGACCACCACGTCGAGATCCCCGGCACCGGCGAGGTGCGCAACGACTTCTCCGGCGTCACCGAGCTGATCGAGCTCGCGCTCGCGCAGGAGAAGGAGGTCGCCGCCGACATCTCCGCGATGGCCAAGGCCGCCCGCGCCGAAGAGGACTACATCAGCGAGCAGTTCATCCAGTGGTTCCTCAAGGAGCAGGTCGAAGAGATCTCCCAGATGAACACGCTGCTGAACGTCGTCAAGCGTGCGAACGGCAACCTGTTCGAGGTCGAGAACCACCTGGCCCGCGAGTCCGTCGGCGACGACGGCACCGACTCGCAGATGCCGCCGGTGGCCGGCGGCAAGCTCTGACCCACCGCGAAGCGCGAAACCCGGGCTCTCCCCCTGTGGACAGCCCGGGTTTCCGCATTCGGCCGACGCTCAGCCGGCCCGTCTTTCAGCTGACACAGTCCTGGGTGGCGCTCGCCAGGCTCGTCTGCACGACTCCGGTCTCGCCGAGCCGGAAGCGGTATTCGGCGACGGCCCCGGCCGGGGCGACAACGCCACCGGCTTCTTCCTTGGCCGCGGGGTAGGCGGCGAGGATCTGGTCCTTCGTGGATCCGGCCCCGATGCCCTCGGCGGTGTGCGCGGCCACGTCCGGGGTGACGGCGACGAGCCCGGCCGCCTTCGAAATGACGACGCTCGCGGACGCCGGGACCCCGTTGCCCTGTGCCTTGTAGACGGTGCAGCCCGCCCCGGCCTGCGCGTTGCTGAGCGTGACGGCCTGTGCGGCCACGTCGGCCTCGGACATGCCGAGCTTGAGCTTGCCGAAGCCGTCGGCCGCGAGCAGCGGTCCGCTGGTCACGGCGGCGAGCGTGGACGGCGTCGAGACGGACGATGGCCGCGGCGACGGAGGCGGCGGGGACGTCGGCACTCCCGGCGGCGCCGAATCCCGGATGCTCTGCGTTCCGGTCGGCGCGGGTGCCGACGGCTCCGGTGACCGGCCCTGCGTGAGGTTCTCGGGTGGTTTGGTGTGGCCTCCGGTGCCGGGGACGGAGATCGCCGCGGTGCCGTCCTCGGTGTGGAGCCGGACCATGGTCAGCCCCCCGGCGACGGCGACCACGGCGGCCGCCACCCCGGCCACGGCCTGCACGGTGTGCCGGCGACGGCGCCGCCGTCGCGCACCGATGACGATGGCCGTGCCGGCGTCCGGCGGCGGCGGCAGGTCCAGCCGCTCGTCGGCGAACAGGGCGCGCAGGCGCTGCTCCAGTTCGTCCTCGGAGATGTTCAACCCGCACCACTCCCTTCGCCTTCGTCGGCCGACTTCAGCTTCATCCGCAATGACGCGATCGCCTTGCTGGCCTGGCTCTTGACGGTGCCCTGGGTGATTCCGAGGGCACCGGCGATCTCCGCTTCCGAGAGACCTTCGTAGTAACGCAGCACCATGACGGCACGTTGTCTCGGCGGCAGCGTTCGTAACGCACGCCACAGCGGCTCGTGCTCGAACGGGTCGGCCGGCACGTGCGGGCTGGTGTCCGGCAAGTCCGCGACGAGGTTCTCGCGGCGCGTCCGGCGCCAGCGGCTCACGTGCGCGTTCGCCATCGACCGGCGGACGTAGGCCAGCGGGTCGCCCGTCTTCTCGTGGACGTACGTCCAGCGCGAGCCGATCTTCTCCAGCACGGTCTGCACCAGGTCCGCCGCGTCGTGCGGGTTGCCCGTGAGCGCGTGGCCGTAGCGCAGCAAGCCCGGCAAGGTGGCCTGCACGAACTCGCCGAAGTCGACGAAGTCGCCAGGCAAAGTCGCGGCCCTCCCTCGGCCTGCGCTGGTCACCCAGGTTTCACCCCCGGTGAAGACGGGTGCCGCAGCGGTCACCGTATCGCCTCCCATCGGGGTCGGGTAGCCGGAAACCGGCTCGCTTTCCTCCCCAACACGCATCACAGCCCCCTCAGGTTGCCCGCGTTCCCGGCCGAGTTCGTGATCGCTCGGCCGGGTGATGATCTGCCCACGTCAGCGGCGGGCGAGCGAGTCGGGCAGCCGGAAACCGCCGCCTTCGGACTCGCGGAATTCGTGCACGCCGACGACGGCCGCGTGCGGGATCGGCCCGTAGACGTGCGGGAACCAGATCCCCTCCGGGTGCGGCGGCAGGCCGTCTTCCCAGCGGACCGGCGCTTCGACCTTCGCCGGGTCGATTTCGAGCAGCACCAGATCGGTGCGGCCCCGGAACCGGATGTTGGCCGGCAGGTTCACCGTGCCGAAGTCGGAGCAGTGGATGAACCCGACTTCCTCCAGGGAAGGATCGCGGTACTCGCCGCCTTCGCCCACTTCGGCCCACTCGGCCGCCCCGCAGATGTGGAGTATCACACAGGGAATCGTCCCACCGCCGCGATCCGGCGGCGGTGTCTCGTGCGCCACATAAGGCCTGGTTGAACGCTCATCGAGTGGGTGGCGGCCTCCCGCGCCGGCATCCGCCCGACGAGGATCAGCGCAGGGTCAGCTGCCGGCCGATGAGGCCGTCGCGCGCCCGCCGCTCGGTCGCGTTCAGCGGCTCGTCGTCGAGGGACTTCAACGCCGTCTCGAGACGGGCGCCGAGAGCCTCCTTGCCTTCGGCCCACTCGCGGGCGTGGGCTTCGGGGTCGAGGTCCCAGACCGGGACGAGCAGGCCGTGCGCCCGGAACGAGCCCGCGTAGCGCGAGCCCTCGCCGAGGCCGAGCTCGCCGGCCGCGGACAGCCGGGCGAGGGCCTGGAGCAGCAGGTTCTCCGGCTCCGGCCGGACCCAGCGCAGGTGCGCCTTCTCGCCGGCGAGGACCCAGTAAGCGCCCGAGCCGAGCCGTTCGGTGGGCATGATCGCGGCGTTCGCGCGCTCGAGGGAGACGGCGACGTCACCGGTCGCGTCCGCGTCCTCGGGCAGCCACCAGCCGAAGTCCGTGTGCAGCGTGACGTCGAGTTCCGCGTCCGGCGTCAGCAGGTCCTGGAGCCGCGCGTGCTCGTCGGCGGACGGTGGGGTGGTGGTGTCCGGCACGCCGAGGACGTCACCCTCCTTGGCGTCCAGCAGCCACTTCAGCGACCGGCCGAGGTCCCGGCTGATGTCGGACGAGCGGGTCTGCACCTGCAGGCCGAGGTAGCGCCGGCCGTCCGAGCGGACGAACGCGGCCGCCGCCATGGGCAGCACGGTCCCGAGGGTGACGTCACCGCCGTCGGCGAGGGTGAGCTGGGCCGTCGCGGACGGCACGAACTCGCGCAGCGCGATCAGCTCGGGCTCCGCCGCCAGCCCTTCGAACGGCTGGCCGACGAAGACGTCGCGCACCTTCGGCTTGCGGTCCGACGCCTGCTTGGGACCCTTCTTGCGCGCGCCCTTGCCCACTGCTGCCTCCTCTGGCTCGGCTTCAGACGCTATCGAAGGGTTAGTCTCGCGACGTGTTCGACCCCCGCGATCCCACGTTCCTCGACGACCCGTACCCGGCGTTCGCCGCCCTCCGCGAACGCGGCGAAGTCCACTTCCACGAAGGGCTCGGCCTCGCCGTCGCGGTGTCGCACGCAGCGTCCTCGGCGGTGTTGCGGCACCGCGGGCTGGGCCGGATCTGGCAGGACGCCCAGCCGCTCGAGCGGTTCGCGTCGTTCAACCTGCTGCACCGCAACTCGCTCCTGGAGAACGAGCCTCCCGCGCACACCCGGCTCAGGCGCCTGATCGCGGGCGCCTTCGGCCGCGGCCACGTGCAACGGCTGCGCCCGATGGTCGCGACGCTCGCCACCCGCATGGTCGACGACCTGGCGGCCGCCATCGCCGCCGACGGCAGTGCCGACCTCCTCGAGCACCTCGCCCAGCCGCTGCCGGTCGCGGTGATCGCCGAGCTGCTGGGCGTCCCGGCCACGGACGGGCCGCGGATGGTCCAGCTGTCCAACGCGATCGTGAAGATGTACGAGTACGACCTCCCTTCCGAGGGGCAAGACGCGGCCGAGCGGGCGTCCGCCGAGTTCGTCTCGTACGTCCGCTCGGTGGCGGCGGCCCGCGCCGAGGCACCGGGCGACGACATCATCAGCGACCTGCTGCGCAGCGAGCTGACCCCCGACGAGCTGGTGGCCACGGCCGTGCTGCTGCTGATGGCCGGCCACGAGGCGACGGTCAACGTGCTCGGCAACGGCATCACGGCCCTGCTCACGCACCGGGACCAGTGGGAGCGTCTGCTGGCCTCACCTTCTCTCTTGGATTCGTGCGTCGAGGAGCTCATCCGGTTCGACGCGCCCCTGCAGCTGTTCGAGCGGACGGCGACCGAGGACGTGTCGATCTGCGGATATGTCGTCCCGCGCGGCGAGAAGATCGGCGCGCTGCTGGGCGCCGCGGCCCGCGACCCGAAGGTGTTCGACGAGCCGGACCGCCTGGACATCGGCCGGACGCCGAACGCCCACCTGGGCTTCGGGCTGGGGATTCACTACTGCGTGGGTGCTCCTCTCGCTCGGGTGGAGATCGCCGCCGCGTTGAGTGCGCTGGCGGAGAAGCTGCCGGGGTTGCGGTTGGCCGGGACTCCGCCGCGTCGGCCGGAGTTCGTGATTCGTGGGTTGCGGGAGCTCCGGGTCACCGCGTGACGGGGTCCTGCCCGGGGTCGCACTGGCTCCTGGGCCGGTCTGGCGTGATTTCCGGCGGATCTCGCGTGTCCCGGGGCGGATCTCGCGTGATGGCGGACGGATCTCGCGTGATCCGGAGCGGAACTCGCGTGATTGAAGGCGGATCTCGCGTGATCCGGCGCGTAACTCGCGTGATTGGAGGCGGATCTCGCGTGATTGGAAAGGCAACTCGCGTGATCGGGTAGGCATCTCGCGTGATTGAAGGGGCATCTCGCGTGATTGGGGAGGCATCATGCGTGATTGGCGGGGCGACACGGGGGTTCATGGGGTTACTCCGGTGAAGAGGTCGTGCTCTGGGGTGGCGGTGGGCGTCGGGTGGGCCAGGTGGTAGTCCTCGTGGGGCCAGACTTGGCGTTCGATTTCGCGTGAGTGGGCGAAAAACGGGTGGGCCGGGTCCACCTGGGTGGCGTGGGCCAGGAGGGCTCGGTCGCGGGTGGCGAAGTAGGCCTCGCAGCGGATCTTCGTGGTGATCGGGAGCTTGTCGGGCGGGAGCTCGTCCAGGACTTCGGCCATGGCCGAGTCCAGGCCGGCGGCCAGGGTGGCCTCGTGCAGCGCTTGGAACCAGGCGCGGCTCAGAGTGGCTTGGTAGTACAGCTTTTGGGCGCGCCACGGCTCGCCGGTGCCGGGGTAGCGGGTGGGGTCGGCGGCCGCGGTGAAGGCCTCGACCGTCACCTCGTGGGTGCGGATGTGGTCCGGGTGGGGGTAGCCGCCGGTCTCGTCGTACGTGATCACCACGTGCGGCCCGAACTCGCGGATCAGGGACACCAGCGGCGCCGCCGCCTCGGGAAGCGGTAGGGCCGCGAAGCAGCCCTCGGGCAACGGCTCGCCGGGGCCGGGCAGGCCGGAGTCGACCAGGCCGAGGAAGCGCTGACGGACACCCAGGATCTCGGCAGCCGCGGCCATCTCGCGGCGGCGGATGGTCGGGAGATTCGCCCACGTCTCGGGCTTGTCCATGGCCGGGTTGAGGATGTCGCCGCGTTCGCCGCCGGTGCAGGTGGCGACCAGGACATCGACGCCTTCGGCGGCGTAGCGGGCCAGGGTGGCGGCGCCCTTGCTTGACTCGTCGTCGGGATGCGCGTGGACGCTCAAGAGGCGGAGGGTCATCGGGGGCTCCTCTGCGGGAAGAACAGGGCGGGGATCAAGGTCAGCGCCGACAGCGCCAGTGCCCACGTGAACGTGGTGCCGAACGCCGCCGCGGCCGGAGGGGCGGTGAGTTCGCGGTGGAGGATCGCGGCCAGCACAGCGGTGCCCAGCGAGCCACCGATGCGGTTGACCACGTTGAACGCACTTGCCGCGCGGGGGATGTGAGCGCGGTCCAGCGAGCCGTACAGCGTTGTCATGCCCGGGGCCGTTGCTGCGCCCAGGCCCACTCCGCGGAGCAGGAGGGACAACGTCAGCAGGACACCGCCGGGCGCCGAGCCGAGATGGGTGAACGCGATCGTGCCCAGCAGCGACAACGTGATGCCGGCCAGCATCATGCGGCGCGGGCCGAAGCGGGCCAACAGCCGGCCGCTCGCCAGCATGACCGCCGCCGAGCCGAGGGCCTGGGGCGCCAGCAGCATTCCGGCCTGCAACGCGCTCACGTGCTCGACTTGCTCGTAGTACAGCGGAAGCAGCAGCATCGAGCTGTACAGCGACGCTCCCAGCAGGAACGTGCTCACGCTCGCGACCGCGAACCCCTTGTTGCGAAACAACGCCAGATCGAGCACCGGTGACGCCGTGCGGGAAGCGTGGACGCCGTACGCCACCAACAGCCCCGCACCGGCCACCCCGGCGACGACCACGCCCTCGGCCAGGCCGTAGACGAACGCGCCCAGCCCCGGCGAGAGCAACGCGATGCCTCGGACGTCCAACGGCGCGTTCACCCCGCCCGGCGGAGGAGCCGGGAGGATCCGCCGCGCGAAGAGGAACGTCGCCACGCCCAGCGGGACGATGCCGAAGAACATCCAGCGCCAGCCGAAGTCCGCCACCAGCGCTCCGCCGAGCATCGGGCCCAGCACCGGCGCCACCGTGGCCGGCAGGGTGATCACGCCGATCATGCGGCCCAGCGCCGGGCCCGCCTCCTGCGCGAACACCGTCTGCCCGACCGGCTGCATCAGCCCGCCGCCCAGCCCGTGCAGCACCCGGAAGGCCACCAGCACAGGCGCGGACCAGGCGAAACCGCACAGCAGCGTGCCCGCGGTGAAGACCGCCACCGCCGTCAGCCAGACCGCGCGGCCGCCGAACCGGTCGGTCAGCCAGCCTGACAGCGGGATCGCCGCCGACGCCGCGAGCAGGTACGCGCTCGCCACCCACTGCACCGTGGTCAGCGGACTGTCCAGATCACGGGCGATCGAGCCGATGCCGACGGTCACGATCGTCGCGTCGAGGATCGACAGCACCGCGCCCATGATCAGCACCCCGCCGAGCCGCCACAGCGCCGCATCGGGCCGGACCGCGGTCGTCATGCTCACCCCCAGTTGATTAGGTCGAACCTCAGATTAGGTCCGACCCACTAAATAGGTCAAGCACAATCTTGGGTCCGACCCAGTAGAGTGACGCCATGAGTGAGGGACTCCGGGACCGGAAGAAAAACGAGACGCGGAAGACCATCTCGGGCGTCGCCACGCGGCTGTTCATCCGCAACGGCTTCGAGGACGTCACGATCGCGGACATCGCCGCCGAGGCGCGGGTCGCCAAGATGACCGTGACGAACCACTTCCCGCGCAAGGAAGACCTGGTCTTCGACATCCGCGAGGACTTCACGTCGTGGCCCGCCGCCCTGATCCGCGACAGCGTCTTCCACGACACGCGCGAGCTCTACTTCGAAGCGCTGGGCGCCGAGCACGCGCTGGTCGGCTTCTCCGGCCCCGGCTTCGTGCGGATGATCAAGGAGAGCCCGGTCCTGACGAACGCGCTGCACGAGATGCACCGCGAACGCGAGACGGCGCTCGTCGACCTCCTCATCCGGCGCCACCCCGAAGAAGACCTCACGCCCACACTCGCCGCCGCCCACCTCGCGACGGTCCTGCGCGTGCTCTTCGAGGAGGCCTTCGACCGAACCCTCGAAAACGAAAAAGCGACCGCCGACGAGCTCTGGCCCCTGGCGGAACAGGCCTTCGACCAGCTCGAACCGGTCTTCGGCCGCTACTAGCGCGCGGCGCCGGCCGGCCGCGAAGCCCGCAGCTGGGGCTCCGGCGCATCCCGCACCTTCAGCACGCGCATCTTGCGCACGGCGAGCGCCTCCGACGGCGCCAGCAACGCGGAGAACCGCCGCACCACCAGGGCCGTCATCACCGCCAGTGCGGCCGCGGAAAGGTCGGTCAGCGCGACCAGGACGACGCTGTCGGCCATCGACTGCACGTCGTCGCGGAAGCGCCAGACGATCGACACCCCGAGCAGGATCCAGTTGAGCAGCCAGGCGCCCCACCAGCCGAGCACCTGGCGCGACGGCTTCGGCCGGACGTCACGCGAGCGGCCCAGCACCGCGTGCTCGAGCTCGCCGACGACCGACAGCGCCATCGGCAGGTTCGCCACCGGCACGAGGACGCCGACCAGCACCTGCCACACCGGCCGCGGCGGGTCGTCGCCCGAGACGTCCGCCGCCGCCTGGCGCGCGACCAGCAGCCACCAGAGCGACAGCCCCGCGGGCAGCAGCGCGAGGATCGAGGCGAGCAGCCCCGCGGCGAGCACGAAGCCGTCGGAGAACGCCACCACCGAGCGGGACAGCGCGGCTTCACGGCCCTGGACGAGCAGCACGTACCGCCAGATTTCCGCACCCGCCGCGGCCACCGCGAGCACGGCGAACGCGAAGAGGACGATGACCACGCTGCGGCTGAGCACCGGCACCCGGTCGATCGGGCGGACCTCGTCGGACGCGGTGCCGGGCACCGACGTCGGGCGGCGCCAGACCAGGTTCGGGAACCCCCAGCGCGGCGGGACCGGGTACGACGGCGGGCCGAAGTAGGGCTCGGGCGGCACGACGCGGCGGCGCGGCCACGCACCGGGCGGCGGGGTCGCCACCCAGCGCAGCCGCGGGCGGTGCGCCGGACGGCGGTGGTAGGGGTACGGCTCCGGCTGGGCGGCCAGCGTCCGGCCCTGCAGCTGCTGGGCGGACGGCGGCGGTGCCTGGCGCGGCCAGTACCCGGGCGGGTACGGCTGCCCGGCGGGAGGCTGCCCCGGGTGCAAGGCTAGATCACTTCGGGTTCGATGCCGGGGTGCTCGCCGACCATCGGACGGCCTTCGCGCTGCCACGCCCCCATGCCGCCGGCGACGTTCACCGCGTCCCAGCCGCTCTGGTTCAGCCACGCGGCCGCCCGCGCGGACCGGCCGCCGCTGCGGCAGATCACGTGGATCGGCTGGTCGTCGGGCAGGTCGGCCAGCTCGCCGACGCGGGCGGGCAGCTCCCCCATCGGGATGTGCACCGCGCCGGGCGCGTGCCCGGCGGCCCATTCGTCGTCTTCGCGGACGTCGAGCAGCACGAGGCCGTCCTTGGGCAGGTCGCGGACCTCGGCGGTCGGCAGTTCAGCAGGGCTCACCACGATTCCCATGCTGCCATGCGGAGGCGTTGCCCGCGCGTGAGGTAGCCGATCACCCGTGCGGTTACGGGCATCTCGCGTGATTGGGAGGGCATCACGCGTGATTGGAGGGCCGACACGCGTGATTGGGAGGGCGACACGGCTTACTTGCGGTGGCGGCCGCGGGTGGTGACGCGGGTTTTCTCCTCGGCCTGGCCGAACCGCGCGACCGCCCTGTCACGCATGAAGCCGAGCGGGTCCGGGGCGTGCAGCCGCAGCATGATGTCGTGGACGTGCTCCGGGCGGCCGTAGCCGGTCACGCGGCTGACCAGGTACGTCGTCGCGAAGGCGGCCGGGACCGTGAGCAGCGCGGGCTGGTTGACGAACCAGGGTGCCCAGCCGCCGGTGTAGCCGCTCACGACGTTGACCACCAGCGCGGCCAGCACCAGGCCGCCGCCGACGAACATCCCGGCCAGCGCACCCGGCCAGGACAGCTTGCGCCACCAGATGCCCAGCACCAGCAGCGGGCTGAACGTCGACGCGGCGAGCGCGAACGTCAGCCCGATCGACAGCGAGATGTCCTCCGGCCGCAACGCGACGGCCAGCGCGATCGGGAACAGCGCGACCAGCGCGGCCGCGATCCGGAAGTCCCGCACCCGGCCGGGCAGCAGGTCGGTCGACACCACCCCGGCCACGCTCACCAGCAGCCCGGACGTGCTGGAGAGGAACGCGGAGAACGCACCGGCCGCGGTGACCGCGCCGAGGATCTGGCCGGCGACACCCGGCAGGATCGCCGACGGCAGCTGCAGGATCGCCGCGTCGGCCTTGCCGGTCACCAGCAGTTCGGGGACGTACATCCGCGACAGCGCACCCAGCAGCGTCGGGAAGAGGTAGAACAGGCCCAGCAGCAGCAGGACGTGCACGGTCGTGCGGCGCGCGGCCTTGCCGTCGGGGTTGGTGTAGAAGCGGACCAGCACGTGCGGCAGGCCCATGGTGCCGAGGAACGTCGCGAACATCAGCGAATACGTCTGGAGCAGGTCGGTGAGGCTGCCCGAGCCCGGGTGCAGCCAATCCGCGTTGTCGGCGACGGAATCGCTGACCACCGGCACCGGCGTGCCCGCGAGGAACTTCAGCTTGGTGCCTTCGGAAACCGTGTGCGGCGCCAGCGGGGTCCAGTGCGTCGGCCCGGCCGCCGGGCCGTTGTCGGTGCGGCCGTAGGCGTAGAAGTACGTGTCCGCGGTGACGTGCAGCGTGACGTCGGTCTGCACGTCCACCGTGGTGTCGGTGACGAACACCGGCGGGGCGGGTGCGCCGAGCGGCCGGAACCCGTCCGGGCCGCCGCCGGTGAAGAAGACCATGCACAGCACGAACGCGGGCACCGAGATCGCGAACAGCTTGACCCAGTACTGGAAGGCCTGGACCACGGTGATCGCGCGCATCCCGCCGGAGATGACGTTGACGGTGACCACGATCATCACCGCGATCGCCCCCGCCCACGCCGGCACCGGCAGGACCGTCGCCAGGGTCAGGCCGGCGCCCTGCAACTGCGGGGCCATGTACAGGATGCCGATGAACACGACGAACGCCGTGGAGAACCGGCGCAGGCCCTGCGAGCCGAGCCGCATTTCGACGAAGTCGGGCAGCGTGTACGCCCCGGAGCGGCGCAGCGGCGCCGCCACGAACAGCATCAGCGCCAGGTACCCCGCGGTGAACCCGATCGGGAACCACAGCGCGTCGGCCCCGTCCTTGAGCACGATCCCGGCGATGCCGAGGAACGACGCCGCGGACAGGTACTCGCCGGAGATCGCGGCGGCGTTGCGACGGGACCGGACCGTGCGCCGCGCGACCAGGAAATCGTGCGTGCTCGTCGCCGACCGCGAGGAGCGGAGACCGAGGTAGGGCGTCACCACGGCGACCAGCACGATGCCGGTCAAGGCCCACGGGTTCAACTGCACGGGGGGAATCCTCGCACGACTCGGTGCGAAACTAGTTTTCGATCATGTCCACGAACGCGCGTTCGTTGCGCTCGGCGAGCCGGTTGTACCAGATCCCGACACCGAACAGGAACGGGAACGGCAGCACGCCGAGAATCAGCCAGGCCACCGGGATGCCGAGCAGGCTGGCCTTGGAGAACCCGGGCAGCAGGTAGAACAGCGCAGGCAGCGAGCCGAAGACCGCGACGACGAGCAGGGCGAGCAGCAACGCCGTCCGCAGCTGCACCTTCACCAGGTGGTCGCGGACGAGCAGCTTCCCCCAGCTGGTCTGCTCCTCCAGTTCGACCCGGGCGCGCAGGGTGCCGGCGCCGCGGCGCGGGTCGGCGAGGATCACCCGCTCGCGCTTGGGTTTCGCGTGGTGTTCCGGCTTGGGCGGCCGCTCGTTCTCCGGCGCCGGCGGCAGGTGTTCGACGACGGCCCGGTCGGCCGGCTGCGGCAGCGGCCGCGACCGGCGCCTGCCGAGCGTGGGATCCGGTTCGCGGACGCCGTTCGAGCGGCGCTCGTAGAAGTCGTCGGTCATCGGCCGGTCCCGGGTCAGCCGTTCCGGCCCGAACCGACCAGCCGGTCCTTCAGCGCGCGGGTGTGCCGACGGCTCACCGGCAGCACCTTCTCCTCGTTGCCGATGACGACCTGGTAGCCGCCCTGGCCCATGCGCAGCTCGGTGATCAGCGGCAAGGCGACCAGGAACGACCGGTGGATGCGGACGAACCCGGCCTTTTCCCAGCGTTCCTCGAGCTGGGCCAGTGGGATGCGGACCAGGTGGCTGCCTTCGGTGGTGAACAGCCGCGCGTAGTCGCCCTGCGCCTCGACCCAGCGGACCGAGGAGCGCGGGATGAGCTTGGTGGTGCCGGCCAGCTCGACCGGGATGACCTCGTCGTCGTTCTTGACCGGCTCGCCGCCCAGCGCGCCGGGCGGGGGCGCGGCCGCAGCGGCCAGCTTGTCCAGCACGCGCGAGATCGCGCGGTCGAGCCGATCCTGCTGGTAGGGCTTCAGCACGTAGTCGAGGGCGCCGAGGTCGAAGGCGTTGACGGCTTCTTCGGCGTGCCCGGTCACGAACACGAGCGCCGGCGAGGGGCGCAGCGCCGCGAACACGCGCGACATCTCCATCCCCGACAGCCCGGGCATGTCGATGTCCGCGAAGACGGCGTCGACGATCGGCAGGCCGCGGTCCTTGCGCTCGCGCAGCCGCGGGTCGTCGGTGGACAGCAACCGCAGCGCCTCGGAGGCGTCGATCGCCGGGAACACCTTCGCCACGTGCGGGCTGTTGCGGAGGCAGTGGACGAGTTCGTCAAGACCGTTCGGCTCGTCGTCCACGGCCAGGACCACGAGTTTCCGGGTGTCATCGTGAGCACTCACAGTGAAACGCATCCTGCCCATTGCCGAGTGCAATGTCCAGCCCCCGTCTGCCTGAAGTGAGAGGCCCGCGGCCGGGGCCGCGGGCCCTTCCTCTCAATGCACGAAGGTGAACCAGTTCAGGTTCACGAAATCCGCGGGCTGGCCGCTGGTGAACGTCAGATAGACGTTGTGCACGCCGGTGACCGCGCTGATGTTCGCCGGGACGGTCCGCCAGCTCTGCCAGCCGCCGGTGTTGCCCACGGCGAAGCTGCCGATGGGCGCGTTGGACCGGCTGTCGAGCCGCACCTCGACGAGCCCGCTGACGCCGGAAGCCGCTCCGGACGCGACGCGGGCCTGGAAGTTCGTGGCCGCGGTGCTGCCGAAGTCGACGTTCGGGTAGAGCGCCCAGTCGCCGTTGCCCACCGCGCCGATGTTCTGGCCGCCGCCGGTGTCCGTGGTGGTCTCGGTGATCACGCCGGACTGCTGGCTGAACGACTCGGCCTGGATGGTGCGGTAGGCGCTGCCGCCGGTTCCGGGCGGGGTCGTCGTGGTCGGCGGGGTCGTGGTGCCGCCACCGCCGCCGCGGCGCGTGGTCACCGTGACGTAGTCGACGACCATCGGGTGGCCCGGCACGATCCCCGGCCCCGGCGTGGTCGTGCCCGAGTTGTTGTTCGGGAACGCGCCGCCGATGGCGACGTTCAGCAGCACGAAGTAGCCCTGGTGGGTCGTCATGTTCGCCCAGGTCGTCGCGTCGAGCTGATTCTGGCTCACCGAGTGGAACTGCTGACCGTCGACGAACCAGCGGAGGACCTGCGGGCTGGTGCTCGCGTCCCATTCGAAGCGGTAGGTGTGGAAGGCCGACTGGCAGGTGCTGCCCGGGCAGGCCCGGTTGTTCGGCAGGCCGGTGGTCTCGTTGCACGGGCCGCCGGGGTTGACGCCGCAGTGCAGGACGCCCCACACGGAGTTGATCCCGTTGACGTTCTCCATGATGTCGAACTCGCCGATGGCGGGCCAGTTCCACCAGTTGCCGCGGTACGGGCCGCCGAGGGCCCAGAACGCCGGCCAGTAGCCGAGCGCGGCGGCGCCGGTGACGTCCGGCATCTGGATCCGGCTCTCGATCCGCATGACGCCGCCGGCCGGCGGCTTGAAGTCGGTGCGCTGGGTCTCGATCCGCGCCGACGTCCAGTTGCCCGCGCCGTCGCGCAACGGCGTGATGCGGAGGTTGCCGCTGCCGTCCTGGGCGAGGTTGCCGGTGCTGGCCGTGTAGTTCTGGATCTCGCCGGTGCCCCAGTTGGCGGGGCCGCCGGGGTAGCTGTGGCCGGTGTCGATGATCCAGTTCGCGCTCGACGGGAGCGAGCCGGCGCCGCCGGTGAAGTCGTCGGCGAAGACGGTGCTCCAGCCCGACTCGGGCGGCGGGATCGACGCGGCGGCGGGGAGGGTCAGCGGGATAGCGATGAGCGCGGCGCCGAGCACGGCACCGAGGGCGAGTCTGCGCGTGTGGGGCATCGGGGACGACCTCCTTGTCGACCGGATTTGTTGCCGTTCACAACAAAGCCCGTCGACAAGGAGACCTGAGGTATCACCACGATTCCAGAGGCGTTACCAGGGAAGAGTGATTCAGGTCACAAAGTCTGCCCGGAAGGCCATTCGCTCAGAGGCCGAAGCGGGACCAGGCCGCCTTCTGCGTGACCGCGTCGAGCACCGCCGAGGCGGCCGCCGGTGCGCCGAGGCCGAGGCGGGCCAGCAGGGGCTTCTTCGGCTCGGCCACCGAGATCTCCGCGTCCGGGTAGCGCTCGGTGATGATCTGCCGGAGGCTGCCGAGGCCGTCGGCGAGCCCCAGTTCGACCGCCTTCGCGCCCAGCCAGACGTCGCCGGTGAACAGGTCCTCCGAGTCGGTCAGGCGGTCGCCACGGCGTTCCTTCACCCAGTTCACGAACAGCTCGTGGAGCTGGGTGTGCATCTTCTTCAGCCACTCGACGTCTTCGGGCTTCTCCGGCGAGAACGGGTCGAGCCGCGACTTGTTCGCGCCCGCCGTGTGCAGGCGGCGCTCGATGCCGAAGCGTTCGAGCAGGCCGGTGAACCCGAAACCGCCGCTGATCACGCCGATCGAGCCGACCATCGAGGTCCGGTGGGCGTAGATTTCGTCGGCCGCGCAGGCCAGCCAGTAGCCGCCCGAGGCGGCGACGTCCTCGCAGAACGCCAGCACCGGCACGTTCTTCTCGTCGGCCAGCTGCCGGATCCGCTCGGCGACCAGGCCCGACTGCGTCGGCGCGCCACCCGGGGAGTTGATCAGCAGCGCGACCGCCTTCAGCCGCTCGTGCCCGAACGCCCTGGTCAGCGCCGACTCCACGGCGGCCAGGTTGATCGCGCCCCTGGCCAGCGGCGACGGCGACGGCGTGATCACGCCGTGCAGCTTCACCACGGCCACGACGTCCTTGCGCTCGACCCGGTCGGCGAGCACCGGGATCCGCGAAGCCAGTTTGTCCGTAACGCTCATACCGCCAGGCTAGCCGGATTCAGCCCATGGGGAGGATGCCGGAGCGCGTGCCATTGACGCCGTTCACCTCGGAGCCGTTCAGCTGGCCGGGACCACCCTGGGCCGGGACGTCGGCCTCGCCGGCGTCGGTTTCGGAGCTGTAATCCGGCATGTTCGGCCGGACGCCCGGGACGAACTTGGGCACCCGCAACGTGACCTTCATGCCGGCACCGGGCGCGGTCTCGACCATCACCGCGTAGTCGCTGCCGAAGACCTGCTGCATGCGCTGGCTGATGTTGCCGAGCCCGACGTGCGCGCCGGTGCTGTGCGCGTTCTTGACGTCCCGCAGCCGCCGCGGGTCCATGCCGATGCCGTCGTCTTCGACGCTGATCAGCGCTTCGGTGCCGTAGTCCTGCGCGATCACCGTGACGCAGCCGCCGCTGGGCTTGCTGGCGAGGCCGTGCTTGACGGCGTTCTCCACCAGCGGCTGGATGATCAGGAACGGCACGACGACGCTGAGCACCTCGGGCGCGATCTTCATCCGCACCTCGAGCCGTCCGCCGAAGCGGGCGTTCTCGATGGTCAGGTAGCGGTCGATGTTGCGCAGCTCCTCGGCGAGCGAGGTGAACATGCCCGACGTCCGGAACGAATAGCGCGTGAAGTCGGCGAAGTCCTGAAGCAGCTCTCGCGCCTCTTCGGGGTCCGTGCGGATCAGGGCGGAGATCGTGTTGAGCGCGTTGTAGACGAAGTGCGGCGAAATCTGCGCGCGCAGCGCCTTGATCTCGGCCTGCTGGAGCTGCTGCTTCGACTCGTCGAGCCGGGACAGCTCGAACTGCGTGCAGACGAACTGGGCGACGGCGTCGGCCATCTGCACCAGCCGCCCGCGGGTGCGGCCGACGACGATCAGCGCCGCTTCGGTTTCGCCCTCCACCAGCAGCGGCACGATGACGGCGGTCTTCATCCGGCAGGTGCCGCGGTGGTTGCACGGCATCCGGTCGTGCGCGACGACCTCGCGGCGGTGCTTGCGGATGGCCGCGCCGATCGCGTCGACGAGGTCGACGTAGTGCTCGTTCGCCTCGCCGTCCCAGGACAGCAGCGTGCCTTCGCTGTCGGTGATGCCGACGGCGACGCAGTCGAGCATCTGCAGCAGCTGCGTGGTGATCTTGTCGGCGGCGTCCTCGTCCAGGCCGGCGCGCAGGTTCGGTGCCGCCTTCGACATCCGGTGCACCGCCTGCAGCATGGCGTCCTCCACCACGCTGGCCGGTTTGCGCAGTTTCACGACCAGCACGATCACCGCGACGAGCAGCACCACCACAAGACCCCACGGGAGGATCTGCGCAAGCGTGAACCCGGACACGGCGTCCATGCTCTGCGCTCGACCGACCGGGTGCAAGGCCTGTTCCCACTTTCTGTCCAACAGCGATGACCGAGAGTCGCTCAGACCCTACCGAGCGTCCGGAATCGGCTACTTCAGCAGGCGCGACATCCGGCGGTCGGCGAGCGGCTTGCCGCCGGTCTGGCAGGTCGGGCAGTACTGGAACGACTTGTCGGCGAACGATATTTCGCGGATCGTGTCGCCGCAGACGGGACACGGCAGTCCGGTCCGCGCGTGCACCCGCAGGCCCGACCGCTTCTCCCCCTTCAGCCGGGCCGCCTTCTGCCCGACCGACCGCTCGACGGCGTCGGACTCGATCTCGTGGATCGCCTCGGCGAGGATTTCCAGCGCGCCCTCGTCGAGCTTGCCGATCGTGGCGTACGGCGAGAGCTTCGCGCGGTGCATGATCTCGTCGGAGTAGGCGTTGCCGATCCCGGCGAGCAGCGACTGGTCGGTGAGCGCCCACTTCAGCCGGGTGTTCTTGCCGGCGAAGAGCTCACGCAGCTGGGCGGCGTCCACGGCCAGCGCGTCCGGCCCCAGCCGCGCCACGCTCGCGATCTCCTGCGGGTCCTTGACGATCCACACCGCCAGGCCCTTCTTCGTGCCCGCTTCGGTGAGGTCGAAGCCGGGCCCGGTGGCGGACTCGAGGTGCACCCGCAGCGAGATCGGGCCCTTCCCCGGCTTCAGCGGCGCCGCGGCGAGGCCGTCGGACCAGCGCAGCCAGCCCGCGCGGGCCAGGTGGACGACCAGGTGCAGGTCTCCGGCCACGACGTCGAGGTGCTTGCCGTGCCGGGTCGCGCCGGTGATCTCGCGGCCGTGCAGCTCGGTCCACGGCGGCATCGCCGTCTTCAGCACGCTCAGCGATGCGACATCGATGCGGAAGATCGTCCGGCCCACGGCGTTCTCGCGCAAGTGGTGAGCCAGTGCTTCGACCTCGGGTAGCTCGGGCATGGCTCCAGTGTCCTACTCGACCGGGTGAAGCGGCCCGTCGAAGTCCGGCAGCGAGTGCCGCTGGATGGTCTTGGAGATCTTCTTGACCTCGCCCTGCACGGTGAACATGCCGCGGATGGTGCCGACCCAGCGCTCGGACGGCCGGTCGCCGGTCACGTCGCCCTCGGTCTCCGCGACCACGGTCCACGGACGGCGCAGGATCCACCGCAGCGGGAAGAACAGCACCACCAGCAGCAGCGCCAGCAGCACCCACGCGGGGACGTTGACCTGGTCGGGCGTCCACACCACGAGGATCACGGCCAGCAGCGTGGTGACGACGATCATCGCGATCCCGGGCCCGTAGCTGCCCGCGACGTCGTGCTCGAAGTCGTCGGCCGTCGCCGGCGCACGCCATTCCATCTGGGCACGGACCACCCAGTCGCGGCCGTCTTCACCGCGTACCAGCCGGTTCATTCGGTTGCCTCCCGGGGCGCCCGCAGGGTGAGCAGCTCAAGAACGAACAAGCTCGGAGCAAACACCAGAACGGTACCGTGCCCGGGCTCACCCGCGCGAGGGATGAAGCGGACATCTCGCCCGCCGGACCGGATCACCGCTGATCAAGAACCCGACGGCGCGGCCGGAGCCGGGTCCGCCGGTTCGCCCGTCCCGGTGACGGCCGACGTGCTGCTCGGGCACGGCTTCTCGGAAGTCGGCGTGACCGTCGTCGACGGCTCCGACGGCTTCGAGGTGTCCGGCGCCGAGGTGTCCGGCGGCGTCTCCGTGGCGCCGGGCTCGTCCTCCTTGGGCGCCGGCTTCTCCGGGACGTCGGAGGACTGGTCCGCGGACTCGTCCGGCGGCGGGGCCGGCTTGCCGGGCCGTCCGGTGGGCGACAGCTCGGGCGCGTCGGCTTCCTCCGGAACGGGCGCTTCCGTGGACGCGGTCGTCATCGAAATGCCGGGCCGCGACACGTCCAGCCTCGGCGACGTCGCCGGGTGGTCGGACGCGGCCAAGGTCGACGGGGGCAGGTCTTCACGCGGGGCAGGCTGCTCGGCGGCCCCGCCGCTCACCGCCGCGACCGGGACCTCCCCGGCCACCGGCAGTTCGGGCACCTCGTTCGCGGCGACCTGCGGCTCCCCGCCCCGCGGCCGGGCCGGGACCGCGGCGATACCCCGGCCGTTGAGCACACCGACGCCGATCCGCGGCTCCGGCGCCGGGGGCGGCTCCGGGTGCGTCTCCGACGGCGGCACCACGACGAGCTCCGGCGCCCCGCCGACCAGCCCGACGTCCAGCTCCGGACCCGACGTGAACAGCAGCGGCCCGGCCGCGACACCGACGGCACCCACCGCGGCGGTCGACGCCAGCGCCAGCCCGATCTTCACCTTCGACCCGACCAGGACACCCTTGACCGTCGCACCCAGCCCGGCCAGCACCCCGCCGCCGCCCAGCGACGCGGCGGCCGGCACCAGCAGCACCAGCACCCCGGCGTGCGCCCGCAGCGACGAGCAGACGTCGCGCAGCTCGTCCTGCGTCGCCCGGCACGACGGGCAGCTGTGCAGGTGCGCCTTGATCCGCTCGGCCTCGGCGCCGGTGACGCTGCCCGCGGTGAACCCGCCGAGCTTCTCGACCACCGCCCGGCACGAGTCCGGCCCCCGGTTCACCGAGAGGTGGGCCTGCAGGTACGCCGCACGCAGCCCCTGCCGCGCCCGGCGGGCCAGAGCGGCGGTGGCGTTCGCGCTCAACCCGAAATGGGGCGCGACCATCGCGGGCTGCTCGCCCTCGACCTCGGTCTGCCACAGCACCGTCCGCCACCGCTCGGGCAAGCTCGTGAACGCGGTCGTGATCAGCGTGTGCTCGGCCGTGCGGGCGTGCGTGTCCGCACCCGCCCCGGCGCGGAAGGTCAGTTCGTCGTCGGACACCGGGACGTCCCGGCGCGCACCGTGCCACTCCCACGACACCCGGCGGGCCACGGTCAGCAGGTAGGCGCGGACGTAGTCACGGGGACCGGCACCCCGGCGGAGAGCCTGCAAGACGCGGAAGAACGTCTCCGCGGTGATGTCCTCGGCCTCGGACCGATCGGCGGCCAGGCTCTGCGCGAGCCGGCGGACCGCGGCGGCGTGCAGCTCGAACAGCTCCCCGAAGGCGGCGTCCTCGCCGTTGCGCAGCCGTTGCAGCAGGGC
This sequence comes from Amycolatopsis plumensis, assembly GCF_042652605.1. NCBI lineage: Bacteria > Bacillati > Actinomycetota > Actinomycetes > Pseudonocardiales > Pseudonocardiaceae > Amycolatopsis > Amycolatopsis plumensis. Next base: position 3,130,242 of record NZ_JBHSJY010000001.1, on the reverse strand, counting down.
CTGCTCGTCGGATTCCGAGGCCGCTGGTGGCGGCACCGTGCCCAGCTCGGTCATCCGGCCCGGCACCTCCTCCCCGAAGGTCTCCCCATTCGGTCGAATGGGGACACCATACGGAGGGAATCAGCCGTCGTCACCCCTTGTACGCCAGCTGTGACACCGAAGCACCGCCCCGGCGAGGGGGGACCCGGTGACAGAGCCCGGACGCGGAGGGTATAGAGTTCTTCCCATCAGCAAGACAACGCGGATGTAGCGCAGCTGGTAGCGCATCACCTTGCCAAGGTGAGGGTCGCGGGTTCGAATCCCGTCATCCGCTCGCGATCGAAGGGCTGTACCGGTGGGAAACGCCGGTGCGGCCCTTTCGCTATTTCACCCGGGGGGCTGAGCCCCCGGGACCTCCCAGGCTGCGTGCGCCGGGCCTCGTCAGAGCTCGTAGGTGTCGAGGACGGTGGGCGCCACGGGGGTCAGGTGGACGTCTTCGCGCTCGGTCACCTGCCCTCGGGCCATCCGGTAGACGCGGAAGTTGTTGTCGTTGTCCGGGTCCTGGTCGTCCCAGGTGTGGAGAAGACCGTAGGAACCCGGGGCAAGTTCGCCCGCCCGGGTGAAGAGTTCGAGGAGATCGGCGGCGATCGGGCCGCCGTGCTTGTCGAAACCACCGAAGTGGAGCATCGGCATTCCCGCGCTCCAGCGGAGGTCGACCAGGTCGAAGTCGCCCGCGTCGCGGATCGCGCGGTGGACGCGGTCGACCAGGCGCTCCAGGAGCGCCGCGTCGTCGTCACCGCTCGCGGTCGCCTGGATGGTCACCCAGCCGTGATATTCGAACACCCGCAGAACGGTAGCAAGAGATCGATCGGCCGCTCAGCGGGCCAGCTCGGACGGCATTTCGGGGGTCCGGGTGGCGGAGCCCCCGGCCGTCTCGGACGGCTTCCCGTCGCGGCGCAGCACGTTCGTCAGCACGCCCTCACCCAGCCGCTCGAACGCCGGCACCAGCTTTTCGCCGAACACGCACAGCGTCCGCTCCCACGGGTGGCCGAGCGTGCCGAAGGAGAAGTCCGCCGCCAGGAACAGGTGGTAGTCCGCGCGCGGGAACACCGGCACCGGCCACCGGGCGCTCCCGGACATCAGGTGCGGCCGGACGCGGTAGGACTGGTGCTGCCAGTGCAGCGCCCACATCCAGTCGTCGGGGCCGCAGACCTCGCGGAACGCGGCCAGCGCGATCGTCGCGACCTGGTGCTCCTCGACCGCGTACGGACCCAGGCGGAACTCCGCCGAGGCGCGGTCCAGGTCGCCGGGCGAAAGGTCCCACGTCCGCGACGGCACCGGCTCCCGGAACCCGGGCCAGGCGTGCGGGTAGGTGCTCGGCCAGAACGCCAGCTTGTCGTACACCCAGTACCAGGCGGGCTCGTCGACGACGCGGGAGACGGCTTCCCAGGCAGCATTCACGGTTGAGACCTCTAGTCGGCCAGGCGCGGAAGAACACGCGAAAGCTTCGTGTTCACCCTCCGGTTTGTCCAGTCCCCGTCCGCCCGCCGCGAACTGTGTCACTCATCCGGGTGGGTTCTGCCAAGTTGTCACCATGCGGGTCCTCTTCGTCCACGGCGCCTTCGTCCGCGACGGCGCGTGGTGGTGGCAGCCGACGGCCGACGTCCTCGCCCGGCACGGTCTGCGCAGTTCAGCGGCGGTGCTGCCGAGCTGCGAGGCCGAGCCGCGCGGAGATCTCCACGACGACGCCGCGGCCGTCCGCGCCCTGCTCGACGGCTCGGACGAACCCGCGCTGCTCGTCGGTCACTCGTACGGCGGCATGGTGATCACCACAATGGGCGATCACCCGGCGATCCACCGGCTCGTCTACGTGACGTCGTTTCTGCCGGACGTCGGCGAGGCCCTCGCGGACTTCGGGACCGGCGAGCCGCCGCCGTGGCACGTCAGCCACGGAGACGGCACCGCGAGCGTCCGGGAGGAGCTGGTGCGGCCGCTGTTCGCCCAGGACTTCGACGACCGCACGTACGCCGCGGCCGCCGCCCGGCTCACCACCCAGAACGAGGCGGTGTTCGGCCGGCCCGCGACCCGGGCGGCGTGGCGGGACGTCCCCTCGACCTACCTCCTCTGCGCCGAAGACCGGGCGACGCTGCCCGAGACCCAGCGGAAACAGGCGGCGCGCGCCACCGACGTCGTCGAACTGCCGGTGGCGCACCACCCCTTCGTCACTCAGCCGGAATTGGTGGCCGGCGTGCTGCTCAGGCTGCGTCCCACAGGGTGAGGAACGCCGACGCCTCACTGCTCGCCCAGAGGCGCAGCCGTTCGCGGTCGCGGGCGGAGAGCTGGTACTCCTTCGCCCGGCGGACGTCGATCACCAGCGCCTCCCCGCCGGGCAGGATGTCCGGCATCGCCTGCTCCAGCACCCACAGCGCGAGCTGCGCCGAGGCCTTCGCCAGTGGCTCCTCCTTGAAGTAGAGCCAGGTCGCGTACCGGCGGCCGTCGCTCTTGCGCAGCCCCATCTGCGGGCTGACGCCGATCTCCAGCTCCCCGATCCGGCAGCGGCCGCGCCCCACGTCGACCAGCTTCGGCGACCGGCGGCCGAGGTACCGCAGCCAACCCTCCGCGATGGCCGCGTAGTGCGGTTTCGTGCGCTCGTCGGCGGCGTTGACGAGCGCGCGCAGCGCCACCTCGTCCTGGTTCGCCGCCCGGCCGGAGCGCACCGCGTTGGCGGCCCGCCGGTAGTAGTTGAACGCCGCCCGCGCCGGATCTTCGTACTGACGGCGCTGCCGCCGGACGAACGACGACCGCGACGGCCCGGAACTCGCGCTGTAGCCCACGAACGTGGACAGGGTGATGTAGGCCATGGCCCTGCCTTCCTCCATCACGCCACCCGCGGACGCGGGCGGCATCTCCCCTGGACAACGCCCATTTTAGAACATATGTACGACAGTTTCCGGGGCCTGACGGGTGACTAGCGCAGGGTGAACGTGACGAGGTCCGTCGATTCGGAACGGGTGAGCGGGAGCCCGTCGAGCGGGCGGGTCAGCGCGGCCTGGTACGGCGTGCCGGTGGCCGCGACCTTCAGCACCAGCACCTGCTGGATGCCGTACTTCCGCAGCACGTCGACGCTGTGCGCGTCCGGGAAGGTCTTGCCGGCCTCGACGATCTCGCCGTAACTCGGCGGCAGGAGCCCGTTGTGGCCGTTGGCCAGCGGCGGGAAGCCGTCGGTCGACCAGAACTGGTAGACGAACTCGCTGAACTGGCCGGGGTCCTGGCTGATCGGCAGCATGAGGGCCGGGCGAGGGTTGTTCTCGAAGGCCTTGGCGACGTCCGGCGGGATACCCGGCGGCGAGGGGTGCGCCTGGTCCGGAACGCCCTCCAGCACCGCGAACAGCGCCGGCACCACGAGCAGGGCCTGCAGGAACCGGCCCCGGTCGTACGTCGTGTCGAGGGTGCGCAGCCACTCGGCCGTGCGGGTCAGCGCGCCGGCGGCCAGCACGGCCAGCAGCAGGAGCACCCACAGCATCAGGCGGCCCGGCGTGCGCAGCGCGTCCCAGCCCGGCAGGTACCGCCACAACAGGTAGTAGGTGTAGTCGCCGCCGAAGAAGTGCGAGCCGAGCGCGAACACCGTCACCACGACCGTCGCGACGCCGAGCCACACCCGCACGCGAACCGACCAGACGCTGAAGAACAGCCCCGCCAGCGCCACGAGCAGCACCGCCAGCCCGGGGAACAGGAGCTTCTCGGCCACGCCCGGCAACGTCGTCCAAGCGGGGTCGGCGAAGGCGCCGGTGCGCGGGTCCAGCGGGGTGTCCTGCCAGAGCCAGGTCGAGGCCAGCGTGCCGAGGAGCCCCTGCGGCGGCGGTGAGTAGAGCTGCACCTCGTCCCAGCCGCGGGTGAAGCCGTACTGCTCGACGACCTGCCGGTACGGGATGGTCATCAGGTAGGTGACCACGAGGAACACGGCCGCGCCGGCGGCGTCGGCGACGAACAGCCGGGTACCGAACCGCTGCCACCCCCGGACCGCCGTGACGAGCAGGACCAGTCCGATGACGCCGAGCAGGTAGACGAACGGGATGCCGACCGCGAAACCGAGGGTGACCTGCCAGGCGGCGATCAGCCAGCCGGCGACCGCCCACCCCGGCCGGGCCAGCTCGGGACGCCGGCCGTGGCGCAGGGAGTAGCCGTGCGCACGGGCGAGGGCGAACAGCGCCAGCGCGATCCCGCCGGAGGAGAGGATGTTCAGGTGGCTGACGTGGGTGAGCCGCCAGGGCGCCCAGGCGAAGACGACGCCGGCGAGCGCCGCCGCCTGCCAGTTCCCGCCCAGCTGCCGGATCAGCAGGTAGGCGCCGGCGAAGGCGAGCGCGAACGCGAAGACGAGGACGGCGTTGTAGCGCATGATCGCGGCGTACGGCCCGTCGCCCAGCAGCCCCAGCGGGAGGTAGCCGAGCAACGAGTCGGAGAAGGCGAAGCTGCCGGTCGCCGGGTAGAGCGTGTTGCCGGTCCACAAGCTGCCACCGGCGGTGACGAAGTGGTGCTGCCACGCGAGCTGCCAGGCCTGCAGCAGCGGATCGCCGAGGTCCCCGGTGACCAGGGACCGCGGGTGCAGCACCACCTGGTGGTTGAACACCGCGGAAAGCAGGAAGCCGGCCAGGACGGCGAAGACGCCCTCCCGGATCCTCGCGCGCCGGCCGCGGCCGTCCCGGGCGTCGCCGGTGACGTCGTTCGCGCCAGGCAGCTCTTCAGTGATCAACCCCGACTCCCCTCGTCGCCACCGGGCGCGGCGCGCACGGGCCGTCACCAGGGCAGCCGGACGATACCCGACCTGCCGGAACCGGTTCGTGACCGGGAAGACTCCCGCCGGAGCGGCTCTTGCGCTACGTTGCCGATCAACCTCAAACTGCAACCGCGCAGGTCGGCCGCACACGTGCCAGACTGACGCCCCGGATGGTGGATGGGGGTCCAACCATGAGCTGGCAGGAGGACCTGCGCCGACTCGACGCCGACCTGGCGACGGGCCGGATCGAGCCGGCCGTGCACCGCAAGGAGCGGGACGAGCTGCTGGCGCAGGCATCGGGGTCGACCGTGCCCTCGCCGGTGCCCTCGCCCCTGCGCCGGCCCGCGCCGACCTCGTGGCACAGCACGAACCCCGCCGCGCCGCAGCAGCACGAGCCGCCGTCGGCGCCGCCGCCGCAGCGGGTCGAGTCGCCGTCGCCCGCGCAGTACCAGCCCGTGCAGTACCGGCCGCAGCCTCCCGCGCCCCCGGCGCCACCGTGGCAGCGGACGGGTGTGGCTCCGGCCGGGGAGAAGACGGCGGCTCCGCGCGCCCTCCCGGAGTTCCCGGACCACCTGACGACCGCGCCGAGCCCGGCCGACATCGTCCCGACCCGCTACCTGCAGGTCGAGGGCCAGGTGCCGGGCGCGTCCGCGGTCAGCCGGTTCCCGCCGGTGACCCCGGCAGGCGGCCACCCGGCGCACTCGCAGCCCGGCGAGCCCGAAGAGGCACCGGGGAAGCACCGCTCGGACGAGACCACCGGCGGGCGGCGGCCGGCCTGGCTGTTCGTCGCGCTGGGTGTGCTGGTCGTGCTGGGCATGGTCGCGGGGGCGACCGTGTGGCTCGGTTCGGGCACCGATTCGGCGGCGCCCGCGCCGACGTCGCGGGTGCCGCAGTCGAGCGCGGCCGGCGTCCGTCCCGAACCGCTGGAAGACCGGTTGCCGACGCCCCCCGGCGCGGCCAACCCCAACAACTCCACGATGTCGATCGCGAAAGCGCGCGACTTCGGCCTGTTCCCCGCGCCGACGGCCGACCTGTTCACCGCGAACGGGGCGAAGGAAGTGGTGTTCCGGGGATCCGCCGACGGTGACGTCTCCTACCTGACGCTGGTCGTCCCGACCGGGGGGCCGGCCAACGCGCAGAACGTCGTCGAGACCCTCTACCAGCAGGGGCTGGCGTCGTCCGGGATGCGCCCGGTGACCGCCGATATCCGGACGGTCTCCGGCCGGTTCCAGGACAAGTTCCTGAACACGAGCTGGTACGGCTCGGGCAGCAACGTCGTCATCATCGGCGTCGGCCTGCCCTACCGCGGCCAGTCCGGCATGAGCGGCCAGCTGGACGCGCTCGTGAAGCAGTTCGAAAGCGTCCTGCCCGCCGGTTGACGGCCCTGGTCACGAAACGACCCTCGGGGCCCCGGTGAGCAGGGCTGAGTGCACAATGATGCGTGAGCTGGCTCGGCTGGCAACCGCTGACGAGAAGGGGGCCGGGTTTTGTCCTGGCAGGAGGAACTGCGCCGGTTGGACGAAGAGCTGGCCGCTGGCCAGATTTCGGCTGACGACTACCGGGTGCGCCGGGACGGTGTCCTGTCCGCGGCCGTCAACGCCGATTCCCAGGCCGCGCCCGCCACGGGCGGCTCGGCGGAGAGCACCCAGATCATCGCCCCGGTGAACCCGCCGCAGAGCGCACCGACCCCGGCGCAGCAGCCCGGCGGCGCGAGTGCGGCGGACCAGACCCAGATCGTCAACTCCTCCTTCGGCGGCGGCGAGCGCACCCAGGCGGTCGGCCAGGGCGGCGCGCCGCAGGGCTGGGCACCGGGCGCGCAGCCGGGCGACGCCGAGCGCACGCAGGTCGTGCCAGGTGTGCCGCCGCAGGCGGTCGCCGGCGGGTACCGGCCGCAGGGCCAGGGCTCGGGCGGGTTCCCCGCCCAGCAGACACCGCAGTACCACCCGCCGCAGGGCCAGCAGCAGATGCCGTGGAACGCGCCCAGCCAGGACACGAGCACCCCGTGGGGCGCCTCCGAGTTCCCGGCCGACACGAACTGGGTCGCGCAGGGCCCGGAGCCGTCGTTCGAGACCACCCCGGCCAAGGGCGGCAAGAAGGTCCTCGCGATCGTCCTCGCCGTCGTCGTGCTCGCCGGCCTCGGCGTGGGCGGGTACTTCCTGTTCTCCGGCAACTCCGACGACAAGAACCCGCCGGTGGCCCAGTCCTCGAGCGCGCCGCCGTCGCCGACGCAGAAGCCGAAGGACGACCTGGAGATCGCCAAGCTGCCCGGCAACGTCCTTTCGACGACCGACTTCGGGAGCTTCGACGAGCTCAAGGCCGCCAACGTGCTCACGGAGGGCGAGTACAACGCGCTCACCGACGCCCAGGTGAGCAAGGCGCGCCAGTCGGTGTCCAAGCTGCCTTCCGGCGCCACCGCGGTCGTGCTCACCCTCAAGACGGCCGGCGCGGCCAACGCGGCCAACGCCGTCGAGCAGCTCACCGAGCAGCAGGTGAAGTTCAAGCTCGTCAAGTACACCGGCAGCGCGCCCGCCGGCGTGGAGGTCATGCAGCTCGTCAAGGAAGACGGCACCGCACTGGTCCGCGTGCACTACGTGCACAAGCAGACGGTCGTCCGCGTCCACGTCGACGGTCCGGACCTGGGCACCGTCTCGAAGGTGTTCGACGAAATCCTCGCGAAGCAGCTGACCGAGCTGCCCGTCACCGGCTGACATGGCCGGGAACCGGTCCGGAGATCCCGCGCCACGGTTCGCCGCCTGCACCGTCGTCACCCGGGATCGGCGAGCCGTCGCGGACGTGCTCGCCGAGTCCTACCGCGCGCACCACCCCGGCCACGGCTTCACCGTGCTCGTCGCCGACGACGAGGCGGCGCCCGCCGAGCTCGGCCTGGACCCGGACGAATACCACCGGCTGGTCACCTGCCACGCCGGGGCGGACCTCGCCGACGTCCTCCGGCCGCTCCTGGTGCGCCGCCTGCTGGACCGGTCCGACGTGGTCGTCCTGCTCGACCCGGACATCGAGGTCCACGCGCCGTTCGAGGACGTCGCCGCGCTCGCGGCCGGTCACGGCCTGGTCGTCGCGGCGGCCCTGCTCGCACCGCTGCCGCAGGACGGCCTGGAGCCGGAGCACGTTCCCGGCGTCTTCGACGGGTTCCTCGCGGCCGGCCAGGACGCCCGGCCGTTCCTCGACCACTGGGCCGACCGGGCCCGCCGGCGCGCGCCGCACCGGACCGGGCCGACGTGGCGGTGGCCGGACCTGCTGGCCGGCGTGTTCGACCACCTCGTCGTCCGCGATCCCGGCCTCGCCGTCGGCTACTGGAACCTGCACGAGCGCCCGGCGACCGGGCTCAAGTTCCTGGCGTTCCGCGGCTACGACCCCGAAACGCCGTGGCTGCTCACCGCCGACTGCCGGCAGCGGCCGCGGGTCCGGCTCTCCGCCGAACCGGTGCTGCGAGAACTCTGCGAGCGCTACGGCGAACGCATCGGAACCGGCGCGTCCGGCGATTCGCCGTACGCCACGCTGCCCGGAGGCACGCCGCTCACCAGTGTGATGCGGCAGCTGTACCACGACGCCTGGAGCCGCGCGGAGCACCTCCGCGAGACACCGGATCCACTCGGCCGCGTCGCCGAAAAGCTGCCGCCGCACCCGTTCGGCGACGACGGCGGACGGGCGTTCCGGCAGTGGCTGACCGAGCCCGCGTCGCCGCTGGACGCCGCCACCGGGCTGACCCGGCTGGCCGCCGCGGTCTGGCTCGCCCGGGTCGACCTGCAGGCGGTGTTCCCGCACCCGCGTGGCGCGCACCGCGCCGCCTTCCGGCAGTGGTGCGCCACGCACGGGGTCGAGGAAGGCCTGCTCCCGGCGTGGGCCGTGCCGGCCGAGCCGCCGCCTCCCGTCCCGCCGGTGGACGAGTTCGGCGTCAACGTCGCCGGCTACCTGACCGCCGAGCTCGGGCTCGGCGAGATGGCCCGGGTGGTCCAGCGGGCGATCGCGGCGGCCGGCGTGCCGATGGTGTCGGTCGTCGAGGAGCACTCGCTGTCCGGATCGGTCCGCACCGGCCTGGCGGCCCCGGACGACGTCGGCGCACCCCGGTTCGGCGTCAGCCTGCTCACCGTGAACTCGGACTTCACCCGGCTGATCCTCGACACCCACCCGGACACCGGCGCCGGCCGCTACCGGATCGGGCTGTGGGCGTGGGAGCTGGAGGACTTCCCGGCGGCGATGCACGACGGGTTCGCGCTCGTCGACGAGATCTGGACGCCCAGCGAGTTCGCCACCCGCGCGATCGCGGCGCACTCACCGGTGCCGGTCCGGACCATTCCGGTGCCCGTGCCGGACCCCGGCGAACCGGTGCGGGAACCGGCGCCCGTGACGCAGTTCCTCTTCATCTTCGACTTCAACTCCACCGGCGGCCGGAAGAACCCGTGGGGCGTCGTCGAGGCGTTCCACCGCGCCTTCCCCGGCCGCGAAGACGTCCACCTCGTGCTCAAGGCCACCAACGGGCATCTGAACACCCCCGCCGTCGAACGGCTGCGACGCGCGATCGGCGGTGACCCGCGGATCGAGCTCCTGGAGCGCTATCTCACCGTGGCCGAACTCGGCGCCCTGTATGCCAGGACCGACGCCTACGTTTCATTGCACCGCAGTGAGGGCTTCGGGCTCACGGTCGCGGAGGCGATGGTCAGGGGGATACCGGTGATCGCCACCGACTACTCGGGCACGACCGAGTTCTTCGGCCCCGACCACGGCTGGCCGGTGCCCTTCACGATGACCGACGTCGGCCCCGGGTGGCCGCCCTACCAGCCCGAAGGCCGGTGGGCCGACCCGGATCTCGACGTCGCGGCCGCGGCGATGCGCGCGGTCGCCGAAGACCGGGCCGAAGCCCGGCGGCGGGGGCAGGCCGCCCGCGAGCACATCCTGCGGACCCGGTCGACGCAGGCCGCCGCGGAGTGGCTGCGGGAGCGGCTGGCCGAAGCCCACCAGACCTGGCTGGCGGGGCGCGAACCCCGGCCGGCCCCGCGGCACCCGCTGGTCGCCGGCGCCCGCCGGGCGCTCCGGCCGGTCCGCGCCGCGGCCAGAAGACTGGGGGTGACGGCGTGACGAGGACGCAGGGGCCGAAGCCCACGATGCCGCCCGTCTACGAGGCCTTCCTCCCGCGCGAACACGCGCTGTACCGGCCGCGCCACGGCCGCAAGCAGCTGACCGCGCTCGTGTGCGCGACGATCTTCCTGGCCACCCCCGCCATGTCGGCGATCCTCGGCGCGCGGCCGTCGGAGTTCGAGAACCGCAAGCTCACCCCGTTCCCCAGCATCGGCCAGGGCTGGTCGTTCTTCCCGCAGCTGAGCCAGTGGACGACCGACCACCTCGTGTTCCGCGAGCAGGCGGTGCACGCCGCCGACGGCATCAGCCGCGGGGTGTTCGGCGAGCCGCCACCGCTGCACCAGGAGAACCAGCAGGGTCCGCTGCAGGTGCCCGCCGACACCGCGCCGACCAAACTGGACCCGCGTCAGTTCCCGGACGTCATCGAGGGCAAGGACGGCTGGCTCTACCTCGGCGACGAGGCCACCAGCCACTGCGTGCAGACGGTCAGCCTGGACACCACGTTCGCCCGCCTGCGTGCCTTCCGCGACGCGGTCGAGGCATCGGGACGGCAGTTCGCGGTCGTCGTCGCGCCCGACAAGATCGGCATGGTCCCGCAGCACCTGCCCGGCAGCTACCTCGGCAAGGACTGCCGCGACAAGGTGGCGGACGAGTTCTGGCGCCGGGTCGACGCCGAGAACTTCATGATCGACGTGCGCGGCCCGATGCAGGACTGGGCGAACCGCAAGGGCGAGGCGCTCTACGGCCCGCAGGACGCGCACTGGTCGGACGAAGGCGCCATCACCGCCGTCCGCGCGGTCGCCGAGAAACTGCGTCCGGGGATCAGCGCGAAGTGGCGGCTGCAGCCGAAGGAGGACTGGCAGCTGCCCGCCGACCTGCCGCCGCTGATCGGCCGGACCGGCGTCACCGAGGGCACGCACTACGCGCTGATGCCGGACGGCAAGACCGACCGGACCCGGCCGATGCCCAACGACTACGTCACTCCCGTGCACACCGACACCACCCACGGCGACGGCACCTACGGCCTGCGCACGGCGTGGATCGGCGACTCGTTCACCATCCGCGCCCTCCCGTACCTCGCCGCGACCTTCGGCGACCTGACCGCGCTCCACACGAGCACGGCCGACCACGACGGCGGCGAAGCCGTCGGGAACCTGCTGCAGCGCAGCGACGTCGTGGTCATCGAACTGACCGAACGCGGGTTCGCCTCCGGCGCGGTGTCGCTCCTGCTGCCGCAGGTGCAGCAGAACATCGCCGGCAAGCTTGCCCGATGACCGAACCGACCCGGGGGAAACCACATGTCCGCTGACCGCGTGGCCACCGCACTGGCCCGCTTGGACGAACACCGCGAGCTGCACCTGCCGCTGCGCAAGAGCGACCTGCTCGGCAGGCTGGCGATGCGTTTCCTGTGGAAGCGCCAGGTGAAGTGGCAGATCGAAGCCAACCTCGCCGTCCGTGACGCGCTCGACGCGGTCCACCAGCTCCTCCGCGAGCACCAGGACCAGCTGGCGGGCACCCGCGACCTGGTCAGCACGCAGCAGCTGGCCCACGAAGTCGACCAGCTGCGCCGGCACGACCAGACCATGACCGCCGGGCTCAACCAGCGGCTGTACTCCGGCTTGGGCAGGCTCGAATCCGAGCTGGGCGAGCTGCGGCTGCGCCAGGCGGAAACGGAGGAGGCCGGCCACGACACCGACCAGCGGCTGAAGGCCCTCGAAGCGCAGGCGGCCGCATCGGCGTCGGCGACGGCGGACGTCCGGCTCCGCCACGCGCAGCTGGATCTCGCGCTCGACCGGGTCCGCGCGGGAGCGGCGGTGGAGGACGTCGCCGCCGACGTCGCCGACCGCGAGTCGTTCCTCGAACTGGCGGTCTCGGAGCTGCTCGACGGGCCCGCGGACCGCGTCCGCGAGGCCCGCCGGAGCCACCTCCCGCTGATCACCGCCGCTCGGGACGCCGGCGCCACGGGCCCCGTGTTCGACGTCGCGGCCGGCCGGGGCGAATGGCTGGAGGTCCTCCGCGCGGCCGGGCTGCCGTACGCGGCCGCGTCGGACAACGCGCTGGTCAGGCGGCACTGCGCCAAGCTCGGCTTCGACGTCACCGCGCAGAACGCACTGGCGGCGCTCGCCGGGCAGCCTGCTCGTTCGCTGGGCGCCGTGACCGCGTTCCGGTTCGCCGAACGGCTGGCGCCCGACACGCTCGCCCGCTTCACCGACCTGGCCGCCGCCGCGCTGCAGCCCGGTGGCGTCCTGCTCGTCGAGACGCCGGGCCCGGACGCGGCGGCCGACTTCCGGCTGGACCCGTTCGCCCGCAAGCCCCTGGACCCCGTGTACCTGCGGTTCCTCGCCGATTCGGCCGGCTTCGCCGAGGTCGAGGTCCGCGTGTCCGAGGCGGCACACGGGTTGGACGAGCGCCTGTGCCTGGTCGCCCGCCGATGAAAGCCAGCCAGCGCGCCGTGCTGTGGACGCCGCTGCCGCCGCAGACCAGCGGCATCGCGGACTACAGCCACCACCTGCTCGAAGCACTGGCCGAACTGACCGACGTCGCCGCCGTGACCGAGTCCCCGGCGACGGCACGGGCCCCCGGCGGGGTTCCCGTGCTGAGCCCGGACGAGGAGGCCGGCGGGCTGCCGGTCTACCAGATCGGCAACCACGCCGGGGTCCACGCCTGGATCCACCGCCAAGCCGTGGCGCGGCCGGGCCTCGTCGTGCTCCACGACCCGTCGCTGCTCGACCTCCACGCCGGGCTGGCGGGCGGGGTCGGCACGGACGAGTTCCGCCGGGAGGTCCGGTACGCGCACGGCCCGATCTGGGGGCACTCCCACGATCCGGCCCTGCTCCACGGCCTGCCTGCCATCGAGGTCGACGGCGTCAAGACCCTCGACCACGCGACGCTGACCATGGAACGCCGGCTCGTCACCGGCAGCCGCGGGGTGCTCGTGCACGACCCGCACACGGCGGAGTTCCTGCGGGCCCGCTATCCGGGGGTTCCGGTGCACGCGGTGCCGCACGGCGCGAACCTGCTCGACGAAGCCCGCCGCGGGCCGATCCGGTCGGCGCTGGGGTGGACCGACGACCAGGTCGTCTTCGGGGTCTTCGGCAGCCTGGCCGAGCACAAGCGGGTCACCGCGGCGGTGCTGGCCTTCGTCGAGCTGCGCCGCCGCTGGCCGAACGCGCGGCTGCTGATCGCCGGGCACGCCGGGGTGCCGTCACTACTGGCCCAGCTGCGGGAAACCATCGACCGGAGCGGCTTCGCCCAGTCCGTCCACTTCGAACTGTCGCCGGCGGAGTCCCGGTTCGACGACCTGGTGCTGGCCTCGGACGCCGTGCTCAGCCTGCGCTGGCCGACCGCGGGCGAGACCAGCGGCACGATGATGCGGGCGTTCGGCGCCGGCCGCGTCGTGCTCACCAGCGACCTGCCGCAGCACCGCCACTTCGACGCGTCGTTCTGCTGGACGGTGCCCACCGAACCGGCCGGTGAAGCCGCGGAACTGTACCGGCTGCTCGAGCGGGCGGTGCTGTGGCCGGAGGAGCTGCGCGCGGCCGGGAAGCTCGCGCGCGAGTGGGTGCGGGAGCACGCGACCTGGTCGATCGCCGCACAGGGCTACGCCGCCGCGATCGAGGCGGGTCACGGTGTCGTGGCACCGGTGCCCGTGGTCCGGCGCCCCGGGGTGAACGTCTTCGCCGACGTCCGCGCGACCACCGGCCTCTCGGAGTCCGCTCGCCGCCACGTCCAGGCGCTCGCCGCGGCCGGTGCGAACCTCACCTTCACCGAGTTCAACAGCCAGGCGCCCTACCGGTCGATCCCGGTGCCGCCGGACATCGCCGCGCTGCGCCGCGGCAAGGAGTTCGACGTCGACCTGTGGATCGTCAACGTCAACGAGTGGCAGTTGATCCCGGAGCACGCGCTCGACCGCTACACGATCGGCCTGTGGGCGTGGGAACTGCCGGAACCCCCGGTGCACGCGATGCCCCACCTGCCGGGGATCGACGAGCTGTGGGTGCTCTCGTCGTTCGTCTCGGACTCCTTCCGGACGGTGACGGACATCCCGATCACCGTCGTGCCGAGCGTGGTCCCGCAGGCGCCGGCGATCGCCGGGAACCGGGCGAAGTTCGACCTGCCCGAGACCGGCCCGATCGTGCTGTTCACCTTCAGCGCGTCGTCCAGCGACGCCCGGAAGAACCCCTGGGCGGTGATCGAGGCCTTCCGCCGGGCGTTCCCGGCCGAAGATCGCGGCACGAAGGCCCACCTGGTGCTCAAGGCCAACAACCTGGAGCGCTTCCCCGAGCTGGACACCGTGTTGAGCGCGGCCGTCGCCTCGGTCAACGGGACCCTGCTGCGCCGCGAGATGTCCCGCGACGACATGGACACGCTCCTGGCGACCTGTGACGTCTACACGTCACTGCACCGGTCGGAGGGGTTCGGCCTCGGGATGGCCGAGGCGATGGCCATGGGCAAGGCGGTGGTGGCGACCGGTTTCGGCGGCAACATCGACTTCATGCCGCCGGGCTCGGCCGCGGTGGTCGGCTACGACGTCCGCCCGATCTCGAAGCACGACCACCGGTTCGGCGCCGAGTTCGGCGACTGGTACACCGTCGGCCAGCTGTGGGCCGAGCCCGACATCGACCAGGCCGCGCGCTGGCTGCGGAAGCTGGCCACGAGCCCGCGGCTGCGTGCCGAAATGGGCGCGAAGGCCATCGAGGCGATCAGGGACTGGTGCAGCCCGGCGGCGGTCGGGCGGATCATGACCGAGCGGCTGGCCCAGCTGGCCCGCGACGGCGTGCCGGTGAAGGTGCGGAGCTGAAGCGTCAGGAACGCCGCGCGTCGAGCTGGGCCTCCAGTTCGGCGACGCGGTGTTCCAGCGCCGCCGAACGACGGCGGGTCTCCTCCGCCTGGCGCCGGGCCTGCTCCAGCTGCCGCCGGTGGTCCGCGAGCTGCTCGCCCAGCTCGGCGCGCCCCTCTTCGGCCGTTTTGACGGCCGCCTCGAGCCGCCGGATGTAGGCGACTTCGGCGGGACGGCTCTGCCGGGCTTCCTCCCGCAGGAGGACCACCGCGTGCGGCTCGTAGTCGTCGAAGACGTTGGCGGGAGCCGACAGGGCCGTCAGCGCGTCCGCGTCGCCCGACTGGGCGTAGAAGCGGTTCAGCCCGTCGAAGAGCGCGCAGCGGTAACCCGCGTCGAGCAGCATCGGCTCCCACCCGTGGTGGGCCGGCTTCGGCGAGCCCGGTTCGGTCGCCTCGACGAGCAGGACCCGCGGCCGGTGCCGGCTCCAGTCGGCACCCTCGATCACCGCGCGCTCGGCGCCCTCGACGTCGATCTTGAGGAAGTCGACCGGCCCGGGGTGCTCGTCGAGGAGCGCGGCCAGGGTCACGACCGGCACCTCGATGTCCCGGACCGCCCAGTCCTCGCGGTACTGCGCGGCGAGCGAGTCGTCGATCGTCGCCCGGCCCCACTGGCCGTCGACCGCGTGCAGCACGGTCGTCCCCGGCCGCGCCCCGACGGCGACCCGCAGGTTGACGTCTTCGGGGCGCTCGCGGTCGAGCTCGGCGGCGAGCGTCGGTTCCGGCTCGACGTTGATCCCGCGCCAGCCCAGGTCGTAGAAGTGCTTGGTGACCGAGTCCAGCGTCGGGTACCCGGCACCGAGGTCGACGTAGCGGCCGGTGGCCTGACCGGCGAAAACGCGGGCGAGGACGACGTCCTCCGCGTTCTGCGCGTAGGAGATCACGGCAGCGGGATCCCGGCCTTCCTGGCTTCGAGCCGCAGGTCGTGGTCGACCATCATGGCGACGAGGTCTTCGAACCCGACCTCCGGCTTCCACCCCAGCTCGGTGTGGGCCTTGGTCGCGTCGCCGACCAGGAGGTCGACCTCGGCGGGCCGGAAGAACCGCGGGTCCTGCTCGACGAACCGCTCCCAGTCGTCGATGCCGGTGTGCTTGAAGGCGAGGTCGACGAAGTTGCGGACGCTGTGCGTGCGGCCCGTCGCGACGACGTAGTCCTGCGGCGAGTCCTGCTGCAGCATCTGCCACATGGCGCGGACGTAGTCGCCGGCGAAGCCCCAGTCGCGGCGCGGGTCGAGGTTGCCCAGCACCAGCTTTTCCTGCAGCCCCAGCTTGATCCGCGCGACGGCGTTGGTCACCTTGCGGGTGACGAACTCCATGCCGCGGCGCGGGCTTTCGTGGTTGAACAGGATGCCCGAGCAGGCGAACAGGCCGTAGCTGTCACGGTAGTTCACGGTGATGTCGTGCCCGAACACCTTCGCGACGCCGTAGGGCGACCGGGGGTAGAAGGGCGTGGCCTCGGTCTGCGGCGACTCGCGGACCTTGCCGAACATCTCGGAGCTCGAGGCCTGGTAGAAGCGGATCTGGTTGTTCTGGCTGCCGCCGACCATCCGGACGGCTTCGAGCAGCCGCAGCACGCCGAGCCCGGTGACGTTCGCGGTGAGCTCGGCCTGCTTGAAGCTCAACGCGACGAAGGAGATCGCGCCGAGGTTGTACACCTCGTCCGGCTGCACCTGCTCCAGGACGCCGACCAGGCTCGACAGGTCCTGCAGGTCACCCTCGACGATCTCGACGTACGGGTACTCCGTGCGGATCGTGTCGATCCGGGGGTTGTTCTGCCCCTTGACCAGACCGAAGACCTCGTACTGCTTCTCGTGGAGCAGCTCCGCGAGGTATTGGCCATCCTGACCGGTGATCCCGGTGATCAACGCACGACGCACCCGCTGAGGATAGCCGGGGGAAGACACCGGCGAGCAGGTTAGCCCGAAGGTGTGACTTCCGCCGTGTCGGTGAACGCCATCCCCCTCCCGGACGCCCACTGAGCAGAGCATCGGCCGGGAGAGGAGGCGCCGTGATCTGGATCTGCCTGGTCGGTGTCCTCGCCGTGGTGTTCCTGGTGCGGGCGGTCCGCGTGGTGCGCCGGGTCAGGCGGGGCGACGCGGTGTGACCAGCCCGGACTCGTAGGCCAGCACCACCAGCTGGGCGCGGTCGCGCGCGCCGATCTTCGTCATGATGCGGCTGACGTGGGTGCGGGCCGTGGCCGTCGAGATCACCAGGTGGGCGGCGATTTCGTCGTTCGACATCCCGCCCGCGACCAGGCCGAGCACCTCGCGCTCGCGGTCGGTGATCTCGCGGACGGCGCTGGTGTCGATGCGCCGGTTCTCCGGGCGCCCGACGAACTCCTGGATCAGCCGGCGGGTGACCGTCGGGGCCAGCAGCGCTTCCCCGCTCGCGACGACCCGCAGCGCGCGCAGGAGCTCGACCGGCTCGGTGTCCTTCAGCAGGAACCCGCTGGCGCCCGCGCGCAGGGCTTCGTAGACGTACTCGTCGACGTCGAAGGTGGTCAGGACCAGCACCTTCGTCCCGGCGAGGTCCGGGTTCGCGGTGATCCGCCGGGTCGCTTCCAGGCCGTCGACGCCGGGCATGCGGACGTCCATCACGACGATGTCGGGGTGGTGCTCGATCGCTCCGGCGAACGCCTGCTCGCCGTCGCCGGCCTCGCCGACGACCTCGAACCCGTCTTCGGTCTCCAGCAGCACGCGGAACCCGGCGCGCACCAGGACCTGGTCGTCGGCCAGCAGGACGCGGATCATGCTTCCCCCTCGATCGGTAGCTCGACGCACACTTCGAAACCGCCGTCGACCGGGCCGGCGGTGCACCGGCCGCCGAGCGCCGCGGCGCGTTCGCACATGCCCCGCAGGCCGTGGCCCGGGGTCGGCTGGGCGGTGCCGCGGCCGTCGTCGCGCACCCGCAGCGTGACGGCTCCCGGTTGCCGCTCGAACCGCACGTCCACGCGGGTCGGCTGGTCGGCGTGCCGCACGACGTTGGTCAGCGACTCCTGCAGGATCCGGTAGGCGGCCGCGTCGACCGGGGCCGGGAGGTCGCCGGGTGCGCCGTGGACCTCGACCGTGAGCCCGGCGTCGCGGGCGTGGTCCAGCAGTTCGGCGGCCTGAGCGAGGCTTGGCGCGGGCGCCTTGTCCTCCCCGGACCGCAGCACGGCCAAGGTCGCGCGCAGGTCCTTGAGCGCGGACGCGCTGGCCGCCTTGATGTTGAGCAGCGCCTCCTTTGCCTGCTCGGGCCGCCGGTCGGCGACGTGCGCGGCGACGCCCGCCTGGACGTTGATCATCGCCAGGCTGTGCGCGACGACGTCGTGGACCTCCCGGGCGATCCGCAGCCGCTCCTGTTCGGCGAGCCGGTGCCGGTGCTCGTCGGCCTGCTCGCGGCGGGCGGCGAGCGCGTCGAGCTGGTACCGGACGGCGGTGCCGACCCCGACCACCGCGACCAGCCAGACAACGACGAACCCGGCGCCGAACTCCAGCGCGAACGACCTGGTCAGGACGATGTGGACGAGGTAGGCCGCGGCGAGCGCGCCGGCGCCGGTGCTGCCCGCGGTGAGGGGCCCGCGCTGCCGGGTGAGCACGAACAACGCGATGGTCGGTACCAGGATGACCGGCCCGCCGGGCAGGCCGGAGGCGTAGTAGCCGAACGCGGAGGCGGCTGTGACCAGGAAGAGCGTCAGCGGGAAGCGGTGGACGAGCAGCAGCGTCAGCCCGGTGGCGGCGAGCCACGCCGCCGCGAGCGGGGTCATCGGAGCCGCACCGGGCTGCCAGCGTGAAGCACCGCTCGTCGCCGCGAGCACGAATGCGGTCACGACGACGGTGCGCACCACGCGCCCCACCCACGGCGGCCATCTCATGCCGCGAAAACTACCGCTCGCCCCGCCGCGGCGCGTCCGTCCCGGAGCGGCCCGCGGGCGTACGTCGTCAGTCGAACATGAGCGGCAGCTTCGCCGCCGTTTCTTCGTCGGCCGGGGTGTAGGTCGACATGGTGATCTCGGAGCGGCGGCCGTAGTAGAGGTAGGTGAAGTTGAACTGCAGCAGCCCGACGTCCGGGTGCAGGTACCGCTTGGTGCGGATCGGCTCCGAGTTGACGTCGTGGTGCGGCCACAGCTCGGCGAACAGCGGCGACTCGGCCTTGAGGCGCTTGACCAGCTGCTTCCAGGCCGGCTCGGCGACGTGGTCGGCCATCGCCGCGCGGAAGGAGGCGATCACGCGCGGGATGTTGGCGTCCCAGTCGAGCATCCGCTTGCGCCACTCCGGGTTGAGCAGGCACTGGACCAGGGTGTTCCGGTCGCCGAACGGGATGGCGTCGACGTCGCCCATGAGCCAGGTGTAGCCGCGGTTGTAGCCGAGAAGGTCGCAGCGGGCGTTGCGGATCGCGACCGGGTACGGCTCCAGCTTCCGGAGCATGAGCTCCATCGCCGGCGTGATGACCTGGCAGTCCTTCTCGCCCTCCGGCTCGGGGGCCCCGGCCAGCCGGAACAGGTGGACGTGCTCGTGCGGGTCGAGCCGCAGGGTGCGGGCGATGGCCTGCAGGACCTGCTCGGAGGCGTTGATGTCCCGCCCCTGCTCGAGCCACGTGTACCAGGTGACCCCGACGCCGGCGAGCTGCGCGACCTCTTCGCGGCGCAGGCCGGGCGTCCGGCGCCGGCCCACGATCGGCAGGCCGACCTGCTCGGGCGTGATCCGTTCGCGACGGCTGCGCAGGAACCGCGCCAGCTCTTGGCGGCGGAGGCCGGATTCGACGGCGGTGGTCATGGTGCCAGGATGGCACGCCGTGGAACCTGGTACCAGGTAGCGACCGGTACCTGGATAAACAACAACTGGTACCAGGTTCCGAGCGGGTCGATCGTAGTACTCATGACCACGACCTCTCTTGCGCCGAGCTCGGCCGGTGCTCAATTTCGGCCGGGACTGACCCCCGCCGGCCTGGTCACGGTGCTGCTGGGGGCGGCACTGCCGATCATCGACTTCTTCATCGTCAACGTCGCGCTGCCGACGATCGACGCCGACCTGCACGCGTCCACCGCCACCCTGGAGCTGGTGGTGGCGGCCTACGGCATCGCGTACGCGGTGCTGCTGGTGGTCGGCGGCCGCCTCGGCGACTCCTTCGGCAGGCGGCGGCTGTTCATCGCGGGCCTCTGGCTGTTCACACTGACGTCCCTGACCTGCGGAATCGCCCCGACGGCCGGCACGCTGGTGGTGGCCCGCGCCGCGCAGGGGGCGGCGTCGGCCCTGCTGCTGCCGCAGGTGCTCTCGATCATCCAGGCGACGACGTCGGGCGAGCAGCGGTCGCGCGCGCTCGGCCTGTTCGGCGCGACGGGCGGCATCTCGACGGTGGTCGGCCAGCTCCTCGGCGGCGGCCTGGTGGCGGCCGACCTGTGGGGCACCGGCTGGCGGCCGATCTTCCTGGTGAACGTCCCGATCGGCCTGGTGGTGCTGGTCATGGCCCGCAAGCTGCCGGAGAGCCGCGCGCACAACCCACTGGGCGTCGACCGGCTGGGCACCGCGCTGCTGGCCGTGACGCTGCTGTCGCTGCTGGTCCCGCTGATGGAGGGCCGGGCACTGGGTTGGCCGGCGTGGACGATCGCGCTCCTGGCGGTGTTCCCGTTCGCGGCGGCCGCGCTCGTGCACGTCGAACGACGGCTGGAGCGGCTCGGCGGAACGCCGCTGCTGCCGCCGTCGGTGCTGCGGCTGCCGAGCGTGCGCCGCGGGCTGATGGTGGCCGTGCCGTTCTTCGGCGCGTTCGGTTCGTTCATGTTCGTGTTCGCGATGACGCTGCAGGATGGCCTGCACTACGGCCCGCTGGGCGCGGGTGGTGCGCTGACGCCGCTGGCGGTCGCGTACTTCACGGTGTCGATGCTGAGCAGCCGTCTGGTGGCGCGGTACGGCCCGAAGGTGGTGCCGATCGGCGGCGCGATCACGGCGATGGGCATGGTGGCACTGCTCTGCACGACGCTGTCGGCGTGGCCGCACGTGACCATTCTGGATCTGGCCCCGTCGATGGTGGCGATCGGCGTGGGCAACGCGCTGGCGATGACGACGTTGTTCCGGATCGTGCTGTCCCACGTGCCGACGGATCTGGCGGGTGTGGGGTCGGGCGTGATGACGACCAATCAGCAGACGTCGCTGGCCCTGGGCGTGGCGACGCTGGGGAGTTTGTACGCGGCGCTGTCGGGTTCGCTGGGCTCGCGTGAGGCGTTCGCGCTGGTGATCGGCGTGGTGGCGGTGCTGGCGGCGATCGTCGCCGTCACCGGACGGCGGCTGCCGGACCCGCGGGCGTGACGGCGGAGAGGAAGGCGGACCACGCGGCCGGCGGCACTTCGAGTGCCCCGGCCGCAGGCGCTTTCGAATCCCGGGCGGCGATTGCAGTGCCGGTGAAGGCGACCTCGACACAGTCATCGTTGTTGGCGCCACCGCTGTAGCTGCTCTTCCGCCAGTTCACGATGGTCGCCTCTCACTCGGGTTACATCTCCGCGATCAACCCCGTGATGAGGGTCCGCGAGTCTTCCTCGTCCAGCGCCAGATCGGCGAGATGGTCGAAAATCAGCCTAGCAGCGCGCACCTCAGGCTCCTTTTCGATCTGCAGCGCGCCGAAGCCGTACGGCACGTAGGCCAGGTCCGGCTCAGCCCGATCCGGAAAACCCGCGATGATGAAATTGCTGTACAGGCCATCGTGAGATCCGGCCGACTGCGGGAGAACCTGCAAGGTGACGTTCGGAAGTTCGCTCGCGTCGAGCAGGTGGCGCAGCTGCGCGGCCTCGCAAGGATCGCGGCGGATCACTGATTCGTCGACCACCGCATGCAGCTTGAGCAGCGGTGCGTCGACCAAGCGGCGCTGGCGGCGCAGGCGGACCTTGATCTGGTTCTCCAGGTTGGCGCCCTCGAAGGAGTCCCTCGCTCCGGCGAAGGTGGCACGCATGTACCCCTCGGTCTGGAGCAGGCCGGGGATGAATCCCAGCTGGTAGTTGCGGATCCAGGCAGCCTCGGCCTCCACGCTGACGAACCCGCGGTCGCTCAACCCGAAGGCGTGCCACCACCCTTTTTCCTTGGCGTAGTCGAACATCCGCACGTACTCGTCGTAGTCCGAGGCGATGATCCCGTAACGGTCGAGCAGGGCGAGGAAGTCGTTGTAGCCCGGGATGTACCCCTGCTCGATGCGGCTCATCTTCGAGGTGGAGAACCGCAGCGGACGCCCGGCGTCCTCTTGGCTGAGCCCGGCCGCCTCGCGTAGCTTGCGCAGGGTGCGGCCGAGCTGGCGTCGCCGGTAGTTCGGCTTGGCCGGCCGGTCCATGGAACACCCCTCGCTGTCGGTCAACCACGAATCGTAAGGCGGGCAGTCCGATGTGGGATTCCCGCGCGCGGGCCGTGTCGCGCCGACTTGCGGCGAGAACCTGCTGGTCATGGACAGGTACGGCTATCCGTACGAGCTGGAGTACCGGCGTGAGGCCGGGAGCGTGCGGGTGCACGAATACACCGAGCTCGTGGACGACATGGGCTTCGTCCTGGAGCACCGCAGTGATCGGTACCAGGGCTGGACCGTCCGGTACGGGACCGCGTGCGCGCACGACTTCCTGTCCCGGAAGCGGGCCAGGCCCGGGACGTTCGTCGTCAGCGTCTACCGGCTCTTCCCGGAGGGACGGGCCCACGTTGTCACCGTTCGGGTGAACTGGCCGCCCGAAGAAATCCGGGATTCACCCGTCGGAAAAAGCGGGCGCCGGACGACTATGAAGGTGTGACGGAACCTCGGGTACGACCGGACCCGGCCTTCGCGCTGCTCGGGCTGTACGAAACCGCCCTGCCGGAGGTCTACGGGTACCTGCTGTCCCGGTGCGGTGACCGCACGCTCGCCGAGGAACTCACTTCCGAGACGTTCCTCGGGGCGGTCGCCGCCTGTCGCAAGGAGTACGCACCTCCAGTGAGCACCGGGTGGCTGATCGGCGTCGCCCGGCACAAGCTCGCCGACCACTGGCGGCGCACCGAACGTGAGGCACGCGGCCTGCGGCTCGTGCACGACAGCGAGCCGGACGTCGAGGACCCGTGGGACGAGCAGCTCGACGCCCTGCGTGCGAGACAGGTGCTCGAGTCGCTCGGGCCGCACCACCGGGCGGCGCTGACGCTGCGGTACGTCGACGGTCTCGGCGTCCCCGAGGTCGCCGGCCACCTGGGGCGCAGCGTGCACGCCACCGAGGCGTTGCTCGTCCGGGCCCGTGCCGCGTTCCGGCGCGCTTACGAGGAGAAGGAGGGTCGCGATGCCTGAGCCTTTCGACGCGCTTCGCCGTCCCTCCGAGCGGGTCGCGCCCGACCCGGACTTCGCCGCCGAACTGCGCGACCACCTGCGTCGCGCCATCTTGAACGGAGCCGATATGACGACCACTGCCGCTCCCGCCGCGACCGCGTCACTGCGTTCGCTGACGCCCTACCTGGCGGTTTCCGACGCCCGCGCGGCGCTCGACTTCTACGTCGAGGTCTTCGGCGCGGTCCGCCGCGGCGAGCCGATCCTGATGGACGACGGCCGGATCGGGCACGCGGAGCTGGCCATCGGCGACGCGGTGCTGATGCTCGCCGAGGAGCACCCGGAGATCGGGCACGTGGCACCGCGCGAAGGGGGCGCGTCGGTGCGGGTCGAGGTCCCCGACGTCGATGCTTCGGTGGCCCGCGCCCTGGAACTGGGCGCGACGCTGATCCGGGCGGTGAGCGACTCCCCGTACGGTCGCGGCGGCTCGTTCCGCGACCCGTTCGGCCAGCGCTGGCTGGTCTCCCAGGCGGCCCCGAAGCCGTCCCCGGCTCCGGGCCAGGCCATGTACTTCACGTTCCAGGTGCCCGAGGCCGAGCCGGCGAAGTCGTTCTACGGGGCGGTGCTGGGCTGGGAGTTCACCCCGGGTTCGGTGTCGGATGCCTGGAGTTTCTCGGGCCCCGGTCTCGAAGGCGGCCTGTGGGCGGGTGACCGCCAGATCGGCTGGAAACTGATGTACGCGGTGGCCGACCTCGACGCGGCGCTGACCCGCGTGCGCGAGCAGGGCGGCCGGGCGGGCGAGGTCGAAAACCACCCGTACGGGCTGACCGCCGACTGCACCGACAACCAGGGCATCGAATTCTGGCTCTGGCAGCAGCCCGCGAAGTGAGGAATCCCATCCGCCGGGGCGGGCGTTCGGGCGCACACTCGGAAGCATGGCCGGGCAATGGGTGCCGCGTGACCACGACGAGCTGACCGCGGGATGGCGGTTGTGGCTCGAACTCGGCTCGTCGACGTGGCCCCGCCCGGACTGGGACGGCACCCCGGACGAAGCCGTGCGCGGCCTCCGGGATCTGGTGGTGGCGTGCGATGAAATCGCTTCCTCGGCCACGGGAACCGAAGTGGCGGCGCTCGTGCGGTCAATGCACCTGGCCGCGAGCTGGATCTGCGAACTGTGGTCCGGCGACACCACGCCGCTCGACGACGAGCGGATGGCGTTGCTGCACGGCGACCTCGCCGGGTTCGCCGAGCACGCCCTCGCCGTGCGGACGCTCCTCGCCGAGGGCGGCGGCTGGGCCTCGCTGCCGCTGTAATGCCGCAAGGGTCGTGAGTGTTTAGGAGGGTTAGAACCCAATGCCACTTAGCTTGTGTTGATCATGCGGCGGTGGTGAGGGTGATGGTGGCGGGTCCGTTGTGGTGGGTGCCGGTGTCGGTGGGTTTCTTAATCCGGTATGCGGTGTGGCGGGCTCGTTTGACCACGCGTGGGTAGGTTCTGTGCCGGCGTTGCGGGTTGAGGTGACGGCGGGTGGTGATGGCGGTGGTGAGTGTTCTGGTCTGCTGGTTAGGGGGAAAAGGCCGCCGGGCCGGAGGTGGTCTGGCGGCGAACGAGGCGGACGGTGCGCAGGAATTTGACCCGGTCGGGGTCGATGTCGGCTTCGGTGGCGGCTCGGCAGATCAGTGTGCTGATGGCGTAGTGGGTGAGCAGGTAGCCGTAGATTTCCTGGCGGATCATGTCCGGGCTTTTCGATCGCAGGACCCGGCCGGGGCCGCGGAGGTGGGTTTTGAGCTGGTCGTTGCCGGTCTCGTGCTCCCAGCGCTGGTGGTAGGCCTGGGCGAGTATCTCGGCCGGGGCGTCGGCGGGATCGCCGATGGTGGTGATCACGCGGATCACCTCGTCCGGGTCGGGTCCGCGGTCGGGCACGGTGTACTCGATCACGCGCACCACGGTCGCCTCGGCGGGGTCGAGGTCACCGCCGTCGCGGGCGGTCTGCAGGATCTCGGCGCGGCGGGTGGTGCTGCGCACGGTCTTGTTGATCAGTACCGACAGGTAGGATCCGTCGTCCAGATCCATCAGCTTCGGGGTCTTCACCGTGGCGGGCAGCCGCCAGAGCAGGGCCGCGCCGGTGGCGGCCGCCTTGCTCCAGTCCTGGTAGCTGTAGAAACCGGAATCGGCGATCAGCAGCCAGTCCTCGGCCAGTGCGGGCCAGAGCCGGCGGGCCAGGGTCTGTTCGCCCTGGCGCTTCCCGCCGGTCCCGCGCCCGCCGATCCGGGTGGCCACGACTGCGTGGGAGGCGCACTCGGCGATGGTCAGTACCCGAACCTTTGCAAACGCGGATGCTTTCTCGCCGGTGCCGCCGGAATACCCGAACTCGGCGACGTTGGCGTCGGTGTCGGGGGCGTCCCACTCGAATCCGTCGATGCTCATCAGCCGCCATGGCCCCAGAAACGCGCCCTGGGTCAGCTCATCGGCTACCGGGACCGCGACCGTGTCGAACACCTCCGCCAGCGGCTCGGCGCCCAGCCGCTGGCGGGCCTGGGTGATCCCGCCTGTGGTGGGAATGTCCCAGCCCGGATCCCAGCATCCCCACGAGGCCAGCGTGCCGGCGAGGCGGGTCATGACCTCTTCGTAATCGTCGTCGGCGAACAACGACAGCGCCATCGCGTAGTACACCATCACGTGCGGGGGCAGTTTCCCGCCGGAGCGCTTCGCGCCCCGGCGGGTCACCGCGATCGCAGTGTCCACCGCGTCCCGTGGCACCGCCGTGGCCAGCACCCCCACCGACATCGAGTCCGCCCACCCGCCACCAATCCCGCTCACGGCAGCGACACTAACCAGCCAACCGACACCGCCAGAAGCACCACACCGACCAGCACAACATCAACTTAAGCTAAGCGGCATTGGGTTAGAACCCGCCTTACCACTCACGACCGACTACCGGCCTGCGGCGTAGCCCTGCATGCCGCGTGCGTTGGCCGCCGCTCGCAAGAGGCCGTCGGTCCGGGAGACCGCCGACAAGCGGCCCAGCGCCCAGTCTCCCGCATCGACCACCGCGTGACCGCGGGCGCGGAGGGCGTCCAAAGTAGACGCGCCCAGCCGGGACTCCACCACCAGCTCGCGCGGGTTCCACGAGCGCGGGTAGAACGAACTCGGGAACGCCGTCGTGTGCCAGGCCGGTGAGTCGATCGACTCCTGCAGGTTGAGCCCGCCGTAGACGTGCGCGAGCCAGAAGCACAGCTGCCACTGGTCCTGCTGGTCGCCACCGGGGGTGCCGAAGGCCAGCGTCGGGACGCCGTCGCGCAGGGCCAGGGACGGCGACAACGTGATCCGGGGGCGCTTGCGCGGGGCCAGGGAATTCGGCAAACCCTGCTCCAGCCAGAACATCTGGCCGCGCGAGTCCAGGCAGAACCCCAGCGAGGGGATCGTCGGGCTGGACTGCAGCCAGCCTCCCGACGGCGTCAGCGACACCAGGTTGCCCGCCGCGTCGACGACGTCGAGGTGGACCGTGTCGCCGCGGGTCTGGCCCTGGGGGCCGACCGTCGGCTCGCCCGTGGCGCCGTCGCC
This sequence comes from Amycolatopsis plumensis, assembly GCF_042652605.1. Lineage (NCBI taxonomy): Bacteria > Bacillati > Actinomycetota > Actinomycetes > Pseudonocardiales > Pseudonocardiaceae > Amycolatopsis > Amycolatopsis plumensis. Next base: position 3,103,766 of record NZ_JBHSJY010000001.1, on the reverse strand, counting down.
CGCCTCGATGCCCTGCAGCGAGTCCAGGATCGCCGGGAGACGTGCCGGGCCACGAGCGTCGCCTGGACGCAATACAGCAGACGCCGTGTCGGTGATCAAGGCGCGCCGGGCGTCCGTGTACGACGGCGAAAGGAGCACGTCCAGCGGCACGTCGGTGTCGCCGTACCAGGCCTCGCGGTCCGCGAAGGCCAGCTTCGCCGCTTCGGTCGCCAGGTGCACCGTGCGTTCCGACGGGATGCCGTCCACATAGGACAACTCGTCGCGGAAGCCGTGCAGCAGGAGCGCCTGCTGCAGCAGCGCCGGGCCCTGCGTCCAACCGCCCATCTTGACCAGGCGCCAGCCGTCGACGTCCACGAACGCCGGGTCCTCGTACGACGCCGACCACGACGCCAGGTCGTCGCCGGTCAGCAGGCCCGCGTGGTCGCGGCCGGAGTCGTCGCGGAACGCCGTCCGGCTGAACGCGTCGATCGCTTCCGCGACGAAACCTTGGGACCAGGCACGACGGCCCGCGTCGAGCTGCGCTTCGCGGCCCGAGACGGACTCCGCCTCGCGCAGCAGCCGCTCCCACGTGTCCGCCAAGGCCGGGTTCCGGTGCAGGCCGGACGCGGGCTTGCCGTCCGGCATCCAGAGCGCCGCGGACGTCGGCCAGTGCTCGGTGAACAGGCGGGACACCGCGCGGATCGTGTCGCCGACCCGCGACACCAGCGGGACGCCGTTGCGGGCGTAGCCGATCGCGTACTTCAGCACTTCGCGAAGCGGCTTCGTGCCGTAGTCGCGAAGCAGCAGGAGCCAGGCATCCCAGGCCCCCGGGACGGTCGCCGGGAGCAGGCCGCTGCCCGGGATCAGGTCCAGGCCCAGCGAAGCGAAGTGCGCCGCGGTGGCCCCCGCGGGCGACGGGCCTTGCCCGGCCAGCGCCCGCGGGGTCGGGTCGTCCGCCGTCACGAAGAGGCCGGGCACCTGGCCCGCCGGGCCGCACAGGTGCGGCTCGGCGACCTGGAGGACGAAGCCGGCGGCGACCGCCGCGTCGAACGCGTTGCCGCCGTCTTCCAGCACCGCCATCCCGGTGGCCGAGGCCAGCCAGTGCGTCGATGCCACCATCCCGAAGGTGCCGGTCAGCTCCGGCCTCGTCGTGAACATGCCTCGATAGTACGCAACGCTAACGAATTACCAAGCCGTCGGACGACGCCGCTCCGGCTCGTACGGCTGCGTGATGATTTCCATCCCGTTCCCGCCGGGATCGAGGAAGTAGACACCACGGCCGCCGTGGTTGTGGTTGATTTCGCCGACCTGCTTCCCCATCGGATCGGCGTGGTAGGTCACGCCGGTTTCGACGAGCCGCGCGAAGACGGCGTCGAAGTCGTCTTCCGGGATCAGGAAGCAGTAGTGCTGCAGGCGCAGGTCCTCTTCGGGGACGCTCGCGAAGTCCAGCCGGACGCCGTTGCGCGTCTCGACCGGGATGAACGGACCCCATTCTTCCCCGACTTCGAGGCCGAGCAGGTTCGCCAGAAATTCGGCGGATTCCCGGTTGTTCCGGGACGGGACGATCAAATGGTTCAATTCAACGGATACGGAAACTGACACGGTTGAAATGCCTCCAGGGCACTCCCGCCACCTCCATGCCTCACCCAGCCGGTGACCGACACGCGATGCCGTGCCGATCACCCTAGTCAAGAAGGCGCGGTCAGGAAACCGTGATTCGCGCCGCCGCCCGCGGCCGTCCGACACCCTGCCAAGACAGCCCGGCGTCGACGATCACCCGCGGGTCGAGCAGGTTCCGCGTGTCGACGACGTCGATGCCCTCCATCAGCTCGGCCATCGCCGCCCAGTCGAGGTGCTTGAACTCGGCCCACTCGGTGAGCACGACGACGGCGTCCGCGTCCTTCGCGACCTGGTAGGCGTCGTCGACGACGGTCATCCCGGCGATCTCGCCGTCGACGGCCGGGTCGTAGGCGATCAGCTCGGCGCCCAGCGCGCACAGCACCGACGAAACGGCGAGCGCGGGCGAGTCGCGCAGGTCGTTGGTGCCGGCCTTGAACGCCAGGCCCAGCACGCCGATCCGGGCGCCGGCCAGCGTCCCGCCGACCGCGCCGGCGATCTTCGCGACGATCCGGTCGCGCTGGGCCAGGTTCTCGTCGATGGCCGAGGTCAGCATCGTGAAGTCGTAGTTCACCGACTCGGCCACCTTGACCAGCGCACTCGTGTCCTTCGGCAGGCAGGAGCCGCCCCAGCCGGGGCCGGGCTTGAGGAACGTCCGGCCGATCCGCCGGTCGTAGCCCATCCCCTCGGTGACCAGGGAGATGTCCGCGCCCAGCCGTTCGCAGAGTTCGGCGATGGAGTTGACGTAGGACAGCTTCAGCGCCAGGTAGCAGTTCGCGGCGTACTTGACCAGTTCGGCGCTGGCGGCGTCGGCGACGACGACCGGCGCGTCGAGCTCGGCGTACAGCTCACCGACCCAGCGCGCGGCGGCGAGGTCGTCCGAGCCGACGACGATCCGGTCCGGGCCCAGGAAGTCCGCGACCGCGGTGCCTTCGCGCAGGAACTCGGGGTTCGACACCACCGGCACGTCGGTCCGGCCGACCAGCGCCTGGATCCGCTGCGAGGTGCCGACCGGCACGGTCGACTTGGTGACCAGCGCGCAGCCGGCGGGCAGGACGTCCCCGATCTCGGCCGTCACCGCCTCGACCGCGCGCAGGTCGGCGGAGCCACCGGCGCCCATCGGCGTCGGCACGCAGAGGAACACCGCCTGCGCGTGGCGGACCGCGTCCCGCGCGCCGACGACGAACTGCAGGCGCCCGGCCGCGATCCCGCGGTGCACGAGGTCGGCGAGCCCGGGTTCGAGGATGTCGACGCGGCCGGCGGCCAGCCGCGAGACCTTCGCGCGGTCGACGTCCACGCAGGTGACGAAATGCCCGAGACTGGCCAGGCAGGCCCCCGTGGTCAAGCCGACGTATCCGGTTCCTACCACCACGATCCGAGCTGGCGTCATGGTGCTGAAGGTGACAGCCGGACGTGACCACCGCGCTAACGGAACCCGTCATGCCCGAAAGCGGTGAGCGAAGACACGAGCCCTCCGGATGCGAACGAGCGTTAACCTGTCCCAGCGAACGTGCAGACGAAGGGAACGGCAAAGATGCAGATCACCGACACCGCGGCGCTCGTCACCGGGGGTGCGTCCGGCCTCGGCGGGGCGACGGCGAAGGCCCTCGCGGCCAAGGGCGCGCGGGTGTTCGCGCTGGACCTGGCGTCGTCGATCGAGAAGGCCGAGCAGGTCGAAGGGATCACCTACGTCGAGGCCGACGTCACCGACGTCGAGCAGGTCGAGGCCGCCGTGGCGACCGCTTCGGGCTCTGGCGTGCCGCTGCGGACCGTGGTGAACTGCGCCGGCATCGGGCCGTCCGCGCGGATCCTGTCCAAGAAGGGCCGCCACGACCTCGCGCTGTACGCGAAGGTCATCCAGATCAACCTGATCGGCACGTTCAACGTGCTGACCATCGCGTCCGAGGCGATCGCGAAGACCGAGCCCCTCGAAGACGACGCCCGCGGCGTCATCATCAACACCGCGTCCATCGCGGCGTTCGACGGCCAGATCGGGCAGGTCGCCTACTCGTCGTCCAAGGGCGGTGTCGTCGGCATGACACTGCCCGCCGCCCGTGACCTGGCCTCGCACGGCATCCGCGTGCTGACCATCGCGCCGGGCATCGTCGACACCCCGATGCTGGCCACGGTCAGCGACGAGTTCCGCGCGTCGCTCGCCGCCGGCGTCCCGTTCCCGAAGCGGCTCGCGCGGCCGGACGAATATGCCCAGCTCGCGCTGTCGCTCATCGACCACGACTACCTGAACGGCGAGGTCGTCCGGATGGACGGCTCGCTCCGGATGGCCCCGCGCTGAGCTGACGTCACTTTCATAGGGAAAGTGCGGTTTGAGGGCCCCTCGAACCGCACTTTCCCTATGAAAGCTGCGTCTTGACTCAGCGGGTGAGGCGGACCTCGAGGCCGATGCCGTCGGTGGTGACCGAGCAGCCGCCGAACGCGCTCTCCGCGGCGAGCGTCTCGAACTGCTCACGCGTGAACGCGCGGCGCCGCAGCCACCCCAGCGTCTGCCGGACGGTGAACCCGGCGACCACGCCGACATGCATCCCGGCCACCTCGCGGTCGATGTCCGCGCTGGTGGCCTCGTGGTTGAGGTCGTGGATCACCGCGTAGCCGCCCGGGCGCAGCACCCGGTGCATCTCGTTCAACGCGCTCACCGGTTGCCGGAAGTTCTTGAACGCGGCCTGGCAGATCAGGAAGTCGAACGACTCGTCCGCGAACGGCGCGTGCGTGATGTCGCCCTGGCGGAAGTCGATGCCCGGGCCGTTTTCCCGGGCGATTTCGACCATGGTGTGGCTGATGTCGAGCCCGGTGACGCGGTAGCCGCGCTTCGCCAGCTCCACGGCGAAGAAGCCGGGCCCGGGCGCCACCTCCAGGACTTCGGCGCCTTCCGGCCAGCCAGCGGTGACCTCGGCCGCCTGCCGCCGGTACTGCGCGAGCTGGGCCTCGGTGCCGCGGTTCTTGGCGTACCAGCGGGCCTGGAACCCCTCCATCTCGGGCACTCGGTGCTTGCGGGTCGTCTCCATGGAGTTCTCCTCTTCGGTTGGACCGAACCGAAGAGCGCACCCCGTTATCCTTGCGGTGCCACCTCGGGGCCGGGCGTGCTCGGTTCGGGGTCGAGGACCCCGGGCGGTGTGCCAGCACCTCCCGGGGTCCGTGCTATTTCTCCACGAACTCCCCGAAGTCGTCGGGAAGCTCGCCGGTCTCGTGCCAGCGCCGCCAGGCCTCGATACCCGGCAAGGCGCCGCTGGTCAGTTCGTCGAGGAAGCCGCGCACCCAGCGCGCCTCGGCCTCCGTCATCGCGATGTCGTACTCGACCTCGATCAGGAACATCCGCGGCATCAGCGGCCGCAGCTGATCGAGCGCCGCGCGCTGCTTTCCGGCCCGCTCGTCGAGCCGGCCGAGCCGCTCCCGCAGCCGGCTGATCGCCTGGTCCGGCCCGAGGACGCCGATCATCGACAGCCCCGACCGGAACCGCGGCGGTTCCGGGTCGACCGTGCCGACGAGCTCGCGGACCCAGTCCTCGAACTCCTCGCGGCCTGCCGGGGTGATCCGGTAGACGGTCCGTTCGGGCCGCCCGCCGTCCTTGACGCTCCCGACGGCCTCGATGAAGCCGTGTTTCTGCAGGTTGGCGACGACGGTGTAGAGCGAGCCCCACTTGATCGGCAGGTCCGCGTCCTTGCCGCGCTCCTTGAGCACGGCCGCCATCTCGTACGGGTGCCGCGGGCGTTCCACCACGACGGACAGCACGGCCAGGCCGAGCAGGTTGCCCACCTTCCGCCGCTTCATCCCGACTCCTCGTCTACGAGTACTCGCAGACGAGTATTACGCAGAACGCGCCAGTGGGCAAGTGTCTTAGTCGACAAAGCACCTCAAAGGTCGAACATGTACGGCACTTCGGCCTGGGCCCGCGCGTCGATCCACTCACGCAGCGCCCGGGTCGCGAGGACGTCGTCCTCGTTGTAGCGCAGGAGCCGCTCGCGCTGGTCGTCGTCCGGCTTCTCGCCGTCCATGCCCACGGCGTCGCGGTACCAGCGCATCGACGCCTCACCGCCCGCCTCCGCGTCGCGCCAGGAGAAGCCGGCCACCGGCGCGATCACCTTCAGGCCCTTGCCGTGGGAGCACAGGAACTGGTCGGTGACGCTGCGGAAGAGGTCCACCCACTGCTCGGAATCCACAAAGGACTGAATGTCCTTCTTCGTGGGCACGCCGGGGTGGTCGCCGAAGCGCTCGACCGAGCCGAAGAGCCAGCGGTTCTCGGCGAGCGCGTTGTAGCAGTAGGCGCGGAAGGTCAGTCCGGCCGCTTCGGTGCGCTCGCGGACGTCGGTGAGCCAGGCCCAGAACTCGGCGAAGGAGCGGGCCTCGTCGTCGGTGGGCAGCGGGTCCCAGGTCGCGAAGGCGCGGTAGCCCTGCGGGACGCCGACGTCGGCGCCGGTCAGCAGACAGCCCCAGAGGTACGCGCCGGCGTCGCCGAAGCTCTCCATGTCGACGTCGACCTCGACGTCTGCGCGCGGCACCTTGACCCGGTCGACCCGGCGCACCAGCGTCAGGTCGGCCAGCCAGGCGCGGGCGAGCACGACGGCGTCCGGAAAGGTGACGCCCGTCCAGTTCACCGCCGGCGGCTCGCCCGCCGGGTCGAGCGCGGCCAGCTTGTCCACAGTGGACACGCCGGCGCGGCGCAGCTCGACGGCGTCCTCGCCGCGCACGACCAGGCTGACGTCCCGGGTCTCGGTGAGCACCACCTCGCACGTCGGCCACCACGGGCAGCGCTTGCACTCCAGCACGCGCGACGGCTCGGCAAGCGGTTCCTCGCCGTTCGCGGCCGCGGTGGCGATGGCCAGCCGGTCGGCGAACCGGGCCTGGTACTCGGTGAGCGCGGTGCGGCCGCCGGGCCAGGTGCCCGCGGTGAGGTCGTGCCAGACGACGACGTCGGCGTCGAGCCCGATGACACCGCCGAGGGTGAGGCTCTCGTCGGCGTGCCCGAGCGTCTGCAGCATGCGACGGATGTGCACGAGCTTGAGCTGGTCCCGCGGCTGCGAGCGGACCTTGCGGCCCTCGTCGGCCTTCCGGTGCGCCGGGTCGAGGTCGGTCATTTCGGTGACGATCGCGCCGGTGCCGCGGTCGGTGATGCGGTGGCGCACGACGAGCACCGGGACGTAGCCGCGGCCGGTGCGCACCAGCAGGTCGATCCCGCCGCGCCGGTGCCCGGCCGTGTCGACCGGCAGCAGCGCACCCCAGATGTAGCGCGCCCCGTCGGCGAAGGCCTGCAGCGTCTGCTCGACGCGCTCGTGGGCGGGGAGGTCGCGGCCGATCTTCACCCAGTGGTCGTCGTTCGCGGCCATCAGCCGGGTGACGATGTCCTCGCGGTGGGCGGTGGCGTCGTCGATCCGCTGCTGCGCGGTGGGGTCGGGCGGGGAAAGCGGGACCTCGCGCATGGCGGGATCGTGCTCGAGGTGCACGCGGCGACGGCAGCGGCTGACCGCGCCCGCGTCGAGTACCACCTCGGTGTTCATGGAGATCACTCTAGATTCCCACCGCCGAGCCGACATGCCCGCCACCCAGGCGACCAGTAAGTTCGACCTCGACACGTCGCAGGAGGTGCCATGGCGCGCAAGGCCAAGGTCGAGGGTGAAGCCAGGTTCACCCCAAAAAGGGCGAAGAACGCGGTCGCGGTGGCGAAGGTGCTCGGCCCGGCGGTGATCCCGGTGGTGGCCCCGCTGGCGGTCCGCGCGGCGGGCGCGGCCCGCGAGGCGTACGACCGCTACCAGGCGCGCAAGCTGGGGGTCTCGGTCGACAAGCTAGGCTTGTACACCGGCCGCGGCGCGGCGCTGCACGCCCGGATCGCGGGGGTGGCCGAGGGCTGCCAGGACCTGCAGAAGTCGGAGAAGGCTTCGGACGCGGACCGGGAGTTCGCGCGCGGCGCGCTGGGAACGCTGGAGCAGCTGTCGGCTTCGGTACGGGCGGCGGAGCGGATGCCGTCGGCGCGGCGGAAGTCGGTGCACCGGGCGGTGGCCGGCGAGCTGGAGCGCCTCGAGGGCCAGCTGCTGAACCGCCTCGGCCTCTGACCCCAGCCCGCTCGTGAGTGGTAAGGAGGGTTCTAACCCGCCTTACCACTCACGAGCGGTTACTGGATGAAGCCCTTCTTGACCATCCAGTCGTGGGCGACCTTGCCCGCGTCCTGGCCGTCGACATCCACCTGCTTGCACAGCTCGACCATCTGCTCGTTGTCGATCGCCGCGCTCACCTTTTCCAGGGGGCCGCGGACCTCGGGGTGCTGGTCGAGCCACTCCGTGCGCAGCGTGGCCACCGCGTTGTACTGGGGAAACGCCTTCTTGTCGTCCTCCAGGACCCGCAGGTTCAAGCCCGAGATCCGGCCGTCCGTCGTGAACACCTCGCCCACCGGGCAGGTTCCGCTCGCCACCGCCGAATAGATCGTGCCGATGCCGAAGTTCTTCACCGTCGGGTTCTGGAAGCCGTACGCCTTCACCGCGGCCGGGAAGCCGTCCTGGCGACTGGTGAATTCCGTCTCCAGGCAGAACACTGCCTGGTCCGGCTTCTGCTTGATGAACGCCGCCAAATCGGACGTCGTCTTCAGGTTGTTGGCCGCGCCGTACTTCTCCGTCACCGCGAACGCGTACTGGTCGTTCAGCGGCGAATAGTTCAGCCACGTGACGCCGAACTTCTCCTTGTCCGCCTTGGCCGTCGCCTCGTACTGGGCTTGCTCGCCGCCCGGGACCGGGAGCTCGTTGCCCTGGTAGTTGATCCAGCCCGTGCCCGTGTACTCCCACGTGACGTCGGTCTGCCCGGACAGCAGCGCCTGGCGTGACGAGTTCGACCCCTTGATGTCCGAGAGATCCACGACGTCCGCGCCCGCGGCTGACAGCGCCATCTCGGCCATGTACGCCAGGATGATGTTCTCGGTGAAGTCCTTCGACCCCACCGTCACCTTCACCCCCTGCAGGGCCGGGATCGGCTGGATCGAGCCGGGCTTGATGTCGTACGGCACCGCCTGGTTGACCGTCAGGCCGCAGGACGACAGCGTGACGCCGAGCAGCGCCACGGCCGCCAGTCGCCGGAGTTTCATCGCAGCCCCTTCGGTCCGAAGTACTGTTCGGCGACCGCGCCCAGCCAGTCGACCAGCAGGGCCAGCGCGACGGCCAGCACCGAGCCGGTCACCAGCACCGAGGTCAGGTTCAGCTTGTAGCCGGTGTCGATCAGGAGCCCGAACCCGCCGGCGTTGACGAACATGCCGAACGTCGCCGTGCCGACCGCCAGTACCAGCGACGTGCGCAGGCCGGCCAGGATCAGCGGGACGGCCAGCGGCAGCTCGACGCGCCAGAGCACCGCGCCCGCCGACATCCCGATGCCGCGGCCCGCGTCGATCAGGGCCGGGTCGACCTGCTGGATGCCGACCATCGTGTTCCGCAGCACCGGCAGCAGCGAGTAGAACGCCAGCGGCAGCGCGGCCACCCAGATCCCGCCGGTCGCGCCGGTGACGATGAACCACAGCACCAGCACGCCGAGCGCGGGCGCGGCCTGGCCGATGTTCGCGATGGCCAGGAAGACCGGCGCCAGGAAGCGCGCCCACGGCCGCGTGACGATCACCCCGAGCGGCACCGCGACCAGCACGACGATCGCGGTCACCACAAGCGTCATCAGCACGTGGTCCCCCAGCGCCGTGAGCAGGGTCGACGCGTTGAGCGTCTGCTTCTCCGTCGCGTTCAGCCCGCTGGAGAACACGGCGACCAGCGTCACCGCGACGATCACCAGCACCGCGATCGGCTGGGCGAACAGCCGGACGCGCTCGGCGCGTTTCGAGCCCGATTCAGTGCTGAAGCCGGTGTCGACGGCTGCTGTCATGCCGGCACCTCTTCGTCGTTCGTGTGCTCCTCGCGCAGCTGCTGGATGGTCGCGATCACCGTGTCCAGCTGGATGGTGCCCGCGTACTCCCCGCGCGCGCCGGTGACCGGCACCGACCCGCCCTCGGCGAGCATCGCCTCGAGCGCGTCCTGCAGCGTCGACTGCAGGCTGACGACGTCGCGCAGCGGCTTGCCGAGGTTGGCCAGCGACGTCGCCGACGTCAGCTCGCGGACGTGCACCCAGCGCGTCGGACGGCGCCGCGCGTCCAGCACCAGCGCGAAGTGCTTGCGCGAGGACTGGAGCTTCTCGCGCACCGAAGCGGGCGACTCGTCGGCGGTCACGGTGAGCGCGTCCTGCTGCAGTTCGACGTCCCGGACGCGCAGCAGGGTCAGCTGCTTCAGCGACGCGCCCGCGCCCACGAAGCCCGCGACCGTGTCGTCCGCCGGGTTCGCCAGGATCGCTTCCGGGGTGTCGTACTGCAGGATCGTCGACTGGTTGCCGAGCACCGCGATCTTGTCGCCCAGCTTCACGGCCTCGTCGAAGTCGTGCGTCACGAAGACGATCGTCTTCTTCAGCTCGCTCTGCAGGCGCAGCAGCTCGTCCTGCAGGTTGCCGCGGGTGATCGGGTCGACCGCGCCGAACGGCTCGTCCATCAGCAGCACCGGCGGGTCCGCGGCCAGCGCCCGCGCGACGCCGACGCGCTGCTGCTGGCCGCCCGACAGCTGGCGCGGGAAGCGGTCGCGGAAGTCGGCCGGGTCGAGCCCGACCAGGTCCATCATCTCCTCGACCCGGTCGTTGACCTTCTTCTTGTCCCAGCCGAGCAGCCCCGGCACCACCGCGATGTTCTGCGCGACGGTGAAGTGCGGGAACAGCCCGGCCTGCTGGATGGCGTAGCCGATGCGACGGCGCAGCGTGTCGACGTCGAGCTTGAGCGCGTCCTCGCCGCCGATGGTGATCTTGCCGGACGTTGGCTGGACCAGGCGGTTGATCATCCGCATGGTCGTGGTCTTGCCGCAGCCGGACGGGCCGACGAAGACGACGATCTTGCCCGCGGGCACGACCATCGAGAAGTCGTTGACGGCCGCTTCGCGGGTGCCGGGGTACCGCTTGGTCACGTGCTCCAGCTCGATTTCGACGCCGGAGACTTCCTCGTTCTCAGCCACGGACACCCCTAGAGACGGTGAAGCGCTTGATCAGGACGTAGACGCCGTCGAGGAGCAGGGCGAGGATGACCACCCCGACCGTGCCGGTGACGGCTTGGTTGAGGGAGTTCGTGCTCCCCGCGTTCGTCAGGCCGGAGAAGACCTCGGCGCCGAAGCCGGGCCCCTTCGCGTAGGCGGCGATCACCGCGATGCCCATCAGCATCTGCGTGGCCACCCGCATGCCGGTGAGGATCGCCGGCCAGGCCAGCCGCAGCTCGACGCGAGTGAGCACGCCGAAGCGGCTCATCCCGATGCCGCGGGCGGCGTCGGTGACCGCCGGGTCGACGCCGTCGAGCCCGACGATGGTGTTCCGGACGATCGGCAGCAGGCCGTAGAGCACCAGCGCGATCACGGCGGTCGTCGGACCGAGCCCCGAAATGGGGATCAGCAGGCCCAGGAGGGCGAACGACGGGACCGTCAAGATCGTGCTCGCCAGCGCCGTGGCCACCGCCGAACCGATCGGGCTGCGGTACACCGCGACCCCGATCAGCACGCCGAGGACCGCGGCGATGATCGTGCACTGCACCACCATGCTGGTGTGCAGGTAGGCCTCCAGCCACAGCTTGCTCGCCCGGTCGGAGATGTAGTCGAAGAGGTTCATCCGTGTTCGCTCTCCCGCCCTTCGCACCGGCCTTCACCCGAACGGGCTAGTTCCTGACCAGCGGCTCAGTACCCACGACACTGCCGTCCGAAACCCCCGTCTTCGGCCCACCGTGGCCCAGCCGGCGGAGATCGGCAACAAATCGCCTGAACCACCGCGTGGCGCGGGCCGTGAACTCGGTGTGTGCTCAGTTCACGGGATCACACGTTCACGGCGGAGCAGGTCCCTTAGGCTGCTCTTCATGAGCGATCCGAGACGGCGTCCCGCCGTGCTCGGAGCTACCCGTGGAGCATTGCTCGCCGCGTGCGCCGGTGCACTCTCCGTCACCGCACACCGGATCGCCGACGGTGGCCTGCCGGACCCGGCGATGACCGTGCTGCTCGCCGGCCTCTTCGGCTGGACCGCGGCCGCGCTCGCCCGCAAGGCGCGCGGACCGGTCGCCACGATCGCCCTGCTCGGGACCGCCCAGCTGGTGATGCACCTGCTGCTGACCACGCTCGCCGACCACCACGACATGGCTGCGGCGCCCGGACCGAGCGGGCTCGGCATGACCGCCGCGCACGCGATCGCGACCGTGCTCACCGCGCTGCTGCTCGCCCGCGCGGACACGATGCTCCTCACGGTGCTGGCCGCGCTGCGCGCCATCCTGCCGCGGCTGCTCACCCCGCTGCCGGTGCCGTCCGCGGCGCCCGCGCTCGTCCCGGCCCGCCCGGTCGGCCCGGACCACCTCGTCGGCGTCGACCTGCGCCGGATCCGCGGGCGGCGCGGCCCGCCCGCGCACTCCTGAACCCCAGCTCGTCCCCGAAAAACGGCCGGTACCCGAACCGAGCCGTCCCCTTTTCTTGAGTTCATCAGGAGTGAACCCATGTCCCAGCACGTCTTCAAGCGCGCCGGTTTCCTCGTCGCCGCCGTCGGTGTCGCCGGTCTCCTCGGCACCGGCGTCGCGTCCGCGCACGTGACGGCCAACGTCTACGGCCCGCAGCCCACGAAGGGCGGCTACGCGGCGATCGTCTTCCGCGTGCCGAGCGAGGAAAAGGACCCCATCACCACCACGAAGGTCGCCGTCGACTTCAAGGCGGACTACGGCATCGGCTCGGTGCGGACCAAGCCGGTGCCCGGCTGGACCGCCGAGGTGACGAAGTCGAAGCTGCCCACCCCGATCACCAAGGACAACGGGACGCAGATCACCGAAGCCGTCACCGCGGTCACCTGGACCGCGCAGCCGGGCAACGAGCTCAAGGCCACCGACTACCAGGAGTTCGCGGTCTCCTTCGGCCCGCTGCCGACCAACGTGGACCAGGTGGAGTTCCCGGCCCACCAGACCTACAGCGACGGCAAGGTCGTCGACTGGAACCAGCCGGCCCCGGCGAACGGCGAGGAGCCGGAGCACCCGTCGCCGGCCGTCAAGCTGGCCGCGAAGTCGGAGGGCGACGCGCACGGGATGGCCGCGAACACGGCGGCCACCACCGGGGAGCACACTGAAGCCGCGGCGGCGTCCGACACCACGGCCCGCTGGCTCGGCGGAGCCGGTCTGCTCGTCGGTGCCATCGGCCTCGGCGTCGGGGCCGGCGCGACCATCCGGGCGCGCAAGGCCACGGCCAAGTCGGGAGGCAACAGCTAAATGCGCGGTGTGCTCGTCGCGCTGGCGTTGACCGGGGTGGCCGTGCTCGGCACGGCCACCCCCGCGCTGGCGCACAACGTGCTGATCTCCTCGGACCCGGCGAACGGCTCGTCCGTCGCCGCCGGCCCGGCGAAGATCAGCCTGACCTTCGACCAGTACGTGCAGGGCGCGGACGTCAACCAGATCGCGGTGACCGGTCCCGGTGGCGGCCAGTGGGCCGAGGGGCCGATCGGCGTGGTGAACAACGTCATCAGCGCGCCCCTGCGGCCACTTGGGCCGGCCGGGAAGTACACCGTCGGCTACCGGGTGCTGTCCGCGGACGGCCACCCGGTGACCGGTGAGTTCAGCTTCACGCTGACGGCCGCGGGCACCGGCACCCCGGCGACCGTCGACGCGGCGAGGTCGCCGGGCGGCTCCTCGTCGGCGGCGCCGCAGTCGTCGTCGACCGGCGTGCCGATCTGGGTCTGGATCGCCGGCGCCGTCGTGCTGCTGGCCATCGGGCTGACCGTGGCCCTGCGCTCGGGCGGCAGGGTCAGTGAAGAAAACCCGGCAGAAAAGAAGCAGTAGTTCAGATGACCCAGGCCGAGACCACCGCGAAACCCCGCTACTCGACGCTGTTCTGCGTCGTGACGGCGGGCCTGCTGGGCGCCCTCATCGGCGTCGCCCTCACCGCCACCGCCCCGGTCCCCGGTGTGGTGCAGCCCGACGCGGTGGTCTCGGCCGGGATCCCGGTCGTCCGGGTCCTGCTCGACCTCGCCGCGGTCACCACCATCGGGCTCGCGCTGCTGTCCGTGCTCGTCGGCTACGACCGGCCGAAGCTCACCGAGCCGGTCATGCGGCTGGCGCGCCCGGGCGGTGTCGCGGCCGCGCTGGTCTGGGCCACGGCCGCGGTCGTCGCGCTGATCCTGCAGACCGCGGAGTACAAGCCCGGGTCGGCGACGCTCTCGGCGTCCGACATCGGCCGGTACATCGCCGACGTCGGAGCCGGGAAGGCGCTCGTCATCGTCGCGGTGCTCGCGCTGGTCCACGCCGGGATCGGCGCGCTGGCCCTGCGCTTCGGCGAGAAGGTGCCCGCCGAGGTCCGGGTCGGGCTCGGCCTGTTCGCGCTGCTGCCGCTGCCGGTCACCGGGCACGCGTCGAACTGGAACTATCACGACTACACGATGATCTCGATGGAGCTGCACGTCATGAGCGCGGTCGCCTGGACCGGCGGCCTCGGCGCGATGGCCGTGCTCCTCGTGGCGAACCGGACGCTGCTGGCGCACGCGCTGCCCCGGTTCTCGAAGCTCGCGACGCTCTGCCTCGTCCTCTCCGCGGCGACCGGGCTGTTCAACGGCCTCGTCGAAATCTCACTCAACCCGACCATCGGCTTCTGGGCGGCGATCTTCACGACGCCGTACGGGCAGCTGCTCGTCCTGAAGCTCGTGTGCACCGGTGTCATCGCGCTGCTCGGCGCGAACGTCCGCTGGCGCCTGATGCCGCGGATCGTCCGGCACGACCGGACGGCGCTCGCCGCGTGGGCGACGCTCGAGCTGACCGTGATGGGCCTGGCGTTCGGCTTCGCCGTGGTGCTGACGCGGGCGCCGGTCGTCGCCTCCTGAACGTCGTCGCCGCAGGTAGGAGGCGGTGTGAAGTCACCGCGAGTAGCTGCAAATTGCGCATTGGGATGACTGGTGATCCATTGGGGGCGACCGGTCGGGCAGAACTTTCTACCCAGAGCTGACCGCCTTTCTGATGCGACGAACGGTCATTTGCCGTCGGCGAATGCACGTGCAGGCTGTGGCTTCGATCACACCAAGTGACAGATGGCGGTCATCGGTAACGCGTCCACCGCGCGTCCGTCCGCGCGTTCCGGAAATCGTCCAGCCGGCGGAAGAGCTCGGGCCGGACCTGCGGCCGGCTGCGCAGGATCGGCAGCACGCTGGTCGTCAGCTTCAGCTCCCGGATGCCCCGCAGGACGGCGAAACCGGGCCACGACGTCACGTCGAAGCCGTACTCCGCGGCGAACGTCCGGTAGCGCACCGGCGGGTCCCCGAACCGCTCGCGGCCGACGGCCAGCGGCGTCAGGTCCCATTCCGGCGGCCCGACGCACGAGGAATCGAAGTCGCAGAGCACCGGGCCGTCCGGGCCCGGGATGACGTTGCCGGGGTACGCGTCGCCGTGGACCAGACCTCTGGGCAGCGGAAACTCCAGCCCGGCCAGCTCGGCTTCGAGCTCGGCGCAGCGGTCGAGCAGGAACTCCCGGTCGGCGTCGCTGATCTCTTCGGCGTCGGACACCCGGGCCCGCACCGCGGCGAACGGCGCCCACTCGGCGAGGCCGGGCGGCGGGGGTAGGGCGTGCACCAGGCGCAGCAGCCGGGCCAGGTCGACCGACGTCGCGGCCCGGCCGATGCTCGGCACCTGGTGCCACACGGTCACCAGGTGCCCGCCGACCTCCAGGGGCTGTTCGACGCCGCCGAGCAGCCGGATCGCGGGGACACCGTGGCGTTCGAAGTGCCGGGCCACGCGCACGACCGTGCCCACCCGGTGCCGCAGCTGCGTCGACCCGACGATCCGGACCACGAACGGCGCGGTGACCAGCGCGTACACCGCGTTGTTGGTGAACCGCAGCAGCCGCGCGCCCGCCGGATCGAGCCCCAGCAGCGCGCAGGTCTCGGCCAGCACTTCCCGCAGCTTCCCGGCGGTGAACCGGCCGTCCAAGTCCGAGCCGGCGCTTCCGGGGTCAGGCGGCGTAGAAAGCGTGGAGGCGGTCGGCGAGGTCACGGGCGTCGGCGTTGTTGCGGCGGCGCTCGGCCTCTTCCTGCAGGGGCCGCATGCGGTCCTTGACGCGCTCGGACTTGATGCCCTCGGCGCAGTCGATGGCCTTGCCGCCAACCTTGGCGCCGTGGTCGAGGTCGCCGTCGAGCAGGTGGTTGGTGGCGAGCGCGCTCAGCATGAACGTCTTGGAGCGGGCCATTTCGTCGTCGTAGGACTCGACGGCCCTGGTCAGCGCGGGGATCGCGTACTTGGTGTGCTCGGCGTTCTTCTGCGCGAGCACCGTGTGGACGGTGCCGACCATGGCATAGACGTCGGTCTCGGTGAAGAACTTGACCCACGACTCGGCTTCGGCCAGGTTGGCGCGCTCGAACTCGTCCTTGCTCCGGCCGAGCAGCTTCACCGCCTGCTCTTCGTTGCCCATCATCGCGTAGGCCCAGGCCTCGTTCGCGCACAGCACGGAGACGGCCAGCTCGGAACCGCTTTCCTGGGCGGCGATCTGACCCAGCTGGAACAGCTTCAGCGCGTCGTTCGGGGCGTCCTGGTGCAGGTAGACGCGGCCCATGCGGTAGAGCACGTTGGCCACCAGCGGGTGGTTTTCGCCCTGCTTGGCCAGGTCCAGCGCGTTCGCGAAGTGACCGCGGGCGGAGTCCATCAGGCCGGTGTCGAAGGAGGTCCAGCCGGCGAGGGAGTGCAGGTCGGCGAGCGCCACGTACAGCCGGTTCTTCACCAGCTCGGTGCCGTGCGCTTCGAGCATCTGCTGCCCCCAGGACAGCTGGGCCACGACGGCGTCGCGGCAGAACCCGCCGCCGTACTGGTAGTCGAGCGCCCGGAGCGCCCGCGTCGCGGCTTCGACCTGGCGGACGTCGGTCATGCCGATGCGCCCGGGCGCCGGCGTCCTGGCCGGTCCGGCCGACCACGTGCCCGATTCCGGACCGAACACCGCCGCGCCCATCGTGACCTGGGCAGCGTGCGCGAGGAACCTCCGTCGCTTCACGGACTCGTCCTCCTCAGCCTGCTGGCCGTCGGCGGAGCCGACGACCCGTATCGCCGTGGCCTCGTCGTAGGCGAGGCCCATGTACCCACGGGGGACGCCCAGGCCGTCGGCGATCCTCGTGAGCACGTCGTAGGCCATGACCTGGCGACCCTTGAGGATCTCCGACACCTCGGACTGGGACTGGCCGGTCATCGCGGCGATCTGGCGCTGCGAGACACCGTGCTTGCGCAGGAGCCGGTAAACGGCGCTGATCTCGCGCGACGCGAGAGCCGATCTCATCTCCGGCTGTTCCCACGCGTCAGCGGGAACTGCGTGGCTCTGCCGGGCTTCGGCACTGCCACCGTTACTGGCGTCCATCGCGCCCCCTCCACTGTCCGGTCGGGCGTCTGTAAAACAGCGTAGGCAAACCTGGGGAACCGTGTGAACAGCCGAACTGGTGCCCTGATCGGTCCGGCCGAAGTCCGCTGACCGCTTATCGTGGAACCGAGTCCAGTCACCGCTATGACGCCGATTCCACCTTCTATCGCACTCGGTTTCACCTCACTGTAGTTGTCAGATCTCCGTCACCGGGCGCACACCGGTAGCGATCACGGAGAGCTACGAAAACCGCAGTGTCGTCCGGCGTCGTGCCAAGGGCGATGTTGCAGAAGGCATCTTCGGAGACTTTCGACAGAGCGGAGAAGGGCGTGGAGTTCGTGGACTCGTTCGCAGGGGGACATGCCGGCACGGCCACCCGCGCCGTGCGGCCGGCGATGGTCTCTCCCGCCCCCGCTGTCCGTCCCGTCACCCCGGCCGCCGCGGTGGACCCCCGCACCGCGAGCGTCCGCCACTACGAGGGCGGTCAGCTCGTGTGGCGCGTGCAGTGCGGCGACCTCATCAGTCGCGAGCGGGCGGTCACGGTGTTCGTCGAAGACAACCAGGTGGTACTGGTCTCGCCTCCCGGTGAGACCGCGCGGTTGACGTCCGGCCAGCTCGGACAGCTGCGCGCCGCGCTCAACGAAGCCGCCAAGATGGCGGAAAGGTAACGGTGAGCTGACATGGATCAGGTTCTCGGGCAGGTCCTCCGCAACGCGGTCTGGGAGCGCCTCGACATGCTGACCGACCTGGCGAACCGCGCCGACGCCCAGTCGCTCGTCTCGGTCGCGCGTTCCGAACTGCCCCGGTTGACCGAGGCGTGGCGCGCGATGCTGAAGATGCACGAGCCCGACGAGCGCGGCGACTGCCCGACCTGTTCGACCCGGTGGCACCGCTGCAAGGCGCCGTGCTCGGTCTGGCAGGTCGCGCACGAACACCTGGTGGCAGGCGGCCTCGCCCCGCAGCAGCCGTCCTCGTCGGACAGCCGCCTGCAGGGCCGCCGCAAGAGCCCGGTCACGTCGCACCCCGCGCCGCCCACCGCGGCCGAGACCACCGGGCGCCACGCGTTGGTGAACCCGCGCCGAGCGGTCACGGCCTGACCCCCTGACAGGCGAGCCGCGGCCGGCCGATCGCCCCATCGGAGCCCCGTCTGCACTCGCCCGGGCCGAGGACTGTTTCGCCCGCACCCCCGAGCAGCGCGAACCAGTCCTCGGCCACCACCCGGTCCCCACCGCGATTAATCGAAAAAAATACGCGTTAGGCCTAGCCCAGGCGGTAATCCCCCGCTAGATTGATCATCGAAGCCAGCGTTGGATCATGGGTCTGATCCTCCTGTCACCCCGCCTCAGAGCGGCCCTCGAATTCCGCGGGCCGGTGCCGTTGCACTCCCCTCCCCCGACCGGCACCGGCCCGCGGTTCCACGTCTAGCGAACCGCCTTCACGCGCAGCACGAGCACCGCGGCCGAAAGCGTCGCGATCGCCGAAGCCGCGAACAGGCCGGGATAGCCGCCGACGTGGGCCAGCAGCAGCGGCGTCAGCAGCGGAGCCACCACCTGCGGCAGCGAGTTCGCGATGTTGATGATCCCGAAGTCCTTGGCGCGGTTCTGCGCCGCGGGGAGCACCTGCGTCAGCATCGCCAGCGCGACCGCCATGTACGCACCGAAACCGACGCCGAGCAGCGGCGACGCGGCGAGCGCCACCGGCCAGCTCTGCCAGAGGACGAGCAGCAAAGCGGCAAGTGCCATCACACCGGACGCCGCGAGGACGTACGGCTTACGCCGTCCGGACTTGTCGGAGAAGTGCCCCGCGAGCACCGCGCCGCCGACGAGCGCGACGCCGTACAGGCCCATCATGATCAACAGGCCGTTGTCGGGGTCTGGGTAGTGCACCGCGTCCTGGAGGAAGAACAAGAGGTAGAGCGTCCCGAACGCGTTGCCGAGGTTGATCATGAAGTGGCAGCTCCAGGCCCATGCGAAGTCGGGGTGCTTCCGGGGCGAGACCCAGAAGTCGCGGAGCACCTGGCGCAGCACCCACGGCGGGCGGAACTCGGCAGGCAACCGCGCGTCCGGTGTCCGGAGGACGAAGCACGCGGCACCGATCACCACGATCCCGGCGCAGACCGAGTAGGCCAACGGCAGCCCGGCGATGCCGAGCACGACGACCACCACGACCGCACCCAGGACCGTGCCGAGCATCTGCGCGATGCCGACCAGGCCGCCGACCACGGCCAGCTGCTGAACCGGCACCCGGTCGGGCAGGGCGGCCATGAGCGCGGCGAGCATGCCGTTGAGGCCGCCCTGCACCAGGCACCAGCCGGCGATCATCACGGCGACCGTCGGCGCGAACGCCAGCACGCCCAGCCCGACGGCGGCGACGAGCGCGCCGCCGACGGTCCACGGGTGCCGCCGGCCGAAGCGGGAGCAGGTCCGGTCGGACAGCAGCCCGATCGCCGGGTTGGCCACCAGCGCCACCGCCGCGCCGAAGCCCATCACCAGCCCGAGCACGGTTTCCTTGTTCACGCTGTCGAGCAGTTCGGCCTGCTTCGGCAGCAACACCTGGATCGGGGCGTAGACGCCGAGCCAGAGCGCGATGTTCGCGAAGAACAGCAGGCTCATCCAGCCGGGCCGCACCCGCACGGTGGGCTCGGCGAGCGCGTCCGGGACGACCTGGGTCGTTTCACTCATGCGCCGACCTGATTCGTTCGCGAGCTCACTCATGCCGCACCAGCTTCCGGTACCAGTGGAACGAGTCCTTCGGCGTCCGCCGCAGGGTCTCGTAGTCGACGTGCACCAGGCCGAAGCGCGGCGCGTACCCCTTGGACCACTCGAAATTGTCCAGCAGGGACCAGCAGAAGTAACCCCGGACGTCGACACCGGCGTCCATCGCCTCGCGCAGCGCGACGAGGTGACCGTGCAGGAAGTCGATGCGTTCGGGATCGTGGACGCGGGAGTCCTCGGCGACTTCGTCGGCGAAGCTGCAGCCGTTTTCGGTGATCTGGATCGGCGGCAGCTTGTCGCGGTAGCGGTGGTGGAAGTCGAGCAGCAGCTCGCGCAGGGCGTGCGGGACGATCGGCGAGTCATTCGTCGTCATCGGGTAGCCCTCGATGTCGCGCAGCTCGAACGGCAGCGGGTTGCCCGGACCGGGCATCGCGACACCCTGCGGCTCGTAGTAGTTGATGCCGTAGAAGTCGAGCGGCTGCGCGATGGTGGGCAGGTCGTCGGCGAACCCGGCGGGCAGGTGGCGGTGCAGCTGTTCGGGGTAGGTGCCGAGCAGCACGGGATCGGCGTAGAGCCGGTTGAGCAGCGCGTCCAGGTACTCCGCCGCGTCCTGGGCGTCGTCGTCGACGGGCCAGACGGGCGAGTGGTTGTTCGCCGTGCCGACGTTGGTGGCGCCCGCCGCGCGCAGGGCCTGGACGGCGAGGCCGTGCGCGAGGAGCTGGTGGTGCGCGGTCGGGATGGCGTCCAGCAGGAGGACCTGCCCGGGCGCGTACTCGCCGATGCCGTAGCCGAAGATCGACATGACCATCGGTTCGTTGAGCGGAATCCACAGTTTCACCCGATCGGCGAAGCGCTCTCCGAGGATGTGGGCGTATTCGGCGAAGCGCTCAGCGGTCGCCCGGGAGAGCCAGCCGCCCTCGTCTTCGACGGCTTGGGGGGTGTCCCAGTGGTAGAGCGTGACGGCGGGGGCGATGCCGGCTTCGCAGACGGCGTCGATGAGCTTGTCGTAGAAGCCGAGACCTTCGGGGTTGGGCGCGCCCTTGCCGTCGGGCTGGATGCGGGGCCAGGCGATGGACATCCGGTAGGCGCCGACGCCGAGTTCCGACATCAGCGCGATGTCTTCGGGGTAGCGGTGGTAGTGGTCGGCGGCTACGTTGGCTTGTTCACCGCGGGCGATCTTGCCATCGGTCGCGGTGAACGTGTCCCAGATGGACGGTCCGCGCCCACCTTCGCTGGTGGCACCTTCGATCTGGAACGCCGATGTCGAAACACCCCAGAGGAAGTCGGGCGGGAAGTTCGGGTTCTGCACCGGCTGCTGACCCCTTCGTCAGGGCACCCGTACGGGTGAACATGAAAAGTTCTCATATACTAGGTCTTCACTCGTCCGTGGGGAAGCCCGTCGGCACGATAAAGTCCCAGATCAGACGAGGAGGAGCGCCGTGTCCGACATCCAGGCCGCGAAGGTGCCGGCAGAAGCCACCCCCTTACGCCGTCAGCCGGTCCAGCAGCGAAGCGCGAAGCGGGTCGAGCAGATGCTCGACGCGAGCGCGGCGTTGATCGACGAACTCGGTTACGACGCGCTGACGACGACGTTGATCGCCAAACGCGCGGGGGTCGCCGTCGGATCGCTGTACCAGTTCTTCCCGGACAAGCGCGCGGTGGTCCAGGCGTTGACCGCCCGCAACCTCGAGCGTTTCGTGGGCGCGGTCAACGAGCGGCTCAAGCAGCTCGGGCCGGAGCACTGGTGGGACGTCGTGGACTCGATCCTCGACATCTACCTGGAGATGCACCGGACGATCCCGGGATTTTCGAAGGTCCACTTCGGCGACATCATCGACCGCCAGCTGCTCGACGAGACGCGCGACAACAACGCGGTGATCGTGGATTCGCTGACGGACCTGGTGGCCAAGCAGGTCGATCGGCCGGTGGAGGACTTGCGGTTCGCCATCACGATCGCGAACGAGGTGGCCGACGCGCTGATGAAGCTGGCGTTCCGGCGGGAGCCGAGCGGGGACGAGAAGATCGTGGCTGAGGCGAAGTACGTGGTGAAGGGGTACTTGGCGGCTCGGTTCGGGGAGCGGTCTTAGGGCTGTCCACAGAAGTTGTCCACAGGTATGCACAGCTGTGGACAACTGGGGTGGTTGGGGGTGGGTTGTCGGTGGGGGCCGATAGACTGGACCTGGGGACGCCCCCCGGGAGGGTGGGGGAGTTTCTGGGGGAGGGGCGGGCTGTGGCAGCACTGGGGCCAGCCCGGTAGCGCGTGAGCTCACACCGGAACCCGGCGCGGGCTTGCGGGTTTAGAACTTACGTGCCGGTCAGGATGATCGCGGCGCGGCCTGCGCTGATCGTCGACACCGGGCGGCCCGGGCAAGGGTTTCGAGGGTGCCGGTACCGCCGTGAATGACTCATTCATTGCGTCGGATGCCAGGAATGAGTCATTCATGACGTCCGGATGACTGGCCGCGCACGTTCTAGCGACGAGATCGGACCCTGGCCTGCAAGGAGCCTGGGACCGGGCCTCAGCCGAAGTTCTGGTGCTCGCCCCGGTACGTCGGGACTGTTCGCTCCACCCGGTCCCCCAAGACCAGGTGGTAGTGGGTGAACCGCTCCGCCAGCTCGCCCGCCTTGGCGTGGCGCAACCACACCCGGTCGCCCAACTTCAATGTCCGGGCCGCGCGGCCCGTCACCGGGGTCTGGACTTCGCCCGCTCCTTCAAAACCGAGGAACTTCAGCCCCCTCGGCAAGTACGGCTTCGGCTGGCGGGATGGGCCCGTCGGGCCCGAGGCGATGTAGCCGCCCGAGAAGAGGGTGGCGATGTTGCGGGTCGGGCGGCGGACCACCGGGAGGGCGAACAGCGCCGCCGGGCGGGGCTTGAACCGGGTGTAGCCGTCGAACAGCGTTGGGCCGATCAGGCCCGAGCCCGCCGCTATTTCCGTCACCACCGCGTCCGCGCCCGTCGACTCCAGGCTGCCCGTTCCGCCTCCGTTGACGAACTCCAGCGGGGTCACCGCCTGGACCGCCCGGACCGCTTCGCCGCGGCGGCGGGCCAGCTCGGCCGCCGATCGGCGTTGCATCCAGCCCACCAGTGCCCGGTTCACGCCGGGGCCGGCCGCATCGCCGAGGCCCGCTATCTGGCCTTCGTACGCCATCACGCCCACCAGGCGGAAGCCGGGGCGGTCGACGATCTGGCGGGCGAACGTCGAGGCCTGCTTCGGGGTGAAGACCGGCGAACGGCGGGTGCCGACGTGGATGCCCGGCAGGGGACGCCAGGAGGCGTCCAGCTCCAGGCACACCCGGATCTCCGGGTGGCCGTGGCCGAGGGCGGCGTCCACCAGGTCGAGGTGCGCGGGCGAATCCACCATGATCGCGATCGCCGCGCGGGCTTCGTCGGACGTGGCCAGGCGGCGGAGGGCCTCGTGGTCCGCCGTCGGGTAGGCGACGACGATGTCATCGGTCGTGCCCTGCTCGACGTGCCAGACCGCTTCCGCCAGCGAGTAGCACATCAGGCCTTCGAAACCGGGCATCGTCAGCGCGCGCTCCAGCAGCGCGCGGCAGCGGACCGACTTGCTCACGACGCGGATCGGCTTGCCGCCCGCGCGGCGGCGGAGGTCGGCGGCGTTCGCGTCGAACGCCGCCAAGTCGACCACGGCCAAGGGGGGATCGAGGTCCTTGGTCGCCAAGTCGTACACCGTCGCACTGGTCACGAGGTCTAAAGTACGACACGAAGGCTTGAAACGCGAATACTATTCACTTACTGTTTCGGCACTCACGGAAGAAGGGTGCGCGCGCATGACCCGGTGGACCAACTGGGCGGGCACGGCGTCCGCTTCGCCGCAGCACGTCCATCAGCCGCGCAACCCGGCTGAAATCGCGGCGACGATCGAGCGCATCGCCGCGGCCGGCCGCACCGTGCGCCCGTGGGGCAGTGGGCACTCCTTCACCGCGATCGCCGTCGCCGACTCCGATGCGCTCGACCTGCGGCACTGGACCGGCATCGAACAGGTGGACCTGACCTCCGGGCACGTCACCGTCCGCTCGGGCACCACGCTCCGGGAACTCAACGCCGCCCTCGACGCGCTCGGGCTGGCGATGACCAACCTCGGTGACATCGACGCGCAGACCGTCGCCGGCGCGATTTCCACCGGCACCCACGGGACCGGCGCGAAGCTCGGCGGCCTCGCCACCCAGATCGTCGCGCTCGAACTCGTCCTCGCGGACGGCTCGGTCGTCACCTGCTCGGCCACGGAAAAGCCCGACCTCTTCGCCGCCGCCCGCGTCGGCCTCGGCGCCATCGGCGTGATCACGACCGTGACCCTGCGCTGTGAAAAGTCCTTCTACCTGCGGGCGCAGGAACGGCCGGAGCCGCTGGAACAGGTCCTCGAGGGCTTCCACGACTTCGCCGACGAGAACGAGCACTTCGAGTTCTACTGGTTCCCCTACGGCAAGAACGCCCTGGTCAAGCGCAACAACCGGTGCGAGACGGCGGAGCCGCTGAGCAAGGTCCGCGAGTTCGTCGACTACCGGATCATGGAGAACGTCGCCTTCGGCGGACTCTGCCGCACCGGCCGCCTGATGCCGCGGCTGGTGCCGTCGCTCGGCAGCTTCGCCTCGAACGTCCTCTCCGCGCGCGAGTACAGCGACGTCTCCCACCGGGTCTTCGTCACCGCGCGCAACGTCCGCTTCACCGAAACGGAATACGCGGTTCCCCGTGAATCCGTGCTCGACGTGCTCGCCGAGCTGCGCGCGGTGGTGCCGACGCTGAAGCACCCGGTGATGTTCCCGGTCGAGGTGCGGGTCGCCGCGGCCGACGACATCTGGCTGTCGACCGCACAGGGCCGCGACTCCGCCTACATCGCCATCCACCAGTTCATCGGCATGCCGTACCGCGAGTACTTCAGCGCGTTCGAGAAGATCGCCGGCGCCGTGGGCGGCCGCCCGCACTGGGGCAAGATGCACGACCTCGACGCCGGCGTCCTCCGCACGCGCTACCCGCACTTCGACGACTTCCTCCGCGTGCGCAAGGAAACCGACCCGAGCGGGGTGTTCCGCAACACCTACCTGGACCGGGTGCTCGGCCCGGCCTAGAACAGCGCCGACACCGATTCGCCGTTGTGGATCCGGCGGATCGCCTCGGCCATCGCCGGCGCGATCGACAGGATCTTCAGCTTCTCGGTGCGCTCCTCCTCGGGCACCGGGACCGTGTTCGTGCAGACGATCTCCAGCACCTCCGGCCGGCTGCCGATGCGCTCGATGGCCTTCGCCGCGAACAGCCCGTGCGTGCAGGCGACGCGGATCGACCGCGGCCGCAGCTCGGCCAGCCTGTCCAGCAGCTCGAGCACTGTGCTGCCCTTGGCGATCTCGTCGTCCAGCACGATCACGTCCCGGCCGGTGATCTCGCCGATCACCGAGGTGATCTGGACGCGGTCGTCGGGGAAGCGTTCCTTCGCCCCGGCCGCGACCTGGACGCCGAGGAGCCGCGCGAAGTGCGACGCCTCCTTCGCGTTGCCCAGGTCGGGTGAGACGACGGTGGCGCGCGAAAGGTCGTACTGGCGGAAGTGCTTGGCCAGCTCCTGCAGCGCGTGCAGGTGATCCACCGGGACGCTGAAGAAGCCGTGCACCTGCGGGGAGTGCAGGGTCATCGCGAGCACGCGGCTCGCGCCGGCCGTCACCAGCAGGTCGGCGACCAGCCGGCCGCCGATCGAAATGCGCGGGGCGTCCTTCTTGTCCGAGCGCGCGTACGAGTAGTGCGGGATCACCGCGGTGATCCGCGACGCCGACGCACCGCGGGCCGCGTCGAGCATCAGCAGCAGCTCGACGAGGTGCTCCTGCACCGGCTTCACCAGCGGCTGGATGATGAACACGTCCCGCTCGCGGCAGTTCGACTGCAGCTGCACCTCGAGGCAGTCGTTGGCGAACCGCTGGATTTCGACCGGCCGCAGTGGCACGCCGAGGTGCCGGCAGATCTCTTCGGCGAGTTCGGGGTGCGCGCTGCCGCTGAAGACGGCGATTTCTCTGGATGCCTGGGTGATCACAGCGCCGCGATCGCCTCGCCGATGGCGTCCTCGCCCGAGATCAGCGTCAAGGTGCGGTGCGCCGAAGCGGGCGTGTCGAGCAGGCCGACGAGCACCGCGGCGACGTCGTCACGCGGGATCGGGCCGCGGCCGGTCTGCTCGGCCAGCAGGACCAGGCCGGTGCCGGGGTCGTCGGTGAGCGAGCCGGGCCGCAGGATCGTCCAGTCGAGGTCGCGGGCCTTGAGGTCGTCCTCCGCCGCGCGCTTGGCGCGCAGGTAGTGCCGGAATTCCTCGGTGACGTCCGGGTTCTCCGGGTTGTCGGCACCGATGGAACCCACCTGGATGTGCCGCCGGACGCCGGCGCGCTCGGCCGCTTCGGCGAACAGCGCCGCGGCGCCCCGGTCCACAGTGTCCTTGCGGGCGGTGCCGCTGCCCGGGCCCGCCCCGGCGGAGAAAACCGCGGCGTCGGCGCCCTTCAGGACTTCGGCGACGGCGTCCACATCGGAGTTCTCCAGGTCGAGCACGACGGCCTGGGCGCCGGCGGCTTCGAGGTCCGCCACGTGGGCGGGATTGCGGACGATCCCGACCGCTTCGTCACCGCGCGCGGCGAGCAGCCGCTCGAGCCGCAACGCGATCTGACCGTGTCCACCTGCAATGACGACTCGCATGAGCCGACCCTATTACCGATCGGAGAGAAGCGTCAGTCGAGCGACGCGGGGACCTCGGCGGTGCGGAGCAGGTGGTCGTAGACCAGCTCGTTGATCAGGCGCGAGACCGGGTCCTCGGCCAGTACGACGCGCTCGGTGCGGCCCTCGAGGTCGAGATCGACGACCGCGTTCGGGTCGGCGGTCACGACGGCGAGGCCGTACGCGCGGGCGCGCGGCAGGCAGTTGCCGACGTAGTCCTCGGTCAGCACCGCCGGGGAGGGGAGGACCATCGCGGCCTCGCCGTAGCGGGCGAACGGAACCGCGGAGGCCATCGCGGTGCGCCAGTGGCGCGCGACGGCCAGGACGCCGACGATCTCGGCGGCCGGGGCGGGGGCGGTTCCGGCCAGCTCCGGCCAGGTCCAGGTGTCGACGGTGGCGCGGTCGGCCACCGGGCCGGCACCCATCGCGATGCGTTCGGCGTGCACGTCGGTGCGGAGCTTGGCGACCACGCAGACCTTGCGGCCGAGGATCGTGGTCTCAGGGAGGACGACGCCGTTCCAGCCCAGCTGGGCGGCGGCCGCGCGGGCGAGCTCGTCGACGCTCGCGGGGAGCTCGATCGGCGGCACCACGCGGCTCGGCATCGACCGGCTGCGCTTCGCGCCACCGGCGACCGTCGAGCGCTCGGTGTTCTGAGGTGTCGCCACGAGTCCGCCTCCTTCTGCCCTGCACTGCTTCGTGACCGGGGGAAACCGGCACCTCACTTGTCTAACAGCGCGGCGGCGCGACGTCGCCGGGTAGTGCGAGTGGCTGCGATCGGCGGCGCCCAGCGGTCGATGACCGGTCGGTGGGCGGTCATCGGACTTCGGTCGAACGGTGCGGCCAACCGAGTGATCGCGGGGTGAGTGGCATTACGGAACGGCAACAGGCGATTACCCGGGGCAGGATCGGCCAAACCCGCTCCGGCTAGCCCGTTCGGCGCAACAAGGGCAAAATCCACAGTGGACGCGGCCCGCTGAGCTGCGGTTCTCCGCCGTCACCCACACGGCGGTGACTTGCACCGCAGCGGTCACCCGCGGGCGGGACTAAAGTTACCCACCAGTCACTTAGCTGCCGCCGTGGAGGACCGATGCGCTCCCCGAAGGACTTCTTCGCCCCGCTCGCCCTGGGCGCGCCCGCGCCCGTGCGGGAGATCCCGGTGACGCCGTCCCGGATGATCCACTTCTTCGACCCCGGCAACGAGAAGATGGCGGCGAAGGTGCCGGACATCGCGAAGAAGGTCGACGTCCTGCTCGGGAACCTCGAGGACGCCGTCCGCGCCGACCGCAAGGAGGCCGCGCGCGCCGGGCTGGTCACCATCGCCAAGGCGAACGACTTCGGGAAGACGCAGCTGTGGACGCGCGTCAACAGCCTGGATTCGCCGTGGGTGCTCGACGACCTGATCACGCTGGTCACCGAGATCGGCGACAAGCTGGACGTCATCATGGTGCCGAAGGTCGAGGGCGCGCAGGACATCCACTACGTCGACCGGCTGCTGGCCCAGCTCGAGGCCCGCGCGGGCCTGACGAAGCCGTTGCTGGTGCACGCCATCCTCGAGACGGCGAGCGGCGTGGCCAATGTGGAGGAGATCGCCGGCGCGAGCCCGCGCATGCAGGGCATCTCGCTCGGCCCGGCCGACCTGGCCGCGAGCCGTCGCATGAAGACGACCCGCGTCGGCGGCGGGCACCCCGGCTATCTGGTGCGCACCGACCCGACCGGCGACGACCTGACCGCGGGCCGGACGACCTACCAGCAGGACCTCTGGCACTACACGGTGGCGCGGATGGTGGACGCGTGCGCGATGCACGGGATCCTGCCGTACTACGGGCCGTTCGGGGACATCCGCGACGTCGTCGCCTGCGAGGACCAGTTCCGCAACGCCTTCCTGCTCGGCTGCGTCGGCGCCTGGAGCCTGCACCCGGTGCAGATCGACATCGCGAAGAAGGTGTTCTCGCCTTCGCCGTCCGATGTGGCCTGGGCGCGCCGGGTGATCGCCGAGATGGGTGACGGCACCGGCGCGGTGATGATCGACGGGAAGATGCAGGACGACGCGTCGGTGAAGCAGTGCCGCGTGGTCGCCGAACTGGCCGACGCCCTCGCGGCGGACGACCCCGAACTCGCCGCCGCCTACGACGCGGCCACCAAGGAGGCCCTCGGATGACCGAGCTGAAGCCGAGGCGTTCCGTCCTCTACATGCCCGGCGCGAACGAACGCGCGCTGGAGAAGGCCAAGACCATCCCGGCGGACGCGCTGATCCTCGACCTCGAGGACGCCGTCTCCCCCGACGCGAAGGAAGCCGCGCGCGAACGCGTGTGCGCCGCGGTCGGTAACTACGGTTCCCGGGAAGTGACGATCCGGGTCAACGGCCTGGACACCCAGTGGCACGACGCCGACCTGCGCGCGGCCGCGTCGGCCGGGCCGGCCGCGGTCGTCGTCCCGAAGGTGAACTCGGCGGCCGAGGTGCACAACATCGAGCGCGCGCTGGAGCTCGGCGGGGCGCCGGACCACACGAAGATCTGGGCGATGGTCGAGACCCCGGTCGCGATGCTGCACGCCGAGGAGATCGCGGCGGCGTCCGAGCGGCTGACCGTGCTGGTGATGGGCACGAACGACCTGGCCAAGGAGCTGCACGCGGAGTTCGTCCCGGGCCGCGGCCCGCTGCTCGGCGGGCTGTCGCTGTGCCTGCTGGCCGCGCGCGCGACCGGCAAGGTGATCCTCGACGGCGTCTACAACGACGTGAAGGACCTCGACGGGTTCGAGGCGGAGTGCGAGCAGGGGCGGCAGTACGGCTTCGACGGGAAGACGCTGATCCACCCGGCGCAGGTGGAGCCGTGCAACCGGATCTTCGCGCCGTCGGAGGAGGAGATCGACCGGTCGCGGCGGATCATCGAGGCCTTCGAGGACGCGCGGAAGGAAGGCCGCGGAGTGGTCACCGTGGACGGCCGGATGATCGAGAACCTGCACGTCGACAACGCCCGGCGGGTGCTGGCGCTGGCCGAGGCCGTCAAGGGCTGACGGCCTCGGCGACGCTCACTTCGGCAGGTCGTCCGTCCACTCGGCACTGACCGCGTACGTGTCGCCCTCCGCGTTCGTGGCCGGGGTGCCGTTCGCGTTCAGGAACACCTTCGCCCCGTCCACCTTGCCGGTCTGCGGGTCGACGACCAGGCGGCCGCCGCCTGGCAGCTCGACGCCTTCGCCGCCCGGTACCGCGCCGAGCGCGTGGACACCCGGGTAGTCGGCGATCGCGCGGAACGCCGCGGCCCGGACCGCCGGGGGCGACGGCACGGTCGACACCAGCATGACCAGTGACTCCAGCGCCGCCATGTCCCGCTGCTTCGCGGGGTACTTGTTCCGGGCCAGCCCTTCCGCGAGCCAGGCGCGCAGGGCCTTCGGGTCGGTGGGCAGCGCCAGGATCTGGCTGAGCGTGACCTCGGCGCCGGTCAGCCGGAACGGCCGGGGCCGGCTCGCCAGGACGGCCTTGCCGCCGGTCCGTCCGGTGCGGTACCACTCGTGCCCGTCGGTGGTGGTCCAGTACTCCCAGGACTCGTTGCCCACCTTGGTCGTCGTGTGCCAGTACTGGCCCGCGCCGGCCTGGGTGCGCTCGGCGACCGTGGCCGCCGCCAGCAGGATCTGCCTGCCGGTGTCGACCGGCGTGACCGCCTGGGGCTGCGGAGCGGGCGCCGGCGAGCCGGGCAGGGTCGCCACCACGACGGCGGCCGCGGCCGCGGCGGCGGCGAGGCCGGCGCCGAGCGCGTACGGGCGGACCCGGCGACGCGGGCCCGCGAGCATCCGGTTCTGCAGGCGGTGCCGGCTCCGGTCGACGACGTCCTGCGGCACTTCGTGGGGCGCCAGCGCGGCTCGCAGGGTCTGCAGGTCATTCATCGGACGCCTCCTGGGCGAGAGCGGGGGTGAGCTTCTTGCGGGCCCGTGTCAGCCGGGAGCCGACCGTGCCCGGGGAGATGCCGAGTGCTTCGGCCACTTCGGCGTAGCCGAGGTCGCCGAGCGCGACGAGCAGCAGGACGTCGCGCTCTCCGGCGGACAGCCGGGACAGTGCCTTCCCGAGCCGCGCTACCGTCACCGAAGCGACCACACGGCTTTCGTGGCCTTCGGCGGCTTCGCGCGGGTCGAGCCGCGAGAGCGCGCGGTAGTGCCGGGCCTCCTTGCGGCGGTGCCGGGAGACCAGGTTCGTCGCGATGCCGAACAGCCAGGCGCGCAGGTCGCCGCGGGCGGGGTCGAACGTCTTGCGGCGGTCGAAGGCGACGAGGAACGTCTCGGCGGCGACGTCCTCCGCGGCCTGGGTGCTGAGGCGCCCGGCGACGTACCGGTGGATGTCCGCGAAGTAGCGGTCGTGCACCGCGGTGAACTGCTCGGTGCCGAGCACCGGGGCCGCCGTCATGGGGCTGCCTCTGTCATGGGGTTCCTTCCCGTCGGCGACAGCTACACCCCCACTTCGCCGAAGGTCCGGAACTCCTTCCCTACCCCACCGGCCAGGGCCGCTGCGGCGGGCGAAGCCGCTCGTACGCCGCCGCGGCGCGGAGGACGCCGAGGTCGTCGAAGCGGCGGCCGGCGAGCTGGAGGCCGATCGGACGGCCGTCGTCGGTGTAGCCGCAGTTCAGCGAGACCGCGGGCTGGCCGGACATGTTGTACGGCACGGTGAACGCGATGTGCTCGAACGGCCGGGCCGGGTCGTTCGTCGGGGACGCCCACTCCGCCGGCGGCGCCGCGACCGGGCAGGTCGGGGACAGGACGACGTCGAACGCCGAGGTCGCGCTCAGTGCCGCCACGCTCATCACGTCGATCTGGGCGAAGCCGCGGTAGACGTCGACGCCGGACGCGTCCGCGCCGCCCGCCGCCCAGTCCGCGATGTACGGGAGGACCTTCGCCCGGCGCTCCGGCGACAGCGCCGCCATGTCCGACCAGGCCCGGGTGCGCCAGAAGACGTCGAGGCCGTCGAGCATGCCTCGGATGAGGAACGGCTCGACCGGCTCGACGACCGCGCCCGCGGCTTCGAAGGCACGGGCCGCCGCGGTGACGGCGTCGCGGATGGCCGGGTCCACCGGGAGGCCGAGGCCGGCCTCGAGCTGCAGGCCGACGCGCAGGCCGGTCAGCGGGAGATCCAGCGACGACCAGTCGAATTCCGACGGCGGCAGGCACAGGTGGTCACGCGGGTCCGGGCGGGAGAGCACGCTCATCAGCAACGCCGTGTCGGCGACCGTGCGGGTCATCGGGCCGGCCACCCGCCCGAGGAACGGCGGGACGACCGGCACCCGGCCGAAGCTCGGCTTCAGCCCGGTCAGGCCGCACCAGCCCGCGGGCAGCCGGATCGAGCCGCCGATGTCCGTGCCGACGTGCAGCGGGCCGTACCCCGCGGCGGCCGCGGCGCCGGCCCCCGCGCTGGACCCGCCGGGCGTGGCCGACAGCTGCCACGGGTTGCGGGCCGTGGGGTGGAAGCTCGACCGCCCGGACGTCAGCATCCCGTAGTCCGGCATGGTCGTCTTGGCCAGCAGCACGCCGCCGGACTCGCGGACCCGCGCGGCGGCCGGGGCGTCTTCGGCCGCCGGGACCAGCGCGGTCGCCGCCGTGCCCAGCGGCACCGGCGTGCCGCGGGTCGCGATGTTCTCCTTGAGGGTGAGCGGGACGCCGTCGATCGGCCCCAGCGGTTCGCCGGCCGCCCAGCGAGCTTCGGACGCCTTCGCGTCGTCGCGAGCGCCTGACGGGTCGTACGCGTACAACGCGTGCAGCTCGGGCTCTCGCGCTTCGATGCGCGCGAGAACGGCTTCGGTCACCTCGACCGGCGAGAGCGTCTTCGCGCGGTACTGCGCGACGAGCTCGACGGCGGTCAGATCAGGCAGCTCGGTCATGAGCGCTCCTCACGAGGCAGGCGGGTCGAAGCGGCCGTCGACGGCGGTCCAGCCACCGTCCACCGCCAGCACAGAGCCGGTCACGAACGACGAAGCGTCCGAAGCGAGGTACACGACCGCTCCGGCGAGCTCGTCCGGACGCGCCCAGCGGCCCAACGCGCCCTTCGCCGCGTATGCGTCGTACCACTCGGGGTTCGCTTTGATCTGCGCGGTCAGCGGGGTCTCGACGACACCGGGCGCGATCGCGTTGACCCGGACCCCGGCCGGTCCGAACTCCGCGGCGGCCGTGCGGAACAGCTGGACGAGCCCGGCTTTCGTCGCCGCATACGGGCCCTGGCCGGGCTCGACGGTGGTGCCGCGGATCGACGAGAAGCCGATGATGCTGCCCCGCCCGCGCGCGACCATGCCGGCGCCGAAGACGCGGACGACCTCGAACGTCACGCCCAGGTTCAGCGCCAGGACGCGGTCGAACTCCTCGCGGGTGTAGTCGAGCAGCCGTTTGCGGACGTTCGTCGCGGCGGTCAGCACGACGACGTCGAACGGGCCGAGGTCGGCCGCGGCCCGGTCGAGGGCGCCCGGTGCGAGCAGGTCCAGTTCGTACGGCTCCCCCACCCCGGCTTCGCGCGCGGCGTCGAGGTCGCGGTCCGCGCACACCACCGAAGCGCCGTGCGCGGCCAGGGCACGCGCGGCTTCGCGGCCGATGCCGCCCGCGCCGAGGACCACGGCCCGGCGGCCGTCCAGCCGGAACAACGTCGAGTAGTTCACGGGCGCAGCACCGCCATCCTCGTCACGGTCAGCTCCTCGACGGCGAACCGCGGCCCTTCGCGGCCGATGCCGGAGTCCTTCACGCCGCCGTAGGGCATGGTGTCGGAGCGGAAGCCGGGCACCTCGTTGATCACGACGCCACCCACTTCCAGCTCGTCCAGCGCGCGGAACGCCGTCTTCAGCGACCTGCTGTACACGCTGGCGTGGAGCCCGTAGCGGGAAGCGTTCACCGCGGCGAAGGCTTCGTCCACATCGGACACCGTGCGCACGCAGACGACCGGGCCGAAGATCTCCTCGTCCCACGCCTCGACGCCGTCCGGCACGTCGAGCAGGACGGTCGGCCGCAGCACCGTGCCGTCGACACCGCCGCCGACCCGGCGGCCGCCGGACTTCTCGATCCACGCGGCGACGCGCTCGGTGGATGCCGGGTCGATCAGCGCCGACACCCGCGTCTTCTCGTCCCGTGGATCGCCGACGACGACTTCGTCCAGGCGCGCGAGCAGCCGTTCGGTGAACTCCCCGGCGACCGGGGCGACGACCAGCACCCGCTGCACCGAGATGCAGGCCTGACCGGACGCGTAGAACCCGCCGCGCAGCACGGCGTCCACGGCGGCTTCGAGATCGGCGTCTTCCGCGACCACGAGCGCCGCGTTCGAGCCCAGCTCCAGCAGGGTTTTCGTCGGCGCCGCGTCACGGGCGATGCGGTGGCCGACCGCGGCCGAGCCGGTGAACGAAACCGCGCCGATCCGGCGGTCGGTCGTCAGTGCCGCGCCGACGGCCGCGTCCCCGGTGACCAGCTGGACCAGGGCGGGCAGCGGGGCGAGCGACCGGACCAGGTGGACCAGCCACAGCGTGGCCAGCGGCGTCTGCGGCGCGGGCTTGACGATCACCGGGCACCCCGCGGCGATCGCGGGCGCGATCTTGTGCGAGGCCAGCAGCAGCGGGTAGTTGAAGCCGGCGATGCCGACGACGACGCCGATCGGCTTGCGCTTCCAAAACCCGACCAGGCCGTCACCCGAGGGCAGCAGATCGAGGGGGACGGTCTCGCCGTGCAGCCGGGAGACCTCTTCGGCGGCGGCTTCCCAGGTGACGACCGTGCGCGCGACCTCGACGCGGCAGTCGACCAGCGGCTTCCCCGTTTCCAGGACGAGCACGTGCTCGAACTCCGCCCGCCGGTCACGCAGCGCCGCCGCGACGTCGTTGAGCAGCGAACGCCGAATCCGCGAAGGCAGCGAAGCCACTTCGCGGGCGACGGCGACAGCCTCGTCGACAGCCCGACGCGCCAGTGACGGCGTCCCGACCGGCGCGGTGCCGACCACGCTCCGGTCGTAGGGGAAAACGATTTCTTCGGTATCCACAGTGGACACCCAGCCCGCGCCGATCGGCAGGCCTCCGGGATGGTCAGGCATCGTCACCTCCGCGCAGCCGGGCGAGTTCCGCGCGCAGGTTCGGCGCGGCTTCGAGGAGTTCCCGCGTGTACTCGTGCTGCGGCGCGTCGTAGACCTGCGCCACGTCGCCCAGCTCGACGATCTCGCCGCGGCGCATCACCGCCACCCGGTCGCAGACGTGCCGGACGACGCCGAGGTCGTGGGACACGAAGATCAGCGTCAGCGCGAACTGCTCCACCAGCGAGCCGAGCAGGTCGAGGATCTGGCCGCGCACGGAGACGTCGAGGGCGCTGACCGGCTCGTCGGCGATCAGCACGCTCGGGTTCGGAGCCAGTGCGCGGGCGATCGAAATCCGCTGCCGCTGGCCGCCGGAGAACTGGTGCGGGTAGCGCTGCGCGGCGTCTTCCGGCAGGCCGACCGCGGCGAGCAGCTCGGCGACGCGGCCGGGGTCCCGGTGGCCCAGCGGTTCGGAAACGATGTCCCGCACCCGCATCCGGGGGTCGAGCGAACCCATCGGGTCCTGGAAGACGATCTGCAGTTCCGAGCGCAGGAAGCCGAGGCGGCGTTCCGGCAGGTTGTCGATGCGCTTGCCCTGGAACGAGACCGTGCCCGCGGTCGGCTTGTCTAGGGCGGCCAGCAGCCGGACCAGGGTGGACTTGCCGGAACCGGACTCGCCGACGATCCCGAACCGCTGTCCCGCTTCGACGTCGAAGCTGACCCCGCGCAGCGCGTGCACGTCCCGGCGGGCGTACCGGCGTTCGAGGTCGCGGACTTCGATGATGCTCATCGCCGAGCCTCCAGGTCCGAAGCGGCCAGGAGCTTGCGCGTGTACTCGTGCTTCGGCTGCGTCAGCACTTCGCGCGTCGAGCCGGCTTCGACGATCTCGCCGTCCAGCATCACCAGCACGCGTTCACACACCGACGCCACCACCGCCAGGTCGTGCGTGATGAAGAGGAGGGCACTTTCCCGTGAAAGTGCCCTCTTGATGAGGGTGAGGATCTGGGCCTGCACGGTGACGTCGAGGGCGGTCGTCGGCTCGTCGCAGATCAGCAGCGACGGCTCGTTGGCCAGGGCCATCGCGAGCACGACCCGCTGCCGCTGCCCGCCGGACAGCTGGTGCGGGTACGCGCGGGCGGTGCCCGGCAGGCCGACCGCGGCCAGCAGGTCCTCGGCGCGGTGCCGGCGGCCGTGGAGACGGCCGGGCTCGGTGACCTGGCGGCCGACGCGCATGGCCGGGTTCAACGCCGTCATCGGCTCCTGGAACACCATGGCCAGCTCGTCGCCGCGCAACCGCGAAAGGTCCTTTTCGGACATTCCCAGCAGCTCGCGGTCGTGCAGGCGCACCGAACCGGACGCGGGCAGCTCCTCCGGCAGCAGGCCCATGATCGCCAGCGCCGTCAGCGACTTCCCGGACCCGGACTCGCCGATCAAGCCGACGCGCTCGCCGGCGCCGATCTCGAACGACACGTCCCGGACCAGGTCGCCGACCCGGAGCCCGGTCACCGAGAGCGTCATACGCGGGCCGCCAATCGGGGGTCGAGGCGGTCGCGCAGGCCGTCGCCGAGGAGGTTGAAGCCGAGCACGGCGACGGCGATCGCGATGCCGGGCACCAGCGCCAGCCGCGGCTGCACGGTCAGCAGTTCCTGGGATTCCTGCAGCATCCGGCCCCACGACGGCGTCGGCGGCCGCGTGCCGAACCCGAGGAACGACAGCGCCGCCTCGGCGAGCACGGCGATCGCGAACGACACCGACGCCTGCACGATCAGCAGGCCGGAGATGTTCGGCAGCACGTGCCGCAAGGCGATGTTCAGCCGCGACCGGCCGCCCGCGCGGGCGGCCAGCACGAACTCGGTGCTCATCACCTGCAGCGTCCCGGACCGGGCGATCCGCGCGAACGACGGGATGGTGGCGATGCCGATGGCGACCATCGCGGTCAGCGTGTCCGCCCCGAACACCGCGCCGAACATGATGGCCAGCAGCAGCGCGGGGAACGCCAGCACGAGGTCGTTGACCCGCATGACGAACTCGCCGAGCCACCGCGGCGACATCCCGGCCAGGATGCCCAGGGGCGTGCCGATCACCGCGGCGATCCCGACCGCGACGACCCCGACGTACAACGTCGTGCGCGCGCCGACCATGAGCTGGCTCAGCAGGTCGCGGCCGAACTTGTCGGTACCGAACCAGTGAGAGCCGGTGAAGCCGAGCAGCCGGTGGGTCGCGTCGACCTTCACCGGGTCGAACGGCGTCCACGCGAACGACAGCAGCGCGGCCAGCACGACCAGGCCGACGAGCACCGCGCCCAGCACCAGATTGCGCATCACGAACCTCGCAATCGCGGGTCGAGCACGGTGTAGAGGACGTCGACGACGAAGTTGACCAGCAGCACGCCGACCACCAGCACCAGGACGATTCCCTGCACGGTCAGCAGGTCACGCGCGGACACGGCGTCGAGCAGCATCGAACCCAGGCCGGGC
The DNA here is from genome assembly GCF_042652605.1 of Amycolatopsis plumensis. NCBI lineage: Bacteria > Bacillati > Actinomycetota > Actinomycetes > Pseudonocardiales > Pseudonocardiaceae > Amycolatopsis > Amycolatopsis plumensis. The sequence goes on along the minus strand of NZ_JBHSJY010000001.1, from coordinate 3,066,888 downwards.
AGCACGAACACGCGCTCGACGACGACCGCGCCGATCAGCAGGGTCGCCAGCTGCAGGCCGAGCACGGTCACCACGGGCACCGACGCGTTGCGCAGGCCGTGCCGCACCAGCGCCTGTCCCGGCCGCAGCCCCTTCGACCGCGCGGTGCGCAGGTAGTCCTGGCCGAGCGTGTCCAGCACGGCCGAACGCACGTACCGCGTGAGCACCGCGCCCTGCACCAGGCCGAGCGACAACGCCGGGAGGACCAGCCCGCGGAAGAACTCGCCGAAGTCCTGGTTCGGGGGTGTCCACCCGCCCGAGGGCAGCCAGCGCAGCTGCACGGCGAAGATCTGCACCAGGATGATCCCGGCCAGGAACGCGGGGATCGCGACGCCGATCTGCGACAGGCCCGAGACGCTCGCCCCCGACGCCTTCCGGTGCTTGACCGCCGCGAACGTCCCGGCCGGCACGGCGATCACCAGTGCCACCAGCATGCCCGCGCCGACCAGCCACAGCGTCACGCCGAGGCGGTCGAGCAGCTGCGGGCCGATCGCGTCCCGCGTCACGTAGGAGCGGCCGAAGTCGCCGTGCAGCACGCCGCCGATCCAGTCGAGGTACTGCGTGAGGAGCGGTCGGTCGATGCCGAACTCCGCGCGGGTCTTGGCGAGCAGCTCCGGTGTCGCGTTGACGCCGAGCGCGACCTGCGCCGGGTCACCCGGGAGCACGGCCATGAAGAGGAACACGATGATCGACGCGGCCAGCACGCTGGCCACGAAGATCGCCACCCGGCGCAGCACCTTGGCGGTCATCGCGGCGCCAGCCCGGTGAGGTCGAAGGACTCGCTGACCTGGTTCCGGACGAACCCGCCGACCTTCGTCTTCGCGACGATCACGTTGGGAAACAGGAACAGCCAGTCCGCGGCCGCGTCGGCGTTCAGCTGCCGGGCCACCTGCTTCATGTCCGCGATCTGCTGCTCCGGCGTCCCGCTGTCGGCCTCGGCGAGCAGCTGCTGGACGCGCTGGCTGTCGTAGCCCCAGTAGTACTTCGGCTTCCCGAACGTCGTGATGTCCCGGGCTTCGACGTGCTGGATGATCGACAGGTCGTAGTCGTGGTCGGTGAAGACCTGCTTGAGCCACACCGCCGGGAAGTCGAGCGGCTCGATCGTGGTCCGCACGCCGACGTCGGCGAGCTGCGACTGCACGACCTGCGCGGCCGACACCGCGTACGGCAGGTTCGGGATCCGCAGCCGCAGGCTCAGGTTCGCCGCCCCGGCCTCGGTCAGGAGTGCCTTCGCTTTCGCGGGATCGAACGGGTGGACGTTCGACAGGTCTTCGTACCACGGGTCGGTCGGCGGGACCATGCTGCCGATGAGCGTGCCGCGGCCCGCCCACGCCGTGTCCAGCAACGCCTTCCGGTCGATCGCGTACGTCAGGGCCTGGCGCACGCGGACGTCGTCGAGCGGCGGCCGCGCGTTGTTCATGGCGAGGGTGACTTCGGAGTTCGTCGTGCCCTGGACGACCTGGAACCGGTCGTCGGCCTGGAACTGCGGGATCGAGTCGGGCGCGGTGATCGCGGAGATGACGTCGATGCCGTTGCTGAACAAGCTGTTGTTCAGCGCGGTCGGGTCCTTGATGTACTTGAGAACCACCGTGCCGTACGCCGGTTTCCGGCCCCAGTACGCGGGATTCGCCTTCAGCACCACGGAGTCGCCGCGCTTGCGCGCCGCCACGGCGTACGGCCCGGTGCCGACCGGCTTGTTCGCGAGATCGGCGACACCGGTGGGGCTGAACATCGCGCCGAGGCGGCTGGTGAGGCTGAACAGCCAGCCGTTGGACGGCTTCGACAGCACGACCCGCGCGTGGTCCGGCGCGACGGCGTCGACGTGGTCGATGACGTCCATGTTCGCCTTGATCGAGATCGTCCAGTCGGTCTTCACGCGCATGAGGGAGAACTTGACGTCCTCCGCGGTGAAGGGGGCGCCGTTGCTGAACTTGACGCCCTGCCGCAGCTGGAAGTCGTAGGTCTTCCGGTCCGTGCTGACGGTCCACGACTTCGCGAGCAGCGGCACGACCTTGCCCTGGGCGTCGAGCTTCACCAGGCCTTCGTAGACGTTGTAGAGCAGGGCCTGCGGGATGGCGGCGCCGTCGGTGCGGGTGAAGTCGAAGTTCGCCGGCTCCGCCGTGAAGCCGACGGAAAGCGTGTCCGGGCCAGCGGAAACGCTGGCGGACGAGCCGGCCGAGCAGCCGGACACCACGAGCAGCAGCACCGCTGCCAGCACGTGAAGTCGGGCTTTCATCCAGCCTCCCCATCGGTACACTGGTCTGACCAGTAGCCTGCACCGAGCGGACGGCGAGGTCAAGCGATGCGGTTCGAACCGGTGGCTCCGGTCCGCGCGTACGAGCGGGTCGTCGAGCAGATCGAGCAGGCCGTGATCAGCGGCGACCTCAAGCCGGGCGAACGCCTGCCGAGCGAGCGCGAGCTGATGACGCAGTTCGGCGTCGGCCGGTCGACGATCCGGGAAGCGCTTCGCGTGCTGCAGGCCGCCGAGATGATCCGGTCGCGGCCCGGGGACCCGCGCGGGCCGGAGGTGCTGGCCGCCTCGCCCGCCGCGTTGCACCGCTCGATGCACCGGCTCGCCCGCGCCGACCACGTCGGGCTCGCCGAACTGCTGCAGTTCCGGATGATCCTCGACGGCTCGGCGCACCTGCTCGCGGCCGAACTCCGGACCGAAGCCGACCTGACCGGCCTCGACGCGGCCCTGGAGTCGATGCGCGAAGGCGTCTCGCGCGGATATGCCGAGTTCAGCCGCGCCGACGTCGCCTTCCACGAGGTGATCGCCCGCATCTCCCGTAATCCCCTGCTGGTGATCAGCGAGGAAGTCGTGCGCGGGGTCGTGCTGGAGCTGATCGAGGACAAGCTCGAGCACGCCAGCAACCGGACGTCGCTGATGCGCGCCTGGCTCGCCCACCACGCCGAGGTGCTCGACGCGATCCGCGCGGAAGACGGTACGGCCGCGGCACACCTGGCCAAACAGGCGTTGTACGACAACTACGCCGAATACGTCCCCGCCGGGCAACGGACTCTGCTCATGCCCTTGCTGCAGTCCTAAACTCGCCCACGTGGACTCGGCGAAACGGGACGGCGTCGGCCTCGCGCTCTCGGGCGGCGGCTACCGCGCAATGCTCTTCCACGCCGGCGCGCTCTGGCGGCTCAACGAGCTCGGCTGGCTGCCGAAGCTGACCACCGTCTCCAGCGTCTCCGGCGGTTCGATCGCCGCGGGCGTGCTGGCGCACGCGTGGAACAAGCTGTGGTTCGGCGCCGACGGCGTCGCGGAGAACTTCGGCAAGGAAGTCGTGCAGCCGATCCGGCGGCTGGCCCGCACGAACCTCGACGTCCCGGTCACGCTCAAGGCGATGGTGATGCCGTGGCGCAGCGCCGGGGAGGAACTCGCGCGCCGCTACGCGAAGCACCTCTTCGGCGACTGCTGCCTCGCGGACCTCGACCCGGCCGGCCCGAACTTCGTGTTCACCGCGACCAGCCTGCAGGACGGCTCGCTGTGGTGGTTCTTCCGGCAGCCGGGCCCGCACGGGCAGATCCCGCTGGCCACCGCGGTCGCCGCGTCCTCGGCGTTCCCGCCGATGCTCTCCCCGGTCGTGATCCCCGATCCGCACCAGCCCGGCCGCAAGATCGTGCTCAGCGACGCGGGCGTGTACGACAACCTCGGTCTCGACCCGATCGAGAACCAGCGGGCGACCGTCCTGGTCAGCGACGCGGGCAAGAAGATGAAGCACGAGAGCAAGCCGAAGCACAACTGGCCGATGCAGCTGCTGCGCGTGCTGACCGTGATGGACAACCAGGTCCGCGAGCTGCGCACCGGCTCGCTGCTCAAGTCCTATGAGGACAAGGTGTACGCCGGGACGTACTGGGCGACCTACAGCAACATCGAGAACTTCGAACTGCCGGACGCGCTGCCGGCGCCGGTCGAGCAAACCCGGCGGCTGGCCGAAACGAAGACCCGGCTGACCAGGTTGCCCGAGAAGGTGCAGGACAACCTGATCAACTGGGGTTACGCCGTCTGCGACGCGGGCATGCGCCGCTGGGTGTGCCCGGGCACCGAGCTGAAGCCGGAGTTCCCGTACCCCGGCTCAGGCGTCGGCTAGGTTCGCGTACACGACGACGTTGTCCTTGTAGCTGTGCTCGGCGTGGTCGAACGCGCCACCGCAGGTGATCAGCCGCAGCTGTGGCTTGTCGCTGTTGCCGTACACCGCGTCACGCGGGAACGTCTCCTTGGGCACCTGGTCCACGTGGTCGACGACGAACTTCAGCTTCTTGCCGTCGCTGCGTTCGACGTCCACCTCGTCGCCCTTCACCAGCTCCTTCAGCTTGAAGAAGATTCCGGGCTTCTTGTCGCCGTCGACGTGCCCGAGCACGACCGCGGGACCGGTCTCGCCGGGCACCGGTGACATCTTGTACCAGGCCGCCTGCATCGGCGTGTGCACCGACGGGACCGAGATCCCGCCGTCGGCCTTCGGCAGCACCGAAACCAGCGACGACTGCGCGCCGATCTTCGGGATGTTCAGCTGCGTCGGGCGCAGGCCGGCGAACGGCTTGGTCACCGGCGGCACGGACGGCGCCGATGACGACGGGGCTGCCGGCTGCGGGCCGGGAGTCCCGCAGGCGGCCAGGGCGAAGGACAGCGCCAGGGCGGCCGCGAGGACGCGGCCGCCGTGGCGGAACTGCTGGGTCATGCGGTCAGGACCGGGCCGTCGCGCCGCCGCCGGTCTCGACACCGCCGGCCTTCGGGGTCACCTTGACCTGGCCGCCGACGGTGGCCGAGCCGCCGCCGTGGCCGACCGGGCGGGTCACCGGCTTGCCCTCGCAGGACCAGGAGACCGTGGTGTCGTCGGTCAGGTGCTTGCCCTCGTTCAGCTGGATGTCGAAGCCCCAGTAGCGGCCGTCCGCACCGTCCTGGAACGGGCCGGCGGCCACGGAGAAGTCGTTGGAGACGACGTTCTTCGGCTCGCCCACCGCGCAGGCGATGACCAGCACGCCGAGGCCGCCGTCGAACTCCCACGCGTACGCGACGTCGTCGACGTAGTCGTCGCCGTGCGGGAACGGGTCGGTCGGCTCGGTGGTCGGCTCGGTGGTCGGCGTCGTGGGCTTGGTCGGCTTGCCCGAAGTGGGCGTGCCGGTGCCGGTCGACGTCGGCGGCTGCGACGTCGGCGGCTCCGAGGTCGGCTGCTGCGAGGTGGGCTGTTCCGAGGTCGGGACCGGAGTGCTGGTGGGCAGCCCGGTCGACGGCGGCGCCTCGCTGGTGGGCGCGGCTTCGGTCGTGCCGGCCGGTGCCTCCTGCGCGAACGCGGCGGGCGAAACGGTCAGCGTGAGCAGGGCCCCCGCGAGCACAGCGCCCGCGAGACGGCCCAGGGTCTTCTTCAAAGTGACTCCCCGGGAAGGAAAACGCGCAATGACCCCCACTACGCGCGCCGCCCGGTGCCGAACGCACAAGATCGGGCGACCCGGACATCCTGCCCCAGTACTGGTATAGACCGGAACCGATTTGAACGTGAAGAAAACCACTGCGGAAACCGGTAACGTCCGGGCCCAGCGGAATCCACATCGGACAATGCCGCCGACAGCGCTTTCGGGGTGGATCAGCCGGCCAGGGTCGCGTAAACGACGATGTTGTCCTGATAGCTGTGCTCGGCGTGGTCGAACGCGCCACCGCAGGTGATCAGGCGCAGTTCCGGTTTGTCGCTGTTGCCGTAGACGGCGTCGCGCGGGAACGTCTCCTTCGGGACCTGGGTGACCCGGTCGACGACGAACTTGAGCTTCTTGCCGTCGCTGCGGTCGACGTCGACCTCGTCGCCGGGCGCCAAGTCCTTGAGCTTGAAGAAGATGCCCGGCTTCTTGTCGCCGTCGACGTGCCCGAGCACGATTGCCGGGCCGACGTCACCGGGTACCGGCGAGAGCTTGTACCAGGCCGCCTGCATCGGCGTGTGCACCGACGGGACGGAGATCGACCCGTCGGGTTTCACCGCGACGGCCAATAGGCTCGACTCCGCGCCGATCTTCGGGATCTTCACCGACGTCGGGCGCAGTCCCTTGAACGGCACGGTCACCGGCACCGAGGAGGGAACCGGCGCCGGCGCCGCTTTCGGCTGCTCCGGGGTACTGCACGCACCCAACGTCAGGACGAGGGCGAGGGCCGCCCCCGCCCGCCGGGCGGTCACCGGGCGGTGCCGCCGAAGCCGGTCTCGACGCCGCCCTTGGGGGCGACCTTGACCTGGGCCTTCGGTGCGGCGTTGCCGGCGGGCGTGGCGCTGGTCGTCGTGGAGCCCGGCGTGGTGCTCGACGCCGGGGCACCGGACGACGGCGTGGCCGTGCTCGTCGCCGTGGTGGTGCTCGTCGCCGTACTCGTCGCGGTCGCCGTCACGGTGACGGTCGAGGTCGGCGGCTGCTGCTTCTGCTCGAACTCCACGGTGCCGTTGCCCTCGACCCCGCCGCAGGTCCAGCTGAACTTCGCGGTGGTGGTGCCCGCCGGGGCGTCCACGACGCGCACGGAGTAGTTCCACAGGCGGCCGTCGGCCTCGTCCTGGTCCGGACCGCCGGTGACGCTCAGGTACTGGGTCGCGACTTCGCCCGGCCGTCCGGCTGCGCAGGCGATGACCAGGACCCCCTCGCCGCCGAGCCCGACGAAGCCGTGCCCGACGTTGTCCTGGTAGTCGTCCTTCGGCGCTTCCTCGACGGGCTTGTCCGGCGCGGCCTCGGTCCGGGGCACGATCCGCCGTTCGGTGGTCTTGACATCACTCTTCGTGCTCGACGACGGCGTGGTGGCCGGGGTGACCGAAGTGGCCGGAGGCGTGGTCGTGCTCGTCGGGCTGCTCGAGGTCGGGGACTCCGAAGTGGACGTCGGCGTTTCGGTCGCTGACGTGCTGGTTTCCGTCTGCGCCAGCGCGGCGGGCGCGGCGGCGAAGGTGGCGAGCGCACCCGCGAAAACGACTCCGGCGACCCGGCTCAGCGTTCTGCCCACGATGCACTCCCAACACGTTGACCTGCGATGTTGCGAGTATCGACGGTTCGGGTGCCCGCGTTACTCCGTCAGGGCGAACGTCAAGTCGTCCCACAGGTCCTCGGGGTCCTCCAGGCCGACGCTGAACCGGATCAGCCCGGGCGGGACGCGCTCCTCGCCCGCCAGCCACGCCCGCCGCTCGACCAGGCTCTCGACGCCGCCGAGGCTGGTCGCCGCCCGGATCAGCCGGACCGACGCGCAGAAGCGGTCGGCCGTCTCGGCGTCGGCGAGGTCGAAGGAGACCATCATCCCGAAGCCCGGGTAGCGCACCCGGCGCACCGCGGGGTGCTCGCCGAGCCGCTCCGCCAGCAGCGCGGCGGTGCGGGACTGCTCCGCGAGCCGGACGGGCATGGTCCGCAGCCCCCGCAGCGCGAGCCAGGCTTCGAGGGCGCCCGGCGTCGACCCGACCCGCGTCCGCGCGCCCTTGAGCTCCGCCGCGACGGCCGGGTCCTTGGACACGGTGATGCCCAGCAGCAGGTCGCTGTGGCCGCCGATGAGCTTGGTCGCGCTGTGCACGACGACGTCCGCGCCCAGCTCGAGCGGCCGCTGCTGCAGCGGCGTCGCGAAGGTGTTGTCGACGACGACCCGGCCGCGCGCGGCGGCGGCGATCGTCTCGATGTCCATCAGGTCGAGGGTCGGGTTGGTCGGCGACTCCAGCCAGACCAGGTCGGACGTCGCGGCCTCGGCGACCCAGGCGTCGGTGTCGGTCGGGTCCAGCTCGGTGACGGCCAGCTTGCCGAGCTTCTGCGCGTGGGCCAGCACCCCGCGCGTGACGGCGTAGCTGAACGTCGGGACGGCGACCCGCGACCCGACCGGCAGCAGATCCAGCACCGCGGAGAGGGTGGCGACGCCCGACGCGAACGCCGTCGCCTCGCCGCCCTCCAGCGCGCCGACGGCTTCCTCGAGCGCGTGCCAGGTCGGCGTCCCGTCGCCGCGGGCGTACACGAAGTCGCCACCGGCCTGGTAGGTGCTGGTGGCGACGAGCGGCGTGTTCAGCGGCTCACCGGGACCGTGCGGCCGGCCGGCGGCGATGGCCTTGGTGCGAGGCGTCCAGTCGTCCATGCGCCTCACGGTACGCACCCCCTCGTGAGTGGTAAGGCGGGTTCTAACCCGCCTTACCACTCACGACCCGCGGGAGGGGGGTCAGTGGGCGTACACCTCGAACTCGTACAGCGAGTAGCCGTACTTCGTCCCGCGCTGGACGCCCTGCATCTTCACGAACCGGGCCGTCGTCGTGGCGAACGCGATGTTGTCCTGGCCGCCGTCGCCGTCGGTGACCACCGCTGCGTCCGTCCAGTGGACCGCGTCCGGCGAGAGCTGGATCCGGTAGCTCTTGCCGTAGGCGGACTCCCAGTTCAGCAGCACCCGCGAGACCTGCTGGACCGAGCCGAGGTCGACGGTGATCGCCTGGTCGTCGCTCCAGTCGCTGGCCCAGCGGGTCGAGGCGTTCCCGTCGATCGCGTTCGACGCCGGCGAGTTGTAGAAGCCGGTCTCGGCGCTCGTGGCGCTGACCGTCTTCGTCGCCGCCAGGTTGGCGATGTTGTCGCCGCGGTGCGCCGCGTACTCGACGACCTGCTGGAACGTCGGCCGGTTCTGCCAGCTGATCTTGTCCTGCGTGATGCCGCCGAGCGGGTTGTGGATGATCGAGTCGGCGCACCACTGGTCGCCGGCCGAGCAGTTCGCGTCACCGGGGTAGACGGTGTTCGCGGACTGGCCGGCGGCCGTGGTCAGCGAGTCGACGAGCGCCTGACGGCAGGCCGTGACGTCGCCGCCGCCGCAGAACGTCTGCGCGAGCGGGCCCGCCACCGGCTGGCCGAGCACCTGCCGGATGTCCTTGCTGACGTAACCCCACCAGCCGTACTGGAACGAGGAGCCCTTGTGGGGCTGGCCGGTGTGCCGGCCGTTGCCGTTCTGCCAGCCGGACGGGCTTTCGTTGATGCCGAGCACGCTCGTCATGGCGTTGTAGGCGGCGTCACCCATGCCCGGCTTGAACTCGGCCTGGACCAGCAGCGGCCACCAGGCGTCGAAGATGCGGATCGCGTCGGCGTCGGCGTAGGTCTTGCTGCCTGCCGACGTCTCCTTGCGCAGGTGGCCGTTCGCGAGCCACGTCTTGAGCTTCGCCTCGGCGTCCGCCGCCGCGCCGGTGGTCGGCGTCTTGTCGAGCACCTGCAGCAGCAGCGGCAGGACGCGCTCGGCCCGCAGGTCGGCCAGCGCGGCGTCCGCCATCGCCTGGGTCAGGTTGACCCGGGTGACCTTGGTGCCGCTGGAGATCAGCTGCTTGACCCGGGAGTCGAGCAGGTCGACGCGGTGCACGGCGGACTTGTCCGCACCCGCCGCGGCGTAGCCGTTGGCCTGGGCGTTGTTCCAGCTGACGTAGTAGTCCTGGTTGATCGACTGCGGGTGCTGCGACGCCGGCGTGTAGGTCGCGAGGTTGCCCGCCGGGTTCCAGCCCTGCCAGTCGTGGCCCTGGTCGCCCCACACCGGCATGTTCGGGTCCACATCGGACTGCCGGGCCGGGTTGGCGCCGGAGTTGAAGTACGCGATGTCCTTCGAGTCGGCGTAGAACCAGTTGAACGTGAAGTTGATGTCGGACGCGGCCTTCTGGAAGTCGGCCGCGGACTTGATGAAGGTCGGGTCGTTCAGCTCCTGGAAGCCGATGAGCGAGTCGACCTCGTGGAAGTAGGACGAGCGCAGCGCCGCGTACGCCACCGGCTTGCCGCCGACGGTCGCCCGGCTCTGCACCGGCCCGTACTTGGTCCGGTAGCTGCGCAGGGTGTACGAACCGGCCGCGGTCCCGTCGGCCACCGTCGGCTTCCAGGCGTTCTTGACCTCCACGGTCTCCATCGGGACGCACTTGCCCTGGTAGGTGTAGTAGTTCGAGTCCTTCGTCGGCGTGCCGCCGTTCGGGTCGCACAGCTGCAGCGCGTAGGTGTCGATGATGTCCTGCGCCGACGTCGTCGCGCTCCACGAGTAGTCCTGGCCGCGGCCGAGCAGCGTGTACATGCTCAGCCCGGCGAAGGCCGCGCCGCGCGAGCTGATGCCCGGGCCCTGCAGTTCCTGCAACAGCAGCAGCTGCGGGGCGAAGTAGCCGGTCTGCGGGCCGAACACGGCGACCGGGTGGCCGCTGGCGGTCTTCGCGCCGGAGACGAGCAGCGCGTTGGACATGCCGTGCTTCTCGCTCAGCATGTTCGCCGGCAGCACGCCGTTCTCGAACATCCCGCGGGCGGGCTCCTGCTCGGCGGGCGCGGCGACGTCCACAGTGGACGGCGTCGCGGTGGCGGCCGAGCCGGTCTGGTCGAACACCAGCGGCTGCTGCGTCACCGAGTTCTTGTCCGGCATGGCCCGGCCGGTGGCGTTGGCCGGCGTCTTGCCGTACGGGAAGGTCTGGCCGTCGTGCAGCGTCTTGACCGCTTCCGGGTCGTCCTCCGAGCGCAGGCTCTGCCACACCTTCTCGCCCTGCACGACGCCGTACTTCTCCTGCAGCGCGAGCTTCGCGATGGCGTTCTGGACCTCGCCGCCGCCGCCCGCGCCGAACTCGGCGCCGATCAGCGAGGCCAGCGCGACCAGGTCGGTCAGCTTGAACGGGTCGATCGACCCGGCGTTGGTGATCGAGTCGACGTGCCCGGTCAGCACGTACTCGCCCGGGAAGTACCGGCCGTTGTAGGAGTCGGAGATGTACTTGTTGATGCCGTCGACGTAGGCCTGCGCGTCGGCGAGCCCCTGCGCGCCGCGCGGTCCGCTGGCCGCCGTCCGGTCGATCTGCTGCTGCAGCTCGGCTTCGGTGTACGGCGCGATCGCGAAGAACTGCTGCTCGAGTTCGCGGTTGGCCTGGGCGCCACCGGCGAACGAGGTGACCTGGCCGCGGGCGGCGTGCCGCAGCACGTCCATCAGCCACAGCCGGTCCTGCGCGGCCGCGTACCCGGCGCCGAACTCGGTGCCGGCGCGGGTGGTCCCGGTGATGTGCGGGACGCCGAGGGCCTTGTCCCGCACGATGGTGACGTCGGCCCGCGGCTTCGTCGTGCTCGCCACCTGGTCGGCCGGGACGCCGAACGAGGAGTCGTTGAAGTACTGGTTGATCGCGCTCGTGGTCAGCGTCTTGTACCCGTTGGCCAGCGAGGAGTACTTCCCGAGCTGGTCGGCCGAGTGCGCCGGGCGGGTGCCGAGCAGCTTGTGCGCCAGGATCTCGGCGAGGGTGGCGCTGCCCTGTTCACCGGGCGGGAGGATGTCGCTGCACTGCCCCCCGCAGTAGTCGTCGGGCGACACGGCCGCCTGGGCGGCCGGCGCGGTGACGGCGACCTGGGTCAGCCCGGCCACGAGGGCCCCCAGTGCCGTAACGGTCAGGGCGCGGATGCGGCGTCGCATGCCGGGCTCCCCTCAGTCCAGAAAAGTGACGTAGCGCACGCTACCCAGCAGTAGCAGAAGTGTGAAGACTTTTCGCGTTTCTCCCCTCTTTGGGCGTAGTCCGATCGGCGCAGCCTGCCACGGATGGGTACGGTGAGGCCCATGACCTTGGAAAAGCCCCTCATCGACCGCCCGGACGGACCCGCTCCGGCCGAACTCGAGATCACCGACCTCACTGTCGGTGACGGCGCGGAGGCCACGGCGGGCAAGACCGTCACCGTGCACTACGTCGGTGTCGCCCACTCGACCGGCGAAGAGTTCGACGCGTCCTGGAACCGCGGCGAGCCGCTGCGCTTCGGCCTCGGCGCCGGCCAGGTCATCTCCGGCTGGGACCAGGGTGTCGCGGGGATGAAGATCGGCGGCCGCCGCAAGCTGGTGATCCCGCCGCACCTGGCCTACGGCGACCGCGGCGCGGGCGGCGTGATCAAGCCGGGCGAGACGCTCATCTTCGTCGTCGACCTGGTCGGCGTGAACTGACACACTCCCGGTCGCGGCCGGGCGTCACCCGATGGTCCACCGGGTGACGCCCGGCCAGGGAATTCCCCGCCCGCGGCGGCGGCCCTAACGTCGAACGTCGACCACCGACTCGACGAAGGGGAAGAATGCGCCTGCGCGCCCTGCTCGCCGCTGCCGTCTTGACCGTCTCCACCGCTCCCGCCGCCTGGGCCGTCGCCCACGGCTCCGACGTCCCGCCGGGCCAGTACGGGTTCGTCGCGAAGCTCGCGATGACGAAGATCCCGCGCCCGGACGGCTCGACGTACAGCAGCTACTGCACGGGCGCGCTCGTCGCGCCCGCCTGGGTCCTGACCACCGGCCACTGCTTCCACGACGCCCACCGCGACCGGGTCTCGGGCAAGGTCCCGTACCCGACGACGGTGACCCTGGGCATGACCGACGAGGAGACGGAGTCGGGCATCGCCCGCAAGGCGACCGAGGTCCTCCAGGCGAAGGAGAACGACGTCGCCCTGATCCGCCTCGACTCCCCGGTGACCGCGGTGACGCCACTGGCGGTGAGCCGCGCGGTCCCTAAGGTCGGCCAGCAGCTGACTCTGGCGGGCTGGGGCAGCCTGACGAGCGCGAACCCCAAGCCGGCCACCCGCCTCCAGCAGGGAACGGTGGCGATCGCGAAGGTCGATCCGACCACGCTGGGGGTCCGCGGCGCGGCCCCGGAGATCACGACGAGCGCGTGCACCTACGACTCGGGAGCCCCGTACTTCTCGGGCGACGAGCTCGTTTCGCTGGAGGCGACGGGACCGGACTGCCCCCACGCGGGCGTCGAAACCACGAGCCGCACGGACGTGATCGCGGACTGGATCACCACCCACACGGCCTAACTTCGCCCAGGGCGAACATCCACCGGACCACGCTGGAAGGTGACGAAAGGCACCGTGGGGGTCCGGGGGGCTCGGCCCCCCGGGAGACATAAGGCAAATGGGAAGGGGCCCGATCGCGCTAGCGATCGGGCCCCTGAACAGCGTGGGCGAGGAGGGAGTTGAACCCTCACGTCCTTTCGGACACACGGACCTGAACCGTGCGCGTCTGCCATTCCGCCACTCGCCCGAGTGCTTCCTTGCGGCAGCGAGGAGAAGACTAGCAGGTCGTTTCAACGGCTTTCACCGGGGGCCGTGTAGAGGCTGGCTCACCCGGATAGGATCGATGCGGAAGCACGAGCGTGAGGAGGTTTTCCCCGGTGGGCCGCGCCGAAAGATTCGACAGGCGACTCGAGAACCTGGTGGGGAACACTTTCGCGCGCATGTTCGGTGGCAACGTCGTCACGCAGGAAGTGGCGATCGCCCTGGAGCGGGAGAGTGAGGAAAACGTTCGTGAGCTGGCAGGCGGTCGGCAGCTCGCCCCGAATCACTACATCGTGTCCCTGGGGGCGGCTGACCACGAACGCATGGCCGGCGACGAGCAGCGCGTCACGCAGGTGCTGGCCAAGGCGGTGGCGGAACACCTCGCCGCCGAAGGCCTGGACACCTATGGTGACGTCGTCGTATCACTCGAGCGCAACGAGGCGCTGCATACTGGACAGTTCAAGACCCGTTCGTCCGTCGATCCCGACGCCCGCCCCTCAGGCGCCGGTTCACCGCGGTCGGCACGACCCAGCAACGCAGGAGACCCAGCAATGAGCCAGCCCCCCGGCTACGGCCAATACGACCAGGGTGACCCGTACGGCCAGCAGGGCCAGTACGGCTACGGACAGCAGGGTGGCCAGCAGCCCGGGTACGACCAGGGTTACGGCCAGCAGGGTGGATACGACCAGTACGGCGGCCAGCAGCCCCAGGGCGGTGGCTACGACCAGTACGGCCAGCCGCAGCAGGGTGGCGGCTACGACCAGTACGGCCAGCAGCACCAGGGCGGCTACGACCAGGGTTACGGCCAGCCCCAGGGCGGTGGCTACGACCAGGGCGGCTACGCGCAGCCGCAGGGTGGCGGCTACGACCAGGGTTACGGCCAGCCGCAGGGCGGCGGGTACGACCAGGGCGGCTACCAGCAGGGTGGCTACGACCAGTACGGCGGCCAGCAGGCGGGCGGGTACGACCAGTACGGCCAGCAGCAGGCGTACGGCCAGCCGGCCGGTGACCCGTACGGCCAGCAGGGCGGCTACGCCCCGCCGGCGCCGGGCCGTCAGCTCGCGGCGAGCCTGCAGCTGGACGACGGCTCGAACCGCACGTACTCGCTGAAGCAGGGCGGGAACGTCGTGGGCCGCGGCCAGGACGCCGACTTCCGCCTCCCGGACACCGGTGTCTCGCGCCGCCACCTGGAGATCACCTGGGACGGCCAGAGCGCGACGCTCGCCGACATCGGTTCGACGAACGGCACCACCGTGAACGGCACCCCGGTCCAGACCTGGCAGCTCGCCGACGGCGACGTCATCCGGGTGGGTCATTCGTCCCTGGTGTTCCGTACACAGGGCTGACTGGGGACCCGGAATACTGTTCCCGCAGAATTGACGTGCGGGGGGACCGCGGCGTACCCGCGTCGCGGCTGCGCGGAAGAGTCGGGAGCGGACACACCAAGTGCCAGAGCTGGTCGTACAACTCACCAGGGTGGGCTTCCTCGTGCTGCTCTGGCTCTTCGTGTTCGCCGCGCTCAGAGTCGTCCGTTCGGACCTCTACGCGGCATCGGGCATGCGCGTCCAGGTGCCGTCTTTCGGGCGCAAGAAGGAGAAGAAGCCGCGCAACAGCAAGTCGCCGCAGCAGCTGCTGGTGACGCACGGCGCGCTCGCCGGGACCCGCATCGCGCTGGACGGCAGGCCGATCCTGATCGGCCGGGCCGACGACTCGACGCTGGTCCTCGACGACGACTACGCGTCCACCCGCCACGCGCGGATCGCGCAGCGCGGTGAGGACTGGTACGTGGAAGATCTGGGCTCGACGAACGGGACCTACCTCGACCGGGCTAAGGTCACTGCACCCCTCCGGGTCCCGCTCGGAGTCCCCATCCGGATCGGCAAGACGGTGATCGAGCTTCGCCCATGACTCTCGTCCTCCGCTACGCAGCCCGCAGCGACCGGGGCCTGGTGCGTTCGAGCAACCAGGACTCCGTGTACGCCGGCCCTCGCCTGCTCGCGCTCGCCGACGGCATGGGTGGGCACGCGGCGGGCGAAGTCGCCAGCAAGGTCGTCATCGCCTCCCTCGCCCCGCTCGACGACGACGAGCCGGGCGACGACCTCCTCGCCCAGCTGCGCGAGGCGGTGGCGAACGGCAACGCCGCGATCGCCGAACTCGTCTCGCAGGACCCGGACCTCGACGGCATGGGCACCACGCTGACCGCCGTCCTGTTCGCCGGCACCCGGCTGGGGCTGGTGCACGTCGGCGACTCGCGGGCCTACCTGCTGCGCGGCGGTCAGTTCGCGCAGATCACCCGCGACGACAGCTTCGTCAACGAACTCCTGGAGCAGGGCCGGATCACGCCCGAAGAGGCGGCGGTGCACCCGCAGCGGTCGCTGCTGCTGAAGGCGCTCACCGGCCACGAGGTCGAGCCGAGCCTGACCGTGCGCGAGGCCCGCGCCGGCGACCGGTACCTGATCTGCTCCGACGGCCTGTCCGGCATGGTCAGCGACGAGACGCTGGCCGAGGCCGTGCAGATCGCGGACCCGCAGCAGTGCGCGGACCGGATGATCGAGCTGGCGCTCAAGGGTGGCGGCACCGACAACGTCACGGTGATCATCGCCGACGTGGTCGACGTCGACTTCGGTGAGGACGCGCCCATCGTGGGCGGCGCCGCCGGGGACGGCAGCGACGAACGGCACCAGGGCGACTCGCCCGCCGCGCGGGCCAGGGCGCTGACCCAGCCGCCCCCGCCGCCGCGCCAGGAACTGCCGCAGCCCCAGGAAGACCCGAAGGCCCGGCGCCGGAAGCGGTTCCGCTGGCTGGCCGGCGCGCTCGTCGTCCTCGTGGTGCTCGCCGCGGCCGCCATCGCGACCCGCTACTTCGTGCTGAGTCAGTACTATGTCGGCGAGGGATCAGACGGGGAGGTCGTGATCTACCGCGGCGTCCCCGGCAGCATTCTCGGCATCGACCTGCACGCGTACGAGCAGGGGTCCTGCCCGCCGAGCCAGGTGTGCACGGACAAGCTGCGCGTCTCCCAGCTCCAGGAGGACGCGCGGCTGGCGGTGCAGAACGGCGTCAAGAAGGACAGCCTCGACGAGGCGCGGAAGTACATCGACGACTTCCTGCAGCTGCGTAAGCGCCTGAACAACTGCGCGCCGGCGGGCGGTCAGCCGTCCTCGACGCCGACCCCTACGGCCACGCCGACGACTCCGTCGGCTCCGGCCGGCTCCACTGCTCCGTCGTCGGCGAACCAGCCAGCGGGGAGGGACTGCTCGACGCCGAGTTCGACGGCACCGACGACGGGAGGCGGTAACTGATGAGCCAGCCCGCCGCGCGCGCCGCCGAACCGCTCGCCGCGCAGTTCCAGACGAACCCGCCGCGCGAGGTCCCGACCCGCCGCAACACCGAGCTGGTGCTGCTGGGGTTCGCGACGTTCATCGTCACCATCGCGCTGGTCCTGGTGGAAGCGAACCAGGAGCAGGAGCTCACCGCGTCGATCATCTGGCTCGGCCTGGCCTACCTCGGCGTGCTGACCGGCGCGCACCTGGCCGTCCGCAAGTGGGCGCCGTACGCCGACCCCGTGCTGCTCCCCTGCGTCGCGCTGCTCAACGGCATCGGGCTGGTGATGATCCACCGGATCGACCTGGCCCTGGCCGAGCGCGCCACGCAGCAGGGCAGGGACTACACGCCCGCGGTCACCGCGCAGGTGCTGTTCACGGTCATCTCGCTCGTGTTCTTCGTCGTGGTGCTGATCGTGGTCAACGACCACCGCACGCTGACCCGCTACGGCTACACCGCGGGCCTGATCGGGATCGTCGCGCTGGCGCTGCCCGCGCTGCTGCCGTCGAGCCTGTCCGAGGTCAACGGCGCCAAGGTGTGGCTGAAGCTGCCGTTCTTCTCGATCCAGCCCGGCGAGTTCGCGAAGATCCTGCTGATGGTCTTCTTCGCGTCGTTCCTGGTGTCGAAGCGGGACCTGTTCATGGTGGCGGGCAAGAAGCTCGTCGGCGTCGAGCTCCCCCGCGCCCGCGACCTCGGCCCGATCCTGATCGCCGCGTTCGCCTGCATCGGCATCCTGGTGTTCGAGAAGGACCTCGGCACGTCGCTGCTGTTCTTCAGCGTCATCCTGGTGATGCTGTACGTCGCGACCGAGCGGGTCATCTGGGTCGTGCTGGGCCTCAGCTTCTTCGCCGTCGGCTGCGTCATCGCCTACAACCTCTTCTCGCACGTCCAGCAGCGCGTGGCGAACTGGCTGGACCCGCTGGCCACCTACGACCAGGCCGGCGGCGGCTACCAGCTGGCGCAGGGCCTGTTCGGCCTCGGCACCGGCGGGGTCGGCGGCACCGGGCTCGGCGCCGGACGGCCGGACATGGTGCCCGAGGCCAACACCGACTTCATCACGGCGTCGATCGGCGAAGAGCTCGGCTTCATCGGGCTGGCCGCGGTGCTGATGCTGTACTTGCTGGTCGCGATGCGCGGCATGCGCAGCGCGCTGGCCGTGCGCGACACGTTCGGCAAGCTGCTGGGCGGCGGGCTCGCGTTCACCATGGTCATGCAGATCTTCGTCGTCGTCGGCGGGGTCACGAAACTCATCCCGGAGACCGGTATCACCGCCCCGTTCCTGTCCAAGGGTGGTTCGTCGCTGCTCGCGAACTACATCCTCGTCGCGCTGCTGCTCCGCATCTCCGACGCGGCCCGCAAGCCCGCCTCGCGCCCGAAGCCGCAGCAGCAGCCGCAGGCCCCGATCGCGGAAGCGCACACCGTGCTCGTGCAGCGCCCGCCGGCCGAGGGGGGCGCGCAGGCATGAACACCCCGCTCCGCAAGGTCGGCATGGCGATGCTCGTGATGGTCGTCCTGCTGCTGGCCAACGCCACCTACATCCAGGTGGTGAAGGCCGACGACTACCGCACCGACTCGCGCAACGCCCGCGTGCTCTACGACGAGTTCGCCCGCCAGCGCGGCAAGATCGTGTCACAGGCCAACGGCGAGGTGCTGGCCAGCGTCAACCCGTCGAACGACAAATACAAGTACATCCGGACCTACGCCGACGGCCCGATGTACGCGCCGGTCACCGGCTACTACTCGATCAACTACGGGGCCGGCGGCCTGGAGCGCGCCGAGGACGACGTCCTCAACGGCTCCGACCCGCGGCTGTTCGTGCGGCGGCTGTCGGACATGGTCACCGGCCGGGACCCCAGCGGCGGCAACGTCCGGCTGACCATCGACCCGGCCGTGCAGAAGGCCGCGTACGACCTGATGACGCAGAAGGGCTACACCGGCGCCGTCGTCGCGATGGAGCCGAGCACCGGCCGGATCCTGGCCATGGTCTCGACGCCGTCGTACGACCCGAACGCGCTCGCCCAGCACACGTCGAAGGCGCAGACCGACGCCTGGAACGCGAACAACAAGGACCCGAAGAAGCCCATGCTGAACCGGGCGATCTCGGAGACCTACCCGCCGGGGTCGACGTTCAAGCTGGTCACCGCGGCGGCCGCGCTCGAAGACGGCAACGGCCCGGACACGAAGGTCAACACCGCGCCGAACACCAAGCTC
Source organism: Amycolatopsis plumensis (assembly GCF_042652605.1). NCBI lineage: Bacteria > Bacillati > Actinomycetota > Actinomycetes > Pseudonocardiales > Pseudonocardiaceae > Amycolatopsis > Amycolatopsis plumensis. The sequence continues at coordinate 3,048,333 of NZ_JBHSJY010000001.1, read as the reverse complement.
CCCGGCACGAACGTCACGCTGGAGAACTACGCGGGCCAGGGCTGCCCCGGCGACACGTTCAAGGACGCGCTCGCGCACTCCTGCAACGTGCCGTTCGCGGAGTTCGCCGGCAAGCTCGGCCCGGACAAGATGAAGAAGACGGCGGCGAACTTCGGCATCGGGCAGACCGACCTGACCGTGCCGATGAAGGTCGCCCCGTCGACCGTCGGCCCGCTCGACTCGCAGGGCGCGCTGTTCCAGAGCGGCATCGGCCAGCGCGACGTCCGGCTCACGCCGCTGCAGGACTGCCTGCTCGCGGCCACCGTGGCCAACGGCGGAATGGCGATGAAACCGCAGCTGGTGCAGTCGGTGCTGGCACCGGACCTGTCGACGATCGAGGACTACAGCCCCACCGAACTCACCGGCACCCCGGCGCTGTCGTCGGCGAACGCCGCCATCCTCAAGGACATGATGGTCGCTTCCGAAGGCTTCACCAAGGGCGGTGGCAAGCGCGCGGACGTCCAGATCGCGTCGAAGACCGGCACCGCCGAACACGGCACGGACTCCAAGAACACCGCACCGCACGCCTGGTACACCGCCTTCGCCCCGGTCGACAACCCGCAGATCGCGGTCGCCGTGATCGTCGAGGACGGCGGGAACCGCGGCCTCGCGGCCACCGGCGGCACGGTCGCGGCGGAAATCGGCCGTGCGGCCATCAACGCGAAGCTCGGGGGTGGATAGCGCATGCTGTCCTCCGGTCAGCTGCTGGCCGACCGCTACAAGCTGACGAGCCGGATCGCCGTCGGCGGGATGGGTGAGGTCTGGCAGGCCAGCGACACCCGGCTCGACCGGACGGTGGCCGTCAAGATCCTCAAGACCGAACTCTCCGGCGACGCCGAGTTCCTCCACCGCTTCCGCACCGAAGCGCGGATGACGGCGTCCCTCAACCACCCCGGCATCGCCGCGGTGCACGACTACGGCGAAACCATCCTCGACGGCGACCTGTCCATCGCGTACCTGGTGATGGAGCTCGTCGACGGCGACCCCCTGGCCGGGTTGCTGGCCAAGCACGGGCGGCTGTCGGCGGAGTTCACCCTCGACATGCTCGAGCAGGCGGGCAACGCACTGCAGGCCGCGCACTCCCACGGCCTGGTCCACCGCGACGTCAAGCCGGGCAACATCCTGGTGACGTCGGCCGGGCAGGTGAAGATCACCGACTTCGGCGTGGCGAAGGCGGCCGACGCCGCGCCGGTCACCCGGTCCGGCATGGTCATGGGCACCGCGCACTACATCGCCCCGGAGCAGGCGCTCGGGCAACCGGCCGAGCCGGCGTCCGACGTCTATTCGCTGGCGGTGTGCGGCTACGAATGCCTCGCCGGGCACCGGCCCTTCCTGTCCGAGAACGCCGTGACGGTCGCGATGATGCACATCCGCGACCTCCCGCCGCCGCTGCCGCCGGACGTGCCGCCCGCGGCCCGCGCGGTGATCGAAGCGACGCTGGTCAAGGATCCGCGGCAGCGTTACAACAACGGCGGCGAGTTCGCGTCCGCCGTGGCCGCGGTCCGCGCCGGGCTGCCGCTGCCCACGCCGTCCGGGCTGGTGAACGCCACCTACACGACCGGCCAGCAGCCGGTGGTGCCGCCGCAGGTGCAGCAGCAGCCACCGCCGTCGATGCCGGTGCCGATCCCGCCGCAGCAGCTTCCCCCGCAGCAACAGCCGATGCCGGGCGGTCCGCCGTCCCCCGCGATGAACCCGATGATCGCCATCGGCCCGCCGTCGCGTCCCGCCCCGCGGCAGGTGATGCTGCCGGCCGCCCGGAAGAAGACGCAGTGGGGCTGGTGGGCACTTCTCGCGGCGATCCTGCTCGTTGTCCTGGTGGCGGGCATCGTGCTGGTGGCGAAGATGCTGGGCGGCGGCGGCAGCGGCTCGCCGCCGCACACCGGCCAGACGCAGAGCCAGGTGCTCCCGGGCAGACAGGCGCCCGCGGAGCAGTCTTCGAGCGTCTACCCGGCAGGCACTCCCGGCACGACCGACGATGGCCGGCAAGGCATCATGACCACACCTTGGACGGAATGGAACGGCACCCAGAGATGAGCACACCCAGACTGCTCTCCAACCGGTACGAGCTGGGCGAAACGCTCGGCTACGGAGGCATGTCCGAGGTCCATCACGGCCACGACGTGCGTCTCGGCCGGGAAGTCGCGATCAAGATCCTCCGTGCCGACCTCGCCAGGGACCCGCAGTTCCAGGAGCGCTTCCGCCGGGAGGCGCAGAACGCCGCCGCGCTGAACCACCCGGCGATCGTCGCGGTCTACGACACCGGCGAGGCGAACACCGAGTTCGGCCCGCTGCCGTACATCGTCATGGAGTACGTCGAGGGCCGGACGCTGCGCGACATCGTCAAGACCGAGGGCCCGATGTCGCAGAAGCGGGCGATGGAGGTCATGGCCGACGTCTGCGCGGCGCTGGACTTCTCGCACCGCCACGGCATCGTCCACCGCGACGTCAAGCCGGCCAACGTGATGATCACGAAGAACGGCGCGGTCAAGGTGATGGACTTCGGCATCGCGCGGGCGATGCACGACGGCCAGTCCGCCATGACCCAGACGGCCGCGGTGATCGGCACGGCGCAGTACCTCTCGCCGGAGCAGGCCCGCGGTGAGTCCGTCGACGCGCGCTCCGACGTCTACGCCGCCGGGTGCGTGCTGTACGAGCTGATCACCGGCGAACCGCCGTTCACCGGGGACTCCCCGGTCGCGGTGGCCTACCAGCACGTCCGCGAGGACCCGAACCCGCCGTCGTCGGTGAACCCGGCGGTGGCGCCGGAGCTGGACGCGGTCGTGCTGAAGGCGCTGGCCAAGGGCCCGGCGAACCGCTACCAGTCGGCGGCGGAGATGCGCTCGGACCTGGTGCGCACCCTCTCGGGCCAGCGCCCGGTGGCGCCGATGGTGATGTCCGAAGACGAGCGCACGCAGGTGATGAACGCCGACCGGCGGCAGGCGGCCCGCTACGACGAGTACAGCGAGCCGGACGACGAAGACCCGAAGGCCAAGCGCCGTCGCCGCACGATCTTCGCGGTCCTGGCGGCGGTTTTCGTGCTGGGCTCGGTGCTGCTGATCATGTGGCTGTCGAACGCGTTCAAGAGCGGCGACCCGAGCACCGTGGCCATCCCCAACGTGGTGCACCAGACGGTCCCGCAGGCGCGGGAGATGCTGAGCAGCAGCGGGTTCAACGGCAAGGTCGACCAGAAGCCGGTGACCTGCGGGGTGCAGCCGACCGACGGCAGCCCGTCGTGCACCCAGGACGACATCAACCGGGTCGTCAAGGTCGATCCGACGGTCGGCGTTTCGGTCGCGCCCAACACGACGATCACGCTGTGGTACGGGGTCGCGCCGGGCAAGGCCAGCGTGCCGGACCTCAAGGGCAAGACGCGCGCCGAGGCCGAGCAGCTGATCAGCGACGCGAAGCTGACCCTCGACTCGAACGTCCAGGAGACGGAGGTCTCCGACCCCAACCAGGCCGGCCTGGTGCAGACGCAGACCCCGCCCGCCAACTCCCAGGTCGACCAGGGCGCGACCGTGCGGATCACGGTCGGCAAGTCGAAGCAGCTCAAGGCGGTCACCGACTTCACCGGCCAGCCTTACTCGAAGGCCAAGTCGTCGCTGGAGAGCCAGGGCTTCACGACGAGGCGGGTCGACCAGGCTTCGGACACGGTGCCGAAGGACACGGTCATCACCCAGAACCCGAACGGCGGGCAGCTGACGGTGGGCAGCCAGATCGTGCTGACCGTGTCGACCGGGCCGGACAGCTCGAGCCAGATTCAGATGCCGCAGCTGGCCGGGATGACCGTCGAGCAGGCGGGGGACAAGCTGGCGAGCATGGGCTGGACCGGCAAGTTCAACCAGAAGTCCGACAAGAACAGCAACGCGCCCGAGGGCACGATCACGGGTCAGAACCCGCAGCCGGGCACGCAGATCAACAAGGATCAGAACGTCACGATCAACGTGTCGGAGGGCAACGGCTTCCCGTCCTTCACCCTCACGCCACCGACGAGAACCTCCAACTAGCAAGCGACGCGAAAGAAGGCCCGCACGGCTGAACCGTGCGGGCCTTCTTCGTCGGTCAGGACTGGTCGAGAAATCCTTGTACGGCACCGAGAACCTGATCGGCGTCGCTCGCGGCCCCGAAATCGAGCTCGAGTTCCTCGGCCGCGCCCGAGCGTTTTACCTTAAGCGAGACGCGGGTTTTCCGCTCCCGCGTCAGCCACGCGAAGAGCGAGCGGCAGAAGACGTCGGCGGAGGTGCTCGAAACGCCGACGACGACGGCGTCGAAGACCTGGACGCGGCCGCGGAGTTCGTCTTCGCCGCGCAGCCACGCGGCGAGTTCCGGAAGCTCGCCGCCGGAGTTCGGCACGGTGATCGCGACGATCCCAGCCGTCACCCGATCTCCCTTCACCCAGAACCGGAGAGGCCCCGAACCTTAGCCGTCCGCGTGGTCCTGCTGGAAGAGCGGTGCGTGAATTGAATTCTGCAATTTGCCGTCAGGAGCGGCGGCGCACGAGCTCCGAAACCGCGAAGTAGCTGACCGCCAGCATCGCCACCGCCGTCACCAGCGCGAGCACCAGCGGGCCCCCGACCGGCTCGTCGTCGGTCAGGGCGTGCAGCAGCGGGTGGACCAGCGGGATCTTCGCCAGCAGGACGACGACGAGGGTGATCACCGCGGCGAGCACCGTCCAGCCGATGCGGTGGACCAGCAGCCGCGAGCACGGGAGCGCGATGGCGATCCCGAGCAGCGCGCAGGCGAGGTGGGCGAGCAACCCGATGCCGAGCGCGGACGGCTGGACCTTCAGCGACTTGATCGCCGACCACACCTCGGTGATCGCGGTGAGGACCAGGGAACAAGCCAGCACGGTGAGGATCGCGCCAATGATCATCCGCCGCCACTGGCGCGCGTGGCTCAAGGTCACCAGGCGCTGCACCGGGTCTTCGATGTCGAGCAGCGCGATCGTCAGCCAGCACGAGACGACGAGCAGCCCGCCGGCGCTGACGCCGAACAGCGGCAGCGGCGGCGAATGCGGGTCGGCGTAGAGGATCACGCACAGGGCGAGGTAGGCCAGCAACGCCGGCAGGTACCGCTGCGAATGGCCGAGCAGCGCCAGGTAGTAGCGCGTCAGGGCGAGCACGGCGCCACCTCCCGCACCGACCAGCCGTCTTCGAGCGCCCGCCGCAGGACCGCGTCGACGCGGGCGACCTCGACCGTCAGCACCACGTGGGGTCCTTCGGCGACGGCGTGCCGCACCCCGGGCTCGTCCGCCCAGCCGGTGCCGCCGCCGCGCAGGACGATCCGGGTGGTCGGCTCCGCGCTCTCGGCGGTCAGCCTGCCGTCGTTCATCAGGTGCACGACGTCGGCGTGGTCGTGCACCACCTGCGGCCGGTGGTCGGTGAACACGACGCTCGCCCCGCGCGCCCGCGTCTCGGCCACGAGCTCGCCGAGGATGGTGTGCGTGCCGACGTCGAGGCCGGACCACGGCTCGTCGAGGATCAGCAGGTCGGGCCGGACCATCACGGCCTGCGCGAGCCCGACCTTCTGGGCGTTGCCCTTGGACAGCGTGCGCAGCGGGGCCGCCGGGCCGCCGACGAGGGCGAGCCGTTCGAGCAGCGGGTCGATCACCGAGAGGTCGGTGAGGCCCCGGATGCGCGCCATGTGCCGCAGGTAGGCGCGGGCGCCCATGCGCTGGCCGGCCGGGAAACGGTCGGGCAGGTAGCCGATCCGCGGGGTGCCGGTGAGCGACCCGGTGGTGGCGTGCGAGACGCCGGCCATGATCCGCAGCAGCGTCGACTTCCCGGAGCCGTTGCTGCCGAGGACGCCGACGACGTGCCCGGGCTCGACGGTCAGGTCGACGTCGCGCAGGACGAAGTCACCGCGCCCGTACCGCTTGCCGACCCCCTCGAGCCGGATCACGCAACAGCGGCCTTCTGGAGCGCCTTGGTCGCCCGCTCGAGCTCGTTCACCCGCACCGGATCGACGGGGTGCCCCGCCGCGGCCAGCCAGTTCGCGAGCATCCGGTGGCCGCCCTCGGTGAGCACGGACTCCGGGTGGAACTGGACGCCTTCCAGGGGCAGCTCGCGGTGGCGCATGCCCATCACGATGCCGGACTCGGTGCGGCCGGTGATCTCGAACACGGTGTCGGAGATCGTGTCGGGCAGCACGGTCAGGGAGTGGTATCGGGTGGCCGTGAACTCCTCCGGCAGGTCCTTGAGGATGCCAACGCCGGTGTGCCGGACCTGGCTCGTCTTGCCGTGGAGCAGCTCCGGCGCGCGGTCGACGGTGGCGCCGTAGACGACGCCGAGCGCCTGGTGGCCGAGGCAGACGCCGAGCATCGGCGTGCGCGTCTCGGCGCACTTGCGGATGACGTCCATGCTCTGGCCGGCGCGTTCGGGGGTGCCCGGGCCCGGCGAGACGAGCACGGCGTCGAACTCGGGCACGCGGTCGAGGTCCACGACGTCGTTGCGCCAGACCGTGCAGTCGGCGCCGAGCTGGGCCAGGTACTGGACCAGGTTGTAGACGAAGCTGTCGTAGTTGTCGACGACGAGAACGCGCATGTCGCCGAGCTTACCGGCTCTCAGTCCGTGGACCGTACGCCAAATCACATTTCGAGTTAGGAGACCCTAACTTACCGTGGAGCGAGTGAGCCGATCTCTTCGTGTAGCCGTGGTGGGTGCCGGTCCCGCCGGGATCTACGCCGCCGACATCCTGGACAAGTCCGACGCTGACGTGCAGATCGACCTGTTCGAGCGCATGCCCGCGCCGTTCGGGCTGATCCGGTACGGCGTCGCGCCCGACCACCCGCGCATCAAGGGCATCGTGACGGCGCTGGAGAAGGTGCTGTCGAAGCCGAACATCCGGCTGCTGGGCAACATCGACTACGGCACCGACATCAAGCTCGACGAGCTGCGCGAGTTCTACGACGCGGTGATCTTCTCCACCGGCGCGTCCGCCGACCGCGCGCTCGACATCCCGGGCATCGACCTGGACGGCAGCTACGGCGCCGCCGACTTCGTGTCCTGGTACGACGGTCACCCCGACGTGCCCCGCACCTGGCCGCTGACCGCGTCTTCGGTCGCGGTCCTCGGGGTCGGGAACGTCGCGCTGGACGTGGCGCGGGTCCTGGCGAAGACGGCCGACGAGCTGCTGGCCACCGACATCCCGGACAACGTCTACCAGGGGCTCAAGGCGAGCCCGGTGACGGACGTGCACGTGTTCGGCCGCCGCGGCCCGGCGCAGGCGAAGTTCACGCCGCTGGAGCTGCGCGAGCTGGACCACTCGCCGAACGTCGAGGTCATCGTGTACCCGGAGGACATCGAGTTCGACGACGGCAGCATCGCGGCCCTGCGCGCCTCGAAGCAGATCGACATGGTGGTGAAGACGCTGCAGGAGTGGGCCATCCGCGAGCCGGGTTCCCGCCCGCGCCGGCTGCACCTGCACTTCTTCCACTCGCCGGCCGAAGTCCTCGGCGAGGACGGCAAGGTGACCGGCCTGCGCACCGAGCGGACCGAGCTGACCGGCGACGGGAACGTCCGCGGCACCGGCGAGTTCCACGACTGGGACGTCCAGGCGGTGTACCGCGCGGTCGGCTACCTGTCGTCGCACCTGCCGGAGCTGCCGTTCGACCACGTGGCGGGCGTGGTGCCCAACCAGGCCGGGCGCGTGCTGGACCTGGACGAGAACCAGCTGCCGGGCGTGTACGTGACGGGCTGGATCAAGCGCGGCCCGGTGGGCCTGATCGGCCACACCAAGGGGGACGCGGCGGAGACGATCGCAAGCCTGCTGGCGGACGCTCCGACGTTGGCCGCCCCGAAGTTCGCGTCCCCGGACGCGATTCTCGATTTCCTCAAGGCGCGCGGCATCCCGTTCACCAACTGGGACGGCTGGGGCCGGCTCGACGCGCACGAGAAGGCGCTGGGCTCGGCGGCGGGCCGCGAGCGGGTCAAGGTGGTCGAGCGCGAGGAGATGACCCGGATCTCCCGCGGCTGAGCAGTCTGCCGCGGCGGTCGTGAGTGGTAAGGCGGGTTAGAACCCAATGCCGCTTAGCTTAAGTTGATGTTGTGCTGGTCGGTGTGGTGCTTCTGGCGGTGTCGGTTGGCTGGTTAGTGTCGCTGCCGTGAGCGGGATTGGTGGCGGGTGGGCGGACTCGATGTCGGTGGGGGTGCTGGCCACGGCGGTGCCACGGGACGCGGTGGACACTGCGATCGCGGTGACCCGCCGGGGCGCGAAGCGCTCCGGCGGGAAACTGCCCCCGCACGTGATGGTGTACTACGCGATGGCGCTGTCGTTGTTCGCCGACGACGATTACGAAGAGGTCATGACCCGCCTCGCCGGCACGCTGGCCTCGTGGGGATGCTGGGATCCGGGCTGGGACATTCCCACCACAGGCGGGATCACCCAGGCCCGCCAGCGGCTGGGCGCCGAGCCGCTGGCGGAGGTGTTCGACACGGTCGCGGTCCCGGTAGCCGATGAGCTGACCCAGGGCGCGTTTCTGGGGCCATGGCGGCTGATGAGCATCGACGGATTCGAGTGGGACGCCCCCGACACCGACGCCAACGTCGCCGAGTTCGGGTATTCCGGCGGCACCGGCGAGAAAGCATCCGCGTTTGCAAAGGTTCGGGTACTGACCATCGCCGAGTGCGCCTCCCACGCAGTCGTGGCCACCCGGATCGGCGGGCGCGGGACCGGCGGGAAGCGCCAGGGCGAACAGACCCTGGCCCGCCGGCTCTGGCCCGCACTGGCCGAGGACTGGCTGCTGATCGCCGATTCCGGTTTCTACAGCTACCAGGACTGGAGCAAGGCGGCCGCCACCGGCGCGGCCCTGCTCTGGCGGCTGCCCGCCACGGTGAAGACCCCGAAGCTGATGGATCTGGACGACGGATCCTACCTGTCGGTACTGATCAACAAGACCGTGCGCAGCACCACCCGCCGCGCCGAGATCCTGCAGACCGCCCGCGACGGCGGTGACCTCGACCCCGCCGAGGCGACCGTGGTGCGCGTGATCGAGTACACCGTGCCCGACCGCGGACCCGACCCGGACGAGGTGATCCGCGTGATCACCACCATCGGCGATCCCGCCGACGCCCCGGCCGAGATACTCGCCCAGGCCTACCACCAGCGCTGGGAGCACGAGACCGGCAACGACCAGCTCAAAACCCACCTCCGCGGCCCCGGCCGGGTCCTGCGATCGAAAAGCCCGGACATGATCCGCCAGGAAATCTACGGCTACCTGCTCACCCACTACGCCATCAGCACACTGATCTGCCGAGCCGCCACCGAAGCCGACATCGACCCCGACCGGGTCAAATTCCTGCGCACCGTCCGCCTCGTTCGCCGCCAGACCACCTCCGGCCCGGCGGCCTTTTCCCCCTAACCAGCAGACCAGAACACTCACCACCGCCATCACCACCCGCCGTCACCTCAACCCGCAACGCCGGCACAGAACCTACCCACGCGTGGTCAAACGAGCCCGCCACACCGCATACCGGATTAAGAAACCCACCGACACCGGCACCCACCACAACGGACCCGCCACCATCACCCTCACCACCGCCGCATGATCAACACAAGCTAAGTGGCATTGGGTTAGAACCCTCCTTACCACTCACGACCGGCCGAGGTAGGTGAGGACGGCCAGCACGCGGCGGTTCGTGTCGTCCGAAGCGGAAATGCCCAGCTTCGCGAAGATGTTCGCCGTGTGCTTGCCGACCGCTCCTTCGCTGAAGTGCAGCCGGGCCGCGATCGCCGCGTTGGAACAGCCTTCCGCCATTAGCGAGAGGACCTCCCGCTCGCGCGGGGTCAGCGCCGCCAGTGGGTCGGAAGCGTTGCCCGCCACCAGTTTCGCGATCACCTCGGGATCCATCACGGTGCCGCCCGCCGCGACCCGGCGGACGGCGTCGATGAACTGCTCCGCGTTGAAGACGCGGTCCTTCAGCAGGTAGCCGATCGCGCCCGTGCCGTCGGCCAGCAGTTCCCGCGCGTACAGCTGCTCGACGTGCTGCGACAGCACGAGGATCGGCAGCCCGGGCACTTCCCGGCGGGCGGCCAGTGCGGCCTGCAGGCCCTCGTCGGTGTTCGTCGGCGGCATTCTGACGTCCACAATGGACACCTCGGGACGGTGTTCGCGCAGGGCGGCTACGAGTTCCGGACCGGTGGCGACCGCCGCGACGACGTCGAAACCGTGCGCGGTCAGGAGGTGCGTCAGGCCGTCTCGGAGGAGGTATTGGTCCTCGGCGACGAGGGTTCTTGGTCGATCTGACACGGGATCTCCAGGGTCGCCTTCGTCGGGCCGCCGATCGGGCTGGTCAGCGTCAACCTACCGTCGAAGCCTCCCAGCCGGCGCTCGATTCCCCGCAGTCCCGAGCCGCGGGCCGGGTTCGCACCACCCGGGCCGTCATCGGTCACCACGACCGTCAGGAGGTCGTCGGCGAAGCCCACGTCGATCGACACCCGCTTGGCGTCGTGCTTCGCCGCGTTGCCGAGCAGCTCGGCCACCGCGAAGTACACGCACGACTCCACCGGTTCCTCGACGCGTCCCGGCAGCGAACCGGTGACCTGCGCCTTCAGCGGACTGTCCAGCGCCAGCGCGCGGACGGCGTCCAGCAGCCCACGTTCGGACAGCACCGGCGGGTGGATGCCGTGGATCAGCGCCCGCAACTCGGTGAGCGCCTCCGACGACGCCGCGCGCAGCTCGGCCGTGAGCCGTTTCGCCGCCTCCGGATCGGTGTCCACCAACGCCTCGACCGCGCCCAGCTTCATGCCCATGGCGACCAGCCGCGACTGGATGCCGTCGTGCAGGTCACGCTCGATCCGGCGCAGTTCCGCCGCCTGCGTGACCGTGACGTCGGCACGCGTCTGCTTGAGCCGTTCGACGCGCTGGGCCAGCCGGGCGGATTCGGTCGGTCCGAACCACACCCGCGCGAAGCGGGCCTGCTGACGGGCGAGCCACGGCGCCGGCGCCACGGCGATAACCAGCGCCAGCAGGATCAACGGCGTCTGCGTGAGCGCACCGAGGTGCGTCGACACCTCGGGCAGCGGGGACCACTGGACACGGGCCGACACGAACGGCCGCCACACCCACAGCAGCCAGAGGCCGGTCATGCCCCAGCCGAACAACACGAGTGCCGGCAACGAGCAAGCGAGCGACACCAGGGAGCTCAGTGCGCCGCCCGCCATGTCACGCCAGGTGGCCCGGTCACCGAGGATCCACCGCGTGCGGGCGTTCTGGAGCGGCCAGAACATTTCTTCGTACAGCTGCCTGCCGACCTGGTAGAGCCCGTCGGCGCGGGGCAGCGGCACCCCGGGCGGTGGCTGGTACGGCCGCGGGATCCGCACCCCGGTCCAGTTTTCGGTTTCGCGGCGCAGGGTGTCGGTGATCGAGCGGCTCCACAGCACGACCGGGGGTGCCAGCGGCGTGGCGCCGGCCACGACCACCAGCTGGACCACCGAAAAGGCCAGCTGCACCACCGAGAGCGCGAGGATGCCGAACTGGTGGCCCAGCGCTTCGAGGTGCCGGTGCAGCCAGTTCCGACGCCGCTCGGAGGGTGGGTGCGGTCCGATCCACCAGCGCGTCCACCGGCCGTAGCCGCGCAGCACCCGCGACCCGCCGAGCAGGACGGCCACCGGCAGCAGCAGCGTCACCAGCGGGTTGACCAACTGCCAGCTGAATTCGCGGTTCGCCGCCGGGTCCTCCAGCGCCCAGGTGAGGCGGTGCTGCCAGCGGATCCAGAACGCCCGCTTGTAGAGCTGGTTGCCGTCGCGGTACCAGCCGTCGCGCTCGCGCACCGGTTCCGGCGGCGGCGGCCGGTACGGCGTGGCGACCTCGACCCCGCACCACCGCGCGGCCAGCGTCCGCATGGTCGCCGACCGGCCGCGGGCCCATTCGACCGTGGGGCCGAGGAAGAAGACCAGCCCGACGCAGAGCAGCGCGAACGCGATCAGCTGGATCAGCACGTCCACCCAGCTGAGCAACGAAAACGCCGCCAGGGCCAGCGCCCGGCCGAGCGCACGCAGGTACGTCATCCGGCACCTCCTTCCCCCGGCATCCTGGCCGATCGGCACCGGCCCGCGCACTGCCCGAAGCCCCCCGAACGGGGTGGGCCCAGCCCCACCCCCGCTTCAGCAAAACGCTACCTGAGCTGGGGATTCAACGTCATTACCCCCGCGGCCGCCGGTTCGTAGTTTCGAACCATGCCACTCATCGAAGTCACCGACCTCCGCAAGCGCTACGGCACCCGGGTCGCGGTCGACGGCGTTTCGTTCACCGTCGAGCGCGGCGAAATCTTCGGCATCCTCGGCACGAACGGCGCCGGGAAGACCACCACCGTCGAATGCCTCCAGGGCCTCCGTCAGACCGACGGGGGCACGATCTCCGTCCTCGGCCTGGACCCGGCGGCGGACCATGCGGCGCTGACCCGCCGCGTCGGCGTCCAGCTGCAGGAAAGCCAGCTCCCCGCGAAACTGCGGGTGCGCGAAGCGCTGGAGCTGTTCGCGTCCTTTTACCCCGAGCCGGCCGACATCGACGTCCTGCTGGAGCAGCTCGACCTGAGCGAGCACGCCCGCAGCTCCTTCGGGAAGCTGTCCGGCGGCCAGAAACAGCGCGTCTCGATCGCACTGGCCCTGGTGGGGCAGCCGGAGCTGGCGATACTGGACGAGCTGACCACCGGGCTCGACCCGCACGCCCGCCGCGAGACCTGGCGGCTCGTCGAAGGTGTCCGCGCCACCGGCGTCACGGTCCTGCTCGTCACCCACTTCATGGACGAAGCCGAACGGCTCTGCGACCGCGTCGCGATCTTCGACGCCGGGCGCGTGGTCGCCACCGGCACCCCGACCGAGCTCCGCGCCGCGGCCGGAGCCTCCACTTTGGACGACGCGTTCGTCTCGCTGACCAGGAGCGCCCGATGACCACCGCCTTCGCCAAGATCACCGCCACCGAAACGAAGCTCTTCCTCCGGTCGCCGTTCATGGCGGTCGCCGGCATCCTGTTGCCGTCGATCCTGCTGCTCGCGATCGGCGCGATCCCGGGCATGACCGAGCCGAGCGAAAAGGCGGGCGGGTACCGGTTCATCGACGCCTGGGTGCCGTCGCTGATCGTCATCAGCCTCGCGATGCTCGCGCTGCAGTCGATCCCGGCCGCCGTCGCCACCTACCGCGAACAGGGCGTGCTGCGCCGGCTGGCCACCACTCCGGTGCACCCGGCCAACCTGCTGGGCGCGCAGCTGCTCATCCACGTCACGGTCTCGCTGGCGGGGATCGCGCTCGTGCTGGGGCTGGGCAACGCCGTCTACGACGTCCCGCTGCCGAAGCACCCGCTGTCGTTCGCGCTGACGCTGGTGCTCGGGGTGGTCGCGACGTTCGCGCTGGGCCTGATCGCGGCCGCGGTCGCCCGCACGTCGAAGGCCGCCACCGGAGTCGCGATGGTCGCCTTCCTCCCGATCATGTTCTTCGGCGGCGTCTACCTGCCGCGGCCGCTCCTGCCCGAGGTCCTGCGCCGGATTGGCGACTACCTGCCGCCGGGCTCCCAGGCGCTGCAGGACGCCTGGGTCGGGGCCGGCGTCCAGCCGCTGCAGCTCGCCGCGCTCGCCGCCTTCGCGGTGCTCGGGACGGCGCTGGCGGCGAAGCTCTTCCGGTGGGAGTGACCGGGCCTTCCGCCAAAGTGGTGATGATCATCGTTTTCTCTTGTGGCGGGGCCACCCGGCCGGTAGCCAAGAAGGTGGCCCTGCTCAAACTGGAGGTTCGATGTCCCTGGACGTGTCACCCGCGTTGCTGGAGAAGGCCGAGCGCGGGGAGGTCACCGACGCCGAGTTCGTCACCTGCGTCAAGGAATCCCTGCCGTACGCCTGGGAGGTCATCACCGGCGTCATCGCCGACGCCGAGGGCGCGGCGGACGGCTTCGCCGACAACGAGACGCCGCCGCCGAGCGAGGCCGCCCGCGGGCAGCTGCTGCGGGCACTGGCCTCGGACGCGATCCGCGGCGGCCTCGAACGCCACTTCGGCGTCAAGCTGGCCTTCCAGAACTGCCACCGGGTCGCCGTGTTCAAGAAGTCCGAAGTGGACGGTGATCGCTACCGCGCGTTCGTCTCGCCGCGCGGCCAGCTGCTCAACCAGAGCCCGGAACTGCGGGACTGCTAGCCCGCAGCGCGGGCAGCACCTCGGTGCCGATCCGCGTGATGTTCGCGAACGTGCCCTCCGGCGTACCCGACGCTTCCACGAGCATCAGCACGTGGGAGACGCCGGTGCGCCGGAGGCTCGTTTCCAGCGTCCGGACGCAGTGCGCCGCGTCGCCGACCGGGTGGATGGCGCAGAGCCGTTCGGCGTACTCCCCCGGATCGCGGGACGGCCCCGGTCTCCCGTCGACGGTGACGTGCGCGGCGAGGCCGTCCGCGAGCCAGCCGGGCAGCGCGTTCCGCACCACCTCGGCGTCACCCACCTGGCAGAGCACGGTCGAGATGTGGTTCGCGGGCTTTCCGTAGGCGGCGACCGTGCCGGCTTTTTCCTCGTCATCGGCGTGCAGGCCGAGCAGCAGCGGCAGGTCCCGTTCGGCGGCCTGCCGGACCGCGGCCGACGCCGGTCCCCCGCACGCGACGACGACGTCCGCCCGGCGTTCCGGCGCCGGCACCACGGGCACCTCCCGGAAGGCGAAGTGCCGCCCTTGGGCGCCGACGCGGCCGGTGGTGGCGCGCAGGAAGACGTCGAGGGCCTCTTCGAAGCCGGTCTCGTACCGGTCGAGCCCGGTGCCGAAGACCTCGAGGTCCTGCCACGGGCCCCCGCGGCCGAGGCCGAGCCGCAGCCGACCGCCGGAAACGGCGTCGAGCATCGCCCACTGCTCGGCCAGCGCGACCGGGTGCGTGGTCGACAGGACGCTGACCGCGGTCCCGACCCCGATCCGCGAGGTCCGCCCGAGCACGTGCGCGGCGAGGGTGATCGCGGACGGGCAGACGCCGTAGGGCATGAAGTGGTGCTCGGCGAACCAGACGTCGTCGAAGCCGGCTTCTTCGGCCAGTTCGGCCGCGCGAACCGACCGGCGGAGGACGTCGCCGTCCGCCTGGCCGGGGAAGCGGCCGCTGACCAGGAAGACGCCGAACCTCAAGAATCGAGCTCCGCCAGCAGCCGGGCCGTCGGCAGGCCGCTCTCAAGGTACTGCACGAAGAGCCGGTTGTGCAGCGCCCGCGGCGAGCGCCGCTGCCGGACGCGGTCGATGGCCGCCGGTACGCCAAGCCCGAGTTCGACGAGCGCCTGCGCGCCGACCAGGCCGGACCGGTTGAGCCCGGTGTGGCAGCGCACGAGCGTCAGCCGCCCGGCGCGGACCGCCTCGGCCGCGAGCACGGCGAACCGCTCGGCCTCGGCGATCTGCTCGCCCGCGGCGCCCATCCGGACGTGCCCGCCCATCCACAGCCGCGGCCCGATCTCGTTCCACGGGTCTTCCGGCGGTGGGTTGTGGCGGTGCTTCCCCCGTGTCTTCAGTTGACCGCGACCTCGTTGAACCACAGCCGCGGCTCCAGCCACGGGAACACCACGAACATCAGCAGCGCGATCACGCCGAGCGCCAGCACCACCGCGATCGTCAGCTTCGCCGCGAACGGGCCCGGCAGCTTCCGCCAGATCCACGCGTACATCAGGCCTCCCCGATCTTCGAGAGCAGGTCGCCGTAGTCCTTGACCTGGTCCTTCGGCACCTGCTGGGTCAGCACCGACGTGATGATGAGCCGCTCCTTGGCGGAGAACTGCGGGTGGCAGGTGGTCAGCGTGAGCAGCGCGGCCTGCTGGGCCTTGGGCAGCACGTCGGCGCTCTTGTACGGGACCGGGTTCACCGCGGTGCCCTGGCTGGGCAGCACGACCTTGCGGCCGAAGGTCTCGCTGTAGGCGCCGCCGTCCTCGGCGTTCGGGTCGCGCAGGGTCGAGACGCCCTTGCACTTCGGGTCCGCGCCCTTGCCGCCGGCCCAGTCCTTCACCTCGTCGTCGTAGGGCAGGACCTTGTAGATGTAGAAGTCGGCGGAGGTCTCGATCACGATCTGGTCACAGGAGGAGAGGTTGTCCAGGTCGTTGAACGGGGCACCCTTGCCGACGCGGTGGCCGGCCACGGCGAAGTTGCCGGGCTCGCCGGGCAGCGACGTGCCCTTGTAGTGGCCGGGGCCGACCTCGAGGGCGGCGTCGTCGGTGCCTTCCTGGATGGTGAAGTTGTAGTCGACACCGAAGCTGGGGATGTGGATGCGGGCGAACGCCTTGCCGTCGACCAGCTCGGGGTGCAGCGTGCGGTCGTGCGCCCACTCGCCGTCGAGCTGGTCGCTCGCCTCGGACTGCTTGCCCGCCGAGAACAGGTCGGTCACGTACAGCTCGTAGACCATGAACAGCAGCACGACCAGGCCCAGCGTGATGAGGACCTCGCCGACCGTCCGGATCGCGACGCCGCCCTTGCCGAGCGGGACCGGGGCGGGCTTCTCCTCGGTCGCGGTGCCGCCCTTGCCGACCGGGGCGAAGACGACGGTCTCCTCGTTCGCGCCGGGTGGCGGGGGCGGGCTGGTGTAGCGGCGGGGCGGCGGGCCCTGCGGACGCCGGGGTGGCTGCCCCTGGGGGCCGCGCTGGGGCGGGCGGGGCGGCACCTGGCCGCGCGGGGGCGTCGCGGGACGGCGCTGGGGCATGGGCTGTCCGGGGTGTCTGCGCCGGTCGTCGTCCGGTCCTTCGCGCGTAGCCACGCAAGCTCCTCTCAAGCCGCGTCGAACCCTGGGTGACCCCGTTGTCACGGTCCGGGAAATCCGACCACTCCTGGCCGCTGCTTTCCTGCGGTCGTTTACGTTAACGTGTGCACGTGGCGCTGGTTGCGCACCCTCAGCGGGACATCGCCACCAGACGAGCCCGAAGAGCACCGCGAGGAACACACGATGCCCAAGTCCAAGGTCCGCAAGAAGACCGCGTACACCCCGCCCGCCGACCGGCGCACGCCGGTGAAGGTGCGGGCCGCCGGCCCGACCGGTCTGGCCTGGAAGATCCCCATGTTCGGGCTGATGCTGCTCGGCCTGGTGTGGCTGCTGGTCAACTACATCGCCGGGGACAAGATCTCCTGGATGGCCGACCTGGGCAACTGGAACTTCGCCGGTGGGTTCGCGCTGATGATCGCGGGTCTGCTCATGACCATGCGCTGGCGCTGATTATTACTCCGTTCAGCGGCTTGACGTCGAATTACAGCGGTGTGACTCATCCCCAGTGTGGATAACCCCTGTGGATAACTACCCCACCTCCTGGGCCCCTCGTCAGGCCGTTGTGGTATCGGCCTGGGCGGTCACCGCGTTGCTGCTGGCCGGCGTGGTGACCGACGCGCTGACCGGCGACCGCGGTGGCCTCGTGCTGTTCGCGCTGGCGGCCGTCGCCGTCGGCGCGTTCGCCGCGCACGCCACGATCGTCCGGCCGCGGCTCGCCGCCGACGCCGAGGGCCTGGTGGCCCGGACGCTAGGCGGCACGCACCGGCTGCCGTGGGCGCAGACGCGCACCCGGCTCCGCACCACCCGCCGGATGGGGCGCGACGGCGTCACGCTGGAGATCGAGCACGACGAGCAGCTGTACGTCTTCGGG
Organism: Amycolatopsis plumensis; assembly: GCF_042652605.1. Lineage (NCBI taxonomy): Bacteria > Bacillati > Actinomycetota > Actinomycetes > Pseudonocardiales > Pseudonocardiaceae > Amycolatopsis > Amycolatopsis plumensis. The sequence continues at coordinate 3,030,745 of NZ_JBHSJY010000001.1, read as the reverse complement.
TGGCTCGATCTCGGCGAGGACCCGCGGGACGTCCTGGACGTCCTCAGCACGCTGCGCAGTTAGCGGCAGGTGTAGTAGAGCCCCTCCCGGTACTGGAGGAAATCGCAGTTCGGCGTGGGAACGGCCTGCGCGCCGCGGTAGGCCAGCAGGCCGAGCAGTGCGACGACGATGATCCCGATGCCGATCGCCTGCCACCGCGCCTGCTTGACCTGCGGCGCGTAGAGCAGCGCCACGGTGACCAGCGCGCCGGTCACCAGCCCGCCGACGTGCCCGAAGATCGAGATGTTCGCAATGCCGAAGGTGATGAACGCGTTCAGCGCGAGCGTGATGATCAGACCGGTGGGGTTCAGGCGCAGCTTCAGCACCGTGACCCCGTACGCGCCCATCAGGCCGAACAGCGCCCCGGACGCGCCTGCCGTGCCCGGGAGGCCGGTGGGGTCGTCGAACAGCAGCACCGCCGTGGACGCGCCGAGCATGGAGACGAAGTAGAGCGCGAGGTAGCGGCCTCGCCCGCAGACCTGTTCCAGCGACCGGCCCATCATCCACAGCGAGAACATGTTGACCGCGAGGTGGATCGGCCCGTAGTGAAGGAACCCGTTGGTCAGGACGCGCCACCACTCGCCGTGGCCCATGGTCGCGTTGCCGTAGAGGGCGCCGTACTGGAGGAGCGACGACAGATCGTTGCGGTCGAGGCTCTTCGCCTGGACCACCGTGGCCACGAAGACCAGGACGTTCACCGCGAGGATGACCTGGGTCACGAGCACCGACTGCGAGAGCCGCGCGCCGAAGACGGTGCGCTGGCCGAACCCGGCGTCCTGGTAGCCGCGGTGCTGACGGCGCTGCTCCTGGCCGCCTGTGTGCACGCAGTCGGTGCACTGGAAGCCGACCGGGGCTTCGCGGAGGCAATCCGGGCACGCCGGACGCCCGCACCGGGAACAGCTCAGTCCGGTCGGGCGGTTCGGGTGCCACCAGCACCCGGGCAGCGCGGCTTGTTCGGCGGCGGGGTTCGGCGGTTGGTTCACGATGAGACCAACCTACCGAAACCCACGCGAGGAAGCCGTCAGTGCTCGACGCTGACCTTCTCGATGACGATGTCGGTCAGCGGGCGGTCCGCCGGGCCGGTCGACGTCCGGGCGATCGCGTCGACGACGTTGCGCGACTCCTGGTCGGCCACCTCGCCGAAGATCGTGTGCCGGAAGTTGAGGTGGGTGGTCGGCGCCACGGTGATGAAGAACTGCGAGCCGTTCGTGCCGGGCCCGGCGTTGGCCATGGCCAGCAGGTACGGCTTGCTGAACTGCAGCTCCGGGTGGAACTCGTCGCCGAACTTGTAGCCGGGGCCGCCGCGACCGGTGCCGGTCGGGTCGCCGCCCTGCAGCATGAAGCCGTCGATGACCCGGTGGAAGATCGACCCGTCGTAGAAGGGCCCGGAGTTCGTCCCCGCCGCGTTGGGCTGGGTGTACTCCTTGGTGCCCTCCGCGAGCCCCACGAAGTTCGCCACGGTCTTGGGCGCGTGGTCCGGGAACAGGTTCAGGTGGATGTCACCCTGGTTGGTGTGCAGCGTAGCTTTCACGCAAGCCATCGTGCCATCTGCGGGCGGGCGGAGCGAAAAAGGGGCACGATAGGTTACGGGTAACAGAGCAGTGTCAAAACGAATGATGAGGTGAAGCCCATGTCCCGGGCGACAGCCCAGGCCGTCGAGACCGCCGACAAACTCGTCACCGAGGGTGTCAAGCAGGGGCGGCGCGCGCAGAAGAAGCTCGCGAAGAAGACGGAACTGACCCGCAAGGAGCTCAAGAAGAGCTCGAAGGCCGCTCGCCAGGAGGCGCTCGCGCGCCTGTCCGAGCTGCGCAAGCCGGGTCGCAAGGCGAAGAAGGCCGCCATCAAGGCCGCGAAGGCGGCCGGCGAGTCGAAGCGCCGCGGCAAGAAGGACTTCAAGGCGGCGAAGAAGGACTTCTACGCCGCTCTGTCCGAGGCCAAGTCGGCCGCCAAGGGCACCCGCAGCCGTCGCAAGTGGCCGTGGCTGCTGGGCCTGGTCGTGGTCGGCGCCGGTGCTGCCTACGCCCTCCGCTCGAAGCAGGAGCCGCCGGTCGCGCCCGCGCCGCCGAAGGCCACCCCGCCCGCGCCGAAGCCCGCCGAAGCGGCGAAGCCGAGCGCGCAGGCGAACGGCAAGGCACCGTCCGCGGCGCCCGCCGAGAAGAAGAACTGAACAAGACGCGAAGAGGCCCCCGGGGGTGCAGCCGGGGGCCTCTTCAGTCGTGCTTGAAAAACCGATCAGACGGCAGCGGCGTGCTTGTCGATCAGCTGGCCCAGACGCGGCAGCGCCTCCTCGACGTTCTTCTTGCCGTTCGGGCGCAGCTTCGAGTAGACCTTCTTGATGCTGTCGCGGCTGCTCTTCTCCGCGCGCGAGTCGGTGACGCTCAGCAGCGCGTCGGAAGCCTCGTCCGAGCGGCTGGACAGGTAGGCGCCGAAGTCGTTGCCGCCCTTGGCCCGGTAGTCGCCGTAGAACGGCTCGAGCGCGGAGGCGAAGTCCGGCAGCAGCGTGTCGACGGCCGAGGGGATGATGCCCGGCTTGATCTTCTTGACCGCGGCGAAGCCGGTCTTCACGACGGCACCCGAAACGCCGCCCTTGTCCGAGACCTCGGCGTCCACGAGGGTCTCGAAGTCGGAAACGACAGCCGGGCGACGGCTGGAGTCGAGCAGGATTTCCTTGAGGGTGTCAGCCACGAATCTTGTCCTTTGTCCTTGCAGAGTTGGTGCCCCGCCCGGGGTGGGGGTCCCCGGTGGCTGCGGTGCGCGAGTCCACGAAGCCTGCGCGTGACGCACAGGGTAATACAAGATCAACATCACTCACCCGTGTGGAGGTCGCTACCTAGAGCTTCAGGGCAGCGATAGCCTTCTTGACCACTGTGCGTGCCTTGACGCTCTGCTTCTGGTTCGTCGACGCGATGACCGCCACGGACCCCTTGGCGACCGCGTAGACGGCCCCGTCGTCGGACGACAAATAGCCCCCCTTCCAGCCGGAAGGGTCGCTCGCCGGATTGGACGAGTCGAGCGGCGCCGCCTTGTTGACCAGCGCCGTCGCCGTTTTCGCGTCGCCTACGTACACACGGACGGTGAGCTGGATCTTCCCGTCCGGGCGATAGAAGAAGCACGCCGGGTGCGGCTGGTCGGCGGACACGCGCACCTTCGACACGTGCTGGCCGTTCGACTCGGCCACGAACTCGCTGCCGAGGTACGGGCAGTCCTCCGTCGCGCCCGGCTGGGGGTCCGGGGGCAGGCTGCCGGCGCCTGCTGCGGTGGACGCGGACGGCGGGCTGGGCGCCGCGGTGCCGGTCACGATGGTGGCGCTGCAGCCGGCCAGCAGGACCACGGCGGGCGCGAGAAGTACGAGTCGTCGCATAGCGCGGACAGTCAACCACGAAGCATGTGTGAAAACCGCTGGCTGACGGCGGCGTGACCACCGGGCGTGCGACGATGGCGACGTGCTCACCCCGGAGCAGTACCTCGGCGCGATGGCCGAGCGCGTCCAGCGGGCCGGCGGGCGGCTGCATACCGTGCAGATCGGCCCCGCCACGGCCGTCGTCGGGCTGTTCACCGAGCAGGTCCTGCTCACGACGATGAACTACTGCGTGATCGCCGCCGCCGTCCCGGAGGTCAGCGCGGCGGCGCTGTACGACTTCACCGGCCGCGCCACCCAGCACGCCCGCGCGAACCTGACCGGCACCATGGGCTGGACGGCGGGCTCGGTCGTGATCGCCGGGCTCGTCGGCAGCCGCGTGTACCCCGACGCCGCGCAGGCCGCGTCGGCGAAGTCGGGCAACCAGTTCGGCGGCGAGACGCGGATGGTCGCGGTGGACCTCTCGGCGGGGCAGCTGTACGCGTTCGTCGGCGGCAAGCTCTGGGGCGCGGCGATGCAGGGCTCGGTCAACGCCAAGCTGACGTACTGCTTCCCGCAGCCCGCCGAGGTCTACCAGCAGGTCCAGTGGCAGCAGGCGCAACAGCAACCGCAGCACCCGATGCCCGCGCCGGCGCCGCAGGTCCCGCCCCCGCCGTACGCCGGCCCGGCCGGCCCGCAGCCGCCGGTCTACCCACCGCCCGGGCACGCACCCCACCAGGGTCCGTACGGTTACTGACATGGTGCAATTGCGCGGCTGGCCCTCGTTCCCCGAAGAGCTTCCCGGATTCACGCCGGAAACGGCGCCACCGGACCCGCAGGCGCTGTTCCTCGAGTGGCTGACCGAAGCCGGTGAGCACGTGCTGGCGCCGCACGCCGTCACGCTGTCCACAGTGGATGCCGATGGCGCGCCCGACGCGCGTGTGGTGATCCTCAAGGACGTCGGCCCCGATGGCTGGGCGGTCGCGACCAGCGCGGAAAGCCCGAAGGGCCTGCAGCTGCGCAAGGACCCGCGCGCGGCGCTGACGTTCTTCTGGCCCGGCCGCGGCCGGCAGGTCCGGCTGCGCGGCCCGGTCTCCCCGGCCACGCCCGAGGTGTCGGCGGCGGACTTCCTCGCCCGGCCGCCGGCGTCCCGCGTCGAAGCGTTCATCGGGCACCAGTCGCAGGTGCTGCACGATCCGGCGGACCTCGAGGCGGCGGCCGCGGAAGCGCAGCGCTGGGTCGAGGAGAACCCGGACGTGGCCCCGGAAACCTGGACGCGGTACCTCGTGGACCCGGACGAAGTCGAGTTCTGGCAGGCCAGCCACGACCGGCGGCACGTGCGGCTGCGCTACCGGAAGTCGGGCGGCGGCTGGGTCCGCGAGCGCCTCTGGCCCTGACGGCCGCCCTTTCGGAGGTATGCGGTTTCCGCGCCGGTGTGCGCATGATGCAGGCATGCGCTCGAAGATGCTGACCGCCGGGCTGGTCCTGGCGCTGACCGCCGCACTCGGGGGTGCGGCCCCGGCCGACGCGCGTCCTGGGGGACGACCGGAGCTGGCGGATCCGCACCCGTGCCCGGGACAGCCGGGCTTCACTTGCTCGACCCTGACCGTCCCGCTCGACCACACCGGCCGCGTGCCGGGCACGCTCGACCTTCCCGTGGCGACCGCCGACAACGTCAACGCGCCCAAGGGCGTGCTGCTGTTCCTCACCGGTGGCCCGGGCCAGGGCGGCGTCGGGACGATCACGCGGATCGCCAGGCAGCGGCTGCCGGAAGTCGCGCAGGACTACCGGATCGTCATGCTCGACCAGCGCGGCACCGGGCCGTCGGGCGCGCTGCGGTGCCCCGGTCTGCAGGCGGAGATGGGCAGTTCGGACATCGCGACGCCGTCGGCGGGCGCGGTGCAGGAGTGCGCGCGCATCCTCGGCGACACGGCCCCGCTGTACTCGACCGACCAGAGCGTGGCGGACTTCGACCAGCTCCGGCAGGCCCTCGGCGTGCCGAAGCTGGTCGTCGACGGCGTCTCGTACGGCTCGTTCACGGCGGCGCGGTACGCGATCGCCCACCCGCACCACGTCAGCAAGGTGATCCTCGATTCGGTGCTGCCGCACCACGCTTCCGCGTCGGCGTCGCTGTACCTGACGGGCATGACGGCCGAGGCACGCGTGCTGCGCGCGGCGTGCGCGGTGGCCCCGGCCTGCGGCTACGACCCGGCCGAGGACCTGGCGTGGGTGGTCCGCCACCGCGGCACCGCGGACGGCGTGCGGATCTTCGACACGGTGGTGTCGTACGAATTCGCCGATCCCTCGTACCGGAGCCCGGCGGCGGGCGACATCATCGGCGCCCTGCACGAAGCCCGCACCGGCGCCCCGGCGCGCTTGGACGGCCTCCTGGAGGCCTACCAGTCCGGCGGCGACGACCCGGCCTCGTTCAGCGCCGGCCTGCACGCGGCCACGCTGTGCGCGGACGGGCGGTTCCCGTGGGGCTCCGCGGCCACCCCGCTCGCGCTCCGCCGTCCGCTGCTGTCGCTGGCCGCCCACGTGCTCCCGGAGTCGGCGACCTGGCCGTACACGACCGGCGTGGCCACGCAGCAGGGCTTCATCCAGAGCTGCCTGCCGTGGCCGGCGGAACACCCGGCGGCCAATCCGGCCGGGCCGTTGCCGGACGTCCCGGTCCTGCTGCTCAACGGCGACCGCGACCTCTCGACGCCGCTGGAGTGGGCGCGCGAGGAAGCGGCCCGGGCCCCGCGCGGCGAGCTGGTGATCGTGCCGGGCGAGTCGCACTCGATCCAGAACCGCGAGCGCGGCCACGCGGGGAGGGACGCGGTGCTCAGCTTCCTGCGGTCCACGTGACCGGCAGCTCGTGAACGCCGTAGATGTTCATGTCCGTGCGCAGCTTCACCTCCTCGGCCGGCACCGCGAGCGCCAGTGTCGGGAACCGGCGCAGCAGCCCACCGAAGCCGGCGCGCATCTCGATGCGGGCCAGCTGCTGGCCGAGGCACTGGTGGACGCCGTGGCCGAAGGACAGGAGCCCGCGGGCGTTGCGGCGGATGTCCAGCGTGTCGGGGTTTTCGAAGCGCCGGGGGTCGTGGTTGGCGGCGAGCAGCGAGACCACGACCGTCGAGCCCTTCGTGATCGTCTCGCCGCCGAGCTCGAGGTCCTCCGTGGCGTAGCGGAAGAAGATGTCGGCCACCGACAGGTAGCGCAGCATCTCCTCCACGGCCCCGGGCAGCAGGTCCGCGTCGGCGGCCAGCTCGGCGCGCTGGCCGGGGTGCTCCAGCAGCGCGAACGTGCCCAGCGACAGCATGTTGGCCGTCGTCTCGTGGCCGGCGAGCAGCAGCAGGAACGCCGCGCCGGTCAGCTCCTCGACGGTCAGGTCGTCGTGGCGGGCCAGGTCGGACAGGATGTCCTCGCCGGGCTCGGCGCGCTTGCTCGTGACCAGTTCGGACAGGTAGGTGTTCAGCGCGATGTACGCGCCCATCTTCTCCTCGAGGGTCTGCTCCCGGACCATGAACTGGGCCGAGTTCGCCTGGAAGGTGTCCCGGTCCGCGTAGGGCACGCCGAGCAGCTCGCAGATGACCAGCGACGGCACCGGGAGCGCGAACTCCTTGACCAGGTCGACCGGCGGGGCCAGCCGTGCGAGGTGGTCGAGCTGCCGCTCGACGACGTCGGCGATGTGCTCCTCCAGCTGCTTCATCCGCTTGACGGTGAAGGCGCCGGTGAGCTTGCGGCGCAGCCTGCTGTGCTCCGGCGGGTCCATCGCGATGAACATGCCCGGCATCGGCGGCGACGGCTCGGTGGCGGCGGGCATGCCCGTCTCGTACGGCACGTGGATGACGTCGAGGTCCAGCCGGGAGCTGAACCGCGTGTCGGCCATCATCTGCCGGACCTCTTCGTAGCCGGTGACGAGCCAGCCTTCGTGCCCGTCGGGGAACACCAGCGGGCTGACCGGACGAGTGTCGCGCAGCCGGGTGAGCGCGCTCGGCGGGTCGAAGGGTCCCGCGTCGCGGTCCATGGGGAGTCCGTGCTGGCTCATCGGCTGTCCTTTCGTGGGTGTGCCGACGACGATCGCCGAGTGGCCTGACACGGGCCTGACACGCCTCGGACACCATCGCCCGTGGCAAGATCGGCCGGGTGCAGATCGGGATCCTGGGGCCCTTCGAAGTGCGCACGGACGACGGCGCGCTCGCCGAGGTGCCGGGCGCCCGCCTGCGCGGGCTGCTGGTCGCCCTCGCGCTCGAACCGGGTCAGGTCGTCCCGAAAGCCACGCTCGTCGACTGGATCTGGGGTGAGCAGCCGCCCGCCGAGGCACCGAACGCCTTGCAGCGCCTGGTTTCCCGGCTGCGCAAGGCGCTGCCCGAAGGTTCGGTCGACGGACGGCCGACCGGCTACCGGCTGGTGGTGGCGCCCGACGACGTCGACGCCGTGCGGTTCGAACGCCTCGTCGGCCGGGCCCGTCAGGAAGCCGACCCGCACCGGCTGCGGGAGGCCCTCGCGCTCTGGCGCGGTCCGGCCATGCAGGACGTCGAACTGCCGGAGAGCGCGGCGTTCGAGGCGGCGGTCACCCGGCTCGAAGGGCTGCGCCTGGCCGCCTTGGAGGACCGGTTCGACGCGGAGGTCCGGCTCGGCGGCGGTGCGGAGCTGGTCACCGAGCTGACCGACCTGGTCGCCGCGCACCCGATGCGCGAACGGCTCGTCGCCGCGTTGATGCGTGCCCTCGTCGCGACCGGCCGCGACACCGAGGCGCTGCTGGCCTACGAGCGCACCCGGGAAACCCTGGCTGACTCCCTCGGCGTCGACCCGTCGCCGGAACTGTCCGAAGTGCACGTCGCGCTGCTGCGTGGCGAGCTGGGACGGCGGCAGGAGAGCCCGAAGACGAACCTGCGGGCCGAGCTGACCAGCTACGTCGGCAAGGACGCCGATATCACCGCCGTCCGCGAGCTCGTCGCCGAACACCGGCTCACCACCCTGATCGGGCCGGGCGGTTCGGGGAAGACCCGGCAGGCCACGGAAACCGCGCGCACGCTGCTCGGCGACCTGCCGGACGGCGCGTGGCTGGTCGAACTGGCGGCGATCGGCCCGGGCGACGACGTCGCCCAGGCGACGCTCGGCGCGCTCAAGCTGCGGGACTCGCTCGTCGGCGAGGCACCGGACGCCGAGCCGACCGACCGGGTCATCGCCGCCCTGCGCGAGCGTTCGATGCTGCTCATCCTCGACAACTGCGAGCACGTCATCGAAGCCGCGGCGGCCTTCGCGCACCGGGTGCTCGGGGAGTGCCGACGGCTGCGGATCCTCGCGACGAGCCGGGAACCGCTCGGCATCACCGGCGAGGCGCTGTGGCAGGTCGCGCCCCTGGTCCTGCCGCCGGAAAACGCCGATCCCGCCGAAATCGAGGCCGCCCCGGCCGTCCGGCTGCTGCGGGACCGGGCCGGCGCGGTGCGCAAGGACCTCACGGTGGACGTCCGCACGCTGGCCCGCGTCTGCCGGGCGCTGGACGGGATGCCGCTGGCCATCGAGCTCGCCGCCGCCCGCCTGCGCACGATGTCGCTCGACCAGCTCGCACACCGGCTCGACGACCGGTTCCGCCTGCTGACCGGCGGCAGCCGGACCGCGCTCCCCCGGCACCGGACACTGCGCGCGGTGATCGACTGGAGCTGGGAGCTGCTCTCCGACGCCGAACGCGTCGTGCTGCGCCGGCTTTCGGTGTTCTCCGGCGGGGCGAGCCTGGAAGCGGCCGAGCGGGTCTGCGGGGACCACGACGTCCTGGAGCTGCTGACCGCGTTGACCGAGAAGTCGCTGGTCGTGGTGGTCGGCGAGCGCTATCGCATGCTCGGCACGATCAAGGAGTACGCCGAACAGCGGCTCGCGGAGGCGGGCGAGACGGACGTCGCCCGGCGCGCCCACCTCGCGTACTTCACCGAACTCGCCGAGACGGCGGAGCCGCACCTGCGCCGCGCCGAGCAGCTCGAATGGCTCGCCACGCTCGAGGCCGAGCACGAGAACATCACCGCGGCGATGCGCGGAGCTCTCGCGGCGGGCGAAGCAGCCGAAGCCATGCGGCTCGCGGCGACCGCCGGCTGGTACTGGTGGCTCGCGGGGCACCGGACGGAGGGCAACGAGCTGGTCATGGCGGCCACGGCCGTGCCCGGCGAGGTGCCGGACGAGATCCGCGGCCTGGTCTACACGTTCGTCGTCCAGTTCGTGACGTCCGGGCAGCAGAGCGACGAGTACCGCGCGGAGGAGTGGATCCGCAAGGCGTACGACGTCAGCCTGAAGGTCGAGAACCCACCGGTGACGTTGCGGTTCGCCGCCGCGCTGGAGCGCCTGCTGCACGGACCGGACGCGGCGCTGACGGCGTTCGAACCGCTGCTCGCCGACGAAGACCCGTGGGTGCGCGCGGTGGCCCGGCTGCAGCTGGGCAAGATGCGCGTCCAGTTCGGACACGGTGACCGGGAGACGGACGCGCTGCTCGAGACGGCGGTCGCCGAGTTCCGCGCGCTCGGCGAGCGGTGGGGCACGTCGTTCGCCCTGACCGAGCTGGCGGACCGCATCACCGTCCGCGGTGAGTTCGCGCAAGCGTGCGAGTACTACGAGCAGGCCATCGACGTGGTGACCGAGGTCGGCGCCATCGAGGACGTCGTGCGGATGCGGTCACGGCAGGCGCAGCTGTACTGGCTGCTCGGCGACGAAAAGGCGAGCGCCACCGCGCTGGCCGAGGCCCAGCGGTGCGCGGAGGGGGTGGCCTGGCCGAACGCGCAGGCCGAGCTCGCCCTGGCCAAGGCGGAACTCGCGCGCTGGCGCGGCGACACCGTCGAGGCGCGCCGCCAGCTCGACGTGGCGACGAAGATGCTGGGCGAAGACGCCGAGCGGGCCATCGTCCGCGCGGTGGCCCAGGAGCTGCTCGGTTACCTCGCCGAGGACGTCGGCGAATCCCGGGTGCACTGGGCGGCGGCCTTCGAAGCGGCGACCGAGACGGGACACCCGCTGACGGTCGCGCGAGTCCTCGTCGGCCTCGCGGACCTGGCCCTGCGCACCGGCCAGGACGAGCAGGCCGCGCGGCTGCTGGGGGCGGGCGCGGGGGTCCGCGGCCTGCCGGACCGGTCGCACCCGGACGCGGCGCGGATCGAGGAGACCGCACGACGTCGCCTCGGTGACGAGGGGTTCACCGAGGCGACGCGGGAAGGGGCGGCGGCGAGCTGGCCGGAGCTGGCCGCGGTCACGCTCGCTTCTTGAAGGTGGCCGAGGCCCACAGGTAGCCGACGACGGCGATCCCGGCGCACCAGCCGAGCGCGGCGAGCAGGGTGCCGGTGGCCGGCGTCCCGTTGAGCAGTCCACGCAGGGTTTCGATGATCGGCGTGAACGGCTGGTACTCCGCGAACTGCTTGAGGCCCGGACCCATCTTGTCGGCCGGCACGATCGCGCTGCTGAAGAACGGCAGCATGACCAGCGGCACCGAGGCCAGGCCCGCCGTTTCCGGGGTTTTCGCCGCCAGGCCCAGCGCGATCGTGAGCCAGCCGGTCGCGAACCCGAGCAGCACGACGACGCCGAGCGCGCCGAGCCAGTCGAGGAACCCCGCCGCCGGACTGAAGCCGAGCAGGAAGGCGACGCCGAGGAGGGCCGCGATGGCGACCAGGTTGGTCAGCACGCTGGCGACGACGTGCCCGGTCAGCACCGCGCCGCGGGAGACGTCCATGACCTTGAACCGGTTGATGATGCCCTTGGTCATGTCGGAGTTCACCGCGGTCGCGGTGGCTCCCAGCCCGTAGCAGACGGCCAGCAGCATCAGCCCTGGCGTCGCGTAGTCGACGTAATCCACGCCGACGCTGAAGGCGTCTCCGAACATGTAGACGAACATCAGCATGACCACGACCGGCATCAGGATCGCGTTGAACACCGACATCGGGTTGCGGGCGATGTGCTTGAAGTTGCGGCGCAGCATCACCATCGAGTGGGACTTCATTTCGCGGGAACCTCCGTGGCGGGGCCCGTCAGGGCGAGGAAGACGTCGTCGAGATCGGGCGTGTGGACGGAGAGCTCTTCGGCGCTGAGCGCGTATTCGTCGAGTCTGTCCAAAAGGGAGCGAAGCGACTTCGTGCCGCCATCGCTGGGGATGCGCAGGGCCATGGCCTCGTCGTCCCGCGCAGCGTCGGTGAGGATCCGCGCGGCCGCGTCGAGCTCGGCCGCGGTGGTGAACCGGAGCCGGACGTGGGTGCCGGGGATCCGGCGCTTCAGTTCGCCGGCGGTGCCCTGGGCGACGAGCCGGCCCTGGTCGAGCACGGCGATCCGGTCGGCGAGCTGATCGGCCTCTTCGAGGTACTGGGTGGTGAGGAAGATGGTGACGCCGTCGGCGACGAGGTCGCGGATGATCGACCACATGGTGCGCCGGCTGCGCGGGTCGAGCCCGGTCGTCGGCTCGTCGAGGAAGATGATCCGCGGGCGGCCGACGAGCGTCATGGCGAGGTCGAGCTTCCGCCGCATCCCGCCGGAGTAGGTCGACGCGGGTTTGTGCGCCGCCTCGGTGAGATCGAAGCGCTCGAGGAGTTCGGCAACGGCCTGTTTCGTGGCGCCCCGCGTGAGGTCGACCATCAGCTGCAGGTTTTCCTGCCCGGTGAGCAGCTCGTCGACGGCGGCGAACTGCCCGGTGACGCCGATGGCGGCCCGCACGGCCTTGGGCTCGGTGGCCACGTCGTGCCCGGCGACGCGGACACTGCCGCCGTCGGCCTTGACCAGCGTGGTGAGGACGTTGACGGTGGTGGTCTTGCCGGCGCCGTTCGGGCCGAGCAGAGCGAAGATGGTGCCCGCTTCGACTTCGAGGTCGACGCCGTCGAGGACGGTTTTGTCTTGGTAGGCCTTCCGCAGTCCGGAGGCCGTGATCGCCAGGTCGGTCATGGGAACCACTGTCGGAGAGCGGCCTGACACCGACCTGACACGAACCTGACCCGAGCCGGCCGTTGTCCGCCTCAATCGCGACAGCGCCGCCGCCAGTACGCCCACGTGACGGCGCCCAGCAGCGGAGCCCACAGCAGCACCGGCACGTAGCAGGCGACGAGCAGGGCCCCGGCCGCGGCGGGCACTATCGCGGCGTACGGCGCGACCCGACGGCCACCGAGCAAGGGCACCCATCGGGCGACCCGCCCGCCCCACGGCCGGACAGCCCCAAGGTGAGCAGGGCGAGGCCTTCGGAGACCAGGCTCAGGCTGACGATGTAGACGATTTCGCCAAACCCGAGAGGAGCCCGAGGTCGGCCCCGGCGGCGAGGAACAACCGCCAGATCCCGGACGGCAGCGTGACCAGCGGAACGGCGTGAGCGGCGAGCACCGCCCACCGCGGCGGCCGCCGGATACGACCAAGGCCAGGTCAGCGGTGTTTCCGCCGGCCTGGCCTTGGTCACGTTCCTCGGGTTGTGGAGCTGAGGGGAATCGAACCCCTGACCCCCGCCTTGCAAAGGCGGTGCTCTACCAATTGAGCTACAGCCCCGGGTCGCGGGCGTGGCCCGCGGTGAAGATCAGTTGTGGGAAGCGCCGGCCGGCTTGGCCGGGGTGGTGCTGTTGGTGGAGGGCACCGGCGCGGTCGCCTCGCGCCAGAGGTCGGCTTCGGCCTTGGCCGCCTTGTTGCGCTTGACGACGAACAGGACGCCGCCCGCGATGACGGCGAGTGCCAGCAGCTTCTTCACCGAAGACCCCTTCTCAGCTTGCTTCCCTTACCGGCGATGTTACTGCACGGGACCGGGGCGGTGTCGGGCACTCGTGGTTCCACGTGGAACCACTGGTAACGCACGTCACATCCACCGGGAAATATCGGACCGGGCGGTCCCGTTGTACAGACTGGTCGGTGTGCCCACCGTGTCCCCCGGGCCGCACCCATCGCCTTCGCGGAGTTCCGTCCGGCTGGAGCCGCGTTGCGCCACTCGCCGAGAGGCGACCGTGCGGCGCGCCGACCGTGATCGCTCAGCCCTGCCGGACTTCTCTTCCCGGCAGGGCTGACCTGTATCACGCTGCGTGACCCAGGAATTCAGTCCGTCGTGAAGCCCGCCTCCCCGAACAGCGCTAGCGCCGGGTCGGCGATCCGGCTGAGGCTGAACGCGTGCCACAGGAGCAGATGCAGTCCGCCGTCGAAGCGCTGAAGTACCAAGGTGATCCGCTCGCCGACGCGGTGATCGCCGACCTGGTATCCGGCGGAACGACCCAGGCGGTCAACGAGGTGCTGGCCCACTTCCGCGACAACGACCAGCCGATCCCCGAAGACCTGCCCGAAACGGTGCACCGTTACCTCGTGGCGACGGACGCCCCACCGGACTGGGCCGACCTCGACCGCGTCGCGAGCGCGTACGAGTTCTTCGTCGACGACGGGGTCCACGTCGCCTCGGTGCTGTCGTTCGGCGCGATGGTCAACTGCTACGCCCAGCCGAGGCCGTCACGCGTGCTGTCGCTGACGCACCGGCTCAACCAGCCCCACCGCCGGCTGTCGGAAACGGCGCAGTTCGTGCTGCACCTGATGGGCCGCAACCCGTTCGGCTCCGGCGGCAACTTCGTCCCGACGATCCAGAAAACGCGGCTGATCCACGCCGCCGTGCGGTACTTCATCACCCGATCCGGCGAGTGGGACGTCGAGGCGGACGGCGTGCCGTTGTGCCAGCAGGACATGCTCGGTGCGTTGCTCATCTTCTCGGTCCAGGTCATCGACGGAATGCGCCGCATCGGCATCGCCGTCACCGACCGCGAAGCCGAGGACTACTACTACGTGTGGCGGGTGACCGGCGCCCTGCTGGGCATCCCGGCCGACGCCATGCCCGAGACCCTCGCCGAGGCCCAGGCGCTCAACGCCCGGCTCGTCGAGGCGAGTTACGGCCCGTCCGCCGAGGGGATCGAGCTCACCCGCAACCTGCTGAGCCTGTACAAGGACCTGGTGCCGGGCAAGGCGTTCGACGGCGTGGTCGCCGCCATGGTCCGCCAGGTGGTCACCCCGGAGGTCGCGGACTGGCTCGAGGTACCGCACTCACGCGCCTGGGCCCGCACGGTGGGCACGGGCGTGCGGGTGATGCGCCTGCTCGAGCGTTCGGAGGACCGCAGCCGAGTGGCGACGGCCGTGCTCGACAAGGCAGGCAGTCTCCTGCTGGGCGGAAGCGTCCGGACGCTGACCAACGGACAGCCGACGACGCTGACCATCCCGTCGGACCTGCGGGAAAAGTGGCTCGCGGCCGGAGTGTGCCCGGTAGCCGCTCGAGGCTGATCCCCGGACGCTCACTGCTCAGCACCGTTGATCCGTTCGATGAGCTCGTCGCGGTACTCCCGCGCCGCCTGGAACTCCGGTTCGTCGCCGGTCGCCCGCTTGAGCGCGCCTTCGAGGATCTTCAGCCCCTGGCGTTCGTCACCGCGCGCGTCCGCCTGCCTCGCGGCGTTCTCCAGGGCTTTGGCGAGCTTGGTCTGCGCCTCGGGTGCCGTGGTGGCCTGGTGGATCCGGATCCAGTTGCCGCCCGGATCGACGACGGTGAACCCGGTGTACCGGTCGTTGCGCAGCCGCGGCCGAGTCATCCGCGGGATGCCGGAGACGAGCAGTTTTCCGTGCACAGAACGCATTCCCGCCGCGAAGGCCTCGAACAGCTCGCCGGTGTCCGCCACGATGACCAGGCACGTGCTGTACGACTGCGCCGGGTCGTAGCCGTCCATCCCGAAGAAGTGCAGGTTGATGTCTTCCCGCCGCAGGGCGACGTGCGGGTTCGGCCGCGTCTGCCGGTAGGTGATCTCGAAGCCGAGCATCTCGTAGAACGACGCGATTTCGTCGATGGAAGGACAAGGCAGGAGCGGAATGGTCAGTTCGTTCGCCATGGCCCGAAGCTAAGCCCGAACCTGCCGAAACGACACCGAGGTATTTGCTCGCGCGAACGCCGTGGGAGGCTCTCCCAGTACCTGGATCACCAGGATCTCCCCGACGTCCGGGATCCCTGTCACGGTCTTCGAATGTCGGAAAACCAGTTCACCACGCACGCGGACCTGTTCGATTTGAGGGGGAAGTCCGCCCTCGTCACCGGCGGCACCAGGGGCATCGGGATGATGATCGCGCGCGGCCTGCTGCAGGCGGGCGCCCGCGTCGTCATCAGCTCCCGCCAGGCGGACGTGCGCGCCGAGGCGCAGCAGCTGCTCTCCGAATTCGGTGACGTGCAAGCAATCCCCGCCGACCTGTCCCGGCACGACGAGTGCCGGCGCCTCGCCGATCTCGTCGAGGGCGAAGGCCTGGACATCCTCGTCAACAACGCGGGAGCGATGTGGCGCGAGCCGCTGGAGACGTTTCCGGACGAGGCCTGGGACACCGTGCTCGACGTCAACCTCAAGTCGCCGTTCTGGCTGGTGCAGGCGCTGCTCCCGGCCCTTCGCCGGGCGGGCACCGCCGATGATCCCGCCCGGGTCATCAACATCGGCAGCATCGCCGCCATCCACGTCGCCGAGTCGCCCAACTATTCGTACGCCAGCAGCAAAGCCGCGCTCCACCAGCTGACCAGGGTGCTGGCCAGGGAACTGGGCCCGCAGCACGTGACGGTGAACGCGGTGGCGCCCGGACCGTTCCCGTCGCACATGATGGCGGCCACGCTCGACGCCGTCGGTGACCAGATCGCGGCGAAGGCACCGCTGCGCCGCCTCGGCCGCGACGACGACATGGCCGGCGTCGCCGTGTTCCTCGCCAGCCGGGCCGCGGCCTACCTGACGGGCACGATCATCCCGGTCGACGGCGGCATCGCCACGACCGCGTCAGGAACGTAGGTGCGACGCTTCGCCGGCGGACGGGAACTACGGTGACGAGGTGGCCACGATCGATCTGCGCACCGAGATCAAGGAATTCCTGACCTCCCGCCGCGCGCGGATCACCCCCGAGCGAGCCGGCCTCCCCGCCTACGGCGGCAACCGCCGGGTCAAAGGCCTGCGTCGCGAAGAAGTAGCGCTGCTGGCAGGGGTTTCGGTCGATTACTACGTACGCATGGAGCGCGGCAGCCTCGCCGGCACGTCCGACGGAGTGCTCGACGCGTTGGCCGCGGCGTTGCAACTTGACGAGGCCGAGCGCGACCACCTTTTCCACCTGGCCCGGCAGTCCAGGGCGCCCGGCGGCGGTCCACGCCGCCGGCGCCCCGCCGCGACGGTGCGTCCGGCGCTCCAGCAGGTGCTCGACGCCATCACCGAGGCGCCGGCGTGGATTTGCAGCAGCCGTTACGACGTCCTGGCCACGAATCACCTGGCCCGAGCACTGTATTCCCCGGTACTGGCCGACCCCCGCCGACCGGCGAACATCGCCCGGTTCGTGTACCTGGATTCCGAAGCGGCAGAAGCGTTCTTCGTCGATTACGACCGAATCGCCGTCGATGTGGCCGCGAAACTCCGCATGGAAGCCGGCCGCAATCCGTACGACGAGGACCTGATCGCCCTGGTCGGCGAGCTGTCGACCCGCAGCGAACTGTTCCGGCAGCGATGGGCGTCCCGGGACGTCCGGCTCCACCGCTCCGGCCGTAAGCGCATGCACCACCCGGTAGTGGGCAGGCTCGACCTGGACGTCGAGTCACTGGAGCTGCCGTCCGAACCGGGCATGCACTTGACCATCTACACGGCACCAGCCGGCACGGCGACCGCGGACGGCCTGGCGCTGCTGGCGTCGTGGGCCGCCAGCCAGGAGAAGCTGGTGCGGTGACGTCTGATGGCCACTTGGGTCACGCAAAAGCCCGGCTCGCGAGACGCGAACCGGGCTTTGAGCTGCGTGGGCCTACCAGGACTTGAACCTGGGACCTCTTCGTTATCAGCGAAGCGCTCTAACCGCCTGAGCTATAGGCCCTTGAACGAGGAGAACTTTACAGGACCCCCGAAGGGGCCCTGCAACCGGGTCACTCGCGTTCGGACAAGGTGACCTCGAGGCCGCCGGCCAGGTCGGCTGAGACGTTGTAGATGAACGCGCTCACCGTGGCCAGGGCCGAGACCAGGACGATGTTGATCGCGCCCAGGATGGCCGCGATGCCGAACACGCGGCCCGCGCTGATCAGGGGTTCGGCCGAGGCGTTGGCTCCCTCGCCGCCGACCAGGGAGGAATACGTTCCGTTCAGCTTGTCCCAGACGCCCATTCCGTCCAGGACCGTGTACAGGACGCCGACCGCCACGAGCCAGACGAAGAACATCGCCACGCCCAGTACCAGGGACAGCTTGAGCACCGACCACGGGTCGAAGCGCTTGACCTGCAGGGACGCCCGACGGGGGCCGCGGCCCGGGCGGCGCAGCGCGCTCGGGCGAGCTCGCTGCGCCGATGCCGGGGGGACCTCGGCGCCCGTGGGAGGCGTGTCCCCGCCGCCGCCGAAGAGGCGGGGGGCTGCGCTGCCCGTCACCACCGGGCGTTCGGGGGTGGCGGGCTGCGACGGTTCGGCGGGGGCCGGGGACTCGTCCGTGGCCAGCTTGACCGTCGCTTCGGCGTCGCCTTCCTTGTCGACCCGCTGCCAGGGCGGGCTGGCCGGCGTTCCGTTCGAACCCGCTGCCTCGGGATTCTCGGTCGGTGTCACGAAGAGTCAGTCCTTACCCGTGCCGTGGGGCGCTGTCCGTAGTTGTGAGAACTTACTGCTCCGACGGCGCCGTCGTCTCGTCAGCTGCTTCCGGCGCTTCGGGAGCGTCACCATTGGCGACGTCCGAGGGCTCGTCCGCGTTGCGTGCGACGGCCAGAAGAGTGGTGCCTTCGCCGAGATTCATCAGCCGGACCCCCTTCGTCTGCCGTCCTGCCTTGCGGACGTCGCCCGCCGGCGTGCGGATCACGCCGCCGCTCGAGGTGATCGCGTACAGCTCGTCCTCGGCGTCGACGATGAGCGCACCCACCAGCCTGCCACGTTTGCGGTCGTGCTGAATGGTGAGCACACCCTTGCCGCCGCGGCCCTGGACCGGGTAGTCCTCGATCGCCGTGCGCTTGGCGTAGCCGCCGTCGGTCGCCACCAGGAGGAACTTGCCCTCCTTGACCACGCTGATGCCGAGCAGCTCGTCGCCGTCGTTGAAGCGCATGCCCATGACGCCGGACGTCGGGCGGCCCATCGGCCGCAGCGCCTCGTCCGTCGCGTGGAAGCGGATGGACTGGCCTTCCGCCGACACCAGCAGCAGGTCGTCCTCGGCCGCCGCCAGCACCGCGCCGACCAGCTCGTCGCCTTCGCGCAGGTTGATCGCGATGAGGCCGCCGGACCGGTTGGAGTCGAAGTCGGTGAGCTTGGTCTTCTTCACCAGGCCACGCTTGGTCGCGAGCACCAAGTACGGCGCGACCTCGTAGTTCTTGATCTCGATGACCTGGGCGATCTGCTCGTCCGGCTGGAACGCCATCAGGTTCGCCACGTGCTGGCCGCGCGCGTTGCGGTTGGCCTCGGGCAGCTCGTACGCCTTGGTCCGGTAGACGCGGCCCTTGTTCGTGAAGAACAGGATCCAGTCGTGGGTCGAGCAGACGAAGAAGTGCTGGACGATGTCGTCCTGCTTCAGCGTCGCGCCCTGCACGCCCTTGCCGCCGCGCTTCTGCGACCGGTACAGATCCGTTTTCGTCCGCTTGGCGTACCCCGTGCGGGTGATGGTGACGACGACGTCCTCGACCGCGATGAGCTCTTCGTCCGTGACGTCGCCGCCGAAGCCGACGATCTGGGTGCGCCGGTCGTCGCCGTACTTCTCGACGATCGCCATCAGCTCGTCGCGGATCAGCGCGCGCTGCCGCTCCGGCTTCTCGAGGATGTCCTTCAGGTCGGCGATCTCGAGCTCGATCTCGGCCAGCTGGTCGATGATCCGCTGGCGCTCCAGGGCGGCGAGGCGCCGCAGCTGCATGTCGAGGATCGCGGTGGCCTGGATCTCGTCGACGTCCAGCAGCTCCATCAGGGCCGGCCGGGCTTCGTCCGCCGAGGGCGACCGCCGGATGAGGGCGATGACCTCGTCGAGCATGTCGAGCGCCTTGACGTACCCACGCAGGATGTGGGCCCGCTCTTCGGCCTTCTTCAGGCGGAACCTGGTCCGCCGGACGATGACCTCGACCTGGTGCTTCACGTAGTGGCGGATGATCTGGTCGAGCCGCAGCGTGCGCGGCACGCCGTCGACCAGCGCCAGCATGTTGACGCCGAAGTTCTGCTGCAGCTGGGTGTGCTTGAACAGGTTGTTCAGCACGACCTTCGCGACCGCGTCCCGCTTGATCGTGACGACGATCCGCATGCCCGAGCGGCTGTTGGACTCGTCGGCGATGTCGGAGATGCCGGTGAGCTTGCCGTCGCGGACCAGGTTCGCGATGTTCTCGACCAGGTTGTCCGGGTTGACCTGGTAGGGCAGCTCGGACACGACCAGGATCGTGCGGCCCTTCGCGTCCTCCTCGACCTCGACGACCGCGCGCATGCGGATCGAGCCGCGGCCGGTGCGGTAGGCGTCCTCGATGCCGGACGTGCCGAGGATCATCGCCTTGGTCGGGAAGTCCGGGCCCTTGATCCGCACCAGCAGCGCGGCCAGCAGCTCGTCGTCGGTCGCGTCCGGGTTCTCCAGCGCCCAGACGACGCCCTCGGAGACCTCGCGCAGGTTGTGCGGCGGGATGTTGGTCGCCATCCCGACCGCGATCCCGGAACCGCCGTTGACCAGCAGGTTCGGGAACCGCGCCGGCAGGACGTCGGGCTCCTGCGTGCGGCCGTCGTAGTTGTCGGAGAAGTCGACGGTGTCTTCTTCGATGTCGGCCAGCATCTGCATGGCCAGCGGCGCGAGCCGGGACTCGGTGTACCGCATGGCGGCCGCGGGGTCGTTGCCCGACGAGCCGAAGTTGCCCTGGCCGTCGATCAGCGGGTAGCGCAGCGACCACGGCTGGGCGAGCCGGACCAGCGCGTCGTAGATCGCCGAGTCGCCGTGCGGGTGGTAGTTGCCCATGACGTCGCCGACGACACGGGAGCACTTGTTGTACCCGCGGTCCGGCCGGAAGCCGGAGTCGAACATCGAGTACAGGATGCGGCGGGCGACCGGCTTGAGGCCGTCGCGCACGTCCGGCAGCGCCCGCGACACGATCACGCTCATCGCGTAGTCGATGTAGGAGCGCTGCATCTCCTGCTGGATGTCGACCGGTTCGATCCGGTCGTTCTCCGGAGCCGGCGGCAGGGTTTCCGTCATGAGGTCCTTCTCGGGTGCGGGTGGTCCAGGCGGGACAAGAGCGGGGGACGCCTACACGTCCAAGAAGCGCACGTCCTTCGCGTTGCGCGTGATGAACGAGCGGCGGGCCTCGACGTCCTCGCCCATCAGGACCGAGAACAGGTCGTCCGCCTGCGCGGCGTCGTCCATGGTCACCCGGCCCAGCAGCCGGTTCGCCGGGTCCATGGTGGTCTCCCACAGCTCTTCGGCGTTCATCTCGCCGAGACCCTTGTAGCGCTGGATCGCGTCGTCCTTCGGCAGCTTCTTGCCGGCCTCGACACCCGCCTTGATGACGGCGTCGCGCTCGCGGTCGGAGTAGGCGTACTCCGGCTCGGACCGCGGCCACTTGATCTTGTACAGCGGCGGCCGCGAGAGGAAGACGTGGCCGTGCTCGATCAGCGGCGTCATGAACCGGAAGAGCAGGGTGAGCAGCAGCGTGGTGATGTGCTGGCCGTCGACGTCGGCGTCGGCCATCAGCACGATCTTGTGGTAGCGCAGCTTCGAGAGGTCGAACTCGTCGTGGATGCCGGTGCCCAGCGCGGTGATCAGCGACTGGACCTCGGTGTTCTTGAGGACGCGATCGATGCGGGCCTTCTCGACGTTGATGATCTTGCCGCGGATCGGCAGGATCGCCTGGTACATCGAGTCCCGGCCCTCCTTGGCCGAGCCGCCGGCCGAGTCACCCTCGACGATGTAGAGCTCGCACTCCTCCGGCTTGGTGGAGCGGCAGTCCTTGAGCTTGCCGGGCAGGCCGCCGATGTCGAGCGCGCCCTTGCGGCGGACCAGGTCACGCGCCTTGCGGGCGGCCATCCGGGCCTGCGCCGAGGAGATCGACTTGTTGATGATCGTCTTCGCCTCGGTGGGGTTGCGCTCGAACCAGTCGGCCAGCCACTCGTTCGACTGCTGCTGCACGAACGTCTTGGCCTCGCTGTTGCCCAGCTTGGTCTTCGTCTGGCCCTCGAACTGCGGCTCGCCCAGCTTGATCGAGACGATCGCGGCGAGGCCCTCGCGCACGTCGTCACCGGTCAGGTTGGCGTCCTTCTCCTTGAGCAGCTTCTTGTCGCGCGCGTACGCGTTGACGACGCGGGTCAGCGCGGCGCGGAAGCCCTCTTCGTGGGTGCCGCCTTCGTGGGTGTTGATCGTGTTGGCGAATGTGTACACCGACGGCGTGAACCCGGTGTTCCACTGCATCGCGACCTCGACCTCGAGGCCGGTGCCCTTGGCGTCGAAGGAGATCACGCTGGGGTGGATCGGGTCCTTGCTGCCGTTGATGTGCTTGACGAAGTCCTCGAGCCCGCCCGGGTAGCAGTAGACCTTCTCCTTGATGCGGGCGACCTTGCCTTCCGCGTCCTCTTCGGTCTCCTCGTCGGCGACGCGTTCGTCGCGCAGGGACAGCGTCAGCCCCTTGTTGAGGAACGCCATCTCCTGGAGCCGGCGCGAGATGGTCTCGAAGTTGTACGTCGTGGTCTCGAAGATGTCGCCGTCGGCCCAGAA
Organism: Amycolatopsis plumensis; assembly: GCF_042652605.1. NCBI lineage: Bacteria > Bacillati > Actinomycetota > Actinomycetes > Pseudonocardiales > Pseudonocardiaceae > Amycolatopsis > Amycolatopsis plumensis. The sequence goes on along the minus strand of NZ_JBHSJY010000001.1, from coordinate 3,008,746 downwards.
CGTCATCGTCGTGCCGGTCTCGGTCGCGGGGCCGAGGTCCTCGAGCGGGCCGGGCACCTGGTTCGTGTACTCCTGGCGCCAGCTGCGGCCGCCGTACTTGACCTCGGCCAGCAGCTTGGTCGAGAGCGCGTTCACCACGGAGATGCCGACGCCGTGCAGGCCGCCGGACACCGCGTAGGAGTCGCTGTCGAACTTGCCGCCCGCGTGCAGCTGGGTGAGCACGACCTCGATGGTCGGCTTGTTCTCCTTGGGGTGCATGTCGACCGGGATGCCGCGGCCGTCGTCGACGACGCGGACGCCGCCGTCGGCGAGCAGGGTAACCTCGACCTTGGTGGCGTACCCGGCCATCGCCTCGTCGACGGAGTTGTCGACGACCTCCTGGACGAGGTGGTGCAGCCCGCGTTCACCGGTGGAACCGATGTACATGCCGGGGCGCTTGCGGACCGCTTCGAGGCCTTCGAGCACCGTGATCGACGACGCGTTGTACTCGCTCTTGTTCTCGGTCACCGGCGTTGTTTCTCCTCGTCTCGCCCGAGCGGACGCTCGCTCTCCTCCAGTGTACTTGGCCGCGTCCGCTGACATGCGGCAAGGACACCCCTGAATGCGTCACAGACGAACGAACTCGGTTCGAGCCGAGTCTTGACGTATCTCGGGAGGTCTGGATGCGTTCTCGGCCCACTCAACCGAGCATCGCGCAACCCGGGTCAGCCGTACGTGTCACGCGGGCCGCGGCCCGGCACGTGCCGTGGCCCTTTCCGCCAGCTCGGGGCGGTCGGCCCCTGAATCCGCATCCGCTTGACGACGCCGTTGCCGACGCCCGCCGCGATCTTGGCCAGCAGTTTCCCCTGCAGCAACCGGAGCTGGGTGGCCCACGCCGTCGAACTGGCGCGGACGGTGAGCTCGCCGTCCTTCAGCGTGACCGGCTGCGCGTGCTCGGCGACGTCTTCGCCGACCAGCCGCGCCCACTGCGCGAAAACGCGGGCGCTCGTGACGCTCTCGTTCCAGCCGCGGTCCCGCACCAGCCCGGAGACGAGCCGGCCGAGCGGCTGCGGGTCACGCGGGTCGGCGCCCGGGCCCGACCAGCGGCGACGCCGGGGGTTCTGCCCGCCGCCGGTCGCGGGACGGCGCCGGCCGGGCGACGTGCCCCGCGCCTTGGCCTTCGCCTTGGCCGCCTCGAGCGCGGCGTGGGCGAGGTCGCGCCCGGTCGGCGGAGCCTCGTTCGGCCCAGCGTCACCATCACGCTCGGTACCCGCAGGTGACGAGGAGCTGTTTTGAGACGATTTCTGCCACCCATCCGGCCGCAGAGTCACGGGCAGCGATAACTCATTCACCGTGTTATCCACACTGTCCACAGGTTTGTCCCCAGATCGGGTGCGGTTTGTGTCTCCCGTCACACGGGGTACCCGGTCGCCTTGCTCAGCCACGCGTGATCTCACCGTCCGCCACCACGAACCGGTGCCCGGCGAGCTCGCCGGGCACGTCTTCGTCGACCGCGGCGGTCACCAGCACCTGTTCGGCGCTCGCGGCCACCTCGGCCAGCCGGGCCCGGCGCTTGCGGTCCAGCTCGGCGAACACGTCGTCGAGCAGCAGCACCGGCTCGCCAGCCTCCCCGCGCAGCAGCTCGTAACTGCCGAGCCGCAGGGCCAGCGCGAACGACCACGACTCGCCGTGGCTCGCGTACCCCTTGGCCGGCGCCTGGCCCAGGATCAGCTCCAGCTCGTCCCGGTGCGGGCCGACCAGGCTGATGCCGCGCTCGAGCTCCGCCTTGCGGGCTTCACCCAGCGCCTTGAGTAAGACGTCCTTCAGGACCGCGGGTTGCGCCCGTTCCCCATCCGGTACGCCGTACGTCTCCGGCAGGGCCGCACCCAGCGACGACCGGTAGGCGATCTTCGCCGGCCGCGAGTCGGGCGCGACCCCCATGTACGCCGAAGCCGCGTACGGCGCGAGGTCGGCGACGAGGTTCAGGCGCGCGGCCAGCAGCTCCGCGCCCGCCACCGACAAGTGGTCGTCCCAGACCTCCAGCGTCGACAACGCGTACGGGTCTTCGCGGCCCGTACGGCGTTTCCCGGCCGTCTTGAGCAGGGCGTTCCGCTGCTTCAGCACCTTCTCGTAGTCCGCCCGCACCCCCGCGTACCGCGGCGCGCGCAGCACCAGGAGTTCGTCGAGGAACCGTCTTCGCTCGCTCGGGTCCCCCCGCACGAGCGCCAGGTCCTCCGGGGAGAACAGCACCGTGCGCAGGATGCCGAGCACGTCACGCGGGCGGCCGACCGCACCGCGGTTGACCCGGGCGCGGTTCGCCCGGCCGGCGGTGATCTCGAGCTCGACGGTCAGCTCGCGGTCGTCGTTGACCACCGCGACCCGCACCAGCGCGCGCTCGCAGCCGTGCCGGATGAGCGGCGCGTCCGTCGCGACGCGGTGCGAGCCCAGCGTCGCGACGTACCCGATCGCCTCCAGCAGGTTGGTCTTGCCGCGGCCGTTCTGGCCGACCAGCACGGTCGGCCCCGGTTCGAGGGCGAGATCGGCCTGCGGCCAGGAGCGGAAGTCGGTGACCTGCAGGTGTCGCAGATACACCAGTGGCTCCTTACCCGCCGACCTTCTTCACGGCGTGCCCGCCGAACTGGTTGCGCAGCGCGGCGACCGCGCGCATCGCGGCCGAGTGCTCCTGCCGCGAAGCGAACCGCGCGAACAGCGCGGCCGAGATGACCGGCGCCGGCACCGCGTTGTTGATCGCCTCTTCCAGCGTCCAGCGACCCTCGCCCGAATCCTCGACGTAGCCCTCGAGGTCGTCCAGCTCCGGGTCCTCGTCGAGCGCGCGCACGAGCAGGTCGAGCAGCCACGACCGGACGACCGTGCCGCGCTGCCAGCCCTTGATCACCGCGGGGACGTCCTTGACGACCTTCGCGGCCTCGAGCAGCTCGAAGCCCTCGGCGAAGGCCTGCATCATGCCGTACTCGATGCCGTTGTGGATCATCTTCGCGTAGTGACCCGCGCCGACGTCTCCCGCGTGCGAGAAGCCCTCTTCGCGCGGGCCGTCCGGACGCAGCGCGTCGAAGATCGGCATCGCCTTCTCGACGTCGGAGGCCGCGCCGCCGACCATCAGGCCGTAGCCGTTGTCCTTGCCCCACACGCCACCGGACACCCCGCAGTCGAGGTAGCCGATGCTCTTCGCCGCGAGGAGATCGGCGTTCAGCTTGTCGTCGGTGTACTTGGAGTTGCCGCCGTCGATCACCATGTCACCCGCGGCGAGCAGGTTGCTCAGCTCGGTGACGGTCGCCCGGGTCGGCTCGCCGGCCGGCACCATGATCCACACGATCCGCGGGGCGTCCAGTTTGGACACCAGGTCCTCGAGCGAGGTCGTGTCGCTGACGTCCGGGTTGCGGTCGTAGCCGACCACCTCGTGACCGGCCGCACGCAGCCGCTCACGCATGTTGAAGCCCATCTTGCCCAGGCCGATCAGACCGAGCTGAACCATCGAGATCCCCTTACGTACTGGCGAAAGCGGGTCAGCCCGGGAGGCGGACCGGCATCAGGAGGTACAGGTAGCCGGGGACGACGTTGCCCTCGGCGTCGGCGGGCTTGATGAGCGCGGGCCGGTTCGGCGTGGTGAAGGTCAGCTCGGCCCGGTCGCTGTGGAGCGCGCCCAAGCCGTCCACGAGGTAACCCGGGTTGAACGCGATCGTCACCGGCTCACCTTCGTACTCGACCTGCAGCTCCTCTTCGGCGCTGCCCTCGTCGTCACCGCCCGCGGACAACCGCAGCGTGTTGTCCCCGAATTCCAGTCGTACCTGAGTCCCCCGCTCGGCCACCAGCGAAACGCGCTTGATGGACTCGGTGAGCGCCGAGACGTCGATCACCGCGCGCGAGGTGTGCGACGCCGGCAGCAGCTGCCGGTACGGCGGGAACTCCGCGTCGAGCAGGCGGGTCGTCGTGTAGCGCCCGGAGCCGGAGAGGCCGAGCAGGCCTTCGCCGCTGGCGAGGGCGAGGCGGATCGTGGCGCCGGACGCGCCGAGCGTCTTGGCGGCCTCGGCGAGCGTGCGCGCCGGCACGAGCACCGCGGCGTCGGCCAGGCCCTCGGCGGGCTGCCAGGTGAACTCGCGCATGGCGAGCCGGAACCGGTCGGTCGCGACCAGGGTCAGCGAGCTGCCGGAGATCTCCAGCCGCATGCCGGTGAGCATCGGGAGCGTGTCGTCCTTGCCCGCGGCGACGACGACCTGGGTGACGGCCTGGCCGAACGCGTCGCCGGCGAGCTCGCCCGCGAAGGCGGGCTGGGACGGCAGCTGCGGGTAGTCCTCGACCGGCATGGTCGGCAGGGAGAACCGCGCGCTGCCGCACGTGATGGTGGCGCGGGCGCCGTCGACCGAGATCTCGACCGGCTGCGCGGGCAGCGCCTTGGTGATGTCGGCGAGGAGGCGCCCGGAGACGAGGAGGCGGCCGCCGTCGGCGATCGTCGCGGGGACCCCGACCGTGGCGGAGACCTCGTAGTCGAAGCCGGAGACCGTCAGCGCGTCGGTTTCGCCGCCCGAACCGGCGTCGAGCAGGACACCGCCCAGCACCGGCACCGGAGGCCGGGAGGGGAGGCTTCTGGCCACCCACGCGACGGCGTCGGCGAGCCCGTCACGCTCGACGCGGATCTTCATGCGCGCATCCTTTCGACGGTCGAGCCCCCTGCGGGCTCGGGCCAGGCCTCGTTCTCGCGGGGCAGAGACCGGCTGCCCCCTCCGGCCGGCCCGCCCTCCGCGTGAGCGGCCGGAGCGCGGACCAGGTGCAGGCGTCCACGTTAGGCCGTCGCGGGCGCCGCCGTCACCTCGGCCTCCCCTTCGCTTTGTCGACATGACGACTCGATCTCGCGACTGTCCCCAACTTCGTCCGCCGCCTGTTTTTATCTTTTTCTCTCTTAGAAGAGATCTAAGGGCAGTAGCAGTAGTAGGCGTTGTGGATTGTGTGGATCGAGCTCGTTCGCGCAGGTCGGGCGGCTCGCGGGCGTGTGGGTAACCGTGGTGGCGGACCTGTGGGTAGTTCGGGCGATCCGTGGATGGTTTCGGGCGTCCCCGGATTCGTCCACAGATGGCCCCGGTTGTCCCCATGGTTGTCCCCAGGTGTGGGGCGATTTGTACCCAGGGTCTGGGGGTGCCGAACCGGGTCCGAAACCCTCTTCCGAGTGATCGGCGGCTCCTGTGCACAGCGTGTGGGCAACCTGTGGAATCACCGTGGACAAGGGTGTGGATGCGCTGTGGATCGGCTGTGGGCGGGGTGTGGAGGGAATCCGTGTCTCCGCTGGTGGGAGATCCGTTGGCACTGTGGGCAATCCGCCCACACGGTGGGGAAAACCCCTTGTGTACAAACAATTTTCGCGAGTTTGGCGAAGCGCGCGTAGGCGCCTTCGCTGCTTCGCGCGCGTACGCGTGCTTCAGGCGTCCAAAGACGACGAAAGGGGCGTCCACATTGAGCGGACGCCCCGAAGTCGTTGGGAGATAAGGGATGTGCTACTGGCGGGCGCGCTGCTTGATGCGCGACGTCAGCTCCTGCACCTGGTCGTAGATGCGCCGGCGCTCGGCCATCTCCTTGCGGATCTTCTTGTCCGCGTGCATGACGGTCGTGTGGTCGCGGCCGCCGAACGTCTGCCCGATCTTCGGCAGCGACATGTCGGTCAGCTCGCGGCAGAGGTACATCGCGATCTGGCGGGCCGTGGCAAGTGCCTTCGTCTTGCCGGGGCCGCACAGGTCGTCGAGCGTGACGTCGAAGAACTCGGACGTGACGCCCATGATGGTCGGCGCGGTGATCTCCGGCGCGTGCGAGTCGGGGATCAGGTCGCGCAGCACGATCTCGGCGAGCGCGCTGTCGACCGGCTGCTGGTTCAGCGACGCGAAGGCCGTGACGCGGATCAGCGCGCCTTCGAGCTCCCGGATGTTCGCCTCGACGCGCGAAGCGATGAACTCGAGAACCTCGCCCGGCACCGCGAGCCGATCCTGCGCCGCCTTCTTGCGGAGGATCGCGATGCGCGTCTCGAGCTCGGGCGGCTGGATGTCGGTGATCAGGCCCCACTCGAACCGCGTCCGCAGCCGGTCTTCCAGCGTTTCGAGGCGCTTCGGCGGGCGGTCCGAGCTGACGACGATCTGCTTGTTCGCGTTGTGGAGGGTGTTGAAGGTGTGGAAGAACTCTTCCTGCGTCCCTTCCTTGCCCTCCAGGAACTGGATGTCGTCGACGAGCAGGATGTCGATGTCGCGGTAGCGGCGCTGGAAGGCGACCTTGCGGTCGTCGCGCAGCGAGTTGATGAAGTCGTTCGTGAACTCTTCGGTCGAGACGTACCGGACGCGCATGCCGGGGAAGAGCCGTTGCGCGTAGTGGCCGACCGCGTGCAGCAGGTGCGTCTTGCCGAGCCCGGACTCGCCCCAGATGAAGAGCGGGTTGTACGCGCGGGCCGGCGCTTCGGCGACGGCGACCGCGGCCGCGTGCGCGAAGCGGTTGGACGCACCGATGACGAACGTGTCGAAGGTGTACTTCTCGTTCAGCTTCGTCTTCGACGTCTGCGGCTGCGCGGGCGCGGTGTACGGCTGGCCGGCGATCGGCTGGCCGGAGAACGTCGGCCAGATCTCGTGGACCGCGGCGAGCGCCTCGCCCTCTTCGTCGACTTCTTCGTCGGTGTCGTCGCCGTCGTCCGGCTTCGGCGCGACGGCCTGGTGCGCGGGCATCGGCATCGACGGCATGGGCTGCGCCGGTTCGGCGGGGCGTGGCGGCGGCATCATCGGCGCGCCGTGGGACGGCATCGGCGTGGCCGGTTCGGGACTCGCGCCGTTTTCCACTCGGCCGGGTGACGGCACGTAGCGGGGCGCGGGCGCCGGGACGACTTCGGCGCTGTCCACCTTCACCGCGAGGGAGATGGCGCGGCCGAGCCGCCGGGAAAGCGCGTCGGTGATCGCGCCGCGCAGCCCGCGTTCGATCGCTTCCTTCGCGAAGTCGCTGGGCGCGGCCAGCAGCGCCGTGCCGTCGAGCAGGCCGATCGGCCGGGTCACGCGCATCCAGGCGCGCTGCTGGGGGGACAGGGTCCCGTCGGACAGTTCGCGTACCACCTGTTCCCAGATGACACCCAGATTGTGCTGGTGATCCGACACCTGTCTGGCTCCCCTCCCCTCGTCGGCGTGGACGGCCGAACCCCGGCGACCTGCGTGCGCGTCGGCACAGCGGATATCCACATAGTTGTCCACAGCTGTGCACTAATGTACGGCGACCCGCGGCGCCGCCACCTGCGGGCTCGTCGTACGCCGGTGGGCACTCCACCACCCGGAGACTGGGCACCGCGACCGGTGACCCGGAAGAGGCACGCTAACAAGCCCCGTCCGCTGCCACAAGGCATCCTCGGCGGCCAGCATTTCACGGTGTACAGGACGTGGCCATTCGGTGTCCCGGCGTCGACCGGCACAGCCGCGCGCACCGGTCGCGTACCGTGGCCGAGGGGGTGCTTACCGGCCGCCCGACGGGGGTGCGTACCCTCGTAAGGTCTCCCGTATGCGACGGGTGCGTTTCGCGTGCCCAGGTTGTCGTCGCTCGTCGTGACGAGGCCACACGTTGGTAGGAGACACCAGAGACTGCCGTGCGCCCGCACGACACGCCAGGCGACGGGGAGGAAATCCCCGCGTCCGACGCGACACACAGGAGAAGCAGTGAGCAAGGGTAAGCGCACCTTCCAGCCGAACAACCGCCGCCGCGCGAAGACCCACGGGTTCCGCCTGCGCATGCGGACCCGCGCCGGCCGGGCCATCCTGGCGGCCCGCCGTCGCAAGGGCCGCGAAGCGCTGTCCGCCTGATCGCCCGATCGGGGCGCGCCGTGCTGCCGGCTGCCGCACGCCTGCGGCGGAGCGAGGATTTCCGCGTGGTTCTCCGTCGCGGGTCCCGGGCAGGCAGGCGCCGCCTCGTCGTCCACGCGCTGACCACGGACCCGTCCGAGGCCGCCGACACGCTGTCGGCGGCCAGGGCGGGTTTTGTGGTGAGCAAGGCCGTCGGCAACTCGGTGGTCCGCCACCGCGTCAGCCGCCGGTTGCGTCATCTCGTTTCGGCCAGGCTCGGAACACTGCCCGCCGGTACGGCGTTGGTCGTACGGGCATTGCCGCCGTCGTCGACCGCTTCCAGCGCCGAGCTCGGGTCCGATCTCGACGCCGCGTTGCGCCGGCTGGGGCTTCTGTCGTCGCGCCGTCCGGCCGGGGATGTCCCCAGCCCGACGCGTCCCGCGGACGCGGCCCCCGACCACGGATCAGCGGTGTGACCGGCATGCGAGCCACCCCCGAGCACGACCACGACGTGGAGCCCGAGCCCGTGCGGCCCGGCCCGGTCGCCTGGGTCCTGCTGCTCCCCATCAAGCTCTACCGCAAGGCGATCTCGCCTTTCCTCCCGCCGGCTTGCCGGTTCTACCCGAGCTGCAGCGCGTACGCAGTCGAAGCCCTCACCCGGCACGGTGCCGGCCGCGGCTCCTACCTCGCGCTGCGCCGGCTGCTGCGTTGCGGCCCCTGGACACCGCCTGGCCGCGATCCCGTGCCCGAGGAGTTCTCGTGGCGCCACCGACGACCTGAAACACCGATCGAGGAGTAGCAGCAGTGCTCGATTTCATCTACTACCCCGTGTCCTTCATCCTCTGGTGTTGGCACAAGGTCTTCGGGTTCGTCTTCGGGGAATCGACCGCGGTCGCCTGGATCCTCGGCATCATCTTCCTGACGTTCACGGTCCGCGGCATCATGTTCAAGCCGTTCGTGAACCAGGTCCGGTCGATGAAGAAGATGCAGGACTTCGCGCCGGAGATGAAGAAGATCCAGAAGAAGTACGCGAACGACCGGCAGCGCCAGGCCGCGGAGATGCAGAAGCTCCAGCGCGAGCACGGCGTCAACCCGCTGGGCAGCTGCCTGCCGATGCTGCTTCAGATCCCGGTCTTCATCGGCCTGAACCACGTCCTGCGCGCGTTCACCATGCCGCCGCCCGGTGGCGGCCCGAAGACCGAGAACTACTTCTTCAGCCAGCACGACGTCGAGTCCTACGTCAACGCGAAGCTGTTCGGCGTCAACCTCGGCGAGGCCGTCTACAACGGTGTCGGGGTCGTCAGCGGCGGGGCCACGAACGTCGGCTTCCACTGGAGCGTGCTCCCGGTCGCGCTGCCCCTGATGATCGTCGCCTCGATCGCCACGCACCTCACCGCGCGCCACTCGGTGGCCCGGCAGAACGCCGCGTCGGCCACCCCGCAGACCGCGATCATGAACAAGCTGACGATGTACATCTTCCCGCTCGGTGTGCTCGTCTTCGGTGCCCTGTTCCCGCTCGGCCTCCTCTTCTACTGGCTGGCGAACAACGGCTGGACCCTGATGCAGCAGCGCCTCGTCTACACGAAGATCGACAAGGAAGAGGCGGCCCGCAAGGCGGAGGCCGCCGAGAAGCGCGCGACGCTCGGGCCGAAGCCGGGCCAGAAGCCGACCGCGCCGAAGGTCGGTCAGAAGCCGGTCCAGCAGAGGAAGAACCAGCCCGCGCAGACCGGCACCGCGAAGAAGGTCACGAAGGCCGGCTCGGCCCACGGCTTCGCGCAGACGACTCCGGCTGCCTCCGGCGCCACCGCCGCCTCCACGGACGGCGACCAGACCCCGGCCGACACGAACGGCCAGAACGGTTCGAAGGACACCGGCACGGGCGTGCCGGGCCTTCTCAAAGACTCGACCAGGAAGTCGGGCCGGAAGCGCCGCTGAGGCGCGACCGGTTCGGAGAGGAGACGAATGATGTCGGAGACGATCGACACGATCGACGCCGATAAGGACGACGTGACCCCGGAGACGGACGCGGAGGCGGCAGGCGAGCCGAAGGCGGGCGGTGACGACATCCTCGTGCAGGAGGGCGACATCGCCGGTGACTACCTCGAGCGCCTGCTGGACCTGCTCGACTACGACGGCGACATCGACCTCGACGTGGAAGCCGGCCGCGCGATCGTGAGCATCGACGGCGGTGAGGACCTCGAGAAGCTCGTCGGTCCGCGCGGCACGGTGCTCGAGGCGCTGCAGGAGCTGACCCGCCTGGCGGTCCAGCAGGAGACGGGCTCCCGCAGCCGCCTGATGCTGGACATCGCGGGCTGGCGCGCGGACCGCCGCGAGGAGCTGAAGGAGCTCGGCCGCTCGACGGCGGAGTCGGTCCTCAAGAGCGGCGAGCGGGTGCGGTTGCAGCCGATGAGCCCGTTCGAGCGCAAGGTGGTCCACGACGCGGTGGCGACGGTGTCGGGCGTCACGAGCGAGAGCGAAGGCGAAGACCCGAAGCGGCGCGTGGTGATCTTTCCGGAGGCGTGAGCCCCGGCTCGCTTGGCGAGCGGCCCCACTTGACTCGGTCAGGTGGGGCCGCTTTCTTGTGTGCATGCGCCCGGCACCCGGTGAGGTCGTCCACTTCTCCGAAGACCCGACGATCACCCGCTTCGAGCCGCACGTGGCGGCCACGGCGCGACAGCCGGAGGCCTACGTCTGGGCGGTCGGGGCGAGCAGTGCGCCGGACTACTGGTTCCCCCGCCAGTGCCCGCGCGCGATGGCGTGGGTGGAGCCATCGACGACGGAAGCGGACCGCGCGTGGCTCGGCGCCGATCGCGTCCACGCGATCGAGTACGGATGGCTCGAGGCGATGCGAACGGTCTCGCTGTTCGCCTACCGCTTCTCGTCGGCGTCGTTCCGGGCCTTCGGTGAGCACGCCCACGCGGTCGTGGCGACCGTGCCGGTCGAGCCACTCGGTCCGGCGGAGCGGGTCGACGACCTTTTTGCGCTTCACGAGGAGGCGGGCATTGAGTTGCGCGTGATGCGGAACTTGTGGGCGTTCGTCGACCTCGCGTCGGCGAGCACGCTTGGCTTCAGCGGCATCCGGTTGGGCAACGCGAAGGCTCGGCGGAGCGAATTACACGGGTGATGTTTCACGTGGAACGCTCCACAGCGGCCGCCGGCGGAGTGGAGTTGTCCACATCTTCGGACTGTCGTCTCGTCTTCTCCGGTTCATCGGGGACAATCGAACGAGCGCGGTTTCACGTGAAACCGGCGGACGAGGAGTAGGCGGAGTGAGCTGGGAGCAGGCGGCGGCGCGAGTGTTCGGAGAGCACGTCGACCAAGCCGCCGGGTACGTCGAACTCCTGGAGCGGCACGGGGTCGAGCGGGGGCTGATCGGTCCGCGGGAAGTCGAGCGGCTGTGGGAACGGCACATCCTCAACTCGGCGGTGATCGGTGAGCAGATGCCCGAAGGTGCTCGCGTCGTCGACGTCGGGTCGGGAGCCGGCCTTCCGGGTGTACCGCTGGCGATCGCGCGACCGGACCTCGATATCGTCTTGCTCGAACCGATGGCCCGCCGGGTGGACTGGCTGGCCGAGGTGGCCGAGAAGCTGGAACTCCCGATCACCATCGTCCGTGGACGCGCGGAGGAACGACCTGTGCGTGAGCAGCTCGGTGGCGCCGACATCGTCACCGCTCGCGCGGTCGCCCCCCTCGCTCGTCTCGCGGACTGGTGCCTGCCGCTGGTCCGTCCCGATGGCTTCCTGGTCGCCCTCAAGGGCGCCAGCGCGGCGGACGAGATCGAGCGGGACGGCGCCGCCATCCGGAAGGCCGGCGGGGCCGATCCGCTCATCGTCGAGTGCGGTGCCGCGGTCCTCGAGGTCCCCAGCACGGTCGTGAAGATCCGTCGCCTGCCGACGGCGAGCAAGCCGAAGGCGCGGAGCAAGAAGCGTTAACGGGCCGCGATGTTCCACGTGAAACGTAGCGACTCGACCACCGACCAGACGTCTAGATGGAGGAGGTGTCGAGACCGGTGAATCCCCCGCCGTCCGACTCCACGGAGACCAGCCACGACGTGGGCTGGACGCCGATCGCCGAAGAAGCCGCCCGTGCCGCGCGTCTGCTGCACCCCAAGGAGGGGTCGCTCCCCCGGCCCGGTCGCCGTCGCGTGCTGACCGTCGCCAACCAGAAGGGCGGGGTCGGCAAGACCACCAGCACGGTCAACCTCGCCGCCGCCCTCGCGCTCCACGGGCTCAAGACGCTCGTCGTCGACCTCGACCCGCAGGGCAACGCGAGCACCGCGCTCGACGTCGACCACCGCTCCGGGACGCCCTCCATCTACGAGGTGCTCATCGGCGAGGTGACGCTCGCGGAGGCGGCCCAGCCGACCGAGCAGTCCCCCAACCTCTTCTGCGTCCCCGCGACGATCGACCTCGCCGGTGCCGAGATCGAGCTCGTCTCGATGGCGTCCCGCGAGTCCCGGCTCAAGGAGGCCATCTCCTCGGAGATCCTCGACGAGATCGGCGTCGACTACGTCCTCATCGATTGCCCGCCGTCGCTGGGCCTGCTGACGGTCAACGCGATGGTCGCCGCGCAGGAGGTGCTCATCCCGATCCAGTGCGAGTACTACGCACTCGAAGGTCTCGGGCAGCTGCTGAGCAACATCGAGCTCGTGCAGCAGCACCTCAACCGCGAACTCCGCGTCTCGACCATCCTGCTCACCATGTACGACGGCCGGACCAAGCTGGCCGACCAGGTGACGAACGAGGTGCGGAACCACTTCGGCGACACCGTGCTGAAGACCGTCATCCCCCGCAGCGTGAAGGTCTCCGAGGCACCCGGGTACGGCCAGACCGTGCTCGCCTACGACCCCGGTTCGCGCGGGGCGATGAGCTACGTCGACGCGGCGAAGGAGATCGCCGAGCGCGGCGCCCAGATGGAGGGTAGTTCGACATGACCGAACGTCGAGGAGGGCTGGGGCGCGGCCTCGCCGCCCTGATCCCGACCGGACCCACCGGCGGGGGTCCGCTGCCCGCGCCTGTCGACGGGACGGCGGCGGACAAGAAGGCGGCCGAGGACAAGGGCTGGTTCGCGGCGAACGGTCAGGCGACGCAGCAGCACGGCGGCGAGGTCGCCGGCGCCGTCTACCGCGAGATCCCCGTCGGCTCGATCAAGCCGAACCCGAAGCAGCCACGCCAGGTCTTCGACGAGGACGCGCTCGCCGAACTCGAGCACTCGATCCGCGAGTTCGGGCTCATGCAGCCCATCGTCGTCCGGGAGCTCGGGAACGACGAGTACGAGCTCGTCATGGGCGAGCGGCGGCTGCGCGCTTCGCAGCAGGCGGAGCTCGAGGCGATCCCGGCCATCGTCCGGCAGACCGCCGACGAGTCGATGCTGCGGGACGCGCTCCTGGAGAACATCCACCGCGTCCAGCTGAACCCGCTCGAAGAGGCGGCGGCGTACCAGCAGCTGCTCGACGAATTCGCGGTCACCCACGAGGAGCTGGCGAGCCGGATCGGCCGCAGCCGCCCGGTCATCACCAACACGATCCGGCTCCTCAAGCTCCCCCTGCCGGTGCAGCGCCGGGTGGCCGCGGGCGTCCTGTCCGCCGGGCACGCGCGCGCGTTGCTGTCGCTGGAGGACGCCGAAAGCCAGGAGGAGCTCGCCGCGCGGATCGTCGCGGAGGGCATGTCGGTCCGGGCGACCGAGGAAGCTGTCACGCTCAAGAAGAGCGAGAAGCCGGCCAAGCCGAAGCCCGCGCCGCGCAAGCCGATCCAGGCGCCGGGGTTGCAGGAACTCGCGAACCGGCTCTCGGACCGCTTCGACACGCGCGTGAAGGTCGACCTCGGCCGCCGGAAGGGCCGGATCACCCTCGAGTTCGGCTCGGTCGACGACCTCGAGCGGATCGTCGCGATCATCGACGCGAACGGGACGAATCAGACACCGAAAACCGATTAGGGATCACCCCGGGGTGTTTCGTCACGGTGATGATTGCTGATCGCAGTGGCACCGGACACGGGAAGTGATCACACGAAAAAGGCCACCGCGGAGGTTCCGCAGTGGCCTTTCGCGTCTTAAGGGTCAGCGGGTGATGGCGCGCCCGATGAGTTCATCGAACACCGCGCCGAGCGACTTGCCCGCCGCCTCGATCGCCATCGGCACCGTCGACGTCTCGGTCAGGCCCGGCGATGGGTTCACTTCCAGGAAGTGAACCGTGCCGTCCGGCGTCACGACCGCGTCGGTGCGGGAGATGTCACGCAGCCCGAGCACGCGGTGCACGGCGACCGCCAGCTCGGCCACCGCCTTGGCCGCGGCGTCGTCGAGCCGGGCCGGGGTGAAGAAGTCGGTCAGGCCGGCCGTGTAGCGGGCCGTGTAGTCGTACACGCCGCTCTCCGGGACGATCTCGACCGCGGGCAGGGCCTCGGGCCCGTTCTCGCCTTCGATGACCGTCACGGCCACCTCGACGCCGTCCACGAACCGTTCCGCGAGGACGGTGTCGCCGTAGGCGAAGCAGCCGACCATCGCCGCCGGCAGTTCCGCCGCTTCGCGCACCACCTGCGTGCCGAGCGCGGAGCCGCCCTGGTCCGGCTTGAGGATCAGCGGCAGCCCGAGCCGCTCCACCATCGCGTCGAGCACCGCCTGGGCACCGAGCTCGCGGAACGTGCTGTGCGGCAGCACCACCCAGCCCGGCGTCACGAACCCGGCGTTCTGCAGCAGCGCCTTCGCGGTCGGCTTGTCCCACGCGCGGCGGCAGCCCTGGGAGCCGGTGCCGACGAAGGGCACGCCCAGCATCTCCAGCACCGTCTGCACCGAGCCGTTCTCGCCCTCGCCGCCGTGCAGCGCGACGACCACCGCGTCCGGGCGCTGGGTGCGCAGCCGCTCCAGGAGGCCCGCGTCGGTGTCCCACTCCTCGATGCCGAAGCCCTCGGACTTCAACGCCGCGGAGAGCCGTCGCCCGGACCTCAGTGAAACGTCGCGTTCGTGCGAGAGCCCGCCGGCGAGCACGGCAACGGTACGGTCGACCACCGTGGAAACTCCTTAGCCTGTAACAGGATTAGACCGTGTCCGGAGACGGGTTCTGCGGTCCCTGGATCTGGCGCGCGCTCACGTTACCGAAGGTGCGGGCGAGGTCCATTTCGGACTCCAGCACCGCCGCCAGCCGCCGCACGCCCTCACGGATGCGCTCCGGGGTCGGGTAGCAGTAGGACAGCCGCATCTGGCGGCTGCCGAACCCGTCGGCGTAGAAGCCGGTTCCGGACGCGTACGCCACCCGGGCGGTCACCGCGCGCGGCAGCATCGCCTTCGTGTCGACGCCTTCCGGCACCGTCACCCAGACGTAGAACCCGCCGTCCGGCTTGGTCCACGAGCAGCCCGGGGGCAAGTACTGGTCGAGCGCGGACAAGATCGCGTCACGCCGCTCGCGGTAGTTCTCGCGGAACTTCTTGATCTGGCCCTTCCAGTCGTGCGTGGCCAGGTAGCGCGAGACGATCATCTGGTTGAACGTCGGCGGGCACAGGGTCGCCGACTCCGCGGCCAGCACGAGCTTCTCGCGCACCGCGTGCGGCGCCAGCACCCAGCCGACGCGCAGGCCGGACGCGAACGTCTTCGAGAACGAGCCGAGGTACACGACGTTGTCGGGGTCGGTCGACCGCAGCGCCGGGTACGTCTGCCCGTCGAAGCCGAGCAACCCGTACGGGTTGTCTTCGACGACCAGGACGTTGTGCTCGCGGCAAATCTCCAGGATCTCCGCGCGGCGCTCGACGGCCAGCGTGACGCCGGCGGGGTTGTGGAAGTTCGGGATCGTGTACAGGAACTTGACCCGCCGGCCGGCCTTCTTCGCCTGGTCGAGTGCTTCGCGGAGCAACGAAGGCACCAGGCCCTGGTCGTCCATCGCCACGTGCACGACCTGCGCCTGGTACGCGGCGAACGACCCCAGCGCGCCGACGTAGGACGGGCCTTCGGCGATGACGACGTCACCCGGGTCGCAGAACAGCCGCGTGACCATGTCCAGGCCCATCTGGGAGCCGACGGTCACCACGACGTCGTCCGGGTGCGCCTTGATGCCCTCCAGGGCCATGATTTCGCAGATCTGCTCGCGCAGCACCGGGACGCCGTGCGCCGAGCCGTACTGCAGCGCCACCAGGCCGTCTTCGGCGATGATCTCGGCCACCTGCGCCGACAGCGTGTCGAGCGGGAGCGCGGCCAGGTTCGGCATGCCGCCGGCCAGGGAGACCACCTCGGGCCGGCTGGCCACCGCGAACAGGGCCCGGATCTCGGAGGCGGTCATCCCCGCGGTGCGCGCGGCGTACCGCTCGAGGTGCGGATCGAGGTTCTGACGGCCGCTGGGGCGCTGGCTGGGGCGGTTCTCGGTCATCGACGATTCACCCGGGGCTCGGTGGACACGGTCACTCCCGCGGGAGCTGGTAGATCCCATCGAGTGTAACCGGGCACCCATCAGGACCCCCTGACCTTTCGGTGCTCGTCACATCGGCCTATCCTCGACCGTGGCTCCCATGTCGTGCCGTGGCTCTTGCGCGGCTTGACGACCGGGCAGCCCGTCGGGAGCGCAGGTCAGGGAGGTCGCGGGTGTCGCGTCGCGTCGTGGGCGTCACACTGGACAACCTCGAGCACCTGCCGAAGAGCTGTCGCCGGTGCGTGTACTGGGAGCTCGCCCCGCACCTCAAGCACCAGGCCGAGGAGTTCGGCGCGACCGAGGTCGAGAAGGAAGCCTGGGTCTCGAGCGTGTTGCTCGAGTGGGGGTCCTGCGGCCGCATCGTCTACAGCGACACGCTGCCCGTCGGGTTCGTGCTGTACGCCCCGCCGAATGCCGTCCCGCGTGCGCTGGCCTTCCCGACGTCGCCGCCGAGCGCCGACGCCGTCCTGCTGACCTCGTTCCAGGTGCTGCCGGAGTTCCGGGGCGGTGGTCTCGGCCGGATGCTCGTCCAGGCGGTCGCCAAGGACCTCACCAAGCGCGGGGTCCGCGCCATCGAGGCGTTCGGCGACGCGAAGCCCGACGAGCCGGACCCCGACGGCGGCCACAGCTGCGTGCTGCCGGCGGCCTTCCTGCAGAGCGTCGGCTTCAAGACGGTCCGCCCACACCAGAAGTGGCCCCGCCTGCGCCTCGAGCTGCGGTCGGCGATCACCTGGAAGGAAGACGTCGAGGCGGCCCTGGAGCGGCTGCTCGGCCAGGTGACGATCACCACCGCCGAGCCGAGCCTCGGCCGCGCCTGATTCCCCACCCGCAAACGTTTGCGCCTGTGCTTCGGCACGGCTGGAACACGCGTGTGCACAACTGTGGAAGAAGTGCCGAGTTATCCACAGAGCGCTGATAGGAGCGGTGGACAAGCTGTGGAGAACTGCCCCGAAACCTGGGGACGCGCGCTTCGCGTCCCCAGGGGTGGTGGGGCAGGTGCCGGAGAGCCGCTAGGGGTTGTGGTCGGCCCTATTCGGCCTTGGCGAGCTCGTGCGCCAGGACGTCGGCGAAGGTGAACGTGCCCGTCGGCTGGTCGCCCTCACCGAGCAGGTACAGCCGCTTGACGGCAATCAGGATGCCTTCCGCGACGATGTCGCGGAACGCCGGGTCGCCGAGCTTGCGGGCGTCGTCCGGGTTGGTCAGGTAGCCGATCTCGACCCGGACCGCCGGGCAGCGGGTGCGGGTGAAGATGTCCCAGGACTTGTAGTGCGTGCGGCAGTCGAGCATGCCCGTGCGGGCCGCGACCTCGCGCTGGATGAAGCCGGCCAGCAGCTCGCCCACCGTGGACGTGGTGCCGTTGCCGTTGCCGAAGTGGAAGCTCGCGACACCCTGCGCACGCGGCGAGGGGTTCTTGTCGCTGTGCAGCGAGAGGAACAGGTCCGCGCCCGCGTCGTTGGCGAACTTGGCGCGCTCCAGCTCGGTGGGGCTGTGGTTCGGGCCGCGGGAGATCAGCGCCTCCATGCCCGTGGCCTTCATCCGGCCTTCGAGCCGCCGGGCGAGGTCCCAGGCGATGTCGGCCTCGCGCAGGCCGCCGGCGACCACGCCGAGGTCGTCGCCGCCGTGGCCGGGGTCGATCACGATGCGCTTGCCGCGCAGGCGCGGACCGGCTTGGCGCACCTGCTCCTGCTCGCGCAGGAACACCGGACGCCCGCCCCGGGCCCGCGGCGAGGACAGGCGGTGCAGTTCGCGGATGGTCGCCGGGCCGCACATGCCGTCCGGCGTCAGGCGCATGTCGCGCTGGAACGTCTTGAGCGCGCGCTCGGTCTGGGGGCCGAAGTAGCCGTCGGGGCGGCCGGCGTCGAAGCCGAGCTCGGTGAGCCGCTCCTGCAGCGTGAAGACGTCGTCGCCGTGCACCGGGGAGGCGATCATGTACGACAGCGGGCGGCTGCCCAGGTGGTAGCTGGCGCCCTTGAGCGCCTGGAACGTCGCCGGACCCACGATGCCGTCGGTCATCAGCCCACGGCGCTGCTGGAAGGCACGGACGGCGTGCTCGAGGGCGACGTCGAACGTGTCGTAGCCGTCGGTACCGGTGACCGGCGGGAGCAGGTCCATCCCGGACAGGATGGCCCTGATCTCGGCGACGTCCGGACCGGCGTCACCGCGGCGGAGTACCCGCATGCACTCCTCGCTCTTCCTAAGGCACCGACTCGGGGGCTCGGTGCGTGGCAGGACTTTCGGAAAACCTTCGCTGGGACAAGCCCAGGTGCTCTATTGTGCCTTGCCAACTCTGGGTGACAGCGCAGGCCCGGTAGGTACGTCAAGAACCCGTTGGTGGAGTACCCGCGCCGCCTGGCTGTCACGCTCGATTCAACTCAGCCGACGCAGATTCCCCCGAATGTGACAAACCCGGGGCCGCGGGAGGGTTCCCGCAGGCCCCGGGTTCGCCGGGCTTGTTCGGTTCAGAGGACGTCGGCGAGGTCCGACAGCAGCGCGGCCTTCGGCTTCGCGCCCACGATCTGCTTCACCGGCTTGCCGCCCTGGAACAGGATCAGCGTCGGGATGGACATCACCTGGTAGTCACGCGGCGTGTTCGGGTTCTCGTCGATGTCGATCTTGGCGACGGTCAGCTTCTCGCCGTTCTCGGCCGCGATCTCCTCGAGCACCGGGGCGACCATCTTGCACGGTCCGCACCAGGTGGCCCAGAAGTCCACGAGGACCGGCTTCTCGCTGGTCAGGACCTCGTCGACGAACGTCGCGTCGGTCACCTTGACGGTGTTGGCCATGGTTTCTCCTCACACGGTGGTTGGAAGTCGGTAAGTCAGTTGGTGCCCGCGCCGTAGCCGCCGCCGACCAGCTCGGCCGCCTCGTGGGCGTCGGCTTCGCCGTGCTCCGCGAGCCATCGTTCCGCGTCGATCGCCGCGCTGCACCCGGAGCCCGCGGCGGTGATCGCCTGCCGGTAGGTGCGGTCCACCAGGTCGCCGGCCGCGAAGACGCCGTCGAGGTTGGTGAAGGACGTCTTGCCCTTCGTGACGACGTAGCCGTCCTCGTCCAGGTCGACCTGCCCCTTCACCAGCTGGCTGCGGGGGTCGTGGCCGATCGCGACGAAGAAGCCCGACACGTCGAGCGTCGACTCGGTGCCGTCCTTGGTGTCCTTGAGCCGCAGGCCCTCGACCTTGCCTTCACCCAGCACCCCGGTGATCTGCGAGTTCAGCTGCCACTTGATCTTCTCGTTCGCGCGGGCGCGCTCGAGCATGATCTTGGACGCGCGGAACTCGTCGCGCCGGTGGACGATGGTGACGGACTTCGCGAACTTCGTCAGGAAGGTCGCCTCCTCCATCGCCGAGTCGCCACCGCCGGCGACCACGATGTCGTGGTCGCGGAAGAAGAAGCCGTCACAGGTCGCACAGGCCGAGACACCGCGGCCGAGCAGCTCCTGCTCGCCCGGCACGTTCAGGTACCGCGCCGCGGCACCCATGGCGAGGATGACCGCGCGGGCGGCGTAGCGCTTGCCGTTCGCGGTGACGTACTTGACGTCCCCGGTCAGCTCCAGCGACTCGACGTCCTCCGCGCGCAGCTCGGCGCCGAAGCGCTCGGCCTGCTTGCGCATCTCCTCCATCAGGTCCGGACCCATGATGCCGTCGCGGAACCCCGGGAAGTTCTCGACCTCGGTCGTCGTCATCAGCGCGCCGCCGAACTGCGTGCCCTCGAACACCAGCGGTTCAAGCTGGGCCCGCGCCGCGTAGACGGCAGCGGTGTATCCGGCAGGACCCGACCCGACGATGATCAGGTTCCTGATTTCCTCGGCAGCCACCCGTTGACCTCCGCTCGTAGTGACCTGTACCAGGCTCAACACGATCGTAGGTGCCCATGTTCCCAGCCGTGACACCGCTCATGGGGGCTCCGGGTGGCGGAGCCCCCGGCCGGGGCGAAGCCCCGCATGTCACAGCCGCTACTTCTCCCCGACGACCTTGTCGAAGAGCACGGCCGGATTTTGCGGTCCGCAGTCGGCGCCGAAGGCCACCAGGCGGAACTGGGCCAGCTTGCCGGTGGTCAGGATGATCATCACCCCGGCCTTGCCGCCGACGTTCACCGGCCGGATGCCCTCGGGACGCACCTTCGGGTCGAGCCCGGCGGCCGCGATGCAGGCGTCCAGGCGGTCCTCGTTCTGCAGCGGGCCGAAGTCGCGGACGCCGATCGCCTTGCCGACCAGGGCCTGCGCGCCGGCGCCGTCGCTGCCGACCGAAGGGCCGGTCGGGGCGGCGACGTTCGGGGTGCCGGTCTGCTGCGAAGTGTTCGGGATCGCGACGGTCACGGCGACGACCGCCGCCGCGGCCGCGGTCAGGACGCCGGCGGCCCAGCCGAGCCGCTTATTCCGCTTCCGCCGCGCCGCGGCGAGGTCCACCACCTGGGCGTCCCGCGGTGCCGCAGCTGCCTGTGCGGCCCCCTGGGCCTGCGGAAAGGCGGCGGCTGCTTCGGCGGCCAGCGCCGCGTCCAGCCGGGCGGCGAACTCCGCGGGCATCCGCGGGGCCGGCGCGTCCGCGAGCGAGGCGAGGTCGGCCTGCGTCGCGTCGAGGGCGTCCAGGATGGCCCGGGCTTCCGGGTCGGCGTTGACCAGCGGCCACAGCTCGGCCGCCCGCGTGTCGTCCAGGACACCGGCGTGGAGGTCGGCGAGCACGTCGACAGACCAGGGCGGACCGATGGTCCCCCCGATCCCCCGGCTTTCGTCCGTCATCGTCCCTCCCCGCTACCCGGCTGACGCCCGGCCCGTTTGCTTTCGTGAGTTGGGACGTTCGCAATCGCATCGGGGTTCCGCAGGTGCCCGAGAACCTTCGCGAGTTTCCCGCGGCCCCGGGCGCACCGGCTCTTCACCGTGCCTTCGGCGATCCCGAGCATCTTCGCCGTCTCGGCGACCGAGTATCCCTCGACGTCGACCAACACGATCGGGGCACGTTGTTCTTCGGGCAGCTGGTCGAGCGCTTCCCGCACGAGCAGGCTGGTTTCCCGCTCGGCCATCGAGTCACGCGGGGTGGCGGGCTCGTTGAAGCCGGTCTCCGGCAGCGGCACGGTCGGCCGCGCCTGGCGGCGGCGGATCCGGTCGAGGCAGGCGTTCACCACGATCCGGTGCAGCCACGTCGTGACCTGCGACTCCGCCCGGAAGTTCCCGGCCGCGCGGAACGCCGAGATGAACGCGTCCTGCAGCGCGTCGGCGGCCTCTTCGGGGTCGCGGACCGTGCGCAGGGCCACCGCCCACATGCGGTCGCGGTGTCGCTGGACGAGTTCGCTGAACGCATGAGGGTCCCCCGCGGCGTGAGCCGCTATCAGATCCGCATCCGTGGGAGCTGCAGCTGTCACCCGGCAGAGCCTACTGACCCTGTCGGGTGCGTCACCCCGCAGGCAGGAAGGACAGGTCGCCGATTTCGGTCTGGAACTGCCCGTCCGCGTCGCCCAGCTGGGTGATCCAGACGATGAAGTTCTGGCCCTGCGTCGGCTGGGCCAGCGGGATCGTCGTCTCGCCGTCCTTCAGGTCGCCGTTGCCGACCACCTTCGTGTCGGCCAGCTCGGGATCCTTGCCGGTCGCCGAGCGGATCTCGACCTTGGTGCCGGGGGTGCCGCCGACGACCTTCACCTGGCTGAGGTTGATCGGGTTGTCGAAGGTGACGAGCAGCCCGACGCCCGGCTTCATGGCCGGGAACTGCTGCTTGTACTTCTCGGTCCGCCACTCGGTCTCGGGTTTGCCGTCGATCGCGTACTTCGCCCGGCCGGTGTTGTCGCCCTTGCCCTCGGGGTTGTACACGGCCACCGACTGCGGGGGCACCGGGGCGCCAACGGCCGGCGAAGGCGGCGGGGCCGGCGCCGAAGACGACTGCGGCGGCTGCGTTCCGTTCTGCTGGCTCGACGCCGGCGGCTGGGCGACGTTGATCGTCGGCCCGCTCGCCTTGGAGTCACCCTGGAAGACGTTGATCAGCATCAGCCCGCCCCAGGCGAGGATGACGACGGTCGCGACCACCAGCACGGTGACGCCGAGGGCGAGCTTGCGCCGCCGGGCGACGTCCTTGACCGGCTTCTTCGTGGTCCAAACGGTGCCTTCGGCCTCGGCCGGGTCGCCGCCGACGGCCTTGATCAGCTGGGTGCGCTCCTCTTCCTCGGCCACCTGGTCGAGGACGCGGAGGATGGCCGCGCTGGTGCGGATGCCGCCGTTGCCGCCGTCCTCGATCGTGCGGACGGCCAGCGACGACAGGTCGGCCGGGACCGTCGGCACCAGCTGGCGCGGCGGGACGATCCGGCCCTGCGGGGTCATCGGGGCCGCCGGGATCGCGGGCGGCCCGCCGGGCAGCGCCCAGCGGCCGGTCAGCAGCAGGTACAGGACCGCGCCGAGGGCCTTGACGTCGTCGCGCAGCGTCGCCTCCGGCAGCGGGCCGGGGAACGCGAGCTTGAGCGCGCCGTTCGGCGTCAGCCGCAGGCGCTGGGGGTGGTCGAGCCCGAGGACGAGCCCGTTCTGGTGCGCCTGCTCGACGGCTTCGGCCAGCGCCTGCACCATCCGCGCGGCCGCGGCCGGCGCCACCGGCCGCTGGGCGACGAGGTCGACCAGGTCGCTGCCCTTGGTCCACTCCGCGACGACGACACCGAGCAGGCCTTCGCTCGAGGTGATGCCGCTGCCGAGGGCGAGCACGTCGAGCACGCGGGCGACACCGCCGTGACCGAACTTCGACGCGTGCGTCGCGCGCTCGAGGGTGCGCCGGGCCAGCCGGGCGGCTTCGGGATCCGCCGGGTCACCGACCAGCAGGGTCAGTGCGACGTCCCGCTTCAGCTGCCCGTCCCGGGCGCGCCAGAGGTGCGCGTCGCCCCGCTCGTCCACGCCGAACTGCGCGAGGAGGCGGTAGCGGCCGTCGCCGACCACACGCCCGGGGGCCAGCGATCCGACCTGGGCCTTGCCCACGTGGTTCGCACCCCCCGCCTGTTCGCTCCGCCTCGTGTCCACGCGCACTCTCCCGCTAGCTCCCCGCACCAAGGTTACCCAGAATACGACGCGGGAGTCGTCGCCTTCCGTACCGCAATCGTTACCCGCGCTTGATCAACCGGGTGAACCTCGAAGTGGCCGGTTTCAGCTCTTCGACCTTCAGCGCCATCAGCACGCCGAACGAGACGACGATGCCGACGATGCTTTGCAACAAAAGCTTCACCCACGCACCGAAAGTGGGCCCGAACGAGTCCGGCACCAGCTTGCCCGCGACCCACGCGGCGGCGACACCCAGGACACTCGCGACGACCGTGAAGAGAATCACGCCGATCACCCGCTTGCTGCGCAAGTTGCCCAGCGTCACCCACAGCCAAACCTGGCCGAGGATCGCCCCGACCACGAACGTGAGCGCGTTGACCATCATCACGCCGAGCACGACGTTGTCCGGCGACAGCAGGACCGGGCACAGGTACAGCAGCGGCACCTTGACCAGCGTCATCACGATCATGATCAGCGTCGGCGTGCGGGCGTCCTTCATCGCGTAGAACACGCGCATCTGCAGCATGACCAGCGCGTACGGCAGCAGCGCGAACGCCGAGATGGCGAGCGCGTCGCCGAGCCGCTCGGCCGTCTCGACCGTGCCCTTGCCGAAGGTGAACAGCGCGATGCCGATCGAGCCGCCGACCACGGTCATCACCGCGGAGATCGGCACGAGCATCACCGTGGAGATCCGGGACGCGTACGACAGGTCGCCGATCAGCTTCTTGTGGTCGCCGTCGGCGGCCGCGCGGCTCATCCGCGGCATGATCGCCGTCAGCAGGGAGACGCCGATGACGCCGTACGGCAGCTGGAAGAGCAGCCAGGCGTTGCTGTAGGCGGTGACCCCGCCGGGCGAGCCGCTGGTCAGCACGCGCGTGTTGATCGTGTAGCCGATCTGGGACACCGCGACGTAGCCGAGGATCCACAGCGCGAGGCCGCCGAACTCCTTCATCTGCTTGTCGATGCCCCAGCGCCACTTGAACCTGAAGCCGGACCGCAGCAGCGGCGGGACCAGCAGCAGCGCCTGGGCGACGATGCCGCCGGTGACGCCGATGCCCAGCGTCAGCACCTTGGGGTCGGTGATCGAGACGTGCCCGGTGTCGATGTCGCCCGGCATGATCCAGACGACCAGGATCGTGAAGATGACGACCAGGTTGTTGATCACCGGCGCCCAGGCCGTCGGGCCGAAGATCTGCTTGGCGTTGAGCACGGCCGAGAGCAGCGCGAACACGCCGTAGAAGAAGATCTCG
The DNA here is from genome assembly GCF_042652605.1 of Amycolatopsis plumensis. NCBI lineage: Bacteria > Bacillati > Actinomycetota > Actinomycetes > Pseudonocardiales > Pseudonocardiaceae > Amycolatopsis > Amycolatopsis plumensis. Next base: position 2,984,329 of record NZ_JBHSJY010000001.1, on the reverse strand, counting down.
GGCAGCAGCAGGTAGGCGAACGCCGTGGTGAGGTCCGCGCTCGCCTTGCCGGACGAGTCGACGTAGAGACTCGTGAACGCCGGCGCCGCGATCACCGCGGCCACCGTGCCGACCAGCAGCAGCGAGAACGCCACCGTGATCAGGCGCTGGGTGTAGGCCGTGCCGCCGTCGGGGTCGTCCTGCGAACGCACCAGCAGGGGCACCACCACGCTGGCGAGCACGCCACCCATCAGCAGCTCGAAGATGATGTTCGGCATCGTGTTGGCGACGTTGAACGAGTCGTTCGCGATGCCCTGGCCGATCGCGCCGACCAGCAGCAGCTTCCACAGGAAGCCGGTGATCCGGCTGATCAGCGACGCGATGGCCATCCGGCCGGACGCCTTCGCCAGCGACGGCGCCTTGGCCGGGGCCTCCGGCGCTTCCCCGTCCGGCCGGGGCTTGACCAGCGGCCCCTTGAACGCCGGCATGACCTGGGTGGCCAGCGCGTCGTACGGCCGCATGACGTCGGGGTCGGCGACCGGCCAGCGCGAGTTCATCGGGACGCCGGCGGTGCGCGGGATGAACCGCGTCGCCTCCGGATCGGCCGGGCGCTGGACCTGGGTGGCCTCCTCATGCCACGGCCGCACCGGCGCCGGACGCCGGGAGCCGCGGCCGCGGGGCGGCACGGGCGTGCCGGGCGGCGGGGTGCCCAGCGCCGGAGTGCCGGGTGGCGGGGTCAGCGGCGGGTTGGGCTGCGGAAGTCGCCCCTGCTGAGGCGGCGCGCTGTGCGGATGGCCGGGCGACCCGACCGGCTGAGCGCCGTTCGGTGGCGGGCCGGACTGCGGGCCCCCACCCTGCGGCGAGATGACCGGCTGGGCGCCGCTCAGTGGCTGGCCCGGGGGCGGCACAGCTGGCTGCCCCCCGCCTTGCGGCGGCTGCTGCTTGACCGGCTGCGCGCCACTCTGCGGCGGCGGGCCCGGCGGAGGATTGCCGGTCGATACGACGGGTTGAGCGCCGCTCAGCGGGCTGCCCGGGGGCGGCACGGCCGGCTGTCCCCCGCCCTGCGGCGGCTGGTGCTTGACCGGTTGCGCACCGCTCTGCGGCGGCAGGTTCGGCGGCGGACTGCCCGGCGATACGACTGGCTGGGCGCCGCTCAGTGGCTGGCCTGGCGGCGGCACGGCCGGCTGTCCCCCGCCTTGCGGCGGCTGGCCCGGCTGAGGGACGCCCGGCGGCACGGGCTGCACCCGGGTCGGCGCCGGCCCGGCGTTGCGCGGCGGCTGCCCCTCTCGCGCCGGGGCCTGTTGCGGAGCCGACCCCGGCGGCGGGACGCGGCGTTGCGGCCGGTCCTCGCGGAGGGCGCGCTCGTCGAGAGGGGGGCGTTCGTCGCGGGGCCAGTCTTCGCGCGGCCGGTCGCCACGGGGTTCGCGGCCCGGGCGCTCTTCCGGGATCGGCCGGTCGCCGCGCGGCCCGCGAGGTGGCAGATCATCAGGGGCCGACCGGTCGCCGCGGGGGCCGCGGGGCTGACGGTCACCGCGGTCGCCGCGGGCGGGCGGTTCATCCGGGGCGGGCCGATCGCCACGCGAGCCTCGGTTGTCGTGGGGCTGGCGATCGCCCCGGGGCGGCAGTTCGTCCGGGGCGGGTCGGTCGCTGCGGGGGACTCGGTCGTCGCGGCCCGGGCGGTCGCTGCGGGGTGGCAGTTCGTCCGGCGCGGGCCGGTCGCGAGGCGCGCGTTTGTCGCGCGGCGGGAGGTCGTCCCGGCCGGGCCGGTCGCCGCGCGGGGTGCGGGCGCGGCGGTCGTCGCGGGGTGGCTGGCTGTCACGGGCCGGGCGGCGGGCGGGCGCGTCGTCGCGGATGGGGCGCTGGTCGCGGACCGTGGCGTCGTCCGGGGCCGGCATCTGGCGCGTGTGGCCGTTGCGGGGCGGCTGGCGGCGGCCGCGCTCCGAAGGCGGAGGCGGCTGCTGGCGGCGGACCGGCTGCGACGCGCGCGGGGGCCCGTCGCCCCGTTGCGGTGGCGGGGGTCCTTCGCGCCGAGGACGGCCCGCACGCTCGGGTGGTAAGCCCGGCTCTCTCTCCAACGCGTGCCCAATCCTCGGTGCTCGACTCCGGTGCCGCGGCCCGGTGCCGCGCACGTGCGGACCAAGAGTAATCGCGAACCGCCCGGAACACTCAAAGGCCGAGCGATCAGGCCACCACGTCCCGGCCCGCGCGGGCGTCCTTCACCCGCCGGTAGATGCGCCGGGAGGCGAGCAGAAGCAGGGCCACACCTGCGGCGACGGTCGCGATGATGGTGATCGCGCCGTACTCCGTCGACGTCAGTTCGAACCGCGCGGATGACCCGAGCGGGGTACCGGTGGGCGTGCGCAACGACACATCGACGCTGAACCGGCCGGCCCGCAGCGCCTCCACCGGGAGGAAGTAGTTCTTGCCGCCGCTGGCCGGGAAGAACCGGTCCTGGGCGTCCGTCGGGCGCAGGCCGGTGTTGTTGTCCAGTGCGAACCGGGCGTTGATCCCGACCGGCAGGTCGTTGCTGACGTACACCGGCAGCGGCGAGTTGCCGGACGCCAGCGCGATGGTCTGCTTCGGCTGCGAGACGGTCACCCGCCCGCTGATCGCCGTCAGCTCGGCCTGGGCGTTCGTGGTCGCGGCGTCCGCCGGGAGGCCCCGCCACGCCGTGGAGGATCCGCGCAGCTCCGCCAGCCGGACCGGCTCGACGACGTCCTCCGGCTTCACCCGTTTGGTCGGGTCGAGCTGCATCGCCGACGCCAGCCCGGTGGCCTTGACGTCGAGGTCGGCCAGCGTCGAGACGACGCCGGGGTCGACGCCCGCGGCCGGGTTCGCCCCGCTGTCGCCGACCGAACCGGTCGCCTCGGGGCTGGCGGCGAGCAGCGTGGGCAGCCCGGTCGCGGTGATCACGCCGGCGCTCAGGAACTCGCCGACCTGCTGCAGGTACGTCGTGAACTCCTCGGCCGAGGCATCCCAGCGCCGCGGCGGTGCGACCAGCATGTGGTCCGGCCGCTGCTGCCCGGCGGCCTGGCCCAGCCCGGCGCGGAAGGCGAGCGCCCCGAGACCGTTCTGGCTCGCGACCGCCCGCTCGGTCGTCGCGGGCACGGTGACCGAGCCGGGCACGGACGGGACGCCGGTCATCGCGGCGGAGATCAGCGAGTCGGTCGGCTGCACGCGGACCGCGCTGCCCTGCACGGTGACGCCGCCGCCGGCCGCGGCGGGCGCGAGCTTGCCCGCGTCGGTGAGCAAGGTCCGCACGCCCGCGTCGGCCAGCGCGGTGAGCACCGCCGTGCTGGGCGTGCCGTCCGGCCAGAGCACGCCGGTCTGCGGGGTGACGTCGGTCAGCTCCTGGATGGTCGCAGCGCCGGAGGCCGCCCGGGTGAGCAGGCTGGTGTCGCCGGGCCGGATGCGGGTGAGCGCGTCCAGGTCGGCGTCGGCGAACGGCAGCGCCACCACGCAGCGGCCGCCGACCAGCGCGCGAACCTCGGTCAGCCACGTCTTCGCGGCCTCGGCGCCTTTGCCGTCGATGTTCCCCGTCTCCGTGTGGACCAGGTAGCCGCGGGTCATCGCGTCGACGGTGGCGAGCAGGTCCGGGTCGAGGGCGAAGCACATCGACTTCGCGAGGTTGGCGTTGTTCCGCACGGCCGACGCCGCCGAGGTGACCAGCGCGTTCAGCCGGCCGTCCCCGCTGATCTCGCCGGCCAGCCGGTCGTCGGCCAGCACGATCGGGTTCCCGTACGGCGCCGCGTAGACGTGCGGGACGTTGCCGGTCAGCGGCCAGAGCAGGGTCATGCTGGGCGCCGATCCGGGCCGGTTGCCCGCCTGCTTGCCCGGCGGGGACAGCACCGGCATCAGCATGCTGACCGCGCCGAGCCGTGCGGGCCCGCCGAACTCGGGGGTGCCGTTGACGTTGACCAGCAGCGGGTAGACGCCGGGGCGGCTGAACCGCTCCGCCCGTGCCCCGGTCAGCGGCACGGTGATGGTCAGCGGCGCGCTCTGGCCCGGCTCCAGCACGTCGGCGACGGAGGTGAAGTCGGTCAGCGGGGTGTCCTTGACCACCGCGCCGGCCAGCACGTCGCCGATCCCGCGATCGGTGGTCGCCCGGTCCGCGACCTGCAGCCGGACCTGCGGCTTGGTGATCCGGCGGTCGCCGGTGTTGGTCACCGTGCCGGTGACGGTCAGCGCCGTCGTCGAGCTCGTGATCACCCGCGGGCCGAGCCCGGCCAGGTCGACGCGCAGGCGCGCGCCCTCCTGCGCCTGGGCCACCGAGGCGCCGGCGAGGGCCGGGACGGCCAGGAAGAGGACGGACAGGAAGGCTGCGGCGAACCGCTTCACTCGGGGGCTCCCTCAGGGGCGTGCTCGTCTCGTCCGTGGACGTCCGGGCGCGCGAAAAGTTCCTTGTACAGCTGACTGGCCTTCCGGACGAGCTTGCGCTCGTCGGAGTAGGCGAGTTTGGTCTCCAGCTCGGCCAGCGGAACCCAGGCCACCTCGGTGACCTCGACGTCTTCGTCGGAGAGCTCACCGCCGAGCGCTTCGAGCAGGAAGTGGTGCACGGTCTTGTGGATGCGCCGCTTCTCGGCCACGAACCAGTAGTCGATGGTGCCCAGCGGCCGCATGACGCGCGCGGAGATGCCGGTTTCCTCCTTCACCTCGCGCACGGCCGTCTGTTCCACCGTCTCACCGTCCTCGATGTGGCCCTTGGGCAGCGACCACAGCAGTCTGCCGTGCCGGTCGAGCCGGCCGATCAGCACCGCCTGTTCGCGCTCCGCGTCCACCACGAGGCCACCGGCCGACGTCTCGTCGACCGTGGTCAGGCGCCTGCCGCGCTGGCGCCTGCGCCGCCTGCGCGGCTTCGAGGCGCCGGGACGGCCGGCTGATCCAGACATGCTGCGATGCTAGAGCAAACGGTTGCCCCGGTAGGCTGGCTCTCCGTGTCCGTGTCCGGCGGTGCCTGGAGCTATCGCACCTGGAACGTAGTGGGATTTTCGTGAACGACGTGGTCGACAAGCAGGTGGTGGAGCTGATGCAGGTCTCCCCGCTGGCGGAGGAACTGGCGGAACGGTTCGCCAGGGCGGGGCACCGCCTCTACCTCGTGGGCGGCAGCGTGCGCGACGCGCTGCTCGGCCGGGACTCCGGCGACCTCGACTTCACCACCGACGCGCGGCCGGACCGGGTGCTGAAGATCGTCAGCGGCTGGGGTGACGCGGTCTGGGACGTCGGGATCGCCTTTGGCACGGTCGGCGTGACGAAGAAGGGCATGCAGCTTGAGATCACGACCTTCCGGGCGGACAGCTACGACCGCGTCGGCCGCAACCCCGAGGTCACCTTCGGCGACAGCATCGAGGGCGACCTCCTGCGCCGCGACTTCACGGTCAACGCGATGGCCGTCGAGCTGGCGTCGAAGACGTTCATCGACCCGCACGACGGGTTGAGCGCCCTGCGGGAGCGGGTCCTGGACACCCCGGCGACCCCGCAGGAGTCGTTCGCCGACGACCCGCTGCGGATGCTGCGCGCCGCCCGGTTCGCCGCCCAGCTGGACTTCACCGCCGCGCCGCGGGTGGTCGACGCGATGACGTCGATGGCCGAGGAGATCGACCGGATCACCGCCGAGCGGGTGCAGGCCGAGCTGTCGAAGCTGCTGCTGGCGGCCGACCCGCGGCCCGGCCTGGAGCTGCTGGTCGGCACCGGGCTGGCCGACCGGGTGCTGCCCGAGGTGCCCGGGATGCGGCTGGCCATCGACGAGCACCACCAGCACAAGGACGTCTACCAGCACTCGCTGACCGTGCTCGCCCAGGCGATCGAGCTGGAGAAGACGCACGAGCCGACGTCGGAACCGGATCTCGTCCTGCGGCTGGCGGCGCTGCTGCACGACGTCGGCAAGCCGGCGACGCGGGAGTTCCAGCCGGGCGGCGGCGTCAGCTTCCACCACCACGAGGTGGTCGGCGCGCGGATGGCCCGCAAACGTTTGCGGGCGCTGAAGTTCTCGAAGGAGATCGTCGACGACGTCTCCCAGCTCGTGTTCCTCCACCTGCGGTTCCACGGCTACGGCAAGGGCGAGTGGACGGACTCGGCGGTGCGCCGGTACGTCACCGACGCCGGCCACCTGCTGACCCGGCTGCACAAGCTGGTCCGCGCCGACTGCACCACCCGCAACCGCCGGAAGGCGGCCGCGCTGCAGGCGACCTACGACGACCTCGAAGCCCGGATCGCCGCGCTCAAGGCCAAGGAGGACCTCGACCGCGTGCGGCCGGACCTCAACGGCGAGCAGATCATGGAACTGCTGGGCCTCAAGCCGGGCCCGGACGTCGGCAAGGCGTGGAAGTTCCTCAAGGAGCTGCGCCTGGACCGCGGCCCCTTGGAGCACGACGAAGCGGTCGCCGAGCTGAAGAAGTGGGCCGCGGAAAACGGCGTCGGGGACGCGTGAGCCGTGGCGGGCGGGGGCAGCTTCCTGGTGGCGCTGCTGCGGCGCGGCGCCCCCGCGATCGCCACCGCCACGAGTGAGCTGCCCGACGAGATCGCCGACCCGGCGCCGATGCACGCGCTGCGGCGCATCTCCCGGATGTCGGGGCCGATCGACCCGACCGAGCGCGACGGCCTGCTGCTGCGCGCGACCCGGTACGTCGTGCTCATCCCGCTGGCGTACCGGCTGCTCGCGGTGCCGGGCCAGTTCGGCGTCTACGTCCTCCAGCACGGCACGGCCGGGCTGCTGCCGGTCGGGGTGTTCACGCTGCTGTCGGTGGCCCTGAACGTCATCGGCCTCCGGTGGATGTTCCGCTCGGCGCCCTTCCGCGGCCGGGACGCCGGCAAGCTCCTCGCCGTCGACCTGGCCTTCACGGTGCTTTCGCCGCTGCTCGTCGCGCTGACCGTGCCGTCGCCGGTGTACTTCGACGCGCTCGCGGTCACCAGCGTCCACCTCTACGGCGAGATCGGGCTGCTGACGCTGGCGCTGGGCCTGCCGAGCGGCGTGGTGTTCGGCTTGCTGAGCTTCCCGCTCCGGATGCTGGCGAACTGGCTCAACACCGGCCGGTTCCTGGCCGGGGCAGCCTTCTCGACGTACTCCGTGCTGCTCGCGGAGCTGTTCCTGGCCACCGCCGCGCTGGTGCTGACCGGCCTCGGCACGCGCCTGGCGCTGGCCTACGGCACCCGCAACGGGCGGCTCGCCGAGCGCGCCCAGCAGCACCGGAGGCTGCACGACACCGTGCTGCAGACCCTGGAAGCCATGGCGCTGTCCGCGCCCGGCAACGCCGAGGAACGGCTGGTGGAGATCCAGCGGCTGGCGCGGGCGCAGGCGATGGAGATCCGGCACACGATCGAGTCGGCCGCGTCCGAGCGGGCCGAGGCCGGCGCGCGGCCGCTGGGCGAGAAGCTCGCCGCGCTGGCCGCCGAGATGGCCCGCGACGGCCTGCGCGCCCAGCTCGTGGTGGCCGAGCTGGACGACGACACGCTCTCGGAGGTCCGCCAGATCGCCATCCGCGACGCCGTGCGCGAGGCGATGCGGAACACGATGAAGCACTCCGGCACCGACCGGGTCGTCGTGCGCGTCGAGGAGCGCGACGGCGGCATCGCGGTGATCACCCGCGACCACGGCAGCGGGTTCAGCGCCGCCGATCACCCGGCCGGGTTCGGCATCAGCGAGTCGATCACCGCCCGGCTGGCCGAGGTCGGCGGGACCTCGCTGGTCGAGTCGGGACTCGCCGGGGGAGGCACGCGAGTGACGTTGTGGGTCCCGTTCTGATATCTCCTGACCATGACCTCGATCGAGCTGCTCGCCGACGCCCTCGCCGCCTACCGCTCCGGCGACCGCGACCAGGCTGCCGAATTCGCCGCCCAGGCCGGGCGCGCCGGCTCCACCCTGGCCGACGAACTGCGGGCCCACCTCGCCGGAGAAGGCTCGGCGCCGGTGTACGACCAGCCGAGCGCGTTCACGGCCTTCATCCGCGGCGGCGGCAACGTCGAGCTGTACCGGGCCCTGAGCGCCGAGCTCGCCGCCCGGTACGACGCCGCGAAGCCCGAGTCACTGCTCGACCTGGGCTGCGGTGACGGCCTCGCCGTGGTGCCCGCGCTGGACCAGGCCTCGCACCTCCCGCCGCGGATCGACCTGGTCGAACCGTCGGCCGCGCTGCTCGAGGGCGTCCACGAGCGGGTGCCGTCGGCGCAGTGCTGGCAGTCGACGGCGCAAGACTTCCTGGCCCGCGACGACCTCGGCTGGGACTTCGTCCAGTCGACGTTCGCCCTGCAGTCCATCGAGCCGGAGCAGCGCGCGGAGGTGCTGCGGACGCTGCAGCCGCGCACCGGGACGCTGGTGCTCGCCGAGTTCGACGTCCCCGAGTTTGAAGAAGGCTCACCGGAGCACCTGCGCTCGCTCGTCGAGCGCTACGAGCGGGGCGTGGCCGAGTACGGCGAAGACGCCACGCTGGTCGCCCAGGGCTTCCTGCTGCCGGTGCTGCTCGGGATCGTCTCCGGGCAGCAGCGGACGAACTGGGAGCACCCGGCCGCGGTCTGGGCGGAGCAGCTCACGACGGCGGGCTTCACCGAGGTCGACGTCACCCCGCTCGCCGACTACTGGTGGTCGCCCGCCGTCCTGATCACTGCCTGCTGAGCGAGCCCGTCTCCAGGTGCTGGGCGAGCGGCCGGGGCAGCAGGTAGGCGACCGCGCCGCCGGGCAGCCCGCCCCACGGCGCCGCCACGCCGGTCAGCACGCGGATCGCGCGCTGCACCCGGTAGAGCCGCTTCTCGCGGGCGCGTTCGAAGGCCAGCGCCGTCTCGGCGAACCGCGAGCCGTCGGCGTGCACCAGGTTGCCGCTCTCGTTGCCGAACCGGACCAGCGTGGTGCCCGGAGCGAGGGTGATCAGCCGCTTGCCGCGGTAGAAGTTCAACGGCGGTTCGCCGCGCATCGGCAGGATCGGCCAGTCGGCGGGCAGGTCGGACTCCTCCGCCGGGCGCGGCGGCAGCATCAGCAGCACGCCGAGGAGGAACCGGGCCGCGTCGCCGAGCGAGCCGAACGCCACCGGCTCGTCGGACGGCGGCCGCGAAACCTCCCAGCCGTTCTCGGCGCGGCGCAGCGTCCAGACACCCTCGGCCGGGATCTCGTTCGCGCCGATCCGGTAGGCCGCCGCGGGTACGCCGTGCTCGGCGAGCCGCTGCTGGAGCAGCTCCAGGGTGTCCGCGCCGCGCAGGGTCCGCACCGGCTCACCGCGGGCGACGCGGGTGAGCGCGCGCTCGTCCGGCAGGTCGGCGGTCGTCTGCGGTGGCCGCGGCTGGCCGAGGACCTCCGCTTCGGCCGTCGCGCGGACGAGCTCGGGAACGAACGGCGGCCGGAAGCCGGCCGCGCGGGCGTGCTCGACCAGCTCCGGCTCCGGCGGCACGCCGTACTTGCGCAGGTAGTGCGGCACGGCGGCGGGCCAGATCCAGGTGCCGTCGGTGTGGAAGGCGTTCGGCACGTCCGGCTTCGCGCCCGGGCCGCCGAAGATGTCCGGCAGCGGCGCGGGCCGGTGCAGCGCGACCGGCGCCCGGAACAGGTAGTCGAGCAGGCCACGGACCTGGTCCGGCGGCACCGGCGGCCGGTTGACCACCGGGCGCTCGCCCTCGGCGTGCGCATCGGCCACCCGCGCGTGCCGGAAGACGACGTCCAGCGGCAGTCCCGCCTTCGCCGTCAACCACGCCGGCAGGTGCTTCGGCGTCCGGGGGAAGGTCGCCAGCTCCAGCTCGTAGGCGGCGGTCGACGGGCGGCCGCCGTCGTTGGGCGGCACCCGCCAGTCCGGCTCGCGGTCGGCGTCGAAGTCGAAGTCGAACTGCGACTGGGCGTCCAGGGTGAACGTGCCCTGGAACCAGGTGCCGGCCTCGGCCTCGAACATCGCCGCCCGCAGCCGCGCGAAGAGCCCGCCGAGCCGGGGCACCGCGGGCAGCGACACCGACACCGGGCCGTCCTCGTCACCGACCGCGCGAACCTCGATCTCGGCGTAGTCGCCGACCTGCCGGAACTGCGCGCCGACCCGCGTCCAGCCGCCGGGCACGGTGTGCAGCAGCGTCCGGCCGATGGCGCGCAGCAGCGCGTTCTGGTCGCCGGTGCCCGGCTGCGGCCGCGCTTCCGGCGTCTCGGTGAAGTCCAGGCGCGTCTGCCACAGCGCGGTGACCTGCTTGGCCGGCACGGTGACCGAGAAGTCGGTCAGGCCCAGCTGAGCCGCGCGGACGGCGTCGTCGCGGACCCAGCGCAGGGTCAGCTCCGGCCGGTCGCCCGGCGCGACCTCGAAGACCTCGCCGTCGTACTCGGCGAAGGTCCGCAGCGTGAACGTCGACGGCACTTCGCTCGCCGGGACCACCTTCGCCGGCCGTCCCTCGAATTCCTTGTCGAAGCCCTCCGGCGCCTCTTCCTCCGGCAGCACGGACAGCAGCACCGTGCCGTCCGTGGTCGACCGCTGCGCGCGGTAGGTCCCCTCGCCCCACGTCGCATACAGGCCGTCCGGGCGTTCGGCCACCTCAACCCGGTAACGCACGTTTGTCCTCCCCGTCCCCAGTGACCACAGAAACCTAGTCGACCGGGTACCGAGCGAACCACCGGTCGTCGCTCGGCGCATCCGGGCCGAACTCGGTGAGCGCGTCGTCCGCCAGTCCGACGATGACTTCGCGGAGTTCCAGCCGGTCCAGCCAGCTTTCCCGCAGGGCTTCCTCGCCGTACATCGCGCCGACGAGGTTGCCGCAGACCGAACCGGTCGAGTCGCTGTCGCCACTGTGGTTGACCGCCGCGAGCAACGCCGAGTCGGCGTCGGTGGTGGTCAGCGCGACGTACACCGACATCGACAACGCCGTCTCGCCGACGTTGCCCTGCCCGAGCCGTTCCAGCTTCTCCGGCGTCGGCGGCCCGTCCATCGCCAAGGCCGCGTCGAGTGCCGCGCTCTGCTCTTCGTGCGCCGGGTGCTTCACGAGCTCGGCCCGCGCGGTCGCGACCGCGTCGAGCAGCGGCTTTCCGTGCAGCAGCTCGTGCACGATCACCGCGAAGCAGCCGGACGACAGGTACCCGCTCGGGTGGCCGTGGGTCAGCGCCGCGCTTTCGGCGCCGAGCCGGAACACCTCGGCGAGGTCGTCCGACCACAGCGCGATCGGTGCCGCGCGCATCACGCCGCCGCAGCCCTTCGAGTTGTTCACCGGCCGGTCGATGGTGCCCCGGACGCCCGAGCGGCCGTACGCCTCCAGCTCGCCGAAGCAGGTCAGCCCGGGTGCGCGGCGGCTGAACAGCTCCCGGTGGGTGATCAGCCAGCCGTCCGGCTCCTCGACGTCCGACTGCGGCCCGCGGGCCCGGTCCCACGGGACGCCCTGGGTGTGCAGCCAGCGCTGGTAGGCCAGCTGCAGCGAGTGGACGACGTCGGCGGACCCGGTCTTCCGCTGCTGGGCATGGGCCCTGATCAGCGCTTCGAGCGTGAAGAGGGTCATCTGCGTGTCGTCGGTGATCCGGCCGGCCCCGCCGTACGCGGGGATGAAGTCGGTGATGCCGTCCGGCCCGGCGATCTCGCGGATCCGGTCGATCGAGTCGAACTCCGTCTTGGCGCCCAGCGCGTCGCCGATCGCCCCGGCCAGCAGGCTGCCCCGCAGTCGCGATCGCAAGTTGGGTCCCTTCGGTTCCGGGGTGAAGCGGCCGCTCGGGTACCGGCGCTCCCAGCGGGCGTGTTCCGCGGTCTCCGTCCGGAGGCCGTTGCGGTTGAAGTACCAGAAGACGTCGCTCGCGACGTCGTCGAGCAGGCCGAGGTCGGGCAGCGAGATCACCCACGGCAGGCCGGGCACGCCGACCCGGGCGCCGACCAGCGCACCCGCGATCGCGCCGGCCACCGGGCCGGACCGCGCGGCGAGCCGGATCGCCGCCTCCGGGTCGTGGCCGCGCTTGGCCGCGGCGAACAGCGCACGGCCGAGCACCGACCGGACGCTGCGGCCGTCGCCGATGGACTCCAGCTGCGTGACGTCGTCGGCGTCGCGGTCCGCGCGCAACGCCAGCGTCGACGCCGCCAGGTCGCCGCCCACCTCGTGCAGGCGGACGTGCACCGGCAGCGCGAACGCGTCCCGCGTCAGCAGGGCCCGGAACAGGCCGATCAGCAGCTCGACGCCCTCGGTGACCTCGGCGCCGGCCGCGCTGCCGGTCAGCTCGCGGGCGATGTCCTTCGCGTACCGCTCGCCGTCGACATCCGCGACTTCGACGGCGCTCGCCGGGGTCGCGGCCAGCGCGGTGGCCAGCAGCGCGGAGAACTCGGCGGGCGCGGGGCCGGCGTGCCGGGTCGCGACGGCGAGCCAGCCGACCGGGTCCGGTTCGGGCAGCGTCGCCGGGACCTCGCCGGTGGGCACCGGCGGCAGGCCGCGCAGCACGATGCCGGTGTGGAACAGCAGGTGCCGCGTCAGGCCGCCCAGCGGCAGCGGCCCGGCCGGGTCGGCGCCGCCGCCCAGGGCGTCACCGATCGCGAAGCCGACGTACGCGCCGACGATCCGATGCCACGCGAAGCGGTCGGGCGGTGTCCCGTAGCGGGAGAACTTCCCGTACGTCCACGGCACCGGCCGCGGCCGCGCGTCTTCGTCGACGTGCGCGATCAGGCCGTTCGCGGCCAGGTCGGCGGGCCATTCCGGGGCCTGGCCGGCCCGCCGCCGGACGCCGTTGCGGTACTGCCAGGCGAACCCGCGCAGGTACCGGACGCACTCCTCCGGCGTCAGCTCGAAGTGCTGGTCACGCGCGTGGTCCAGGGCGTACCGCAGGTGCCGGGCCGGCAGATCGGGCGGCTCGACGCCGAACTCCGCGACCAGCGCGGGCAGCGCCTCGGCGACCTCGGGCCCGGCTTCCGGCGCGGGCTCTTCCCCCACGGGACGGCGCTCGCCGGTCGTGCCCAGCTCGGCGGCGCTGAGGCTGCGGACCAGGCCGGTGCCGGGGTCGAGCGTCAGTCCCGACGACGCCGGCAGATCCCGGACCGGCACGCGCCACCGGCGGGGGTAGCGCCCGGGGACCTTCGCCGACGAGCTGTAAGCGATGACTTCGCGCTCGTTCTTGCCGGGGACCGGCCGCAGCAGCGGCTCGCCGGTGTCGAGCAGCGGCACGAGGACTTCGCAGTCCAGCAGGGCGCGGACGAACTCGGCGCGGCTGATCCAGTTCGCGGCCAGGTAGTTCAGCAGCTTCTCGGCGTCGGTCGTGGGCGACGGGAAGCCGCGCCAAAGCGGGCCCGCGGTGTACAGCTCGTTGACCCGGTACTCGCCGTTCGCCCGGGTCCAGCCGCGGACGGCCCGGACCGGGAGGTCCAGCTCGGGGAACGCCTTCTCGTCGAACTCGGGGTCGACGTCCGGCCGCCACTCGGCCTCGGCGGGCGTGCTCGCCATCGCCGCCTGGTCGAAGGTGATCTCGCCGTCGTCCGGCACGAACACCACCGGGGCGGGGAACAGCCCGGCGCCGATGTCGGTGCCGTCCAGGTAAGCGGCCGCGTTGACCGTGAAGCGCCAGCCGTCCGGGCGGCGCGCGGTGAACTCCGGCCGGATCCGCAGCCGGTCGCCGCCGGGCCGCGTGCGCAGCCACTCCCGCGCGCGAGCGGCGGCTTCCTCTTCGTCCATTCTCCCCATCCTCGCGCTAATGCCGCGGGTACCGCTCGATCCAGACGTCGCCGAGCGCGCTCAGCGCCGAGTGCCGGTCGAAGTGCCAGTAGGCGTCCGAAGCGACGTTCTCGACCAGGTACCGCAGTTCCAGCTGGTCGACCCACTTCTGCGGCAGCCCGGGGATCCCGGTGCGCGCCCCGAGCAGGGCCCCGGCGATCGCCCCGGTGAGCGCGCTGCGGCCGGAGTGGTTGACGGCGCGAAGCAGCGCCTGCTCCGGGTAGTTTTCGAAGCCCGACAACGCGGCGAAGGCGCGTCCGAGCACCGAGAGCGTCGTCTTGCCGTCGCCGATCAGCTCGGGCATCCGCAGGTCGGGCAGCCCGTGCTCGCCGAAGAACGGCACCGACTCGGCGACCGTGTCGGCGATCGCCGTCCACTCCGGGCCCTGCTGGAACCGGTTGTCCGGGTTGAGCACCTCGCGGGTGGTGTTCCAGATCGGGAAGCTGAACGCCTCCTTGGTCAGCGCGTGCTCGAACAGCCAGGTCAGGTAGGTCGCACCGGCCAGGTCCTGCTCGTCGGGGTGGGTGACGCCGGCCAGTTCGCGCACCGCCTGCCGCGCCCCGCCGCTGAACCCGCTGCCGGGACCGGCCATGGTCAGCGCGGCGGGCAACGCGGGGATCAGCGCGGCCGGGCCGCTCATCGGCGGCGCGCCGGCCACGCCGGTCGCGAGCTGGTGGTAGGCGTTGAGCTCGGCGTCGTCGATGTCGCGCCGGGCGTGCAGGTCCGGGACCTGCACAAGCCAGCCGTCCGGGGCGTCCATCGGCGCGCCCTGCGTCCGCAGCCAGCGCTGCAGCGCCCCGCGGACGACGTCGGGAAAGAGCTGCTCGGCCTCGCGGGATTCGGGCTGCTCGCGGTGCGGGCTGCGGATCACGGCCTCGGTGTAGAAGAGCAGCCGCTGCGTCAGCGAGCCGATCCGGCCCGGCTGGTCGAACGCCGGGATCAGGTCGGTGACGCCTTCGATGCCGAACTTCGCGTGGATGTCGTGCAGCATCATCCGGTCGACGGCCGCGCCGAGCGCCTCGCCGAGCGCGAAGCCGACGTACGCGCCCGTGACGCGCTGCCAGCCGTAGCGGAAGCCGTCGAGGTCCCGCTCGAAGTACTTGCCGAACGTGTCGAGCCGCGGCACCGTGCGGCCGGCGTTGTCGTACGTCGGCGCCAGGCCGTTCGCGCGCAGGTCGTTGGGCTTGCTGCGCGGCGGCTCCGGCATGTTGAGCCGCTTCAGCCAGGACTCGCCGAGGATCGTCTTCGCGCACTCCTCGGCCGTCAGCTCGAAGCCGCGCCGCCGTGCCTTCTCGGCCGCCAGGAGCGGCGGCTTCACCGGGTCCGGCAGGCCCATCCGGGACGCGGTTTCGGTGGCGACCCGGATCAGGTCCTCCTCCGCCTCCGGGCAGCGGCCGTGCACGTCGATGCGCGGCTCGTGCCGGGGGAACCGCTTGACGATCTCCGCGAGCTCGCCGCTGGAGACGTCCTCGATGGTCGTCGGACCGCCGTTGATCACCAGGTTCGGCGGGTGCTCGAACTCGGCCAGCGTGGCGACGTCGACCTTCCACCAGCCGTGCTCGCGCGCGGGCAGGTGCCGGGTCGAGCTGAACACCTTGAGCTCGTTGCGCTCTTCGGCGAAGTAGAACCGGTCGGTCTTGCCGGTCTCCAGGTCGAGCGGGACGTACACCTCGCACCGGATCAGCCCGATGAGCAGCAGCTCCCGGGTCAGCCAGCCGACGCTGCCGAACGACAGCAGCGTCTCCAGGGTGTTCTCCGGCTTCGGGTAGCCGCGGCGGATCGGCCCGGCCTTGTACTCGGGGTTTTCCCGCTCTTCGCCGGTCTGGTTGCCCTCGGCGTCGACCTTCACCCAGCCCGCGACGGCCTGCAGCGGCACGCCCAGCTCGCCGAGCCCGGCCTTCACGTACTCGGGGTCGACGACCTCGCGCCAGTTCTCCTGGCCGGGAAACGCCACCGGCACCGACAGCCCGCCGGGGTGCGGGTGCGCCTGCCGCAGCTCGCCGTCCGGCTCGCGGACGACGACCGACGGCGGCGGGAAGATCTCCTTCTCCGGCCGGCCCTCGTCGAGGAACGCGATGGTGTTGTAGGGCACCGACCAGCCCTCGGGGATGCGCAGCACCTTCTCGGTGTCCACCCGCAGGCCCGCGGGGCCGGAGACGTCCGGACCGTGCACCGCGCGCAGCCACTGGCCGACCTTGGCAATCGCTTCCGCCGCTTCCACCTACTCGATCCTCTCCAGGCTTCCGTCGGACTCGTGCTCGGCGATCGGCTTCGGCAGCACGAAGGCCACCGCGCCACCCGGCAGGTTCGCCCACGGGACCGTGATGCCGGTGATCACGTGCAGGGGGCGTCTGAGCCGGTAGCTCCGCCGCACCCGCTCCCGTTCGAGCGGCAGCGACGTCGTGGCGAACCGTACCTCGCCGTGGTGAACGAGATTGCCGGGTTCCTCGCCGAAGCGCAGAACGACCGTACCCGCCACCAGCCTGGTGATGCGCTTGTTGCGGAGCAGGGTGAGGGGAGGCTCACCCGGCGCCGGGTGCACCGGCCAGTCGTCGAGCTCCTTGGCGGTTTCCAGCGGGGTTTCGTGCCCGGCGGTCATCCGGGCCGGGTGCAGCAGCAACGCGCCCAGCAGCTGCTGCGCGGCGTCTTCGAGCCGGCCGAAGTACTGGGGTTCGCGCGGCTTCCCGCCGGCGTAGGCGGCGACTTCCCAGCCGTCGGGCGTGTAGTTGAGGCACCAGGCGCCGTCCGCGCGCTCGCCGACCCGGTAGGCCTCCGGCCACACCCCGTGCTCGCCGAGCCGCTGCACCAGCACGATCAGCAGCTCTTCGTCCGCGAGCCGCGGATCCGGCGTGGTCTCCAGCTCGGCGGCGACGTCCCCGGCGGTCTTCTTCACGTCGGCCCGGCCCGGCTTCGGCCGCGGCTTGCCCAGCAGGTCCGCCTCGGCGGTCCGCCGGACCAGCGGCTCGACGTACGGCGGCTGGAAGTGGTGGCGGCGGATGTGCGCGACCAGGTCCGGCTCCGGCGGCACGCCGTGCTTCGCGAGCAGCAGCGGGACGGCGTCGGACCAGATCCACGTGCCGTCGGTGTGGAAGCGCTCGTCGCCGGTTTCGTGCACGACGGCCTCGCGCTCGAGGTACTGCAGCACGAGCGGCACCTCGGTGTCGGTCAGCGGCGGCCGTTCGACGTCCGGGCCACCGACGTCCGCGTGCCGGAACACCAGACCCAGCGGCAGCTGCGCGCGCAGCCGCCACCAGTCCGGGATGTGCTCGTCGGCCCGCGGGAACGCGGCGAGCTCCTCCGGGTACGCGGCTGGCTCGGGCGGGGCAGTCCACAGCGGATCGTCGTCGAGCGCGAAGTCGAAGTCGAAGCTGCCGTCGGGGTTCAGGGTGAACCGCGCCTGCAGCCAGGTGCCGCGGCCCTCGGCGTACATCCCGGCGCGCAGCTCGGTGAAGAGGGCGGTCAGCTCGTCCGGCGTCGCCGTGTTGTGGCCCGCGGTTTCGGTGTGCCGGCCGAGCTGCCGGAAGTCGGCGACGGCCGGGGCGGCGGCGTCGGCCCGGTGCTCGCGCACGAGCTTTCCCAGCCGCACCAGGAGGGTGCGCTGCTCGTCGGGCGAAAGTCGATGTTCCACGTGAATCATTGCGCCAACGTCGAGGTGTAGCTGAAGGTCGGCGGCTCGCCGGCGTCGAGACGCGCGAACTCGTCCTCCCACATCCGGAACGTGCGCCGGTACAGGGAAACCTTGAGTGCGGCCTCCTCGCGGCTGAGTGGCCGCCCCTCCTCGCGGGCGACCGAGTGCATGGCGCTGATCGTGTCGTAGAGGGCGAAGATCGGCCCCCCGCCACGGAGGTACTCGCGCCGCAGGTCCTCGGTCCGGATGACGAACTGCTGCTCGGTCAGCGCCCCGATGTCCCCGGCCTGCGCGAAGAGGACGTCGTCGATCTTGTCGTTGTCCTCGACGAACCGGCCCGTCCGCCAGCTCAGGATGTAACCGGCCAGCCCGCCGTCGGCCGTCTTGTCGAGCCGGTACGGGCTGTCGTGGTGCCGGAAGTACGCCGGCGTCTCGATCGTCATTGCTCCGGCCTCTTGTTCAGCGCTTCCCAGAACTTCTCCCGCTCCCGCTTGAGCAAGGCGTTGATCAGGGCCTGCTCTTCCGCGGTGTACGGCCGCGCCCGCTTCTTCCCGGTCTCGGGATCGGGCCCGGGTCCTTCGTCGACGGCCCGGGCCTTGATGTCCCGGCGCACCTCGTAGAGCGCGTGGTCGTAGGCGGAAACCGCGTCGACCGCCTTGAGGTGCAACCGGAACTCGGCGACGTGCCCGTCGATGCGGACCTTCATCTGCAGGTCGCTGTACCCGGCGGGCTGCGGCTTCACGAACCGGTCCTCGAACTCGACGATCTCGATGTCGTCGCGGGCCCGGATCTTTTCCAGGGCGGCGTAGAGCATCTCGATCTTGTCGAAGCGGACGATGCCGCCCGCGATGTCGGTCAGCCGCGACGGGTCACCGCCGTAGTTGGACTCGATCTTGTCCTCGGCGCGGCCCCGGCCCTTGAGCGTCTTGCGCAGGTCCGGCTCGCCTTCGGTCTCGGCGGCGATGTCCGGCACGACCTCGCGCAGCTTCGCCATCGCGACCTCCGCGCGTTCGTAGACGCCGTCCAGGTACTTCTTGAACTCCGTCGCGTTGCCGAGGTGTTCCCGCGGGTAGGGCGGCTGGCGGCGGTCGGCGTCCTCGTACCGGGCGTTGTCCGCGGTCGCTTCCTCGGACACCCGTCGTTCGGTCTCGCCCAGCTCGATGTGCTGGGGTTCCGCCGGGATCTCCTCCGGGAGCGTGCCGTGCTCGCGCTGCTCGTGCACGTCCCGCAGCGAGTCCTCGAAGATCCGCACGGCCTCGTCGTGCGCGAGCAGGTTGCCCAGCGCGAGCGGGCGCCGGGCCAGCGAGTCGGCGATGTAGGCGTTGGCCTCGTCGCTCAGCAGCCGGACCAGCTCGGGCCGGGTCGGCAGCTGCGCTTCGAGGTAGTCCTTGAGCGGGCCCAGGTCGTGGGCGCGGCCGAGCTCGTCCTTGGCTTCGACGTGCGCGTTGGCCAGGTCCGGGTGCGCCAGCGCGGCCTGGAGGTCGTCGCGGGCGAGGAAGCGGTCGGGCTGCGCGGCGCCGTAGCCGCCGTGCGTCTCATGGGGGCCGTGCTCGGTCTGGAGGTGCACCTCGTCCGGCGTCCCGATGTGCATCAGCTTGACGCTGGTGGCCGGCTGCGGCAGGTGCATCAGGTCGCCGGACTGCGGGTCGATGAACGCGACGCCCTCGCGGGTGTGCACGACCATCGCCACGTGGCCGTACTCGACGCCGTTCGGGCCCGGGTACTTCACCGCGACCACGGCGTGGTGGTCGTCCGGCATGCCGCGCATCTCGCGGATGACGTCGTCGTAGCTGCCGCGCTCGGAGAACGTCTCGCCGAACCGGCCCTCGAGGTGTTCGAGGGTGCCGCGGCTGCCCATCTCGTGCGGCAGGATCGGCTCGGCCGTCAGGTCGCCGCCGCGCAGCCGGTCCAGGTAGGCCTCGGGACCGCGCGTGCAGTTCGTCAGGTACCCGTTCTCGAACGCGCCCGGCTGGTGGAAGCCCGGGTTGACGTCACGCAGGTGCGGGTGGCGGTCGTGCACGTAGGCCGCGCGCTCGGACGGCGTCGTCCCGCCCGCGTGGATGGCGGGTTCGGCGGGCGGGTGGGTGGCCCGGGCCAGCCGCGAGTAGTCGTGCACCGACACCGGGGGCGGCGGCGGTTCCGCGGGCGCGTCGTGGACTGCGTGGACTTCCTGGACTTCCTGGACCGACGGCTGCTGCGGGGTGACGTGCTCCGGTTCGCCGAGGCCGCCGAGCCGTTCCATGATCGCGGCCTGCTTGCGGCGTTCGAACTCGGCCGCGTTGTGGTCGTTCTCGGCACGCCGCTCGGCCATCTTCTCCCGCGCGGCCTCGGGCTCGAGGTAGCGCGGGTGGCCGGGCCCGATCTCTTCGGCCACGATGACCCACTTGCGGCGGCCGTCCGGCGTCATCTCCAGCCGCTTTTCGTGGATCAGCAGCTGGGTCCCGGGCGGCGACAGGGATTCGCGCTCGCCCGGGTTCTCGGCGAGCTTCGAGATGTCGCGCAGGTTGTCCGACCGGACGTGCAGCTCGATGTCGTCGCCGAACTTCGACGTCGAGAACTCGTCGGTCTTGATCGACGCGCTGGAGAACGCGGGCTCGACGACCACCGAGCCCGGCTCGTACGGCTTGGCGACCAGGTCGGCGAGGTGCGGATCGCCGCCGACGTCGTAGGCGCGGATGGTCTCGCCGGACTCCGGCACGATCTGGTTGAGGCCGTCCACGATCGCGCGGGTGTTCTGCTGCGCGAGGTCGAAGCCGGGGTGGCCGGGCCCGCGGCGCAGGGCCTCGTTGACGTCGTAGGCGTACTCGCCGCGGGTGTAGCCGTGCAGCGCGACGGCACCCTCGTCGGTCACCGGCAGCCCCGCGGCGTCCCGGCGGGCCAGCGCGCGGTCGTGGACCTGCTGGTAGATGTCCTCGTCGCCGACCGCCCGGCGGATGCTCTCGTGGTCGGCCGGGGTGCCGCGGTGCTCGCGGTCGAAGAGGTAGCCCTCGTCGTGCGGGATGCGCTCGGACGGCGGGTTGAGCCGATCGCTGATCGGCGCGCTTTCGGCGACGTGGTGTGCCTCGCCGCCGCCGAGCGGCTGGGTGTGGATGCCGGTGGCGTCGTGCGGCAGCTCGGCGAGCCGCCCGCTGACGGGATCGGCGAACAGCACCCCGTGCTCGGTGTGCACGGCGGCGATGAGCCGCGACTCCCCGCCCGGCGTCTCGAAGGCCACGGCCGTCCGCGCGCCGACCGGACGTTCGCCGAGGTCACGGGCGACGTCGTCGAAGCTCCCGCGGCTGTCCCACTGCCCACCGAGGCTCTGCTGCCGGGCCGGCCCGGCCACGACGTCCTCACCGTTCATCCGCCGATCGAAGGCGACCATCGATTCGGCGGCGTTGGTCCGGTAGCCGTTCTCGAGGGCCTCCGGGCTGTAGTGGTTGCGGGTGTTGACCCCGGCGAGCTCCGGAACGGCGTCCCGCACCAGGCGAGCGTGCTGCTGCGGCGTCTCGACGGACCCGGCGTGCAGCACGGGCTGCCCACCGGGAACGAGCGGCTCGGCAAGCCGCGACCAGCCACCGTCCGGCTCCCCGGTGGCCGGCGGCCGCCGTTCCGGCAGCGGTTCGGCGCCCGGCGGGTCGAAGGCGTTGAGCTTGCCGGCCAGATCACCGCTCGGTTTGTATTCGGGGTGCTCGGCGTAGAACTGCTCGAGCTCCGCATCGGCTTCACGCTGACGGCTCGCTTCCTCAGCGCGTTCTTCGGCCCGGCGTTGCTCGATGGCGTCGCGGGTCTCGGCCTCCCCGAGGTGCCCCGGCTCCCCGGGAGCGATTTCTTCGGCGTGCACGATGTAGTGCGGCTCGCCGGGCTTGCGCGGGTCGGCGTTGGGGTGCCCCGGACCTTCTTCGATGCCGGTGATCTTGAACTGCGACCCGGGCTTGAAGAGGACTTCGCGCTCGTCCGGGATGCTGGCCAGGTCCTCGACGTCCCGTCCGGTCTTGGACAGGATCCGCATCTCGACTTCCCCGGGGAACCTGCTCCGCGGGTGCAGGGCGTCGACCTTCGACGAGCTCAGGAACGACGGTTCGGTGATGTGCGCACCGTCGTGGAACCGCGCGAGGAAGGCCTGCAGCCGCGCGAGATCCCCCTTGAAGTCGACCCGCCGCGAAACAACCCCTTCGTGCGGCGGCAGCTCGTTCAGCCCGGAGACGAGCGCCGCGGCCTGCGGAGCGAGGTGGGGCAGCTCGGGACCGCCCATCCGAAGGGCGTGGTTGAGCGGCCCGACCATTTCGTAACGGGTGTAAGCGTGCACGGCGACGGCGCCGGCATCGGACATGCCGGGGTGCGCCTCGTCGCGCTTGGCTAGTGCTTCGCGCCGGAGCTGTTCGTGACGCCACTCGCCGTCCACCGGGCTGCCGCGCCCGGAGTCCATAAAGGTGTCCTCGATCCGCCGCATCCCGGCGGGATCATCGGTGTGGAAAGCGGGATCGGTGAGGTAGGGCTCGTCGTGCCCGTGTCCGGCTGGACGTTCGTCACTGAGCCTCGGCTGCTCGGTGCTGTGGTCCCCTGCCGACGGTTCGCCCTGCTCAGCGAGCGCTTCGCCGGCATGGTCCTGCCCGAACGGCAGCTCCGGATTTTCGTCGGCGGATGTCCGCGGCTCGGTCGCGTGCGCCTGCCCAACAGCCGACTCGGAGGGCGAAGGCCCGCTTTGGTCGGACGAACGCTCGGCAGCCGGCTGGTGCCTGGGTTCGGCCGCCGGAGCCGGACGGTCCGGTGCGGACTGCTCGTGCGTCGGCGGGCGTGTGGGTTCGGCCGCTGGAGCGGGCCCGCCCTGTGCGGGTTGCTCAGCCGGTCGCGCCGGCGGCTGTTCAGCCGTCGGCTTTTGCGCGGGCTCGGCCCCGGGAGCAGGCCGGTCCTGTGCGGGCTGCTCTTGCGCCTTCGGCTGTTGCGGGGCCTCGACCGCTGGGGCCGGTTGATCGGGTGCGGGTTGCTCGTGCGTGGGCTGCTGTGCGGCCACCGGCTCGCGCGCGGGCTCGGCCGGCTGCTCGTGCGTCGGCGGCTGTCCGGCCGTTGGCTGGTGCGCGGGCTCGGTCGCTGGAGCGGGACGGTCCGGTGCAGGTTGCTCGTGTGTCGGCTGTTCGGCGGTCGGCTGGTGCGTGGGCTCGGTCGTCGGAGCGGGACGGTCGTGTGCGCGCTGGTCGGCCGGTTGCTCGTGCGTGGGCTGCTGTGCGGCTGTCGGCTCGTGCGCGGCCTGGGCCGGCTGCTCGTGTGTCGGCGGCTGCTCGGCGGTCGGCTGGTGCGCGGGCTCGGTCGCCGGAGCGGGACGGTCCTGTCCGGGCTGCTCGGCCGGCCGCTGCGTCCGCGGCTGTTCCGGCGCACGGTCCACCGGCCGCGGCGGCTCGAACGGTCCCCGCGGCAGGTGCTCCTGCGGCGGCCCGAACCGCGGCGGCGGAACCTGCGGCGGCCCGGCAGGCCGAGGCGGCCCCAGCCGAGGATCGTGCGGCGGCATGGGCGGCCGCCCACCCGGCGGAGGCGGCATCGGCGGCCGTCCACCGGGGCCCTGGGGCCCGCGAGGCTGGTTCGGATACCCGGCGGGACGCTGCCCCCCGGACATCGGCGGCCGCTGCCCACCCTGCGGCGGCATCCCCGAGTGAGGCGGCATCCGCCGCGGATCCTGCGGTGGCTGCCCGTTCGCCCCCACACCATGAGGCGGCCGCGCCCCCGGCGGCACCGGAGGCTGCCCACCCTGCGGCGGCACCCCGCCAGGCTGAATCCCCCGCGGCGCCTGGCCACCTAGCGGCGGCTGGCCGCCCAACTGCCCCGGCTGCCCACCTTGCGGAAGCTGCCCACCGGGTTGAGCCGCGTTCCCCTGCCGCGGCGATGGACCGCCCGGCGGCCTCGGTGGCTGCCCACCGTGCAGAGGTTGACCGCCGTGCGGGGATTGGCCACCAGACTGGCTCGCTTGGCCGCCGTGGAGAGGCTGACTCGACTGGGCGCCGTGCGGTGGTTGGCCGCCGCCTGGGACCGTTTGGCCGTTGTGCAGAGGCTGGCCTGGTTGCCCGCCGTGTGGGGGCTGCCCACCAGGTTGTGTGCCGTGCGGTGGCTGGCCACCGTGTAGTGGCTGGCCTGGCTGAGGTCCATGTGAGAGCCGCGGAGGCTGGCCGCCCGGTCGATACCCGCCCGGCGGCATCGGCGGCTGGCCGCCCTGCAGCAGGCGGCGAGGGTCCTGCGGGGGGAGCCGTCGCGGCTGGTCGCCGCCGCTCTGGGGGCTGCCCGGGCGGGGACCCGGGCCACCCGCACGTCCCGGACCGCCGCCGTTCGGCAGGCCGCCCGGCGGCGGTGGGGGTGTGAAGCCGCCTGGGGGTGGCGTTTGCTGTGGTGCTGGTCCGTTCTGGAACGGCGCTTGTCCGGCCTCCGCCGCGAACGGCTGGCTCTGGCCGCCCGTGAATCCGGCCGCTCCGACGTTGTCCTGCGGGCGTCCGCGTCCTGGTTCGGGGCCGAATCCCGGTGGCGGTGGGGCCATGCCGTAGCCGCCCTGCGACGAGCCGCCACCGGCCGAAGCTGGGGCCTCCGTGACTGGCCCCTGGACCTGGTCGGCACCGGGCCGTGACACCTCGGGTGCGCGGTGTTCGGCGACCGGTTGCGGCCCGTTGTCCGCGCCGCGTGACTCAGGTGCGGAGGCCGACTCACTCCGCGATTCGGGGCCGGAAGAGGCGGGGGCCGAGGAGGCCTCGTGACGCGCTTCCGGCGCGGACGCCGAGTCACGCCGCGGTCCCTCACTTCGCGACTCCGGCGCCGCCGCGGTCTCACGGCGTGGTTCTTCGCCCCGCGACTGCGGCTCCGAAGACTCGCGGCGGGCTTCGGGCTCGGACGAGGACTCACTCCGAGGCTGGGGCTCGCTCCGGTTTTCCGGCTCAGAGGACACGCGGCGGGCCTCAGGCTCCGGCGAGGACTCACGCCGAGACTCGGGATCACCTCGCGTTTCCGGCTCCGAGGAGGCCTCGCGGCGGGCCTCCGGCTCGGGCGAGGATTCCCCGCGGGACTCGGGTTCGCTCCGCGTTTCCGGCTCCGAGGAGGCCGCGCGGCGGGCCTCCGGCTCGGGCGAGGATTCCCCGCGAGACGGGGGCTCGCTCCGCGTTTCCGGCTCCGAAGAAGCCTCGCGCCGCGCCTCCGGCTCGGACGAAGATTCACCCCGAGACTCCGACTCACCTCGAGATTCCGCCTCCGAAGAAGACTCACTTCGAGACTCCGGCTCCGAAGTCGAACCCGGCTCTTCCCGCCGCGACTCCCCCGACTCACCAGAATCTCCCGACCCGTCCGAGTCGGCCCGCGGGATGTTCGCCTCGTGAACCGAGTGCAGCTGCTCCTTCGCGCCCCCGACCGCACCCCCGACAGCCCCGCTGGACGCACCCATCAGCAGCTGCTCCGGCGTCAACGACCCCAGATCCCCGGTCACCGCCGCTTGCCCGACGGTCTGCGCAACCCCCTCGACGGCACCCCGCGCCCCGGCCCGCATGGCCGCGTCCGCGACCTGCCCGCCAGCGCTGTGTGAAAGCCCCTCCGTCGCCCCGCGTCCGATCGATCCCGACGCCGCTCCCACGACGCCGCCGACCGCGCCCGAGATGGCCGCGTCCGAGGTTTTCGACCAGTCCCAGTCCTTGCGGTCACCCTTCGCCATCTGCAGGCCCTGGATGCCCGCGTCCATGCCGAGGTTGATCGCCTCGTTCTTGAGGATCTCCATGCCGATCTTCTTGAGACCCTGCTTGAGCAGCTTCTCCAGCAGCTCCTTCGCGACCTGCTTGAACCCCTGCTGCGCCAGCTTCTCGAGCAGCTGCCGGAACAGCATCTGCACGGTCATCCGGGTCGCGATCTGGGCCGGCGCGATCCCCGCCGTCGAACCGCCGAACGTCACCGCCGCCGCCGCGATCATCGCCGCGATCTGGGCGGCCAGGACGATCAGCGAGATGATGATCATGTACTTCGTGTACTCGACGTCCAACGCCGTCTGATCACACGAGTCGCCCAGGGCCTGAGCCGCGTCGGCCAGTTGCTTGAAGTAGGCCTCGTCGCCCTCGACGAACTTCTTCCACTGCTCCGCGAACGCGTCGGCGCCGTCACCCGTCCAGTTGTCGCGGATGCCGGACGCCGCCTGGTTGCCCGTCTCCGACACCGGGCCGATCGCCGCCGACGCCGTGTGCCACGCGTCCCGCAGCGCGCGCAGCTTGGTCTCGTCGCCCTCCGGCCAGCTCTCCCCGACGACGATCGGCAGCAGCCACTTGACCGCGTCGGGCATCTCCATACCCACGCGTTAATGCCCCTTGCCGAGCTGGGACGTCACGTCTTCGTCGGCGCCCGAAAGGGCCTTCATCGACTTGGCGACGTTCTGCTGCATCCCCCGCAACCCCGCGACGAGGTTGGTGAACCCTTCGACGGCGCCCTGCGCGCCTGGCACGTAGTCCTTGGCGAACTCCTTGCCGGAGTCGTCGCCGCCCCAGCACTCACCCTGCGCGGCGAGGGCGGCCGAAAGCGCCTTCGCCGCGTTGTCCAGCGCGTCGGCCGCCGTCACCAAGCCGTTCGACGCGCGCAGGACCGCGTCCGGCTCCGCGGTGAACCCGGAACCCCTGTCCGGCATCAGTCGCCCCTCGTCATCCAGGACGACGGTGGCTCTTCGTCCTCGTCACGCGGCGGGCGGACGCGCTTGGGTGCAGGCTTGGGCGCGGGGAGCGGCGCCTGCTCGTTGCGCAGGATCGAACCGCCGTCTTCGAACGACTCGGGGCGCGGCGCCGGGGGTTCCTCGGCTTCGTCGAACGACGGGATCGGCGGCACCAGGCCGGCCAGCGACGGCGCGCCCTCGACCAGGTCGGCGAGGTCGGGCAGGCCCTCGGTGATCGGCGCCATCAGATCCGCGATCTTCTGCTTGAGCTGCAACGATCCCTGGCGCACCAGCGACTGGACGGTGTTCGCGAGCTGGGCGGGCGTCGTGCGCTCGAAGGTGTTCGGGGCGAATTCGAGTTTCGCGAGGCTGCCACCGGCGTCGATGGTGGCGCGGACCAGCCCGTCGGGTGAACTCACCTGGGCGGTGGTCTCGGCGGCCGCGGCCTGGGCGTCACGCAGCTGTGCCGTCTGCCGCTCGAAGTTCTCCAGGAGGGTGTCCATCTGGTCCTTCATCGCGGCATTGCGTGCTTCGAGCCGTGCACGGTCGTCGCCCGCGGTGGTCACAGGTGCCCCCGGTGTCCCTCGAACCTACTAATGACTTGCCCGTCACCCTAATGCCAATGGAGCAGTCACCGTGACCGGTTCGAGTGTTTGCGTCAGCGAATCGCGCGTCGGCGAGTCAGCACGTAGCCCGCTCCGCCGACCAGGTAGCAGACCGTCGCCGCGATGAGCAGACCCGGCGAGCGGCCGTCGTCCGGCACCACCAGCGCGCCCAGTGAGACCGCTGCCACCTGGGTGATGTTGAACAGTGTGTCGTACAGCGCGAACACTCGGCCGCGGGCTTCGTCGGCGACGTCGAGCTGGATCGACGAGTCGACGCAGAGCTTCAGCACCTGCCCGGCGCCGCTGATGAGGAACGACGCGAGCAGCGCGAGCGGCAGCAGCATCGGCAGCCCCAGCGCGGACTGCGCGATCGCGGCGATCAACAGCGAACCGAGGACCGCGCGCAGCCGCCCGAACCGGCGGATCAGCCGCGCGGTCAGCAGCCCGGCGAGCAGCAGGCCGGCCCCGGCGAGCGCGGCGATCTGCCCGAGCCCGGGCAGGCCGGCGCGGAAGAGGCCGTGGTCGGTGAAGTAGTTGCGCATCAGCAGCACGGTGACCAGCAGCGACACCCCGAACGACGCCCGGTGCGCGAACAGCGCGACGAAGCCCGCGGTGACGCTCGGGGCGCGCCACGCGTGCCGGGCGCCGTCCGCCAGCCCGCGCGCGACGGCCAGCACCGGGTTCGGCGGCTCGTCCACCACCGTCGGCCCGAGCACGCCCCGCGCGAAGCCGCGGGCGATCAACGCCGAGACCAGCGTGCCGAGCACCGCGAACGCCGTGGTTTCCGCCGATCCGACGTCGTTGCTGCCGAAGAGCGCGCGCAAGCCGATCGCGCAGCCACCGCCGATGACGGCGACCACCGAGCCGAGCGTCGTGGCGAAGGCGTTCGCCGTCACGACGCTCTCCTCTTCCACGACGTGCGGAAGGGCTGCCGAAAGCCCCGAGCCGATGAAGCGGGAGATGCCTTCCGCCGCCAGGGCCAGCGAAAACAGGCCGAGCCCGCCGAAGCCGAGCCCGACCGCGGCGGACGCGCAGACGATCGCCAGCCCTCGCAGGAGATTCGCGAAGATCAGGACTTTCCGGCGGTCCCAGCGGTCCAGCAGCGCCCCGGCGAACGGCCCGACGACGGAGTACGGCAGCAGCAGCGCGGCGAACCCACCCGCGATGGCCAGCGGATCGGCGGCGCGCTCGGGGTTGAAGAGGACGGCTCCGGCGAGGCCCGCGCGGAAGACGCCATCACCCCAGCTGGCGGCGAAGCGGGTGAAGAGGAGACGCCGGAAGTCCGGGTCCTTGAGCAGCTCCCGAGGCCCTCTTCGCGCTGTCGTCGTCCGGGCGCTGATCGTCACGGAGTCAAGGTTAAGGCCCGTTCGTAGGACACCGGTCAAGAGATCTGGGTGGCCGGCGCACTGAGGTCGCCTCTCGGCGGCTATGCGCAGTGTGGCTCCAGCCGGACGGTATTCCACAAAGGCGGTTATTCAGTGAGCCCGGGGGACACGGAGTGCGCCGGCCACGTGTTTCCAACGAGGCTCGTGGGGCGATTGTTCCCGGGCCTGGCCAAGGGTGGGATCATGGGTCTCGTGCCAGCGGACGCCGAGGTTGAACCGGGAACGCTCCTGGTCGCCGCCCCCACGATGGTCGACCCCAACTTCCGCCGGACCGTGGTGTTCGTCATCGATCACCGCGAAGAGGGCACGCTCGGCGTGGTCTTGAACCGGCCGAGCGACGTCGCCGTGCACGACGTCCTGCCCAACTGGGGCGGGCACGTCGCCGAGCCGCAGGCGGTGTTCGTCGGCGGGCCGGTCGAGAAGAAGACGGCGTTGTGCCTGGCCGCGCTGCGCACCGGCGAGACGGCGGCGAGTGTGCCGGGGGTGATCGCGGTCCGAGGCCCGGTCGCGCTGGTCGACCTGGACACCGATCCCGAAGTGCTGGTGCCGAAGGTGCGCGGCGTGCGCGTGTTCGCCGGGTACGCGGGCTGGGACTCGGGGCAGCTGGCGGGCGAGATCGAACGCGAAGACTGGGTCATCGTGCCCGCCCTGCCGAGCGACATCTTGGCCTCGCCGGACGGCGACCTGTGGAGCCAGGTCCTGCGCCGCCAGGGCATCCCGCTCGCGCTGCTGGCCACCCACCCGGGCGACCTCCAGCGAAACTGAAGCCGCGCAAAAGGTTGAGTCACTCAGCATTCTGATTTGGTCAATAGGTGACGTGGCCTAAAGATTGAGTCGCTCAAGGTTCTGAGTCGGTCAACAAGTGAAGCAGGCAAAAACTTGAGTCGCTTAAGACATTGAACGACTCAAGAGGTTGAGCCACTCAAGGATCAGGCGTCGTCCTTCTTGAAGACACCGCAGCCGCCGGCACCGCACGCGCAGCCGCTGCAGCCGGCCGGCGCCGCCGGAGCCGGGGCGGGCACGGTCAGCGCGGCCCGGTTGCCGAGCACCCCGCCACCCATGACCAGCACCAGCATCGCGAGCACGCCCGCAACCGCGGCCGAGACGAGACCGCCGGTCGTCGGCATGGCCAGCCCGGCCAGCCCGGTGAGCACGGAGATCGCACCCCCGGCCATGGTCGGCAGGCCCGCGACGCGGTTGGCCAGCTTGAACGCCTCTTCACTGCGCAGCGACGCCTGCGTGCGCACCCCGGTGCCGCCTTCGCGCGTCAAGCGCTCGCGGAAACCGAGGAACCCACCAAAGCCGACGAACAGACCCAGCACGATCGGAACCAGCGCGATAGCGAACACGAGGTCAAGGATAAGCGTGACGTCCCGGCAACCTGCCGGATACCCTGATCGACTGTGCTACAGGCCATGTCACCGCGTGTACTGCCCACCGTCCTGACCGCTGCCCTGATCGGGGGAATCCTCGCCGCCACCCCGGCGAGCGCCACCGAGAGTCACCAGCGCCCCATCCGGCTGCTCGGCGAGCGGATCGTCCCCAACGCCCTGCAGTTCCAGGGCACCACGGTCGGCGGCCTGTCCAGCATCGACTACGACCCGCGGACCGGCGGCTACGCGCTGATCTGCGACGACCGGTCGGCGATCAACCCCGCCCGCTTCTACACGGCGACCTTCCCGGTGTCGGCGTCCGGCGTCGGCGACGTCACTTTCACCGGCACGAAGCCGCTCCTGCGCCCCGACGGCACGCCGTACCCGCCGCTCAGCCAGAACGACCCCGCGAAGCCCCAGAACGAGCAGACGATCGACCCCGAAGAGCTGCGCGTCGACCCGTGGACCGGCGACTACTACTGGTCGCAGGAAGGCGAGCGGACGGCGACGACGTTGATCGACCCGTCGATCCGCGAAGCCCGCCGCGACGGGAAATACGTCCGCGACCTGCCGATCCCCGCGAACGAGAAGATGACGCCGACGGCGGGCCCGCGGCAGAACCTGGTGCTCGAGGGCATCACGTTCGCCGGCTTCGGTTCGCTGCTGGCCAGCGAGGTCGAGGGCCCGCTCCTGCAGGACGGCCCGGAGCCGACGACCACCACCGGCTCGCTCTCGCGGATCACCCTGCAGTCGCGGTTCGGGCCGGTCCTGGCCCAGTACGCCTACCCGCAGGAGCCGCTGTTCGCCGCGCCGGTGCCGTCGACGGCGTTCGCCACCACCGGCGTCTCCTCGATGCTGGCCGTCGACCAGGCTGACCCGTCGAAGTTCCTCATGATGGAGCGCTCGTTCAGCACCGGCGTCGGCAACAAGGTGCGCGTCTACGAGATCGACACGACGGGCGCGACGAACGTCCTGAACGTGAAGTCCCTGGCCGACGCGAAGCACGTCAAGCCGGTGAAGAAGCGGTTCCTCTTCGACGCGGCCGACCTCGGGCTCTCCACTGTGGACAACCTGGAGGGCATGACCTGGGGACCGAAGCTGCCGAACGGCGAGCGCAGCTTGATCTTGGTCAGCGACAACAATTTCTCGCCGACGCAGGTCACGCAGTTCGTCGCACTGGCGGTCCCCTCCGAACGGCTTTGACCAGCAAGTTACGATGTGCACATGAACACGGCTCGGCTGCTCCTTAGCCTGCCGCGCTGACCGGGCCCGGCCCGGCCGGCGCGGCGACCCCTCATGCCCTGGTGGCTGAGGGGTCGAGTTGTTTCTGGAGCGGCTCGACAGAAGGAAGACGTCATGACTGAGGCGACAGGGACCGACGTCCCGGCGCACCGCTACACGGCCGCGCTGGCGGGTCAGATCGAGCAGCGCTGGCAGGACCACTGGGCCGACCACGGGACCTTCCACGCACCCAACCCCGTCGGGCCGCTCGCCGTCGAGGGGCAGCCGGTGCCCAGCGACAAGCTGTTCGTCCAGGACATGTTCCCGTACCCGTCGGGCTCCGGCCTGCACGTCGGGCACCCGCTGGGCTTCATCAGCACCGACGTCTTCGCCCGGTACCACCGGATGATCGGGCGCAACGTGCTGCACACGATGGGCTTCGACGCGTTCGGCCTGCCGGCCGAGCAGTACGCGGTCCAGACCGGACAGCACCCGCGCAAGACGACCGAGGAGAACATCCGGACCTACCTGCGTCAGATCCGGCGCCTGGGCCTGGGCCACGACGAACGCCGTCGCATCTCCACGATCGACCCCGAGTACTACCGCTGGACCCAGTGGATCTTCCTGCAGATCTTCAACTCCTGGTACGACACCGAGGCGGGCAAGGCGCGGCCGATCGCCGAGCTGGAGGCCGCGTTCGCGGACGGCTCCCGGCCCACGCCGGACGGCCGTGACTGGGCGTCGCTGAGTGCGGCCGAGCGCAAGAAGATCATCGACGACCACCGGCTGGTGTACATCTCCGAAGCGCCGGTCAACTGGTGCCCGGGCCTGGGCACGGTCCTGTCGAACGAAGAGGTCACCGCCGACGGCCGCAGCGAGCGCGGCAACTTCCCGGTCTTCCGCCGCAACCTGCGGCAGTGGATGATGCGGATCACCGCGTACGCCGATCGCCTGGTCGACGACCTGGACCTGCTGGACTGGCCGGAGAAGGTCAAGTCCATGCAGCGGAACTGGATCGGCCGCTCGCACGGCGCTCGCGTCACCTTCTCCTCCGGCGACGAGGGCATCGAGGTCTTCACGACCCGCCCGGACACGCTGTTTGGCGCCACGTACATGGTGCTGGCGCCCGAGCACCCGCTGGTCGACAAGCTGACGGCCGCAGCGTGGCCGGAAGGCGTCGACGAGCGCTGGACCGGCGGCGCAAAGACGCCCGCCGACGCCATCAAGGAGTACCGCGTCGCCGCGTCGCGGAAGTCCGAGCTGGACCGGCAGGAGAACAAGGAGAAGACCGGCGTCTTCACCGGCGCGTACGCGACGAACCCGGTCAACGACAAGCAGATCCCGATCTTCGTCGCCGACTACGTGCTGATGGGCTACGGCACCGGCGCGATCATGGCCGTCCCCGGCCAGGACGTCCGCGACTGGGAATTCGCCGAGAAGTTCGGCCTGGACATCATCCGGACCGTGCAGCCGTCCGAGGGCTTCGACGGCAAGGCGTTCACCGGCGACGGACCGGCGATCAACTCCGGCTTCCTGGACGGCATGGACGTCGCCGAAGCCAAGAAGACGATCATCGACTGGCTGTCGGAGAAGGGCGCCGGCACCGGGACCGTGCAGTACAAGCTGCGCGACTGGCTGTTCTCCCGCCAGCGCTACTGGGGCGAGCCGTTCCCGGTGGTCTACGACGAGAACGGCGAGGTGCACGCCGTCCCCGAGTCGATGCTGCCGATCGAGCTGCCCGAGGTCGCCGACTACTCGCCGGTGACGTTCGACCCGGAGGACCGCGACTCGACGCCGTCGTCGCCGCTGGCCCGCGCGACCGACTGGGTCGAGGTCGAGCTGGACCTGGGCGACGGCGTCAAGAAGTACCGCCGCGACATCAACACCATGCCGAACTGGGCGGGCTCCTGCTGGTACCAGCTGCGCTACCTGGACCCGACGAACTCGGAGACGTTCTGCGCGCCGGAAAACGAGCAGTACTGGATGGGCCCGCGCCCGGGCGAGTACGGCGCCGACGACACCGGCGGCCTGGACCTGTACGTCGGCGGCGTCGAGCACGCGGTGCTGCACCTGCTGTACTCGCGGTTCTGGCACAAGGTGCTGTTCGACCTGGGCCACGTGACGTCCAAGGAGCCGTACCGGAAGCTGTTCAATCAGGGCTACATCGAGGCGTACGCGTACACGGACGCGCGCGGCGTCTACGTCCCGGCCGAGCAGGTCGAGGAGCGCGACGGGAAGTACTTCTTCAACGGCGAAGAGGTCACCCAGGAGTACGGCAAGATGGGCAAGAGCCTGAAGAACGTCGTCACGCCGGACGAGATGGCCGAGAACTACGGCGCCGACACGTTCCGGTTCTACGAGATGGCGATGGGCCCGCTGGCCATGTCGCGTCCCTGGGCGACCAAGGACGTCGTGGGTGCGCACCGGTTCCTGCAGCGGCTGTGGCGCCTGGTCGTCGACGAGACGACCGGCGAGCTGCGGGTGTCCACTGAGGACGCTTCCGAGGCAGACCGCAAGGTGCTGCACAAGACCATCGCCGGCGTCCGCGAGGACTACGCGGAGATGCGGTTCAACACGGCCGGCGCGAAGCTGATCGAGCTGAACAACCACGTCACGAAGGTGTACGGCGCCGCCGCGTCGACGCCGCGTGAGCTGGCCGAGCCGCTGGTGCTGATGCTGGCGCCGCTGGCCCCGCACATGGCCGAGGAGCTGTGGCACCGGCTGGGCCACGCGGACTCGCTGGTGCAGGGCCCGTTCCCGGTGGTGGACGAGAAGTACCTGGTGGAGGACTCGGTCGAGTACCCGATCCAGGTCAACGGCAAGGTCCGCTCCCGGGTGACGGTGCCGGCGTCGGCGTCGAACGACGAGGTCCAGGCGGCCGCGCTGGCGGACGAGAAGGTCGCCGCGATGGTCGGCGAGGGCTCGCCGCGCAAGGTGATCGTGGTGCCGGGGCGGCTGGTCAACATCGTCCTGTAACGCGGCGTCCGAAAGCTGCCGGTGCTTTTCCCCGGTTCTCGATTTGATTGAGCTGTCAACGAAAACGGCTCGATCGAAGGAGAACCGGGGATGACCCTCGACGGCAAGGTGGCACTGGTGACGGGCGGCAGCCGCGGCATCGGCGCGGCCACGGCATTGCGGCTCGCCGAGGACGGCGCGGACGTCGCGCTGACGTACGTGAACAACGCCGCGCGGGCGGCCGAGGTGGTCGAGCAGATCAAGGGGCTCGGCCGCCGCGCGCTGGCGATCCAGGCGGACTCTGCGGACGCCGCGGCGGTTTCGGCCGCCGTTTCCGCGGCGGTGGCGGAGTTCGGCCGGCTCGACGTGCTGGTGAACAACGCGGGCGTCGGCTTCGTCGGCGCTTTCACCGAGACGGCGATCGAGGACGTCGACCGCGTGCTGGCGGTGAACGTCCGCGGCGTGTTCGCCGCGACCCAGGCGGCGGCCGGCGTCCTGGCCGACGGCGGCCGGGTGATCACGATCGGCAGTTGCGTCACCGACCGCGTGCCCGGCCCGGGCATGGCGCTGTACGCGACCAGCAAGGCGGCGATGGTCGGCCTGACCAAGGCACTGGCGCGCGAACTGGGCCCGCGCGGCATCACGGTCAACCTGGTCCACCCGGGCCCGACGGACACGGACATGAACCCGGCCGACGGCCCGTACGCGGCGGACCAGGCCGCGATGACGGCGTTCGACCGCTACGGAAAGCCCGTCGAAGTGGCCGCGGCGGTGTCCTACCTGGCCGCGCCGGGCAGTGCCTACGTGACGGCGGCGGTGCTGTCGGTGGACGGCGGCCACGCGGCCTAGCTGCGGTCGAGCCCGATCTCCCGCGCCAGGTCGATGAGCATGGCCTCGAAGAGGACGTCCGGTTTGGACATCGGGATCGGGTAGTTGCCGAAGACCTCGAGCGTGACGTGCCCGTAGAGCCGGGCCCAGAACTGGATCATCAGGTACGTCACGCCGAGGTCGATCTTTTCGACGGGCACACCCTGGTCGGACTCGACGAGCACGGTGACCAGCGACTCCTGGAAGGTCTTCAGGTCGTCCCGCAGCTCATCGGGTACCCCGCTGGCCGACGGCAGCACGATGTCGTGCCGCGCGAGCACCCGCCCGGCGGCGGCGAGGAAGATCCGCCCGAACGGCTCGTCGACCCGGCTCAGCGCACTCCCCGACGTCGACCCGATCCCGCCGGTCGGTGACGCGAAAACCAGCGTGAATTCCTTCGTGTGGGTGAGCGCCCACCGCCGGAAACCCTTGCAGATGGCGAACAGCTGCAGCACCCCGTCGTCCGGCAGCTCGGCGATCTCCTCGGCGAGATCGTCGGCCAGGTCGGCGCAGACATCCAGCCGCAGGTTCTCGACGAGGTCATCGCGCGACTCGTAGTACCGGTAGAGCGCGGGCGCGGTGATCCCCAGCTCCCGCGCGATGGCGCGCAGCGTGACCGCCTCCGGCCCCTGCTCGACGAGCAGCTTCCGGGCGGTCCGCCGGATGTCCTGTTCGGTAGCCGCTCGCGCGCGACCCCTGCGGGTGGGGTGGCTCATCCGAACAGTCTAGGTGGTTGGTACGACAGATTTTGCATCTACGCGATGTCCGCCGTAACGAAAAGGTGCAGCTCAGGCGCGCGCCTTGAGGTTGGTCAGCACCGTATCGGCCACCCCGCGCCCGAGCTGGCAAGCGTCCTTGCCGGCCTGGACCGCCGAGTCGCCGATGCTCAGCGAGACGGAGTAGGTCAGGTCGTCGGCGATACCGACGACGATCACGCAGGCCCGGTTGTCCGTCGTTCCGGAGTCCACGTAGCCGACCGCCGGATAACCCTGGATCGGCTGCAGGTCGTCCACCCAGCGCTTCGCTTTCGGCTTCACGTTCTTGTAGGGCAGGCTGAGTCCTTGCCCGGACTTGGTGTCGTAACCGACCAGGATCCCGGCGGACGATCCCGACGTGCTGGCCCAGTCGCAGGTAGGGCCCAGTTCGGTGTCGCTCGCCTTCGGGGCTTTCGTTTGCCCGAGGTAGCCGGTGACTTGTTCGGCCGTCAGAGCCGAATCACAGGGGTTGCCGGCCAGTGCGGCCGCCGGGAGCGGGTTGTCGACCTTCGGCGCTCCGCTGTTCGGCAGTTCCGCCCCGCCGGTCGATTCGCTGGTGCCCGGCGCCGGGCTCGGCGTGCCGTTCGTCGGGTTCTTCCCCGTGCACGACGTCAGCAAAGCCGCACCCAGAACGACTGCGGTGGCGGCCAGGACAACTTGACGGCTCATTCGAGCGACCCCTTGATCGTCTTGGTCGAGTCGGCCGCTTGCTGGTCCGCGGCCTGGGTGATGCCGAGAGCTTGCTGCATCCTCCCGATCAACTCCGTGAGGTAGTTGAACTGGTATTGCAGGTGACCCCCGTAGTAAGCGCCGGCTTCGTTGACACCGTTCGGCCCGTTCACCGCCGCTTGGCTGACTGGTTCTTCCGCCGGTGGGGTCGCCATCATCAAGTAACGCGCCAGTCGCAACTGTTCGGAGAGTTCGTCGCGTTGGGTCTGTGCCTTCTTGAGCATCGCCCGCATCTCGTCCGCGCTCATCGCGAACCCCTGCCCACCGGCAGGCGGCGGCCCCGAGCTCGGCATGTCCGTCGCCCAGAAGCCGATGCCGCTGAAGATCGGGTCCGTCATCGTCCTCCCCCTAACCCGTTCAGGGTCGCGTACAGCACCTCAGTCAGCGCAGCCCGGGTCCCCGGCTGGAAGCTGACCATCCGCTCGCGTCCCGGATACACGTACGTCAGCACCCGGCCGGTCCCGGCGATGTCCACGGCGGTGATCGGCGCGCTGCGAGAGCCCCGATTCACGGCGTAACACTGGTGCAGCCCCGTCCGCCGCGCCGTCATCAGCCGGCGTGCCCACGGCAGCGGGTCGGGACCGCGATCGAGCGTCGGGTCGGCGAGGTCGTACGACTCCTCCACCGCGCGGCCCGAGAACCGCGCCTCCGGGATCGACACCGCCGCAATCCGCGCCGGCGGCACCGGCGGCAGCACGTCCACCAGGGACTCCGCGAGCCGCGACGGCTCCACCACGTCGATCCGGACCGTGTCGTCCTTCCGGATCAGCCGGAGTGCGTCCGGGCCGGAGGCCGACACGAGCGCTGCGCCTGACTCGTCCGCTTCCATGTCGCCCAGCCACGCCGTGAACTGGTGGGCGCCCCTCGCCAGGACGCGCAGGACGTCGCGGAACTCCCGCGTGAGCGTGCCGCCAGCCGCCAGCCGGAGCGAGGTCAGGACGGCGAGGACCTGCTCCTCGAGCCGTTTGCGGGTCTCGTCGCCGAGCCAGAGGTTGTCGGCGCCGAGGACCGCCGGCGGCGGGCCGTGGCGTTCCCACTCCCACGCGGTGAGCAAGGCCGCCTTGGGCAGGAAGATCACAGCCCGATCACCGGGGGCGCCGTCCGCTCGTCGGAGCCGCCGAAGAGGCTCTCCGGATCCGCCTCCACCAGGTACGACGCGCGCTGGTGCTCCGTGTCCTCCTCACCCTTACCGCCCTTGGCGCCCGGGCCCATGCCGCCCATTCCCGGCGAACCCGGCTTGCCCGCCGCGCCGCCGCGGACGCCACCGGCCGCACCAGGACGTCCTTCGCCCGGGACGCCGGCTCCGGTCGCCGCGCCGGGACCGCGCGCGCCCGATCCCGAGCCGGTGCCGCCGCCCGCGCCGGACGACGAGCCCGGCCCGAACCCGCCGCCACCAGGGCCGAAGCCGGGCCCGAACCCGCCTCCTGAGCCGGGGCCGAACCCCCCGCCGGGACCCGAGCCGGGGCCGAACCCGCCCGGGCCCGTCCCCGGTGGCTGGTAGCCCGGCGGGTACTGCGTCGACGGTGGCACGTAACTCTGCGCGCGAACGCTGTCGTTGACGCCGGACGGGTGCGATCCCGGTGGCGTGACCTGCCCCGGCGGCGTGACCTGCCCGGGCGGCGTGACCTGCTCGGGAGGCGTCACATGCCCGGGCGGCGGCACGACCGGCGGGTGGACCGACGGCGGCGGCTGCACCTGGCCATCGATCGACCGGTCGTCGTCGCCCCCGGTCGTTGTCCGCTTCCGTGGCGGCGGTTCGACGGGCTTCTTCGGTTTCTGCACCGTGAAGTCGCCGCCGTTGTACTCGCCGAGCTGGCCGTAGTCGATCGTGCGGGCCGCGGTGTTGGAGCTGGACTGCTGCGAATACGCGTTGTACCGCTCGACGTTCTCCTGGGCCTTCTGGTTGTACTGGTTGATCTTGTCTTCGGTGTCGGTGTCCCACGGCGTCACGACGTCCCAGGCGCTGCGCGTCGGCGGCTGGTCGGTGACGTCCTGGTGCAGCGAGTGCTTCAGCTGGTTGAACTGGTCGATCTGCGCCTGGGCCAGCGTCGAGTTGCGGTCCAGCGACACCGACGCCGAGGCCGCCGACGCCGTCAGCGGCTGGAGCCGCTCCCGTGCCGCGTCCGATGAGCCGCCCGTCCACGCGGATTCGAGACCGGACGTCAGCTCGCGCGTGCTCTGCTCGAGCCGGCGCTGGTAATCCGACTGGTCGACGCCCGCCCGGCGCACCTCCTCCAGCGAACCGGTACCGCGACCGTGCTGCACGGCCTGGACCAGCTGGCCGGGCGACAGCCCGGCGGCCTGCGGGTTCACCGCCCCGGTGCCGGTCTGCGAGCCGACGTACGCCCCCGCGACCGCACCGGGAATCCCGCCCGCGGCCAGGCCGATGCCGGCGCCGGTCAGGACGTTGTCGAGCCGCTCGCCACCCGACTGGACGGCGTGCGCGATTTCCGACCCGACGTGCTTGGCAGCGTCGAGCATGTCGCCGAACAACCCCATCGAACCGCGCTCCCCTCGCGTTCGACTCCTCTGCGTCACGCACAATACCGCAGCGGTTACCCGCTGTGTGAAGAATCGGCCGGTCGGGCGTTCGCCCCTGTGGGAAAACCGGAACTCTTCGAAACTGTCGGACCGGTGTGCCACACTCGGTGCCCGTACGGCTACTGACGTGAACAGGGGAGGTTCGCGTGTCGAACCCTGAGCAACTGCTGGCGAGCTTCGACGCCAAGATCGCCGAGGCCAAGCAGCGGGGCCACCGCATGCAGGCGGAGATGGCGGCGGTTTCCGTGGCCGAGCGCAGCCCGGACGGCCAGATCGCGGTCAAGGTCAACCACCTCGGCAACCTCGTCGGGCTGGAGATCGGGCACGCCGTGCGGGAGAAGGCGAACCTCGCCGACGAGATCCTGCGAACCGTCCAGCGCGCGCAGAGCAAGCTGGCGGGCGCCGTGCAGGCCGGGATGCCGTCGATCGCGGGCACCGAGACGATGAACGAGCTGGTCGACCAGCTCCACCGGGAATTCCCGGAGCCGGAGCCGCAGGGTTTCGTGGACGGCGGCCCCGCGACGCCGGCGAACGACGGGGCGCGGTTCATCGCCGAGGAAGAGCCGCCGTCGCCGCCGAAGCCGAAACCGGCGCCGCCGCGACCCACTCCCGAGGCCGGCACCGACGACGACTACTTCAGCGACGGCGACTACCTGCGCTGACCAGGGCGACGAGGGAGGGGAACACGTGAACAACCCGCAGGCGGACATCCGGATCAAGCCGGAGCAGTTGCTGTCCCACGCGAAAAAGCTCGAACCGTTCGTCGACCGGTTCGCGAAGACGCTGGACGCGGCGGCCCAGGTCGTCGACCCGATGGCGTTCGGCCTCATCGGCCAGGCCTGTGGCCTCGGCGCGCTGTGCGGCGTCGCCCAGACCCTGGGGAGCGACTCCATCGGCCACGCGAAGAACGTGGCCCAGGAGCAGATCGACCGCGTCCGCACCTGGTCCCAGCACGTCGACTGGCGCGAGCAGGACGTCAAGGCGAGCTTGGAAGGCATCCACCTTGACTGAGAACGCGTTGGTGACCGAGGCCAAGAAGAAGGTCGAAGAAGGATCGTCCGCCCTCGAAGGCGCCGGGATGGCGC
Organism: Amycolatopsis plumensis; assembly: GCF_042652605.1. NCBI lineage: Bacteria > Bacillati > Actinomycetota > Actinomycetes > Pseudonocardiales > Pseudonocardiaceae > Amycolatopsis > Amycolatopsis plumensis. The sequence continues at coordinate 2,944,966 of NZ_JBHSJY010000001.1, read as the reverse complement.
AGGACTTCTGGGACGCGGCGACGAAGGCGGCCGACGGCGACTGGACCGAAGGCCTGCTCAACCTCGGTTTCGGGGCGGCCGGGGTCGCGGAGTTCGTGCAGGACCCGATCGCGGGCCTGGCCGGCATGGGGCTCGGCTGGCTGATCGAGCACGTCGAATTCCTGCGTGCCCCGCTCGACTGGGTGACCGGGAACCAGGAACAGCTCGACGTCATGCAGGAGACCTGGAGCGGCATCAGCGACGAGATCGACGCCGTCGCCAAAGACCTCCTGGACACGGTGAAAGCCGACAGCGCGGAGTGGCAGGGGCAGGGCGCGGACGCCTATCGCGCGTTCACCGCCGAACTCGGCGACATGTACTCCGGTGTCGCCGGCGGGGCGAAGGCCATCTCCGTCCTGATCGACGTCTGCAAGAGCATCCTGAACGTCGTGCGCAGCGTGCTGCGCGACCTGCTCACCGAATGCATCGGCAAGCTGATCAGCATCCTCATGCGGTACCCCGGTCCCGCGGCTCCCGTGGGCGTCGCGGGCGAAGGCACCGTGGAGATCGCCAAGTGCGGCGAGCGGATGTTGCAGTGGCTGCGGAAACTCGTCCGCGCCTTCCAGCGGGGCATCAGCCAGTTCAACCACCTCAGCGGCCTCTTCAGGACAGTCGGGCAGAAGTTGCTCGCGGCCCTGAAGGACGCGGTGCACGCGGCGCCGGGCATCTTCAAGGACGGCGTCAAGGAGCTGCCCAAAGCCTTCGCTGAAGAAGCGGGCAAGGAAGCAGGCAAGAAGACCGCGGCAGCGTACGACGAGGCCGACAAGAACTACCGCGAAAACCACTACAACGAGAAGAAACCCGATGCCGCCGAACCCGTCTTCCGGCAGCAGGGCGGACAGCGCATCTCCGGGTCGATCTGACGCCGTGGTGTCGACGACTCCCGGCGAGCCGGAAACGGCCGCGGTGCAGGTCCGGCTGCCGATCCACGACTCACCGTCGGACTTGAGGACCACCCTCGGGTGCCTGACGTTCTTCGGCGTCGTGTTCGCCGTGGTGGCCGGCTTGCTGGCGTGGACGCGCGGCGGGGATCGGGTCGTGCATGTGGTCGCGCCCGCCCTCGGCCTGCTGGCCTTGCTGTGTTTCGGCTACCGGCCGTTCGCGAGGTGGTACATCCGCCGCCACGGCGCGATGATGACGGCGAAGGTCGAATTCGGGCCCGACGGTTTCCGGCAGCCGCTCGAGGACAAGACGACGCTCGTCCTGCCCTGGGACGCCGTCCGCCGGTTCGACTTCCGCGAGGGGCAGCCGGGCGGCCGTGTCGCGCTCGCCGTTTCCCTTGTGGACGACGACGCGATCCGGTACCTGAACCGCGACCTCCGGCACAAGTCCGAAGACGGCTTCATCCTGTCGTCGGCGATGGCCAGGGAAGAGGCGGAGAAGGCATCGGCGGCGATCGAGCGGTACCGCCCCGGCCTCGGGCGGTGGACGTCCAAGAACGTCCGCCGCGGCGGCTTCGGCGTCCCGAATCCGGTGCGGCGGCTGGTCAAACGCTGGAGCGCCGATCAGGCGCGCACGCTCGTCCGCGCCGAACAGGCCTCCCCCGGCCGGTTGTTCGTCCTGTGGGTGGCTTGGCTGGCCGTCATCGCCGACTTCGTGGCGCCCGCCTTCTACGACATCCCGCCGGGCATCCCGCTGCCGGTCGCGTTGGCGATTTGGGCGCTGCTCTACGTGACGCGCTACCGCGGCGATTCGGGTGAGTTCGCCCTGACCGCCGACGCGATCACCTGGCGCCCCAAGGAAGGCGATCCGGTCCGGGTGGGGCGCGCCGATCTCGCGCGGCTGACCGCCGAGCCTTCGGGGAAGCAGGCCACGCGCCACTACGTCTCGGTGCACGCGATCCTCCGCCGAGGTGGGGACCGCACGCTCGCGGCGAAAGTTTCGCCGGGCGCGGCCAAGAACGCGATGCGGCTGGTGAACGCGTGACGAAGGAATTCCGCGCGTATCTGCGGGGCAGGGGCGCCGCCGACGCCGATCACTCGGGGGGCTACGTGATCGACGCCGGCGACCCGATGCCCTGCCCGGCTCGCGCCGGTCGGGGCAACGTCACCACGTCTCCGCGATGACGCACCAGGAGAGCGGGACCGAGGTCACGAAGTGACGGCCGGGGGACGGACATCCCCCGATCGAGTGACAGGCTTCCGCTGCTCGCATGATTGTCGCACTCCGCCCCGGATAAGTTACAAAAACCTTCACTTTCCCCTTGTTCGCCGGTGCTGACCTGGTCCGGACCGGTTTCTGGCACAGTGCGGGTATGAACTCCGACGTCCTCGTTGTGGGATCCGCCAACGCCGACCTCGTCGTCGCGGTGGATCGCCGGCCTGCCGGCGGGGAGACGGTACTGGGCGGCGACACCGTGCTTTCGCCGGGCGGCAAGGGCGCCAACACGGCGGTCGCGGCGGGCCGGCTCGGGGCGGACGTCGCGCTGCTCGGCGCCGTCGGTGACGATCCCTACGGCAGGCTGCTGCTCGATTCGCTTCGCGCCGCCGGCGTCGACACCGGGCTCGTGCGGACCAGCGACCGACCGACCGGCATCGCCTACATCACCGTCACCCCGGACGGCGAGAACTCCATCCTCGTCTCCCCCGGCGCCAACTCCGGCCTGGAACCCGCCGACGTCGACGCCGTCTTCGACGGGGTGGAGGTCATGGTCGTCTCGCTGGAGGTGCCGCTGCCGACCGTCGAGCACGCCGTCGCGCGGGCCGCCGAAAAGGGCGTCCGGGTGCTGCTGAACCTGTCACCGGCGGCGAAGCTGTCCCCGGAGACGCTGGCCAGGCTCGACGTCCTGCTGGTCAACGAGCACGAGGCGGCCTGGCTCACCGGGCCCGGCGCCGAGTTCCGGAAGCTGCTCGACCTGGGGCCGCGGGCGGCCGTCGTCACGCTCGGCGCGGCCGGCGCCGTGGTGGTGGAGAAGGACGCCACGACCGAGGTGGCGTCGCCGAAGGTCGACGCCGTCGACACCACCGGGGCCGGGGACGCCTTCGCGGGCGCGCTCGCCGCGTCGCTCGCCGACGGTGCCGACGTGGTCTCCGCGGCGAAGCGGGCCGTGCGGGTCGCGGCGTTCAGCGTGACGCGGCACGGGGCCCAGCCGTCCTACCCCACCGCCGCCGACCTGGGGGAATGATCACGCGGTTGGCCGTGTTGCAGGTCACATGGGCGACTCGTTCGATTCGGCCTGGTGGCGCGGCTACGCCGCTCAGCTGCGGGCGATCGCGGACGCGCGCCGCCCCGACCGGCTCGCGATCATGCCGCTCGACGAGACCCTCAAGGCGCTCGGCAAGCAGACCGAACTCGACGAAGGCGTCTACGACGTCCCGCTGGAGGGCATTGTCGGCACGGTGGCCCGCGCCGGGGACTTCGACCGCGAGTTCCGGCCGCGCAACCGCGCACTGCGCGACCGCTGGGAGTACCTGACGCGGACGACGGCGGACCTGCCGCCGGTGCGGCTCGTGCGGCTCTCCGACATGTTCTTCGTCGAAGACGGCCACCACCGCGTCGGCATCGCGCGGGCACGCGGCACCCGGACGATCCGCGCGCGGGTCCGCTGGATCAGCACGGTCGCCTGCGCGCTGCGCTGCCTGACCCTCGCCGACCTGCCGTCGAAGACCGCCGAGCGGATGTTCCTCGAGCGCGTGCCGCTGCCGGACGACGTCCGCCTCGGGCTGTGGCTCGACGACCCGGCCGACTGGTTCCGGCTCGCCGACTCGGCCGAGGCCTGGGGTTTCCGCCGTATGCTGGCCGGACGGCCGGTGCGCAGCCGCGAAGAACTGGCCGGCTCCTGGTGGCGCGAGGAGGTCAAGCCGGTGCTCGACCAGGTACGGCAACGCGGTTTGTGCCCGCCACCACGAGATATCCAGGCGTACCTGAGCTATGGTCTAGACCATGCCTGAGTTTGATGCCGCCGCGGACGCCCTCTCGGGGGTCGCCGTCAGCCCCGGCCGCGCGAGTGGTCCCGTCGTCCGTGTCGCGGAGCCGCTCGGCGAGCCCGCCGCCACCCCGGCCCCGGCCGACCCGGCCGCCGAGGCCGCCCGGATCGCCCCCGCGGCCGCGATCGTCGCCGGCCGGCTGGAGAAGCAGGCCGAGACGGCCACCGGCGAGGCGGCGACGATCCTCATCACCACCGCCGCGATGGCGGCGGACCCGGCGCTCGCGTCGCAGGCCGAGACCCTGGTGAAGACGCAGAATCTGCCCGCCGCGCGAGCCGTCTACCAGGCCGCGGAGGGCTTCGCCGAGGCGCTGGCGGCGGCCGGCGGGTACATGGCCGAGCGCGTCCGGGACGTCCGGGACGTCCGCGACCGGCTGATCGCCGAGCTGCTCGGCATCGCGCCGCCCGGGGTGCCCGAGCTGGCGTCGCCGAGCGTCCTGGTCGCCCGCGACCTCGCCCCGGCCGACACCGCCGGCCTCGACCCGGCGAAAGTGCTCGCCCTGGTCACCGAGGAAGGCGGGCCCACGAGCCACACCGCGATCCTCGCGCGCGCCCTGGGCATCCCGGCCGTCGTCGCGGTGCGCGGGCTGCTGGCCCTGGACGCGCAAGCGCTTGCGGTCGACGGCGACACGGGCACGGTCGAGGTCGCGGACCCGGCCGCCCCGGTCGTCACGGCGGCGGTGGCCCAGCTCGCCGACTGGAACGGCACCGGCGCCACGGCCGACGGTCACCGGGTGAAGGTCTACGGCAACGTCGGCTCCCCGGCCGACGCGCAGGCCGCGGCGGACGCGGGCGCCGAAGGGGTCGGCCTGTTCCGCACCGAGTTCTGCTACCTGGACGCCGCGGACGAGCCGACGGTCGCCGACCAGCGCGCGGCGTACACGGCCGTGCTTTCGCCGTTCCGCGGCAAGCCCGTGATCGTGCGGACCCTCGACGCGGGCGCGGACAAGCCCCTGGCGTTCCTGTCCCCGGAAGCCGAACCGAACCCGGCGCTGGGTGTGCGGGGCCTGCGCGTGGCGTTCGACCGGCCCGAGGTGCTGGACCGCCAGCTCGAGGCCATCGCGGGCGCGGCGGAGGATTCGGGCGCCGAGGTGTCGGTGATGGCCCCGATGGTGGCCACGGTCGAGGAAGCGGCCTGGTTCGCGGAGCGGGTGCGGGCGGCGGGCATCGCCCGCGCGGGCGTGATGATCGAGATCCCGGCGGCGGCGCTGAGCGCCCGCGAGATCCTGGAAGCGGTGGACTTCGTCTCGGTGGGCACGAACGACCTGGCCCAGTACACGTTCGCGGCGGACCGCCAGCTGGGCGCGGTGGCCAAGTTGAACGACCCCTGGCAGCCGGCCCTCCTCCGGTTGCTCAAGCTGATCGGCGACGCGGCCAAGGCCACGGGCAAGCCGGCGGGCGTCTGCGGCGAAGCGGCCGCCGACCCGCGCCTGGCGCTGGTCCTGGCGGGCTTGGGCCTGACGAGCCTGTCGATGAACGCCCCGGCGATCCGAGCGGTGGGAGCGAGTTTGGCGGCGGCGACCCTCGCGGAGTGCGAAGCGCTGGCGGAGGCCACCCTGGCCACTTCGAACCCGACGGCCGCCCGCACGGCGGCGCGCCCCTGAGGCTTTCGCGCCGGAGGTGAGTTGGCCGCCACCGGCCCTGGTGTGCGGTCCCGGCTCGGCCTGCCGCTCCGGGCCTGGGGTCAGGGGCGGCCTGCCGCTGGGGCCTGTGGTCCGGCTGGGCCTGCTGCTCGGGTCGGCCCGCTGCTCGGGCCTGCGGTCGGGCTCCGTCTGGCCGCTTGGGCCTGCCGCCAGGACCTGCCTGACTCGTTTCGCCCCAGCACGAAACATCCCCACCCGCGGGGGCACCCCCCCACTTTCAGTCTATCGGTCATCACCGACAGTGCGGAGTTGTGCGAACCTGAAACAGCGTGGTTGTCCACATTGATCGAGGGGTGTGGGCAACCCGCCTCAAGCCGGTGAAGGCCGCCCCGAAGCCCCAGGGGCGGCCTTCACCGAGAAAAGTTCCGGGCCGTTGTCGATCCCGTGGCCGGCCGCTCGACGAAGAGGTGAGAAGCACCCGCGTCGAGAGGACCTCACCATGACCGCCACCATCTCCGGCCCGGCCGAAGCCGGTCCCGTGGCAGCCGCCCCGGCCGAAGCCGCCCCGGCCGAAGCCGTCAGGGCCGGGCGCCGGGAGTGGGTCGGCCTGGCCGTGCTGGCCCTGCCGACCCTGCTCGTCTCGCTCGACGTCTTCGTCCTCGTCCTCGCGCTCCCGAAGATCGCCGCCGGGTTGCACGCCGATGGGACCCAGCAGCTCTGGATCATGGACACCTACGGCTTCATGGTCGCCGGGCTCATGGTCACCATGGGGACCCTCGGCGACCGAATCGGGCGGCGGAAGCTGCTGCTCATCGGGGCCGCCGCCTTCGGGCTCGCCTCCGTGGGGGCCGCCTTCGCCCCCAGTGCCGGGATGCTCATCGCCGCGCGGGCCGTTCTCGGGATCTCCGGCGCGACCCTCGCTCCCTCCACGCTCTCCCTGATCGGGACCCTCTTCAAGAACCCGCAGCAGCGGGCGCAGGCCATCGGGATCTGGGCCGGCTGCTTCACCGTCGGCGCCATCATCGGGCCGATGGTCGGCGGGCTGCTGCTCGAGCACTTCTGGTGGGGCTCGGTCTTCCTGCTCGGCGTTCCCGCCATGGTCCTGCTGCTCGTCATCGGCCCGAAGCTGCTGCCCGAGTACCGCGACGAGCAGGCCGGACGGCTCGACCTCCCCAGCGTCGCCCTCTCGCTCGCCGCCATCCTGCCCGCCGTCTACGGCATCAAGGAAATCGCGCGTGACGGCCTCCACGTCGTCCCCACCACGGCTCTGCTCATCGGCCTGGCCGTCGGGTACGTCTTCTACAAGCGGCAGCGCGCCCTCGAAGACCCGCTCGTCGACTTCAGCCTCTTCGCCGCGAAGGCCTTCCGCACCACGCTCGGCGGAATGCTCCTGTTCAGCATGCTCGGCGGCACCACCATGCTCTTCACGGCGCAGTTCCTGCAGCTCGCGCAGCACCTTTCGCCGGTCGGCGCCGCGCTCGGGCTGCTGCCCGGGATGGCCGGCTCCACCGTCAGCTTCCTCGCCGCGCCGCACCTCGCGCGCCGCGTGCAGACGAACGTCCTCATTGCCGGCGGGGTGGCGCTCGCCGCGGCCGGCATGGTGATCCTCGCGGTCGCCGACCCCGTGGCCGGGCCGGGGTGGCCCGCGCTGGGGTTCGCCGTGACGTCGCTGGGCGTCGGGCCGATGGTCGCGCTGGGCACCGACCTCGTCGTCGGCTCGGTTCCGGAGCGCAAGGCGGGCGCCGCCGCGTCGCTGGCGCAGACCGTCAACGAGTTCGGCTACGCCATCGGCATCGCGACCGTCGGGACCCTCGGCAACGCCGTCGTCCGCGCGCACGGCTTCGCCACCGGCCTGCACGTCGTCGCCGCGCTGGCCGCCGTCGCGTTCGCCACCCTCGTCTGGTTCGTGGCGCGGAACCTGCGGGCCGCCTGAACGAGCGAAGGCCTCCCCACCCGATGCCTGGGTGGGGAGGCCTTCTTGACGCCGGGGGCAGAGGGGCCCCGGCTAGCCGAAGAGACCGCGCCGCGGGTGCCGGACGACCAGCGAACCGCCGTGGACGCGGCCGCTCAGCACGTACCGCGGGTTGCCCATCCGCCCGTTGCTGCGCGTCTTGTCCTCCATCGAGCCGAACTTGACGTCGCCGATCGAATTGAGGTCCACCGCCGCGTGCTCCGGGATGATGATCTCGACCGAGCCCCACTTGGCGTCCAGCTCGATGTGCACCACCGGCGACTGGACCTGGGCTTCGGTGAAGTCCAGCTTCGTCGAGCCGTACTTGTTGCGCACCACCAGCTGGGACGGCACCACCCACGGCCCGCCGCGGTGCAGCGACGAGTACTTCGCGTTCAGTTCGACGCGCTGCCCGGACGGGAAGCCGCTGTAGCCGGCCGGAGCCGCGTACGCCGGAGCGGCGGCGAGAGCCGCGGCCGGGTGGTAAAGCCCCGCGAGGTCGGCCAGCACGGCGTTCAGCTCGCCCCGCGTCCGCGACGCCAGCGCGCGGTCGGTGCGCTCGGTGAACTCGTCGAGGTCGATCATCCCGCGGCCGATGGCCTTCTGCAGCACGCCGACGACGTGCTCGCGCTCCTGGTCCGACACCCGGAGATCGCGCTCGCTCAACGGCTTGGTTTCGGTCACCGGTTCCGCCGCCGCGGTCTCTTCCTCGCCCATGCCCATGATGGTAGAACCGGATTTCACCAGGGAGATCGGGGGAAAACCCTGAACGGACCCGTAATCCGCGCCGCCGCCGTGGCGGCCGCCGTCCTGCTGGCCGGGTGCAGCGCCGAACCGCCGGCGCCGCCGCCCGCGCCGCTGGCGGAACTCTCCGGCATCCAGGCGACCGGCGGCATCGGCGTCACCGCGCTGCTGCCGACCGCCGGCCCCACCCTGTTCGCCGCCGACCGCGGTGCCGCCGGGACACCGCCCGGCTACCCCGGCGGTGACGTGCAGGTGGACGTCGTCCGGGTCGGGAAGCACGTCATCCTGACGGTCCACCCGCGGTACGCCCGGACCCCCGAGCCCTCCGAACTCCTCGAGTACACCGGGCCGTCGAGCCCGCCGCGTTCCCTCGGCCGCGCCTGGTCGGCGGGGCCGGACGCCGCCGGCGAAGGCGTGTGGCTGATCCGGCCGGACACCCCGGACGACTGCCGTCTCCAGCACGTCTCGCTCACCGCCGGCGAGCTCGGCTCCGGCCAGCCCGCCAGCTGCCGCACCCAGGTGCGGACCGAGACCGAGCACGGCCTGCTGATCACCATCAACTCCGGCACCCCCGAGTCGACGGACGCCCTGATCGAGCCGGCGACCGGCCGCACGATCCGGCAGGCGCCGCGCATCCTCGGCGCCGCCGGCGACTGGCTGCTGCTCGACGGCCTGACCGACCTGACCCTGGTCGACCTGCGGGACAACAGCAGCCGCAAGCTCAGCCGGCCCTCGATCGGCCCGGCGCCCACCGTGGTGCCGTCGCGGGAAGGGACGATCTGGGCCGTCGACTTCGGGAACCCCGCCTACCGCGGCACCAGCACGCAGACGCGGGACATCTGGCTGCTGCGCCCGAGCGGGCCGACCTGGGACCACGCCCCCGGGATGCCGTACGTCACCGAGCACCTGAAACGCGGCGGGGGCTTCGACTGGTCGGAGGCCGGGGACCTCGTGCTCGCCGACGGCGTCCTCGCCGCCTGGCACCCCGGCGAACCGCAGTGGCGGTTGAGCCAGGCCGCGCTGCCGAAGGGCGACTGGTCCGGCTTCGCGGTCATCCCCTGACGGTCACTCCCCGTCGAGGCCGTGCTCGATCGCGTACCGGGCCAGCTCGACGCGGTTGTGCAGCTGCAGCTTCCGCAGCGTCGACTGCACGTGGTTCTCCACCGTCCGGTGCGACAGCACGAGCCGTTCGGCGATCTGCCGGGCGGTCAGGCCCTTCGCGACCAGGCGCAGGACGTCGGTCTCGCGCTCGGTCAGCCGCGGCGGCTCGGCGCCCGCCGCGCCCTCGGCCGACGCGTCGGCCATCCGCCGGTACTCCCCGAGCACCAGCCCGGCCAGGCCCGCGGTGAACACCGGGTCGCCGGCGGCGGTGCGGTGGACGGCGTCGACCAGCTCCACCGCGGACGCCGACTTCACCAGGTAGCCGGACGCACCGGCCTTCACCGCCTCCAGTACGTCCTTGTGCTCGCCGCTGGCCGAGAGCACCAGCACCTTCGTCGACGGCAGCGCCGCGGTGATTTCGCGGGTCGCGTCCACGCCCGAGGTGCTGCCCAGGTTCAGGTCCATGAGGACGACGTCCGGCCGCACGGTCCGGGCGATCCGCAGCGCCGCCTCGGCGTCCGGTGCGGTCGCCCGCACGTCGAAGCCGTGTTCGGTCAGGTCGCGGGCCACCCCGTCGCGCCAGATCGGGTGGTCGTCGACCACCATCACCGAGATCCGCGGTTCGTCGCTCATTTCGCACCCCTCGTGCTCGGCACCCTGACCTCCCACTCCGTGCCCCGGCCGGGCCCGGTGTCGAGGGTCGCGCTCCCCCCGAGGTCGCGAACCCGGCCCCGGATGGATTCCACCACGCCGAGGTGCCCGTCCGCGGCGGCTTGCTCGAGAACGCCGTCCGGTATGCCCGGTCCGTCGTCGCGGATGCTCACCACCACCTCGTCACCGAGGTCCTCCAGCAGCACCCAAGCGTGCGCGTCCGGCCCCGCGTGCTTCTCGACGTTCGACAGCGCTTCGCGGGTCACGGCGACCAGCTCGCCGGTGACGTGCGCGGGCAGCTCGACGTCGTCCGCCGGCGCCGAGACCTGCACCGACGAGGTGGCGAGGACCTGCAGCGCGGCCCGCAGGCTCATCGTGCCGCTGTCGGTCAGCTGCCCCGGCTCGGTCGTCACCAGCGACCGCAGCGCGATCTCCTGCTCGCCGGCCAGCCGGGCCAGCTCGGCCGCTTCGCCGCCGACCTCGTTGCCGCGCTTGCGGACCCGCGCGAGCACCTGCAGCACGCTGTCGTGGATCGACCGCGCCAGCCGCTCCCGCTCGGCCGTGGCCGCTTCCTTCCGCAGCGCCTGCTCCAGCCGCGCCACCGACCGGCGGGCCATCGTCGAAGCCATGCCGACCAGCAGGCCGGCGGCGGCGAGCAGGACGCCGTCGCGGGCGACGTCGAGGTCGAACTTCTCCCGCGCCAGCCCGGTCGCCACGCCGACGACCAGCCCGGCGAGCACCCCGCCTACCGCGCCGAACCGGGCGCCCGCGGCGACCGGCGCCACGGCCGCCCACACCGTGGTGATGAGCGGGACGTTCATGGCGAACTGCGCGTCGCTGAGCACCCACGGCGAGGTCAGCAGCAGCCCGGTGGTCAGCACGAGGTCGAAGACGACCAGTGCGGGCGGGCGCGTCCGCTCGCGCAGGTAGAGGAAGCTGCTCACGACCGACCACACGGCCATCACGCCGAGGATCGTCCACGCCAGCCACTCGCGCCGGTACTCACCGCTCTGCACGATCACCGTGCCGCAGGCGAACGCCCAGGTGAGGAAGCGGAAGGCGAGCACGCCCCGCCACATGGGCGTGACCGGGTCGGGCGTTTTCCGTACGGTCACGGCTTCTTGTCGCGCTTCGGTGGTTCCGCCGTGGAGGAGTCGGCTTCGGCCTCGCCGACCGTCGCGATTTCGGCCTTCGGCGACCCGGGCTCGGCGTCGTTCGGCTGCGCGGCCTGGTCCTTGAGGACGTTCACCTCGGCCGGGTCGGGATCGGTTTCGTGCAGCAGCGACCGGACCCCGGCGTTCAGCACGGCCAGCAGCGGCACGGCCAGCAGCGCGCCGGCGATCCCGCCCGCGACCAGGCCGGCGGTGATGGCCAGGACGACGGCGAGCGGGTGCAGCTTCACCGCCCGCCCGAGCAGCAGCGGCTGCAGGATGTGGCTTTCCAGCTGCATCACGCCGATCACGATGGCCAGCACGATCACCGCGCCGATGAAGCCGTTCGTGACCAGCGCGATCAGCACGGCGACCCCGCCGGTGATGACCGCGCCGATGATCGGGATGAACGCGCCGATGAACACCAGCGTCGCCAGCGGGATCACCAGCGGCACGCCCATGATCCACAGGCCGATGCCGATGCCGACCGCGTCCACCACGGCCACTGCGGCCGTCGCCCGCACGTAGCTGACCAGCGACGCGAACCCGCGGCGCCCGGCGACGTCGACCCGGTTGCGGACCCGCTTCGGCACCCCGCGGACCAGGAACGACCAGATGCCGTCGCCGCCGCTGAGGAAGAAGATCGTGATGAACAGCGTCAGCAGGAACCCGGTGAGGATCTCGCCGACGGTGCTCGCCGTGGTCAGCGCGGTCGTCGTGATGGACGCCTGGTTGTTCTGGATGAACCCGATCGCCTGGTTGATGAAGTCCTGGATCTGTTCCTGCCGCAGGTGCGGCGGACCGTTGAGCAGCCAGTTCTTGATCTGGTCGAGGCTCGCGTTCACCTGCTGCTGCAGCTGCGGGAGGCCGGAGGAGAACTGCGTGACGACGAACGTCAGCAGGCCGCCCAGCACGGCCAGCCCGGCGATCAGCACGATCGCCGTCGCCAGCCCGCGGGGGAACCGCACCGCCACCAGCTTCTGCACCGCCGGGGCGAGCAGCGCGGACACCAGCAGGGCGATGGACAGGGGGATGACGACCACCGAGAGGTAGCCGATCAGCCAGACCACGGCGTACAGGGCCGCGGCCACCACGATCAACCGCCACGCGAGTGCGGCACTTATGCGCAGGCCCCGGGGGATCAGCCCGGTGACGTCCTCGTGCTCCGGCAGGAACGGGTCTTCGCGTCGCGCGTGGGTCACCGGCCCACCGTAGCGCTGGACCACCCGATTCGGCCGTTTTCGCACGGCCGCGTCCGACACAGGTGACAGCCAGGCATGATCACCGACCGTCAAATCGGCCTACACGGTGTGTCTTTCACACGATGGGGGCATCAAGTCGTGTCGAGGGTGCGCGGCGCGGCGCCGGTTTGATTAGGTCGCTTTCGCAACGGCCGGATCACGAACCCAGCACTGTGACAGCCGGCCCTCCGGCCCGGGCCGGGGCTCCGCCACCCGGAGCCCCCAACAAAGACATGAAGGAGACTTCGAGTGGCGACCACGGCGAGCGAGGGGCAGGGCGCGAAGCGCGTCGGCCGTCTCGTGTCGCGTGCGCTGCTCGTGCTCGGCGGCGCGATGGCGGGCACCGCCGCCGCGTGGCTCGTCTCCGGCGCCGCCGCTTCGGCCGACACCGTCCAGGTGGGCACCGCCTCCGTCACCCCGGTCACCGACGCCACGGCGGCCGGGATCGGCGACGTGAACCACGGCGCCGGGCACTTCGCGGGCGAGATCGCCGGCGGCGTCACCGACGCCGTCTGCCACCAGGACGCGACGACGTGGAGCGAGCCGCAGGCCTCGCACCCGTGTGGCAGCACCGACGCCGGCACCGCCGGCCGCGAGGTCTCCCAGCGCGTCAGCGCCTCGGTGACGGAGCTCACCGACGACGCGGTGCTGAGCCCGGCCCAGCGCACCCTCGGCGCGTTCGAGCACATCGTGCGCAAGCCCGAGGACACCCGCCAGGTCATCGAGGAGACCATCGCCCCCGCGCCGGACGCCGACTTCGGCCGCCACGTGTGGCAGCTGCTCGACCCGGCCGGGCACGGCGACCTGGTTCCGCTCCACCCCCTCCCGGGCCTCGCCCCGGTCGAGGACGAGCCGGTGACCTCCGGCACCGGTCAGGTGGCGGGCACGCCCGCCGTCTCGACCGTCGAACTTCCCGCCGCGCTGCGAGCCGAGCTCGCGATGCCGGCGGGTGGGCAGCACGACGACGTCACCGGTGCCGCGGGTCACTTCCGCGACCGGCACCGTGACCTGCCGTCGCCGCTGGCTCCGGCGCAGCTTCCGATCGCGCCGGCCGTCCCCACCGCCCCGGGTGGCACCACGGCCCCCGGTGGACACCTCGACGGCTTCAACTTCGGCGTCCCCTTCTGGACCACCGAAGCCGCCGACTCCGCCGTCGCGGCGATGAGCCGCGCCGGCCTGCGCCACTCGCTGCGCACCCCGGGCGAACAGCCCGGCGTCACTCCTGACTGAACACCTCCCTCCACGGGTCGCTGACGCACCCACGTCCGTCGTTCTCTGACGGCTTCGCGTCCGCGCAACACCCGTGACACGGCGGTGCGCTTTCGTGCGCCCGCAAGAAGTTCCACCTCCCCCTGGTGCGGCTCGGACCTCTTCCGAATTCGACGGGCGCACCCCCATGAACCCGCAAGGGAACCCGAAATAAAGGAGAAAAACCCCATGCAGACGTGGGCAAAGCGCGGACTCCAGACCGCATTTGTCACGGGTGGGTTGCTGATGCTGGGCACCGGCATCGCCTCGGCTGACGAGAACGTCAACCCCGACACCCCTGCCTCCCCGCTCGACCTGAACGTGACGGTTCCGATCCAGGAAGCCAACAACGCGGTCGGCGTCCCCTTCGGCCAGCTGGACCTGCCCGAGGGGCAGACGGAGCTGAGCACCAAGCCGGCCACGCAGGCCGCGAACGAGGCTGCCAAGCAGTTCGACGACGCCAGCCCGATCAACGAAAGCACCCTGGGCGGCCGGTTCACCCCGAGCCACGACAACCTCAAGCGCAACAAGGTCACCGGCGACCTCGTCGTCCCGATCCAGATCGTCGACAACGCGATCGGCGTGGGCGGCGACGCGCACGTCGTGGGCACCCACCACTCGCAGAGCTGGGGCCACGACCAGGACGTCAAGACGACGGGCCAGGACTCCAGCCTCGCGGGCAACGCCGTGGTCCTCGACTGGGCGCTCCCCGTCCAGATCGCCGGCAACGGCGGCGGGGTCGCCGGCGGCACCGGCCGCGTGACCGGTGGGTCGGCCAGCCAGAGCACCACCGAGACCGGGGACGTCACCACCAGCGGCGACGGCTCTTCGCTCTCCGGCAACGTGGTCGCGGGCCAGTTCGCCACCCCGGTGCAGGTGACCGGCAACGCCGCGTCCTACCTGCTCGGCAACGGGCAGAGCCACGGCTACTCCGCCGACACCGTCGCCACCTCCGGCGGCTCGCTGCTGAGCTCCGGCGACCGGGCCTCCGGGTCGGGCAACGTGATCGGTGCGCCGATCGCCCTGCCGGTCAAGTTCAACTGCAACTCCGGCGCGGTGTGGGGCTCGCTGTCGAACTCCGACGGCTGCAACACCTCCGCCGACGCCCTCGCCGGGGCCGACCGCACCGTCCGCGGCGGCGTCCCGACCTACCTCGAGACCAGCGGCAACGACTCGTTCCTGTCCGGCAACGCCGGGGCGGCCTCGCTGTCCCCGATCGCCAACGTGGCGGGCGTCGCGGGCTCGTGGATCGGCAACGCCTCGGCGGGCATCCCCTGCGCCGGCAGTTCCTCCAGCACTGTCGACTCGGGTGGCCTCGTCAAGACCGCCGGTGACAACTCGAGCGGGTCGGGCAACGTCCTGAACCCGTCGCTCGCGCTGCCGGTCGAGGCCTTCGGCATCGGTGGCACCTACATCGGCCAGGCGAACGCCACGCACGACAACACGACCGACGCCAACGCCGGCAACGGCAGCTTCACCCGCGGCAACGGCGCCTTCCTGGGCGGCAACATCGTCAACACCCAGGCCGCGGGCGCGCCCGAGGTCTTCGGCATCGGCGGCAGCCACATCGGCAACGCGACCGGCACGGCGACCGAGGACAAGAAGGTCACCGCCGGTGGGTACGACGGCACGATCGGCCACAACTCGTCCGGCTCGGCCAACATCGTCCAGGTGCCGGTGGGCCTGCCCGCCGAGGTCTTCGGCATCGGCGGCTCGTTCATCGGCCAGGGCTCCGGCGCGGCCGACGAGACCAAGGTCGTTTCCGGCGGCGGCGGTGGCAACACCGACGACGACAACGGCTTCCTGAGCTCGAACCTGGGCGCGGTCCCGGTGTCGACCCCGGTGCAGGTCGCCAACGTCGGTGGTGCCTTGATCGGCCAGGGCCACGGCAAGGGCTCGACCGACACGACGTCCAACGCGGGCGGCGCGCTCAAGGCGGCCGGCCCGGCGGGCGCCGCCGCGGGCAACATCGTCGAAGCCCCGGTCGCGCTGCCCGTGCAGGCGATGGGCGTCGGTGGCGCCCTCGGTGGCATCGGCACCGGTGAGAACGACAACATCACCGACGCGACGGCGGGCGGCAACGCCGTGACCGACGGCCGCGACGGTGCGGTGACCGGCAACATCGTGAAGGCCCCGATCGCGGGCGCCGGCTCGGTCTTCGGCGACGGGATCGCCGCCGCCGCGCTGGGCACCGGCAAGGGCACCAACGACGTCGAGTCGGAGGCGGGCGGCAACGCCACCACCAGCGGCGACCGCGGCAGCGTGGCCGGCAACATCGTCGGCGTCGACCCGCTGGCGGCGGCGCAGGTCTTCGGTGACGCCGCCGGCGCGGCGGGTGTCGCCAGGGGCACCGGCATCAACATCACCGAGGTCGAGAACTCGGGCGACGACACCACCTCCGGTGTCGAAGGCGCGATCTCCGGCAACATCCTCGACCTGCCGCTGACCGCGATCGCGCAGCTGTTCGGCGACGCGGCGGCCGTGGGCGGCGTGGCGAACGCCGCCGGCGACAACACGCTGACCACGGAGAACGGCGGCAAGGCCGCCACCGCGGGCGACCTGTCCAGCGTGTCGGGCATCAACGGCTACCACGCGTTCGCGCTGCCGGTGCAGATCTTCGGGGTGCCTCTCGAGCTGCTCGGCGTCGCCACCGCGTACGCCACGGACATGACCCGCATCGACGACGACGCCGCCGCGAAGGCCATCGCGTTCCCGGCCGAGGGCTCCGAGCTGGCCGCCGACGAGCTGCCCTCGCTGGCCGCGTTCCGCAGCGGCCTGCCGGCCCAGCGCGGGCTGCCCGCGGTCGACGGGCTGCTGGGCCAGCTGCCGGTCGCCGGCCTGCTCGGCGGGCTGCCGTCGCTGGACGGGCTGACCCACTCGGTGCACACCAGCAACCTCTCCACCCAGGGGCTGCCGACCCAGGGCCTGCCGATGCGGGCCGTGCCCGCGGTGACCGGGTTCGCCGGCCACCTGCCGGCCGCCGAGCTGCCCACCCAGGGCCTGCCCGCGCTGCCGGTCGCGGCTCCGCTCGGCGAGCGTGCCGCCACGCCGAAGGTGAACAGCCCGCTGCCCGCCGCCCCGGCGCTGCCGAAGGCGGCCCTGCCCGCCGCGGCGCTGCCGGTGAACGGCCTGTCGTCGCTGGGCAACCTCGGTGGCCACGGCGCCGAGCGTGCGGACGTCCCGGCTGCGGGCCTGCCCGTCGCGGTGCCCGCGCTGCCGAAGCCGGCCGTGCCGGCCCTGCCCGCCGCGGCGCTGCCGGTGAACGGCCTGTCGTCGCTGGGCAACCTCGGCGGTCACGGCGCCGAGCGTGCGGACGTCCCCGCCGCGGGCCTGCCCGTCGCGCTGCCGGCCCTGGGTGGCGTTCCGGCGCTGCCGAAGCCGGCCCTGCCGACGCTGCCCACCGCCGCGGCGCTGCCCGCGGTGACCGGGCTGTCGGCGCTGGGTGGGGTCCTGCCGGGGCACACCGAGCGTGCGGACGCTCCGGCGGCCCTGCCCGTCGCGCTGCCGGCCCTCGGTGGCGTTCCGGCCCTGCCGGCCCTGCCCACCGCGCTGCCCGCGGTGAAGGGCCTCTCGTCGCTGGGCTCGCTCGTGGGCCACGGCACCGAGCGTGCGGACGTGCCGGCCACCGGCCTGCCCGTCGCGGCCTCGGAGCTGCCGGCCGCCCTGCCGACGGCGCTGCCCGTCGCCCAGGCTGTGCCGGTGAACGCCAAGCTGCCGGTGCTGGACAGCGCCCCGCAGGTGCCGGCGATGTCGGGCCTGGACTCCACCGGCTTCCTCGCGAAGCTGATCGGCCTGATCAAGCGCAAGTAGTGCGGTGAAAGCCGGCGGGTTCTCCGAAACGGGAACCCGCCGGCCCACGATCCCCGTGGTCACGCCGCCGAGCGCTTCACGCGCCGCGAGGGCGACCTCGCACGGAGCACCCGGCGACGGACCGCGGACGCGGGCCTCCCGCGAACACCGGAAAGCTCTCCTTCCCTGGAGACGACGAGCCCCAGGAGCCGAATCGGCTCCTGGGGCTCGCTTGCGTCTTCAGGGGGCGGTCAGGAGAACTGGAGGGAACGCTTCGCCAGGCCGTGCCAGAAGCCGTCGATCACCGTGCGCCCGGATCCCTCGTCCGAAGTGGCGCCGAGGGAGACGAACAACGGGGCGAAGTGCTCGATGCGCGGGTGCGCGAGCGCCGCCGCCGGCGCCTTGTGCCGGAAGTCCAGCAGGGTGTCGAGGTCCCCGTCGCGCAGGACCTCGGCACCCCAGTGGTCGAACTCGGCCGACCAGGACGGCGGCGTCCCGTCGGTGGTACGGGCCATGCCGCTCAGGTTGTGGGTGAAGAAGCCGCTGCCGATGATCAGCACGCCTTCGTCGCGCAGCGGCGCGAGCTTGCGGCCGAGGTCGAACAGCTCCCGCGGGTCGAGCGAAGGCATCGAAACCTGCAGCACCGGGAGGTCCGCGTCCGGAAACATCTCGACCAGCGGCACGTAGGCGCCGTGGTCGAGGCCGCGCTCCGGGGCGTCGTGCACGGGCGTCTCGGTCGAGCGAAGCAGCTTCCGGACCTTCGCTGCCAGCTCCGGTGCGCCGGGAGCCGCGTACTTCACCTGGTAGTAGCGCTCGGGGAAGCCCCAGAAGTCGTACACGAGCGGCACGGTCGTCGTCGCCCCGATGGTCAGCGGCGCTTCCTCCCAGTGCGCCGACACGACGAGGATCGCGCGGGGCTTCGGCAGGTCGGCCGACCAGGCGGCGAGCTGGCGGGTCCACGTGGTGTCGTCGGCGAGCGGCGGCGCTCCGTGGCTGAGGTAGAGGACCGGGGTGCGGGTCATCGACGGCTCCAGATGTTGAAAGTTCAACTACCACCGTACCTGACGCCCGCGGGCCCCGGGATATTCCTCAGGCAGCTTCGAGGTTCGCGGCGCACCTTTCGAGGGTCCGCAGCGTGGTGCGGTAGTCGTCGTCGCTGATGCCCGCCATGGATTTCGCGCGGAACTGCTTGACGTGCGCTTCGACGCGGGCGTGGGCTTCGCGGCCGTCGGCGGTCAAGGCACCGTCTTCGGTGACCCACCCGCGGGCGCGCAGGTCGGCCACCTTCGGCGCCATCGATCCCTCGCCGGCGACGAACGGCGCCATCGCCGCGTCGACCTGCTCCGGCGTGCGGGCGCCGAGGGCGATCGTGTTGAGTACCTGCCAGTGCCGGCGGGTCAGCGACTCCGCGTCGAGGGCCTGGGTCATGGAGGATTCGAGGAGCTCGTGGAGGTGGCGCAGCCACCAGCCGAGGGGTTTCATGAGGACTCCAACATGTCGATGAGCAACTACATGTAAAATTACATGTAGTTCGGAGGTGGAGCAACCATGACGGACGCGGTGGCCGACGTCGAGCGCGCCATGATCGCGATCCGCCGCAGCCAGCAGCGGCGAGCCCTCAGCCGGATCGGCAAGGCGAGAGGCCGCGGCGCGCACGACCCGGTGTTCGAGCTGCTCGACGTCGTCGAAGAACTCGCCGAACGCGGAGAGCCCAGCACGG
The DNA here is from genome assembly GCF_042652605.1 of Amycolatopsis plumensis. NCBI lineage: Bacteria > Bacillati > Actinomycetota > Actinomycetes > Pseudonocardiales > Pseudonocardiaceae > Amycolatopsis > Amycolatopsis plumensis. The sequence continues at coordinate 2,925,823 of NZ_JBHSJY010000001.1, read as the reverse complement.
TGACGGCGCTGAGCGCGGCGATGGGCGTCGACCAGCCCCGTGCGAGCCGGCTCGTGGCGCGCGCGGTCGAGCAGGGCCTGCTTCGCCGCGAAGCTGATCAGCGCGACGGACGGCGTGCGGTGCTCGTACCGACCGCGGCCGGACAGGAGCACCTCGACGAGATGCACGCCTTCCGCCGCGGGGTGTTCGCGGAGGTCATGGCGGACTGGCCGGAGGAGGACCGCGAGACGTTCGGCAGGCTCCTCACGGCGTTCGTCCGCGGGTACAGCGCTCTCGGCTAGTCGTGCGAGAGGTCGACGAAGCGGCTGTAGTGCAGCTGGTGCGCGACGGTGATCGTCGCCGTCGGCCCGGCGCGGTGCTTCGCGATGATCAGGTCCGCCTCGCCCGCGCGCGGGTCGTCCCGCTCCCAGGCGTCCGGGCGGTTGACCAGGATGACGAGGTCGGCGTCCTGCTCCAGTGAGCCGGACTCACGCAGGTCGGACAGCATCGGGCGCTTGTCCGTGCGCTGTTCCGGACCACGGTTCAGCTGGCTGATCGCGATCACCGGGACCTCGATCTCCTTCGCCAGCAGCTTCATCTGCCGCGAGAACTCCGAGACTTCCTGCTGCCGCGACTCGACGCGCTTGCCCGACGTCATCAGCTGCAGGTAGTCGAGGACGACGAGCTTGAGGTCGTTGCGCTGCTTCAGCCGGCGCGCCTTCGCGCGGATTTCCATCATCGTCATGTTCGGCGAGTCGTCGACGAACAGCGGTGCCTCGGAGACCTCGCTCATCCGGCGGGCCAGCCGCGTCCAGTCGTCGTCGGACATCTTGCCGCCGCGCATGTCGGCGAGGCGGATCTTGGCCTCGGCCGAAAGCATGCGCATGACGATTTCGGTCCGGCTCATTTCCAGCGAGAAGATGACGCTGGTCAGGCCGTGCCGGATGGACGCCGAGCGGGCGAAGTCCAGGCCCAGTGTCGACTTGCCGACACCGGGACGGGCGGCGACGATGATCATCTGACCCGGGTGCAGCCCGTTGGTCAGCTCGTCGAAGTCGGTGAACCCGGTCGGGATGCCCTGCGACTGGCCGCCGCGCGAGGCGATCGCGTCGATCTCGTCCATCGTCGGCTGCAGCAGCTCTTCCAGCGCGACGTAGTCCTCGCTGGTCCGGCGCTCGGTGACGTCGTAGATCGCGGCCTGCGCGCGGTCGACCACCTCGTCGATGTTCGCGCCGTCGGCCGCGGCCGCGCCGTAGCCGTACTGCACGATCCGGGTGCCCGCCTCGACCAGCCGGCGCAGCACCGCCTTCTCCGAGACGATCTCGGCGTAGTAGCCGGCGTTCGCCGCGGTCGGCACCGTCGCGATCAGCGTGTGCAGGTACGGCGCGCCGCCGACGCGGCCCAGCTCGCCGCGCCGCTCCAGCTCGGCCGACACGGTGATCGGGTCGGCCGGCTCGCCGCGGCCGTAGAGGTCGAGGATGCAGTCGTAGATCGCCTGGTGCGCGGGCCGGTAGAAGTCGTCGGGGCCGAGCGCCTCGATGACGTCGGCGACCGCGTCCTTCGACAGCAGCATGCCGCCGAGCACGGACTGCTCGGCCGCGATGTCCTGCGGCGGCTGGCGGTCGAAGCCGCCACCACCGGGACCGGGGTCGCTCGGACCCGGGTCGGACTCCGCGTACATCGGACTGCGGTCGTCGGTCAGCGCCACCGCCCCGGACACCTCCTCATCGGCCGAACACCTGTTCGATTATGCCGGATCTTCGCTCTCGAAGCACGGGGCTGGCGCCCCGGCTTTTGGTCCACCGGTCGTGCACCGGACCTCGCCCCCCGATGATCGGCGACAACGCCGGCCGGCTGCCGCAGACACGCGGAGCACCACCGTGAGTACAGGCCCGAGCGGGCACGCTAGATCCCCCGGACGGCCGATGGCAATTCAGGGTGGGGACCCTTCTGTGGACAACCTGGGGATGAACGGGGGTAACCAATCACAGGTGTCGCGAGAGCTGTGGACAAGTTGGGGACAAGCCTGATCGGCTTTGACGAATCCGCAGGTCAAGGGGCTGTGTACAAGGTGTGGAGAACTTGCGGAAAACTCGTCCGGCGTGTCGCGGGAAGTCCGTTCTTCGGCGTGTCGTGGACCAGCTCGAACCCATTGGACCGCACGGCCTGTGGATGAATATCACAGAGGGTAGACGCGATGACCCGGTGGGCTGAACGGCCCTGCGTCAGGCCGCGGTGAGCCGGCCCTGTGCGCTGCGTAACCGGTCGGCGAGAACGCGCTGGTCGGCCGGGGTGAAGGCGATCCGGTTCTCGCCGCGCCCCGGAATCTCTTCGGTCAGCCACCGGCCTTCCGAGGTATCGATGTAGTTCACCGGGCGTTCGATCCGGTGCCGGGCGCCGGTGCGGCTGCGGGCCGCGACGTAGAGGCTGCCGCTCCCCATCCGGCGCAACGCGAGGATCCGGCGGAGCTCTTCGACCTCCTGCGACCCCTCGGCCGGGCGGTCGCTGCGGAGCACCGCGAACGCGCCGTCGTCGCCGCGGGCGGTGCCCTCGAGCTGGCTCTTCGGCACGGCGAGCGGCGTCCCGCGGGCCGGCGCCAGCTTCGGGATCTGCCCGAGGAAGTCGTCGAGCAGCTCGCCCGGACGCGTGGACTCCAGCACGACGACGTCCAGCTCCTCGTGCTTGGCCAGCACGAACGCCTCACCGCCGGCGCTGCCGGCGAGCAGCCGGTAGCTCACCGGCTTGCCTTGGAACCCGCCGTCGATCCAGCCGTAGTACTCCAGCTGCGGCCGGGCGATCGCCTCGATCGTCGCGACGAACCCCGGGTGCATGCCGCGCGGGCCGAACAGCCCGGCCTTGGCGAGCTCGGCGTTGGTCTGCTCGTCCTCGGCGCGCTGGGCCTCGTCGCTGTACCAGGTCGGCTTCTCCGACAGCACCGTGTGCGGCTCGCCGCCCCGGCGCCGGATCAGGTTGATCAGGGTGCCGGTCGTGATGGTGACCTGCCTGTCCAGCACCGCTCTTGCCCCCAGAAAAATCGGACACAGTGAAGATCGTTGGTGGACCCGGTGGGAGCCGGGCGCGCCCATCTTGGCACGCGCCCCGCGCCCCGCGTGCGCTACTCGCCGATGACCGGCGGCGCGGTCAGCTCGTCGGTCCCGAAGATGTCGTTCGGGTCGTCGCCGAGCAGGTACTTCGACGTGCGTTCTTCGTCGCCGCCGCCCTGGCCCTTGGCGCCGCCGGGGTGCATGCCGCCCATGCCACCCATCCCGGAGGCTCCGGCGCGGCCGGCCGACCCGCCGCCCATCGCCCCGCCGGCACCCGCGCCGCCCCGGCCGGCGCCGGCCGCGTCCCCGCCGCCGGGCATGGCCGCCCCGGTCGAGCCGCCGGGCCCGAAGCCCACGCCGCCCGGGCCGAAGCCGGCCGCCGGGTCGCCGATCCCGCCCGAGCCGCCGGGCCCGAAGCCACCGCCCGGGATGGAGAAGTCGCCCGCGCCACCCGAGCCGCCGGGCCCGAAGCCGCTCGCGCCGGGGATCTTCGGCGGGGTGAACCCCGAGGAGTGGGTGCCGTCGCCGAAGTTCGGCGGGGTGTAGCTGCCCACGCCGGGGATCCTGGACGGGTCGTAGCTGCCGCCCGGGATCTTCGAGGGGTCGAAGGACGGCGGCTTCGAGGGGTCGAAGGACGGCACCTTGCCCGGGTCGAAGCTGCCTCCGGGGGTGTTCGGCTGGCCGGGGAAGGACGGGACGCTGCCCGGGCCCGGCATGTTCACCCCGGGCACCGAGCCGGTGCCGGTCCCGGTCCCATTGCCGGTTCCGTTGCCGTCGCCGGTCCCGTTGCCGTTCTTGTCGCCCGGCTTCTTCTTGCCGTCCTTGCCGCCGTCGACGTTGACGTTCTCCTGCTGACCCTTCAGCGCCGCGTACGTCGGCATCTTCTGGCCGTTGTCGTTGCTCGCCTTGTAATAGGTGTTGAAGGCGTCGACGTTGGCCTGGCCCTTGGCGTTGTAGTCGCGGATCGCCCGGTCGGTGTCGGTCGTCCACGGCGTGATCGCGTTGAGCAGGTTGTTCTTCGGCGGGTCCTTCGGCACCTGCTGCACCTGCGCGTGCACCGTGGTGAAGGCGTTGTGCTGCTCGCCGAGGTACTTGTCGGAGTCGGTGAGCTTGGTGCCGGAGTCCTCCATCCACACCCGCAGCGGGTGGGCGCCGGCGTTCTGCGCCGCTTCGGCGCCGCCGCCGGTCCAGGCCGCGTCCATCTCCTTGGCGAGCGCGTCGATGGTGCCGAGGCGTTCGGCGTAGGCGCCCCTCAGCCGGTTCGCCGCCGACTGCCCGCTTTCGATCGAACCGGCTCCGGGACCGGTGGTGATCTTCTCCCAGATGTCGTAGCAGTCGATCTTGCGATCGCCCTGCACCGACGTGTGGTCGTCGGAATGCGTGGTCGCCAGGTTGTAGGCGGCGAAGCCGCCCAGCAGCACCAGTTCCAGCACCTCAGCCTCCCAGGGAGCGGATCATCGACTCGCCGAACTTCATCGCCACCGAGCACGGGTCCGATACGCCGGGGCCGTGGTCGTACTGGACCAGGATGTTGACGGTGAGCTGGTCGGTCACCGCGACGAACAGGCCGCACTTGCCGTTGTTGCGGGCGTCCACCGGGCCGGCGTAGACGCCCGGGTAGCCGTAGGCCTGGGTCTCGCCGAAGTAGGCGTCGTTCGCCCTGGTGTCGTAGACGTCCTGCAGCCCGTTCTTGTTCGCCGTCACCGTGGTCACGTCGATCTGGTTGCCCGGGTCGGCGGCTTCCTGGAACGTGCAGCTCGGGCCGTTGCCCGTGGTGCGCGGCTGCCCTTCGCCGAGCCCCAGGTCGGAGCGCGCCGACGCGGTCAGCGTCGTGCAGGCGTCCGAGGTGATCGACGCGGTGTTCAACGGGCTCGGCACCCTCGGCGCGGTGTCGGCGGTGGACCGGGTGGTCTCGCTGCCCGACTCGGCCGTGGACGGCGCCGGGTTGGCGGTGCCCCGCGTCTTGCCGGCGCAGCCGGTGAGCGCGAGCGCGGCGACGGCCAGTGCGGGAACGGCGATGAGTCGTCGGTTCACGTGGCCTGGTTCCCCGTCTTCGAAAGGTCGGAGTAGGTGTCCGACTCCTTGGTGGTGATCTTCTGCTTCGCGGCGGTGAGCGCGTCGATGTAGTTCTTGACGTAGTCCTGCATCTTCTGGTTCTGCTCGAGGAACGCCTTGCCGGACGGGTTCGCGAGCTTCTCCCAGTCGCCGCTCGCGAACTCCTTGCCGGGCGCCTTCACGTTCGCCATCAGGTGGGCGTCGTCGAAGTCGCGCTTCAGGTCGGCCAGCAGGTCCTGCCACTTCTTGATGACGCCGTCGATCTTGTCGGCGTCGAACGTGAAGCCGCCGCCACCGCCGGCCGGCGCGGACATGTTGACCTCGTTAGCCATGCGATCCCATCCCCTTCGCGTCCTCGCCCATTCTCCTCCGACGCCGCCGCGGTGTCCGAGGTTCCCCGGAAAGCGTGAAGGCGGGCCACCCGCCAGGGGTGACCCGCCTTCTCACGACGTACTGCCTTACTGCGCGACGGCCTTGACCTCGAGCCGCACGTCGACCTTGACGTCCGGGTGCAGCCGGGCGCCGACCGAGTGCTTGCCCACGGTCTTGATGTGGTCGCGCAGCTCGATGACGCGCTTGTCGAGCAGCGGGCCACCGGCCGCCTTGATCGCGTCGACGATCTCGCCGGCGGTGATCGAACCGAAGAGCTTCTTCGAGCCCTCGGCCGCCTTGCCGGTGAGCTGGATGGCGCCGAGGCCCTCCAGCGTCGCCTTGATCTCCTTGGCGTGGTCGAGGTCGCGGATGCGACGGCTCTCCTGCGCGCGCTGGATGGTGCGCACGTTCTTCTCCGCGCCCTTGGAGGCCACGATCGCGTAGCCCCGCGGGAGCAGGTAGTTGCGCGCGTAGCCGTCCTTGACCTCGACGATGTCGCCGGGGCCGCCCAGGTTGGCCACGTCCGTGGTGAGGATGATCTTCGCCATTTCCGTGCCCTCCCTTAGCGCGCGGTCGAGGTGTAGGGCAGCAGCGCCATTTCGCGGGAGTTCTTGACCGCGATGGCGATGTCACGCTGGTGCTGGCTGCAGTTGCCGGTGACGCGACGGGCCCGGATCTTGCCGCGGTCGGAGATGTACTTCCGCAGCAGGTTGGTGTCCTTGTAGTCGATCAGTTCCGGGCGGCCCTTCTTCTCGGCCTTGCAGAACACGCAGACCTTCTTCTTGGGCTTGCGGATGGGTGGCTTGGCCACTGTCTACTCCTGGTAATTCAAATCTTGTGGAATGTGTACGAGATCAGAAGGGGGGCTCGTCCGAGAAGCCGCCGCCACCGCCGCCGCTCGCGGCCGGGGCGGAGCCCCACGGGTCGTCGGCCGGCATGCCGCCACCGCCGCCGCGGTTCCCGCCGCCGCCACCGCCGCCGCCGAAGTCACCGCCGCCACCGCGGCTGACTTTGTTGACCTTGGCCGTGGCGTACCGCAGCGAGGGCCCGATCTCGTCGACCTCGAGCTCGACGACGGTGCGCTTCTCGCCTTCCTTCGTCTCGAACGACCGCTGCTTGAGGCGGCCCTGCACGACGACGCGGGCGCCGCGGGTCAGGGACTCGGCGACGTTCTCCGCCGCCTGCCGCCAGATGTTGCAGCGCAGGAACAGCGCCTCGCCGTCCTTCCACTCGCCGGACTGCCGGTCGAGGGTGCGCGGCGTGGACGCGACGGTGAAGTTCGCGACCGCCGCACCGGACGGGGTGAAGCGCAGCTCCGGGTCGGACGTCAGGTTGCCGACCACCGTGATGACGGTGTCTCCAGCCATCGGGATTCCCCTTCGGCTCAGGCCTTGGCGGCGGGCTTGGCCGCGGCGCGCTTGACCTCGCGACGCATGACCTTGGTGCGGAGCACGGTCTCCTGCAGCGACAGCTGGCGGTCCAGCTCCTTCACCGCGTCCGAGGACGAGTTCAGGTCGAGCAGGGCGTAGATGCCCTCGGCGTGCTTCTTGATCTCGTACGAGAGGCGACGACGGCCCCAGACGTCGACCTTCTCCACGGAACCGCCCGAAGTGCGGATCACGTTGAGGAAGTTGTCCAGCGTGGGGGCGACCGTGCGCTCGTCGAGCGTGGGGTCCAGGATGACCATTACCTCGTAATGGCGTGACACAACCACTCACCTCCTATGGGCTCGCGGCCACGGACTGTCCGTGGCAGGAGGGTTTGTCCAGGTAAGGCTACCTGGGGGTACCGACAGGACCGGACAGCGGGTCTCTTCTCGGGGGCTCAGCCGGCCCGGCGCAGGACCCAGGTGCGGACGAGCCCGGCGGTCACGCCGGCGAGCACGATCACCGCGATCAGCATGGGCAGCTGCACGTCGTTCGGCGTGCTGTTCGAGGCCAGCGATTGCGCGTTGCCCGCGTCGCGGATGTCCGCGCCCTGGCCGCTCTGGTCACCCACGCCGGCCTGCGGGGCGGCGGCGTCACCGGGCAGGGTGCCGTTCGCCGGGTAGCGCACGCCGGGAGCGACGGCCGTGCCGGCGGTCGCCGTCGGGATGCCGCTGTAGTCGCGCATCGGGGCGCTGCCGCCGGTGCCGCCGGCGGTGCCCGGGTTCAGGTTCGAGAGGTTGCCCGACGCGCCGCCGGGGGTGGTGCCGGTGCCGCCCTGCTGGGTGCCGGTGCCGCCCGCGCCCGGCTGGGCCGGGGTGCTCGGCGCCACGTAGTTGCCGGCGAGCAGCGTGAGGCCGCAGCCCTTGGCGACCGTGCTCTCGACGCTGTTCAGCGTCTTGTTCCAGTCGAGGCCGAGGCCCCACGTGCCGGAGTTGGCCAGCGCCGTGCGCACCGCCTTGCCGATCGCGGCGCCGGTCGCCTCGCCACCCGCGGCGTTGGGCACCTGGCCCACCGGGATCGAGTGGTTCTTGGCGATCGAATCGCCCGCCCAGCTGCCGATGGCCAGGGTGCCGGCGTTGTTGGCGCCGTCCGTGACCAAGGACTTGACCGAGGCGCCGTCGATCGCGACCAGGTCGCCCATCTGCCCGGTGACCGAGCCCGTGCAGCTGTTGCTCACGAGGGTCGTCGCGGCGGAGGCGGTGCCCGTGGAGAGGAACGCGCCCCCGGCCATGAACGCGGCAATGGCGGTGACGGTCATGAGCTTCCGCACGAGCACAGTCCTCCAGAAATCACGGGGGCGTCGTTCGAGGCACCATCAGGATGAACGACCGAGATACGTGAAAGATACTCGGCAGTTGGCTCAATTCGCAGCGGCCATTCGGCGGAGCACCCAGGTCCGGACCAGCCCGGCGCTGGCTCCGGAGAGTGCGAGAACCGCAATCAGCAGCGGCAGATTCGACCCGTTCGTGAACCCATCCGACGCAGAGGGTAGCGCTTCGGCCTGGCCCGCGGTCTGGACGCCGGAATTGCCGTCCGAGGCGCCATCCGGACCGGTGAGGCCGTACTGCGGGGCGTAGCCCGGGATCTGGCTGCCGTACCGGATGGCCGGCGACGGGCTGAACAGCCCGGCCGTCGCGAACGGGATGCCGCTGTAGTCGCGCATCGGGGCGTAACCCGTGCCGAGGGCGAACGGGAAGCCACCGAACATCGGGGCGTTCGCGAAGCCGGGCAGCAGCGGGCTGTTCGCTTCGGGGATCGGGGTGGTGCCCGCCGGGGTACCGCCCTGCTGCGGCGCGCCCCCGGTCCCACCCTGGGCGGGCGGCTGCTGGGGATTGCCACCCGTGCCGCCCGGCTGCTGCGGCGCGGGCTGGCCGCCACCGCTGAGCGAACGGAGGCCCTGCTGGGTGCCGCTGGTCACGCCCTGGACGCCCTGGTTGATCGCGCTCGCCGCGGGTGCGCCGACGACCGGCACCGGCGAGACGACGGTGTTGACCACGTTCACGGTGACCTGGCAGAGCGTGCCGAGGATGGCGTTGATGGTCCCGGTCAGCACCTTGGTGCCTTCGGTGACGACGCCGAGGTTGAGCGGGAGGCCGAGCAGCGGAGTGGTGGCCTTGACCGTGTCACCGGGCTTGGCGCTGATCGTGTCGCCGCACTTGGCCGTGATCGTGTCCGCCGAGGCGGTACCCGGCAGGCCCAGCACGGCGGAACCCGCGAGAACGACCGCCGCCGCACCGACCGCCGTAGCCCTCCGTGTCCGATCCTGCATGCTCGCCGCCCCTGGTGTCGTCGCCTACTTCCCAGTACAACGACGCTAAGGCAGCCGGGTGACGCCCGCTCGTTCAGAAATGTGCGGCATTCGGGTGGAACCCGGTGTCACCGTGCGTCAGGCGGGGCTGCGGCGGATCCAGGCCCGGACCAGCGCGGCCGCGACGATCGCCAGCGCCAGCACCGCGAGCAGCATCGGCAGCTTCGCCGGCGGCGTGACCCCCGGCAGCGCCTCCGCCGTGCCGGACTTCTGGGCGTCGACGGTCGGGGGCGGGACCTGCTCGCCCGGGATGATCTGCGCGATCACCGGCGCCTGGGCCAGGGTGCCCGGCAGCAGCGCGGAGCTGGTGACGATGCCCGAGATCGCGTCGCCCGGCAGGCCCGCGTTCCCCGGAGCGGTCACGATCGGGCCGGTGCTGCTGCCCGGCGGGTTCGGACCCGGGTTCGGCGGTGTCGGGGTGGGCGGGGTGGGCGGCGCGGGCGGGGTAGGCGGGGTGGGCTGCGGCGGCTTCGGGCCCGGCGTCGGCGGCAGGGGCAGCGGCGGCAGGTCGTCGGCCACGCCCTGCGTCAGGCCGCCGACCGTGTTGACCGTGGCCTGCGCGGCCGGGCAGACGCCCTTCGCCGCGGCGTCGCCGATCAGCGGCACCTTGCCGATGCCGAGCGCCTTGACCGTGTCGCCGAGCGGCAGCCTGAGCAGCGGGGCCGTGCCGTTCGTGTTCAGCGAACTCGAGTCGAGGCCCACGGTGAGCTGGTTCGGGGCGTTGAGCGGGGCGCCGGCGTCGAGCGTCAGGCCGGACGAGCTCCCCTGCTGCAGCGTGGCCGGGCAGCTCCCGCCGAGGGTGGGGTTGGTTTCCGCGACCGCGGGCGCCGCGAAGGCGGCCGACGCGGCCAGCGTGAACCCCACGGCGGTGATCCGGGCGACGTGCTTCCCCATCATGCCCTCCGGCAATCGGACCAATCTGGATCACGGAACGCGCTCACGGTACTCCACGAGCGTGACCAACCGGGCTCACCGGCCGGAAAAGGGCCCCGGAGTACCGTTCTCGGCATGCTGATTGGCGCCCATGTCCGTGACGACGACCCGTTGACCGCGGTCGCCGAGCGCAAAGCCGACGTCGTCCAGTTCTTCCTCTCCGACCCGCAGGGCTGGAAGGCCCCGAAGCCGCACCCGCACGGCGAGGCCATCGCGGCCGACCCGGTCGAGGTGTTCATCCATTCGCCGTACCTCATCAACGTGGCTTCGCTGAACAACCGGATCCGGATCCCGTCGCGGAAGAACGTCACGCAGCACGCGGACGGCGCCGCCGCGATCGGCGCGAAGGGCCTGATCGTGCACGGCGGGCACGTCGGCGCGAACGACGACGCCGAGGCCGGCCTGGACAACTGGCGCAAGCTGTTCGAGCGCGAGCAGGAGAAGGGCGGCTTCAAGGTCCCGATCCTGATCGAGAACACCGCCGGTGGCGAGAACGCGATGACTCGTGACCTCGACGTCATCGCCCGGTTGTGGGACAAGGTCGGCGAGTTCGGCGCCGGGTTCTGCCTGGACACCTGCCACGCGTTCGCCGCGGGCTGGGACCTGGCCACCGCCGTCGAAAAGGTCAAGGCGATCACCGGCCGGATCGACCTGGTGCACCTCAACAACTCCCGTGACGAGTTCGGCTCCACCCGTGACCGGCACGCCAACGTCGTGCAGGGCGACGGGACGATCGATCCCGAGGTCCTGGTCGCCGTCGCCCGCGAGGCCGGTGCCCCGGTCGTCGTCGAGACGCCGGCCGACGGGCAGGCCACCGACATCGCCTACCTGCGGGAACAGCTCGGTTAGACCGCGACGGCCTTCCGGCGGCGCCGGGTGGCGTTCGGGATGATCACGTCCCGGGCGCCGTCGAGGAAGCCGCCGGCGGGGTCGTCCTCGCCGTCCATCCGCACCAGGTCGGTGGCCGGGCGGTAGATCTCCCGGACCACCAGCACGCACAGCCCGACGACAGCGAGGTCGCGGACTACGACCGTGCCGAGGAACCAGCCCTCGGGCAGGCCCTTGTGGTCGACGCCGAGGTAGTAGAACATCCGCGGCACCCAGACGACGGCGTCGATCAGCATCCAGCCGAGCAGCAGCCGCCAGCGCGGGATGGCGAGCACCGCGAGCGGGACGAGCCACAGCGAGTACTGCGGGCTCCACACCTTGTTCGTCAGCAGGAACGCGGCCACCACGAGGAACGCGAGCTGCCCGACGCGCGGACGCCGGGGCGCGGCGAGCGCGAGGTAGGCGATCCCGGCGCAGCAGGTCAGGAACAGCACGGCCACCGTGATGTTCAGGTACGTCGGCGTCTGGTTCTTCTGCAGCACGCCGTCGAACCCGGCCCAGCCGGTGGTGTACGAGAAGACGTTGTACAGCGAGTCCGGGTCCATCGGCCGCAGGGTGCTCATCCGGAAGAACTCCCACCAGCCGCGGGGCGCGGTGAGGATGAACGGCGCGTTCACCGCCAGCCACGTCAGGACGGTGGCGGCCGCGGTCTTCCAGAACGGCGTCAGCTTCCCGGCGCGCAGGCAGAGGAAGAACAGCACGCCGAGCAGGAAGAGCGGGTAGAGCTTCGCCGCCGCGCCCAGCCCGAGCAGGACGCCGGCGAGCAGCGGGCGCTTGCGCGCCCAGGCGAGCAGGCCGGTCGCGGTGAACGCGGTCGCGAGCGCGTCGAAGTTGGTGAAGGCGTGCACCAGCACCAGCGGTGAGATCGCCACCAGGACCATGTCCCACGGACGGCGTCTCACCGTCCGGCCGGTCGCCCACACGGTGACCAGCCACGCGATCGCCAGGAAGAACGCCGTGAGGTCGAAGTAGACCGCCACCGGCAGGGCGCCGGGGAGCCAGCCGGACTCGGCGACGTTCAGCCAGCCCGCCGCGAGCTTCGCGTTGGCCCACTGGAAGAGGCCGGTGAGCACCGGGTACTCCATGTACCGGGTGTTGTCCTCGGCGGTCTGCGAGCTCTCCTTCCACGACGTGAAGTACGGGAAGGTGCCCGGCCGGTCGAGCCGCTCGGAGCCGTAGAGCGGGACGATGTCGGAGTAGCACATCGCGACGAACGGGCGGCCCGCGCGCCAGTCGAGCTGGGTGTTCCCGTTGGCGTCCTGGTACTGCTGGATGCACGAGCCCTTGCCGAACCAGCACAGCATCAGCGCCAGCGTGGCCAGCAGCAGCCCGACGCGCTGGGGCGACCAGAACCAGTGCCTGCCGACCGCCGCGTGCTCACCGAGCGGGCCGCCGAGTGGTCTGGTGACCGCCGCGGCCAGTGGCTCGTTCCAGCTGGGGACGACCCGTTCCGCCCTGGTCAGCGTCACCGGGCCGGGTTCCGGCTCCCGCGTGGTCTCCTCTGGCACGAGGCGGATCGTATCGGTGATCGGGGTGCGCGGTGGTGAAGCCGGTGATCATGCCGGATTCGCGTAGTACGAGGCCAGGACTTCCGCGGCCGCGCCGCGAGTGACGATCTCCTCGCCGGAGCCGTCTTCGACGACCTCGATGCGTTGCCAGTGCGGCAGCGGCAGCAGCTCCTCGAGCCGTTCCGAGACGGCTTCGCGGTGGACGTCCGGCTCGTCGCGGACCGCCCGCCCGGCCAGCACGATCCGCTCCAGGTCGAGCACCTGCACGAGGTCGGCCAGCCCGATGCCGAGGAAGCCCGCGGCCTCCCGGGTGCCCGTTGCCCGCTTGGCCATGATCTCGACGCAGCCGCGCCGCCCGCAGGCGCAGCGCGGCCCGTCGAAGGCGATCGTGGTGTGCCCGAACTCACCCGCGTTGGTCCGGGGGCCGCGGTAGAGCCGCCCGTCGATGAGCAGGCCGACGCCGATGCCGGTGCCCACGAGCACCACCGCGGTCGCGGTCGGCTCGCCGTGCGGCCAGAGCCGGGCGAACGCGGCGGCGTTGGTGTTCTTGTCGAGCGTCACCGGCAGCCCGGTGCGCTGTTCGAGCAGGTCGCGCAGGGGCACATCGCGCCAGCCCGGCATGTTCGTCGCGTCGCGGACCAGGCCCGCGTGGTGGTCCAGCGGGCCGACCGCGCCGAGCCCGAGGCCGACGACGTCGAAGCCGTCGGCGAGCTGGAGCGCGGTGGCCCCGATCGCCTCGACGGCCTGCGCGGGCGTGAAGCCGCGCGGCAGCGGGCCACCGGCCGACTCCTCGACCTCGCCGACGAGATTGGTGCGCAGCACGCGGTACTCGTCGCGGTCGAGGCGCGCGCCGAGCGCGTGCCTGGCGCCCGCCCGGATGCGCAGTGCCGTGCGGGGTTTGCCCACGCCGGCGGAGGGCAGGCGCTGCTCGTCCAGCAGGCCGGTGTCGAGGAGCTCCGGCACGATCTTGGAGACGGCCTGCTGGGTCAGCCCGGTGCGTTCGGCGAGCTCCACCCGGCTGAGGCCGCCGGCGCGCAGGATGTGCGAGAGCAGCAGGACGCGGTTGTGCTCGCGCACGTCGCGCAGGTTCACCCCGGTCTCCGCCATGGACGAGATCTTCGCACGTCCGATCAGTTAGGCAACGCTGTTGTGTTTTTAAAAAGCGACGGGGTTTAATAGCGGCATGGCGGACGACTTGCGCGTGGGCATCCTCGGGTACGGCATCGGGGGCCGCGTCTTCCACGCGCCCCTGGTGGCGGCGACGCCCGGGCTCACCCCGGCGGTGATCACGACGTCGGGCAGCGCCGCGCAAGCGCGCATCGATCACCCGGGCGCGGAGGTCGTGCCGGACGCCGACGCGTTGTTCGAGCGGGCGAGCGACCTCGACCTCGTCGTGGTCAGCACGCCGAACCGCACGCACGTTCCGCTCGCGCTCCGGGCGATCGAAGCCGGCCTGCCGGTGGTCGTCGACAAGCCGTTCGCGCCGACCGCCGCCGAGGCCCAGCAGGTCCTCGACGCGGCGAAGGCGGCGGGTGTCGGCCTGACGGTCTTCCAGAACCGGCGGCTCGATTCCGACTTCCTCACCGTGCGGAAGGTCCTCGAGTCCGGGCGCCTCGGCGAGGTGTTCCGCTTCGAGTCCCGCTACGACCGCTGGGTGCCGAAGCCCAAGGACAACTGGCGCGAGTTCGGCGACCCGGCCGAGGCCGGCGGCCTGCTCTACGACCTCGGCGCGCACATCGTCGACCAGGCGCTGCAGCTGTTCGGCCCGGTCACCCGGGTCTACGCGGAGACCGACCGCCGCCGGGCCGGCGTCCAGGTCGACGACGACGTCTTCGTCGCGCTGCACCACGCGAACGGCGTCCGCTCGCACCTGTGGGCCACCGCGCTGGCGGGCACGCAGAACCCGCGGTTCCGGGTGCTGGGCGACCGGGCGACGTTCACCAAGTACGGCCTCGACGTGCAGGAACCGCAGATCAAGGCCGGCCTGCGGCCGGGCGACGCGGGCTGGGGCACCGAGCCGGCGTCGGACGCCGGGAAGCTCGGCGTCGGCCCGGAGATCGAGACCGTGCCCACCGAGGTCGGCCGCTACGAGCAGTTCTACGCCGAGGTGCGCGACGCCCTGCGCGGCGAAGGCGAGTTCCCCGTGGACCCGGCGTCCTCGGTCGAGGCCCTGCGCGTCATCGAGGCGGCCCACCGCTCCGGCGTCGAAGGCACCGTGGTCGCCCTCTGACCCCCTGACCGGCCGTGACCTCGGTGACCCCCAGCATCCGAGGTCACGGCCACCTCCCCCGGCGGCTCACGGTCCGAAGTTCGCCTGGCCGGTGTCGTTCCCGTTGCCGCGGCCGGGACCCCGGCCATCGCGCCGCACGCGGTTCTGCTGTTGTTGCTGCTGGTTCTGATCGCCACCGCGGCCGATGGTGAAGCGCTGCTCCTGCTGCTGTTGCTGCTGGAACTGCTGCTGTTGTTGCTGCTGGAGCTGGACCTGCAGCTGGTCGTCCTGCGGCGAGGTGATCGCCTGGACCCGATCGAAGCGCTCGGCCGGTTTCCCGGCCAGGTAGAGCTGCATGAACCGCTGCCACACCGGACCCGCCACGAGCGACGGCGTCAGCGGCTGGCCGCTCGGGCCGCGCAGGTCCTTGTCGCCGTCGCCGCCCACCCAGACCGCGGCGGACACCGAGGGCGTGTAGCCCACCATCCAGGTCTGGGAGTTCGTGTTCGCCGCGGACGCGGGTTCGTCGTCGCCGGGCGTGTGCTGCTGGGTGCCGGTCTTGCCGGCGCACTCGTGGCCGGGCGGGCAGGTCAGCCGCGAGAACGGGATCACCGGGGCGAGCGCGGCGGTCACGTTCCCGGCGATCTGCCTGCTCTTGCCGCGGTCGTTGTCCGCGAACGCGTCCGTCGCGCGCGTGTCGGCCTCGTAGGCGGTTTCGCCCTGGGAGTTCGTCACCTTCTGCACGAAGTGGCGGCCGTGCTGGACGCCGCCGGCGGCGAACGTCGCGTACGCCGCGGCCATGTCCGCCGGCGTGACCGCGGTCTGCCCGCCGCCGATGGAGATGTTGTTGTCCCCGGTGAACAGCACGCTGCGGCCGCCGGTGTCCTTCGTGCGGATGCCCGCCTCCTGCGCGGCTTCGGCCACCCCGCCCGGCTTCGTCACGTTCAGCACCATGTCGTAGAAGACGGTGTTGGTGGACCGCTGCATCGCCTCGGCCACCGTGCACTGCTCGGAGCAGCTGCTGCTGGTGCCGGCGTTGCGCACCGGCAGCGGCACGTCGGGGAACGTCCGCGGCGAGCGGCCGTCGAAGACCGCGTTCAGCCCGCGGCCGCCCTTGAGGAACGCCGTGAGGTCGAACGGCTTCATCGACGACCCGGGGTTGTGCGCTTCGTCCGCCCAGTCCCGCCCGGCCTGGTCCTCGCCGTTCGGGCCCTTCACGATCGGCGCGCCGCCGTAGTAGGCGAGCACGCCGCCGGTCTTCGGGTCGACGGCGACCAGCGCGTCGAGGATGCGGTCGTCGGTCTGCCCGGCCATGCCCTCGGCCACCGCCTTCTCGGCGGCTTCCTGCGCCTTCGAGTCGATCGTCGTGAACACCTGGAACCCGCCCGAGTAGTACCTGTCCTCGGGGATCCCCGCCGCGGCCAGCTCGGCCTTGACCTGCTTCTTGACGAACGGGTTGAGCTTGGTGCCCTGCCGCGATTCGACGAGCGGCACCGGCGTTGGGAACTTCGCCGCCTTGCGGTCGGCCGCGGTGAGGTACCCGTTGCGCTGCATGCGGTCCAGGGCCGTGCCCCACCGGTCGCGGGCGACCGTCGCGTTCTCCGACCGGCCCGGCTGCTGGATCAGCCCGGCGAGCAGCGCGGCCTCGGAGTAGTTCAGCTGGGCGGCGTCCTTGCCGAAGTACGCCTGCGCGGCCGCTTGGACGCCGTACGCGCCGCGGCCGAAGTAGATGATGTTGAGGTAGGCGGTGATGATGTCCGCCTTCTCGTACGTCTGGTTCATCTTGAACGACTTCGCGAGCTCGACCCACTTGCGCGTCAACGTCGGTGCGTCGTCGCCGGAGGCGTTCTTGATGTACTGCTGCGAAATCGTCGAGCCGCCGCCGGACCCGCCGGTGACCTGGTTGTAGGCGGCCCGCGCGATGCCGGACAGGTCGAAGCCGGAGTTGGTCTCGAAGGACGCGTCCTCGGTGGCGATCACGGCCTTCTTGACGACGTCCGGGATCTGGGCCGGGCTCAGGATCTGCCGATTCCCGCCGGCGGGGACGTCCTTGCCCATCTCGGTGCCGTCGGCGTAGAGGTAGGTGACCGCCTGGCCCTGCGACTGCGCGACCGTGTCCGGCGAAGGCACGTCGACGGCGAAGTACGTGATCACGAAGGCGACCGCGGGCACGAGGAAGAACAGGCCGGACAGGACGTACAGCACCCGGCGCACCGTCTTCCAGCGGCGTCGGCGCCGGTCCGCCACGGGGTTCGGGGTGACTTCGGTGGCGGTGCCGTCCGGTTCGGCCGGCCGCGGGAGAGGCCGGCGTGGCTGGTAGCGACCACGCGGAACCGGCCGGCGGCCGGACCTCGAGCGATTTCGGTCGGTGTACACGGGCCGTCCTCGGTACGCCGGTGGGCTGCGGGCGCAGACCCCTCGACACTCCACACGGACCACGGACGGCTGTGGTTCAGGAAAAGCCTGTAGTCCGGAAAAAGCGAGGCCCCTCACTGCGAACAGTGCGGGGCCTGGCGGTCATTCGTTTTCCTGGCCGGGTGGTCTGCCGAGCGCGTCACCGCCGCCGGGAAGCGACGGGGTGGTCCCGCCCGGCGGCCGGGGGACGCGGGTCCGGGACGACGAGCTTTCGGTCTCGGTCGGCGTCTCCGTGGGCGTCTCGGTCGGCGTCGTGGTCGGCGTCTCCGTAGGCGTCGGCGTCTCCGGGGGCTTCGACGGCGTCTTGGTCACCTCGTTGACGTCCTTGCCGAGCGGCGCGACCTTGTCGAACTTCTCCGGCGGCTTGCCCTTGAGGTAGAGGGAGAGGAATTTCTCCCAGGTCGGGCCGGCGATCGTCGAACCGAAGATCGGCTTGCCCTTCGAGTCCTTCAGCGGCAGGTTGCCGTCGCCGCCGACCCACACCGCCGCGGACACCGACGGGGTGTAGCCCACCATCCAGGTCTGGGCGTTGAGGTTGTTGTACGAGGCGGGGTCGCCCTCCTTGGGCGCGTACTGCTGCGTACCGGTCTTGCCCGCGCACTCGTGGCCGGGCGGGCAGTCCAGGTTCGAATGCCCGATGACCGGCTTCAGCGCTTCGGTGACGTTGCCGGCGATCTGCTGGCTCTTCGCCGCGTCGTCGTCGAACGCCGGGTTGGACTTGATGTTGTTCTCGTCGAACTCCACCTCGTCCTGGGCGTTCGTCAGCTTCGAGACGAAGTGCTGCTCGTGGTAGACACCGCCGCTGGCGAACGACGCGTACGCCGCCGCCATGTCCCTCGGGGCCACCTGGGTCCGACCACCGCCGAGCGAGATGTTGTTGTCTCCGGCGAAGAGCGTGGCGGTGCCACCCTCGTCGGTCGTCCGGACACCGGCCTGCTTCGCCGCGGTCACGACCCCCGACGGTTTCACCTTGTTGAACACCATGTCGTAGAACACGGTGTTCGCCGAAATCTCCATCGCCTTGGCGACCGTGCACTGCGGGCCGCAGCTTTCGTTCTCGCCCGCGTTGCGGACCGGCTTGGCGACGCCGGGGAACTTGCGGTTGTCCGAGCCGTCGAAGATGTCGCCGAGGCCACCGCCCATCTTGAGGAACCCGGTCAGGTCGAACGGCTTCATCGACGAGCCCGGGTTGCGGGCCTGGTTCGCCCGGTCCTGCCCGATCGCGTCCTTGCCGTCCTTGTCCTTCACGGTTTCCGGGCCGTAGTTGTAGGCGAGGATCCCGCCGGTCTTCGGGTCCACGGCGACGAGCGCGGCGAGCAGGTTCGGGTCCGTCTGGCCCTTCATGCCCTCCTGGACGGCCTGGTCCGCCGCGTCCTGCGCCGCCGGATCGATCGTGGTGTAGATCTTGGCTCCGGTGGCGAACAGCTTGGTCTCGTCGTAGCCCTTCGCGCCCAGCTCTTCCTTGATCCGCTGCTGGAGCTGGTAGGTCATCTTGCCCGAGTTCTGCTCCTTGTTGGAGTTCTTCGGGATCGGCGTCGGGAACTGCGCGGCCGCGCGTTCGTCGGCGCGCAGCCACTTGTTGGCCACCATCTGGTCCATCACGTACGTCCACCGCCGCTGGGCGTACTCCTGGTTCTCCGATTTGCTCGGTCCCTGGATCAGGCCCGCCAGCAGCGCGGCTTCCGACGCGTTGAGGTCCTTGGCGTCCTTGTTGAAGAAGGACTTCGCGGCGGCCTGGATGCCGTTCGCGCCGCGACCGAAGTAGATGATGTTCAGGTAGCCGGTGATGATCTCTTCTTTGGACTGCTGGTTGTTCATCTTGAACGACTTGGCCAGCTCGGTCCACTTGCGGGTCAGCGTCGGGGCGTCGTTCTCGGTGGCCTTCTTGATGTACTGCTGGGAGATGGTCGACCCACCGCCCTGCCCGCCGGTGGCCTGGTTGAACACCGCGCGGAGGATGCCGGTGACGTCGAAGCCCGAGTTGGTCTCGAACG
Source organism: Amycolatopsis plumensis (assembly GCF_042652605.1). Classification (NCBI taxonomy): domain Bacteria; kingdom Bacillati; phylum Actinomycetota; class Actinomycetes; order Pseudonocardiales; family Pseudonocardiaceae; genus Amycolatopsis; species Amycolatopsis plumensis. The sequence continues at coordinate 2,906,691 of NZ_JBHSJY010000001.1, read as the reverse complement.
TCGCGTCTTCGGCGGAGTACACGGCGTGCTTGACGACGTCGGGGATCTCACCCGGCTTGAGCAGCTGGCGGTTGCCGCTCTTGGGTACTTCCTTCCCCATCTCCGTCTTGCCGTCGGCGTAGTAGTAGGTGATCGGCTGGCTCTGCAGGGCCGCGACACTCTCCGCCGTCGGCACGTCCACCATGAAGTAGGTGATCACGAACGCGATCGCCGGGACGACGAAGAAGACGCCGACGCACGCGTAGGCGACCCGCCGGATGATCTTCCAGCGGCGCTTCTTCCGCTGCTCCGGGGAGAGGACCGGGCGGCCCTTCTCGTCGAGCTCCTGCTGGGGTTCGACGTCGTCGGCGAACTCGTCGAACCGCCGATCGTCGTCGTACGGGTCGTAGCTGTCTTCGGTCCCGTTGTGCGCGTGGTGGGTGATGAGATCCGGCTCACGTTCCGGTTCCGGTTCCGGACGCCGCCCGCCGGGCGGCGGCTGCCGGAAGCCCTGCGGCGGCGAGCCGGGGGGTCCTCCGGGACGGCGCCCACCGGGTGGGGGCGGCTGCCGGCGACCGGCGCCGCCTTGGGGGGCCTGCGGTCGTCGTGGCTGCTCACCGGGCCACTGCTGGCCGCCTTCGCCGCCCGCGGGCCACGACGGCCCGGCGTTACCGCGAGGCGGGGTGGCGCGCCGCGGCGACTCACCGGGCCACGCGGGGCCCGCGTCTTCACCCGGCCACTGGGCACGGCGGGGTGCGTCTGGCTCCTGGTTGGGCCAGGAACGGTTGTCGTCGGTCACGGAAGGGCCTCCCGGATCAGTACCCGCAGGGGCACTGACCTGCGTGTTGCGATGGTCGTACGGTGGCTCACCGGCCCGTGGTCCTTCGCGGACCCGCCGGTTCCCCTGTGCCCAGGACGTATGACCGCACCAAGTGGTTCCAGTGGCACGCCCGGCACACTTCGACGTCGTACACGGTGAACTCGGCGAACGAGCCGGCCATCCTGGCCAGCTCTTCGGGTGTCCTGGCCGAGCCCGCGACGTGCTTGAGCTCGTCGCCGTAGACCCAGGACACCAGGGTCAGCGGCTCCTGGCGGCAGATCGGGCAGGGCTGATCACCGTCCCGGCCGTGGAACTTCGCCGCCCGCAACAGGTACGGGCTCGCGTCACAGGCTTCGTAGCTGCCGACGCGCCCGGAGCGGACTTCGGCCAGCAGCGCACGGCGCTGCAGCGCGAAGTCCACGACCTGCCGCTGGTTAATCACGAGGACAGAGTACGGGCTCTTCCTGTGACGTCCACGCCCGCTAGCGCCACCAGGCCCGGGACCGGGGCGGACACGCCGGACGTTTGATAACTCTCCGGTGAATTTCGCCCGCACTGCGGAGGCGGTCGAGGTTAGCTTCGCCACTTCGATGTATCGGCGCGATATAGTGGCTGAGTAGGTTGGATCGAGGCGCTCGTTCGGAGCAACGCGGGTGGTCTCGGTTTGTTCCCGAAAGGGGGTGCGGTGTGCTGGAGTTCGCGATCCTCGGTCTTCTGCACGAAGCGCCCATGCACGGGTACGTGCTGCGCAAGCGGCTGCACGAGACGCTCGGCACGTTCCGGACGTTCTCGTACGGCTCGCTGTACCCGACCCTGCGGAAGCTGCTGCGGGCCGGGTACCTGGTCGAGGAGCTGGACGAGGCCGACGACCGGGCGTGGTCGCGGCGCGGACGGCGGGTCTACAAGCTCACCGCGGAGGGCAAGGAGCGCTTCGGTGAGCTGCTCGGCGACGCCGGGCCGCAGACCTGGGACGACGAAGGTTTCGGCGTCCACCTGGCCTTCTTCTCGCGGACCCCGGCCGACGTGCGGATGCGGATCCTCGAGGGCCGCCGCCGCCGCGTCGAAGAACGCCGCGAGGGCATGCGGGCGGCGCTGGCCAGGGCCGAGGAGAAGATCGATCGCTACACCCGCGAGCTGCACCGGCTGGGGCTGGAGACCAGCGAGCGGGAGGTGCGCTGGCTCAACGAGCTGATCGCGCACGAACAAGCCGAGCGGCAGGGTCAGCCAGACCCGAGCCGGCCGGACGGGCCGCAGCGTCGCGGCACCAGACCTACTGAACAGACGGATTGAAGGAGAAACCCCCATGGGCGAGAACCGCCGCGTACGGGTGGCCATCGTGGGCGTCGGCAACTGCGCGGCGTCGCTGGTCCAGGGTGTCCAGTACTACCGCGACGCGGACCCGGCCACCCGCGTCCCCGGTCTGATGCACGTCGACTTCGGCGGCTACCACGTCCGCGACATCGAGTTCGTCGCCGCGTTCGACGTGGACGCCAAGAAGGTCAGCCGCGACCTGTCCGAGGCGATCTTCGCCTCCGAGAACAACACCATCAAGATCGCCGACGTGCCGCCGCTGGGCGTCACCGTCCAGCGCGGTCACACCCACGACGGCCTCGGCCGCTTCTACCGCGAGACGATCGAGGAGTCCGACGAGACCCCGGTCGACGTCGTCGCCGCGCTGCGCGAGGCGCAGGCCGACGTGCTCGTGTCCTACCTGCCGGTGGGCTCCGAGGTGGCCGACAAGTTCTACGCTCAGGCCGCGATCGACGCCGGCGTGGCGTTCGTCAACGCGCTGCCGGTGTTCATCGCCTCCGACCCCGAGTGGGCGCAGAAGTTCACCGACGCCGGCGTCCCGATCGTCGGCGACGACATCAAGTCGCAGGTCGGCGCCACCATCACGCACCGCGTGCTGGCCAAGCTGTTCGAGGACCGCGGCGTCCAGCTCGACCGGACGATGCAGCTCAACGTGGGCGGGAACATGGACTTCCTGAACATGAAGGAGCTGGAGCGGCTCGAGTCGAAGAAGATCTCGAAGACCCAGTCCGTGACGTCGCAGGTCGACCGCGACCTCGGCAAGGGCAACGTCCACATCGGACCGTCGGACTACGTGCAGTGGCTCGACGACCGCAAGTGGGCCTACGTCCGGCTCGAGGGCCGCGCGTTCGGCGACGTGCCGCTGAACCTGGAGTACAAGCTCGAGGTGTGGGACTCGCCGAACTCGGCGGGCATCATCATCGACGCCGTGCGCGCCGCGAAGATCGCGAAGGACCGCGGCATCGGCGGCCCGATCCTGTCGGCGTCCTCCTACTTCATGAAGTCGCCGCCGGAGCAGTACGACGACGCGACCGCGCGGGACGCCGTCGAGAAGTTCATCCGCGGCGAGGTCGAGCGCTGATCCTCCGCTGGGAAGAAGGCCGTCACCGCTGGTGGCGGCCTTCTTCGCGTGTTGCACTAAACCGGTGGGGCGGGGTGCGCGTTGGCGGGGTGTGAGTGCGAGCGTGGGCGAAAGCGCGCCGGGGGACCTGGGCGCGCCGACCTTCCACGACCTGTTCCGCGAGTACTTCGGCCAGATGACCCGGCTGGCCCACCTGCTCGGCGCGGACGACGCGGAGAACATCGCCCAGGAGGCCTTCGTCAAGCTCCACCAGCGCTGGGACTCCCTGACCGACCACACGCGCGTGGCCGGCTACCTGCGGACGACCGTGGTCAACATGTCGCGGTCGCGGACCCGGCACCTGCGCGTCGTCCGGCGGACCCCGCCGGAGCGGCCGCCCGACGAGGTGTCTGCCGAGGTCAGGGCGGTGGCGAACTGGGAGCACCAGCGGCTGCGCGCGGTGCTGGGGCGGCTATCCCGGCGCCAGCGCGAGGTGCTGGTGCTGCGGTACTGGCTGGACCTCAGCACGGCGGCCATCGCGGAGACCCTGGGCATCTCCGCGGGCACGGTCAAGGCGACGACGCACCACGCGATGGAGAATCTGCGCAAGCACCTGGGGGACGACCTGGGAGGTGAGCGATGACCGACCTCGAACGCAAGCTGGCCGAGACGCTGCGGGAGCAGGCCGGGGAGGTCACGCCCAACCTCGAGGCAGCCTGGGCGGAACAGGTTCGGCGCCAGCAGAAGCCGCGCCGCAGGCGGGCCGCGGTGTGGGCCGCGCCGCTGGCCGCGGTGCTGGTGGTGCTGACCAGCGTGCTCCTGGCCACGCAGCTGAACACGGCATCGGTCCCACCGGCGAACCCGGGTGAACCCCTCAACCTGGCGAAGTTCACCCCGAGAACCCTGCACGCCTTGCAAGTGATGGTCGGACCGGTCGGTGCGATCGACTTCGCCGGCCAGTCATCTTCGTGGACTGCCTACGCTTTCGGGGCGTTCGCATCCGGTGGGGTCACCGAGCTGCTGTGCGTGGCCTCGGTGCCCGCCGGTCACCGGCTCGCCGCCGAGAGCCCGCTGTACGGGATCGATTCGCCGCGATGCCTCCCGATCGAGCGACTGTCGGGCCATGCGGTGCGCGCCGGGTACATCGGTGAGCCCAATGGGCCACTGCCGTCCGGCAAGGCCATTTTCTTCGTGGATCCCAGCGTTGGCACTCTGCAGCTCTTCGCGGCGAACGGTGACTTGATCATGGCACGCCCGGTCGGGCGGTTGTCGGATCTCGTCGTCTTCGCCGCCGATGTGCCTCCCGGCTCGCCGCCGGTGCGCTTCAGGGTCAGTTGAGCCCGAGCGCACCCGGCAGGTCGGTGATCTTCTCCACCACCGCGGTCGCCTGCTTCAGCACCTCGGGGTCCGGCGGGAAGTGCGGGTTCGGCACCGCATACACCGCCATCCCGGCCGCCAGCGCGGACCGCAGCCCGTTCGTCGTGTCCTCCACGGCCGCGCACTGCCCGGGCGCCACGCCCAGCAGCTCGGCCGCCCGCAGGTACACGTCCGGCGCCGGCTTCCCCGCTCCGACCTGCTCCGACGACACCGCCGCGCCCACCGGCAGGCCGGTGACGTCGAGGAAGCCCTTGATCAGGATCACCGGCGACGAACTCGCGATCGCCACCGGCCACCGGTTCGACACCTGGCGCACGACCTCGACCGCGCCCGGGATCAACGGCGGCTCGGCGGCGTACCGGGCGGCCATCCGCTTGACCACCAGGGTCGCGATCTCGGCCGGGGTGGACCGCGCCCCCAGTTCCTCCACCAGGTAGCGGGCCCACTCCGGGGTGCTCATCCCCTGCAAGGCGCGCGTTGCCTCCTCGCGCCAGGTGCCGCCGTGCTCGGCGACGACCGCGCGCCGGACTTCGTCCCAGATCCGCTCGGAGTCGACCAGTACGCCGTCGAGGTCGAAGATCACCGCGTCCATGGCCACGAGCCTAGCCTGTGAGCGGACTTACTTAGCTACCCTTACTAATTTTTGTTAGCCTGGCTAAGTGACTTCCGCGATCACCGATCTCGCCCACCGGCTGCGGCCGCTGGTCTTCCGGCTCTACCACCAGGTGCGCCGCCAGACCCCGCAGCTGACGCTGACCCTCACCCAGGGCTCGGTGCTGAGTGAGCTGGTCAACGGCGGTCCGCGGCGGATGTCCGCGCTGGCCGAGTTCGAACGGGTGAAGCTGCCGTCGATGACCGACGTCGTCGGCAGGCTCGAGCGGCTCGGTCTCGCGACCCGCCGCCCGGACCCCGCCGACGGCCGGGCCGTGCTGGTCGAAGTCACCGACGAGGGCCTCCGGTTTTACGCCGAACTGGTGACGGCTCGCGAGGAGTTCCTCCGCGAGCGGCTCATCGCGATGGACGACGCCGACCGCGCAGCGATCGAGGCCGCCCTGCCCGCTCTCGCCAAATTGCTCGTCGACACCAAGAAGGAGGAACTGATCAGCGATGAGCGCTGAACACCACTCGAGCCTGCTGGACGCGGTCAAGGGCCAGCCCAAGCAGGTGTGGATCACCGCGTTCGCCGCGGTCATCGCCTTCATGGGGATCGGCCTGGTCGACCCGATCCTGCTGTCCATCGCCAAGGGCCTGGACGCGACGCCGTCCCAGGTCACCCTGCTCTTCTCGTCGTACCTCGGCGTCCAGGTCGTCGCGATGCTGCTCACCGGCGCGGCGAGCGCCCGCTTCGGCGCGAAGCGCACCGTGCTGGTCGGGCTGACGCTGATCGTCGCCGCCACCGCCCTCTGCGCGGCCGCCGGCTCGATCGAGCAGCTCGTCGGGTTGCGTGCGGTCTGGGGCCTGGGCAACGCGTTCTTCATCGCGACGGCGCTTTCGGTGATCGTCGGCGCCGCGACCGGCAGCCAGTCCGGCGCGATCCTGCTCTACGAGGCCGCCCTCGGCGTAGGCCTGTCGGTCGGCCCGCTGCTGGGCGCGCTGCTCGGCAGCATCTCGTGGCGCGGCCCGTTCCTCGGCACCGCGATCCTGATGGCCGGCGCGCTGGTGCTGTGCGCGGTCTTCCTCGACAGCGACAAGCACGAACGCCGAGCGCCGGTCAAGCTGCTCGACCCGCTGCGCGCGCTGAAGCACAGGGGCTTGCTGCGCACTTCCGTCGCCTCCGCGCTGTACACCGCCGCGTTCTTCGCCGTGCTCGCCTGGTCGCCGTTCGTCCTCGGCTGGAGCGCGATCGCCGTCGGCCTGGTGTTCTGCGGCTGGGGCCTGTGCGTCGCCGTCGCCGGGGTCGCCCTCGCGCCGCGGCTGGCCGCCCGGCTCGGCGAGCGGCACGCCGCCGCGGCCGCCGTCTTCGGGTACGCCGTGCTGATGCTGGTCCTCGCCGTGCCGAGCAAGCCGGTGCTGGTCGCCGGGATCATCGTCTCCGGACTGGTGTCCGGCCTGCTGAACACGCTGTTCACCGGCACCGCGATGGCGATCAGCGACGCGCCGCGCCCGGTCGCCAGCGCGGGCTACAACTTCTGCCGCTGGCTCGGTGGCGCGGTCGCCGCGACGCTCGTCGGGCACGTCGCCGAGTGGTTCGGGTCGCCGCAGGCGCCGTTCCTCGCCTCGGCCGTGCTGTGCGTCATCGCCGGCGCGCTGCTCTCGCTGCGGGAGAAGAAGGCCGACCCGCACACCCTGCCGCAGGAAGCGGTGCTCGTCGGCGAAGAATTCTGACCAGCGCCAGTACACCGAACGTTCACCTGAATGTCCGGAAAGGCTGGTTTTGGGAGCTTACGGTCGGGGCGTTCCCGAACCCCCACCATGGAGGCCTCGTGCCCGACCGTCTGCTCCCGCTCTTCGCCGCCCACCCGGGCGGCCGCTCCCCGGTGACCTGCGAGTACCGGTGCGGCAACGCGTGCGCCCACCCCGAGGCGAACGACTCCGGCAACGAGTACTTCGGTGACGTCGTCAAGGACATCTCCCGCCGCCGCGTGTTCAAGGCGGGTGCCGTGATGGCCGCCGCCGCGGGCGGGTTCGCCGCGCTCTCCCCGGGCGTCGCGGCGGCCGAGCCGCTGCGGAAGCCGAACCCCCGCCCGGTGCCCGGCACCGACTTCACGCCGGTCCCGCCGAACAAGCTCGACGCGGTCAGCATCCCCGACGGCTACGCCCAGCGTGTCGTCGTCCGCTGGGGCGACCCGGTCGTCCCGGGCGCGCCGAAGTTCGACTTCGCCAAGCAGACCGCGGCCGCGCAGGCCAAGCAGTTCGGCTACAACAACGACTTCGTCGGCCTGATCCCCCAGGACCCGCTGGGGCTGTCGAACCTGCTCGTGGTCAACCACGAGTACACGACCGAGGTCCACATGTTCCCGGCCGACCAGTACGACCCGGCCAACCCGACCGAGGAGCAGGTCAAGATCGCCTGGGCCGCGCACGGCCTTTCGGTGCTGCAGGCCCGCCGCGACCCGATCCACGGCGGTCTCGAAGCCGTCCCGAGCCGGTACGGCCGCCGGATCACCCTCGACACGATCTTCGAGGTCCGCGGCCCGGCCGCCGGCTCGAAGTACCTGAAGACCTCGGCCGACCCGAGCGGGCGCAAGGTCCGCGGCACGCAGAACAATTGCTCCGGCGGCGTGACGCCGTGGGGCACGGTGCTCTCCGGCGAGGAGAACTTCGACCAGTACTTCGCCAACTCCGACAAGGTCACCGACCCGGTCGCGGCGGCGCGGCTCAAGCGCTACTCCGTCGGCGCCGGCACGAGCACCCGCAAGTGGGAGCGGTTCGACAAGCGCTGGGACGTCGCGCAGGAGCCCAACGAGCCGAACCGGTTCGGCTGGGTCGTCGAGATCGACCCGAACGACCCGAACTCGACGCCGGTCAAGCACACCGCGCTCGGCCGGTTCAAGCACGAGGCCGCGAACGTCAAGATCACCGCCGACGGCCGGGTCGCCGTCTACTCCGGGGACGACAGCCGCTTCGAGTACATCTACAAGTTCGTCTCGAAGGGCAAGTACAAGCCGGGGAACAGCGCGCACGCGCGGCGGCACAACATGGCGCTGCTCGACGAAGGCACGCTGTACGTCGCCCGGTTCACCGGCGACAGCCCGGCTTCGGAGATCGACGGGACGGGCAAGCTCCCGGCCGACGGCGAGTTCGACGGCACCGGCGAGTGGATCCCGCTGGCGAGCGGCGACAAGTCCTTTGTGGACGGATTCACCGCCGAAGAGGTCTACGTCTTCACGCGCCAGGCCGCGGACAAGGTGGCCGCCACGAAGATGGACCGCCCGGAGGACATCGAGCCGAACCCGGTCAACGGCCGGATCTACGCGGCGCTGACCAACAACACCGACCGCGGCGCGGCGGGCAAGGCCGGCGTCGACGAGGTCAACCCGCGCAACGGCAACAAGAACGGCCACGTCCTGGAGTGGGAGGAGGACCGCGGCGACGCGGCCTCGACCCGGTTCTCCTGGCGGCTGCTGCTGGTCTGCGGCGACCCCAAGGCGGCGGACACCTACTTCGGCGGCTTCCCGAAGGACCAGGTGAGCCCGATCTCCTGCCCGGACAACGTCGCGTTCGACCGGCACGGCAACCTGTGGATCGCCACCGACGGCAACGCCCTCGGCGCGAACGACGGCCTGTTCTCGGTGCCGGTCACCGGGCCGGAGCGCGGCCACGTCAAGCAGTTCCTGTCGGTGCCGGTCGGTGCCGAGACGTGCGGCCCGGTCGTCACCGACAACCTGGTGCTCGTCGCGGTCCAGCACCCCGGCGAGAACGCGGCCAGCTCGGCGAACCCGACGTCGCACTGGCCCGACGGCGGCACCGCGCAGCCGCGGCCGGCCATCGTCTCGGTGTGGAAGAAGGGCCGCTTCGGGCTGCCCGGCCGCATCGGCGAACGCTGACGAGACGGGCCCGCACCGGCCGAAGTTCACTCTTACGTGGACGGATATTGGCCGGTGCGGGCCCATGCCGCGCGCCATAGTCGAAGGGTGATCTTCTCCGGGCGCACGGTGGCGGTGGCGGTGGTGGCGATCGCGGCGGCGGTCGTGCCCGCGTCCGCGTCCGTCGCCGAGGACGCGCCGCCGGTCTGCGGCGGGCTCGCGGCGAACCCGAGCGTCGAGCTCGCGGCCCGCAACGGCGCCCCCGACGGGTACATCTTCGCCCCGGCCGCCCCGGTCCCGCCCGGAACCCCGGCCGCGAAGATGCCGCGACTGGCGACCGAGCAGGAGTACGCCGTCGACGGTCAGCGGGCGGCGGTCATCCAGACGCCGGACGGCAAGACCAGCACGGCCTACCAGACCGAGCGGTTCGTCCCCGGCGGCGTCTACACCCTCCGCGTCTGGACCGCTTCCCGCGCGCCGCGCTACGAACCGGCCACCGGCCTGCGGTTCTACGACGCCACCGGCACCCAGATCCAGGAGACCAAGCTGGTCGCGGATCACTACGCGGGCGACGGCACCCTCGCCCGGCAGGACTTCCCGGCGGCGACGGCCCCGGCCAAGGCGGCCGCGGTGAAGTTCTTCGCCACGACCACCCTCGACCGGCTGCACTGGGACTGCGTCGACCTCCGGCTCGCGGCGTACTCGGTGAAGAAGGAAGTGCAGAACCCGGCGACCGGCGCGTGGGCGTCGTTCGCGACGGTCACCGCGGGCGAGACCGCGCACTACCGCGTCACCGTGACCAACGACGGCACCGAGGACCTCACCGGGATCACCGTCCAGGACCCGTGGTGCCCCGGCTCGTTCGAGCCGTTCGCGCTGGCCGTGGGCGCGAACCGGCAGCTGACCTGCGACCACCCGGACCTCACGGTGGCCGACAGCGGGCACGTCAACACGGCGAAGGTGACCGGCGTGCACCACCCGGGCGGCACGCTCGGCGACAAGACGGCGTCGGCGACGATCACCGTGCTGCCGCCGCCGGCCATCGCGAAGATCGGCGACTTCGTCTGGGCGGACCGCAACCGCGACGGCCTCCAGGACCCGGACGAGCCCGGCGTCGCGGGCGTCAAGGTGACGCTGAAGGACGGCGCGGGCGGCACGGTCGGCACCGCGACGACCGACGACAAGGGCAAGTACGGCTTCGACAAGCTGAAGGACGGCACGTACCAGGTCTGCTTCGCCGTCCCGGCGGACTTCACGGTGACCCGGCGCGACGCCGGCAGCGAAGACCGCGATTCGGACGCCGGCCCGGACGGCTGCACCGCACCGCGCACCGTGGGCGCCCCGTCCCACGAGGACTTCGCGGCGGACCTCGGCCTGGTGTCCCCGACGAACCGCATCGGCGACTTCGTCTGGGCGGACACGGACGGCAACGGACAGCAGGACGCGGGCGAACCGGGCCTCGCCGGCGTCAAGGCGGTCCTGAAGGACGCGAGCGGCAAGCAGGTGGCGAGCGTCGTCACCGGCCCCGACGGCTCGTACACCTTCGGCGGCTTGGAGGACGGCACGTATCAGGTGTGCTTCACCGCGGCCGGCCACCACCCGGCGGCCAAGGACGCCGGCGACGACACCCGCGACTCCGACGTGGACCCGGTGTCCGGCTGCACGGACCCGCGCACCGTGGGTTCGGGCAAGCGCGAAGACCGCACGGTGGACGCCGGGTTCGCCGCTACGGTGGGGCCATGACGGATCTTCCCCTCGCCCTGGTGACCGGCGCCTCCCGCGGAATCGGCGCCGCGATCGCCCACCAGCTGGCCCCCACGCACCGGCTCCTGCTGGGCGGCCGCGACGCCGACGCATTGGCGGCATTGGCGAAGGAACTCCCGGGCGCGAAGCCGTGGCCGGTCGAGCTGACGGACCCGGCGTCGCTGTCCTCGGCGGTCGCGGACATCACCGCCCTGGACGTGCTGGTCCACTCGGCGGGCATCGCGCGCCTGGGCCGCGTCGAGGATCTTTCCGTGGACGCTTGGCGTGACAACTTCGAGGTCAACACCCTGGCGGTGGTCGAGCTGACCCGCCTGTTGCTGCCGGCGTTGCGCGCAGCCCGCGGACACGTCGTGGTGATCAATTCGGGAGCTGGCCTGAACGCCCGCCCGGGCTGGTCCCCGTACGCGGCGAGCAAGTTCGCGGTCCGCGCCTTCGCCGACGCGCTCCGCGAGGAGGAACGCGACATCCGCGTGACGTCGGTGTACCCGGGGCGCACGGACACGGAGATGCAGCAGGAGATCTTTGCCGGCGAAGGGCGCGAGTACGACACCGCGCACCTGCTGAAGGCGGACTCGGTGGCGACCGCGGTGGTGACGGCGGTGGCCGCCACCCCGGATGCCCATCCGACGGAAGTGATCCTTCGGCCGCGCTAAGCCCACCACCCCGAAGCCGCGATTGTGACTACGGCCGGCAGCGCCGCGTCAAGGCGGGAAAGCGTGCCTTGACCCGGCACTGCCGGCCGTGTTGTGGCTTCGGATCGGGGCGGTGGGGAGGTCTGGGTGGGGTGCAAGTCCAGCCCTGCGGCCGCGCCGCCGGGGATCAAATCCAGCGCTGGATCAAGCCCGCAGCCGGGCCGCCGTCTCGGCCACGCCGGCCTGCACCTTCGCCCGGTCCACCTTCACCGACTCCCCATCCGCCACCACCTGCTCCCCCGCGACCCACACGTCCCGAACCCGCCGCGACCCCGCCGCCCACACCAGGTTCGACAGCAACTGCACGTCCGGCACGTCCAGCCCACAAGCGAACGCCGGATCGTCCAGATCGATGTGCACCAGATCAGCCCACCGACCCGGCTCCAGCGCCCCGATGTCCGACCGCCCCAAAGCCGCAGCCCCACCCCGGGTCGCCAGCAGGAACACGTCCGCCGCCGTGATCACCGTCGAATCACCCGTGGCCAACCGGGCGAACATCGCCGCGAGCTGGAGCTCTTCCCACAGGTCGATGTCGTCGTTGGACGCCGGGCCGTCGGTGCCCAGACCCACCGCGACCCCCGCGGCACGCAGGTCCGCGATCCGCGCGATCCCCGAAGCCAGCTTCGCGTTCGAGCCCGGGCAGTGCGCCATGCCGACGCCGTAAGAAGCGAACAGCGCGATGTCCGCATCCGACAAGTGGATCGAATGCGCCGCCAGCACCCGGCCGTCCAGCATGCCCAGCTCCTTCAACAGAGCCGGCACCGATCCGTGCGCCTCACGCACCGCCGTGTCCTCCGTGGCCGCCTCCGCCACGTGGATCTGCACCAGCGCGCCCCGCGACAACGCCGATTCCGCCGTCGCGCGCAACCCTTCCGCGGACAACATGTACGCCGAGTGCGGGCCGTAGCCCAGCTCGATGCGGTCGCCGTGGCCGAAGCGGAGGCCGTCCGTGTCGATCCAGCGGTCGATCGATGCCAGCTGCGCCTTCCAGTCCAGGCCCGGCAGCTCCATCACCGGGGGCGCGACCAGCACGCGGCCGCCCGTCGTGAGGACCGCGTCGACCAGCTGCTCGCCTTCGAAGTACATCTCGGCGCTGGTCGTGACGCCGTGGCGGAGCATCTCGACCGAACCGAGCAGCATGCCCGTGCGGACGTCCTCCGGGCGCAGCTTGGCCTCGGCAGGCCAGATGATCTCGTTGAGCCACGGCAGCAGCGGCAGGTCGCCGCCCATGCCGCGCAGCAGCGTCATCGGGCTGTGCGCGTGCGTGTTGACCAGGCCGGGCAGGAGGATGCCGGTCAGGGTGGTGACCGGTGCGGCGGACTCGGGGGCGGTGGCCGCCGGTCCGCAGTACGAAATGCGCCCGTCGGCGTCGACATCGACGACCGCGTCACGAAGAAGGGAACAGGACGGGTCGGCGGGGAGAACGACAGGGGCGTGGAAACGGCGTTGCATCTCTGGATACTACGCACCCAAAACTACGACACCACTCCGCTCCGCCACGCCCACGCCGCGCTCTCCACCCGGTTCCGCGCGCCGATCTTGCTCTGCACCGAAGCCAGGTGCGTCTTCACCGTCGACAGCGACATGAACAGCTCCGCGCCGATCTCGGTGTTCGTCAGCCCGCGCGCGACCGCCTTCAGCACGTCCAGCTCGCGCGGGGTCAGCGGCTCGGACGGCGACGCGGCCTGCGGCTTCACCGCGCCGCCGTTGAAGTGCTTGAGCAGCCGCACGGTGATCTGCGGCGAGACCAGCGCGTCACCGCGGTCGGCCGCGCGGACCGCTTCGATCAGCAGCGCCGGGCCCGCGTCCTTCAGCAGGAAGCCGGACGCGCCGTTGCGCAGCGCCGTGTGCACGTACTCGTCGAGGTCGAACGTCGTGACGACGACCACCTTCAGCGGGTCGGCCACGTCCGGCCCGGCCAGCTGCCGGGTGACCTCGAGGCCGTCGAGGCCGGGCATGCGGATGTCGAGCAGGCAGACGTCCGGGCGCAGTTCGCGGGCCTTCGAGACCGCCGAGACGCCGTCCGCGACGTCGGCGACGACCTCGATGTCGTCCTGCGCGTCCAGGATCATGCGGAAGCCCATCCGCACCATCTCCTGGTCGTCGGCGATCAGTACCCGGATCACTCGTCCCCTTCCGTGTCTTCTCCGGCCGCCAGCGGCAGCCAAGCTTCGACCCGCCAGCCGCCGTCCGGGTCCCGCCCGGCCGACAACCGGCCCTTGAGCAGCGCGACGCGTTCGCGCATGCCGACCAGACCGTAGCCGCCCGACCCGCCGGCCGGCCGGTGCGCCGTCTCGCGCCCGTTGTCCGTCACCCGGAGGTGCAGCTGGTCACCCACGACTTCGGCGACGACGAAGGCCTCGGTCGCGCCCGAGGCGTGCTTGCCGACGTTGGTCAGCGACTCCTGTACCAGCCGCAGCGCCGAGCGGCCGACCTCGTGCGGCAGGTCCGGCGGCAGGTCCAGGTGCATCGACGTCGGTACGCCGTGATTCGCGCTTTCGACCAGTTTCCGCAGGTCGGCGCCCAGGTCGGTGGTGGCCTGCTCGCTGAATTCGCTCATTCCGGCCGGGGCGTCGCCGCGCATCGAGCGGACCAGCCGCCGCATCGCCGCGAGCGCCTCGACGCCGGCGTTCTCGATCCGGGCCATCGCCTCGACCGCGATCTCGGGCTTCTTCTCGGCCATCATCCGCGCGGCCTGGGCCTGCACCACGATCCCGGTGACGTGGTGGGCGACGACGTCGTGCAGCTCCCGGGCCAGCGCCATCCGCTCGGCGGTCTGCGCGTCGCTCACCGCCGTCTGCACGGCCTGGGTGCGCTGGGCGTCCCGCGAGCGCAGCATCAGGCCGACGGCGATCGCGATGCCCAGCATCAGCGTCGCGGCGAAGGCGAGCACCGACAGGACCTGCGGATCGGTCTGCAGGCCCTCGTGCCCGCTCGAGTTGAGGATCGCCCCGAGCGCGACGACGCTGGCGAGCACCGCGACCCGCGCCCAGGACTGGCTCAGCCCGCGGGCGCGGGTCAGGTTCACCACCACGCCCATCCCGGCGACGATCTGGGTGGCCGGGATGCCGCCCGGCACCGGGTAGTCGTAGGACCGCAGCTGCAGGAACGGCGTGATGACCGCGGACAGCAGCACGATCCCGGCCAGGCCGAGCAGCGCGTCCGCGGGCCGCCGCGGGGACAGCACCGCGATCACGGCCGCGGCGATCGAGCAGAACAGGATCGGGAAGCCGCGGACGGTGTTCGAATACGTGTAGCCGAACTCGAACAGCAGCGCGAAGCCGAGCACGCCCATCAGCGGCCACTGCCCCATCGCCAGCTCGTTCACCCGGTGTAGCCGCCGCGTCCGCGGATCGGCGCGGGGGCTGCGGTCGCGGGCCGCGATGGCCGGCACCAGCGGGCCGGCGAGCAGCAGCAACCCGAACAACAGGGCTTGCGTGCCGGTGCCGCCGTCGATGTCGGCGACGCTCGAGTACCGGCCGAAGACGGCGATGAGGCCCGCGACGACCAGGAAGCCGACCACGCAGAACGCCACGCCCGCCCGGGCCCGGCGGGCCACGTAGTAGACCATCAGCACCCCGGCCACGACCTCGGTGATCGTCACCTTCGGCAGCACACTGGAGTACGGCGGGATGTGGAACGCGTGGATGAAGAGGGTGGAGAAAATCAGCACCCCGCCACCCGTCACGCCGGCGACCGCGGCCCGCTTCTGCGCCCAGACGCCACAGGCGGCCATCGCCAGGATGCCCGGCAGCAGGCCGAAGTCGACCAGGCGCGGCCCGTGGTCGTCGAGCGCCGCCTGCGTGGTGAACAGGACGTCGAACACCAGCGCCGCGTAGAGCACGACCGAGGGCACGCCGATGCGCCGCACCAAGGCGGTGGCGCGGGTGGAAAGGGTTTTCGGCGGAGGCGCGGCGGGCACAGCGTGACGTTACGTGATTCCCCGGGACCCGCACCTTGGCCGACTGGCCCGCTCTCCCTCGGCCGATCGGCCGAGGCGGACCGGGGCGGCGGTGGCCGTCTGCCCGAAGTGGACACCGGGTGGTTTCGGCGAGGCTCGTCGGCATCAAGATCCGAACCGACTGTGACATCGAACCGCAGGGGAGAACCTCGTGCACCCGAACACGCCACACGCGACGAACGGCCCGGTGCTCTCCGGCCGCGGGCTGGTGAAGCGCTACGGCACCCAGTACGCCCTGGCCGGCATCGACATCGACATCCAGCCGCGGGACGCCGTCGCCATCGTCGGGCCGTCCGGCTCGGGCAAGACGTCGCTGCTGCACGTGCTGGCCGGCATCCTCCGGGCCGACGACGGGCAGATCTTCCTGGGCGGGCAGCGGATCGACCACCTCGGCGAGAAGAAGCGCAGCGAACTGCGCCGCACCGAGTTCGGGTTCGTCTTCCAGTCGGGGATGCTGGTGGCCGAGCTGTCGGCCGAAGAGAACGTCGCCCTGCCGTCGCTGCTGGCCGGGCTCGGGCGCAAGGAGGCCATCGAGGCCGGCCGCGGCTGGCTGTCCCGGCTCGGCCTGGCGGGTAAGGAAAAGCGCCGCCCCGGTGAGCTGTCCGGCGGCGAGGCCCAGCGCGTCGCGATCGCGCGGGCGCTGACCCACCGGCCGAAGGTCATCTTCGCCGACGAGCCGACCGGCGCGCTCGACACGCGCACCGGCCGCGAGACGATGGACGCCCTGCTCGGCGCCGCGCACGAGACCGGCGCCGCGGTGATCGTCGTGACGCACGACCGCGAACTGGCCGAGTCGATGCCCAAGACCGTCGCCATCCGCGACGGCCTGATCGCGACGAGGCTGGCGGCGTGAACTCCCTCCAGATCGCCCTGCGGGTGCTGAAGGTCGATCGGCGGACCCGGACGTCGGCGATCCTCACCGCGATCGGGGTGGCCGTCGCGACCGGGCTGGTGCTGCTGCTGGCGACGCTGCCGTTCGCCACCCAGAACCGCGAACAGCGTGCCCTCTGGCAGGGCGAGCAGTTCTACAGCCACGGGTCCGACGGCCCGGTCAACCTGCTCTTCAACGCGTCGAAGGACTACTTCGACGGCAAGCAGATCATCCGCGTCGACGTGGCGCTGGCGCCCGGGGCGACGCCCGGGTCGATCCAGCTGCCGCCGGGCGTGCCGCAGCTGCCCGGCCCGGGCGAGACCGTCGTGTCGCCCGCGCTCGGCCGGCTCCTGCAGGCCAACCCGGCCGACCGGCTCGGCGACCGGTTCGGCAGGCCCGTCGGCGCGCTCGGCGAAGACGGCCTCCGGTTCCCGGAGCAGCTCGTCGCCCTCACCGGGCACGCGCCGGACGCGATGCCGGAGAACTCCTCACAGGTACCGGGCTTCCCGAGCGGGAAGGCGAGCCCGGACCCGCTGCTCATGCTGCTGTCCTGGGTCGGGATCATCGTGCTGCTGGTGCCGAGCCTGGTGCTGGTCGCGTCCTCGGCGCGGCTGACCGCGGCCCGGCGGGAACGGCGGCTCGCCGCGATCCGGCTGGCCGGGGCGACGCCGGGGCAGGTCACGAACATGGTGGCCGCCGAGACGACGTTGTCCGCGGGCATCGGCGCGGTGCTCGGGCTGCTGATCAGCCCGGCGCTGCACGGTCTCGCGTCGTTCGTGCCGTGGGCCGGCGGCACCTGGCTGGCGTCCGACTTCGCGCTGCCGGTCGGCCTGACGGTGTCCATCGTCGTGGCCATCCCGGTGCTCGTGGTCCTGGCCGGTGTCCTCGGCCTGCGCCGCGTGCTGAAGAACCCGCTGTTCGCCACCGGTGGTCACACGAAGAAACCGCTGCACTGGTGGCGGCTGCTGGCGCTGCCCGCGGCCGGAGCGTTCTTCCTCGTCGCGGTGACGACGGCGAAGGACTACGGCGGCATCGGGCTCGTCATGGCTGGGCTGTTCTTCCTGGTCGGCTCGGCCGCGATCGTCGGGCCGTGGGTGACGTCGGCGGTCGGCGGCACGTTCGTCCGGATCTGGCGGCGCCCGTCCGCGCTGCTCGCCGGCCGCCGTCTGCGTGACGATCCGAAGGGCGCCTACCGCGCGTCCGCCGGGATCGTGCTGGCGGTGTTCGCCGGGTCGATGGCGCTGACGCTGCTGCCGACGTTCGAATCGATGGCCGGCGGCGGGCGGTCCTACGTCGACTCCGTGCTTTACGTCGACAGCGACGGCCGGCACGCGGGCACGATCGTCGACCAGGCCAACGCCGCCCTGCAGAAGTACGGCCAGAACGAGAAGGCCGTCGCGGTCGGCGAGGTCTACCTGGTGAAGGGCCAGGCCCCCAACCGGTACGGCCACCGCGCGCTGGTGATGACCTGCGCCGACGCCGTCAAGCTGACCCGCTACGGGCTCACGCCGGAGAACTGCGCGGGCGGCCCGGGCGTTTTCGGTGACTCGGCGGTCGACCTGGCCGAGTACAAGTTCGCCGCGAGCTGGGAGGGACCGGCGGTGGCCGCGAAGTCGGGGACGCGGGTGGAAGCCGTCCATCCCCGTGACGCGGACCTGTCGGAAACGCTGATCGTCGATCCGGCCGCGCTGCCGGACGGCCTCACGCCGACGGACTACACCGTCGTCGCGCCGACCACCGACGCGAACCGCGAGATCGTCCGGACGGCACTGGCCGGACCGGCGGCCGGCGCGGAGGTCGGCAGCCGCGACCAGTACCTGTTCAACCAGCAGACCGAGCTCGGCGACCTGCGCCGGGTGACCGTGATCGGGCTGATCGCGGCGGGGATCCTGGCCGGGTGCAGTGCCGCGGTCGCGACCGCGGGCTCGGTGATGGACCGGCGGCGCACCTTCGGGGCGCTGATGGCCGCGGGCACGCCGGTGCGGGTGCTGGCGAGGGCGTTGCGGATGGAAGCCGCGCTGCCGGCACTGGTCGCCACCATCGGCGCGGGAATCGTCGGCGTACTGGTCGGCGTTGGGCTCTACAGCATGGTCGACGCGCGGGGCATCGTGCTCAGCCCGTGGCTGCTGGCGCCGGTCGTGCTCGGGGTCGGGGTGGCCCTGCTCGGCGCGTCGGTCTGCACGCCCGCGCTCAAGCGGGTCCAGGCCGAGCCGCTGGCCGACGAATAGGTGTGTTCGCCCCTCTGTCGGGGGAGGGGCGAACACCGGGGGTACAGAGGGAGGTCGTGAGTGCGTAACAGTGTTAGAACACTGTTACGCACTCACGACCGCTTTTCGAAGATGAGGTCGTGCGAGACGCGGCCTTCGACGTCGGCGCGCTGCTCGAACTTGGTCACCGGCCGCCACTCCGGCCGCGGCGCCCAGCCGTCGTACCGGTTCCGCAGGGCCGGTTCCGCGGAGCAGACTTCGAGCATCTGCTCGGCGTAGTTCTCCCAGTCGGTCGCCATGTGGAAGGTGCCGCCCGGCGCGAGCCGCGACGCCACGAGGGCGGCGAACGACGGCGACACGATCCGCCGCTTGTGGTGCTTCTTCTTCGGCCACGGGTCCGGGAAGAACAGCCGCACGCCGTGCAGCGTGTCCGGCTCGACGTGCTCGGTCAGCAGGACGACGGCGTCACCGTGCAGCAGCCGCAGGTTCTCGACGCCCAGCTTTTCGGCACGCAGCATCAGCTGGCCGAGGCCCGGGTCGTAGACCTCGGCCGCGACGTAGTTCAGCTCCGGCGCCGCGGCGGCCAGCTGCGACGTCGTCTCGCCCATGCCGGAGCCGATCTCCAGCATCACCGGCGCCTCGCGGCCGAACCACTCGGTGAAGTCCAGCGGCCCCTCGGGCAGCTCGCTCACCGTGCGGCCCAGCCGCGGCCAGTGGTCGTCCCACGCCCGCTGCTGCCCGACGGTCATCCGGCCACCGCGCTTGACGTAACTGACCACGCTGCGCAGCCGACGTCCGCCTTCCTCGTTTTGCACCCGCCGAGGTTAACGAACGGCTTCGATGACCCCGAGACGCGACCGCAGTCCGGCGAGCCCGGCGATCGGGATCGGGTCCGGCGTCGGCCCGGTGTGCGCCGGCAGGACGTCGATCCAGCCCTCGTGCCGGTCGGTGTTCATCACCGTGGTCGGAATCGCGTGTCCCGATTTCCCGCGTTCGGACGGCATGAACTCCCAGTAGCCGGATTCGCCGTCCGCGGCCCACGGGACGAATTCCCACCCCGGGCGCCTGCCGAGCAGTTGCGCGATCCGGTCCTCGACGCGGAAACCCTGTTCCCGGGAATCGAGCTTGCCGTCCGCCATCGCGCGCAGCCACCACGGCGCGGGGATCGGCCCGGCCATCCCGGCCGAAGCGCGGAACAGGGCCAGGACGCTGTCTTCGGGCGCGCGGTGCACCCACGCCCGGCGGAGTTCGGACGGCGTCGCGGCCGTCATGGCGGCCTGCGGGAGTTCGATCGCCCGCGACCATTCGAGGTCCAGCATGGGTTCGAGCCGGGGAGCGTCGCCTTCGACGCGGGCTCGGGGAATCGTGCCACCCAATTCTTGCCCGGTGTCCACCGTCAAGATTCACCTCCAGGGGGAGTTCAGACGGGTCCGGTGCTCTCACTTATGAATTTTGCCTGGTCGTAGCAGTATGTCCGGTGCCTGTGAGAGAAGCCACAGTTGTTTCACCTTTTGTTAACAAGGTTTCGTGCGGTATTGAGACGGCGGTCACGCTCAGGCGTCGCGTCGTGCCGTCACGAGCACCCCGGCCGCCAGCAGGGCGACGGTGATCGCCGCGAAGTAACCCAAGTAGCCCCACGGGCCGAGCGGCGCGGGCGCCAGCCCCAGCGGTCCCGCGGCGAACCCGCCCGCCCCGACGAACTCGTCGGCGGCGTGGAACGGCATCCACTGGTAGACGTGCTTGCCGATGCCCGGGATGAAGACCAAGAGCCCTTCGAGCACCTGGGTCCACACGATGACCACCGTCAGCGCGAAGGCGACGCTGCGCAGCAGGAGCGCCACGCCGACCCCCGCCACCGCGGTGAACAGGAAGACCAGGCTCTGGCCGAGCACCGCGCGCCAGTCCGCGGCGGTGTGCAGCGCGAAGTCGGCGTCCGGCTGCACCAGTGCGGCCATCGCCCACGAACCGAAGCCGATGACCAGGCCGAGCGCCGCGCCCACCGCGCCGACGACCGCGACCTTGGCCAGCAGCGCGGGCACCCGGCTCGGCACCGCCTGGAACGTCAGCCGCATGGTGCCCCAGTTGAACTCCGACGCCGTCGCGAGCACCGCGAGGACGAGCAGCACGGTCCGGCCGTTGCCGCTCACGAGCTGGCTGTTGCCGACGGTCGGCGGGAGTTCCGGGCCGGCCAGTGCGAAGAACAGCGCGGTCAGCGCGATCGGCGCGACGATCGCGATGGTCAGGCACCACACCGGCGCGCGGGTGCTGAAGAGCTTGATGCGCTCGGCGCGCAGGAGGTTGGTGATCATCGGGCGGCCTCCGAAGACGGCACAGACGGCACGGACGGCACCGCGAACTCGACGGCGTCGCGGGTGAGGTCGAGGTAGGCCTGCTCGAGCGAGCCGGTGATCGGGCTCAGCTCGTGCAGCGTCGCGCCGGCGTCGAAGGCGAGCTGCCCGATCCGGTCACTGTCCAATCCGGACACCACGAAGGCGCCGTCGGCTTCGGTGAACTCGGCCTGCCCGGTCAGTGCGGCGCGCAGCTGCTCGGCGTGCGGGGTGCGGACGCGGACGCCGTGTTCACTCGTCTGTGCGATGAAGTCGTCCATGGTGCCCTGGTAGATCAGCCGGCCGCGGCCGATCACCACGAGGTCCTGCGCGGTTTGCGCCATTTCCGGTAGCAGGTGGCTGGACACGAACACGGTCCGGCCTTCGGCGGCCAGCGCGTGCAGCAGCTGCCGGATCCACGCCATGCCCTCGGGGTCGAGGCCGTTCACCGGCTCGTCGAACAGCAGCACCCGCGGGTCGCCGAGCAGCGCGGCGGCGATCCCGAGGCGCTGCTGCATGCCGAGCGAGTACTGCAGGACGCGCGTTTTGCCGACGCTGGTCAGCCCGACCAGCGCGAGCACCTCTTCGACGCGCTTGTCCGGGATGCCGTTGGTCGCGGCCAGCCAGCGCAGGTGGTCGCGCCCGCTGCGGCCGGGGTGACGCCAGGTGGCGTCCAGCATCGCCCCGACCGTCCTCAGTGGATCTTTCAGTTCGCGGTACGGGACGCCGTCGACGAGCACCCGGCCCGCGTCGGGGCGGTCGAGGCCGAGGATCAGCCGCATCGTCGTGGACTTGCCGGCGCCGTTCGGGCCGAGGAAGCCGGTGACGCGCCCCGACCGGGCGGTGAACGTCAGTTCGCTGACCGCGGTGGTGGCGCCGTACCGCTTGGTCAGTGCTGTCGCTTCGATCATGAGCTCCCCGTCCGTCCAGGCGAGCCTACTGCGAAACACCGGATCCGGGTCGCCCCCCGACAGCGCGACCCGGATCCGGTGTTTCCCCTTTTCCCCTGTTACCCCCTAGGCGTCCCGCTTCTTCGCGACCCCGAGCGCGACGAGCAGGAACACGATGGCGATGCCGGCGAAGTACGCCAGCGCCCAGCCGGGGCTCAGCGGCGAGTCCGACGGCGGCGGGCCGTCGCCCCCGGCGGCGGAGCCGCGCAGGAACTTGCTCGCCACGTTGAACGGCAGCCACTCGTGGATGTGGTGCCCGATCTTCGGGATGAGCTGCACCAGCTCTTCGACGGCCAAGTAGTAGATGAGCAGAAGGGCGATCGCGCCGGCGCTGTGCCGGATGAGGATTCCGACCGCGACGGCGAGCACGGCGGCGACCGCGAACACCGGTCCGAGGCCGGCGACGTTCAGCCAGTCCTGCGTGGTGTGCAGGCCGATGCCGTCGTTCGGCCGCATCAGCATGCTGAGGCCGAGGGCGCCGAACGCGGCGATCTCCCCGATGACCAGCGCCATCAGCGCGACGACGATCGCCTTGGCGACCAGCGCCGGCGAGCGGTGCGGCACCGCCTGGAAGGTCGTCCGGATCGTGTTGAAGCGGTATTCGGTGGTCACCGCGAGCGCGGCGAGCACCATGACGACGGCGATGCCGAACTGGGAACCGCCGAACTGGGTGGCGGCCACGGTGACCGGCTCGTCGGCGGGCGACGCGCCGGAGAAGATGGCGGCGAACCCGACGGCCAGTGCCAGGGTGATGAGCGCGCACCACCAGGGCGAGCGGGTGCTGAACAGTTTGATGCGTTCGACCGCGAGCAGGTTCATGATCTTGGTTTCCCCGGTTACTTGGCGGACTCGAGCACGTGCTGCGCCTCGGCGTCGAGGCCGGTGTGGTACTCGACGGAGTCGCCGGTGATCTGCATGAAGGCCTGCTCGAGCGAGCCGGTCTGCGGGCTCAGCTCGTGCAGCACGATCCGGTTGGCGGCGGCGATCTCGCCGATCTTGTCGCTGTCCATCCCGGACACCACGAGCGCGCCGGCCTCGGCGGCGACCCCGGCGCTGGCGCGCTGCAGGGCGTCCTGGAGCTCGGCCAGCTGCGGAGAGCGCACCTTCACCGTGTTCTCGGCCGCGCGGGAGACGAAGTCCTGGGTGGACGACTGCGAAATCAGCTGCCCGCGGCCGATCACCACGAGGTTGCTCGCGGTCAGCGCCATCTCCGAAAGCAGGTGGCTCGACACGAAAACGGTGCGGCCTTCGTCGGCCAGCCGGTGCATGAACTTCCGGATCCAGAGGATGCCCTCGGGGTCGAGGCCGTTCACCGGCTCGTCGAACAGCAGCACCTCGGGGTCGCCGAGCAGGGCGGCCGCGATGCCGAGGCGCTGCGACATGCCGAGCGAGAACCCGCCGGCGCGCTTGTTCGCGACGCTGGTCAGGCCGACCGTCTCGAGGACTTCGTCGACGCGGCTCGCCGGGATGCGGTTGGACTTCGCCATCCAGAGCAGGTGGGCGCGCGCCGAACGGTTCGGGTGCACCCACTTCGCGTCGAGCAGCGCGCCGACGGTGCGCAGCGGCTCCTTGAGGTCGTGGTACTTCTTGCCCCCGATGGTGACCTGGCCGCCCGTCGGGTTGTCCAGGCCCAGGATCATCCGCATGGTGGTGGACTTGCCGGCTCCGTTCGGACCGAGGAAGCCGGTGACCTGTCCCGCGGACACGGAGAACGACAGGTTGTTCACCGCCAGCGTCTTTCCGTACCGTTTCGTGAGGCCCGTTGCCTCGATCATGGCTGCTCCTCTTCCGCCCCTCGCTTACGACGCGTTCATCGTCGCGGGTCCGGGGACGGTTGCGCGTCACCCTGAAGGCCGAACCGCTCCCCCTACCTGAGTAGTACCTTGCTGGCTCTTCGGCCGATGCGCGATCCGTGATGACCCTGAGTCGACCCTGAGAACGACTTCATTAATGAACTGTGGTTCAATAACTGCGTGGCCCGGCCGAGGAGCATCACCGACGAGCGGCTGCTGGCCGCGGCGGAGACCGTGATCGGCCGCTGCGGCCCCGGTTTCACGCTCGCGCAGGTGGCGGCGGAGGCCGGGGTTTCGGTCGGCACGGTCGCGCAGCGGTTCGGCTCGAAGAGCGGCCTGCTGCAGGCGATGAGCCGGCGGGCGACGCGGCGGGCGGTCGAGCAGATGCGGGAGTGCGCCGAGCGGGCGGACGACCCGGTCGGCGGCCTGCGCGCCGCGGCGGTGTCGGTCTACGCGGTGCTCGGCGACGCCGAAGAGGCGGCGAACCACCTGGGCCAGCTCGGCGTGGACATCGGCGACCCGGTGCTGCGGTCGCTGCTGGGCGAGCACTTCACGGCGGTCGAAGAAGAACTGCGGCGGCTCGTGCGGGCGGCGGCGCCTTCGCTGCCGCGCGCGCCGAGTGTGCCGCGGGCGGCCCGGGTCGTGCTGGACGTGATCAACGGGGTGTCGCTCGACTGGTCGATCCGGCCGCACGGGCGGCTGGCCGACCGGCTGGCGGAGGACGTCGACGCGGTGCTGACCGCGTGGCGGGGACGGGAGGATTCATGAGTTTGGCAGGCAAGGTCGCCGTGGTCACCGGGGCGACGAGGGGCTGCGGGCGCGCGATCGCGGTGGAGCTGGGCCGGGCGGGGGCGACGGTGTACGTCACCGGCCGCACCACCCGCGAAACGCGCTCGCCCATGCAGCGCCCGGAAACCATCGAAGAGACGGGCGAGCTGGTCGAAGCGGCGGGCGGCAAGGCGGTCGTCGTCCGCTGCGACTTCACCTCGGTGTCCGATGTGGACGCTTTGAAGGCTCGCATCGAGTCCGAAGTGGATGGAATCGACATCCTGGTCGACGACGTCTGGGGCGGCGACATGTACTTCCACTTCGACGCGCCCTACTGGGAGACACCGCTGGAGGACGCGCTCACCCTCACGCACAACGCGCTCGACACGCACCTCATCGCGCTGCACAAGCTCCTGCCGTTGGTGGTCGCCCGCCGCGGCCTGGTCCTCGAGGTGACCGACGGCGACAACGACGACTACGTCGGCGCGGGCCTCCCCTACTACCTGGCCAAGTGCGGCATCCGCGCGCTCGGCCGGGCGCTGGGTGTGGAGCTGAAGAAGTACGACTGCGTCGGCCTCGCGGTGACGCCGGGCTTCCTGCGTTCGGAGTCGATGCTCGACCACTTCGAGGTCACGGAGGAGAACTGGCGCGACGCGGTCGGCAAGCTCGCGCCGGTCGACTTCAAGATCTCCGAGACGCCGTACCTGCTGGCCCGCGGCGTCGCGGCCCTGGCGCAGGACCCGGAGGTCGCCCGTTTCGCGGGGCAGACCCTGGCGTCCTGGACCCTGATGAAGGAGTACGGCTACACCGACATCGACGGCGACCGCCCGGACTTCGGCCGCTGGCTCACCGAAGTCCGCCACGGGGGCAAGGACGAGGTGACCACCCCGCCGGACGACTACCGCTGAGCGGCACTTTCCCTATGAAAGTGCCGCGCCGGACGTCCGTAGGTGCAACTTTCATAGGGAAAGTGACGGGTTGGGGAGGGAATTCGGGGGATGGGGACAACCGTGGCCCAGTTGATCTTGAGGCGGCCTGGCTGTCGGTGGTCCGCCGCAGCCTGGGCAGATGTTCAGCCTCCGCAACAGTGACCTGATCGACTTCGCCGAGCCCTTCATCGGGACCCACGCCGTGGCCGAAGGTGCGTTGACGTCGTGTGCCTTGCGATCGCCTCTGTTCACCCGGTTGTTCCGGAACGTCTACGTCGCCTCGACGACCGAAGTGACGCATGCGATGCGATGCCGGGCCGCTGCTTTGCTCGCACCGGGTGACGCCGTCCTGTCGGGGTGTTCGGCTGCGGCCGTCAAGGGCTTGGAACTGGTCGGTTCGCACGACCCGGTCGAATTCGTCGTGCCGGAAAACGTGGGGTTCGCGCGACAGGCGGGGCTGCACATCCGGCGAACCTGCCGGAGAGACATCGACAGTGAGCCGTGGGAAGGCGTCCGGCTCGCCACACCCCTGCGGCTCGCCTTGGACACCCTCACGAACACCAAGCTCCACCGTTCGCTTCCCCGGGTCGTCGGCTACCTCGACGTTCTCCTCCGCAGCGGCTTGGTGAACCTGGCCGAGCTGCACGACTACCTCGGATCACGCCGCGACAACGGAATGGTGCGGGCCAGGAAGGCGGTCGAGCTGGCGGACGCGCGTTCGGAGAGTGTTCCCGAGTCGGAGCTGCGAGTGTGGCTCACCGTCGCCGGCCTCAAGCCGGAGGTTCAGGTCGACGTCGTGAGCAGAAGAGGTCACTTCCTCGGTCGTCTCGACTTGGGGTTCCCCGCGCAGAAACTGGCGATCGAATACGACGGCGAGTGGCATCTCGAAGGCATTCAGCCGCAGCTCGACGCGCAGCGCCGCACCGCGATCGAGGCCGAGGGCTGGCGCTTCCTGATCGTCACCAAGGCGGAGTTGTACGGCGAGCCGAAGCGCGTGGTCGCGAGCGTTCGCGCGGAACTTTCCCTATGAAAGTTGCGCTGAGGATTCAGCCGAGGCCGGGGCGGGCGAGGCCGGTTTCGTAGGCCAGCACCACCGCCTGCACCCGGTCCCGCAGCTCCAGCTTCGCCAGGATCCGCCCGACGTGCGTCTTCACCGTCGCCTCGGACAGGAACAGCGCCTCGGCGATCTCCAGGTTCGACATGCCCTTGGCGATCAGCACGAGCACCTCGCGCTCGCGGTCGGTGAGCACGTCCAGCTCGGCGGTGTCCCGCATCGGGGGACCGCCGGTGCCGACGAAGCGGTCCAGGAGCCGGCGGGTCACCGACGGCGAAACCACCGCGTCGCCCGAAGCGACCGCGCGCAGCGCCGACACCAGGTGGTCGGGCTGGGTGTCCTTGAGCAGGAACCCGCTCGCCCCACCCTGGAGTGCCGCGTAGACGTACTCGTCGAGGTCGAACGTCGTCATCACCAGCACGCGCGCGGTGCCGTCGGCGACGATCCGCTTCGTCGCCTCGACGCCGTCGAGCACCGGCATCCGGACGTCCATCAGCACGACGTCGGGCCGCAGTTGCGAAGCCAGCTCGATCGCCTGCGCGCCGTCGCCCGCCTCGCCGACGACGTCGATGTCGGCCTGGGCACCCAGCACCATCCGGAACCCGACGCGCATCAGTTCCTGGTCGTCGACGACCACCACCCGGATCACTTGTCCAACCTAACCGGCAGGGTCGCCCGGACCTGCCATCCACCGCCCGGAGCCGGGCCCACGTCCAACTTCCCGCCGTACACGTGCGCGCGCTCGCGCATGCCGATCAAGCCGTTCCCGCCCGGCAGCCGGGGGTCGCGCCGCCCGGACGGCACCAGCTGCGGGACGCGGCCGGCGCCGTCGTCGGACACCAGCACCTCGACCAGGTCGCCGGTGCGGTGCACCCGCACCGAAGCGGTCGCGCCGCGCCCGGCGTGCTTGAGCGTGTTGGTCAGCGACTCCTGCACGATCCGGTAGACGCCGAGCGAGACGCCGGCCGGCAGGTCGCCGAGCTCGCCGAGCTCCAGGTCCACCGGCACCCCGGCGGCGCGCATCCGGTCGGCCAGGTCGGCGAGGGCGTGCGCGTCCGGCTGCGGCACCCGGGGCTCGCCGTCCGCGTCGTCGCTGCGGAGCACGTCCAGCAGGCGCCGCAGTTCGCCGAGCGCGCCGCGGCCGGTCTCGGAAATCGTTTGCAGGGCCCGGTGAGCGAGCTCGGGGTTGCTCTGGATCGCGTACGACGCGCCGTCGGCCTGCACGACCATGACGCTCACCGCGTGCGCGACGACGTCGTGCAGCTCGCGCGCGATCCGCCCGCGCTCTTCGGCCACCGCGATCCGGGTGGCCTGGTCGCGTTCGGTCTCGAGCAGGTGCAACCGGGCCTCCACTTCGACGTCGTAGGCGCGCCGGGCCCCGACGAACTCGCCGAGGGTCCAGCACAGGGCGATCCCGAACGCGAGGAACAACGCGGAGATGACGAGCTCGTCCGGCCGGTCCAGCACGGCCTGCAGGACCGAAGCGGCCACGACCGCGCCGACGTACGCCAGTCCCTGCCGCCGCCCGGCGTAGACGACGACCGAGTAGATGCTCATGGCCAGCCCGGCGACGCTGCCGATGCCGAGCATGAGCGACGCGTGCACGACGCTCACCACCAGCACGACGTACGCCGACCACAGCGGCGACTTCCGCCGGAACACCAGGGGCGTCACCATCGCGATGTTCACCGGCACGGCGACGTACCAGGGCGGCACGTCCGGGAGCTCGGCCAGCCCGTCGGCGGCGAACAGCAGCAGGTCGAACAGGCCGAGCAGGACGGCGAGCACCGAGTCGCCCGCCATGGGGTGGGCACGCATCCACAGGCTCAGCCGTCGCACCAGGCAACACTAGGTGGCGCCGCGGGAACCGCGCGTCGGCCGCCGGTACCACCTTCGGTGCGACCTGGGGATGACCCGCATGGCACGATTCACCGGGTGGTCGCCTACGACGGGGAGGGCTGGGGGCCGTGACGTCACCGGAGCAGGGCCGGCTCGCGGGTCCGCTGTCGATGTCGGTGGCCACCCTGTGCCACCGCCTGCAGCCGCAGGTCTCCGCGCGCACCGCCGCGGGGTTCGCCGAGGTGCTGCGCCGGCTCGGCGCGCCCCTGCAGGTGGCCGTCGCCGGCCGGATCAAGTCGGGCAAGTCGACGCTGGTCAACGCGCTGATCGGGCGCCGGGTCGCGCCCACCGACATCGGTGAGTGCACGCGGCTGGTGACCCGGTTCCAGTACGGCACGGTCGACCGCGTCGAGATCGTCTTCACCGACGGCCGCAAGCAGGTGCTCCCGTTCGCCTCCGACGGCATGATCCCCGCCGAGCTGGGTGTCGACATCGAGCAGGTGTCGCACATCGAGGCGTACCTGACCAACGCCGTCCTCCAGGGCATGACGGTGATCGACACGCCGGGCCTCGGCTCGCTCGACGCCGCTTCGGTGTCCCGCACCGAGCAGCTGCTGGGCGCGGCCAAGCACCGCAAAGAAGAGGACGAAGAAGGCTCCGACGAGCTCGACGACACCTCGCGCAACGCCGTCGCCGGCGCCGAGGCCGTCCTGTACGTCGTCACCCAGGGCGTCCGCGCGGACGACCAGCAGGCCCTCGCCGCCTTCACCGCGGCCACCGCGAGCCGCGAGGCGGGCCCGGTCAACGCGATCGCCGTGCTCAACAAGGCCGACACGATCGCGCCCGAGTCCGTCGAAGGCTCCGGTGGCGACATCTGGCGGGCCGCCACGCTGCTCGCGGAGAAGCAGGCGTCGACGTTGAAGCCGCGGGTCGCCGACGTGCTGCCGGTGATCGGCCTGATCGCCGAATCCGCCGAGTCCGGCGGGTTCACCTCCGCCGACGCCGAGGCCCTGCGGCAGCTCGCCGAGCTCGACGACGACGTCCTGCAGACCATGCTGATCTCGGCCGACATCTTCACGAGCTGGGACTGCGACGTCCCGGCGGGCACCCGGCTGCGGCTGCTGGAGAAGCTCGACCTGTTCGGCGTTTCGCACGCCGTCGAGGCCATCCGCAAGGAGCCGGAGATCACCGCGGGCGCGTTGCGGCGGTCCCTGCTCGACGCGTCCGGCCTGGAAGCGGTCCGGCAGCGGCTGTCGATCGTGTTCGCCGCCCGCGCCGACGGCATCAAGGCGGCCGCGGCACTGGCCTCGGTGACGGCGCTCGCGCACGCGTCGGCCGACCCGGCCGAGCGCCAGCGCGTCCACGACGCCATCGAGGTGCTGCTCGCCAAGCCCGAGGCCCACCAGCTGCGGCTGCTGGAAGCGCTGACGCTGGTCGCCTCCGGCGCGGTCGACATGCCGGAGGACCTGTCCGAAGAGGTGCTGCGGGTGGGCAGCAACGCCGACTTCGGCGCCCAGCTCGGCAAGCCCGGCGCCCCGCGGCCGGAACTGGCCGCGCACGCCCTCGAGCGCGCGGGCTGGTGGCGGTCCTTCGCGTCCTTCGGCGCGACGCCGGCGCAGAGCCGCGTCGCCCACGTCGTGCACCGGGCGTACTTCTTGATCTGGCAACAGCTCAGGGAAGCGTGAGTTTGTCTCCGCTTGCCAACTTTCCCTGGTAGGACCGTTTTCCCGCGTACTGTTGAATCGTGCGCCTAGAAAACACGACATCCTGGCGAGCCGGCTGGAGCAGCGAGACCGAGGTCGACGTCGCGCTGTACATCCGTGACGCCCTGGCACTGTCCGTTTCCGAAGGACAGGTGCTGCCGCCGGTGGAGCCGCAGGTCCCGGTGCACGTCCCGGCCGGCCTCGACCGGGCCGCCGTCCAGGCGCAGTGGGCCGACTGGTGGGTCGACCTGCTGGCCTTTCTCCGCAACCGCGAGGACCCGGACCCGCGCAACCCGCGCTCCCGCTACGGCAGGCCCGCGTTCGCGCAGGGGTCGGCGATGCGGCAGGCGCTCGAGTTCTTCGGCCCGGCCGCGGCCCGCCACTTCGCCAACGCCCGCGGCCCCGCCCTGCGCGGGGGCGGCGAGCCGGCGGGCAACACCCCCTGGGCGCCCGGCTTCTACCGCCGCCAGATCGTGGCCGGCGAGCGGCTCGGCCAGCTGGTGCGCGAGGCCGAGGTCCGGCACGGCCGCCGCGCCTACCCCTTCCGCCTGAACGTCATCGAGATCTCGGTCGCCGGTTCGATCTGGCTGCGCACGGCCGAAGACCAGCTGCTCGTCTCCTCCCGCCTCGCCGAAAACGGCCCTGGCCTGGAAGCGGTCCTCCGCGAGGTCATCGACGAGCTCGTCTGAACCCCCGGTTTACATAAACCGAGCACGCGGTCTAATAATGGACCGCATGGAGACGACCGTCGACGAGCCGTCGTGGCTGCGCACCGGGTCCTGGGTCGGCTGCCCGCTCATCGGGGGCGCGCTGGGCGTGGGGGTCTGGGCCGTCGCCGCCTGGGTGAGCGAGCTGCCCGCCTTCCCGTTCCAGGGCGTGTTCAAGGTGCTCACGAAACTGCCGCAGCCGTGGGCGACGCTGGCCGCGGTCGCCGGCGGGCTGGTGCTCGGCCTGGTGTTCGCCGCGATCTGGGCCCACGAGCGGCTGGTCGTCACGGTCTCGCCGACTCGCGTCACCCTGGTCCGCGGCGACAAGACCCGCCGCATCGAGGCCGACCTCGAAGCCGTCTACCTCGACGGCAAGGACCTCGTGCTGCGCACCACCGACGGCCGGGAGATCGCCCGGGAGAAGACGGACCTGCGCAACCACGAGCTGGCGCCGGCCTTCGCCGAGCACGGCTACCCCTGGCACGACGAACCGCCGGTCGAACGATGAGGACCGTCGACCCGGCCAAGCACGCGGCCAAGCGCCGCGCGATCGTCGACGCCGCCGCCGGCTGCTTCGCCGAGAAGGGCTTCGAGCGGACGACGACGGCGGACATCTGCCGCGCCGCGGGCATCAGCTCCGGCAGCCTCTTCCACTACTTCCCCAGCAAGCGCGCGGTCTTCACGGCGATCTTCACCCACGACGCCGCCGAGACGGCCGAACGCCTCGAAGCCGCCGCCAAGGCCAGTGACCCGCTCGCCGCCCTGCTCGACGTCGTCGCGGAGCTGGCCGGGCAGATCGCCCAGCCGGGAGTCGTCCGGATCGTGCTGGAAGCCGCCGCCCAGGCCGCGCGCGACGACGAGTTCGCCCAGCTCGTCCACCGCAACGACAGCGCGCTGCGCGACGGCCTGGCGGTGCTGCTCGGGCGGGCCGTCGACGCCGGGCTGATCGACCCGGGGGTGGAACCGCGCGCGGCCGCGGGCTGGGTCGCCGGGCTGATCGACGCGATGATCTCCCGGGCCAGTCTCGACCCTGGCCTCGATCTGCCCGCGGAACAGGCGATCCTCCGGACGATCCTGATCCGGTTCCTTCGCCCGGTTCCGCCCCCGGCAGGCGGCTGAATCCGCCAGACTGAGCCCATGGCGTGGTTTCGCAAGGAGGGAACCGACGGCGGCTCGCCCGCGTCGGACACCGATGTGCACCCCTTGCAGCAGCAGGTCACCGATCTTGAGCGGGCACTCGCGGATCGCCAGGCGCTGATCCAGATGTGCCTGTACGCGCTGGACCGTGCCCGCAGCGGCGGCGTGGTCGAACGCCTCGAGGAGGGCCTCGCCGCGATCGGCGTCCAGGCCCTGCGGCCCGACGGCGAGCGCTTCGACCCGGCCCGGCACGAAGCGGGCGGCGCGGTCCCGACCGAAGACCCGGCGCTCGACGGCATCGTCGCGGAAACCGAGGTCACCGGCTTCGCCGACCACGACCGCCTGCTGCGCGCCCCGATCGTCACCGTCTACGCGAAGAAGAACCCGTGAGCGCACCGACCGCGCCGAGCCTGCCCACGCAGGTCGCCGCGACCCGCGACCAGCTGCTGACCGTCGTCCGCGAAGCCGATCCGGCCGCCGCCAAGTGGGTCGAGGACATCCGGAAGGCCCGGCCGAAGAAGCCGGCCGTCGTGGTCGTCGGCGAGACGAACCGGGGGAAGAGCTCGCTGGTCAACGCGCTGCTCGCGATGCCGGGACTGTCCCCCGTGGACGCCGACGTGGCCACCGCGACCTACCTGGTGTTCGACCACGCGGACACCTGGGGCGCGCACGCCTGCTACCCCGGCCAGCTCGCCCCGGTGCCGATCGACCTCGGCCAGCTGATCCACTGGGTCTCCGCCGCGCACGAGCTGCCGCCCGGGCAGATCCCGCCGCGGTACGTCGAGGTCACCGGACCGGTCCCGCTGCTCGAACGGCTTTCGCTGGTCGACACGCCGGGCGTCGGCGGCCTCGACTCGATGCACGGCGAGCTCGCCAAGGAAGCCGCCGCGGGGGCCACCGCGCTGCTGTTCGTGGTCGACGCCTCGGCGCCGTTCACCTCGACCGAGCTGCAGTTCCTGCGTGATGTCGGCGAGCGCGTCGAGACCGTCGTCTTCGCGCTGACCAAGGTGGACATGTTCCGCGGCTGGCGCGAGGTCATGGAGGCCGACAAGCAGCTGCTGCGCGAGCACGCGCCCCGCTTCGCCGACGCGGTGTTCCACCCCGTGTCGGCGCGGCTGTTCGAGACCGCGGCGAAAGCGCCCAACGAGCAGATGGCCGCGATGCTGCGGGAGAAGTCCGGGGTCGCGGCGATCCAGACGGCGTTGCAGGAACTGCTCGTCGGCCGCTCGGCGATGCTCGGCGAGGCGAACACGCTGCGCGCGCTGTCCAGTGCGCTGGGCGAACTGAAGGCGAAGCTGCAGGCCGAGAGCCGGGCGCTGTCCGCGGGCGAGGCCGAGGCCGAGCAGCTGCGGGACCGCCGCGACAAGCTGCAGGCCGAACGCCGGAGCTCGACCCGCGGCTGGCAGCTGAAGCTGCGCGGCGAGGTCCAGCGCACCCGCGTCGAGGTCGGCCACGAGAGCAGCCGGCAGATGCGGGACGCGCAGACCCACTTCCGCCAGCTGATCGACGCGGCCAAGCGCGACGAGCTGGCCGCGCTGCCCCAGCAGGTCGACATCGCGCTGCAGACGACGTCGCAGCGGATCTCGATGCTGCTCGCACAGCGCCTGAACCAGGTCACCAACGTCTCGCTCTCGGAGCTGTTCTCGCCGGAAGAGCTGGACGTCATCCGCGCGCAGTTCGCCAGGGCGGGCGGCCCGCCGGTGGTGCTGCGCCCGCCGGACAAGAAGCCGCCGACGGCCGAGGACAAGCTGCTCGTCTTCATGGGCATCTCCGGCGGCGTCGGGGCCGGCAAGGTGGCCGCGCTGCCGCTGGCCGGCGTGGCGATCCTCAACCCGGTCGTGCTGCCCGCGACGATCATCATCGGCCTGGGCGCCGGCTGGTGGATGGCCCGCACGCGCAAGCACGCGGCCGACAAGCAGCACATGAAGCAGTGGCTGGTCGAGGCCATCGCGGACGCCCGCTCGACGCTCGACCAGCTCGTCGCCGAGCAGCTCATCGAGGCCGAGCAGCAGCTGTCGATGGCCCTCGACGAGGCGCTGGGCCGGCGCATCGACGCGATCGAGGCCGAGCTGAAGGAAGTCGACAAGACGATCAAGATGGGCGCGCAGGAGCGGGCCAAGAAGATCGCGATCGTCTCGAAGCGGCTCAAGGAGGTCAGCGACGGCCGTGAGCGGGCCGAAGCCTTCCTGACGCGGATCCGGGCGTTGCGGGACAAAACCGCCTGAGCGCCGGTCCGGTTGTGAAGCGGAACCGAACGGGCCTACGGTGAGTCATACCCTCAGACAGCAGGTCGGAGCGTGTTACCCGGTTCGAAGGGGGAAGTCCCATGTGGGTCGACGAGAGCGGCGGCAGCGACACCGACGCGAGCAGCCCGGACGCGATGACCGTCCACGTCGACGGCCAGGAGTACCAGGCCGAGGTCAACTACGACGTGAACGAAGACGGGGTGAACGACACCGCGATCATCGAGCACGAAGACGGCTCGGCCCAGGCCTTCATCGACACGAACCACGACGGCGAGGCCGACCACTACGCCGTGCTGGACGAGAACGGGAAGGTCGTCGAGCAGGCGGTCTACGACGAGGCCAGCGGCCAGTGGGTCCACGACGGCGGCTCCGGCGGCCACGACGACTCCGGCACCGGCCGTGACGACAGCTCGGGCGGCCACATCCACGCCGACCTGCCGGAGGGCGAGGTGGACGCGGGGGTCGCGACCATCGACACCGACCACGACGGCCACAACGACACCGTCATCGTCGAGACGAAGAGCGGCGGCACCATCGCCTTCACCGACAAGGACGGCGACGGCGAAGCGGACATCGCGGTGCAGACCGAGTCCGACGGCACGACCACGACGTTCGAGCACTCCGGCCCCGGCCAGTGGACCGAAGTCTCCAGTGGACTGATGGACTCGGGAGCCGAAGGCGATCCGGCCGCCGACGCCGCTTGGGGCGAGGCCGGCACGCAGACGCTGGAAGGCGTCGCGCGCATCGACTCTGGCACCGGACAGTGGATTTCGCCGAACTGAAAGTGACCCAGGTCATAGTTTGAAAGCCCGAGGCTCCGGCCTCGGGCTTTCTTCATGTCTTCAATGAAAACGACCAGGTCACGGCTGTGTCGCGCACCACCGGAAGATTTTCCGCGAATGCACCGATCAAGTGACATCTGAATCGATTCCCTTATCGTTCTTGTGAGAGAACCTACACGTCAGCTCTCGGTTACTCGCCGGTCATGCGGCTACTCTCGAGGAATCCCAAATCGCGCACACCGGTTCGCCAGCCGGTGCGCGAAGCCATTCGGTCGCCGGCAATGACGCCCGCACCGGGACAACGTCGTTCCGGTGCGGGCGCATTTGTCGTCGGAAGTCAGGAGTAGAGATGACCGCAGTCGCCATCCCCGGACTGGACACCGCGCCGACGACGCACACCGGCGTGCTGTCCTTCGTCCGGGAGGTCGCCGAACTGACCACCCCGGACCGCGTGGTGTGGGTCGACGGGTCAGACGAAGAAGCCGCCCGGATCAACCAGGAGCTGGTCGAGGCCGGCACGTTCGTGCAGCTCAAGTCGAAGCCGAACTCCTTCTGGGCCACTTCCGACCCGAACGACGTCGCCCGCGTCGAAGACCGGACCTTCATCTGCTCGGAGCGTCCCGAGGACGCCGGTCCGACCAACAACTGGATGGACCCGGCCGAGATGAAGGCCACCATGACCGAGCTGTTCCGCGGCTCGATGCGCGGCCGCACGATGTATGTCATCCCGTTCTGCATGGGCCCGCTCGGCGACGACAATCCCAAGCTGGGTATCGAAATCACGGATTTCGCCTACGTCGTCGCTTCGATGCGCGTGATGACCCGCGCCGGCAAGGCCGCGCTCGAGAAGTTCATTGCCCCGGACGGCAGCGAGCGCGAATTCGTGCCCGCGCTGCACTCGGTGGGCAAGCCGCTCGAACCGGGCGAGCAGGACGTTTCCTGGCCCTGCAACGAAACGAAGTACATTTCGCACTTCCCCGAGGAGCGCGCGATCTGGAGCTACGGCTCGGGGTACGGCGGCAACTCCTTGCTGGGCAAGAAGTGCTACTCGCTGCGCATCGCCTCGGTGATGGCGCGTGACGAGGGCTGGCTCGCCGAGCACATGCTGATCCTCAAGCTGATCTCGCCGGAGGACAAGGTCCACTACGTCGCGGCCGCGTTCCCGAGCGCCTGCGGTAAGACCAACCTCGCCATGCTGCAGCCGACCATCCCGGGCTGGCGCGCCGAGACCCTGGGCGACGACATCGCCTGGATGCGCTTCGGCGAGGACGGCCGCCTGTACGCGGTGAACCCCGAGTTCGGCTTCTTCGGCGTCGCGCCGGGCACCGACTGGCACACCAACCCGAACGCCATGCGCACGATCGAGAAGGGCAACACGGTCTTCACGAACGTCGCCCTGACCGACGACGGCGACATCTGGTGGGAGGGCATGGAGAACCAGCCCGAGCACGCCACTTCGTGGAAGCACCAGGACTGGA
Organism: Amycolatopsis plumensis; assembly: GCF_042652605.1. NCBI lineage: Bacteria > Bacillati > Actinomycetota > Actinomycetes > Pseudonocardiales > Pseudonocardiaceae > Amycolatopsis > Amycolatopsis plumensis. The sequence continues at coordinate 2,870,470 of NZ_JBHSJY010000001.1, read as the reverse complement.
CGCCGGACTCGGACGAGAAGGCCGCCCACCCGAACTCGCGCTACTGCACGCCGATGTCGCAGTGCCCGATCCTCGCGCCGGAGTGGGACGACCCGAAGGGCGTGCCGATCTCGGCGATCCTGTTCGGTGGCCGCCGCAAGACGACGGTTCCGCTGGTCAACGAGGCCCGCGACTGGCAGCACGGCGTGTTCATGGGCGCCACCATGTCCTCGGAGACCACCGCCGCGGCGGCCGGCGCGGTCGGCAACGTCCGCCGCGACCCGATGGCGATGCTGCCGTTCCTCGGCTACCACGCCGGTGACTACTTCAAGCACTGGCTGAACCTGGGCAAGAACGCCGACGCGAACAAGCTGCCGAAGATCTTCTACGTCAACTGGTTCCGCCGTGGCGACGACGGCCGCTTCCTGTGGCCGGGCTTCGGCGAGAACTCGCGGATCCTGAAGTGGGTCATCGAGCGCGTCGAGGGCAAGGGCAACGCCGTCGAGACGCCGGTCGGCTTCGTGCCGCGCGCCGAGGACCTCGACACCGAGGGCCTGACCGAGCCGCTCGAGGACATCCAGGCCGCCCTGGACGTCAAGCCCGAGGAGTGGCGCGAAGAGCTGCCGCTGATCGAGGAGTGGTTCGAGAAGATCGGCGACAAGGTCCCCACGTCGCTGCGTGACGAGCTCGACGCGCTGGCCCAGCGCCTCGCCTGAGCCCCCTGCCGCACCTGGTCGTGAGTGGTAAGGCGGGTTAGAACCCGCCTTACCACTCACGACGCCTTTTCCCGGTAGCTTCGCGGGCATGAGACCGTTCCGGTTCGGCGTCGCCATGTACGTGCCCGGCTCACGGGCCGAGTGGATGGCGAAGTGCCGCCGGGCCGAGGACCTCGGCTACGACGTCGTCGGCGTGGTCGACCACCTCGGCCGGGTCGCGCCGATCCCCGCGCTGCTGCTCGCGGCCGAAGCCACCGAGCGGATCCGGCTCAACACCTACGTCCTCAACGCGAGCTTCCACAACCCGGTGCTCCTGGCCCGTGACCTCGTCGCGCTCGACGAGTTCACCGGCGGCCGCGTGGAGATCGGCATCGGCGCGGGGTACGTCCAGGCGGAGTTCGACGCCGCCGGGATCGACTGGGGGACGCCCGGCCGCAGGTTCCAGCGGCTCGTCGACGTGGTCACCGAGGTCGACCGCGCGTTCACCGACCGGCCGCGGCCGCCGCTGCTGCTCGGCGGCCGCGGTGACCGGATGCTGACCTTCGCCGCCGCGCACGCCGACACCATCGCCCTCACCGGCACCGCGCCCGGCGCGGCCGAGGGGCGGCTGGCCCTGGCCGGTTCCGCCGCGCTGGCCGACCGCGCCGGATTCGTGAAGCAGGTGCTCGACGGCCGGGACACCGAGGTGAACTTGATGGTTCACTTCGTCCGGATCACCGACGACCGCCGGGCGGCACTGGAGGAGGCCCACGAACTCGTGCCGCACCTCGGCGTCGAGGAACTCGGCGCGCTGGCCACGGTCCTCGCCGGCTCGGCCGAAGCCGTGGCCGAGCAACTCCAGCACACCCGCGAAACTCTGGGCGCCAGCTACTTCACGGTGCTCGAAGACGATCTGACCAGGCTCGCCCCGGTGATCGAAAAGCTCCGTTGAGTACCTTGGTCGGCATGACTGGGGATTTTCGCTTCGGGATCAACATGGTGGTGCCGGACAGCCGCGCCGCCTGGACCGAAAAGTGCCGCCGGGCCGAGGAACTCGGCTACGACGTCCTGTCCGCGGCCGACCACCTGGGCATGGCGCCGCCCTTCCCGGCGCTCGTGCTGGCCGGCGAGGTCACCTCGCGCGTCCAGCTGAACACCTTCGTGCTCAACACGTCCTTCTACAACCCGGTGCTGCTCGCCCGGGACGTCACGGGCACCGACCAGTTCACCGGCGGACGGCTGGAACTGGGCCTCGGCGCCGGGTACGTCAAGGAGGAGTTCGAGGCCGCCGGGATGCCGTTCCCGTCCGCCCGCGAGCGCGTCGACCACCTCGAGCGGACGATCACCGAGCTCAAGCGGCGGTACGCCGATCCGGAGCACAAGCCCGCGCCCACCCGTCCCGAAGGGCCGCCGCTGCTTCTCGGCGGCCGCGGCGATCGGGTACTGACGCTGGCCGCGGAGCACGCCGACATCATCGGTTTCACCGGGACGACCAAGACCCCCGACGGCGCGCCACTGGCCGCGGCGGCCCCCGAAGAGGTCGACGAGCGCGTGGCGTTCGTGCGGGCCAAGCTCGGCGACCGCGCGTCTTCGGTCGAGTTCAACCTGCTCTGCCAGTTCGTGAAGATCACGAACGACCGCGCGGCCGGCCTGGCCGAGCTGGAGCAGCTCGTGGGCGGCCGCCTGAGCGCCGCGGAGATCGGCGAGCTCCCGGTCGCCCTCGTCGGCACGGCCGCGCAAGTCGCCGACCAGCTGCGGGGCCACCGCGAACGGTTCGGGTTCAGCTACTTCACGATCCTGGAGCCGTTCCTCGACGAGTTCGCCCCGGTCCTCGAGCACCTCCGGTGATCGACGCGAAGGCGCTCGGCGTCCGGGCCGGCGAGCTCTGGCTGTTCGACGACCTGGACTTCTCCGTCGACCCCGGCGAGTGCGCCGCGATCGTCGGGCCCAACGGAGTCGGCAAGTCGACCTTGCTGCGCTGCTTCTACGGCATGCAGAAGCCGCAGCGGGGCCGCGTGCTGGTCGACGGCAAGGCGCCGGACGAGCGGGACGTCGAATTCCGACGCAAGGTGTCGGTGCTCTTCGACGACTCCGACTTCTTCGCCGAGCTGACCCCGGTGCAGCACTTGGAACTCCTCGCCGGTTCGTTCGGCGCCGACCTGGGCGACCACGAGGAACTGTTGCGCGACGCGGGTCTCGGCGAACGCATGCGCGTGACGTCCGGGCACTTCTCCGCCGGCCAGCGCCGGCGCCTGCTGCTGCTCGGCGTCACCGCCCGTCCGCACCGGGTGCTCCTGCTCGACGAGCCGGAACGCGCGCTGGACACCGCGGGCAAGGAGTGGCTGGTCGAGCTGATCGCCCGGTCGACGGCGGCCGGCGCGGCGGTCGTGGTGGCCACCCACCACCCGCCGCTGCTGGAAGCCGCCGACAGCGTGCTCGAACTGTGGTGACCGCTTTGCCGACACTGACGCCGAGGCGGATGCGGATCCCCGGGCGCAAGCGGTTCGGCGGGATCTTCAGCGGCGACACCGCGACCTTCGTGCTCCTGTTCGGCTTCGGGTTCCTGTTCACCGCCTTCTTCCACGTCGACGGCTGGCGGCCCGCGCTCTACGGCTCGTCCACTCCCGCCTTCCCGGCCGTGCTCGGGCTGCTGACGCTCTGCTGCGCGGTCGGCTGGCGCGGGCTGCTGCGCCGCGGCTTCGCCTGGGTCGAGCCGGCGGAGCTGACCTGGCTCGACTTCGCCCCGGTGGACCGCGGCCGCGTCGTCACGCTGCGGCTGCTCGGCGCGTGGACGGGCGTGGTCGCGGTGACCGGCTACCTCGCCGCGCTGCTGCTCGCCGTCGGCGGCGCCGGGCTGGAGCAGTGGCGGGCGGCGGTCGCGATCGTCGTCGCGACCGGGGTGGCGGCCTTCGCTTCGGCTCGGCGCACGTCGCTGTGGTTCGACGCGCTGGGCCCGCTGGTGCTCGCGGTCCTTGGCCTGGGGATCGCCGCGCTCGGCCTCGGTCCCGCCACCGTCCAGTTCGTGGCGGCCGGCGTGCTGGTCGCGGCGCTCCCGCTGGCCTTCGGCGGCGAACCGGTGTCGCGCGCGGGCCGGGCGGCGCTGCTCGCCGGGTGGGACGGCCGCGTCCTGCGGTCGGTCGCCGTCACCTTCCTCGACCCGATGATGCTGCTCCCGCCGTCCACGCCAGTGGGCGGGATTTCGCTGCGCCGTCCGACGCCGTTGCGGCTGGCCTGGGCGGGCACGCTCGGCCGGTCACGGTACGCGGGCGCGGCGCTGCTGGTCGGCCTGGCGGTCGTCGTCGCCCACATCGCCGTGCCGACCGTGCCGGGCGCGGTCCTGGTCGGCGTCGGCGCGTACGTCGCGCTGACGCCGTTCGCCGGCGGCCTCGGCGAGCTCTGGCGCAACCCGGGCCGCCGCCGGTGGCTCGGCTCGGGGGACCGCACGCTCGTCCTGGCCCACGGCCTGGTGCTCGCCGGAGTGGGTCTTCTTTGGGCGACAGCGCTCTTCGTGGTCACCCTCGCGGGTGGGACGTCGTTCGCCGTGGGCGCGTGGCTCGCCGTGCCGCTGTCGGTGCTCTCGATCCTGCGCACGGTCACCCGCACCGCCGTTGACTACGCGAATCCCGGGTTCACCGACACCCCGATGGGCCCGATGCCCGCCAACCTCGTGCGCCAGCTCTTCCGCGGTCTCGATCTCCAGGTCGTCGGCATCGTGCTGCTTGCCGCAGCCGTTTGACCTACTCTCGTTGCGACGAAGGGAGCAGCGAGTGGGCGGCGGGCACGCACCGGGCGTCGGGCGCAGGGCGACCAGCGAGTTCCCGGCCGGCTGGACCGACGAGCAGATCATCTCCGTGGTCAAGGACGTCGCCAACGACCCCAGCGAGGCCCGACGGCAGCAGCGCAACGGCCGGTGGCGCTGTGCCGGCGAACGGTTCAACGTCCACTTGATCGTCTTGGTCGAGGACAACGGGCACGTGCACACCGCCTACCCGGTGGCCGGGCCGGGCGTGATCCGCAACCCGGACACCGCGCGGGACCCGGCGAACCCGACGGTCGCCGACCTCAAGGGCAACCGGATCAGCTTCTTCGCCGACAGCGTGCTGACCATGATCGGCAACCGGCTCTCCCCGGAGGACTACACGCACTACCGGACGCTGCTGTGGGCCGGTGAGTGGGAGGAGCTGGCCGACGTGCTGGCCGCCCACGCCTACCGGGTCGGCTTCGACTTCTCCGCCGACGAGTTTTCGGACTTCGAGAAGCTGCTCAACAGCTACGACCTGCCGGTGCCAGGGTGCGCGTTCCTCAACGACCGCGAGCACATCCTCAAGCAGCTGCGGCCGCTCTAACTGGCCTGGGACAGCGGGGGTGACGCGGCGGGCGTGACGGCCGCGCGCAGCTCGTCCAGCGGCAGGCCGACGGCGTCGGCGATGGCCGCGACCGTGAAGAACGCCGGCGTCGGGATGCGGCCGGTTTCGATCTTCCGGAGCGTCTCGACCGAGATTCCGGCCTCCGCGGCGACGTCGACCATGCTCCGGCCGGCCCGCGCCGCCCGCAGCGCCTGGCCGAGGCGTTCGCCTCGCTCGCGCTCTTCGTCCGTCAGCGGCACTCGTACCATGAACGGCATTCTAATACCGGTAGTTGTCCACCGGCTGTGGATAACTCTGTGCACAGGTGTGGAAAAGGCCCCGCCGAGCTTCCGCTCGACGGGGCCCCACCACATCTAGTGCCTTCAGGCGCCCGCGGGCACCGGAAGTGGCATGCCGGGCAGGCTCTGGTCGTTCGGCACCACGCCGTCGACGAGGTAGGCCTCCACGACCTTGTCCACACCCACGTTGCCGCCGGCGTAGATGCCGTGGTCACCCTCGCCGGTGATGGTCAGCATCCGCGAACCCGCGAACGCCTTGTGCGCGCGGCGCGCGCCCTCGATCGGCGTCGCCGGGTCGTGCTCCGACTCGACGATCAGCACCGGCGGGACACCCTTGCCGTCCAGCACGGGCAGCGGGGACGGCGGCTTCTTCCAGAACAGGCACGGCTGGATGAACCAGCCGGCCCCCAGGAGCGGCAGCTGCTGGTCGATCAGCTTCTGAGAGTCCCGGATGGCGCTGTTGGGCGAGCCGGTCCACGGACCCTCGTTGCACGGGATGGTCCAGAAGCTGGCGTCGTAGGCGTCGCCGTCGGCCGGCACCATCAGCGGCTGCGGGCCGTAGGTGACGGTGCTCTTGTCGGCGACCTTGGCCTTCTGCGCGGCCGAGGACTTGGCCGCCGCCGAGGCGGTGCCCTGGGTCAGCGTGCGGACGCTGACCAGGTAGTCGGCCAGGCCCGGGAACGCGCGCTTCGAGTAGATCTGCGACGCGATGAACGAGTCCAGGCCGTTGGCCGAGACGGTCGAACCGTCGGGCAGGGTGACCGCGCCCTGGGTCAGGGCGTAGCGGACCTGCTCGTAGGTCTGGCGGGCGGCCTCACCGGTGGTGCCGAAGTGGTAGAGGTTGTCGTACTTCGCCATCCACGGGAGGAAGTCCTGCCGCCAGCGGCGCTCGAAGCCGAGCGGCTGCCAGTCGAACGACTTCTGCCAGGTCGTGGTGAACTCGGTGGCCGAGTCGAGCACGAACCGGCCGGTGCGGGTCGGGTAGGCCTGCGCGTAGTGCGCGCCCATCCAGGTGCCCGCCGAGTAGCCGACCCAGTTGATCTTGTCGCGACCGAGCAGCACGCGCAGCAGGTCGATGTCCTTGACCGTCTGGTCGGTGTTGATCAGCGGGCTCAGCTCGCCGGACTTCTGCTGGCAGGACAGCGCCGCGTACTTCGTCGCCTGCAGGATCAGGTTCAGGTTGCCGCGGTCGCGGTCACGCGGGTCCAGGTCCGACCCGGTGCCGATGGCGCCGCCGCAGGTGATGTTGGTGCTCTTGCCGGTGCCGCGCGGGTCGAAGCCGACGATTTCCTGGTGCTCGCGCAGCTTCGGCTGGTTGCGCAGGCGGGCCGGGAAGTTGCGCCCGGGCGCGCCCGGGCCACCGGGGTTGGTGACGACGCTGGCGGTCGCGTCCTTGGTTGCCTTCAGGCGGCTGACCGCGATGGTCAGGTCGATCTGGGCGTTCGCCTGGTACCAGTTGCGCGGGGTCTTGTAGGTCGCGCACTCCATGTCCTCGGCGCCCGCGGGCGGAGCCGTCGGCAGCTCGGAGGGGACCGCGCACTTGTGCCAGTCCAGCTTCTGGTTCGCGTACTGCGCCGGGATGTTCGTGGAGTTCAGCGGCTGCTTACCGGCCGCGACCTCCTGCCCTGCGAACGCAGGAGTGAACCCGGCCAGCAGGGTGCCGGCAATGGCCGGGATCACCACCGCGTAGCGGAGTCGTGTCATACAGTTGCCCCTTTTGGGTTTGCGCGTGCGGAGTCGGCCTATTGATATAGGCCGCACTGGGGCAGGGCAACCGACCTTGGTCGGCATCGCGGACCGTGGCGATCAAATCGATATCGGACAAGCGTGACTCGCTGTCACTGAGGTCTTAAGGTCAGGCGGTCGGTTACGGGAGTGTTAGGTGAGGTCCGATGTCGACTGCGAAGCACGACGGAAAGGTGCGCGGGTTCCAGTTCAGCCCGTGGAACCTGCTCCTGATCGTCCCGCTGCTGGTCCTGGTCACGCCACTGTTCAACATGGACGGTCCGCGGTTGTTCGGGATGCCGTTCTTCTACTGGTTCCAGTTCCTCATGGTCGGCGTCGGGGTGCTGAGCACCTGGATCGTCTACCTGATGACGCGGGACAAGCCGACCGCTGACGCGCCGGACAAGCTGAGCGTCGAGGACCTGGACGAGGGGGACGCTCGATGAGCAACCTGCAGTGGCCCGAGCTGATCATCTTCACGCTCCTGTTCGCCCTGGTCACCGTGCTCGGCTTCATGGCGTCACGCTGGCAGCGCGGCAGTACCCTGGACCACCTGGACGAATGGGGCCTCGGCGGCCGCAAGTTCGGCTCGTGGATCACCTGGTTCCTGCTCGGCGGCGACCTCTACACGGCATACACGTTCGTCGCGGTGCCCGCGCTGGTGTTCAGCGCCGGTGCGCTCGGCCTCTACGCGCTGCCGTACACGATCGTCGTCTACCCGATCGTCCTGCTCCCGGCGCTGCGGATGTGGTCGGTTTCGCGGGTCCGCGGCTACGTCACTCCGGCCGACTTCGTGCGCGGCCGCTTCGGCTCGCCGATCCTCGCGCTGCTGGTGGCGATCACCGGCATCGTCGCGACCATGCCGTACATCGCGCTGCAGCTGGTCGGCCTCGAAGCCGTGCTGCGGACGATGGGCATCAACGGCGGCGGCATCGTCGGGCACCTGCCGCTGCTGGTCGCCTTCGTCATCCTGGCCTTCTACACCTACCAGTCCGGCCTGCGGGCGCCCGCGCTGATCGCGTTCGTCAAGGACATCCTGATCTACATCGTGATCCTGGTGGCGATCATCTACCTGCCCTCGAAGCTCGGTGGCTGGTCGCACATCTTCGACGCGGCGGCGAAGAAGCTCGGCACGCCGAACCCGACCACCGGCAAGCCGGCCGGGTCGATCCTGCTCACGGCCAACAACCAGCTGCAGTACGCGACGCTGGCACTGGGCTCGGCGCTCGCGCTGTTCCTGTACCCGCACTCGCTGACCAGCGTGCTGGCTTCGCGCGGCCGCAGCGTGATCAAGCGGAACATGGTCGCGCTGCCGGCGTACTCGCTGGTGCTCGGCCTGCTGGCGCTGCTCGGCTACGTGGCGATCACCGCCGGGGTCAAGCCGCTGACGAACGCGGCCACCGGCAAGGCGGACGGCAACACGATCGTCCCGGTCCTGTTCGACAACCAGTTCTCGTCCTGGTTCGCCGGCATCGCGTTCGCCGCGATCGGCATCGGCGCCCTGGTGCCGGCCGCGATCATGTCGATCGCCGCGGCCAACCTGTGGACCAGGAACATCTACAAGGAGTACATCCGCAAGAACGCGACCCCGCAGGAAGAGGCGAAGCAGGCGAAGCTCGCTTCGCTGGTCGTGAAGCTCGGTGCGGTCGCCGTGATCATCCTGATCGACCCGCAGTTCTCGATCGACCTCCAGCTCATCGGCGGCGTGCTGATCCTGCAGACACTGCCGGCCGTGGCGCTCGCGTTGTACACGCGCTGGTTCCACCGCTGGGGCCTGATCGCGGGCTGGGTCGTCGGCATCGGCTGGGGCCTGATCATGCTGTACGGCATCCCCAACCCGGCCAACGGCAAGCAGCACTTCGGCGGCTCGGCGCTGGCCCTGGGCAACATGTCGATCTTCGGCTGGCACCCGTTCTCGGGTTCACTGGTCCAGATCTACGTCGGCTTCGTGGCCCTGATCGCGAACCTGGTGGTGGCGGCGATCGTCACGGTGGTGGCCCGGCAGCTGAAGGTCTTCAACGGAACCGACGACACCGAGCCCGAGGACTACCACACCGACGAGCACGACAAGAACCTCCGCCCGATCGGCGTCCACTAACGACGGATGGCCGCTCGGGAAACGAGGCAGAGCACCAGCCCGTTGAGCAGGTGCCAGAGGAAGTGCGTGCCGGCCGGGACGTAGTCGCACACGTCCCGGTCGAGCGCGCGCAAGCTCAGAGAGAGGGCGAAGATCGCGCCCGCCACGGCGAAGTGCGTCCAGTGCGGGTCGCGCCGGAAGGCGAGGATCGCGGCGAAGATCCCGAGCCCGATGAGCGCGGACAGGTACAGCCCGCCGCCCAGCAACGCGGTGCCGACGGTCAGCGCGAGAAACGCGGGCGGCCCGAGCCACCACAGCCGCCACCCGAGGAAGAGACGCGGGAACAGCCCGGCGTATACGAGCACGAACACGAGAATGCTCACCGAGTCCGCGACCGCGGCCCAGCGCGTCGCGACCAGGTGAAAAGTGGTACTGGCAACGAAGATCAGCCCGATCAGCCCGGCCAGCAACCGCCCGACGCGACCGCCGTCGGCCAGCCGCCAAACCAGCACGGCGGCGACGAGAAAGGCCAGGTTGCTGAGACTGTTGAGCGGCTCACCCCAGAGCCCGGGCCCGACGCGTTCGCAGTACCCGTCGACGTAGTCGGTCACGCACCCACCCAACCACGACTAGCGTGCGGGGTATGAGCGAAGCGGTGAGCCGGTTCCCCGTGACCGAACTCGAAGACCTGCCCGAAGACCTCCGCGAGCGGATCGGCGTGATCGCGGAGAAGTCCGGGTTCGTGCCGAACATCTTCCGCGCGCTCGGCCACCGCCCCGCCGAGCTGCGCGCGTTCCTCGACTACCACGACGCCCTGATGGACCGCGCCGGCGGACTCAGCAAGGCCGAACGCGAGCTGGTCGTCGTCGCCACGTCCGGCGCCAACCACTGCACGTACTGCGTCGTCGCGCACGGCGCCATCCTGCGCATCCGCGCCAAGGACCCCGAGCTGGCTGACCGCGTGTCGAGCAACCCGTGGCAGGTCGAGCTGGACGAGCGCGGCCGCGCGATCGTCGACCTGGCCCTCGCGCTCGCCCAAGACTCGGCGTTGTTCGGCGAAGGCGACCTCGAAGCCGCGCGCAACGCCGGCCTCACCGACGACGAGATCTGGGACATCGGCGCGATTACGGCGTTGTTCGCGATGTCGAACCGGCTCGCTCACCTCACCGCGCTCCGCCCGAACCCGGAGTTCTTCCTGCTCGGCCGGACGCCCCGCTAGAACTCCAGGCGCCAGGTCTCGTCGGTGAGCTTCCGCCCCCAGTCGTCGAAGTCCTTCTCGCCGACGAGCTCGAACCCGGCCGCCCGGTAGATCGACCTCGCGGCATCAAGAACGGACACCGTCGACAGCTCCATCGCGCGGTAGCCGTGCGCCCGGGCGAACGTCACGCACTCGGTCACCAGCCGCTTGCCGACGCCGTGGCCGCGGGCCGACGGCTCGAGCAGCAGCAGCCGGAGCTTCGCGGTGTCCGCGTCCGGCCCGCGGCCGCAGCCGATGCTGCCCACCCGCTCGCCGTCGAGCTCGGCGATCCAGAACGCCTGCCGCGGGTTGTCGCGGTTCTCGAGGAACTCCGCGGCGAGCCGGGCGACGAGGGCCTCGAAGAGAGCGCCGAAGCCGTACTCGCGGGCGTACAACGCGCCGTGTCGTTCCACCACCCAACCGAGGTCACCCGGTCGTGGCGGGCGGAGGACGAGGGCCGGGTTGCGACGGCGGTCGCCGACCAGGTCGCCGATCGTGCGCATCGCGGCCAGCAGGCGCTGCTGGTCTTCATCGGCGAAGCGGCGCAAGAGCCCGCCGATCTGGTCGGTGGAACGGCGGTTCAGCACCGCGAACGCGTCCCGGCCCGCCGCGGTCGGGCGCACGAGCTGGCGGCGGGCGTCCTCGTCGGACCGTTCGCGCACGATCAGCCCGCGGGACTCAAGGCGCGCGAGCAGCCTGCTGGCGTAACCGGCGTCGAGGTCGAGGCGCTTCCGCAGGTCAGTCACCGGAAGCGGGTCCTGGTGGGCGAGTTCGAAGAGGACCCGGGCCTCGGGCAGCGAGTACTCGGCGTCCGCCGGACCTTCGTCGAGCACGCCGATGACCCCGGTGTAGAGCCGGTTGAAGGCGCGGACCGCGGCGACCCGATCGGCCAGCTGAGCGTCGTTCATTGACCACCTCAACAAGTTTGTTGACGAAGTCAAAGATTACTGCAGAAGGCTCCCGTGGCAAGGGAAATACCGGGGAAATGGGAAACCCCGCGATGCTGCCAGGTCGGGGGTCCGCCAGCATCACGGGGTCGTACTGGGTATCGACGCCCCTCCGGGCGGCGTTACACCATGAGCACGATGTGGCCTAGGTCACTCGAACGGGCGACCGCCACGGGGTGAAGAGATCAGCGCATGTAGCCGGAGCGGGCCTGCGCGATCGCGATGAGTTCCTGACGGACCGTCGCGGTGGCGGCGGTGTCGATCGCCCGGTTCAGCGCCCGGCGAGTGCGAGCCTCGGCGCGACGGGCACGGAGCTTGGCGGCGATGTTGTTCATCGGTTTCTGCATCCCCTTCGAGGGTCTTGGTGGCTTGTGGGTCTAGTATGCGCCTTTTTTCACAGGGACGCCAATGAATATCCGGTGATCTGGCGCACTGGCCGATGAATCATCGGCAAACTTGGGTATTGGCCGGAGAGATTCGGGGTGGCGGCGATCACGGCGAAGCAACCCGCTACCACTATCTAAGGTGATCTAGCGAAGAGACTATAAAGACTTAGCGACGTTCATAGACCGCGAGACAGCCGGAAAAGACCAGGTCAGTCGCGGCCGAGCAGGTAGTGGCCGAAGTGCGGCACGGTGAAGGCGATCTGTCCCCGCTCGGCGGAGTACACGAGGCCCTTCTTCATCAGGCTGTCGCGCGCCGGCGACAACGACGACGGCTTCCGCCCGAGGAACACGGCGACGTCGGCGGTGCCCGCGGGCTCGTCCCGGCCCTGCGTCAGCGACGCCATCGCCTGCAGGTACTCCCGCTCGGCCGGCGTCGCGCGTTCGTAGCGCGACCCGAAGAAGCCGACCGCCAGCTCCGACTCCGCCTCCGGCGCCGCGACCTGGACGTCCTTGACCGTGATCGGGTCGGACGGCGCCGCGTCCCAGGCCGCCTTGCCGTAGGCCTGGATGAAGTACGGGTAGCCGCCGGACGCGTCGAAGAGCGCGTCCAGGGCTTCCGGCTCGATGCCGGCGTCCTCCCGCTCGATCGGCGCCATCACGGCGAAGTCGGCGTCCTCGCGGCTGAGCCGGTCGATGCGCGCGTACCGGAAGAGCCGCTCGGAGTAGGACTTCGACGCCGAGAGCACCGCGGGCACGTGCGGCAGCCCGGCCCCGACGACGACGAGCGGCGCACCGGACTGGGACAGCTCGTGGCAGGCCGCGCACAACGCCGAGACGTCGTCCGGCTGCAGGTCCTGGATTTCGTCGATGAGCAGCGCGACGCCGGTGCCGACGTCCGCGGCCAGCTCGGCGACGTCGGTGAACAGCTCGACGAGGTCGATCTCGATGTCCCCGGAGTCCGCGCGCCCCTGCGCGGCGGGCACGTCGATGCCCGGCTGCCACCGGTCACGCAGCTTGGCGTCCGGCTTGTTGGCCCGCAGCGCGAATGCCTTGAGCACCCCGAGCACCTCTTCGACCCGGTCCGGCGCCCGGTGCCGCACGGCGAGGTCCCGGATCGCCCGGTGCAGCGCGGCCGACAGTGGCCGCCGCAGCTCGGCGTCCGGCCGGGCTTCGATCTTCCCCGCCCCCCACTTGTGCCGCACGGCCATCGCCCGCAGCTCCCCGAGCAGGACGGTCTTCCCGACTCCGCGCAGGCCGGTGAGCACGAGACTGCGTTCGGGTCTCCCCCTGGCCACCCGCTCCAGCACCACTTCGAAGGCTTTGAGCTCACGCTCACGCCCGGCCAGCTCGGGGGGCCGCTGCCCGGCGCCCGGCGCGAAGGGGTTGCGGATGGGGTCCACTCTGCCAAGCTATCGGCGTTTCTAGGGTGAGCCCGATATTCCGCCATAGACGGCTAGCGCGTGTCGCCGAGGTTCGACCGGATGGCCGTACATAGAGACGAACAGGTCTGCAGCCCTGCTCGTCCCTACCCCCAGTGCGCCCTTACGACGCACCACTAGGCGTTCAGGTTCCGTTCCGCGTAGATCTTCATCGCGTCCCGGACGAATTCCGCTCCGTCGCCTTCGAACCCGTAGCGCGGGTCGTCGACGTACAGCTGGCCCAGGCCCGCGAAGTACCCCGCGGACACCGACGAGACCGCCGGCCGCAGCCACTCGTGCAGCCGCCGCGTGATCGCCTGGACCTCGTCGGAGTCCGGAGCGAGTCCGGACGTCCGGGCCGCGCCGAACGCCGCCGCGATGTCCCGCTGCTCCTGCTGGTGGGCCTCCTTCTCCGCCGCGGAGAGCGAGCTCCACCACTGGTCGCCGCGCCGATACGCGTCAGCGCCCCGGCGGCGCGTGACTTCCTCCTCGTAGCGCGTGTGGTCGAAGCCGTCGAAGACTTCTTCTGCCATCAGTCGTTCACCTCCCTTCAGTTTCCGGAGGGTCGTGCGGACCGACTCGATCTGCCGTCCGATCCGCTGCTGCTCCTCTTCGAGCAGCTCCAGGTGGGTTTCGAGCGCCGCGGCGCTGTCGCGCTGCCCGTCGAGCACCTCGGCGATGGCCGGCAGCCCGAGCCCGAGCTCGCGCAGCAGCAGGATCCGCTGCAGCCGGACGAGCGCCTGCTCGTCGTAGTAGCGGTAGCCGTTGCCGCCGATCCGGCTGGGCTCGAGCAGGCCGACCGCGCCGTAGTGGCGCAGCGTCCGGCTCGTGGTCCCCGCCGAGCGGGCGATGTCCTGGATCGACCACTCCATGACGTCGACGATAGAAGTTGACGCTGCGTCAAGGTCAACCGCTAAAGCCTTATAACGCTCTCTAGCGTTACAGCTATAAAGCGCGAGAAAGCCCGATGAGGATTCGAGCGCGGGCCGAGCGGGCACCCACGGAGTAGGTTCGACCAGGCAGTGGCCCGTACGAGGAAGGCAAACGACCGTGATACTCCGTCGAGTGGCACGTCCCCTGCTCGCCACGATCTTCGTGACGGGCGGAATCAATGCGCTGAGGCAGGCCGAGGGCCACGCCAAAGCGGCGGAACCGTTCCTCAACAGCGCGATCGACAAGTTCGGCGACAAACTCCCGGAGCAGATCCCGCGGGACCCGGTGACGCTCGTCCGGATCGACGCCGCGGTGAAGGTCGGCGCCGGTCTCGCCCTGGCGGCCGGCAAGGCGCCGCGGCTCGCGGCCGGGCTGCTGCTCGGCAGCCTGGTGCCGACGACGCTCGCGACGCACAGCTTCTGGGCCATCAAGGACCCGGGCGAGAAGCAACAGCAGCAGATCCAGTTCTTCAAGAACGCGAGCCTGGCCGGCGGCCTGCTGCTCGCGGTCGCGGACACGCACGGGAAGCCGTCGGCGGCCTGGCGCGCGAAGCACGCCGCGAAGGACGTCGGCGTCGCGGCCGGCAAGCTGAGCCGCAAGGCCGAGAAGCGGGCGAACAAGCTCGCGAAGCGCGCCCAGAAAGCCCTCCCCAACTAAGGGCCACTTTCATAGGGAAAGTGCCGCCCCGGAACCCCGCGGGCGGCACTTTCCCTATGAAAGCTACTTCTCCAGGATCGCGGTGACGCCCTGGCCGCCGGCCGCGCAGATCGAGATCAGGCCGCGGCCGGACCCCTTTTCGTGCAGCAGCTTGGCCAGCGTCGCGACGATCCGGCCGCCGGTCGCCGCGAACGGGTGCCCGGCCGCCAGCGACGAGCCGTTGACGTTCAGCTTCGCCCGGTCGATCGCGCCCAGCGGCTCGTCCAGCTCCAGCTTCTCCTTGGCGAACACCGGGTCCTCCCACGCCTTGAGCGTGGCCAGCACCTGCGACGCGAACGCCTCGTGGATCTCGTAGAAGTCGAAGTCCTGCAGCGACAGCCCGGCCCGCGCGAGCATCCGCGGTACGGCGTAGGCCGGCGCCATCAGCAGGCCCTCGTCCCCGTGCACGTAGTCGACGGCCGCGGTCTGCGAGAACGTCAGGTACGCCAGCACCGGCAGCTTGTGCGCCTTGGCCCACTCGTCGGTGGCGAGCAGGACCGTCGACGCGCCGTCGGTCAGCGGTGTCGAGTTGCCCGCCGTCATCGTGCCGTCCGGGCCGCCGAAGGCCGGCTTGAGCTTGGCGAGCTTCTCCGCCGTCGAGTCCGGCCGCAGGTTCTGGTCGCGCGCCAGCTTGAGGAACGGCGTCACGAGGTCGTCGAAGAACCCGCGCTCGTAGGCGGCGGCGAGCTTCTGGTGGCTGCTCGCGGCCAGTTCGTCCTGCGCCTCGCGGGTGATCTCCCAGACCTTCGCGGTCAGCGCGGCGTGCTCGCCCATCGACAGCCCGGTGCGCGGCTCCTCGTTGCGCGGGATCGCCGGGACGATGTGCCCGGGGCGGATCTTCGCGACGAGCTTGAGGCGGTCGCCGAGCGTCTTCGCGGCGTTGAGCTGGATGAGGATCTGACGCAGGTCCTCGTTGACGGCGAGCGGCGCGTCGCTGGTGGTGTCGACGCCGCCGGCGATGGCCGAGTCGATCTGGCCGAGCGCGATCTTGTTGGCGACGTTGACGATCGCCTGCAGGCCGGTGCCGCACGCCATCTGGACGTCGGACGCCGGCGTCGCGGGCGAGAGCTTGCTGCCCAGCACGCTCTCGCGGGCCAGGTTGAAGTCCTTCGAGTGCTTGAGCACGGCGCCGGCCGCGACCTCGCCGATCACCTCGCCCTGCAGTGAGAAGCGGCTGACCAGGCCGTCGAGGGCGGCGGTGAACATGTCCTGGTTCGACGCCTTCGCGTACGGCCCGTTCGACCGCGCGAAGGGGATCCGGTTGCCCCCGATGATCGCGACCTTGCGCACGGCGGGTGTCTTCTTCGGCGGCATGAACTTCACCTCTCTGGTCGGCTCCTGCACACTGTAACCTACTCAGGAGTAGGTTAGACTGCGGCGTGACGCAGACGGCACGGGAGGCAACCGATGGCTGACAGGTACCAGCAGTTCACGAAAACCCCGCTGGGGAAGTTCGTGGTGCCGAAGCTCGGCCTGCCGAATCCCGCGACGCTGCGCCGGTACCGGCCCGGGCAGCCCGCCCTCGAGGGTCCCGCACTTCTCGGCGCCGCGCCCGGCGGACGGCTGGAGAAGACCCTGCGCGACCAGCTGGCCGACGCGGGTATCGAGGTGATCGCCACCCCGGCCGACCGGCACGCGGCGCTGGTCTTCGACGCCACCGGCGTCACCGACCCCGCGCGCCTGCGCGAGGTCTACGACTTCTTCCATCCGGTGATCCGCAGCGTCGGCCCGTCCGGCCGGGTCGTCGTGCTGGGCACGCCGCCGGAGCAGGTCGAAGGCCGCGAGCGGATCGCCCAGCGCGCGCTCGAAGGCTTCATCCGTTCGGTGGGCAAGGAGCTGAAGCGCGGCGCGACCGCCCAGCTCGTGTACGTCGCTGACGGCGCCGAAGAGGCCACGGAGTCGACGCTGCGCTTCCTGCTCTCGGCGAAGTCGGCGTTCGTCGACGCGCAGGTGATCCGGATCGGCACCGAGGGCAAGACGGCGTCGTCGCCCGCGAACTGGGAGAAGCCCCTCGAGGGCAAGGTCGCGCTGGTCACCGGCGCGTCCCGCGGCATCGGCGCGGCGATCGCCGAGGTGCTGGCCCGCGACGGCGCGCACGTCGTCGCGCTCGACATCCCCGCCCAGGGCGGCGATCTCTCGAAGGTGGCCAACCAGGTCGGCGGATCGTCGCTGCAGCTCGACATCACTTCGCCGAGCGCGCCTGCGAAGCTCGCGGAGTACCTGAAGGAGCGGCACGGCGGCGTCGACATCGTCGTGCACAACGCCGGGATCACCCGCGACAAGACCCTGGGGAACATGAGCGAGAGCGCGTGGGACTCGGTGATCGCGGTGAACCTGGCCTCGCAGCTCGCGGTGAACGACAAGCTGCTTGCGGACCACGTCTTGAACGAGAACGGGCGGATCATCGGCGTCTCGTCGATTGCGGGCATCGCCGGCAACGTCGGCCAGACGAACTACGCGACGTCGAAGGCGGGTGTGATCGGCATGGTGAACGTCGGCGCGCCGCAGCTGGCGGCGTACGGCGGCACGATCAATGCCGTTGCGCCCGGGTTCATCGAGACCAAGATGACGGCCGCGGTGCCGTTGTTCATCCGCGAGGCCGGCCGTCGCCTGTCCAGCCTCGGCCAGGGCGGGCTGCCGGTCGACGTCGCCGAGACGATCGCCTGGTACGCGAACCCGGCGTCGGCCGCGGTGAACGGCAACGTGGTCCGCGTCTGCGGCCAGGCCCTGCTGGGGGCGTGACGTGGCGATCCGCGAACTCGACAGCACGCCGAGCCTGGCCACGCTGTACCCGAAGGCCCTGGTCGGCGGCGTGCTGCGCAAGCCGTCCGGCTCTTCGCTGCCCGACACGGAACTGGTGCGCACCGGCGTCGTCGTCGACCCGGCGCACCTGGCCGCGTACAACACGGTGTGCGGCTTCCGGCTGAGCGACGAGCTGCCGGCGACGTACCCGCACATGCTGGCGTTCCCGCTGCAGATGGCGCTGATGACCGAGCCGGGGTTCCCCTTCCCGCTGCTCGGCATGGTGCACGTGAGCAACCGGATCACCCAGCACCGCGCGCTGCGGGTGAGCGAGCCGCTGACCGTGCGCGTGCGGGCGGAGAACCTGCGTCCGCACGAGAAGGGCCGTCAGTTCGACGTCATCAGCGAGGCCTGGGTCGGTGATCACCTCGTGTGGACCGACGTCAGCACGTACCTGCGTCGGGGTTCTGGTTCCGGATCTTCCGCGCGACGCGAGCAGCTGGCCCCGCCGACTCCGGACGCGATCTGGCGCGTCCCGGGCGACATCGGGCGGCGCTACGCGGAGGTCTCGGGCGACCGCAACCCGATCCACCTGCACGCGCTGACGGCCCGCCTGTTCGGCTTCCCCCGCGCGATCGCCCACGGCATGTGGACGAAGGCCCATGCGCTGGCCGCGTTCGAAGGCCGGCTGCCGGAGGCGTTCACCGTGGACGTCCGCTTCAAGCAGCCGGTGCTGCTGCCGGCCAAGGCGGCGTTCACGTCGTGGTCCGTCGGCGACGGCTGGGCGTTCGAGCTGTGGAGCAAGGCGAAGCCGCACCTGGAGGGGACGATCAGCTCACTCTGACGGCTTCCAGACCGCGCCTTCGATGAGGTCGTTGAAGCCCAGCCAGACGAGGTTCATCAGCCAGGAGGCGAGGACGCCGTCGGAGATGTCGGGGTGGTCGAGGGCCCAGTCGGCCAGCGACTCGGCCCCGCCGACCAGCGACGCGGCCAGCCCTTCGCCGGAGAACTCGGCCTGCTCGCCGACGCCCTTGCGGGTGCCGGCCGAGACGACGAGCGCGGCGACGAGCTGGATCGCGCGCGCCCGCATGTCGGTGATCTCCGCGGCGAAGGCCCCGCCGACGGTGAGGGCCTGGCGGTGCAGGACCGTCCAGGACTCGCGGTACTCGGCGACGAAGCGGTAGAAGGACCGCAGGCCGTGCCAGAGCTGCATGTCCGGCGGCAGGTCGGGCTGCACGCCGGCCTGGATGGCCTCGAGCAGGCGCGTCGCCTCGCGGCGGATGCACGCGCCGAAGAGGTCTTCCTTCGAGCCGAGGTAGGTGTAGATCATCGGCTTCGAGACCCCGGCGACGTCGGAGATCTCGTCCATCGACGCGGCGTGGTAGCCGTGCCGCGAGAAGACCTGGACGGCCGCGTCCAGGATCTGCCGCTCGCGCACCGCACGCGGCAGCCGCCTGGCCCGTTCGGGCGGACGCTGATCTTCCTCTGACACGCTGGACCTCCTCGTTGCTGCCCGGAGACGGTACCGGGCGTTGCCCCGCGCGGGTGATTTCGGCACGCTTGCCCGCCTACCTACTGACGGGTAGCCTTACGCATGAGTAACCGGGAGAGGGGTGACCATGGCCGAAAACGCCGGGATGACCAGCGCGGATCGGATCGCGGACCTCCGCGGGGCGGCGCTGCTCGACGCACTGGAGCGGCTCGACCCGCTGGGCCCGGAGGCCCACGCCCTCGACGTCAACGAGCTCGCCGAAGCCGTGGACCCCGGCGAGCTCCGCAAGGACGACTTCAGCCGGTTCTTGAAGGCCCTGCTCGCGCTGGCGTCCCGAGCTCCGGCGTTCGACCTGAGCAAAGTCGAGCCGGCCCGCTTCGCGTCCCTGGTGGCCTCGGCGTCGCGCGCCCAGCTGGAGAGCGTCGTCGCGGACCGCGCCCTGCGCGAGCGCGTCCTGGACGAGATCTTCGCCCGCATGGGCGCCCACATCAGGCCCGACCGGGCCCGCGACCTGCACGCGGTGGTCCACTGGCGCCTGTCCGGCGGCGCCGGAGAAGGCGGCTACGACCGCTACGAGACAGCGATTTCGCACGGCTCGTGCACGGTCAGCCGCGAGATGCACTCTTCTCCGCGAGTAACGATCACCATCGCCCCCGCCGATTTCTTCCGGCTCATCACCCACCAGGCAACGCCGGCGGTGTTGTTCGTCACGGGAAGAATCAAGGTAAAAGGCGACCTGGCCTTCGCGGCGGGCTTGATCGGTTTCTTCGACTTACCACACCCCGTATAGTCCGCCCGTGCCCCGAAACGCGAAATGGCGTATCCCACGCCCCCACCGCATCCGCGGCGGCCACGTGGTGAACGCGTTCGCGGAGAAGCTGGTCATCGACCGCCTGACCCCCGCCCAGTTCACCCAGGTGCTGGAAACCTTGCACATGCTGGGTTCCGCGGGGGCGGGCATCGAGCTGAGTTCGCTGTCGACGGACGTCCTGGTGGACGTGGTCCGCCGGGCCTCCCGGGAGCAGCTGAAGGCGATCGCTTCGCATCCGGAACTGCGATCGGTGTTCCTGGACGAGATTTTCCGCCGAATGTCGGAGCATTTCTCACCGGCCCGGGCACGTCACGTGGATTTCGTGGTTTCCTGGCGTTTCTCGGAGGGCTCAGGAGAGGACGGCTACGACCGTTTCCAGACGGTGATCGAGGACGGCGTGTGCGTGTCGTCGGCCGACCTGTCGCGGACCCCGGACACGACGATCACGCTGTCGGTGGACGACTTCATCCGGATGGCCACGGGCAATGCGGCGGTAGCGGCGATGTTCGTGACGGGCCGGGTGAAGGTGAAGGGCGAGTACGCGCCGGCGGTGCGGTTCAGCAGCTACTTCGACATCCCGAAGCCAACTGGCCCGTAGGGCTTGCCGATCGCCGGCAAGCCCTACGGTCGGGCTGCTACTGCCAGTCCTCGCGGAGGAGCCACTCGAGCAACCGGCCGACGGCCGCCTTGCCGAACTCCATCAGCGCCCCTCGCGCGATCATCGAGAGCCAGCTGGGCTCCCGCGGGTTCTGCGCCCCCCTCGACGCCGGCCACCCGGAAGGCGTGATCATCTCCTGGCGCGGCCGCGAACTGTGCTTCCGGCGCTTACACTTGGCCACGAGGGCCTCCTTACTTGTTAGGGGTCCGCGAAGGGGAAGGCCCGCCGGTAATCGCTTGCGAGGCATGGCCGGCTGGCTTTCCCCGAGCTCGTCTTGATTTAGACGAGCTGGGTGAACGGTGTGCTGCTGCAATGGAGGGGCCAGCCCGGGTCCTGTTAGTCCGGGCACTTGACGAGTGAGCCATCACCGTGCGCTTGCTCACAGTTTGCACTCGATCACTCTTTACGCTCAGTCACGAACACTCGCTCGGCGAGCGGCGGGGGAGCCTGCAGGAGGAGCAGCCACCCATAGTCAGCTGTGGCGGGCTTGCTGCTGTGGCGGGTGCGCCAGAGGCGTCGGCGTCAACAGGCAGGGGAGCAATACGACGACTTTTCGACTTGCCGCGGCAGACGTTCTGACGGCGGATGGCTGGCTGGTCACCGTAGCTTCGCGGCGGCATGCCCAATTTTCTGTTGCGCCGGTGCGGACGGAGGGGCGAATCTTGGTTGCGCCGGTGCAAATGTCAGTGATGTGGGCTGCATCAGCTGGGAGTCCGGCTTGGAGGAAGGATCCCGAAGCCGCGTAAGGACCGCAAGGCCGCCGGTCTTCGAAGTTCTCGGCTATTGGTTCGGACATGGGTTCGGACATGGGTTCGGACATGGAGGCCACGCAAGAGCTCCTCGCTCCCGGCTGGCTATTGATGGTGCCAACGAACCTGCCGCCGAACCGGGCTGCGGTGCGCATGTCAAGCAGTTCATCCCACGTGCAAGGCAGTGATGCGCAGTTTCCGCGTTCTGCGAGTGAGTACATCACTCGCAAGGTGTCGACACTGGGAATTCTGCGGGCATTCACGTAGTGAGACAGCGCCGGGCCTGAGACCAGGATCTGTGCGGCTCTGTCGGCCTGGGTCGGCGCCTCCATGCACCTGCACAAGCACCTGAGTGTCATCGCTAACTGACGTTGCTCGGGTGTGGAATCCGAGGGAAAGCTGCCCCCTATGTGTCCCAGTCTCATCCACTGGTCCTCTCTGGCTTCGTTTGTCACGCTGAATACGAACCTGAATGTTGATCAGGGCACGTTGAACTAAGCAGTTGGCGATTACTTGTCCTGCTCATCAATGCGGTCAAACTTGAACCAGTTCAAATCCTGACCAGCTCAAGTCAGGTGTTGGTCGGGGTTCGTGGCGTGTCTCCTCCTTCCAGCAGGCGCTTCTGGCTTGCCGTGGATGTTCACCGGCGTGTCTGTCCGTACTGCGTGTGGGACAGCAAGAGCCCGATTGGTTGATGGTAGCGGGTCGAGGTGCGCATGTCGCGCGCAACACCCGGGTTGCGCAAGAAGGGGTGTACGCGCGCGAAGCGAGTATGCGCAACGGGCAATACGCAACGAAGATTGTAGATTGTCAACAGTAGACAGTCTGTGCTCCGGCGCTGCCTTCTGGACAAATTCTGGACATTCACGCAGGCGCCCAGGTCGCGCAACGGTCGTGTTATGAGATGTGGAGACTGACGCCGCCCAGTACCTGCGGTCCCCTTCTCCTTGCGGGCGTGGTCTGTTGCATTCGCAAAGTCTGGCTCGGTGTTTACAAATCTTCTTGTAAACACCGATGGGTGACCTTGGGGCAACGCGTCGTGCTACAAAGATGGAACACGCAGCTCGTTGGGATGCCTCGGTTCCGGAGCAAGGACGCTGCGCGTCACCCGAGTTCAAGCAGGAGCAAGAGGGAAGTGAGGACACGCCGTGCTGCCATCGTGGGAAGACCCGAAGCTTGCGACTATGAAGAGGGTCGCCTTATGGCTGATTTCGGAGATCGGAGAGGGTAACGAGTTTACCAAGGAGCAGATGCGGGGCGCATTTCCCGGAGTGTCGCAGATCGATCGCAGAATGCGTGATCTCCGGGATTTCGACTGGCGGATCGACACCAACAGGGAGGACTCCTCGCTGACGGCTGCTCAGCACCGTTTCGTGAAGCGTGGGCAGCCCGTCTGGGAGAAGGGTATGACTTCGAGGCCGCCGACAGCATCAGCGATTGGCGCTGTCCGAAGGCGTGAAGTCATCTCGGGCGACAACAACATGTGCCGGTCATGTGGTATCACGCCGGGGCAGTTCTACGCCGGCACTTACGAGAGCGCTCAGCTCGACATCGCTCGCCGTGAAGTGCTGCTCCCTGATGGGCGGCACGAGGTGCAGCTGATCACGGAGTGTAATCGTTGTCGTGTCGGCGGGCGAGGGCTGAGGGCGGACCTGGGCGAGGTGGTCAACCGTGCCGGCGCGCTCAGCCCGGCTGATCGTGCCCTCCTGGTGAGTTGGACGGAAGCAGATGAGCGTACCTTCAGCGACGTTGAGAGGGTTTGGGCGGACTACCGCGCTCTGCCGGCGGACGCGCGCGCCAGCTTGCGCGAAGTCCTGGGCTTGGCCTGAGCCGCTCGGGCGGTCCCGCTATGTTGGTGTTCCTTGCGGTGCGTGGTTGGTACAGGAGAAACAGTGATAAAGGACTACGGCCGACCGCCTCGGGCTGACGAGAACCGCGCCGTCGTAGAACGCCGCCTCCAGGAGGTCAGCGCTCGTAGCGGCGCTCGTGAGACCCAGAGCGTCGAATGGCGCGGCAACCAGGTACATCTGGATGTCATCCAGATGACCGTCGGTGATCTCTACTACAACCCGGCCACGCACCGGGTGCGTGCGCAGCGCAGCCACGATCCCAAGCTCGACCAGCTCGTCGAGAGTGATCCGTGGAGCACTGAGAGCCAGGAGTACCTGGGGTATCTGCTGCAAGCACTGCCCGTTGACCCCAGCAAAACTGATCCTGCGTTCGAAGAGCTCCTCGGAAGCCTAAAGCAGTATGGTCAGACCGATCCAGGTCTGATCACCCGCGACGGCATCCTGGTGAACGGCAACACGCGGCGCGCCGCTCTCTTGAAGGTCGGTGGCCCCCAGCAACCGATTAGGGTAGCTGTGCTGCCGGCGTCGTGTGACTGGTCCGACATCCAGGACGTGGAGCTCTCACTTCAGCTCCGCCGGGAGCATCGCCGCGACTACTCGTACATCAACCGGTTGCTGGCGATCGACGAACTCGTGAGCCAGGGTGTTCCCTTGCCGGTGATTGCGTCAACCTTCCGTACGACAGTGGCAGCGTGCAAGCAGGACCAATGGGTTTTTTCGTGCATCAAGTCCATGGTGGAACGCAGTGAAGTCGTCGGCCGTCAGATTCCACTCATTGCCTTCGAAGATCACCAAGAGAAGCTCAAAGAACTTCACCGGCGTTACCAGAAGGATCTTGCCAGCAGTACCGAACGAGCCGAGCTGACCAAAGAGGCGCGGCTCGCGGCGATCATGCTGGGGTTTTCAAAGACCGATGTCAGGTTCATTGAGTCTGATTTCCAGTCCCGCTACCTCCAAGACAAGCTGCCAGCGGTGCTCGAGCCAAAGACGGCGGCTGCGAAGGTGGCAATTCCGGGGCTGGGCCTCGCCGTCAAGGGAGCGTCAGACAAGGTCGAACAGGCCAGGGAGCTGACCGACACTGTGCTAAGGGCGCGTACTGAGGGAAAGATCGCGCCTGGCGGCGAAATTGATCCATCTGCTGACGATATTGCCGCGGTAAAGGAGGCGGTCGACAGTGCGATCAAGTTAGCTGGTCGTACTACTCAGTTGCGCAAGAAAAAGCAGGCTGTGCCTGATCGCCTTAATTCGGCGAAAGCGGAGATTGATCAGTGTGTCACTGAGCTAGTGATGTCGCGGGCATCGCGTGCGCTGGACGAAGAGGCCTTCAACGACGCACTGCTGAGCTTCCGCCGAAGCCTGCGAAAGCTGGCTGTTGAGTCTGTCCGGACTGTAGAAGAGCAGAGCGAAGGTGTTACTTGGCTGCGCCAGGTCCTTGAGCTGGAGTCGTGAGTTGAGCGGGGTGCAGCCGAGCCTGTTCATCGGGTTCGACCTGACCCGGACGCAGGCCAAGCTGGTTGCCGCAAGCGAGTTCCGGGAGGACCTTGCCAGGCTTCTTGCCCGGTTCCCCAGCGGGCAGATGACGGAGCGTCTAGCAGCCGCAATCCCCGTTGATGAGTTTGTCGGCAACCTTGAATCGTTGGCGGCTTGGCCAGCCCCAGAGTCCGTAGTTTGGGAAGAATCATTCCGGGCGCTGGTCACAGCTATGCTCGCAGATGCCGAGCGATCAGAGCGTCTTCTCGCTGGTGAAGATGACGAGCTAGTTGTCCACGATAGCGATGTAGCGGATGCGCTGGAAACCGAGTGGTCTGGGGATCTCACTCCATTCCAGCGCCGGGACGTTGCTAAGCTCGTGTCGCTCGGCCACGGCGCGAATTTTAGCGTCCCTGGTGCCGGAAAAACGCGTGTCACCCTCGCTGCGTTCTCAATCTTGCGGCGGCGCGGCGAGGTTGTGCGTCTTCTGGTGGTCTGCCCGAAGTCAGCGTACGAAGCGTGGAGGGAGGAAGGGGAGAAATGCCTCGCTGGCACGCTTGAAATACAGATATTCGACGGGAAAGCGTCGCTTTCGGCTGACGTGCTCCTCGTGAATTACGAACGGCTCGACCGGTCGCTGGGCACCATAACCGACTGGCTTGAAGCGCTACCGACGATGATGGTCCTCGATGAGGCTCATCGGATGAAGCTTGGCGCGGCAGGCGTCTATGGTGCTGCCTGTATGGCGCTTGGGCCGCTAAGCAAGGTAAGGATGATCCTCACCGGTACTCCGGCGCCGAACGGACCGAAAGATCTAGAAAGCTTGTTCGCTTTCGTCTGGCCTGGCCGCGGGAAGCGGGTGGTGAATGAGGCTATTGACGGTGGAAACCTAGTTTACGCTAGTCGTGCCCTGAAACCGTTGTATACGCGAACCACAAAGCAGGAGCTGGGACTTCCCCCCGTGTCGCTGGTGACACGTACGGTAGACCTTCCACCCCTCCACCGCGAAATCTACGACGCCATCATGGGACGATTCACGGATCGCGCAGCGCGGAGCAGGTCAGACTTCGATGCGATAGGCCGAACGGTCCTACGGTTGATCATGGCAGCTACCAGCCCAGCGCTTCTCGCTGAAGGGGCAACGCGGTATGAGCCACTGTCGCTTCGAGTCCCGCCGTTGGAAATCCCGCCTCATGATCCGCTCCACAGCTTGCTTGCTTCTCTCTCTGCCTACGAGCTTCCCCCCAAGTATCAAGAGGTATTAGCCATTGTGCAGGAGAATGCCGCGCGGGGGAGAAAAACTTTGGTCTGGGCGAGCTTTGTACGTAGCCTCACTACGCTCGGGGTGCTTCTCGAGGACTTCCGGCCCGCGGTCGTGCATGGCGGGACCGCGGACCGCGACGAGCAGATCGAAGCCTTCCGCAATGATCCAGCCTGCGCCGTTCTTATCTCCAACCCTGCTACCTTGGGTGAAGGCATCAGCTTGCACCAGGTGTGCCATGACGCCGTCTACGTCGACCGCGACTTCCAGGCCGGCCGGTTCCTGCAGAGCCTCGATCGGATCCACCGGCTGGGTCTTGCTCCTAATACACAGACGCGGGTCACGGTCTTGGCCTCGCGCGGAACAGTCGACGAGGTTGTTGCAAAGCGGCTGAACGAGAAGCTCGAATTCATGGGCAAGCTGCTAGACGATTCCTCGGTCCAGCAGCTCGGCGATCCCTATGAGGAGCCATCTGCGGTCGCGGGTATGGACAATGCCGACTTGAAGGCGTTGCTCGCGCACATCCGGCAGCATAGGATCAGCTGATCTTCGTCCTGTTCTGGTGGAATTTCTCATGGCGCTCATGGTCTTCTTGACCAATGAAAGCCTTGAATTCACCAAGCTGGTAGGCCAAGGTTTCATCACCAGTTGGCGTAGTGACGATATGGAAGTCGCGTCCGAGCTGGGCAATCCGCTCTTCGAGTTCGGGTATACCATTTTTCAGCTGAGCAAGGTCTACGATCAGTCTAGCGGGAACAAGGCCCCCTTGCTCGCGAAGGACCTTGTACACCGGGTCGTGGCTTGGGTTCTCTCGTTGCACTACTTCGCCTTGGTGCTTGAGTGCTCTGAGGATCGCCGTACCCACGGCTTCGGCGACTGGAGGCGGGAAGGCATTACCGATCTGGCGGTAACGAGAGGTCTTCTTCCCTGTGAACTCCCATTTGTACTCGGGGCGCCAGCCCTGGATTCGGGCTACCATCTCATTTGTCAGCTTTGGTCCGGGTGCTGTATCAAACTTGTCGTACTTGCTTGGGGCGGCGTTCGCGACGCCCATCGCATCCACCCCCAGTTCAGCCCATGCGCGCTTGGCTCGTGTGGGACCCAGATCAGCACCTCCGTGCTTCTTCGAGCCTCCGACGATTGTCGGACCGATCTTGCTGGCGAGTTTCTGCCAGTCTTCGAGCCCTTCCCATTCATTAACACCCATAAGATCAGAGATGGCGTCGCTGACAGTGATTTGCTCTGAGTGTGGCTCTGGCCACTTGAAGTACTTGGCGTCATCTTCTTGCATGGCGACCAGGACAAACCGTGGGCGCAGCTGAGGAACACCGAAGTCGCAGGCGTTCAGCAAGCGCCATTCAGCGACATACTTGAATTCGGCTAGGCGATCGAGGACGTATTGTCGGTATCCCGAGAACCGGGGAAGGCTGAGCCCACGGACGTTTTCTAGCATCAAAGCGCGTGGCCGCACCTTGTCGACTTGCTCCACCGCCCACGCGAACAAATCACGCTCATCATTGGCGCCTAGCTGCTTCCCTGCAATGGTGAAGGGAGGGCATGGCACGCCGCCTGCCAGGAGCGCCACTTCCCGGTGCTCCTCGGGCTTGAAGATAGCTGGATCGGCTACGTCACCTTGCCGAACGATCGGGCGAGGTTGTTCGTTGATCTCGATCTCACCGGGGATGTTCTTGCGAAGGGTCTCGAACGCGTTCGCGTCCAGCTCGACCGCGAGCCGGTGCTTGAATCCGGCGAGTTCAAGGCCAAGTGCTTGCCCGCCGGCGCCCGCGCAGAGCTCAACGACCTCGTAGGAGGTGTCGTCGTCTGTGGTGCCGGTCATCGTTATCCCTTCGAGGTGGCGTAGCGCGAAAGAGTGCCTGAGACTATCTGGCGTCATGAGAGCAGCTGTGAGGTCCCTAGCCGATGCCTGAAGTCCCATCTCCTGCGGAGGGCGAGGTCACCAGGGCGAAGCCCTATCCCGCCGCTGCCAGCGAGGGCCGCTCTCGCAACATGCGAGCCAACCGGCGCACTGACACCAAGCCGGAGGTGACCCTCCGCAAGGAACTGCATCGGCTTGGTTATCGGTACCGCAAGGACCTGCCGATAGTGCTCGAAGGCGTGCGTGTTCGTCCGGATATCGTCTTCACCAAGCGAAAGGTCGCGGTCTTCGTCGACGGCTGTTTCTGGCACGTCTGCCCGGAGCATGGACGCCACCCGACCAGCAACGAGTGGTACTGGACACCGAAGCTCCGGCGCAACATGAGTCGTGACCAGCTGGTTACCGAAGCGCTTATAGACGCGGGCTGGCGGGTGGTCCGCATCTGGGAACACGTGCCGCTGCGTGATGCCGTCTCGGCTGTCGAGGCCGCGATCTCGTAGCGCGAACACGCGTTCGATCTTAGAGTCTGCACGTGCAAACGCCTAGCAACATCTGCTCGCGTGTCGTCGCCGCTGGTCAGCCCTCGATGATCCGCCCCTCGATCACCGGCGGCTGGTCCCGCCGCGGCTCATCGGACGACACGACCTCGCTGTCCACCACCATCACCGGCCCCCGCCGCTGGTTGGCGAACCGGACTGCACGCTTCTCCATCCGCTTCAACCACCACCGCCGCGCCACCGCGCGCGACGGCGGCAGCATCAACAGCAACCCAAGCACGTCCGAAACGAACCCGGGCACCAGGATCAGCACCCCACCCAGCCCGACCAGCATCCCGTCGGTGAGTTCCTTCTCCGCCGGGCGCCCTGAACGAGCTGCGGCCATGAAAGCCCTCATCGCCTTGCCGCCCTCGCGGCGGGCCAGCCACGATCCCAGGACCGCGCCCGCCAGGAGGAGGCCCAGCGTGCCGAGCACGCCGACGGCCGAACCCACCGCCCAGATCGCGGCGATCTCGGCGAAGACGTAAAGCAGGAACGCGACAGCCATACCCCTACAACGAGCAGCCTGTCCGATTTGCTCCCGTCGCCGTCGACCAGCGGCTAGTCTCACCCTTCGTGTCCGACTGGCTCCGCTGGCTCCTGATCGTGTTATGCCTGTTCGTGGCGTTGCTCGTGGTCCGGCTTGGTTCCTGTCGGCGCTCCGCGTTCCGCGGTGTCGTCTGGACTCGGCCGAAGCGGCAGCCGGCGCTCTGGCGGCGCGGGATGGCGATGTCCGTCCTCGGCTGGCTGGTCGTGGCCTTGCTCGTCGCCGCGACCACCGGGGGTGGCCTGCTCTGGTTCCTCGGCTGGCCGCGGCTGCCCAGCGCCGGGGCCTTCGACGTCGGCCAGCTGCTGGACCTGCTGAAGATCGCGCTTTCCGTCGTCGCCGGGTTCGGTGGGGTCGTGCTGCTCGCCGTCGGCTACCGGAAGCAGCGGGTGGCCGAGGACGAACACGCCCTCGCCGTCGAGCGCGCGGAACGGGAAGTCGTCCAGAAGTTCAACGAACGCTTCGGGAGCGCTGCCGAGCAGCTCGCCAGTGAGAGCCCGGCCGTCCGGCTCGCCGGCGTCTACGCGATGGCCGGCCTCGCCGACGACTGGGCCGACAAGCGCCAGGTCTGTGTCGACGTCCTGTGCGGCTACCTCCGGATCCGCCAGGAACGAGACGGCGAGACCGAGGTGCGGGAGGCGGTCCTGCGCATGGTGCGCGACCACACCCGGGCGTCGGCGAAGACGTCGTGGTCCGCACTCGACTTCGACTTCACCGGCGTGACCTTGGAAAACGCCGACTTCGCGCGGCTGGAGTTCAGCGGCGAGGTGCTGTTCGACGGGGCGGAGTTCGTGGGCGGGGTGGCGTCCTTCGCGGGCGCCGAGTTCGGGAAGCTGCTCAGCTTCCACGGCACTCGCTTCACCGCGGCCGAGACGAACTTCGCCGGGCTCACCCTCACCAAGGGTAAGGCCGAATTCGTCGGCACGGAGTTCGCCGGCGAAAAGGTGGACTTCGCCGACGCGCTCTTCCAGTCCTCGTCGATGGCCTTCTTCCGTTGCCGGTTCTCCGCAACCGTGATCGACTTTTCGCAGCTGGACTTCCTCTTCGGCCGGGTGGTGTTCGACCGCTGCGACTTCGCGGACCTCGAGCTCGACCTTTCGAGCAAGCACGGCTACGACACCGACGCCCTGCCCGTGACCGCCGAGAACTGCCGGTTCGAGCGGTGCCGCCTCGAGCTCAGCCAGGTCGCCGGACACGTCCGGCTCGTCGACTGCGTGCTCGACACCGTGACCGTTGTCGACCGGCACGACGGCGAGGTGGTCCTCCCGTGGCGCCGGGTCGAGCTGCGCGGCGGGACGCTGCTGCCGGCCCACCACACCCAGGTGGTCAGCGCAGCAACGTCGTGACCATCGACCGTAGGCCCGCGGCCAGCCGATCCGTCTCGCCCGTCTTCAAAAACCGCACCATCAAGTCGCTGTGCAACGACCCCAGCAGCAAGTGCGCCGTCAGGTCGGCGTCCAACTCCGGTGACGCCGCAGCGATCAACCCCGACACATGCGCGTGCCAGGCCACGTAGACCGGGCTGTTCAACCGGTCCGTCGACGCCTGCTCGAACGCCGCCATCACCTTCACGTTCCGGGTGGCCAGCTCCACCACCGCGTCGAAAAACGCCGCCAAGCGGGAAGCGGGGGGTGCGCCTGGGCCGAGGGGAGGTGGGCCCGAGGTCAACGCGACAGACAACTCCTCGACCCGCGACTCCACCAGCGCGCGCATCAACCCTTCGCGGTTGCCGAAGCGGTGGAACACCGTGCCCTTGCCCACGCCGGCCGCGGCCGCGACGCGGTCCATCGATACGTCGGCGAGGTCGTGCGTCGACAACAACTCCTCCGTCGCGCGCAGGATCGCGCGGCGGTTGCGGGCCGCGTCCGCGCGTTCCATCGAACCTCCTCGACAAGTTGACCGTCGGTCCATATAGTAGGCCGACGTAAGTTGACCGGTGGTCCAGTTAGGGGATGCGATGCGCGCAGTCGTGCAGCACGGGACGGGTGGTCCGGAAGTGCTCGTGGTCGAAGACCGGCCCGAACCGGCGCGGCACCCCGGCGAAGTCCTCGTCCGGACCGAGGCCATCGGCGTGCCGTTCTACGAGACGCAGCTGCGGTCCGGGCTGATCCCGGCCGGGCCGCCGTCGGTCTTCGGGCACGAGGCCGCAGGGATCGTCCTCGACGCCGATGACCCGAGCATGCGCGGGAAGCGGGTCGTCACCATGTCCTACACCGGCGGCGCGTACGCCGAGGTCGTCGCCGCGAGCCAGTACGCGCTCGTGCCCGGCGGCCTCTCGCCCGAGCTGGCCGTCGCCGCTGCCGTTCCGGCCTCGGTGGCGCTCGCCCTGATCAAGACCGCGGACGTCAGATCAGGGGAAACCGTGCTGGTCGAAGCCGCGTCCGGTGCCATCGGCGGGTTCCTGGCCCGGCTGGCCGAGCAG
Source organism: Amycolatopsis plumensis (assembly GCF_042652605.1). Classification (NCBI taxonomy): domain Bacteria; kingdom Bacillati; phylum Actinomycetota; class Actinomycetes; order Pseudonocardiales; family Pseudonocardiaceae; genus Amycolatopsis; species Amycolatopsis plumensis. The sequence goes on along the minus strand of NZ_JBHSJY010000001.1, from coordinate 2,839,318 downwards.
CGAGGCGCCCGGGTCGTCACGACCGCTGGGAACACCCAAGCCGACATCGACCACCGCGACCCGGACTGGCGGCAGCAGGTGCCCGAAGGCGTCGACGTCGTCTTCGAGTCCATCGGCGGCCCGCGTGCCGCCGAGCTCACCGCGAAGCTCGCGCCGCACGCGCGGATCCTGGCCTACGGCATGCTCAGTGGCGAATTCCCGGTCTTTCCCGTGGCCGGCCTCATCGCCCGCGGGATCACCCTGATCGGCTTCGGTGGGCCGGACGCCTATGGGAAGCGGGTCGCGGCCGGCCGCGCCGAGGCGCTCGGCCTTGTCGCGGACGGCACGCTGACCCCCGTGCTCGACCGCACCTTCCCCCTCGCCGACGTCGCCGCCGCGCACGCACGCGTCGAGAGCCGCGAGGGGATCGGCAAGGTCGTGCTCATCCCTTGACCGGCACCTCGTCCAGGTACGCCTGCGCCTGCAACGTGAACAAGTCCGCGTACCCGGCCTTCGCCGCCATCAGCTCCTCATGCGTCCCGTACTCCGCAACCTTCCCGCGCTCCAGCAACAGAATCCGCTCCGCCTGCCGAACCGTCGAGAACCGGTGCGAGATGTAGAGCGTCGTCCGGCCTTCGGACAGCTCACGCAGGCGGGAGAACAGGTCGTGCTCGGCCTGCGCGTCCAACGCCGACGTCGGCTCGTCCAGGATCAAGATCGGCGCCTCACGCTGGAACGCCCGCGCTAGCGCGATCTTCTGCCACTCACCGCCGGACAGCGACACTCCTTGGTCGAACCAACGGCCCAGCGGGCTGTCGTAACCGGACGGCAGCCGCTCGATGCGCTCGTCCGCACCCGCGCGGCGGGCTGAATCCTCGATGTGCGGCCGGTCCTCCAGCCGCGAGAGGTCGCCAAGGCCGATGTTCTCCGCCGCCGTTCCCTGGTACGTCACGTAGTCCTGGAACATCGCGCTGATCCGCGTGCGCAGCTCGTCCGGGTCGTACTCGCGGATGTCCACGCCGTCCAGCAGGATGCGGCCGCCCGTGGGGTCGTACAACCGGCACAGCAGCTTGAACAGGGTCGACTTGCCCGCGCCGTTGCGGCCCACCACCGCCACCGTCTCGCCCGGGCGGATCTCGAAGCTGACGTCCTCCAGCGCCGGCTCCTCCGAACCCGGGTACGCGAACGTGACCGAGTCGAACTCGATGTGACCGTCCACAACGGACGGGAACGGCCGGGGTGACGCGGGCGCCGTGATCTCCGGCTTCGTGTCCAGGAACCGGTACAGCGTGTCCAGGTACAGATTGTTCTCGTACATCCCGGAAAACGCCGTGAACAGCCCGGACACCGACGTCTGCACGGACGTCGCCGCGGCCGTGTACAACGCCAGGTCACCGAGGGTCAGCCGGCCACCGACCGCTTCCAGGGCGATGTACAGCGCGATCGCCGAACCCGCCAGCGTGCTCAGCAGCCCCCAGGCCGTCGAGCTGATGTTGCGGTTGATCGTCAGCTTCCGTTGCCGCTCGTACGAGACGACGCCGAGCCGGCGGAAGCGGTCGACGAAGTACGGGCCCAGCCCGAACAGCTTCGTCTCCTTGGCGTAGGTGTCCGTCGTGACCAGCGACGACAGGTAGTCCATCCGCCGCTTGATCGGCGACATCAGGAACGTCAGCCAGAACGCGCGCGAGCCGTACTTGGACTGCGAGATGAACGCCGGGATCGGCGCCACCAGCGCGACCAGCGCCAGCAGCGGGCTGATCGCCACGAGCAGCGCGATCATGCTGCCGAACGTGATCAGCGTCCGCACGAGCCCCAGCGCGGAGTTCATCATCGACAGCGGCCGCGTCGGGGCCTCCTGCGCGGCCTGGCGCAGCATGTCGTAGGACGCGGACCCCTCGAAGTACGCCAGGTGCAGCTCGCTCGCGTGCGCCATCACCTGGTGGCGGATGGTCAGCGTCATGCGCTCCTGCAGCAGCGACTGCGCGATCGACGTCAGCGCGCTGCTGATCGCGGTCGCGGCGAGCACGCCGAACTGGAACAACGCGACGTTGACGATGTCGCCCGTGGTCCCCTTGCCCTGGATCGCGGCGACGACGGAGTCGAGGAGCAGTTTCGCGACGTACGCGGTCACGGTCGGTAGGAGCCCCGACAGCAGCGTGATCAGCGCCAGGAGGATCGTCAGGACCGGGCTGGCCTGCCACGTCAGCTTCACGACCTTCGGCAGGCCGCGGACCGTGCCCGCGACGGACGTCTTCGCGCGCCGCAGCCGGGAGCGCAGGTCCTTCGGCTGGTCGTCCTGCTTCGGTTCGGGGATGTCGACGGGCCCGGTGAGCCCGCTCTCCGGCACGGTCACGGCGTGCCGCCGCCGTCCTCGCCGAGCCAGCATGAACTCCATGCCGCCCCCACCGCCCGGGATCACTCGGCCTCCACGGCGCCGTGCAGGAAGACGTCGACCACCTGGCGCGTGGTGGGGGCGTCGTCGATCGGGGCCATCCGGCGGCCGCCGAACAGCAAAGTCAGGAACAGCGCGGCGAGCTGCTCGGGGGACAGCCGCAGCCGGTCCTTTTCGGGCTCGAACAGTTCGGTGATCGCGCCGCGCATCGCGGCCATCGACTCGCTGCGGCCGCCCTTCATCGTGCGGTTCTTCAGGCGCTGCTCCGGGTCGCGGTGCTTGACGCGGCCGGACGCGTGCAGGGCGCCCATCAGCGCGCCCATCCGCTCGAAGTGGGCGCCGAGCGCTTCGGCGGCCTCGACAAGCCGGTCCGCCAGAGGCTGGTCGATGGGGATTTCGGCGATCGCGTCGAGGACGTGGTCGGGGCGCAGCACCTCGGCGGTGCAGGCGTCGATCAGCTCGTCCTTGTCCTTGAACGCGCGGAAGATGGTGCCCTCGCCGATGCCGGCGGCGCGGGCGATCTGGCTGGTCGTGACGTTCGTGCCGTGCTCCATCAGGAGCGGCAGCACCGCGTGCACGATCATGGCGCGCCGGTCTTCGGCGCTCATGCTCGGCGCTCTGCGCCGGGTCTCGGGTGCTGGTGTCATGCCACCAGTGTGCGGAGTGAGTGCTCACTCCGTCAAACGAATACGCCGACGGCGAAAACGGCGAGGGCCGCCCCGGTACTCCGAGACGGCCCTCTACCTGCGGAAACTTCAGTACGTCATGGCCATCGCCGGGTCGGCCAGCAGCGCGCCGACGTCGGCCAGGAACTCCGAGCCCTGCTGGCCGTCGACCACGCGGTGGTCGAAGCTCAGCGACAGCTGGAGCACCTTGCGGACCTTGATCTCGCCGTCCACCACCCACGGCTGGTCCTTGATGGCGCCGAGGCACAGGATCGCGGACTCGCCCGGGTTGATGATCGGCGTTCCGGTGTCGACGCCGAACACGCCCACGTTGGTGATCGTGATCGTGCCGTTCGCCATGTCCGCCGGGGACGTCTTGCCCTCGCGGGCCGTGTCGGTCAGGGCCGTCAGGGCCTGAGCCAGCTCCTTCAGCGACATCGAGTCGGCGTCGCGGACCTTCGGCACGATCAGGCCGCGCGGCGTCGCCGCGGCGATCCCGAGGTGCACGTAGTCCTTGTAGACGATCTCCTGCGCCTGCTCGTCCCAGACCGCGTTGACGTCCGGGGTCCGCTTCGCCGCCAGGCACACGGCCTTCGCGGCGAACGTCAGCGGCGTGACCTTGACCCCGGCGAACTCCCGCGACTTCTTCAGCTTCTCGCGGAACTCCATCATCGGCGTGACGTCGATGGTCAGGAACTCCGTGACGTGCGGAGCGGTGTACGCGCTCTGCACCATCGCGGCCGCGGTCATCTTCCGGACGCCCTTGATCGGCACGCGCCGCTCCCGGGTGGCCGGGTCGTAGCCGGAGTCCACAGTGGAGGCGACCGCGGCGGCCGGGGCCGCGCCGTTGGCCGCCTGCTCGACGTCCTGGCGGGTGATCACGCCGCCCTCGGCGGTGCCGGTCAGGGCGTGCAGGTCGACGCCAAGGTCCTTCGCGAGCTTCCGCACCGGCGGCTTGGCCAGCGGGACGTACCCGCCGCGCGGAGCCGGAGCCGGAGCCGGAGCCGGGGCAGGGGCAGGGGCAGGAGCAGGCGCCGGAGGAGTGGCGACAGCAGCCGCCGGAGCCGCACTCTTCCGGGCCCGCCGCTGCGTGACCACGGCCTTCGAGCCGTACCCGACCAGCGGCTTCATCTCCTCTTCCGCCTCGGCGGGAGCGGGAGCGGCGGCCGCCGGAGCAGGCGCGGCCGCACCACCGGGGTCGACGTCGATGGTGAGGATCGGTGTGCCGACCTCCACCGTCTGCCCCGGCTCGACGTGCAGTTCCGTGACGACCCCGGCCCACGGGATCGGCAGCTCGACGGCGGCCTTCGCGGTCTCGATCTCGACCACGATCTGGTTCACCGTCACCGTGTCGCCCGGCTGCACGTGCCAGTTCAGGATGTCGGCTTCGGTCAGCCCCTCCGCCGTGTCGGCCAGGGGGAATTGTTTGTACGTGGGCATTGCGCGGAAATCCCCCTTACCAGGCGAGCGAACGGTCGACGGCGTGCAGCACCCGGTCCAGGTCGGGGAGGTAGTGCTCCTCGAGCTTGGCCGGCGGGTACGGCGTGTCGAACCCGGTCACCCGGAGGACGGGCGCCTCCAGCGAGTAGAAGCACTCCTGCTGGACGCGCGCGGCGATCTCCGACGTCAGCGACGACTCCGACGGCGCTTCCGACAGCGCGATCAGCCGTCCGGTCTTGCGCACCGACTCGAACACCGGGCCGAGGTCCAGCGGCGAGAGCGTGCGCAGGTCGATGACCTCGAGGGACTTGCCCTCGTCCTCGGCCGCGGCGGCCGCGTCGAGGGCGACCTTCACCGACGGGCCGTACGCGACGACCGTCGCCGTCGTGCCTTCGCGGACGACCTGCGACGAGAACACCTGCGCCGGCGTGCCGGTGACGTCGATTTCGGCCCGCAGCGCACCGGAGTGGTACAGCCGCTTCGGCTCGAAGAACAGCACCGGGTCGTCGGACTTGATCGCCTGCTGGATGCCCCAGTAGGCGTCGACGGCGTTCGAAATGGACACGACCTTGAGGCCCGGGATGTGCGCGAACAGCGACTCCGGCGACTCCGAGTGGTGCTCGACCGCGCCGATCCCGCCGCCGAACGGCACCCGGATCACGACGGGCATCTTGACCTTGCCCTGCGTGCGGTAGTGCAGCTTCGCCAGCTGCGAGGAGATCTGGTCGAACCCGGGGAAGATGAAGCCCTCGAACTGGATTTCGCACACCGGCCGGAAGCCGCGGACGGCCAGGCCGACCGCGGTGCCGATGATGCCCGACTCCGCGAGCGGCGTGTCCAGCACGCGCTGCTCGCCGAAGTCCTTCTGCAGGCCGTCGGTGATCCGGAAGACGCCGCCGAGCTTGCCGACGTCCTCGCCCATGATCAGGACCTTCGGGTCTTCTTCCATCGCGCGGCGGAGGCCGAGGTTGAGGGCCTTGCCGATGGTGAGTTTCTGGAGGTCGGACATCAGTGCTCACCCGCCGATACGAAGCCGTCGAGGTAGGAGAGGAACTCTTCGCGCTGCGCGTCCAGCACCGGGTTGCCCTCGGCGTAGACGTTGCTGAAGATCCGCTCCGGCGGCGGTTCGGGCATGTTGAACGTGTACTCGCGCAGGTCGGCGGCGAAGGTGTCGGCCTCGGCCTGGACGCTGTCGAAGAAGTCGTGGTCGGCGTAGCCGTTGCGGGCCAGGTACGCGCGGACGCGCTCGATCGGGTCCTTGAGCTTCCACTCCTCCAGCTCGTCGGAGAGCCGGTAGCGGGTGGGGTCGTCGGTCGTGGTGTGCGCGTCCATCCGGTAGGTGAACGCCTCGATCAGCACCGGGCCGTTGCCGTGGCGGCACTCGTCGAGCGCCCAGCGCGACACCGCGAGGCAGGCCAGGACGTCGTTGCCGTCGACGCGGATGCCGGGGAAGCCGTAGCCGCGGGCGCGCTGGTACAGCGGCAGGCGCGACTGGCGCTCGGTCGGCTCGGAGATGGCCCACTGGTTGTTCTGGCAGAAGAACACCAGCGGCGCGTCGTAGACCGCGGCCCAGACGAATCCTTCGTGGACGTCACCCTGCGAAGTGGCGCCGTCGCCGAAGTAGACGATGGTGGCTTCGCCGTCGTCGTCACCGACCTTGCCCTCGAACTTCTGCCCCATCGCGTAGCCGGCGGCGTTGAGCACCTGGTTGCCGATCACGATGGTGTACGGGTGGAAGCCGTGGCCTTGGTAGTCCCAGCCGCTGTGGTCGGTGCACCGGAAGATGCCCAGGAGGTCCTTCATGTCGACCCCGCGCGCGTACGCGACGCCGTGCTCGCGGTAGCTGGGGAACGCCATGTCGTTCTTCTTCAGCGCCCGGCCGGAGCCGATCTGCGCGGCTTCCTGGCCGAGCAGCGGGACCCAGATGCCGAGCTGGCCCTGGCGCTGCATGGCGTTGGCCTCGCGATCGGCCCGCCGCACCAGCACCATGTCGCGGTACAGGCCGCGCAGCGCTTCGGCGTCGACGTCCTCGACGTACTTGTCGAACTGGGGCGAGGGAACCCGTTCGCCTTCGGGGGTGAGCAGCTGAGTCAGCTCAGCGCCACCTTCGCTGGTTGCCCGCAATCCGGCGATCACCTGCTCGGGGGACGGCTGGGCCGCTACGGCGGCCGGCCCGTCTCCGGGCTCCGGGTGCGTCCACTGTTCGGACGGCATGCGCAGTACTCCTCGGTGTCGGTGCCTCTGGCGGCCGCTTGTGGCGACCACAGCGACTGCACCGGCGGGGACCAGCGCATCGGGTCCGAAGCGCTCGGTCACCGTCGGCGTTGACGGTTCACGCCGACATCCTGGCACGAAGGTCCACGCTTTGGTGAGACGCGGTTGCTGATTTGTTGCTGAGAAAAGGGCCCTGAACAGGGAAAACGCTAGGAAGCCCGAGCATCGGACCTACGAGAGTAGGGAATCGATGGGCGCGCTCACCAGGCGTCGCACGTTCGCGTGATCGCGTGATCACCGGCGTCGGCTGCGACGTTGTGATGTGCCGCACTGTCGGACCACCTGCGGCTTTTCCGGGGGTCCGGGTGGCGAAGCCCCCGGCTCGGGGCGAAGCCCCGGTTGTCACAGTGGCACGATGGCCGCGTGGAGCAGAAATCCGTGCGTGAATCCGTAGTGGCGTCGTGGACCAACGACGTCATCCCGAGTCTGTCCGGGCTGGTGGCGATCCCCGCCTTGTCCCCGGCCTTCGACGCCGAGTGGGCGAAGAGCGGCCACCTCGCCGCCGCCGTCGACCACGTCCGCGAGTGGATCGCCGCGCGCGACCTGCCCGGGGCGAGCCTGGAGGTCGTACAGCTCGAAGGCCGGACTCCGCTGTTGCTCGTCGACGTCCCGGCGACCCCGGGCGCGGCGGACAAGGGCACCGTCCTGATGTACGGCCACCTCGACAAGCAGCCCCCGGTCGGCGGCTGGTCCGAGGGCCTCGGCCCCTGGACGCCGGTGATCCGCGACGGCCGGCTGTACGGCCGCGGCTCGGTCGACGACGGCTATTCCGGCTACGCGGCGACAACGGCGATCGAGGCCGTGCACGCGGCCGGCGGCGAGCACGCCCGCATCGTGCTGCTGCTGGAGACCGGCGAGGAGTCCGGCAGCCCCGACCTGCCCGCCTACGTCGAGCACCTGGCCGACCGCATCGGCGAGGTCTCGCTGGTCATCTGCCTCGACGCCGGCGGCAGCGACTACGAGCGGTTGTGGCTGGTCACGAGCCTGCGCGGGATGCTGCACCTCGACGTCACCGTGCAGCTGCTCGGCGCCGCCCAACACTCGGGCATCGCGTCCGGTGTGGTCGCGAGCTCGTTCCGGATCCTGCGGCACCTGATCGAACGCCTCGAGGACAGCGCGACCGGCGAGCTGCTGCTCGACGAGCTCAAGGTCGACGTCCCGGCGAACCGGCTCTCGGAGCTCAAGGCCGTCTCGGAGGAGTTCCCGGAGGCGCTGTCGAAGGCGTTCCCGCTGGTCGAAGGCGGTCGCGTGGTCACCGAGGACGCGCTGGAGCTGATGCTCAACAACGCGTGGCGCCCGACGCTCTCGGTGATCGGCGCCGACGGCTTCCCGAAGCCCGCCGACGCCGGCAACGTCCTGCGTGAGAGCACCACCCTGACGCTGAGCTTCCGCCTCCCGCCGACGGCCGACGCCGAGAAGGCGATCGAAGCCGTGAAGCGCGCCCTGACCACCGACGTGCCCTATGGCGCGAAGGTCACGCTCGGCGCACCCCAGGCGGAGAACGGCTGGAACGCGCCGGCCGAATCGCCGTGGCTGACGACGGCCCTGCGCACGGTCGGCGACGAGGTCTTCGGCCGCCCCCACCGCGCGACCGGCATGGGCGGCTCGATCCCGTTCATGGGCCTGCTCTCCCGGAAGTACCCGGACGCGCAGTTCCTGGTCACCGGCGCGTGCGGGGCCGACTCGAACATCCACGTGCCGGACGAGTGGCTGCACTTGGAGTACGCGCAGCAGGTCACCGAGGCCGTCGCGCACATCCTGGACGCGCACGCCCGCGGCTAGCGGCAGGCCTCCCGGAACGCTTCGGTGGCCGCGTCGAGGTAGGCCGGGAACTGCTGGTCGCCACCCGAGTCGATCCAGCGGTCGAAGGCGTCGCCGAGGATGGTCGCCGCGACCTGCGCCGCCGGTTTCGCCAGCTCGGGCGGGGTTCCCCGCTGCTCGAGCGCGTCCCGGATCGCCGTCGTCATCGCCGCGCCCTTGCTCCGCTCGCGTTCGCGGAGCTCGGGCGTGGCGGCGATGACCGCCCGGCGTTCGGGAGACGGGTCGACCAGCTGCGTGACCCGCGTCCCGACCTCGGCCAACGCGGTGAGCGCCGTCCGCAGGGGTGACTCGCCTTCTTCGACGGCGAGAACGGCTTCGGCAACCGCGGGCGGCAGCTGCTCCGCGCCCGCGAAGAGGACTTCGCGCTTGTCGGGGAAGTAGCGGAAGTACGAGCGGCGCGTGATCCCGGCGCGCTCGGCGATCTGCGTGATCGTCACGGCGTCGTAGCCGTGTTCGGCGTACAGCTCCAGCGCGGCTTTCCGCAGCCGGTCCGCGGTCCCGGGATCCCATCTGGCCACGCCTCAGCCTAACTGACGTCTCAGTGTGTCATCACATGCTAGCCTCGGTGATGACACACTGAGACATGACGGGAGTTGACATGGAGATCTGGGTACTCGGCGCTTTGGGTCGCACCGGCCGGGCCATCACCGCCGAACTGACTGCGCGCGGACTGCCTGCCGTGCTGGTCGGGCGCAACCGGGAACGCTTGGAAGCGACCGGCTCGAAGTACGTCGTCGCGGACGGCGTCGAGGCGATCGCGGCGGAGATCCGGCGGCAGCGGCCGACGGTCGTGATCAACACGATCGGCGAGTACGCCGCCACGGCGGCGACGATCGCGCGGGCGGCCCTGCCCGGCGGGCACTACGTGGACATGGCCGCGGACCCGGTCGCGGTCCAGCGGCTGCTCGACCTGCACGAGGAGGCTCTGGCCGGCGGCAGCACGTTCGTGACCGGCGCCGGGTTCGGCGTCCTGGCCACAGAAGGCGTCGTCGCGAAGCTGTGCGAAGGGCGGGACACGCCGAGCCACGTGCAGGTCGACGCGCTGGCTTCCGTCGCCGTCGAAGAGGGGACCGTGGGGGTCGCGCTGGCCGCCAGCATCGTCGACGCCATGACCGCGGTCTCGGCCGGGGGCGCGCGCCCGCGCACCCTCGTCCTGCCGGACGGCGAGACGGCGAAGGTGGCAGGCATCGACTCGGGTGAGCTGATCGCCGCCCGGCGCGCGAGCGGCACACCGGACGTCACGGTCTCCTCCGGGCTGGCCCCGACCGCCCCGCTGGTCCGGGCCCTGCTTCCTCTGCTCGGGCGGCTGGTGTCGATCCCGGCCGTCCGCCGGTTTGCCGTCCGGCGGCTCGCCGCGATCCGGACGAAGGCGGCACCCCGCCCCCGCACGCACACCTGGGGCCATGCCGTCGTCACCTGGCCGGACGGCTCGGCACGCGAGGGCTGGCTCCGCGCGGGCGAAGCCATGGACTTCACCGCGGCGGTGGTGGCCGAAACGGCAGCCCGCCTGGCCCGCGGCGAAGGCAAACCGGGCGCGCACACACCGGCGTCAGCCCTCGGCGCGGACCTCGCCGAGGCGGCGGGTGGGACCTTCCTGCTCTAAGCCAGCCGGGTCAGGTGCACCGAGACGTCCAAAGTGGACTGACCGCCGCCGGTGAAGATGCCCTTCAACGGCGCCACGTCCGCGTAGTCCCGGCCCATGGCCACCCACACGTGCCGCGGCCCGACCGGGATCGCGTTCGTCGGGTCGTACGCCCACCAGCCGCCGGTCCACACGTCGACCCACGCGTGGGACTCGCCTTCGACCACCTCGCCGAGCTTGGCGTCCGGTTTCGTGTGCAGGTAGCCCGATACGTACCGCGCCGGAACGCCGATCGCGCGCAGCATCACCAGCGTCACGTGCGCGAAGTCCTGGCAGACGCCTTCGCGCGCCTGCCAGGCGTCCGTCGCCGTCGAGTGGACGCCCGTGGTGCCCGGCTGGTACTTGAGCTGCTTGTTCACCCACGCGCACACCGCCAGCACCGCGTCCGCCGGGTCGAGGCCGGTGCGCAGCGCCCGGGCCTCGCGCGCCAGCTCGGCGTCGCGCGGGGTGTAGTCGGTCGGGCTCAGGTACTCGGTGCGGTGGTCGATCACCGTCTCGGACCGCAGGTCCTTCCACGACGCCGTGCGGATCGGCTCGGCCTCGTCCGCCGTCTCGACCACCGAGGTCGCCAGCACGGTGAACTCGGTGTGCGGCGCGTGGAGGTCGAACGACGTCACGACCGTGCCCCAGTAGTCCGTGTACCGGTACGCGCGGGTGGCCGGGGTCGTCTCGATGCGGGTCGCCACCGTCGTCTGGCGGCGGTCGGAGCGCGGGGTCAGCCGGGCCTCGTTGTACGACTGCGTCGCCGGTGTCGCGTACCGGTACCCGGTCCGGTGCGCCACCCGCAGCTGCCACGTCACAGCGAAACCTCCGCACCGCTCCACGCCACCCACGGTGACGTGCTGAAGTACTGCAACGACACCGCTTCCCCGATTTCCCTGATCGACGTCTGCAACGCCGCGAGCCGCCGCGGCAGGTCGGTGAGCAGCTCCGACGGGCGCAGAAACTCCAGCTCGCTGCGGGCCCGGCCGAGCTCGCGCAGGGCCTCCGACTTCTCGTTGCTGCGCGAGCCACCGCCCGGGTCGAGCCGCTGCAGGCACTCCTCGGCCTGCCGCAGCGCGTGGAACACCGAGCGCGGGAAGAGCGTGTCCCGCAACAGGAACTGCACGACGCGGCCGGCGTCCAGGGCGCCCCGGTACGTCCGCAGGTAGGTGTCCTGCGCGCCGGCCGAGCGCAGCACGGTGATCCAGCCGGGCGAGGACGCGCGGTCCGCGACCCGGGACAGCAGCAGCCGCACCACCATGTCGGCGCGTTCGATCGAGCGGCCCAGCACCATGAACAGCCAGCCGTCGTCCCGCGACATCGTCGAATCCGCGAGCCCGGCGAACATCGCTGCGCGCTCCTCGACGAAGGACAGGAAGGCGTGCGGTCCGGCGCGCCGCGCGTAGCGCTGCCGGTCGGGCACCGCGTTCCAGGTGGCGTTCAGGCACTCCCACAGCTCGGTCGAGACGACTTCGCGGGCGCCGCGGGTGTTCTCGCGCGCCGAGTTGATCGAGCCGACGATCGACGCCGGGTTGTCCTTGCCGTACGCCACCAGCTCGGTCAGCTTCCACACGTCGAGCTCCTGCGCGCCCGCCGGGTCGATGCCCAGGACGGCCAGGAGCTGGCGGCTCGCGTGGTCCGGGTCGACGGTCGCGTCTTCGAGCAGCTGGTGGACCGAGACGTTGAGGATCCGGGAGGTGTCGTCGGCGCGTTCGACGTACCGGCCGATCCAGTACAGCGACTCCGCGTTGCGTGCCAGCATGCGGCCTCCCTAGCTCTGTTGCTGCTGCTGTTGCTGCTGGGACGTCGTGAGCTCGGGACCTTGCTCGGCGACCAAGCCGTCCACTGTGGACATCGCGCCGAGTGCGGGCTGCTCCAGCTCGCGCTCGGCCGTCGACGTCCGGGACGTCAGCACCCAGGTGTCCTTCGAACCACCGCCCTGCGACGAGTTGACGACCAGGCTGCCCTCCGGCAGCGCCACCCGGGTCAGGCCGCCGGGGAGCACGAAGATCTCCTTGCCGTCGTTGACGGCGAACGGCCGCAGGTCGACGTGCCGCGGCGCGAGCCGGTCGTCCACCTTGGCCGGCACGGTCGAGAGCTGGACCACCGGCTGCGCGATCCAGCCGCGCCGGTTCGCGCGCACCTTCCGCCGCAGCGTGTCCAGGTCCTTCTTCGACGCCTCGGGCCCGAACACGATGCCGTAGCCGCCCGAGCCCTCGACCGGCTTGATCACCAACTCGTCCAGGTGCGCCATGACGTGGTCGAACTCGTCCGGCAGCCAGCAGCGGAAGGTGTCCACATTGGGCAGCAGCGGCTTCTCGTTCAGGTAGTACTTCACCATCTCCGGCACGTAGGTGTAGACGAGCTTGTCGTCGCCGACGCCGTTGCCGATCGCGTTCGCGACGACGACGTTGCCCGCGCGGGCGGCGTTCTGGACGCCGGCGATGCCGAGCACGGAGTCCGGCCGGTAGTGCACCGGATCGAGGAACTCGTCGTCGATCCGCCGGTAGATGACGTCGACCTGGCGCTCGCCCTCGGTGGTCCGCAGGTAGACGACGTTGTCGCGGCAGAACATGTCGCGGCCTTCGACGAGCTCGACCCCCATCAGCCGGGCCAGCAGCGAGTGCTCGAAGTACGCCGAGTTGTGCACGCCCGGCGTGAGCACGACGACCGTCGGGTCGGCGACGTTTGCCGCGGCCGCCGCGCGCAACGCCCGCAGCAGGTGCGACGCGTAGTCGCCGACCGGTCGCACGCGGTGCTGGGCGAACAGGTCGGGGAAGACCCGGGCCATCGTGCGCCGGTTCTCCATCACGTACGACACCCCGGACGGGTTGCGGAGGTTGTCCTCCAGCACCCGGAACGTGCCCTCTTCGTCGCGGACCAGGTCCACTCCGGACACGTGGATGCGCACGCCGTTCGGCGGGGTGATGCCGAAGGCCTCCCGGTGGAAGTGCTCGCACGAGGTGATCAGCCGGCGCGGCAGCACGCCGTCGCGCAGGATCTGCCGGTCGCCGTAGACGTCGGCGAGGAACGCCTCGAGCGCGCGGACGCGCTGGGCGACGCCGCGCTCGAGCTTCGTCCACTCGGCGGCCTGGATCACCCGTGGCACCAGGTCCAGCGGGAACGGCCGCTCCTGCCCGGACAGCGAGAAGGTGATGCCCTGGTCGACCATCGCCCGGTCGAGGGCCTGGGAGCGGGACTGCAGGTCGTGCGCGTCGAGGGCCGCGATGGACTCGTACAGCGCCCGGTACGGGCCGCGGACCGTGCCGTCGGCGGCGAACATCTCGTCGTAGGCGCCGGCGTGCGGCCGTTCCGGCGAGAGATAGCCCTCGAAGCGGTCGCCCGGACGGGTGATCCGGCTGGTCGCCGCCTTCCTCGCGCGTCGACCGGACGGGGGCAGCCGCGGCGGGGTGGCGTTCATGGTCGACATCCTCGCTCACCGTGCGCTCCGGACGCGACAGTCGCGCGCCCCTCTAAACATCGCTGTAACTTCACGGTGCTGTGCTTTGGTATGGATGAGTGGCAATATGCGTGCTCTCAGAACCTGAGAACTACGAGGAGTGACGACGTGGCCCGAGGAACCCAGCTCAAGGCGATCGCCCTGCTGCCTGCGTTCGCCCTGGTCGGCTTGACCGTGGCGTGCGGCGCGGGAGGGAGCGGTGCGGGCAACGTCAACACCAGCAGCTCCGCCGCATCGGGCACCGCATCGGGTGACGCGGTCGCGGTCGCCAAGGACGACGCGCTGGCCGGCATGGTGCCCGCCGACATCAAGGCCGACGGAAAGATCGTGGTCGGCCAGGACCAGAGCTACCCGCCGAACGAGTTCGTCGACGGCGGCAAGCCGGCCGGCTTCGACGTCGACCTGGGCACCGCCATCGGCCAGGTGCTCGGCGTGCAGATGGACTTCCAGAACGCCGCCTTCGACGGCATCATCCCGGGTATCGGCGCCAAGAAGTACGAGCTGGCGATGTCGTCGTTCAGCATCAACGCCGAGCGGCTGCAGTCGGTCGACATGATCTCCTACTACAGCGCGGGCACCTCGCTGGCCGTGCTGAAGGGCAACCCCGACGGCCTGAAGGCCGACGACCTGTGCGGCAAGAAGGTCGCCGTCCAGAAGGGCACCACCCAGGTCGAGGACCTCGACAAGAAGAACGCCGCCTGCACCGGCGCGGGCAAGCCCGCCATCGAGGTCACGCAGCTGCAGGCCCAGACCGACGTCAACCTGGCCCTCACCGCCAAGCGCGTGCAGGGTGAGCTGGCCGACTCCCCGGTCATCGACTACGCGGTCAAGCAGACCAACGGCCAGCTCGAGTCGGTCGGCACGCCGTACGACACCGCCCCCTACGGCATCGTGCTGCCGAAGAACAGCGGTGACTTCGGCAAGGCCGTCCAGGGCGCGGTGCAGAAGCTGATCGACAGCGGCGCGTACAAGAAGATCCTGGACAAGTGGGGTCTCAACGCCGCCGGCGCGGTCACCAAGTCGGAGATCAACCCGGCTTCCTGAGATAGGACGTAGTTCGTGAGTTCCTCCGAAGCGCCTCCGACCGAGGCGCCGATCGACGCGGAGCCCATCAAGGCCGTCCCGGTGCGCCACTACGGGCGCTGGGTGGCCGGGGTGGTCATCCTCTTCCTCGCGTTCATCGTGATCCGCAGCGTGATCACGAACAACGCACTGCAGTGGCCGGTCGTCGGGGACTACCTCTTCGACGCCCGGGTGCTGCGGGGCCTGCAGAACACCCTGATCCTGACCGTGATCGCAATGCTGATCGGCATCGTGGGCGGGATCCTGCTGGCCGTGATGCGGCTGTCGCCCAACCCGCTGACCTCGGGCGCGGCCGCCATCTACATCTGGCTGTTCCGCGGCACCCCGCTGATCACGCAGCTGGTGATCTGGAACTTCCTGGCGCTGGCCTACCCGCGCCTCGGCCTGGGCATCCCGTTCGGGCCGGAGTTCGTCAGCTGGGACACCAACCAGCTGATCACGCAGTTCACCGCGTCGCTGCTGGGCCTCGGCCTGAACGAAGCCGCGTACATGGCGGAAATCGTCCGTGGTGGCATCCAGTCGGTCGACTCCGGCCAGCTGGAAGCGGCGAGCGCGCTCGGCATGAGCCGGACGAAGACGCTGCGGCGGATCATCCTGCCGCAGGCGATGCGGGTGATCATCCCGCCGACCGGCAACGAGACCATCTCCATGCTGAAGACGACGTCGCTGGTCGTGGCCATCGGGTACTACGAGCTGATGGTCGCCGTGCAGACCATCTACGCGCAGAACTACAAGACGGTTCCGCTGCTCATCACGGCCGCGGCCTGGTACCTGTTCATGACGTCGGTGCTGACGCTGGTCCAGATCCAGATCGAGAAGCGCTTCGCCCGCGGGACCTCGCGGGACGTGGTCCAGCGGCAGGGCTGGGCGTCGCGGATGTTCAGCCGGGGTGGAGGGAACGTCACATGACCCCCGTGGTGTCCGCGCAGCGGATCTGCAAGAGCTTCGGCAGCGTCGACGTTCTCAAGGGCATCGACCTCGAGGTGCACGAGCGGGAGGTGCTCTGCCTGATCGGGCCGTCCGGCTCGGGCAAGTCGACCCTGCTGCGCTGCATCAACCACCTCGAAAAGATCGACGCCGGCCGGCTCTACGTCGACGGCGTGCTGGTCGGCTACCAGCAGCGCGGCGACAAGCTGCACGAGCTGCGCGAGAAGGATGTCGCGCTGCAGCGCAAGGACATCGGCATGGTGTTCCAGCGCTTCAACCTCTTCCCGCACATGACGGCGCTCGAGAACGTCATGGAGGCGCCGGTCCAGGTCCGGCGCGAGCCGAAGGCCCAGGTCCGGCAGCGCGCGATGCAGCTGCTGGAGCGCGTCGGGCTCGCGGACAAGGCGAAGAACTACCCGGCGCAGCTGTCCGGCGGGCAGCAGCAGCGGGTCGCGATCGCCCGGGCCCTGGCGATGCAGCCGAAGCTGATGCTGTTCGACGAGCCGACGTCCGCGCTGGACCCGGAGCTGGTCGGCGACGTCCTCGGCGTGATGAAGCAGCTCGCCAAGGACGGCATGACCATGGTCGTCGTCACGCACGAGATGCAGTTCGCGCGCGAAGTGGCGGACAAGGTGCTGTTCATGGACGGCGGGGTCGTCGTCGAAGAGGGGCCGCCCGACCAGGTCATCGGGAACCCGCGCGAGGAGCGCACCAAGGAGTTCCTGGCCCGGGTGCTCAACCCCAACGCCTGAGGTGTTCGACGGCGGAAACGGTGTTCCGGCACCGTTTCCGCCGTTTTTTCGCTACCTTGATGGCGGGGTGAGGGAGGGCTCATGTCGACGGAAAGCGCGTTGCCGCCGCTGGACCCCTTCGCGGGCATCCCGGACCGCCGTTACGAAGTCAAGGCCTCCGAGCTGCTGAAACCCGGCAACGCGGGCCTGATGCGCTGGCGGCGGCAGGCCACGAACGCCCCCATCGTCTACGTCGAGGACGCCTACATCACCGGGACGCTGGACCTGCGGGCCGCGGACCTGAAGTACCTGTTCCGGTTCGAGCGCTGCCGGTTCGAGCAGCCGCCGGACGTGCGCGAGGCGAACCTGCTCGGGCTCGTGTTCCGCAAGTGCTGGCTGCCCGGGCTCAAGGCCCGCAACATGCGCAGCCGCAACGACGTCCGGCTGATCCGCAGCGTCGTGCAGGTCGACGGCGACCGGCGGGAGATCGAAGAGACGACCGTGCAGCGCGGCGACGACCGCGAACGCGGCATGCCGAACGCCGCGGTCAACCTGACCGACGCGGTGATCGAGGGCTCGATGGTGCTCACCCGCACGGTGATCTCGCACCCGCACGGCAAAGCGATCCAGGCGGATCGGCTGGTGCTGACCGGCGCCCTGCTGGCCTACCGGATGGTGGCGAACGGCGAAGTCCGGCTCCCCGGCGTGCGGACCGGCGGTAACGTCAACTTTTCGGGCGCCACGCTGAACAACCCGGACGGCTTCGCGCTCAACGGCAACGGCCTGCACATCGGCGGCAGCCTGCTGTGCGAGGTCGACAACTACGGGCCGGCCAGCCAGCGCAAGCGGTTCTCCGCCACCGGCATCATGTACCTGCCGAGCGCCACGGTGGACAGCGACATCTCCCTCCGCGAGGCCAAGCTGACGGTGTCCCAGCACGGCCCGATCGCGGTCGACGCGTGGAAGTCCAACGACCCGTACATCGACCCGCGGCCGGCGCTGGTCGCCGACCGGATGCGCGTCGACGGCAACATCGAGCTCTCGGACGGCCTGCAGGCGCTGGGCACGCTGCGCATGGTGAACGCCCGGATCGGCGGCTCGCTGCGGCTGGCCGGCGCCGAGATCCGGGTCGAGCGCGGCAAGTCGGTGCCGTACTACGACCGCGCGCTGCACCTGGACGGCACCGAGATCGGCGGCGACATCGAGGCGACGAGCCTGCGCGTGCCGGCCGGGCAGCTGCGCCTGGCCGACGTGACGGTGGGCGGCAACTTCCTGGCCTGGAACTCGATGTTCCGCCACCCCGGCCGCGACGTGTTCTCCGCCCGCCGCTCGAAGATCGCGGGCAACTTCCAGCTCACCGACGCCACGATCCACGGCACGCTGCGCCTGCAGGGCGTGGACGTCGGCGGCAGCATCAACCTGGCGGGCACCAGGCTGACCGACCCGGGCCGCCGCGCGACCAGCAGTTATTCCCTCGACGTCCGCACCGGCCGGGTCGGCCGCGACCTGACCCTCCGCGACAACAACGGCCGCCCCTTCGTGGCCGAAGGCGGCGTCAACCTCGACGGTGCCCAGGTGGCCCGGCGCGTGGACCTGCGCGGTTCCCAGCTCGGGTCGCTGCCCCCGTTCGGCGTGGCCCTCGACGCGGGCGACGTCGCCTCGGACGAGTTCATCCTCACGCCGAGCACCGCCCCGGCCGGCCGGGTGGTGCTGCGGCGGGCGCACTGCGGAACGCTGAGCGACAACGAGCAGTTCTGGGCCGCGTCCGAGGGCATCGAGCTGGAGGACTTCCGCTACGACGCGTTGAAGAAGGGCATCCCCCTCGACGACGACAAAGCTCTCGACCACCGCATCGAGCTGCTGCGCAAGGCGATGCGCGGCTACCGCCCGGGCCCGTACGACCAGCTCGCCCACATGCTCCGCGCGGCGGGGAACGAAGAGCACGCCTCGACGGTGGCGCTGCGCAAGCAGCAGTTCCGCTACGAGGCACTGGCCCGCGGCTTCAAGTTCTTCGGCCCGGGGGTGCGGCTGTGGAGCTGGCTGCAGAGATCGATGGTGGGCTACGGCTACCGCCCGGTCCGCGCGCTGGGCTGGCTGTTCACGCTGCTGGTGCTGGGCAGCCTCTGGTTCGGCCTGGGCACCGACGACTGCATCCACGACACGTCCGGCCGCTACATGCGCAGCGGCGACCGCTGCGTGGTGAACCAGCAGGACACGGGGCTGCAGTGGAACCCGGTGATCTACACGGCGGACCTGCTGGTCCCGATCGTCGACTTCGGCAACAAGTCGAGGTGGTACATGCACGGCCCGGACAACTGGGTCGCGGCAGGCTTTACGGCGTCGGGCTGGATCTTGGCAACCACGGTGGCGGCGGGCGTGAGCCGCATGCTGCGCCGGGAGAACTGAGCGAGGCCCAGCCAGGGACCCGCCCTCTTTCGGCTGCCTCATCCGGCGCGAACGGGACGGCGACGCCCAAACCCGCACCCCACCCAGACCTCCCCCGCCGAGGAGTACGCCGGGCACCGGTGGGTCGGGGGCACCGATGGGCCCGTCGTCGGCGCGAAGTTCCGCGGGCACAACCAGCGCGGCTTCCGGCGGTGGAGCACCCTCTCCACCATCACCGATGCCGAGCCCGGGCGGCGGTTCGGGTTCGAGGTCACCTCGTTCGCCGGGTTGCCCGTGGCGCGGTGGCAGTACGACTTCGAGCCCGCCTCTGACGGGTGCGTCGTCGTCGAAAGCATGTGGGAACGGCGGCCGGCGTGGTTCAAGGTGGCGACGTCGACCGTCACCGGCGTGTGGGATCGGGAAGTCGCCAACACCGCCAACATCGCCGCCACCCTCGCCCGGCTGAAGCGGGCCGCCGAAGCTAGTCGATGAAGCGGGACCAGAACGGTATGTACCTGGGGCCGTCCGGTGGGGCCGTGCTGATGCCGCCCGTCGCGAACTCGCGGTGCAGGTAATCCCGCAGGTCACTGCCGTAGACGATGATGTCCGTCTGGTACACCGACAGCACCGGGTAGCCCACCGTGCCCGGGAGGCCGGGCAGGTAGCGATGCCCGCACACGGGCACCAGTTGCGGCACGTCGGCCAGCCGGCGGCGGGCCTCGCGGACCGCGTCCTCCGGGCCGACCGGGCGGGTGCCCCAGTCCGGCAGCCAGAAACCGTTGTGCTCGACGTCGTACAGCACGCCGTCGACCGGCCATGCCAATCGTTTGCGCAGCTGGTCGGGGTTGCCGCAGCGCCAGTCGGGCCAGCGGTCGCCGATCGGGACGCCGGCGGACAGGAACGTGCGGTGGTCCGCGGCGAAGCGGAAGCCGAACCGGTGCTCGACGTCGTCGAGCTCGGCCTCGCTCAGCCCCGGGCGCACGGGTTCCCGGAGGTTCTCCTGCAGGTGCCGCGCCTCCTCCGGAGTGAGGGCGCCGGCCGGCTGGACTGGGGTCATGACCCGAGCCTAAGCGGCGGCTCACCCGCGCGCCCGTCCTTTTTCGACCACCCACACGGGGTGAGTTTGTTCTCTCATCGGGCGGACCGTGGAACAGAGCGTGAGCGCGTGTAGTTCACTCATGCCGTGACTTCTCCACGACCGCAGAGCCGCGTGCGCGCCCCCGAGCTGCGCGGCGACGTCTGGCTGAACACCGGCGGCCGCCCGCTCACCCTCGCCGAGCTGCGCGGCCGCGTCGTGCTGCTGGACTTCTGGACCAGCGGCTGCATCAACTGCCTCCACGTGCTCGACGAGCTGCGGCCACTGGAAGCCGAGTTCGCGGACGTGCTGGTCACCGTCGGTGTTCACTCGCCGAAGTTCCTGCACGAGGGCGAGCGCGCCTCGATCGAAGCCGCAGTCCGCCGCTACGACGTGCACCACCCGGTGGTCAACGACCCGCAGATGGAGCTGTGGTCGCAGTACGCGGTCCGCGCCTGGCCGACGCTGGTCGTCGTCGACCCCGAGGGGTACGTCGTGCACGTCGCGGCGGGCGAAGGACACGAAGAAGCGCTTCGCCGCGTCATCAAGGACCTCGTGACGAAGCACGAAGCGAAGGGGACGCTCCGCCGCGGCGGCAGCCCGTACGTGCCGGTCGAGGAGCAGCCCGCCGAGCTGCGGTTCCCGAGCAAGGCCGTCGCCACCGCCGAGGGGCGCGTGCTGGTCGCCGACACCGGGCACCACGCCATCGTCGAGTTCGCTTCGGACGGCGAGACCGTCATCCGCCGCTTCGGCAGCGGGGAACGCGGGAGCCAGGACGGCCCGTTCGACATCGCGACGTTCACCGAGCCGTCGGGCATCGCGCTCCTGCCGTACGACATCGCCGAGCGCGTCGGCTACCACGCCGTCGTCGCCGACACGGCCGGGCACCGGCTGCGCGGTCTCGACCTGATCACCGGCGAGGTGACGACGGTCGCCGGCACCGGCGCGCAGTGGCGCAGCGGGCCGGACTTGGGCAAGGCCGCCGAGGTCGACCTCACCAGCCCGTGGGACGTCGCCTGGTGGGGCCCGGCCGGCGGGGTCGTCGTCGCCATGGCGGGCAACCACACGCTGAGCGTGTTCGACCCGGTCGGCGGCACGATCCGCCGCTTCGCCGGGACGACCGTCGAAGGACTGCGCGACGGCGACGTCCGCGAAGCGTTCTTCGCGCAAACGTCCGGCCTGGCCGTGGACGGCGACAAGCTGTGGCTCGTCGACGCCGAGACGTCGGCGCTGCGCTGGATCGAGCCCGACGGCGAGTCGTTCACCGTCCAGACCGCGATCGGCGTCGACCTGTTTTCCTTCGGCCACACCGACGGCCCGGCCGACCAGGCGCTGCTCCAGCACCCGCTCGGCCTCGCCGTGCTGCCCGGCGACAAGATCGCGATCGCCGACACCTACAACGGCGCGGTCCGCCGCTTCGACGTCTTCACCCGCCAGGTGACCACGATCGCCAGCGGGCTCGCCGAGCCGCAGGGCCTGCTGCTGCACGACGGCGAGCTGCTGGCCGTCGAGTCCGCGGGCAACCGGATCGCCCCGGTCGCGGCGGCCGAGCCGACGGTGGTGACCGGTGACGCGCACGCGGTGCGCCGCCCGTCGACGGTGCTCGCCCCGGGCGAGATCGACTTTTCGGTGGTGTTCACGGCACCGCCGGGCGAGAAGCTGGACGACCGCTTCGGCCCGTCGACGCGGCTCGAGATCAGCGCGTCGCCGCCGTCGCTGCTGGCCGACGGCGGCGGGACGGGCACGGACCTGAACCGCAAGATCCGGCTGGCCCCGGGCGTCACCGAGGGCGTGCTGCAGGTCGTCGCGCAGGCCGCGAGCTGCGACGACGGCGGCGAGCACCCGGCGTGCCGGATCACCCGGCAGGACTGGGGCGTCCCGGTGCGGATCGAAGACGGCGGCGTGAGCGAATTGAGCCTGGTCATGGCCGGGGAGCCGCGGACCGGCGGGTAACATGCAGGCCGTGTCTGACGGGCCGAAACTCGAAATCCAGATGCTGCACGACCGGGTACTCGTGCGGCTGTCGCCGGAAGAAGGGGAGCGCCGCAGCAGCGGCGGCATCGTGATCCCCGCAACGGCCCAGGTCGCGCGCCGGCTGGCGTGGGGTGATGTACTGGGCGTAGGCAACAGCGTGCGGAACGTCAAGACCGGCGACCGCGTGCTCTTCAACCCGGAGGACCAGCTCGAGGTCGAGATCCAGGGCGAGGGGCACCTGGTGATGCGCGAACGCGACATCCACGCGGTGGCGACCGAGCGCACCGAGCACGGGACGGGGCTCTACCTGTAGGTCGGGTCCCGCGAAAGGCAGGCGCGTGGCAGACGAAGAGGGACGCGAGGGCGCGAAGTCGGGCGAGCTCGCCACCGAGGGGGCGCTCGCGGCGGCTGCCGAGCCGGAGAAAGCTCCCGGGCGGCCCGCGACGGGAGAGGCCGCGCTGCCTGCCGAACCCGAGTGGCCGGACCCCGCCCAGCCATCCGTGGCGGCTGATGGCGGTGTGGCGCCACCACCTGCCGAGCCGGTCGGGGCCGCGGGGCCCGAGTGGCCCACGGCCGCCGATTCGCCGGCCGCTGCTGCCGAGTCGCCGCTGGCGTCGGAGGCGCCGACCGTCGCGGTCGCGGAGTGGCCTCCGGTGGTACCGCCCCCGGCTGCCACCACCGATCTCTTCTCCGAAGACCTGCTCGGCGAGCTCCTCGAAAACCCCGCGCCGCCGCCTGTTCCGGAGACGCCCGCGCGGAAGCTGCGCAAGGGTGTTGCCCGGGCCATGATGGCCGTCGGGCTCGCTCTTGGCCTCTTCGTCATCCTCTACGCCGTCGATCTCGTCGTCAGCCTCGGGGACGTGCCGCGCGGGGTGACCGTTGCCGGTGTCGAGGTCGGGGGGCTCAGCCATGCCGAGGCCGAGGCCAAGCTGCGGAAGGAGCTCGAGCCGCGGCTGGTCCGGCCCGTGGCCGTCCACGGTGGGGACGTGCAGGCCGAACTCCTGCCCGCGCAGTCCGGCCTCGGGCTCGACTGGCCGAACACCCTCGGGCTCGCCGGGCACCAGCCGCTGAGCCCGATCACGCGGATCATGTCCTTCTTCTCCAGCCGCGAGGTCGGGGTGGCCACGCGCACCGACCAGAACCGCATCGCCGACGCCGTGCGGGAGCTCGCCGAGGGCAAGCTGAACCACCCCGCCACCGAAGGCTCGGTCGGGTTCACGCCCATCGACGGCAGCGACGGCGGTGTCACCGCCTTCCCGATCCTGCCGCGGCAGGGCCAGCAGCTGACCGACCTCGCCGGCGCCGTGCACACCGTCACCGACCACTGGCTCGACCCCGGCGGGGTCAAGCTGGCCATGGCCATCACGCCCGTGCGCGCGACCGCCGCCGGGGTGCAGGCCGCCTGCCGGCAGATCGTCGTGCCCGCCGTTGCGAAGCCGGTCGTCGTGCACGGCGAAGGCAAGGACGTCCCGCTGAAGCCCGCCACGATCGCGGCTTCCTTCCAGTTCGCCGCGGTCGAAGGCGGGGCCATCGAGGTCCGCATCGACCAGGGCAAGCTGCAGGCGGCCCTCAAGGACGGGCTCGCGAGCACCGAGACCGACGGCAAGGACGCGCAGATCGTCTTCACCGGTGACCAGCCGACGGTCGAGCCCTCCGAAGAGGCCCGCAAGGTGGACTGGGAGAAGACCTTCCTCCCCCTGATCGACGTGCTGAAGAAGACCGACGGGCGGGATCTCCCCGTCGTCTACAGCTCGTCGGCACCCAGCGTGACCACCGACGCCGCCAGCGCGCTCGGCATCAAGGAGGTCATCGGCGAGTTCACCACCGACGGCCTGACCGGCCCGGCCGAGACGAACAACCGGACGCTCGCCGCCCGCGTTTCCGGCGCGATCGTCAAGCCCGGCGAGACGTTCAGCCTCGGCGCCCGCTCCGGCCCGCGCACCGCGGCCGCCGGGTACCTGCCCGCCCCGGTCGACGAGGACGGCACCGGCCCGGCCGTGGTCGGCGGCGGCGTCTCCCAGCTGGCGTCCACTTTGTACAACGCCGCCTACCTCGCCGGCCTGGCCGACGCCGGCCACCTGGAGCACGACCACTACCTCGACCGCTACCCCGTGGGCCGCGACGCCAAGGCCGTCAACGCCGACGGCAGCCCCGTCGAGCTCAAGGTGACCAACGACGCCGCGACCGGCATCGCCATCCAGGCCACCGTCTCCGGCGGCTCGGTGACCGTCCGGATCTGGGGCACCCGGCACTTCCGCGTCGAGAGCCAGACCGGCGCGCAGACCCCCGGCGACCCGCCCACGATCCAGTTCGGCTCCGGTGGGGCGGCCGCCTGCCGACCCTCGATCGGTTCGTCCGGTTTCAGCGTCACCGACACGCGTGTGCTCTACGACCTCGCGAGCGGCACCGAGCTCCGGCGGACGTCGCACACGGCGACCTACGGTCCGCGCCCGACCGTTCTCTGTTGAGTTGTCAGCGAAGGACCATGCACCCCGCCTCCTCGAAGTCGCGCAGCCACGCCGGCTCCCGCAGCTGCTTGTTCCACCGCAGATCCAGCTTGTCCAGTTTGGACAGCTGAGCCAAGGACGCGGGCAGCTCCGTCAAGGAGTTCTCCCGCAGGTCCAGCTGACGCAGCTCACTCAGCATCCCGATCGACGACGGCAGCGAAGTGAGCCGGTTGCCCCGCAGGTGCAACTCCCGCAACGAACTCAACCCGCCGATCGACTCGGGCAGCGCGGTCAGCTCGTTGCGGTACAACCGGAGTTCGCGCAGCGCCGCGAACCCCGAGAGGTCCGACGGCAGCGACGTGAGCCGGTTGTCCGTGCACCCCAGGTACCGCAGCCTGCCCAGCCGGCACCAGGCCGCCGGGAACTTCGTCAGCCGGTTGTCGCTGACGTACAGGTACTCGGTGAGCCCGGCCAGCTCGCCCAGCTCGTCCGGCAACACGTCGAACCGGTTGTGCGCCAGGTCGAGCGTGTGCAGCGACGTCAGCGCCGAGATCCCCGGCGGCAGCACGGAAATCCGGTTCGCCGCGAGGTTCAGCACGCGCAGCCCGGTCAGCGACCACAGCGACCCGGGCACCTCGGCGATCGCGTTCTTGTACAGATCGAGCCGGGTGACGTCGGAGGGGATCGACGGCACCGACGTCAGCCCGCGATCGCTCAGGTCCAGTTCCGTCATGACCCCTCCCGGCGAGTCAAGGGCAGCAGCGCCCACGTCGACGCGTCGTCCGGAGTGGACACCTGGATCCGCAGTCCCGGCGCCTCCGAGACGGCCAGCTCGGTCAGCCGGAGGCGCATCCGGCCGGCCCGTGGGTGCTGGAACTCCCGCAACCGCGGCCGCGGCTCGGCCACCTCGTGCCGCGCCCACAACGCGGCGAACTCGGGGCTCAGCGCGGTCAGCCGCCGGATGTCCTCCTCCCAGGACGGATCACCGACGTGCCTGCCGTACTCGGCGCGCATCCGCGCCACCATGTGCGGGACCTCCTCGTCGTAGTTCAGCAGCATCCGCCGCGCGTTCGGCTCGGTCACGCAGCACCACAGCAGGTTCTTGTGCAGGCACGGCAGGCTGTGCCACTCCCAGAACAGCTCCGTCTGCGCCGCGTTCGACTCGAGGACGTCGAACCGGCCGTTGACCACCGTGGCGGGCAGCGGATCCAGCGCGCGCAGCACCTCGCGCACGGCGTCCGGCACCACCTCGACCGACGACGGCAGCCGCGACGGCGTCAGCTCCGCCAGCCGGTACAGGTGCTCCCGCTCGGGGTGGTCCATCCGCAGCGTGCGCGCCACCGCGTCGAGCACCTGCGCGCTCGCGTTGATCGGCCGCCCCTGCTCCAGCCACGTGTACCAGGTGACGCCGACGCCCGCGAGCAGCGCGACCTCCTCCCGCCGCAACCCGCTCGTGCGGCGGCGCACGCCGGGCGGCAGTCCCACCTCCTCCGGGCCGATCCGCGCCCGGCACGCCTTGAGGAACTGGCCGAGTTCCTCCCGGCGGCTGGTGTGCACCTGCGTCGACGTCATGCGGACCATGGTGCCCGAGGGGTACGACAATTTTCGGCGAAGCAGGTGCTGCCAGTACCAGCATCGACAGGCTCTCTCCGCGCCAAGCCGGAAAAACCCAAGGTCAGAGGCATGACTCTGACCACCTCAGCCCCGGCCGTCCCGGACCGGGCCACCCGGCGGCCGTGGTTCATGCTGGCCGTCCTGCTGCTCGGCCAGTTCATGGCGCTGCTCGACGTCACCGTCGTGAACGTCGCCATGACCGACATCCGCACCGACCTGCACGCCTCCGGCGCCGCGCTGCAGCTCATCGTCTCCGGCTACACCGTGGGCTACGCGATGCTGCTGATCACCGGCGCCCGCCTCGGCGAGCTGTTCGGGCGGCGACGGCTGTTCGTCACCGGCGTCGCCGCCTTCACCGTCTGCTCGCTGCTGTGCGGGTTCGCGCCGGACCCCACCACGCTGATCGTCGCGCGGATCGCCCAGGGCGCCGGCGCGGCGTTGATGATGCCGCAGGTCATCAGCGTCATCCAGGCGCAGTTCAGCGGCCCCGCGCGGGCCAAGGCGCTCAGCGCGTACACCGCGGTCATCTCGGTCGCGTTCGTGGCGGGCCAGGTGCTCGGCGGGGTGCTCGTCGGCGCGGACCTCTTCGGGGCGGGCTGGCGGCCGATCTTCCTGGTGAACGTGCCGATCGGCGTGCTCGTGGCCGCGTTGGCCCTGCGGCTGGTGCCCGGCGGCGCGGCGGGAGCGGGCCGCCGGCTCGACCTCGCCGGCCTCGCGCTCGCCGTGCCCGCGGTGGTGCTCGTCGTGCTGCCGCTCGTCCTCGGGCACGAAACCGGCTGGCCGATGTGGACGTTCGGGTCGCTCGCGGCGGGCGTGCTGCTGGCCGTGCTGTTCGTGGTCGTGGAACGCCGGGTTCGCGACCCGCTGGTCGACCTCGGCGTCCTGAAGGTCCGCGGGGTCGCACCCGGGCTGGCCGCGCTCGCCACCGGCATGGCGTCCTACGGCGGCTTCCTGTTCTGCGTGGCGTTGCACCTGCAGACGGGCCTCGGGGAGACGGCGCTGTCCGCGGGGCTCACCATGGTGCCTGGAGGCGTGGTTTTCGGTGTGTGCGGCTTCTTCTGGCACAAGCTGCCCGCACGCGTCCACACGGCACTGACGCCGTGCGGCTACGTCGGGTCGGCGATCGCGTACGCCTTGCTGGCGCTGAGCCTGAAGGACGGCGGACGGGGCGGCGCGCTGTTCTTCGCCGCGCTCATCCTGTTCGGCCTCTCCATGGGCCTGGCGTTCGGGTCCCTGATGGCGCACGCGCTGACCCACGTCCCGCTCGCCAGCGCGGCGGACGCCAGCGGGCTGCTCACGACGACGTTGCAGCTGAGCCAGGTCGTCGGGGTCGCGACGTTCGGCAGCCTCTTCCTGACGCTCGCCGCCGGTTCTTCGGCCCACGCCGTGACGACGACGATGACCTTGGCCGCGGTGCTGCTGCTGGTGGGCGCCGGGTTCGGCGTCGCGCTCGCCCGCGCGTCGGCCCGGCGGTAGCCCACGGAAAAGCCCGGCCGGTTCACCCGAAGGTGGACCGGCCGGGCCGCAGATCCGAAAGCGTTACCTGGTTACACCACGGCGACCGTAGGCACCGGCGGCGATGCTGACACCGATCGCGGCCAGCACGACCTGGGTGAGGATCTCCAGCCAGTCGATGCCGTTCGTGTCGGCGTAGCCGAGACCACGCGCGATGGCGGTGCCGATGAAGGCGGCGATGATACCGATCACGATGGTCAGCCAGATCGGGATGTTCTGCTTGCCGGGAGCGAGCAGCCGGCCCAGAACGCCGATGATCAGCCCGACGACGATGGCGCTGATGATGCCGGCGACAGTCATCACTTTCTCCTCTCGGTGATCGCGGATCCGGCCACTCGGTCCCGCGAACTCGCAGACCGAATTCCCCGGCTTTCCGAACCCGAAACGCCGAAGAGCCCCTTCCGGGGTCGGAAGGGGCCCTTCGGCGGAACGCATTGATCAGAACGCGGCTTCGTCGATCTCCATGAGCGCGTTGTCGGCGGCCTCCACGATGGCGCGGCGGGCGGTCAGCTCCGGCAGCACCTGCTTCGCGAAGAACGACGCCACGGCGATCTTGCCCTCGTAGAACGGGGTGTCCTTGGCGGACGCGCCCGCGTCGAGCTTGCCGATGGCGACCTCGGCGTGCTTGAGCAGCTGCCAGCCGATGAGCAGGTCACCGACCGACATCAGCAGCCGGACCGTGTGCTGGCCGACCTTGTTGATGCTCTGCGGGTCCTCCTGGGACGCCGTCAGGTAGCCGATCAGCGAGCCGAGCATGCCCTGGGTGTCCTCCAGGGCCTGCTTGAGCAGCGCACGCTCGTTCTTGAGCCGGCCGTTGCCCGCCTCGGACTCGATGAACTTGGTGATCTCCCCGGCGACGTAGGCCAGCGACTGGCCCTTGTCGCGGACGATCTTCCGGAAGAAGAAGTCCAGCGACTGGATGGCCGTGGTGCCCTCGTACAGCGAGTCGATCTTCGCGTCGCGGATGTACTGCTCGATCGGGTAGTCCTGCAGGAAGCCGGACCCGCCCAGCGTCTGCAGCGACTGCACGAGCTGCTCGGTGGCGCGCTCGGAGCCGACGCCCTTGACGATCGGCAGCAGCAGGTCGTTGACGCCGTGCGCGAGCTTCTGGTCGCCCTCGCCGGTCCACAGCTGGTCCTGGAAGGAGGCGGTGTAGAGGTACACCGCGCGGAGGCCCTCGGCGTAGGCCTTCTGGAGCATCAGCGAGCGGCGGACGTCCGGGTGGTGCGTGATGGTGACGCGCGGCGCGGTCTTGTTCAGCATGTTCGGCAGGTCGGCGCCCTGGACGCGCTCCTTGGCGTACTCGAGCGCGTTGAGGTAGCCGGTCGACAGCGTCGCGATGGCCTTCGTGCCGACCATCATCCGGGCGTACTCGATGACCTGGAACATCTGCGCGATGCCGTCGTGCACCTCGCCGAGCAGCCAGCCCTTGGCCGGGGTGCCGTGCTGGCCGAAGGTCAGCTCGCAGGTCGTCGAGGCCTTGATGCCCATCTTGTGCTCGACGTTCGTGACGAAGGCGCCGTTGCGCTCGCCCAGCTCACCGGTCTTGGTGTCGAAGTGGAACTTCGGCACGAGGAACAGCGACAGGCCCTTGGTGCCCGGCTTGGTCTCGATGCCGGGGCCCTCGGGGCGGGCGAGCACGAGGTGCATGATGTTTTCGCTCATGTCGTGCTCGGCCGAGGTGATGAACCGCTTCACCCCGTCGATGTGCCAGGAGCCGTCCTCCTGCTTGGTGGCCTTGGTGCGGCCCGCGCCGACGTCGGAGCCGGCGTCCGGCTCGGTGAGCACCATGGTGGCGCCCCACTGCCGGTCGATCATGATCTGGGCCCAGTGCTTCTGCTCTTCGGTGCCGTTCTTGTTCACGATCATGGCGAAGTTCGGGCCCGCCATGTACATGAACAGCGGGGCGTTCGCGCCGAGGATGAGCTCGGAGGCCGCCCACTGCACCGTCGGGGGGAGGCCGAAGCCGCCGAGGTCGTTGGTCAGGCCGAGGCGCCACCACTCGCCGTCGAGGAGCTGCTTGTAGCTCTTCTTGAACGACTCGGGGATCTTGACGCTGAACGTCTTCGGGTCGTACACGGGCGGGTTGCGGTCGGCGTCGGCGAAGGACTCGGCGAGCGGGCCGGTCGCGAGCTTGTTCAGCTCGGACAGCACACCGCGGGCGGTCTCTTCGTCGGATTCGGCGAGCACACCCTTGCCCAGGCGGTCCTGCACGCCGAGTACCTCGAAGAGGTTGAACTCCAGGTCTCGGACGTTGCTCTTGTAGTGGCCCATGTCGTCACTCCAATGTGTTCGGCTCCCCGGCCGGGCACATGTTCGCCTTACTCGCCGGTAACTTCAGGATATTACCTGTGGGTAACCAGAGCAAGCAGATCCGCACTTCCGAGTATCGGAAATTCCCCTGAATGTTGCCTTCTTCCTGGGGAAGAGGCGTCAGCGGTGGCCCGGGATCGCCGTTGTGTCCGCCGTCACCGGGACGTACCCGTCTTCGGGCCGGGCGATGAGGATCCCGCTGCGAAAGGCGATCGTCACCGCGTGTGTCCGGTCCCGGGCGGAAAGCTTGCGCAGGATGCTCTTCACGTGGGTCCGGACGGTCTCCACGGACAGGAACAGCAGCTTGGCGATCGCCGAGTTTTCGAGTCCTTCGGCGACCAGCTGGAGCACCTGGTACTCGCGCCTGGACAGCGGCATCGCGCCGCGCGGCGACGGCGGGCTGTCGGCGGCGGGGTCACCCTTCGGGGCGGTCGCGCGCTTCGGCCGGGCGGTCAGCGCGGCCAGCGCCGGGTCGATGTACCGGCGTTCGCTGTGCGCCCGCCGGATCGCTTCGGCGAGACGTCGTGAATCGATCGACCGCGGCACGATCGCGTGCGCGCCCGCGGCGATGGCGGCGGCGAGGTACTGCTGCGTGCGATT
This sequence comes from Amycolatopsis plumensis, assembly GCF_042652605.1. NCBI lineage: Bacteria > Bacillati > Actinomycetota > Actinomycetes > Pseudonocardiales > Pseudonocardiaceae > Amycolatopsis > Amycolatopsis plumensis. The sequence continues at coordinate 2,808,999 of NZ_JBHSJY010000001.1, read as the reverse complement.
CGCGTCACGGATCAGGGTGACCAGGAGCAGGGCCGGGTCGCCGGCGTTGAGAAGCTTGGTCAGGTGGCAGTTCGGGTCCAGTGCCGAGTCGAGCACGACGACGTCCGGCTTGACCTGCTCGCACAGCTGCAGGGCGGCGTGGTGGCTGGCGGCCTGTCCGGCCCAGTGCAGCCCCTGGCTGCGGTGCACGAGCGCGGCGAGGCCGTCGCGGAAGATCGGGACGGGATCGACGACCGCCACACCCAGGCTGCGCCCGCCACCGGGTCCGGCCGGCGGCCCCGTGGGCCTGCGGGTGGGCTCGATGCCGTGCATCGCGGGCCTCCGTCTCTGCGCCGTCGCTCACGGGCGCCGGACGTCTCCGGCGCCGTCCGATCCCCCTGCCGGGACCGGTTGAGTGACTCCTCCTGCTTGGTACGAGTCGCGATTGCGCAGCTCATGACGCCAAATCCCCCTCATGGCCCAATCTGCCGGTCACAGCAAACTTTCCGTAGAAGTGGATCTTCGAGAGCTGGCGCGGCCGGGCGTGATGGGGCCTGATGGGGCAGTCGGCGCTACTGAGGGTGGCCCGCAGACCGTTCAACGATTTCGACAGTTTTCGGATGCGGCCCGCAGCCGGGCGAACTCCGCAGCCAGGCCGGCGGGCGTCCAGTGTGCGTTGAGCCCGCTCGGGTTCGGCAGCACCCACACGTGGGTGTCGCCGATCCGGTGGTCTTGCGGGCCGACGCGCGCCTTCGGGAAGCCGAAGGCGGTCCGGTAGGCGGTGATGCCGACGACGGCCAGCCAGGCCGGCCGGTACTCGAGGACTTTCGCGGTGAGGATCCGCCCGCCTTCGCGGAGTTCGTCGTCGGTGAGCTCGTCGGCGCGGGCGGTGGTCCTCGCGACGACGTTCGTGATGCCGAGCTTGAGGTCGAGCAGCTGGTCCTGCTCGCTGGGCGCGTAGAGGCGCGGGGTGAAGCCGCCCTTGTGGAGCGCGGGCCAGAAGCGGTTGCCCGGGCGGGCGAAGTGCTGCCCGAGCGCGCCGGAGTAGAGGCCGGGGTTGATGCCGCAGAAGAGGACGTCGAGGCCGGGAGCGATGACGTCGGGGATGGTGGTGTTGTGGGCTGCGGCCAGCTGGTCCTTGGTGGGTCGGGTGCTCACCCGTCCAGTCTCCGGCACGCTCGGGCCGACGGCGGCGCGGTCGGGTTTCCGGCACGCTCTCGGGTACCGGGGGTGGTTGCTGGGAGTCTGCCCGCTGCCGTCTTCGGATCGGCCGGGGTTTCCTTCTGCGCCGTTCTTCTAACCGGCCCGTCCCCGGTCGGTGCGGCATCGCGACGGCCACGTCGCGCCGGTTTTGTCGCCGCCGGGCCACGCCACGCGCGGCGTTTCCGGCACGCTCGGGGGATGGAGGTCACCGCGGACGGCTCGCCCGTCGACGTCTACCTGCTGCTCCCGCCCGACGGCGAGGCGGAGATCGTGCACGCCGCGGTCCCGCCGAGCGCCTCGATCCTCGAGCTCGGCAGCGGCGCCGACCGGGTCACGCACCCGCTAATCGAGCTCGGGCACGAGGTCGTCGCCGTCGACGAGTCGGCCGCGATGCTGTCCCACGTCCGCGCCGAGACCGTCTGCTCCCGTATCGCCGACCTGCAGCTCGGCCGCACCTTCGATGCCGTCCTGCTCGCCAGCCACCTGGTCAACACCGAACGAGCCGCGGACCGGGAAGCCATGCTCGCCGCCGCGAGGCGGCACCTCGCGCCGGGTGGGCGGCTGATCGTCGAGTGGCATCCGCCCGAGTGGTTCACCACCGCCGCGTCCGGCCAGGGCGGGCGGCTCGGCGAGGTCGAGATCGAACTGGCCGATGTCGTCCGCGACGGCGACCTGCTGTCCGCCACGGTCCGCTACTCGGCCCGAGGCCGGCGGTGGCACCAGGAATTCACCTGCCGCCGCCTCGACCTCGAAACCCTCCTGACCTCGGCCGATCTCACCTTCGACGGCTGGCTCACCGCCGACCGGACCTGGTTCGCCGCCCGGGCCGGTCGCGTGGGGTAGCGAATTCGGTACTGACCTGCGTAACCTGTGTGATCTCCCGCACAGCGCCGTACCGAGGAGGATTTCGTGCAGCTTCCGATCGTCCTCGGGCTGGTCGCGCTGGTCCTGGCCGTCGCCGCGCTCGTCGTCGTCCTCGAAGACAGGCGGGCCGCCAAGCGGGCCGCGCTGCAGCGGAAAGCCCGGCTAGCGCGTCTCGGCGAAGTGGACCCGCTCGCTCCGGGCCGGCTGCACGTCGACCGTTGAACGCAGGAGCGTCAGCAGCAGCGCCCCGAACATCCAGCCGACCATCGCCCCGGCCGTGTTGTTCATGAGGTCGTCGACGTCGAAGATGCGGTAGACGTACGGAGCCGTGCCGAAGTTGGCCGTGAGCTGCGTGATCTCGATGAACAGTGACGCCGTGAAGCCGATCAGGGCCGTGCCCGTCAGGCCGCGGCGCCAAAGGATCCGGGCGAAGACCCCGAGCGGCACGAACAGCAGGACGTTCAGGCACGCCTGCTGGAACGTCTGCGTCATGAACCACTGCCCACCGTGCTTGAGCAGCTCGGTGTGGATGTCGGCGATCCACTGGAAGGGGTGCAGCTGCACGGTCTGGGTGAGCCGGCGGGTGCCGGGGCCCGGCAGCGGCAGGAGAACGACCGCGAGGGTCATGCAGCCGTAGAGCAGCACCGCCGCCGTGGTCGCGATCCCGCGCCACCGCAGGCCGCCGTGCCGGGCGAGCTGGGTGATCAGCTGCGGCACCAGCACCACGGCCCACAGCGCGAGGAAGGCGATGAAGCCGTACTGCAGGGCCGTGAGCTGTGCGTTCGTCATGCCACCGACGTTATGGATCTTGGCCGGGGTGCCGCTTCGGTCGATGAGCCCGGCTCCCTCGGCCACTCGGCCGACCCGGGTGCGGCCGATCGGTGGCTCGCGGGTGATCGAAGTCATGCCGTCGTAACCGGATGCGGCTTGCGCCGATACGGGAATGACTACGACGCTCGGCACGTCGGAGTCTTTAGGGGGCAACGAAAGGAACGCTCATGGCACCGGTCCGGGTCGGCATCGTCGGGCTCAGCGCGAACGGCGGCTGGGCCGCGACCGCGCACGTGCCCGCGCTGGCCGCGGTGGACGGCTACGAGCTCCGCGCGCTCGCCGGGAGCAGCGCGGAGACGGCGCGGGTGGCCGGCGAGAAGTACGGCGTGCCGCTGACCTTCGGCGACGCCGGCGAACTCGCCCGGCACCCCGAGGTCGACCTGGTGGTGGTCGCCGTCAAGGTGCCCGAGCACCGGGCGCTCATCGAGCCCGCCTTAGCCGCCGGCAAGCAGGTGCTGAGCGAGTGGCCTCTTGGTGTCAGCCTGGCCGAGACCGAGGCGCTGGCCGAAGCCGCGCGGGACAGGACGACCGCGGTCGGCCTGCAGGGACGTTCGGCCCCGGCGCTGCGCTACCTGCGTGACCTCATCAAGGACGGGTACGTCGGCCGGGTGCTGTCGACGTCGCTGATCGCTTCGGGCGCGAACTGGGGCCCGAGCGTGCGGGCCGGCCGCGACTACCAGCTGCACCCCGCGGGCGGGGCGACGATGTTGACCATCCCGTTCGCGCACACCGTCGATACGGTGGCCATGGTCCTCGGCGGCTTCGCCGAGCTGTCGGCGACGATGGCGACCGTGCGGCCGCGGGTGCGTGACGAGGTCACCGGCGAGTCCGTCGAGATGACCGCGCCGGACCAGATCGCCGTCACCGGCGTGCTGACCGGCGGCGCCGTCGCGTCCCTGCACCTGCGCGGCGGGACGTCACCGGCGACGAACTTCCACTGGGAGATCAACGGCACCGAGGGCACGCTGGTCGTCGAGGCCGCGGACTCGCTGTTCTGGATCGCGAAGCTGACGCTGCGGGGCAGCCGGACCGGCACCCTGGAAAAGCTCACCGTGCCCGCGCGCTACGAGCTGCCGCAGCTGGCCGGCCGCAGCGCCGAGCCGTCGTACAACGTTGCGCACGCCTACGCCCGGCACCTCAAGGGCGACCTGCCGGACTTCGCGCACGCCGTGGGCGTGCACCGGGTGCTCGACGCCGTCCAGCGGTCGGCCGACAGCGGGAGCCGGGTCGTACCGGACGCAAAGTAACTGTTACCGCCGGTTGCAGATTCGACTATTCTCGGGTCATGGACGACGTTGTCTACGACCGCGCGGGCCGGGGCGAGCCGCTGGTGCTGATCCACGGCATCGGTCACCGCCGCCAGGCGTGGGCTCCGGTGTTCCCGCTGCTCACGCCTCATCGTGACGTCATCGCCGTCGACCTGCCCGGCTTCGGCGAGTCGCCCGAACCGGCCGGCGGGTACGGCATCGAGCCGGCGCTGGTGATGTTCAAGGAGCTCTTCACCGACCTCGGGCTCGAGCGGCCGCACGTGGCCGGCAACTCGCTCGGCGGCCTGCTGTCGCTGGCACTCGGGCAGGCCGGGCTGGTCCGCAGCGTCACGGCGTTGTCCCCGGCCGGGCTGTGGAACCGGCGCCAGAAGATGTACGCGATCGCCACGCTCAAGGCCCACCGCGCGCTCGCGCAGCGCACGCCGCCGCACGTCGTGCGCCGCATCGCCGCCACCGCGTCCGGACGCCGCGCTCTGACCGGGATGATCGTCGGACGCCCCGAGCTGCAGACTCCCGACACCGTCGTCGAGGACGCCCACGCGCTCGCCACCGCACCGGGCTTCGAGCCGACCGCCGCCCAGTCCCGCGGTGACTTCCGGTTCACCGGACCGGTCACCGGCGTCCCGGTGACCATCGCCTGGGCCGAGCGTGATCGGATCCTCGCCCGGCCGCGCGTCGCCGACCTGCGGAAAGTCGCGCCGGACGGGGTGTTCCGGCTGCTGCCGGGCTGCGGGCACGTGCCGATGAACGACGACCCGGAACTCGTCGCGCGGGTGCTGCTCGAGGGAAGCCGTTGGGTGACATTCGCTTTACGTCCGTCTTTTGACCCTGGTAGGTGACTGCTTCGCGAGGCAGAATCCTCCGCCGTGCGCCCGTTCGGGGACCTGGGGCGCGAATCGGAGGAAGAACACTCATGAGGCTTTCGACCCGGCTCGCGGTGTTCGCCGCGGCCGCGCTGGCGACGACGGCGGTGACCACCGCACCCGCGTCCGCGGGCCAGCGCCCGGATCCCACCACCGACGTCCGGATCATCGGGTTCAACGACCTGCACGGCAACCTGGAGCCGCCGTCCGGCTCCAGCGGGCGCGTGGTGCAGTCGGACGGGACCACTGTGGACGCCGGTGGCGCCGTGTACCTGGCCACGCACGTGAAGCAGCTGCGGGCGCAGGTGGCCAACTCGTTCGTCGTGTCCGCCGGTGACAACATCGGCGCGTCGCCGGTGATCTCGGCGCTGTTCCACGACGAGCCGACCATCGACTTCCTGAACATGCTGGGTGTCGACACTTCGGTCGTCGGCAACCACGAATTCGACGAGGGCTACAAGGAACTGCAGCGCATGCAGTTCGGCGGCTGCCACCCGACCGACGGCTGCCAGTTCCAGACCACCTTCAAGGGTGCGAACTTCCCGTTCATCGGGTCCAATGTGTACTTCACCAACGGCCTGCCGGCGCTGTTGCCGTTCACCGTGAAGTTCGAAGGCGGCGTGCCGATCGGCGTCATCGGCGCCACGCTGAAGGACCTGCCCACCGTCGTCACGCCGGAGGCCATCAAGGGCCTGAAGTTCGGCGACGAGGTCGAGGCGATCAACCGGACCGCGAACCTGCTCGACTTCCTCGGCGTCAAGGCCCAGGTCGTGCTCCTGCACCAGGGCGACGGCACCGAGGTCGAGGGCCCGAACGACTGCAAGCTGCGCCCGGGCCCGGCCGCGGCGATCGCGGCCGCGGTGACGCCGAAGGTCGACGCCTTCTTCACCGGGCACAGCCACCAGCAGTACAACTGCGTGATCAACGACCCGGCGGGCCAGCCGCGGCCGGTCATCCAGGGCTCGTCGTTCGGGCGCCTGCTTTCGGTGGTCGACCTGAAGATCAGCCGCAAGACCCGTGACGTCGTGCGGTCGCAGACCAAGGCGTTCAACGAGATCGTCACCCGCACGGTGACGCCGGACCCGGCCGTGGCCGCGCTGGTCGCCGAGGCCAAGACGAAGTCCGCGCCGATCGCGAACAAGCAGGTCGGCACCATCACCGCCGACCTGCCGGCGGCGGGCAACGCGGCCGGTGAGTCGCCGCTCGGCGACGTCATCGCCGACGCGCAGCTCGCGGGCACGCAGTCGAACAACGCGGTCGTCGCCATGACCAACCCGGGCGGCATCCGCGCCGACCTGACGTACAAGTCGTCGCCGAACGGCGAGGGCGACGGCGTGGTCACCTACGGCGAGGCGTTCACCGTGCAGCCGTTCGCGAACATCATGCAGACGATCACGCTGACCGGCGCGAACCTGAAGAACGTGCTGGAGCAGCAGTGGCAGGGCTCGGTCACCCGGTTCCTGCAGATCTCGAGCTCGCTGCACTACACCTACTCGGCGTCCGCGCCGCAGGGCTCGCGGATCTCGAACCTCACGATCAACGGCACGCCGGTCGACCCGGCCGCGTCGTACCGCGTGTCGGTGAACAACTTCCTCGCCGCCGGCGGGGACGGCTTCACCGAGTTCACCAAGGGCACGAACCTGTCCGGCGGCCCGGTGGACCTCGACGCGCTGATCGCCTACCTGGGCGCGCACCCGAACCTGGCGCCGCCCGCGGCGGACCGGATCACGCGCCTGCCGTAGGTCCGGTTTCTCCAAGACACCGGGTCGACAATGAACCCATGACGACCTGGGAAGACGTCGTCCGCCTCGCCTCCGGGCTGCCGGAGGTGGAGGCGTCGACGTGGTATCGGACGCCCGCGCTGAAGGTGGCGGGCAAGGGGTTCGCGCGGCTGCGCACCGAGGCCGAAGGCGGCCTGGTGGTGCTGTGCGGGCTCGACGAGAAGGCCGCGTTGCTGGATTCCGGCGACGCGGCCTTCTTCACGACCCCGCACTACGACGGGCACGGCATGGTCATCGTCGACCTCGACCGCGTCGACGTCGATCAGCTGCGTGAGCTGCTCGAAGAGGCGTGGCGGCTGAGGGCGCCCAAGCGGCTCACCACTTGAGCTCGCCCTTGAGCATGCTCATCAGGATCATGTCGTGGCGCTTGCCGTCGAGGCCGACGAACGCTTCGCGGTGCCGGCCCTCCTCGACGAACCCGATTTTGCGGTAGACGTGCCGCGCGACCTCGTTCTCGGCGACGACCCACAGCGTGATCTGGTGCAGCCGCATGTTGTTGAAGCCGTACCGGCACAGCAGGCGGAGTGCTTCGGTGCCGTAGCCGCCGCCCGCGCGGTACTCGGCGTCGCCGATGTAGACGTCCAGGTACGCCTCGCCGATTTCGGGTTCGGCGTCGCGCAGGTCGATGACGCCGATGAGCTTCCGCTCGGCCTTGGCCTCGATGCCGAGAACGACCTTCTCGTAGGTGTTGACCGCGCGCTCTTCGCAGCGCTTGCGCACCTGGGCGAGCGAGAGCGGGTGGCCGTTTTCCATCCAGCGGCCGACCTCGGGGTCGGTCACGAACGCGTGGATCCGCTCCGCGTCCTCCGGTTCGAGCGCGCGCAGCCGGACGAGTTCCCCCTCGAGCAGCATTTCTCCCCCTACTCCCGCTTCAGCAGCAGGAAGTCGTGGACGTTCAGCAGGCCGAGGAACTGGCGCACGGGCGTCGGCATCGCTCGGCGTGACTCATCATGCACGAGCTGCGGCGAGTGCACGCGGTAATTTTTCCGCTGGGTGATGATGGTGCAGCTCTCCGCGGCCAGCACGTTCTTCACCCAGTCGGTGTCCGGGCCGTAGGTGAGCGCCACGACGAAGCCGTCATCGGTGCGGAAGACGTTGAGCGGCGTGCGGTACTCCTTGCCGGATCTGCGTCCTTTGTGGACGAGCATCCCGAAGCCCGGCGCCCAGTTCACGACGTACTTGTTGATCCGGTTGGTCACCACGCGGTTGAAGCGGGCGAGTCCTTTGGGCAGCACCATGACCCGATAATATCAACGCTCGATGAATTAATCGAGCGGTGACCCCGGATCGCGGCCCGAGGTCGCCCGATGGTGGGATATGGCGCATGTCGACCGAATGGCCGCTGCGCCAGGACCCGGAAGGGCCGGTCATCATCGCGCTGGCCCTGGTGAACGACCCCGACGCGCTGGGCTTCGTCGTGCTGGACGACGAGGACGACTGGTTCATCAGCGACGGCACCGAGCTGTCCGACGACGTGCTGGTCAATCGCGAGAGCTTCGGCAAGATGTCGCTGCGCGAAGCCGTCGAACTGCTGCCGCAGCTGGGCGCGCTGGCCGACCTGCCGACCGGGATGGCCGCCGACTGGGACCCGGAGCGCCGCACGTGGCTGCTCTCGTCGGTGACCGGGTCCGACGACGAGGACGAGGACGTCCGGCTGCTCGCCCAGCGCCGCGCGGCGTGGAAGTACGAAGGCTCGCCGGACGACGAAGCCCAGATCAGCAGCGGCCTCACCGAGATCCCGACCGGCCCGCAGCAGCCGGTGCGCGCGGTCCGCCAGGTGGTCCGCGAGCAGGACGGCACCTGGCTGTTCGTCGGCTTCGAGGTCCCCGAGGCGGAGGACTTCGAGGTCGAGGGGCTGGAGCTGGAGCACGTGGCGAACCTGTACCCGGACGTGCGCTCGGTGCTGAAGGCCGCGCCGGGCCAGGTGTACGACCGGGCGACGCCGGACTCGGACTGGGAGCTCGTCGAGGGCTGACTGTCTTTTCGGGGGTTCCGGATGGCGGAGCCCCCGGTTGTCACAGCTCGATCGGCAGGTGGAAGAGCCCGCGCGTGATCGGGCTCGGCCACCAGGTGAGTTCCTCCTCGGGCACCGCGAGCCGAGCTTGGGGCAGGCGGCGGAGCAAGGTCTCGAAGGCGACGTCCGCCTGCAGCCGGGCGAGGGCCGCGCCGATGCACAGGTGCGGTCCGACGCCGAAGGCGATGTGCCGACGTTCTTCGCCGCGCCGGCCCGGCCGGAAGGCGTCCGCGTCTTCGAACACCGCGGGATCACGGTTGGCCGCCAGCACCGAGACGAGGATCGGGTCGCCCGGGCGCATGACCCGGCCACCGATCTCGACGTCCTCGGTCGGGAACCGCCAGGTCGCGTTCTGCAGCGGCGCGTGCAGCCGCAACGTCTCCTCGATGACGGCCGCGCGGTGCGCGGGGTCGGCCCGGGCTTTCGCTGCCTCGTCCGGGTGGGTCAGCAGGACGAGCGCGCCGGTCGCGATCAGCCCGACCGTCGTCTCGTGGCCGCCGATCAGGATGAGGAACGCCGTCGACGTCACCTCGTCCGGCGACAGCGTGCCGGTGGCCTCCTGCGCGACGAGGTCGCTGATCAGGTCGGTGTCCCGCGTCGCCCGCTTGGCCTCGACGACCTCGGTGACCAGCCGTTCCAGCACGTCGGTGGCTTCGCGGACCTTCGAGCCGTCGGTGTCGTCGGCGGAGTCGATGACGAGCGACCACTCGTGGACGTCCTCGCGGTAGCGCTCGGGCACCCCGAGCAGGTCGCAGATGATCGCGATCGGCAGCGGGTAGGCGAGGTCGGTGACGAGATCGCCGTGCCCGCGCGCTTCGACGGCGTCGAGCAGCTCGTCGGTCACCTGCTGGGCGCGCTCGCGCAGGTTCTGCATCCGGCGGGAGCCGAACGCGCCGGCGCACGCGCGGCGCAACCGCGTGTGCTCGGGCGGGTCGGTGTTGATCATGTTGGTGGCGAGTGACGGCCGGTGGTCCAGCGGCAGGCCCATACCTGAACGCTGCCACTCTTCGTTCCCGGCGAAGGGACTCTTGACCAGCGCGGGGTGGTTGAGCGCCGTCAGGGCGTCGTCGTACCGCGTGATCAGCCAGGCCCAGGTGCCGGTCGGGAAATCGAGCCGGTGCGGTGGTCGTTCGCGCAGCCACGCGTAGGCGGGTGAGGGGTCGCGATCGAAGTCCGGACCGAACAGCGCGGGCTCTCCCATGCGGCCACCCTGCCCGCCGAAGTTTCTTCGCGACAAGTGTCCCGGCGCGGCTTCGCCCGTTCGTCCCTACAGTGAGAACCGGCGATCGGCGCCGGTCAGGACCCGCGAGGAGCAGCTCATGCCCAAGTACGCCGCGATCATCTACGCCACCGACATCGACCCGACCACGCCCGAAGCCACGGACATGATGAAGGACTACGACGAGTTCGGCGCGGGCGCGGCCGCGGTGATCCGCGGCGGCGCGGCCCTGTACCCGACGGCCACCGCGACGACGGTCCGCGTCACCGGCGGCAAGGGCGGCGACATCGTCACCAGCGACGGCCCGTACGCGGAGACGAAGGAAGCCCTCACCGGCTTCTACCTGCTCGAATGCGCCGACCTCGACGAGGCGGTCAAGGTCGCGGCCCGGATCCCGGGTGCCTGGGACGGCGCGATCGAGGTCCGGCCGGTCGTCGACTTCGGCAAGTGACCGGCGCCGGGGACGCGGTCGCGCGGCTGGTCCGGGACGAGGGCACCCGGGTACTGGCCACGCTGGTCCGCGTCACCGGCAGCGTCGACCTGGCCGAAGACGCGGTGCAGGACGCCGTCGTGCGCGCACTGGAGACGTGGCCGCGCGACGGCGTCCCGGCCAATCCCCGCGGCTGGCTGCTGGTCGCGGCCCGCCACCGCGCGGTGGACGTGGTTCGCCGCGAGGCGAAGCGGCTCGGGAAGGAGGCCGTCGCGATGCCCGCCGTCGATCCGTACCCCGACCCGATGTCGGTCCGCGACGACCTGCTGCGGCTGGTCTTCACCTGCTGCCACCCGGCGTTGTCCCTGGAAGCGCAGGTGGCTTTGGCGCTTCGGACCTTGGGCGGTTTGTCGACCGCGGAGGTCGCCCGGGGCTTGCTGGTGCCGGAAGCGACGATGGCGAAGCGGCTGACGCGCGCGAAGCAGAAGATCGCGCAGGCACGCATCCCGTACCGGGTGCCGTCGGCGGAGGAGCTGCCTTCTCGCTTGGCCGGCGTCGCATCGACGGTGTACCTGATCTTCAACGAGGGCTACACGGGCCGCGTTGTGTTGCTCGCGGAGGGCGTGCGGTTGGCGCGCCTGCTGGCCTCCCTGATGCCGGACGAGCCGACGGCGTTGGGGCTGCTGGCTTTGGTCCTGCTGCAGGACGCCCGCCGGCCCGCGCGGTTCTCGTCGGGGGTGCCGGTGTTGCTTTCCGAGCAGGACCGTTCGCGGTGGGACGCCGAGCTGATCAATGAAGGAGTGGAGCTGGTCGGCCGCGGCCTGCGCCGAACGCCGGCGCTGCCGAACCCGTACGTGGTCCAGGCGGCGATCGCGGCTTGCCACGACCTGGCACCGTCGTACGGCGAAACGAACTGGGACGCGGTCATTTCCTGGTACGACGTGTTGTTGTCGGTGCAGGACACCCCGGTGGTCCGCTTGAACCGCGCGGCCGCGGTGGCGGAACGCGACGGGCCGGCTTCGGCATTGGCGCTGGTGGACGCCTTGGCGGGGTTGGATGACTACCCGTGGTGGCACGCCTCGCGGGCGGAGTTGTTGCACCGCTTGGGTTCGCCGTCGGCTTTTTCGGCGTTGGCGCGTGCGGAAGAAACGGGATTGCCTGCCGCTCATGTGGCGCATCTGCGCGCGAGAATGGAAAGCGAAAACCCCGGGCAGAACGCCCGGGGTTTCGATGAGAGCGGATGACGGGAATCGAACCCGCGTATTCAGCTTGGGAAGCTGATGTTCTACCATTGAACTACATCCGCAGTGCGTCGTCAGCATACACGGCACCGTGATCCCCTTGTCCAGCGCCCTCCGCCTTGACTCGCGCCCGTCAAGTGACAACACTTGTTGTCGACTCCGGAGGTGACTGCCATGGACGAGCCCGAGCTGTTCCGGCAAGGCGGGTTCCGGCTGGCCCAGCGGCTGTTCATCGACGGTGACATCCGTGGCGACGAACGGCAGATCGCCCGGATCCGCGAGTTCGCCCAGGTGCAGGACAAGCTCGCCGACGACGTCGTCGCCTGGATGGCGCAGCAGCCCAAGGGGCAGGGGCGCGCCCTCTTCGAGGCGGCGCTCACGGACCGCGCCAACGCCACCGGGCCGCTCAAGGACTTCTTCGAGCAGGTCGACGCCAAGCCCTACTGGGTCGACGACGAGCGGCTCGAGCGGGGCGCGAAAGCCATCACCCGGGCCGGGCTGCTGGGGCTCTTCCCGCTCGGGGACATGTCGCTGATGGGCGGCTACCTCGCCTCGCGCGCCACGAAATCGCTGGTCGGCACCGGTGAGATCGAGCACAAGGCCACCCGGCGGCTCGTCGAGACCGCCGCGTGGTGGATCGACGTCACCACGCCCGGTGCGCTCAAGCACGGTGAGCGCGGGTACGCCTCGGCGCTGCGGATCCGGCTCGTGCACGCCCACGTGCGCGCCGCCATGAACCGGCGGGACGACTGGGACTACGCCGCCTGGGATCGGCCCGTGAACCAGGTGCAGACCGCCGGGACGCTTCTGCTCTTCTCGCTCGTCTACGTCTTCGGCACGCAGCTGCTCGGCCTCCGCTACTCCGCGCGTGAACGCGGTGACATCCTGCACCTCTGGCGGTACATCGGCTGGCTCATGGGCGTCGACGACGAACTGCTGCCCACCTCGGAAGAGGATGCCTGGCGCCTGTTGTGGCTGCTCGCCGCCACCGAGTTCATCCCGGACGACGACTCGAAGCGCCTCGCCAAGGCGCTGATCGAGGCCAACGCCGCCGTCGGCGAGGGGCGCGGGGCCGTGGGGAAGGTGCTCTCGCACGTCTCCGTCGCCGTGCACTCCTCGATCAGCCGGCTCGTGCTCGGGAAGACCAACGCCGACTTCCTCGGGCTGCCGAACGACCCGGTCGCGCAGGCGGCGATCGTCGCGGTGGCGGGGGTCAACTTCGCCGCCGAGACCGTGCGGCGGTTCATCCCCGGGGCCACGGCGCTGCAGGAACGGATCGGCCAGGCCGGGCGCCGCGGATACGTCAAGCGGCTCGAGAAGATCTTCGCGCCGGACACGACGTACGCGCAGCACATGCGGGCCGCCTGAACCCACCGGATAGGCTTCCGGCGTGCTGCTCAGTGACCGTGACCTCCGCAAAGAGCTCGACGCCGGCCGGCTCGGCATCGACCCCTTCGATGCCGGCATGGTCCAGCCGTCCAGCATCGACGTCCGGCTCGACCGGTTCTTCCGCGTCTTCGACAACAGCAAGTACACCCACATCGACCCGCAGCTGCAGCAGGACGAGCTGACCTCGCTGGTCGAGAAGGAGGGCGACGAGCCCTTCGTGCTGCACCCTGGCGAGTTCGTCCTCGGCTCGACGTTCGAGCTCGTCACCCTGGCCGACGACCTGGCCGGGCGCCTCGAGGGCAAGTCGTCGCTCGGGCGGCTCGGGCTGCTCACGCACTCGACTGCCGGGTTCATCGACCCCGGCTTCTCCGGGCACATCACCCTGGAGCTGTCGAACGTCGCGAACCTGCCGATCACGCTCTGGCCGGGCATGAAGATCGGCCAGCTGTGCATCTTCCGGCTGTCGAGCTCGGCCGAGCACCCGTACGGCTCCAGCGAGGCCGGGTCCCGCTACCAGGGGCAGCGCGGCCCGACCCCGAGCCGGGCGTACAAGAACTTCCACCGCGTCGACACCTGGCGCTAAGCGGCGACCTTTTCGTCCCAGTCGATGTGGTGATTCCACATGAAGGCGTTCGGGTCCTCGTCGAACGGCTTCGCGAACGCCCGCTTGATGAAGAAGTCGCGGACCACGCGCCCGACCGGGCCGATCACCTTCTGATCGCCGTTGCGCTTGCCGGCCGCGACCACCGCCTCGACGCGCCCGCGCCGCAGGCTTTCGTACGTGGCCAGCGCGCGCTCGACGTCCGGCACATCGCGCAGGCATTTGCCCAGCGTGACGGCGTCTTCGATGGCCATCGAGGCACCCTGGCCCGCCGCCGGTGACGTCGCGTGCGCCGCGTCGCCGATGATCACCATGCGGCCGCGGTGCCAGACCGGGACCGTCGGGAAGTCGTACGTCGGCCAGGCCGGGTAGATCTCCCGCGTCGCGCGGATGATCTCGGCGGCCGGTGTCCGGTCGGAGGCCACCAGGTGCAGGAGCTCGGCGCGCAGCTTGTCCCCGGCCAGCGTGGCCAGTTCGGACGCGGTCGGCTCGGTCTTGCGGGCCGGGTTCGCGAACCACCAGACGCGGCCGTCCGAGCTGACGACGTGGCAGAAGAACACGCGCTTGCCGAACACCATGTTCAGCACGCCCGGCTCGTCGGGCAGGTCCAGGCCTTCGGCGAACCCGCCGGTGTTCAGCAGCGGGACGTACCGCGGTGACGGCGCGTCCGGGTCGATGATCGTGCGGACCCGGGAGCGGAGGCCGTCGGCGCCGATCAGGAGGTCGCCCTCGGTGTGCGAGCCGTCCGCGAAGTCGGCTCTGACGTGCGTGTCCGTCTGGCTCGCGCCGATCAGGCGCTTGCCGTACTCGACCTGGATGCCGCGGCGCGCGGCCTCGTCGCGCAACGCCACGTAGAGGTCGGAGCGCAGGACGGTCTGGCTCACCGTGCCGTCCGGGAGGGCGCCGCCCAGCGGGAATTCGGCCAGCCGCGTGCCGTTGCCGAGCCCGATCGACATCCGCGGGGAGTCGAAACCGGCGCTGCGGACGACGTCCTTGAGGCCGAGCGGGAGCAGCGCGTCGAGGCCGTTGACCGCCAGCGTCAGGAACGCGCCGACGCCCTCGGCGCCGCGGTCGTACGCCTCGAACAGCAACGGCTCGTGCCCGGCTTCGTGCAGGGCGATGGCCGTGATCGTGCCCGCGACGCCGCCCCCGATGATCAGTGCCCGTGTCATGTCGTTCGACCCCTCGAATGTCTTAGAAATTAATTCGTTCTGTCGAACTAAAGAGTGAGCTAGGCTGGTCGCCGTGTCAAGCGAGCGAACGAAACTCGTCGAAGAGGTCCTGCTCAGGTCACGGGAGCTGTCGACGGAGACGGTCATGTTCCACACCGCGATCGCCGCGACCCGGGGACTGTCGGCGGTGGAGACCAAGGTCCTCGACTACCTCGCGCGCTTCGGCTCGCAGACGCCGAAGGAGCTCGCGCGGCTGTCGGGGCTCGCGCCCGCGTCGGTGACGGCGATGATCGACCGGCTGGAGGGCAAGGGCATCGTCAACCGCGAGCCGCACCCGGACGATCGGCGCAAGATCCTCATCGCCCTGGACCTGCGGTCCATCGAGAGCGGCGTGCACCTGTGGGACCACCTCGTCAAGGGCATGCACGAGCTCTGCGACCGCTACACCGAAGACGAGCTGCGGACGATCATCGGGTTCGTCCGGACCGCCACCACGCTCACCCACGAGTCGACGGAGAAGCTGACCGCCGCCACGAACGAGTGAGTTTAAGGGCGCAAAACCGGGTCTCGTGCCACGCTCCGAAGGTCGTCTCGGCTCCGGAGGTGGCGAGGAGTGCCGTTGCCCGAAAGACCGCTTCGCCCGATTCTCGTGCTGGCACTGGTCTTCCTGGCCTCGGCCTTCGTGCCGTCGGCGGGCGCGGCCGCCGCCCCGCCGTTCGAGGTGGGGTACGACGCCGTGGTGTACGGCGACTTCGTCTACGCGGGCAACGGCGTCCTGCGCTGCCCGGTCGCCTCCCCGGCGGCGTGCGCGAACACCGCCGACCGCAAGGAGAATCTGGCCAACGACGATTTCTTCATGCAGTGGGCCGACGTCGACGCCGACGCGGCCACCTTCGACTCGGCGAGCGCGTCGGTGGGCGTCCCGCCGGGAGCGCGCGTTGCCTTCGCCCTGCTGAACTGGGCCGGCAGCACCAGCTGCGGTCCCTCCGCCGTCGCGCCGCCCGGGACGCCCGCGAAGCAGAACGTCCGGATTTCCGTCGGCAGCGCGTCACCGGTGGACGTCGCCCCTTCCGGGTACGCCGAAGACGGCGGTTACTACTCGGCGCACGCGGACGTGACCAGCCGGTTCGCCGGTGTCCCGCCGGTTTTCGACGTGACGGTCGGCAACGTCTGGGCGCCCCAAGGTTTCGACTGCGCCGGCGGCTGGTCGATCGTGCTCGTCTACGCCTACCCGGAGCGCAATGCGGACTACGCGCCGAGCAAACGCAAGGTGGTGGTCTACGACGGTCACGTCCGGCAGGCCGCCGGCGCCCCGCCCACGGAGACGACGATCGCCGGCTTCCGCGCCGCGGCCGCCGACGCGCACCTCGGCGTCACGGCGTACGACGGTGACTGGGGCAAGTCCGGCGACCAGTTCCTGATCGACGGCACCCCGGCCGCCGAGCCCGCGACCGGCGGCACGTCCAACTTCTTCGTCTCCAACGCCGACAACGCCGCGGCACCGGGCGCGAAGAACAACTTCAGCGTCGACGCGAAGGCGTTCAACGTCGACAGCATCCCCGCCGGCGCGACGAGCGCCAAGCTCGGTTTCGTCACCAGCGGCGACGCCGTCCTGGCGCAGAACCTGGCGTTTTCGGTGCCGGTGCCCGAACTCCAGGTCGCCGTGCGCGCGACCCAGCCGAAGGTGCACGCCGGCGAGCCGGTGCCGTTCGTCGTCGGCGTGACCAACCCGGGCGACGTCCCGGCGTCCGGAGTCGAGGTCGGCGCCGAGGCCGTCCCGGGCTGCGCCAAACCGCTCGGCACGCTCGCTCCGCACCAGACGGTCAGCTACTCGTGCACCGGAACCGCGCCGCCCGGCGACTTCACGAACACCGTGCAGGCGACGGGCACGAGCGCGCTCGGCGACGCACTCGACGGCGTCGCGAGCGCCCCCGTCGACGTCCTGCACCCGGCACTGGGCCTGACGAAGACGGCCGATCGGCCCGCGTACCGCGCCGGCGACGCCGCGACCTTCGCGATCAAGGTCACGAACACCGGCGACACGGAGCTGTCCGACGTCCAGGTCGCCGACCCGAAGACGCCGTCGTGCGCGCTCAGCGGAGCGCTCGCGCCGGGCGAAAGCCGCACGACGACGTGCACCGCGCAGGCGCCGATCGCCGACGGCGTCAACACGGCGAGCGCGCTGGGCACCGACGAGCTCGGCCAGCAGGTCACGGCGACCGCCGACGCACCCGCGCCGACGATCGCGCCCGCGGTCGAGGTCACCAAGACCGTGGACCTGCCGGTGATCCACGCCGGGGACGCCGTCACCTGGACGGTCGCGGTCCGCAACACCGGCGACACCCCGCTCGCCCCGGTGAAGCTCACCGACGACACGACGGCCGCGTGCGCGCGCACCTTCGCCGGCCTGGCCGCCGGAGCGACGCAGACGTACACGTGCACGGCGAACCCGTCCCGGACCACGACGTCCCGGCTGACGGCGACCGGAACCGACCTGACCGGCCAGCCCGTGACGGCCACCGCGTCGGCGACGGTCACGGTGCTCGCCCCGGCGCTGACGCTCACTGCGGCCGCGACGCCCGGTGTCGCGCGCGCGGGCGACCCGATCACGTACACGCTGACGGTCGCCAACGCCGGCGACGCACCGCTGACCGAGGTGGCGGTGGCCGACGACGTCCCGGCGTGCGCCAAGGCGATCGGTGCGCTCGCCCCGGGCGCGACGGTCACGTACACGTGCACCGCACCGGCCCCACCGGACGACTTCGCCACAACGGCGGCAGCCACCGGCAAGGACCAGCTCGGCCGCGCGGTGAAGGTCACCGACGACGCGGCGGTGGACGTGATCCACCCGGCGGCCAAGCTCGCCGTGCGCGCGACACCGGCCCAGGTCCGCGAAGGCGACACGGTGACGTGGACGATCACCGCGGCCAACACGGGCGACGTACCGCTGACGGAGGTTGCGGTCGCGGATGCCCAGGTCCCGCTGTGCGCGAAGCAGCTCGGCGCGCTCCAGCCGCAGGGGCAGCGGGAGTACACGTGCACGACGGTCGCGGGCGCGACGGGTTTCGCGAGCAAGCCGACGCTGACGGGCACGGACCCGACCGCCCGCCCGGTGACGACGGAGGCCGAGGGAGCGTTCGCGGTCCAGCACCCGGCGGTGGCGATCACCGCCGAGGTACCGGGCGGCCCGTTCCGCGAGGGCGACAAGGTGCCGTTCCGGATCACGGTCCGCAACACCGGTGACGTGCCGCTGACGAGCCTCCGGGTCACGGACGCGCAGACGAGCGACGTGCGGGCCGTGGGCGGGCAAGTCGCGGACGCGCCGGGCAGCGGCATGCGGGCCGTGGGCGGGTGGACCGCCGGTGAGCCGCTCGCTGGCGTGCGGGCCACAGACGGGCAGGTCGCCGACGCGCGAGCCACTTCCTCGGCGTCCCCGCCCCCACCCACCGGCTGTACCCAAGCCATCGAGGGCACCGTCGACCCCGGTACCACCCGCGACTTCTCCTGCACCACCACCGCTCCGGCCGACGACGTCAGCCGCACCCTCCGGGTCGTCGCCACGCCACCCGTCGGCCCGGATGTCGGTGCCGCGGCCAGTGCCGACGTCGACGTCATCCACCCCGCCATTGCCGTCACCAGGACCGTCGACGCCGCCGTGGTGCACGCTGACGACTCCGTGACCTCGACCATCACCGTGACCAACACCGGTGACAGCGCGCTCCAGGACGTCACCGTCGCCGACGAACGAGCGCCGGGCTGTGCCAAGGCCCTGGGCATGCTCGAACCGCAGGCCGAACACACCTACAGCTGCACCCAAGCCGCCGGTGAGACCGACTTCGCCGCCGTTGCGAAAGCCACCGGTATTGACGCCACGAACCGTCCGGTGACTGCCACTGCCCAAGCCGCAGTCGACGTCATCCACCCCGCGATCACCGTCACCGACGACGCCTCACCCACGCGCGTCCGGCAAGGCGACACCGTCACCTTCTCCCTCCTCGTCGCGAACACCGGCGATGTCCCGCTGACCGATGTGTCCCTTGTGGACAGCCAGCTTCCGGCGTGCGCTCAGTCCATCGGCACCCTCCTTCCCGGCGCCCGGCAGCGCCACTCCTGCAATGTAAACGCCGGGACCGACAGTTTTGTGAGCTCGGCCACCGCAAGTGGCACCGATCCGGTGAAACGCCAGGTCAGCGCGACCGACGACGCGGCCTACACCGTGCTGCACCCCGCCCTCGAGCTCACCCAGGTTCTCCATGGCGGCCCCTTCCGTCCCGGCGACGCCGTCACCGCCACCCTCACCGTCACCAACACCGGCGACGTCCCGCTGACCGCCGTCGACGTCCGGAGCGGGGCCTGCACGAAGACCTTCGACGAGCTGAAACCCCACGACCGGAAGAACTTCGACTGCACCACGGCCGCCCCGGCCGACGACGCGGAACTCGCCGCGGAAGCGACGGCGACCGCCCCGGTCGGCCCGCCGCTCACCACCAAGGACACGGACGAGCTCGACGTCATCCACCCCGCCGTCAAGCTCACGATCGACGCGAAGTCCCCGATGGCCCGCGAGGGAGACGAAGTCACCTTCACCGTCACCGCGCGCAATACCGGCGACGTCCCGCTGGCTTCCGTATCCATTGTGGACGAACAGGCCACCTGCGCGAACAGGTTCGACACCGTGGCCGCCGGAACGGCGAAGACCTACACCTGCACCCGCAAAGCGCCGTCCGACGACTTCGGGCAAGCGCTCGAGATCACCGGAATTGACCCGAGTGGTCGCACCGTGCAATCGACCGGTGACGCAAAAGTCGACGTCATCCACCCCGGGATCGCGGTGATGAAAGACGCGGCACCGTACGAAGTCCGGGAAGGCGGCACCGTCACGTTTTCGATCCTGGTCAAGAACACCGGTGACGTCCCGCTCGTCGACGTGGTCGTCGCCGACGACCACGCGCCGTCGTGCGCGCACGCCGCATCCGCGCTGGCCGTGGACGCCGAACTTTCGTACACCTGCACAACGACCGCCGGGAAAGTTGGCTTCACGAGCAAAGCAACCGCCACCGGTCAAGACCCGACCCGTCGTCCGGTGAGTGGGTCCGGCGAAACGACCTTCGTGGTCCGAATGCGCTGAATGGAGTAACGCGGAAGCGGCCGATTGCCCCGAAATCCATACCTGTCGCCGACGGGAAATGTGACCAGGGCGTTCGTAGGGTTCTCGCCGTAATTGTCCCGTGATACGTTCCTGCGCCGTGTCCCCCATTGGTGAACGTGCTCACGTGGTGATGGTGTCACTCAGTGTGCTGCTCGGCGTTTTTTCCGCCGCGGCCGGCACCTGGATGGCCACCGCGGAAGGAAACACCGCCGAGCTCGGCGCCGCGGCGCTGGTCCTGCCGAACGAGCGCGCCGGCGCCGGTGCCGGCAGCGGAACCGACCTCGCCGGCGGTCAGGTCCAGACCACCACCCCCGGTCAGCCGCCCGCCCCCACCACCTCGGCCCCCGCCCCGACGACGTCCAGCGCGCAGCCCACGCCGACCGAGACGTCCGCCGCGCCGCAGCCATCGACGTCCGAGGCCCCGCCTCCGCCGTCGAGCACCAAGCCCGCGGCGCCTTCCGTAACCGCTCAGGTCATCGCGCTGGTCAACGACGAACGGGCGAAAGCCGGCTGCGACCCGCTGACCGAGGAATCCCACGTCACGAAGGCCGCGCAGGACTTCAGCGACCTGATGTCGGAGAAGAACTTCTTCTCCCACACCAGCCCCGACGGCACGACGTTCGACCAGCGCATCAAGCAGGCCGGCTACCCGAAGCCGGGCGCGGAGAACATCGCGCGGGGGCAGACGTCCGCGGCGAAGGTGATGGACTCCTGGATGAACTCCGAAGGCCACCGCGCGAACATCCTGAACTGCTCGCTCAAGAAGATCGGCGTCGGCGTCACCACCGACGGCTGGTACTGGGTCCAGGACTTCGGGTACTGAGGCCCGTTAAGGCTTGCTCCACCGCTCGGCGATGTCGCCGTACCGCGCCAGCACCGTCGCCCGCAGGTCCGGATCGGACCGCGGCACCGGCTCGATGAACACCTCGGTGACGTCGTGGAACGACTCCGTCAGCTCCGAAGCCAGCCGGACGCACGCGCGCTCGAGGTCCGCGGCGCCGAGTGAGTCGTCGAAGTCGACGCGGGTGCAGACCAGCACCTGGTCGGTGCCCATCAGCATGGTCTGCAGGTCGACGAGGGCCTCGATCTCCGGCGCGGCGGTCAGGTGTTCGCGGATGCCGCGGACCAGGGTCGGGTCGGCCTGGCGCCCGACCAGCAGGCCGCGGTTGGTGCGGCCGAGCAGGTAGGCGACGCAGGCGAGCAGCAGGCCGATGGCGATCGACGCGATGCCGTCCCAGACCTCGGAGCCGGTGAGCTGGTGCAGCCCGATGCCGCCGAACGCGAGCAGCAGGCCGACCAGCGCGGCCGAGTCCTCGAACAGGACCGTCTTCGGCGTCGGGTCGTCGATGAGCCGCAGGTACGTCCACAGCGAGCGGTTCTCCGCGCGGGACTCCCGCACGACCTGCCGCACCGCCTGCAGCCACGACGTGCCTTCGAGCAGGAACGCCACGGCGAGGACGATGTAGCTGAGCAGCGACGTGCTCTGCGCCTCGCCGTGCCCGAACAGCGTCGAGACGCCTTCGTAGAGCGCGAACATCGCGCCCGAGGCGAAGATCGAGACGGCCGCGAGCAGCGACCAGAAGTACCGCTCCTTGCCGTAGCCGAAGGGGTGCACGCGGTCGGCGGGGCGCTCGGAGCGCTTCAACGCGGTCAGCAGCAGGACTTCGGTGATCGTGTCGGCCACCGAGTGCGCCGCTTCGGACAGCATCGCGCCCGAGCCGGTGATGATGCCCGCGATCAGCTTCATGACGGCGATCGCCAGGTTCACCCCGCCGGCCAGCAGGACGGTCAGGGTGCTTTCGCCGCCGGAGTTGCCGGATTCCTCGCTCACCCCGGTGAGCGTAGTGCTCAGAGGCGGCGCAGGCCGTGCAGAACGCGTTCCATGAGCGCCATCGCCGGACGGCCGTCGGCGTTGGTCCGGCTGTCGTGGATGGTCACCAGGCCCTGCTCGGCCATGTCGTCGAGCAGGACGCGCACGACGCCGAGCGGCACGCTCAGCGTGGCCGCGACCTCGGCGACCGAACGCGGGTGGAGGCACAGCGAGCGCACCGAGCGGATCTCGCCGGTCACCCGGGCGCCGTCCCAGTGCGCCTCGGCCCGGGTGGAGACCATCGCCTCGATCGCGAGGTGCCGCCGAGACTGCGTCCGGCCGCGCGTGAGGACGTACGGGCGCACGAGGGTGCGTTGCGTGGGTACGTAGTCCTGGGCGAGCCGGATTTCGTCCGGGATGGGGTGGAGTGCGTGTCGGCCGGTCGTCGTGGTCCGCCGGTCCTCGGCCATCCGTGCCGCCCCCTGTTTCCGTGATCGTCAAAGGTGCCCTCGCTGGCAACGGCGGCGGCGAGGAAAGGCCAGGATACGCCGCTTGTCCAGGGTTCAGGCCGTCGTTTCTCCTCAACCTGATGGGCCATTTCAGTGATTATCATGAACATCTTTCAGGAAAACGATTACCGCGACGAAGTTCCAGCTAGTGGGCCTGCCGGGCAGGACAAAGATGTGACAATGGGTAGCGGAATGGCTACCTGATCACCAATCTTCGTGATCAC
The DNA here is from genome assembly GCF_042652605.1 of Amycolatopsis plumensis. Classification (NCBI taxonomy): domain Bacteria; kingdom Bacillati; phylum Actinomycetota; class Actinomycetes; order Pseudonocardiales; family Pseudonocardiaceae; genus Amycolatopsis; species Amycolatopsis plumensis. Next base: position 2,786,452 of record NZ_JBHSJY010000001.1, on the reverse strand, counting down.
GAAAACGGCCCCGGCCAGGAGACCTGACCGGGGCCGTGCGTTCTCGGGAAATGTGTCACTCTTCCGCGAGTGACGGCGCTCCCAGCGCGATCGGCTTCGGTTCCGGCTTGCGCTTGACCGACTCCAGCAGCATCTGCGCGACGTCGACGATCTCGACCTTCTCGCTCGCCGTGCCGTCGCTCTGCCGCGCGGTGAGGCCGTCGTTCAGCATCACCTTGCAGAACGGGCAGCCGGTCGCGATCTTCGACGGCGCGGTGCCGAGCGCCTCGTCGACGCGCTCGATGTTGATCCGCTTGCCGATCTTCTCTTCCATCCACATCCGCGCGCCGCCGGCGCCGCAGCACATCGACTTGTCGCCGTGCCGCGGCATCTCGCGCAGCTGCGCACCGGTCGCGCCGACCAGCTCGCGCGGCGCCTCGTACACCTTGTTGTGGCGGCCGAGGTAGCACGGGTCGTGGTAGGTGACGTCCTCGGCGACCGGCGCCACCGGCACCAGTTGCTTCTCGCGCACCAGGCGGTTCAGCAGCTGCGTGTGGTGCACGACGTCGAACTGGCCGCCCAGCTCCGGGTACTCGTTGGCGAGGGTGTTGAAGCAGTGCGCGCAGGTCACGACGACCTTGCGGGCCTTGCGCTCGCGGCCCTCGAACACCGAGTTCAGCACCTCGACGTTCTGCTGGGCCAGCATCTGGAACAGGAACTCGTTGCCGGCGCGGCGGGCCGGGTCACCGGTGCAGGTCTCCTCCGAGCCGAGCACGGTGTACTTGACGCCCGCCATGTGCAGCAGCTCGGCGACCGCCCGCGTGGTCTTCTTCGCGCGGTCCTCGAACGCGCCCGCGCAGCCGACCCAGAACAGGTACTCGGCGTCGCCGAGGTCCCCGTCGAACACGGGCACCTCGAAGTCGAGGTCCTCGGTCCAGGCCAGCCGGTCCTTGGCGTTCTGGCCCCACGGGTTGCCCTTGTTCTCCAGGTTCTTGAACATGCCGTTCAGCTCGCTGGGGAACGCCGACTCGATCATCACCTGGTAGCGGCGCATGTCGACGATGTGGTCGACGTGCTCGATGTCGACCGGGCACTGCTCGACGCAGGCGCCGCAGCTGGTGCAGGACCACAGGACGTCCGGGTCGATGACGCCGCCGTCGTCGCCGACCAGCGCCTTCTGGGACTCGGCGATCGCGAGGACGTCGATGCCCGCGTACATGTTGTCGCCGGACAGGCCGACCTCGTCGCCCGCCATGTCGCGCTTGCCGCCGGCCAGCAGGTATGGCGCCTTCGCGTAGGCGTGGTCACGCAGCTGCGTGATGACCAGCTTCGGCGACAGCGGCTTGCCCGTGTTCCACGCGGGGCATTGCTCCTGGCAGCGGCCGCACTCGGTGCACGTCGAGAAGTCCAGCCAGCCCTTCCAGCTGAAGTCCTCGATCTTGCCGACGCCGAAGGTGTCCTCGTCCGGGTCGGCTTCCTCCAGGTCGAGGACCTTGCCGCCGCTCATCATCGGCTTGAGCGCGCCCAAGGCGACGCCACCGTCGTCCTCGCGCTTGAAGTAGATGTTGAAGAAGGCGCTGAAGCGGTGCCACGCGATGCCCATGGTCATGGTCCGCGCGACGACGATCAGCCAGACCGTGGCGCTCATCAGCTTGACGAACGCGAAGATCGTCACCAGGTTCGGGCTGGGCGGCAGCAGCTGGCCGATCGGGTTCGAGACGAAGGACGCCCACAGTGGCCCCTCGTGCGTGTCCAGCGCGGACTTCGCGGCGCGGACGCCGATGATGCCGATGCCTTCGATGAGCACGACGGCCTCGACGAAGTACGCCCACTTGAAGTTCGAGCCCGCGAACCGGCTCTGGCGGTCGGCGCGGCGCGGGTGGTTGCGCTGCCGGATGGCCATCAGCACCAGCGCGCCGACGATCGTGCCGAGCCCGAGCAGCTCCATGAGCAGCTGGAACGGCGGGAAGTCGTCGAGGATCGGCCAGCCCCACGTCGGCACGAAGACCTCGCCGTAGGCCTCGAACAGGGCCAGGGAGCCGATCAGGAAGCCCCACATCACGAGCCAGTGGGCCGGCCCGACGCTGCGCTTCCGGTTCATCCGGGTGTGGCCGGCGAACTCCTTGATCAGCGTCTTCATGCGCGGCATGAACGGCCCGTTGCGCGTCGAGTCGGGCTGGCCGAGGCGGATCACCCGTACGAAACGGGCGATGGTCGCGGCGAACATGCCCCAGGCGACGAGGCCGAGCACGACGGAGAGCCCGCCGAGCGTCAGTTGCAGAGCGCCCATCGTTCGGGTGCCTTTCGTCCGGGAAAAACTGTGGTGGTGCCGGGAGACTAACCGTCCTTACTGATGAGTAACCCGTTGAGTGGCCTTAAGTCCCACCGATGTGGTGTACGTCGCTCTTTGTTTTGGGACGATCGTTCAGGTAGTTTTCACCCTATGGTGAAGCTCCAAGTCGACGGCCGGAAGGCGCGCGGCGAGAAGCGGCGCACCGAGCTCATCGAGGCCACGCTGCGGATCATCGAGCGCGACGGCGTCGCGGGTGTCACGCACCGGACGGTCGCGGCCGAGGCCGGAGTACCCACGACGTCGACGACCTACCACTTCTCGTCGCTGGACGACCTGCTGGTCGCGACGCTCATTTCGTGCGCACGCGACATGGCCACCGAGGTCTACTGGATGATCGACCGGGCCCGGTCGCGCGGGTCACGCGGCGCCGAGGAGGTCGCGGCGCTGCTCGCCGAGGCGCTCGGGCCGCGGCGCGGGCGCACGATGGCCGAGTACGAGCTGTACCTCCTGGCCGCGCGGAAGCCGGAGCTGCGGCCGGCCGCGCGCCGCTGGCTGGACGTCCTGACGTCGATGGTCCGGCACGACGACGAAGTGGCGTTCCGGGTCTTCCTCGCGGGCATCGACGGGCTGCTCATCCAGGGCCTGATCGACGACGAGCCGCCGTCGGCCGAGGAGCTGCGCCCGGTGGTGGACTACCTGCTGAAACCGCGTTGACGCCTCGATTAGCTTCGGATCATGCGGACTTTTGGCGACTACGAACTCGACGACGACCGCGCGCGGCTGGACCTCGACGTCGTGTGGAAGTTCCTCTCCACCGAGGCCTACTGGGGCCGCTGGCGCACGCGTGAGCAGGTCGAAGCCGCCATCGACGGCTCGTGGCGGGTGGTCGGCGCCTACCGCGACGGCACGATGGTCGGGTTCGCCCGCGCGTTCTCGGACGGCGTCTCGTCCGCCTACCTCGCCGACGTCTTCGTCGTCGACGCCGCCCGCGGCAGCGGTCTCGGCAAGGAGATCGTGCGCGAGATGATCGACAACGGGCCCGGCGCGCAGTTCCGCTGGATGCTCCACACCGCCGACGCGCACGGCCTCTACCGCCAGTTCGGCTTCGCCGAGCACACCCGCGGGCACTACCTCGAGCGCGAAGGGCCGAACTCGGCGAACTTCGTCGGCTAACGCAGGTCGTCGAGGAGGGCGTCCCACGATCGGGTGGATGTTTCGAGCGTTCCGCCCTGGCGGTCCTTCGTGTCGCGGATCCGCACCACCTGGGCGAGCGCGACTTCCACGCACTCGGCCTCTTGCCCGGTGTAAGTCGACTTCCGCCAAGTCACGTCAGGCCTCCAGTTCCGCGATCACCCCCTCGATGAACGCGCGCGATTCGTCCACGTCCAGCGCGAGGGATCCCATGGTCTTCGCGGCGGACTTGTAGTCCGTCACCTGGTCCTCATCGTAGATGTAGGCGCTGCCGCGATGCTGGTCCAAGAAGACGATCGCGGGCAGGTCCGAATACTCGAAGACGCTGAACGAGCCGTTGAGGCCCGGGTGAAATCCGCCGCCCGCCGGAACGACCCGCACCGCCAGCCGCCGCGGGAGACCGACGAGGTAGCGGAGCTGCTCGGTCAGGATCTCCGTCCCGCCGATCTCCTGCCGGAGTGCGGCTTCGCCGAGCACGATCGAGTACTCCGGCGCGCGGTGCTCGCGCATGGCCGTCTGCCGGATCGTGCGCACCCGCAGCCGCTGCTCGACCAGCTGGGGAGCGGAGCCGCCGTAGGCCAGGATCGTCCGCGCATAGTCCGGCGTCTGCAGCAGGCCGTGCACGAGCATCGGCTGCCAGCTGAAGATCGCGGCCGCGGTGCGCTCGTACTCGGCCAGCGACGTCAGGATCGCCGGGGCGTCGGGCATCTCCTTCTCGAGCCAGTTCGGCTCACGCGCGGTGCGCGCCAGCTCGAACAACCTGTCGCGTTCGGCGCCGAGCACCCGCAGCTGCCCGAGCAGGAGCGCGACCTCCTCGATCTTGGGCACGCGCAGGCCGAGCTCCCAATTGGACAGTTCCGCCGCGTGCACATCGGTGGCGCGGGCCAGCTCGCGCAGCCCGTACCCGCGCGCCTTCCGCGCTTTCCGCAGTCCGAACCCCAGCGCTCTGGACCGGGGTGTCGCTATCGGTGGTGACATGAGCGCAGTGTGTCATCGGGGTCCGACAAAAACGGGCCCGGCTCCGTTGCCGATCCGCAACAGCGCCGGGCCCGCGGGGAAAACTCAGCCCTTGTTCTCGTACACCGGCGTGATCACCGCGCGGGCCAGCGTGTGCCCGAACATGTTGAAGCCGAGGAACGCCGGTGTCGCGTCCTCCGGTACGTCCAGCTTGTCCAGATCGAGCGCGTGCACGGCGAAGTAGTAGCGGTGCGGGCCGTGCCCGGGCGGCGGCGCGGCGCCGAGGAACCGCTTGACCCCGCCGTCACCCTTCAGCGTCACCGCGCCTTCGGGCAGGCCCGAGCCGTCGCCCGCGCCGGACGCCAGCTCCGTCACCGACACCGGCACGTTGAACACCGCCCAGTGCCAGAACCCGCTGCCGGTCGGGGCGTCCGGGTCGTAGCAGGTGATCGCGAAGCTCTTCGTCTCCGCCGGGAAGCCCTCCCACGCCAGGTGCGGCGACTGGTCCTCGCCGCCGGCGCCGAAGATGCCCGACAAGTGCGGCGTGGCCAGGGTTTCGCCGTCGGCGACGTCGTTGCTGCGCAGGGTGAACGACGGCACTTCGGGCAGGGATTCGTACGGGCCGGGTGCTTGCGGCATGGATCCTCCTGATCACGGAACTGGAGACTTGCGCCAGGTTATGCCCCCGAGCACCACCCCGTCTCAGGGAGGGATCTCAGGGTCTTTCGGGGGGATACCCCCATGTACGGCCCGCTCACCCCGCCCTAACGTTTTCTCACGCAGAGGAAACAACACTGAGGGGACCAACGACCATGGCGCGCCCGCTTCTGGCTCTGGGTGGCATCGTTCTGATCGGCGTCGGCCTGGCGACCGCGCTCGGCTGGGGCTGGGGTTCGAAGTACGAGAACACCAGCACCGTTTCGCAGGCCATCCGCAGCGTGAAGCTGGAAGGCGACTCGGGATCGGTGAAGATCCGCACCGGCTCGGGGCCGTCGACGGTGCGCGAAGAGGTGCACTACAACTGGCGGAGCAAGCCGGAGGGGTCCTTCTACCGCGTGGACGGCGACCAGCTGGTGCTCGGCACGTGCGGCACGAACTGCACGGTCGACTTCGAGGTCGTCGTGCCCGCGGGGGTGCCCGTCACGGGGAACCTCGACTCCGGTGGGCTGGACATCGCCGGGGTGTCGAGTGTGGACATTCAGTCCGATTCGGGGCACGCCCGCGTCGAGGACGTTTCCGGTGCGGTGAAGCTGCGGCTGGCCAGCGGCTCGATCGACCTGCGGGACGTCGGCGAGGTCCGGCTGCAGAGCGACTCCGGCAGCATCACCGGTCGCGACGTGCGCGGCCCGGTCGACGTGACGGCCTCCAGCGGCAGCGTCGACTTCACGCTGGCCCAGGCGAACGACGTGAAGGTGCACGCCGACAGCGGCAGCATCGAACTGGCCGTGCCGGGTGGTCCGTACCGCATCCAGGGCAGCAGTGACAGCGGGCACCGCGAATTCGACGTCCCGACCGACGGTTCGGCTCAGCACCTGCTGGACCTGACCACCGAGAGCGGCAGCGTCACGGTCCACGCGGCCTGACTTTCCTTTTACGACGGGGGTTTTCGATGGGCAGGATCGAACGGCGCGTGCTGGTGGCCGCGCTGCTGGGGGCCGTCACGATGTTCGGGGCCGTCGGCTTCGCGCGGGGCGGGGCGTCGGAAACGCCGGCGCAGGGCGTGCCGGTCCCCGCGGATTACCACTATCGTGTGACTTCTTGGGTTGGCTCTCCCGCGGAAGTCTTTGTGCAGCAAGGAAATCCGGATTTCTTCCTCTCCTCCTGGACCGCCCGCCGCTCCTGAACTGTCGGTGGCCGCTGTTAGGAAGGAAGCACGCCGAAGGCCGGCGTGGGCAGGGGGAGGAAACATCATGGACGTGCGCCGGATCGTCGCGGTCATCGCGGCGGTAGTGGTCATGGCAGCGGTACCGGCCGTCGCTTCGGCTTCGGTGCTGACGTGGCATCCATGCGCCACGCAGCAGGAGCCGTCGGCGGAGTGCGCGACGGTCGAGGTGCCGATCGACCGCGCGCGGCCGGAGCTGGGGTCGGCGCAGCTGGCGCTGGCCCGGCTGCCCGCGCGCGATCCGGCCCACCGGATCGGCTCGCTGCTGGTCAACCCGGGCGGGCCCGGCGGCTCGGGAGTCGGGTTCGCGCAGTTCGGCGGGCTGGCCTCGCCGGAGCTCGATGCGCTGCGGCAGCGCTTCGACGTCGTGGGGTTCGACCCGCGCGGGGTTTGGTACAGCACGCCACGCATCACGTGCGATGCGGCGACGCTGTTCGACCCGGTGCTGGACCGGTACCCGTCGACGCGGGCGGGGTTCGACGCGCTGGTCGCGCACAACCGGAAGGCGGGCGAGGACTGCCTGGCGCGCACCGGGCCGCTGCTGGCCCACACGGACACGCAAAGCGCGGCCGAAGACATCGAGACGATCCGGGCGGCGCTCGGCGAGCCCCGGATTTCGTGGCTGGGTCTCTCGTACGGCACCGAGCTGGGCGCGGTCTACGCGTCGAAGTACCCCGGCCGGGTGCGGGCGATGGTGCTCGACGGCGCGATCGACCACGCGCGGCCGATGAACCAAGCGATCCTGGAGGAGGCCGCGGCCACCGAGGACGCGCTGGTCCGGTTCGCGGCTTGGTGCCGAGGGGCGGCCGACTGTGCTTTGCGTGGCCAGGACGTCCTCCGCTTCTACGACGACGTCGTGGCGCGGGCGGCCCGCGGCGCGATCTGGTCGAGCGACCTGGGCCGCCCCGCGACGGCCGACGAGGTCTCGGCGGGGGTGTACGGCCACCTCTACATCCGCGGTGACTGGCCGATGCTGGGCACGGCCCTGGCCGCGGCCGGGGGCGAGTTCCCGGACGCGCGCGGGCTGACCGAGCGGAGCCAGTTCCTGTCCCCGCTCTACGCGGCCTACCGGGCGATCGGCTGCCACGACTTCCCGTCGCCGTTCACCGGACCGGCGGACATGGGCCTCATGGCAGGGCTGGTTCGCGCGGTGGCGCCGCACAGCTGGCGGTACTCGGAGTACTGGGACTTCGCCAGCGGCTGCACGGGCTGGCCGGTCGAGGCGAAGAACCCACCCCAGACCCACCCGGTGCACGGCGCCCCGCCGATCCTGGTGGTGGGCGGCGCCCACGACCCGGCGACACCCCTGGCCTGGGCCCGCGGCCTGGCGGCGACCATCGACGGCGCGGCCCTGCTGACCCGCACGGACGACGGGCACACCGGGCTGTTCAACTCCGCGTGCGCGCGGGCGGCCGAGGTGGCTTACCTGGTGGATCGGGTCGTGCCGGGTCGCGGCGCGGTCTGCCGGTGAGGCGGGATCATCCCTCGGGGGCCGGGGGCCGGGGGCCGGGGGTCGGGGGTCGGGGGTCGGGGGTCGGGGGCCGGGGGTCGGGGGCCGGGGGCCGGGGGCCGGGAAGTCCGGGAAGCCTGGAGGAGCCGGGCCGGGAGCCGGGAGCGCCGAGGGCCGGGAGCGCCGGGAGCCGGGAAGTCCGGGCTGAGGACCGGGGAAGGCCTAGCCGGGGAGCCGGGGCCGGAGCGGGGCCGGGGAGCCCGGGGCCAGGAAGCCCAGGGGCCGAAGGGAGCCGAGCGCCGGGAAGGCCGAAAAGGCCGGGAGCCGGGGGGCCGGGGGCCGGGAAGCCCGGGGACCCGAAGCCGGGAGAAGCCCGGGGCGGGTGTCTTGAATGACTCATTCATGACCTCGGAGGTCATGAATGAGTCATTCAAGACGTTCCCCCGCGCCCTCCGGCACCCAGCCGGCGGCGGAGGCCGCGCCCGGGCTCGGGAGCGGCGGCGGCCGGTCGGCCGCGCTCCCTGCCGCGAGCGGGATTCCGGCCGGCCCGACCACCGAGTGGGCGGCGTCACACCGCACTTGGCCGCCGGACCCGGGAACAAGAACCCGAACCGCCTCGTTAGGCTGGGTACAGAGGTTGAGCGCAGTCGACTCAAGTCCGGCTTGACGGAGTGCGCGAAGGCCGGATAAAACTTGCCAGGGCCTCGCTCAAGGCGAGAACGAACCTGCAGGTCACGAACATAGCAGCCGTACACAGGAGGAAGCACCATGGCGCGAGCGGTCGGCATCGACCTCGGCACGACCAACTCGGTCGTCGCCGTCCTTGAGGGCGGCGAGCCGACGGTCATCGCCAACTCGGAAGGCTCCCGGACCACCCCTTCGATCGTCGCCTTCGCCAAGAACGGTGAAGTGCTGACCGGCCAGCCGGCGAAGAACCAGGCCGTCACGAACGTCGACCGGACGATCCGGTCCGTGAAGCGGCACATCGGTACCGACTGGAAGACCGAGATCGACGGCAAGGCCTACACCCCGCAGGAGATCAGCGCGCGCGTGCTGATGAAGCTCAAGCGCGACGCCGAGGCGTACCTGGGCGAGGAGATCACCGACGCCGTGATCACCGTCCCGGCGTACTTCGAGGACGCCCAGCGGCAGGCCACCAAGGAGGCCGGGCAGATCGCCGGCCTGAACGTGCTCCGCATCGTCAACGAGCCGACCGCCGCGGCGCTGGCGTACGGCCTGGACAAGGGCGAAAAGGAGCAGACCATCCTGGTCTTCGACCTCGGTGGTGGCACCTTCGACGTCTCGCTGCTGGAGATCGGCGAGGGCGTCGTCGAGGTCCGCGCCACCTCCGGTGACAACCACCTCGGTGGTGACGACTGGGACGAGCGCATCGTCAAGTGGCTGGTCGACAAGTTCAAGGCCACGAACGGCATCGACCTGACCAAGGACAAGATGGCGCTGCAGCGCATCCGCGAGGCGGCGGAGAAGGCGAAGATCGAGCTGTCCAGCTCGAACTCGGCCAGCATCAACCTGCCGTACATCACCGTCGACGCGGACAAGAACCCGCTGTTCCTCGACGAGACGCTCTCGCGCGCCGAGTTCCAGAAGATCACCGCGGACCTGCTCGAGCGCACCCGCAACCCGTTCAACAACGTCATCCGGGACGCGGGCATCGCCGTCGGTGACATCGACCACGTCGTGCTCGTCGGTGGTTCCACCCGCATGCCGGCCGTGTCGGACCTGGTCAAGGAGCTGACCGGCGGCCGTGAGCCGAACAAGGGCGTGAACCCGGACGAGGTCGTCGCGGTCGGCGCGGCGCTGCAGGCCGGCGTGCTGAAGGGCGAGGTCAAGGACGTCCTGCTGCTGGACGTCACGCCGCTGTCGCTCGGCATCGAGACCAAGGGTGGCGTCTTCACCAAGCTCATCGAGCGCAACACCACGATCCCGACCAAGCGCTCGGAGATCTTCTCCACCGCGGACGACAACCAGCCGTCGGTGCAGATCCAGGTGTTCCAGGGTGAGCGCGAGATCGCCGCGCACAACAAGAAGCTCGGCATGTTCGAGCTGACCGGTCTCCCGCCTGCCCCGCGTGGCGTGCCGCAGATCGAGGTCACCTTCGACATCGACGCCAACGGCATCGTGCACGTGACCGCGAAGGACCTGGGCACGAACAAGGAACAGTCGATGACGATCACCGGTGGCTCCGCGCTGCCGAAGGACGACATCGAGCGCATGGTCAAGGACGCCGAGGCCCACGCCGAGGAAGACAAGAAGCGCCGCGAGGAAGCGGAGACCCGCAACCAGGCGGAGACGCTGGTCTACCAGACCGAGAAGTTCGTCAAGGACAACGACGACAAGCTGCCCGAGGAGCTCAAGGGCAAGGTCAAGTCCGCGATCGACGAGGCCAACGAGTCGCTGAAGGGCACGGACTCGACCAAGATCCGCGAGGCGATCGAGAAGCTGAACGCCGCTTCGCAGGAGCTGGGCACCGCCCTGTACGCCAACGCGAACGCCGGTGCGGCGGGCGCCGAAGGTGCCGCGGGCGCGGGTGCGGCCGGCGACGCCGGTGCGGCCGGCGGCCAGGCCAAGGCCGATGACGTGGTGGACGCCGAGATCGTCGAAGAGGACGAGAAGAAGTGACCCACAGCTACGACGAATCCGAGAACCAGGGCCGCGGCCCCGAGGAGCCGGTGGTCGTGCGGGACCGTCGTCGGGTGGACCCCCAGACCGGGCAGGTTCGCCCGCCCGGTCCGGCCCACGCCGCGCCGGAGCCGGAGGAGGCGCCCGTGGAGCACGCGGGCCCTTCGCTCGGCGACACGATCATGGACGACGCGGTGTCGGTCGTCTCCGACGTGGAGAAGGAGCTGGCGGAGCGCACCGCCGACCTCCAGCGCCTGCAGGCCGAGTACGCCAACTACCGCAAGCGGGTCGAGCGTGATCGCGAGGCGGTCGTGATCGGCGCGAAGGCGACCGTGGTGAACGACCTGCTGCCGCTGCTCGACGACCTCGAGCGGGCCGAGCAGCACGGTGACCTCACCGGCGCGTTCAAGGCGGTCGGCGAAAAGCTGGTCAGCGGCCTGCAGCGCGCGGGCCTCGAGTCGTTCGGTGCCGAAGGCGAGCCGTTCGACCCGAGCGTGCACGAGGCCGTGCAGCACAACACCTCGCCGGACGTGGCGGGCCCGACGGTCACCGTGGTCATGCGCCGCGGGTACCGCTTCGGGGACCGCGTACTGCGGGCGGCGCTGGTCGGCGTGACCGACCACGAGCCCGCTGCGGCCCCGTCCGTCGGTGGCGAGGCGCCACTCGACGGCGGAGCCGATGAGCAGCAGCAGTAACAGGAACCCAGTGGGAGGAGGAGACGCCCGATGAGTGCACGGGAATGGATCGGTAAGGACTTCTACCGTGAACTGGGCGTCTCCTCCGACGCCACCGCGGACGAAATCAAGAAGGCCTACCGGAAGCTGGCCAAGGAGAACCACCCGGACGCGAACGCCGGCAACGCGCAGGCGGAGCAGAAGTTCAAGGCGGTCTCCGAGGCCTACGGCGTGCTCTCCGACGCGAGCAAGCGCAAGGAGTACGACGAGGCGCGGCGGCTGTTCGGCGGCGGGGGCGGCTTCAACTTCCCCGGTGGCGGCGGCACCGGCAGCTTCGACATGGGCGACATCTTCGGCCAGGCCGGCGCCGGGCAGCAGGGCGGCTTCGGCGGGCTCGGCGACATCCTCGGCGGGATCTTCGGCCGCGGGCGGTCGTCGGCGGGCGCGACCGCGAACCGGCCGCAGCGCGGGGCCGACGTCGAGACGGACGTCCGGATCGACTTCACCGAGGCGGTCAAGGGCGCGACCCTGCCGCTGCGGCTGTCGAGCCCGGCGACCTGCGCGACTTGTCACGGCAACGGCGCCCGGCCGGGCACGTCGCCGCGGACCTGCCCGACCTGTTCCGGGTCGGGGCTGGTCAGCCGCAGCCAGGGCGCGTTCGCGTTCTCGGAGCCGTGCCGCGACTGCCGCGGCCGCGGGACGATCATCGACGACCCGTGCCCCGAATGCGGCGGCGAAGGCATCAGCACGCGGACCCGCACGCTGACCGTCCGGATCCCGCCGGGCGTCGACGACGACCAGCGCATCCGGCTGGCCGGCCAGGGCGAGCCCGGCCGGGGCGGAGCGCAGGCGGGCGACCTGTACGTCCGGGTGCACGTGGCCCCGCACGCCCTCTTCGGGCGCAAGGGGCTCGACCTGACGATCACCGTGCCGGTGGACTTCACGGAACTTACGCTCGGCACCACGATCACGGTGCCGACGCTGGAAGCGAAGGTCTCGCTCAAGGTGCCGCCGGGCACGGCGAGCGGGCGGGTACTGCGCGTGCGCGGCAAGGGCATCGCCAAGCGCGACGGTTCGCAAGGTGACCTGCTCGTCACCCTCCAGGCGGCGATTCCCGCCAAACTGGACGACAAGGCGCGCGAAGCACTGCAGGCGTACGCCGAGGCGATGGCCGGGCACGACCCCCGGCCCGAGATCACCGAGCTGCTGCAAGGTAGGTGAGAGTGGTGTTCGGCGGGATTCCCCAGGAAGGGGACGAGGAGACCCCGGTGTTCGTCATCTCGGTGGCGGCCCAGCTCGCCGGGATGCACGCGCAGACGCTGCGCACGTACGACCGGCAGGGCCTGGTCTCACCGGGCCGCACCCCCGGCGGCGGGCGGCGCTACTCGATGCGGGACATCGCGCTGCTGCGCGAGGTCCAGCGCCTGTCGCAGGAGGACGGCGTCAACCTGGCCGGCATCAAGCGCATCATCGAGCTGGAGAACCAGGTCGACGCGCTGCGGGCCCGGATCACCGAGCTGACCGAGGAACTGACCGCGGCGTACGTGGCGGCGGAACAGGCCGCGGCGGCGGCCCACGCGTCCTACCGCCGGGACCTGGTGCCGCTCAACCAGCAGACGGCGATGGTGGTCTGGCGGCCGAAGCGCCGCTGACGACCAGAGCGACGAAGGCCTCCCCGGGCGACCGGGGAGGCCTTCTTGCGTGAGCAGTCCCTCCCGGCTGCTCACCGCCGCGGGGTCACGTCTTGACGTTCAGCAGCTGCTTCACCTCGGCCGTCCGGGACTCGATCACCCGTCGCGCCAGGTCCCGCGCCTGCGGGTTCACCCCGCCGCTCGTCCCGTTCTCGGTCTGGGCCAGCTCGACCGCGCCCTGCTGCTGTCCGGTCAGGACGTCCAGGAACCGGCGGGTGAACTCGCCGTCCGGCGCCGCCTTCAGCGCTCCCACCAGGTCCGGCGAGGTCATCTTCATGCCGCCGTGGCCCGCGTGGGCCTGCGGGTCCATCGCCATCGTCTCGGGCTGGTTCCACTCGCGGAGCCAGCCCCGCATGTCGTCGATCTCGGTCTTCTGCGTCACCTCGATCGCCGCCGCCAGCTCCTTCACCGAGGCCGGGAGCGGGCGTGCCGCCGCCAGCCGGACGATCTCGATCCCTTGCTGGTTCTGGGGAATCAGCATCTGCAGGAACATCACGTCGGCCGCGTTGTGCTGCGGTGGAGCGGCCGTCGTCGCGCAGCTTGTCAGGAGCAGCGCGACGACGGCCAAGACCACTCTCACTGGCGCTGCCAGAGCGCCGGGGTGTTCGGCGGCTCCCAGCCCGCGATCGCCGTGTGCGGCTGGAGGCAGCGGTAGCTCACGCCGTTGTACGTCACGACGTCACCCGTCTTGTACGCCGTGCCCGCCGACCACGTGCCGCTCGAAGGCGGGGTGGTGGTGGTCGTCGGCGGCTTGGTCGTGGTGGGCGGGGTCGTCGTGGTCGGGGGCGTGGTCGTGGTGGGCGGCGTGGTCGTGCCGCCGCCACCGACCTGCAGGTCGATGCAGCTGTAGAAGGCGTTGGCCGTGTCCGAGATGTTCCAGATGGCCAGCACCTTGATCCGGCCCGAATAGCCGGCCAGGTTCACCGTGTGCGACAGCGTCGACGGCGGCTGCTGACCGTTGCCGTTGAACACCGCGACGCGCGTGTTGCCGACGTAGTACTCGTAGTTCGACGTCGCGTGCCGCGCGGTGAACACCCAGTTGAACGTCACCGTGCTGCCGACCGACTTCGCGGGCCACGGCTTCGACTCGTCGGCCAGTTCGGCGAACTGGGACAGCCCGGCGTTGCAGCTGCGCAGCCCCTTCGGGCCTTCGACGCTCTGCGGTTCGTAGACGATCTGGCCGCAGTTGGGCACCTTCCCGGCCGCGCAGTTGGCCTGCCGGCTGGGCGGGTCGGACACGTAACCGTGGGCGCTCGCGGAGGCGGCGGGGAGGACGACGACCAGCACCGGCGCGAGCAGGGCTCCGGCAGCGGCCGCGAAGAGCTTGCGTTTCCAGGTCATTTCGGGCTCCTCGAAGGGGAACAGCGTCGTTCCGGAGGAAGGACGAACGAGCACATCCGGGGAAGATGTGGTCTAGACCATAAGGCGATTCGGGCACAACGGTCAACGAACTACCGCCGTTCGACGAGTTCGCTGCTCCGGTCGGCTCAGTGCGAAGGTCGGGCCGGCTGCTGCAGGTGCTCGCCGAAGAAGGACGTCACTCGGCGCCACGCGTCTTCGGCCGATTCGTGGTGGTAGGTGAAGCCGACGACCTTGAGCAGCAGGTTCACCGGGGCCGCGGTGTCGATCTTGTTGGCGAACCCGTGGCTGGCGTCCGGGTACTCCTTGACGTCGTGCGGGATGCCGCGCTCGGTGAGGGCCGTCTCGAGCTTCGCCGCGGCGCCGCGCAGCCCGAAGTCCTTCTTGCCGAAGCTGGCGACGATCGGGCAGGCGTCGTCGAGCACCGACAGGTTCTTCGGCAGCTGCCCGTAGTACGGCGCGGACGCTTCGAACCCGCGTGACGCCGCGACGAGCGCGAAGCCGCCGCCCAGGCAGAACCCGGCGACGCCGATTCGGCCCGAACAGTCCTCCCGGCCGGCCAGGAGCGCACGGGCCGCCTCGATGTCGTCGAAGGAGCGACCGCGCTGGGCGAACATGTCCGAAAACACCCGGCGCACGCAGCGGCGCATTCCCCCGCGCGAATACAGGTCCGGGCTGAGCGCGAGATATCCCTCGCGGGCGAAGCGGTCGGTGATGTTCTTCGTGTCCTGGCTCAGCCCGAACGCGTCGTGGATCAGCACCACGCCCGGGTGGGGGCCCGGGCCGCCGGGTTCCGCCAGGTATCCGCCGATGGTGCCGTCCGAAACCGGAATAGTCATCTCCATATCGGTGAAGATAGCGAGAATTCCCCGCTCCGGCGCCGCACGCTGAGAGTTCCTCAGCGCATTTCGGACAAATCTCAGTCCAGGGTGAACGGGTCGTAGGAAATTCGTTCCAGCTCGATCCCCCTGGCCAGCAGCTTGGCGACGGTCGCCTGGATCATCGGCGGCGAACCGGAAACCAGGACGTCGTGGTTCCGCCACGTGCCGCGCTGGGTGACGGCGTGGGCGAGCGTGCCGCGGTCGCCGCCGGACAGCGCGCCCTCCTCGGTGACCGGGGTGACCGTCAGCCACTTCGACGTCGCGGCCAGCCGCCGCAGCTCCTCCAGCGCGTACAGGTCCTCCGGCCGCCGTCCGCCGAAGAACAGGTGCACCGGCGGGTTCCGCTTCCAGCGCGACAGGTCGTCGAGAATGGCCAGCAGCGGCGTGATCCCGGTGCCGCCGCCGATCATGAGCAGCCGCCGTTTCGTCGACGTCGGGCGCACGTTCAGCACGCCCATCGACGGCCCGAGGCGCCAGACGTCACCCGGCCTGGTGTGGTTGACGATGCTCCCGCTGACCCAGCCGCCGGGCACCGCGCGCACGTGGAAGGTGAGCTCCCCGTCGCCGCGGGGTGCGTTGGCCGGCGAGAGGTACCGCCAGAACCGGGGCCGCTGCGGCACTTCCACGCTGACGTACCCGCCGGCGCGGTACGGCAGCAGGCCTTCGGTGCGCACCTTCACCAGCGCGACGTCGCGGTTGAGCTTCCGGTGCTCGAGCACGGTCGCCGACCACGTCGCCGGTCCCGTCTCCGCCTGGGCGGCTTCGCGCATCGTCTTGGCGATGAGCCCGTAGGCCGAGGTCCACGCCGATTCGACCTCGGCGGTCCACTTCTCCTTGAGAAACCGTTTCAGCGCGGCGATCAGCGCGACGCCCACGGCGTCGTAGTGGCGCGAGACGACGCCGAACTTCCGGTGGTCGCGGCCCAGCTGGCCGAGGAAGGTGACCAACTCGTCGGGCCGGTCGACCATCTGCACCACGTACACCAGCGCGCGCAGCAGCCTGCTGCGCTGCGTCGTCATGGTGACCGGGAACAGTTCCCGGCAATCGGGGGCGACCACGAACAACGCACCGTAGAAGTACTGCGCCAGTTCATCTGCTTTCGGTTCGACCTCCGCAAAACTCTCACGAATCAACCGGGCCATCTCTCGACCTTCCACAGCCGAAACGGGAACCGTCGCGGGCGCGGTGGAGATCTTCACGGATTCAGCACTCATCGGGAACGGCAATCTCCAGTCGTGCAAAGGCGTTCGCGCCGTGCATGCGGCGTCGCTGTGGCGGTGCCGCCCCCGAGGGTTCCCGACTGTAGGCGAATTCCCGTGCAGATGCGCGTGATTCCGCGCGTTCCCGCTCGAACGGAGCAATTCAAGTACGCCCGGTCAACCCGGTCTGTCATAGCGTAAAAATGATCACGCCCGGATTAATCCGTTACTCGTTGCCGATTTCCGAAGCGTAACGAATGATTCACCGGACGGCGGATTGCCGGTGGCTAGTCGATCGTGAACGGGTCGTACTGGATCTGGTCCAGCGCGCTGCCCGCGACCAGCATGCGCGACACCGTCGCGCGGATCATCGCCGGCGAGCCGGACACGAGGATGTGGTGCCCGGGCCAGGCGCCGTACCGCGTGACGGCCTCGGCCAGCGTCCCCTGTTCGAAGCCGGGGACGTCGCCCCCGCGCTCGACGACCGGCGTGACGGTCAGCCACGGGTTCGTCGCGGCCAGCGCGCGCAGTTCTTCGAGGTCGTAGAGGTCCTCGCGAGTCGGGCCGCCGTAGAACAGGTGCGTCTTCGGGTTCTCGCCCCACAGCGCGAGGTGGTCGAGGATCGCCCGCAGCGGCGCGACGCCGGTGCCGCCGGCGACCATCAGCACGGCCCGTGACGTCTCGCGGTCGACCGTCATCCGGCCCAGCGGCGGCCCGAGCCGCCAGACGTCCCCGGGCTGGGTGTGGCTGACGATGGCGCGGGAGACCCAGCCGCCGTCGATCGCGCGGACGTGGAACTCGATGCCGCCGTCCTCGCGCGGCGCGTTCGCCGGCGAAAGGTAGCGCCACAGCCGGGGCCGCTGCGGCACTTCGACGCTCACGTACTGGCCGGGGTGGTAGGGCACCGGCTGGTCGGGCACCAGCCGCACCAGCGCGAGATCCCAAGTCAGCCGCCGGTGCTCGACCACGGTGGCCGACCACGAGGGCGGGTTCGTGTCGGCCGCGGCCGCGTCCTGCATGGCCCGCGCGGCGATGGTGAACGCCTCGGCCCACGCCCGCTCGACCTCGGGCGTCCACGCCGGGCCGAGGTGGTTCTTGAGCGACGCCAGCAGCGCGGTGCCGACCGCTTCGTAGTGGCGCGGCACCACGCCGAACTTGCGGTGGTCGCGGCCCAGCTGGCGCAGGAACGGCGCGAGGTCGTCGGGCCGGTCGACCATCTGCACGATGTGCACCAGCGCGCGCACCAGCCTGCCGCGCTGGATCTCCATGTTGATCGGGAAGAAGTCGCGCGTGGTCGGGGCGAGGGTGAACAGCATCCCGTAGAAGAACTGCGAGATGTCCGCGATGTACGGCTCGGACATCGCCCAGCTGTCCCGGATGAGCCGGACCATCGCGGTCACGGCCGCGGGGGCTTCGCGCGGGGCCGAGGACCTGGGGAGCGGGCTGACGGAATCGGCTGTCATGAGCGGTTGTTCACGGGTCGGGGACCGCCTCCTGGGTCCTTCGCCACTGCTGCCACCTCGTCACTCGACGTCACCGGAATGCGCCGCGCGCACCGCCCGTCCGCAGGGTAGCCGCCGGGCGCCCTTTTGCCCGCATTGTTGCTCCGACCGGGTGTACCCGGCCCGGCCGGGCGTGGGGGACCTCACCGGCGAGATGGTTGTCGCGAGCAAGTGTCCGGAATATACTTGTATGGCACAACTAAGGGAGGTGCCTATGAGCTTCGACGACACCGACGACGACGTCCGGGTCGAGCTCATGCGCGAGCTCAAGACCGCTTCCCAGCTGCAGCACGCCTGGATCATGCAAGCCTGGCAGAGCGAGCCCGGGCTGCACCCGGCGGCCGCGATGTTGCTGTCCGACCTGGCGAAGAACGGCGAGACGCGGCCGTCCGAGCTGGCGAAACGCCGGTTCGTCGACCTCTCGGTCGTGAGCAGGCAGATCACCCAGCTGTCGGCGGCCGGGCTGGTCGACCGCCGTCCCGCGCCCGAAGACGGCCGGGCATCCCTGGTGAGCGTGTCCGAGAAGGGCCGGGCCGAGCTTGCCCGCTGGCGCGCCAACTACATCGAGTTCATGGAGAAGGCGCTCGGCGGCTGGGACGACCAGCGCGTCACCGACCTCACCGCCCGGCTGGCGGAGATGAACGCCGATCTCCGCCGCGCCCTCGGCAGCGACGCCTGCCTGGCCGACACGAACAAGTGACACCGGGGGAAAAAGGCACACCGGAAGTGTCTTTTTCCCCTGCGGAAAGTGTCCGTTCGGTCCTGACTCAGGGGCATTCGCCGGGGTTAACGTCGGTGGGTGACGCGTGACCGGGTCGCACTGCTGTGCGCGCTGGGGATCGACAACTTCGGCTCAGGTCTGTTCCTCCCGTTGGCACTGGTTTACGTGACGCAGGTGGTCGGCGTGCCGCTGGCCATGGCCGGCACCGCCGTCACGCTCGGCGCCATCGGGGGGCTCGTCGTGCCGCCGCTGGCCGGGCGGCTCGTCGACCGCGTCGGGCCGCGGGCCGTGGTGATCGGCGCCCAGCTGCTGCAGGCCGCCGGGGTCGGGGCGTACCTGCTGGCCGACAACGCGGGCCTGGTGGTGATCGCCGCCGTCCTGCTGTCCGCCGGTCAGCAGCTCTTCTACAGCTCGCTGTTCGTGCTCATCGCCGACATCGCGGGCGAGGGCCCGAAGGACCGCCCGTTCGCCGAAGTGGGGATGGTGCGCGCCGCCAGCTTCGGCCTGGGCGGCCTGGCGGCCGGGGCGATGCTGACGTGGCTGGGGGACACCGGCTACCTCATCGCGCTCGCCGTGGACGCGCTGACGTTCTTCGTGGCCGCGTCGATCCTCGTCTTCTTCGTCCAGCTGGCGCGGCCGCACCCGCCGGTCCGCGAACGGTCGGTCCGCGTGCTGCGTGACCGGCCGTACCTGGCCCTCATCCTGTTCAGCGGGCTCTTCGGGCTCTCGCTGGACTTCTTCCTGATCGGCACGCCGGTGTTCGTCCTCGACCGGCTGCACGGCCCGGTCTGGCTGCCGGGCGCGATCCTCGCCCTGCTGACCGTGCTGACCAGCGTCGGCGGCACGCTCGCCCTGCGGCTCACCGCCCGGTTGACGCGGATCGCGGCGATGCGCGTCGGCTCGGCCTTGTTCTCCGCGTGGTGCCTGGTCAGCCTGGGTGTGCTGCTCGTGCCCGAAGCCTGGCGGGTGGCCTATCTGCTCGTGTCGACGCTGGTGTTCGCCGCCGGCGACCTGGTCTTCGGGCCGAGGTCGGGGGCGCTCGCCGAGGCCGCGGCACCTCCGGTCGCCCGCGGACGTTATCTCGCTGCGTACCAGTACGCGTTCACCGTGGCGCAGGTGATCGCGCCCGCCGTGGTGGCCTTGTTCTCGGTCGCCGACTGGTTACCCTGGGTGCTGGTGGGGGCGTGCGCCGGTCTCGCCGTGGCCGGGCTCGGCACCCTCGGCCCGCGGTTGCCGGCGAGCGCCGTGACCCCCGGTCGAAGTTGAGCGGAACAGACTCAAGTTTTCGTGCGTTAGAGACAGTGTCAGGTCACGGTCAGGCCTGTCACCAGGACTTCTCGCAGTACCGAGCATGAGGTGAGGGATGGACGCTTTCAACCCGACCACGAAGACCCAGCAGGCGATCTCGTCCGCGGCGCAGGCGGCCACCATGGCCGGCAACCCGCACGTGTCGGCCGCCCATCTGCTGGGCGCCCTGCTGGCGCAGGGTGAGGGGCTGACCGCACCGCTGCTGACCGCGGTCGGGGCCGACCCGGAGCTGGTGCACAAGGAGCTCGAGCCGCTCATCGCGGCCCTGCCGTCGGCGACCGGCGCGACCGTGTCGAGCCCGCAGTTCGACACCTACGCGGTCAAGTGTCTGACGCGCGCCCAGAAGCTCGCCACCGAGCTGGGCGACGAGTACGTCTCGACCGAGCACCTGCTCGTCGGGCTCGCCACCGAGGGCGGGCAGGTCGCCGACCTGCTCAAGCGCCACGGGGCGACGCCGGACGCGCTGCAGGAGGCGTTCGCGAAGGTCCGCGGCTCGGCCCGGATCACCAGCGCGGACCCGGAGAGCACGTTCAAGGCGCTCGAAAAGTACGGCGTCGACCTCACCGAGCGCGCCCGCGCCGGCGAGCTCGACCCGGTCATCGGCCGCGACACCGAGATCCGCCGCGTCGTGCAGGTGCTGTCGCGGCGCACGAAGAACAACCCGGTCCTGATCGGCGAGCCGGGCGTCGGCAAGACGGCCATCGTCGAAGGGCTGGCCCAGCGCATCGTCGCCGGGGACGTGCCCGAGTCGCTGCGCGGCAAGCGCGTCGTCGCCCTCGACCTCGGGTCGATGGTGGCCGGCGCGAAGTACCGCGGCGAGTTCGAGGAGCGGCTGAAGGCCGTGCTCAAGGAGATCACCGACTCCGCGGGCGAGGTCATCACCTTCATCGACGAGCTGCACACGATCGTCGGCGCCGGCGCCACCGGCGAGGGCGGCGCGATGGACGCGGGCAACATGATCAAGCCGATGCTCGCCCGCGGCGAGCTGCGGATGGTCGGCGCGACCACGCTCGACGAGTACCGCCAGCACATCGAGAAGGACGCCGCCCTGGAGCGGCGCTTCCAGCAGGTGCTCGTCGGCGAGCCGTCGCCGGAGGACACGATCGCGATCCTGCGCGGGCTCAAGGAGCGTTACGAGGTGCACCACGGTGTCCGGATCACGGACGCCGCGCTGGTCGCCGCCGCCACGCTGTCCGACCGCTACATCACCGCGCGCTTCCTGCCGGACAAGGCGATCGACCTGGTCGACGAGGCCGCGTCGAAGCTCCGGATGGAGATCGACTCGCGGCCGGTGGAGATCGACGAGGTCGAGCGGGCGGTCCGCCGCCTGGAGATCGAGGAGATGGCGCTCGCGAAGGAGAGCGACGCCGCCTCGAAGGAGCGGCTCAGCAACCTGCGCGCCGAGCTGGCGGAGAAGCGCGAGACGCTGACCGCCCTCACCGCGCGCTGGCAGAACGAGAAGGGCTCGATCGAGAAGGTCCGCGAACTCAAGGAGCAGCTCGAGCAGCTGCGCGGCGAGTCCGAGCGCGCCGAGCGCGACGGCGACCTCGGCAAGGCCGCCGAACTGCGCTACGGCCGGATCCCCGCGCTGGAGAAGGAGTTCGAGGCGGCCACCGCGGCGAGCGAGGTCAGCCAGCAGAACGTCATGCTCAAGGAAGAGGTCGGCGCGGACGACGTCGCGGACGTGGTCAGCGCGTGGACCGGCATCCCGGCGGGACGGCTGCTGGAGGGCGAGACCGGCAAGCTGCTCCGGATGGAGGAGGAGCTGACCCGGCGCGTCATCGGGCAGGCCGAGGCCGTGCAGGTCGTCGCGGACGCGGTCCGCCGCAGCCGGGCCGGCGTCGCCGACCCCGACCGGCCGACCGGTTCGTTCCTGTTCCTCGGCCCGACCGGCGTCGGCAAGACCGAGCTGGCCAAGGCGCTGGCCGAGTTCCTGTTCGACGACGAGCGCGCGATGCAGCGCATCGACATGAGCGAGTACGCCGAGAAGCACTCGGTGGCGCGCCTGGTCGGTGCCCCGCCCGGGTACGTCGGCTACGACCAGGGCGGCCAGCTGACCGAGGCCGTGCGGCGCCGCCCGTACTCGGTGGTGCTGCTCGACGAGGTCGAGAAGGCCCACCCGGACGTCTTCGACGTGCTGCTGCAGGTCCTCGACGACGGGCGGCTGACCGACGGCCAGGGCCGGACGGTGGACTTCCGCAACACCATCCTGATCCTGACCTCGAACCTCGGCTCGCAGGCCATCGCCGACCCGTCGCTCGACGAGCGGCAGCGGCGGGACGCCGTGCTCGAGGTGGTGCAGCGGCAGTTCAAGCCGGAGTTCCTCAACCGGCTCGACGACATCGTCGTGTTCCACTCGCTCGGCACCGAGCAGCTGACGTCCATTGTGGACATCCAGGTGGCACGGCTCGCCAAGCGGCTGGAACAGCGGCGGCTGCACCTGGACGTCACCGACGGCGCCCGCGAGTGGCTCGCGCTCAACGGCTTCGACCCGATCTACGGCGCCCGCCCGCTGCGGCGGCTGGTCCAGTCGGCGATCGGCGACAAGCTGGCGAAGGAGCTGCTGTCGGGCGAGATCCGGGACGGCGACACCGTGCGCGTCGACGCCCCGGAGCTGGAGGCCGGTGACGCGCTGACCGTCACCCGCGTCTGACCCCTCGTGAGTGGTAAGGCGGGTTCTAACCCGCCTTACCACTCACGACAAGCTGCGGCAGACCACTCACCGGAGTGTGTCCACAGTGGTTCGTGGCGATTTGTCGACCCGGTCGGTGCGGAAAATGCTCCGAATGGGCCCGACGACACGGGGACCGGCGATCATCCCTCCGGCGTAACAGGCGATACCCTGGCCGACGTGGGTATTCCGGCGTGGATCTGGTTCGTCATCGCGGCCGTCGCCCTGGTGGCGGGGCTGGGGCTGCTCGCCGCCGACCGGGCGAAGGAGGGCTCGCGCAACCGCGAGCGCATGCGCTGGGCGCAGTTGCGCGGCTGGCAGTTCGTCGAGGAGGACGAACGCCTGCCGCAGCAGTGGTCCGGCGGCGCGATCGGCTACTTCGGCGCGGACGCGGCCGTGAACGTCGTCGCGGGTTCCACCTTCACCTCCGACGGCCGCCGCCCGGTGTTCATCTTCGACATCGAGACCGAGGGGCAGATCCCCGCGGTCGTCGTCGCCGTGCGCTGCAACAAGAAGCACCGGATCCCGATCGAGATGTGGCTGTCCAGCGTCCCGTTCCAGCGCGCGGACATGCCCGAAATGCTCGGCCCGATCGGCGCCCGCTACGCCTTCGCGGACGACGCGGAGGGAGCCCGCGTGGTGATCACGCAAGAGCTCGTCGACGCGGCCGACCAGCTGGGCGGCGACGTCGGCGTGGCCTGGCTGGAGAACGAGTGGGTGCTGGCCAGCGTGGTCCCGACGGCGGGCCCGTCGAGGCTCGAGCGCCTGCTGCGCGACCTGGGCGAGATCGCGGACATCGTCGACCCGTTCGACGAGGACTACGACGCGGGCCGCCACCAGGCGAGCGCCCCGGTCCCGGCCGAGGCCCCGGCGCCCGCTCCGGCCGCGGCTCCGGCCCCGGGCACCCCGGCGGCGGGGACGCCGGTCCAGCAGCCGCCCGCGGACGCGGAGCCGAACCCCAAGCCGAGTGAGAGCTAGAAGCCGAGCAATCGCTGGTCGAGGACGCTGAACGAGCCCGACCGGTCGAGGGTGCCGCGCACCGACGTCGTGCTGCCCTCCGCTTGGACGACGTGGTCCACGCCGAGGTCGCCGCTGATCGAGCCGGCCGGTCCCGCCGGGCCGAGCGACTGGCTCGTGCCCGCCAGTGCCCACGCCGGGCCCAGCTGAGCCCCGGCTTCGTGGCTCTGGCCCAGGTCCAGGACGCCGGTGAGCCGTCCGGCCGCGTACTGGTCGGACGTCGTGCCGACCGCGCCGAGCCGGCCGAGGTCGGCCACCTGGCCGGAGGACCGGCGGGCCGCCAGCGCACCGTCGAGGTCGCCGGCGAAGCTGCCGAACAGGCCGGTGTCCACCTCCTCGGCGTGCTGGCTCAGCACGTCGATCCCGTCGGCGGCCCAGACGCCGTGGCTCATGCCTTCACCGAGGCCGACCCGGTGCTCGGCGCCGCCGCCGAGGGGCGAGATCGACAGGCTCCGGGACGCGCCTTGGCCGAGCCGCTGGCTGTTCGCGGTGCCCGCGCGGACGTCGCCCCACCGCAAGGTGTGCCGGCCGGCGCGGGCGAACGATTCGGTTTCCTGCGCCGCGGCCGACGTCCCGGCCTGGCGTTCTTCGCGGTGGGTGATCGCGGACTCGGTCAGGTCCGTGTCGAGCACCGCGCCGGCGATCTCCTTCGCGAGGAAGTCGTGGCGGACCGTGGTCACGGTCTCGCGCACCACCGACGTGCCGTCCTCGCCCGACGTCTCGACGTCGCGGCGGAAGGTGCTGTCGTCGCGGTGGTAGAGCGGCAGGGTCAGCTCCGCCGGGCTCGCCAGCGCCGTGGCGGGAGCGGCGAAAAGCAGCACGGCGGGCGCCGCGCTCACGGCGACCTTCGGCAGATAGCCGCTTTTGCGCCTGGTGTGCTTACCCATGCGGCGGACGATACTTCCCCGCCGAATCGAACGCACGTCCGCCCGTGACCAGCGAGTATGTTCACCCACATGACCACCACCACCCTCATAACCGGTGCCACGGCGGGCATCGGCGCGCAGTTCGCGCGCACGCTCGCGGCCGAAAAACATGACTTGGTGCTCGTCGCCCGCGATGCCGCGCGGCTGGAGGCCTACGCCGCTGAGCTGCGGGAAAAGCACGGCGTGGCGGTCGAGGTACTGCCCGCCGATCTGTCCGAAGTGGACGGACGGACGGCGGTCGAGGAGCGGCTCGCGGCCGGGCCGGTCGACCTCCTGGTGAACAACGCCGGTTTCGGGCTGAACGGCGACTTCTGGACCATCCCGCCGGACGCGCTGCAGCGCCAGCTCGACGTCAACGTCACCGCCGTGCTGCGGCTCACCCGGGCCGTGCTGCCCGGCATGATCGAGCGCGGCCACGGCGAAATCATCCAGGTCAGCAGCGTGGCGGGGTTCTTCAGCGGCCGCGGCTCGACGTACACGGCGAGCAAGAACTGGGTCACGTCGTTCACCGAAGGCATCGCCGCTTCGCTGCCGAAGGGTGTCCGGATGATGGCGCTTTGCCCCGGTTTCACGGCGACGGAGTTCCACGAACGGGCCGGCATCGGCAAACCGGGCCCGAAAATCGCCTGGTTGGGTGTCGAACAGGTGGTCAACGAGGCTCTGGCGGACCTGCGCCGCGGCAAGGTGATCTCCGTGCCGAGCCTGCAGTACAAGGCCGTCGTCGCGGTCGGCGGCCTGCTGCCGCGCGCGGTGCTGCGCCGGATCAGCGGCGGCTTCGGCGGCAAGGGCCGCACCTGAGGGCACTTTCACGGGAAAGTGCCCTCGGTAGGGCTGTCCCTACCCGGAAGACGCACGCGCGCACCAGGGTGATCGCCGGGTCGTCCCCCTAGCGTTTTCCCCATGACAACTGGGTGGCACGAGGCAGCGGACGCGGTCCGGCTGGAAGCCGTGCGCAAGGAGTACGGCGGCGTGGTCGCGCTGGACGGGGTCTCGATCTCGTTCCCCCGCGGCGGGTTCACCGCGGTGATGGGCCCGTCCGGCTCGGGCAAGAGCACGTTCCTGCACTGCGCGGCCGGGCTCGACCGGCCCACGTCCGGCCGGGTCGTGCTCGACGGCCAGGACCTCGACGGCAAGAACGAGACCTACCTGACGAAGCTGCGGCGCGACCGCGTCGGCTTCGTCTTCCAGTCGTTCAACCTGCTTCCGGCGCTGACGGTCGAGCAGAACGTGGTGCTGCCGCTGCAGCTGGCCGGCAAGCGCCCGGACAAGCGGCTGGTGGCCCGGATCCTCGCGCACGTCGGGCTGGACGGGCGCCGCAAGCACCTGCCCGGGCAGCTCTCCGGCGGTCAGCAGCAGCGCGTCGCGATCGCGCGGGCCCTGGTCACCGACCCTGCCGTGCTGTTCGCCGACGAGCCGACCGGCGCCCTCGACACGCGCACCGCCGCCGAGGTGCTCGGCCTGCTGCGCGACTCCGTCCGTGCGTCGGGCCAGACGGTGATCATGGTGACGCACGACCCGGTCGCCGCGTCCTACGCCGACCAGGTCGTCTTCCTGGCCGACGGCCGGATCGCCGGGCAGCTGGCCCGGCCGACCGCGGAAGCCGTCGCCGAGCGGATGACGCACCTGGGTGCCTGGGGCCGGGTGGCGGCCTGATGTTCAAGCTCGCCCTGCGGACCCTCCGCCTGCGCAAAGGCGGCTTCCTGGCGACGTTCGTCGCCGTGTTCTTCGGCGCGCTGGTCGTCTCGGCGTGCGGTGGCCTGATGGAGACCGGCATCCGGTCCGAGACGCCGGTGCAGCGGCTGGCCGCGGCGCCGATCGTCGTCGGCGGGCAGCAGACGCTCGAGCTGCCCAAGGAGGACCCGGCGACCCTCGAGCCGGACGACAAGCACAAGTTCGAGAACGCGACCCTGCCCGAGCGCGTCCGGCTCGACGCGGGCCTGGCCGACCGCCTGCGCGCGGTCCCGGGTGTCACGAACGTCGTCGGCGAATACAGCTTCCCCGTCCAGTCCGGGCCGGTGAGCGCGCTCGGGCACGCCTGGGATTCCGCCGTGCTGACGCCGTACACGCTGAAGGGCGACGCGCCGAAGCCCGGCGAAGTCGTCGTCGACGCCGGGCTCGGGCTCGCCGTCGGCGACACGCTGCCGATCGCCGCGCACGGCCGCGCCGGCCAGTACCGGATCTCCGGCATCGCCGAAGCACCCCAGGCCATGCGGGACGCGGCCGTGTTCTTCGCGCCTTCGGACGCCGAGACGCTCTCCGGGCACCCGGGCCGCTTCGACACCATCGGCGTCTTCGGCGGCGATGTCGCCGCCGTGACCGCGGCCGTCGGCGACGCCGGGGTCGTGACGACCGGCGTCGACCGCGGCGCGCTGGAGTTCCCCGAAACGAGCAAGAGCGGCGAGAACCTGATCGTGCTGGCCGCCGTCTCGGGCGGGCTCTCGGCCATGGTCATGGTGTTCGTCGTGGCGGGCACGCTGACCCTGTCGACGCAGCAGCGCCAGCGCGAACTCGCGCTGTTGCGCGCGGTCGGCACGACCCCGCGCCAGCTGCGGCGGATGGTGCTCGGCGAGGCGCTCGTCGTCGGGCTGCTCGCGGTCGGCGCCGCCGTCGTGCTCGGCCCGGTGCTGGCGAGGTGGCTGTTCGGCGAGCTCGCCGACCACCACGTCGTCCCCGACGTGCTGGTGTTCGCGCAGGGCTGGGTGCCGGCGGTGGTCGCCGCGGGTGCGTCGCTGCTGGCCGTCGTCGGTGCGTCCTTCGTGGCGGGACGGCGGGCCTCGCGGATCCGCCCGACCGAAGCCCTCGCCGAAGCCGCCGTCGAGCGGCGCTGGCTGACGCCGATCCGGCTGATCACCGCGATCCTGTGCTTCGGCGGCGGGACGGCGCTCGGCATCGTCACGGTCGCGGTGATGACCGGCCCGGTCGCGGCCAGCACGGCCGGCCCGGCGGTGATGCTGTGGGCGTTCGGGCTCGCGGCGATCAGCCCCGGCGTGACGAAGCTGGTGGCCACGCTGCTGAGCGGGCCGGTGCACGCGCTCACCGGTGTCAACGGCCGGGTCGCGCTGCGCAACACCCGCGTCGGCGCGGTGCGGGCGGCCGGCGCGGTCACGCCGATCATGCTCGCGGTCGGCATCGCGACCGCCAACATCTACCTGCAGACCACCCAGGAAGCCGTCTCGAACCAGGCCTACACCGAGGACCTGCGCGCGGACGCGGTCGTGGCCGGCCCGAGCGGGCTCGATCCGTCCGTGGCGGGCCGCGTGCGCGCCGTCCCGGGTGTCGCGAGCGCGTCGGAGTACGTGACGAGCACGGTGTTCGTCGAGAAGCCGTTCGACTCGGGGCAGAACGACGACGGCCGGCCCGCGCTGGGCGTCAGCGAGCTGACCGGGAACACCGTCGAGGTGCCCTCGGCGTTCGGCCACCACGTCGGCGACACGCTGTCGCTGCGGCTCGGCGACGGGACGCCGGCGGACGTCCGGGTCACCGCCGTCGTCGACCAGCGCCCCGGGTTCGAACAGCTCGTGCTGCCCGCGAGCCTGCTGGCCCCGCACACCACGCTCGGGCTCGCCCCGCAGCTGCTGGTCCGCGCCGCTCCCGGCGTCGACAGTGCAACGCTGACCGCACGCCTGCGCGAGGCGACCGCGGGGCTGCCCGTGTCTGTTGGCGACCGCGGCACGCTGATCGCGGCGCACGCGAAGGGCAACGAGGTCGGCGCCTGGGTCAACTACCTGCTCGTCGGGATGATCATCGCGTACACGGTGATCTCCGTGGTGAACACGCTGGTGACGGCCACCGCGCGGCGGCGGCGCGAGTTCGGGGTGCAGCGGCTGAGCGGCTTCACCCGCGGCCAGGTGCTGCGGATGGCCGGCGTCGAAGGCGGCTTGATCGCGACCATCGCGGTGCTGCTCGGGACGCTGACCGCGGCGGGCGCGATCGTGCCGTTCTGCCTGGTGGTGACCGGCTCGCCGCTGCCGTCGGGGCCGGTGACCATCTACCTGACGGTGCTGGCGATCGCCGTGGTGCTCGCGCTGGTGGCGATCCTGGTCCCGGCCTGGGCCGCGACGCGCGGGCGTGCGGTCGATGCCACATCCGTCGGTGAGTGAGCCCGGCCGTGTGTAAGACTCACGGCCGTGGCGAACCCCGGGTTGGATCAAGCGGCGAAACTCGAACTGGCCAGGCTGGTCACCGATCTTTCCGTGGTGCACGGAAAAGTGACCCTGGCGTCCGGCAAGGAAGCCGACTACTACATCGACCTCCGGCGGGCGACGCTGCACCACGCGGCCGCGCCGCTGATCGGCAAGCTCCTGCGTCAGCTGACGGCGGACTGGGACTACGTGGCGGCCGGCGGCCTGACCCTCGGCGCCGACCCGGTCGCGCTGGCGATGCTGCACTCGGCGGCGAACGACGGGGTCGTGCTGGACGCGTTCGTCGTCCGCAAGTCGGTCAAGGAACACGGCATGCAGCGGCGCATCGAGGGCATGGAGGTCCGCGGCCAGCGCGTGCTCGCGGTCGAGGACACGTCCACGACCGGCGGCAGCGTGCTGACGGCGGTCGAGGCCCTGCGCGAAGCGGGCGCGAACGTGGTCGGCGTGGTGACGGTCGTCGACCGCGACACGGGCGCGCGCGAGGCGATCGAGAAGGAAGGCCTCGAGTACCGGTACGTCCTCGGCAAGGACGACCTCGGCCTGGAGTGAACCCCCGCCGGGGCGGATCGCCGGATTCGCCCCGGTGCCCGCCGTCACCCAGAATCACTGCGTGACGTTTTCCGCCCGCCGGTGTCCTCCCCGCGAGGAGGTGCCGTGACGACGACTACGCCGCTGGACGACGTGACGCTCGTCAGCCGGGCGCGGGACGGCGATGTCCGGGCGTACGAACAGCTCGTGCTGCGCTACCAGGGCCCGATGTTCCGGCTCGCCGTCAAGATGCTGGGTCACCGCGGCGACGCCGAAGACGTCGTGCAGGAGGTGTTCCTCAACGCCTGGCGCAAGCTCGGCCAGCTGAGCGAGGACGCCGCCTTCGTCGGCTGGCTCTACCGGGCGACCACGAACCGCTGCCTCAACACGATCCGGGCGCGCAAGCCGCAGGCCGACGTCGACCTCGACACCGCCGAGTCGCCCCGGGCCGATCTCCAGCCGGAGCGGGCCGCCCAGGTGAGCGGCCAGCTCGCCGCGTTGAACGCGGCCTTGGCGCAGCTGACGCCCGAACAGAAGGCCTGCTGGCTGCTGCGCGAAGTGCACGGCCGGTCCTACGACGAGATCGGCGAAATCGTCGGCGTGAACGCGACCGCGGTCCGCGGCCGGATCGCGCGCGCCCGTGCCCAGCTGGCGGAGGTGATGAAGCCGTGGCGATGACGGGCTACGAGCTGCCCTGCGAACGCGATGTCGAGCAGGTGTGGGAGCGGCTCGACGCGGTCGCCGACGAGCACGAGCTCGGCTGCCCGCACTGCGCGGCCGCGCGCGAGAGCCTGCTGGCGTTGCGCGAGGCCACCACTGAGCTGGCCGCCGAGGAGGACGCGCCGTCGCCGGCCCTGTTCGGGCGGATCATGTCGGCGGTGCGGGCCGAGGTGCGGCGCGGCTCGACGGTGCGCCTGCCGACTCCGGAACCCGGGTTCGTCGAGGTCAGCGAGCAGGCGGTGGCGGCGGTGCTGCGGTATGCGGCGGACACGGTCGACGGCGTCCGGGCGCGGCGGTGCCGGGTGCGGACCGGGCCGGACGGCGTCGAGGTGGAACTCACCCTCGCGGTGAGCCTGCGGACTGCCGCGGGCGGGGCCGCGCTGGCGAAGGTGCGGGAGCGGGTGACCGCGGCGGCCACGGCCCGGGTGGGCCTGACGCCGGCGAAGCTCGACCTGCTCGTGGAAGACATCTTCGAGGAAGACGCCGGGGAGCCAGGGCCGTGAGCGTTGACTACGTGATCGCCGACCCGGTGATCGCCGGGGTGGCGGCGCGGGCGGCGATCGCCACGCCGGGTGTGGTGCGGCTCGAACCGGGCCTGCGCGGCCTGGTGACGGCGTGGACGCGCGCGGCCCGCGGGCGCTGGAAGGGGCTCGACCCGGCGCCGTCGGACGGTGTCCGGGTCCGCACCGCCGACGGCCGGCTGACGGTCGAGATCGACCTGGTCACGGCCGGGGCCGACCAGGCCGCCGCGGTCGGCCGGGCCGTCCAGCGCTCGGTGACGCGGTTCGTGGCCGAGCAGACCGGCTTGGCCGTCGACGAGGTGTGGGTGTCCATCCTGGACATCGAGCCGGAAGCCCGGTGACCGCGGCCGAAGCCGTCGAGCGGATCGTCGGCGCTCTCGCGCAGGTGGACGGCCTCCGCCCGGCGACCCCGGCGGTGCCGATGGGCCGGGACGGCGCGGCGGTCGACTTGACGGCGGAGCGCGTCGAGATCCGGCTGATCGCCACGCGGCTGCCGATCCCGCCGCTCCTGGACCAGGCCGCCGAGGCGGTGCGGCCGGTGCTGGCGGGAACCGCGTGGGCGAACGCCCGGCTGCGGCTGGTCGTCACCGACCTCGACGGCGCCGCGTTCGGCTGAGCGCGAAACCGCACAGCCGCGGTGCGGGCCCGGGCGTACCGTCGAGCGCATGGACGAGCCGTCGAAGCCCGGCGAGCCGCCGGAACCCCAGCGCCCCCGCGACCCGAACCGGAAGAAGCCGGACGGCGCGCCGGACCAGTACCCGCACGAGGAACCGACGCAGTACCCCGGCAAGCGGCCGCCGGAATTCCCACCCGGCGTAACCCCTCCGTCACCGCCCCGGTGAACGGGTTGCTCTGCTGGGTTGAACATCACGCGGATGGGCACTCTGAGGAGGGGACAACTCCGGTCGGCGGAGTAAAGTCGCTGGTAGGGGGATTGGTGGAGGGGGTGCGATGGCGAAGTTCCTGGCCGACGTGACCGTCGTGGTGCACATACTGGCGCTGCTGCTCATCGGTTTGGGTGGCTTCGTCGCCTGGCGCTGGCCGAAGCTGATCTTCATCCACATGCTCGGACTGGCCTGGGGCATCCTGGTCAACGTGGCGCCGGTGGCGTGCCCGTTCACCGCGCTGGAGAACTACTTCCGGCACCAGCAGGGCCTCGGCGACCTGCCCGGCGGCTTCAACGCCTACTACCTCTACGGCACGGTCTTCCCGCAGTCGTGGCTGCCGGCGATCGGCATCGGCGCGATCGCGGTGGTCGCCTACTCCTACGTCGGCGTCTACCACCGCTGGCGCCACCGCCACGACGAGGAAACCCACGTGCGTCCCGTCCACCTGGGCTGAGCGAGAATCACCGGGTGAACACAACACCCGGACCCACCGAGTGGGTGAGCCGCGAAGAGGTCGGCGTCGGCCCGTGGCCGGGTGAGTGGCCGGCGGACGAGCGGTACGACCCCGAGCTCCTGCGCGAGGGCGACCGCCGCAACGTCGTCGACGCCTACCGCTACTGGCGCCGCGAGGCCATCGTGTCCGATGTGGACAGCCGACGGCACCCGTTCCACGTCGCGATCGAGAACTTCCAGCACGACCACAACATCGGCACCGTCGTCCGCACGGCCAACGCCTTCGCCGCGGCCGAGGTGCACATCGTCGGCCGCCGCCGATGGAACCGGCGCGGGGCCATGGTGACCGACCGCTACCAGCACCTGCGCCACCACGACGACGTCGGCGGCCTGGTCGCCTTCGCGGCCGGGCACGGCCTCGCCGTCGTCGCGGTGGACAACACGCCGGGCTCGCAGCCGGTCGAGACGGCCGAGATCCCGCGCGACTGCGTGCTGCTGTTCGGCCAGGAAGGGCCCGGGCTTTCCGCGGAGGCGCAGGAAGCCGCGTCGCTGGTGGTGTCGATCGCGCAGTTCGGCACGACCCGCTCGATCAACGCCGGGGTCGCGGCCGGGATTGTCATGCACGCCTGGATCCGGCAGCACGCCGATCTCGGCCGCGCGTGGTGACGCCTACAGGCCCCAGCCCCAGCGCAGCTGGACCACGCCCGACGCGTTGTTGGTCTCCAGGCCGCTGCCGCTTTGCCGCGTGATCGAGTACGTGTCGCCGGACCGCAGGCCGGGCCAGTAGACGACGCCCATCTGCCGGGAGCGCGCCAGGTCGGTGGTGGCGGCGAAGTACGCGGTGAAGTTGTTGCCGTCCTGGTGGCCGGCGGAGTAGTCCAGGCCGGTCGTCATCGGGGCACCGGCCTCGTCGATGATCGTGCGGGAGGAGTACGACCCGAGCCGGTTGCTCAGGTTCGCCGTCCAGGCCGAGCGGGTCGTGTCCGAAGCCCAGAAGCCGTAGAAGTGCAGCGACAGCAGCGTGCCGTTCAACGCGCTCGCCGCGCCGACTCCGGTGACGTTGTCGTTGTAGCCGGTGCCGCTGATCAGCACCCGGCCGCGCGAGATGTTCGAGTGCCGGGAAAGCCAGGTCGAGCAGAGGGACACCCAGTCGTTGAGGCTGTAGCCGAAGGGTTCGTTCATCGGCTCGAAGTACACGTTGCCGTTGCCGCCGTAGTCGGCGGTGACCTTGTCCCACATGGTGTTCCAGGCGTTCGTGTCGTCGACGAACCCGTCCTTGTTCGCTTCCCAGTAGCCGAAGACGACTTTCATGCCGTGGGACAGGGCCGAGTCGGCGGCCCCCTTGTACCGCCCCCACCAGTCCGAGTTGACGCTCTGCGGGTTGATCGGCAGCCGGACGGTGTTCGTGCCCAGCTTCTGCTGGAAGCCGGTGATGATGCCGTCGGCCTTGCCGCGGACGCTGTCGTAGCTGTCCCCGGCGGTGAGGCCGGTCGGGATCACCCAGCCGTCCACGTAGTTGTCGCGGGCGTCGGCCCAGTTGACGCCGCGGAAGGCGTTGGTCGCGGCCGCGGCTTCGTGCGGGACGGCGAAGAGGGGGACGAGCAGGAGGGCGAGCAGGCAGTGACGAAGGCGGGCCATGCGAACTCCGATGTTCACGTAAACATGCCGGGTCGAGAATCCTCGACGGCCCGCCGGACGTCAAGGGTCAGACGGGTGCGACCTCGACCGGGATTCCGTTCAGCACCGACGTTCCGGACGGAACGTCCAGCAGCGTTTCGTCGGCGACCAGGTTCGAGTTGACCCCCGGGTTCGCCCGCGCCACGCGGGTCCGGGCGCCGTCGACGTCGTGGCCCCAGCCGTGCGGGATGCTCACCACGCCCGGCCGCACCTCGTCGGTGACCTCGACCGGGACCTGCAGTTTTCCGGCGCGGGAGGTGACCGAGGCGAGGCCGCCGTCGGTGAGGCCGAGGCGCGTCGCGTCGGCGGGGTGGACCTGCACCGTGCACCGGTTGCCGCCGCGGACCAGCGGGGCCAGGTTGTGCATCCACGAGTTGTTCGAGCTCAGGTGCCGCCGCCCGATCAGCACGAGCCCGTCGTCCGCCGTCTTCGCGAGTTCTTCCCGCAGCCGCGGGACGTCCGCGACGATCGGCCCGGGGGCCAGCTCGATGCGCCCGGACGCGGTGCACAGCACCTCCGGAATCCGCGGCTTCAGCGGCCCGAAGTCCACCCCGTGCGGCGCGGCCTCGAGGTCGGCGAGCGTGACGTCGTACGGCCCGGCGCGCAACATCAGGTCGACCAGGCGCGCGGGCCCGGTCCGGTCGTGGGTGACCTCCAGGCCCGCGCGGCGGGCGACGTCGGCGGCGACGAAGTCGTCCAGCGCCGCGACGTCGGCCTCCGGGCCCTGACCGGCGACGATGCCGGTGAGCCGGAGCATGGTCTCCCATTCCTGGGGCAGCGTCGAGGGGAGCGTCGCGGGGGTCCAGTTGGCGACGTTGCGGATGGAGAGCTGGTAGAAGGCCAGGTCGAAGTGCGGGCGCTCGAGCGGCGACGGGCCGGGCAGGATGACGTCGGCGTGGCGGGACGTCTCGTTGAGGTAGACGTCGACGGAGATCATGAAGTCGAGGCTGTCCAGGGCCGCGGCCAGCCGTCCGGCGTTCGGCGTGCTCAGGCACGGGTTGCCGCTGACCGTGATCAGCGCGCGGACCTGGCCCTCTCCCGGGGTTTCGATCTCGTCGGCGAGGGTCGCGACCGGCAGTTCGCCGACGACCTCGGGCAGGCCGCGCACGCGGCTGCGCCAGCGCCCGACGGCGAACGGCCGCCGGTTCCCGGTGGGCTGGCACGCGGCCAGCGGGAACATCGCGCCGCCCGGGGTGTCGAGGTGGCCGGTGAGCACGTTGAGGACGTCGACCAGCCAGCTCGCGATGGTGCCGAAGGCCTGGGTGGTGGTGCCGATCCGGCCGTAGACCACGGCGTTGTCCGAGGTCAGCTCCCGGGCCATCCGGCGGATCTCGCCGGCGCCGATGCCGGTGAGCGGCGCGACGGCTTCCGGGGTGAACGGCTGGGCCAGCTCGCGGACGTCGTCGAGGCCGTTGAGGTGTTCTGCCAGGCGCCCCGGCGCGACGAGTTCTTC
Source organism: Amycolatopsis plumensis (assembly GCF_042652605.1). NCBI lineage: Bacteria > Bacillati > Actinomycetota > Actinomycetes > Pseudonocardiales > Pseudonocardiaceae > Amycolatopsis > Amycolatopsis plumensis. The sequence goes on along the minus strand of NZ_JBHSJY010000001.1, from coordinate 2,751,730 downwards.
CGCGAACAGGACGTTGACCAGCGCGAACAGCAGCAGTGCGTCGGTGCCGGGCCGGATGGCGTGGTGCTCGTCGGCGAACTGGGCGGTGCGCGTGCGGCGCGGGTCGACGACGACGATCTTGCCGCTGCGGTCGCGGATTCCGCGCAGCCGCCCGCGGATGTCCGGCGCGGTCATCAGGCTGCCGTTGGAGACGAGCGGGTTGGCGCCGAGGATCAGCAGGTGCCGCGTCCGGTCCAGGTCGGGGACGGGGATGGCGAGCGGGTCGCCGAACATCGTGCCGGCGGAGAAGTGCTTCGGCAGCTGGTCGACGGAGGTGGCGCTGTAAAAGTTCTTGGTGCCCAAGGCTTTGTAGAGCACGCGGCCGTAGAGCGTCAGCGCGATGTTGTGCACGCCGGGGTTGCCGGCGTAGACGGCGACGGCGTCCCGGCCGTGCTGCTCGATGATCGGCGGGAGGCGGCGGGCGATCTCGTCGTAGGCCTCCTGCCAGCTGACCTCGACGAACTCGCCGTCGCGCTTGAGCAGCGGGGCGGTCAGCCGGTCGGGGTCGTGGTGCAGCGCGCCGAGCGACGCGCCCTTGGGGCAGATGTACCCGCGCGAGAAGACGTCCTGCTCGTCACCTCGGACGCGCGTGACCTGCTGGTTCGCGTCGAGCGTCACTTCGAGACCGCAGGTGGCTTCGCACAGCGGGCAGGTGACGTGGGCCGTCGTCATGACCACCGAACATACCGAGCGGTATGTGGATGGGCAAGGCACGATTGCGTCATGGACGTCTCGGCCGCGGAACACGCGGTGACTTCGCGCCACCTGCGCCGGGTGTGGGCGCTGCCCGGCACGGTCCTGGGCCGCAGCCGCTGGCCGGCCGCGGTGGACCAGCGGCTGCACTGGCACTGGAACTACTGGTGGCAGGCGCACCTGCTGGACACGCTGGTCGACGCCCAGCTGCGTGCTCCTTCTTCCGGTCGGTTCGCCTTGATCCGGTCCTTCGTGCGTTCGGTGCGGTTGCGCAACTTCGGCAAGTGGACCAACGATTACTACGACGACATCGCGTGGCTCGGCCTTGCGCTGCAACGGGTTTCCGCGTTGGGGATCGACGTCGGCCCGGCGCTGGCCGCGATCGACACGCAGCTCCTGTCGGGCTGGACGTCGGCCGCGGGCGGCGGAATCTGGTGGCGCCGCGGCGACGACTTCAAGAACGCCCCGGCCAACGGTCCGGCGGCGATCTTCCACGCCCGATCGGGGAATCTCTCCCAGGCTCGCGAGATGACTGCGTGGCTGACGTCCACTTTGGTCGATCCGGCGTCCGGTTTGGTCTGGGACGGGATCCGGGCCGACACGGGCGAACTGGTGAAGCATATTTTCACGTACTGCCAAGGGGTCTACCTCGGGGCTTGCCTCGAGTTGTCCCTAGTGGACGATGCTGCGCGGACTGTGCGTGCGGTGGCGGAGCACCTCGCTCCCGGAGGAGTGATCCGCGGACAAGGCGGCGGCGACGGCGGCCTGTTCGCGGCGATCCTGGCCCGCTACCTGGCCTTGGCGGCGCGTGCGCTGCCGGGCCCGGAGGCGGCGACGGCCCGGTCGCTGGTGCTGACGTCAGCGGAGGCGTGCTGGTCAGGCGCGGCCACCGGCCTGGTGTTCAGCGCGGAGTGGGCCCGTCCGGCCCCGTGGCCCCTCCCGGAGGACGCGCCCGAAAGGGACATGTCGGTCCAGGTGGGCGGCTGGATGCTCCTGGAAGCCGCAGCCACCCTGTCGTGAGTGAGAAACAGTGTTCTAACACTGTTTCTCACTCACGAGGGCCGCGGCAGAGATCAGCACCCGCAGGAAGCGCCGTGGAGGAATTTCGGGGTCAGCCAGACCGACTCCGGGGGCCGGTCGGGGTCCGCCATGCGCGACATCAGCAGCTGGACCGCCCGGCGGCCCAGGTCCGCGATCGGCTGGACCAGCGTGGTCACCGCCGGGCTCACCCGCCGCGCCCAGTCCATGTCGCCGTAGCCCACCACCGCCAGCTCGGAGCCGATGCGGATGCCCCGGCGGTGGGCCTCGTACTGGACGCCCACCAGCATCGACTCGTCCGCCACCACCAGCGCCGTCGGGGACGGCCAGCCGTCCAGAAGCTTCGCCGTGGCGCGGGTGGCGCCGCCCGGGTTCGAGAAACCGCACTCCACCAGTTCGCGGTTGAACCGCAGGCCCGCCTGCTCCAGGCCCAGCCGGTAGCCGCGGACGCGCTCGCGGCTGACCTCCAGGCTCTCGTCGCCCGAGATCAGGCCGATCTTGCGGTGCCGCCGCTCGGTCAGGTGGCGGACCAGCGACGCCACCGCGTGCACGTTCTCCGTGCCCACTTGGTCGACGTCGTTGCGCGCGGCCACCCGGTCCACCAGCACCGTCGGCACACCCATCCGGACCAGGCCGTTGATCACCGGTTCGGCGCCCGGCGAGGGGACCAGCAGGACGCCGTCCACCAGGTCTGCCCGCAGCCCGCGCACCACCTCGGCCTCATCGCTGCCGGTGTCGCCGGTGTCGGCCAGGACGACGTCGCAGCCCGCCTGCGCCGCGGCCGCCCGGATCGCGCGCAGCAGTTCACCCGAGTACGGGTTCGCGGAAACCCCCATCGCGACGCCGATCCGGTAGGTGACCGGGGGGTCCCACAACCGGAGGTCCGGCGAAAGTGCGGTCATAAGCCCTCGCAGACGCTCAGCGGCAACGTATCCGCTGAACGGCCGTACGGAGGTGTCAGGAACCCAGATTCACTGAAGTGAGTGAACCGGTGGGCAGCCGCACGACTCACGGTGACGCAGGGTGGGTGCCAGCCGGACCGTTTCGGCCTTGCGCGCCGGGTCGTTGATCCGGGCCAGCAGCAGCCGCACCGCCTGGCGGCCGATCTCCTCGATCGGCTGCGCCATCGTCGTCAGCGGCGGATCGACCAGGTCCGCCCACTCGACGTCGTCGTAAACCACCACCGGCAGGTCACGCCCGATCCGCAGCCCGCGCCGCCGGGCCTCGTGCAGCACCCCGACCATCATGCTGTCGTTGCCGACGACCAGCGCCGTCGGCGGCTCGGGCAGCGCCAGCAGCGTGCTCAACGCCAGCGCGCCGCCCTCGCGCGAGGAGTTCCCGCAGGCCACGAGGTCCGACGACCAGGTCAGCCCGGACCGGCCGAGCCCGAGCCGGTAGCCGAGCACGCGCTCCTCGCTGGTCGACAGCCCGGGCACGCCGCTGATCATCCCGATCCGCCGGTGCCCGAGCGTCGCGAGGTGCGCGGTCAGCGCCGACGTCGCCTGGATGTTCTCCGACCCGACCTGGTCGACGTCGGTGCGGGTGGACAGGCGGTCGATCAGCACGGTCGGGACGTCGAGGGACACCAGCTCGCCGATCACCGGGCCGTCGCCGGGCGCCGGGGTGATGAGCAGGCCGTCGACGCGGCGGGAGCGCAGCGCCCGCACGGTGTCACGCTCCGTTTCCACCGCGTCGTGCGTGTCCGCCAGCAGGACGGTGTAGCCGTGCAGCGACGCCTCCCGCTCGATGGCCTGCATCAGCGTCGCGAAGTACGGGTTGGCGACCAGCGAGATCGCCATCCCGATCGACCGGGTGCCCCCGGTGACCAGCGAACGCGCGATCGCGTCGCCGGTGTAGCCGGTCGCCTCGATCGCCCGCAGCACCGCCGCCTTGGTGTCCTCGGCGACCGCGCGCGTCCCGTTCACCACGTGCGAGACGGTCGTGATCGAGACGCCCGCGAGCTCGGCGATGTCCCGCTGAGTCGGTCGCGAAGACTTCGATGAGGGCATCCCGATCCTTTCCGGCAAGCGTTTGCGCAAACGCTTGCGCGCCGAGAGCAGTCTGTCTACCTTCCCGACCATCGGCAAGCCTCGACACGAACAAAGGCTGGGAAACCATGAGACAGCGAAGTCTCACCGCGCTCACGCTGGCCGCCGTCCTCGCCGCGACGACCGGGTGCACGGTCGAGCGCCACTGGGGTGGCAACACCAACACGGGCGGAAGCGGCAAAGCCAAGGTCGGCCTGGTCACCAAGACCGACACCAACCCCTACTTCGTGGAACTCCGCAATGCCGCGAGAGCGGCCGCGCAGGCCAACGGCGCCGACTTCAGCGCGCTCGCCGGCCAGTTCGACGGCGACAACGACGGCCAGGTCCGCGCCATCGAGAACCTCCGCCAGCAGGGCGCGAACACCATCCTCATCACGCCCAGCTCGTCGACCGGCGTGCTCAAGGCGATCAAGGACGCCCGCGACGCCGGGGTCCTGGTCATCGCCCTCGACACCGCGACCGAGCCGGCCGACGCCGTCGACGCCACCTTCGCCACCGACAACTTCGCGGCCGGCGAGCAGCAGGGCGCCTACGTCAAGGCCGCGCTCAACGGTGTTCCGCCCAAGCTGCTGATGGTCGACGGGACCGCCGGCAGCACGGTCGACACCCAGCGGCACGGCGGCTTCCTCAAGGGCATCGGGCTCACCGACGGCTCGCCGGAGATCAAGGGCCACACCGCGGCCAACGGCGACCAGAGCCTCGCCCAGCAGGGCATGGAGAACCTGCTGCAGCGCAGCACCGACATCAACGCCGTCTACTCGATGAACGAACCGATGGGCCGCGGCGCGTACGCGGCGCTCAAGGCCCGCGGGCTGACGAACCAGATCGTCATGGGCTCGATCGACGGCGGCTGCGAGGGCGTTCAGAACGTCAAGAACGGCCAGTTCGCCGCCACCGTCATGCAGTTCCCGAAGAAGATGGCCGAGCAGGGCGTGCTCGCCGCCGTCGAATACGCCAAGACCGGCAAGAAGCCGTCCGGGTTCGTGAACACCGGATCGGCTGTGATCACCGACAAGCCCCTGCCCGGCATCGAGAGCCACGACTCCGCCTGGGGCCTGCAGAACTGCTGGGGAGGTTCGAAATGACGACGGCAGTGGCAACGAAGGACCGTGAATCGCTCGGCGACTTCCTGCTCCGCGCGCCCGCGGTCGGCCCGGCGCTGGCGCTGGTCGTCGCGATCGTGGTGTTCTCGCTGGCCACGGACACGTTCTTCGACCTCGACAACCTGTCCACGGTGGTCCAGCAGTCGCTGGTCGTCGGAACGCTCGCGCTGGGCCAGACGCTCGTCATCCTCATCGCGGGCATCGACCTGTCCAACGCGGCCTCGATGGTCGTCGCGACGCTGATCATGGCGAAACTCGCCGCGGCGGGCACGAACGGCTTCGTCGCGCTGCTCGCCGGGGTGGTGCTGACGGTCCTCGTCGGCATCTTCATCGGCGGGCTCGCGACGCGGATCAAGCTGCCGGCGTTCATCATCACGCTCGGCACGTTCACCATGCTGACCGCGGTGTCGAAGCTGATCGCCGGCGGTCAGGCCGTGCCGGTCACCGACGGGCTGCTGCAGTGGCTCGGCACCAAGCGCTACCTCTTCGGCGGCATCCCGATCACCTACGGCATGACGCTCGCGCTGCTGATGTACCTCGGCATCTGGTACGCGCTGACGAAAACCGCGTGGGGCAAGCACGTCTACGCGGTCGGCAACGCGCCGGAGTCCGCGCGGCTGTCCGGGATCAAGGTCAACCGCACGGTGCTCTCGGTGTACATCGTGGCCGGCCTGACCTTCGGCATCGCCGCCTGGCAGGCGCTCGGCCGGACGCCGAACGCCGACCCGAACCAGTTCCAGCTCGGCAACCTCGACTCGATCACCGCCGTCGTCCTCGGCGGCACGAGCCTCTTCGGCGGCCGGGGTTCGGTGCTCGGGACGCTGATGGGTGCGCTGGTCGTGGCGGTGCTGCGGTCCGGGCTGACGCAGATGAACGTCGACGGCAACTACCAGGACCTCGCCACCGGCGCCCTGCTCATCGCCGCCGTCGTGGTGGACCGGATCGCGAGGAGGCAGCAGCAGTCATGACCGAACCGATCCTCCAGGCCCGCGGCCTGGTCAAGCGCTACGGCCGGGTGACCGCCATCGACGGCGCCGACTTCGACCTGCTGCCCGGCGAAGTGCTCGCCGTGGTCGGCGACAACGGGGCCGGGAAGTCGTCGCTCATCAAAGCCCTGTCCGGCGCGGTGATCCCGGACGAAGGCGAGATCAAAGTGGACGGCAAGACCGTCCACTTCAAGTCCCCTTTGGACGCTCGGCACTACGGGATCGAGACGGTCTACCAGGACCTCGCCGTCGCGCCCGCGCTCGACATCGCGTCGAACATGTTCCTGGGCCGGGAAAAGCGGCTCAAGGGGCCGCTCGGGCTGTTCCGCAAGCTCGACACCGGCACCATGCGGGCCGAGGCGCAGCGGATCCTCGACGAGCTGGGCATCAACATCAAGTCGATCAGCCAGCCCGTCGAGACGCTCTCCGGCGGCCAGCGCCAGGGCGTCGCGGTGGCGCGCGCGGCCGCGTTCGGCACCAAGGCCGTGATCATGGACGAGCCGACCGCCGCTTTGGGTGTCGCCGAGTCCGGCAAGGTGCTCGACCTGATCGGCCGGATCCGCGACCGCGGCCTGCCGGTGGTGCTGATCAGCCACAACATGCCGCACGTGTTCGACATCGCCGACCGCATCCACGTGCACCGCCTCGGCAAGCGCGTCGCGCTCGTCTCGCCGAAGACACACTCGATGAACCAGGTCGTCGGCCTGCTCACGGGCGCGTTGCGGCTCAACGAGAACGGCGAAGTCGAAGAAGCCGGGGCGACCCACGTGGCCGGGTTGAAATGAAGGTGCTGCTGGCGGGCTTGTGCACGGTGGACGTCGTGCAGCGGGTCGAGGAGCTGCCGGCGCCGGGCGAGAAGGTGCAGTCGCTGCAGGTGGACGTCGCCGCGGGTGGGCCCGCGACGAACGCCGCGGCGACGGCGGCCGCGCTCGGCGCCGAAGCGACCCTGCTGACCGTCCTCGGTGCCCACCCGCTGGCGGCCCTCGCCCGCGCCGACCTGGAAGCCAACGGCGTCCGCCTCATCGACCTGGCCCCCGACCGCACCGACCCACCACCGGTCAGCGCGGCCACCGTCCGCACCCGCGACGGCGAGCGCACCGTCGTCTCCCGCAACGCCGCGGACGCCACTTTCATAGGGAAAGTTCCACTTTTGGCAGCCGATGTCATTTTGCTGGACGGGCATTATCCGGAACTGGCGTTGGGGGTCGCGAGGGGAGCGGAGGCGCCGGTGGTGCTCGACGCCGGGAGCTGGAAGCCCGTGCTCGACGAGCTGCTGCCCCTGGTGGACATCGCCGCGTGTTCCGCGCACTTCAGCGCGCCGGGACCCGGCCTGCACGAGCGCGGTGTCCCCACCGTGATCACCACGGCGGGGCCCGGCCCGGTGCGCTGGTCCACTGCGGACGGCGGCTCGGGTGAGGTGCCTGTGCCCGCGGTGGAAGCGCGGGACACACTAGGGGCGGGCGACGTCTGGCACGGCGCGCTCGCCGTGGCCGTGGCCCGCGAACGGACGGTGACGGACCGGATCCGCTTCGCCAACGAGGTGGCCGCCGAACGGGTGCGGCATGTGGGACCGCGGTCGTGGACGACCGCGATCGCAGGAAGGAACAGGACATGACGGCGTTCGACGACCTGCTGGCCAGGGCCGAGGGGCTGACCGTGCGCGGGCAGCGCAACGTGCTCGGGATCGTGGGCGCGCCCGCGTCCGGCAAGACCACGCTCGCCTGGGCGCTGGCCAACGCGCTCGGCTCGCGCGCGGCGGTGGTCGGCATGGACGGCTTCCACCTCGCCCAGGTCGAGCTGCGCCGGCTGGGCCGCACCGAGCGCAAGGGCGCCCCGGACACGTTCGACGCCGCGGGCTACTACCACCTGATCCGCCGCCTCGCCGAAGGCCGCGAAACCGTGTACGCGCCGGAGTTCCGCCGCGAGATCGAGGAGCCCATCGCGGGGGCCGTCGCGGTCCCGCCGGAGGTCCAGCTGGTGATCACCGAGGGCAACTACCTGCTGCTCCCGGACGACCCGTGGAGCGCGATCCGGCCGCTGCTCACCGAGGCCTGGTTCCTCGCCCCGGACGAGCCCGAGCGCATCGAGCGGCTCGTGTCGCGCCACCGCCGCTACGGCCGTTCGCTGGTCGAGGCCCGGCAGCGCGCCCTCGGCTCGGACCAGCGCAACGCCGACCTCATCTCGCAGACGCGCGACCGCGCCGACCTGGTGCTGGAGAACCTGCCGCTGGCCAACTTCGCGATCTGATGCTCATCGTCACCGGCGGCAGCCGGGGAATCGGCGCGGCGATCTGCACCCTGGCCGCCGCCCGGGGTCACGACGTCGTCGTCAACTACTCGGGTGACCCCGCACCCGCCGAAGCCGTGGCCGAGCAGGTGCGGGCGGCGGGCCGGCGGGCGCTGGCGTTCCGCGCGGACGTCTCCGACGAGGACGACGTCCGCGCCCTGTTCGACGCGGCGGCCGAGCTGGGGCCCGTCACCGGCCTGGTCAACAACGCGGCGATCGTCGGCAACACCCCGGGGCGGCTCGAGGACTACGAGGTCGACGTCGTCCGGCGCACCCTCGACGTCAACGTCACCGGGGTGTTCCTCTGCTGCCGCGAGGCGGTCCGCCGGATGTCCACCCGCCACGGCGGCGACGGCGGCGCGATCGTCAACATCTCCTCGACGGCCGCGCGCACCGGCTCGGCCGGCGAGTGGGTGCACTACGCGGCGTCGAAGGCGGCCGTGGACACGCTGACCTTCGGGCTCGCCCAGGAAGTCGCGGCGGACGGCATCCGCGTCAACGCGGTCCGGCCCGGCATGATCGACACGGGCCTGCACGCGGCCGCGGGCATGCCGGACCGGATGGCGAGGTACGCGCCGCAGATTCCGCTGGGCCGGCCCGGTCAGCCGACGGAGATCGCCGAGGCGGTGTTGTTCCTGCTGTCGAGCGCGTCGTCGTTCACGACGGGCGCACTCCTCGACGTCGGCGGCGGCCGCTGATCCTTGTGAACCGGCATTTCCCGGCTTTCGTGTGGTGAGCGTTCCCGGAACCGCGCGAAAGGTGAACAACAATGCGTACGTTCGAGCTGCCCGATTCGGTGAGCGGGACGACCGTTGACCGGATACTGGGCAGGCAGCTGATCCGGACCTGGGAGGAAGACGGGATCTTCCAGGTCGCCGCCACCGCCGAGCAGGCCGCCGCCACCGGCGAGGCGCTCGCCGAAAGCCGGCGGTTCTTCGCGAGATCCCTGCCGGAGAAAGCGAGATTCGTCAGCGACCTGACCTACAGCGGCTACATCGCTTCCGGTGAAGAAGTGACCGCCGGCGAGGCCGACTATTCCGAGATCTTCACGGTGTGCCCGGACATCCCGCTCAGCGACCCCCGCGTCACGGACGGCTGGCCCTGCCACGGACCGGTGCCGTGGCCCGACGACGGCTACCGGAGGGCGATGGAGGCCCACCTGCGGGAAGTCGGCGAGATCGGCGAGAAGCTCCTGAAGCTCGTCGCGCTCGGGCTGGGCGTGGAGATCGACCGGCTGACGCGGCTCACCCGCGACGGCTGGCACCACATGCGCGTGCTGCGGTTCCCGGCCCGGTCCGCGACGACCGAACGCGGGATCGGCGCGCACACCGACTACGGCCTGCTCGTGATCGCGGCGCAGGACGACGTCGGCGGGCTGTTCATCCGGCCGCCGGTGCCCGGTGAGCCGCGGCGCCGGAACTGGCTGCCGGAGGAGAGCACAGCCGGGATGTACCAGGACGACGAGCCGTGGCACTTCGTCGAACCCGAGCCGGCGGTGTTCACCGTCTTCCCCGGTGACATCCTGCAGTTCCTCACCGGCGGGCGGCTGCTGTCGACACCGCACAAGGTGCGGCTCGCGGACCGGGAGCGCTACACGCTGGCGTACTTCCACGAGCCGGCGTTCGGCGTCACCGTCCGCCCGCTGGACGGCGGTGACGAGGGCATCCACTACGGCAGGCACTTCACGAACATGTTCACCCGCTGCTATCCCGATCGGGTGACGACCCGGCGCATCCACGAGGAAGGCCGGATGCGCCTGCTCGACCAGTGAGTGTCACCGGCGGTCACCATCCGCAAGACGGGTGTGACCGCCGGTAGGTTGCGTCCGCCTGCTGGGACGGCCGGAGACGGCGAGATCACGATCGGACGCGGACTTGGTCACCTCGGTTTCGGCGGTCGAACGCTGTGCAACTCTGGGGAGCCGCACCGAGAAAGGACGGCTTCGGAAGCCATGGCCAAACTCATGTCCGTGCACCACCTCGCGCTCACCGTGACCGACGTGGACCGCAGCGTGCCGTGGTACGTGCGTGTCCTCGACCTCGAGGAGGTCACCCGGCGCGAAGAGCCGGACACGGGACTGCGCAAGGTCGTGCTGCGCTCCGCCGGCGACGAGTTTTCGGTGGTCCTGGTGCAGCACGCGGACACCGGCCGCCGCGGTTTCGACGAACGCCGCACCGGCCTCGACCACGTGGCCTTCCGGGTGCATTCGGCCGCCGAGCTGGCCGAATGGGAGAACCGGTTGCAGGAGTTCGGCGTGCACTACCAGGACGCGGCGCCGTCACGCACCTTCGAAGGCTCGCGGGTCGTCGTGTTCCGCGACCCGGACGGCATCCAGCTGGAGATCTGGGCCGACCCGGAGCTCTGAAGGCTCAGGCCCGCGCGTCGTCCCGCTCGTCGACCGGGCGGCGCATCTCCTGGCGGTACCGCAGCACGCCGTACCCGGTGCCGACCACGAAGAACACGATGCTGATCCACAGCGCCGCCGTCTTCAGCCACGGCAACGCGTCCAGCAGGCCCGCGCCGTAGTAACCGAGCAGGACCAGCGTCGGCACCCACAGCAGGCCACCCAGCGCCGTCGCCGCCATGAACCGGCGCGGGTCCATCCGGGCCGCGCCCGCGATCAGCGGGGCCAGCGTGCGGATCCACGGGATCCAGCGGGCCGCCACGATCGCGAAGAAACCCCGGCGGTCCAGGAACCGCTGCGCTCGTTCGAGAGCCTGCCGGTTCAGCACCTTGCCGTCGCGCCGCGCGATGAGCTTCGTCCCGCCGGTGCGGCCGATGTAGTAGCCGATCTGGTTGCCCAGGACCGCGACGATCAGCGCGGCGCCCGACAGGAACCACGCGTTGGCGTCCGAACCGTGCTGGGCCAGCACCACGCCCGCCCCGAACAGGAGCGAGTCACCGGGCAGGAACAGCCCGATGATGAGCGCGCACTCGACCAGTACGAAGCTCAGCACGATCACCCAGACGAGCAGCGGGCCGGCGGTGTCCAGCCAGCTCACGCCGACGCCCGCGGCCTCGATGCTCACGACGTTCACACCGCGAGGGTACGTGGCCCGGGTGAACGGCCCACGGCTAACGGTCAAATCGAGCGGTCCGGATTATTCAGGTGCTACGAACGGTGAAGGCCCCCTCACCCAGCGGTGAGGGGGCCTCCGGAAGAAACAGCTCAGAACTGCGGCAGCGTTTCACCCTGCACCGCTTCGACGTCCAGCTCGATCTTCACCGTCGTGCCGACCGCCGCGACCCCGGCCCGGACCATCGCGCTGTAGTTGATCGCGAAGTCGTTCCGATGCAGCGTCGTCTCGGCGTGGAACGCGACGCGCACGCCGCCCCACGGGTCCGGACCCCAGCCGCCGTAGGTCAGCTCGAGCTCGACCTCGCGGCGCTCGCCGTGCAGCGTCAGCTCGCCCAGCAGCGTCCAGGAGTCCGCGCCGCGCCGACGCAGTCCGGTACTGGTGAACGTGATCACCGGGTGCACGTCGACGTCGAGGAAGTCCGGCGAGCGCAGGTGGTCGTCGCGCATCCGGATGCCGGTGTCGATGCTCGCCGCCTTGATCTCGGCGTGCACCGACGACCGCTCGGCCGGGCGGCCGATCTCGATCCGGCCGGAGACGTCCGGGAACCGCGCCTTGATGCTCGCTATGCCCAGGTGCCGCGCGGTCGCGACCACCGACGAGTGCATCGGGTCGATCACCCACGGCCCGGCGGGCGGCAGCTCGATCGCCTCGGCCACCGGGGCCAGCACGACGTCGCCGAGCGAGCCGCTGCCGTCCGAGGCGATCTGGGCCGTCCGCGCGACCGGGGTGTACCCGGCCGCGGTGACGACCGCGGTGTACACACCCGGCGCGAGCGCGTCGGTGACGACCTCGCCGCGGACGTTCGCCGCCTGGCGGGCGACCTGCCGCCCGGCCGGGTCGGTGACGGTGAGCACCGCGTGCTCCACCGCCCAGCCCCCGTCCGTGCGGAAGGTCGCGCGCAAGCCGGTCATGACCGGTCGACCAGCTCGTCGAGGGCCTGGTCGTAGCTCAGCCGGACGTCGTGGCCCGCCTCGCCGCCGGTCAGGTCCACCTGGCTGGTCGCCGGCGGGTAGCCGCTCGCGACCACGGTGTACGCGCCCGCGGGCAGGTCGCTGACCACGTACCGGCCTTCGCCATCGGTCCGCGCGACCGCGGCCACGTTGCCTTCGGCGTCGAGCACGGTGATCCGCGCATCCGGCACCACCCGGTCGCCCTCGGTCCGCGCGGTGCCGGTCAGCAGCACCGAGCTGGCGAGCTCGACGTCGTGGCGCAGCACGCCGCTGTCGGGCACGGTGAGCGTCACCGCGAAGGGCCGGTAGCCCGCGCCGCTGGCGACCAGGGTGTACGCCCCGGCGCCGACCCCGACGAAGGCGTAGGTGCCGTCCGCGGTCGTGATGAACGCGCCGTTCACCTCGCCGCGGCCGTCGGTCAGCGTCACCGTCACGTTCGGCAGTGGCTGGCCGGTCGAGGCCGCCCGCACGGTGCCGGTCAGCTCGCCGGACCCGGTGAGCGTGACGTCGACCGTGGCCGGCCCGTTGCTGATCACGACGCTGGAGGCCTGCGGCTGGTGGCCGTGCGCGGAGACGATGAGCACGTACGCGCCCGGACCCTGGCTGGGCACGGAGAAGCTGCCGTCCGCGGCCCCGGTCGCCCGCGCGACCTGGCGGCCCCGCTGGTCGATCAGGGTCAGCGCGGCACCCGCGACGTGGCTGCCGTCCTGGCGGCGGACGTGCCCGGTCACCGGCAGCCCGCCCGCGCCGACCGGGGTGTCCGGTTCGGTGTCGGCCAGCGAGTTCGTGATCGGCAGGGCACCCGAAACGGCCTGGTAGTCGCCGTGCCCGTTGGTGCTCAGCGCGTGCTTGCCGCCGCCCACGAGGGCGGGTTCACGGTCGATCGGGCGCACCGGCTCGACGATCACGGTTGGCTCGTCGGCGTGGTCGTCCGCCTCGAGCAGCGCCTCGCCGCCTTCCATGGCCGCCGCGGCCGGTGCCGCGTTGGTCAGCGGGATTTCCTTCATGAACAGGAGCACCACCGTCGCCAGCAGGGCCACCGCGCCCGCGATGTAGAACACCGTGGTGATCGACTCGGTGAAGCCGATCAGCACCGGGGTCCGGATCGCCTCGGGCAGGTTCTGGATGCCGCTGGTGTTCTCGGACAGGTTGCCGATGCCCGCGCCGGCGCCGGCCGGCAGCTGGCCGCCGAACGCCTTGGTGATGTTGGGCAGCAGGGTGTTGAACAGGACGGTCAGGAAGATCGCGACACCGGCGGTACCACCGATCTGGCGGAAGAACGTCGCCGACGCGGTCGAGACGCCCATGTCGCTGCGCGGGCCCGCGTTCTGCACCGCGATGATCAGCGTCTGCATGCACTGGCCGAGGCCGAGGCCGATGATGGCCGCCGCGACCAGCGGGTGCCACAGCGCCGAGTCGTACTTGACCTGGGCGAAGAAGAACGCGCCGCCGGCGATCAGGATGGTGCCGACGATCGGGAAGATCTTGTAGCGCCCGGTCTTCCCGGTGAGCCGGCCGGACACGATCGAGCTGAGCATGATGCCCGCCATCAGCGGCAGCATCAGCAGGCCGGACTCGGTCGGCGTGTAGCCCTGCACGACCTGCATGAACTGCGGGATCATGGTGATCGCGCCGAACATCGCGACACCGACGATGACACCGCCGATGATCGCCACGGTGAACGTCGAGTTCTTGAACAGCCGCAGCGGGATCAGCGCGGCGTCCTTCATCAGCCGCTCGACCACGATGAACGCGATCACGCCGACGCCGCCGATGACGTAGCACCAGATGGCCTTCTGGTCGCCCCAGCCCCACTTCTGGCCCTGCTCGGCGACGATCAGGAACGGCACGACCGCGACGACCATCGTCAGCGCACCCCACCAGTCGATCTTGTGCTCGTGGCGCTCGTGCGGCACGTTCAGCACCTTGGCCACGACGAACAGCGCGAGCACGCCGATCGGGACGTTGATCAGGAAGACCCAGCGCCAGCCGTCGATGCCGGCCAGGTCGTCGATGCCGGCGAAGAGGCCGCCCAGCACCGGGCCGAGCACGGTCGAGAGGCCGAAGACGGCCAGGATGTAACCCTGGTACTTGGCGCGTTCACGCGGCGGCACGATGTCGCCGAGGATGGTCATGGCCAGCGACATCAGGCCGCCGGCGCCGAGGCCCTGCACCGCGCGGAACGCGGCCAGCTCGTACATCGACGTCGAGAAGGTCGACGCGGCGGAACCGGCGACGAAGATGCCGATCGCGGCCAGGTAGAACGGCTTGCGGCCGTAGATGTCGGAGAGCTTGCCGTAGATCGGCGTGACGATCGTCGAGGTGATCAGGTACGCCGTGGTTGCCCAGGCCTGCAGGTCGAAGCCGTGCAGGTCGTTGGCGATCTTGACGATCGAGGTACCCACGATCGTCTGGTCGAGCGCGGCCAGGAACATGCCGCACATCAGGCCGCTCAGGATCGTGACGATCTGGCGGTGGCTCAGCCGTGGCGGTTCCTTCGCCACGGGTTGTTCGACGGTGGTGGTGCTCATGCGTTGGCCCCCTTGGCCGGTGCACCGGCGGACGCGTGGGCGTCGGCCAGCTGTGGAGAGTGGTTCTCGATACCTGTGTTGAGCCGGCCGAAGAGGCGGTTCAGGGTCTGGATGTCCCCGTCCGTCCAGTCCCCGAGCACTTCGGCCAGCCACTGGTTGCGCAGCTTGCGGTTCTCTTCGAACACCCGCATGCCCTCGGCCGTCGGGGCGAGCAGGCAGGCCCGCCCGTCCTCCGGGTCGGCCTGGCGCTCGACCAGCCCGTGCTGCACGAGCGAGCTCGACTGCCTGCTGATCGTGGAGATCTCGGAGTGGAGCGACTCGGCCAGCTTGCTGGTGCGCTGCGGGCCCTCGTGGATGAGGGTGAAGAGGATCGCGTACGCCGCCCGCTCGATGCCGTCCGGACCCTGCTTGGAGACCTGGGACTTCGCCTTGTTGATCAGCCGGACCAGGCGCACGAGCTCGTGCCCGAGCTGGTCGGCGAGGTCCAGCTCGGCCTTCGGCCGGGTGGCGGAGTTGTTCGGTGCCATGGGTGTCCTTCACGGCGTTGGTTGGCGGCTGCAACTAGTTGCCTCAGGCAAGGATGTGCCTTCACTGGCGGTTTGTGCAAGCGGAGTACCTCGTGATGTGGCAGAACACACTTTAGTTGCCGTATGCAAGCACATTTCTCCTGGGTTGCCGCCGGAACAACGGCGCCCGCCGCGGGTTGAGAACGGTATGACCGACGACACAGCGTTGAAGGACTTCCTCGCCGCCCGCCGCCACGGCGTCCTCGCCACGATCCGCCGCGACGGCCGGCCGCAGCTGTCCACGATCACGTACCTGTACGACGCGGGGACGCTGATCGCCTCGATCACCGAGACCCGGGCGAAGACGAAGAACATGCGCCGCGACCCGCGGGTGACGTTCCACGTGAGCAGCGAGGACGGCTGGAGCTACGTCGTCGCCGAGGGGCGCGCCTCGCTCACCGCGCCGGCCGCGGCACCCGACGACGACACGGTGGAAGCGCTGGTCGACTACTACCGCCGCGTGTCGGGTGAGCACCCGGACTGGGCCGAATACCGCCAGGCCATGGTCACCGACCAGCGGGTGCTGCTGACCGTGCACATCGACAAGCTGCTGGGTCTGGTCCGCTGAGGCACTGGTCCGATCCGGCTGGTTTCGAAAGAAGATTTCCGCACTGCGGACTGTCCGGGCTTACGATGAGGCCATGAGCAACGAAGCTTTGGTCACCCGGCTCCGGGACCTGCTCGGCAAGAGCGCCGTGCTCACCGACTCCGACGTCACGGCGTCCTACGCGCGCGACATGATGCCGCTGGCGCCGTCGGGCACGCCGCTCGCCGTGGTGCTGCCCGCGAACACCGCCGAGGTGCAGGCGGTCGTCAAGGCCTGCGCCGAGGCCAAGGTGCCGATCGTGCCGCGCGGGGCCGGCAGCGGCCTGTCGGGCGCGGCGAACGCGATCGACGGGTGCGTCACGCTGTCGCTGACCAAGCTGAACGAGATCGTCGAGATCGACCCGGGCAACCGGCTGGCGGTCGTGCAGCCGGGCGTGGTCAACCTGGACTTCCGCAACGCCGTGGAGAAGCACGGGCTGTTCTACCCCCCGGACCCGTCGAGCTACGACTGGTGCACGATCGGCGGCAACCTGTCCACCAACGCGGGCGGCCTGTGCTGCGTGAAGTACGGCGTGACGACGGACTCGGTGCTCGGCCTGGAGGTCGTCCTGGCCGACGGATCGCTGCTGAAGACCGGCCGCCGCACGGTGAAGGGTGTCGCGGGCTACGACCTGGCCCGGCTGTTCGTGGGCAGCGAGGGCACGCTCGGGGTGATCACCCAGGCCACGGTCCAGCTCAAGCCGCTGCCCCAGGCCCCGGCGACGCTCGTCGCGGGCTTCAGCACCACCGAGGCCGCGGGGGAGGCGGTGGCGCGGGTCGTCCGCGAGGGGCTGGTGCCGTCACTGCTGGAGATCATGGACGCGTCCTCGATCAAGGCGTCCGAGGCATACCTGAAGACGGACCTCGGCGCGGGCTCGGACTGCCAGGCGCTGCTGCTGGGCCAGTCCGACGCGGGCGGCGAGGTCGCGCGGCGGGAGCTGGCCGCGCTGGAGCAGATCTGCGTCGATTGCGGAGCCGACCTGGCGTACACGACGGAGGACCTGGAGGAGGGCCGGATGCTGCTCCAGGCCCGCCGGGTGGTGCTGACGGCCCTGGAGACGTACGGGCTGTGGCTCACCGACGACGTGTGCGTGCCGCGGACGCGGATCGCCGAGCTGATCCGGGGCTGCGAGAAGATCAGTTCCGAGGTGGGGCTGCGGATCGCGGTGGTCGGCCACGCGGGCGACGGCAACATGCACCCGACGATCGTTTACCAGCCGGACGACCCGTCCGAGTTCGAGCGGGCGCAGCGGGCGTTCGACGAGATCCTCGAGGTGGGGCTGTCACTGGGCGGGACGGTGACCGGGGAGCACGGGGTCGGCAAGATCAAGCGGGAGTGGCTGGCGCGCGAGATCGGGCCGGTGGGGCTGCGGGTGCACCAGCAGATCAAGCGGGCGCTGGACCCGGAGAACCTGTTCAACCCGGGCTCGATGTTCTCGATGACCTGAGACTTCGCGCCAACAGGGGGTCCCCGCCCGGGGGCCCCCTGTTTTCACGTTACCGCGGGGGTACGACAGTTTGGCTGGCTCAGTCCCGGATGCGGGGAATGCGCTGGGTGACTTCCGGGTCGGTCTCCGTGACGGCCTTCTTCTCCCGGCGGGCCTTCAGGTACTCGATCACGATCGGGACCACCGAGACCAGCACGATCAGCACGAAGATCGCGTCGATGTTCTTGCCGATGAAGGGGATGTCGCCGAGGAGGTAGCCGAGCACGGTGATTCCCGCGGCCCACAGGATGCCGCCGATCACCGTGTACGTGAAGTACGTCTTGGGGCTCATCCGGCCGATGCCGGCGATCCAGGTGATGAAGGTCCGGACGAAGGGCACGAACCGGGCTAGTACGACCGCCTTCGGCCCGTGCTTCTCCAGGAACGCGTGCGTCTTGTCGACGTGTTCCCGCTTGAAGAACTTCGAGTCGGGCCGGTTGAACAGCTTCGGCCCGGCGAAGTAGCCGAGGTAGTAGCCGACCACGTTGCCCAGTAGCGCCGAGACGGTGACGAGCACGCAGGTCAGCCACAGGGGGAACAGCTTGTCGTTCGCGATGAGCAGCCCCGCCGTGAAGAGCAGCGAGTCACCGGGCAGCACCGGGAAGATGCTGCTCTCGATGAAGATGACAAGGCACAGCACCGCCACGGCGGGCCCGGCCACGCCGTCGAGCAGGACGTTCGGGTCCAGCCATGACGGCAGCAGCGACATCGTGTTGACCGTGCTCTGGGCGAGAATCACCCCGAAAACGGTACAGGGTCACCCTGAGTCGTGACTGAGACCCGGTCAGACCAGGGTCAGCAGCCCGACCACGGACCCCGCGGCGAGCCCCAGCAGCACCGCCAGCATCAAGATCCAGTACGCCGGAAGCTGCGCGGACGTCCGCACCGGCTCCGGCGGGCGCGGGGTGAACGTCGTCGGGGCCTCCGCGTCCAGGGCTGCGCGTTCGCGCTCCAGTGAGTCCGCGCTCGCGCCCGACAGCAGCCCGTACGCCGACGGCAGCTCGTTGATCGCGCTGGTCGGGACCGCGTCCGTGGCCGGTTCCCCAGCCGGGACCGCGGGCGAAGACCCCGTGGAAGACGGCGATACCTGCGGTGCGAAGACGGCTTGCGCGCGAAGGGCGTCCGCCAGCAGCTGCTCGGGGTCCTTCGGCTCGCTCATCTCCGCCCGTTCGCTCGCAGGAAACCTAGGTACTCAAGGTAGCCGTTCCCACCTCGGCGACCCATTCTCCCCGGCGCAGCACCTTCGCCGGTCGCAGGTCCTCGTCGAGGACCACGATGTCGGCCTGGTAACCGGAGCACAGCATCCCGGTGCGGTCGGCGATGCCGAGCAGCTCCGCCGGCCGCTGCGACGTCGCGTGCACCGCGTCGAGGATGCCGAGTTTCGCACCCCGGACCAGATTGCGGAAGGCGGTGTCCATCGTCAGGGTGCTGCCGGCCAGCGACCCGTTGTCCGCCAGCGTCGCGACGCCGTCGTGGACGTCGACCTCGAGGCGGCCCAGGGTGTAGCGGCCGTCCGCGGCGTCCGTGGCCGACATCGCGTCGGTGATCAAAACCGTCCGGTTGCGGCCCGCGTGCTTCGCCGCCAGGCGGACCACCGTGGGGTGCAGGTGGACCAGGTCGCAGATGAGCTCGATCGTGATGCGCTCGTCGTCCAGCAGCGCGCCGACCGGGCCGGGCTCGCGGTGGTGCAGCGGCCGCATGCCGTTGAACAGGTGGGTCGCCACCGTCGCGCCCGCGTCGATCGCCGGCAGCAGCTGCTCCTCGACGCCGTCGGTGTGCCCGATGGCGGCGATGACGCCGGACTCGGCCAGCTGGCGGACGGCCTTCACCCCGCCGTGCAGCTCGGGGGCGATGGTGACCATCCGGATCGCGCCCTGGCCCGCGCGCAGGAGCTTCTCGACCGTGCCGGTGTCCGGTTCGAGCAGCGTCTCCGGGTCGTGCGCGCCGCAGCGGGCCTTGGAGATGAACGGACCCTCCAGGTGGATGCCCGCGACCTCGCCGTCCTGGACGAGCTCACGCAGGGCCGCGACCTGCTCACGCAGGATGTCCACCGGGTCCGAAACCAGGCTGGCCAGCATGGTCGTGGTGCCGTGACGGCGGTGCGCCCGCACCGCCGTCACGAGTTCGTCGGGATCGAGGGAGGTGAACGAAGCACCTCCCCCGCCGTGGCAGTGGGTGTCGACGAAACCAGGCACGACCAGTGCCCCGCCGACGTCCACGTGCTCGCCGGACGGCGGGGTCCCGGAACCCACGCCGGCGATCCGCCCGTCGGAGACGGCTACCCAGCCGTCGTCGAGTACACGGTCCGGGGCGGCGACCCGGCCGCCCATGATCACGAAATCTCCGGCGCCTCTCACGCACCCCAGCATATATTGGTCTGGACCAAGCATGGTGATACGACTCAGTGATCGGAATGGTCCACCCGGGTCACTGTGGGGCTTGCATGGCCTTCTGGAGTGCCTCGAGCGCCCGGCTGGCGGTCGATTTAACGGTACCCTTGGAGATACCTGCGGCCTCAGAGATTTCGGCCTCGCTCAGCCCGCCGTAGTACCGCAGCACGAGCACTTCGCGCTGGCGGGGCGGCAGCTTCGACAGCGCGCTGACCACGGCCTGGTGCTCGCTGGAGAGCATCGCGAGGCTCTCCGCGGAGCGCGCGTTCACCGCGTGCGGCGGCACGTACTCGCGCGCGGTCTTGCGGCGGCGCAGCACGCTGCGCGACCCGTTGACCACCGCGGTGCGCAGGTAGCCGACCGCGGCCGCGGCGTCGCGGAGCCTGCCCCAGTTGCGGTGCAGCCCGGTGAAGGCCTCCTGGACCACGTCTTCCGCCGTCGCGGGCTCGTCGACCAGCAGAATCGCCAGCCGGACCAGCCGCATGCGGTGCTGGCGGTAGAGGTCTTCGAGGGTCAGTGGCGCGGCGGTCTGCGCCGGGGCCGGACCGTCCATGACCCGCAGGTGGCCGAGGGTCGCCTCGACACTGCGTTCCGCATTGCCCTCGAGCATGAACCCCTGCCTGTTCTCGACCCCGGTTTGCACGGTGTGCCGCGTCAGCAGGTTCACGGTATTCACAGCGCTCACACAGGTACTGACGCGTGCCCAGCCTATCGGGTTCGGATGCCGGTGCCACAGATCGGCCGCTGGTACAGAACTGTGACACGGGTAGCGTCGGATCCGTCACGCCCGCCCGACCACCGGAGATCCACATGGCCTGGTTCCTCGTCGAAATCACCTACGTCCAGGAGAAGATGCCGGACGTCCGGCCGCGCCACCGCGAGTTCCTGTCGAAACTGGCCGCGGAGGGCCGCGTCGCGGTCGGCGGGCCGCTCGGCGACGGCACCGGCGGCGTCACGCTGTACCAAGCCGACGACGAGGCGCACCTGAAGGAGACGATCGACCAGGACCCGTACTTCCTGGAAGGCGTCATCGCGCAGCGGTCCGTCCGCGAGTTCAAGCCGGTGCTCGGCGCCTGGCTGCCCGCGGAGTCGTAGGCGGGGTCAGGCCCGGCCGGACAGCTCGTAGTCGGCCGGGTCGACCTTGCGCGTCTCCAGCCAGTAGCGCCAGGTGAAGCCCGGCCAGATCGTCCGGTTCACGCCCTGGGCGTCGAGGTACCAGCTCTTGCAGCCGCCCTGCGTCCAGACGCCCTTGACCAGCTTGTCCTGGATCTCGCGCTGGAACTCGTCCTGCACGCCCGGCCGGACGTCCAGCGCCGCGGCGCCGCGCGAGTCGGCGAGCTTGATGGCGTCGACGACGTACCGCGCCTGCGACTCGATCATGAACACCACGGAGTTGTGGCCGAGCGCGGTGTTCGGGCCGAGCAGGAAGAACAGGTTCGGGTAGCCGGAGACGGTGATGCCCTTGTGGGTCCGCATGCCCTCGGTCGCCCACTCCTTGGCCAGGTTGCGGCCGTCGACGCCGGTGATGTCGAGGTACTCCAGCGCGTCGGTGACCTTGAAGCCGGTGCCGTAGACGATGGCGTCGACCTCGTGCTCGACGCCCGCGGAATCGACGATCGAGTGCGCCTTGACCTCCTGGATGCCGTCGGTGACGACGTCGACGTTCGGCCGGGCCAGCGCCGGGTAGTAGTCGTTGGAGATCAGGACGCGCTTGCAGCCCATCGTGTAGTCCGGCGTGACCTTCTTGCGCAGCGCGGGGTCCTTGATGCCCTTCGCGATGTTCCGCTTCGCGATCAGCTCGCCGGCCTTCATGATCGCCGGGTGGCCGTTGAAGCCGATGGCGCGGGCTTCGAGCAGCCAGTACAGCGCGTTGCGGTAGAGGCGCTGGGTGCCCGGGACGCGCTTGAACAGCGTCCGCGCCCACGACGGCATCGCGTGGTCGGGCTTGGGCATGATCCACGGCGGCGTCCGCTGGAACAGCGTCAGCGCGGCGACGTCCGGGGCGATCTTCGGGACGAACTGGACGGCGCTGGCCCCGGTGCCCACGACCGCGACACGCTTGCCGCGCAGGTCGTACTCGTGGTTCCAGCGCGCGGAGTGCCAGGTCTGCCCCTGGAAGTTCGCGACGCCGGGCAGCTCGGGGACCTGCGGGATGTGCAGGCCGCCGACACCGGAGACGAGGAACTGCGCGACGAACTCGCGGCCGTCCCTGGTCGTCGCCGTCCAGCGGCGCTCCCGCTCGTCCCAGTGGGCGCCGGTGAGCTCGACGCCGAAGCGGATCTTCTCGCGCAGCCGGTACTTGTCCGCGACCCGCTTGAGGTAGTCGAAGATCTCCGGCTGCGGCGAGAACGACCGCGACCAGCCCGGGTTCTGCTCGTACGAGAACGAGTACATGTGCGACTGCACGTCGCACGCGCACCCGGGGTAGGAGTTGTCGCGCCAGGTGCCGCCCACCTCGGTGGCCTTTTCCAGGATCACGTAGTCCCGGATGCCGGCCTTCTCGAGCTGGATCGCCTGGCCGAGCCCGGAGAACCCGGTGCCCACGATCACGACCTTGAACCGCTCGGTCATCTGTCGGCCTCCGCTGCGTCGGGGATCCTGCCCAGATGACGTTACCTCAAGTAACAGTTACCTGGAAGTACTCCCTACCGATCAGTACGTCCCGCCGAGCTTGCCGTGGTCCCAGCTGGCGACCTTGGTCGGCCGGAAGATCAGCCCGATGCGTTTCGCGGCCTGACCTGCGATGAAGGCCTGCAGTTCGGCCGGTGCCGGGTCGCCCGGCTTGGCGCCGGAGTACCGCTGCATCAGCGCGGTGCCCATCCGGGTGACCTCGGCGGTGTCCTCGACGATCTCGACGTCGGCTTCGAACGAGACGCCGCGGAGCTTCTCGTAGCTGTCGCCGTCCTCGACCAGCACGGTCGCCTCCGGCAGCCGCCGGAAGTTCTTGGCCTTCTGCGACGTGCCGTACGTCCAGGTCGCGACGCCGTCTTCGTGCGGGAAGTACCAGAGCGGCGCGAGGTGCGGGCGGCCGTTCGGGCCGACGCTGGCGACGTTGATGACCTTCTGCTCCGCGAGGTACGCGCGGACTTCGTCGTCGGTCATCCTGATCTGGTCGCGACGGGACATGGTCACCCCTTGGTGGCGGCTCGGCCGCCGTGGCCGGTGACCGCCGACTCGAACGCGCCGCGGGCCTCGATGTCGGCCAGCGCGGCCTTGTCCGCCGACGGTACCCGGCTGCGCGAGCCGATCTCGATCACCGGCGGCAGGAAGGCGCGCAGCAGCTTGAGGCCGCCGACCCAGCGCGGCACGTGGATGGTCCGGGCGCGCTTGAGGATGCCCGCCTCGAGGTCGTCCAGGGCCACGTCCAGCGGGTACGTCTTGCCGATCAGGCCGGGCATCGACGCGCGGAGCTTGCCGAACACCGGGTGCGCGTCCGCGCTCTCGACCAGGTCCGTGCGGATCCACGTCGGGTGCGCCACTCCGACCTTCACGCCCAAGTGGGCGACCTCGGCGCGGAGGCTGTTCGAGAACGCTTCGACGCCGGCCTTCGCGGCGGCGTAGTTGGCCATGCCCGGGGCGTGCGTGATCGCGGCGAGGCTGGAGATCGCCAGCAGGTAGCCCTTGCGCTCGATGACGTGCGGGAGCGTGACGCGGAAGGTCCGCCAGACGCCGAGCAGGTCGACCTCGATGACCTTTTCGAACGCGGCCCGGTCGACCGAGCGGACGAAGCCCGCGGTGGCGATGCCGGCGTTCGCGATGACGATGTCGATCCCGCCGAAGTGCTCGACGACGCCCTTCGTCGCCTGCTCGAGGGCGTCCCAGCTGGTGACGTCGGCTTCCCAGGCGTGCGCGTTGGGCCCGATCCGGTCGGCGACCTTCTGCTGCTCCTCGGCTTCGAGCCCGACGAGCGCGACCTTGGCGCCGCGGGCGGCGAGCCGCTCGGCCAGCCCGGCGCCGATGCCGCGGGCCGCGCCGGTGATCAGCACGACCTTGCCGTCTACCTTCTTGGTGCCGCTCAGCAGCGAAAACGGGTTGGCCACGGTGCCCTCCTAGACGTTCCTTGAGGGCACCGTACCTCAACTTACCCGCGGTAAGCTACCCAAGAGTAGGCGCACTTTCCCTATGAAAGTGACGCCAGCTCCGCCGGGGTCAGGTCGAGCGTGACGGACGCGATCAGGTCGGTGAGCTGCTCGGGCGTCCGGGCGCTGGCGATCGGGGCGGCGACCGTCGGCTGCTGCCGCAGCCAGGCGAGCGAAACGGAGGCGACCGAAACCCCGTGCGCCCGCGCGACTTCATCCAGCGCGGCCAGGACGCGTTCGCCGTCGGCGTCCAAATAGGACAGTGCGCGGGCGGCGCGCGGGCTGTCGCCGGGCTCGTCCTTCGTGCGGTACTTACCGGTGAGGAAACCCCTGGCGAGGGCGAAGTACGGCAGCGTCGCAAGGCCTTCCCACTCGACGAGCGCCGCGAGGTCGTGCTCGTAGTCCCGCTCCACGAGGTTGTAGTGCGGCTGTAGCACGGCGTACCGCGCGAAGCCGTTCTGGTCCGCAATGGACAGTGCTTCGGCGAGCCGTCCGGCGGTGTAGTTGGACGCACCCAGGTAGCGGACCTTGCCCGCGCGGACCAGGGCGTCGAACGCGGCCAGGGTCTCTTCGAGCGGGGTGTCCGGGTCGTCGCGATGGGCGTAGTAGAGGTCGATGTGGTCGGTTCGCAGACGCCGCAGCGAGTCCTCCGCCGCGGCCTGGATGTTCTTCGCGGACAGGCCCGGCCGTCCGTCCCACAGCCCGACCTTGGTCGCCACGACGACGTCGTCCCGCCGGCCGCGCGCGGCCAGCCAGTTGCCGATGATCGTCTCGGAGCCGCCCCCGCCGCCGTAGAGGTCGGCGCTGTCCAGGAAGTTGCCGCCGGCCGCGGTGTAGGCGTCGAGGACGGCGAAGGACTGCGGCTCGTCGGCCGTCCAGCCGAAGACGTTGCAGCCGAGGTTGAGGCCGTACACGTCGAGGTCGGTGTTGCCCAGCTTGGTCATACCATCGACGGTAGTTCGCCGGATCCGGGAGGAAAATCGCCGTCCCGTGCGTTGGAGTGTTCCATGGCTATCGAACTGGGCAAGCTGGGCATCTGGCGGTACCACGCGAACGTGGACGCGGCGTTCGCGGCGGAGGCGGAGAAGGCGGGCTACGGCGCGATCTGGCTGGGCGGCTCACCCGGCGCGGGCGACCTCGCGTCCGTGGACGACATCCTCGCGGCGACGGACTCCCTGGTCATCGCGACCGGCATCGTGAACATCTGGCAGGACGAGCCCGCGGACATCGCCCGTGTCTACGAGCGGCTCGCGGGCAAGTACCCGGACCGGTTCCTGCTCGGCGTCGGCGCGGGCCACCGCGAAGCGACGAAGGAGTACAAGAAGCCGTACGCGGCTCTCGTCGACTACCTCGACGGCCTGGACGCGGCGGGCGTCCCGGTCGAGGGCCGGGCGCTGGCGGCGCTGGGCCCCAAGGTGGTGGCGCTGTCGGGTGAGCGCACCGCCGGGGCGCACCCGTACCTGACGACCCCGGAGCACACCCGCGGCACGCGCGAAATCCTCGGCTCGGGCAAGCTGCTGGCGCCGGAGCACAAGGTGGTCCTGTCGACCGACGCCGCCGAGGCCCGGGCGATCGGGCGGCAGACGGTGAAATACTACCTCGGGCTGTCGAACTACGTCGCCAACCTGCGGAAACTGGGGTTCACGGACGCCGACCTGGAGGGTGAGGGCAGCGACCGCCTGGTCGACGCGCTGGCCCTGCACGGCGACGCGGCGACGATCGCCCGCGGGCTGTCGGCCCACCTCGAGGCGGGGGCGGACCAGGTGGTCGTCCAGGTGCTCAACGAAGACCCGTGGCCGGCCTACCGCGCGCTGGCCTCCGAACTGCTGTGATTCTCGTCCGGCCGCCGGTGCGCCCGGCGGCCGGACACCCTCCTTCTGAACCGATTCGACGTGCGGGAAGATTTCTGCGCGGGGACCGGTGTGCGGCGGCGGCCGACCTCGTACGATGCGGTCGGGACCCACCCTGTGCCAAGGAGGAGTAACGATGCCCATCGCCACCCCCGAGGTCTACGCGGAGATGCTCGACCGGGCTAAGGCGAACGAGTTCGCCTACCCGGCCATCAACGTGACCTCGTCCGAGACCGTGAACGCCGCCATCCGCGGCTTCGCCGAGGCGGAGAGCGACGGCATCATCCAGTTCTCCACCGGCGGTGCGGAGTTCGCGTCCGGCCAGAAGGTCAAGGACATGGTGACCGGCGCGACCGCGCTGGCGGAGTTCGCGCAGGTCGTGGCGGCGAAGTACGACGTCAACGTCGCGCTGCACACCGACCACTGCCCGAAGGACAAGCTGGACGGCTTCGTGCGGCCGCTGATCGAGATCTCGGCCGAGCGCGTGAAGAACGGCCAGAACCCGCTGTTCCAGTCCCACATGTGGGACGGCTCGGCGATCGACCTCGACGAGAACCTCGAGATCGCCGCGGACCTGCTGGCCAAGACGGCGGCCGCGAAGATCATCCTCGAGGTCGAGATCGGCGTCGTCGGCGGCGAGGAAGACGGCGTCGAGGCGGAGATCAACGAGAAGCTGTACACCGCCGAAGGCGACTTTCTGAAGACGATCGACGCGCTGGGCGCCGGCGAGAAGGGCCGCTACCTGCTGGCGGCGACGTTCGGCAACGTCCACGGCGTGTACAAGCCGGGCAACGTGAAGCTGCGCCCGGACGTGCTGAAGGGCGGCCAGGAGGCGGCGGCGAAGAAGCTCGGCTTGGACGCCGGTTCGAAGCCGTTCGAGCTGGTCTTCCACGGCGGCTCGGGTTCGCTCCCGGAGGAGATCCGCGAGGCGGTGTCCTACGGCGTGGTGAAGATGAACGTCGACACGGACACGCAGTACGCCTTCACGCGCCCGATCGTGGACCACTTCTTCAAGAACTACGACGGCGTCCTGAAGATCGACGGCGAGGTCGGCAACAAGAAGGTCTACGACCCGCGCTCGTACCTGAAGGCCGCGGAGGCCGGGATGGCCGCTCGCGTCGTTGAGGCTTGCCAGGCGCTGGGCTCGGCGGGCACGAAGCTCAAGTAATCACGCGAGAAGGGGCGGGCACTTTCCCGGGAAAGTGCCCGCCCCTTCGTCGTGCTCAGACTTCGACGACTTCGAGCAGGTTCTCCAGGCCTTTGAAGTCTTTCGCGTTGCGGGTGTACAGCGGCAGGTTCCGCGATGAAGCGATCGCCGCGATCATCAAGTCCATCTTGCGTGGTCGCGGGTCGCGCTTCGCTGCCACAGTGAGCGCTGCCAATGAACCGAACCGGGTGGAGGCATCCGCGTCGAACGGAAGCGGCGAGTAGTGCACGATCGCCGCGGCAACGTCTTCCGTGCGAGCTGCTTTGGTCAACGGATCCTTCGCCAGCACAACACCTTGGTGGAGTTCGGCCATCGTCACCGTCGTGATGTGATGGACGACCGGTAGCTTCTCCGGATCCAGGTCGACGAGGTCGAGGTAGACGCAGGTGTCGATCACGCCGAGTTCGTGCCGGTCAGCCACGTACCCGGTCCCAGGGATTGTCATCATCGGCCAGGCGGTCCTCGCCGAAGAATTCGTCGATGTCCCGGCGCAGCTCTGCGGCGTCGACGCGAGGTAGCCGGCGACGACGGGCGATGATCTCCTCGGTCGTGAGCTGGCGTCGCTGCGCCAGCGGGCGCAGTTCGGCGATCTCCACGCCGTTGCGCGTGACGTGGAACGTCTCGCCGGCCTCGACGGCGTCCATGACCGCCGCGGAGCCGTTGCGGAGCTCCCGTTGGCTGATGATTTTCACAACTCCAGTGTAGCACCCTGTGCTACAGCCGAACCTCGTCGAGCGGTCCACCGTTGAGCGAAGGGACCGGCCGCCGCCCACAGGGCGAACACCCCGGCCAGCACCACCAGGGCCGTCCAGTACGCCGCCGGCGGAGCCGACTCCGTGTGCGCGTCACCCAGCACCCAGGGCCGGAACTGCGACTGCAGCCAGAAGGCCCCGTAGCCGAAGGCGGTCACCAGCAGCGCTCCGGCGGCCGCGCGCACGGCGCCGTTGCCCATCACGAACGCCAGGTCGACCGCCAGCCCGACGAAGAGCAGGTAGAACGGCACCGTCGACACCGGGAAACCCAGCCCGAGCAGCAGGGGCCACATCACCGACCGGTAGGCGACATACGCCAGAGCCACCGAAGAAGCCGCCCAGCGGAACCCCAGCGTCCGGCGTGCCAGGACCAGGATCAACGCCATCACGCCGATGCCCCACAGCGGGTACACCCACTCCGGGATCGGCATCGTGAAGTGCAGCACAGCGGTGCGGTCGACCGGGTGCCCGATCTGGTTGGCCGCGAAGTCCAGCAGCGACTTCTCGGCCTCCGGCTCCCCGCGCTCCCAGGCGCGCAGGCCGAGGATGCCGTACTCCTGCTGGCCGTTCGGGAAGAACGTGTTCTCCAGGAAGAACGCCCACAGCCCGAGCAGCACGCCGGTGCGGAAGCGGCCCGGCGGCGCGAGCCGCAGCCAGCCCAGCAGGACGCCGGCCTGCATGATGCCCGTGCCCAGGTAGAGCATCATGTGCGAGGGGCTCCACGCGGTCAGGTCGAGGCCGTTGACGCGGTGGTTGATGACGTCCAGCGGCGCCGCGACCAGGAACGTCAGCAGGCCGATCTGCATCAGCCGCAGCGACCGCTTGTCGCAGCCAAGGCCCGTGTAGCTGTGGATGGCCACCAGCACCACGATGATCACCGTGCCGACGGTGTTGATCAGGTGCGGCGGCGCCAGGTCGTCGCGCAGCCACATGAAGTGCCACGACATGTCCCACGACGAGCCGATCAGCTTGAACGCGAACGCCGCCAGCCACATCCCGTAGCAGAACCGGAGCACCCAGTCCGGGGTCGGCTGCCCGGGGGCGCCGCGGTGCCAGTGCCGCGAGAAGAACAGCCGCGTCTTCGCGACGGGACTGCGCGGGATCACGTCCACCGGGACGTCGACTGCCTTGGCCATGCCGGACATCATGGCCGGTCATGGTCACGAGCGGGCTAAGACCTCGAAAAACCGGGGTTCACCCGTAAGGGTCACGAACTTGCTCTCCCGCGCCCGGCTTGGCATGGTGTCGCGCCATGATGCCGAAACGAGTTGTCGCGGCCGTGCTCGTCGCCGCGCTGGTGCTGGCCGGCGGCGGGATCCTGGCGGGCCTGTTCTTCTGACCCGTGGGCAGAATGGGGACATGACGCACAACCTGCTCGGCCCCGAGCCGACGCTGCTGCCGGAGCACACCGCCGCCCAGGCCGCGCTCGACGCCGGGACCGACCCGGCCACCGTCGCGGCCGAACACCCCGACTACAGCGAGGCATGGGCTTCGCTGGCCGAGAAGGCCCTGGACGCCGGCGAGACCGTCGCCGCGTACGCGTACGCCCGCACCGGCTACCACCGGGGTCTCGACCAGCTCCGCCGCGCGGGCTGGAAGGGCTTCGGCCCGGTGCCGTGGTCGCACCGCCCCAACCAGGGCTTCCTGCGTGCCCTCGCCGTCCTGGGCAAGGCCGCCGGCAAGATCGGCGAGACCGAGGAGTACGACCGCTGCCGGACGTTCCTCGCCGACTCCGACCCCGCCGCCGCGGAAGCCACCGGCCTCAAGTGACCCTCGCCCCTCGTGAGTGGTAAGGCGGGTTAGAACCCGCCTTACCACTCACGAGCGGTGCGGGAAGGATCAGAACCAGCCGCAGTTGACCGGCGCGGGGAGGCCCGCGAAGCGGCCCTCGAGCCAGGCGAACGCCTCCGGGTACGCCCGCACCGCGCCGAGCACGTGGGTGGGCACCAGTGACGTGCTGAACTGCACCTTCACGCCCTTGCCGCACCACGTCCGGCCCAGGTCGCGGTCCTGCGCGTAGGGCACGATGTCGTCGAGCGCGCTGTGCACGATCAGCACCGGCGCCGTCGGCTTCAGCGTCCCGATCTTCTGCTCGGCCACCCGTGACGCGTACGGCTCCTCGCCGAGGTACGCGGTGAGCGAGCGGCCGTCGGTGGTCAGCGTCGAAGACTGCGTGAACGCGTGCGCGGCGATCGCCTCCACCGTGCACTCGGTCCGGACCTGCTCGAACAGCTGCTTCCCGCGCGCGTTGAGCAGCGCCGGGATGTTCAGCTCCGGGTACGCGTAGTTCATGCTCACCAGCGCGAAGCCCAGGAAGCCGACCGCGTAGTGGCCGTCGAGGTTCTTGGCCACCTCGGCGAGGTCCGCCGGCACCGCCCCCGCGTACGCGCCCTTCAGCTTCAGCTCGGGCGCGTAGCCCGGCTGCAGTTCCGCCGCCGCGGCCGACGCGCCGCCGCCCTGGGAGTAGCCCGCGATCGCGACCGGCCCGTCGTCCGGGAGTCCCGCTTCCGGCAGCCGCTGCGCCGCGCGGATCGCGTCGAGCACGGCGTGGCCCTCGGACGCGCGGTTGACGTACGTGTGGTCCCCGGGCGTGCCCAGCCCTTCGTAGTCGGTGACGACGACGCCGTACCCGCGGGCCAGCAGCCCCGCGATGAACGGGCCTTCGTACTCGAAGCCCGCGGCAAGCGCTTTCGACGGCGCGCAGTCGTCGCCCTCGCCCTGGGTGCCGACGGCGTAGGAGACGATCGGGCGCACCCCGGTGCCGTGCCACGCCGAGTTCGGCGTCAGCACCGTGCCGGTGACGGCGATCGGCGAGCCGTGCGTGTCGGTGCTGCGGTACATGATCCGCTGCACACCCGCGTCGGCCTTGATCAGCTGGATCGGATCGATGTAGAACGTCGACGCCTCGTGCCGGATGACGTCGCCGTTGCCGCCGGCGGGCAGGGGCGACGGCGGATCGTAGAAGGACGCCGCCGAGGCCGCGGGCGGGCCGAGCGTCGCCAGCGCCAGAACGGAAACCGTGGCGACGGCCGCGGAGAGGGCGCGGCGGAGGAAGATACGCATGCTTGCTCCTCGTTGAGCAGGTCGAGTGCGCGGGGAACACCTTTTTAGACAGAGGTGTCGGAAAAAGAGTCACGTGAGGTGGACCACTATGTCAAGCCCCGCTCCGCGCGGGCGGCCGCGCAAGCTCCCGGTTTCGGAGCAGCGCGCCCGCGTTCTGCAGGCGACCGCGCGGGTCGTCGCGCAGCACGGGATGCAGGGCGCGACGATCGAGCAGATCGCGCGCGAGGCCGGCGTCTCGCGACAGGCCGTCTACGAGCAGTTCGGCGACCGGGCGACGCTGTTCGCCGAGGTCGTGGCGGAAACCGAAGAGAGGGCTTTCACCGCGATCGCGGGCCCTTCGGTGGCCGACGAGCAGCCCGGGCTGCGGGCCTGGGCGCGGGCCAACTACGCCAACATGGTCACCTTCGTCGCCGACCACCCCGAGGGCTACGGCGTGCTCCGCGCGGCCGAGCGCGCGGGCGACCCCGCTCTCACCCGGTTGAGGGAGAGGCTGGCCGTCGTCTACGCCGAAGCCAGCCGCAAGCGGTGGGCCGCCCACGGCATCGACTCCGGCCGTGCGGACCGCGCGCTCGTCACGCTGTTCTTCGCGATGACCGAGTCACTGGTCCAGGCCACCTGGGATGGCGAGCCGCCGGACCAGGACGCCCTGATCGACCTGCTCACCGAATTCACCGTGGGCGGCGTCGCCCGCCTGCAGACCAAGGCGAGCGACGTGATCGACCGGCTGCGGTAGCTAAGCCGCGGCCAAGGCCGCCGCGGCCGACCCCACCACCCGGTTGCGCCCGCCGTGTTTGGCCGCGTACACGGCCGCGTCGGCGGACGCCATCACCTCCTCGATGGACGAACCGTCCAGCGGGTACGCGGCGACGCCGATGGACGCCGTCTGCCGTTCGATGTCGACGGCGGCGCCCTCGTTGGTCGTGGTGCTGATGATCAGCTCGCTGACCCGCTGCCGGATCCGCTCCGCGGTGACGATCGCGTCTTCCTTGGACGTCGACGGCAGCAGCGCGACGAACTCCTCGCCGCCGAACCGGCCGACCAGGTCGTGCGCCCGGGTCTCCTGTTTGACCACGGCGGCGACTGCCTTGAGCACGTCGTCCCCCGCGAGGTGCCCGTAGGTGTCGTTGATCCGCTTGAAGTGGTCGAGGTCGATCATCATGGCGCCGAAGCTGCCGTTCTCCCGCTCCGCCCGCGAGATCTCGCGCTGGGCGCCGTCCTGCCAGGTGGTGGCGTTGAGCAGCTGCGTCTTCTGGTCGGTGGTGGCCAGCTCCTCCAGCCGCTTGATCAGCACGGACCGCTGCAGCACGTACAGCGGCAGGATGACCAGCACCGACAGCAGCGGCTCCTCGTTGAGGACCATCACCAGCAGCGCGCCGACGCACAAAGTGGACAGCTCGAGCAGGTTGTCGTCCATGGTGCCGAGGCAGGACACCGGGGTCGCGTTCTTCGGGTCGGCCAGGTAGAGGCCGAGGCCGGTCAGCGCGGTGTTGACCGTGAAGAAGGCCAGCGCGGCCAGCGTCACCGTCGCCACGCCGCTGCCGATGGTCATGTGACCGACGACACCGGCGGAGAAGGCCGACAGGATCATCGTGGTCGCGTTCGCGGCCACGCGGTGAAATTCACCCGGACGGGTGCCAGACCAGCTACGGAACGCCAAGTAGACGTACAGGACGACGCCGAGCGCGGCGATCAGCTGGGCCGGCAGGAGCAGGCCGGCGGGCAGCAGCCACACCGAAGTCATCGAGATGTAGGGCCCGTTGCTGAGGATGCGGCGCTGCCGCTCCAGCCGCCT
This sequence comes from Amycolatopsis plumensis, assembly GCF_042652605.1. Taxonomy (NCBI): domain Bacteria; kingdom Bacillati; phylum Actinomycetota; class Actinomycetes; order Pseudonocardiales; family Pseudonocardiaceae; genus Amycolatopsis; species Amycolatopsis plumensis. Next base: position 2,719,205 of record NZ_JBHSJY010000001.1, on the reverse strand, counting down.
GCTGACCTCCGTCTGCGCCACGGCCAGGGCTGTGAGCAGCGCAAACGTGCCCAGCTGGGCGACGGTGACCGGCACGGTCAACAGCGAGACGGCCGTCCAGCTCAGCATGACCGTGATGGCGGTCAGCGTCGCGATGATCCAGTCGCGGGGGCGGGTCCACAGTGCCCAGCCCCGCGCCCGAGAAATCAAGTCTTGGCCGCGCTGTTCCCCCGATGTGACCATTTTTCCCCCAGACCCTTGCGTGGTTGTACGGTGACAAAGTACTCACGGACAGTTTCAGACCGTTCGCCTGCTGTCCACAAGGGCTTTCGGTGTGTACTTTTTCTTTGACACCGGAACGAGAGGTGGCCAGCGATGCGCGGCAAAGAACAGTGACCGCACAGCGCACCGCAAGGTCGCGCAGGTCGAGCCCACGCGCGGGGCATGTCATGCATGTTCGGCGCGTGCGGCTTCTTTGTCGATCCATCGATCCGGCTCGCCGGACAGCGCCCGGCTCCACAGCGCCGCCAGCGGCAGCGTGAGCACGATCCCCGCGATGCCGAAGATCCCGACCGTCCCGTGCGGGGTCAGCTGATCCGCGAGCACGCCGCCGATCAGCGGGCTGATGCCCATCATCGTGGTCAGGCCCGTGTTGGACAGGCCCATCACCTGCGCCCGCTGCTCGTCGGGCACGGCCAGGGTCAGCGACGCGGTGGCCTGCAGCAGGCAGACCGTGCCCAGGCCGCCGGAGACGATGAACAGGACGATCGACGAGACCGGGCCGGGGTTCAGGAAGCAGAGCACCAGCGGCACGGCGCACAGGGCCGACAGCGGGCCGATCAGCTTCGGCCGCAGCCGCGCGGGCACCCAGCGTGTGTAGGCGAAGGTCGCGATGACGCTGCCGATGGGGTCGGCCGCGAGCAGCAGGCCGATCGCCTCGGGCCCGCCGCCCGCCGCGGTGACGTACGGCGCGGCGATGCCCTCGTAGACCGGCAGCAGCCCCATCAGCCAGGTGAACAGCACCAGTGTCCGCAGCGGCCCGCTCGCGAACGCCGTCCGGCCACCGCCGCCGAGCGTCGCGAAGAAGGACTTGCGCTGCTCGCCGGTCGCCGCGGCCGGCCGGGCGCGGACGCCGAAGCGCACGAAAAGGGCCGAGAGCACGAAGGTGGCCGCGTCGACGACCAGCGCCACGTGCGGGTCGAGGGCGATCAGCAGCGCGCCGCCGCCGGCGAAGCCGAGCAGCTGGGCGGTCTGCACGGTCATGCTCCGGATGCCCATCCCGACGACGAACCGGTCGCCTTCGAGGACCTGCGGCAGCAGGGCGAGCTGGGACGCCTTGAACGGCGGGTTGACCAGGGACACGCCGCCGACCAGCACGCACATCAGCCAGAACGGCATGCCGGGCAGGGCGACCAGCAGGATCAGGCCGGCCCGCAGCAGGTCGACGAGCACCATCACGCTGCGGCGGGGGAAGCGGTCGGCGAAGCCGGTCAGGAAGATGCCGCCCAGCAGCGACGGCGCGTACGTCAGCGCGTAGGTCAGGCCGGTGAGCGTCGCGGAGTTCGTCCCGGTGAACACGAGGATGGACAGCGCGACCCTGGCCAGCTGGTCGCCGGCGATCGAGAGCAGCTCGCCGAACCACAGTGCCCGGAACTCGGCGATCCCGAACACCTCGCGGAACGTGACGCGATCCGGCGGTGCTGCCATGCGTTTTCTCCCGACCTCTTGTGCAGACCGCGACCCTCGCATGACCTCCGGTGACGAGACGACCAGTCGGTCATGAGGCAGTCACGGTACGTGAGTTACCTCAGCCAGTGTCCCGTGACTGTTGGTAAATCTCTAGGTTCTTTCGCCGGTATCGAAGGTGTCACGGAGCTTTCCCGAACGGGTCAGACGATAGCCCGCAGTGTCTGACCGGTCGCCCAGGAGTCACCGATGGATCATTCCGTACCGCTTGGTCGGTCGCCAGGGGCAAAAGTAGCCACCTCGCGAGCGGGAGGTGACTCCCGGGGAAACGGGCGCCTCAGTTCCGGCCGCGCGCGCGTTCGATGACCTCGATCGACGCGCGGACCTGCTCGAAGGTGGGCGGGGCCGCCCGGTTGAACACGACGGTCAGGGACCGGCGCGGGATGACCACGAACTCGACGTCGACCCCGGCCGCCTCCGCGGCGGCCTCGACGACGTCCCGCCAGTGCTCGGGGTCGATCCCGTCCGGATCGGCCCATTCGTGGGCGAAGATCGCCCAGTTCCCCCGGAGCAGGGTGCCGACCACGTCCTGCGCGGTGTGGACGCGGTGCGGCGAACCGATCTCATCGGCCAAGTATTCGCAGGTGGAGGTCGGTGTTCGAGGCCCGGGCGCCTGGGTGGACGAAGGTCAAGTTCGCTCCTTTCGCCGGTGTGCCCGAGGGATTCGGAGCCGGGGGCGGCGTGGATGGGTTCCGCCCTGTGGGAAGGGCTTCCGGCGCCGGAACCCCGGCGTAGCTTCGGGTTCGTGGCCGATCTCGCGCCGTTCACCCTGGCTGTCGTGGGCGCCGGACCCCGCGGGGTCGGCGTCCTCGAGCGGCTCGGCGCGAACGCCGCGGAGCTGTCCGGCGGCCGCCGGCTCGAGGTGCACCTGATCGACCCGTTCCCGCCGGGGCCCGGCCGGGTGTGGCGCTACGACCAGTCACCGCTGCTGCGGATGAACTCCATGCCCGAGGACGTCACGATGTTCACCGACGAGTCGGTGAAGATGGCGGGCCCGGTGCGGCCGGGGCCGTCGCTGCTGGAGTGGGCGCGGAAGGTGCGTGACGGCGGGCTCGACGCCGACGTGCCGCCCGACGTCGCCGGCGAGCTGACGGCGCTCGACCCCTTCCACTTCCCCACGCGGCGGCTGCAGAGCGCCTACCTGACCTGGGTGTACCGGAAGGTCGTCGAGGACCTGCCCGACGGCATCGACGTCGTCGAGCACGCGGCCCGCGCGACCGGGGTCGACGGCCGCACCGTCCACCTGTCCGACGGCTCGGCGGTCGTGGCGGACGCCGTCGTCTTCACCGTCGGGCACCTCGACGCCGAACCCGATGAGCGAGAGCGCGAGCTGGTGGCGTTCGCCGCGCGGCACGGGCTGGCCTACTACCCGGCCGGCTACACCGCCGACGTCGACTACGCGGGTGTCGAACCGGGGGAAACCGTGCTGGTGCGCGGGTTCGGGCTGGCGTTCGTCGACCTGATGCTGCTGCTGACCGAGGGCCGCGGCGGCCGGTTCGAGGACCTGCCGTGCGGCGGCCTGCGCTACCACCCGAGCGGCGCGGAGCCGGTGCTGCACGTCGGCTCGCGGCGCGGGGTGCCCTACCACGCGAAGATCGGCTACCGGCTGCGCGGGAAACCGTTGCGGCTGCCCAGGTTCTTCGACGCGTACGCCATGGACGCGCTGGCCGGGGACGCGCTCGACTTCCGCGCCGACGTCTGGCCGCTGATCGCCAAGGAACTGGCCTGGGGCTACTACAGCGAGCTGTTCACCGGGCACCCCGAGCGCGTCCGCATGGACTTCGCCGTGTTCGCCGACGCCTTCGCCGACCTGGCGTGGGACTCGCCGTCCATGCGTGAACTCGTCGCGCGAGCGGTCCCGGCCGAGGCCGACCGGCTCGACCTCGACCGGCTGGACCGGCCGATGGCGGGACGCGAGTTCGGCACGGCGGAGGAGTTCGGCAAGGAGCTGCGCAAGTACGTCGAGGCCGACCTGGCGCGCCGAGCGAACCAGGAGTTCAGCGCCGACCTCGGCGCCTTCATGGCGCTGCTGTCGGTGTACGGCCAGCTGCCCGTACTTGTCCACAAAGGACGACTGGACGCGGCGTCCCAGGTGTCCGATATGGACGGCTGGTTCCACGGCTTCTTCTCCTACTACGCCAGCGGTCCGCCGCCGCGCCGCCTGGAGGAGCTGCTGGCCCTGCACGAAGCCGGGATCGTGTCCTTCGCGGGCGCGGAAATGCGGGTGACGGCGGAGCGCGGGGTCTTCGTGGCGTCGTCGGCGAGCCACCCGGAGACGGTCGAGGCCCGCACGCTGATCGAGGCGCGGCTGCCGGAGCCGAGCGTGACCCGCGCGGCCGACGGCCTGCTCCGGCAGCTGCGCGACGCGGGCGAACTGGCGGAGGAGACGGTGGCGGACCCGGTGACGGGGGCCCTGCTGCCGTCGGGCCGCATCCACACGCGGGTGTCGGATTCCCGCCTGCTCGACGGGACGGGCCGCCCCCACCCGCACCGGTTCGCGGTGGGCCCGCACACGAGCGCCCGCTCGGCGGCGGCCTTTACCCGGCCGCGGACGAACGCGCTGTCCTTCCGCCAGAACGACGCCGTAGCCCGCGAAATCCTGGCCCTGGCCAACCCCGCGATGCAATGAATGACTCATTCCTGGCGTCCGACGCCAGGAATGAGTCATTCATTGCGTTCCCAGCTCCAGGCGACCAGATCGTCGAGCACTGTCTCGGGGGCGGGCATGGCGGCGATTTCGGCCGCAACGCCCTGCGCGATCTCTCGCGCCGCCGAGCCGTCCAGGAGTTCCCGGGCCGCCGCTTCGATCGCGTCGATGCGGATGGCGTCGCCCACCAGTGCCTTCGCCGCGCCGAGGGCCGAGAGCGCCTCCGCGTTGGCGAACTGGTCGGCCCCCTGGGGCAGGATCAGCTGCGGCAGACCCGCGGCGAGTGAGCCGAGCACCGTCCCCGTGCCGCCGTGGTGCACCACCAGGCCCGCGTGTTCCAGCACTTCGGCCTGTGGCACGAATCCGGCCACCCGCACGTTCTCCGGCACCGGGCCCAGCGCCGCGGGATCACCCGGGCCGACCGCCACGACCACGTCCACCGGCAGCCGCGACAGGGCGGCGATCGCCCCGCGCAGCACCTGGGTCGCGCCGAAGACCACCGTGCCCAGCGTCAGGTACACGAAGCCGTCTCGCGGGAGCGGCGGCAGCGGGACGTCGGCGTCGTACGGCGTCGGGCGCATCCGGAACACCTTCGGCACGGCCGCCGTACCGGGATCGCGGACGCTGTCGGGCCAGACGTCGACGCAGGCGTCGCCGAGCATGGCGTCCGCGGGCGGGGTGTCCCAGAGCGGCGCCAGCCGTTCGGCCGCCACGGACAGGACCTCCGGGGACACCGACCGGCCGATCACGAGCGAGACGGCCGGGATGCCCGCCCGCTGCGCCAGTGCACCGGTGCCGACGTCACTCTGCTCGTAGACCACCAGGTCCGGGCGCAGCCCGGGCAGCAGCGGCCGCAGGTCGGCCATCGTCGCCCGCGGCAGCACCTCGGCGAACATCGTGATGCCGACGTCGTGGAAGCCGGCGTCCTCGCCGTGCCGCCGCTTGGCCTCGGCTTCCGCGTCCGCCATGGAAACGCCCACGCGGTGGGCTTCGAAGCCGAGTTCGCGGACCTTGGGGACGAACGCTTCGCCGGTGCCGAAGACGACCTCGTGCCCGGCCGCGCGCGCCGCGTTCGCCAGCGGCAGCAGGGGGAAGAGGTGGCCGTACGCCGGGCGGCACGTCATGAGGATCCGCACCGCCCCGAGCGTACCGGTTTTTCAGCAGCGGCCGAGCATGTCGGTCAACGCGGTCTTCTCCGCGGAATTGACCGTCAGCTTGAACTTGTACTTCACGGCCACCCACATCTTCGCGTAGGTGCACCAGTAGCCGACCAGCGGCGGCTTCCACTGGTCGGGCGACTTGTCGCCCTTCTCCTGGTTCACGTTGTCGGTCACGGCGATCAGCTGCGGATCCGACAGGTCGTTCGCGAACGCCTGGCGCTGCGCGGTCGTCCACGACGACGCACCGGTGCGCCACGCGTCGGCCAGCGGCACGACGTGGTCGATGTCCACATCGGACGCCGCGGTCCAGGTCGCGCCGTCGTACGGGCTGACCCACTTGCCGGAGGTCGCGGCGCAGCTCGAATCGGTCACCACGTTCGTGCCGTCGCGCTTCAGCACCACTTCACGGGTGTTGCAGCTGTTGCCCTGGTCGATCCAGTGCGGGAACTTGTCGCGGCTGTAGCCGGTCTGCGAGCCGTCGGCCTTGACGGTCAGGGCCGCGAGCTCGGACTTCGCCGTGGTGGCCGACGGGATCCCGGGCGGGGTCGCGTCCGCGACGCCGGCCAGGGTTCCGGACAGCACGGTGGCGATCGCGAGGACGGTGAATGAATGACGAACAGCACGCCTGGTTGGCATCTTGCCGCCTCCGGGTCAGGGGTGGGGACAGCTAACCCTGAAGCACGGGAGTGGCGCGTACAACACGTATAGGTGACATGTTGCTGTCCGTCAAATGGCTCCCCGGACCAGCCGCAGGTCCTCGGTGTGCCGGTACCAGGTCCACTTGTTCACCGCGCGCTCGAAGACGACGTCGTCGCGCACCGGCCGGGTCGGGATGCAGCCGATTTGGAACGCCCGCGAGTACAGCGTCGTCGGCCGCTTGAAGACGGTGCCCTTCACGACGCGGACGGCCAGGCCGGGGCCGCCCGGGTCCGGCGTCACCTCGATCGACGCGGCCGGCCCCCGCAGCGCCACCTGCTCGTCGGCGTACGCGACGCCGCGGACCAGCCGCAGCTGCCCGCGTCCGACGAGCACGCCGCCGACGTCGTCTCGGATCAGCGGCACCGGGTCGACCTCGCCGCGCAACGCCAGCGCGAGCGCCTGCAGCGGCGTCTTCGGCAGTCCCCAGAGCGCGCCGACGACCGAGTCCGGCGACGACGGCACGAACCCGACCGACACGCCGGAGATCGCGTCCTTCCGGAGCAGGCGCAGCACCACCGCGGCGAGGTCGGCGTCCGTGCCCGAGACGACCAGATGATCGTGTTCGCCCAGCAAGGGGTCGATTTCCGCCTTGCCGGGACGGCTCGGGACGCGGATCGACTCGACGTCGTCGACCTCTTCGAAGCCGGCCGCGCCGTCGCCACAGGCCACCACGATTCCGCGCACCCGCAGGTCCTCCGTTACAGTCATGCACCGGCATTTCGTCAGCGCCACCGGTGTCCGTCCGGGACACTAAACCTCAGTCGTCGAACACCTGGAGTGTCACATGCCGGCCATCGTGCTCATCGGTGCCCAATGGGGAGACGAAGGCAAGGGCAAGGCCACCGACCTGATGGGTGACCGCGTCCAGTGGGTCGTCCGCTACCAGGGTGGCAACAACGCCGGCCACACGGTGGTCCTGCCGAACGGCGAGAACTTCGCCCTGCACCTCATCCCGTCCGGCATCCTGACCCCGGGCGTGACCAACGTCATCGGCAACGGCGTGGTGGTGGACCCCGGCGTGCTGCTCGAGGAGCTGTCCGGCCTGGAAGCGCGGGACGTCGACACGTCCAAGCTGCTGATCTCGGCCGACGCGCACCTGATCATGCCGTACCACGTGGCCATCGACAAAGTCACCGAGCGCTACCTCGGCAGCCGCAAGATCGGCACCACCGGCCGCGGCATCGGGCCGTGCTACCAGGACAAGATCGCCCGCGTCGGCGTGCGCGTGCAGGACCTGCTCGACGAGAAGATCTTCCGCCAGAAGGTCGAAGCCGCGCTGGAGTTCAAGAACCAGGTGCTGGTGAAGGTCTACAACCGCAAGGCGCTCGACGCCGACCAGGTCGCCGACGAGGTGCTGGCGGCTGGCGAGAAGTTCGCGCACCGCATCGCGGACACGCGCCTGCAGCTCAACCAGGCCCTGGAGCGCGGCGAAACGGTGCTGCTGGAGGGTTCGCAGGGCACGCTGCTCGACGTCGACCACGGCACGTACCCGTTCGTGACGTCGTCGAACCCGACGTCCGGCGGCGCGAGCGCGGGTTCGGGCATCGGGCCGGGCCGCATCACGACGGTGCTCGGCATCCTCAAGGCCTACACCACGCGCGTCGGCTCCGGCCCGTTCCCGACCGAGCTGCACGACGAGTCCGGCGAGTACCTGCGCAAGCAGGGCGGCGAGTTCGGCGTCACGACCGGCCGGTCGCGGCGCACCGGCTGGTTCGACGCGGTGATCGCGCGGTACGCGGTGCGCGTCAACGGCATCACCGACTACTTCCTCACGAAGCTGGACGTGTTGTCCGGCCTGGAGAAGGTTCCGGTGTGCGTCGGCTACGAAGTCGACGGATTCCGCACGCAGGACATGCCGATGACGCAGACCGACGTGCACCACGCGATCCCGATTTACGAAGAGCACCCGGGCTGGTTCGAGGACATTTCGGCGTGCCGCACGTTCGAGGAGCTCCCGGCGAACGCCCGCGCGTACGTCGAGCGCCTGGAAGAGCTGTCGGGCGCCCGGATTTCCGCGATCGGCGTCGGCCCGGGCCGGGAGCAGACGATCGTGCGGCACACGTTTGTTTAAGGCGCTGTCGTCTAGGTCAGTTTCGTGCTGACCGGCGTTTCGTTCCGGAACAGGTCGAGCACCGGGCAGTGCTCGTCGACCTCGCGCTTGAGGTCTTCGTAGCGCTCCCGGCTCGCCGGCCCTTCGAGTTCGACGGACACGCGCACGTCCCCGAAGCCGGGCCGCGTGTTGAAGGAGAAGCCGAAGAAGCCGTGCAGGTCGAGGTCCCCGTCGACGGTGACCTTGACGGAGTCGAGCGGAATCCCGCGTTTCGCCGCCCAGAACTGGTAGGTGATCACCTGGCAGGACCCGAGGGCGGCGAGCGCGAACTCGACGGGGTTGGCGGCCTGGTCGGTCCCGCCGAGCGCGGGTGGTTCATCGATGGTGAAGCGGTGATCCCGCACCTTAACCTCGACTTCGGTCCTGGTCCCCGGCTTGAGCGCGTGGTCCACGCTGAAGGAAACCGCGGCGTTGTGCGGATCGGCGTCGACGGCCTTGCGGGTGCCTTCGATGACTTCGGTCAGCGACATGGGTTCTCCTGAAGATCGTGATTTCGCTTCAGGGTGGGCGATGTCACGGCGGCCCGCTCGGGTTCTCATGCGTTGGGAGCCGGGGTGTCCGGCATCCGGAAGCGCTTGCCCGCAGCCGCGGCAGCCGATATCCGCGGGTCACGCGCCCCCGGCGACGGCCGCGAGTCCGTGGTACCCGTGGGTTTTCGCCAGTTCCAGAGCGGCCCCGAGGTAGTGGCCGGCCTGCTCGGGTGCACCGGCTGCCCGGTGGGCGTGCCCGATGGTGATGAGCGCTTCGCATTCGTCGAACCGGACGCCGGCCCGCCGGGCCAGGCGGAGTGCGTGGTGGCCGCTGAGCAGAGCCTGCTCGTGGCGCCCGCCGGCGAGCCTGCTCACCGCGAGCGCAGCGTGCCCGGCGATCTCGGCGCCGGTGTCCCCGATACCGCGCGCGGCTTCGAGCGCTTCCTCCGCCAGGCGAACGGCTCGTGCGGTGTGACCGGTGCCGGCGTGGACCCTGCTGAGCACCGCGAACGCGTAGGCCTCGGTGCACCGGTCGTTGATGTGCCGGGCGAGCTCGGCGGCTTCTTGGGCGATCGAACGGGCCGTGCCGTAGTCGCCCGCGCGGGCGACCACGCGGGCGAGCAGGAGCAGGTCGTCCGGACACCGCGTGTCGGTGGCCAGCGCCTTGTGCATCGCGGTTGCCTCGGCCAGCCGGCCGCGGTGTTCGTGGAGGATGCCGACATTGCGGCGGCAGACCGGGTTGCGCTCCGGGTCCAGCGTGGCGGCCTCGGCGAACAGCGTGCCCGCCCGGTCGAGGTCGCCGGTGAAGAGGTGGAGGGTCGCCAGGTTTTCCAGCACGCCGACGACGCCCCGCCGGAACCGGAGTTCGCGGTAGAGCCGGAGAGCGGCCCGGAAGTGCGTGACGGCGGGCTCGAAGTCGTAGCGGAGTGCGCTGGTGGCCGCGAGGTTGTTGTGCGCGGCCGCGCGCAGTTCGGCCTCGCCGGTGGCGTCGGCGGCGGCGAGGCCGATCCGGGCCAGTTCCGGGCTTTCCGCCAGCCAGGCCGTCATGCTGTGCCCGCGCAGGGCGTCGACGAGCTGCCAGGCCGTCCGGTGGTACCGGTGGGCGTGAGCGTGCCGGATCGCCGCGACGAGGTTGGGGACTTCGTCGTCGAGCCACGTCCGCGCGGCTTGCTCGCTTCCGAACACGCGCCGCTGCGGCGCGTTCTGCCGCAGGAGGTCCGGGTACAGCAGGCCGGCGGCCGCGCCGGTGTGGACGAGGTAGTGCTCCAGCAGGGCACGCGTCGCCGTGTCGCGTTCCTCCTCGTCGCACTCGAGGTCCGCGCGCTCGGCGGCGTACTGGCGGAGGAGCTCGTGCAGGCGGTAGCGGCCCGGCGCGTGCTCCTGGACGAGGTGGGCCAGTGCGAGCCGTTCGAGGTGGCGAGCCGTCGTCGCGGCCGGCGCACCGGTCAGCGCGGTGACGGCGGCGGAAGTCGTGTCCGGCCCGGGCACCAGGCCGAGCAGCCGGAACGTGCGGCGGGTCGCGGTGTCCAGGGCGGCGTAGGAAAGGTCGTACGCGCCGCGGACCGCGCTGGTCTCGCCGTCGGTCGTCAGGCTGTCCAGCACGCCGTGGGCGCGCAGGTCGGCGAGGTGGTCGGCGATCCGGCGGCCGGACCGGTGCCGGAGCTGGGCGCCGGTGATGCGCAGGGCGATCGGCAGCCGCGCGCACGTCTCGGCCAGCTCGGCGGTGGCCGCCGGTTCGCGGGCTGCCCGTCCGGACCCGATCGCGGCCGCGAGGACGGCCGCCGCGTCGGCCGCGTCGAGAACGTCCAGCGAAACGCGCTGGGCGCCGTCGAGGGCGACCAAGCCGTCCAGGCGGTTGCGGCTGGTCACCAGGACCACGCAGTCCGGTGCCGCGGGCAGCAGCGGCCGGACCTGCCCGGGATCGAGCGCGTCGTCGAGCACGCAGAGCACGGACTTGGCCGCCAGCACGGACCGGTACAACGCCGCGGCTTCGTCGACGTCCTCGGGGATCTGCCGGGCCGGGACACCCAGCGCCCGCAGGAACCGCGCGAGAACCGGTCCCGGCCGGGCCGAGCGGCGGAGGTCGGCGTACAGCTGCCCGTCGGGAAACCGGTCGCGGACGCGGTGCGCCCACTGCGTCGCGAGGTCCGACTTGCCGACCCCGGCGGTTCCGACGACGACGCCGAGGCGCGGCCCGTCGCCGCCGGGCAGCAGCCGGTCGAGGGCCAGCAGTTCGGTGCGGCGGCCGCGGAAGCCGGCCGCGGCACGGGGAAGCTGCGCGGGACGCAGTGGCGAGGGGGCGGCGGCGACCTGGTGCCGCAACACGGCCAGTTGTGCCTCGCGCAGATCCGGACCGGGTTCGGCACCCAGGTCACCGGCCAGCCTGCTGGTGATCGTGTCGTAGGCGTCGAGCGCCGCCGCCGGTTGCCCGGCGGCGGCCAGCGCGAGCATGAGCAAGGCCCAAAGCCGTTCGTGCAGCGGGTGATCGGCCACCAGCCGGTGCAGCTCGGCCGCCACCTCGGCGCACGCACCCAGGTTGAGCCGCGCGCGGCAGTGGTGTTCGACGGCGGCGAGCCGGGCGTCGACCAGCCGCTGTGCCTCGCCCTCCACCGCGGTGGTCGTCGCGAGGTTGCCCAGCGGATGGCCGCGCCACAGCGCCAAAGCGCGCCCGAGTGTCGCCGCGGCGGACTCGTCGTCGCCCGCGAGCAGCGCCCGGCGCCCTGCCGCGGCGAGGTGCTCGAACCGCTCGGTGTCGAGTTCGCCCGGCCGGACTTCGACCAGGTAGCCGCCGGCCCGGGCGTGGATGCGCCGGGCACCGCCGTCGAGCGTGGCGAGCTGCCGGCGCAGCTGGGCGACGTGGGTGCGCAGGTTCGCCGCCGCCGACGGCGGAGCCGTCTCGCCCCAGATGACCTCGATCAGCCGGTGCGGCGCGACCACCGCGCCGGGCGCCAGCAGCAGCGCGGCGAGCAGGGCGCGCTGCCGTTGTGAGGCCAGCTGCAGGTGCCCGGATCCCGACCGGACCTCGACCGGGCCGAGGAGCAGGAACTCCACGCCATCCCTCCCCGTGCGCTTGGCGTGCTCGTTCGATGTTCGCCGGATGTGCCGATCCTGTACAGCCTCGCTGCCACGGTGGGGTCGACGGGCGGGGCGCACGGCGGGGCGAGGGGGCTCGCCGTGCGCGCCGCCGGTCCCAGCCTCTGGGAAGCCGGAAATCGGTGGCGCCGCTCGCTAACTTGGGTTCATGACCATCGGAGTCGCGCTGCCGGCCGGGGACACGGACTCGGCACCGAACCTCGTCGACGAACTGATCACCCAGACCCGCCAAGCCGCGGAGGCCGGCCTGAAGTCGGTCTGGTTCTCGCAGCTGCCGCTCAGCCAGGACGCCGTCGCGATCGCCGCGCTGGCCGGGCGGGAGGTGCCCGGTATCGAAATCGGGACCTCGGTCGTGCCCACCTACCCGCGGCACCCGTTCCTGGTCGCGAGCGCCGCGCAGACCGCGCAGGCCGCCACCGGCGGCCGGTTCACCCTCGGGATCGGGCTCGGCTCGAAAGGCTTCCTCGAGCCCGTCTACGGCGTCGAATACCCGCCACCGATCCGGCACCTGCGCGAATACCTGACCGTCCTGCGGCGGGTCTTCGCCGGGGAGACCGTCGAGTTCGCGGGCGAGACGATCACCGCGCGGGCACTCGGACCGTCCACTGTGGCCGGTGGCGGGGACATCCCGGTCATCGTCGCCGCGATGGGACCGCAGGCCCTCGCCGTCACCGGGGAACTGGCCGACGGCACCCTCCCTTACCTCGCCGGTCCGCGCGCGCTCTCCGAAGTGATCGTCCCGGCCCTCCCCGACGGCAAACGCGTCATCGCCGCCGTTCCCGCCGTGGTCACCGACGATCCCGACGCCGTCCGTGCGCTCGCCGTCGAGCAGATGGCCTTCTACGGGCAGATCCCGTCGTACCGGAAGATCCTCGACGCGGAAGGCGTGGACCACCCCGCGGACCTGGCCCTGATCGGCGACGAGAAGACCGTCGCGGACGGGATCCGGCGGTACTACGACGCCGGTGCCACCGACGTCGTCCTCACCCAGACCGGCATCCGCTCCGCCGAAGAGCGGCTCCGGACCTGGGCGGCGCTCAGCTCATCCGGTTCGTGAGCGTCGCCGACACCGACATCTCCTCCAGGTCCAGTTCCCGCAGCACCTTCCGCAGCACTTCGTCGTCGAGCCGGCCCGCGCGGTTCTCCTCGATCATCGCCTTGCGCTGGGTGATCAGCAGCTCGCGCCGGGCCTTCGCGAACTGGGCCTGCGGGCTGCCGGAATGTTCCTCGCCGGACAGCGTGATCGCCGCCTTGGCGAACCGGTAGCGCATGTCGATCAACCGCTGGAGCCGTTCCTTGAGCCGGTCGACCTTCTCCTGGGGCAGGTCCAGCGCGGCCAGCCGCTCGTGGCTGATCTCGCGCAACCGCTCCTGCGCCGCCTTCTTCGCGACTGCGCGCGCGGCAAGCTCTTCTTCCTCGTCGCGGGCGGCCTCGGACGGGTCCTCGACCTTCAGTGCGCGGATCAGCGGGGGCAGCGTCAGCCCCTGGATGAGCACCGTGCCGATGGCGACGGTGTACGCGAACAGCTGGATCTCCGCACGTCCCGGGGTGTTCGCCGGGACGCCGGCCGCCGCGGCGAGCGTCACCACGCCGCGCATGCCCGTCCACGACACCACCGCCAGCGTCCGCCACGACGGTGCCTCGCGGTCGCGGCCGAACAGCCGGACCGTCTGCGGCAGGTACGCGGACGTGAACACCGCGGGAATCCGGACCAGCATCGTCACCGCCAGCACGGCCACGGCGACCAGCACCAGCGTCCGGTTGTCGCGGGCCGCGTGCTGCGCCTCGTCGAGGACGAACGGCAGCTGCAGCCCCATCAACGCGAAGACCAGCGCCTCCAGCAGGACGTCGATCGACGCCCACACCGAGCTGTCCTGCATGCGGGTCGCCGGTGAGGCGTACAGCGTGCGGTGGCCCAGGAGCAGGCCCGCCGCGACGACCGCGAGCACGCCGGACCCGCTGAAGTCCTCGCTGAACGGGTGCAGGTGCTCGGCGGTGACGTACGCGGCGAACGGCACGATGATCCCGAACGCCGACTCCATCAGCGGGTCGTCGAGCTGCCGCCGGATCAGCACCACGAGCGCGCCGATGGCCAGTCCGACGCCGATGCCCAGCACGGTCGCCACCCCGAACACGGCGAACCCGTGCCCGGTCGAGCCCGCGGTGCCCGCGACGGCGGCGAGGGCGACCTTGTACAGCGTCAGCGCGGCGGCGTCGTTCACCAGGCTTTCCCCGGTCAGCACGGTCATCACCCGCCGGGGCAGGCCGAGCTTGCGGCCGATCGCCACCGCCGTCACCGCGTCCGGCGGCGCCACCACCGCGCCGAGGACCAGCGCCGACGCGAACGGCACGTCCGGGAGCAGCAGGTGCACGACGACGGCGACGACCACGGCGGTCACGGCGACCAGCACCACGCCGAGCGCGACGATCGGCCGCAGTGCCCGCTTGAAGTGCGTCAGCGAGCTCTCGAGCGAAGTCGAGTAGAGCAGCGGCGGCAGCACGAGGCTGAGGATCAGCTCCGGCTCGAGCTCCAGCCGCGGCACGCCGGGGATCAGCGCGACGCCGAGCGCGACGACCACCACCAGCAGCGGCGCCGACAGGTTGCAGCGCCGGGCGATCGCGGTCAGCACCAGCGAACCGGCGAGCACGCCCATCAGCGTCAGAATTTCCACCCGGCCGATCTTTCCGCAGGTCGGGCCACCCTGCTCGACTTCCGGTGAGCGGAAAGCCGCTGGATTGTGTCGGACCCCGGGTGCATACTTGTTCGCAATACGCACACCTGTGCGGAAGACGTGCACCGACGCACCTCCGGAGGTTCCGATGTCCCCTGGCGCCCGCTCCTGGGTCGTGCCCCTGGCCTGGACCGCCGTCCTGCTCGACGGGTTCGACCTGGTCGTGCTCGGCACGGTGCTGCCCGTGCTGCTGAAAGGCCACGTCTGGGGCCTGACGCCCGCCACGGCGTCGGTCGTGTCGACCGTCGGGCTCGCCGGGATGATGCTGGGTGGCCTGGCGATCGGCACGGTCACCGACGTCATCGGCCGCCGGAAGTCCCTGATCATCTCCGTGACGCTGTTCTCGCTGTGCACCCTGCTGTGCGCGTTCGCGCCGTCGACGTTCGTCTTCGGCCTGCTGCGGTTCGTCGCCGGGCTCGGCCTCGGCGGCTGCCTGCCGACGGCGATCACGCTGGTCACGGAGTACGCGCGCCAGGGCAGGTCCGGCAGCGCGACCACCACGGTGATGACCGGCTACCACGTCGGCGCGGTGCTGACCGCGCTGCTGGGCATCGTGCTGATCTCGCCGCTGGGGTGGCGCGCGATGTTCGTCGCCGGCGCGATCCCGGCCGTCGTGCTGGTCCCGCTGATGGTGAAGTACCTGCCGGAATCCGAGACGTTCCAGCAGGTCCGCGAGGCAGAGCGGTCGGCGGGGCACGCCGTCAAGGGGCTGTTCCGCGGCGGGCTGCTGCGCGCGACGATCGCCTTCTGGGTCACCTCGTTCATGGGCCTGCTGCTGGTCTACGGCCTGAACACGTGGCTGCCGGAGATCATGCGCCAGGCCGGGTACCCGCTCGGCGCCGCGCTGAGCCTGCTGCTGACGTTGAACGTCGGGGGCATCGTGGGCCTGCTCGTCGCGGGCCGGGTCGCCGACCGCGTCGGCATCCGCCCGTCGGCCATCGCCTGGTTCTGCGCGGGTGCGGTGTTCTTGGCCCTGTTGAGCGTGAAACTGCCCGCGGTCGGGCTGTACGCGGCGGTGTTCCTGACCGGCTGCTTCGTGTTCAGCGCCCAGGTGCTGGTGTACGCCTACATCGGCCGGATCTACCCGGACGCGATCCGCGCGACCGGCCTCGGCTGGTCCGCCGGCATCGGCCGGGTCGGCGCGATCTCGGGCCCGCTCCTCGGCGGCGCGCTGCTGACGGCGGGAATCGCGTATCCGTGGGGCTTCTACGCGTTCGCGGCCGTCGGTGCGCTGGGCGCGGCGGCCGTGACGGTGGTCCGCCCCGGCCGCCGTTCCCCGGCGCCAGGCCGCGCCCCGGCCCCGGAAAGCCAAGCAACTTCCTGAGCCCGCCGCGGCAGCTCGTGAGTGGTAAGGCGGGTTCTAACCCGCCTTACCACTCACGACGGCTCAGCCCAGCTCCTTCAGTTCCTGTTCCACCGCGGCCAGTTCCGCCTCGGAACCCTGGACCTTCGGCCCCGTGAACCACTTCCGGGCCGAAAGCACCCACCACAGGGCGGCCCCGCCCAGCACCACGAGGAAGGCGACCGGCGTGTAGTTGAAGGAGTCCACCGTGATCGGCGAAGCCGGCGGAAGCATGAACAGCACGAAGATGCAGGCGACCCAGACGGACGCGACGATGCCGATCGGCTTGCCCCACTTGCCGAGGTTCCACGGGCCCGCTTCGAACGAATCGCCCCGGCGGACCCGGAGGAACACAGGAATCACGTAGGCGACGTAGAGGCCCACGACCGCGATGGAGGTGACCGCGTAGTACGCCGTCGCGCTCCACAGGTACGGCAGGGCGAGGATCAACGCGCCGATGGCGGCGAGCCACACGGCGTTGGTCGGGGTCTGGGTCCGCTTGTTGATCCGGTGCCAGAAGGCCGAACCGGGGATCGCGCCGTCGCGGGCGAACGCGTAGATCATCCGCGAGTTCGCCGTCACCGAAGACATCCCGCAGAACAGTTGCGCGCCGATGCAGATGAGCAGGAGGAACTTGCCGGTGGTGACCCCGGTGGCGTCGATGAAGATCTGGGCGGGCGGCACGCCGGTCGCGGAACCGACGGCGCCGTCGTAGTCCTGGATCGCGAAGGTGAGGCCGATCAGCAGGATCCACCCGGCGACCAGGGAGACGAGGATCGAGGTGACGATGCCGCGCGGCCCGGCCTTGGCGGCGTTCTTCGTCTCTTCCGTCATGTGCGCCGAAGCGTCGTAGCCGGTCAACGTGTACTGCGCGAGCAGGAGACCCAGCGCGAACACGTAGACCGGCGAGGTCCAGCCGGTCTGGTTGACGAACTGCCCGAAGACGAAGCCGGCTTCTTGGTGCTTGGCGGGCACGAAGGCCAGCACCGACACGATGACCAGCACCCCGACCAGGTGCCACCAGACGCTGACGTTGTTGAGGATCGCCACCAGCCGGACGCCGAAGGTGTTCAGCAGCCCGTGCACCACGAGGATGATGGCCAGCAGCAGGATCGTGTGCCCCGGCGTCGCCGCGAAGCCCCATTGCAGGTCGAGGAACGCGTTGAGGAACAGCGCGGCGCCGAAGTCGATGCCCGCCGTGACGGCGATCTGGCCGATCAGGTTGAACCAGCCGGTGAACCACGACCAGGCCGCACCGTTGCGGGGCGCCAGTTTCGCCGCCCAGTAGTACAGCCCGCCGGCGGTCGGGTAGCTGGAGCACACCTCCGCCATGCCGAGGCCGACGAGGATCACGAAGAAGCCGACCAGCACCCAGCCCCAGATCATCGCGGCCGGCCCACCGGTCTTCATCCCGGTGCCGTAGAGGGTGAGGCAGCCGGAGAGGATCGAAATGATCGTGAAGGAGACGGCGAAGTTCGAGAACGCCGACATCGTCCGTTTGAGCTCTTGGGCGTACCCCAGCTGGTGCAGCCGGGCGCTGTCGTCGTCCGCGTGGTCGGGGGTGGTCTGCTGGTCGGAAACATCCATCGGGCACCTCTTGAAAGGTATGCGGCCAGACCATTGAATTCGCCGAAAGTAGCCTTGGTCCCGAAGGGTGTCAAGCCTTCGTGAAGAACTCGTCCAGCCGACCCAGCAGGGGCCCGCCACCTCGGTGGTCGTTCGAGATCAGCGTCGCGGTCAGCCCGGACGACGGCTCGTGCGTGCTCCGGAACGCCACGCCGTGGTCGCCGCCCTCCAGCCGGACCACACCGGGCCAGGGCAGCCAGAAGCCCAGCCCGTAGCCGTCCGCGTGCGGGCGCAGCATCCGGGCCGTCCACTCGGGTGGCACGATCCGGCCCTCGAGCAGCGCTGGCCAGAATCTCCGGAAGTCCGGCGCGGAGCTGTAGATCCCGCCGTCGCCGTGTCCTGCCACGGGGAGGCTGAACACGTTGGTGCGGCCGTCCTCGAGGTAGCCGGTGGCCGTCCGGGCGGGCAGCGCGTCCGAGCGGAGGAACGCCGTGTCCGTCATCCCGGCGGGACGGCAGACCCGGTCGTGGACGAGCTCGGGGAAAGGTATGCCCGCGATCCGTTCGGCGATCAGCCCCAGCACGACGAAGGCGCCGTTGTTGTACCGGAAATCCGTGCCGGGCGGGGAAACCTGCGGCCACCCGTCCAGCGCGGCGAGGTAGTCGGCCGACGTGGCGAGCAGGGGGTTCGGCGGTGGCTCGGCCTCTTCGTCGCAGTAGTCGCCGATCCCGGAGGTGTGCGTCAGCAGGTGTTCGACGGTCACCCGGTCGTCGATCAGCGGCAGGTCGTCGCCGAGGACCTCGCGCGCGGTCGTCGACAGGGCCAGCCGTCCCTCGGCGACCAGGCCCACGACGACCAGCGCGGTGAACCCCTTCGTGCCGCTGGCGATCGCGAACCGCGTGTCGACGGTGTTCTCGACGCCGTGGGCGATGTGCGCGTACCCGGACGCTTCGGCGAGCAGCGTCTCGTCGCCGCGGCTGACCAGCACCACACCGGAAAAGGGCGCTTCCATGGACTCAGCGTCCACGGAAGCGCCCTTCGCGGCAAAGCGATTACCGGCCCAGGAAGGCGTGCAGCGATTCCAGCGCGGTGTCCGGCTGGTCGGCGAAGAAGCCGTCGACGCCGGCCTTGAAGAACGCGGCCTCCTCGGTGAAGACGTCACCGTAGGCGTCCGGCTCGGCCGACGAGCGCAGGTTCGCGGGCAGGAACGGGTTCTCGTTCCGGAAGGTGTACGGCTGCACCTTCAGCCCCGCCTTGTGCGCGTCCGCGACGAGCGCGGTGGGCGTACCGAGGTTGTCGTTCTTGTCGCGCGGGATGATCTGCGCCTTGTCCGGCCCCAGGTACTTCGCGTACTTCGCGACCTCACGCAGCCCCTGCGGCGTCACAAGGTCGGCGTACGTCCGCTTGTCGCCGTTCGCGACGAAGTCCGCCGGGGCGCCGGTCGCCGAGGTCAGCTGCAGCAGCGGCGTCCGGACCTGCTTGTGCAGCGCGATCAGGTTCGACACCTCGAACGACTGGATGATCGCGGGCGCGTCCGGCCGGTCGAGGCCGTTGCGCTTGAGGATCGCCACCAGCTTCGGCTCGGTCGGGTTGCCGATGGACTGGAAGAACGTCGAGTGCTTGACCTCGGGGTAGGTGCCCAGCGTCCGGTGCAGCTCGCGGCCGAGGCGCTTGGTCAGGTCGAGGACCTCCTGGTAGGAGGCGATTTGGTAGCGCCCGTTGTACAGCGTGTTGTGCGGCCGGTTCTGCGGGATCCGCTCGACCGCGCGCAGCGTCTTCAGCTCGGCCAGCGTGAAGTCCTGGGTGAACCACCCGGTGGTGGTGACTCCGTCGAGCACGACGGTCTTCTTCCGGTTCGCGAACTCCGGGTGCTTCGCGACGTCGGTGGTGCCGCCGATCTCGGGTTCGTGCCGGGCGACGAGCTGGCCGTCCTTGGTGGGCACGAGGTCGACGTCCACCCAGTCGACGCCCATCCGGTAGGCGAGCTCGTAGGAGGCGAGGGTGTGCTCCGGCCGGTACCCGGGCGCGCCGCGGTGTCCGATGATCACGGGGACATCGTGGCCCCGCCCGCGCGCGGCCGCATCGGCGGACCCGCTTTCGGCGGCACTTGCGGACCCGGCCGCAACGCCGGTGACGCTCAGCAGCGCCAGCCCGGCGAGTGCGAGCAATCCGACACGTTTGCGCTTCATCTGGTGACCTCTTTTCACACAGGGTGTGCCCTGACTACTCGCGCCACCCTCGGTGTCGCAAGCATCCGAAGTACGTACCTGGGCGGTCGACGCGGTAAACGGCGCGTGGACTCCTGTTCGCCCGGTTTGCGGTGCGGCATGACCGGGGCTCGGCGGTGGGTCGAGGCGAGTAGCGGTCGCCGGAGAAATGCGGGCTTGGTGCCCACCACCCCGAAGCCGCGATTGTGACTACGGCCGGCAGCGCCGCGTCAAGGCGGGAAAGCGTGCCTTGACCCGGCACTGCCGACCGTGTTGTGGCTTCGGATCGGGGCGGTGGGGGAGGTCTGGGTGGGGCGCGGCCTTGGGCGTCAGCGTCCCGTTCGGGCCGGTGGAGCACCTGGTGACAGGCCGCGACTGGCCCGGAAACGGCCCGCCCTCCCTGGGGGCTGCCCCCGCTTCCAGCGTATCGGCTCGGACCGACGGAACCGGCCGGATTGTGCCGCCGGAAGCCGGGTTGTCCACACCGGCGCCGACTTGTGGACAGGCCCCTCAGGCAGTGACCCGCCCTCCCTGGGGGCCACCCCCGCCTTCAGCGTATCGGCGGCGGCGGACAAAACCTGCGCTTCACCGGCACCGCAGGCCGCCCTGTCCACACCCCCGGTGACTTGTGGATCACCGCGCACCCCCGTGCCGACAAAACCGCGTTCACCGGCCCGATGAAACCCAGCCGAGCCACCCACCACCCGCCGCCCGTCCCGTGGCAGCGGCCACCCGGACCAGCCCCGGCGACGGCGCGATGTCCTCCGCGAACCCGGCCGGATACGCTGTGCGGCGTGCGCGTATTGGTAATCGGCTCCGGCGCCCGGGAGCATGCCCTCGTCCTGGCTGCGTCCGGCGATCCCGCCGTCACGGCCCTGGCCTGCGCGCCCGGCAACGCCGGGACGGCCTCCGTCGCCGAACAGCTCGGCGTCGATGCCGCCGATCCCGAAGCGGTCGCCGGGCTCGCGAAGAGCTGGCAGGCCGACCTCGTCGTCGTCGGGCCCGAGGTGCCGCTCGTCGCCGGCGTTGCCGACGCCGTGCGGAAGGCCGGTATCGCCTGCTTCGGCCCCTCCGCCGCCGCCGCGCGGATCGAAGGGTCGAAGGCCTTCGCGAAGGACGTCATGGCCGCCGCGAACGTGCCGACCGCGCGCAGCGAGGTCGTCGACAACCCGGCCCGCCTCGACGCCGCGCTCGCCCGCTTCGGCCCCACCTGGGTGGTCAAGGACGACGGGCTGGCCGCCGGCAAGGGCGTCGTCGTCACGCCGGACATCGACGTCGCGCGCAAGCACGCCATCATGCTGCTCGACGGCGGCCACCCGGTCCTCCTGGAGTCCTTTTTGGACGGCCCGGAAGCCTCCCTCTTCTGCTTCGTCGACGGCAACACCGTCGTCCCGCTGCTGCCCGCGCAGGACTTCAAGCGCGTCGGCGACGACGACGCCGGCCCGAACACCGGCGGCATGGGTGCCTACGCGCCGCTGCCCTGGGCGCCCGGGAACCTGGTCGACGAGCTGGTCGAGACCGTCGTCCAGCCGGTCGCCGACGAGCTGGTCAACCGCGGCGCGCCGTTCTCCGGCCTGCTCTACGCCGGCCTCGCGCTGACCTCCGACGGCCCGCAGGTCATCGAGTTCAACTGCCGCTTCGGCGACCCGGAGACGCAGGTCGTGCTGGCCCTGCTGCGCACCCCGATCGCCGGGCTCATGCACGCCACCGCCACCGGCAAGCTCGCCGAGCACCCGCCGCTGGAGTGGTCGGGCGGCGCCGCGGTCACCGTCGTGATCGCCGCCGACGGCTACCCGGGCAAGCCGCGCACCGGTGACGTCATCACCGGCGCCGAACTCGAAGGCGTCCTGCACGCCGGCACCCGCCGCCGGGACGACGGCGCCGTCGTCTCCTCGGGCGGCCGCGTGCTCTCGGTGGTCGGCACCGGCAAGACGCTCAAGTCGGCGCGCAAGCACGCGTACGAGATCGTCGAAAAGGTCCACCTCGCGGGCTCGCACCACCGCACGGACATCGCGCTGAAGGCGGCGAACGGCGAGATCGCCGCCCCGGCCGCCAAACAGCGCGCCTGATTCCACGGATCGGGGGAACCGGCCGGGCGTGCTCTTCGTCCAAACTCAGGCTGCTGTCACGTTCGCATTGGTAGCCTCGACGGGAGCCGGCCGGTCACTGTCCGTATGACGTCAGGGGAGAGCATGTCAGGACCCTCGTACGACCTCAGCTCGGCTGTCCCGGTGGCACCGGCGGCCGCGGACGTCCTGGTCCACCCGGACAAACTCCTCGACGTCGCCCGGATCGTCGAAGAGCAGGCCAACGCGCTCGAAGACCAGCTGCTGACCCGGCTCGGCCAGCTGCGGATCGACGCGCCGTCGGCCGACGTGATCAGCACCCAGTCGGTCCAGGCCTGGAACACCCTGATCGCCGACGGCGACCGCTCCTACGCCGGGCAGGTCCGCGAGTACGTCGCCGGGCTCAAGCGCTTGGTCTCGCAGCTGCGTGAAGCCGCGAAGGACTACAAGGTCAGCGAAGAGGAGAAGGCGGCGGTGTTCGGTGACCGCGGCAAGCACGGTGCGTAACCGGATCGCCGGAGGCGTGCTCGCGACGGCGGCGCTCGCCGGCTGCTCCGCGGGCACCGAAGGCACGCCGTACCCGGTCGAAACGGCCGCCACGGCCGCGTCGCAGAGCGCCAAGGCCGCCCAGCTGCCGCAGCGGCCGTCCGACCTGTCGCTGGAGGGCGTCGACCTCTGTGAGATCTTCCCGCAGGTGCAGCTCGACGCGCTGAAGATCACCAGCGTCCCCCGCAAGGCGCCGGAGGAGAACGGCCGGACCTGCGTGTTCGACGCCGACGGCGCCGAGCCGGTGCACTCCTACCACGTACGGGCCGTGTCGGCGGACCTCGACCAGTGGATCACCGGCACCCGCAAGAAGAACAGCATGACCACCGAGCCCAAAACCATCGGTGGCTACCCGGCGCTGACGAACTACCGCGCGGCAGGCGACCCCGCCGACTGCGAGACGCTCGTCGGCGTCGCGAAGGGCCAGACGCTGGCCGTCCAGACCTTCGCCATCACCCGCGGCAAGCTCACGCAGCCGCAGCTGTGCGAGATGTCGGCGCACGCCGCCGACATCGCGCTGCAGTCACTGAAAGCACGCAACTAGGGAGGGCGCGTGGAATTCTCCGAGCTCGCGGCCGGGATCCAGAACCACCGGTTCGACGGCTGGACCAACACCGCGATCGCCGACCAGATCACCCGGATGATCAACGGCGACGGCACCGGCAGCATCGGCACCGCCGTCGACGCGCTGAAGGCCGTCGCGACCGCCCTCGCGCACACCGACCAGACGCTGCGCGCGCAGCTGCTGAAGCTCGGCGTCGAGTGGCAGAGCCAGGCCGGGGGCGCGGCGAGCCAGGTGTTCACCGAGCAGGCCGGCTTCTCCCAGGACGCCACGACGAAGGTCGCGCACGCCGCGGAAATGGTGTTCGAGCAGGGCGAGGCCTTCAACCGGACCAAGTACAAGCTGCCGGACGCCGAGACGGTCCGGAAGGGCGCGGGCGGCTTCACCCTCACCGACGGCCTGCTGATGAGCCTCATCGGCTTCGAGACCGACCACGCCCGGCAGGTCGAGGCCGCGAACGACGCCAAGGCCCAGGCACAGCAGGCGCTGAACGAGTACGCGCAGCAGAGCGGCACGAACCTGCTCTCGACGCAGTCGCTGTCCGACCCGGAATCGCTGAAGCTGGCCGCCCCGGGCATCGCGCCGGGGGTACTGGACGTCGCCGGCGCCGCGGTCGCGGTGACCCCGGACGGCGGCGTGAAGCCGGCCTCGGACAAGGTCCGGTCGGTGCACGTCGACCCGCCGGTGGTGCAGCCGGTGTCCCACACCGTGCACGCCGATCCGCCGACCCCGCTCTACGGCGTCGCCGCGCAGCAACCGCAGCAGCAGCAGCCTGCCGCGGCCGTGCAGCAGCCGGCCCGCCAGACCGGCGCGGTCGGCACCGCCGGCGCGGCGGCCGCCCAGCACACGACGCCGAGCTCGTCGACGACGCCGTCGGGCGCGAAGCCGCCGGTGGCCCAGCCCGGCCCCGGCTGGGTCCAAACTCCGGGCCGCGGCACCTCCTCCGGCGACCCGTCCGGCCGCTTCACCCCCGGCCCGGGGGCCGGGGGCCAGGGCGAGCCGTTCTGCCCGCCGGGTGCGCCCGGCGCGCTGCCGCCCGGCGCGGCCCCGCCGACGGCGCCGATCAAATCGCTCGGCGGCGGCGGGGGCGGCGGGACGCCCGGTGGCTCGACCGGCATCGACAGCTCCGCCGGCCGTGGCCCGGACAGCCTGCTGGCCAAGGGCCGCACGGTCGGCGCGATGCCGCAGGCCCCGCTCCAGCCGGGCCAGTACACCGGCGAACGCGGGTTCGTCGCCAAGCCCGGCGCGACCCCGGGCGACATCGGCGCCGGCGCGGCGGCGGTCGGCGCGGGCGTGGCCGGCGGCGCGCTGAGCGGCGACAAGGAGCGTCAGCGGCGCGAGAAGAGCCAGCCCAAGGGCCCGGTGCGGCCGTTGCCGGTCGGTGAGCTGCCCGAGGAGGAAGCCGTCGCGCTGCGGAAGTCGGAGCAGATCAGCCCGAAGCAGCAGCCCGGCGAGACGAAGTTCCTGTCCGAAGCGGCCCCGCAGGAGGAGGACGCCGAGCACGTCCGCCGCTACGGCGTCGACGACCAGGACCTGTTCGCCGACCAGCGGATGGTTTCCCCCGACGTGCTCGGTGACCACGGCGGGGATGTGCGCTGACCGTGTCGCTCGTCCTGTCGGCCCTCGAGTTCGACGTGCTCTGGGAGTCCTTCGAACTGCCCCGTCGGCACGTCGCGCTCGACGTGCCGAGCGAGGGAACCACCCGCTCCGAGCGGCTCGAACTGGTCGAGTCGGCGTGGACGTCGCTGAGCGAGCGGCGCCTGGCCCGCAACCGGCGGGCTTCCGGCGAGCTGGCCGACCTGCTGCACCTGCTGGCGCGCCCCCAGTACGGGATCGACGTGTGGGTGTGGGCGGACCGCGAGATCCGCGGCCGCGCGGTCAGTCTGCGCAGCCAGGCGGTGCTGGCGGTGGTGGACAACGGCGAGGTCTGGCTGATCCCGGCCACCGAGGACGGCCTGGCGGAGGCCGCGGTCTCGGTGGCCGGCGACCTCGGCCCGGGCATCGGCCAGACGGTCAGCCTCCCCTACGACGTCGTGAAAGCCGCCGACGCGGCAGCCAAAGGCGACGCGAAGGCGCTGGTCACGGCACTGGAGGACCGCGGGATCCCGCTCTTCCAGGCCCAGGAGCTCTCCGGCATGCTGCTGGGCCAGGAGGCCCGCGGCCAGTTCGGCGCGGAACGCACCTCGCGCGACGGCGTGGTGCACCGCGCGAACCGGGTGGTGGCGTTCTTCGACACCGACGCGGGCCGCTACCTGTTCCAGGTGGGCCGCGACGGCGACGGCCGCGAGTGGGCCACCGTCACCCCGGCGGACAACGCCCTGCTGGCCACCCGGATCCGCGAGCTGGTGGCGGAGGCCTGAGCCCCGCCGGGTGGAAGTTGGCCGGGAACCGCCCGCGCGCTCCTCGGGAAGTCATAAGGTAAGCGCGGGAACCGTCCTGGTCACGGCGACGTCTGATCGGGCGGAGACAAGTTTCCGAAGGGGATGACGAACCGTGCCTGTCTACGACCCGGAGTCGATGGCCATCGCGGCCCGCCAGGTGGAGAAGCTGAAGGACGAGTTCGAAAAGTCCAAGCAGAAGGTCACCGGCCTGGACCACGAGAAGGAAAGCCCCTTCGGCGGCATGGACGAAACGGGCGACGCGCACAGCGCGGTCGGCAAGTTCAAGGACGGCGTGCACAACCAGTTCGACGCCGCGGGCAAGCACATGGAGGCGCTGGGGTTCGCCATGCGCAAGGCCGCCGGCCTGATCGCCGAAACCGACCAGGTCGGAGCGAGCGACCTGAAACTGCACGTCGACAAGTGAGCTCGGGGGCACCGAAGTGGGTTTGAACGGGGGCGGCGCCGGAACGCCGGACAACTGGGAAGCCTTCATGAAGAAGGTCGACCAGGTCGAAAAGGTCGATTTGGGAAAAATCACCGCAGCGGCCGCGCAATTCCGCGAGGCCGGCAAGAACGCCGGTGACCACAACGCATCCCTGAAAAGCTCCACCGACGCCCTCGACGCGCAGGTGTGGGCCGGCCCCGCGGCCGACGAGTTCTTCAAGTACGTCCGCCAGGTCCGCGACGCCGGCACCAAGGTGCAGACCCACCTCGAAGACGTCGCCAAGGACCTCGACGACCTCGCGAAGTCCCTCGACCAGATCAAGAAGAACGTCGGGGACAAGCAGCTGGCCGCGGAGAAGGCGGTCAACGAGCGCAACGCCAAGGCCGAAACCGACATCAACAACGCCTTGGCCGCGGCGAAGAAGGCCCACGACGAAGGCAAACCGGGGCCCAGCCCCAGCGCCGAGGAGATCCTGGCCACCGCGAAGACCGACATCCACACCATCACGGCCGGTTTCGACGGCGACGTGACGGGCCTGCAAACCCAGGCGGACACGGCGATCAAGGCCTCGCAGCAGCTGATGTCCCAGCAGATCCAGGGCGGCTACGACCAGGTCCCCCTGCCGAGCAGCTCGGCGTCGGCCCCCAAGAGCACGGGCGGCATCCACAGCAACGGCTCCTCCCACGGCGGCGGAGGCGGCGGCGGTGGGGGTGGCGGCGGCGGTGGTGGCGGCGGCCTCGGGCCCAGTGGCGGCCCGCCTTCTTCGCCGCCTCCCGGCAATGTGCAACAATGGATTCAGGAGGCCATGAAGGCCCTCCAGGCCGCGGGAATTCCGGTGACGGACGCCGATATCCCGAAGATCTGGGCCATCATCCAGCACGAATCCGGTGGAAATCCCAACGCCATCAACAACTGGGACTGCGTGCCGCTGGACACGCAGATCGTGACCAGGCGCGGCCTGCTCAAGCACGATGCGGTCGAGGTCGGCGACGAGACGATCGGCTTCAACCGGGCCACCGGACGCAGCGAGTGGACGCGAATCACCCGGGTTATCCACCACGAAGACGCCGAGCTGGTCCGGATGTTCAACTCGCGGTGGCAGGCGACCACGACGCCCAACCACCGCTGGCTCACCCTCCCGCGAGTCAGTGTCGGCCGGGCTGATCTGGCGGTGGTCTGCCCCGAATGCGGGTGGGAGCCGCGGGCGGCGCGGCAGCCGGCCAACGGCGTCGCGGTGCACCGGCGCAAGAAGCACGGCTTCGTTTCGCCGAAGCAGGAGCACGGCTACGCGACCGAGGCCGGTTTCGTCACCACCGAAGACGTCCGGTCACGCGATCGGATCCTCCTGGCTGCGCCGGCCGCGACCGAGTCGTCGCTGGACATCAGCGTGTCCGAAGCAGCCATCCTGGGGTGGATCGCCGGTGACGGTCACATCGAGTCCCGCCGGCACCGCCCGACCATGTCGATCGCGCAGTCGAAGCCCGAGATGGTGGCGAAGCTCCGCAAGCTCCTCGACGGGGTGCCGCACGCGCTGTACGTCGACGACCGCGGCGGGTGCGGGCCCCGGCACCAGTTCCGGCTGGACCACGACTACGCCCAGGACCTGATCGCGCGGGCCGGGCACCCCCGGTCCGATGCGGTGGCTCAGGTTCTCGCGATGTCCACCGCGCAGCGCGAGGCGTGGCTCGAAGCGATCACCGACGCCGAAGGCACCCGGTACGTGCGGTCCGGTTACTCACACCCGCAAGTCGTCCTCTACCAGGCGCCCGGTGCCGTCCTCGACGCGATCGCGCTGGCCGGTTACCTGTCTGGGGCCCGGCCCCGGGTGCTGCCCGTGGCGCGCAAGAACCAGCCGGAGACGTGGCGCCCGGAATTCTCCGTGCACCTGAACAACCCGATCGTCACCGGGGCATTCCTGCGGAAGGAAGCCGCCGGACGCAGCGACGTGTGGTGCGTGACCACCGAGCTGGGCACCTGGACGGCCCGGGAGGGTGATCACCTCTTCTTGACCGGCAACTCGAATGCGGCCGCGGGGCACCCGTCCAAGGGGCTCATGCAGTGCATCGACTCCACGTTCAACGCCCACAAGCTCCCCGGGCACGACAACATCTACAACCCGGTCGACAACATCATCGCCGGGGTCCGGTA
The DNA here is from genome assembly GCF_042652605.1 of Amycolatopsis plumensis. Lineage (NCBI taxonomy): Bacteria > Bacillati > Actinomycetota > Actinomycetes > Pseudonocardiales > Pseudonocardiaceae > Amycolatopsis > Amycolatopsis plumensis. The sequence continues at coordinate 2,691,306 of NZ_JBHSJY010000001.1, read as the reverse complement.
CTCGTTCGACCGGTACGGCAGCCTCGACAACGTGCCCGGCATCAAGGCCATGGCCCACGGCGGTGCCTACCGCGGCTACTAGCCTGGCCCCATGGCCGACCTCGGAGCTTTCGCCGGGCCCGCGCTGCGGGCCGGCGTGCCGCCCTTCCACGTCATGGACGTCCTCTCCGCGGCCGGGGCGCGGCAGCGCAGTCACGGCGATCTCGTGTCGCTCGCGGCCGGGCAGCCGTCCGCTCCCGCGCCGAAACCCGTGCTGGAGGCCGCCCAGGAAGCGCTCCGGAAGAGCACCCTCGGCTACACCGAACAGCTCGGCGTCCCCGAGCTGCGCGAGGCCGTCGCCGGGCACTACCGGAAGCGGTACGACGTCGACGTCCAGGCGCACGACGTCGTCCTGACCACCGGGTCCTCCGGGGGTTTCCTGCTCGCCTTCCTCAGCGCCTTCGACCCCGGCGCCAAGGTCGCCATGGCGCGGCCCGGCTACCCCGCCTACCGCAACCTGCTCTCCGTCCTGGGCTGCGAGGTCGTCGAGTTCGCCACCACCGCCGAGACGAACTTCCAGCCGACCGTCGAACTGCTGGACCGGCTGGGCCCGATCGACGGCCTGATCGTCGCCAGCCCGAGCAACCCCACCGGCACCGTGCTGCCGCCCGGGGAGCTCGCTGCCATCACCGGGTGGTGCTCGTCGCACGGTGTCCAGCTGATCAGCGACGAGATCTACCACGGCATCTCCTACGGCGCCGAACTCGACTGCGCGTGGCAGTACGGCCGGGAGCCGATCGTGCTCGGCAGCTTTTCGAAGTACTTCGCGATGACCGGCTGGCGGCTCGGCTGGATGCTCGCCCCGCAACGCCTGCACCGCGCGATCGACGTCCTGACCGGCAACTTCACCATCTGCCCGCCCGCGGTCTCGCAGTACGCGGCCCTCGCCGCCTTCACGCCCGAGGCGTACGCGGAAGCCGACGCGCACGTCGAGCGGTACCGCGCCAACCGCGATCGCCTCTTCGCCGGCCTGCAGCGCATCGGGCTCGACAAGCTCGCCCCCGCCGACGGCGCCTTCTACGCGTACGCCGACGTCAGCGCGTACACGCACGACAGCCTGAGCTGGTGCCAGCGGCTGCTCGCCGACACCGGGCTCGCCATCACCCCCGGCGTCGACTTCGACCCGGTCGACGGCGGCAGGTACGTCCGGTTCTCCTTCGCCGGCAGCGCGGAGGACATCGACGAAGGGGTCCGGCGCCTCGGCGCCTGGCTCGGCCAGGGGGAACCCTGATTTAACCCCGAACGTTGGCGCTACGAGGGGAGTTTCCCGACGCCGGGTGGCAGTGTGGAGTCATCGGGCCGGTGGGGCCACGGGGAAGAGTCGGAGGAGCCATGTTCTGGAAGATCGTCGGCGGCCTGATCGTCGCCTGGGTGGCGTTCATGGTGCTGGGCGCCGTGATCGGCTTCGTGTTCAAGGCCGTCCTGTGGATCGCCATCATCGGCGGCATCGCCTTCCTCGGCGCGGCCGGCTACAAGGCGGTCACCAGTGGCAAGAGGGACCCCCGGCGCATCAACCGCTACTAGGGGATCCGCGCGACGCCGCCGAGCGCGGTCCAGTTGACCGGCGTCAGCGGCGCCAGGCGCGGCCCGTCCGGCCACCACAGGTGCGGCGCGGTCAGCCCGGGTTCGAGCAGTTCGAGGCCGTCGAAGAACGACGTGATCTCGGCCCGCGTGCGGTAGAGCGTGTCGAGCCCGATGCGGCCGAAGCGGTCCTGAAGGGACGTCGCCACGTCGGCCGCGTCGGAGCCGTCGGCCGGGTTGTGCTGGTGCAGCAGGAGCAGGTACGAGCCGGGCGCCAGCGCGCCGACGTAGGACTTGACCACCTGCTGCGCCTGCTGGAGGTCGGCGATGTGGTCGACGACCCCGCACAGCACGAGCCCGGCGGGCCGGTCGAAGTCGATGAACCGCCCGACCCCGGCGAGGGTTTCGCCGGGGTTCAGCGGGTCGGCGCCGCAGATGTGCGTGAAGTCGTTGTCGACGAGCAGGGCCCGGCCGTGCGCCTCCACCACCGGGTCGTCGCCGACGTAGACGACGTGCGCCTCCGGGTTGTACTTCTGCGCCACCTGGTGGGTGTTCTCCGCCGTCGGGAACCCGGACGCGAGGTCGAGGAACTGGTCGACGTCCAGCCGCTCGGTCAGGTAGCGGACGGCGCGCACCAGCCACTGCCGCACTTCCCGTGCCATCGCCGGGGCTTCCGGCGCGATCGCCGTCAGCTGCCGCAGGACCGCGCGATCGGGCTCGTAGTGGTTCTGCCCGCCCAGCAGCGCGTCGGTGACGCGGGCGATGCTCGGCCGTTCGAAGTCGACGTGGGCCGATGGCCGTTCGCTCGTCACCATGCGCACCTACCGGGGAGTGTGGGGACGCTCAGCCTAGGACATGGAGATCACCGCGGGTAGGCGGCCGTGTGGTTCGCGTGAGTTGCTCAGCCGAGCCAGGCGCGGGCCGCGTCGGCGCCGTTCCACACGTGGGCCCGCAGCCCGACCGCCCGCGCTCCCTCCACATTGGACTCGCGGTCGTCGAAGAAGAGGCAGTCGGCCGGTTCGGCGCCGAGTTCGTCGAGCAGGAGGCGGAAGATCTTCGCGTCCGGCTTGACGCACCGGACGTCGCCCGAGAACAGCGTCACGCGGAAGAGCCGGGCCCAGTCCTGCGCGCGGACCCACTCGCCGAACGCGATCGGCGCGTTCGAGAGCAGCGCCAGGTTCGCGCCGGCCTCGGAGAGCGCTTCGAGCAGCGCCTTCGACGACGGCTCCAGGTGGCCCCAGCCCTCGACGTCGATGCGGGTCAGTTCGGCCGACAGCGACTCGTCGACCGGCGCGCCCACGGCGTCGCCGACCGTCTGCCAGTACTCGAGCGGGGTGCTGCCGGCGTCGTAGGGGATCCGGTGCGCCCAGTACGCCTCCAGGAACTCCGGCAGTGGCGCGCCCATCGCCGCGGCCAGGTCGGGCAGGGCGGCGCTCGGCTTGCTCAGCACGTCGCCGTAGTCGAACACGATCCAGTTCACCAGGGTCCCCAGAACTTTCTTCAGGCGCCGGTCTTGATCCGGCGCAAGGTTTCTTCGACGTCGGTCGCGCTCAGGTCCCGGTGGGTGACGAACCGGACCTTGCCCGCCATCGGCACCGCGCGGATGCCGAGCGAGTCGAGCCAGGCCAGCGTGGTCGGGATGTCGGGGACCTCGGCGAGCACGATGTTGGTGTCGGGGGTGTTGGCCGGCCAGCCGTGTTCGCGCAGGCCTTCGGCGAGCCGCTGCGCGTTCTCGTGCGATTCGGCCAGCTCGGGGATGCGGTCCAGCGCGACCAGGCAGGCCGCGGCCAGGATGCCGCCCTGCCGGACGCCGCCGCCGAGCATCTGCCGCATCCGGCGCGCCCGCTCGACGAACGCCGTGCTGCCCGCGACGACCGAGCCGACCGGCGCGCCGAGGCCCTTGCTGAAGCAGGCGGACACGGTGTCGACGCCGACGGTGAGGGCGGCCGGCGGCACTTCGAGCGCGACCGCGGCCTGCCACAGCCGGGCGCCGTCGAGGTGCACGGTCAGGCCGGCTTCCTTGGCGACCGACAGCAGCTGGGCGTGCTCGTCGGGTGGCGTCACCGCGCCACCGGCCGCGTTGTGGGTGTTCTCGAGGCAGAGCAGCGATGTCCGTAATGTGAAATATGGCCCGGGTTGTCCGATCGCGGCCGCGAGGGCGTCGGGAGACGGACGGCCCGGGCCGCCGTCGTGCTCGAGGATGTCCGGCATGCCGCCGGCCAGCCACGCCGCCGAGCCCAGTTCGTTGACCAGCACGTGCGCGCCCCGGGTGGCCAGGAACCGGTCGCCGCGCTGCAGGTGCAGGCTCAGCGCGATCAGGTTGGCCATGGTCCCGCTCGGCGTCCACAGGGCCGCTTGCATGCCGAGGACGTGTGCCGCCCGCTCCTCCAGCACCGCGACCGTGGGATCGCGCTCGAGGACGTTGTCCCCGACGTCGGCGGAGGCCATCGCCGCCCGCATCGCCTCATCCGGCCGGGTGACGGTGTCGGAGCGGAAGTCCAGTACGGGCGGGCTCAAGGTCACGGTGCGATCACATCACACCCACGTCGTGGGGATCAAACAGCCCTTGAGTGGTCGAACCCACTCCGTCCGTGCAACCGTGGACGCCCCTGATTCCGTCCTCACGGACGACCGACGACCGAGCGGAGCACGACTGCGCGTGGACCAGCGCGACGAGCAGGAGTTCGCGGAGTACTTCGCCGCCAGGCGGGACGCCGTGCGCCGGACCGCGTACATGCTCTGCGGCGACTGGCACCGGGCGGACGACCTCGCGCAGACGGCGTTCGTGGCACTGCACCGGAGGTGGAAGAAGATCAGGGATCGCGCGGCGACCGACGCGTACGTCCGCAAGACGCTCGTCCGGGCGTCGATCGACGAATCGCGGCGTCCGTGGCGGCGCGAGTGGCAGACCGAGACGCTGCCGGAGCCGTCCGACGACACGCCCGGCCTCGACGACCTCGTCGCGACCAGGGAGGGCCTGCTCGCGGCGCTGAAGGAAGTGCCGCCCAAGCAGCGGGCGGTGCTGGTCCTGCGGTTCTTCGAAGGACTCGACGTGACCGGCGCGGCGAAGGCGCTGGGCTGCAGCGAAGGCAACGTGAAGAGCCAGACCGCCCGCGGGCTGGCGAACCTGAGGCAGGTCCTCGAACGGGAGGTGGAGACCAATGGATGAGCAGGAACTGCGCTCGTTGTTCTCCGCCGCGCCGCCGGACCCGCCGTCGCCGACGTTCGGCCGCGACGACGTCGTCCGCGAATCCCGCCGCCAGAGCCTGCGCCGCCGGAACCGGATCACCGCCGGGGTGAGCGCGGCCGCGCTGGTCGTCGTCGGCTTCGGCGCGTACGGCGTGCTCTCGGCGGGTACCCCGAAGTCGATGCTCGCGACGGACAACGCCGTACCCGCGCATTCCGGACCCGGCGTGGCGCAACCCGGCGACGGCTCGATGCGTCCTGAAGTCGGTGGGGAGTCACCGAACTTCTCGTCCCAGCCACCTCAGCAGGGGGGTGCCGGGGACGGGAGGACCGGCCAGCTGGCCGAAGGCGCCTCCGGGTGCGAACAGGTGGACGGGGAGCTCGCCACTGCCCTCGCTGGCGAGCTCCCCGGCCACGTCGTCGCCGCCCAGGCGATCCCGGGCGGCGCCTGTTCGACGGTGTCGCGGTCCGCGGGGTTCCCGGTTCCGGGCGGCGAAGTCGCCGCGGCGGTGTACCCGAAGGGCATCCCGGAGGTCTTCAAGTCCCAGCCGGCCGGCACGGTCACGGCCCGGGCAGGGACGGCGTCCGGTGGGGTGCTGGTGCTGGTCAGCGTGCCTTCCGCGGGCTCGGCGGCGCCGTACGCGGGCCAGGTGGACCAGTTCGCGCGCGCTCTCGCGCCCCAGTTCTGAGCCCGGCTCCGCCCGGTTGGCAGAATGACCGGCCATGACCGCTGCGACCACCCCGAAGGGGGAGCGACGGCGCGCCGCGCTCGTCGAGGCCGCCGCGAAACTGCTCGTCGAAGGCGGGTTCGACGCCGTGCGGCACCGGGCGGTGGCCGAGCGGGCGGGCCTGCCGCTGGCGTCGACGACGTACTACTTCGACTCGCTGGAAGACCTGGTCACGGCGGCCGTCGAGCACCACTCGAACGCCGAGCTGGCGACCGGCCGCGCCCGGCTGGAGGAGCTCGCGACCCGCCACCGCGGCGTGCAGGCGACCGTCGACCTGGTGCTGGAGATGCTGCTCGGCCCGGAGAGCGGTGACCCGGCGGCCGACGCCGAAGCCGTCCTCCTGCGCTACGAGCGGCTGGTCGCGACCGGCCGCCGCCCGTACCTGCGGCCGCTGATGCGGACGCTGTCGGCCCAGCTCAACGAGCTGCTGACGGAGATCTTCGCACGCTCGGGCACCCCGGTCACCGCGACCGAGCTCGAGCGGCTGGTCGCGCTGGTCGACGGCGCGGTCGTCAACGCTCTGATCGCGATCGACCCGGAACCGCGCGCGGCGGCCGCCCGCATGCTCCAGGCCGCCCTCGCCGGTGAGCACCCTGCCGCAGCCGGTCGTGAGTGAAAAAGCGGGTTAGAACCCGCCTTACCACTCACGAGCGGGTGCGCTGAGCCTTCTCGAGGTCGTCCTGGGCCTTGGTGACCAGGGCGAGCATCGCCTGTTCCGCGGCGGCCGGGTCGCCCGCGACGATCGCGTCGAACACCTTCCGGTGGCTCGGCACCGGGTCTTCCGCCGCCGGCGCGCTGTGCACCAGCTTGTCCCGCTCGGCCAGCCCGATCGCGATGATCCGTTCCATCCGCACCAGGAAGTCGTTGTGCGTGGCGGCCATCAGCCGCCGGTGGAAGGCGAGGTCGGCCTGGACGCTGGCCTCCGGGTCGTCGCCGGCGGCGGCCATGTCCGCGAGCGCGTCCCGCAGTGACTCGAGGTCCTCCTCCGACGCGCGCCCGGCCGCGATCCGGGCGGCGGCGGGCTCGACGACCGCGCGGACCTCGGTGAGCTCGTCGAGCAGCCCGGGGTCGTCGGCGGCCGCGGTCTGCCAGCGCATGACGTCGGCGTCGAGCATGTTCCACTTCTCGCGCGGCTGCACGAAGGTGCCCCGCTTCTGCCGGGCGTCGATCATGCCCTTGGCGGCCAGCACCTTCAGCGCTTCACGCAGCGCGGTCAGGCTGATGTCGAGCTCTTCGCGCAGCGCGGGCAGGTCCAGGACGGCGCCCTCGCCCCACTCGTCGGAGAGGATCCGGCTGGCCAGGGCCTCCACGGTCTGGCCGTGCAACCCGCGTGGCCGGTGTTCGGTCAATGGAGGGCCCTCTCCGCCAGGAGGTGATGACCGCATTATGAAGGCCGGGTCAAGGCAGCGACACCGGCAGCACGAACGTCGGCGAGCCGGTCGGGTAGTACCGCAGTTCCGCCTCGCCGGACGCGGTCAGCGTGAACGCCGTGATCGCGTCCTCCGACTGCGCCGCCACGTAACACGTCCCGTCCACCAGCGCGAAGTGCCGCGGGTTCGCGCCGCACGGCTGGTCCGCCACCGCCGCCGCGTCGTCCAGCGCGAACTCCGTCACGCAGTCCGGGCCGCGGTTCGACACGTACAGGCGCGAGTCGGCCAGTTCGAGGTGCGCCACCAGGTTCGGCCCGGACGGCGCCTTGAGGGTGGACGCCGTGGAGGCCACCACCTCGAACGCGCCCGGCGTCTTTTCCCGGACCGTCACCAGCGTCCCGGCCAGCTCGCCGACGACGTACGCCAGGTCCGTGCCCGGACGCCGCACCAGCTGACGCGGTCCCGTGCCCGGCGGCAGCGAGGACACCGCCAGCGGCTCGAGGCCGCCCGACGACGTCAGCGTGTAGCTCCGGATCTCGTCGGTCCCCAGGTCGACCGCGCTGACGACGGAACCGTCCGGCGACGGGACCGCCATGTGGACGTGCGCCGCCTCCTGACGGTCGGACACCGGCCCGCTGCCGCTGTGCTCCACCAACGCCGTCCGCGACACCAATGCGCCGGAGGAGGACAGCGAGAACACCGCCACGCTGCCGCCGGTGTAGTTGGCGCACAACAGGAACCGGCCGTCCGGCGTCACCGCGAGATGGCACGGGTGCGCGCCGCCCGTTTCCGCCGTGCCGAGGACCGACGTCGAGCCCGAAGCGTCGAAGGTCAACGCCGTCACGCCGCCGGTTCCGGTCTCGTTGGCCGCGTACAGCACCGGCAACGACGGGTGGCGGACCAGCCACGACGGCGACTCCAGCGGCAGCGAAGCCACTTCGCGCAGTGAGCCGGACGGCGACCGGGAGAGCGTGGTGATCCCGGTGCCGTTCCCCGCGTCGCCGGTGTAGCACCCGACGAAGACCAGCTCAGCCATGCGCGCTCCTCAACAGCGTCTCGACCCGGTCGGCGATCTCCGCGGCCGTGCCGCGGGTCAGCGCCGAGCCGATCCCGCAGGCGACCGCACCCGCCGCGAGCCAGCCTGGCACGTCCTGCGGGCCGATGCCGCCGGTGGGTACCAGCGGCGCTTGCGGCAGCGCCGCCCGCACGTCCGCCACCCACGACGGCCCCAGCGCCGACGCCGGGAACACCTTCACCGCGTCGGCCCCTTCCTCCAGCGCGCGCACGATTTCGGTCACCGAGCCGGCTCCCGGGAAGGCCGCCGCGCCGTACCGGTGCGCGGTCCGGATCACCGCGGTGTCCACCGACGGCGACACCAAAAACCGCGCCCCCGCGCGGATCGCCAGCACCGCGGACGTCTCGTCGAGCACCGTGCCGGCCCCGATCGTCGCGTCCGGGTAGGCGGCTGCCAGTCCGGAAATCGCGTCCAGCGCACCGGGGTTCGTCAGCGGCAGCTCGATCGAGCGCAGCCCGCCTTCGAGGGCCGCGCGGGCCGCCGTGACCGCGGACTCCGCATCGTGCGTGCGCACGATGCCCACGACACCCTGGTGCAGAGCGGCTGCGGTGATCTCCCAGCGGTAGGTCATGGGCCCAGGTTACCTTGTGAACCCTTAAATTAGGATTTATTCTGCGCACGCAGAGGACGGGAGAAGCGATGCCGACAGCGGTGGTGACCGGAGCGGCGTCCGGGATCGGGGCGGCGACCGCGCGAAAGCTCATCGACGACGGCTACCGGGTACTGGGCGTGGACATCGCCGAACTGCCCGAGGGGGTCACGCCGATCCGGGGTTCGGTGGCCGACGAAGCGACGTGGGCAGAAATCGGCGAGGTGGACGCGCTGGTCAGCAACGCCTACGTCCCCAGCACCGGGCCGCTGCACGAGATCGACCGGGCCGAGTGGCAGCGCCAGCTCGACGTCAACCTCACCGGCACCTACCTCGCCGTGCGGGCGTGCCTGCCGTCGCTGCGGGACCGGCGTGGCGCGATCGTGCTGGTCTCGTCCGTGCACGCGCACTTCGGGCTGCCGGGCCACCCCGCGTACGCCGCGAGCAAGGGCGCGCTCGTCGCGCTGGCCCGCCAGCTGGCCGTCGAGTACGCCCCCGAGGTGCGGGTCAACTCCGTGCTGCCGGGGCCGGTGCTCACCGAGGCGTGGAACCGCATCTCGGCGGCGGACCGGGAACGCAGCGCGCGGGCGACGCCGGCGGGCCGCCTCGGCGACCCGGCCGAGGTGGCGAACGTGATCGCGTTCCTGCTCTCGCCCGCCGCGTCGTTCGTCACCGGCGCCGAACTGACCGTCGACGGCGGCTGGTCCGCCGCCAAGGATTCCGCGTAGAAATCAGGGGTACCGGGTGAAGATCACCGCCATCGAGACGTTCCTGGTCGCGCCGCGCTGGCTGTTCCTCAAGGTCAGCACGGACGAGGGGATCAGCGGCTGGGGCGAACCCGTGGTCGAGGGCCGCGCGGAGACCGTCCGCGCGGCCGTGCACGAGCTGTCCGAACTGCTCGTCGGCCAGGACCCGCTGCGCATCGAGGACCACTGGCAGGTGCTGCGCCGCGGCGGCTTCTACCGCGGCGGCCCGGTGCTCTCCAGCGCGCTGGCCGGGTTCGACCACGCGCTGTGGGACATCACGGGCAAGGTCCGCGACGCGCCGGTGCACGAGCTGCTCGGCGGTCCGGTCCGCGACCGCGTCCGCGTCTACAGCTGGGTCGGCGGCGACCGGCCGTCCGGGATCCGAGAGGCCGTGGCGGCGCAGGTCGAGGCCGGGTTCACCGCGGTGAAGATGAACGTCGCCGGCCCGCTGACGGCGATCGCGTCCCCGGCCGAGGCCGACGCGGCGGTGGCGCGCGCCTGGGAAGCGCGGGAGGCGCTCGGCCCGCACCGCGACCTCGCCATCGACTTCCACGGCCGCGTCTCGCCCGCGATGGCGCGCCGGCTGGTGCGGCTGCTGGAGGACGTCCAGCCGATGTTCATCGAGGAGCCGGTGCTGCCGGAGATCCAGGGCGACGCGCTGCGCTCGGTCGTCGAAGCGTCCACCGTGCCGATCGCGCTCGGCGAGCGGCTCTACTCGCGCTGGGAGTTCAAGCCGGTGCTCGACGCCGGGGTCGCGGTCGTGCAGCCCGACCCGTCGCACGCCGGCGGCATCTCGGAGCTGCGGCGGATCGGGGCGCTGGCCGAGGTGTACGGCGCTTCGCTGGCGCCGCACTGCCCGCTGGGCCCGATTTCGCTGGCGGCGTCGCTGCAGGTCGCCTTCGCGACGCCGAACTTCCTGATCCAGGAACAAAGTGTGGGCATGCACTACCACGAGGGACGCGAGCACGGGTACCTCACGGATCCGTCGGTCTTCGCCTTCCAGGACGGCTACGCGGCCCGCCCACTGGGCCCTGGACTCGGCATCGAGGTCGACGAAGAAGCCGTGCGCCGGGCGGACGAGGCCGGGCACGCCTGGCGCTCGCCGATCTGGCGCCACGATGACGGGAGCTTCGCCGAGTGGTGAAACCCCGGGCCACTACCGCGCTGACCTGCGCAGGTAGGGTGAAGGCGTGACGGACAAGCCCCGCATTCCGAACGTGCTCGCCGCCCGCTACGCCTCGGCGGAGCTGGTCTCGCTCTGGTCCCCGGAGCAGAAGGTCGTCCTGGAACGGCAGCTCTGGCTCGCCGTCCTCAAGGCGCAGAAGGACCTCGGCGTCGAGGTGCCCGACGGGGTGATCGAGGCTTATGAGCGCGTGCTCGAGGACGTGCGGCTGGATTCGATCGCCGCCCGCGAGCGCGTCACCCGCCACGACGTCAAGGCGCGGATCGAGGAGTTCAGCGAGCTCGCCGGCCACGAGCACATCCACAAGGGCATGACCTCGCGCGACCTCACCGAGAACGTCGAGCAGCTGCAGCTGCTCCGTTCCCTTGAGCTGGTGCGCACCCGCGTCGCCGCGGTGCTGGCGCGGATGGCCACCCTCGCCGTCGAGCACGCCGACACCGTGATGGCCGGGCGCTCGCACAACGTCGCCGCGCAGGCCACCACCCTCGGCAAGCGGTTCGCGACGGCGGCCGACGAGCTGCTGGTCGCCTTCGAGCGCCTCGACAACCTCATCCAGCGGTACCCGCTGCGCGGCATCAAGGGCCCGGTCGGCACCGCGCAGGACATGCTCGACCTGCTCGGCGACGAGTCCACTTTGGACCAGCTCGAGGACCGCGTGACGCAGCACCTCGGCTTCAATCGGCGGTTCGTCAGCGTCGGCCAGGTGTACCCGCGCTCGCTCGACTTCGACGTGCTGTCCACTGTGGTCCAGCTCGCCGCGGCGCCGTCGAGCCTGGCCAAGACGATCCGGCTGATGGCGGGCCACGAGCTGGTCACCGAGGGCTTCAAGCCCGGTCAGGTGGGCTCGTCCGCCATGCCGCACAAGATGAACACCCGCTCCTGCGAGCGCGTGAACGGCCTCGCCGTCGTGCTGCGCGGTTACCTCTCGATGATCGGCGAACTGGCCGGCGACCAGTGGAACGAAGGTGACGTCTCCGACTCGGTCGTCCGCCGCGTCGCGCTGCCGGACGCCTTCTTCGCGCTCGACGGCCTGCTGGAGACGTTCCTCACCGTGCTCGCCGAGTTCGGCGCCTTCCCGGCGGTGATCGAGCATGAGCTCGATCGCTATCTACCGTTCCTCACCACGACGAAGGTGCTCATGGCGTCGGTCCGCGCCGGCGTCGGGCGTGAGACGGCCCACGAAGCGATCAAGGAGCACGCGGTCGCCGTCGCGCTCGAGATGCGTGAAGGCCGCGCGGAAAACGACCTGCTCGACCGGTTCGCCGCCGACGAGCGCATCCCGCTCGACCGCGGTGAGCTGGACAAACTCCTCGCCGACCGGATTTCGTTCACCGGCACGGCCGGGCGTCAGGTCACGCAGGTGGCCGAGCGCGTCGCGCAGGTGCTCGAGCGGTTCCCCGAGGCCGCGGGGTACGTGCCGCAGCCGATCCTGTGAGCTGACGCACCCGTCCACGGAGTGGAACGAATCCACACGAACGGGCGAAATCCCTAATCTCGATCGCACGAAACCGGAGCGTCAGGACGTTTACCCAGTGACCTGACGTGCTTTCCTCGCGCCCTGGGCGCGCCAACCTCTGGAAGAAGCGATGAGATCCACGCTGTCGAAAATCGCCGCGGCCGTCACCGCGGGCGCGCTGACGCTGACCCTGGCCGCCTGCGGTGGTTCGGGGAGCTCGGCCGCGGGGCAGACCCTCCGCGTCGGGACGCTGAGCGACGCCCCGCCGTCGATCTACCTGGAGAACGGCCGGTTCACCGGCTACGACAACGAGCTGCTGCGCGACATCGCCAAGCGGGAGGGCTTCGAGGTCGAGTTCGTCGGCACCGAGTTCTCCAGCCTGCTGGCCGGTGTCGCGGGCGGCAAGTTCGACATCGGCAGCTCGACGATCTCCAGCACCGAGGCACGCAAGAAGACGGTCGCCTTCTCCAACGGCTACAACACCGGCTTCACCACGGTCGTCACGGCGAAGGGCGCAAACCTGAAGGACGTCGCCGCGCTGGGCGGCAAGCGGCTCGGCGTGGTCCAGGGCTCGGTGCAGGACGAGTTCGCGGGCAAGGTCGCCGGGGCCCAGGTCGTCCGCTTTCCGGACTACAACGCGGGCTTCGCGCAGCTGAAGAACGGCACCCTCGACGGCTGGGTCGTGCCGCAGGACATCGGGCAGAAGTACCTGGACCAGAACCCGGCCGTCCCGCTGGAGCTCGGGTACACGGTCGAGGACAAGGACACGCCGTCGGCGTTCGCGGTGGCCAAGAAGAACACCGACCTGCTGAACAAGCTCAACGACGGCCTCGCGAAGGCCATTGCGGACGGCACGGTCGCCCGCATCTACGGGCAGTTCTACAAGAACACCCCGCTGTCGAAGGAACTCCAGCAGGGTGGCCCCGGCCTGCCCGTGAAGAACCTGGGTGCGTGACATGAAGAAGCTGATCGTCACCGTGCTGGCCGCCGTCCTGACGCTGACCGCGTGCGGCGGCTCGGACAGCGCTTCCTCGACGCTGCGCGTGGGCACCTTGAGCGACGCCCCGCCGAACATCTACCTCAAGGACGGCAACTACACCGGCTTCGACAACGAGCTGCTCAAGGCCATCGCGGCCAAGCAGAACCTGAAGCTGGAGTTCGCCGCGACCGACTTCTCCGCGCTGCTCGGGCAGGTCGCGTCGGGCCGCTACGACATCGCCAGCTCGGCGATCGCGCAGACCGACGAGCGCAAGAAGACGGTCGACTTCTCCGCGGCCTACGACTTCGAAACGATGAGCATCCAGGCCAAGCAGGGCACGCCGGTCACCGACGAAAAGGGCCTGGCCGGCCAGCGCGTCGCCGTCATCCAGGCCACCGTCGGCGACCACTGGCTGACCAGCACGGTGCCGAGCGCCCAGGCCGTGCGCTTCCCGGACTACGCCGCCGCGCTGACCGCGTTGAAGAGCGGCGCGGTCGACGCGTACATCCTGGACCAGTCCATTGCCGAGAAGAACGTCACCGACAACCCGGACGCCAAGCTGGTCGTCGTGAAGAGCTTCGTCACGGACGTGCCACACGGTTTCGCGGTGAAGAAGGGCAACGCCGAGCTGCTCGGCAAGATCAACGACGGGCTCAAGCAGGTGATCTCCGACGGGACCTGGCTTAAGCTGCACCAGCAGTTCCTGCCGACCGCTCCGGTGCCGGCCGGGTTCCAGGGTTAGGAGAAGCATGAGGAAGACACTGGTCACGGCGCTCACCGCGACCCTGCTGGCCGCGCTCACGGCGTGCGGCGGCTCGGACAACGGCGGCGGGAAGACCCTGCGCGTCGGCACGCTGAGCGACTCGAAGCCGAACGCCTACCAGGAGAACGGCAACTACACCGGCTTCGACAACGAGCTGCTGAAGGCCATCGCGGCGAAGGAGGGCCTGAAGCTGGAGTTCGCCGCGACCGAGTTCTCGGCGCTGCTGGGCCAGGTCGCCAACGGCACGTTCGACATCGGCAGTTCGGCGATCTCGCAGACCGACGCCCGCAAGAAGACGGTCGACTTCTCGGCGCCGTACAACTACCAGGCCCTCGGCATCGAAGCCAAGGAAACCGCCGGCATCACCGACGAGAACTCCTTGTCCGGCAAGCGGGTCGGCGTCGTCCAGGGCACGGTCTCGGACACCTGGCTCGGCACGAACGCGCCGACCGCGCAGGCCGTCCGGTTCCCCAACGACGCCGCCGCCCTCAACGCCCTCAAGACCGGCGCGATCGACGGCGCGGTGTTCGACCAGGCCACCGCCGAGGACTACGCGAAGAACAACGCCGACGCGAAGCTCAAGGTGACCAAAGCGATCACCACGACCATCCCGCACGGGTTCGCCTTCAAGAAGGGCAACACCGAGCTGATCGACAAGATCAACGACGGCCTGAAGAAGGTCATCGCGGACGGCACCTGGGTCAAGGTGCACGACCAGTTCGAGCCCACCGCGCCGGTGCCCGCCGAGTTCAAGCCGGGGCAGTAGTCCACTGTGAACGATTTCATCAATACGTTCCTCAGCTGGGATTACATCTCCCAAGTCCTGCCGGACCTGCTGAAGACCGGCCTGCTGAACACGCTGATCCTGTCGGTGTCCTCGGCGCTGATCGGCACGGTGGTGGGCATGGTGCTGGCCGTCATGGGCCTGTCCACCAAGTGGTGGCTGCGCTGGCCCGCGCGGGTGTACACGGACATCTTCCGCGGGTTGCCGGCGATCCTGACGATCCTGCTGATCGGCCAGGGCCTCGGCACGCTGGCGCGGGACGTCGTCGGCACGAACCCGTACCCGATGGGCATCCTGGCGCTGTCGCTGATCGCGGCCGCCTACATCGGCGAGATCTTCCGGTCCGGCATCCAGAGCGTCGACAAGGGGCAGATGGAGGCCAGCCGGGCGCTCGGGATGAGCTACACCAAGGCGATGCTGCTGGTGATCATCCCCCAGGGCGTCCGGCGGGTGCTGCCGGCGCTGGTGAACCAGTTCATCGCGCTGGTCAAGGACTCCAGCCTGGTCTACGTGCTCGGCCTGCTGTCCGGGCAGCGCGAGCTGTTCCGGATCGGCCAGGACCTCGCGGCGAACACGGGCAACCTGTCCCCGCTGGTCGCGGCGGGCGTGTTCTTCCTGGTGATCACCGTGCCGCTGACGCACCTGGTCAACTACATCGACAAGAAGCTCCGGACCGGCCGCAAGGTGCGCGTCGACGAGCCGGGCGACGGAGACGAGCTGGACCTGGTGGCCAGCGGAAAGGTCCCCTCGTGACCACGGCGGTGCGTTCGTCCAGTGTGGAGCTGCGGGACATCCACGTCAGCTTCGGCACGCTCGAAGTCCTGCGTGGGGTCGACCTCCGCGTGGAAAGCGGCAAGACGACGTGCGTCATCGGCCCGTCCGGCTCCGGCAAGTCGACGCTCCTGCGCTGCGTGAACCGCTTGCAGGAGCCCGATTCCGGCGACCTGCTGCTCGACGGCGAGTCGGTGATCAAGGCCGATCCGGACGCGCTGCGCCAGCGCGTCGGCATGGTGTTCCAGCACTTCAACCTCTTCGGCCACCGGAGCGTGCTGGACAACATCGTGCTCCCGCTGCGCAGCGTGAAGAAACTGAGCAAGGAGGAGGCCTCGGCCATCGCCCGCGCGCGCTTGGCGGACGTCGGCCTGGCGGACAAGGCCCCGTACCGGCCCAGCGCCTTGTCCGGCGGCCAGCAGCAGCGCGTGGCCATCGCCCGGGCGCTGGCGATGGACCCCGAGGTGATGCTCTTCGACGAGGCGACGAGCGCGCTGGACCCGGAGCTGGTCAAGGGCGTGCTGAACCTGATGGCGGGCCTGGCCTCGCGGGGCCTGACCCTGATCGTGGTGACGCACGAGATGGGCTTCGCCCGGAGCGTGGCCGACGAGGTGGCGTTCATGGACGCGGGCCGCATCGTGGAGCAGGGCCCACCGGCGGAGATCTTCGACGAGCCGCAAAGCCCCCGCTTGCAGCGGTTCCTCTCGCAGGTCCTGTGAACCTCGCAGGGTGCTCTGAAAAGAGGACGCTTCGGCGGCCGCAGCCCGGGTAACCTGCGAAGATGGCGAGAATCGCTCGGCTGACGTACTACCCGGTCAAGTCCTGCGCCGGCATCGACGTGCCCGCCGCCGAGGTGACCCGCACCGGGCTCCCGAACGACCGCGTCTTCCAGGTCATCACCCCGGACAGCGAGATCCTCACCCAGCGGCCGCACCCGGTCCTGGCGACCGTCCGGCCGCGGGTGCTCGGCGACCGGCTCGCGCTGTCCGCTCCCGGCCGTGAAGACCTCGTCGTCGGCATCCGGCGCGACGGCCCGCGGCGCCCGGTGTCGATGGCGGGGTGGGACGGCGAAGGCGTCCGGCAAGACCCCCGAGCCGACGAGTGGTTCTCCGATCTGCTCGGCCGGGCCGCCGAACTGATCGGCCTCACCCCCGACCACCACCGCGTCACCGGCGGTGAGACCCCGGGTGCGGCCGCCTTCCCCGACGGGCACGCGCTGCTCGTCGCTTCCGAGTCCTCTTTGGACACCCTGAATGAGCGGATCGCCGCCGGGCAGGGCGAGCCCGTCCCGATGGATCGCTTCCGCCCCAACATCGTCATCGCCGGCTGGGCCGAACCCCACCGCGAAGACGACGCCCGCGAACTGACCGTCGGCACCGCGCGGATCGGGTACGCCGAGCAGTGCGTCCGCTGCCAGGTCCCGATGATCGACCAGGAGACCGGCGCGAGGGCCGGTCCCGAGCCGATCCGCACCCTCGCGACCTACCGGCGTTCTCCGCAGGGCGGCGTCGTCTTCGGGATGAAGGCCGCGGTGCTGCGCCCCGGTCAGGTCGCCGTCGGCGACGAGGTGATCGTGCACTCCTGGGCCGGCCCGAGCCCGAGCACGGCCGCCGCGGAGCCGCCGTTCACGGCGACGGCGAGCCGTCCCGCCGAGTCGGTGTAGAGCACCGAAGCGCCGGCGGGCACGTCGGCGAAGGTCCGCCCGAGCACCGTGGACACCGCCACCCGCTCGCTGTGCACGGTCACCGCGCCGGACAGGCCCGAGAGCTCGAGGTCCGCCGGGGTCGCGGCCAGCTGGACGTTGCCGAAGTGGTCGACCGTCAGCACCTCCGACACGAGCTTCCCCGGGAACGCCGCCACGAACGGCTCCGGCATCGCGACCAGGCCGTCCACCGGGTCGCCGAAGTCCGACGGGGCGACGCCCAGGGCCAGGTGCGCGGCCGCGGGCGCGAAGACGTCCCGCCCGTGGAACGTCGCCGACGTCGCCGGCAGCCGCAGCGACGGCTCGGCGAGCTCGTAGGCCGCCCGGACCCCGCCGAGAGCCTGCGCGGCCGGCAGCAGCAGGCCGTTGTCCGGCCCGACGAGCAGCCCGTCCTCCGCGACGACGACCACGCCGAGCCGGGTCGTGCCGACACCGGGGTCGACGACGGCCACGTGCACCGATTCCGGCAGGTAGGGGACGGTCTGGGCCAGCGCCATCGCCCCGTGGCGGATGTCCTGGGGCGGCACCTCGTGGGTCACGTCGATCACCCGCACCGCGGGCGCGAGCCGCGCGATCACGCCGTGGCAGGCCGCCACGAAGCCGTCGCGCAGGCCGTAGTCGGTCGTCACCGAGATCCAGTCGTACGCCATGCCAGCATCATCCATGGTGGCGGAGGGTGCCCGTTAGGGTTCGGTGCGTGACACCCCTCCCCACCCTCGAGCGGCTCGCCACGGGCAAGGTCCGCGACCTCTACGCCGTGGGAAGCGACCACCTGCTGGTCGTCGCCTCCGACCGCATCTCCGCCTTCGAGCGCGTCTTCCCCACGCCGGTCCCCGGCAAGGGCCTCGTGCTCACCGCGATGAGCGTGTTCTGGTTCCGCGAGCTCGCCGACGTCCTCCCGAACCACCTCGTGACGTGCGAGGGGCCGCTCATCCCCGAGTCCGTCCGCGGCCGCGCGCTGCTGGTCGAGCGGCTCGACATGCTGCCGGTAGAGGCGGTCGTGCGCGGCTACCTCACCGGCCGCGGATACGCCGACTACCGCCGGTCCGGGCGGGTGTGCGGGCTGGCGCTGCCGCCCGGGCTGGCGGAATCGGCGCGGCTGCCCGAGCCGATCTTCACGCCGTCCACCAAGGCGCTGCCGGGGGAGAAGGACGAGAACATCGACTTCGACACCTGCGTGTCGGTGCTCGGCCGCGCGCTCGCCGAGGAGGTCCGGGAGGCGTCCCTGGAGCTGTACCGCCGGGGCGCGGCGCGCGCGGCCGAGCAGGGCCTGCTGCTGGCCGACACGAAGTTCGAGTTCGGCATCGGCCGCGACGGCGACCTGGTGCTCGCCGACGAGCTGCTGACGCCGGATTCGGCGCGCTACTGGCTCGCCGACGGTCACCAGCCCGGCGTCCCGCAGCCGTCGTTCGACAAGCAGCACGTGCGCGACTGGCTGGTCGACCCGGCGTCCGGCTGGGACTGCGTGTCCGCGCTGCCGCCGTTGCCACCCGAAGTGGTGACGGCCACGCGCGACCGGTACTTCGAGGCGTACCACCGCATCACCGGGCTTTCGCTGGCAGACTGGCCGCGTGATCCTGCTGATCTGCGGCAGCCTGCGAGCCGGCTCGGGCAATGCGGCGGTGCTGGGGACCGTCGCGACCCTCACCGCGAGCAAGACGTACACCGGCCTAGGCGACCTGCCGCACTTCAACCCCGATGACGACCGCGACCCGCTGCACCCCGAGGTCGCGGCGCTGCGTGCCGCGCTGAAGGAGGCCGACGCGGTCCTGATCTGCACGCCGGAGTACGCGGGCGGCCTGCCGGGCTCGTTCAAGAACCTCCTCGACTGGACGGTCGGCGGCGGCGAGATGTACGGCAAGCCGGTGGCGTGGATCAACGCGTCCTCGGTCGCGGCCCCGACCGGCGGCCGGGACGCCCACGACTCGCTGCGCAAGGTCCTGACGTACGCGGGGGCGAAGATCGTCGAGGAGGCGTGCGCGCGGATCCCGGTCTCGCGGGCGGACGTCGCCGACGGCCAGGTCGCCGATCCCGACCTGCGCGGCCGGATCGCTGTGGCGGTGTCGCGGCTGCGCCAGGGTGCCTGACCCTTCCGGCAACGGACGCTCGCCCGTTCTGCGCAGTTCACGGCGACGTCAGACGCGTGCGTCCCAATGAAGGCGTGGACGCTCGCTTGCTGGTATCGCTGTCGGGAATCACCCCGCGCACGCTGCACCGGTGCGCCGACCTCGCGGCCGAGCTCGACCGCCGCAAGGTGCCGCTGTCGGTGCTGTACGCCGCCCGCACCGGCGAAGGCCCGGTGACGGAGTGGGTGCGCACCCGCGCCCGCGGCGGTGATTCCGTGCTGCTGCACGGCTACGACCACACCGTCACGCCCACGCACCGCACGGTGCACCTGGGCAAGAAGGCGGAGTTCGCGGCGCTGCCGGCGCACGAGGCACGCCTGCGCCTGATCGCCGCGAAGGCCGCGCTGGACAACGCGGGGCTGTCGGTGGACGGCTTCGCGCCGCCGCGCTGGATCGCCTCCCCCGGCACGCTGCAGGCGCTGGCCGAGCAC
The DNA here is from genome assembly GCF_042652605.1 of Amycolatopsis plumensis. Lineage (NCBI taxonomy): Bacteria > Bacillati > Actinomycetota > Actinomycetes > Pseudonocardiales > Pseudonocardiaceae > Amycolatopsis > Amycolatopsis plumensis. The sequence goes on along the minus strand of NZ_JBHSJY010000001.1, from coordinate 2,671,857 downwards.
GGTTTCCGGCTGTGCGCGGACCTCGGCGCGGTGCGGGACCTCGTCACCGGCGAGGTGCGCCGCGCGCGGGTGAGTGAGTTCACGAGCCAGTCGCACCGCACGGAGACGGTGCGCTGCTTCGCGCTGGTGCTGGCGGCGGCGCGCTCGGCCCGCCGGGGCGGGCTGGTCCGGCTGGGGGTCACAGCCACGGACCTGACCCGACCCGGCCTCCGCCAGGCCCTGCTCGACGCGGTGGACGTCGCCCTGGAGAACCGCGCGTTCGGCGCGACCTACGGTTCGCTGCGCGCGGTCGCGGCCTAGAACTTCGCCGGTTCACCCCGGTCGAGCACCTTGACCTCGGACCCTTCGGGCGCGAGGTTGCCGAACAGGCCGTAGTGCATGGCCGGATTGGCGAGCACGGCTTCGTGGATGGGAACGGCCACCCGCGGCGCCACGGCCCGCAGGTAGTCGACGGCCTCCCCGGCCTTCAGCCACGGAGCGCCGGTGGGCAGCCCGAGCACGTCGATCTTCTGCTCCGGAACGAAGAACGAGTCGCCGGGGTGGAAGAAGGCACCGTCGTCGAAGACGTACCCGATGTTCGGGATGACGGGGATGTCGGAGTGGATGACGGAGTGCTCCCCGCCGACGGCCTTGATCGAGGTGTCCCCGACGGCGAAGGCGTCCCCGACGTTGGCGACGTCGAACTCCAGGCCCAGCTTTTCGACCTCGGGAGCGGAGCCGGGATCGACGATCAGCTTGGCACCGGGATTGGCTTCGAGGACCCGGGGCAGCCGCTCGACGTCGAGGTGGTCGAAGTGCTGGTGCGTCACCAGCACGGCGGACAGCTCCCGCTCACCCTCGAAGCCGGTGGAGAAGACGCCGGGATCGATCAGGATCCGCTCGGAACCGGTCTCCAGCAACAGGCAGGCGTGTCCGAAATGGACGATACGCATCGTTGGTACTCCTTCACGGGTGGTCGATCCCAGCCTAGGCAGGTTGTCGGCGGCCCGCCAACACGCTCGGTGGCCGAGGGGCGGCCCCTCCTCCGCTGCCGGACCGAAATCCGCGGCGGCGGTGACGCTCGGTTTCCGTTTTTCGAGAATGTCACCAATTTGTCCACTCGGACGGAGCAACTTGGTCGGAAGATGCGGCAATGACTTATTCTTGAGCGTCCGGCACCCGTTGCGGCAAGGGAGTGGGGCGCCCAATGCTGAAGAGCTTCCTCGGCTGGCTCCGAGAATATGTCATCTACACCGGCATTGTCGGTCTGGTGGAAGGCGTGCTGGGAATCCTGGCCTTCGGCGGCTTGCTCAGTGCGTTGCTGGGCAACTCGGCGATAAAGGCGGGCGCAATCGTGGCGGTGCTGCTCGGGGTGATCGGGTTGTACATCCTCCTGATCGCGAACCGGGTGGAATGGCGGTCACGAACGGAGCTCGACCGCCGGTTGCTCCAGTACTACTGCACGGTCCTCAAGGAGCGCCACGGTCACTCGTGGCGGATCGCCAGCTGGGTGGAGTCCGCCGTGGTGCGGCCGAACGGCGACGCCAGCGAGGTGATCACCGTCAAGGCGATCGTCGAATGCGATTTGCTCGACTTCTTCGCCATCCGCACGGGTGCGGGGTGGAAGCAGTCCGAACGCGCGCGCCGCAAAGTGAAGGTGGATGTCAAGTCGCTGGAAGTCGACGGTATCGGCGGCACCCGTCGAGATGCGACTTCGACTTGGCTGAACGATGGAAGGCTCGAAATCATCGCGCATTTCGGCAGTCCGGCGAGGCGGGGCGACGAAATCGTCATGGTGATCGAAAAGGTGTGGCCCGGTAAATGTGCTCCCCTGATGCGGGATCGGCGCCCGGACGAATTCGCGTTGAGGTTCGCGTGTGTCACCGACTACTTGGAGTACGCGATTCAACTGCCCGAAGGCAGTGACGTGGCCTGTGATGCGATCGGCCTGCTGAAGGGGCAGCACGACTACTCGCTGGCGGTCCGGCGCAACGGTGCCGGGCCCACCGAGGTGTGCCTGGTGGCGAGGAACATCCCGCCACGCCTTCGCGTCGGGATGCGCCTCGACCTCAAAAAGCCGAGGTAACCCGTCCGAGCGACGGGGCTGTTGCAGGCGAAACTACGTGTCTCCGCCTTCGCCACCTTGGTGAATCATTGACCATCCTCGACTTAGTCATCACACCAGTCCGGCCGAGGTTCCGGCCGAAGACCGCGACTCTAGCGCCTCGACGACTCCGTGTCCGCCGAAACCCACGAAAGGCTGACTCAACCACAATTCCCTGGTCGCTTGCTGGAGAATTTGTCGACAACTGCTGGTCAAAGCTTCCCCGTCAGCAACGCGTCTCCCAGCTCCGTCCGCCGGTACAGCACCCGATGCCCCCGCCGCTCCGAAGCCAGCAACCCCGCGCCACGCAACGCCGTCAGGTGCGCCGAAACCGTCGCCGCCGCCAGTCCGTGCCGGTGGGCCAGGTCGGTCGTCGCCGCGGGGGTGTCGAGCGTGGTCAGCAGCAGCGCTCGCGTCCGGCCGAGCACCTCGACCAGCGGTTCGGACGGCGCGGAGGTGCTCCACAGCGAACCTACTCCGCGCGCCGGGTACAGCAGCGAAACCTGCCACGGCGGCACCGTCACCACCCCGACGTTCGGCCACGCGAACACCGCCGGGATCAGCAGCAGCCCGCGCGAGTCGATCGAAAGCCGCTCGCGGGCCCGGACGTCGACCAGTACCGACGTCCCCGACAGCCGGACGCGCGGGTGGAGCTCCGCCAGCATTGCCGCGAGCCCGCCCGAGCCGAGCTGCCGCGTCCGGTGCGCGATGTCCGCCGCGAGCAGCTCGCGCAGGCGGAGCCACTGCGGCGCCAGCACCGACCGCCACACCGTCTCCAGCTGGCCGGCCAGCAGGTCGCGCGCGGCCGCCGGGTCGGCCGGCAGCCCGGACAGGTCCGCGTCGACCATGTCCAGCTCCAGCGCCACCTGCTCCGGCGGCGTCGCGCGGACCACCTCGAGCTGCGCTTCGGCGGTCGTCTCGGGGCCGTCGGGCGGCGGGCTCAGGAACTCGGTGATGTAGTGCCGCGCGCTCAGCACCGCCGTCAGCTCCGGCACGTCGGGGACGCCGGAGAGCCACGGCAGGGGCGCGGGGTGCCGCCGGATGCCGAGCAGCGTCTGGACGGCGCCCAGCACCTCCTCCAGCGGCGAGATCGCGAAGCGGACGCGCTGGCTCCCGGCCGCGGTCAGGGCCAGCTCGATCACGGCTGATTCGCTCTCACCCGAATCAGTATGCCGCGGGAGCGCGCCAGGAGAGCGTGACGGCATGTCGTTGATGACCCATCGCGCGTACTGGCGCTGGTCGGCGGGTGTCCAGTTCGCCCGGCTGCCGGCGACCATGGCGCCGCTCGCGTTCACCCTGCTCACCACGGCCACGACCGGCTCTTACCGGCTCGGCGGCGTGCTGATGTCGGTCTACGTCGCCACCGAGATGGTGTGCGCGGTGCCGGTCGGGCGGCTGCTCGACCGCGTCGGCCCTTCGCGCGGCTTGCCCGCGCTGCTGCTCCTGACCGCCGCCGGGTACGCCGTGCTGGCGCTGGCCGCCGACGCTCCGGCCCCGGTCCTGGTCGCGCTCGTCCTGCTGCCGGGCATCGCGGGCGGCGCGCTTTCGGGCGGCTTCCGGACGCTCCTGGCCGACACGGTCGACGACGCGCTGCTGCCCAGGGCCATCTCCGTCGACGCGATGATCATGGAAGGCGTGCTGGTCGGCGGCCCGGCGCTGGTCGCGCTGCTCGACGTGGCCGGCACGTTCGTCCCGCTCGCCGTGATGGCGGCGGTCAGCGTGGCGGCCGCGGTGCTCGTCCCGCGCCGCCGGGGCGAGCCCGATCCAGTGGAGTCCGGTGACGACGTCCCGGCGGCCCGCCTCCGCGCCTACCTGCCGTGGCTCTGCTGCGCGTTCACCGTCGGGCTGCTGCTGTCGACCATCGAGGTGGCGCCGCTGCCCCTGGTCCAGCGCCTCGGGGCACCGGCGGCCGCCGCGCCGGTGGTGATCGCGGTGCTGAGCGGCGCGAGCATCGCGGGCAGCGCGCTCTACGCGTGGCGGGGCCGGACCGGCGATCCGCGGCTGTTCCTCGCCGGGTTCATGGCCGGCGGGCTCGCGCTCGCCGCCGACCTGGGCTGGCCCGGGTTGGTCGGGTCGGTCGCGGTGATCGGCGGCTGCACCGGGCCGCTGGTGGCCACGACGTCGGTCAACCTGCAGCACGTCCTGCCGAAGAACCGCAGGTCAGCCGGGTTCTCGCTGTCGTTCACCGTGCAGGCGGCCGGCTTCGGCCTCGGCTCGCTGGCCGTGGGCGTCCTGCCGCTGTGGGTGACCCCGTTGTTCGGTGTCTTTGCCGCGGCGATCGCCGGTGCAATGCTGGTGCGGAAGCCCGGACGATCTATTGGCACAGTGTCAGTAACGTCGTAACCTGGGCTGACCCTCGACCCACGGGAGACGCCGATGACTGCCGTCCAGCCGAAGCCGACGACGGTCGGCGAGACCTTCGACTCGCTCAGCCCGGCGACCGACGAGGTGGTCGGAACCTACCCGATCCACACCGCGGAGGACGTCAAGGCGGCCGTCGAACGGGCGCGCGTCGCGGCGGAGTGGTGGGCGGGCCTCGGCTTCGCCGGGCGCGCCGAGCGGCTCAAGGGCTGGAAGGGCGTGCTGACGCGGCGGCTGCCGCAGCTGTGCCAGGTGGTCCGCAACGAGACCGGCAAGCCGATCGCCGACGCGCAGCTGGAGAGCGTCCTGGCCATCGAGCACATCGCGTGGGCGGGCAAGCACGCCAAGAAAATCCTCGGCAAGCAGAAGCGGTCCGCGGGGCTGCTGATGTCGAACCAGGCGGCGACCGTCGAGTACCAGCCGCTGGGTGTGGTCGGCGTGATCGGCCCGTGGAACTACCCGGTGTTCACCCCGCTCGGCTCGGTCGCGTACGCGCTCGCAGCGGGCAACGCGGTGGTGTTCAAGCCGAGCGAGTACACCCCGGGCGTGGGGAAGTGGCTGGTCGACGCGTTCGCCGAGATCGTCCCGGAGCAGCCGGTGCTGCAGCTGATCACCGGCTTCGGCGAGACGGGCGCGGCGCTGGTGCGAGCCGGGGTCGACAAGATCGCCTTCACCGGCTCGACGGCGACGGGCAAGCGCATCATGGCCGCGGCGGCCGAGACGCTGACACCGGTGGTCATCGAGGCGGGCGGCAAGGACCCGGTGCTCGTCGACGCGGACGCGGATCTGGACGCGGCGGCGGACGCGACGGTGTGGGGCGCGTTCTCCAACTCCGGCCAGACGTGCATCGGCGTCGAGCGGGTGTACGTGCACGAGAAGGTCCACGACGAGTTCGTGGCGAAGGTGGTCGAGAAGTCGAAGGACGTCCGCGCCGGCTCGGACGAGGCGGCCCAGTACGGCCCGGTGACGATGCCGTCCCAGCTGGGCGTGATCAAACGCCACATCCACGACGCCCTGTCCCGCGGCGGCAAGGCGGTGCTCGGCGGCGAGGAGGCGGTCGGCGACCGCTACGCGCAGCCGACGGTCCTGGTGGACGTCCCCGAGGATTCCGAGGCGGTGACGGAGGAGACGTTCGGCCCGACGGTGACGATCGCCAAAGTCCGCGACATGGACGAAGCGGTCGAGCGCGCGAACAACACGAAGTACGGCCTGGGCTCGACGGTGTTCTCGAAGTCCCGCGGGGTGGAGCTGGCGGAGAAGCTGCGCACGGGCATGACGGCGATCAACGCGCCCCTGTCCTTCGCGGGAATCGCGTCGCTGCCCTTCGGTGGCGTCGGCGATTCGGGCTTCGGCCGCATCCACGGACCGGAGGGCCTGCGCGAGTTCGCCCGCACGAAGGCCATCGCCCGCCAGCGCTTCACGGCCCCGCTCACGTTGACTTCGTTCAGCCGCAAGGAATCGACGGACGCGCTGGTCACCAAGCTGGTGACCATCCTCCACGGCAAGCGCTGAGCCACCCGGGGTTGTGGGCAACTCGGGTCCACAACCCCGGAACAGCGCCGAAACTGTCGGTGCCCGCCGGTAAACTGGACAACCGGGGGGCCGAGGGCCGCGGCCGCGCTAAACCGACCGCCCCCGGATCAGGTCCGCCGCCTTCTCCGCCACCATGATCGTCGGCGCGTTGGTGTTCCCCCGCGGCACCACGGGCATCACGGAGGCATCCACCACCCGCAGCCCCGCCACGCCCTGAACCCGCAGCTCCGGATCCACCACCGACCCGATCGAGCAAGTCCCGACCGGGTGATAGAGCGTCTGCGTGTTCTCCCGGATGTGCTCGGCCAGCTCGGAATCGCTCAAATCGTGCCGCAGCGGCAGGAACGGCTTGTCCAGGAACCGCCGCAGCGGCCCCGCCTGCCCGATCTCGATCAACGCCCGCAGCCCGGCGATCATCGTCTCCATGTCCCGCGGCTCGGCGTAGTACGCCGGGTCGATTTCCGGCTTCCACAACGGGTTCGCCGACTTCAGCCGCAGCCGTCCGCGGCTCGCGACGTCCACCAGCGTCGCCGCCGACGTGAACCCGGAAACCGTCGGTTCGCGCAACCCGTTGTCGTAGAACAACGTCGGCGCCACGTGGATCTGCATGTCCGGCGCCGGCAGGCCGTCCGTGGTCGGGTAGAACGCGCCCGCTTCACCGATGTTCGACGTCAAGGGACCTCGCCGGGTCAGCTGGTACCGCGCCAGGCCGAAGAGCGAAGCCGCGTCGACCAGGTCGGTCGTGTCGCGGGTGGACCAGATGATCCCGCACGCCGGGTGGTCGTGCAGGTTCTCGCCGACGCCGGGCAGCGCGACGACGACGTCGATGCCGTGTTCGCGCAGGTGCTCGGCGGGGCCGACGCCCGACACCATCAGCAGCTGCGGCGAGTTGACGGCGCCGCCCGAAAGGATGACCTCGGCTGAAGCGTGCGCCGTCCGTTCCACCCCGTTGTCCAAATAGGACACGCCGACCGCGCGCGTGCCCTCGAAGACGACCCGGGTGGCGGGCGCGAGCGTCTTCACCGTCAGGTTCGGCCGCGAAAGCGCCGGGCGCAGGTAGGCGTCCGCCGTGGACCACCGGCGGCCCTTCTTGCACGTCACCTGGTAGACGCCGGCGCCTTCCTGGCTCTCGCCGTTGAAGTCGTCGGTGCGCTTGAGGCCCCACGCGACGGCCGAGTCGACCCAGGCGTGCGACAGCTCGTGGGTGAACCGGCGGTCTTCGACGTGCAGCGGGCCGTCGGTGCCGTGCAGCGGCCCGCCGAGCCGCTGGTTGCCCTCGGCGCGCTTGAAGTACGGCAGGACGTCGTCCCAGCCCCATCCGGTAGCGCCGTGAGAATCGCGCCAGCCGTCGTAGTCGGCGCGGTTGCCGCGGATGTAGATCATCGCGTTGATCGACGAGCAGCCGCCGAGCACCTTCCCGCGCGGCCAGTACGACGTCTTGCCCGTGTGCTTCTGCTCGACGGTCTCGTAGTTCCAGTCCCACTTGGTCTTGAACAGCGACGGGAACGCGGCCGGGATGTGGATCTCGTCCGCGGTGTCCTCCGCGCCCGCTTCGAGGAGCAGGACCTGGGCCGAAGGATCTTCGGTGAGGCGGTTGGCGAGGACGCACCCCGCGCTGCCGGCGCCGACGATGACGTAGTCGTAGGACTCCTGGACGGCCACGGTGCCTCCTGTTGGCGAGATGTCAACGACTCATCATGGCGCAGCTCCGCGCCGTCGGCCAGTTTAGGTTTCCCGGTGGGCCCCGCCAGGGGGTCGAGAGGGTGAACTATGCTCGGGAGGTACCCACGACCTGCGTGAATAAGGAGCAGCCTGCCGTGGCCCGAGTCGTCGTCGACGTCATGCCGAAGCCCGAAATCCTCGACCCGCAGGGACAGGCCGCGCTCGGCGCCGCCGGCCGCCTGGGGTTCACCGGGATCAAGGAGATCCGCCAGGGCAAGCACTTCGAGATCGAGGTCGACGACACGGTCGACGACGCGACGCTCGAGAAGATCGCCGAGGGATTCCTCGCCAACCCCGTCATCGAGCAGTGGACGATCAAGCGGGTGGACGCGTGAGCGCGCGCATCGGTGTCATCACCTTCCCGGGCACGCTGGACGACGGCGACGCGGCCCGCGCGGTCCGCTACGCCGGCGGCGAGGCCGTGCCGCTGTGGCACGCCGACGAGGACCTGCGTGACGTCGACGCGGTGGTCGTCCCGGGCGGCTTCTCCTACGGCGACTACCTGCGTGCGGGCGTGATCGCCCGGTTCGCGCCGGTCATGACGCCGGTGATCGAGGCGGCGCGCGCGGGCATGCCGGTGCTCGGCATCTGCAACGGGTTCCAGATCCTGTGCGAGGCCGGCCTGCTGCCGGGCGCGATGATCCGCAACCAGGGCCTGCACTTCATCTGCCGCGACCAGTGGCTGCGCGTGGAGAACACGTCCACCGCGTGGACCACGCGCTACGACGAAGGCGCGGAGATCCTCATCCCGATGAAGAACATCGACGGCTGCTACGTGGCCGAGCAGTCCACTTTGGACGAGCTGGAGGGCGAAGGCCGCGTGGTGTTCCGGTACGTCGGCGGCAACCCGAACGGGTCGCGCAACGACATCGCCGGGATCCGCAGCGAAAACGGCCGGGTCGTCGGGCTGATGCCGCACCCGGAGCACGCGATCGACGCGCTGACCGGGCCGTCGGACGACGGGCTCGGCATGTTCTTCAGCGCGGTGGACGCGCTGGTCAAGGCCTGAGGGCGGGCCGCGCCCCCCGGTATCCATGCTAGCGGGGGGCACTGACAGTTCCGGGGCTGCGGACTCGAGTTGTCCACAGCCCCGGAGCAAGGTCAGCTCTTGCTCTGGTCGTTCGACAGCCACTTCTCGGGCCGGACCCGGACCAGCACCGACCGCTCCCCGAGCGCGGAGTCGACGTAAGCCGTCGCCTGGTCCTCCGGCCAGTACCGCTTCGCGATCCGCAGCGCCTGCTCGCGCGTCGGGGGCTCGTCGTTCGCGATCACCGGGCCCTCGGCCGTCACGTACTTGTAGGGCGGGTTCTCGTCCTGGGCCACCAGGCTCAGCCGGCCCGCCGCGCGGATCGACCGGTCCTTGACCGTGTCGCGCTCCATCCAGATCAGCAGCTCGCCGCCGGGTTCGTAGTCGTACCAAACCGGCACGGCCAGCGGCGCCCGGCCGGCGCGCTCCACCGCCAGCACCCCGACGTGCGCGCCGCTCAGGAACTGCTCGCGTTCGGCCGCGGTCATCACGAAAGACATGGCACTCCCCAGGTAGAAGATCGTCTCCCTGGGGAGCAACACGTCCGCTGCTCCGGACATTCCGGACCAATCCGCCCCCCGCCCGGTTCAGCTCGCCGCCCGCTGCGGGCCCAGCTCGGCCGCCACGGTCCGGCTCGGCCCTCGCGGCGGCCGGGCCGGGCCGAGGAGGCGGATGTTCGCCTCGGCCTGGGTTCAGCTCGCCGCCGCGACCAGCCGCGCGTACGAGCCGCCCGCCGACAGCAGCTCCTCGTGCGGGCCCAGCTCCGTGATGCGGCCGCCCTCGACCACCGCGACGCGGTCCGCCGCCGCGGCCGTGTGCAGGCGGTGGGCGATCGCGATCACCGTCCGGCCCGCCAGCACGCTGTTCAGCGACCGCTCCAGGTCCCGCGCCGAGCCCGTGTCCAGCAGCGAGGTCGCCTCGTCGAGCACCAGCGTGTGCGGGTCCGCCAGCACCACCCGGGCCAGCGCCAGCTGCTGCGCGATCGCCGCCGGCACCGGGTGCTCGCCCGGCCCCAGCTTCGTGTCCAGCCCGGCCGGCAGGGTCGCCACCCAGTCCGCCGCGCCCGCCGACGCCAGGGCCGCCGTCAGCTCCTCGTCCGTCCAGTCGCCGCCCGCGCGGCGGGCCGGCAGGGCGAGGTTCTGCCGCAGGGTCCCCGAGAACACGTGGTGCTCCTGGGTCAGCAGCAGCACCTCGCCGCGCAGCACGTCGTCGGCCAGCGCCGAGACGTCCTGGCCGCCGATGCGCACCGAGCCCGCCGACGGTGCCGCGATGCCGGCCAGCAGCCGGCCGAGCGTCGACTTGCCCGCGCCCGACGGCCCGACGATCGCGAGCCGTTCGCCGCGCGGGACCCGCAGGTCGATGCCGTGCAGCACCTCGCGGTCGGCGGTGTAGCTGAACCGGACGTCGTGCACGTCGATGTCCCGCCCGCGCGGCACCTCCGCCACCTTCGCCACGTCCTCCACCGCGACCGACCGGACGCCGAGGATCCGGCGCGCCGCGGCCGCCGCGACCTGTAGGTCCTCCAGCCAGAACAGGGCCTCGTTCAGCGGCGCCGCCATGCCCTGCACGTACAGCAGCATCGTGGTGATCTCGCCGAGCCCGGCCCAGCCCTGCGCGTACGCGAGCAGGCCCAGCACCAGCATCACCGCCAGCGGCAGCACGTAGCTGATCTCCAGCGACGGCAGCCACCGCAGCTGCAGCGCGCGCATCCGGCGTTCGCCGTAGATGCTCTGCTCCAGCGCGTCGTGCGCGGCGCCGATCCGCCGCTCGGTCAGCCCGAGCGCCTCGGTCGTGCGCGCCCCCTCCGCGGTCTCGTGGACGCTGGTGGTCAGGTCGGCCCAGCGGTCGAGCATCCACTGCATGACCGACGGGATCCGCCGCTGGTACCAGACGTTCACCGGCACCAGCAGCGGCAGCGCGACCAGCAGGCCCAGCGACAGCAGCGGCGACGTCACCACCATGGCGACGATCGTGAACACCACGGTCACCGTCGCGACCAGGATCTCCGGCGCCGCGAACCGCGCCGCGTGGTCGATCCGGCCGAGGTCGGTGGTGGCGCGGCTGAGCAGGTCGCCGGTGCCGGCCGCCTCGACCGTGCCCAGCGGCAGCTGCAGCGCCGTCCCGACGAACTCCTCGCGCGTCTCGGCGAGCACCAGCTCGCCGAACACCGCGCCACGCATCCGCGCGACCTTCCGCGCCACCGCCTGCAGCAGCAGGATGGCGACGAACACCACCGCCAGCACGTCGACGTGCGTGGTCGTGGTGCCGGCCGCGACGTCGTCGACGAGCGAGCCGAGCAGCTGCGGCCCGGCCAGGCCGATCAGCGTGGCCACGGCCAGCGAGCCGAGCAGCAGGCCGAACTCGCGTTTGTGGCTCATGGTCGTCTGCCAGGCCCAGCGGCGGACGTCCCGCCGGGCCGCCGTGGGAAGCCGTTTCATACCGTCACTGCCTTTGCCGTGAAGACTTCGTCCGCTACATGTGTCCACAAGGGACTCTGGCTGAACACCACCGTCGTCCGGCCGCGCCGCAGCTCGGCGACGCGTTCGGTGATGCGGGCCTCCGTGTGCGCGTCGACGGCCGACGTCGGCTCGTCGAGCACCAGGACGTCGGCGTCGGTCGCCAGCGCGCGGGCCAGGTTCAGCCGTTGTCGCTGGCCGCCGGACACCTCGCGGCCGCGCTCGCCGATCACCTCGTCGATGCCGTCGGGCAGCGCCTCGACGATGTCGTCGGCGTCGGCCGTGTACAGCGCTTCGGTGAGGCTGACGCCGCCCGGCCGCGCCGGCGCCAGCTGCTCGCGCAGCACGCCCGAGAACCAGATGTCCTGGTTGTGCGCGTAGACGATCCGCCGCCGCAGCTCCGCGAGCGCCACGTGGTCCGCCCGGACGCCGCCGACCAGCACCTCTTCGCCCTCGGCCGGATCGGCGAACCGCGCCAGCCGGTCGGCCACCGCTTCGCCGCCGGCCCCGAAGTCGACGACCGTCAGGCGGCCGGGCGCCACCCGGACCCCGGACTCGGTGTCCACCAGTTCCAGCGGGCCGCCGGGCAGCGGCACCGGCGTCTCCGGGTCCGCCAGCTTCGGGCGGATCGCCAGCAGCGCCACCACCTTCCGCGACGCGACCAGGCCCGACGTGATCGACCCGACGGCCTCCGTCGCGGCGTTGACCGGCCAGATCAGGAAGGCCGAGACGCCGTAGAACGCCACCAGCTGGCCGACGTCGATCGAGCCGGCCACGGCCAGCCGCGCGCCGAGCCAGGTGATCACCACGGTGACCAGGCCGGGCAGCGCGATCTCCGCCGCGGCCAGCCACGCCTCGGCCTTGCCGACCTCGACGCCGGCCCGCCGCACCCGCTGGCTCGTGTCGCGGAAGCGGGCGAAGAACCGCCGCTCGCCGCCGATGCCGCGCAGGATCCGCAGGCCGGACACGATGTCCGCGCCGAGGGCGTTGACGTCTCCGCGCTTCTCGCGCTGCTTCGCCTTGCGCTTCTGGAGCGGGGCGAGCAGCGGCCCGATGCCGAGCACCGCGACGGGCACGCCGACCAGCGCGACCACGCCCAGCAGCGGCGACGTCGAAACCAGCCACACCGCGACCACCACGAACGCCAGCAGCGAGCCGAACGCGCGGCCGGTCATCTCGACGGTGTTGCCGATGTGGTTGATGTCGGTGGTGGAGATCGCGACGAGGTTGCCGGTCGTGGTCTGCTCGCGCAGCCCGGCGCCGACGCGCGTGGTGTGCGCCGACACGAGCCGCTGGGTCGAGCCCGCGCCGTGCAGCCACAGGCCGTAGTTGAGGAAGTGCAGCCAGGTCCCGAAGAGCGTTTGCACCAGCCCGAGCGCGGCCGCGACCAGCGCCCACCGCGCGACGGCGGCACCGTCGTGCGCGCCGATGGCGCCGATGCCCTGCCCGACGACCAGCGGCAGCAGCGCACCGGGCAGCGCCCAGACGACACCGATCGCGGCGGCCCCGAGCACCGTGCCGAGCCGGGCCCGGAACACGGCGAGCAGGAAGCGGCTCGCGGTCGGCCGCGCGGGCAGCCGCAGCGGCGGAAAGGGATACGTGGCGGAAAGCACGATTCCCGACGGTAAGCCGCCGACCAGCAGAAGGCGACCGATTTTCGCGCGCTCCGACCGCCACCGCCGGGTGCCCTTCCGGGCAGCCGCGCGCCCCAGCCACTCGGGGGACCCCCGGTTTCAACGTTACTCGCGGCCACCGACATTTCCGGACCGCCGCCCGAGCCGCGCCTCGAGTTGTCCCCAACGGCGCGCACGCGCCCGAGTTGTCCCCAGCAGCACCGCCGGCGCTCGGGGGACCCCCGAGTTCAACGTTACTCGCGGCCACCGACAATTCCGGGCCGCGCGCCCAGGCCGCACCCGAGTTGTCCACAATGCGCGCCACCGGCCCGAGCCGCTCCGGATGTCGCCCCGGTCACACCCTCGAAGGGCCCTCCCGGTTCAGTGGCCCACCGTCCGGGGCGGCCGGGCCCGGCACGTATCCTGACGGCCGTGGCGAACCCTGACACGGACACCGTGACCAGCACCGTTGACACCACCGAGCGCGCCGGGGCGACCCCGGACCACACCCAGCCCTACCGCGAACTGGGCCTCGCCGACGACGAGTACGCCCGCATCCGGGAGATCCTCGGCCGCCGGCCCACCGACGCGGAGCTGGCGATGTACTCGGTCATGTGGAGCGAGCACTGCTCGTACAAATCCTCCAAGAAGCACCTCCGCTACTTCGGGGAGACCGCCACCGACGAGATGAAGGCCAAGATGCTGGCCGGCATCGGCGAGAACGCCGGTGTCGTCGACATCGGCGAGGGCTGGGCGGTCACCTTCAAGGTGGAGAGCCACAACCACCCGTCCTATGTGGAGCCGTACCAGGGCGCGGCGACCGGCGTCGGCGGCATCGTCCGCGACATCATGGCGATGGGCGCGCGGCCCCTCGCGGTCGCCGACGCGCTGCGCTTCGGCCCGGCCGACGCCCCGGACACCAAGCGTGTGCTGCCTGGCGTGGTCGCCGGCGTCGGCGGCTACGGCAACTGCCTCGGCCTGCCGAACATCGGCGGCGAGCTCGTCTTCGACCCGTCCTACTCGGGCAACCCGCTGGTCAACGCGCTGTGCGTCGGCGCGATGCGCGTCGAGGACCTGCACCTCGCCTTCGCGTCCGGCACCGGCAACAAGATCATCCTGTTCGGCGCCCGCACCGGCCTCGACGGCATCGGCGGCGTTTCCGTCCTGGCGAGTGACACCTTTTCGGGTGACGAGTCCGCGTCGGGCCGCAAGAAGCTCCCGAGCGTCCAGGTCGGCGACCCGTTCACCGAGAAGGTGCTCATCGAGTGCTGCCTCGAGCTGTTCGCCCAGAAACTCGTCGTCGGCATCCAGGACCTCGGCGGCGCCGGGCTGTCCTGCGCGACGTCGGAGCTCGCCGCGGCCGGTGACGGCGGCATGCACATCTACCTCGACCGCGTTCCGTTGCGCGCCACCGGGATGACGCCCGCCGAGGTGCTCTCCAGCGAGTCGCAGGAGCGCATGTGCGCGGTCGTCTCGCCGGAGAACGTCGAGGCGTTCATGGCCGTCTGCCGCAAGTGGGACGTCATCGCCACCGACATCGGCGAGGTCACCGACGGCGAGCACCTGGTCATCACCTGGCACGACGAGGTCGTCGTCGACGTCCCCGCGCACACGGTGGCCCACCAGGGCCCGGTGTACGACCGCCCGATCGAGCGTCCGTCCTTTCAGGACGCCCTGATCGCCGACACCTCGGCGAAGCTGCCGCGTCCGTCCACTCCGGACGAACTGCGCGCGGACGTCCTCAAGCTCATCTCCGCGCCCAACCAGGCGTCGAAGGAATGGGTGACGTCGCAGTACGACCGGTACGTGCGCGGCAACTCCGTGCTGGCCCAGCCCTCGGACTCCGGCATGATCCGGATCGACGAGTCGACCGGTCGCGGCGTTTCGGTCGCGACGGACTGCAACAGCAAGTTCGTCTACCTGGACCCGTACCGCGGCGCGCAGCTGGCGCTGGCGGAGGCGTACCGCAACGTCGCCACCGGCGGCGCGACGCCGGTCGCGGTGTCGGACTGCCTGAACTTCGGCGCCCCCACCGACCCGGGCGTGATGTGGCAGTTCGAGCAGGCGGTGCACGGCCTGGCGGACGGCTGCGTCGAGCTGGGCATCCCGGTCACCGGTGGCAACGTCAGCTTCTTCAACCAAACGGGGTCGACGGCCATCCTCCCGACGCCGGTGATCGGCGTCCTCGGCGTGATCGACGACGTGACCCGCCGCATTCCGACCGGCATCGGCGCGGAGGCGGGCGAAACCCTGCTCCTGCTGGGCGAGACGCACGACGAGCTGGACGGCTCGGCCTGGGCCCGCGAGCTCCACGGCCACCTCGGCGGCGTTCCGCCCAAGGTGGATCTGGCCCGCGAGAAGCTGCTGGGCGAGATCCTGGTGGCGGGGTCCCGCGACGGCATGATCTCGGCGGCCCACGACCTGTCCGACGGCGGCCTGATCCAGACCCTGGTCGAGACCGTCCTCATCGGACAGTGCGGTGCCCGGGTGTTCCTGGACGCCGACCAGGACCCGTTCGTGCAGCTGTTCTCCGAGTCCGCGGGCCGCGTGCTGGTGGCGGTCCCGCGCACGGAAGAGCTCCGCTTCACGGAGATGTGCACCGCGCGCGGCCTCCCGTGGCGCAAGACCGGCGTGGTCGACCCGGATTCGGGGACGCTGGAGCTGCAGGGCATCACGGAGTTCACGCTCGACGAGCTGCGTGAGGCCTGGGAGCGCACCCTTCCCGCCTTGTTCGACTGACCGGTTGGGGCCTTCGGCGCGGCCGGAGGCCCCAACCCGGTTACGCGCGCCAGGCCGGGCGCCGCGCGTTGGTGATCCAGCGCAGCAGCCATTCGGCGGGCCCGTACCGGTGCCGGCGCAGCCACCACGCGCTGCCCGCGAGCTGGACGGCGAAGAACGCCACCGCCAGTCCCGTCGTGGCCAGTGGGGAAAACGTGCCGGCGAGACCGAGCCCGACGCCGGTGAAGACCAGCAGGCCGAAGAGCGCCTGGGCGAGGTAGTTGGTGAGCGCGATGCGCCCGGCCGGCGCGAGAGCGTCGCGGACGAAAGCGGCCCGGTGCATCACCCGCAGCAGCGTCGCGACGTAGGCCGCGGTCAGCAGCGGCGCGGTGGCGATGCTGGCCGAGACGGCGAGGGTGTTCCCGTTCCCGCCGCCGAGCGCGTACACCACGCCACCGGCGATCCCGATCGGAAAGCCGAGCCACTGGATCCGGCGCAGCACCGGCTCGTCTCCGCGCACCAGCGCGAACAGGCGACGGCGGCCGGCGACCATGCCGAGCAGGAACATCGCGAGCCCGGCCGGCCCCTGCAGCGAGACGGCCTGCACGACCAGCAGCGACAGCCCGTCGAGGTGTTCGCCGATGACGTCGCCCCAGCCGCCGAGCAGCGCGTTCGTCGAGCGCTCGGCGTTGGCCAGCGCTTCGGCGCCGGACGGCACGAACGCCGACCGGTCCAGGAAGAGCCCGCTCACCAGCGCGCTGAACAGGACGACGCCGTAGACGACGGCCGCAACGCGCAGCGCCGTCCGGTCGCGGACGCCCCGCATCCAGAACAGGATCAGGCACACCACGGCGTAGGTGGTGAGGATGTCGCCGCCGTAGAGGAGCACGATGTGCAGCACGCCCAGCGCGAACAGGCCGGCGATGCGGCGCAGCATGCGCGGCGCGAAGGCGGCGTCCGCGCGGGCCGCGGCCTGCACCTGCAGCGTGAAGCTGTAGCCGAAGAGGAACGAGAAGAGAAGGTAGAACTTCATGTCGACGAACACCGACGACAGCCCGCGGACGACGTCGTCGAAGGTCGAGGAGAACGCCGGGTCGGTGACGAGGCTGCCGGGGTAGCCGGAGGCCATGAAGGTGATGTTGACGATGAAGATGCCGAGGAGCGCGAACCCGCGCAGGGCATCGACGTCGTGCACGCGGGTCTTCCCCGCGGTGAGCGGTCTGGTCACGGTGTTTCCCCAGGTCAGTAGTTAATGTCCCATAGATACTATCCCTTGGACACTAAGTGGAGGAAGTCCGGTGCCTGATCGGGAGCTGCCCGCTGCCCTGAGCCGGCTGTGGCGGCGTCCGGCGCCGCCGCGCGGGGGCCGCCCGGCCGAGCTGGACGTCGACCGCGTGGTGAGCGCGGCCGTCGACCTGGCCGACCGCGACGGGCTCGCCGGGGTGACGCTGCAGAAGGTGGCGCAGCACCTCGGCTTCACGAAGATGGCGCTGTACCGGCACGTCGGCTCGAAGGACGAGCTGTTCGAGCTGATGGCCGACCACGCCACCGGTCCCGCGCCCGACCTCGGCGAGCCGCCGGACTGGCGCGACGGCGTGCGGCAGTGGGCGACGGCGGTCCGGGCGAGGTACGCCGAGCACCCGTGGCTGGTGGACGTGCCGATGGCGGGCCCCCCACGCGGGCCGAACGCCATCAGCTGGGTGGACGCGCTGCTGCGCGCCCTGCGCGGCACCGGGCTGGATCTCGGCACCCAGGCGGGCGTGCTGAACGCGGTCAGTGGCCACGTGCGCAACGCGACCCTGCTGGCTCGCCAGTACGCGGCGGCGGACCAGGCCGAGGTGGAGCGCGACTACGGCCGGACGCTGGCGGAGCTGGTGGAACCCCAGCGCTTCCCGTACGCGGCCGGCCTGTTCGGGGCCCAGGTCTTCGAGCCGTCCGGCGTGGACCCGGCCGACCACGACTTCACGTTCGGCCTGGACCTGATCCTGGACGGCGTCGCGGCCGCCATCGCCCGGCGGTGACGTCCACTGTGGACGGAAACCGGAATTGTCGGTGCCTTCCGGTAGCGTGGAAAACGGGGGCTGCTCAGCCCGCCTTGGCGACGACCCGGGCCGTCCCGTCCCGCAGTTCCTCCAGGTCCCACTCCGCGGGTATGCGCACGTCCTTTTCGTTGCGCACCAAGGTGTTGTACAGCGAAACCGACGACGGCAGCGAGAAGAACCGCAGATCGGTCTGCCCCTCGAACGAAGCCCGCCGCAGGTCCAGTGAGCCGGTGGCCTTCACCCCGGTGAAGACCGCATCGGCGGCGAACTCCGCGTCCTTGAACGCCGTTGGCCCGGCGAACGTGGTCTCGGCAAAGTCGGCGAGCTCGGCGAAATGGGTTCCGCTGAACCACGCGTGGCTTTCGAACACCGCTCCCCGGCAACGGAAGGCGCCGATCAGCCGACCGTCGCCGGTGCCTGCGGCGGTGAAGTACACGCGGCCGGTGAAGCGGCATCCGTTGAGGTTCGTGCTGCTGTGCAGCGCCGCGTACCGCAGGAGCATCCCGCCGATCCTGCGCCCGCCGAGATCGAGGTATTCGAGGACGGCGCCGGTGAGATCGAGGGAGTAGTCCCGCGCATCCGGCACGTCGGTGGCCGGGAGCAGGTCCTTGAGCAGCCGTTGTGCGGTGAGGCGCACCTGGAGTTCTTGCTCCTGCTCGGGGTCGCCTCGGGTGTCGCTGCGGACGTGGCGCTCCAAGCCTGCCGCGTACCGCGGGTGCTCGAACGGCCGCCGCAGGTAGGAGCACAGCACGTCCAGCACCGTCTGAGTGTAGTCCGGCCGGCTCCGCGCCAACCCCGCCAGCGCGTGCAGCGCCCCCACCCGCACCTGGTCGGCCGCGTGCCCGAGCAGCTCGACCGCCTTCGCGAACCGTTCGTCCGCGACCCGCTCGCGGTCCTGTTCCGCGCGCTGCGCCTCGAGTTCGTGCCGCTGCCGCTCGATGTCCTGGCGGCGCTCCTCGACCCGGCGACGGCGGTCGTTCAGCCACAGCGCGTACAGCGCCACGATCGCGCCGCCGGCCAGGCCGCCCGTCTTCAGCGCGTCACTGCGGCTGGTGGCGGGGTCGGTCAGCAGCCAGCCGCCGACCCCGAGCAGCAGCACCACCGACGCGAGGAACGTCCACGCCAGCGGCGATCGCCACAGCTTCACGGCGCTCAGGACACCAGCATGGTGCTGACGCAGAAGCCCTTTTTGTCGAAGTTCGTCGCGCTCAGCGTGCCCTTCACCGGCTTGCCGGCGGACGTCCCGGTGACCTCGCCCTCCACCAGGTACTTGTCGGCGGGCACGTCGCCGAGCTGCAGCTGCAGCGGCGGCTTGAGGAACGTCTCGAGCCACGAGCTGAGCAGTTCCTTCGAGTCGGCGCAGCCCAGCGCGACCGCCCCGTTGTTGTCGCCCGCGTTCAGCTTGTCGATGAAGCCCTGCAGCACGGCCTTGGCGTCCGAGCTGCCGCCGCCGCTGTCGGGCGTCGTCGGCTTCGTGACCGTCGGCTTCTTGGCCGTCGGCTTCGACGTCGGCGCCGACGGCTTGGCCGACGTGCTCGACGTCGGGGCCGCGGCCGTGTTGGTGTCGTCCTTCGAGAGGAAGAACCCGGGTGCGACGAAGCCCGTGATGCCCACCAGGGCGAGCACGACGACCACGGCGGCGCCGATGGCGATCCACATCCCGGTCTTGCTCTTCTTCGGCGGCGCGGGCGGCCCGCCGAAGCCCTGCGTGTAGCCCCCGGTCGCCGGGTCCCAGCCGGACACCTGGCCGGCCGCGTTCGGGTCCCAGGCCTGCTGGCCGTACTGCTGCGCGTTCGGGTCCGCCCACGCCGACTGCTGCTGCTGCTGGGCGTACGGGTCGCCCCACGCCGGCTGCGGGTTCGCCGGGAAGCCGCCCGACGCCGGCGGGTAGCCCTGCTGCTGGTTCGGGTCCCAGCCCTGCGGGTACTGCTGCGTCGGGTACGGCTGTTGCTGCTGGTTGGGGTCCCAGCCACCCTGCTGCTGGAAGCCGCCGGAAGGCGGCTGGCCGTACGGGTCGGGCTGGCCGGGCTGGCCCGGCTGAGGCGGGTAGGTCATCGGGTTCGTGCCTTCCGGGCGCTGGGTGTTCGTGCGCTTCCGACGTCCGGTGGCGGCGTGCGGTTCCCCCAGGACGTGGCTGCGGCGTTCTGCAAGCTCGGACGGTACGGCATGAACCCGGCTCCCGGATCGCAACGGCGCGAAGCCGTCACGATCCGGGAGCCGGTTGTGGGGTGGATCAGCCGTTGGCGAGGGCCTGGAGCCGGTCGTAGGCACCGTTGAAGGTGTCCTGGTCGAGCGGGCTCGAGGTGTACTGCCAGACGGTGTAGTAGCCCCAGTTGTAGGGCAGGGTGCCGACCGACGACGCGTACCGCGCGACCCACAGCGGGGCCGTGCTGGAGAAGTCACCGCTCACGCAGCTGCCCCACCAGCTCGTCGACGTGTAGATCACCGGGTACCGGCCGGTCAGCGAGTGGTAGGTGTCGTGGAAGTCGAGGATCCACGACGTCATCCCCGCCTTGCTCAGCCCGTAGCAGGTCGCGCCGTACGGGTTGTACTCCATGTCCAGCGCGCCGGGGAGCGTTTTCCCGTCCTTGGACCAGCCGCCGCCGTGGGCGACGAAGTACCGGGCCTGCGCCGCGCCGCTCGAGGTGTTCGGCGTGGCGAAGTGGTAGGCGCCGCGGATGAAGCCCTGGTTGTAGGAGCCGTTGTACTGCTGGGTGAAGTACGGGTTGGTGTAGTTGGTGCTCTCCGTGGCCTTGGTCCACACGAACCGCTTGCCTTGGTTCCACCAGTTCGCCCAGTCGACGTTGCCTTGGTAGCTGGCGACGTCCATGCCGGCCACCGTGGCCAGCACCTGGCCGGGCATGGCCTGTCCGGGCTGCGGCTGCTGCGCCGACTTCTGGCTGTCCGGAGTCGACGTGTCGCCTTCGACGCGCCGGATCTGCGACCCCAGCTCGTGGTTGTGCTGTGCGATGTCCGCGTTGATCGCGGCCACGGGGTCGACTTCGGGGGAGAAGGTCGTCGCCTGCGCCGTGCTGCCGAGCAGGAGCAGCGTGGCCGGGACGACCAGGGCAGCGAACAGCCGCCCTCTTCGGGAAGTGGACATCTTGGTTCCCTTCACAGATACCCTCGCGATGAGCGGCTAACTGCAGGTAGCCGCCCGAGCACGATTGTTGAG
The DNA here is from genome assembly GCF_042652605.1 of Amycolatopsis plumensis. Classification (NCBI taxonomy): domain Bacteria; kingdom Bacillati; phylum Actinomycetota; class Actinomycetes; order Pseudonocardiales; family Pseudonocardiaceae; genus Amycolatopsis; species Amycolatopsis plumensis. Next base: position 2,651,127 of record NZ_JBHSJY010000001.1, on the reverse strand, counting down.
GACGAAGTGGCGTTTGTCACTCAGTTCCGTGAAATTGGGTATACGTGTGGGTGATTTTCCCGGCGAGAAGATCGTTAATCGGTGACGAGTTAACACCTATTATTGGACGGTTGGGCCGTTCAGCCCAGCGCCAGGGCGAGCAGCCGGTCCGCCGAGCCGTTGAACCAGTTCTGGTCGCCGGGCAGGGTGCCGCGGTCGGCGAACTGCCAGATCGTGTGGATGCTCCAGCTCGACGGCAGTTCCCCGATGAAGCTGTTGTAGCGCGCGATCCAGAGCGGGTTGGCGCCGAACTCGCCGTTGTTCGCGGTGCACCGCTTCCACCAGCTCGTCGACGTGTAGATCGTCGGAAACCGGCCGGTGGCCGCGCGGTAGGTGTCGGAGAAGGCGCGGATCCAGGCGACCATGCCGGCGGCGTCCTTGCCGTAACACGTTTCGCCGTACGGGTTGTACTCCGCGTCGAGCGCGCCCGGGAGGGTCTTGCCGTCGGCCGACCAGCCGCCACCGTGGGCGAGGAAGTACCGCGCCTGCGACGCGCCGTCGGAGATGTCCGGCCGCGCGAAGTGGTAGGCGCCGCGGATCAGGCCCACGTTGTAGGAGCCGTTGTACTGCTGCGCGAACTGCGGGTTCACGAACCCGGTGCCCTCGGTCGCCTTGACGTAGACGAACTTGGCGCCCGCCCCCGCCGCGCCGGGCCAGTCGACCGGGCCCTGGTGCCCGCTGACGTCGTGCCCGAGCAGCTGGTCGTCACCGCCGTACAGCACGTCGGGGCCCTCGCCGACGCCCTCGACCTCGGCGATCTGCGAACCCGCGTAGTGGTCCTCCGCGCCGGCGTAGGGGTCGTCGGCCTTCGCCGACGTCTGCCCGGCCACGAGCAGGACGGACGCGAGGACGGCGGCGAAGGGCAGCGAACGTCGTTTCACCCTCTGGCTCCCCACCGATCTCGTGAGACTTCTTCAGTCTCACGATGCACCGGCACCGCCGGATCGGCGACTCGATGATCACTCGATGGGGTTGAACCCGCAGGTCAGCGCCGCTCGTCGGCGATGGCCTTCAGCAGGTGCTCGGCCGGCACGACCGCGGTGATGAGGTCGTGCGGGTTGATCGCGACGGGGTGCCCGCCGAGCAGGTCGACGATGTCGCGGCCGACCACCGCCCGCGCGTGCGGCCACTCGCGCGGCACCAGCGACTTGCGGGTGTAGGCGGGCACCATGACCCGGCCGTCGGTGTTGTGGAAGCCGATGACGGTCCGCTGCACCGGCGACATCGCGTAGACGAACAGCGTCGCGTCGAGGACGGCCTTCGGCAGGTCCGACGGCGGGCGGTGCTCGGTGCGCACGAGCTGCAGCAGGTGCTCGAGGTCGTTCGCCGGGTCCGGGAAGCCGAGCGCCTTGGGCGAGGGCCGGTAGCGGTCGTTGGGGTGGAAGTCGGCGATGACGTCGCCCGCGCCGTTCACCGGGTACGCGCCGACGACCGCCCACGACGGCACCGGGCCGTTCGGGTCGAAGGCCTCGTCGATGACGTAGAGCCAGCTGTCGGGATTGGCGCGGGCGTTCGCGCGCATCTCCGCGGTGATCTCGGGCGTCCCGTGCTTGCCGCTGCGCCGCGCCTGCCTGCCTTCGCGCCGCGCGGCGCGGTTGTGCTTGCCGTGCCCCCCGGGGCGATCGGCTTCGCTTCCGGTGGGCTGCTGCGAAACCATCCGATCCGCCTCGTCCCGCTGCGCCATCGTCATCCCCATGTTCTCGGGTGTGCCTGCCAAGTCTTGGTGCGCCACTCTACTGTTTGCCCATGGCCTCTTCGCGTTCGGTCGACCCCGGACAGTTACGTGCGGCGGTGCTGGCGATCTCCCCGTGGCTGCAGGGCGACGCGCCGGATCCGGCGCGCCCGGAGCTGGCCGCCGCGGTCCGCCTGTCGCTGCGTGCCCTGGCGGCGGACGCGCCGGGCCGGTCGGTCGAGGTGCGGGTGCCGCCCTTCGCCGCGGTGCAGTGCGTCGAGGGCCCGCGGCACACGCGCGGCACGCCGCCGAACGTGATCGAGACCGACCCGCGCACGTGGCTCGAACTGGCCACCGGGCAACTGGACTGGATCACGGCCGTGGCCGACGGCCGGGTGTCGGCGTCGGGCTCCCGGGCCGACCTGTCGCACTGGCTTCCGCTGCTGCGGATCGGACGCACGGGTTTCGAGGACTGACGCAGGGCCGGTGGGGACCGGGAACTGCCCTACGGCTTGCGGCCGATGCCGCCGGCGATGGTCCGCTGGGCCACGTTGAGGTCCTTGAGCCGCGGGCCGTCCGGCCACCAGTCGGCGCACCGGACCACGCCCGGGGGCACCATCTCGAGCCCGGGGAACAGGTCCTCGATCTGCTTCTGCGTCCGGAAGGTGCCCGAGCCCATCGGGCTGTGCAGGAAGAAGTCCTCCATCTTGCGGGCGGTCGCGGAGTCCTCGTCCTCCGGGTCGAAGAAGTGCGAGATCGCCACGAACGAGCCCGACGGCAGCGCGTCGATGTACTCCTTCATGATCTCGGCCGGCCGCTCGTCCGGGCCGTTGAAGTGGTGCAGCGTGCCCATCTGGAGAAGGGCGACCGGCTGCGAGAAGTCGATGTGCTGCCGGACGACCTCGTGCTCGAGGATCCGCTGCGGCTCGAAGATGTCCTCGGCGACGAAGTGGGTGTTCTCGTTCTCCTCGAGCAGCGCGCGGCCGTGGGCGAGCACGACCGGGTCGTTGTCGACGTAGACGACCTTGATCTCCGGGTTGATCCGCTGGACGACCTGGTGGGTGTTCTCCGCGGTCGGCAGGCCGGAGCCGCAGTCGAGGAACTGCGTGATGCCGGTCTGGCTGGCGAGGAAGCGGCAGGCGCGGATCAGGAAGCCCCGGTTCTCGAACGCCAGGTCCTGCGCTTCCGGGGCCGCCTTCTGGACCTTGTGCAGGACCTCGCGGTCGATTTCGTAGTTGTCCTTCCCGAGCAGGAAGGCGTCGTACACGCGCGCGATGCTCGCTCGGGTCGGGTCGACCCCCACGGGAACTCGTTCGGTCCGGGTCGCGGCGTCGGGCATGTTGAACCTCGCAAGTTCTGTGTTGAAAGTCTCGTACTCTACGTAGAGTAGGACTCCACACGCATGCGGTAAACCGGGTCACCTCTTTGCGCAGGACGGCCCAACGTGTACTTTCGGTAGTCGGGCTAGGACCCCCTGGTGACGTGAGCGCGGAAGGGCCGGGAATGAACGCGGTGAACGCGTCCGCAGGTGAACAGAACATCGGCCCCACGGCGCGCCGCATGATCCTGGGCTCGCAGCTGCGGCGGCTCCGTGAAGAGGCCGGCATCACCCGTCAGCAGGCCGGTTACAACATCCGTGGCTCCGAGTCGAAGATCAGCCGGCTGGAGCTGGGCCGGGTCGGGTTCAAGGAACGCGACGTCACCGACCTGCTGACGATGTACGGCGTCGACGACCCGACGGAGCGCCGGGCGTTCCTTGACATGGTCAAGCAGTCGAACGAGCCGGGCTGGTGGCGGCGCTTCGGCGACACCATGCCGAACTGGTTCACCGACCTCGTCGGCCTCGAAGAAGCCGCCGCCCGGATCCAGATCTGGGAGCCGCTCTACGTGTCGGGCCTGCTCCAGATCGAGCCGTACGCGCGGGCGATCTTCAGCCACGGCCGGTCCGAGATGGCCGACGAGCGGGTCGACCAGCTGGTCGCGCTGCGGATGCGGCGGCAGAAGATGTTCAGCAGGCCGGACGCGCCGCGCGTCTGGATGGTGCTCGACGAGTCGGTGCTCTACCGCCCGATCGGCGGGATGAAGGTGCTCAAGCAGCAGATCGAATACCTGCTCGAGATGAGCGCGCTGCCGCACGTGTCGATCCAGGTCCTGCCGTACTCGCGCAGCGGCCTGTCCGCGGAACACGCGTTTTCGCTGCTGCGCTTCGGCGAACCGGAACTGCCGAACATCGCCTACGTCGAGTACATGACCGGCGCGCACTACATCGAGAAGCGCGAAGAGATCGAGAAGTACAGCCGCGCGCTGGACATGCTCGCGGTCGACGCGGAGACGCCCGAGCGCAGCCGGTCGATGCTCGGGAAGCGCCGCCAAGAGATCTAGCTGCCCTTTTGCCTGTCTCCGCAGGCAAATCTGCTCCGCTGAGCGGTAACGAACCGTAGTTGTTACTCCATTCGTGCACACGCGCGTCACTGGATAGGTTAACGGCGATCTGGTAATTCTTACCGTCCGCGAACTTTGCAAGAAATTCTGCACGTGCATTTACCGTTGCAGTCACACGTGCTAGCCTCGAACACGCGGGCAAATGCACATGCATATGCATTGCCTCAGGGTTTTCCGCATCGAGAGGTGGGAACATGGCTGAGCGATTCGAGAACGGCATCCCGGCCGATCGGCTGTCCGGTGCCGAGTGGCGCAAGGCGAGCTACAGCGGTGCCTACGGCAACTGCGTGGAGGTCGCGCCGCTGTCCAACGGCGAGATCGCGATGCGCAACTCGCGGTTCCCGACCGGCCCGGCGCTCGTGTACACGCGCGCCGAGATGGCGGCGTTCCTGGCGGGCGCGAAGGACGGTGAATTCGACGATGTCCTCGGCTGAGGCCGTCGCCCCCGTCTTCGACATCGAAACCGGACTGCAGGAACTGGTGGCCCGCGGCTACCAGTTCGTCCACCCCGCCGACGAACGCGGTGAAGTCCTCGCGGTCGTCGGCGTGCGGGTGCACGACGACGTGGTGGACGTGGTCCGGCTCAACGCCGAGGACGACGTCGTGGCGACCAGGATGCCCGGCTCCGAAGAGAACATCTTCGAGCCGGAGCGGTGGCTGTGGCGCCGCCGCGGGGAAGGTGCGCAGGTGCTGACGGAGATTCTTTCGCTGCCGGATGCGTGTTAGACGTACAGGCTTCCAGGCCCCGTCCGAAGTGGTCAGAACCACGCCCGGCGGGGCCTGGCTCATGTCCGGACCGTCTACACTGACACTGGCCTGACCACGTCTTCCCAGGAGCTCCTCGGTGGTTTCCGACCCGCAGCTCGTGTCCGACCAGCCCGAACCGGAACCCCGTGAGGAGTGTGGCGTCTTCGGCGTCTGGGCTCCCGGGGAAGAAGTCGCGAAGCTGACCTACTACGGCCTCTACGCCCTGCAGCACCGGGGCCAGGAGGCGGCCGGCATCTCCGTCTCCGACGGCTCGCAGATCGTGGTCTTCAAGGACCTCGGCCTGGTCAGCCAGGTGTTCGACGAGCAGATCCTGCAGTCGCTGCAGGGGCACATCGCCGTCGGGCACTGCCGGTACTCGACCACCGGCGCGACCATCTGGGAAAACGCCCAGCCGATCTTCCGCACCACCGAGACCGGCAGCGGTCTCTCCTTCGCCCACAACGGCAACCTCGTCAACACGGCCGAGCTGCGCGAACGCACCATCGAAGCGGGGCTCAAGCCGCACGCGGGCCTGACCGGCTCGTCCAGCGACTCCGACCTGATCTGCGGCCTGCTCGCGGCGAACGCCGCCGACAAGGGCATCGAAGCCGCCGCCATGGAGCTGCTGCCCACCCTCAAGGGCGCCTTCTGCCTGGTGTTCTCCGACGAGAACACGCTGTACGCGGCGCGTGACCCGCACGGCGTGCACCCGCTGGTGCTCGGCAGGCTCGAGCGCGGCTGGGTCGTCTCGAGCGAGACGGCGGGCCTCGACATCGTCGGCGCGTCCTTCGTCCGCGAGGTCGAGCCGGGCGAGCTCATCGCCATCGACGCCGCGGGCCTGCGCTCGTCCCGGTTCGCGAACCCGGACCCCAAGGGCTGCGTCTTCGAGTACGTCTACCTCGCCCGCCCGGACACCACGATCGCCGGCCGCGGCGTGCACGCCACCCGCGTCGAGATCGGCCGCCGGCTCGCCAAGGAGCAGCCGGTCGAGGCCGACCTGGTGATGCCAGTGCCGGAATCGGGCACCCCGGCCGCGATCGGCTACGCGCAGGGTTCAGGCATCCCCTACGGCACCGGCCTGGTGAAGAACGCCTACGTCGGGCGCACCTTCATCCAGCCGTCGCAGACCATCCGCCAGCTGGGCATCCGGCTCAAGCTGAACCCGCTGCGGGACGTCATCCGCGGCAAGCGCCTGGTCGTCGTGGACGACTCGATCGTCCGCGGCAACACTCAGCGCGCGCTCGTCCGGATGCTGCGGGAGGCCGGCGCGCTCGAGGTGCACGTCCGGATCGCCTCGCCGCCCGTCCGCTGGCCGTGCTTCTACGGCATCGACTTCGCGTCGCGGGCCGAGCTGGTCGCGAACGGCGTCGACCTCGACGGCATCCGCCGCTCGATCGGGGCCGACTCGCTGGGCTACATCTCCCTGGACGGCCTGGTCGCGGCGGCCGAGCAGCCGAAGTCGCGGCTGTGCACGGCGTGCTTCTCGGGCGAGTACCCGATCCCGCTGCCGGAGGACGCGCTGATCGGGAAACACCTGCTCGAAAGCCTCGACGCGGTCAATGGCGCGGCAACCCCCGTCAGTCCCGCCGGGTACGGTGCCGAAGACGCCGTCCGGCGTCCCTGACCGTCCTTCCAGTAGGGAGTCCTTCCACCGTGAGCGAGTCCACGAGCGCCACGTACGCCGCCGCCGGCGTCAGCATCGACGCCGGCGATGAAGCCGTCGAGCTGCTCAAGCCGCACGCCGAGCGGGCGACGCGGCCCGAGGTCATGGGTGGTGTCGGCGGTTTCGCCGGGCTGTTCTCCCTGAAGCTCGACAAGTGGAAGGAGCCGGTGCTCGCGTCGTCGACCGACGGCGTCGGCACGAAGATCGCCGTCGCGCAGGCCCTCGACAAGCACGACACGGTCGGCATCGACCTGGTCGCCATGGTGGTCGACGACCTGGTCGTGACCGGGGCCGAGCCGCTGTTCCTGCAGGACTACATCGCCGTCGGCAAGGTGCACCCGGAGAAGATCGCCGCGCTCGTCGGCGGCATCGCCGAGGGCTGCGTCCAGGCCGGCTGCGCGCTGCTCGGCGGCGAGACGGCCGAGCACCCGGGCCTGATGGGCGAGCACGACTACGACATGTCGGCCACCGGCGTCGGCGTGGTCGAGGCGTCGCAGCTGCTCTCGCCGGAGAAGGTCCGCCCGGGTGACGTCGTGCTGGCGCTCGGCTCGTCCGGCCTGCACTCGAACGGCTACTCGCTGGCCCGGCACGTGCTGCTGGACATCGCCCGGATGCCGCTCGACGGGCACGTCGAGGAGTTCGGCCGCACGCTCGGCGAGGAGATGCTGGAGCCGACGCGGATCTACGCGAAGGACTGCCTGGCGCTCGCCGCCGAGACCGAGGTCCGGACGTTCGCGCACATCACGGGCGGCGGCCTGGAGGCCAATCTCGCCCGCGTCATGCCGCGTGGCCTGGTCGCCCGGCTCGACCGCGGCACGTGGACGCCGGCGCCGGTGTTCGCGCTGATCGGCCACCGCGGCAAGGTCGAGCGGGCCGAGCTGGAGAAGACGTTCAACATGGGCGTCGGCATGGTCGCGATCGTCGGCGCCGAGGACGTCGACCGGGCGCTGGCCATGCTGACCGCGCGGCACGTCCCGGCGTGGGTGCTGGGCGACGTCCAGCCCGCCGAAGACGTCGACGGCCCGCGCGCGGTCCTCTCGGGCGACCACCCGCGGTTCTGAGGCGTGGCCACCGGGGACGTCGTCGTCGGCTCCCGGTTCGTCATCCCGGAAGCCGAGTTGAGCGAACGCTTCTCGCGGTCGTCCGGCCCCGGCGGTCAAGGCGTCAACACGACGGACTCGCGGGTCGAGCTGTCGTTCGACGTCGCCGGGTCGCCGTCGATCCCCGGGCACCTGCGTGAGCGCGTGCTGGCCGCGCTGGCGTCCCGGCTCGTCGACGGCGTCTTGACGATCGCGGCCAGCGAACACCGGTCCCAGCTGCAGAACCGCGAGGCCGCGCGGGGGCGGTTGGCCAACCTGCTGCTCGACGCGTCGGCCCCGCCGCCCGCCCAACGGCGCCCCACGAAGCCCTCGCGGGGTTCGAAGGAGCGCCGCCTGGCGTCGAAGAAGCGCCGGAGCGACGTGAAGAAGGGCCGCTCCGGCCGCTTCGACGACTAACTCAGGGACAAGTGCACGCACTCCCCGGCCGTCCGGTAGCCGACGCGGGCGTAGACGGTGCCGATCCCCAGATCACCGGGGGTGAGGAACGCCGTGTGCGCACCGGCCTCGTGGACCGCGCGGGTGAGGTGCGCGGTGAGCGCCGCGGCGATCCCGCGGCCGCGGTACGGCTCGAGCACGGCGATCCCGGCGATCTCGGTGGTGCCGTCGACGATTTCGAGCGCGAGCCCGCCGCCGACCACGGCTTTAGTCCCGAGATCCTCCGCGAGCAGATGCCGCACGCCGGTCTCGGCTTTCAGGTGCTCGACCTCGCCGTCGCCGACTTCCGCGGGTTCGCCGAACGCGGTGTTCTGCGCGGCCCGCAGCTGCCTGAGGTCGGCCTCGGACTCCGGTACGCGCAGCCGGATTCCATCCGGGACCGGCTGATCGATCCGCTCGGCCGGTGCGCACGTCATCAACGGCACCCGCCGTTCGAGCGCGTACCCCACCTCGACCAGCAGTTTCTCCAGGCCGGGAGCGACGTCGGTGAAGTACTCCAGCCGCGGGAGCCGATCCCGCCGCCGGTAGACCGCGGTCAAGGCGTCGATCTCGGCCGGCGTCGGCTGGGCGCCGTCGTCCGGGATCGCGTAGTTGAGCATCGGGTGCCGGTTCGGCGAGTAGGTGGCAAGGAACGGGCCGACCTGCTCGGTCTCCCGGCCGCGCGGTGCCGTCGCGCGGACATAGGTCTGGATGGCGGACATGTGAGCCTTTCGAAGAGCACGTCAAGGAACCGCAGCCCCCGGACCGGGGCGTGCGGGCAGTTCGCCGGGCGTCGGGCCTAGCGGGGGCCGACGCCGGAGACGGCGCCAGGCATAGGCGGTCATTCCTTGGAGTCGAGCGGGCTCTTCCCGGTCATGGTGGCACGGCGGGCAACCGGTTTATTTCGAACGGACCGTACTGTCCACAATGGACGCTGTGGACAACCCTGTGGATGAATTCTGGGGACAAGCGCGGAAACGTTGTGGAGCAACGAAAAAGCGGGAAACCGCCCTGTGTACTACTCTGCGGCGAGTTGGCGCGCCTGCTCGAGTAGTTCCTGGAGGTGCAGGCCGCGCCGGACGTCGCAGGGGTGCGTCGTCGTGCCGCTCGCGATCATCGCCGCGAAATCGTCCAGCAGGGCGGTGTAGGACTCCTGCGCCGAGCCCGGTTTGCGCCCGAGCGTCCGGTAGCCGTGCTCGCCCCAGACCGCGACCTCGACGACGGTCGGTTGCACCGGCAGCCGCAGCGAGAGCGTGGCGGTGCTGATCACGCCACCCTCGTGGGCCAGCATCAGGTGCCAGAGGTCGCCGGGGCTCTGCCGGGCCGCCACCACCCCGGTAATCGGCCCGAGCGCGGCGTCGAGCATGTCGAGCGCGTGCGGGCCGATGTCGAACAGCGCGCCGCCGTCCTCCTGCCGCCACTCGGAGGCGGCGAACTGGCCGCCGAGCAGGGCGCCGGACAGCCAGCGCGCGCCGCCACCCGCCCAGCCGCCCGCCTGGGCGAGGCCGGCGAGCCACTCCTGCGTCTGGGCGGAGTAACGCAAGGTCAGCACCACGAGCGCGGCCACGTCGGCCGCCGCGACCGCGTCGGCCAGCCGCCGCGCGCCGTCGAGGTCGGCGGCGATCGGCTTCTCCAGGATCAGGTGCTTCCCGGCCTCGGCCGCCCGCACGCCGAGCTCGGCCTGGATCGCCGGGGGAACGGCGAACGCCACCGCGTCCACCTGCTCGAACAGCTCCTCGACGCTGCCGGCGGTGGCCGCGCAGTGCGTCTCCGCAAGCGTTTGCGCCGCCTCCGGCCGCCGGGCCCAGACCGCGGTCAGCGCCGTGCCGGGGTGATCCGCCAGTCCGGGTGCGTGGATCGTCGTCGCCCACGGGCCGGCGCCGATCAGGCCGACGCGCAGTTGTCCGTCCGCGATGAGCTGTCCCACGGCCCGCAGTCTAGGTGTGTCCCGCGTCGCGCAGAAACCGCACCTGCAGCGAGCATCCGCCTGGTTAAAGTGCCTGCATGATCGCCTCCCGGTTCGCCGTTGTCTGCGCCCTTCTGTTCGGTGCCGCGTTCGTGGGCGCCGCACCCGCGTCGGCGGCAGGCACCGACGGAGCCTGCCCCGAGGGCGACGGCGTGACGGTGGTCGTCGACTTCGGCGACCTCGGCCCGCAGCCGCTGGTCCGCTGCGCCGCCGGGACGCCGTCGAACGGCATCGCCGCCCTGCAGGAGGCCGGGATCGAGGTGGCCGGCTCGCAGAAGTACGGCCTCGCGGTCGCCTGCCGGATCAACGGCAAGCCGGGCCCCGACGTCGAGTCCTGCGCGGGGATGCCGTCGGCGACGGCGTACTGGAGCTACTGGCACGCCCCCGCCGGGGGCAGCTGGACGTCGAGCCAGGAAGGCGCTCAGACGGCGAAACCGGTTCCCGGCGGGTTCGAAGGGTGGGCGTTCGCGCGGCCGAAGTCGGCGAACGACCTGCCGTCGCCGCCGCGCGTGCCGCCGGTCCGCCAGGTCTCCTCGCCCGCGCCCGCCGCCTCTGACCAGGGCAGTTCGTTCCCCTGGGGCCTGGTCGCCGGGGCCGTCGTGATCGTGCTGGTCGGCGGCGCCGGGATCGTCGTCGCCCGGCGTCGGCGTGCCCAGTAGGGCGCTGCACCCCGGCGCCTGGTGGGCGTGGGCGCTCGCGCTGGCCGTCGCGGCCAGCCGGACGACGAACCCGCTGCTGCTCGGCCTGATCATCGCCGTCGCCGGGTTCGTCGTGGCGAACCGGCGCAGTGACGCGCCCTGGGCGCTGGCGTTCCGGCTGTACGTCTACGTCGGCGCGCTGATCGTCGCCTCGCGCGTGCTGTTCCGGATCCTGATCGGCGGGGACGACGGCGGGCACGTGCTGTTCGCGCTGCCGCGCATCCCGCTCGCCGCGGGATTGTCCCTGTTCGGGCCGACGTCGGCGGAGGAGCTGCTCGGTGGCTTTTACGACGGCCTGCGGCTGGCGACGATGGTCGTCTGCGTCGGCGCGGCGAACGCCCTGGCCAACCCGAAACGCCTGCTCAAGGCGGTACCGGGGGCGTTGTACGAGGTGGGGACGGCGGTGACGGTGGCGTTGACGGTGGCCCCGCAGCTCGTCGAGAGCGTGCAGCGGGTGCGGCGGGCCCGCCGGCTGCGGGCGGGGCGGAGTCGTGGGCTGCGGGCGGTGAAGGGCATCGTGGTGCCGGTGCTGGAAGACGCGATGGACCGGTCCTTGCGGCTGGCGGCGGCGATGGACTCCCGGGGCTACGGCCGCCGTGAGTACCTCGGGACGCGCCTGCGGGTGCTGATCGCGGCCTGCGTCCTGGCCGGGCTGGTCGGCGTGTGCGTCGGCGTCTACGGCGTGCTCGACGGGACGTCGTCCTGGCTCGGGGTGCCGCTGCTGGCGGCCGGGCTGGTCGTGGCGGTCGTGGGCTTCGTCCTCGGCGGGCGCCGGGTGCGGCGGACGGCGTACCGGCCCGACCCGTGGCGGTGGCCGGAGACGCTGGTCGTTGCGGCCGGCGTCGGGGCGTGCGTGCTGCTGTTCGCGACCGCGCGGATCGACGCGGGCCGGCTGTTCCCGTCGCTGAGCCCGCTGCGCTGGCCGGAGGTGTCCTGGGTGCACGTGGTGTCCCTGCTGGTCGCGGTGTTGCCGGCGTTCGTGGCGCCCCCGGTTCCGGAGGTCGTGCGGTGATCGAGTTCTCGCGGGTCACGGTGACCTACCCGGACGCTTCGCGGCCGGTGCTGTCGGACGTGTCGCTGCTGATCGACGAGGGCGAGTTGTGCCTGGTCGCGGGGCCGACCGGAGCGGGCAAGTCGACCTTTCTCGGCGCCATCAACGGGCTCGTCCCGCACTTCACCGGCGGGCGGCTGTCCGGCCGGGTGGTCGTGGGTGGTTTCGACACGGCTGTGCACCCGCCGCGGGAGCTGGCGTCGGTCGTCGGCGTCGTCGGGCAGGACCCCCTCGCGGGGTTCGTGACCGACACCGTCGAGGAGGAACTCGCCTACGCGATGGAGCAGCTGGCGGTGCCGCCGGACGTCATGCGCAAGCGCGTCGAGGAAACCCTCGACCTGCTGGGGATCGCGGAGCTGCGCAATCGTCCACTTCGGACGCTGTCGGGCGGCCAGCAGCAGCGTGTCGCGATCGGTTCGGTGCTCACGGCGCACCCGTCCGTCGTCGTCCTGGACGAGCCGACGTCGGCACTGGACCCGACGGCGGCGGAGGACGTGCTCGCGGCGATCACCCGGCTGGTGCACGACCTGGGGACGACGGTGATCGTCGCGGAGCACCGCATGGAGCGCGTGGCCCAGTACGCGGACCGGCTCCTGTACCTGCCGGGCGACGGTTCGGTGCGGTCCGGGCCGCCGGCCGAGATCCTGGCGACGTCGCCGATCGCGCCCCCGATCGCCGAGCTCGGGCGGCTGGCGGGCTGGTCACCGCTGCCGCTGTCGGTCCGGGACGCGCGGCGGGTCGCCGGGCCGCTGCGCGCGCGGCTCGCGGAATTGTCGGTGGTGGGTCGTAGTCTCTCGGTGACCGGTTCGGCACTGGATGTGAGAGGGGTGGTGGTCCGATACGGAGATGTCCTGGCGGTGCGCGGGGTCGACCTGCGTGTCGGACCGGGAGAGGTGGTCGCGCTGATGGGACGCAACGGCTCCGGCAAGTCGTCGCTTCTCTGGGCGGTGCAGGGCAGCGGCCCGAGGTCGGCGGGGAAGGTCGACGTCGGTGGCGTGGACCCGGCGTCGCTCAAGCCACGAGTGGCCCGTCAGCGCGTCGCCCTGGTCCCGCAGACCCCGGCCGACCTGCTGTACCTCGATTCGGTGGACGCCGAGTGCGCACAGGCGGACACCGAGTCGGAGGTGCCGGCGGGAACGGCTCGGGCCCTGCTGGACCGGCTCGCCCCCGGAATCGCCGGTGAAGCGCACCCCGGCGACCTTTCGGAAGGGCAGCGACTGGCGTTGGTGCTGGCGATCCAGCTGGCGTCGGCCCCACCGGTGGTGCTGCTCGACGAGCCGACCCGCGGCCTCGACTACCACGCAAAACGGCGCTTCGCGGCGACCCTGCGAGAGCTGGCCTCGCAGGGCCACGCGGTAGTGCTGGCCACCCACGACGTCGAGTTCGTCGCCACGGTGGCCGACCGCGTGGTGGTCCTGGCCGACGGCGAGGTGGTAGCGGACGGCCCGACGAAGCAGGTGGTCGTCGCCTCACCGGCGTTCGCCCCGCAGGTGGCCAAAATCCTGGCCCCGGAGCGGTGGCTGACGGTGGACGAGGTAGCCGAGGCACTGGCATGAGGGCGAGGGAAAGGGCGCGGGAGGAGGGGAGGGGGCGGGGGCGGGCGGGGGGGCCCAGGGAAACGAGCGCGCCCCGCCGCCTCGCGGGCCGGGGCCGACGCTGCCCGGCGGGTGCATGGCTGTGCGGGCTTGCGGGTCGCGGTTGCCGATGACCCGAGGCTGCCGAGCCGCGCCTGGGCCGACCCGCGGATCGCGGTTGCCGATGACCCGAGGCTGCCGAGCCGCGCCTGGGCCGACCCGCGGATCATGGCCGCTGATGTCCCCCGCGCGCCCAGCCGTTCCGGCGCGCATTCGGCCATCGGTCAGCGCCGAGGCCCCACTCCACCAACCATCGCCATCACCCGCGAACCGGCGGCGGTGATCCCGGCATGACCGACTTCCTCACCCCACCGCCCCGCACGATCCGCCTGACCCCGCGGCCCGCGCTGGTCCTCACCGTCGCGAGCATCCTCGGGCTGGCCATGTTCTGCTGGCCCCTGCTCGCCCACCCCCAGCCGACCGCCGCCGCGCACAGCGCCGATGCGCCCTTCGTCTTCATGGCGAGCCTGCCGGTGCTGATCCTCGTCGTGCTCGCCGAGCTGTCGCGTGGGGGCATCGATGCCAAGGCGCTCGCGCTGCTCGGCGTGCTCTCGGCCGTCAACGCGGGGCTGCGGCCGCTCGGCGCGGGCACCGGCGGGATCGAGCTGGTTTTCTTCCTGCTCGTCCTCGCCGGGCGGGTCTTCGGGCCCGGCTTCGGCTTCGTGCTCGGGTCGACGTCGCTGTTCACCAGTGCGCTGCTCACCGCCGGGGTTGGGCCGTGGCTGCCGTTCCAGATGCTGGCCTCGTCGCTGATCGGGCTCGGGGCCGGGCTGCTCCCGCGGAACCCGCGCGGGAAACCCGAGATCGCCCTGCTCGTCGGCTACGGCGTCTTCGCGGCCTACTTCTTCGGGATGCTGATGAGCCTGTGGTCGTGGCCGTTCCTCGCCGGGGATAGCACGCAGCTCGGCTTCGTGCCCGGTGCGCCGCTCCTCGACAACCTTCGCCGGTTCGCGGCGTACACCGTCCTGACCTCGACGCTCGGCTGGGACACCGGTCGCGCCATCACCAACGCGGTCGCCATCGTCCTGCTGGGGCCCGCCGTCCTGGCGGTGCTGAGGCGCGCCGCCAGGCGGGCCGCCTTCGAGGCACCCGTGACCTTCGACCGGGGTCAGCTGTAGGAGTAGAAGCCGCGGCCCGTCTTCTTGCCGAGCAGGCCCGCGTCGACCATGCGCAGCAGCAGCGGCGGCGACGAGTACAGCGGCTCCTTGAACTCCGCGTACATCGAGTCCGCGATGGCCTTGATCGTGTCCAGCCCGATCAGGTCGGACAGCCGCAGCGGACCCATCGGGTGGGCCGTGCCCAGCTCCATGCCGCGGTCGATGTCCTCGGCCGAGGCGAAGCCCGACTCGATCATGCGGATCGCCGAAAGCAGGTACGGCACCAGCAGCGAGTTCACGATAAACCCGGCGCGGTCCTGCGAACGGATCACGGTCTTGCCCAGCGCCGTCGTCGCGTGCTCTTCCGCGCGGCGGGCGGTCTCGTCGCTGGTCAGCAGCGAGGGCACCAGCTCCACCAGCGGCAGCACCGGCACCGGGTTGAAGAAGTGGATGCCGACCACCTGCTGCGGCCGGCTCGTCGCCATGCCCAGCTTCATGATCGGGATCGACGACGTGTTGGACGCGAACAGCGCGTCCTCGGCCTCGACGATCTTGTCCAGCTGGCGGAAGACGTCGACCTTCGCCTGCTCCTGCTCGAGGATCGCCTCGATGACCAGTTCGCGGTCGGCGAACTCGGCGATGTCGGTGGTGAACCGGACTCGCGCGAGCGCCGCGTCGGCGTCCTCGGTGGTCAGCTTGCCGCTCTTGACGCCGCGTTGCAGCGACTTCTCGATGCGCGCCCTGCCCGCGTCGAGCGCCGGCTGGTTCACCTCGGTGATCACGACGTCCAATCCGGACCGCGCGTGCACCTCGGCGATGCCGGACCCCATGAGGCCCGCCCCGACGACTCCAACCCGACTTACCACCGGCTCACTCCTTCGTCCGCTTCGCGACCCGCATGTTTTGCAGGCAGCACGCAGCGCGCGAGGGCGGATGCCGGATGGGCACCACCCTCGCGCGGTTACGCGTGCTCAACGACGGTACTCGTCGTACCCGTCGTCGTACGGGTCTTCATACCGGCTGTCGGCGGGTTCCTCGTGGTGGTTGTCACTGGAGGAGTTACTCGACAGCTCGCGCTGCAAAGCATCGAAGTCGGTCTCGTGCGAGCTGTACTTGAGCTCACGCGCCACCTTCGTCTGCTTGGCCTTAGCCCGGCCGCGCCCCATGGCTCGACCCCCTCGCACAGGGGCGGGGCGGCCGGGGGAATCGGCGGCCCCGCATCGTCTCGACAATTCTTTCCTGCTCACACCGTACCGTGTCCGGGGGGTTCGATGCGACGTGGCACGGTGTGCCGGTCACGACAGTGTTCCCCGGACACCGGTTACCGGCCGGTCGGTGGCGATCGGCGCAGGTAGACGTGCCACGATCTACCCGTGCTCCGTCCCTTCGTGGCTTACCTGCGGGTGTACGAACCCCTGCTCGCCCTGGGCGATCCGCCGGACGAGCGGCTGCGTGCGGCCGTCGCCGCGGCGAAGCTGAGGCGGACGGACGCGGGGGCGCGCGAGCAGGCCATGTGGCTCAAGTCACAGGTGGCCGCCCCGCGGCGGCTGCTGCCCGCCGAGCTCGCCGACGGCCGTCCGGCGCCCAGCCTGCTGACCGACGTCCTGGTGCTCGACCCCGAGGACGTGCCGGGCGGCAAGGCCGAGCACGGTCCGCTCGTCTGCCCGCTGGAACTGCGTGCCCGCTCGGCGGCCGCGCTGGTCACCTTCCTCGGCGACGCGCACCCGGCGCTGAAGAACGTCGTCCTCGGCGAAGGCGGCTTCACCCAGGAGACGATCCGCGCCCGCACGAAGTCGGCGATGGTGGACCTGAGCACGTCGGCGGCGCACACGTTGTCGACCACCTGGACCGTCCCGCTGCCGTGGTTCGTGCTGATCGAGCCGGAGGAGCGGCGCTTGGTGCTCGGCAACGGCCGCGCCGACCCACGGCGCGAACTGTCCTGGCGGGCGACGCTGGCCGACGCGCAGCACCGCGCCCGCGAGGCCGGGGAGCTCCTGGAGCAGACGTTCGGCGACTCCGGACCGGGCCGCGTGCTGTTCGAAACGCGCCGCTGGCTGGACAACTTCCACGCGGACTCGGTGGTCGAGCTCGACTACGGCGGCCTGGTGCAGTTGTTCACGGACCCGGTCCTGGAAGCCGACAACACGGCCGACGAGGTCCACGACATCCTGGACGCCCTGCGCTCGGGCAACGTCGAGGAGCTGGCCGAGCTGTTCTCGGACCTGCGCGAGTTCTGGGGTGACGTGGCCGCCCGCGAGCGCGCCAACTAGTGGACAACCGAACGCCCCGGCGACTCCTCCGGCCCAAAACTGTCGGTGCCCGCCGGTAGCGTGGAAAACGGGGGCTGCTCAGTCGCGGTCCGCAGCCGGCGGGGCGCCGGAGACGGCCAGCGGCATCCGGCGGCGCGGCAGGGGCGAGTGGCAGGCGGCGCGGTCCGGGCAGGCGGCACCCACCAGCGGTCAGTGCAGCTCCGGCACCCACCAGCGGTCAGCGCAGTTCCGGCACCCGGATCTCGCCCACCGGCTGCCCGCCACCCGAAACCGGCGGCTGCGCCAGCTCCTCGAGCCCGGACACGTCCACCCCGAGGTACCGCAGCGCCGAAACCGCCAGTGGCGCGCAAGCCCGCTTCGCGCCGTCGTCCATCTTGATCGCCACCGCGAACCCGTCCGGCAGCGCGAACGCCTGGACCCCCTCCGCGCCCGCCTTCGCGATCAGTCCCTCCACACCGGACATCAACGCCGTGTCCTCGCGGCCCGTCCCCGCCACCAGCCACGGGTGCGCCCGCATCGCCGAAGCCACCTCCGCCGACGGCCCGTCCACCGCGCTCGCGATCCGGCCGAACGCGCGAGCCAGCCCCGTCAGCGAAAACGCGAACAACGGCGCGCCGCACCCGTCGACACCCGTGTGGGCGATCGGCTCGCCCGTCAGCGAGGAGACGGCAGCGGCGAGCGCCTGCTGCAGCGGATGGTCCGGCGCGAAATACCCGGCCACCGGCCAGCCCGCCCGGACGCACGTCGTGAGCATCGCCGTGTGCTTGCCCGAACAGTTCATCATCACCCGCCGCGGCTCGGCCGCGTCGCGCATGCTCGGCACGTGCAACGGGAAGTCGGGCGGGCAGGCCAGGTCGCGCTCACCCAGGCCGGCGGCCGAGAGCAGCTCCAGCACCCGCTTCACGTGCCCGGGCTCGCCCGAATGCGACGCGCACGCCAGCGCCAGGTCCTCGCCCGTGAAGGCCAAACCCGCCCGGAGCATGCCGACCGCCTGCAGCGGCTTGTTCGACGACCGCGGGTACACCGGCGAGGACACGTCTCCCAGGGCCAGCCGGGCGGCGCCTTCCGGGCCGGTGATCACGAGCGCGCCCCGGTGGACGCTTTCGACGAAACCCGACCGCACGACTTCGGCGAGCACGGGGTTGGTCACTCGCCGCGGCCGCCTTCGTTCTCCAGCAGCTCGTCCACTGTGGCCGATCCCTGCTGGTAGCGCTTCGCGATCTCCGCGTTCAGCGTGTCCATCACGCCTTGAACCTCACGGCGGAACGACGACACCGACAGCTCTTCGCGCGCGTACGTGTCCAAAGCGGAGGCGAGCTTCTCGTCCGAGAGGGACCCGACGTCGGTCAGGTCCGTATCGCCGATCAGGGCCTCCGCGTGCCGCCGGTGCTCACCCGCGCGGGAGGGTTCCAGCTGCTGGTGACGACCCGAGCCCGCCGCCGGGCCCAGTGCGTTGTCGGCCAGGATCGTCGCCAGCTGGTCGACGATGCTCGCTTCGCCGCCCGAGCTGCGCCGGGCCTGCTCCGCGCGCACGATGTCGATCCGGGCGTGCAGGAGACGGCGCAGGTAGGACAGGTCGGTCTCTTCCTGCGCGGCTTCGTCGCGCCGCTCGCGCAGCACGTCCAGCGGCAGTTCACCCAGGCCGCTGAGGTACCCCGGGCCGAGCACGCGGTCGATCCGCCGCCTGCCACCGGGCCGCACTTCGATCACAGCGCAGTTTATCCCGGTTGAGCGTGATCTCGCTGTCAGGGGCTTTCGTTCAGCCACGGAGTTGCGCCGCCGCCGCGCGCCCCGGCGCGGGCTGTTCCGCGGGCACCGAATCGGGGTCGATCGCCGCCTGGACGAGGTTGTCCTCCGACCCCGCCAGCAGCTCCGCTCCCACCGGCGTCGAGCGCTTGACCAGCGCCAACGCGATCGGGCCGAGCTCGTGGTGCTGGATCACCGTGCCGATCCGGCCGACCGTCCGGCCGTCGAGCAGCACCGGGTCGCCGGTCTCCGGGGTGACCTCGGGCGAGCCGTCGAGGTGCAGCAGGAGCAGGTTCCGCGGCGGGCGTCCCACGTTGTGGACCTTCGACACGGTTTCCTGGCCGCGGTAGCAGCCCTTCGCGACGTGCGCGGCCGAGCCGACCCAGCCCACCTCGTGCGGGATCGTGCGGTCGTCGGTGTCGACGCCGAGCCGCGGGCGCACCGACTCGACGCGCAGCGCGTCGAACACCCAGCTACCCGCCGCGCGGGCGCCGGCGTCGGTCAGCCGCTTCCACCAGTCCACCAGCGAAGCCCGGGGCACCGCCAGGTCGACGCTCCACCGGCCCGGCCACGGCATCCGCCGCGCGAACCCGCCACCCGGCAGCGCCGCCACCGCGTACGGCTCCGGGCCGACTTCGGCGCCGACCGCGCTCAGCACGCGCTCGGCGTCCGGGCCGAGCACGGTGAGCAGCGCGAGCTCGCCGGTCGCGTCCCGGATGTCCACCTTGGACCAGAACTTCATCGCCTCGAGGTACTCGTGCAGCGTCTGCGGGCCGCCTTTGGGCAGCGCGCTGGTGACCTTCGAGCCCGGGTCCGAGTCGAGGTACACCGTGCCGTCGAGGTGCGCGACCACCATGTGCGTCTCCACGCGGCCCTGGCTGTCGAGCACCAGCGCCTCGGTGCCCGAGCTCTCGGCCAGCCCGGTCACGTGCTGGGAGATCACCAGGTGCAGCCACGACAGCCGCTCTTCACCGGTCACGGCGAGGAACTCGCGGTGCGACCGGTCGATCACGACCACGCTGCGCGAGGCCGTGCGCTGCTCCGCGAAGGGGTCTCCCCAGTGCCAGGGGACGCCGGCTTCGGGGTGGTCGTCGGGTGAAGGGATCGATCCGGGCACGTC
Source organism: Amycolatopsis plumensis (assembly GCF_042652605.1). Classification (NCBI taxonomy): domain Bacteria; kingdom Bacillati; phylum Actinomycetota; class Actinomycetes; order Pseudonocardiales; family Pseudonocardiaceae; genus Amycolatopsis; species Amycolatopsis plumensis. Next base: position 2,631,468 of record NZ_JBHSJY010000001.1, on the reverse strand, counting down.
CAGCAGCGGCGAGCGGTACGGCATACCACCCAGCCTAGGTGAGTACCGTGTGCCCATGCGCGTCCTCGTCTTCCTCGACGGAACCCCGGCCGACCCCGACCAGGCCCAGATCAAGGTCGACGACCTCGGGCTGCTGCGCGGCGACGGCGTCTTCGAGACGATCCTCGTCGTCGACGGCAAGCCCCGCGAGCTCCGGCCGCACCTCGAGCGGCTGGCCCGTTCGGCGGCCATGCTCGACCTGCCCGAGCCGGACCTCGCGGCGTGGGAGCGGGTCGTTTCGCTGGTGCTCGAAAGGTGGGCCGGCGGACCCGAAATGGTGCTGAAACTGGTGTACACGCGGGGATCCGACGGCGATCCGGCCGCGGTCCCGACCGGCTTCGCGCTGGGTTCCGAGGTCGCGCCGTCGATCCTGAAAGCCCGCGAGGACGGCGTCGCCGCGATCACCCTCGAACGCGGTTTCCCGCCGGATCTCGCCGAGCGCGCGCCGTGGCTGCTGCTCGGCGCGAAGCCGTTGTCGTACGCGATGAACATGGCCGCGATCCGCGAGGCGGGGCGCCGCGGGGCCGAAGATGTGATTTTCACCGCGGCCGACGGTTCGGTGTTCGAAGGGCCGACCTCGACCGTCGTGCTCGCGAAGGGGCGGACGCTCTACACGCCGCCGTCGAGCATCGGGATCCTGCCGGGCACCACGCAGGCCGCGGTGTTCCGCGGCGCCGAGAAGGCGGGTTGGGCGGTCAAGGTGGAGCCGCTGACCGTGCGCGACCTCGTCGAGGGCGACGGCGTGTTCATGGCCTCCAGCGTCCGCAAGCTGACCCGGGTGCACACGCTCGACGGCGAGCGGCTGCCCGATTCCGCGGCGGTGTACGCCGAGCTCGTCGCGGCCTACGAAGGCGAATACGCCTGACCCTGGGTGATCCGGACGACGGCGGGGGCGACCTCTTCGGCGCGGTAGGCGGCGATCTTGTGGTGGCCGTCGAGGATCAGCTCGCGTTCGCCGTCGGCCAGCACCACCGCGACCGGCCGGTGCCCGGTGCGGATGGCGGCGCGGTAGTAGCCGACGCGGGACTCGTCCGGCGGCGGCCAGGCGTCGGTCGGCGTGAGCAGCCGGTCGGCCGGCAGCCGCTCCGGGCCGCTCACTCGGTAGTCGCCGTCGACGAGCAGGTCGAGGACCGGTCCGAGCGTGGTGGCCAGCGGACGGCGCAGCTGCCCGGTGGCCAGCGCGATCCGCAGCGACTGGGGCAGCTCCGCCCGCGCCCGCGCGTTCACGTCGAGGAAACCCGTGCCACCGCTGATCGTCACCTGTTCCACACTCATGAGGACGGGCGGCGGCGCGACAAGGTTCCAGCCCCTACCCGGACGGGTGCACCGGGTGACCCGGGTCTCACCCGCGCGGCGGTACGCCTTGCTCAGGAAGGCCGGAAGCGGATTCGGGTACCCGGCCGAGCCTGCGCGAGAGCGCTCAGCGCGGCCGTTGCGACCACGGCGGCGACCGGATAGCCGCCGGTGGTCGGGTGGTCGGCGAGGAACACCACCGGCAGCCCGCTCGGCGGCACCTGGATCGCGCCGGTGACCACACCTTCGCTGGGCAGCTCGCCGTCGACCGCCCGGCGCAGCGGCGTCCCGTCCAGGCGCAGGCCGACGCGGTTCGACTCGGCCGTGACCGTCCAGCCCGCCGAGAGCCCGCCTGCCGGGTCGTCGAACCAGTCGTCGCGCGGGCCGAGCGTCACCGGCACAACGAGTTCGCCCGGTGCCCGCACGGGCACGACGACGTCCGCACCGACGGGAATCCCGGGCTCGCCCAGGGGGAGGACGTCACCGGCGCGCAACGGCGGCGGGCCGATGCCGGACAGGACGTCCCGGGAGCGGCTGCCCAGCACCGGCTCCACCGCGATGCCCCCGGACACCGCCAGGTAGCAGCGCAGGCCCGCGGAGGGCGTGCCCAGCGTGAGTGTCTGCCCCGCGCGCACCGCCAGCGGCACGTGGGAGCCAGCGGACCGGCCATCGATCCGGACGTCGACCGGCGGGCCGGTCACCGCCGCGGTCACCGCGGCCGTGAAGCGCACGGAGAGCCCGCCGAGCAGCGCCTCGATCCCGGCGGCGGCCTCGGCGTTGCCCGCCAGCCGGTTCGCCAGCCGCAGCGACGCCGTGTCCAGGGCCCCCGAAGGCGCGACCCCCAGGTGGGCGTAGCCGGGTCGGCCCAGGTCCTCGACTAGCGCGTACCGCCCGGGGTCGAGCACCTCCAGGCGCCTCATCGGACGTTCCGGAAGCGGACGCGGTCCCCCGGCGCGAACAACGCGGGCGGGTCCGCGTGGGGGTCGAACAGCGTCGCCGACGTGTGCCCGAGCAGCCGCCAGCCGCCGGGCGACTCCCGCGGGTAGACGCCGGTGAACTCGCCGGCCAGCCCGACCGACCCGGCTGGGACGCGGGTGCGCGGCGACTCCAGGCGAGGCTGCCGGAGCTGCGGGGGAAGGCCGGTCAGGTAGCCGAAGCCGGGGGCGAACCCGGTGAACGCGACCGTGTAGACGGCTTCGGTGTGCATCGCGACGACGGCCTCGGGCGAGATCCCGGCGTCGGCAGCGATGAGGGCCAGGTCCTCGCCGTCGTAGCGGACGTCGAGGGTCACTTCGCGGGGCTCGCCCGCGGGCGGGTGCGCGAGATCGGCGTCTTCGAGCAGGGCCCGCACGGCCGCGACGCCGCCGACGACGAGCAGGCTGCGCGCGCCCGGCACCAGGTCGACGACCCCGGGCGGCCGGGCGGCGAGCACGGTGGCGTGGGCGGCCCGTGCCTGGTCGAGCGAGTCGCAGTCGAGCAGGGCGGCGTCCTCGCCGCACCGCCGCCAGCGCACGGCGTCAGCCGACGACGCGGTGCAGCAGCGCCGAGGTGTGCGGCTGCATCTCTTGGCCCACCATGGCCCGCTCCTCGACGTAGCCGAGGGAGCCTTCGATCAGGCCGTACAGGCGCTGGGCCGCGGTGACGTCCTTGGCCGTGGCCGTGCGGATCACCGCGTCGGTGCCGAGCTCCCAGGACGTCTGGTTGCGCGGCTTGCCGTAGTACAGCTCGACGATGCCGGTGTTGTGGGTGAGCAGCAGCTCGATCGTGTCGTCCGCCTGCGGCCGCCAGAACCCGGACTCGCGGGCGGCGGGGCGGATGACGTTGCCTTCATCGTCCAGCAGCCACGCCCGGGACTCGTGGATCAGGAACGGGCGGCCGTCGTGGGAGATCGTCAGCTGCTGCGCGAACTTGCGCGGGCCGTCGATGGTCGGGTAGTCGACCTCGCCCTGACCGCGCCAGACGCCGACGAGCGGCAGCAGCGCGAGGCAGGCGTCGTTGAGGTTCGGCCCCTCGCGCAGGTTCGCCGTGTCGTTGGGGATGGGCAGGTCGTCCCACAGCGGGAGGTTGCGGTCGCGGGTGCTCTCCGCGCGCTTCTCCGCTGCCACGATGGCTTCGTCGCCGCTGGCGGTCATGGGTCAGCGCTGGTCCGCGTACAGCCGGTAGACGACGTACACGGCGAACCAGGTGATCGCGATGCCGGCGAGGACCAGCAGAGTCGTAAAGAAGGCTTCCACACGCGCAGAATAGTCCGCCCGGCCCGGGACGGCCCTGCGCAGGGTCGCCGCGGTGAGCACAGTCACCGCCCGGGTGGTCACTTTCCCTATGAAAGCTCCGCCCCGGGCGGAGCTTTCATAGGGAAAGTTCCGCCCCGGAACGCGGCGAAGGCCTCCCTGCCGGAGCAGGAAGGCCTTCGCGGGAAAAGACTCAGCCGACGGAGATGGCCAGCTGGTGCAGGCCGGGGCCCTCGGCGGTGACCGAGGCTTCGCCGTTACCGGAGCGGTGCAGGGCGCGGACGGTCCACTCGCCCGGCGCCGCGTAGAAGCGGAAGTCGCCGTCGGCCGAGGAGACCACCTCGCCGGTGAAGTCGCCGCCGCCGTCCAGCAGCCGGACGAACGCGCCGCCGACCGGCCCGTCCGCTCCGGTCACCTTGCCGGCGAGCACGACCTGCCCGCGCGTGTCGAAGTCCGCCGGCGTGGCCTCCTGGACCGGTGCGCCGCAGCTGTCGTCAACCGCCATCACTTGGCTCCCAACTCGACCGGCACGCCGACGAGCGAGCCGTATTCCGTCCATGAACCGTCGTAGTTCTTCACGTCCTGGTAGCCCAGCAGCTCGTGGAGCGCGAACCACGCGATCGAGGAGCGCTCGCCGATGCGGCAGTAGGCGATGGTGCCCTTGCCCTCGTCGATGCCCTCGTCCTTGTACAGCTCCTTGATCTCTTCCTCGGTCTTGAAGGTGCCGTCCTCGTTGGCGACCTTCGCCCACGGCACGTTCAGCGCGCCGGGGATGTGGCCGGGGACCTGGGACTGCTCCTGCGGCAGGTGCGCCGGGGCGAGCAGCTTGCCGGAGAACTCGTCGGGCGAGCGGACGTCGATGAAGTTCTTCGAGCCGATCGACTGGACGACCTCGTCGCGGAACGCGCGCAGCGACAGGTCCTGGTCCTGGGCCTGGTACTCGGTGCGGTCGCGCTTGACCTCGTCGGAGTTCAGCTCACGGCCGTCGAGCTCCCACTTCTTGCGGCCGCCGTCGAGCAGCTTGACCTTCTCGTGGCCGTACAGCTTGAAGTACCAGTACGCGTACGCGGCGAACCAGTTGTTGTTGCCGCCGTAGAGGATCACGAGGTCGTCGTTGGAGATGCCCTTCTCCGAGAGAAGCTTCTCGAAGCCCTCCTTGGAGACGAAGTCGCGGCGCACCCCGTCCTGCAGGTCGTTCCGCCAGTCGAACTTCACCGCGCCCCGGATGTGGCCGGCGTCGTAGGCGGTGGTGTCCTCGTCGACCTCGGCGAACACGACGCCGGGGGTGTCCAGGTTCTCCTCGGCCCACTGGGTGGTGACCAGGACGTCTTCACGGCTCATGGACTTGGACTCTCTTTCTGGTTGAACTGCAATCAGGACGCGCGGGCGGGGCTGAAGCGTTTGATGAGCAAGTACATTTCGCAGCCCAAGCAGAAGTTGAAGGCCGCGTTGAGGAAGGCCGCGAACAGCGCGAACGCCGTCGCGACGATGCCGAGCGGGGTGATCCCGGCGGCGAAGCCGATCGTGCCGACCAGGGCGAACACGAATCCGACGGCCTGGGCGAACCGCAGCGGCGCCGCGTCCTCCCGCTCGGTCGTGGGACCGAGGCGCGGGGCGATCAGATAGCGGTACACCAGCGAGTACGGCGCCGGTTTGAGCCCGATGAACGCGCCGATGGCGAAGACGACGGTCTGGATCGCCAGCAGTGGCCACCACTCGGTGACCAGGACGACCGCGAGCACGATCGTGGTCAGGATGGCGGCGAACCGCGGGCCTCGCGGGTCGACGGCCGGTCCGGCGGACATGGTGCCTCCAGCTGGAGCAAGGGGTGCGTGCGAACGGCACGCGTCAGCGGCATCAGGGCTGGCGGGGACCGGATCGGGAGTTCAGTGCCGGTCGGACTGAACGCGACACAGGCTGCTGCGGACGCGGCAGAGGTCCACTGCGCGCCGCTGCGTCAAGAAGAAGCTGGTCAGCCCGGTCACGGGTGCGAGGGTACCCAGCGCTCTCTGAAGGTGGGAACCACGTTCATACCTTGGGACGATTCCCGGGATCCGGGAGGAATCCTGGTCAAGACGTCCGAGTCGTGAGATGCGGCCGCAGGGCGTCCAGCAGTTCCGGGCCCTTGGGGACGCCGCCGACGCGCAGCAGCTCCCGGCCGTCCGGGGTCAGCGCGATCGTGGTCGGCGTCCGCAGCACGGCCAGTGACTGCGCGACCTCCGGCTGGTTCGTCACGTCGAGCTCGACGTGGTGCAGGCCGTCGGTGCGCTCGGCCAGCGGCGCGAGCACCGCCTTCGCGTGCTGGCAGGGCGCGCAGAAGGTGGTGGAGATCTGGACCAGCGTCACCGCGGACGCCGGGTCGAGCACGTCGGTGACGGGGGCGGGCAGCTCGCGGGCGGCGGGCTTGGCGGCCCGCACCCGGCCGTTGCGGGCCTTGAGCAGCGCACCGACGGCCGCGGCGGCCACCAGCGTCGCCACGAGCACCCACAGCCCCGTCACCGCACCGCTCCCTACCTGCTCAGGTCCGCGAAGGACACGTTCGCGGCCTTGCCCTTGATCGTCACCGATCCGCTCTGCACCCGCACGCCGGTCGGGGTCACCGACAGCGGCAGGTCCTTCGTGCTGATCGACGCGTTGAAGTTCGGCATCAGCGCCTTCTGCACCGCCTGGGGAACGACCGTGGTCTCCTGGTCATTCCCGAACTGCAGCCGCTTGGGGAGGAAGTTGATCGTGCCCTTCGCGGCATCGGCCTCGATCATCGCGAAGCAGAAGATTTCCAGATCCTTGCCCGCGAACTGAAGGTGTCCCGAAATGCGGACACCGGTGCTCGACTCGTCCTGGTCCGGCTGGCCCTCGGTGGTCTTCGTCGTGGTCGGCGCCGGCTCGCTCTGCCCGCTGTCGCCGTTCTGGACGTACTCGGTGGTCGACGGCTCGATCCGCAGGTCCTTGATCTTGTCCAGCGGGGACAAGCGCGCCAGGTCGGCGGCCTTGATGGTGACCGCGCCGGTCAGCTTGCCGATGGTGATCGCCTTCGTGTTGCCGTTCGTGATGTCCGCCAGCGGCGCGGTGACGTCCTCGAGTTCGGCGTTCACCGCGACGTCCTGCAGCTTGCCGGCGACGGGGAGGCCCGCGGCGGACACGCTGATGTGACGGTAGTCACCGCCCAGCGCCTGGGTGAGGAACGGGAAGCCGTGGATCGTCACCGACGGGTCGTCGTTCAGCTGCAGCTGCGTCCGGGCCTTCTGGGAAATCATGTGCTCGGCGAAGGCGGCGGCCCCGAAATCGGCGCCGACCAGCAGAAGAACCAGGACGACCAGTGCGATCACCCAGCGCCGGGCACGGCGTCCGCGGCGTCGTGCGTCGGGCCTCGGTGCGGGTCGGTCGTCCCGGGTCACGGGCCTGCTCACCATCGCGTCCGTACTCCTGTTCGTCGGGGACACCCGGATTCCTCCAGGTGTGATCGATCCAGCAAGGGTTAGGTGCCCGGCCGTTCAGCCGCTATTCTCACTTAGCACCGACCAACGCCGCTGTGCGGCGACGACTCGAGAAGGCGGTGCGGCTGATGAGCCTGGACCTTCTGGTACTGACTGCGGAGGCCGACGCCACCTCGGTGCTGCCCGCGCTGGACCTGCTGCCGCACACCGTACGCGTCCGCGCTCCCGAGGTGACGGCCCTGCTCGACGCGGGCCACCGTGACGTCATCCTCCTCGACGCCCGCAGCGACCTGGCCTCGGCGAAGAGCCTCTGCCGCCTGCTCAAGGGCACCGGCGAGGACGAGGCGGCCACCCCGATCATCGCGGTCGTCGGCGAAGGCGGCCTCGTCGCCGTGAGCGCCGAGTGGCGCACCGACGACATCCTGCTCCCGACCGCCGGCCCGGCCGAGGTCGACGCCCGGCTGCGGCTGGTGACCACCCGCGACGGCGGTTCCGCGCAGGTCGACGCCGAGCTGCGGGTCGGCGAGCTGGTGATCGACGAGGCGACCTACACCGCGCGCCTGCGCAAGCGCACCCTCGAGCTCACCTACAAGGAGTTCGAGCTGCTCAAGTACCTCGCGCAGCACGCGGGCCGGGTGTTCACCCGCGCCCAGCTGCTGCAGGAGGTCTGGGGCTACGACTTCTTCGGGGGCACCCGCACGGTCGACGTGCACGTCCGGCGGCTGCGCGCCAAGCTCGGCCCCGAGCACGAGCAGATGATCGGCACCGTGCGCAACGTCGGCTACAAGTTCGAGCGGCCCGCCAAGAGCGGCGGCCCGCGGCCGGGCGTGCCCGCGCAGGCGGAAGCGCCAGCCGAGCCTGCCGAACTCACCCACTGACGTCCCCACCTTCACCTGGACGCGGCGACAACCGTCGCGTTGCCTCTTCCCCGGGTACGGTCGCAGGGGTGACCGGAGAGTGGCGGCAGGAACTGGACGAGAAGCAGCTGGCGGACGTGCGCGGGCTGCTGCTGGCCGTGCGCGAGGCGGACGGGCGGCCCGAGGTCGAACCCGAAGGCGCGCTACCCGGCGAGTTCGACGGCGGGGAGCACCTCGTCGCCTGCGTCGAGGGTGAAGTCGTCGGCTACGCGCACCTCGACACCACGGGTGACTCCTTCGGGCACCAGGTCGCCGAGCTGTTCGTGCACCCCGCCCACCGTGACCGTGGCTACGGCGCGAAGCTGCTCCAGGCGGTCGACGAGCGGGCCGCGGTCGGCTTCCGCGTCTGGGCGCACGGCGACCACCCCGCCGCGCAGAAGCTGGCCGTGAAGACGGGCCTGGAGCGCAAGCGCGAGCTGCTGATCCTGCACGTCGACGTCGAAGGCGCGGACTGGCCGGAGCCGATAGTGCGCGACGGCGTCTCGCTGCGGACGTTCGTGCCGGGCCGAGACGAGGACGCCGTCGTCCGGGTCAACGCGCGGGCCTTCGACTGGCACCCCGAGCAGGGCGCCCTGACCGCCGACGACATCCGCGCCGACGAAGCACGTTCCTGGTTCGACGCCGACGGGTTCTTCCTGGCGGAAGAGAACGGCGAGGTCATCGGGTTCCACTGGACGAAGGTGCACGAACCCACGCCGGGCCGGTTCGGTGGCGAGCGCGTCGGCGAGGTCTACGTCGTCGGCGTCGACCCGGCCGCGCAGGGCGGCGGGCTCGGGCGGGCGCTCACCCTCGCCGGGCTGCGGTACCTCGCCGGCCGCGGGCTGCGGCAGATCATCCTGTACGTCGAAGGCGACAACGCACCGGCGCTGGCGGTCTACACCAAGCTCGGGTTCAGTCGTCACGAAACCGACGTCCAGTACGGTCGGTGACCACGGTCGACGCGGCGCGAGCACCTCGTCACTGACGGCAAACGCGCAGGTCACAGCCCGGACACGGCGGCCTCTCGGGCTAGTAGCACTGCTCACATCCGGGGGTCTGTTCACTTTCCGTTCATTTGTTCACGGCCGACCGTCCATCAGCGCTGCCTAATGTCCGGTTCCGGCACGGCGACCACCGCCGCGGCCGAACCGGCGAAGCTCCTGATGGAGGAAACAGCAGTGAAGATCATGCGGCCCCTGAGCGCGGTCGGCATCGTGGCGAGCGCCGCTCTCGTGCTCGCCGCCTGTGGCACCGACCCCGCGGCGTCCAACAGCAGCGGCTCGAGCTCCGCTGCTGCCCCCGCCGCGACCGAGACGGCCGACGTCCAGTGCGGTGGCAAGAGCCCGCTGTCCGCGGAAGGTTCGTCGGCGCAGAAGAACGCGATCGACATCTTCACGCAGCAGTACGGCAAGAAGTGCTCGGGCCAGCAGGTCAACTACAACCCGAGCGGTTCCGGCGCGGGCGTCAAGCAGTTCACCGCCAACCAGATCGACTTCGGCGGCTCCGACTCGCCGATCAAGGACGCCGACGCCGAGGCCGCCAAGGCCCGCTGCGCCAGTGACGCCTGGAACATCCCGCTGGTCGTCGGCCCGATCGCGGTCGCATACAAGCTGGACGGCGTGGACAAGCTGGTGCTGACCCCGTCGGTGACCGCCAAGATCTTCAGCGGCGCCATCACCAAGTGGAACGACCCGGCCATCAAGGCGGTCAAGGGCAACGAGAGCCTGAACCTGCCGGACAAGCCGATCCAGGTCGTGTCCCGTGCCGACGAGTCCGGCACCACCGACAACTTCCAGAAGTACCTGGGCGCGGCCGCGAAGGCGGACTGGACCAAGGGTGCCGGCAAGAAGTTCAACGGTGGCGTCGGCAACGGTGCGCAGGGCTCCAACGGCGTCGCGACCGCGGTGAAGGCGTCCGACGGCGGCATCACCTACGTCGAGGGCGCGTTCGCCAAGGACGGCCTGACCCCGGCCCTGATCGACAGCGGCTCCGGCGGCGTCGAGCTCACCTCGGAGAACGTGGCGAAGTCCCTGGACGCGGCCAAGTTCCTCAAGGAGGGCTCGAACGACCTCGCGCTCGACCTCAACGGCATCTACGCCAGCAACACCCCGGGTGCCTACCCGCTGCTGCTGACCACCTACGAGATCGTCTGCTCGAAGTACGCGAACCCGGACGTCGCGAAAGCCGTCAAGGCGTTCCTGACGGTGGCCGCCACCGACGGGCAGAAGCCGCTGTCCGCCAAGGGCTACGTGCCGATCCCGCAGTCGCTGCAGACCAAGGTGCTGGCCGCCGTCAAGGCCATCTCCTGACCCGGCGTTGCGACTGACATCCGAGTGATAGAGGCTGGTCAGAAGCCCTGATGAGCGAGTCATCCTCGACGCGAACGCCCACCGGCGACCCCGGTGGGCGTTCGTCGTCCGTCACGACGCCCCCGGAGGTCCCGATTTCGGAACAGCCAGGCTCCCCGGCGGCGCCGCAGCCGCCCGCGAGCGACAAACCGAAGAAGGTGCGGCCCGGTGACCGCATCTTCCAGAACCTGACCACCGGGGCCGGGATCTTCGTCGTCGCCCTGATCGGCCTGATCGGGCTCTTCCTGCTGATCCAGGCGATCCCGGCGCTGAAGGCCGACAAGGTCAACTTCCTGACCAACCACGGCTGGTCGACCAGCGACCCGGCGAACATGTCGTTCGGCATCCTCGACCTGCTCGAGGTCACCGTGGCGACGTCGGTGGTGGCCCTGATCATCGCGATGCCGATCTCGCTGGGCATCGCGCTGTTCCTGACCCAGTACGCGCCGCCGCGCCTGGCGCGCCCGTTCGCCTACGTCATCGACCTGCTCGCCGCGGTGCCGTCGATCATCTTCGGCCTCTGGGGCATCCTGGTGTTCGCCCCGGCGATCGAGCCGTTCGCGCAGTGGATCAACGAGACGTTCTCGTGGTTCCCGATCCTGGCGCCCGGCAACGTCGCGCCGAGCGTGCGCGGCACCATCTTCACCGCCGGCATCGTGCTGGCCGTGATGATCCTGCCGATCATCACGTCGCTCTCCCGCGAGGTGTTCGAGCGGACGCCGACCCCGCACATCGAAGGCGCGCTCGCCCTCGGCGCCACGCGCTGGGAGGTCATCCGCACCACGGTGCTGCCGTTCGGCAAGGCCGGCTACGTCGGCGCGTCCATGCTCGGCCTCGGCCGCGCGCTGGGCGAGACGATCGCGCTGGCCGTCATCCTGCTCATCCCGCAGGGCAAGAACTTCGACTGGAGCCTCTTCGACGGCGGCGCCACGTTCGCGTCGAAGATCGCGGCGAACTACAGCGAGTTCAACAACGAGGTCTCGGCCGGCGCGTACATCGCGGCCGGCCTGGTGCTGTTCGTGCTCACCTTCGTCGTCAACTTCTTCGCGCGGTCCATCATCGGCGACAAGAAGGGGGACTGAGCATGTCCACCTCCACGCTCGAAGCTCCCGCATCGACTCCGGCGTTCCAGCAGGTCAGTCTGGGCCGCAAGGTCAAGAACGGGCTGGCGACCACGCTGGTCTGGCTGTCGTTCGTGATCGCCGTCGTCCCGCTGGTGTGGGTGCTGTACACGGTGATCGCGTACGGCATCAAGCGCATCCCGTACAGCAACTGGTGGTCCGACGACTTCGGAGACGTCCTGTCGGACGAGGTCGGCGGCGGCGTGGTGCACGCCATCATCGGCACCCTGCTGCAGGGGCTGGTGTGCGCGGTCATCGCCGTGCCGATCGGCATGCTGGTGGCGATCTACCTCGTCGAGTACGGCCGCAACGGCAGGCTGGCCAAGGCGACCACGTTCATGGTGGACATCCTTTCCGGTGTCCCGTCGATCGTGGCCGCGCTGTTCATCTACGCGCTGTGGATCACCACGCTCGGCCTGCCCCGCAGCGGGTTCGCCGTCTCGCTCGCCCTGGTGCTGCTGATGATTCCGGTGGTCGTCCGCTCGTCCGAGGAGATGCTGCGGATCGTCCCGGACGACCTGCGGGAGGCGTCGTACGCGCTGGGTGTGCCGAAGTGGAAGACGATCATGAAGATCGTGCTCCCGACCGCGCTGTCCGGCATCGTCGGCGGCGTCATGATGGCGCTGGCCCGCGTGATGGGCGAAACCGCGCCGCTGCTGGTCCTCGTCGGCTATTCGGCCTACACGAACTGGGACATCTTCCACGGCGAGCAGGCCGCGCTGCCGCTGCTGATGAACAACGAGCGCGTCAGCAACCCGATGGACCCGGGCTCGGTCGGCTTCGACCGGATCTGGGGCGCGGCACTGACCCTGGTGCTCATCATCGCGCTGATCAACCTCCTCGCCACCGTGTTCGCGCGCCTCGTCGCCCCGAAGAAGAAGTGAGCTGTTCCTGATGGCCAAGCGAATCGACGTCAAGGACGTGGACATCTACTACGGCAAGTTCCACGCCGTGGACGGCGTCACCCTGTCGGTGCCGCCGCGCAACGTCACCGCCTTCATCGGCCCGTCGGGCTGTGGCAAGTCGACGGTGCTGCGCACGCTCAACCGCATGCACGAAGTGATCCCCGGCGCCCGCGTGGACGGCCAGGTGCTGCTCGACGGCGAGGACATCTACGCGTCGTCGGTCGACCCGGTCCAGGTGCGCCGCACGATCGGCATGGTGTTCCAGCGTCCCAACCCGTTCCCGACGATGTCCATCAAGGACAACGTCGTCGCGGGCCTGAAGCTGGGCGGTACCAAGGGGAAGAAGACCCTCGACGACATCGCCGAGCGCGCCCTGCGCGGCGCGAACCTGTGGAACGAGGTCAAGGACCGCCTCAACAAGCCGGGCGGCGGGCTCTCGGGCGGTCAGCAACAGCGGCTGTGCATCGCCCGCGCGATCGCGGTCCAGCCGGACGTGCTGCTGATGGACGAGCCGTGCTCGGCCCTGGACCCGATTTCCACGCTGGCGATCGAGGACCTGATCGGTGAGCTGAAGAAGGACTACACGATCGTCATCGTCACGCACAACATGCAGCAGGCGGCCCGGGTTTCCGACCAGACGGCGTTCTTCAACCTCGCCGGCGTCGGCCAGCCGGGCCGGCTGGTGGAGCTGAACGACACGGAGAAGATCTTCTCCAACCCGGACGAAAAAGCCACGGAGGACTACATCTCCGGCCGGTTCGGCTGAGTCCACAGTGGAACGAAGAAAGCCCCCGGCCGCGCGGCCGGGGGCTTTCTTCGTCGGTGTGGCTCAGAGGTCTTCGCCGGAACCGTAGCCCGGCATCTTCCCGGTGACCACGAAGATCATCCGCTTCGCGACCGAGACGGCGTGGTCGGCGTAGCGCTCGTAGAAGCGGCCCAGCAGCGTCACGTCGACCGCCGCGGCCACGCCGTGCGGCCACTCGCGGTCCATGATCACCGTGAACAGGTGGCGGTGGATGTCGTCCACCTGGTCGTCGTCGGACTCCAGCGTCTTCGCCGCTTCGACGTCCTTCGTCTTGATGACCTGCTCGGTCTGGCGGGCCAGCTTGACCGCGACTTCGCCCATCTCAGCGAAGTACGGCCGCACCGCGTCCGGCAGCACCGGCTCGGGGTGACGGCGCCGCGCGGCCTTCGCCACATGCAGCGCCAGGTCGCCCATCCGCTCCAGGCTTTCCGCGGCGTGGATCGCGGCGAGCACCGTGCGCAGGTCGGTCGCCACCGGGGCCTGCAGGGCCAGCAGGGCGTACGCCTGCTCCTCGCACTGGGCGCGGGCGTCGTCGACCTTGGCGTCGTCGCTGATGACCTGCTCGGCGAGGCTCAGATCGGCCTCCAGCAGTGCCCGCGTGGCGCGCTCCATCGCTTCGGCGACCTGGACCGACATCGCGGCCAGGTGGTCGGCGAGCTGTTCGAGTTCGACATGGTAAGCCTCACGCATGGCCCAACCCTACGGCCAACCGTGGCCAAATACCGCATCGCCGGGTGAACCGCACGTGAACCCGGACTAACGATCCTCGCGGATCAGCCCGTGGAGGTGCTCTTCCGGGTGGTCGTCGACTTGGAGCTGCCGCCGGGCTTCGCCTTCGACGTGCTGGTCGGCGGGGCCTGCTCGCTCACCGGGACCGGCGCGTTCGCGTCGGGCAGCGGGGTGTTGTTGCGCAGCGCGTCGAACAGGGCCTTCGTCTTGCTGACGACGAGGACCTCGTTGCCGCGGTTGTTGGCCATGCCCACCGTGGGGACGGTGAGGAACGTGATCTTCGACGGGTCCAGGCCCTTCATCGACTGCGCCAGCGTCATCATCTGCTTGACGCCGAGGTTGTCGCCGAAGGTGGCCTTCGCGAAGGCGTTGATGAAGTCGCTGAGCTTGCCGGGGTCGAGCACGACGTCCGAGGACATGACCTTCTTCAGCAGCGCGCCGATGAACTCCTGCTGCCGCTTGATCCGGCCGTAGTCGGACGTCGGGTCGCCCTTGACGTGCCGGGCGCGGACGAAGTTCAGCGCCTGGTCGCCGGAGATCGTCACCTCGCCGGTCTGCAGCAGCACCTTGCCGAGGATGCTGTCGTCGATCGGGATCTCGTTGTTGATGGTGACGCCGTGCACCGCGTCGACCATCTCCTTGAAGCCGTTGAAGTCGATGCCGACGAAGTGGTTGATCCGCAGCCCGGTGATCTGCTGGATCACCTTGGTGACGCACGCGGGGCCGCCAACCGCGTAGGCGGTGTTGAGCTTGGCGAACTTCGCGCCCTTGTAGATCTCGTCGGTGGTCTTGTTCTGCGCCGGGTCCCACTTCTGGCAGTCCGGGCGGTTGACCTCGAGGTCGCGCGGGAACGACGTGACCACGACGCGCTTCCGGTCGGCCGGGATGTGCGCGACCATCACGGTGTCGCTCCGGGCGCCCGGCGTGCTGTCGGCGGTGCCGACGCCTTCCTCGGCGGTGGCGCCGTCGCGGGTGTCGGACCCGACCATCAGGAAGTTCTCGTCGTTGGCCTGCGCGTCGGCGTCCTGGATGTCGGCGGAGTTCTCGTCGAGCGCGGAGACCTGGGTGAACTTGGCGTCGAAGTAGGTCTGGGCGCCCCAGGCGCCCCCGATCCCGAGGAAGACGAGCCCGGCCACCACGGCGGCGGCGATCCGCCCGGCCAGCGCCGTCCGCCGCTTCTTCGCCTGCAGCCGGCTCTCTTCGGCCTGCTGCGCGGCCTCTTCTTCGGCAGAGGGCCCGGTGGTGACAACGCGCTGCAGGGCGGTCCGGGTGCTCTCGATGATGGAGGCGGGCGAGAGCCGTTCACGGCGTTCCCGCCGCTTCGCTTCTTCGGCTTCCATCTCGTCGTGGGCGGCGGAGAACCGGGCGAGGGTGTGGTCGATCTTGCGGCGGTACTGGGTCGCCTCGTCGATCGCTTCCATCTCGTCGGTCATGGTCAGCGGATCAAGAGCGGCCCGTGGAGGCACGGCTGGACCATCTGAACCAGCGGCGGCGCGCGGGGTCGCCGGTTCGGCCGGGGCTCGGCGGCCTGCGGGAGCCTCGCCGGTGGAGCGCTGGGGCCCGGCTGCCTCGGCTGGAGCCCCGGCGCGACGCGCTGCGGCTGCTTCGGCGGTGCGGCGGGGGGCGGGGCTGTCGGGTGTGGCGTGCACGGCCGTCTCGGCCGGGCCCGCGGGGCGGCGGCCAGCGGGGCCATCGCCGGTGCGGCGGGGTGCTGGGCTGTCCGGTGTCGCGCGTACGGCAGCCTCGGCCGGAGCGGCGGCTCGGCGGCCTGCGGCTGCTTCGGAAGTGCGGCGAGGTCCCGGACCGTCCGGTGTGGCGCGCTCGGCCGGAGCCGCGGCTCGGCGGCCAGCGGGTCCGTCGCCGACGGGGCGGCGGCCCGCGTCGGCGGCGCGGCGGACCTCCGAACCGGCTGCCTCAGCCGGAGCCGCGGCCCGGCGGCCAGCGGGGCCATCGCCGGTGCGGCGGGGTGCTGGGCTGTCCGGTGTCGCGCGCACAGCGGCGTCGCCCGGAGCCGTGGCTCGGCGGCCTGCGGGGCCATCGCTGGCGCGGCGGGGCTCCGAACCGGCTGCCTCGGCCGGGGCCGCGGCACGGCGGGGTGCCGGACCGTCAGCGGCCCGGCGGCCGGCAGGACCCTCCCCGGCGCGCCGGGGTGCCGGGCTGTCCGGCGTGGCCCGCGGGGGCACGGCTGCCTCACCCGTGCGTCGGGGCGCCGGGCCATCCACCGCGGGGCGGCGATCGGCCGCTCGGCGGGGTGCCGGGCTGTCGGGCGTCGGTCGCTGCGGGGCGCGGCGAGCTCCTTCGGCCGGCTCGGCGGCCGGGCGGCGCGGGCGGCGGGGCGGCTGGGGGGCGGCCGAGGTCTGCTGCGGGCCCGGGTTCGCCGCCGGCGGGCGGCGCTGGAGCGGCGCCTCCGGCAGCGGGGCCGCGGCCGTCGTGCGGCGCGGCTGACGGGGACGGGGCGGGCGCGATTGACGAGTGGCGTCCGTGGGTACTGGGTTGTCCGCAGGGGTCTGCGCCGACATCGGGCCACGCGGCTGCGAAGCCGGCGGGACCCGGCGTCCCGGCTGGTCGGAGCGGTCCTGCTGCTCGCGGGGCGGCAACGGACGGGCACCGGTGGTCTTGGCGACGACGTCCGAAACGCTGATCCCGCCCTGGTCCTCCATCGACCGGCGCCGTCCGGGCCGGGGCCGCGCGGGACCGTCGAGGCGGCGACCGGTTCCCGGGCTGTCGAGCTCGTCCGGCACTCGGTCTCCTTTCGCGCGTTCGAAGGGGGTGGCTTCGACTTGGCCGTCTTCCCCCGCAGGAGGTGATCGTTCCCGCCGAGGTTTTCGTTATCGTACGGATACCCCCCGTTCGTGACGACACCCTCCCGGAATTTTCTTCACCTTGAGTCGACGAACGGCCGGTGTGCGTCGACAAACGGGTGATGCCCCTTGTCGGCGGGCGGAGTAATGCGGGCTTTGCGTTACTCAGAGTGGGTCATTAACTGTGCCGTTTGCGCGTCGCGATAGGCGACTTTGTTGCGGCCCGCGCGTTTTGCCGCATAAAGCAGGACGTCCGCGCTGCGCAGCTGGCGCTCCGGCGACGGCGGTGTCCCGGACTCGTGCGCCAGGCTGGCGCTGATGGTCACCCGCAGCCCCGGCTGCAGCTCTGACCAGGGATGACGGGCCACGCGCACCCGGGCGTCCTCGACGACGTGCACCGCGCGCCGGGCGTCGATCCCGGGCAGCCACAGCACGAACTCCTCGCCGCCGTAGCGCGCGCAGAAGCCGCCCGGCGGAAGGTTCTCCTGCAGTAGATCGGCGACCCGGCGCAGGACGCGGTCGCCGACGAGGTGACCGTACGTGTCGTTGACGCTCTTGAAGCGGTCGAGATCGATCAGCGCGAGCGCCAGTGGCGGACCATCGGTGAACGGTCCGTACAGCCGCTCGTCGAGATAGCGGCGGTTGTAACTCGACGTCAGCGCGTCACGGAGATTGCCGTCGCGGGCGATGTCCAGCGCGGACCGCAGGTGCTGGTAGGCGCGCCGCCAGTCGCCTTGGGTGGCGAAGAGGTCGGCGATGGCCTCGTGCAGGCGAAGCAGGTCCGGCGGCCGCGGGCCGGCTGTCCGGCCCGGCGTGCCCTCGCCCTCGGCGACCATCCCCACCTCCACCACCCCATGGTTGTCGTCGTGGGGGCGGTTGCCCTTGAGGTACCGGTGCGGACGAAGATGAATTTCGCTCAAACGGGACTGCTGCAGCTACGCTCCGAAGTCTTCGGTTCAGAGCCCGGAGAAGGGTTCGATGCCCTTGAGCTGGGCATACTGGTCCTTCGCCCAGTAACTCACATTAGCTGTCGCATCGTTCAGCAACTCTGCGTAGTCGGGCCAGGGGATCCAGCGCCAGTCGCCGACCTCCTCCGGGTTCGGCGCGGGCTCGTCGTCGGCCCACGCGGCGAACACCGGGCAGAACTCGTTCTCGACGATCCCCTGGAACGGCGGCGTCCGGTACCGGTACTTCGGCAGCACGCAGTGCAACCCGGACAGCGACGGCAAGCCGAGCTCGTAGTCCGCGCGGCGCAGGACGGCGTCCTCGAGGGATTCGCCGGGTGCGGGGTGGCCGCAGACGCTGTTGGTCCAGACCCCCGGCCAGACCTTCTTGTGGAGGGCGCGCTGGGTGATCAGCAGGGCGTTGTCGCTGCGCCGCAGGACGTAGCACGAGAAGGCCAGGTGCAACCGGGTGTGCTCGTGGTGGCTGGCCAGCTTCGGGCCGGTCTCACCGGTGGGCACGCCGTCTTCGGTGACGAAGACGACCTGCTCGGTCTCGGGTTCGGTCGCGGTATCCACGTGCCCAGTGAACACGACGGGCCGTGGCGCGCCGTACCGCGAGGCGGGTGGGTTACCCGCAGTCCGCCCGGCGGGGTGACGGGCCGTCACCGCGCGTGGAGGTGCTCCACGAGCAGCGTGGTGACGGCTTCCGGAGCTTCCTCGGGCGCCCAGTGCGTGACGTCTTCGAGCATCTCGAACCGGTAGGGCCCGGTGACCCAGTTGGCGGTGTCGAGCGCGGCGGTGGAGCCGAAGGAGACGTCCTCGGTGCTCCAGACGTACAGCGTCGGCACGGCGATCTTGCCGATCTTCCCGCCCGGCCGCCCGGCCCGGTACCAGTTGAGGGCGGCGGTGAGCGCGCCCGGCTCGGACAGCCGCTGCACGTAGTCGTCGACCTTCGACGGCGACACGCGCCGCTCGAACATGTCCCGCAGCGCGCGGCCGTCGTTTTCCAGCATCCGCCGTTCGGTAACGCGGGTCTGCCGCCACTCCGTCATGTACCGGGTCCGCAGGTGCTGGTCCTCGTCGGTCTTCATGGCGTCGGCGAGCGCGGCGGGGTGCGGGGTGGAGACGACGGCGAGGCTTCGCAGCCGTTCCGGGTGCGCGTCGGCGGTCCACCAGGCCACGGCGCCACCCCAGTCGTGTCCGACGAGGTCGAACTGGGGCCACCCCAGCGCTTCGGTGATCGCGACGACGTCCCCGACGAGGTGATCGATGGAGTAGTCGCTCGCCTGCTCGGGCCGCACGTCCGGCGAGTAACCCCGCTGATCCGGCGCGACAGCCCGGAAGCCGAGCACCCCGAGGGTGGCGACCTGGTGCTCCCACTCGATCGCGGCTTCGGGGAAGCCGTGCAGCAGCAGCACGGGCCGCCCGTCCTCGGGCCCGGCGGCGATGGCGTCGAAGGAGCCGGCCTCGGTGGGAATGCTGATGTGGTCGATCACGCAGGCGAATCTACTTCGCGCGGGCGAACACCGGGTCAACGGTTGGCGATGACCACGAGAGCACTGCCCGGGCCGAGTTCCGACCCGCCGATCGTCCGGACGTGACTGCCCACCTTGATGCGTAGGTTCCGGCACCCGGCGAGCGGCCGGAGGTTCAGCAGCCCTTGCCCGGTCACCGTCAGCGCTTCGAGTTCGGGCAGCCCGGCGAGCGGCTCGAGGTCGGGAACGGCGTCGTTCACCCGCAGTTTGAGCTGCTGGAGCCGCGTCAGGCCGGCCAGGACCGACAGCTCGGGCATCGGGATGCCGGTGAGGTCGAGCTGGCGGAGTTCGGTCAGCTCGGCCAACGGCGCGGGATCCACACGGGGACAGGCGCTGAAACTCAGCTGCTGGAGCCAGGGAGACCAGTGGCACAGCAGTGACACGTCTTGGAGCGTCCGGCAGTCGGCCAGGGCGAGATTGCTCGGACCGGGCACGAGGGCCAGCGGCGATAATTCGCGAAGCTGGTAAACGTGGTGCAGGGACAACGAGTTCAGGCCGGGCAGCTTCGCGAGTTCGGTCAGCCGGGCCGGGTCGCCGATCCAGCTCAGCTCGAGTGACTGCAGCCGCGGAAGCTCGGCCAGTGCCGCCCATCCGTGCGATTTCGCCATGACGCTGATGGTTTCCAGGCCGTGCACGTGGGCGAGCGGGGAAAGGTCGGTCGACTGGGCGAGTGGTTCCGACAGCGTGATCCGGATCAGGTCCGTCTCGGTCAGTGATTCGAGGTCGTACCCGGCTCTGTCGGCCACCTCCAAGGTTCTCAGCTTCGGCAGGTACCGGACGAAATCCATCCGGCCGTATCCGTCTTCGAACTGACATTTGAGTGATACGAGATTCTTGAGATGTTCGAGGCCGGAGAGCGACACCGGATCGCGGATCTCGAGGAAGCCGCTCAGCAGCGGAGAATCCGCCAGGACCGTCTCGGCGTACTCGGCCGGGTCGAACTGTTCCCTGGCCGAGATGAGCTCGAGGACAACGGAGTAGTTCTGGCTGTTGCTGTACTGGGCGAGCAAGTCGAGCGCGCCGGGACCACCGATCAGCGACACCGTGCGCAGCAGGAACGGAACGTCGGCCGGGCTCGGGGTGCAGTCGCCGAGCAGGTCGAGCACGAATTCGCCGGCCTTCGCCAATGCTTTCGCCTCGATCAGCGTTTTCGGCGGGATCAGAGAATTCGCGCGGACCCGGATTTCCGTCCGCAGGTCTTCGTTCAGTTCGGGCGAGGTCTCCAAACACGCGAGGGCGACGAGGTCGAGCTTGAGCCGCCGCGCCGTGTCTGCCTCCGCTTTGAGCAACCCGCTCAGCAGTTGTTTCCGCTGCCCCGGATAAGCGCGTTCCGCGGCCATGACGACCACCTCGCGCCACGTTTCCAGGTGCGCGTTCTTGATCAGCACGCCGATGTCGTCTTCTTCGACCGCGGCCTGCGCCGCCATGTACTCCTGGAACGTCCGGTGCACGAAGTCGATGCGGCCGGGCACGGGTTCGCGCAGCACACCGCCACGGTCGAGCAGGTGCTGCAGCACCCGCCGCGGGCCGGCGTCGATCTGACCCATCACCGCGAGTTTCTTCGACAGCCGGTCTTCGGCACTCATCGTCGAGATGTCGGTCTGGTCGTTGCGGACCAGCCAGTAAGCGAGGTGGCGGAGCAGGACGAGCTTCTCGGTGCGCGACAGCCGCAGGTGGGGCTTGATCTGCCGCTCGATGTCACGGCTATCGACGAGCATGCGCAGGGCGAGGTCGTACAGCTCCATGCGGTTGTCCGGCAGGCTGCCGTTTCCCTCGTGGTGCAGCGCGCAGAGCAAGGCGCAGAGCAATGGGTTCTCGGCGAGCCGCCGCAGCGCGCTCCGCGTGCTGATCGCGGCCACGAGGGCGTCGCGCTGGGCGACGAGCCCCTCGCCCTGCATCGCCGCGTGCCAGCGGGTGACAAAGGTGCGGACGTCCCGCGGCGTCATCGGCTGGAGCCGCACTTCGGTGAAGCTCTCCCGGCGCAGCCAGTCGGGCGAAACCGCGGCCGGCCGGGTCGTCACGACGTACCGCGCCCTCGGGAAAGCGGTGATGAGTTCGCGGAGCCAGGAACGCACCTCGTGGCGGCGGTCGTCCGGCAGCTCGTCGAGGCCGTCGACCAGGACGACCGCGAGGCCGCTGCGAAGCCGCTGCTGTACCCACCCGGGCGGCATCTCGTCGGCGATGTGTCGGCCGACCTCGTCGAGGAAGCGTTCCGGCGGCGGCAGGGGCGACTGACTGTACCGGCGCAGGCGCACGAGGAACGGCTCCAGGTTCGCCCAGCCGTCGACCATCCGCAGCTGCCGGCTCGCGCACTGAACGGCCAGCCACTGCAGCAACGTGGTCTTTCCTGAGCCTGCCTCGCCGCGCAGGAGGATGCGTGACGTGTGCGGCAGGACCTGTTCGATCCGATCGGTGGGCACCGCGGTCCGGTCGGTGGCGACGCTGAGGCTCAGGTAGGCGACCGACAGCGGGTACAGCCGGGTGGCTTCGGTCAGGCCGGCACCGAACAGTTCCATCCGGTCGAGGGTCGTCACCACCTGACGACGGAAATCGGCGGCGAAGTCGTCTGGGTGGCGGCGTTCCGGCAAAGCACTCAGCACGTTCCGGACGGTTTCGAGGATCTCCGTCTCCCGGCGCAGGATCTCGATCAGCACGCCCGGCTGGAAGCGGGGCAGGGTGCTGGTCACCTGAACCAGGTAGGCGCAGCATTCGCGAAGGACCCGCTGGTACAGCTCGACGGCGTCCGCCGACAGGAGGAATTCGTGCGGAATCCGTGGCGCGGTTTGGAGTAGATAACGGTAGAGGAAAGCCGCGTCGAGGTCGATGTCGAAAAGATCATCATCGGTCAGTGCGGCGCGCTCGAACGTCTCTCTTGCGGCGTCGATCGCGGCGGCTCGCTCGTGGTCGGGCAGCGCGCGGAACTCCACGTCGAGGAACGGAAGCAGCCGGTCTGTCACGCGTGACTCGAGATTCGTGAACAACAGCCGCAGCTTGCGGCGGTCGTTCTGGCCGGTGAGCTGCTTCTCCAGCAAATCGAACACCTTGGCCGACACATCGGCCGCGACCGGCCGATCGCCGAACCAGATCTTGGCCGCCGATTTCACTACCGCTGTCGTCAAAGCTATCGCTGATGCCTCTAGCCCGCTCACCGGCGGCAGTTTAGCCGAGCACCTCCTCGGTTGTGGCAACCGTCACCAACGGCCCGTACAGCCGCAGGATATCGAGTGCTTTCGTGTGGCTTTCGTCGTCCGCGCCCGCGCAGGCGTCCGAAACCACGGTGACCGCGACGCCTGCGTCGGCTGCTGCCAGGGCTGTGGACAGCACGCAGCAGTCCGTCGAGACGCCCGCCAGCACCAGGCCCGCGCCGCCGACGCGGGTCGCCAGGCGGGGGTTCCACTTGCCGAACGTGGTTGCGTCCACTGTGGATGGTGGCTGGAACGTGTCGACCACCTGGTACAGCGGGGCATCCGGTGGCTGCAGGGCGAACGACCACTGTTCGTAGTACCGCTTCCACGCTCCATCCGGGCGTGCGGGGGCGACGAACCTCGTGAACACCACGTCGTTGCCGAACGCCGTCACCAGGCGGTGGATCCGCGGGACCACCTCGGCGAAGCGTGGGGTGAACCACGGGCTTGCCGGGTCGGCGAACACGTTTTGCAGGTCGATGACCGCCAGGATTCTCCTCACGCTGCCTCCTGTTCGCGGACCCGCCGCCGCGTCAGCAATGTCACCAGGAACCCGAGGGCCAGTGCCAGCAGGACGCCGAGGTTCGCGAAGGCCCAGGCGCCTTCGCGGCCGCCGAGTCCGAACGGCTCCAGGAGGTAGCCCTGCCACTTCAGCCACTCCGCGGACGTGTTCGTCACCAGGCCCCAGCCGAGCGCCGTCGCCACCAGGACCAGGGCGATCGGGCCGAACCGGACGTCGCCGTAGCGGCCGGCCGGGTCGAACAGCTCGCGCTCGGCGTAGTTGCCTCGGCGCAGCAGGACGTCCGCGAGCATCACGCCGCACCACGCGGCCACCGGGACGCCCAGCGTCACCAGGAAACCCTGGAACTGGCCGAGGAATTCGCCGCCGAAGAAGACGATGTAGATCGTGCCGAGGATCATGATCACACCGTCGACCAGCGCCGCCGCCGGGCGGGGGATGCGCAGGCCTGTCGAGAGCAGCGCCAGGCCCGATGAATAGATGTCCAGCACCGCGCCGCCGACCAGGCCGAGCACCGCGACGATCGCGAACGGCACCAGGAACCACAGCGGCAGCAACGTCGTCAGCGCGCCGATCGGGTCCGCCGCGATCGCCTTGTTCAGGTCCGGCGACGAGCCGGCCAGCAGCAGCCCGAACACCAGCAGCACCACCGGCGCCACCGACGCGCCGAACGTCGTCCAGCCGACCACGCCCCGGCTCGACGACGACCGCGGCAGGTAGCGCGAGTAGTCCGCGGCCGCGTTGACCCAGCCGAGGCCGAAGCCGGTCATCAGGAACACCAGCGCGCCCACCCACTGTTGCGCCGAGCCGGACGGCAGCGCGCTCACCGCCGCCCAGTGCACGTCACCGGCGACGAGGACCACGTACACGACCGTGAGCACCCCGGTGATCCAGGTGATCCACGTCTGCAGCCGCATGATCGCGTCGAAGCCGAGCACGCCGGCGGCGACGGTCAGCGCCGCCACCACGACGAGCGCGACCACCTTCGTCGGCGTTCCGCCGCCCCAGCCGAGGCGTTCGAACACCGTTGCCGTGGCCAGTGTCGCCAGCGCCGCGAGCACGGTTTCCCAGCCGACCGTCAGCAGCCACGAGATCGCCGACGGCAGCCGGTTGCCGCGCACACCGAACGCCGCCCGCGAGAGCAGCATGGTCGGCGCCGACCCGCGTTTGCCCGCGATGGCGATGAACCCGCACAGCAGGAACGAGAACAGGATGCCGACGACGCCGGCGACCAGCGCCTGCCCGAACGAGATGCCGAAGCCGAGGGTGAACGAGCCGTAGCTCAGCCCCAGCACCGACACGTTCGCGCCGAACCACGGCCAGAACAGCTGCCGCGGGCGTCCGCGCCGCTCGGCGTCGTCGATCACGTCGAGGCCGTTGGTCTCCACCTCGAGCCTGCGGGTACCGGTCATCGCATGGCCTCCACCAGTCGGTCGATCTCTTCCCGCCCCGGCGCGGTCGCCGGGCCGCGCCGGGTCACCGAAAGCGCGGCCGCCGCGTTGGCGCGCACGGCGGCGTCGAGGACGGTACTGCCGCGCAACAGCTCCGCGGCCAGCACGCCGCAGTGCGTGTCGCCGGCGCCGGTGGTGTCCACGACGTCGACCGGGAACCCGGGCACGTCGGTGATCCGGCCGTTTTCGTGGACACGACAGCCTTTCGCGCCCTCGCGGATGACGGCGACGGGCGGCAGCTCGCCCAGCACCTCGGCTTCGCGGGCGGTGCAGCTCACTATGTCTACTGTGGACAAAAGGTCATGAAGGTCTCCAGGGTTGATGTCACCGATGAGCGGGCCAGGATCGAACAGGATCCTCGAGCCGGGAAGACGGGGCAGCCACTCGACGAGGGCCCCGCGATTGATCTCGTGCAACCAACTGTATCCGCTCACGTACACGACGTCGTCATTCTTTGGGGTGATCCGGTCGAGCAGTTCCGCGCTCAGCCGCCCTTCGGCGCCGGTGCCGGTCGCAAACGTGCGCTCGCCGGTCGCGTCCACCAACACGACGACGACACCAGTGTCCATTTCGGACGTTGCTTCATGGGCCAGTGCAACGCCTTCGGCCGCGAGAGCAGCACGCGCGAGATCACCGAAGCCGCCGATTCCGTGGCTGCCCGCGTAAAGCACGCGCGCCCCGGAACGCGCGGCGGCGGCCATGACGTTGAAACCGCCGCCGGGCAACAGGTTCGTCGACGAAGCGAGGACGTCACCGCCGGGCGGGGGCAAGGCCGGTACCGTCATGACGAGGTCGACGACGACCTGTCCGGTGTGCACCAGCCGCCCGGTCATCGGCGGCGCAGCTTCAGCAGTTCGTCGACGAGCGGCCCGAATTCGAGCCGGTTGACGGCGAGCACGGTCTCGACGACGTCGGGGCGGAACGCGCCGGCACCGTGCGCGGCGCCGAGCATCGCCCCGCAGATCGCGGCGACGGTGTCGGTGTCGCCGCCCAGCCCGGCGGCCAGCCGCAACGCCGACGGCGGGTCGTCGCCCATGGCCTCGGCCAGCGCGAACGCGGCCACCACGGACTCCTGCGAAGCGACCGACGTGCCGATGACCCGCGCGACCGCGTCGGCGACGGCGGCCGGGGCCATGCCCCGCACCCAGCCGCGCGCCCAGCGGATCCGGGCGGCGATCTCGCCGCCGGGTGCCCAGTGCCCGCGTTCCCCGCCGACGACGGCGGCGCGCTCGCCCGCGTCGAGTGCTTCGGCCAGGCTCGCGCCGTCGACCCCGGCGGAGACGGCGGCCGCGACCGCGGCGGCGGACGCGATGCCGAGGCTGGTGTTGTGCGTGACCCGCGCGGTCGCGACGACGGCGTCGACCAGCCGGTGCAGGTCGTCCGACGGCGTCGCGATGCCGACCGGGGTGACCCGCATGGCGGCGCCGTTGGTGGTGCCGGTGCGGCCGGCTTCGTCGGCCGGGACGCCGTCCTGGAGCCGGGCGAGTGCGCGTTTGGTGGACGGCCCGAGCAGGTCCGCGGAGCCTCGGCGGACCATGTCGGCCTCCCAGATCAGCAGCGCGTCGGCGAAGACGTGCGGCTCGACGACGCCCCGGCCGTCGATGAGCAGCCGGGCCAGCAGGACGGCCTGCTCGGTGTCGTCGGTGACCGAGCCGGCGGGCATCGACGGCGCGACCGGCTGTTCGGCGGCGGCGGTGAGCAGGCCGGTGACCGGCCCGTAGGTGGCGGCGATGGCGGCGCGCGACATCGACTGCGTCGGCATGCCGAGCGCGTCGCCGACGGCCAGCCCGGTGAACGCGCCGAGCGCCCGGTCCCGCGCGGTCACCGGTGTCCGAAGGTGAGGTGGAACTGGAACCGGTCCGGGTCCAGCAGGCTGACGACGCGCTCGACGAGCCGGCCTTCGACGTCGACCGAGGTGCGCTCGGCGCGGAGGAAGAGCTCGCCGATCGAACGGCCGAGGACTTCGGCGGCGCAGGCGTCGAGGCGTTCGGTGCTGATCCACTGGTCGCCGCCGACGGAGATCCGCCCGGCGGCTTCGAGGGTCTTGGTCAGGGAGCCGTCCTGCAGGCCGGTCGCGGGGAGGTCGGCGAGCGGCCCGGCGGCGGGCACGGTGGCGGTTTCGAGCGAGATCCCGCGGTCGTGCTCCCGCCGCAGCCGCCGCACGGCGACGTAGGCCCGCTCGCCGAATTCCTCTTCGAGCGCGACGTCTTCGACGGTCTCGATGCCGAGCACTTCGGTGGTGACCGGCGCACCGGCGTCGGCGAGGGCGCGGGCCCAGCCGATCCGCTGGTCGAGCTGGACGCCGTCGAAGGTGACGAACGAACCGACCCCGGCCTGGGTGGAGATGAGCTCGAGCTGCTGGAGCTCGGACAGCGCGCTGCGGACGGTGCCGCGGCTGACCTGGTACTGCAGGGCGAGCTGGTGCTCGCCGGGCAGGCGTTCGCCGTGGGCGAGGCGCCCGGAGCGGATCAGGTCGGTGAGGTCACCGACCAGCTGCTGCCGCTTGCTGTACATGTCCACACCTGTACACCCGGCGTTGCCGCAGGTCAAGCCGCCACGAGTGAGCGAGCCTGCGCCTCCGCGGCGATCATCTTGCCCGCCTTCTCGGCGACCTTGCCGGAGACGACCATGATCACCGCGAAGGCGACCGCGAAGATGGTGGTGCTGAGCCACACCATGGTCGAGACGGGCAGCGTGAACGCGCCGACGATGCGAATCGCGCTCTCCAGCGCGAAGCCGATCCCCCAGATCACGCTGCAGCGCCGCAGGATGGCGTTGAAGGTGTGGTTGCCGCCGAGCCGTTCCCACGCCGCTTCGTTTTCGGCCTTGCCGCGGGTCAGGAAGGGCCGCATGGTCTTGGTCATGATCGGGGCCGCGGTGAAGGCCGAGGCGAGGATGACCAGGCCGGTGATGCCGCTGCCGAGCGAGTCCTTGGCGATCATCATCCGGGCGTCGCCGGTGACGAAGGTGAGCAGCATGCCGACGACGTTCGTGACCAGGACGACCAGGGCGAGGCTGTTGATCGTGCGGTCCTTGGCGAACTGGACGAGGGTCCGGGCCAGCGGGAAGACACCGGAGGCGGCGAGGGCGGCGAAGTCGCTCGCGCCGAGCGAGTGGAGCGCGTAGTAGGCGCCGATCGGGACGGCGATGTCGATCGCGAGGGTCTTGAGGAGGGCGCTTCCCGGCTGGTTCGTCGTCATGGGATGAGCTTGTCGCGGCGGGGACCTCGGGAAGGATGCCGTCCGCCACGACTTGGGGCTGACAGATGTCACGACCGGCTTGCTAGAATCGGCACCGCGATTGAGTTGACCGCTTGTGGTTCTGTGGGGCACCACGCGAGGGGTAGTCATCTCGGCAAGTCGCTAGCGCTGAGACGGGAGGTCCTCGGCCTACCCAGTGGAAACGCTGGTCGGGTCGGCTTGCGCGCTTTGCTCGCCCGATCGGGTAGGCAAGGGAGCGGAGTATGGCAGCCGGACTTCCGGAACTCGCGGCCATCGTGATGGCGAGCGGAATCGCGGTCGGTTCTGTCGTCAGGCCGCTCTGCAAGTGGCTGACCGCGAAAACCCTGGTCTCCAAGGCGCGACCGCAGGACATCCCCGAGATCGCGAAGGCCCTGCACCCGCCGCTGGAAATCAAGCGCAAGAGCCGCGAGCAATCGTAGTCACCTCACGTTTCGGGCGGCTGCGCCGTCTACAAGGCATGACGACGTTTTTGCGCGGCACGATCGCGCTGCAGACGCTGGTGGCCTTCCTCGCGCCGGTCACCGCCGGGCTGTTGCTGACCACCCCGAACGGGCACGTCCTGCACAGCGTTTCGGCGTACACGGTGTGGGTCGTCGCCGTCGTGCAGGTGGTGGCAGCGGTCCTGGTGTGGCGGCCGGGCGGGGGCTCGCCGGGGATGATCCTCTACGCGGTCGTGTTCCTGGGGCTCGTGACCGCGCAGGTGGTCCTCGGGATCGCGCACGTCAAAACCGTGCACGTCCCGCTGGGGGTGTTGCTGTTCGGCCTGAGCCTGGTGCAGCTCAGCCGCCCGAATGCATGTCTTCCGCTTCGGGGACGCAGTCGTCGTCCGGATCGTCGAGCCAGCCATGCGGCAGCGTGACCTTGCCCGGGGAGCCCTGGCGCCCCCGCGGCCCGGTGGCGGCCTCCGGGAAGGGCGCGTCGTGGTCGAGCTGGGCGATCAGGTCGTCGAGCTGGTCCATCGACGAGAGCATCGCGAAGCCGCGGCGCAGCTCGGAGCCGACCGGGAAGCCCATGAGGTACCAGGCCATGTGCTTGCGGATGTCGCGCATCGCCTTGTCGTGGCCGTCGTGCTCGATGAGCAGCTCGGTGTGGCGGCGGAGGACCTGCGCGACTTCGCCGAGGTTGGGCGGGGTCGGCTGCGGGCGGCCCTGGAACGCCGCTTCGAGCTCGCCGAACAGCCACGGCCGGCCGAGGCAGCCGCGGCCGACGACCACGCCGTCGCAGCCGGTCTCGTCGACCATGCGCAGGGCGTCGGCGGCGGAGAAGATGTCGCCGTTGCCGAGCACCGGGATGCTGGTCACGGCCTCCTTCAAGGCGGCGATCTTCGTCCAGTCGGCCTGGCCGGAGTAGCGCTGCGCGGCGGTGCGGGCGTGCAGGCTGACGGCGGCCGCGCCCTCGGCTTCGGCGATGCGGCCGGCGTCGAGGAAGGTGTGGTGGTCGTCGTCGATGCCGATGCGGAACTTCACCGTGAACGGCGTGTCCCCGGCGGCCTTCACGGACTCGCGGACGATGGCTTCGAACAGCTTCCGCTTGAACGGCAGCGCGGCCCCGCCGCCCTTGCGCGTCACCTTCGCGACGGGGCAGCCGAAGTTGGAGTCGACGTGGTCGGCGAGGCCCTCGCCGACGATGATCCGGACGGCCTCCGCCATGGTCTTGGGGTCGACCCCGTAGAGCTGCATGGACCTGGGCTTTTCGTGTTCGCCGAAGGTCATCATGTGCATGGTCCCGGGGTGCCGTTCGACGACGGCGCGGGCGGTGATCATCTCGCACACGTAGATGCCGGCGCCGTACTCCTGGCACAGCTGCCGGAAGGCGACGTTGGTGATGCCGGCCATGGGCGCGAGCACGACCGGCGGATCGACCTCGTAGGGGCCGATCTTCAGGGCGGGCTTGCTCAAGGTGGCGGTCACGCCCTCCATTGTCGCCTGTGGTGTCGATCACGGCGACCAGGGGGCGGCCGGCTCCGCCAGCGCGGCCGCGCGGTGATCGTCTCGTCCTTCGGCCGGGCATAGGGTTCGGCGTATGACGAACGCGCCTCTCCGCTGGGGAATCATGGGCACCGGCGGGATCGCCGGCGCCTTCGCCGAGGACCTGCAGCTCACCGAGTCCGGCGTGGTCGCCGCGGTCGGATCGCGCTCGGCGGAGAGCGCCGAACGGTTCGCTGGGACGCACCACATCCCTGCCCGCCACAGCAGCTACGAAGCCCTCGCGAACGATTCGGACGTCGACGTCGTCTACGTCGCCACGCCGCATCCGCTCCACCACGCCAATGCCCGCCTTGCCCTCGAAGCCGGGAAGCCCGTGCTCGTCGAGAAGCCGTTCACGATGAACGCCGATGAGGCGCGCGATCTCGTCGAGCTGGCGCGGGCCAAGCACCTCTTCCTGATGGAAGCCATGTGGACGCGCTTCCTGCCGCACATCCGGCACGTCCGCGAGCTCCTGCCACGCCTCGGGGACGTCGTCACCGTCGCCGCCGATCATGGGCAGTGGTTTGCCGAAGATCCCGCCTTCCGGCTGTTCGCTCCCGAACTCGGCGGGGGTGCCCTGCTCGACCTCGGGATCTATCCCGTGTCCTTCGCTTCGATGGTCCTCGGGCCGCCCGAACGCGTGGCCGCGATGGCGACGCCCGCCTTCACCGGTGTGGACGCCCAGATGTCGATGCTGTTCGGCTACGCGAGCGGGGCGCAAGCCGTCCTGACCTGCACTTTGAGTGCCGTTTCGCCGACCACCGCGTCGATCGTCGGCACGGAAGCGCGGATCGAGATCGACGGGCCCTTCTACGCTCCCGCCTCCTTCACCTTCATTCCGCGTGAAGGCGAGCGGAGCCGCTTCGAATACGTCGATGCGGGCCGTGGCCTGCGGCACCAGGCCGACGACGTGGCGCTACGGCTGGCCGCCGGGGAGACCGAGAGCCCGCTCATGCCGCTGGCCGAGACCGTCTCGATCATGACGACCATGGACGAGGTGCTGGCCGCGACCAGGACGTGACCCGGGATTGAGTAGTGCTACGGATCCGCAGGTGGACGCCGTGCGTGACCCTGTCCGGTATGACCACCGAAGCAGATGTGCTCCTCCGGCTCGCCGGCGAGATCGACGACCTGGGGCGTCGTCTCGCGCTGGTGGGTTCCGAACTGCGGACCGTCCGGGCCGAAGAGCGCCCGGACACCGAAGAGCCCGAGCAGGCCGCCCAGCCGGAGCCGGCGCCGCAAGCACAGCCGCAACCCCAGCCTGAGCCGCAACCCCAGCCGCAACCCCAGCCGCAGCCTCGGCCGATGCGGCCCGAGTCGGTCCCGTGGCCGCAGTACCAGTGGCAGCCGCCGCCCCAGCAGCAGTACGTCCCGCCCCAACAGCAGTACGTCCCGCCTCAGCAGCACTACACCCCGCCGTCGCCCTACCTGCCCGTTCCGCGGCAGACGCTGGGCGAGAAGCTCGGCAAGGAGGGCGCCGGCAGCCGCGTGCTCGCCTGGGTCGGCGGGGCCGTGACGCTGCTCGGCGTCGTCCTGCTGCTCGTGCTGGCCGTGCAGCGGGGCTGGCTCGGGCCGCTGCCGCGGGTGCTCGTCGGCGCCGGGTTCGGGCTCGCGCTGACCGGCACCGGCGTGTGGCTGCACCGCAAGCCCGCCGGCCGCACCGGGGCCTTCGCGCTGGCCGCCACCGGGATCGCCACGCTCTACCTGGACGTCGTCGCCGCGACCTCGCTGTACGAGTTCCTGCCGATGCTCGCCGGGCTCGCCGCCGGGCTGGCGATCGCCGTCGGCGGGCTGCTGGTGGCCGTGCGCTGGGCGTCGCGGCTGCTGGCCTCCGCCGTCGTCGTCGGCTGTGTCGTGTGCGCGCCGATGATCGTCGGTGGGTTCACCCCCGAACTGGTCACCTTCCTGCTGATGGTCCAGCTCGCGACGGCACCGGTGCAGCTGCGCCGCGACTGGTCGTCGCTGACCCTCGCCGCCGGTATCCCGCCGCTGCTCGCCTCCGTGATCAGCACGGCGTGGCTTGGCGGGGGCGGCAGCTGGGCCAACACCGCCGCGGCCGGCGGGGCCGGGCTCACGGGCGTCGTGCTCGCGCTGATCGTGCTGCGCCGTCGCGAGAACGACCCCGCGGCACTCGCTCTGCTGGCGACCGCCGTGCTTCCGACGCTTGTCGCCGCGTTGCTGCTGCCGAAGGCCCAGGCGGTGCCGATCACGGCCGGGGCCGGCGTCCTGCTGCTCGCCGTCTGGGCGGCGCGCCGCTGGTGGCCCGGGTTCGCCGGGCAGGTCGCCGGGCTGGCCGGGCTGGTCGCGATCCTGCAGGCGACGGTCACCCAGTTCGACGGCCCGGCCCGCGCCGGGGTGCTGCTCGGCGAGGCCTTGCTGCTGGTCGTGGCCGCGGTCGGCGCCCGTAACCGCGGCACGCTCGCCGCCGCGCTCGGGTTCGCGGCGATCGGCGGGCTGCTCGGCGTGGTCTTCGACGTCACGCCCGCGCTGCTGATCGTGCCCCGCCCCCACCCGGCCGCCGAGCTGACCGGCGCGCTCGTGGTCGCCGCGCTGATCCTCGCCGTGTCGGTCGCGCTGCCGTGGGCGGCGGCGCGGCTGGCAGTGTTCCGCGGTCCGGCCGACGACCTGCCGATCTGGCTGCTCGCCGGGCTGGCGGCGCTCTACGGCGCCGCCGGGGTGGTGCTCTGCGGGGCGCTGCTGGCCGTCCCCGGCCGGACCGGGTTTCTCCTCGGCCACGCGCTGATCACCGTGTCCTGGACGATCGCGGCGCTCGTGCTGCTCCTGCGCGGGATCGAGGTCGCCGCGCTGCGGGTGACCGGGTTGATCCTGGTCGGTGCGGCCGTGCTCAAGCTGGTGCTGTTCGACCTCGCCGCACTCGACGGCCTGGCCAGGGTCGGCGCGTTCCTCGGTGCGGGCCTGGTGCTGCTGGCGGCCGGGACGCGGTACGCGCGGCGGGTGGCGTCGCGCTAGCGTGCGCACCGAGTCCACTTCGGACGGTCGCACGCCGGGAGTTCGTGGAAAAGTCACGGATTTCCCGGCGTGTGGCCGCTCCGGGGTCCGGTTATTGTGCCTGTGTGCCCGAACACACCGGCGAATCCCGCAACGAGAAGCTGCAGCGCAACCTCGGCGAGCTGCTTCAGGAACTGCGGGTCGCGCAGGCCGGGGTGCAGATCCTCTTCGGCTTCCTGCTGTCGGTGGTGTTCACCGACCGGTTCCACGACGCCAGCGGATTCGAGAAGTCGCTGCACCTGTCCGCGGTGACGCTCGCGGTCGCGGCCACGGCCCTGCTGACCGCGCCCGCGGCCTGGCACCGGCTGCTGTTCCGCACCGGCAGCCGGGAGCGGATCCTCACCGTCGGCAACCGGCTGGTCCTCGCCGGGCTGGTCTGCCTGGCCTTGGCGATCACGTCGACGGTCGCTTTGATCGCGAAGGTGGTTTACGGCGGGGTCGCCGTGGCGATCATGGGCGTGCTGTGCCTGCTCATCTTCGGCATCCTCTGGTTCGTCATGCCGTTCCAGGTGCACCGGGACGTTCAGCCGACGGGGCCGCCCAAGTAGAGCGTGTCCTCCTGGACGAAGCAGAGCGGGTTGCCGAACGGGTCGTCGGCGTAGAAGGAACGTTCGCCCCAGAACTGCGTCTCGATCGCGTCGTCGGCCCAGCGCGGCCCGGCCGCGCGCACCCGCTCGAACGTCTCCTCGACGTCCTCGACGGCGAGGTAGACGATCCGCGGGTCGCGTTGCGGGCGTGGCTCGCGGTGTTCGGCGGGGGCCTCGACGCAGGCCAGCACCACGCCACCGCAGGTGAAGTAGTGCCGGTTGACCGCGATGCGTTCGCCGGGGTCGCCGAAGACGGCGGCGTAGAACGCGACGGCGACCTCGATGTCGTCGACGGGCTGGATCAACCGGAACACCCGCGGGCCGCTCATGCGGGCACAGTACCGCTGTTCATCCCGTGTTCGGCAGCAGTTGCCGGGGTGGTCGGAAGTCGCCCGTAGCTTCCCGCCCGTGACTGACACTTCTCGCCGGACCTTCCTCCTCGGTGCCCCGGCCGTCGCCGCCGCGGCGACCCTGCCGAACGTCCTCGGCGCGCCCGCCGCCCAAGCCACCGGCCGGCACCGCCCGGACACCGAAGATCCGCGCTTCACGCTCGTGGTCATGCCGGACACGCAGTACCTGTTCGACGAGGACCGCGGTGACGCGGCCCCGCTGGACGCCTCGCTGCGGTACGTCCTCGAAGCGCAGGACGACAACGTTGTCTTCCTCGCCCACCTCGGCGATCTCACGCAGAACGGCCGGGCGGACGAGTTCGCCCGCATCAGCCGCTCGTTCCAGGCCCTCGACCGCCGCCGGTTCCCGTACAGCACCCTCGCGGGCAACCACGACATCGACGGCTCGAAGGACGACCAGCGCGGCCCGTCGCCGTACCTCGACGCGTTCGGCCCGCAGCGTCAGCGCACCTCGCCGACGTTCAAGGGGGCGTCCAAGGACGGCTACAACACGTTCCACATCTTCCGCGGCGGTGGCCGGGAGTGGCTCCTGCTCGCCCTCGACTGGCGGCCGTCCGCCGGCGGCCTGAACTGGGCGAAGCAGGTTCTCGCCCAGCACCCGACGCTGCCGGCGATCCTGACCATCCACGAGCTGGTCTGGGCCGACGACGACCACCAGGCCCAGTTCTCGACGTTCGGCGAGCACGTCTGGCAGGAGCTCGTCCAGGGCAACGACCAGATCTTCCTCACGCTCAACGGCCACTACTGGCCGACCGGGCGCACCGTCCGCAAGAACGCCGCCGGGCACGACGTCCACGTCCACATCGCGAACTACCAGGACCGCTACTACGGCGGCAGCGCGATGGTCCGGCTCTACCAGTTCGACCTCGCGCGCGGCGTGATCGACGTCCGGACGTTCTCGCCGTGGCTCGCCGCGCAGGACCACCTGAGCGAACTGCAGCAGGTCGAGGCCGAGCGCAGCGGCGCGGCCGACTACTTCAGCCTGGAGATCGACTTCGCCGAACGCTTCAAGGGCTTCGCGCCGGTGCCGGTCCCGCCCGGACGCCCGGCGAAGCAGCTGCTGATCCCGGGCACCGTCGCGTACTGGCGCTTCGAAGGCGGCCAGGACGGCAAGCCGGTGCCGGACGACGTCGTCGTGCGCGACCAGACCGGCGGCGGCAACGACCTCACGCGCGTCACCGCGCCCGGCAGTGGCCCCGACTCGCTCAAGTACTCGAGCGAGTTCTCGCCGCGGCAGCCGTCGCGGGCGAGCCTGCGGTTCGACGGACAGCGTGACCCGAGCCGCGGCGCCTACCTGCGCACGGTCGACACGGCGCCGATCAACAAGCTCGACTTCGAGCGCGGCTACACCGTCGAGGCCTTCTTCCGGCTGCCGTCGAACTTCAAAGACGGCCACCACGGCTGGTGCGGCCTGTTCGCCCGGCAGGGCAGCGGCGCGGCCGCGGGCAAGACCGGCGACGACCCGCAGGAGTCGGCGGCCACACTGTCCCTTTCGGACGGTGGCGAGCTGCAGTGGGCGGTGTACCCGCTGAACCAGAACCGGACGTCGACCAACTGGGGTCACGAGCTGCCGGTGGAGAAGTGGTGGCACGTGGCCGTGGTCAACGACGGACGGCGGACGACGATGTACGTCGACGGCTGCCCGGTGGTCCGGAACCCGGCCACGCCCGCGGTCGGGCTCGCCGATCCGGGCGGGCCGTGGCTGGTCGGTGCGTCGTCCTACGGCGGGAAGGTCGACCGCAGTTTCGCGGGGCTGCTGGGTGACGTGCGGGTGGTGGGGCGGCCGCTGAACCCGCGCGAATTCATGCTGGGCTGAGGCCCTTGACAGCGGGTGGACAATAAAAAATCGGCGTGCTCTCCGGAAACACCAGGAGCGATCGCCGAACCTGATATGAGTCTAACCGCTGTGAGGGGAACTTGTCAAACCAGGGGTACGACGAGGAATTGCGGGAAGAACGGGCCTACGTCGCCGCGCTGTACGAGCGGCTCGACCGCGAGCGCGCGGCGGCGCAGGCCCGGTACCACGGCGCACTCGGGCAAACCGAGGTGTCGCCGGGAGAACGAGAGGACGACGTCCGCTGCCGGTCGCGGGAGGCGGCCCGGCTGGACGTCGCCGACAACGGTCTGTGCTTCGGCCGGTTGGACGCCCTTTCGGGCGAAACCAGCTACATCGGCCGAATCGGGCTCTTCGACGCGGAAAACGACTACGAACCGTTCCTGCTGGATTGGCGGGCCCCGGCGGCGCGGCCGTTCTACGTCGCCACCGCGGCGCGGCCGGAAAACATGCGCCGCCGCCGTCAGTTCCACACGATGGGCCGTCGCGTCCTCGATTTCACCGACGAAGTCCTGGGTCGCCCCGGGGACGCCGAACGCGGGGACGCGGCCCTGCTCGCGGCCGTCAGCGCGCCCCGCGGCGAGGGCATGCGGGACCTCGTCGCGACCATCCAGGCCGAGCAGGACGAGATCATCCGCCTCGGCCACGCGGGCGTGCTGGTGGTCGAGGGCGGCCCGGGCACCGGCAAGACGGCGGTCGCCCTGCACCGGGTGGCGTACCTGCTCTACACGCGGCGCGAGCGGATGTCGCGCAGCGGCGTGCTCGTGGTCGGCCCGAGCCCGTTGTTCCTCGACCACATCGGCCGCGTGCTGCCGTCGCTCGGCGAGTCGGACGTCGTCTTCACGACCACCGGCGGGCTCGTCCCCGGCCTGCGCGTCACGGCCGAGGACGCGCCGGAGGTGGCGCGGCTCAAGGGATCGCTGGAGATCCTCGACGTGCTGGAAGCGGCGATCGCCGACCGGCAGCAGCTGCCCGCGGAGCCGGTGCCGATCGACCTGGGTGACGTCGTGGTGGCGCTCGACGCCGACCTCGTGGCGCAGGCCCGGCTCAAAGCGCGCGAGACCGGGCTGCTGCACAACGAAGCCCGCGCGATCTTCCGCGAGCACGCCATCGAGCTCGTCGCCGATCGGGTCGTGGCCAAGATCGGCGAGGGCTGGCTCACCCCGGCGGACCGCCTGCTGTGGGCGGATCTGCGCGCCGACGTCCTCGACGAGCTCGCGGCGCACGAAGCGCTCACCGCCGCGCTCGACGGGCTGTGGCCGTGCCTGACGCCGGAGACGCTGCTGGCGCCGCTGTACGAGTCCCCGCGTCGCCTGGAGGCCGCCGGGGCCGACCCGGCGCTGTTCCGCGCGGACGGCACGGCCTGGACCGTCTCGGACGTCCCGTTGCTCGACGAGCTGGTCGACCTGCTCGGCCGGGACGACGCCGAGGAACGCGCCGCCGCGCGCCGGCGGGCGGAAGCGGAGGCCGAGTACGCCTCCGGCGTCATGGAGCTGATGAAGCTGGACACCGAAGAGCTCGACGAGGACGTCCAGCTGGTCGCCGAGGACCTGCTCGGCGCCGAAGACCTGGCCGAGCGGTTCGTCGAGCGCGACCACCGCGACCTCGCCGAGCGGGCGGCCGCGGACCGCGACTGGACGTACGGGCACGTCGTCGTCGACGAGGCCCAGGAACTGTCCGAAATGGACTGGCGGGTGCTGATGCGGCGGTGCCCGAGCCGGTCGTTCACGGTCGTCGGCGACCTCGCCCAGCGCCGTTCGGCGGCCGGGGCGACGGCGTGGGGCCCGGTGTTCGCGCCGTACGTCGGCGACCGGTGGGTGTACCGCGAGCTGACCGTGAACTACCGGACCCCGGCGGAGATCATGACCGTCGCGGGCGCGCTGCTGGCGCGGTTCGCGCCGGACGCGCGGGCGCCGGAGTCGGTGCGCGCGTGCGGGACGCGGCCGTGGTCCAGACGAGTGGCGGACGACGAGCTCGCGGACGCCATCGACGACTTCCTCCGCGACGAGGCCGGGCGGGAAGGCACCAGTGTCGTGCTCGGTCCGCCGGGTGTCCCGGGAACGATCCCGGCCGCGGCGGCCAAAGGTCTGGAGTTCGACGCCGTGCTCGTGGTCGAGCCGGGGCGGATCCTGGCCGCGGGCCCGCGCGGCGCGGCCGAGCTCTACGTCGCGCTCACGCGCGCCACGCAGCGCCTCGGGGTGCTGCACCGGGATCCGCTCCCGGCGGCGCTGACCGGCCTCGCCGAGGCCGGGGTGCCCGCGAGGTCCGGGCACCGGCGATTCCTGTAGCGAGCAGGGGGTGGCGGGCGGCGGTACCCGTCATCCCCGCACCGCTAGGCCGTGAGCCGGCCCCAGGAGTAGTTCTGCTTGGCCAGCTTCAGATACACGAACAGCTCGGTCCCGGACACGCCCGGGATCTTGCGCACCTCTTCGCCGAGCACTTCCAGCATGTGGTCGTCGTCGCGGCAGACCAGCTCGGCCAGCAGGTCGTACCGCCCGGCGCAGAGCACGACGTAGTGCACGTTCGTCAGCTCGGACAGCTTGTCGGCGACATCGCGGGGATCGACGCCGTCGACGTTGATGCCGACCATGGCCTGGCGCGTCAGGTCCACGTTGGCGGGGTCGGTCACCGCGACGATCTGCATCAGGTCGTCGCGCAGCAGCCGCTGCACGCGCTGGCGCACTGCTCCTTCCGAAAGGCCGACCGCCTTGGCGAGCGCGGTGAACGAGGCCCGGCCGTCCTTCTGGAGCAGGTCGATCAGCGATCTGTCCGTATTGTCCAGCGCGCGCGCACGTGTTTCGTCACCCATGCCGTCCCTCCCTGTGTTTCGGCATGTGATTTGTCAAGTGCGCAGCGTATCGAGACCTGCGGAGAAAGCGAGCCCTCCGCGCCAGCTTCGCGCGATTCGACGTGCACGCCGCGCTCAGCCGAGGAATCGGTGGTCAAGAGCGAAACTGACGAGGCTTTCCGAGGCGGTTTTGTGCGCCCGCGCACAGCTGGACGCGCTCCCGGGGCCGCGGCAGGTACCGTCTGGCGGCTCTCTCGTCCGAAGCAACCCCAGGAGGACCAACGCATGTCGGAGGCCGTGGCGCTCGGCGTCGCCCCCGCCGTTCCCGCGAAGGGGCTGCGCGGCGGCGCGCTGGGCATGGTGTCGTCGATGGTCATCGGGATGTCGTCGACGGCGCCGGCGTACTCCATCGCGGCCACGCTGGGGCTGATCGTGCTGGCCGGCACCGGGTTCAAGGCGGCCGCGTTCGTGCTGCTGTCGTTCGTGCCGGTGCTGTTCGTCGCCTTCGCCTTCCGCGAGCTGAACACCGCGGAACCCGACTGCGGCACCAACTTCACCTGGGCCGCGCGCGCGTTCGGCCCGCACGCCGGGTGGTTCACCGGCTGGGTCGTCACGGTCGCGCAGCTGCTGGTGATGAGCAGCCAGTCCGCACTGACCGGCCGGTACACGCTCTTGCTGTTCGGCGCGTCCGGAGCCGCGGACAACCGGTGGGTGACGACGGCGATCGGGGCCGCCTGGCTGCTGGCGCTGTGCTGGCTCTGCCACCGCGGCATCGAGGTCTCCGCGCGGGCGCAGTGGATCCTGCTCAGCGTGGAACTCGCCGTCCTGGTGCTCTTCTCGGTCGTCGCGCTGGTCCGCGTCTTCGACGGGACGGCCGGGCCGCAGGCGTCGCTGCCGAAGCTCGATTGGCTGTGGCCGGGCGGGGTCTCGGCCGCCACCGCGGTTTCGGCGGTGCTGCTGGCCGTGTTCATCTACTGGGGCTGGGAAAGCTCGCTGTCGGTCAACGAGGAGTCGGCCGATCCGCGCCGGGCGCCGGGCCGCGCGGCGGTGCTCTCGACGGTGTTGCTGGTACTGAACTACCTGCTGGTGACGGTCGCCGCGCTCGCCTTCGCCGGGGTCGGCAGCGAAGGGATCGGCCTGGCCAACGAGGCCAACTCGGAGGACGTCCTGGCCGGCCTGGGCGGCGCGGTGTTCGGCGACGGGACGACCGGCAAGGTCCTGGGCGTGCTGCTGATCGTGTCCGTGCTGACCAGCGGCGCGGCCACCAGCCAGGCGACGATCATGCCGGCCGCGCGCACGACGTTGTCGATGGCCAGCCACGGCGCCCTGCCGCGCGTCTTCGGGCGCGTGCACCCGCGGTTCCGGACACCGACCGTGGCGACCTGGGCGTTCGGGCTGGTCTCGCTGGCGGTGTACGTGCTCCTGGCGCTGGTCAGCGACAACGTGTTGTCCGACTCGGTGGACGCGGTCGGCTTGACCATCGCGATCGAGTACACGATGACGGCGCTGGCGTGCGTCTGGGTGTTCCGGCGGACGCTGTTCGCGAGCGTGCGCAACTTCGTGCTGCGCGGGCTGCTGCCGTTCACCGGCGGCGTGTTCTTCCTGGCCGTGCTGGTGTTCGCGCTGATCGAGTACGCGCGGCCGGACGCGGGCGAGACGACGGTGTTCGGCATCGGCGGTGTCGCGGTGATCGGCGTGGTGTCGATCGTGCTCGGGGTGCCGCTGATGTTCGCGGTGCACCGGGCCTGCCGGGAGTTCTTCGCCGGCCGCCGCCTGCCGCGCGGGATCGTGCCGCGCGGCGGCGACGGCATCGTCACCCCAGATCGCGCCGGCTGAGGTCCTCCTCGGTCTCGCGGCGCACCAGCAGGGTCGCGACGCCGTCGCGGACGCCGACCAGCGGCGGGCGGCCGACCTGGTTGTAGTTCGACGCCAGCGAGTGGTGGTACGCGCCGGTGCACGGGACGGCGAGGAGATCGCCGACGTGCAGGTCGGCGGGCAGGTTGATGCCGTCGGCGAGGACGTCCCCGGCTTCGCAGTGCCTGCCGACCACGGTCATCGGGACGCGCTGCGCCTTCGACCGCCGTCCCACCAGGCGCGTGGTGTAGCGGGCGCCGTAGAGGGACGGGCGCGCGTTGTCGCTCATGCCGCCGTCGACCGCGACGAACGTGCGGCTGCCGCGCTTGACCGCGCAGACCCGGTAGACCGTGATCCCGGCCGGCCCGACGAGCGCCCGGCCGGGCTCGATCGTCAGGCGGGGCAGCGGAAAGCCGTGCGCCGCGCATTCGTACGCCAGCGCCACCCGCAGCCGCCGCGAGTAGCCGCCGAGGTCGAACGCGGGCTCGCCGCCGACGTACGGGACCGCGTGCCCGCCGCCGAGGTCGAGCTCCCGCAGCGTGACGCCGTGGGTGTCGCGGATCCGGACGAGCACCTCGGCCATCCGCCGCGCGGCCGCCTCATACCGGTCGACCCTGGTCACCTGGGAGCCGATGTGGCAGTGCAGGCCTTGAAGCCGCAACCCGGGTTGCTTTGTTATTGCCTCGACAGCGGCGTCGACGTTGTCGGGGACGCCCTCGAGGAGCGAGAAGCCGAACTTCTGGCCTTCGGTGCCGGTGCTGATGGCGGCGTGCGCCCCGGCCGCGATACCCGGCGTCACCCGGATCATCACCTGCTGGGCGCCGTGGGCGAGCGCGCCGAGCTGCTCGATCTCGTCGAGCGAGTCGACCACGATCCGCCGGACGCCGTAGCTCAGCGCCGCCTTCAGGTCTTCGGGCGTCTTCGCGTTGCCGTGCAGCAGCATGCGCTCCGCGGGGAAGCCGACCGAGCGTGCGACGGCGATCTCGCCGGCGGAGCAGGTGTCGAGCGACAACCCCGCTTCGGCGATCCAGCGCAGTACGGCCCGCGTACAGAGCGCCTTGCTCGCGTACGCGACTTCGACGTCCGGCAGCGCTTCGCGGTACTCGCGGGCGGTGTCGCGGACCTGCTGCTCGTCGATGAGGTACGACGGCGTCCCGAAGCGGGCGGCGAGGTGGCTGACCGGCGCGCCGGCGAAGAGCAGCTCGCCGTCTTCGCCGATTCGGGTGCTTCGCGGCCAGACTCCTGGCTCGAGGTGATCGGCGGCTTCGCAGCCGAGGCTGGGAAGAAGCTCGCTGAGCGTCACGGGTGCCTCCGGGCATCACGGCGGATCGGACCCCGCCAGGACACCCCCGCGACCGGGCCCGGAGATCACCCGTAAATGCCGTCCTGACGGCTGTGGGTTGGCCGCTTACTCCTTATTAACGCTCCAGTAACTTGCGTCACCTAGGAGAGACCCCACGACGACAGCAGCCTGGAAAGGTGCTCCCGTTCGGCTTCGGTCAGCAGGCGGCTCGGGGGTCGGACGTCCGGGCGGCACAGGCCGAGCTGGGCGAGGGCGTCCTTGACCACGCTGACGTTGTTGGCGTTCCCGTCGGCGGCGCGGAGCTCCTCGAACGGCCGGATCCGCTCCCAGACCGCCATCGCCGCCGGGTAGTCCGCTGTGGACAGTGCGTGGAACATCTCCAGCGAGATCGCCGGGTCGACGTTCACCAGCCCGGAGGTGAAGCCGGTCGCGCCGACGGCGAAGTAGCCGGGCGCGGAGAGCTCCGCCAGGCCGGCGATCCACACGAACCGGTCGAAGCCCGCGTCCCGGGCGACCGAGCCGAACCGCACCGGGTCCGGGACCGCGTACTTCACGCCGATGACGTTCGGCGCCGCCTCCCCGAGCGCACGCAGCTGCTCGCCGGCGATCGCGGGGTTGCGGACGTAGAGCACGACGCCGAGTTCCGGCACCGCCGCGGCGATCGCCGCGTGGTAGTCGACCCAGCCGTCGCCGGAGAT
This sequence comes from Amycolatopsis plumensis, assembly GCF_042652605.1. Taxonomy (NCBI): domain Bacteria; kingdom Bacillati; phylum Actinomycetota; class Actinomycetes; order Pseudonocardiales; family Pseudonocardiaceae; genus Amycolatopsis; species Amycolatopsis plumensis. The sequence continues at coordinate 2,589,539 of NZ_JBHSJY010000001.1, read as the reverse complement.
GTACGGGTGCACGGGCTGGTGGATCATGATCATGTCCGCGCCCGCCTCCCGCGCGTGGATCGCGGACCGCGTCGCCGACGCGACGTCGTGCCCGATGCCGGCGAGCACGCTCGCCCGGCCGGCCGCGGCCTCGACGGTGACCTCCAGGCACTGCCGCGCTTCGCCCGCGTCGAGCGCGTAGAACTCGCCGGTGTTGCCGTTCGGCGTCACGACCTCGATGCCGCCGGTGATCAGCCGATCCACCAGCTTCGCGTACGTCTGGCCGTCGACGGCGCCCTCGGCGTCGAACGGCGTGACCGGGATGGCCACCACCCCGGACAGCCGCCGCCTCTGCTCCTCGAACGTCATCGGGCCCCCTTCGGATCGCCGGTCTCGGTGGTGCGTTCGCCGGACAGCCCGAAGGCGATCCGGTCGATGAAATCGGTGATGTGCTTGCGCAGCAGGTGTTCGGTCTGCCGGGCGTTGCCGCTCTCGGCGGCGTTCAGGATCGCCCGGTGCTCGGCCGCTTCGCCCTGCCAGGTGGGGCTGATGCCCCAGCCCGTGACGGTGATCAGCGCGGCTTGGTCGCGCAGCCCGTCGAGGACCTCGACCAGCAGCGGGTTTCCGCACCCGGCGTAGAGCGCGCGGTGGAACAGCCGGTTGGCCAGGCTGGCCTTCGCGCGGTCACCGGCCGCCGCGCCGGTCTCGACCCCGGCCAGCACTTGCCGCGCTGCTCCGAAGTCCGAGCCCCGCTCGACGGCCCGCCGGACGGCTTCGGGCTCCACCAGCGCGCGCAGGTCGTAGACCGTGTACGCGCTCTCGGCGTCCATGACCCGGACCGCCGCTCCCTTGTACGTGCTCATCGTGACCAAACCGGAACCGGCCAGGATCCGGAGGGCCTCGCGCACCGGCGTCTTCGACACCCCGAGCAGGGCGCCGACCTCGGCTTCGACGAGCGTTTCGCCCGGCCCGAACTCCCCGCTCAAGATCGCTTCCTTGATCGCGTCACGCACGAAATCCGTCCGCGAGACGGGCGGCGGCGGCCTTCGGGCCGAAGAAGTGCGCGCCACTGGCATGTCCGATCTGATATACGATGCGACATACAACATTATCACGGACCTAGGGAGCAGCCATGCAGCGTTGCACCGGCTTCCGATTCCGACGAGTGTTGCTGGCGGTGGGTCTCGCGGCCGGTCTGGCGGCCTGCGGTGCGCCCGGTGGCGACGGCGGCCAGGCGGCCGATCCCCAGGCCGTGCCGGACAAGCCGAGCAAGCCGGTCGAGCTCAACATCCTCGACGTCGCGGGCAACCTGCAGCTCACCAAGCAGATGATCGAGAACTTCAAGGCCGCGCACCCGGACGTGCTCGCGAAGGTCACCTATTCGACGGCACCCGCGCCGAGCATGGCGGGCAAGCTGAAGGCCGAGCAGGACGGCGGCGTCGCCCAGACCCACCTGGTGCTGAGCGGGACCGACGGTCTCTCGGCCGGCATCGCGAACGGCACCCTGGCCAAGGTCCTGCCGGACTTCTCGAGCCGGTTCCCGAACCTGATGCAGAACTACCTCGAGCCCGCGGCCAAGATGCAGGAGCTGGCCAACGGCTACGGCATCGAGGTCGTCTATTATCCGTCGGGCCCGCTGCTGGAGTTCAGCCCCGGCGCGGTGCCCGCCGCCCCGGCGTCGCCGCAGGAGCTGCTCGACTGGGCGAAGGCGCACCCGGAGAAGTTCCAGTACGCCCAGCCGTCGAACTCCGGCCCGGGCCGGACGTTCCTGATGGGCCTGCCGTACCTGCTCGGCGACAAGGACCCGAAGGACCCCGACAAGGGCTGGGACAAGACCTGGGCGTTCCTGCAGGAGCTCGGCAAGTACGTGAAGTACTACCCGTCGGGCACCACGGAGACGATGAAGAACCTCGCGTCCGGCTCGGTGGACATGATCATGTCGACCACCGGCTGGGACATCAACCCGCGCAAGCTCGGCACGGTGCCCGACACGGTCAAGACGGCGATCATGCAGCCGATGCACTGGGTCACCGACGCCCAGTACGCCCTCATCCCCAAGGGCCTTTCGCCCGACCAGGAGTCGGCGATCCTGCAGCTGATCGCGTGGATGCTCAAGCCGGACCAGCAGGCGATCGCCTACGACGACGGGTACTTCTACCCCGGCCCGGCGGTCAAGGACGTCACCCTGCAGATGGCGCCGCAGAAGAGCCAGGACACTCTTCGGCAGTTCGGCCGCCCGGAGTACGAGCACTGGATCGCGCAGTACCCCAAGGAGACCTCGCTGCCCGCCGAGCAGCAGGTGAAGGCGTTCGACAAGTGGAACCAGCTGGTCGGCGGCTCGAAGGTCGGCAAGAAGTGACGTTCGTACAGCTGCGGCTGGACGGCGTCTCGCGCAGCTTCGGCACCGCGAACGCCCTGCGCGGCCTCGACCTCGCCATCACGCGTGGCGAGTTCGTGGCCCTGCTCGGCCCGTCCGGCTGCGGCAAGTCGACGGCGCTGAACTGCCTGGCCGGCCTGCTGCCCCTGACGGCGGGCAGCATCTGGCTCGACGACACCCGCATCGACGGGCAGCCGCCGGAGGAGCGCGGGTTCGGGATGGTTTTCCAGAACTACGCGCTGTTCCCGCACCTGTCCGTGCGCGCCAACGTCGGCTTCGGCCTCAAGATGCGCAAGGTCGGCCGCGCCGAGGCCCGCCGGCGCGTCGACGAAGCGCTCCGCCTGGTGCAGCTCACCGAGCACGCGGCGAAGTTCCCCGCCCAGCTCTCCGGTGGGCAGCAGCAGCGCGTCGCCATCGCCCGCGCCGTGGTCCTGGAGCCGCCGGTCGTCCTGATGGACGAGCCGCTGTCCAATCTGGACGCCAAGCTCCGGCTCGAGATGCGGATGGAGATCCGCCGCCTCCACCAGACGCTCGGCCTGACCACGGTGTACGTCACCCACGACCAGGAAGAGGCCCTGTCACTGGCCGACCGCCTGGTGGTGCTGCGCGAGGGCTCGGTGCAGCAGATCGGCACGCCGGAGGAGGTCTACGCCCAGCCGGTGAACAGTTATGTCGCCTCCTTCATGGGCTACCGCAACCTCCTGGACGTGACGGTGACTTCCGCGACGGCCTCGTCGGTCACCGTGGAGGGCGCCGGTGTCCGCCTCACCGGCCGCGGCACGCTCACGGACGGCCCGGCGAAGGTGGCGATCCGCCCGGAGGACTTCGTCGTCGGCGACGGCACGGAGAACGCCCTCGACGTCACGGTCGAGATCGTCGAGTACCACGGCCGCGAGCTGTCCGTCTCGGCCCGGCTCGAGAGCGGTGTGCCGGTCTACTTCCGCACCGACAAGCGCCTCGCTCCGGGAGACCCGGTCAGGATCGGCGTCCCCGCCGAGCGGGTCCTGGTGTTCGCGCCATGAACCCGTTAAGGATCACTGCCGCCCGCGTCGCGGAGGTCGCGCCATGACCGCCGTCGCGAGCGCCCGCCCCGCGCTGCGGCACCGCCTGGCCGAGCGCGGCATCGACCGCACCCTGCTGCTCCTGGTGCCCGGTCTGCTGGTCACCGCCTGCCTGTTCCTGTACCCCTTCCTCTACGGCCTCCAACTGTCGTTCGCGCCGCGCAAGGGCGGGATCTTCGCCAACTACGCGCGCTTCTTCGGCGATCCCTACCTGCGCAACACCATCTGGACGACGCTCGGCATCGCCCTGCCGGCGACCTTCATCAACGTCCTCGCCAGCATCCCGATCGCCTACGTGATGCGCGGCCGCGTCCGCGGCAAGCGCCTCCTGACGACGATCCTGGTCGTGCCGATCACGCTCGGCACGGTGCTCACCGCGCAGGGCCTGATCATGTACGGCGGGCCGGCGGGCTGGCTGAACAAGGTGCTCACCGTCCTCGGCGTCACCGACCAGCCGCTGCCGCTGATCCACAACTACACCGGCGTGCTGCTGTCCCTGGTGATCACCGGCTTCCCGTTCTCCTTCCTGCTCACGTTGTCCTATCTCTCGGGCATCGACCCCTCCCTGGAGAAGGCGGCCGCGACGCTCGGCGCCAACGGCGTCCAGCGTTTCCGGCGGATCACCCTGCCCCTGCTGGCGCCCGGCCTGGCGATCACCTTCTGCCTCTCCTTCGTCATGGCGTTCTCGGTCTTCCCGAGCGCGCAGCTCGTCGGCGACCCCGCCAACGAGACCCGCGTCATCTCGATCGCCGCCTACCACGCCGCGTTCGAGGAGTACGACTACTCGATGGGCTCGGCCGTCGCGATGCTCATGGCGGTGGTCATGCTGATCGTGATCGGCCTGGTCATGGCGTGGCGCGGCACGCTGTACCGCGGAGCGACCGGAGGCAAGGGATGACCGGTTGGGTCGCGCGTCCCGGACGTTGGGTCGTCTGGGCCGTCGTGGTGTTCTTCTTCGTCAACCTCGCGGGCGTGGTCCTCTCCGTGGTCGTCGACTCGTTCGGCACGCAGTGGTTCGGCACCTGGCTCCCGGACGGCTTCACCACTCACTGGTACGCCGACGCCTGGCGCGAGTTCGGCCTCTCGGACGTCCTCCTCACGACGGCGGTCGTCGCGCTCGTGGTGATCGCCGTGTCGGTGGCGGTGGGCGTTCCGGCCGCCTACGCGCTGGCCCGCCGCTCCTTCCCCGGCAAACGCCTGGTGATGCTGCTGTTCGTGCTGCCGATCCTGATCCCTCCCATCACCTACGGCATCCCGCTGGCCACCGTGCTGTACAAGTTCCACCTGGCCGGCACGATCACCGGCGTCATCCTGGCCAACCTCGTGCCCTCGGTGCCGTTCGTCGTGCTGACGATGACGCCGTTCATCGAGCAGATCGACCCGAAGATCGAGGCCGCGGCCCGCATGTCCGGCGCGCGGACCGTCTCGGTGTTCACCCGCATCCTCGGCCCGCTGCTGCTGCCGGGCATCCTGGCCGCGTCGATCCTGGTGCTGGTGCGCACGGTCGGCATGTTCGAGCTGACGTTCCTCACCGCCGGCCCGGACTCGACGACCCTCGTGGTGGCCCTCTACAACTCCGTGTTCGCCGCCGGCATCCGCGCCAACCAGTCCGTCGACGCCATGGCGACCATCTACACCGCTTCCATGCTCGTGCTCCTTCTCATCGCGTTGCGGTTCGTGAACCCGACCCAGCTGGTGACCCGGATCCGCGAGGAGACCTGACCGGCTCGCTCACGTGTTCGACTCTACCGCGAAAAGTCGAACGCATGATCGACACGATCGAGCGAACCCGCAGGTCTTGCGCCTCCCCCGAGGGGAGCTGACACGCTGGCGGCATGCAGTATTCGATCGGCGAACTCGCCCACCGGACCGGGCTGACGGTCAAGGCCGTCCGGTTCTACTCGGATCGCGGCCTCGTGCCGCCGTCCGGGCGCAACGCCGCGGGCCAGCGCCGTTACGACGACGCCGCGCTCGCCCGGCTCGACGTCATCCGCGTCCTCCGCGACCTCGGTATCGACCTCGCCACCATCCGGCGGGTGATCGAGGGCGAGACCACCGTCGCGGAGGTGGCGGCCGAGCACGCTGCGGCGGTGGAGGCGCAGATCGGCGTGCTGCGCCGTCGAAGGGCGGTGCTGGACGCGGTGGCGAGTCGCGGCCGGCACCCCGAGGAAAGGAGTCTCGTGCACCAACGCGCCCTGTTGTCCGAAGTGGAGCGACAATGCCTGGTCGGCGACTTCCTCGCCGATGCCCTGGGTGATCGTCCCGAGCTGGCGGGGATCGCCCGCACCTTGACCCCGGAGCTGCCCGAGGATCCCACCCCCGAGCAGGCCGAGGCGTGGGTCGAGCTGGCCGCGCTGATGCGGGACACGGAGTTCCGCGCGAACCTGCGCCGGCTCGCGGACGGCCACGAAGGCGGGTTGCGTCGCGACCTGGCGGCCGAGGTGCGGGAGGTCGTCACCCCGGCCGTCGTGGCCGCGATCGTGCCGAAATCCCCGGAGGCGAAGGCGATCGTCGACGGCCTCGGGCGCGATCCCGGCGAGCTCCGGGAATGGCTCGGTGTCGTCAACGATCCGCGCCGCGAGCGCTACGTGGAGCTATTGGGGGTGATCAACGGCTGGGCGGCACCGGAAAGCCTGGCTCCCGCCTTCGACTGGCTGGCCGAGGCTATGGCTGCCTGACCGCCTCCAGGATCGAGGCCAGCGCGTCCTCCGCCGGTTGGGCGTCGAGCCGGCTCCCGTCACGCAGCCGTACGGAAAGCTGCCCCGCGGCGACCTCCTGCGGGCCGATCACGGCCTGGTACGGCACCAGGCGGCCGTCCCGGATCCGTGCGCCGAGGCTGCCGTCCACGGCGATCTCGGCCCGCAGATCGCCGCACCGGTCCAGGACGTCCTGGGCGTACGGCAGCTCGGCGGCGGACACGGGCAGCAGCCGGAGCTGCACGGGCGCCAGCCAGGCCGGGAAGGCGCCGCCGTGCACCTCGATCAGCTGGGCGACCGCGCGCTCGACGCTGCCGATGATGCTCCGGTGCACCATGACCGGCCGGTGCTTGGCCCCGTCCGCGCCGACGTACTCGAGGCCGAACTGCGCGGGCTGGTGAAAGTCGACCTGGACGGTGGGCAGGGTCGATTCGCGGCTTGCGCCGTCGGCGATCTGGACGTCGATCTTCGGCCCGTAGAACGCCGCTTCACCCTCGACGGCGTCGTACGGGAGGCCGCCGAGGACCGACCGCAGGATGGCCACGGCGTCGGCCCAGTTCCCGGGCACGTACTTCCCGCCGGGGCCGGGCAGCGAGAGCCGGTAGCGCGCCGGGCTGATGCCGAGCGCGTCGTAGGCCCGCCGGATCAGGGCGAGCGCGGCGGCGGCCTCGGCTTCGACCTGGTCGAGGGTGCAGAAGACGTGCGCGTCGTTGAGCTGGATCGCGCGCACCCGGTTCAGCCCGCCGAGCGCGCCGGAGAGCTCGGCCCGGTACATCCCGCCGATCTCGGCGAGCCGCAGCGGCAGCTCGCGGTGGCTGCGGCCGCGCGAACGGTAGATCAGCGCGTGGTGCGGGCACAGGCTCGGCCGCAGCACGAGCTGCTCGCCGCCGACGTCCATGGGCGGGTACATGTCGTCGCGGTAGTGGGCCCAGTGCCCGGAGATCTCGTACAGCTCGCGTTTGCCCAGCACCGGCGAGTGGACGTGCCGGTACCCCGCGCGCCGTTCGAGGTCGTGGACGTACTGCTCCAGGCTGTGGCGGACGATCGCGCCGTCGGGCAGCCAGTAGGGCAGGCCGGCGCCGATCAGTGGATCGGTGCCGAACAGGCCGAGTTCGCGGCCGAGCTTGCGGTGGTCGGGCATGGTGGACTCCCTCGTGGACGGCGAGGCGGGAGACCACAAGACGAAAGCCCGGGGCAACCGCCCCGGGCTTCGTGAGCATGCTTCAGCGCGCCGGGACACTCCTCGGCGTCGTCGTCTGTGCTGCGCGCTTCATGGGATCGACGGTAGCAGCGGCCGCCAACCGTTTTCACGAGCCGAGGAACAGCTCCAGCTGCTCGACGACGAACGCGTGGTCGTCGGCCTGCGGGAGCCCGGAGACGCCGACCGTGCCGACCGGCCCGACTCCGCGGACCAGCACCGGGAAGACGCCGCCGTGGGCCGCGTAGCGGTCCGGGTCGAGGCGGGAGTCCTCCTCGAACGAGCCGCCCGTCGCGCGGAACTGCGTCCCGATCAGGAAGGAGCTGTGCCCGTAGCGGTCGACGACCCGGCTCTTGCGGTCGATCCAGGCGTCGTTGTCGGCCGACGTCCCGGGCAGCGCGGCGTGGAAGAGCCGCTGGCCGTTGCGCCGGACCGAGATCGTCACCGGCAGCCGGCGGTCGCGGGCGGCCGCCAGCAGGTGCTGGCCGAGGGCGAGGGCGGTCTCGTTGTCGAACCGGGTGAACTGGAGGCGTTCCTCCTGCTCGGCGAGCTGGGCGAGGCGGTCGGCTTCGGTCATGCAAGCATTAAATCAACACTGTTGTGTAATTACCAGTGATGAACTGGACGACCACGGCGTCCGTACAACAGGCGAGGAGGTGAGGCATGGGCCGGATCCGGCGTCGCACGGTGCTGGGCGGCGCGGCCGCGGTCACGGCCGCCGGTGCGCTGTCCGCCGCCTGCGCCCCCGCGCCGCGGAAGGGCACGATCGACGACGTCCGCCACGTCGTCGTCCTCATGCAGGAGAACCGGTCGTTCGACCACTACTACGGCACCATGGCCGGCGTCCGCGGCTTCGGCGACCGCACGGCCCTGCGCGACGTCTTCCGCCAGCGCGGCGACAAGGGCGGCCCGGTGCTGCCGTTCCGGATCGACACGTCCGTTGTGGACGGTCAGGACCTCGGCGAGCTGCCGCACGACTGGAACAGCACGCACCGCGCGTGGAACGGCGGTGGCTACGACCGCTGGACGGCGGCGAAGAGCCCGATGACCATGGGGTACTTCACCGGCGACGACATCCCGTTCCAGCACGCGCTGGCCGGCGCGTTCACCCTCTGCGACCACTACTTCTGCTCGATCCAGGGCCCGACGCACCCGAACCGGCTCTACCACTGGACCGGCACCATCGACCCGGACGGCCTCGCCGGCGGCCCCGCGACGCACAACGCCCCGGACTACGAACCCTCCTTCCGCTGGACGACCTACCCCGAACGGCTCGAGGCCGCGGGCATCTCGTGGCGGATCTACGCCAACGACGAGGAGCGCGGCGTCCCCGAGCACTTCGTCGGCGACTACGGCGACAACCCGCTCTGGCTGTTCCAGAACTTCCACGACGCGCTGTACTCGATGGACCCGGTCAAGCGACGGCTGGCCGAACGCGGGAACCTGCGCAAGCAGCTCAAGCCCGACTCGGGGAAGGGGAAGGACCTCGACCACGTGCTGGCCGAGTTCATCGCCGACTGCGCGGCCGGCACGCTGCCCGCGGTCTCCTGGGTGGTGGCCCCGTACGGCTACTGCGAGCACCCGGCGGCGCGTCCGGTCGACGGCGCCGCGTACGTCCAGCGCATGCTGAAGGCGTTGTGGGACAAGCCGGACCTGTGGGAATCGACCGTCGTCTTCATCAACTACGACGAGAACGACGGCTTCTTCGACCACGTCGTCCCGCCGACGCCGCCGCCCGGCACCCCCGGCGAGTACCTGCCCGGGAACCGGCCGGAGAAGGGCGAGCCGTCCGGGCCGCCCCTCCCGATCGGGCTGGGCCCGCGGGTGCCGATGACCGTCGTCTCGCCGTGGAGCCGCGGCGGCTGGGTGAACTCGCAGGTCTTCGACCACACGTCGGTGCTGCGGTTCCTGGAGACCTGGACCGGCGTGCGCGAGCCGAACATCTCGGCCTGGCGCCGGGCCATCTGCGGCGACCTGACCAGCTGTTTCGACTTCCGCGCGCCCGACACCACCATCCCGCTGCTGCCCGACGCGAACGCGTTGCGCGCCGAAGCCGACCGCACGCAGCGACGGCTCCCGAAGCCCGGGCTGGGCCCGGCCGCGCTGGTGCAGGACCCCGGCACGGCGAAGGCGCGCCCGCTGCCGTACCAGCCGGTCGCCTGGGTCATGGCCGATCCGCAGGCCTTGCACCTGCACCTGGCCAACCACGGAACGCAGGCGCTGCACCTGGCCGCGTACGCCTACCACGCGGGTGGGGCGTCACAACGCTTCGACGTCGGCCCGAAGAGCGAGCTCACCGGGGAAGTCGCGCACGGCGGGACGTACGACGTCGCCATCCACGGCCCGAACGGCTTCGTCGTCGAGGCTTCGGGCGGCCTGGACCTCGACGCGGCCGTCACCTACACCGGCGCGCCCGCGCTGCGGGTCACGGTGACCAACCGCGGGCCGTCACCGGTCACGCTGAACGGCGTCACCCTTCCGCCCGGCGGCGCCCACGACTTCCCGGTGCCGACCAGCAACGGCTGGTACGACGTCACGTTCGAGACGCCGGGGTGGCGCCGCCGGTTCGCCGGTCACCTGGAGGACGGCCGCCCGTCGCGGACCGGGCCCTGACGCAGGGCGTCGAGCGCGAAGGCGGCGAGCATCGCGACGCCGTGGGGCATCGCGTCCTCGTCGAAGAGCACGCGGTTGGAGTGGTTCGCCGCCGCTTCGGCGGGGTCGACGCCGGGAGGGCACGCGCCGAGGAACGCATACGCACCGGGGACGCGCTGCAGGACGTACGAAAAGTCCTCGGCGCCCATCAGCGGGTCCGCGAGCAGCTCGACGTTGTCCGGGCCGAGCACCTCCGCGCCGAGCCGCAGCACCTCGGCGGCGATCCGGTCGTCGTTCACCGTCACCGGGTAGCCCGGCTCGACGTCGGCGACCACGCGGCAGCCGTAGGCCGCGCCGACCTGCTCGCACACCTTCGGCAGCTCGGCGCGGACCAGCGCGCGCGTCTGCTCGGACAGCGTCCGGATCGTGCCCTCGAGCTCGGCGGTCTCCGGGATGATGTTCGACGTCGTGCCGGCCTGGATCCGGGTCACCGAGAGCACCGCGGGGTCGAACACGCTGACCCGGCGGCTGATCATCGTGTGCAGCGCCCCGACCATGGCCGCGGCGGCCGGCACCGGGTCGATCGTGTGCTGCGGCGCCGAGCCGTGCCCGCCCTTGCCGGTGACGCGCACGTGGAACGAGTCCGCCGACGCCATCAGCGGGCCGGGCCGCAGTTGCAGCAGGCCGCTGGGCGCGTTGGCCAGAATGTGCACGCCGAACGCGCGCTCGACCCGGGTCCCGGCCGCGTCGAGGACGCCCTCGTGGATCATGAACCGGGCGCCGTGGTGACCCTCCTCACCCGGCTGGAACATGAACACGACCGACCCGGCCAGCCGGTCCCGGCGCTCGGCGAGCAGCCGCGCCGCCGAAGCCAGCATCGCCACGTGCGTGTCGTGCCCGCACGCGTGCATCGACTCCGGGTCTTCCGACGCGAAGTCGAGGCCGGTTTCCTCGGTCAGCGGCAGCGCGTCCATGTCGCCGCGCAGCAGCACCGCCGGACCGGGCCGCGCGCCGCGCAGGACGGCCGTCAGGGACGTCGTGGCCTTGCCTTCGGTGATCTCGAGCGGCAGGCCGTCGAGGGCCTCCCGGATCGCCGCCTGCGTCCGCGGCAGGTGGAGGCCCTGCTCCGGGTGGCGGTGCACGGCCCGCCGGAGGGCGACCGTGCGGTCTTGCAGCGCCCGCGCGTCGTCGAGCAGCCCGGCGAACGGCGTGCCGGGCAAGGTGGGCAGGTCAGTGGGGCCGGTCATGGTCACGATAGTGCCGCATGCGGCGCTTCGGGCGCACCGTGCGTGCGCCGGACCCACCGGCGGAATACGGTGTGCGCATGGCGGTGGATGAGCCGGTCACGGGCTTCGCGGTGGCTGTGGTCCGGGAAGACGGTCGGTGGCGGTGCAGTGCGCTCGACCCGGGGGCGTTGACCGAGCTGGACGCAGCGATCACTGAACTGGGCAAACTACGGTCCACCGGCGCGAGCTTCGGGCTGCTGGCGGTCGACGACGAGTTCTTCGTGATCGTCCGGCCCAGCCCGCGGGGGCCGTCGTTGCTGCTCTCGGACGCGGCGGCGGCGCTGGACTACGACATCGCGGCGGACGTCCTCGACGTCCTGCGCGTCGACCCGCCGGACGAGGAGGACGACTCCGTCTGGCCCGAGGGTGACCTGGAGATCCTGGCGGACCTCGGGCTGCCCGGGCCGGAGCTGGAGGTCATCGTCGGCGAGGTCGACCTCTATCCGGACGAGCAGCTCCAGATGGTCGCGCAGCGCTGCGGGTTCGGCAGCGAGTTCGCCAAGTTCCTGGACGAGCTCTGAGACGCCCGTCCGACACCGAGGCCGTGGAGGCCGCGCTGGAAGCGGCGCGCGCCCCCGGTGCGGACGTGCCGATCGGGGCCGTGGTCTTCGGCCCCGACGGCACCCCGCTGGCCGCGGCCCGCAACGCCCGCGTCGAGCTGGGCGACCCGACAGCGCACGCGGAGATCCTGGCGTTGCGCGCGGCGGCGGCGGTGGTCGGCGACGGCTGGCGGCTCGAGGGCTGCACGCTGGCGGTGACGCTGGAGCCGTGCACGATGTGCGCGGGCGCGCTGGTGCTCGCCCGCATCGCCCGGCTGGTGTTCGGGGCGTGGGAGCCCAAGACGGGCGCGGTGGGGTCGCTCTGGGACGTCGTCCGCGACCGGCGGCTCAACCACCGCCCGGAAGTCCACGGCGGCGTGCTCGAGCCTCAGTGCGCCGCGGTGCTGGAGACGTACTTCGCGATCCGCCGCTGAGCTCGTGGAGGACCCCTCGTGAGGGCCGCCCGGAGGCTCCGGTATTGTTCTTCCCGGTGGCGTGTCCGAGCGGCCGAAGGAGCACGACTCGAAATCGTGTGACGGCTAATCCCCGTCCGTGGGTTCAAATCCCACCGCCACCGCTCTTGTGGCCAGACGCCCGGTGATCTTCGAGAAGATCGCCGGGCGTTTTGCTGTTCTTTGGTATGAAGTGCGCCATGCAGACGCAGGTGTGGCCCGCGATCCTCGCCTCGCCGGTGTCCTGCTGGGCGGCGGCCTGTTGACTTGAAGGGCTCTTGAAGTGTGACCGTGGTCGGCACCAGCTGATCACCAGGAGCGCACCATGACCGTTCTCGTCACCGGGGCCACCGGCCACACCGGACGGCACGTCGTCGCCGGGCTCGAAGCCGCGGGCGTCGACACCACAGTCCTCGTTCGAGACAAGACCAAAGCGCCCGAAGGCGTCGACGTCGTCCAAGGCGACATCACCGATCTCGCCGAAGCTGCCGAAGGGGTCGACGCCGTCTACCTCCTCTGGCCCTTCTTCTCCGCCGACGGCATCGAGAAAACCCTCGAACCCTTCAGAGGCAAGAAAATCGTCTACCTCTCCGCCATGTCCGCCGAAGACGGCGGCGTGTGGGGAGACGTCGAAGCCGCGATCGAAAAGGTCACCGACGACTGGACCTTCCTCCGTGTCACGGGCCTGGCCACCAACGCGCTCGCCTGGGCGCAGCAGGCCGGAACGGGTGTCGTGCGGGCCCCTTACGGGCAGGCGAAACGGTCGGTCGTCCACGAACGCGACGTCGCCGACATGGCCGTCAAGGCGCTCACCGAAGACCACGCGAAGCGGATCTACCTCGTCACCGGCCCGGAAGCCGTGGCGCAGGCCGAGCAGGTGCGGCTCATCGGCGAAGCGCTCGGGAAGCCGGTCGCCTGGGAAGAACAGCCGCCGGAGGATGCGAAAGCGCAGTTGAGCGTCCACATGGGAGTGGAATTCGCGGCGAGTGCCGTCGATTACTGGGCGTCGCTCGTCGACGACCCCGAGCCCGTCTCGCTGGACGTGGCGCAGGTGACCGGGCATCCCGCGCGGCCCTTCGCCGAGTGGGCCCGCGAGCACTTCAGCTGAGCTGGACGGCCGGGGCCGTCAGCGGCTCCAGCTCGGCCGCCAGCGCGGTCAGCGCCGCGACCTTCTCCTGCACGGCCCGGACCACCGCCGCGCACGTGGCGCCGACCTCGCTGACCACCTCGGCCGAGCGGTCGCCGTCCAGCACCGCCGACACCGCGGTCGAGGCGGCGGCAGCGAGCGCGCACACCTCCTCGGACGCGGCCACCGCCAGCTCGTCCAGCCGGTCGGCGATGCGGACACCCAACGCCGCCGTCGACGCGGCCGCGCGCGCCGCCGCGCCGTACTGACCGTCCACTGTGTCCGCCCAGGTGCCGAACGTCTCGGCGCTGCCGCCGTTTTCGGCGCGGTCGACGCCGGCGCGGAACTCGGCCTGTGCCGCGGTCACCGCCAACCCGCCGGTGTCGATCGCGGCGGCGGACGTGCGGATCGACGACGGCGAGCAGTCGAGGTGCCGCAGCGCCGCCACCGGGTCGGCGACGCCGAGGCGCCCGGCCGCCGCGCGCAACGTGGCCAGCTGGGCCGCCGCCGTCGTCAGGGCCGGGTGTTCGAAGACCTCGACGGTCACGGCGCCACCGCTAACCGCCCCCGGAAGCCGGTGCTCCGGGTGCTTACCGCCGACATGCGCAGCCGGCCCGCCAGGTCCGACGTCGCGTCGCCGAGGACGCGCGCGTCCGCCTCCCGCGCCGCCAGCGCCGTCGCCCAGCGTGCCGCGAGCTCGCGCGCCTGCGGCGAGATGCCGAACGGCGTCGAATCGACGCGGGCTTCGGCGAACCTCCCCGCGGCCTTGTCGTCGGCGGCGGCCGCCTGGTCGAGCAGGTCGGCTCCGGCGCGCAGCCGGTCCGCCCTCTCCTGGGGGTTCCGGGTGGCGAAGCCCCCGGCCCCAGGGCGCAGCCCTGGGTTGTCACTGATCCGCGAGCCTCTGCCTTCCGGCATGGGGACCTCCGTCATCAAGGGCGCTCACCCGATCGGGGAAGATCTTGCCTCATGCTCCCGAGCCGCCCGCATCGCGGTGACCTGCGGCGTTGGCGGCGTTCCACCCAGTGGACGTCTTGACCGCGCGCCGGGACGAAAGCGACCATGAACGCATGCCCGCCACCTCGGAAAGCGCACCGATCCGGGCCTTCGCGCGGTCGATCGGGGAGGGCGTCGTGGAGCTCCTGCTGCGCCGCGGCCGCCTGGGTTCGCCGCCCGCCTGACGCGAACCCGCGTCCGATCTCCCCGAAAACCCTTGGAGCACAACCATGTCCGTAGATCTTCCTGCCCGGATTCAGCTGCGTGGGGCCGTCACGCCCGCGGATGGCATCGTCGAAGGCCCCCGGATTCTCCGGGAACCGCAGCGGAAGCAGTACGAGCTGTTCACCCTCCGCCCGCTGGGCCGGGTGATCGGCGCCGAGGTCGACGGCGTCGACCTCGGCGAGCCGGTGGGTCCTGACCTGCGCGAAGAGCTGAATGAGGCCCTGCTCGAGTGGAAAGTGCTCTTCTTCCGCGACCAGCGGATCACCTCGGCGCAGCAGCGCGCGTTCGCCGCGAACTGGGGCGAGCTGGAGACCAACCCGTTCATCCCGAAGGGCGACGACGACGCCGTCACGCGGTTCGAGCGCACCGCGGCCATGCCGGGGTACGAGAACATCTGGCACACCGACGTCACCTGGCGGCCCGAACCGGCGCTCGGCTCGGTGCTGCGGCTGATCGAGGTGCCGCCCGTGGGCGGCGACACGATGTGGGCCGACATGGCCGCGGCCTACGACAACCTGCCCGAAGACGTCCGCGACCGGATCGACGGGCTCACCGCGGTGCACGACTACCTCCCCGGCTTCGACCGGTTCTCCGATCCCGCGCTGCTCGCGCGGTGGCAGGACCGCTTCCCGCCGGTGGAGCACCCGGTGGTCCGGACGCACCCGGAGACCGGGCGGCGCACCCTGTTCGTCAACCAGGCGTTCACCACGCACATCGTGGGCCTGCACCGGGCCGAGAGCGACCGGCTGCTGCGGTACCTGTTCCTCCAGGCTCACACGCCCGAATTCCAGGTCCGGTTCAGTTGGCGGCCGAACTCGGTCGCGTTCTGGGACAACCGCGCGACGCAGCACTACGCGGTCAACGACTACCACCCGCACGTCCGGATCGCCGAGCGCGTCGCGATCGCGGGCGACCGGCCTTACTGAGCAGTAGCCTGGCGTCATGACCGAAGAACCCCGGGTAGTGGTGACCGGTTTCCTCAAGGCCCTCGAAGACCTCGACGTCGACCGGGCGCTGACGTTCGTGGCGAGCGACATCGTGTACCAGAACGTGCCGTTGCCGCCCGCCCGCGGCATCGCCGCGTTCGAGAAGCAGCTGCGCGTGATGGCCAAGTACGGCTCCGGGTTCGAGGCGCGGACCCACCACATCGCCGCAGACGGCAACGTCGTGCTCACCGAACGCACCGACGTGCTGCGCCGCGGCGCGTGGGAGGCGGAGTTCTGGGTGTGCGGCACGTTCGAGGTCGAGGCGGGCCGGATCGTGCTCTGGCGCGACTACTTCGACTGGACGACGGTGCTGGCCGCGAGCGCGAAGGGTGCCGGGCGGGTCGCGCTGGCCGGCGCGCGTTCGCTCCTCGGCCGGTACAAGGCGAGGCAGGCGGTGCGCTAGACGCGGTGTTCGCCGCGGTCGTGGTCCCGAAGGTCCACGACCGCGGCTATCCCCAGCACCAGCACGAACACGCAACTGAGAACAATCAGCCCCCACATGATCGTTCTCCCTCCCCCCGTGTCGTGCCGACCGCGAGCTGTCGAGGAGTGGTCTGTGCCACTTTTCCGGCGGCTCACGCAGACCGTACCGCCGCTTCACGCAGGTTGCTCCGGCCCTTGACCTTCATTTAAGGCAGATGCGCCGGATGGGTGACGCGCCCGTGTCCGGCTGTCACAGAGCGGGCGCAATCCGTTACGCACCAACAGGTACCGAGGCGATTCCGCTCTGGACGGACACCGGCGTCGACCGCAGGGCCGAAATCTCCGCGACGTACCGCAGCACCTTGTCCGCTTCGTCCCCGGCGAGCGGCTCGCACTGGTGGCCGGCGTTCCGCCGCACCGGGATCAGTTCGAGCCTCGGTTCGGCGCCGAACATGCACCCGGCCAGCAGCCCGTCCGGCCGCGCGGAGAGCAGGTTGCCGAGGCTGTAGAGGATGGGACGGCGGCGGTACACCTCGACGGCCTGGATGGTCTGCGGCCCGTGCCCGGCGACCAGGTCGGCGCCGGCGTCGAGCGCGGCGTGCCCGTAGGCGACCTGGTACTCGGCCAGATCGGGCCCCGGCAGACCCCAGTGCATCGAGACGACGACGTGGTCGTTCTCGGCTTTCGCGCGCTTCACGTCGGCAACGAGCCGTGCGAGGTGCTCGGGGACGGGTGCCGTCCGGACGAGCGGTGGCCGGCCCGGAATCTCCCCGACGCGGGGATCGGGCTGGTACGCCGTCGTCGCAAACGCTTGCGCAACGCCCGGGGAGTCCGCCTGCGCGGCTTGGCCGTGGGCGCGGATCGAGGTGTACGCCAGGAAAGCGACCTTGCGGCCGGATCGTTCGAGCACCGCGGGTGCGTGCGCGGCCTCGAGGTTCGCGCCGGCGCCGCAGTACGCGATCCCGGCTTGGTCGAGAACCGCCAGCGCGGCCGGTGAGTGGGGTGCGTCGTTGGCGACCGAGACGACGTCGACGCCGGTCGCCTTCAGCGCTTCGGCCGCGGCCGCGTCGACCGGGCCTTCGAGGTTGACGAACCGGAGATCGGCCCCGTCGAGCAGCGGGTTCAACCGTTCGAAGGCCGCCGAGGGGGTGGTGCGAGCCGGGAAGCCGACGTCTCCGCCGAGGACAAGCGTGATCACGAAACCTGCTCTGCCGAGTGAGTGACGACGAAAGTAGTTGTTACGAATCGTTGCATCTTTGTCTTCCTCCTCCTCACTTGTTCGGGGGACTATGCCACGACTGTTCAAGCACAAAGGGGACTCAGGGTGACCAAGACCCACAGATCCAAGGCCGCCTTCACGGTGGCCGTCGCGTCGGGCCTGGTGCTCGGCGGCGTGGCGGCACCGGCCGCGCTCGCCACACCGAGCGCCGACGCGGTCATCGCCGAGGTCTACGGCGGCGGTGGCAACTCCGGAGCGACGCTCGTCAGCGACTTCGTCGAGCTCGCCAACCGCGGCGCGGCCGCCGCGAGCCTGGCCGGCTTCAGCGTCCAGTACCTGCCGGGTTCGGCGAGCCCGTCGAGCACCTGGCAGGTGACGCCGCTGGCCGGCAGCGTCGCGCCGGGCGGCCGGTACCTCGTCGCCGAGAGCAAGGGCTCCGGCGGCACCGTCGCGCTGCCGACGCCGGACGCGACCGGCACGATCGCGATGTCGGCCACCGCCGGCACGATCGCCCTCGTCTCCGGCACCACCGCGCTGACCTGCAAGACCGCGGCCGACTGCGCCGCCGACGCGCGGATCAAGGACCTCGTCGGCTTCGGCACGGCGACCGTGCGCGAGGGCAACCCGGCCGCGGCGCCGTCGAACACGACGTCGGTCGCGCGCGGCACCGCACTGGCCGACACCGACGACAACGCCGCCGACTTCACCGCCGGCGAGCCGACCCCGACCAACACCGCGGGCGAGTCGACCGGCGGCGACCCCGGCCCGGCGCCGACCCCGGCGAAGATCCACGACATCCAGGGCACCACGCGGATTTCGCCCTTCAAGGACAAGAAGGTTTCCGGCGTCACCGGGATCGTCACCGCGACCCGGACGTTCGGTTCGTCGCGCGGTTTCTGGGTCACCGACCCCAGCCCGGACACCGACCCGCGCACCAGCGAAGGCCTGTTCGTCTTCACCGGCTCGACGAGCCCGGCCGTCGCGGTCGGCGACGCGGTCACCGCGACCGGCACCGTGCGCGAGTTCTACCCGGACGCGCCCGCGACGTCGAACTACCAGTCGCTCACCGAGCTGAGCAGTGCACAGTGGACGGTCGACTCGCACGGGAACGCCCTCCCGGCACCGACGATGCTGAACCCGGACACCGTGCCGACGACGTACGCGCCGTCGCCCGGCGGGAACATCGAGCCCCTGACCCTGGAGCCGGCGAAGTACGCGCTCGACTTCTGGGAGTCGCACGAGAGCGAGATCGTTTCGATCAGCGACGCCCGTGTCGTCGGCCCGTCGAACTCGTTCAACGAGCTGTACGTGACGTCGAAGCCGGACCAGCACCGGTCGGTCCGCGGCGGCAGCGTCTACCTGGGCTACGACCAGCTCAACAGCGGCGTCATGAAGGTTTCGTCGCTGATCCCGTTCGCCGAGCGGCCGTTCCCGAAGCTCAACGTCGGTGACGTGCTGACCGGCACGACGTCCGGCCCGGTCGAGTACAGCAACTTCGGTGGCTACACGCTGTTCGCCAGCGTGCTCGGGACCGAAAAGGACAACGGGCTGCAGGGCGAGACCACGCGCAAGCAGCGGACCGGCGAGCTCGCCGTCGCCACGTACAACGTCGAGAACCTCGCGCCAAGCGACCCGCAGGCGAAGTACGACCGCCTCGGCGAAGCGATCGTGACGCACCTGGCGACGCCGGACATCGTGAACCTGGAAGAGATCCAGGACAACACGGGCGCGACCGACGACGGCACCGTCGCGGCCGACCAGACGCTGCAGAAGTTCACCGACGCCATCGTGGCCAAGGGCGGCCCGCGCTACCAGTGGCGCGAGATCGACCCGGTCAACGACCAGGACGGCGGGCAGCCGGGCGGCAACATCCGCGTGGCGTTCCTGTTCAACCCGGCGCGCGTGTCCTTTGTAGACCGTCCCGGTGGGACGTCGACCACGGCCGTCGGCGTCGTGCGCGAACACGGCAAGGCGCACCTGACGGCGTCGCCGGGCCGCGTCGACCCGGCGAACGAAGCGTGGACGACCAGCCGCAAGCCGCTGGCCGGCGAGTTCGTGTTCAAGGGCCGCACGGTGTTCGTCATCGCCAACCACTTCAACTCCAAGGGCGGCGACCAGCCGACGCACGGCCGGTTCCAGCCTCCGGCGCGCAGTTCCGAAGTGCAGCGCGCTAAGCAGGCGACGGTGCTGCGCGGGTTCGTGGATTCGTTGCTGGCGGCCGATCGCAACGCGAACATCGTGGTGGCGGGCGACCTGAACGACTACCCGTTCTCGCCGGCGGTCCAGACGCTCACCGCGGGTGGCGCGCTGAAGGACCTGATCGCGTCGGTGCCCGAAGCCGAGCGGTACAGCTACGTTTTCGAGGGCCAGTCGCAGGTGCTGGACCACATCCTGGCGTCGCGGGCGCCGCGCGGGGTGGACTACGACATGGTCCACATCAACGCGGAGTTCGCCGACCAGGCCAGCGACCACGACCCGCAGGTGGTCCGGTTCCGGCCGGGCGCGGGCAACCCGGTCGAGGACGGGCTCTACGACTTCCTCGATTGGCTGGAGCAGGTGTTCGGCACGTAGTTCTCGTTGCTGACAAGGCCACCTCCGCCTCCGCGCGGAGGTGGCCTTGTTCGTACCTGACCCTTTTGGGTGACGAGGAAACCGCGGAGCGTTGACGGCCGTCTTACGGTGGACGGGACCACAAGGGGAGGGTGGCGTGGACGGCTACGCGGTGAAGGTCGACGAGCTGGGCAAGCTCATCGACGACCTCGGCACGGCGGCGGACCGGATGACCGAGGCCAACAAGAAGCTCGGCGGCGGTGGGGCGTTCGGCTCGCTGGGCGCGCCGGAGCTGGGCCGGGCCGGGGTCGAGTTCGAGGAGGCCTGGCGGTTCGGAATCGGCCAGCTGGGCGAAGCGGCTTCGGAGGTGACGGAGCGGCTGAAGGTGGCGAAGCAGAAGTACGAGCAGATCGAGGCCGAGTTCGGCGGGGAGCTGGGGAAGGTGGGGCCCGCTAGTGGGGAGTCCACGGGTGGGGTGAAGGGAAGCCACCCGCGGATCGGGCAGCCGGACGGCGGCCCGGTGGGCGGTGGATACACCGGAGGGGTGCCCGGGATCGGCGGCCTCGCTGCGAAGACCGACCCTGGCTCTGACCTGGGCGAGGGACCGGTGGGCGGTGGTTATACCAGTGGGGCGCCGGGTATCGGCAAGCTCGCTTCGAAGCCTGATCCGGGCGAAGGTCCGGTGGGCGGCGGCGCGACCGGCGGCATCACCGACCTCTTGAACGGCCTCGACCGGTGAGCGCCCGCGACTTCCCGGCCCTGGGTTTCGACCCGGCGCCCGGCGACCTCGACGGCATCACCGACCTGGCCGGCAAGTACCGCGCGGTGGGCGGCAACCTGACCGAAGCCGACGATGCGCTCCGCCGGATCGTCCGCAAGCAGGGCATCTGGCAGGGCGAGGCGAGCGAAGCCTTCGCCCGGCGCGTCGGCCCGCTACCGGAGTACCTCGACGACGCGGCCAAATCGATGACCCGAGCCGCCGACGCGCTCGAAGGCTGGGCCCAGAACCTCGGTGACCTGCAGAAACGCGCGGCCGACCTCGAGGCCCGAGCGGAAGCGGCGGCCCGAGCGGCCGAGCAGGCGCGCGCGAACCCGGATCTGGCGCTGGCCAACCGGACGTTCCCGGACCAGCAGTCCCTGCAGCTCGCCCAGCGTCTCCTGGACAACGCGGGTCAGCAGCTCCAGGCGGCCATCGACGGCTGCCAGAACGTCCAAGACGCGGCGAAGCAGCTCCAGCAGGAGCACACGGAGGCCGCGGCCAGGGTCGCCGAACAGCTGCAGAAGGCGAAGGAGCTGGCCCCGGACGAGCCGGACCTCCTCGACAAGCTGAGCGACGCGGTCGGCGGGGCACTTGTCGACTTGTCGAACACCCTCGCCGACGGTGTCGACGAGGCGTGGAACTTCGTCCAGGACCACGCGGAGCTGATCTCGAAGCTTTCGGACGTGATCGGCGACATCGGCAACGGCCTCGGTGTCCTGAGTGACGTGCTCCCCTCCCCGGCCGGAGAGGTCACGAGCCTCGTCGCGACCACGTTCGGCTTGGCCGCACTCGGCGGTCACACGGTGGCCAAGGCGGCCGGCGCGGATGTGGCGCCCGAGACCTTGATCTTCGACGCGGCGGGTGCGGCGACTTCGCTCGCCGGGATCAACCCGATGATGCCCGACACCGTGATCAAGGTCGCGACCTACGGTGCGCTGGCCACCCAACTGGGTGCCGAGGCCGTCGCCGGGAAGAACTTCGAAAGCCCGTTGGACGACTTCAAGACCTACTGGGTGCCGAAGGACATGGGCCAGGTGGCGGCCGTCGCCGGGACGCTCGTCGCGGGTCCTGGTCCGTGGGCCGCGGTCGCAGTGGGCAATGCGGCCGACGCCGGGATGCAGGCCGACAACGCGCCGGACCGCCGGCGCCGCCGGGCGGAAGACGAGGTGTGGAACTGATGCCTCTGGAAATCGACCTGCCGCCCGGGTTCGCGGGCATGCCGGTGGGCAACGACGACAGGCTCAACCGCGGGCACGCCTGGATGGTCGCCGAAAACGTCGCGTCCGGGGCGAGTCCCGAGCAGTTCGGCAGCTATCTGATGGCGCTGGTCCCGACCATGCAGGCCAATGGCATCCGGGTGTTCGGCAAGTTCGCGGTCGGACCTCGAAAGGGTGATGTCGCCACCCTGACCCTCGGCGTGGCCCACTGGCCCGCGGAGGCACCCGGCAACCGCGACGCCGTGGTGGCGGCGATGGCCGAGGACTACCGCGGCCGGCACAAGCGCGCGGTGGTACAGCCGGTCCGGCTCCCCATCGGCCCGGCGATCGTGGCGATCAGCGGTGGCGAATTCCACCTGCCCGAGCGGGACGTCCGCACCCAGATCAAGGCGGAGTACCAGATCCCCCTGCCGGACGGCCGGTCCGTGGTGATCCTCTCGGTCATCGCGGAGTCCGAGGACGCCTGGCCCGCCGTGGCCGAGGCGACGGCGAAGGTGGCCTGGAGCCTCCGGAGCGGAGAAACGTCGTGATCAGCACGATGGCGGTCGTGGTCATCGCTGGTCCGACGGTTCGTCTGCACGCCACTCGAACCGGGAGGAGCGCATGACCGACAACGCACAGCTCATCGAGGAAATGCGCTGGCAGCTCCGGCAGATCGAAGACCGCAAGGCCGAGAACCAGCGCC
The DNA here is from genome assembly GCF_042652605.1 of Amycolatopsis plumensis. NCBI lineage: Bacteria > Bacillati > Actinomycetota > Actinomycetes > Pseudonocardiales > Pseudonocardiaceae > Amycolatopsis > Amycolatopsis plumensis. The sequence goes on along the minus strand of NZ_JBHSJY010000001.1, from coordinate 2,567,175 downwards.
TCCTGGCCAATATCGCCGGTAGCGACCACACGACCGTCGTCTCGCCGGATCGGTCCGTCACCGTGCTGGCCGGGCCCGGTGGGGTCGTCAGCGAGGTCCGGCTTGCGCCCGAAGCCATGCGGTTCGACGCCGTCACGTTGAGCCGGACCATCACCGCGGCCATCCGCGAAGCCGTCGCCGCCGGCAACGGGACGGCAACCCCACCGCACCAGGCAACCCCACCGCACCAGGCAACCCCACCGCACCAGGCAACCCCACCGCGCCAAGCAACCCCGCAGCGCCGACCGACCCCGGCGGAGGACGATGACCCCTACGACACCGTGTTCGACATCTAAGCCGGCGGGGGCTGCTCGCCTCGCTTCGCGGCCGCGCGCTTGGCTCGCCACCCCAGCGCCAGCACCGCCTGGACCAGCTCCTGGTAACTCGGCTTGACCTCCTCGAGGTACCGCTCCAGGTAGGCCGCGCGGGCGGTGGGCACCGGGCGCGGATCGTCGCCCGGGGTGAGCCACGGCAGGCCCTGGATGTTGTGCAGCGCCATTTTCCACCAGCGCGTGGCCCGCTCGGCCGCCCTCGCTTCGCGCTCGGTGGCCACCTCGATCGCCGACGTCGCCGCCTCGATCTCGGCCTCCAGCGCCTCGGCTCGCGCCAGTTCCCACTCGCGCAGGTTCTCCGCCGAGCCGCGGGAGAGGGCGATGATTTCCTTGTACCGCATGGCGGCGGTGGCGTCGTCGGTCATCGGTCGTTCTCCGGACGCTGGAACGGGATGATCACTTCGGGTGCGCCGTGGGTGGTGCGGTCGAAGAACAACGCGCGGCCCGGCCGCGGCGACCAGTGCACGACCTGGCCCGCCGCGAACGGCGACAGCTCGTTGCCCTGGACGTCGAGCGCCGCCCACGTGCCGATGTCGTCGGTGCCGCCGAAGCCCAGCGTGTCCTTGAGCCGGGCGATGCTGCGCCACCAGCCGATCGTGTGGATGCCGTGCCCCGGTCCTTGCTTCAGGAGCACCCGCAGGTGGTCGAGCCCGCTCTTCAGCTGGCCGACCGCTTTGGCCTCCAGCGCGGGCAAAGCCGCGTCGACGCCGTAGAGCAGCAGCACCTTGGCGCCGCCCGACAGCGAACCGGTCATCGACTCCAGGACGCCGGTCAGGTCGTCCACCAGCGACGCCGCGTGGTTGTCCTGGCGCAGCCGTTCGGTCAGCTCCAGCGCGGCCGGGGCGCACGCGTCGATCGGGCAGCTCAGCACGAACTCGACTTCGCCCGGTTCGTACTGCCGGGACAGCGACCGCGCCGACGAGTCCATGATGGACAGTGCCTCGGCGGTCGCCGAGCCGAGCACCGCGACGTTGCGGCCGGGCGCGCGTGGCAGGTCGACGCCGCACGCCGTCTCGGTGACGTCGATCGACTGGCCGAGGAGGGCGCGCGGCTTCGAGTTCGGCTTGAGGTCCAGGTAGGCCGGGAACTGCTCCAGGACCGGCTGGTGCGCGCCGTCGAACAGGCGCGGCCGCGGGAAGCGGCCCGCGTACTCCTCCCACAGCCGGTGCTGCAGCCGCACGAACACGTTCTTGCTGCTCGCGTCCGGGATGTGGGCCAGCTGGTTGCCGTGCGCGACACCGGAGTCGTGGTTGATCACCGCGTGCCACTTCGGCGCCGACACCGCCGCGTTGTTCGTCTCGGCCAGCACGCGCCGCGCCTTCGGCATCGCGATCCGCAGCGTGCACTGCTCGAACACGGCCGGCTTACCCCAGAACGCCTCGATGCCGGCGACGTCCTGGCTGGCCAGCACCAGGTGGATGCCCTGCGAACGACCGCGCCGCGCGATGTCCTCCAGCAGCTGCGTCGCCGTCGCCGTCACCTGGTCGCGACCCGCGAACAGGTACTGGAACTCGTCGATCACCGCGACGATCCGCGGCCAGTGCCCGCCCGGGTCGGCTTCGCGCAGGTCGGCGAGGTTGGTGACCTCGTGCTCCTTCGCGGCCGCGGACCGGCGGCGCAGCTCGTCGGCCAGGAACCGCAGCAGCGCCAGGCCGAACTCGCGGTCGGTGTTGACGTTGACGCCGACCAGCCGCGCGTGCGGCAGCCAGCTGGCGTCCTTCCGGCCCGGCGCCAGGCCGGCGAACGAGACGCCTTCCTTGAAGTCCAGCAGGTACAGCGCCAGCTCTTCCGGGGTGTACCGGGCCGCGAGGCTGCCCAGCAGCGCGTACAGGAAGTTCGTCTTGCCCGAGCCGGACGGACCGCCGATCAGGGCGTGCGGGCTCGCGTCGCCGATCACGACCTCGACCGGTTCGCCCTCGAAGAACCCGACGGGGGCCCGCAGTTCGCGCGCCGAGCTCTCCTGGCCCAGCTCGGCGGGCAGCAGGTCGTCGAACGAGCGCGGGCCGCCCTGCTTGGCGATCAGCGCCTTGGAGATCGTGTCGACGGCCCGGATCACCTGCGCGGACGGCATCGCGGCGTCGAGGTCGACGACCAGGTCGGTGCCGGTCATGCTGCTGATCGCGTGCCGGTCGTCGAGCAGGCTCAGCGTCTCGACGGGCGCGCTCACCGCGGTCGGCACGTCGACCATGATCAGGCAGATGCCGGCGGCCAGGGCGCCGCTCGCGACGCGCTTGAGGTCGCGGGCGCGTTCGGGCTCGAGGGTCTCGCCGTTGCCGTAGAGCACGACGATGCGGTACGGCTCGCCGCGTTGACCGGTCTTGGCCCGCATCTCCCGCAGCGACGTGTACCCGGCGGACATGCAGCTGGCGTGGATGCGGCGGATGTGCCCGGCCAGCTCGTCGAGGAGGTCCTCGAGCCGTCCCGGGTCGTAGAGCGAAAGCGCGCTGGTCTGGCTGAGCGGGTAGAGGTCGGGCAGGATCGCGGTCAGCTGCCCGATGTCCCACAGGTGGACGCGCACCGCGCCGGGCTCGAACGTCGAGAGCACGCGGACCAGCAGGTTCTGCACGATGCCGTCGATCGCGGGCCGCGTTTTCGGCGCCGAGGTGATCGCCAGGTGCGACTCGTCGAGCAATGGGACGGCGACGTCGAACGTGCGGGTCGCGTCGCCACCGGCGGCGGTGGCCGAGCCGACGCGCCACAGCCCGGGCGAGGTCAGGCCGGGGTTGTGGCCGACCGTGCCGAGCCAGTCGCCCGGCGGCAGCCCGGCCGCGCCGGGTGCGTTCTGGGCGACCAGTTCCCGCAGGGTCGCGGGACCTTGACTCCAATCGGTGTAGAAAGCGCTTCGCACGCTGCCGAGCGCGCCGAACACTTCGTGCGCGGCGGGGTGGCGGGACCACTCGTTCTGCTGCTCGGCCGTGGCGTGGTTCATGCCGACCTTGACGATGTCCTGCTCCAGCCGGAGCTTGGCGAGGTCGGCTTCCGCGGCTTGGCGCGCCCCGGCCGCCGCGCCCAGCACCAGCCCGATCTGGTGGCGGACCCGGTCGAGCGCGGTCTCGACGCGGTTGCGTTGCTCGGCTGACTTGTTGGCCATCGGCGTCCCCAAGAAAATGGTGTCCCCTGAAAAGGATTACAGGCGCGACCGGTATCCGCTCACCAGATCCTCGGCGGCGTGCAGGCGGACGAGGAGCTGGTCCAGCCCCTCGCCGGCCTGTGCGTACTGGGAAGGAAGCCAAGGATCGGCCTTGGCCTGGGCGTCCACGAGAGCTTGCCGGGCTTCCCCGAGCAGGCTTGTGGCCCGTTCGGAGTGGGCGCGCGCGTCGGCGAGCCCGGTCACGGCAGCGGTGAGCAGCTGGTGGAGTTCGGCGAGCGTCATCCGGCTTACAGACGCGCCGAGTAGGAGTCGGCGGAGGAAATGCTTGCTTGGACGGTGCTCTGCAAGCCGTTGATGCCTTGCAGGGCCTCCGCCAGGAGTCCGTGCGCCTGGCTCACTTCGTGCTGGCTGCTCCCTTGGGTCGCCTGTGCGAGCGACTGCTGGGCTTCTTCGAGAGACTGCGCTGCCTGTTGCAGGGCGGCGATGCTCGCGGACGCCTTCTCGTTGGCGAGCGCGATGCCAGCGCGGATCTCTTCGACTCCGGCCATCGGGCCTCTACTCCTCGAATCTGTGGTGTCGTACGGGGACGGATTCCATTGAAACAGATCCAGCGACTCAGCGTGATCATCAGACTTTGCCGAGTGATCGCGGGCCCGGAATCAGCAAGGCCCCGGACGTGTCACGTCCGGGGCCGGGCCGATCACGGTCTGTGCGGGGATTGTCCCGGCGCCAGTACCGCACACTGAAGTCGCCGGCCAGCGCTACCCCAGGTCAGAGCGGTTTTCGTGCCACTGCTGGCCTTTCTCGACAGGGGCGGGCGAGGTGCTGGTGAGACTAGCGCGACCGGAGTAAGCGCCTTCGGTCAGCCCTGTTCGTAACTCCTCGTACAGGCAGAGAATTCCGCAGCACCGAAGGCATTTCACGTTCGGCTGGGCTGAAAGTGCCGCACAACTGTGTCCGGGACATACCGACGGTGGGTGGCGCACGGTGCGGCCGGGACTCGAGTGACAGGGGCGAGAAAGACGAAACGCCGGGCGCCCGTGAGGACGGCCCGGCGTTCGTCTGATCAACCGGCGGAGGATACAGGATTCGAACCTGCGAGGGCGTGAACCCAACACGCTTTCCAAGCGTGCGCCTTAGGCCGCTCGGCCAATCCTCCGCAGGAGACGATACCGGATGGCCTCCGTCACTCGTGAAGGTGGGTTACGTCGGCGACCACGCACGTGATGTTGTCCGGGCCGCCGCCTTCGTTGGCCAGGCGGATCAGCTCCGGGATGACCTCGGCCGGCTCCGCGCCCGCCGCCAGGACGTCGCGCAGGGTGGGTTCGGGGACCGGGCCGCTCAAGCCGTCCGAACAGAGCAGGTAGCGGTCGCCGGGCTCGGCCTTGAACGTCCAGATGTCCGGGTCGCCGGAACCCGCCGTCTGCAACGCCTTCATCAGCAGCGATCGGCGCGGGTGGGACTCGGCGTCCTCGGCGGCGACGCGGCCGTCCTCGACCAGCGCCTGCACGAGCGTGTGGTCGCGGGTCAGCCGGCGCAGGCCGCCATCGCGCAGGAGGTAGCCGCGGCTGTCGCCGATGTGGGCGGCCGCGAACTCGGCACCGTCGAACAGCAGGGCCGTCAGCGTGGTGCCCATGCCTTCGGTCGTCGGCTCCTGCGACGCCACTTCGTGCAGCCGCTGGTCGATCGACTTGACCACGCCGGCCAGGGTCGCGACCAGGTCCACGTTCGTCAGGTCGAGCCGTCGGAGGTCGACTTCGAGCTCGCGCAGCACGTCGACCGCCGTTGCGCTGGCGACCTCTCCGTGCGGCTGGCCGCCGATGCCGTCGGCGACGGCGAGCAGGCGGGAACTCGCGTAGACCGCGTCCTCGTTGACCCGGCGTCGCCGTCCGACGTCCGAGCCGGCGGCGTACCGCAGGACGTACCGATCGTGTGTCATGCCTCCCATGAAAGCATTGGTTGACTGAGTTCACAAGCATGGCGGCTGAATGGAGCATCCTCCGATAGAGTCCTCGCCATGGACGACGACGCCACGGTCAGCGCGGCCGACATCGCGCGGCTCGCCGGGGTCGGCCGGGCCGCGGTCAGCAACTGGCGCCGCCGCTACCCGGACTTCCCGCAGCCGATCGGCGGCACGGCGTCGAGCCCGCTGTTCGGCCTCTCCGCCGTCGCCGGCTGGTTCCGCGCCCGCGGCAAGAAGTTCGAGCTGAGCGCCGGCGAACGCGCGTGGCAGCGCCTGCGCGCCCTCGGTGACGACCTCGACCTCGCCGAGCGCGTCAGCCGCGCGGGCGGCTTCTTCGCCTTCCAGGCGGGCGTCTTCGACACCTTCGACAGCGAACTCGACGACCCGGAGCTGCTGACCCTGCTCAGCGAAATGACGCACCGGTCGGGGCCGGTCGAGGCGTTCGAGCTGTTGTGCCGCCGGTACTTCGAGGCGCATTCACGTCGGTTGTCGGCCACGCCGGAGCCGGTCGCCGAGCTGATGGCCCGGCTCGCCGGTCCGGTGTCGACGATCCTCGACCCCGCGTGCGGGTTCGGCGCGCTCGCGCTGGCGAGCGGCGCGAAAACCGTGCTGGCGCAGGACAGTGACCCGATGACGGCGTCGATCGCGGCCCTGCGCCTGAAACTGCGTGGCATCGAGGCCGAGGTCCACGCGGTTGACGCGCTGCGTGAAGACGCCTTCACGGGCCGCACCGCCGAAGCGGTGTTGTGCGACCCGCCGTTCAACGAACGCGCGTGGGGCCACGACGAACTGGTCGGCGACGAACGCTGGGAGTACGGCCTGCCCCCGCGCGGCGAACCCGAGCTGGCCTGGGTGCAGCACTGCCTCGCGCACGTCGAACCCGGTGGCACGGTGGCGATCCTGATGCCGGGCGCGGCGGCCGGGCGGCGCAGCGGCAAGCGCATCCGCGGCAACCTGCTGCGCGCGGGCGCGGTCCGCGCGGTCGTCACGCTGACGCCGGCCGGGCCCGACCTGTGGCTGCTGCGGCGGCCGGCTCCCGGCGAGCGCGCGCCGTCCACCGTGCTGCTCGCCGAAGCGGGCGACGAACTGTCCACAGTGGAAGAAATGTGGCGGGAGTTCCACGCCCACCCGGAATCCGGCGTCCGGATCATCGATCTGCTCGACGACGACGTCGACCTGACGCCGGCCCGCCGCCGCACTCGGGACGAGGATCCGGGGCAGGCCTTCCAGGCCGTGCGCGCCCGGTTCGCCGAGCTGGCCCCGCGGCTGCCGCCGCTCGAACCGGCGGCCGCCGAACCGGTGTTCACGACGATCGGCGAGCTGGTCAAGGCCGGGGTCGTCGAGGTCAGGTACGCGCCGGTGCGCGCGGACGCCGAGCACCCGCCGGCCGAGGCGGGTGACGTCGTCGCGTCGGTGACCGGGATCGCGTACGTCCACAGTGGACCACCGCGGCCGGTGGGGGCCGGGCTCACCGTGTACCGCGTCGACGCGGAGCGGCTGGACGCGGACTTCCTCGCCGGCTGCCTGCGCGCGGCCGACCTGCCGACGGCGTCGGCGTCCACCCGGATCGACGGCAGGCGCGTGCGGATCCCGCGGCTGCCGATCGCCGTTCAGCGGGAGTACGGCGGGATCTTCAGGGAGCTCGCCGAGTTCGACACCGCGCTGCGCCAGGCGGCCGAAACGGGCCGCGACCTGGTCCGGCTAGGCTTCGCGGGACTTGTCGAAGGACGGCTCAAGCCGGGCCAATAGGGGAACGGATGCTGATCGCCGACCGCTACGAGCTCGACGAGCTGCCGCTCGGCCGCGGCGGGATGGGCGCGGTGCACGGCGGGTACGACCGCAGGCTGGGCCGCCGCGTCGCGATCAAGCTGCTCAGGCTGCCGGGCCGCGACGAAGAACTCGAAGCCCGCTTCGCCCGCGAGGCCCGCATCCTGGCGACGCTCGACCACCCCGGCGTCCCGACGCTGTACGACTACGGCACCCACGACGACCGGTTGTTCCAGGTCATGCAGTTCGTCGAGGGCGTGACGGTGGCCGACCTGCTCGCCGAGCACGGGCCGCTGCCGGTGTCGTGGGCCGCGGCGATCGCGGCGCAGGCGTGCGCGGTCCTGACCGCCGCTCACGCGCTCGCCGTCTGCCACCGCGACCTCAAGCCGTCCAACCTGATGCTCGGGCCCGACGGCGGCGTGAAGGTGATGGACTTCGGGCTGGCCGTGCTCCGCGAAGCCGACGCGGCGCAGTTCACCCGGGCCGGGCAGCTGCTCGGGACGCCGTCGTACATGGCGCCGGAGCAGATCCAGCGGGGCGGCGCCGAACCGCGCAGTGACCTCTACGCGCTGGGCTGCGTGCTGCACGAGATGCTCACCGGGCGGCGGCTCTTCGACGGGCCGACCGCGTACGCGGTGTTCGAGCGGCAGGTCAAGGAGCTGCCGCCGCCGGTCCCGGGCCTGCCGAAACCGCTGAACCGCCTGCTCGCCGAGGTGCTGGCCAAGGACCCGGAGGCCCGCCCGGCGGGCGCCGCCGCGCTGTACGAGCGGCTGGGCGCGTTCGTCGGCGGGCTGCCGCCGCTGCCGGGGTTCCTGGTGCCGCCGTCGGTGCCCAGCCCGGGCCGGATGTACGCGCGGATGCTGGGCCGGGTCAGCGGCTGACCGCCGGGCGCCGGTCGGCGAGCGGCAGGCCGCGGCGCCGGATGCGCCGGTAGGTCGTCGCGTTCTGCACCGCGATGCTCACGCCGAGGGTCAGCGCGATCGACGCCGAGGTCAGCGAACCGTCGACGCCGAGGGCGGTACCCAGCGCGGCCACCCCGATCCGCACCGCGACCGTCAGCACCCACAACCCGATCGTGATCGCCGAACCCTTCTGGAACGTCGTCCCGTCGCGCTCGGTGAGCGTGGTCGTGGTGCTGCGCAGCACACCGAGCCCGGCGAGCACCAGCAGGTCGGCGGCGAGCACGCCCAGTTCCGCCGCGGACGCGCCGGGCAGCGCTTTCAGCGCCAGGTACCCGCCCAGCACCGTGAGCAGCAGCGGCATGACGACCAGCGTCCGGAGGCTCAGCAGCGTGCCGCGGACCTGCTGGTAGACGACCCGGTAGAGGACGAGACCGGCGATGGCGGCGTAGAGCAGGACTTCGGGCATTTCGGAGCTCCCCTGGGTTTTCGAAGGTCTCCTCAGCTTCGGCGGCCGGCGGCGCGGATTCGTCGGTCTGCGGGCCGGATCCGGGTGGATTCCGGCCTCCACCCCCGGGTTGAGCGGCGCCTGCCCAAATCGTGACCTTCGCCGACGAACCTCGACCGGGTGAACGCCGTCTTTACCGGTGTCCAAACGCGATGATCGAAACAGCTGGGGGTAACGGATCGTGAAGAGGCTTCTGGCGGGAGCGGCCGCGCTGGCCACCGCGTTCGTGCTGGCCGCGTGCTCCGGCGGGGGCTCGGCCGGTGGTGCGAACGCGGGCGGCGGGGCCGTCGCCGCGGCGGGGACCGGCGGCGGGACGCCGACGACCTCCAGCACCACCCCGGCGCCGACCAGCACCGTGACCGTGCCGACGCCGTCGGCCACGCCGACCCCGTCGTCCACGAAACCGACGCCGACCAGCACCTCGGCCAAGCCGAAGCCCAAGCCGACGCCGAAGCCGACCCCGAAGCCCGCGCCGGACCCGGGCGTCCCGTGCGCCGCGGCGGCCGCGTCGGCTGGCACGGCCGCCTGCGTCGACATCTCCGCGCACAAGGCGTGGCTGCTGGAGGGCGGCAAGGTCGTCTACGGTCCGGTGCCGATGCTGCCGGGCCGCAAGGGCTACGAGACCCCGACCGGCGCGTTCCACGTCCTCTCCAAGGAGAAGATGCACCTGTCGAAGGAGTTCGACAACGCGGAGATGCCGAACTCGGTCTTCTTCTACCCGGGCGACGCCTTCCACACGGGCAGCCTCTCGGTGTACTCGCACGGTTGCATCCACCTGTCGGCGGGCGCGTCCCTGAAGTTCTTCAACACGCTGCACGTCGGCGACGTCGTGCAGGTCGTCCCGTAAGGACGCTACCCACGGTCACGTGGGGTAGGTCACATTAAGATCAACTTTTCCCGATTGCTGCAACCGGCCCCCCTGCTCTTGCGACAACAGTCGCATGGGAAGGGGGGCCAGATGGCCTTTCGGAAGCTTCGCCTGCTGCTGACGACCGTCCTGACCGGGACGTTGCTGCCCGTGATCGCCCCCGCAGTGGCGGCCGCGGCGACGCTCCCGCCCGGGTTCGTGCTCCGGGACACCGACTCCGGGCTGGGGCCGTACCAGCTCACGGACTTCGCGTACCTGCCCGACACCTCCGTCCTCGCCACCGGCAAGGACGGCCGTGTCCGCTGGCTGCCGGCCACCGGCGCCGGCCGGACCATCGCCACGCTGCCGGTCCGCGCCGACGGGGACCTCGGGCTCGTCGGCCTGGCCGTGGCGCCGGACTACGCGACCTCGCGGACCGTCTACCTCACGCGGTCGATCAACACCGCCGGCGGCTTCGTCATGCGGCTGTCGCGGTTCACCGTGACCGTGGACGCGGCGGGCGCGCCGGCCGGCCTGACCGGTGAGCGGCCGGTGTTCGAGGCGCCGGGCACCTTCGACGTCCACGGCATCGACACCGTCCTCGCCGCCGCGGACGGGACGCTGTGGCTGTCCGTCGGCGACGACAGCGACTACCGGCAGGTCGACCCGGGCGCGCTGCGCGCCCAGGACGTCGGCCAGCCGTACGGCAAGCTCCTCCACCTGACCGCCGACGGCCAGGGTGTGCCGGGAAACCCGTACTACGACGCGGCCGCCCCGGACGCGACCGCGAGCAAGGTGTTCGCGCGCGGGTTCCGGAACCCGTTCCGCTTCAGCCTCGACCCGAGTCTCGGCCTGCCGGTCGGCGGCGACGTCGGCTGGGGCAGCTGGGAAGAGCTCGACGTCGTCCAGCGCGGGGCCAACCAGGGCTGGCCGTGCTGGGAGGGCAACCACCAGACGCCGGGCTACAGCTCCCTCCCGGGGTGCGCCGGCGTGCCGAACCAGCCGCCGCTGTTCGAGCTCCCGCACGGCGACGGGGTGATGACGGGCAACAGCATCACCGGCGGCATTGTCTACAGTGGATCCAGTTATCCGGCGGCCTACCGCGGCGCGTACTTCTTCGGCGACTACGTGTCGAACCGGATCTGGACGCTGCGGTACGACGACCAGGGAAAGCTCGTGCAGGCCCCGGAAAACCCGCCGGTCTTCGACGGCGTCGGCGGTCCGGTGAAGTTCGCGGCCGCGCCGAACGGCGACATCGTCTACGCCGACATCGTGTCCGGCAACCTGCGCCGGCTGGCCTACACCGCGGGCAACACCGCGCCGGTGGCGAACGCCACGACGTCGACGGACCCGGACACCCGCACGGTGTCGTTCGACGGCTCGGCTTCGGTCGACTACGACAACGACGTGCTCAGGTACGACTGGGACTTCGGCGATGGCGCCACCGCGGCCGACGCCGGTCCGAAGGTGTCGCACACCTACGCGGCGGTCACCGCGTCGGTCACCGCGAAGCTGCGGGTCCGGGACCCGCTGGGGCTCACCGGCGAAGCCACCATCGCGGTGGCGCCCGGCAACCGCACCCCGGTGCTCACGCTGACCCCGCCCGCGGCCACGACGTTCGCCGTGAACCAGACGGTCTCCGTGCGCGCCACCGCGACCGACGCCGAGGACGGAACCCTGCCGATCACCTGGACCACGGCGGTGCGGCACTGCCCGAGCGAAGCGACGTGCCACTCGCACCCGGGCGTCGGCGGAACCGGCGCGAGCTTCTCGCAGGCGTTCACCGGGCACCCGGACTCGCGGATGGAATTCACCGCGACGGTGACCGACAGCGCGGGTGTATCCACGGCCAAGACGTACACAGCGATGCCGCGGCAGCACCGGATCACGCTGCGCGGCACGCAACCCGCCGCGCTGAGCATCCCGGTGGCGGGCGGGGCCAGCTCGGCCATGGTCACCGAAGGCGCTTCCTTCGACGTCGAGGCCGCGCCGCTGGCCACCGACGGCGCGTCGAAGTTCTCCGGCTGGCAGGACGGCCCCGCGGACCCGACCTGGGTCATCACGGTCGGCGCGACCGACCTGACGCTGACGGCGAACTACACGACCCCGATCGACCAGCGCTACGACGCCGACGCGGCGGTGCGGGCGACCCTCGGCGCGCCGGCGGCGGCCGAGATCACCGACGGTCCGGTGCACTACCGGGTGTACGCGAACGGCCGGATGTACTGGAGCGCCGAAACCGGCACGCGGTACCTCACCGGCCCGGTGCTGGAGAAGTACCTCTCCTACGGCGGGCACAGCGTGCTCGGCCCGCCGTTGTCCGACACGCTGACGACCCCGGACGGAGTGGCCCAGTACAACCACACGCTCATCAACGGCACGGTGGGTTCGATCTACTCCACGCCGGCGACGGGCGCGCACCTGATCTTCGGGGAGATCCGGAAGAAGTGGGCGGAGCTGGATTACGAGCGTGGTCTCGGGTATCCGACGACCGACGAGCTGGGGACGCCGGACGGGGTGGCTCGCTACAACCACTTCGTCAAGGACGGCACGATTGGGTCGATCTACTACACGCCGTGGACGGGTGCGCACGCGATTTTCGGGGAGATCCGGAAGAAGTGGGCGGAGCTGGATTACGAGCGTGGTCTCGGATATCCGACAACTGACGAGCTGGGGACGCCGGACGGGGTGGCTCGCTACAACCACTTCGTCAAGAACGGCAACGTCGGATCGATCTACTACACGCCGTGGACGGGTGCGCACGCCATCTACGGGGAGATCCGGAAGAAGTGGGCGGCGCTCGACTACGAGCGCGGTCTCGGCTACCCGGCGACCGACGAGCTCGGCACGCCGGACGGCCGCGGCCGGTACAACCACTTCACCGCCGGCGGCTCGATCTACTACACGTGGTCCACGGGCGCCCACGTGGTGAAGGGCGAGATCCGCAAGCGCTGGGCGGCCCTCGGCTGGGAGTATTCCTACCTGCACTACCCGAAGTCGGACGAGTACGCGACGAGCGGCGGGTGGCGCAGCGACTTCGAGGGCGGCTACATCACCTACACCTACGCCGGGCCCCGAGATCGTCGCTGGTGACCCGCCACGAAGATTTCTCCCGCCCGCTCAACCTCGGGCCACCACCGCACGTCTTGGGTGGCAGAAAGCAGGAAACACGAACTTCTGGGGGACCACATGCGCGTGCGGCGCGTTCTGGCTGCTCTGTCCACTTTGGCCGCCGGCGGCCGTGCTGACCGCCTGTTCGGCCGGCGGGTCCGCGGACGTCCGGCTGGCGGCGAACACGCCCTCGTCCACCCCGGAAACCTCCGCCCCGGCTCCGAGCTCGGCTCCGCAGCCGACTCCGACGTCGGCCCCGGCCAAGGCGAAACCGGTGATGGCGGCCGGGGTCCCGTGCACGATCACGGCGAAGGCGTGCGTGTCCCTTTCCGGCAAGCAGGCTTGGCTGCTCGACGAAGGCAAGATCGTGTACGGCCCGGTGAAGATGCTGCCCGGCAAGAAGGACGACCCGACCCCGGTGGGCAAGTGGAAGGTGCAGTACAAGGAAAAGCTGCACCACAGCACCGAGTTCGACGGTGCCCCGATGCCGAACTCGGTCTTCTTCGCCCCCGGCGGCATCGCGTTCCACGAGGGCAGCCTCAGCAGGTACTCGGCCGGTTGCGTGCACCTTTCGAGTGCGGCGTCGCTGAAGTTCTTCAACACCCTCGAGACGGGCGACGAAGTCCAGGTCGTCCGGTAAGTCCTCTTAGGACTCAAGCAGGTCGGACGGGGTGGTCCCGGCCGTCGTCAGCGGCAGGCCGAGGGCGACGCGCTCGGTGAGCCACGGGCTCGGCCGGTAGCGGGGATCGCCGGTGGTCGCGCCGAGGCCGCGCAGGATGCGCAGCACCACGTCGCCGCCGACGAGGTCGCCCCAGGCCAGCGGGCCGCGGGGGTAGCCGAGGCCGAGGCGGACCGCCGTGTCGATGTCCGCCGGGGTGGCCAGGTGCTGGCCCGCGATGAAGCAAGCCGTGTTGACGATCGACGCCAGCAGGCGCTGCGCGATCGGCGCGGGCCCGTCGCGGACCACGGTCACGGGGTGGCCGGTGGCGGCCAGCGCACCCCACGCGGCGCGGCCCGCCGCCGGGTCGAGTCCCGGGTGGACGGACATCGTCAGGCGGCGTTCGTAACCGCCCAGCGGATCGACGCCGGCCACGCGGTCCAACGGCAGCCCGGCGCGGGTCGCGGCGTCCACTGTGGATTCCCCGTAGAGCGGCACGAGCAGGATGGCGTCCGGGTAGGCGTCGGACACCACCTGGACGCCCGCGGACGACAGCGCGCGGGCGAGGTGCTCGTCCGCGGTGAACACCGGGCTCGCCGGCTTCGGCGGGGCGGCGGGCTCGTCGGCGACCTGCTGCTTGCCGTCGGGGTAGGAGTAGAAGCCTTCGCCGTTCTTGCGCCCGAACAGGCCGGCCGCGACGCGCGGGCGGGTCAGCCACGACGGCCGCAGCCGCGGATCGCCGTGGAAGCCGCTCCAGATGCTTTCCAGGACGGCGTGCGAGACGTCGAGGCCGGTGAGGTCGAGCAGTTCGAACGGGCCGAGCTTCAGGCCGAGGACGTCCCGGGCGATGCGGTCGACGTCGGCGGGCTCGGCCAGCGCCTCGGCGAGGATCTGCAGCGCCTCGGTGTTCAGGCCGCGGCCGGTGTGGTTGACCAGGAAGCCCGGGGCGTCCTTCGCGAGCACCGGCTCGTGGCCCCAGCTCTTGACCAGCTCGAGCGCTTCGCCCGGCAGCCAGGCGTGCGTGCGCGCGCCCGGCACCACTTCGACCAGCCGCATCAGCGGAACGGGGTTGAAGAAGTGCAGGCCGAGCAGGCGCCCCGGGTCGGCCAGCTCGGCGGCGATCTCGGTGACCGACAGCGAACTCGTGTTGGTCGCGAAAATCGTCTCCTGTGGACAGACGCGTTCGAGGCTCGCGAACAGGGCGCGTTTCGTCGCGAGGTCCTCCCGGACGGCTTCGACCACGAGGTCGACGCCGTCCGCGGGCGCGTCGGGTGCGTCCACGGCGATCAGCCGGTCCTTCACCGCCTGCGGGTCGCCGGCGAGCTTGCCCTTGGCGGCGAGCTTGTCCACCATCCCGCCGACGTACTCGATCGCGTCGGCGACGGCCTCGCGCCGGACATCGGCCAGCTCGACGGTCACCCCCGCCGTCGCGGCCAGCTGGACGATCCCGCGGCCCATCACCCCGGTCCCGATCACCCGGATCCTGCCGACCTGCCCGGCCCACCCCGTCACGTCGTGCCGCCTTCCGCCGTTGGACTCCCGCCTCAGCCTAGAGCCCCACGAACTCCGCCATCCGCCTCGCCGAGTGGGCGAAGAACGCGTCGGCCGGATCGACGCTGCCGACGTACTGGCCGAACAGGTCGAAGCTGATCGCGCCGAACAGCTGGGTCCAGGCCATGAGCAGCCGGGCCACGGTTTCGGGACCGGCGATGATCCCGAGGGCTTTCGTCAGCGTCTCGGCCTGGGCACGCAGCTCGGGCGGGACTTCGCCGTCGACGTCCCGCAGCTCGGTGTGCGTGAGGACCTTGACCAGGGCGAGCGCGACCCGGGAGGCCGGCACGACCGTGTCCTGCGGTGCGGCGTACCCGGGGATCGGCGAGCCGTAGATCAGCGCGTACTCGTGGGGGTGCGCGCGGGCCCAGTCGCGGGTGCCCTGCCAGATCGCCAGCCAGCGTTCGCGCAGGTCGCCAGTGCCGGGGTCCGCCTTCTCGGCCGCCTCGCCGATGGCGTTGTAGGCGTCGACGATCAGGTCGGTCAGCAGCCGGTCGCGGCTCGGGAAGTACCGGTAGATCGCGGACGACACCATGCCCAGTTCCCGGGCCACCGAGCGCAGCGAGAGCCCGTGCGCGCCGACCTCGGCGAGCTGGCGGCGGGCTTCGTCCTTGATCTCCTGGGTCAGTTCGGCGCGGGCGCGTTCACGCGCGGTGCGGGTGGCGGTCATGTGATCAGTGTGCCATGACGAGAGCGCTGCACAAAACAGAGAGCAGTGCTCTTGACAGCGTGCGGCGCTCTAGTGTTCACTGCTCTTAACCGAGAGCACTGCTCTCCCAAACTTTGGAGGACACCGTGACCGCCACCCGCTACATCAAGCCGAAGAAGTCCACCAACGTCTTCAACCAGGCCGTCGCGAAGCTGACCAACCTGGGCCTGAGCGTCTGGGGCAGCCGGGTGCTGACCGTCGTCGGCCGGAAGAGCGGCGAGCCGCGCTCGGTGCCGGTCAACCTCCTGACCGTCGACGGCGTCCGCTACCTCGTCGCCCCGCGCGGCGAGACGCAGTGGGTGCGGAACCTGCGTGCGGCAGGCCAGGGCACGCTCCGCGTCGGCCGCCGCGTCGAGGCGTTCACCTTCCGCGAGCTGGCCGACGACGACAAGCCGGGCATCCTGCGCGCCTACCTCAAGCGCTGGAAGTTCGAGGTCGGCGTGTTCTTCGACGGCGTCGACGCCAAGGCCTCGGACGAGAAGCTGCGCGAGATCGCGCCGGGCTACCCGATCTTCGAGATCTTCACGAGGTAGGTTTCCGCCGCGTCAAGTTGGCCGCGACCAAGACCACGCCGACCAGGAACGCGACGAGCCCGATGAGGAACCACAGCTTCTGGCCGGTCATGAAGCTGCCGGTGATGACGCCGATGCCCTGCAGCACCCAGACGGCGCCGACGAGCACGAGCACGACCCCGGCCGCGAGGGTGATCCACCGCCTCATGCGTCCAGCTTAAGCGGGCGGCACCAGTTTGTGGCGGTAGGCGTAGACGACGGCGTGCACCCGGTCGGGCAGCCCGAGCTTGCTCAGCACGCGCGACACGTGCGTCTTCACCGTCTCCTCGCCGACGTGCAGCTTCCGCGCGATCTCGGCGTTGCTGCAGGCGCCGGCGAGCAGCAGCAGCACCTCGCGTTCGCGGGAGGTCAGCCGGGCCAGCTCCGGGGGTTCGGCCGCCGCCGGTTCGAGGACCGACGCGAACTTCGCCACCAGCCGCCGCGTCACCGAGGGGTCGATCAGGGCGTCCCCGCGCGCCGCCACCCGCATCGCCGCGACCAGCTCCTCCGGCGCCAGGCTCTTCAGCAGGAACCCGCTCGCCCCGGCCCGCAGCGCGCGGTAGACGTACTCGTCGGCGTCGTAGGTCGTGAGCACGAGAACGCGGGTGTCGTTGCCCGGCGCGGAAAGGATCGCCTCGGTCGCGGCGAGGCCGTCGAGGCGGGGCATCCGGACGTCGAGGACCGCGACGTCCGGGCGCAGGCGGGCGGTCTCGGCGACGGCTTCGCGACCGTCGGACGCCTCGCCGACGCAGGTGAAGTCGGGCTGGGTGTCGAGCAGCGCGCGCATCCCGGACCGGAACATCGCGTGGTCGTCGGCCAGCAGGACGCGGATCATGTGCTCTCCACCGGGAAGGTCGTGCGCAGCTGCCAGAGCCCGCCGGTCTCGCCGTAGGAGACCTGGCCGCCGAACAGGGTGACGCGACGGCGGATCCCCGCCAGGCCGCGGTGCGCGTGCTCGGTCTCGGCCGTCCGGTTTTCGCGGAGACCGTTGGTCACCACGAGCACGACCTCGGTGCGGCCGAGGTTCAGCTCGACCTCGACCGGGCCCTCGCCGTGGCGCAGGGCGTTGGTCAGGGCCTCCTGGGCGATCCGGTAGAGCGCGATGTCGAGCGAGCCCGGCAGCTCGCGGGGCTCTCCGCGCAACGTCAGCCGGGTCGGCAGGCCGGCCGCGCGGACCGTCTCGACCAGCTCGCCGAGGTTGTCCAGGCCGGGCTGTTCGACGTTGGTTTCGGCGTGCAGCAGGTCGAGCAGCCGCCGCAGGTCGGCCATCGCCGAGCGGCTCGCCGATTCGACGGCGCCGAGCGACTTCCGGGCCGGTTCGGCGCCATCGGGCAGGCCGAGCCGGGCGGCGCCGGCGTGCACGCCGATGGCGCTGACGTGGTGGGAGATCACGTCGTGCAGGTCGCGCGCGATGGTGGTGCGTTCCTCGAGAACGGCCCGTTTGACGGCCTCTTCCTGCTGCTGGCGGCGTTCGTCGGCTTCGCGCTCGAGATCGGCGATGTAGGCGCGCCGGGCGGTCGTGTACCGGCCGACCAGCCACGGCAGCAGCGCGGAGACGCTGACGTTGATGACGATGAGCCGCCAGTCGGCGGCCGTCCGCCCGCCGCCCTCGATGCAGCCGGCGGTGACCCCGGCGAGCAGCGCCCCGAGCGCGAGCACGGCCGGCCGGGTCCGCAGCCAGGCGCCGGCCCGGTAGCCGGCGATGAGGATCCCGGCGTTGTTCCCGGTGACGTACCCCTGGCAGGTGCAGAGGAGGACGGGCGCGCTGGCGTAGAGGACGGCGTGGGCGAGCGCGACCCACCCGGAGTACCGGGCGGCCCCGGCGAGCGCGGCGTTGGCGGCGACGCCGGCGAGCAGCACGGCCCAGGCCCGCCAGCCGGCCTCGCCGAGCGGACCGCGGAGGACGAAGAGAGCGGCGTCGCAGACCACGCAGACGAGCGCGACCAGCAGCGACTGCCGTCTCAGCGACCCCCGGATGTCCTGCACACCCGCAACTGTGCCCTAACCGCGGTGCGAAGGAGGTGGGAACGCCCCGATGCGGCGTGAGGGGGGTGCGCGGCACCGGAGCGTTCCCGGCTCGAGGGCGCTGGGGTCAGTTGGTCGGGCGGGCCGAGTAGCCGCCTCGGCGCTGGCCCGGCTGGCGCTGGCCCGGCTCGAAGCCCTTGCCCAGCGACGTTGCCGTGGTCGTCTGGCCCTCGACCTTCGCCACCACCGTCACGTTCGTGTCGCCCGTCTTCACGTCGCCCGTCTTCTCGGTCGACGAATCGAGCGCGTACGTCTGCTTGTAGCCGTCCTTGCTGGTCAGCGTCACCGAAGTGGCGCTCAGCTCGGTGACGTCGCCGGTCTGCAGGCGCTCGGTCGTGTAGCCGCCGTTGCCGTTCGACACCACGAAGTCGCCGTGCAGCGCGTCCCGCAGGGCCGCCATCCCGCCGCCGAAGCCGCCGCCCGGGCCCTGGCCGCGGAACTGGCCGCCGCCGGGTCCGCCCGGGCCGCCGAAGCCGCCGGGGCCCTGGGCCGTGTTGTTGTCGGCGCTGCTGGTGCCCGCCCAGATCGCCGCGCCGCCGCCCGCCGCGATCACCACGGCGATGCCGGCCGCGATCGCCGTCTTCTTGCCGGACCAGCCCTTCTTCGGCGCGGCCGGGGCCGGGTCGCCCCAGTTGGCGCCCTCGGGCTGGGTGTTCGGCATCGGCTCGGTCGTCATCGTGTCCTCCGGTGGTGCCCACACTGGTCCCGCTCAGGTTCGCCGCCGCGGCTGTGTTTGAGCTGTGGGGAGCGTCAGCACTCGCTGTGCCTCGAACGCGCGAACCTTCACAGCAAATGCACAGCGAGCGCACAGCGAACACCGACGCCGGGCCGGGAAGGTGGCACCATGACCGCTATGAACGCCACGTCGTCCGGCCCCGGCAAGGCCGACCTCCGCCGCGCCGACGGGAGCCCGGTCCGGGTCCTCGTCGTCGACGACGAGGCGACGCTGGCCGAGCTCGTGTCGATGGCCCTGCGGATGGAGGGCTGGGAGGTGCGCAGCGCGGGCGACGGCACCGAGGCCGTCCGGATCGCGCGCGACTTCCGCCCCGACGCCGTCGTCCTCGACGTCATGCTCCCCGACTTCAGCGGTCTCGAAGTCCTGCGCCGGATGCGGTCCGAGGCGCCGAACCTGCCCGTCCTGTTCCTCACGGCGAAGGACGCGGTCGAGGACCGCATCGCCGGCCTCACCGCGGGCGGCGACGACTACGTCACCAAGCCGTTCAGCCTCGAAGAGGTCGCGCTGCGGCTGCGCGCGCTGCTGCGCCGGGCGGGCGGGGTGACCGGCGCGAGCGGGTCGACGCTGGTCGTCGGCGACCTCACCCTGGACGAGGACAGCCGCGAGGTGCACCGCGGCGGGGACCTGGTGCCGCTCACGGCGACCGAGTTCGAGCTGCTGCGCTACCTCATGCGCAACCCCAAGCGGGTGCTGTCCAAGGCCCAGATTCTGGACCGCGTGTGGAGCTACGACTTCGGCGGCCAGGCCAACATCGTCGAGCTCTACATCTCCTACCTGCGGAAGAAGATCGACGCCGACCGCGAGCCGATGATCCACACCATGCGGGGCGCCGGGTATGTCCTCAAGCCCGCCGGCTGAACCGAAGCGCGCCCGACGGCCGTGGTCGCTGCGGCGGCGGCTGATCGTCCAGCTCGCCGCGCTGCTCGCCCTGGTGTGCCTGGTCGTCGGCGTCGTCACGGAGTTCGCGCTGAGCGAGTTCCTCATCGGCCAGCAGGACCAGCGGCTGGCGGCGGCGAGCGACCGCGCCCGCCACAGCGGGGAGCGGCCGCCGCCGTGGCAGTACGGCGAGACGCCGCCACCGCCGGACGCGCTGCGCGTGCTCGGCCAGGGTGACGGCACGCTCGCCGTCGTCCAGACCGGCTCGAAGGCCTCGGCCGCGGTGATCGACTCCAGCGTGGCCGGGGTGTCGAAGCGCAAGGCGCCGTTCAAGCCCGTTCCCGCGGACCAGGCGCTGCGCCTGCTGGCGTTGCCGTCCGACGGGAAGCAGCGCAGCATCGACCTCGGTGGCAGCCTCGGCGAATACCGCGTCGTCTCGACGACGTCGGCGCGCGGGGAGAAGACGGTCATCGGCCTGCCGCTGAAGGACGTCAACGAGACGCTCTGGCAGCTCGGGTTCATCCTCGGCGGCGTCGCACTGGCCGGGATCCTGGTGGCGGGCGCGGTCGGCGCGGCGACGATCCGGCGCACGATGCAGCCGCTCGACCGGCTGGCGGCGACCGCGACGCGCGTCTCGGAACTGCCGCTGGACCGCGGCGAAGTCGCGCTGTCCGAACGCGTCCCGGAGGCCGACACCGACCCGAACACCGAGGTCGGCAAGGTCGGCTCGGCGCTGAACCGGATGCTGCAGCACATCGCGAACGCGCTGAGCGCGCGGCACGCGAGCGAGAACCGCGTCCGCCAGTTCGTCGCGGACGCCAGCCACGAACTGCGCACCCCGCTGGCGGCGATCCGCGGGTACGCCGAGCTGACCCGGCGCGGCGGCGAGCAGGTGCCGCCGGACGTCGCGTTCGCGATGAGCCGCGTCGAGTCGGAGTCCCGCCGGATGACGACGCTGGTGGAGGACCTGCTGCTGCTCGCCCGGCTCGATTCCGGCCGCCCGGTGGTGCGGGAGTGGGCAGACCTGTGCCGCCTGGTGGCCGACGCGGTCGCGGACGCGCACGTCGCGGGCCCGGACCACAAGTGGCTGATGGACGTGCCCGGCGAGCCGATCGGCGTCCTCGGCGACGCGGGCCAGCTGCACCAGGTGGTGATCAACGTCCTGGCCAACGCGCGTACGCACACCCCGCCGGGGACCACGGTGACGACCACGCTGTCCACATCGGACGGAATCGTCCGGCTCCGGGTGGCCGACGACGGCCCGGGCATCCCACCGGAGATCCTGCCGGACATCTTCGAGCGCTTCGCCCGCGGCGACAATTCCCGGTCGCGTGCGGCCGGGAGCACGGGGCTGGGGCTGGCGATCGTGGCGGCGGTGGTGGGCGCGCACGGCGGCCGCGTCGGGGTGCAGAGCCGGCCGGGGCGCACGGAGTTCGAGATCACCTTCCCGGAGGCACCCCCGCCTGCCTAGCCGCGGTAGCGGGCGACGACGGTCGCGAGGTCCGGTGTCAGCCGCAGCTCGGTCGCCAGCAGGTCCGGGTGCCGCAGCCAGTGCAGCCGTGCTTCGTCGGGCTTGCCGCGGAACGTCGGTGGCCAGGACGTCATCGGCGTGAAGTCGTCGACGACGAGACAGCCGCCCGGGCGCAGCCACGCGCGCGGCTCCAGCGGCGGTTCGGCGCCCTTGCCCTGGCCGCCGCCGTCGACCACCAGCAGGTCGAACGGCCCGGCCGCGGCCAGCTCGGTCCAGTCTCCGCGCAGGAGCGTGACGGACGGCGTGCCGTCGAACAGCTCGGCCGCGGCCGCGTGGCGCCCCGCGTCCCGTTCGACGCTGACCAGTGCGGTACCCGGGCCCGCGCCGGCGGCGAGCCAGGCCAGTCCCACGCCGAAGCCGGTCCCGGTCTCGCCGATCGTGCCACCCGTGACCCCGCCGGCGAGCAGCTGCAGCAACCGGCCCTGGGCGGGGTGGCAGGAGCAGCCGAACCCCGCCCGCGCGGCCGCGTCCACGGCCCGCCGGACGAGCTCGGGCAAGCCGGGTTCGCCCGCGTACTCCGCCGTTCCGTTCTCCGACATGCTCACCCGTCCGGGGTTGATGCACAGCTGGCGCACAGCTTGGCCACAAGTTCACCACATCCACCGCCGACACGGTGAACGCCATGACGACCACGCTGTCGGCGCCCGGACACGCCCAGCCCCAGCCGCCCGCCCCGGTCCGGAAACCCCGGTGGGTCCAGCCTTCCGTGGCCGCGCTGCTGCTCGGCACCGGCCTGCTCTACCTGTGGGACCTGGCGAAGACCGGCTGGGCCAACGACTTCTACGCGATGGCCGTGCAGGCCGGGACGTGGAGCTGGAAGGCGCTGTTCTTCGGTTCGCTCGATCCGGGCAACGTCGTCACCGTCGACAAACCGCCGTTTTCGCTGTGGGTCATGGGGCTGTCCGGACGGCTCTTCGGCTTCTCCAGCTGGAGCCTGCTCGTGCCGGACGCGCTCGCCGGCGTCGCGTCCGTCGGCCTGCTCTACCTGGCCGTGCGGCGGCTGTCCGGACCCGCTGCCGGGTTGCTGGCCGGGGCCGGGCTCGCGCTGACGCCGGTCGCCGCGCTGATGTTCCGCTACGACAACCCCGACGCCTTCCTCGTTCTGCTCCTCGTCGCCGGTGCCTACTGCGTGGTGCGGGCGCTGGACCACGCGAGCACGAAGTGGCTGGTGCTCGCCGGCGTCGCGATCGGCCTCGGCTTCCTCGACAAGATGCTGCAGGCCTTTCTCGTGCTGCCCGCGTTCGTGCTCGTCTACGCCGTCGCGGCGCCGACGTCCCTCGGCCGCCGAATCGGCCAGCTGCTCGCCGCGGCGGGTGCGGTGCTCGTCTCCGCGGGGTGGTGGATCGCCGCCGTCGCGTTGTGGCCGGTCGCGGACCGGCCCTACATCAGCGGTTCGACCGACAACACCGTGCTGGAACTGGCCTTCGGCTACAACGGCCTCGGCCGGATCTTCGGCGAAGGACGCGGTGGCGGGGGCGGTGGCCGGGCGTTCACCCCGCCCGCGGGGGTGGAACTGCCCGCCGGCGGACGGGGCGGCTTCGGCGGCTTCGGGGGCCAGACCGGCCTGACGCGGTTGTTCTCCGGCGAGTTCGGCGGTGAGGCGTCGTGGCTGCTGCCCGCCGCGGTCATCGGGCTGGTCGCCGGCCTGTGGTTCACCCGCCGGGCACCGCGCACCGACCGCACGCGGGCGGCGCTGCTGCTGTGGGGTGGCTGGCTGGTCGTCACCGCGCTGGTGTTCAGCTACATGAGCGGCATCATCCACCCGTATTACACGGTCGCGCTGGCCCCCGGGGTCGCCGCGACGCTGGCGATCTCCGCCCGCGAGCTCTGGCGTGGCCGGGCGAACTTCACGGCGCGGGCGGTGCTCGCCGTCATGGTCGCGGTGACGGCGGTCTGGGCCTTCGTCCTCCTCGCGCGGACGCCGGACTGGCAGCCGTGGGTGCGGTACGCGCTCCTGGTGTCCGGCGCCGCCGCGGTCGCGGGTCTGCTCTTCGGCGCCGACCGCGTCCGGCGGGCCGGCCCGGTGGTGGCCGTGCTCGGCCTGTGCGGCGCACTGCTCGGGACGACGTCCTACACGCTGGCCACGGCGGCGAACGCGCACTCCGGCGGGACGCCGTCCTCCGGCCCGGCCGTCGCGAGTGGACGCGGCTTCGGCGGGCAGCGCGGCTTCGGCGCGGGCGAGACCGACTCCGCGGTGATCGACCTGCTGAAGAGCACGACGACGAAGTGGGCCGCGGCGCAGAGCGGCGCGATGCAGCCGGCGGGCCTGGCGCTGGCGAGCGGGCGGCCGGTGCTCGCGATCGGCGGCTTCAGCGGCAGCGACCCGGCGCCGACGCTGCAGCAGTTCCAGGCGTACGTCGCCGACGGCGACATCCACTACTACGTCGCCGGTGGCCGCGGCGGCTTCGGCGGCGGCCGCGGGACCGCCGGCGAGATCCAGACCTGGGTGGAGCAGAACTTCGCGCCGGTCACCATCGGCGGCACGACCGTTTACGACCTCACCAAATCTATCGTTTGATAGAAATTAGACGGCCCGCTTGAATTGTTTCAAGCGTGTTAACAGTCGAGGAATCATTCGGCGTATTCCAGACCCGTGCGGTATCGGCGAATGCGGACAGGTGTTCGAATTCCCGGCGCGTGCCCGGGTCATTCCGAACGACCGTTCGGAGCCGTCGCTTCGCTCTGAGTGAGGAAGCCGGCACCCCACGCTGTCGTCGTAACGACGAGGGACTTCGGGCCGTGCCCTTGCACGCGCTCCGCGCACACGCCTGCCGGAATATTGGCCGGTCGGCCGACAGAAACGATCTCCCCGACGATCTCGAACGCGTCGATCCCGCAGGCTGACCCGGGCGACGGTCACTCGTTTGGATGCAAAGAGCGGACGTTGTGGGGATCTTGTGCTAGTCGCTAGGCTCTCCGCCGGGAGAAGGACAGGGGTGGCTGATCCGGTGCGCTGAGTGCTGGGATTTCACTGGTGGTGAGCGCCTCCTGTCCGCGTTCTCTCGCGATGACCGTCCCCACCCGTAGCCCCGAGCGCCGCAATTCTCCCTTTCGGTACGCACCACTCCACTTCCCCCGCAACCTGGAGTTCGTTGTGATTTCCCGTTCCCGCCCCCGTCTGCTGACGGTGCTCCTGACTTTGCTGACCCTCGCCGGGGTCACCGCGCTCTCGGGGTGCAGTGACAGCTCCGCCTCCGGCGGCGGCACCAAGATCACCATCGGGTTCAGCGCCTGGCCGGGCTGGTTCCCGTGGCAGGTGGCGCAGGAACAGGGCCTGTTCGCGAAGAACGGCGTCAACGTCGACCTCAAGTACTTCGACAACTACACCGACAGCATCAACGCCCTTTCCAGCGGCGCCATCGACGCCAACAGCCAGACCCTCAACGACACGCTGTCGTCGGTCTCCGGCGGCGCCAAGCTGTCGATCGTGCTGGTGAACGACAACTCCACCGGCAACGACAAGGTGATCGCGCGGGACGGGATCACCAGCATCGCCGACCTCAAGGGCAAGAAGGTCGCCGTCGAGCAGGGCGCCGTCGACCACTACCTGCTGCTGCTCGCGCTGCAGTCGGCGAACCTGACCGAAAAGGACATCCAGCTCGTCAACCTCCCGACCGACGCCGCGGCCGCCGCGTTCAAGAGTGGCCAGGTCGACGCGGTCGCCGCGTTCGCGCCGTTCACCTCGACGGCGCTGGAGCGCGCGGGCAGCCGCGCGATCTCGACGTCGGCCGAGTTCCCCGGCGCCATCCCGGACCACCTGGTCACCTCGCAGAAGCTGGTCAAGGACCACCCGAAGGATGTACAGGCGCTGGTCAACACCTGGTTCGAGACGCTGACCTGGATCAAGAACAACAAGGACGCGGCCGTCAAGATCATGGCCAAGCGCGGTGGCGTGTCCGAAGCGGACTACAAGTCCTACGACGCCGGCACCACGATCTTCACGCGGCAGCAGAACATCGACGCGTTCACCCCGGGCGTCACCGCCCAGCACCTCGACTTCCAGGCGAACAAGATCATCGACTTCATCGTCGGTACCGGGCTCGCCCAGCAGCGGCCCTCGCTCGACGGCCTCTTCGACGACCAGTTCGTGAAGGCCGCGCCCCAGTGACCGGTCCGACCCAGCGCACCACGCCGGCGAGCACGGCCGAGGCGCGGGCCGCCGAGGCGCAGGAAGCGGAGCAGCGGCTCGCCGAGCAGCAGGAGGCCGGCCGGGTGGGTGGCGGACGGCCTGCCTGGTCGCCGCTGCCCCGCCGGGCCGGGCTGAAACCGTCCGCTTCGCCGCTGTTCTCCTTGCGCACGCCCATTTCCGCGGCGTCCCGCTGGACGCTCGCGGCGCTGTCCTTCGCCATCCCGTTCCTCGCGTGGGTCGTGCTGAGCATCAGCGGGGCCGTCGATTCGACGTTCCTGCCGTCGCCGGCCGCGGTGCTCGAAGCCGGGGTGGACATGGCGAGCACCGGCGAGCTCTTCGACGACCTCTGGACGACCACCCAGCGGGTGCTCGAAGGCTTCGGCCTCGCCGTGCTCGTCTCGGTGCCGCTCGGCATCCTGATGGGCAGCTTCACCGCCGGGCAGGCGTTCTTCGAGCCGCTGATCGGGCTGCTGCGCTACCTGCCGGCGAGCGCGTTCATCCCGCTGCTGATCATCTGGCTCGGCCTCGGCGAGCCGTCGAAGATCGCCATCCTCTTCATCGGCACGGTCTTCTTCAACACGCTGATGACCGCCGACGTGGTCCGCGGCGTGCCGGACGCGCTCATCGACGTCTCCTACACCCTCGGCGCGCGCCGCGGCGAGGTGCTGCGCAAGATCGTCGTGCCGCACTCGCTGCCGGGCATGATCGACGCGATCCGCGTCAACGCCGCGGCGGCGTGGAACTTCGTGGTCGTCGCCGAACTGATCAACTCCTCGGCGGGCCTGGGCTACCGGATCGTCCGCGCGCAGCGGTTCCTGCAGACCGACAAGATCTTCGCGGTGCTCGTGGTCATCGGGATCGCCGGGCTCGCCATCGACGTCCTGCTGCGCCTGCTGCGCACGCGGGTCGGGAAGTGGGCGGCATGACGCTGGAACTGCGGAACGTCGCCAAGGACTACACCGTCCGCGGCAAGGTCACCCGCGCCCTCGTCGGCGTCGACCTCGAAGTGCTGCGCGGCGAGTTCGTCTGCGTCGTCGGCGCGAGCGGCTCGGGCAAGTCGACGCTGCTGTCGGTGGTGGCCGGGCTCAGCCGGCCGACCGAGGGCGAGATCGTGCTCGACGGCGTGCCGGTGACCGGGCCGGGGCCCGACCGCGGGCTCGTCTTCCAGGCCGGGGCGCTCTACCCGTGGCGCAGCGTCGAGAAGAACGTCGCGTTCGGACTCGAGCTGCTTTCGGTCGATCCGGTCGAGCGCGCGGAGCGGGTGAACTGGTACCTCGCCGAAACCGGCCTCGACGGCGTGCGCAAGTCGCTGCCGAAACAGCTCTCCGGCGGCCAGAAGCAACGCGTCGCGATCGCGCGGGCCCTGGCGTGCGAACCGGAAGTTCTGCTGCTGGACGAACCCTTCGGCGCCCTGGACGTCCAGACCAAAGAGGACATGCAGGTGCTGATCCGCCAGGTGTGGGCCGACACCGGCACCACGGTGCTGATGGTCACCCACGACGTCGAGGAAGCGGTCTTCCTCGGCGGCCGGGTGGTGGTGCTCGCCTCCGACCCGGGCCGGATCGCCGCCGACGTCGAGGTGGCGCTGCCCGCCGAGCGCGACCTGGCGGTGAAGCGCGAGCCGGGGTTCCTCGCGCTGCGCGCCCGGATCGAGGACCTGGTCCGGGAGCAGCACCGGGGCCACGTGAGCCGGGTGGCCGCGGTCGAGTGAGAACGGAAGACGGGAAGGTCGCGGGATGAGACACGGCAGGCCGACCGCGGAACGGGCCGGCGGCGGTTTTCTCGCCCGGCTCGGGATTCGCGGCAAGCTGAACCTGCTGCTCCTGCCCCCGCTGGTCGCGGTGGTGCTGGTGTCGGTGCCGTTCGTGCTGACCCAGGCGAACAGCGCTGGTGCGGCGGCGCAGTCGGCCGCCGTCGCGCGGCACGCCCAGCAGCTCGGCGGGCTGATGTGGCAGCTGCAGCGCGAACGGCTGCTGACGGCCGCGTTCGTGGCGACGCCGTCGGCGAGTCCCGAGCAGATGGTCCAGCAGCAGAGGGTGGTCGACCAGACGGTCGCCGACGTCCGCGGTGCCCTCGGCGAGGACGCCCCCGACGAGCTTTCCGCGGCGCTGACCCGGATCGGCTCGCTCGCCGAGCTGCGGCAGAACGCCGCCCGCCGCGGTGTCGCGCTCGACAGCGTCGCCCGGACCTACAACGCCGTGGTCGACGCGGTGATCGACGCCCTGCGCCTGGTCCCGCAGCTCACCAGTGACGCCGAGGGCGCGCGCGAGCTGACCGCGCTGGACGCGCTGCTGCGCGCGAACGAGGAGAACTCGCTGCGCGCGATGGCGCTCATCGTGACCGCGATCTCGCCGGCGGCCGGCCGTCCGATCCTCGACAACGCGACCCAGCAGGCGCCGATCTTCGTCGACCGGTTCGTCAAGCAGGGCGACGACGGCGACGACAGCGAGCGGTCCGCGCTCGTCGTCCGGGTCGAGCAGAGTGACGCCGGGCGCCGCGTCGACGAGCTCGCCGCCCAGGTCGAGAAGCCCCGTGACGCGGCCGCCACCACGAAGTACGTCGCCGACGTGCTCTCCGCGGCGGACACCCACGCGGGACAGCGGAAGCTCGTCCAGGAGAGGGCGATCAGCGAGATCGCCGACTCCGCGACCGAGCGCGCCGACAGCGCGACGAACCTGGCCTGGACGGTCGGCCTCGGCGCCGGCGGGCTGTTCCTGCTGGTCGCCTTCCTCGCGGTCGCGGTGTCCCGCTCGATCGCCGGCCCGCTGCGCCAGCTGACCACCGCGGCGACTTCGGTCGCCGACCTCGCCGGCACCGAACTCGTCCGCGTGACCGACACCGAAGAGGCCGAGGAGCAGATCCCGCGCCTGGCCACCATCGACGTCGTCTCCTCCGACGAGCTCGGGAAGCTGGCCGCCGCGTTCAACCGGGTCCAGACCACCGCGGCCGAGCTGGTCGAACGCCAGGCGCTCACGCGGCGCAACACGAGCCTGATGTTCGCGAACGTCGCGAAGCGCACGCAGAACCTCGTCGGCCGCCAGCTCGCCCTGATCGACGAGGTCGAGCGCAACGAGCAGGACACCCGGCTGCTGGCCAGCCTCTACCGGCTCGACCACCTCTCCACCCGCCTGCGCCGGAACGCCGACAACCTGCTCGTGGTGTCCGGCACCCGCGACGAAACCCGGATCGCCGGCCCGATCGAGCTGTCCACGGCCCTGCGCTCGGCGCTCGCGGAGATCGAGGACTACCAGCGCGTCAAGCTCGGGGTCGTCGCCGAAATCCTGCTGTCGTCGGCCCTCGGCGCCGACCTGGTGCTCGTCTTCGCCGAGCTGCTGGAGAACGCGACGTCGTTCTCGCCGCCGGGTTCGATGGTCGAGGTGGACACCATGCTGCTGGCCGACGGCGCCTGCCTGGTGAGCATCGTCGACCACGGCATCGGCATGACCGCGGAGAAGATGGGCGAGGAGAACCGGCGGCTCGTCGAGCGCGAACGCCTGGAGCTCGCGCCGACCAGTGTGCTCGGCCTGTTCGTGGTCGGCCGCCTGGCCCGGCGCCACGAGCTGGGGGTCGAGCTGCTCGCGACGCCGACCACGGGCGGCGTGACCGCCCGGCTGACCATCCCGCCGTCGCTGTTCACCCACCGCACCGGGCCGCGGCCGAAACCGGAGCAGGCGCCCGTGATCCCGGCGCAGGCGCCCGCGCCGGTCCACGCCCGCCCCGCGGAGGCCGTCGCGGTGTCCACCTCGGACGACGTGCGGCCGGTCGAGCCGTTGCCGGCACCGGCGATCCCGGCCCTGCTGGCCACCGCGCACGACAACGGCTTCCGCTGGTTCAACCAGCTCGAACCGGTGTGGCCGGACACCGAACCCGCCGATCCGCCGCCACCCCCGGCCATGGACACGGACACGGCCGCGCCCGCACCGGACGCCGAGACCCGCAGCGGGCTGCGGCGCCGCGTCCGCGGGGCGCAGCTGCCGGCTCCCGGCACGACCGCACCGGTGTCCGACGGCAAGCCGCGGCACGACCCGGAGGCCACCAAGGCCGCGATGGACGGGTTCGAGAGCGCCTTCGCGAAGGCCGCGTCCCGTGAAAGCGACCCTCCCGGGGCCGCGGCACCGTCGCCGGGTGACGGCGCGTCGCTGCCGGTGCGCATCCCGGGGGACTCGGCGATGCCCGCCGGCCGCACGCCCGCCACGGCCGTCCCACCGTCGCGGGACGGCCTGATCCGCCGCGTCCCCGGTGCCCAGCTCGCCCCCGGCCTGCGTCAGCAGCCCGCCGGGCGGCCGCTCGCCCGCGCCGTCGTCAACCGCACCAAGCGGGACCCGGCGGCCGAACGAGCGGCGTTCGACGCGTTCGCCGCCGGCCTCGCCAAGGCGGAGGACGTGACGGCAGACAGCCCGCCCCAAGGCGTGGTCGCCGGTCGTGTGATGGAACGAGGAGAAGAGAGCAGGAAATGAGCATCCCCGCAGCTGGCGTCAGTGTCGAAGCCCAGAACTTCAACTGGCTGGTGAGCCGCTTCGCGCAGCACACCGCGGGCGCGATAGCCGCCATCGCGGTCTCGGCCGACGGCCTGCTGATCGCGATGTCGACGGAGCTCGAGCGCTCCAACGCCGACCGCCTCGCCGCGATCTCTTCGGCCATGCTCGGCCTCGCCCACGGCGTCTCCGAAAGCCACCCGCTCGGCTCGCCGGACAAGGTGATCATCGAGCTCGAGCACGGGTACCTGCTCGTCTGCACGATCAGCATCGGCTGCTCGCTGGGGGTGCTGGCCAACAAGCAGGCCAGCCTCGGCACGATCGCCTACGAGATGGCGATGTTCGCCAACCGCGCCACCGAGGTCCTCACACCCGGCCTGATCGAGGAGCTCAAGAACACCGTGGGGTCGTGATGACCGAGGAGCCTTCGCTGCTGCGGCCGTACCTGATGACCTCGGGCCGGGCCCAGCCGGTCGACCAGAGCCTGGAGATCGAGGCGCAGGTCATGACGTCCCGCCTCGGCGCGGCGTCGCACCCGAAGCTCACGTTCGAACGCCAGGAAATCGTTTCCCTCTGCCGGAACACGATGTCGGTCGCCGAGGTGGCCGCCATGCTCGGCCTGCACATCGGCGTGGCCAGGGTGCTGGTGGCCGACCTCGCCGAGCTGGGCTACGTCGTCGTCCGGCGGCCGGGCAACCACAACTCGCACGACCTCGGCATGATCGAAAGGGTCATTCGTGGACTCGAAGCCATTCACTGAACCGGGCACCCGGCCGCCGGCCCCGGTCAAGATCGTCATCGCGGGCGGCTTCGGCGTCGGCAAGACGACGGCGGTGTCGTCCATCTCCGAGATCAAGCCCCTCACGACCGAGGCAGCGATCACCTCGATGTCCGCCGACAACACCGGCCACGTCCCGTCCAAGACCACGACGACGGTGGCACTGGACTTCGGCTGCATCACGATCGACGAAGAGGTCAAGCTGTACCTGTTCGGCACGCCGGGCCAGGACCGCTTCGGCTTCATGTGGCAGGACCTGGTCCACGGCGCGCTCGGAGCCCTGGTCATCGTCGACACCCGCCGCATGGACGACTGCTACCCGGCGGTCGACTACTTCGAGAACGCGGGCCTGCCGTTCGTGGTGGCGGTGAACATGTTCGACGGATCGCTCGGCCACAACCTGGAGGACGTGAGGTGGGCCTTGGCGGTCAGCGACGACGTCCCGCTGATCACGTTCGACGCCCGGCAGAAGCTCTCGGTGCGGGACGCGCTGCTGGCGGTGCTGCACAACACGTTCAAGCGGGCCCGAGCCCAGGCTGGTGCAGGGGCTTGATCGGGGCCCGCTACACTTGGCGGCGGACCCCGCGCGGCGTCCACCCTGTGAACCTCCCCAGGGCCGGAAGGCAGCAAGGATAAGCAGGCTCTGGCGGGTGCGCGGGGTCCCCTTCTTTTCGGCTCCGGCTCTCGGGGCTTCGCCCCTTCGCCGGGCCTTCACTTCGTTCTTTCACCCGGGGGCCGAGCCCCCGGACCCCCACGGTGCCTCCGGCTCGGGCTGGGAGCTCTGCCGCAACCTGTGGTCTGCCGCGGCCTGGGAAGTCCGCGCCGCTTCTCGCTGCCGCGGCTGAGGGGGGCGGGTGGGCTCGAGCGCCCCAATGTGGCCTTGGTTGCGTCTAGCGCACCGAAGGCCGCCTTGGGTGCGTCTGACGCACCGAAGGCCACATTGGGGCGCTTGGGTGGGGTTAGAACAGGCCCAGGACGTCGTCAGGAGGGCTTGGCGGTGGCGGGGCGTCCGCGTCGGTGATCGGAGCCGCCTTCCCGGCCAGTTTTCGCAGCTCCGCGCCGTACAAGCACCGCGCCGGGAACGCCGCCGAGGCCGTCCGGCGGGCTATCTCCGCCGTCGGGAGCTCGCTCGCCGAGGCCGCCAGCACCAGGTTGCCGAACCGGCGGCCGCGCAGCACTCCCGGGTCCGCCAGCAGCAGCACCTCCGGGAACACCGACAGCAGCGTCGCCAGGAACCGGCGGGCGAACGGCAGGCCCGAGCCGTCCGTGATGTTCGCCAGGTAGACGCCCTGGGCGCGCAGGATGCCCGCGCAGGCCCGCGTCGCCTCCAGGGTCGCCAAGCCGCCGGCCAGCGTGGCGCGCCGGAACGCGTCGACCACCACCAGGTCCGCCGAATCGTCCCGGCGCGTCGCGAGGCCTTCGCGGCCGTCCGTCACCCGGACGCGCAAGCCCGGCACCCGCAGCCCCAGCTGCGTGCGGACCAGCTCCACCAGCTCGCCGTCGGCGTCGAACACCAGCTGCCGCGAGCCCGGCCGCGACGCCGCGACGTACCGGGGCAGCGTGCACGCCGCGCCGCCGACGTGGAGCGCGTCCAGCGGGCCGGGCGGCAGCCGGTCCACCACGTCCCCGAACCGGCGGACGTAGTCGAACTCCAGGTGAGCGGGGTCGTCGAGGTCGACGTACGACTGCGCGACGCCGTCCACCGACACCAGCCAGGCGTTGCCGCGGTCGGCGTCGCGGACCAGCTCCGCCGTGCCGAACCGCACGGGGTAGCGCCCGGGCTCCGGAGCGGTCTTCCGCGTTCGGCTCACGAAATCCGAGGTTATCGGAAACATTCCGACCACTCCGGCGATAAGGGAACGGACGATCATCGATCGAGGGGGTTTCACTTGCGTGCAAACGCAGTAATCGTGGCCGCCGCACTCGCCGCCGGGGTCTTCGCGACGCCCGCGGCCGCGGCCGAACTGCCCGACCGGGCGCAGGCCGTTTCGCTGCTGGAGACCGGCGGTCCCGGCGTCGCGCGGGCCGCCGAAGCGGCCTTGCTCGGCTCGCCGGCCGACCTGGCGGCCTTCCTGGCCACCGGCCGCCAGCAGGCGCAGCGCGACGACGAGCGGGTCCTCGTCAGCCAGGCGCTCACCACCGGCGGCCCGATCACCAAGCGCACCGCCCAGCGGGCGCTCAACGGCACCCCGGACGACATCCGCGAGTACCTGGCGAACGGCCTGCCGCTGGCCAGGAGCGCGGACGACCGGATCGCCGTCAGCCAGGCCATGGACGTCGGCGGCCCGACCGTCAACGAACGCGGCGCGGAGGTGCTCGACAACGGCACCCCCGAGGACGTGCGGGCCTTCCTGGAAACCGGGCTGCAGCGGGCGAAGGACGTCGACGACCGCGTCACGGCCACCCAGGCCATGGCCGCCGGCGGCCCGGAGGTCAAGGCCGCCGCGCAGACGGCGCTCGACGGCACACCGGAGGACATCCGGTACTTCCTGTCGCTGTGGCGGCAGGTCGCCGCGAACTACGACACCGAAGTCACCGCGGTCCAGGAGCAGGTCGACGCGGCCAAGGCGGCCGCGGCCGGAAACCGTCCCCAGGACGTGAAGGCCGCCGCCGACCGGGCCGCGCAGCTCGCCGCGGACGCGCGGAAGGCGAACGCCGACCGGCTCGTCGTCCAGCGGGGCCAGAACCAGCAGGCCGGCCGGGACGCCTCGGCCGCCGAAGCGGCCGCGCAGCAGCAGGCCAGTGAGGCCGCTGCTCGCGCCGCGAAGGCCAAGACCGACAACGACAAGCTGCTCGCCGACGCGGCCGACCCGGCGCTGACCGTCCCGAACGGCCGCAAGGCGTCGGTCTACCTGCTGCGCAACGGTGGTGCCGCGGTCAAGACGGCCGCGCGTGCCGCGCTGAGCGGCTCGGACGACGACGTCGTCACGTTCGTGCGCAGCGGTCTCGCCGCCGCGCAGGAGTCCGACGACCGCGCCGCCGTCTCGGCGATCGCGGCGGACCCGAACGCCCGCCCGGGCCTGCGCCAGGCGGCTCGTGACGCGCTGGCCGGCCCGTACGCCGGGGTCGTCGCGCTGCTGCGCACCGGGGACTACCCGGGCCGCGACACCGACGACCGCGTCGAGGTCAACCAGATCATGGCGGCCGGCGGCCCGTCGACGAAGCCGGCGGCGCAGAAGGCGCTGGACGGCACCGTCGCGGACATCCGCGAGTTCCTGGCCCACGGCCGGTACGTCGCGCACCTGATCGACCTGCGGGTGTACGCCACCCGGACCCTGGGCGAGGGCCCCGAGGTCGTCGCGGTCGCGCAGGGCGTCCTCGACGGGCCGGACTCGGCCCTGCAGGCCTACCTGGACGGCGAGCTGCTCAAGGCGCGGGCGCGTGACGCGTTCACGGCGGCGCACGTCACCAAGGTGAACGGTCTGGTCGCGGAAGCGGCGGCCCTGGTCTCCTGACCGCACGGCGAAGGTTGTCGGTGGTGCCCGGTACCCTCGCGAGGTGGCTCTCGCGCTGTACCGCAAGTACCGTCCGGCGACCTTCGCCGAGGTCGTCGGTCAGGAGCATGTGACCGAACCCCTCCGCACGGCGCTGTCCGCCGGGCGGATCAACCACGCCTACCTCTTCTCCGGCCCACGCGGCTGCGGGAAGACGTCGAGCGCGCGCATCATGGCGCGCTCGCTGAACTGCGCCCAGGGCCCGACACCGGACCCGTGCGGCGAGTGCAACTCGTGCAAGGCGCTCGCGCCCGAGGGGCCGGGCAGCGTCGACGTCACCGAACTCGACGCGGCCAGCCACGGTGGTGTCGACGACGCCCGCGAGCTGCGGGACAAGGCGTTCTACGCGCCGGCCGAGTCGCGCTACCGGGTGTTCATCATCGACGAGGCGCACATGGTCACCACGCAGGGCTTCAACGCCCTGCTGAAGATCGTGGAAGAGCCGCCTGAGCACGTCATCTTCATCTTCGCGACGACCGAGCCGGACAAGGTGCTCACCACCATCCGCTCGCGCACGCACCACTACCCGTTCCGGCTGATCCCGCCGAGCGCGATGCGCAACCTGCTGGAGCGCAACATCGCGGCCGAAGGCGTCGAGGTCGAGCCGGCGGTGTACCCGCTGGTCATCCGCGCGGGCGGCGGGTCGGCGCGCGACACGCAATCGGTGCTCGACCAGCTGCTCGCCGGTGCCGGACCGGAAGGCGTTTCGTACTCGCGGGCGGTCGCGCTGCTGGGCGTCACCGACGTCGCGCTGATCGACGACATGGTCGACGCGCTCTCGACCGAGGACGCGGCGACGGTGTTCGGCACGGTCGAGAAGCTCACCGAGGCCGGCCACGAACCGCGCCGGTTCGCCACCGACCTGCTCGACCGGCTGCGCGACCTGGTGCTGCTGCGCGCGGTGCCGGAGTCCGCGGGCGGGCTGGTGTCCGCGCCGGAGGAGGAGTTGTCGCGGATGGTCGCGCAGGCCGAGCGGATCGGCCTCGCCACCCTCTCCCGCTACGCCGACATCGTCCACAATGGACTCCTGGAGATGCGCGGCGCGACCTCGCCCCGGCTCGTGCTCGAGCTGCTGTGCGCGCGGATGCTGCTGCCGTCGGTGACCGACGCGGAAAAGGCGCTGCTGGCGCGGATCGAGCGTTTGGAGCGCCGCGCGACCGTCGCGGGCGGAGGCGGCGCGCCGGCCGAGGGTGGCGTGGAGCCGCCACTGCGTGCGGCGCCGGAGCGCGAGTTTTCGAGGCCTTCGCAGCGAGCGGCCTCGGCGGGCCCGGCACCGGTGCCGGAGCCGGTCAAGCCGCCCGGGCGCCCGGCCGAGTCCGCTCCGGCCCAGCCGGGTGGCGGCGCGGCCGCCGCGGTCCAGCCGGGTGGCGGCGCGGCCGTTGCGGGCCCGTCGGCCGCCGGTGGCGGTGCAGCAGCTGTTCGGACCCAGCCGAGTGGCGGCGCGGCCGCTGCGGCCCAGCCGCCCGCCGGTGGCGGTGCGGCAGCTGCTCGGACCCAGCCGGGCGATGGCGGGGTTGCTGCTCGGGCCGCGGCCCATCCCGGCGGGGGTGCGCCTGCGGGCGCTGCTCCTGCTTCGCCTCAGCCCCGCGATGGTGGCGGTGCCACAGGTACTGCTGCCCCGGCGGCCCAAGCTCCCGGTGGCGGCGTCGCGGCGGCCGAGCCCCAGTCCGGCGACGGCGGCTGGGGTGCGGTGCGCACCCCCGGCGGCGGCACGCCCGCCCCGGCCGCCGCTGTTGCTTCCGCGTCCGTGTCCGCCCCGGAGCCAGAAGCCGCGCCGACCGGCTCGGGCGGCATGGACGCCGCCGGGATCCGGAGCATCTGGCCGCAGCTGATGACCGCGCTGCGCAAGTTCACCGGCGGCCGCAGCCTCGAAGCGATGCTGACGCAGGCCACCGTGGCGAGCGTCGAGGGCAACGCCGTGACGCTGACCCACAAGTCCGAACCCCTGGCCCGCCGCCTCTCCGACCAGGACAACGCCCGCAAGATCGCCGGCGCCCTGACCGACGTCCTCGGCGGCGACTGGCAGGTCCGCTGCGTCCACGGCAACGCCCCGGCGGCGCCCGCCGCCGCCCGTCCGCAGCAGGCGGCCCCGGCGCCGGAGCGGTCCTTCACCCGCCAGTCGGCGGCGGCCGCGCCGCCGCCTCCCGCCGAGCCCGCGCGCCCGGCGGCGCCGCCTCCGCCGTCGCGCCCGAAGGTGACGACGACCGAGCCGGACATCCCGCTGCCCCCGGAGCCTTCCGACGAGGACGACGAGGACCTCTACAACGAGGACGCCAGCCCGGCACCCCCGCCGCCCCCGCCCCCACCGGACAAGGACCCGGACGAGCTGGCCCGCAAACTCCTCTCCGAGCACCTCGGCGCCCGCCCCCTCGACTGACCCGGCAGTACCCGGCAGGTCGGCCCACGTCCCTGGACGGTGGGCCTGAGTACCCGGACAGTCGGCTTGCGTACCCAGCCGGTCGGTCTGCGTACCCGGACAGTCGGCTTGCGTACCCAGCCGGTCGGTCTGCGTACCCGGACAGTCGGCTCACGGCCGACCCTCCAGATACGCAAGCCGACCGCTGGGGTACGCAGGCCGACTCTCCAGGTACGCAAGCCGACTCTCCGGGTACGCAAGCCGACTCTTCGGGTGCGCGGGCCGAGCCTTCGGGTGCTGGGGTCAGGAGGCCAGGTAGGCCTCGATGGCCGCCGCGATGGCCGCCGCGAACTGCTGACGGCCGTCGGCGCTCGTCATCCGGGCCGCCTCCGTCGCGTTGCGCATGTTGCCGCACTCCACCAGGGCCGCCGGGCGGGTCGAGAGGTTGAGGCCGGCCAGGTCCGCGCGGGCCGAGAGGCCGTTCGTGCCGATGTAGTTCGCCGCGCTGAAGCCGCTCGTGCGCATCGTGTCGCGCAGCGTCTGCGCCAGCCTCGTCGACGGTGCTCCCTGCGCGGCGTTCAGCGGCGGCGACGAATACGCGACGTGGAAGCCGTTCGCCCCCGCCGCTTCCGAACCGTCGGCGTGGATGGAGACGACCGCGTCGGCGTTCGCCTCGTTGCCGATCGCCGCGCGGCGGTCGACGCACGGGCCGACGCCGGTGTCGTCCTGCCGCGTGTAAACAACACGGATTCCCTTGTCCGCCAACGCTTTTCCGACCCGCTGGGCCACGTCGAAGGTGAACGCGTGCTCGGGGTAACCCGCGTTGGTCGAGGTGCCCGTCGTGTTGCACGGCTTGGTCTGCCCGCGCCCGGCCGGCACCGCGCGGTTGATCTCCGCCGGGTGGGCGCCGTTCCCGCCGTTGTGCCCCGGGTCCAGCACGACGACCTTCCCGGCCGGTGCCGACGACGAAGATGGCGTGACCGAGGAAGGCGTGACCGAAGACGGAGACGGCGAAGCGGAAGACGTGGGCGAAGCAGTCGTGACCACCGTCGCAGGCGCGGTGGAAAGAGCCGCCGGAGCGTCGTCGGAGCAGCCAGTGAGCAGGAGGGCACCGGCCAGCAGCAGGGGAGCAGTCGCGCGTCGCACGGCGACCACGGTGCCACAGCCCGGCCCTTCGCGTGGCGCGACTACCCTGGTGGGGACACAGGCGTGCAGAGAGGACCGAGTGCGATCATGGCCCAACCCGGCGGCGGCTTCGACCTTTCCCAGCTGATGCAGCAGGCGCAGCAGATGCAGCAGAAGCTCGTCGAAGCCCAGGAAGAGCTGGCCAACACCGAGGTCACCGGCACCGCCGGCGGCGGACTGGTCACCGCGACCGTGTCCGGTGACAGCCAGCTGAAGAGCCTGCAGATCGACCCGAAGGTGGTCGACCCGGACGACGTCGAGACGCTGTCCGACCTGATCGTCGCGGCGGTCCGCGACGCGTCGGCGAGCGCGCAGAAGCTCACCGAGCAGAAGCTCGGCCCGCTGGCCGGCGGGCTCGGCGGCGGTGGCGGCATGCCGGACCTCGGCAGCCTCGGCTTCGGCGGCTGACGAACTTGTACGAAGGTGTCGTCCAGGACCTGATCGACGAGCTCGGGCGCTTGCCCGGGGTCGGGCCGAAGAGCGCCCAGCGGATCGCGTTCCACCTGCTGGCCACCGACCCGGCCGACATCGCGCGGCTGCAGGACGTCCTCGGCAAGGTCAAGGAGGGCGTGCAGTTCTGCGAGGTCTGCGGCAACGTCTCCGAGCACCCGAAGTGCCGCATCTGCCGCGACGAGCGCCGCGACCTCACGGTCATCTGCGTGGTCGAGGAGCCGAAGGACGTCCTGGCGGTCGAGCGCACGCGCGAGTTCAAGGGCCGCTACCACGTCCTGGGCGGCGCGCTCGACCCGCTTTCGGGCATCGGCCCGGAGCAGCTGCGGATGCGCGAGCTCCTCAAGCGCATCGGCGAGGCGGACATCAAGGAGATCATCATCGCCACCGACCCCAACACGGAGGGCGAGGCGACGGCGACCTACCTGGTCCGGATGCTCCGGGACTTCCCGGGCCTGAGCGTGACGCGGTTGGCGTCGGGCTTGCCGATGGGCGGCGACCTGGAGTTCGCGGACGAGCTGACCCTCGGCCGGGCGCTGTCGGGCCGCCGTGCCCTTTGACGGGCTGCCGGTCGAGCCGGTCCGGACGCTGATCGCCTTCGAACAGCGGCGGGAAGTCGAGTTCGTCGACATCCGGGACTGCACCGAGCTGCCCAAGCTGCGCCGCGGCGCCGACCTGACCGGCGTGATCGAGCTGACGATCGGGCCGGTCGCCCTCCTGGGCCCGGACTGGGAGTCGGACATCCCAGGGCTGTGGGGTGCCGTGGCCGACCTCGTGGCCGGCTACCGCGAAAACGGGCGCGCCGAGGTGCGGTTCCCCGACCAGTCCGCGTACCTCACGCTCGAGCCGGTCCCGCCGGGTCTGGTCCGCATCACCGTCCTGGCCGGGCCCTACCGCGAGACTGCGGTCACCGGGGAGGAAAAGCTGCTTTCCGCGCTCGAGGCGGGTGCGGAAGAGTTCTTCGCGAAGCTGGAGGAGCTCACCGGTCGAAGCGTCGCAGGTCGTAGAGGTCCATCAGCCGGATGACCTTGTTCGCGTACTCCGGGTCGGTGGCGTACTTCCGCGCCACCGCCCGGATGAACGCGTCCGGGTCCGACCGCACCGGCAGCGCGGCCGCGTAGTTCGACGAGGTCGTCAGCAATCGCCCGTAGTCACGGAACGAGTCGCCGATCGAGGCGTACGAGCGGAAATACGCGTCCACCGCGTGACACGGCGCCGGAACGCACTCCGTCGACGGGTAGCGCGCGCACTTCAGCGCGATCGGTCCCGGGCTCGTCGGCGTCACGCACTTGAAGCCGAAGTGGTTGAGCTCGGCCGTCGACAGCTTGCTGCGGCCCCAGTTCGACTCCAGGATCGCCTGCGCCACCGTGACCGACGCCGGGATGTCGTACGCGGCGTGGATCGCCTGGGCGATCGGGCCCGCCACGCCGACGTACGCCTCCTGGAAGCCCGCCGACAGCGCGGCGTCGCGAACGGCACCCTGGTCGATGGGCGGCACCACCACGAGCGCGGCCGCCAGTCCGATGTGGATCATGGCGACACTTTGCCCGGCTCACCCCCGGAGAAACCGGGGGTCACCCCAAAGAGACCTCAGCAGTAGCCGAGCTGCGCCAGCGTGTCGACGACGATCTCGGACGGGTGGTACTTGTCCATCCAGGACTCCCCGCGCCGGTTCTGGTACGTGTCGAGGAAGTTCTGCAGCTTGTCGCCGCGCATTTCGGTCAGCACGACCGTCTCGCCGAGGTGCTGCGGCGTCTCCGTGCGCTCGCGGTGCACCGCGCACGGCAGGCCGAGGTAGTAGCACTCCGCCGAAAGACCACCCGAATCGGTGACGACGTACTCGGCGCGCGCCACCAGCGGCAGGAACTTCAGGTACCGCATCTTCGGCTGGACGATGAACTGGTCGTCGAAGATGTTCCCCAGGCCCAGCGAGCGGATCTTCTCGCGCTCCGGTGCGCCGGCCATGTACAGGATCGGCATCTTGCGGCTCTGCTCGCGCAGGATCTCCAGCACCTCGCGGTACTTGTCCGGGCGCGACACCAGCTCGAAGCGGTGCAGCGTGGCCAGGCCGAACTTCTCGGGCAGATTCGGCACGTCCAGCGGCTGGTGGATGGCCAGGCGCATCGCGTCGATCGCCGTGTTCGCCTCGGTGTCGACCACCACGCCGCGGGCGTTGCGCAGGTTGTTGACCTCGCGGATGCTCGGCGCGAAGTGGATGTCGACGATCTTCGCCGCGATCTTGCGGTTCAGCTCCTCCGGCAGCGGCGAGAGGATGCTGCCCGACCGCGCGCCCGCCTCGACGTGCCCGACGCGGGACTTGAGGATCCGCTTGCCGATCAGCGAGCCGTACGGCGTGGTGAACGTGTCGCCGTGCACCAGCACCAGCGGCGGGCGCCCGTCCTCGGTCAGCGCGGCGCGCAGCTCGTGGCGGCGGCTCCACGCGGTGCGCAGCACCTGCGCGGCCCAGCCTGGCACCTGCGCGGGCGACTCGAGGTTGTGGGCCTTGTCCTGCGGCACCAGCCAGACGTCCGGCTCCGGCATGTCCAGGTCCGCGAGAACGTCCGCGACCTCGTCGACGTGCTGGGCGGTGAACCAGATCTTCGGCCGCATCCCGCGCTCGCGGATCCCGTGGTAGACCGGCGCGATCTTGATCAGTTCCGCGGTGGTGCCGAGAATGAAGGAAATCACCGTGAAGCCCATTTCTGGTCGGGTGCGGTCGCGTAAGGATACTGGCCAACCCGGCGCAGGAGCCGCCGGGTAGCCTCGGCACGGTGAGTGCGAACCCGCTCCTCCCCTCGCTCAGCGTCGTGATCCCGGTCTACAACGAGCAGGACTGGATCGAACGCAGTGTCGGCGCGCTGCTCGCCTCCGCGGCGGCCGCGAGCTGGCCGATCGAGGTCGTCGTGGTCGACGACGGCAGCACGGACGCCACTCCGTCCCGGCTCGACGACCTGCGCGAACGCCACGGCATCACGGTGCTGCGCCAGGCCAACTCCGGCCGGTTCGAGGCCCGGCGGGCGGGCATCGCCAAGTCGTCCGGCGAGTGGATCGCCCTGCTCGACAGCCGCGTCGTCGTCGACGAGCACACCTTGACGTTCCTGCGCGACCAGCTCGTCGACCACCCCGAGCGCGCGGTCTGGAACGGGCACATCAACGTCGCCTCCGAACACAACCCGTACGCGGGCTTCATGGCCGGCCTGGTGAAGGTGCCCTGGCGCCAGTACTGCGCGAACCCGCGGCTGATGTCGTACGGCATCGAGGAGTTCGACGTCCACCCGAAGGGCACCACGTTCTTCTGCGCCCGCCGCGGCCTCCTCGAGGGCTCGGTGACGGCGTTCGCGTCGCTGTTCGACGACCTCCGCTTCGCCAGCGACGACACCCGCATGCTGCGCTGGATCGCCGAGCGCGAGCGGATCTGGCTCGCCCCGGAGCTGTCGGCGACCTACCACGGGCGCGACTCCTTCAAGAAGTTCACGCAGCAGGCGTACTTCCGCGGCACGACCTACGTGGACTCCTACATCGCTTCGCCCGGCCCGGCCCGCAA
Source organism: Amycolatopsis plumensis (assembly GCF_042652605.1). Taxonomy (NCBI): domain Bacteria; kingdom Bacillati; phylum Actinomycetota; class Actinomycetes; order Pseudonocardiales; family Pseudonocardiaceae; genus Amycolatopsis; species Amycolatopsis plumensis. The sequence continues at coordinate 2,525,570 of NZ_JBHSJY010000001.1, read as the reverse complement.
CGCCCTGTTCGGCGCGCTCGCCGCCGGTGCCGTCGGCCTGTTCTTCGCCGCGAAGAAGCCGAAGACGACGCTCGCCGCCGGTGTCCTCGGCGCGGTCGCGGCGGGCGAGGTCGTCAAGAAGTGCGGCGCGACCGGCCCCGAAGCCCGCGCGGTCACCACGCTGCTGCCGGTGTTCGCCGGCGGCTTCGGCGCCGGTGTCCTGCGCGGGCTGGCCATGGCCGTGCGCGCCCGGCTCCGCCGCCGATGAGCACCGAAGTGGAACCCGGCACCGCGGCGGCCGGCGGCCGGACGACGGCGGGGAGCCTTGGCGGCTCGCTGATCGTGTCGATCGGCCTCGGCTACGTGCTCACGGTGGCCTGCCAGCGCCTGCTGCCCCCGCACGAGTACGTGGTCTTCCTGACCTACTGGGGCCTGGTGATGGGCCTCGGCAGCGCGCTGTCGCCGCTGGAGCAGGAGCTGTCGCGCCAGTCCGCGGTGGCCGCGCTCGGCGGCGGCAAGGCGGGCCTCCCGGCCCTGCGGGCGGTGGCGGTCGGCGTGGTGGTCGCGGCCGCGTTCTCGCTGACCCTGCTGATCCCGCCGCTCAACGAACGCCTCTTCCGCGGCGAGTGGTCGCTGGCGGTGATCGTGCTGGCCGGCGGGGTCGCGTTCGCGTGCCAGTTCGGCACCCGCGGGCTGCTCATCGGGCAGCACAAGGTGAAGGCGTTCTCGCTGCTCGTGGTGGCCGAACCGGCGATACGGGCGCTGATACTGGGCGTGCTGTTCGTCTCGGTCGCCTACAACATCGTTTCGCTGGCGATCGCGGTCGCCGCCGGGTCGTTCGCCTGGCTGCTGTTCGCCCGGCCGGCCCGGCAGCTGCTGGACGTCCACGTCGAGGGCGACGGCTGGGGCGTCACGGTCCGCCGGATGGGCATGCTGCTGGTCGGCGCCGCGCTCACGGCCGCGGTCATCACGGGCTACCCCGCGCTGGTCGGCCTGCTCGCGCCCGGCGGGGACCGCGACCGGGTCGGCTCGCTGTTCGCCGCGCTGGTCATCGCCCGGCTGCCGCTGACGCTGATCGGGCCGGTGCAGTCGCTGGCGGTGCCGTTCGTCGTCCGGCTCTCGGTCACCGAGGAGGGCCGTCACCGGCTGCGCCGCGTGCTCGCCCTCGGCGCGGCGGCGTCGCTGGGGCTGGCCGCGCTCGGCGCCCTGGTCGGGATGTGGCTCGGCCCGTGGGCGGTCCGGACCGTCAGCGGGCCGGAGTACGACATCGACGGCTGGTCGGTGGCGGGGCTGGTGTGGTCGTCGGTGCTGCTGGTGCCGATGCAGCTGCTCACGGCCGTGCTGATCGCCCGCACCCAGGCGAAACTGGTGCTGGTCACCTGGGCCGTGGTCACCGGAACGGCGTCCCTGATGCTGGTGCTGCTGCCGGGTGAGCCGGTGTTCCGCGCGGTCGTGGCCCTGGCCGCGGCGCCGACGCTGGGCCTGGCCGTGGTGCTGGCGTTCGTCCTGCGCCGGGCGCCCCAGCCCGTCGAGCCTCGTGAGTGAGAAACAGTGTTCTAACCCTGTTCCCACTCACGACCTGCCGCGGTAGAACGTCAGCCGCGGGGTGGGGTTTGCGGGAGGTCCAGCCGGTACACGGTGACCGTGCCCGAGCTGAACGCCTTCGTCAGGCCCGGGAGTCCGGCCAGCCCGCTCAGCCCCGGCGCCAGGCTGTAGGTCAGCTGACCCGTCCAGTGGTGGCCGTCCGTGCCGACCGTCGGGGCCGACGAATCCACGTACACCCAGCGGACGTTCTTCGCCCGGAGGATGTTCTGGACCTGCGGGTCGTCCGGGAAGTCGCGGAACTTCGCCAGCAGGGTGATGTTGTCCTCGATCGGGCTGTGCCCGTCCGGGACGATGTTGAGGATCGGCAGGTCGTAGTCGACGTACAACAGCGTCGAGCCGTCGTTCGCGTTGTTGAGGATCGCCTCGCCCGGGGCCGCGTTCTGGTCCAGCCACTTCGCCGCCGCGTCGTCCGCCGCGTTGTAGCGGACGAACTGCGGGGTCGCGTAGCGCTGGCTCAGCGACAGCGCGCCGGTGTTCATGTAGCCGCGGAACGTCGTCACCGTCAGCGCGCCGAGGAGCACCACGATCAGCCCGAACGCCACCGCCGGCCGGAGCCGCGCCGGAACCGGGTTGCCCTTCCGGACCGCGACGACGACCAGCCCCAGCGCCACGAACAGCACGCTGGCCAGCGGCGGGATCAGCAGGTAGACGTGGGTGTCGAGGCGGTTGGCGACGCGGTAGTAGTACCGGCCGATCGTCGCGCCGAAGCCGGAGTTGGGCGAGAAGTGGAAGCTCACCACGACCGCGGCCCAGAACAGCCAGGCCGTCAGCAGCGGCCACGCCCGCCGCGACAGCAGCGCGGCGACGACACCGGCCAGGCCCAGCAGGCCGAGCGCCGGCTGGCCCATCGCGCCGCTCGGGTCGAAGTAGCCGCCGTAGGGCAGCCGGGCGAGCAGCTCGGCCGACTCGCCCAGCGGGGAGCCGGGGATGTTGGCCGGCGCGTCGACCACCGTGCCGCCGCCGAGCCGCAGCAGCGCCAGCACGTCCGGGACGATCAGGACGACGGCGACCACCCCCGTCAGCACCAGCGGCAGCAGCGCGCGGACGAAGGCGAGCCGGCCCGCCTTGGTGAACAGCAGGCCGATCAGGGCCGCGACCGTCGTCAGCGCCACCGAGGTCAGCGCGCTCGGGTGCACGTTGAACGCCCCGGCGGCGGCGACGCCGACCAGCACCGCGCGGCCCCAGTTGCGCTTGCCCAGCACCAGCATCACGGCGACGAGCCCGGGCATCAGCGTCATCGCGGCCGCGTTCGGCAGGACGCCGCCGTCGTGGGCGAAGGCGATGCCGGGGCGGTACAGCTGCACGGAGACCAGCGCGGCCACGCCGGCGGCGAGCTCGACCCAGCCGCGGCCCAGCCGTCCGTGCCGGAGCACCGCCGCGGTGAGGGCGGCCACCGACAGCGGCAGGACGACCACCGAGAACACCACGGTCACCAGGTTCAGCGACAGCATCGTGTCGCCGAAGATGTCGGTGAGCAGGGCGCAGAGGTCGGTGAAGCCGGGCGGGTAGAACTGGACGTTCGTGTCGTGCACGACGTCGATCGGCAGGATCTGCCACGGCGCGGCCTTGCCGGTGAAGTGCGTGAAGGCGGTCAGCACGGCGTGCGTGACGGTGTCGTGCTCCTGGGTCGGCGTCCGCCACGACCCGAGACCCTTGTGCCACAGGCGGACGCCGAGGCCGACCCCGGCGACGGCGATGAGCGCGCCCAGCACCTGGGCCGCCGTCCCGGCCCGGCCGGTCAGCGTGCGCAGCCGCGGGTCTTCGGCGGGCTCGACCGGCGCCGCGACCGGACGACGGCGGCGGACGAGCCACCGCACGCCGCCGAGCACGAGCAGGACGACCGCGAGCGCGACGATCGTCGTCAGCAGTCCGAAGCGGAGCCCGGTCACCCCCGTGAAGAGGGACACCAAAAGAACGAACCCGGTCGTCAACGGCGCCGAGAGACCCGCGAGCCACAACCGTTCGCGTACACCGGTGACCAGCAGAATCAAGAATCCGGGGAGCAATACCACCAGGATTCCCACGGCCAGCCGGACAGCTTCGGACAGCATGCCTTCTCCGATCAACAAAGCCGTCAACGCCCGGAGTCTATGGGGGGCCGCGGTGTGCCGAGGATGCGGGTGACCAGCGAACTGACGTGCACGGTAGCGTGGCCGCCGCCGTCCGGAAGCGGGCACCGCGATCGCGGGACGGATCACGGCGAAATGGGAAGGGACAATGGGGTTTCTGCTCGTTCTGGCCGCTTTCTGGTTGCCGGGCGCCGTTTTCGGGGCGGCGATCGGCCTGCGCGGCTGGACGCTGGGCGCGGCGGCGCCGGTCCTCACGTTCGGGGTGGTGGCCCTCGGCATCCCGCTGCTCGGCGGAGCGGGCGTCCGGTGGACCGCGCTCTCCCTGACACTGTGGACGCTCGTGGTTTCGGCCGCCGGCTTCGCGATCACCTGGGCCGTGGCCCGGTTCACCCGGCGGCGCCGTCCGGACGCCGAGGCGGTCCCGCCCGGACGCCCGCGGTGGTCCTGGCGCGCGCACGCCTTGACCGCGCTCGGCGTCGCGGCCGGGATGGCGATCGGCACGGTCACCGTGCTGCGCGGCATCGGTTCACCCGGCACGGTGAACCAGGACTGGGACGCGGCGTTCCACGCGAACCTCGTCCGCTGGATCGCCGAACGCGGTGACGCGCGCCCGTCCACGATCGGCACCATCGCGAACCTGCCGGACGAGACGCACTACTTCTACCCGGACACCTACCACGCGCTGCTCGCCGTGCTCTTCGGCAAGGGCGGCCTGAGCGTGATGCCGCTGCTGAACTTCGCGTCGATCGCCGTCACCTTCGCGGTGCCGCTCGGCGTGGCCGCGATGTGCCGCGCGTGGCGGTTGCCGCCGGTGACGGCGGCCGCGGCCGCCACGGCTTCCGCCTGCTTCACCTCGTTCCCCTACGACCTGTTCTGGCACGGCCCGGTCTGGCCGTACGCCGCCGGTGTCGCCCTGGTCCCGGCCATGCTCGCGGTGGTCCGCCTGCTGCTCGAGCCGGGCGGGGCCACCGGGCCGCTGGCCGTCGGGGTCGGCGTCGGGGGACTGGCGGCGCTGCACACCAGCGTCGTGTTCGTCCTCGTCGTGTACTGCGTCTTGATCCTGGCCGCGGTGCTCTTCCGGTTCGAGCCGATCGACTGGCGGCGCGCCTGGCCGTCGCTGGTGGCGGCCGCGCTGCTCGCCATCGGGCTCGGCCTGCCCCAGGTGCTGCCGTCGCTCTGGAACGCCGGCGGCGTCACGTCCGCGGTCTGGTCGAACGCGGCGACGGTGACCGGCGCGGTCGGGCAGGCGGTCACGTTCTCGCCGATGGCGGACTTCCCGCAGTGGTGGATCGGCCTGCCCGCCGTCGTCGGCGTCGTCCTGCTGGCCCGGCAGCGGAAGGTGGTCTGGCTGGTCGGCGCGTACGTCGTCCTCGGCGGCTTGTACGCGGCGACGGTCTCCATGGAGAACGGCCTGGTCCACCTGCTGACCGGACCGTTCTACAACGACAACTACCGGATCGCGGCGCTGCTGCCGCTGATCGGGGCCGTCGGCTTCGGCGAGTTCGTCAACACGGCGACGGCGTGGTTCGCGGCGAAGGTCCGGCCCCGGCTGCCGAAGCTGCACCCGGCCGCGCCCGTGCTGGCCGGCGTGGTGCTGCTCGCGGCGGTGATCGGCGGGTTCAGCCGTGCCTACGTCGGCATCAACACCGTCCACGTGAACATCGGCTACCGCGGCTTCCCCGCGGTGAGCGCGGACGAGGAGACGGCGTTCGCCTGGCTGGCCGGGCACACGGTCCCCGGCGAGCGCGTCCTGAACGACCGCCTCGACGGGTCGGTCTGGATGTACGCGCTCCAGGGCATTCACCCGACCCAGTGGAACTACTACGGCGCCGAGCCCGCCAGCGACATCGGGTACGTCAGCGCGCACGCGAACCGCCTGGAAGCCGACCCCGGGTCCGGAAGATCCTGCGGGAGCTCAAGGTACGGTACGCCTTCGTCGGCCAGGGCAACGCCGTTCCCGACGCGCACAACGACGCCGGTCTGCTCGACCTGGACACCGCTCCGGGGTTCAAGCTGGTCTACCGCAACGCCGGTGCCGCGATCTACGAGATCGCGGGGCAGCAGGACGTCGTCGCGGCCGGTGCCGCGCCCGGGTCCGCGGCGGGCGACGGCCGGTGAAGAGCTAAAGTGTCAGCGTGTCTGTGACCCCGGCGACCTCGGTGACCAGCCGCCGCGTGCTCATCGTGATGCCCGCTCTCAACGAGTCGGCGAGCGTCGCGTCGGTCATCGAGCACGTCAAGCGCGCCCGTCCGGAGGCCGACCTGCTGGTCGTCGACGACGGCTCGGTGGACGACACCGCCAAGCTGGCCCGCGCCGCGGGCGCCGAGGTGGCCCGGCTCGCCGTGAACCTCGGGGTCGGCGGCGCCATGCGCACCGGCTTCCGCTACGCCGCCACCCGCGGCTACGACGTCGTCGTGCAGGTGGACGCCGACGGTCAGCACGACCCGGACGAGCTCGACGCGCTGCTGCGCGGCCTGGACGACGCGGACATCGTGATCGGCTCCCGGTTCGCCGGCAAGGGCGCCTACAAGGCCAGCGGGCCGCGCAAGTACGCCATGGTCGCACTGTCGATCGTGTTCTCGCGGCTGGCGAAGACCAGGCTCACCGACGTCACGTCGGGTTTCAAGGCGATGGGACCGCGCGCGATCCGGCTGTTCGCCGGCTACTACCCGGCCGAATACCTCGGCGACACGGTCGAGTCGCTGGTCATGGCCATCCGGGCCGAGCTGGTCATCAAGGAGATCCCGGTCATCATGCGCGAGCGCGCGGGCGGCACGCCCAGCCACTCGCCCGTCAAGTCGGCCGTCTACCTGGGCCGCGCCGGGCTCGCACTGCTGCTCGCGCTGGTCCGCCGCCGTCCCGCGGTCGACTCGTCGGACTCGGCATAAGGAGCTTGGGAAGATGGCCGGTTGGCGCATCCTCAGCATCGTCATCGCCTGCTTGGTGCTCTTCGTCGTCATCGAGATGATGCGGCGGCGCAAGCTGCGGGAGAAGTACGCGGGCGTGTGGCTGGTCGTCGCCATCGGTGTCGTGGTGCTGGCCGTGATCCCGTCGGCCGCGCAGTTCCTGGCCCGGCTGACCGGGGTGGAGACGCCGTCCAACTTCGTCTTCCTGCTGGCCGGGGTGGTCCTGGCGCTCGTGTCGCTGCACCTGTCCACCGAGACCGGGCACCTCGAGGAGGAGGTGCGCACCTCGGTCGAGGAGATCGCGTTGCTGCGCTGCGAGCTGGAAGACACCCGGCGCGAGCTGGCGAGCCGGATCGCCGAGCTGGAGGCGAAGACGGCGGCGCCCGACGACGTCAAAGGGCTTCCGGAGGTCGAACGCGTCAGCAAGTGACGTCCTGGTCGAGGCCCTGCTCGCCGCTCCCGCGCGGCTGGGCCGGGTGCGCGTGCTGGCCATCGACGGCCCGTCCGGCGCCGGCAAGTCCACGCTGGCCGCCCACGTCGTCGACGGCTTGACCGCGCGCGGGTGCCGCACGGCCCTGGTGAGCACCGACGCCTTCGCGACGTGGGAAGACCCGGTTTCGTGGTGGCCCCGGCTCGCCGGCGGCGTCCTGCGTCCCCTGGCCGACGGCCTTCCCGGGGCGTACCGGCGCATGGACTGGTCCACCGGGGCCCCGCGGCCGGGTGAACTCGTCCAGGTGAGCGTGCCGGACGTCCTGGTGCTGGAGGGCGTTTCGAGCGGCCGGGCTTCGGCCAGAGCCCTGCTTTCCCACCTCTGCTGGCTCTCCGGCGGCTCTGACGCCGAGCGGCTGGCCAGGACCGTCGCCCGGGACGGCGCGGCCGCACGGGCCGCATTGGCGCGGTGGCAACGGTTCGAGCGCGGCTGGTTCGCCGTCGACCGGACCCCCGAAGCCGCGGGAACCCGACTTTCGTAGGGGACGAGTCGGTCACGCAGCGTGTGCGAAAGCTCCGGATCGATCCAGCGGTCCGTAGCCGGATACACGTCCGGATCAATGTCGGTACCGCCATCTGTGTCAGGGATCGGACACCGGGTGCAGCCGAAGACGGCAAATGGTCACATTCTGTCGCGATTTACGGACACATTGCGGTCAAATCGACGTCCACGTAGCGCGATCGTAACCTCACGTGCTTAAGTGCGGGCCGAGTTCCCGCTAGTGTCGGCGAGCACACCGATCGTCCGTCGAGTTCCTGACCGACCGGACGGTGACTTTGAACCCGAACATCTCCCAAGGGGTGCCAGATGCAGCAATTGCGGCTGACCCGAACACGCCGCGTGGCCCTGATCGGGCTCGCCGGCGCGCTCGCGGTTTCGCTGTCGGCTTGTGCGGAATCCAAGCGTGAAGAGGGCGCAGGGGGTGGTTCCGGGGGCACCATGATCTTCGGCGCGGCCGGTAACCCGAAGTTGTTCGACCCCATCTTCAACGACGAGGGCGAGACCTTCCGGATCACGCGCCAGATCTTCGACACGCTGATCCAGAACAAGCCGGGCACCGCCGACCTCGAGCCTTCGCTGGCCGAGAAGTGGGAGCCGAGCAACGACGGCAAGACCTGGACCTTCTCCCTCAAGCAGGGCGTGAAGTTCTCGGACGGCACCGCCTTCGACGCGACCGCGGTCTGCTTCAACTTCGACCGCTGGTACAACATGAAGGGCGCCGCCGCCCAGAGCCAGATGATCTACTACGCCGATGTCTTCGGCGGGTTCGCCAAGAACGAGAGCGACGACTACAGCGACCCGGTCTACAAGAGCTGCGAAGCCAAGGACCCGGCGACCGCGGTCGTGAACCTCAACAAGGCCAAGGGCGCGTTCCCCGCGGCGTTCACCCTGCCGTCGTTCGCGATGCAGAGCCCGACCGCGCTCAAGCAGTACAAGTCGGACGAGGTCACCCAGTCCGGTGACTCGTTCACCTACAGCGAGTACGCGAACAAGCACCCGGTCGGCACCGGCCCGTTCAAGTTCGACAGCTGGGACCAGGGCAAGGGCGAGATCGTCCTGTCCAAGAACGACCAGAGCCCGAGCCAGACGGCCAAGCTCGACAAGCTGATCTTCAAGGTCATCCCGGACGAGAACGCCCGCAAGCAGGCGCTCAAGGCCGGTGACATCCAGGGCTACGACTACCCGGCGCCCGCGGACTACGGCCTGCTGCGCAACGAGGGCGAGCAGGTGCTGGTGCGCCCGCCGTTCAACGTGCTCTACATGGGCATCAACCAGTCCGGTGAGGCCGGCGAGAAGCTGAAGGACGTCCGCGTCCGCCAGGCGCTGGCCTACGGCATCAACCGCGAGCAGTTCGTCAAGAGCAAGCTGCCCGAAGGTGCCGAGGTGGCCACCGAGTTCGTGCCCAAGACGATCTCCGGCTACACCGACGAGGTCACCAAGTACCCGTACAACCCGGAGAAGGCCAAGCAGCTGCTGTCCGAGGCCGGCGCGACGAACCTGACCCTGAAGTTCTACTACCCGACCGAGGTCACCCGTCCCTACATGCCGAACCCGGCGGACGTGTTCACCTCGATCTCGGAGGACCTGAAGGCCATCGGCATCAAGATCGAGCCGGTCGCCAAGCCGTGGAACGGTGGCTACAAGGACGACGTCCAGAAGTTCGGCAAGCACGACCTGCACCTGCTCGGCTGGACCGGTGACTACAACGACGCCGGGAACTTCATCGGCACCTTCTTCGGCCGCAAGAAGCCGGAGTTCGGGTTCGACAACCCGCAGCTGTTCCAGGCGCTGGCCGCCGCGGACGCTTCGCCCGCCGGTGACGCGCACGCCAAGGCGTACCAGGAAGTCAACAAGCAGATCATGGACTACCTGCCCGCCATCCCGATTTCCTACGGCCCGCCCGCGATCGTGGTCGGCCCGAAGGTCAAGGGCCTGGTCGCCAGCCCGCTGACCGACGAGCGGTTCAACACCGTCACCGTGAACTGACGGTTCCACGCGCCGCGAGGCATGGGGTGGGCGCTACCGCGCCCACCCCATGTCCGTAAGCAGCGGGCTGCCATCCAAAGGACTGCAAGTGCTCCGTTTTCTCGTGCGTCGGCTGCTACAAGCGATCCCGACGCTCCTCATCCTGTCCATCCTGGTCTTCGCCTGGCTACGGTCGCTGCCCGGAGGGCCCGCGGCCGCCCTCCTCGGCGACAAGGCAACGCCGGAGAAGATCGCCAACCTCAACCGCGTGCTGGGTCTCGACCAGCCGGTCATCGTCCAGTACTTCAAGTTCCTCGGCCGCGCGATCACCGGTGACTTCGGTGCCTCGCTGGTCTCCACCCAGCCGGTGATGTCGGAGATCGGCACGTTCCTGCCCGCCACCATCGAGCTGGGCATCTCCGCGATGATCATCGCGGTGCTCATCGGCATCCCGGCGGGCTACCTCTCGGCCCGCTACCGCGGTGGTGCCGCTGACAACGTGATCATCGTGCTGACGCTGATCGGCGTCGCGGTCCCGGTGTTCTTCCTCGGCTACATGATGCAGGACCTGCTCGCCGGCCCGCTGGGCCTGCCTTCGCAGGGCCGGCAGACCGCCGGGCTCGACGCCACCGCCATCACGAACTTCGCCGTCCTCGACGGCATCATGACCAGCGAGTGGGACGCCGTCTGGGACGCGATCAAGCACCTGATCCTCCCGGCGTTCGCGCTCGCGACCATCCCGCTCGCGGTGATCACCCGGATCACCCGTGCGTCGGTGCTGGAAGTGTTCAACGAGGACTTCATCCGCACGGCCAACTCGAAGGGCCTCACGCAGCCCGTCGTGCGGCGGCGGCACGTGCTGCGCAACGGCCTGCTCCCGGTGGTCACCACCATCGGCCTGCAGACCGGCGCGCTGCTCGGCGGCGCGGTGCTGACCGAGCGGGTGTTCAACTTCCGCGGCCTCGGATTCCTGCTGGCCGAAGGCATCGAACGGCGTGACTACCCCCGGCTCCAGGCGCTGCTGCTCTTCGGCGCGCTGGTGTACGTCCTGGTGAACATGCTGGTCGACGTCTCGTACGGGATCATCGACCCGAGGGTGCGTGTGCGATGAACACTCTGCTGAACAAGAAGAAAGAGCCGATCGACAAGCTGGCCGCGGCGAGCGGCAACAGCCTCGGCCGCGAAGCCCTGCGGCGGATGCTGCGCAGCCCGGTCGCGATCACCGGTGGCGTGATCACCGGCTTGTTCGTGCTGCTGGCGGTGTTCGCGCCGCTGATCGCGCCCAAGGACCCGTTCGAGCGCTACCTGCAGGGCGAGGTCGCCCTCGGCCAGGGGATCATCCCGGGCAGCCGTCCCGGTTTCCCGCTCGGCGTGGACGACTTCGGCCGCGACGAACTGTCCCGGCTGATCGTCGGCGCGCAGAACACCCTTCTCGTCGGCGTGCTGGCGACGGTGATCGGCGTGCTCCTCGGCATCATCATCGGCGGGCTGGCCGGCGCGTTCGGCGGCTGGGTCGACACCGTCCTCATGCGACTGGTCGACGTCATGCTGTCGGTGCCGTCGCTGCTGCTGGCGATCTCGGTGGCGGCGCTGTTCGCCAAGCCCAGCCAGTGGACGGTGATCCTCGCCGTCTCGCTGATCGGCGTGCCGATCTTCGCGCGGCTGCTGCGCGGTTCGATGCTGGTGCAGCGCGGCAGCGACCACGTCCTCGCGGCGACGTCGCTGGGCGTCAAGCGCGGCACCATCGTGTTCCGGCACATGCTGCCGAACTCGCTGGGCCCGGTCATCGTGCAGGCCACGCTGACCCTGGCGACCGCCATCCTGGAGGCCGCGGCGCTGTCGTTCCTCGGTCTGGGCGACCCGGACCCGAACCGGGCGGAGTGGGGCATCATGCTGAGCAAGGGTGCCCGGCAGTTCCTCGACGTCCGGCCCGAGCTCGCGTACTACCCGGCGATCGCGATCATCATCGTCGCGCTCGGGTTCACGCTGCTCGGCGAGTCCCTCCGTGAAGCCCTCGACCCGAAGAACAGGCGGTGAGAACCCATGGCACTCCTTGAAGTCCGCGACCTTTCGGTCGTGTTCCAGCGGCGCGGCGAGCAGCCGTTCACCGCGGTGGACGGCGTCAGCTTCGACGTCGAGCCGGGCCAGACGGTCGGCCTGGTCGGCGAGTCCGGCTGCGGCAAGTCCGTGACGTCGCTGGCGATCATGCGGTTGCTGGCCAAGCGCGGCAACAAGGTCAGCGGTTCGGTGCGCTTCGAAGGCACGGACCTGCTCACGCTGTCCGACAAGGACATGCGCGACCGCCGGGGCCGTGACCTCGGCATGGTGTTCCAGGACCCGCTGTCCTCGCTGAACCCGGTCATCCCGATCGGGCTGCAGATCACCGAGGTGCTGGAGCGCCACCGCGGGATGTCCCGCAAGACGGCGTCCGTGGAAGCGGTGGACCTGCTCGACAAGGTCGGCATCCCCGACCCGTCGCGGCGGCTTTCCGAGTACCCGCACCAGCTTTCCGGCGGGATGCGGCAGCGCGCGCTGATCGCGATCGCGCTGGCCTGCCGCCCGCGGCTGCTCATCGCCGACGAGCCGACGACCGCGCTCGACGTCACCATCCAGGCGCAGATCCTCGCGCTGCTGCGGGAACTGGTGCAGGACACCGGAACCGCGCTGATCATGATCACGCACGACCTCGGCGTCGTCGCCGGGCTGTGCGACGAGGTCAACGTCCTCTACGGCGGCAAGATCGTGGAGCGGGCGCGGCGGCACCAGCTGTTCGCCGAGCCGCGGCACCCGTACACGCACGGCCTGCTCGCCTCGATCCCGCGCCTGGACGCGGGCCGCGGCGAGAAGCTGATCCCCATCCGGGGCTCGGTGGCCGACAACATCCCGTGGGACCACGCGTGCGCGTTCGCGCCGCGCTGCCCCAACGCGCTGCCGGTCTGCCGCGAGGTCCAGCCACAGCTGGCGCCCGACCAGGGCGGCCTGCTGCGCTGTCACAACCCCGTGCGGCCCGCGGTCGCCGCGGGAGGAGGAGCCCGATGACCCGTCCCGCTGGTGACGTGCTGCTCGAGGTCACCGACCTCAAGGTGCACTTCCCGATCAAGCGCGGCATCGTGTTCGACCGGACGGTCGGGCACGTGTTCGCGGTCGACGGCGTCGACCTGGCCATCCGCCGCGGCGAAACCTACGGCCTGGTGGGCGAATCCGGCTGCGGGAAGTCCACTTTGGGCCGGGCGATCCTGCGGCTCAACGAGCCCACCGCCGGTTCCGTGAAGTTCGACGGCACCGACGTCGCCCAGCTCAAGGGCGAGGAGCTGCGGAAGGCCCGGCGCCGGATGCAGATGGTCTTCCAGGACCCGATGTCCAGTTTGGACCCGCGCCAGTCGGTCGAGTCCATCCTGCTCGAGGGCATGCACGCGCATGGCCTCGACAAGGACAAGGAGGCCACCCAGCGGCGGCTGCGGCAGCTGCTGGCCGCGGTCGGCCTGCCGGAGACGGCGCTGCGGAAGTACCCGCACGAGTTCTCGGGCGGGCAGCGCCAGCGCATCGGCATCGCGCGGGCGCTGGCCGTGGAGCCGGACCTGATCGTCGCCGACGAGCCGGTGTCCGCATTGGACGTTTCGGTGCAGGCCCAGGTGGTGAACCTGCTGGAGGACCTGCAGGCCCAGCTCGGCCTGACCTACGTCGTGATCGCCCACGACCTCGCGGTGGTGCGGCACATCTCCGACCGCATCGGCGTGATGTACCTGGGCGCGCTGGTGGAGGAGACCGACGCGGACTCGCTGTACCGGGATCCGCTGCACCCGTACACGAAGGCGCTGCTGTCGGCCATCCCGGTGCCGGACCCGCAGGTCGAGGACACCCGTGAGCAGATCCTGCTCGCCGGTGACCTGCCGTCGCCGGCCAACCCGCCGTCGGGCTGCCGGTTCCACACGCGCTGCCCGTGGCGGCAGGCGAGCCGGTGCGACACCGACCGCCCGCAGCTGCGCGAGATCGGCGGCGGCCACCGGGTGGCGTGCCACTACGCGGAGGAGATCCGCGACGGGCGCATCCAGCCGCACGAGGTGGAGCCGGAGCTGGTGGAACTGACCGGGGCGCTCAACCCCGACCTGGGCCCGCCGGACATCGGCACCTCCGCCGAGATCCTCTGACGCAGCTTTCCCTATGAAAGTGGCGAGTGGGCCACCCACGCCGCGCCACTTTCATAGGGAAAGTGCGAGCTGGGCGGCCCGCGACTGGAGGTACGCCTGTTCCGGCAGGCTCAGCGTCCGCCGGGCGGCGGCCAGGTAAGCGTCCCGGGCGGCGGCCCGGTCGCCGGTGGTTTCGAGCAGGTGGGCGCGGATGGCGTCGACCCGGTGGTGCCCCCCGAGGTGCTTCGCCGCCTCACCCAGCTCCGCCAGGCCTCTTTCGGGGCCGTGGACCTGCGCGAACGCGACCACGCGGTTCAGCGTCACCATCGGGCCGGGCGCGACGACCCGCAGCAGGTCGTAGAGCGTGAGGATCTGGGCCCAGTCGGTCTCTTCGGCGGTCGCGGCTTCGTCGTGGACCGCGGCGATGGCCGCCTGCAGCTGGTAGGGGCCCACGGGCGCGGTCGCCAGTGCATTCGTGATCAGCGCGACGCCTTCGTCGATGAACGCCCGGTTCCAGCGGGTCCGGTCCTGCTCGGCCAGCGGGACCAGCGCGCCGGTCGCGTCGACGCGGGCCGGGCGCCGGGCCTCGGTCAGCAGCATGAGCGCGAGCAGCCCGGCGACCTCGCCGTCGTCCGGCCGTTCCGCGTGCAGCTGCCGGACCAGCCGGATCGCCTCGGTCGTCAGCTCGACGCGGCTCAGCGCGTCCCCCGAACTGGCCGTGTGCCCCTCGGTGAAGATCAGGTACAGCACCTGCAGGACGGCGGTGAGCCGTTCGGGGCGGTCGTCGTTCGTGAGCCGTTCGCCTTTCAGCTTCTGTTTCGCGCGGCTGATCCGCTGCCCGATGGTGGCCTCGGGGACGAGGAAGGCCCGCGCGATCTCGGCGGTCGTCAGCCCGCCGACCGCACGCAGGGTGAGGGCGACCTGCGACGGCCGCGTCAGCGACGGGTGGCAGCAGAGCAGCAGCAGGGTGAGGGTGTCGTCGACCCCGCTGACCGGCTCGGGCTCGGGTGGCTCGTGGTGAGCGACGGCCTCCTCCCGCCGTCGCCGCGCGGTCTCGCTGCGCCACTGCTCGATCCGCCGCCGGGACGCCGTCGTGATCAGCCACCCCTTCGGGTGATCCGGAACGCCTTCCTCCGGCCACTGTTGTGAAGCGGCCAGCAGGGCTTCCTGGACGGCGTCCTCACCGGCGTCGAAGTCGCCGTACCGCCGCACCAGCGCGGCGAGGACCTGCGGCGCGAGCTCGCGGAGCAGGCGTTCGACGTCGGTCACAGCTCCGGTCCGTGCAACCCCATCACCGGCCGCACCTCGACCTTGCCGAAAGACGCCTCCGGGACCTTCGCGGCGATCTCCAGGGCGCGTTCTTCGCTCTCGCAGTCGAGCAGGTAGAAGCCGGCGAGGAACTCCTTGGCCTCGGCGAACGGGCCGTCGGTGGTGACGCCCACCTGCTTGGTCAGCTCCGGGAAGGCGAGCCGTTCGGAGACGATCCGCTCGCCGGAGGCATCGAGATCGTCGTTGAGCTGCTGGTAGTAGGCCAGCCCGGCGGCGCGTTGTTCATCGGTCATGCCTTCCCAGGCAGCGCGCGACGCGGGGTTGCCGTAGATCAGGACCACGTACTTCATCGGGTCTCCTGTCCGGCGGAGTTGTCCACATGGGGGTGGATGTTGTGGACAACTGCGGTGGATGGTTGCTTCGGGGGCGTGATGCCCCGCCAGTCACGCATGATGCCCCGGGAGTCACGTGTGATGCCCTGATCTGCACCTCCCGCGTGGCGTGCCAGGGTGAACCCCGACCTAAGTAGGACCCCGGTCAATACCTGAGGATGCCGACTCCCGTGTGCGCCCCCGGTACCCTTCGGAAAGCGAACACGATCCGACGTAGGTACCAGGGGGTACGGCTGTGCACATCGACCAATGGCTGGAGGCGATCCCGCCGCTCTCGGTGTACCTGATCGTCGGTGCGGTGATCATGATCGAGAGCCTCGGCATTCCGCTGCCCGGCGAAGTCGTGCTGGTCAGCGCCGCCCTGCTCACGCTGAGCCACCCCGATCTCAGCCCGTTGTGGGTCGGCGTCGTGGCCAGCGCCGGGGCCATCATCGGCGACAGCATCGGTTACCTGATCGGGAAAACCGGGGGGCAACGGCTGTTCGCCTGGGCCGGCCGGAAATTCCCGAAGCACTTCGGGCCGACGCACATCGCCAACGCCGAACGGATCTTCAACAAACGCGGCATGTGGGCCGTCTTCTTCGGCCGGTTCATCGCGTTCCTGCGGATCCTCGCCGGGCCGCTCGCCGGTTCGCTGCGCATGCACTACCCGAAGTTCCTGATCGCCAACGCGCTCGGCGGCATCGCCTGGGCCGGCGGCACCACCGCCCTCATCTACTACGTCGGCGAGGCCGCCGAGAAGTGGCTCGGCGGCTTCTCCAAGTACGGCCTGATCGCCGCCGTCGTCATCGGCGCCGTGGTCTTCGTCGTCATGAAGAAGCGCCTCGGCCGCGAGCACCAGGCCGACGCGGAAACCCCGAAGCAGGAAGAGACCGCCGCCTAAACCGCGACGAGCTCCCGCTTCGGCGCGAACCGGAGCGAGCCGAGCAGCACCCCGGCGATCACCACGACGGCGGCGCCGACCTCCAGCCAGGTCGGCCGCTCGCCCAGGAACAGGAACGACGCCGTCAGCCCGACCACCGGCACCAGCAGGGAGAACGGCGACACGACACCGGCCGGGTTGCGGCGCATCAGGGTCGTCCACAGGCCCGAGCCGACGACCGTGCCGATCAGCACCACGTAGGTCAGCCCGCCGAGTGCGGTCAGCCCGGTCGGCGTGCCGAGCGTCGTCAGCGAGCGCCACTGCGCGGCCGGCCCCTCCATGACCAGCGAAAGCGCGAACATCGGCAGCGGCGGCACCACCGACATCCACAGCGTGAAGTGCAGCGGGTTGTCCGGCTCGGCCTTGCGCGTGCTCAGGTTGCCGAACGCCCAGCTCAGCGCGGCCAGCAGGGTCAGGACCATCGGCAGCAGCGCGGCGTGCCCGGACTGCTGCCACGCGATCGCGACCATGCCGGCCACCGCCAACGCGATGCCGCCCAGCTGGTGCGGCGTGACGCGTTCGCGCAGGAAGACCGCGCCGAGCAGCACGGTGAACGGCGCCGACGCCTGCAGCACCAGCGACGCGAGCCCGGTCGGCATGCCGGTGTCCATCGCGATGAACAGGAACGCGAACTGCCCGGTGCCGAAGCCAAGGCCGTAGCCGAGCAGGTGCCGCACCTTCACCCTCGGCCACGGCACGAACAGGATCGTCGGGACGGCGATCACGGCGAACCGCAGCGCGCCCGCGAACACCGGCGGGAACTGGCCGAGCGTGGCGTGGATGGCCAGGAAGTTGAGGCCCCAGAGGACGGCGACGAGCACGGCGAGCAAACGGTCACGAGCGGGCATGCCTTCACTGTGTCAACGGCGACCGTGAAGGACCAGCGAGAATATCTGCAGGGACCTTGTAGCAGCACTTCAAGTACAGTGGCGGCGTGGATCTGGGCCGGCTGCGCACGCTGCGGGAGTTCGCCGACCGCGGGAGCGTGACGGCGGCCGCGCGGGCGCTGCACTGCACGCCGTCCGCGGTCTCGCAGCAGCTGCGCGCGTTGCAGGGCGAGGTCGGCCTGCCGCTCACCGAGCCGGCCGGCCGCGGCCTGCGGCTGACCGACGCGGGCCGCGCGCTGGTCGCCCGGGCCGACGAGGTGCTCGCCGCGCTCGAACGGGCCGAGTCCGAACTGGACACCTACCGCAGCGCGCCGCGCGGGCGGGTGCGGATCGCGATCTTCCAGTCGGCCGGCCTGATGCTGCTGCCGGGGCTGCTGTCCCGCGTCGCCGGGTACGACGGCCTGGAGGTCGACGTCCGGGACGTCGACATGACGCCACCGGAGGTGCCCGGCCTGGTCGCGGACTACGACATCGTCGTGGCGCACCGCGACGAGCACGCACCGGAGTTCGACTCCGGCCGCCTCGAGGTGGTGCCGCTGCTGCGCGAGCCGCTCGACGTCGCGCTCCCGGCCGGGCACCGGCTGGCGAACCAGCGCCGCGTCGAGCTGGCCGAGCTGGCGGACGAACGCTGGATCAGCGTCGACTTCGGCTTCCCGGTGGACGACGTGCTGCGCTCGCTGACCATCCGCACCGGCGTCCGGCCGGTCGTGGTGCAGCGGATCAACGACTTCCGGATCACCGAGCGGCTGGTCGCCGCGGGTCACGGCATCGCGCTGCTGCCGCGGTACACGATGAACACCGGCCGCGACAGCGGCCTGGTCGGGCGGCCGCTCGCCGGAATCCGCGCGGCCCGCCTGGTCGAGGCGGTGTGCCGCACCGGCGCGCTGCAGCGGCCGGCGGTGGCCAAGGTGATCGAGGAACTGCGCGCGGAGGTCGCCCAGCTCACCGCCTCGTGAGTGAGAAACAGTGTTCTAACCCTGTTTCTCACTCACGACGTGTGGCGTGGGAGCGGAGGTAGGCCAGCGCGATGCCCAGTGCGTCCTCCAGGGCCGTGAGGTCGTGCCGGATGTGGGCCAGCAGCAGTCCCCCTTGGACGGACGTCATCGCCGCCTGCGCGAGCCTCGCCGGATCGGCGTCCGGAGCGAGCTCGCCGTTGTCCTGCAACGCTTTCAGCCCGCGTTCCAGGTGGGACTCCCACGTCCGGTAGGCCTGGTCGACCAGCGGGGCGAGCTTCGGGTTGTCGCCGACCTCGCCGGCGAGGTTGCCCAGCGGGCACGCGATCGGCCCGCCCGCACGGCGGTGGACGTCGAGCAGCTGCTCGGTCCACGTCTCGAGATCGGCCCAGGAAGACAGCGTGAAGATCGCGGGCTGGTTGCCGAGGATCTGCTCGAGGTACCGGTCGATCACGGCCTCGACCAGCTGTTCCTTGTTCTTGAAGTAGTGGTACATCTGCGATTTCCCGGCCCCGCTCGCGGCGAGCACCTTGTCGACGCTGGTGCCCGCGACGCCGTCGACGTACATCAGTCCCGCCGCCGCGTCGACGATCGCGTCGCGGGTCCGCTTGCCGCGCGGGGTCGAAGCCGCTTGCGTCTCCATGTACTGAATAGTACAGTTCGTGTCACTGTACCGATCAGTACAACCAGCTAGGGGGATCCATGACGCTCGAAACCGCCCTGACCGGGCTGAACACCCAGCTCCGCGGCGCCCTGCCGCCGGAGCTCGCCGAAATACTCGACGCGGACCGGCGCCGTGCCGCGACGGACTTCGCCGAGGTGGGCGACAAGATCGAGGACTTCACGCTGCCGGGAGCCGACGGGGCGGCGACCAGCTTGGGTGAGCTCGTGGCCGACGGGCCGGCGGTGCTCGTGTTCTACCGCGGCCAGTGGTGCCCGTACTGCAACCTGACGCTGCGCACCTACCAGCAGGAACTGCTGCCCGAGCTGCAGGAGCGCGGCGCGACCCTGGCGGCGATCAGCCCGCAGAAGCCGGACGGGCCTGCGCCGGACCTGGCGTTCCCCGTGCTTTCGGACGTCGGCAGCACCGTGGGGCGGAGCCTCGGGTTGAGCTACCCGGTTTCCGATGCCGTGCGCGAGGCGATGAAGACGCTGGGCACCGACCTCGAGCAGGTCAACGGCAGC
This sequence comes from Amycolatopsis plumensis, assembly GCF_042652605.1. Lineage (NCBI taxonomy): Bacteria > Bacillati > Actinomycetota > Actinomycetes > Pseudonocardiales > Pseudonocardiaceae > Amycolatopsis > Amycolatopsis plumensis. Next base: position 2,506,320 of record NZ_JBHSJY010000001.1, on the reverse strand, counting down.
TGGGACCTGGTCCACCCGGCGGTCGTCGTGGCCGGCCAGGACCGGGTGATTCGCTTCATCGACGTCCATCCGGACTTCGTCACGCGGACCGAACCGGCGGACATCCTCAAGGCGCTGTAGCGGACCGTTTCACGCGGTAGGTGATCACCGAACCCAGGATCAGGGCCACGGCCAGGGAGAGCAGCAGGCTGATCCCGGGTTCGGTGACGATCCGGCCGCCGGCTCAGCCGGTCCAGCGCCGCCCCGCCACCGAACCGGCCGAGGGCGTAGAGCGCCTGGTCGGACGCCAGTCACCCGGCCACCAGCAGCCCCGCCGTCGATCCGTCCACACCTCCATCAACCGCCTGCCCCTGGCGAAGCACTCCCGATCGGCGGGGACTCACAGCAACCCGACAGCTCGCCCACAGAGTCGCCGAAACCATGCCAGGAGTTGTCATGGTTCGCCGTGAGGCTGGGGCGCATGAACACACTTTCCGGAAAAGTCGCCCTGGTGGCGGGCGGCACGCGCGGCGCGAGCCGGGCGATCGCCGTCGAGCTGGGCCGAGCGGGCGCCTTCGTGTACGTGACCGGCCGGACCAGCCGGGCGGGACGCTCCGAAGTGGACCGTCCCGAGACCATCGAAGAAACGGCCGAGCTGATCGAGAAGGCGGGCGGCGAGGCGGAGGCGATCCGCGTCGACCACCTGGTGCCTTCGGAGGTCTCGGCACTGGCCGAGCGAGTCGGCCCGCTGGACATCCTGATCGACGGCCTCTGGGGCGGCGACCAGCACCTGGGCTGGGGCAAGCCGGTGTGGGAGCACGACCTCGAGGCGGGCCTGCGCATGATCCGCCTCGGCATCGACGCGCACCTGATCACCAGCCACTTCCTGCTCCCGCGGCTGATCGGCCGCCCGGGCGGCCTGGTCGTCGAGCTGACCGACGGGACGGCCGAGTACAACGCGAAGTACCGCGAAGGCACTTCGCTGCCGTTTTACCTGGCGAAGGCGTCGGCGCACCTGCTGGCGATCGGCGAGGCGGCCGAGCTGGCTTCGTTCGGGGCGACGGCGGTGGCGTTCACCCCGGGATACCTGCGGTCGGAGGCGATGCTGGAGCACTACGGGGTGACGGAGGAGAACTGGCGAGACGCGTGCTCGCGAGTGCCGCACTTCGCGATCTCGGAGACGCCGACGTTCTGTGGGCGCACGGTGGTGGCGCTGGCCGCGGACCCCTCCCGGAAGCGCTGGTCCGGCCAGACGGTGAGCAGCGGCCAGCTGGCGAAGGAGTACGGAGTGGACGACGTGGACGGCAGCCGCCCGGACGCGTGGCGGTACATGCGTGAGGTCGCGGACGCGGGCAAGCCGGCGGACACGACCGGTTACCGCTGACGCGCCTCTGGGCGGGGCTCCGGCAAAGTCGGAGCACCGTTTTTCAGGGGCCACGCCCGGCCGGAACGGGAGGCTGACGGCCGGACTCGCACCCCACCCAGACCCCCCCACCGCCCCGATCCGAAGCCAGAACACGGCCGGTGGCGCCGGGTCAAGGCACGCTTTCCCGCCTTGACGCGGTGCTACCGGCCGTAGTCACCATCGCGGCTTCGGGGTGGTGGGCACCAAGCTGCCAGGAGACCGGGACGCATCGGCTCGTCGGCTACGGAGACCTGACACCCCCAGGTCAGTCCGCACTTTCGAACCGGGCCCGGCCGACAGCCCCGGCTTCCACCACGGAGCACCGCAGCGCCTGCCGCTGACGCGCCCCCACCCTCTCCGGCAGGGCTCCGGCAAAGTCGTTTGTGCTGTTCATGGGGTGATTCCGAAGAGTGTGAGTGGTCGGGTGGGGTTGCGGGCCATGTGGCGGAGGGCTGTGGCGATGCTGTTGTGGCCTTGTGTGCGGAGGGCGCTGATGGCGAGGTTGCGCAGGGAGGCCATGGCGCGGGGTCCGGTGCCGGTGCGGACGCGGGAGGCGTCTTCGTTGTAGGTGGTGTCGCGGACCCAGTGCAGCCGGTTCTCGATGTGCCAGTGTCGGCGTAGGTGGGTGGCGATGGCGGCTGGGCTGGTGTCTGAGGGCAGGCTGGTGATGCCGTAACCGGTGTGGGTTTCGCGTGTTCCGGTGGTGCGGTCGGTGCGGTATCGGGTGACCTGGAAGACCTGGGTGGTGGCGGGGAAGCCGAGGTCGTCGGGGGCGGGCAGGGTCTCGATGGTGCGTTGTTCGAGGCGTCCGTGTCCGATTCCGGTGCTGGTGTGGTGGGTGGCCTGTGGCCAGGGCATTGTGGTGAGCCTGGTGTGGAGGCGGTGCTGGTTGGCTTTGACGGTGAACACGTAGTCCGCGTCGCGGCGGGTGAGGTAGCGGGCCAGGCCGCGGGTGGTGTGCAGGGCGTCGGCGGTGACCACGACACCGGCGAGGTCGATGCCCTCGAGCAGGGGTTGCATCCAGCTGATTTCGCTCGTTCCCCTGGTCACGTTCTGCTGGGCCAGCACGATCCCGTCCTCATGGGTCGGCGCGGAGAGCAGGTGCACGCCCGCTCCGCCGGTGCGGGCGAAGGTGCCGCGCAGGGATTTGCCGTCCACCGCGATCGCAGTTGGACCATCTGTTGTGGCGTTGATCCAGCAGCTGATCGCGGTGTCGAGGTCGTCGCCGTTGATGCCGGAGAGCACCCGCCGCACGGTGGCTTCGTCCGGGGCGATGTGCCGGTCGCGGCGGGGGTCGAACCGGGCGCCGAGGCGGGCCAGCACGCGCTGGGGTGCGTCGGCGGCCCATTCCCCGATCGCGGTGAACGACTGGGCCCCGGCAGCGACTGCGGCCGCGGCCAGCGCCAGAACCGATCCCAGCGAATGCCGCACCCCCCGCCGCTTCCGCGGATCAGGCACCAGGGCCAGGTAATCACGCAGATCAGCTGCTCGATCGAGGTCGGCGCAGGCCAGTCGGGTCAGCACGGCAGGGATGGGAGAAGATGCAACAGCAGGCACGGCTCTCTCACAGATCATGGGCTTCGACAACCACATGATCACCACCGAGAGCCGTGCCTGCCTGCACCAACACGACTTTGCCGGAACCCTGACCCTCTCCGGGGGGCGTCCCCAGGTCCATTCTATCGGCGGGGTGGGACAAAACCGCCTGAACGGCCGCCGCGAGCGGGGGTTGTCCCCAGCCACCCCCACTTGTGGATCAGCTGTTGCGGGCGGCCAGCTCCGCACCGATCCCGGCCAGCGCCGCCCGCAGCGAAGCCGGCTCCAGCACCTCCACCCCCGGGCTCAACGCGACCAGCTGGCCGAGGCCGATCTCGCCCCCTTCCAGGGCGAGCTCGGCCTCGGCCCAGCCGTCGTCGTCCGGCGGCCCCAGCGAAACCACCGTGTCCGCCAGGTGCTCCCCGCCGAACACCCGGCGCAGCTCCCGCACCGCCGTCCGGTTCAGCCGCGCCCGGACCCGCACCGGCCGCGCCACCTGCTCGAACTCCGCCGACGACGAGTGCCACCAGCTCGCCAGGTCGAAGTCCGGGGGCCGGTCGAAAGGCACGTCCGAAGAGGCCACCGAGAGGATTCGCGAGACCCGGTACGTCCGCAAAGCGTCGTCCTTGACCACCCGCGCCACGAGGTACCAGATGCCCGCCTTCAGCACGAGCCCCAGCGGTTCCAGCTCGCGCGAGGCCACCTTGTCCCGGCGGCGGTAGGACACCGACACCCGCCGCTGTGCCCAGACCGCCTGCGCCACCGCCGCCAGCGACGGCGGCTCGTCCGGCGAGCCGAACCAGCCAGGGGCGTCCAGGTGGAACCGTCCCGCCACCAAAGCCGCGTGTTCGCGCAGCTCGGCGGGCATGCCCGCGGCCACCTTCGCCCGCGCCGCGCTGCTCGCCGTGTCCAGACCGAGTCCCGCGAGCGCGGACGGCACCCCCAGCGCGAACAGCGCGACGGCCTCGCGCGCCGTCAAGCCGTCGAGCCCGGAGCGCCAGCCGTCGACCAGGCGGAAGCCGCCGTGACGCCCCGGCTCCGTCCACAGGGGAACGCCCGCGTCGCGCAGGGCCGCCAGGTCGCGGTGCATCGTCCGTTCGGACACGCCGAGCTCGGCGGCGAGCTCGGCGGCGGTCGCGCTGCGCCGCCGTTGCAGCGTGAACAACAGCGCGACCAGCCGCTCGGCTTTCACTGACTACCGGTTGGCGCGGTTCACCGCCGAGACGACCGCGCGCAGCGACGCGGTGACGATCGACGGGTCGATGCCGATGCCCCAGAACACCCGGTCGGAGATCGCGCACTCGATGTACGACGCGGCCCGCGCGTCGTCGCCCGGCGAGAGCGTGTGCTCGCTGTAGTCCAGCAGGCGCAGGTCGTACCCGACCGTTGACAGCGCGTCGAAGAACGCCGCGATCGGGCCGTTGCCGCGGCCGGTGACCTCGTGCTCGTCACCCTCCACGCGCACGGTCGCGGTGATGTCGTACTCGCCGTCGCCGTTGTCGCGGACGTGCTGGCGGACCAGCTCCAGCGGCGTCTTCAGCTCCAGGTACTCGGCCGAGAAGGCGTTGTACATCGTGGTCGGGTCGACCTCGCCGCCCTCGGTGTCGGTGTAGCGCTGGATGACCTTCGAGAACTCGATCTGCAGCCGCCGCGGCAGGTCGAGCTGGTGCTCGGCCTTCATGATGTAGGCGACGCCGCCCTTGCCGGACTGCGAGTTCACCCGGATCACGGCCTCGTACGTGCGGCCGACGTCCTTCGGGTCGATCGGCAGGTACGGGACCTCCCACGGGTGCTCGTCGACCGGTACGCCCGCCTTGTCCGCGGCGTCCTTCATCGCGTCGAGACCCTTGTTGATCGCGTCCTGGTGGCTGCCGGAGAACGCGGTGAAGACCAGGTCGCCGCCCCACGGCGAGCGCTCGCCGACCGGCAGCTGGTTGCAGTACTCGACCGTCCGCTTGATCTCGTCCATGTCGGAGAAGTCGATCTGCGGGTCGATGCCCTGGCTGTAGAGGTTCATGCCCAGCGCGACCAGGTCGACGTTGCCGGTGCGCTCGCCGTTGCCGAACAGGCAGCCTTCGATCCGGTCCGCGCCGGCCTGGTAGCCCAGCTCGGCCGCGGCGATGCCGGTGCCGCGGTCGTTGTGCGGGTGCAGCGACAGGATCACCGAGTCGCGGCGGGCCAGGTTCCGGCTCATCCACTCGATCGAGTCGGCGTAGACGTTCGGGGTGGCCATCTCGACGGTCGCGGGCAGGTTCAGGATCACCGGCTTCTCCGGCGTCGGCTGCCAGATCTCGGTGACGGCGTTGCAGACCTCGAGCGCGTAGGACAGCTCGGTGCCGGTGTAGGACTCCGGCGAGTACTGGAACCGGAAGTCGGTGTCCGGCTGCTTCGCGGCCAGCTCGACGACCATTTCCGCGGCCTGCGTCGCGATCTTCTTGATGCCTTCGCGCTCCTCGCGGAAGACCACGCGGCGCTGCAGGATCGACGTCGAGTTGTAGATGTGGACGATCGCGCGCGGCGCGCCTTCCAGCGCCTGGAACGTCCGCTCGATCAGCTCGGGACGGCACTGGGTCAGCACCTGGATGCTGACGTCGTCCGGGATGGCGTGCTCTTCGATGATCTCGCGGACGAAGTCGAAGTCCGTCTGCGACGCGGCCGGGAAGCCGACCTCGATCTCCTTGTAGCCCATGCGGACCAGCAGGTCGAAGAACTTGCGCTTGCGCGCGGGCGACATCGGGTCGATCAGGGCCTGGTTGCCGTCACGCAGGTCGACGGCGCACCACAGCGGCGCGCGCTCGATGCGCTTTTCGGGCCAGGTGCGGTCTGGCAGGTCGATGTTCTCGACCAGCTCGTACCAGGGGCGGTAGCGGTGGACCGGCATGGACGTGCCGCGCTGGGTGTTCCAGGCGGGCTGGTCGGCGGGAGCCGGGCGAGAAGGCTTGCGGATCTTGCTCATGGGATTTGGGGTGTCTCCAGATCGACGGGTGCGACCGGCACCACGAAGCCCCGCGACGGGGAGCCGGTCCGGTCAGGCCCCGTCGCGGCAGCGAAGCAGGAGAGCACGCGCCACGGCCCCACCATAACCAGCGAACGTGCGCGGAGGGAAGCCGGGCCGTGGTGGAACTGTTACCCGGTCAGTTACTTGTGGGTAGCAATCGGCGGGACACCGTGCGAAACTGCGGGCATGGGTGAGCACGCAGAGTCGTCGTCGGAGGAAACGCGCGTTTCGCGGCGCGCCGCCGTCGACTGGCGCCAGACCGGGGGCAAGGTGGCCTCGCTGGTGGCGTCGATCGTCCGCTGGGTGGGCTTGATCTTCGCCGCGTTCCTGGTGATCCACGTGATCTTCACGGTCGGCTCGGCGAACCCGGCGAACGGCATCGTCTCGTTCGTGAAGTCCTGGGCGGACAGCCTGGCCCTCGGCTTCGGCGACCTGTTCACGCCGAGTGACGAGAAGCTGCGCGTGCTGGTGAACTACGGGATCGCGGCGATCTTCTGGATGGTCGTGTCGGGCATCCTGGCCAAGGTCATCCGCCGGGTGGGCGGGGCTTCATAGCGCCGGCTCGCCCCACTTGCCGGTGAAGGCGAACTCCTCCAGCGGCAGCCGCACGCGGTCCGCCTTCTCGCGCTCGATCCGCCAGTCCTCCTCGAGGACGTCCGGCGACGCCGGCGACCCCACCGCGATCGCCACCTTCGGGACCGCGTCCTCCGGCAGCGAGAAGGCCGCGCGCACCGCGTCCGGCGAGAAGCCCGCCATCTGGTGCGCGATCAAGCCCAGCTCGACCGCCTGCAGCACGAGGTTCTCCGACGCCAGCCCGAGCCCGTACTCCGCGTACGGCACCGCGCCCTTCTCGTTCGTCGTCACCATCACGCCGATCAGCAGCAGGCTCGCCCGGTGCGCCCAGGCCTGGTTGCCCGAATTCAAGGTGCTCAAGATCGCGTCGAACGACGGCGTGCCCCGGACGCCCACCAGGTAGCGGGCCGGCTGGGTGTTGCCGAACGACGGCGCCCAGCGGGCCGCCTCCAGCAGGGCCCGTACCTGCTCGTCGGTGACCGAAGCGGACGAGTCGTAAGCCCGCGGGCTCCACCGTTCCGCCATCAGGGTTGCGATCGGGACGCTCGTCACAGCTGGTTTCCGCACGACCCCGACGATACCCAGGGCGTGCGCTGCATCACTCGGAAGGAAGGGCTCCGCGCATTTCGTTGGTGTTACGGAAGATTTACTTCCGAGACCGCCGCCGGACGGGTGCGCCCCACGTCAAGAGGGTGGCAGCCCGCCGCGGCCCCGGTAGGCTCCAGTTCAAATCATGGGACGCGGGGGCTCTCCGGTGCCCACCAGGGAGCCGCCCGGCCCGCGAGGAGGTTCGGGCGTGGCCCTCGTGGTCCAGAAGTACGGCGGATCGTCGCTGGAAAGTGCCGACCGGATCAAGCGCGTGGCGGAGCGGATCGTCGCGACGAAGAAGGCGGGCAACGACGTCGTCGTCGTCTGCTCGGCGATGGGTGACACCACCGACGAGCTGCTCGACCTGGCGCAGCAGGTCAACCCGGCGCCGCCGGAGCGGGAAATGGACATGCTGCTCACCGCCGGTGAGCGCATCTCGAACTCGCTGGTCGCGATGGCGATCGCGGCCCAGGGCGCCGAGGCCTGGTCGTTCACCGGTTCGCAGGCCGGCGTGGTCACGACGTCGGTGCACGGCAACGCGCGCATCATCGACGTCACCCCGAGCCGCGTCACCGAGGCCCTGGACCAGGGCTACATCGCGCTGGTCGCCGGCTTCCAGGGCGTCGCGCAGGACACCAAGGACATCACCACGCTGGGCCGCGGCGGCTCGGACACCACCGCCGTCGCGCTGGCCGCCGCGCTGAACGCCGACGTCTGCGAGATCTACTCCGATGTGGACGGTGTGTACACGGCCGACCCGCGGGTGGTGCCGGACGCGAAGAAGCTCGACACCGTCACCTACGAAGAGATGCTCGAGCTCGCCGCGAGCGGGTCGAAGATCCTGCACCTGCGCTCGGTCGAGTACGCCCGCCGCTACGGCGTCCCGATCCGAGTCCGTTCTTCCTACAGCGACAAGCCGGGCACGACGGTGACCGGTTCTATCGAGGAGATCCCCGTGGAACAAGCCCTGATCACCGGTGTGGCGCACGACCGCTCCGAAGCCAAGATCACGGTGACCGGGGTGCCGGACCACACCGGTGCCGCGGCCCGGATCTTCCGCGTGATCGCCGACGCCGAGATCGACATCGACATGGTGCTGCAGAACGTGTCCAGCACCGTCTCCGGCCGCACGGACATCACGTTCACGCTGTCGAAGGCCAACGGCGCCAAGGCCGTCAAGGAACTGGAGAAGGTCAAGGCGGAGATCGGCTTCGAGTCGGTCCTCTACGACGACCACGTCGGCAAGGTGTCGCTGGTCGGCGCCGGGATGCGCTCGCACCCGGGTGTCACGGCGACGTTCTGCGAAGCGCTGGCCGAAGCCGGCGTCAACATCGAAATCATCAACACCTCGGAGATCCGCATCTCGGTGCTGATCCGGGACGCGCAGCTCGACGACGCCGTGCGCGCGATCCACGAGGCGTTCGAACTCGGCGGCGACGAAGAAGCCGTCGTCTACGCGGGGAGTGGTCGCTGATGGCGGACGGGCTGCGGGTCGGGGTGGTCGGCGCGACCGGCCAGGTCGGTGCGGTGATGCGCGAGCTGCTGGCGGAGCGGGAGTTCCCGGTCGCCGAGTTGCGCTACTTCGCTTCGGCGCGCTCGGCGGGGTCGAAGCTTCCCTGGCGTGACACGGAAATCACGGTCGAGGACGCCTCGACGGCGGACGTGTCCGGTTTGGACATCGCGCTGTTCTCCGCGGGCGGGTCGACGTCGAAGGCGCAGGCCCCGCGGTTCGCGGCGGCCGGGGTCACGGTGATCGACAACTCTTCGGCGTTCCGGATGGACCCGGACGTGCCGCTGGTCGTCAGCGAGGTGAACCCGCAGGCGATCAAGGAGGCGCGCAAGGGGATCATCGCGAACCCCAACTGCACCACCATGGCGGCGATGCCGGTGCTGAAGCCGCTGCACGACGAGGCCGGCCTGGTCCGGCTGGTGGCGTCGACGTACCAGGCGGTGTCCGGCAGCGGCCTGGCCGGCGTCGACGAGCTGGCGGGCCAGGTGCGCGCCGCCGCGGAGCACGCGTCCCTGCTGACCCACGACGGCGCGGCGATCGAGTTCCCCAAGCCGGAGAAGTACGTCCGCCCGATCGCGTTCAACGTCCTCCCGATGGCTGGGTCCATTGTGGACGACGGCGAGCTGGAGACGGACGAGGAGAAGAAGTTCCGCAACGAGAGCCGCAAGATCCTGAGCATCCCGGGTCTCGGCGTCTCGTGCACCTGCGTGCGCGTGCCGGTGTTCTCGGGGCATTCGATCTCGGTGAACGCGGAGTTCTCGCAGCCGTTGTCCGTCGAGCGCGCGACGGACCTGCTGGCGCAGGCGCCGGGTGTCGAGCTGTCGGAGATCCCGACTCCGCTGCAGGCGGCGGGCAACGACCCGAGCTACGTCGGCCGGATCCGCGTGGACCAGGGTGTCGAGGGCGGGCGCGGGCTGGCGCTGTTCATCTCGAACGACAACCTGCGCAAGGGTGCGGCCCTCAACGCCGTGCAGATCGCGGAGCTGGTGGCCCAGCAGCTCTGACGACGTTCCGAAGGCCCCTCGCCGAGCCCGGCGAGGGGCCTTCACGCGTCCCGGCCCGCTTTCCGGCAGGCCTGGGACCGCAGGGCGGCGAACTGCTTGACGGGATCCGCGGACCGCGTGACGTCGGTCGTGAAGTTCCAGACGTAGCCGTCGGCGTGCCCGCCGAGCTGCCGGAACTGGGCGACGGCCTCGTCGTGGCGCCCGTTGTGGTGCAGTGCGTAGATCGCGTAGCCGCGGTCTTCCCGGGTGGCGGGGTGTTCGGCGCCTTCGCCGTCCAACCAGGGCAGGGCCGTGTCGAGGGCCTCCTGGACGTACCTGCTGCGCCAGATCGGCGTGCCCTCCATGGCCATTTCGAAGGCCGCCTGCAGGGGCAGGGGCGTCAGCGACGGCGCGATGGCCGCGGCGCCGGACGCGAAGTCGAGCAGGCGTTCTTCGGTGCCGTGCCACTTCGGGCACCAGTACTGCAGGGCGCGGTTGTGGCCGGGACGGTGCGCGGGCGCGCGGACGAGCAGACCCGACCAGATCCCGTCGAACTGCTGGTACCGGACTTCGAGCCCCTTGCAGACGGTGACGAGGGTCGCCCACGGCGTCGGATCCGCTCCGGCGAGTTCGGCTGCCTTCCAGGCGGTGTCGTGGGCGTATTCCAGCAACTGGAGGAAGGGCCCGAACTGCTGGCGACTGGTGTGCCGGGCGCGCGCGGCGCCCCGCCGCTGCCAGGCCAGGGCGACGAACGTCTGCGCCTGCACGACGGTGGCATCGGCATCCGCTTCCCGCTCGGCGAGCCAGTCCCACAGCCACTGCCGTTCGGTCGTGGCGGTGGTGGCGGCGGCCGCAGAGCACCCGGTTCTTCAGAAGGTCAGGCCGGTGTATCCGCCAGGTTGTCCACAGCGGCCGCCGGTTGTGGACAGCTCGGGGTCTGAGCGTCGGAAAACGGCTTTTCGTCGGTAGCCGCCGATAGACTGGCCAAGGGGACGCCCCCCAGGGAAGGGCGGGGGAGTTGCCGGTGCCGCGCCCTCCACAGTGGACGATCGGAAAATCGCCTTGTCCGATTCGCTCTCGAGAGGGATCCTAAGCCTCGTAATCAGGTCAAGGGGAGGAAACATGTACACCGCTGTCGAAGGGGCCCGCGTCCCGATCCGGATGTGGGCGGATCCCGCGTCGGTCGAAGAGCAGGCCATGCGGCAGCTGCAGAACGTCGCGAACCTGCCGTGGGTGCCCGGTTGCTGAACGTACACTACTTCTCGCCCGATGGCCTGAAGTGCTCCTGACCAGCACTTTCGGGGCGGAGCGGGGGCACCGCGCGCGTGCGACGATGCCCCCGCGTGACGATCCGTGCTAGCGCGCCAGGCGGAAGTGGGCGTAAGCCGTTGCTGCGTCGCTCAGCCGTGTTGCCCCCGGGAACGGCGTGGTGACGGCTCGGTACGCCCACAGCCCCGCCACGTAGCAGGCGAACGCCGTGACGGCATGTTCCGTGCCAGTCGACCAGCGTGGCACGGACGCTCCCCACACCTCGGCCTCACGCGGTTCGAAGCCTGCCGCGATGAGGCGCACGACCATGAAGGCCGTATCGACCCACGGCGCACCTGAGGCCGGTCGGCCCCAGTCGATCACGCGTACCGAATCGCCGTCGATCATGAACTGGTGTTCGTGAAGATCGGTGTGAAGCAGGGCGTCTCCGCCGACCAGCTCCGGTGTGTGACGGCACGCGGCGGTCAGCTCGTCGATGTCGAGCCCGTCTGCCCTTTCCGGAGCTTCTACCGCGAACTTCTGCCACCAGTCCGTCTTCGCCCACCGGATCGTCAGGGGCTGAGTGCTACCGCCGGACAGGCTGTTCAACTTCGCCAACACCGAACGCACGACGTTGAGATCATCCGACTCCGGTGACAGGTCGGCCGGACGACCGTTGAGGTACTCGAAACCTGCCACGAACCACAGAGCGTCAGCGTCCACGTCTTCGCTGAAGCAGGCGGCCGGTGCTACGCCTGGAGCGAGAGGCCCGGCCTCTACCTCGTTGCGGAGCCACCGCATTTGCGGGCTGACTCCCCGGACGCCTTTCAGGAAGACGTCGCGTTCCTCGCTACGAAGAACGAGGGCCAGATTGCAGTTCTGACCCTGTTCGACGTGTCGCACGACGGTAACCGGTCCCAGATGGCTTTGGACCGATTCACGAACCACGTCGGGAAGTTCGTGCCACTTGAAGCGTGTCATCACGCCGAGACCGTAGCAGCGCCGATCAAGTGGTGGTGACATCCCGTGTCGCCGCCGGAATGAGTGCACCCGTCCGTGCACTGGTTGCAGTCGGCGGACGCGGTCCAGAGCGGGAGGTCGACCGAGAATCCTGCCTCCCGGATGGCATTCATGGTCACGCTGATCGATTCGACCGCGGTGCGGTTCGTCGAAATTCGTCCTGTATCGGTTGGCTCGTGGTGAATGAAGTGGCCTGCGATGCGCTCGCAGAAATCGGCGTATTCGCGGGTGTAGAGAATGAATGTGTGCCAGCCGATGTCGACGGCCTCGCTCGGAGAAAGCGGCTCGCGCGACTTGGCGCAGGTGGCCAAGAATGCCAGCGCCTGATCCATGATTCGGGTTGCTCGTTCGGTCGACACGTCCTGCTCTTTGGTGATCTTGCGGACCAGTCGCTGAAACATTTCCTCATTGACGAGGCCCTGTCCGGTCCGATCTTCGACGGCGATGGTCATGTCCCCTCCTAGGGATTAGTTTTTCAACGGAAATTTGTGGATATATCTGTGGTGTCGACCTGGATACTAGTCATCGTTTGTCGTCGCTGAGTGGCGTAGCGACTCTGGGGCGAACTTCTGCCCGCTACTTCCTCGGTGGACGTCTCAATCGTCGCGGGGCACCGGGATGGCCGGGTGGGATTGCCCACCCCATGTATCGGCGAAACTCGAAATCGCATCTAGCGCATTGGGTCGATATGCCGTGCTGGTTTCTGCTCGTTCGCGACTCGTAGGAAGCGATGGCTTGACGGCCACAGAGCATAGTGAGAGTTACTCCCGGAGCCGGTACGGCGTTCAGTTGGATGCGGTGCCATTGACCATTGATCACCGGGTGAATAGAGCTTAGTTCCAGATAGATGAATCCGTTGGGAAGATTCATCATGCACCCCGTGCCGACGAGTTGTGTCGGTCTCGAAGTCGCGCGTCGATTAGCCTGGCTAGAATGGGTCCAAGGTAGTTCGGCCCGAAGAGGGCGCAATTCTCAGCCCGATGCCGGCTACGGACGCTGTTTTCGCCGCAATTACCTAGGTTGGATACCTGCTGGACCAGGATTCGGCGCGTAGTGCAGATCCGACCAGTGACGCACATTGAATCGGCGGTATACGTTGCTCCACAAATGGCATGGAACCCGCCGCCTGCGCGGATATGTTCGGCGAACATGTCCACCGTCATCGCGTGCTCGATGCTGGACGAACCGGACACTACCCATGTCCAGTGCTGTTGCCGCCCTGACATTGGTCGCCTCCCTCCGGTTCCGATCAACCATCGCGCAGGTGTCCATGCCAGGTCCAAGGCCTCTCAGGCACATGCGAGCGAGAAAAATGACAACCAGGCATAATGACCGCTCAGAGGGGGTACACCCCGAGCGCGGCAGGCCCCAGGACGAAGCGAGCTTCACCAGAAGGGACGACTTTGATGCAGAATGACCGTCCATGGTTGTCCTCAAGAGTCGCGGCGGAGTTTGAACTGGACACGTCGTTGATAGCCGAAGCTCTCAAGTCGTTTCGGAAAGCGCGAAGCCTGACTCAGGCGGACTTGGCGCAGATGCTCAGTATTGACCAATCTTATCTGTCAAAAATCGAGAATCAGAAGCGAAAAATTTTCGATATCGAGTTGATTTTGAGAATCGCAACTCAGCTGGATATTGATCCTGAAGAGCTTGGAATTGCCAGAACCATTCTGGAGCCAGTGAAGCCGCCAAGTAAATCTGCTCTGGTTGGGCAAGTAGACCCGGTGGTCGAAAGTCAGAACTCGTGGCGGCGGGCTCGGCGCTACCTAAATAAGAACCGAGGCGGGCTTGCGCAGGCCGCGAAGAGCCTATACAGCGCAGACGCGAGAATCGGTGACTCGCCCCTTCTTGCGCTAAAGAAGTGGATTCCCGCTGAGCCCATTGATCTATCTGAAATATCATTGAATTGGTCGGATTCAGTGGCTCCGCTTGCGGTGACGGGCGCAGAGCCGGAGGCGCATCCCTTACTGCCCTTGAGTGGTCCCGGTCGGCGATTTGGCAGATACACGACGGCTATCAAGTACTTGGATCCGCCTGCGCTGTTTGAGAACCGGTCCAGTTATCGAATGCTTGATTGTGATCTGAGTGGGTCTGCGCCGACCATGAATTTCGGGCTGGGTACATACTTTGATAAACTCGATGTGTCAGAAGCGATCGCGCATGAAATGGCAATTTCGGCATCCTGGCGGGCGGCCAAAGGGAGGGTCAATTGGGCTGACCTGCCTCTGCGTGGGCTCGTCGGCAATCCGTTCGATCTTGAGCGCAGGGCGCTTATGCCTGCTATTGAAACTCTCACCATTCGGCGTGGTGCGGGGTCCGATGCTCCGACGTTCTTGCTTCATTGGCGCGATCCGCAGAAAGTCGCAACTGCGGGGGGAATTTACGGCCTTATTCCGGCGGGAGAATTTCAGCCGTCAACTATTGCTTCTTTCGATCGACGGAACGACTTTGACCTTTGGAAAAACGTTGTGCGGGAGTACTCCGAAGAGGTTTTGGGTGAGCCTGAACGAGACGGTTCCCAGGCGGAGCCGCTCGACTACGATTCGTGGTCGTTTTATGTGCAGCTTTCGGAAGGGCTGGAAGACGGTAACATCTCGGCTTATTGCCTTGGAATGGGCCTAGATGCGCTAACGCTAACGGCGACTATTCTAACGGTTGTCGTGTTTGACGGGGAAATCTTTGACGCGCTTTTTGGAAATGCTGTCGAAGTAAACCCTGAAGGTGCTTTGGTGGCCGCTGTGGATTCCTCCAAGGTAACGGACGGACTGCCTTTCAATGAGGAGACAGTGAAGCGTCTCCTTTCGAAGGAGCCAATGGCGTCGCCAGGCGCTTGCATTTTGGATCGCGCTTGGCGGTTTCGGCATCAGATCATCGAGAAATGAGGCGCCTGTGCTCGACTATCGCTTCTTCTTCTTCTTCTTCCCCTTCTTCGTAGAAAGCAAATTTGGATAATAAATAATTGCCTCCCGCCTGAATGGCGGGAGGCAATTAGCTACTTGGCAATGCGCACAGTGCCTGTAGTACCGGGGCGATCTCGGTGGAGTAGCAGAATAGGCGTGGCTCGCAAGGTGTGGCGACGAACATCGCGGTAAAATTCATGGATCTTGTCGCGCCACGCGAAGGCGTCTTCGTCGGTGGCTCCCATGTCGTCGCCAGGCCATACGACGGGAATTACGAATGCCTCACACGTCGCACACAGCGCCACGGTGTCGCGATGGCGATCGACGGTCCAGAACGCGGCGCAACGCTCGCATCGGGCTTCGATAAGGTCTTCGGACGCGAGCCCGCGTCGCCTGCGTGCAGGCTGGCGAGTGTCAGCGATGACGAGTTGAGGAGGGGTGACGGCACCCCAGTCCCAGTATCGGTGTGGCCACCTCACGCGGTCACCCGCAGTGTCTGCACGGCGGTCTTGTCGGCGATCACGGCGTCGGTGACGCGGGCGGACACGGCGATGCGGACCAGGTCGGCTTCGAAGTCGCCCGGGACGTTCTCGGCCAGCCGGATCGTCGGCTGTGTCCGCACCCCGATCCCGACCATGGCCCCGTCCAGGATGACAGCGCTCCCAGGCTGCGCGCCGTGGACGTGGACGATCGGGGGGGAGCTGGTCGCGCTGGTCTCGGGTGAGGGTGTCGCGCAGGTGGTGGCGCACGTCGCCGGACACCAGCACTGCGGTTGCCTCGCCGTGGGCTTCGATCCGGGCCATGGCGGCCGAGATCTCGCGGTAGGTGAGCGCAGGCAGTCCGGCAACTTCGGTGGTGGTTCCTTGCGCGATAAGCCCGTTGAAGGGCTCTGGGGTGCCGGTAAGGCCGTGCAGCAGAGCGGCATCGGTGGTGCGGCCGACGTCGTTGAGACAGGCACGCTCGAACGCAGCCGCCACGGTCGGACCGAAGTCCTGGCGCACGTCTTCAGGGAATCGGCGCTGAATGCCGATCTTCTCCGCACGACGCTGCGTCGTGAGTGCGTCGAGATCGATATCGGCCAGTGGGAACCGGCCAGCGGCAGGCACATACGCGGCGGCGTCGTGGTCGGCGGCGGGCGCAATGACCGGGACGCGCACATGGGTGCCCCGGTCGAACGGCGCGAGGGTGACGGCTGCGAGCACACGCGAGCGGTAGTCGCGGTAGGTCAGCGGCCGACTCATACTCAGATCGGCTTCAGCGGCCGGAGTGGTAGCTAGCGACCGTGCGGTCAGTTCCTCGCCGCCTTCGTTCGAGCGGGAGGCGAGAAGTGTAGAAAGAGGAATGCCGAATATCGCGGCGCGAGATTGGGTGGCAGCAGGCAACGGCGTCTCCCTGGCGTGCAGAATCCGCGCGAGTGCACGCGACGGAAATCTGGAAGTAGTGGGCATAACTCGGCGCGCGGGTCCAGGAATGAACACGACGTATCCGCGTGGCACGATCCGGCGTTCTACTAATTCGACAAGGTCGCGGCCGGCGTCGGTGTTGGGAATTTCGAATGCGAACCGGTCTTCGAGAACTGCGAGCGTTTCCCCGTCCAGTCTCGCGAGCGGCTTCCCAATGTCTCCGCCTACTGTCGCCACCACATCGACGTAAGTCCGGCGCAGTGCAGGTAGCGCGGGATCGGCCCCAATCAGACAGACGGCTCCGTCGGCATGAACGAGCGAAACGTCGGCAATCAATGCACGATCACCCGTCTTCCATTGCGTTTACCATGGCATGAATCCGACTTCTGTCTCTCTTGTGAGCGTTAAGGGCCGTTTAGTGACCTGTGGAAATAGAGATCGCGCGCCTTTGACGTGCGCAAACGGGGTCGAAAAAAAGGAAACGCACTCAGGGCGTGTTCAAAAAGGGGCCGGGGTGTCCTTGCCGCGCCGTGGCGCTGAACTTTCGCCCCACCTTCCCCGTCGAGCGCGCATCGGAAATTTTCAGGAAAAGAGCGTGAAGGATCGCAGGATGAAAGTGGGTTGGGCCTGCCTGTCCTAGCTCTGCGGCCTGAAGATCCGGCGCGTGTTCTCGTCTTCGGTCTTGTCCCTGTGGCACGCGGTGCAGAGCACCTGCACGTTGCCGGGCTCGTCGCGTCCGCCGTCACGCAGTGGTCGGATGTGGTCAACCTGCACGGCCCGAGAGGGGAACGTATGGCCGCAGGCGTGGCACCTTGCCCTACCTGTGCGGTTGATCGCTCGTCGCACTGCTTGCCGGACGCGGTCACCAGCGGCACTGCGGTGCCCGCCCCCGCAGCGTTCGCAGTGAGCGGCACCAGGGACAGCTACCCCGGGGCATGTCATGCACGCACGTCGCAGCATGACGTGCCCCCGGGCCTGTTGTGGTGCTCTACCTAGTTCAGTGGCGGTGGGGTGACACGCGACCAGGGCAAACCGGGCTGGTGTGGTGCACGCCACGCCGGGCAGTGTCGAAGTGTCGATATGAGCCCTGTTGTAGAACCCTTATAGAAGAAGCCTATATAAGAGGTAGAAACGACCGCATTTCGACACTTCGACACTCGACCTGGTCGCGCCGCTGCCCGTGTCTAAGCGGCATTCTTCCGCTGGGCGACAGCAGCGGCCTCGGTGATGCTCTTCGGCTGACGGGGGTGATGCGGCTCGGGCTCCCCGACCCACCAAAACGTCAGGCGGTCCAGGGTGGGCCTGCGTCCCCGGCCGGGTGCCTTGCCGATCCAGACGCGCTCGACCAGTAGTCCCAGAAGCTCGCGCTTGGCCGCAAGATCACTCGATTCCCATCCGGCTTCAAGTTCGTCCAGGACGTTGATGAAGCCGACATCGAGGGCTGATTTTTCGGGTATCGCGGCAAGCTCGCTTTCCAGTTGTGCGAGCCGCGCAGTGCTGCCCTCGTAACGCCGTTTGAATCGCTGTTCGCCCCGTGAACCCTGGAAAAGTCCGTTGAGCTTCTCTTCCTCAAGACGGTCGAGGAAATTCTCTTCGTCCGCGATTGCGCTGAGTAGCCTGGCTCGACGTGCCACTCTATCGGGGTGTTTTCGATCTGCCCAGCGTTCGGCGATTGCCATGACGGCGGGTGACTCGTAATCCAAAGCGGCGAGCCGCGTGAACATCGCGTCTACAACCATTTGTTCCAGTGCGGGACCCTGCATAGTGCATCCGGGCACTTGCCGCCGAACGTGTTTTGTCCCGTCTGGCATCGGTAGCGCGGGCGCAGGCTGCCGTGGGCGCGTACTGTGTCGAAGATGATCCGCGAGTCGCATTCACCGCAGGCGACATAGTCTTTCAGCAACCAGGTAGCCACCCTGCTGGTTTCATGTGACTTATTCGAAGGTGTAGCCGCTCGGCGTTTCTTGTGCTCAGGATCGGGGCCAAACATCTCGCACAGTCGTACCCAATCCTCAAGCTTCAGGATTTCTTCGCCCACGCGGATCGGCTCGCCCGTCTCGCTGTGCCGATAGATCTGACCGTCGTGAGGCATGAGTCCGACGATTGTGGGAGACAAAATAATTTGTCGAAGCGTGTTCCATTTCCATGAATTTACGGACTTGAGCGGTTTTTCTCGCAGCTTCTGCGCCTTTAGTGGTTCTCCCTTTGCCTCCAGGGTTAGGATGCGTTCCTTGCGGTTGGCCCACATCGGTGCGTCGTAGCCCTGACGGTTGAGCCACTGGATAACTTCCGTTCCGGTCTTGCCTTTCAGGAGTTGAGCGCACGCCTTGCGTAGCATCGGGGCTTCGCAAGGGTGCGGTGTCAGCTTTCGCTCCGGCGTGATCCGGTGACCGGTCGGGCGAGACCCCATCCAGCGCCCCGCGTCGCGCTCAAACGCTCGCAGGTCGGCAACGCGAATCGAAGTGTTCTTCGATTCTTTGTGCGCTTGCTGTGCAGCGATCACAAGCTGAATTTCCCAGCCCTCGTTGACCGAGTCGATTCCGTCGGTGATCGAGATGAAGCGGCACCCGGTGGAGTACACGATCTTGATGATCTCGGAGGCTGCCGCGATGCCTTGACGGGTGGCCCGGTCGACCTTGTAGACGATCAGGACGTCGGCGCGACCTGTGCGCATGTCCTCCAAGGCTTCATCGAACCCGGGGCGCGACACGTTCGGGTCGTACCCCGACTTGTCTTCGTCTTTCGACACGACTACTTCGGTCGCTCCGAGCGCGTCCGCCTTGGTGTGGCCTGCCTTCTCTTGCCGGGCGATCGACGTCGACGTGTCCGTCAGGTCGGAGATCCGCAGGTACAGGCGGACCCGAAGCGACTTCTCCAGCCTCGCGAGTGAGGTCACAATGTTCTCCCTTCCCCCGCCTTGTTCAGTGGCGGGAAGGGGCACGAAGGGGACATGTACGTCCCGCAATCCGGCGTGCACGGTGTCGCCGTGATGCCCGACGTCCACTACGGCAAGGGCGCCACCGTCGGCAGCGTCATCGCCATGCGTGACGCCGTCTCGCCCGCCGCCGTCGGGGTCGACATCGGGTGCGGGATGAGCGCTGTCCGGACGTCGCTCACGGCGAAGGATCTGCCCGACGACCTCGGCAAGCTGCGCCGGCGCATCGAGTCGGCCGTGCCCGTCGGCTTCGGGCTGCACAAGACGCCCGTGAACCCGGCGAAGGTGCACGGCGTCGGCGGCTGGGACGCGTTCTGGAAGCAGTTCGGCGACCTGCACAGCGGCGTCCAGGAGCTGCACGACCGGGCCGCGCGGCAGATCGGGAGCCTCGGCGGCGGGAACCACTTCATCGAGGTCTGCCTCGAGCAGGGTGGCGCCGACGAGGGCCGGGTCTGGCTGATGCTGCACTCGGGTTCGCGCAACATCGGCAAGGAGCTGGCCGAGCGGCACATGGCCGTCGCGCGCAAGCTGCCGCACAACGCCGACCTGCCCGATCCCGACCTCGCGGTGTTCGTCGCCGGCACGCCGGAGATGCAGGCCTACCGGCGTGACCTGTTCTGGGCGCAGGACTACGCGGCGCGCAACCGCGCCACCATGGTCGCGCTGGTGAAGCAGGCGGTGCGCGACGAGCTCCCGCAGGTCACCTTCGACGACGCGATTTCGTGCCACCACAACTACGTCGCCGAGGAGACCTACGACGGCGTCGAGCTGCTCGTCACCCGGAAGGGCGCGATCCGCGCCGGATCGGGTGACCTCGGGATCATCCCGGGCAGCATGGGGACCGGTTCGTACATCGTCCGCGGGCTGGGCAACGACTCGTCGTTCCAGTCGGCTTCGCACGGCGCCGGGCGGCGGATGTCGCGCAATAAGGCGAAGAAGCTCTTCACCGCCGACGACCTGGCGGCGCAGACGGCCGGCGTCGAGTGCCGCAAGGACTCCGGCGTGGTCGACGAGATCCCGGCGGCGTACAAGGACATCGAAACGGTGATCCGCGCGCAGACGGACCTCGTCGAGGTGGTCGCGCACCTCAAGCAGGTGGTCTGCGTCAAGGGCTGACGGTACCTTGGCGCCATGACGAGGGGTGGGATCACGGCCGCGCTGCTGGCTTCGGCCGCACTGCTGCTGAGCGGGTGCAGCGAGGTCGGCAACGCGGTCGACCAGGGGGGCTGGACGGCGGACAAGGTCGCGGCGTGCACCGAGGCACTCGGGCTCGCCGACCTGAACCCGCTGGTCGACCCGGCCCGGCTCCAGGCGCGCGCCGAGGACAAGGAGCGACGGCTGCGCGAGCTCGCGGGGAACGTCCAGGACCAGGACGTCAAGAACGCGCTGCTCGGCATGGCCGACTCGTACGTCCAGGTGCAGAAGGAACACATCGAGGACGCCGGCGTCGTCGCCCAGTGGGTGCAGCGCAACCTCACGAAGCTCGACGCGCTCCGCGCCGCCTGCGGTTAGCGAGGCCTCCCCTCGTGAGTGGTAAGGCGGGTTCTAACCCAATGCCACTTAGCTTGTGTTGATCATGCGGCGGTGGTGAGGGTGATGGTGGCGGGTCCGTTGTGGTGGGTGCCGGTGTCGGTGGGTTTCTTAATCCGGTATGCGGTGTGGCGGGCTCGTTTGACCACGCGTGGGTAGGTTCTGTGCCGGCGTTGCGGGTTGAGGTGACGGCGGGTGGTGATGGCGGTGGTGAGTGTTCTGGTCTGCTGGTTAGGGGGAAAAGGCCGCCGGGCCGGAGGTGGTCTGGCGGCGAACGAGGCGGACGGTGCGCAGGAATTTGACCCGGTCGGGGTCGATGTCGGCTTCGGTGGCGGCTCGGCAGATCAGTGTGCTGATGGCGTAGTGGGTGAGCAGGTAGCCGTAGATTTCCTGGCGGATCATGTCCGGGCTTTTCGATCGCAGGACCCGGCCGGGGCCGCGGAGGTGGGTTTTGAGCTGGTCGTTGCCGGTCTCGTGCTCCCAGCGCTGGTGGTAGGCCTGGGCGAGTATCTCGGCCGGGGCGTCGGCGGGATCGCCGATGGTGGTGATCACGCGGATCACCTCGTCCGGGTCGGGTCCGCGGTCGGGCACGGTGTACTCGATCACGCGCACCACGGTCGCCTCGGCGGGGTCGAGGTCACCGCCGTCGCGGGCGGTCTGCAGGATCTCGGCGCGGCGGGTGGTGCTGCGCACGGTCTTGTTGATCAGTACCGACAGGTAGGATCCGTCGTCCAGATCCATCAGCTTCGGGGTCTTCACCGTGGCGGGCAGCCGCCAGAGCAGGGCCGCGCCGGTGGCGGCCGCCTTGCTCCAGTCCTGGTAGCTGTAGAAACCGGAATCGGCGATCAGCAGCCAGTCCTCGGCCAGTGCGGGCCAGAGCCGGCGGGCCAGGGTCTGTTCGCCCTGGCGCTTCCCGCCGGTCCCGCGCCCGCCGATCCGGGTGGCCACGACTGCGTGGGAGGCGCACTCGGCGATGGTCAGTACCCGAACCTTTGCAAACGCGGATGCTTTCTCGCCGGTGCCGCCGGAATACCCGAACTCGGCGACGTTGGCGTCGGTGTCGGGGGCGTCCCACTCGAATCCGTCGATGCTCATCAGCCGCCATGGCCCCAGAAACGCGCCCTGGGTCAGCTCATCGGCTACCGGGACCGCGACCGTGTCGAACACCTCCGCCAGCGGCTCGGCGCCCAGCCGCTGGCGGGCCTGGGTGATCCCGCCTGTGGTGGGAATGTCCCAGCCCGGATCCCAGCATCCCCACGAGGCCAGCGTGCCGGCGAGGCGGGTCATGACCTCTTCGTAATCGTCGTCGGCGAACAACGACAGCGCCATCGCGTAGTACACCATCACGTGCGGGGGCAGTTTCCCGCCGGAGCGCTTCGCGCCCCGGCGGGTCACCGCGATCGCAGTGTCCACCGCGTCCCGTGGCACCGCCGTGGCCAGCACCCCCACCGACATCGAGTCCGCCCACCCGCCACCAATCCCGCTCACGGCAGCGACACTAACCAGCCAACCGACACCGCCAGAAGCACCACACCGACCAGCACAACATCAACTTAAGCTAAGCGGCATTGGGTTCTAACCCGCCTTACCACTCACGAGGGCCGCGGCAGGGTTTCGGCCAGCTCCGGTTCCGGGGCGGGTGCCGGGGTCCGGCGGCGGAGCAGGCCGGCCGAGGCGATCACCAGGCCGCCGAGGCCGGCCGCCGCGAAACCCCACTCCGGGCTCGAGTGGTCGATCGCGAAGCCGACCACCGGGCCGCCCACGGCCAGGCCGAGCCGGGTGAACGAGTCCTGCAGGCCCATCGCCTCGCCGCGGACCTGCGCCGGGGCGAGCCTGCTGACCGTCTCGGTCGTGGCCGCCAGCGTCGGCGCGCACAGCAGGTTGGTCGGGATCAGCGCCAGCATCAGCAGCCACCACGGGTGGTCCGCCAGGCCGACCGGCACCACCAGCAGCGCGAGCAGCAGCATCAGCACGCCCTGCGGCAGCGTCCGCTTCGCCGCGCCGTGCAGGATGCCGCCGAGGATCGACGCCGCGCACATCACCGCGATGACCAGCCCGGTCACGCCGAGATCGCCGTTCGCCCGCAGGGCCGCCAGCGTCGCCAGCTCGGTGCCGACGAGCACGAACAAGGCACCCCCCGCGATCAGCAGCGTCCCCACCAGCGGACCGGTGAGCCAGCTCCGCAGCGGCGGCCGCGGGCCGAACTCCTCCGCGGCGCCCGCCCCCTCGCGGATCGGCGGGTTCACCAGCCAGATCAGGAACGCCGTGCCGCCGAACAGCACGCCGAGCGCGCTCAGTGTCCACGTCGGGGAAAAAGCCGTGATGGCCGCGATGCCGGCCGCCGGGCCGATCATGAACGTCGCTTCGATCGAAATCGTGTCGAGCGAGTAGGCCGCGCGGCGCTGCTCGAGCGGCACGAGCGTGGCCAGCACCTGCCGGGCCAGTGAGCCCGCCGGCACCGAAAGCATCCCCGCCGGCACCGCGACCACGGCCAGCGCCTCGAAGGGCAGGTGGGGCGCGAGGATCCAGAACACCGTGGTGCCGATCCCGCAGACCGCGACGACCGGGCGCAGCCCGTACCGGTCGAAGCAGCGGCCGACCAGCGGCGCGCCGAGCGCCATCCCGAGCGTGACCCCGCCGCCGACCAGCCCGGCGGCACCGTAGCCGCGGCCGAGCCCGGTGACGATGTACAGCGTCAGCAGCACGCCGTTCATGGTCATCGGGAGGCGCGCCAGGAACATCAGGGCCATCGTCGAGGGAACGCGGGGCACGGAGAGCACCCGGCGATAGGGCTGCAGCGGCACGTCCTCGATGAGAACCCAAGGTGGTACGCGCGTGCAACTTATTTCCGCGCGGCCACCCCTGGCGCCGGAAAATTATGAGAGTTACTATCACTTGGTAGTCACTATCAAGTGGGGGTAGCTATGACTCAAGCGCATCCACGCAGGTGGTGGGCGCTCGGCGCGCTCGCGGTCAGCCTGCTGACCATCGGGCTCGACTTGACCGTGCTCAACGTCGCCGTGCCGACGCTGGCCGTCGACCTCGGCGCGACGACCACGCAGCTGCAGTGGTTCGGCAACGCCTACACGCTGGCCCTGGCCGCGCTGCTGCTGCCCGCCGGCCTGCTCGGCGACCGGTTCGGGCCGAAGAAGCTGCTGCTCGGCGCACTCACGGCGTTCGGGCTGGCTTCGCTGTGGTGCGCCTACGCCGGTTCCCCGGGCGAGCTGATCGCCGCCCGCGCCGGGCTCGGCGTCGGCGCCGCGTTCCTCATCCCGCTCTCGCTCTCGCTGCTGAACATCCTGTTCCCGCCGGAGGAGCGGGCGAAGGCCCTGACGACCTGGGTGATGGCGATGTTCGCCGGCATTCCGCTCGGGCCGCTGCTCGGCGGCTGGCTGCTCGACCACTTCGCGTGGGGCTCGGTGTTCCTCATCAACGTCCCGCTGACGGCGGTCGGTGTGGTCGCGGTGCTGTTCCTCCTGCCGCTCACCCCCGGCTCCGGTCGCGGCCGGATCGACTTCACGGGCATCGCGCTCTCAGCCGCGGGGCTGGTCTCGCTCACCTACGGCTTCGTCCACGCCGGTGAGCACGGCTGGGCCGATCCGGTGACGTACGGGCTGATCGGGCTGGGTGCCGCGCTGGTGGCGGTGTTCTGCTGGGCGCAGACGCGGGTGGCCGCGCCCCTCACCGACCTCGCGCTGTTCCGCGAGCCGCGGTTCGTCTGGGGCGCGGTGCTGGCCACGGTCGCGTCCTTCGCGCTGATGGGCCTGCTGTTCGTGCTGCCGCAGCTGTTCCAGGCGGTGCAGGGGGCCGACGCGCTGCAGACCGGCGTCCGGCTGCTGCCGCTGATCGGCGGGATGCTGGTGTCGGCGAAGGTCGCCGAACGGCTGGTCGCCGCGGTCGGCGTGCGCGCGGTCGTCGCGGGCGGGTTCGGCCTGCTCGCGGCCGGGCTGGGGTGGGGTTCGACGACGTCGCCGTCGGGTGGCTACGGCGCCACCGTGGGCTGGGAGCTCGTGATCGGCTTGGCCACCGGGGCCACGCTGCCGCCGCTGATGACGATGGCGATGGGCGCGCTCACCGAAGGCCGCTCCGGCGCCGGTTCGGCGTTGATCCAGGTGCTGCGCCAGGTCGGCGGCACCATCGGGGTCGCGGTGCTGGGCACGGTGCTCAACAGCGCCTACCGCGACGGCGTCGACGTCGGTGGCCTGCCGGCACCGGTCGCCGACGTGGTCCGCGGCAGCGCCTCCGGTGCGGTCGCCGTGGCCGGGCAGCTGCGCCGGCCCGAGCTGGCCGCGTCCGCGCGGGCCGCGTTCACCGACGGCATGGCCGCGACGCTGTGGGTGTGCGCCGGTCTCGGCGTCGCCGGGGCGCTGCTTGCGCTGGTGTTCCTGCCCGGCCGGACGGCGGCGGACGGGCGGCCGCGAGAATCGGAGCATGACGTCGTCGCCGGCTGAGCCCACCGAGCCCGTAGGACTGCGCGAGCGCAAGAAGGCCAAGACGCGGGCCGCGATCCAGCGGCACGCGTTGCGGCTGTTCGACGAGCAGGGCTACAGCGCCACGACGGTCGACCAGATCGCGGCCGCGGCGGAGATCTCCCCCAGCACCTTCTTCCGGTACTTCCCGACGAAGGAGGCGACGGTGCTTTACGACCCGTTCGACCCGCTGCTCGTCGAGGCCGCGGTCGCGCAGCCGCCCGAGCTGAGCCCGATCGGCGCGCTGCGGGCGACGATGAACTTCATCCGCGAGCAGCTGCCCGCCGGGGAGTGGGAGCGGGAACGACGGCGGCAGCGGCTCGTGTTCCGCGAGCCGGAGCTGCGCAGCGCGGTGATGGACAAGTTCGCCGAGGGCATCGACGTGCTGGCCGGCCTGGCCGCGCGGCGCACCGGCCGGGCCGCGGACGACTTCGAGGTCCGCAACTGGGCCGGCGCGGTGGTCGGCGTGGTCCTGGCCGCGTTCCTCGGCGCGGCGGCGGACCCGGAGGCCGACACGCTGGTGATCGTCGACCGCGCCGTCGCCCACCTGGAGGCGGGGATGCCGCTGTGAGCAGCGGCGAATTCCGGAATTGATTTCGCATTTCCCCGGCCCTCTCGCGGGAAACCGTGTGGGTGGCGGTGTGAGCGTGGGGAACGCCCCCATCTGGAGCAGTGGAGACGCGCGCTCCGACGGAGTGATGAAGCTAAATGATCACGGTTTACACTCGGGTGGGTTGCCGAAGCGCTCTACAGTGGACAGCGACTACCAGCAGTGATCCTCGGATTCGGTCATGATGATCTTCGGGGTGATGTTCGAGGTTTCGCGGTTAATCCGATGCGGGCCAGTTCAGGGCATTCAAATCCGGCACGTAAGGGTGTTAAACATTCCGAACCGGTGATCGGGTGGCCTGTCTCCGACACGGGGAGTATCGATTTACCTCGTCAGGTCTCGACGCCAGGAGGTAAGGAATGAAATTCGAGTTCGGGCGAACCATCGCCCTGGTGGCCGCCGGCAGTCTGCTGGCGGTGGCGACGGCGGGGATCGCGTCGGCGAGCCCGGAAGGGGGCAAGGGTTCCTCCGGTACCCAGGCCCTCGCCGCGCAGGTGCTCCAGATGCGTGACGACCTCACCAAGGTGGCGTACGCGGGTGACGTCGGTGCCACGCGGACCGACCTGGGTCAGCTGAGCCCGGTGCTCGCGGACATCGCGGCGGGCAAGCGCTACACGGTCCAGACCGAGACCGGGCAGCTGGCCGGCCTCGCCAAGGGCCGCGCCGACGAGTCCACCCGGCTGCTGGGCGACCCGGCGGCGAAGGCGCGGCAGATGCCGCCGTTGCCGCTGCCGCCGATCCCGGACCTGCCCGGTCCGCTGAAGATGGTCAGCGACCTCCTGAAGGCCCTGCTGGGTGCCCTGACCGGCATCCTGGGCGGCCTGCTCGGGTCCCTGCCGGTGCCGCCGCTGCCGATACCGGTACCGGGTTCGTAGCCACCGCGGGAAACCGGGGGACCAGGGCCCGGCCGCGGACATTTCTCCGCGCCGGGCTCCGGGTCGTTCCGGCCGGCGACGTTGCAGTGAATGACTCATTCCTGGCGTCGGACGCCAGGAATGAGTCATTCACTGCAGCCGGGCCCGGGTCAGTGCAAGCCCTGCCGGAGGGCGCCCGCCGTCTCCGCCAGCGCTTCGCGGAAGCGGGTGCCGACGCCGGTGAAGTTGATGAACCCGTGGATCAGGTCCTCGTGCCGCCGCAACGCCACCGGGACCCCCGCCTCACGCAGTTTCTCCGCGTACGCCTCGCCTTCGTCGCGCAGCGGATCGAACCCCGCCGTGACGACCAGCGCCGGCGGCAGCCCGCTCAGGTGCTCCGCGTGCAGCGGCGAGAGTCGCGGGTCGGTCAGGTCGGTGCCTTCGGGCACGTAGTGGCCTTCGAACCACTTCATGTGCACGTCGGTCAGGAACAGGTTCTCGGCGAACAGGTCCTGCGAGCGGTAGCGCCGCGCGAAGTCCGTCGCCGGGTAGATCAGCAGCTGGAAGGCCGGCACCGGGCCGCCGCGGCGCACCGCCTGCTGGGCCGTCACCGCCGCGAGGTTGCCGCCCGCGCTGTCGCCGCCCACCGCGATGCGGTCCGGGTCGGCGCCGAGGTCGCCCGCCTTCGCCACCGCGTACTCGAACGCCGCCAGCGCGTCCTCCGTCGCCGCCGGGAACGGGAACTCCGGGGCCAGCCGGTACTCGATCGACAGCACCCGCACCCCGGCGTGCTTGGCCAGGAACCGGGCGGCGTTGTCGTGGCTCGACCGGGTGCCGATCACCCAGCCGCCGCCGTGGAAGAACACCAGCAGCGGCGACTTCTCGGGCAGCCCGACCGGCGTGTAGAGCGTCGCCGGTAGGTCGCCATCCGGGGTTGGCACGGCGATCTCCCGCACCGAGACCGGCTCGATCGGCTTGCCGCTGACCAGGTGCCTGCCGGTGTCGAGCAGGGCCCGCGACCGCTCGACCGAGCCCTGCACCAGCTCGGCCCGGGCGATCTTCTGGAGCCGGAGGAGGAGCTGGGCGTCGAGCGCGAGGTCCTGGCCGTCGATGCGGACGGGCCGGCCCGCGACCGCCCGCCGCACCGGCGTGGGCAGCCAGAACGCGAGCTGCGAAGCGGCGGCTTGGGCGCGGACCGGGAGCGGGATCGCCATGGTTCCTCCATCAGCTT
Source organism: Amycolatopsis plumensis (assembly GCF_042652605.1). Taxonomy (NCBI): domain Bacteria; kingdom Bacillati; phylum Actinomycetota; class Actinomycetes; order Pseudonocardiales; family Pseudonocardiaceae; genus Amycolatopsis; species Amycolatopsis plumensis. Next base: position 2,478,548 of record NZ_JBHSJY010000001.1, on the reverse strand, counting down.
CGGGGCTGCACGGGAGGTTACTTGTCAGTAGGTAGCTGGTCCAGCTGTGACCGGCACCTCGGTCCCAGAGTCTGGTCCTCCAGTTAAGTAGAGGCGTTAGCCTGAAAACGTGACTTCAGCCAGGACGATCAACGTGCTCGGGATCGGCGGCTCTCTGCGTGAGGGCTCCCAGTCCGAACGCGCGTTGCAGATCGCGCTCGACGGCGCCGCCGAGGTGGGCGTCCGGACCCGGCTGCTCACCGGTCCCGAACTCGTGCTGCCCTTCTACGACGCCGGTGTCCCCGAGCGCGACGAGCGCGCCACCCGGCTGGTGGAGGCCATCCGGGAGGCGGACGGGCTCATCGTCGTCTCGCCGGGCTACCACGGCGCGCTGTCCGGCCTGGTCAAGAACGCCCTGGACTACGTCGAGGACCTGCGCGGGGACACCCGCCCGTACCTCGACGGCCGCGCGGTCGGCCTCGCCGCCGTCGCCTACGGCTGGCAGGCCGCGGTGACCACGCTCGAACAGCTCCGCACCATCACGCACGCCCTGCGCGGCTGGGCCACCCCGCTGGGCGGCTCGATCAACTCCGCCGAGACCAAGTTCGACGAGGCCGGCGACGCCTCCGACGAGAAGAGCGTCCGCACCCTTCGCCTGATCGGGCGGCAGGTCGCCGAATTCGCGGTGACGCGCGCCACATGAGGGTTTCGGGGGTTCCGGGTGGCGGAGCCCCCGGCTCGGGGCGGAGCCCCGATTCGGGCACAGACGTTTCGCCCTGGGGGCGCCGGGTACGTAATCAGACGTGATGCCTGCCATGTGGGGGCACCGTTCCGCGGGTGCGGGATGTTGTGCCCAGTGAGACGCTCGCTGTGGGGCGTCCGCGACAGAAGGCAGGCTGAGCATGGGTCAGGCGCTTTACACCGCGGTGGCGACGGCGCGCGGCGACGGCCGCAACGGCGAAGTGACGTCCTCCGACGGCGTCATCGACGAGTCGCTGGCCGTCCCGAAGGAGATGGGCGGGCCCGGTGGGGACAAGACCAACCCCGAGCAGCTCTTCGCCGCCGGTTACTCGGCCTGCTTCCACAGCGCTCTGCAGCTGGTCGCCCGCCAGGCGAAGGTGCAGCTGACCGACTCGACGGTGACCGCCGAGGTCAGCGTGCTCAAGCAGGAGGTCGGGTTCGGCCTCGGCGTCGCGCTGAACGTCTCGCTGCCGGGTCTCGACCAGGCCCAGGCCGACCAGCTGGTCGAGCAGGCGCACCAGGTGTGCCCGTACTCCAACGCGACCCGCGGCAACATCGAGGTCGCGCTCTCCGCCACCGTCTGACCCGCCACCCCCGGTCCGAACCAGTACGAGGAAGGATCACCACCAGATGAGCAAGTCTCCGATCAAGAGCCCGCTTTCCGAGGCCGACAAGGAGATCACCGGCAACGCCCTGCAGGCGACGCTGGTCGATCTGGTCGACCTGTCCCTCATCGCCAAGCAGGCGCACTGGAACGTCGTCGGGTCGAACTTCCGCAGTGCGCACCTGCAGCTCGACGAGCTCGTGAACACCGCGCGCCAGTACGTCGACGAGGTCGCCGAGCGCGCCAACGCCATCGGCATCTCGCCGAACGGCAAGGCCAAGACCGTCGTCGAGAGCTCGGGCGTGCCCGAGTACCCGGACAACTGGCAGTCGGTGGAGTCCACGGTCGCCGCGATCGTCGACATCCTGGCCGCCCTCATCGAGCGGCTGCGCGTGCGCATCGACGAGACCGACAAGAGCGACCTCGTCACGCAGGACCTGCTGATCGAGATCACCCGGGCGCTGGAAGAGGCGCACTGGATGTGGCAGGCCCAGCAGGCCTGATTTTCCCACCAAAGGGGCCGTTCCGGACGGAGCGGCCCCTTTCGCGTGCGCGTGGCCAGTACGTTCGGTGGCATGGTCTTGCATCAGGGGAACGCCGAGCGCCCGAACCGCGCGGCCGGGACGAATCCGCTGTACGCCGGGGCGAACCCCGCTCTCGCCGCGGGTTTCGTCATGCCGCACGACAAGCTGCGCGAAGACTCGCTGCCGCCGGACACCGCGCTGCAGCTCGTGCGCGACGAGCTGATGCTGGACGGCAACGCGCGGCTCAACCTGGCCACGTTCGTCACGACGTGGATGGAACCGCAGGCGCGCGAGCTGATGGCCGAGTGCGTCGACAAGAACATGATCGACAAGGACGAGTACCCGCAGACGGCCGAGCTCGAGCGGCGCTGCGTGAACATCCTCGCCGACCTCTGGCACGCACCCGATCCCGCGGACGTCATGGGCTGCTCGACGACGGGGTCGTCCGAAGCGTGCATGCTCGCCGGGATGGCGCTGAAGCGGCGCTGGAACCGCCACGGCCGCGGCGGCCGGCCCAACCTGGTGATGGGCGCGAACGTCCAGGTGTGCTGGGAGAAGTTCTGCGAGTACTGGGAAGTCGAGCCGCGCCTTGTCCCGATGGAGGGCGACCGCTACCACCTCACCGCCGAGGAGGCGGTGGCCCGTTGCGACGAGAACACGATCGGCGTGGTGGCGATTCTCGGCTCGACGTTCGACGGCAGCTACGAGCCGGTCGCGGAGATCACGGAAGCCCTGGACGCGCTGGAGCAGCGGACCGGCTGGAACATCCCGGTGCACGTCGACGGCGCTTCGGGCGCGATGATCGCCCCCTTCCTCGACCCGGACCTGGAGTGGGACTTCCGCCTGCCGCGCGTGGCGTCGATCAACACGTCGGGCCACAAGTACGGGCTGGTGTACCCGGGTGTCGGCTGGGTGCTCTGGCGCGACAAGGCCGCATTGCCGTCCGAGCTGGTGTTCAACGTCAATTACCTGGGCGGCGACATGCCGACGTTCGCGCTGAACTTCTCCCGCCCGGGCGCCGAGGTCGCGGTCCAGTACTACACCTTCGTGCGGCTCGGGCGCTCCGGGTTCGCGGCGGTGCAGCAGGCTTCGCGGGACGTCGCCACGCACCTGTCGTCCGGGATCGCCGGGCTGGGGCCGTTCTCGCTGCTGACCCGAGGTGACCAGCTGCCGGTGTTCGCGTTCACGACTGTTCCGGATGCCGGGTTCGACGTCTTCGACGTGTCCCGCCGGCTGCGCGAGCGGGGCTGGCTGGTGCCGGCGTACACGTTCCCGGAGAACCGGACGGACCTGGCGGTGCTGCGCATCGTGGTCCGCAACGGCTTCACGCACGACCTGGCCGACCTGCTGCTGGCGGACCTGGCCCGGGTGCTGCCGGAGCTGGAGCAGCTCGGCGGCCGCCCGAAGGACCCGGCCCAGGCGACGGCGTTCCACCACTAGCTCACCTCCACATCGCCAGGGCGGCTACCGGCGGGTAACGTCGAGGCCATGGGTGTCGCTGCTGACGAACGCCGGGCGCTGAGCGCGCTCTTCGAAGACCTCGGGCCGGATGCGCCGACGTTGTGCGAGGGCTGGACCACGCGAGACCTCGCCGCGCACCTCGTCGTGCGGGAGCACCGGCCGGACGCCGCGCCCGGCATCCTCGTGCCCGCGCTCGCCGGGTACACCCGAAAGGTGCAGGACCGCTACGCCGCCAAGCCCTGGGGCGAGCTCGTGGGCCAGGTCCGCAGCGGCCCGGCGAAGTTCTGGCCCACCGCGATCGGCCCGCTCGACGAGCTCACGAACACCGCCGAGTTCCTCGTGCACCACGAGGACGTCCGGCGGGCGCAGCCCGGCTGGGAACCGCGGCCCGCGGACCCCACCCGGGACGCCGCCGCCTGGAAGTCGGCGAAGCAGGCCGCCAAGCTGAACCTGCGCAAGGCGCCGGTCGGCGTCACCCTCCGCACGAAAGACGGCCGCGAGGCGGCGGTCAAGACCGGGCCCGACCCGGTCACCGTGGTCGGCGACCCGGTCGACCTGCTGTTGTTCGTGTTCGGCCGCGACGCCGTGAAGCTCGGCTTCGAGGGCGACGCGGCCGCCGTCACGAAGCTGCAGGCCGTGAACCGCGGACTCTGACCGTCACCCACCGCCCCACCGGCAGCGCGACCACGATCGCGGCCAGCACCAGGTGCACGGCCATGAACGCGACCGCGGCCGGCACGCTCGGCGGCCCGCCGAGGAACACGATCATGTGCGACGCCCACTTCAGCTCGGTCGGCTTCGTCCCCGCCGACCAGACGTCGTTGAGCGCCCAGAACGTCAGGTCGTTCACACCCGAGATGACCACCAGGATCGACGCGACGCCGACCTTGAGCACGTTCGCCGTCCGGCCGCCGCCGAGGCGGTAGGCCAGCAGCGCGAACAGCACGATGAACGTCGTCACGAACAGCTCGAACTGGTACACCGGCTGGAACGCGTCGTCGTTCGTGGGCGCTTCCCTGGCGAACTGCTGGACCCGCATGACCAGTTCCGTGTCCAAATAGGACATGTAGACGAACACCGCGAACACGATCAGGGCCGGCCCGAACCGCCCGCGCGGGAACAGCGCCACGGTCAGCACCGCGAAGACGAACGGGCACAGCTTGAACGCCCAGTCGCCGACGTTGTCCAGCGTCTGGTCCGGCGGCAGCACCACCATGATCAGCAGCGTGGTGACCACCGCGGGAACGGCGGCCACCAGCCACAGCCACTGCCGCCGCCGGTACAGCGCGGCGACCAAACCGGGTGCATCCAGGACGGTCACTCTTCCTCCAGCCGCGGCTTCTCCACCCAGAACGGGCCGAGGGCCAGCGCGTCGACGTCGGTCTTCAGGTAGCAGGCGATGGCGTCCTGCGGGCTCGCCACGATCGGCTCGTTGTTGTCGTTGAACGAGGTGTTGACCACCATCGGCACCCCGGTCAGCTTCTCGAACTCGCTGATCATCCGGTAGTACAGCGGATTGTCCTCCCGGCTGACGGTCTGCACCCGCGCGGTCCCGTCGACGTGGGTGATCGCCGGGACCTCGGCGCGCTTGTCCGGCAGGACGTCGAACACGAGCAGCATCACCGGCGACGGGTAGTCGCTGACGAAGTACTCGCCCGCGCGCTCGGCCAGGCACGAGGGCGCGAACGGGCGGAACGCCTCGCGGTGCTTGACCTTTTCGTTCATCCGCGTCTTCGACTCGGGGTCGCGCGGGTCGGCGACGAGGGAGCGGTTGCCCAGCGCCCGCGGCCCGCACTCCATCCGGCCCTGCACCCAGCCGACGATGCGGCCGTCGGCCACCTTCGCGGCGGTGTGCGCGGCGATGTCGTCGACGCGCGTGTACTCGACCCCGGCGTCCTGCAACGCCACTTCCATCTCGGCCTCGGTGTACTCGGGACCGGTGTAGGTGTAGCCCTCGCGCGGGCGCGGCCGGTGGTACTTGCCGACCGAGACCTCGAGCGCGGCGCCGAGCGCGCAGCCGTCGTCGGCCGCCGCGGGCTGGGCGAAGAAGTCCTCGAACGGCGTCTCCAGCAGGATCCGGCCGTTCATGACGCTGTTCAGCGCGACACCGCCGGCGACGCACAGCCGCTTCGACCCGGTCTCGCGCTGGAGCCACCGGGCCAGGTGCAGGCCGGCTTCCTCCAGCGTCACCTGCAGGGCGTAGGCGATGTCGCAGTAGTGCTGCGGCACCGGGTTCTCCGCCGTGACGCGGGTCTTCGGCCGGGCCGGGCCGAAGGTGTCGGTGAACTTCTTCGCCATCACGTGCTTGCCGGTCCGGTGGTGCCCGAACCAGCTGAGGTCCAGCTCGAACCCGCCGTCGTCGTTGAGGTGGATCAGCTGCTTGAAGGCGTCGACGTAGGTGTCCTCGCCCAGCGGCGCGAGCCCCATGATCTTGCCCTCGTCACGGGTCGGGTAGAAGCCGAGGTAGCCGGTGACGCCGGCGTACATCGCGCCGAGGGAGTGCGGGAACTTGATCCGCCGCAGGTCGACGATCCGGTCGCCGCGGCCGTGCGCGAGGTAGGTGGCCGTGCCGTCGCTGCCGATGCCGTCGAAGGTGAGCACGGCCGACTCCTCCCACGGCGAGATGAAGTAGCCGCTGGCCGCGTGCGCGCGGTGGTGGTCGACCAGGTGCGTCTTGAACTTCGTCGGACCGGTCCAGCCGACGGCTTCCTTGACGTCCTTCTCCAGCGTGTAGGAGCGCTTGATGTGCGCCAGGACCGCGCCGCCGACGTGGTAGTCGTCGCTGCCCGAGCCGCCGCCGGTCTTGAACGTGTCCACCATCCCCGCGGACCGGCCACCCTCGTCGCCGTTGGTGTTGCGGAAGACCTCCAGCGTGCCCGGGAAGTACCGGGCGAACACCTTGGCCGCGTGGATCCCTTCCTTCCAGCGCTGCCAGTAGTAGGCGACGTGGTCGACGTCGGCGAGGGTGATCCCGCCCTGCTCCAGGCAGAACTTGATGGCCTCGGCGGGGAAGCCGCCGTCGTGCTTGACGCGCGTGAAGCGTTCCTCTTCGGCGAAGGCGATGATCTCGCCGTCGCGCACGAGGGCCGCGGCCGAGTCGTGGACCCTGCTGATGCCCAGTACGTACATGACTTCCTCCCAGTGTGCAGACATCAGTGACGGCGGATCAGACGGCGCAGGACGGCCGCCTTGACCGCGAGCGCGAAGACGAGCGCGGCGAACCCGCCCACCGGCCCGAGCGGCGGGACGAGCAGGGCCGCGGCGGCGGCGGTCGCGACCAGTGAGACGACGGCGGCGCCCGACGTCAGCGTCAGCACCTTGCTGTTGGTGTTCTCGACGAGGAAGCTCGCGTAGATCCCGGTCGCGTACAACGCCGTCTCGACGAGCACGAGCACCCCGAGCACGACGTAGCTGTCTTCGTCGGTGAGCAACGCCCGCGTCGACGGCACCGCGAGCCCGGCGGCCAGCAGCACGGCGAACGCGATCCCGCCGCGCTCGACCAGCTTCAGCAGTTCGGCGGCCCGGGCCCGGCCGGCCGCCGCGCCGGTGCCGCGCATCCGCCACGACGCCGTCGGCTGGTGCAGTTTCAGCTGGTAGAACACCAGCGAGCAGAACGCGCTCGATACGAGCAGCGCCAGGTAGAACGGGCCGCTTTCGGTGGTCCGCCCGGACAGCGCGAACACGCCGAACACCGTCGACGTCGCGAGCACGTCGAGCACCTCGGTCAGGCCGAGCAGGACCGTGCTGCGCCCGAACGCCGGCAGGAGCCGGTGCCCCGGCAGCCCGCCGCCGCCCAGCCACGGCCGCGGCAGCAGCGCGACCGACGCGCCGAGGATCACCAGCAGCCCGCCGAGCAGCAGGGCCAGGTGCATCCCGGGTGGCCACCGCACCACCCACGTCACGCAGGTCACCACGCCGACGACGACCGAGCCTGCGGTGAACGCCAAGGCGTCCAATGCGGACTTGTCGCGCAGGCGGTGCAGGCCGGACACGGTCACCAGCAGGCCGCCGGAGATCGACCAGGCCGCCACGGTCAGGTACAGCGCCGCGTCCGAGCGCGGGGCCACCACGAGCGAGACGGCCATGGCGGCCAGCACCACCAGCACCGGCACCGCGGCGACCCGGACCGCGAGCGCGGCGACCGCGTCCCGGGTCAGCCGCAGCCGGGGGAGGGCCTTGAGCGCGGCCTTCTCCGCCGCGCCCGGGACGAAGTTGAGCCAGGTCATCAGGCCGAGCGCGTTCGCGAACCGCCCGTAGTCGCGGGCACCCCACGCGGTAATCAGGACCAGGCCCATCAGCTGGACCGACAACCGGAACGCGCCCCGGCCGGCGAGCAGCCGCAGCACCACCGCCGGCCGCGGCGGCGCCACGGCCGGCGCGGTGGTGGCCGAGGAGGGGCCCGTCACGGCAGGGGTACCGCCATGTCCTGCTCGTGGAGCAGGAACTTCAGCGTGCCGCGCACCGCGTTCTCCGCGGCGAGCAGCTCGGGCACCGAGTCGGCGGTGAGCACGGCGTACCCCAGCTTGTGGCCCGCCTGGTCGTACGGCCGTACGAAGGAACCCTCGTCGGCGAACAGGTGGAGCCCGACCAGCCCGGGCAGCGCGCGCACGTCCTCGACACCGTCCACTCTGGACAGGTGGCCGCCGCGGTCGGACGCGAGGACGTGCACCAGGGTGGGCTTCGGTTCGTGCAGGTCCAGCCGCACCTCGCCGCCGGTCGCGGTGGCGATCCCGGCGGCGATCAGGTCGGCGCCGTGGCACTGCGCGATCGCTTCCGCGAGCCCGTTCCCGCCCATGCGGGCCCCCATCTCGACGAGGTACAGCTGCCCGTCGCGGCCGAGCACGGCGTCCAGCGTGAGCGGCCCGCTCCGGTAGCCGAGCTCGGTGCAGATCAGGTCGAGGGCCTCGATCAGCCGCAGCTCGGCGTCCGCCGGCAGCGCGGCGGGCAGCAGGTGCGACGACGTCACGAAGAACGGCGGCGGCGTGAGGGTCCGTTCGGTGACGGCGTGGAAGACGACCCGGCCGTCGACGACCAGCGCCTCGATCGTGAAGTGGGTGCCGTCGAGGTGCTCCTCGACGACCAGCCGCCCGGACGGCGAGAACGCGAGCGACTCGGCGAACGCACTGGTCAGCCGGCCCGGACCGGGGCAGGAGACCACGCCCCGGCTGCCGGAGGAGTCGACCGGCTTGACCAGGGCGGGGAACCGCAGCTGCTGGGCCGCGTGGACCAGCTCCGGCCCGGGGCGGCCGCTGACGCTGCGGTAGCCCGGCAGGCCGAGGTGGTCGCAGAGGGCGCGGAACACGGCTTTGTCGGTCGAGGCCTCGACCGCGGCCACCGGCAGCGGATCCGGCATGCCCCAGTGCCGGGTCAGCCAGGCCAGTGCGGGCAGGCCGACGTCGCTGGCCGGGCACAGCACGCCGGCGAGGTCGTCGCGGCCGTCGAGCGCGGCCGCGATCTGCTCCGGTGCGCGCACGCTGACCTGCAGGAACTCGTCGGCGTACGCCACGGCCGGTGCGCCGGGCCGGACGTCGACGCAGAGCGTGCGGAACCCCAGTTCCCGCGCTCGCTCGTAGGTGCTGACCGAACCGTCCGCGCCCCCCAGGATCACCAGGGTTCTCGCCGGGCCGTTCTTCGAACTCGTCACGCTGAAACGCCTTTCCCCAGTTGCACATCGATGAGCCGGGGACCCGCCGGGTCCTCCGAAGTGAAGAGCCGGTCGTCCGCCTCGACGGCGAAGTTCGCTTCCCGGACGTAGAACTGCCGGGGCCGCGGCTGTCCCGCCCCGACCACGACGAGGTAGCGCACGGTCAGCGACAGGACGACCAGCAGCACGCTGAGCAGCGCGAACAGCAACGCGGCCGTGGCGCTCGCGCCGAGCAGCCCGAAGGCCGCCGCCGCGGCGGCCAGTACCCCGAGCCCGCCCGCGGACAGGGCGGTCGCGGACGCCGCCGTCGTCAGCCTCCGGGTGAACCCGACGAACAGCTCGATGGCGTGCGAAGCCAGGAAGCCGAAACCGACCTTCGATTCGCCGCGTTCCCGGGCCCGGTGCGCCACCTGGACGCAGGTGTACCGGCTGGTCAGCCGGGGAACCGTGGCCAGGAAGTACGGCGTGCCGAGCCGCAGGTCGACGATCCGGCGGGCCAGTTCGGTGCGGACCAGCCGGAACGCGGTCGCCCCCGGCGGGATCTCGATGCGCAGCACGCGGCGGCCGAGGAAGTGGAACGCGGCGGTGCCCCAGCGGCGCAGCAGCGGGTCCTGGCGGTTGGTGCGGACCCCGAAGACCGCGTCGTTGCCCTGGCGGGCCGCTTCGATGAGCTTCTCCGCCTCGGCGGCGGGGAACTGCTGATCGGCGTCGACGTGCAGGACCCACGGCCGGGACGCGTACCGGTAACCGGCCGAGAAAGCGGCTTCGAAACCGAAATTGCGGGTAAAAGACAGGTACCGCACGCGCGGGTCCGCGGCCGCGAGCGCGCGGATACCGGCGAGCGTACCATCGGTGCTTCCGTCATCGACGAAAATAAGTTCTAGCGAATAGTGGCCCAGTTCGTTGGTTATTTCCCGATAGGACGGCTCGATATTTTCAACTTCGTTGAAGCACGGCACGACCACGGTGAGTCCACAGTCGACCGGGTCGGGAAAAGTCGTGGTCATCTGCGGCGCCAACGGCGAGTTGCCGGATTTGTGTCCGCGCGCTCACCGACAGTGCAAATGCTGAACATGAATCCCCCAGTTGGATCCGGTTGGACAGCATGCCGTTTTACGGCATCGCCGAGTTATAAGCATGCGGATCGTCGATCAGGAGGGAATCCGGATGAATTAGTCCGATCAGACGCAGACTAAAGTCGTGAGCCATCCGGCATTCGGGCTTCCTGCAGGCGAAGTGCTTCCGCTGGCCCGGCGGATGACGCAGACTTCTCGGCCATGTGGAATCTGGGGGCGGGGGTCGTCTGGCGTGCTGCCTACGTCAGGGCGGTGCGGTCGGCGTTCGCCACGGTGCCGTTCTACCGCGAGCGCTGGGCGCTCGACGGCCGGGAGGACCCGGTCGTCGTGCCCGGTCGCACCGGGACGAACGGCGGCGCGGCACCCCTCGCGGAAGCTGTGCACAAACTCGTCGACCTCGTGCCGCTCGCCGGCGGCGCACCACGGCCCGACCCCGCGCGGGGGCTCGGCCGGGTGCTGCGGACGGCCCGGGCTCCCGGGCCCGGGAGCCTGGTCGTCCTGCTCGGGCCGGACGACTTGCGGCCGCCGTCCGACCTGCCGAAGGGGGTGCGCGGCTGCGTCGCGGACCCGGACGGGCCGGGCGTCGCGGTGCTTCGCGAGCTGACGGCCGTGCTGCACCGGGGGCACCGCGTGCTCGTGGTCGGCGAAGACAAGGCCATCACCGCGGTCACCGCCGCGGTCCCCGACGCCCACCGGCTCGAGGCCGTGCCGCACCGCGAACTGGACTCGCTGGACAGCGGCCCCTACGGCGTGCTGCACGACCCGGTGCTCGGGTACCTCGGCGCACTCGGGAACTGCGGCCGGTGGCACCTCGACTGGCCGCACGTGTACGCGCGGCCCACCGCCGGCGGGCTCGCCTTCACCTTGCTGCGCCAGGATTCCCCGCGGTTCGTGGACGTCCTCCCGGCCGGCGGGGTGCGCGGTGAAATCGCTCCCTGCCCGCGCCACGGCACCCCGGTCGTCCTGACATGAGGTTCGAGTTCCACGATCCCCGCGTGGACCCGGCCCCCGCGGGCTGGCCGGAGTTCTTCCGGACCGCGCGGCTGCACCCGGTGTGGGACTACGAGCTGTTGGGCCTCGAAGCGTGGGGCGCGCGCAACCCGCAGCGGATCGCCGTCGCGCGGGACGGCGGCGAGATCGTGGCCGGGCTGTCCGTGCTGGTCTGCCACCCGCGGCTGGCTCCGCGGTTCGCGCCCGCGCCGGGACGGCGATCGCTGCGGCCGATCTGGGCCGAGGTGTTCCTGCCGTGGCTGAGCGGCTACCCGGGCATCGTGTTCGCGCCGGGCTTCCCGGCAGGCGACCGGGCCACGCTACTCCGCGAGTTCGAACGGGCGCTGCGGCGTCACCTCGGGCCCGGCCTGCTCGGCGTCCTGTACCGCGCGATCGACGAGGAGTTCGCGGGGCACACCGCGGGCCTCGGCCGCCTGGTCCGGCCCGCGCAGTCGACGGCCGTGCTGGAGAACCGGTTCCAGTCCGAAGAGGACTGGCTCAAGACGCTCCCCGGCGCCCGGCGCTCGAGCCTGCGACGGCGGCGCCGCCGGATCGCCGAAGACCCGGAGCTGGTCGTCCGCGGGGGACCCGGCCGCGACGACGTCGACGGCGCCGAGGTCGCCGCCCTGGTCAAGGCGCACCGAGAGCGCTACGGGAAGCTTCCGCTGGACACGCGCACGGTCCCGTCGGCGGGCTTCCTGCACCGGTTCATCCGGCGGCCGGACGTGCACACCCTCACCTACGCCGACCCCAGCGGCCGGCTGCTCGCGGTGAATACCCTGCTCGACCACCCGGACAGCCCGTGCCTGCAGCACTGGGCGGCGCTGCCGCTGGACGAGCGCGGCCGGGGATCGGGGCTGTACTTCGATTCCTACGTCCGCGCGGTGCGGTTCATGACGCAGCGCGGGGCGAAGGAGCTGTCGGCGGGCCGCGGGATGAACGAGCTCAAGCAGGAGCTGGGGTTCCTGCCGCGCAAGCTCTACGCGGCCGCGGCACCGAGGCCGGTGCTCGGCCGATGACCGTGCTCGCTTCGACGACGACAGCCGTGGCCGTCCACGACCCGCGGACCGACCCGCCACCCGACGGCTGGGCCGCCTTCCGCAGCCGCTGCCTGCCGCCGGTGTGGGACTACGAGCTGCTGCGCCGCGAGGCCTGGCTGGCGAAGAACCCGCCGGTGCTCGCGGTCGTCCGGCGGGGCACCCGGGTCGTCGGCGCGCTGTCGGTGATGGTGTGCCGCGGCTGGGGCGCGCGGGAGTTCGCGCCGGTGTCCGGCGGCCGGTTCCCGCTGCGCTGGGCCGAGGTCTACCTCCCGCTGCTGAGCGGCTATCCCGCGTGCGTCTTCGACGACGACGTCGGCGCGCCTTCCCGGCGCGAGGCGATCCGCGAGTTCGAACGGGCGCTGCGGCAGTACGTCGGTGCCGGCCTGCTCGGGGTGGTCTACCGGGCGATGAACCCGGAGCTGGTGCCGGCGCTGACGGGCCGCGGCCGGATCAGCCGCGAGATCGATCCGGCCGCCGTGCTGCGCAACACCTACGCCACGCCGGCCGAGTGGGAGGCGTCGCTGAGCCGCGAGGTCCGGCGGTACCTGCACGCCGACGTCGCCACCGAAGCGGCGTTCGGGCGGACCGACCTCGACCCGCACGAGCTGGCGGTGCTGCTCAACGCCCACCGCGCCCGGCAGGACGAACGCGCGTGGGCGGGCGGGCAGCGCTCGCGCGTCGGCGGGCTGCACCTGGACACCCGCAGCCCGATCGCGTCCGGGTACCTCGACGCGCTCGTCCGGCGGCCGGACGTGCTGACCCGCACCTACCGCGACGGCGACGGCCGGCTGCTCGGCTTCAACACGATGATCGACCAGGAGAGCGGCTGCGCGGTGCACCACTGGGCCGCGCTGCCGAGCGCGGCCGGGGGCCGGAAGGGTCTCTATGTCGACTGTTACGCGAAGTGCGTAGCCCACATGATCGCCGCGCGCAGGCCGGAGCTGACCGCGGGCCGGGCCATGCTGCCCGAGAAGTCCGCGCTGGGCTTCGGCACGCGAAGCCTGTTCTCGGTGGCCGTGCCCCGGCCGGTGCTGGGCCGATGATCGACGTCCTCGACCCGCGCCACGACCCGGAACCCGGGTACTGGACGGCGTTGCGCGAGCGGGCCGGGCTCCGGGCCGACTGGAGCTGGGAGGTGCTGGCCACGCAGGCCTGGGCGGCGCGGACCCCGCAGCCCATCACGGTGTTCCGGGACGGGGACCGGCCGTGCGGGGTGGTCAGCGCCGCGTGGGTCACCGCCCGCACCCGGCGGTACCGCTTCGCGGGGGCCGGCCGGGGCCGGCTGGGCGGTCTCGACGTCCGGGGGCCGGGCGCGAGTTCGCAACCCGGCTGGTGGTTCGACGGCGACGACGCCGACGGCGGCGTGCGGCGGCTGCTCGAGACGTACGTCCCGGCGATGCGGGCCGAGCTCGGGCCCGGGTTCGGCGGGCTGCTGCTGCGGCAGGTCGGGGCGGCGGGGGAGGACGCCGTCTCCGGGCGGTTCCGGCTGGTGCGGCGGACCGAGGACGTCGCCGTGCTCGACGTCGGGGAGTTCGGCTCCCGCGACGACTGGATGAACTCCCTGGCCCGGAAGCGGAAGCAGAACCTGCGCAAGATCTTCCGCACCTTCGACGCCGACCCGTCGGTCGAGGTGCGGTTCGTGCCGGGGAAGGACGCCGACCCGGTCGCCGTCGCGGAGGTGCTCCGGGTGAACGAGCGCAAGCACCACGACGTGCCGATCGTGCCGCTCCCGCACTTCACCGGCTACCTGACGGCGCTGCTGCGCCAGCCCGACGTCGGGGTGATCGAGTACCGGGACACGCGGACCGGCAGGCTGATCGCCCTGGCGACGTTGTTCGACCACCCGGAGCAGCCGATCGCCCGGCACTGGGGTGCGCTCCGGCCGGAGGACGGCGGCCGGCCGAACCTGTACTTCCACTTCTACGGCGAAGCGGTGCGCTGGGCGATCGGGTGCGGGCGCACGTCCGTGGTGTTCGGCAAGAAGATGGCCGAGATGAAGGCCTCGCTGGGGGCGCGGCTGGTACCCCAGTACGCGGCCGCCATCCCGGCGTGGTGCTAGCTTCCGGGCGTCACCTACCTGCAGGAGCCGCCATGCCGATGATCAGCGTTGCCATGTTCCCCGGCCGGACGCCGGCCCAGAAGAGCGCTCTGGTCCGCGAGCTGACCGACGCCTTCGTCCGCACCTGTGGCGGCAAGCCCGAAGGCGTCCAGGTGACGCTGGTCGAGATCGGCGCCGACCACTGGGCGTCCGGCGGCGTCCTCTACTCGGACCGCTGAGAGGGCACTTTCATGTGAAAGTGCCCTCTCCGGGTCAGCGCAGGCCGAGGGCCCGCAGCGCGAAGTGGACCTCGATCGCGGTCTGCTTGATCGTCTCGGCGATCACCAGGGAGCCGTGGCCCGCGTCGTAGCGGTAGAACTCGTGGTGCAGGTCGCGGCCGCCGAGGCGGTCGAGATAGTTCTCGATCTGGCGGATCGGGCAGCGCGGGTCGTTGTCGCCGGCCAGCACGAGCACCGGCGCCGTCACGGCGTCGACGTAGGTGATCGGCGAGCACTCCCGGTACACCGCGGGCACGTCCTCCGGCGAGCCGCCGAAGAGCGCGCGGTCGAACGAGCGCAGCTGCTCCATCTCGTCCTCGTACGCGGCGACGTAGTCGGCCACCGGCACCCCGGCGACGCCCGCCGCCCACCGCGACGGCTGAGTGCCGAGCGCCAGCAGGGACAGGTAGCCGCCCCAGGAAGCGCCGTTCACGACGCACTTCGCGCGGGTCGCTGAGTCCGGTTTGGACGGCCCAGTCGTGCACCGAGGCGACGTCTTCCAGCTCGGTCAGGCCGGGGCGGCCCTCGATGGCGTCGCGCCAGGCCGAGCCGTAGCCGGTCGAGCCGCGGTAGTTGACCTCGACCACGGCGAACCCGGCGTCGAGCCAGGTCGCCCGATAAGCGGAGAAGCGGTCCTCGTCCGCCGCGTGCGGGCCGCCGTGCAGGGAGAACACCGTGGGCAGCGGGCCTTCCGGCGCGTCCGAGGGCCGCGAGACGAGCGCGTGGATCCGGCCGCCGACGCCTTCGACGAACGCGTCGGTCACCGGCTCCGACCCCGGCGCCCGCTCGCCCGGCGGCTCCAGGAGGATCGAGTCGGTGCCGTCGGTGGCCCGCGCCCGCACCGCGGCCGGCTCGGCGGCGCTGGACCACGAGTACTCGACCGTGCCGTCCGGACGGACGCCCGCCCCGCCGATCCGGCCGGCCGGGGTGTCCACAGAGGACAACTCAGCCGTCTCGAGGTCGTAGCGGTACAACGAACTGCGGCCTTCGTGGAAGTGGACGACGAGCAGGGCACGCGCGTCCGGGTACCAGCCGGCGACGACCTCGCCGGGCAGGTCCAGCTCGAGTTCGGTCTCGGTGCCGGCCCGGACGTCCCAGACGAGCAGCTCCTCGCGGCCTCGGCGCTCGTGCAGCACCAGCAGCCGTTGGTCGCCCGGCAGCGGGGAGAATTCGAGGGCGGAGAGGCCCTTGCCCTCGCCGTCCCACTTCTCGGCGACCGTCTCGAACCCGTCCGTCGCGAGCACCCGCAGCGCCGGGTGTCGCGAGTCGCCGTGCTCGGAGTGCGAGATCGCGATCAGGCTCTCGTCGCGGGACAGGGACGCGATGCCGGCGTCGTCCGGGTGGCTGTAGAAGCGGCGCGTCTCGCCGCCGATCCGGGCGAACAGCTCGCTGCCGTCGTCGGTCGAGACGCCGACCGCGACCAGCCGCGTGCCGATCTCGAGGCCGGCCGGGTAGCCGTCGTGGACGTCCGGGACGGCCTTCTCCGGCTTGCTGCCCTCGGTCGCGGCGAACGGCTCGCGCACCCAGGAGCCGAACTCGTCGCCGTCGGTGTCGTCGAACCACCAGATCCACTGGCCGTCGGGGGACGGCGTCGCGTGCAGGGTGCCGTTGGGCCGGTCGGTGACGCGGCGGTGCTCGTCCGTCGCGCGGTTCCAGGCGTAAACCTCCCAGACGCCGCTGGCGTTGGAGACGTAGACGTTGGCTTCTGGGGCGTCGCGGGCCCACTCGGGAACGGAGATGCGCGGGGCGTGGAAGCGGGCGCGCCAGCGGGCTTCGGCTTCGGCGTCGTCGAACAGCCGGTCCGGGACCACCGCGGGCGGATATTGGTTGGCTGACTGCGTGCTCACCCCTCGATCCTGCCACCTTCTGGCCGTACTGTGTGCGGGGTGCTGGAGGGTTACGCGCCGGGCTACGGTGCAGACGCGGTGTCGATGATGTCCGCGCGCACGGCGGCGGAGCGCGCGGTGTTCGCCCAGCCCCTGTTCCGGCCGGGCATGTGGGTGGTCGACCTCGGCTGCGGCCCCGGCTCGATCACCCTGGGCCTGGCCGCGGAGGCCCGGGTGGCGGGTGTCGACCGCGACGCGGGCCAGGTGGTCCTCGCCCGCGAGGCGGCCCGGCGCGCCGGAAGGTCCACAGTGGACTTCGTCGTCGGGTCGGCGTACGACCTGCCGTTCGCTTCCGGCAGCGTGGACGTGGCGTTCTCGCACGCGCTGTTCGAGCACCTGGCTTCTCCGGCCGACGCGCTGGCGGAACTGCGCCGGGTGCTCCGTCCGGGCGGGAAGCTGGCGCTGTCCACATCGGACTGGAGCAAGGCTCGCCTGCGCCCGAAGACGGCGAACGTCGACGCGGCGCTGAGAGGTCACTACCTCTTGCGCCGCCGCGCGGGTGGCGACCCGTTCGCGGGGCGGCACATCGCGGAGGAGTGCGTCCGGGCGGGCTTCACGGAGGTGGCGTCGCGGGCGAAGTACCGCGAAGACATGAGCTACCGCGACCTGGCGAAGTACGTGGAGTCGAGACTGGACGCGGCGATCGCGGACCCGGCGTACGCCCGCGACCGCGACCAGCTGGCGAGCGCGGCCCGTTCGGCCTGGGTGTGGACGCGCGGCGGTGACGGGGACTTCAGCCAGTGCTGGGTCGAAGTGACGGCGACCCGGCCCTGAGCGCGACACGCGGTAGCGCAGGGGGTCCAGGGCGGCGAAGCCCCCTGGCGGGGTTTGGGGTTCGACCCCAAAAAACACCGAGAGGGCCAGCGTGGTTGGCGCTTTCCGCCAACACACCGGCCCTCTCGGCGCTCTCGTCGGGGTGGCGGGATTTGAACCCACGACCTCCTCGACCCGAACGAGGCACGCTACCAAGCTGCGCCACACCCCGAGGTACTGCTTAACGGGTCGTGGAGAAGTCTAGCGGACGCTGTCTCGGGCTTTACGGGGGGCCGACTTATGGGGTTCGTTGGACCCCGATCCGCGCGGGACCAGCGTCAACAGGCTCGCCTCCGGCGGGCAGGCGAACCGCGCCGGCGCCCACGGCGACGTCCCCAAGCCGGCCGAGACGTGCAGCCACATGTGCGCCCCCCACCGTGAGGCCCCGCGCGCCCGGCTGCGATCCAGGTCACAGTTCGTGACGATGGCGCCGTAGCCCGGGAGCCGGAGCTGGCCGCCGTGGGTGTGGCCCGCGAGGACCAGGTCGTAACCGTCCGTGGCGAATGTGTCCAGCACGCGCGGCTCCGGCGAGTGCGTCACGCCGAGGCGGACGGCCGCGCCGCTGTCGGCCGGGCCCGCGATGTCGGTGTAGCGGTCGCGGCGCAGGTGCGGGTCGTCGACGCCGGCCGCGAACACCGGCTGCCCGCCGACGTCGATGGTGCGGCGCACGTGCGTCAGGTCGGTCCAGCCGTGCTCGACGAACGCCGCGCGCAGGTCGCGCCACGGCAGCTGGACGCCGTGGATGCGCTTCTTCTTGCCCCGCGGCATCAGGTAGCGGGCCGGGTTCTTCGGCTTGGGCGCGTAGTAGTCGTTGCTGCCGAAGACGAACACGCCGGGCCGGTCGAGCAGCGGGCCCAGCGCGCGCAGCACGGCCGGGGACGGCCGTCCGGTGCGAGAGGTTGTCGCCGGTGTTGACGACGAGGTCCGGGTTCAGCTCGTCGAGCGCGGCGACCCAGCGCTGCTTGCTGTGGTGGCCGGGCAGCATGTGCAGGTCGGAGACGTGCAGGATGGTGAACGGCCGCGACCCGGGGGCCAGAACGGGCAGTTCGGCGGTGCGGAGGGTCCAGCGGCGCCGTTCGATGCCGACGGCGTAACCGAGGGTGGCGACGCCGAGCGCCACCGTCCCCGCGGCGAGGCGCGCGGCGGTCGCCCCCGACGTGCGTGTGTTACTGAGCGTGCTCACAACCTCCAGGATACGTGCTCAACAGTTGGATGACTTCACCGCCGTTTCGGGGAACCTGCCGCTTAGCATTTGCGTCGGCCGGAGAAGGGTGTTCAAGCGGGGGGCTTGGGGAGAACGATGGAGCAGTTCGGGCCGTACCGGCTTGAAGGCGTGCTGGGCCGCGGCGGCATGGGCGAGGTCCACCGCGCGTACGACACCGCGCACGACCGCGTCGTCGCGCTGAAGCTGTTGTCCGAGCCGTTCGTCACCGACGAGGCCTTCCGCGCGCGGTTCCGCCGCGAGTCGCAGATCGTCGCGCGGCTGCGGGAGCCGCACGTGATCCCGATCCACGCCTACGGCGAGATCGACGGCCGCCTCTACCTCGACATGCGGCTCGTCGAAGGCCGTGACCTGAAGGAGCTGCTCCAGGACGGGCCGCTCGACCCCGCGCGAGCCGCCGGGATCGTGGCCCAGGTCGCCGGGGCGCTCGACGCCGCCCACGCCGACGGCCTGGTGCACCGCGACGTCAAGCCGTCGAACGTGCTCGTCACGAGCGCGGACTTCGTGTACCTGGTGGACTTCGGCATCGCGCGGTCGATGACCGCCGAAGGGACGTCGATCACCGGCACCGGCAACGTGATCGGCACCCTCGACTACATGGCGCCGGAACGCTTCGGCGACGCCCCGATCACCGGGCTCGTCGACGTCTACGCGCTGGCGTGCGTGTTCTTCGAGTGCCTCACCGGCCACCGCCCGTTCCCGGCCGAGGGCGCGGCCGCGCAGATGGGCGCGCACCTGACCGCGCCACCGCCGGTACTCTCCCGCGCGCGGCCGGGCCTCCCGCCGGCGCTGGACGCCGTGGTGACGCGCGGAATGGCGAAGGACCCCGCGGACCGGTACCCGACGGCGGGAGCGTTCGCCGACGCCGTCCGCGCGGCCGTGACCGCCCCGACGGCGCCGCCGATGCCGACGTGGCAGAAGACGCTGCCGGGCCCGGTGCCGCCGCCACCCACCCGGTCCGGGCCGATCCCGCTCGGCCCCCCGACCGCCCGCCGACCGGCTTCCACCCCGCGCGCCGCCCCCCGCCCGCCGGTTCACCGGGCCGTCGGCAAGTCTGCCCGGCCGCGCCGTACCGCCGAAGTCGCAGCGGAACCGTGGATCGCGCTGTCCGCCGCGCTGGCGGGGATCGTCGTGGTGTGGCGCGCTGGTGGTCACCTACGTCGTGACGCGGGACAGAACGACCCCCAGACCGCGGGGGGCCGGGCCGACGAACCCGCCCAGCCCCAGCGAATCTCCCACGCACTCCGTCGACGCCGCGGTCACCGGGCCACTTCGGACGAGCGACCGTCCACTTTGGACGGAATCGAAGCCGCCGCGCGACGAGAAGCTGCACGCCGCCTTGCCGCCGATCTACCGGACGTGCACCGACGTGGCGGCCCCCGCGGGACGGCCGCGGCGGTCGAGTGCGGCGCCTCGGCCGCCGGCGACGTCAAGATCGGCAACGTCTGGTTCCCGGAACCGACCGGCGCGCGGTTCCTCCGCTTCGCCGATGCCGCGGCGATGGACGCGTTCTTCCAGGACATCGTGAAGACGCAGGCCTCACCCGCAACGACGCCCAGGTGCGTGCCGCCCCAACAAGTACCCCAAGATCTGGGCACGTACTACCGGGCGGAGGTGCCCAACCCGGTCCCGGGCGAGTACCTGACCTGCTTCCTGGGCGACCCGGCCCAGCTGGTGTGGACGGAGAAGAAGAACCTGGTGGCGGGCATCCTGCTGTCCACGAAGGTCACCACGAACGACGATCTCGACAAGCTCTACGCGTGTGGAACTCGCTGATCCTGGTGGACATGGGAAGCAGTTGACCCCGTAGCCCCTCGTGAGTGGTAAGGCGGGTTCTAACCCGCCTTACCACTCACGAGGGCCGCGCCGGTGCTGGAGGGCAGTTGGCTAGCGGGCCGCCGCCCGTGTACTTCGGGTCCGGAGCGGGAAGCTCCATCCTCGGCTGGCTGGCGTCCATGATGTTCTTCATCGCGCCGAACCAGGTCCGGGCCGGTGCCTTGCCGCCGAAGATGTTGCCGCCGCCCAGGCAGACGCGGACGTTGCCCGGACCCGCGTCGCAGATACCGCCCTGGCCGCCGCCGAACTTGAACGTCATCGCCGCGCCCGCCAGCTGGGGCGTGCCGCCGACGAACGTGGCCGAGACGTTGCCCTGGGTCGTGCCCGTCTTGCCGATCATCGGACGGTCCCAGCCGACCGCGCTGGCCGCCTGGAACGACGTGCCGCCCGGCTGGTCGTCCTTGCTCATCCCGACGGCGAGGGTGTTCGCCAGGCCCTCGGGCACCGCCTGCTCGCACGGGGCTTCTTTGACCGGCACCGGGTTCCCGTTGCGGTCGGTCACCCCGGCGATCGGCGTCGGCGGGCACCAGACGCCGCCGGAGAGGATGGTCGCCGCGACGTTGCCCAGCTCCAGGCCGCTCAACGGGCTGAAGCCGAGGGTGAACGCACCCAAGCCGGGGCTGTTGCCTCGCGGGCCGTAGAACTCGGCCTGGCTCAGGCGCTTCTCCTCCCGCTCCGCCTTCGGGTCGACCGGCCCGCCCCCGATGTTGCTGGCCATCGTCTCGCGCATGCCGAGCCGCTTGGCCATGTCGATGGCCGGACCGGTGCTGCCGAGCCGGTCCTCGAGTTCCACGAACGTGGTGTTCGGGGACGTCGCCAGTGCGGTCTGGAGCGTGGCGTTCGCGGCGGTCTTGCTGTAGTCGGCCGCGTTGCCGACGCAGTACCAGTAGGTGCGGGGCTTGCCCGTCGGCGTGGTGCTGCAACCGCCCTTCTCGGTCGTGAAGACGCGCGAGGTGTAGGTCTCCGGCAGGTCCACCGGCGAGTAGATGCCCGCCAGCCCCTTGTCGAGCACGGCCGCACTGGTGAAGATCTTGTACGTCGACCCGGCACACCGGTGTTGTAGACACCCGCGGGCAGCGCGTAGGTCGTCTGGCCCTCGTCCTGGTTTTGGCCGTAGTCCCGGTTCGCCGCCAAGGCGACCACTTCGTGCCGGTCCTTGCCCGGTTTGACCAGCGACAACGTGTTCGCCACGTACTGCTGCGTCTTCTTGACCTGCGCCTCCGCCGAGACCTTCGCCTCGTGGTTGGCGCGCTCGTCCAGCGTGCTCTTGATCGTGTAGCCGCCGGTGTAGAGCTGGTCCTTGGTCATCCCGCCGGCCTTGAGGAGGTAGTCCTCGACGTACTGGCAGAAGAAGCCGGCCTCCGGGCCCGCGCCGATGCAGTTGGCCGGCGGCTTCTTCGGGGAGTCCGGGACCACGCCCAGCGGCTCGGCCTTGAAGCGGTCCGCGTCGGCCTTGGCCAGCTTCTTGTTGTCGACCATCCGGTCGAGCACCAGGTTGCGGCGCGCGGTGGCCTTGTCCGGGTGGTTCCACGGGTCGTTGTTGATCGGGTTGTTCACCAGGCCGGCCAGCAGCGCGGCCTGCGGCACGGTGAGAGCTTCTCCGGGGTCGTGTCGAAGTACGCGTGCGCCGCCGCGCCGATCCCGAAGATCTGCCGGGAGAACTCGACGATGTTGAGGTAACCGGCCAGGATCTGCTGCTTGGTCAGCTTCGTCTCGAGCTGGATCGCGATCCGCGCTTCCTTGAGCTTGCGGGCGATCGACTGCTCCTGGGCCTTCTTCTGGCCGACCTGGTCGGTCCGGTAGACCACGTTGATCAGGTAGTTCTTCACGTACTGCTGGGTCAGCGTCGAGGCGCCCTGGGTGTCGGCGCCGGTGCTGTTGCTGACGGCCGCGCGCAGCGTGCCCTGCCAGTCGACGCCGTGGTGCTCGTAGAACCGCTTGTCCTCGACCGAGACCAGCGCCCACTTCATGGCCTCGTTGACCTGGTTCTCGTTGATCGGCAGCCGGTACTGGTTGTACAGCGTCGCGATCGGCTTGCCGGTGTTGTCGGTGACCGTCGTCACCAGGGGCGGTGGGATGTCCGCGAGGTCGGAGGAGCTTCTCCACCGTCTCGCTGGCCTGGTTCGACATGACGCCGGCAGCCCCCACGACGGGAAAGAGCATGCCGGCGACGAGCACCCCCGCGAGCAGACAGAGGCCGATGAGCTTGAACAAACCATCCGCTTTTCGCACGAGGGCCAGGCTACCCGGAACGGCTCAGGCGCCGGTGACGCCGTGTCTCCACAGGTGTGGATTCAGTGACAAAACAGCCCCCCTTCGGTGACATCTGGTAACGGAAGGCATTCTGGGTCTCGACGGGGGGAACCGAGGGCCCCTACAGTCCGTCAACGTCTCACGAAGAAAAGCCGTCGGATGGATCAACGCGAGTGGGAGCTCGCCTGCTCCGTTCGGCGGCACCGGCACCGGGGAGGTGCCCGGGTAACCGACGTGAGCTGAGGGAGACACGCTCGCGGGGGCAGGGCGCGCAGTGCCTTTCCCCGCTGGTGCGTCGATCACCAGGGTAGGGAGCTGGGGGTATGGAAACCAACCAGTCGAGCTGGCGAATCAACGCGTCCTGCCGGGACGCCGATCCGGACGGCCTGTTCGTCCGGGGTGCGGAGCAGAACCGGGCCAAGGCGGTCTGCATGGGCTGCCCGGTCCGGACGGAATGCCTCGCCGAAGCACTCGACGGCCGGATCAACTTCGGCGTGTGGGGAGGCATGACCGAACGGGAGCGGCGGGCGCTGCTGCGCCGCCGCCCCGACGTGGTGAGCTGGGCGGAGCTGCTCGAAGCCGCCAAGCGGGACGCGGAGGAACGCGTCTCCGTCGGCTGAGCGTCCTGCCGCACAAACGCAGTGAATGACTCATTCCTGGCATCCGACGCCAGGAATGAGTCATTCACTGCATGCGGCGGGGTCAGCCGGCGAGCTTCACGCCGATGTCGCGCAGGCCGTCGAGGTCGTGCACGTCGCCGGCCAGTGCCGGCACCTTCGCCAGTGCCACCTCCGGGTGCGCCCTGGTGAACCGGGCCAGCAGCCGCTCCTCGCGCGCCGCCAGTTCGACGCGGTCGGCGTGCAGCCGCAGCACGGCCTCGGCCAGCGGGGCGTTCGTGTCGCCCTCCTGCAGCGACTCGGCCGCGGCCAGCGCCTCCGAGCCGGACAGCTTCGCGAGCACCGGGTGCGTCCGGTTCGCGATCAGCCCGGCCAGCGGCATCGACTCGGCCGACAGCCGCTCCACGAAGTAGGACGCCTCGCGCAGCGCGTCCGGCTCCGGCGCGGCCACGACCAGGAACGACGTCCCGGACGAGCGCAGCAGCTCCGCCGTCTTGCGGGCGCGCTCGCGGAAGCCGCCGAACATGCTGTCGAAGGCCTGCATGAACGCCGACGCGTCGGTCAGCAGCTGGCCGCCGATGATCGTCGACACGGCCTTGGCGAACATCGAGAACCCGGCGTTGACCACCTTGCGCAGGCCCCAGCCGCCGGCCTTCGCCGGCGCGGTGAGCAGCCGGATCATCCGGCCGTCCAGCGCGCTCGACAGCCGGGTCGGCGCGTCGAGGAAGTCCAGCGCGGACCGGCTCGGCGGGGTGTCGACGATGATCAGGTCCCACTCGCCGGTGGCGGCGAGCTGGCCCAGCTTCTCCATCGCCATGTACTCCTGCGTACCGGAAAACGACGTGGAAATCGTCTGGTAGAAGGGGTTCTGGAGCAGCTGCTCGGCGCGTTCCGGCCCGGCGTGCACGCGCACCATGTCGTCGAAGGTGCGGCGCATGTCGAGCATCATCGCCCAGAGCTCGCCCTTGGGCTCGAACCCCTCGACCTGCACCTGCTTCGGGTGGTTGCCGAGTTCGCGCAGGCCGAGCGCCTGGGCCAGCCGCCGGGCGGGGTCGATGGTCAGCACCACGGTCTGGCGGCCGCGCTCGGCCGCGCGCAGGGCCAGCGCCGCGGCCGTGGTCGTCTTGCCGACGCCGCCGGAGCCGCAGCAGACGATCACGCGGCTCTCCGGGGCGTCGAGCAGGGCGTCGATGTCGATCGTGGTCACAACCGCACCCCCTGGTCGGTCAGGGCTTCCGCCAGTTCGTAGAGGGCGGCGACGTCGATGCCGTCGGTCACGTCCGGCAGCTCAAGGGTGGGCAGGTCGGCCTCGGCGAGCTGCTCGCGGGCCCGCTGCTCGGCGGCGACCCGCACGGCGTGTTCGACAGTTTCTTCCACGAGCGCGTCCAACGTGTCTTCCGGCAGTTTCAGCCCGGCCGAAGCGAGCCCGGTGCGCACGCGCGAGGCGTCGACGCGCCCGTCCGCGGCCGCGGTGATCGAGCGGGCGGGCAGCCGCTCCGGCCGGACCCGGTTGACCAGCACCGCGCCCGGGCGCAGGTCGGCGCCGTCCAGCTCGGCCACGGCCTCGACGGTCTCGCGCACCGGCATCTCTTCCAGCAGCGTGGCCAGGTGCACGGCGGTCTGGCCGGAGTGCAGCAGGCGGACGACGCCGTCGGCCTGGCCGCGGATCGGGCCGGTCTTCGCGAGGTCGGTCAGCGCCTTGGTGACGTCGAGGAACTTGACGACCCGGCCGGTCGGCGGCGAGTCGACGACGACGGCGTCGTAGGTGTGCCGCCCGTCGGACTCGGTCCGGCCGACGCACTCCTTGATCTTCCCGGTGAGCAGGACGTCCCGCAGGCCGGGGGCCAGGGTGGTGGCGAACTCGATCGCGCCCATCCGCCGCAGCGTCCGGCCGGCGAAGCCGAGGTTGTAGAACATTTCGAAGTATTCGAGCAGCGCGGCTTCGACGTCGATGTGCAGTGCGCGCAGCTCCCCGCCGCCCGGGACGGCGGCGATGCGCTGCTCGGCGTAGGGCAGCGGCTCGGTGTCGAAGAGCTGGGCGATGCCCTGACGGCCTTCGACCTCGATGAGCAGCACCCGGCGGCCTTCGCGGGCCAGCGCGAGCCCGAGCGCGGCGGCGAGGGTCGTCTTCCCGGTCCCGCCCTTGCCGGTGACGAAGTGCAGCCGGGCGCGGGCAAGCTCGTCGGTCCAGCCGGCGTGGGAAGCGGTCACTTCTTCACCCTAATTCAGCGCTCAACCGGCCAGCAGCATGACGCTGACCGCAGCCGCCACGACGGCGACGAACGCCCAGCTCACGGCCCCGGGCAGCACGGTCAGGGTGAGCACGCCCACCACGACCAGGAAGGTGAGGGTGACGACCCCGCCGAGCGCGACGTTGCCGGAGCTCTGCGTCCGGTCGCGCACCTTCGCCATCACGACGAGCACCAGCGGCAGCCCGGCCGCCGCGAGCAGCGCCGTCGCGATCACCCGCCACGTTTCCATGAACCCACGCTAGCGACGCCCGACCGGGCCGCGCTGAGGGTGAGATGGGACACACCTCGGCGCGTCGCGGCCCGTTTTCCGGCGGCCGTCCCCGCCGCTCTTGCCCGCTTGGCTACGCTCCCGGTTCATGAGCGCCACCAAGTGGGAGTACGCCACCGTCCCTCTGCTGATCCACGCCACGAAGCAGATCCTCGACCAGTGGGGCGAGGACGGCTGGGAGCTGGTCACCGTGCTGCCGAACCCGAGCGGCGAGCAGCACGTCGCGTACCTGAAGCGTCCGAAGGGCTGACCCGGTGACCTGGAGCGAACGGCTGAAGGAGCTCGGCATCGAGCTCCCCGGCGTCGCGGCCCCGCTGGCCGCGTACGTGCCCGCCGTCCAGAGCGGCAAGCACGTCTACACCTCCGGCCAGCTGCCTTTCGTCGACGGTGTGCTCGCCGCGACCGGCAAGGTCGGCGCGGAGATCAGCCCCGAAGAGGCGAAGGGCCACGCCCGCACCTCCGCGCTCAACGCGCTCGCGGCCGTGCACGCCCTGGTCGGCATTGACAACGTCGCGCGGATCGTCAAGGTTGTCGGCTTCGTGGCTTCCGCGGAGGGCTTCACCGGCCAGCCTGCGGTCGTCAACGGCGCGTCCGAACTGCTCGGTGAGGTCTTCGGCGACGCGGGCATCCACGCCCGCTCGGCCGTCGGCGTCGCGGAGCTGCCCATCGGCTCGCCGGTGGAGGTCGAACTGATCGTGGAGGTGCAGTGATGGACCCGGACATCGAGCAGTCCACCCACGAGCTGCTGATCCGGCTGGCCGGGCGGCTGCCCGACCAGCTGCTGTGGCGGTTCCGCGACTGGCTCGGCGAGGGCGCCATGGGCACCCTCGCGCGGACCCTGCCGAGGTCTTTGCTTAAGCACAGGATCGACCTCGACCAAACGGAGTACCGGCTGCTCGTGGCCGGTCTCATCCCGCACGGCGCCGACTGGCACCAGGTCAGTTCGACGCTGGGGGTAGACGACGTCTCCGAGAACCGGTACACATTCACGTCGAGTGCGCCCGAATGGGTTAACTCGGTCGACTCCGTGTCCGTGTTGATCCACGCAACGTTGCGAGGACGCCCGGACGTGGGGGAAGTGCGGCAGAGCTGGCGACACGTCGGTGTGGTCGGGCAGGGCACCGCCAAGCGCGTCCTGCTGATCACCGCGCAGGCGGGGCTGCCGAGGTTGACCGGCGAACTGCAGCGGGTGCTGCGGGTCCTGGGCGACGAAGAGCCCAGCGTCGAGGTCATCCCGCCGCGCTTCGACCTGCCGGGGTACCACCGGGCCGCGCTGGCCGACTCAGAGCTGGTCTGCGTGGGCGCCGTGGCGGGGTCCCGGCTCGTAGCCGCATAACGCTCGCCCGCCAGCGAGCTGGGAGGGAGCAAGGCAATGGTGGAGGTCCACGACGGCCCGCCCATGGACGGGTTCTCGGTGCCCCTGCGCCTGCACAACCTGTTGCTGGCCCTGGCGGGCCGGATCGACGACAGCGCGCTCACCGAAGCGCGTGAGCTGATCGCCCGGGCCCACATCGACGAGGCGGTCGAGCTGACCACCGGCACGCTCATCGCGGGCCGGATCCCGGTCAGCTCCGCCGAGCAGCGCGAACTGGCGCTGGTACTCGAGATGAGCCGCTCGGACGCGACGCTGGCGAACGATCTGCTGGTCGACGAGACCGAGCCGGTCAACACGCACCGGTTCAGCGGCGACAACGCCCCGGAGTTCGGCATCGCCGAGGCGCTCGACCGGACCCTGCAGGTGCTGCCGGACGTCCGCTCGGTGCACGCGGTGTGGCGCAACACCCCGGCCGGCAGCGTGCCGGGCGCGCTGCCGCAGCGCGTGGTGCTCGTCGAGCTGGGGCCGGAGGGCAACCCGCCGGCCGTCGCGTTCCGCGTCGACACGGCACTGCGCCGGGCCGGGATCCACTCGGTCGTCGAGGTCAGCGGGCCGGGTGTCGCGCACTCCGAGTACCACCAGGCCGCGTCGGCCGCCGCGTCGCCGGCCTGGGTGACCGGGAGCACGACGTCGAGCTCGTCGTCGTACCGGTCGGAGCCGGTGAAGCCGCCGGCCCCGGTGACGCCGGAGCCGGTCGCCGAGTCGGGCAGCCGGCACAGCATGCGGTCGAGCAGCACCACGACGGCGCCGCCCGAGCCGGTCGCCCCGGTGGTGCCGATCGTCTCGCCGCCCGCCGCCGAGCCGCCCCGCAAGGCGCGGTCGGAGACGCGGGCGGAGCGCACCGCCGACCTGACCCCGGCCGAGGTGGCGCAGCTGCGGCAGGCGCTGGCCGAGGACCCGGAGAAGGGCCGCGAGATCGCCGCGGGCAAGCCGTCGATGCACGAGGTCGTCGAGCTGCCCGCGCTGGACCTGGACGACCCGAGCCTGAGCGAGCGCGACCGGGCGCTGCTGCGCGAGCTGCACGCCGAGCTGGCCGAGCGCGAGCGGGCCGAGGCGGCGAAGATGCGGCTCAACGGCGCGTCCCGCTCCGGTGGCGACCAGCGCGGCTGGACCGCCCCCTGAGGTTTGCGGCACAAAGCGGCACTTTCCCTATGAAAGTGCCGCTTTTGCTGTGTCTGGAGTGCCACAACTGCGCGACGGGACGTCGGGTGGCGGAGGTATGTTGCCCGGGTGGAGCAGCCAACGGAGTTTGTCTTCGACATCCCGGTCGGCGCGGGGGTGGCCACCCGCGCCAACGCCGACGGCCCGCCGGCGACGCCGAAGGACGCGGCCACGGTGATCTTGGTCCGGGACGGCGCCGACGGTGTCGAGGTCTTCCTCCAGCACCGGGTCAAGGGCATGCCGTTCGCGGGCGGGATGACCGTGTTCCCCGGCGGCGGGGTCGACCGGCGTGACGCCGACACGTCGGTGGCGTGGGCCGGGCCCGAGCCGTCGTGGTGGGCCTCGCGGTTCAGCTGCGACGAAGCCCTCGCGCGGGCGCTGACCTGCGCGGCCGTGCGTGAGACGTTCGAGGAGTCCGGCGTGCTGCTCGCGGGCAGCGCGGCGGACGTGCTCACCGACGTCACGCCGTACGCGGCGGCCCGCCAGGCCCTGGAGACGCGGGAGGTCTCGCTGGCCGGGTTCCTCGCCGGTGCGGGCCTGACGCTGCGGGCCGACCTGCTGCGCCCGTGGGCGCACTGGATCACGCCGGAGCAGGAGCCGCGGCGCTACGACACCCGCTTCTACGTCGCGAAGCTGCCCGAAGGTCAGGAGGCTGACGGGGCGACGTCGGAGGCGTCGAGCTCCGGCTGGCAGCGTCCTGAAGACGCCATCGCCGACGCGCGCGAGGGCCGCCGGATGCTGATGCCGCCGACGTGGCTGACGCTGAGCGAGCTGGCGGAGTTCGCGACGGCCGACGACGTGCTGAACGCGCCGCGCGAGATCGTCCGGATCGCGCCGACGCTGGTGCGGGAGAACGGCCACGTCCGAGTCGTCCTGGAGCCGCGATGAACGCCCCCGCCTACGGCGTGCTGCGCCAGGTCTCCGAGACGGCGTCGGTGCTGCTGGAGAACAACCCGTCGTCGATGACGCTCGAGGGCACCAACAGCTGGGTGCTGCGGGCGACGCCGTCGAGCCCGGCGGTGGTCGTCGACCCGGGCTACCGCGACCTCGAGCACCTCGAGCTGCTGGCCGCGGTCGGTCCGGTCGAGCTGGTCCTGCTCACGCACCACCACCCCGACCACGCGGAGGGCGCGCCGTGGTTCGCCGAGCGCGTCGGCGCGCCGGTGCGGGCGTTCGACCCGACGCTGTGCCTCGATGCTTCGTCCTTTGTGGACGGCGAGGAGATCGCGGCGGGCGGCCTTTCGCTCCGGGTGCTGCACACGCCCGGGCACACCGACGACTCGGTGTCCCTGGTGCTCGACGGCCAGGTGCTGACCGGCGACACCATCCTCGGCCGCGGCACGACGGTGCTGCACGACCTCGGCGACTACCTGCGGTCGCTGCGCAAGCTGATCGAGCTGCCGGCCGGCACGGCCGGGCTGCCCGGGCACGGTCCGGAGCTCCCCGACCTGCCCGCGACCGCCCGCGAGTACCTTTCCCACCGGGAACAGCGGCTCGACCAGGTGCGTTCGGCTCTGAAGACACTCGGGCCGGACGCCACCCCGCGCCAGGTCGTCGAGGTCGTGTACGCCGACGTCGACCGGGCATTGTGGGCGCCCGCCGAGTGGAGCGTGCAGGCGCAGCTGGACTACTTGCGGTCGGAGGAGAACGGATGAGCAACGTCGAGGTCGAGTTCTACTGGCGTCCGGGCTGCGGCTTCTGCGCCGCGCTCGAGAGGCCGTTGTCGAAGAGCGGCTTCAACGTCCGCGCGATCAACATCTGGGAGGACCCGGCGGCGGCCGCACGAGTCCGCGAGGTCGCGAACGGCAACGAGACGGTCCCGACGGTGATCGTGGGCTCGAAGGCGATGGTGAACCCGTCGTTCGCCGAGGTCGAAGCGGCGGTCAAGGCAGCCTCGGCGGGCTGAGGTCGGCCCACACCTCGCGCAGCCCGGTCTCACCTCACCCGCCGACCGGGCGACGGCGGTGCTGACATGTCGACACTTTCGGCGGCGGCTGGCCGCTCGGACTCGACGGTCCGCCATCGCCTGAGGTGCTCCGCTCGTCCGGAGCGGGTGTAGCAAGCGAGGCCACGCGGGCGACTCACTGCCTGTGGACGACGAGCGCGCGATCGACTTCGTACTCAACGGCGAGCAGCACCGGCTGAGCCGAGCCCAGGTATTGAGCGCGGCCGCGCGGGGCGGGCCGGAGCCGATCCGCACGCACTGGGTGTCGATCGGCGAGCAGCGGTGGCCGCCGAGGCAGATCTTCGAGCGCGCGCTAGGGGTTCCGCGGACCGACTTCATCTCGCACTACGCGATCCGCCAGCTCCGGCGGCTCGGCTTCGCGACGAGCGCGCTGCCCCACGAGCCGGAGGCTCCGGCCGAACCCGAACGGCCGGCACCGGAGAGCGACCTCGGGCGGGCGATCAAGTCCTTCATCGACCTGCACGAGTTCTTCGGCCGGGAAGACCTCTCCCACCGGGTGAGCCGCCTGGAAGATCTCCTGGAGGGCGCCGACGGCGAAACCGTCGAGGAACGAGTGGCACCCGAAGGCCTCACCGACAACCTGCTCAAGGGCGCGCTGCTGGTGCGGGCGCACGCCGGCCGCGTCAACGACCTCATCCACGCGGCGATGATCGTCCGGGCGCTGCCGAAGATCCTCGAACCGGGCGAACGCATCGTCCGGCGCCCGTCGCTGGCCTCAGGCAACGACGGCAGCCGTCAGTTCGACCTCGAGACGGACCGCCGCGTGGCCGAGTTCAAGGCGGCCCAGTGGAAGGGCCGCGACGCGATGCGCAAGCGCCTGCTCGTCGCCGACCTGGTCGGACTGGTCCTCGAACGCGGTGATCGCCGCGCCGAGCTGTACGTGCTCGGCTCCCGGCCCATCGACTTCCTGCGCACCAGCACCTCGCCGGTCGAGTGGGCGCTCGGCCGCTCGTCACCGCACCTCCGACAGGCCTATGAGGAGCGCTTCGGCAGCGCCGTGCTGACCGTCGGCCAGTTCACCGCCGGCCCGGCGGCCGACGTCGTACTCCGGGACCTGACCGAACTCATCGGCTGAGCATCGGCATCAGGTAGTACGTCAGCTCCACCTCCCCGGCCTCCGCAGCCCGCAGAATGCACGCCCGCATCCCCGGCTGGATTGACAGCACCACCCGCTCGCTCCCGAACGCCGCCAGTGCGTCGAGCAGGTACCGGGCCTGGAACGACGGGGACGTCCGCCCGCCGCTGACCTCCGCCTTCAGGACTTCCTCCGCCTCGCCCGTGTCCTGCCTCGCGCTCGCCAGGCGGACCTGGGTGTCGCCCACCTCCAGCGTCAGCACCCGCCTGTCCTCCGCGTACACCCCCACGCGACGGACCGCCGCCGCCAGGGCGTCCGCCGGCAGCGTCACCGTTGTGTCCACCGCGCCTGAGGGGATCGAATCCTCCGACAGGAAGCCCGCGTCGAGCACTGCCGTCGCGACCAGGCCTTCCGGCCAGTTCACCCCGAACCGCCCCGGGCCGACGTGCAGGCCCACCCGGCCCCGGGACTGCCGGGCCGCCTCCGACAAGAGGGCCGCCGGGACCAGGACGTCCAGCTCGCCCGGCGACAGCAGGGGCACCCGGGCCACCGCCATCCGGTAGCGGTCGGACGCCGTCAACGTCAGCCGCTCGCCTGAGGACTGCAGCCGGACGCCGGTGAACAGCGGGAGCGGGTCGTCCTTCGCCGCCGTGCCCGCGACGATCCGCAGCGCCGAGGCGAACGCTGCTCCGTCCACTGAGGACACCTGTGCGGGCGGCCCCTGGACACCCTCGGAAACCGGCAGCAGGGGCAGCGCGAACCGGGCGTTGTCCAGCCGCAACGCCAGGCGCGTGCCCTCGACCACCAGCCGCACCAGGTCCGCGTCGAGCACCTTCAGCGTCTCCACCAGCGGGGCGGCCGGGACCACGACCGCGCCGTCGGTGTGGGTAGTCGCCGGGCAGCCGAACCGGACGGCCAGGTCCGGAGCGGCGCCGGCGACCGTCAGCCCCGATGCGGCCGCCTCCAGCCGCAGGCCGGCGCGGGCCGGCAGCAGGCGTGCTGCGGCGGAGACGGCCGCCGAGAGGCGGTGGGCAGGCGCGGTGACGTCCATGCGTTGCTCCTATGTCAAGCCGCTGTGGGGAGTGTGGCTGTGTGGGGTGTGGTGTCGGTTCGTAGGAGGTTGAACACGACACGGGCGAGGCGTCGTTTGAGGGCGCGGAGTGCTTCCATGGTGGTGTCTCCGTTGCTGCGGCGGCGTTGGTAGTAGGTGCGGCCGGGGCCGGGTAGCCGGATCTGGGTGACGGCGATGCGGTGCAAGGCGGTGTTGAGCTGGCGGTTGCCGCCGCGGGCGAGGCGGTGGCGGGTGGTGTTGCCCGAGCTGGCGGGGATGGGAGCGACTCCGGCGTGCATGGCGTAGCAGGCTTCGGAGCGGAACCGAGTGATGTTCGCGGTCTCGGCGACGATTTTCGCCGCGGTCAGGGCGCCGCAGCCGGGCAGGGCGAGCAGCTGCGGCGCCTGCTGGGTCATGCGGGTCGCCAGTTCACGTTCGAGCGCGTTGATGCGGAGGGTGAGGTCGCGGATGTCGGTGACCAGTTCGGCGGCGATGCGCACCACCATCGATGCCGGCTGCTGGGCCAGCCATGCGGTGAGCCGGTCCAGTTCGCAGCGCCGATCCAGGCTGCGTGCGGCGGGGTCGAGTTCGGGGTCGAGTTCGTGCAGGTGCCAGCGCAGCCGGTTCTGCATCCGGGTGCGGGTGGCGACCATGTCCTCACGGTGGTCGACCAGGAGCTTGACCTCCCGCGAGGCCTCATCGTGGACAGCAGTCGGCAGGTCCGGCTCCCGCAGCGCGGCCCGGGCGATGGCCAGCGCGTCGATCGGGTCGGACTTGCCGCGGGTCCTGGCCGCAGACCGCGCGCCGGCCATCAGCTTGGGCGGAACCCGGATCACGGTCTGCCCGGCCGCCAGCAGCGCTCGCTCCAGCCGGGTCGAGACGTGCCGGCAGTCCTCCACCGCGAAACGCAGTTGCTCGGATGGCCACTGGCGCAATGTCCAGCGCAGCAGCTGCCGGTGGCCGGCATCCGTCGCCCGGACCGTCTGTTCGCCCAGTTTGCGGCCGACCTCGTCCACCACGACCGCGGTGTGGGTGTTCTTGTGGACATCGATACCCAGCACCACCACCATGGGGATGGTCTCCTTCCAGCTCGAAAGGGACGGCTGGGCCGGCCGGCGGACACACCTCAGTGGGGGGCGCTGCCACGCTCCTATCAAGTCACGCCGGTCGGCCCCGGCTCACCGGTGACCGGCACAACGCATGATCGCCAACCCACACAGGCGGCAGGCAAGCTACGAGCCAAATCACCAGCAGCCAGGATCCCAACCACCGCAACAGCGGCAACATCACCCTGACACTGACCACAAGCTAGCGGCCGGCACCGACAAAAACCGCCGGGCTACGCGTTGACCAGCGCAGACACCGGTTGCGGCGCGCCCGAACGGACCGTGCCGCGCAGCAGCCAGACCACGAACGCGAGCGCCAGCCCGGCGACGCTCGCCGCCAGGAAGGCCACGCCCGGGCCAGCGTGCTCGACGACGTACCCGCTGATCGACTGGCCGGCCGCCAGCCCCAGCGTCACCGCCGTGAGCACCCAGCCGAACGCCTCCGCCGCGGTCCCGGACGGCGCGACCACCTCGATCGTCGTCGAGTGGGCCGTCGACTGCGGCGTGATCAACGCGCCCGCCAGCAGCATCATCAGCGCCAGGCCCCACAGCGAGGACGGCCAAGCCAGCAGTGCGACCAGCGCACCGAACCCGCCGAGCAGCACCGGCAGCCGCAGGCCCAGCTGCCGGGGCCACGGCCGCAGGCTGTAGGCGACGCCGAACGCCACCGAGCTCAGCGACCACGCCGACAGCAGCAGGCCACCCACGGACGCCTGGCCCGCCTCGGTGGCCGCCGCCGGCACGGCGACCTCGACGAACCCGATCACCACGCCGAAGCCCAGCGCGGCGACGGCCAGCGTGCGCATGCCCGGGCTCGCCAGCGCGCCCAGCAGCGACCCGTGCGACTCCGCAGAGGGGCCCCACGCCCGCACAGCCGGGCTCAGTGCGAACAGGACCGCGCCGGTGAACTGCAGCGCGACCCCGAGCACCAGGCCGGTGCCCGCCCACGGCGCCATGACCAGCAGCCCGGCCACGCCGGGGCCGAGGATGAAGAAGACCTCCATGCTGATCGCCTCGTACGAGAAGGCGGCGTTGCGCGGGCCGCCCGGCGGGAGCAGCCGCCCCCACAGCGCCCGCGACGCCGACCCGACCATCGGCTCGGTCAGCCCGGTGAGCGCGCCCAGCGCCACCAGCACGGCGGTCGCGGCGTGCGTCTCGATGGCCGCGACCAGCGCGCTCATCGACAGCGCCAGCAGGAGCGAGACGGTGAGCAGCGGCCGCGTCGGCCCGAACCGGTCGATCAGCCTGCCCTGCACCACCGCACCCACCGACACCCCGACGAGTGAACCGGCCGAGACGAGCCCGGCGACGGCGAAGGAACCCGTCTCGCGCTGGACGTAGAGCAGCGCCGAGATGCCGATCATGGCGATCGGCAGGCGGGCGAGCACGGACGCGACGGCGGGCCGCCGGGCCGCCCTGGTCGTCAGCGCGGTGCGGTAGTCGGCGAGGGACGTGCGGCTTTCGTGGTTCGAGACAGACTGGGACACGCGTACGAGTATGCCGCAGACTGGTACGTCAGTACCAGTTATTTACCGGTCGCCTTCGTCACCGCCGGAGGCGCAGTGGATCTTGGAACCCGGGCATCAGGTCTCAATCCGGTAACGTCGGCGATATTCTCCGTGGACTCCTGCAACGAAACGGCCCAGACGGCGTCCTTGAGAGTGAATGGCCTTGAATTCGTGGGTATGGGCCGTGATGGTTGAACGACAGCACAGAAAAACCCAGCTCCCTCCGGCACACGGGTCGGGGCCTGGCCCGGAGGGCGGGGAGCGCGGATCGTCGGGGGATGGTCCGCGCAGACAACGAAGAGCCGGTGCGCCACGTCGGGGGTGGCGCCCGGCTCTTTGTTGTCTGCGCAGTCGTTGCTGTCAATGCAGAAGGCCCCTCGGCGAACCGAGGGGCCTTCGACGTGAGAAGACTCAGCGAGCGCGCCGGGCGAGCCGCTCCGGGTCCAGGATCAGCACGCTCTTGCCCTCGAGCCGCAGCCAGCCGCGGTGGGCGAAGTCGGCGAGCGCCTTGTTGACGGTCTCGCGCGAGGCGCCGACGTACTGGGCGATCTCTTCCTGCGTCAGGTCGTGGGTGACCCGCAGCAGGCCCGCCTCCTGGCTGCCGAACCGCTGCGCGAGCTGCAGCAGCGCCCGCGCCACGCGGCCCGGGACGTCGGTGAAGATCAGCTCGGCGACCATGTTGTTCGTCCGGCGCAGGCGGCGCGCGACCACGCGCAGCAGCTGCTCGGCGATCTCCGGGCGGGTCGAGATCCACTGGCGCAGGGCCGGGCGGTCCATGGTGACCGCGCGGACCTCGGTGACCGTGGTCGCGCTCGACGTCCGGGGACCGGGGTCGAAGATGGACAGCTCGCCGAACATGTCCGACGGGCCGAAGATGCCCAGCAGGTTCTCGCGGCCGTCCGGGGACTTGCGGCCGATCTTCACCTTGCCGGACTGGATGATGTAGAGCTTGTCGCCGGGTTCACCCTCGTTGAAGATGACATGGCCGCGGGGGAACTCCACGGATTCCAAGGTCTGGGCCAGCGCCTCCGCCGCTGCCGGCTCCACACCCTGGAAAATGCCCGCACGGGCCAGGGTTTCGTCCACCTCGGGTGCCTCCTCGTCGAGAAACGATCACGCTCCCCCTTGGCTGGAAGAGCGTGACGCCGATCACTTGCGCGTCAGTCTAGGGCGTACTCCCGAGATCGCCCGCCGGACTCGCACGTGGCGGGAACGATCTCGTTCGAACGTGGAGCCTAACTCCGCACGCGACGCGCGCGTAGCCTGGCTGCCCGTCCGCCCAGCCTACGCAGCCGGAACAGCTCCAGCGCACGGCCGATGCCGTGCCCGTAGAGCGCCCTGACCTCGTTGGGCTGCGCCTGCTCGAGGAACTCTTCGACCTCGTTCTCCTGCACCGCGACGTGCTTCAGCCTGCTCTCGACGCGCTCCATCCCGAGCGCGAAGAACATGATCACCAGGGGGACCAGGATGACGAACCAGACAGTCATGACCGGACCCCGAAACACTCGATGGAAAGCATCTACTCCAGATCCTCGCTCATGGCGGCCGGAAAACGCGCCGAGGTGGTGCTCTGGCGTGTCGGTCGTCCACCGGTGCAGTCACCGGCTCGTCCGACGGCGCCCGTAGGCTATCGGGGTGCCACCTGCCACCACGAACGCCCCCCGTGAGGGCGCTGGTGAAAGCCGGTTAGCTCTGGTGAGACGCGCCAGGCGGATGAAGCGTTGCCTCGACGACGTGTATCCCGACGCCCACTGCGAGCTCGACTTCACCACGCCGCTGGAACTGCTGGTCGCGGTCGTGCTGTCCGCGCAGACCACCGACGTCCGGGTGAACCTCGTCACGCCCGCGCTGTTCAAGCGCTACCGGACCGCCGCCGACTACGCGGGTGCCGACCGCACCGAGCTGGAGGAATACCTCCGGAGCACCGGCTTCTACCGGGCTAAGGCGAACTCGGTCATGGGCCTCGGCGCGGCGCTGGTCGAGCGCTTCGGCGGCGAGGTCCCGAACAAGCTCGAGGACCTGGTCACGCTGCCCGGCGTCGGCCGCAAGACGGCCAACGTCGTCCTCGGCAACGCCTTCGACGTCCCGGGCATCACCGTCGACACCCACTTCGGCCGGCTGGTCCGGCGCTGGGGCTGGACGGCGGAGGAGGACCCGGTCAAGGTCGAGCACGCGGTCGGCGAGCTGATCCCCCGCAAGGAGTGGACGATGCTCTCGCACCGGGTGATCTTCCACGGCCGCCGGGTCTGCCACGCGAAGAAGCCGGCCTGCGGCGCCTGCCCGCTGGCCAAGGACTGCCCGTCGTACGGCACCGGCCCGACCGGCTTCGACGAAGCCGCGAAGCTCGTCAAAGGCGTCGAAAAGGACCACATCCTGGCCATGGCTGCGCCTCGGTGACGAGAGTCACCAAGTTCGCGCTGGCCGCCGCCGTGCTGGCGGTGGCGCTGATCGTCGCGCTGCTGCCCCGCGGGGGTGACGACACCGCCGCGAAGCCGTCGGGGGACCTCGCGCCGGCCCGGTCCGCGGCGGCGCTCCAGCCGTGCCCGGCGCC
This sequence comes from Amycolatopsis plumensis, assembly GCF_042652605.1. NCBI lineage: Bacteria > Bacillati > Actinomycetota > Actinomycetes > Pseudonocardiales > Pseudonocardiaceae > Amycolatopsis > Amycolatopsis plumensis. Next base: position 2,441,233 of record NZ_JBHSJY010000001.1, on the reverse strand, counting down.
GGCTGCCGGGCAGCCGGTGAAGCAGCTCGAAGGCGTCACGGCGGACTGCCTCGGCGATGGTGTGCGCGTCGACGTCGGCCAGGCCCTCGCCGGGGCTCCGGCGCTGGTCAACGTGTGGGCGTCGTGGTGCGAGCCGTGCCGGACCGAGCTGCCGGTGCTCCAGGAGTACGCGAAGGAGCCGGGTGCCGTGCGCGTCCTCGGCGTCCAGGTGCAGAGCCCGGCGGAGGACGGCCTGGACCTGCTGGCGAAGCTGGGGGTGCACCTGCCGTCGGTGTTCGACGGCGACGGGCGGACCGGGCCGGTCCGGGCCGCGCTGAAGGTGCCTTCCTCGCTCCCGGCGTCCTACTTGGTCACCGCGTCCGGCGAGGTGCGGTTCATCGCGAATCCTCGCTCGTTCGTGAACACTGACCAGGTGCGCGCGGCAGTCGAGGGGGCATCGTGATCGGACCACTGGTCGAACCCGAGTCGGTTCCCGAGTGGCTCCGGCCGCTGGTCAAGGTGAGCGCCGAGGTCGATTCGAAGACGTTCACCCGGTTCAGCCCGCCCGAAAACGCCTACACCCGCCCGGCCGCCGTGCTCATCCTCTTCGGTGAACGCGAAGCCGACGGCGAGCCGGACATCCTGCTGCAGCGCCGCGCCGACACGCTGGGCTCGCACGCCGGCCAGGTCGCCTTCCCCGGCGGCGGCGCCGAAGAGGGCGACGGCGGCCCGATCGGCACCGCGCTGCGCGAGGCCGAAGAAGAGACCGGCGTGGTCCCCTCCGGCGTCCGGCCGGTCGCGGTGCTGCCGGAACTGTTCGTCCCGGTGTCCGGCTTCGCCGTGACGCCGGTGCTGGCGCACTGGGCCGAACCCTCGCCGGTGCACGCGGTCGACCCGGGCGAGACGGCGTCGGTCGCGCGCGTCGCCATCGCCGACCTGGTCGACCCGGCCAACCGGTTCACCGTGCAGAAGAAGGGCGCGCCCTGGAAGGGGCCGGCCTTCGAGGTCGGCGGCCTGTTCGTCTGGGGCTTCACCGCGGGGTTGCTGTCGGTGCTGCTGAGCCTGGGAGGCTGGGAGCGTGACTGGGACTCGGGCGACGTCCGGGACCTCGACGAAGCACTGGCCGCGTACAAAGCGCGGGTAGCGGGCGGGGAGTGACGCGGTGAACTGGGTCGATGTCGTGGTGCTGCTGCTGGCCGTGCTGGCGGCGGTGTCCGGCGCCTACCAGGGCGTGATCATCGCGCTGCCGTCGCTCGTCGGCGTCGTGCTCGGCGCGGTCGCCGGGATCAAGCTCGCGCCGGTCGTGGTGGCGTTCTTCGACGACCCCGTCTGGAAGGTCGCCTTCGCGGTGGCGACCGTGGTCTTCCTGGTCGCCTTCGGCGAGGCGATCGGTGTCTACGTCGGACGGCGGCTGCGGCAGAAGATCAACCCGGTCCGGCTCTCCGGCATCGACAAGACACTCGGCGCGGTCGTGCAGGCCCTGGTCGTTTTCGTGGTGGCGTGGCTGATCGCGACGCCGCTGACCGCCGTGTCGGGCGCGCCGGGGCTGGCCAAGGCGATCAACAACTCGGTGGTGCTCGGCAAGGTCAACGAGGCCATGCCGGAGGCCGCCCAGGGCTTCCCGAGCCAGCTGCGCAAGCTGCTCGACGCGTCCGGCTTCCCGTCCATCGTGGACCCGTTCCAGAAGGCGCCGACGGCGGACACCTCGCCGCCGGACCCCGCGCTCCAGCGCAGCGGGATCGTCCAGCAGCTGCACGGCAGCGTGGTCAAGATCCGCGGCAGCGCGAGTTCGTGCTCGCGGTCGCTCGAAGGCAGCGGGTTCGTGATCGCGCCGCAGCGCGTGATGACGAACGCGCACGTCGTGGCCGGTACCGACACCGTCGGCATCGAGACGACCCAGGGCGACTACCCGGCCCGCGTCGTCTACTTCGACCCGGAGGTCGACATCGCGGTGCTCGCGGTCCCGCGCCTGAGGGCCGAGCCGCTCCAATTCGCGCCGGAGACGGCGTCGGCGGGCGACAGCGCGGTCGTGCTCGGCTACCCGCTCGACGGCCCGTACCGGGCGACGCCGGCGCGCGTGCGCGGCCGGATCAACCTCCGCGGCCCGGACATCTACGAGGCGAACACCGTGCAGCGGGACGTCTTCACGGTCCGCGCCGAGATCCGCAGCGGCAACTCCGGCGGCCCGATGGTGACCCCGGACGGCAAGGTCATCGGCGTCGTCTTCGGCGCGGCGGTGGAGGACCCGGAGACCGGCTTCACGCTGACGGCCGAGCAGGTGCGCGCCGAGGTCGACGCGGCGCCGTCGCAGACGACGAACGTGTCCACCGGCTCCTGCGCGGCCTGAGCAGTCTGCCGCGGCTCGTCGTGAGTGGTAAGGCGGGTTCTAACCCGCCTTACCACTCACGACGCCCGGGTGACCGCGGAACCGCAGCGCCAGGCCGTCGAGCAGGGCTCGCATGCCCAGCTCGAAGATGTCGTCCAGCACCAGGTCGTAGCCGGTCTCGGTGAGGTCGGCGAGCATCCTGGCGAACGTCGGGTGCCCGGTCGTCATCGCGGCGACCGCGGGGGCCTGGTGGTCCATCCAGTCGTCGTCGGTCAGCCCGGACGACGCCAGCGCGCTCTGCTCGCGCTCGAGGTGGACCGCCATGCCCTGGATGTGGCCGAAGAACAGCACGTGCAGGTTGCACAGCGTGGCCGCGTCGACGTCCAGCTCGGCCAGCGCGGACAGGGCCCACTCGCCGTGCACGGCGAGGTTGCGCAGCGGCAGCGGCCGCGTGATCGGCCCCAGCTGGGCCAGCCACGGGTGCCGCCGGAAGAGCGCCCAGAGCGTCCGGCCGCCGAGCGTCAGCCGTTCACGCCAGTCACCGGACGGCTTCGCCGGATAGCCGCGCTCGCCGAACGCGGCGTCGGCCATCAGCAGCACCAGCTCGTCCTTGCCCCGCACGTACCGGTACGGCGCCATCGCCGCCACCCCGAGGCGGGCCGCGACCCCGCGCATGGACAGCGCGCCGAGGCCCTCGGTGTCGGCGATGGCGATGGCGGTCCGCACGAGCTGCTCGCGGGTCAGCCCCCGCTGGCCGCCGCGTCGGTCCCGGTCGGCGACGACGGTGCCGGATCGCGGCTCGGCGCGGACGAGGCCTTCCTGGCTCAGCCGTTCCAGGGCCTTCGCCGCGGTCGCCAGTGCGACGCCGTGCTCGGCCGCGAGCCGCCGCGTGGAGGGCACCCGCGCGCCGGGCGGGAGCTCGCCGCGCGCGATCCGCTCACGCAGTTCGTCCGCGATGGCCACGTACTTCACGGCGGTCTCCTGACCTAGTACAGACAGCCATCTGTACTAGTACAGAAATGGCCTGCGAACTGGCTGTTCTCCACAGTGACGCAGACAAGCGTACAACTCTGGAGGAACCATGCGGAACGTTCTGATCTCCGGCGCCGGTGTCGCCGGCGGCACGCTGGCCCGGCTCCTGGCCCGTGCGGGCTGGGCGGTGACCGTGGTGGAGCGGGCGCCCGGCCCGCGCACCGGCGGCCAGGCGATCGACGTGCGCGGCGCCGCGCTCGACGTCGTCGACGAGCTGGGCCTCGGCGACCGGATGCGCGCGCTGCGGACGCGGATGGGCGGGATGTCCGTGGTGGACGGAGCCGGCCACGAGCTGTTCCGGTCCGAGGAGTTCACCTACAGCAGCGGACGGCTGGACGCCGCCGACTTCGAGATCCTGCGCGACGACGTCGTCGCGATGCTGCTGGAGGCGCCCGGCGTCGAGTACGTCTTCGGCGACACGATCACCGCGCTCACCGAGGAGGCGCACGGGATGCGCGTCGAGTTGGAGCGCGGCGGCTCCCGGACGTTCAACCTGGTCGTCGGCGCGGACGGACTGCATTCCGTCGTGCGACGGCTGGCCTTCGGACCCGAGGAGGACTTCACCCGGCACCTCGGGCAGTACCTGGCGATTTTCCCGACGGCCAACTTCCTGGGGCTCGAGGACTGGCAGGTCTGGTTCCGGCACGAGCACACCGGCGGGGTGGTCTACCCCGTCCGGGAGAACACCGAGCTCCGCGTGACCCTCGGCTTCGGCTCGGAACCGCTGCCGCGGCTGGCCGTCCCGGAGCAGAAACGGCTGATCGCCGAGCGGCTCGCCGGGGTCGGCTGGGAGGTGCCGAAGCTGCTGGAGGCGATGGCCGCCGCGGACGTCTTCTACTTCGACGCCATGGCCCAGATCCACCTGGACCGCTGGTCGGCGGGCCGGGTCGTGCTGGTCGGCGACGCCGGCTACTGCGCCTCGGCGCTGTCCGGCCAGGGGACGAGCCTCGCGCTGGTCGGCGCGTACGTCCTCGCGCAGGAACTCGGCCGGGGCACCCGCGAGGAGGCCTTCGCGGCCTACGAACGGCGGATGCGGCCTTTCGCCGCGCTCAACCAGGCGCTGGCCACCGAGAACGCCGAAGGGCCGGCCTCGGAAGAGTCGGTGGAGCGGGCGAAGAACGCCATCAGTCTCGCTTGAGGAAGCCCACCAGGGCCTCCGACGTGCGGTCCGGCACCTCGAGGTGGGGGAAGTGCCCGACGTCCGGCCAGATCTCCGGCTCGGCGTGCGGGCCCGCCCAGCGCGTCGACGACGCCGCCGTTTCCGGGAGGATGCAGGTGTCGTCGGCGCCGTGCAGTTGCAACGTCGGTGCCGCGATCCGGGTGCCGACGGCGTCGGTGAACCGGCGGCCTTCGCCGCGGAACTGGGCGCGGAACGCCCACCGGTAGTACTCGAGCGCGCTGTGCGCGACGCCGGGCACGAGCATCGCCTGCCGGAACGCCTCGACGCTGCCGGTGAAGTCCGCGCTGGACCGCCAGCGGCGGCCGGCCCAGCTTTCGAAGAGGTCCGCGACGGCCTGGGCGTCGTCCTTCACCAGCCACTTCTCCGGTGCCATCGGCACCTGGAAGCGGAAGAGGTGCCCGGCCGCACGGCCCTGGCCGCGCCACGGGCGGGCCGCGCCCGAACGCAGGGCGAGCGGGTGGGCGGCACCGATCGCCGTCACCGAGGACACCAGCCGCGGGTGCAGCGCCGCGACCGTCCAGGCGAGCATGCCGCCCCAGGCGTGCCCGACGAGGTGGGCGCGGCGCGCCCCGAGTGATTTGATCAGCCCGCCGACGTCACCGGCGAGCGTCCAGGCGTCGTAGCCGCGGGGCGGCTTGTCCGAGTCGCCGTAGCCGCGCAGGTCGACGGCCACCGCGCGGAACCCGGCGCCGGCCAGTGCCGTCAGCTGGTGGTGCCAGGTCCACCAGAACTCGGCGAACCCGTGCAGCAGCACCACGACCGGCCCGTCGCCGCACTCGGCGACGTGCAGCCGGATGCCGTTCGCGGAGACGTCGCGGTGGACCCACGGGCCGTCGAGCCGGACGATCGACGGGTCGGGGGACGCGTGCAACGCACTCAGTCGCGCGTGGCCACGCCGGCTTCGGGCGCCCGCTGCGGCTTGAGCGCGGCGGCGGTCTCCTTGACGCTGGCGATGGTCCGCTCCGGGGCCTTGAACTTCTTCACCTTGCGGTAGCCGAGGAACCCGGCCGCGCCCGCGACGAGCAGCATCAGGACGAACACGATGCCGAACGCGATCCAGCGGTACCGCACCCACTCGGCCAGCCCCTCGGCCGCGAAGAAGAACAGGAAGAAGGTGCTGTACAGGAAGACCGTCAGGGCGATCAGGAAGAAGACGGCCCCCTTGAGCCCCTTCTTCACCTCGCCGACCAGCTCGGACTTCGCCAGCTCCATCTCGGCCCTGACCAGGGTGGAGATGTGCTGCGTCGCGTCGCCGACCAGGCGGCCGATCGACTGGTCGCCGGGGACGTCGGAGGCGGAGGACAGCGGGAGGTAAGGCACGGCCCCCACGCCGTCGGGACCGGTGCGCTCGTGCTTGGGGCTGCTCACCGGGTCATCGTGCCATGTGTCCCTGATGCGGGCGCGGCGGACTCACAGTGTGTCGGACATTTGCGCGTGGACCTTGCTACGACGGAGTAGCAACGCCGCCGCCAGCAGGGACGCCACCGCCGACGCGATCAGCACCGCCGCCTTCGCCAGCTCGCTCGCGTCACCCGGCAGCGCCAGCTCCGCGATCAGCAGGCTCACCGTGAACCCGACCCCGCCCAGCACGGACAACGCGGCCAGGTCCCGCCACCCCATTCCGCGCGGCTTCTCCGCCAGCCGGAACTTCACGGCGAGCAGGCTGGCCCCGAAGATGCCGACGACCTTGCCGCCGAGCAGCCCGGCGAGCACCGCGAGCGGCAACGCCGTCGTGAACACCGCGCCGAGCGCGTCGGCATTGACCGAGATCCCGGCCGCGAACAGCGCGAACACCGGCACGGCGACCGCCGCCGACCACGGCTGGAGCCGGTGCTCGAGCCGCAGCGCGGGTGCTTCCGCCTCGCCCTCGTCGGCGCGGACGCGGGTGAGCAGGCCCAGCGCGACACCGGCGATCGTCGCGTGGATGCCCGCCGAGTGCACGGCGACCCAGGTGATCAGCGCCAAGGGGACGTACAGCCACGGCGTCCGGACGCGACGGTGCTGCAGGAACGCGTACAGCGCGAGCGCTACGACGGCGACGGCCACCGCGACCAGGTCGAAACCCGTCGTGAACAGCACGGCGATGACGATGATCGCGCCGAGGTCGTCCACCACGGCCAGGGAAAGCAGGAACACCCGCGCGCTCGAGGGCAGGTTCGACGCGGTCAGCGCGAGCACGCCGAGCGCGAACGCGATGTCCGTGGCGACCGGGATCGCCCAGGCGCGCTCGATCCCCGGCGTCCCCCAGCCGACGGCCAGTGCGACGAGCGCGGGGACGACCATGCCGCCGATCGCGGCGACGACCGGCAGGATCGCCTGCTTGAACCGGGAGAGCTCACCGATGACGAGCTCGCGCTTGAGCTCCAGCCCGGCGACGAAGAAGAACAGAGCGAGCAGGCCGTCCTTGGCCCAGTCGCCGAGCGTCAGGTTCAGGTGCAGGAACTCCGGGCCGAGCCGGAAGTCGCGCAGGGCGTGGTAGCTGTCCCGCAGCGGCGAGTTGGCCCAGAGCAGCGCGACCGCCGTCGCGCCGAGCAGGATCAGCCCACCGGTCGTCTCGGTGCGCAGGTAGCGGGCGAATTCGCTGAACGGGCGGGTCATCGGGGCGGCTCCAGGGGTTGCTGATCACTGTTGCCGACCAGACTTCCCGGCGCACCTTCACTCGATTTTACCAGTCCTTTGTCACGCATTGTCATGACCGCTGCCACATGGGGTATCGGTGGTGGGTAACCCGGTGGGCTCATAGCATGCGAATCGACAACGAAGTCCCTAGACAAAGGAAGACGAGTTGTGAGCACCTCAACCGAGGTCCAGCAGGACACGAGGTTCTTCGGGCACCCACGAGGACTGGCGAACCTCTTCGGCATCGAGATGTGGGAGCGCTTCTCCTTCTACGGGATGCTCGGCATCCTCGCGCTCTACCTCTACCGGACGGCCGCGGAGGGCGGTCTCGGCCTGCCGCAGGAAGACGCGCTCGGCATCGTCGGCGCGTACGGCGGGCTCGTGTACCTGTTCGCCGTCGTCGGCGCCTGGGTCGCCGACCGGCTGCTGGGTTCCGAACGCACGTTGTTCTACAGCGCGGTACTGATCATGATCGGCCACATCAGCCTCGCGGTGCTGCCGGGTCTCGTCGGCGTGGGCGTCGGCCTCGCCTGCGTCGCGGTCGGCAGCGGCGGGCTCAAGGCGAACGCGACGGCGATCGTCGGCACCCTCTACGCCGAGGGCGACGAGCGGCGCGACGCCGGTTTCACGATCTTCTACATGGGCGTCAACCTCGGTGCGTTCGTCGGCCCGCTGCTGACCGGGTGGGCGCAGAAGGACGTCGGCTTCCACCTCGGCTTCGGCCTGGCCGCGATCGGGATGGCCCTCGGCCTGGTCCAGTACACTCTCGGCCGCAAGAACCTCGGCGAGCGCGCGAAGGCGGTGCCGGATCCGCTGCCCGCGTCCCGGCGGCTGCTCGCCGTCGGCGTCGCGCTCGTGCTGGTCGCCGTCGTCGTCGTCCTGCTGCTGACCGGGGTCGTCAACCCGGGCAACCTCGCCGACGTCGTCGTCTGGGTGGTCGGGACCATCTCGGTGGTCTACTTCGTGATCATCCTGGCCAGCCGCAAGATCACCGGGGACGAGCGCAGCCGGGTCTTCTCGTTCATCCCGATGTGGATCGCCAGCGCGGTGTTCTTCTCGCTGTACCAGCAGCAGTTCACCGTCGTCGAGGTCTACTCCGACCAGCGGCTGGACCGGAACCTGTTCGGCTGGGAGATGCCGGTCGCCTGGGTCAACTCGATCAACCCGGTGTTCATCATCGTGTTCGCGCCGCTGCTGGCGGCGTTGTGGACGAAGCTCGGCGAGCGCCAGCCGTCGACGCCGATGAAGTTCGTCATCGGCACCGTGCTGATGGGCGTGGCGTTCCTGCTGTTCCTGCCGATGGCGGGCAGCGGCGAGAACGCCAGCCCGCTGCTCGCGCTGATCGGCATCCTGTTCGTCTTCACGATGGCCGAGCTGTGCCTCTCGCCGGTCGGGCTGTCGCTGTCGACCAAGCTCGCCCCGGCGGCGTTCCCGACGCAGATGGTGGCGCTGAACTTCCTGTCGGTGTCGTTCGGCACGGCGATGTCGGGCAAGCTCTCCGAGTACTACTCGGTCGACGACGAGGCGCCGTACTTCGGCACGGTCGGCGGGATCGCCGTCGCCGTCGGCGTGCTGCTGTTCCTGGGCATTCCCTTCATCCGCAAGCTGATGAAGGGCGTTCACTAGCCCACGGTGACCCCGAAGATCACGCCGACGAAGTAGGTCACGACCATGGTGAGCGCGCCGACACCGACGTTGCGGACGATCGCGCGCACCACGTTTGCGTCGCCGAGCCTCGCGCTGATCCACCCGGTCAGCGTGAGGCCGACGACGACCGCGGCGGCGCACGCCCACACCCGCAGGGAGACGCCGGCCCAGGCGATGGACAGGATCGGCAGCAGCGCGCCGACGGAGAACGCGAGCAGCGACGCCCACGCGGCCTGCCATGGGCTGGTGAGGTTGCCGGGGTCGATGCCGAGCTCGGCTTCCGCGTGCGCCTGCAGGGCGTCCTTTTCGGTCAGTTCGCGGGCGACCTGGCTCGCCAGTTCCGGGGAGAGGCCCTTGCCCTCGTAGATCTCGGCGAGCTCGCGCTCCTCGGCCTCCGGCATCGTCTTGAGCTCCTGTTTTTCGAGCCGGAGCAAGGCCTGTTCGGTGTCGCGCTGGGTGCTCACGGAAACGTATTCCCCGCCGGCCATGGAAAAGGCGCCGGCGACGAGCCCGGCGATTCCGGCGGTGAGGATCGTGGTGCTTTCCGTGGTCGCCCCGGCCACGCCGACGACGATGCCGGCGACGGACACGATGCCGTCGTTCGCCCCGAGCACCCCGGCCCGCAGCCAGTTCAGCTTCCCGCCCAGTCCCTGGTGCGGTTCGTGGGCGTGTTCAACGGCCGTATCGGTCACCGGACCAGTGAAACACGGAAGCGGAATGGTGGCGAGAGCAGGGTTTTCGGTCAGGTGGACCTAAATAACGACTGCCTTACCTAACTGGTCCTGTGTGGACTCTCAGCCGGGCTGGGTCATGATGGACGGCATGGAAGAGCAGGTGTGGCAGCCACTGGTGACGGTGGAGGGCTTGCCGCTACTCGGCGGCGAAGGCCGGTTCCGGCTGCTGGAGCAGGCAGCGAGCGGACTGGCCTACTTGATCCACTACCCGGCGGGAGTGGCGTCACCGCCGCACGCGCACGACCACGACTCGATCGTCTACGTGTTGTCGGGTCGGCTGCGCGGAGCGGTCGAGGGGGTGGAGGCCGTCCTGGAGCCGGGTGATTCGGTGGTGCACCCACGCGGGGTCACGCACCACGTCGAGGCCCTGACGGACGCGATGTGGGTCGAGTTCAAGTCACCCCTGCCCGCCCGGCCCCCGATCGCCTGCCCCTCAAGGTACGCAAGCCGACCCTGCAGGTACGCAAGCCGACTCTCCAGGTACGCAGGCCGACCCTTGGGGGTGCGCCGAGCCGACTTCCCGGGTACGCGAGTCGATCGCTTGAGCCACGGGTCGGAGTCGGTTTGCTAGCTGATTTCCGGCCGAGCCGCAACCGTCCATCCACAGGTCCGGCTCTGGCTTGTCATCTGGCGCGAGTTGTCCACAGATCGGCGAACGGCCTGTTTTCGCAGGTGGTGGCCGATAGACTGGAACTGGGACGTCCCCCCGGGACAGGGCAGGGTTCCGGCAAAGTCGTGTTGGTGCAGGCAGGCACGGCTCTCGGTGGTGATCATGTGGTTGTCGAAGCCCATGATCTGTGAGAGAGCCGTGCCTGCTGTTGCATCTTCTCCCATCCCTGCCGTGCTGACCCGACTGGCCTGCGCCGACCTCGATCGAGCAGCTGATCTGCGTGATTACCTGGCCCTGGTGCCTGATCCGCGGAAGCGGCGGGGGGTGCGGCATTCGCTGGGATCGGTTCTGGCGCTGGCCGCGGCCGCAGTCGCTGCCGGGGCCCAGTCGTTCACCGCGATCGGGGAATGGGCCGCCGACGCACCCCAGCGCGTGCTGGCCCGCCTCGGCGCCCGGTTCGACCCCCGCCGCGACCGGCACATCGCCCCGGACGAAGCCACCGTGCGGCGGGTGCTCTCCGGCATCAACGGCGACGACCTCGACACCGCGATCAGCTGCTGGATCAACGCCACAACAGATGGTCCAACTGCGATCGCGGTGGACGGCAAATCCCTGCGCGGCACCTTCGCCCGCACCGGCGGAGCGGGCGTGCACCTGCTCTCCGCGCCGACCCATGAGGACGGGATCGTGCTGGCCCAGCAGAACGTGACCAGGGGAACGAGCGAAATCAGCTGGATGCAACCCCTGCTCGAGGGCATCGACCTCGCCGGTGTCGTGGTCACCGCCGACGCCCTGCACACCACCCGCGGCCTGGCCCGCTACCTCACCCGCCGCGACGCGGACTACGTGTTCACCGTCAAAGCCAACCAGCACCGCCTCCACACCAGGCTCACCACAATGCCCTGGCCACAGGCCACCCACCACACCAGCACCGGAATCGGACACGGACGCCTCGAACAACGCACCATCGAGACCCTGCCCGCCCCCGACGACCTCGGCTTCCCCGCCAGCACACAGGTCTTCCAGGTCACCCGATACCGCACCGACCGCACCACCGGAACACGCGAAACCCACACCGGTTACGGCATCACCAGCCTGCCCTCAGACACCAGCCCAGCCGCCATCGCCACCCACCTACGCCGACACTGGCACATCGAGAACCGGCTGCACTGGGTCCGCGACACCACCTACCGCGAAGACGCCTCCCGCGTCCGCACCGGCACCGGACCCCGCGCCATGGCCTCCCTGCGCAACCTCGCCATCAGCGCCCTCCGCACACAAGGCCACAACAGCATCGCCACAGCCCTCCGCCACATCGCCCGCACCCCCACCCGACCACTCACACTCTTCGGAATCACCCCATGAACAGCACAAACGACTTTGCCGGAGCCCTGCCGGGACAGGGTGGGGGCAGCTTTCTTCGGGGCCGGCGGAGGGCGATGCACTTTGGAGCTCGGCGAAACAGCGGAACCGACCCGTGAACAGGTGCGGCACGTGCTGAGCGGCCTCGCTGCCGGAAGACTCACCGCCGTCGAAGCCTCCGACTGGGCCGGCCAGTGGGTCGGATCGGACTGCGAAGTCGAGGACGACCTGGTCTTCGACGCGATCCAGAACCTGTGGGGCGCGGACATGCCTGTTGCGCCGGGCAAGTACTTGTACGGCCCGCTCGACTTCCGGGCCTGGCTGGCGGACTTCGAAGCACGCCTGAAGCCGTGAAAGCGGAAACGCCCGGCCCGCGAGCAGCGGACCGGGCGTCTCCCGGAGTGAAGCTCAGGCGTCCAGCTCAGCCAGGGCCTGCTTGGCCTTCTCGAGCTCGGCCTCCAGCGCGGCGACCTTCGCGGCCTGCGCCTCGCGGGCCTGGTTGATCACCTCGTCGATCGGGCCGGAGAGGTCGCTGTGCAGCTCCTTCGCCGCGCGCGAAACCGCCGCGGCGGGGATCTCGAGGCCCTTGGCGACCCACTTCGAGCCGTTCTTCAGCTCGGCCTGCCACTCGCCGTCGGCGGTGCCGGTGACCGTGAGGGTCAGCTCGACCGTGCGGGTCTTCTTCGCCGTCGACGCCGTCGCCGCGCCCTTCGGGCGGCCGCGCTTCGGCTTCGGGGCCTCTTCCTCGGCGGGCGAAGCGTCGCCCTCCGAAGAGGCCGGGGACGCGGACTCGGTGACGGCCGCCTCGTCGGCGGAAACCTCCGAAGCCGGAACCGGAGCGGAAACCGGAGCCGAAGCCGTTTCCTCGTCGTGCGTCAGGACATCCACGGTCATCGTCGTGTCGTCTCCTTGCCCGGGAAGTGGGTGTGGTTCGCGGCACAGCGTAGAACATGCGTTCGACTAGTGCCACTCGGGGGTGTCATGACAGAGCCCTCCCGGCGCGAAGCCGGAAGGGCTCTGACGAGGAGAACGCTAGCTCACTCCTCCGACTTGCCCGTCTTCAGGCCCGACGAGATCAGGTCCATCACCGTCGAGTCGGCCAGCGTGGTGACGTCGCCGACCTGCCGGTTCTCCGCGACGTCGCGCAGGAGACGGCGCATGATCTTGCCCGAGCGCGTCTTCGGCAGCTCCGGCACGACCATGATCTGCCGCGGCTTCGCGATCGGCCCGATCTCCTTCGCGACGTGGTTGCGCAGCGCCTGGATGGCCTCCTCGCCGCCGTCGACGGCGTTGCCGCGCAGGATGACGAACGCGACGATGCCCTGGCCGGTCGTCGGGTCGGTCGCGCCGACGACCGCGGCCTCGGCCACCGTCGGGTGCGAGACCAGCGCCGACTCGACCTCGGTCGTCGAGATGCGGTGGCCGGACACGTTCATCACGTCGTCGACGCGGCCGAGCAGCCAGACGTCACCGTCGTTGTCGTACTTCGCGCCGTCGCCGGCGAAGTAGAAGCCCTGGTCCTTGAACCGCGACCAGTACGTGTCCTTGAAGCGCTCCTCGTCGCCCCAGACCCCGCGCAGCATCGACGGCCACGGCTTGTCGAGCACCAGGTACCCGCCACCGCCGGGCCCGACCTCGACGCCGGTGTCGTCGACGACCTTCGCGGAGATGCCCGGCAGCGCCTTCTGCGCCGAGCCCGGCTTGGTCGAGGTGACGCCCGGCAGCGGCGAGATCATGATCGCGCCGGTCTCGGTCTGCCACCACGTGTCGACGATCGGGGTCCGGCCCGCGCCGATGTTCTCGCGGTACCAGATCCACGCCTCGGGGTTGATCGGCTCGCCGACCGAACCCAGCACCCGCAGCGACGACAGGTCGTACTTCTCCGGGATCTCCGCGCCCCACTTCATGAACGTGCGGATCAGCGTCGGCGCGGTGTAGTAGAGGGAGACCTTGTACTTCTGGATGATCTCCCAGTGCCGGCCCTCGTGCGGGGTGTTCGGCGTGCCTTCGTAGACGACCTGCGTGACGCGGTTGGCGAGCGGGCCGTAGACGATGTAGCTGTGGCCGGTGATCCAGCCGATGTCCGCGGTGCACCAGTAGACGTCTTCGCCGGCCTTGTGGTCGAAGACGTTGTGGTGCGTGTACGCGGTCTGCGTCAGGTAGCCGCCCGACGTGTGGAGAATGCCCTTCGGCTTCCCGGTCGTCCCGGACGTGTAGAGGATGAACAGCGGGTGCTCGCTGTCGAACGCCTCGGGAGTGTGCTCTTCGGACTGTCCGTCGACGAGCTCGTGCCACCACAGGTCGCGGCCGTCGGTCCACGGGACGTCACCCTCGAGCTGGTCGCCCGTGCGCTTTACGACGACGACCTTCTCGACGGTCTCGGCGCCTTCGAGCGCTTCGTCGACATTGGCCTTCATCGGCGCGGCCTTGCCGCGGCGGAACTGGCCGTCGGAGGTGATCACGACCTTCGCGGCGGCGTCGTCGACACGCGCTCGCAGCGCCGTCGGGGAGAAGCCGCCGAAGACGACGTTGTGCAGCGCGCCGATCCGCGCGCACGCGAGCATCGCGAAGATGGCCTCGGGGACCATCTGCAGCTGGATCGCCACGACGTCCCCGGCGGTGACGCCCAGCGACGCGAGTGCGTTGGCGGCCTTGGAAACCTCGGTCTTCAGCTCGGCGTAGGTGATGTCCCGGGTGTCACCCGGCTCGCCGACCCAGTGGATCGCGACCTGGTCGCCGTGGCCGGACTCGACGTGCCGGTCGACGCAGTTGTAGGCGACGTTCAGCTTGCCGCCGACGAACCACTTCGCGAAGGGCGCATTGGTCCAGTCCAGTACCGTGGTCCACTTCGTGTCCCACGTGAGCCGCTCGGCCTGCTTGGCCCAGAACGCTTCGCGGTCGGCGTCCGCTTCGGCGTAGAGATCGGCCTTCGCGTTGGCCTGGCCAGCGAATTCGTCACTGGGCGGGAAGGTGCGGCTCTCGGTGAGCAGGTTGTCCAGGGCGGGGGACTGCTCGGTCATGGTTGCAAGGCCTCCTGTAGTGCGCCGAAACGACGGCTAGCGGCACGCTAGCGACGTTAGTCCGCCTTGTAAAAGGTTGCACCCACGTGGCCGGGCCGGTTCACCGTGCCCGGCGAGCCCCGCTGACTAAGCGTTCGTTCAGCCGGGCCTTGGCAGCGGGCCATTCCGGCGCGAGCATCGAGTAGAGGACGGTGTCGCGCGACGACCCGTCCGGCCGGATCCGGTGTGCGCGCAGGACGCCTTCGCGAAGCGCGCCAAGCCGTTCGATGGCGCGTTGCGAGCGGAGGTTCCGGATGTCGGTCTCCCACGCGACCCGTTGCGCGCCAAGGGTTTCGAACGCGTGCGTGAGCAGCAGCAGCTTCGACTCGGTGTTGAGCCCGGTGCGCTGCCAGTCCGCGCCGATCCACGTGTGCCCGATCGACAGGATCCGGTGCTTCTCGACGACCTGGTAGTACGACGTCGTCCCGGCGACGCGGCCGGAGGCCGGGTCGATCTGCACGAAAGGGCGGCGGTCGGGATCGGCGAGCGCCTGCTCGACCATCCGCTCGGCGGCGGGAAGATCCCCCGGCTGCCGGATGCTCAGCCACGCCCAGATGCCCGGGTCGGCGCCGGCCTCCAGCAGGCCCTTGGCGTGCTCGGGGGACAGCGGCTCCAGGCGGACGTGCTCGCCGGAGAGGGTCGGTTGCGTGGTCCAATCGCTCACGCGCTCACGGTAGTTCGGCCAGTGGCTGCTCAGGAGAGCCAATTTCTGATCATTTCAGGAGTCCACTTCCGCGTTGCCTATGCTCGGCGAACCACGACGGGAAGGGCGGGCTCGATGGCCGAAGAGCGGGAAGAGCTGAGCTGGGAGCTGTTCGGCACGGCGAGCCGTGAACTGGCTCACACCATCGCCGAAGACGGCTTCGCGCCGGACCTCATCCTCTCCATCGCCCGCGGCGGCCTGTTCGTCGCCGGTGCCCTCGGCTACGCGCTCGACGTGAAGAACCTGCACGTGATGAACGTCGAGTTCTACACCGGCGTCGACCAGCGCCTCGACCTGCCGGTGATGCTGCCGCCGGTGCCCAACGTCGTCGACCTGACGAGCAAGAAGGTGCTGATCGCCGACGACGTCGCCGACACCGGCGCCACGCTCAAGCTGGTCCGCGACTTCTGCCTCGAGCACGTCGCCGAGGTCCGCTCGGCCGTCGTCTACGAGAAGCCGCACTCGACGGTGAAGTGCGAGTACGTCTGGCGGCACACCGACCGCTGGATCAACTTCCCGTGGTCGGTGCTGCCGCCCGTGGTCACCCGCGAAGGACAGGTGCTCGACGCATGAGCGACCCCTTGAAGCCCCTCCTCGACCTCGAAGGCGTCGCGGCGGCCGCGAAGTCGGCGCAGGACGCGGTCTTTGCGGTCCACCGCCTCCCCGCGAACCTCCGCGGCGGCGCGGCGACGGCGGCCGAGGCGTCCGTGCGCGCCGCCCGCGCGTCCGCCGGCATCGAGGGCGCCAACCCGGAACTCCCTCTCGACGGCGCGGTCGACGACCCGGTCCTGGCCGGCGCGCTGCGCGTCGCGGAGACGCTGGAGTCACTGCTGCCGACGTGGCGTCGCGCACCGCTGCAGGCGCTGGCGCGCCTGCACGTCCTGGCCGCGGCGGACCTCGTCGACGACCTCGACGCGCTGGGCCGCCCGCAGTCCGGCGGCGGCCGGCTGGAGCTGCTGGCCCAGCTGGTGACCGGAGCGACGTCGGTCCCGGGCCCGGTCCTGACGGCGGTGGTCCACGGGGAACTGCTGGCGCTCAAGCCGTTCGGCAGCGCGGACGGCGTGGTCGCCCGCGCGGCCGCCCGCCTGACGATGGTCGCGACCGGCCTCGACCCGAAGTCGTTGAGCGTGCCCGAGGTGGCGTTCTTCCGCCGGGTCCCGCGTTACCTCGAGGCGGCGGAGGGATTCGCGAGCGGGACGCCGGAGGGCGTACGCGCGTGGCTGCTCTTCTGCTGCGAAGCGTTCGAGGCGGGCGCGCGCGAAGCGAAAAGCATCTCGGACGCGGCTTCTTAGCCCGTCAGCTTCGCCGACCACTTCTCTTCGATCCGCCCGAACCGCCACACCGCCAGCGCGACGACCCAGGTCAGCACGAACAGTCCGACGATCCCGAAGCCGACGTAGTCCAGGTCCACCGAAGCGATCGCGGCCAGCGGCCCGCTCGTGATGGCCAGCTTCTCGGCGAGGATCGACACCAGCTCGATCGTCCCGATGAGCAGCGCCACCGCGACCGACAGCGCGGTCACCGTGAGGTTGTAGAAGATCTTGCGCACCGGCTTCGCGAACGCCCAGCCGTAGGCGAAGTTCATGAAGCAGCCGTCCACGGTGTCGAACAGGGTCATCCCGGCCGCGAACAGGATCGGCAGCACGAGGATCGCGTACCAGGGCAGCGCGAACGTCGCCGCGCCCGCGGCCAGCACGAGCAGCCCGATCTCGGTCGCGGTGTCGAAGCCCAGCCCGAACAGCAGCCCGACCGGGTAGATGTGCCACGGCTTGCGCACGGCCTTCGTCGCCCCGCGCAGCAGCCGGTTCATGAGGCCGCGGTTGTCCAGCTGCCGCTCCAGCGCGGCCTCGTCGAACTCACCCCGGCGCATCTGCCGGAAAACCCGCAGGATCCCGGCCAGCACCACCAGGTTGAGGATCGCGATCACGTACAGGAACACCCCGGACACCGTCGTCCCGATCACGCCGGTGGCCTGGTGCAGCGCCGACGAGTCGTCCTCGACCTGCCCGGCCAGCGCGCGGACGCCCAGTGACAGCAGCAGGCAGAGCACGAAGACGATCGTGGAGTGCCCGAGGGAGAACCAGAACCCCACCGACAGCGGCCGCTGGCCGTCGCCCATCAGCTTGCGGGTCGTGTTGTCGATCGCGGCGATGTGGTCGGCGTCGAAAGCGTGCCGCATGCCCAGCGTGAACGCCGTGACCCCCAGCCCGATCCCGAACACGCCGGACGTGCCCAGCGCGTAGTGGTGCGGCGCGACGAACGCCGTGAGCACGCCCCAGCCCACGACGTTCAGCAGCAGGACGAACCCCGCCATCCCGCCGATCGACACCCACTCGCGACGCGACAGGCCGCGTCGCGAGTCCTCGTCCGTGCCCGCCATCGCCCACCGGCCTTCCCTCTCATCTGAGAGGTTAGACAGGTGAACAGATGAAGATCTAGCTGGCTCGCACCCTGAGAGTGTCCAGCGCCTTGCGCACGTGCCCGCCGGACGTGTGCAACGCCTTCGCGGCGCTCTTGACGTCCTCGCCGGACAGCAGGTGCACCAGCGCCACCTTGAGGTCGCCCCCGGCCTCGGTGAGCGCGTCCGAGCAGTCCGCCATCGTCATGCCGGTGGCTTCCTGCAGGATCCGGATGGTCCGGCCGCGCAGCTTCGCGTTCGTCGCCCGCATGCTGACCATCAGGTTGGAGTAGGTCCGGCCCAGCTTGATCATCGTCGCGGTGGAGAACGACGTCAGGATCATCTTCTGCGCCGTGCCCGCCTTCATCCGCGTCGAACCGGCGATCGCCTCCGGGCCGGTGTCGACGGCGATGAGCACGTCCACCCCGGCCGGCTTCGCGGCCTTGGCGTTGCCCGAGACCAGGCCGGTCCGGGCGCCCTGGCGCGACGCCGCGGCCAGCGCACCCAGCACGTACGGCGTCCTGCCCGACGCCGTCAGCCCCAGCACGAAGTCACCCGGCTGCACCATCGCGGCCATCTCGGCGGCGCCCGCCGCCGAGTCGTCCTCCGCGTTTTCGACGGCGTGGCGCAGCGCGCGCTCGCCGCCGGCGTGGTGCGCGATGAACCAGTCGCCCGGCACGTTGAACGTCGGCACCAGCTCGGCCGCGTCCAGGGTGGCCAGCCGCCCGGACGTGCCCGCGCCGACGTAGTGCACCCGGCCCCCGGACCGTAGGGCGTCCACCGCGTGGTCCACCGCGCGCGCCACCTGGGGCAGCACCGCGGCCACGGCACCGGGGACCGTGCGGTCCTCGGCGTTGATCGCGCCCAGGATCCCCGCGGTGGACATCAGGTCGATGTCCTTGGTGCGGGGATTGCGGGTCTCGGTCGGCGAATCGACGTGCACCGCCTGCACGGGGACGGTCATCATGCGCCTCACATTTTCTCCGGTCATTACTTGCCGGTTTCCCGCGGACGGCGACGACCGTCCGGCCTGACCCCCAAGCGGTGCGATCCGACTGCGTCCCTGGTCGCGTCCAGCGCGCTGACCGACGCGTCCATGTGCCGCTGCGCGACCCCGATGAACAGGCAGTCGATGACGGTGAGCTGGGCGATCCGGCTCGCCGTCGCTCCCGAACGGAACGTGGTTTCCCGGGCCGCGGTCGTCAAAACGTGATCGGCGACCTCGGTGATCGGGGAACGCGGGAAGTTCGTCACGGCGATGGTGACCGCGCCGTGCTCGCGCGCCACGCGCAGCGCCTCGACGGTGTCGGTGGTCGCGCCGGTGTGCGAGACGCCGATCGCGACGTCACCGGGGCTCAGCACCGCGGCCGAGGTGAGCATGATGTGCGTGTCGGACCACGCGAAGCACACGCGGCCGATGCGGTGCAGCTTCTGCTGCAGGTCGGCGGCGACGAACGCGCTGGCGCCCACGCCGTAGACGTCCACGCGGCCGGCGTTCGCGACGACCTCGATCACCCGCTCGAGGGTGGCGACCTCGAGCTGGTCGGCGGTCTCCTCGACCGCGCGGGCGTCGGCGAAGCTGACCTTGCCGATCACCGCGGCCAGGTCGTCCTCCGGGCCGATCTCGCCGCCGAGGTTGCGGGTGGTGCGGGCCTCGGTGCGCGCGGTGTCCGCGGCCAGCGCGATGCGCAGCTGCGGGTACCCGCCGACGCCGACGGCCTTGCAGAACCGCGTCACCGTGGTCTCGCTCGTGTTGGCGGCCAGGGCCACCTCGGTGATGCTGCGCCGCGCGACGGACGCGGGGTCTTCCAGCACCACCTTCGCCACGCGCTGCTCGGCGCGGGCCAGGCCGGGGAGCAGGGACCGGATCCGCACCAGCGGGCTGGAGTCCGCGTCCCGCACGGCCGTCTGGACCGATACGGGCTCGGACGGTGCCGTGCCGACTACGGATTCGGTATCACTCACCGTCGGAAAGTTACTAACCGTTGGCATCTGCGACAAGGCTACCCACACCCTTCGGTCGGATCGCAACCCGTCCGTGTCTGCGGATCTGGATTTGCGATTAATCACTGACCAGAAAGTCGCCAACCAGGTCGACCTTGTTAACGAGGTCAAGCTAACGACTTGGCAACTTAGTGTCGCGGTGCAAGCGGCAAGCGGACGGTAAAATCCGGCTTGCGGTGGACATTCGGCGACCGGCCGGTCACCGACAGGTCAACTGCCAACCCTCTGCAATGAAAACAGCGGGGTCTCGTTCACCGTCGAGGAGTGATCGGCCGCTCTCGGTGACTTTCACACCGTCGACCGAAACGCCCCGTCCCGTGTAACTCGGGTCGGTGCTGTAACGCCAGCGGAGGCTCACCGACGCGCCTTGCGGCAGCGTGCCGACCGCCCGCCACCAGGCACGGTGCCCGTGTCCGGAGAGCGACGTCACGGTTCCGGAGGGTGCCCCCGGTCCGGACACCGAGAGGGCGATCGGTTGCCAGTTCACGCCGTCGGTACTGGCCTGCAGCTGAAGTGGATCACCGCTGCCCTCGGTGTCCACGAAAGCGGCGAACGACACCCGCGCTTGATCGCTGTGCGTAGTAAAGGCGCGAGTACTGAGCGTAGCAACGCTGGCGTTACCCAGCGTGCTCGCCCAGGCGTCCTTCCCGGCGACCGGCCGCACCGCCATGGCCCTGGCCAGCGACGTCGCCCAGACCTGGCGGGCGGTGTTGATCGAGCCCCAGTTCCGGGACGGGTGCACCCGGTTGGTCAGCAGGATCGCGAACGAGCGGGACTCCGGGTCGATGACCAGCGTCGTTCCGGTGTACCCGGTGTGCCCGGCGGTGACCGGCGACGCCAGCGCACCCATGTACCAGGGCTGGTCGAGCTCGAAGCCGAGGCCGTGCGAGTCGTCCGGGAACTGCTGGTTGTAGTTCGTCAGCATCTGCCGGACGGTCTCCGGCCGCAGGATCCGGTGCCCGTGGTAGCTGCCGCCGTTGAGGATCGCCTGGGCGAGGACAGCCATGTCGCCCGCGGTGCTGAACACGCCCGCGTGCCCGGCGACGCCGCCGAGCGACCAGGCGTTCTCGTCGTGCACGCTGCCGCGCACCATCCCGCGCGGCGGGTTCGCCTCGAACTCCGTCGCGGCGATCCGGTTCAGCTTCGCCGCGGGCGGGTTGTACCCGGTGTCGATCATGCCGAGCGGCGCGGTGATCCGGTCGTGGACGACCTTGTCCAGTGACTGCCCGGTCAGCTTCTCGACGATGAAGCCGAGCGTCAGCAGGTTGATGTCGGAGTAGAGGTACGTCGTCCCCGGCTTGTTCTTCAGCGGGCTGTCGAGCACGGCCTGCCGGCGCGACGGGATGTCGGGGTAGCCCGCCCAGAGCGACGGGATCGGGTCGGCGTCGAAGCCGGAGGTGTGCGTGAGCAGCATCTTGACGGTGATGGCGGCCTTGTCGCCGGTGGCGAACTCCGGGAAGAAGCGGCTGACCGGGGTGTCGATGGTGAACTGCCCGCGTTCGGCCAGCTGCAGGACGGCGATCGAGGTGAACAGCTTCGAGATCGAAGCCATGTCGAAGATCGTGTCGTTCTTCATGGGGACCTGCTGGGCGAGCGGCAGTTCGGTGCCCTGGGCGTCGGCGTACCGCAGCGCGCCGCCGACCGCGTACCGGTCGACGACCACGCCGTCGTGCGCGAGCAGGCCGACCGCCCCGGAGAAGTGCGGGTGCCCGGAGGAGTCCGGCCTCGTCCAGCTCGCCAGGAAGTCCTCGGCCGCCTTGATCGGCGCCGGGTCCAGGTTGACGTCCTGGGGCCGTCCGTCGCGCAGCGCCGTCCACGGCGGGGCGAACCCCTGCTGCGGCCGGTCGAAGCGGCCGGCCACCGGGTCGTGGCTGGTGATGGCGCCGGCTCCCGAGGTCAGTGTGGTCAGTGCGACCAGTACTCCGGTGGCCGCGACGAGCACCTTCCTAGCACGCACGAGTCTCCCCCTCAGCGGTAGAGCAGGTAGTGGCGGCGTCTCTGGTCGAATTCGGCCAGCTCGGCCCGCCAGGCGCCGGTGACCTCGTTGACGCCCGCGCCGGCGTCGACCATGGTCCGGAGCCGGTCGGACCCGGACAGCTTGTCGATGTAGTTGTCGGGGCGCCACGCGAACACGTCCGGGTGCACGGCCTTCGCCGTCACGAGCATGGCGACGGCCGTCCGGATGGCGTCGAAGGCCCGCGGGTCCTCGACGCTCAGTTGCACGCCCCCGCACGTCTGGTTGACGAACTTGCTGAACGTGGGGACGAAGTACGTCTCACGGAACTTCGCTCCGGGCAGCTGCTCGTCTTCGAGCTTCTCGCGCCAGCGCCAGTCGAGCCCGGGCGCGCCGATGATCTCGAACGGCCGGGTGGTGCCGCGGCCCTCGGAGAACACCGTGCCTTCGAACATCCCGGTGCCCGGGTAGACGAGCGCGGTGTCCGGCGTCGGCATGTTCGGGCTCGGCAGCACCCAGTTCAGCCCGGTCTGCGCGAAGAGCGTGTCACGCCGCCAGCCGCGGACTTGGACGACGTCGAGCTTCACCTTCTCGCCCGGCAGGAACTCTCCCGCGAAGAAGCGGGCGAGCTCGCCGACGGTCATGCCGTGCTGCTGGGCGATCGGCTGCCGGCCGATGCCGGAGGCGAACTTGGGGTCGAGCACCGGCCCGGCCGCCCGGCCGCCGAGCGGGTTCGGCCGGTCCAGCACGACGAGGGTGGCGCCGACCTGCGCCGCGGCCACCATCGCGGTGTAGAGCGACCAGATGTAGGTGTAGAACCGGGCGCCGACGTCGGCGATGTCGAACACCACCGTGTCGACGCCGGCCTTGGTGAACAGCGAAGCGAGCTTCGTCGCGTCGACGCCGTACGCGTCATAGACCGGTATGCCGGTGCGAGGGTCGGTGTAGTCGCCTTCGGAACCACCGGCCTGCGCGCTGCCGCGGAAGCCGTGTTCGGGGCCGAAGGCCGCCACCGGTTTCACGCCGGCCGCGACCATCGAGTCGACGATGTGGTCGCCGTTCAGCAGCACGCCGGTCGGGTTGGAGAGCACCCCGAGCTTGCGGCCCTTCAGCGGTCCCCAGCCCTGCGCGGCCAGCTGCTCGGCGCCGGTCAGGACGCGGTTCGGGTGTGCTGCTTCCGGCTGCGCTCCGGCGACGGCCGAGCCGCCCGCCAGCATCGGGACGGCGAGCGCGCTCGCGCCGAGGAAGTGCCGCCGGTTGAGGTTCACCACGTCAGCCCGTGGCCGAAGGGGTACTTCACGGTGTGCACGTCGGCCCCCGCCGGGATGTCGACCGGCAGCTTCCCGACCGGCTTCGTCTCGCCGAGGATCACCTTGGCCAGGGCTTCGAGGGTCGGCCCGATGTAGCCGTAGGTGGCCAGCCACGTCCGCACGGCGCTCGGGTACCCGGCGTCGTACGGGATCTGCGCGGCGACCGCGACGACCGGCTTCCCGGTGGCCTGCAGCGCGTCGAGCAGCTTGGTCTGCAGGGGGTAGGTGGCGATGTTGTTGGTCAGGACGACGACGAGGTCGGCGTTCTGCGCCTGGGCGACGGCCTGCGCGACCTGGGCGTCCGTCGGGGTCTGGCCGGTCTGGAGGGCCGTCGCGGCCGTGCCGTGCGCGGTCAGCTTCTGGGCGAGGTTCGCCGTCGTCGAGACGCCCCACCCGGTGACGAGCGCCGTCGCGGGCTTCTGCTTGAGGGGCAGGAGACCGGCGTCGTTCGCGATGGCCGTGATGCCGCGGTCGGCGATGTCCTGGGCGGTCTTGAGGCTGGCCGGGACGCCGACGGTCTTCATGACCATGTCCGGGTTCACGAACGGCGAGAACAGGATGCCGCGCTTGAACTTCAGCTTCAGCACGCGCAGCACGCTCTGGTCGATCCGCCGCATCGGGATGTCACCGGACCTGACCGCGGCGAGGACCGAGTTGATGGCGAACTCGAGGTGCACGGGCATGAGCAGCTGGTCGACGCCCGCCTTGAGCGCGAGCACCGGGATCTCGGCGTCGCTGTGCAGCTTGCGCACGCCCTCCATCTCGAGGGAATCGGTGATCACGACGCCGTTGTAGCCCAGTTCGGTGCGCAGGCGGTCGGTGATGATCGGCTTCGACAGCGTCGCGGGTTCGAGCGACGGGTCGAGGCTCGGGAACTGGATGTGCGCGCTCATGATCGAGTCGACGCCGGCCGCGATCGCGGCCTTGAATGGCGGCACGTCGTTGGTGCGCCAGTACGCCTCGGTGCTGTCGATCCGCGGCAGCCCGGTGTGGCTGTCGGTCGGCGCGGCGCCGTGCCCGGGGAAGTGCTTGGCCGTCGCCGCGACGGACTTCTCGAAGCCCTTCAGCTCGGCGGTGACGAAGTCGCTGGCCAGGCCCGGCTGGCCGGAGAACGACCGGACCCCGATGACCGGGTTGACGGGGTTGGAGTTGACGTCGGAATCGGGCGCGAAGTCCTGGTTGATCCCGACGGCGCGCAGCTCCCGGCCGAGGATGGTCGCGGCCTGCGTCGCGCGGTCCGTGTCCCGCCCGGCGGAGATGGCCATAGCGTTCGGGAACTCGGTGGCCGGCGCGCCCATCCGCGTGACGGTGCCGCCCTCCTGGTCGGCGGCGATCTGCAGCGGGATGTGCGCCCCGCTGGTGATGGCGGCCTTCTGGAGGCCGTTGGACAGCTTCGCGACCTGCACGGGGTTGTCGAAGTTGTCGCGCGTGGCGTTGTCGAAGTAGATGACCCCGCCGAGGTGGTACTTCGCGACGACCTGCGCCGGGGTGTCGACGCCGAAGTCGGCCTGGTTCTTCGGGTTGACCTCGTCGGCGGTCTTGCCGTTCACCCAGGTCACGAAGAGCTGCCCGACCTTCTGCTCGAGCGTCAGCCCCCGCAGCGCCTGCGTGGCGGCGGCCTCGGCCTGCGCTTCGGCGCTCACCCGCGGTGCGCTCGCCGCGGTCGCGACACCCACACCAGTGAAGGCGAGCACCCCCGCGACGGGCAGGGCGAGCGCATGGAACCTCCGATTTCGGGTCGTCACGACCAGCCTCCCAGAAGTAGCGGGCGCCGGTCGGGACGTCAGAAGTCCACTCGGAGGCGCCAATATCGGGAAGCTACTCACCGAATCCGGCGCTGTCCATCGACCGACCGCACGAACGGCCCAGTCGTACCCGGATCGGTAGGAAATTCTCCGTTCGCAAGATGCACCCGGCTCCGAACGGACGCCGAGTCCCGTCTTCAATCACGCGAGTCCTGCCTTCAATCACGCGTGATGCCCCTCCAATCACGCGAGATGCCCCTCCAATCACGCGTGATGCCCGGCCGATCACAGGAGATGCCCGGTGCCTACCCCCAGATAGACGAGGCGGCGCCCGTGGCCGAAGCCACGGGCGCCGCCTGCAAGCGCGAACTTCTCGGGCGACCAAGCGTGCAACTCTGGTCGTACCTACATGGACTCGGCGTGTGGCGTCCCACTACGCAGTCCCTAGACGACGAGCCTCCCGCGGCGCGCTGCGCGTGGGTACCCGGAGTCCGCGCACGGAGGTTTGCCGGGGTGGAACAGGCTTCTCTTCTACCTGTTCCCTGGCCGACCGAACGTCCGCACCTACTTTCTACGCCGTGAGCCCGGTCACTTCAAGTGCGCGGACGGGTGCACCGGTACAGAGGCTGGATCGGGTGACACCGGCACCCTCCGCGACGGACAATTCGGGGCTGGGCCTGGCAAAGTGGAGGCCGTACGGCCGTGTGGGTGGCGGCTGTCCGGTCAGCGGGACCGACGGCGACGGTTGAGGCCGTACCAGGTCGCCCCGGCGGCCACCGCGCCGACGCCGAGCGCCACCATCCCGGCCGAGCGGGTCGGCATCCGGGTGCGCAGCGACATCGGCCGGTCGAAGGCCAGGATCGGCCAGCCGCGCTCGAGAGCCTCGCGCCGCAGGAGCTTGTCCGGGTTGACCGCGTGCGGATGCCCGACGACCTCGAGCAGTGGGATGTCGGTGCTCGAGTCGGTGTAGGCGAAGCACTCGGCGAGGTCGTAGCCGTGGGTCGCGGCGAGCTGCTTCGCGGCCACGGCCTTGTTGGCGCCATAGCAGTAGAAGTCGACTTCGCCGGAGTAGCGGCCGTCGACGATCTGCATCCGTGTGGCAACGCTCCGGGTCGCCCCGAGCATCTCCGCCACCGGCGCGACGACCTCTTCTCCGGTCGCCGACAACACGATCACGTCGTGCCCGTCCTCGCGGTGCCGCGCGATCAGCTCGGCCGCCTCGGCGTACACGAGCGGGTCGACGACGTCGTGCAGGGTCTCGCGGACGATCGCCGAAACCTGGGCGACGTCCCAGCCGGCGCACAACGCGGAAACTTCGGCGCGCAGCCGCTCGGTTTTGTTCTCGTCGGCGCCCGCGAGCGAGAACACCAGCTGCGCGTATGCGCTTCGCAACGCGGCGCGACGGTTGATCAATCCTTCTTTGAGGAGCGGCTTGCTGAACGCCAGCGCGCTCGACGAAGCAATGATCGTCTTGTCCAGGTCGAAGAACGCGGCCACCGCGTGCTCCGGGCCCGGCTTCCGGATGCGCGACGGCGCGCTGCTCGGTTCGGCCACCCGCCCAGGATAGGAGCTTGATCGCCGCGCGTCCCGTTGATCCACCACGCGCGCGTCGCGCCGGGCGGAAAATCCATGACAGGCAGGCACTTCGGGCGCGCTGTGCCGTTACCGAACTGTGTGCCTGATCCGGTGCGCGAACCGGCGCCGGGCGGAGTTACAGTGAGGGAGCCCGGTGTCCAACCGGGCCGGTTCAGTCCGACCCCCCGGGGCTGAACCCACGGCGGCCCCCGTCCCTCCCCCCTGGCGGGGGCCGCCCTCTTACCTTCCGTTTGCCTTTCCGGTTGTCTTTACCGTGGCCGGATTCATGCCTTCTCGCGGCGGGCGCGGATTTCTTGCCTTCCGTTAACCTTCGGCCATTTTCCGGTGCGTCACGAATCGGGGGTTCGCGACGGACACGAATCTTGGCGTGCGGATATTCGTGCTGATTTCGGCCGCAGATGCGTGACGCGCGGCCGGGATCCTGCCACAGCCCACCGGCGGAACCGATCCGCGAGCGGGTCCGCGGGCGGCAGTTGTCCACAACACCCCGGTTGTCCACAGCCGGCCGTCCGACCCGTTGTGCCACCCCGTCCCCGCCCGCGACGGTGGAACCCGGGCCACCCACGGCCCGCACCGACGACGGGGGAGGAACGCATGACGGGGGAACGACCGCTGGTGATCGCCGCGGACGAAACCGTGCTCGACGAGGTGCTGCGCGTGGCCGCGGTCGCGGGCTGCGAACTCGACCGCGCCCCGGACCTGACGGCGGCGAGCGGGCACTGGGCCCGCGCGCCACTGGTGGTCCTCGACGAAGAAACCGTGCGGCACTCACCGGTGCTGCCCCGCCGCCGCGGGATCGTCCTGGTCTGCAAGGGCGGCCCAGGACAGGCGGCGTGGGAGCACGCGTACCGCGGCGGCTTCGACCGCGTGATCTCGTTGCCCGAAGAGGAGTCCGAGCTCGCCGGAGCGTTCGCCGACGTCGTCGAGACACCGGCGGAGCAACCCGGTCTGGTGCTCGGCGTGGTCGGCGGCCGGGGCGGTGCGGGCGCGTCCGTGTTCGCGGCGACGCTGGCGCTGGCGGCCGACTGCGAACCGGGCGGCGCCCTGCTGCTCGACTGCGATCCGCTCAGTGGCGGCCTGGACGTGTTGCTCGGCTTGGAAAAGACGGCCGGAGCACGCTGGCCGGCCGTGCGGCTGAGCGGCCGGGCATCGGTGTCGTCACTGGTCGCCGACCTCCCGCAGCGAAGGCACCGCGGCGGCAGTCTCCCGGTGCTCGCGTCCGGGCCCGAAGGCGCAGGCCCCGATCCCGGGTCGTTGTCGGCGATCCTGTCCTCCGGTCGCCGCACGGGCCGCACGGTGGTGTGCGACCTCCCGCGCGCCCTCGGTGAGGCGTCCGAGGAGGCGGTGTTGCGGGCCGACCTGGTGGTGCTGCTGGTGCCGCTGGAGTACCGAGCATGCCTGGCGGCGAAGAAGGTGCTGTGCCGGCTACAGGAACTGACGGCCCGCATCGGTCTAGTCCTCTGTGGACACTCGGGGGACCCGGCCGCGGGTGGGGCCGCCCTCATCGGCCCGCCCGTGCTGGCCTCCATGCCCCCGGAGCGCGGCGTCTGGCAAGCACTGGAACGCGCCGAGTTCCCGGCGAAACGAAGAGGCCCCCTCGCCGCGGCGGCGGGCAAGATCCTTTCGATAGCCCGCAGCGAGGCAGAGGCGGCCGCCCAATGACTCCCACGGCCGCCGAACTCCGCGCGAGCGGCGCCCCGACCAGAGTGTCGGACCTGCTGCTGCCCACGGTGTTGAGCCTCCTGACCCGGTCCCCGGCAACGATCTCGAGGCTGCTGCCCACCCAGCCGAAGACACCCGCGGCATCCGCTCTGACGGCGCAGCCCCCGCCAACGCCGGGCCGCTGTCCGTCGCAAGGCACTCGCGTGACCGCACTTCGCGGCAGCCCACCGGCCGCACCTCGCGACCTCGCGCCACCGCATTCCCCTCCAGGCACCCGAGTCACCGCATCCCGCGATCCGCGACCGGCCACCCGGAAACCCACCCACCGAGCAAGACGGGCGAACTCATGACCACCGACTTCGTGGACCGCGTCCGCAACCGCCTGGCCGGCGACCGCCGCCAGGCCGACCCGGTCGCCGTCGCGACCGCAGTCCGCGCCGAAGCAGGCGGCGCCCTCGGCCACGAGGCCGTGCTCGACGCCGCCCGCCAAGCCCGCGACGAGTTCGTCGGCGCCGGCCCGCTGGCTCCACTTCTCGACGACCCCGCCACCACCGACGTGCTCGTCACCGGCCCGCATGAGGTCTGGACGGACGGCCCGCAAGGCCTCACTCGCACCGGCATCCGGTTCAAGGACGAAGAATCCGTCCGCCGCCTGGCTCAGCGCCTCGCCCTCGCAGCCGGGCGCCGCCTCGACGACGCCCAGCCCTACGTCGACGGCTGGCTCCCCGCCGCGGGCCCCCACGGCCGCATCCGCGTGCACGCCGTCCTCCCGCCGATCGCGGCCGGCGGCACCTGCCTGTCCCTCCGCGTCCTGCGCCCGGCGACGCACGACCTCACCACGCTCGGTAAACTCGGCGCGTTCGACGAGGCCGGTGCCAACCTCCTCCGCACCGTCGTCTCGAAGCGGATGGCGTTCCTCGTCACCGGCGGCACGGGCGCGGGCAAGACCACGCTCCTGGCCGCGCTGCTGGGCGCCGTCGACCCGGGCGAACGGATCGTCAGCGTCGAGGACGCCGGCGAGCTGCAGCCCGCGCACCCGCAGTTCGTCGGCCTCGTCGCCAGACCGCCCAATGTGGAGGGTGCGGGCGCGGTCGGCCTGCCCGAGCTCGTGCGCCAGGCGCTGCGCATGCGTCCCGACCGGCTGGTGGTCGGCGAGGTCCGCGGCGCCGAGGTCGGCGCACTGCTCACCGCGCTCAACACCGGCCACGACGGCGGCGCCTGCACCGTCCACGCCAACTCCCCGGCCGAGGTGCCCGCCCGCATCGAAGCACTGGCCGCGCTCGGCGGGCTCGGCCGCGATGCCGTGCACAGCCAGCTGGTCGCCGCGATCCGCGTGGTGCTGCACATGCGGCGCGAAGCCGGCGGCCGCCGTCGCCTCGCCGAAGTCGGCGTGCTCCGCGCGGAACACGGCCGGGCCCGGGTCGTGCCGGTGTGGCGCGCGGGCCGGTGGACGGTCGACCGGCACCTGTTCGCAACGTCGGGGGCGATCGCGTGCTGAGCCTCCTCTTGGTGCGGATTTCCCTGCTGTTGAACGCTTTTCCGCGTCAGCGAAGGAGGCGGCGATGATCACCCCGTGGCTCCCGTTGTGCGTGGGTGCGGCGCTGGCGTGCTGGCCGGCGCCTCCGAACCGGCTCCAGGTCGCGATCGAGCCACCGGCCACCGTCCGGGTCCCCGAGGTGTGGCGCGTCGTCCGCTGGCTGCTCCCGGCCGCCATCGCCGGACTGCTCGCGGGAACCGGCGGCGCGATCGCCGCCGGCGTGCTGACACTGGCGTGGAGCCAGGAGTGGCGAGCCCACCGCCGAGCCACCGCGGACCTGACGATGGCCGCACACACCGCGACCGCGCTGCGGACGATGGTGGCCGAGCTCCGCTCCGGTGCCCATCCGGTCACGGCCGCCGAAGCCGCCGCGGACGTAGTCCCGGCGGTGGCCGACGACCTCCGCGCCCTGGCGACGGCGGCCCGGCTCGACACCGAGTTGCGCGCCCCGGCCCTGCCCCAACTGGCCGCGGCCTGGACGCTGGGCCAGCGCCACGGCCTCCCGACGGCCGACGTCCTCGACGCAGCCCGCCGCGACGCCGAAGCCGGTCTGGCGTTCGGCCGCCGCATGCGTGCCAAGCTGGCCGGGCCGCGGGCGAGCGCGGCGGTGCTCACCGGGCTGCCCGTCCTCTGCGTGCTGCTCGGGCAAGCCATGGGTGCGGCGCCGCTGTCGGTACTGACCGGCAGCACACCGGGCCAAGTGCTGCTGGTCGCCGGGTGCGTCCTGCTCTGGGCGGGCACGGCCTGGTGCCGCGCCTTGACCGGACAGGTGCGGATCCGGTGACCGCGATCGCGCTCGTGCTCTTCGCCGGGGCCCTGCTGAGCTGGCCGGACGAAGCCATCGCGCGGCGCTTCATCCAGCTGACCGGCCCGAAGCCCGTCCGCAGGGGGCACCGCGCGGTACCCCACATCGCGGCGGCGGTGGGCGGTATCTCGACGGCGGTGCTGGTCGGCGGGATCGCCGGGGTGGTGGCGGGCACGATCGTGACCGCGACCGGGTGGTGGGCGATCCGCCGCACCCGCCGCCCGCGACCACCGGCCGGGGACATCGCCGCCAAGCTGCGGCTGGCGGGAACGCTCGACCTCCTCGCCGCCTGCCTGCGCGCAGGGCTGCCGGTGCCCTCGGCGCTGGGGGCCGTGGCCGGCGTGGCGCCCGCAGCAGCGAGGACGGCGCTGACCTCGACGGCCGGGCTGCTCGCTCTCGGCTCCCGGCCGGACGAGGCCTGGGCGCCGGTGCGGGCTGTCCCGGGTTTCGGCGAACTGGCCGCCGCGGCGATCCGGACGTCCCGTTCCGGCGCGGCGTTCGCCACGGCGGCCGGCGACCTCGCCGGACGTCTGCGCGACGAGCTGGCCACCGAAGCCGAGGAGCGCGCCGAGCGGGCCGGGGTGGCGCTCGCCCTGCCGGTCGGACTGTGTTTCTTGCCGGCCTTCTTCTGCCTGGGCGTGCTCCCGGTCGTCCTCGGCCTCGCCGGGCGGCTCGGCCCGCTCTTCTGACCACGAACCCCCCATCGAAGGGAAACCCCATGCGCGCGTTCCGCCGCCGGCTCCGCTCGGACGACGGCTCCACGACGGTCGAGTACGCGATCGTCACGGTCGCCGTCGCGGCCTTCGCGGCTGTCCTCTACTCCTTGCTCACCGGCGACTCGGTCGTCTCGTGGCTGACCAACCTGATCATGAAGGCCTTGTCGGTGCCGTCATGAGACACAAGGACGAAGGCTCGGTGACGGTCGAGGCAGCGCTCGGCCTGGCCGGCCTGGCGGTGGTGACGGTCCTGCTGCTCGCGGGCCTCACGCTGCTGACGAGCCAGTTGCGCTGCACCGACGCGGCCCGCGAAGCAGCGCGGCTGCTGGCCCGAGGCCAGCCGCAGGAGGCGGCGGCCGCGGCCCACGAGATAGCCCCGCCGGGCGCGAACCTGACGTTCGAGCAAATCGGCGACAGGATCACGGCCAAGGTAACGGCCCACCCGGCGGCCGGCCTCCTCCCGACCATCCACCTCGGCGCAACGGCCTACGCAGTGGCCGAGCCGGGCGCGGAGGTGACGCATGCCCCAGGCTGAAACGCGCGCCTCGGACAGGGGAGCGGCCACGATCTGGACGGCAATGGCGGTGGCGGCCCTGGCGGCCGTGGCCACGTTCGCGCTGTGGCTGGGAGCAACGGTGATGGCCCGCCACCAGGCCGAGTCGGCGGCCGACCTGAGTGCGCTGGCCGCAGCCTCCCACGCGAGCGAAGGCCCGGCCCGGGCATGCGAACTCGCCAGGTGGGTAGCCGACCGCATGGGAGTGCGGCTCCGCACCTGCCGCTGGCAGCAGCTCGACGCACTGGTCGAAGTGGAGGCGCCCGGCCCAGCCCTCGCCGGCTTGCCGAGCCCATCCGCCCACGCCCGCGCCGGACCGGCGGACGAGCCATCCCACCCACCCACGGCCCTGTCGCCGAGTGGCCTCGGCGGCACACCCATCCGCCCACTCGAAGGCGGCGGGTGAACCATCGCGCCCGCCTCCGAGCGAACCGCGCTGCTCGGTGTCGCACGTTCGCGACACTGCATCACTGCCCGCGGCCGCTGGAACGGAGACGCCCCCTCCTGACGGCGGCCGTGGCGGCCGACCGCCTTATCCGCAGCACCCGACGGTGTCGCGCGTTTGCGACAGCGCGCCACCCCCGGCGGCTGGAGCGGACGTGCCGGTGCGGGTGCTGCCTCGGTGGCGGCCCCCGATCTGTCCGCGGCACGCGACGGTGTCGCGCGGTGGCGGCAGGCCGCCACCACCGGCGGCCAGAGTGCGGTGCGATAGCCGCCTCTCGGCTGCGCTCGTGGCGGATCCCGGCGTTGTCCGCAGCTCGCGACACTGTCGCGCGGTTGCGACAGCGCGCCACCGCGGTGGCTGGAGCGGACATGCCGGTCCGGGTCCTGCCTCGGTGGCGGGCCCCCGGTCTGTCCGCAGGACCCGACGGTGTCGCGTGGTGGCGACAGGGCGACACCACCCGCGGCCGGAGTACGGTGCGATAGCCGCCTCTCGGCGGTGCTCGTGGCGGATCCCGGCCTTGTCCGCACCTCGCGACACTGTCGCGCGTTTGCGACAGCGCGCCCCGCTCCCGCGGCATCGAAACCTGAAGCGCTGGTCGGGCCGGGCGGATCCAGCCTGTCCGCAGCCGCGAACCCTGTCGCGGACTTGCGACACAACGCCACCCACCGCCGTCGCAGGGTGCGCCTCAGCCCATCACCTGTCGCGCCCGGCGGACGCCGACCGGTCGGTATGGGGCGGTGACCGGCTGATCCGCGCGGCCGGGCGATGAGCGGCTGATTGTCACGGGCAGCGGTCGTCAGTGCACGGCGAGCGGTCGAATCGGCTGCTCACCTGGGCCGAACCGGTGCGCTCGCCCCCTCGGACAGGCGGTCGGAACGCTGCGGATCCTGCGGTTTCCCACGACGAACGGTCCGGTGTGCGGTCGCCGTTCGCCGTCCATCCGCGCCCGGGGTTCGGTCGGGCCGTACGGATCACTGGGCGTTCATCGCCTCGTAACCACCGGTTGTCGCGTGGGGGTTCCGAGCAATGTGCAACTTGCCGTTAAGTGAGATGTGCGACACCACGGCAGGGTTTAGCGGGTCGCGGAGAACCGGAACCTAAGGCAGGAAAGACAATGTTGGACGCGAATTGGCCGGACAGCTGGCGCGGTGCCTTCCGCATCGAACTGCGGGCGGAGGCGATCGGCCTCGCTTGGCGCGGCTGGCCGGTGCTCCCGGGCGTCGACCCCGCTCCGCTCACCGACGGCGACGACCTCACCTGGCGCCGTCCGGTTCCGGCCATTGACGGCTGGCGCGAGCAACTCGGCACCCACGCCCACGAGGTCGCCACCTGGTTCTCCGACCGCACCCACAGCCTGCTCGTCGCCACCGGCACCGTGCTCGACGCCATCGAGGTCGACGACGAACTCGGCAAGCGCGCCTGCCGCCTCCTCCGCGCCCTCGGCCACCCCGCGCCCATCATCGCGCTGCCGAACGGCCGCTGGCTCTTCCTCACCACCGTCGCCGACCGCGTGCCGGCCGAGCTGGCCTCGCGCGCCGGGATCCAGTGGCACGGCAAGGGCAGCTACATCCCGCTGCCGCCGTCGCCGTTCCAGCACGGTGTCGTGCACTGGCGCGTCAAGCCCGAGGTCTGCGGCTGGCAGCTGCCGGACGCCACCGAGGTGCACGACGTGCTCGTCCGCGCGCTCGCCGGCGCCGACGCCGCGCAGCTGGTCCACACCACTGCGGCCTGAAGCACCCGAACCACCGCCACCGGCCGGTCCGAGCCCGGCCGAGGCGGAGCAGGACACAACTCCATGAACCACCAAGTGGCCGTTCTAGGTGCCGTGTTGACGCAACGCCCCGAGCACGGTTCCCAGCACAGCCACTGCCCCCGCCTTGTCCAGCGGCTCGTTGCCGTTCCCGCACTTCGGCGACTGGACGCAGGACGGGCACCCCGTCGGGCACTCGCAGGAGACGATCGCCTCCCGCGTTGCGGCCAGCCACGGGACAATCGCGGCATAACCGCGTTCGGCAAATCCCGCACCCCGGGATGCCCGTCATGCACGAACACCGTCGCCTCCCCGGTGTCTTCGTGCCACGCGGTACTCACCCCGCCGATGTCCCACCGGTCGCACGTAGCGAACAGCGGTAGCAGGCCGATCGCCGCGTGCTCGGCGGCATGCAGGGCACCGGGGACCCGTGCCGGAACCAATCCGGCACCCCCCGGTGTCCTGCCACCCTCGCGAACGGGCCCCCGACCGTCCGCCTGGGTCTCCTCCCCGGTCCCCACCGGCCCCGCAGATTCGGTCCCCACCCGATGGCCCCCGGTCCCCACCTCGCCATCGGAACCATCCGAGCCATCGGAACCGAGCAGCTCCGCAGAGACCGTGTACCAGACCGCCCGCGTACGCAGGCTCTGCTCCGGCAGGTCGAGCGGCGTGTGGTCGATGACCTCCCCGGACGGCCGCCGTCGCAGGTAGCCGACCACCTGCGACGTCACGGCCACCTCGCCGAGGCAGACGCTCACCCCGCCGTAGTCCTGCTTCTCCTGGGTGCTCAGCACCGAGATGTCCACGACTTCGCGCGGGGTCGTCGTCCAGTCCGGGTTTTCCGCGTGCACCAGCGCCAGCCCGGTTTCCAGATCCAGCTCGTCGACGACGTACGACGCCCCCTGGTGCAGATAAACCGCGCCGGGGTGCACGGCGAAGCAGGCCGAACCCGGGTCGACCGTGCCGAGCATCCGGCCGGAATCCGACTCGACCACCGCGATCTGCTCCCCGCCCGTGCCGCGAATGCCCACTTCGGCGTGCGGCCGGTCCCGCGAAGTCCAGTACCAGCCACTCGACCGGCGCCGCACCAGCTTCTGCTCCGCCAGCTCGGCCAGCACCTCCTGGGCCGCCGCGCCGCCGAACACCTCCAGCTCGGGCAGCGTCAACGGCAACTCGGCCAGGGCGCACGCGAGCTGCGGCGCCAGCACGTACGGGTTCGCCGGGTCGAGCACCGCCGTCTCCACCGGCCGGGAAAGCAGCGCCGCGGGGTGGTGCACCAGGTAGGTGTCGAGCGGGTCGTCCCGCGCGACGAACACCACCAGCGCCGAATCGCCGGACCGGCCCGCCCGGCCGGCCTGCTGCCAGAACGACGCGAGCGTGCCCGGGTAGCCCGCCAGCACCACCGCGTCCAGGCCCGCGATGTCGACACCGAGCTCCAGGGCGTTCGTCGTCGCGACCCCCAGCAGCCGACCCGACAACAGCGCCCCCTCCAACGCGCGACGCTCCTCCGGCAGGTAGCCGGACCTATACGCCGCAACGGTCTCCACCAACGAAGGGTCCACTTCGGACAGAATCCGCCGCGCGCCCAGCGCCGCCAGCTCCGCACCCCGCCGCGACCGGATGAAGGCCAGCGACCGCGCGCCCTCCAGCACCAGGTCGGCGAGGATCCGCGACGTCTCCGCCCCGGCCGAACGCCGGACCGGCGCGCCGTTCTCCCCGGTCAGCTCGTCCAGCAGCGGCGGCTCCCACAACGCGACCGTCCGGGCCCCCCGCGGCGACGCGTCTTCCGTCACGGCGACACACGACACCCCCGTCAATCGCGAAGCGAACGAAGCGGGCGAAGCCGTCGTCGCCGAAGCAAGCACGAAGACCGGCGAAGCGCCGTAGTGCTCCGCCACCCGCCGAAGGCGGCGAAGCAGCAGCGCGACATGCGAGCCGAAGACGCCGCGATAGCTGTGGCACTCGTCGACGACCACGCAGCTGAGCCGCCGGAAGAACGTGGCCCACCGGCCGTGCGCCGAGAGGATCCCGCGGTGCAGCATGTCCGGGTTGGTGAACACCCAGTTCGCGTGGGCGCGGACCCAGTCGCGCTCGGCCATCGGCGTGTCCCCGTCGAACGACGCCGCCCGCACCCCCGGCACGTCCAAAGAGGACACCGAACGCAGCTGGTCCGCCCCCAGCGCCTTCGTCGGCGACAGGTACAGCGCTGTGACAGCCGGGGCTGCGCCCCGGGCCGGGGGCTCCGCCACCCGGCCCCCCCGAACTGACGCTTTCGCCTTCTCGCCCGCGGCCAGCCGCGACAGCACCGGCAGCTGGTAGGCGAGCGACTTGCCCGAGGCCGTCCCGGTCGAAATCACGACGTGCCGGCCCTCGTACGCGTGCGACGCGGCCTCCGTCTGGTGCGCCCAGGGAGCGGAGACACCGCAGTCACGCAGCGCAGCGACAACCGCCGGATCCGCCCATGACGGCCACTCTGCGTAGCGCGCGGCGCGGCCCGGCAGGTCCGCGACGTGCGTGACCGGGTGCTCCCGCGCGGGGATGCCGGCGGTCACCCGCCTCAGCAGCCGCTGCCCACGTGATTCGTCCACCCGCCGAGCTTGGCACAGGGGTCCGACAGTTCCGCCCGTCCCCAGCTGCGCCAACGGATCGGCGAAAGGGTGATCGATCAAGTGAGGAGGCTCACAAGGTAACGGAATGTACCGTCCCCGGGACGGCGTGAAGACGCTGGTTGCGATACCAATACACTCCCGCAATCCACACCCTCTGTGGTGAGCGTCATGTGAGACGTGCATTGCTGCGCGGCTAGCGTGTCGCTCGATACAGGGTCCATGCCAGCGCCGGCCGTGTCGAACCCCTCGGCTTGCCGTCGACGCTGGCGCACGCGACGTCTCCTGGAGGACGAATGTCACGGCAGTTCCTCGCGGAGGGCGGAAACCTTCCGTTCTCCGGAGGTGACTACACGATTGTCGGTGTAGTCGCCGTGGTCGCGCTTGCCGCACTCGTCATCGGCTACGTCTTGCTCAAGGAGGTGCTGGCCGCAGGCCAGGGCACCGCCAAGATGCAGGACATCGCCAAGGCGGTGCAGGAAGGTGCGGCCGCGTACCTCAAGCGGCAGCGGAACACCCTCGCCATCTTCGGCGTGGTCGTGTTCCTCCTGCTCTTCATCCTTCCCGCGGACGACTGGAAGGAGAAGATCGGCCGTTCGATCTTCTTCCTGGTCGGCGCGGGTTTCTCGTTCGCGATCGGCTACCTCGGCATGTGGCTGGCGACGCAGGCGAACCTGCGCGTCGCGGCCGCGTCACGGGAGGAAGGCGGCCGCGAGAAGGCGATGCGCGTCGCGTTCCGCACCGGTGGCGTGGTCGGCATGATCACCGTCGGCCTCGGCCTGTTCGGCGCCGCGCTCGTCGTGCTGGTCTACACCGGCCAGGCGCCCAAGGTGCTCGAGGGCTTCGGCTTCGGCGCCGCCCTGATCGCGATGTTCATGCGTGTCGGCGGCGGTATCTTCACCAAGGCCGCCGACGTCGGCGCGGACCTGGTCGGCAAGGTCGAGCAGGGCATCCCGGAGGACGACCCCCGCAACGCCGCGACCATCGCGGACAACGTGGGCGACAACGTCGGTGACTGCGCCGGCATGGCCGCGGACCTCTTCGAGTCCTACGCCGTCATGCTGGTCGCCGCGCTGATCCTGGGCAGCACCGCCTTCGGCGTGCACGGCCTGCTTTTCCCGCTGATCGTGCCGGCCATCGGCGTGATCACCGCCGTCATCGGCGTCTACATCACCAAGGCGCGCGCCGGCGAGGGCGGTCTGGTCACGATCAACCGCTCCTTCTACATCTCCGCGGTGATTTCCGCGGTGCTGTCGGCGATCGCGGCGTTCGTCTACCTGCCGAGCAGCTTCTCCGACTTCGGCGGGGACTTCGCCAAGAACTCGGGCAACCCGGCGGTCATCGCGACCGTCGCGGTGATCATCGGCATCGTGCTCGCGGCGATCATCCTGAAGCTGACCGGGTACTACACCGGCACCGAGTACAAGCCGGTCAAGGACGTCGGCAAGACGTCGGAGACGGGCCCGGCGACGGTCATCCTGTCCGGTATCTCGGTCGGTTTCGAGTCCGCTGTGTACACCGCCCTTGTGATCGGCGCCGCCGTGTTCGGCGCCTACCTGCTGGGCGGCGGCGTCGCGCTGTTCGCCGTGGCGCTGGCCGGCACCGGCCTGCTGACCACGGTCGGCGTCATCGTCGCGATGGACACCTTCGGCCCGGTCTCGGACAACGCGCAGGGCATCGCCGAGATGTCCGGTGACGTCGACGAGAAGGCGGCGCAGATCCTGACCGAGCTCGACGCGGTCGGCAACACCACCAAGGCCATCACCAAGGGCATCGCGATCGCCACCGCGGTCCTCGCGGCGACGGCGCTGTTCGGTTCCTACTCGGACGCGATCACCAAGGCGCTGTCCGGCATGGGCACCGGAGTGGTCACCGGTCTCGACGCGGCCAAGTCGTTCATCAACGAGGTCGTCAGCCCGAACACGCTCGTCGGCGTGATCATCGGTGCGGCCGTGGTGTTCCTCTTCTCCGGTCTCGCGGTGAACGCGGTTTCGCGTGCCGCCGGCGCGGTCGTCTTCGAGGTGCGCCGCCAGTTCCGCGACATCCCGGGGATCATGGAGGGCACCACCCGCCCCGAGTACGGCAAGGTCGTCGACATCGTCACGCGCGACTCGCTGCGCGAGCTGACGACGCCGGGTCTGCTGGCGGTCTTCGCCCCGATCGCGGTCGGTTTCGGCCTCGGCACCGGCGCGCTCGCCGGCTACCTGGCCGGCGCGATCGCCTGCGGCACCCTGATGGCGATCTTCCTCGCCAACTCCGGTGGCGCGTGGGACAACGCGAAGAAGCTGGTCGAAGACGGCAACCACGGCGGCAAGGGCTCGCCGGGACACGAGGCCACCATCATCGGTGACACCGTGGGCGACCCGTTCAAGGACACCGCCGGCCCGGCGATCAACCCGCTGATCAAGGTCATGAACCTGGTCTCCGTGCTGATCGCGCCGGCCGTCGTGCAGTTCTCGATCGGTCCCGACGAGAACGCGGCCGTCCGCATCATCATCTCGCTCGTCGCGGTCGCGGTGATCGTGGCGGCGATCGTGGTCTCGAAGCGGCGGGGGACGGTCATTTCCGACACCCCGGCCGAAATCAAGGCCTGAGTTCCAGGTGACCCCGGGCCCGGTGCGCGACAACGCGTGCCGGGCCCGGGGCGTGCCCGGGCAGGCCGTCCCAGAAAGGCCCGGCGACTTGCGAAGCACCACCGAGTCGGTACCGTCGGGCTTGCCGGGACGCCGTCGGGCAGGAGGTACGCGAGTGCGGCAGCGGTCGACCGTTTTCGCCGCTCTCATCACGACGATCGCCATCGGTCTCACCGGGTGCGGGCAGCCGGTCGCCGAGCAGACCCCGCCGCGCGACCGCGACCTGCCGGCGTCGACCGTCGTTCCCCCGGCCGATCCCGCGGTGAGCTGGGCGGCCGGTTACTGCGACGCGGTGACGCACCTGGTCCGTGCGCTCGCGGCGCTCCCCGCCGTCGATCCCAGCACGCCGCAGAAGGCGTCCCGGACCTCCAGTGACCTCCTTTCTTCAGTGGTCGGCGGGCTCGACGAAAGCCTGGCCGGGCTGAACGCGCTCGGCGCGCCGCCGTCGCCCTCGGCCGACACCGGCCGCAAGGACGTCATCGCGCAGTTCGCCGGGATCCGGGCGGAGGCC
Source organism: Amycolatopsis plumensis (assembly GCF_042652605.1). Classification (NCBI taxonomy): domain Bacteria; kingdom Bacillati; phylum Actinomycetota; class Actinomycetes; order Pseudonocardiales; family Pseudonocardiaceae; genus Amycolatopsis; species Amycolatopsis plumensis. The sequence goes on along the minus strand of NZ_JBHSJY010000001.1, from coordinate 2,401,757 downwards.
GAGAACGCGCGCCGGCGCATCGAGGCGGCCCGCGGGAACGCGGCGGCGACGAAGGACGCCCTCGGCCAGGCCAGGGCGACGCTCGACCGCATCGACGCGCTCGACTACCTGAAGGGCCTCAAGGACGTCCCGGCCTTGGCGGCGGCGGAACAGCGTGCTCCGGCCTGCCGCCGGCTGGATCAGCCTGCCGGCTGAAGATCCCCGCGAGACCTGCCGTGAATCGAACTTGTGTTCTAGTATGGCGCGGTGGATCGGACGATCTCGCTCTTCTCCGCCGAGGCCAGCGGCCCGGGCCTGGGCGACCTGGCCGGCCTGTTGTGCTGCCACGGCCAGATCACCGGCTTCGGGCGCACCGCCGCCCGGCTGTCGGTGGTCGTCGAGGAGCCGTGGCGGGCGCACATCCTGGCGCGCGAGTTCCGCTGCCGCGGTGCGGACGCCCAGGTGTCGAAGGCCGACTGCGGCCGTCCGCAGGTGCGCACGTCGTTCCGGGTCGACCTGCTGCCGCTGGCGGTGCGGTGGCTGCGCGCGGGCTGCGCGGGCCCGGTCGAGGACGACTCGGGCAAGGCCGTGCCGGAGGGCTTCCGGCTGAGCGGCGCGATGCTGCGGATGTGGGCGCTGGCCGGCGGCCGCCCCGGCACGCAGGGTTACCTGCTGGGCGTCGATCCGCTCGCGCCGGGCATGCACGAGCGGCTGGTCGAAGCGCTGACGCCGTTGGGTGTCGCGGCGAAGCTGACCGGTCCGAAGGCCGAGGTCCCGGCCGTCAAGGTCACCGGAAAACGCCGGTTGGAGGCACTGCTGGAGCTGATCGGGGAGCCGCCGCCGGGTGCCGAAGCGGCGTGGCCCGGCGCGGAACCGCAACCGCACCCGGAGGCCGCGACGAGCACGGCCTGACCGGGTGCGGCGGGTGCGTCAGGGCCTGGGCAGCGCGCAGCCGGCCTGCGTGAGCGCGATTTCGTTGGCCGGGGTCAGGCACGCGGGAATGCCGTAGGTCTCCTGGCCGTAGTTCGTCTTGTAGTGCACGGTGACGTTGCCGGCCTGGTCGACCTCGCACGGGTTGTTGTCCGTGCAGCGCTCGCCGTCCTCGTTGCCGGTGTTGTTCACGCCGACGACCTTGCCGCCGGAAATGATCGGCGAACCGGAGGTGCCGCCGATGGTCTGGCAGGCGGACGTGTAGCGGATCGAGTCCTTCCAGGTCCAGCTGCCCTCCTTCAACCGGTAGACGAACCCGTCGATGTTGCAGGAGTAGATGCGCTTCCAGTAACCGGAAACCACGTCGATCGCGGCACCGGCCGACGGGTGGGCGTTCGACAGTTCCAACGGCGAGATCCCGTAGCTCGCCTTGATCTGCGCGTAGGTGGTGGTGAGCTGGTAGAGCGAAACGTCGGTGTCGGTCATCGTGCCGTAGACGATCTTCTGGGCCCGGAGTGTGGCCTTGTTGCTGCCGCTGGCGGTGAGCAGCGTGAACGTCCGGCTGGAGGCGCGGTTGGTGATCACCTGGCCCGGCGCGGGGAAACCGGTTTCGAGGCAGTGCCCGTTGGACATGACGAGCGCGGGCGCGGTGTCGGGTGTCGCGGCCGGCTTGACCACCGAGCCCGAGCAGTTGGACAGGGCCACGGTGCCGGCGAAGTTCGCGGCGGCCGCGTTCGCCGGAGTGGCCCCCAGCAATACTGTGGCGGTCGCGGCGGTGAACAGGGCGCCGAGCAGGCGTCGGGTCATGGCGGGTCCTTTCGGATGGACGGGGAAACCAGTGAAGCGGTGACATCCCCGCGCCCACCACCGTCGAACGGAGGGTATCCGGACGGTCACGCGCTAGGCTGCGCGAGACGTGGCCGAAATCACGTGGCAGGTACCTTGGGGAAACATCGTCGAGGTCAGCGGCGATGCGCTGGGCACAGGACCGGCGGCGTGTTGGGCCACCTCCGCGCCGTCCGGCCGGGAACAGCGTGCACACTGGCAGGTCGAGACACGGGCCCCGGCAGGGACGTGGTGCAGTCCCGCGGCGGCGGGACGAGATGAGCGGAGAGCAGGACAGCGTGGCAGGAGCACGGACCAAGAAGAACGGAGCCGCGGCGGGCAACGGCGCCGGGCACCGGCGGCTGGTCATCGTCGAGTCGCCGACGAAGGCCCGCAAGATCGCCCCCTACCTGGGCGGCGGTTATGTCGTCGAATCCTCCGTCGGGCACATCCGCGACCTGCCGCGTGGTGCCGCCGACGTGCCCGCCCAGTACAAGGGCGAGTCCTGGGCGCGCCTCGGCGTCGACGTCGACAACGGCTTCAAAGCCCTCTACGTGGTCACCCCGGACAAGAAGTCCAAGGTCACCGAGCTCAAGGGCCTGCTGAAGGACGTCGACGAGCTCTACCTCGCCACGGACCCCGACCGCGAGGGCGAGGCCATCGCGTGGCATCTCCTCGAGACGCTCAAGCCCAAGGTCCCGGTCCGCCGGATGGTCTTCCACGAGGTCACCGAGCAGGCCATCCGCGCGGCCGCCGACTCGACCCGTGAGCTCGACGCCGACCTCGTCGACGCCCAGGAGACCCGCCGCATCCTCGACCGCCTCTACGGCTACGAGGTCTCGCCGGTGCTGTGGAAGAAGGTCATGCCGAAACTTTCGGCGGGCCGCGTGCAGTCGGTGGCGACCCGGATCGTGGTCGAGCGCGAACGCGAGCGGATGCGCTTCACCTCGGCGTCCTACTGGGACATCTCGGCGACCATGGACGCCGGTGAAGAGGCCTCGCCGCGGAACTTCCCGGCGCGCCTGGTCGCCGTCGACGGCGCGCGCCTGGCCACCGGCCGCGACTTCGGTTCGGACGGGCAGCTCAAGGCGTCGAACACCGAGATCCGCGTGCTGGCCGAGGCTGACGCGCGGCGCCTGGCCGACGCGCTGAAGCAGCGTGACTTCAAGGTCGCGAGCGTCGAGGAGAAGCCGTACACGCGCAAGCCGTACGCGCCCTTCATGACGTCGACGCTGCAGCAGGAGGCGGGCCGCAAGATGCGGTTCACCTCCGAGCGCACCATGCGGATCGCGCAGAAGCTGTACGAGAACGGCTACATCACTTATATGCGTACCGACTCCACGACGCTGTCGGAGTCGGCGATCTCGGCCGCGCGCAGCCAGGCCACGCAGCTGTACGGCAAGGAGTACGTCTCGCCGACGCCGCGCCAGTACACGCGCAAGGTGAAGAACGCGCAGGAGGCCCACGAGGCGATCCGGCCGTCGGGCGAGGTCTTCCGCACGCCCGGCCAGGTCGCGGGCGAGCTGGACACCGACGAGTTCCGGCTCTACGAGATGATCTGGCAGCGCACGATCGCCTCGCAGATGGCGGACGCCAAGGGCACCACGATGTCCGTGCGGATCGTCGGCAACGCGTCTTCGGGCGAGGAGTGCACCTTCGCCGCTTCGGGCCGCACGATCACCTTCGCGGGCTTCCTGAAGGCGTACGTCGAAGCCGTCGACACCGAGACCGGTGGCGAGGCCGACGACAAGCAGAGCCGCCTGCCGGTGCTGGAGAAGGACCAGGCGCTCACCGCTTCCGAGCTGAACCCGGACGGCCACACGACGTCGCCGCCGGCGCGGTACTCGGAGCCGAGCCTGGTCAGCAAGCTGGAAGAGCTGGGCATCGGCCGCCCGTCGACGTACGCGTCGATCATCAAGACCATCCAGGACCGCGGGTACGTCTGGAAGAAGGGCTCCGCGCTCGTCCCGTCGTGGGTTGCGTTCGCCGTGATCGGCCTGATGGAACGGCACTTCGAGCGGCTGGTCGACTACGACTTCACCGCCGGCATGGAGGACGAGCTCGACCGCATCGCGGCCGGTGACGAGCAGCGCGCGCAGTGGCTGTCGAAGTTCTACTTCGGCGGCGACATGGGTGTCGACGGCTCGATCGGCCGCCTCGGCGGGCTGAAGAAGCTGGTCGAGGGCAGCGTCGAGGACATCGACGCGCGCGAGATCAACTCGATCCCGCTGTTCAGCGACGAGAACGGGCACACCGTCGTGGTCCGCGTCGGCCGCTACGGGCCGTACCTGGAGCGCGAGGTCGACGGGAATTCCCAGCGCGCGAACCTGCCGGAGGACCTGCCGCCGGACGAGCTCACGCAGGAGATCGCGGAGAAGCTGTTCGCGACCCCGCAGGAGGGCCGCACGCTGGGCACCGACCCGGTGAGCGGGCACGAGATCGTCGCGAAGGAAGGCCGCTTCGGGCCGTACGTGACCGAGGTGCTGCCGGAGATCGAGATCCCCGAGGACGCCACGGCCGCGCAGAAGAAGGCGCTGAAGGCGAAGGCGCCGAAGCCGCGGACGGGCTCGCTGTTCAAGTCGATGGACATCGAGACCATCACGCTGGACGACGCGCTGAAGCTGCTCTCGCTGCCGCGGGTGGTCGGCAAGGACCCGGAGTCCGGTGACGAGATCACCGCGCAGAACGGGCGCTACGGGCCGTACCTGAAGAAGGGCACGGACTCGCGGTCGCTCTCGACCGAGGACCAGCTTTTCTCGATCACCCTCGAAGAGGCGCTGAAGATCTACTCGGAGCCGAAGCAGCGTGGGCGGTCCGCCACGGCTAAGCCGCCGCTCAAGGAGCTCGGCGACGACCCGGTGTCGGGCAAGCCGATGGTGGTCAAGGACGGCCGGTTCGGCCCGTACGTGACCGACGGCGAGTACAACGCGACGCTGCGGAAGGGCGACGAAATCGAGTCGCTGACCGCGGAGCGGGCGGCCGAGCTGCTGGCGGAGAAGCGGGCCAAGGGGCCGGCGCCGAAGCGGAAGGCACCGGCGCGCAAGCCGGCGTCGACGACGGCGAAGACGGTCAAGGCAGGCACGACCAAGAAGGCCGCCGCCGCGAAGACGACCGCGGCCAAGCGCAGCTCGACGGCCACGAAGGCCAAGTAAGACCGCGTTTCGAAGGCCTCCCCGCCGACTGGTGGGGAGGCCTTCGGCGTCACACCTTCAGGTGACACCTCGAACGCATGTTCGGGAAATTGTCGGTGGCGCCGGGTTTCATGGACGCGTGACCACAACACCACGCACTGTGCACGCATTGACCACGAAGATCCTGAAGCCGGTCCGGGCGGCGGCCGCCGGCAGTTCCACCGCCATGGACATGATGGAGTCGTTGACCGGCTTCATCGGCACCGGCGGCGTCTGCGGCGTGGCCGTCGCGATGTCCGACGAGCCGTGGACCTCGGCGTTCTACGACGACCGGACCGAGTTCGGCGTCGCCGGCGACGGCTTGAGCCTGTCCGGGCCCTCGCCTGGCGGCGTCGCGGAGCTGCTTCGGCTGGCGTTGACGCGCCTGCCCCCGCTGCCGCCGGTGCCGGGCGAGGGGCTGTACCTCGACGCCGACGAGCGCGGCGTGCTCGAGCCGGAGCAGGAGTGTCTCGTCCTGGACCTGATGGACGACCTGCGGCGGACCCGGCGCGGAACCGTCCAGTTCGACATCGCCCGTGACGGCTCCCCGTCGCGCTGGGAGATGCTGGCCTTCGTCGACGACGACCGCGGACGGCACCTGGCGGCCCTGAGCAGACCGCGGGGCGGCCACCGCCGGCTCTGGTGGCTGCCCGGCACCGTGGAGCGGCTCGCGGAGTTCGTCGAAGGGCGGGTGCCGGACCATGGCTGACCGCTCGGCGCACGAGGTAACCCTCTCGAACACCTGTGCGAGAAATTGTCGGTGCCAGGGTGTTCAATCGAAGGGTGAGCAACGCAGTCGCCGTCTTCGACGTCATCGACGAGGTCATCGCCCCGCTGTCGGCCGAGGTGCCGGAGCGGCCCTCGGTGATGGAGTTCTACGACCCCGAGTTCGAGATCCCGCCGGTGCTGGCGGACACCGGCCCGCTGCCGGGCCGCCGGCCCTCGCCCGCGTCGAGCCTCGCGGACGAGGTGGAGCAGTACACGCGGTTCGTCGCCGGGATGGCCGCGATCGGCCTCGCGCCGGGTGGCGAGGTCACCGCGGAGGCCGTCGGGCTGTACCGCGCCCTGCGCGGCGGCTTCATCCGCGGCGTGGTCACCGGGGTCTTCCCGGCCCGGGCGAAGCCGTGGGAGGTCCGGTTCTTCGGCGACGAGGACTACACCACGGTCCTGCACAAGCTGGGCAACCGCGCGCGGCTGCGGTCGGGCTTCCTCAGCGAGCTGCCGGGCTGGGTGTTCGACGGGCTGCCCGACCGGCCACCGGGGCCGGGCGAGCACCTGTGCATCGAGACCGACGAGCGCGGGCTGATCCCGCGCCGGTGCGAGCGGGCGGTCGAGCTGATCCGGGAGTGCGCGGCCCGGCCGCGCCTGGGCACGGTGCTGGTCGACCTCGCGGTGCGCAACGCGATCCTGGCCGAGTACCCGCACGGCGCGTTCGGGCTGGTCGACAACGACCTCGGCCGGTACCAGTTCAGCGCCGCCGTGGCCCGGAACGGCAGCTGGACGGTCACCTGGGGCCCGGCCTCCCGCAGCACGGCCGAGCAGTGGATCGTCGAGGCGGTGCAGAGCCATGCCTGAGCAAGCTGCGGTGCACAAGACGGCTGGGGAGGGAGTGGACAGGGTGGTCGCGGCGGCCTCGAAGGACCTGACGGTGCGCGAGGCGATCCTCGCGGCCGCCGAGCTGAACAGCGGCGTCCCAGAGCCGCGTCCGTCAGCCGACACCGTCCCGGCCGGTTCGGCCGATCCGGTTGGCTCGGTCGGTCCAGGTCGCCCGGGTGGCTCGGCTGGCCCGGGCGGTCCGGCGGGAGCGGGTGTTTCGGCTGGTCCGGCTGGCTCGGTCGGTCGAGGCCGCTCGGGTGGCGCGGGCGGTCCGGCGGGCGCGGGTGCCCCAGCCAGCTCGGGTGGCTCGGCTGGCGCAGGCGGTCCGGCCAGCTCGGGTGGCTCGCGCGGCTCGGCTGGCCCGAGCGGTCCGGCGGGCGCGGGAGTCCCGGCTGGCTCGAGCCGGCCGGCTGGTTCGGCTGGCTCGGGTGCCGAGACCCGCCTCGGTTCAGGCGAGAGGCGGCGGCATGGCTGAGCGCACGGCGGCCCGCGAGCTGCTCGAGCTGGCCGCGGGCCCGGTGCTGGCGGCGATGCCGGACCGCGAGCCGGTCGACAGGCTGTACAACCCGGACGTCAGCGACCACGACATCCTGGTCCACGGCCCGGTGTCCGACGACCCGGCGGACCTGGTGGCCGAGGTCGAGCGGCACGTGGCGTGGGCCGCCTGGATCGACGGCACCCCGTTCGGCGAAAACGGCGAGCTGAACGAGATCGGCTTCGAGGTGGTCTCGCTGATGCTGCGCGGTTCGGTCCGCGCCGCACTGTGCGGCGTGTTCGACGAAGGCCCGGAGACGGCGGACATCCGCTGCTACGCCGACGGAGAGCGGGCGTTCATGATGGGCTCCCTCCCCGGCCGCACGGCGATCCACCTGGCCGACTTCGAGGAGCTGCCGGAGATGCTGGTGGCCGAGCTGCCGGAGGTCCCCTTCGGCGCCTCGGCAAGGGCGATCTGGGTCTCGGTCGACGACGACGGCCTGGTCCACGACGGCCAGGACGACGACGTCGGAGCAATGCGCGAGCTCCTGGCCCGCCCCAGGTCCGGCACGGCGGTCCTCGACATGCTGGCCTTCGGAGGCCTGTGCGCAGAGTTCCCGGACCACGGCTTCGTCCTGGTCGACACGGACCTGGGCCGCTTCGCCTTGGCGGCACTCGACCGCGGCGAGGGCCGCCGCCAGCTGGTCCTGAGCCCCTTCAGCCGCGGCATGCTCCACGACTGGTGCCGCAAGATGATCGACCTCGGACAGGAGATGCCTTGATCCAAAAGCGCTGGCGATAGGCCAGAAGGGGAGGCGGGGGGCGGGGGCAGGGGAGGAGAACGAGGACGATCGGCCCGGAGCCCGGAGCCCGGAGCCCGGAGCCCGGAGCCCGGAGCCCGGAGCCCGGAGCCCGGAGCCCGGAGCCCGGAGCCCGGAGCCCGGAGCCCGGAGCCCGGAGCCCGGAGCCCGGAGCCCGGAGCCCGGAGCCCTGAGCCCGGAGCCCGGAGCCCGGAGCCCGGAGCCCGGAGCCCGGAGCCCGGAGCCCGGAGCCCGGAGCCCTGAGCCCGGAGCCCGGAGCCCGGAGCCCGGAGCCCGGAGCGGGAGCCCGGCGCCCGCGGCGGGCGTTCCCGCCCGGCAGCCTCGGATCGCACCGGCGGGTTGCCTTGCCCTGCCCGAGCCGCCGGATGCCCGGGTCCCATCGAGCACAGCGACCCGCGGCCGCGCAACGCGAACCGTGCCGCCAGAACCGCGCCGCCAGAACCGCGCCCGCCCCCAACCCCAACCCACCCCATCCGTGCCCGAGCCCACCCCAAACTGGCCACCCCAAGGCCAGCCCCTGGCCACCCCACTCCCGACCTTGATGTGACCGGACTCACTACCATCTGTCACCAACGGCGGTCGACCCAGTGACCGTCTGACTGGACACTGCAGGAGGTTCGGGTGCGGGCTTGCGCTCCGTGACGGACCATCCACTGGAGACAGAGCCATTGGGCGGATGCGTTATCCGCCAGCGCCGCTACCCTGGAAAGGCGAGGACATTCAGTAGTGAGGTGGTCACCATGAGCGCGAACGGTGAGGCTCCCTTCTTCAATGCCCCCGAGCTCACTCAGCGCGACGGCACTCTGTCCGAAGCACCCGGCGAGATGTTCGCGGATCCGGTCTCCGGGCTGGTCACCGCGTCGCCCGAGCCACGCACCGCGGTTCCGAATGGCCAGGAGCCCATCGCCATCCCCGTGGCCGGGCCGGTCAAGCCCGACGAAGAAGCCGTGCGCCGGATGGTCGAGGAAACGCTCCGCGAGGAGAAAGCGAAGGCCCCCGAGGCCGTCCCGCCGGCCGGCACCCTGAACCAGGGCCAGCCGCTCGGCCTGCTCCCGCGGCAGCGGAACCGGCGGCGCACCTGGCCCACCCGGCCACCGCAGATCATGCGGCCCGTCCGGCAGGATCCGCTGGCCGAAGACGCCGGCGAGGACGTCGAGCTCGTGCCCGTCAAGCGGCGCAGGCTGCCGAAGATGCCGCCGATGTCGATGCCGGCGTTCAACCGGCCGTCGTCGAGTGCGGCGGGGGTCATGCTGGCCGTCGTCCTGCTGATCGTGTTCGGGTTCGTCGCCGTCGAGATGGTGTCGAGCCTGGTCAGCAGCGTGACGGGGCTCTTCGACTAGCGCCGTCGCCTGCCCCGCACCACGGGGCCGTCCCCCGCACCAGACGCCGATCGGGCTACCCTGGCTTCACGGTCGGGTCCCTCCCGGCACCGCGGTGACTAGTGGGGTGGGCGTATCAGCGAGGGCGTGCGATCGGTACCCGGGGCCGGCCCGGGTGCGTCGTCGGGCGCCGAGGCGTCCACGATCAACCGGGTCCGGCGGGTACTGGCGATCAAACCTTTCCGGCGCCTCTGGGGCGTCACGTACCTGTGCAGCGTGGCCGACTGGCTGAACATCCTGGCCCTCACCGGCCTGGCCACGAAGCTGACCGACAACTACTTCGCGCAGAACTTCGCCTTCGTCGGCGTCGTCCTGACCGGCCTGGCCCCGGGGCTGCTGTTCGCCCCGGTCGGCGGGCTGCTCGCGGACCGGTTCGACCGCCGCAAGGTCATGGTCGTCGCCGACCTGCTGCGGTGCGGGTTCCTGCTGTCCATCGCGATCGTCAGCGCGCCCTGGTGGCTGCTGGCCGGCAACTTCCTCGTCGGCTGCGCGTCGAGCATGTGGATCCCCTCGAAAGAGGCGGCGGTCCCGAACCTGCTCCGCCGCCCGGACCAGGTCGAGACGGCCAACCAGCTCGGCATGGTGATGACCTACGGCCTCGCCGTCATCACCGCGGCCGGCGCGAACGCCGTCATCACCGGCGTCAACACGACGTTCCACCTGTTCCCCGGCGATCCGAGCCTCAACATCGCGAAGCTGGTCGTCATCATCACCGGCCTGCTCTACCTGGCCAGCGCCATCCTCATCGCCACGCGGATCCCCGAACTCTCCCTGCGCAACGTCCACGCGACGCCGGAGCAGAAGGTCAAGCAGGCCGACGAAGAGAAGCTCGGCGTCGGCGCGATGATCGCCGACGGCTTCCGGTTCATCCGCAGCACGCCGCTCGTGCGCGGGCTACTGGTGGGCGCGTTCGGTGCGTTCGTCGCCGGTGGCGCCGTGATCGGCTCGGCCAAGCCGTACTCCTCGAGCCTGCTGGCCGGCGACTCCGCGTTCAGCCTGCTCGTCCTCGCCGTCTTCCTCGGCCTCGCCACCGGCATGGTCTTCGCGCCCAAGCTCGCCCGCCGGCTCCCGCACGACCGGCTGTTCGGCCTCTCGATCGTCGCCGCCGCGATCTCGCTCGGGTTCGTGGCGCTGTCCCCGCACCTGACCATCTCGCTGATCGCCGTGGTGCTGGTCGGCATCTGCGCCGGCACCGCGTTCCTCACCGGCGTGACGATCATCGGCTCGCGGGTCGAGGACGCCATCCGCGGCCGGATCAACGCGATCTACCAGCTGATGATGAAGCTGGTGCTGTTCGGCACCACGGTCACCGTGCCGCTGATCGTCGGCGCGGTGCACCGGCACACGATCACCGTCTGGGGCAACCCGCTCACCATCGACGGCACGCGCCCGGTGATGCTCGGCGGCGCCGCGATCGCGCTGGTCGCGGGCCTATTCGCGTACCGGCAGATGGACGACAAGCGCACCGAGCCGATTCTCGCCGACCTGCGCAACGCGCTGCGCCGCACGCCGCGGCGCGTCAACGGCTACCTCATCGCCGTCGAGGGCACCACCGCGATCAACACCGCCATCCAGGCCGTCAACCTCGCCGACTGGATGCGCGGCGGCACCCGGCCGGTCGTCGTCGCCGCGGATCCCGCGCTCGACGACCACAGGCTCGCCGCGCTCGTCTCCGGCGCCTCGCTCACCGGGGCGCGGGCCCAGGCGCTGGCCGCCGCCGCGGTGCGGGCGGACATCGTCGAGCGGCACGTCCAGCCGGCGCTGGACGCCGGTTCGGTGGTCGTGATGGAGCGGTTCGTCGACTCGCCGCTGGCGCACCTGTCCGCCGTCGCGGGGCTCGACAGCGACGAGCTCGAGGGCCTCGCCGACTGGGCGACCGGCCGCCTGCGCCCGGACCTGACGATCCTGCTGGACGCCGCTCCGAACGGGGCACCGCGCGACAAGTCGACCGCGATGAACGACCAGTGGCGCGTCCAGCACCTGCTCACCGAGATGGCCGCGGCGGACCCGGACCGGTACGTCGTGATCGACGCCGACGGCACGGACGCCGAGGTCGCCGAGCGCATCCGCACCGCGCTGCGCGCCGTGTTCGTCGGACGGCTGGCCGCGCTGGCCCCGACGACGGAGAAGCCCGTGACGCTCCCGCTGGAAACCCTGCCCGTCGAGACCCCGGAAGAGCCTCGCGTGGAGGCGAAGTGACGACGACCGAACGCATCGGCGTCTGGAACCAGCTGGTCGGTCAAGAGCCCGCAGTCGAGACGCTGAGCGCGGCCGCTGCGGCCGCCGCGAAGATCGTCGCCGGCGAGCCCGCGCCGCCCGGCGCGATGACGCACGCCTGGCTGCTCACCGGCCCGCCCGGCTCCGGCCGCTCGGTGGCCGCGCGGACGTTCGCCGCGGCCCTGCAGTGCAGCACCGGCACCGGCTGCGACGCCTGTCCCGGCTGCCACACGACGATGGCGGGCACGCACGCCGACGTCCGGCTCGTGGTCCCGGAAGGCCTGTCGATCTCCGTCGCCGAGATGCGCGCGCTGGTGCAGGCCGCCGCGCGGCGCCCGACGACCGGCAACTGGCAGGTCGTCATCATCGAAGACGCGGACAGGCTCACCGAAGGCGCCTCGAACGCCCTGCTGAAGGCCGTCGAGGAGCCGCCGGACCGCACGGTGTTCCTGCTCTGCGCGCCGTCGGACCACCCCGAAGACGTCTCGGTGACGATTCGCTCGCGCTGCCGCCTGGTGACGCTCCGGACGCCGCCACCGGAGGCGATCGCGGACGTGCTGATGCGCCGCGACGGCGTCGACGCCGAACGCGCGCAGTGGGCCGCTTCCGTGTGCGGCGGCCACGTCGGCCGCGCGCGCCGGCTGGCCACCGACGAGGCCGCGCGGCAGCGCCGCGCCACCGTGCTGCGCATCCCGCTCGGCCTGCGCCGCATGGGCGACGTCTTCACCTGCGCCGACCAGCTGATCAGCGCGGCCGAGGCCGACGCGGGCGAGGCGAGCAAGTCCCGCGACGAGGACGAACGCAACGAGCTGCGGACCGCGATGGGCGGCGACGGCGTCGGCAAGGGCGTCGCCGGAGCCAAGCGAGCGGCCGAAGCCGCGGTCAAGCAGCTGGAGAAGAAGCAGAAGTCCCGCGCGACCCGTACCCAGCGCGACACGCTCGACCTGGCGCTGGTCGACCTGGTCGGCTTCTACCGCGACGTCCTGGTGATGGGGACCCGCTCCGGCGCGACCCTCAACCACCCGGACCACATCGACCAGATCCGTGAAGCGGCGTCGTCGTGGACGCCGGAGTCGACGCTGCGGCGCCTCGAAGCGGTGCTGGAATGCCGCGAGGCGATCGAGCTGAACGTGAAGCCGCGCATCGCCGTCGAGGCGATGGTCACGACGCTCCGCCAAGGCTGAGCCGCTCAACGCAAAGGAACCCGCCAGGCGCACCTGGCGGGTTCCTTCACACCCCTCGAATCACTCGCGCGGACGCGGCGAGGGCTTGAAGGGCTTCTCCTCGACGGCCACGGCCAGCGGACGCCGCCGTCCGCCCGGCATCGCGGCCACCATGACCACGCCGAGCAGCAGCATCGCGGTGCCCGTCCAGAACAGCGGCACCGTGTCGTACGCGCCACCGGTGTAAGCCAGGTTCTTCACCGGCCCCTTCGGCGCCTCGCCGCCCGCGGGCGGCGGGGTCGTCGCGGTCCCGCAGATCACGCCGCCGGTCGGCGCGTACGCGCGGGCGACCTGCTCGCCGAGCGAAAGCTGGGCCAGCGACGACGGCAGGTTCTTCGCCTGGTCGTCCGGCAGCAGGCTCTTGAGCTTGGTCGTCGGCAGCAGCTGCAGGTCGAACATCCGCGCCGACGCGCCCAGCTGGAAGCCCTCGAACGGCGTGGTCATGTTCGCCGACTTCTGGTCCAGCCCGGCAATGCTCAGCCGCAGCACCCCGAGGTCGAGGACCTTGCCCGTCGTGTCGCCGACCTGCTGCAGCGGCCCCGCGGCCGTGGCCAGCAGGCCGCCGACCACCGGCAGGTCCTTGAGGTTGCCGAACTGGTCGCTCAGCGGCTTCAGCGGCAGCCCGATGGGGACGTCCTTGGTCGGGTGCGCCGCGTCGAGCGTGTACAGCACCTTGCCGCCCGCCTCGATGCTCAGCACCGGAGCGGTGTACTCGACCTTGGACGTCTTCGCGTCGCCGGTCGAGGTCACCTTGAGCGTCGGCTGGCTGACGACCTTGATGCTCAACGCCAGCGGCGTGCCCTTGAGGATCTCGATGTCCGCGGCCTGCAGCGTCGACGTCGACTGCACGGCCTTGTTCTTCGACCCCGGAATGTCGACCAGCTTCACCTGCGAGCGCGACGACAGCGTGTTCGGCAGGCTCAGCAGCGAGCCGGTGCCGTCCGCGGCGGTCTGGCCGCCGCCCTGCAGCAGGCCGCCGAGGCTCTGCAGGCCCTTGGTCAGGTCGAACCCGCTGGCCAGCGTGTTCGGGTCGAGCTTCGGCTTCAGCGCGTCCAGCCCGAGGTTCGGCATCGACGGCACGACGTTCAGCAGCGACAGGCTGGCCACCGACGTGCTCGCGTCGGCGATCGTGTCGACGCACGGACCGAGCGTGTCACTCCACCGCGCGTGCGCGCTCCCGTTCAGCAGGCCCACGTTGAGCAGCGGATTCGGCGGCGCGTTGAGCCCCCCGCTGATCGGCTGCGGGTTGTCCGGCAACGCCGTCTGCACGACACTGCCGGGCGTCTGCGGCGCGTTCCCGCCCACCGACAACCCGAACGGCGACGCCTGCGCGATCGCCTTCTCGTAGCTCAGGTAGGCATCCGAGTTCGCCGACGCGCTCGACAGGCCCATCCCGGCCTCGAGCGCGGACTGCTTCGGCAGCGTCTGCCCGAACCCGGGGAGGATCGTGTTCGTCGGCACGGCGTTGGGCAGCAGCCGGATGATCCCCAGAGCGGTCCCGGCATCCCCGACGGCCTTCCCCAGCGGCTGCGGCCCGATCGGCGCGGAGATGGGCGCCTGCCCCGGATGCGCCGGCTGCGGAATCGGCGTAGTCGGATAGGTCGAGTCGGCCGTCGCCGGTGCCGCGCTGAGCAGGAGCAACGCCGCAGCCGCGGGCAGGGCCGCCGAACGTGGCAGTCTTCGCCGCATGTGCCAGAGCCTCCAAGTGGATCGGCCGGCACCCGAGACCGGCGTCATAGGGCCTTAACGACGGTCCCCCGGGAAAGTGACGCGCCAAGCCTCCGCTACACTTGCTGTCGTCGCCGGCGAACAGCCGGAGACACGCCGCCTTAGCTCAGTCGGCCAGAGCGATTCACTCGTAATGAATAGGTCAGGGGTTCGATTCCCCTAGGCGGCTCGCAGGTCAGCGGAGGCCCCGGACAGGTTCGGGGCCTCCGCATGGACCCATTTGTGGACCGAAGACGCGTACGATATGGTCCATGGCCACCTCATCCAAGCCCAAGAGGCGCCCTCGCGGCATGATCGAGACCTTGCCCAGCGGGTCACTGCGGGTGAGGATCAAGGCAGGTATCGATCCGGTAACCAAGAAGGAACATCACCTGACCGAGGTAGTTTCCGCCCTGCCGGATGGGCGCTCGGACTGGGACCAGGCCGAGAAGGTCCGGACGAAGCTCCTCAACCAGCTCGACGAGCGTCGGGCTCCGAAGACGCGCGCGACGCTCAATCAACTCTTGGACAAGCACTTCGAGTTGCTCAAGGTCGAGCCGAAGACGATGGAGGGATACGAGTCGGTCACCCGGAACCACATTCGTCCGCTACTCGGCGACCAGCCACTGAGCAAGATCGACGGGAACATCCTCGACTCGTTTTACGCGGTACTGCGCACATGTCGGGCGCATTGTGGCGGGCGCAAGTTCGTCGAGCACCGCAAACAGGGTGAACATCAGTGCACGAAGAAATGTCGACCGCACGAGTGCAAGGGACTCGGCGTCGGCTCTCTCCGCAAGATTCAGGCCGTACTGTCCGGTGCGGGCAAGCGCGCGAAACGTTGGGGTTGGGTCGGCGTCAACCCGTTCGAGCTGACCGAGTCACTTCCGGGCGCTCAGTCGAATCCGCAACCGCCGAGTGTGGAGCAGGCCGCGCGGATCGCTACCGAGGCATGGCGAGATCTCGACTGGGGAATGCTCGTTTGGCTCGCGTTCATCACAGGCGCGCGTCGGGGCGAGCTGTGCGCGCTCGCGTGGGATCGGCTCGACTTCTCGTCACGTGTTCTGACCATTCGGAGCAGCATCGCCCAGTCGGGCGCGAAGACGTGGGAGAAGGAGACCAAGACGCACCAGCAGCGCCGCATCTCGCTCGATGAGCGCACGGTGGCCCTGCTGCGTTCGTATCGCGAGCACTGCGCGGAGCGCGCCGGGCTGAAGGCCATGCCGGCTGCGGCGCGGATCTTCTCGCTCAAGCCGGACGGCAGTACTTGGCTCAAGCCTGACTCGGTGAGCCAGCGGTACGCCCGGATGTGCGCGCGTCTCGGCTGGGATATGAACATTCACCAGCTCCGCCACTACTCGGCAACCGAGCTGATTGCCGCTGGAACCGACATTCGAACCGTCGCCGGTCGTCTCGGCCACGGTGGCGGCGGCACGACCACGCTGCGGGTCTACAGCGCGTGGGTGGCCGAGGCGGACGACCGCGCATCCGGCACCCTCGCCGGACGGCTGCCTGATCTGCCCGTCGCGCTCAGCGCGGAGGGCAAGCTCGCGCCGGTCACGCCGGTTGCTGCTCCCGAGGACGAGAGCCCTTACAAGGGAATCGCGAAGGATCTTCAGGGAGCGATCGTGTCCGGCGTGCTTGCGCCAGGTCAGCAGCTCCCTACGGTCGCCGACCTGGCGAAGCGGTACGCGGTGTCGTTCGGGACGGCTCAGCGCGCCATAGCGCAACTCAGGGTCGCTGGGCTGGTGAGCGTGAGCCGGGGCAAGCGGGCTGTGGTAGTTGATCCGGCAGCCGCTGCCGAACCGGCGAAGGTCGTCGGCCTGGACGATCGCCGCAGGAGGTAAGCGCGTGCGAGACGTCAAGGCGGCACCGAAAGTTGGTCAGGGTGCAAGGGTGGTGGGCGAAAGCTTGGTGAGTTCGCCGGTAGCAGGTTCCGACAGATACACCTCAGGCGCTTGCTCGAACGCCCAGGTCACGGCCTCACGGAACGTCTCGGTCTCGTGGTTGTCAGCGTGCGGCGCGTTCGCGTCCTTCGCGCGCACGGACAGCCACTTCCGCGCCGTGCCCGGAGTGAAGATCTTGACGCAGCCCTCGCCTGCCGCCGGGCGCGCGGCAGCATCCTCGGCCTGACGTTGCTCCCGCCATCCTGGCGGCAAAGGCCGCTGGGATGGCGGGAGGTAGTCACGACGCGGCCGGAACGGCTCCTGCTGATCGGACATAGCAGTCAGGGTACGCCCGGCCACGGAGGGCCGCCGAGGCTCAGGACTGGTGGAAACCGCCGCTGCCGGGGTCGGTCGGAAGATCGACGGGGTGGGCGGTGTGGAATCGGTAGAGCGGGTCGCCGTTGAGGCTGTAAAGGACCGGGCTCTTCGCGTAGACGTACCAATGCCCGGAAGGGCCGTCCGGCACGTTCCAGGACCACTGCGTCACCTGCGACTTGCAGGCGCCGCCGCCCCAGTAGCTGTTGTAGCCGTTGGGGTCCCAGAACCGCGAGGTGTAGGCGGGGACGTCTCCGACGTCGAGGAACGAGTACTTGCCGTCGACCGGGCTGCCGGTCTGGCCGCCGCACGCGTCGATCAGGTCCCCTTCGAACACCACGCCGGTCGTGGCCGTGCTCGCGTAGAACGACACCGGTTTCGAGGTCACATTGCTGCCCGACACGGTGTACTCCGACGCCATGGTGACGGTTCCGAGCTGCTGATCGCCGTATCCGAACGCGCCTGACACCTCGTAGTAGCCGGCGAAGTCGCTCGTCACCGCCCAGCAGCCCTGTGAGCAGTACTTGTCGCGCACCGGAGGCGGATCGAATCGCCCATCCAACGCACGCAGGGTGGCCCCGGCGTCCAGGCAGAACCAACTGCCCGTCCGCTGCGCGATGGGACTTCCGCACGCGGCCGCATGCGGCGCTGCAGGGCTGGAATACAGGTGAACGTCCGCGCGTGCGCCGCTGTTTCGGCCGACGGCAGCATCGGCCACGCCAGCGACAGTAGCGAGTCCCATGCCAGCCGCGAGGACGAGAACAGCAAGTCTTCGACAGGTGGAAAGCATGTAGTTCCCCTCTTTGAGATGGCCATAGCCCAGCCTTGACTCGGCGTGAAGGCGAATTTCGAAGTTTGGCCAATTCGCCACTTAACGAAATTCGCCAGTCAAGTTCGGCTACGTGAAGGCCTTATGGCGGGCCAGGCCCGACGCTAGCAGTCGGCAAACTTACAGGTCATCCGCCATATGAGTGACTCGGCAACTGCTATCAAGCACAGTTGGTAGAACGCTAACCGTTGGTCGCGGAATTCGTCATTTCGGGAATCGAAAATTGCGGTTGTCGTGCCCTCGGATCATATCGTCGGCGGATTGATGAGCGTGGTTGGACGCGACCTCGGCAAGCGGGTGTTGATCGGTGACTCGGTCGCTAAGGTGTGTCGACCGCGTCGAGTGCGCGCAGAACTGGTCCGTAGATCTGTGCGGCAGGAACGAACCGGGTCAGGTCGGCCCGGTCGACCCAGATTGCCGCGACGTTCTCGACGACGTCGACGTTGCGGGCCTCGCCGGCCACGTAGTCGCACAGAACGTACTCGCACAGGACGCCGGTCGTCGGGTGCAGCCGAGTGCCGAGCTTGCGCGTCACAACGCAGTGGACGTCGGTTTCGGCGAGCGTCTCGCGCACCGCGATGACAGCCGGACTTGCGCCGGGCTTGACCACTCCGGCCGGAAACTGCCAGGAGATGCCGTTCGCGTCGTCCGCGCGACGGCAGACGATCAGGACATCGGGGCCTCGAAGAACCACGGCCACGGCGACGCGCAGCGGCTGAAACGTCATTCCGGTCGGTCGATCGAGTGGAGCGAGAAGCTCGTCGATGCTGAATCCGAAGATCCGTTCGAGGAGCCGCGCGGTCGCAGGTCGGACCGGGCCGAGCGGCTTTCCGTCTGGGTGGGAGCCGGCCACGAGACGCTGAAGGTGACGGACACTCAGCGTACCCGGCTCGTCGTGCTCCCTCGCGAACTCCTCGGCGAACTCGGCGAACTCCTCGAAGGTCTGACGACGCTCCCAGATCAGCTGTTCGAGCAGCGTGCGGGGTGCCGACTCGTCCCTGTCCGCTTCTCGCATCGTCCTACTCCCTGTCCGCCTTGAGTCGTGCGTATGGCGCTTTCAAGTCGTGCCCGAGTCCTGGTTCTCCAGCCGTGCCGACCTGAGACTTATTTCATTCTGTCATGAAGGTCAATTTCGACCTTGTTCAGGGAAGGTGCACGGGTGAGCTACGAACGGCCGGGGAAGGTCGCCGGGTTGTACCTCGGTTGGTATCGCGCCATGTCCGACGGCCGCGATCACGCGGTCACGGACGAGCAGTTCCTAGCCGGAATGCAGGCACGGCATGGCCTCTATGGAGCGGTGTGCGGTCACGTCGTAGATGTCGCGTCACTACTCGTGCCGCCCGGCACGCCCTGCGCCGAATGCCACGCGTTCTTGCGCGCGCTGTCAAAGTCGCAGGTGCAGGAGCCCGTCCGGCGGACCAACCACCGCAGGTCAACGTTTTGGCGCCGTCTCGTTGAAAAGCCCCAGTTGCTGGCTGCTCCCGCGCCGATCCCGCACCAGCGGTCACGATCGATACGGACGGAGAACGGCCGGACTCCAGTTCCGGCGGGAGCGGGTAGCGCCCCGATGGCGCCCGTTCCCGCCGGGCGCCATGGGGTGAGGGGTGAGCGGTGACGGTCCGGTTGCTGTTCGGGCGTCCGCTGCCGGGCACGGTCGGCGAGTCGCGCCGGGTGGTGCACGTGTTCGAAGTCCCGGCCGGGAACACGGTGCCGGAGAGGCTGACGGCATTCTGCGCCGCGTCGTTCGGCCCGGGGGAGCTTGAACTGCTCGACCGTCCGCAGGGGATGCCCTGCGAGTCGTGTTTGCGCCGGACGCCGACCCCGGCGCCGGAGCTGCCCGGTGGCTCGCCAGAGCCGGAGGACAGGACGGCGGCGACCACCGATGAGTGACAACGTGGCGGAGGAGACCACTCCCGACGCGACGCTTGACCGGGACTTTGAGCAGCTGTCGCAGCAACGTGAGATCGGCGAGCCGTTGACCGACGAAGACTGGGCGGCAGCGCACCGCGTCGTGAATGCCTACTGGCCTCGCTTCGGCACCCCGCGTCCGCTCCCGGACCGGTGGCGCTAGCGCCGGATCAAAGCGCTCCGCACTTGAGACTTGGCAACCTGTTCGAGGTGGTGAAACGTGATGTCCGCAGATGACGGCGACGTCTACCGCGATGCAGCAGACGAGCTGGTGAAGGCCGCCGCGCGGCTGCTGGTCCGCTCCCGTCTGCTTACCTCCGCACCGCCGCCTGACCCGGCGACGATCGCCACCCGGACGGCCCAGCAGCTACGCGACCTGGCGGACACCGTGGATCTGTTGACTGTCACTCCTACCAGCGCGTCCGCGGTCGCGATTGAGGTGCACACCTATGCCGTGCACTGTGCATGGCTGGCGGCCGATCTGCACCGAGCCGCCGTCGTGCTTGATCCGACCGCGGTGATCGACGCCCTTACGAATCCGGAGGGCCGCTGACTGACCGGCGTGCGTAGTCAGGGGTCTCCGGCGGCTACCTCCTGAGACGCACGATCCGTTCGCAGAAAGAAAGAGGAGTTATCGTCGCGATGTGGGATGACCAGTGCTCCGGCACTGTCGCAAGGTACAGCCAGGGCCTTGATCCTCAGCTGTACGCGCCCGCCCGGCTGTTCATCGTGGCCGTGCTCGTCGACATGCGTTGGTGCGGGTTCGGGTCCGTCCGTGACGCGCTTGGACTGACCGACGTCGAACTGTCGCAACAACTCACGAAGCTCCACATGGCGGGCTACGTCCAGACGCAGTGTGCTCACGGACGGTGCACGGAGATCCGGCTCACCCTCGACGGTTGCGATCGGCTGGTCAGGCATCTCGAAGCCCTGCAAGCGGTGGTGTTCAAGGTGGCGGAGCTGATCGCGGTGGGCAACGAAGATGTGTGATGCCCTGCCGGACGCGTCTCGGATCTTGCCTCAGCCGGCCGATTTGGGACGGGTGAGACGGGGTTTGTCGAACCCGTCTCACCCGTCGCAGGCGACGTATCCCCTGGTAAACGAGGGTTTGTACCCGTCACGCCGCCCGTGACGGCGTGACGGGTACGTGAGACGGGTTGTGACGAGTTACGGGTCGTCTTCGTCGAGCCGATCTGCCTCAATTGGGCTCTTGGCGACCGCTTCGACGGCAGTCCGGATGTCGGCCGTGAAGTAGCCGCGGATCTGCCGTGTCCTCCCGTTCTCGCCCGGCACGCGGTAGCGCTCCGAGCGACACCCGTAGTCGCCCATCTGCCGCCCGAACGCGGTTGGCTCGACGTTGAGCGCGTCGACCAGTTCGGCCGTGGGGACGAACTCCCGGCCGCCCTTGTCGAGGTCGTCGCCGAGGTAGTCGACGACGGACGCGAGCGGTTCGGGCAACTCAACCGGCTCGGCCGGTTCCGGCGTCGTCGGCGTACTGCCGCTGCCCGCGCCGATGGTGCGCGCGACGGCCGCGTGATCGACCGCAGGCATAGTGTCCTGCCCGGCTGCGTGCCCGGTGAGCGTCCCGGCTGCCTCCCGGATTGCCCGGCCTTGCTGACAGATGGTCTGCCAGTCTTCGTTCGGCATGTAGTAGGTCCGGACCGTCATGGCAAGCACGTCGGCCCCGGCCGCCGTGTCGCCGTCCGGGCGCAGGATGCCCACGCCCTTGTGTGAAGGCAGCAGCCGTGAGGAGTCGAACCCTCGTGTGTTCATCTGCTCGCCCAACACGATGTTGGAGTCGCGCCAGTCCATCACCCGGAGGGCGAACCGCGACCCGAGCACAGCCCGCAGTCCGGACGGGATGGTCTTGGAGTCCGGCCGCTGCGTGGCGAGGACCAGCACGATCCCGGCCGCCGGTCCCTTCTTCGCAAGCCAGGTCAGCAGCTCGCCGACGTACTCGCCCGCCGTCACCTTCTTTCCTTGCACCACAACAGGCGTCCGGTCCTCCAAAGGCACCTGCACCTCATCGATGAAGATCGCCGTAATCGGCATGTTCAGCGTGGTGTCCCGCGACATCTCCGGCGTGACCTTCGACTCCGGGCACGTCAGGTCGTCCAGCTCCCGCATCCGCCGGAACCGGCCCTGCACCTCGGCCACCAGCTCGACGAGCCAGTCGACCAGGGCCAGGACGTGTTCGGACTCGTCGCCGGACATGAACCGGTGCGCCACCTGGCCGGCCGCGTCCCAATCCTTACCCGCCTTGAAGTCCGCGACGTACAGCCGCACCCACGCGTCCAGGATGAGCCCGGCCGCCGCGAGCCGTGCCGCGAACGTCTTGCCCTGCCGCGGAATCGCACCGACGAGAAGCGACGTCCATACCAGCGGCAGGTCAATCCGCCGGTCCCGCGCGTCCCGTCCGAACGGGACCGGACGCCAAGCATCCCACCGCGTCACGCCGAGCAGTGGTGTCGGTAACGGCGGCGCGCTGTACGGGTCCTCGTCGGCCACCCACATCGACACTCGCCCGGCATGGCCGCCGCTGCCACGCACGCGCTCCACGATGAGCTGCACCTCATCGACCGCCAGCGCTGAGGCGAGCGCGTCCCGGTTCTTGACGACGTCGGCAGCCTTGCGAGTAGCTGGGAGATCGACGGTGATCGCCCACCCTTCGCCAACCCTGGTCGCTCGCTCGACCAGCCGCAGGGATTCGTCCTTGCCGATCAGCTTCGCGTCCCGGAACGCGTCCACGAGGATCTGCGGGTCCATCGTCCACCGCAGGGTGCGCGGCCCGGCGAGCGCCGGCGAACGCCCCGGGCTGCCGTCCTTGCGGCGGCCCAGGATCGCCAGTGCCACCGAGGCGGCGGCCCCGGCGAACCAAAGTGGATCGCCACCGTACACGAGATCCACCACTGCGACTGCCACGGCGAGGGCGGCGAGTACCGCGCCCGTGACCTTCCAGCGGAAGAGGGTGAGTTCACGGATCTCGGTGAACTTGTCGGCGAGCTTGTCAGACTCCTCGGCGGCCGTCCGGTAGTCGAGGACTCTGACCCACCGACGCCACCACCGCGCACCGACCACGAATCCGCGAACCACGGCGCCGAGGAATCGGAACGGCGACTTCAGCAACCATGCCACGGCGTCCTTGGCGGCCTGGACCGCCTGCGGCTTGCTCTTGAGCCATGACGGCACCCGGGGCGAGTGCTGCCACCATCGCGCGAACCGGCGGCGCGTGGCCTGGCGACGCGGCTGCGGCAACGTGTCGTCGATCAGCTCGCCGTCCAGGACTGGTCCAACATGCTCGACGTCTCCTGAACCAACGCGCGCCGGCAGCGTGCCCGCGTTCACAGGGTTGTTGTCGGCGGCGTTCATGACTGGTCCTCCTCTCCGTGCGGAGCCGTGTCCGGCGTGTTGCCGAATTCGTCCGCGAGCGCGGCGGCCAAGCGGGGCGACAGCCCCCGCGAGCAGCCGGTGACCTGGCGAATCCATGCGGGCGTGACCACGACGTCAGGCGTCCACGCTCGCTTCGCCTCGTCGAGGTAGTCGGCGAACAACTTGCGCCGCACTGACGTAGCACGGCGGGCTGCTCGCGGCTTGCTCGGTTTCGACTCGTGAACGTCTTCGTGCGGCTCGGCCCGCTCGGTGGCGTTCGTGAACGCCACGCGCACGGCCTCGGTGAGCTTGTCCCGGAGATCCGTGATCGCCTCGGCGGCGGCGAACACGATCAGGGGCGGCACCGAGTGCAGAACCACCCCGGCCAGCGAACCGGCCGCGAACGACGCCCACGTGTTCATGACGTAGGTGGCGCCGAGTGCGAGCCACTTCGCCGCGCGAACCCACCGGCCCGTGTGGACCTGGTACCGCGCGGTCACCTGCTCGGCCCGCAGGATCGCCAGCAGGACCAGCGACACTGTGGGGTCGAGCAACCACGCGGCGAGCCACGGCAGCGACCACGGGACCGAACCCGCAGCGGCGAACCACTGCACGTTGGCCATCGTGAATGCCAACCCGAGCACGATCCCAGCCCAGCACAGCCGGTCCACCTGGGATCGAACGCGCTCGACCCGCAGGGCGATCACGTCGGGGTGATCCTGCCACCGGCGAACCTCCGCCGCGTCGGCCGCGTCACGGGCGAGTCGCTGTGCCCTGGTCGGGGCGGGTGGCCGCCCGGAGGCGGCCACCCCTTCCAACCCGTCGACTCGGTTCAGCAGCTCGTTCATCGCCGGCCACCACCCTTGTTCCTGGTCGCATCGAGCGACGTGACCGTCAAGGCTCGGGTGAGTACGTGAGCCGCGATGAGGTCGGGCACGCCGAGCACCACGAGCAGCAGTGTTGGATTGCCCGGGTGCGTGATCACCAGCCACTGGACCCCGGCGAACGCGGCGCCCGTGAACAGGACGCGTCCTGCAAGCGACACCACCCGCGCCGACGCGCGGGCCGTCTCGGCGGCGCGGCGCGCCTTGCGCGCGCCGAACCGCCAGACCACGAACAAGGCGAACAGGACGCCGACCCCGGCGAGGATCTGAGCAGGCGTAAGGTTGATCGTCATCGCTGCTCGCCTCCCTCGCGGCGGATCTGCCAGATCCGGTGAACGGCCCGGCGGTCCGTGTCGGCGAGCGCGCCCCAGACTCCGACCGTGTCGGCACCGGCCGACCTCAGTTCGAGTTCAAGGCACTCGTCGATCACGGGACACCCGGCGCACATGGCGGCCGCCAACTCCCGGTCCGGCGTGTCCTCTCCGGTCAGTTCCGGCATCTCCGAGCGGTCGAACGCCCAGAAGCACAGACCGTCCCGGGTCACGACCTCGGCCAGGACCTCGGTCGGAACGGTGGCGTACCGGTCGAGCCGGTCGGCAATCTCCTCGTAGTCGTCTCGGTTCACCACGACGCACCCCCGGTCAGCCGACTGGCCTCTCGCTCCATCCGGCGCTTGGCGATCAGTTCGGCGAGATCGATGCAGCCTCCCGACGCGGTGACCTCTGCGATCAGATCGTTGAGGGCAGCGGCGGGCACGACGTAGCGAGTGCGGATGCGGACGGCGGGGAAAGCGTCGTCCCGGATGGCGCGGTACAGCGTCACCGGGTTGACGCGCAACATGCGCGCCACTTCCCCGACCGTGTAGAACGTCGGTCCGACGTTCTCATTGGTATCCATGAGTAGACCCTTTGCTCGAAAGACTTATTTAATCCTCGTATGCGGGATGATTTGATCCCGCGAAAGCGAAAAAGATCCGAATGTGTCCGCGCGGGCGCGGAGAGTGGGTCGCGGAATCGCGAGCCGCGCTAGTCTCGCCGTTAAGGCGGAGCGCGGAGGGATACGTGTCGGAAGACTGGGCGGCAGTCGCAAGAGCGATCAATCAGCGCATGGCCGAGCTCGGTCTCAGTCAGCGCGAGCTCATTGCGCGCTCGCAGGTCTCCAAGGCCACGGTTCGCGAAATCCAGCACAACACGGCGTACAGGCGCCGGAGCGATCGCACGCTTGAGGCGCTGTCGCTTGCGCTTGACCTGCACCCGGGGCACCTGTCGGCGGTGCTCGCGGGCCGCCGGCCTCCGGAGCCGGGCGAGCCGATAACGAGGGGAGACGACGACATCCCGGGGCGCCTTGCGGTTATCGAGCACCAGCTGCGCGAAATTACCGACCGGCTTCGCGAGATGAGCGCGGTAAACGAGCGTCTCGACGAGATCAGCGCGAGCGTGGAAACGATGCTCGATCGCGTCTCGAACGACCGGGAACCGCGTCGTCGCTAGGGGGTTCTGGTGGATTGCTTTCATGCATCACAGTTTTCGCCGAATCGCTGTCGCAATCGATGCATTGCCAGCGCATTTCCGATGCATGACGGTGCAGTTCCGACGCATAAGCGGTGCATCGGCAGTGCACTTGCGGGATTTCGGGGGCGTCCGTGGAATTCGTGAACGAATGGACCGGCCGTACGGCGTGCGCCTTGCAGGCGGCTCTTCGCATGACCAACGAGGGGTTTGCGAAGCACCTCAAGGTGGCCGTGCGGACAGTGGCCTCCTGGCACGCCAGTCCAGACGTCACGCCAAGATCGGCGATGCAGGAGCTGCTAGATGCGGCCTTTGAGGGCGCGTCGGACGCGGCGAAGGCGCGGTTTCGGCGGCTCGTCGAACCGGAGGACACCCCGGCCACGCCGGAGACGGGCGGCGGGCCGGTTCAAGCCCTCCGGGTCGCGATTGCAGTTGTGGTTGACGACGCGCGAGTCCTCATCGTGTGCCGACGCGACGAAGATGGCTCCGGCATCTTGTGGCAGTTCCCTGCCGGCATGGTGAAACCAGGCCAGGCACCGGAGAACGTTGCGATCAAGGAGACGCTTGCCGAGACGGGCGTCCACTGCGCAGTTGTGCGCAAGCTTGGCAGCCGCCTTCACCCGATTACGCACGTCCACGCGGAGTACGTGCTGTGCGAGTACCTGACCGGGGAGGCGCAGAACATGGACGTACTGGAGAATGTTAACGTGGTCTGGACTGAAAAGACCAAACTGACAAAATTCATCCCGGCGGATCGTATCTTTCCGCCCATATTGGAAGCCTTGGAGGTGTCGGAATGACCGAAGCTATGGAAGCCGACAAGAAAAAGTCGATCGCGTCTGCCATCACCGTGCACGATGGGCGGGTTCTTCTCGTGCGGCGTCGTGTGAAGGAAGGCAGCTTGTCATGGCAGTTCCCGGGCGGCGAGATCGAAGAGGGTGAGTCGGCAAACGAAGCCGCGGTCCGTGAGACGCGCGAGGAAACCGGTCTTGAGGTCAAGGACGTGTCGGTACTCGGTGAGCGTGTCCATCCCAATACTGGCCGAACAATGATCTACGTGGCCTGTCAGGTGGTAGGCGGTACGGCAGCCGTAGTCGACGATGACGAGCTTGCGGAGTTTGCCTGGTCGGACGGGAAGGCCCTGACGGACTATGTTCCGTACCCGTTCTACGGCCCTGTGCAAGAATATCTCAACGACAACTTGTCGAGCTAAAGTTGGGATGGTCGCTTCTCGCTCAAGTGCGCTGCTGCAATAAGGAGATAATACGTCAATGAGCGGTAAGGACTTGCAAGCGTCTGGGGACTCGTGGGAGCCCTACGATGTCTGGGATGGTGCTCCGAGCGACGATGCGACTCTTGAGTCGTTGGGCTGGGAGTCGTTGCTCGATCTGGGGTCGAGCGATGACATCGGCTTCGCGATCATGGTTTGGCAGCGGTCAGTTGGCGACGGCGGCACAGAGTACCTACTTAACGTTTGGGGATTCCAGAGTGGTTCGCCCTATCTGAAGGTCGATTCGTTCCCTGCCGTTATGGAATTGGTCGCTAAGTGGGCTCCGGTGCTGCAAGCCGCGAGCGTTGCCCATGTTGTGCAGGATCTTGCGGGTCTGTTCGTCGATCGAAACGGGCTTGTCGAAACTGTTGCAGCTCGGGCCGCGTGGGGCGTGCAAGAAAAGCTTGGCGATCTCAAGGAAGAACTAGATGGACATGACAGGGCGATTCGCGAGAGGCGACGGGCTCGTCGGGATTGTCAGTAATGACGGTTCGACCCTTCGATTCTGTGGTTAGTGAATACGCCGCGTTGTGTGTTGGGCAACCCGCTAGCGGGTTCTTGGCAAGCGGGTTGCCCGACGAATTCAGTAAAGGACGTCCCCGAGACGTTCGCGTACTACATCCGCGTGCAGTAGGGCGGGAATCGGAATTCCGCCGACTGATGTACGAGAACTGGCGACGTCAGTGAGTGAGTCCGACGGCAGGCCATCCAGGAGGGCAATTGCCCGCCTCGCCCATTCGCCAGCAGTATCGAATCGGCGTGTGCCGTCGACATCCTCATTGCGGTATCGGAACGCCAAGGCGTAGGCGGTTTCCGCCGCCGCCCGTTTGTCGGTCCTGGACTCAGCTTCGAATGCCGCGCGAAGTTCAGTGAGCGATGCGCGACCTTCCGTCTCGTGCGCCATGATGGCACCCATCGTCAGTAGGCGAGCTTCTCGGCCAGAGTCTCGTACTCGAACTGCTCGGAGGCGTCGAACCAAAGCTCGACCTCGTACTTGGCCTCTTCGGAGTTGCCCGACGCGTGCACGAGGTTCATCACGGCCTTGCCGCTTACCTCGGACGACGCCTTGGTCTGGTGGGCGTAGTCGCCTCGCACTGTGCCAGGCGCGGCATCGCTCGGGAAAGTGCCGCCGATGATCTTCCGGACCTTGGCGACCGCGTCGACGCCTTCAAGGGCGAGCGCGATGACCGGGCCGGACTGCATGAATTCAGCAGTGCAGTTGTAGATTTCGGATCCGGCGCGCTCTTCCAGGTCGAAGTAGTGCTTGCGCGTGAATTCGGCGTCCATGTGCTTCATCTTCACGCCGACGACCTTGAGTGCAGCGTCTTCGAAGCGCGTAAGGATGCGGCCCGCCAGTCCGCGAACGAGGGCGTCAGGCTTGAGCAGGACAAGGGTCCGCTCGACGCCGAGGTCCGACGAGTCAGCCATGGGTAGTCCTTCCGTCTGTGGGAACGTGCGGATCGTACCGACCAGGTGAGGTGCGCCCGCCAATGGATTCGGGAATCCGTATTGCGTAAGCCCCGACCATCCGGAAGCACGGAGTCAGAGGTCGGATCAGCTGCGAGAGGGAGGGTGGGCCGACCCAGCGCCGGCTCTATGCGTTGTCGCAACCTGTCACGGTCCGTAAGCATCGCGACACGCCCGGCGGCGCGACACGCCGGGGCGGTTCCAGAATATTTCGTGGACCCGATCCTGGACCGAACTGGGGTGCTCCGGGGTAACTGGGGGCTCATCCGGTCCGTGAGGTGAAGAGAGAAGTCCCTGGTAGAAGGCGGGTTATCCGCTATATGGAGTTCTCGTAATGAATAGGTCAGGGGTTCGATTCCCCTAGGCGGCTCCGCAGGTCAGGCCCCATCCGAGACACCTCGGGTGGGGCCTGACTCGTCTGGTGGGTGGCAAAGCGGGTGTCGTCAGGGAATGAGGACCAATTTGCCTTCGACCTCGCGGTTCTCCAGGCGGCGGTGGGCTTCTGCGGCCTGTTCCAGTGGCAGGGTGACGACCTCGGGCTCGATGGCGCCGGCGGTCAGTTGCTCGACCAGGGCCGCGATGTCCGCTCGGAAGCCGGCCGGATCCTTATCCACCGCGCGTGCCACGGTGTGCACGACCACGCGAGGACCCGGCGTGAGCTTGGCGCGCAGGAGGGCGCCGACGGTGCGCGCCATGGCGCCGGCCTTGGAGTAGCCGGCTCCCGTGGCGAAGCTGAAGCCGTACGACACCACCACGCCCGACGGTTTCGTGACGCGCCGGGAGCTTGCCAGCGAAGGGCCGCCCACCGGGTCGAACACGGCCGCCACCGGTGCGGGTACCGCGGCCTGGTCAGCGACCCAGGTGGCGCCGCCTGCCTCGACGCGGCCGCGTCTTCCTGGGCTTGACGTGCCGTAGACCTCGACCCCTGCCGCTCTGGCGATCTGGGACAACGCCGACCCCACTCCTCCGGCTGCTCCCAGCACCAGCACGGCCTCGCCGGGCGACGGCCTGGCCACTCGGTGGAACATCTGCCAGGCCGTGAGGTAGTTGAGCATCAGCGCGTCGAGTTGTTCGGCGGGAAGTCCCTCGGGCAGCGGGGCGGTCCGCGGCGCCGGCGCCAGCACGTGCGTCGCGTACCCGCCGGCGCCGATCAGAGCGCCGACGCGCTGGCCGACGGTGAATTCCGCGACGCCGGCGCCGACCCGTGCGACGTGGCCGACGACATCGAACCCCTGGACCTGCGGGAGGGCGCCCGGGGTGAGACCCCGGCGGGTCGAGATGTCGTGGAACGCCACTCCCGCGGCCTCGGTGGTGATCAGGATCTGGCCGGGGCCTGGTTCCGGCACCGGCACGGCCTCCACCCGGAGCACCTCGGGACCTCCCGTGGAGGTCAGCCGCACCCGTCTTGCCGTAGTCGTCATGCTCGAAATATACATGAGAATCTCAAGGAAGTGCTCAACGAGTTTCGGTGAGCGCCTTGGCGAGCAGGGACTGCAGCAACAACTGTTCCTCGTCAGCGAGGTGTGCGAAGGGGGAGCGCCTGGCGACGACGGCGAGAAGCCGCTCGCGCACCTTCCGGCCCTCGGCGGTCAGCACCAGCGTCCGGACGCGGCCGTCCCGTGGGTGCGGGCGCCGCTCGGCGAGCCCGCGTTCCTCCAGCTGGGCGCTGAGCAGGCTGATGTTGGAGGGGTCGCAGCGCATGAGAGTGGCCAGCTTGCGCAGCGGCTGCGGCTCGGCATCCGGGTCGAGGGTCCACAGCAGGTTCGCCGTCGGCCCGGTGAGCTCCAGCCGCTCCAGGCCGTCGTTCATCCGGCCGGCGACCTCTCCGGCCAGGGCCGTCACCTGGTACAGCAACGAAGCCGCTAGCTCATCGACCGCCATGCATCGAGCTTAACTTGAGGTACTCCTGGAGTTTCTCCAAGAGATGTGCACCACCCGTCCGAAGGGCCCCCAGCTTGTGGCTGGAGGCCCTTGGCGGGGGACTTGGTTACTTCGGCGGCGTCAGCTTCACCACCGTGGCCTTGGCGTCGCCGCGCGGAGTCCGGTAGGTGATCTCGTCGCCCGCCTTGGCGCCGACCAGGGCCAGGCCCAGGGGGCTGTCCGAGGTGATCGCGTCCGCGTCCTCGCCCGGGACCGTCACCACCTGGAACGTCTCCTTGTCTCCGTCGGGGAAGCGGAGGGAGACCACCGTGCCGTCCGGGAGCTGGCTGTTGCCGTAGCCGCCGTGCTCCATCTTGGCCGCCAGGTCGGCGATCTGGCGGTCCAGGCGGGCCGCGGCCTCCGCCCGGTCGATCACGTCCGCCTGGTCCGCCGCGTCCCCGGTGCGTTCCTGCTCGCCGGGTTGCGGCGCGAGGGCTTCCCGCTGCGCGCGCAAGTTCGCGATTTCCTTCTCCAGCTGGCTGCGCGCAGCCGGGCTGAGCCCCTTGTCCCCTGAGATCACCATGCCGGGCATTGTCCGCTGCGCGGAGCGGGGTGGCCAATCCGGTTTTCACCCGAAAGCCGCCGACAGGACGCCTGCCCATAGGATTTCGGGTCGGGCGTCCAGGAAGAAGGTAACGAGAATCACCGTGAGCGCAGTCCCCGGCCGCAGCGAGCGGCTCTCGCCGAACCAGCTGGCCAAGCAGGAACAGATCGTCGAGGCCGCCCGGGTCGTCCTCGCCCGCGACGGGCTCGCCGGGTGCACCGTCCGGGCCATCGCCGACGCCGGCCCGCTCACCAAGAGCGCGATCCACTACTACTTCGCCGACATCGACGTCCTCATCGACCGGGCGATGGCCGCGCACATCACCGCCTTCGCCGCGGGCCTGCGCGAGGTCGCCGCGAAGCACGACGAACCCCGCGAGCGGCTCTTCGCCGTCCTTGAGGAGTACCTGAGCGTCTTCGCGGCGAACCCGAACGCCGCCTTCCTCTGGTTCGAGTACTGGATCGCCGCCGGGCGCGCGCAGCACCCGCAGGCCATCGACGTCATGCTCACCTCGCTCACCGAACTGCTCGCCGAGCTCCTCGCCCCGCTCGACGTGGACGACCCGCGGGCGCGGGCCCGGGCGCTGCTGTCGTACCTGCTGGGCACGGTCGTCCAGCAGCGGGTGCGCCCGCGGCCGTTCGCCACGCTCCGTGCCGACATCGAGGCGCTCTGCTTCGCGAACTACGGGTAGAAACCGCCAATAGATCCGTACTGCTCCGGATTGTGCCCTCCGCCCGGCTCCGGCCAAGGTCGAGGAACCCCCGAGAGCAGGAGACGTGATGCGCACACGAACGTGCATGGCAGCGGCCGCGGCCGTCCTCTTGGTCCTCACCAGCGGCGGCCAGGCCGGTGCCGCCCAGCCCGACAGCCCCCAGGTGTACGAGGTGACCGGCGCCGTCACCGCCCAGCAGCGGACGGAGATCGCGCGGACCGGCGCGGACATCCTCGACGCCGAAGGCGCGACGACCACCGTCATCGCCAACCCCGGCGAAGCGGCCCAGCTGCGCGCCCAGGGCTTCGGCGTGAAGGCGCTCGGCAAGGTCGACCGGTCGCCGGGCGCGGCCGCCGCCGCGGACTTCCCGGCCGGCTACACCGGCTACCACACCTACGCGGAAACGCAGACCGAGCTGCAGAAGGCGGTCGCGAACTATCCGTCGCTCACGAAGCTCGGCAGCGCCGGCACGTCGTACGAAGGCCGGGCGCTTTCCCTGATCAAGATCAGCGACAACGCCGCCACCGACGAGAACGAGCCGGAAGTCCTCTTCACCTGCAACCAGCACGCGCGCGAGCACCTGACCACCGAGATGTGCCTGCACATCGTCGACCGGCTGACCAGCGGATACGCCACCAACAGCGCGATCAAGCGGCTGGTCGACAGCACCGAGATCTGGGTGATCCCCAGCGTCAACCCGGACGGCTCCGAGTACGACATCTCCGGTGGCACGTTCCACAGCTGGCGCAAGAACCGCCAGGGCCCCGGCACCGACACCAACCGCAACTGGGGTTACAAGTGGGGCTGCTGCGGCGGCTCGTCGGGCTCGACGTCGAGCGAGACCTACCGCGGCACGGCGGCCTTCTCCGCGCCCGAGACCCGGGCCGTCTCGAACTGGGTCAACTCGCGCGTGGTCGGCGGCGTCCAGCAGATCAAGACGCACATCGACTTCCACACCTACTCCGAGCTGGTGCTCTGGCCGTTCGGCTACACCTACGCCGACACCGCGCCGGGCCTGACCGCGGCCGAGGCGCAGAAGTTCCAGACGCTCGGCAAGCAGATGGCCGCGACCAACGGCTACACGCCGGAGCAGTCCAGCGACCTCTACATCACCGACGGCAGCGTCAACGACTGGATGTGGGCGACGCACAAGATCTGGAGCTTCACCTTCGAGATGTACCCGAAGAGCAGCAGCCCCGGCTTCTACCCGCGGGACACCCAGATCGTCCCGCAGACCACCCGCAACGACCAGGCCGTCGACATCCTGATCAACGCCGCGATCACGGGCTGACCCCCAGCAGCTCCGCCGCGGCGCGCGAACGGCCCCCTTCCCCGCTGGACCGGGGAAGGGGGCCTGTGCGGTCTAGGGTGCGGGCATGCCTCTGTTCTCGTTCGAAGGGCTCAGCCCGCAGGTCCACCCGGACGCCTGGATCGCGCCCACCGCCACCCTCATCGGCGACGTCGTCGTCGAGAAGGACGCCTCGATCTGGTTCGGCGCGGTGATCCGGGCCGACTTCGGCCGGATCGTCATCCGCGAGGGCGCCAACATCCAGGACAACTCGGTGATCCACGTCAACGACGGCGTCTGCGAGGTCGGCAAGAACGTCACCGTGGGCCACCAGTGCCTGGTGCACGACTGCACGATCGGGCAGCAGGCGCTGATCGGCAACGGCTCGACCGTGCTCGACAAGGCCAAGATCGGCGCGCGGGCGCTGGTCGCGGCCGGGGCCACGGTCACGCCGGCGACCGAGGTGCCGGAAGAGGTGATCGCGATGGGCAGCCCGGCGAAGAAGTTCGTCCCGCTGACCGACTCGGCGCGGATGTGGGTCGAGCACAACGCGGCGATCTACCAGGAGCTGGCGCGGCGGCACCGGGCCGGCACGAAACCGGTTTGACCCTCCAGTAACTGGAGACTCTAGCTTCGGGGCATGGCTCCGAAGAAGAAACTCACCCACCAGGTCACCCTGGAACTCACCGCGGGCAACGCCCCGGTCGTCGACCTCGGCAAGATGCTGGGCCAGACCGGGGTCAACCTCGTCGAGATCAAGAAGGCCTACGACGCGGCGACGGCGGCCCAGCGCGGCGACATCGTGCCGGTGGTCGTCTCGGTGTTCGAGGATCGCTCGTTCGCGCTCCGGCTCAAGACGCCCCCGACGTCGTTCCTCATCAAGAAGGCGCTGGGCGACAAGGGTTCCGCGCGGCCCGGGCACGAGGTCGCGGGCAAGCTGACGACGCAGCAGCTGCGCGAGATCGCCGAGCGCAAGCTGCCGGACCTCAACACCGCCGACGTCGAGGCGGCGATGCGCACGATCGCGGGCACGGCCCGGTCCATGGGCGTCGTGGTCGTCGACTGAGGTGCGCAAGCACGCGGTCGTGCCGCCGTTCCACGCGCTCGACCCTGAGCTCGGGGTCGCGGAACGGTTGCTGCGCAAGGGAAATCCGCAGCTGTGCGGGATCGTCGCACGGCTGCCCGACGAACACGCGGCCGCGCACCGCCTCAACGCCGTGCTGGCCGGGGCGGGGGCGCGGCCGCGGCTCGTCGACACCGGCACGGCGTGGCGGATCGTCTACGTGACACCGTCCGCCGAGACTGGTGAGCTGGCCGCGGGGGCGGCGGGGCTGGCGGAACTGGTGACCGTCGGCGGCTGGCGGCGGGTGAAGCGCTGCGCCACGTGCGCGCGGCCGTTCTGCGACCGCACGTCCGGGTGCACCCGCAAGTGGTGCGCCGAACACCGCCGTGCCTCGAGCGGAGTGGACTAGGCTTCACCGCGCAGCAGCGACTGGCGCCATCAGAGGTGGAGCACCACCGGGAAGCGACGACGAGGCCGGCACCGCGCGCCTGGGTGAAGGCCACTCCAGAGCCGGAGTACGCCATGACACACCAGCCAGCACTGAACGCGCTCGCCACCGCGGACCCCGCGATCGCCGGGCTCGTCGAGGAAGAAGCCAAGCGGCAGCACGACAAGATCCGCCTGATCGCGTCGGAGAACTACGTCTCGCAGGCCGTGCTCGAAGCCACCGGCACCGTGCTCACCAACAAGTACTCCGAGGGCTACGCGGGCAAGCGGTACTACGAGGGCCAGCAGTTCATCGACCAGGTCGAGCAGCTCGCCATCGAGCGGGCGAAGGCCGTGTTCGGCGCCGACCACGCCAACGTCCAGCCGTACTCCGGGTCTCCGGCGAACCTGGCCGTGTACCTGGCTTTCGCGCAGCCGGGCGACACCGTGCTCGGCATGGCGCTGCCCGACGGCGGCCACCTCACGCACGGCTGGAGCGTCTCGGCGACCGGCAAGTGGTTCAACCCGGTGCGCTACGGCGTCGCCAAGGAGACCGGCCGCGTCGACCTCGACCAGGTGCGCGACCTCGCGCGCCGGCACCGGCCGAAGCTGATCTTCGCCGGCGGCACGGCCATCCCGCGCACGATCGACTTCCCGGCGTTCGCCGAGATCGCCGCCGAGGTGGACGCGGTCCTCGTCGCCGACATCGCGCACATCGCCGGCCTGGTCGCGGGCGGCGCACACCCGTCGCCGGTCGGGCACGCGCAGGTGATCACGACGACCACGCACAAGACCCTGCGCGGCCCGCGCGGCGCGATGATCCTGTCCGACGCCGACCACGCGAAGGCCGTCGACAAGGCGGTGTTCCCCGGGCTGCAGGGTGGCCCGCACAACCACACGACCGCCGCGATCGCCGTCGCGCTCGGGGAGGCGCAGCAGCCGTCGTTCAGCGAGTACGCGCACCGGATCGTCGCGAACGCCCGCGCGCTGGCCGACGCGCTGCTCGCCTGCGGCTACGACCTCGTCTCCGGCGGCACCGACAACCACCTGCTGCTGATCGACCTGACGAACAAGGGCGTCGCGGGCAAGCCGGCCGCGCAGGCCCTCGACCGCGCGGGCATCGAGCTGAACTACAACACGGTGCCGTTCGACCCGCGCAAGCCGTTCGACCCGTCCGGCATCCGGCTCGGCACGTCCGCGATCACCACCCGCGGCCTCCGTCCCGAGCACCAGGTCGAGGTGGCGGCGTGGATCGACCGCACGATCACCGCGGCGGCGGCCTCCGACGAGGCCGCGCTGGACACGATCGCCGCGGAGATCCGCGAGTTCCTGGCCCCCTTCCCGATCCCCGGCTACTCCGCCTGATTCAGCGCGTCCAGCACCAGCGCGTGCAGCGCCGGTGCGGCGGCGAGAAAACTGCTGGCCGACGGCGTCCACGGGGCGCCGTCGGCGGTGGTGACGACCGCGCCGGCTTCACGGGCGACCAGGGCGGCGCCGGCGAGGTTGGTGGCGTCGGTGCCGTACTGCCAGAAGAAGTCGAGCCGCCCGGCGGCGACATCGGCGACCTGCCAGGAGGTCGGCCCGAGGTTCCGCACGGCGGCGACCTGTCCGAGCACGGCGGTCAGTGAGCTGCCGGCCGCTTCGGCGACACCCGGCTGCTTCGTGACGAACGGCGGCTGGCTGGTCGCGGCGACGGCTGCTTCGAGCGACGTCTTCCGCGACGGCTCGATCGGCGTTCCGTTCCGGGTGGCGCCTCGGCCTTTCTGCACCGCGTAGGTCTCCTTCAGCCATGGCGAGTGCAGCACGGCGAGTACGGGTTCGCCGTCGCGCACCAAGGTGACGGTGAGGCAGTACTGCGGCAGGCCTTGGAGGAGCTGGACGGCGCCGTCGAGGGCATCGACGACCCAGACCTCCCCCGCGGGGAGGTCGCCGAACTCGCCTGCCCAGGCCGCGGGTCGCAGCTCGGTCAGCGCGGTCCGGAGCTCCGCGGCCAAGGGGTCGTCGATGGCCGAGAAGATCTCGCCGAGCTCTCCGAGGGAGGCGGGTGGCCGTTCCGGCGCGCGGACGCGGGCGGCCAGGGTTTCCACGATGTCGATCACGGATTTCAGCATGCGCACAGGATTAAGCTGATCGGCCGAAGTGGGAACTCAAGCTTGGCGAAGTGAGCGGAAGCGGACTGTGCAGTGCAACTTCTGACCGAGATCGAACAGCGGGTGGTCTCGGCTCTGCAGGTCGACGGCCGGGCCGGGCCCGGCCGGATCGCCGAAGTCCTCGGCCTCTCGCCGAGGACGGTCACCCGCGTGATCGCGCGCCTGCGGGCCGACGGGCGGCTGAGTGTCGTCTGCGTTCCCGATCCCCGGCACGGCCTGCGGGGCGCGATGCTCCTGCGCGTGAAGGTGCTTCGTGGCCGGACGCCGGTGATCGCCGACGCCCTGGCCAAGCGCGATGACGTCCTCTTCGTCGACATCCTGGCCGGCGGGGAGGAGATCAGCGCCGTCGCGCTCGGCGGGCTCGGCGGGCGGCTGGTGCACGACGCGTTGCCCTCGACGTCCGCGGTCACCGAGCTGCGCGCGCACTCGATCCTGCACGTCTTCTCCGACGCGGCGCAGTGGCGCACCGGTTTGCTCACCGGCGCCGAAGCCGCGGCACTGAGCCCGCCGCCTCCCGGCGAGGACGTCACGCTCGACGAACTCGACCGGCGGCTGCTCGCGCGACTGTCCGCCGACGCCCGGCTCGGTCCCGGCGAGCTGGCGGCCGAAGCCCCGGAGTCGACCGTCCGCCGCCGGCTCGACCGGCTCGCCGCGGCCGGGCGGATCCGGACCTACGCGAACGTCGACGCCCGCGCGCTGGGTCTCGAGATCGACGCGAACGTCTGGATGACCGTGCCGCCGGGACGGCTCGACGAGGTCGGCCGCGCCCTCGCCCGGCACCCGATGGTCCACGGCACCCTGGCCACGACCGGCGTGACGAACCTGATGGCCGCCGTCTGGTGCCGCGACCTGGAGGACCTCTACGCCTTCGTGACCAGCCTCGATGTGCCGTCCGCCGAGGTCACCGTGGTCGGGAAGGCCGTCAAGCGGGCCGCGAGACCGGGGTCACACAATATTTGATTGCACGATACAAGCTCCTCGGGGAATACTTGGCTCAAGCAAGTAGTTGAGGGGTACAAGCAACTACGCCGGAGACTTCCGAGGGAGACCACCATGAGCGACACCACCACGGCGGAAGGAGCAGCCGCTACGAACGGCAAACTGACTCACCGCCAGATCCTGACCGTGCTGTCCGGGCTGATGCTCGGCATGTTCCTCGCCGCGCTCGACCAGACCATCGTGTCGAGCTCGATGCGCACCATCGCCGACGAGCTCCACGGCCTGTCCCTGCAGGCCTGGGCCACCACCGCCTACCTCATCACCGCCACGCTCTCGACGCCGCTGTACGGCAAGCTGTCCGACCTCTACGGCCGCAAGCCCATGTACCTGACGGCGATCTCGCTGTTCCTGGTCGGCTCGCTGGCCAGCGGCATGGCGACGTCGATGTACGAGCTCGCCGCCTTCCGCGCCTTCCAGGGCCTCGGCGCCGGCGGCCTGATGTCCCTCGCGCTGGCGATCATCACCGACATCACCGCGCCGCGGGAGCGCAGCAAGTACCAGGGCTACTTCATGGCCGTCTTCGGCATCTCGAGCGTCGCCGGCCCGGTCGTCGGCGGGTTCTTCGCCGGCATCGACACCTTCGCCGGCATCACCGGCTGGCGCTGGGTCTTCCTGGTCAACGTCCCGATCGCGCTCGCCGCGCTGGCCGTCGTCACCAAGGTGCTGAACCTGCCGCACACCCGCGTGGACCAGAAGGTCGACTACTGGGGTGCCGTGGCGCTGGCCACCGGACTGGTGCCGCTGCTGATCGTCGCCGAGCAGGGTCGCGAGTGGGGCTGGGGCTCCGCCGCCTCGATCGCCATGTACGTCGTCGGCGCGCTGGGCGTGACCGCCTTCGTGTGGATCGAACGCCGGATGGGCGACGCCGCCCTGCTGCCGCTGCGCCTGTTCAACCGGCCGGTGTTCCGGATGTCGACGATCGTCACCGTCGTGCAGGGTGCCGGGATGTTCGGCGCGATGATGTCGCTGCCGCTCTACCTGCAGATCGTCAAGGGCGCGACGCCGACCCAGGCCGGCCTGCAGATGCTCCCGCTGACGCTCGGCATCATGATCGCCAGCATGGGCAGCGGCGCGGTGATCTCGCGGACCGGGCGGTACAAGATGTTCGCGGTGGCCGGGATCGGCCTGATGGCGGCGGCGCTGTTCGCGCTGTCGACGATCACCGTCGACACCTCGCTGGCCCTGGTCATGGTGATCGCCTTCGTGATCGGCCTCGGCCTCGGCGCCTCGATGCAGACGCTGGTGCTGGCCGCGACCAACGACGTCCGCCCGCAGGACATCGGCGTCGCCACCTCGGCGGCGACGTTCTTCCGGCAGATCGGCGGCACGGCGGGCACCGCGGTGTTCCTGTCCATCCTGTTCGGCACGGTCGGCGACCGGATCGCGAACGCCATCCGCTCGGCGATGACCACGCCGGCCTACACGACGGCGCTGGCGCAGCACCCGGAGTTCGCGAAGCAGATGCAGGGCGGCCTCGACGTCAACGACACGTCGTTCCTGTCGACGCTCGACCCGACGCTGGCCCGGCCGATCCTGCAGGGCTTCGCCGAGTCGATGAGCACGGTGTTCCTGGTCGGCGGGATCGTGCTGACCGTCGGCTTCGTCCTGGTGTGGTTCCTCAAGGAGAAGCCGCTCTCGGACAAGTCGGCGATGGAGCAGCGCGCCGAAGCCGAGGCCGACGCCCCGGCGCTCGCCCTGGCGCACTGACCACGGGAAAAGGCCCCCTCGGAAACTCCCGAGGGGGCCTTTTCACATGCGGTCTCAGTGACCGGTCCCGTTGGCCTCTTCCTTGGCCAGGCGGTCGGTCTCGCGCTCGAGCGAACGCTTGATCTCGGCTTCGGCCTCGGTGCGGCCGACCCAGGACGAGCCTTCGACGCTCTTACCGGGCTCGAGGTCCTTGTAGACCTCGAAGAAGTGCTGGATCTCCAGCTTGTGGAACTCGTTCAGGTGATGGATGTCCCGCAGGTGCTCCAGGCGCGGGTCGTTGGTCGGGACCGCGAGGACCTTGTCGTCCGGGCCCTTCTCGTCGGTCATCCGGAACATGCCGATCGCGCGGCAGCGGATCAGGCAGCCCGGGAACGTCGGCTCCTGGACGAGGACGAGCACGTCGAGCGGGTCGCCGTCCTGGCCGAGGGTGTCGTCGATGAACCCGTAGTCGGCCGGGTACTGCGTGGCCGTGAACAGGGTCCGGTCCAGCTTGATGCGGCCGGTCTTGTGGTCGACCTCGTACTTGTTGCGCTCCCCTTTGGGGATTTCGATCGTGACGTCGAACTCCACGCCGTCCTCGCTGCTTCTTTGAGATCCGGGCCCCGCACGTCGTGGGCGGCAACCTTCATGACTGTTTTGACGTCTCCTAGTGTGGACTACGCCGTGGGGCGGGGTCGCATCGATGTCGGCCACGCGGCATGTGAGCTTGGCCCCTCCCGGGGCAGGTGAGAAGGAGTGGTGGGTGCCGGAAAACGACCAGCCGATGTGGCCTTCGTCGGACGAAGACCGCTCGTCGTCCGGCGCGCGGGAGACCACTCCGATGGCGCTGCCGGACCCGCCGTCGGCTCCGCGGGACGACCCCGGCGTGCCCAAGGTCACAGGCACCGAGGCGCCGAAGGGATCGTGGTTCGCGCCGAACGTCCCGCCCGAGCCGATCCCCGGCCTCAACGCCCCCGCGGAGGAGTCGCCGCCCCCGCCGGCCCCGGCCAAGCAGGACCTCGCCGACCGCCTCGGCAGCCGCGAGCCGAGGCAGGCGCCGCCCCCGCAGCCGCCCGCCGAGCAGCCGAAGGCGGCCGAGCCGCCGTCGGCGGCCAAGCCCGCGGAGCAGAGCACCCAATACATCCGGGTCGAGGAGTCCGAGCTCGAGCCCACCGCGCCGGCTTCGGACGGCGAAAGCACGCAGTACGTCGAGCAGCCCGCTCCGAAGGCCGCGGAGAGCACCCAGTACATCGAGGTGAAGCCGTCCGGGCCGGTGCCGGTGGTGCCGATCGAGCGCCACGTCCCGCCCCGGGAGGAGCCCAAGCCGGAGGAGCCGCAGCAGCAGTGGCGTGAAGAGCTGCAGCACTGGCGCGAGGAGCAGCAGCGCCGTGAAGAGCAGCTGAGCCGCTCGGCCGCGCAGCGCCAGGAAAAGCCGGGCCGCGAAGAAGCAGAAGCCCCGCAGCAGCCCTGGAGCCAGCGCATCGAGCTGCGCGAGGACCGCACCGGTGACCGGCCGGCCGAGCCCGGCGACCGGCGTCCCGCGTTGCCGCCGGAGCCGCCGCGCGGGGTGGTGCCGTCGGCGTCCGCCGGGTCGCTGGCCCGGCCGCAGCGGATCGAACCGGACGGGCAGCGGTTCGACGCCGAGGCGACCGTCGGGATCGAGCGGCCCACCCCGTTCCCCGGCGTCTTCCAGCAGCAGCCCCAGCAGCGCAACGAGCCGCCCGCGGAGCCGCCGTCGCCCCCGGCCGAGCCCGCGGCCGCCGCGGAACCGCCGAAGAAGAAGCGCCGCAAGGGCAAGATCATCGCCATCGTCGCGGTCGTCGTGCTGCTGCTGGCCGGTGGCGGGGTCGCGGCCGCGATGCCGAAGGTGTCGAACCGGCTCGGCCTGCCGTGGGCGCCGAACGCGCCGAAGGGCGACAGCCCGGAGCCGGTCGCGGCCACGCGCCAGCTGCAGGGGCCCAGCACGTCGGGCCAGGGTCCGACGGCGAACGGCGTCAAGTCCGCGCTGGCCGCCGCCGCGGGCAACA
This sequence comes from Amycolatopsis plumensis, assembly GCF_042652605.1. Classification (NCBI taxonomy): domain Bacteria; kingdom Bacillati; phylum Actinomycetota; class Actinomycetes; order Pseudonocardiales; family Pseudonocardiaceae; genus Amycolatopsis; species Amycolatopsis plumensis. The sequence continues at coordinate 2,361,125 of NZ_JBHSJY010000001.1, read as the reverse complement.
GCGCGCTGGGGCAGCTCAACGGCAGCGTCGTCGACCCGGTGACCGGCACGACCCTCTGGGACCACAGCGCGTCGACCGCGGTGACCCCCGCGTCGACGACGAAGGTGCTGACCTCGGCGGCCGCGCTGCTGGCGATGGACCCGAACACCCGGCTGTCGACGAAGATCGTCCAGGGCGCCGACCCGGGCACGGTGATCCTGGTCGGCGGCGGCGACGTCACCCTGACCGCGCTGCCGCTGGGCACGGAGTCGCCGCTCTACCCCGGTGCCGCGCACGTCGACGACCTCGTCGCGCAGGTGAAGAAGGCCAACCCGAGCGTCAAGAAGGTGCAGGTCGACCTCAGCCTGTTCAAGGGCGCGACGACCGCGCCGGGCTGGGCCGCGGGTGACGCGCCGTCGACGTTCGCCACGCAGATCGGCTCGGTGATGGCCGACGCGGGACGCACGGACCCGAAGAACAACAACTCCCAGCGGGTGGCCAACGCGGGCAGCGCGCTGGCGGGCACGATCGCGTCGAAGCTCAGCGCGTCGGCGGGCGGCCAGGCGACCGCGCCGAAGGACGCGAAGGTCCTCGCCGAGGTCAAGTCGGCCCCGCTGACCGAGCTGGTCTCGGACACGATGGAGCTGTCCGACGACGTCCTCGCCGAGGCCCTCGCCCGGCAGGTCGCGCTGGCGACCGGCCAGGAGGCGACCTTCGCGGGCGGTGCCGCGGCGACCATCAAGGTGCTGAAGGACCACGGTTTCGACACCGCGGGCGTCAAGCTGTCCGACGGCAGCGGCATCTCGACGGAGAACAAGATCCCGGCCAAGCTGCTGACCGAGCTGATGGCGGCCGCGGCGGCGCCGGAGGGCAAGAACCCGAACACGGCCAAGCTGCGCCCGATGCTGGCCGGCCTCCCGGTGGCCGGCGGCTCGGGCACGCTCGCGGACAAGCGGTTCGAGACGCCGGCGTCGCAGGCCGGCCGCGGCTGGGTGCGGGCGAAGACGGGCACGCTGACCGGCGTCAACACCCTCGCCGGGCTGGTGCTGGACCAGGACGGGCGGGTGCTGGTGTTCGCGTTCATGTCCAACGGCTCCGACCAGCAGCCGGGCCGGGACGCGATCGATGCCCTCGCCACCAGCCTGCGCAAGTGCGGGTGCTCGTAGAACCGTACGAAGATCGTGGCCGGAAACCGACCTGGGCCAGGTAGCGTCGGAAGGGTGAGTCAGGAAACGCAGACCCGGCCCATGGTCGACTGGGCGATCGCCGCGCAGACCGGCGCGTTGCTGGTGCGCGGCGGCCCGCAGGTGCCGCGGGAACGCGCCGACGAGGCCGTCACCGACCTGCGCGAGCTGACCGTCGAGGCCGAGGGGCACGTGCGGCAGCTGACGAACCTGGGGCTCGACCTGCCGCTGCTGCCCGGCGACGTCGTCGACCGCCCCGGCTGGGTCCGGTCGGCCGCGGCCGGGCTGGACGCACTGACCGGGCGGGCGCTGCCGCAGCAGGGCGGCCCGCTGGGGCCGATCCTGGCCGGCGGCGCCGGCGTGCAGACCGGGCTGGTGCTCGCGTTCCTCGCCAGCCGCGTGCTCGGCCAGTACGACCCCTTCGGCGGGCCGGACAAGGAAGGCCGGCTGCTGCTGGTCGCGCCGAACGTCGTCGCCGCGGAGCAGGCGATGGACGTGCCGGGCCACGACTTCCGGCTCTGGGTCTGCCTGCACGAGTGCACCCACCGGCTCCAGTTCACCGCGGTCCGGTGGCTGCGCGACTACTTCGCCGACGAGGTCGAGCGGCTCGTCTCCGGCCTCGCGGGCGGCGGCACGGACAGCCTGTCGGACCTGTTCGGGCGGCTGCCGGAGGCGATCAAGCAGGGCCCGAAGCTGAACCTGGCCGAGCTGCTCCAGTCGCCGAAGGAACGCGCGGTGTTCGACCGGCTGCTGGCCCTCTCGACGCTCCTGGAGGGGCACGCCGACTACGTGATGGACGCCGTCGGGCCGCAGGTCGTGCCCAGCGTCGATCAGATCCGCGCGCGGTTCACCGCCCGGCGCAAGGGTGGCGGCGTGTTCGACCGGCTGCTGCGCGCGCTGCTCGGCGTCGACGCGAAGATCCGTCAGTACGAAGAAGGCGCGAAGTTCACCAAGCACGTCGTGGACGCCGTCGGGATGGACGGCTTCAACGCTGTCTGGCGGTCGCCGAACACCCTGCCGTCGCGCGCCGAGATCGCCGATCCGGCGGCGTGGGTCCGGCGCCTGCACGGATGACCGGGCCGGCGGTCGCGGCCGTCCGCCGGGCTGTCCGCGCCTTCCTGGAGGGTCTCGACGCGCCGCCCGAGCTGTGCGTCGCGGTCTCCGGCGGCGCCGACTCGCTCGCGCTGGCCGAAGCCGCCGCGCACGTCGGGCACCGCCGCGGGCACGCCGTCCGCGCGCTGGTCGTCGACCATGGGCTCCAGGAGGGCTCGGCGAAGATCGCCCGTGACGCCGCCGCGGCGGCGAAGGCGCTGGGCGTCGACGAAGCCGAGGTGCGCCGGGCCGACGTCACCGGCCCGGGCGGCCCGGAAGCCGCCGCCCGCAAGGCCCGCTACCGGACGCTGGCCGGGCACGATCTGGTGCTGCTCGGCCACACCCTCGACGACCAGGCCGAAACGGTCCTGCTCGGGCTCGGCCGCGGCTCCGGCCCGCGCAGCGTCGCCGGGATGCGGCCGCACGACCCGCCGTGGGGACGGCCGCTGCTCGCCGTCCCGCGCGCCACCACCCGGGCCGCGTGCGCCGAACTCGGCGTCGAGCCGTGGGAGGACCCGCACAACGCCGAGCCGCGGTTCACCCGCGTCCGGCTGCGCACCGAAGTCCTGCCGTTGCTGGAGGACGTCCTCAGCGGCGGAGTCGCCGCCGCGCTCGCCCGCACGGCGGCGCAACTGCGTGAGGACAATGAGGCGCTGGACACAATGGCGGACATGATCTTCACCCGCGCGGGCGGCTCCGACGGGCTGGATGTGGGGGTGCTCGAGGCCGAGCCCGCGGCACTGCGGCGGCGGGTTCTCCGCAGGTGGTTGCTGCAATCGGGTGTGCGCGAGCTCACCGACGCGCACCTGCGCGCGGTCGACGGGCTGGTCGCCCGGTGGCGTGGACAGGGCGGTGTGTGGTTGCCCGGCAACTTGGAGGCGAGCCGGTGCCGTGGCAGGCTCAGCGTCACCTCCCAACCCACCACCCGAGGAGAATGACCCGTGTACGAGGGCGAAATCGCCTCCGTGCTCGTCACCGAGCAGCAGATCAAGGACAAGATCACGGAGCTGTCGGAGCAGATCGCCGCCGACTATCCGGCCAACGGGCAGGGCGAACTCCTGCTGGTGGGCGTCCTGAAGGGCGCGGTCATGTTCATGACCGACTTCGCCCGCGCGCTGCCGCTGCCGACGCAGCTGGAATTCATGGCCGTGTCCTCCTACGGGTCGGCGACCTCGTCGTCCGGCGTCGTCCGGATCCTCAAGGACCTCGACCGCGACATCGCGGGCCGGGACGTCCTGATCGTCGAGGACATCGTCGACTCCGGCCTGACGCTGTCGTGGCTGCTGAAGAACCTCGCCAGCCGCAACCCCGCGTCGCTCGAGGTCGTTTCGCTGCTGCGCAAGCCGGAAGCGGTGAAGGTGGACGTGCCGGTGAAGTACATCGGCTTCGACATCCCCAACGAGTTCGTCGTCGGCTACGGCCTGGACTACGCCGAGCGGTACCGGGACCTGCCCTACATCGGCACCCTGGACCCGAAGGTCTACACCGCGTAGTGCACCGGCCGGGGTTCACCGACCGTTCACCGCAACTACCGGATTCGCGGAACCCCGGCTTCGCGGAATGCGTCATAGGCTCTGATCACGTGCGTTAACCTATGCGAAGACCAATCGTGCCCGCGGTGACCGGGTCGGGGGAACGGGAGAGAGTGCAGATGGCGAACAGCAGCGCTGCCGATGCGAACGCCTTCAAGGCCGCGGCCGCGGCGGGTCAGGTCGGGATCGACCCGGACGCCGCGCAGGCCGTGCTGAACAAGATCCGCACCGGCAAGGACGCGGTCGAGACCCTGCTCGCGGGCGCGGGCGCGCTCGCCCAGCCGCCGAAGCTGGGCGACAACCCGGTCGGCCAAGCGATCGCCGAGAAGTTCGTGCAGCGCGCGGACGGCGGGGGCGACTCCTACGCCGCCGCGCTGCAGAACCTGCTCGAGCAGTACTCCGCCGCCGAAGAGGGCATCGTCACGGCGATGGCCCGCTACCACGAGATCGACCAGGCCGCGGCCGACCCGTTCCGTAACGCCTGAGTCCAGAGGGGAACTCGTAGTCATGGCTCCGAACCACAGTGACCAGCCGGCGGCGACCGACCCGGGCTCGCTGGTCCCGCTCGGCGACAACTCGGCTTCGCAGAACATCGTCGACAGCGCCCGCGGCAGCGCCGGCGGCTTCGACATGGGCAGCGACCGGGCGATCGCCAACCCGCCGAACTGGAACGCGCAGGAAAGCGACCAGCTGTACCGAGGCGCAACCGAAAACAACTTCCCGGAGACGGCGACCGCGGCCGGGCAGACCTGGGCGCACCACGGCGCCGAGCTGAAGCAGGCGTCCGAGCACCTGTACAACGCGATCGCCGAGCTGGGCAACGCGTGGGTCGGCAAGGGTGCCGCCGGCGCGCAGGGTGCGCTGGTGGCCATCGCCAACTCCGGTTCGCAGGCTTCCGACGCCGCGCACACGATGTCCGACCGCCTCGCCAAGCAGTGCGCGGCGGCCGAGCAGGTCAAGAAGATGCCGCCGCCCAAGAAGTACGACCCGCAGCAGGCGATGGCGGCGGCGCTGGCGGGCGGCCCGGCGGCTCTGGTCGCCGACCAGAAGGAGCAGTCCGACGCGGCCGACGACGTCAAGGCGCAGCAGGTCGCGTTCTTCAACGCCTACACCCAGGCGATGAAGGAGGTCGACAACTCGACCCCGAGCTTCGGCCCGGAGTCGCTCGGCATGAAGCCGACCGCGTCGCACAACTCCGTGTCGTTCAGCGCGGTGAACAGCGTCGGCAGCACGGGCTCGGTCGACGCGCTGCCCGGCGCGGGCGACGCGATCTTCGCTTCCGGCGCCGCGGGCTTCGGCGGCCACGGCGCCGCGTTCGGCGCGCAGCACGCCGGGATCGGCGGCCCGAACGGGGTCCACGGCGGGGTGGCGGGCGCGGGCTTCGGCCCGGACGCGGCCACGCTCGGCAGCGACGGCGCCGGCGGCTCGGTCACCGGCGCGGGTGCCGGCACCGGCGCGGGCCACGTCGCCCCGGGCGGCGGGCAGCCCGGTGGCGGCAACCCGCTCGGCAAGATCGGCATGGGCCTGGGCATCGGCGGCGTGGCCGGCGGCCTCGGCGCGCTGGCGTCGCGGGCGCTGGGCGCGGGCAGCAAGTCCGGCGCGAAGTCCGAAAACGAAACGTCGCTGGCGTCGGCCGAGGGCCAGGGCCAGAGCGCCGCGTCGGCCCAGGCGCCGCAGCAGGGTGTCGTCTCGTCCGCGGGCACCATCGGCGGGCAGACGCCGCCGCCGATGAACCCGGGCATGGGCGGCATGGCCCCGCAGGGCGCCCAGGGGCAGCAGGACGAGGAGCACACGCACGCGTCCTTCCTCATCGAGGCGGACCCGGACGAGGCCTTCGGCGCGAACCAGGCGACCCCGCCGCCGGTCATCGGCGCGTGGTCCGACGACGAAGACCGCTGATCCTTTTCGGGCCGGGCGCACCGGCGTGCGCCCGGCCCGGTTTCTCCTGGGGGTGGCTCGATGCCGAACGCTGAGCTGCTCACCCCGGTCGAGGTGGACTTCCTGTGGGAGTCGGCCGGACTGGGCGAGCTGCCGTACCCGCTGCGCATCCGTTCGCACGGCGCGACCGTCGACGAGCGGGCGATGCTGCGCCGCCGCACCCTCGAAGGACTCACCGCGCGTGGCCTCGCCGACGGCCGCGGCCGGCCCGAGCCGCACGTCGAGGACTACTTCGGCGTGCTGGCGGCCCCCGAACTGAGCCTGGACGCCGTCCAGCTGATCGCCCCGGACGCCCAGCCGCTGCTCGCGGTCGCCGGCGTGCTGGGCGGCCAGGGCCTGCTGGCCGTGCAGGACACCCGCGGCCTGCACCTGCAGCCGTGCCCGCCCGACGGGCTCCCCAGTGCGATCGTCTCGCTGCTGCCGGGTGCCCCGCGCGGTAGCGAGAAGTCGATCACGGTGCCGCGGGACGAGCTGACCGGCGACTTCCGGCAGCGTGGCGGCAACGGCGACGAGCGCGCGTCGGCCGACGAGGACCGCAAGGCGCTGGCCCGGCTGACCGCCCAGCCGCGGCTGCGCGGCGGCCAGATCGGCGCCAACTCCCGCAGCCGGCTCGGCGCCCGCACGCGCACGCCGGTGCTGGCCTGGTTCGACACCGCGACCGGCCGCTACTTCACCCAGGCCACCCGGGGCCGCGACGGCCGGGACTGGATCACCATCGCTCCCGCCGACGCGGCCACGCTGCGCCACCGCCTCGGTGAGATGCTCGCCGGAGCCGCGGCGACCAGCTCGGTCTGAACCCGGGTTCTCCGGGCGTGCCCGGCCCGGCACCGGAACGATCCGGTTTTGTCGGGGGTGCGGGCTACGCTGAGCAAGAGTCCGATCCGGGAGAGTGATGATGCAAGAGTTCTTCTCGCCACTGGCGTTCGACTTCCTGTGGGAGTCGGCGCGGGTCGGGGAGCTGCCGTACCCGTTGCGCGTCCGGTCGCACGGCGCGACCGAGGACGAGCGCGTGTCGCTGCGTCACCGCGTCGACGTCGAGCTGAAGGCGCGCGGCATCCGCGAGCCGCGCGGCAGGCTCGCGCCGCCGATCGAGGACGCCCTGCACCTGCTGGCCTTCGCCCCGCTGACCATCGACGCCCTGCACATCCCGCAGTTCCAGGCCCCGACGGTCGGCGTCCTCGCGGCGGCCGACGAGACCAAGGGCGTGCTCGCGGTCCAGGACGCCGACGGGATCTGGCTGCGGGACGTCCCGCCGGACGGCCTGGTCTCCGCCGTCGTCGGAATGCTGCCCGCGGGGCCGCGCGGCAGCGAGGCGTCGGTCACACTCCCGCTCGACGAGGCCCTGCAGACCGCGCCGATCCGGGTGCCGGTGTCGCTGCCGTCGGCGGGTGAGGAAGAAGACAGCCGCCGGGGCCGGGGCCGCCGGACCCCGTTGAGCGAACGCGTGACGGCCGACCCGCGCGAGGCCTACGGCCGCATCTCCGGGCAGCCCCGGCAGCGCGGTGGCCAGCTCGCCGCGAACAGCCGTTCGCAGGTCGGAGCCAAGCAACGGTCCCGCGTGCTGGCCTGGTTCGACACCGCGACCGGCCGCTACCTGAGCCTCTCCAGGGCCGGGACGGACGGGCGCGAGTGGGTCACCGTGGCCCCCGCGGACGCCGCGACACTGCGCACCCGGCTGGGCGAGATGGTGAGCAGTGTGTCCGACGGCACGCGCTAGCGTTGACGAGTGGACACCGGCCGGGAACCCCAGCGCGGTATCGCCCGTTGACCTGCGAGAGGCTCACAGGGGATGAACGCGGCAGCGGACGGTACCCTGATGGGCAGGTGTCCAGGCACCACGGGTTGTCAAGATCGTGATGGCGGGTATCACAGGAGCCGCCCAACCAGGGAGGGTCGAGGCCACCAGGGCCGAGTCGTATGAACCGGAAGAGCGTGCTCAGGAACCCACTGCTGTGGATCGTCGCGGGGTTGCTGGCGTTGTTCGCGTACAACACGATCTTCGACAGTGATCGTGGGTACACCCAGGCACCCATCTCGGTGGCGAACTCCCAGATCACCTCGAACAACGTCAAGGAAGCCAGCCTCGAGGACAAGGAGCAGCAGCTCAAGCTGCTGCTGGCCAAGCCCGTCGACGTCGACGGCCAGCAGGTCACCCAGATCATTTCGCAGTACCCGGCGGACGCCACCCGCCCGATCTACGACTCGTTGATCGCGGCGAAGGCGGGCGGCCAGCCGATCAAGTTCACCACCAAGGTGACCCAGCAGGGCGTGCTGACGCAGATCCTCATCTTCGCCATCCCGCTCGCCCTCGTGCTGGGCCTGCTGATGTGGATGATGAACAACGCACAGGGCGGCGGCAACCGCGTCCTCAACTTCGGCAAGTCCAAGGCCAAGCAGCTGAACAAGGACATGCCCAAGACGACCTTCGGGGACGTCGCGGGGGCCGACGAGGCCGTCGAAGAGCTGTACGAGATCAAGGACTTCCTGCAGAACCCGGCGCGCTACCAGGCGCTCGGCGCGAAGATCCCGAAGGGCGTGCTGCTCTACGGGCCGCCGGGTACCGGCAAGACGCTGCTCGCGCGGGCCGTCGCCGGCGAGGCGGGCGTGCCGTTCTACACGATCTCGGGCTCGGACTTCGTCGAGATGTTCGTCGGTGTCGGTGCCTCGCGGGTCCGTGACCTGTTCGAACAGGCCAAGCAGAACGCGCCCTGCATCATCTTCGTCGACGAGATCGACGCGGTCGGCCGCCAGCGCGGCGCCGGCCTCGGCGGCGGGCACGACGAGCGCGAGCAGACGCTGAACCAGCTGCTCGTCGAGATGGACGGCTTCGACGCCCGCGGCGGCATCATCCTGATTGCGGCCACCAACCGGCCTGACATCCTCGACCCGGCGCTGCTGCGCCCCGGCCGGTTCGACCGGCAGATCCCGGTGTCCGCGCCGGACCTGCGCGGCCGCAAGGCGATCCTCGAGGTGCACGCCAAGGGCAAGCCGATCGCCCAGGGCACCGACCTCACCAGCCTGGCCAAGCGGACCGTCGGCATGTCCGGCGCCGACCTGGCGAACGTGCTCAACGAGGCCGCGCTGCTCACCGCCCGCCAGAACGGGCACGTGATCACCGACGCGGCGCTGGAGGAGTCGGTCGACCGCGTCGTCGGCGGCCCGGCCCGCAAGAGCCGGATCATCTCCGAGAAGGAGAAGAAGATCACGGCCTACCACGAGGGCGGCCACGCGCTCGCCGCGTGGGCGATGCCGGACATCGAACCGGTCTACAAGCTGACGATCCTGCCGCGCGGCCGCACGGGCGGGCACGCGCTGCTCGTTCCCGAGGACGACAAGGACCTGATGACCCGCTCCGAGATGATCGGGCGGCTGGTCTTCGCGATGGGTGGCCGCACGGCGGAAGAGCTCGTCTTCCACGAGCCCACCACCGGCGCGTCCTCGGACATCGAGCAGGCGACGAAGATCGCCCGCGCGATGGTCACCGAGTACGGCATGAGCGCCCGCCTGGGCGCGGTCAAGTACGGCCAGGAGCAGGGCGACCCGTTCCTCGGCCGGTCGGCGGGCCGTCAGGCGGACTACTCGCTGGAAGTGGCGCACGAGATCGACGAGGAGGTGCGCAAGCTCATCGAGACCGCGCACACCGAGGCGTGGCACGTGCTGAACACCTATCGCGACGTGCTCGACGAGCTGGTCATCGAAATCCTGGAGAAGGAGACGCTGACCCGCAAGGACCTGGAGCGGATCTTCGCGACGGTCGAGAAGCGCCCGCACATCACCGTGTTCAACGAGTTCGGTGAGCGGACGCCGTCGGACAAGCCGCCGATCAAGACCCCGGGCGAGCTGGCGATGGAGCGCGGCGAGCCGTGGCCGCCGCCGGAGAAGGAGAAGCCGGTCCTGAAGCCGGAGCCGACCCCGGTCGGCACCGCCCAGGGCGCGGGCGACCTGCCGGGCGGTCCGCCGTACCCGTCGCCGTCGCCGGTCGACCCGAACGCCAACCCGTACGCCCCGCCGCAGCCGGGCGCCTACCCGAACGGCGGCCGTCCTTACGGCGGCCCGAACGGTGGCCCGAACGGCACGGCGCACTGGCCGCAGGCCTACGGCGGCCAGCAGCCGGGCGGTCCGGCAGGCCAGAGCGGCCCGCCGAACTACGGTGCTCCTCCGGGCTGGACGCCCGCGACCTCGCCGGGCGGTCAGCCGGGCCAGTCGTGGCGGCCCGGCGGTGAAGAACGCCCTCGTGAGCACGGCTGGTTCGCCGACCAAGCCGGCAACCAGCAGAGCGAGGGGGAGCGTCGTGACGTGGATGGACCAGAAAAGCCCCAGTGACGCCGACCGCCCGGTCTTCGACCAGGACCGGGCGGAGAAGGCGATCCGGGAGCTCTTGCTGGCCTGCGGTGAAGACCCGGAGCGGGATGGCCTGAAGGACACCCCCGCCCGGGTCGCCCGCGCGTACCGCGAGATGTTCGCGGGCCTGTACACGGAACCGGACGCGGTGCTGGACCGGACGTTCGACGAGGCACACGAAGAGCTGGTGCTGGTCACGGACATCCCGATGTACAGCAGCTGCGAGCACCACCTGGTCCCGTTCCACGGCGTCGCGCACGTCGGGTACATCCCGAACGCCGCGGGGAAGGTCACCGGGCTGTCGAAGCTTGCCCGCGTCGTCGACCTCTACGCCAAGCGCCCGCAGGTCCAGGAACGCCTGACGTCGCAGGTGGCCGACGCGATCGTGCGGAAGCTCGAGCCGCGCGGCGTGATCGTGGTGATCGAGGCCGAGCACCTCTGCATGGCCATGCGCGGCATCCGCAAGCCGGGTGCGCGCACCACCACGTCGGCCGTGCGGGGGCAGTTCAAGGATTCCGCCACTTCGCGGGCGGAGGCGCTCGATCTCATCAGGGCCCGCCGGTGAGTGCAGGGCTTCCCGCGCCCGGCCGGTGCGTGGTCATGGGCGTGCTGAACGTGACGCCCGATTCCTTTTCGGACGGTGGCCGCTACCTCGGGCTCGACCAGGCCCTGGAGCACGCGCGTGCGATGTGGGCGCGCGGGGCCGACCTGATCGACGTCGGCGGCGAGTCGACGCGGCCGGGGGCGTCCCGGGTGGACGCCGAGACGGAACTGCAGCGCGTCCTGCCGGTGATCAAGACACTGGCCGCCGAAGGGGTGGCGCTGTCGGTCGACACCACGCGGGCCGCCGTCGCCGTCGCCGCGCTCGAGGCCGGCGCGAAGGTGATCAACGACGTCTCCGGCGGCCTGGCCGATCCGGACATGGCGCGCGTCGCCGCCGAGGCCGGGGTGCCGTGGGTGCTGATGCACTGGCGCGGGCACAGCAAGGACATGCAGGCGCTGGCGTCCTACCAGGACGTCGTCGCCGATGTGCGGGCCGAGCTGCTGTCCCGGGTGGACGAAGCGCTCGCCGCGGGGGTCGCGGAAAGCGCGATCGTGCTGGATCCCGGCCTGGGTTTCGCCAAGAACGCCGAGCACGACTGGGCGTTGCTGCGCGGGCTGGACTCGTTGCTCTCGCTGGGTTTCCCGGTGCTCGTCGGCGCTTCCCGCAAGCGGTTCCTCGGCCGTCTGCTGTCCGAAAAGGACGGCACACCGCGCCCGCCGGACGGCCGGGAGGACGCCACCGCCGCCGTCTCCGCGCTCGCCGCGGCGGCCGGGGCGTGGGGTGTGCGCGTCCACGAGGTCGGAGCTTCGCTGGACGCGGTCGCGGTGGCCGCTGCTTGGAGGACGGATGGCTGACCGGATCACGCTGACCGGCTTGCGCGTGTTCGGGCGCCACGGCGTGTTCGAGCACGAAAAGCGCGACGGCCAGGAGTTCGTCGTCGACATCACGGTGTGGCTGGACCTCGGGCCGGCCGCTGCGTCGGACGACCTGACGAAGACCCTGCACTACGGCGAGCTGGCCGAGCTGGCGGCGGGGATCGTCGCGGGCGAGCCGTACGACCTCATCGAGAGCGTCGCGGGCAAGATCGCCGACGAAGTCATGCGCGACGAGCGGCTGAGCGCGGTCGAGGTGACGGTGCACAAGCCGTCGGCCCCGATCCCGCTGACGTTCGACGACGTGGCGGTCACGGTCCGGCGCGACCGGTGAGCCGGGCGGTGCTTTCGCTCGGGTCCAACCTGGGCGACCGGCTGGGCTTCCTCCAGCTGGCGCTCGACGCCGTCCGGCCCGCGCTGGTCGTGGTGTCGAGCGTGTACGAGACGAAGGCCTGGGGCGTGGAGGACCAGCCGGACTTCCTCAACGCGGTCTGCGTGGTCGACGACCCGGCGCGCGACCACTGGGCGTGGCTGCGCACGGGCCAGGCGGCCGAGCAGGCGGCGGGCCGGGTGCGCGAGCTGCGCTGGGGCCCGCGCACCCTGGACGTCGACGTGGTCACGGTCGACGGCGTGACGTCGGAGGATCCCGAGCTGCTACTGCCGCACCCGGGAACGCCGGACCGCGCGAGCGTGCTGGTGCCGTGGGTGGAGATCGAGCCGGCCGCGGTCCTGCCGGGCCACGGCCCGATCGCGGACCTGCTCGCCGCCCGCCCGGCGGACGAGGTGGCCACGGTCCGCCGCACGGACCTCGCGCTGCGCTGAAGCCGAGCCGGCGTGGGGAGTTGTGGACAACCCCCGGCCGTTGTGGATAACCGGTGGACAACTCGGCCGTGCGGCCCGGAATTGTCGGTGCTCGCGAGTAACGTTGAAACCGGGGGTCCCCCAGCGGGGAGGGGGCGGAAAGGGTGCTCATCGGTGAACCGGTGGTGACCGTTACCGATCACCACCGGCCCGTCGCCGAGCTGTCGATCCCGTGCGCTCAGCCGCGCAGGGCGTCGATCATGAACCGCACCGCCGACTGGGCCGTCGGCACCGGAGGCCAGCCGTTGATCGTCGCCAGCAGCTGCCAATAGCGCTCGGCCCGCGGGTCGCCGCTCATCTCGAAGCGGTCGGCCAGCTCGGCGCGGAACTCCGGCGAAGCGGGGTCCTGATCGTCACGGGCCGACGCCGCCGCCAGGTCGGCCGCAAGCGTTTGCCCCGTCTCCGACGTCGGCGATTCGCCGGCCGTCACCGCCGCTTCCGCCCGGGACACCCAGACCGGCCAGTTCTGCTGCCAGGCCTCCGCCGGCTGCTGGAACTCGCCGTCCTCGATCTGCTTCGCCTGGGTTTCGCTCATGCGGCGGATCAAGGCCCGGAAGTCCGGGTCCTGGACCAGCTCGGCGAACTCGATCCAGGCCTCGAGCTGCTCGGGCGTCGGGTCGTCGGGCAGCTCCGGCTTCCCGGCGCGCATCCGGCGGTAGAATTCCTGGTCGATGTCGAGCCCGGCGACCATTTCGTCCCAGAACTCGTCGACCAGCCGCTTGCGCTCCTCGTCGGACATCGACGCGAGACGGTTCATCAGGTTCACTTCCTCCAGTTCGGAATTGCGCTTGGCCACCGCGCGCAGCACCGCCCGGCGCAGCCGCAGCCGCCGGATCTGCTCGTCGAGCGCCTCGACGTGCCGGATCGCCAGCTCGCCGACGGTCGTCGACTGGCTCAGCGCGGCCGAGACGTCGGCGAGGCCGAGACCCAGCTCCCGCAGCGTGCGGACCAGTTCCAGGCGGGCCATCGCCGCCGCGTCGTAGAGCCGGTAGCCGGCGTCCGTCCGCTCGGTCGGCGGCAGCAGGCCTTCGTCCGAGTAGAAGCGGATGGTCTTGACCGGCAGGCCGGTCCGCCGGGACAGCTCGCCGATGGTGAAGGTCGCGGTGGTGCCCACAAAACGCATGATGAACTCTCCAGTCGGTGGAGAGTCAACTCTTCCACGGTACGGTTGGGGCATGCACTTCACCCGGCCCCGTGACCTGGTGGTCGCCGGGCTGCTCGGCCTGGGCCTCGGCTACCTGCTCTTCCAGACGGCCTACGGCTCGCTGCCGCAGCTGCCCCTGCTCGCCGGGGTCACCTTCGCCGTGCTGGCCGTGATCGAGGTCGTGCTGGCCTTCTCGATCCGCTCGCGGATCAAGAACGGCCGGGTCGTCGGCGCGATCGGGGTAGCCCGATCGGTGGCTCTCGCGAAAGCTTCGTCACTCGCCGGAGCGTTCATGGCGGGCGCCTGGCTCGCGGCGCTCGCCTATCTTTTTCCCCGACGTGACGAACTCGTCGCCGCGGTGCTCGACACGCGCGCCGCGGCGGTCGGCGTCGTGTCCGCCGCGGCCCTGGTAGCTGCGGCTTTGTGGCTCGAACACTGCTGCCGGACCCCGCGCGACCACGATCGGGAGCGCACCCGCGGGACGACCGGTTAGCGCTGGAATCGCACCGCTCGCTGGACCGAGTAGGTCTCGTTCGGATTACGAGCAGGTACGGTGTCAGTCATGACCGGCGTGGGTGACGACTCGCGCGGCCGCCTCTTGGGCAGGCCGTGGCTCGTTGTCGGCTTTGTCCTCGCCATCGGAGCCACCCTCGCACTGGTGCTCAGCGACGATCTCCGCTACCTCCGGCTCGGGATCGTCGCGGCCCTCTGGGCCGCCCTGATCGGCGCATTCCTCGCCGTGAAGTACCGCAAGAGCGCGGCACAGAGCGAGGAAGCGGTCGCCGAGGCGCAGGCTGTGTACGAACTGGAGCTGGAACGCGAGATCGCGGCCCGGCGCGAGTACGAGCTGGAGATGGAGGCGGAGAACCGCAGCGCAGCCGACTCCAAGGGCCGCGAGGAGCTGGAGGCGCTGCGGGCCGAGGTGTCCGCGCTGCGCGACAGCCTCCAGTCGCTGTTCGGCGGCGAGGTGCTGCTCGAGCGCGTCGCGCTGACCGCGCAGGCGACCCGGATGCGCAAGCTGTCCGACGAGAACCGGATGATCCCCGACGCCGCCCCGAAGAAGAAGCCCGCCCAGCTGATGGCCGGGAAGAAGCCGGTGGTGGAAGGCGGCGAGCGGCCGACCGAGCTGATCGACCGCGTTCTCGACGAGCGCCGCCGCAAGGCGTCGAACGGCAAGCCCGCGAACGGCAAGGGTCTCGGCGGCAAGGGCAAGGGCTTCGGCGGCAAGCCGGTCCCGAAGACGCCGGCGAACGTCTCGGTGCAGAGCACCCAGCAGATGGCCCGGCCGAAGCCGCTGAGCGAGCGCCGTCCGCCGGTGCCGCCGGTCGACCCGGCGCTGAACGCCGCGCAGCGCGAGCTGAAGGCCGCCGAGCTGCGGGCCGAGGCCGCGCGCCGCCAGGCCGAGTCCCAGCCGATGCGGCTGCCGAAGCCGGACGAAGTCGCGAAGCAGCCCGAGCGCCGTCCGGAGGCCGCGGCCGAGCCGACGCGCCGGGACGTGCCGCGGCCCGATCCCAAGACCGAGATCCGGCGTCCGCAGGCGCCGGAGCCGAAGACCGAGATCCGCCGTCCCCAGCCGCCGGAGCCGAAGACGGAGATCCGCCGCCCCGAGCCGCCGCCCGCCCGCCGGGCCGAGATGTCGAAGTCGGACATCCGGCCGGTCGAGGCGCCGCGGCCGGAGATCCCGCGGGTGGAGATGTCCCGCCCCGATATTCCGCGAGTCGAGATGTCGCGCCCGGACATTCCGCGGGTGGAGATGTCGCGGCCCGATATTCCGCGGGTGGAGATGTCGCGCCCGGACATTCCGCGGGTGGAGGCGCCGCGGCCGAACGTGCCGCGGGCCGACGCACCGCGCCCGGAGATGCCGCGCGTCGAGGCGCCGCGGCCGAACGTTCCTCGGGGCGACGCGTCGCGTGCGGACATTCCCCGGGTGGAGATGTCGCGTTCGGATATCCCGCGTGTGGAGATGTCGCGGCCCGACATTCCCCGGGTCGAGATGTCGCGCCCGGACATTCCGCGCGTGGAGATGTCGCGGCCCGACATCCCGCGGGTGGAGATGTCGCGGCCGGACATTCCGCGCGTCGGCGGCCAGCCGAACGGCGCCCGTCCCGAGCCGCCCCGCAAGGCGCCCGAGCCGCCGCGGCCGCCGGGCCGTCCGGCGGCGAGCGTGCCGCCGCCGAAGCCGTCCGAGATGTCGCGTTCGGACATCCGGCCGGTCAAGGACCTCAGCGCGGCCTTCCAGAACCGCGACGACTTCGCCGAGCGCCAGCGGCCCAACCGGCCGAAGCCGCCCGAGGTGAAGCCGCCGTCGCCGCGGGACGCCGCGGCCTCCCGCACGGACCTCCCGCCGGTCGTCCCGCCGACGACGCCGGTGCCGAGCAACAGCCCGTCGCCGCGGCAGCCGTCGCGCACGGACTTGCCGCCGGTGGTGCCGCCGACCACGCCGGTGCCGGCCGCCGACACCCGCCGCCCGTCGCGGCTGGAGCAGTTCTCGCGGGCCGACATGTCGCCGATCCTGGAGGAGCCGCCGTCCCGCCACGGTGGTTCGCACCGCGCGCCGGCGGAGGCCGCCAAGGCCGAGACGCCGATGGCGAACCCGACGCTGCCGGAGTCGGTCCGCAACTTCCAGGGCCGCTCGGGCGGCCGCCGCCGCAAGCCGGAGGACTCGCAGCACCTGCCGGCGGTGCCCGCGGCGCCGGAGCCCCCGGGCGGAGGCCGCCGCCGCCGTCCGGACGGCGAGCCCCCGGCCTGGGAGGGCATGGTGGCGGAGCGCGCCTCGATGTCCCGCCGCGGCATGGCCCCGGTGGACCCGGCGGAGGTCGAGCAGCAGCAGAACGGCCACAACGGTTCCCGCAACGGCCGCCGAGCAGCACCCGAGCCCGCCCCGGGCAGCGGATCCCACGCGGCGGGCCGTTCGGTGAGCGAGCTCCTGGCGGCGAACGGCGGCACGGGTTCGACGCCTCGCCGCCGCCGCCGCGCGGAGGACTGACCCCGCTCCCCGACCCAAGCGGCCCAAGGCGGCCTTGGTTGCGTGTGACGCACCGAAGGCCGCCTTGGGTGCGTCTGACGCACCGAAGGCCACCTTGGGGCGCATCCGGCGGCGTGCGCCGAAGGGCGCCTTGGGACGCAATCCGGTGGCGACCGGCGCCGCGCACCCACCGCCCAGTGGCCCAGGTGGCGTTCCTCCTCCGGACCGGCCTGCGTAGGGTGACCCGCTGTGAGCGGAACCCTCTCGCCCGCGACGGGACTGGATCGCGGACGGCGGCCTCGCCGGGTCACCGTGCTGCTGCCGGTGCTCGGGCTGATCGTGGTGGCCCTGTGCGGCCTGTTCCTCTTCGGCCTGGCGACCGCGCGGGTCGGCCCCCTCGCCGTCACCATCGGCGTGCTCGCCGCGCTCGTGCCCGTGGCCGGCGTCGTGGCCGGGTTCCTCTGGGTCGACCGGTGGGAACCCGAACCCGCCAAGTTCCTCCTGCTCGCCTTCGCCTGGGGCGCCTGCATCGCGACCATCACCGCGCTGCTCATCAACACCACCGCCGAGGCCGTCGGGGACGAGCTGCTCGGCCAGGGCAGCGGCAACACCGTCGCCGCGCTCGTCTCGGCCCCCGTGGTCGAGGAGGCCGCCAAGGCCCTCTTCGTCGTGCTCATCCTGTGGCGGCGGTCCAGCGAGTTCGACGGCGTCGTCGACGGGGTCGTCTACGCCGGGTTCAGCGCCGCCGGGTTCGCCTTCACCGAGAACATCTACTACTTCGGGCGCGCGTTCGCCGACTACGGCTTCGGGGACGGGCACAGCCAGGGTGTCATCACCGCGTTCTTCCTCCGCGGCGTGCTCGCTCCCTTCACCCACCCGCTGTTCGCCGTGCTCACCGGAATCGGGATCGGCATCGCCGCGCGGACGACCACCAAGGCCCTCAAGATCGTCGCGCCGATCGCCGGGTACCTCGCCGCCGTCTGCCTGCACGCGCTGTGGAACAGCGCCGCGCTGCTCGGCGGGTCGAAGTTCCTCACCGTCTACTTCCTGATCATGCTTCCGCTCTTCGTCGGCGTGGTCTACCTGGTCGTCCTGCAGCGGAAACGGGAGCAGCGGATCATCGCCGCCGCGCTGCCGCACATGGCCGCCGCGCGGTGGATCGCGCCGTCGGAGGTCGAGCTGCTGGCCAGCCTTCCCGGCCGCCGCGCCTGGCGCCGCCAGGCGAAACGGCAGTCCGGAAAACGCGCTGCCCGCGCCGTCGCCGTCTACCAGGCGAGCGTGACGGAGCTCGCCTTCCTGGACCGGCACCAGCTCACCAGCGACGCCGACCGGCAGCGCCAGCAGGAGCTGCTGCGCACCCTGAAGGCCGCCCGCGCGGAGGCGACGCGCCTCGCCGACGAGGCCGCCCGCGGGTGAACCGTTCCGGGTGAAGCTGGTCACCCGGGCTCAACCCCGGCTGCTCGCCCGAGTTAGTCTCGCGCCGTCGTCCGGTACCCGGAGCGTGGGACTGGAACGAGAGCAGAGGGAGTCTGCCAACCATGAGCGTCCACAGGCGCACGCCATGATGAGGCCCGCCCGCCTCGCGGTCGGCGTCGTTTCCGCCGGCCGGGTGGGCAGCGTGCTCGGCGCCGCGCTGGCCCGGGCGGGGCACACCGTGGTCGCCGCGTCGGGCCTGTCCGCTTCGTCGCTGGCCCGTGCCGAACGCCTCCTCCCCGACGTGCCCCTCCTGCCGCCCGACGAGACCGTCCGCCGGGCGGACCTCGTGCTGCTCGCCCTGCCCGACGACGCGCTCGCCGGGATGGTCCGCGGGCTCGTCGCCACCGAGTCGCTGCGGTCCGGCCAGATCGTCGTGCACACCTCCGGCGCCCACGGCATCGACGTCCTGGCCCCCGCGGCCGAAGCCGGGGCCCTGCCGCTCGCCCTGCACCCGGTCATGACGTTCACCGGCCGCGCGGAGGACCTCGAACGGCTGGCGGCGTGCAGCATCGGCGTCACGGCGGCCGAGGGCGACGAAGCGGCGTGGAACGTCGGCGAAGCGCTGACCGTCGAGATGGGTGCCGAGCCGGTGCGGATCCCCGACTCCGCGCGAGCGCTCTACCACGCTGCGTTGGCCCACGGCGCAAACCACCTGATGGCGCTGGTCGCCGACTGCGCGGACCTGTTGCGCCAGGCCGGAATCGAGCAGTCCGAACGCCTGGTGGCGCCGCTGCTTTCGGCGGCATTGGATAATGTGCTGCGACACGGCGACCGCGCCCTCACCGGCCCGGTCGCGCGTGGCGACGCCGGCACCGTCCGCAAGCACCTCGAAGTGCTGGCGGACCGGGCGCCGGAGGTGGCGCCGGCCTACCGCGCGCTGGCCAGGCGCACGGTGGCGCGTTCGACGGCTGCCGGGCTGCTGGACACCGCGGCCGCCAAAGACCTCACCGAACTCCTCGACGATCCCGCCGAAGGGCACCAAGACCAGTGACCACACCGAAATTCAGCCGCGGCACCCTGAACGCGTTCGCGTCGCCCGAGCAGGTGAGCCAGGTCAGCCGGGCGCTGCACGGCGTCGGCCGCAAGCTGGCGCTCGTGCCGACCATGGGCGCGCTGCACGCCGGGCACCGCGAGCTGATCCGCCGCGCGAAGCGGCTGCCGAACACCGTCGTGGCCACCTCGATCTTCGTCAACCCGCTGCAGTTCGGCGCGGGCGAGGACTTCGAGGCGTACCCGCGGCCGCTGGAGGCCGACCTCGACATCCTGCGCGAGGACGGCATCGAGATCGCGTTCACGCCCAGCGCGGACGCCCTCTACGCCGAGGGCGCCGTGGTGACCGTGCACCCGGGCCCGCACGGCGAGGAGCTCGAAGGCGCCGCCCGGCCCGGCCACTTCGCCGGCGTGCTCACCGTCGTGGCGAAGCTGTTCAACCTGCTCCGTCCGGACTACGCCTTCTTCGGCGAAAAGGACTACCAGCAGCTGGTGCTGATCAAGCGGATGGTGCGCGACCTGAACATCGACACGCGCGTCATCGGCGTGCCGACCGTGCGGGAGCGCGACGGGCTCGCGTTGTCGTCGCGCAACGTCTACCTGACGCCTGAACAGCGCGAAGACGCCATCGTCCTGTCGGCCGCCCTCACCGCGGGGGCGTTCGTCGGCCGGGACGGTGCGGAGGCGGTCCTCGAGACCGCGTGGAAGACCCTCGCCGCGCGGCCCGCGGTCGAGGTGGATTACCTGGAGTTGCGGGGAACCGATCTCGGGCCCGCGCCCGTCGATGGTGAAGCACGCTTGTTGATCGCGGCCCGGGTGGGGAGTACCCGGCTGATCGACAACGTTCCGGTGCTGCTCGGCCAGGCCGTCGAGCACCCGGAGCGGCTGGACGCAGGGGAATAAGGAGTCCACGATGTACCGCACGATGCTCAAGTCGAAGATCCACCGCGTCACCGTGACCCAGGCCGACCTGCACTACGTCGGTTCGGTGACGGTGGACGAGGACCTGATGGAGGCGGCGGACCTGCTGCCGGGGGAACAGGTGTCCATTGTGGACGTCACCAACGGGGCGCGGCTGGAGACCTACGTCATCAAGGGGGAACGCGGCAGCGGGGTGCTCGGCATCAACGGCGCCGCGGCGCACCTGGTGCACCCGGGTGACCTGGTCATCCTCATCTCGTACGGCCAGATGGACGACGCCGAAGCGGCGACGTACCAGCCGCGCGTGGTGTTCGTCGACGCGGACAACCGGATCGTCCACCGGCACACCGATCCCGGCCACGCGCCGGAGGGCTCCGGGCTGCTGTCCGGCACGGTGACGCTGCCGCCGGACGAGGAGACGGCGGTCTTCCCGGTCGCCGAGACGGCGGACGCCCGCCGGCTCGACGCGTTGCTGCACGCGGAAAGCTGACCCGCTTGCTGCTCACCGTCGACGTCGGCAACACGAACATCGTGCTGGGCCTGTGGTCCGGTGACGAGCTCGTTGGCGACTGGCGCATGCGCACGGACGCGCGCATGACGGCCGACGAGCTGGCGTTGACGGTCCGCGGGCTGCTCGGCCCGCACGCGGACGCGGTGACCGGGATCAGCGCGTTGTCGACGGTGCCCGCCGTGCTGCGCGAGCTGCGCGTGATGCTCGGCCGGTACTACGCCCGGATCCCGAAGATCGTGGTCGAGCCGGGCGTGCGCACGGGCGTGGCGCTGCTGGTGGACAACCCGAAGGAGGTGGGCGCGGACCGGCTGGTGAACACGCTGGCCGCGCACCACCTCCACAGCACGGCGTGCGTGGTGGTCGATTTCGGCACGTCGACCAACGTGGACGCGATCTCCGCCCGCGGCGAGTTCCTGGGTGGCGCGTTCGCCCCGGGGATCGAGATCTCGGTGAACGCGCTGGCGTTGCGCGCGGCGGCGCTGCGGAAGGTCGAGCTGGTCCCGCCGCGGTCGGTGATCGGCAAGAACACGGTGGAGTGCCTGCAGTCCGGCATCCTGTACGGCTTCGCGGGCCAGGTTGACGGGCTGGTGCGCCGGATCGTCCGCGAGCTTTCGCCGGGCGGGAAGGAGCCGGTGGCGGTGCTGGCCACCGGCGGCCTGGCCCCGCTGGTGCTGGACGAGTCGGAGACGATCACCGACCACGTCCCGGAGCTGACGCTGCTCGGCCTGCGGCTGGCGTACGAGCGCAACATCCGGCCCTGACCCCCGCGTCCGGCGTGCAGTGAATGACTCATTCCTTGCGTCGGACGCCAGGAATGAGTCATTCACTGCATCGGCGTCAGCCGCGGGCCAGCCGGCGGCGCTCCAGCACGTACCCCACCGCCGTCACCGCCAGCGCCGGGAAGGCGATCTTCGCCTGCGGGAACCGCTCGGTCCCCGGCGGATCCACCGCGCGCGACCCCGGGTAGGCCAGCGACGAAATCTGCGTCACCCAGTACAGCGACGCCAGCACGGCCCCCGCGTCGAGGCCGGCCCGGGTCGGCCGGCGCCAGAGCTGCCAGAGGCTCGTCGCCCCCAGCGCGAGGCCCAGGCTCATCGTCTGGCCGTTGTGGAACTTCGCGTGCGGTGGCCAAGCCGGGTTGTGCACGTGCGTTTCGTTCCAGTCGGCCTTGTACGGGCCCACCGCGGTCACCAGCGAGGTCAGCGAGATCAGGGCCCGCCCCAGTGATTTGCTGCGCATCCCCGCAGTATCGAACCTCGACCTTGATCGAGGTCAAGGCAGCAGCTTCAGCCCGACGACGCCCGCGACGATCAGGGCCAGGCAGGTGATCCGGGTCGCCGTCACCGCGTCGCCGAGGGCGAAGATCCCGTACGCCGCCGTGCCGAGCGTGCCGATGCCGACCCACACCGCGTAACCCGTGCCGAGCGGGATGCTGCGCAGTGCGTACGCCAGCCCGCTCATGCTCAGCACCAGCGCGACCACGAACGTCACGATCGGGATCGGCCGGGAGAAGCCCTTCGACGCGCCGAGCGCGGCCGCCCAGACGGTTTCCAGCACTCCGGACAGGACGAGGACGAACCAGGACATGATCGGACCCTTCGCAGTGTTTTCAGGCACTGCGCCGTCTTGTCCTGACCGGGTACGACGCGCTCGTCCGGGACCTCCGGGCGAGGTCACTTCCGACGCTAGCACGCCGGAAACCCGCTCACCGCCGCCGCGTGCGGAGGGCCGTGGTGATCAGCGGCAGGGCGAATTCGCCGTTCGCCGTGTCCGGGTTCTCCGAGAGGAACTGCCGGAGCCGGCCCAGGAGGGCCGCCGACTCCTCCGGGGCCGCCACGATGACCTTCGAATACGTCGCCATCGTTTCCAGCAGGCTGTCCGCCGTGCGCCGTTGCGCGTGGCGGAACCGGGCGATTTCGAACGGCTCGAACTCCGGGTGGGTGACTTCGCGCAGGTCTTCGACGCTCGCGGGGCGGCGGGCGCCGTCGCGGGCCAGCGCGGTGAACTCGGCGACCCACGGCACCGATTCGTCTTCGTAGTTCCACATCGGCACGCACACGCCGTCCGGGCGCAGCACGCGGCCGATCTCCGTGAGCGCCACGGGTGCGTCGAACCAATGGAACGCCTGTCCGACGAAAACCGCGTCGACACTGCCGCCGGGCAGCGGGATCCGTTCGGCCTCGCCCGCCAGTGCCGGCACCGACGGCACCACCCGTTCCAGTTCCGCGCGCATTTCCGGATCGGGTTCGACCGCGGTGACGTCGAGTCCGAGCGCGGCCAGGCCGACGGTGAGTTTGCCGGTTCCGGCACCGAGGTCGAGGACCCGCCGCGGAGTTCCGCTCGCCCCGGAAAGTCCCCACTCGATCGCTTCCCGCGGGTAATCGGGCCGGTGCTGGGCGTACTCCGCGGCGCGGCGGCCGAAGGAAGAGGCACGCTGAGCTCGTGTGGGATCACTCACGCGGTCCAGGTTAATGGCGGAAAGGTAAAGGTAATCCGGTTGGCGTAGCGGTCAGCCGGGTTCGTACCCTATGGGCCATGACCGAAAACCCCGCTTCCACCAGCGAGCCCGCCGAAGACGAACTGCCCGAGCAGATGCGGGTGCGCCGGGAGAAGCGCGACCGGATCCTCGCGGAGGGTATCGATCCTTACCCGGTCGAGGTACCGCGGACCCACTCGCTCGCCGAAGTGCGGGCCGCGCATTCCGGGCTGCCCGCCGACACCGCCACGGGTGAGCAGGTCGGCATCACCGGCCGGGTGATGTTCCTGCGCAATACGGGCAAATTGTGCTTTGCCAGCCTGCGCGATGGCGACTCCGAACTGCAGGCGATGATCAGCCTGGCGAAGGTCGGCGAGGACGCGCTGGCGGCGTGGAAGTCCGACGTCGACCTCGGTGACCACGTGTTCGTGCAGGGTGAGGTCATCACGTCCAAGCGCGGCGAGCTTTCGGTGATGGCCGACGCGTGGCGCATCACGTCGAAGGCGCTGCGCCCGCTGCCGACCGCGCACAAGGAGCTGGCCGAGGAGACCCGGATCCGCCAGCGCTACGTCGACCTCATCATGCGCCCGCGCGCGCGGGACGTCGTGCGCACGCGCGCCGGCGTGGTCCGGTCGCTGCGGGAGTCGTTCCACCGCCGCGGGTTCACCGAGGTCGAGACGCCGATGCTGCAGACGCTGCACGGCGGCGCCGCGGCCCGCCCGTTCGTCACGCACTCCAACGCGTTCGACATGGAGCTGTTCCTGCGGATCGCGCCGGAGCTCTACCTCAAGCGCTGCGTCGTCGGCGGCATCGAGAAGGTCTTCGAGATCAACCGCAACTTCCGCAACGAGGGCAGCGACTCCTCGCACTCGCCGGAGTTCGCGATGCTCGAGTACTACGAGGCGTACGCCACGTACGACACGAACGCCGTGATGACCCGGGAGCTGATCCAGGAGGCCGCGCAGACGGTCCTGGACACCCAGGTCGTCACCCTGCCCGACGGTTCGGAGTACGACCTGTCCGGCGAATGGACCACGCTCGGAATGTACGAGTCGCTGTCCGATTCCCTCGGCGAAGAGGTGACGCCGGAGACGCCGGCCGCCAAACTGCTCGGATTCGCGCAGGCCAGGGGCCTGGAAGTGGATCCGAAGCTCGGGCACGGCAAGCTCGTCGAGGAACTGTGGGAACACCTCGTCGGAGATCACCTGCACGCACCGACGTTTGTCCGTGATTTTCCGCTGGAGACGTCGCCATTGACGCGGCAGCACCGCTCCCGGCCCGGGGTGGCCGAGAAGTGGGACCTCTACGTGCGCGGATTCGAACTCGCCACCGGATACTCGGAGCTGGTCGATCCAGTCGTCGAACGGGAACGCCTCACCGAACAGTCGCTGCTGGCCGCGCAGGGCGATAGCGAAGCCATGCGGCTCGACGAGGATTTCCTGCGGGCCCTGGAGTACGGAATGCCGCCGAGCGGTGGTGTCGGAATGGGGATCGACCGGCTCCTGATGGCGCTGACCGGTCTCGGTATCCGGGAGACGATCCTCTTCCCGCTGGTGCGACCCGAATAACCCGGCCGTGTGAGGATAGCGACTGGTTATGGCAAAGAGATTTGCGTTGCTGTGCAGAAGCGGGTACTAATGTTCTGGACAAAGTCTTCTGTCTCGGGGCTTGCCCCGTACCAGATCATTGAGTAAGCCCCCGCAGGAGGAATCGGATGGCACAGAAGGTGCTCGTCTCGCTGGTCGACGACCTCGACGGCAGTGAGGCGGAAGAGACCGTCGAGTTCGGTTTGGACGGCGTCAGCTACCAGATCGATCTGTCCTCGGAAAACGCCGAGGAGCTGCGGGACGCGCTCGCTCAGTATGTCGAGCACGCGCGCCGGGCCGGCGGCCGCAAGCGCGCTTCGGTTCGCCCCGTCGCCGGTAAGGGTTCGGCTCGTCCGGCCGCTGTCGACCGCGAGCAGAACCAGGCCATCCGGTCGTGGGCGCGCAAGAACGGTTACGCGGTTTCCGACCGCGGCCGCATCCCCTCCGAGGTCGTCGAGGCCTACCACAAGAAGAACTGAAGATTGTTCACGCCACCGCCGTCCGGGCCGAGTTCGGGTCGCTGACCAGCAGTTTTCCTCCGGGTCGGAGGTGGCGTGGCAAATCTCGTGGACGCGGGGTTTCGAGAAGCCGCCGGGCGAATATTCGCCCGGCGGCTTTCTTCATGTCCGATCGCTGTCCGGTTCCCGTTCGGCGGCGCGGGCGGTTCGGGCGTACTCGGCAGGCGACTGGCCGGTCACCCTCCGGAAATCGCGGATGAAGTGCGACTGGTCGCTATAGCCCAGTCGAACCGCCAGACCGGCGTAATCCGGTTGTCCTTCTGTGACGAGCCGCTGCGCTGCGTCATTGAGACGGTATATCCGGATCGCCCACTTGGGCGGGCAGCCGACGTGTTCGGCGAACACACGCTGGATGGACCGGGTGGTTAGTCCAGTATCCGCGCAGAGTTGCGCCACCCGGGTAATTCCCGGATCCCGCGCGATTGATTCCACGGCCATCGCCGCCGCACGGGCGGCGGGTGACAGCCGTACCGGATTTGCGATCAGCAAGTTGTCGATCGCACGGACCATTTGCGCGTCATCCTCGGCCGTGCGCACCGATTCGGCGGCCACCGCCGCGGCCGGTCCGAAAACGCGGGTGAGTGGGACGGCCCGGTCGGCGATGTCACGCACGGGGCCGCCGAGGAACGCGCGGAAGGTGCCTGGCCGGAATCGCACGCCCAAGCCCTGGACGCGGCCGGTCAGGCGGTGCGAAAAGACGTCGCGGGCCGGGCCGTGGACACCGGAGGCGCCGGGGAAGAACGTGACGTGGACCGACAGGTTCGGCAGCACCCGCTGCTCGTACGGCGGTTTGCCGCGCAGGTCCCACCGCAGGATCCAGTGGTATTCGACGAATTCGGCGAGCTCCGGGGCCGGCGGGTGCCTGGTCAGCGTGAACATCGTGCGCGCGGTGGCCTCGGCGACGATGCCGCGCGGAATCCGGTGCGTCACGGGTTCACGGTAGCTGTCGCGTTCGTCCAAGACACCTCCGTCGCCGGCGAGTTCGATCACCGCCATGACTGCTTCGCTGTTGCGCCCGGCCGCGGCCGAATTCCTCCGGATCGCGGCCGCGGTCCCCGACCTGAGCGCGCCGACGCCGTGTGCGGGCTACGACGTCAGCGGCCTGCTCAACCACCTGCTGTACTGGGGCCCGTGGCTGATCGCCGCGGGACGGCGCGCGGCGCCCCCCGCGCCGGCCGGCGGCGAGGCGGAGGCGGCGCTGGTGACGGACGACTGGCTCGCGGACCTGTCGATGCAGACGGAGACGCTGGTTTCGGTGTTCGAGCCGCCTGCCGCGTGGACGGGGACGACGTCCCTGGGCTCGGCTTCGCTGCCGTCGGCGGTGGTGGGCGCGATGGTGCTGGGCGAGTTCGTGCTGCACGGCTGGGACCTGGCCCGGGCGAGCGGCCAGCCGTGCGCGTTCGCCCCGGAGGCGGCGACGGCGGTGTACGAGTCCGCGGTGGCGATGGGCGACCAGGCGCGGTCGATGGGGGTTTATGGGCCGGAGGTGGCGGTTTCGGGGGATGGGTCGGCGTTGGAGCGGGCGCTGGGGGCGGCTGGGCGGGATCCGGGGTGGAGTCCGCCGGTGGGTTGAGGTTTTGGGGGGCTCGCGGGTGGTGGTGCCTTGAATGACTCATTCCTGGCGTCGGACGCCAGGAATGAGTCATTCATGACGTCCGGAGGCGGTCTCGGCCGGTCAGGCCTCTTGGTCGGTCGGGCCGGTCAGGCCGGTCCAGCCCGGGTCCAGTCCGGTTCCGGCCCGGGTCCGTCCGGCCGACCGGTCCAGCCCGGGTCCGTCCGGCCGTCCGCGCGGCCCCCGGGCTGGAGTTGCCCACAAGTCGAGCGGGCTGTGGACAGCACCGGCTCCTGGGCGGCGATTGTCCGGTTTTGTCAGAGCCGCCCGATAGACTGGACCGGGGTCAGCCCCCAGGGATCGGGTGGGGTTTGTCTGGTTACGAGCGGGGCCTTCAAAAGTGCTTCACCGGCGTGGACGGGACGTTGACGCCCCACCCGCACCCCACCCAGACCCCTCCCTGCACCCCGATACGAAGCCAGAACACGGCCGGTGGCGCCGGGTCAAGGCACGCTTTCCCGCCTTGACGCGGTGCTACCGGCCGTAGTCACAATCGCGGCTTCGGGGTGGTGGGCACCAAGCCGCCAGCCAGGCCGGCAGGAACACCGCGACCGACTCGCCGCCGGGGAGCGGCTGGACCCCGCCGCCTACCGCGAACAGGTCCGCGGACACCCATCACACTCAGCCGACGACGGCAGCAGGTACGAAAAACAGCAGCTCTCACGCCGCCGAGTCCACTCGCGGCTCTCGGTCAACCTCAGCGTCGATGCCGACGTCAGCGGGGGATACCGCTCGTCGAGCACCAAAGCCGCGTCCGCGACCCCCGCCCCCTCGGCCTCCGGTGTGCCGCCCTGGCGGCCCGCCCACCACAGCGAGTTCTCCAGCGCGTCCGTCGCCGCCGCCCAGAGGGTTCGGCGGCCCAGTCTGCTGATCGGCGCGTACGCCCGGACGAACTGGGCCGCGTGGGCCAGGTAGCGGGCCCGCAGGACCGCCGCCAGTGCGCGCTCGTCGCGGACCACCGTGGCCTCCGGGCGGGCCGAGCCCGGGTCGGTCGGGAGGCAGTGGAACGCGTCACCCAGCACCGCCATGCCGTCCGGATGGGGACGGTCGTCCGACAGACGGAACGCCAGCTCCGCCGGCTTCAGCGACGGCACGCGACGCTCGTGGTGCCACAACAGCGCGCCGACGTACGCCGGGACGTGCAGGTACCACGTCAGGACCCAGCTCGCCGTTGTCGGGGCCGGTGCCGCCGAGTGCTCGCGCAGCAGCCAGTCGCCCAGGAGGCCGCGCCACTCGCCGAAGTACGAGGGCGTCTGCAGCAGCTCCGAACAGCGGATCCAGCCCGCCGGGACGTCACTGCGCAGCTCGCTGCGTTCCTGCAGGCCGGAAACCCGCCGCAACGACGACGCGAGGCCATCGCCGACCTCGCGTGCGTCACGGAAGGACCGCTGCTGGTTCAACCGCGGCCCTCCTCGAAGCGCCGTAGGGGATTAGGCGTGCCTAACCTTACAGGCCCGCCGTGGCTGCGCCAATCGGGTGGCGACGTGATCCGGCACTCCCAGCTTGCGGACTGTTCGCGGTGAGCGGACACCGCGCGGATGGCGGAATCCAGGTGGCCGCTCGCACGTTGGGCTTGACGTAAAGGTGCAGGGCAACCTGATGATGGGAGCACCCGGGAGATGCCACGTCCGGGTGCGGAAACGACCGCGAGAAGCCGTAGTGGTAAGCCAGCGCGACCGCTTGGCTACTAGAGTGGTCTCACGGTGCTGAATCCATCGCGGTGAAAGCACGCGATGGAAACGGGCCGCCGGCGCAGCAGTCGAGGGAGTGCACATGTTTGAGAGGTTCACCGACCGCGCGAGGCGGGTGGTCGTCCTGGCTCAAGAAGAGGCCAGGATGCTCAACCACAACTACATCGGCACCGAGCACATCCTCCTGGGTCTGATCCACGAGGGTGAGGGTGTCGCCGCCAAGGCGCTGGAGTCGCTGGGCATCGCCCTGGAGGGCGTGCGCCAGCAGGTCGAGGAGATCATCGGCCAGGGCCAGCAGGCGCCGAGCGGGCACATCCCGTTCACGCCGCGGGCGAAGAAGGTGCTGGAGCTGTCGCTGCGCGAAGCGCTGCAGCTCGGCCACAACTACATCGGTACCGAGCACATCCTGCTGGGCCTGATCCGCGAGGGCGAGGGCGTCGCCGCGCAGGTGCTGGTCAAGCTGGGTGCGGACCTGAACCGCGTCCGCCAGCAGGTGCTCCAGCTGCTCTCGGGCTACCAGGGCAAGGAGTCCACCGAAACCGGTTCCGGCGGCCGTGGTGAGGGCACCCCGTCGTCGTCGCTGGTCCTCGACCAGTTCGGCCGCAACATGACCGTGCTCGCCCGCGAGGGCAAGCTCGACCCGGTCATCGGGCGCGGCAAGGAGATCGAGCGGGTCATGCAGGTGCTGTCCCGCCGGACCAAGAACAACCCGGTGCTCATCGGCGAGCCGGGCGTCGGCAAGACCGCCGTCGTCGAGGGCCTCGCGCAGAGCATCGTCAAGGGCGAGGTGCCCGAGACGCTCAAGGACAAGCAGC
This sequence comes from Amycolatopsis plumensis, assembly GCF_042652605.1. Lineage (NCBI taxonomy): Bacteria > Bacillati > Actinomycetota > Actinomycetes > Pseudonocardiales > Pseudonocardiaceae > Amycolatopsis > Amycolatopsis plumensis. Next base: position 2,332,077 of record NZ_JBHSJY010000001.1, on the reverse strand, counting down.
TCTACACGCTGGACCTGGGCTCCCTGGTCGCCGGCTCCCGCTACCGCGGTGACTTCGAAGAGCGCCTGAAGAAGGTGCTCAAGGAGATCAAGACCCGCGGCGACATCATCCTGTTCATCGACGAGCTGCACACGCTGGTCGGGGCGGGTGCCGCCGAGGGCGCGATCGACGCGGCTTCGATCCTGAAGCCGATGCTCGCCCGCGGTGAGCTGCAGACGATCGGCGCGACCACGCTCGAGGAGTACCGCAAGTACATCGAGAAGGACGCCGCCCTCGAGCGCCGGTTCCAGCCGATCCAGGTCGGCGAGCCGTCGCTGGAGCACACGATCGAGATCCTCAAGGGCCTGCGCGACCGGTACGAGGCGCACCACCGCGTCTCGATCACCGACTCGGCGCTGGTCGCCGCCGCGACCCTGGCGGACCGGTACATCAACGACCGGTTCCTCCCGGACAAGGCGATCGACCTGATCGACGAGGCCGGCGCCCGGATGCGCATCCGCCGGATGACCGCGCCGCCGGACCTGCGCGAGTTCGACGAGAAGATCGCGAACGTCCGCCGCGACAAGGAGTCCGCGATCGACGCGCAGGACTTCGAGCGGGCCGCCCGCCTGCGTGACGAGGAGAAGACCCTCCTCGGCCAGAAGGGCGAGCGGGAGAAGCAGTGGAAGGACGGCGACCTCGACGTCGTCGCCGAGGTCGACGACGAGCAGATCGCGGAGGTGCTGGCCAACTGGACCGGCATCCCGGTGTTCAAGCTGACCGAGGAGGAGACCACCCGGCTGCTGCGCATGGAGGAAGAGCTCCACAAGCGCATCATCGGCCAGGAGGACGCGGTCAAGGCCGTCTCGCAGGCGATCCGCCGTACGCGTGCCGGTCTGAAGGACCCGAAGCGCCCGTCGGGCTCGTTCATCTTCGCCGGCCCGTCCGGTGTCGGTAAGACCGAGCTGTCGAAGGCGCTGGCCTCGTTCCTGTTCGGCGAGGACGACGCGCTCATCCAGATCGACATGGGTGAGTTCCACGACCGCTACACCGCTTCGCGGCTCTTCGGTGCCCCTCCGGGCTACGTCGGCTACGAAGAGGGCGGCCAGCTGACGGAGAAGGTGCGTCGCAAGCCGTTCTCGGTGGTCCTGTTCGACGAGATCGAGAAGGCGCACCAGGAGATCTACAACACGCTCCTGCAGGTGCTGGAAGACGGCCGCCTGACCGACGGTCAGGGCCGCACGGTCGACTTCAAGAACACGGTCCTCATCTTCACGTCCAACCTGGGCACGTCGGACATCTCGAAGTCCGTCTCGCTCGGGTTCGCCGGGTCCAACGACACCGGCACCCGGTACGAGAAGATGAAGCAGAAGGTCAACGAGGAAATGAAGAAGCATTTCCGCCCGGAGTTCCTGAACCGGATCGATGACATCATCGTGTTCCACCAGCTGACGCAGGAACAGATCATCCAGATGGTCGACCTGATGATCGGGCGCGTGGAGACGCAGCTCAAGGCCAAGGACATGGAGCTGGAGCTCACGGCCAAGGCCAAGTCGCTGCTGGCCAAGCGCGGCTTCGACCCGGTGCTGGGCGCGCGGCCGCTGCGCCGCACGATCCAGCGCGAGATCGAGGACCAGCTGTCGGAGAAGATCCTGTTCGGCGAGGTCGAGCCGGGTCAGATCATCCTGGTCGACGTCGAGGGCTGGAGCGGCAACCCGGAGGACAAGGACGACCAGGCGCGGTTCACCTTCCGCGGCGAGCGTCGCCCGTCGTCCATCCCGGACGCCCCGCCGGTCAGCATCGGCGCGGGCCACGAAGAGCAGGGCGAAGCCGAAGGCGAGTGATCGGCTGAAGTAGTACGCCAGAAGGGCGGTTCCCCCGGAGGGGGGGAGCCGCCCTTCGGCTTTCCGGTGTGCTTCGCCCACCGGAGCATTGAGATCAGGATCCTGTCGCTTTCGATCCGGTGCGCTGTATTGCTCCGGTGGCCGAGGACGCGGCCGGGAGCGGCGGTTCCGGGACCACCTGCGAGCCGGAGAGGAGGGCTGAGTGATGAGCCGGTCTTGGAAGGAAGTCAAAGCCGAGAAGCTCGCCATCGACCGTGCGGCCGGTCGCGACGTCGATGCCGCGCGCGTCGCTGCGCGGGAGGCGACCGAGGCTTATGTGCTCGGTTTCCGCCTTGCTCAGCTCCGGGAGGACGCCGGTGTCAGCCAGACCGAGCTCGCGCGGCGCATGGGGGTCAGCCAGCCGCGGATCAGCCAGCTCGAACAGGGTGACCCGGGACAGATGGCGCTGGACACCCTTCGCCGCTACATCACGGCCCTCGGCGGCCGGATGCGGGTGGTCGCCGACTTCGAGGGTCACGACGTCACCGTTTCGGCCGCTCAGGGGGAGCACACCGACGCCCGCGCCTGAGCGGAGCGGTGCCTCCGGCGCGTGAGACGATGCCCGCGGACCTTGGGAGGGGAATCCGCGTGGACGTGCTCTCGATCGACTTCGGGACTTCCAGCACCGTCGGTGTCCTCTCGGCCTTCGGCCGCGGACCCCGGGCCATCGAGGTCGACGGGTCGGTCACCATGTCCTCCGCCGTCTACGTCAACGATGACGGCCTGCTCGTCGTCGGGCAGGATGCCGAACGGCGGGCGCGCCTCGATCCCAGCCGGTTCGAACCCAACCCGAAACGCCGGATCGACGAAGGCGCCATCCGGCTCGGCGATGCCGATGTCCACGTCGGAGACGCCTTCGCCGCCGTCCTGCGCAGGATGGGTGAGGAGGCCGAACGGCAGCTCGGGCACCCGCCCGCGCAAACCAGGATCTCGCACCCCGCCGGCTGGGCCGCCGACCGGCAGGACGTCCTGCGGGACGCCGCCGCGAAAGCGCGGCTCGCCGATGTCCGGCTGATCCCCGAACCGGTCGCCGCCGCGGCGCACTACGCCAGTCTCGGGCGGCGGGCCGGTGGGCCCATCGGGGTCTACGACCTCGGGGCCGGCACCTTCGACTGCGCCGTCGTCGGGGTGACGCGGCAGGGCTTCGCCGTGCTCGCCGAGGACGGCCTGCCCGATCTCGGCAGCCTCGACATCGACCAGGCCCTGCTCGTCCACATCGGACGGTCCGTCTCGCACGCGGATCCCGCGCAGTGGCAACGCCTCCTGCGGCCGCAGACCACCGCCGACCGGCGGGCGCGGCGGGCGCTGCTGCAGGACGTCCGCGACGCCAAGGAAAGCCTCTCGCGGCACGTGCAGACCCACGTGCCGATGCCCGAGCCCTTCGGCGACGTCCTGGTCAGCCGAGACGAGCTCGAGGCGCTCGTGCGACCCAGCCTGCTGCGCAGCGCCGAACTGCTCGCCGCCACCATCCGCCGCGCCGGCCTCACCCCGGCGCAGCTCGGCGGGGTCTACCTCGTCGGCGGGCCGAGCCGGATGCCGCTGCTGGCCGGCCTGCTCGGGCGGCAGCTCGGCGTCGCCCCGACCACTCAGGACCAGCCCGAGACGGCCGTCGCGTTCGGGCTCCACCACGTTCCGCTCGGCACCGCCGGCGACCTCACCGTGCCCGCCTTCGCGCCCGTCCGCCCGCCGGTGACGCCGCCGCGGCCGCAACCGTGGCAGCAAGCCCGGCCGCCGCAGTCCCCACCGCCCCCGCCGGAACCGCGCCGGAAGCGCAAGCCCTGGTTCCTCGCGCTCGCCGTGCTCCTGGTCGCCGCGGTCGTGGCCACCGTCGTCGTGTTCGTCATCCGCGACCAGGCCGCGCGGGCCGCGGCGGACTGCACGCAGACGACCGAGCGCGACCGGGCCGGGTTCACCCCGTGCCTGCGCTTGCTGGCCGGGGCCGTCGCGGACCGGGGCACCTGCAAGGAAAACGACCACTTCGCCCAACTGCTGGGCGCCCAGCTCTCGGTCGTCTGCGACTTCACGGGCGGCAGCGTCCGCTACTTCCAGGGCTTGACCACCGAATACGTCGAGGCGAACACGAAGCTGACGCCCGCCGGCAGCGCCGTCGGCCGCGGCACCTGGGACGGCGGCGGGCTGCACGGCGAGTATCTGGCCAGGGCCGACAAGAAGTCGTCGCTCGTGCTCTTCGGCGTGCACGAGCGCCGGGTGGCCGCGATCTACCTCACGGAAGAACCCCGCCGCCTCGAGGAGCTGCTCGCGGGATTCACCCGCGAGGTCAAGCCGGCCTGACTTCACCAGGCCCGGTCGAGCCGCATGCCCCGGCCGTACCAGTCGTCGTCCGCGACCGGCCCGGGCGGTGGTGCCTCGGCCGGGGTGTCCGTCGACCGGTCCTTCAGCACCTTCCCGTCGGGCTCGGCGGCCGGAACCGCGGGTGCGGCCACCGGCACCGGTTCCGGCTCGAACTGCACCCGCCAGCGCAGCCGGTCCATCAGGTAGCCGCCGCTGCCCAGCGGCGCCAGCAGCTGCCCCGTCCGCTTCGCCGACTCGCGCTGCGCTTCGACGTACGTGCGCAGGACCGCATCCGCGATTTCGGACGGCGACATCCCCGAGACGGCGTCGGTGAGCCGCAGCCGGGTCAGCACGCCGTCGGTGTTGACCGACAGGGAAACCGCGCCGTCGGCGGACGTCGCCGTCGCCGACAGCGCGGACAGTTCGGCCAGGAGGGCGTCGCGGTCCGGCCCGTCAGCCATCCAGCCTCCCGGCGTGGGTGGCACCGCTGGACACCTGGCCGTCGGAGGCGATGTCGACGTTCGCGTCGCGGACGTTCTTCTCGGTCTGCCGCGACGTGCGGTCGGTTTCGAAGTTGTCCGGGTCGAAGCTCGAGCCCGGGCTGACGTCCGGCGCGTCCGGGATCTTCGGCAGGTCGACGGCTTCGTCGCCGATGCGGTTCGCCAGCGTCTGCGCCGCGTCGACGGCGCCGTCGCGGATCTTGCCCGCGCTGTCCACGAAGCTCTGGTACAGGTCGAACCCGTTGTCGCCGGTGATCTCCGCCTGGTTCGCCACCACCGCGGTGATCGCGCCGCCGGCGGCGTTCCCGGCGATGATCGCGCCGTTGGCCATGGTGAAGATCGTCGCGCCGGCCGCGGCGCCCGCACCGGCGGTGGCCACGGTGAGCAGCCCAGTGACCGCGCCCGCGAACGTCGCCGCCAGCACCTTCGACGCGGCCGCTTCGCGCTTGCGCTCCTGCGACTTCTGGTAGTCCTCCGCGGTCTTCTTGAACGTGGAGCCGAGGTTGCTGAGGTCCTGCCGGGCCGACGCGATGGCCTCGCGCGCGGCGACGATGTCGCTCTCCAGGATGGTGATCTTGGTTTCCACCTCGGTGAAGGCGTCCGCGAGGTCGTTGAGGTAGGCCTTGACGGCGTTGGCCGCCGAGCCGCGCCAGACGTCGAGGAATTGCCGGGCGTCGTCGAGCTTCGGGCCCGAGTCGCGCTGCAGCGCCTTCCAGACGGCGTCGTGCCGCATGATCAGGCTCTGCAGGCCCTCGGCCGAGTCGTGGTCGATGTCGGCGTCGGAGAACTCGCGGTAGAAGGCGGCGACGTCGTCCTGCATCTTCTCGAAGCCGTCGTCGCCGGGGCCCATGCCGAAGATCCAGTCGGTCATCCGCAGGATTTCCAGCGCGTCGAGGGCGTCGTTCGCGCCGTCCTTCAGATCCTCGGAGACGCCGTCCAGCAGCTCGGCGCGGCGATTGTCACCACTGGACATCGGCTGGGCGTCGAGCCCGGTGTCGAAGTAGCCGTCCACGTCAGTTCCCCTCCAGACCCGCGGCCGCGCGGTTGACGTGCTGCTTCGAGTCGGCGTCGGCCTTTTCGTACAGCTCCGCGACCCGCATCAGCGCGTGACTGGTGTCCGCGGTGGTCTGGTGCAGCTGCGCGACCAGGCTCTGGATCTTCGCCAGGTGGTCGTTGTAGGCCGCGGCGACGGCCGGCATGCCGAGCGTGCGCCCGAAGGCGTTGTCGGCCGGGAACATCGCGCCGAGGCCGCCGAAGAGACCGCCGCCGTCCGCCTTGACGGGAACGTCGGTGCCGCGCAGGCCGTTCGACGCGGCTTCCGCGGCGTCGGCCGCTCCTTGGAGGGCTCGGGCCGAGTCCCGCAGGTCCTGCAGGTCGGTCTCGAATCCGATCATCACTCACCTCTTGGTCGGGCTGCGCGTTCCGGACATGTAAACACCGTTCGATCATGGGACAGGCTGGTTTGCCGACGGTGTGCCTCAGATCACGAGGGCCTGGCCGGACCGGGGAGCCGCGGCCGTCAGCGGTGGGTCAGCCGCGACCCGCCGGCGAACGCGATCCACGCCTGGACGACCCCGAACGCGAGCGCGGTGACCAGCACCGGCGGCGCGTGGGCCGACGCGGCGGCGCCGAACGGCTCGACGAGCACGACCGGCAGCAGGAACGCGCCGACCAGGACCCGGCGTCTCGGCTCGATGCCGGCGATGGCCAGCACCGGCCACATCACGAAACCGGCGAACAGCGCCGTGACGACGGCGACCGCCGGGCCCCAGAAGATGACGCCCAGCCCGCACATGCTTTCGGGGTACTTCGCGGTCTCGGCCGCGCAGGACTGCTCCAGGTAGGTGGTCACCGTGTGCGCGAACAAGCCGATCCCCGCGCCGGTCAGCAGGGCGGTCACGCCGACGGTCAGCACCGCGCCGGGCCTCGCCCGGCGGTCCCGGTCGCGGGTCAATGCTCCGCGCCCGCGCTGACCCGCAGGTCCTCCGTCACCCGCAAGGCCGTGTCCGCCAACGCTTCCAGCGCGTCGGCGACCCGGTCCACGCCCAGTGACGCGTCGGCCTTGCCCGCCGCCGCGACCTGCTCCGGGCTGAACGGGACGTGCACGAACCCGCCGCGCACGCCCGGGAAGTCCGTCGCCAGCAGGTGCATCAGCCCGTAGAACACCTGGTTGCAGACGTACGTCCCGGCGGTGTGGGACACCGACGCCGGGACGCCCGCCGCGCGGATCGCGGCCACGCAGGCCTTCACCGGCAACGTCGTGAAGTAGGCCGCCGGGCCGTCCGGGACCACCGGGGTGTCGACCGGCTGGGCGCCCGCGTTGTCGGGGATGCGGGCGTCGATCAGGTTGATCGCCACCCGCTCCGGGGTCACCTCGGCGCGGCCGCCGGCCTGGCCGGCGCACACCACGAGCGACGGCCGGTGCGCTTCCAGAGCCCGCCGCAGCGCGGGGAGCGACGCCGCGAACTCGCAGGGCAGCTCGACCGCCGTGACGTCGTCCCGGCGCGCGGCCACCAGCGAAACCGCTTGCCACGACGGGTTGACCGGCTCGCCGCCGAACGGCGCGAACCCCGTCATCAGCACCCTGGCCATGTCCCCTCCCGAAGCGAAAGCGTCGAGGCCACCCTACGTCCGCGGGGTGGCCTCGACGAGGAGCGCGATCAGGCGGCGGGCTTCAGCCCACCCGGGTAGAGGTACTGGTCAGCCGGCTTGCCGGTGCCGTACACCCACGCGTCGAAGAAGCCCTGGAGGCTCCGGTGCGCGGCGAACTCGGTGAACCGCTGGAACTCCTGCATGCTCGCGTTCCCGTCGCGGTGCAGCGACGGCCAGGTCTTCAGGACCCAGGAGAAGGGCTGCTCGCCGATGTAGTTGCGCAGCGCGTGCAGCATCATCGGGCCCTTCGAGTACACGTACGTGAACTCGTTGCCCTGGCCCATGTCGTAGAGCTTGCCGTTCCAGAGCCGCGCCGGCGCCTTCTTGACGTCGTCGGCGTACTGCTTGTTCAGGTCGACGCCCTCCTTCGCCTCGTCCCACAGCCAGGTGGCGTAGGAGGCGAAGCACTCGTTGAGGCAGACGTCGCGCCAGTGGGAGACCGCCACCGAGTCGCCGTACCACTGGTGGGCGTTCTCGTGGACGATCGTCGGCACCGTGCCCGCCCAGCCCGCGGAGTAGATCGGCCGGCTCATCGTCTCGAGCGAGAAGCCGATCTCCTCGTTGAGGAAGATGCCGCCCGCCGCGTCGATCGGGTACTTGCCGAACTTCGACTCGAGGAAGTCGAGGATCTCCGGCAGCCGCGCCTCGGCCTGCTTGGTCGAGTCCGGGGTGCCCGGGGCGAACGCGCTGACGATCGGGGTGCCGTCCTTGCGCTTCTGGCGGTCGAAGGTCCACTTGTCGATCGCGACCGTCGTCATGTACGGCACGATCGGCGTCTCTTCGGCCCAGACGTGCGTGGTGCCGCCGGGCGCTTTGTGCGTGCCGCGCTCGCGGCCGTTGGCGATCACGCCCCACTCGTCGGGCACGGTGATCGCCAGGTGGAAGGTGGCCTTGTCGAGCGGGGTGTCGTTGACCGGGTACCAGGTCGTGGCCGACCGCGGCTCACCGGCGACGAACGCGCCGCCCGCACGGGCGAACTGCCAGCCGTTGTTGCCGAGCGCCGGGTCGCTGATCGGGGCGGGCACGCCGTGGTAGGCGATCTTGACGTGGAAGCGCTGGCCGCGCCACAGCGCCCGCGACGGCGTGATGACGAGCTCGTGGTCCCCGGTCCGGGTGAACGCCGCGTCGCGGCCGTCGACCTTCACCGAGTCGACCGTCAGGCCCTTGAAGTCCAGGTCGAACGAGCTGAGCGACTGCGTCGCCCGCGCGGCGATGTCCTGGTCGCCGGTGAGCTGGCGGGTCGCCGGGTCGTAGCCGACCTTGAGGTTGTAGTCGGCGACGTCGTAGCCGCCGTTGCCGTCCTGCGGGTAGTAGCTGTCGCCGGCGCCGTCGCTGCCCGGCTTCGCACCCCAGCCGTCGCCGGCCGCGGCGACCCCGGTGCCGAGGCAGAGACCGGCGACCACGGCGGCCGCCACCACAGCCGGTTTTTGTCCCCTCATGAACGCTCCTGTCCGTGTGCGGATGGGCATCGTCCGCAACGTATCGCCACGAACGGGTGAACCGGGAGAGCGCGTCGTATTTATCCGGATAATCAGCACTTCCGTCGGCCCGCCCCGGCGGCGGGCCTCCCATGGCTCGCCACCGGGGCAGGCCCGCCTTGGCGCTGAGCCGCCGACCGCGAACGGTGCTCGGCCTCCAGGCTGGGCGCCGCCGAACACAGCCCAGGCCGGCGTCTGGAAAGCTGGACGCATGCGCGTTGCGCTGCTGGGCCCGCTGCGGGCAGTGGAAGACGACGGCACGCCGATCGACATCGGCGGGGCCCGCCTTCGCACGCTCCTGGCCCGGCTGGCGCTGGACGCCGGGCGCGCGGTTCCGGCCGACGCGCTCGTCGACGGGCTCTGGGGTGGCGAACCGCCGGCCGACGCGGCCAATGCCCTGCAGTCGCTGGTCTCGCGGCTGCGGAAAGCCCTGCCGGTGCCCGTGGAGTCCGGGCCGGGTGGCTACCGGCTCGCCATCGACCCCGGCGACGTCGACGCCGAGCGGTTCGAACGGCTCGCCGCCGAGGGGCGTCGCGAGCTGGCCGCCTGCCGTGACGCCCGCGCCGCCGACCTGCTCACCGAGGCCCTCGCGCTGTGGCAGGGCGCTGCCCTCGCCGACGTCCTCGACGCGCCCTTCGCGCTCGCGCCCGCGCGGCGGCTCACCGAGCTGCGCGCCGAGGCGGCCGAGGATCGCTTCGAAGCCCTGATCCGGCTGGGTGAGCACGCCGGCGTGCTGGCCGACCTGGCCGCGGCGGCCGACGCCGACCCGCTGCGCGAACGGCTCGCCGGGCTGCGGATCCGCGCGCTGTGCGCGGCCGGACGGCAGCCGGAAGCCCTGGCCGTCTACGCCGGGATCCGCCGCACCCTGGCCGACCAGCTCGGCGTCGACCCCTCCGCCGAGCTGCAGCAGATCCACGTCGCCGCGCTGCGGGGCGAGTTCGCGCCGCCGTCACCCGTGGCAGACCGGCTGCCGACCCGGCTGACCACCTTCGTCGGCCGCGACGACGAGCTCAAGCTGCTGGCCGAACTCCTCGGCGGCGCCCGGCTGGTCACCCTGACCGGGCCGGGCGGGGCGGGCAAGACCCGGCTGGCCACCGAGGCGGCGTCGCGGCACCCCGCGCACCAGCGGGGCCGGGTCTGGTTCGCCGCGCTGGCCGGCGTCCGCGACCCCGACGACGTCGCCGGTGCGCTGCTGGGCGCGCTGGAGGTCCGCGAGATCCGCACCGAGACCGAGGTCCACCGGCGGCCGCCGGATCCGGTCGCGCAGGCCGTCGAGGTGCTCGGCGGCGAGGAAGCCCTGCTGGTGCTGGACAATTGCGAGCACGTCGTCGACGCCGCCGCGGGGCTGGCCGACGAACTGCTGCACCGGGCGCCGCGGCTGCGGATCCTGGCCACCAGCCGCGAGCCGCTGGCCATCACCGGGGAGGCGCTCTGCCCGCTCGGCCCGCTGCCGGTGCCCGCGGAACGCGCCGCGCCCGAAGAGGCCGCCGAGCTCGACTCGACGCGGCTGTTCCTCGACCGGGCCGCGGCGGTCCGTCCCGACTTCGTGCTCGACGAGTCCACTGTGGACCAGGTCGGAGAGATCTGCCGACGGCTCGACGGGATGCCCCTCGCCTTGGAGCTGGCCGCGGCGCGGCTGCGGTCGATGACCGTGGCCCAGATCGCCGGCCGCCTCGGCGACCGGTTCCGGCTGCTCACCTCGGGCAGCCGGACGGCGCTGCCGAGGCAGCGGACGCTGCGCGCGGTCGTCGAGTGGAGCTGGGAACTGCTCGCCGAACCCGAGTTGGTGCTGGCCCGGCGGCTCGCGGTGTTCGCCGGCGGGGCGGAACTGGCGCCGATCGAAGCCGTGTGCGCCGACGGGCTGCTGCCCGCCGCCGACGTGCCGTACGTGCTCGGCAGCCTGGTCGAGAAGTCCATAGTGGACACAGTCGACGCCGGGAACGGCGAGCCGCGCTACCGGATGCTCGAGACGCTGCGCGCGTACGCCACCGAGCGGCTGGTGGAGTCGGGCGAGCACGACCGGACGCGCCGGGCGATGGCGTCTTACTACGCCGAATTCGCCCAGCGGCTGGAGCCGACGCTGCGCACCGGCGCGCAGCTGGAGGCGATCGACGCGTTCGAGGTCGAGAGCGCGAACCTGATCGCGGCCCTGCGCGGCTCGATCGAGATGTCCGATGTGGACAACGCGGTCGCCCTGCTGGATGGGATGATCTGGTACTTCACCATTCTCGGCCAGGGCGGCCGGGCGGGCAGCCTGATCCACGACACGCTCGAGTTCGGCGACCGGCTGCCCGCCGAGGTCAGGGCCTCCTACCGGGTGCTCGTGCACCTCATGGACGAGGTCCCGGTGCGCTCGGACCGGGCCGGGATCCTGCGGCTGGTCGACGACTGCGTGCGCACCGGCGCGGTCGACCGCTACCCCGGCCTCGCGGTGGCCCTGCCGATGCTGGCCTTCCTCGGCGGCGATCGCGAGGTCGCCGTGCGCGAGGTGCGCCGGGCCGAACAGCACCCCGACCCGTGGACCCGCGCCGGCGGGTACTGGGTGGACAGCTTCCTGCTCGACGACGACGGCGACATCGAGGGCGCGGACCGGGCGCGCGACCTGGCCCACGCCGGGTTCGCGGAGGTCGGCGACCGCTGGGGCATCGCCATGACGCTCAGCTTCAAGGCCTACGCGCTCTCCCAGAGCGGCGAAAGCGCCAAGGCCATCGAGATCTACCAGGAGGGCCTCGCGCTCTCGATGGAGCTGCGGTCGCACGAGGACGCCGTGCAGCACTGGTGGCGGCTGGCCGTCGAGCGGGCGCGCACCGGGGACTTCGAAGGGGCCTGGCGCGACCAGGAAGCCGCGGAACGGTACGGCGAAGGCATCACGAACCTGCAGCACCGGGCCATCCTGATGTTCGGCAGGCTCGAACTGCTGCTGCGCACGGGCCGGCTGGCCGAAGCGCGGGCGCTGCTCGACCGCGTCGCCGCGATGGGCGGCGACGATTGGTTCCCCGGCGGCATCGGCGACGAGTTCATCCACGCGTTCGAAGCGCGGATCCTGCTGGCGCAGGGCCGCGCGGACGAGGCCGAGCCGCACGCGGCGATCGCGATCCGGGCGACGAGCCGGCGCGGCGACATGCCGGACATGGCCGGGGCGGTGGAGCTGCTGGCGATGATCCGCGAGCGGCAGGGCCGTCCCGAGGCCGCGGCTCGGGCGCTCGCCGCGTCCGCCGTCGTCCGCGGGCGGCTGGACCTCGGCAGCCCCGAGGTCCGGGCCCTCATCGCCGACCTCCGCGCGGCGCTCCCCGACTACGACACCCGCTACGAGCAGGGCCGGACGATGTCCAAGAAGGACGCCATCGCCTGGCTCCTCGACGAAATCGGTCGTGAGTGAGAAACAGTGTTAGAACACTGTTTCTCACTCACGACCCTGGCGCTACTCACCCCCGTGTGTGCGCCTTTCAGACCCGCCGGCGGTAGGCCCAGGTGGCCAGCGGGAAGAACACGACCACGGCACCGGCCATCCAGGCCAGCGCCCCGGCCAGCGGACCGGCGACCGGGCCGCCGTTCATCAGGCCGCGCAACGCGTTGGCCATCAGGCTGACCGGGCTGATGTCCGCCCAGGCCCGCAGCCAGCCCGGCATGGTGTTCGTCTGCACGAACACGTTGCTGCCGAAGGTCAGCGGCATGATGAAGACGAACATCAGCGCCTGCGCCGAGCCCGGCGTCTTCATCAGCATGCCGACGAACACCGAGCCCCAGCAGAAGCTCAGCCCGAACGCCAGCGCGAGCAGGATCGCCACGGCGAACTCGCCGGGACTGGTCGCGATCCGGTAGCCCATGATCGTCGCCACGATCATCAGCACGGCCAGGCAGACGACGTACCGCACGACGTCGGCGAGCACCGCGCCGATCAGCGGCGCCGAGCGGGCGATCGGCATGCTGCGGAACCGATCGAACACGCCCTTGGTGACGTCGGTGTTGAGCTGCACGCCGACCGTCAGGCACGCCTGCAGGATGTTCATCACGATGATGCCCGGCACGACCATCTGCAGGTAGGCGTCGGTCGAGCCGGACAGCGCGCCGCCGAACAGGTAGACGAAGATCACCAGGAAGACGATCGGCATCAGGGTGACGTCGGCGAGCTGCTCGGGGTTCTTGCGGATCTTCAGGATGCCGCGCCAGGCCAGCGAAAGCGCGTGCTGGACACCCTTGCCGGGGCTGATGTGCCGCGGCGGGGCCGGGCGGTCGAGGGCCAGCGTCGTCATGCCAGGCTCCCTTCGAGGGTCTTGTCGTCGGCGGGCAGTTCGGCGGTGTGCCCGGTCAGGGCGAGGAACACCTCGTCGAGGCTGGGCAGCCGCAGCGCCAGCTCGTCGGCGGTGATCCCGGCCTCGTCCAGCTTGCGGACCAGGGTGGACAGCAGCACCGGGTCGTTGACCGGCGCGGTGAGCAGGCCGCTCGCGTCGTCGCGGGTCGGCCGGGCGCCGGTGAGGTCGCCGAGGATCCGGTTGACGGCGTCCATGTCGGCGAGCTGCGTCGGCCGGACCTGCAGCGTCTGCCCGCCGACGCGGCGCTTCAGCTCGTCGGCGCGGCCGTCGGCGACGACCCGGCCGTGGTCGAACACGGTGATCTTGTCGGCCAGCTGGTCGGCCTCCTCCAGGTACTGCGTGGTCAGCAGCACGGTGGCGCCCTCGGCGACGAGGCCGCGGACGACGTCCCAGACCTCGTTGCGGGCGTGCGGGTCGAGCCCGGTGGTCGGCTCGTCGAGGTAGAGCACCTCGGGCCGGCCGACCAGGCTGGCGGCCAGGTCGAGCCGCCGCCGCATGCCGCCGGAGTAGGTCCGGATCGGCCGCTTGGCCGCCTTGGTCAGCTCGAACCGCTCGATCAGCTCGGCCGCGCGGGTCTTGGCGTGGGCCCGGGAGTAGCCGTACAGCCGGCCGATCAGGACGAGGTTCTCGATGCCGTTCAGGTCCTCGTCGACCGAGGCGTACTGCCCGGTCAGCCCGATCAGGCTGCGGACCCGGACCGGGTCGTCGACCACGTCGTAGCCGCCGACCGTGGCCCGGCCGGCGTCCGGTCTGATCAGCGTCGCCAGGATCCGGACGGCGGTCGTCTTGCCCGCCCCGTTCGGGCCGAGCACGCCGACGACCTGGCCGAACGGGACCTCGAGGTCGACCCCGTCCAGCGCCTTCGTGTCCCCGTAGTGTTTGACCAGGCCCTCGGCCTGGATCGCGTGCGACATGGGCGTCCTCCTTCGCTGTCGCGTTGGTACCGACTGTGGACGGTCGCGCTGGCAGCCCGCGCACAGCGCGCTGTCAGCGGCTGGCAGCCGCTGGTGGAGATCTTGTGGAGGAGTTGTCGCAGCCCGGGCCGTCCGGTGCCGGCCTGGGCATACTCGGCAGCATGGTGGTAGCGGAACGGACGCGGTCGCGGCGGAAGAACCGGCTGGTCACCGGCCTGCTGGTGGTGCCGGTGGTGCCGTTGGCGATGCTGGCGGCCCTGCGGCTGGTCGGCTACGGCGGCGGCTGGTACACGCTGGTGGCACTCTCGTTGACGCCGTACGCGGCGGCGGCCGGCGTGCTCGTGGGCGTCGCCGCGCTGGTGTCGCGGCGGTGGTGGACCGGCGGGGTCGCGCTGGTGCTCGCCCTCGCGCTGGCCGTCCTCGTCCTCCCGCGGACGTCGGCGAGCGAACAGCGCGAGGTGCACGGCAAGACCCTGCGCGTGCTCTCCTCGAACCTGCTTTACGGCCGGGCGGACGCGCAGGCCGTCGTCGACCTGGTGCGCCAGCAGCGGATCGACGTGCTGAACCTGGTCGAGATGACGCCGTCCGCGGTCGACCGGCTGACCGCGGCCGGGCTGTTCGAGGCGCTGCCGTACCGGGTGCTGCACCCGGCGCCCGGTGCGTTCGGCTCGGGGATCGCGTCGCGCTTCCCGCTGAAGGAGGTCAACCTGACCGGTGACTCGGCGGCCAAGCAGCCGGGCGCGGAGGCCGACCTCGGCGACGGCGTGGTGGCCGAGATCGTCGCCGTCCACCCGATCTCCCCGGACGTCGACACGCAGCAGTGGGAACGCGAGATCAAGGACCTTTCGCAGCCGGCGGGCGAGCACGGCCTGCGCATCCTGGCCGGCGACTTCAACGCGACGCTCGACCACGCGGCCTACCGCACGGTGCTGGCCAGGGGCTACCGCGACGCGGCGGAGGAACGCGGCGAAGGCCTGGCCCCGACGTGGCCGTCTTCGCTGCCGGTGGTGACGATCGACCACGTGGCGGTGGACAACCGCGCGGCGGTGCTGGACTACCGCGTCTTCGACGTCCCGGGCAGTGATCACCGGGCGGTGTTCGCCGAAGTCCGCTTGCCGTGACCGGATTGCTGGCAGGCTGACCGGCATGCGAAGACTCGTGCCGCTGAGCCTGGTCCTGCTCGTCGCTGCCTGCGGGCAGCCCGCCGCCTCCGCGTCGGACGGCCCGAAGAGCGCCCTGGGCTTCGAGGTGCACGCCGGCGCGGTGCAGTTCCCGTCCGACAGCGACTGGGTCCCGACGAACGTCGGGCTGAAGGCGCTGGTCCCGGTGAACGGCTGCGTGCTCGGCCTCGGCAACTTCGCGAACGGGTACCGCGATGTCAACGCGAACTGGACCGGCGACGCGGGCTGCACGGAGCTGAAGCTCAGCCCGTCGCCGGGCAGTGGTGGACTCGGTCCGGAAGCCGCGGGCAACGGCTGGCGCGGTGGCGGGCTCCCGGCCGTGGCCGCCGTCCCCGGACCGGACGGCTCGGTGATCGGCGCCAACGCGAAGTTCGCCCGCCGGGACGCCGACGGCACGATCACCGAGCTCGGCGAGCTGCGCGGGCAGCGTGACCCGCGGGCGCTGGCCCGGTCGGGCGGCAACCTCGTGGCCGTCGGCACGGCGTTCCTCGACGGGCAGACGACCCGGCCGGTGGCGTGGGTGTCGGACGACGACGGCAAGACGGAACGCACGGTGGTCATGCCGGTCGTCGAGGGCGGCGACGGGGCGGACGCGCCCTGGTCGGTCGCGGCGGCCGGGCCGGAGCTGCTCGCGGCCGGCTTCTCGAACCCGCGGCTGCAGCTGTGGGCGTCCCACGACGGCGGCGGGAGCTGGACGGTGTCGCAGCTCGCGACGCCGTCGGACCAGACGCTGGTGTACGGGATCCTGCCCGTCGGCGGGCAGTGGCTGCTGTACGGGGAGACTTCGGACGGCCACACGCGCAAGCCGTTCGTGCGCACCGGCAAACCGGGCGCGTGGTCCACAGTGGACGTTCCCGGCCCCGGCGCGGTCGTGGCGGCCACATTGGACGCGCGGGGCAACCCCGTGCTGGCCGAGCAAACCACCGAGCCGCTGCAGGAAGGGCGGAACTGGCGTTACTGTTCGGCCGTGGTGGTGCGCGAGGGCCCGGGCTGGCAGCGTGGCGAGCTGGGCTGCGGGGAGTCCCCGGTGCGGGTGGCCGCGACCCTGGCCGACGGCCGGGTGCTCATCGCCGGAAACCGCGATCTCTGGCTGCGGCCAGCGCGGTGAGCGTTTCCAGCGCGCCGCCCGCGATCGACACCCCGCGGCCGTGGCGGATCTCGGGTTCCCGCGGGTTGATGCGGATCAACGCGCCGGTCGCCGCGCTGGCCAGTTCGGCGTAGCGGCGGACCGTCGGGACCGCCTGGCCCGCGCCCAGTTCCACCACCACCAGGTCCCGGGTGGTCCGGCGCCACGCCGTCAGCTCGTCGAGCTGGGCCTGGCTGCGGTCCGGGACCCAGGAGTGGTCGCCGAACATCAGGATGTTGGGGCGGGCCAGGCCGCCGCAGCGGGGGCACGAGGGCAGCGGTGGCACCGCCCGCATGGTTTCCGGATCGATCGGCACCGTGACGTCGTCGGCGGACCAGATCGTGGACGTGCACCCGGCCAGGCACTGCAGATGGTGGATCGAGCCGTGCGCCTCGGCCACGAACTCGAAGCCCGCCTTTTGGAACTGGCCGTCCACATTGGACGTGAACACGCGGACACCGCCGGGCACGCGTGCGCCCAGCGAGAGCAGCAGCCGGAAGCCGTCGTGCGGCACCGTCTCGCGGTACAGCGCAAGCCGGTGCCCGTAGAAGCCCCAGGCCAGCTCGGGGTCTTCGGCGAAGTGCCGCGGGTCGGCGAGCTCCTCGAACCGCAGCCCGAGCCGGGCATACGGCGGGTACGCGCGCCAGAACCCTTCGCCGCCGCGGAAGTCCGGCAGCCCGGAGTCGACGCCCATGCCGGCGCCGGCGCAGATCAGCAGGGCGCCGGCGCCGTCCAGGAGCTCCGCGGCTTCACGCACCTGGCTGCGAACCGAGGACGACCTCGAACTCCAGCAGGTTCGCGCCGGTGGACACCGGCTTGGCCCGCTCGCCCGAGTGCGCGGCCGCGGCGGGGCCGCCCTTCGCCCACGCCTGGTAGTGCTCCTCGGTCTCCCACTTCGTGTACACGAAGTAGCGCGTCTCGCCGGAAACCGGCCGCAGCAGCTCGAAGCCGAGGAAGCCGGGCTGCTCGTCGACCGAGTGCATGCGTGCGGCGAACCGCTTCTCCAGCTCGGGGCCGGCGCCCTCGGGGACCTCGATCGCGTTGATCTTCACGACACTCATGGCTTCCACCCTAGTTGTCGGCGGGGTGTGACCCGTGCCACTGTTGAGGGCATGGGGAGTACCGAGCGCGCTCTCGCCGCCGACCTCGCCCGGATCGTCCGCGCCACCGCGGACGAGGTCGCGAGCGGCGAGGGCAGCGAACTGATCGAGCGGGTGACCGGCCACCTGGGTGCGCCGCTGCCGGAAGTGGTGGTGGTGACCCGCAACTGGCCGATGTGGGAGCACGCCAACCTCCAGCGCGGGGTCGACGCCTACCTCGCCGAGCACGGCACGGCCGTCGACTGGTTCGGCGTCGCGGGCGGCCAGCGCACGCACGAAGACCTGATCGGGATGCTCGCGGTCGCGCGCAAGCAGGGCATGTACGAGCTCGGTTCGGTGGACTACACGACCACGGCGACCGGGCCGGAAGACGCCACCGAGGCCGTCCAGCTGGGGCTGGTCGGGACGCACGGCCCCGGCGGGGAACCGGTGCTGCTGGCCATCCGCGGCCCGAACCCGCAGTGGGGGATGGAGCAGTGCCGGCTGGAGGTCCTCGCGACCTCGCGGGCGACGGCCACGGAAGTGCGCGACCGCGTCGAGCGGCTGATGGCCGAGCACGACGTCCTGCGCGGGCAGGTGCTGGCCTTCGGCACCAGCGAGCACCGCGGCAACGAGCTGCTCACGTTCCTCCCGCGGCCGAAGCTGACCGGCGACGAGGTCGTGCTGCCGGAGGGCGTGCTCGAGGCGATCGAGCGGCACGCGGTCGGCATCGCCGAACACGGCGAGCGGCTGCTGGCCGCGGGCCAGCACCTCAAGCGCGGGCTGCTGCTGCACGGCGCGCCCGGCACCGGCAAGACGCACACGGTCCGCTACCTGATGGGCCGCCTGCCGGGCACCACGGTGCTCATCCTGACCGGCGCGGCGATGAAGTTCGTGGGCAAGGCGGCCGAGCTGGCGCGACGCCTGCAGCCGAGCGTGGTCGTGCTCGAGGACGTCGACCTGATCGCGCAGGACCGCAGTTACGGGCCGATGGTCCAGCCGCTGCTGTTCACCCTGCTCGACGCGATGGACGGCGTGGGCGGCGACGCCGACGTGACGTTCCTGCTCACCACCAACCGGGCGAGCGAGCTGGAGAAGGCCCTCGCCGACCGGCCGGGCCGCGTCGACCTCGCCGTCGAGATCCCGCTTCCGGACGCGGCCGGCCGCGAAGCGCTGTTGCGGCTGTACGCGCGCGGCCTGGAGCTGACGGCGGACCTCGGCCCGGTGGTCGAGGCGACAGCGGGGATGACGGCGTCGTTCGCGAAGGAGCTGCTGCGGCGAGCGTCGCTGCAAGCGCTGGCCGCGCGCCCGGACGAGGACGTCGTCGTCGGCGACGAGGAGCTGACGACGGCGCTGCGGGACATGCAGGACGCCCGCAACGCGCTGACGCGGTCGCTGCTGGGCAGTTCAGCTGCGCAGTGAGCCGGGGAAGAGGTCGGCGTCCGCGGGGAGCTTCGTGCCGCGGAACCAGGTGTCGAAGAACGCCCGCAGGTCCTTGCCGCTGATCCGCGTGGCCATCGCCTCGAAGTCCGGCCAGGTCGCGTTGCCGTGGCGGTAGCGGGACGGCCACTCGCGCAGCAGCTTGCCGAACGCCGGGTCGCCGATTTCGCGGCGGAGAGCGTGCAGCGCCAGGATGCCCTTGTTGTAGACGCCTTCGAACTCGTGGCCCTGGCCCATGTCGACCAGCTTCTGCGCCCAGAAGTCCGTGCTGCCGTGGGTGATCTCGATGGCCGCGCGGTAGCGGTCGTCCAGGTTCTGGCCCTCGCGCTCGGCCCACAGCCACTGCGAGTACGACGCGAAGCACTCGTTGAGGCAGATGTCGGACCAGCTCTTGACCGAGACCGAGTCGCCGAACCACTGGTGGGCGTTCTCGTGCACCAGCGTCGGCAGGTCGGCCCACTTCGCGTACGTCGGCCGGGTCTGCGTCTCGAGCGAGAACGGGACTTCCTCGTTCAGGAAGATCCCGCCCGCCGCCGACTGCGGGTACGGGCCGAACTTGCTGCTCAGGAACCCGAGCACCTCCGGCAGGCGGTCGCCGATCGCCCGGCGGGCTTCGGCGCCCGGCGCGTACGCCGAGACCACCGGGGTGCCGTCCTTCAGGGTCGACTTGTCGACATCGAACTTGCCGATCGCGATCGTCGTCAGGTAGGTCGCCACCGGGTTGGGCTCGGTCCAGGTGCCCGGCGGGCCCTCGCGGCCGTTGGAGAGCACCGTCCAGCCGGCCGGGACGTGCGCGGTGAGCGTGAAGGTCGCCTTGTCGCGCGGGGTCTCGTTCGCCGGGTACCAGAACGCCGCCGAGTGCGGCTCTCCGACCATGTACGCGCCGCCGTCGGCCGAGTGCTTCCAGCCGTTCTCGCTGCCGCCCTCGCGCGGGGTCTTGGCCGGGGCGCCGCCGTAGCGGACCCGCGTGCGGAACGCCGTCCCGGCCCGGATCGGCGCGGGCGGGGTGATGACCAGCTCGAAGGCCTTCTCACGACTGAACTTCGCCGGTTTGCCGTCGACCTCGACGCTGTGCACGTCCAGCCCGCGCAGGTCGAGGTCGAACCGGCTCAGGTCCTGGGTGGCCTTCGCGGTCACCGTCGTGTCGCCGTCGAGGTGCCCGCTCGGCGGGTCGTACTTGACGTCGACCTGGTAGCCGAGCGTGTCGTACCCGCCGTTGCCGTCGTCGGGGTAGTAGGGATCGCCGGCGCCGGACGCCCCCGGTACGGGGTGCATGGGCGGCGGCGGAGGTGCCGCCGTCACGGTGTCGCCGCCGCACGCCACGGCGAGGACCGCCGCGGCGCAGACAGCCAGTGCGGTGAGTCGGCGGCGCATGTCCACCACCATAGGTGATGCTTTGCGAGCGGTTGGTCACGTTCTGCACCAGGGGTTTTGTGGTTAGGTGGCCGCGTGCTCTGTTTCGGCGGCAGCGGTGTGCCGATCGTTCTGCTCCACGGTCTGATGGGCCGGGCGCGGACGTGGTGGCGGGTCGCGGAGTGGCTCCGGCCCTACGGCGCGGTGTACGGCCTCGACGCGCGCGGCCACGGCAACGCCCCGCGCGTCGGCCCATGGACGACCGAGCGCTTCGCCGACGACATCGCCGAAGCGCTGCGGACGCTCGACGCGGGTCCGGCGGTCCTGATCGGGCACTCGATGGGTGGCCTGCACGCCTGGGCGACGGCCGCGCGGCACCCGGAGCTGGTGCGCGCGGTCGTGTCGGAGGACTTCGCGCCGGACCAGCGCGGCCGGACCGTCGAGACCTGGCGCGGGTACTTCGAGAGCTGGCCGGTGCCGTTCTCCTCGCTCGACCACGTCCGCGGGTTCTTCGGCGACGCGGGAGACTACTTCGCGGACTGCGTCGAGGAGCGTTCCGACGGGTTCCACCTGGTCGCCGACCTGGAGGACCTGTACGTCATCGCCGCGGAGTGGGGGCGCCGGGACTACTGGGACGTCGTCGAGGCGATCCGCTGCCCGCTGCTGCTGGTCGAGGGCGAGCACACCGCGATGCCACCCGGCCAGCAGGCGGAAGTCGCCTCGCGGGTGCCCGGCGCCCGCCACCTGGTGGTCCCGGGCTCGGCCCACCTGCCCCACGACGAGGCCCCGGAGATCTACCGGGGTGCCGTGGAGGCCTTCCTCAGCCAGGTCCTGAACCGCTGAACCGGTCGACACGCGTGATTGCCGGGTCGACACGCGTGATCAGAGGGACGACACGCCGCACGCCGTTGTATCGCCGTGTCGACCCTCAGATCACGCGTGTCGGCTTCCTGATCACGCGTGTCGACCCTTCAGGCCCGGGCGAGGTCCGCTCGCCAGGCCGCCGCCGAGCGGTCCGCGGGGACGATCAGCGGCCAGATGTCCGCGCCGAGGAAGCCCGTTTCGTCGGTCACCTTGGTGGCGGTGCACGTGTGGCGCGGCAACCCGGCCTGAACGGACAAAGCGGCCACGGCGTCCTTTGTGGACTGCCCGAAGACGCCGTCGGTGGGGACGCCGAACCCGGACGCGCGCAGGAACTGCTGCGCCAGTTGCACCTGACGGCCCGTGTCGCCCGGCTTGAGCAGCGGCCACTGGGCCTCGGCCCGCGCCACCGGGACGCCGAGGACGCGGCCGACGGCCGTCCGCAGTTCCGGCAGCCGGTTGTAGAGCACCTGGCCGGGGCACTCGGTCGAGTTGAAGTCGCGGTGGCCCTTGATGAACTCCGGCGCGATGCCGTACTGGCTCGCGATGTAGGCGACCAGCGAAACCAGCGAGTTCCACAGCGCCGGCGGCACGTCCACCGTGCTGTAGAGGCCCTCGTTCTCGATGCCGATGACCTCGCTGTTGTGGTTGCCGACGTTCGCGCCCTGCACGTGCTGCGTGCCGCCGCGCAGGATTTCCAGGCTGCGGTGCCGTCCTTCGGTGATGAACCCGCCGCGGCTGTTCGTGAACTGCTGGCCGCTGTCGATCCAGCCGTTCTTGTCCATGTGCAGGTTCTGGATGTACCGCGAGACGTAGTAGGCGCGCGCCAGCGAGAAGTCGTCGTTCATCGGCGGGTCGACCGCGTGGTGCACGACGATGTAGGTCGGCTTGTGGTTCTCCACCACGATGGTGCCGGCGGCGGGCCGGGCGCCCCAGTCGGACGTCGGGTGGATCGCCGGTTCCGGAACGGCCGCGCCGGCCGTTCCCGTGGTCGTCATCCCCAGTGCGCCGGCCGCGGTCGCGGTCACCCCCGCCTTCAGCAGGGTCCGGCGGTCAACAGTGACCATGCGGAAAACGGTAACTCCGCAGCGCGTCAATGACAACTATTGACCAACTTTGGTTGTAGCGCGTTAGTGTTCACCCGGCAGGGCGAACAGGCCGTCGCGGGTCTGCTCCAGCAGGCCGTCGACGAGCAGGGAATCCAGGCAGCGGTCGCGCTGGCCGCCGTCGTGCCACACCTGGTCCAGGCGGGTCTTCTCGACCGGCCCCTCGCTGCCGCGCAGCACGTCCAGCAGCCGCCCGCGGACGTACCGGTCGGTGCCCGCGTACCGCTGCACCGGCTTGGCCGGCCCGGTGTACTCCGGCCGCCCGGCGTGCTGCCACGCGCACGCGTCGTAGATCGGGCAGTCCGCGCACTTGGGGGCCCGCGCGGTGCAGATCAGCGCGCCCAGCTCCATGATCGCCGCGGAAAACTTCGCCGCGGGCGCGTCTTCGGCCGGCAGCAGGGCTTCGACGTCGTTCATGTCCCGGGTGTTGGACGCCGGCCCGGCGTCCCCGGCCCCGTGCACCGCCCGCGCGACGACCCGCCGCACGTTCGTGTCGACGACCGGCGCCCGCCGCCCGTAGGCGAACGCGGCGACGGCCCGCGCGGTGTAGGCGCCGATCCCGGGCAGCGCGAGCAGAGTGTCCACATCGGACGGAACGACGTCGCCGTGCTCGCGCGCGATCACTCCGGCGGCTTCATGGAGCCGCAGCGCCCGGCGCGGGTAGCCGAGCTTGCCCCAGGCCCGCACGACCTCGCCCTGCGAAGACGCGGCCAGTGCCGAAGGGACCGGCCAGCGCGCCATCCACTCGTGCCAGATCGGCTGCACCCGGACCACGGGGGTCTGCTGGAGCATGATTTCGCTGACCAGGACGCCCCAGGCCGAGCAGGTGGGCTCGCGCCACGGGAGATCCCGGCCGTGCGCGGAGAACCAGTCGAGCAGTACGTCAGCGTCCACAGCCACGCCGGGAGGCTACTTCGCGTACTTCGGCAGCTCGCGGGCGACCTCGTCCGGCGACGGCATGGCGGCGATCTCCGCGGCGATCGCGCGGGCCGCGTCGCGGCAGGAGGACGCCTTCCGCGCCTGTTCGGCGACGGCGTCGGCGGTCAGCTCACCGGGTAGGAGCCGAACCGCGGCTCCCGCGGCCAGCAGGGCCTCGGCGTTGGCGAACTGGTCGGCGCCCTGGGGCAGGACGAGCTGCGGCACGCCGGCGGCGAGCGCGCCGAGGGTGGTGCCGCTGCCGCCGTGGTGCACGACCAGCTCCGCCCGCGAGATCGCCGCGGCCTGCGGTACCCAGGCCCGGGCCGTCACGTGGGCCGGTTGCGGCCCGAGGGGCACCCCGCCGGTGGCCACCACGACGTGCGTGCCGAGCGTGGCCAGGCCTTCGATCGCCGTCTCGAGCACTTCCAGGGTGCCGAAGGCGGTACCGAGGGTCAGGTAGATCAGCGGGCCCCGGAAGTCGCCCGGCTCGGCGAACGGCACGGGCCGCACCGGGATGCGCTCGGTGGCGAGGAAGTCCGCGTCCTGCAGCGACGGCGGGCAGATGTCCAGGTGCACGCCGCCGTCCGGACGCGTGAGCCCGATCCCGGCGGGGAACATCCGGCCGAACCCGTGCCAGAGCGATGGGATCCCGGCGCGCCGGGCGGCCACGGCCACCTCGGGGACGCCCCACCCGTGCACGACCAGGTCCGGGCGCAGCCGCTTCAGGTCCGGCTCGAGGTCTTCGGCGTAGATCTCGTAGAACGAGTCCGCGGGCCGGAACGGGTTCAGGCCTCGCAGCGACTCGTGGACGTGCTCACCGGCGGCGAAGTGCACCTCGTGCCCGATGTCCCGCGCCGCGGCCGCGAGCGGGACCATCGGGAACGTGTGGCCGGCCGACGCCAGCCCGGCGAAGAGAATGCGCATGCCGCCCCCATCCGGATGATTACACCATCCGAATGTTAGCGGGCGCTACTTGACCTCGGTGAGCTTCCCGGTCTTCACGTCGTAGACGAACCCGCGGACGTTGTCCGTGTGCGGCAGGTACGCGCTCCGCCGGACGCGCTCCACCGACGTCCGGACGCTGTTCTCGACGTTGCGGAACGCCTCGACCGCCCAGGTGGGACGCAGGCCGGTGGCTTCCTCGAGCTCGTCCTTGAAGTCGTCTTCGGTGACCATCGAAAGGCCGCACTCGGTGTGCTGCACGATCAGCACCTCGCGGGTGCCGAGCTTGCGCTGGGAAAGAGCCAGCGAGCGGATCATGTCGTCGGTCACCACGCCGCCCGCGTTGCGGAGGACGTGCGACTCGCCTTGCAGCAGACCGAACAGCTCGAACACGCGGATCCGGGCGTCCATGCAGGTCAGGACGGCCACCTGCAGCGAGGGCTTCGGGGACGACCGGTCACCCGGCGTCACCTCGCCGAGTTCCTGGTTGCGCTTGAGCAATACGTCGATCGAGGTCATCGGTCACCTTCCGGCCAGTGGCCCCGCGGCGCGGGCGTACCACTCCATTTGACCGGGTGACTACCCAGCTGAGCAATGCGTTAAGAGCAATGTCACCAGCTCAGCCGCCGAACCACGGCTCGTCGACGGTCCTCGGCGGGCCCGACGTCCGCCCGACCCGCAGCTCGGTCGGCAGGGTGATCGTCTTGGGCGCGCTCCGCTCGCCCGAGCTGAGCAGCAGCCGTCCGGCCGTCTTGCCCTTCTCCAGGACCGGCTGGTGGACCGTGGTGAGCCCGATCCGCTCGGCTTCGGCGATGCCGTCGAAGCCGGTCACGGTCAGGTCCTGCGGCACCCGCAGCCCGCGGCGCTCGGCCTCGGCCATGGCGCCGAGCGCGAGGATGTCCGAAGTGCAGATCACCGCCGTGATCTGCGGGTATGCGTCCAGCAGCTGGCGGGCCGCGGACGCGCCGTCGTCCACCGTGTGGTCGAAGCGCTCGACCACCGGGACGCCCGCCCAGTCGACGCCGGCCGCCGAGAACGCGACGGCCAGCGCCTCCAGCCGGGTGCGCTGGACGTGGAAGTGCGCGCCGCTCTGCCGCGTCGCGGAGACGAAGTCGTCGTTGCGCTCGCGGGCCAGCCGCATGCAGATCACGCCGACCTGCCGGTGTCCCAGCGTCACCAGGTGTTCGGCGATCTTGCCGACGGCGGCGGCGTCGTCCGGGCCGACGCGGTCGATGCCCTCGAGGCTCGGCTGGTCGATGATCACCGTCGGCACCGGCCGCTCGAGCACCGCGGCCAGGTGCGGGTCGTCGTCCGGGACGGAGTAGACGACGAACCCGTCGACGCCTGCGCGGTGCACCGCGGCGACGTCCTCGCGGCCGGGGCTGGCGGGCACCAGGTGCAGGCCGACGCCGGCGTCTTCGCAGGCCAGCGCCAGTCCTTCGAGCACGCCGACGGCGGCGGGGTCGCGGAAGGCGTAGGAGAGGTTCTCGGTGAGCAGCAGCCCGACCGCGCCCGCCTTGCGCGTGCGCAGGGAGCGGGCGACCGGGTCGGGGCCGGGGTAGCCGAGGCGTCGCGCGGTCTCGAGGACGCGGCGGCGCAGTTCCGGGGACAGCTGGTCCGGCCGGTTGTAGGCGTTGGACACCGTGGTCCTGGACACACCGAGCTCCGCCGCGAGCGACGCCAGTGTCGCCTGCCTCCGGGTGCGAATAGGACGTCCCATCAGCAAACCGTAACGGTTCAGATCGAATTCATGAAGAGACACCCCGCGTGGTCGATGTCTCGATCCGCATGCACGAAGACGCATACACCAAACCGGGAGCGACTGGCCAGAAAGTCATCCGGATGGGGTAAGGTGAATCTGACAACGGTTTCCATTAGCGTCTGTGTCAGGAGTCTTCCGATGAGTTCCCGCACCAGGAGCGTCCTCGCGGCCGCTTCGGCCCTGTCCGTGTTCGCCTTGGCCGCGTGCTCCGGCGGGACGTCCTCCGACGGCGGCGGCGCGCAGGCGGGCGGCGACGGCAAGGTGAAGGTCGTCGCCTCGACCGACGTCTGGGGCAGCGTCGCCAGTGCCGTCGGGGGCGAGAACGTCGAGGTCAAGTCCATCATCCACGACCCGTCGGCCGACCCGCACTCGTACGAGACGACGGCGGACGACGCCCTCGCGGCGAAGGGCGCGCAGCTGCTGCTCTCCAACGGCGGCGGGTACGACGAGTTCTTCGGCAAGCTCACCGAGCAGGCGGGGAACTCGAAGAAGCTGGTCGCCTACGACATCGCCGCGACCGGCGACGAGAACGAGCACGTCTGGTACGACCTGCCGGGGGTCGACAAGGTCGCCGACCAGCTCGCCGCGCAGCTGGGCGAGCTCAAGCCGGCGGCCAAGCAGCAGTTCGCCGACAACGCGACCGCGTTCAAGGCGAAGGTCGACGCGCTCGAGAAGCGGCTCGAAGAGCTGGGAAACACCCACCCGGGTACGAAGGTCGTCGTCACCGAGCCGGTCGCGCACTACCTGCTCGCGAGCGCGAAGATCACCGACGCGACGCCCAAGGCGTTCTCGGACGCGGTGGAGAACGACACCGACGTCCCGGCCGACGCCGTCAGCGCCTACAAGCAGCTCATCGCCACCAAGCAGGTCAAGGCACTGGTGAACAACGAGCAGACGGTGACGCCGCTGACCCAGGACGTCGTCAAGCAGGCGAAGGAAGCCGGGATCGGCGTGGTCGGCGTGACCGAAACGCTCCCCGCGGGTGTGACGGACTACATTGGCTGGATGACCGGGGAAGTCGACGAGCTGGCTGGGGCGTTGAAGTAGCCATGCCACCCATCTCCGACGACGTGCGCCCCGCGGTCCGGGTCCGTGGGGCGGGGCTCGCGTTCGGCTCGCGCACCCTCTGGTCCGGGCTGGACCTCGTCGTCGAGCCGGGCGAGTTCGTCGCCGTGCTCGGCCCGAACGGTTCCGGCAAGAGCAGCTTCCTCAAGGCGCTGCTGGGCATGCAGGACCTCTCGGCGGGCACGGTCGAGATCGCGGGCGGCCGCCCGGGCGGCGCGAACCGCAAGATCGGGTACATCCCGCAGCAGCGCGCGATCGACGAGTCGCTGACGCTGCGCGGCGTCGACCTGGTCGGGCTGGGCCTCGACGGGCACCGCTGGGGTTTCGGGTTCCCGGGCATCGCGGCACGACGTCGTCTCGTCACGTCGGCGATCGCCCACGTCGGGGCGACGCGGTACGCGAAACAGCCGGTCGGCCGGCTGTCCGGCGGCGAGCAGCAGCGGCTGCGGGTGGCGCAGGCCCTGGTCGGCGACCCCGAGGTGCTGCTCTGCGACGAGCCGCTGCTGTCGCTCGACCTCGCGCACCAGCGCGCGATCAGCGAGCTGATCGACTTCCGGCGGCGCTCGGCCGGCACGGCGGTGCTGTTCGTGACCCACGAGATCAACCCGGTGCTGCCGTTCGTCGACCGCGTGCTCTACCTGGTCAACGGCCAGTTCCGGATCGGCAAGCCGGACGAGGTCATGACCACGGCCACGCTGTCGGAGCTGTACGGCACCCGCGTCGAGGTGCTCAAGGTCGGCGGCCAGATCCACATCGCGGGCGCGCAGAGCGCGTTGTGCGAGGCCGAGCCGCACCACCACGAACACGACGTCGAAGAGCAAGTGGGCTGAGTCTTGGATCTGTTCGACTTCGGCAAGACCTGGCAGCTGATCACCGAGCTCGACGGCGTGCAAACGGCGTTGCTCGCGGCGGCGATCCTCGGCCTGGTGGCGGGGGTGCTGGGCCCGCTGATCGTGATGCGGCGGATGTCTTTTGCGGTGCACGGGACGTCGGAGCTGGCCTTCACCGGCGGCGCGGCGGCGTTGTTGCTGGGCATCGGCGTCGAGTACGGGGCACTGATCGGGGCGGTGGTGGCGGCGCTGCTGCTGGGCATCCTGGGCGCCCGCGACGCCGACCGCGACTCGGTGATCGGCGTGATCCTGTCCTTCGGGCTCGGGCTGGGCGTGCTGTTCCTGGCGCTCTACAAAGGACGGCAGGGGAACAAGTTCGGGATCCTGACCGGCCAGATCATCA
The DNA here is from genome assembly GCF_042652605.1 of Amycolatopsis plumensis. Classification (NCBI taxonomy): domain Bacteria; kingdom Bacillati; phylum Actinomycetota; class Actinomycetes; order Pseudonocardiales; family Pseudonocardiaceae; genus Amycolatopsis; species Amycolatopsis plumensis. The sequence continues at coordinate 2,304,000 of NZ_JBHSJY010000001.1, read as the reverse complement.
CGATCGACTCGACGAACCTGACGTTGTTCGTGGTGTCGTCGGTGGTGGTGCTGGCGGTGCTGGCGCTGGTCTACCGGCCGTTGCTGTTCGCCTCGGTGGACCGGAACGTGGCCGTGGCCCGCGGCGTCCCGGTGAAGACGCTGACGGTGGTGTTCGCGCTGCTGGTGGGCGTCTCGACGGCGCTGAGCGTGAAGGTGGTCGGCTCCCTGCTGGTGGTGGCCCTGATGGTGACCCCGGCCGCCGCGGCGGCGCGCGTGACGGCGTCACCGTGGAAGGCGACGGTGCTGTCGGTGGTCTTCGCCGAGGTGTCGGCGATCGGCGGGATCGTCCTGTCCCTGGCGCCGGGGTTGCCGGTGAGCGCGTTCGTGACCGCGATTTCGTTCCTGATCTACGTGGTCTGCCGGGTGCTCGCCTGGCAGCGCGACCGCCGGACCCGGGTCCGCTCGGTGGACCCCGCCCCGGACCTGGTCGCCGCCGCCTGAAGGGGCACTTTCACGTGAAAGTGCCCTTTAGCCGAGCATGAGCAGGACCTGCAGCTCGCCGACCACGAATCCGATCACCCCGCCGACGGCGATCAGCTTCCACTCGTCCTGCCGGAACGCCGGCCGCAGCAGGCCCTCGAACTCCAGCGGGGTCAGGGCCAGCATCCGCTGCTCGATCACCTTCGCCACGTCCATCGCCTCGGTGAGGTACCCCTCGGCGTACCGGGCCGTTTCCGGCAGCTGGTCGAGGGCCTTCCGGGTGGCCGCGTGCTTCATCTCGCGCAGGCGCGTGCCGCCGACCGTCCAGGCCAGGGGCAGCTGCGCGTCGACCGTTTCCGACACCAGGTGCTCCACCCGTGCCGCCAGCCGGTCGGCGCGGGGGCCGCGCAGGATCGCGTCCAGCAGGTTCCGGACGGTCAGGACCTCGGTCGCGATCAGCTCGCCGTACTGCCGCGCCACCTCGGCCCGGCGGCGCTGGAACTTGCCCTGGAAGATCACCCGGCCCACGCGCACCGGCTCGCGCGGGACGAAGATCAGCTTGATGGCCAGCCAGTCCGTGCACAGCCCGATGACCCCGCCGAAAACCGGCAGCACCCACGGTTCGCGCGTGAGCGCCCACACGATCGTCTGCACGAGCCCCAGCCCGAAGCCGAAGTAGACGCCCATCCGCGCGATGAACGCCATCTCCGGGCGGGACGTTTCGCGGATCAGCCGGACCAGCAGCTTCTTGTCGCGGGTCAGCTGCTGGACCGTCATGTGCTGGACGTCGAGCACTTCGTCGAGGTGCTCTCGGACGTCGTCGAGGAAGTCGCGCACCAGCCGCGGCGCCGACGCCTGGACCTGCTTGACCAGCATTTCCTGGGCCAGGGTCGGCATGACCTCCCACAGCCGCGGGTGGTGCTCGGCCAGCACCTCGCGCGCGATGTGGCCGACCGCGCGCAGCAGCGGCTGTTCCAGCTCGCTGGTGATGATCACCGGGTCGATCCGCTCGAGGACTTCGCGCACGTCGAGCAGGTTCGCCGTGAGCAGCTCGGTGGCGACCGCGGCCATCCGGCCGCCGTGCTTCGGGACGACGCCCTGCCAGCCGAGCAGCGGCGGGATCCCGACGAAGTCGAGGGGCCGGAACATCATCTCGATGGCGACGCGCTTGGTGACGTACCCGATCAGCGCGGCGACGAACGGCATCGCCGCGTACAGCGGCCAGTGCAGGGCGAGGTCGTGCAGGACAGCGTCCATTCCGGCCTCCCTCCCGGTCCCGAGAGCGAAACCGTACCGGCTACCCGAGCAGGGCGAGCACCTGCAGTTCACCCACCAGGCCACCGATGACCGCGCCGACGGCGATCAGCTTCCACTCGTCCTGCTTGAAGGCCGGCCGCAGGATGCCTTCGAACTCGAGCGGGGTCAGCTGCTGCATCTTCGTGACGATCGTGTTCCGGACGTCGAGCGCGCCGGTGGCGTAGCTCTCGACGTGTTTCACCGTTTCGGGGAGGAATTCGATCGCTTTGGCGGCTGCCGCGCGCTTCATCTCCTGGTACTGCCGTCCGCCCATGGTCAGCGCGACCAGCGGCTTGGCGATGCTGGCCTGCGCGTCGATCGTGCCGCGCGTTCGCCGGGATGACGCCCTGCCGGCCGAACGGCTTGACGCCGACGAACTCCAGGGGCCGGAACATCATCTCGATGGCGACGCGCTTGGTGAGGTAGCCGATCAGGGCGGCGATGAGCGGCATGGTGGCGTAGACGTGCCAGTGCGCGCCGATGTCGGCGAGTATGTCCACAATGGCCTCCGCGGTCGGGCCCCAGGATGCCATGCGTCACCGGGGGTTCCCATATCCGTGATGCATCCGTTTGGCGGTACGCATCGAAGGACCCTTGCTCATTAAGGTGGCCCGATGGTCGCGCCTGAGAAGCCCCAGTCCGCCCCGAAGACCGCCCAGTTCGCCGTGGGTGTCCGCGGCTACAACCAGCGCCAGGTCGACGAGCGTCTCGCCGAGCTGACCAAGGAGCTTCGCGAGACGTCCCGCAACCGCGACGACGCCGTCGCGACGTCCGCTGATCTGACGAAGGCGCTCGCCTACGCGCAGAAGGAGCTGGCCGAGACGAAGGCCGCCCTGGCCAGGATGAGCTCGAGCCCGTCCGGCGCGGGCGCGATGGCCGAGCGCGTCCGGATGATGATGCAGCTCGCCGAGGAGGAGATCGCGGACCTGCGCGCGGCGGCCGAGGCGGACGCGGCCTCGACCCGCGACCAGGCGGACAAGTACGCGCACGAGACCCGCCGCACGGCCGACAAGCTGGCGAAGGACGCGGAGGAGGAGCGCGCCCGCCTGCTGTCGGAGGCGAAGGCCGAGATCGAGAAGCTGAACGCGGCGGCCGGGGCGAAGAGGGTCGAGCAGGCCGCGGCGGCCGAGCGAGCCCGCAAGGAAGCGGACGCGGCCGCCGAGGCGGCGGCGGCTTCGCTGCGCGAGGAGGCGGACCGCGTCGCGGCGGAGGAGCTGGCGGCGCGGAAGAAGGCCTTCGAGGAGGAGTTCGCGCGGAGGAAGCAGGAGACGGAAGCGGCGCTGGCTTCGGCGCAGAAGTCGCAGGCTGAGGCGGACGAGAACCGGAAGCTGGCTCTGGATCTGCGCGCGAAGATCGCGGAGCGGATCGCGGCGACGGATGTGGCGGTGAAGGAAGCCATGAGGTTGCTGGCGCCTTCGGAGGACACGGCTCCGGCTTCGGCTTCGGCTGGTTCGGCTCCGGCTCCGGCTCCGGCGGGGAAGGGGGCCCCGGCAAACGGCGACCGGAAGCCGACTCCTGCTCCTGCGGGGAAAGCCCCGGCTGCACCCGCTGCTCCGGCGAAGGCCTAGTTATCCACGTCGGCTTGGGTTGTTGTTCGTTTGGGAGTCCCACCACCCCGAAGCCGGATTGTGACTACGGACGGTGGTGCCGTGTCAAGGCGGGAAAGCGTGCCTTGACACGGCACCACCGTCCGTGTTTTGGCTTCGGATCGGGGTGGCGGGGAGGTCTGGGTGGGGTGCCGGTCTCGTGCGGCGTGCCGGTTTCGGGCGGCCTGCGGCCTGCGGCCGGGCGGACCGCGGCCTGCGGCCGGGCGGCCTGCGGCGGGCGGACCGCGGCCTGCGGCCGGGCGGCCTGCGGCGGGCGGACCGCGGCCTGCGGCCCCGTGATCCTCTGCCGATGCGCAAGCCCGGCCCGACCTGACCCGGTCCAACCCCGCCCGACCCAAGTCGGCCCGGCCCGGCCCGGCCCGGCCCGACCTGGCCCGGCGGGTAACCGCTCAACCGCTCCCGGCGCCCAAGCGGCCCGGCCCGGCAAAGCGAATAAATCCCCCGCCCGGGGAGGTGGCCGAAGCCTGAGGGTGGCTGGCAGTGTTCAGCTCAGTTGCTGATCACCCACGAGACGGGACTGTGCATGATCCTCGAGACCGAGCGGGCCGCCGTGTGCGCCTATGCGCGCCGGATGGTCGGTGACGGCCTGGTCGTCGGTACCTCCGGGAACGTCTCGCTGCGGGCCGGGGACCTCGTCGCCGTCACGCCCACCGGGGTGGCCTACTCGAGCCTCACCCCCGGTGACATCGCCGTCGTCGATCTCGGTGGGCAGGTTGTCGATGGTTCGCTCAAGCCGACGAGCGAACTTCCGATGCACCTGTCCGTGTACTGGGACGTTCGTGACCCGGACGGGGAGCCCGTGACCGCTGTCGTGCACACGCACTCGCCGCACGCCACCGCCGTCTCCACGCTCGTGCGCGAAGTTCCTCCCATCCACTACATCATCGCCACCGTCGGTCCCTCGGTGCGCGTCGCCCGCTACGCCACCTATGGCACGCCGGAGCTCGCTGCCGCCGTGCTGGAGGCGCTCGAAGGCCGCCGTGGCTGCCTGATGGCCAACCACGGCACGCTCACCTACGGAGACGGCCTCGAGGCCGCCTACCACCGCGCCCAGCAACTGGAATGGGCCTGCCGCGTGTGGCTGCTCGCCCAGAGCGCCGGCCGGCCCAGCCTGCTGCCGCCGCCCGAAGTCGCCAACGTCGTCGAACGGCTGCGGGGCTACGGGCAGGGCTAGGACGCCAGTGCGTCGACCGCGTGCACCGCGTCCAGCAGCTCGGCCACCGTCGGGTCGTCGACCGCCTCCTTGATGCACTGCCACAGCTGCAGGTTCGCCGTCGCCCAGCGCGAATACGTGGCCGCCGCCTCCGGGTTGTAGAAGTAGTAGCCCTCGTCGTGGACGTCGCACTGCTCGCCGACGATCTTGTGCGCCAGCTCGCGCAGGCTCAGCCCGTTCTCGCGCAGGTACCGGTGCGCCAGCACCACCGGCGTCACCGGCAGCGCCTTGAACAACGTGTCCGCGTCGCTCAGCGCCTGCGCTTCCAGGGAAATGTCGCGGCCGCGGGTGGCCATTTCCGCTTCGTCGACGATCTCGTCGATCCACCGCGCGATCCGCGCGGGGACACCGCATTCGGCGAGGATTTCCCGCCGCAGGCTCCGGCCCGCCGCGGCCGGCGAGTTCCGGAGCACCAGGTAGTTGACGTCGTGCACCAGCGCGGCCACTTCCACCACCGCGACGTCGGCGCCGTTGTGCCGGGCGAACCCGGCCGCCTTCGCGCGGACGAAGTTCACGTGGTGCCAGCCGTGGAACGGCAGGCGGTCCGCGTACTGGCGGCAGAGCCGGTGGACCCGTTTTTCGACGGCACCGACGATCACGTGGTCGATCGTGCTTTCCTGCGTGCGCATACACCTCTCCCATCCCGGCCGTGGTGTTCAGACGGGTGGAGTAATGGTAAGCGCCGCTGACGCCGGTGTGTAGCTAGATGCGGTCGGCCAATTCCCCCAATCGGACCTCTACCGGAACGTGACGATGACCGATTCCGCTGCTCGGGTCGAAAGACAAGCTGAAACTGCTCACCGGCCGTGATTTCACGAGGAAAGTCATCGTTCCGGCGGCCGCTTCGGGGATCCGGTGGAATTCGTCGGCCAGCATGGTGGCGCACGCGCCGGCCGCGCACCGCGTCCGGCGGCGCAACCGCGCGGACGCGATCAGCCCGGTGCCGGCGTCGATCGTCGTCTCGTACCTTTCGTGCAGGTAGTCACCACGGAGGAGCGTGGTGCAGAAGTGGTACCTGTGGTTGTGCACGGAATCCGCGTACCCCTCCCGCCAGTCCTCCTGCGCCTTGTATTCGTGCAGCCAGAAGGAAAACGGGTCGGACGGCGAATCGAGCAGGCACCAGGCGAAATGGGTGGTCGTTTCCCGCGACGAGCGCAGGATCTTCGTGGCCTGCGGGGCGGACAGCGCGCGCAGCTGCGTGCGCAGCTCGTCCCGCAGCCCGGGCTGGGCGGCCCACGGCCGGAACCAGCCGTCGACCACGCGCCACTCCGAGGCGAGCGGGAACCTGGCCGTGCGCAGGCGGGTGGCCAGTTCGGAAAGGGGGGACAGGCGGGTGAGCAAGGTCAGCTCCCTAGCTCGGCGACTGCGGAGAACTCCGCGCGGAAGGCGTGGAACTTGCCCTCCAGCTCGCGGAACTGCTCCTCGGACAACGGGGATCCGGTGATCTTCTCGAACAGCGCCAGGAAATCCGTCCGCGTCGTCGCGGACGTGATGCGGAAGTGGCGGCCGGTCCGGGACTGCGAGACGCGCACGAATTCGGCGCGTTCCATGTTGTAGAGGAAGGAACCTTCGGTGAATCGCAGGGACCGCGGGTACAGCTTCGTGGCGCCGCGGACGTCGCTGTAGAGCGACACCCACACGCTGTCGTCGAACATTTCCAGCCGGTCCAGCGGCGGGTCGGCGACCACGGTGATGTCGACCGACGCGCACCGGCTGCGCGCCAGGAAGAGGCCGACGAGCCCGATCTTGATTTCTTCGTCGAGGCGGGTCTGGATCCGTTCGTAGTCGACGTCGGCCGCCTCACGGCGCAGCAGGTACCGGGCGCGCCCGCTGATCGAGTTCGCGTCGCGCGGATCGGCGATGACGGCCCGCAGTTCCCGTTCGGTGCGGGAAAGCAGCAGGCGCGCGGCCGCGTGCCGACCGGAGAACCCGCGGAAGAAGTACTGCCGGGTCGCGTCGAGGTCGGCCATCAGCGCGCGGTTGAACGCGGGGTCGGGATCGGTCGTCGCCTCGAACACGTCGGTGGGGAAGAACTCCTTGTTCAGCGCGCGGTATTCGGCGCTCAGGTCCTCCAGCGCGCGCCGGCTTTCCTCGATCACCGGCGTCACGAGCGCCTTCTGCGAGGCGCTGGCGGTGATCAGGGTCTGGCCGAACCCGACGATCGCGGAGATCAGGGTGCCGGTGCCCAGCGACGTCACCAGGTTCTTCCCGGTGCCGGGGTCCATCAGGCCGGCGATCCACAGGCTCAGGCCGGCGACCACGACGAGCACCGTGAGGAGCAGGCTCGTCCTGGTCCAGAAGATCTCTTGCAGTGGGGTACGGCGGAGGCGTCCGCCAGCCGCGGCCACGTGCTTCACCTCCCTCGAGCCACCCGAACGGACGTATGCGTAAAGTGTCTGTTCGAGCGCGGGGAGTCACTTTACGCGCCTCGGAGGGTGTGCGAAATAAGAAGTTCGGGGGACAGGGCTGACGGACAGACGTCACTCTCGGCAATAATTTACCAGGTGGGCCGGTTTTCCGAAAATGCCGGAAAACCATGATCAAAGCGTGCGCGGCAGGCCCTTTTCGTACCAGCCGGGGCCCGGTTCGGCCGTCATCAGGAAATCCACCACGACCGGCGCGGGCGCCGGGTGGATCTCCGGGTGGTCGCGCTCGCCGCGCTCGGGCTCGACCGGCCAGGCCAGTTTTTCCACGTCGAGCGAAAACTCGCCGCCGGCCCCCGTGCGGTTGCCGCGGGCGTCGAGTCTCGACCACCGGCCGTGCAGGTACACGGCATTCAGCCCGTGCAGGGCGGAGAGTTCCTGGTAGCAGAACCCGGCCGGAATCCCTTGTGCCCGCAGCAAAGCAGTGAGCAGGTGGGCCTTGGCGTGGCAGATCCCGACGCGTTCGCGCAGCACGTCCGACGCCCGCCAGGTGACGCGCGGGTCGGCGGCGTCGATGACGTGTTCGACCTCGTCCCGCACGAACAGGAAGGCGGTTTTCGCGGCTTCGACGGGATCGTCGCCGGCGGGGCGCAGCGCGTCGGCCTGCGCCCGGATCGACGGGTGCTCGTGATCGATGACGGCGTCGGCGGCGAGATAGTCGCTCAGCCGATCGGACGTGGGCGTCGGCGCGGGATTCATCCACGCATCCTGACAGGTGCGGCCATTCGGGCGAGAGCGGTTTTCCGGGGTGGTCACTTCTCGTGTTGGGCGATTACGGAACGTAGAAATCGGGTGGGAAGCCGGTCCAGCGCAGTTCGGCGGGGAGGTGACTGAGGTCGTTGTAGGTCAGGAGAGCCGCGGGACGGCCCGGGGAGTACTGGATCACCGTCAGGCCGGCGTTGGCGTGGGTGAAGGTGAGCCACCGCCACGGCGGGGCGTCCTGGGAGGCGCGGATGAGCCAGCCGACGAGGAAGTTGTGCGTGACGAGGACTTCGTACCGCGGCTCGTGACCCGGAACCGGCCCGCTGAACCGCCGTTCGGCTTCGGCGGCGAGTTCTTCGTCGGCGGGTGGGAACTGGCGGGCGAAAGCCAGGAGGAGGTCGCCGGAGGTTTCCGGGAGTTCTTCGCGCCTCGGTGCGTAGGGGACGAAGTCGCCGGCCGCTTCGTCGGCGTGGAGGGGGACGCCCGGGAGCTGGTCGGCGATGAGGTGCGCGGTTTGGGTGGCCCGGGGAAGGGGGCCGTGGTGGATGACCGTCACGGGGACGTCCCGGAGGCGTCTGCCGAGGAGAACGGCTTGGCGCCGGCCGGCTTCGGTGAGTCTTCCGCTCCGGTCCGCCTCCGCGTGGCGGGTGAGGAAGAGGTACCGCGTGGTCAGCACCGGGTCAGGGTGTCATGGTTGGGCCGTTCGGGTGAGCTGGTTCGGCACACTGACGTCAGCCGACGGGGATGAGCGCCCCTTGGGGGCCGTGGCTCGGCACGAACTGGGCGACCAGCCGCAACGGCGCGGGGTGCGGCGACAGCACGGCCGAGGCGAACGGCGTGATCGTGTGGTCGTGCCCGCTGTTGGTGTGCAGGTGAACGCTGACGTGCACGTTCCGGTCGGCGGGGATTTCGAAGGAGACGGCACCCCACGAGACGACGTACCGGCGGCCATCGATGCCGGCGATCGGAGCGTAGGCGCGCACGGTGTGTCCGAGGTGGGGGATTTCGATGGTCAGGAGACGGCGGGGGCCTTCGTGTTGGTCCACGTACGGGATCACGCCCGGGGCGGTGGAGAGGTCGGTCATCGGGCGCTCCTCGTTGTGCTGATCATGGTTCCAGGCCGAAGACCTCGTCGCGGACGAGCTTCGACTCCTCGTCGCCGAGCCATTCGACCCGGTATACCTCGTTGCCGACGCCCAGCCGGCCTGCGCTCCAGTCGAGCAGTTCGTCCGCGAGGTCGTCGGCGTTGGTCACGATGTCCGTGAACCGGCCGTCTGTCAGTGAGTAGTACTCCTGGACCATCTCGAACGGGATCGACCACCGGCGCCACCACAGGGCACCGCCGAGCTGGGCGGCTGCTGTGGTCAGGCGTACGAACACGAAACCGGCTTCGCCGCCGTCGGTGAAGAGGCGGCCCGCCCGTTCGCGGTAGGGGTCGAAACGGTGGTCCGGGTCCGCGTCTCCCGGCGGCGGATGCCATGGCACGACGTCGCGTCCTCAGAACTGGTAGTACAGGAACGGGCTGAACGTTCCCGTGGCGATCAGGATGGCCGCGTACAGCAGGCCCACCGTCATCACCCCGATGCGCAAGGCCGTGGCCGGACGGCTCCTGGACGACTCCACCAGCGGGCCCGTCACCGGGTGGGCCGGCAAGACGAACACCGCGAGGGCCGCCAGCAGCAGAACCAGGCGCTGGTTCGTGAACGCCTGCTGCGCGCCCGCGCCCAAGCCGTCGAAGTCGGGGAGCAGCATGTGGCCGATCATCGAGAGCGCGTGGCCGAGGTCCGACGACCTGAAGAACACCCAGCCGATCACCACCAGGAGCATGGTGAGCGCCCGGCGCAGGTACCGCTTCCACGGGGTCGACGGGTCCAGGTCCAGGCCGAAGCGGCGCTCGATCACCAGGAGTGCCCCGTGGTAGCAGCCCCACACCAGGAACGTCCACTGGGCTCCGTGCCAGAAGCCCGTCAACACGAACACGATGCACAGGTTGCGGTACGTCTTGGCCGCGCCTTGGCGGTTGCCGCCGAGGGGGATGTAGACGTAGTCGCGGAACCAGCGGCTCAGGCTCATGTGCCAGCGGCGCCAGAACTCCGTGATCGTCACCGACGAATACGGCCTGGCGAAGTTCTCCGGCAGCCGGAAGCCCAGCATGCGGCCCAGGCCGATGGCCATGTCCGAATAACCCGAGAAGTCGAAGAACAGCTGGAGGGTGTAGCCGATCGCGCCCAGCCAGGCCGTCGAGAACGTCATCTGGTCCGGCGGGACCTTGAAACACGCGTCGACCAGGGGGCCCAGCGAATCCGCGATGATCGTCTTCTTGCACAGGCCGAGCGCGAACCGGGGAAAGCCCGCCGCGATGTCGTCCAGGCGGTGGGACCGGAGCTGGGGAAGCTGGTCGGCGATCTCGCGGTACCGCACGATCGGGCCCGCCACCAGCTGCGGGAACATCGCGATGTACGCCGCGAACGACACCGGGTTGCGCAGGGCCTGGCGCTCGCCGCGGTAGATGTCCACCACGTACGAGATGTGGTGGAACGTGTAGAACGAGATGCCGATCGGCACCACCAGGCTCGCCACCGGCACGCTGCCGCCGAACCAGTGCGCCACCGCCGCGATCTGCTGCGTCGCGAACCCCGCGTACTTCCAGATCAGCAGCACCGCGACGTCGAGCGAGACCACCGCGATGAGGATCCTGCGCCGGCGGAGGCCGTGGACGTCCCAGGGGCTCGGGGCCAGCAGCGGGCCGGCCAGGAAGTTGACGACCATGCAGCCGAGCAGCAGGAACACGAACGCGCCGGCGCCGATCGTGTAGAACAGCAGGCTCGCCACCGCGATGATGCCGTTTCGCCAGATCCGCGGGCACACCAGCACGGCGACGAGCACCGCCGGCATGAAGTACCACAGGAAGAGCGGCGAAACGAACGACATCGGGTCCCCTCGGTTTATCCGACGGTGACCTTAACCCGACTGGGTGGTCTGCTGCGGCTCGGGTCGTGAGTGGTAAAGCGGGTTCTAACCCAATGCCACTTAGCTTGTGTTGATCATGCGGCGGTGGTGAGGGTGATGGTGGCGGGTCCGTTGTGGTGGGTGCCGGTGTCGGTGGGTTTCTTAATCCGGTATGCGGTGTGGCGGGCTCGTTTGACCACGCGTGGGTAGGTTCTGTGCCGGCGTTGCGGGTTGAGGTGACGGCGGGTGGTGATGGCGGTGGTGAGTGTTCTGGTCTGCTGGTTAGGGGGAAAAGGCCGCCGGGCCGGAGGTGGTCTGGCGGCGAACGAGGCGGACGGTGCGCAGGAATTTGACCCGGTCGGGGTCGATGTCGGCTTCGGTGGCGGCTCGGCAGATCAGTGTGCTGATGGCGTAGTGGGTGAGCAGGTAGCCGTAGATTTCCTGGCGGATCATGTCCGGGCTTTTCGATCGCAGGACCCGGCCGGGGCCGCGGAGGTGGGTTTTGAGCTGGTCGTTGCCGGTCTCGTGCTCCCAGCGCTGGTGGTAGGCCTGGGCGAGTATCTCGGCCGGGGCGTCGGCGGGATCGCCGATGGTGGTGATCACGCGGATCACCTCGTCCGGGTCGGGTCCGCGGTCGGGCACGGTGTACTCGATCACGCGCACCACGGTCGCCTCGGCGGGGTCGAGGTCACCGCCGTCGCGGGCGGTCTGCAGGATCTCGGCGCGGCGGGTGGTGCTGCGCACGGTCTTGTTGATCAGTACCGACAGGTAGGATCCGTCGTCCAGATCCATCAGCTTCGGGGTCTTCACCGTGGCGGGCAGCCGCCAGAGCAGGGCCGCGCCGGTGGCGGCCGCCTTGCTCCAGTCCTGGTAGCTGTAGAAACCGGAATCGGCGATCAGCAGCCAGTCCTCGGCCAGTGCGGGCCAGAGCCGGCGGGCCAGGGTCTGTTCGCCCTGGCGCTTCCCGCCGGTCCCGCGCCCGCCGATCCGGGTGGCCACGACTGCGTGGGAGGCGCACTCGGCGATGGTCAGTACCCGAACCTTTGCAAACGCGGATGCTTTCTCGCCGGTGCCGCCGGAATACCCGAACTCGGCGACGTTGGCGTCGGTGTCGGGGGCGTCCCACTCGAATCCGTCGATGCTCATCAGCCGCCATGGCCCCAGAAACGCGCCCTGGGTCAGCTCATCGGCTACCGGGACCGCGACCGTGTCGAACACCTCCGCCAGCGGCTCGGCGCCCAGCCGCTGGCGGGCCTGGGTGATCCCGCCTGTGGTGGGAATGTCCCAGCCCGGATCCCAGCATCCCCACGAGGCCAGCGTGCCGGCGAGGCGGGTCATGACCTCTTCGTAATCGTCGTCGGCGAACAACGACAGCGCCATCGCGTAGTACACCATCACGTGCGGGGGCAGTTTCCCGCCGGAGCGCTTCGCGCCCCGGCGGGTCACCGCGATCGCAGTGTCCACCGCGTCCCGTGGCACCGCCGTGGCCAGCACCCCCACCGACATCGAGTCCGCCCACCCGCCACCAATCCCGCTCACGGCAGCGACACTAACCAGCCAACCGACACCGCCAGAAGCACCACACCGACCAGCACAACATCAACTTAAGCTAAGCGGCATTGGGTTCTAACCCGTCTTACCACTCACGACCGGGGCGGTAGGGGTCAGACGCGACCGGCGGCACGGCGGCGCCGCGCCACCTCCGCGAGCAGCACCCCGGCCGCCACCGAGGCGTTCAACGACTCGACGCCCGCCGCCATCGGGATGGACACCGTGGCGTCGCACGTTTCGCGCACCAGGCGGGACAGGCCGCGGCCCTCCGAGCCCAGCACGATGACCAGCGGGTCGGCCGCCAGCTCGAGCTCGTCGATGTCCACCGAACCGTCGGCGTCCAGGCCGACCAGCATCAGGCCGTCGTTCGCCCACGCCTTGAGCTGCCGCGTCAGGTTCGTCGCCACCGCGATCGGCAGCTTCGCCGCCGTGCCCGCGCTCGTGCGCCACGCCACCGCCGTCATGCCCGCGCTGCGCCGCTCGGGCAGCAGCACGCCGTGCGCGCCGAACGCGGCCGCCGACCGGATCACCGCACCCAGGTTGCGGGGGTCGGTGACGCCGTCGAGCGCGACGAACAGCGGGACCTCGCCCGAGTTGCGCGCCACCGCCATCAGGTCGTCCGGGTGGGCGTACTCGAACGGCGGGACCTGCAGGCCGAGGCCCTGGTGCACGGCCCGGTTGGTCTTGCGGTCCAGCTCTTCGCGCGGGATCTCCAGGATCGAGATGCCCTTGTCGCCGGCCAGCCGGACGGCGTCGTTGACGCGGTCGTCGATCTCGATGTTCAGCGCGACGTACAGCGCCGTCGCCGGGACGCCGGCGCGCAGCGCCTCGACCACCGGGTTGCGCCCGGCGATCAGCTCCGGCTTGTCGGCCTTCTTCTGCCGGGCCTGGTCGCGCTTGGTCTGGGCGTTCGCCTGGCGGTAGGCCTTGTGCCCGGGGCGGTCCTCCGCCTTCGGGGTCGGGCCCTTGCCTTCGAGGGCCTTCCGGCGCTGACCGCCCGAGCCGACGACGGCACCCTTCTTGGTGCCCGCCTTGCGGATCGCGCCCTGGCGCCGCGAATTGCCTGCCATGGTGAAAGTTCCTTGCTTGGTAACGAGATCAGTCGGACTTCACAGTCCACTGAGGACCGTTGGGGGTGTCCTCCACCACGATGCCCGCCTGCTGGAGGCGGTCACGGGCGGCGTCCGCGCGGGCGAAGTCCTTCTCGGCCCGGGCCTGCTGGCGCTCGGCCAGCAGCCCCTCGACGATCCGGGACAGCGCTTCTTTGGTGGGCGTTTCGGAACCGCCCGCCTCGGACCAGCGCGCGGACAGCGGGTCGAGGCCGAGCACGTCGGTCATCGCGCGGACGGCCGCGGCGAATTCGAGTGCCTTGGTGGTGTCGCCCGCGTCGAGGGCGGCGTTACCGTCCCGCACCGTGGTGTGGACCACGGCGAACGCCTGCGGGGTGGCGAGGTCGTCGTCGAGCGCGTTCGCGAACGCCTCGGGGATCGTGCCGATCGTCACCTCGCCCGACTGGGCGGCGCGGCGCAGGAACGTCTCGATCCGCCGGTAGCCCTGCGCGGCCTCGGAGACCGCGGCGTCGGAGTACTCGACGGTCGACCGGTAGTGCGGCTGGACCAGGTAGTACCGCAGCTCGGGGGCCCGGTAGCGCTCCAGCATCGCCGGGATCGACACGGTATTGCCGAGCGACTTCGACATCTTCTCGCCCGACATGGTCACCCACGCGTTGTGCAGCCAGAACCGCGCGAACGGGTCGCCCGCCGCGTTGGACTGGGCGCGCTCGTTCTCGTGGTGCGGGAAGACCAGGTCGATGCCGCCGCCGTGGATGTCGAACTCCGCGCCGAGGTACGCCGTCGCCATCGCCGAGCACTCCAGGTGCCAGCCCGGCCGGCCCTCACCCCACGGCGTCGGCCACGACGGCTCGCCCGGCTTCGCGCTCTTCCACATGGTGAAGTCGCGCGGGTCGCGCTTGCCGCGGGTCGGCGTCTCGCCCTGCTGGACGTCCTCCAGCACCTGGCCGGAGAGCTTGCCGTAGTCGTCGAACGACTTCACCGAGAAGTAGACGTCGCCGTCCGCGACGTAGCCGTGGCCGCCCTCGATGAGGCGTTCCATCAGCTCGACCATCTGGGTGACGTGCCCGGTCGCGCGCGGGTTGATCGACGGCGGCAGGCAGCCCAGCTGGTCGTACGCGGTTTCGAAGGCGCGCTCGTGCGTCGCGCCCCACTCCCACCACGGCCGCTCGTTTTCGGCGGCCTTGGTCAGGATCTTGTCGTCGATGTCCGTGACGTTGCGGACCAGCAGCACGTCCAGTCCACTGTGGACGAGCCAGCGGCGCAGGACGTCGTAGTTCAGGACGCCGCGGACGTGCCCGATGTGCGGAACGCCCTGCACGGTGGCCCCACACACGTAGATCGACGCCGTTCCGCTACGGACGGGGTGGAACTCCCGCACGCTCCGGGTCGCCGTGTCGAAAAGGTGAAGGGTCACCCTCGAAGGGTACGGGGTCGGGCGTGAGCGATGTCTCTGGCCCTCAAGCCACGCCGAAGCCGCGCAACGCCGTGAGCAGGGCATCCGGCCGTTCGGCCGTCGGCAGCGGGTCGACCAGCGCGAACTCGCAGCCCAGGGCGCGGGCGCCGCCGTCGGCCTCCTCGCTGTCGCCGACCATCAGCGTCTCGGTGGCCGGGACGCCGAGGGCCTCGACGGCCTTGCGGAAGATCTCCAGCTCCGGCTTGACCGCGCCGACCTCGAAGGACAGCACGAACTCGGTGACGTAGGCGTCCCACCCGCGGGCGGCGAAGGCGGGCCGGATGTCGAAGGCGATGTTGCTCAGCACGCCGACCTTCAGCCCGCGTTCGGCGGCGGCCTTCAGCGCGGCTTCGGTGTCCGGGTACGGCGTCCACTGGCTGGGGTCGATGAGCCGGTCGTACAGCGCCTTCGCCTGGTCGGCGTGCGGAACGCCGGATTTCTTGAGCACCTCGAGGTACACCTTCCGGTGCAGCTGCGGGTCGCGGTCGCGGTGGTGCCAGGCGTGCTGGTGCTCGGCGTCCAGGTCGACGACCTGCCCCACCGGGGCGGTCATCCGGCGCATCAGCTCGGCTTGGGCCTCGACGTCGAGCGGATCGCCGTCGTGGCCGGTCAGTTCGCTGAGCCAGGACTCGTCCTGCTCGAGGCGGAACAGCGTGCCGGAGAAGTCGAACAACACCGCCCTGATCGTCATGTCGCCCAGCCTAGCGAGGCCGCGGGCGCGCAAGCGGCGCCCGCGACCGGCGTCACGTCACGCGGCGTAGCCGGTGACCTTGTCCGGGACGACCCGCACGACCACGCGGACGACCTCCGGCGGTTCGGTGCGGAAGTCCTTGCCGTCGTACTTGTGCGAGAGCTCGTTGATGAGCTCCCGGCCGCCTTCCTCGGTGATCTCGGCGCGGCCGCGGACCTCGACGTACTTGAGCGGGTCCTCGAGGTCGAAGACGGACAGCGAGACCCGCGGGTCGCGCCGCAGGTTCCGCTCCTTGAGCCGCCCGCGGACGGTGGCGAAGAGGACGTCGTCGCCGTCCCGCTTGGCCCAGACGACGGACGTCTGCACCGAGCCGTCGGCGTTGATGGTGGCGACCACCGGGAAGTTCTTGCCGTCGAAGAGGGCCTTGGTGGCCTCGTTGAAAGTCACACCCATGATCGGACCCTATTTCACGTTGCCGGCGATCTTGTCGATTTTCAGGCGCACGACCACCCTCTGGACGTCCGCGCCCTCGGGCGGCGGGTCCTGGGCGAGGTACTTGTGGCTGAGCGTCTTGGGGAGAGTCTTGCCCGGGTCGGGGGTGATCGTCACCGTGCCGCGCAGCTGCGTGTGCCGGTAGGGGTTCTCCGCGTCGGTGATCGAGACGCTGACCCGGGGGTCGCGCCGCAGGTTGCGGACCTTGCGGCGGTCCTCGGTCGCGCTGAAGACGAGATCGCCGTCGTCGAGGCCGATCCAGACGACGGAGGTCTGCGGGCCGCCATCGGGGTCGAGGGTGGCGACCGTGGCGAAGTTCTTGCCGTCGATCAGCGCGCGGACGTCGTCCGAGAGAGTGAGGGACATATCACGCCGAACCGGTGCGGGTGGGGGCCTATTCCGCGCCTACCGATGTAGTGAATGACTCATTCCTGGCGTCCGACGCAGTGAATGAGTCATTCACTGCGTCCGGGGGAACAGCAGGGCTGTCGCGAAGGCCGCGATGCCCTCACCCCGGCCAGTCAGGCCCAGGCCGTCCGACGTGGTCCCCGACACGCTCACCGGGCCGCCCACCGCCTCCGACAGCACCTTCTGCGCCTCGTCGCGCCGCTTCCCGATGCGCGGTGAGTTGCCCACGACCTGGACCGTGGCGTTCCCCACCCGCCAGCCCGCCGCTTCGAGCAGGCCGCGGACCTCCACCAGCATGTCCGTGCCGTGCGCGCCGTCCATCCGGGGGTCGCCGGTGCCGAACACCGCGCCCAGGTCGCCGAGGCCGGCGGCCGAGAGGAGGGCGTCGCACAGGGCGTGGGCGGCGACGTCGCCGTCCGAGTGGCCCGCGCAGCCGTCCGCGTCCGGCCAGAGGAGCCCCGCCATCCAGCACTCGCGGCCCGGTTCGATCGGGTGGACGTCCACCCCGTTGCCGACCCTCACAGCGTCTCCTCGTTCTTCGGTGCCGCCGCGATCGCCTCGGCCAGGGACAGTTCGAACTCGGTGGTGACGCGCATCGCGTCCGGGTGGCCGTCGACCGTGGCCGCGCCGGCGGGGGCGAGGTCCGGCCGGAAGGCCTCGAACGCGTAGCCCACGGGCGTCTGGAGGGTGCGCAGCCGCGTCCGGTCCTCCGTGCCGACGATGAGCGACGCCGCGTCGGTCACCTTCACCGTGTCGGCCATCGGCAGCACCGGGACCACCACCGGAGCGCCGTCACGGACGGCGTTGATGACGTCACGCACTGTTTGCGCAGGAATAAAGGCCCGCAGCGCGTCGTGGAGGAGTACAACTGAGTCACGGGGAAGTTCGGGCTCGACGACGGCGAAGGCCTGCCGGAGCGAGCCGGGGACGACCCGGCACCCGAGGCCACCGATCGCCTCGGAAAACGACGACGCACACCGCTGGGGGGCCGCCACGAGCACCAGATCGATCTCCGGTACGCCGAGCAGCCCCCGCACGGTGTGCGTGAGTAGCGCCTCACCATGGACCGGCGTGAGAGCGGACTCTCCGTCGGAGGCATGATGTGCGACGGTCACGATCGCGACGACGTTCATCGGTACGCGATCGTAGAGGCACCCACCCGCCCGTCGAGTGGGAAGGCCCCGGGCTCAGACCGTCGCGGTTTCCAGAACTTCGTCGAGGAGGACCTCAGCCTTGTCCTCGTCGGTGCCCTCCGCGAGCGCGAGCTCGCTGACCAGAATTTGCCGCGCCTTCGCCAGCATGCGCTTCTCACCGGCTGAAAGTCCGCGGTCCTTCTCTCGCCGCCAGAGGTCGCGCACCACTTCGGCCACCTTGTTCACATCGCCGGAGGCGAGCTTCTCGAGGTTGGCCTTGTACCGACGAGACCAGTTGGTGGGCTCTTCGGTGTGCGGAGCACGCAGAACGTCGAAGACCTTGT
Source organism: Amycolatopsis plumensis (assembly GCF_042652605.1). Classification (NCBI taxonomy): domain Bacteria; kingdom Bacillati; phylum Actinomycetota; class Actinomycetes; order Pseudonocardiales; family Pseudonocardiaceae; genus Amycolatopsis; species Amycolatopsis plumensis. The sequence continues at coordinate 2,286,204 of NZ_JBHSJY010000001.1, read as the reverse complement.
CCAGTCCTTCTTGCCCGACGACATCGCGGACGCCGACGATTTCGGCGTTGTCTGCGGGCACGCGAACCGTGAGATCCCCTTGCGCGACCTTGAGGACGAGGTACTTCTTTTCCTCGCCCTTGATCACGCGGGTCTCGATGGCTTCGATGAGTGCGGCACCGTGGTGCGGGTAGACGACGGTCTCTCCGACCTTGAAAACCATGTGTCCTCTGCCCCTTTCGCTGACTCCATCCTAGCACGGGCCGCCAGTGCCCACCTAGCGGGCCGGACTCGTCCTCGCAGGTCAGCGGCTTGGGCGGGGGTTGACAAACGTCGGACCCCCGTGCTCACGCAGGTAGCGGGGAAGCGTTTCGTCACAGGCCGGGAAATCCTTTGTGGACGGTTGATCTTGGTCGCCGGGCCCCGGCAACGCACACCCGTTCCGCGGCGGAGATCGACCCCGGCTAGTCTTCGGGGCGACGAGGCCGTGAAAAGGGAAGGACTGCGACGTGAGGCTGCAGAATCGTCGCGTGCTCGGCGCGGGCGTGCTGGCGCTCGGTGCCGCGCTCGTGCTCGCCGGGTGCGGGGCCGGCCAGATCACCCAGACCTCGACGCAGCAGGCCGCGGTCAACGGGACGCACGCCCAGGTCAAGAACATCGACCTGCGCAACGCCGCGGTCCAGTACCCGACGTCGGGCCCGGGCTACGCGGCCGGCGCGACCCCGGCGCTGACCCTGACGATCGTGAACCGCGACGCCCAGGACGACTCCCTCGTTTCGGTGACCACCGAAGGCGGCGGCCAGGCGACCATCGCCGGCTCGAAGACCATCGTCGCCGGGCACTCCCTGGTGATCGGCCCCGACGACGCCGTCGAGTCCACGAACGAGGTGCAGTCCACGACCTCGGGCGCGCCGTCGTCGTCGAGCGCTCCGACGTCCAGCGCCACCCCGCCCGGCAGCAGCTCGGCCACCAACAGCCCGGGCAACAACCTCACCGCCACGGCCACCTCCGAGGTCCCGTCGTCCGGCCCCGCCGCGACGCCGACCGCGCCGGAGAAGGTCGGCCAGGCCACCGTGACGCTGGCCGCGCTGAAGCAGCCGCTGTGGCCGGGTCAGGTCATCAAGGTCACCTTCGTCTTCCGGAACGCCGGACCGGTCACGGTCGAGCTGCCGGTCGCGGCGCCGGCGCACGCCAAGGAGTAGGTCCCCGGTTTTGTCGGTGGTCGCCGATAGCCTCGCGGGGTGAAGAAGGGGACCACCTACCGCTGCGGGAGCTGCGGGTACGAAGCGGCCAAGTGGCTGGGCCGGTGTCCGGAGTGCCAGGAATGGGGCTCGTTCGAGGAGCGCGGGGCGCCGGTCAAGCCGGCCATCCAGCGCGTCGCGGCCGGGGCGCCGAGTGCGCCCGCGCGGCCGATCGGCGAGGTCGACGTCGAAGCGGCGCGCGCCCGACGCACCGGGGTCCCGGAGCTCGACCGGGTGCTCGGCGGCGGCCTGGTGCCGGGCGCGGTGGTGCTGCTCGCGGGTGAACCGGGTGTCGGCAAGTCGACCCTGCTGCTCGAGGTCGCCTACCAGTGGGCGAAGACGGTCGACCGGTCCCTCTACGTCACCGGCGAGGAGTCCGCGGGCCAGGTCCGGTTGCGCGCCGAGCGAACGGGCAACGTCCACGACCGGATGTTCCTGGCCGCCGAGAGCGACCTTTCGGCCATCCTGGGCCACGTCGACGACGTCAAGCCCGGCGTGCTGATCGTCGACTCGGTGCAGACCATGGCGTCGCCACAGGTCGACGGCTCACCCGGCGGCGTGACGCAGGTCCGCGCGGTGACGTCCGGGCTGGTCGCGCTGGCCAAGGAACGCGGGCTGCCGGTGGTGCTGGTGGGGCACGTCACGAAGGACGGCTCGGTGGCCGGCCCGCGCGTGCTGGAGCACCTGGTGGACGTGGTGCTGCAGTTCGAGGGCGACAAGCACTCGACGTTGCGGATGGTCCGCGGCATCAAGAACCGGTTCGGCGCGGCCGACGAGATCGGCTGCTTCGAGCTGCAGGAAGAAGGCATCGTCGGGGTGCCGGACCCGTCGGGGCTGTTCATGAGCCGTACGGCCGAGCCGGTGTCCGGCACGGCGATCACGGTCTCGCTGGAGGGCAAGCGGCCGCTGCTGGGCGAGGTGCAGGCCCTGGTGTCGGCGACGGCGGCCCCGCAGCCGCGGCGCGCGGTCAGCGGCCTCGACTCCGCCCGGGTGGCGATGGTCCTGGCCGTGCTGGAGAAGCGCGGCGGGCTGAAGCTCGGCGACAAGGACGTCTACGCGGCCACCGTCGGCGGCATGAAGATCACCGAGCCGGGCATCGACCTGGCGCTGGTGCTGGCCCTGACGTCGAGCTTCGAAGACGTCGCGCTGTCGCCCCGGCTCGTGTCGGTCGGCGAGGTCGGGCTGGCCGGGGAGATCCGGCGGGTGCCGAGCGTGGGCCGCCGCCTGGCGGAGGCGGCCCGGCTCGGGTTCACGCACGCGCTGGTCCCGCCGGACTCGGGCAAGCCGCCCGCCGGGATCCGGGTCCTCGAAGTGGCGAACGTCGCGGACGCGCTGAACGCCGCCGGGCACGCGCGCTGATCACCCCGAGGTCTGCGTGATGGCGTAGGAGTACTGCACGTCCGGGACGTTGTGGCGGTCCGGGGTGGGGCGGAGCTGGGTCGTCGTGGTGTTCGGCACGACCACGGAGCTCGGCGTGACCGGAGTCGAGCTCTTCGGCAGCTGGATCCGGCTGGTGGCGACCGGGGTGGGCGAGCTGTCCGCGGCCAGCAGCCGCGCGGTCGCCGGGTCGACGTACAGCCGCTGTCCGATGTCCGGGGCGAAGTAGACGGTCGCCGTCCGGCCGTCCGGGGTCGCCGAGTGCGGGGTGACGACGATGTCCGGAATTCCGGCGAGCGCGTCGAGCAGCGCGAACCGGACGTCCGGCCGGAGCAGGCCGGTTCCCAGCGCGCTCCGGGCCATCGCGAGCGACTGACCGGGCCGGTGGGCGAGGCCCCCGCCGGGATCACTGGTCTCGACCGTGTCGAACCGCAGCCGTCGGCCCAGCTGATCCCGGTCGGGCACGAGCGAGGCGACGAACGCCGCGTCCGGGCTCAGCCAGTTCACCAGCGGCGTGACCCAGCCCGGCTTGTACATCCCGGCGAAGTCGGGGTGGCCGGGGAACACGCCGCCCAGGCCGTACTCGTCGACGGGGCCGGGGAGTGGTTCGCCGGTCCGGCCGTCCGCCCAGTGCCCGGCGGCCGTCAGCGTCGTGCGCCGGTGCCACACGCCGGTGGGATCGGCCGGGATCCAGAGTTCGATCCGCCGCTGGACCTTGTCCGCGAACCCGGGGCCTGCCTGCGTCGTCCAGTCGCGGATTTCGGTGTAGTGGAACTCGCCGGGCGCGAGCGGGCGGTCGGGATCGGTGGACGCGGCGGGCCGGGACATCTCCGGTGCCGGGTCCGGCGTCCACACCGCGGTGGCGACGCCGAGCCCGCCGACCAGGGTGACGACGGCCGCGGCCACGGCCAGCCACCGCCACGCCCCGGTCCGGCGCGGCTCGGCGGGCGGAGCCTCTTCGCCGCCGGCCGCGGCGAGCAGGGACGTGCGGGCGAAGGCGAGCCCGTCGTCTTCGCCGACGTCGCTGTTCAGGTCCGCGAGCGCCGCGTTGAGTTCGGCTTCGGACCAGATCTTCCGGACGTTGTCTTCACGCAAGGTCCTGCACCTCCTCTTGGGCCGGGGCGTTCGTCCTGAGCCAGCGTCTGATCCGGTGCAACCGGGACCGGACGGTACCCGGCGGGACACCGAGGGCCTCGGCGACCTCGGCCGGCTCGAGCCCGGCCCAGGACACGAGCAGCAGCGTGTCGCGATCGGCCGGGCTGAGCCGGGCCAGCGCACCGGCCAGCTGTGCGGCCCGCACCTGGGCGTCGACCTGCTCGGCGACCCGGCCGTCGTGGCCGGCGTGGCTGGCTTCGCCGGTCCGGGCGAGCCGCGCGGTGGCCTGCAGCCCGCGCAGTTCGGACCGCACGTGGTGGCGCAGCAGGTTGGTGGCGATGCCGTAGAGCCACGACCGGGCGGTGCCCAGCTCGGGCCGGTAGGTCTCCCGCCGCCGCAACGCGACGAGGAAGGTCTCGGCGACGAGGTCGTTCGCCGGTTCGGCCCCGACCCGGCGGGCCAGGTACCGCCGCAGCTGCGCGGCGTGGGCGTCGAAGAGCCGCCCGAACGCCGGCCCGGGCTCGGGTCCGCTCAGGTCGGGGCGGTCGTGCCCCCAGAGCTCCGAACCCTCGTGGATCACCTGCATGCCCCCAGTTGCCCGCAGGCTTCGTCTGCGTTCACGGGCGAACCTACCTCCGGCGCCAGAGGTCCGAGCCCTCGTGGATCACCTGCATGCCCAGTTGCCCGCAGGCCTCGTCCGCGTTCACGGGCGAACCCACCGCCGGCGCTGTCAGGCCAGGGCGTCGAGCAGCTCGCGCTCGCGTCGCGCGCTCAGACCCGCCCGTCGTTCCCGGTCCAGCCCCTGCTCGCGTTCCCAGCTCAGGGTGTCGGCCAGCAGCTCGGTCCGGGGCCGGTGGCGCAGCCCCGCGGCGCGGGCCGCGGAGCCGTCGCGGGCCGACCACCCCTCCCAGCCCGGCTCGACCAGCCACATCGCCAGCGATTCGGGCCCCATGTACTCCTTCACCCCGTTCGCCAGCAGCCACGCCGGTTCGGCGGTGACCACCGGGCCGGTGTGCCCGCCGGCGGCGCGGGAGAGCTCGATCCACTCCCCGAACGGGACGACCGGGCCGACCGCGTTGTACGTGCCGGTGGTCCCCGCCTCCGCGCAGTCGAGCAGCCAGGACGTCAGGTCCCGCACGTCGACCACCTGGGTGGGCACCGACGGCGTGCCGGGGACCAGCATCGGCCCCCGCGGATCGCGGGCGGCGCGGGCGACCCAGTAGCCGGAGCGCCCGGTGTGGTCGCCCGGACCGCCGATGAGGCCGGCCCGGGCGACGAGCAGGCGGTCGCCCACCGCGGCCGCCGACGCCTGCTCGCAGGCGACCTTCGCCTCGCCGTACAGCTCGCGGCCGACCTCGCTCCGGTCGGTCGGGGGAAGCAGGGGCGCGGACTCGTCCGCGCCCGGCGTGGCGTGGGAGGCGTAGGCGTTGCCGGACGAGACGTACACCCAGTGCCCGGCCTTGCCACCCAGCGCGTCGAGCGCGCCGCGGACGAACCCCGGCTGCCACGACACCTCGACGACCGCGTCCCACACCCGGTCCAGCAGGGGATCGTAGGCCGCGGGATCGCGCCGGTCGGCGGCGACCAGGGTCGCTCCGGCGGCGACTTCCCCGCTCTCGCCCCGCGCGAGGCAGGTCACCCGGTGGCCGCGTCCGAGCGCCTGCCGCGCCAGCTCACGAGCCACCCACGCCGTTCCGCCCAGCACCAGGATCTCCATCCCGACACCCAAGCACGGGAGCTCCGCCCGGCCCGGCGGATTCGCTGAGAGCAGACGGCTCAGACGCCCAGCAGTCCCCAGTAGACCGCCCACGGCACGAACACCACGCCGCCGGCGAGGAGGACGCCGAGCCGGAGACCGCGGTGGCGCCACCACGCCACCGCCGTGCCGATGGTGGCGGCCACCGTGCCCAGCGCGAGCAGCTGCAGCGCCAGCCACGGCAGCGGACGGCCGGCGACGACCGGGCCCAGCCCCTTGCCCATGGACAGCTGGAGCAGGACGTCGACGACCAGGAAACCGAGCACGGTGAGCAGCCCGGTCGCGGTCAGCCAGCGGGCCGGCCGCGCCCCGGCGCCGCGCCGGAACAGCGGGTACCAGGCGAACGCCACCAGCAGGAACACCAGCACGGCGAGCTGCAGCCACGTCGGCTCGTACCAGGCGAGCGGCGTGACGGCGGTGCTCGGCCGGTCCTGCGCCGGCGGGGTGTCGGCGGTCGACGTGCTGGGCGGGTTGTTCACCCAGCTGCCCACCAGTTCGAGGTAGCCGGGCGCGTACCCGGGCAGCTTGTCGAAGCCGTCCGTGGTCCGGCGCAGCTGGTGCTGCGCGTCCGGGAAGACCCGCAAAGTGTGGTGGGCCACCGAATCCCGGAAGATCCGGACCGCTTCGCCCGGCGGGGTCAGGATGTCCTTCGCGCCCCACAACCCGAGTACCGGCTGCCGCAGGCTCTTCAGCACGGGCACCGGGTCGTAGTGCGCCTCCGGGAAGATCCCGCCACCGACGAGCTGGCGCATCATCGTCGAGGACGCCATCCGCACCATCGAACCGGTCATTCCCAGCTGCCGCAGCTGGTTCTCGACCGCCCACGCCTGCTGCCGCGACGGCTCGATGCCGTTCGCGCCCAGCGTCACGACGAACGCGACGTCCGACGAACGTGAAGCCGCCAGCGGCGCCACCCAGCCGCCCTCGCTCAGCCCCCAGACACCGACCCGGGCCGGATCGACGTCGGACCGCTTGCGCAGCACGGAAACCGCGGCCAGCGCGTCGTCCGCGAGGGTCGAGTACGACCGTTCGAACTGTGAATAGCCGTCTGTGCGCTTGTCGTAGATGAGTGTGGCAATGCCTTGCCGCGCAAAGGCTTCCGCCTGCTCGCGGTAGTCGTCCCGGCTGTGCGCCCCCGAGCCGTGGACCATCACCAGACCCGGCAGTTTCGTGCCCCCGGGCGGGGCGACGACGGTGCCGTGCAAGGTCACCCCGCCGTTGGTGAACGTCACCTCGTCGTTGGTCACCTGCGCGGCCGACGCCGGTGGCGCCAGCGCCGTGACCGCCAGGATCGCCCCGGCCAGCAGAACCCCTCTTCGCATGGAAATCCCCTTGGTGTCATGTCATTCCCCTGGATCCGGAAACGCGAGCCAGCGCACGAGCACGCGCCGCGCTTCCGGTGACCGGTCGTCCTCGCTTCGCCAGTACCGGCGGAACAGCTCCATGTAGTCGTCCCAGAACTGCTTGAGCTCCTCCGTGGTGAGCCACGTGCCGCCGCGGGCGTAGAGCAGCGCGTCCGGCCAATCGCCGGGCAGCTCTTCGCGCTTTTCCGCGAACCGGTTGAGCTTCTCGAGGTCTTCCTCGAACCCCTGCCGCTGCATGTCGTCGAACAGCACCCGGGATTCGGCGCTCTGCTCGCTGCGGCGCGGCCAGCGGATGTCCCGCCGCCGCGTCCGCCACCACCGTTCCTTGCCCCGCGCGAGCTCCGGGACGTCCTCGACGAACCCGAAGCGGGCCAGCTCACGCAGGTGGTAGCTGGTCGCGCCGGTGTTCTCGCCCAGGGCCTGGGCGAGCTTCGTGGCCGTGGCCGGGCCCGCGGAGAGCACGCCGAGGATCCGGCGGCGCAGGGGGTGCGTGACGGCTTTGAGGGCGTCCGGGTCGAGCTCTTCCGGTGGTGGAGCGCTGGTCATGGCTTCACTGTAGCCGTGCAGAGAAAACTATGCAAAGAAAATTCTGCACGCTGGCCGGGTCGGTCTGGGACGTCTTGAATGACCCATTCATGACCTCCGACGTCATGAATGAGTCATTCAAGACGTTCGGGGAGGGGTGAACTGTCTAAAAAGGACCTACCAGATCGGGTGGTCGCTGTACTTCCTGAGCGTCTCCACCGACGGCCGCACGTAGAAGATCCCCGCCAGGAAACCCATGGTGGCGAAGGCGAGCGTCGAGAACGTCGTCAGCAGGTCGGGCGCCTGCAGCTCCGGGGTGTCACGCCACACCCGGAACACGATCGGCACCGCGAACGACCCGAGGATCAGCACCAGCGTCAACAGGTACGTGAACAGCAGCGCGCTCCGGGTCGCCTGTGCGCTCGCCACCACCAGGTAGTCGCCGCGGAGGCAGCGGCGGCAGGTCAGCACCAGCACCGCGATCGCCAGCACGCCCAGCGGCGGCAGCACCGCGGCGGCCTTGCCGAGCAGCGTGTCCGGGAAGGCGTGCCCGTGCACGATGCCCTGCAGGTACGTCGTCAGCCCGAACAGCAGCACCATCCCGGCGATCATCGAGCAGCCGACGACCACCGAGCCCCAGCGCACCCGGTCGGCGAACCGCGGGGGCAACGGCACGAACTCGACCTGGCCGAAGGTCCCCTGCACCCGTCTCACCTCCGAAAGCCGTGAAGGCCACAGTAAGGGACTAACCGTCCCTCAACGTGGCCTTCACGGACTTTCGGACCGAAAGGGCTAACTGGCCGCCAGCAAGTTGGCGCACCGGATGAGCCCGATGTGCGAATAGGCCTGCGGGTGGTTGCCGAGCGAGCGTTCCGCGATCGGGTCGTACTGCTCCGGCAGCAGGCCGGTCGGGCCGGCCGCCGCGACGATCTGGTCGAACAGCTCCTGCGCCTCGGTGCGCCGCCCGGTGAGCAGGTACGCCTCGATCAGCCACGCCGCGCAGATGTGGAAGCCGCCCTCGCCGCCCGGGAGGCCGTCGTCGCGGCGGTAACGGTACACAGTGGACCCACTGCGCAGCTCCGCCTCGATCGCGGTCACCGTCTGCTGGAAGCGGTCGTCGGCCGGGTCGATCAGGCCGGTGAGCCCGACGAACAGCGAGGCCGCGTCGAGGTCCGTGCCGTCGTAGGCCGTGGTGAACGCCTGGACCTCGTCGTTCCAGCCGTGCGTGAGGACGTCGTCCTTGATCTCCTCGCGCAGGCCGTGCCAGTTGCCCGGGATCTCGCGGCCGTACTGCTCGCCCAGCTTGATCGCGCGGTCGATGGTCACCCAGCACATGACCCGCGAGTAGACCCGGTGGCGCGGCACGTGCCGCTCCTCCCAGATCCCGTGGTCCGGCTCGTTCCAGCGCCGCGTCACGGCTTCCGCCATCGCGCGGACCATCTGCCAGTCCTCGTCGCGCAGCTCGTGGCGCGCCGCGGCCAGGGTCTGCACGAGCTCGACGACCGGGCCGAACACGTCCAGCTGGACCTGGTGGTTCGCCAGGTTGCCGACCCGGACCGGGCGCGAACCGGCGTAACCGGGCAGCGACTCGATGACCGCTTCGGCGCCGATGACGCTGCCGGCGAGGGTGTACAGCGGGTGCAGCCGCTCCGGGCCGGCCAGCGTGGCGAGCACGCCGTGCAGCCAGCGCAGGTAGCCCTCGGCCTCCTCGATCGAGCCCAGGTGCACCAGCTCCCGCACGGTCATCGCCGCGTCGCGGATCCAGCAGTAGCGGTAGTCCCAGTTGCGGACGCCGCCGATTTCCTCCGGCAGCGACGACGTCGCCGCCGCCAGCACCCCGCCGGTGTCGGTGTTGACCAGGCCGCGCAGGGTCAGCGCCGAGCGCAGCACCAGGTCGGTCTGCACCTTGGGCAGCTGCAGCTTCGACGTCCACTCGCTCCAGTAGCGGCCGGCGCGGTCGCGGCGCTCCACTTCGGACAGTTCGTGCGGGCCGAGGTCGGTGGTGCCGCAGCGCAGCTCCAGCACGACCGGCTGGGTCGGCGTCGGCTGCACCAGCGCGGACGCCGTGTCGTGCAGGCCGTCGGAGGTGATGGTCCACTCGACGCCCGGCGAGTACAGCACGAACGGCTCTGACGTGCCGAGCACCCGCACGCCGCCCTCGGTGACCTCCAGCTTCACCGGCACGCCGCCGAACTCGGGCCGCGGCGCGAACGTGACGCTCGCGGCCGCCTCGCCCGAGACGACGCGGACGAGGTCCGTCCGGTGCGGGGCGCTCTCCGGCTCGAGGTAGTCGGTGACGAGCAGGCGCGACCAGCGCGTCTCGACCGTCATCGTGTTCGGCAGGTAGCGCTGGCCGAGCGGGAGGCCGTTGCGGTGCGGCTTGATCGAGAAGTGGCCGGCGCCTTCGCCGCCGAGCAGGTCGGCGAACACCGCGGGCGCGTCCGGCCCGGGGTGGCAGAGCCAGGTCAGCTTCGCGTCCGGCGTCAGCAGCGCGACCGAGCGCTCGTTGGCCAGCATCGACAGGCGCTCGATCGGCGGGGCCGACTCGCCGTACAGCCAGTTCCGGCGTTCCTCGAGGAGGAAGCCGAGCACCAGGGCGACGTCGACGGTGTCGGGCACGCGGAACCCGGCGAGCGTCTCGCCGTCGCCGACCTTGATGCCCAGGTCGGGGCCGGACAGCCGGGCGAAGGCCTTCTCGTCGGTGACGTCGTCGCCCAGGAAGATCGCCGCCGTGGCGCCCACCTGGTGGCGCAGGATGTCCAGTGCGCGGCCTTTGTCCGTTTGGACGACCGCCAGCTCGACCACCTCCTTGCCGTCGGTGGTCGAGACGCCCTCCCACGTCGACGGTCCCGAGTGGACGGCCGCGAGCACGCGGCGGCCTGCCTCGTGCTCGGCGCGGCGGACGTGCACCGCGATGCTCGCCGGCTTGACCTCCAGCGACACGCCCGGGACGTCCAGCACGAGTTGTTCGAGCTCGGTCTCCAGCCGCCGGTGCAGCTCCCGCGCCTTCTCGTCGAGGGCGTGGATGAAGCCGATGTCGAACTCCGAGCCGTGGCTGCCGACGAGGTTCACCTCGGCCGGCAGCCGCGAGAGCGTGGCCAGGTCGCGCAGCGCACGGCCGGAGATGACCGCCGTGGTGGTCTCGTGCAGACCGGCGAGCGATCTGAGGGCCCCGACGGACTCGGGCAGCGGGCGTGCCTCGTCGGGGTTGAGGGTGATGGGTGCCAGCGTGCCGTCGTAGTCGCAAGCGACCAGCAGGCGCGGCGTGCGGGCGATCTGGACGATCGCACGCCGCAGCTCGGCGGGCAGGGCCTCGGCAGTCAACACTCCTCCTCAGGAGCTCGTGCATGGGTCAGGACTGTGTCAGTCGACCCCTTCGGCACCCAACGCTTGCAGGAACGAGCGCGCCCAACGGTCGACGTCATGGGTGAGGACCTGGCGACGCATGGCGCGCATCCGGCGACGGCCCTCGGCCGGGTCGAGCGTAATGGCAGCCACTAGTGCGTCCTTCACCCCGTCCAGGTCGTGCGGGTTGACGAGGAATGCGCTAGAGAGCTCCGCGGCGGCACCCGCGAACTCGGAAAGCACCAGCGCACCGCCCAGATCGTGCCGCGCGGCGACGTACTCCTTGCACACGAGGTTCATGCCGTCGCGCAGCGGCGTCACCACCATGACATCGGCAGCGGAGAAGAAACCGGCCAGCTCGGTGCGGTCCACGGACTGGTGCAAATAGTGCACGACCGGGTGGCCGACGCGGGAGAACTCGCCGTTGATCCGGCCGACCATCTGCTCGATCTCGCCGCGCATCCGCTGGTAGTGCTCGACGCGCTCGCGGCTCGGGGTGGCGAGCTGGACGAACGTGACGTCGTCCGGCTGCAGCCTGCCCTCGTGCAGCAGCTCGTGCAGCGCCTGCAGCCGCAGGTCGATGCCCTTGGTGTAGTCGAGCCGGTCGACGCCGAGCAGCACCGTCTTGGGGTTGCCGAGGTCGCGCCGCAGCTGGGCCGCCCGCTCCTGGACGCCCTTGGTGCGGGCGAGACTGTCGAGGCCCGCGGCGTCGATGGAGATGGGGAAGGCGCCGACCCGCACGGTCCGGTCGCCGACCTGCATGGTGCCCGGCCGCGACCGGACGCCGACCGCGCCGCGCGTCGACTCGAGGCCGATCAGCTGGCGGCACAGCCAGAGGAAGTTCTGGGCACCGCCGGGGCGGTGGAAGCCGACCAGGTCCGCGCCGGTGAGGCCGCGGATGATCGCGGCCCGCCACGGCATCTGCATGAACAGCTCGACCGGCGGGAACGGGATGTGCAGGAAGAAGCCGATGCGCAGGTCTGGTCTCAGCTCCCGCAGCATGGCCGGCACCAGCTGGAGCTGGTAGTCCTGGATCCACACGGTCGCGCCCTTGGCGGCGACCTCGGCGCTGGCCTGCGCGAACCGGCGGTTCACCTTGACGTAGCTGTTCCACCACGCGCGGTCGAACACCGGGCGCTCGACGACGTCGTGGTAGAGCGGCCAGAGCGTCGCGTTGGAGAAACCTTCGTAGTAGTCGCGCACTTCGTCGGCGCTCAACGAAACCGGGTGCAGCACGAGGCCGTCGTCGTCGAATTCCTCGACGTCGACGTCGGGTATGCCCGGCCAGCCCACCCAGGCGCCCTTCCGTGACCGCAGGAACGGCTCCAGCGCCGACACCAGCCCGCCCGGGCTGGCCGTCCAGCGGCGTTCGCCCTCGGCCGTGCGTTCCAGGTCCACCGGTAGCCGGTTCGCCACCACGACGAAATCGGCCTGGTTCGAGTTCTCCTTCTGGTCACTCACGTCGCCTGCTCCTCGCGTTCTGGGTCGCGGCCCCAGAGTGAAACCCTATCGCGTGAGCGATGAACATTCGGTGACCGCGGTATTACTCCAAGCTCCGTTCCGTCGGTTCGAGCGGACCGGCCATGCGTGGTCCGGCGAACCGGCGCTCCAGCCTGCCCAGGCCGGTCCGGACCGGCTGGGCGAGCCATTCCCCGAGTACCACGCCCGCTGCCAGCGCAAGCCCGATTGCGACGGCCGTCATGAGCGTCGAGATGTTGCCGCTCGGCTCGACCCCGATTTGGTACAGACCACGGTAGGTCGACAGGCCGGGAAGCAGCGGAGTGATCCCGGACACGGCGACCACCAGTGGAGTAACGCCGAGCCGCCGCGCGAGCACGCCACCGCAGAACCCGACCAGGGTCGCGGCCACCGCGGACGAGCTGACGCCGTCCAGCTTGGCCAGCATCAGCGAGCCGTAGACGGCGGCGCCGATGCCGCCCGCGGCCGCCGCGACCAGCATCGCGCGCATCTTCGAGTAGCTCGCGAGGGCGAAGCAGGCGGAGGCGCCGGCCCCGCCGAGCACGACGAGCGGCAGCTGCTGCGGCGTCGACCCGGTCACCTCGGGCAGCGGGGTGCGCGGCAGCCCGAGCATGACGGCGATCCGCAGGGCGAGCACCACCCCGGCGATCAGCCCCGCCGACATCAGCGCGGTCTCCATGGTGCGCCCGGCGGCGGTGACGTTGTAGCCGGTGATGGCGTCCTGCACGGCCGAGACGGTGGACAGGCCGGACAGCAGCACGGTGACCGCGGCCGCGACGACCAGCGTCGGCTTGTCGGTGGTCAGCACGTTGCTGCTGACGATGACCATGGCCGAGAGCGTCGCGACCAGGCCACCGACCACCTGCTGGAAGAAGAACGGCAGCCCGTAGCGGTTCACCACCCGGCCGACCCGGTCGATGACACCGCTGATGACGAACGCGACGAGCGCGATGTCGAACCCGCCGCCGAGCAGGATGGTGACGAACGCGGCGACGCCGCCCCAGGACAGCGTCGCGACCCAGCGCGGGTACGGGTGCGGCGCGGAGGTGATCCGCTCCAGCTCGGTCTGCGCCTGCTCGGCACCCATGTGCCCGCGGACGATCTTGCGGACGAGTTTTTCGGTCTCGGTCAGCCGCGTGTAGTCGAGGCTCCGGCTCCGGACGACGCGCAGCGCGGTGATCGGCGTCAGGTCGGTGCCGCGGTGGCAGGTCACGGTGATCGACGTGAAGATGACGTCGACCTCGCAGTGCGGCAGCCCGAGCGCCCCGGCGATGGCGATGATCGTCGCGGTGACGTCCGACGCGCCGGCGCCGCTGGCCATCTGGACCTCGCCGATGCGCAGGCTCAGGTCGAGGACGAAGTTGACGGTGGCTTCGTCGGGCAGCTGCGGCCCCATGGCCTCGTCGGCGTCGACGGCGGGGAACTCGCCGGTCGGCGCTTCGAGGACGTGCCACGGCCGCCGCTTGAGCAGGTTGGGGCGGTGGACCATGGGGCGTTGCGCGGGGGGTTCGAGGAGGGGCCATCTGGTCGCCCGGCCCCCGTTGGTGCGCTCGTTGATCTTCATGATCCATCCACCTCCTCGCTCGTTCCCCGATGACCATCGACGGCTACCCGCCGACCGTTGCACGGATCATGGAGTGGCGTCCACCACGTCGCTCCATAGTGGCCTGGACCTGCTGATCTTGCCTCCCGAACGGATCATGGGAGGCGGCTCGGTACACTGTGTCCGGCGTCCTGGCGCCAGGCCGGTATAGCTCAGCTGGTAGAGCATCTGTCTTGTAAACAGAAGGTCAGGGGTTCGAGCCCCCTTGCCGGCTCTCTTCGCCCCGCGGGCGCGCGGCGGGAATCCATTCCCGTAAACGCGTTGACCTATCGCGGTTCTGTGCGTGATAGTGGGGCCACACGAAACAAACCACGGGATGGGTCATGGCGCACATGGTGACGCGAGAGGTACGGCACGCCGCCGTAGCCGTGCGTGCGTCGGAGGCCGCTCACCTGCGCTGGCGGCGCCTTCCCGGCTCCCGAACCTGACGTAGTCCTCGTCATGGCCACGGGAGCCGCCCCTCGGGAAACCGATCGGGCGGCTTTCTTTTTTCGTGTGTTCGCATTTCCCTTATCGGCGTGCTTCGGAAGCGGCGCGGTCCCCAAAACCGCGGCCCGAGGGTTCGACTCCTTCCGCCGGTGCCGTTTTTCCCTGCGCTCGTCTCGGCCGCAACAGTGCGGGCGACGCGGGTGCGCCCCCGTAGCTCAGTGGACGGAGCAGCGGCTTCCGGAGCCGCAGGTCGCAGGTTCGACTCCTGCCGGGGGCTCTTCCGCCGCGGTCGAAGCCGCGGAAACTGTCGGTGCCCCGGTCTACCCTCCGCGGGAAACCTGACGGGGAGGAACCCATGGCCACCACGCACACACTGGAAACACCCGAGGCCGACATCGTCTACGACGTCCACGGCCCGGCGCCCGCCGAAAGCCCGCGGCCACCGCTGCTGATGATCGGGCAGCCGATGACCGCCGAGGGGTTCGGCACCCTGGCGTCGCACTTCGCCGACCGCACCGTCGTCACCTACGACCCGCGCGGGCTCGGGCGCAGCGTCCGCAAGGACGGGCGGGTCGACCACGTGCCCGCCGTGCAGGCCGAGGACGTCCACGCCGTCATCCGGGCGCTCGGGGCCGGTCCCGTCGACGTGTTCGGGAGCAGCGGGGGTGCGGTCGCCGGGTTCGCGCTGGTCACGGCGCACCCGGAGGCCGTCCGCACGTTCGTCGCCCACGAGCCGCCGCTCAACGGTTCGCTTCCGGACGCCGCCGCGGCGGAGCGGGCCGGCCGGCTGATGCGGGAGGTCTATCAGGCCAAGGGCTCCGGCGCCGGCATGGCGGCGTTCATGGCGCTGGGGGCGTGGGAGGGCGAGTTCACCGACGCCTACTTCGCGCTCCCGCCGGCCGACCCGGCCCAGTTCGGGCTGCCTGCCGAGGACGACGGCCGTCGTGACGACCCGGTGCTGAGCGAACGTTCCGTCGGGGTGACCGGCTACCGGCTCGACGTCGAAGCGCTCACCGCGGCGCCGACGCGCATCGTCGTCGCCGTCGGTGAGGAAAGCCGGCAGGTGTTCACCGGGCGTGCCGCGATCGGCACGGCCGAGCTGCTCGGGCAGGAAGCGACCGTGTTCCCGAGTCACCACGGCGGGTTCCTGGGCGGCGAGTTCGGTTACGCCGGCCAGCCGGTGGCCTTCGCCGAGAAACTCCGGGAGGTGCTCGAAGGCTGAGCCCGCACCTCTCCACCGTCCGCCGGACTCAATCAAACGTCTAGTTGACAGAGTCGTCCGGTTGGTTGACCATGGCTGCGTCACGGTCGCCGCGGGGAGGAGAGGTCCGTCGTGGAAAAGCACGCGCTCAGGTGGTGGGCACTGGCGGTCGCGGTGCTCGCGGTGCTGGTGGACATGATCGACAACCAGATCGTCGCGGTGGCTCTGCCGACGATCCGGCGGGAGCTCGGCACCGGCGAGTCCGCGCTGCAGTGGATTTCGGCGGGGTACGCGCTGGGCTTCGCGCTCACGCTGATCACCGGCGGACGGCTGGGCGACCGCCACGGCACGAGGAAGTTGTTCGTGGCGGGCATGTTCGTGTTCACGGCCGCCTCGCTCGCCGCCGGGCTCGCCGGGCACGTCGGCGTCCTGATCGCCGCGCGGGTGGTGCAGGGCGTCGGATCCGGGCTGATGGTGCCGCAGGTGCTGTCCTTCGTCCACGCGGAGTTCGACGAGCGGGAGCGGCCGAAGGCGATGACCTGGTACGCGGCCGCGTTCCCGGTCGGCGGGCTCGCCGGGCCGCTGCTGGGCGGCGCGCTGACCGCGGCCGACCTGTTCGGCACCGGCTGGCGGGCGATCTTCCTGGTGAACCTGCCCATCGGCGTGCTCGCGCTGGCCGGTGCCTTGGTCACCATGCCTGGCCGGCCGGGGTTCGCCCGGCACCGGATGGACCCGGCCGGGCTGGCGTTGCTGACCGCCGCGCTGTTCGCGGTGTTCTACCCGCTGGTGCAGGGGCGCGAGCTGGGCTGGCCGGTGTGGTCCATCGTGCTGCTGGCCGCCGCTCTCCCGCTGTCCGGCGTGTTCGCGTGGCACCAGCGGCGCCTGTTCCGCCGCGGCGGAGAGCCGTTGCTGCCGCCGGACCTGCTGCGGCAGATCGCCGGCAGCCAGGCCGTCCTGCTCTGCGTCGACACCGGGGTCGGCGTGTTCTTCGTCCTGACCCTGCACCTGCAGCTGGGGCTCGGCTTCTCGCCGTGGGAAGCGGCGTTGACGTTCGCGCCGTCGACGCTCGGCATCGTCGCGGGCAACGTCCTGGCCATGCGCCTGGCCCCGAAGCTCGGGCGGGTGTTCACCGCCGGCGCCGTCGCGGTGCTGCTGGCCGGGCTGGTGCTGATCGCGGTGCTGGTGTCCTCCTTGGACTCCGCGTTGAGCGGATGGGCCCTGCTGCTGCCCGTGGTCGCCGTCGGGCTCGGCATGGGTGCGGTGCTGAACGCGCTGTTCGCCGCCTCGATGGCCGGCATCCGGCCGGAGCAGGCCGGCGCGGCGTCCGGCGTCGTGAACACCACCGTGCAGCTCGGGACGGCGACCGGGATCGCCTTGTGCGGCACGGTTTTCTTCGCCCGGCTCGACAGCGGATCCGCCGCCGCGACGGCGGGCGCGCTCGCGGTCGGCGCCGGTGTGCTCGTGGTCGCGCTGGCCCTGACGGCGGTTCACCCTTCTGTTCGGCAGAGTCAAGTGGTTGGTTGACGTATAGTCGCCGCGTGACCGCGTCGAAGCCCCGCCGTTCGCCGAAGCCCCAGGAGCGCCAACGCGATCCGGAGCGCACCCGCCGGCTGATCTTGGAGGCGGCGGGCGCGGAGTTCGCGGCGAAGGGCTACGCCGGCGCGCGCATCGCGGCGATCGCGGCGCGGGCCGGGGTGAACCAGCAGCTGATCTCGTACTACTTCGACGGCAAAGAAGGCCTGTACCGCGCGATGTCGGACGAGTGGGGGCAGCGCCAGAGCGAGCTGATGGCCCCGGACCTCCCGCTGTCCGAACAGGTGCGCCGAATGGCCCTGGAAGCCCTCGCCAACCGCGACGGCGTCCGGCTGCTGGCGTGGTCGGGGCTGGAGTACGAGAGCCCGGAAACCGACCCGGACCACGCCCCCCGCGCGCAGCGCCTGGCGGGGACGGTGGAGCAGATCAAGGCGCTGAAGGCCGAGGGCCGCCTCCCGGACTGGGCCGACCCGGAGTGCCTGACGGTCCTCCTGATGGCGGCGGCCATGGCCCCGGTGACACTGCCGCACGTGGTGGCCGGCCTGACCGGCGCAGAGGCCGACTCGCCCGACTTCGCCCGGCGGTACGCCGACCAGCTGGCCAGGCTGATCGAGCACCTGGGACCGTGACCGTCCTTAGTGCGTGACGGCCTCCGAGGTGGCGGTGGTGGCGGCCCCGGAGCCGGGCGGACCGGACGGCGCGGCAAGAGCCAACCCGGCAACCAGAGCGAGCACGACGACGAACAGCGTCGCCCGGACAAGGGTGGCAAGGGAACAGACGACCATCATGGCAGGCTCCTCGGAATTCCCCGGTGAACGGGATTCGCTTGACCTCGCGGACCTCCGCGAGATTCGGTCTGCTTCGATGGTGCGCGCCGGAACCGGGCGGCGACACCCGTTTCCCGTTGCCGGGAACGGCTTTCCCCGGGGAAACCCGGCCGGGCCGGATCCGCGGCCCGCGCGGTGCTACGGCGTGGGCCGGTAGCCCGCTTCTTGAGCCACCGGCCACCGCCTCCTCCCGAGCCGGAGCGAACAGCGAGCAGCCGGCTGTCCACTCCGTGCTCCCCCTCGCCGTGACCGCCACCGTCCACGATGCCGTATCCGGCAGGGGTGCGACACGACAAAAACACGACACTTCGCGTCCGGCCCGAAGCCTCCGAAAGCCTCTCGGCGGCACGTCCGGACCGCTGATCAGCGGTGTCCGTGCCATCATCGGGCATGGTCACCAGTGAACCCGAGCTCAACAGCGGGGTGCTGCCCGGGAACGTGCGCGCCGACGACTGGATCATGCTCGTGCTCGCCGCCGGGTCGGTCGGGTTGCTGGGGTTCATGGTGCTCAGCCCGCCGGCGCGGGACGTCGGGCTCGTCCTCTTCGCCGTCGACTGCGGGATCTGCGGGATCTTCCTGCTCGAGTTCCTGTGGCGGTGGCGGAAGCGGCGGTGGGCCAGGAAGTTCCTCGTGCGCAACTGGTACGAGCTGTTCGCCATGATCCCGGTCGCGCACCCGGCGATGACCGCGCACAAGTTCGTCGGCGTCGTGCTGTTGCTGGTGCGGATCGGGCGGGCCGCGGACCGGGCCGTCGGCGAGCAGTTCACCTACCGGCTCGTCGACAAGCTCTCCGAGCCGATCGTGAAGGCGATCAAGAAACCGGTGACCATCGCGGTGCTCGACGAGGTCGTCAAGGTACTGGAAACCGGCAACTACCCGGAGAACCTGGCCAAGTCGCTCGGGGCGCACAAGGACGAGCTGCGCTCGATCATCGCCGAAAAGATCGCCGCGGACCCGCAGCTCGGAAAGCTCAAGCGGCTGCCGTTCCACGACGAGATCGTGCGCGCCTGCGTCGACACTTCGTTCCGCGTGCTCCTGGAGGTCCTCCTCGACCCGCGGATCGACGACTTCTTCTCCGCCGTCGTCCGCGACAACCGCGAGCAGATCCGGCTCGCCGTGCAGCTCGGGCTCAACGAAGTCGACGACGAAGCCGGGGAAAAGGTGCTGCCGGTGCGCACCCAGCGCACGGCCGCGCACGAGTACGACCGGCTGCACCCGGGTTCACGCCCGTAGGTACTCGCTCAGGCGGCCGGCCGCGTCGAGCATCGCCAGGCCGCGGGCGGTCAGCCGGTCCTGCCAGGTTTCGAGCGCCTCGGCCAGTGACTCGGTGCCGCCCGCGGTGCGGACCTGCGCGACCACCGTGGCGATGTGGGCGAGCGGGTAGCCGCCGCGGCGGAGCAGGTGGGCCAGTTCGGCGTCGCGGATGTCGGACGGCTGGAAGACCCGGTGGCCGGTCGCCCGGTTGCGCGCCGGCACCAGGATGCCCGCGCGTTCCCACGCCCGCACGGTCGCCGCGGTGACGCCGAGGTGGTGGGCGAGCTCGCCGATCGACCAGCCGGTCGCGGCCGGTTCGCCGGCCGGCCCGGCCGTCAGCGGCCCGATCGCCTTCCGAACCGTGTTGAGGGTTTCGCGGTCCCGGAGCAGCTGCTCGTGGCCGCGGTCGACGAGCGTCAGCGCGCGGCCGAGGTCGTCTTCGTTGACCGCGTGCATGATCCCGCCCGCCGTCGCGTGCCCGTAGGCCGGGACCAGGGCGAGGAACGCCCGCAGTGCTGTGGCGTGTCTTTCCGTGTAGATCCGGTAGCCGCTCGGGGTGCGGGCGGCCGGCGGGAGGAAGCCGTCCTGTTCGTAGTTGCGGACCGCCTGCGTGGAGATGCCGTGCTCACGGGCGAGGTCCGCAGGTCTCAACCGAGTCTTCAAGGATACGATTCAACCACATGGACATCACGGACTTCACCGCCGAACTGCTCGGGCTGGGCGAGCCCACCCACTTCGAGCCGGCCTTCGCGCGCATCCGCAACGAGCTGTTCGCCCGACTCGCCGAGCACGGCTTCCGGGCGATCGCGCTGGAGACCGACCGCGTCGCCGCGCTCGACGGCAGGTTCTCGCACGACTTCGGCGAGATGCCCGCCAACCGGCAGCTGCTCGAATGGCTGCGTGAGTACAACGAGTCCGCCGCCGAACCACTGACCTTCCACGGCTTCGACGCCCCGACGGAGACGTTCAGCGCGCCCAGCCCACGCGGCTACCTCGAGCACGCCCGCGACTACCTGGGCCTCGACGTCGACATCGCGGCCCTGACCGGCGACGACGAACGGTGGAGCCGCTCCGAGGCGATCCTCGACCCGGCCGCGTCGCCTGGCGCGACGCCCGAGGCCCGTGAGCTGCGGGTCATCGCGGACGACCTGCTCACGGCCCTCGACGCCCGGATCGAGCCGGCCGCTCGCACCGCGCGCATCCACGCCGCCGCCGGGCTCGACTTGCTGCGCTACCACGCGGCGTCCGCGCTGCCCGGCGACCGGGACACGAGGATCGCCCGGCTCGCGGGCGCCCGGGCGGTGATCATGGCGCGGAACCTCCTGGACATCCACAGCTCACAGCCCGGCCGGACCCTGGTGTTCGCGCACAACGCCCACCTCGGCTCCGGTGCGGGGGCGATCGTCGCGTCGCGGCTCGGCGACCGGTACGCCTTCATCGCCGGCAGCCTCGGCCGCAGCGAAGCCCTCGGCCTCGGCGAACCGGCGCCCGACACCTACGAAGGCCGGCTGCAGCGCGACACCACTACCTGGCAGCTGACCGCCGAAACCCCGACCGGCCACACCCGGGAAGACGCCGATTACCGGTACGCACCGCTCACCCGGGAACTGCTCGAGAACGCTGACGCGATCCTGCACGTCGCCTGAAGAGCAGCGAGCCCCCGCACCGGGTCGGGTCCGGTGCGGGGGCCGCTGTTCACCCTTACGGGTAGCTGACCACGTTGACCGGCACCGTGCCCGAAGGCGTGGTGCCGCCGGTGTCGTTGATGACGTGCGTGATCGTGCCGCGGTAGTTGAGCGACACCGTCAGCAGGCTGTGGAACCGGACGCCGCTGGTGTTCGGCACCTCGAACGCGTGGTAACTGGACACCGCCGGGTTCGTGTCGAAGAAGCAGTAGCTGCCGAGCCCCCAGGCCTCATGGGACGTCACGTTCGCCCCGACCTTGTACGCCGCATACCCGGCGACACCCGAGGGTGCGTTCCACGACGCCTGGTCGGGCACGTCGTAGGGCATCTCGTTCTGGAAGAAGATCGTCCGGCCGCCCTGGCCGTTCCAGATCACCTGGTACTTCTGGTAGTGCTCGACGAACAGGCCGGTGGCCAGCACGTTCGCGCCGTTCACCACGAGCCCGGTGTCGGCCGTGTTCGTGTTCCAGCCGTAGGTGCCCGCGTTGCCGTGGTCGGCGCGCCACGCCCAGATGTGGTCGATGATCGTGTTGGCGCTGTTGACGATCAGGCTGTTGGTCGCCTTGCCGGCGATCGCGCCGCCGATCCGGAAGAACACGTCCTGGATCGTCGTCGGGTTCGCCGCGTGCGACGCCGACGAGCCGGACTGGCCGACCGTGAGCAGCGCCTGCGAGTTCGTCGTGCCCGCGTCGAAGAGCAGGCCCTTGAGCCGGACGCCGTCCACATCGGACACCTGCATCGCGTTGACGCCGTTGTCGGGCACCAGGGTCGGGTAGCCGATGCCGAGGATCGTCGTGTTCGCGCGGGTCACGTTGAGCGTCTGGTTGAGGTGGTAGACACCCGGCGTGAAGAACAGGTTGCAGCCCGCGGAAAGGGCGTTGTTGATCGACGCGGCCGTGTCGCCCGACTTGACGACGTAGAACTGGCTCATCGGCGCCGACGTGCCCGGGGTGCTGCCGTTCGCCCAGCTGGGGCCGGACGCGTTGGTGCGCAGCGACGGCAGGAACACGCGGTACTTGCCGGTGCCGTCGACGTAGAGGTAGGGCACGTCGCGGGAGACCGGGGTCGTGGCCAGGGTCGTCTCGGGCGGGTTCGGGAACGTGGTCGCCGGCGCGCCGCTGGTGCCGGAGAAGACCATGTTCCAGACGCCGCCGTTCCAGCTGCCGAGCTGCGAGTCGCGCGTGTACCACTGCTGCTGCGAGACCGACGCGGCCTGCCCGGCCACCTTGGTGTCGGCGATGTAGCCGCCGCTGGCGAAGCCGTAGCTCGCCGGGTACAGCTGCAGCCCGCCGCGGACGTCCATCCGGCGGAACGGCGCGGCCTGCGCGACCGCCCAGCGCTCGTTGCCGCCGGAGGGGTTGACCGCCATGTTCTCCGCCGAGCGCCAGAAGTTCTGCAGCGCGACGCCGTTGTCGGAGGCGTTGAAGGCGTCGACGGTGACGTCACCGTTGATCAGGACGTCGCCCGGGTTCTGGCCGAGGCCGGCCACCGAGGTGTAGAAGCCGACGTTGTCGTGCACGTTGTTGTAGGTGCCCGGCTTGAAGAGGTGCGCGACGCGCCGGTCTGCCATCTGGGCGGTCAGCGTGTCCTTCTGGTTGTTGAAGTCGGTGTCCAGCTGCGCCTGGATCGTGGCCGCGGACATGCCCGGGTCGAAGATCCGGACGTTCGGCCCGAAGTTCGGGGTGTCGGACTGCGTCGGGCAGCCGGCCTGGGTGCCGATCGTGTAGGTCGCGCTCGACACCGGGGACGTCGTCGACCCGGACTTGAGCGCGATCGCGTTGACCGTGCGGGAGTTCGGGACGCTGATCGGTCCACTGTAGAGCGTCGAGGACGCGGTGGGGGTCGAGCCGTCCACCGTGTACCGGATGGTCGCGCCCGCGGTGGCGCTGCTGATCGTCACCGTCTGCGCGCTCGAGTAGGTGCCGCCGGGCGGGCTGAACGTCGGCGCGGCGACCGTCGTCGTGCCGTCGCCGCCGACGGTGTAGCTGAAGTGCGGGGTGTCGTACTGCGGGCCGTTCTTTTCGTAGGTGAACCAGTAGTCGAGGACGTTTCCGCTGCTCAGGCCGTTGACGGTGGTCCGCCAGGTGCCGGAGCCGTTGGTCATCCGGACGTTCTGCTGGCCGACGCCGGGGACGCCGGTGTAGTGGACGTCCACGTACAGCGCGGGGGTCGTCGGGGTGAAGTTGATCTGCACCTGACTGGCGCTGGGCTGCGTGACGTTCTGGGCGTAGTCGTCCGCCGCCAGCGCGGCCGGGGCGCTGAGCCCGGCCGCCATGAGCACTGCCGAGGCGACGAGCGCGAGGCCCGGGCCGCGTCGTCGTAACTTGTCCAAGGTCCGGTTCACGCCGTGACACCTCCGCCGTTGGGGATCCACGCGCCATTTGTTGCGAGTCACAACAAAGTAGCTCCCGTTCAGCGGTCCCTTGGTCACGTTTCAGTAACACTTGTCTGGACCAATATGCCTACCCGGGCGTTCGCCGGACCGGCTCGCCGAGCGCCGCGGTCAGCTCCGCGCCGATCCGGGTCAGGTAGAGGTGGTAGTCGCCGTCCGGGAGGACGGCGCCGGGCCGGCGCGGTCCGGCGCCGTCGACCCGCGCCGGGTCGAAGCGGTAGCCGACGTGCTGCCAGTCGAGCCAGTACAGCTCCTCGCCCGGCTCGACGGACTCGCGGAGTCCCTTGTGGACGATTTGGGACAGCGCGTCCAGCTGCGGGTCGTCGAGGTCGCCGACGTGCCAGGTCGCCGAACCGGGCGGTTCGGTGATGCCGGGGGTACCTCTTCCACGCCGCCGATCCTCCCCGGTCGAGTGACGTTTGCGCAGCGCATTTTCGCCGGTCAGCGCGGAGGGTAAGGATGTCGGCATGCTGGACACCGCAGTCCTGGCGCGGACCGCCCCGCGCGCGCTCGACGTCGTCACCCCGCTCGGCGCCGTGCGGTTCGCCGCCCGCGTCGGGGGCTGGGACGTGCCCGCGAGACCGGAGCTCACCTGGGACCTCGACTCCGGTGCGCGGCTGTGCCGGTGGCGGTCCGACTCCGCGCGGCTCGACGTGCTGAGCGGGCGCACCGCGTCCGGACCGCCCGGGACCACCCGCGAAGTCACCATCTTCCGGGTGCTGGCGCGCGAGGACGTCGGCGAGTTCGTCGTCGAAGCCGAGCTGATCGGCGCGCCGCGCGAGGACCGCACCTGGGAAAGCGCCTTCACGGCCGAGACCGCCGACGCCGTGGTGAGCGTCGGCGGCCCCAGCGCCGACCGGCTGCGGCGGTGCTCGCGGGCCGGGCAGCACGTGCCCCCGTACTGGTCGCGGCTGGTCGGCGGGGACGCCGTCGAGCGGACCGGCGGCCGGCTCACCTGGCGGCTGCCCCGGGTCGACCGCGGCGACTACGCCGAACTGTGGGTGACCGTCGCGTGGAGTGCCGCGGGCGGGGACCCGGGCCACGCCGTCGACCTCGACGCGGCCCGGGTCATGCGGGAGCTAACCCAGTGAAATCCGGTCCAGATCCGGGGCCCCGCCGCGGTCGTTGCCGATCCGGATCGTATTGGCGCCCGCGGTCAGCGGCACCGGGACCGAAGTGGTGTACGGCGTGTTGTTCCCGACGCCGCTGACCTTGACCTCCACCGGCGCGCCGCCGTTCACCGACACGAAGTACGACCGGTCGCCGTTGACGGTGAAGTCCAGGTACAGCGTGTACTGACCCGCCGCGGGCACCGTCACGCCGGGGAACGTCACCGCCGCGCCCGGCCCGATGTTGCGCACCTTCTGCCCGCCCGAGCACGGCGAGCAACCGGTGACGCCGGCGTCGCCGATGTCGTTCGCCGAGTCCTCCGCCTCCCGCATGAACACCCGGTCCGCGGGCCGCTGCTTCACCAGCACCGGCTTGCTGACGGACTTCGCGCGCCCGAGCGTCCGGAACGACGCCGTCACCGGGATGCTCACGTCCTGGGCCGCCGGGGCGGTCACCGTCCACGAGCCGCTCAGGACCTGGCCGAGCCCCAGCGTGGACGTCGTCGCCGGACCGCCCGTGACCGTCCAGCCCGGCGGGACCACCGGGGCCAGCGACACCTGGTCGATCGGGTCGTCGACGTCCAGCCGCAGCGACGCATCGATCCGGATCGACTGCTGACCGGGCGAAACCCATTGGATGCCTGCGGGTTGCACGGTCAACGTCGTCTTCGGCGTGGACGACTCGGGCGGCATCGGCGCCACCGCGATCCGGTCCAGGTCCGTCGTTCCGGACACCTTGATCGTGTTCGCGCCGGCGTTGAGCGGCACCGGGATCGCCGCCGGTGCGGCGACCGGGATCGGCGCCGCGCCGTTGACGCTCACTTGGAGGGTGCCCGGCCCGGTGGTGTCCAGGTGCAGCCGGGACGGGCCGGTGGCCTGGACGTTCCGGAAGACGACCGCCCCGCGGTCGAGGCCGGTCACCGCGTTGGTGCCCGAGCAGGCCTCGCACCACACCGGCGTCGCCTTGCCTTCGAAGCCGTTGCGCCACGACTCCGCTTCCAGCGGCACCTCGCCGCGCGGGTCGGGGTAGCCGTAGGCGACGTCGATCTCGTCGAGCGCGAGCTGCCGGTAGAACGGCTTGGCCTGCGGCCCCGACCACGTGTTCAGCACCTCGAGCCGCAGGTACCGCGCGTGCACCTCGCCGACGTCGATGAACTGGACGCCGCGGCTGCTGGGCAGGGCGCCGGTGCGGACCGTGCGCCAGGCCTTGCCGTCGTCGCTGGCGTGGACGCGGTAGTCCTTGATCCGGGCGGAGTCCTCGGCGCGGCCGAAGGATTCCCGCGCGTACGTCGGCGACGACTCGCGCTCGTGCACCGCGAGGTAGGCCGTCGACCGCTTGCGGCCCAGGTCGAGCGTCACGGACACCGGGAGCCGGCCGCCCGCGTCCCAGAAGTTCAGGTAGCTGCCGTCGACGAGGTTCGCCGCCGAAGCCGCGTTGGAAGACGCGGTCGCCTTGATCGTGCTCTTGTCGTAGAAGTACTGCTGTCCGGCGGTGTCCACTTTGAACACCGTGTCGTAGGTGTCCCAGTCCTGGATGTCCAGAATGGACAGATAGCCGCCGGACTGCGCGAACCGCATCGGTTTCTCGGTGCGCAGGTCGGACACGCCGGTGACGCGGTAGCCGTTGTCGCGCAGGCGGACCAGGTTCGTCGACGGCCGCGTGACGACGTGCACGTACTGTGTCTTGCCCTTGATGGTGATGACGCCGTGGGCGCCGTCGTTCCAGAACCCGGGCTGCATCCCGCCGTACAGGTAGCCGCCGCCCTCGGTGCCGGTCAGCGACTCCTTGATCGGCTGCGTCCAGGACGCCATGAAGTTGTTGAACGCCTCCTGCTGCGGCGGGAACCTGCCGTTGAGCATGGCGGTTTCGGCCATCAGCGACTTGATCGACGAGCCCGCGTTCGTGATGTAGCGGCCGGTGGAGAGCCGGAAGTCGACGGCCTGGTCGCCGCCGCTGTACCACCAGTCGCCGTTGGTCGGCAGTTTGTAGTCCGCCTCGGTCAGCCGCGGCAGCGGCGTGTAAATCGCCTGCGGGTAGTCGTAGGACGGGGTCATGCCGGTCTTCTGCTCGTTGCTGACCGTGTCCATGATCGGCGTGTCCTCGTTGTTGTTGCTCAGCAACCAGGACGGCCGCTTCTCGCGGATGTGTTCGTAGAGCCCGTGCTGCTCCCAGTACTCGTTGTCGTTGTCGATCCAGAACCCGGCGAGGTCCGCGTACCGGTCCATGACCTCGTCGAACAGGTCGTAGGAGAACTCGCCGAAGCCGGGCCGGGTCGTCAAGTCGACTTGGTGGCCCTTGTAGGCGGAGTAGGCGGCCGAGTCGAGCGATTCGTGGCCGGTTTCGTTGTGCCACTGGGGATCGTCGGTCAGGTAGAGCATGACCCGCACGCCCTTGGCCTGGCCCGCGGCGATCAGCTCGCCGAGGAAGTCGCGCTGCGTCGAGCAGCTGCCGGGGATCTTCGACGGCCACGGCCGCGCGTAGCCCAGCCGGCTGTGGAAGGTGGTGAGGACGACGTAGGACGCGCCCAGTTTCTTGGCTTCGTCGATCCAGTAGCCCGGTGTCCAGCCGCCGTCGGTGACGTCGCGCTCCCAGGCGGCGCAGTCGGTGTGCCGCGGCGCGGTGAACATGCCCCAGTGCAGGAACAGCCCGGCCGTCGAGGCCCGCAGCCAGTCCTGACGCGGGTGGTAGAGCTCGGCGTTCGCGGGACTGACCAGGCTCGCCACCAGCGCGACGGCGGCGGCGAGGCAGGCAAGCAGTCGGATTCTCAAGGGACCTCCTCGTCCGGAGAGATCCGATGATTGGTTCCTGATATATCGTACGTCAAGCGAAGATGCCGCTCATCGGCACACAGTCGTCTGATCTGTCACAAACCCGGGCCCGTGTTCGTCAGGGTGGTGATCGCACCGCGAAAGGACGGACCCGTGAACGAGGAGCTCCTGGCCCGCAGCTTCGAAACCCACCGCGAGCACCTGCGCTCGGTCGCCTACCGGATGCTGGGTTCGCTGACCGAGGCCGAGGACGCGGTCCAGGAAACGTGGCTGAAGCTCAGCCGCAGCGACACGGCGGCCGTCGAGAACCTGGCCGGGTGGCTCACCACCGTCGTCGGACGGGTCTGCCTCGACATGCTGCGCTCCCGGAAGGCCCGGCGCGAGGAGCCGTGGGAAGCGCTGGTGCCGGACCCGATCGTCAGCCGCGAGGACGACGGCCCCGAGCACGAGGCGCTGATGGCGGACTCGGTCGGCCTCGCGCTGCTGGTCGTGCTCGACACGCTCACCCCGGCCGAACGGCTCGCGTTCGTGCTGCGGGACATGTTCGCGCTGCCGTTCGAGGAGATCGCCTCGATCGTCGGCCGGTCCGAGGCGGCGACCCGGCAGCTCGCGAGCCGCGCCCGGCGGCGGGTGCAGGGTGCCCCGGTCGCCCCGGACCCGGATCTGGCCCGCCAGCGCGAAGTCGTCGACGCCTTCCTGGCGGCCGCCCGCGGCGGTGACTTCGACGCGCTCGTCTCGGTCCTGGACTCCGACGTCGTGCTGCGGGCCGACCACGGCGCGGCCCGGGGCGGCTCGACCGAAGTCCGCGGCGCGGCGGCGGTGGCGAACCAGGCACTGACGTTCTCCCGCCTCAACGCCGGCGGCGGCGTCGTGCACCGCGCGCTGGTCAACGGCGCGGCGGGCGTGGTGGCCACCCGCGACGGCCGGCCGTCCTCGGTGCTGGGCTTCACCGTGGCGGGCGGCCGGATCGTCGAGATCGACATCTTGGCCGACCCGGACCGCCTCAGCCGGCTGGACCTCGCCGTCCTCGACTGACCCGTCGTGAGTGGTAAAGCGGGTTCTAACCCGTCTGAACACTCACGAGCGTGCCGTGCTCGTCGGTGGTCAGGGCGATCTCGCCGGTGTCGTCGAAGTGCAGGTACCGGCGCCTGCCGTCCGCGTACTGCCGCACCGCGCCCGCCACCACGACCACCAGCTCGCCGTCCTCGATGGCGTAGTGGTCGTCCGGGGTCAGGACTTCGTGGATGTGCGCGCCGTTGGTGATCAGGGTGCGGACGCGGCGGCCGGTGTGGTCGTAGCTGTAGAGCGCGTTGACGCCGTCGTTGCCGTGCACCCCGCGCAGCCGGCCGAACGCATCCCGGATTTCGCTGCCGGACGGCGGTTCCGGGGACGGACCGGGCTCGATGTCGCGCAGCAGCCCGCCCGGTCCGGTGAGCACGTGCCGCCCGTCGGTGAAGTGCTCGCTGACGCCGTTCGCGTAGTGCGCCGCGGTGCGGTGGCCGCGCACGTCGAAGTCGACGGCGTCGACGAACCCCGGCACGCTCACCAGCCTGCCGACCTCGTCGTACTGGTGGTGCACGGTCAGCCGCCCGTCGCCGGCGTCGGGGTAGGTCACCGCCGAGATCCGCCCGTCGGCGCGGCGGGTCACGTCGAGCCGGTACTCGACGGCGACGTGCGCCGGGCGCCAGCGCTTCTCCGCCGGCCGCCCCAGTGCGTCGTAACCGAACTGGGTCACCCCGCATTCGTCGGCGACGCGCACCAGGCGCCCGCAGCTGTGCGGCCCCGCGCCGAGCGGGACCGGCAGCCCGCCGTCGTGGTGGGTGAACGTGGTGACCGGCGTGCCGCGCGGGTCGTCGACCAGCACCGCGACCACCCGGCCGACGGCGTCGCGGACCCGGAACACCGTGTGCCCGCCCGGGGTCCGCGACTCGACGACGTCCCCCGCCGCGTCCCGGACGTGCACGACGCCGTCCTCCGCGCGCAGTTCCCGTCCGAGCAGGTCGCGCACGCCGCCTTCGGGGTCGTGGTCTTCGCGGACCGGCAGCGGGCGGCCCAGTGCGTCGTACCGGAATTCCTCGGGCGGCGGCAGCGGGTCGCCGTCCCGGAACGCCCGCCTGGTGCGGCACACCAGGCCCCGCGCGCAGTACTCGTGGTGCTCGTCGACGACGTCGCCGAGCAGTTCCGCGTGCCGCCGCTCCAGCAGCCGCCCGGCGCCGTCGCGCAGCTCGGCGCTCACCAGCACCTCCGCCTCGCCGGACACCGCCCGCTGCTCGGTGGTGACGCGGGTGCCGTCGTAGCGGTACCGCACGGTCGGCAGATCGGCCGAATCGCCCGGCCGCACGACCGTTTCCGGACGGCCCAGCGGGTCGTGGGTCAGCGTGGTCACCGCGCCCGCCGGGTCGGTCACCTCGCACACCCGCGCCGTGCGGACGTCGTGGCGGGTGATCGTCACGTTCCCCAGCGGGTCCGTGGCCACCTCGGGGAAGCAGTGGTCGGCGGAGTACCGGACCTCGCGGGTGTGGCCGAGCGCGTCGGTGGTCGTGGTGCGCAGCCCGGCGACGGTGCCGAGCCGCCCGTGGAACGTCGTGACCCACCAGCCTTCTTCGCCGGGACGGCGGTGGTAGCCGTGGTACCGCAGGTCCGGCGGTGACGAGCCGTAGACGTCGGCGACGAGGGCGTCGGCGAGCACGAGCTCCTCCTGCGCGGTGCGGAAACCGTGCGAACCGGCGCGGCCATCGGGCTCTTCGTCGTACCGGAAGATCCTGTCGGACAGCACTTTCCCGGTGCCGTCCAGCTCGCGGACCCGCGCCGGGAGCGCGGTGAACCGGTGTTCGGGATCGGTGGCGTAGCTGGTCCGGGTTTCGCGCACGACCGGCTCGCGCCCGGGCCGTTCGGTCGTCTCCACCTCCCGGGTCGGGTTCCCGGCCGAGTCGAACGCCGTCTCCTTCGTGGTGACCGAAACCGGCGTCTCCCGGCGTTCGAACACCGTCGTCACCGCCCGGGTCCACTGTGGACGGCGGAGGTGCTCGACGCGGCGGTACGGCCGGTCCGCCGCCGGTGAGCCGTCGAGGCCGTAAACCTCCTCCTTGGCCAGATGTCCCTGAGCGCCGAACCAGCGCACGGTCCGCAGGGTGGGCGCGTACTCGTCGCCGAGGTCGTCCTGCACCACGCGGCCGAAGCCGGGCGCCAGGCTGTCGTGGTACTCGAACTCCGTGACGCCCACGTGGCCGGTGGCCGATTCGCGCAGCGAGACCCGCCGGACCACCGGCACCGAGGCGACGGTCGCGTACTCGATCGCGGTCCGCAGCCCCAGCCCGTTGTCGACTTCGCACAGCCGTCCGGTGCGGGGCGGGTCTTCGAAGGAGTGGTACGGCACGGCGTCGAGCACGGACACCCCGCCGCCGGAGCGCGCCCGCGCGGTCAGCTGGACCCGCCGCGGCGGCGGGGCGTCCACGGCGGCGTAGGCCAGCCGCACCACCGGAGCGGCGGTTTCGGCGCCGTGGGTGTCGAAACCGGTGAGCGCCACCGACGTCAGCAGGGAGGCGCCGGTGACGTCGTCGGCGTCGTAGCCGAGGGTCCACCGCCGCACGAGCGGCCGCGCCGAGGTGGGCACCCGCAGGTCGATCCGCGCGCACCGCAGGGCGGTCGTGACGAGGGTGCCGTCGCGGCCCCGGCGCAGCACGTCCGGCCGCGGCTCGTAGCCGAATTCCACTTCGTACGGGCCGTAGGAGACGCGCGTGAGGTAGGCCTGGCCGCTGTGGTGCGCCCAGCCGAACGTCGTGGTGACGCCGAAGGCGTCCTCGGTCCGGTCGAGGTACCAGGTGGCGCCGTCGCCGGGGCCGAGGAAGTGCCGCAGGCCGGCGGGCGTGGTGAGCAGGAAGCCGTCGCCGCGGCGGACGAGCCGGCCCGCCGCACCGGAGGGCGCGTGATCGCCCGCCGACCCGACGTGCGGCAGCGGGAGGGTGAACCCGCCGCCGAACGGGCCGTTCGGCGCGCCGGTCGCGTAGCGCAGCGCGAGCGCGGGCGCGCTGCCGCCGGGACCGGGAGGCAGGTCGAGCGACACCGTGAAGGAGCCGCCGCCGGTCGCCGGTTCCGGGGTGAAGGCCGCTTCGTGCGTGCTCGACCGGAGCACAACCATGGTGATCTCCCCGATGGATCCGTGACTTCCGGAGGGCCAAGTGGGTGAGGCCGGGGCGCCAGATACGTCGTCACCCGTTTGCCGTCGCCGTTATGCATTCGTGACGTCGGTGTCGTATCCCAAGGGCGGCCCGCGGGTCTTTCCCGGGTGCCGTTGGTGATCAGTGGCGGGGGCAGAGGCAGCAGGAGGGTGGACCCGATGGTCGTCAGGTTCGTGCGGGACGAGACCGCGGAAGCAGCGGCGGAGGACGCGAGCACGCTCAACGAGCTCCCGGCCCCGCCGAGGCAGTTGCTGGACCGGCACGGAGCCCGCGTGCTCGACCCGGCGACGGCCGTCGTCGCGGCCGGGCAGCCGGCCCCGCGCACCACCGTGTACCGGCCGGGCGTGTTCCTCGCCCCTCAGCGGTACCTGCGCGACCAGCAGACCCTGGGCGCGATCAACGGCGTCCTGGCCCGGATCGGCCTGTACGCCGAACCGGCAGGCGACCGCGACACCAAGGAGACCGCGCGCGCCCGGCAGCTCGACGAACTGCCCGTCCGCGCTCTGCTGCGCGTCCGCGAAGACGCCGACCCGGTGGTCGTCGACTGCTGGAAAGCGCTGCAGCTGCTGCGGTCGGCGGCGTCGGGCGAGCGGCCCGAGCTCGACCCGGACCTGGTCGCGCGGATTTCCCCGGAGCACCTGCTGTTCACGACGCCGGTGTTCGGCGGGGTGCCGTGGGAGACCAGCGGCCTCGGCGGCACGCCGTGGGAGACCAGCGGGTTCGGCGCGGGCAGCTCCTACGGGCGCACCCGCGGCGCCAACCGGATCCCGGTGACGCTGGCCGCGGCCCCGCCCTACCGCAGCGAGCGGCCGGAGCAGCGGCGTCCGGTGATCGCCGTGCTGGACACCGGCATCGGCCCGCACCCGTGGTTCGGCCTGCCCGACCGCTCCGGACCGCCACCCGCCGGCTCCGGGCTCGCCGTCGCGCCGGACATCCAGGCGGCGATCCTGCAGGCCGAGCTCGCCTCCGGGACGACGCTGCCCACCCAGCTGCTCGACGACCACTGGGACGCGCCGACGACCGGCCAGCCGCTGATCGGCGACGTCGACACCGACACCGGGCACGGCCTGTTCATCGCCGGCATCGTCCGGCAGGCCTGCCCCGAGGCCGACACCCTCGCCATCCGCGTGGTGCACAGCGACGGCGTCGCGTACGAAGCCGACGTGCTGCTCGCCCTGCACCTGCTCGCCGACCGCGTCCGGGCCGCGCAGGCGGACAACCGGCCCGAGGACATGGTCGACATCGTCTCGCTGTCACTGGGCTACTACGAGGAAAACCCGGCGGACGTCGCCTACACCGGCCAGTTCGGCGCGGCCATCGCGGAGCTGCTGGGCCTCGGCGTGCTCGTCGTCGCGGCCGCGGGCAACGACGCCACCACCCGCCGGTTCTACCCGGCGGCCTTCGCCGACCAGCCGCTCGGGGGCGGCAGCGGTCCGCAGGTGATCAGCGTCGGGGCGCTCAACCCCGACGTCACCGCGAGCAAGGCGCTGTTCTCCAACGAAGGCCCATGGGTGCGTGCCTGGGCGACCGGGGCCGGCGTCGTCAGCACCTACCCGACCGACGTCCGCGGCACCGCGGCCGCCGACCACGAGGTGCCGGGCTTCGGCCGCAATTCCTTCGACCCCGACGACTACAGCGCCGGCTTCGCGGTCTGGGACGGGACGTCGTTCGCCGCGCCACTGGCCGCCGCCGAGCTCGCCAAGGCCCTGCTGCAGTCCGGGGACCTCGCCACGGTCGACCGCGAAACCGTCGTCAAACGCGCCTGGACCGCGCTGGGCTCGCTGTGAACGTGGCCAAGACCGACCACGCCCGCGTGGCGACCCTGTTCGACGCCGCGCGGGAGGGCGACCGCGCGGCGCTGGACGAGCTGGTTTCCCTGCTCACGCCCCTGCTCTGGCAGGTCGCGCGCGACCAGGGACTGGACACCGAGCACGCGGCCGACGTCGTGCAGACGACGTGGCTGCGGCTGCTCGGTTCGTTCAGCGAGATCCGCTCGCCGGTCGCGCTGACCGGCTGGCTGATCACCGTCACGAAACGGGAGGCCTGGCGCACGGGGGAAAAGCGCCAGCTCGAGCGGCCGCTGCCGGAACTCCCGGAGCGGCTGGCCGAAGCCTCCCCGGCACCCGAGGAGGGGGTGCTGCGCGAAGACCAGCGCGTGCGCTTGTGGCGCGCGGTGGACAACCTGCCCGAACGCTGCCGCAGCCTGCTGCGGATCGTGGCGTTCGTGCACCGGCCGGACTACGCCGAAGTCGGCGCCCGGCTGGGCATGCCGAGGGGGAGTATCGGCCCGACCAGGGGACGCTGCCTCGCGCGCCTGCGCGAGCAGCTACTCGCCAACGGCGAAGGAGATTGGCTGTGACCACCGTCGAACCACCAGGCGCCGACGAGCCCTTGGACGAGCTCGACTTCCGGCTGCTGGCCGGCGTGCGCGAGCTGTGGGAAGACGCCGATCCGATGCCCGCCACGCTGGTGGACCAGATCCGGTTCGCGATCCGGCTGGAGGACGTCGACCTGGAGGTGATGCGCATCCGGGAGCAGGAGGCCTTCGCGGGTGCGCGCAGTGCGGCCGAGCAGGGCAGGCTCATCACGTTCGACAGCGAAAGCCTGACGATCATGGTGAACGTGAGCGCCGAGCCCGGGGGAACGATCCGCCTGGACGGCTGGCTCACCCCGCCGGCCGAGCACCCGATCGAGGTCCGCGCGAGCTCCGGCACGCTGACGACGACGTCGGACGCGGACGGCCGGTTCGCGGTGAGCGGCGTGCCGCACGGGATGGTCCAGGTGCTGGTGCGCACGGTGGGCCGGTCGAGGACGGTGAGCACCCCGGCGATCGAACTCTGACACGTCGGGACCACCCGCAGTGAATGACTCATTCCTTGCGTCCAATGCCAGGAATGAGTCATTCACTGCAGGCGTGCCGGGCCGGGGTCAGCCGTCGGTGAGGTCTTCCGCGGGCCACTGCTCGAGGAACGCGCCGAGGGCGTCGTCGATGAGCGCGCCTCGCGGAGTGGGTTCGTCCCACGGGCCGAGGTGGTCGACGAAGGCGTCGACCAGCACTTCGAGCACGGCTTCCTGCTGGGCGAGCGTCGGCTTCTCCTGCTTTCCCAGCGCGGCCAGCAGGTCCGGGGCGCGTTCGGCGAGCAGTTCCACGATGACCCCGCGGAACCGGCGGGGCAGGGCGTCGACGACCGTCGGCGCGGGGAATTCGTTCGCCATGGTGCTGCAGTCTGCAAGAACTGCCTGATACCGCCGACCCGGAGGTACGATCCGGGGCGTCCTTCCCCGGCCGAAAGGGCAGCCCGTGGTCGCGTCGCCGAGGGTCGAAGACCGGGTCCGCGACCTGCACCGGCGCGCGGTCGCGGCGACCAACAACGGCCAGCCGGTGGTCGGGGGACGCCTCATCCGCAGCGCCGCGCGGCTGCTCGGCCTGCCCGCCGCGCGCCCACCGGACGGGTGGCCCGCCTGGCCCGACCTCGCCACGCGCGTGCTCGGCACCTACGCGGCCGTCGAGACCGCGCTCGGCAACAGCACCCGCGGCCTCGCCCTGCTCGACGAGGCCGACGCACTCGTGTCGGACGCCGGGCGCGGGATCCTGCGCCAGCAACGCGGTCTCGTGCTCATCCTGATCGGCCGGATGGACGAGGCCCTGACGTGCTTCGACGAGGCCATCCCGCTGCTGCGGCAGGCCGGCGAACACGTCGTGCTCGCCAGGACGCTGCTCAACCGCGCGATGCTGCACCAGTACGCCGGCCGCGTCCGGCTCGCGCTCGCCGACCTCGACCAGTGCGAGCAGGTCGGCGCCGCCCATCCCGGGGAAGACGGCCTGGCCCGGATCTTCGCCAAGGCCGCGCACGGCCGCGGCCAGGCGCGGGTGCTCACCGGCGACATCCCGGGCGCCCTGCGCGACTTCGACGCGGCGAGCGGGTTCTACGCCGACCAGAGCGTCGGCATGCTGCCGGTGCTGGCCGTCGACAAGGCGCGGGCGCTGCTGGCCGCCGGGCTGCCCCACGAAGCCGCCGCCGAACTCGACGCGGCGCTCGAGCAGTTCCCGCGGCTGCGGATGAACCAGGAACACGCCGAGGCCGAGCTGACCAGGGCACTGGCCGCGCTGGCCGGCGGTGATCCGGTGGCCGCGCGGAGCTGGGCCGGGCGGGCCGAACGCCGGTTTCGCCGTCGTGGCAACGAAACCTGGGCGGCGGTGGCGCAGCTGACCGTGCTGCGCGCGGACTTCGCGGCCGGGCGGCGGATCGCCCGCGTCAGCGGGGAGGCGACCGCGCTGGCGGACCGGCTCACCGCGTTGGGCCTGCGCAACGACGCCGAAATCGCCGGCCTGCTGGCGGCCCGGGCACGGATCGCGCTCGGCGACCTCGACGGCGCCCGCGCCGGGATCGCCCCGCGCGACCGCCGGACCGCGCCGCTGGAGAACCGCCTGGTGCGGCGGCTCGCGCTGGCCGAGCTCGGGGCCGCGACCGGCCACCGGCGCGTCACCTTCGCGAACGCGCGGGCCGGGCTGGCCCAGCTGCAGCGGCACCGCAGCCGGTTCGGCAGCGTCGACCTGCAGACCGGCACGACGTCGCTGGGCAAGGCCCTCGCCGACGCGGGCCTCTCCGCCGCGCTCGCGCAGCGCTCCCCGGGCGTCGTCTTCCGCTGGCTCGAGCGCTCGCGCGCCCAGGCGTTCCGGTTCCGGCCGGTGCGCCCGCCGTCCCACCCGGAGACCGCCGATGCCGTCGCCGAGCTGCGGTTCCTCTCGATGCAGATCCGCGCGGGCGAGCTGGCCGGGAAACCGGACGCCCAGGCCGTGAAGCGGTGTGCCGCGCTGGAACGCGAGATCCGCGCCAAGGGCTGGCAAGCCGAGGGCGTGGACGCCGACCACGCCGAGGCCAAGCTGCGCGAGATCGGTGACGAGCTGGCGGCGACCGGCAGCGCGATGGTCTGCTTCCTCGCCGACCGCGGCGCGTTGTGCGCGCAGGTGATCGCGCACCACCGGGTGGCGCTGGTCGAGCTCGGCCCGGCGGCGGCCGTCGCGGAGCCGGTCGCGCGGCTGCACAGCGACCTCGACGCGTTGTGCGGGCGGCAGCTGCCGCCGCAGCTGGACCGGGTCATCCGCCGGTCGGTGCGGACGCAGGTCACCGCGCTCGACGCGATCCTGCTGGCGCCGCTGGCGTCCCGGCTCGGCGACCTCGACGTCGTCGTCGTGCCGACCGGCGCGCTTTCGGCGATCCCGTGGGGGCTGCTGCCGACATTGCACGGCCGTCCGGTGACGGTCACGCCGTCGTCCTCGGCCTGGTTCGACGCGGGCCGCCGCTCCGGCCGCGCGACCGGCGCGCCGCTGCTCGTCGCGGGCTCCGACCTGAACCACGCCGAAGCCGAGGTCGCCCGGCTGGCACCGCTGTACCCCGACGCCGAGGTCCTGACCGGCCCGGACGCGACGGTCGCGGCCACGCTCAAGGCGTTCGACGGCTGCCGCCTGGCCCACTTCGCCGCGCACGGCCACCACGAGCAGGAGAACGTGCTGTTCTCCCGGCTCAACCTGGCCGACGGGCCGCTGATGGCCTACGACGTCCAGCAGCTGGCGACGGCACCGGAGCAGGTGGTGCTGTCCTCGTGCGACGTCGGCCAGGCGGTGGTCCGCGCGGGCGACGAGGTCCTCGGCTTCACGGCGGCGCTGCTCTACGGCGGCAGCCGCACGGTGGTCTCGAGCGTGGCGAGGGTGGACGACCGCACGGCGGGCGGCGTGATGCTGGCGTTCCACAAGGCGCTGTCGGTGGGGACGCCACCGGCGCGGGCGCTCGCGGACGCGGCGCAGGCGGAACCGCTGATGCCGTTCGTCTGCTTCGGCCGCAGCTGACCAGCTCCAAGCGGTCCCGGTGGGGCACTCCTGCCTCCCTATGGGTTTTTGTCACAACGCTGTGGCATTTTTACTGCCTCACCGTTGTGACAGTTAGCCCCAGGATCGCGGCGATCGGTATGTGAGGTGCGACGAAGGCCGCCGCGGGGTGCTTGAGACGGGGCCTGGTGTCACTCGATCGAGTGAAGCCGAGACCCGCGCGTCATTCCTGGCGGAGGGTTCCCTCTTCCTCGGTGCGGCGGTAACCGGCCGGCACGCCCCCCGACTGGCCGGTTACCGCTGCGAGTTCCCTACTCACGGTGGAGCAGCACGACGGAGTCCGTCCCGTCGACGCGCAGGTACCCCGTCTTCTCCAGGTCCGCCAGCGCCGCGGCCTTCGTCGCGAGCGTCGTCGGCCAGGACTGTTCCGGCTGCGCGACGACCACCCACTCCGGCCGCTGCCCGGTCACGCCGTCGAAGAACAGCACCGTGCAGCGGGACGTCAGGTGCGGGGCCAGCCGGTTGGACGCCAGCACCGTCGCGCCGTCGGGGATCCGCGCCAGGACCGCGTCGATCCCGGCCCGCTGCGCCGGCGTCCAGACGCCGTCGGTCAGGTGCGCCGCCTGGAGGCCGAACGAACCCAGCCCGACGACCACCGCGCACACCGGCAGGTACCGCCGGAGCCCGGCGAACCGGCGGGCGCCGTGCACACCCGCGATGACCACGATCGGCATCAGCACCGCGCTGTAGTGGTAGCCCATGCCCCAGTAGCGGTCGTTCGCCGAGACCAGCCGCCACAGCAGCGTCGGCACCGCCAGCAGCAGGATCGGCGAGCGCAGGGCCGCGAACGCCGTCGGCGCCAGCAGAACCAGCAGCATCGAAACCTTGACGATCGCCCCGCCGAACGGGTCGAAGCCGCTGCCGTGCGCGTAGCCGCCACCCGGGTTCAGCGCCGGCAAGACGACCAGGAACAGCAACGCGGACGTGACGACGCCGAAGACGATCACCGTCCAGCCGAGCCGCCGCTGCCGGTTGAGCACCAGCACCACGCCGACGGCGGCGAGCGTCAGCGGCAGGTCCTCCTTGACCAGCACCAGCGGCAGCGCGCACCAGACCGCCGCCCGCCACCGGCCGTGCAGGAGGTGCTCGGCGGTGAACGCCAGCATCGGGACGGCGAAGCAGACCTCGTGGAAGTCGAAGTTCACCGCCGACAGCAGCCCCCACGACAGCACGTACCCGGCGCCCACGAGCGCACCCCGGCGGGTGCCGAGCAGCCCGATCGCACACCGCGTCACCGGCACTGCGGACAGCGCGAACAGGCACGCCTGCGCGACCAGCAGGCACCCCGGCGACGGCCACAGCAAGTAGAACGGCGCCAGCAGGGCGAGGATCGGGTGGAAGTGGTCGCCGAGCGTCGGGAAGCCCGCGCCGAGCAGGTCCGACACCGGCCACTGGCCGTGCGCGTAGGACCGCACCGCCTGTTCGAAGATCCCCAGGTCGAACCCGCTCGCGTCGAACGTCCGCAGCCGCTGCAGCGACCAGGCGGCGTACCCGGTGAAGGCGACCGCGGCGACGACGTAGGGGACCGCGCGGCTTTCGCGCGTGCGCGCCGGAGCGGGCGCGAAGTCGATCAGCATGGCGGGATGCTCGTGCGGCCACGCTGAACCGGAGCTTAAGCAGCCTGAAGAACTCTTCAGGCAAGCGGTAAGCGCAGCTCCAGGCACGCGCCGGCCGTGCTTTCGGTGACCCGCAGCGTGCCGCCGTGCGTCCGCGCGATCTCGGCGGCGATCGCCAGCCCCAGCCCCGAGCCGCCGTCGGCTTCGCGCGTGCGGTCGTCGTCGAGGCGGACGAACCGGTCGAAGACGCGCTCGCGGTGTTCGTCCGGGATGCCGGGGCCGTCGTCCCGGACGGTCAGCACGCCGTGGCCGTCGGCCGCGGTGAGCGTGATCGTCACGCGGGTTTCGGCGTGCCGCTCGGCGTTGTCGACGAGGTTGCGCAGCACGCGGTCCAGGCGTCCCGCGTGCCCGCGGACCACCGGTCCGGCGTGGATTTCGGTGCGCACTTCGACGCCGTCGCGGGGGAGCCGCGCGGCGACGTGGCCGGTGACGAGGTCGGCGAGCGCGACGCGGGCGGTGCCGGCCGGCTGGTCGGCGTCCAGCTTGCTGAGCAGCAGCAGGTCCCCGGTGAGGTCTTCCATCCGCGAGACGTCCAGCACGGCGTTCTCGAAGCTGCGGCGCCAGTCGAGCCGGTCGGGGTGGGCGAGCTGGACCTCGAGCTGGGTGCGCATCGACGCCAGCGGCGTGCGCAGCTCGTGCGAGGCGTCCGCGGTGAACTGGCTCTGCCGCCGCACGGACTGATCGAGCCGCCCCAGCATCGCGTTCATCGTGACGGCGAGCTCGGTGATCTCGTCACCGGAGTCGGGCACCGGCACCCGGCGGCCGAGGTCCCGCGCGCGGATCCCGTCGACCTCGGCCCGGATGGCCCCGACCGCGCGCAGCGACCGCCGCACGGCGAACCAGGCCACGGCCCCGATGAGCAGCGAAGCCGCGGGTACCGCACCCCAGAGGATCTCCTCCGCGCTGGTCACCGTCTCGAGGCCGATCGGGTCGAGCGCGGTCTGCGCCTGGACGAAGTACTTCCCGCCTTTGGTCCCGGTGACCGACTCGACGCCGCCGTCGATCGGGAACGGCGTCCCCACCACGCAGCCGGGCCCGTAGACCATCGCCTTCCCGACGAGCGTCCCGGTCTGGTCGAGCCGCTCCGGGCAGCCGCTGTCCTTCCCCTTGCCGAGACTGATCTGGTAGCCGCCGTAGTCGAGCTGCCGGGCCACGTCGACCGGCGTGACCCCGGCCTCCAGCAGCCCCGCGACGGCGGCGACCTTCTCGTTCGCGACCCGGACCGCGGCGAGGTCCAGCCCGCTGCGCAGCGACCGCACGAACCAGTACGACCCGAGGCCGAGCACGAGCGCCGACGCGAGGGCGGCGAACAGGGCGACCCGCCACCGGGTCGACCGGGGCAGGATCCGGGCCATGCCCAGAAGATAACCGCACCTTCGAAGACCCGGGGCGGTGCGGCCGCGGGTTAACGTCGGAAGCCGTGACGGTCGAACAGTGGCACCGGGTGCGCGCGGCTTTGCCCGAGGTCGGCGGACGGTTCGCGGACCTGCTGACCGGCGTGGGCGACCCGCACGCGCGAGCGCTCGGCGAGTGGTCGATCGCCGAAGCGGCGTCGCACGTCGGGATGATCGCGCTGATGTACCCGGCGATGATCCGCGGCGACGGCGGCCCGCTGCCGCTGCCGGACCTGGAAGAGCCGATCGACGCGGTGAGCGTCGACACGATCGCCGGGATGAACGCGCTCGGGCTGCGGCTGCACCCGGAGCGCGACCCGGTCCGGCTGGCCGCGCGGCTGCGCGCGGACATCGCCGAGCTGCTGCTGGTCAGCGCGGACCTCGACCCGGAGAAGCCGGTGTGGT
Source organism: Amycolatopsis plumensis (assembly GCF_042652605.1). Classification (NCBI taxonomy): domain Bacteria; kingdom Bacillati; phylum Actinomycetota; class Actinomycetes; order Pseudonocardiales; family Pseudonocardiaceae; genus Amycolatopsis; species Amycolatopsis plumensis. Next base: position 2,245,761 of record NZ_JBHSJY010000001.1, on the reverse strand, counting down.
GGCTGGGCGGCTCCCGCGTGCCGGTCGCGGGCGTGCTCGCGCACCTGGTCAACGAGATGCTGATCCACGGCCTCGACATCGCGCGCGCCATCGGGCGGCCGTGGCCCGTCCCCGCGCGGCTGGAGGCGCTGTTCCTCGAGCTGTTCCTGTTCGGCATGGTCCGCAACGACCTGGGCCGGCTCCTCGACGACGCGACGCCGTCACCCCGCCGCATCGCGGTGGAGTTCCGGTCGGCGCACACGACCCCGGCGGTCCTGGCCCTCCAGCACGGCCGGCTGCGCTACGAGGAACCGGACGGAACGGCGGACGTCCGGCTGCGCTTCGACCCGGCGGTCCTGGTCCCGATGATGTTCGGCCGCATTTCCCGGACCCGCGCGCTCCTGACCGGCGGCGTCCGGATCGGCGGCCCGCGGCCGTGGCTGCTGCCGGCGTTCCTGCGGACGGTCCGGATGCCCTAGCCGGACGCTCCGGCGCCGAACGGCAGTGGGACGACGTGCCGGTCGCCCCGCCGCGGTTCTTCGCCTGGCGCAGCGTGCTTTCGCAAGCCGTCGGGTGACGGACGTGAACGCGGTCGGGAGGCATCGGCGTCCGCGGCCTCGAATATCCAGTGGTGCAGCAGGTCGCCGTCCTGGCCGAGGCAGCGTTCGGATCGGCGGTCCGGATGCCCTAGTTCCGCACGCGGAACGTCAGGTGGGTCGCGTTCGGCGTCTCGTGCACGGCGGTGCGCTCGAGCTCCGCGTGCCGTCCGGCCTCGGCGTCGAACAGCCGGACCCCGGCGATGCCGTCCGCCGACATGCTGATCTCCGCGATGACGCTCCCCATGGGCCGCCACCCTGCCACCCGATCAGGCGGAAGGCCAGCCGTCGCCCCACTCGGCGTCCCGGGCGGCGCGGTAGCGCGGGCCCTGCTTCTTCGAGACGGCGACCGCGGGCTTCAGGCCTTCGGAAGCCGTGCACAGGTCGAGCGCCACCCAGCCCTTGTGCTTCTTCGGGTGCCGGATGATCCGCGCGTCCGGCCGCTCGGGCGCGGCCCGCGACGCGACGACGTAGGCGAACTTTTCGTCCTCGAACCCGAGCGTGCCGGCCTTCAGCTTCCGGTGCAGCCCCGAGCGCGGCAGCCGCGCGGCGAAGTGACACCAGTCCTGACCGGGCACGATCGGGCACGCGGCGTCGTGCGGACACGGCGCGACGACGTGCAGGCCGAGCTCGATCAGCTGCGCGCGGGCGGCGCGGATCCGCTCGTAGCCCGCGGGCGTGCCCGGCTCGATCAGCGCGACCGCGCCCGACTTGGCGGCCAGCCAGCGCACGACGTCGGCGCGCGTGGCGTCCGGCAGCTCGCCGAGCACGTAGGACAGCGTGACGAGGTCCGCCTCCGGCGCCGGCGCGGCCGGGTCGACGAAGCCGCGCCGCCATTCCGCGTCCCGGACCGCCGGGAGCCCGGCACCCGCGGCGAGCCGCTTGCCGAGCCCGATGGCCCCGGCCACCTGCTCGATCACGGTGCACTGGGCCAGCGAAGGCCAGACGGCCGCGGCCGCCCACACGGCGGCACCGGTGCCCCCGCCGACGTCGATCTGGGTACGCGGCTCGAAGCCGGGAGCGCGTGAAGCGGCTTCGGCGAGCACAGCGTGCACGGCGGCGTAGGTCGCGGGCATGCGGTAGCCCGCGTACGCGGCGACGTCGGCTTCGGAGCTGAGGATCGGCGAAGTCGCGGCGTCACCTTGGCGGTAGCGCGTGCTGAGCCGGTCGACGGACTGGGTCAGCCGGGCCACGGGGTGCCGGGCCAGCTCGTCGTCGAGCGCGGAGGAGAGGTCGTCGGGGAGTACCGCCACGACGGGCAGATTAGCCGGGCTACGCGGGTACCTTGGCGTCAGTGTCAGGGTGATGTTGCCGCTGTTGCGGTGGTTGGGATCCTGGCTGCTGGTGATTTGGCTCGTAGCTTGCCTGCCGCCTGTGTGGGTTGGCGATCATGCGTTGTGCCGGTCACCGGTGAGCCGGGGCCGACCGGCGTGACTTGATAGGAGCGTGGCAGCGCCCCCCACTGAGGTGTGTCCGCCGGCCGGCCCAGCCGTCCCTTTCGAGCTGGAAGGAGACCATCCCCATGGTGGTGGTGCTGGGTATCGATGTCCACAAGAACACCCACACCGCGGTCGTGGTGGACGAGGTCGGCCGCAAACTGGGCGAACAGACGGTCCGGGCGACGGATGCCGGCCACCGGCAGCTGCTGCGCTGGACATTGCGCCAGTGGCCATCCGAGCAACTGCGTTTCGCGGTGGAGGACTGCCGGCACGTCTCGACCCGGCTGGAGCGAGCGCTGCTGGCGGCCGGGCAGACCGTGATCCGGGTTCCGCCCAAGCTGATGGCCGGCGCGCGGTCTGCGGCCAGGACCCGCGGCAAGTCCGACCCGATCGACGCGCTGGCCATCGCCCGGGCCGCGCTGCGGGAGCCGGACCTGCCGACTGCTGTCCACGATGAGGCCTCGCGGGAGGTCAAGCTCCTGGTCGACCACCGTGAGGACATGGTCGCCACCCGCACCCGGATGCAGAACCGGCTGCGCTGGCACCTGCACGAACTCGACCCCGAACTCGACCCCGCCGCACGCAGCCTGGATCGGCGCTGCGAACTGGACCGGCTCACCGCATGGCTGGCCCAGCAGCCGGCATCGATGGTGGTGCGCATCGCCGCCGAACTGGTCACCGACATCCGCGACCTCACCCTCCGCATCAACGCGCTCGAACGTGAACTGGCGACCCGCATGACCCAGCAGGCGCCGCAGCTGCTCGCCCTGCCCGGCTGCGGCGCCCTGACCGCGGCGAAAATCGTCGCCGAGACCGCGAACATCACTCGGTTCCGCTCCGAAGCCTGCTACGCCATGCACGCCGGAGTCGCTCCCATCCCCGCCAGCTCGGGCAACACCACCCGCCACCGCCTCGCCCGCGGCGGCAACCGCCAGCTCAACACCGCCTTGCACCGCATCGCCGTCACCCAGATCCGGCTACCCGGCCCCGGCCGCACCTACTACCAACGCCGCCGCAGCAACGGAGACACCACCATGGAAGCACTCCGCGCCCTCAAACGACGCCTCGCCCGTGTCGTGTTCAACCTCCTACGAACCGACACCACACCCCACACAGCCACACTCCCCACAGCGGCTTGACATAGGAGCAACGCATGGGGGAATCGCCGTACCAGGACCTCGTCGACGCCGGTGGCCTCGAGGCCGTGCTGCGCGCCGCGTGTCCCGGGTGCGACATCGAAATGCCGGAAGCTCGAGGAGCCTTCGGCGGCTTCCTGGCCAGGGTCGGCAAGGGCGACCGCGTTGTGGAGGTCCTGCCGCTGGTGGACGAGCGGCTGTTCCGCGTGCGTCACCTCCTGCGCGGGCGATACCTGAGCCGGCTGTTCACCACCGACCTGGCGGAGGTCACCGGGGTTGCCGCGGCCTGGCTCGGCGGCGCGACCGCGCGGGAGCTGGCGGCCGCGTGGCCGTTCGCGGACTTCGCCGACATCGCGGACGCGTTCGAGAGCGGCGACCGGACCGAGCTCGCGTGGCAGTTCCTCCGCACCCACGACGGGCTCCGCCTCGGCGAATTCGTCGAGGCGGCGATGCGGGAGCCGAGGTTGCGGCGGATGTACCCGGTCACTTCGGTGATGATGATGTCGTTCCAGCCGGCCGCGGACGAGCGCCGGGTGCCCGGCCTGTGGGTGCGGGCGGCCGGCGGCGGCCGGGTCACCGTCTTCACGAAGGGACGGTGGGAGGAACCCGACACGTACGACGCCGCCGAAGCGGTCCGGGCGTGCCTGGCCGAGATCGACCGCCTCGGCGAGTGGACCCGGTCCGGATCGTCCCACCCGACCCGGCCCTGAGCTGCTACTTTCCCCGCGCGAAAAGTTTTTGCCCGGCGCGGTCGATCCGGCGCCCGGCCGTTCGACGCGTAGGCAAAGCGAACGAAGGGAGACCGCGATGCGGTTCATGGTCATCGTCAAGTCGAACGAGGAATCCGAGGCCGGTCAGGGCCCCAGCGCCGAACTGCTGGCCGAGATGGCGAAGTTCAACGAGGAAATGGTCAAGGCCGGCATCCTGCTCGCCGGCGAAGGGCTCACGCCGAGCTCGCAGGGCGCGCGGGTGGTCTTCTCCGGCACCGAGGAGCCCAAGGTCGTCGACGGTCCGTTCGCCGAGACCAAGGAGCTCGTCGGCGGCTTCTGGATCCTGCAGTGCCGCGACCGCGAAGAGTGCATCGAGTGGATCAAGCGGATGCCCAACCCCGACGGCCAGGCCGGCGAGGTCGAGATCCGGCGCGTCGCCGAGGCGGCCGACTTCGAGAACATGACGCCCGAGGTCGAGGCGCTCGAGGGCCGGATGCGCGCGCAGAGCGCCGGGAACGCGTGATGCGTTTCCTGGTGATGGTCAAGGCCGAGGCCGAGACCGACGCGCCGGAATTCCAGCCCACCGCCCGGGAACTGGCGGAGATGGCGCAGTTCAACGACCGGCTGTACCGGGAAGGCCGGGTCGAGTACGTCGAGGGCCTGACCTCTAGCGCGGAAGGCGCGCGCATCCTCTTCCAGGGCGAGGCCGAGCCGAAGGTCGTCGACGGGCCGTTCGCGGAGACCAAGGAGCTGATCGCCGGGTTCTGGGTGCTGAAGGGCGACTCGCTCGAAGAGATCGTGGCGCTGATGAAACAGGCGCCCGGCACCGAGGCGCGGACCGGCGTGCTGGAGATTCGCCCGATCAGCGAGTAGCGGCTTGCACCGCGGAAGATCACCCTGTCTGATGGCCGGGTGACGGTTGCGGACGCCCGGAGAACGGTCGAAACGGTCTGGCGGATCGAGTCGCCGCGGCTCATCGCGGGCCTGGCCCGGATGGCTCGCGGCGATGTCGGTCTCGCCGAGGAACTGGCCCAGGACGCGCTGGTCGCGGCGCTGGAGCAGTGGCCGGACGCCGGCGTCCCCCGCAATCCCGGCGCGTGGCTGATGACCATCGCCAAGCGCCGCGCGGTCGACCAGTTCCGCCGCAACGAGCGGTACTCGGAGAAGCTCGAGGAAGTCGGCCGCGACCAGCGGCTCGGCGAAGGCGTCCTGCCCGACTTCGACGCGGCGCTCGACGACCACATCGAGGACGACGTCCTCCGCCTGCTGTTCGTCGCCTGTCACCCGGTGCTGAACACGCAGGCGCGGGTCGCGTTGACGCTGCGCATGCTCGGCGGCCTGACCACCGACGAGATCGCCCGCGCGTTCCTGGTCCGCGAATCGACGATCGCCCAGCGGATCGTCCGGGCGAAGAAGGCGCTCGCCGCGGCGAAGGTGCCCTTCGAGGTACCCGAGGGCGACGAGCGCGTCGCGCGGCTGTCGTCCGTGCTCGAGGTCATCTACCTCGTCTTCAACGAGGGGTATTCGGCCACCCGCGGCGACGACTGGATGCGGCCGGCGCTCTGCGAAGAGGCGATGCGGCTCGGCCGCGTGCTCGCCGGGCTGATGCCGGGCGAGTCGGAGGTCCACGGCCTGGTCGCGCTGATGGAGCTCCAGGCGTCCCGCGCGAAGGCCCGCACCGGCCCGAACGGGGAACCGGTGCTGCTGCTGGACCAGGACCGCACCCGCTGGGACCGCTTCCTCATCCAGCACGGCCTCGCGGCGCTGGCGTTGTCCGAGCAGATCGCCGAGGGCGCGTACGGCCCGTACTCCGCCCAGGCGGCGATCGCGGCGTGCCACGCCCGGGCCCGGACGGCCGGGGAGACGGACTGGGCCCGGATCGCGGCGCTCTACGAAGGCCTCGGCAAACTCCAGCCGTCCCCGGTGATCGAGCTGAACCGCGGGGTCGCGGTGGCGATGGCGTACGGGCCGTCGGCGGGCCTGGCCGTGGTCGACGCGGTCGCCGCCGAACCGGCGTTGAAGGACTACCACCTGCTGCCCAGCGTCCGCGGCGACCTGCTGCAGAAGCTCGGCCGGCTCGAGGAGGCCGAGCAGGAGTTCCGCCGGGCGGCGGAGATGACGGAGAATTCGCGTGAACGGGAGCTGCTCCTGAACCGCGCGAAGGCGGTCGCCGGTTAGCGTCCCCGCCAGGCGAGCGGCGACAACGTCATCGCCGCCTCGGCGACCTTCCGCGCGGTCTCCGTCTTCAGCCCCTTCCGCGCCGACTCGATCCACTCGTCGACCGGCCGGACGCCGACGTCCCGGTACTCCAGGGCCTGCAGCAGCATCTCCAGCTTGTCGGCGTCCTTGGCGCACAACGCTTCCGGCGACTCGCGGGTCTCGTACTCGTCCACCGCCGACCGCACCAGGTCCCGGGACCGCTCGGGGAGCGCGGCCGTCTGGTCGGCGGTGATCTGCCGCGGTTCCGGCTTGCGGAGGTAGTCCCCCGCCGTCAGCGGCAGGTCGCCCGTGCGGGTCTCCTGCGTGTCGTGCCACAGCGCGAGGAAGGCCGCCCGCTCCGGGGACGCGCCTTCCTCCGCCGCGAGCAGCGCCGCCAGCTGGGCCGCGCGCAGGCTGTGCTCGCCGACCGACTCGGGGTCGCGGACGCCCGCGTGCCACCAGCCCGACCGGCGGACCCGCTTGAGGATCCCCAGCTCGTAGCCGAAGGACGCCAGTGCCTCACTCATGCCGCCCAGCCTAGGGCGACGGGATCAGCGCCGTCAGGATCGTCGCCTGGAGGAGCGAAATCACGCCGACCACCGCGGTGAGCAGCAGCGACCACAGGAACGTCTGCCGCAGCAGTGAGCCCTCCTTGCCGCTCTGGCCGATCGCCGTCGCGCCGATCGACAGGTTCTGCGGCGAGATCATCTTGCCCATCACGCCGCCCGAGGTGTTCGTCGCGCCGGCCAGGATCGGGTTGAGGTTCAGTTGCTGCGCCGAGATCACCTGCATCGGGCCGAACAGGCTGTTCGTCGACGCGTCCGAGCCGGTCAGGAACACGCCGAGCCAGCCGATGTAGGCCGAGAACAGGGGGAAGACCGCGCCGGTCGTCGCCAGGGCCAGGCCCAGCGTCTGCGTCGCGCCGGAGTAGTTCATCACGAACGCGATCGCCAAGATCATGAAGATCGTTGCCAGCGCCCAGCGCATCTGGTGCAGTGTCTTGGCGTACGTCGTCAGCAGCAGGCTCGGCCGCCCGCCCATCGCGAGCCCGGCGATCACCGCCGCGATCAGCGCGATCGTGCCCGGCGAGAACAGGAAGTCGACGGTCAGCGTGGCTGCGTAGGGCGCGTTCTTCGCGGTGATCGGCGGGTGCTGGACGACGTGGTTGTGCAGCCCCGGCCAGGCGAAGACCCAGTCGGCCTTGTGCAGCAGCTTCGTCAGGTCGAGCCAGGTGGGAAGGTTCTTGAAGATCGTGCCGATCCGCGACAGGAAGATCGCCAGGATCAGGATGACGTAGGGCATCCACGCGTACAGCGCGCCGCGCTCGGCCTGCGCGGCGCCGAGGCTCTTGGCCGGGACGGCTTCCTCGCCGTCGAAACGCCACACCGCCGCGGGCTGCCAGAACCGGGTCAGGATCCACAGCGCGGCCATCGCGGTGAGCGCCGCGAGGACGTCGACCAAGCTGGCGCTGATGTAGTTGGACGCGGCGAACTGCATGGCCGCGAAGGCGAGCCCGGCGGTCAGCACCGCCGGCCACACCTCGAGCATGCGCTTCCAGCCGGCCAGGACGACGACGAGGAACGCCGGGATGATCAGGGCCAGCACGGGAACCTGACGGCCGACCGCCGCCGAGAACAGTTCGGTCGCCTGGTCCTGCTTGAGGTGCATGATCGGCGCGGTCAGCCTGCCGAGCACAATCAGCGGGTTGCCGAGGCCGCCGAACGCGACCGGCGCGGTGTTCGCCAGCAGCGCCAGCACGACGGCCTTCACCGGAGGGAACCCGAGCGCGGCCATCATCGCCGCGGTGATCGCGATCGGCGACCCGCCGCCCGCGACGCCTTCGAGCAGCGCGCCGAAGCCGAACGCGATGAGCAGCGCCTGCAGCCGCCGGTCCTCGCTGAACCCGGCGAGAACGCGTTTGATGGCGTCGAACCGGCCGGTGGCGACGGTGACGTTGTGGAAGTACACGGCGTGGAAGGCAATCCACGCGACCGACCACACGCCGAACACGACGCCCATCGCCGCGGAGTCGAACGCCAGCGCGGCCGGCATCCGGTACAGCAGCAGGGCGACGCCGAGCGCGGTGACCAGCGCGAGCGCCGCGGAAAGGTGCGCGGAGAAGCGGATCACCCCGAGCGAAACCAGCAGCACGATGATCGGGAGCGCGGCGAGCAGCGCGGAAACCCACAGCCCGCCCGCCGGCTGGTAGTCCTGGACCCAGGTCACGTCGGCTCCTCCCGAGCTCAGGCCGGCCGGCTCCGGACGTACCCGAGCCGCAGGGACAGGGCGGCGGCGGTCCCGGCGACGGAGGCACCGAGCTCGTCGAGGCGGCGCAGCACGCGCGGGGCGGGCCCGGCGATGCTGATGGCGGCGATCGGCCGTCCGGAGTGGTCCCGCACGGCGGCGGCGACGCAGCCGACGTCCGGCTCGTTCTCGACCTCGTCGACCGCCCAGCCGCGGCGGCTGGTCTTCGCGAGTTCGTCGAGCAGCCGGTGCGGGTCGATGATGGTCTTGAGGGTGAGGGAGTCCAGCTTCATCCGGCGCACGCGTTCGAGCCGGTCCGCCTCGGGCAGCGCGGCGAGCCAGGCCTTCCCGAGCGACGTCGCGTGCTGCGGCCGCCGGGTGCCGAGCCGGCAGGCCAGGGTGACGGCACTGGCACTGCGTTCGGTGGCGACGTAGACCATGGTGTCGTTGTCGGGGACGGCGAGGTAGGTGGTCTCCCCGGACCGTTCGGCGAGCGAGGCGAGGTACCGGGGAGCGCACCGGTGCAGATCGGTCGCGGCCATCGCCCGCGCCCCGAGCTCGACGAGCCGGGTCCCCAGCCGCACCCGCCCGGTGACCTGGTCGGCCTCGAGGTACTCGAGGTTCTTCAGGGTGCCGACGATGCGGTAGGCGGCGCTGCGGGAAAGCCCCAGTTGCCGCGCGATCGCATTGGTGGAAATCTCCTGGTGCCGGCCCACGTGCTCCAGCACCGCGAGCCCGCGTTCGAGAGTTCCGCTTTGTTCAAGCCCGCGCTCCGGTCCCACGCTGCCCTCCGTTGGACGATTTCCCGCTCAGCGGCACGCCTTTCCGCTGGCTGGGGTTGGACGGTAACACCTCCGATGAATCTCCGGTAGATCTTGGAATAACTCGCAACAATGCGAGTAGTTGACGATGCTAATTGGTTCAACATCCGATGGTTAAGTTTCCTACCTATGGCGGTTGCGCGGCCTCGATGAGGGCCGTTCGACAGGTTCGACGGGTGGGTCGTTCATATCCGCGAATGCATCGGGTGGGGGTTCCGCGGGCGGAAAGCGCGAGCTGTCAACAGGCGGAAAGCAATGTGGACAGATCGGCTGTGGGCGGTGTTCTTTCGCCGTTGTTGTCGGCCCGCGCCGATACGCTGGAACCGGGGGGCGCCCCCGCGGGGTGGCCTGCGGGCGCGCGCCCCGGGATGGCCCCGGGCGGCCGGGCGCGGCCGAGCGGGACGGGCCCGTCGCCGGTGCAGTGAATGACTCATTCCTGGCGTCGGAGGTCAGGAATGAGTCATTCATGACGCTTGAACGCGCCGCGGCACCCGGCCGGGGCTGGGCAACGAAGGCCGGGCGAGCAGCCTGGCTTCAGTGAGCGCGCAGGCGGGCGGGCGGCCGGGCTTCAGGGGGAGCGCAGGCAGGCGAGTCGGCTGGCTTTAGCGAGCGCGCAGGCGGGGGGAGCGGCCGGGCCTTAAGGGAAGCGCCGGCGGGAGCGGCCTGGCTTCGGTGGGAGCGCAGGCAGGCGAGCGGCCTGGCTTCAGTGGGAGCGCAAGGCAGGGCGTGGCCCGGCTTCACCGAGAGCACCGGGGCTGCCTACCGCTCAACCGCCGCCCGAACCTCCTCCAGTGTCCGCCGCGCAGTCCCCCCGAACTCGCCCCCCACCTCGATCCACCGCTCATACCCGATCTTCATCGCCAGCGCCCCCAGCTCCGCGGCAACGCACGCACTCAACTCCGGCACACCGCGCGCCCGAAGCGCACCCGTCACCGCTTCGATCAGCGCCACCCCCTTCAGCGCTTCCCGCTCCCGCAATTCCGGATGCGCAGCGATCACCGCCCGCCGACGAGCGCTGAACTCCCGTCTCTCCGCCGTGAACACTGCGCGGCCGACCGCATCCATCGCGCAAGCCACCGCCTCCAGCGGCGACGCCGTCTCGGGCGCGTCGGCGATCGCGTCGGCGATCGCGTCGGCGAGCAGGCCGGCCAGTGTGCTCCCCCCGAAGAGCACCTCCCGCTTGTCCTGGAAGTGCCGGAAGAACGTGCTCTTCGTGAGCCCGGCCCGTGCGGCGATGTCGATCACCGTCGTGTTCTCGTACCCCCGCTCCTCGAACAGTTCGAGGGCGGCTCGGCTCAGTCTCTCCGGCGCGTTCGGTTCCCAGCGGGCCATGCCGACACGGTACTTGGTCCCGTCAAACCGTGTATGGTGATGGGACCAAGTCTCATCACAGGAGGTCCCCATGAGCCGAGCCGTCGTCTACGAGAAGTTCGGTGGCCCCGAAGTGCTCGAGTTGCGCGAAGTCCCCGAACCGCACGCCGGCCCCGGGGAAGTGCGGGTGCGCGTCACCGCCGCCGGACTGAACCCGATGGACTGGCGCCTCGCCGGAAGCGCCGAGGCCGCCGCGCGGTTCGGCGTCACGCTCCCAGCCGGCTTCGGGTACGACTTCGCCGGCGTGGTCGACGAAGCCGGGCCGGGCGCGAAGCATGCCGTCGGCGACCGTGTTCACGGCGGCGCGCTGGGTCGCGCTGTCGCCGACTTCGTCGTCGCCCGAGCCGATGACCAGCTCTTTCCCACTCCGGACGGCGTCTCCGACGAGGTGGCGAGCACGCTCCCCGTCGCCGGCTCGTCCGCGGCCGCCGCGCTGGCTGCGGTCGGCCTGCGGGCCGGGGACACCGTCCTGATCGGCGGGGCCGCCGGTGGCGTGGGCATCTTCGCCGTCCAGCTCGCGAAACTGGCCGGCGCCACCGTGATCGGCACCGCCGCCGAGGCCACCTTCCCGTTCCTGCGCAAGCTCGGCGCCGAACCGGTCGCCTACGGACCCGGCCTGGCCGACCGGGTCCGGAACGTCACGGCGGCGGTCGACCTCTTCGGCACCGAGACCGCCGAGGCGGCGCTGGCCCTCGGTGTCCCGCCCGAGCGGATCGCCACGATCGCCGCCGGCCCCCACCCGCCGGGCGGGGTGCGCGCCACCGGTGGCGCCGACGCCGAGCCGGGGGCACTGGCCCGCATCGCCGAGGCCGTCGCCGCCGGACGGCTCACCGTGCCCATCGCCGCGGTCTTCCCGGTCGAACGGATCCGCGACGCCGTCGAGCTGCAGGCCACGGGCCACGTCCACGGCAAGGTCGTCGTCACTCTGTAGAGACCCACGCCACGGACTCAGGAAACTCACAGCGCCCGGCGGGCACCATCCGGGCGATGTCCGTCCGAAGTCCCCTCCGCGCCCGCGCGTCCGTGGCCGCCGGGCGGCTGACCGCCTGGCTGTCGCGCAGCTCCGGGCTCGGCCGCGGCGGCATGATCGGCGGCCGGGTCACGCTGGCCCTCGACCCGGCCGCCCTGCGCCGCCTCGGCCGTGAACGCACCGTCGTGCTCGTCACCGGCACCAACGGCAAGACCACGACGTCGCTGATGCTCACCCGCGCCCTGGAAACACTGGCCGAGGTGGCCGCCAACAGCGACGGCGCGAACATGCCCGACGGCGTCCTCGCCGCGCTGACCGCCCGCCCGGACGCGCCCTACGCGGTGCTCGAGGTCGACGAGACCTACGTGCCGTGGGTGGCCGACCAGGTCCGGCCCGCCGTCCTGGTCCTGCTCAACCTCAGCCGCGACCAGCTGGACCGGGTCGGCGAGGTCCGCGCCACCGAACGCGACCTGCGGGCCGCCATCGCGGCGCTGCCCGGCACGGTGGTCGTCGCGAACTGCGACGACGTGCTGGTGACGTCCGCGGCGAGCCCGGCCGCGAAGCTCGTGTGGGTGAGCACGGGCCGCCGCTGGACCGGCGACTCGACGGCGTGCCCGCGCTGCGAAGGCCGCGTCGAAACCCACGAACGGCACTGGAGCTGCGAGTGCGGCCTCGCCCGGCCGGAACCGTCCTGGACGCTCGACGGCGAACTCGTCCGGACGCCCGGCGGCCGCGAGGTCGACCTCGACCTGCGGCTGCCCGGCGAGGTCAACCGCGCGAACGCCGCGCTCGCGCTCGCCGCGGCGCACCGGCTCGGCGTGCCGCCGCACACCGCGGCGGCGCGGCTGCGGACCATCACCGACATCGGCGGCCGCTACCGGACGATCCGCCGGTCGCGGCACTCCGTGCGGCTGATGCTGGCGAAGAACCCGGCCGGCTGGGTGGAAACGCTGCGCGTGCTGGACGAGGACACCCCGGTCGTGGTCGCGGTCAACGCCCAGGAGGCCGACGGCCGGGACCTGTCCTGGCTGTGGGACGTCCACTTCGAACGGTTGCGCGGACGCCAGGTGGTCGTCACCGGCGAGCGCGGCGCCGACCTGTCCGTCCGGCTCTGCTACGCCGAAGTCGCGCACTGGGCCGAGCCGGACCCGGTCGCCGCGATCGACGCGCTGCCGCCGGGCGCCGTCGAGCTGGTCGCCAACTACACCGCGTTCCGCGACCTGGTGGGCAGGTTGCCCGGTGGCTGACTCGACCATCCATATCGGACTGTTGCTGCCGGAGGTGCTGGGTACGTACGGCGACACCGGCAACGCCCAGGTGCTCGGGAAGCGGTTGCAGTGGCGCGGGTTCGACGCCGAGGTGGTCCCCGTCGGGCTCGGCGATCCGGTACCGTCCACTTTGGATCTCTACCTGCTCGGCGGCGGCGAGGACGGTGCCCAGGTGCTGGCCGCCGCGCACCTGCGCAAGTACCCGGGCCTGCGGCGGGCGGTCGCGGCCGGCGCGGTCGTGTTCGGCGTGTGCGCCGGCCTGCAGGTGCTCGGCACCCGGTTCCGCGGCCTCGACGGCGTCGACCACGACGGCCTCGGCCTGCTCGACGTCACCACCGAACCCGGCGAACAGCGCGCGGTCGCCGAGCTGGTCGCGACGCCGTCCCGGCTGCTGGCCGGGGAGGCGCTGACCGGGTTCGAAAACCACCTCGGTGTCAGCAAGCTCGGCACCGGCAGTGAGCCGCTCGGGCGGGTCGTGCGCGGTACCGGCAACGGCGACGGCACCGAGGGCGCGGTGACCGACCGGGTCGTCGGCACCTACCTGCACGGCCCGGCGCTCGCCCGCAACCCCGCGCTGGCCGACCTGCTGCTGGCCTGGACGGTCGGGCACCCGCTCGGCCCGCTGGACCTGGCCGAAGTCGAGCGCCTGCGCGAGGAGCGGCTCGCCGTCCCGCGCCGCCGCCGGGGCGCGTGACCCGGTGGCGGCGAGCGTCCCGTCGCTGGTCGGCCCGCGCGCGAGCCTCGTTCGTGGCTACGCTGCGTTGGTGAAACTGGGCAAGGTGATCGCCGCGACCGGCGTCCGGATGCGCACCACCGCGGTGGCCGTCTTCGCGCTCGCGCTGGCCATCGCCGTCGCGGGGGTGGTCGTGGTGGTGCTCCTGGAGGAGTCGCTCGACCGCAGCGTCACCGAGAGTGCCCGCAGCACCGGGCGGCAGGTCGCCATCCAGCTCGTCCGCGAGGGCGCGCGCGACCTGAGCGCGAGCGACGTCGCCAGCACCGGCGACACCGAGGCCGTCACGCAGGTGCTCGACGCGCGCCGGACGCCGATCGCGAGCGACCCGGCGATCGTCGGGCACCCGCCGCTGACCGCGGCCCGCCCGGTCGTCGGGCACGAGATCGTCGAAACGCTGCCGCTCGGGCTCAACGGCGACAACGACGACTACCGCGTCGTGTCGCAGGAGGTGGCCGGGCCCGGGGGGCCGTTCACCGTGATTTCCGCGCGCTCGCTGGAACCGGTGACGGAGGCGTCGACGCGGCTGACGCTTTTGTTGGGTCTGATCGCCGTGCCGCTGCTGGCGATCGCCGGGCTCGCGGTGTACCGCGCGGTCGGCTCGGCGCTGCGGCCGGTCGAGCGGATGCGCCGGACCGTCGCGGAGATCTCGACGCGCGACCTGGCCGCGCGCGTGCCGCTGCCGCCGGGTGGTGACGAGGTGCACCGCCTGGCCGTGACGCTCAACGAAATGCTGTCCCGGCTCGCGTCGGCCCAGGCCGCGCAACGCCGGTTCGTCGCCGACGCCAGCCACGAACTGAGATCACCGCTCTCGACGATAAGCACTGCTCTCGACGTCTCCGGGCGGCACCCGGAGAGCACCGGCGACCTGGTGCCGGTGATCGCCCGGGAAACCGCGCGGCTGCGGGAACTCGTCGACGACCTGCTCATGCTGGCCCGCACCGACGACGCGACCGACCGGCCGCAGCGCACCGAGGTCGACCTCGACGACATCGTCCGCGCCGAGGCCGAGCGGCTGCGCGGCGAGAGCACGGTGGACGTCGAGGTCCGGGCCGGGCCGGCGAAGGTGCACGGCAGCGAGGCCCAGCTGCGGCGGGCCGTGCGCAACCTGGTCGACAACGCGCGCGGGCACGCGCGCTCGCGCATCCGGGTCAGCAGCGCGGCGCGCGGCGACCTGGCCGTCGTCGAGGTGAGCGACGACGGCCCCGGCGTCGAGGCCGCAGACCGGGAGCGGATCTTCGAGCGGTTCGTCCGGCTCGACGCGTCGCGCCAGCGCGGGCACGGCGGAACCGGGCTGGGCCTGCCCATCGTGGCCGGCATCGCGGCGCGCCACGGCGGCCGGGCGCGCTACGCCGAGTCGAGCGAGCCGGGCGCGCGGTTCGTGATCGAACTGCCGGTGATCGAACTGCCGAAGGAGGAGTAGTGCGCCTGCTGATCGTGGAGGACGAGCGCGAGTTCGCGGAGACGCTGCGGCGGGGGCTGGTGGCCGAGGGCTTCACCGCCGACGTCGCGCACACCGGCCGCGAAGGCCTGTGGCGGGCGACCGAGCACTCCTACGACGTCGTGGTGCTCGACATCATGCTGCCCGAGCTGTCCGGTTACGAGGTGCTCAAACGCCTGCGGGCGGCCGAGAACTGGACGCCGGTGCTGATGCTGACGGCCAAGGACGGCGAGTACGACGAAGCCGACGCGTTCGACCTCGGCGCCGACGACTACCTGTCCAAGCCGTTCTCCTTCGTCGTGCTCATCGCCCGGCTGCGCGCGTTGCTGCGCCGCGGCGCCCCCGCCCGCCCGGCCGTGCTGGAGGCGGGTGACCTGCGGCTCGACCCCTCCGCCCGTACCGTCCACAGAGGACAAAAGCGGATCGAGCTCACCGCGCGGGAGTTCGGGCTGCTGGAGTTCCTGCTGCGCCGGGCGGGCACGGCGCTGTCGAAGAACGAGATCCTGAGCCACGTCTGGGACGCGCACTACGACGGCGACGAAAACGTCGTCGAGGTCTACATCGGCTACCTCCGGCGCAAGATCGACGCGCCGTTCGGCACCCACACGATCGAGACGGTCCGCGGGGTCGGCTACCGGCTGGTAGACGTTACTCGATCGTAATCAATCGCGCGTTTTCTGGAAATTGGTGCCGGTGGGCGTCCGCTCGTTGCGCCGTTTGCCTCCGCCGGTTGCCGCGGATCGCCCAATCGTTGCCGCGAACCGGTGAAAAATACCGTTCCGCGACGACGATGCACGCGATCCTCGGTGTTGCTACGGTGGGCACCCTGCCTGCGACGAGGAAAGCGATGCCGGAATCGCCACTGCCGCTCCATGCTCAAAACAAAAATGCCCCCGAAGGCGCCGGGAAATCCGTTTCCCGGCTCCGTGCCGCCGACGCCATTCGGGCCGCGAAGGACCAGTTCGGCATGGTGACCGGGCTCACTCCGCATGCCGTAACCGGAATCCTGACCCGCGGCGACGGCGGCTGGTCCGTGCTCGTCGACGTCGTCGAGCTCGCCCGGATTCCGGACTCCACCAGCGTGATGGCCACCTACCGGGTGGACATCGACGCCGACGGCGAACTCGCCGCGTGTGAACGGCTGCGCCGGTTCACACGCGGCGCCACTGATTCCTGAAAGGAAGGTCGACAGATTGGCCGCTTCGTCCGATTCGTTGGCGGACATTCTGGAACGCGTGCTCGACAAGGGCGTCGTCATCGCCGGTGACATCGGCGTCAGTGTGGTCGACGTCGAATTGCTGACCCTGCGGATCCGGCTGTTCATCGCGTCCGCGCAGACCGCCCGTGAAATGGGCATGGACTGGTGGACGAACGATCCGTTCTTCGCCCCGAATGCCGCGCGAGCGGAACTGGGCACGTCCGATCTGGCGGCGCGCGTCGCCGAACTGGAGGCCCGGCTGCCGGGCGGGAGGGAAGAACCCCGGTGAGCACCGGAAACTGGCTGTGCGCGTACGCGATCACCCGCAACCGCCCGTCCACCTTGGACATCGGCCCGGTGCCGCGGCTGATCGGCTACCGCGACCTCGGCGTGGTCGTGTCCGAGGTGGCGCCGGCGCGCTTCGACCGCATCGACACGCTCGACCCGGTCGACGGCACGCTCGCCGAGCTGGCCCGCGAGCACGACGCCGTGGTGCGCGCGGTGTTCCGCAGCGAGCCGGTGCTGCCGCTGCGGTTCGGGACGGTCCTCGACGGCGAGGACGCGGCCCGCCGCCTCCTCGAAGCGGGTTACGACCAGGCGCGCGACTGCCTCGACGAGGTGGCGGGCCACCGCGAGTGGGGTGTGCGGGTGCGGCACACCGAGCCGGCGGCGACCACCCGGCCGGACGCGACGGGCCTGACCGGAACGCAGTACCTGGTCCGGCGGCGCGAACGGCTGAAGGCGATCCAGCGCGCCCGCGAGGACGTGGCCGGCGCGGCGGGACGGCTCCAGGAGGCGTTGCGGCGCCAGGCGGCGGACAGCGTGGAGCGCGCGCGGCCGCACGGGGTGCTGATGAACACGGCGTACCTGGTGGAAACCGGCCGCGAGGCGGAGTTCCACGCGGAGCTGGCGTGGTTCGCCCGCGAGCTGAGCGCGGCGGGGGCGACGGTGGAGACATCGGGGCCGTGGCCGCCGTACTCGTTCACCGACCTCGAGCTCGGAGCGACGGCGCATGGCTGACGCGGGCACGCAAGCGATCGGCGACCTGCTCGTGGGCGCCGGTGCGCCGGACCGCGCGGACCTGCTCGCCGAGGTCTTCACCCCGTCCGGCACCCACGCCGCCGAGGCCGTCGTCGATCTGCTCGACCGGGTCGTGCACCGCGGGGCCGTCGTGACCGGCGACGTCATCATCTCCCTCGCCGGCATCGACCTCGTGCGGCTCGACCTGCGGCTGCTGCTGCTCGGGCTCGACGGGACGCACCGATGACCCAGCGGATCGCCGCCGACGCCGGCCGCGGGCTCGGGCACCTGGTCGTCACCGTGCTCGACGTCCTCAAGGAAGTGCTGGAGCGCCAGGCGCTGCGGCGGCTCGACGCCGGCACCCTCACCCCGGACCAGGTCGAAGCGCTCGGCCAGGCCCTCATCGCGCTGGAGCTCCGGTTCGCCGAGATCCGCGCGGCCCTCGACGGAATCCCCGCGACCGAAGGAGCGAAGTGACCAGACCGGGACAGGCCGGCGGCACCCTCACCGACACCCTCAACGTCCTGCTGGACAAGGGACTCGTCATCGACGCCACGGTGAAGGTGTCGCTGATCGGGATCGAGCTGCTGTCGATCGAGGCGAGGGTCGTGATCGCCAGCGTCGACACCTACATCCGCTACCTCGAAGCGATGCAGCGGGTGAACGCGCAGGCGCAGCAGCCCAACCCCGGGCAGGTATCCATCGGGCTCGACCAGACCGTCGGGCTGATCCCGCCCCCGCCGCCGACCCCGGCCGTCGCCGTCCCGGTGGAGCCCGCCGTCCCCGTCGAACAGCCGTGACGCTGCAGCTCTACGGCGTCGTCCGGGCCGGGCACCCGCGGGCACCGCGCACGGTCTGCTGGCAGGACCTCGCGATGGTCGTCGGCGATCCCGAGCCCGACCCGGCCGCCCACCTGGCGGTGGTGTCCGCGCTGGTCGAGGGCGGTCCCGTGCTGCCGGTCCGGTTCGGCACCGTGGCCGAGGACGAGGACACCGTCCGCGGCGAGGTGCTCGCCCCGGCCGCGGACACCTACCGGGCCGACCTGGACCGGCTCGACGGCCTGGCCGAAGTGCACGTCTGCCTGCGGTTCACCGAACCCGGGTCGGCGTGGCGGGCGGCCCGCTCGGACGTCCTGCTCTCGCGGGTCGCCGAACGGGCCCGCGACTCCGTGGCGCTGCCAGCGGGCGAGAGCGCCGACGAGCGGTGGGCGTTCCTGGTCGGGCTGGGCGACCTGCTCGTCGTCCGGGACACCGTCGCCGGGCTCGCCCGCGACGACGGCGTGCAGGCCGACTGGCTCGGGCCGCTGCCCGCGTACAGCTTCCTCGACCGGCGGACGTGCTCCCGCTGGAGCTGGTGAGCGGGGGCGGAACAGTCGCTGAACACTCGTCCCGGCCCTGGCCGCCGTGGCTCGCGGCCGGTGATCCTGGTGCGGTGACCAGCAGTGAAGTCGCCGCGCTCCCGCGTGCGTTCGGTGGGCCCGGCACCGGCCCGGGGCAGTTCCGGGGGCCGTCCGGGATCGCCGTCGACCTGCGCGGCCGTGTGTGGGTGGCCGACACCGGCAACGACCGGGTCCAGGCCTTCACCCACGACGGCGCGCTCGTGCGCGTCCTGTCCGGACGGCTCAAGGCGCCGGAAGGGGTGGCGGTCGACACGGCGGGGCACGTCTACGTCGCCGACACCGGAAACCGCCGCGTGGTGCAGTTCTCGTGGTGGGGCGGGTTCGTGCGCGAGTTCGGCGGCCTGGTCAGGCCGCGCGCGGTCGCGCTCGACCACGCCGGGCGGCTGCTGGTCGACGACACCGGGCGCGTGGCCCGGTTCTGCACCCGCACGGGCGCCGCGCTGTCCGACACGGCCGAGCCGATCGGCTCACCGAGGGACATGGCCGACGACGGCGCCGGCGGCGTCTGGGTGGCCGAGCCGGGCAACCACCGGATCGTCCACTTCGGAGCGACCGGCTAGCGTTTAGAGATCGAGGCGGTCGCGCGGACGACGGCGGTGCAGCGGTTCTCGACGTAGGCGAGGCCGCCCTCTTCGGCGATGCGGCGTGCTTCGGCGGAGAGGATGCCCTGCTGCAGCCACAGTGCCTTGGCGCCGATCTCGACGGCCTCGCGGGCGATGCCCGGCGCTTCGGGCGACGGCCGGAAGACGTCGACGAGGTCCACCGGCTCCGGGATGTCCTTCAGCGACCGGTACACCTTTTCGCCGAGCAGCTCGGTCGCGCTCGGGTGCACCGGGATGATGCGGAAGCCGTGGGCCTGCAGAACGGCCGGGACACCGTGCGCGGCCTTGGCCGGATCGCGGCTCAGCCCGACGACGGCGATCGTGTTCGCGCCGGCGAGGATCTCCTCTGGGGTCATACCGGTGGAACGCGCGGCGGGCGTCAAAGCTTCCAGAGCCGCAGGCCGCGCACCCGGTAGACCGGCCAGAGCACGTGCCACGGCTTCCGCCGGGCGAAGGTCGCGGCGCAGGTCAGGATGTTGCGGGCGGACGTCGTCGTGACCTCGTGGCGGTCGGGCCAGATCGCGCCCTTGGCGCCGACGGCGATCCGGAACACGGTCAGCAGGCCGCGGCCCTGCAGGTCGTACTTCGCGCCGGTGTCCCCGGAGCCGGGCGCGAGTTCGGCGATCTCGGCGCCGAACCCGCGGGCCGCCTGCGGCGCCACCTCGGCGGGCACCGCGCCGACACTGCGCATGATCGCCTTGCCGTGCAGGCGCCGCGCGTACCGGAACAGCAGCGCGCGCTCCCACCACGGCAACAGCCGGTGGTGCTTGAGCAGGGCGGCGCACTCGCCGTGCCCGATCGCGAAGATGCTCGTGAGCTCGTCGTACGCGCCGTTCGTCGCCGGCTCGTTCAGGTGCAGCCGCACCTCGAACCGGGTGCGCGCGGTGAGTTCGTCGAGCAGCTCGCGGTGATCGAGCCGCGCCTTCGCACGGGAGAGCGACCAGTCGGACATCGGACCTCCAGACGTCGCGCACAGGCTAATTGGCGCGCGACGCCCGGACCACGCTTTCAGCCGATCTTCTCGCCGTACATCTCGCCGAGCGGGTCGGAGATCAGCTCGACGCGGGCACCGTCCGGGTCGGACAGGTAGATGGACGTCTTGCTCTCCAGCAGGTACTGGACGCCGGCTTCGTCGAGCTTGTCCTTGATGGCGTTCCACCGCTCGGGCGTGACGGACAGCGCCAGGTGGTGCAGTCCACCGAGGACTTCCGCGTACGGGCCCAGGTCGAGGCCCGGCAGGTCGAAGAAGGCGACCGCGTTGCCGTTGCCGACGTCGAAGAAGAAGTGGCTGGAGCCGGGGTAGTCGCGGTTTTCGATGAGTTCGGTGAGCGGGAAGCCGAGGATGTCCTGGTAGAACTCGATGGTCCGCTCGACGTCGCTGGAGATCAGCGCGGTGTGGTGGATGCCGCGGCCGTTCGTCGGCGGGCGTTCGGCGGCCGGGCGCAGGTGGCGCTCGCGCAGCGCGTCGCGGGCTTCGGCGAGCTTGGTGACCTCGGCGGGGGTCGGTGCCATGTCCCTCACGTCCCTTCCTGGTGTGTCCCCGACGCTACGCCCCATTTGTCTCGCGCGCAAGAGGTTGTCTGGCGAGAGTTCCGCTGGGTGGAACATCGTGGCTTGTGCACGGTCGGGGGGCACGGCAGAGTCCTTCCGGTGGACGTCAGCGAGGTGCAGGAGGCCGCTTCGGCGCTGGCGCGGGCTTATGCCGCGCGCGAGCCGATCGAGCCGCTGATCAAGACGTATCCGGACGCCGGTGTCGAGGACGCGTACCGGATCCAGCAGGAGCAGGTGCGGCACTGGGTCGAGGGCGGCGACGCCGTCCGCGGGCACAAGGTCGGCCTCGCGTCGGCGGCGATGCAGCGGCAGATGGGCGTCGACCAGCCCGACTACGGGCACCTCACCGGCAGCATGTTCCACCTGGAGCACCAGCCGATCCCGACGTCGGCGTTCCTGCAGCCGCGGATCGAGCCGGAGATCGCGTTCGTGCTCGGCTCGGCCCTGCGCGGCCCCGGCGTGACGGTCGCCGACGCGGTCCGGGCGGTCGAGTTCGTGCTGCCGTCGCTGGAGATCGTCGACTCCCGCATCCGGGACTGGAAGATCTCGCTGTTCGACACGATCGCGGACAACGCGTCGTCGGGCGGGGTGGTGCTGGGGAGCAGGCCGACCGCGCTGGGCTCGGTGGATCTCCGGCTGGCGGGCTGCGTGCTGTACCGGAACGGTTCGGTGGCGGCGACGGGCGCAGGCGGCGCGGTGCTCGGCTCGCCGTTGAATTCGCTGGTCTGGCTGGCGAACACGGTGGGGCCGCTTGGCGTCACCCTGGAGCCCGGGCACGTCGTGCTGCCGGGGTCGATGACCCGGGCGATCCCGGTGTCGCCGGGGGACACGATCGTCACCACGATCGCCGGCGTCGGCAGTGTCACCGCGGTCTTTTCGGAGGAATCGTGAACGTGCGCGAGGCGGCCGCTGCGCTGCTGGGGACGGTCTCGGAGCGCGCGCCGCTCTCGGAGGAGTGGCCGGACCTGGACGTCGACACGGCGTACGCGATCCAGGACGAGGCGCTGCGGCAGCGGCGGGCGCGTGGGGAGACGCTGGTCGGGGTGAAGCTGGGGCTGACGTCCCGGGCCAAGCAGCAGCGGATGGGCATCGACACGCCGTTGCTGGCCTGGCTGACGGACGCGATGGTGCTGCCGGCGGGGGTGCCGGTGCCGTCGCTGATCCACCCGCGGGCGGAGCCGGAACTGGTGTTCGTGCTGGGCCGCCGCTTGGCGGGCCCGGGCGTCACGGCGGCGACGGCCCTGGCCGCCGTCGACCGCGTGTACGGCGGCATCGAGGTGATCGACAGCCGGTACGCGGACTACCGGTTCACCCTCCCGGACGCGGTGGCGGACAACGGCTCGTCGGCGTGCTTCAGCGTGGGCCCGGTGGGGGTGCCGCCTTCGACGTTGGACCTCTCCTTGGAGGCGGCGTTGCTGGAGGTCGACGGCCAGATCGTCGACACGGCCACGGGCGCGGCGGTCCAGGGCCACCCGGCGGAGGCTCTCGCCTTGGCGGCCAACGCCCTGGCCGCGCGGGGCTTGGCGTTGGAGGCGGGCTGGCTGGTCCTGACGGGCGGAATGACGGACGCGGTCCCCCTCCGCCCCGGCTCCCGCGTAGCCGCCCACTTCTCCCACCTAGGCTCCGTCACTCTCACCACCTAACCCACGCGTTGCCCCCTCAATCACGCGAGATGCCCCTCCAGTCACGCGAGATGCCTCCCCGATCACGCGAGATGCCCCTCCCGTCACGCAAGATGCCCCTCCAGTCACGCGAGATCCCTCCCCGATCACGCGAGTTCCGCCTCCAGTCACGCGAGTTCCGCCCCTGATCACGCGAGTTCGGCCTCCGGTCACGCGGGTTCCGCCGCCAATCGCTGCGGTGGGGCATACCGGGCCGCGAACTCGCGTACCCGGAGGGTCGGCCTACGTACCTGGAGGGTCGGTTCGCGTGCCTGGAGGGTCGGTGGCCAGCCGACCGACCGGACACCCAGCCGACCCTCTGGGTACGCAACTCGACCGGCTGGGTACGGCGGCCGACCGTGCGGGTACGCGAACCGACCGACTGAGTACGCGAACTGACCCTTTAGGTGGGCAACCTTCCCCGCCCCCGCGGCCCCGCCCGCGGCCCCGCCCGCGGCCCTGCCCCCGGGGCGGGGTGGGATCAGGTGGGGCGGTAGGCGCGGGCCTGGATCTCGTACAGCTCGTGGTAGACGCCGCCCGCTCGGATGAGGTCGTCGTGGGTTCCCTGCTCGATCAGCCTTCCCTTCTCCAGCACCAGGATCCTGTCCGCGGAGCGGATGTTGGCCAGCCGGTGGGTGACCAGGACCGTGGTGCGGCGGCCGCGGCCCGAGCGGCTTGCGTGCTGGAGCCCGGCGAACACGCGGGCTTCGGCGCGGGCGTCGAGCGCCGCCGTCGGTTCGTCGGCGACCAGGACCGAGGCGTCGCGGTAGATGCCGCGGGCGATGCCCATGCGCTGCCACTGGCCGCCCGACAGGTCGTGGCCTTCGTCGAACTTCTTCGACAGGACCGTGTCTTCGCCGGCGGGCAGGGAGGCGATCACCTCGTCCGCGCCCGAGTAGTCGACCGCTTCGCGCCACGCCTGCTTTTCCGGGTCCGGACGGCCGAGGCGGCCTACCGTTATGTTGTTCGCCGCCGTCATCGGCCACTCTGCCGGTTCCTGGGCGATCACCGCGATGTTCGCGTGCACCGATGCCGGGTCGGCGCGCGCGAGGTCGACGTCGTCCCAGTGGACCGTGCCCTCGTCCGGCGGGTAGAGCCCCGTCAGCAGCTTGCCGAGGGTGGTCTTGCCCGAGCCGTTCTCGCCGACCAGCGCGACCACCTCGCCGCGCCGGATCGTCACCGAGATGTCCCGCAGGGCCGGGCTGTCGCGGCCCGGGTAGGTGAACGTGACGCCGTCCAGCCGGATCTCGGCCGGGTCGGCGGGCGCGGCCACCGAAGCCGGCGGCGGTTGCCGCTTCCGGGACTCCGCGAGCAGCTGGTTGTAGAACCCGATGTAGAACGAGTCCTCGTACAGCGAGTTGACCGCGCGCATGGTGTTGGACAGCGCCGTGGACGCCGTGCGCATCGCCAGCACCGCCGTGCCGGCCAAAGCCAGCTCCATCGCGCCGGTGTAGAGCAGCCAGCCGAGCACGAGGTACGCGACGGCCGTGCCGAGACCGGCCGCCGCCCGCCCGGTGGTGCGCACCAGGTTGCTCCGGTGCGCCAGCCGGACTTCCTCGCGCGAGAGACTGCGCGAGATGCGCCGGTACTCGCCGAGCAGCGGCTCCTGCAGCGTCAGCGCGTGCCGTTCGAGGGCCATCGAGCGCCACGTGGCGACCTCTTCGACGACCGACTTGCGGATGTTGCGCCCGACGGTGTCGATGAAGTGCCGGTAGTTCAGCTTCGCGACGCGCGCGGCGGCCCAGCCGTCGGCCGCCGCGGCGAGCAGCAGCACCGGGGCCAGCCACGGGTTGAGCAGCCCGGCCGTGATCATCGCCGCCGCCAGCGAGATCGCCGACGACGTCAGGTCGGCCAACCGCCGCAGGCTCGTCTCGATGGCCCGCACCCCGAACCGCGCGCCCTGCCGGGCGAGCTCCCGGAAGTCCGCGTCCTCGAACGCGATCAGCCCGACGCGCACGACCGCGGCCGTCACCGCGTCGTCCGCCGCCGCGGTGACCCGCGGCCGCAGCGCACCCTCGACGGCGGCGACAGCCGCATCCAGCACCGCGCGCGCCGCGTACGACCCGGTGACCACCGCGATCGCCGGCAACGACTGCAGCACCCGCTCCGGCGTCGGGCCCTGTTGGAGCAGTGCGGTGAAGACGTTCGCCGTGGCGAGCAGCCCGAACGCCGTGACGCAGCCCGAAACGACGTGCACGACGGCGGCCAGCACGGTCAGCCGCGGCGACGTCCGCCACGCCAGCCGCAGCACGACCGAGATCGCGGTGGGCAGCGCGCGCACGGCCTGGCCGAAGCCCGCCGCGGCCACGCGCTCGTCGACGCGGGCCCACTCGGGCATCTTGACGTTCTCCACCCCGATCAGCGGGGGCGGGTCGGCGATTCCGGTCACGCCCTCATCTGTACTCCGGGGGTCCGACAGTTTCTGGCCCGCTACTGGCCCTTCCGGGTGTACCGCGCCCGCAAAAACGGGCTATACGCCGGGCTTTCACCCATCCGGACGTCGATCTCGTGCGTCAGCGTCCCGCCTTCCGGGGTGAACCGATGCCGGGCCACGCCGCGCGCGGTCTGCTTCTCCAGGGTCAGCGTCGCGCCGGTCCACCCGCCGCGGGCGGGGGACTCGGGCGGGAAACCGTAGCTGTCGAAGCCGTACCAGAGCGTCTCGCCGGTGGCCGGATCGGCGGTGAAGACGTTGTGGCCGAGGAACTCCGACCCGTCCTCGCGGCGCTGCCGATAGTGCTGGACGACCGCGAAACCGTTGAGCGCCAGACGATATTCGCAGTCGGCGGACGCGGTCGCGGCCGGCGCCCACGGCGAGGCGGCGAGTTCTTCGGTGCCGGTCCACTCGCCGACGAACGCCTTCAGCGCTTCGTGCGCGGGGCCGAGGCGGGGCATGTCCATGGTCGTCTCCATTTCGACAGGTACCTGTCGATATGCGAGACTAGCACGCATGCGGTCGCCTCGAGCCGAAACGTTCACCCGCGTGATCGACGCCGTCTTCGCCTGCAACGGCGAATTCCTCGCCGCGGGCGACGCGCTGACCGAGCCGGTCGGGCTCACCGCGGCGCAGTGGCAGGTTCTCGGCTTCCTCGAGGACGGCCCGGCCACCGCCGCCGAGGTGGCGCGCCGCCGCGGGTTGCGCCGGCAGAGCGTGCAGGAGACGGTGAACCGCTTGCTGCGCAACGGAATGCTGGACCGCTTGCCGAACCCCGCCGATGCGCGGGCGCCGGTGTTGTCGTTGACGCGCCGGGCGCGCGCGGCGCTGCGGCAGCTGGGGGAGGCGCAGGTCGCGTGGGCCGAAGACGTGGCGGCGCAGGTGCCGCAGGAGGATCTGGAGACGACACTGCGCACCCTGCAGCGGCTGCGCGGGGTGGTGGCGCAGCCGCGCCTCCGGTGAACGGCGGTCAGCGGGCCGCGCCGGGACCGGCCAGCACTTCGACGTCGTTGGCGTGCATCGGCTCGCCGCAGTGGGCGCAGCGCAGGTCGACGCTGCTGATTTCGCCGCACGCGTGGTGGCGGTAGAGCACCGGCGGGCCGGCTTCGCCCGCCAGCCACTTGTCGCCCCAGCGGGTCATCGCCATCAGCATGTCGACCAGCTCGGTGCCCTTCTCGGTCAGGACGTACTCGTAACGTGGCCGCCGGTCGTACGGGCGTCGCTCGAGTACGCCGGAGCCGACCAGGTGGTTCAGCCGCTCGGTGAGCACCTTGCGCGAGATGCCGAGGTCCGCCTGGAGCTGCTCGAACCGGCTGAGGCCGACCCACACGTCCCGCAGGATCAGCGGTGACCAGGGTTCGCCGATGACGTCGAGCGTGCGCGCGATCGAGCACGGGGCCAGTTCGCTGAAGTTCGTGCGCTGCATGGAGCCAGGTTAGCACTCGGGGTTCCCTCAAGGAACTCAAGCTGCTACGGTTCTGGAGTCTCCTGAGGGAACCCAGAAGGGAATGCCACGATGAGCAAGGTCTTCAGCGCCCACGCCGTCTCGGTCGACGGCTACATCACCGGCCGTGGCGCTCGCCCGGGTCAGGGACTCGGCGACGGCGGGACGCTCTTCGACTGGTACTCCGACGGGGACACCCGCAGCCGGGTCTTCGACTTCTTCCGGCTCAGCGAACCGAGCGCCCGCGTCTTCGATTCGCTCGCCGGCCGGGTGGGCGCGATAGTGGCGGGCCGCACCACCTACGAGGACTCGGAACACTTCGGCGGCGGCAGCCCGCACCCGGACGCCCCGATGTTCCTGGTCAGCCACCGGCCCGCGCCGGAGCTGACCGACCGGCAGACGTTGTGCGGCACCGTCGAAGACGCGATCGCGGCGGCCCGCGAGGCGGCCGGCGGCAAGGACGTCGGCCTCATGGGCGGTGGCGTCCTCGCTTCGGCGTTGCAGGCCGGCCTGGTGGATGAAATCGTGCTCCACCAGGTCCCGGTGCTGCTCGGCGGTGGCCGGTCGTTCTTCCGGGAACTGCCCTCGCACGTGCGGCTGAACCTGGTCGAGGCCGTGGCCACGCCCGGTGTCACCCACCTCCACTACTCCGTCGCCTGAACCCCTACCCCCGCAAGGAGCCGACCATGCTCGACGCCGACGTCCGCCGCATCCTCGCCACCGCCGTCCTCGGCCACCTCGCCACCGTTCTGCCGGACGGCGCGCCCCACGCCGTCCCGGTCTGGGTCGACCCGGAGGGTGACCGCATCGCCATCCTGACCGGCCCGGACTCGCGCAAGGCCCGCAACCTGCGCCGCGACCCGCGTGTGGCGCTTTCCCTGACGCCGCTGGACAACCCGTTCGAGCCGGTGATCATCCGCGGCCGGGTGGCCGAGTGGATCGAGGGCGACGCCGCCTGGGAGATCGTGGACCGAATCGCGACGAAGTACATCGGCGGCCCGTACTCGCGGGAGCAAGAGCGGGTGGTGGGGCTCATCGAGGTGGAACGGCAGAGCGTGGGGATGGGCTGATTCAGTCCGGCTTCACCCCCAGCAGGGTCAGGAACGTGCGGAACCCGGCCGACATGTCGACCTCGTCGGGGTCCAGGAGCCACTGCAGCTGGAGGCCGTCCAGGATCGCGATGGCCAAGGGTGCCAGCTGTTCCGGCGTCGTTCCCGGGGGCAGCTCGTCGCGGTGGCGCTCGAGCATCCGGGTCATGCCGGCCCGGACCCGGGCGTAGCGGTCCTGGAAGTACTTCCGGGCCGGGTGGTCCTCCGTGACGCTGTCCGCCGAAAGCACCGTGTACGTCTGGACGATGCCCGGGCGGGTGGCGTTGTAGTCGACCAGGTCCGCCAGCTGGTTCACCGTCATCGCGGACGGATCGGCCGCCGTGGCGTGCCCGAAGTGCAGCAGGTCCCACTCGTCGCGGGTCTCCAGCACCGCCGCCAGCAGGTCTTCCTTGGTGGGGAAGTAGTGCATCAGCCCCTGCTGCGTCAGGCCCACGCGTTCGGCCACCGCGGCCAGCGACGTGCCGCGGTAGCCGCGCTCGGCGATCACCTCGAACGCCGCTCGGACGATGCTGGCTCGGCGGTCGGCGCCCCTGGCCCGGGTCATGATCCCGAGCCTACGGCAGTGAGCGTCACGAAAACATAACGTTCACTACTCACTGCCAGGTAGGGTGACGGCAGGACCGATCGCGGAGGATGCGCATGAGCTTCGACGTCGACGCGCTGCTGGCCGAACTCGACCTGGACGCCAAAGCGAGCCTGCTCGCCGGCCAGGACGTCTGGTCCCTTCCCGCGCTGCCGCGGATCGGGCTCGCGTCGCTGGTGCTCTCCGACGGCCCGGTCGGCGTCCGCGGGACGCGCTGGAGCCCGGACGACCCCTCGGTGACCCTGCCCAGCCCGACGGCGCTCGCCGCGAGCTGGGACCCGCGCCTGGCGGTCGAGACCGGCCGCCTGCTCGCGCAGGAGGCCCGGCGCAAGGGCGTGCACGTGCTGCTCGCCCCGACGGTCAACCTCCACCGCTCGCCGCTGGGCGGCCGGCACTTCGAGTGCTACTCCGAAGACCCCCTCCTCACCGGGATGATCGGCGCCGGCTACGTCACCGGCGTGCAGGACGGCGGGGTCGCCGTCACGGTCAAGCACTTCGTCGCCAACGACTTCGAGACCGAACGCTTCACCGTCGACGTGCGGGTCGGCGAGCGCGCCCTGCGCGAGCTCTACCTCGCGCCCTTCGAGCTCATCGTCCGGCGCGCGAAGCCGTGGGGGATCATGGCCGCCTACAACAGCGTCAACGGCGTCACGATGACCCAGCACGCCGAACTGGTCAACGGCGTGCTGCGCGGCGAATGGGGCTTCGACGGCTTCGTCGTTTCCGACTGGCTGGCCGCGCGCGACACCGTCGCCTCCGCCAACGGCGGCCTCGACGTGGCCATGCCCGGCCCGCGCACGGTGTTCGGCGCCCGGCTCGCCGAAGCCGTCCGCGGTGGCGAAGTCGACGAAGGCGTCGTCGACGCCATGGCGCGCCGCGTGCTCCTGCTCGCCCACCGGACCGGCGCGCTCGGCGGCGGCCCCGTGCCGGAAGCCTCCGATGTGGATGGAGAAGCGATCGCGCGCGAGGTCGCGCACCGGTCTTTCGTGTTGCTCCGCAACGAAACCGGCGTGCTGCCCCTGCGGGAGCCGCAGAGCATCGCGCTCATCGGCGCGCTCGCCGCGGACCCGAAGATCCTCGGTGGTGGCAGTGCCACCGTGTTTCCCGACCACGTCGTCTCCCCTCTCGACGGCCTCGAAGCGGCCGTTCCGCCGGGCACCGAGCTCGTTTACGCACCCGGTGCCGATCCGCGCACGACGTTACCGACCGCCACCGACATTTTTTGGGGGCCTCGGGTGGCGAAGGCCCCGACCTGGGGCGAAGCCCCAAATGTCACAGCCAATTTCCGGCTCCGCGCGACCGCCCGCGCCGCCGACGGCACCGAGCTCGCGCAGTTTCCCTTGCGCACGGCCAGGATCGACTGGATCGGCGAACTGCCGGCCGGGCTCGACATCGGCACGCTCGCCTCGGTCGAGATCGCCGGCACGTTCCTCCCGGAGCAGAGCGGCACGCACACCTTCGGCATCACCGGTCCCGGCGACCTCCGCCTCACCGTCGCCGGCCACACCGTCTTCGACGGCGTGAACCTGCCGGAAGGCGGCGACATCTTCACCTCCATCATGCAGGTCCACGAGCAGCGGCGGGAGGTCGAGCTGACCGCGGGCGAGCCGGTCGACGTCAGCCTGACCTACTGGATCCCCTCGGAGATGGCGGAGTTCGCCAGGGGCACCTTCGCCTGGGTCACCTTCGCGCTCGGCCACCGCGGGCCGGTCCTCGACCCGGACGCGAGCCTCGAAGAAGCCGTGGCCCTCGCGGCGAAGTCGGAGGTCGCCGTGGTCGTGGTCGGCACGACCGCCGAGGTCGAGAGCGAAGGCTTCGACCGGACTTCCCTCGCCCTGCCCGGCCGCCAGGACGAGCTCGTCGCGCGGGTCGCCGAAGCGAACCGGAACACCGTCGTGGTGGTCAACGCCGGCTCCCCGGTGGAGATGCCGTGGCGTGACGACGTCGCCGCGGTGCTGCTCACCTGGTTCCCCGGCCAGGCCGGCGGCGACGCGCTCGCTGACGTCCTCTTCGGCCGTGAAGAGCCCGGCGGCCGCCTGCCCACGACCTGGCCGGCGAAGCTCGAAGACGCGCCGGTCACCGACGTGACGCCGGAAGACGGCGCGCTCGAGTACCGCGAAGGCGTGTACATCGGTTACGGCGCTTGGGCGCGCACCGACCGGCAACCCGCGTACTGGTTCGGCCACGGCCAGGGCTACACGACCTGGGAGTACGAAGAAATCGACGCCTACCCGGACGAGGAAGGCGGCGCGCGCGTCCGAGTCCGCGTACGCAACACCGGAAAGCGCAAGGGCCGCGAGGTCGTCCAGCTCTACCTCGTTCCGACCGAACGCGGCGACCGGCCGCACCGCTGGCTGGCCGGGTTCGCGAGCGTGGAAGCCGGGCCCGGCGAGCCGGTGGAGGCCGACATCGCCATCGCCTCGAGGTCGGCCGAGGTCTGGAACGAGGGCTGGCGGCACATCGCGGGCGAGTACGTCCTGGAGGCATCGCACTCCTACGCCGAACCGCGGCTGAGCACGCGCGTGGTGCTGCAGAAAATCCGTTGATCACCGCGGGCGCATCCCCTAATGTCCCGGGAAGGCACCTTGACCGGCGAAAGGAGGTGGGACCGATGATCACGCAACCGATCACGCGCTCCCACCTCGCAGCGAGGGTGCCGGCTGTCTGACCGGGAGCGCGTACTCCCGGAAGGATTTCCATGACCGAACTGGTCGTGCGCCCGCTCGAAGCGGGCGAAGAAGCACTGTTCACCTCCCTGCCCGACCGCGGTCTCGTCGGCCGCAAGCTGCTCGGCGACGACTTCGCGGAGATGGCGAAGAAGGGCGAGTACCGGCCCGAGTGGACGTGGGTCGCGCTGCGCGAAGGCGTCGTCGTGGCCCGGGCGGCCTGGTGGGCCAAGCCCGGCGACGAAACCCCGGTCGCGCTGGACTGGTTCGACTTCACCGACTTCGACGCGGCCGTCCACCTGCTGAAGACGGCGCCGCTGCGCGCCGAGTACGCGTTGCACACGCCACCCGCGTGGCAGGACGACCCGGACGTGGCGGCCGAAGTGAACGGCCGGGTCGAAGCGGCCGAGCGGGCGGGCTTCCGCAAGCTCGTCGAGCGCTACCGCTTCCGCTGGACGCCGGACAACGGCCTGCCGGAGAAGCCCGGCCGGCTCGAGTTCCGGCCGGAGCCGGACGACGACGTCGTCCTCGAGGTCTTCAAGCGGGTGCACGTCGGCAGCCTCGACGCGCACGTGCGGAAGACCGTCGAAGAGCAGGGCCTCGACGCGGCCGCGCGGGAGGACCTCGACATCATGAAGTGGATGCCGGGTCCGCGGGACTGGTGGCGGCTGGCGTACACGCCCGAAGGCGAGCTCGTCGGGCTCGTCCTGCCCACCCGCAACGTCTACGACCCGGTGATCGGCTACGTCGCCGTGGTGCCGGAGCACCGAGGCCGGGGCTACGCGTACGACCTCCTGGTCGAGGCGACGCACGACCTCGTCGGCTACGGCGCGGACCGGATCGTCGCGGGCACCGACGTCGGCAACGTCCCGATGGCCAAGGCCTTCGCCAAGGCGGGCTACCCGGTGACGCAGCACCGCATCGACCTGGCGTGAGGACAACTTTCATAGGGAAAGTGACGATGGCACTTTCCCTATGAAAGTTCCGCGCGGTAGCCTCGTTGTCGCTAGAGCGATCTATCAAATGGGGGCTGCGATGGGGTTGACGACGCTTCGGGTGATTCTCGGCTTTTCGCTGCTCAGCACGGCGACCCACTACGCGCACAACGCCCTCCGGTACGCGGACTACCCGCAGCTGCCGGGCATCACGCCGCTCGCCGGCGGCATCACCGTCGCCGTCGCCTGGGTGCTGCTCACGGCGTTCGGCTGGTTCGGCTACCGCGCGTACACGCAAGGCCGCTACCACCGGGCGCTGGCGTTCCTCTTGGTCTACTCGCTGGCCGGGATGATCACGCTCGGCCACTTCCTGACCGGCGTCCCGCAGATCCCGGCGTTCTGGTTCGCGACGATCTTCACCGACGCCGCGGCCGGACTCGCCCTGTGGGTGTTCCTCACCTGGGCCTGGACCACGCTCAACCGGGTGACCACGCGAGATCAAGTTTCTACACAACATTGACGCTCGTTTGGCTCATGTAGACAATCGAGAGGTGACCACCACCACACCGGTTGCCTTCGACCGCCGTCCGGACGAGTACCGCCACTGGCGCCTGCGGGTCGACGGGGAGGTGGCCTGGCTCGAGCTGGACGTCGACGAGCAGGGCGGGCTGGTCCCGGGGTACGAGCTCAAGCTCAACTCCTACGACCTCGGCGTCGACATCGAGCTGTACGACGCCACGCAGCGGCTGCGGTTCGAGCACCCCGAGGTCCGTGTGGTCATCGTGACCAGCGCCAAGGACAAGGTGTTCTGCGCCGGCGCGAACATCCGCATGCTCGCCGCGTCGGAGCACCACTGGAAGGTCAACTTCTGCAAGTTCACCAACGAGACCCGCAACGGCATGGAGGACGCCACCGAGCACTCCGGCCAAACGTACGTGGCCGCGGTGAACGGCACCTGCGCCGGCGGCGGCTATGAGATCGCGCTGGCCTGCGAAAAGATCTTCCTGATCGACGACAACTCCTCGACCGTCGCGCTGCCGGAGGTCCCGCTGCTCGGCGTGCTGCCCGGCACCGGCGGCCTCACGCGGCTCGTCGACAAGCGGCGGGTGCGCCGTGACCTCGCCGACGTCTTCGCCACGCGCCCGGACGGCGTCAAGGGCAAGACGGCGGTCGACTGGCGCCTGGTCGACGAGCTGGTGCCCCGCCAGGACTTCCGCGAGAAGGTCCTGGAGAAGGCGCGGGAACTCGCGCGGAGGTCCGAGAAGCAAGCGGACTACGGGATCGAGCTGACCCCGTTGGAACATCGCTATGTCGACACGGTGATCGAGAAGAACCAGGTCACGATCACCATCAAGGGTCCCGAGAACGACCCCGGTGACCTGCATGAAGAGGGCGCGGGAGGCTGGTTCCTCGCCATGACCCGCGAGCTCGACGACGCCATCCTGCGGCTGCGCACCAACGAGGTCGAAGCCGGGACGTGGATCCTCCGGACCCAGGGCGACCCGGCGAAGGTGCGGGCGCACGAAGAGGCCGTGCTGGGCCAGAAGGACTGGCTCGCGAACGAGATCGCGCACTACTTCAAGCGCACGCTCAAGCGCCTCGACGTCACCAGCCGCAGCCTGATCGCCCTCATCGAACCGGGCAGCTGCTTCACCGGCGCGCTGCTGGAAATCGCCCTGGCCGCGGACCGCCAGTACATCCTGGACGGCCCGCCGATCGACGACGAAGACTCCGAGGAACGCGCCTCCATCGAGCTGACCGACGCCAACTTCGGTGCGTTCCCGATGGGCAACGGCCTCACCCGCCTCCAGGCGCGCTTCTACGGCGACGACGACCACCTCGCCTGGCTCGCCCGCGAGAAGAACCGGGCGCTGACCCCGGCCGAAGCCCTCGAACTCGGCCTGGTCACCGACGCCCCGGACGACCTCGACTGGGAGGACGAGATCCGCATCGCCCTCGAAGGCCGTGCCTCGCTGAGCCCCGACGCGCTCACCGGGATGGAGGCCAACCACCGGTTCGTCGGTCCCGAGACCATCGAGACCAAGATCTTCGGCCGGCTGGCGGCTTGGCAGAACTGGATTTTCACCCGGCCGAACGCATCCGGGCCGGAAGGCGCGCTGCGCCGCTACGGTACGGGACAGAAGGCCGTCTTCGACAGGAAGCGGGTCTAGCGCAGATGCCCGAGAAGATCGACTACGACGCCAAGATCCCCAACAACGTCAACCTCTCCGAGGACCGGCGATTGCAGCGCGCCTTGGAGGGCTGGCAGCCGAAGTTCATGCACTGGTGGGGCGAGATGGGGCCGACGCTGGAGACCCAGGGCGTCTACCTGCGCACCGCGGTCAGCGTAGGGCGGGAGGGCTGGGCGCACTTCGACCACGTCAACGTCCCGGACTACCGCTGGGGCATTTTCCTCGCCGAGCGCGACCCGGACCGCCGGATCGCCTTCGGGGAGCACAAGGGCGAGCCGGTGTGGCAGCAGGTGCCCGGCGAGTACCGCGCCGACCTGCAGCGGCTGATCGTCATCCAGGGCGACACCGAACCGGCGTCGGTCGAGCAGCAGAAACTCCTCGGCCTGACCGCGCCGAGCCTGTACGACCTGCGGAACCTGTTCCAGGTCAACGTCGAAGAAGGCCGGCACCTGTGGGCGATGGTGTACCTGCTGCACGCCTACTTCGGCCGCGAAGGCCGCGACGAGGCCGAAGGGCTGCTGCTGCGCAACTCGGGTAGTCCCGACGCGCCCCGCATCCTCGGCGCCTTCAACGAGGAAACCGCCGACTGGCTGGCGTTCTACATGTTCACCTACTTCACCGACCGCGACGGGAAGTACCAGCTCGGCACGCTCAAGGAGTCTTCCTTCGACCCGCTCTCGCGCACGTGCGAGTTCATGCTGAAGGAAGAGGCGCACCACATGATGGTCGGCACCACCGGAGTCGACCGCGTGGTGACCCGCAGCGCCGAGCTGATCCGCGAGCACGACACGTACGACATCGGCCCGCTCGGCGGCATCCCGCTGGACATCATCCAGAAGTACATCAACTTCCACTACACGGTGTCCCTGGACCTGTTCGGCAGCGAGACGTCGACGAACGCGGCGAACTACTACACCGCCGGGCTCAAGGGCCGCTGGCAGGAGACCCGCCGCAAGGACGACCACAAGCTCACCGAGGACGCCCGCACGCTGGAGCGGCCGAACGCCGACGGCACCTGGACCACCGAGGAGCTGCAGGCGATCCTGTTGCTGAACCTCGACCTGCGCAGCGAGTACGTGGCCGACTGCCAGACCGGCGTGAAGCGCTGGAACAAGATCCTCTCCGACGCCGGCGTCGACTTCACGTTCCGGTTGCCGCACCCTGGCTTCAACCGCGAAGTGGGCATAAACTCCGGCCACCACGTCACTCCCGACGGCACCATCGTCGACGAGGCGACCTGGGAGGCAGGCAAGCGCAAGTGGCTGCCCACGACCGAAGACCTCACGTTCGTGCGTTCGCTGATGCGCCCGGTGTACGAGCGGGGGAAGATCGCGAGCTGGGTCGCGCCGCCGCGGCAGGGCATCAACGGCAAGCCCATCGACTACGAGTACGTGTACCTCACGTAGGAGGCCTGGTGGCGACAGGGTTCAATGCCGCGGAGTACCTGCTCTCGGCCGGGCACCCGGACGCGACCGCGGTCGTGTCGCCCCGCCGCTCGCTCACCTACGCCCAGCTCGCGTCGGAGTCCCGGCGCGTCGCCGGCGGCCTGCTCGAACTCGGGGTGCGGCCCGAGGAGCGGGTCATGTTCTGCATGGTCGACGACGTCGAGCTGCTCACCGGCATCCTCGGCGCGATGCTGGCCGGCGCGGTCGCCGTCCCCGTCTCGACCATGGTCACCGGGCCCGAGCTGGGCCAGGTGCTGGCCGACTCGCGGGCGCGCGTGCTGTGCGTGTCCGGGGAGTTCGCCGGCCAGGCGCTGACGGCGTTGACGCTCGCCCCCGAGGTCACCGACGTCGTGCTCGACCGCTGCGACCCGGCCGGGTTCGGCGTCCGGACGCACGACTGGCCGTCGCTGTCCGGACCGGTCCCAAGTGGACGGACGTGGGCGGACTCGCCCGCGTTGTGGCTGTACACGTCGGGGACGACCGGGCAGCCGAAGGGCGCGATGCACCGGCACGCGAGCATCCGCGCGGTCTGCGAGACCTACGCCCGTGGCGTGCTGGCGACGACGAGCGAGGACCGGTTCCTGTCCGTGCCGAAGCTGTTCTTCGCCTACGGGCTCGGGAACTCGTGCTTCTTCCCGCTGGGTGCGGGCGGTACGACGCTGCTCGAGCCTTCGCGGCCGACACCTGTGTTGTTCGCTTCACGCGCTCGCGAGGAGAAGCCGACGCTGTTCTTCGCGGTCCCGACGTTCTACGCGGCGCTGCTCGCCAGCGATGTCCCGGACGACTCGTTTTCTTCGGTGCGGTACGCGGTTTCGGCGGGCGAGCCGCTGCCCGCGTCCCTGTTCGAACGGTTCCGCGCCCGCTTCGGGCTGGAGATCCTCGACGGCATCGGGTCCACCGAGGCGCTGCACATCTTCCTGTCGAACCAGCCGGGTTTGGTGCGGCCGGGCAGCACCGGCGTCCCGGTGCCCGGGTATTCCGTGCAGCTGCGCGACGAGACCGGGGCCGTCATCGACGCCGCCGGGAAGCCGGGCGAGCTGTTCGTGGCCGGGCCGTCGACGGCGACCGGCTACTGGGCGCGGTACGACGCGACGAAGCTCGTCTTCCAGGGCGAGTGGCTGCGGACCGGCGACAGCTACGTCCGAAACGAAGACGGCACCTACAGCTGCCTGGGCCGGTTCGGGGACATGCTGAAGTCGGGCGGGATCTGGGTGTCACCGTCCGAAGTGGAGGAACGGCTGCGGCAGCACCCGGCGGTGGCCGAGGTCGCCGTGGTCGCCGCGCCGGACGCCGACGGCCTCGACAAGCCCGTCGCGTGCGTGGTGCCCGCCCCCGGGTTCGCGGTCGACCCGGCCGAGCTGATCGAGTTCTGCCGCGAGGGCCTGGCGGCGTTCAAGCGCCCGCGCGGGGTGGTCGAACTGCCGGAGCTGCCGAAGACGGCGACCGGCAAGATCCGCCGCAACGTGATCCGCGAGCTGGTCCGCGATTCGCTGCGCACGGTACCGAGCCCGTGATCGACGGGCACTTCGTGGTCGACGCCCACGTCCACACGCCGCGGCTGCCGACGCTGAAGCCGGCGTGGCTGCAGTGGGCGCACGACTTCGCCGGGGCGTACCCGTGGCGTTCGGTGTACTCCGATTCCGGGGAGGTCGTCCCGTCCGCAATGGACGAACTGATGGAGTCCGAAGGCGTCGACCGCGTGCTGTTGTTCTGCGAGTACAGCCCGCGCGCGACCGGGATTCAGCCGATCGAGGACAACCTGCCGCTGGTGGCGTTCAACCCGGAGCGGTTCCGGCTGGTGGCGAACGTGAACCCGTACGTGCACCACCCGGCCGCGGCCGAGGTGGCGCGGCAGCTCGACCTGGGCGCGGTGGCGCTGAAGATCCACCCGGTGCACGGCGCGTTCTCGCCGGCGGACAAGGAGCTGTACCCGGTTTACCAGCTGTGCCTCGAACGCGGGGTGCCGGTGATCCTCCACTCGGGAACGTCGAGCTTTCCCGGCTCCCGCACCAGTTTCGGCAACCCGGAGCTGCTGTCCGACGTGGTCGAGGACTTCCCGGCCCTGCAGTTCGTCTTCGCCCACGGCGGTCGTGGGTGGTGGTACGACGTGGCGGCGTTCCTGGCGCTGGCGCGCGAGAACGTGTGGCTCGACCTCGCCGGGCTGCCGCCGAAGAAGCTCCCGGAGTACTACCAGCGCTTCGACCTGACGCGGCTGGCGGGGAAGTTCGTGTTCGGGACGGACTGGCCGGGCGTGCCTTCGGTGGCCGCGAACGTCCGGACGCTGGCCGGGCTGGGGCTGCCCGAGGACGTGCTGAGCGGGGTCTTGTCGGGAAACGCGATCAAGCTGATGCCGTCACTGGCGTAACCTGGCCCGTATGGGGGCCGGCTTTCGCTCGTGGTTGCCGCGCTCGTGCTGTTCTTCGCGGGTGGTGCCGCTGGAGTACGGCCGCACACCCCGGCCGAGTTCCTGAGCCGGACGATCGCGCTGATCCGGGCGCAGTCCATCGACGCCGCCCGAGTCGACTGGCCCCGCGTCGAAGCGCGGGCGGCCTACCTCGCGCGGGGCGCGCGAGCCGACGTCGGGACGTTGACGGCACTGCAGTACGTCATCAGCCAGCTGGACGACCCGCACACGATGCTGGTGCACCCGGGGCAGGAGGTGGCTTCGACGACGGAGGTTCCCTCGGTGCGGACCGAAGGAGGTGTCGCGGCCCTGCGCATCCCCGGCGTGGCCGCGGACGAAGCCGTGAACCGCCGCTACGTCGAAACCGGGTTCGCCGCTTTGAGCGGAGTCCCGCCGGTCTGCGGTTGGATCGTCGACCTGCGGGCGAACACCGGAGGGGCGATGTTCCCGATGCTCACGGTGCTCGCCCCGCTCCTCGGCGACGGCCCGGTCGGGTCGTTCGTCACCCCGGACGGCACCCGGACGGTGTGGGAAATCCACGACGGGCAGATGTGGCTGGACGGCCGGTCCATGTCCCTCCGGCCCAACCCCGTGCGGCTGCCGCGCCGGCCGGTCGCGGTGCTGACTTCCGGCGACACAGCCAGTTCCGGGGAAGCGACACTGGTGGCGCTGCGCGGGGTCTCGCGCTCGTTCGGCGCTCCGACGGCGGGGTTCGCGACCGCCAACGTGGCCGTCGACCTCGGCGGCGGGGTCACGTTGCTGCTCACCACGGCCCGAGACGCGGACCGGGCGGGGCGGGTCTACGGCAACACCCCGATCCCGCCCGACCAGCCGGCTGCCGATGCCGATGCCGCGGCGAAGGAGTGGCTGCGCACGCGGGGGTGCCGGTAGACCCGGGCGGCACCCCCCGCGCCCCCAGAAGGTCAGCCCATGACCTCGTGCAGGCAGAGCACGTTGCCCTCGGAATCGGTGAACCAGGCCGCGCGCTCGTTGCCCAGCTGCGCGATGTGGTCCACCGTGCGAAGGCCCTCCATCTCGAAGTCCTGGAACCGCACGCCGCGGTCTTCGAGGGCTTTGACTTCGCCGGGCAGGTCGCCGACCTCGAAGCTCAGTGCCGTGTTCTCGCTCTGCGAGCCCTCCGGCATCGGGCGGAGGCCGATGGCGCCGCCGGCCGCCGCGAAGTAGAGGGTGCCGTCCTCGCCGCGCCCCGTCTGCTTCAGGCCCAGGGAGTCCGCGTAGAAGTGGCCGGCGCGTTCACTGTCGGTCACCGGAAGCATGGTCGTGATGGTCGATTCGGTCAGCATGGCTTTCATGGTGCGCCGTGCCGGGCACCGGACGTGACCTCGACTTTTCAACGGTCGGCGTTGAACGCGCGCAGTGTCCGCATCGCTTCCGCCAGTGCTGGAGCGTCGTCGCCCAGCGGTGTCAGCACGATGCGGCGCAGGATGTCCGCCGCCGCCGCGCGGGCCTTGTTCGCCACGTCCAGGCCGTGCTCGGTCAGCGAAGCGAACGTGACGCGCCGGTCGTCGGGGCTGGGGATCCGGCAGATCAGGTCGGCCGCCACCAGGCGGTCCGCCACCTTGGTGAAGCCGCCGCTGGACAGCGCCGCCTCGGTGGCCAGGCGGGTCATCGGCATCCGATGGTCCGGCGAGCGGACGAGCCGCAGCAGGATGTCGAACGACGCGGGCGCGAGCCCGAAGCGGTCGGCGATCTCGCCCATCAGCCTGTCCTGGGTGGCCAGGTAACCCTCGATGACCAGGCCCCACCAGGTGACGATCTCGTCGTCGTCGGTGTCCACGGGCTGGAGTTTACCGCCACACCTCGCCGGATTATTTCTTCCGGAGAAGATGTCAGCCCGTTTGTACGAACCGTGTACCCGTCGTCCCTACGATCGGGCGATGACCAACGAGGCACTACAGCGTGCTACCAAACTGCTGGACGCCGTCATCCTCGCCGACGGGCACAACGACCTGCCGTGGGAGCTGCGGCAGCACGGTGGCCCGAACCCGGTGGAGGCGGCCGCGTCCCTCGACCTGACCGTGCGGCAGCCCGCCCTGCACACCGACTTCCCGAAGCTCGCCGACGGCAAGCTCGGCCTGCAGTTCTGGTCGGTGTACGTGCCCTGCGAGTTCGAGGGCCACAGTGCCGTGACCGCCGTTCTGGAACAGGTGGAGGTCGTCCACCAGCTGGTCGAGCGCTACCCCGACCGGCTGCGGCTGGTCACCACCGCGGACGAGGCCGAGGCCGCCTTCGCCGACGGCCGGATCGCGTCGCTGCTCGGGGCCGAGGGCGGGCACAGCATCGCCGAATCGATCGGTGTGCTGCGGATCTTGCGGCGCCTCGGCGTCCGCTACATGACGCTGACGCACAACTTCAACACCACCTGGGCCGACTCCGGCACCGACGAGCCGGCCCACGGCGGGCTCACCGAGTTCGGCCGCGACATCGTGCGCGAGATGAACAAGATCGGGATGATGGTCGACCTCTCGCACGTCGCGCCGTCGACGATGCGGGCGGCGATCGAGGTCAGCTCGGTGCCGGTGATCTTCAGCCACTCCTCCTGCACCGCGGTGAACGACCACCCCCGCAACATCCCCGACGACGTCCTGGCGAAGCTGCCCGGCAACGGCGGCGTCGCGATGATCACCTTCGTGCCCGCGTTCGTCTCGCCGAAGGTGGCCGCCTGGAACGAACGGCTCGAGGCCGCGATGGCCGAAGCCGGGCTCGAGTACCGCAACCTGAGCCAGCGCGGCGAGTTCGTCAAGCAGTGGGACGGCCCGCCGAAGCCGCTCGCCACGGTCGAGGACGTCGTCGCGCACGTCGAGCACGCCCGCGAGGTCGCCGGCATCGACCACATCGGCCTCGGCGGCGACTACGACGGCGTCGGCTCGCTGCCGGAGGGGCTGGAGGACACGTCCAAGTACCCGGTGTTGTTCGCCGCACTGCTCGAGCGCGGGTGGAGTGAGGACGACTGCGCGAAACTGGCCGGGCGGAACACGCTGCGCGTCCTGCGCGAGGTCGACGGTTTCGCCCGTTAGGGGGTTTGAGACGGCGCTCCCCGCGCAGCGGACGGACACTGGGCACATGACGCACGCGCGCGGGGGCGCGGCCGACCGCCCCACCGGTCCCGGCCTACCCGGAAGCGGCCACCACGAGCCGGGTGGCCCCGAGGTGCCCGAGGGCGCCCTGGAACCCGCCGAACTGCGGGCCGGTGACGTCCGGCCCGGCGCCGAGGAGGTCACGCCGGTCCGCCCGGCACCCGGCAGGCCCGCCACGGCCAAGAGGGCGCGGCCGACGCGGATCAGCGGCACCTGGGTCGCGGTCATCGCCGGCCTGGTCGTGCTGATCGTGCTGCTGATCTTCATCCTGCAGAACCTGGACTCGGTGACCGTGCACTTCTTCGGCGCCGAAGGCAGCCTGCCGCTGGCCATCGCCATGCTGTTCTCGGCGATCGGCGGCGCGGCGCTGGTCGCGCTGATCGGCGGGGCCCGGATCCTGCAGCTGCGGAAGCAGGCCCGCCGCCGCTGAAGCGGCACTTTCATAGGGAAAGTGCCCTCAGACGATGATCGAGGTCATCGTCAGGACCTGCGCGCAAACGTTTTCGTCCCCGGTGGTCCGCACCCGGCCGAGGTCCGCCGCGTTGCGCGTGCAGAGCCGCCAGAACGTGTCCAGGTCCGTCGTCACGGTGGCCAGCGGGGTGCGCGACGGCGGCGCGCCGCGGTCCAGCACCCAGCCGTCACGCTCGCGGCGGGCGTACCACTTGCCCTGGCCGGTGACCGTGTAGCCGACCTGCTTGCCGACGCGGGCGTCGACGTCACGCAAGGTGTAGGGCAGCGCCCGGACGAACGTGTCGGCGATCGGCTCGGCGTACTCCGCCTCCAGCGGCGTGTGCTCCAGGGCCTCGCGGATCTGCACGTGGTGGACCCAGAACTCCGAATAGTCGCGGGCGGCGTCCAGCCAGCGCGGGGCGGGCTCGTCACCGGCCCAGCTCACCGGGATGCCGGGGACGTCGAGGTCCAGCTGCGCCCAGTACTCGGTCGTCTGGCCCATGAACTCGTACAGCATCGTGAGCAGGACGTCCGTCGAGAGCCGGCGGCACGCGACGACCCACTCCTCGTTGATCCGGTCGATGAACCGCGGGAACGCCTCACCCGGCCGGGGGCCTTCGGACGCGTGGCCGTCGCGGCCGCGGGACAGCCGCCCGACCTTGTCACCCAGCAGGTGGGCGGCGACGTCCTTGACCGTCCAGCCGGCGCACATCGTCGGCCGCGTCCAGTCCTCTTCGGTGAGCGCGCCGAGCAGCGTCAGCAGTGCCTGTTCTTCCTTCGAGAAGTACGGGAGGACGTCGATCGGCGGGCCCCAGCGCGTCGGACTCATGCGCCCATCCAACACGCAAGTCACACCTCCATTCGGCCTACCCGCAGGTAGCATCAGCCGCGTAAGCAGAGGGGAGTCCGCCGGTGAACGCAGAGCGACCGAACGGCCGGGGTGCCGCCGACGACGTGGCCGACCTGGCCCGCCGCGCCGGTCAGCTGGCGGGCTGGGCCGCGCGCACCGGCTTCGCCATCGGCCGCAAGCTGCCCGGCGTCGAGACCGCCGAGCGCGGCGTCCGGCAGGTGGAGCGCCAGCTGCTGACCGAGCTGCGCCGACGGCTCGACGAGGTCGACGACCCGTACCACGCGGCGCTCACCGCGGCGTCGGCGATGAACCGCCCGGCGGTGCCCGGCAAGGTCGAAGCCGCCGTCACCCTCGTGCCGGTGCGCGACAACCGCGCCGAGCCGCTGCGCGCGGCGATGGCCGAGCTGCTCAACCACTCCGTCGGCTTCGGCCGCGAACGCGCCCGCGAGTACTTCTACGCGATCATCCTGCGCCAGCTGACGCCCGACGAGGCGCGGATCCTGTCCGCGCTGTCCGACGGCTCACCGTTCCCCGCCGTCGACGTCGTCGAACGCACCGGCCTCGGCGGCAACGGCCGGGTCGTGCTGCGCAACGCCTCGACGGTCGGCAAGGCGGCCGGGGTGTCGCTGCCCGACCAGGTGCCCGGCTACGTCACCCGGCTGATCGGGCTCGGCCTGGTCGACCTCGACGAAGAGGTGCCTTCGCTGGAGACGCAGTACGAGATCCTGCTGACCGACGAGACGGTGCGCGAGGCCGAGAAGCACGTCCGGCGCGCGAAGTTCGTCCGGCGCACGATCCACGTCTCGCGCCTCGGCGCGCAGTTCTGGCAGGCCTGCGACCCGAGCCTGGGTTAGCGGGATGGGGGCCTTCTTCGGCGGCATCGTCGCCGACTTCGCCCGGCACTGGCCCCTCTACGTCTCGATCCCGGTCGTCGCGGCGCTGATCGGCTACGGCACGAAGCTCGTCGCGATCCGGATGATGTTCCAGCCGGTGGAGTTCATCGGCGTCAAGCCGTTCCTGGGCTGGCAGGGCATCGTGCCGAAGCGTGCCGCCCGGATGGCGAGCATCGCCTGCGACACGATGACCGAGCAGCTGATCAAGCCGGCCGAGGTCGTCGCGCGGCTGGACGCCGGGCGGATCGCGAAGGAGATCGAGAAGCCGCTGCTGGCCGGTGTCGAGGACATCGTCCGCGAGGTGGCCGGGCACTACCAGCCGGGACTGTGGGAGTCCCTGCCGGTCCGGGTGCAGCGGCTGGTGATCGAGCGCGTCCAGCACGAGTCGCCGCGGATGGTCGCGGCGGTGCTCGACCTGATCAAGTCCGATGTGGACAGCGTGTTCGACCTCAAGGGCATGGTGGTCACCAGCCTGGTCAAGGACAAGCGGCTGCTGAACCGCATCTTCCAGGAAGCGGGCGCGCGGGAGTTCAAGTTCATCGCCCGGTCGGGCCTGGTGTTCGGCGGCGCGATCGGTGTCGTGCAGATGGTGGCGTGGGTGCTGTTCAAGTTCCCGCCGATCATGCCGTTGTTCGGCCTGTTCACCGGCTGGTTCACCGACTGGCTGGCGCTGCGGATGATCTTTTACCCGATCGAGCCCCGCCGGTACTTCGGAGTGCAGTGGCAGGGCCTGTTCCTGAAGCGGCGCGCGGAGGTCGCGGAGGCGTACGGGTCGTTGATCGCGAAGGAGATCATCACCCCACACAACGTCATCGAGGCGATCCTGCACGGGCCGCTGGCGGACCGGGTGCTGGCCCTGATCCAGCGGCAGCTCGACCGGGAGCTGGGCAGCGTCGCGAGGCCGCTGCTGGTGTTCGCCGTCGGCAGCCGCAAGTACCAGGACATGAAGCTGACGATCGCGTCGCAGATCATGGCGCGCCTGCCGGAGACGATGCGGTACATCGAGGACTACGCGACGGACGCGATGGACATCCGGAACGTGCTCGTGTCCAAGATGAAGCAGCTGTCACCGAAGGAGTTCGAGCGGTTGCTGCGGCCGGCTTTCGAGCAGGACGAGTGGATTCTGATCGCGACGGGCGCGGTGCTGGGCTTCATGGTCGGTGAGGCGCAGGTGCTGCTCTTGGAGCACCTGGCGGCTTAGGCGAAGTCGTACGCTCGCCGCGCCTCGGCGACCTTCGCCCGGTGCTTCGCCGCCCACGCCGACAACGCGTGCAGCGGCTCGTCCAGCTCGGCCGCGTGCGGTGTCATCGTGTACTCGACCCGGGGTGGGACCTCGGGGTAGACCATCCGCGTCACCAGCCCGTTCCGCTCCAGACCGCGCAGGGTCAGCGACAGCATCCGCCGGGACACGCCGGTGAGCGCCCGTTCCAGTTCGCTGAACCGGCGGGGGCCCGCACCCAGCTGGACCAGGACCCGGATCGCCCACTTGTCGCCCACCAGGTCCAGGACCTCGCGCAGGGAGCACGTCTCCGCGGAAGGAATTTCGCCGTTGTCCACCGTCGTGACCTCATTCGTAACAGGCATGTGCCGTCGTATCAGGAAAGTGCCGTCTTCCTGCGGAAACGCCACTGGTCCACGATCGATTCCGGCAAGCACCGGAAAGGAAGCACGAATGACGAAGACAGTGCGGTTCGCGGCCGAAGGCGGACCGGAAGTGCTGGAACTGGTGGACGTCGACCTCGGCGAGCCGGGCCCCGGCGAGCTGCGGCTGCGGGTCGAGGCGATCGGGCTCAACCGGGCCGAGGCGATGTTCCGCTCCGGCAGCTACTTCGAACGCGCCGGTGAGTTCCCCGCCAAGCTCGGCTACTCCGCGTCCGGAGTCGTCGAAGCGCTCGGCGAGGGCGTCACCGGGTTCGAGATCGGCGAAGCCGTCAGCACGGTGGCGGGCTTCTCGATGCGGGACTACGGCGTTTACGGC
The DNA here is from genome assembly GCF_042652605.1 of Amycolatopsis plumensis. Taxonomy (NCBI): domain Bacteria; kingdom Bacillati; phylum Actinomycetota; class Actinomycetes; order Pseudonocardiales; family Pseudonocardiaceae; genus Amycolatopsis; species Amycolatopsis plumensis. The sequence continues at coordinate 2,200,948 of NZ_JBHSJY010000001.1, read as the reverse complement.
GAGGGCGCGATCGTCCCGGCGTCCGCCGTCCTCCGGCGCCCGGAAGGGCTCGACGCCGTCGAAACCGTCGCGTTGTGGGGGCCGTTCCTCACCGCGTACGGCGCACTCGTCGACGAAGGGCACGTACGGCCCGGCGACTTCGTGCTGATCACGGCGGCTTCCAGCAGCGTCGGGCTGGCGACGATCGACGTCGCCAACCACCTCGGAGCCATCCCGATCGCTGCCACGCGGACCGCGGCCAAGAGGCAGCGCCTCCTCGACGCCGGGGCCGCGCACGTGATCGTCACCGACGAGGAGGACATCGCCGAGCGCACGCTCGAAATCACCGGCGGCGGGGGCGCGGAGTTCGTCTTCGACGCCGTCGCCGGCGAGGGCGTCCGCAAGCTGGCCGCGGCCACCGCCAAGGGCGGGGCGCTCGTCGTCTACGGCGCGCTCGACACGAAGGAAACACCGTTCCCGCTGTGGTTCGTGCCGACCATGCGGTTGTTCAACGCGTTCGACCTCACGCTGGACCCGGCTCGGCTGGTCCGCGCGGAACACTTCGTCCGCGCCGGCGTGCGGGCGGGCACGTTCCGGCCGCGCGTGGACCGCCGCTTCGACCTCGCGGACATCGCCGGAGCACACCGGTACCTCGAGGCGAACGGCCAGTTCGGCAAGGTGGTCGTCACCGTCGGCGGCTGAGCGGGTGAACAACTCCACCCGAACGGCCGTACCAGGGACGTATCTCCGGAGTCACCCTTCGCCTCTACTCTGCGTCGGGAAGACGGGAGAAGTCCCATGGCCGAGTCCGCGGAACCGTGGCAGCAGGAAATCCGGCTCGCGATGACCATGGTCGGCGGCGCCAGCCTGGCCATCTGGATGGGCGGGGTCGCCACCGAGACGTCGCAGCTGCTGCGGGAGTCACGCCGGGAAACCACTCCCGGCCTCTACCGGACCCTGCTCGACCTCCTCCGCGCGAGCGTCTCGATCGACGTCCTCACCGGGACCAGTGCCGGCGGGATCAACGCCGCCTGCCTCGGCCTGGCCGAGGCCTTCAAGTCGACTCCGCAGGTGCTCCGGGACACCTGGATCACCACCGGCTCGCTCGAGAACCTGATCCGGGACGCCAAGGAAGCCCAGCCGCGGTCGGTGCTCGACGGGGACCGCGTTCTCCTCGGTGACGTCGAGAAAGCGCTGCGGCAGATCACCTCCGAAGGTGCCCCGCCGAAGGAGGATCCCGACATCACCGTGCTGCTCACCGGCACCATGATCGACGGCGAGACCACCCGGTTCGACGACGCGCTCGGGAACCTGGTGCGGGACACCGAACACCGGATGCTCTTCCGGTTCTGTGGTCCACTGTGGACCATCGGGGTGGAGGGGCCGCTCGCGCTGGCGGCCCGCTCCACCGCGTCCTTCCCCGGCGCGTTCGAGCTGTCGCGGATGCCGATCGGCACCGGCGGCACCGACCGGCTGCACCCCGACATGACGCCCTACACCGAGCTGACCCGCTCGCATTGGCTCACCGACGGCGGGGTACTGCTCAACAAGCCCCTGCGGCCCGCGCTGCGCGAGATCTTCGAGCGCCCGTCGCACGCCGACGTCCGGCGGCTGCTGCTCTACGTCGTGCCGACCGGGGAAGGCGGCACCGACGCCGTCGAGTGCGATGCGGCGAACCCGCCGCTGCTGTCGAACGCCATGGCCAAGGTCGTCAACACCGTGATGAGCCAGTCGATCAGCGCCGAGCTGGACGACCTCACCCGCCACAACGACGCCGTGCTGCGGGCCCGGGACACCCGCGTCTCGCTGGCCGCGCTCGGCCTGCGGGGCGGCCCCGAATGCCTGGTCGACGCCCGGATCGCGGCCGCCTACCTCGAACGGCGAACCGCCGAGGACGCCGCCGAGCTGGTGCGGGTCGCCGCCCGGCGGTACGCGTTGTCCGAGGCCGACACCCCGGACCGCGACTGGGCGTCCGGGATGTCGCGGCAGCTGCGGGCGATCGCCGTGGCCGGGTTGAGCAGCGGCGTCCCCACCGGACCGCCCGCGGCCGGCGTGGCCGTGCCGGACCTGGTCGGCTACCGCACGACCGCGCTCGACGACGCCGTCGCGACCGGCCTCCAGCTGGTCAACGCCGGGTTCCGGCTCCGGCCGGACGCCGCCCGCGCGGCGACGCTCAACGACGCGCGCGCCCAGCTGCACGCGGCCCGCCGGACCGCCGGCCGCGGCGTGCGGCTGGCGCAGTGGGTGGCCGCGCACGCCGCGCCCGGCGCGAGCAGCACCCTCGAGGGGTGGATCCGCGAGCTCGCCGAGGAGTGGGCCGGGCTGGGCCGCTCGGCCGCCGTCGCCGAGGCGTGGCCGAAGGTCGTCGCAGGCCTGCGGGCGGCGGCGCCGACGTTGCGGGCGCTGGCCGAGGCCGCGCCCGAGAAGTCCGCCACAGTGATGACCCTGCTGAACTGGCTGGCCCTCGGCCCCGACGCGGGCGGCGACGACGTCGTCCAGGCGCGGCTGCTCACCCTGCACGTGGCCACGCGCGGGCTGCTGGCGCAGGCGCCCTCGGTCGACCAGCGGGTCGACCTCGTGCAGGTCAGCGCCGATTCGCGGACGCTGCTGGACATGACGCGGCGCCGGTCGTGGGACAAGCTGACCGGGATGCAGGCGAGCTACTTCGGCGCGTTCTACAAGGCGTCCTGGCGGGCCAACGACTGGATGTGGGGTCGCGTCGACGGCGCCGGCTGGCTGGTCCAGTGCCTGCTCGACCCGGTCCGGCTCGAGACGCTGCGGGACGTCGTCGGACCCGGGCGGTTCCGCGACGAACTCGTCGCCGCGCTCAGGCCGCGCTGGCGCAAGCCGGACGAGCGCGACGGGTGCACCCCGGCCGAAATCGGGCAGTTGCGCGACCAGCTGACGGCGGAGCTGGCGTTCCTCGGCCTCGACGCCGATCTCGAGCCGGTGGACGTACCGGACGCCCACCGGCCGATCAGCATGCCGGTGACCGCCATGGTGCTGGCCCGGACGCGACAGGCCGAAATCGCCGCGGAGGAGCTCCCGGTCGTCACGCTCGCCTCGCTACGACGCCGACGACCGCTCCGGCATCGGGAAAGCGCTGGCCGAGGACCTGCCCCGGGTCGACGTCGGCGCCGCGCAGGCCCGGTTCCAGGCCTGCCGCGTGTCGACGGAGAAGCTCGCCGGAGAGCAGGGCACCGCGCGGCTGACCCGGACGCTCGTCGCGCTCGGCGCCGCCACGATCAACGCCGGGACGGTCGCGTTCCGGCTGCCCGGCGGCTGGCCGCAGACCGTCGCGGGCATGCTGCGGACGGTCGCCAGGAGCACGGCGAGGGTCTCGCAGGGCGCGTCCCGGCTCGGCACCGCGGGTTCGCTCGTGGCCGGAGCGCTGGCGCTGCTGGCCGGGCTGGTGATCGGCACCAACGGCGGCGCGGTGCTGCAGTGGGTCGGCCTCCCGGTCCTCGCGGGTGCGGTGGTCTACCTGGCGACGGCGCTGCTCACGACGGGCCACAAGGTGCGGGGGCTGGTCATCGCGCTGGGGGCGCTGGTCGTGGCGGCGCTGCTGCTGGCCGCGTTCCTGCCCCCGCTCGCCCGGCCCTTCTTCGGCTGGCTCGGTGACGTCGTGGCCGGCTGGCGCCGTGGCGAGGGCGCGGTGTGGTGGCTGGTGTTCTCGGGGCTGGTGATCCTGCCCGCCGTCGTGACGCCGGTGAGCGCTCTCCTGCGCCGCCTCGGCCACCGCCGGACGCGGAACCGGGAGGCGAAGGCGGTCGTGCTCCGGGTGGCCGGGAAGTCGTCCCGGAAGCGCACGGCCGAGCGCACCCCGGAACCGAGTTCGCGCTGAGCGTTTTCGGCCCGTCGCCTTGCGATCACGGGCGCGAAGGTTCATCGTGCGGGTAGGTCACGGGCCACGGTTCGCGCCCCGAGCGCGCGTGTGCCCCGCAACCGGCCACGTCAAACATGTTTGTGTGACTGCTCACCGGGTACATCGCGTCGCCGCAGGTCATCGCGGGGGTCGTGAGCTGCGTCGCTGGCAGGCGGAAAATTCTCTGTTACGTTTCCTGAGTATGTCCGTAACGCACTTGATCGAATCCCCGACCAAGGCGGACGGCGCGCAGCTGTGGCGAATCGCGCGCGATTCCGCCAAGCTGGATCTCAACTCGCCGTACGCATACATGCTGTGGTGCCGCGATTTCGCCGAGTCTTCGGTGGTCGCGCGTGAGGACGGCGAGGCGGTCGGTTTCGTCATCGCCTACCGCAGGCCGGACGCGCCGGACTCGGCGCTGGTCTGGCAAGTCGCGGTCGATGCCTCCCAGCGCGGAAAGGGCCTGGCCGGGGCCCTGCTCGACACGCTGTACACGCGCTTGGTCGGCGAGGGGGTGCGTTACCTCGAGACCACGATCACCCCGGACAACGAGGCGTCCATCCGGCTGTTCTCATCGTTCGCGAAGCGGTGGAACGCCGCCATGGAAACCAGTGTGCTGTTCGGCGGCGAGGATTTCCCCGAAGCCGGGCACCTGCCGGAAGAGCTTTACCGCATCGGTCCGCTGAACCTGCCGACGAATCCGGGCGATTAGGAGAGAAAGAAAGAAATGAGCATCTTCGAAGAGCTCGAATCCGAAGTACGCAGCTACAGCCGCGGCTGGCCGGTCGTGTTCGACCGCGCGCAGGGCAGCCACCTCTACGACGAGAGCGGAAAGCCCTACCTGGACTTCTTCGCCGGCGCCGGCGCGCTGAACTACGGGCACAACAACCCGCAGCTGAAGCAGGCCCTGATCGACTACATCCAGCGCGACGGCGTCACCCACGCCCTGGACATGTTCACCGTGGCCAAGCGCGACTTCCTGCAGACCTTCCGCGACAAGGTCCTCGACCCGCGCAGCCTGAACTACAAGGTCGTGTTCCCCGGCCCGGGCGGCGCGAACGCCGTCGAGGCCGCGCTGAAGCTGGCGCGCAAGGTGACCGGGCGCGAGTCGGTCATCAACTTCACCAACGCCTTCCACGGCATGACGCTGGGCGCGCTGTCGGTCACCGGCAACTCGATGAAGCGCGGCGCCGCGGGTGTCCCGCTGGTGCACGCCACCCCGATGCCGTACGACCAGTACTTCGACGGCGCGATGCCGGACTTCCTCTACTTCGAGAAGCTCCTGGAGGACTCCGGCAGCGGGCTCAACGAGCCGGCCGCGGTGATCGTCGAAGGCGTCCAGGGCGAGGGCGGCATCAACGCCGCGCGCCTGGAGTGGCTGAAGGGCCTCGACGACCTCTGCAAGCGCCACAACATCCTGCTGATCCTCGACGACGTCCAGATGGGCTGCGGCCGCACCGGCCCGTTCTTCTCCTTCGAGGACGCCGGGATCACGCCGGACATCGTCTGCCTGTCGAAGTCCATCAGCGGCTACGGCATCCCGATGGCGCTGACGCTCATCAAGCCGGAGCTCGACGTCTGGGAGCCGGGCGAGCACAACGGCACCTTCCGCGGGATCAGCCCGGCGTTCGTCACCGCCAAGGAAGCGATCGACGTCTACTGGAGCGACGACGCGCTCGAGAAGTCGACCAAGGCCAAGGGCGAGCGCATCGCGACCGCCTTCTCCGGCATCGTCGAGGCCTACCCGGAAGCGAACCTGACCGCCAAGGGCCGTGGCCTCGCGCGCGGGCTCGAGTTCGCCAACGGGGACCTCGCCGGCCGCGTCTGCGCGGAAGCGTTCGCGCGCGGCCTGCTGATGGAAACCTCGGGCCCCGACGGCGAAGTCATGAAGCTGCTGCCGCCGCTCACCCTGACCGACGACGAGCTGACGCAGGGCCTGTCGATCATCGACGAGTCCATCAAGGCCGTCCTCACCAAGTAAAGGAGATCGCCCGTGCTCGTCCGCACGCTCGACGAGATCACCGACACCGACGCCGACATCAAGACCGAGAACTGGCGCAGCAAGCGGATCATCCTCGCCAAGGAGGGCGTCGGCTTCTCGGTGCACGAGACCACGCTGTACGCGGGGACGGTCAACGACTTCTGGTACGCCAACCACATCGAGGCGGTGTTCATCACCTCCGGCGAAGGCGAGATCGAGGACCTGGCCACCGGTAAGGTGTACGAGCTCAAGCCCGGCACGCTCTACCTGCTCAACGACCACGACAAGCACCAGGTCCGGCCGAAGACCGAGATCAAGTGCGTGTGCGTGTTCAACCCGCCGGTGACCGGCCGCGAAGTGCACGACGAAAACGGCGTGTATCCGCTCATCACCGAGGAATCGTAAGGGCGACGAAACAGGAGGCGAAGCCCGTGACGCTGACGGACACCCGGGTCGACGACGCTTACCCGACCCGGATCACCGGTACGCCGGCCCACCTGCCGCGCGTGCACCCCACGGTGTGGGGCACCGAAGCCGACGGCCCGATCGACGCCGCCACGCTGGCGAACCACGAGGCACGCGGTTACACGGTGGTCGAGGACCTGCTCTCCGTCGGGGAGGTCCAGACGTACTGGCAGGAGCTGGTGCGGCTGTCCTCCGACCGGGAGCTGGCCCGCGACGAGCGCGTGATCACCGAGGCGAAGACCGGTGAGGTCCGGTCGATCTTCGACGTCCACGAGATTTCGGGCCTGATCGCCGAACTGGTGCGCGACCCGCGCGTGCTGGACCGGGCGCGCCAGCTGCTCGGCTCCGAGGTGTACATCCACCAGAGCCGGGTCAACTACATGCCGGGTTTCAAGGGCACCGGGTTCTACTGGCACTCGGACTTCGAGACCTGGCACGCGGAGGACGGCATGCCGGCCCCGCGCGCGGTCAGCTGCTCCATCGCGCTGACCGACAACCACCCGTTCAACGGCGGCCTGATGATCATGCCGGGCTCGCACCGGACGTTCGTCCAGTGCGCCGGCGAGACGCCGGACGACAACTACAAGAGCTCGCTCAAGGACCAGCGGGTCGGCGTGCCCAGCGAGGACGACATCACGAAGATGGCGGCCGAGCACGGCATCGACCAGTTCACCGGCCAGGCGGGCTCGGCGCTGTGGTTCGACTCGAACATCATGCACGGCTCGGGGAACAACATCACCCCGTACCCGCGCTCGAACATCTTCCTGGTGTTCAACAGCGTGGAGAACGCCCTGCAGGAGCCGTTCGCGGCCGGCGCGCCGCGGCCTGCCTTCATCGCGGGCCGGGACTCGACGCCGATCACGCGCTGAGCCCCCGCCGCCGGCAACGCAGTGAATGACTCATTCCTGGCGTCGGAGGTCAGGAATGGGTCATTCATGGCGCCGCGGCGCGGCATCACCCCGACCCACCGGTGACTGACTCGGTGCGGCCTGTTACCGTGACGCCACCGCGCGGGTGTGTGGCCCGTGCAACACGTCTTCGTGGACGGCCGGCGGCGGGTCTTCGCTCGGGGTGAGCTCACCTGCCCGGTTGCCCTCGGTGGCGGACGGGCGGACCGGCCCCCTGGCGGCCCGGCCGAGGTTTTGCCAGTGACCCCGTACCACCGGATCGGGACCGGTGGTACGGGGTCCTGTCATGTCCGGCGTCAATCGCAGGCCCGGCCGATCCCGGCTGCGGAATCCGCAGCGTCGCGAAAAGTCCTGGTCCCGGCCCGGTGGGGCGGTATTCGCCGATCGGCCACCACGGTAGGTTGATTTTTCCGGCGGGGGCGACGCCGGGGGACACCGTGGACCCGGGGAGGTGGGCGCGAGCATGGCCCAGACCCGGCTCCAGCTGCTCGGGCCCGTTCAGCTCTTCCACGGCGACGACCCTGTCCCGATCGGCGGCCCCGGGGTTCGCGGCCTGCTCGCGCTGCTGGCGCTCAAGCCCGGCAAGGTCGTCGGGCTCGACGAGATCATCGACGCCCTGTGGGGCCACGACCCGCCGGCGACCGCGCGGACCATCGTCCACGGCAACGTCTCCCACCTGCGGCGGATCCTGCGCGACCTCGACGGCCCGCGCATCCTCACCACCCCGCCGGGCTACCGGCTGGACGTCGAGCCCGACCGGATCGACGTCCACCGGGCGCGCACGCTGCTGGACCGCGCGTCGGTGGCCGGCCCGGAGGTCGCCGCCGCGCTGCTGGCCGAAGCGCTGGCGCTCTGGCAGGGCCCGGCGCTGGGCGGGGTGCCGGACTCGCTGCGGGCCCCCGAGCTGGAGGACCTCCGCAAGGCCGTGCACGGCGCCCGCGTCGACGCCGACCTCGAACTCGGCCGGCACGCGGAGCTGATCGTCGAGCTCAGCCCGATCGTCCGGGCCGATCCGCTGGCCGAGCGGGCCGCCGGGCAGCTGATGCGGGCGCTCTACCACGCGGGCCGCCGCGGGGACGCGCTCGAGCTGTACCGGACGGTCTCCCGCGCGACGCTGCGGACCCTCGGCGTCGAGCCCGGCGCCGAACTGCGCTGGCTGCACGAGCGGGTTCTCAACGACGACCTCCCGCCGCTTTCTCGCGAAGGTGCCCACCAGGGGCCGCTCCTTGCCCGGGAAAGCGGCGGTTCGGCGATTTCGCAGCTGCCCGCGGCGGTGCCGAACCTGGCCGGGCGCGCCGAAGAGCTGGCCTGGCTCGACGGCCTGGTCACCCGGGCCGAGGCCGGGCAGACGACGATCGCCGTGGTCAGCGGCACCGCCGGGGTCGGCAAGAGCACGCTCGTCGTGTGGTGGGCGCACCGCGTTGCTTCGCGGTTCCCGGACGGCGTGCTGTTCGCGTCGCTGCGCGGCTTCGACCCGCACCACCCGCCGCTGGAACCGGCCGAACTGCTCACCCAGTTCCTGCTCGGCCTCGGCGTCGAAACCGCGAAGGTCCCGGAGCTGCTGCACGAGCGCGTCGCGCTCTACCGCTCGCTGATCGCCGGACGGCGGATGCTGGTCCTGCTCGACGACGCCCGCACCGCCGAGCAGGTGCGCCCGCTGCTGCCGCCGAGCGCGCGCACGATGACGGTGGTGACCAGCCGCTCACGCCTCGACGGGCTCGCCGTGTCGAACGCGGCCAAGCAGCGCGTGCTCGGCACCCTCGCGCCCGACGACGCCGTCGCGCTGATCGAGGAGCTCGCCGGCCCGGCGAGCCTCAATCACGCCCTCGCGCGGCTCTGCGGCTACCTCCCGCTGGCGCTGCGGATCGCGGGCGCGCGGCTTTCGGCCGGTGCCCAGCGAACGGCGGAGGAGCTCGTCGACGAACTCGGCAACGAACGCACCCGACTCGCGGGGCTCCAGGTCGACGGCGCCGACGACAGCGTCCGCGCGGCGTTCGACGTCTCCTTCCGCGGGCTGCCCGGCGAAGTCGCCGAGACGTTCCTGCAGCTGGGCGCGGTGCCCGGGGTGATGGCCGGGCCGCACGTGGTGGCCGCGGTCGCGCAGATCCCGGTGGCCGAGGCCCGGCGGCGGCTGCGCGCGCTGGCCGCGCACAACCTCATCGCCGAGACCGAGCGCGACGTCTTCGTGCCGCACGACCTCGTCTCGCTGTACCTGCGGGAGCTCGCGGAGCAGGAACTGAGCGACAAGGACCGCGACGAAGTGCTCGGCTCGACGGTCCGCTACTACCAGGCGGTGGCCGACCGGGCGCGGCGACGGCTCGGCCGGGTCGCCGACCCGCTCGACTTCTCCCACGTCCTCGCCGACGACGCGATACCGCCGCTGTCCGGCTTCGCCGAGGCGCACGACTGGTTCGCGGCCGAGTGGCCGAACCTCCTGGCCGTCCTCGACGCCGCGTACGCGGCCGGGCGCCACGGCGACGCCTGGCGGCTGGCCCGGCTGGCGCACACCTACCGCGTCGCCTGCCCGCTGCTGGACGAGTGGATGCGGATGGCCGACCTCGGCGTCGCCGCCGCCGAAGCCGCGGGCGACGTCGCGGGGCAGTGCTGGCTGCGGCTCGCGCGGTGCGAGATCGCGCTCACCTTCGAATTGCCGGGCTTCGGGCTCGCCGACGCCGAACGGGCGGCGGAGCTCTCCGCCGCCTCGGGCGACGAGCGGCTGCGCACGTCGGTGGACCTGCACCTCGGCCGCGCGCTGAGCCGGCTCGGCGAACACGAAGCGGCCATCGAGCGGCTGGCCGAGGCCATCGCGAACGCCCCCGACGTCACCCTGCGCGGCCAGGCGCTCAGCAGCTGCGCGCAGGCGGAGAAGCGGGCGGGCCGGCTGCCCGCCGCGATCGCCCACCAGCGCGCCGGCCTGCGGATCGACCGCGAACTCGGTGACGACGACCAGGTCGTCGCCTCCCTGGGCAAGCTGGCCGAGCTCAGCCTGCGGGCCGGGGACCACGAGGCCGCCGAGCGGTACGTCTGGGAAGCGATCGACCTGGCGATCAGCCGCGAGTTCGTCGCGCGGGAAGGGACGCTGCGGCTGACGCTGGGCCGGGTGCTGCGGGCCCGCGGCGACATCGACGGCGCGCGCGAACAACTGGCGTTGTCGGTGCGCATTTACGAGCGCGTGCACCCGAAGCTCGTCGGTGAGGTGCGCTCCGAACTCGCCGATCTGCAGTGAAGTCTTTCCGGCCCTTTCGGGCAGCGGGAATTTCGTTGCGAATGGGTCACGACCCCGCCCCCGTGCTGAATCCTTAGTGGATTCTTAGTGGGCGCGGGCGGTGTCCGCGTAGGTTCGGCGGTGCCGGCTGAGCCCTAGGGGAGGGGCAGGCGGAGACGCCGGTGCCAGGTCCCGCGCGGGAAATCCCCCCGCAGGGCCCGGAGCCGCCAGGAGCGGCTCGTGGCGGCCCGGCCGGCCGACGTGGGGGTAGGCCGGCCGGTCGCCAGGCGCATCCCCGCTCAGCCGACGTTCGCGGTGCAGAGCGCGATCGTCGTCCCGCTGTTTTCCGCGACCTTCTTGCCGTCGACCAGAATGGCGCAGCGGATTTCGTTGCTGACCGTCGCATTGCGGGTGTCCGCGGTGAGCGTCAACAGGTAGGAGCCATTGTTGTAGGACGCCTGCCCCTGCCACGCGTCGGTGCTGGCTGGCGCGTTTTCGGTGCGCTGGTCGTTGAGGCTGCCGTAGCGCACGGTCGCGCCGCCCGCCGAGGTCACCTGGAACGTCACGGCGTGCTTGTCGGTGGCCACCGCGGGCAGGTGGAGCCCGGACTCGCCGCCGCCGAGGAAGGTCGAGTACAGCAGCATCCCGCCCGTGGTGAGCAGCGCGGCGGCGGTGACGACGGTGGCGGTGACGGCCACCCCGCGATCGCCCACGGTGCCCTTCTTGACCTGGACCAGCCCGGTGACGGCCAGGATCAGCCCGATCCCGCCCAGCGGCCACGCGACCCACTCGATGTCCGGCACGAAGGTGACGACCAGCGCGGCCACGCCGAGCAGCAGGCCGACGACGGCCAGGATGTTCCGCGCGGGCTTCGCATTGGCTTGACGACGCTCCGTGGCCGTCACCGGCGGCGCGGGTCTGCCGTGGCGCGCGGTGGCCGGCGGGTACTGCGGGTCGGTCATCATGCGAACCCCTTCGGGTGGGAGTGCGACGACGTTAACCCATAAGTGTGGCCCCGGGCGAAATTGTTACATTCCGGAAAAAGTCATTGTCCCACCATTTACGTGCGGGTATCGATATTTCCTGACATGGCGGGCATGACGTGGCCCGATGATCAATGCGAAGAATATCGGAGTTCCCACTGTTTTCGTGGCCGTTCGGCCCACGACGACCGTCGGTACCACTGTTCACGACGAAAGTCGCACAACGGACTTTTCAGTCGAAAAGGCTTACTTCGGGGGTGATTTCGAGGAGTTCGAAGACGGGCCGTCCGCGACGGCCGTCGATCGTCGTCGTGCGCACGACGCGCAACCGGGCGGTCACCGGGCGGTCGAGGTTCTCCTTGATCTGGTCGAGCAGGTCCGGCGCCACCGCGCCCTGGATCGTGCCGCCCGACTCGCGGTCGAGGTAGAAGATCCGGCGCCGGGTGCGGACGCCGTCGAGCCGCCCGCGCACCGTCTCGTAGCCGACCTCCTCGCGGGACTCGCGGAGGCTGCCCTGCAGGATCCGGGCCTGCTCGGTGGTCATGCTGCGGGTGACCTGCTCGCCCGCGGTCGGGGTCAGCGCCATCCCGATGCCGGCGTTCTTCGCGACCGCGTTGACGATGTCGCTGACGGCGTTGCGGACCGTGTCGCGCTGGAGCAGCACGGCGTCGAGCGCGCCGTCGTCCGAGCCGTTCGCCGGCAGAAAGTCGCACAGCTCCTTGACCGCGCGCTCGGACAGCGTCTCGATGCCGTCGACGATCAGGGCGTCGTCGGCCAGCGGCTCCGGGAAGCCGAAGAAGATCGCGTTGCCCGCCTGGCCGCGCTGGATCAGCGGCGCCTTGTCCCGGTCGGTCTGTTGGACCTGGGTGACCTCGCCGGAGGGGTTCCGGATGATGTGCCCGATCTTCGCCGTCGCGTCCTGCAGGGCGCGGCTGATGTCGGAGAACGTGTAGGCGTCGATGGTCTGCTCGCCGATCACCGAGACGTGCAGCAGCGGCGAGCGGGACGTCCGCTCGAACTTGGCGTTGGCCGCCATCGCCGAGGCGCGGGCCAGGTCGTCGAGCCACGTGCCGCCGGGGATCTCGTCGGCGATGCGCCGGAACTCGTTCCTCACCAGATCATCTCCGGGTAGCCCCTGCCGCCTTCGGCCCAGACCTCGGCCCACACGTCTTCGTCGCCGGGACGGCAGAGGAAGCCGTCCAGCATGCCGCCGACCGGCTGCACCTGGTCGAGGTACATCGCCGGCTGCCCGACGATCACGCCGCGCAGCGTGAGCAGGCCGTAGAGCGCCGACCGGCCGGCGTCGTCGAGCCGCTTGAGCGCGCCCCACTCGTCCGGGATGAGGACGACGTCGAGGCTGCGCGGCGGGTGGACGGTCCGGGTGATGAGCTCGCCGCCGATCCAGGCGCGGCCGGACGGGATGATCCGCCGGGCGACGCCGAGGTAGCTGTTGAGCGCGCTGAACAGGATCTCGCGGTCGTTCTGGTGCGGGGCGTCGAACACCAGGCGTTCGTAGACGTCGGCGAGATCCCCCGCGTGCCGGCCCGGCGGCAGGACCTGCTGCGACGTCCAATGGGGGAGCGCCACACACCCCTCCTCAGCCCTCGCTCACAGTGCGTAGCCGAACTTACCAGGATGGGTGTCAGCCACCGCGCCCAGGCTGCTGCGGCCACTGCGGGGCCTCTTCGGCCTGCGGCCAGGCGGGCTCGTCTTCGGTCGGCCACTGCTCGGCCTCCGCCCCGCGCTGCGGCGGCAGCGGCAGGTGCCCTTCGCGGTGCCCGACGGGATCCGGTTCTTCTTCGTCGTCGTGCACCTCGGGCCGCCGATCGGCCGCGTGCTGCGCCCAGGCGGCGGGGATGAACTGCGTCTGCTCGGTCGACAGCGGGGGCGGCGGCTCGTACCGCGGTTCCTCCTCGGGTTCTTCGAGCGCTTCGGGCGCGGTCTCGGGCTGGGGGCGCTGGACGGCGCGCGCCACGAGCCACGAGGTGAGCGCACCCAGGGCGAAGGCGACGATCAGCCACAGCCAGATCTGCCCGAACAGCCAGAACATCAGCTCATCACCCCTCAAACGACCGTGATCTCGACACGCCGGTCTTCTTCGCCACCGGTGGCGGGCCGGGTGTCGCCCAGCCCCCGGTAGGTCACGCGGTTGGCCGTCAGCCCGTTGGCGGTCAGGATCCGCGCGACGGCCCGGGCGCGGTCCCGCGAGAGTTTGAGGGCGGCGCTCTCCCCGCCGGGCCCCCGCGCGACGTGCCCGGTGACGCGGTATCGGAACCCGGCGGGCGCCTTGGCGAGGGCGACCGCGATGCTGCGCGCGGCCTGTTCGCCGTCGGGCGTGAGCTTGGCCGTGTCGGGCTCGAAGGCGATGGGTGTCTCGGTGAGCATCCGGTCGATCTCGGCCTGCACGCCGGCCTTGTCGGTGGGCGGCGGAGCGGTGGTGCTGGTGGTCGGGGGCGGGCTCGTGGTGGTGGTCGTCGTCGGTGCCGTGGTCGCGGTGGTGCTGCTCGGAGCCACGGGGATGACGTCACCGTTGACCTTCGCGGCCCGGACGCCCTCGACGTGCTGCACGATTTCGAGGGCTTGGAGCGCTTGCGCGGGCGGGAACCCGCTGAGGGTGGCGTCCCGTCCGTCGAACCGGACATCCCCGGTGGGCAGGCCGGCCTGGAAGAGCGCGGCCTGCGCCCGCGCGGTCAGGTCCCGCTCCATGCTCCCGGACCGAGTCCAGGTGGCGATACCCGCGAGCAGCGCTGTGACCAGCACCGCAACCGGGACCACGAGGATCCAGCGCCGACGCATAAGGGGACTGTAAGCCGGGTGCCGCGGGTTGGCGACCTGAATCCGGGTGGTGTTCCACAAGTTGTCCCCAGGTAAGTCGACATGTGGACAACTCGGGAGATCGTGTTCGGTTGGGCACGTTCTGTCGGAGGTGGGCGGTACGCTGGAAGCGGGTGGCTCCCCCTGGGAGGGTGGGCCAGGTCCGGGGGTGTTCGGCGGCCAGGTCCAGGGGGGAAGAGGATCATTCGGGAGCCGGGAGCCGGGAGCCGGGAGCCGGGAGCCGGGAGCCGGGAGCCGGGAGCCGGGAGCCGGGAGCCGGGAGCCGGGAGCCGGGAGCCGGGAGCCGGGAGCCGGGAGCCGCGAGCCGCGAGCCGCGAGCCGCGAGCCGCGAGCCGCGAGCCGCGAGCCGCGAGCCGGAAGCCGGAAGCCGGAAGGTGTGATGGGCGCACCGGCCGCCGCCCGCAGGCCTCCATCCCGCCTCGGCGGCACACGTTCCCCCGGCCGACCACTGCCACACCGATCAAGCCATCGGGCGCCGCGGGAAACCCGCACCGCGTCACCAGTTGCACCTTCGGAGGTGCAGCTGATCCGAGGCCCGCCTCCGCGCGGGCAGCTCGGTGCCCACCACCCCGAAGCCGGATTGTGACTACGGCCGGTGGTACCGGGTCAAGGCGGGAAAGCGTGCCTTGACCCGGCACCACCGGCCGTGTTCTGGCTTCGGATCGGGGTGGCGGGGAGGTCTGGGTGGGGTGCCGGCGTTCCGTTCACGCCGGTGAGCTCCCTGGCAAGGGGCTCACTGCAGCTCTGCGGAACCTGCCGGAGCGCGGCCCAGCCGGGAAACCCGTCCCGGGCGAGTGTCGTGGTGGGCCGGTCCTGCCGTGAATGACTCATTCACTGCGTCGGAAGTCAGGAATGGGTCATTCAGGACGCTGCCGCCGCCCTTCGGTCGCGCTGCCGGCCCCTCCCGAAGACTTCAGCTCGCCTGCTGGTGCGGCGCAGCCTCCGGCCCCTCGAGCACCTCCAACGGCAGCAGCGGCGCCAGCTGCGGCCGCTTCGGCGACAGCCCGTCGCCCATCGACTCGCCTCGCAGCTGCCGCCGGATCCACGGCAGCAGGTGCACCTTCGTCCACGTCAGGTCCGAGCGCCGCGAGTCGATCCAGCGGTTCGGCGTGTCCTCCAGGGGCAACGGCTCGCGCCAGTCCGCCTCCACCGGGATCCCCAGCACCTCCGCCGCCTTCAGTGCGATGCGCCGGTGGGCGTCCGGGGAGAAGTGCAGCCGGTCGTCGCTCCAGGCTCGGCGGTCGTGCAGGGGCGCCATCGTCCACAGGTCGACCATGCGGGCTCCGTGGCGCTCCGCGATCGCCCACAGGTTCGTGTTGTAGATCGCCACCTTGCCGCGCAGCACCGACATCACCGACAGGACCTTCGTGTCCGGGCCGTTGAACATCAGCACCGGGATACCCGCCTCGCGCAGCTTCGCGACGCCCTCCTCCAGGCGCTCGGTGACCGCGTCGACGTCCGCGCCCGGCACGATGATGTCGTTGCCGCCGGCACACAGCGTCACCAAATCGGGCTTCAGCTCCAACGCGATCGGCAGCTGCTCGTCCAGGATCTCGTCGAGCATCTTGCCCCGCAGCGCCAGGTTGGCGTAGCGGAAGTCGCTGCGGCCGGCGGCCAGCACCTCCGCGAGCCGGTCGGCCCACCCCCGGAAGGAACCGTCCGGCAGGCCGTCGTTGAGCCCCTCGGTGAAGCTGTCACCGAGGGCTACGTAGCTGTCGAATCCGTACACGTTGGGTCCCCTTCCCATCCTGCGACCGACACACCCCGACATGTAGTTGTACACCTCAACTAACCATCGGCCGCAAACCCGCTCCACCCCCGGGCGTTCAGCCTGCGGTAACAGTGTCTTATCTTGTCGGCCTTCTGCGCCTCTCTATTACGTGGTCTTCACCTCCGGCATGCCGTGAAACCGCACACTCGGAGGCAAATCCGGCACCCGGTGTGGCGAAAATCTCCCTGACCGGGGCGTCCCGGACCCGATCCGGCAGGCTGGACACGTGTCCGGAGAACCCCGTGAATCGCTCGCGCAGATCCTCGGTGGCCGCCGGGGCGCCCTCGACGCCAGCATCCCGCCCGTCGGCTTCGTCGTCGGCTGGCTGGCCGCCGGTCAGTCCGTGGCCTGGGGTGCCGGTGCCGCCGTCGCGGTCGCCGTCGTGGTCGGGATCGTCCGGATCGCCGGGGGTGGCAAGGTCCGCGCGCTCGTCGTCAGCCTGGCCGCCGTCGTCGCGGCCGCGCTGATCGCCCTGCACACCGGCCGCGCCCAGGACTTCTTCCTGCTGCAGCTGATGTCCAATGTGGCCAGTGCGCTGCTGTGGGCGGCCAGCATCGTGGTGCGCTGGCCGCTGCTCGGCGTCGTCGTCGGCCTGCTGCTGGGCCAGAAGACGCGCTGGCGGCGCGACGCCGTGCTGCTCAAGGCCTACTCCCGGGCCAGCTGGGTGTGGGTGCTCCAGTACACGCTGCGCGTGGTCGTCTACGGCCTGCTGTGGTGGGCCGGCCAGGTGATCGCCCTCGGCGTGGCCCGCACGGTGCTGTCGTGGCCGCTCGTCGCGCTGACCGTCGCTGCCAGTGGCTGGGTGCTCTACCGGGCGTTGCCGCCGGAACACCCCGGCCTGCGCCTGGCGCCGGAAACCCGCTCGGACGACGTACCCGGGGCATAAGGCGGCCCCCGGCGAGGGGGGAGGGTCCGGGGGCCACTCCCTACGTTACCCGGACTACCCGGGTTCAGTCGACGTTTTCGCGGCTTTGCGCCGAGTTTTGCTCAATATCCTTGCGCCCGGGGTCGCGGCGTCCCCTCGCCGAAGGCGTCCACGGCCGCCAGCCACGCGGCCCCCAGCACCCCATCGGAGCTGGTCAGCACCTCGAGACCGGCCAGACGGCGGCGCACGAGCTCGCCGACCGGGCTCGCTCCGGTGAGCACGGAGCCGACGAGCACGACCGGAGTCGACTCGCCGGGCTCGCGCGCCGCGAGGGCGTTCTCGGCCAGGTGCCCGGCTGCGCGGGCGACGATCTCCCGGGCCGCCGGCTCACCCGCGTCGTGCGCCGCGCTCACCAGCGGGGCGAACCGGGCGAGCCGGACCGGGGCCTCCGCGTTCGCCGCCGTGATCAACGCCCGGGACGCGGCCAGCCGCCCGCCGTCGTCGCGGACGTCCACTGCGGACGGTCCGAGCGCGGCGGCGAGCACCGCCGACGGGAGCCCGTCGAGCGGCCGCCCGCGCCCCAGTGCCTCCAAAGTGGAGCGGACGGCCTCGCGGCCGAGCCAGAACGCCGACCCCTCGTCGCCGAGCAGCCAGCCGTAGCCACCGGTCGTGCCGGAGAGCCGCCGGTTCCGGATCCGGCCCACGATCGAGCCGGTGCCGGCGACGACGACCGTCCCGTCCGGGGCCGGCGTCGCCGACGCGTACGCGACTTCGGCGTCGGCGACCGTCCGGACGGCACACGTGAGACCGATTCGCGTCCAGGCCGCCTCGAAGACCGCCGCCACGCCCGGGTCACTCAGCTTGCTGACCCCGGCCATGCCGACGACGCACGCGCGGACGGCGCCGGGGTCGTGCGCGCCGAGCGCCGCGGTGATCGCGCCGGCGATCCGGCCCGCGGCGACCTCGGGCGCGTGCGCGTTCGGGTTGGCTCCCTCGCCACGCCCGGTGCCCAGCACCGCGCCCGCGGCGTCGACCAGCGCGGCCCTGGTCGACGTCCCGCCGGCGTCGACGCCGATCGCGAAGCTCACCTCGTCTTGGTCACCTTCAGCAGGCCACGCGGGCTGTCCGGGTCGCCGCCGCGGGCCAGCGACAGGCCGAGCGCGATCCGCTGGATCGGCAGGATCTCCAGGATCGGCGCCAGCTCTTCGACCGTCGGGGCGACGTCGATGCGCAGCGCCGCGGGCACCTCGGCGGCGGCCGAACCGACCGCGAGGACGTCCGCGCCGCGCTTGCCGACGGCCTCGAGGACCTCGTGCATCGCGCGGCCGCCGTGCCCGGCGCTGGTCACCGCGAGCACCGCGGTCTCGCCGTCCACCGCCGCGACCGGGCCGTGCAGCAGGTCCGCGCCGCTGTACGCGCGGGCGGCGAGGTAGCTGGTCTCGGCGAGCTTGAGCGACCCCTCGAGCGCGCTGGCGTAGGAGTAGCCGCGGCCGGTGGTGAGGACGCGGTCCACGAAGCGGTACCGGTCGACCGCGCGCTGCACGCCCTCGGCGGCGCCGTCGAGGGTCTGCTGCGCCAGCTCGCCGATCTTCTCGGCGTCGGCCGCCTTGCCGCCGCGCACCGCGTCGATCAGCAGGTACAGCGCCATCAGCGTCGCGGAGTACGTCTTGGTGGCCGCGACGGCCTTCTCGACGCCCGCGCCGATGTCGACGCCGAGCTCCGACGCCGCCCGCAGCGGCGAGTCCGGCGTGTTGGTGACCGAAACCGTCAGCGCGCCCTGGCGCCGCGCCGTTTCGGTGACCTCGATCAGGTCAGGCGAGCCGCCGCTCTGGCTGACCGTGACGAACAGCACGTCCCGCAGATCGGGCCGGGCGCCGTACAGGGTCGCCGTGGACGGGGAAACCAGGCCGGCCGGAAGGCCGAGGAGTACCTCGATCAGGTACTTCGCGTACAACGCTGCGTGGTCGCTCGATCCACGCGCGGCGAGCAACGCGAACCGCGGAGGGTGTTGTGAGATCTTTTCCGCCACTTCGGCGATTTCCGCCTGACGCGCCACCAGTCCGGCCAGGACCTCCGGCTGCTGGGCGATCTCCGCGGCCATGTGCGCGCCGGGCCGTTCTTCGGTCATCATTTTCCTCTCCACCTCCGGCATTATGTACCGGACTCAGGCGGCGTCGGTCAGGTCTAGACCAATGTTATAGGGGCGGCGCGTTTGGGGAAAAGGGTACGTTTCTTACGGGGACGTGGCGTGCGATGAGGGAAGACATAGGGAGCCGGGCATGTTGGAGACCACCACCACGGGCGAGGCGGGCGCCGTCGCCGGGATGCGCGGGCAGCGCGAGCCCAAGTACTGGGCGCTGAAACAGCACCTCCTCGACCTCCTGGACGTGCTGCCGCCCGGGTCGCCGATCCCGACCGAACGCGCGCTCGCCGGGGAGTTCACGGTCTCCCGCACCACCGTGCGCCAGGCCCTGGCCGACCTGACCGCCGAGGGGCGCCTGCACCGCGTGCAGGGCAAAGGCACCTTCGCGGCCGAACCGAAGCTCGCCCAGCGGCTCCAGCTGTCCTCCTACACCGAGGACATGCGCAAGCAGGGCCTGAAGCCGTCGTCGAAATTGTTGGAAGTCGAGGAAATGCCGGTCGAGGGCGACCTCGCGAAGCTGCTCGGCATCCGGACCGGCGCGAAAATCCTCCGCCTTCGACGACTTCGGCTGGCGGACTCGCAGCCGATGGCGCTCGAGACCACGCACCTGCCGCTCGGCCGCTTCCGCGGGCTGCGCAAGCACGTCTCGGCCGGCGGTTCGTTGTACGCCGTTCTACGCGAGCACTACGGCGTCGAACTCGAACGCGCGGAAGAAACGATCGAGACGTCACTGGCGGGTCCGCAGGAAGCGGAGATGCTCGGAGCGGACGTCGGCATGCCGGTGCTGATGCTGACCCGGCACTCGTTCGCCACGGACGGCAAGCCGGTCGAGTTCGCCCGCTCGGTCTACCGCGGCGACCGCTACAAGTTCGTGACGACCCTGCTGCCCTAAACCCTCGTGAGTGGTAAGGCGGGTTAGAACCCTCCTTGCCACTCACGACCAGCCGGGTTGACGGGGTGCTGCGGTCGCGGTGAAGTGACCGGGTGACTGCCACCGAAGACACCGGGATCCGCTGGGGCACCGGTGCCGCCCGCGGCCTGCTGGCCACCACGATCCTCGGCTCGGGCATGGCGATGCTCGACGGCACGATCGTCAACGTCGCCCTGCCCCGCATCGGCGCCGAACTCGACGCGTCCGTCGCGGGGCTCCAGTGGATCCTCGACGGCTACATGCTGGCCCTCGCCGCGCTCATCCTCGTCGCCGGTTCCCTCGGCGACCGGTACGGCAGGCGCCGGATGTACCTCGTCGGCGTGGTCTGGTTCGGCGTCGCGTCCGGGCTGTGCGCCGCGGCGACGTCCACCGAGATGCTCGTCGCGACGCGGATCCTGCAGGGCATCGGCGGCGCCCTCCTGACGCCCGGTTCGCTCGCGATCCTGCAGGCCTCCTTCGCGCACGACGCCCGCGCCCGCGCGATCGGCGCCTGGTCCGGCCTCGGCGGCATCGCGGCCGCCGCCGGGCCGCTGCTCGGCGGCTTCCTCGTGCAGGTCTGGTCGTGGCGGCTGGCGTTCCTCATCAACGTGCCGATCGCGGTCGCGGTGGTGCTGATGGCGCGGAGGTTCGTCCCCGAATCCCGTGACCCGGACGCCACCGGCCACCCGGACTTCGGCGCCGCCGCCCTCGGCGCCCTCGGCCTCGCCGGGATCACCGGCGCGCTGGTGGAGGCGCCCGCCCGCGGCATCGGCGACCCGCTCGTGCTGGGTGCGGGCCTGCTGGGGATCGCGGGGCTGGCCGCGTTCGTCGTCGTCCAGCACCGCTCGCACGAGCCGCTCGTGCCGCCGTCGCTGTTCGGCGACCGCACGTTCACCCTCTCGAACGCGTTGACGTTCGTCGTCTACGCCGCGCTCGGCGGCGTGATGATGCTGCTGGTCATGCAGCTGCAGGTCTCGCTCGGCTACTCGCCGACCGCGTCCGGGCTGGCCGGGCTGCCGCTGACGGTGATCATGCTGCTGCTCTCGGGCCGGTCCGGCGCGCTCGCGCAGCGCATCGGCCCGCGCACGCAGCTGGTGGTCGGCCCGATCATCGTCGGCGTCGGGATGCTGCTGATGCTGCGCATCGCGCCCGGCGCGTCCTACCTCGGCGCGGTGCTCCCCGCGGTGGTCGTGTTCGGGCTCGGCCTGGCGACGGTGGTCGCCCCGGTGACCGCGACGGTGCTCGCCGCGGCCCCGGACCGCTACGCCGGGGTGGCGTCGGGCGTCAACAACGCCATCGCCCGCTCCGGCGGCCTGCTGGCGGTGGCGGTGCTGCCGGCGGCGGCCGGGCTGACCGGCGAGGCGTACGCGGACCCGGTCGCGCTGACGGCGGGCTGGCGGACGGCGCTGGTCATCTGCGCGGCCCTGGCGATCGCGGGCGGGCTGATCGCGCTGGGCATCCACAACGGCGTCCTCGCGCCGCCGGCTTCGTCTTCGTCGTCTTCGGAGGTCGAGCCGGACGACGAGTGCCCCCACCTGGGCGAGTGCTACCACTGCGGCGTGGAGGGCCCGCCGACGCACATCCGCGGCGGCCGGGCCCCCGTCGCCGGCTCCTAGCCCCGGCCGACCGCAGTGAATGACTCATTCCTGGCGTCGGACGCCAGGAATGAGTCATTCACTGCATCGGGGTTCAGCCCGCCAGGATTTCGGCGAACATCGCCGGGTCGGCGTTGCCGCCCGAGACGAGCGCGACCGTCTTGCCGGCCGGGAGCTCGTCGCCGTGGAAGAGGTACGCCGCCGTCGTGACCGCGCCGCTGGGCTCGGCGACCAGCCGGGCCTTGCGGGCGAGGACGCGGACCGCCTCGCGGATCTCGTCCTCGGACACCGTCACCATCCCGTCCACGACCTCGCGCAAATGGGCGAACGTCAGTTCCGACGGTTGCGAGCGGAGGCCGTCGGCGATCGTGCGGGCGCGGTCGGCCTGCGGCCACCGGACCAGCTCGTCCCGCCGGAGGCTGTCGGCGACGTCCGCGGCCAGCGCGGGCTCGACGCCGATCACGCGCGCCCGCGGGCAGCGGGCCTTGATCGCCGTGCCGACCCCGGCCGCCAGCCCGCCACCGCTGATCGGCACGAGCACCACCTCGACGTCCGGCAGGTCCTCGGCGATCTCCAGGCCGGCGGTGCCCTGCCCGGCGATGATGGCCGCGTGGTCGAACGGCGGGACGAGGGTCAGCCCGCGTTCGACGGCCAGTTCACGCGCTTTGCCCTCGTGTTCGCCGATGGGTACCTCGATGACCTCGGCGCCGTACGAGCGGGTGGCCTCGACCTTGATCCGCGGCGCGACGTCCGGCACGACGATCACCGCGGGCACGCCGTACCGCTGCGCGGCGTACGCGACGGCCTGCGCGTGGTTGCCGCTCGAGTAGGCGATGACGCCGCGGGCGCGGGCCGCGTCGTCGAGGGTGGCGATGGCGTTGAACGCGCCGCGCACCTTGAACGCCCCGACCGGTTGCAGGTTTTCGGGTTTGAGCCACAGGGTTCCGCGGGGATCCCAGGTCTGGAGCAACAGGGGCGTGCGCACGGCGACATCTTCGACACGCTTCGCGGCGGCCTCGACGTCAGAGATCGTCACCAGTTCCATGTGCCGAGTATGTCAAGAAAACGTTCGAAACGGAGTGTCTATTATGGACAGACAGAGTGGTCCTCCTCACGCCGTGGCAACGAGGGGAGTGCCTCACGCGCCTTAGACGTTGGACAGGGGAGAACACTGACTACCTAGATCGGGATCATGAGCGAGGAGAAAGTAGCGGCTTCGGAGGAGAAGGAAGAGAAGCCGGGCCTGCGGATCGCGCAGGTGCTGGCGGCGGCGCTGGCGGCGGTGACCGCGGCGCTGCTCGGCTCGACACTGGGCGTGGCGGGCACGGTGGTGGGCGCCGGCGTGGCGAGTGTGGTGTCGACGGTCGGCAGCGAGCTGTACCTGCGCTCGCTGCAGCGCACCCGCGAGGCGGCGCTCAAGGCGCGCCAGCTGGCGACGTCGGGGATCCGGCGGCGCGGGCCGGCGGCGGCCGACCTCACCGACCAGCCGACGGTCCAGCTGAAACCGCCGGAGGAAGAGCCGTCGCGGCTGTCCGCGCGGCTGCGGAAGCTGCGCTGGCCGTTGATCATCGGCACGAGCGTGGCGGCGTTCGCGGTGGCGATCCTGTCGATGATCGGCGTGGATGCGGCGACGGGCGGCAAGGTCGCGGGCGGCACGGGAGCGAGCGTCGGCAAGCTGTTCGGCGGCGGCTCCGGCCACCAGGACAAGACCCCGGTGACGACCCCGGCGCCCAGCACGGACGACACGCAGGTGTCCCCGACGGAGACGACCACGACCCCGACGGACACCTCGACCCCGCCGACGACGTCGTCCCAGACCCCGACGACCACCCCGAGCACGGCGACCGAGCAGCCGTCGACCTCGGCTCCGGCCACCACGGCGACCCCGCCGACCAGCAAGGGCGCGGCGACGACGCCGACCCCGTGACTCAGGGCAGCGCGGCCCGCAGTGCGCGGGCCGCGGCCTCGGGGTCCTCGGCCTCGGTGATCGCCCGGACCACCACGATCCGCGACGCGCCCGCCTCGAGCACCGAAGGCAGCCGGTCGCCGTCGATGCCGCCGATGGCGAACCACGGCCGCTCCGGCGCCCAGGCCGCCGTGTCGCGGACCAGGTCCAGGCCCGGTGCCGGCCGGCCCGGCTTGGTCGGCGTCGGCCAGCAGGGGCCCGTGCAGAAGTAGTCCACGCCGGGCTCCGCGGCCGCCGCGAGGGCCTGGTCGAGCGAGTGCGTCGACCGGCCGATCACCACGTCGTCACCCAGGACGCGGCGGGCCAGCGGCACCGGGATGTCGTCCTGGCCCAGGTGCAGCACGTCGGCGCCGACCGCCAGCGCCACGTCGGCGCGGTCGTTCACCGACAGCAGCGCTCCGTGCCGGGCGCACGCCTCCGCCAGCACCTCCAGCGCGGCGATCTCGCCGGCCGCCTCCAGTGCGCCGGTCTTGTCGCGCAGCTGGATGATGTCGACGCCGCCCGCGAGGGCCGCGTCGGCGAAGGCAGCCAGGTCGCCGCGGGAAGTGCGGGCGTCCGTGCAGAGGTACAGGCGCGCCGCGTCGAGGCGGGCGCGGATCTTGTCACCGGAGAGGGCGGGCATAGCGGCGACCGTACATCGCGCGTTAGGGTGAGGGTGTCCGCACGGGAGCCCGAGGCACGGGCTGAGAGGGAGCTGCCGCTCCGACCGTGGAACCTGATCCGGGTCATGCCGGCGCAGGGAGCGTGATTCCATGACGAACCTGGCAGTGGTGGGCGGCGGCGTGATCGGCCTGTCCGCCGCGTGGCGTGCCGCGCGCACCGGTCGGGAAGTCACCCTGTACGACCCCGAACCCGCGCGCGGCGGCGCGTCCTGGCTGGCCGGCGGCATGCTCGCCCCGGTCACCGAGGCCTGGCCGGGCGAGGAGGACGTCCTCCGCCTCGGCGAAGAGTCGCTGAGACGCTGGCCGGATTTCGCTCGTGACCTGCGGAAAGAGGGCTTTGACCCCGGTCTGGCCGGGCACGGCACGCTCGTCGTCGCCTTCGACAGTGCCGACGCCGGGCACCTCGACATCCTCGCCCGCCACCTCGGCGACCTCGGCCGCGCGGCCGAGCGGCTCACCGGCCGGGAGGCCAAGCGCCTCGAACCCGGCCTCGGGTCCGTCCGAAGTGGACTCCACGTCCCCGGCGACCTGGCCGTGGACAACCGGAAACTCCTGCAAGCGCTGTACGCCGCCTGTGTGCACCACCACGTCCGGTTCCGGCACGAGCGCGTCGAAGAACTCCCGGACGCCGAAGCCGTCGTACTCGCCGCGGGCGCCTGGACCGGGCAGCTGCACCCCCGGCTCGCCGACGCCGTGCGCCCGCTCAAGGGCGAAATCCTGCGGCTCAAACCCCGCCGCGGCTGCCTGCCGCCGCCTGCGCACACCGTCCGGGCCGTCGTCGAAGGCCGCCCGATCTACCTCGTCCCGCGTGGCGACTCGGAGCTCGTCCTCGGCGCCACCCAGTACGAGGCCGGGTTCGACCAGGCCGTCACCGCCCGCGGCGTGCGCGAGCTGCTCGAAGGCGCCGAACGCGTCTTTCCCGCGATCACCGAGTACGAGCTGACCGAGACCGCCGCCGGCCTGCGGGCCGGCAGCCGGGACGCGCTGCCGTACCTCGGTGTCCTGGACGACGGTGTCTTCGCCGCGACCGGGCACCACCGCAACGGCCTGCTGATGGCCCCGGTGACCGCGGACGCCGTGGTCGCTTGGCTCGAGGGGGACGCGCCGCCGGAAGGCACCGAAGCCGCGTCCCCCACCCGCCTGCACCAGAAGGAGCACGTGTGATGGAGATCAAGCTCAACGGCGAGTGGACGGCGTTCCCGGACGGCGCCACCGTCGCCGACGTCCTCGACGCGGCCGGCGGGCAGCGGCCCGGCATCGCCGTCGCGGTCGACGGGGTCGTCGTCCGCCGCGCCGACTGGGCCACCACCGCCGTGCCCAAGGGGGCGGTCCTCGACGTGCTCACCGCGGTCCAGGGAGGCTGAAATGGACGAAGAACCACTGGTCATCGGCACGACCAAGCTGACGTCCCGGCTGATCATCGGCACCGGCGGCGCGGCCAACCTCGCCGTGCTGGAACGCGCGCTGGTCGCGTCCGGCACCGAGCTGACCACGGTCGCCATGCGCCGCGCCGACGCCGAAGGCGGCTCGGGTGTCCTCGAACTCCTGAAGAGGCTCGGCATCGAGCTGCTGCCGAACACCGCGGGCTGCCGGACGGCGGCCGAAGCCGTGCTCACCGCGCAGCTCGCCCGCGAGGCGCTGGAAACCGACCTGATCAAGCTCGAGGTGCACGCCGACGACCGGACGCTGCTCCCGGACCCGATCGAGACCCTCGACGCCGCCGAACGGCTGGCCGCCGACGGGTTCACCGTGTTCGCCTACACGAACGACGACCCGGTGCTCGCGCTGCGCCTGGAGGAGGCCGGCTGCGCGGCGGTGATGCCGCTGGGCGCGCCGATCGGCACCGGTCTCGGCATCCGGAATCCGCACAACATCGAGCTGATCGTTTCGCGGGCGGGTGTTCCGGTGATCCTGGACGCCGGAATCGGCACGGCGTCCGATGCGACGCTGGCGATGGAGCTCGGCTGCGACGCCGTCCTGCTGTCCACCGCCGTCACCCGGGCGGCGGATCCCGAGCGGATGGCGTCGGCGATGCGTTCCGCGGTTGTCGCCGGTCACCTGGCCCGAGGGGCCGGGCGGGTGCCGCAACGCTTCTGGGCGCAGGCGTCGAGTCCACCACGGTGAACCACGGCGGCTTAACGCGGAGCGTGACCTCGAACCCGTAAGGTGGACGGCACTTTCCGGCGCATCCGCGGCCGGGCAGCGCAGAAGGAGCCAGCCGTGACCACATCGGTTCAGGACACCTCGGGCAGGTTGTACCTCGCCGTCGGCAGGCTGTCGCGGTCCCTGCGCCAGGCCGGCGTACCCGGGCCGGGCCACGGTGCCATCTCGGCGCTGGCCACGCTGGTGCACGCGGGCCAGCTCCGGCTCGGTGACCTCGCGGCCAAGGAGGGCGTGGCCGCGGCGACGATGTCGCGGATCATCGCGTCCCTGGTCGAGGCGGGGTACGTCAGCCGCGAGTCCGACCCGGTCGACCGCCGGGCGTGGCTGGCGAAGGCGACCGAGGAGGGCGAGCGGCTCGTCTCCGGCGTCCGGTCGACGCGGGTCCAGGAGCTCAACCGCCGTCTCGACCGGCTCTCGCCCGAGCACCGCGAAGCCCTGACGGCGGCGATCCCGGCGCTCGAAGCCCTGATCGCGGACGATTAGGCCGCTTTCTCCTGCCGCAGTTCGGCCAGCTCCGCGCGCAGGGCGCGAAGCTCGTCGAGGATTTCCTGGTTCGCGGCCGCCTGCGCTTCGGCCTGCTTCGCCTCTTCCTCGCGGATGTCCTGACGCAGCTCGTCCTCCATGCCGCTGACCACGACGGCGATGAAGAGGTTCAGCACCGCGAAACTGGACACCAGGATGTAGACGACGAAGAAGATCCACGCCAGCGGCGCCTGTTCCATGATGGTCTTCGCGATGTCCGGCCACGCCTCGCCGGTCATCACCTGGAACAGGGTGAACAGCGACGTGCCGAGGTCGCCGAAGTCACCGGGGTCGATGGTGCCGAACAGCTTGGTCGCCATCACCCCGGCCACGACGGAGATCAGCCGCAGGACGCGGAGCACGCGCAGCGACCGCAGCACGGCGAACGGGCCGGTCGCCGGGATCACCGCGATGCCGACCACCAGCAGGTCGAAGACGTTCCAGTTGTCGCGGAAGAAGCCGCCGCGCGGGGACGGAAGCGGCCCCGGATGCAGTGAATGACTCATTCCTGGCGTCGGACGCCAGGAATGAGTCATTCAAGACGCTCAGCCGAGCTGGACCATCCAATGGCCCGGGTCGGGGCGGGTGCCCTCCTGGATCCTGGTCAGCTCTTCGCGCAGCTTCATCGTCAGCTCACCGGGAAAAGTAAACGCAGGAATGGTAGCCGGGTGGTCGCTCAGTGCTCCTCGGGCGCCAGCCGCCAGAAAGCCGACACCGGGCCGACCTTCGCGCCCATCGGGTACGCGTGCTCGACCGCGTGCGAGACGAACCACTTGCCGTACCGCGCGGCCTCGACCACGGACATCCCCTTGGCCAGGCCCGCCGTCAGCGCCGACGCCATCGTGTCGCCCGCGCCGTGCGTGTGCGGTGTCGGGTAGCGCCGCCCCGGCAGCTCCACGAACGTCGACCCGTCGAAGAGCAGGTCCACGCATTCGGGGTCGGTCTGCAGGTGACCGCTTTTGACCAGGACGTACCGCGGGCCCATCCGGTGCAGCACCACGGCCGCGGTGTGCATGCCCTCGCGGTCGGTCACGGTCATTCCGGTGAGCAGCCGGACCTCGTCGAGGTTCGGGGTCAGTACCGTGGCGCGCGGGAGCAGCTCGTCGCGCAGTGCCACGAGCCCGGCTTCGTCGAACAGCGGGTGGCCGTGCATCGACGCCGCCACCGGGTCCACGACGAACGGGATCTTCGCGTCCCGCCCGATTTCGGCGTGGTCACAGGCCGCGGCGACGGCGTGGATGATCTCGGCCGAGGCCAGCATGCCGGTCTTCGCCGCGCCGACGCCCATGTCCGCCGCGACTGCCTCGATCTGCCCGGCCACGATGTGCGGTGGCAGGTCGGCGCGGTCGTGCACGCCGAGGGTGTTCTGCACGGTGACGGCGGTGACCGCGACCAGGCCGTGCACGCCGCAGGTCAGGAACGTCCGCAGGTCCGCCTGCAGCCCGGCGGCACCGCCGGAATCCGACCCGGCGATGGTCAACGCCGTAGGAATCATGGTTTTCCCGACTTCTGGTCTAGGCCAATCAGCCTCTTTTGCTTCATCAACAGTCAACCACGGTGGGACATTGTGAACGTTACTCACGTTCGAAGGAGCCTGGATGAAGCTCTTCTCGGTGGCATTCCTCACGGCGGCACTCGCGCTCTCGGGGGCGACGGCAGCGCACGCGGACAGCCCGAAGCTCTCCCACGTCACGACGGTCGGCGTGCACAACACGTACGACCCCGCGGCTTACGACTACCTGGCCAGGGCGCTCGACGCCGGGTCGTCGCTGATCGAGCTGGACGTCTGGCCGGACTTCTTCACCCACGAATGGAAGGTCAGCCACTCGAACCCGTTGGGGAACCAGAACAACTGCGTCGCGGCCACCTCGGCGTCGCAGTTGTACAGCGGGGGCAAGAACAAGAACCTGGAGTACTGCCTCGACGACATCCGGATCTGGCTGGCCGCCCACCCGGGCCACACGCCGATCACGCTCAAGCTCGAGATGAAGACGGGCTTCTCGGACAACACCGGCATGGGCCCGGACGAGCTGGACGCCACGTTCCGGGCGCACCTCGGCAGCGTCGCCTTCCGCCCGGCCGAGCTGCTCGGCGGCTACGCGACGCTCGACGACGCCGCCAAAGCGGACAACTGGCCGTCCGTGGACGCCTTGCGGGGGCGGGTGATCACCGAGATCATCCCGGGCACGGTCGAGGAGCAGAACCCGACCGACACGCTCAAGACCGACGTCGAGTACGCGCGCTACCTCGTCGGCCTCAAGAGCGCGGGCAAACTCGGCGACGCGAACATCTTCCCCACCGTGCACGGCGCGGCCGGCGGTGACCCGCGGGACAGGTACACCGCCGACCTCAAGCCGTGGTTCGTGGTGTTCGACGGCGACGCGAGCGCGTGGGTGACGCAGACCGGGCCGTGGTGGTACGACGCCAGTCACTACTACCTCGTGATGACCGACGCGCAGAACGTCGCGCCGGCCATCGACGGCCACAACCCGACGGTCGACCAGGCCAACCAGCGCGTCGCCGACCTGGCGAAGCAGCACGCGTCGGTGGTCACCGCGGACTGGACCGGGCTCACGACGGTGCTGCCCCAGGTGCTCGCCCGCGGTTAGACGGTCAGCACGAGCTTGCCGGACACGCGCCCGGACTCGCCCAGCTCGTGCGCCTTGGCGACGTCCTCCAGCGGGAAGGCCTGCTCGACGCGGACCTTCAGCTGACCGGCTTCGATCAGTTCGACGAGGCCGGTCAGCCCGCCGCGGTCGGGTTCGACGAGGATCCGCCTCGTGCGCGCGTTCCTGGCCGCGGCGGCTTTCTCGACCCGGTCGCCGACCCCGCTGGGCACGCCGATCAGCAGGCCGCCCTCCTTGATCGCGGGCAGCCAGCGCAGGTCGCTCTCCTCGCCGACGAGTCCGAAGTAGACGTCCACATCGGACGCGGTGGCTTCGGCCTCGTGGTAGTCGATCGGCTCGTCCACGCCGAGCTCGCGCAGGAACTCGTGCTTGCCCGCGCTGGCCGTGCCGATGACGTGCGCGCCGCGGGCCTTGGCGATCTGCACGGCGAGGTGGCCGACCCCGCCCGCGGCGGCGTCGACGAACACGCGTTGTCCCTCGTGGACGTCCGCGACGTCGACCAGGCCCTGCCACGCGGTCAGCCCGGCGAGGGGCAGCGCGGCGGCCTCGGCGAACGACAGCCCGGCCGGCTTGCGCACGAAGTGGCGCGAGGGCGCGGTGACGTACTCGGCGTAGGCGTTGGCCGGCCGCGGGAACCACGGCATGCCGAGGACTTCGTCGCCCTCCTGGACGCCGGTCGCGCCGAAACCGGCCTGCTCGACGACGCCGGCGACGTCCCAGCCCACGGTGAACGGCGGCTCGCCGAGGAACCCGCCGCCGCGCCGTACCTTCCAGTCGACCGGGTTGATCCCGGCGGCCCGCACCCGCACCAGGACCTCCGTCGGCCCGGGTTCGGGGCGCGGTGCCTCGGTGACGCGGAGCACCTCCGGCCCGCCGAGGGCCTGCTGGGTCACGATGCGCATTGCTTCACTCCTTCTGCTTCGGGGTCGCCTCCATCTTCGGATCCTCGGTCACTTTTCGCCAGAAGGCACTAGTTGGTACAGTAGGTACCTAATGGAAACCACCTGTGACCAGGGCGGACCCTGGGATGTGTACCTGCGCAACTGCCCGTGCCGGGACGTGCTGGACCTGCTGGCCAACAAGTGGACGGCCCTGGTCCTGGGCGCGCTGGCTCGCGGCCCGCACCGCTTCGGCGAGCTGCGCCGGGCGGTCGACGGCATCAGCCAGAAGATGCTGACGCAGAACCTGCGCCAGCTGGAGCGCGACGGCTTCGTGACGCGCACGGTCTACCCGACCACCCCGCCGACGGTGGAGTACGCGCTGACGGAGATGGGCGCCGAGGCCGGCGCGCACCTGATCGCGCTGAGCAACTGGTCGCAGGCCAACTTCGGCCGCATCCGCTCGGCCCGCGAGCAGTACGACGGCCGCGAACTCCAACCAGTCCGTTAGCCGCTCTACCGCACCTGGTCGTGAGTGAGAAACAGTGTTCTAACCCTGTTTCTCACTCACGAGGGCCGAGCACCCAGAACGGGGAGACCGGGCCGACTCCGGCACCCAGCGGGTAGGCCTCCGCCACGCAGCGCTCGATGAACTTCTTCCCGGCCGCCACCGCGTCCGGCACCGAAGCGCCCTTCGCCAGCGACGCCGTGATCGCCGACGCCAGGGTGTCGCCGCCG
Organism: Amycolatopsis plumensis; assembly: GCF_042652605.1. NCBI lineage: Bacteria > Bacillati > Actinomycetota > Actinomycetes > Pseudonocardiales > Pseudonocardiaceae > Amycolatopsis > Amycolatopsis plumensis. The sequence continues at coordinate 2,169,887 of NZ_JBHSJY010000001.1, read as the reverse complement.
CCGTGGGTGTTCTCCGTCTCGTACCGGGGACCGCTGAGCGTGATGTACTCGCGGCCGTCCGACAGCAGGTCCACGCAGTCCGCGGTGCCCGTCATGTGGCCGCCCTTCACCAGGACCCACCGGGAGCCGAACTCCAGCAGGGCCTCGGCCGCGGCGCGCTGGGAAGCCGCGTCCACCACCGAAACCCCGGTCAGCAACCGGACTTCGTCGAGATTCGGCGTGATCAGCGTCGCGCGCGGGAACAGCTCCATGCGGATCGCCTCCAGCGCGTCTTCGCGCAGCAGGGGGTCACCGGTCATCGAGGCCGCCACCGGGTCGACCACGAACGGGCCGACCTCCACCTCGTCCAGGGTCTTCGCCACCGAGCGGATGATCTCCGCCGTGGCCAGCATCCCCGTCTTGGCCGCGTTGACCCCCATGTCCGACGCCACCGCTTTGATCTGCGCGGTGACGACGTCGGCGGGGATCTCGGTGAAACCCTGCACGCCGAGGGAGTTCTGCACGGTGACCGCCGTCAGCGCGACCAGGCCGTGCACCCCGTTGGCGAAGAACGTCCGCAGGTCGGCCTGGATGCCCGCACCACCGCCGGAGTCCGATCCGGCGATGGTGAGGGCGGTCTTCGGTGTCACGGCTGGACCACCGGCAGGTACACCTGGCCGCCGGACTCGGTGAACTCCGCCGACTTCGAAGCCATGCCGGCTTCGATGGCCTCCACAGTGGACAGCCCGTGCTCCTCCGCGTACTTGCGGACGTCCTGCGTGATCCGCATCGAGCAGAACTTCGGGCCGCACATCGAGCAGAAGTGCGCGGTCTTGGCCGGCTCGGCGGGCAGCGTTTCGTCGTGGAACGAGCGCGCGGTGTCCGGGTCCAGCGACAGGTTGAACTGGTCGTTCCAGCGGAACTCGAAGCGGGCCTTGGACAGTTCGTCGTCCCACTCCTGGGCGTACTTGTGCCCCTTGGCCAAGTCCGCGGCGTGCGCGGCGATCTTGTACGTGATCACGCCGGTCTTGACGTCGTCGCGATTGGGCAGGCCGAGGTGCTCCTTCGGCGTCACGTAGCACAGCATCGCCGTGCCGTACCAGCCGATCTGCGCCGCGCCGATGGCCGAGGTGATGTGGTCGTACGCCGGTGCGATGTCCGTCGCGAGCGGGCCGAGCGTGTAGAACGGCGCTTCGCCGCAGAGCTTTTCCTCGAGCTCCACGTTCTCCTTGATCTTGTGCATCGGCACGTGGCCGGGGCCCTCGATCATCACCTGGACGTCGTGCGAGCGCGCGATGTGCGTCAGCTCGCCCAACGTCTCGAGCTCGGCGAACTGGGCGCGGTCGTTGGCGTCCGCGATGGACCCGGGACGCAGGCCGTCGCCGAGGGAGAACGTGACGTCGTACTGGCGGAGGATCTCGCAGAGTTCCTCGAAGTGCGTGTACAAAAAGGACTCTTGGTGGTGGGCCAGGCACCACGCGGCCATGATCGACCCGCCGCGGCTGACGATCCCGGTGACCCGCCGCGCGGTCAGCGGGATGTAGCGCAGGAGCACGCCGGCGTGCACGGTGACGTAGTCGACACCCTGCTCGCACTGCTCGATGATGGTGTCGCGGTACACCTCCCACGACAGCTTTTCCGGCTCCCCGTTGACCTTTTCCAGCGCCTGGTAGATCGGCACGGTGCCGACCGGGACCGGCGAGTTGCGGATGATCCACTCCCGCGTCTCGTGGATCCGCTTGCCGGTGGACAGGTCCATGATCGTGTCGGCGCCCCAGCGGGTCGCCCACACCATCTTGTCGACCTCTTCCTCGACCGACGACCACACGGCCGAGTTCCCCATGTTGGCGTTGATCTTCACCAGGAAGTTCTTGCCGATGATCATCGGCTCGGACTCGGGGTGCTTGCGGTTGACCGGGATCACCGCGCGGCCGCGGGCCACCTCGTCGCGCACGAACTCCGGCGAAACCCGTTCGCGCGCGGCGATGTACTCCATCTCGCGGGTGATGACGCCCTGTTTGGCCCACCCGAGCTGGGTGTTGTGCTCACGCCCGTCGGCCCAGCCCGCCCGCAGCCGGTGCAGTCCACTGTGGACGTCGATCGACGCGTCGGGATCGGTGTACGGGCCCGAAGTGTCGTAAACGTCGAAGTGTTCGCCGTTCGACAGGTCGATCCGGCGCGCGGGAACCCGCAGCCCGGATTCGGTCTGGTGGTACACCTTGCGCGAGCCGGTAATCGGACCGGTGGTGACGGAGACGTGCTTGTTCTCCAAAGTCGTCAACGACTTTCACTCCCTACGCCGGCATTACCCGGTCAGGTTCATGCGGTCGGTGACACCGGGAGAACCCCAGTCACCCTCTCAGCCCGCCATGGCGCGAGCTCCCGCGTTGGTGTTGTGCCACCGACCATGCCACGCCGGGGCGCGATACTCAAGTCACCCGGCCAACTCTGCCGGGGTGGCGTAGACGTCGACCATGGCGCCGTTGCGCAGCACGGTGATCGGCAGTGCGGTGCCGATCACCTCCGCGAAGAGCTGCCGCTGGATGCCCTGAGCGTCCGACACCCGGGTGCGGGCGACGGTGAGCACGAGATCGCCCGCCTTGAGACCCGCCCGGTCGGCGGGCCCGCCGGAGACGACTTCGCGCACCCGCAGCCCGGCGTTCTGCCCGGTGCGCTCGGCGACGTCGTCCGGCAGCGGCGCGGGCACGCCGACGACGCCGAGGTACGCGCGCCGCACCCGGCCCTCGACGACGAGCGTGTCGACGATCCGCCGGGTGGTCGCGTTGATCGGCACGGCGAGCCCGAGCCCGACCCCGGCGACGGCGGTGTTGACGCCGACGACCCGGCCGGCGGAGTCGGCGAGCGCTCCGCCGGAGTTGCCGGGGTTGAGCGCGGCGTCGGTCTGGATGACGTCCTCGATGACGCGGGTGGTGCGCCCCTGCCGCACCGGCAGGGCCCGCCCGAGCGCGCTGACGACCCCGGCGGTGACGGTCCCGGAGAACCCGAGCGGGTTCCCGACGGCGACGACGAGCTGCCCGACGACGAGCCGATCGGCGTCCCCGAGCACGGCGGCCGGCGGCGTCTCGCCGCGCGTACGCACCACGGCGAGGTCGGACAGCGGATCGGCCCCGACGACGTCGAAGGGCACTTCGCTGCCGTCGGCGAAGGTGGCGACCCCGCGCCGGTGGTCGCTGACGACGTGGGCGTTGGTGAGCAGCAAACCGCCGTCGGCGAAGACGACGGCCGAGCCGCTGCCGCGCGCGAGCTGCACCCCGGCGACGTGGGGGGTGACGGTCCTGGCGACCGTGCTGACCGCGCGCGAGTAGGCGTCCATCGCGTCGTCCATGCGCACCTCGATTACACCGTTGCAGGTAATACAAGTCTGCGCGCAGTCCGGCGGAAAGTCCGTTCGCTGTCCGTGAACCGGTTCACCGGACCAGTGACGGTCAGTGGTTCACCGGATCGGACCATGCGCCGGTGAGGGATCGGCGGCAGACTGCCAAGTCGCTTCTGTAACGGTGCAGAAAGCGATCTTCTGTGGGGTTGACATGCGAAAACTCATTTTCAGCGCCCTCGCCGGGCTGCTGGTCACCGGCTTGATCCCGGCGACCGCGGCGGCCCAGGGGCCGGCTCCCGGCGCACCCGGAGCCCATCCGAGCTGGCTGCCCGCGAACAAGACCGGGTTCGGCACGGCCCACGACCGGTCGAGCAACGTCTGGTTCACCCTTCAGGGCGGCCAGATGTCCGAGGTCTACTACCCCGACCTGTCGACGCCCAGCGTCCGCTCGCTGAACTTCGTCGTCACCGACGGCCGCAGCTTCGCCGTCACGGACTACTCGGCGAAGTCGCAGCAGGTGCGGCGGACCGACGACGACAGCCTGACCTACGAGCAGACGATCACCGACGACCAGCACCGCTGGCGCCTCCGCAAGACCTACGTCACCGACCCGGCCGCCACGACCGTGCTGGTCGACGTCGACTTCCAGTCGCTGACCGGGCGGCCCTACCAGCTCTACGCGGTCGCCGACCCCGACCTGACCAACGACGGTTCGGACGACTCCGCCGCACGCGCACGTGACGCCGTCACCGCGCAGGACGCGGCGAACGCGGCCGCTCTCGCCGCGAAGCCCGCGTTCACACAGACGAGCGTCGGCTACGCGGGCGCATCCGACGGCAACACCCAGCTCGCGAAGACCTTCAAGCTCGCCACCTACGACACCGCGACCAAGGGCAACGTCGTGCTGACCGGCCGGACGAGCGCCGACGGTCTCCACAGCCGGCACGTCACCCTCGCCCTCGGCATGGGCGCGAAGGCCGCCGACGCGCTTCGCAGCGCCCAGGCGTCGCAGCGACGCGGCGTCCGCGACATCACGCGGGCCTACGACCGCGGCTGGCAGCAGTACCTGCGCGGGGTCGGCAAGCCGCCGTCGTCGCTGAAGACCGACGCCGAGCGCGACCTCTACAAGGCGTCGATGCTGACGCTCGCCGCGAGCGAGGACAAGCACCACCCGGGCGCGTTCATCGCGTCGCCGAGCATGCCGTGGCGGTTCGGGAACAACGACCCGGAGTGGTCGCCGTCCGGTACCTACCACCTGGTCTGGCCGCGGGACCTCTACCAGATCGCGACCGGCCTGGCCGCCGGCGGCGACACGGCCGCGGCCAACCGCGCGGTGTCCTACATGTTCGGCACGCAGCAGCAGGCCGACGGGCACATGCCGCAGAACAGCCGGGTCGACGGCGTGCCGTACTGGACGTCGATCCAGCTCGACGAGACCGCGTTCCCGATCGTGCTGGCCCAGCAGCTCGGCCGGACCGACCTGTGGCCCGGCGTCCGCAAGGCCGCCGACTTCATCCTCGGCTACCGGGGTCCGAACGGGCAGGCGTCGCCGTACACCCAGCAGGAGCGCTGGGAGGAGCAGGACGGCTGGTCCCCGTCGACCATCGCCTCGGTGATCGCCGGGCTCGTCTGCGCGGCCGACATCGCTTCGCACAACGGCGCCTCCGCCGACGCGGCCCGGTACCTCGCCGCGGCCGACAAGATGAAGGCCGATCTGCCGAAGCAGACGATCACCACGAACGGGCCGCTGTCGAAGGACCCGTACTTCGTCCGGCTCACGAAGGACGCGAACGCGAACAACGGGACGACGTACAACCTCGGCAACTCGAGCGTGACGATGGACCAGCGCGCGGTCACCGACGCGGGCTTCCTCGACCTGGTCCGGCTCGGCGTCTACCGCGCCGACGACCCGGTGATCCGCAACAGCGTCCGGGTGACCGACAAGGACATCGCCTTCACCACGCCGACCGGGCAGTTCTGGCACCGCTACACGAAGGACGGCTACGGCGAGCAGGCCGACGGCTCGCCGTGGGACTACACGTTCCCGGCGGAGAGCCGCACCACGTTCGGCCGGCTCTGGCCGCTGCTCGCCGGCGAGCGCGGCGAGTACGAACTGGCGCTCGGCGACAGTGCGTCGGCCGCGCGGCGGCTGCGTGACCTCGGCCGGGTGAGCAGCTCGGCGGAGACCATGCCGGAGCAGGTCTGGGACGAGAACCCGCCGTCCGGGCAGACCGGCTTCCCGGCCGGCACGCCGAACACGTCGGCGACCCCGCTGGCCTGGACGCACGCCCAGTACGTCCGGCTCGCGCAGGACGTCAAGGCGGGCTCGGTGCTGGAGACGCCGCAGGTGGTCCGCTGCCACTTCCTCGGCTGCTGACCCAGCCCTGCCGCACCGCTCGTGAGTGAGAAACAGTGTTCTAACACTGTTTCTCACTCACGAGGGGGTTAGATGACGGCGCCGTCGTCCTCGGGGGTCTTCGGCGGCAGCCACGAGTTGCCCGGGACGCCCCACTTGTTGTGCTTCAGCATCTTCTTCGCCGCGCGCGCGTGGCGGCCGACCAGGCGGTCGAGGTAGATGTACCCGTCCAGGTGATCGGTCTCGTGCTGCAGGCAGCGCGCGAAGTAGCCGGTGCCCTCCACCTCGATCGGGTTGCCCTCGATGTCGGCGCCGGTCACCTTCGCCCACTTCGCCCGGCCCGTCGGGTACGACTCGCCGGGCGCCGAGAGGCAGCCCTCCCAGTCGTCGTCCGGGTCCGGCATGGTCTCCGGGATCTCCGACGTCTCGAGCTTCGGGTTGACGACGACGCCCTTGTGCCGCACGCCTTCGTCGTCCGGGCAGTCGTAGACGAACACCCGCAGATCGAGGCCGATCTGGTTGGCCGCCAGGCCGACGCCCTCGGCGGCGTACATCGTCTCGAACATGTCGTCCACCAGCGTGCGCAGCTTCTCGTCGAACTCGGTGATCTCGCGAGTCGGCTGGTGCAGCACGGGTTCGCCGGCGATAACGATGGGGTGGATGGTCACGGCGAGCCAGTTTAGTCGGACCCCTCTGGTAGACCTGCATCAGACCGTGACGCGCCGACGTCGATGCCCACGTCGGCGGTGGCTTCCGTGGTTGAATGGCGCCCGCGGAAGAGCTAGGTCTGATTCGCCATGACGCCCGATTGAGAGGGACTCGGATGGACGCCGCGGAGTCGATGGCTGAGCCGCAGCCGTCGCCGCCGAAGCCCGTGCCCGGCCTGACCGAACGCGAGGTGGAGATCCTCGCCTTCGAGCGCCAGTGGTGGCGGCACGCCGGGGCGAAGGAGAACGCCATCCGCGAACGCTTCGACTTGTCTGCGACGCGCTACTACCAGCTGCTCAACAAGCTGCTGGAGAAGCCGGAGGCGATCGAAGCCGACCCGATGCTGGTGAAGCGGCTGCGCAAGACGCGTGCCGCCCGCCAGCGCAAGCGAGGCGCCCGGCGACTGGGGATCGAGCTGAAATGAGTGTCTTTTCGGGAATGTCCCGGCCGATGAAGGCCGCGGGTGTCGCGTTGATCGGCGTGGCCATCATCGCCGCCGTCATCGGCGGGATCACCGCGCTCGGCGGGGGTGACGGGTCGAACGAGGCCGGGCCGAGCGGCACGCCGACGCAGCCGGGCACGTCGTCGACCTCGCCGTCGGCGTCGTCGTCGGCTTCTTCTCCGGCGTCGACGTCGAGCTCGGCGAGTCCTTCGTCGCCCACGCCGCCGTCGCCGAGCTCGCCGGCGCCCGGCCAGCCGACGTCGGCCGGCCCCGGTCAGCCCGGCCAGCCTGGTCAGCCCGGCCAGCCGGGCGGCGACCAGCAGGCGTCCAACAAGTGGGTGACCGTCCGGGTGTTCAACAACTCGACGATCAAGGGCTTGGCGGACCGCGCGGCGGAGGACTTCCGCGGTTCCGGCTGGAACGTCAACGAGGTCGGCAACTACTCCCAGGGCATCATCCCGACGACGACGGCGTTCTACCGCCCGGGCACCGACGAGGAAGCGGCGGCCAAGCAGCTCGCCCAGGAGTTCGGCATCAAGGCCGAGCCCCGCTTCGAGGGCATCCAGAGCGCGAGCCCCGGCGTGATCGTCATAGTGACCAAGGAATACCAGGGCGCCCACAAGGGCAGCTGACGGGCTTCTCGCGTGATCGAGCAGGCATCACGCGTGATTGGGCGGGCATCGCGCTGATGCCCGCCCAATCACGTGTCATGCCCCTCTGATCACGCGTGATGCCCCTTCAAGCACGCGTGATGCCCCGCTAATCACCGGTCTGGGTCTTCGCGTACGCCTCCAGGGCGGCGAGCTGGGCCGGGTCGAGGCTCGGCCGGACCGTCTTCCGGGCCGTCTCGAGGTGCGCCGCGGTGACTTCGCGGGCTTCCAGCGACTCGCGCATCGCCGTCAACGCCGCTTCGCGGATCAGCGCCGCGCAGTCGGCCGCCGAATAACCGTCCAGAGTGGACGCCACCGCGGCGAGGTCGACGTCCTCGGCCAGCGGCGTGTTCTTCGAGCTGGCGGCGAGGATCGCCGCGCGGGCTTCGGCGTCCGGCGGCGGCACGTAGACGCGGCGCTCGAGCCGTCCGGGCCGCAGCAGCGCCGGGTCGACCAGCTCCGGCCGGTTCGTCGCGCCCAGGACGACGACTTCGCGCATCGGCTCCACGCCGTCGAGCTCGGTGAGCAGGGCGGCGACCACCCGGTCGGCGACGCCGGAGTCGGACGACTGGCCGCGGCGCGGGGCCAGCGCGTCGATCTCGTCCAGGAAGATCAGCGCGGGCGCGGCCTCGGCGGCCCGGCGGAACAGCTCGCGCACCGCGCGCTCGGACTCGCCGACCCACTTGTCCATCAGCTCGGCGCCCTTGACCGCGAAGACGTTCAGCGCCCCGGTGCCGGCCAGGGCCCGCACGAGGAACGTCTTGCCGCCGCCGGGCGGCCCGTACAGCAGCACCCCGCGCGGCGGTTCGACGCCGAGCCGGGCGAAGGAGTCCGGGTACCGCAGCGGCCAGAGCACGGCTTCGGTGAGCGACTGCTTGACGTCGACCATGTTCCCGACGTCGTCCAGGGTCAGCCCGCCGGTGGCCAGGTTGTCCGAAGTGGACATCGAGACCGGGCGGACGGTGGCCAGCGCGTCCAGCAGGTCCTGCTGCGAGATGCGCGGCTCGTCGGTGTCGCGCTGCCGCAGCGCCGCCCGCAACGCCGCGTCCCGGCGCAGGGCGATCAGGTCCGCGGCGACGAAGCCGGGCGTCCGCTCGGCGAGGACGCCGCAGTCGATACCCGCGTCGAGCGGGACGTCGCGGAGCAGGACGTTCAGCAGCTCACGGCGGGTTTTCGCGTCCGGGAGGGCCAAGCCGAGCTCGCGGTCCAGCAGGTCGGCGGCCCGCAGCCGCGGGTCGGCCGATTCGGCACGGGCCGTCGTCGCGACGACGGCGAAGCGCTCGCGTTTGAGGGCGGTCCTCAGTTCCTCCAGCACGACCGTGGCGACCGGCGGCGGAGTCGTCGCCGGCAGCAGCGCGTCGACGTCGGTGAGCAGGAGGACCGAGGGGCCTTCGGCGGTGCGGACGGCGTCGCGCAGGCGCGCCACGGCGACGTTCGGGTCCAGCACGGCGAGGTTCGGCGCGGCCAGCGGGATGATCTTGATGCCGGCGTCGTGGGCCACCGACCGCACGAGCGTCGCCTTGCCGACGCCTTCGGGGCCGGACAGCAGGACGCCGAGGTGGGCGGGCGCGCCCAGCCGGGCCAGCAGCTCGGGCCGGTGGAAGGCGAGGTCGAACCACTCGGCGAGCTTGCGCGCGGCGGCCTCGGCGCCGATCAGGTCGGCCAGCGGGACGGCCGGCTCTTCTTCGGTGACGACCTCGTCCTCGACGACCTCGGCGTCGATCCACTCCTCGGCCGCGGTGACGGCGGAGGAGCGGACCAGCGCGGTCGCCGTCCGCGGCGCGGCGGGTTCGGCGGTGCCCGGCCGCGCGCCGTCCCGCCAGGTGACCACTGTGGACGGTCCGACCGCCACGGTGCCGGCCGGCTCGGTGGCGGTGACGGTGAGCAGCTCGTTCGTCCAGGTCGCGCCGATCGCCCGCGACAGCTGGCCGCGCAGGCCGGCCGGGTCCGACCCCGGCGACGGCGCGAGGTCCTGCGGCAGCAGCGAAACGGCGTCCCCGACGGTCAGCACCTTGCCGATCAGCGCGAGCCGCAGCATGTGCGGGCTGACCGAGACGCTGGCCAGCCGCGACCCGGCGACGGTCACGGTCCTGGCCGCCGCGACGTCGGCCGGCGCGACGACGACCTCGGAGCCCTCGGTGACACCCAGGTTCGACATGGTGACGTCGTCGGTGAGCACCACCCCGGGCACCCCGGTCTCGTCGGCGGGCGCGGCGAGCGCGGCGCTGACCCGCGCCCCGGTGAGGTGGACGGCGTCCCAGGCCCGCAGGCCCAGCGCGTCGAGGACTTCGGGATGCAGCCGGACGACACCGCGGCGCGTGTCCAGCGCCGACGGAGTGTGCCGGACGGTCAGCGTGATCTGGGGGTGGCTCACGCCGTTCACCCTAGCGAGCCGACGCCCCGGCGAGCCCTCGTGTCGACCCTCCAATCACGCGAGTCGACCCTTCAATCACGCGTGTCGACGCTCCGATCACGGAGTTCGCGTGATCAAGCTCGGTTCTCGCGTGATTGGAGGTGTAACTCGCGTGATTGGAAGGTCGACACGCGTGATTGGAGGGACGACACGGTGTGCTTACTTGCGGCGGAGGCCGATCTGGCGCCAGGTGCGGCGACGCTGGCCGTTTTCCGAGGCGCGCGGGACTCGGGTCGTTTCGCGGGGGAGACGCACCGCGCGTATCGCCGCACCGGCGACGCGGCGGCGCAGCGGCCGGCGCAGGCCGAGGCGGCGCGAGGAACGGGCGCGGCGGATCGCGCGGCGCTCGCTCGGCGGGACCGTCCAGGCCTCCGGGTGCGCCGCCAGCCAGCGGTGCCGGTGGATCGAGTACGGGATGTGCGCCAGGTACAGCACCATCGCCGCGAGCAGCGCGACCAGCGGGAACTGGATGATCGCCGCGGCCAGCAGCGCCACGCCCAGCAGCAGCGGCGCGATCGCCCTGGGCGGCGCCTTGACCGTCTTCAGCGACAGCGTCGGGATGCGGCTGATCAGCAGCGCCGCGATGGCGACCGTCCACGCCCACACGACGTACTGCGACGACCACCACCCCTCGCCCCACTGCAGGTACGCCACCAGTGGCAGCATCCCCAGCAGGCCGCCCGCGGGTGCCGGGACGCCGACGAAGAACTCGCTCGCGTACGGCGGCTGCTCGGTGTCGTCGAGCAGCGTGTTGAACCGGGCCAGCCGCAGGATCATGCAGACGGCGAAGATCAGCGACGCCACCCAGCCGATCCGGTCCGCGCCCGTCTGCCAGACGTAGATCACCAGCGCCGGCGCGACGCCGAACGAGATGCCGTCGGACAGCGAGTCCAGCTCCGCGCCCATCTTCGACGTCGCGTCCAGGAGCCGCGCGATCCGGCCGTCCAGGCTGTCGAGCACCGCCGCGATGCCGATCGAAGCGATCGCCATCGCGTAGTTCTTGGTCAGCGCGAACTGCACGGCCGACAGCCCGGCGCACAGCGCCAGCACGGTGATGGCGTTCGGCAGCAGCCGGACGCCCGGGGTGGTCACGCGGACCATCGATCAGCCCTTCGGGAGCGCGGGGAGTTCGGCGATGACCGTCTCGCCGCCGACCGTCCGCTGGCCCTTGCTGACCAGCACCGTCGAGCCCGGCGGCAGGTAGAGGTCGACCCGCGAGCCGAACCGGATGATGCCGTACGTCGACGCGGCGTCGACCTTGTCACCCTCGCGGATCTCGCAGAGGATGCGGCGCGCGACCAGGCCGGCGATCTGCACGACGACGAGCTCGTGGCCGTCTTCGGTGCGCATCAGCACGGAGTTGCGCTCGTTGTCGTCGCTGGCCTTGTCCAGGTCCGCGGACAGGAACTTGCCGGGCCGGTAGGCGACCCGCTCGATCACGCCGTTCGCCGGCACGCGCTGGACGTGCACGTCGAACACCGAGAGGAACACCGAAACGCGCATCCGCGGCTCGGCGGGCAGGCCGAGCTCGGCGGGCGGGACGGCTTCTTCGATCAGCGACACGAGACCGTCGGCCGAGGCGAGCGCGACGCCGTCACGCGGCGGCGGGACCCGCTTCGGCTCGCGGAAGAACGCGGCCGTCGCCACGGTCGCCAGGGCGCCGACGAGCCCGAGGCGCTTGGAGAACCGGCGCGCGAGCAGGGTCGCGGCGACGCCGCCCGCCACGAACGGGCGACCGGCGGGGTGCATCGGCGGCAGCGTCTCGCGGGCGAGCTGGAGGGCGTGGGCGACGGGGTTGCCGGCGGAATCCGGCCGGGTGCCGCTCATGGTCGGGTCCCCTGGTTTCGTGTCGGAAGAACGGATCGGCGCCGGGGTCCGGCGGCCGCGTACGGGCGCCCCCACGCTACCGCTGCCCCAGGTGAGGGTGTCCGCGCGCCCCTGCCGGACTCCTCCGGGAGGGGGTCACCGCGGTGGGTGGGAATGATCGCCCCGTCGTAACGGAAGGTCGATTTTGGCGATGACTCTCAGTAGTTGCCGCCGTTCGGGGCGCTGCCCCGCCTGACCTGTGAGGACCGATGACCGACCGCCGCGATCCCGCCGAAGCCCGGCTTCGCGAGCTCCTGGGCGCGTGGCGCCGGGAGATCGACGACGTGCCGGCGCCGTCGCTGGTCGATCCGATGCGGGCGGTGGACGTCGTCATCGAGGCGATGAAGGCGAAGAACCGGGGCCGGGTGCATCCGCCCCCCGACGGCGCACGCACCCGGCCGCCGGGAGATGCGCGTGACGAAGCAGTCTAGCGTCCGGCGGCCCGTCGATCACGGTTCGTCCGGCAAAAGTTACCAACGGTCACTCGGACGCCGGGCCAGACCGCTCGCGAGCCGCAGGATCGCCAGCAGCACCACCGCGCCGAGGATGGCCACGCCGAAGCTGGGGAAGTCGAAGTCGAACGTCTTCGCCTGGCCGGTCGCGAGCCGGTAGACCACTCCGCCCAGAGCCGCGCCGACGACCCCGACGAGCACGCTGACCAGGCAACCCTGGCGCTGCCGCGCGCGCCCGCCGACGACCAGGTTCGCGACCCAGCCGACGATCGCGCCGAAGATCACCCATGCGACGAAACCCATGGCCGGAGTTTACGCGAGCAGTTGTACAAGCACCATTGCACAATAGTTCTTGTACAACTACTCTTGTGCGTTATGACCGAGGACATCCGGGAGATCCGGGATTCGAAGGTGCTGGCCGCCATGTCTCACCAGCTGCGGCGCCGGCTCCTGGAACTGCTCCACCTCGACGGCCCGGCGACGGCGTCGGTGCTCGCCGCGAAGACCGGCCAGGCGGTCGGCAACGTCAGCCACCACATGAAGGTGCTGGCCGCCGCGAAGCTGGTCGAGGAAGCCCCGGAGCTGGCTCGTGACCAGCGAGAACGCTGGTGGAAGCGCAGCGCGAAGACGCTGCGGTGGGCCGCGGCCGACTTCCCCGGCGACCCGGTCGCCGAAGCCGCCGAGGTCCTCGTGCTCGACCACCAGACGGCGGTCGCCCGCGAGTGGATCGCCAGCCGCGAGACCTACCCCGAGGAGTGGCGCAGTGCGCCGTTCAGCATCGACACCTGGGTCCGGCTGTCGAAGGAAGAACTCGACGAGCTGAACGAACGGGTCTTCCTGCTGATCAGCGAGTTCGAGAACCGGACCGAACCCGGTGACGGCGTCGAGCGCCGCCCGGTCTTCTTCGCCGCGCGAGCGTCGCTGGGCAAGCCGTGAAGGGGCTCTGGGGGAACAGGGACTTCCGGCTGCTCTGGACCGGCGAGACCACGAGCATGCTCGGCAGCATGGTGGCGACCACGGCGCTGCCGCTGGTCGCGGTGGTCACGCTGCAGGCCAGCACCTTCCAGGTCGCACTGCTGACGGCGGTGTCCTGGTTGCCGTGGCTGCTCATCGGGCTGCCCGCCGGCGCGTGGGTCGACCGGCTGGCGAAGCGGCCGGTGATGCTCGTCTGCAACACGGTGTCGATGGCGGTGTTCGGCAGCGTCCCGGTCGTGGCCGCCTTCGGCGCGCTCACCATGCCCTACCTGCTGGCCGCCGCCCTGCTCGGCGGCTTCGCGAAGGTGTTCTTCACCCTTGCCTACCGCGCGTACCTCCCCGTGCTCGTCGGCGACGGCGAACTGCTCGAAGCCAACGCGAAGCTGCAAGGCAGCGAGTCCGCGACCCAGGTCGCCGGGCCGGGCCTGGCCGGGCTGCTGGCCCAGGCGTTCGGGCCGGTCAGCGGCATCCTGGCGGACGCGGTCAGCTTCGGCGTCTCCGTGCTGTGCGTGCGGGCGATCCGGGTGCGCGAAACCGTCGTCCCCGCCGAGCGCTCGCCACTGCGCAGCCAGATCGCCGAAGGGCTGCGGTTCGTCATGGGAGACCGCTACCTGCGCTCGCTCATGGTCTTCGGTGCCGTCTCGAACCTCGCGCTCGCCGGCTACCAGGCCATCCAAATCGTGTTTCTGTCCCGCACGCTCGGCAGCGCACCCGGCCTGGTCGGCCTGGTCCTGGCGGTGGCCGCGGCCGGCGGGGTGCTCGGCGCGGCCATGGCCGGACGGCTCGCCGCGCGCTTCGGGCCCGCCCGCGCGTGGCTGCTGTGCGAGATCGTCGCGGCGCCGATGCTGCTGCTCGGGCCGCTCAGCGGACCGGGCTGGGGGCTCACGCTGTTCGTGCTCGCCGAGTTCGGCGTCTGCGCCGGTGTCGTCGCCGGCAACGTGCTGGTCACGACGTTCCGGCAGCAGTACTGCCCGCCCGGACTGTTCAGCCGGGTCAACTCGAGCATGTCGATCGTCAACTACGGGTCGATCCCGTTGGCCGGTGTCCTCGGCGGCGTGCTGGGCGAGACGATCGGTATCCGCGAGACGCTGTGGGTGGCTGCGGGGTTTTCGGTCCTCGCGCTGCCGCTGCTGGCGCCGTACCGGAAGCTGCGGGACTTCCCGGTCAGAGGAGCAGGACGTCCACTTCGTCCCCAACCGCTGCCGACGTGACGTCCTCCGGGAGCACGATCAGGCAGTTGGCCTGGGTGAACGCGGCCAGCAGGTGCGAGCCCGGCCCGCCGCGCGGTCCGACGATCCCGGTGACCTCCCGGTCGGAGGGGGTGAACACGCCCCGGCGGTACTGGCGGCGCCCGGACGGCGAGCTCATCGCCTCGGTCAGCCGGGCCCGCACCCGCCGCCGCGAGACGTCGGTGTGGCCCAGCGCCGTCAGGATCGCCGGGCGCAGGAACGCCTCGAACGACACCAGCACGCTGACCGGGTTGCCGGGCAGCGCCACCACGGGAACGCCGTGCCAGCGCCCGCTGCCCTGCGGCCCGCCCGGCTGCATCGCGATCTTCGCGAACTCGACGCCCTGCCCGGTCAGCGCGTCCTTCACCACTTCGTACGCGCCGGCGCTGACGCCACCGGAGGTGACCAGCAGGTCGGTGCCCGCCAGCTTCGGCTCGATGACCTTCCGGAACTCGTCGACGTCGTCGACGACGCTGCGGACCACCTCGACCTCGCAGCCGAGGCCGCGGATCGCCGCGGCGAGCATCACGCTGTTGGACTCGTAGATCTGGCCGTGCCGCAGCGGGGCCGGCGCGTCGATCAGCTCGGTGCCGGTCGAGGCCACCAGCACCCGCAGCGGCCGGTGCACCCGCACCTCGGCGAGGCCGACCGCGGCCGCCAGGCCCAGTTGCGAGTGGTTCAGCACGGTGCCCGCGTGCAGGGCGACCTCGTCGGCGACGACGTCCTCGCCGGTGTGCCGGATGTGCGCGCCTTCGCGGGCGGGCGCCGAGAACGTCACCGTTTCCGTGCCACCGTCGGTCTCCTCGACCATCACGACGGCGTCCGCGCCCGGCGGCAGCGGCGCGCCGGTCATGATCCGCTGCGCGGTGCCCGGTTCGAGGGGCCGGACGTCGACCCGGCCCGCCGGGATGTCGTCGGCGACCGGCAGCGTCACCGGAGCCGCGGGGACGTCGGCCGCGCGGACCGCGTAGCCGTCCATCGCGGAGTTGTCGAAGGGCGGCAGCGAGACGCCGGCGCGCACGTCCTCGGCCAGGACGAGGCCGGCCGCGGCGGCGAGGGGCAGCGTGGTCGCGGGGGCCGTGCCGAGGAGCGCGGCGACGCGGTCGCGGTAGTCGTCGACGGAGATCACCGGACCATCCTCCCCGTGTTCCGGGCGCATGCAAGACTCTGCCCCGACAAGCGCACGCCACAGGGGAGCACGCATGCAGGTCGGAATCCGTCAACAGCCTTCGTTCGCCGTCGCCCGGCTGATGCTGGCGCCCGGCGAGCCGTGCCAGGTCGAGTCCGGCGCGATGATGGCCACCAGCTACGGCGTGCAGGTGCAGTCGCAGGCGCAGGGCGGGATCATGAAGGGCCTCGGCCGCGCGTTCCTCTCCGGCGAGTCCTTCTTCATCTCCACCTTCACCGCGCCGCCGAACGGCGGCTGGGTCGACGTCGCCGCCAACCTGCCCGGCGACATCCAGGTGCTCACCCTCGACGGCCGCACCGGCTGGGCCGTCACCCGCGGCTGCTGGCTCGCGTCGTCGCACGGCGTGCAGACCGAAACCAAGTGGGGCGGGATGAAGAACCTGATGGGCGGCGAGGGCGGCTTCCTGACCCACGCCACCGGCCAGGGCCAGTTGCTCGTCAGTTGCTACGGCGCGGTCGAGACCATCACGCTGCAGCAGGGCGAGATGGTGACCATCGACACCGGGCACGTCGTCGCCTACGCCGACACCGTGCAGTACCAGATCCGGAAGGTCGCGCAGGGCATCATCCAGTCGATGAAGAGCGGCGAAGGGCTCGTGTTCGACTTCGTCGGCCCCGGCCAGATCATGACGCAGACGCGCAACCCGTCCGCGCTGATCAGCTGGATCGTCTCCCACGTCCCGTCACGCTGATGCGCGTCCAGACCCGGCACACGCCCGTTTTCGGCGTCGCCCGCGTCCTGCTGGACCCGGGGGAGGCCGTGCGCGCCGCGCCGGAAACCCTGCTCGCCAGCCGGTTCGGCGTCATCGAGACGCCGGCGGGCCGCGGTGGCGTCCGCGCGGGCAAGAGCACGACGGTCGTCTACACCGCGCCGTCCGACGGCGGCTGGATCGACTTCGCGCCGCTGCGCCCCGGCGACGTCTACCCGCTCGAGGTGGGTGGCGGCACGGGCTGGTCGGTGCACCGCGACGCGGTGCTGGTGCGGCCGTCGACGGTCCGGCACGACCCCGGCTGGGTGCCGCTGCAGCAGCTCTTCGGCGCCGATTCGGGGTTTCTCGAGCACTACAGCGGAACCGGGCCGCTCGTGCTGGCCGCGCCGGGCCCGGTGGACGCGTTCGAGCTCGGCAAGGGGGAGCTGGTCACGGTCCGGCCGGACTACCTGCTGGCCTACCCCGACACGATCCAGTGCCGGCTGCGGGCCCTCGATCCGGGCGGGCCGCAGTCCCTGCGCACCGGCGAAGGTCTCGCGCTCGACTTCGCGGGTCCCGGGACGGTGCTCGTGCACGCGCGGAACAGACGCCTTTCGGGTTCGTGATCTTCGGACGAATTGCCCATTGCCGAGGGGAATAATTCCGGTAGCGTGATTGGCACTCCGCCGCTGGCATCCGCTCGGGCCAGCGGATCCTTTGTGCTGAGGGAGGGCGCCGTGGCTGTCGGCACCGTCAAATGGTTCAACTCGGAAAAGGGCTACGGGTTCATCGAATCCACGGAGGGGCCGGACGTGTTCGTCCACTATTCGGCCATCCAGTCCGAAGGATTCCGCACTCTGGACGAAGGCGACCGCGTCGAGTTCGAAGTGCAGTCCGGCCGCGACGGTCGTAGCCAGGCAGCCGACGTCCGAAAAGTTTCATAGCAGGCCGGTCAGCTGATCGGTGAACCCCCGGCAGGCGCCGAACCAGGGGCGTTAGGCTGCGGGCGTGACAGGCGATGTGTCGGGGGACCTCACCGGTCGCCGGCTGGGCAACTACCGCATCGACGGGGTGCTCGGCAAGGGCGGCATGAGCGTGACCTACAAGGCCACGGACGTGCGGCTCGGCCGCAAGGTGGCCCTGAAGGTCATCGGTGACCACCTCGGGGCCGACGCCGAGTTCCGCGAGCGGTTCGTCGACGAGGCGCGCAACACCTCCGCGATCGACCACGCCAATGTCGTGCCGCTGTACGACTTCGGCGAGCTCGACGGCATGCTCTACATCGCCATGCGGATGGTCGACGGCGGCGATCTCGCCGGGTTGATCTCGGGGGGACCGATCGCGCCCGCGCGCGCCCTGACGATGCTCGACCAGGTCGCGGACGCGCTCGACACGCTGCACAACCGTGGTTTGGTCCACCTCGACGTCAAGCCGGCGAACGTGCTGGTGACGAAGAAGGAGACCTCGCGCGAGCACGTGTACGTCGCCGACTTCGGGCTGACCCGGCGCGGCGCGACCGGGCACCGGACGCGCGGCGGCGACTTCCTCGGCTCGCCCACGTACGCGGCTCCCGAGCACCTGCGCGGGGAGCCGCTGGACGGGCGCACCGACCAGTACGCGCTGACGTGCGTCCTCTACGCCTGCCTCACCGGCAGCCCGCCGTTCAAGGGCGACGTCCCGACGGTGATCAAGGGGCACCTCAACGGCGAGCCGCCGTCGATCTCCCGCGCGGTCGCGCTGCCGCCGTCGATCGACGAGGTGATTCGCCGCGGCATGGCGAAGAACCCCGCCGACCGCTATCCCAGCTGCGTCGAGATGGTCGCGGCCGCGCGCCGCGCGCTCGGCCCGCTGGCGACGTCGGACACCCCGCCGGGCCCGCCCGGGTCCCATTCGGGCGGAATCCCCGCGCCGCAGCGTCCTGGTCAGGTACAACAGGGGCCGCACCAGAACAGCGCACCGCAGGGAGAGGGGGCCCCCGTGCACCCGTACGGAGGACAGCAGCAGCCCGGCTACGGCCAGGGGCCCGGACCGCAGGGCCCGCAAGGCCCGCCGCCGCAGGGCATGCCACCCCAGAGTTACGGCTACCCCCAGCAGGGACCTCCGCAGGGCATGCCACCCCAGGGCCCGCCGCCGGGATACGGCTACCCGCAGCAGCAGGGCAGGCCGCCGCAGGGCTACGGGCCGCCCCCGGGCGACCCGATGCGGCTGCGCCCGCCCATGCCCGCGGGCGGCGCGGGCGCGTTCCATCAGCCGAAGAGCAGCGGTGGCAAGAAGTGGCTCTTCCTCGTCCTCGGTCTGGTGGTCGTGGCCGGCCTGGTCGTCGGCGCGATCTTCCTGTTCAGTGACGGCGGCAGCGGTGGCGGCAGCCAGACCCCGGCGCCGAACATCCCGGTCGGCCCGGGTGACTCGCAGACCAACCCGACCTCGTCGCTCAACGCGCCGCCGACGTCGATCAGCATCAAGCCGAGTTCCTGACGTCGGCCCGGATGCAGTGAATGACTCATTCCTGGCATCCGATGCCAGGAATGAGTCATTCACTGCACGGGGACTTCGCGAGATCGTGCGACGCTGAGCTGGGCTTCTTGCACTCTCCCCCCGAGAGTGCTAAACACGAACTTGGCACTCGACGCCGTCGAGTGCCAAAGGTCGGGACGGTGAGGCTGACCCCCACCCGGGTGCAGTCGTCCGTCGCGGGCACCGAGCCTGGCCGAGGAAAGAGTCCTGCTGCCGCCGCTGACGACAGCGCGGCGGCTGCGCCCTATACCGGAGGACCACACCGCAATGGCCAAACTGATCGCGTTCGACGAGGACGCCCGCCGCGGTCTCGAGCGCGGCTTGAACACCCTCGCCGAAGCCGTCAAGGTGACCCTCGGCCCGCGGGGCCGGAACGTCGTGCTCGAAAAGAAGTGGGGCGCGCCGACCATCACCAACGACGGTGTCTCCATCGCCAAGGAGATCGAGCTCGAGGACCCGTGGGAGAAGATCGGGGCCGAGCTCGTCAAGGAGGTCGCCAAGAAGACCGACGACGTCGCGGGTGACGGCACCACCACCGCCACCGTGCTCGCCCAGGCCCTCGTCCGCGAGGGGCTGCGCAACGTCGCCGCCGGCGCCGACCCCATCTCGCTGAAGCGGGGCATCGAGGCGGCCGTCGAGGCCGTCACCGAGCAGCTGCACAAGGCCGCCGTCCAGATCGAGACCAAGGAGCAGATCGCTGCTACCGCCTCGATCTCGGCCGCTGACCGCACCATCGGCGAGCTGATCGCCGAGGCGCTGGACAAGGTCGGCAAGGAAGGCGTCGTCACCGTCGAGGAGAGCAACACCTTCGGCCTCGAGCTCGAGCTCACCGAGGGCATGCGCTTCGACAAGGGCTACATCTCCGGTTACTTCGTGACCGACCCGGAGCGTCAGGAAGCCGAGCTCGAGGACCCGTACATCCTCCTCTTCGGCTCCAAGATCTCCACCGTCAAGGACGTGCTGCCGCTGCTGGAGAAGGTCATCCAGTCCGGCAAGCCGCTGCTGATCATCGCCGAGGACGTCGAGGGCGAGGCGCTGGCCACCCTGATCGTCAACAAGATGCGCGGCACCTTCAAGTCCGTCGCCGTCAAGGCCCCGGGCTTCGGTGACCGCCGCAAGGCGATCCTGCAGGACATCGCGATCCTGACCGGTGGCCAGGTCATCTCCGAGGACGTCGGCCTCAAGCTGGAGAACGCGGACCTGTCCCTGCTGGGCAAGGCGCGCAAGGCCGTCATCACCAAGGACGAGACGACCATCGTCGAGGGTGCGGGCGACGCCGACCAGATCCAGGGTCGCGTCAACCAGATCCGCGCCGAGATCGACAACTCGGACTCGGACTACGACCGCGAGAAGCTGCAGGAGCGGCTCGCGAAGCTGGCCGGCGGCGTGGCCGTCATCAAGGCCGGCGCCGCGACCGAGGTCGAGCTCAAGGAACGCAAGCACCGCATCGAGGACGCGGTGCGCAACGCGAAGGCCGCCGTGGAAGAGGGCATCGTCGCCGGTGGTGGCGTGGCCCTGATCCAGGCCGCCGAAGCCGCGTTCGCGGGCCTGAAGCTCGAGGGCGACGAGGCCACTGGTGCCAACATCGTCAAGGTGGCCGTCGAGGCCCCGCTCAAGCAGATCGCGATCAACGCCGGCCTCGAGGGCGGCGTCGTGGTGGAGAAGGTCAAGGGCCTGCCGCAGGGTCACGGCCTCAACGCCGCCACGGGTGTCTACGAGGACCTGCTCGCCGCCGGCGTGCCGGACCCGACGAAGGTCACCCGCTCCGCGCTGCAGAACGCCGCGTCCATCGCGGCGCTGTTCCTGACCACCGAGGCTGTCGTGGCGGACAAGCCGGAGAAGGCTGCTGCCGCTCCGGCCGACCCGTCCGGTGGCATGGGTGGCATGGACTTCTGATCCACCGCTCAGCCGGGAAAGCCCGGTCCGCTTCGGCGGGCCGGGCTTTTCCTATGGTTTGGTGAAGAACCAGACGGCGTAGGCGCCGACGATGACAACGCCGAGCGCGAGCACGCCGAGGCCCCCGAGCCAGGCGGTGCTCTTGTCGTCAGCTTCCATCCCGACGACGATGGCGCCGATCCCGGTGAGCAGAACCCAGATCGCCAGCCCCGCGGCGGTGTAGAGCACCAACTTGGCGGCCTTGACGCCACCGGCGTCCCCCGAAGCCAGCACGGCGTAGGCAGCGAAGGCGGTCAGCCCCAGCCCGGCGATCAGGTACAACCCGCCCAAGATCCCGACGACGACCTTGGGTGCGGTGTTTCCGTGATCCACGAGCGCGAACCCTAACCCCTCGAACGGGATTCGCGCCGTGGTTTTGGGCCACTCGGCCCAACGGCCACGACCGAACGGCCCGGACGTCCCCTGGCGTCCGGGCCGTTCGATATGTCCCCCGACCCGCGCCCCCCGGCGCGAGCGTCTTCAGTGCACCCCGGCCTCCGGCGGGCCCCGGCTCCCCCTGCGAGCCGGAGCCCGCCCGGGTTCAGGAGTCCTCTTCAGGCGTCAGAATCGCGGCGGCGACGTAGACCGGAATGGCAATCCCGACCGAAAGAAACACGGCGGCGACCAGCCCGAGCCGCAGGACGGTGGCATCGACGCCGAGGTAGGTGGCCCACCCACCGCAGACACCGGTGAGCATCTTGTCGCTCCGGCTGCGGCGGAGCTGCTTGGTTTCCGGGGTGTACACGCTGTTCGTCATGGCTCAATGGTGTCTTCCGCGGCGACCTGCCCACATCGGGAACGGCCCGGACCCCGACCCTGAACTTGCCCTCGGGGACGCCCCGGTGCCCGCCGCTGCAACCACCCCTGGAACCGCCGAGCGGCGGAGGAGTTTCCGGCGAGGTCGGCCGCTGGAGCGGCGGACATGTCTTGGTCCGGGGCGGCGGTACGTCCTGTGCCAACACCTCACCCGCACGGAAAACCGAGTGCTCACCGGCGAGGCGTCCCGGTACAACTACCGACCATGAAGCACGACAACCCCGAGTTCGCCGCGATCGCCGAGCAGGGCACCATCCTGCGCTGCCAGGTCGGGTCCGGCCTGCACGGTACCGCCGTCGACGGTCAGGATGACCGCGACGAAATGGGGCTGTGCGTCGAACCCGCCGAGTACGTCACCGGGCTGCGGCGGTTCGAGCAGTACGTTTTCCGCACCCAGCCCGAAGGCGTGCGGTCCGGCCCCGGCGACCTCGACCTCATCGTCTACTCGCTGCGCAAGTGGATGCGCCTGGCCCTGACCGGAAATCCCACCATCCTGCTGCCGCTCTTCGTGCCGGACGCGGAAATCGTGCGGATCACCGAGCTCGGCCACGAGCTGCGCGCCAACGCCGACCGGGTCGTCTCGCGGCAGGCCGGCCCGCGGTTCGCCGGGTACCTGCGGACGCAGCGCAAGCGGATGCTCGAAGGGGAGCTGCGGGTCAACCGGCCCGAGCTGATCGAGAAGTACGGCTTCGACACGAAGTACGCCATGCACATGGTTCGCCTCGGGGTTCAAGGCGTCGAGCTGCTCGAGACCGGCCGGATGACGCTGCCGATCGCCGAGCCGTGGCTGAGCTGGCTGCGTGATCTGCGTCGCGGGAAGCACACCCAGGACGAAGCCGTCGCCGCCGCGGCCGAGCTGGAAGATCGGCTCGATCGGCTGTCGCGCGGTGCCTCACCGCTGCCCGAAGAGCCCGACCGCGACTGGGCGAACCAGTGGCTGGTGCACGCCTACGACTCCGCCTGGCGGGCTTGACGTCGGGTCCGCGCTCAGCTCAGCGCGCGGACCCGGCTCAGCCGGTCTTCCCAAGCCGCCGCGACCTCGGGCGACGCCGGGTAGGCCGTCGTGGGCTCTGGAGCGGTGCGTGGAACCGGGAGGAATCCGTCCACAGGGGACAATGATGCCGTGCAGACGTCCCCTTCCAGCAACGAAAGCGTCCCGAGTCCACAAGCGAATTCCAGCGACGGCAGCGCGCCGGCCAGTGCCAGGCCCGCCGCCAGGCCCACGCTCGTCTCCACCGCCGACGACACCACGCACGGCAGCCCGCACGCTTCGGCGACCTCCAACGCCCGTCGCACACCCCCGAGGGGGGCGACCTTCAGGACCGCGATGTCCGCCGCCCCGGCGACCGCGACCTTCAGCGGGTCCTCCGCGCGGCGGATCGACTCGTCGGCGGCGATCCGGACGTCGACCCGGCGCCGCACCGCGGCCAGGTCCTCGATCGACGGGCACGGCTGCTCCGCGTACTCCAGACCGCCCGCCGCCTTGTCGAGGTCCGCGATCGCCCGCACCGCCGTGTCGACGTCCCACGCCATGTTCGCGTCGACGCGGATCGCGCCGCCGGGGCCGAGCGCGTCGCGGACCGCCTCGACCCGCGCGCAGTCGTCCGCGAGCGAGACACGCGGATCCGCGACCTTCACCTTCGCCGTCCGGCAGCCGGAGGCGCGGACCAGTTCGTGCGCTTTCGCGGGCTCGACCACCGGGACCGTCGTGTTCACCTCGACGCGGTCGCGGACCGGCGCGGGCCAGCCGGCTTCGGCCGCCTCCAGCGCCGACTGCAGCCACGGCACGCTCTCGGCGTCGGAGTAGTCGGCGAACGGGCAGAACTCGCCCCAGCCCGCCGGGCCGGGCAGCAGCACCCCCTCACGGACGGTGATGCCGCGGAACCGGGTGCGCAGGGGAATCGCGTAGACCTTCATCGAGGCCGATCATGCCACTGTGCCGGACCGCGCAAACAGGTGCCGAACTGCGGGTTTCCGGACAGAATGACTCCGTGGTCCTCGATTTCCGCGTGCTGGGTCCGGCCGAGGTCACGGCCGACGGGCGCCCGGTACGACTCGGGGGCAGCCGGCCGCTGATCGTGCTGGCCGGCCTTCTGCTGCGCGCGAACCGGGTCGTCCCGGTCGACGAGCTCGGCCGCTGGCTTTGGAACGACGACCGCCGCCGCTCCAAGGGCGCGCTCCAGACGTACGTGCTGCGCCTGCGTCGGGCGCTCGGCGATCAGGTCGCGATCCGTACCGAGAGCGGCGGCTACCTGATCGAGCTCGACGACGACCTGCTCGACCTGACCCGGTTCCGCGCGCTGGCCGTCCGCGGCAAAGCGGCGATGGACCGCGGCGAGAGCCGCCGGGCGGCCGCGCACTTCGCCGAAGCGCTCGGGCAGTGGCGCGGCCCGGCGCTGCTGAACGTCGAGTCCGACGCGCTGCACCGCGACGAAGCCGGCCAGCTGGCCGAGGAACGGCTGCGCGTGCGCGAGCAGTGGGCGGACGCGCTGCTCGAAGTCGGCGAGTACGGCACGGTTGTCCCCGAACTCACCCGCCTGACCAGGGAAAACCCGTTGCGGGAGCGGCTGCACGAGCAGCTGATGACCGCGCTGTACCGGTCGGGCCGCCAAGCCGAGGCGCTGGAGGTGTACCGCCGGATCAGCGGCGTGCTGGCCGACGAGCTCGGGCTCGACCCCGGGCCGTCACTGCAGCGCACCCGCCAGGCGATCCTCACCGGCGCCGATCATGACACCGCTCCCGCGCTCTACCGGCTCGGCGTCGAACCGCAGGTGCCCCGCCAGCTGCCCGCCGACCTGCGGACGTTCTCCGGGCGCGAGTGCGACCTCAAGGCGTTGCACGCGCTGCTGCCGGAGGCGGCCGGCGCCGGCACGTCGACGCCGATCGCGTCCATCGAAGGCATGGGCGGCATCGGCAAGACGACGCTGGCGGTGCACTTCGCGCACGAGATCGCGGACCGGTTCCCCGGCGGGCAGGTCTACATCAACCTGCGCGGCTACGGCCCCGGCGAGCCGGTCGAGCCGTCGGCGGCGTTGGAGACGATGCTCACCGCGCTCGGAGTGCCGTGCGAGGCGATCCCCGGCGACCTCGACGGCCGCGCGGCGAGCTGGCGGACGCACACGGCCGGGCGGCGGCTGCTGATCCTGCTCGACAACGCCAACCGCACCGAGCAGGTGAGCCCGCTGCTGCCCGGGCCCGGCTGCCTGGTCGTGATCACCAGCCGCTGGCAGCTGCGGGCACTGGTCGCGACGCACGGCGCGCACCGGATCGCGCTGGAGGAGCTCGGCGACGAAGACGCCGTCGCGCTGCTGGCGGCGACGATCGGGTTCGACCGGGTCGCCCGCGATCCGGCGGCGGCCGAGCGGTTCGTGCGCTACTGCGGCGGGCTGCCGCTGGCGATCCGGATCCTCGCCGTGCGCGCGGCGCAGTTCCCCGACCTGGCGCTCGACGAGTTCGTCGGCTCCCTCGACAGCGACGTGCTCGGTTCGTTCGACCTCGCCGACGGCGAAGGCACCAACATCCGGTCGGTGTTTTCCTACTCCTACCAGGCACTGCAGCCGTCGACGGCCCGGTTGCTGCGGCTGCTCGGGCTGCTCACCGGCGTGGACTTCACCGCGCCGGCCGCGGCGGCGGTCGCCGGGCTGGACGTCGCCGCAACCCGGCCGATGCTCGAAACCCTGGCCGCCGCGCACCTGCTCGCCCAGCCGCGTCCGGGCCGCTACCAGTTCCACGACCTCATCCGCGCGTACGCCGCTTCGCAGGTCGATTCGGCTTCGGAGGGCGACGCCGCTTTGGACCGGTTGCTGGGCTGGTACCTGGCGTCGGCGCTGAACGCGTCACGGCTGATGCGGCCGGAGCGCTACTACCGGCTGCTGGAGCTCGACGACCTCGAGGGCGGGCTGACGTTCGGTTCGTACCACGAGGCGCTGGACTGGTTCGGCGAGGAGTGCGCCAACCTCATCGCCGCGGTGCACCTGGCGCGGCGCCGCGGCCGCGACGACGTCTGCTGGAAGCTCGCCTGGCTGCTGCAGAGCTATTTCGTGACGCGTTCGCGGCTCGACGACTGGCGCTCGGTGTTCGCGGTGGCGCTCGAAGCCGCCCGGGCGAGCGGTCACCGGCCGGGCGAGGCGGGAATCCTGAGCGGGCTCGGCGTCGTCAACGGCGTCGCCCGGCAGTACGCCGAATCCCGGCGGTACCTGGAGCAGGTGCTCGCGATCCAGCGCGAGCTCGGGGCGCGCGAGGGCGAGGCGCGGGCGCAGTACAACCTGGCGATGGCGGCGCACAACCTCGAGGACTGCGCCTGGGCGTACGAGCACGGCGCGCAGGCACTGGCGATCGTCCGCGAGCTGGGACTGGGGCACTTCGAGGCGAGCGTGCTGCGGGCGCTGGGCGACATCTGCACGTCGATGGGCGACCACGAGCAGGCGCTGCGCCTGGCCGACGCGGCGCTGGCGATCCTGGGCCCGGACGGCCGTCCGGTGGACACGCGGTTCACGCAGCACACGCGCGGCCTCGCCCTGATCGGCCTCGGCCGGTTCGAGGAGGGCATCGCGTGCATCCGCGACTCGGTGGAGATGTTCTTCGCCATGGACGAGCAGTACGAGGCGGCAGACGTCCTGGCCCAGCTGGGCCAGGTTTACCTGCGCCACGGCGACGCGGCGCAGGCCCGCGAGTGCTGGCTCCGCTCGGTGCGCTTGCTGACGGAACTGGGTCACCCGGACGCGGACGACGTCCGCGCCAAGCTGGCGGCGCTGGTCGTGGTGGGCGTGTGAGCGGCGCTGTTCTCGGAACCGGACCGGCGCACGTGCCGACCCCCAGCGGCAGCACGCGAGCCGGTCCGGCCCGCACGCCCACTCAAGCCGACGGCGCTCACTGTCCACTCACTGTCTGGTGATCGGGGCAACACCGAGCAGGTCGGCGAGGCATTCGGCGTTCCGGGGAGCCTCGACCTTGACGTCGTTGTCGAAGTAGACGTGCACGTCCCGCCGCCCGCCGTCGTGCCACCGACGGATCTTTTCGGCCCAGGTGCGCAGGGCTTTGTCGGAGTAGCCGCTGACGTAGAGCTCTTCGTCGCCGTGCAGCCGGACGTAGGCGAAATCGGCGGTCTGATCTTCGAGGAACGGCCACTTGCCGGCGGTGTCGGCGACCACGAGGGCGATGCCGTGTTCTTCGAGGAGCTTTTTGGCGGCGGGCTCGGCGAAGCTGGGGTGCCGGACTTCGAGGGCGTGCTGCAGCGGCCGTTTCGTTTCCGCTTCGAGGTACGGCGTGCCTTTCAGCTTGTCGTCGTGCTTCGTCGCCAGCTGGGCAGCGTCGGTCGTAGTGCGCGGGAGTAAGGCGAAGAAGTTCGCGAGCCGATCGGGGTCGAAGGACAGTCGTGGCGGAAGCTGCCAGAGGAAGGGGCCGAGTTTCGCACCGAGGGCAAGGACACCGGAGGCGTAGAAGTTCGCGAGCGCGGTCTCGACGTCCCGAAGCTGCTTCATGTGCGTGATGAAGCGCCCACCCTTGACGGCGAACAGGAAGTCGTCGGGGGTTTCGTCGAACCAGGCCCGGTAGCGTTCCGGACGCTGCAGGGAGTAGAAGGAGCCGTTGATTTCGACGGCGTTCATCCGGCGCGAGAGGTACTCGAGTTCGCGCCGTTGCGCGAGCTTGGGTGGGTAGAACACCCCGCGCCACGGGGGATAGCGCCACCCTGAGGTCCCGATCCGGATCTCGGCGATCGCTCTCACCGCCTTTCCGGGAGAGGTGATTCCCGCTCTCCGGGAGGGCCAAACGCGGGGGTGGTGGGACGGGTGGGCTGGGGGTTGGGACAGGTGTCCCGGGTTCTTGGTCAGCCGGTTTGGGGAAGACTATCCTCGCCGGACGGGCAGGCTCTGGGATGACCCCTCCTTCGCGCTGTTGTCTCGCGTTTCGGGTGGGTCGCTGGGTGGCCACCCCGTCGCCTGATCGAGGCCTATCACTTTGAGCCGGGCCCGCAAGGTTGCGCTGTTCTCTTGCGTTGGTCTTGTGGTTGCGGGCCCGGCTCAAAGTGATTTGACGGCCTCAGGCGACGGGATGACCACCCAGCTCTTTGGGTGGCCGGGGCGGTGGCTTCGCTTCGCTGCGCTGTTTTGGCCGCCGGTCCCCGCCTGCTGGTCCTGGCCGCGGGCGGCCTGCCCCGGCCCCTGTCCGCTCGCTCCCGGCCCCTCCTCACGCCCAGGAAAACCGCCAATGCCGCGACTGCACCAACCCCGATGCGTACTCCCGCAGATTCCCTGGCTGCCCCGCAAACGTGGGCAAACTGAACGCCCGATGCTCCGCCGCCACCGTCAGGGCGCGTGCCTGGTTCCGCGGCGGTGCCGCCACCGATAGCTCGATCGCGTCGAAGCCCAGGACCACCAGCGTGGCTCCGAACCTGTCCTCCCAGCTCCGCAGCACCGCCGACAGCTCGGCCACCTGGTCGGTGCACTTGATCATCCCCGTCCAGCCGAGCAGGGCCGGGATGTCGGCCGGCCGCTCGGTCTGGACCAAGCCGAGGCGGTGGGGCTCGCGGGTGGCCAGGATCGAGCCCGTGTTGCCCGCTTCGGCCAACGGGTCGGACCGGCGGGGGCTGCGCTTGGCCAGCCCCGGGAACCGGGCGCCGAACGGCCTCAGGCAGGCGCCGTCGCAGCAGGAGCCGTCCCACCAGCGGGACAGGGCTGCCGCCGGGTCGGCCGTTGCCACTCGGTGGCCCGCCGGGGCGAGCCGGCCGCGGTCGTCGATCCAGTCCTCGCCGTTCGCCGCGAAGCGCTGGTCGTGGGGGATCAGCACCGGCCAGAGGCCGGACCGCTCGAACTCGGCCACGCAGCCGAGGTAGCGCTCGGGCCGGGTCAGCGGCAGGTCGGACACCCACAACCGGCCGTGCCACGACCCCGGTGGCAGGGTCTGGACCGGCGGTGCGGGCGTACCGGGGCGGAGCGGTGCGATCGTCATGGACGTCCCCTCGAACTTGTGTTCGGTTGCTGCATGTCGAACAGTAGTTCGAGGGCCCGACAATTTCCAGCGTTTTGGCCGCTCATCCGTTCGAGTGAATCGGCAAACTTGCAGGTCAGGGCGTTTCTGGGGCGCATGTGACGCAAGATGTTGCTGAGACACGCCGCTGCGCCGAAGGAGTGGCGGCCGTGCTGCGTTACCTTGGCGACCGGGGCACACCGAGAGGGGCGGACGTGGTCGATCGGTACGGGCGATCCGAGCTGCACTACTGCGCGCTGGACGGCGACGGCGCGCAGGCGCGGGCCCTGCTCGCCGCGGGGCACGACCCCGACTTGGCCGACCAGCAGGGCCACACGCCGTTGCACCTGGCCGCCCAGGAGGGAAACGTCGAGGTCGCCACGGTGCTGCTCGAGGCCGGCGCCCGCGTCGACGCGGTCAACGAGTACGGGAACTCGCCCCTCTTCGCCGCCGTGTTCGCCTACCGGGGCCGTGGTGACCTCATCGAGCTGCTCCGGCGGCACGGCGCCGATCCGCACCGGGCCAACATCTCCGGGCAGACGCCGGTCGGCCTGGCCCGGCTCATCGCGAATTACGACGTCAGGAAGTACTTCGCCGACGTCGGCTGACCCCGGCTCAGAGCGGCCGGAGCAGGTCGTCCGCGTCCACGATGTGGTAGGCGTACCCCTGCTCGGCCAAGAACCGCTGCCGGTGCGCCGCGTACTCCGTGTCCACGGTGTCGCGGGAGACGATCGAGTAGAAGTGCGCCTGCCGCCCGTCGCCCTTCGGGCGCAGCAGCCGTCCGAGGCGCTGGGCCTCCTCCTGCCGCGAGCCGAACGTCCCCGAGATCTGGATCGCCACCGACGCTTCCGGCAGGTCGATCGAGAAGTTGGCGACCTTCGACACCACGAGCGTCCGGATCTCGCCCCGCCGGAACTTGTCGAACAGCTCCTCGCGCTCCTTGTTGCGGGTCGCGCCCTGGATCACCGGGGCGTCGAGCTCGTCGCCGAGCATCTCCAGCTGGTCGAGGTAGGCGCCGATGACCAGCGTCGGCTCGCCCGCGTGCTTGGCCACGATCGACTTGATCACCGGGGTCTTCGTCAACGCCGTCGCCGCCAGCTTGTACCGCTCGTCGGCCTCGGCGGTGGCGTACTCGAGGCGCTCGGCGTCGGTCAGCGTCACGCGGACCTCGGTGCACTCCGCCGGGGCGATCCAGCCCTGCGCCTCGATGTCGCGCCACGGCACGTCGTAGCGCTTCGGGCCGATCAGCGAGAAGACGTCGCCCTCGCGGCCGTCCTCGCGCACCAGCGTCGCGGTCAGGCCGAGGCGCCGCCGGGACTGCAGGTCGGCCGTCATCCGGAACACCGGTGCCGGCAGCAGGTGGACCTCGTCGTAGACGACCAGGCCCCAGTCGCGGGAGTCGAACAGCTCCAGGTGCTTGTACTCGCCCTTGGTCTTGCGGGTGATCACCTGGTACGTGGCGATGGTGACCGGCCGGATCTCCTTCTTCTCCCCGGAGTACTCGCCGATCTCCTCCTCGGTCAGCGACGTCCGCGCGATCAGCTCGCGCTTCCACTGGCGCCCGGCGACCGTGTTCGTCACCAGGATCAGCGTGGTCGCCGCGGCCTTGGCCATCGCCGCCGCGCCGACCATCGTCTTGCCCGCCCCGCAGGGCAGCACGACGACGCCCGAGCCGCCCGCCCAAAATGCCTCCGCCGCCTGGCGCTGGTAGTCGCGCAGCTGCCAGTCGTCTTCTTCCAGCGCGATCGGGTGCGCCTCGCCGTCGACGTACCCGGCGAGGTCCTCGGCCGGCCAGCCGACCTTCAGCAGCGCCTGCTTCAGCCGCCCGCGCTCGGACGGGTGGACGACGACGGTGTCCTCGTCGATCTTCGCGCCCAGCATCGGGCTGATCTTCTTGTTCCGGACGACCTCGGCCAGCACCGCGCGGTCGGTGGTCGACATCACCAGCCCGTGCGCCGGGTGGTTGGCGATCTGCAGCCGCCCGAACCGGCCCATGACGTCGACGAC
This sequence comes from Amycolatopsis plumensis, assembly GCF_042652605.1. NCBI lineage: Bacteria > Bacillati > Actinomycetota > Actinomycetes > Pseudonocardiales > Pseudonocardiaceae > Amycolatopsis > Amycolatopsis plumensis. The sequence continues at coordinate 2,139,365 of NZ_JBHSJY010000001.1, read as the reverse complement.
GTCGATCAGCAGCGGCTGCGGCACCGGGAAGCGCGAGTACGTCGTCAGCGCGTCCACGACCTGCTCGGCGTCGTGGCCCGCGGCACGCGCGTTCCACAAGGCCAGCGGCGTGATCCGGTACGTGTGGACGTGCTCCGGCGCCCGTTCGAGCTCGGCGAACGGCGCGATCGCGATCCGCGCGTCATCGGCCTGGGGGTGGTCGACCTCCAGGAGCACGGTCTTGTCGGACTGGACGATCAGCGGGCCATCAGTCACAACTACTGTTATACGTGCCTCGCTCCGGTCCGCTCCGTTCGCGGGTCCGCCGGTGGGACGAGGTGCCGAGGGGATCACTGGAGGGCACGTTGACCACACCGCCGTTCGAGGACAACCCGTTCCGGTCGCCGGGCTACCCGCAGCCCGCGCCGATGCCGCCGGTTCCGGGGCAGCAGCAGATCCCGCACTGGTTCACCACGAAGGTGCGGATCACGCTGGTCGCGTGCGTCGTCGCCGCGCTGGGCCTGGGCGCGCTGGGTGCGCTGGGCGTCTACTGGGCCGGCCGCAGCGGCCCGCCGTCGGACGGCGACTGCCTGTACCTGACGCGCGAGGGGGCCGGCAAGCTCGCCTACCACCGCGTCGGCTGCAGCGCGAACAACGCGACGTACAAGGTCGAGAACACCTACCACGGGGCCATCGCGTGCGCGTCCGGCGACTACGTGCGGTTCCGGCTCGGCTCCGGCGCCGGCCAGACGCTCTGCCTGGCCCTGAACGTCAAGGCCGGCGACTGCCTGCGTGACGTCGACGACGAGAGCACGATCGGCAAGGTGTCCTGCACCGACCCGGCGGCGCAGGAGCGCGTCGAGATCCTGTCCGGCTTCGACCGCGAGGACAAGTGCGAAGGCGCCGACAAGGTGCTCAGCTACGCCGGCCCGCCGTCCCGCACGGTGTGCCTGATCAAGACGGGCGAGAACATCTAGCCGCTGGGTGACCTACGTCATAGCGGCTAGTAGCCGGTGTCGGGGAGCAGGCCCTGCACGTCGAGGCGGTTCGCCAGCAGGCCCGAGTTGTGCATCAGGTCGGCGACGCGCTGCAGCCGGATGCCGTTGAGCGACGCCGGGTACGAGCCGAGCGAGATCAGCGCGGCCGTCGTCGTGTCGATGTCGGAGAACTTCGGCAGCGCGTCACGCACGATCGCCGGGTCTGTCGCGCTCTGCTGGGCCGCACCCAGCGCGGCGCAGAACGCCCGGAGCGTCCGCGGGTTGGCCTGCGCGAACGGTTTCGCCGCCGCGTAGCCCGACAGCGGGAAGTCGAGCGTCGAACCGCGGGCGCCGTCGGCCAGGATGTGCGCGCCGAGGTCCTTCTCGGCGCGGGTGATGTACGGCTCGATCATCAGCGCGGCGTCGGCGTCGCCCGCCTGCAGCGCCTGCGGCATCCGGTCGAACGGGATGGCCGTGAACTTGATCTTCGACTGGTCGACACCCGCGGTGACCAGCACTGAACGCGCGACGAGCGCACCGACGTCGTCGAGCATGTTCACCGCGATCTTGGGCGACCGCTTGCCCGTCGGCACGGTGTAGTCCGAGTCCGGCAGCGTCACCAGGGCCATCGTGTTGGGGCCGGACGTGTAGGCCTCGCCCTGCAGCTGCAACGCCGTCCCGCCGGCCGCGGCGCGGAAGATCGCGATGTCGGAGGCGAACGTGACGTCGAGGTCGCCGGCGGCCAGTTTCGCGAGCCCGTCGTCGGCGCCGAGTTCGACGAGCTGCACGGTCAGCCCGGCGGAGCCGAACTTCCCGGCCGCCACGGCGATCCGCAGCGGGGCCGTGTCGATGGCGTTGCCCACACCGACGCGCAGGGTGGTTCGCTCGAGCGGCGGCGGGGGCGCGGGGGTGCCGGACGAGAACACGGTGCACCCCGCGGTCGCCAGGAGCGCCGCTACCAGCGGAATCAGCCGTCCGCGTCTGATCATGAACCTTCACCTACCGCGAGAATCTGGTTCTCGTGCTGGATCGTATGGTCCGCGCCCCATACGATCGCGGGCAGGGCCGTATCGTGCCAGCGCGGCTTTCGGATCTTCATGGGGCGGGCTACCGTTCAGTAGGTTCGAGTGTCGTTCGATCCGCGGGTTCCCGCCCGCGGCGGAAAAGGAAACCAGGTGACCCGTCGCGACAAGCGTCCCCGCAAGGGCGGCGACGCGGCGGATCCGCGTCCGGCGGGCGGCCGCTGGCGGTTGCGGAACTGGCGCCTCGGCACGAAGCTCTTCGCCGTCCTCCTCATCCCGGCGCTGGCCGTGATCGCGCTGGTCGGCCTGCGAATCAGTTCCGACCTGCGTGACGCCCGGCAGCTGGCCGAGTTCGCGACCCGCGGCCGCGTCGACAGCACCGTCGCCGAAGCCTTGCACGAGCTGCAGCGCGAGCGCGACCTCACCGTCCGGTTCGTCGCCCAGAACCGGCAGGGCGACACCGCGGACCTCACCGCCCAGCGCACCCGCGTCGACAAGGGCATCGGCACGTTCGAGCGGACGCTCGCGGAAAGCAAGCCGCGGCTCGACGCGAAGGCCGCGGAAAGCCTGCAGCAGACCGACGACCGGCTGCGCGTGCTCGGCGGCCTCCGGTTCTCCGCGGAACATTCGGCGTTCCCCGCCGACGCCGTGCTGCGCTCCTACAGCGAGCTGATCTCCGGCCTGCTCGACATCAGCGACTCCGCCGCCGCCGACGTCTCCGACCCGGAGCTCGCGCGGATGCGGCTGGCGGGCAACGCACTCGCCCGGATCAAGGACCAGATGTCGGTCAAGCGGGCGGTGATGGCCGAGGCGCTCGCGGCGGGCTCCCTCAACCGCGACCGCACGCGCGCGCTGCTCGGCGCGGAAGCCGAACTGGCCGCCGCGCGCAGCGACTACCGCACCTTCGCCACCCCCGACCAGCAGCGGATGTTCGACGACACGGTGATCGGCCTGGTCGTCGACATCGGCAACGACATGGTCGAATCCGCGCTCACCCGCACCGAAAACGGCCAGAACCTCTCGGGCCTCGACCCGAACCAGTGGGACACCTCGGCCACGCACACGGTGAACCTCGCCCATCAGGTGCAGCAGGCCCTGCTGGTCCAGTTGCAGGAACGCACCGACACCCTGGCGGCGCAGGCGCGCACGGCCGCGCTGTGGGACGGCGGCGTGGTCCTCGGCGTCCTGCTCGTCGCGGGCGTGCTGTCGGTGGTCATCGCGCGGTCGTTGTTGCGGCCCTTGCGGATCCTGCGCCGGACGGCCCTCGAAGTGGCCGAACACCGGCTGCCCGCAGCCGTGCAGAACCTGCTCACCGACCCCGAACCCGCGCCCGAGAACCTGCGGAACCGGCTCGCCGTCGCGCCCGTGCCGGTGTTCACCCGCGAAGAGCTCGGCCAGGTGGCGCGCGCGTTCGACGCGGTGCACGGCGAGGCCGTCCGGCTCGCCGGCGAACAGGCCATGCTGCGCGAGAACGTCAACGCGATGTTCGTCAACCTCTCGCAGCGCAGCCAGGACCTCGTCGAGCGGCAGCTGACGGTGCTCGACCGGATGGAGGCCGACGAGCAGGACCCGGACACCCTCGCGGGGCTGTTCGAACTCGACCACCTCGCCACCCGGATGCGGCGCAACAGCGAAAACCTGCTGGTGCTCTCCGGCCAGGACTCCGCACGTGAGGACGCCGGACCGGTGCCGGCCGACGAGATCATCGGCGCCGCGCTTTCGGAGGTCGAGCACTACCAGCGGATCGAGCTCGGCCCGGCCCCGCAGGTCGCGGTCCGCGGCGAGGCCGTCAACGACCTCGTGCACGTCGTCTCCGAGCTGCTGGAGAACGCGACCCGCTACTCCGGCGACGAGATGGTCACCGTCGCGAGCGCCGAAACCCACGACGGCGACTGGCAGATCGAGATCATCGACCACGGCGCCGGCATGCCGCAGGCGGAGATCGACCGCACCAACTCCCGCCTCGCGCACCCGCCGGACGTCGACGTCGAGGTGTCGCGGCGGATGGGCCTGTTCGTCGTCGCCACGCTGGCCACGCGCCACCACATCGACGTCAGCCTGAGCGCCGGCGAGGAATCCGGGCTGGTCGCGACCGTGCTGGTGCCCGCGGCCCTGATCGTCGAGCTGCCGCCGATGCCGGCGCCGCCTCCGCCCGCCGAGCCGGCCGCCGCCCCGGAACCGGAGCTGCTGGCCCCGCTGGCCCCGCTCGCGCCGCCGGAACCCGAGCCGGAGCCGGAGCCGGAAGAGCTGACGCCGCCGTCGATCGAGGCCGGCCCGCCGCGCCGGGCCCCGGTGGTCGCCCGCGAGCAGGCGCCGGAGTGGCCGACCGTGGACGAAGAGGCCCACCTGGACCTCGACGCCCCCACCGAGCGGATGCCCGCCTACCGCGACGTCCTGTCCCGGTGGTTCGACGCTTCCGCCGCGCCCGAACAGCCGCGCAAGCCCGCGGAGCCGCGTCCGGTCGCCGAGGCGCCCCGGCCGGTCGATCCCCAGCCGCGGCACGCGCTCGCCGCGCCGCCGCCGCCCCCGCCGCCACCCGCCCCTATCCCAGGGGCACTTCCACGTGAAAGTGCCCCTCCCGTCGAGGCGCCACTTTCGCGTGAAAGCGGCGGGGCAGGCCCGGACGACGAAGACACCGAACCGCGGCTGACGCCGGTCGCGCCTCCCGCCGCGATCGAGCCCGCGTACGCATGGCCCACCCCGGCCGAACTGGAGCAGGAGGACGGCGCGGAGGACACCTGGCCGTTCCTGCAGCCGCTGGATTCCGCGGCCAGCCCGGGAGCGGTGCCGGAACAGCGGCCGATACTCTCTCTTTCCCCGGAAGCGGTACGCGAGCGGATGACAAGCCTTCAAGGCGGCTTCCGGCGAGGGCGGCACGCGAGGGGAGACGACACCCGGAACCAGTGAAACGGATGAGGCATGAGCTCGAAGACGCCCCTGCTGGAAGTGATCGCGCTGGACGCGGCGGACGCCGAAGGCGCGCAGGCGGGCGGGGCCGACCGCCTCGAACTGGTTGCGGATATGGCGCAGGACGGCCTGACGCCCTCGCTCGAAACCCTGCGTGACGTGCTGTCGGCGACCGACCTCCCGGTGCGGGTCATGGTGCGGGACAACGGTTCCTTCGCCGTCGGCGACCTGGAAGGGCTGCGCGCCGACACCGCCCGGCTGATCGACGCGGGCGCGCGGGAGTTCGTCTTCGGGTTCCTCACCGTGGACAGCGAAATCGACCTCGACGCCTGCGAGGCGCTGATCAAGGAGATCGACGGCCTGCCGTGGACGTTCCACCGCGCCATCGACCGCACGCGCGATCCGTTGCGCGCCTACGACCAGCTGGCTTCCCTCGGCTGTGACACCGTGCTCGCGGCCGGTCACCCGAACGGCGTGGCCAGCGGCCTTTCGGTGCTGCAGCGGCTCGCGCAGCGCGACGGCGGTCCGGAACTGCTTGTCGGCGGCGGCCTGCGCGCGCAGCAGGTGCACCTCCTGCGCGCGGGCGGGGTGCGCGGGTTCCACGTCGGGAGCGCCGTGCGGCCCGGCGGCTGGCAGGCGCCGGTGGACGCCGGAACCGTGCGCACCTGGGTCGATCTCGTCAAATCCTGATCGGTTGTCCGAATTTCACGGAGAATCGGCGGGGTAGAACGATTTCCGCCGATGTTTTCGCGTGCTTGCGCCATTCGTGTTCCGGCACGTGAAATTGCATCCGCCGTGTGCAGTGCCGGGTTCGGGCCTGCGCGTGCGGCTGCACGAGCAATTCCAGCTTTGACCTGGTTGGTGGCTGATTTTCCGGCGATCCACTGGCTACGGTGGTCCCGCATTTCGCGATCCGGCCGATCTTCAGGAATCGATCTGCAGTGCGGGAGGCGGCGCCGTGTGCGCGCGTATTCAGTTCGAGAACTCGTTGCGTGGACAGCAGGAAACCAGGACCTCGACCATCAGGTGGATTTCCGCCACCTGGGGTCGCTTGATTCCCCGCGGATGCCGTCCGGGTGCGGCCGTGGCCGGACGGAAGGCCGAATCGTGACCGGCGCGATACCGCGCCAACGCGGAACCGAAACCGTCGAAGACGATTTCGCGAAACTGGGGCTCGGCGGCTCCCTCGCCCTGACCGGGCTGCTGGCCGTCGTCAAGATCGCGGAAACCGCCACGGGCGTGGTGCTGACCGCCACCGGGGTGCTGCCCGGTGCCAGTCCCTCGAAGGAGCGGGCTCCGGCCTGGCCCGGCGGGGAATGAGCGGAGCTGCCCGATCGGCAGCTCTCTACGGACGGAGGGCTGCCATGACCGGCAGTGACGGGCGGGACGAACGGAGCGGTACGCGCGTGGGCCTCGCCGACGTGCGGCAGCTCGAGGACAGCATCGCCGAGCTCAGGGTGCTGGACTACCGGTACGGCGGCGGGTCGTGCCGGGCAGCCGTGGAATCGCGGCTGCCCGCGGCCGTGGCCCTGCTGGACGGCGAGGCGAAGACCGTCGTCCGGGCGAGGCTCTACACCGCCGTCGCCGACCTGTACAACCTGGCCGGCTGGACCAATTTCGACCAGGACCGCCCGGGTGCCGCGCTGGAAGCCTTCGCGCGGGCGCTGGAACTGGCCATCGAAGCGGGCAACGACGACCTCCAGGCCAACATCCGCTACCGCGTCGGGCGGCTGCACCTGCACTACGGCGCGGTCGACGCCGCGCTGCTGGAGTTCGCGCGGGGCCGGGAGGCGGCGGTGTCGGCGCATTCCAAGCTGGCCCAGGCGATCCTGTCGGCCAACCAGGCGTGGGCGCACGCCAAGAAGGCCGACGTCACCGGCGCGCTGACCTACCTGCGCCGCGCCCGGCAGGAGTTCGCGGAGGCCGAGGGGCGTGAACCGTCGCCGTGGGCGGCGTTCTTCGGAGCCACGGACATGGCCGCGATGGTCGGAACCGTGCACGGTGAACTGGCGCAGGTGGTCGACACCCGCCACGGCCGCGACGGCATCCCGGCGCTCGTCGAGGCGATCGGGGGCTACCCCCGTGGCATGACGCGCAGCCGCTCGCTGACCCTGATCTGGCTGGCCACCGTGCACGCCCTGGACGGCGACCTCGACGTCGCCGCCACGGTCGGCGAGGAGGCGGTCGAGCTGGCCGGCGCGCTGCGGTCGCCGCGGGTGCGGCAGCGGCTGCACTCGCTCGCGGGTGCCGCCCGGCGGTTCTCCGGCAACGCGGACGCGCGGGTGATCATCGAACGCGTCGAAATGGTCGGGCATTCCGGACAATAATCGGTTTCTCATGGGAAGGTAAACCTGCCGGAAAATGAAAATGGGATTCGCCGAAGCCCAGACAAAAGTAGGTTCCTCGGCGTGATCACGGCTTCTTATGCTTCTCGGCAACCTGCGGCAAACATTCCGCGCAGGCCCGGTCCCCACCGCCGAGAGGAAATTCCCCATGCGCTTGCGCAAGCTCGTCGCGGCCGCTGTGCCGCTGGCTGCGTTGCTCGGCCTCGCCGTGGCCGTCCCGGCCGCCGCGGCGTCGGAACCCCTGGTCACGCTGGTCGACAACGCCGCGCCGCTGATCAACAGCGCCCGCACCGGCGACGTCGCGGCCGACCGCCCGATCACCGCCGCGCTCTCCCTGAAACTGCACAACCAGCAGGCGCTCGAAAAATTTCTCTCCGACGTCTAGAATCCGGCGTCCCCGCAATACCACCGGTTCCTGACCCCGGCGCAGTTCAATGCCAGGTTCGGTCCGAGCCAGGCGGACGTCGACAAGGCCGTCTCATTTCTCGGGAAAGCTGGGCTGACCGGGATCGAGGTTTCCGGCAACCGGCAGGCCGTCACGTTCACCGGCTCGGCGGCGCAGCTCGAGTCGGCCTTCCGGACCCGGATCGGGACCTACCACGACCAGGCGTCCGGGCGGGACTTCTTCGCCAACGACACCCTCCCGGCCGTGCCGGCGAGTGTCTCGGACGTCGTGGGTGGTGTCGTCGGCCTCGACGACCACGCGGTGCGGACGCATGCGTCGAAGCCGCTCGCCCAGCCCAACGTCGTCAAATCCGTCACCCCGCCGGTGCTCAAGACCGCGTACGGCAGCAGTGGCCTGTCGGCGACCGGCAGCGGCGTGAACGTCGGGTTCGTCGAGTTCGACGGCTACCAGAAATCGAACATCACCAGATACGACAGCACGTACGGCCTCTCCGCGGGCTCGGTGACGACGGTCGGTGTCAGCGGCGCGAACTACGACTCCTCCCCGGGCGACGGCCAGATCGAGGTCGAGCTCGACATCGAGGTCGTGCACGCGCTGGCCGCCGCGGCCAACGACTACGTCTACGAGGCGCCGAACTCGAGCGCGGGCGAACTGGCGATGTACCAGAAGATCGCGTCCGACGCGAAGGTCAGCGTCGTCTCGATCTCCTGGGGTGCCTGCGAATCCGCCGAAGGGTCGAGCGCGGCGAAGAGCGTGAGCAGCGCGATCGCCACGGGTACCGCGGAGGGCATTTCGTACTTCGCGGCAGCGGGCGACGACGGCACGACCGACTGCTACCGCCAGACGGGTTCGGCGGTGCGGGGTGTGGACTTCCCGGCGTCGAGCCCGAACGTGTCGGGCGTCGGCGGCACGAAGCTGAGCGTGACGTCGTCCAACGGCTACAGCAGTGAAGTCGTCTGGAACGACGGCAACAGCGGCGGCTCGACCGGCGGCGGCATCTCGACGGTGTTCACGGCGCCGTCGTGGCAGTCCTCGCAGAGCACGACGTACCGCAAGGTGCCGGACGTGTCGGCGGACGCCTCGCCGACGTCGGGCTACTACATCTACAGCGCGGGCAGCTGGGGAACGGTCGGCGGCACGTCGGGCGCGGCCCCGCTGTGGGCGGCCTTCGCGGCCCTGCAGAACCAGGTGCACGGCGGCAGCCTGGGCAACCTGAACCCGAAGTTCTACTCGATCGGCAACGGGTCTTCGTACGGGACGGGTTTCCACGACGTGACGTCGGGCAACAACACCCTCCACGGGACGACCGGGTTCAGCGCCGGGACGGGCTACGACCAGGTGACGGGCTGGGGTTCCTTCAAAGCGGCGGGCCTGTCCGGCCTGATCGGCTGAGCGGGTCGGGAGCCGGGGCCTGTCGCGGGTTTGCGACGGCCCCGGTTTCCCGGTTTTGTCGGTGGCCGATGACACAATGTGTGCATGGCAACACTGGTAGCGACACCGAGGTCCCGCGCGCTGGGCTTCGGCCTCCGGACGGCGAGGGAGGCGCGGAAGCTGGGCGTGCGCGAACTCGCGCGGCTGGTGGGGATGGTGGCGCAGGATCTTTCGCATTGGGAGAGCGGGACCAGGGTGCCGAAGATCGAGCAGGTGGCGCTGCTGCTCGGGGCGCTGCGGGTGGAACCGGTGGAGCGGAAGAGGTTGCTCGAGCTGGCGAGGAACGCCCGGGAGCCCAATTGGCTGGAGCGGACGGTGCCCGGCATCTCGCCCGCGGTATCGACCTACGCCGAGTACGAGCGCTCGGCCACGGAGATGGTGAACTGGGAACCGTTCGTGGTGCCCGGCCTCCTGCAGACGCCCGGCTACGCCGAGGCGATTCTGGCCGCCAACCGGCTTCCGCCGGGGGTGATCGAACAGCAGATCGCGATCCGGTTGCGGCGGCGGGAGGTGCTCACCCGGCGCAATCCGTTGGTGCTCAAGCTCTTCCTCGGCGAAGAAGCGTTCCGCCAGCGCATTGCCGAGCCCGCGGTGCTGGCCGAGCAGTTCCGGTGGTTGTTGCGCGCGGCGCAGCCGCGCAACGTCACCATCCGGGTGGTGCCGGTCGGCGCGGGGTATCACCCGGGGCTGTACGGGCACTTCGTGATCTTCGACTTCGCCGACCTGCCGTCCGTGGTGCACATCGAGCACATCCGCGGGAGCGCCCATGTCTACGATGGGGACCACGTGGCCGCCTACCGCTCGGCGGTGGAAGCCATGTCGGTCCTGGCGCTGAGCGAGCAGGAATCCCTCGCGCTCATCCAGGGGGTGATCACCGAACTGGAGTGAGATGCGCGAGTGGCGGAAGTCGAGCTACACCGACGAGACCAACTGCGTGGAGGTGCGGCTCGGGCCGGTGTCACAGATCCGCGACACCAAGGACCGTTCGGGGGGCACCCTGACCGTCAGTTCGGCCGCTTGGGGGGCTTTCCTTCGCAAGGCTAAGCGTTAACCTGTCCGCATGATCAAGCGCACGGTGCTGGACGCCACCCGCGAACTCCTCCGCGAACTCGGCCTCACCACGGTGTTCGGCAACCCCGGCACCACCGAGGTGCCGTTCCTCACCGACTGGCCCGACGACTTCGACTACGTCCTGGGGCTGCAGGAATCCGCCGTCGTGGCGATGGCCGATGCCTACGCTCAGGCCACCCGGCAGGCCGTGCTCGTCAACCTGCACTCCGCCGGCGGCGTCGGGCACGGCCTCGGCAGCCTCTTCAACGCCTACCGCAACCGGACGCCGATGATCGTCGTCGCGGGGCAGCAGATCCGGTCGCTCATGCCGCACGAGCCGTTCCTCGGGGCCATGGAAGCGCCGGAATTTCCCAAGCCGTACGTGAAGTGGTCGATCGAGCCCGCCTCCGCCGAGGACGTCCCGGCTGCGCTGGCGCGGGCTTACCACGTCGCGACGCAGGCGCCGTCCGGGCCGGTTTTCGTGTCCGTTCCCGCCGATGACTGGTCCGCCGCCACCGAACGGCCCATCGTCTCGCGCCCGCGGATCCGTGGCTTCGCGCCCGATCCCGAGGCCGTCGACGAGCTCAACGCCGCCCTGGAAGCCGCCGAGCGACCCGCGATCGTCGTCGGGGGCGCGGTCGACCAGGACGGGGCCGTCGTCGAAACCGTCGCCCTCGCCGAACGGCTCAACGCCGCCGTGTGGGTCGCGCCGATGTCCTTCCGGTGCTCGTTCCCCGAAGACCACCCGCTGTTCCAAGGGTTCCTCGACCCCGAACGCGGGGCCGTCGCCGACACGCTGGCGCCGTACGACCTCGTCGTCGTGCTCGGGGCGCCCGCCTTCACCTACCACGTCGACCGCGGGCGCGGGGAAGCTCCGCTGCCGCCGCTGTTCATCCTCAGCGACGACGAACAGGTGCTCGCGCGGGCCTTCGAAGGCACCGGCATCCGCGCCACGCCGAAGCTGGGCATCCGCGCGCTGCTCAACGTCGTCGAGCGCAGCGGCCGCCCCGCGCCCGCTCCGCGGCAGCGTCCCGCGAAGCCGGCCGGTGACGCGCTGACCGCCGAGTTCGTCTACTCGACATTGGCGGATCTGTTGCCGGACAACGCTTTGGTCCTCGAAGAGGCGCCGAGCCACCGCGGGATCCTGCACGACCACCTGCCGATCACGGCCACCGACACCGGCTTCCTGACGATGGCCAGCGGCACGCTGGGCTACGGCGTCCCCGGCGTGGTCGGCGCGGCGCTGGGCCGGCCGGACCGCAAGGTCGTCGGCGTGATCGGCGACGGCTCGAGCATGTACGGCATCCAGGCGCTCTGGACGGCGGCGCGCGAAGAACTGCCCGCGACGTTCGTGATCCTGGACAACTCCGAGTACGCGGCGGTCCGCATCCTCGGTGACGCGATCGGCGGCGCCAAGCTCCCGGGCACCGAACTGGGCGGCATCGGCTTCGCGGCGCTGGCGGAAAGCATGGGCTGCCACGGCGTGACGATCACCGAGCCCGCCGACCTGGTCCCCGGCCTCACGGCAGCCCTGTCCGACCCGCGCCCGACGCTGGTCCACGTCCGCGTGGCCTCGTCGTCCAAGTCCCTGTACTGACGCCTCGTGAGTGGTAAGGCGGGTTCTAACCCGCCTTACCACTCACGACAAGCCGCGGCAAGGCACGAAAGCTAGCTGCGGGTTTTGGTTTCGGTGACGTCCGAAGCCCGCTCGGCCAGCTCCCACTCCGCGGCGTCGGACGCGGCCGTGGCGGCCTCCACCGGCGTCCCGCCGTGCAGGAGCCGCGCCACTTCGCCGCGCAGGGTCACGAACTCCGCCGACTCACGGGTCGTGATCTGGTCGCGCGCCGCGGGCAGGCCCACCGGCAGGTCCGCCACGATCGACGCCGGTGACTTGGACAGCACCAGGACGCGGTCGGAGAGGTACACGCTCTCGTCGATGTCGTGGGTGACGACCAGGATCGTGCTGCCCTGCTCCCGCTGCACGCGCCGGGTCAGGTCCTCGAGCTCGAAGCGCGTCTGGGCGTCGACGGACGCGAACGGCTCGTCCATCAGCAGCAGCGCCGGGCGGCTGGCCAGCGCGCGGGCGATCGACACCCGCTGCTGCATGCCGCCGGACAGCTGCCACGGGTACTTCCCGCCGACGCCGGACAGGCCGACCTGCTCGAGCGCTTCGGCCGCCCGCGCCCGGCGTTCCGCGCGGGAGATCGGCCGCCACCGCAACGGGAATTCGACGTTCTTCTGCACCGAAAGCCAGGGGAACAGCGACCGGCTGTAGTCCTGGAACACGACGGCGAGGTCGTCCGGGACGCCGGAGACGCGGTCGCCGTGCAGGCTGACCGTGCCGTCGGTCGCCCGCGTCAGCCCGGCGATGCAGCGCAGCAGCGTCGACTTCCCGCACCCCGACGGGCCGACGATGCTGGCCAGCTGCCCGGCTTCGACGGTGAACGAAAGGTTGTTCACCGCGGTGTGCGCTTTCGCGCCGGTGCCGTAGGTGTGGCTGAGGCCGGACACTTCGAGCATGGTGGACATGGGAGAGGCCTTTCGAAGCGTCAGTCGCGGCCGAGGCGGGTCGGCTGCCAGGCCAGCACCCGCCGCTCCGCGGCCAGGAAAATCGTGTTGAAGACGTAGCCGAGGATGCCGAGCAGCACCAGCCACGACCACATGGTCGGGAATTCGAAGTCCTGCTGGGCGTTCAGCAGCGACCGGCCGATGCCGTTGTACGCGCCGACGAGCTCGGAGACGACCATCAGCAGCAGCGAGATCGACAGGCTGACCCGCAGCCCGGCGAAGATCTTCGGGGCCGCCGCCGGCAGCACGACCATGCCGATCCAGTACGCCTTGGGCGTGCGGAACGACCGCGCCGTCTCCACCTTCACCTGGTCGACCGAGCGGACGCCGTCGACCGCGTTGAGCAGCACCGGCCACACCACGCCGAAGATGATCGACCCGACCTGCATGCCCGAGCTCAGCCCGAACAGCACCGCGAACACCGGGATCAGCGTCGGCGGCGGGATCGAGCGGAAGAACGCGAACAGCGGGCCGACGTAGTCCATCGCCGTCGCGGACCGGCCGAGCAGCACGCCGAGGACGATGCCGACGACCGCGGCCAGCGCCCAGCCGCCGAGTGTCCGGGCGAGGCTGGGGAACACGTTGTCGAAGACGGCGTCGGTGAGGAACAGGTGCGACGCGGGCCCGGTGAACCACAGCTTCGCCGCGGTGACCGCGATCTCCGTCGGCGGCGGGAAGAACTTGCTGCCGCCGGCCCGGGCGGCGAACTCCCATCCGACCACGAAGATCGCGAACAGCAGCCAGTTGCGCAGGACCGTGGCGGCACCGCGCGCGGCGCGCCTGCCCACCCGGCCGGAAAGGGTTGCCGCCGTCACGCGATCGCCTCCCGGTCGACGGTGCTCCACCGGAACAGCCGCTTGCCGAGCTGTTCGAGCCCCTCGTTGATCAGGTAGCCCAGTGTCCCGGCGACCACGGTGCCGGCCAGGACCAGGTCGAACCGGACCGAACCGGTGCTGGCGACGATGATGAAGCTGCCGAGGCCAAGCTGGGAACCGGCCAGGAACTCGACGCTCACGACGGCGATCAGGGCGATGGTCGCCGACAGCCGGACGCCGGTGAAGACGAACGGCGCGGTCTGCGGCAGCGCCACCGACGACAGGATGCGGAACCGGCTGGTCCCGCACGCGCGGGCGGTCTCCATCAGCACCGGGTCGATCTCGCCCATGCCGTAGATCGTGTTGAACATGATCGGCCACAGCGAGGCGTAGACGGCGAGCATGATCTTCGCGTCGGGGCCGGAGCCGATCACCAGCAGCACCAGGGGAACCAGGGCGGTGATCGGGATCGGCCGGAGGAACTCCACGATCGCGGCGGTGGCCGTCCGCAACGCCGGGACGCTGCCCAGCAGCAGCCCGGCGGGTACACCGATGGCGATCGCGACGGCGATGGCGATCAGCCAGGCCAGCATCGTCGCGACGACGTCCCGGACGAACTCGGGGTCGCCCAGCAGGTCCCAGACGGTGACCAGGACGACGCTCGGCGGCGGGGTGAACGTTTTACTGACCAGGCCGACCTGGACGACGACCTCCCAGAGCAGGAGGAAGCCGACCAGGCCGGCCAGGCCGCGGAGCAGTTTCTTCACGTCAGGAAGGTTCTCAGTTGGTCGCCTGCGGGGCGATCATCGGCGCCGCGTCGACCTTGCTGGTGATGACGCCCATCTGCAGCAGCAGGTCGGGCACCCGCTGCAGGCGCCGGGCGTCCAGGACGGAGCCGTAGCCGGGCAGGGTGAGCAGCTTGGCCGTGTCTTCGTCGATCTTCGCGTACTTGACCAGCAGCGGTTCGACCTTCGAGCGGTCGTTGATCGCGTCGCTGGTGGCCTTCTTCATCGCCCGCTGGAAGGCCGCGAGGGTCTTCGGGTTCGCCTGCACCCACTTGGTCGCCGAGCCGTAACCGGTCAGCGGGAAGTCCTGGCTGGCGCCGGTGTTGATGTCGATGACCGGCGTCGCACCGACGGTCTTCGCCGCCTGCGTGAGCATCGGCTCTGGCATGTAGGCCGCGTCGACCTGGTTGTCCTTCAGCGCCGCCGCCATGTTCGGCAGCGGGATGAGGGTCCACTTGACCCCGCTGAAGTCGACGCCGTGGTCCTTCATGACGGACTTGGTGAGGATGTCGGACGCGGTGTTCATCGCCGTGATCGCGATCCGCTTGTCCTTCAGGTCGTTGACCGTCTTCACCGACGAGTTCGGCACCGTGACGATCGCGTTGCTCTTCGCGTTCACCGACGTGCCGTCGGCGACCAGGGTGACGTCCGCGGCGCCCTTGCTCTTGGCGACGAAGAACGGCGTGTAGGTCGAGAGGGCGATGTCGGCCTCGCCGGAGATCGCTTTCTGCATCGACTCCTGGCCGCTCTTGGCGACGATCTGCTCGACCTCGAGACCTTCGGCCTTGAAGTAGCCGCCGTCCTGGGCCAGCCAGAACGGGCCGAGGTCCGTGGTCGGCATGATCGAGACCTTGATCTTCGACTTCTCCAGGCCGCCCCCGTTCGACGAGGCGTTCGAGTCGTCCGAGCCGAGCGCACTGCAGCCGGTGAGGGCCGTGGCGGCTGCGACCGTGAGGGCGAGCCCGAGCGCGGCGCGGCGAGTGCGAACCCGGCCACTGCTCATGGCGTTTCCAAGCAAGGCCTGCTCCTTGAAGAAAGTGACGGTTGGGGAACCGATTTCAGTGGAAGTGCGTGACTCATTCTCGGGAGTCACGCGGGCCACTGTAGAGAACGTGACAGCTTGCTCACAATGGGTGGAATGACTACCTGACCGAGTGGCGCACGTCACTCTTTCGGCCTCTGGTCTAGACCCACTGCTCCACTCGCCGTAGCCGTTCACCCAGCGTAGGGTGAAGTTCTTGAATCGGCGATGACTGCTGTGCGTCGACTGAGCGAACGCTGTGCAAGATTGAGCGGGTCCTGTCGGGAGGGTTACATCTTCCCCGGCCGTTCGCTACCCTCTGCACCTGCGGGGAGGTATCAACCTCCGATGTAGTGAGAGAGAGTGCCTGGATGGCCGATCAAGAAGTCCCACTTCGGTGTACCAGCACACACTGTGCTTTTCCTGAGAGAATCTTCCCCGCAAAGACCACTGCCTGGCCGGGCACAACCGCCGCGCCGGTGGGTTAGGCGACCAACAGACCGATGCAGGACCAGCGCAGGGACCCGACCGTGATGCTCGAGCTGAACCGATTCCGTCCGTCCGGACGGGGTTCAGGAACTCCCAGTGGCGACACTGGAGACGATCTTTTCACCCGTACGGGTAGCGTCTTGCGCTGGGCTCCTTCCGATGGGCCGGAGCGCCGGAACGCCGGGAGCGTGCAGACGAGTGGCTGAGGAGAACGCGATGCGCCCTGGCGGGCGCTGGACCGACCAGGGTTTCCCGAGCACGAACGATGATGGTGGAGCGGCGGTGCCGAACGAAGACGCCGCGGGGGTGGGAGGGGCCCCCGCGCAGTCGCCCGGAGCGGATCCGGGCCGGAAGGCCGGGCTGTTCTCCGGCATGCGCGACTGGCGGCTGCGGTCCAAGCTGGCCGCGGTCCTGATCATCCCGACGCTGACCGCGCTCGCGCTGGGCGCGGTGCGCGTGATCGACGACGCCCGCGAGGCGGCCGAGTTCCAGCGCACCGCCGACCAGGTGGCGTTCGCCGTCAAGGTCACCACAGTGGTGCACGAGCTGCAGAACGAACGCTCGCTGGCCGTCGCGCGGATCGCCTCGCAGAACCAGCTGCTGCAGACCGGGCTCGACTCGCAGATCGCCAAGGTCGACCGCGAGGTCCAGGACCTGCGCGCCGCGAAGCAGACCCTCGACTACGACGACCAGGCGACCAACGACCGCTACACCCGCGGTCTCCAGCGCCTCGACGCCCTGCGCCCGCTGCGGGCGGCGTTCAACACCCAGAACAGCCTGCCCGACATCACGGTGCTCACCGCCTACTCGGGTGTCATCGACTCGCTCATCGAACTCGGCCGCGAGGTGACCACCGCGGTCACCGACCGGGACGTGCTGCGCCTCGGCACGAGCACGCAGTCGATCAGCGAGGCCAAGGAGTTCACCACCCGCTCCGACGCCGAGCTGCAGATCGCCGCGTTCCGCGGCAGCTTCCCCGGCGACCTCCTGGACCAGACGCGCGCGTCGGCCTCCAGCGCGGACGCCTCGGTCGCGGCCTTCCTCGCGAACGCCGACGACGACCAGCGCCAGCTCTACAACGACACCTACTCCGGCCCGGAGGTCGACGACCGCCGCCGGATCCAGACGTCGGCGTTCTCCTTCGCCCAGCTGGGCGACCCGCCGAACATCGACACCACCGCGCTGGGCAAGGACAGCACCGTGTCGGCCGACAAGCTGCACGCGGTCGAGTCGAACCTGCTGGCCCAGCTCAAGACCCGCGCCGACGACCTGGCCACGCAGGCGGTCAACTCGGCGTGGATCGGCGGTGCCGTGGTGCTCGCCGCGCTGGCCCTCGCCGTCGCGCTGATGCTCGTCGTCGCCCGCCTGATGCTGCGCCCGCTGCGGGTGCTGCGGAAGAGCGCGCTGGACGTCGCCTACACGCGGCTGCCGGAAACCGTGCAGGCGATCCTGGACGACCCGGACCCGGTGGGCGCCTCCAAGAAGGCCGTCCAGCCGGTGCCCGTCACCTCCCGCGACGAGATCGGCGAGGTCGCGCGGTCGTTCGACATCGTCCACGAACAGGCCGTCAAGATGGCCGCCGAGCAGGCCCTCCTGCGCGAGAACGTCAACGGCATCTTCGTGAACCTCTCCCGCCGGTCGCAGCGGCTGGTCGAACGCCAGCTCGGCGTCATCGACCGGCTGGAAGCCGACGAGCAGGACCCGGACCACTTGGCCAGCCTGTTCGAGCTCGACCACCTCGCGACGCGGCTGCGGCGCAACGGTGAGTCCCTGCTGGTGCTCTCCGGCGCCGGCCTGGCCAAGTCCGTGCCCAAGCCGGTGCCCGCCGCCGACGTCATCGGCGCGGCGGTGTCCGAGATCGAGCAGTACGCCCGGATCGAGGTCGGCATCGTGCCCGACGTCGCGGTCCAGGGCCTGGCGATCCACGACCTCGTGCACGTCCTCGCCGAGCTGCTCGACAACGCGACCTACTTCTCCGAGCCGGAGACGAAGGTCATCGTGCGGGCCGTGGTGACCCGCCGGAAGGCGCTCGCCATCCAGGTCACCGACCACGGTGTCGGCATGAGCGAGGAGCGGCTGGCCGAGGTCAACGCGCGCCTGGCCGACCCGCCGGACCTGGACGTGTCGGTGACCCGGCGAATGGGCCTGTACGTGGTTTCGCGGCTGGCCAAGCGCCACGGCATCGAGGTCCGGCTGCGCGAGAACGAGGACATCGAGGGTGGCGTGATCGCCCGGGTCGTCGTCCCGGCCGAGCTGCTCACCCAGCTCCGCCCGGGCATGCAGCGGCAGACCCCGCCGCCGGCGAACCGGTCCGAGACGTCGATGTCGATGCCGAGCATCCCGCCGATCCCGGCCGCGCGCTCGGACTTCGACCAGACGCAGTCGTTCGCGCAGACGCCCCCGCCGCCGTCGAAGCCGACCCCGGCCGCACCGCCGCCTGCCCACGAGCCGATCGCGAACCAGGGCGGCCTCGTGCCGCTCGACCAGCCGATCAGCCTGGACGACCTGGTCAGCGGCGGCCGTGCGGCAGGCCCGTTCCTGTCGCCGGAGCTGCCCAAGCCGGAGACGCCGGCCTGGCCGACGGCCGAGGACCTGGCGCCGCTGACGCCCTCGTCGAACGGCGACGGGGCGAGCTCGCGGGCCGCCGACACGCAGTTCGCGCCGCTGGTGCTGCCGAAGCGCGAGCCGAAGTTCGTGCCGCCGGAGGAGCCGCCCCCGGCGCCCCCGCCCGTGAGCACCGAGGTCGGTTCGTCGGCGCTCGAAGACGATGTACCCACCCGGCGGTTGCCGATCTACCAGTCGGTGCTGTCACGCTGGTTCAGTGAGGGTGACGACTCGGCCGCCGACCCGGTGCCGCCGCAGAGCGAGGGCGAAGACCCCAACCTGCCGCCGCTCACCGGTGCCGACGAGCAGCCGCCCGCCGTGCCCGAGCCGGCCCGGGACGAGCTGCAGCCGACCGCCGCGACCCGGCACCCGCTGCTGCCCGCCGACGACGGCTGGCACAGCGCGTCCGACGACGGCTGGCAGGCGGCGCAGTCGCTGCTGGAGTCCAAGAACGAGGAGATCACCCCGGCCGGGCTGCCCAAGCGCGTCCCGAACGCCTACCTGGTGCCGGGGTCGATCAGCAGCCCTTCGGTCGACGCGCCGCCGCAGAACAGCTTCGCGGACAACACCGCGGGTATGCCCGGAACGGGTGCGATCACCCGCTCGGCGTCCGCGGCGCGGAGCCGGATGGCAAGCTTCCAGCGGGGTTACACCTCGGGACGGCACGCCTTGAAGGAACTCCCGGCCGAAAACAGGCTGGAAGGCAGCGGGGTTCCGGGGCGTGGCAACACCACAGACAGCAGTGAGGAGTGAAAGTGACACGGGCGGGTGCAATGCAGCCGGGTGGCTCCGCGCAGCCGAACGGCCAGGCGCATGCCAAGGCGAACAATGCCGGCAGCTTCGCTTGGCTGATCACGGATTTCGTGCACCGGGTGCCCGGCGCGGCCCACGCGGTCGTGGTGTCGGCCGACGGCCTGCTCCTGGCGGCCTCGCGAGGCCTGCCGAAGGACCGGGCGGACCAGCTGGCCGCGGTGGCGTCGGGGCTGACCAGCCTCGCGCGCGGCGCGGCCAAGGTGTTCGAGGGCGGCACGGTGGCGCAGACCGTGGTCGAGATGGCCAACGGTTTCCTCTTCCTCATGTCGGTTTCCGACGGTTCGTGCCTGGCGGTGCTGGGATCGCCGGAGAGTGACATCGGCTTGGTCGTCTACGAGATGACCCTGCTGGTGGAGCGGGTCGGCCAGCAGCTGACTCCGGAGATGCGGGCCCAACTGCAGGGTGCGGCCGTCCGCCGCTGAGGACCTGGGAACCGAGGAGAGAGCCGTGGACGACGGGCGCTTGAGGGGTGATGGCCGGCTCGGTGACGACTTCTCCGGCGGGTGGTCCGACCCATCGGACGAAAACCGCGAGGACTGGCAGTCGTTCCGGGACCGCGTCGACCGCGAGTGGCGGGCGCGCCGGGTACAGGCCTCCGACAGCGACCCCGTGCGGGAGCCGCCGAACTGGCTGACCGATAGCAACGCCGGGCAGGAACCGATCCGGCCGATCGCCGGCGGCACCGAGTACCGCGACCGCCTCCTCGGCGGTCCGGGCGCGGAGCTGTTCGGCGGCTCGAGCGGGCCGCTGTACGACGCGCGCGACTTCGCGGCGTACACGACCGAGCGTGACTTCGGCTCGGGGCCGGACTCCGGCGAGTTCGCCGCGGCGCTGCCGCGGCAGGCCAGCCAGGAGTACGTCGACGAGTCGCCGCCGACGGAGATGGAGACGTCCGGCCTGGTCCGGCCGTACTTCCGGACCCGCGGCCGGACGAAGGCGACGCTCGACCTGGCCATCGAGGCGTTGATCTCGACCAGCGAACAGGGCCGGATGCTCGACCGGGTCCGGGTGCCCGAGCACCGGTCGATCTGCGACCTGTGCCTCGACACCAGGTCGGTGGCCGAGGTGGCGGCGCTGCTGCGCCTGCCTCTCGGCGTGGTGCGGGTGTTGATTGGTGACGTGGCGGGCCTCGGGCTGGTGCTGGTGCACTCCAGCAGCCCGACCGTGGGCGACCGCCCGAGTATCGAGTTCATGGAAAGGGTGCTCAGTGGGCTTCGGAGAATTTGACTCCGACGCGAACGCGCCGCAGGTGACGGGTCCGACCTCGTCGGCCAAGATCGTGGTCGCCGGCGGGTTCGGTTCGGGGAAGACAACGCTGGTCGGGGCGATCTCCGAGATCGACCCGCTGACCACCGAGGCCATGATGACCGAGGCCAGCGTCGGGCACGACGACACCTCGGCCACGCCCAACAAGACCACCACCACCGTGGCGATGGACTTCGGGCGCATCTCGCTGGACTCGGACCTGGTGCTGTACGTGTTCGGCACGCCGGGTCAGCACCGGTTCTGGTTCATGTGGGACGACCTCGCGGTCGGCGCCATCGGCGCGGTCGTGCTGGTCGACACGCGGCGGCTGGCCGACGCGTTCCCGTCGATCGACTTCTTCGAGAACCGGAAGCTGCCCTACGTCGTGGCCATCAACTGCTTCGACCGGCTGCTGCACCACCAGATCGAGGACGTCCGGCACGCGCTCACCATCGCGCCGTCGGTCCCGATCATGGCGTGCGACGCGCGCGAGCGTGAGTCCGCGAAGCAGGTGCTGATCTCGGTCGTGCAGCACGCGATCGCGCACGATTCGGCGTTGCGCGCGGGATAGCCCATGACCCCCCGATCCGGATGCGGCCGTTGGAGTGAACTCCGCGTGCTTCACCCAGTTCGGGGAGTGCGGTCACCGTCCGGAGGAGCAGCGGCCTGTCCGGTCCCTGGGCGTGGTGTCCGTGGAGCGCCGTGACCCGGCTTGACCTGCGCCGATACCCTACGGGTGCGAGCCGTGCGACGTCCCCCGGATGGGGGAGGCGAGCCGGGTTGCCGCGGAACTTCACCGGGCCCGCACGTAGGGTGCGCTGCGGCCGGCCGGTGGCGGACTCGACACCACCGGCGGTGCGAATACGCTTTACCGTGGCGTCGCCGACCGGCCGTGCCGGGCGCTCCGGGGTGCGGCGGGCGACGCCGCACGAGCAAGGAGGAGCAGGAGTGACGGCTTCCGGCCAGGGTTCGTTCGGCTGGCTCATCACGGACTTCGTCCGCCGGGTACCCGGTGCCGCGCACGCCGTTCTGGTGTCCGCGGACGGGTTGCTGCTGGCGCCGTCGGAAGGGCTGCCCCAGGAACGCGCCGAACAGCTGTCGGCGGTCGCGTCCGGGCTGATCAGCCTGACGGCGGGGGCCGCGCGCTGTTTCGAAGCGGGCGGCGTCAACCAGACCGTGGTGGAGATGGAGCGCGGCTACTTGTTCCTGATGTCCGTTTCGGACGGTTCGTCGCTGGCCGTGCTGGCCGCGCCGACGTGCGACATCGGCACGGTCGCGTACGAGATGACCCTGCTCGTCGAGCGGGTCGGCCAGCAGATCACCCCCGAGCTGCGCGCCCAGCTGCAAGGCGGCGTGCGTGGGTAGGGCGAGATGAGGATTTCGGGATTCGACGATCCGGACTCCAGCGGCTGGGACGCCCTGCACCGCGGCACCGAGCGCGAGGGCTTCGATTCGCCCAGCAAGTTCGACATGTCGACGTTGTCGATGATCATGCCCAAGCGCAAGCCGTCGCGCCCGCAGCCGGACGCGCAGGGCTACACCGACGAGGACACCCGCGAGTGGGGCTCCTCGGCCGACGACGAGGACGATCACGCCGCTCCGGAGTCCGCTCCGGAGTTCGGCGAGGAGCCCACGGGTCGCCGGGCCAGGCGCGTGCCGGAGCCCGGGGCTCTCCCGGGCAGGCGGTCGCGGGAGCACGCCGCCGATCGGCGCGAACCCGGGGGCTACCAGGCCGGGCGGTCGCCGGAGTACGCGGGCGATGACTTTGACCGGCGTGAGCCCGCGGGCTACCAGGGCGAGCGGTCGGCGGAGTACGCCGCCGATGACCACGATCGCCGTGAGCCCGGCGGTTACCAGGCCGGGCGCTCGCCGGAGTACGCCGCCGATGACTACGACCGCGCCGAGCCCGCGGGCTACCCGGGCGGCCATCCGGGCTTCTCCGACGAGGAGCCCCCGCGCCCCGCGTTCGGTGGCTACCGAGGCCGCCGCGCGGCGGAGCACCCCCTCCCGGACCCGTTGGGCTTCGAGGGCACCCACTCGCCCGTCGTGGCCGACGACGGTTACGACCCCGTCGAGCCGGAATGGCAGGACGGGGACCGGTTCGAGCCGGAACCCCCGCCGCTGGAGCCCGCGTGGACCCCGCCGCGCGGCGCACGTCCCCCTGCTCCGCCGAGCCACCAGCGCCCGCCCGCCCCTCGCCCGCCCGCACCGCGGCCACCGGTCCCCGCCTCGCGGCCGCACCCGGTGGCTCCGCCGGTGTCACGGCAGGCGGCACCCCCGCCCGCGTGGGCCCCGCCGCCACCCGCCGCTTGGACGCCGCCGCCGGACCCGGAGACGCGCTGGATCCCGAACCCGGAACCGTGGGAGGACCCGGCCTGGAACGAGCCGGCCCGGGTGGCGAGCCCGGCGCCCGCCGCTTCGCCGGGTTCGCGGGTCCGCCCGTACACCCGCACGGGCGGGCGCACGCGGTCCGACCACAACCTGGCGCTGGAGGCGCTGGTCTCGACGTCCGACGACGGGCGCCGCTACCGCGGGGTCCGCTCGGTCGAGCACCGCCGGATCTGCGACCTGTGCCTGGACACCCGGTCCGTGGCGGAGATCGCCGCGCACCTGCGGCTGCCCCTGGGCGTGGTGAAGGTGCTGGTCGGCGACATGGCCGACATCGGCCTGGTGCTGATCCACCAGACCGAGCTGATCCTCGGCGACCGGTCGTCCCGCGAGTTCATGGAACGCGTCCTGGCGGGCCTGCGCGCGCTCTAACCGGCCGGGGTGAGGTCGAGGACCAGCGTGTTGCCCGGGCCCGGGACGACGGCGTTGATCAGCGGCGTGGCCGAGCGGCAGTTCTCGAAGGCCCCGATCGCGTACGTCGATTCGAGGCGCCCGCCCCGGCCGACGGCGAAGTCGTCCGACGTCAACTGGGTCTTCAGCGGCTCGGCTGTGCCGCACTCGTCGCCGACGTCGTACGACACGCCGTTGACGCGGACATCGGAGAGCGCCACCGGCCAGGTCGCCGAGCCGGAGAAGCCGCCGGCCAGCGAGCCCTGGGCGTGGCCGGGGCCGAGCGTGATGGTGCCGCTGACCTTGCCGACGCCGGGCAGCGACCGGGTGACCTCGACCGGCGGCAGCGTGATCGTGCCGGCGAAAGTGCCCGGCCCGCTGTCCAGGTCGAACCGGCCCGGCCCGAGCTCGAGCTCGGCGTCCGGCTTCGCGATATGCGCTGTCCCGCGGACGGTGTACGCCGAGTGGGCCGCCGCGGCGAAGCCCGTCCCGGTCACGACCGCCGCGGCCGCCAGCGCCGTCACGCGCGTTCCCCACTTCATGATCCAGGCCTACCACCGGCCCGGACGGTCCGGCGGGGGATTCACCGGATCCGGCGTCAGTCCTCCACGATCGCGGCGGACGTGATCCGGTGGAGCGAGTAGCGCTCGTTGTTCTCGCCTTCGAGGACCCCACCGCCGACGCGCACCGGCCGGACCACGCGCTGGCTCGCCGTCCCGCGGGAGTCCACGAAGCCGATCCACACCTCGCGGCGCTCCAGCGTCGCCCGGGAGAGCAGTTCCAGCGTCGCCGACGTGTCCGCGCCGCCGCCGACCGGTGCCCGCACCGCGGAACCCCGGCGGCGGGCCGAAGCCGCGTCGCCCGCGCGGAGGTTGGAGACGATCCGGACCGCCTGGTCCTCCGTCAGCACCGCCTGCTCACCCGGGCTGCGGCGGGCCGCGCGTGCCTTCGCCGGCAGGCGGCGGCCGCCGGGGCGGATGTCGACCACCCGGCCGTCCGGGCCTTCCGCCGCCGGGGCGAACCCGGCGCCACGCAGGGCCGCCAGCACCTCGTGCAGCGGGTCCGGGCTGATCACGACCGTCGGCGCGATCAGCCGCAGCGCGTGCTCCGCCGCGACCGGGTGGGCGAGCACCTCGGCCAGCAGGGCTTCGTCGTCGCACCGCAGGAACGACGCCGCGACGCCGCCGCGCAGCCGTCCGTGCCGCCGGGCGACGTCGTCGATCAGGTAGCTCAGCCCCTGCGGCACCGGGGTCGCCGACTTGGCCTTGAACAGCGCGTGCAGCTCGTCGGCCGTGCGGCCGGTGTCCAGCGCGCGCCGCACCGACGCCTCGGTGATCCGGTAGACCGTCGCGTGCCCCGCCGACTCGACGTCGGCGACGGCGGACATTTCCGCAGCCAGCTCCGGCTCCAGCGGACCCGGCGCGACCACCGTCAGGTCGGCCTGCAGCAGCACGCGGTCCACCGGTGCGGGCAGCGCGTCCAGGATGGCTTCGACCGCGCCCGGCCGGTCTTCGGCGAGCAGCGCCCGCGTCGCCGTCGTGACGCCGCCGAGCCCGACGATCCCGAGCGCGCTCGCTTCGGCCATCGTCCAGCGGACGGTCTCGTCCCGGAGCCGTCCACCCCGGCGCGGCGCGCGCCAGGCCAGCACCGCGACGAGCTCGTCGACGCTCTTCACACCGGCGCCCGGGGGCAGGTCGGCCAGCGCGGTGAGGATCCGCCGCCGCGAGACCGGCGCCAGCGGGCGGCGGAGGTCTTCCGACAGCGGTGCGATCGGCTTGTCCTTGGCGTCGCGGCCGCCGGCCATCCCCGGCAGGCGCGGCAGCTCCAGCCACGCCTGGGCGAGCGTCATCCACCGCTGGGCGGTCGGCGACGCGAGCCACGAGTCGGTCAGCGTCGTCGGCACCCACTCGGGCACGCTCGCCTCGCTGTCCGCGACGAGCCCGGCGCCCACGGCCAGCTCGGCCACCAGGATCGCCTGGGTGTCGTCGATCTCCAGGTCCTTGGCGAGCTTCTTCAGCTCCCGCACGCCGAGGCCGCCGGACTTGAGCACCGGCGGCGGCGCCGCCGACCACGCGCGCAGCAGGGCTTCGGTGTGGCGCAGGAACTCCATCGCCTCACCGGCCGCCGCCTCGTCCAAAGTGGACGGCTGGTGCGGGTGGACCGGCAGCTCGGGCTCGTTGAGCGTGCCGGGCGCGAACACCCCGCCGCGCACCGCGATGCCGAGCTCGCGCGGCAGCTCGACGGTCTGGTCGTCGCGCCGCAGCAGCAGGCCGCGGGCGAGCAGCTTCTGCACCGGCGTCCCGGCCTTCTCGAGCGGGAGGTCGAGCCCGGCGTCGCGGGTGCGGCCGATCGGCGGCCCGGCGGCGAGGGCGGTCAGCACGCCGCGTTCGTCGTCGGACAGCTCGGCGAGCCGCGCGCCGAGATCCTCGTCCGCCAGTGAGGGCTTCGATTCGCCCAGCCCGGCCGGGAACGGCCCGAGGGCCTCCCGGGCGGCGGGCGGCACGCGCAGGGCGTCGTCCGGGCCCCAGACCAGCACCCGCGCGCGGAGCCGGGCCAGCGGCGCGGCGACGTCGGTGCCGACGAGCTTCGCGACCTCTTCGACCGGGACCGGATCGCGATCCGCGCCGGCGAGCAGGCACGCTTCGAGCACGGCGAGGGTGAAGGTGTCGAGGTCTTCGCAGGCGCGCGCGACCGAGCCGGGGGTGCCGGCCCGGGTGGCCAGCACGGTGCTGTCGGAGGGCGGGGGCGTCGACAGGTCGCGCCGCGTGCGGAGCAGCTCGGCGAGTGCGTCGTCGGACTCCGCACGCAGCCAGTCCGCCAAAGAGGTCGCGGGCATAGAAGACCAGGGTACCGGGCGGTTGCGCCGGGCCGCCGGGCCTCAGGCAGACTGTTCGTTGACTGTCGAGAACGGCTGTGGAGGACGTTGTGGCCAAGGGTGAGAAGAAGCACAAGGGCATCGACCCGACGTGGCCGGGCGAGGCCGGCGAGCACCCCGTGACCGAGCTCGCGTCCGACCGCCAGGGCGCGCTGTCGCCGTTCGGCGACGTCACCTTCCCGCTCGACACGGTGCCTTACGTGCACCCCGAGACCGAGATCAACCGCTGACCGCATAGTTACTGGTCAGTACCGGTATCGGGCCCTCGTGAGGGCGGTCACGGGAGTAGGTTTCCTCCCGTCCCAGCCGACCTTTCCCACCACGGGGGTAGTGCCATGCCGGTTCCCGGTCCCGGATATTCGATCACCGTCCGGGTGGAGGCCCCGGCCTCGGTCACCGCGGCCGGGGACCTGACCGCCGCCGTCGGCCGCGTCGGTGGCGTGCTGACCGCGTTCGACGTCGTCGAGTCCCACTCCGACTCGATCGTGGTCGACATCAGCGCCAACGCGCTGTCGGAGAACCACGCGAACGACATCACCCAGACGCTCGACTCGCTGCCGGGTGTCAAGGTCCGCAAGGTCTCGGACCGGACGTTCCTGATCCACCTCGGCGGCAAGATCGAGGTCACGCCCAAGGTCGCGCTCCGCAACCGTGACGACCTCTCGCGTGCCTACACCCCGGGCGTCGCCCGCGTCTGCCAGGCGATCGCCGCCAACCCCGAGGACGCGCGCCGGCTGACCATCAAGCGCAACACGGTGGCGGTGCTCACCGACGGCTCGGCGGTGCTCGGCCTCGGCAACATCGGCCCGGCGGCGGCGCTGCCGGTGATGGAGGGCAAGGCGGCGCTGTTCAAGAAGTTCGCCGACGTCGACGCGTGGCCGGTGTGCCTGGACACCCAGGACACCGAGGAGATCATCCTGATCGCCAAGGCGCTGGCCCCGGTGTACGCGGGCATCAACCTCGAAGACATCGCCGCGCCACGGTGCTTCGAGATCGAGAAGCGCCTGCGCGAGCAGCTGGACATCCCGGTGTTCCACGACGACCAGCACGGCACCGCGATCGTCGTCGTGGCGGCGCTGCGCAACGCCCTGCGCGTGGTGGGCAAGAACATCGAGGACTGCAAGATCGTGGTCAGCGGCGTCGGCGCGGCGGGCTCGGCGATCATCCGTCTCCTGCTGCAGAAGAACCCGGGCGACATCGTCGCGGCGGACATCGACGGCATCGTGCACTCGGCCCGCGGCAACCTCGACGACAACCTGACGTGGATCGCCTCGCACACGAACAAGGAGCAGGTGAGCGGCACCCTGCACGAGGCGCTGGCGGGCGCGGACGTGTTCATCGGCGTCTCGGCGCCCAACCTGTTCGGAGCCGAGCAGGTGGCGACGATGAAGTCCGACGCCGTCGTCTTCGCACTGGCCAACCCGGACCCGGAGATCGACCCGCTGGAAGCCCAGAAGCACGCGGCGGTCGTGGCGACGGGCCGCAGCGACTTCCCGAACCAGATCAACAACGTCCTGGCGTTCCCGGGCGTGTTCCGCGGCCTGCTGGACGCGAACGCGCACAACATCGACGACTCGATGCTGCTGGCCGCGGCCGACGCGATCGCGGACGTGGTGGACAACGGGAAGCTGAACGCTTCGTTCATCGTGCCGAGCGTGTTCGACAGCGCGGTCGCGCCGGCGGTTGCCGAGGCGGTCCGGAAGGCTGTGCTCGCGGAGCGCTGAACGCGCTTCCGCGGTGGCTGCCCGGCGGTGGGTGGGCAGCCACGGGGCTTGGCGCGCGCCCGGCGGCGGGCTCCGCCGCCCACGCGGGGCTGGCGGCGACGACCCCGGCGGCGGCCACTCGGGCTTGGGCGATCCCCTTCCGGCGGCGCACAGGCTTTCCCGGATAGTCGACCCCCACCGCAACGGCGGGCGCCCCCCGGAAGAGAGCGCTGACCCCTCACCGAACCCGTTCCAGCAGCCTCACCTCCACCTCCGGAAGCTCCTCGAACCGGGCACGCCCGTCCGTGGTCACCAGCGTGCGGCCGGTGGCCCGGGCCGTGGCCGCGATGATCAGGTCGTGCGCGCCGCGGGCCTGCCCGCTCCTCTGGAGGTGGGCCAGCAGCTCGGCGTGGTGCTCGACGACATCCGTCGTGTAGTCGACCACCGGCGTCACCGCCAGGAACTCCGCCAGGAACGCGCTGTGCGCCGCGCGGCGGGCCGGGTTGGGGTCGAGCCGCAGGCCCACCTCGTACTCGGTGATCGCCAGGGCCGGTACGGCGACGTCGTCGTCCTCGCCGATCGCTCCCGCGGGCAGCCGTTGCCGCGCGGCGTCGATGAGGATGCCGGTGTCGAGGATCAGTCGCGCCACGGGTCGCCGTCCAGCTCTGCCGATGCCGTCTCTCGGACCTTCGCCACGTTCTCCTCGAACCCCTCGTCGACATCGAGCTTTCCGGCCCAGCGGTGGAACACCGCGCAAACGGCGGCCCCGTTCGCGAGGGGTGCGGGCACGATGAGCGCCACCCGCCTGCCGTTGCGGGTGACGACGATCGTTTCGCCCTTCTCCGCCTCGTCGAGCACGGCGGAGAACGACCGGGACGCTTCCGAGGCGGTCAGTTCCATCATGGGATCAGATTATCAGATTCCGCAGTTCTGAACCCTGCGGCCGCCGCCCTGTCCCCCGAAGGGTGGAAGTAGCCTCGGCTGGTGAGTGAACTCAGCCACGTCGACGAATCCGGCGCCGCCCGGATGGTCGACGTCTCCGGCAAGACCGCCACCGCACGCACCGCGCTCGCCGCCGGCACCGTGCGGACCACCGCCGAGGTGCTCCGGCTGCTGGCCACCGACGGCCTCCCCAAGGGCGACGCCCTCGCCACCGCGCGCATCGCCGGGATCATGGGCGCCAAGCGGGTGCCCGAGCTGATCCCGCTGTGCCACCAGATCGCGCTGTCCGGCGTCAAGGTCGAGTTCACGCTCGGCGAGGCCGAGGTAGGCATCCGCGCGACGGCGAAGACCACCGACGTCACCGGCGTCGAGATGGAGGCGCTGACCGCGGTGGCCGTCGCCGGGCTGACGCTGCACGACATGATCAAGGCCGTCGACCCGGCGGCGACGCTGGACGAGGTCCGCCTGCTCCGCAAGGACGGCGGCAAGACCGGAACCTG
This sequence comes from Amycolatopsis plumensis, assembly GCF_042652605.1. Classification (NCBI taxonomy): domain Bacteria; kingdom Bacillati; phylum Actinomycetota; class Actinomycetes; order Pseudonocardiales; family Pseudonocardiaceae; genus Amycolatopsis; species Amycolatopsis plumensis. Next base: position 2,110,110 of record NZ_JBHSJY010000001.1, on the reverse strand, counting down.
GGAGCGGCCGTGAAGCGCACCGCGCGCGTGATCGTGGCGTCCAACCGCGCCGCGAAGGGCGTCTACGAGGACAAGACCGGCCCGGTGATCGCCGCCTGGCTGGCGGACCGCGGGTACGACGTGCCGGCGCCGGTCGTCGTCGAAGACGGCGACCCGGTGGGCGTCGCGCTGCGGGCCGCGCTGGCCGACGGCGTCGCCGTGGTCCTCACCACCGGCGGCACCGGGATCTCGCCGACCGACCGCACCCCGGACGTCACCCGCGCGGTCCTCGACCACGAGCTGCCGGGCGTCGCGGACGCGATCCGCGCGGCCGGCCTGCCGAAGGTGCCGACGGCGGTGCTGTCGCGCGGGGTGGCGGGGGTGGCGGGACGGACCCTGGTCGTGAACCTCCCCGGCTCCAGCGGCGGCGTCAAGGACGGCCTGGGCGTTCTGGACGGCATCCTCGAGCACGCCGTCGACCAGCTGGCCGGCGGCGACCACCCGCGGCCCGCGGCGCCGGCTTCCGAGGTGCGCGTCGCGCGGGCGCTGGTGACCGAGGAGCCGCTGTCGGTCGAGGAGCACGCCCGCCTGGTCGAGGACGACGCGGCGGGCGCGGTGGTGACGTTCGCGGGGGTGGTCCGCGACCACGACGGCGGCAAGGGCGTCCGGGACCTGACGTACGAAGGCCACCCCAGCGCGGGCCAGGTGATCGCGGACGTCGTCGCGGACCTGTCGGCGCGCTGGGCCGGCGTCCGCGCGGTCGCCGTGAGCCACCGGCTGGGCGCGCTGACGATCGGCGACGTCGCCCTGGCCTGCGCCGTGGCGGCGGAGCACCGCGGGCAGGCGTTCTCGGCGTGTTCGGAGCTCGTCGACGAGGTCAAGGCGCGGCTGCCGGTGTGGAAGCACCAGCACTTCACCGACGGCACGGACGAGTGGGTCAACTCGCCGTGATCCGGAACGCCGCGACCCGGCCGGCGGCCGCGGCGAACTCGTCCGGGTCGGCGCCGGTGACCAGGCCGAGCTTGACGAACATGGGCACGCCGTGCGGCACCTCGCGCGGGAAGGCGCGCATGACCTGCTCGCGGACGCCCGGATCGGTGACTTCGGTCAGCGTCACGGCCTGCTTCCGGCGGCCGTAGGCCAGCTCGCCCCGGCCCGCGGCGCGGACGTTGCGCGCCCAGTCGCCCTCGGGCAGCCCCGCGATGACGTACCGGTCGCCGTCGACGGTGAGTGGCGAGACCGGAGTGGGCCGTGGCGCGCCCGAACGGCGGCCGGGGACGGTCAGGACGTGCACGGTGCCCAGCCGCAGCCCCAGGCGGGTCAGGAGGCGGACGACGCGGTTGGCGGGACGGAGCCAGCGGGGCAGGGCCTGGCGGGTGGTCGGCACGGGAAATCCTTTCGACGATCGAAATACTTACCGGCCAAGGTAGACTCTTTCGAGTGTCGAAGCAATCACTGGTCACCGAGGCATCCCACGCGGCGGCGGCGTTCGGCGCGGCGAACGACGTGGTCGACGAGGCGGCGGCCGCGGCGTTCGGCGTGAACCGCACGGACCTGCGCATCATCGGCCTGGTCGCGGCGGCGGGGACGTTGACGGCGGGGAAGCTGGCGACGGAGGCGAACCTGAGCCCGGCCGCGACGACGACGGCGATCCAGCGGCTTACGAACGCGGGTCACCTGACGCGCCGCACGGACGCGGACGACCGGCGCCGGGCGGTGGTGGAGCTGACGCCGGAGGCGGCGGAGCTGCTGGAGGAGGTCTACGGGCCGATCGAGCGGGCGGGCCGGGCGCTGCTGGCGGAGTACGCGCCGGAGCAGCTGGAGGTGGTGATCGAGGTGCTGCGGAAGGGAGAGCGGATGCAGCTGGCGGAGGCGGAGCGGATCCGGGGTGCGGTGAGGGGCTCTTGATTGACCGCGGAGGGGGCTGGGGGCGCTGGGGCGGGCTCTTTGGGCAGATCTGTCCGGTTCGCTGAGGCGGACGGTCTGGAGCGCTCTGAGGGGCCAATGCGGCCCCCGATTGCCAGCCTACCGGCGGGCACCGACAGTTCCGGGCTGCCCAGCACCAGGCCCGGAACGCGTGAAGGGCTCCCACCGCCCGGGGGATCGGCGGTGGGAGCCCTTTCAGGTCACGGCTCGAGGCCGGACTCGTGCATCACTGCGAGATCGTCACTTGGTGGCGATCTTCTGCCCGACGAGGATCAGGTCCGCATTCGGGATGTACTTCGCGTTCAGCTCCTGCAGCTTCTGGTAGCCGCCCTGGACGTTGAACTGCTTGGCGATCTTGGACAGGGTGTCGCCCGCCACGACGGTGTAGTCACCGGCCGGGTTCGAGCTGCTCACGCCGGTCGCCGCGGGGGCGGCCGCCGGGGCCGGAGCCGCCGCCTTCTTGGGGGCGGCCGGGGCCGTGCTCTTCTTCGGGGTCACCTTCTTGGTGGTGTTGCCGGTGGCCTTGGGGGCCGACGAACCGCCGCCGCCCTTCTTGCCACAGACCGGCCACGCGCCGATGCCCTGACCCTGCAGGACGCGCTCGGCCACGGCGATCTGCTGCTCGCGGGACGCGTTCGCCGCGCTGCCGGTGCCGCCGTAGGCCTTCCAGGTGCTCTGCGAGAACTGCAGGCCGCCGTAGTAGCCGTTGCCGGTGTTGGTGTTCCAGTTGCCGCTGCTCTCGCACTGCGCGATGGCGTCCCAGTTGGTCGCCGACGCGGGGGTCGCGGCGATCGCGAGGGGAGCGCCGACCGCAATGCCCGCGATGGCGACGCGAGCGACGGTGCGGGTGGCAGCGGACATCTTGCGGTGCTTGCCTCGGTAAGACATTTGGATGCTTCTCGGTTTCCAGCGCCTACGAACCGGTGTGAGGGTCAGGATTCGGGGTCCTGGCGCCGGCCATCCCAGGCCGGCAGACGACTCCGACGCACGACGCGTCTTCCTCGTCCCCTCGTCCCTGTCCGGAAATGCTTTCGCTCGGGGTATGGGTCCGGGGATCCGTCGGACAGGGCTAGGCGCTACGGATTCCCGGTCTTGCTTCGGTCGGTCGGGGCCAACCGAAAAGCGACGGTACGTAACGACGGCCGTGATCGGAAATTATTCGGGGCGTGACCTACGTCACAGTAACGACACGCAACCCCCGTCGATATGCCTGTTTGTGCAGGTCAGGCGGCCGTTATCTGCCCGTTTCCTCCTCGAGATAAAACACGGATCGTGAGGCTTGCATCACGTGTTTCGCGGGGCGAATGGGCCATTCGCGCCGTCCGGATCGCGATTGAAGCGCGCATCTTATGGGTGCCGGGGGTACCGCGCCAGACTTGACAATCCTGCACCAGTTGCCCCAAGAGTCACAGCAGTCCCACCCGTTAGAGCGGTTTGGCGACCCGGTTGAAGCGACGGCGGCGGCCAGCCGGGCCCACCCGTGCCGACGGAGGGCGACGGACCACGTGAAACAGGTCACCGGAAGGCGTGGTGGCCGGTGGCGATCAGCTTCCCGCGAACACCCGGAATCGGTGACCCGCCACGCCGACGGCCCGGAAGACGGTCGCCGAGCGGTCGGCCGCCGTACCCGAGCGGTCGGCGTTTTACAGGGGAGGTGAAGTGCGCGGGGCTGCGCCGAACGGAGCACGCCATTGCCGGCTTCGGCTCAAGCTCGCCCAGGTGGGACCGCGTGTCGGCCCGTCGATCACGAGTCCGAGCGGGTCAGCCGCCGGCGAAGGGGGGAAGGACGTCGAGCTCGGCGCCGTTCCGCAGCGGGCGGGTCAGGTCGCGGACTGCGATGCCGTCCAGCAGGTAGCTGACCGCGTCCAGGAGCCGCGGCAGGGAGGCCGGGTGCAGGCGGCGCAGCTCGGCCACCGCGTCAGCGACCGTCGCCCCGGCCGGCAGCTGCACCTTCTCCTCTTCCGTGCCCGCCGCCGCCCGCGCCGCCGCGAAGTACCGCACCACGATGGTCACCGTCGCCACGTCAGCCGCCGATCGCGCTCATCGGCCGGATCGGCTGCGCGAACCCGGCGTCGTTGATCTCGTGCCCGGCGAGCTTGCCCCACATCGTCGCCCGCCAGGCGTCCGCAATCTCTTCATCGCGCGCGCCCGCGCGCGCGAGGGAGCGCAGATCCGTCTCGTCGTTGCTGAACAGGCAGGAGCGCACCGCGCCGTCGGCGGTCAGCCGCGTCCGCTCGCAGGCCGAGCAGAACGGCCTGGTCACCGACGCGATCACGCCGACGTCGCCGGGCCCGCCGTCGACCAGCCAGCGCTCGGCCGGTGCGCCGCCGCGCGCCTCGCTGGCCGGCGTCAGCGAGAACGCCGTGCCGAGCAGCGAAAGGATCTCGGCCGCGGTGATCATCTCGCCGCGGTTCCAGCCGTGCTGGGCGTCCAGCGGCATCTGCTCGATGAACCGCAGGCGGTAGCCCTCGTCGAGGCAGAACTTCAGCAGCGGCACGGCTTCGGTCTCGTTGAGCCCCCGGATCAGCACCGCGTTGACCTTCACCGGCGACATTCCGGCGTCCCGTGCCGCCGCGAGGCCCGCGAGCACGTGCGAAAGCCGGTCGCGCCGGGTGATCGTCTCGAACAGCTCGGGGTCGACGGTGTCGAGCGAGACGTTGATCCGGTCCAGCCCGGCCGCCGCGAGCCCGGCCGCGCGCTTGGCCAGCCCGATTCCGTTGGTGGTCATGGACAACCGCGGCCGCGGCGACAGCGCCGTGATCCGCGCGACGAGGTCCTCGAGGCCCGGCCGCAACAGCGGTTCCCCGCCGGTGAGCCGGATGTCGGTGACGCCGAGCAGCTCGACGGCGATCCTCATGAGCCGGACCAGCTCATCGTCGGTGAGCACCTGATCGCCCGGCATCCAGTCGAGGCCTTCCGCGGGCATGCAGTAGGTGCAGCGCAGGTTGCAGCGATCCGTCAGGGAAACCCGCAGATCGGTGGCCACCCGGCCGAAGGTGTCGATGAGATGGGGGTTCTCGGGCCTGGGCACGCGAGATGACCCTCGTGTACCGGGGACGCGAGGAAACCCGAGATCCACTGCCGTCATTACGCACAGCGTAGCTCCGGAACCGGCGGGCTGACCTCTTCTCTAGGATACTTTGTGCACTGAGTTGTTCAGCAGCCGAACCAACGAGGGTCCGTGACGGAAAAGACTTACCCGGTCACCGAAGAGGAACTTCTCCGCTTCGCGGAATTGGGCCGCCAAGGCAGCACGTTCACCGTCCTGCGGCACGCCAGGATCGCCGAGCGGATGGGCCTGTCCGGCACCGACCACAAGACGTTCGACCTGGTCATCCAGGCGGGCGGTCCACTCACGGCCGGCCGGATCGCCGGGCTGACCGGCCTGTCCACCGGTGCGGTCACCGGGGTCATCGACCGGCTGGAGAAGGTCGGCCTGGTCCGGCGCGTGCGCGATCCCGAAGATCGCCGCAAGGTCCTCGTCGAGGTGGTCCCGGGGGCGGCCGACCGCTTCGCGCCGCTCTTCGAGTCGGCGTTCGACGCCCTCCGCGAGCAGCTCGCGCAGTTCTCCCCGGCCGAGCGAAAAGTGATCGAGCGTTATCAGAACGTCATCCTCGAACAGCTGCGCGCCGAAGTCATGGGGAATGCGCGTCCCGCGTAGCTTTTCCTCAACTGCGGAGATAACGTCTGCGGCATGCCGCAATTTCGGTTGTCCGAGGCCGCGCGCCTGCTCGGCGTCAGCGACGACACCGTCCGGAGGTGGGTGCGCGCGGGGCAGCTGACCGCGACCGACGACGCCGCCGGCCGCAAGGTCGTCGACGGCGCCCAGCTCGCCGGGTTCGCCCGGGCGCAGGCCACCGCGCCCGACGACCCGTCGGCGGTCGGGCGGTCCGCCCGCAATAGGTTCGTGGGGCTGGTCACCGAGGTGATCACCGACAAGGTGATGGCCCAGGTGGAACTGCAGTGCGGGGCGCACCGCGTGGTGTCCCTGATGAGTACGGAAGCCGTCCGCGAGCTGGGCCTGCGCCCTGGCGTGCTCGCGGTGGCGGTGGTCAAAGCGACCACTGTTGTGGTGGAAACACCGGAGGGAAGTAAATGAAGAAGCTCGCTCTCGTCGTGGCTGCGGTCGCCCTGTTCGCGGGCGCGTGCAGCAGCTCGGACGAGCCCAGCACGCAGACCGGCGGGTCGTCCGTCACCGCGCCCGCGCCCAAGGGGGCCGGGAACGCCGGCGGTGGCGGCACGCTGACCGTGTTCGCGGCCGCGTCGCTCACCGAGTCGTTCACCGCGCTCGGCAAGGCGTTCGAGACCAAGCACCCCGGCACCACCGTGAAGTTCAGCTTCGCGGGCTCGTCCGGCCTGGTCCAGCAGCTGACCAACGGCGCCAAGGCCGACGTCTTCGCGGCGGCCGACCAGGCCACCATGGACAAGGCCGTCCAGGGCGGCGTCATCGACGGCCAGCCGACGGTCTTCGCGACCAACAAGCTCGCCATCGCCGTGGCCCCCGGCAACCCCAAGGGCATCAAGTCCTTCGCCGACCTGAACAAGCCCGGCCTGACCGTGATCACCTGCGCGCCGCAGGTGCCGTGCGGTGCGGCCACCGAGAAGGTCGAGACGGCGACCGGCGTCACGCTCAAGCCGAAGAGCGAGGAACAGGACGTCAAGCAGGTGCTGAACAAGGTCGCCTCCGGTGACGCTGACGCGGGCCTCGTCTACGTCACGGACACGACGTCGGCCGCGGGCAAGGTCGACAAGGTCGACTTCCCCGAGGCGGCGCAGGCGATCAACAGCTACCCGATCGCCGTGGTCAAGGGCGGCCAGAGCGCGCTGGCCAAGGAGTTCGACGACTTCGTCCTCGGAGCCGAGGGCAAGACCGAGCTGGGCAAGGCCGGGTTCGGCCCTGCGAAGTAAGCGCACCTCGAGCGGCCGGCCGGGATCCGTCCCGGCCGGCCGCTCGCGGGTTCCGTGGGTCCTGGGCATCCCCGCCACCCTCGCGCTGGCCCTCGTCGTCCTCCCGGTCGTCGGGCTGCTGGTGCGCTCGGACCTGACGCGGCTGCCGTCGCTGGTCGCCACGCCGTCGTCGTGGCACGCGCTGCGGCTGTCGCTGCTCACGGCGGCGCTGTCGACGCTGGCCTGCGTGCTGCTCGGGGTGCCGCTGGCCGTCGTGCTCGCGCGGGCCCGCTTCCGCGGGGTCCGGCTGCTGCGCTCGATCGTGCTGCTGCCCCTGGTGCTGCCGCCGGTCGTCGGCGGCCTCGCGCTGCTCTACCTGCTCGGCCGCAAGGGCTTCCTCGGCGCCCTGATCACCGCGCTGACCGGGGAGTCCGTCCCGTTCACCACGACCGCCGTGGTCATCGCGCAGACGTTCGTCGCGATGCCGTTCCTGGTGGTCAGCCTGGAAGGCGCGCTGCGCGGCTCCGGCGACCGCTACGAGCAGGTCGCCGCGACGCTCGGCGCGCGCCCGTGGACGGTGTTCCGCCGGGTCACGCTGCCGCTGCTGCTGCCCGCGCTCGGCTCCGGGGTGGTCCTCAGCTTCGCCCGCGCGCTCGGCGAGTTCGGCGCCACGATCACGTTCGCGGGCAGCCTCGAAGACGTCACCCGCACGCTGCCGCTCGAGGTCTACACCCAGGCCGAAGTGGACATCGACAGCGCCGTCGCGCTCTCGCTGCTGCTCATCGTGGTGGCGGTGATCGTGATCGCGGTCGCGCGGCCGCGCTCGTGGGAAGGCGGCCTCCGGTGAGCCTGACCGCGTGGATCGCCGCCGTCCGCGGCTCGTTCTCCCTCGACGTCGACCTCGACGTGCCCACCGGGACCGTGCTGGCGCTGCTCGGCCCGAACGGCTCGGGCAAGTCGACCGTGCTGGGCTGCCTCGCCGGGCTGATCACCCCGGCGTCGGCGGAGATCACGGTGGCCGGCCGCGCGCTGGCCGGCGTGCCGCCGCACCGCCGCGGGATCGGGCTGCTTTCCCAGGACGCCCTGCTCTTCCCGCACCTGTCCGCAGTGGACAACGTCGCCTTCTCGCCGCGCTCGACCGGCGCCGGCCGCCGGGCCGCGCGGGAGCGCGCCTTTCTCTGGCTGGCCGAAGTGGACGCCGTCGCGCTCGCGGACCGGCGGCCCGGGCAGCTGTCGGGTGGCCAGGCCCAGCGCGTCGCGATCGCCAGGGCGCTGGCCGCCGAACCGGACCTGCTGCTGCTCGACGAGCCCTTCGCCGCCCTCGACGTCGACGCCGCCCCGGCCATCCGCGGCCTGCTGCGGCGGGTGCTCAAGACCGGGCCGACGACCGTGCTCGTCACGCACGACCCGCTGGACGCGCTCGCGCTCGCCGACCACGTCGCGGTGCTGAACGAGGGCCGGGTCGTCGAACGCGGTCCGACGCGTGAGGTGCTTTCGGCGCCGCGGACGGCGTTCACCGCGCGGATCGCCGGGCTCAACCTGGTCGCCGGCACCGCGGTCGCCGAAGGGCTGCGGACGGCGTCGGGCGAGGTGGTGAGCGGGATCCCGGCCGCCGACGTGGTGCCGGGGGAGCCCGCGGTGGCGGTGTTCCCGCCGAACGCCGTCGCCGTCTACGCCCGTGAGGGCGAGCACCGCGGCAGCCCGCGCAACACGACCGACGGCGTCGTCGCGGCCCTGGAACCGCACGGGCCGGTGATCCGGCTCCGGGCCGAGGGCGGCGGCTGGGCCCACGGCCTCACCGCCGACCTCACCCCGGCCGCCGTCGCCGAGCTCGCGCTGGAGCCGGGCTCGGCGGTGACGCTTTCGGTGAAGGCCGCGACCGTGGCCATCCACCCGGCCGCGGCCTCGTGAGTGGTAAGGCGGGTTAGAACCCGCCTTACCACTCACGAGGGGTGGGTCAGGTGGCGTCGTGGTGGTGGCCGCCGCCCGGGTGGACGTGGAACTTCGCCACCTCGGGCGGGTGCACGACGAACGGCCGCATCATGCCCTCGTCCTCGTGGTCGAGGATGTGGCAGTGGAACATGAACTCGCCGGTTCCCCCACCGAACTGGCCGGCGACGCTCACCCACTGGCCGGGCCGCACGATGATCGTGTCCTTCCAGCCCTCCTCGTACTTCTCCAGCGGGATGTCGGTGAAGCCGGCGATCGGCGCCGTCGTGCGCTCCGTGGCCTGGTCGAACGTCGTGGTGAAGCTGCGCCGGAACAGCGCCTGGAACTCCGTCAGGTGGATGTGGATCGGGTGCGCGGGGCCGCCGTTCGCCACGTGCACCAGGTTCCACACCGCCCACCGGTCGTGGTCGATGAAGATCCCGGTGGTGTCGTCGAACAGCCGTCCGGTCATCCGGAACGTCTTCAGCCCGCCGTTCGGGTCCTGGAGCTGGATGATCCCCGGGCCGCCCGGGTCCGCGTCGACCTCCTGGAGGTCCCACATCTCCGGGTGGCCCTCGGCGTTGAGCAGCAGCGCGACCCAGACGTGGTCGTGGTCCTCCGGCAGCGTCGAGCCGTGCACCAGGCGCGTGTAGGACGTCGAGATCTTCTCCGGCAGCGTGAACGGGTCGTGCTTCGCCCGGCCGTCCACCCGGAACTCCATGAGATCCGGTTCGACGCTGCCGAGCTGCGGGTCGGCGTTGCGCAGCCTGAGCTTCTGCCCCTTGAAGCGGCTGAAGTCGATCAGCACGTCGAACCGCTCGGCCGGCGCGACCGTGAGGCCGTTCGCCGGCAGTTCCGCAGGCGCGGGCAGCAGGCCGCCGTCGGTGCCGATCAGGCGCACGGCCTCGTTGACCGGCTTGTCGTGCTCGTCGACCAGGTTGAGCGTGTAGAACCGCGAGTTGGCCGCGTTGAGCAGCCGGAAGCGGTACCAGCGGGCGTCGACGTCCAGGTGCGGCCAGATCACGCCGTTCACCAGGTTGAACGGCCCGGTGAACGGGATCAGCGTGCCGTTCGGCAGGGCCGGGACCTTGAACAGCAGCTGCCCGGTGAGCGACTGGGTCGCCGGGTCGATGTCCAGGTTGCGGTCGGTGATGATCAGCGGGATCTCGTGGTCGCCGTGCGGCAGGCCGAGCGCGTCCTCCTCGTCGTCGCGGATCAGGTACATCCCGGCCAGGCCCGTGTGGACGTTGAAGCGGGTGATCGCCATGGCGTGGTCGTGGTACCACAGCGGCATCGCCTGCTGGCGGTTCTGGTACTCGGCCAGCTGGGACGTCCCCGCGAGGCCCGCGTTGTGCGCCCAGCCGTCGTTGCCCGCGTTGGTGCGCGCGCCGTGGAGGTGGACGACCGTCCACGCCGGCAGGTCGGCGACACCCTCGATGATCGAGTAGCCCGTTCTGTCCAGTTCGCGGCCGGGCCGGCCGGCCGGCGCGTCGGCCAGTGGGCCCTGAACGGCCACGAGCGGGAACTCGCCCTCGATTTCGTTGGACCACGAAATCCGCAGCTGCTTGCCGCTGCGCACTTCGATCGTCGGACCCGGGAAATGTCCCGCGTACGTCCACAACGTACTTTCGGGCAATTCCGAGTGCAGCCGCTGCCGTTGGGTCACCATGGGAATGGTGATCAATTCCCGGCCGCGCGGCCGGAACACGGGTGGAACGCGCAACGGGTCCAGGAACTTGGTGAGTCCCCAGTTCGGTGCGGTGATCGGCCCGGCCGCCGCCGGGCGCTCGATGATTTCGGTCATGGTTCTCCCCCTTCGGTGCGGGGGCAGGAAGAATTGCGCGGCGGCGCGTACGCCGTCGACGTCGAAAAGTATTCCCCCGAACCCCCTCGGTGACCGGGCGCGCGACTCCCCTCGCGTTACCGGTAATTCCGATGGTAGCCCTTTTCGGCGTATCACGCAGGTGTCTCGCGCGCGTGATAGGTTTCGCACCATGAGCGAACGCCGCTGGACGTACCTCTCCGACATGGACGGCGTCCTGGTGAAGGAGGAGCACCTCGTCCCGGGGGCCGACGAGTTCCTCGCCGAGCTGAAGGCGAACGGCATCGACTTCCTGGTGCTGACGAACAACTCGATCTACACCCCGCGCGACCTGCGGGCGCGGCTGGAGCGCACCGGGCTCGACATCCCCGAGGAGTCGATCTGGACCTCGGCGCTGGCGACCGCGAAGTTCCTCTCGTCGCAGCGGCCGAACGGCTCGGCGTACGTCATCGGCGAGGCCGGCCTCACCACGGCGCTGCACGAGGTCGGCTACGTGCTGACCGAGCGCGACCCCGACTACGTCGTGCTGGGCGAGACCCGCACGTACAGCTTCAGCGCCATCACGCGCGCCATCCGGCTGATCGAGGGCGGCGCGAAGTTCATTGCGACGAACCCGGACGCGACCGGCCCCAGCCTGGAGGGCTCGATGCCGGCCACCGGGTCCGTCGCGGCGCTGATCGAGAAGGCCACCGGGCGCTCGCCGTACTACGTCGGCAAGCCGAACCCGCTGATGATGCGCTCGGCGCTGCGGCGGCTCGGCGCGCACTCGGAGTCGACGCTGATGATCGGCGACCGGATGGACACCGACGTGCACTCGGGCATCGAGGCCGGCCTGCAGACCATCCTGGTGCTCACCGGCATATCCACCCCGGAGTCGGCCGAACGCTATCCGTACCGGCCCACGATGGTGATCGACTCGGTCGCCGACCTGATCGGGCGAACCCTGGACCCGTTCGGCGAAGGCTGAGCGTGGGGCGGCGGGCCACAGGGCATATCGTCAGCGGATGAGCAAGTCGACGTACGTGGTCGGCGACGTCCACGGCCACCGTGACGAACTCGCCGACGCGCTGAGATCCGAAGGCCTGGTCGACGAGGAGGACAACTGGTCCGGCGGCGAGGACCAGCTGTGGTTCCTCGGTGATTTCGTCGACCGCGGTCCGGACGGCGTCGGGGCGATCGACCTGGTCATGCGGCTCGAGGAGCAGGCGGCCGAGGCCGGCGGCCAGGTCCAGACGCTGCTGGGCAACCACGAGATCCTCGCGCTGGGGATGTACCACTTCGGCGACGAGCCGGTGCCGTCCGACTTCGGCCCGCGCAGCTTCGCCCGCAGCTGGGAGATCAACGGCGGCCTGCTGTCGGACCAGGACCGGCTGACCCCGGAGCACATCGAGTGGCTGACCGCGCGCCCGCTGGCCGCCGTCGTCGCAGACCACCTGCTGCTGCACTCGGACACGCTGGAGTACCTCGACTGGGGCTCGTCGATCGACGAGATCAACGAGGCGGCTCGCGAGATCCTCGAGGGCAGCGACATCGAGGCGTGGTGGGACGTCTGGCGCCGCATGACGACGCGCTACGCCTTCCGCGGCCCGGACGGCGAGGAAAACGCCCAGAAGCTGATGGACGTCCTCGGCGGCTCGCGGATCGTGCACGGGCACAGCGTCATCGCCGACCAGCTGGGCATCCACCCGACGCAGATCGAGGGCCCGTTCCTGTACGCGGGCGGCAAGGCCCTCGGCGTCGACGGCGGCCTGTTCGTCGGCGGGCCGTGCCTGGTGGTCGAGCTGCCGTTCGCGCCGGAGTCCTAGGCGATCTCGACGATCTCCTTGCCGAGCGGCACCAGCGACACGGGGATCAGCTTGAAGTTGGCGATGCCGAGCGGGATGCCGACGATCGTGAGGCAGAGGGCGATGCCGGTGACGACGTGCCCGATGGCCAGCCACCACCCGGCGAAGACGAACCAGACGACGTTCCCGACGCACGAGGCGGCGCCCGCGTCCCGCCGGTCGACGACCGTGCGCCCGAACGGCCAGAGCGCGTAGTGCGCGATCCGGAACGACGCCAGCCCGAACGGGATGGTGACGATGAGGATGCAGCAGATGACGCCGGCGATCAGGTAGCCGACGGCCATCCAGAAGCCGCACAGGACGAGCCAGATGATGTTCAGCAGCGTGCGCATCAGACGTGCAGCTCCCCGCTCAGGATGGTGACGGCCTGGCCGGCGAGGTGGACGCGGTCGCCGTCCTGGCGGGTTCTCACGATACCGCCGCGGGCGGAGGCCTGTTCGCCGGTGAGTTCGGTGTTCCCCAGTCGTCCGGACCAGTAGGGCGAGAGGATGCAGTGCGCGGAGCCGGTGACGGGGTCTTCGTCGATGCCGACGCCGGGGGCGAAGAAGCGGCTCACGTAGTCCGTTTCGTCGCCTCGCGCGGTGACCAGCAGCCGCCCGGTCCAGGTGTGCTTGAGCTTCTCGAGGTCCGGTTCGAGGGTGCGTACGGTCTCGGCGTCTTTGACGACGGCGAAGAGGTTTTCGACGCCTCGGCCGGTGTACTGGATCTCTGTGTTGGGCAGGATTTCGGACAGGTCGTCGTCGGTGGGGTGCGGCGGGTCGGACGGAAAGTCCATCTCGACCCAGCCGTCTTCGGCCTTCGCGCGCAGTTCGCCGCTTTTGGTGGTGTAGGTCTGTTCGCCGCCGAGCACGTGCGTGACGGCGAGGGTGGCGTGCCCGCAGAGGGCGACCTCGACGGCGGGGGTGAACCACCGCAGCGACTTCGTTGCGCTGACGAAGAAAGCGGTCTCGGCGTGCTTCATCTCGGCGGCGACGGCCTGCATCCAGGCCGGGTCGGCGGGCTCGTCCAGCAGGACGACCCCGGCGGAGTTCCCGGCGAAGGCGCGATCGGTGAAGGCGTCGACGATGAAGAAGCGCATGCCACCAATGTAGCCGTGGGTTTTCCGGTTTCCCTCGGGTTGGTCCCTTAGGTGGTCTCCCCGATGGTCGGCTTCACGACCTTTTCGCCATCGGGCCCGCGTTCCGGCTTGAGATCGAAGACCTCTTCGTCGACGGCGTACTTGTTCTTGTGCTCTTTGTCCTCGTCCTTCTTCTTGCCGGCCGCGCCCGGGGCGGCGCCACCGGTGCCGCCTTTGCCCTTGGCCGCGGCGGCCGCGGTCGCTCCACGCTCGAGCCGTTCGCCGGTTTTGCTCCCGGTCTTGGCGCCTTCGCTTTCTTTCGGAGCGGTACCGGCACTGCCGGACACCCGCGCCCCGGCGAACCCGGTCCCGGCCCGCCCAGTGCTCTTCCCGCGCACGGTGTCCCCGCTGTTCGGTGAGCCACCGCCGGCGGTGGTCCCGGGCACGGCGAGCCCATCGGGCGTCATCCGCCCGAACGTCCCGGCGGCGGGGGCGGCGCGGAAGTTGCTGTTGCTGTTGAAGGTGCCGGTGCCGCTGGTCGTTCCCGGAGGGATGTAGGCGGTGCCGGGCGGGTTGGGCCCCGGGGCCGGCCCTGGCCCGGTCGTTCCGGTCGCGGCCGGCCCGCCGGGGACGAAGGTTCCGGAGGTGCCACCGGGCCCGGTGGCCGGGCCGGTGCCGCCGATGGCGGGGGTGCCGGTGAAGCTGCTGCTGCCGGTGCCGTGGAAGCCGCTGGCGGAGGTGGAATCCCCTTGCCCGAGCTGGGGTGGCGGGGTGTAGGTGGGCTGGGTGCTGGCGGTCTCGTGGTAGGTGGAGTCGAGGTTCTGGAGCACCTGGACGGCTTGCTGATGAGCGGCATCGGCCTGCTGCTGCTTGGCCTGGATGCCGACCATCGTCGTGTTCATGCCGATGAGGTTGCCGGATTCGTACTGCTGCCGGGCCTTGTCCATCTCGGCCTGCTGGTCGAAGCCGGTGGGCTCGGGCATGTTGGTCTTGGCGTAGTGCGCCGCCGCCGACTGCTGCGAGTAGTGGTTGGAGACCAGTTGCATCGCGCTGCCGGTTTGTTCGGTGTGGCCGGCGGTGCTTTCGAAGAAGGAGTTCGCCTGCTCGGCCGCGGGGCCCTGCCAGGAGCCACCCGCCGTCTTCGCTGCATTGCGGAACTCGTTCGAAGCGTCAGCCAGCCAGTTGCCGTAGACGTTGGCCACCCGGCTGCGATCGTTGATGCCTTCGATGTCCAGGTCCTTGTGGACCATGTCGTACAGGACTTCGTGCGGGCTGTTCGCGTAGTTCTCGCCGGGAGCCGGTGAATCGCCCCGCAGGGTCTGCCCCTGCTGCAGGAGTTTCCCTTGCGCGACCGAGTAGTCCGACGCAGCTTTCTCGGTCAGCCGCTGTGCATCGGAGTTGCCCTGAAGCTTCTGCGCGGTGGCCGCGTAGTAGTCACCCTCGGACTGGCGATGCTGCGCCCGGTGCGGCTGACTCATGGCTGGACTCCGTCTCAGTTCTTCGGCAGTAGCGGTTCGACCTTTTCGGCGATGCCTTTGACCAGGTCGCAGGCCATGGCGGTGTCCGAGCCCGAGGCAAGCAGGACGAAGGCGCGCGAGTTGGGTTTCACTTCCATCCACACATCGCATTGCCCGGGCGAGTTCTCCGGCTCGCGTTCCATGACCGCCGGGCGTCCGTTGACGTTCCCTTCACTCGCCTGGCTGGGGTTGCCGACGTTTTCCTTGTAGCCCCGTCCGGGGTTCAACGACAGGCCCACATCCACGCCGGGTGTGTTCCCGGACGTGGGCTTGCTGGCTCGGCATCCCTCTTTCGGGTTGGCGACCAGTGGTTCTGCCTTGGGGAATCCTTGACCGGCGAGCGCCTGATCGAGGATTGAGCAGGAACTGACGCCCGAGAACGGATTGCCCGGGTCGGCGGTCGCGCCGCTCGTGCCGGGAGCAGTCGAGCCAGGTGCCTGCGAACTGGGGGTTGCCTGGCCGCCGACCTGACTCGTGCAGGCGGTCAGAGTCAAGGCCAAGGCGGCTGCCACGACCGCGGCGCGTCGGGCGGTCACCGCTCTTGCTGCCCCTTGTTGAGCTGACTGAACGTCATGGTGTGAGCATCCTCTGTTTCGCGGTAGTTCTTGCGTGCGATCACCATCGCTTCGCGCGCTTGCTGAACACCGTCACGCATCCGGAGCAGATTGGGGATCAAGGACTGCTCGTCCCCGTCGGCCACCTTCACGTTGAAGGCGGCGACGGCCTTGGCGTATTCGCTGCCGCCCATCTTCGCCTGGGCTGCCAGCTCGCGAACATCGACGATCATCCGGTTGTAGCCGTCGAGGAAGAAGTCGCAGGCCTTCATGTACGCCTGGAAGCCCTCTTCGTTCACCGCGAACTGGCCGCCTTCGGCGAGGGACTTCAGGCGGTGGCCGCCTTCACTGACCCGCTGCGCCGCTGCCGAGTCCGCCGGCCCCTCGAGCAATCCCGACAGGAAGTTCGTGCCGGCGTCGCCGGCCGCAGGTGGTGGCGTGAACGACCCCGGCGCGTCGAATTGTGAACCGCCCATGACGCCCTCCCCGTCGTCCTGGGACCACCCTGCGTGGTCCCTCTGCACTGTACTAGTGACGAACCGGAGGTGTCAGTGGTTCCGGCCACGCTCGTGGAGCCAGCTCCGCAGGTGAGAACCATCCGAAGGGGTGAATCGCAGCCGGGTCTCGTGGCCCGGTAGCGGCTCGTTGAACATGAGAAACCGGCCGCCGTCGTTGTCGATGAAGGTGGCTGAGCCGATCGGGTGAAGGGGACCTTGTCCCTCGCGGGCCGACAGCTCGAACGTGCCGCAGCGGTGCAGTGGCCACGACGAGAATTCCGCCGCCGCGGCGGTGTCCTCACGGGTCCCCGGCGAGACGAACGCCAGCTCGGCCAGCGGCACCGGCCGGTAGCTCGGCAGCATGCCGACCACCAGGTCGACCAGCCGGTCCGGCCGCGTCTGGGCGAAGAGGATCTCCTCGCCCGCCAGTTCCGAGAACACGCCGAGGCCGTGGCCGATGGTGGCTCGGTAGAACACCTGGCGCCCGTCCGCCACCTCGGCCGCCCGGACGATGATCAGCACCTCCGGCTGGGTCCACGCCCGGAGCGTCTGCTCCACCTCGATGTCCAGCTTCTCCGGCCCCGCCAGCCCGCGCGCCCGCATCGACTCCCACGCCGCAGCCAGGATGCGGTCGTGTTCCTCCAGGGTGTGGCCCGGGCTGCGGATCTCGAACGGGTGCCAGTGCTGCGGGAGGCCCGTGCGGCGGATCGCGGCGATGACCTCCGGCAAGCCCAGCGAGAATTCCTCCGGCACGTCTCGAGCCTAGCGGAACCCGTCAGACGTCCAGCTGACGAATCCAGGGGAGGAACCCGACTCATCCCAGAAGCTTCCGGCCACCGTGCTGGCTGACCCGCCACCTGATTCCTAGACTCGGCGGCAGTCACCGCCGACTTCAGGAGGCACCATGCCTGACGCGCCCGCCCTGCCGAGTTACGCCTCGGGGACCTCCGAGGTCCCCCTGCTCGGGGACACCATCGGCGACAACTTCGACCGGACGGTGGCCGCGTTCGGGGACCGCGACGCCCTCGTCGACCGGGCCGCCGGCCGGCGGTGGACCTACCGGGAGCTGGCCGCGGAGGTGACCGCGCTGGCGCTGGGCCTGGTCGCGCGGGGCATCGGCAAGGGCGACCGGGTCGGGATCTGGTCGCCGAACCGGGCGGAGTGGACGTTCCTCCAATACGCGACGGCGAAGATCGGCGCCATCCTGGTCAACATCAACCCCGCCTACCGCGCGCACGAGCTGGAGTACGTCCTCAACCAGGCCGGGATCCGGCTGCTGGTGGCGTCGGACAAGTTCAAGACGTCCGACTACCCCGCGATGGCCGACGAGGTGCGCGAGAAGTGCGCGGCGCTGGAACAGGTTGTGATCCTCGGCAGCGAGGGGTGGCAGGCGCTGATCGACGCCGGCCGCGGAGGTGACCCGGCGCGGCTGGCGCACCTGCAGGCCGGGCTGTCGGCCGACGACCCGATCAACATCCAGTACACCTCCGGGACCACGGGCTTCCCCAAGGGCGCCACGCTGTCCCACCACAACATCCTGAACAACGGCTACTTCGTCGGCGAGCTGTGCGGCTACACCGAGCAGGACAAGGTGTGCATCCCGGTGCCCTTCTACCACTGCTTCGGCATGGTGATGGGCAACCTGGCCTGCACCAGCCACGGCGCCTGCATGGTCATCCCGGCCCCCGCGTTCGACCCGAAAGCCACCCTCGAAGCCGTCGCGGCCGAGCGGTGCACGTCGCTCTACGGCGTGCCGACGATGTTCATCGCCGAGCTCAACCATCCGGACTTCGACAGCTTCGACCTCTCGAGCCTGCGCACCGGGATCATGGCCGGCTCGCCGTGCCCGGTCGAGGTGATGAAGCAGGTCATCGACCGGATGGGGATGAGCGAGGTGTCCATCTGCTACGGCATGACCGAGACGTCCCCGGTGTCGACGCAGACCCGGTCGGACGACTCGATCGAGCGCCGCGTGTCGACGGTGGGGCGCGTCGGGCCGCACCTGGAGGTCAAGGTCGTCGACCCCGAAACCGGCCTGACAGTCCCGCGCGGCGAGCCGGGCGAGCTGTGCACGCGCGGGTATTCGGTGATGCTCGGGTACTGGGAACAGCCCGACAAGACGGCCGAGGCGATCGACGCGGCCCGCTGGATGCACACCGGCGACCTGGCGGTGATGGACGGCGACGGCTACGTCAACATCACCGGCCGCATCAAGGACATGGTCATCCGCGGCGGCGAAAACCTGTACCCGCGCGAGATCGAGGAGTTCCTCTACACGCACCCGGACATCCTCGACGCGCAGGTGATCGGCGTCCCGGACGAGAAGTACGGCGAGGAGCTGATGGCCTGGGTCCGGATGCGGGAGGGCGCGGAGCCGCTGACCGCGGAGAAGGTGCGCGAGTTCTGCAGCGGCAAGCTGGCGCACTACAAGATCCCGCGGTACGTCCACGTCGTCGAGGAGTTCCCGATGACGGTGACCGGCAAGGTCCGCAAGGTCGAGATGCGCGAGAAGTCGATCAGCCTGCTCGGCCTGGAGAACGCGGCCGCGACGAAGCACGCCTAAACCGGCCGGGGTGTCCGGGCGTGAGTCCTTCGCGATTCCGCGAAAGGAGGCCCGTGATGATCATCCTGTCCTGGGACTGGTGAACGGCGGTGCGGGGCACCTCTCGCCGAGGTGCCCCGCACGCTCGTCAGCCCACCGCCGCGGCGGCCTCCGCGATCGCCTTCGCGTCCTCTTCGCCGAAGGTCTCTTCGAGCTGCTCCGGCGAGTAGTCGACGTCGATCTGCTCCACCGGCATCCCGCGCGCCGACTCGATCGCGCCCAGCCGCCGCTGCGCCCGGTCGGCCGCGTACTGGACGATCTCCTGCGGGTCGTTGTCGAAGGGGAGCTCCTCGAACTGGTCCTGCACCCACTGGATCATGTTGAGCGCGTGGGGAAGCAGCTCGCCCATCCGCTGCTGCACCGCGTCCCACAGCGAGTCGTCCGCGGCGACGTGCCGACGGCAGGTGAACGTGCCCCAGGCCATGTGGCGGCGCTCGTCGTCGCCGATGCGGCGGACCAGTTCCTGCATGCCCGGCAGGATGTCGTGCTGGGTGCAGATCAGCTGCCACGAGTAGTACCCCGTCAGCGCGAGGCTGCCCTCGATCACGTGGTTGTAGGTGACGCTCGCCCGGATCTGGTTGAGCGGGCTGGGGTCGTCTTCCAGCGCGCGCAGCGACTGCGGCAGCTCTTCGTAGAACAGCTTGCGGTAGTGCGGGTTCTCGGCGACGAACGGGTGGAGGTCCTCGGTCAGCCCGACGGCGTCCATCCAGCGCCGGAACACCTCCGTGTGCTTGGCTTCCTCGAAGCAGAACTGCGTCAGGTACATCTCGTCGCCGAACCGGCCGGTCGCCGACATCGCCCGCATGAACGGCTGGATGTCCTCGGTGACGGCCTCTTCGCCGGCGATGAACTGGGCGACCAGGTATGTCGTGCTGCGCTTCTGCTCGTCGTTGAGCGTGTCCCAGCCTTCGCGCTCGCGGCTGAAGTCGATGTCCGCCGGGTTCCAGAACTTCTTGTTGCCCTTGACGAACAGGCGCAGCGGGAACGAGTCCCAGTTCAGGCCGCCCTTGCGCAGCGAGGAAAAACCGTTCCGGAGCTCGGTCATCGTTTCACTCCATGATGGACGAATTGGCGGATGGCGGGTTCCATGATCGCGGTGACGGCGTCGGCCGCTTCGGTCGCCGAATGCGTGGAAAGCACCAGGTGCGACAGGGAAAGCCGGACGACGGTCTCCGCGAGCAGCGCCGCGGCCTCGGCGGAAAGCCCCGGTTCGAACTCCTGGTACTGCTCCGCGGCGAGGTCGGCGGCCGCGGTGAGGATCGGCTCGCCCCGGCTCGTGAGGAGCGGCAGCAGGTCCTCGCCCGCTTCGGTGCCGAGCGCCGCCGCGACCAGGCGGTTCTCCCGCGCGTGCTCGATCGTGTAGACGACGGCGTGGTGGATGCCCGCCAGGAGCCCGTCCGCCGTTTCGAACCGCTGCCGGATCCCGTCGAGGAACTCCGACGCGGTGCGCAGCGCCACCGCCTGGGTCAGCGCCGCCTTGTTCCCGAACTCGTTGTAGACCGTCTGCCTGCTCACCCCGGCCTTCGCCGCGACGTCGGCCATCCGCAGGCCCGCGTGACCGCGGTCCGGCAGCAGGTCGGCGGCGGCGTCGAGCAGTGCCTCCCGCAGGGACGCCTTCGTCCGTTCGGTGAAGCTGGTCACACCCTCACCTTGACACAGATGGAGCCACTGTCAAGCCGCTGTACATGATCGGTTGACGTGTAAAACTGTCGGTGCCGCGGGTTACCGTGTTGATCGTGGGCATCACCGTGGGGTTCGACCTCGACATGACACTGATCGACGCCCGGCCGGGCATGGCCGCGGCGATGAACGCGCTGGGCGTCGAATCCGGCCTGCCGCTCGACGGCGACGCGTTCGCGGCCAACCTCGGGCCGCCGCTCGACGACATCCTGCGCGGCTTCGAGGCGCCGGAGGAGCGCATCCCCGGGCTCGTCGACCGGTTCCGCGCGCTGTACCCGGAGATGGTCGTGCCGAGCACGGTGGCGCTGCCGGGCGCGGTCGAGTCGCTCCGCGCGGTGCACGCCGCGGGCGGCCGCACGCTCGTCGTCACCGGGAAGTACGGGCCCAACGCACAACTGCACGTGGACGCGCTCGGCCTCGACGTCGACGAAGTCATCGGCGAGCTGTGGTCGACGCAGAAGGCCGAGGCGCTGCTGGCCCACGATGCGCGGGTGTATGTCGGAGATCACGCCGGCGACATCCGGGGTGCGCTGGCGGCGAACGCCATCGCGGTCGGCGTCACCACCGGGCCGTGTGATCGCACGCTGCTGCTGAGCGAGGGAGCGGAGGTGGTGTTCGAGTCGTTGACGGAGTTCCCGGACTGGTTCGAGAAGACGTTCGCGGCCGTGCCCTAATTCTTGGCGCGCGCTTCGATCACCAGGGCGATCAAGCCGAGCAGCAGGCCGAGCGGGGTGATGACCCCGGCGGCGACCGACAGCCAGATGGGCAGGTTCTCCAGGCCGGCGGCGAACATGATGAACACCGCCAGCACGGCGAGCATGCCGAGGCCGAAAAGCCCGATGCCGACGCGCATCAGGAACGGTTTGCCGGGAGCGGCCACGCCCGCCTCCTTCGTCGTGCTCTTCATGACGCAAGAGGGTATCCGGCGGTATCGACTTCTCCCCAGGGCCGGTGGCGAGATACCCTTTACCCAGCGCGCCCTGGGTACGCCCCCGGGCGCGTTAGTCATGAGCGGACAGCAGAAGGACTGGTGAGGGAAGTGCCGACCGGCAAGGTCAAGTGGTACGACGCGGAGAAGGGGTTCGGGTTCGTCACGCAGGACGGTGGCGCCGACGTCTACATTCGCAAGGCCGCGCTGCCGCAGGGCGTCGAGGGGCTGAAGGCCGGACAGCGGCTCGAATTCGGCGTCGCCGACGGCCGCCGCGGGCCGCAGGCGCTCTCCGTCCGGCTGCTCGACCCGCCGCCGTCCGTCGCCGAAGCGCGCCGTCGCCCGGCCGAGGAACTGCACGGCCTGATCGAGGACATGATCAAGCTGCTCGAGCTGAAGGTGCAGCCGGACCTGCGGCGCAACCGCTACCCGGACCGCAAGCACACCAAGCAGATCGCCGAAATCATGCGCGCGGTCGCCCGGGACATCGACCCCTAGGCCTCCAGCCGGAGACCCCACACGTCGCTGGGCAGCAGGCCCGACTCGCCGGTGCTCGAGTTGAGCACGGCGGTGTACTTCTGCACGTCCACCGCGGAAATGCGGTCGGCGGGCGTCGGCGGCGTGACCGTGTAGGCGTAGCGGTCCAGCGACGTGAACGGGATCGGCTCGCTCTGCTTGTACTCGCCCTGCGGGGTGACGTACTCGTAGACGATCTGCCACGGCGCGTCCGCGACCTCGCCGGGCACCGAGATCTGCACCGGCTTGCCCGGGCGGACCTTCAGCGTCTGCGTGTCGCCCTTGGCGCTGCACGGCTGCGCGAGCTGCCGGGAGTAGTCGCACGAGAGCACCGGTGCCGTGGTGATCGTGTGGCCGTCGGCGTAGAAGGTGACCTCGGCCGGGCCGGGGGCCGAGCAGCCGGCCACCGCGAACCCACCGGCCGCAAGCAGGGCCACCACCCGGGAACGTCGCATGGCCGGAGCCTACCGGCGGGCCCTCGGGTCCCGGGGCAGGCCCTGGGCCGGGAAGCTGCCGGTCGGCTCGGGGCGCAGCGGCCGGTCGCCGCCGAGGCCCGGCACGAGCGAGCCGCCGCGGCGCACCAGGTACGTCTGGGTCAGGCCGACGGCCAGCACGATCGTGATCACCAGGAAGCCGATCCAGTACGTCGGCGGCAGCAGCAGGCCGACCGCGCCGCCGAGGCACCAGGCCAGCTGCAGCACGGTTTCCGAGCGGCCGAACGCCGACGCGCGCGACTCCTCGGGCAGGTCTTCCTGGATGACGGCGTCGAGGCTGATCTTGGCCAGCGCGCTGGCCGTCGCGCCGATCAGGCCGACGATCGCGGCGGTGGCCAGGCCGGGCAGGATCGTCGCAACCAGCGCGGCCAGCACGCAGCCCGCCACGCAGCCGACGATCACCTGATCGGGGCTGCCGAAGTGCAGCCGCGAGCCCAGCGCGTTGCCGAGGAAACCGCCGGCGCCCGCCGCGGCACCGATCACGCCGAGCAGCAGCAGCTGCATGAACGGCGTCTGCCCGCTGCCCTCGGTCTGCGCCTTGACCGCGAACGCGGCGAACATCATGAGGAAGCCGGTGAGCACCCGCACCGAGCCGTTGCCCCACAGCGCGACGACGATGTGGCGCCCCATCGGCTGCCGGCGTTTCTTCTCCTTCGGGTGGGCCGAAAGCGACGTCGGCACCTCGCCCTCGGTCGCCTCCACCCAGGCCGGGATCCGCATCGACTGCACGGCCGCGGCGACGCAGATCAGCGCCGTGAACCACAGCGCACCCGCCGAGCCGGTGATCGCGTTGACACCGCTGGCCAGCGCGCCGAACACACCCGCGGCGACCAGGCCGAACGTGGTCAGCCGGGCGTTCGTCTTGGAGAGGGTGATCTCCGAGGGCAGCACCCGGGGCGTCACGGCGGCCTTGAGCACGGTGAACGACTTCGAGAGCACCATCATCCCGAGCGCGGCCGGGTAGAGCAGCCAGTCGTCGAAGTGCAGCGCCATCACGACGGCCATCAGCCCCTGGCCGATCGAGGACGCGCACATCGCCAGCCGCCTGCCGCGCTGCACCTTGTCGAGCGCGGGCCCGATCACCGGGGCGACCAGCGCGAACGGCGCGATCGTGATGAGCAGGTAGAGCGCCACCTTGCCCTTGCTCTCGCCGCTGGTCGCGGCGAAGAAAAGCGTGTTGGCCAGTGCGATCGCCATGGCCGCGTCGCTGGCGTAGTTCAGCATCACCGCGTAGGTCAGCGAGGTGAGACCGGACTTCTCGGCGCCGTCGGCCTTCGTCGCCCGCTGGAAGGCGTCGACGGCCTGGCCGGTCAGCTGGCGGCTGCGCATCGCCGCCACCCGCGTGACGGTGATCTTCTTCGGCAGCTTCGGCGTGCCGCCCGGCGTCCGCGGCTCTTCCCGCGGCGGCGGTGGCGGCTGCTCCGGCGGCCGCGGTTCGCCCGCGTAGCCGCCGGTGTCGTAGTGCTCGTACTCGCCGCTGCCGGGGTGGCGTTCGCCCTGGTAGAAGCCGCCGGGCGGCGGCTCGCGCCGCACCGGCTCGGTGCGGTGGGGGTCGTACGGCCGGGCCCCGCGCGGGGGCGGCGGCCGGTGGTTCGTCGGCGCGGCCGCGGTGGGTGCTTCGTCGGCGTTCGGCACCCGGCCGTCGTGGAACCCGGCGCGCGGCGGCGCGGGCCGCTGGACGCGGGTGGGCGGCTCGGCGTGGGACGGCGGCGGCGCGCTCTGGCGCTGGACGCGGGTGGGCGGCGGCGGGCTGCCGTGCTCGGCGCGCGGCGCGGCGGCGTCCCGCCAGGACCTGGCCTGGGCGGCGCCCGGCTCCGGCGTCCAGCGCCGCTTGGACTTCCGGCCGCGCTGCTGCGAGCCGGAGCCGTCGGAGCGGGAGCCGAAGAGTGCCACGTGTCAATCCTGCCTTACCGGGGGCCGGTTCCGCCTGCTCATCCGTGCTTTCAGGCCGGAGCCGGGACGAACCTCACGCGGAACGTGACCGGCCACTGCTTCCCGGTGAGCAGGAAATCGCCGGTGCCCGGGACGGCGGCGATACCGTTGAGCACGTCCTCGGTGCCGATCGCGTTCACCTTCGCACGCAGCTGACCTGCGTCGATCGTTCCGGTGATGCGTCCGGTCGCGGCCTCGACGCGCAGGATCGTGTCGGTGTGCCAAACGTTTGCGTAGACGTCCCCGCCGACGCATTCGAGCTCGTTGAGCTGGTCGCGGCCGACGTCGACACCACCGGTGACGGCGAAGGTCGCCGGATCCCGGAACGTCAGCCGCGCGGAGCCGTTGCTCATCACCAGTCGGCCGCCGTCCTGGTGGCACAGGCCCCAGCCTTCGCCCTGGAACGGGACGCGCCGCAGCTCGGCGAGGGTGGCGGCGTCGCGTTCGATGGCGAAGCCGTCCTGCCAGGTGAGCTGCCACAGCTTCGGCCCGAGGACGGTGACGCCCTCGCCGAACAGCGGCGACGGCAGCGTGGCCGTGACCCGGGGCGGGCCGCCCGCCGGGCCGGCGGTGAGCATCGACCGGCCGGCGAGCCCGGTGCTCTCGTAGAGCGTGTCACCGGCGAATTCGAGGCCTTCGGTGAAGGCGGCGGGGTCGTGCGGCAGGGTCGCCACGACCTGGACGGTGAGCCGTTCCGGGCCGGCGGGGTGTTCCGGTTGTTCCGGGGCGCCGGCGCAGCCGCCGAGCGCGGCGGCCAGCAGCAGGGCGGTGACGATCGGCGTGCGCACGTTGAACAGCCTGGCACGGGCGCCGCGGATGCGTGCGGCACAATTGGCCGCATGACTCTGCTGCTGACCCTGGACGACGGTTCCGTGCAGCGCAAACTCGCCGATGCGGTGGAGTTCGCGCGAGCTGCGGTGCTGGAGGACGCACCCGAGGAGCAGCTCGGCGCACACGTGGGGGTCACCCGCGAGGACGCGGTCACGGCGAGTCACCTGTTCGAGGCCCAGGTCCCTGGCTACGGAGGCTGGCGCTGGTCGGTCACGGTCGCGGCGGCGGGCGAAGACGAGCCGGTGACGGTCAGCGAGGTCGTGCTGGTGCCGGGCCCGTCGGCTCTGGTCGCGCCGGCGTGGGTGCCCTGGGAGCGCCGCGTGCGCGCGGGCGACCTCGGAGTCGGCGACATCTTCCCCACGGCGGACGACGACCCCCGCCTGGCCCCGGCGTACCTCCAGTCGGACGACCCGGCGGTGGAGGAGGTCGCCCGCGAGGTCGGCCTGGGCCGGGTCCACACGCTGTCCCGCTTCGGCCGCACGGAGGCGGCGGCCCGCTGGCACGCGGGCGAGTTCGGGCCCCGCTCGGACATGGCCCGCAGTGCGCCGGACGTGTGCGGGACGTGCGGGTTCTTCGTGCCGCTGGCGGGCTCGCTGCGCGGCGTGTTCGGGGTGTGCAGCAACGACATCGCCCCGGCGGACGGCCATGTGGTGGACGTGGAGTACGGGTGCGGAGCGCACTCGGAGGTGGAGGTCGAGCTGACCTCCTCGGTCCCGGTGGCCGAGCTGGTGTACGACGACTCGTTGCTGGACTTCACGCCGGCCCCGGAGATCGTGGAGACGGCCGCGGCCGAGCCGGAGACGGGGATCGCGGAGTCGGACGTATCGCCGGCGGAGGTCGAGCCGGAAGCGGCTGCGGAGTCGGTGGGTTCGGAGGCTTCAGAGGTTTCGGAGGTTTCGGCCGCCGAGCCGGAAGCTGCCGCGGAGGTCGAGCAGGCGGGGGAGCCGGTTGCGGCGGAGGCCGAGCCGGTGGCGGCGGCGGACGCGCCGGAAGCAGGATCGGCGGCGGAGGCGGTTGCGGCGGCCGAGCCGGAGGCAGCATCGGCCCCGGACCCGGAGCAGGCGGGGCAGCCGGTCGCGGCGGAAGCCGAGGCAGCGGCGGAGGTCGCGCCGGAAACAGCATCGGCGGCCGAGCCGGAGGCATCGGTGGCGACTCGCGAGGTCGCTGAGCCGGGTGAAGCAGCGGAAGCCCCTGAGTCGGTGGCTTCCGAAGCCGCTGCGGCGGAGGGTGGACCGGAGGCAGCATCGGCGGCGGCCGCGGAGCCGGAGCAGGCGGTGCCGGTGGCTTCGGAGGCGGCGGATCCGGCGGGATCGGCCGGCGAGCCGGTCGTGGCGGAGGTGCCCGAGCCGGCGGAAGCCGAGCCGACGCAGGCCGAGGTGACCGATGCGGCCGAGGTGCGGGCCGCCCCGGACTCGCCCGAAGCGACGGCCGAGCCCGAGGCGGGCGAGATCCCGGTGGCTGCGGAGTCCGATGCTGCGGAGGTGGACCCCGTCCCGGCGGAGGTGGCCGATCTCGCTGCCGAGCCGGTCCCGGCCGGTGGCGCGGAACCGACCGTGGCTTCCGAGACCGAGGCGATCGAGCCGCACGAAGTGGTGGAGTCGGGCCCTGCTGAGGCGCAGGATGCGGTTGTGCCGGAGCCTGCCGAGGCTGAGCCGACTCAGGCTGAGGTGACTGATGCTGTCGCCGCGCCTGAGGCTGAGTCAGCTGGTGCCGAACCTCAAGAAGGTGAGCTGCCCCAAGCCGCCCTCACCGGGGAGACTGTGAGCGAGGCTCTCCCCGCCGATGAAGCGCAAGCCCAGGTCGACGACGCCTCCGAACGGTGATCGGCGACAGCACTGAGCCGGGCGATCCGTTCGGGACCGCGCGGCTCCGCGAGGCCACCCTGCGCTCCTGGCGGGACTCGCCCACCCGGCTCACCGAAGACACCAACGTCGAACGTGACCTCCGGGTCGGCGCCTACCGGGATCGGCTCTTCGTCGAACTCGCGCAGAACGCTGCCGATGCCGCCATGGCCGGGGGCTCGCCGGGGCGGGTGAAAGTGTCTCTTGTGGACTCCGAACTGCGGTTCGCCAACACCGGCGCGCCGCTCGATGCGCGGGGTGTTGCCTCGCTCGCGTCGCTGCGGGCTTCCGGCAAGACCGGTGACACCGTCGGGCGCTTCGGGGTCGGGTTCGCCGCCGTGCGGACCGTTTCCGATGAGCCTCGCGTTGTTTCGAGCACCGGCGGGGTCGCCTTCTCCGCCGAGCGCACCCGGGAAGCCGCCGGGATCGCGGGAGACGTTCCCGTCCTGCGGCTTCCCTGGCCCGTCCCGGCCGATGTGCCGCCCGGCTTCGACACCGAAGTCCGGCTTCCGCTTCGGGACGACGTCGACGGGCGTGCTCTCCTCGACGACCTCGCCCAGGACGTGGCTGATCTGCTGCTTGCCCTGCCCTGGCTGCGTGAATTCGATGTGGACGGTCGCGTTTGGACACGGCAGGACGACGGCGACTTCGTCGAAATTCGGGGCCCGAAGCGGGAAACGCGCTGGCTGACTCACCGCGGTGACGTCGTGTGGGCCGTCCCTGTCGATGTCGATGGCGCACCCCTCCCGCTCGACGAGGACGTTCTGCACGCTCCCACCCCCACCGACGACGCGCTGTCGCTGCCGGCCCGGCTGCTCGCCTCCGTTCCGGTCGAACCGTCGCGGCGCCGTGCGCTGCCCGGACCCGAGCTGGCGCAGGCACTCGAGGCGGCGGCGAAGGAGTACGTCGGACTCGTAAGGCTGCTTCCGCCCGAACACCGGTTCGCGCTCGTTCCCGCGCCCGGGTTTCCCAAGTCTACTGTGGACAACAAGCTTCGTGACGAGGTCCTGGCGGCCCTCAGCGTGGAACCGTGGCTGTCCACGAAGGACGGCAACGAGGTTTCCGGTCGGCAGGCGCGAGTGCTCGACGTCGATGTTCCCGGGCTGGCCGTGCTCCTGAAGGACCTCGTACCGGGGCTGATCGAAGGGCCCGCGCAACTCCTCAAAGTCGTTGCCGTGCAAGTGATTGGCATCGAAGAGGTGCTGGAGACACTTACCGGCGTCACTCGGGACCCCGGCTGGTGGCGAGACCTCTACGCGGCCCTGGCGATCGCCGTCGAGTCGCACGCGCTCGCCGCCGAACGGCTCGACGGCCTGCCCGTTCCCCTGTCCGATGGCCGGACGTTGCCGGGAGCTCGGGGTTGCCTGCTCGTCGAAGGTTCGGCCGAGCTGCTCGATCTCCTGTCCGATGTGGACATTCCGGGGCTGCGGCTGGTGCACCCCGCCGCGTCGCACCCGCTCCTGGAACGCTTGGGCGCCAAGCACGCCGACGCGCGCGAGCTGCTCAACGCCGACCAGCTGCGGGACGCCGTCGAGCGCAGTGTCGAGGACGTCCGGTCCGGTTTGGACGGTACGACGCTCGCCGGTGCCGTGCTGCGGCTGATCGCCGACTGTGGCGACGACGCCCCGCGCTGGACCGGTGCGCTCGCCCTGCCCGGCACCGATTCCTGGCGCCGGGCCGACGAACTCGTCCTGCCGACGTCGCCGCTGCTCGACCTCTTCGACGAAGAGGTCTTCGAGGAAGACGGCGCGATGGACGTCCTCGACGAGGACTTCGCCGGGGACTGGCCACAAAGCACGCTCGAAGCCGCCGGCGTGCTCGACTCCTTCGCCGTAGTCGTCGACGACGAACCGCACGAGCCCGACCACGACCTGCCCGACGAAGAAGCCTGGTGGGACTCGCTGCCGGAGCCGCCGTCGACGCTGGTCGCCATCCGCGACCTCGACCTCGTCGGCGATGACGCCTGGCCCGCGGCCATCAGGCTGCTCGCCGCGCGGCCCGAGACGTGGCACGCCCTGCGCGCACCGCGCGGCCACGCGGGCTGGTGGATCGCGCAGTACGCCGTGCTCGAAGGCGCCGCGCCGAACGAGTGGCGGCTCCCGGACGCCGATCTGGCCGGGCTCTTCGACGAGGTCCCCGACGTCGGCCTGAGCGAGGACCTGCTTGCGATCGCCGGGGTGCGGAAAAACCTCACCTTGTCCAGTGTGGACGAAGCCGGCGACCTCCTCGACCGGCTCGCCGACCCGGACCGCGTGGTCTCGCCCGGGCTGACCGCGCGCGCCTACGACGCCGTCGTCGAGTCGGGACTGGAACCGGCAGCGCCGCGCGCCGTGCGGGCCGCCGATGGGTCCGTTGTGGACGACGCGCTGGTCCTGGACGTGCCGTGGGTGGCCGGAGCGCTCGAGCCCGACCGGTACGTGGCCGCTCCCGAGGATCCGGAGCGGCTCGCGGACCTGCTCGACCTGCCGCTCGCGAGCACCGAGGAAGCCCGGGTCGTCAGCGAAGGCGAGTACGCGCCCTGGGCCGAGCTTCCCGCGCTGAAACTCGTCGCCGACCAGCTCGGCATCCGGCTCCCGGACGGGGGTGTCCTGGTGCACGATCCGCTCACCGTGCGCATCCAGGAGGCCGAGCACGACGTCCAGTGGTGGTCCGATGACCGGCTGCACGCGGCCGACACGTCGGAAGGCCTGGCGCGGGCGTTCGCCTGGGCGGCCGGGCGCTGGCCCGACCGGCACCTGATCACGGCGCTGCTCGACGACCCGTCGCCGCGGACGCTGCTGGCGTAACGCTCAAAGCCGCTGGGCCGACTTCGAACCCCGGCGGGCGGCGGCGCGCTGCCAGGCGATGATCGCCAGGCCGACGAAGCCGAGCGCGAGCCCGGACAGCGCCGTCTGCACCCACAGCCCCGAAGTCGTGAAGAAGAGCACCACCAGCGCGACAGCCCAGATCGAGGTGCCTACGATCACCACCGGCGTCAGGTCGGTCAGCTTCTTGGGCAGCTCCGGCGTGTGCCGCAACGAGCCCGTAACCTCCGGTGGATTGATCGGTTCACTCACGAGGTGCAGGGTACTCCGCAGCAGCGAGAGAATGGGCAGGCGAATGGCGGAGCAGGAGACGACCCGCACCGGGACGTCCACACTGGACCGGTTCTTCAAGATCACCGAGCGGGGGTCGACCGTGCCGCGCGAGCTGCGCGGCGGCCTGGTCACCTTCGTGACGATGGCCTACATCGTGGTGCTGAACCCGCTGATCATCGGCAGTTTCTCGGCCGACGACGCCGGCGCGCACAAGGACGTCCTCGGCGGCATCCTCCCGGTGCCGCAGGTCGCGGCGGTGACGGCGCTGGTCGCCGGTGTCATGACCATCCTCATGGGCCTGATCGCGAACTACCCGTTCGCCATCGCGACCGGCCTGGGCATCAACAGCCTGGTCGCGGTCACCATCGCCCCGCAGATGACCTGGCCCGAGGCGATGGGCCTGGTGGTCATCGAGGGCGTGATCATCGTGCTGCTCGTGCTCACCGGGTTCCGCACCGCGGTGTTCCGGGCCGTGCCGGCCGCGCTGAAGTCCGCGATCGCCGTCGGCATCGGCGTGTTCATCTGCCTGATCGGCCTGGTCGACGCCGGGTTCGTGCGACGGCTGCCGGACGCCGCCCACACCACCGTCCCGGTCGGCTTGGGCATCAACGGCTCGATCGCCTCCTGGCCGACCGCGGTGTTCGTCGTGGGCCTGCTGGTCACCGGCATCCTGGTCGTCCGCAAGGTCAAGGGCGCGATCCTGATCGGCGTGCTGACCTCGACCGTGCTGGCCATCGTCGTCGAGGCGATCGTCAAGGCCGGGCCGTCGCAGGGCACCAACCCGAAGGGCTGGAACCTCGGCTACCCGGCGCTGCCGGACCAGGTGCTCGGCCTGCCGAACCTCTCGCTCGTCGGCGACGTCTCGTTCGGCGCCTGGACGCGGCTGCCGATCATCACCGTCTGCCTGCTGGTGTTCACCCTGGTCCTCGCCGACTTCTTCGACGCGATGGGCACCATGACCGGCCTCGCGAAGGAGGCCGACCTGCTCCCGGAGGACGGCCAGCTGCCCAACGTCGGCAAGGCGCTGTTCGTCGAGGGCCTCGCGGGCGCGGCCGGCGGGTTCGGCTCGGCCACCTCGAACACGGTGTTCGTCGAGTCGGCTTCGGGCATCGCCGAAGGCGCGCGGACGGGCCTGGCGAACGTCGTCACCGGCGTGCTGTTCATCGCCGCGATGTTCCTGACGCCGCTGTACCAGGTGGTGCCGGTCGAGGCGGCCGCCCCGGCGCTGGTCGTGGTCGGCGCGATGCTCATGTCGCAGGTCCGCGACATCGACTTCACCGACTACTCGATCGCGCTGCCGGCGTTCCTGACCATCGTCGTCATGCCGTTCACGTACTCGATCGCGAACGGCATCGGCGCCGGGTTCGTCAGCTACGTCGTCATCCGCGCGGCCACCGGCAAGGCCCGCCAGGTGCACCCGCTGATGTGGGTGATCGCGCTGGCCTTCGTGGCGTACTTCGCGGTCGGGCCGATCCAGGCGGCCTTCCGGTGATCAACCGGCGCCGGTGACCCGCAGCGCCGCGTCGAGGACGCCCCGGTTGCGCTCGAACTCGGCGGGCGGCGCCTCGAACCGGATGGTGATGAGGCGGTCGCCGACGCCGAGGCCGACCACGGCGATCCGGCGCGGGCGCCCGTCGCGGGTGTCGGTGTAGTCCCACTCCGCGGCGTCGTAGTCGGCGACCGGGGCGTGTCCGACCACCGAGCCGCCGTGGCCGGCGGCCTTGGCCACGGCGCGCAGGCCGCTCACCGGATCCTCCTGCTCGAGCGCCACCCGGTCGGTCTCGAGCAGGAGGTCGCCGTGGCGGTAGCTCGCGCGCTCCTTGTCTTCGGTGACGGCCCAGCCGGTCGGGACGGGGATCTCGACGTCGAAGCCACCGGTCCCGCGGCCGTCCTCGGCCGGGAAGTCGTAGATCTGCTTGGTCTCCTGGTACGGCAGCGTGGTGGCCGTGGGCATCGTCGTCGGCGGCGGTGCGGCCGCCGGGGCGTCGTCACCGCCGCCCGCGAACTGCGCCACCACGACGGCGAGGGCCGCCGCGCCGACCACGGCCGAGCCCACCAGCTTCTTGTTCATCCCGCTCCCCAGTTCTCTCTGCGGGGAGGACGCGTGAACCGCGGCCAGGTTGCCGAAGTCCGCGGTGGGGGCGATTCGATCTTGCTACGCTCCCGATCATGGAGGTTACGGGGGTGGCCTCGCTGGATGTCCAAGGGGAACTGATGCGCAGTCGCGCTGTCTTCTCGGTCCGGAACCGCTCGGTTCAGCGGGTGCTCACCGCGGCGGTCGCGGCGACCGGGATCGCTTTCACGGTGCCCGCGGTGGCCGAAGCCGCCCCGGCCGGCGCGTGCTGGGCGGCCGGGTTCTACAAGACGGACCCGGCCGGGCGGCCGCACGAGGCGTTCTACTGCGAGAACGAGTCGCCGACGAAGGTCTACAGCAGTGCCGGCTACAGCGGCAGCTACGGCACCATGTACGGCACGCCGAGCTGGTACGCCTGCAAGACCGAAAACCAGTTCAACGGCGGCGGGCCGCACCCGTACCGCTGGCTCTACACCCAGGCCGACTCGCCGTCCGGCTGGTGGGGATTCGTGCCGGACAACCACATCATCAGCGAAACCGACACGGTGCCCAACTGCATCTGGTGATCGCGCGGCGACGGCCCCGGCCCCTGGTGGACCGGGGCCGTCGTGCTGTCCGGGGTGCCGATGACCAACATCACCCGGTCGGCCGGATATTCGTAAGGTATGCTAACTATATGTCCGGCGACACGCACGAACGCTCGTTGGCGAGCCGTCTGCGTCTCGCGGTGGTCCGGCTCAACCGCCGGCTGCGGGCACAGCGCGTCGGGGACGACCTCACGCTGACACAGGTCGCCGCGCTGTCCACCCTGCACAAGTGCGGTGCGCTGACCCCGGGGCAGCTCGCCGCGAAGGAAGGCGTCCAGCCACCTTCGATGACGAGGGTGATCGCCGCGCTCGAGGAGCTGGGGTTCGTCGAGCGGCGCCCGCACCCGACCGATGGCAGGCAAGCGATCGTCGAGTTGTCCGAGAGCGGGCTGGCCTACGTTCGCAAGGCCATCTCCGTGCGGGAGGCGTGGCTGGACCGGCAATTGGCGGAACTCGGCGACGAAGAGCGTGAAGTGCTCTCCAAAGCCGCCGAAATCATAGACAGGATGGCGGGGAACTAACCACGGTGACGGCCACGGGTAGCGAAACCAAACGTTCGATCCAGACCACTGCTACCCGGGAATCGGCCGCACCGCCGTCCGCGTCACCACCTTCCGCCCCGAAGCGCGGCAGCATGTTCGCCTCGCTGCGCGTCCGCAACTACCGGCTGTTCTTCACCGGCCAGGTCATCTCGAACATCGGCACCTGGATGCAGCGCATCGCCCAGGACTGGCTGGTGTTCACCCTCAGCGGCAACAACCCGATCGCGCTCGGTGTCGCGGTCGCGCTGCAGTTCACGCCGACGCTGTTCCTCTCGCTCTGGGCGGGCGTCCTCGCCGACCGCGTCGACAAGCGGCGGCTGCTCACCTGGATCCAGGGGGCGGCGTGCACGCAGGCGGCGATCCTCGGCGTGCTCGACCTGAGCGGGATCGCCGCGCTGTGGCACGTCTACTTCCTGTGCTTCACCCTCGGCGTGACGGCGGCGCTGGAAGTGCCGACGCGGCAGTCGTTCGTGGCCGAGATGGTGGGCCGCGACCAGGTCGCCAACGCCGTCGCGCTGAACTCGTCGATCTTCAACATGGCCCGGATCGTCGGCCCGGCGATCGCCGGGTTCGCGATCACCTGGATCGGCACCGGCTGGCTGTTCATCGCGAACGCGCTGAGCACGGTCGCGGTGATCACCGGGCTGGTCCTGATGAACCCGGACAAGCTGTTCCGCGTCGCGGCCGTGCCGCGCGAGAAGGGGCAGCTGGCCGAGGGCCTGCGGTACGTCCGGCGGCGGTCGGACCTGATGACGGTGATGGTCCTGGTGCTGTTCGTCAGCACGTTCGGCATCACGTACTTCAGCTCCCTCCCGATCGTCGCGGCGAACGTGTTCCACACCGCCGCCGACGGCTACGGCCTCCTCTCGACACTGGTCGCGGTCGGCACCTTCACCGGCGCGCTGATGTCCGCCCGCCGCGGCACCAAGGGGCGCCCGCGGGTCCGGCTGATGCTGGTTTCGGCCTTCTTCCTGGGCGTGTTCGAGCTGCTCACGGCGTTCATGCCGACGTACCTGACGTTCGGCCTCGGCCTGATCCCGCTCGGCTTCGCCACCATGACCTTCCTCAACACGGCGAACGCGCTGGTGCAGACGTCGGTCAGCCCGGAGATGCGCGGCCGGGTGATGGGCCTGTACGTGCTCGTGCTGATCGGGGGGAACCCGATCGGCGGGCCGATGGTCGGGTGGATGGCCCAGGAGTTCGGCGGGCGGTCTCCGTTCTACATCGGCGGGGCGGTTTCGGCCGTGGCCGCGGTGGTGTGCGCGGTGGTGCTGATCCGGCGGGGCGGGATTTCGTGGCCGGTGCGGCGGGGGCTGGGGTTGCGGGTGCTCAAGCGGGCCAAGGTTTGACCGGAGAGCGGTGATCTTGGCTGCTCGGGGAGAGGGCGGTATAGTGAGTTGGCACCCGCCAGTAGGCGGGCGAAGTGGACCCGGCAGCCTTCCGGACGGTGGGCGGGCCGGGTTTCGCGTTTTCGGCTCAAGCGAAGTTGACGGCCACGACGAAGTCCTTGGCGCGTGCCTTCCACGGCCCACCCCTTTGCCAGCACCAGGCGAAGGCATCCGGAATGGCCAGCAACGGCTCTTCGTGCGCGCGGTGGTGGCGGTATTCCAGAGCCGGGCAACCGTGCCGACGGGTCGCCCGGTAAAGAGCCCGGCGGTCGAGTTCCAGTACGGATTCGTCGGTTTCGAGGACGAGCATTCGTGCGCCGGTGGTCGCCAGATCGGCGATCAGGAGGTCGAGGCAAGCCTCTCGCTGACGCCTGCGGTGATGTGCGGAGCCGTCGTAGATCGTGACCGCGGGGTGCAGCTCGGCGATGACGTCGAGGATCTGCTTGCGTCGGTTGTCACTCTCGTGTGTGAAGTGCAATCGGCGCTGGCCGGGCAGGACCAAGCTGCGAACGGCCTGGCGGGCTCGGCCGAGGTCGTGGGGGAACACGGCCGCGGCGGTGACGAGGTAGCCACCACGCTTGCTCTCGTCGACGAACACATGAGCGGTCACGCGGACTATTGTGCCGTCGGGCGTGGACTGCTCGTGTTCGAGGTATCACGTCATGTAGTCCGAACACCTCTCACCCGTAAGAGTGAGATCGGAGTCTCCGCAGCCGAAGTCTTGCCCGCAGAGATGAGGTTAGGCTAACCTCATACATGTCCGCTTCGTGGTGGGAGCGGCAGTCAGTTCGGGAACGGACGGAGCCCCGGCCCTGGGAAAACCCCAGGCCGGGGCTTCGTTCACGTCAGGGCAGTGTCGGGCTGGCTCGCGCCGGCCGTCAAGGGACTCTCACCCGGCGGTACCGGCAGGCGCGTCATCGTCATCCCGAAGTACACGCGGTACGCCAGGCGGATCGCCTCGGGTGAAGGCAGCAGGACCTCGTTGCGGACGCCGTCGACCGTCTCGATCAGCTTGGCGCCCGACAGCGTGACGCGGCCCTGGGCCGTCGGGCGGGAGCAGGTCAGCGACTGCGTGAAGTGCGACTCCGGCGACGTCGTCTGCCACCAGGCCATCGGGATGAAGTCGGCCAGCGGGCGCGGGCGGCGCTCGAGGCGGTACTGCGGCTTGCCGTCCAGCAGGACGTCGACGTCGCCGTGCGGGGCGTCCAGGATCAGGAACTCGCCGTCCGGGTCGCGCTGGGCGTCCACGGCGGACAGCTGGAGCGGGTGCCGGGAGAACCGGCCGAACCCGACGTCCACCAGCCACTCCCCGGAATCCGAGGAGACGACGATCGCCGCGTGGTCCAGAGGCGGGCCGAGGGTGCCGTCCGCGCGGAACACCTGGGCCGCGTGCAGTGAAGCTTCGTACCCCAGTGACCGCAACAGGGCCGCGAACAAGCCGTTCAGCTCGTAGCAGAACCCGCCGCGGCGGCGGCCCACGATCTTGGCGAACAGCGCGTCCTCCTCGAGCACGACCGGCTCGCCGAGGTGGCTGCTCAGGTTCTCGAACGGCACCGCGGCCAGGTGGCGTTCCTGCAGGTGGCGCAGCGTCGCGAGGTCGGGCGCCGCCGGGCGGGCGACGCCGAGGCGGGCCAGGTACGCGTCGATGTCCATGCCGACCACTCAAACACCTCGACCGCGGTCGAGGTCAAGGCATTTTCACCCGGTGACGAAAACGGGGCCCTCCCGGAAGGGAGAGCCCCGTTCGACGAGAACGAACTCAGCCGAGCAGCAGGCCGTTGCCGCCCGCGACGGCGTTGTCGAAGCGCTTGCTGATCTCGGCCCAGTTGAAGATGTTCCACAGGGCCTTGACGTAGTCCGGCTTCACGTTCTTGTAGTCCAGGTAGAACGCGTGCTCCCAGACGTCGACCAGCAGGATCGGCACGGTCGGCAGGATCAGGTTGTTGTGGTGGTCGCGCAGCTGCTGGGTGATCAGCGTCTTGCCGATCGGGTCCCAGGACAGCGCGCCCCAGCCGTTGCCCTGGATCGTGGTCGAGACGGCGGTGAACTGCGCCTTGAACTTGTCGAAGGAGCCGAACGCCTCGTCGATCGCCGCGGCCAGCTCGCCGGTCGGCTTGTCGCCGCCTTCCGGCGACAGGATCTTCCACCACACGACGTGGTTGGCGTGGCCGGCCAGGTTGAAGGCCAGCGTGGTCTCCAGGCCGACGATCGAGCCGAAGTCGTTCGCTTCGCGGGCGGCTTCGAGCTTCTCGAGCGTGTCGTTCGCGCCCTTGACGTAGGTCGCGTGGTGCTTGCTGTGGTGCAGCTCGTTGATCTCACCGGAGATGTGCGGCGCGAGGGCGCCGTAGTCGTAGTCGAGATCGGGCAGCTCGTAGCGGGCCATTGGCCCTCCTTCTGTCTTCGACACAAGTTTCCGGTACCGAACCTAGTAGCACACGCCCCTCCGCGGCGAGCGGGGGCATGTCGTGATCACCGCCTGGGATGACCGGTTCGTGGGTGGCGTACCCGAGGGTCCGCCGCCCGAAACCGAGCCTGCAACCTGGACTTAACTGGAGGTCAACGGCCTGTGAGATCAGGCACGGAACTCGTCCAGCCGCGACGCCAGCTCGTCGAAGACGGCGACGTTGCACTCGAACGCCACCACTGTCTCGTCGATCACGCGGGCGCGCTCGGCCTCGTCCCAGGGCGCATTGTCCAGCTTTGCCCGGTAGGCATCCCGGAAGCGGGGCGCGCTGCCGATGCCGTCGAAGTGGTAGAAGAGCGTGCCCGCCTCGGCGACGTCGTACGTCTTCTCCAGCAGCCGCCGGATCGCCTGGCCGCCGGCGATGTCGCCCAGGTAGCGCGTGTAGTGGTGGGCGACGTACCCGCCGGCCCACGCGGACGCTTCCTCGATCCGTGCGACGTAAGCGCGGGTGGAGGCCAGCGGCGTGATCGTCGAACGCCAGTCCGGCCCGACCAGGTGGGCCAGGTCGCGCTCCAGGTTCGGCAGCCGCCGCAGCTCGTCGAAGACGAACTCGCCGCCGACGCGGTCGCCCGCCATCCGATCGCTCGCCGCCTCGATGGCGCCGTAGATGAAGTAGTACTGGATCGCGAGCCGGGTGTAGCCCTCCTGCGTCAGCTCGCCGCCGAGCAGGGCGCGCATGTACGTCGAGTAGTTCGCCTTTTCGTGGACTTCGAGGGTCGACGCGCGCAAGGTCGCCGAGAACGGGCGGGCGTCCGTGGTCACCGACATGGGCAGGCCTCCCGGCGATCGATCTGACACGCTGTCAGAAAGATCGTAGGGCATGAATCGGACTTAGGCCACCCTAAATCGCGGCGCCGACCGCGCGCAGGACGAACCGCACCGCCGCCTCGACGACGTCTTCCAGCTGGTCGGCGGGCCCTTCGACCAGCGTCCGGTTGCCCAGCGCCGCGGTGATCATCGGGATCAGCACGTCCGGGTCCTCGGCCGGCCAGCGGCCCAGGTCCACCCCGCCGGCGAGGATGGCGCGCAGGCGGTCGGTGATCGGGTCGGCGTGCGCGCTGATCCGCCGGTACGCCGCCGGAGCCAGTGCCGACGCCAGCGCCGTGCCCGGCGGCATGTGGTACTCGCTCAGCACGCGCAGCTGCAACCGGACGAACGTGGCCAGCTGCTCGACCGGATCGGCCTGGGCCTCGACGGCTTCGGTGAGCCGCGTGACGTACCGGGCCGCTTCGTCCTCGACGAACGCGACGAGCAGGCTCTCCTTGTCCGGGAAGTGGTTGTACAGCGCGGTTCGGCCCACCCCGGCCGCCGACGCCACGCCGGCGAGCGTGATGGCGTCGAAGCCGCGTTCGTAGAGCTGCGCGCGCAGGACGTCGAAGACCCGGGCCCGCACCTCGCGCCGGTGTGCCTCCAGCGACTCACCGAGAATCTTCGGCATTCGCACAGGCTAACGCGTGTGGCACTTTCATAGGGAAAGTGCCACTTCGGTCAATCGGCCACCGGCCACGTGTGCACCGGTTCGCCCGCCTCGGACAGCTCCAGGTAGCGCCCCAGCATCAGGCTCAGCGCCGCCTCGCGGTCCAGCCCGCGTTCCTGCGCGCGCAGGACGTAGTCGCGCTGCCAGGTCGCGCCCGTCCGCCGCGCCAGGCAGCGGCGCTCGATGATCCCGAGGTAGCGCTCCCGGGCCTCGTCGGAGACGTCCGAGGCGCGCAGGCCCTCGTGGGCCAGTGGCAGCAGCACGCGCAGCGCCAGCTCGTCCGGCGGGATCCAGCCGATGCCCGGCCAGTACAGCTGCCCGTCGAAGCCCCGCCGCGCGCCCGCGTAAAGGTTCTCCTCGGCCGCCTGGAACGACATCTGGCTCCACACCGGGCGCTCGGCCTCGGCCAGCGCGCGCTGGGCGCCGTAGAAAAAGGCCGCGTTCGCCACCGTGTCGACCACCGTCGGCCCGGCCGGCAGCACGCGGTTCTCCACGCGCAGGTGCGGCAGGCCGTCGACGACGTCGTACACCGGGCGGTTCCAGCGCCAGATCGTCCCGTTGTGCATGCGCAGCTCGGTGAGCTTCGGCGCCTGCCCCGCGTCGAGCGCCTCGATCGGGTCTTCGGCGTCGGTTTCCGGGAGCAGGCCGGGGAAGTAGCGGACGTTCTCCTCGAACAGGTCGAAGATCGACGTGATCCAGCGCTCGCCGAACCACACCCGCGGCCGCACCCCCTGGTTCTTCAGCTCCTCCGGCCGGGTGTCGGTCGCCTGCAGGAAGAGCGGGATGCGCGTCTCGTGCCAGAGCGCCTTGCCGAGCAGGAACGGCGAATTCGACGCGAGCGCGATCTGCAGCCCGGCCAGGCACTGCGCCGCGTTCCAGTGCGCGGCGAACTCCTCGGGCGCGACCTGCAGGTGCAGCTGCACGCTGGTGCACGCGGCTTCGGGCAGGATCGACTCCGCGTAGCTGCGCAGGCGCTCGGGCTGCTGACCCGGCAGCGCCGAGCCTTCCATCGCGAGCACCGTGCGCTCGCCTCGCGCGGCGAAGATCTGGTCGTTCAGCGTGGAGTACCGGGTCTTGTTGGTGAGCCACTTCTGGTCGAAGTGCTCGTGCTTCAGCGTCGGCAGGATGCCGATCATCGCCAGCGACGAGCCGGTGTCGCGCGCCTTGGTCGCCGCGGTGTCGAGGTACGCGCGGAGGTCGTCTTCGAGCTGGAGCGCGGAATCGCCGGCCAGCGGCCGCGGCGGGACGTTCAGCTCGATGTTGTGCTGGCCCAGCTCGGTGGTGAACGAGGGGTCGTCGAGCGCCTCCAGCACCGCGGTGTTCGTCATCGACGGGCGCAGTTCGCGGTCGACGAGGTTCAGCTCCACTTCGAGGCCAATGTTCTTGCGGGGGAACGAGAAACTGCCGTCGGTGAGCATCCGGGCCAGCGTGTCCAGACAACGCTGCACCTTGCGGCGGTACCTCCCTCGGTCCAGCGTGTTGAACGACTGAGCCTCGAGGTCCATCCCCATGACCATCCCTGTTTCTGTCGGCGTGGACTAGGACGTGTTTCAGGCCCCGGCGGACAACCGTTACACAGGCGATGCAGCCGGGCTAGCGGCCAAACTGGTGCTCTCCGTCACGGGCGGTTAACCGAAAGCAAAATGGCCCCGTTCGTACCACCGGGCGGTGGACGTTCGGACCAGTCGGGCGCCCGGCAAGCGGATGACAGACTGGGCGGATGGGCGTGATCCACATCGACCACTCCGGCGATCCCCGCGTCGACGATTTCCGCGACCTGTCCACTGCGGACCGTCGCCCCGACCGGCCCGGCGGGCGCGGGCTCGTCATCGCCGAAGGCACTGTCGTGGTGTCCCGGCTGCTGGCGTCCCGCTACCCGGTACGGGCGCTGCTGGGGGTGCGGCGGCGGTTCGACGAGCTGGCCGGAGACCTGGCCGGGCTCGAGGTGCCGCAGTACGTCACGTCCGCGGAGATCATGGCCGAAGTCGTCGGATTCCACCTCAACCGCGGGATCCTCGCCGTCGCCGACCGGCCGGCGCCGCTGACGGTTCCCGAGGTCGTCGGCGGCACCGGTCCGATCGCCGTGCTGGAAGGCGTCGGCGACCACGAAAACCTCGGCGCGCTCTTCCGCAACGCCGCCGCGCTCGGCGTCGGCGGCGTGCTGCTCGGCCCGGGTTGCTCGGACCCGCTGTACCGGCGCAGCGTGCGCGTGTCGATGGGGCACGTGCTGCGCGTGCCGTTCGGGCACCTGACGGACTGGCCGGGCGGGCTCGACGACCTGCGGGCGCGCGGGTTCGCCGTCGCGGCGTTCACCCCGCGACCGGGGTCGATCCCGCTGTCCGCGCTGCGCGAGCACGCGCCGGGGCGGGTGGCGTTGCTCTTCGGAGCCGAAGGTCCCGGGCTGACCGAAACGGCGCTCGCGGCGGCTGATCATGCCGTCCGGATACCCATGCCGGCCGGAGTCGATTCACTGAACATCGCCACGGCCGCCGCCGTTGCCTTCTACGAACTGGCCCGGGGCGGCTAAAGTTCTGTTCTCCGAGGCGGGAAGGGGCACCATGGAGCTGCGGATCCGCGGCGAGCGCGCCGTGCTGGCCGGCCCGGGCGGGGAGCACGCGCGCGAGGTGGACCC
Organism: Amycolatopsis plumensis; assembly: GCF_042652605.1. Classification (NCBI taxonomy): domain Bacteria; kingdom Bacillati; phylum Actinomycetota; class Actinomycetes; order Pseudonocardiales; family Pseudonocardiaceae; genus Amycolatopsis; species Amycolatopsis plumensis. The sequence continues at coordinate 2,069,033 of NZ_JBHSJY010000001.1, read as the reverse complement.
GCACAAGCTCGCGATCGGTGCCGACCTGGCCCAGGCCCTGCACGAGTGGGCGCGCGTGGCGTCCGCGGTCACCGCCGATCCGGGGGCGGAGGCGGGCGCGGTGGTCTCGCAGCGCGGCCGTCAGCTGGCCGGCCGGCTGGCATCGGTGATGGGCACGGCCGTGCGGTTCGTGGATCCGGTGACCGGGGCGGACACGGTCGTCGAGCCGCCGCCACCGTCCGCCGAACCCGGCCACCGGTTCGTCCGCGCGGTGCTCGGCCCGCCCGGCCCGCCGGGCGAGCCGACGCCGTGGCTGACCGGGCTGACCGTCTCGGCGTTCATCGCGGCCGTGGTCGTGGTGGCCATGCTGGCGCTGGCTTCGACGCTGGCCCGCGAAACCAGCGGCTGGCTCGCGCTGGTCGCCTCGGTGATCGTGACGGCCGGGATCACGCCGTCGCTGTGGCTGATCCGCCGCACCCCGATCCTGCGCTGGGCCGCCTACGGCGCCGCCGGCGGGGTCGTGATCGCGTGGATCGGCGTGCTGGTCATCGCGTTCTGAGGCAGCCGGGCGTACGTGACGAGCGCGCCCTGCGCCTGAGTTGCCGTCTGGCTGCGGAAGAAATAGCCGTGGAACGCGGCGATCTGGCGGACCAGTTCGGCGGAGACGTCGAACTGGCCGGAGAAGAACGTCACGCTGGCGCTTCCGTCGAACTCGCCGGCCAGCCAGCCGACGCGTGCCGAGCGGGGAAAGATCCGGAGCACCCACAACAGCGGCGGCACGCCGAGGGCGGTGAGGCCGAAGCCGATCGCGAAGATCCGCTGCTCGCCGGTGAACAACGCCGTGACGGCGCCGCCGCCGAAGCAGAGCACGGCCCACACGGCGGGGACGAGGAAGCCGGCGAACGACATCCGGAACTTCCGCGCCGGCACCGGCGAACGGCCGCGCAGCAGCAGGATCCGGTCGGTGCTGTCGGCGAACTCCGCGACGGGGTGCAGCCCTTCGCCGCCGGCGATCTCGGCGATCCGGGCCGGCGTCAGCTTCGCGTGGCGGACGCTCACCCACAGCTCGGCACGGCCGTCGAGGTGGTTGCGCAGCCACTGCTCCCGGTCCGGTGATCCCGGCTGGACCTCGAAGGACGGCGCGACCTCGAAGGACGGCGGGACCCGGGGCGCCGGCGTGCCGAAAACCAGGCCGGGGCGAGTCTTCCGGAACAGCAGGTCGAGGTGGTTGCGGGTCACGTCGCACGGACCGGCGGAGAAATAGCCGTACAGCGAAGCGACTTCGCCGAGCAGTTCGGGGGACACCGAAGGCGGCGGCAGCACGATCGCCTGGGGTCTGCCGTCGAACGGCTCGTCGAGCCACGGCATCCGCGGTGACCGGCCGGCGAGCCCGCGGACGAGGAACGGTGCCGACACCGCGGCGATCAGGAAGACCGGGATCAGCAGGATCGGCCACTTCTGCTCGGCGCCGGCCGCGAACCAGGTGCCCACGGCGATTCCGGCGATGCCGAGAACCGCGGCCAGGCTCTGGACCGTGTCCAGGCCGAGCCGGCGTCCGGCCGTGCGGGGCCGCAATTCCTCGTCGGGCAGCCCGGTGCGCCGCAGCAGGAGGAGCCGGTCGGTCGCGTCGGCGGCTTCGGCGACCACGGTCATCCCGGCCGCCGCCGCGGCGTTGCCGATATCGTCGCGGCCGAGCCGCAGCCGCCGCGAACTCGCCCAGAACTGCTCCTGTCCGTGGAGCAGCTTCGCGAGCCGGCGGCGGTCCGCGTCCGTGCCCGGCCCGCGGTCGAACGGCGGCGGGAAGAGCCCGGGTGCGAACTCGAACCGCAGGGATCCCGCCCGTTCCGGCGCGGTTTCGCGGTAGCGGCGGGAGTGCGCGGCCTGCCGGACGGTCGCCGGATCGAGGCCCCACTGCGCGGGCACCACCTCCACCACCGGGGCGCCACCGAACGCGCGGTACCTCAGCTCGGCGAAGCGGACGAGCCACGCCTGCTGGTCACCCTGCATGATCGATCCCTCCCTCAGCGTGACATCGTAGCCTGAGGGGATGGAGCAGCTGGACGCTTTGCGAAAAGTGTGCCTGGCCCTGCCGGAGGCGACGGAACGGCTGAGCCACGGGTCACCGGCGTGGTTCGTGCGCGGCAAGAAGACCTTCGTGATGTTCGCCGACGACCACCACGGCGACGGCAGGCTCGCCTTCTGGTGCCCGGCGCCGCCGGGTGCGCAGGAGGAACTGGTGCGCACCGAGCCGGAGCGGTTCTTCCGGCCGGCGTACGTCGGGCACCGCGGGTGGCTGGGGGTGCGCCTGGACGTCGACGTCGACTGGGGCGAGGTCGACCGGATCGTGCGCGAGGCCTACCGGCTGGTGGCGCCGAAGACGCTCGCCGCGCTGGTGGACTAGCCGCGCTGCGAGCGGACCCCGAGCAGCACGTCCTCCCAGGACGGCACGATGGGGTGGTTCTTCTTGGCCTTCGGCCGCGGCTCCGGCACCGCCGCGTCCTCGTCCGGATCCGCCGGCACGCGGGGGATCTCGCGGGTGTCGTCGTCCGGGTCCGGCTCGGCCGACGGCAGCTGGGCGCGCTCGGGTTCCGCCGAATCCAGCGTCGGCTGGAACGACGTTTCCCGGGCCGGCTCGAGGGCGCGGACCGTGCGCGGGGCGCGGTAGGCGTTGGGGTCGAGCAGGACCTCGGCGTTCTCGTCCAGCGCCGTCACCGTGCCGCCGTGCGCACCCGGCGAGAACGCCCAGTGCGCGCGGTTGTCCGACCGGCCGGCCTTCCAGCGGAGCACGACGACCCAGCGGCCGTCGTCGCCCTTCCAGGAGTCCCAGGTGGCCTGCGAGTAGTCGTGGCCGCGGACGCCGAAGCTGTACGCGACGACCTCGCCGAGCGTCTGCACGTCGGGGCCGTCCTCGCGGACCGGGTGGGCGCTCTGCGCCAGCTCGGCGGTCCGGGACCGCTCGAGCAGCACCGGGTAGGCGTAGCGCTCGACGCGCTGCGTCGAGACGCCGGCGCTCGCGGCGACCTGCTCGACGGACTCGCCGGCCCGGATGCGCTGCTGGATCTCGCGTGGCCGCATCTGGCTCTCCAACTCGATTTCGATCTGGCCGAGGCGGGTGATGTCACCCCGCGCCGCCGCGCGCAGTCGCTCATCAGCCGGGAGCAGGAAACGAGTACGGCTCGCCGGGTCTTCGAGCACGATGGACTTCCCGTCCTCGTGCAGTCCGACCACTCGCAGCGCCCGCATTGTTCTCGCCTCCCCGATCTTCTTCACCGTTGTGGGTGCCCACGTTAGAACGGCGCGTCGGCTTGACGTGCGAGGCGCGCCGAGTCCGCACGGAACTGCCCCACTGTTCATTTTGTGTACAGGCATCGTCGCTCACGCCGGTCAGCGGCAAAGGGGTGACACGCCGGACACGCAAAGTCACGATCGAGTGGATCAAGGGGACGGCCCGGCGCGGTCAGGCCGCAGTGAATGACTCATTCCTGACGCCAGACGCCAGGAATGAGTCATTCACTGCGCCGGGGCGGGGCGGGGCTCAAGCGGGCGCCAGCCGGACCGTCACGGCCAGGCCGCCGCGCCGCCCCGGCTGGGCCTCGGCGCGGCCGCCGTGGGCCTGGGCCACCGAGCGGACGATCGACAACCCCAGCCCCGCGTTGCGCGTGTCGCCCGTCCGCTCCGCCCCGCCCAGCCGCCGGAACGGCTCGAACAGCGTCGGCACCGCCTCCGGCGGCACCACCGGCCCCGAGTTCCGCACTTCCAGCGCCGGGTCGCCGCGCACCTCGACGTACACCCAGCCGCCCGTGGTGTTGTACGTGATCGCGTTGACCACCAGGTTCGTCACCAGCCGCTCCAGCAGCACCGGGTCGCCCGCCACCGTCCGCGGCCGCAGCCGCGTCTCGACCGCCACCCCGGCCGCTTCGGCCTGGGCCGCGGTGGCCCGGACGACCGCCGCGGCGACCTCGTCGAGGCGCACCGGCGTGCGGGCGTGCAGCCCGCGGTCGCTGCGGGCCAGCACCAGCAGGCCCTCGATCATCCGCTCGCTGCGTTCGTTGGTGTGGAGCAGGTGCGTGCCGAGCTTCTTGAGCTCCGCCGGGACGTCGGGGTCGGCCATCGCCACCTCGATCAGCGTCCGTTGCACCGCCAGCGGGGTCCGGAGCTCGTGGGACGCGTTCGCGACGAACCGCTTCTGGCTGTCGAACGACTCCGCGAGCCGGTCGAGCATGCCGTCGAACGTGTCCGCCAGCTCCTTCAGCTCGTCCGGCGGTCCTTCGAGGTTGATCCGCCGGTCGAGCTTGCCCGCCTCCAGCCGTCGCGCGGCCGAGGTGATGTCGTGCAGGGGCTGCAGCGCGCGACCCGCCATCAGCCAGCCGAACAACACCGCCAGCGCCGCCGTGACCACCAGCGCGATCGCCGAGCCGACCACCAGCGTCGACAGCGTGGAGGAGCGGTACTCGTCGAGCGAGCCGCTGAGCAGCTGCACCGCGGCGCCCGGGGACGGGAGGGCCGTGCGGGCCGCGACGCCGAAGGTGACGTCCGCGGAGCCGACCGTCGTCAGCGCGGCCCGGGTGGGGTCCGGCAGCGTGCTCTGCACCAGCAGGTAGTTGATGACGACCAGGACCAGCCCGGCCAGCAGGAACAGCGCGCCGTACCAGGCCGTCAGCTTGGTCCGGACGGAAAACCCGGTCACGGCGTGCCGAACCGGTAGCCGGCGCCCGGCACGGTCTCGATCACCGGCGGGTCACCCAGCTTGCGCCGCAACGTCATCACCGCGACGCGCACGGCGTTGGTGAACGGGTCCGCGTGCTCGTCCCACGCCTTCTCCAGCAGGTCTTCGGCACTGACCACGGTGCCCTCCGCCCGCATGAGCACCTCCAGCACGGCGAACTCCTTCGGCGAGAGCAGCAGGAACCGGCCGTCGCGGGCGGCCTGGTGCCGCGGCAGGTCGAGCACGACGCCGTCGCGTTCCAGCACCGGCGGCAACGCCGGCCGCGCGCGCCGCGACAGCGCCTGCACCCGGGCGACGAGCTCGGCGAACGCGAACGGCTTCGTCAGGTAGTCGTCGGCGCCGAGGCCGAGGCCGGCGACCCGGTCGGTGACGTCGGCGGCCGCGGTCAGCATCAGCACCCGCGCCTCGCCGCCCGCACGGACCACGGCCGCGCAGACGTCGTCGCCGTGCACCTTCGGCAGGTCGCGGTCGAGCACCACGACGTCGTAGCCGTGCACGCCGACGCGTTCCATGGCCTGTTCGCCGTCGTAGCAGACGTCGACGGCCATCGAGAAGCGCCGCAGCCCTTCCGCGACCGAGTCGGCCAGCAACCGCTCGTCCTCCACCACCAGCACCCGCACCGGCCCAGTCTGCGCAGGGAGGCCATAAGGACCGCATAAGCGACGTCGCTTAGCGCGCCCGAACCACCCGATCCGTAGACCTGGTTCCCCACCGGACGAAAGGAAGCGAGCCATGCGGACACGGATCGCCGTCGCGGCGCTGGGGACGGCCCTGCTGCTCGGCGGCTGCGGGGCGAAGCCCGACGACGGGTCGAAGGTCGCCTCGATCTCGACGCCGTCGAAGACGGGCGGCCCGGCAGCGGCCGACAACAGCGGCAAGAGCGACGAAGACAAGATGCGCGACTTCGCCAAGTGCATGCGCGAGCACGGCGTCGACATGCCCGATCCGAAGCCCGCGGGTGACGGCAAGGGGATGTCGATCGCGATTCAGGGCGAGGGTGCCGACAAGGGGAAGATCGACGCCGCGCAGAACGCGTGCAAGCACCTGATGCCCAACGGCGGCGAGATGAAGCAGCCGAGTCCCGAGGAACTGGACAAGATGCGGCAGCAGGCGAAGTGCATGCGGGAGCACGGCGTCGACATGCCCGACCCCGACCCGAGCGGCAAGAACACCATGCGGATCGGCGGGCCGGGCGACGACCCGAAGAAGTTCGAGGACGCCGCGAAGGCCTGCGGGCTCGGCATGAGCGTCCACTCCGAGGCGGGCAAGTGAACGACGTGACGCACCTGAAACCGCGCCGCCGGGGCCGGACGCGCTGGTTCATCGCCGGGGCCGTCCTGGTCGTGGTGCTGGGCACCAGCTCCGTGGTGATCCTGACGCGGGTGTCGAGCGCGACGCCGGTCAAGGAGGCCGCGCCGCCCGCGGTCGAGACCGCCGAAGTGGCCAAGACCGACCTGAGCGAGGAAGAAGAGGCCGACGGCACGCTCGGCTACGGCGACGAATCGGTCGTCCAGGGGCGCAAGCCCGGCACGATCACGTCGCTGCCGGCCGCCGGTGCCACCCTGACCCGCTGCCAGGCGGTGTACGGAGTGGACGCGAAACCGGTGCCGCTGTTCTACGGCACGCTGCCGTTCTACCGCGACCTCCGCGAGGGCGCGGACGACGGCGCCGACGTCAAGCAGCTGGAAGAGAACCTCAAGGCGTGCGGCTTCGGCGGGTTCGGCACGCCGGACAAGAAGTTCACCTCGGCGACGGCGGCCGCGCTGAAGAAGTGGCAGAAGTCCCTCGGCCTGGAGCAGACCGGCGCGTTCGGCCAGGGTGACGTCGTGCTGGCGGCCGGCGAACTGCGGGTTTCGGCCGTCCAGGCCAAGCCCGGCGCGCCGGCGCAGGGCGAGGTGCTCAAGACGACCGGCACCGTCCGGTCGGTGCAGGTGAAGCTCGACGCGGCCAAGCAGAGCCTCGCCCAGCAGGACGCGAAGGCGTCCGTGACGATCAACGGGAAGACGACGCAGGGCACGATCACCGACGTCGGGCGGACCGCGGTCGAGGGCAAGGACGCGGCGGGCCAGGACGACGGCAAGCCCAAGATCACCGTGACCGTCCGGCTCGACGACCCGGCCGTGGCCGGCAGCCTCGATTCGGCCCCGGCGACCGTCCGCTTCACCAAGGACGTCCGCCAGGGCGTGCTCGCGGTCCCGGTCGGCGCGCTGCTCGCGCTCGCCGAAGGCGGGTACGCGGTCGAGGTCGACGACAACGGGCAGCGACGGCTGATCGCCGTGCAAACCGGACTGTTCAGCGGCGGGAAGGTCGAGGTTTCCGGCACCGGCCTGGCCGCGGGCATGCGGGTGGTGACGACGTCGTGACACCCGTGCTGCGCGTGCACGAGGTCACGCGCACCTACCCCGGCGGGGTCGCCGCGCTCGACGGCGTCTCGCTCTCGCTGGACGACGGCGAGATGGTGGCGATCGTCGGGCCGTCCGGGTCCGGCAAGTCCACCCTGCTGCACCTGATGGGCACGCTGGACCGGCCGTCCTCCGGGCGGGTTGAGCTGCGCGGCCACGACGTCGCCGCGCTGCCCGACCGCAAGGTCTCGGCCCTGCGGTCGCGCTGGATCGGGTTCGTGTTCCAGCAGTTCTTCCTCGACGAAGGGATGAGCGCGGTGGACAACGTGTGCACCGGCCTGCTCTACGCCGGGGTGCCGCGGCGACGGCGGCGCGCGCGGGCGCTGGCGGCGCTCGACCGGGTCAAGCTCGGGCACCGGGCGTGGCACCGGCCCGGCGAGCTGTCGGGCGGCGAACGCCAGCGCGTCGCGATCGCGAGGGCGGTCGTCAACGACCCGGCGATCCTGCTGGCCGACGAGCCGACCGGCAACCTCGACACCGGCACCGGCGCGTCCGTGCTCGCGCTGCTCGGCGAGCTGTCGGCGGAGGGCACCACGATCGTCGTGATCACCCACGACCGCGAGATCGCCGCGGGCATGCCCCGCCGCATCGAGCTGCTCGACGGGCACCTGCGGCTCGACACCGGTCTGGTGGGGGCGCGATGACCCTGGTGACATTGCCGGAGCCGGCCCGGCTGAAGCCCCCGGACGTCGTCGCGCTGGGCGCCCACGGCATGCGTACGCGGCCGGTGCGGGCGGTGCTGTCCGCGCTGGGCATCGCGATCGGCGTCGCGGCGATGGTGGCGGTGCTGGCGATCCCGGCCTCCGGCGCGCAGGCCCTGCACGACCGGCTGGCCGCGCTCGGCCCCAACCTGCTCACCGCCGGGCCGGGCCAGACGCTGTTCGGGGACAACGCGACCCTGCCCGACGACGCCGTCCCGATGGCCAAGCGGATCGGGCCGGTGCAGGCGGCCGCGGGCACCGGGACGACGTCGGCGAGCGTGCGCCGCAGCGACAAGATCGCGCCGGACGACACGTCCGGGCTGGCCGTGTACGCCGCACGGCCGGATCTGCTCGCCGTGCTGGGCGGCAAGGTGCGGACCGGGATCTTCCTGGCTACCGGCAACCAGGACTACCCGGTGGCGGTGCTCGGGTCCCAGGCGGCGGCCCGGCTGGGCATCGACCACGTCGACCCCGCGCGGCCGCCGCAGGTGCTGATCGGGACGCAGTGGTTCACCGTGGTGGGCATCCTCGCGCCGATGCCGCTGGCGCCGGAGATCGAGCGGTCGGCGCTGGTCGGCTGGGACGTCGCCAAGCGGCTGCTCGGGTTCGACGGCCACCCGTCCACCGTGTACGTCCGGGCGGAGGAGTCCCAAGTGGACGGGGTGCGGTCGGTGCTGGCGGCGACGCTGAACCCGCAGGCGCCGAACGAGGTCCAGGTCCGGCGCCCGTCGGACGCCCTGGCGGCGCAGAAGCTGACGGACACGACCTACAGCGCGCTGTTCCTCGGCCTCGGCGGGGTGGCGCTGCTGGTCGGCGGGGTCGGCGTGGCGAACACGATGGTGATCTCGGTGCTGGAACGGCGGCGCGAGATCGGCCTGCGCCGGGCGCTGGGGGCGACGAAACGGCAGATCCGCGGGCAGTTCCTGGCGGAGTCGGTGCTGTTGTCCGGGCTCGGCGGGCTCGCGGGCGTGCTGGTCGGCGTCATGGTGACGGCGGGGTACGCGCTGAGCCAGGGCTGGCCCGCGGTGCTGCCGGCCGGGGCGCTGGTGGGTGGGGTCGGCGTGGCGGCGCTGGTCGGCGCGGTCGCCGGGGCCTACCCGGCGGTGCGGGCGGCCCGCCTGGCTCCCACGCGGGCGCTCGCCTGAGCCGGTTCGGGGTGCAGTGAATGACTCATTCCTGGCGTCGGACGCCAGGAATGAGTCATTCAAGACGCTTGAGCGCCAGGTCAGCGGCGGGTGCCGGGGCCACGCCGGGTAATCTCGGCCGGTCGAAGACCTGGCTGAGGGGGACGCGTGGCGCTGGCGGGGTGGTCCGGGCGGAAGCTCGCGGGAGCGCTGGTCGTCCTCGAGGTCGCCGCCGTCGTCCTGGTGCTCGTGCTGAAACGCTTCGACGGCCTCGACCTCGAGGTCTACCTGGGCGGCGCGAAGGCCCTGGCCGAGCAGGGCTCGCCGTACGACGCCTGGGTGCCGACCACGCACCAGATCCTGTTGCCGTTCACCTACACGCCGTTCGCCGCGGCCGTGTTCCTGCCCGGCACGCTGCTGCCGTTCGCGGTGACGATGAAGCTGGTCAGCATCGCCTCGATCCTCGCCACCGGCGTCGTCGCGTACCTCTACGTCGCGACGCTCAACGGCTCGCTGGCCGACGCCTCGAAGGTCCGCGGCCGGGCGGTGGCCGCGCTGGTCGCCATCGGGGCGCAGCTCGCGGGCGCCCTGCTCGAGCCGGTGCGCTCGACGCTGGGCTTCGGCCAGATCAACGCGCTGCTGATGGTGCTGGTGGTGCTCGACGTCCTGCTGCCCGGCGAGCGGAAGCGGACGAAGGGCCTGCTGATCGGTGTGGCCGCGGCGATCAAGCTGACCCCGGCCGTCTTCGTCGTCTACTTCCTGGTCCGCCGCGATTTCCGGTCCGCCGCGCGGGTGGTCGGCGGCTTCATCGTGGCCGGGGCGCTGCTCTGGCTGATCCGGCCGTCGGCGTCCTTCACCTACTGGACGAAGCTCGTCTTCGACGCGGGCCGCATCGGCGGCGTCGACTACGTCGGCAACCAGTCGCTGCACGGCCTGACCGTGCGCGCCGGCCTGCCGGAGTTCGTCTGGGTGCTGGCCGCGCTGGCCGTGATGGCCCTGGTCGCGGTGATCGTCGTGCGCGCCGCCGAGCCGGTGCTCGGGCTCACCGCCTGCGCGCTCGGCGGGCTGCTCGTGTCGCCGATCTCGTGGACCCACCACTGGACGTGGTGCGTGCCGGTCCTCGTCCTCGCCGGGTGGTACGCGTGGCGCTTCGACCGGGCGATCCGGTGGGTGGCGGCCGCGGTCGTGGTGGCCGGCCTGACGCTGTTCATCGTCGGCCCGATGTGGTTCGCCCCGCGCCCGGCGCCCTCGCCGGGCTGGTGGCTGGCGACGGAGTCCTACGAGCTGTTCGCCCTGGTCCTGCTGGCCCTCGCCGCGTTCGGCGCCCGCCGCCTGACCACGAAGAAGGGGACCCCCACCGCGGAAGCGGCGGAGGTCCCCTCCAAGGAACCTCAGGTCAGCTGAGCCGCTCGACCACGTACTCGATGGCCTGCGTCAGCTTGGTGACGTCGTCCGGGTCGATCGCCGGGAACAGGCCGACGCGCAGCTGGTTGCGGCCCAGCTTGCGGTACGGCTCGGTGTCGACGATCCCGTTGGCGCGCAGCACCTTCGCGACCGCGGCGGCGTCGACGTCGTCGCTGAAGTCGACCGTGCCGACGACCTGCGAGCGCAGGTCCGGGTCCTTCACGAACGGCGTCGTGTAGCTGGTCTTCTCGGCCCACTCGTACAGCCGCGACGACGAGTCCTTCGTGCGCGAAGTCGTCCAGGCGAGGCCGCCCTGGCCGTTCATCCACTCGATCTGCTCGGCGAGCAGGAACAGCGTGGCCACGGCCGGGGTGTTGTACGTCTGGTCCTTGCGGGAGTTGTCCAGCGCGGTGGTCAGCGACAGGAACTCGGGGATCCAGCGGTCGCTCCCGCCGATCTCGCCGATCCGCTCGACCGCGGCCGGGGAGGCCAGCGCGATCCAGAGCCCGCCGTCGGCGGCGAACGACTTCTGCGGCGCGAAGTAGTAGACGTCGAAGTCCTCGGCCTTGACCGGCAGGCCGCCGGCGCCGGAGGTGGCGTCGATCGCGACCAGGGCGCCTTCGCTGCCCTCCGGGCGGCGGACCGGCACGGCCACGCCGGTGGACGTCTCGTTGTGCGCCCAGCCGACCAGGTCGGCGCCGGCTTCGTAGGCGATGTCCGGCGCGCTGCCCGGCTCGGCCTTGACGACGATCGGGTCGGCCAGGAACGGCGCGCCCTTCGTCACGGTGGCGAACTTCGAGGAGAACTCGCCGTAGGTGAAGTGCTGCGCGCGCTCGCGGACCAGGCCGAAGGCGGCCGCGTCCCAGAACGCCGTGGTGCCGCCGTTGCCGAGGATCACCTCGTAGCCCTCGGGCAGGGAGAACAGCTCGGACAGGCCCGCCCGCACGCGCCCGACGAGGGACTTGACCGGCTTCTGCCGGTGCGACGTGCCGAGGTAGGTGGAGCCGGACTCCGCCAGCGCACTCAGCTGCTCGGCGCGGACCTTCGACGGGCCGCAGCCGAAGCGGCCGTCGGCCGGCTTGAGGTCGGCGGGGATGGTCAACTCAGCGTCGGTCATGTGGCCAGTCTCTCAGGTCGGGATGCGGCAGGTAACAGAGGTGGGGCGATGTCCGACATGTGGAATCGATGAAGCCTCGTCGGTACTTTTTCGCCTGGTTCGCCGTGCTTCGGGTTCGCGGCGACGCTGGTGCTCGTCTTCGTCCCGCAGCCGCGGTGGGCGACCGGCGAGGCGCGCCCCGGCTCGACGGCCCCTCGCGCGACCGAGCCGCCGCCGGCGGAGTGGCCGTCGGAGGAACTGGTCGTGGGCCTTCCGGACGGCGACAGCTACGCCGTCGGACTCATCGGCGCCCGCCGCGGTGGGGGTAAAAACACGGTTACCCGCCCGCCCCGGCCGCCGGTAGCGTCCTCGCCGTGACAACTGTGCAACAGAGTTTCCCGGTGCCGCCCGAAGTGCTGTGGAACGCGCTTCCGGCCGGCGTCGCGGCGATCGGCGGGCAGCAGCCGGTCTACGACGGGCCGCGGGGCTTCGCGACCTGCCGCACCGGGATGTCGATCCTGAGCTGGGGCCAGCACGTCAACGTGACGGTGTCGCCGTCCGCGGGCGGCTCGACGCTCACGATCATGACCGTGCTCAAGCTCGGCGTCTGGGACTGGGGCGAGGGCAAGCGCATCGCCAACCGGTTCGCCGCCGCCGTCGCGTACTCGGCGGGCACCGCCGCCCTGAACTGAGGGTCCCGCTCGCCACCCTGGGGGTGCGAGCGGGGCCCGTTCTCCCGTCAGCGCCAGTCTTCGACGCCGCCGGGCACCGGCGCGGCCGGGTCGTACGGAGTGCGGGTGAAGACGAACGTCGCCAGGTCGAGGTGGGTGGCGACGCCGTCGGCGTTCCGGCCCACTTCGAGCGTCTCGCCGGCGTAGTAGGCGTCGAGACCGACGTAGGTGTCCTTGCCGGTGGCGCGGAAGCGCGAGCTGCGCCCGGCGCCTTCGACCGGTGCGAGCAGCAGCAGCCCGTCGCCCTGGATGCGCAGGTGGTACGGCGTCGGGCCCCAGTGCCAGAGCCCGGTCAGCGCGAGCAGCTCGGGGTCGGCCGGGGACGGCAGCCACTCTTCGGGCAGCCGCGGCTCCAGCTCGTCGGTCATGGTGATGAGGTCGAGGCAGAGCTGGGTGATGCCGACGCCGGACGTCGAGTTCGTGAGCACCAGCGCGCCGGTCCGCGCGGCCGGGTCGACCAGCGTCACGGCGAGGAACCCGGGCATCGAGCCGGTGTGGCCGGCGATCCGGCGGCCCTGATAGCGCACGAGCATCAGGCCGAGCCCGAACCCGGTCGTCCAGACGTCGGTGTCGTCGACGGTGATCATGGTCCGCATCTCGGCGACGGTCTCCGGCGCGAGCACGCCGCCGGTCTCGCCGCCGAGGAACGCCGTCCAGCGGCCGAGGTCCTGCGCCGTCGACCACAGCTGCCCGGCGGGGGCCATCGCGCCGGCGTCCGGGCTCGGTTCCGGCAGCAGGACGTCGGCGAAGGGGTGCACGGCGAAGCCCTCGGCGTGCGCGCCGACCGGGTGCGGGGTCGTGCGGGTCATCCCGAGCGGGCCGAGGACCTCCTCGTCGAGCACGGAGAGCCAGCCCTTGCCGCGGTGGCGGGCGAGGAGTTCGCCGAGGACGCCGTAGCCGACGTTGGAGTAGTGGAACCGCGCGCCCGGCCGGTGCTTGGTGGCCCCCTCGGCGAGGCTGCCGACCAGCGCGTCCCAGTCGGCGCCCGGCGTCCGCTCCCACCACAGGCCGGGCGACTCGGACGTCAGGCCGGAGGTGTGGGACAGCAGCTGGGCGACGGTGGCGGCGCCGAACGGCGTGCCCGGGACGTGCTTTTCGAGCGGGTCGTTGAGGTCGAGCAGGCCTTCGTCGCGCAACCGCATGACGGCGGTGGCGACGAGGGTCTTGGTGATCGAGCCCAGCCGGTACTGCGTGTCGGTGGTCGGGGTTTCGCCGCCGACGCGTCCCCGGCCACCGGACCAGACGATCCCGCCGTCCCGCACCACGGCGGCGACCAGCGACGGAGCCCGGCAGGCCGCCTGCTCGTGGGCGATCCGGCGGAGCAGGGCGAGTTCGGTCGAGGCAAGCATGGGGGCATTCTGCCGCGCGCGGTCCGCCGGAGCAGGTCCCGGCCGTGCGAAACGAGGCATCACGCGTGTCCGGAGGGACATCACCCGTGATTGGCCAGGCATCATGCGTGACTGACGGGGCATCACCGCGATGCCCGTGGAATCACGCGTGATGCCCCTCGGGTCACGCGTGATGCCCGCTGGATCACGGTCAGCTCAGGAGGTTCCTGGCCATCGCTGTCGTGACCGCGGCCGTGCGGTCCGAGACGCCGAGCTTGCCGAACACCCGCAGCAGGTGGGTCTTCACCGTGGCTTCGCTGATGTGCAGGGCGCGGCCGATGTCCGCGTTGGTGCCGCCCTTGGCGACCAGCCGGAGGACCTCCACCTCGCGGGCCGACAGCGGCTGCGGTTCCGGGTTGCGGACGCGGTTGACCAGCTTCCCGGCCACCGACGGCGCCAGCACCGTCTCCCCGCGGGCCGCCGCGCGGATCGCGTTCGCCAGCTCCGCGCGCGAGGCGTCCTTCAGCAGATACCCCGACGCGCCCGCCTCCACCGCGCGCAGGATGTCCGCGTCCGTCTCGTACGTCGTCAGCACGACGATCCGGCGGCCGGGCTGCTCGCGCAGGATCCGCTTGGTCGCGCCGACGCCGTCGAGGCCGGGCATGCGCAGGTCCATCAGCACGACGTCGGGCGCGGCGACCCGATCGAGCGCGACGGCTTCGTCGCCGGAACCCGCTTCGCCGACGACCGTCAGGTCCGGTTCCGCTTCGAGCATGCCGCGGAGGCCTTCGCGGACGACCGGGTGGTCGTCGACGAGCATGACGCGGATCAAGCCGGCACCTCCAGGGTGAGTTCGGTGCCGCGGGGGCCACTCCGGACGCTCAGTCTGCCACCGACCTGCTCGGCCCGGGACCGCATCCCGCGCAACCCGAACCCCGTGGCGTGGTCGGGGTCGAAGCCGGCGCCGTCGTCACGCACCGACAGCCGGACCGCACCGTCCACAGCGGACAACCGCACCGACACCGCCGACGCGGCCGCGTGCCGCCGGACGTTGTTCAGCGCTTCCTGCGCGCCCCGCAGCAGGACCACTTCGCTCGCCGTGCCTAGCGCAGGCAATGAACCGTCCACTTCGAACTCGACCGGCACGCCCGTCTCGTCGGCCAGCCGGTCGGCCTGCCTGCGGACGGCGTCCACGAGCGAACCGGCGGCGAGGTCGGCCGGGGCCAGCGCGGCGACCATCGCGCGGGCCTCCGTCAGGTTCTCGCGCGCGGTGCGGGCGGCCAGCTCCGCGTGCCGCCGCGCCGCCGCCGGGTCGGTGTCCAATTCGGACTCGATGGCCTGTGCGAGGGTGACGATGCTGGTGAAGCCCTGCGCGAGCGTGTCGTGGATCTCCCGCGCCAGCCGTTCGCGCTCCGCCGCGGTGCCCGCCTCCCGGGAGAGCCGGGCGACTTCCGCCTGGCTCGCCTCGAGTTTCGCGATCAGGTCCGCGCGGCCCCGGCTCTCCTCGATGACGTGCCCGATGAACTTGCCGCACAGCACGCCGAAGACGACCAGGATCGCCGTCATCGGCAGCATGATGTGCAGTGTCGGCCCGGTCAACCCGTCGTTCACGACAGCCGCCGCGGGGTTGAGCAGGATCGCCACCGTGGTGAGGACCGCCGCGGGCCGGAATTCGAGCGTCGAGAACAGCAGCGGGCACGCCATGAAGAGGATGAAGCCGGACGTGCCCTCGGCCCACATGGCGATCCCGACCAGCACCAGCACCAGGAGGGCGAACACCCACCGCTGCCGGATCGACGAGTCGTCGTCCCGGACCAGCCGGCGGCCCCACAGCAGGTAGCTCAGCGCCAGCGCGGTGAGCGCCCCGGCCGCGACGGCCGTCCACACCGGGTCGGCGCCGTCGAGGAGCACCAGCGTGGTGGTGGCCAGGTACGCCACCGCGAAGAGGATTTCCCAGAGCCAGTTGAACCGGTCCCAGGCGTCCCTCACTTCGCGTCGGTCCACCGGAACGTCAGCCGCGCCAGCACCGCCCCCGCCACGCACCAGATCCCCAGCACCAGCGCCACCCGCGGCAGTTCCCATGTCCCGGCCATCTCCATCCTCACGGCGCCGTCCGGCAGGAAGACCGACCGGAACCCCTGGCAGATCCACTTCAGCGGGAAGAACGACGCGATGTCCACCATAACTTTCGGCAGGTTCGTGATCGGGGAGACGAACACGCCGGAGATGAACTGCAGCACCAGGTACAGCATCTGCACGATGGCGACCGCGCCGTTGGTGGAGTTCGCGAGCGAGCTGATCGCGATCCCGAGCAGCGTGCACGAGACGATGCCGAGCGCGAACACCCACAGCAGCGTCAGCCACTTCGCCGGATCGGACGGCAGGCGCAGCCCGAACAGCAGCACGGCGACCGCGGCCATCAGCACCGTCTGGGCCAGGCTCGACACCGCGACCAGCACCATCTTGCCGATGAAGTACGACGCCGGCGGCATCGGCGTGCCGCGCAGGCGCTTGAGGGCCCCGGTTTCGCGGTCGGCCGAGACGCCGGTCGCGATGCTGTTGAACGACGTCGAGACGATGCCGGAGCCGATCATCCCGGCCGCCAGCAGCTGGCCGGAGGTGACGCCGTCGAGCGCCGTCGGACCGTCCAGGATGGACCCGAGCAGGACCATCAGCACGGCGGGCAGGGAGGAGGTGAAGACCACCTGTTCCTTGTGGCGGAAGAACTGCCGGAGTTCCGTGCCGCCGCGGGCCAAGCCGAGCGACAGTGGGCCGGGCAAAGTCAGGGTGGTCATGCCTTGTCTCCGATCAGGTCCAGGTAGATGTCCTCCAGGCTCGGCCGGGTCACCGTCAGCCCGGCGAGCTCCCGACCCCCAGCCGAGAGCTCGGTGACGAGCTTGGTCGGGTACGCGGTGCGCTCGACGTGCTCGCCGCGTTCGTCGACCCAGCGCACGGTGGCCTCGGCCGCGGCCCGCCCGCCCAGGTTCTGCGGCGTGTCCTGGGCGACGATCTCCCCGCGCGCGATGACCGCGACCCGGTCGGCGAGCGCTTCGGCTTCGTCGAGGTAGTGCGTGGTCAGCAGGATGGTGGTGCCCTCGGCGGCCAGGTCGCTGATCAGCGTCCAGAACTGCCGCCGCGCCTCGGGGTCGAAGCCGGTGGTCGGCTCGTCGAGGAAGAGCAGCTCGGGCCGGCCGATGATGCCGAGGGCGACGTCGACGCGCCGCCGCTGCCCGCCGGAGAGCGCCTTGACTCGCGCCCCGGCCTTCTCGGTGAGCCCGACCTTGTCGATCACCTCGTCGGGATCGCGCGGCGCTGGGTAGTACTTCGCGAAGTGCCGGACGGTTTCGGCGACGCTCAGCTCGGCGGCGTCGGTCGCCGTCTGCAGGACGATGCCAAGCCGGGCTCGCCAGGCGCGTCCGGCCTTGCCGGGGTCCTCGCCGAGCACGGAGACGTCCCCGTCCGTCCGCTGCCGGTGCCCCTCGAGGATCTCGACGGTCGTGGTCTTCCCGGCGCCGTTCGGGCCGAGCAGGGCGAAGACCTCGCCTTGGGCGATCTCCAGATCGAGCCCGGCCACCGCGAGGTGACCGGGGTACTGCTTGCGCAGGCCGCGCACGCTGACTGCTGTGGTCATGCTCCGAGCCTGGCCGGTCCCGGCGGCGAATCCGACCAACGGCCAGTGGAATCCGGCTGTCCACCGATCGGTGGACAGCGGGGCTTGGTTTCCCGTGGAACCACGAAAACGCTGTCATACAAGCAAAAATCCGAAGATCCGCGCCCGCGGAACCGCCGCGCGGGTGAACGCACTGTTGACAACTTGTCTAACATGACAGAATGTCTCACCAGTGGGTGACCGCCAGCGACGGTGTCCGCCTTTCCGTGACCATCGACGGCCGGAGCGACGGGCCCACGGTCGTGCTCGTGCACGGCTACCCGGACAACAGCTCGATGTGGGCGGGGGTGGCCGCCGGGCTGACCGCGAAACACCGCGTCGTCACCTACGACGTCCGCGGGGCGGGACGGTCGGACAAGCCGTCGGGACGCGCGTCCTACCGGCTGGACCAGCTGGCCGACGACCTGCGGGCCGTCGTCGAGGCGGTGCAGCCGGCCGGCCAGGTGCACCTGGTCGCCCACGACTGGGGCTCGATCCAGACGTGGCACGCCATCACCGGCGAGGGCTTGCGCGGGCGGGTCGCCTCCTACACGTCGCTGTCCGGCCCGAGCCTCGACCACGCCGGCGCGTGGTTCCGCGCCCAGTTGCGCCGCCCGACGCCGAAGCGGCTCAAGAACGCGCTGAACCAGTTCCTGCACTCGTGGTACATCCTGGCGTTCCAGGTCCCGGTCATCCCGGACCTGCTGTGGCGCACGGGTTTGCTGGGCAAGCAGATCCAGCGCATGGAGCCGGACGCGGCGCCGCCGGAGAAGTCCGACGGCCTGCACGGCCTCCAGCTCTACCGCGCCAACATGTTCACCCGCCTTTCGCGGCCCGCCCCGCGCCCCGCCGACGTCCCGGTGCAGGTGCTGGCCCCGACCGGCGACGCCTACGTCACGACGCCGCTGCAGACCGAGGTCACCCGCTGGGTCTCCGACCTGCGGATCCGCCGGATCGTCGGGACGCACTGGGTGACGCGGTCGAAGCCGCAGGTCGTGGCGGCCGCGGCCGCAGAGCTGATCGAGTACGCCGAAACCGGGGTGGAAAGCCGCGCGCTGCGCCGCGCCCGGGTGGACGCCGGGCCGTTCGAGCACCGGCTCGTCGTGGTCACCGGGGCGAGCAGCGGGATCGGCAGGGCGACCGCGCTCGCCTTCGCCGAGCAGGGCGCCGACGTCATCGTCGCCGACACGTCCGGTGCCGCGGAGACGCTGAAGCTGCTGGAAGAACACGGCGTTGCCGAGTACACAGTGGACTCTTCGGACGGCGAGGCCGTGCGCCGCTTCGCCGAGCGGGTGCGCGCCGAGCACGGCGTCCCGGACATCGTCGTCGACGACGCGGGCCGCCACGGCGAGGGCGCGTTCGTGCTGATGCTCGCCGAGCGCGCCGAAGGCGGCCAGGTCGTCACCCTCGCGTCGGCGGCCGTGCTGCGGGAAATCCTGCGTGCCGCGGAAAAGGGCCTCACGCCGTGAGCCGGCCGCGGCGGATGTCGCCGCAGGCCCGCCGCGACGACCTGATCCGCGCCGCGCTCGACCTGTTCGGCTCGCGGGCGCCCGAGCTGGTCACCGTGGACGACATCGTCGCGCGCGCCGAGGTGTCGCGGCCGCTGTTCTACCGGTACTTCTCCAGCCTGCGTGAACTGCAGGTCGAGGCGCTGCGGACGGTCACCGACGGGCTGATCGACGGCCTGGCCGGGCTCGAGGAAGGGCCGCCGGATGTGCGGCTGCGCGCCGCCGTCCGCGGCCTGATCGACGTCGCCGACCACTACCGGGCGGGGTATATCGCCCTGCTGCGCAGCGGTTCGGTGATCGCGACGTCCGAGACCGACGCGGCGATCGACGAGGTCCGCAACCGCGCGGTGGCCCTGATCCTGGACGCCCTCGGCGTCTCAGACCCGTCGCCGCTGCTTTCGCTCACGCTGCGTTGCTGGACGGCCGTCGTCGAAGGCGCGTTGCTGAGCTGGCTGCAGGAGCGCACGGTGCCGCGGCAGGCCCTGGACACCTGGCTGGTCGACCAGCTCACGGCCATGCTCGCCACGACCGCTCAGCACGACCAAGCGGGCACTTTCACGTGAAAGTGACCTGGAGGGGCTACCTCCGGATCACTTTCCCTATGAAAGTGCCGCTTCGGTCGTAGCGTCAGTGCTTGGTGACGAGCTCCCAGCCCTCGACGTCCTCGGGGCTGCGCGGCGCCGGGCCGACGTACTTGGCCGACGGCCGCACCAGGCGTCCGGTGCGCTTCTGCTCGAGGATGTGCGCGGCCCAGCCGGCGGTGCGGGCCGAGCTGAACATCGCGGGCATCATGTGCGGCGGCACCTGCGCGAAGTCCAGGATGACCGCGGCCCAGAACTCGACGTTGGTCTCGATCGGGTGATCCGGGCGCCGCTCGCGCAGCTCCTTCAGCGCGGCCTGCTCCAGCGCGGCGGCCGCCTCGTAGCGGGTCGCGCCGAGCTCCTGGCAGGTCCGGCGCAGCACGCGCGCCCGCGGGTCCTCGGCCCGGTAGACGCGGTGGCCGAAGCCCATCAGGCGTTCCTTGCGGTCGAGGATGCCCTTGACCAGGCCGACCGGGTCGCCGGTGCGCTCGACCTCTTCGATCATCGGCAGCACGCGCGCCGGGGCGCCGCCGTGCAGCGGGCCCGACATCGCGCCGATGGCGCCGGACATGGCCGCCGCCACGTCCGCACCGGTCGAGGCGATGACGCGGGCGGTGAAGGTCGAGGCGTTGAGGCCATGCTCGGCGGCCGACACCCAGTAGGCGTCCAGGGCCTTGACGTGCGCCGGGTCCGGCTCGCCGCGCCAGCGGATCAGGAACCGCTCGGTGATCGACTGGGCCTCGTCGACGCGGGCCTGCGGGACCGCCGGCTGGCCGATGCCGCGCGCCGACTGGGCGACGTAGGACAGCGCCATCACCGAGGCGCGGGCCAGCTGCTCGCGGGCCTCTTCGTCGGTGATGTCGAGCAGCGGGCGGTACCCCCAGATCGGGGCGAGCATGGCCAGCGCGGCCTGGACGTCCACCCGGACGTCACCCGTGTGCACCGGCAGCGGGAACGGCTCGGCGGGCGGGAGGCCGTGACCGAACCGGCCGTCCACGAGGAGGCCCCAGACGTCGCCGAAGGTCACCTTGCCGGCGAGGTCCTCGATGTCGACGCCGCGGTAGCGCAGGGCACCGCCGTCCCGGTCGGGTTCGGCGATTTCGGTGTGGAAGGCGACGACGCCCTCCAGGCCCGGTCGGAAGCCGTCGTCGGGTTGGCCGGACGGCTGTGGCTTGCTGATCGTGGAGGTAGTCACTGTTTCGCGGAACCTTTCGGTGCGCTTTTCCCCGGCTGGTTGCTGCTGGTCGCGCGGTTGGAGGAAGCGCACTGAATGCGCGCCACATCGCACGGATGGATAGACCTTGCTCTCTTGACCGGCCACTGGCAATCGAAAGATGCGGTGGTTTCGGTCACGATTACGAGAACGATTCAGTCACCGAGCCCTCCGGTCAGGAGAATTTTCACCACGCAGTGTGACGAAGCCCAGGTAAATCCTGTGTTTCCGAACCCGGCGCTCCCGCGTTTCGGGTGATAGACCTAGCGCATGCACCTCAGTCCGCAGGAGCGCGACAAGCTGCTCATCCACGTGGCGGCCGACGTCGCGCGGAAGCGGCTGGACCGCGGCGTCAAGCTCAACTACCCCGAGGCGGTCGCGCTCATCACCGACCACGTCCTCGAAGGCGCCCGCGACGGCCGCACGGTCAGCGAGCTGGTGGCCAGCGGCCGGACCGTGCTGTCCCGGGCGCAGGTGCTCGACGGCGTGCCCGAGATGGTCGACTCCGTGCAGGTCGAGGCCACCTTCCCGGACGGCACCAAGCTCGTCACCGTGCATGACCCGATCGTGTGAGGAGCGGCTGGATGCGCCCTGGTGAGATCATTCCCGGCGAGGAGCCGGTGGAGCTGAACCCGGGCCGCGCGCGCGTCCGGCTACTGGTGCGGAACCTCGGCGACCGGCCGGTGCAGGTCGGCTCGCACTACCACTTCGCGGCCGTGAACCCCGGCCTCGAGTTCGACCGCGAGGCCGCCCGCGGCCACCGGCTCGACGTCCCGGCGGGGACGTCGGTGCGGTTCGAACCCGGCGTCGAACGGGAAGTCGATCTCGTTCCGCTGGCCGGCGCGCGGCGCGTCCCGGGCCTGCGGTCCGAGTTCGCGGGGGACTTCTGATGCCGCAGATCGACCGCGAGCGCTACGCCGAGCTGTTCGGCCCGACCACCGGCGACCGCATCCGGCTCGCCGACACCGACCTGCTGATCGAGGTCACCGAAGACCGCTCGATGGGTCCCGGCGGCTCCGGCGACGAGGTGCTCTTCGGCGGCGGCAAGGTCATCCGCGAGTCCATGGGCCAGGGCACGGCGACCCGCGCCGAGGGCGCGCCCGACCTGATCATCACCGGCGCGGTGATCCTCGACCACTGGGGTGTCGTCAAAGCCGACGTCGGCGTGCGCGACGGCCGGATCGTCGGCATCGGCAAAGCGGGCAACCCGGACACCATGGACGGCGTCGACCCGGCCCTGGTCATCGGGCCGTCGACCGAAGTGCTGTCCGGCAACGGCAAGATCCTCACGGCGGGCGGCATCGACTGCCACGTCCACTTCATCTGCCCGCAGCTCGTCGACACGGCACTGGCCGCCGGGCTGACCACTTTGGTCGGTGGCGGCACCGGGCCCAACGAGGGCACGAAGGCCACCACCGTCACGCCCGGCGCGTGGAACCTCGGCCGGATGCTGTCCGCCATGGACGGTTACCCGGTCAACGTCCTGTTGCTGGGCAAGGGGAACACCGTCCGGCCCGAGGCGCTGCGCGAGCAGCTCGCGGCCGGTGCGGGCGGGTTCAAGCTGCACGAGGACTGGGGCACCACGCCGGCCGCCATCGACGCGTGCCTGACCGTCGCCGACGAAGCCGGTGTCCAGGTGGCCATCCACACGGACACGCTGAACGAAGCCGGATTCCTCGAATCCACTGTGGACGCGATCGGTGGCCGCTCGATCAACGCCTACCACACCGAAGGGGCAGGCGGCGGGCACGCGCCGGACATCATCCAGGTCGTCTCGCTGCCGAACGTGCTGCCGTCGTCGACCAACCCGACCCGCCCGCACACCGCCAACACGCTCGACGAACACCTCGACATGCTGGTGGTCTGCCACCACCTCAACCCGTCGGTGCCCGAGGACCTCGCCTTCGCCGAGAGCCGCATCCGGCCGACGACGATCGCCGCCGAGGACGTCCTGCACGACATGGGCGCGATCTCGATGATGAGCTCGGACTCCCAGGCGATGGGCCGGATCGGCGAGGTGATCATCCGGACCTGGCAGACCGCGCACGTGATGAAACGCCGCCGCGGCGCGCTGCCCGGCGACGGCGCGGCCGACAACCTGCGCGCGCGTCGCTATGTCGCCAAATACACGATCAACCCGGCCATTGCGCACGGCATGGAGACCGAAATCGGCTCGGTCGAGGTCGGCAAGCTCGCGGACCTGGTGTTGTGGGAGCCGAAGTTCTTCGGCGTCCGCCCGCACGTGGTCCTGAAGGGCGGGTTCCCGGCGTGGGCGGCGATGGGCGACGCGAACGCGTCCATCCCGACGCCGCAGCCGGTCATGGCGCGGCCGATGTTCGGTGCGGCCATCGGGGCCGCGTTGAGCCTGCACTTCGTCGCGCCGTCCGCTTTGGACAGCGGCCTGCGCGAGACGTTCGGCATCACGAGGCCGCTGGTCGCCGTGTCGAACATGCGCGCGCGGACCAAAGCGGACATGGTGCTCAACGACGCGACACCGGACGTGCGCGTCGAGCCGGACAGCTTCGCGGTGCACGTCGACGGCGAGCTGATCGAGCCGCAGCCGGTGACGGAACTGCCGATGGCGCAAAGGTATTTCCTGTTCTGATGGACCTTTCGGCGTTGATTCTCGCGGACTCCCGGTTTCCCGGCGGTGGTCACGTCCACAGCGGCGGGCTGGAGGAAGTCGTCTCGCGGAAACTGGTGGATTCCGTGCGCGACCTCCCCGGGTTCCTTTCTGGACGGTTGCGGACGGCGGGATTCCTCGCGGCGGTTTTCGCTGCTGCTTCCGCACACGCGGCCGTCGCCGGAGGCAATTGGTCGGTTTTGGACAGTGAGCTGGACGCGCGCACGCCGTCGCTCGCCCAGCGCGAGGCGTCCCGGGCGCAGGGCCGCGGGACCGCGCGGGCCGGGCGGATCGCGTGGCCGTCACCGGTGCTCGACGCGCTGCTCGCCGAAACTCCGCGGCCGCACCATTCGATCGTGCTGGGCGCGCTGGTCGGGGTCGCAGGCGGCGCACCGCACGACGCCGCCATGGCAGCCGCCTACTTGTCGGTGAGCGGCCCGGCGAGTGCCGCGGTCCGGCTGCTGGGGCTCGACCCCTTTGCCGTGAACGCCGTCGTGGCGCGGCTGGACCTCGCTTCCGTTTGTGCGGAAGCGGCCGCCGTGGCGGGCGACGACCCGGCTTCCCTGCCGTCGCCGGGGTCGCCCGCGTTGGATCTGTTCGCCGAGGCCCACGCCCGGCACCACCAGGAAGAGGTGCGTCTCTTTGCCAGCTGAAGGCCACGGCCACTTTCACGCGATCAGCTTCGACCCCACGGTCAGCGAGCCGGACCACTACGACGCGGCCCCGGCGGCCGGGCGCGCGTACCGGATCGGCATCGGCGGCCCCGTCGGCTCCGGCAAGACGGCGCTGACCGCGGCGCTGTGCCGCGCGCTGGGCGACGAGATCAACCTCGCCGTCGTCACGAACGACATCTACACGACCGAGGACGCGGACTTCCTGCGTCGCGCGGGGGTACTGGACCCGGAGCGGATCGAGGCGGTGCAGACGGGTGCCTGCCCGCACACGGCGATCCGCGACGACATCACCGCGAACCTCGACGCGGTCGAGCGGCTGGAGGAGAAGTTCCCTGGCCTCGACCTGGTGATCATCGAGAGTGGCGGCGACAACCTGACGGCGGTGTTCAGCCGCGGCCTGGCGGACAGCCAGATCTTCGTGGTCGACGTCGCGGGCGGCGACAAGGTGCCGCGCAAGGGCGGCCCCGGCGTCACGACGGCGGACCTGCTGGTGATCAACAAGATCGACATCGCCCACTTGGTCGGTGCGGACATGGACGTGATGACGTCGGATGCCCACCGGATGCGGGGCTCGCTGCCGGTGATCACGCAGTCCCTCGTGGACACCCCGGACGCGCCCGCGGTCGCCGGCTGGGTCCGCTCGCTGCTGTGAAGGCCCACGCGCGGCTGACGGCGTGCTTCGACGGCTCGCGCACGGTGCTGCGGGAGCTGCGTTCGATGGCGCCGCTGACGTTGTTCCCGCGCCGGGGCCGTGGTTCGACGGCGGTGGTGCACCTGGTGAACTCGGCCACTTCGCCGCTGGGCGGGGACGACCTCACGCTTTCGATCCACGTCGGACCCGGGGCTTCGCTCCGGCTCTCCGGGGTGGCGGCGACCCTGGCGCTGCCTGGCCTGCACGGCGAAGGTTCATTGTCCACAGTGGAGGTCGTGGTCGAACCGGGTGGGTCGCTGGAGTACCTCCCGGAGCCGACGGTGGTCACCGCCCGGGCGCGGCACACCGCGGTCTTCCGGGCTTCGCTGGCTTCGGATGCTTACCTGCACACGCGGGAGGTGCTGGTGCTGGGCCGAGCCGGGGAGAGCCCGGGTGTGCTCTCGACTTCGCTGTCGGTCACGCGGGGTTCGGTGCCGGTGCTGCGGCAGACGCTTTCGGTGGGGGATGCGGGCCTGGACGGGAGCCTGGCGGTGCTGGCGGGCCGCCGGGTGCTGGCCACGGACCTGGTGGTCGGCGGCCCGGAGCTCCCGGCGGCCTCGGGCGAGTGGTGGTCCCGCAGCCCCCTCGCTGCGGGCGGCACGGTGGTGACTTCGCTGGCCCCGGACGCGGTCACGGCGATGAAGGGGCTGGCCGAGGCGTTCTGAGCAGCCCCCGTTTTCCACGCTACCGGGGGCCACCGACAGTCTCGCCCGCATGCAGTGAATGACTCATTCCTGGCATCGGACGCCAGGAATGAGTCATTCACTGCGCGCGACGCCAGGAATGAGTCATTCCTGGCCTTCAGAACTTCGTGCCCAGCCAGGTCATCGCCACCGGGCCGCCGATCGAGACCCCGCCGATGTGCTCCAGGAGCGGGAACTCCTGCCACGTCACCTTCGCGCCCAGTGCCTGCCAGCGGTCGCGCAACGCCGTTCCGACGCTGAACGGGATCAGCTCGTCCAACGTCCCGTGGTACAGGTACACCGGCGGCTTCGGGGCCGTCGTGCCCAGGTAATTCTCCGTCAGGCGGGCCTGCCAGCGCGGGTCGTGGATCGGGTCCGGCACCGTCACGAAGTCCTGCAGGTGCGCGAACGGCGCCGCCGCGCCCAGCTCCACCGTGCACGCCTTCGACACCCGGGCCACCGCTTCGCGGCCGCGGTCGTTCAGGATCGACGCGAACGGCACGTCCGGGTACGCCGCCGCGAAGCCCGTCGCCGCGCCCAGGACCAAGCCGAACGCCGCGCCGCCGTCGTTGGACGCGAACACCGCGTTCAGGTCCGCCGGGACGCCGCCGGCCGCCACCCCCACCACGTTCAGCGAAGGCGCGTACGTCGCTTGCAACTCGGCCGCCCAGGCCGCGGCCTGGCCGCCCTGCGAGTAGCCGAACACGCCCACCGGCCCGGACGGGGACAGCCCCGCGCCGGTCACCTGGGAAGCGGCCCGCGCCGCGTCGAGGACCGCCCGGCCTTCGGACTGCCCGACCGCGTACGTGTGCGTGCCCGGCGTGCCGAGTCCTTCGTAGTCGGTGACGACGACGGCCCAGCCCTGCGTCAGCGCCTGCGCGAGCAACGCGCTTTCGTTCTCGATGCCGTGGGCCAGGAGGTTCGAAGGCGCGCACTGGTCGCCGAGGCCGTGCGTCCCGACCGCGTACGTGATCAGCGGGCGCGGACCGCCGCGCACCCACGGTGTCGGCGGCACCAGCAGCGTGCCGGAGACGGCGTTCGGTTCGCCGGTCGCCGACGTCGAGCGGTACAGGAGGTGCCAGGCTTTGACGGGCGCCGGGAACGGGCCGACGAACACCGTCGTCGGCCGCTGTTCCAAGAGGACGCCCGGGTCCGCGTGCGCGGAGGGGGCGGCTGTCACGAAAAGGAGCGCGACGGCGACCAGTAACCGACGAAGCATCGTTGCCTCCGGTTTGGGGGTACTCGAAGCGGAGTGGTAATCGAGGTTTTCACAATTTAGCCAGACCGGTAGGATCCGGCAATCCCTCAGAAGGAGGAGACAACCGTTGGCTCGCACGTACGGCGGCGTCGCACCCGAACAACGTCGCGCGGATCGGCGCGAGCGGCTGCTCACGGCCGGTCTCGAGCTGTTCACCAGCACCGGCTTCCGGCAGACGAAGATCACCGAGGTGTGCGCCCGCGCCGGCGTCTCGACGCGGAACTTCTACGAGGAGTTCACCGGCAAGGAGGACGTGCTGCGCACCCTCCACGACCGGATCAACAGCCTCGCGCTGCAGCACGTCACCGCCGCGCTCGACAAGGTCGCCGAAGCCGACGCCGTCACCCGCATCGCCACGCTGCTCGACGTCTTCATCGACACGGTCACCGTGGACGCCCGGCTCCCGCGGCTCAACTACGTCGAGGCCGTCGGCGTCAGCGCGGAGCTGGAGGAGCAGCACCAGGTGTGGGTCGACCGCTGGGCGACGTTCATCGAGACCGAAGCGCGGCGCGCCGCCGAGCACGGTGCCGCGCCCGACCGCGACTACCGGCTGACGGCGATCGCGCTGGTCGGCGCGGCCACCGGGCTGCTGCGGGAGTGGCAGGCGCACGAGCCGCCGCTGCCCGTGGAGGACGTCGGCGCGGAGCTGCGGGCGCTGATGCTGGCCGCCATCATGCGGCCCGGAAAAATCATGGAAATCCCGGGCAACCCCGGCGCGCCCTCCGGCGTGGAACAGTCGAGCCGGGAGGGGGAACCGGGGGGAGGCCGGCTCGCGTGAGGGCCCTTTCCCGGCTGCGGACGCCGGGAAAGGGTCCTCACGACTCTACGGCGTCCGGACCGTCGGCAGGCCGAGCGCGACCGGGCCGGTCGTCTGGCACACGTCGTGGCAGGTGTTGTCGAGCGTGCAGCACAGCGAGCAGATCGGGCCGTCCTGCTTCGCACAGTCGGCGACGTCCGGCAGTTCGTACGGGTCGCCGCAGGCCGAGCAGGTGTGCGTCGCGCGCAGGTCCGCGTCCGGGCCGGCGACGGTGTTCTCCCGCGCCAGGTAGTACTTCCCCTTCGTCGCGACGGCCAGGGTGGGTACGAGCACGATCGCGATGACCAGCGCGAGCAGCGGGCTGAAGGCCGCGAGGAACGGCCCGAACGCGCCGAAGTAGGCCACGATCGACACCGCCGACGCGACGAGCATCGAGCCGAACCCGACCGGGTTGATCTTGTGCAGGTAGGCCCGCTTGAACTCGATGTACCGCGGGGACAGGCCCAGTGGCTTGGCGATCACCAGGTCGGCGCAGACGGCGCCGATCCACGCGATGGCGACGTTCGAGTAGAAGCCGAGGATCTTGTTCAGGAAGCCGAACGCGCCGAACTCCATCAGCGCGAGCGCAATCCCGCAGTTGACCAGCACGTACCAGACCCGTCCCGGGTGCTTGTGCAGCACGCGGGAGAAGAAGTTCGCGAACGACAGCGAGCCGGAGTAGGCGTTCGTCGTGTTGATCTTGATCTGCGAGACGACGACGAACAGCGCGGCGAACGTCAGCGCCACCGGCCCGAGGGCGGGCTTCACCGCTTCGAGGTAGGGCGCGATCGGCTCCAGCGCGTGCGCCTTCCCGACGACGCCGAGCGCGAGGAAGGCCAGCAGCGCCCCGCCGATCTGCTTCGCGGCGCCGAGGACCACCCACCCGGGGCCGGCCGCGAGCACCGCGGCCCACCACGACCGCTTGTTCTCCGCGGTCTTTTCGGGCATGAACCGCAGGTAGTCGGCCTGCTCGCCGATCTGCCCGATCAGCGACAGCGCGACCCCCATGCCGAAGCCGAACCCGATCGCGGAGAACCCGGCGCCGGCGCCCTCGGTACCCCCGAAGTGGGTGAACTCGGCGAACTTGCCGGGCTCCCGCACCAGCACGACGACGAACGGCAGCACCAGGCCGGCGATCCACAGCGGCTGCGTCCAGGTCTGCATCTTCGCCACCGCGCCCATGCCGTAGAGCGCGAAGGGCAGCACGATGAGCGTCGCGAGCAGATAACCGACGGGCAGCGGGATGCCGAGGGCGAGCTCGAAGGCCTGGCCCATGATCGAGCCTTCGAGCGAGAAGAAGATGACGGTGAAGCTCGCGTACACGAGCGACGTCAGCGTCGACCCGAAGTAGCCGAAACCGGCGCCGCGGGTCAGCAGGTCCATGTCCACTCCGGACTTCGCGCAGGCGGCCGCGATGGGCACGCCGGTCACGAAGATGACCACGGCTGCGGCGAGGATCGCCAGGACGCCGGAGGTGAAGCCGTAGGAGAGGACGATGCTGGCGCCGATCGCGAAGTCGGCGAGGTAGGCGATGCCGCCCAGCGCCGTCGTCGCGACCACGAACGGGGACCATTTCCGGAACGAATGAGCGGCGAAGCGCAGCGAGTAGTCCTCGCGGTTCTCGTTCGCCGCGAGCGGGGCGTAGCGGCGTTTCGGCGGGGCACTCTTTTCGGCATTGGACAGGGTCTCGGTCATGCCTGCCTCCGGGGGTGGTGGGGAACGGGCCGAAGGTAGGTGCGCCCTGTATCGATCCTGGTCCGGCGGGTAACGCGGGGGTTACGGCTTGTTGTCCAGCGGTTACGGCTGGGTGGCGGGAAAGGGGTGTCGGTTGTCACCGTTAGGTGGGTTCCGCTGCCGGTCGCGAGGCCCTAACGTGCCTAGAGCCGAAGTCGACTGATGCCCCGACCGGGCGTGGAGGTTTGGCGATAATGCCGGAGATCGAGGACCAGGTGGAAGACGCCGTGGTACGGCTTCCCGGAATGCGCGTGGCCTACGACGGCGCCGCGTTCGACGAATCCGCGCTCGCCGCCACCTGGACCGATCAGCTGCAGGGCTGGCTGAACCAGGCGGTCGCGGCGGGCATCGCGGAGCCGAACGCGATGGTGCTCGCGACGGCGGACGCCGAAGGCCGCCCGTCGTCCCGCACGGTCCTGTGCAAGGGCCTCGACGACCGCGGCGTGGTGTTCTACACGAACTACACGTCGTCGAAGAGCCACGACCTGACGGCCACCCGGTACGCGTCGGTGACGTTCCCCTGGTACGCGCTGCACCGCCAGGTCCACGTCCGCGGCGAGGTCGAGAAGGTCGGCGTCAAGGAGACGGCGGAGTACTGGGCCCAGCGGCCGCGTGGTTCGCAGCTGGGGGCGTGGGCTTCGCCGCAGTCCCGCGTGGTCGACGGCCGCCGGGCCTTGGACAACGCGCTGCACGGGATCGAGCGCCGCTTCGCCGACGTCGAGCACATCCCGGCACCCCCGCACTGGGGCGGCTGGCGGATCCGGCCGGACCTGGTGGAGTTCTGGCAGGGTCGCGAAGACCGGATGCACGACCGGCTTCGGTATGTGCGCAACGACGACGGGTGGCACATCGAGCGAGTGGCGCCGTAGGTTCCACCGGCTGTCCACATGTCGGTAGGGGTGTGGACAGCCTTCGCGGCGGGGCGGCTTTTCGGGGTTTTTGGCGGTGGTCGCCGATAGACTGGACCTGGGGACGCCCCCCTGGGAGCGGCGGGGGAGTTTCCGGTGGTGGGGATGTGTCCAGCGGCGCGCCTTGCGGCTTCCGTGCGTCTGCCCACCGGCTCGGTCGAAGTGCAAGTGAGCTGAGCGCGGCCCGGTCGCCTCGGGCGGCAAGCAGCTCGGCGCCCACCACCCCGAAGCGCAATTGTGACTACGGCGTGTTCTGGCTTCGGATCGGGGTGGGGAGAGGTCTGGCCGGGGTGCGGGTCGTGCCGTTCGGTCAGGCCGGCATTCGACAAGGGCGGTATCACTTCTGCCGGAACCCGGGCCTGCGGCGACATAAATCACGCGACTCCGGATAGTTAGCCCCGCTAAGCTGATGTGTCGTGACTGGTGAACCGGGGACCCTGCCGCCCCGCTCGGGCATCCGCAAGCTCCTCGGCCGCATCATCGTCGACACCCGGCCGCTCAAGATCCCGGCCTTCCGGCGGCTCTGGCTGTCCACTGTGGTCACCGCCGTCGGCACCCAGCTCACCGCCGTCGCCGTGCCCAAGCAGGTCTTCGACCTCACCGGGTCCTCCGCCTACGTGGGCCTCACCGGGCTCGTCGCCCTCGTCCCGCTGCTGATCTTCGGGCTCTGGGGTGGCGCCGTCGCCGATGCCGTCGATCGGCGGAAGCTGCTGTTCGTCACCAACGTCGGCGTCGCGATCACCTCCGCCCTCCTCTGGCTGCAGGCCTTCGCGAACTTCGGCTCCGTCTGGCTCGTGCTCGGCCTGCTCGCCGTCAACCAGGCCTTCTTCGCGATCAACATGCCCACCCGCGGCGCGGTCGTCGCCCGGCTCGTGCCCGCCGAGCTGCTGCCGTCGGCGAACGCGCTCAACAGCACCATGTCGACCTTCGGCGCCGTCTTCGGCCCGCTGCTGGCCGGCGCGCTGATCCCTGTCCTCGGCCTCTCGACGCTCTACCTGATCGACGTCGTCGCCCTCACGATCACGCTCTTCGCGGTCTGGCGGCTGCCGTCGATCCCGCCGCTCAACGGGCCGTCGCGCCGCGCGGGCCTCGGCGACGTCCTCGACGGCTTCAAGTACCTCGCCGGGCAGAAGATCCTGCTGGCCTCCTTCGTCGCCGACATCATCGCGATGGTCTTCGGCATGCCGCGCGCGCTGATCCCCGAGATGGCCGAACGCACCTTCGGCGACCCGCCCGGCGGCGGCCCCGCCCTCGGCTGGCTCTACGCCGCCCTGCCGCTCGGCGCGATGCTGATCGGGCTCTTCTCCGGCTGGCTGACGCGCATCCACCGCCAAGGTGTCGCCGTGGTCGTGTCGATCTGCGCCTGGGGCGCGGCGGTGGCCGGCTTCGGGCTCGCGCACTCGCTCTGGCTCGCCGTCGTCTTCATGGCGCTGGCCGGGGCCGCGGACATGGTCAGCGCCGTCTACCGGATGGCGATCCTGCAGGTCGCGACCACCGACGAGATGCGCGGCCGGCTCCAGGGCGTCTTCACGGTCGTGGTCGCCGGCGGGCCGCGGATCGCCGACCTCACCCACGGCTGGGGTGCCGCCGCCTTCGGCACCACGGCCGCCGCGACCGGCGGTGGCCTGCTGGTCATCGTGCTCGTCTGCGCGTCGATGTTCCTGCTCCCGGCCTTCTGGCGATACCGGGCGCCCACGACCTAGGTAGGGTGCGGATATGCGTACCCTAGTTGTCGCTTTTGTCGCTTTCGCTGCGTTGACCGCCTGCTCTTCCGGGGACGAGCCGTCGAAGGCCCCTTCGTCGTCCGCGGCCCCGAAGCCGGCGCCGAGCACGAACGCCGCCGCCGCGTCGCTCGACCCGTGCAAGCTGCTGCCCGCGGAGGCGGTCTCGAAGGCGCTGTTCCTCGACAACCTCCAGGCGGTGCCGGGCCCGTCCCAGGACAACGCGGCCAACGGCGGCAAAGCGCGCAACTGCGAGTACCAGCACGACGGCAAAGCCGCGGGCAAGCTCGCGGTGACCCGCTACGAGGGCAAGCAGGGCAAGCCCGCCGAGATGGTCGCGGCGATCAAGAAGGCGAAGCCGGGCGCGCAGGACGTCCCGGGCTTCCCGGACGGCGCCGTCTACTACGTCGAGGGCCAGAAGGCGGCGACCCTCGTCGCGGGCGAGCTGGTGGCGGGCACGCCGGTGCTGGTCAACTACACCGGCCCGGCGCGGATGACGCCGGAGCAGCTCGCCCCGCTGGTCAAGCAGGCCCTCGCTGTGCAGTGACTGTCGCGGCCGGTTGCCAGGATCGCCGGGTTGTCATCGGCAGCCTGACACTCAGCGGCGCAGTGCGGCCAGCTCGACCGGGCTGTGCGCCGAGAACACCGTTACCTCGTCCTGTTGGGTCCGCGCCAGCTCGTGCAGCCGCGCCAGGTTCTCCAGCCGGGGCCCGCGCAGCGTCTGGACGATGCTCTGGAACGCCGTCAGGCCCGGCGGGCAGTGCGGGGCCACCGGGTCCAGCTGGCCGTGGAAGAAGTACGCGTCGCCGGCGTGCAGGAGCCAGCCGTTGCCCGTGTCGACCGCGACGCCGGTGTGGCCGCGCGTGTGGCCGGTCAGCGGGACGAGCAGGATCTCCTCGGGCAGGCCCTTGAGCGAGCGGACCGCCTCGAAGCCGAACCACGGCTCGCCCGTCTCGTCGTAGGTGCTCCACAACGGACGGTGCGCGAACTGCGCCGCCCGGTAGCGGTTCTTCTCCGCCGCGTTCGCCGGGGACGTCACCGCGCGGTGCTCCTCGGATCGGACGTGGACGACGGCGTTGGGGAAGTCCGCCAGCCCGCCCGCGTGGTCGACGTCGAGGTGGGTCATCACGATGTGCCGGACGTCCGCCGGGTCGAGGCCGAGCGCCCTGATCTGCGCGACGGCCGTCTCGGCCGCCTCGACCCGGGCGCCGACCATCGCCATGAACGGGCGGCCGAGCCACTCGCCGGGACGGGCCACGGCCTGGCTGCCGAAGCCGGTGTCGACGAGCACCAGGCTGTCGCCGGTCTCGATCAGCAGGCAGTGGGCGACCAGCTCCGCCCGCCGCAGCAGGCCGGGCTCGCCGTCGAGCAGCTTGCCACCCGCCGGGCGCATCGTTCCGCAGTTCAGGTGGTGGACCTTCATACGCTGCTCCTGGTGCTCAGCCGGAGGAATTGGGTCTCGTCGTGCGCGGCGAAGACGCTCACCTCGTCGCCGTGCTCCTGAACAAGCTGGCGCAGGCGGCGGTGATTGTCCAGCCGGGCGCCCTTGACTGTCTCCATGTGGCCCTCGAACCACTTCAGGCCCGGCGGGCAGTTCGGTTCGGCGGCGACCTGGCCGTGGAAGAAGTACGAGTCACCGGCGTTCAGCAGCCAGCCGTGGCCGGTGTCGACGGCGACCCCGGCGTGGCCGCGCGTGTGCCCGGAGAGCGGGATCAGCAGGATCTCCGGCGGCAGGCCGTCGAGCGGCCGGACGGCGCCGAAACCGAACCACGGCTCGCCGGTGTCCGCGTAGGACGTCCACTGTGGACCATGAGCGAACTGGATCCGGCGGTACCGGCCACGTTCGTCGGCGCGCGGGTCGGTGAACGCGCGCAGCTCCTCGGCGTAGACGTGCACCCGGGCCCACGGGAAGTCGATGAGCCCGCCCGCGTGGTCGAGGTCGAGGTGGGTCAGCACGATGTCGCGGACGTCCGCCGGGTCGAAGCCGAGCGCGCGGATCTGGGCGATCGCCGTCTGCGCCGGGTCGGGGACCGGGTTGGACTGGCGGACGAACCCGGCGCCGAGCCAGGCGTTGCGATCGACGGCGGCCGGCGTGCCCATGCCGGTTTCGACGAGCACGAGCCCGGTGCCGGTTTCCACCAGCAGGCAGTGGCAGACCATGGTGGCGCGCCGGAACAGGCCCGGCCGTCCGTCGACCAGCTTCCCGCCCAGGGGGCGCATGGTTCCGCAGTTCAGGTGGTGGACACGCATCAGGAGAACTCCCGTTCGAGGGTGGTGTGCAGGTGGGCGGCGACGGCGCGCAGCGGCGCGAGGTCGCGGCGGGTGCGGGCCAGCAGCAGCCCGCCTTCGATCGAAGCGAGCACGACGGTGGCGAGCTCGTCGGCGCGCTCGGCGGAAAGGCCTTGTGTGGCGAAGTATCCACTGAGGACGCCGTGCCAGGACGCGTAGCCGTCCGCGCAGGCGGCCCGGATGGGTTCACTCGCCCCGGCGGCGTCCAACGCCACTGTCGCGAGTGGACAGCCGCGCTGGAAGTCCGATCCGGTGAGGAAACCCGCGAGCGCGTCGACCGCGCGGTTGACCCCGGTCGCGGGATCGGGAGCGTCGTCGAGGATGGCGGCCAGGAGCGCGCCGGTGCGCTCGCTGGACAGCTGGACGGCCTCGGCGGCGAGTTGTTCCTTGCCGCCGGGGAAGTGGAAGTAGAGCGACCCCTTCGGTGCGCCGCCGGCCGTCGTCAGCTGGGTGAGGCCGGTGGCGTGGTAGCCCTGCGTCTGGAACAGGTCGGCGGCGGTGTCGAGCATCCGCTGCCGCGTGTCGGTGCGGCGAACCATGGCCCGACCGTACCGCAAACTATTACGACCGGTCTAGTGACTTCGCGGCTCGGTAAGGTTTGCGCATGGGCAACCCGACCGGTCAGCAGTTCGAGATCACCCGCGGCAACGCCCGCGCCGTCGTCACCGAAATCGGTGCCGGCCTGCGCGCGTTCGAAGTCGGCGGCGTGCCGTACGTCGAAGAGTTCCCCGAAGACGCCAAGCCGCCGCTGGGCGCCGGGCAGGTGCTGCTGCCCTGGCCGAACCGGACCAAGGGCGGCCAGTGGACGTTCCAGGGGGAGACCCAGCAGCTCGAGATCACCGAGGAGGCCCGCGGCAACGCCATCCACGGCCTGACCCGCCACCTCGAGTGGGAGCTGCTGGAGCACGCCGAATCGTCGGTCACCCTGGCCGTCGACGTCGCGGTGCAGCCCGGCTGGCCGGTCCCGCTGCGCGCGACGGTGACCTATGACCTCGCGCCGCGCGAGCTGACCGTCACCCACGAGATCCGCAACGAAGGCGAGCAGCCGATCGGCGTCGGCGTCGGCACGCACCCGTACTTCCGAATCGGCGACGTCCCGACCGACGAGCTGACGCTGACGCTGCCCGCGAGCCGCGTCCGGCCGTCCTTGCCCGACGAGCAGATGCCCTACGCCGAAGAGCAGGACGTCGAGGGCACCGAGTACGACTTCCGCGCCGGCCGCGTGCTGGCGGGCGTCAACCTGGACACGGCGTTCGGCGGCCTCGCGGCGGCCGAGGACGGCCGGCACCACATCGTCCTGAGCCACGACGGCCAGGAGCTGCTGGTCTGGACCGGCCCCGACTTCCACTGGGCGCAGGTGTTCACCCCGGACGACCTGATCGGCCGCGGCCGCGCCGTGGCGATCGAGCCGATGACCTGCCCGGCCGACGCGCTCAACACGGGCACCGACCTGATCGAGCTGGAGCCGTCGGCGTCGTGGTCGGGCAGCTGGGGCATCCGGGTCCGGTGACGCCGCTTCGCCTGGGCGTCGCCGACGCGGGCGAAGTCCTGACGCTGCAGCGGGCCGCGTACGTCACCGAAGCGCGGGCGCACGGCGATCTGGACCTGCCGCCGTTGCTGGAGACACTGGAGGAGACGCGGGCGGCCCTCTCCGGCTTGTCCTGGGGCGTGCGCGAGTCAGGTCGCCTGGTGGCGTCGGTGCGGCTGACGGTGACCGGGCCGGTCGCGGTGATCGGGCGCCTGGTCGTGGCGCCGGATCGGCAGGGCCTCGGGCTGGGCGGGGCGCTCCTGCGGTTCGCCGAGTCGGCAGCGCCGGCGGAGGTGACGGTGTTCCGGCTGTTCACCGGCTCGAAGAGCGTGGGGCCGTTGCACCTGTACGCCAAGCACGGGTACCGGGAAACGCACCGGACGCCCGAGAACAACCACGAGCTGGTGCACCTGGAGAAGGCCCGGGCCTCCTAGGCCGGCCACCGGTTTCCCCGGTGGCCGGCCGCTTTCCTCATGCGCCGGTGCGGCGCTGCCGCAGAACCGGTTTTCCTTGCCGTCCTTGCGTTTTCACGCCGTTGCGGTGCGGCAGGGAGCGCTCGTTCCGGGCGTGGGTGGTGGCGATGGGGTACGTCGGCTTTCGCAACAAGGAACTCCTTCTTTCCGAGGGGGTGTTCAGTTGTGGTCGGCCCACTGGACGAACTGGACGATCACGCCGTTGGGGTCGGTCACCTGGAACAGGCGTTCGCCCCAAGGTTCTTCGCGCAGCGGCATGGTGATCGGCACACCCGCGGCCCGCAGCCGCGCTTCTTCCTCGTCGAGACCGTCGGCCACGGTGTAGGCGAGGATCAGTCCGCCGGCGCGCTGATCACGCTGCTCCGGCGGCAGCACCTCGATGCCGCGGGCCAGCAGGACGACGTCGAAGGCGTCGGAGCGGCTCAGGGACGCGAAGCCCTCGGCGGCCTGCTGCACGGTGTAGCCGAGGTGCGTGGTGAAGAACTCCTGCGACGCGGTGACGTCGTCGATGGTCAGCGACACGGTGGAGGCGGTGAACTGCACGGATCTCCTCGGGTGATGCGTCGTAAACTTGCTATCGACGTAAGTTTAGCCAGAGGCGAGTGGGGGTGTCAACATAAATTTGCTACGAGGGTAAGATTTCCTCATGATGACCGAGACCACCGGACTTCGCGAGGCGAAGAAGCAGGAGACCCGGCAACTCATCTCCGACCACGCGACGCGGCTGTTCATCACTCAGGGCTTCGAGCAGACGACCATCGCCGAGATCGCCGACGCCGCCCGCGTCGCCAAGAAGACCGTCACCAACTACTTCCCGCGTAAGGAAGACCTCGCCCTGGACCACCAGGAGGAGTTCGTCGCGTCGCTGGCCCACACCGTGAAGACGCGCCGGCCGGGCGAGTCGGCGGCGGCTGCGTTGCGCCGCGCGTTCGTCGACGCCGTCGAGAGCAGGGATCCGGTCGCG
Organism: Amycolatopsis plumensis; assembly: GCF_042652605.1. Classification (NCBI taxonomy): domain Bacteria; kingdom Bacillati; phylum Actinomycetota; class Actinomycetes; order Pseudonocardiales; family Pseudonocardiaceae; genus Amycolatopsis; species Amycolatopsis plumensis. The sequence continues at coordinate 2,032,249 of NZ_JBHSJY010000001.1, read as the reverse complement.
GGCTTTTCCGGGCCGGAGTTCGCCCGCATGGTCGCCGGCAGCCCGACCCTGACCACGTGCCTGCGTGGCCTGCACGACCAGCGCGAACACCGCCTCGCCGAGGCGCTGGCCGAGGCCGCCCGGGCCCGGCCGGACGATATCGCCGTCGAGACGGCCGCCGGGTTGCTGGGGGCCGTCCATCGTGTGTTGTTCCAGCGCATCCAGGCGCTCACCCTCGCCGGGCAGACCAACGATCGGATCGCCGACACCGTGGGCGCGGAGGCGGCGCAGGCCTTCAAGCTGCTGGAGGCCGGTCTGGCCGGCTGGCCCTACACCCGCGTGCACGCGCCCGGGTGAGTTCGTTAGCGTGGCGAACTATGGCGAAGGCAATTGTCGGGGGCTATGTCGTCCCCATCGACGGTGATCCCATCGAGGGCGGCACGGTCCTGATCGACGGCGGCAAGATCGTCGCGGTCGGCACCGAGGCCGACGTCGACATCCCGGAGGACGCCGAACTGGTCGACGCGGCCGGCACCTGGGTGCTGCCCGGCTTCATCGACGCCCACGCCCACCTCGGCGTCCACGAGGACGGCGAGGGCTGGGCCGGCAACGACACCAACGAGATGACCGACCCGAACGGCGCCCGCTTCCGCGCCGTCGACGGCATCGACCCCTATGAGCCGGGCTTCGACGACGCGCTGGCGGGCGGCGTCACGAGCGTCGTCATCAAGCCCGGGTCCGGCAACCCGATCGGCGGCCAGACGATCGGCGTCAAGACGTGGGGCCGCAGCATCCTGGACATGACGTTCGCGGAGCACGTCAGCGTGAAGAGCGCGCTCGGCGAAAACCCGAAGCGCGTGTACGGCGACAAGAAGCAGACGCCGTCGACGCGTCTCGGCGTCGCGGCGATCCTGCGCGAGGCGTTCACGAAGGCCCGCAACTACCAGGCGAAGCGGGCGCACGCGGAGTCCGAAGGCAAGCCGCACGAGGTGGACCTGACGCTGGAAACGCTGTCGAAGGTCCTCGACGGCGAGCTGTACTGGGACCAGCACGTCCACCGCGCGGACGACATCGTGACGGCGATCCGGCTGGCCGACGAGTTCGGCTACAAGCTGGTGATCAACCACGGCACCGAGGGCCACCTGATCGCGGACCTGCTGGCCGAGCGGGACGTCCCGGTGATCCTGGGCCCGCTGTTCACGACGAAGTCCAAGGTCGAGCTGCGCAACCGCACGCTGCGCTCGGCGGGCATCCTGGCCCGCGCGGGCGTGAAGATCGCGATCACGACGGACCACCCGGTGATCCCGATCAACTTCCTGGTGTACCAAGCCGCACTCGCGGTGAAGGACGGCCTCGACCCGGCGACGGCCCTGCGGTCGCTGACCATCAACCCGGCGTCGATGCTGAACCTCGACGGCCGGATCGGTTCGCTGAAGCCGGGCCTGGACGCCGACGTGGTGCTGTGGTCGGGCGATCCCCTGGACGTGATGAACCGCGCCCTCCGCGTCTTCATCCGTGGCGACGAGGTGTACCACTTCGACGAGTCGACGGGCGAAGGCGTGTCGAAGGACCGCCGCTACCGGGAGGTCCGCTGAGTTTCGGGCGGCACGCCGGTGACCGGGCGGTTCCGGCGTGCTGCCCGATCAGTCGAGGAGCGCGTTCAGGTCGAGCTTGACGGGGAACGGGACATCGGTGGTGAAGGTCCCGGTGACCGCGGCGGCGTCCATGTAGCCGAATTCGCCGGCTTGGTGGCAGGCGACCAGCGAGATGGGTTCGCTCATGTCGATGATCCAGTAGTGCGGGATGCCCGCGTCGGCGTACTCGTCGTGCTTCACCTGGTAGTCGGTGCGCTTCGAGCCCGGTGACACGATTTCGACGACCACGACCACTTCAGCGGCGCGATACATGTCGCCTTCTTCATCCACGCGAGCGCTCGCCTCGCGGTAGGTGATCAACAGGTCGGGACGGCGCGAGAATCCCGGTTCACCCCGGGGTGCCAGACCCAGGTCCACGTCGATATCCGGGGTGAAGTCGAGTTCCGCGGGCAGCTGCGATTCCAGCTGTCGGCCCAACAAGTAAGCGGCTTTGTTGTGCTTTCGGCTGGGGCTGGGGGACATTACGACGCGGCCTTCCACGAGTTCGGTGAAACCTGTGTCGGTTTCACCGAGCGCCGCATACTCCTCGATCGTCAGCAGGTGATCCGGGATCTCCCACCGTCGAGCAGTGCCCGGCTTGGGAAGTGCAATCACAGCGGCTCCTCACGTCGCCCGGCATTGTCTCACGGCTCAGGTGCAACCATGAGTAACGCTATCTGTACCGAGCGTGTGACACCGTTGCCTCGACGTGGTGAATCCGGTGCGCTCACGGGGCCAGCGCGTCGAGGTCGAGCCGCACCGGGAACGGGATGTCCGTCGCGAAGGTTTTCGTGATCGCCGGTGCGTTCAGGTAGCCGGAACCGCCGGCGTGGCACGCCACCAGCGAGACCGGGCCGGTGAGGTCCACGATCCAGTAGTGCGGGATGCCCGCATCCGCGTACTCGTCGTGCTTCACGACGTAGTCCGTCCGCTTCGAATCCGGTGCCACGACCTCGGCGACGACCAGCACCTCGTCGGCCCGCACCAAGCCGACGGCGCGGGTGAGCGCCGCCCGGCCGACGACCATCAGGTCCGGGCGGCGGGCGAAGCCGGGCGCACCGTCCGGGGCCAGGCACAGGTCCAGTTCGGCGCGGACGACGAACGCGAGCCCGCGCGGCAGCTGCCGCTCGAGCTGGGCGGCCAGCAGGCACACCGCCACGTCGTGCCGTCGGCCGGAACCGGGGGACGTCACCAGGCGGCCTTCCACCAGCTCCGTGAAGCCGGGGCCGTCGAGTGCGGCGTACTCCTCGATGGTCAGCAGATGACCAGGCATAGGAAAACGCTAGCCGTCCCCGAAGCGCGACACCGGTCGCTGGATCGGGTTACGCGTTCTTCAGCTCCCGCGCGATCACGACCCGCTGGATCTGGTTCGTCCCCTCGAAGATCTGCGGCACCTTCGCCTCGCGCATGTACCGCTCCACCGGGAAGTCCCGCGTGTACCCGGCGCCGCCGAGGACCTGGACGGCGTCCGTCGTCACCTTCATCGCGCCGTCCGTCGCCACCAGCTTGGCGATGGACGCCTGGCGCTTGAACGGCATCCCGCGGTCCCGCCGCCGGGCCGCGTCCAGGTACAGCGCCCGGGACGCCTCCACCGTCGCGGCCATGTCCGCCAGCAGGAACTCGACGCCCTGGAAGTCGATGATCGGGCGGCCGAACTGCGAACGGCCCTTCGCGTACGCCACTGCTTCGTCCAGCGCCGCCTGCGCCAGGCCCACCGCGCACGCCGCGATCCCGAGCCGGCCCGAGCTCAGCGACGACAGCGCGATGCGGAGCCCGGCCCCGGGGTCGCCCAGGAGCCGCGAAGCGGGCACGCGTGCGCCGTCGAAGATCATCTGGGCCGTCGGGGAGCCGGTCAGGCCCATCTTCCGCTCGCGCGGTGCGGCCGAAAGCCCCGGCGTCGACGAGTCGACCAGGAGGCACGAGATCTCGGAATCGCCCGTGCGGACCATCGTCGTGTAGAAGTCCGCGACGCCCGCGTGGGTGATCCACGCCTTGGTGCCGTTGACGACGTAGTCCGAGCCGTCGAGACGCGCGCGCGTCGAAAGCGCGGCCGCGTCCGAGCCCGCCTGCGTCTCCGACAGCGCGTACGCGCCCAAGAGCGAGCCTTCGAGCATGTCCGGCAGCCACTGCTCGCGCTGCTCGTCGGTGCCGTACTCCGCCAGCGCGTAGCAGGACATCGTGTGCACCGACAGACCGACGCCGACCGTCATCCACGCCGCCGCGATCTCCTCGAGGACCTGGAGGTAGACCTCGTACGGGACGTCGCCGCCGCCCCAGCGTTCCGGGTACGGCAGGCCCAGCAGGCCGGACTTGCCGAGCAGGCGGAACTGCTCGCGGGGGAACTGCTCGGCCTCCTCCGCCGCTGCCGCGCGGGGCGCGAGCTCGTCGCGCGCGATCTCCCTGGTCAGCGCGACCAGTTCCTCGGCTTCCGACGAGGGCAGCAGGCGTTCGGCGGGCATCGTTGTCCTCCAGAAGCGGTACTGAAAACAGTACTGTGGGTCGGTCTAGAGTACAGTACGACTGACCTGGGGTGGCCGGAAGACGTAGGAGATAGTGAGCCGATGCGCCCCGAACCCCGACGACGCCCGACCGCTCGCCAGCAGGCGCTGCTCGGCGATCTCGAGGCGCTCTTCCTGGCCGAGGGCTTCGCCGCCTTCACCCTCGACGACCTCGCCGGCCGCCTGCGCTGCTCGAAGTCGACGCTCTACGCGCTCGCGCCCAGCAAGGAGCAGCTCGCCGTCAAGGTCGTCACCCGGTTCTTCCGGGGCGCCGCGGAGCGGATTGAGGAGCGCATCGCCGGGATCGACGACGCCCGCAAGCTCATCGGCGAGTACCTGGCCGGCGTCGCCGAGCACCTCAACCGCGCGTCCGCGGCCTTCATGCGGGACCTCGCCGAGTTCGGTCCGGCCCGGGAGGCCTACCAGCTCAACAGCCGGTTCGCCGCGAAACGGCTCCGGCAGTTCATCGACGCCGGCGTGGCCGAAGGGGTGTTCCGCGACGTCCACGCGCGGCTGGTGGCCGAGATGACCGGGCTGATCATCGAGGGCATCCAGACCGGCGTGCTCGCCCAGCGGACCGACGTGTCCGACGCCGACGCGTTCACCGCTTTGGGCGAACTCCTGCTGGGCGGGCTGAACAAATAGCGGACAGGAATTGTCAGCCGGAACTCCATTAAACTCCCGGCGTGATCGTCGTAGGCGGAGAAGCTCTGGTCGACCTGGTTCCCGGCGACCCCCTGGATTCCACTGTGGACGGTGGGCTGCGCGCGCTGCTGCCCCGGCTGGGCGGCGGCCCGTACAACGTCGCGCTGGCCGCCGGGCGCCTGGGCGTGCCGGCGGCGTTCTTCTCCCGCGTGTCCACCGACCGCTTCGGCGACGCGATGATCGAGCGCCTGCACGCCTCCGCCGTCGACACCTCGCTCTTGCAGCGTGGCGACGAGCCGACGACGCTGGCCGTCGTGGCGCTCGACGCGAAGGGCGCCGCGCGCTACACGTTCTACGTCGAGGGCACCGCCGACCGGCTGGTCACGGACCCGGGTCCGCTGGCCGACGATGTGACAGCGCTCTCACTCGGGACGCTGGGCATGGTCCTCGAACCCGGCGCCTCGGCGTACGAGGCGATGTTGCGGCGCGAAGCGGCCCGCGGCGTGCTGACCGTCCTCGACCCCAACATCCGCGAGGCGCTCATCACCGACCCGGCCGCCTACCGGGCCCGGTTCGCGTCCTGGCTGCCGGACGTCCGGCTGCTCAAGATCTCCGACGACGACGCCGCGTGGCTGACCGAAGGCGCCGATCCGGTCGCCGCGGCGAAGACGTGGATCGAGTCCGGTGTGGACGCCGTGGTGCTCACCCGGGGCGCCGACGGGCTCTCGGTGATCACCGCCGCAGGTGAGCTGGCCCACGTGCCGTCGCGAAAAGTGACGGTCGTGGACACCATCGGCGCGGGGGACACCGTGCACGGCGCGCTGCTGGCCTGGCTGCACACCCGCGAGGCCACCGACCTGGCGTCCCTGGACGCCGGCGCGTGGCGCGAGGCGCTGGGGTTCGCGGCGAAAGCGGCGTCGATCACCGTGTCCCGCAGCGGCGCCGAGCCGCCCACGTCCGCCGACATGGCGGCCACCGTGTGAACCTGGTCCCAAAGGGGCCCCCAGGAGCAACGTCACCGCTGCGCGAAGGCGGGTTTCTCGACTAACGTTGAGGGGCATTCTTCATACCCCAGCGGGGCGGTGTGCAGCGAGGCGCCAGTGTTTCCTCGCGTGAACACGTGGCTACCTGTGGAACGTACAGGCGCCGCCGGCCCGTGCCCAACGTGAGAGGGACTTGCATGTCCGACGCGACGACTGCGGGGCAGTCCGGCGGAGAAACCGCGAAGCTGACCCTGCCGAGTGGCGAGCACGAGTTCAAGATCGTCCACCCGGTCGAGGGCGCGCCGGGGATCGAGCTGGGCAAGCTGCTGGCGCAGACGGGGTACATCACCTACGACCCCGGTTTCGTCAACACCGGTGCCGCGTCGTCCGCCATCGCCTACATCGACGGTGACGCCGGCATCCTCCGCTACCGCGGGTACCCCATCGAGCAGCTGGCCGAGAAGTCGACCTTCGTCGAGGTCTCCTACCTGCTGATCTACGGCGAGCTGCCGACCGAGACCCAGCTGGCCGACTTCACCGAGAAGATCCAGCGCCACACGCTGCTGCACGAGGACCTCAAGGCGTTCTTCAGCGGCTTCCCGCGCGACGCGCACCCGATGCCGGTCCTGTCCAGCGCGGTTTCGGCGCTGTCGACCTTCTACCAGGATTCGCTCGACCCGTTCGACGAGCCGAACGTCGAGCTGTCCACGATCCGGCTGCTCGCCAAGGTGCCGACCCTGGCCGCGTACGCGTACAAGAAGTCCGTGGGCCAGCCGCTGCTGTACCCGGACAACTCGCTCGGCCTGGTCGAGAACTTCCTCCGGATGACGTTCGGCTTCCCGGCCGAGCCGTACGACGTCGACCCGGACGTCGTCAAGGCGCTCGACCTGCTGTTCATCCTGCACGCCGACCACGAGCAGAACTGCTCGACCTCGACCGTGCGCCTGGTCGGCTCCTCCGAGGCGAACCTGTTCGCCTCGATCTCGGCCGGCATCAACGCGCTGTTCGGTCCGCTGCACGGTGGCGCCAACGCCGCGGTGCTCGACATGCTCGAGGGCATCAAGAACGACGGCGGCGACGTCGCCAAGTTCGTCGAGCGGGTGAAGAACAAGGAAAAGGGCGTGAAGCTGATGGGCTTCGGGCACCGGGTCTACAAGAACTACGACCCGCGCGCGAAGATCATCAAGAACACCGCCGACGAGATCCTCGGCAAGCTGAAGGGCGGCGACCAGCTGCTCGACATCGCCAAGAAGCTCGAGGAGACCGCGCTCTCCGACGAGTACTTCATCGAGCGCAAGCTGTACCCGAACGTGGACTTCTACACCGGCCTGATCTACCGGGCGCTGGGCTTCCCGACGAAGTTCTTCACGGTGCTGTTCGCGCTCGGCCGCCTGCCGGGCTGGATCGCGCACTGGCGCGAGATGATCAACGACCCGGCCACCAAGATCGGCCGCCCGCGGCAGATCTACACCGGCCACGCGACGCGGGACTACGTCCCGATGTCCGAGCGCTGATCCGTTTTCCGGAAACGCCCCGTCGTGCACCCGCACGGCGGGGCGTTTATCGTTGTCCGTCGTGACTCGAGAAGCGCCGGTCGTCCTGTGGTTCCGCCGTGACCTGAGGCTCGGCGACCACGCCGCGCTGCTGGAGGCGTCGAAGCACAGCAAGCACGTGCTCGCGCTGTACGTCCTCGACGAGGCGCTGCTGAAGCCCGGTGGCGCGCCGCGGGAGGCGTTCCTGTACGGCTGTCTCGGAAAGCTGAACGACCAGCTCGGTGGCCGACTGATGCTGGTCCGCGGCGATCCGGCGACCGAAGTCGTCCGTGCGGCGCGCGAGATCGGCGCGGCCGCGGTGCACGTCAGCGCGGACACCGGTCCCTACGGCCGTCGCCGGGACGCGGCGGTGGCGGAAGCGTTGGCGGAGCACAACATCGACTGGGTCGAGACGGGCGCGCCCTACGCGGTGACACCCGGGCGCGTCACCAAGCCGGACGGCAGCCCGTACCGCGTCTTCACGCCGTTCTTCCGCGCCTGGACCGCACACGGGTGGCACTCGCCCGCCGACACGGGATCGTCCCTTGTGGACTGGATGGCGCCACCGAATTCGCTGGAAATCCCGCGCCCGCCTCGGGTTTCCGCGGCTCTGCCCGAGCCGGGCGAGCAGGCGGCGCTGGACGTCTGGCACGCGTTCCTCGCCGACGGCATCGAGACCTACGACGAGGACCGCGACCGCCCGGACCGAGAAGGCACCACACGGCTTTCCCCGTATTTGCGCTGGGGCTGCATCCACCCGCGGACGATCCTGGCGGACCTGTCCGGTGACGATCGCACCGGCGCGAAGTCGCTGCGCAGCGAAATCTGCTGGCGGGAGTTCTACGCCGACGTCCTGTGGCACCGCCCGGAAACGGCCCGCGAGAACTACGACAAGCGCTTCGACGGCATGAAGTACGACAATGACCGCGAGGCCTTTTCGCGCTGGTGCGAAGGCCGGACGGGTTACCCGATCGTGGACGCCGGAATGCGGCAGCTGCTGGCCGAGGGCTGGATGCACAACCGGGTGCGGATGGTCGTCGCGAGCTTCCTGGTCAAGGACCTGCACCTGCCGTGGTGGCTTGGCGCCCGCCACTTCATGAAGCACCTGGTGGACGGCGACCTGGCGTCGAACCAGCTGAACTGGCAGTGGGTGGCGGGCTGCGGCACCGACGCGGCGCCCTACTTCCGCGTCTTCAACCCGACGATCCAGGGGGAGAAGTTCGACCCGCGGGGGGACTACGTGCGCAAGTACGTGCCGGAGCTGCGTTCGGTGCCCGGCAAGGCGGTGCACCAGCCGAAGAACCGCCCCGAGGAGTACCCGGAACCCATGGTCGACCACGCCCACGAGCGCCAGGTGTCCCTGGAGCGGTACGGCAAGATCACCTCGTGAGTGGTAAGGCGGGTTCTAAGAGCCTGTCTTGGATCTTGGTTAGGTGGTCCTGGCCCGCTGTTTCTGGCGGGTCAGGCGCCTGGTCATGATAGTGATCATGGAGAGGTTGATGAAGGCTGCGGAGTGCTCGGGCAGGCGTTCGTAGTCGCGGACGTTGCGGCGGGCTTGGGTGATCCAGGAAAAGGTGCGTTCGACCACCCAGCGCCGGGGCAGGATGACGAAGGTTTTCTGACCGACGATTTTCTTGACGATGTCGAGTGTCATCCGCAGGGTTTTCCTGGCCCAGCCGACGAGGTCGGCGCTGGTGTAGCCGCCGTCGGCCCACACCCATCGCACGCCGCGGTGGGCGGCGTGCAGCGCGGGCAGCAGCAACCGGGCGGCAGTGCGGTCTTGCAGGTTGGCCGCGGTGACCAGCACGACCAGCAGCAATCCTTGGGTGTCGGTGGCGATGTGGCGTTTGCGGCCGTCGATCTTCTTCCCGCCGTCATAACCCCGGCCGGCGCGGGCGACGGTCTCGGCGGCCTTGACCGACTGGGAGTCGATCACCGCCGCGCTCGGGGCGGGATTGCGTCCCGCTTTCACCCGGATCCTCTCCCGCAGCCGGTCCCGGATCCGCTCGAACACCCCGGCCTTGGACCAGCGGGTGAAGAACCCATGCACCGTCTGCCACGGCGGGAAGTCCGGCGGCAACGCCCGCCATTTGATGCCGTTGTCGGTGACATAACGCAAGGCGTCGACGATCGCGCGGCGGGGATGTTTCTCCGGACGGCCACCTGCCGCGGTCTCGCACGCGGGCGTGGGCAGCAGCGACTCCAGCAGCGCCCACTCGGCATCGCTGGTGTCGGAGGGGTAGCGACGCGGACGACAGCCCGCTGACGTGGCCTTACCGGCGGCAGGGTACAAAGAAGACCGGGCCTCTGCTGGTCGTGATCATGATGTGGTGTCAAGATCATTAGCAGAGGCCCGACCCATACCCACAGACGGCATCAAAAACAGGCTCTAACCCGCCTAAACACTCACGAGCGGTTTGGCGCGCCAGACGACTGCGAGCGCGGGATCGCCGCCTGCGCTCGGCTCGATCCGGTCCACGGCGAAGCCTTCGCGCTCGTAGAACGCGCCGGCCCGCTCGTTGGCCGCGAAGTGCTCGATGTACAGCCGCTCCGCGTCGGCGGGCAGGTGCGCGGTCAGGGCTTCGAGCAGCCGGGGGCCGAGCCCGTGGCCGCGCTGCCGGGGGTGGACGTAGAGCTTGTACACCACGTGATCGGCGCCGCTGCGGCCGCGTTGGCCGACGCCGAGGAGCTCCCCGTCTGCCTCGGCAACGACCACCAGCCCGGCGGCCACGGCGGCGCCGATGTGCGTCTCGTTCCACCAGTCGCGGACCTGCGCGTCCGCCGCGGCCGGGCCGATCAGCGGGGCGTAGTGGGCCCGGACGTGCGCCTCGCCGAACCGGCGGATGGCACCCACGTCCTCCGGCTCGGCCGCCCGCACCTCAGCCACGCAGGGCCTCCTTCAGCTTGATCCGGCTGCCGATCCGCAGCACGCTGTTGCCGTAGATCTTCCCGCCGATCCAGGTGAGCACGGCGACGAGCGCGACGGTCAGCGCGAGCGACAGCCCGATCTCCCAGCCCGCCGCCGCGCCCGTCGAGATCCGGGCCGGCATCAGGATCGGCGACAGCAGCGGAATCAACGAGACGATCTTCGTTGCCGAGCCCGCCGGGTTCTGGACCAGCAGGTTGAACCCGGCGATGAACCCGACGACCAGGATGATGTTGAGCGGCCCGACCACCGACTGGGTGTCCTCCTGCCGGGACACCAGCGAGCCCAGCGCGCCGTAGATGGTGGCGTACAACAGGAAACCCAGCAGGTACCAGAGCAGGCCCCACAGCACCGCGCCGGTCGCGAAGCCGGACAGCGTGAACACGCCGGTGGCCGACGCGGCACCCAGTCCGACCACCGCCAGGATGACCAGCTGGGTCAGGCCGACCAGGCCGAGCCCGATCACCTTGCCCAGCAGCAGCTGCCACGGCCGCACGCTGGCGAGCAGGATCTCCACGACCCGGCTCGATTTCTCCTCGACCACGCCTTGGGCGACCATCATCCCGTAGGTGATGATGCTCATGTACAGCAGGAACGCCACGACCAGCCCGACGACCAGCCGCTGCGTCTGGTCCGCCGGCTGCGGCGAAAGGGCGTCGTCCCGGACGTGGGTGGCGTCGACCCGGGCCATCACTTCGGCCGGCTCGAGCTGCGCGGACGACAGCACGCCGTCGAGCACCTGCTGCTGGGCGACCTGGTCGAGCACCCGGCGCAGCTGGTCGTCCAAAGAGGACTTGTAGGTGGCGGTCAGCTGCGCCGCGCTGCCGGAGACGAGCGCGTCGAGGTCGCCGTCTTCGACCTTCTGCCGGCCTTCCGCCGGGTCGGTGACGACGACCGTGCTGATCTCGCGGCCGGACAGCGCCGCTTCGGTCTGCAGCTGACGGGCGATCCCGATCGCCTGGCCGGTCAGCCCGACCGTGTTCTTGTCCGACGAACTGGCCAGCGACGTCTGGAAGAAGACGTACCCCAGCAGCAGCACCAGCAGCACGCCGGTGCCGACCACGAACGACCGCGTGCGCAGCCGCGTGTTCAGCTCGCGCTTCATCACCAGCCAAACAGCGCGGCGGCCACTCAGCGTCCTCATCGCGGTTCCCCCTTCTCGGACACGGCGTCGCGGAACAGCTCGGTGAGCGAACGGCGACGGCGGCTGAACTCGGTGACCGGCCCGGTCGCCAGCGCGGCGGCGAGCACGGCCTGGTCGTCCGCGCCCGGTTCGAGGTCGAGCACGGTAGTGGGGCCGTGCTGCTCCAGCACCCGCACGCCGGGCAGGCCCGCGGCCCAGCCGTTGTTCGTGGACGGCGCGGTCACGACGAGCTTGCTGCGCGCGCCTGCGGTCAGCTCGTCCACGGTGCCGACGGCGACCATGCGGCCACCGCGGATGATCCCGACCCGGTCGCACAGCCGCTCGACGAGGTCGAGCTGGTGGCTGGAGAACACGACCGGCACCCCCGCGGCGGCCTTCTCCCGCAGGACGCCGCTCATCACGTCGACGGCGAGCGGGTCGAGGCCGGAGAACGGCTCGTCGAGCACCAGCACGGCCGGGTCGTGCACCAGCGCGGCGGCGAGCTGGACGCGCTGCTGGTTGCCGAGGGACAGCTTCTGCACCTCGTCCTTGCGGCGCTCGGCCAGCCCGAGCCGGGTGATCCAGGTTTCGGCGTTGCGGTGGGCTTCGTTCGCGCTCAGTCCGTGCAGCTCGGCCAGGTAGACGAGCTGGTCGAGCACCTTCATCTTCGGGTACAGCCCGCGTTCTTCCGGCATGTAGCCGATGTGCGTGCGCGTCTCGTGCGTGACCGGGTTGCCGTCGAAGCGCACCTCGCCGCCGTCGGCGGCCAGCACGCCCAGCGCGATCCGCATGGTGGTGGTCTTGCCGGCGCCGTTGCTGCCGACGAAGCCGAACAGCTCGCCGGCGCGGACGTCGAACGAGACGCCGTCCAGCGCGACCTTGGCGCCGTAGCGCTTCGAGATCCGGTCGATCTCCAGTGTCCCCTCAGGCATTCCCCATCCCCTCCTCGAAATCTTCGGGATCGTCGTCCGGCAGCGACCAGCCCAGCACGATGGCCGGGATGGTGGTGCCGGTGACCAGCAGCGCGGACAGCATCATCGCGCCGCCGGCCGCGGTGTCGGCGACGATCCGGCCGTAGAACATCGCGATCAGCATCAGGTAGCTGAGCGCCTGGTAGCCGATGTAGGTGACGCGGTGGCGCCACTCGCGCTCGCGTTCGTCCAGCAGGCGCGAAAAGCTGCCGCTCATCCGGCCGGTCAGGACGCGCAGCGTGATGAACGCGAACCCGCCGGCGAACAGGCCGGTGAGCCAGAAGGCCGGGAAGATCCAGCCCGGGTCGGCTTTGAACTGGGTGGCCCCCGCGACGAGGGCGAGATCGGCCGCGACCAGCACGACGACCAGTGCCCGCCGGTGCTTCCGCGTGCGCCAGCCCGGCAGTTTCCGCGACCGCTTCCGTTCGGCTTCTTCCAGCTTGTCGAGCTGGCGTTCCCAGTAGGCCGCGAGACGGCCCGGTTGCTCGGTCATGCTCCCCCCTCGCGGTAGACCTGGGTGGAAAGCGGCGTGAACGGCTCGCGGCTGAAGACCGCCTCGACGGGCAGGTCGAACACCGCGCAGATCCGGAACGCCAGATCCAGGCTCGGGTAGTGGTCACCCCGCTCGAGCGCGCCGATGGTCTGCGGATTGACTTCGACGGCACTGGCGAGCGCGGCCCTGGTCATCCCGCGCTCGGCCCGAAGCACGGGAAGCCGGTTGTAGATCGGCAGCTCTTTGCCGCGTCTGACCGGACTCATGGACGTACTGTTGCAAAAACCCAACGAGTCGTCAACCCAAGAGAACACCAAGTCTGTTGTGCACAAGTGCGGTGGGGTGTGGACAGGTGAGGTGCCGGGTGTGCTTTTTGGGTGTTTTGTGGGTGGGGGGCGATAGGCTGGACTTGGGGACGCCCCCCTTGGGAGGGCGGGGGAGGGGGTTGGTGTCCACCACCCCGAAGCCGCGATTGTGACTACGGCCGGCAGTACCGCGTCAAGGCGGGAAAGCGTGCCTTGACCCGGCACTGCCGGCCGTGTTGTGGCTTCGTATCGGGGTGCAGGGAGGGGTCTGGGTGGGGTGCAGGTTCGGGCGTCAACGTCCCGTTCGCGCCGGTGAGGCACCTGAAAAGGCGGAGCGTCGGCCGTCGCGGCTGCAGGACTCAGGCCAAGCCCGCCAACGACTTGTCGACGAGCTCCGCCACCCGCTCCCGTGCGGCTTCTGCGTCCGCCGGGATCAATGACAGCCGCGTGCGGCGCTCCAGTACGTCCTCCACGTCCAGTGCGCCCTCGTTCCGGACCGCCCACACCACCTCGGCCGCCGTGATCTCGGTTCCCGGTCCGACCGGGGCCGCGAACTCCTTGTCCAGCTCGCCCAGCGCCGCCACCCGGGGCGCCTCCGTGCCGTACCGGGCCACCAGTCGCGGCGATGCGTCCACAAGTGACAAATGAGATCGGGCAGCCGCGCCCAGCAAAGGCAACTTCGCCGTGCGGCACGGGGAAGCCGTCAGGCCCGCCAAGCGGACCGCCGCGTCGACCGCGTCCTCGGCCATCCGCCGGTACGTGGTCAGCTTGCCTCCGACCACCGTCAACAGTCCGTCGGATCCCGCCAGCACCGCGTGCTTGCGGGACAGGTCCGCCGACCGGCCGCCGGTTCCCTCGACCAGCGGCCGCAGCCCCGCGTACGACCCGGCCACGTCGGCCCGGGTCAGCGGCCGGGCGAGCACCGACGAAGCCAGCGACAGCAAGAAGTCCACATCGGATTCCGGAACCACTGGTACGGCGGGAATGGGACCCGATACCGGCTCGTCCGTCAGTCCCAAGTAAACGCGGCCGTCCGGCTGGGGGAGCAGGAAGACGAACCGGTTCGTCTCGCCGGGCACGCCGATGTTCACCGACGTCGTCCCCATCGGCACCGTCCCCGGCGCCAGCACCAGGTGGGAACCCAGTGACGGCCGCAGCCGGACCGCGCCCGTCAGCGTTCCCGCCCACACCCCGGTCGCGTTGATCACCTGCCGCGCGTGGATGTCCACTGTGGAACCGGAAATGCCGTCGCGCACCTGGACCCGGTCCGCCGAAATCGACGAAGCCGACAGCCGCGTGAGGATTCGGGCGCCGAACGATGCCGCCGTGCGTGCGAGGGTCACCACCAGGCGCGCGTCGTCGACCAGAGCGCCGTCGTAGGCCAGCAAAGCGCCGCGCAGACCGTGAGCGGAAAGACCGGGTGCCAGCGCCAGGGCCTCCAAAGCGGGAACCGAGCGCGGCCCCGGCAGCACCGACGACGGTGTGCGCGCCGCCCGGCGCAGGGCGTCCCCGGCGCGCAAACCGGCCGCGACCACCTTCTCCTGGACGCGGGAAGTGCTGGGGTACAACGGGAACAGCTGCGGCATCGCCCGCGTCAGGTGCGGGGCCGTGCGGGTCATCATGATCCCGCGCTCCACCGCGCTCTCGTGCGCCAAGCCGAATTCCCCGTGCGCCAGGTAGCGCAGGCCGCCGTGGACCAGCTTCGACGACCAGCGCGACGTCCCGAACGCCAGGTCGTGCGCCTCGACGAGCGCCACCGACAGGCCTCGCGAAGCCGCGTCCAGTGCGATACCCGTGCCGGTGACGCCGCCGCCGACCACGACGATGTCCACGCGCTCGCCCGACGCCAGCTCCGCGAGCTCGCGTTCGCGGCGCCGCGCGTTGAGCGAGCCGGGCGTCATGGCCGCAAAGCCGCGTCGAGCACGTGGGTGAACTCCGCCATCAGGGCCGCCTCGTCGACGTCCGCGGTCGCCGGGCGCAGCGAGAACGCGAAGGACTGGACCACCAGCAGCACTGACCGCGACTGCACCGCGACCGGCGCCCGCCGGATCGAGCCGTCCTGGTGGCCGGCTTCGAGGAGCCCGTGCAGCGCCTGCTCGGCGAACTTCTGCGTCGCGCCCAGCCGCTCCACGATGTACGGGAGGACCAGCTCGGGGTCGACGTCGAGCAGGGTGCGGAACAGCGGGTCGGTCGACAGCGCCCGGACGCCGGCCGCCGCGATGAGCACGAGCCGGTCGCGGCTGTGCGCGGCGTCGGCGCCGCCTTCGCTCGCGGTGCGCAGCAACCCGCTGAACTCGCGGGTCATCAGCGCGGAGAGCACGCTGCGGACGTCGGGGAAACGGCGGTAGACCGTCATCCGGCTGACGCGCGCGGTGCGGGCGATTTCGGCGAGTGTGGTGCGGCGCACACCGACGGCCAGCACGCACGAGCGCGCGGCGTCGAGCAGCACGTCATCGGCCACTCGCGTCGCCGTCTGGCGGTTGCGGGTGTCCGCGAGCGCGGAGGAACCCGCCGCCTGCATGGTGTGACGTTTTACGTCCATGTGTCACACTGTAGTCGTGAACGCTCTCATTGACCACCGCCTCCGCCGGTCCTGGACCGAGGAAGCCGCCGGCGCCGCCCCGCTGCCCGCACGCGCGGCGAGGTGGCTCGACCAGCGTATCGGCCCCGTGGTCCCCGGTGGCGCTCCCGCGGACGAAATGCCGGTAAAAATACCGTCACCGAAGCTGGCGAAACCGGCCGAGGAAGCGCTTGCGAAAGTGGTCGGCGCGGAGAACGTGCTGGTCGACGACCCGGCGCGGCTGGCGCGGGCCACCGGGCTGTCCTACCTCGACCTCCTCCGGCGCCGTTCGCCCTCGGCGGACTTCCCGGTGCCCGACGCCGTCGTGCTGCCCGCGGACCCCGACGAGGTCCAGGCGGTCCTCGACGCCTGCGTCCAGCACGACGTCGGAGTCGTGCCCTTCGGTGGCGGGACGTCGGTGGTCGGCGGCGTCGCGGCGCTGCGCGGGGAGAAGACGTCGGTGATCGCGCTGGACCTCGTCCGGCTCGACGCGCTGGTGTCGGTGGACGCCGAGTCGCGCATCGCCGTGCTGCAGGCCGGCGTCCGCGGGCCCGAAGCCGAGCGGCTGCTCGCCGGGCACGGCCTGACGCTCGGGCACGTCCCGCAGTCGTTCGAGCGCGCCACGATCGGCGGCTTCGCGGCAACGCGCTCGGCCGGCCAGGCGTCGTCGGGGTACGGGCGGTTCGAAGACATGGTGACCGGCGTCCGGCTGGCCACCCCGCGCGGCCCGTGGAAGCTCGGCGTCGCCCCGGCGTCCGCGGCGGGGCCGGACCTGCGCCAGCTCGCGATCGGCAGCGAGGGCACGCTCGGCGTGATCACCGAGGTCGCGCTGCGGGTGCGTCCGGCGCCGCCGGTCCGGCGGTACGAGGGCTACGCGCTGCCCGGCTGGGCTGCCGGCGCCGAAGCGGTGCGGGACCTCGCGCAGCACCACGCGCTCGCCGACGTCACCCGGCTGTCCGATGTGGACGAGACCGAGGTGTCCCTCGCGCTGAACGCGGGCCTGAAGACGGCGGCGCTGCGCCGCTACCTCGCCGCGCGGGGCGTGCGGCGGCCGTGTTTCCTTATCGTGGGCTGGGAAGGCACCGCGCACGACGTGGCGCTGCGCCGCCGTGAGACGGCTCGTCGGCTGAAGGCCTCCGGTGCCGTGCGCGTCGGCAAGGCGCTCGGTGAATCGTGGCGGCACGGCCGGTTCGCCGGTCCGCGGCAGCGCGACACGTTGCTGGACATGGGCGTCTGCGTCGAGACGCTCGAGACAGCCGCCTACTGGTCCAATGTGGACGAGCTGCGCGACGACGTCCGCGCCGCGCTGACGGCCTCGCTGGGCCGGTCGATCGTCATGTGCCACATTTCGCACGCGTACGAAACAGGCGCGTCGCTGTACTTCACGGTGCTGACGGCCCGCGACGAAACCGACCCGGTCGGCCAGTGGCAGCGTGCGAAGGCGGCGGCCTGCGAGGCGATCGCCGGGCTGGGCACGATCTCGCACCACCACGCCGTCGGCGTCGACCACGCGCCCTACCTGAGCGCGGAAATCGGCTCGCTCGGCGTCGAGGTGCTGCGGGCCGCGAAGTCCACTGTGGATCCGACCGGGATCCTCAACCCGGGAAAGCTGGTGTGACGACTTCACAGGGCACGCCGTGCCCGTCGGCCGCGACGCCGTCGAGCAGCGCCGCTTCGGCCTGCGGGACGTCGGCCGTGCGCACCGGCGCGCCGTCGACCAGCAGGGGGTAGCGGATCGGCGCGGCGCCGACGTACGTGTGGACGTCGGTCAGGCACGTGCCGTCTTCGAGGGTGATGTCGGGGTCGGTCAGCCGGGCCAGGTGGTAGCGCGTGCCGCGGCCTTCGCAGCGGTCCAGGACCGCGAGCTGGTCCGGCGTCACGAACCAGATGGCGTGCTCCTCGACGCCGTCGAGCGCGGTGAGGGTGGCCGGGCGCTGGTCGTCGACCACGCGGAAGCCGGCCGCCCAGACGGCGGCGAGTCCCGCGCAGCGCGCGTGCGCCACGACGACCGGGCCTTCGAGCCCGAGCCGGACACGCAGCCAGGTGATCTTCGACGGGTTGGCGTTCGAGCCGTAGGCGAGCACGGCCATCCGGTCGCGCCAGCCGTCGGGGGCGGTGTCGAGCGGGTGCCCGACGCCGTCGACGTGCACGAACGAGTGGCCCGGCCGGGTGCCCGGGTAGGGCTCGGCCGGGTACTCGTCGTCGGTGAAGAGCGTCAGAACGTCACCACGCTGCGCAGGACGTCGCCGTGGTGCATGCGCTCGAAGGCCTGCTCGACGCCGTCGACGCCGATCCGCTCGGTGACGAACTTGTCGAGTGGGAGCCGGCCCTGCAGGTAGAGGTCGACGAGCATCGGGAAGTCCCGGCTGGGCAGGCAGTCGCCGTACCAGGACGACTTGAGCGAGCCGCCACGCGAGAAGAAGTCGATCAGCGGCAGATCGTTCAGCCGCATTTCCGGCGTCGGGACGCCGACCAGCACGACCGTGCCGGCCAGGTCACGGCCGTAGAACGCCTGCCGCCAGGTTTCGGGGCGGCCGACGGCGTCGATGACGACGTCGGGGCCGAACCTGCTGGTGGCGTCCTGCAGGGCTTCGATGACCTGCGCTTCGCTGAGGCCCTTGCTGTTGACGGTGTGCGTCGCGCCGAAGTCCTTCGCCCAGGTGAGCTTCCGGTCGTCCATGTCGACCGCGACGATCGTGGTGGCCCCGGCGAGTTTCGCACCGGCGATGGCGGCGTCGCCGACGCCACCGCAGCCGATGACGGCGACCGAGTCGCCGCGCGTGACGGCGCCGGTGTTGATGGCCGCGCCGAGCCCGGCCATGACCCCGCACCCGAGCAGCCCGGCGACCGCGGGCTCGGCGGCGCGGTCGACCTTCGTGCACTGTCCGCTGTGGACAAGGGTTTTCTCGAGGAAGGCGCCGATGCCGAGGGCGGGCGAGAGCTTCGTGCCGTCTTGGAGGGTCATCGGCTGGGCGGCGTTGAAGGTGGAGAAGCAGTACCACGGCTTGCCGCGCTTGCAGGCCCGGCAGGTGCCGCAGACCGCGCGCCAGTTGAGGATGACGTAGTCGCCCGGCTCGAGATCGGTGACGCCTTCGCCGACGGCCTCGACGACCCCGGCGGCCTCGTGGCCGAGCAGGAACGGGAACTCGTCGTTGATGCCGCCCTCGCGGTAGTGCAGGTCGGTGTGGCAGACCCCGCAGGCCTGGACGTTCACGACGGCTTCGCCGGGACCGGGATCGGGCACGAGGACGGTCTCCAGCGAGACGGGCTCGCCCTTCGCCCGCGAAACGACCCCCTGGACCTCGTACGGCATTCGAACCACCTTCCGGCTGCGCTGCTGGTCGACCGCAGCTAATCACGGATCATGCGGAGATGGCGACATCCGCATGAGTGACGTTGTGCGCAACGTGTTGCGCTATACGCAACTGTGGTCGTTCAGGTGGCGGGGTCTTGGGCATTGAGGTCGGTGGCCGGGGCGACGGTGTGCAGGAGGGCGGGTGCGGGGGTGGTGGCTCACGGCCGGTCGGGGCCGTGTTGGCGCGGGCTTGCGAGTTCTACCTGGCCTCGTGATCGTGGCGGCTCGTCCTTCCGGGCCTGCTGCGATCGCCCGCGGGCTGGCCTCCGGCCCCCGGTTTCCAGCTTACCGGGCACCACCGACGGTTCCGGGCGGCTCCGGCAGGGCCATGGACGCGAGCTTCACCGGGTCCGCCACCGCCGCGATGCTCACGATCCGGTCGTCGACCACGGTGAACGCCACCACCGACAACGGCGTCCCGTCCGCGCGCCACGCCACCACACCGGGCAGGCCGCCCACCAGGACGCGGCGGCCGTCGTTGGCCGCTCCGAAGCGGGCGCCCGCCGCCACGTTCGTGGCGCCCAGGACCACCACCACTCCGTCCGGCGTGTCGATCGTCAAGCGGACGTCCGGGTCGAGCACCCGCAGCAGCTCCTCGAAGTCGCCGTCGCGGGCCGCCGTCAGGAAGGCCTGGACCACCTCTCGCTGGGAAGGTCCGGTCGGCGGTGCGGGTGTCCGGACCTTGCGGCGGGCCCGGCTCGCCAGCATCTTGGCCGCCGCCGTCGACTTGCCCAGGATGCGGCCGATCTCTTCGAACGGGACCGCGAACAGGTCGTGCAGCACGAACGCCAGCCGCTCGCTCGGGCCCAGCGTCTCCAGCACGACCAGCAGCGCCAGGCCCACCGAATCCGCCAGCTCCGCGTCCGCCGAGGGGTCGTCGTCGGCCTCCACCACGATCTCCTCGTACGCCCCCTCGGGACGCGCTCGGCGCGACCGCAGCACGTCCAGGCTGATCCGGCCGACCACCGTCGTCAGCCAGCCTTCGAGGTTGTCGATCGTCGCCGCGTCCTGGCGGGAGAGGCGCAGCCACGCCTCCTGGACCACGTCCTCGGCGTCGGCGTGGGAACCCAGGATCCGGTGGGCCACCGCGCGCAGCCGGTCGCGCTGCGCTTCGAACGTCGACGCCAACCTGTCGGTCATGGTCGTTACCTTCCTCGCTTCTGCTCCGTCGTGGACATGACGGGCCCGGAGGGGCACAGGTAACCGATGGAGGAACCGATGGAACCACGGCTGAAGACGCAGAGCGACCCCGACGTGACCGGCGCGGTCCAGCAGCTCTACAAAGCGGTGCACGCCGCGGGCGTCGACCCGCTGCTGCTCGAGCTGGTCCACCTGCGGGCCAGCCAGATCAACGGCTGCGCGCCCTGCACCTACGCGGGTGTCCAGAACGCCAAGCGCCAGGGCGAGACCGATGACCGGCTGCACAGCGTCGTCGCCTGGCGCGAGACGCCGTTCTTCACCGAGCCGGAGCGGGCGGCGCTCGAGCTGACCGAAGCCGCCACGCGGATCCAGGACGGCCAGCCCGGCGTGACCGACGAGATCTGGGCGGCCGCGGCCGAGCACTTCGACGAGAAGCAGTTGTCCGCGATCGTCACGCACATCGCGCTCACCGGCTTCTTCAACCGCGTCAACCGCGCGATCCGGGAGCAGGCCGGCAAGACGTGGTGAGCCCGGCGGGGCGCCGCCGCGGCGCCCCGCCGAACCGGTCAGGCCGGCGTGATGATGTACGCGATGCCGCCTGGGCCGCTCGCCACCGTGCCGTCCGCGCGGTAGCGCTTCGTCCGCTGCCAGATCTTCTCGAACTGGTCCCGCTTGTACACGTTGCGGACCCGGTCGTTGCTGCTCGACGCCGGGTCGTTCGCGATCACGTCGCCGTCCTTGGTGAAGCCGATGACGACCATGATGTGCCCCGACGTGCCGTAGCCGGCGCCGTCGAGCTCCGAGGACAGGAACGACTGCGATGTGATCACCGGGATGCCGCGGGCGATGTAGTTCTCCAGCTCGTTCAGCGAGTGCAGCCGCGTGATGTGGCCGCGCAGCCCGCGCGAAGCCGCGTACGCGGTGTTGAACGGCCAGTTGCCGGTGCCGTCGTAGGCGTGGTCGTAGGTGTAGCGCGCCGCGAAGGCCACCTGGGGGTCGACGTAGTCCGCCGGGATCCAGGACATCTCCGCCGCCGACGGCTTCTTGCCCCAGTACTCGGCCACCATCTCGGTCGACGTCGGGCTGCACCAGGCTTCGCCGCCCCCGCCGTACTGGGGGAACTGTCCCTTGTGGAGGTTCTGCGCGTACGCGGGCACCTTCAGCTCGATCCCGGTGGCACGCCCCGGCTTCGTCGGCTGGACCTCGAAGCGGTCCGGGACGGCCGAAGTAATCGCGCCCAGCAAGCTCACCGACGGTGTCGCGCCCGAGCCGGCTTCGCGGTAGAGGCTCACCCGCAGCTGGTACGCCTTCAGCGTCACGCCCGCCTTCGTGACCAGCGTGTCGACGTCGACCATGGCGTTCGCGTCGTCCTGGACGTCGACGCTGGTGCGCAGGATGTCGGCGTCGCCGCTGGCCCAGCGGCCCATCACGTACCACGCCGTTTCGGCGCCGGCCGACGTCCGGCCCTGCGCCTCGACCTGCAGCCAGGTCTTCGCGGGCGTCTTCGCGTTCCACGACGCCACCAGCTGCGTCGCGCCGAAGCCCTGCCGGTACACCGGCGACGTCCACTGGCCGTATTCGTAGGTCCTCGTCGTGCCCAGTTCCGGCTCGGTGTGCTCGACCGTCCCGATCGGGTGGGTGAGGCGCAGGCCGTCGCGGTTCAGCGCCACCCCGGCGAAGTGGCCTTCGTGGAAGCGGCCGCCGGTCCACTCGTGGTAGTCGATCGCCTCGTCGTCGCGGGGCCGGACGGGGCCGGCCTCGGCGGCTTGTGCGGTTACCGCGGACAACACGACCACTGACAATAAGGTGAACAACTTGCGTACGCGCATCGCGGCTCCCTGCTCGACCCACCCAGTAGCCAGAGATTTTCGCCGGTCCGGCCGGGTATGTAAACAGGTACCTACAGAACCGCCTGGGTCTGTGTCACTTTCGCGACCAGCTTGCCGTCGTCGTCGTGGATTTCGGTTTCCACCACGACGAACTTGCGGCCCGCGTGCAGTGGTCTGGACGACGCAACGGCGTAGCCCGAACGCACCGCACGCAGGAAGTTCGTCTTCGACTCGACGGTCGTCGTGCCCTGGCCGCCCTCGGACAGGTTGAGGAACGCGCACACTGCGCCGGTCGAGTCGGCCAGCGCCATCAGCGCGCCCCCGTGCAGCGCGCCGCCGAGCGTGCAGAGGCTCTCGTCCCACTTCAGCCGGCTGCGGACGAGCTCGCGCCCGTGCTCCAGCACCTCCACGCCGAGGCGTTCCGAAAACGGCATGGAGCGGTGGAAGAGCTGCGTGCCCTCAAGATCGGTCATGCCATCACTGTGCCGCACCTCCCGCGGGTCGTGAGTGAGAAACAGTGTTAGAGGCTGTTCCTGAGCTTAGGTGTGTTGGGTGAGGCGGCGGCTGGTGATGCGGATGATGCTCCAGCGGACCATGGCTTCGTGGTGTTGGGGTAGGCGTTCGTAGTCGCGTGCGCAGCGGCGGTGGCGGACGATCCAGGCGAGGGTGCGCTCGACGACCCACCGGCGGGGTAGGACGACGAAGCCGGTGGTGTCGTCGTTGCGTTTGACGATCTCGATGGTGATGTGCAGGACGTGGGTGGCCCAGCCCAGCAGGGTGCCCAGGTAGCCGCCGTCGGCCCAGACGAGCTGGATGCGGCCGCTGGTGGTTTTGAGCCAGTGCAGCAATGGGCGGGCGGCGACGCGGTCCTGGACGGAGGCGGCGGTGACCAGCACGCCCAGCAGCAGCCCGAGGGTGTCGACGGCGATGTGGCGTTTCCGGCCGTTGATCTTCTTACCGCCGTCGTAGCCGCGGCTTGCGCGCCCGACGGTCTCGGCTGCTTTGACTGTGGCCGAGTCGATGATGGCGGCGGTGGGTTCGGCGCGGCGGCCTTCGGCGATGCGGACCCGGTCGCGCAGGATGTCGAGTACGTCCTGGGTGATGGCGGCTTTCTCCCAGGCGAGGAAGTGGTTGTAGACGGTGGACCAGGGCGGGAAGTCCGCGGGCAGGGCCCGCCACTTGATGCCGTTGTCCACCACGTAAAAGATGGCGTCGACGATGCTGCGGCGGCAGTGGCGCTCCGGGCGGCCGCCGCTGCCGGTCAGCCAGGCCGGGTCCGGGAGCAGCGGATCGATGATCGTCCACTGCGCGTCGGTGGTGTCGGAGGGATACCGACGATGACGACGGGTGCCGGCGTGCTGGTGGAACGGCGCCAACCGGCAGCACGGCCCCTCCGGGCGGGCAGCATCGGATGCGATAGGGCACGATAACAACGGAACTCCTGGTAGAACGGCGCTTCAGCACCGCTCGATCTACCAGGAGTTCCTCTGCTGCCAGCGGCAACACGCCCACCCGAGGTCAGTTCAGGAACAGCCTCTTAGAACACTGTTTCTCACTCACGAGAGCCGCGGCAGGCTCAGGACAGCGGGTTCACCAGGAGCAGCTCCGTGTTGTGGTCCGCGGCCGCGCCGACCCGGCCGAGGTCGACGTGGATGTCGTTGTAGGACAGCTCGCGGTACAGCGACGCAAGCGCTTGCGGCGTCCGGGCGTCGTAGTCCACGGCGTACGGCGCTTCGGCCTCGATCAGCGTCGTGAACAGCGACAACGTGCCGTCGGCGTTGTCGGCGACCTCGACGATCCGCGCGTGCTGCGGGAAGTCGACGTGCGACGCCGTGTTGATCTCCCAGAAGCCCTGCTGCGGCGTGTTCCCCGCGCGCGGGGTGATCTTGTTGAGGTGCGTGTGCCCGTTGACCCAGGCCAGCACGTTCGGGAACCGGTTGAGCAGCGCGACGAACGCGGTGCCGTCCAGCCGCGGGTCGAGCAGGTGGCGCGAGTCCGGCAGCAGGTTGCCCATCGAGCCGCTCGTGTGGTGGCTGAAAAGCAGGAACAGCTCGTCGGTGACGGCGTGGGTGATCTTGCGGCCGAAGAAGTCGTAGTACGTCGAACTGCCGCGCTTGAGCGTCGACTCGACCCAGGAGTACTGCGCGAGCCCGATCGAGCCATCGGCGAACCCCGCGTCGGTGGTCGTGTCGAGGCTGATCCCGGTGATGCCGGGCGCGATCCGGAACGTGTAGTAGACGTTCTGGCCTTCGGCGTTGGCGCTGGTGAAGCCGTGGCCGACCGGGCCGGGGCCGGTGTTGGCCGCGTCGAGGTGGGCGCGGACGAACTCGCCGGTGCTGAACGGGCGGCGCCGCGCGTCCGGCGTCACCTCGCGGATGGTGCCGCTGCCGCCGAACAGCTCCGCGACCGGGACGCCGGAGCCGCTCTTGATCGCGTCGGCGAGCTTCTTCGAGGTGGTCTCGTCCTTGCCGATCACCTTGTACTTCCCGGTGTACCAGGCGTCGATGCCCGGGATGTTCGCCGGCAGCGAGCCGACGATGCTGTCGTCGTGGTTGCCGAAGGTGCAGAACCACGGGACGTCGAGACCGGGCGCGGTGAAGGCCTTCATGCCCGCTTCGAGCAGGCCCGGCAGCTGCGGGAAACCCTTCGCCGAGTACTTGTCGCCCACGCCGGGGATCGAGGGGTTCCAGTACTCGTCGTTGCCCGAGGCCTGGACGCCTTCGTAGGCGTTCGCGTCGCCGGAGTTCGGGGTGACGGTGCCGCCGTTGAGGACCTTGAGGAACCACTCGAGCTCGATCAGCTCGTGGTTGTCGGTGTTGTCGCCGGTGGTGACCATGAGGTCGAACGGCCGCCCGGTGAACGGGCCCTGCCGCACGCTGTTGACGCGCTCGACGAGGGCACTGGTCGCGACGGTGCCGAGCGCCTCCTGCGGCCGGTGCGCGGAGCCGATGTAGGGGTGCAGGTACTCGAAGCGGGCGGGGCTCTCCGCGTCGGTGATGTGCAGGTCGGTGAACTGGACGAAGGCGGACAGCGCCCGGCGCCGGTCGTCGCGGCCGCTCTTCGGCGTCGCGAGATCGCTCCGCACGACCAGCGGCCAGCCGGGACCCGCGGACAGGCGCGAGTAGGTGCTGGTGGCGCCACCCGTGGCGACCTGCTCGAGCGTGGTCCCGGCGGTGGTGACCGAGCGGGCGCTCGTCAGTCGCAGGGCGCGGTCGAGGGCGTTGGCGGTGGGCGTGCAGAGCAGGAGCCCGACACCGGCGGCGCCCGCGGTGGCGAAGGTGCGCCGGGTGAGTTCGGCCATGGGTTCGCTCCCCAGTCTTCTCGGTTGCCCAGCACCGTGCCGGACGTCGGTGACCGGCCGGTGAACGTGACATTTCGAGCTAGCCTGTCACGGGCATCGAGGGGGGTGTACCGCCGAAGGTCGTGGTCATTTCCGCCGGGCGGCGAGGCCGTCGAGGATCACTTCGGTGCCGAGGGCGAACAGCTCGTCCGCGGTGGTGCGCGCGAACGCCGGGCCGAGCGCCGCGACGGTGGGGAAGCCGGCCAGCCGGTTCCGGAACTCGGGATCGGTCCGTGCGGGCGTCTCGGCGGAGGCGAGCACGTGCGCGGTGAGCAGCCGGGCGATGCCCGCGGTGTCCTCGGGGGTAAAGCCCGCGTCGAGCAGGATCCGGCACGTCGTCTCGATGTGCGCCAGGCGGTTCGGCCCGGGCAGGCGCTCGCGGAGCAGGGTTGCGGCGTCGCGGTGCTTGAGCAGCAACGCGCGGAACTGGTGCAGTCCCTGTTCGAGCTGCCCGCGCCAGTCCGCCGTCTCGTCGATGTCGAACGTGTCTTCGCAGATGGCCTCGGCGAGCAGGTCGAGCAGCTGGGCCTTGTCCTTGACGTGCCAGTACAGGGTCGGCGAGCTGACGCCGAGCCGCGCGGCGAGCCGCCGGGTGCTCAGTTCGGCGAGCCCGGCCTCGTCGAGCAGTTCGAGGGCGGCTTGGGTGATCCGGCGGCGATCGAGCGGCACCCGGCGGACTTTATCAGTGATAGATTGGTCTCTATCACTGATAGAGGGGGCTGGGGATGCGGTGGTGGGTGGCGATTTGTTCGCTGGTATTCGCGATCGGCACGGCGGTGCAGAACTTCGTGGTGATCGGTCCCGGCCTGGTGGCGCGCGCGGCTTTCCTGGCGGGCGCGCCGCTGTCCGACGGTTTCCTGACCGGGTTGCGCCTGGTGGGGGACGTCTACCTGGTGGGGAACCTGCTCGGGCTGCTCGTCCTGACCGGGCGCCGGTGGGTGTTCTGGCTGGTCCTGGCGGTGAACACGACCCAGGCGGCGGGCGTGTTCGTGATCCCGCCGCCGGTGTGGCGGGCCACGCTGGACCTGTACGGCTGGCCGGGCCTGCTGCCCTCCCTGATCACCGACGGCGGGGCGCTGGTGCTGACGTTCGCCTTGCTGTGGTGGCGATTCAGCCCTTCAGGCCGGACTCCGCGACTCCGCGCACGAGGTACCGCTGCAGGAACGCGAACAGCAGCACGATCGGCAGGATCGACACCGCCGCCGCCAGGAACAGTAGGTTCAGCTGCGGGTTCTGCGCGGTCAGCAGGCCCGACAAAGCCACCTGGACCGTCCACGAATCGGGCGACTGGGCGATGATCAACGGCCACAGGAACGCGTTCCAACTGCCGATCACGGTGATCACCGCGATCGCCGCGAAGAAGCCCTTCGAGTTCGGCACCACGATCCGCCAGAACACGCCCCAGCGCGACAGGCCGTCCACCCGTCCGGCCTCCTCCAGCTCGCGCGGGAAGTCCAGGAAGTACTGCCGGAACAGGAAGACGCTGAACGCGCTGAACAGCCCGGGGATCACCAGGCCGCGGAAGTCCGA
The DNA here is from genome assembly GCF_042652605.1 of Amycolatopsis plumensis. Taxonomy (NCBI): domain Bacteria; kingdom Bacillati; phylum Actinomycetota; class Actinomycetes; order Pseudonocardiales; family Pseudonocardiaceae; genus Amycolatopsis; species Amycolatopsis plumensis. The sequence goes on along the minus strand of NZ_JBHSJY010000001.1, from coordinate 2,005,406 downwards.
CAGCCAGCCCAGCGACGAGACGACCACGAAACTCGGCACGAACGTCACCGACGTCGGGATCATCAGCGTCGCCAGCACCGCGTAGAACACGATCCGGGAATGCCGGTAGGGGATCCGCGCCAGGCCGTAGCCCGCCAGCGAGCAGAGCACCAGCAGGCCGGTCGTCTGCAGGGTCGCGACCAGCACCGAGTTCAGCAGGCTGCGGGCGAACGGGACGTCGGAAAGCGAGAACAGCCGCGAAAAGTTCTCCCAGTGCACAGTGGACGGGAAGATCGTCCACTGTGGAGAGGTGAGGTCCGTTCGCGACGCCAGCCCGTTGCGCAGCAGCAGGTAGAACGGCAGCAGGAACAACACCGCCGCCACCACCAGGCAAGCCCACCGCAGGAACGCCTTCACGAAGCACGTCCGAACCGCAGCACCCGGCCCTGCAGCACCGTCACCAGTGCGATGATCAGCGCCAGGATCACCGCGCCGGCGCTGCCCCGGCCGAGGTCCTGGCCGCCCGAACCCAGTGACGTGTAGTACAGGTACACCAACGGCGGCCGGGCGAACGGCGGGTAGCCGCGTGCGTCGCCCATGATGTTGTAGAACTCGTCGAACGCCTGGTACGCGTTGATCAGGTTGAGCAGCAGCACCGCCACCGCCGTCGCGCGCAGCTGCGGCAGGGTGATGTACCGGAACAGCTGCCAGCCCGGTTTCGCGCCGTCGAGCGAGGCCGCTTCGTACAGCTGGGCCGGGATCCGTTGCAGTGCCGCGATGAACAGGATCATGTAGAATCCCAGCTGCAGCCACAGCCGTGCGGTCACCAGCACGATCCAGTACAGCGGCGGGTCGACCGTCCCGGTCCAGGCCACCGGGTCGGCGCCGAACCACCCGAGCACCGTGTTCGCCAGTCCGTACCGGACACCGGAGAACAGCGACGTCTTCCAGATCAGCGACGCCACCACGTACGAACACGCGAACGGCAGGAAGAACACCGACCGGAAGAACGCCTGCGCGACCCGCAGGCGGTTGACGCCCAGGGCCAGCGCCAGCGACAACACGAACGTCAGCGGCACGATGAACACCGCGAACACGCTGAACGTGCCCAGGCTCGAGAGGAACGGCTCGTCGGTGAGCATGTGCCCGTAGTTGTCCAGCCCGACGAATTCGGTCGGCGTCACCGTGTTGCGCGCGTCGAAGAACGAAAGGTACGCGCTCCAGCCGATCGGCAGGTACGCGAAGACCGCCAGCCCGAGCAGGAACGGTCCGACGAACAGCCAGAACGCGCGCGCATCGCGCTTCTTCATCCGAAGAGGCGCTTCAGCTCGGCCTTCGCCACCTCGACCGCGGACTTGACCTGCGCCGTGGGGTCCGCGCCCTCCTTGGCGATCTTCGCGACCGCGTCGGACAGCGCGGTGTTCGACTGCTGGGTCCACACCGGGCCGCCGACGAGGTGGCTGTTCTCCTGGACGAACCGGGCCGCGTCGGCGGCCGGGCCGGACTTGAGGCTGTCGGCGCGGCCGATCAGGCTCTGCCGGGCCGGCACGTGGAAGCCGAACTTCGTCGCGAACTCCAGCTGGTCCTGCGTCTGGTCGATCCACAGCCACTTCACGAACGCCTTGGCCTCGACGACGTGCGCGCTCTTGGCGTTCACCATCGCGCCGTACGCGCCGACCGGCACCGACGGCGCGCCGCTGCCGTCCAGCTTCGGGAAGGGCAGCACGCCGAAGTCGTCGTCGAACGCCTGGCGGATCTTCGGCACGTTCCACAGCCCGGTCCACTGCATGGCGGTCAGCCCGTCGATGAAGGCGCCCGGGTCCGACCAGTCCGCCGGCGCGCCGAGCAGCAGGGAACCGTTGGCGTTCAGCGTGTGCAGCTTCGCCAGCGCGGTGGCCGCGCGCGGGTCGTCGAAGCCGACCTCGCGGTTGCCGTTCTTCAGGTAGTCGAGCCCCGCCGACCACAGCAGCGGGCCGGTCAGCACGCCGACGCCGCCGTCGTTGCCCGCGAAGAGGCCCTTGACGCCGTCCTTCGTCAGCTTCGCGGCCGCGTCGACGAGCTCGTCGACGGTCTGCGGCGGCTGCACACCGGCGGCCTGCAGCAGGCTCTTGCGATAGAACAGGAGCTGTGTGTCGGTGGCCTGTGGAATGCCGTAGACCCGGCCCTCGACGGTCTGCGCGGCCAGCACCGCCGGGCTGAAGTCGCCCTTAACCGGCCCGATGACGTCGTCGAGCGGGACAACCTGCTTCTGCCGCACCCAGTCGATCTTGACCTGCGCCTCGAAGACGTCGGGCACCTTGCTGTTCTGCAGCGCGGTGACGATCTTCGAGTCGTAGTCGCCCGGGTTCCACTGCACGGTCACGGCCGCGCCGGGGTAGCTCGCGGCGTACCGCTTGACGGCGTCCTGGACGCCTTCCTCGCCGTACGCGTGGTACCACTGCTGGAGCGGGACCTTCGGGGCGTTCGACGGCGGCGGTCCCGCCGAGTACGCCGTGGAAGGCGGCGGCTCACCCTGCCGCCCGGTGTTCGACCCGCACGCCGTCGCCAGCGCGCCCAGCCCCGCGAGCGCGAGGAAACTCCGCCTGTTTCGCTGCATCCCCAGAACCTCTCCGACGAGCTCCGAAGGTCACCATGGAGGAGGTAGGTTCCCCCATGGCGACCTTTCGAAGCGTGCAGACTCGCCGGAGATTTACCCGTTAGAGCTGGGCGATGTCGAGCTTTCCCTCGGAGTAGGACGCGCGGATGCGCTTCTTGTCGAACTTGCCGACACTGGTCTTGGGAACTTCGTCCACGAACGTCCAGTTCTCCGGCAGCTGCCACTTCGCGACCTTGTCGCTCAGGTAGTCGCGCAGCTCCTCCGGCGTGACGCTCTGGCCCTCCTTGAGCACGACGGCGACCAGCGGCCGCTCGTCCCACTTCTCGTCCGGGATGCCGACGACCGCGGCCTCGGCCACCGCCGGGTGGCCCATCACCTGGTTCTCCAGGTCGACCGAGGAGATCCACTCGCCACCGGACTTGATGACGTCCTTGGCGCGGTCGGTCAGCGTCAGGTAGCCGTCGGCGCTGATCTTGCCGACGTCGCCGGTGCGCAGCCAGCCGTCGTGGAACTTGTCCGGGTCGACCTCGGAACCGCCGTAGTACGAGCCGGCGATCCACGGGCCCTGGACCTCGAGCTCGCCGACGGCCTCGTTGTCCCAGGGCAGCACCGTGCCGTCGTCGTCGATCAGCCGGGCGCGCACGGACGCCGGGAAGCGGCCCTGCGTATAGCGGTACTTCCACACGTCGTCGCCGGTCGCCGACGCCGGCGGGCGGGCGACGCTGCCCAGCGGCGACGTCTCGGTCATGCCCCAGGCGTGCAGGATCGAGACGTGGTGGCGCTCCTCGAACGCGTGCATCAGCGACGGCGGCACCGCCGACCCGCCGACGACGACCTCGCGCAGGTGCGAGATGTCCTGCGGGTGGGCTTCGAGGTGGGCGAGCAGGCCCTGCCAGACGGTCGGGACCGCGCCGGCGAACGTCGGCTTCTCGGCGGCCAGCATCGCCGAAATCGGGGCCGGCTGGAGGAACCGGTCCGGCATCAGCAGCGACGCGCCGACCATCAGCGCCGCGTACGGCAGGCCCCAGGCCATCGCGTGGAACATCGGCACGATGGCCAGGGCCTTGTCGCTCTGCGCCAGGTTCATGCTGTCGCTCATGCAGACCTGCATGGAGTGCAGCCAGATCGACCGGTGTGAATAGGCGACGCCCTTGGGGTCACCGGTCGTGCCCGAGGTGTAACACATCGCGGCGGCCGAGCGCTCGTCGACGTCCGGCCAGTCGAAGGTGTCGGGCTGGGCGGCCAGCAGCTCGGCGTAGGAGTGGACCTGGACGCCGTCGGGGGCTTCGAGGGACGCGGCGTCGCCGTTGGCCACGATGACGTGCCGGACCGTCTCGAACTGCGGCAGCTGCTTGGCCAGGAGGGGGACGAGGGTGCCGTCGACGATGACGACGTGGTCCTCGGCGTGGTTGGCGACGAACACGAGCTGCTCCGGGAACAGCCGGATGTTCAGCGTGTGCAGCACGGCGCCCATGGCCGGAACGGCCAGGTAGGCGGCCATGTGCTCGGCGTTGTTCCACATGAACGTGCCGACGCGCTGGTCGCCTGTCACGCCGAGGCCCCGGAGGGCGTTCGCGAGCCGGGCGGCGTGCCTGCCGAGGTCGCCGTAGCTCTCGCGGCGGGCTTCTGAACCGGTCCAGGTGATGACTTCGCTCGCCGAGTGCACCGACGTGCCGTGGCGGAGCAGGTTCGCCAGCGACAGCTGGCCGTCCTGCATGGTGCTCAACATGGTCGCTCCCGGGGGTCGTTCGCCGGTGGGCTGGGGTTGGGCCGACTCTAATGCGGATCGGGTGAAGCGAGCATGGTCAACAACGGCTCCGTTCGGTCACGGTCGTAGCGCGATCGGGCGACGACCGGACGATGATCAAGATCATCAATTTTTCGGCTTTTCCTTATGTGCAAGGAAATGTGCACGAGAACAGCGGGTAACGGAGGCTCCACTTCCGGGTGAGAGAGGCCACGCCGGCCACTTCTTGGGAGCGTTTCCGCAGGCCGGAGCGGGTTGCCCGGTATCACCTCCGGGGGTAATAAGTGCGTGTCGGTTGCACGGCCACGAAGCGGGTGGCGTTTACTGGGCCCGTGGCAAGAGACGGCTGAGCAGCGCTTGCAGGAGCAAGCACTCACAAAAGCTGTCGGCCGCGAAAGCGGAGACCTGAGAGGAAAGGACACTACGTTGGCTCTGCCTACGTTGACTCCGGAGCAGCGCGCCGAGGCCCTGGCCAAGGCCGCCGAGGCTCGCAAGGCGCGTTCGGAGCTGCTCGCGTCGATCAAGTCCGGCAAGGAGAGCATCGAAAAGGTGCTCAAGCAGGCCAAGGAGAACAAGACCATCGGGAAGACGAAGGTCACCCAGCTGCTGAAGGCCGTCCCCGGCCTCGGCGCGGTGAAGGTCGCCGCCCTGCTCGAGCAGGCCGGCATCGACCCGGACCGGCGTGCGGCCGGCCTGGGCGAGCGTCAGCGCGAGGCGCTCATCGACGCGCTCAAGTAGGCCCGTCACCAGGAGCTGACCGCGGGGGGAGTGTCGCTGGCGACACTTCCCCCGCGGATCTCCCGTCGCCTGGGACGCTGGGTCTTGTGAGTTCTCCTGATCCGGCGACCCCGGCTGACCTCGCCGCCCGCTACCAGCGTGGCGACTTCCTCTTCACGACGGCTTCGCGCGCCCTCCTCGCGCAGGGCACGATCCGGACGGTGACCGAGACGGACCCCCGGCGGCTCGCCTCGGCGATCCCCGGCGTCCTGGCCGAGACGGGCGCCCCGCTGGCCGTCGGCGTCCTGCCGTTCGACACCGGACCCGACACGAAGGTGCCAGGTCACCTCGTCGTGCCGCGGACCGTGCACCGCTCGTCGGGAGCGCCTTCCCTGCCGCGCGAGACGCTGCCGACGCCCGTGCGGGTGCGTGCGGTGCCGTCGCCGGCGCTGCACATGTCGGCGGTGCGTGCCGCGGTGGCCGCGTTGGACGCGCGTGACCTGCGCAAAGCCGTCTTGGCGCGTGCCCTGGACCTCGAGTTCGCCGCGCCGGTGCCGGCCGAGAGCATCGTGCGGAACCTGGCCGTCGGCAATCCCCGGCACTTCACGTACGCGGCCGAGCTGCCGGGCGGCCGGTCGCTCGTCGGGGCGACCCCCGAGCTGCTGCTGCGCCGCACCGGGCGGACGGTCTTCTCCTCGCCGCACGCCGGCTCGATGCCGCGTTCGGCCGACCCGGTCGTCGACCGCGCGAACGGCGAGGCGCTGCGGAACTCCCGCAAGGACCAGCTCGAGCACGCCGTGGTGATCGACTACCTGGTCGAGGCGCTGCGGCCGTTCTGCCGCACTCTGGACGTCCCGGCCGGCCCGGAGCTGGTCACGACCCCGGCGATCTGGCACCTGCGCACCCCGATCACGGGCGAGCTGGCGGACCCGGACATCACGGCCCTGGACCTCGCGGCGGCCCTCCACCCGACCCCGGCGATCTGCGGCACCTCGACGGAGGGTGCGCGCGAGCTGGTCCAGGAGCTGGAGCCGTTCGACCGCGACTACTACGCGGGCGCGGTCGGCTGGGTGGACGCGGCGGGTGACGGCGAGTGGGCGGTGGCGATCCGGTGCGCGGAGATCGCCTCGACGTCGATGCGGTTGTACGCGGGCGGGGGGATCGTGGCGGCTTCGGATCCGCAGTCGGAGCTGGACGAGACGACGGCGAAGTTCCGGACGCTGCTGGCCGCGATGGGCTTGGCCGACCTCCCGGTCTGACCCGCCCAAAGCGGGCTCAGGGGGTCCAGTGTTCCTCGGTGACCGACAGCTCCTCGGTGGTCAGCACCGCGATGGCCGCCCGGTAGCCGTCCGCGGCCTTCAGGTCCACCAGCCGCGTCGTGGCCGGGTTCAAGGCCGGGTCGCCTGATGCGGCCAGGCGGGCCGGCTCGTCGTAGCGGGAGAACGTGATGCTCTGCAGCGGGATGCGCAGGCCCTTGCCGGTGGCCTTCATCACCGCTTCCTTGCGGGTCCAGTAGACGAAGAACGCCGCGGCCTTCTTCTCCGGCCCCAGGCCCGCGAGGTGCTCCGCCTCCACCGGGCTCAGCGCGTAGTCGATCAGGCCGTCGTCCGCGCGGCGGGTCGCCGTCTCGACGTCCAGCCCCACCGGGACCGACGGCGTCGCCGCGATGCCGATCAGCTCGCCCGAATGGGAGATCGACAGCGTCAGGTCCGCGCCCGGGACGCGAGGCCTGCCGTGCGGCTTGCCGCAGTCTTCGCAGGTCGCGTCGAACCGCACCGCCTCGACGGCCAGGCCGAGCCGCTCGGCCGCGACCGTCTTGGCCAGGACCCGGCCGGTGAGGAACCGCCGCTTGTCCGCCTCCTGCCGGTACGCCTCGAACCGGCCCTGTTCGACGTCGTCGAGCAGGCGCAGGAAGCGTTCCTCGGCGGGCAACGGCGACGACCAGCGGACCTCGATCTCCATCACCCCTCCGATCCTTCCCGGCCCGGAAGCCGTTGTCACGAATTCCGGCCGAGGTCTGGGGTTATCCCCGCCCCACGAGGTACCCTCGGGTAAGCAAGCGCTTAGCCAGAGTCGGAGGAGCACCCGGGACATGGACTTTTCACTCAGCACCGAAGAACGGGAAGTGCGCGACTGGGTCCGCACGTTCGTCCAGCGGGAGCTGGTCCCGCTCGAGCAGGAAGTCCTCCGGCGCGAGCGCGCCCACCAGCCCGGCCTGACCGGCGAGGAGCTCAAGGACCTCCAGCTCAAGGCGAAGGACTCCGGCTTCTGGGGCGTGCTGACGCCCGAGGAGTACGGCGGCATGGGCCTGTCCGCCGTGATGGCCGCGCTGCTGGAGGCCGAGCTCGGCCGGACCTTCGTGCCGTTCCGCTTCGGCGGCGCCGCCGACAACATCCTGTTCCACGCCAACGAAGAGCAGAAGCAGGCCTACCTGCTGCCGACGATCTCGGGCGAGCGCAAGTCGTGCTTCGCGATCACCGAGCCGGGCGCCGGGTCGGACGCCAAGGCCATCCGGACCACCGCCCGCAAGGACGGCAGCGACTGGATCATCAACGGCGAGAAGACCTTCATCACCGGGGGCAACGAGGCCGACTTCACCATGGTCTTCGCCATCACCGACCCGGAGAAGGGCGCGAACGGCGGCGTCACCTGCTTCCTCGTCGACCGCGAGGCCGGCTGGAAGTCCGAGTACATCGACACCATGGGCGAGTGGGGCCCGGCGTCGCTGATCTTCCAGGACGTCCGCGTCCCGGAGACGCAGATCCTCGGCGAGGAGGGCCGCGGCTTCGAGCTGGCCATGCAGTGGATCGGCCAGGGCCGCTACCTGCTGCCCGCCCGCGCGATCGGTTCCTGCGAGCGGCTGATCACCATGGCCATCGAGCACGCCAACACGCGCGAGACGTTCGGGCAGAAGATCGCCGAACGGCAGGCCATCCAGTGGATGATCGCCGACTCCGGCGTCGAGCTCGAGGCGCTGCGGTGGCTGGTGCTGCACGCCGCCTGGCAGGTCGACCAGGGCGTGGATTCGCGGCACGCGCAGTCGATGGCGAAGCTGTACGGCGGCCAGAAGGCCAACGAAATCGTCGACCGCGTCCTGCAGATCCACGGCGGCATGGGCTACACGCGCGAGCTGCCGGTCGAGCGGTGGTACCGCGAGCTGCGGCTGCTGCGCATCTACGAGGGCACCGACGAGATCCAGCGCCGGACGATCGCGCGCAACCTGCTCAAGGGGCACGTCAAGGTCGGCGGGACGCTGGGCTGAGAACGCGAGAAACCGTCAAGGCCGCCCGGGAGGGCGGCCCTGACGGCGTTTCGGCTTGCTTACTTCTTGTTGCGGATGGCGATCGGGACGCCCGCGAGGTCCTCTTCGTTGCACAGGAGCTTCACGTCGTAGTACGGCGAACCCTGGCGGTCGTCGTAGTCGAGGTGGATGGCCAGGACGTCGAGCGGCTCGCCCAGCCACTCCTGCGCCTGCCGCAGCCACTTCGAGCACCGCTCCAAGGCGGTGGGGAGATCGTCATCACGGAACTCGACGGGGCGATAGGGCACATCCTGCACCTGATCGCGGGGGTTTTCCGGCGCCGGGAGGCCCGGCGCGAGACCCGAGTCGTCCAGTTCCAGTTGGATCGTTTCCTCAGTCACCCTTCGAGCGTCCCCCACCCGCGCCGTCTGGGCAAGGCGTACACAGGTAAAAGCGCCGCTAAACGGACACTCCCCACTCTTTCGCGACGATTTCCCGGCACCGTCGCAAGTCGGTGACGCCGGGCGCGGACGTGCAGCCCAGCGCCCTGGAGGCCAGTTCCGCGTAGTGCTCCGCGAGCTCGTCCAGCGCCAGCGGGCCGCGTGGGGAATACCACCTCGCGACCCCGCTGCACATCTCGAGCAGGGCGAGCCGGGTCACCGCCGGGTGCTCCACACGGAACACCCCGGCCGCCACCCCTTCGTCGATCGCGGCCGCCCACAGCCGTTCGTAGGCGTCCCGCAGGGCCACCACCGGCTCGCGCGCGGCCGGGGACAGGACGTCGACTTCGTTGTCCACCACCCGGGTTTCGGCCGGTCCGACGGCGTGCGCGAGGACGTGCAGCGCGACCAGCGTGCGCAGCCGGTGCACCGGGTCGCCGCCGCCCGCGGTCGCTTCGCGGGCCGCGTCGAGCAGCCGGTTCAGCGCCGTGTGCATGATTTCGGCGAGCAGATCCTCTTTGGTGCCCATGTAGTGGTACAGGCTGGCCGAGGACAGTTCCGCCTCCTGCGCCAGATCCCGGATGCCGGTGCCGTGGAAGCCCTTGGTGGCGAACAGCTTCACCGCCGCCGCACGCACCCGCTCGCGGCTGCTCACAGCCATGCTCCCGCCTTCGCGTCCCAGGACCCGGCCCGCGGGTCGGCGACCTTCCGCAGCTCGCCCTTGGCCACCCGCTCCGACGGCGTCATCGGCAGCGAATCGGCGAACGCCCAGAACCGCGGAACCTTGAAGTAGGCCAGTTTCCCGGCGCAGAACGCGGCGAGCTCGGCGGGGTCCGGCCGGTCGCCGTCGCACACGACGTACGCTTTGATCTCCTCGCCGCGCAGCTCGTCCGGCACCGCGACGACGGCGGCCAGCCGGACCGCCGGGTGCAGCAGCAGCGCGCGCTCGACCTCGTCGGCGGAGACGTTTTCGCCGCTGCGGCGGATCATGTCCTTGGTCCGGCCGACGTAGTAGACGCGGCCCTCGGCGTCCATCCGGGCCAGGTCGCCGGTGTGGAACCAGCCGTTTTCGAACGCTTTCGCCGTCGCGTCCGGATCGTCGTGGTAGCCGTGCATCAGCCCGATCCCGCGGATCAGCAGCTGCCCGGTTTCCCCGCGCGGCACCGGCTTCCCGTCGTCGCCGGCGATCAGCACCTCGCGATCGCGGCTCGGCCGGCCGATGCAGCCGGTGCCGACGGTCTCGTCGTGGTCGGCCGCGGTCATCCGGATGTCGCCGCCGGTCTCGGTCATCCCGAACGCCTCGTACCACGGCACGCCCCACCGGGCTTCGAGCTCGGCGTGCAGGTCGTGCGGGATGGCGGACGCGCAGATCGCGCGGACGCGGTGCTCGCGGTCGGCCTCGGACGGCTCCTGCCTTAGCAGCAGCGTCGGCATCAGGCCCAGGCAGTAGAACCAGGTGACGCCGTGTTCGCGGACCTTCGCCCAGAACGTGCTCGGGTGGAACCGGTCTAGCACGACGAGGGTGGCCCCGCCCGCGAGTCCCAACGCGACATTCCACTGTGGATCGATGTAGTGGAACGGCTGCGCGGTCAGGATGACGTCGTCTTCGCCGACGGCCGGGAAGTCGGTGGCCAGGCTCACCGCGAGGGTGGTCCAGTAGCGGTTCGGCAGGACGCACCCCTTGGGCGCGCCGGTGGTCCCGGAGGTGTACTGGATGTTGACCGGCAGCTCGGGCACCGGGGTGAATTCCGGCGGTTCGGCGTCGGTGCGGAGTTCGTCCGGGGTGATGACCTCGGTCAGGCCGATCCGGCCGAGGAGGGCGGTGAACTCGGGGGCGGCGACGGCGAGCTTCGCGCCGGAGTGGCGGAGTACGTGGGCGCCGTCGAACTCCTGGTAGTTCGTGTTGACCGGCACGAGCTGCGCGCCGATCTTCGCCAGTGCGAGCCAGATCAGCGGGAACTCCGGCTGGTTGCGCAGCATCACGGCGACGCGGTCGCCCTGGCCGATCCCGCGTTCCGCGAGCGCCGCGGCGATCCGGGAGCTTTCCCGGTCGACCTCGGTGAAGGTGAACGTCCGGTCCAGGTGGTCGAAGATCCAGGCGGTGCGGTCCGGCCACAGCGCGGCGGCCCGCGTGACGAGCTGCGCGAGCGTCCCGATGTCGGACAGGGGGGTCACGCCCGGCTCCGGAAGGCTTCGGTGGACGCGGCGACCGCGGCCGAGTGCTCGGTGATCAGGGCGTGGCTGACCTCGAGTTCGAGGGCGGGCTCGAGGTCGGTGCTCGCGTCGAGGACGCGCTTCGCCATCGCCGCGGCGGCCGGCGGGTGCTCGGCGATCCGCTTGGCCCAGCTCAGCGCTTCGGCCTGGAGCCGCTCGGTCGGGACGGCCGCGTTGACCATGCCCAGCTCGGCCGCCTTCCGGCCGTCGAAGCGCTCGCCGAGCAGCAGGAGCTCCTTCGCCTTGAGCGGGCCGACCAGCAACGGGAGCAGCCGCGACGCCGCGCCGGTGACGCTCAGGCCGAGCGACACCTCGGGGAAGGCGAACACGGCGTCCTCGGCGGCCAGGATCAGGTCGCAGCCGAGCGCGAACTCCGCGCCGGCGCCGATCGCGTAGCCGTGCACCGCCGCGATCACCGGCTGACGCAGGCCGCGCAGCCGCCGCGTGACGTCCTGGAGCCGGTCCAGCCGCGCCCGCGAGTCACCCGCGGGGGTGGGTTCCTTGAGGTCGTGGCCGGCGCAGAAGGCGCGCCCGTTCCCGGACAGGACCACGACGCGGGCGTCGCTGCGGGCGGCCTCGTCCAGGGCGGCGAGGAAGTCGTCGACCAGCACGGCGGCGACCGCGTTCAGCCGCTCGGGCCGGTTCAGCCGGATGTGCGCGATGCCGTCCTCGACGGCGAACTCCACAGTGGGCATGAGGGCGATGCTAGACGTTCGATCGATCGATCGATAGCCTCTGACCTCGTGCGAGTCGATGCGGTCTACGAGAACGCCACGGTGTGGACGGGCGCGGGTGTCACCAGCGCGCTCGCCGTCCTGCACGGCCGGGTGGTCGCGCTGGGCGATGAGGCGCGTGAGCTCTCGGCGCGCTCCCGGGTCGACCTCGCCGGCGGGTTCGTCGTGCCCGGCTTCCACGACGCCCACAACCACATGGCGTGGTTCGGCATGGGCCTCGACGACGTGCCGCTCAGCGACTGCCGCAGCGTCGAGGAGGTCTACGACGCCGTCGCCGCGCGCGCCGCGACGCTGCCGCCCGGGAGCTGGGTGGTCGGCAGCGGGTACGACCAGAACAAGCTCGTGGGCGGGCACCCGGACCGCGGCGGCCTCGACCGCGCCGCGCCGGGCATGCTCGTGCGGCTCAAGCACACGTCCGGGCACATGACCGTGGTCAACTCGGCCGTGCTCGACCAGCTCGACCTGGCGCACGTCCCGGTGGGCGGCGACGTCGTGCTCGACGCCGACGGCTCGCCGACCGGGCTGCTGCGCGAGCAGGCGCAGCTGCTGCTGCGGCCGCTCACCTACCCGACCCCGGTCGAGCGGGTCGTGCGCGGGCTCGAGCGGGCGTCCGAGCAGTACCTGGCCGAGGGCATCACCAGCGTCCAGGAGGCCGGGATCGGCGGTGGCCTGGTCGGCGAGACGCCCGCGGAACTGGCCGCCTACCAGGTCGCGCGCGACCGCGGCCTGCTGCGCGTGCGCAGCACGGTGATGGTCGCCGCGAGCGTGCTGCACGACCTGCCCGACGAAGCCGGCTTCGGCCTCGACCTCGGCCTGCGCACCGGACTCGGCGACGAGTGGCTGCGCGTCGGCCCGATGAAGTTGTTCGCCGACGGCTCCCTGGTCGGGCGCACCTGCGCGATGCACGAGCCCTTCGACGGCGAGCCGGACAACCGCGGCTACTTCCAGGTGCCCGAAGACGCGCTCACGGAGACGATCCGCCGCGCCCACGAGGCGGGCTGGCAGATCGCGACGCACGCGATCGGCGACCGCGCGATCACCGTCGTCCTCGACGCCTACGAAGCCGCGTTGGCCGCTTCGCCGCGCACGGACCACCGGCACCGCATCGAGCACTGCGCGGTGCTCCAGCCAGCGGAGCTGACGCGGCTCGCCTCGCTCGGCATCATCCCGTCACCGCAGGGCCGGTTCGTCAACGAGCTCGGTGACGGCATGCGCGCCGCGCTCGGTGACGCCCGCGTGCCCTGGTGCTACCGGCTGCGCAGCGTCCTCGACGCGGGTTGCGTGCTTCCCGCGTCCTCCGACCGGCCCGTGGTGAACGGCGCACCGCTGCTCGCGCTCGCCGACATGGTGCGTCGGCGCACGGCGTCAGGCGCGCCCTTCGCTCCCGAAGAGGTGCTGACGCCGGAGCAGGCGTTGCGCGCGTACACGTACGGCTCGGCGTACGCGACCTTCGCCGAGCGTGACCTGGGCACGCTCGAACCCGGGAAGCTTGCCGACTTCGCCGTGCTGTCCGGTTCGCCCCTGGACGAGTCCGCTGTGGACGCGCTCGCTTCCGGAGAACTCAGCGTGCAAGGCACCGCCGTCGGCGGCGAACTGCGTTATCAAGCGTGATGACTCACTTCCTTCCCACGTACTCGAGTGCTTCTTCCGCCAGCGCGGCCCAGGGGTGTGGCGACCCCGTGTCCAGCGCCAGCCATTCCTTCATCGGGGTGCCCTTGTTGGCGTCGAAGCGCACCCCGTGCCCGCCCGCCACGAGCTCGTCGACTCGCGGGCGAGGCAGCTTGAGCACGAGCTGCCCGCGGACGAACATCGCGAAGATCCGGCCGTGCGCGCGCAGCGCCGTGCGCCCGAACCCGCCGGTCGTGCCGGGTGGCGTGATGCCCGGACGTCCGGTGAACTCGTCGACCAGGTCCTCGAACCTCTCCTCTGGTGACATCGACCACCTCCAAGACCGACAGTAACGACCACCACCGACAAAACCGGGAGGCGAGATGCCCGTCCGCGACGCCGTCTTCGAAGACATCGAGGAAATCTGCGCGCTCATCGAGGAGCACGCCGTCTACGAGGACAACCACGACCTGAAGCTGGACCGCGCCGAGATGAGCGGGCACCTGTTCGGGCCGGACCCGAAGGCGTGGGTGCTCATCGCGACCCCGCCCGGCGAGCCCGGCACGGTGGCCGGCTTCGCCTTCTGCAGCTGGAACTTCTCCACCTGGGAGGCGCGGCCGGGGATCTGGCTCGACGACCTGTTCGTCCGCCCCGCGTACCGCCGCCACGGGCTCGGCGGCGAGCTGCTGGACGAGCTGCGGAACCGCACGACCGGCCGCGTCGAGTGGGACATGCAGGAGGGCAACGAAAAGGGCGAGGCGTTCTACGCCCAGCTCGGCGCGGAGCCGGTGCCCGGCTGGATCCGCTACCGCTGGCGGCCGTGAACTTTCACGAGAAAGTACGCGGCCCCGTATCGTATGCGGTATGGGAGATGGTTCGGTCCGGAGGTCCTCGTCGGTCGAGGACTACGTCCGGGTGATCTACGGCCTGGTCGAGCGGGGTGAGGCGGTCACCAACGCGTCGCTCGCCGGCCGGCTGGAGGTCAGCCCGTCCTCGGCGTCGGGGATGGTCACGAAGCTGTCCCAGCTGGGCCTGGTCACCCACGTGCCGTACCGCGGCATCGAGCTCACGGCCGACGGCAGGCTCCTGGCGCGCTCGGTGCTCCGGCGGCACCGGCTGATCGAGACGTACCTGGTGTCCGAGCTCGGCTACACGTGGGACGAGGTCCACGCGGAGGCGGACGCCCTGGAGCACGCGGTGTCGGACAGGCTGGTCGAGCGCATCGCGGCGAAGCTGGGCAACCCGGTCCGCGACCCGCACGGCGACCCGATCCCGGCGCCGGACGGCAGCGTGGAGGAGCTGCCGGTCCGCATCCTGGACGACCTCCCGCCGGGAGCGGTGGGCGAGATCGTCCGGGTCTGGGACACGGACCCGGAGCTGCTGAGGTATCTGACCGAACACGCGATCAACCTGGGCGAGCGCATCGAGGTCGTGGAGCGGCAGCCGTTCGGGGGGCCGATGGTGGTAAAGGTGGGGTCGCCGCCGGATGCCGCCACGCACGCCATCGGCAAGGAGATCGCGCAGGCGTTGTCGGTCACCCTGCGCTGAGGGACGCACTCAGTACGACCACTCCCAGCCGTGCGCGCCGGGACCGAACAGCCCTGAGCCGTCCGTGAGCTGCAGGGTTCCGCTCTTCGCCGCGGTCGAGATGGCGACCTGACCGGTGTAGGTGCGATTGGGTGCGTATGCCGACGGCAATTGTTTCGGGTCAGCGCACATGTCGGTCTCCGCCTGGTTCGTGACTCCGTCAGCGCCGGTCGTCGAGAACGCGAACGGGTTGATCAGGCCGGGCAGGACGGAGAAGGCGCTGATGCCGCTGGCAGCGTCTCGGTCGATGTACGTCTTCACGGTCACGTCGAGCAGGACCGTGTGCTTCCCCGCTTGGCGCGAGGCGTAAGGGCTGCACTTGGGATCGACGGAGATCTTGGTGACCCAGAATTCGACCGCCGTGCTGCCGTCGGTGTTCGAAATTCCGGCCCGCTCACCGACCTTCTTCGTGATGTAAGCCGGGGCGGCCGTGGCCGCCGTCGAGACCGGCGGCGTCACACTGGCGGGAGCCGCGACCGGGGCCGTCCCGGTCACCGGGGGTGGCTCGCTGCTGCAGGCTGCGAGCCCGGCGGTGGCAATCGCGGCCACCACGAGGAGGATGGCGGGCTTGGTCATTCGTACCCCCTTACCGTGATGATCGAGAGTCGCGAGCTGCCGTCTCGTCGTTACGACGCTCAGGGACGTACGCGCGGGTGACGTCGTGAAGCGGATGTGGTGACGCCCTCCTCCGCACGACCATGACCGCATGAAACCCTTCCGCTTCGGCATCGTCGCCGGTTACGCACCGGACCTCACTTCGTGGACCGCCCAAGCCGAGCGGGTCGAGAAGCTCGGCTTCGACACCCTGCTCGCCACCGATCCCGTCGGCACCGCCGACCCCTTCGTCCTGCTCGGGGCCGCCGCCGCGGTGACACTGGACCTCACCGTCGGCACCTTCGTCCTCGCCGACCCCTTCCGCGACGCCGAGGCGCTCGACTGGCAGGTGCAGACGCTCCACCAGCTGACGCGCGGCCGGTTCGAGGTCGGGCTGGGCGTCGGGCGGCCCGGGGCGGACGAGCACGCGACGAGCCTCGGGCGGGAGTTCCCCTCACCGGGTGAGCGCATCACACGGATGGCCGCCACCATCGCGCACCTCAAGCGCCGTCCCGACCGGCCGCGGTTGATGCTGGCCGGCGGTGGACCGAAAATGCTGGCGCTCGCCGCGCAAGAAGCCGACACCGTCACGTTCTCCTGGATGCCGCGGACCACCGAGGCCGAGGCGGAGTCCATTGTGGATCGGTTCCGCGCGCTCGCCGGGCCGCGGCTGCCGGAGATCGAGCTCGGCCTGAACCTGATGGCCGTCGGGACCGAGCCGTCGCCCGCGGTCGCGCGCTTCGCCAAGGTCGACGTGCCCGAACTCGCCGCCGGGGGTGCCGTGACCGTGCTGCCCGAGGATCCCGGCGCGGCGACGGAAACCCTTCTCCGGTGGCGGGAACGGTGGGGGATTTCCTACGTCACGATCAACTCCGGCTACGCCGAACCGTTCGCGGCGATCGCCGACGAGGCGCGCAAGGCAGGTGGGTGAGGGCCCTTCCGATCTTGCGAACCTGCGCCTACGCTCCAATGTTCTGTAAACGGGAGTGCTTCGGAGCGTTGTGATGACCGGTCAGCGAACACGCACCATCGACCGGGGGGAACAGGCGGAGCTGAGCCGGCTGCTGGCAGCCGGACCGTTCGACGTGGCCCTGCGGGCGGCGATCCGGGCCCGCGGCCTCGGCCTCGAGCGGATCCGCTATCGCTTGCGCGGCAGGGGAACCACGGTCAGCCTGGCCACCCTCAGCCACTGGCAGTCGGGACGGTGCCGGCCCGAGCGGCCGGAATCGTTGGAAGCCCTGCGGAATCTCGAGGACATCCTGAACGTGCCGGACGGCTCGCTCAGCAGGCTCCTCGGGCCGCCGCGGGCGCGAACGCGGTTCCACGCGCTCAATTGAGCGGCGGTTAGGCTCGCGCCATGCGAGCTGTCGTCATGGAGGAGTTCTGCGTCCCGCCCGTCGTGCGGGACGTGCCGGAGCCGGTGGCCGCGCCGGGCGGTGCGGTGATCGAGGTCGACGCCACCGGCGTCTGCCGCAGTGACTGGCACACCTGGCAGGGGCACGACGCCGCCGTCACGCTGCCGCACGTCGCCGGGCACGAGCTCGCCGGCCGGGTCGTCGCGCTCGGCGAAGGCGTCCGCGGCTGGGAGCTCGGCGCGCGCGTCACCGTGCCGTTCGTCTGCGCCTGCGGTTCGTGTGCCCAGTGCGCCCGCGGTGACCAGCAGATCTGCGACCGCGAGTTCCAGCCCGGCGCCACGCACTGGGGGTCGTTCGCCGAGCGCGTCGCCATCGAGCACGCGGAGACGAACCTGGTCGCGCTGCCGGACTCGCTCGGCGCCGCCGAAGCCGCGGCGCTGGGCTGCCGGTTCGGCACGGCGTTCCGCGCGGTCCTGCGGCAGGGGCGCGTCACCGCGGGGCAGTGGGTCTCCGTGTACGGCTGCGGCGGGGTCGGGATCTCCGCGGTGCTGCTGGCGGTCGCCGCGGGCGCGAAAGTCGTCGCCGTGGACGTCTCGGCGGCGGCGCTGCAGCTCGCTGCCAAGTCGGGTGCCGCGGTCACGGTCGATTCCTCGGCGTTCGACGGTCCCGAAGCCGTCGCCGCACACGTCCGCGAGCTGACGGGCGGGGGCACGCACGTCTCGCTCGACTGCCTCGGCTCGCCGTCGACCTGCGCGGCGTCGGTCGGCAGCCTCCGCAAGCGCGGCCGGCACGTCCAGGCGGGGCTGATGCCGCCCGCGCAGGGCATCGCGCCCATCCCGATGCACCGCGTCATCGGCGGCGAACTGGAACTGGTCGGCATCCACGGGCTCCAGGCCCACGAGTACCCGGAGCTGCTGCGCGTCGTCGAGACGGCGGGCATCGACCTCGCCGCGCTGATCGGCAGGCGCATCGGGCTCGACGACGTCCCGGCCGCGCTGGCCGCGATGAACGACCCCGTTCCGGCGCAGGCGGGCGTCACCGTCGTGACTTTCCGTGACTGATCGGCGTCGCCGTGGTCAAGAGACCCGTTCGTAGCTGATCCACGCTGGCTTGGAACATTCAGGTGTGGGAACGTCGACTCATGGTGGCCCAAAGCGAGGGGACGCGGCCGCAGGGCCGCCCCACTGGTCCATTGGGGCGGCTCCTGCGGCTGTTCGCCACCGCGGGTGTCACGTTCCGCAGTCACCACGTGGTGCCCTCGCCGATCACCGAACGTGTGCGGCGGGAGTCTGCGGCACAATCGAAGTGATGGACGCTCTCCTTCCGCGCCCGCGCGCCGAACTCGCGCCCGGGGCGGTGCACCTGCCCGACTGGCTCGGCTTCGACGAACAGCGCGAGCTGATCGCGGCCTGCCGCGGCTGGTCCGGCTACCGCCACACCCGGCTGCCCAACGGCGGCGTGATGTCGGTGAAGTCGGTCTGCCTCGGCTGGCACTGGTACCCGTACGGCTACTCGCGCACGACCGGCGAAGGGACACCGGTGCTGCCGTTCCCGGACTGGCTCGGCGACCTCGGCCGCCGCGCGCTGGCGGCCGCGTACGGCGAGGCCCGGCCTTACGAGCCGGACATCGCGCTGGTCAACTTCTACGACGCCACCGCGAAGATGGGGCTGCACCAGGACAAGGACGAGCGCAGCCTGGAGCCGGTGGTGTCGTTCAGCCTCGGTGACGCCTGCGTGTTCCGCTTCGGCAACACCGAGACCCGCGGCCGGCCGTACACCGACGTCGAACTGCGGTCGGGCGACGTGTTCGTGTTCGGCGGCCCGTCCCGGCTCGCCTACCACGGCGTGCCGAAGACCCTGCCGGGCACGGCGGACCCGGCGCTGGGCCTCGACGGCCGGCTGAACATCACGCTCCGGGTGTCCGGCTTCTAGTCCTCTGTGGAATCTTCCTCCGGTACCACGATGAACCGCACGGAGACGGCCCGCGAGCCTTCGGGATGCTGCCCCGGCTCGGTGGCGTACTTCCACACCAGGTCCTGGTACTCCTCGACGAAGGACGTCACCTGCTCCTTCGTCAGGTGCAGACCGGCGCGGTGGATCTGGTTCCAGCCCGCGGAGCTGTCGTAGCCCGCGTAGGCCCGCGTGACCAGGCTGAGGTCGTGACCCATCTTGAGGGCGCCGAGCTTGAGCATCGCCTCGCGCTCGTCCGGCGCCAGATCGAGGCCGGGCGGGGTGTAGATGTCCTTCGCCCGCGACTTCCACCAGCGCTCGCGGCCGTCGCCGCGGTCCACGAGCTCCTCGATCAGGTCCAGGTCGGCGAGCTTGCGGAGGTGGTAGCTGGTCGTCCCGGTGCTCTCGCCGAGCGCCTTCGCGACGCTCGTCGAGTTCGCTTCGCCGTGTTTGCCCAGGTAACTGAGGATGTCCCGGCGCACGGGATTGGCCAGTGCCTTGTAGAAGGCCTTCAGGTCCGCGCCGGTCAGGACGCGCTTTTCGGGACGTTCGACCACGCCGTGAGCGTACTACAGAGATTGTTTGCAAAGAATCTCTGCAATCGCTACCGTGGATCGCAGATCGGGGGTTGCGATGAAGAAGCTGTTGTGGGCGGCGGGGTTGGGGCTGCTGCCGTGGATCGCGGTACTGGGGACGACGCTGCCGGACGTCGTGGCGGCGCAGCACTGGCGGCTGGCGTGGACGGGCTTCGACGCGGCGGAGGCGGCCGGCCTGCTGCTGACCGCCTGGCTGCTGGGCCGCGGTGACGCGCGGACGCCGCTGGTCGCGACGGCCACGGCGACGCTGCTGCTGGCCGACGCCTGGTTCGACGTGGTGACGGCCGGCGACGACGTGGTGTTTTCGCTGCTCATGGCCGCTTTGGAGGTGCCGCTGGCGCTGGCGTGCCTGTCGGTCGCCGCGCCGCGGCCGGTGCCGGCGCATGTCTGAGCTGGACGCGCGGTTGCGCGACCGGATCGACGACCAGGTCGCCGAGGCCCTGGACGCCTACCTCGCCGAGCTCGCGGAGGCGCGGCCGCGACGGCCGCGGCGCGCGTGGCCCGTGGTGGTGACGGTGACACTGGGGGTCGTCACCACCGCGCTGGACCCGCGCGTGGCCTGGGCGGCGTGGCTCGCGATCGCGGTCACCAACGTCGCCTGGCTGCTGGTCTGCCGCGGCCGGTCGTGAGTGGTAAGGAGGGTTAGAACCCTCCTTACCACTCACGAGGCGGGACGGAAGCGGACGGTCTGGCCGGGGCGCAGCTGGGCCGCGAGGTCGAGGTCGTCCTCCTCGACGACGGCGATCACCGGGTACCCGCCCGTCGTCGGGTGGTCGGCGTGGAACAGGATCGGCCGGCCCGACGGCGGCACCTGCAGCGACCCCGGCACGCACGCCTCCGACGGCAGCTCGTCGTGGCGCGCGCGAGCCAGCGCCGGCCCGGTCAGCCGGATGCCGACGCGGTCCGAGTCCGGCGACACCGTGTACACAGTGGACAGCAGCTCGTCCGGGGCGGTGAACCAGTCGCGACGCGGGCCCGGCGTCACGCGCAACACCGGTTCCGCCGGAAGGGCCGCCCGGGGGGCCAGGTCCACCACCGGGAACACGGCCGGCGCCGGGCCGATCGGCAGCAGCATCCCGGCCGTCACCGGGGGCGGACCGAGCTTCCCGAGCGTGTCCGTCGCGCGGGAACCCAGCACCGGCGGCACGTCGATCCCGCCGCGCACCGCGACGTAGCACCGCAGGCCCGACTCCGCGGTGCCCAACGCCAGTTCTTCGCCCGGCCACAACGTGATCGGCCCGTTGAGCCCGCCCTTCGAGAGCGGGCAACGAGCGCCGGTGACCGCCACCGTCGTCACGGCCGACGCGCGCAGCACCAGCCCGCCGAGCGTGACCTCCAGGGCCGCGGCCCCGGCCGGGTTCCCGACGAGCCGGTTGGCCAGCCGGAACGACCCGCGGTCGGCCGCGCCGGAACGCCCGACGCCGAGGGCCGCGTGCCCCGGGCGGCCGAGGTCCTGCACCGTCGTCGCGAACCCGGGCCGGACGACTTCGAGCTTCACGACCGCACCGCCGTGAACCGGACCCGGGTGCCCGGCGGCAGCAGGTTCGGCGGGTCGCGCTCGACGTCCCACACCGGCACGTCCGTCCGGCCCAGCAACCGCCAGCCACCCGGCGACGCGCTCGGGTAGACCGCGCTGTACTCGCCGGCGATTGCCACCGAACCCGCCGGGATGCGGGTGCGCGGCGACGACCGCCGGGACACGTGCAGGGCGGGGTCCGAGCCGGTCAGGTAGGCGAAACCCGGCGCGAAGCCGCAGAACGCCGAGACGTACGTCCCCGCGGTGTGCCGCGAAATCAGCGAAGCCACGCTCAGCCCCGCCTCCGCGGCGGCGTCGGCCAGGTCTTCACCGTCGTACACCACCGGGATCACCACCTCGCCCGCCTCGGCCGCCACGCTGTCCACAGGGGACACCTGACGCAGCAGGGCGCCCAGCCGTTCCGCGTTCGTCACCGAAGGGTCGAAGCGGACCAGCAGCGTCCGCGCCGCCGGGACCAGCTCCTCGACGCCGGCCAAGCCGAGGCGGGACACCGCCGTCTGGTACCCCAGCACGTCACCGGTTTCCACCAGGACCGCGCGCCGCCCGCACGGCAGCAGCCGGACGGTCATCCGGTGAACGCGCCGAGCTGGATGCCCGCCCCGGTCAGCGCCGCCTCGATCCGCCGGGCCAGCTCGACCGCGCCCGGCGTGTCCCCGTGCACGCACAGGGAGTCCGGGCGCACTTCGAGCTTGGTGCCGTTCTCCGCCACGACGCCGCCGGTCGCCATGCCCACCGCGCGCTCGGCGACGACGTCGGCGTCGTGGATGATCGCGCCCGGCTGCTTCCGCGGCACGAGCTTGCCGTCCGCGGTGTAGGCCCGGTCCGCGAACGCCTCCGCGTACGCGACGACCCCGGCTTTCTCCGCCTCCCGCTGCATTTCCGAGTCGGGCAGGCAGAGCAGCGCCAGCGCGGGGTCGTAGCGGCGCAGGCCCTCGACGATGGCCGCCGCCTGCTCGGCGTCCACCGCCGCTGTGTTGTACAACGCGCCGTGCGGCTTCACGTACGTCACGCGGCTGCCGGCCGCGCGGGCGAACGCGTCGAGCGCGCCGATCTGGTAGAGCACTTCGTCCGCCAGGTCGTCCGGCGCGATGGCGAGCGCGCGCCTGCCGAAGCCCGCCAGGTCGCGGTAGCCGACGTGCGCCCCGATCGCGACGTCGCGCTCGGCCGCCAGCTCGCACACCCGCCGCATCACCGACGGGTCGCCGGCGTGGAAGCCGCACGCGACGTTCGCGCTGGTCACGATGTCGAGCATGGCTTCGTCGTCGCCCATCTTCCAGGCGCCGAAGCCCTCGCCGAGATCGCTGTTCAGGTCCATTTCAGCCCACCCGGTATTCGCTGTCGTACCGATCGGTGATGAACATGTACCCCGGTGCGTGGGTGATCGCAAAGGGGGGCCGGGACGCCATCAGCGCCGCCTGCGGCGTGACCCCGCAGGCCCAGAACACCGGGACGTCACCGGGTTCGGCGTCCACCGGATCGCCGAAGTCCGGCCGGGCCAGGTCTTCGATGCCCAGCGCGCCCGGATCGCCGATGTGCACCGGGCCGCCGTGCACGGCGGGCATCGCGCGGGTGATCCGGATGGCCGCGTCGACCTGGTCTTCCGGGATCTGCCGCATCGACACCACCATCGGGCCGAACAGCCGCCCGGCCGGTTCGCACGACCGGTTCGTCACGTACATCGCGACGTTGCGGCCCTGGTCGACGTGCCGCAGCGGGATGCCCTCGGCGGCCAGTGCCGTCTCGAACGTGAAGCTGCAGCCGAGGGAGAAGGCGACCATGTCGCTGCGCCACAGGCCGGTCGCGTCCGAGACCTCGCCGGCCAGGACGCCGTTCTGCCAGATCCGGTAGCGCGGCAGGTCGGTGCGCAGGTCCGCGCCCTCGGCGAGCCGGGTGGCCGGGTCGCCGGGGTCGGTGACGTCGAGCACCGGGCAGGCCTGCGGGTTGCGGGTGCAGAACAGCAGGACGTCGTAGGCCCAGTCCTCGGGCACGGCGATCAGGTTGGTCTGGGTGAAGCCGGTGGCCCAGCCGGTCGTGGGGTGGGCGGTGCCGGTGCGGAACGCCGCCCGCGCCTGCGCCGGGGTGTACGTGGCCGGTTCGTCAAAGGTCGTCATGAGTTCCCCCTCAATCGACGAGTTCGATACCGCGGGTCTCCGGGAGGCCGAGCAGTGCGAGCACGGCGATGCCGTAGCCGACCGCGCCGATGACGATCGCGCCGCCCGCGCCGAGGTAGCCGACGATGCTCGGGAAGATCGCGCCGACCGCGCGGCCGAAGTTGTACGTGAAGCCCTGCCCGGTGCCGCGCAGCGCCGTCGGGTACAGCTCGGCGAGGAACGCGCCGAACCCGCTGAAGATCGCGGACATCGAGAAGCCGAGCGGGAAGCCCAGCACCAGGATCAACCCGTTGGCGCCCTTGGGGATCTGCGTGTACGCGACGATCAGCACGGCGGACAGGACCGCGAACGTCATGAAGGTCTTCTTGCGTCCCAGCAGGTCGGTCAGGTAGCCGCCGCAGACGTACCCGATGAACGCGCCGGTGATCAGGAAGACGAGGTAGCCGCCGGTGCCGATCACGGTCAGGTCGCGCGTCTTCTTCAGGTAGGACGGCAGCCAGGTGTTGATCGCGTAGTACCCGCCCTGGACGCCGGTGGCCAGCAGCGAGGCGAAGAACGTCGTCCGCAGCAGGTCGGCCCGGAAGATCTTGCCGAGCGAGCCGCGGGTGCGTTCGGCGACGCGGCGCTCCTCCGCGCGCGGGGCGTCCTGCACGCTGCGGCGGACCCACAGCACGAGCAGCGCCGGGATGACGCCGGTCCAGAACATGATCCGCCAGGCCACGTCGTCGCTCGCGAAGCTGAAGACGATCGTGTAGACGATGACCGAGAGGCCCCAGCCGACGGCCCACGCGCTCTGCACGAACGCCACGGTCCGGCCGCGGTACTTGGCCTGCGAATACTCCGCGACCAGGGCCGCGCCCGCCGCCCACTCGCCGCCGAAGCCCAGGCCCTGCAGCGCGCGGAAGACCAGCAGTGTCTCGAAGTTCGGCGCGAAGCCGCAGAGCACGGTGAAGATCGTGTACATCGCGATGGTGATCTGCAGCGTCCGGACGCGGCCGATGCGGTCGGCGAGGATGCCGGCACCGACGCCGCCGATGGCCGACACGACCAGTGTCGTCGTGCTGAGCAGCCCCGCCTCGCCGCTCGAGATGCCGAAGAACGCGGTGATCGCGGCCAGGCCGAGCGGCAGGGTCTGGTAGTCGAACGAGTCCAGGCCGTACCCGCCGAACGCGCCGAGGAAGGCGCGGCGTCCGCGTTTTCCGAGCGTGCGGAACCAGTCGAACGGCCGGGCCTCGGTAGCTGTGGCAGTCATGGGCACCTCCTGGCCAGTGTCTCTCATCGTGGCGTGCCTCACACGGTAGGGATTGTTGAACAATTCCACAAGATGCTCATTGGATCGTCCCCCGAGTGGCGGGTAGCCTTGGTCTCGTGGTCATCGAAGACAGCGTCGTCCCGGGCCTGGAGGCCGACCGCGGCCTGGTCACGCGCAAGAGCACGGCCGAACGGGTCGCCGGCGTCCTCCGCAAGCGCATCGCGGAGGGCTTCTTCCTGCCCGGCGGGCGGCTGTCGGAGCAGGACATCGGCAACGCGCTCGGCGTCTCCCGCAACACGCTCCGCGAAGCGTTCCGGCTGCTCACGCACGAACGGCTGCTGACCCACGAGCTCAACCGCGGGGTCTTCGTCCGCATCCCGAGCGTCGAGGACGTCGTCGACATCTACCGGGTGCGCAAGATCATCGAGTGCGCCGCGGTGCGCGGGCTGAAGGCCAAGCCGGCGTCCTTCTCGCGGATCAAGGAGAAGGTCGAGATCGGGGACGAGGCCGCGCGCACCGGCAACTGGAAGGACCTCGGCACCGCGAACGTCTGGTTCCACCAGGAGCTGGCCGCGCTGTCGGGCAGCGAGCGGGTGAACGAGCTGGTCGGCAGGCTGACCGCCGAGCTGCGGCTGGTGTTCCACATCATGGCCGAGCCGCGGCGCTTCCACGAGCGCTACCTGCCGCGCAACCACGAAATCCTCGACCGCATCGAGGCCGGCGACGGGCCGGGCGCGGAGCAGTTGCTGCTGAAGTACCTCGACGACGCCGAAGAGCAGCTGGTCGCCGCGTACGCCGACCGGGCCGAAGCGGCCCGCGCGGCCATCGCGGCGGAGTGACCGAAACGGCCCCCATGTCACATGGGGGCCGTTTGGGCAGGGTTCGCGTCCGGACGGCCCGAGCACGAGCCGGACGCGACCGCCGGTCGATAACCTCGGGGGCGGTTCCGCCGCCGGAGACCCCCAGCGGCAGGCGGGACCCCACGCTGCCGGGTCGCCGCTTCCCCAGGGCCGCGGCCCGGCAGCCCTTCGCTCAGCCGGCGTAGCGGGCGAAGATCCTCGTGAAGTCCCACGCCTGCTGGGAAACCCCGGAACAGGTGTCGTTGTTCGGGTACCCGCCGGGGCACGGGCGGTCGCGGTTCGCCGACCAGAATGTCAGCCGGGCGAGGTGGTGGGTGTTCGCGTAGCCCAGGATGGTCGTGAAGTCGTTGAGCGTGACCGTCTCGCTGTTGTCGGTGATGCCGTTCATCGACGAGATGCCCATGTGCCGGTAGGCGGTGTCGTCGTCGTAGCCGTACGCGCTCTTGACCACGTTCTTCAGACCCTCGGCCGCCCGCTGCGTCAGCGTGCCCATGTTCTGGCCCGCGCCGCCGAAGTCGAACGGCATGATCACCCAGCCGTCGACCGTGAGCCCGGATTGCGCCGCGCGGTTGACCAGGCTGTTGTCCGGTCCGGACTGGCCGGTGCCGAAGGTGACGTAGATCTTGATGCCCGGATTGTTCGCCCGGACCGTCTTCAGCGCGTCGACCGTGCGCTGCTGCACCGTCGGGTTGCTGTAGGCGTCGGCCTCGATGTCGATGTCGATCGCCTTGAGGCCGTAGGCGTTGATCACCTTCTGGTAGCCCGCCGCCAGCTCACCGGCGCTGCCGCACGACGACTCCAGCTTGTTGCCGGAGTAGCCGCCGAACGACGGGATGACGTCGCCGCCGTTCGCCCGGATCGTGGTGATCGTGCTCTGGTCGACGCCGCCGGTGAGCGCCCGGCCGCCGTCCCACTGCGGGTTGCAGTAGCCGTTGGACAGGATGAACGCCAGCGTGAACCACTTGACGCCGGTGGCGTTCATGATCGTCGCCGGGTTCGGCGGGTCGCCCCAGCCGTTGTAGAGGTAGGGGGCGACGGCCATCGCGCCCGGCCCGGGCGGCGGGGTGGTGCCGCCGCCGCTGGGCAGCGTCCACTGCTGGTTGGCCGTGCTCGCGCAGGTCCAGATCTGCAGCCGGGTGCCGTTGGCGCTGGAGTTGCCGGTGGCGTCGAGGCATTTGCCGGAGCCGGTGTTGACCAGGTTCTTCGCCGCGTTGGCCGTCCACTTCTGGGCGCCCGAGCCGTTGCAGTCCCAGAGCTGGACCGTCGTGCCGTTCGCCGTGCCCGCGCTCGTGACGTCGAGGCACTTGCCCAGCGCCTGCAGGGAACCGTCGCTGCCGACCGTCCACTGTTGAGCGTTCGTGCCGTTGCAGTCGTAGAGCTGGATCGCCGTGCCGTTCGCGGTGCTCGCCGCGTTGACGTCGACGCACTTGCCGGCGAGGCCGGTGATCGGGCCGGTCGCCGCCTGCGCGACGCCCGGCGCGAGCACCAGCGCCGAGGCGGCCGCTACGAGCGCACCGAATGCTGCGAGTTTCTTCATGCAGGTACGTTCCACTTCTGGTTGGCGGCGCCGGTGCAGGTCCAGATCTGCAGCCGGGTGCCGTTGGCGCTGGAGTTGCCGGTCGCGTCGACGCACTTGTTCGAGCCCGCGCCGACGATGTCCTTGGCCGCGGTGGCCGCCCACTTCTGGTTCGCCGTGCCGCCGCAGTCCCAGAGCTGCAGCTGCGCACCGTCCGCCGTGGACTGCCCGGTGACGTCGAGGCACTTGCCGAGCGCGCGGATGGTGCCGTCCGTGCCGACGGTCCACTGCTGGGCGCCCGAGCCGTTGCAGTCGTAGAGCTGGACCGCGGTGCCGTTGGCGCTGTTCGCGCCCGCGACGTCGATGCACTTGCCGCCCAGGCCGGTGATCGGTCCGGTCTTGCCGGTGCCACCGCCGGTGCCCTGGGTGCCGTTCCAGGTGAACGTCGCCGACGTGCGGCCGGGCAGGCTGTAGGTGAACGAGGAGCTGCCCCAGTTCACCCGGACGTTCTGGGCGCCGGTGCCGGAGTTGTAGGCGATCAGCGCCTTGGAGCCGTCCGGGTTCTTCCAGGCGACGTTGCGGACGGCCGAGCTGTCGTTCGAGTCGATCCGGTACGCGCCCGGCTTCACGAACTTCGTCAGGTGACCCATCGTGTAGTACTCGACGGTGTAGTCGACCTGCCCGCTGCGCGAGTCTCCGTTGTGGACGGTGATCAGGCCGGTGCAGGTACCGCAGCCGCCGTTGTGCGGGCCCATGTTCTGGTCGACGCCGAGGCTCCACTTGACGAAACTCTTCGACCAGTTCCGGGTGTAGTCGACGATGTTGTTCATGTCTTCGGCCTGCTGGTTCGAGATCCAGGTGCCGCCGGAGTGCTCGGTCGAGTAGGCGTTGACGTTCGGGTACTGGTTGTGCGTCGTCGTCTGCTGGGCGATGTCCCCGCCGTAGCCGTGCCAGGCGACACCACCGAAGTTCGGGTGGTTGCGGATGGCCGCGTCGTCCAAGGTGGGCGCGCCGTACGACGCGTAGGTGTCCCAGTTCCAGTCCAGCGCGAGGACCTTCGTGGACAGACCGGCGTTCTGGAGTGCGGGCAGCAGGTTGTTCTTCGCGAAGTACGCCAGCCCGGCGCCGTTCCAGTTGGTCGACGGGTAGCTCGCGCAACACGTCGGCTCGTTCTGCATCGAGACGTAGTCGATCGGGACACCCGCGTCCCGGTAGGCCTGGAGGTACTTGACGAAGTACTGCGCGTAGACCGGGTAGTACTGCGATTCGACCCAGCCGAGCAGGTAACTGTCGTTGTCCTTCATCCACGGCGGCGCGCTCCACGGCGACGCCATCACCTTGGCCTGCGGGTTGAGCTGCTTGGCCTGCTTGGTCAGCGGCAGCACGTCGGCCTGGTCGTGGGCGATCGAGAAGTGCGTCAGGTTGGGGTCGGTCTGGCCGGCCGGCATGTCGTCGAAGGTGTAGCTGTAGCGGGCCAGGTCGGACGCGCCGAGCGGGTTGCGGATGAAGCTCAGCCCGATGCCGCTGTTCGGGTCGAACAGCTTGCGCATGGTGTCGTCTCGGGTGGACTGGGACAGCGCCCCGCTGGAGTTCATCAGCCAGGCCGCGGTGTCCGTGAAGGACGCTCCACCGCCTTCGAACTGCTGGTAGGTCGTGTTTTCGTTGACGTTGATGGTCACGCCGCCGCTGCCGGTGCCGGCGGCGAACGTCACCGGCGTCTGCTGCTGGAGGCCGCGGGTGACCTGGCGGCCGCCGGCGTCGCTGGTCGTGGTGAGCCAGATGTTCACGGTTTCGCCCGCGGCCTGCGCGGGCGCGGCGAGGGTGGCCGCGGCGACGGCGGTCACCCCGAGCATCGCCAGGAGAGAGCGTTTTCTCATGGGAGCGTCCACTTCTGGTTGGCGCCGGAACCGCAGGTCCAGATCTGGAGCCGGGTACCGTTGGCGCTGGAGTTGCCGGTGGCGTCGAGGCACTTGCCGGAGCCGGTGTTCACGAGGTTCTGCGATCCGTTCGCCGTCCACTTCTGGGCGTTGGATCCGTTGCAGTCCCACAGCTGGGTCGGTGTTCCGTTCGCGGTGCCCGCGCTCGTGACGTCCAGGCACTTGCCGAGGGCTTTCACGGTTCCGTCGCTGCCCACTGTCCACTGTTGAGCGGTGGTGCCGTTGCAGTCGTAGAGCTGGACGGCGGTGCCGTTGGCGTTGTTCGCGCCGGCGACGTCGACGCACTTGCCGCCGATCCCGGTGATCGCGCCGGCGTTCTGCGTGGGCGGCGTCGTGGTGCCGCCGGCGAACTGGGTGGCGACCTGCTCGCCGAGGCTGACCGCGTTGGCGTGGTTCTCGATCGGGTTGACGTGCGTGTTCGGGAACACGATGTACGTCACCGGGCCTTCGGTGCCGCCGTTCTTCGGGTCGGGGTTGATGCCGAGGCTGACGGCGGTGGCGTAGGACGCCTCGCCGATGATGCTCGTCGGCCCGGTGTCGCCGACCACGGCGTAGGTGACCTGGTTGTTGTAGATCACCGCCACCACGGAACCGCCGTCGATGCCGTAGTTGCGGTAGTCCCAAGTGGACGTCGGCTGGGGGAGGACGATGTACGGGAGCTGGGCCGCGTTGAGGGGCTGGTCGGTCGAGGTGTGGAACGCGGTGTCGGGGTAGAAGCAGCAGTCGGTGTTCTCGTTGCACTGCGTGGTGCGGACGCCGTCGCAGTCGATGTCCATGTCGGCCGTGAAGAACACCGCGCCGTTCGCCTGGCAGACGGGCACGGTGGCCGCGCCGCCTTCGTCGAAGGAATACTTCCCGTTAGAGATCTGTTGGCAGGACTGGGTTTTGGCGAGCAGCTGGCTCGCGGACGGACCGGCTTCGACGGCCGCCTGGGCGGAGCCGGTCGTCAGGAAGGAAAGCGCTAACAGGGCACACCCCATTAGCGCGACGAGAATTCGCCGCACTTCGGTTCTCCTTATGGGGTCGTGAGTGCGTAACAGTGTTAGAACACTGTTACGCACTCACGAGGGGGTGGGGTCAGGGAGTGGTCCACTTCTGGTTCGCGGCGCCGGTGCAGGTCCAGATCTGCAGGCGGGTGCCGTTCGCGCTGGAGTTGCCGGTGGCGTCGAGGCACTTGTTCGCGTTGGGGTTCACGATGTCCTTCGCGCCGGAGATGGCCCACTTCTGCGCGGCGGTGCCGTTGCAGTCGTAGAGCTGCACCGCTGTTCCGTCCGCGGTGCCCGCGCCGCTGACGTCCATGCACTTGCCGAGGGCGCGGATCGTGCCGTCGGTGCCGATCGTCCAGTTCTGCGCGGCGTTGCCGTTGCAGTCGGTGATCTGGATCGGCGTGCCGTTGGCGGTGTTCGCGCCGGCGACGTCGACGCACTTGCCGCCGATGCCGGTGATCGTGCCGGTCCGGCCGCCGCCGCTGCTCGAGGTGTTGGTGACGTGGACGTAGTCGACGATCAGCTGCTGCGGGAACTGCGTGCTGCTGTTGGGGTCGCCGGGCCAGTACCCGCCGACGGCGAGGTTGAGGATGATGAAGAAGTTGTGGTCGTAGACCCAGCGGTTGCCGTTGAGGTCCGACGGCGTGCGCGTCTGGTAGAGGTTGCCGTCGACGTACCACTTGATCTGGTTGGGGGCCCAGTCGATGGCGTAGGTGTGGAAGTCGTCGGAGAAGTTCGGGCCGTTGTAGGCCGCGCCGATGCCGCCGGAGCCGGAGTAGCCGGGGCCGTGGATGGTGCCGTGCACGGTGTTCGGTTCGAACCCGACGTTCTCCATGATGTCGATTTCGCCGTCGGTGGGCCAGTTCCCGCCGCCGAGCATCCAGAAGGCCGGCCACATGCCCTGGCCCCGCGGGAGTTTCATGCGCGTTTCGAAGTGGCCGTAGGCCTGGCTGAACTTGCCGGCGGTGTTGAGCCGGGCGGAGGTGTACTCGCAGCGGCCGTACCAGCAGTTGTAGTTGCCGGGGTTTTCCTTCTTGGCGGTGATGACGAGGTGGCCCTGGCCGTCGAGCTGGGCGTTGTTGGTGCCGGAGGTGTAGTACTGCCGCTCGTGGTTGTTGACGTTGTCGCCGGTCTCGAGCTGCCACTTCGACCCGTCGACGCCGGCGCCCGCGGGGCCGTTGAAGTCGTCGGTGAAGGTGGCGGCCGCTTCGGCCGGGGCCATCGTGAGGGCTTGCTGCCCGAGCAGGAGCAGGGAGCAGGCGGCGAACAGTGCCGCCCAGCGGTTCTTTTTGAAGGGGGACATCGTTGTCTCCTCTTTCACCGTGGGGAACGGCGTTCCGCGCGCAGCACGGAACGCGGGGAGGGGAGGTGGCCTCGCGTGCCGGGGCGGCGGCAGGCGCGACCGATCAGCCGGCGCTCGCGGTCCTGGGCGGGTCGGACGTGGCGAGCACCGGCGGGCGCTTTGTTGTGTCTGGCAACAAAGTATGCATGGTCCAGACAAGGCGGGCAACACTCGCGCGGGTCATTTTTTTCAACCCGAATTAAGGGGTGGTGGGTGACTGGTTGCGGGTCCTGTGCTGGGTCCCGCTCAGCGGGGCACTCTCGTCGGGAAGTGATCAGCCGGCGGTGGGGCCGCCTCTTCAGAGGCGTTCGACGCGGTCGGCCTGCGGGCCCCGGTCGCTCTGACGCACCGCGTACCGGACCCGGTCACCCTTCTGCAGCGGCTCCGACCCCATGATCACGGACGCGTGGGCGAAGAGATCGTCGCCGCCTGCGTCCGGGGTGATGAAGCCGAAGCCGCGGTCGGCGTCGTAGCGCGCGACGACGCCCTCGCCGCCTCGTACGGGCACGTCCCGCGCCGCCGGCCCTGCGGCCGCGGCAGGGGCCGGCCGCCGCGGCGCCGTCTGGGGCTCGGCGCCCCGGACCAGGTGCACGTCGCGGGCCTGCGGGCCCTTGTCTCCACTGGCCACCTCGTAGGCGACGCGGTCGCCCTCCGCGAGCCACGTCAGCCCCTCGGCCAGGGCCCGGGCGTGAACGAAGACGTCGCCGGCGCCGGAGTCGGGGTTGATGAAGCCGAAGCCCTTGTCCTCGTCGTACCAGGCCACCGTGCCGTCGGCACCGTCCGCGATATCGGCCGCAGCGGGTGAGCCGGCCCCGGCTCCCAGCGGGATCACGTGCCCGGCCTGCGGGCCGCGCTCGCCTTCGACGATCAGGAAGGCCACCCGCTGCCCCTCGGTGACCACACCGCCGGTCACGATGGCGGAGCTGTGCACGAAGACGTCGGCGCCGCCGCCGTCCGGCGACGCGAAGCCGTACCCCTTGCCCGGCTCGTACCAGTTGATGGTGCCGAGCAGGCCCACGGCGCTGCCGGTGGCCGCATCGGCCGTGATGCGAACGCGCAGCGCCTGGGGGCCGCGGTCGTTCTCGCCGACCTCGAACACGACGGCCTGACCCTCGCGGAGCATTTTCGCGCCGCTGTCCCCGACGATCTCGGAGGCGTGCACGAACACGTCCGGCGAGCCGTCCTCGGGCGCGAGGAAGCCGAAACCCCGTTCGGCGTCGAACCAACGGACGGTCCCTTGCGGCATCAACGGCTCCAGGTCGAGAGGGCGGGCACTGGCCCCCAGTCTCTCTGACCGACCTCGCGGTCCGCCGGCCGGGCCCACAGGTGGGAGGGGCGGGCCGTTGGTTCACCTGGCGACACGCCGAGTTTTGGGACCAGGTCTAAGCCGCGTCGGAGTCCGGGGCTCCCGGCTTGGCCAGCCTCGAGGTCGCTCCCTGCTCCAGCAGGTCCGCCACCGGGAGCGTCGCCGCTCCGGTGGCCACCGCGTCCAGGCCCAGTGAGCCCAGCTGGATCGATGTCTGGCTGAACGGGTGCCGCAGGGCGTGCCCGGCCGCGGCCGCGCGGATGGTCGGCAGCAGCTGCTCGCCCAGGGCCAGCCCCGCCCAGCCGCCGATCACGATGCGCTCCGGGTTGAACAAGTTGATCAAGTTGGCGATGCCCGCGCCCAGGTAGCCCGCCGTCTCGTCGAGTACGCGCGCTGCCGTCTTCGACTTCGGTGCCGCCGACAGCAGGGCCGAGAACTGGGCCTGCTCGTCCTCGCCCGTGATGTCCTTGCCGCGGGCCCGGCGGTACCGCGCCAGCACCGCGCCCGCCCCGATGTACGCCTCCAGGCACCCGCGCGCGCCGCAGCGGCACTCCTGGCCGCCGTACGCGATCGTCGTGTGGCCCCACTCGCCCGCGCTGCTCGTCGAGCCTCGGTACGTCGTTCCGTCCGTCACCACCGCCGCGCCCACGCCCGAGCCGATCAGCGCGATCACCGCGTGGCGCGCCCCCCGGCCCGCGCCGAACCACATCTCCGCCTGGCCCTGCGTCTTCGCGCCGTTGTCGATGAACAGCGGCAACCGGACGCCGGCGTCGTGCAGCAGCGAAGCGAGCGGGACGCCGTCCCAGCCGACCGTCGGGGCGTGGACCAGCACCTCCGTGCCCTGCTCGACCGTGCCCGGGACGCCGATGCCGACGCCCAGCACACCCGATTCGTCGATGCCCGCGCTCGCGAACACCTCCCGCAGCCCGGACGTCACCTGCTCGACCGCCGTCGCCGGATCGGGGGCCTTCGGGAGGGGGTGCTCGACCGTCGCCAGGCGGCTCATCGCCAGGTCGAACAGCTCGACCTTGACGCCCGTTTCCCCGATGTCGACGCCGGCGACGTGCCCGTACGCCGGGTCCACCCGCAGCAGCACCCGGGGACGGCCGCCGTCCGATTCGACCTGGCCGGCTTCGGTGATCAGGCGTTCTTCGCCCAGTTCGGCGGTCACGTTGCTCACCGTGGCGGCACTCAATCCGGTGAGCTGGCTGAGTTCGTGCCTCGACAGCGGGCCGTCGAAGTACAGTTTCGACAGCAGCAGGGATCGGTTGTGCCGCCGCAGATCACGGACGGTGGTGCGCTTGCTCGCCATGGGCAACCCA
This sequence comes from Amycolatopsis plumensis, assembly GCF_042652605.1. Lineage (NCBI taxonomy): Bacteria > Bacillati > Actinomycetota > Actinomycetes > Pseudonocardiales > Pseudonocardiaceae > Amycolatopsis > Amycolatopsis plumensis. Next base: position 1,971,879 of record NZ_JBHSJY010000001.1, on the reverse strand, counting down.
TCTAACTTCTTACCGGCTCACTGACAGGATGCCTGATCGCCGTAAGTTGTGGCTATGTATTAAGTGGTGAACTAAGTCCCGAACCCATGGTGGCGGGGCCGCGATCTGGCAGAATCCTCCCGGTGACCCAGGTGGTGCGCCAGACGACCCGTGACCTCAGGCGGCACAACCGCGCGGCGCTGCTCTCCTCGCTCTACCTCCGCGGTCCCGTCAGCAGACTGGAACTGGTAGCTGAATCGGGTCTGTCCGCCGCCACCGTTACCAACGTCGTCTCCGAGCTCATCGCGGACGGCGTCGTGGCGGAGGCCGGATCGGTCGAATCGGACGGCGGACGGCCCCGGACGCTGCTGGCCGTGCGGCCGGACTTCGGGCACGTCGTGGGCGTCGACGTCAGCGAGACGCACGTCGAAGTCGGCCTCTTCGACTGCGCGCTCGGCACCCTCGGCACCGTGCGCCACCCGCTCGTCGGCACCCGGCTCGATCCGGAAGAAGTGGCCGGCCTGGTGCGCACGGGCATCGCCGAAGTGCTCGAAGGCGGCGATCCCGACGTGGTGTTCGGCGTCGGCATCGGCGTGCCGGGCGCGGTCCGCGACGGCGGGATCGTGCACGCGCCCACCCTCGGCTGGCGAGGGGTGGACTTCGCCGAGCTGATCCACCCCCACATCCAGGCGCCCCTCCACCTCGACAACCGCGCCCGGACGCTGGGCCAAGCCGAGACCTGGCGCGGGGCCGGCCGGGGCGCCGAACGCGCCATCGTCGCCCTGCTGGGGGTCGGTGTCGGGGCCGCCGTCGCCACGGCCGGGCGGTCGCACCCCGGCATCACGACCAGCGAGTGGGGCCACACCGTCGTCAAGGCGGCCGGTGCGGCCTGCCGGTGCGGCTCGCACGGCTGCCTGGAGGCCTACGTCGGCACCGAGGCGGTCGTCCGCCACTACGCCGACCGCGTCGGCAAGGAACCGGTCATCGGGGACGAAAGCGACGTCGAGCTGGCGCACATCGTCGCCGAAGCCCAGGGTGGCGGCCCCGCCGCCGACGTGCTCGCCGAGACCGGCGAGTACCTGGGCATCGGCATCGCCAATCTGATCAACCTGCTCAGCCCCGATCGGGTGGTGCTTTCCGGCTCGGCGGGGGCGATCATGGGGCAGGCGATCCTCCCGGCGGTCCGGGACGCCGTCGAGCGGCACGCCCTGGACTACCTGGCTGAGCGCACCGAGGTTGTCCTGGGCCGGCTCGGGCCCGAGGCCGTCGCGCTGGGTGCCGCGACCCTGCCGATTGCTCAGCTGCTCGCGAACGGCGGACGCATCGGCTGAATCCCTTACGCAGCAAGGAATGATTCAGAAAATAGGTCTAGACCGCCATTCTTTCAAAACTTAAACTTAGATACAAAAAGTTACCGCCGTGTTATTGACGTGACCCGAGTCACCCGGGTTGACTTCGGGACGTCGTTCGGTCGCCGGCGGTCGGGGCCTCGCAACCAGTCGACAGCACGTAGTCGTCGATGACCAGGAGGAACCGATGCGAGTCAAGCGCTCCATCGTCGCAGCGCTCGTAGCCATGACCGCACTGACCGGCCTCACGGCCTGCTCGGGCGGAAGCTCCACCGCGGCCCAGAGCAACCCGGACGCCGTGCTCACCGTCGGCAAGCCGGACGGCCCGCAGGCGGAGAACAACAACCCGTTCCTGGAGACGTCCGCCCTGTCGAACATGGGCTACCGGTGGATGATCTACGAGCCCCTCGTCATGCTCAACCGCGTCAAGCCGCAGGAGCCGGGCAAGCCGTGGCTGGCCACCAAGTGGGACTGGTCGGACAACTACAAGAAGCTGGTCCTGACCGTCCGTGACGGCGTGAAGTTCTCCGACGGGCAGCCGATGACCGCCGAGGACGTCGCCTACACCTTCCAGCTGCTGCGCGACAACAAGGCGCTGAACGTCGACGCCGTCCCGTACAAGGACATCACCGCGGCCGGCAACCAGGTCACCCTGGCCTTCGACGGCTCCCAGTTCGTCAACCAGGTCAAGATCCTGCAGACCCTGGTCGTGCCGAAGCACGTTTGGAAGGACGTCAAGGACCCGGCGCTCGACCTGGTGAAGAACCCGATCGGCACCGGCCCGTACACGCTCAAGTCGGCCACCCCGCAGACGATGATCGTCACGCGGCGCGACAGCGGCTACTGGCAGGAAGCGCCGAAGGTCAAGGAGATCCGCTACACCTCCTACACCGACAACAACGCGCAGGTCAGCGCGCTGGTCAACGGGGCTTCCGAGTGGAGCTTCGTGTTCATCCCGAACTACAAGGCCGTCTACACCAACAAGGACCCGCAGCACTACAAGCTGTGGTTCCCCGCGCAGCTGGCCGTCCACGGCCTGTGGTTCAACACCGAGAAGGCGCCCTGGAACGACCCGAAGCTGCGCCAGGCGATCAACAAGGTGATCAACCGCGACGACATCTTCAACCAGGGCGAGGCCGGCTACTTCTACCCGAAGAACGACCAGGTCACCGGCATCCCGACCCCGGCGGGCGATCCGTTCATCGCGCCGGAGTACAAGGGCAAGACGGTCCAGGTCGACGTCCCGGGTGCGAAGTCGCTGCTGACGGGCGCGGGTTACCAGTTCAGCGGCGACAAGCTCACCGACCCGGGCGGCAAGCCGGTCACCATCAAGCTCACCGTCCCGTCGGGCTGGTCGGACTACGTCACCGACCTGGAGATCATCAAGGACAACCTGGCGCAGATCGGCATCACCGCCACGGTCGAGAAGATGAACCAGGACGCCTGGATGAAGTCGGTCGACACCGGTGACTTCGAGGGCCTGATGCACTGGACCAACGACGGGTCGACGCCGTACGACATGTACCGCGACGTCATGGACGGCAACCGCTACAAGCCGACCGGCCAGGGTGGCATCAACGGCAACTACGGCCGCTACAAGAACGACGAGGCGACCAAGGCGCTCGAGACCTACGCGAACGCCGAGGACGACGCCGCCCGCACCGCCGCCATGGCGACGCTGCAGAAGATCATGATCGAGCAGCAGCCGATGATCCCCACGTCGGCGGCCAACTCCGGCGGCGAGTACAGCACGAAGAACTGGGTCGGCTGGCCGGACGACGCCAACCCGTACGCGCCGGCCCAGCCGACGCTGCGCAACGCCCTCGACATCGTCCTGCACCTCAAGCCCGCGGCCTGACGATGGCGGATTCAGCCGTGACGACCGAGCAGTCCCCCTCCGACCCCGTCGCCGTCGGGTCGGAGGGGGACCTCCCCGTGGTCCTCGAAGCCACGGGCCTCACCAAGCACTTCCCGGTGCGCCGCAAGGGCCGGGCCGCCCTCACCGGCCCCCGGCGCAGCATCCAGGCCGTCGACGACGTGACCCTGACGCTCCGCCGCGGCCGCGTCACCGCACTGGTCGGCGAGTCCGGCTCCGGCAAGTCGACGGTCGCCCGCCTGCTCGCGGGCCTCTACCCGCGCACCGGCGGCGACATCCGGCTGCACGGCGAGACGGTGAACGTCAAGCACGGCAAGGCGTTCCGCGCCTACGCCCGCCGCGTGCAGATGATCTTCCAGGACCCGTTCGCGTCGCTGAACCCGGTGCACACCGTGCGCTACCACCTCACGCGGGCGCTGAAGATCCACGGCCGGGCCGGTGAAGACCTCGAGAAGGCACTGCACGAGCTGCTCTCGCGCGTCCAGCTGACTCCGCCCGAGCGGTACGTCGACAAGTTCCCGCACGAGCTGTCCGGCGGCCAGCGCCAGCGCGTCGCGATCGCGCGGGCGCTCGGCGCCGACCCGGAGGCGCTGCTGGCCGACGAGCCGGTGTCCATGTTGGACGTCTCCATCCGGCTCGGCGTGCTCAACCTCTTGCGCGACCTCAAGGAACGCCTGCACCTGGCGATCCTGTACATCACGCACGACATCGCGTCCGCGCGCTACTTCGCCGACGAGACGATGGTGATGTACGCGGGCCGCATGGTCGAAGGCGGCGACAGCGAAACCGTCACCCAGCGGCCGGCGCACCCGTACACCCGGCTGCTCATCGAATCCGCCCCCGACCCGGACCGGATCGCGGGCGGTGGCGACCCTTCGGAGACGTCGGCGGAGCGCGGGTCCGGCGAACCGCCGAGCCTGATCGACCCGCCGTCCGGCTGCCGGTTCCACCCGCGCTGCCCGGTGGCGATGGCCCGGTGCGAGACCGAGCTGCCGCCGCGCTTCGACGTCGGCGACGCGCCCGGCCACTGGGCCGCCTGCTGGCTGTACGACGGGGCCGCCCGATGAGGTACCTGCTGCAACGGCTGGGCTTCTACGTCTTCACCGCGTGGGCCGCCGTCACCATCAACTTCTTCATCCCGCGGCTGATCCCGGGCGACCCGGTGCAGTCGCTGATCGCCAAGAACCAGGGCATGATCAGCGCCGAAGCGATGCAGTCGCTGTACGTCCTGTTCGGACTGGACAAGAACGAAAGCGTGCTCTCCCAGTACTTCGACTACTGGGGCCAGCTCTTCCGCGGTGACCTCGGGATCTCGTTCACGTTCTTCCCGACGCCGGTGTCCGACCTGCTCACCGACAGTCTGCCGTGGACGATCATCCTGGTCGGCATCACCACGGTCGTCGGCTTCGCGGTCGGCACCGGGCTCGGCGTGGTCGCCGGCTGGAAGCGCGGCTCGTGGGTCGACGGCCTGCTGCCGGTGACGACGTTCCTCTCGTCGATCCCGTACTTCTGGCTCGGCCTGATCGCGCTGGCGCTGCTGGCCGGCCCGGGCAGCTTCTTCCCGTCGTCCGGCGGCTACGACCCGGGCACCGTCCCGGGCTGGGACCCGGCGTTCATCGGCAGCGCGGTCCAGCACAGCCTGCTGCCCGCGCTGACCATCCTGATCAGCTCGATGGGCAGCTGGATCCTGGGCATGCGCAACATGATGGTCACCGTCGCGTCGGAGGACTACGTCACCGTCGCGCACGCCAAGGGCCTGCCGGAACGCCGGGTGATGGTCGGGTACGCCGCGCGCAACGCGCTGCTGCCGAGCGTGTCCGGGTTCGCGCTGGCCCTCGGGTTCATCGTCGGCGGCACCCTGCTGGTGGAGATCGTCTTCTCCTACCCGGGTGTCGGCTACCAGCTGTTCCAGGCCGTCGGCTCGCAGGACTACCCGCTCATGCAGGGCATCTTCCTGATCATCACGCTGTCGGTGCTGGTGGCGAACCTGTTCGCCGACGTCGCCTACCTGGCGCTCGACCCGCGCACCCGGAAGGAGGGCTGACATGGCCGTACCCGCGGCGGACGTCAAGGCCGCCCAGGCCCTCCCGCTCGAAGCGGTCGCGCGCCGGCGCCGCTTCCGGTTCCTCACCGGCGGCAAGACCGTGACCGGTGTTGCCGTCATAGGCTTCTTCCTGATCGTCGCGGTGATCGGTGACTGGATCGCGCCGTACGACCCGTCGGCACGCAGCAGCGACCTGCTGGAACCGCCGTCGGGACGGCACTGGTTCGGCACCACCCACCTCGGCCAGGACATCTTCAGCCAGGTCGTGGTCGGCACGCGCAGCGTCATGCTGGTCGGGCTGGCCGCCGGGATCGTGGCGACGATCCTCGCGGTGATCGTCGGCGTCACGTCCGGGTACCTCGGCGGCACCCCGGGCGAAGGCCTCTCCGCACTGTCCAATGTGTTCCTGGTGATCCCCGCGCTGCCGCTGATCATCATCATCGGCAGCGCGGTGCCCACCGGCGGCGACATCCTGGTCGCGGTGATCATCGGGTTCACGTCGTGGGCGTGGGGCGCGCGGGTCCTCCGGGCGCAGACGTTGTCGCTGAGAGGCCGTGAGTACGTCGAGGCGGCCCGGGCCACCGGCGAATCGACGTGGCGGATCATCTTCTTCGAGATAATGCCGAACCTGACGGCGGTGATCGCGTCCAGCTTCGTCGGCACGGTGATCTTCGCGGTGATGTCGGAGATCACGCTCGCGTTCGTCGGCGTCTCCGGGCTGTCCGACTGGAACTGGGGCACGATCCTCTTCTGGGCGCAGAGCCAGCAGGCCCTCGCGCAGGGCGCGTGGTGGTGGTTCGTGCCGGCCGGGCTGGCGATCGCCATCCTCGGCACGGCGTTGTCCCTGCTCAACTTCGGCATCGACGAGTTCGTCAGCCCGCGGCTGCGCGGCAGCGGCAAGGCGCGGGTGCGCGGTGCGGACGGGAAGGTGCATCGCATGCGGGTGGGCTTCACGCCCGTGCTCGGGCGGGAGGAACGGCCATGATGGACCCGGTGCTGGAGATCAAGGGCCTGGACGTCGACTACGGCGTCGGCGAGGAGGCCGTGCGCGCGGTCCGGGACGTGCACCTGACGCTGCACCGCGGCGAAGTGCTCGGCCTGGCCGGGGAAAGCGGCAGCGGGAAGTCCACTTTGGCCTACGGGCTGACGCGGCTGCTCGCCCCGCCGGGCGTGATCCGCGGCGGCGAGGTGATCTACCACCCCGCCGACGGCGAGCCCTACGACGTCCTTCGCCTGACCGACAAGCAGCTGCGGGACTTCCGGTGGGCGGAGACGTCCATTGTGTTCCAGGGCGCGATGAACTCGCTGAACCCGGTGCACAAGGTGGTCACGCAGCTCGTCGACGTCATCAAGGCGCACGAACCGCGGACCACGAAAGCGGGCCGCATCGGCCGTGCGAAGGACCTGCTCAAGCTCGTCGGCATCTCGGCCGACCGGCTGGAGGCCTACCCGCACCAGCTGTCGGGCGGAATGCGGCAGCGGGTGATGATCGCGATGGCGCTCGCGCTGGAACCGCGAATCGTCATCATGGACGAGCCGACCACCGCGCTCGACGTCGTGATGCAGCGGCAGATCCTCGGTCAGCTGGTGGAACTGCGCGAACGGCTGGGCTTCTCGGTCCTGTTCATCACGCACGACCTGTCGCTGCTGGTGGAGTTCTCGGACCGGATCGCGATCATGTACGGCGGCCGGATCGTCGAGCAGGCACCGGCGGCCGACCTCTACCGGGACGCGCTGCACCCGTACAGCCACGGCCTGCTGAACTCGTTCCCCGCGCTGCGGGGACCGCGGCGCGAGCTGGCCGGGATCCCCGGCTCGCCGCCGGACACGCGCGGGATGCCGTCCGGCTGCGCCTTCCACCCGCGGTGCCCCCAGGCCTTCGAGCCGTGTCCCGACCGGGTGCCGCTGCTGGGAACGCCCGGTGACCCGGCGCGCGAAGTGGCGTGCTGGCTGCATCCCGTCGCCACTTCCTGAACGCCGGTACCCGCTACCCCTGGAGGAGAGCCGCCTTGACCGAGACCACCGCCGCGACCGCCGAGCAGCAGGCGCTGATCGACACCCTGCCGCCGGACTTCCGCTGGGGCGTGGCGACCGCCGCGTACCAGATCGAAGGCGCGGTCTCCGAGGACGGCCGGACACCGTCCATTTGGGACACGTTCTGCCGGGAGCCTTGGGCGATCGACAACAACGACAACGGTGACGTGGCATGCGACCACTACCACCGGATGCCGTCCGACATCGGGCTCGTGTCGGAGCTCGGGGCGGACACCTACCGGTTTTCGGTGGCGTGGCCCCGGGTCCAGCCGCGCGGCCGCGGCGGCGTCAACGAGGCGGGCATCGGGTTCTACGACCGGCTCGTCGACGAGACGCTGAGCCGCGGGATCACGCCGTGGCTGACGCTGTACCACTGGGACCTCCCGCAGGAGCTGGAGGACGCGGGCGGCTGGCCGGCGCGCGACACGGCGTACCGGTTCGCCGACTACGCGATGCTGGTGTTCGACCGGCTTTCCGACCGCGTCCGTCACTGGACGACGTTGAACGAGCCGTGGTGCTCGGCCATGCACGGGTACGTCCACGGCGTGATGGCGCCGGGCCGCCGTGACTACGCGGCGGGGATGCACGCGGTGCACCACCTGCTGCTCGGCCACGGGCTGGCGGTGCAGCGCATGCGCGAGGCGGCTCCGGCGGACACGCAGTTCGGCATCACGCTCAACATGTGCACGGCCGACCCGGCCACGGACTCCCCGGAGGACGTCCGCGCGGCCCGCCAGGCGGACGGCCTCGGCGTCCGGATCTACCTGGACCCGCTGGTCCACGGCCGCTACCCGACGGACGTGGTCGAGGACCTGGCCGCCCGCGGGGTGCGGCTGCCGGTCCAGGACGGCGACCTGTCGGTCATCTCCACCCCGCTGGACTTCCTCGGCGTCAACTACTACTTCGGCCAGCAGTTCTCCGGAGTGGACGAATCCGGGTCTGCTGTGGACTCGGACGGCGTCCCGGCGTCCCGGGTGGTCCCGTTCGGCGAGCCGACGACGGCGATGGGCTGGGAGATCCTGCCGGGCAAGTTCACGGAGCTGCTGACCCGGCTGGGCCGCGACTACCCGGGCCTCCCGATGTACATCACGGAGAACGGCTCGGCGTTCGACGACGACCCGGACTCGTCGGGCTTCGTCCGCGACGACGGCCGCACGGCGTACTTGGCTTCGCACATCGCGGCGGTGGCGGCCGCGCGTCAGGCCGGAGTGGACGTACGCGGGTACTTCGCCTGGTCCCTTTTGGACAACTTCGAGTGGGCGTACGGGTACGCGAAGAGGTTCGGCCTGATCCGGGTGGACTACGAGACGCAAGCGCGGACGATCAAGCAGAGCGGGTACTTCTACCGCGACACCGTCCGGCGGGTGCGGGGCAGCTGAACGGCGGTGGGGTGAGCCCCACCACGGTGGCGGTGGCTCACCCCATGGCTCCTGCCGGGGGCTTTCCCTAGCGTCGGATGAAAAGCCGACCTCGGGGGGAAGCCATGACCGTTCGCACGGAAGTCAGACCCGCACCTGCCGCAGCGACGCCGAGGTGGTGGCGACGGCCTTGGGTGGTGCCGCTCGCCCTGGTCGTCGCCGTCTTCCTCGCCTACTCCGTGCCGCCCTATCTCACTCTCGACCCGGCGCAGTCACGGGTTCCCGCGCCCGCCGGGTTCGCCGCGCACTACTGGCTGCTCGTCGCGCACATCGCGTTCGGGACGATCGCCATCGTCGGCGTCATCCTGCAGATCTGGCCCTGGCTGCGCAGGACGCACCCGGTGGCCCACCGCCGGATCGGGCGGGTCTACGTCTTCGCCGGTGCGATCCCCTCTGCCTTGCTGGCTGCGGCGATCGGTGCCGTGAGCCCCTTCGGGCCGGTGCTCGCCGTGCTCGACGTCGTGGCCGCGCTGCTGTGGCTCGGCTTCACCGTCGCCGGGTGGCGGGCGGTTCGGCAGCGGCGGTTCGCCGATCACCGGAAATGGATGATCCGCAGCTTCGCCATGTGCATGAACACCCTGATGACCCGGGCGCTGTCGCCGGTCTCGTTCCTGCTGCTCATGCCGCGGATCGAGGACAAGGAGACGCTCATCCTCAACGCGGCCACCCTGTCGGGATCGCTCAGTGTCGTGACCTTGCTGCTGCTCAGCCAGTGGTGGCTCGACCGGACGCCGAAGAAGCCAGCCAGCGCGCGATGATCGTCCGCTGGATCTCCGACGCGCCCTCGTAGATGCGGGGCGCCCGGACCTCGCGGTACAGGTGCTCCAGCAGGTGCCCGCGCCGCAGCGCGCGGGCACCGTGGAGCTGGACCGCCGAGTCGACGACGAACTGCGCCGCTTCGGTGGCGAACAGCTTCGCCATCGCCGCCCGGCCGCCGAGGTTCGGCTCGCCCGCGTCGTACGCGCCCGCCGCCGCGTAGACCAGCAGCCGCGCCGCTTCCGTGCGGGTGGCCATCTCCGCGAGGGTGTGCGCCACCGCCTGCTGCTTGATCAGCGGGCCGCCGAAGGCTTCGCGAGACCCGGTGTGGTCCACAGTGGCGTCGAGCGCGGCCTGCGCCATGCCGACGGCGAACGCGCCGACGCTCGGGCGGAACAGGTCGAGGGTCCGCATCGCCACGGCGAAGCCGCGGTTCTCCTCGCCGAGCAGTTCCTCCCGCCGGACGGCGACGCCGTCGAACGTCACCGTGCCGATCGGGTGCGGGCTCACCAGGTCGAGGTGCTCGCCGCCCAGGCCCGGGCGGTCGGCGGGGACGACGAACGCGCTCACCCCGCGCGAGCCCGCGTCCGGCGTCGTCCGGGCGAACACCGTGTAGAAGTCGGCTTCCGGGGCGTTCGAGATCCACATTTTTTCGCCGGTGAGGCGCCAGCCGTCGCCGTCGGGCTCCGCGGCCAGTGACAGCGCCGCCGCGTCCGAGCCCGCGTCCGGCTCGGTCAGCGCGAACGCCGCCACCGCGTCGCCCGCCGCCACCGCGGGCAGCCAGCGTGCCACCTGTTCGTCCTGCCCGGACTGCAGGATCGGGTAACTTCCCAAGCCCTGCAACGCCAGCGCCGTCTCGGCTTCGGTGCTCACCGTGGCGAGATTCTCCCGCAGGATGCACAGGTCCGTCGCGGCCGCCTGCCTCGACGGCGTGCCGGAAGCGACGCCGGGGAACAGCCGCGCGAGCAGGCCGAGCGCACCCATCGCCTTGAGCAGCGGGCGGTTGACCGCACCCTCCACACCGGACTCGGCGAGCGGGCGCAGCTGCTCGGCCGCCAGCCGCCGGACCTCCGCGGCGAACGCCTGCTGCTCGGGGTTCAGCGTGAAAGTCATGAGGAGGCTCCCGGTCGCCAGCGGGCATGGGCGGTGCCGGCCGGGCCGGACCGGACGAGGTCGAGCCGCGGCTCCGGCCCGTCGGAGCGGCCCGTCTGCGGCTTGCGGCTGCCCGCGGCGAACGGCTTCGGCCACGGCATCGGATAGCCTTGTTCGGCCGCCGCGTGCAGCGTCCACTGTGGATCGTAAAGGTGGGTGCGGCCCAGCGCGCAGAGGTCCGCGCGGCCGGCCAGGATCAGCGAATTGACGTCGTCGTAGGACGAGATCGCGCCGACCGCGATCACCGCGATGCCGTACTCCTCGCCGATCTCGTTGCGGATCCGGTCGGCGTACGGCGTCTGGTAGCTGCGGCCGTACTGCGGACGCTCCTCGCTCACGACCTGGCCGGTCGAGACGTCGATGCCCGCGGCGCCGTGGGCGGCGAACGCCCGCGCGATCTCGACGGCGTCGTCGGCGTCGATGCCGCCCTCGCACCAGTCGGTCGCCGAGATCCGGACCGTCATCGGCCGCTCCGGAGGCCAGGCGGCGCGAACGGCGTCGAAGACTTCGAGGGGGAACCGCAGCCGGTTTTCGAGTGAGCCGCCGTAGTCGTCCGTGCGGCGGTTGGTCAGCGGTGAGAGGAACGACGAGAGCAGGTAGCCGTGCGCGCAGTGCAGTTCGAGGACGTCGAACCCGGCGCGGGCCGCCGCATGGGCGCACGCGACGAACTGGTCCCTGATCTCCGAAAGTTCCGATGTGGACAGTTCACGCGGCACTTGGTTCCGGTCCGAATAGGGCAGTGCCGAGGGCGCGCAGACCTCCCAGTTGCCGGACGGCAGCGGCTCGTCGATGCCGTCCCACATGAGCTTCGTCGAGCCCTTGCGTCCGGAGTGTCCCAACTGGACGCCGATCCGGGCCGGTGTCTGCGCGTGCACGAAGTCGACGATCCGCTTCCAGGCCGCTTCTTGTTCCGGTGTGTACAGCCCACCGCAACCCGGCGTGATCCGGCCTTCGGGGGAGACGCAGACCATCTCGGTCATGACCAGCCCGGCGCCACCCAAAGCCTTGCTGCCCAGGTGCACCAGGTGGAAGTCGCCGGGCACGCCGTCCTCCGCGGAGTACATGTCCATCGGGGACACGACGATCCGGTTGGGCAGTTCGAGGCCCCCGAGGGAGAACGGCTGGAACATCGGCGGCCGTGACGTCGTCCCGAGCGACCGGGCGTACCAGTGGTCGAGCTCGGCCGCGAACTCGGGGTCGCGCAGGCGGAGGTTGTCGTAGGTGACGCGGCGGCTGCGCGTCAGGATGTTGAACGCGAACTGCGGCGGCTCCTGGTGGGCGTACTGCGCGATGTTCTCGAACCACTCCAGGCTGGCCTGCGCGGCCCGCTGCGTCGACGTGACGACCGGCCGCCGTTCCAGCTCGTAGGCCTTCAACGCCTCCGGCACGCCGTCGTTCTCGTGCAGGCACGCCGCCAAGGCGAGCGCGTCCTCCATCGCCAGCTTCGTGCCGGAGCCGATCGAGAAGTGCGCGGTGTGCGCGGCGTCGCCGAGGAGGACGACGTTCTCGTGCACCCACGTCTCGCAGCGGACCGTGCCGAACGAGACCCACTTCGAGTTGTTCGCCATGACCTGGTGGCCGTCGAGGACGTCGGCGCACAGCTCGCGGATCAGCGCGATCGACTTCTCGTCGCTCTCGCCGGGCTTCAGCGAGGTCGCCGCGATCGGCCCGAACGTCCGCTGCCAGACGTCCTCCTGGACTTCGAGGATGAACGTGCTGCCGTCGCGGCCGTACGGGTAGCCGTGGATCTGCATGATCCCGGCCGGCGTGTCGAGGACGTAGAACTTGAAGGCGTCGAACACCAGATCCGTGCCCAGCCAGATGTACCGGCACCGGCGGGTTTCGACGCTCGGCCGGAACGTCTCGGCGTACCGCGCGCGCATCGCCGAGTTGACGCCGTCGGCCGCGACGACCAGGTCGTACCCCTCGAGATCGGCCGGTGCTTCCTCGCGGAAGTGCAGGCCGACGCCGAGTTCGCCGCAGCGGCTCTGCAGGATGCCGAGCAGGCGCTTGCGGCTCATCGCGGCGAAACCGTGGCCACCCGAGGTGGTCACCGTGCCGCGGTAGTGGACGTCGATGTCGTCCCAGCGGGCGAATTCGGCCTTCATCGCCTCGTGGACGGCCGCGTCGGCGTGCTCGATGCCGCCGAGCGTCTCGTCGGAGAACACCACGCCGAAGCCGAAGGTGTCGTCGGGCGCGTTGCGCTCCCAGACGGTGATTTCGTGGCCGGGACCGAGCTGTTTCGCGAGCGCGGCGAAGTACAGACCCGCCGGGCCGCCACCGATGACCGCGATTCGCACGCCGTCCAGGGTATGTCGTGGTGACTACGACCGTCAATAACGCGAAAGATGGCGTACCGTGTCCGGCATGGAACGCATCAACCCGCCGGAGCTGGGCAAGCCGTCCGGGTTTTCGCACGCGGTGGTGGCCGAGGGGCGGGTCGTCTTCCTCGCCGGGCAGACCGCGCTGGACGCGTCGAACAAGATCGTCGGCGACGGTGTCGTCGAGCAGTTCGAGCGCGCCCTCGGCAACCTGCTGGCGTCGCTGCGCGCGGCCGGCGGCTCGCCGGAGAACCTCTGCAGCGTGACGATCTACATCGTCGACATGGCGGACTACCGGGCCCACGCGCGCGAGATCGGCGCGGTCTGGAAGCGGCTCGCGGGCACGGAGTACCCGGCGATGGCCGGCATCGGCGTGTCCCGGCTGTGGGACGAGGAGGCCCTGGTCGAGCTCCAGGGCTTCGCGGTCGTGAGTGGTAAGGCGGGTTAGAACCCGTCTTACCACTCACGACCTGCTGCGGCAGACTGCTCAGCCGAGGTTGATCGCCTTGGCGACGTACGCGCGGGCCGGCGTCTCCAGCTTCGCGTGCAGCTCGAAGAACAGCTCGGCCGCGCGGATCCCGGACCAGCCCGCCGGCAGGAACTCCGCGGGCAGGCCCGGGTCGAGGTAGGGCATCCGCCGCCAGCCGGTCAGCACCCGGACGTAGTCGGCGAAGGCCTGCTCGCCGGTCACGGACTTGCGGCGCAGCGCCGGGCCGTGCTCGTCGAGGAACGTCGTGTACAGCTCGTCCAGCCGGTCGAGGTCCCACCAGTCACGGACCTTCGCCGCGATATCGCCGAAGGCCAGGTGGTCGGCGCGGAACAGGTCGGCGTACCCGGCCAGGCCGAGCCGGGTGAGCGCTTCCTCGGTCGCCGCGTGTAGGTGGGCCGGGGCGATCCAGACGCCGGAAGCCGCGGTGCCGAAGCCCATCCGCGCGAGCTGGGTGCGCAGGAGGTGGCGCTTGTGCCGTTCGGTCTCGGGCACCGAGAACACCGCGAGCAGCCAGCCGTCGGCCGGGGTCGCGCGCCCGCGCCGGAAGATCCGCTCGTCGCCCTCGCGCAGGATGTCCCGGGCGGCGTCGGACAGCTCGTAGCCCGCCGTCGCGTCGCGGCGCACCGCTTCGAGGATCCCGCGCCGCTTCAGCCGGGAGATCGACGAGCGCACCGCGGGCTCGTCGACGCCGACGACGGCCAGCAGGTCGATCAGCGAGGCGACCGAAAGCCAGCCGCCCTCCGTGCGCGAGTACAGGCCGTACACCGTCACGATGAGCTGGCGAGGCTGGGCGGACCGGCCGGAGCCGTCCAGTTCGGTTGCCTCGGGTACGGCCGTCATCGCGCCACGATAGCAACTCCCGCCCGGATCGCTCCGCTACGATTTCGCCGCGATGCTGCCAGCCACCAAGGGGATCTTCGACCGGCTCACCCGCCGCGGGCGCCTGATGACCAAGCGGACCTGCGACCGGCAGGGCCACGTGCTGCGCGCCGGGCGCTACCTCTTCCGCACGCCGACCGCGTGGGAGTACGCCGCCGCGGCGGCAGGCGGCAGTGATCCGGCCGCGCAACGGTGGCTCGGCTGGCAGCCCGACTCGATCGTCGCCGAGCCGATGCGGGCGGACGCGCTGCGGGTCGTGCCCGGCACCGGGCCGGACTGGGCGTCACCCGATCCGCAGTCCGTCGACCTGGTGATGATCGACGTCGAGGCCGGTCGCTGCGCCGGGCTGGTGAGCGTGCACACCGGCGAGGACGGCGGCCCGGAGACCGGCGGCTACCTGGCCCCGGACTACCGCGGGCGCGGGTGCGGGCGGGTGCTCTTCGCGGCCGGGCTGACGCTGGCCCACGAGCACCTGGGCCTGGCGCGGGTGCGCGCGGGCGTGGAGGTCGGCAACATCGCCAGCGCGCGGTCGCTGCAGGCGGCCGGGCTCGCCCGGGTCGCCGGCCCGCCGACGTACCGGCTGCCGGACGGCCGGATCATCGAGGCGTGGTGGTTCCAGCACGACGTCCCGCGCCCGGCGCAGTGTGGTGGCCCGCAGGCGGCCTGGTTCCCGGCGTCTTCGGTGCTCTGACGCTTCGGCCGTCGCCGACGTTTTCCGCGGCTAACTTCGCCGTATGACTTCGCTTTCCGCTCCGGTTCCGCCCGTGCCCCTCGACGTTCCGCCGGGCAGCATCGCCTGGCTGCGCGCGTCCGTGGCCCGCTTCAGCAACGGCCCCGACCACGTCCGGCGGCGGGCGCTCGCCGTGGATCTCCTGGCGCCGCTCGACGCGGATTCGTTGCGGCGCAACGCTTTCGAGCGGACCCGCCGGATCGTGGCCGAACTCGACGTCGTCGACGTGATGGCCGTGGTCGCGCGGCCGGTGCCGGTCGGGGTGCTCGCCGAGGCGCTCGGCCTGCCGGACGTCTCGGCCGACGTCGCCGGAGTCGCGGCGGCGTACCACCCGCACGTATCGCCCGGTGCGGCCGAGGAAGCGGCGTTGACGCGGCTGGTCGCGGTCTGCGGCGGCCCGACCGAACTCGCGGCGGCCCGGATCGGCCTGCTCGTGCAGGCCTGCGACGCCACGGCGGGTCTCATCGGCAACGGGCTTCGGGCGTCGCTGACCGGAAAGCCCGCCGAGCAGCCGGTGCTCGCGACGCGCCGCCGGGTCGGCGGCGAGGACGTGACGGTGTCCCTCGCCGGGACGCCGTTCGGGGCCGGCCCGCGCGCGTGCCCGGGGTCGCGGCCCGCGCTCGCCCTCGCGGCCGGCGTTCTCGAGGCGTTGCGCGGTTTCCGCCTGACAGAAGGGGAACCGGCTTGGGTTTCCTCGCCGAATCTTCGGATGCCCGCGGTGCTGCGGGTGACCCGCGGCTGAGCTGTTTCGGCCTTCTGCTAAGACTTACCGCGTTCATCCGGTGGGGGAAGGCGGGAAATTGCTGTACTTCGACGGCCTGCTCGGCATCGTCACGCTCGGGTTGTGGATCTTCTGCCTGGTCGACGTGATCACGACGGACGAATCGTCCTGCCGCAACCTGCCGAAGGGCCTCTGGCTGCTGCTCGTGCTCGTGGTGCCGCTGGTCGGCTCGATCATCTGGCTGGTCGCGGGCCGTCCGCAGCAGGTGACGCGGGCGCGCGGGCCGTACGAGCGCCACGCGCCGGCGTTCCCCGAGTACGACCGGCCGGGCCGGTTCGCGGCGACGAGCCCGGAGGACGACGAGGAATTCCTCCGGAAGTGCCGGGAACGCGCGGAAGCCCAGCGCAAACTGGCCCGGGAAAAGCGCGGCGACGCCTAGCAGGCCGGTCCGTCGCAGGTGCCGCGTTCGTAGGCTTCGAGCGTGGTGATCACCAGCTGCCGCTCGGCGGGGGTCAACGGCGTCAGGGCGTCGCTCCAGGCCTTCGCACCGCGGGCGAGCCAGGCGTCGACCGCCGGGCGCTTGTCCTCGGCGATGCTGACGATCGTGCGGCGGCGGTCGGCCGGGTCCTCGTCGCGGTTCAGCACGCCCTGACGGCTGAGGTCGCCGACCATCAGGCTCGCCGTCGTCGGCGCCACCTGGAGGCGGGTGGCGAGTTCGGTGACCGTCATCGGCCCGTCGAAGAGCAGGTACGACAGCAGCGAGAGGTGCCGGGGCGCCAGCGCGCAGCCGTCCAGCTCCGCCGGCACCGGGGTGCGCTTCGCGCGGCCGACCAGGCGGGGCATGAGCAGCAGCAGCTGCCGCACGCCGTCCTCGACACTCGGTCCGGCCTCCGTTGACACCACGCACTTCCCGTCGGTAGCTTTGCTTGCAAAGCAAACGCTTCAGCTCGTCCGAGCCTACCTCGCGCCCGGTCGAGCGTACCGGCCAGAAACAGGGGATCCCATGACCACGCCAGCCGAGATGAACGACTTCAACCAGCAGGTCGTGGCGGAGTTCCGCGCCAACGACGGCAAGGTCGGCGGCATGTTCGCGGACAAGAACGTGCTCTTGCTCACCACCATCGGCGCGAAGAGCGGCGAAGAGCGCCTCTCACCGCTGGTCTACACCCGCGACGGCGACCGTTACGTCATCGCCGCGTCCATGGGCGGCGCGCCGAAGAACCCCGCCTGGTACCACAACCTCGTCGCCAACCCGAAGGTCACCGTCGAGGTCGGCACCGAGAAGTTCGAGGCCACGGCCACGGTGATCGCCGACCGCGCCGAGCGTGACCGCCTCTACGCGGGCATGGTCGCGCACGCCGAGGGCTTCGCCGACTACGAGAAGAAGACCGACCGGGTCATCCCGATCGTGGTCCTGGAGCGCTAAGACCCGATCGGCGCGGGCTTGGGCTCGGCGCGCGTCTTGGCGGGCGGGGCAACTTCCTGCCGGGACTCGCGCCGGGCCTCCTTGCGGGCGATGACCCGCTTGCCGACGTCGATCAGCGGCTTCTCGACCCATCGGTGGATCAGGTCCGCGATCGCCAGGCCGACCAGGAACACCGTCAGCGCCGAGACCGTCCGGTGCGGGGCGAGCCCGGGCACCGCCTGCACGACGACGAAGTGCACCGGCCCCTGCAGCAGGTACAGCGAGTACGACCGCTCGCCGACGAACCGCATCGGGGCCGTGCCGAGCAGCGAGCGCAGCGGGCCCGGGCTCACCAGCACGATCAGCAGCAGCATCGTCAGCGCCGCGTACGCGACCAGCAGCCAGAGGTTGTTGCGGGTCTCGTGCCACAGGTCGTCGAAGTTCGTGTGCAGCAGCGCGAACGCCGCGACGATCGGGATCGCCGCCAGCAGGTGCGTCAACGGCTTCAGCAGCGCGTACCCGCGGCGGTAGTGCAGCAGGATCGCCAGCAGGCAGCCGCCCGCCAGGATGAAGTAGTGGATCGTCGAGCGGTAGATCGCCGTCTGCGAGTACTCCAGGACCCAGCCGCCGGTGGTGAGCGGGACCAGCGCCAGCAGCGCGACCATCGCCACGCCGACCAGCAGGAACTTGCGCTTCGCCGCGCCGATCCCGATCGCCACCAGCAGGAACGGCCAGACCAGGTAGAACTTCTCCTCGATCCCGAGCGTCCACGAGCCGCTGAAGAAGTTGTCCGCGCCGTGTGTGGCCGCCGGCAGGAACTCGTTCAAGAACGTCAGGTAGTACTTCAGCGCCTGCGGGAAGTCGCGTGAATGGAACTCGCCGCGCAGGATGACGAAGGCGACGATCCCGCCGAGGATCACCAGGTACGGCGGCAGGATCCGGAACACGCGCCGGATGTAGAAGTTCGACAGCGAAATCCGGCCGGTCCGGTCCTGCTCGCGCAGCAGCAGCGTCGTGATCAGGAACCCGGACAGCACGAAGAAGAGGTAGACGCCGACCCAGCCCGACAGCCACGTCCAGTTCGGCCCGCCGAAGTGGAAGAAGATGACCATCGTCGCGGCGAGCGCGCGCAGGCCGTCGAGCCCGGGGAACCGCCGCATGCCGAGGTAGTCCTCGTGGCTCATCGTGCGCAAAACGGTTCCCCTAACGGCGTGATCAGGCCGGCCGAGTATAGGGCGCGGCCGTTTCCCGGCCGGGTCCCCTCCTCACCCGGCCCGGAAGACGTTCCCGGCGTCGTACCGGCGCTTCAGCTCCCGGAGCCGTCGCAGATCGGCGGCCGGGAAGACGCTTTCCGCGACCTCTTCCGGCGCGTGCTCCCCGTAGACGAACGGCAGCAGCCGTCCGGTCGTCCACGGCGCCAGCGCGTCGAACAGTTTCGCGTGCGCACGCCGGACGTCCGCGACGCCGTCGCCGTCCACGACCGACAGCGCCCGGACGACGTACTCCGCCGAGGAGTCCCAGCCCACGCCCGGCGTCTCCGGGTTTCGGGCGAGCGCGCCGCCCAGCCGGTCGATGATCAGCACCGGCGGCGCGGCCGCGCCCGGGCCGGCGTGCTCGAGGACGGCGTCGAGCATGGCGTCGTTCAGCTGGGAGACGGTCGCGTTGGTGCCGTGGTAGCCGTGCGGCTGCCGCGGCTCGGCCGCGATCGAGCCGGATTCGGTGAACGGTATCGTCCGCAGCGTGTCGGCCAGCGCGGGGGCGGCGGCCCGCAGCGGCGCGACGACGTCGTCGCCGTTCTCGCCGAGGTAGGCGATCCGGACCTGGGCGACGTGCCGGCCGCGCACGGGCGCGGGCACCATCGGCAGGTCGGGGTACTGGATCATGGCCACTGACGTCGTCAGCGTGTCCGGCGCGGCCGCCGACCACGTCCGCCACACGCGCAGCACCGCGGGCACGTCGGCGCTGTCGAAGGTGAGGCTGCCGCCGTAGAGCTCGCGGACCGGCAGGAGGGCGAACTCGATCGCCGTCACGACACCGAAGCCGTCGCGGCCGCCGCGCAGCGCCCAGAACAGGTCCGACCCCGGCTCGACCCGCCGGAGCTCGCCGTCGGCGGTCACGACGTCGAGGGCGCGGACGTGGTCGGCGGCGCGGCCGTAGCGGCGGGCCATCAGCCCGAAGCCGCCGCTGAGCGTGTAGCCGACGACACCGACGTCGGGGGACGAGCCGCTGAGCGGCGCCAGGCCGTGCTCGCCGGCGGCTTCGATCACCGCTTCCCACCGGGCACCCGCTTCGACGCGGGCGGTGCGGGTGCCGGGGTCGATCTCGACGCCGGTCATCCGCCGGGTGCTGATCAGGACGCCGTCGGTGCCGGCGGTCAGGCCGTGCCCGGTGGCCTGGACCGCGACGGACAGCCCGTGCCCGGCCGCGTACCGCACCGCGGCGACCACGTCCTCGGCGCTCTCGGCGGCGACGACGGCCGCGGGCGCGGTGGCCACCGCCGTCTGGAAGCCGGTGATTTCGTCGGCGTACCCGGCCTGACCGGGGCGGAGGAGGTTCATCTCGGGTCCTTTCGTTGGCTGTCTCCAGCTTCGGACGAACCCGATCAGAAGTCCAAGATCTGGTTTGTCTACTGACTAGAATC
Source organism: Amycolatopsis plumensis (assembly GCF_042652605.1). Taxonomy (NCBI): domain Bacteria; kingdom Bacillati; phylum Actinomycetota; class Actinomycetes; order Pseudonocardiales; family Pseudonocardiaceae; genus Amycolatopsis; species Amycolatopsis plumensis. Next base: position 1,952,084 of record NZ_JBHSJY010000001.1, on the reverse strand, counting down.
AATGCTTATGGAACTGCACCAGCTCGCGTACTTCGTCGCCGTCGCGGAGGAAGGCAGCTTCACGCGCGCGGCCGAGCGGCTGCACGTCGCCCAGCCCGGGGTGAGTGCGCAGGTCAAGCGCCTGGAGCGGGAGCTCGGGCAGGAGCTGCTGGACCGCTCCGGCCGGACGGTCCGGCTCACCGACGTCGGCGCCGCGGCCCTGCCGCACGCCCGAGCCGCGCTCGCCGCGGTTAAGGGGGTGCGCGAAGCCGTCGAGGAGCTCGCCGGGCTGGTCCGCGGGCAGGTGGCGATCGGCATGGTGACGTCGGTGGGGCCGGTCGGGCTGCCCGACCTGCTGGCCGGGTTCCACGAGCGGTACCCGGCCGTCGCGATCACGCTCTCGGAAGCCGACTCCGACACCATGCTCACGGCGCTGCGTGAAGGACGGCTCGACCTCGCCGTCGTCGGCATCTCGACGGCCCCGCCGGCCGGTATCGCGACGCAGGTGCTGCTCGAGGAGCCGTTCCTGGCCGTCACCGCTCCCTCCGGTCCGCTGGCCGGGCGGTACGAGGTCGGCATCCCCGACCTCGACGGCCTGCCGCTGATGGCCCTGCCGAAGGGCACGGGCCTGCGCACGGCGCTGGACGCGGCCTTCGCGGGGGCGGGGCTGACCCCGCGGATCGCCTTCGAGGCGGCCGACCCGAACTTCCTGGTGCAGCTGGCCACGCGCGGGCTCGGGGTGGCGATCGTGCCGGAATCCCTGGCCCGGTACCACCAGGCGGAGCTGCACGTCGTCGGGCTCCGCGGCCCCGGGTTGCGGGGGATGCTGGCGCTGGCGTGGCGGACGGAGGGGCCGCTGAGCCCGGCGGCCCGGGCGCTGATCGCGTTCGCCCGGGCGGCGCACCGATCTTGACGGATCGTCAACAGCGGCGTTCCCTGGAAGGTCCAGGAGGTGCGCCGATGCCCGAGACCGCCCTTCGCGACGCCGTCATCGGCGCCGGGCTGCTGGCCGGCAGCGCGAACGTGATCATGCAGCTCTCCCGCGCGCCGGTCGGGCACGGCGTCCTGGAGAGCCGGGTCGACAGCGGCAACCTCTTCCGCCACCCGGTGAAACGGACCCGGACCACGCTGACCTACCTGGCCGTCGCGACGATGGGCTCCGACGCCGAGCGCGCGGCCTACCGGAAGGCCGTCAACCGGGCCCATACGCAGGTGCACTCGACCGCGTCGAGCCCGGTCGCCTACGACGCCTTCGACACCGGCCTGCAGCTGTGGGTCGCGGCCTGCCTGTACAAGGGCTTCGAGGACGTCTGCCTCGCCTTCTCCGGCGGCGAGCCGGAGCGGTTCTACGCCGAGGCCGCTGTCCTCGGCACCACGCTGCAGGTGCGTCCGGAGATGTGGCCCGGCGACCGCGCGGCCTTCGAGGCGTACTGGGCGGGCGGGCTGGCCGAGGTGCGCATCGACGACAGCGTCCGCCGCTACCTGACCCGGATCGTCGACCTCGAGTTCCTGCCGCCGGTCTTCGCGGTGCCCGGCCGCCGGTTCCACCGGTTCGTGACCACCGGGTTCCTCCCGCAGCGCTTCCGCGACGAGATGCGGCTGCCGTGGACCGCCGCCGACCAGCGCCGGTTCGCCGCGTTCCTCGCCGCGCTCGGCCGGGCCGTCCGCGTGCTGCCCGGGCCGCTGCGGCGGTTCCCGTTCAACGCCTGCCTGTGGGATCTGCGGTGGCGGCTGCGGACCGGACGTCCGCCCGTTTGAGAGTTGACCGCCTCGCGGGGGACCGCGAGGGTGGGCGGATGAGCGGCGACGAAATCAGGCACGGCGTCAAGCTGAGCAGTCTCGACCAGGAGGTCTTCCCCGACGCGGGGGTCACCAAGCGCGAGCTGATCGGCTACCTCGAAGCGGTGTCGGACCGGATGCTGCCCGAGCTGCACGACCGGCTGCTGAGCGTGGTGCGGGTGCTGCGCGGCCAGGACGCGTTCATGCAGAAGAACCTGCCGAAGTACACGCCGGAGTGGGTGGCGCGCCGGGCGCTGTGGGCCGATCGCTCGCGGCGGGAAGTCACCTACGGCCTCTGCAACGACCTGCGCACGCTGATCTGGTTCGGCAACCAGCGCGCGATCGAGTACCACACGTCGCTGTTCCGCGGTGAGCCCGCGAGCGGGCCGACGCACCTGATCCTCGACCTCGACCCGCCCGCGGACGCCCCATTTTCGCTGGCCGTCGGGGCCGCGAAGCTGGTGCGGGAGGCGTTGCGCAACGACGGCCTCGACGGCGCGGTGAAGACCAGCGGTTCCAAGGGCGTCCACGTTTTCGTGCCGCTCGCGCCGGGTCAGGCGATGGAGGACATCGCGGCGGCGACCCGCGCGGTCGCGGCCCGGGCCGAGCGGATCGACCCGGCGCTGGGCACGACGGAGTTCGTGGTCGAACGCCGCGAAGGCAAGGTGTTCCTGGACTCGACGCGGGCCGGCGGCGCCACGGTCATCTCGGTCTACAGCCCGCGCCACCGCCCGGGTGTTCCGGTGTCCTTCCCGGTCCGCTGGGCCGACGTCGACGGCGTCAAGCCGGCCGACTTCACCGTGCACACGGTCCCGGACCTGCTGGACGGCGGCGACCCGTGGACCGACGAGATGCCGGAGCCCTTCGTGCTGCCCGCGGACCTCGTCGAGGAGGGACACACGATCCCGATCGCCCGCGTGGTCGCGATGCACGAGGGCAAGCGCCGGGCCCGCGCGGCCCGCGACTCCGGCTCCTGACGCAGTGAATGACTCATTCCTGGCGTCGGACGCAAGGAATGAGTCATTCACTGCGCGGCGAGCGGGGGGTCAGGCAGCCTGGTTGTGGCCGTAGCCGAGCGGGCGGCGCAGGGTGACGCGGGTGAGCGTGATGATCCGGGCCGGCTCGACGCGGTGGCGGGCCAGCCAGACGACGTCCCGGCCGAACGACCACGTCAGCGACGCCAAAGCCAGCGCGACCGCCGCGAACGTCAGGGCAAAAGGCAGCAGAGCCGAGACCGCGACCACGAGGACCACGCCCTGCACGGCCGCCACCGTCTTGCGAGCCATGCTCGGGTACAGCGGCGCGGTCAGCCAGGGCATGGTCCACGAGGCGGCGACGAAGACGTACCGCATCAGGCCGATCGCGAGCACCCACAGCCCCAGCGTGCGGGACACCTGGATGCACAGCAGCAGGATCAGGAACGCGTCGACCTCCATGTCGAAGCGCGCGCCGAACTCAGACGCCGTCCCGGTGCGGCGGGCCACCTGGCCGTCGAGACCGTCCAAAAGCAGCGCCACGCCGACCAGGCCGACCAGCCAGCCGAGGGAAAAATCACCCTCGGCGATCAGCGCCGCGGCGCAGCCGACGAGGACCGCGCGGGCGAAGGTGATCCAGTCCGCCGGTCCGAAGGCGCCGCGGCCGCTGCGGCGCAGCCCCCACTCGGTGAGCAGCACCAGCGCAACGCCGTAGACGACTCCGGTCGCCCAGGCGAGCGGCGAGAAACCGCCCGCGAAGACCCCCGCGGCGAGCACCGGCGCCGGAACCACCGCACGCAGGAGAAGGTCCTGTTTGATCATCGTCGACTCCGCGAATTGCTCATAGGGTGGCGACACCAGCCTCCGGTCGCCCGCTGAGGAGAAACACGTGGAACAGGCTTTCTGGGTTCAAAGTCCCGGCTCGGGAGAGCTGCGCGAGGAGCGGCTGCCCGCGCCCGGACCGGACGACGTGCTCGTCCGCACGCTGTACTCCGGGGTGAGCCGCGGCACCGAAACCCTCGTCTTCCGCGGCGGGGTGCCGGCCAGCCAGCACGACGTCATGCGCGCCCCCTTCCAGGAGGGCGAATTCCCCGGCCCGGTCAAGTACGGGTACCTCAACGTCGGCGTCGTCGAACAGGGCCCGGCGCACCTCCGCGGGAAGACCGTCTTCTGCCTCTACCCGCACCAGACCGCCTACGTCGTCCCGGCGAGCGCGGTGACGCCGGTGCCGGATTCCGTTCCGCCCGGCCGCGCGATCCTCGCCGGCACGGTCGAGACCGCCGTGAACGCCGTGTGGGACGCGCGTCCGCGGCTCGGTGACCGGATCGCCGTCATCGGCGCCGGGATGGTCGGCTGCAGCGTGGCGAAGCTCCTCACCGGCTTCCCGGCCACGCGCGTGCAGCTCGTCGACGTCGATCCGGCCAAAGCGGACATCGCCGCCGCGCTCGGGGTGGAGTTCTCGAGCCCCGAGAAGGCGCTCGGTGACTGCGACCTCGTCGTGCACGCGAGCGCGTCCGAGGCCGGGCTCGCCAAAGCCCTGGAGCTGCTCGCGCCGGAAGGGGAGGTCGTCGAGATGTCCTGGTACGGCGACCGCCCGGTCAGCGTCCCGCTCGGCGAGAACTTCCACTCGCGACGCCTGGTGATCCGCAGCAGCCAGGTCGGGACGGTCGCGCGGCCCGATCGCAGCTACGCCCAGCGCCTCGCCGTCGCCCTGGATCTGCTGGCCGATCCGGCGTTCGAAGCGCTGGTCAGCGCCGAATGCGCGTTTAAGGATCTTCCTTCCGTGCTACCCCGGTTGGCGGCAAATGAACTTTCCGCCCTCTGCCTCCGTGTCATGTATCAGCCGCAGTGACCACGTCCACCCGAACGCATCGGAGGTCTTGGTGTTCAGCATCACCGTCCGTGACCACGTGATGGTCGCCCACAGCTTCCGCGGGGAAGTGTTCGGTCCCGCGCAACGCCTGCACGGCGCGACCTTCCTGGTGGACGCGACTTTCCGCCGCGCCGAGCTCGACGAGGACAACATCGTCGTCGACATCGGCAAGGCCACGGAAGAGCTCAAGGCGGTGCTGGGCGACCTGAACTACCGCAACCTCGACGACGAGCCGGAGTTCAAGGGCATCAACACCTCGACCGAGTTCCTCGCGAAGGTCATCGCGGACCGCCTGGCCGACGCCGTCCACGCCGGACGCCTCGGCGAAGGCGCGCGCGGCCTCGAAGGGATCGCCGTCTCGCTGCACGAATCGCACGTCGCCTGGGCGAGTTACGAGCGTGCACTGTGAACAGCCTGTACGTGGTCCTCCCCGGGGACATCGACGACTCGTCCGTCCCCAGTGGCGGCAACACCTACGACCGCCGCATGTGCGACCGGCTCGCCGACGCCGGCTTCGACGTGCACGAGATCGCCGTCTCCGGCAGCTGGCCGCGGCCGGACACCGAGGCGCGCGCGGTCCTGGGCCACCTCCTCTCCGCGCTGCCCACCGGCTCGGCCGTGCTGCTCGACGGCCTGGTCGCCTGCGGCGTGCCCGAGGTCGTCGTCCCGCAGGCGCGCCGCCTGTCGGTGTCGGTGCTGGTGCACCTGCCGCTGGCCGACGAGACCGGCCTGCCGCCCGCCCTCGCCGCCGAGCTCGACGCGCTGGAGCGCGAGACGTTGCGGGCCGTCGGCTCGGTCGTCGCGACCAGCGAATGGGCCGCGCGCCGGCTGATCGACCACCACGGCCTCGCCCCGCACCGCGTGCACTCGGTGCCGCCGGGCGTCGACCCGGCCCCGCTCGCCGTCGGCACCGACGGCGTCTCCCGGCTGGTCTGCGTGGCCAACGTGACCCCGCGCAAGGGCCAGGGCGTGCTCGCCCAGGCCCTCGAAACCGTCGCCGACCTGCGCTGGACCTGCGAATGCGTCGGCGGGATCCGCCGCGAGACCAAGTACGTCGAGCGGCTGCGCGAGCACCGGCTCGGCGCCCGTTTCACCCTCACCGGCCCGCGCACCGGCGCGGCGCTCGAGGCGACCTACCACACCGCCGACCTGCTCGTGCTGCCTTCGCGCGCCGAGACCTTCGGCATGGTCGTCACCGAGGCCCTCGCCCGCGGGGTGCCGGTCCTGACCACCGACGTCGACGCGCTGCCCAGCACGGTCGGCGTCGCGCCGGACGGCTCGGTGCCCGGCATGCTCGTGCCCGGCGACGACGTCGAAGCGCTCGGTGCCGCCCTGCGCCGCTGGCTCACCGAGCCGGCGCTGCGGGCGCGGCTGCGCGCGTCGGCAAAGCTGCGCCGCGAGACCCTGACCGGCTGGGACGACACCGCGCGCCGGATCGCCGACATCCTGCTGCGGCAGGAGGCGGCGGCATGACCGCGTTCGCGCCGGACTGGCTCTACCTGCGCGAACCCGCGGACGCCGCGGCCCGCGCCACCGAACTGCTCGACCCGCTGCGTTCGTACCTGCCCCAGGACTTCACTGTGCGGGACCTCGGCTGCGGTACCGGCTCGCTCGGCCGCTGGCTGGCCGCGCGCCTGCCCGGCACCCAGCACTGGATCCTGCACGACCACGACACGGAGCTGCTTGCCCACGCGCAGGCAAGCCTGCCGGGCACCGCGCTCGACGGCAGCCCGGTGGACGTCGTCGCCGAGCAGCGGGACGTCACCGCGCTGCGGGCCGCCGACCTCGCCGGGACGTCGCTGGTCACCGCGTCCGCCCTGCTCGACCTGCTGACCAGGGACGAAGTCACGGCGCTGGCCACGGCGGTCGTCGAAGCGGGCTGTGCGGCGCTGTTCATGCTGTCGGTCACCGGCAAGGTGGAGCTCTCGCCCGCCGATCCGCTCGACCCCGCGGTCGCGGCGGCGTTCAACGCCCACCAGCGCCGGGTCACCGAAGACGGCCGCCGGCTGCTCGGCCCGAACGCCGTCGACGTCGCCGCGGCCGCGTTCGGCAGGCTCGGCGCCAAGGTGGTCGTCCGCGCGGACAGTGCCTGGCGGCTCGGCCCGGACCAGGCCGAACTGCAGCGGCAGTGGCTCGAGGGCTGGGTCGGCGCGGCCGTCGAACAGCTGCCGGAGCTGCGCCCGGTCGCCGACGTCTACCTGCAGCGACGGCTGGAGATGGCAGCGGCGGGCGAGCTGCACGCGGTGATCCACCACGGCGACCTGCTGGTCCTGCCGCCGAGCCGGGAGGTGGCGGCGTGAAGCGCGCACTGGCCTGGCTGCGGATCCTCGGCGCGGTCGGCATCCTCGCCGTCCTCGTCTGGCAGCTCGGCAGCGCCGCCTTCCTCGACGGTCTCGCGCGGATCAGCGCGCCCGGCGTGCTGGCCGCCCTCGCCATCGGCTTCGCGACGACGGTGTTCAGCGCGGGCCGCTGGCAGATCGTCGCCACCCGGCTCGGCCTGCGGCTTTCGCTGGGCGGCGCGGTCGGCGACTACTACCGCGCGCTGTTCCTCAACGGCGTGCTGCCCGCGGGCGTCCTCGGTGACGTCCACCGCGCGGTGCAGCACGGCCGCGACAGCGGGGACGTGCCGCGCGGCGTGCGGGCCGTCGTCCTGGAACGCACCGCGGGCCAGGTCGTGCTGATCGCGTCCGCGGTCACCGTCGTGCTCGCGTCGCCGTCGGTGGTGCCCGGCGCGTTCCGCGAGGTCGTCGTGGTCGCCGGGGTGGTCGTCGTGCTCGCCGCCGTCGCCGCGCTGATCGTGGGCCGCCTGCTGGGCGGGCGCTGGATCCACAGCCCGTCGAAGTGGCGCCGCGGCTTCGCCGTCACCCTTGCCGACGTCCGGCTCGGCCTGCTGACCCGCGAGACCTGGCCCAGCGTGGGTTTCCTGTCGGTGGCGACGCTGGCCGGGCACCTGGCGCTGTTCGTCGTCGCCGCCCGCGTCGCCGGGGTCGGCGCGCCGGTGGGGCAGCTCGTGCCGCTGATGGTCCTCGCGCTGCTCGCGATGGGCCTCCCGCTCAACGTCGGCGGCTTCGGCCCGCGCGAGGGCGTCTGCGCCCTGCTCTTCGGCGCGGCCGGGCTGGGGGCCGCCCAAGGTGTCACCGTCGCCGTCGTCTACGGCGTGCTCACGCTGGTCGCGAGCCTGCCCGGCGCCGGTGTCCTGCTCGTCCGGAGTGTCGCTGGGGTGCGCCGGACGGCACTTTCACGTGAAAGTGCCGCACGAACGGCCCGGCACGTCCAGGTGGAAGTGCCGGGATAGAGAGGTGGAGGCCATGACAGCAAGCGAGGTCGCCGGGGATTTGCCGCGCCGGGCCGTGGTCGAGCGGGTGGTCGAGACCCGGTTGCCGACCCGGCACGGGACGTTCCGCGCGTTCGGGTACCTCGACCGCACCGGCACCGAGCAGGTCGCGCTCGTGTTCGGCGAGATTTCCCCGCTCGGCGCCCTGACCCGGGTGCACAGCGAGTGCCTGACCGGCGACGTCTTCGGCTCGACGCACTGCGAGTGCGGCGACCAGCTGGCGGCGGCGCTGGACCGGATCGTCGAGGAGGGCGCGGGCGTGCTCGTCTACGTCCAGGGCCACGAGGGCCGCGGGATCGGCCTGCTCGCGAAGCTCGAGGCGATGCGGCTGCAGCAGGACGAGGGCCTGGACACGGTCGACGCGAACGTGGCGCAGGGCCTGCCGGTCGACGCCCGCGACTACCACGCCGCGGCGGGCATCCTGACCGACCTCGGCATCCGGTCGGTGCGGCTGCTGTCCAACAACCCGAAGAAGGTCGAACAGCTCACCCGCTACGGAATCCGGATCAGCGAGCAGGTCCCGCTACTGGTTCCGCCGAACCCGGAGAACCTGCGCTACCTCCGCACGAAGGCCGAGCGGATGGCCCACCTGCTCCCGCACCTGGACCAGGCCTTCACCGGCTCGTGAGTGAGAAACAGTGTTAGAACACTGTTTCTCACTCACGAGGACGTGAGCATCTCGAGGACGCCGGCGAAGCGCTGGACCAGCGTGTCCAGCACGACGTGCCCCTTGGCCGCGGTCGCCAGCGAAGGACGGCCGACCACCCCCGACTCCGTGTACGCCCGCAGGCCCAGCGTCAGCAGGTGCTCCCGGTCGGTGACGTGGTCGGCCGTTTCGTGTCCCGGGCGGACCAGGTGCGGGTGGGCGTGCAGCAGGATCGACGTCTCCAGCTCGCCCGCGTGCATGTCGTCGTCCAGTGACGTCCGCAGGCCGGCCGCCGTGTGCGCCGCCTGCCAGTCGGCGACCCCCGGGAACAGCGCCATCGCGCCCGCCGCCTCCTGGACCACATTGGACAGTACGTAGTTGCCGCCGTGCCCGTTGACCAGCACCAGCCGGTCCACCCCGGACGCTTTCAGCGACGCGGCGACGTCGGTGACCACCGCGTGCAGCGTGCGCGCCGAGATGCTCACCGTGCCCGCCCACCCCGCGTGCTCGTGCGAGCAGGAGATCGTGATCGGCGGCAGGTGCAGGACGGGGTGGGCGTCGGCCACCGCGCGGGCGAGGGTCGCCGCGATGATCGTGTCGGTGGCCAGGGGGAGGTGCGCGCCGTGCTGCTCGAAGCTGCCGACCGGCAGCACCGCGACCGACGCCCGCCGCTCCTGCTCGTCGGCGGTGGTGGCGAGCGGGAACAGATCGGTCATCGCTGCGGCCCTTCACTAGGTTGGAGTCATGACCGAGCATGCCGCACTACTGGACATCGCGCGCGAGGCCGTCGCGAAGGCGACGGAGATCGTCAGGTCGCGCCCGAGCTTTTCCGTTTCCGCGAAGGGCGATCGCGACCTGGTGACCGACGTCGACACCGCGGTCGAGGACGCGCTGCGGGCGTTCCTCGCCGCCGAGACGCCGGAGATCGGCATCCTCGGCGAGGAGCGGGGCCGCAGCGGCGACGGCGGTGGCCGCTGGTGGGCGCTCGACCCCATAGACGGGACGGCGAACTTCGCCCGCGGAATTCCGCTCTGCGGGATTTCCCTGGCGCTGGTGGACGGCGAGCACAGCACGGTCGCCGCGATCACGCTGCCGTACCTCGGCGTCACGTACACCGCCGCGCGCGGCGAAGGCGCCTTCGCGAACGGAAAGCGTGTCGGCGCTTCGACCGCGACGGAAATGTCCGACGCGATGATCGCCGTCGGGGACTTCGCGATCGGCGAGCTCGCCGAGGAGAAGAACCGCGCGCGGCTGACGCTGCTGTCGGACCTCGGCGCGCGGGCGCAGAAGATCCGGATGCTCGGCACCGCGGCCATCGACCTCGCCTGGGTGGCGGACGGAAAGCTCGACGCCGCACTGATCCTGTCCAACAACCCGTGGGACACCATGGCCGGCGTGCTGCTCGTGCGCGAGGCCGGCGGCGCCGTCGTGGACCGGGACGGCAGCGAGCACACGGTCGGTTCCGCGGCGACGATCGCCGTCGGCGCCGGGCTGCGCAAGGAGATCGTGGACGCACTTGATCGCGCCTACGGGGTTGTTCGTTAGGATTCCCGGGTACACCGTGGGCGGCGCCACAGCGCTCGTTTGCGCTGTCCGCGCAAGGTTTTCGGTTACGTTGGTACCGGTCGGCCGCCCAGGCTGGCATGCTGACCGGATCTCGTCGGCCACTTCGGAGAATGGTGGATGCTCGTGGAAAGTCGCCGGATCCGCGATCGGTACCGGCTGCTCGAGCCGATCGGCGGCGGCGCGATGGGCACGGTGTGGCGGGCCCAGGACGAAAAGCTCGACCGCACCGTGGCGATCAAGGAACTCCTGCTGCCGCACGACCACGACGAGCAACGCACCCAAGAGGCGAAGAACCGCGCGATGCGCGAGGCGCGGATCGCCGCGCGGCTGCAGCATTCCCACGCGATCACCGTGTTCGCCGTCCTCGAAGAGGAGGACCGGCCGTGGCTGGTGATGGAGTACCTGCCGTCGAAGAGCTTGGCCCTCGTGCTCGGCGAGGAGCCGGGCACGGTCGACGACGCCATCCGCGTCGGCGTGCAGATCAGCTCGGCGCTGGCCGGCGCGCACCGGGCCGGGGTCGTGCACCGCGACGTGAAGCCGGCCAACATCCTGGTCTCCGAGGACGGCACGGCGAAGATCACCGACTTCGGCATCTCGCGCGCGATCGGTGACGTCAAGCTGACGGCCACCGGCGAGATCGCCGGCACGCCCGCGTACCTCGCGCCGGAAGTGGCCCGCGGCGAGGACGCGGACTTCGCCGCCGACGTCTTCTCGCTCGGCGCCACGCTGTACGCCGCCGTCGAAGGCCAGTCGCCGTACGGCACGGCCGACAACCCGATCGCCTTGCTCTACAAGGCCTCCAGCGGCGAGATCGTGCCGCCGGAGAAGGCGGGCCGGCTGACGCCGCTGCTGCTGCGGATGCTCGCCACCGAGCCGGCCGAGCGCCCGTCGATGGACGAGGTCGAGCAGGAGCTGCGGGCCCTGCTGCCGGACGCCGAGCCCGGCGACTCGGTGCTCGCCGCGACGGTGCCGGAGACCGAGCCGCCCGCCGTCCCGACCGTGCCGGCCGCCGTGTCCGTGCCCGCGGGCGAGGTCACTACGGTGTCGCCGGGCGCGCGCAAGGGCCTGATCGCCGTCGGGGCGGGCGCGGCGCTGCTGTGCGTGGCGGTCGTCGTGGCGATCCTGCTGGTCGTGCGGCAGAAGCCGCCGGCGGACAACGTCGCCGCCCCGCCGCCGTCGCCGACACCGTCCGCCTCGGCCACGGCCACGGCCACCCAGCCGACGCCGTCGCCGTCGCCGACGCCGTCGTCTTCTCCTTCGCCGACGCCGCCGACCTCGGCACCGGCGACTTCACCGACGGTCTCGACGGTGTCCTCGACGAAGACGGCGGCCCAGGCACTGAGCGACTACTACGCACTGCTCCCGAGCAATCCGCAGGCGGCGTGGAACCTGCTCACGGACAGGTTCAAGGCGTCGCGTAACCAGACGTACGAGAGGTACAAGGCCTTCTGGAGCCAGTACCGGAAGGTGGACGCGTCCAACGTCAAGGAGATCGGGACCAACCAGGTCACCGCGCACGTCACCTACGACGGGGCCAAGCCCGAGAACGACACGTTCACGCTCGTCCAGGTGAACGGAATCTGGATGATCGACGCGCAGAGCTGAACCGACCCGGCTTGGGGTGCGTGTGACGTATGAGCCGTCACCGCCGTCGACCCACGCTGGAGGTAGCCGTGCCCGTACCCACCGCCCTGCCCCGGCGCGCGCGATGAGGCCCGCCGACCCGATGGTGTTCATCCTCCCGGCCGCGCCGCCGGGCAGCGACACCTACGACAAGCGGATGTGCCAGAACCTGCCCGCCGTCGGGCAGCCGGTGCTGGAGCTGCCGATCGCCGGCGACTGGCCGGAGCCGGACGCGACGTCGAGACGGAGACTGGCGCGGTCCCTCGCCGCGCTGCCGGACCGGACGGTCGTGCTGCTCGACGGCATGATCGCCGCCGGCGTGCCCGAGATCGTCGTCCCGCACGCGCGGCGCCTGCGCCTGGCCGTGCTGGTGCACCAGGCCCTGGCCGACGAGCCGGGCCTCGCGCCCGCGCACGCCGCGGAGCTGGACGCGTGCGAGCGCGAGACGCTGCGGATGGCCGGCATGGTCGTCGCGACCAGCCCGTGGCTGGCCCGGCTGCTGATCGACCGCCACGACCTGGACCCGGGCCGCGTCTACGTGGCCAAGCCCGGCACCGACGCGGCCCCGCTCGCGGCGGGCGCGGACGGCGTGTCCCGGCTGCTCTGCGTGGGTGACGTGACCCGCCGCAACGGTCACGACGTGCTGGTCCAGGCCCTCGGCGAGGTCGACCACCTGGCCCTGTCGTGCGTCTTCGCCGGTTCCCTGGAGACGGACCCGGCGTACGTCGGCGAGCTCGGCTGGTCGATCGAGCGCCTCGGCCTCGGCAACCGCATCACGCTGGCGGGCGACGCGGTCGACCTCGCCGCGGCCTACAACGCGGCGGACCTCCTGGTCATCCCGGCCCGCGCGGCGACGTCCGGCATGTACGTGGCCCAGGCACTGGCCAGGGGCATCCCGGTCCTGGCCACCGAGGTCGGCGGCGTGCACGACGCCCTCGGCGTCGACGCGGACGGCGAGATGCCGGGCCTGCTGGTGGAGCCGGACGACCCGTACGCGCTGGCGGACGCCCTGCACCGCTGGTACGCGGACCCGGAGCTGCGCCGCTCCCTGCGCACGGCGGCGCTGGGGAGGGGCAGCGCGTTGGAGGAGTGGGACGTGGCGGCCCGCCGGCTGACGCACGTCCTGTCGCGGCTGGCTTCGGAACCGCGGATCGTCGCCTGACGCTCGCCCTGACCTGGTGGAACGGTTCGCCGGAAAGCAGGTCCCCGGCGAACCGAACCGTCACGCCAGGGTGAGCGCGTAGATCTCCACCCGCGGATCATTCGGCAGGCTCACCGACTGCACGGTCTTCCCGCCGTCCAGCCCCGCCGAGATCCCGAACAACCGCACCGGCGGCCCGTCGACCCCGCTGCCCGCCTTGATCCGGTGCGGCATCTCCAGCACCACCGGGCTCCCGGACCCGGCCCAGTCCCCGAACGTCAAGGCCAGGTCGGCGCTCGTCCCGTCCGTGTAGTGCGCGGTCACCGTCGTCGACACCGGGCCGTTGTGCGACGCCCCCACCAGGCGGAGCGCCGTGTGCTGACCCGCCGGTACCAGGAGCGACTGCCCGCGGGCCTCCACGAAGTTGGGCGAAGTCCCCAAAGCGTCCGGCGCCGCGTACGTGACGCCGTCCCAGACCACCGGGCCCGCCGCCGGGAGCAGCGCGGCGTCGTAGCTCCAGCCGCTGCCGTCGAAGTTGCCTTCCGCTGACGCGGCCACCGTCGCCGTGCCGTCGTGGTTCAGGTCGCGGCCCAGGTCCACCGCGCACTGCGGGCCCGGCGACACGCAGGCCGCCGGCGTCCGCACCTCGATCGTCGCCGAGCGCGTCACCTTGTTCGCGCCCAAGCCGGACACCGTCACCTGCACCGGGTACGTCCCGACGGCCGCGCCGGACGGCACGCTCAGCGTGATCGGCACCGTCTGCTGCACCGGCAGCCGTCCGGACCAGGGCAGGAGCAGCGGCTGGAACCGGGCCTTCCACGGCGACGTGACCGAAACCGTCACCGGCTGCAGGCCCGGGTTCTGCGCCACCACGTCCAGGTCGAGGTGCACCTGCTGGGCCGTTCCGGCCGGGATCACCACGGACGTCTGCCGCAGCGAAGCGTCGACGTGCCGCCGCTGGTCGCCCGGCGCGTTGTTCACCGACGGCGGCGCCGCGGACGGCGACGTCCCCCACGAAGACGGCCGCGAGCCGAGCTTGTGCGAGAGCTTCCCGCCGTGGGCCAGCGCGGACCAGTCCAGGGACGTCTGCCGGACGTCCCGGCCGTTGAGCGACACGCTCTGGATGTACCGGTTGGTGTCGCTCGCGCCCGGCGCCGACACCGTGAGCGTGCCGCCCTGCGCCGAGCCGTACTGTCCGATGCGGACGGTCGCCGACTCGAACTGCGGGCTCGACAGCGCGAGGAAGTTCGCGCCGCTCATCGTCGGGTACAGGCCGAGTGAGGAGAAGACGTACCAGGCCGACATGGTGCCGAGGTCGTCGTTGCCGGTCATGCCGTCGGGGCCGGTGGTGAACAGCGTCATCGCCGCGCGGACGACGGTCGCGGTCTTCGCCGGCGCGCCGACCCAGTTGTACATGTAGGGCGCGAGCAGGTCGGGCTCGTTGTTCGGGTTGTAGGTCGCCTTGCCGTAGTAGTCGTACGGGCTGGCGATCCAGTCCTTCCGCGCCGTCCCGGCCGGATCCGAAAGCAGGTTGCCGTAGGAGAAGAAGGAGTCCAGGCGCTTTTCGGTCGCCGTCCGGCCGCCCATCAGCGAGACGAGCCCGGCCGGGTCCTGCGGCACGAGCCACTGGTACTGGTAGGCGCCGCCTTCGTGGAACTGGTGGCCGGCGTCGACCGGGTTGTACGGCATGACGAACGTGCCCTCGGTGGTGCGCGGGCGGAACTGCTGGATCGAGGAGTCCCACAGGTTGCGGTACCACTGGCCGCGGTCGGCGAACATCCGCGCGTCCGCGCCGTGGCCGAGCCCGCGGGCCATCAGCGCGAGCGAGGCGTCCGCGGCGGCGTACTCCATGGTCGCCGACGCCGGGTGCTCGCAGTCGTTGTCGCCGCCCTTGGCCGCGCAGTCCTTGCCGAGTTCCAGCCCGCTCGGGATGTACCCGCGCTCGTTGTAGTAGTTGACGCCGGAGCGGCCGTTGTACGGCGAATCGGCGGGCGGCGTGCTCGTCGCGTTCTTCTTGAGCAGCGCGTACGCCTCTTCTTCGTGCCCGGCGAGCAGGCCCTTCGACCAGGCCTCGACGAGGAACGGGGTCACCGGGTCGCCGGTCATGATGTTCGTTTCGCTCTCGGCCAGCGCCCAGCGCGGCAGCCACCCGCCGTCGCGCCCGATGGCGACGACCGACAGGGCGACGTCCCGCGCGACCTGCGGTTCCAGCATTTCGAGGAGCTGGTTCTGCGGCCGGTAGGTGTCCCACAGCGAGAAGTTCTGGTACGGCGTGTAGCCGCTCGCCGTGTGCACCTTGCCGTCGAAGCCGGTGTACGCGCCGTCGGTGTCGCCGGCGAGGTTCGGGTGCAGCTGCGCGTGGTAGAGCGCGGTGTAGAACGCCGTCTGCCGCTCGGTCGTGCCGCCGGCGATCTTGATCGCGCCGAGCCGGTCGGCCCACTGCTGGTGCAGCGCCGCGCGGGTGGCGTCAAAGTCGTAGTTCGACGTCTCGGCCGCGAGGTTCTTCCGGGCGCCGTCGAGGCCGGTGTAGGACAGGCCGACCTTGAGCACGACGTCGTGGTCGGTGGTCGCGTCGAAGCTTGCCCAGGCGCCGTTGCTCCCGGTGCCCGCGGCGTCGCGGCTGCCGGCG
Source organism: Amycolatopsis plumensis (assembly GCF_042652605.1). NCBI lineage: Bacteria > Bacillati > Actinomycetota > Actinomycetes > Pseudonocardiales > Pseudonocardiaceae > Amycolatopsis > Amycolatopsis plumensis. Next base: position 1,936,540 of record NZ_JBHSJY010000001.1, on the reverse strand, counting down.
GTGCGCGTCGAGCCACGCCAGGTGCCGAACGAGCTGAACGGCCGGTCGAAGGTGGCGGTGAAGTAGACGGTGTGCTCGTCGTGCCCGGCGCAGAACCCGCCGGCCTTGACCCGCCCTTCGAGCGTCCGGTCGCCGACGACGTGGATCTCGGAGTCCTTGACGGACTGGTTGGCCTGGCCGGTGTTGAACAGGACGTTCGCCTGGCCGGTCGACGGGAAGGTGTAGCGCTGCCAGCCGGTGCGCGCGGTCGCCGTCAATTCCGCGTCGATCCCGTACTTCTTGAGGCCCACGCGGTAATAGCCCGGTTCGGCGTGCTCGTCGTCGTGGCTGTACTCGGACCGGTAGGCGTTCTTGTCAACGTTGTCCACGGCCCCGGTGGTCGGCATGATCGGCAGCTCGCCCATCACGCCGCAGCCGACGCCGGACAGGTGCGTCTGGCTGAAGCCGTAGATCGCGTTCTGCAGGTAGTCGTAGCCGCCCTGGCCGCCGGTGTCCGGGCTGACCTGCACCATCCCGAAGGGCGCACTGGCGCCGGGGAAGGTGTTCCCGAAGTTCTGCGTGCCGACGAACGGGTTGACCAGGCTCACCGGATCGGCGCTGGTCTCGGCGTGCGCGGTGGCCTGGGTCGTGGCGGCGGCCACGAGCCCGATGGCCGCCGCGGCGATCAGTTGTCTGCTTGGCGACCGCATGGGGCGCGCACCTCCCAGGTGACAACGTTGTCAGAAGCGGACTGTCCAGCAGCCTTTCACATCCGCGAACATTTGAGAAGGCGGCAACCAGGTCAAGCCGTTGTCATGGCTTGCCGGAGCAGCCCCGCGGCGGCTTCGACGCCGCTGTCGGCGAGGTTGCCGTAGCCGAGGACCAGCGCGGGTTCGCCCGGCGTCGTCCGGTAGGCGTCGAGGTCGGCCACCTTGACGCCCACCGCCCTTGCCTTCCGGGCGACGGCCGCGGCATCCCGGTCGAGGTGGAGCACGAGGTGCAGCCCGGCCGCGACCCCGGAGAGCCGCACCGGTCCGAGCGCCTCGACGAGCTGGTCGCGCCGGGCGCGATAGCGCAGCCGCGCGGCCCGCAGGTACCGGTCGTAGCCGCCGCTGGTGATGAAGGCTGCCAGCGCGAGCTGGTCCAGCACGGGCGGCGGATGCGCCCGCACTGTCCACTGTGGAGGCAGGACGGCCCAGCCGAGCCCGAGCGCGGGACTGAGCGTCTTGCTGACCGACCCGAAGAGCGCGACCCGGCCCGGGTCGGTGCCCTGGACGGTGCCGACGGGCCGCCGGTCGTACCGGAACTCGGCGTCGTAGTCGTCCTCCAGGATCAGGCCGTCGACGTCCCGCGCCCAGGCCAGCAGCTCGGCGCGCCGCCGCGGCGACAGGACCGAGCCGGTGGGGAACTGGTGCGCGGGCGTGACGAGCACGGCGCGGACACCCGCCGGAATCCGGCCGACGTCGAGGCCTTCGTCGTCGACCGGCACCGGGTGGACGGTCATCCCGGCGCCTTCGGCCGCCCGCCGCAACCGCGTCCACCCGGGGTCCTCGACGGCGAGCCCGGTGCTGCCGCGCTCGACCAGGGCGCGGCACACGGCCGTCACGCCGTCGGTGACGCCGCCGCAGACCAGCACGGTGCCGGGCGCGGCGCCGCGGACGCGCCGGAGGTACTCGCCCAGGACTTGCCGCAGCCGGGGGTGGCCGCCCGGTTCGGGGAGCCCGAAGTCGGTGTGCGGCGTGTTCGCGAGCACCTCGCGGACCGCTTCCGCCCACGGCCGGCGGGGGAAGCTCCGCAGGTCGGGCAGGCCTGGAGCGAGGTCGTACCGCGGCGCCGACGCGCGCGGCGGTTCCTTCGCCGCCACCGCGTCACCGACCGGCCGGACCCGGGTGGCCGACCCGGTGCGCCCGGCCAGGTACCCCTCGGCGACGAGCTGGGCGTAGGCCTGCGTGACGACCCACCGCGAGCACCCGAGGTCGGCGGCGAGCCGTCGGCTCGGCGGGACGGTGCCGGCCAGGACGCCGTCCCGGATCGCCTTGCGCAGGGCCCTGGCCAGCTGTTCGTGCTTCGGCCCGCGCCCGGACAGCTCCAGCAGCACGCCCCAATTGGTCTGTGATCCAGGCACGGTATTGGATCGTAGTACCGGACCGATCTTCTTTTAGATTCGTGGTCATGAAGAAGGTGGAACTGGGCCGGACCGGCCAGGACGTGAGCCAGGTATCGCTGGGCTGCATGCTGATGGGCACGTCGACGGACGAACCGACGTCGGCGCGCATCCTGGACGCCTACCTCGACGCCGGCGGCGACTTCCTGGACACGGCGAACTGCTACGCCTGGTGGACGAGGGAATCCGCGACCGGCGGCGAGAGTGAAGCGATGCTGGGCAAGCTGCTGCGCGGCCGGCGCGACCGGGTGTTCCTGGCCACGAAGGTGGCGGCGGGCATCACCGACCTCCCCGCGGCGCGCGCGGCTTCCCGGCCGGACGGCACGACGGACTGGGCGGCGCGGGAACGCACGTACGAAGGAGCGAGCGCCGCGGTGATCGAGCGCGAGGCCGAAGCGAGCCTGCGCCGGCTGGGCACCGACCACATCGACCTCTACTACGTGCACGTGGACGACCGCTCGACGCCGCTGGAGGAGACTCTGTCCGCTTTGGACGCGTTGGTGCGGTCGGGCAAGGTGCGGTACATCGGCTGGAGCAACGTGCGGACGTGGCGCCTGGAACGCATCCGGTCCCTGGCGCTGGCCAACGGGTGGGCGTCTCCGGTGGCGGTCCAGGTCCAGCACTCGTACCTGCGCCCGGCCGGCGCGGACGTCCCGTCGGTGGCCGGGGGCGAGCTGCTGGACTGGCTGGCCGAGCATCCGGACATCTCCCTGGCGGCGTATTCCTCGCTGCTGCGCGGGATCTACGACGACGCGGCCTACCGGGAATCCACGCAGATCTGGCGGGCGTACGCGGGCCCGGACTCGGAAGCGCGGCTGGCGGCGGTCGCGAAGGTGGCGTCGGAGCTGGGAGCGTCGGGCAACCAGGTGGCGCTGGCGTGGTTGCTGCGCAAGGGAGTCATCCCGCTGATCGGCCCGCGCACGTGGGAGCACTACGAGTCGATCGCCCCGGCCTTCACCTTGGAGCTGCCGGACGAGCTGCTGTCGGTGCTGGACAACGCGTAGGCGGTGGCGAGCAGCGCGGCGACGCTCGGCTTGCGTTCGTCGCGCCGCCGCCATGTCATGGTGACGTCGGTGGTGGCCCCGGCCAGCGGAACGGCCACCGCGCCGGCGTGCTCGACGAGGGCGGGGACGAGCCCGCACCCCTGACCGGCGGCCACGCACCGCGCGAGGGCGGCGAGGCTGCCGACTTCCGCCTCGATGACGGGTCCGTCGATCCGGTCCAGCATCTCCCGGAAGCCGCAGCCCGGCGGCGTCGCGAGGAAGCCGACGCCGTCGAGGTCGCCGGGACGGAGTTCTTCTTTGCCGGACAACGGATGCCCCGGCGGAACGATGACGACGAGCGGCTCGCTGCCCAGCTTCGCGCTCGAGAGAGCCGGATCGGCCGGCGCGTCGCCGAAGGTGAAGCAAACATCCATTTCGGACTGTTGCACGGCCTGGTAGAGCTCGCCTCGGCTGCCCTCCCGGAGCGTGACCCGCACCCGCGGCCACCGCGTCCGGTACTCGCCGAAGAGAGCGGGGATCCGCTGCGCGCAAAGGGTTTCCAGGGCGCCGATGGTCAAGTCGCCTTCGGGCTCACCGCGTTCCTCGTCAACGGCGGCCCGGGCTTCCTCGACGAGTTCCAGCACCTGGTCCGCGTACCCGACGAGCCGTTCCCCGGCCCCGGTGAGCCGCAGCCGCCGCCCGCGTTCGAACAATTTCGACCCGAGTTCGGCTTCCAGGGCCTGAATCTGTTCGGTGACGCTGGACTGAGCGTAGTGCAGTTCGGCGGCGGCGTGGGTGAAGTTGAGCGTCCGCGCGACGGCGCGGAAGGTGCGCAGGTGGCGCAGTTCCATGGCATCCCCCATCGGCGTTCCCGATACCGGCCATCGTAACTGCCTGCTTCCGCCGGTGTCACGGAGCGTCGAGGATCTGGGTGTGGCAAGACTCCTCACCGGCCTATCGCTGGGCTACTTCCTGGTCATGCTGGACACGACGATCGTGACGGTCGCCCTCCCGGCCCTCTCGCCGTCATTACCGGCGCAGCAGTGGATTTCGAACGGCTACACGCTGACGTTCGCGGCGTTCTTGTTGACGGCGGGAGCGTGGTCCGACCGCTTCGGCGCCCGCCGCGTGTTCTCCCTGGGCTTGATCTCGTTCGGGGTCCTGTCCGGTTTATCGGCGCTCTCCTTTTCGACGGCCTTGTTGATCGCCCTCCGGGCTTTGCTGGGAGTGGCGGGTGCCTTGCTGGTCCCATCGTCGCTGTCCCTGATCGCGGCGGCCTACCCGGTGCCGTCGGCGCGAGCGAAGGCGATGGGCGTGTGGGCGGCGGTGAGCGGAACCGGCCTGGTAGCGGGCCCGCTGTTGGGCGGCGTCCTGACGGAGGCATTCGGCTGGCGAGCGATCTTCGTGGTCAACATCCCGGTGGCGGCGATCGCCCTGGCCCTGTCGCGCTCGGCTCCGTCGACCCCGGTCCGGCCTGGCTGCATCGACGTTGTGGGCCAGCTGGCGGCGGTGGTCGCTTTGTCGACATTGACGTATGCACTGGTTGAGAAGGCTTTTTGGGCACTGCTGCCGTGCGTAGTAGCGGCCGCGGTGTTCGCGGTTTCGCAACGCCGCCCCGGCGCGATGCTTCCACCGCAGTTCCTGTCGCGAGGGCTGCTGGCGGGCGCGATCGTGAACTTCGGGCTGTCGGGTGTCCTGTTCGTGCTGTCGCTGTACTTCCAGGAGACCCGAGGCTACCCGCCGTCGTCGACGGGCTTGGCTTTCCTGCCGCTGATGATCCCGACGGCGTTCAACCCGATCTTCACGGGCCGCCTGGTGGCCCGGATCGGCCCGCGCATCCCGGCGGTATCCGGCTTTCTGTTGATGGCGCTGGGAGCCGCGATCCAGGCGTGTTCGCCCCCGGTAGCGGTGTCGGTGGTGGCCTTGGTCCTGCTGGGTTTCGGCGTTTCGCTGGCCATCCCGTCACTGCTGGCCGCGGTGATCGGCGCGGCACCCCCGGAGTTGGCGGGCATCGCGAGCGGCGCCCTGAACGCCTCCCGTCAAACGGGCGCCGCACTCGGCGTGGCAGTACTCGGTGCCTTGTCGGCAACATCGACGCCATTCGCCCTGGCCGCCGCGGCAGCGGTACTCCTGACCGGCGCGGCGGTCGCCGCAGCTCAACCTCAGAAGGCGGCGGCGAACCGCGTGCCGATGCGGGAGTGACGTGTCCAGTTTTTAGCCTCTTTTTGGACTGTTTCCCGGAACTGACCACTTTTTCGTCCTGTTGGTGAGCGGTCCGATCTGCTTATCATCGTCGACGTGTCGGGATACAAGTACGATCTGTTCATCAGTTACAGTCGCCATGGAACTGCGCGGAATTGGCTGTTGAACCACTTTTATCCACGGCTCGTGGAGTGCCTCGTCGACGAGATGGCACCTGCGCCGAAGATCTTCCTCGACAAGGACATGCCACGTGGCGTTCACTGGCCTGCGCAGCTCGAAAGCGCACTGCATCGCACCAAGATCATGGTTGCCGTCCTGTCGGCACCCTATTGGGAATCTCGGTGGTGCATGGCCGAATGGGAGAGTATGGAGGCGCGCGAGCAGTCGCTCGGACTCGCCAGTTTCGAGTGTCCGCAGGGACTGATCTACCCCATTCGCTTCGCGGACTCGCATAGAATCGAGAACGAAGGTCGTCTTCGGTCGTGGTGGGACTTCAAGGGCCTTGACAACCCTGACAGGGGCTTTCAGGAAAGCCGGGATTGGCATCCTTTCCAGCAAAAAGTCAGAGAATGTGCGCGGGATCTCGCCGAACTGTTGAGGCAGGTCCCGCCCTGGCGGCCCGACTGGCCGGTCGCCAAGCGACCTGATCCCGTCCTGTCACCGCCGCCGCCGCTGCCGAGGTTCGACCCATGACCGGGACCGTCGTCACCTTCTACTCCTACAAGGGCGGTGTCGGGCGCAGCTTCACGCTCGCCAACGTCGCGTTGCTCTTGGCCCGGTGGGGCTACCGCGTGCTCGCGATCGATTGGGATCTCGAAGCGCCTGGCCTGCATCACTATTTCGATGAACTGTTGCCGAAGACGCCCCAGGGCGGTGTGGTGGACCTGGTGGCCGACTTCCTCGCGGGCGCCGAGCGGCCGAAACGCCATGCGATCCGACTCGACTTCGTCGACGGCGAGGTGGCGCTGCTGGCTGCGGGCAAGCCGGATGCCGCTTACACCCGCCGGGTGCAGGACATCGACTGGGAAGATCTGTACCGCCAGGGATTCGCCGAATTCCTGGAGTACTGCCGGGCCGAATGGACCGAGAAGTACGACTTCGTCCTGATCGACAGCCGGACGGGTATCTCCGACATCGGCGGCATCTGCACGGCGCAGCTGCCGGATCGCCTGGTCGTCCTCTTCACGGCCAACCAGCAGAGTGTCGAAGGTGCCGTGAACATCGCGCAGCGTGCCAACGTCGCGCGCGACCGGTTGCCCTACGACCGCCCGCCGCACCTGGTCCTGCCGATTTTGTCACGGCTGGACAACCGGGTCGAGTACCAGCGCGCCGACGCGTGGCACCAGCGGTGCGCCGAGGTCACCGCGCCGCTGTTCCGGAACTGGCTGGCCAAGAGCGTGACGCAGGACCTGATGCTGCGGCACACCACGGTGCCGTACGTCTCGTACTGGAGTTTCGGCGAGCAGCTCCCGGTACTGCAGGAGCCCGTTCCCTCGGCGGACCAGATCTCGTTCGCCCTGGAAACGGTGGCCGCGGTCATCGCGCAGCAGTTCGACCGTACAGACCTGCTCGCGGACAACCGGGACGCATACGTAGCGGCTGCTCGGACGCAGCGCCGGTCGTACAGCCTGGATCTCCTGGTCTCGGTTCCCCGGTCGCAACCGCGAGCGGCCGGCGAGCTCATCGCAAAGCTGTCAGCACTGGGTCTGCGCGTGGACCGATCGCAGTCCGGTGACCCGGAGTTCCTCGAGCAAAGCAGCGATCCGGCGAAGCACCTGTGTCTCATCGTGGACGGCGAAGTGAGCCGGTGGCAAGCCACGGAGGCGGAACGGTTCCTCCGGCACGCTCTCGACGCCGACAGCGATCGACAGTTGTTCTGTGTGCTCACCGGCCGGACCGATGCGGATCGGCTCCCGGTATTCCTGCGCAACCTCCGGCTCTTCCAACTGGACGGCGACTTGCGGCCGGGCCAGGTGGCGCGGCAGCTGCACGAAATCATCACGGACGCGACACCCACGTACACGGACTCGGACCACACCACCCTCGAGGACACGGCCGCCGCGCTGCGCGCGGTACCGGACGAGGTAGCTCATGCCGGCCGGTGGGCGCTCATCGAGCAGACGGTCAACGACATGGCCGCGGCGCTGGACGACGGTGACATGGCGTTGCTCAAAGACCTGACGGTGGACTTGGACCAGCTGAACCAGGTTCGCGCGAACGGCAACCGCATCACGGCGCCGGAGGGTCTGTACCCCAGTGTCGGCAAGCTGCTCGACCGGATCGGCCGGCGGATCAACATATCGACGAAGTGAGGAGCGGGGCATGGCGGAGAAGTACGGGAGCCCGGAGCGGGCGGCACTGCTCGTCCTGATGCTGCACGAAGGGGAGATGCCGAACGCAGAACTCAGGAAGGAACACGGCGTCGAGCTCGGTCCGGCAGGGCGGGCGAAACTGAACACCGCCGGTTTGCTCGAGACCCGTAAGGAAGGCCGTAGGCTGATTCACAAGATCACCCAGGCAGGCGAGGACTGGTGTGAACGGGCACTGGCCGATATCGAGACCCCGCCGCGCTCCAACCCTCTGGTCAAGATCTGTTTCGAGGTGTTGCGTCTCTACGCGAGGCAGAACAAGATCAGGCTCACCGAGATCATTGGCGGGAAGGAAACCCTGGAGGAGGCGATCCGGCGAGTTTACCGGGAAATCTCGGGCAAGTGGGTGCGCCTCGCCCAGCTCCGCCCGAAGCTCAACGGCGCTGCAAAGGATGAGGTGGACCAAACCCTCCTCGGCATGATGAAGGCAGGGTACGCCCATCTCGTCCCGGACTCCGACCGGAGCGGCCTCACCGATGCGGACCACGCCGCGGCGATCCGGATCGGCAAGGAGGACAAGCACTTCGTGGCGATCGAGGAATCATGACCGACGACCAGCGGCAGCAGGCGCTCGCGGCGGTCCGGTTCAACTCCGCGGAGACGCCGGACGACGTCTGGGGTATTTCGCCGTTCCACGTCGAGGGCCTGCACAAGCGAACCGAAGACCAGATCCGTGCGAGCATCCTGGATGCGAAGAACAGCACCGGACCCAGCCCCATCGGGCTGACCTTGCAGGGGCAGAAGGGAGTCGGCAAGACGCACCTGCTCGGCCGGATCCGGCGGTTCGTGCAAAGCGAGGGCGGCTACTTCTTCCTGATCGACCTCACCACAGGAGCGGCGTTCTGGGATGATGTCCTGCGAGCCATGCGTGGGGAGCTGTGGCGCAAAGGCGAAGATGGCGAACTGCAGCTGACGAAGCTGCTGCACCGGTTGTGCGACGAGGCCGGCGTGCCCGAGCCGGTGGCGGCCGCGGTTCTCGGTCGCGCGCCACTCACGGCCGAAGACATCAACGTCTTCATCGGAGCTATGCGCGGTGTCGATGCCCATGTAGCCGTCGAGTGCGCAGACACCCTTCGCGCGCTTGTGCTCTACGCGGCTTTAGACACCGAACAGATGGCGACGGGGAAGGACTACCTGTCCGGATCGGCCGACGAAGAAAAGAAGAAGGCACGCAAAGCTTGGGGCTTGCCCAGCGAACCGAAACCGAGACGGGAACTCGTCACGGAGATCTCCCGCGTGGCGGCACTGACCGGGCCCAGCGTGGCCGCGGTCGACCAGCTGGACTCCTTGATCATCAAAGCTGCCGACGAGCCGACATCGAGAACGGCCGGCGAACTCAAAGTCATCGCCGACGGCCTGATGCAACTGCGGGAGACGACCCGGCGAACTCTGTCGATCGTGGCGTGTCTGCCCAACACGTGGATGCTGCTGGAGAAGGCGGCAACCGACTCGTTCGAAGACCGGTTCACCGATACTCCCGTCCTTGGAGTCATCGTCGACGCCGGGATCGGTCGGGCCTTGGTGGCGAAGTGGCTCGGCGTCGTCTACCAGGGCATCGGCTTCACCCCGCCGCACGCCACGTGGCCCGTGGCCTCGGAGGCGTTCGACGATGCTGCGTGGCGCGGTTACACTCCCCGGCAGGTCCTCCGGCGGGTCCAGAAACACGCCGAAGTCTGCCTGTACGGCGAGATGCGTGAACTGACATCGTTCGACGAAGAACCGGTTGAACCGGTTGAAGTTCCGGAGCCGAGCGGGCTGGAACCCGACTACTATGCGGAATTCGACCGCCGGTTCGCCGAGCTGCGCAAGAAGGCCGACGTGAGTGCCGTCCTCAGCTACCACAACGAAGACACCACGATGCCCGTTCTCCTCCAAGCCGCCCTGCGGTCGTGGATCACCGAGTTCGGCAACGACGACAAGTCGTGGGAAACCGAACCGCCTCCCGTCGGATCGTGTGATCTGCACGCCGGCCTGTTGCGGGTGTTGAACGAGGAGGACGACGTCAAGGAACGCTGGTTGTTCCGGGCCTTCGCCCCTCAGCACGGCAACCGGGTCCTGCGACGGATGCAGGGTGCGATCGACGCGGCCGGTATCCGCGAGGGAGTACGCAACCGGCACCTGGTGCTGATTCACCACGGCGCCAAGGGCTGGACCGGTAGAAAGACCAAGGGCGTTGTCGGAGATCTGGCTCGCGCGGGCAGTCCACGCGTGGAGGTCAGCAAGGACGACCTCCGGACGTTCTGGGCGCTCAGCCAGATGCTCACCAAGCAGAGCTACGAACTCCTCAACTGGCTGGTCGCCCGCAAACCGGCCAGCCAGACGAGCTTGCTGAAGAAGATCCTCCCCGACCCGGGACAGCCCCGCGGCGGCAACCAGCGGGAGACCCGCCCGCCGCCGAAGACCAAGCCGGAAGCCGGTCCAAGTGGGTTCACCCTCGGCGTGGACGGCGAGATCCGCATCGAGCTCGAGTCCCTCCGCAAGCACGCCGTGATCTTCGCCGGCTCGGGTACCGGAAAAACCGTCCTCCTTCGCCGCATCGTCGAAGAGTGCGCGCTGCGGGGCGTCTCCGCCATCGTCCTGGACCCCAACAACGACCTCGCCCGGCTCGGTGATCCCTGGCCGCAACCGCCCGAAGGGTGGCGGCCCGGTGACGCGGACGCCGCCGCCGATTACCTGGGTGGGACCGAGGTTGTCGTCTGGACACCCGGCCGGGCTGCCGGGCGGCCGCTCAGCTTCCATCCCTTGCCCGACTTCGCCGGCGTCCGGGATGACGAAGACGAGTTCGCCGCGGCGGTCGAAGCCGCCGTGGCGCGGCTGATTCCGCACGCACGAGTGAGCGGCGGGGCCAAAGCCGCGGTGAGGGGCCAGGCCGTCCTGCGGGAGGCGCTCACCCACTACGCGCGGAAGGAGTCGCGCAGCCTCTCCGGGTTCGTCGACATGCTCGCCGAGCTGCCGATGGGCGTCAGCAAGCTCACCACCGGCACCAAGACCGCTGCCGATCTGGCCGAGACGCTGCGGGCCGCGATGGTCAACGATCCGCTGCTCGGGGGCTCCGGGGAACCCGCCGATCCTGCCGGGCTGCTCACGCCGTCGCCCGGGAAGCGGGCGCGGATCTCGGTGATCAGCTTCGTCGGGCTGCCGTCCGACGAGCAGCGGCAGGGGTTCGTCAGCCAGCTCCAGCTGGAGGTGTTCGCCTGGATCAAGCGCAACCCGGCAGCCGATCGCCCGCTCGGCGGGTTGTTCGTCATGGACGAAGCCCAGACGATCGCTCCGTCGGGTGGCTGGACGGCCAGCACCCAGAGCACCATCATGCTCGCCTCGCAGGCCCGCAAGTACGGCCTCGGCCTGCTGCTGGCCACCCAGGCACCGAAGGGCCTGCACAACCAGATCACCGGGAACGCGACAACACAGTTCTTCGGCCGCCTGAACAGCCCGGCACAGATCGCCGCGGCGAACGACATGGCCAGGGCCAAGGGCAGCACCGTCGGGGACATCTCGCGGCTGGAACGCGGGCAGTTCTACGTCACCGGTGAGTCGTTCGGGTTCCGCGCCATGCGCGCGCCGCTGTGCCTGAGCCACCACCCACCCAGCCCGTTGCGGCTCGAGGAAGTGCTCGACCGGGCCCGCAACGGCCGCTGAACCACGAAGGCCGCGTTCCGAGGGGGAACGCGGCCTTCGTGCGTGTGCACCGTTGACCGCTGCTTCGGGAAACGGTCAACTCCTTGTCGCCGGACCACGCATGACGAATCCTGATTGCAGGGCGCCGAATCAAGTCGAATCGCCCGATCAATCACTTTTCGCAAGGAGGATTCGTCATGTTCAAAAAGCTGGCCAAAATCGGTGGTCCGGTGCTCGCCCTCTGCATCGTCGTGGCGGCCCCGCTGATCGGCTCCTCGGCGGCGCTCGCGGACGGCGACAGCGGCAGCACGCCCGCGGCGACCAGCACGGCCCCGCCGCCGGCGACCACCGACGGCAACCCCTGGCACGGGTGACGCGTGCCCGGACGGCCGCGGCCACCGCCGCGGCCGTCCGGGCAATTGCGGCGGCCCGCCGTAAATGGTGTACTCGATACCAGTCGGAATGGAGGTCCGCATGCCCGAATCATTTGGTGCGCTGTTGCGGGAATGCCGGGCAGCCGCCGGATTCTCCTTGGGTGAGCTGGCCAGGCGCGTCAACTACAGTAAGAGCTACATCAGCAAGATCGAAAACGACCTGAAGCCGCCGAACCCGATGCTGGCGCGGATCTGCGACAGCGTGCTGGACGCCGGTGGCGCGCTGGTCGAAGCCGCGCACGAGGCGCGGGCGCGTTCCCAGGCCGCGAACACACTGGACCGCCGCCAGATGCTGACCGGTGCGGGAGCGGTGCTCGGCATCGCGCTGGCCGGCGGGCCACGGCCGGTCCTGGACGAGCACGTCGTGACCGGCCTGCGCGCGTCGTTCGAGCAGCTGCGCACGCTCGGCATGCAGACCAGTCCCGCCGTGGTCCTCGAACCGCTCGCCACCCACACCCACACGGTGCACGCGCTGGCCAGGGAAAACCCGGAGCCGATCCGATCACGACTGATGCTGCTCGCCGCGCGGATGGCCGAGTACACCGGATGGCTGAGCCAGGAAGCCGGCCAGGAGCACGACGCGCTGTCGTGGACGCGGCACGCCTCGGAGCTGGCACGCGCCGCCGGCGACCGGGAGATCGCGAGCTACGCGTTCGTCCGGGAAGCGGGGCTGGCCCTCTACCGGCAGGATCCGATCGCGACGATCGACCTGGCCCGGCAGGCGCAGCGGCTCGGCAGAGCCGGTTCGCGGACGTTCGGCCTGGCCGCTCGGCGGGAGGCGCAGGGCCACGCGCTGGCCGGCGACCGGGACGCCTTCGAGCGGGCGATGGACCGAGCCGCCGGTCCGCTGTATGCGTCTACTGTGGACACGGGGGATTACCCGGTGCTCGGCTCGACCGCGCCGGATCCGCTGGCCCTCGCCCGCGGCTGGTCGCTGGCGGACCTCGGCCAGGCCGGCGAAGCGGCGACGCTGCTGGGCGACGAGCTGGCCCGGATCCCCCTCACCAACCGCCGCACCCGGGCGCGGTTTGGCGTCCGCCGGTCCCTGGCGCATGCACTGGACGGCGAAATCGACGAAAGCTGCCGGACGCTGGCCGGGACGATCGACGACGTGGCGCAGGTCGACTCCGCGACCGTGCGCACCGACCTGCGGGAACTGGCCCGGTGCCTCAGCCGGTGGCGCGGCAAGCACGCCGTCCGGGAGATCTACCCCGAACTGAACCGCGTGCTGCACCGGCACTGACCGTCACGGCGAGCAGGCACACTCCAGCGCCGACCGTTCCCGGCGCACCTCGCCGGCCTCCGGTAGTTCGAGCGCGGCGAACTCGGCTTCGGCCGCGGCCCAGTGCGCGATGGCGCCTTCGTGCTCGCCCATGGCGTGCAACGTCTCGGCGACGCCGCGGTGCGCGCGAGCCCGATAGGTGCGGTTACCGTGGCCGTCGGCCAGGTCCAGGGCCGCTTTGCACGCGGTGAGCGCATCCCGGCGGGCGCCGCGGGCCAGCGCGGTGGCGCCGCGGTCGAGGTAGAGCTGGGTGCGGAGGTCGGCGTCCGGCACGTTCGCCGCCACCTCCTTGGCCTTGTCGTGGTAGCGCTCGGCTTGGACGTACCGCCCGCGCTGGCGGTGCACGTTGCCGATGTTGTTCAGCGCGTAGGCCTCGACGCAGTGGTCGCCGACTTCGGCGGCGTAGGCGTGGGCGTCCGTGTAGCTGGCCAGTGCTTCCGCGAGCAGACCCAGTTTTTCCTGCACCGAACCGAGATTGTTGAGGACGTGTGCAGTGCCCTGGACGTGCCCGATCTCGCGCAGGATCCGCGCGGCGGACTCATGCCGGTCCAATGCCACGGCGAAGTTCCCGTGCTGCTCGTTGAGGTAGCCGAGCATGCTCAACGCGTGGGCCTCCCCGCGCGGGTCCTCGGTCTGCTCGTACTTCGCGAGCGCGGCCGTCAGGAGGGCCATAGCCTGGTCGTGCTTGCCCAGTTCCATGGTCGGGATGGCCAGCGCGCACAACGTCGCCGCTTCGCCGCGCGGATCACCGAGGCGTTGCCACTTCGGCAGCGCTTGCGCCGCGAAGTCCAGCGCCTCGGCGTGCTGTCCCCGGCGGTCGTGCGCGGTGGCCAGCCGCAGCAGGACGTGCGCCTCGCCGTAGTCGTCGCCCTCGCCCGCGGAGACGATCTCCCAGGCGAGTTCCAGGGTGGCGATCCAGTCCTCGAACTGGTTCGTCGTGTGGAAGTAGCGCCACAGCAGCACGGCCAGCCGCCACGTGTGCCCGGGCAGGCCGTGTGCGGCGGCGTGGTGGATCGCGGCGACGAGGTTGTCACGTTCGGCGGTGATCCACCGCAGCCCGGCACCGGCGTCGGCGAACACCGGCGTCACCGGGCAGGACCGGTCGGTCGCCGGCAGTTGGGCGCGGTCGAAGGGGTAGGCGGCGGCGACCGCGGCGGCCAGCGCCACCAGGTAGAAGTCGAGCAAGCGCACCAGCGCCTGCTCGGGCGGCGGATCGACGGCGGCGAACTCTTTCAGCGGGTCGAGCATGTGGTACCGCTCGGGTGCGGCCTCCTCCAGGAGGCTGACCTCATGCAGGTCGTTCAGCAGCAGCCGCGCTTCGGCGGGAGTGCAGCCGGCGAGCGCGGCCCCGCCCGCGACGTCGATGTCCGGCCCGGGCATGCTGCCGAGCAGCCCGAACATGACGCGCTGCGGTTCGCCCAGCTGGCGGCAGGACACCCGGACCGCGGCGATGCCGTCGTCCGTGCCCCAGGGACCGCTTTCTGCGAGCAGCCGCAACAGGTGGGAGAGCGGCCACCGGTCGTGTCGCCGGAACAACGCGGCCGCGACGCGGATGGGCATCGGCAGGAAGCCGCAGCGCCTGACGATCGCGGCCACCTCGGCCGCCCGGCCCCGCACCCGCGGCGGGTCGGTCAGGGCGTGGAACAGCTCGGCCGCGTCTTCCGGCGGCAACGGCGAAAGCCGGACGGGCTCGCCGGTGTCCGCGTCGCCCATCCGCCGGCTGGTGACGACGGCCAGGCAGCTGTCCGGCTCGGGCAGCAACGGCCGGATCTGCTCCGGCGACGCGGCGTTGTCCAGCACGACCAGAGTGCGCGTGCCCCACAGCGTGTCCTGGTAGAGCCGGGCCTTCCGGCCGACGGTGGCGGGGATCTGCTCGGCGGGCACGCCGAGTTCGACGAGCAGCTCGGTGAGCGCGTCCCCGACGGTCGTTTCGGCTACGCCGGGGGTGAACCCGTTGAGCCGGACCAGGAGCTGGCCATCGGGGAAGCGCTCGCGCAGGCGGTGCGCCACCTCGATGGCCAGGCCGGACTTGCCGACACCCGGCGCGCCGCTCACCCAGACCGCGCGGCGCCCGGCCGCGGCGGCGGCTTCGAGCGCGGCGATTTCCGCGGCGCGGCCGGTGAACCCACCCGGCCGGGACGGCAGTGAGCTGGGCGGATCGCCGCGTTCGGCCCGCGCGGCGAGCTTGCGCAGTACCGGGCCCGGCTCCATCCGCAGTCCGGCGAGCGCGTCGCGGGTGCTGGTGAACACCCGCAGCGCGCCGACCTGGTCGCCGCCGGCGAGCAGCGCACGCATGAGGAGCGCGGCGTGTTTCTGGCTGGCCGGATCGCTCCGCACGAGCGGCCGCAGCCGGTCGCGCGCGGAGCGGTGGTCACCGGACTCGAGCTCGAGTTCGGCCAGGTCACCGACGGCGTCGGGGTAGCTCTCGTCCGGCGAGATCACCTCGGCACCGCCGACCCGGTCGATGTCGATGTCCTCGAGGAACTTTCCGCGCCACAGACCGACGGCGGTACGCAGCAGCGTGATCGCCCGGCGCGGGTCTTCGGCGCGCACTTCGGTGGCTTCGGCGCGAAGCCGGTCGAAGCGCAGGGTGTCCAGCTGGTCCTCGCCGACCCGCAGCAGGTAGCCGGTCGGCGTCGTCTCGATGCGCACGTCTCCGGCCTCCTGCACGACGTCGCGCAGCCGCTTGATGTAGCTGCGCACCAGCGTCGGCTTGGCCTCGCCTTCGGGCCAGATGATCTCAGCGAGGCGCGTGGACGTCACCGGTTTGTTCGCGCGCAGCAGCAGCACGACGAGGACGAACCGCTGCTGCTGGTCACCCAGCTGCACCGGGGCGCCGTCGTGCCACGCCTCCAGCGGGCCGAGCATCCGAAACTCCACAAAAGCCTCCCCGGCCTCAGCCTGCTGTCTGCTTTTGACATCGCGCAATCGGCCGTAAGGGTTTCGGGAATCCGCATTCCTTGCACGTTCGGTATACGCGCCGTCGGCACACTCCGCCGGTCGATCTGGGGTGAAGGAGAAACCGGTATGGGGTCCGACGTGTTGCCGTGCTACGTGGCCTGCGACGTCTCGCTTTCGATGGCCGACCACATGGACGAGCTGAACACGGGCCTGCGGGAGTTCCGCGGCGCCGTCCACGCGGACGCGTCGGTGGCCGGCCGCGTCCTGTGCAGCGTGGTCGGGTTCGGGGAGCGGCCGCACGTGGTCCAGCGGCTGCTCCCCATGGACGAGCTGGCCGAGCTGCCCGTACCGGGCCCGCGCACCGGGACGAACTTCGGGCCGGCGTTCACGTTCCTGCGCACGGTGATCGACGACGACGTGCTCGCACTGGAACGTCACCGCCTGCACGTCCACCGCCCGCTGGTGTTCTTCCTGTCCGACGGCCAGCCGACGGACCCGCTGGCCTGGCCGCCGGCGTTCGCCGCGTTGACGGACCCGGGCTGGGTGCGCCGGCCCCGAGTGGTGGCCTTCGGGGTGGGCGACGCGGACGCACTGGGCGCCATCGGCACGTTCCGCACCTACCTGTCCCGCGACGGCGTCCGCCTGGGAACGGCGCTGTTCGCCTCGGTGATGCACGTTCTGTCCACTTCCCGTCCACCGACCGGTCGCACGCTGTCCTGAAAGGGGGCCCGGCCATGGAAACGCACTGAAGGAGAGCACCGTGGGGCGCGCTGAGCTGGTTCAGGAGCTGAAGGCCCTCCGCAAGGGACGGGGCCTGCTGGGCAGGGTCGAGGACCGGGTGGGCCCCGGCCTGCGATCGGCCTGTTCGGTTTCGGAGGCGGACGGGACGGTGGCGATCCGCCAGAAGGTGGCCGGTCGACTCGCGGAACTGGCCGCGCACCTTCCGGAGGACCTCAGGGTGACGGTGCTGGCGGCCTTCGCGATCTGTTCGGAGGCACGCCAGCCGCTGTACCAGGAGCGGATCCAATGGGCCGCCCGCCGCGTCGACCGCGACCCGCGTACGGTCCGCCGTCGCGTCGACGAGGCGATCGACCTCCTGGCGGAGCTGGCGACGGGAACGTCCCAGGAGGTCTCTTCGCCGAGCCGGTGGCACACGGCTTCGCTGGGTGTGGCGCTGGTGCTGGACCGGCCCGAGCCAGTGGTGCTGGAGCAGCGCCGGGTGGTCGCGGACCAGGACGGACTACGTGCGCTGGACCTCGCGGTCTCGGGCCCGTCCCGGCAGGACCTGGAGGTGACGGTGCTCTACGGCGGAACGGTGGCCGACCGCGGCATGGAGGCGAGCGACCGTTGGGGATACGAGGTGGAGCTCCCCCGGCCGCTGGCCCGGGGCGAGACGTGGGAGGTGGCGGTCCTGTTCAGGCTGCCCTCGGCGTCGGCCCTCCGGCCGTACCTGGTTTGCGTGCCGCGGCAGCCGTGCGACGCCTTCGACCTCCGCGTCCGCTTCGGGGCACCCCGGGAGGTCCGGACCTTGGACGGCGCGTTCCAGCGGGACGTGTCGGACCCGGGCTACCGCGGACGGCCCCAGGCGGTGGGGCCGTCGGGGGAGCTGCACCTGCGGTTCCAGCACCTCGCGCCGGGGCTGGCGTACGGGGCCCGGTGGGCGGATCGTTCGTGAAGGTGGCCCGGTCCGGGATCGCCAGTTCGAGGAAGGCCGTTCTCCGGCCACGCTTTTGCGTGCGTACAACGCGCGTTGTTCGGTGGCCGCGCATACGACCGCCGGCCGGACTTCATGATCGAGAAACCAGGTGCCCCCGGCAGGATTCGAACCTGCGACACCCGCTTTAGGAGAGCAGGCAACAGCGTTGACTGTGGCCTCTACCTGCAACTTTGTCCTCACGGTTCTCTGTGGTGCCCTCCTGAGCATCGCCAGGCAGCAGCGTTTCGGGTCACGAAATGGGTCATGAGATCCCGGCCGCGCCGCCCGGGCGTGTCGCGGCCTTCCAGGCTCTACGCGGTGCGCGCAGGTCGATCACCCCCGGAGGCGGCGTGGATCACGCCTGAGGTCTCGCGGGTGGAGCCGGCGTGGTGAAGCTGGCCGTGTCGACGACGCTGTTGCTGGTCACGGCGGCTTGCTCGATGTCGTCGATTGCGCGCGCCGGGACGATGATGCGGTTCCGGACTCTGATGGCGGGGAACTCGCCTGCGTGAATTGCCCGGTAGAGGGTCATGGCTGACAGGTTCAGCATCGCTGCAGCCTCGCCGACGCGGTAGAACCGCGGCCGGTCGAGTTCGCGAACTATTTGAGGATCCATGGAATCGGCTTTCTGGAGTGAAACGGAGAGGTCCTCGTCGCTGGTGGTGTCGGCGGCCAGACTTGGCCACCGACACCACCAGGGGTTCATGCAGCGGCGGAATGACGAGTGAGCGACTCCGTCAGTCGCCGCTCGGCTCGTGACAGCTGTTGCCGGAATTGGTAGGAGGAGACACCGCGTTCGTGGGCGACGGATGCGGCTCCCTCGCCGTCGAGCCGTACTCGTCCGATGAGGCTGGCTTCGTCTTCGGTCAAGGTGTCGTCTTTCACGGCTTGTGCCAGGACGAGGTCCGGATGTCCGGTCGTCCGGGCGCGGTACCTGACGAAGGTGCTTTCGTCGTAGGTGGATCGTATTCCGTTGATGCGGTCTTCCCTGCCGCGAGCCTCCAGTCCGTAGCGGTGGGCCATGAACCGCAGGGACGAGTAGAGCATCGGCTTGTCGGGGTCCAGCGAGTTCAGTGCCTGGAGAAAACCTTCGACGATCTCGGCGTCGAAGTCGGCGATGTCGCCGCGGAAGTTGCGGGCGATGCTGCCGGCGACCTTCTTCAGGCCCGGCATCATCAACCCGAGTGCTGCGGTGGTCCAGGGGTCGCCCTGTTCCTGTGCGCGTCGTACGACCTCGCTCCAGACGGCGTTCTTCACGTGGTTGCTGGTCTGGCGCTTGAGGAGGGTGATCCGGAGTTCGTCGAGGGGGATCGGCCGGTCGGGGAGGCCGAATCCGATGACGCGTCCGTCTAGTGACAGTGCTGTCGGCTGCGCGGTCAGCTCGTTGAATCGTCGTTCGATGATCTCCAGTGAGGTGAGCGACCGCTGATGGTCAGGCATTGCGTTGCCTTCCTTGTCGGGGGAGGTCGACACCCCCTAATACGGAATCTGTGGCGTGATCATGAAAGGAATCACTCGATTGTGCGATACCTGCATGGCGTGTCGCTTCGCCGTATTGCTCGATCGTTTGTCTACGTCCTCTGTGTTGAAGGAGAACGGTATGGAGAACAACGCTCTGTTGGGCAACGTGCCAGGGGTTGATCTGAGGGCGCTCGATGCGGCGCAGTGTGGCGGGCATACCTGCGTCCGGTGCGGACGCGTTCCGCTTCATCGAGTTGACTTGAGGCAGTCCGGCGCGGCAGATCTGATCGCCTGTTCCGGCGAGGATGCGGCAATCTGCTCGCGGCCGGTGTTCTGGTTGGCGAAACCGTGCCCGCGGTGATGCAACGGTCTACACGACGATCGCGATGCCGGCCCGGATCGTCGTCACTTCTCCAGCTGGGAGGAGCAGGTGGCCTTGATCTTGGAGGATGCCCAGGAGATGGGCCCGGGGTTGGGGTGGCAGCCCGAGCACGCGGTCGTGAGCCTTGACCAGGGCGACCGCGAGACAGCCCCGCGAATCTGGTTCGGCAAGGGAGAGACCAATCAGGGCTGGCACCTGACCGAAGACGAGGCCCGTCGCCTCGCTGTGGCGTTGACGGCTGCGGCGAACTTGGCTGCAGGTGAGCCGGCCGATCAGTTGCAACTGCCGTTCAGCATTGTCGCGGCGTAGGACGACGAGCTGGCGCGGCATGTCGCACGGCATGCCGCGCCAGCTCAACGCCGGTGCCGTCTGAGTACCCTCAGTGCGCGAGCGAAGCGAGGAGCAGTTCGCCGACCAGTGCGACCGTGTCCGGCGTGGTGTCGGAGCCACTGGGTGTTGTCCTGATGAGGCGCAAGCTCCGCTCGGCGGCCGCCCGGAACCACCGGTCGACGTGCAGCGCTGCGTCCCGTTTCAGCACGACGTCGGCTGCTGCCAGCTGCGCGCGGACGACCGGCCCGGTCTCCTCGTCGAGGGCGAGCCGGACGATGTCGAGCAGGTCGGTCGCTTCCTTGGCGCGGGCGCGGTTCGGTAGCGCCTGCAACTTTGTCGCGATGAGCGGTCCCGGCTCGGCGACCCGGACCGTGTGTTCGCTCGTGGTGCCGCCACCGACTGCACGGATATGCAGCGGGGTCGCCGAGCGCAGAGCCCAGTCGTGACTGAGCAGGTAGAGCCTGTCGGATCCGCTGGGAGATCGTCGAGCTGCTCCTCGCTGACTTCGAGCACATCCACCCGAACATCGCCGGTCGGCGTGGCAACCATCGCGCCCGCTCCATCGACGGCGGTAGCCCCGGTGGCGAGCAGGACATCGAGCTGGCCCGGCTCACCGCCCTGCCGCCGGTTGACCGTGTCGACGTCACTGGTCACCCGATGCGCGGCCGAACCAAGACGCGATAGGACAGCGAGGCCGCCGACCACGGTGATCCTCTGCTCGAGCCGCCGCTCGATCTCCGGAAGCGCCTGAACCAGGGAGGCCGTGACCGGACCGAAGAGCTCCACGTTGCGGGGTTGATCACCAGACACGCGTTACCTCTTGAGGTGGGTTCCACCCTTCGAGGATCTCCCGGCCGCGGCCGGGGTCGGCGGCCAGATCGAGAGCCACGAACAGCGGATGTGCCAGCGGCCACGGAGGCCCATCTGGCGATGCCGAGAATCTCAGGGAACACACCTGAGGCACTGGCGCGATCCGGATGGTTGCCCCACGGGCGGCGTCGGACGTCGGCACGCCCAGGAGAGTTTCGGCCCGGTGTGCCGTCGTCGTGTCGGGAACGTAGAAGTCCGGCGGATAACCGGCCCGGACACCGGCGGGAGCGCCGTAGGCGGCAGCTGCCATCGTGTCCGTCAAGGCCCAGCCGATGCCGGTCGGCGGCTCATCCCTGCCAAGGTGCAACGCACCTGCAATCGTAGGGTCGTCAAGGAGCGCTACTCGCGCCACCGTCGTCTGTGCTGGTCGCCAGGCGCTCGCCGTTTCCCAGAACAGTTCCGGGGTCACCGGCAGTCCCCGGGAGTCGATGAGCTGAGCTTCTCGCAGAGAGTTCATCGCGGCGGAGACAGAACTGGGGGATCTGTGGAGTTCCCGCGCGAGTTGGCGCACGGAACCTGGACGTCCAGGCGCTAGGAGCAGGGCGCAGGCGGCTTCGAGAGCGACTTTACCGGCGAACAGATCGACCGGGCGCGGGACGTCTTGTGCCGCGGGAACTGTGGTATCGACAAGTACGCCTGGGCCGGAAAGATGCAGGTGACCTCGTAGATCGAGCCAACTCCAGCCCCGCTCTCGGAGTACCTCGCGCGCGGCTGCCACTATCCGATCGGCGACGAGCAGGTGAGCGGAGACGTGCGAACGCTCGCATGAACGTCGACGAAGCTGGTTCACCAGTGAGTCGGGTGTCGCAGTCGCGGCAACTTCGACCTCGATGTCCAGTGGCACGCCGTTTATTTCCAGCGTCAAGTCGGCTTCGGGGCTCTCCGCCGCGATCTTGGCCGTGATGCCGGCAGCGGTGAACGCAGCGATCGCTGCATCGATGGCACCGCGACGGTCGACGGACATGGTAAGACCATCTCAAGTGTTCGGTGTTCGGTCAAGCGAGAACGCCGAACAGCTAAGTTCTGTCCTGATAGTAATTGAATAATTACGATTAGTAGCCATCTCGAGTGATGGACCAGGTAGAAGTTTTCGCCACAACGGGTGGTGTGTCGCTGCGCTTCCCAATCTGGTCCTCCAGCTCCGTACGCTGGCGCTGTGGTGGACGACGAGATGCCCGAGGCCGAGGTATCCGCCGAACTCTGGTCGGTCCTCCTGCCCGGACAGGAGCTGGTTCCGGCCTACCTGACCTCCCGGTTCGCCGCTCAGTATCGCGTGATCGTCGAGGTTCTGCTGGCCGAGCAGGACACCAGGTTGACCGGGTTGTCCCACGATGAGGTCGCCACAGGCGTACGAGACCACCTCGCTGCCCGGGTATCGAGCGAGACTGTCGACCGCTTGCTTGCTCCCGAGGTCCTGCACCTCGATGCGCGCATGGACCGGCTCGTCCAGTGGCAGGTGGTGACGCGCTGGCAGGAGCCCGCACGATCCGGTGAGGACTTCCTGCGCCGGCGCGACCGGTACCAGCTCACACCGCGAGCGGCCGCCCTCCACCTTTTCTGGTCGTCGGCTGACGACGCCGAAGATGGCGCCGGTGACTTGACTTTGGCACCTCGTGCCATTCACGAACGACTGGCGGCTTTCGCTGAGGCGATCCGCCAAGCCGTTTACACCACTGCGGCCACGGAGTTCCAGCAGGTCGGTGCCATGCATCAGGCAATGGCCACCGCGGCCCGCGGCTGGCAGCGCGCGTTGGCGCACGCCTTGTCCGGCGGGCCGGATGCGGGGAAGCAGGACCTGCTCTGGCAGACGCTGAGCTCATACATCGGTATGTGGGGAGAGCAGGTCGACGTCCACACGCCGCGGATCGCACAATTGCTGGTCGAACTCGACCCGCTGCTCACCCCGGAGGTATGGCGCGGGTGTGCGCGTGCCGCACTGGACACGGAAGTGAGCGAGGAAATCGTGCTGTCCCAAGCACAGCGCTGGGAGCACACGTGGGAGGCACTCGGATCCTGGTTCCGCGGCGCCGATGGCCAAGCTCGGAAACTGCGGCGCCAGTTGCGCGACCTCGTCGCACCATGGGCGCGGAACATGAACCTCCTGCTGGACACCGGAGGAGCGGTAACCCGGCGCGCCGAACTGCTGGCTCTGGCTGTCGCGATCGAACGCGCCCCAGACGACGAAGCCGCGTGGCGGCTATGGGACACAGCCGCCACGGCCTTCTCCGCGCGGCATCTGCTCCTTGCTCCGGACTCCGTCGATGAGCATGAGCTGAGCTGGAGTCGGGTTCCGCCCGCGCCAGTCACGGCCCGGTTCCGGGAACAGGGCGCGCGAGCTGCCGTCGGCCGGCGGACCAGAATCCCCGACTATACGACGGGCAAGGCCGAGGCCAGGCGCGCGAGGCTGGCCGCCCAGGCCGCTCGTGCCGGCGCAGAGGCTGGATTGCGGCAACGCTCCGGAACCGACGTGGCCGGATGGAGCGAACTCACCGATGCTGAACTGGACCTCTTGCTGGAGTTCATCGGTGTGGTGCGGCGCACGCGTTCGGAGACGGCGGTGACCGGAGACGGGCGCTGGCAGATCACCTTGCGTCGGCCGTCGAGCGAGGCGGACACCACGATGCTGCAGGCCGGCAGCGGCAGCATGGCCACCCTCAACTGGCACTTCCGGATGGAACCCGCATGAACCGCGACGCGGCGGAGAGGCAACGAGCCTTCACCGCCCTGCTCCGGTCACCGGTCCTCGACCGGTTCAGCAATCCGGCAGTGTGGCCGCTGGTGCGGATTCACCGGGCGGTGCTGGGTGAGTGGTTCGCGCATCGGCTGGGTTATCGGCTGGTCGTGACGGATTCGGCGGCGCGTCTATTCCGGCTGCCGCTCGAGGGCCGGGTGCTTGCGCCACGGCGGTTTCGGCCGCCGGCCCGCAGGGTGCTCGTACTGGCCGTCCTCGGCGCCGCGGCAGCCGAGGACGCGGAGGACATCACCACTACACAGGATCTTTCCGACCGGGTGAGGGCGCTCGCTGCGCACGAGGACGTCACGCTTGCGCCCTACGATCCCGATCGGTTCGCCGAGCGCATGCTCTTCGCCAAGGCTGTGCAGCTCCTGGTGTCCGTGGGCGCGTTGCGGCCGACCGGCCGTGACGACGAGGAGCAGCGTGAAGGATGGGCACACCGCCGCGACGCGATCGGCGGTGCGTATGAAGTCCGTCGCGAACTGCTGCTGCGCATGGTGGACCCCGTTTCTCTGCGTGCCGCGCTGACCGAAGGGCACGATGGCGGACCGCCCCACGAGTCATCGGCCCGGTTCGGGCTGATGCGCCGGCTGCTCGAACTACCGGTGGTGCTCTACGAGGATCTCACGGACGCCGAGCGGGTCTATCTGACGAGCCAGCGTCACCGGGTGCTGGCGTGGTGCGCGGAAATGACCGGGTGGCCGGTCGAGCAGCGAGCCGAGGGAATGGCGCTGATCGCCGCCGAGGAACAGGACACCGATCTGCCGTTCCCGAGGCTGCGGGCGGCGGATTTTGCTGCTCTCATGGTGCTTGACGAGCTCATTCGCGGACACGGTGCAGGCAGTGTCGTCACAGCTGACGACCTGGGAAGGGCGGCCGCCGAGGTCAGGGCGAGGCACGCCAAGGCGATGACCAACGAGCTGCGGACGGACGATGCGGTGGAGTCCATTGCTCGTGACACTCTCGTCGCCCTGGATCTGATGCGGCCTACGGGAACCCCGGACAGGTGGCGCCTGAGCGCAGCAGCGGCACGTTACCGTGATCCTCGGGTGGTGGCCGTGAACGCGAGGCTGGACGAGGAGGGAATGGGGTGACGCAGGAGCAACCGGACGGCGAGCGGTGGTTGTCGGCCGCGGTGGCAGGCGGGCTTCCTGAACCGACGCGTTCCCGGTGGCAGCCACTGCGAGCAGGCATCATCAATCTGTGGGAATACGATCAGGCGGAATTCTGGTTCGCCGATGGCCGCCTGGTTCTTCGTGGTGGCAATGGTGCAGGCAAGACGAAGGTGCTCGAGCTGACAACGTTGATGTTGCTGCGCGGCGAAATCGGTCCGTCCGTGCTTGATCCCTTCGGTTCCCAGCACCGGACGATGCGCTTCAACCTGCTGCCCACGGGCGAGGACGACGATCCGCGGCCGATGTCGGATGCAGGTCTGGGCTACGCGTGGGTCGAGTTCGGCAGGGTCGACGACAACGGAGCACCGCAGTTCTTCGTGTGTGGTCTCGGAGTGAGTGCTCGTCGCGGGAGCGGAACATCCGGGGTGACCACCTGGCATCTGATCACTCACCTACGTCCGGGGCGAGATTTGCGCCTGTGCGTGGCTGATCGGCCACTGGACCAGAAAGAACTCAAGAAGGTTGCCGGGGTCACGGTGCCCGAAAGCGCCACCCGGTACCGGGCCAGGCTGGCCGCCGAGTTGTTCGGGCTGAGCTCCGATGCCTACGACAACTTGACCGAGTTGCTCAAGCAGCTGCGCAGGCCGAAGCTCGGCGAGCGGCTCAACCCGGCAAGCCTCGCCGAGACCCTTCGTGCGGCCCTGCCCCCGCTCGCGAGCACGGAGATCACGCAACTGGCGGACGGGTGGGACAACCTCAAGAAACTCCGGGAGGCGGTGGAGGAGACCCGCGCGGCCGCGGTCAAGGTGGCCGGCTTCGTCCGGAGCGGTTGGACTCCGTGGGCGCGCACGGTGGTCCGCCGTCGCGCTGACGCACTGAGTTCGGCGACCACCCGGCTGGACGACACCACCAAGGACCGCCGAACCGCTGAGAACGGTCTTTCCCAAGCCCGCGGGAAAGTCGAGAAGCTGCGCAGCGAGTCGACTGATACGCGGACGCGACGTCAGGACCTCAGCACCGAACTGCGCGAACTGCTGGACAGCCAAGCATTCAAGGATGCCGTGAGTGCGGCGAGCCGCGCCGAGTCGCTCAGGGAACAACTCGACGGCCTCCAGGAGCAATACAAGGGTGGCGAAGAAAGGTTTCGCGCGGCGGAGGGCGAACTGTCCGAAGCCGCCGGGGAAGCAGCCAAGGCCACGGCCGATGTCGAGCAATCCGAGTCCGAAACGGCGCGAGCGGCCGAGCGCGTGCAGAGCTCGGCGCAACCGGCTGGGCTGCAAGGCTCCGCAGCCCGGCATCTGCCTGTCCGCGACGTCGCTGCTCTCCGAGCAGAACTCTCGATACGGCGGGAGCGTTTCGAACGGCTGAGTAGCCTGCATGGGACGTTTGACCAGGCCGAGCAGGCGGCGGAGCGGTCCGCCGAGACGCTGTCGGATCGCCAGGCGGACCTCGATGAAGCTTTGGAGCAGCGGGAAGCAGCACGTGACGACGTCTCGACGGCAGTGGACACGTTGCGCAGAGAGATCAGAGAGTGGAACGAAGGAGCTGTCTTCGTCAAAGCCGACGAGCGGACGGTTGAGGACTGGTGTGATCTGGCGGCCGAGCTGACCATTGTGGACCCTTCGGAAACGCGACGATCTTCCCCGGCGACCGCAATTGCCAAGCACGTCGGCGAAGTTCGCGACACACTGCGATCTCGACGTGTCACCCGCGAACACGAGCGCGATGGTCTTGTCGAAGAACGTGTGAGTGTCGAGGCGGACCTCGAAGGTGTACTGAACCGGGCCGAGCGTTTGCCTGCGCCGCCAGATCTCTGGCGACGGCGTGACCGGCCGGGACCTGACGACGGTTTGGGTGCGCCGTTCTGGCGGTGTGTTCAGCCAACCGACGAGGTCGGGGCGGTGGAATTGGACCTTCTGGAAGCGACGCTTGCCGCGGCAGGCGTTCTCGACGCGTGGTTCAGCGCTGATGGCCGGCTGACGGCGATCTCCGGCGGAGGGCCTGCAGACACGCTGATCCTGGAAGGAAAGGTGAAGCCGGACACCAACCTGACCGCGGTACTCGAGCCGACACCGGCTGGGGGCGTTTCGGCTCACACCATCCGAGCAGTGCTGACTGCCATCGGCTGGCACGACTCCCGGCCGGCACCTGCGGACACTGCCGGCACCTGGATGGCGGCGGACGGAACCTGGCAAAGCGCTGCGTTGACCGGTCGTGCCGAGGTCACCCGGCCCGCGTCCTATCTCGGCGCAACTGCGCGAGAGGATGCCCGGCAACGCGAGATCGCGCGACTGCGGGCACGGTTGGCAATGCTGGATTCCGCAATCATCGAAATCGACGGTCGGTTGCAACAGCTCGACGACGACTTGAGAAGCATCGCCGATGAGGTCGTGAGGATTCCCCCGGAGCGGCCGGTGACGGATGCCGTCACGAGGCTGCGTGAACGAGAACTGCGTGCCGGCGACCTGGAACACAAAGTGACTGCTGTTCGGGAGATTCATCGGAAGAACGAGGAAGCTCGTGACATTGCGTGGGCGGCTTTTTCGGGTTACGCGGGCGAGCACTCCTTCCCCATCACCGACCTGGCTCGCCACGGAGCGGCCATACAGACCTACCAGGACGCGGTAAGCGAACTGGCTCGTCGCGTCGAGGTGCTCGGCTTACAGGTAGCTACCCTCGAGCGAGCGAAACGGGAACTGGCTTCGGCAGAAGAGCGCCGCTCAGTGATCAACGCCGAGCTTGAGGTCCTGCGTACTCGTCGACGCCAGACCGAAGTTCGGCTGCGCACCGCCGAAGCGGCGCTCACCACTGACATCCGCGCCCAGCTGGACCGTCGCACCAAGCTCGACGAACTGCTGACGCAAGTGGATCAGGAGCTCGAACGCCTCAGCGAAGCGCGGGTACAGGCCGAGGCTGCGGTCGCACGAGCAGAGGAAACCCTCACCCAGCACGAGGAACGGCGTCGAACAGCGGAACAACTTCGAGACACCGCGCTGTCGGCGTGGTGGGAGATCTTCGACGCAGGGTTGGCACAGCCTCTCGGACTGGGGGAACCGGAGCGCAGGACGGTCGAAGCCGGCCGGGATTCGGCCCGCGCAGCCCGCCGCGAACTCCCCGACGCGGGTGACGAGGACCGAGCCTGGCGTCAGTGCTACAGCAAGCTGGAAACGCTGCGGCAGGACCTCTTGCCGGACCGGGACGCCCGGGTCCTGGAAGCCGACCGCGACGGCGCTGTCCAGCGGGTCGCCGTCCTCGCCGACAGCGCCGCCGGCTGGCAGGCGCCGTCGGAATCCGCGGAGCTGCTCGCCGACCAGGTTCGCGCGCAGGAGGCAGCGTTCGACTCGGAGCAGCAACGGGTCCTGACGACCCTGCTCGGCTCGGCGTTCATCGAGCACCTCAAGGACAGGCTCGACTACACGGCTCGGACGTTTACCGGCATCAACAAGCAGCTGACCAGTCACCCCACCCGCCACGGCAACACCGTGCAGCTGAAATGGGAACCCGACCCCGCCGACCCGGACGCGGGGACCGTCGTCGACGCGCTGACGCAGGGCTATCAGCAGCTCTCACCGGCCCGGCAGGAGACAGTACGTTCGTTCCTTGCCCGCAAGATCGACGCGGCTCGGGCGGACGCCTTGGCAGAGGGTGGCGCTGACTGGAGGGAGCAGCTGTCCAGTGCGCTCGACTACCGCGGCTGGCTGAAGATTTCACTCCAGTATCGGTCCGGCTCGACCAGCCGCTGGGCCCCGTTCGACGCGGCCAAGCACGGCGCCAAGTCGGGCGGCGAGAAAGTTGTCCTGCTCTCCCAGCCACTCTTCGCCGCCGCAGTCGTTGCTTACAACGCCGCTGGCGAACTCGCGCCCCGCTGCGTCTGGCTGGACGAGGCGATGACCGGCGTGGACGAAGAGATCAAGGCGTCGTTCATGGGCCTGACGGTGAACTTCGATCTGGACGTGATGCTGACCGCGCACGACGAGTGGTGCAAGTACCCGTCGGTACCGGCAGTCGCTGTGTACGATCTGGCCCGGCACAAGGGGCTGCCAGGCGTCGACGCGATTCCTTACCTATGGTGCGGCGGTGAATGGACCGCCGTTGCCCTCCCGGTGGCCGACGCGCGTGCCGACGAATCGCTGTTGTCAGCCGAAGGCCTGTTCGCGGACTTGGACACCGACTGATGGTCATACCGCCTGGAATCGCGGACTGGGCGCGGAAGCCAGGCCCTGCGGCCGTGCTCGACGCCGTCCAGCTGCGCATCCGGCGTGAACAGCGCACCGAGGTCGGACCCCTCACCACGCTGAAGCTGACCACCGAGCAACGCCGGGACATTGCCTTGCTGCTGGGAACGCGCTGGGAACTGTCGAACAGGCCCGTCCGGCTCCAGGACCTCGCGGCGAAGCTCGCCGAACATCGGCTCACGGTGCGCGGCCTCGTGGAGTCGCTGCGTGGCCCGATCGAGCCGGACCGGGCTCGCCGCGACCGAGCCCGGAATGTCATCGCCGCCGAGATGGAGCGCGCAGCGGGAAGCCTGACCGCGGCAGGTGTGGTACCGCCGGTGGTGGAGCAGTGGCTGGCGGACACGGGTCTACCACGTCCTGGTGAAGGAGCTTTGGCGGCGTTGGCCGAGGAAGTCTCGGAGGTCGTGACCCACCTTCGAGGCATCGAGGGGAAGATCCGGCTCGCGCAGCTGGCTGCGGATGTTCGCAATGATGCTCATGCCCTCGACTCCGATCGGTTGCTGGGGCGAGCGGTAGCGCGGCTTCTGGCCATCGTCCATGAGCTTCCGCGCCCGCAGCGAGCGGGCCGGGCTTGGCGTGCAGCATGGGCAGCCGCCAGGGTGGTCTGCGACGGTGTGTCGTCCCGCGTTTTGGTCTTGAACCTCCCCCTGACCGGCGATGCCGCGGCTGCTCAGCTGTGTGCAGCGGCTCCAGGCGAGCCGATCTGGCTGACCCTCCGGTCCCTGACCGGCAGCTGGACAGCGCCGGCCGGCGACGTCTTCGTTTGCGAGAACCCGACCGTCGCCGAGGCCGCCGCGGACGCTCTCGGCCCGAGTTGCCCACCCTTGGTCTGCACGGACGGGATTGCGTCCGGTGCCGCACTCGACCTGCTCGCCGGTCTCAGCGGAGCCGGTTGCGTCATCCATGCGAGGGCCGACTTTGACCCCTCGGGATTCGTCATCGCCGACCAAGTACTGTCCGTGGCCCCGCGAGCGTTGTCGTGGCGTTTTGATCTCCGGACTTATCTGCGCGAGTGCGGAATCCATAGTGATCACATGGTCACAGCGGGTCTCGAAGCCGCGGCTGCCGCCTTGGCCCACGGTTACCGTTCGGTCAATGCGCCGGTGCACGAGGAGCGAATCCTCGCCAGTCTCCTCGATGACCTCCGGCATGGCGGCGGAGAGCCCACCGTGCGCAATTGCGTACGTGACAGCAGCCTGTGACGACCATGCGTGATGTGCTGGGGCGGGGACATACTTCACCCAGGTCGACCGGCTATCACGGCAAGCCGTCGGCGAACCCTTCCTCAAGGACACTCGGGCACCAGTGGCGCATTGTCGGCGAGCAGGCGCCACGCCGGGGCGTTGCGGCTCAGGAAGTCAAGGTCGTCGAAATCCATCGGCTCCCGGGGGCGCGGGGGCTCGTCGGCGATGGTAGCCGCGGTCGTTACTCTGCCGCCTCATGGCACGCACAGTCCGGAAACCCCGGCGCGGCTGCTCGGCCGGTGGCGCATCGTCAGGATGAGCGGCTGGGGCCGCGACGCGATCGACCTGGTTGAGCCAGGTTTCATCGAGTTCGCCCGTAACGGGACGGGACGGCTGGGCTTCATCGCCGTCGAAGGGTGGCTGGACTGCCGCACGGTCGAACGGGACGGGCTGCCCGGTGTCGAGTTCACCTGGGAGGGTGCCGACGAGGGCGATCAGGTCAGCGGCCGCGGCTGGGCGGTCCTGGCCGACGACAACACGATCGAGGGACATCTGTTCTTCCACCTGGGCGACGACTCGAGTTTCCGGGCGAAGCCGTTCACCGAAGCCGACGAACGGGATGAGCCGTGAGCGAGTACCAGTACTACGAGTTCCTGGCGATCGACCGCCCACTGGACGACCGCGAACAAGCCGAGGTCCGGTCGCTGTCCACCCGGGCGAGGATCACCGCGACGAGCTTCGTGAACGAGTACCACTGGGGCAACTTCAAGGGTGACCCGCACCAGTTGATGGAGCGCTTCTACGACGCGCACCTGTACGTTGCCAATTGGGGCACCCACCACGTGATGTTCCGCCTGCCGGGCGATCTGCTCGATCCGGATGTCGTCGAGGAGTATTGCGTCGGTGACGGGGCGAGCGCCTGGGTGACGGGCGAGTACATCGTGCTCGACTTCACGAGCGAGGACCACGCCGGCGAGTTCGACTTCGATTACGACCCCGAGAGCCTGCTGTCGGGGATCGTCGGAGTCCGCGCCGAACTCGCCGCCGGTGACCTCCGGCCGCTCTACCTCGCCTGGCTGGCTGCCTACGGCACCTGGGAGCGCGACGAGGACGTTTTCGACCGCGAGGCCGACGCCGATCCGGAGCCACCGGTTCCGCCCGGGTTGGGCACGCTCAGTGCCGCGCAACGAGCGTTTGCGGACTTCCTCCGCCTCGACGGCGACCTCCTTGCGATCGCGGCTGAGGCTTCTCCGCCGCTGGCGGAGACTGCCGACGGTCGCGATGACCTGGCGGCTTGGGTGGCCGACCCGCCGACCATCGAGAAGGACCGGTTCCTTGCCCGGGTCATGCTGGGGGAGGGGGTGCGGGTCCGGATGGAGTTGCGGCGGCGTCACCGCGGTGACGCCGCTCCGGCGGTCCCCGGCCCAGCCCGTCGGACTGTGGCTGATCTGCTCGACGCCGCGGCGCGTCGGCGAGCCGAGCGCGAGCGTCGCGTGTCCCGCCAGCGCGCCGCAGAAGAGGCCGACCGTGAACGGGCACACGCTTTGACCCGCGAGCGACGGCTCGACAGGCTTGCCGAAGAGGGAGACGGCGCGTGGTCGCGTGTCGACGCGCTGATCGCCACCCGCAAACCGGCCGACTACGACGCCGCCGTCACACTGCTCACCGATCTGCGGGCGCTGGCCGAGCGGGAGAACCTCGACGACGTCTTCGACGCCCGGCTCGACGCCCTGCGGCGGGCACATATTCGCAAGCCCAGCCTCATGGAACGCTTCGACCGAGCCGGCCTCTGATCATCGTGGCGGGTCGGCATCGCACTGATCAGGGCAGGTCGGGGTCGGGGTGCTCGGCAGCGAATCGATCGGCGGTGACTCGCTCGACGAGCGTGTTGCCGGCAAGCCATTCCACCGCGCGACGCCGCGCCCGGAGGTCGCTGAACTCGTGCCAAGCCGGGAGAAGCTCCGGGTACTCCTCGTGCAATTCGTCCTTGAAGCGGCGGAATGCGCCTCTGCCGCGGATGGCCCTCGCCAGCCGGCGGCCGGCTTGGTCGTCGCTGATGCCGTCCGCGAAGTCGGCCATGTCCTGGTACCAGACGTAGGACGGCAGTGGGTGGATCACGATCAGGTCCAGGTCGTCGAGGTCGACCGGGTGGTTGCCGTCGATGCCGCCGTCTCGGGTCCAGAACTCGATCTCGCCGGTCAGCGGGTCGACCAGGTGGAAATGGTCGTAGTCGGTCTGGTCCTGCAACGCCGTCGCGATCGCGTCGAGGTCGAGCTTGTCCAAGCCGAGCATGTGGGCAGGCTACCGCCCGCCGCAGGCTTGTCGTGCTGTCGTACCGTGTCGGGTCGTGGCTGATACTTCCTCCTCCGCGGATGAGCGCCTCGTCGACGTGATCGCCGCCGTCCTCGCCGAACGTGGACCCCTTTCCGAGGAACAGATCGTCTCGGTCCTGCGTGAGCGTGGTGTGCCGCTGGACGACGATCCGGAGGATGGCCTCATCGACGCGCTCGACGAAGGCGACGGGCTGCTGACGACGCTCGCCGACGACCGGTGGGCGTCCGTGCCGGCGCTCCTGGGCGGCCGGGTGTTCACCCACCGGCTGACCGCGCCCGAGGCCGAGCGCGGCTTCCTCGAATTGGAGCCCGACCTGACGCTCGTCGAGTGGCTGGTCCGGCGCGCCGGGTACCGGCGGCTGACGGACGGTTCGCCGGTCATCCCGGTGTTCCCGGAACTCGACGTCGAGGCGCTGGCCGAGCGAAGCCTCCTGCCGGAGGAGATCGGCGAGGGCGGTGCCCTGCTGCTCCCGCCCGGTTGCCTCCGCGAACGAGAGCTGTCCGAGGGGGACGTCGTCGCGGTGCGGGTCACCGAAGACGGGCTGCACCTGGAGGCGGCTCCCCGCGAGGAGGTTCCTTCGGACCGGCTGGCCGCCCTGTCCCGCGGGCTCTCGATCACCGGTGGAGCGCCGGTCGAGCTGGCCGAGGCACTGTGGACGGCGTGCGCGAACGACCCGGCATTGTTCGCCGAGCCGCTGCCGCCGTTGCGCGAGGCACTGGCCGCCTGCGGGCTCCAGCACGACGGTGAATGGCTGGCTTCGGCGGATTTCGATTTCCCGCGGTGGCGGGCGGGCCGTTACCGTGCGGCGATCGCCCGGCGGCATCGCCTGGACGACGAAGCGGCGTTCGCCGTGCAGTCGATCCTCGCGCAGTACGAGCGGATCGCCGCGCTGCACGCGGCAGCTTCGGGAGCGTACGAGGAAGGCGGGGACGAGGCGCTCGCCGCAATCGGGGAGGCGGAAAATGTCCACGACGTCGTGACCGGCGGATTCGGCGCGGCTCTCCCGCTGCTGGCCGAGGTACCGGTCGCCGAGGCTCTCCTCGCGGAGATCCCGCCCGACTCGCAGGCCGCGGCGGCGCTGGGGCTGTTCGCCGAGTCGCTCGAGCCGATGGCGCCGCGGCCGGCCCGGGCGGCCCTGCGGTGGCTGCGTGGTAAGGCTTATGAGCGGCTGGGTGACGTGATCGCGGCTGAGGCGGCTTACGAGGCCGCGGAGTCGATGGATCCGCAGTGGGAGCCGGCGCTGTACGCACTGGCCCGGTTCGCGGGCGATCGCGGCGACGCCGCGCGAGGCCTCGCCTTGCTGCGCC
The DNA here is from genome assembly GCF_042652605.1 of Amycolatopsis plumensis. Taxonomy (NCBI): domain Bacteria; kingdom Bacillati; phylum Actinomycetota; class Actinomycetes; order Pseudonocardiales; family Pseudonocardiaceae; genus Amycolatopsis; species Amycolatopsis plumensis. The sequence goes on along the minus strand of NZ_JBHSJY010000001.1, from coordinate 1,902,960 downwards.
GGGCCGGCACGCCGCCGGACGACGCACTGGCCGAGCTCCTCACGCGGTTCGAGACCAAGCCTCGTACCGACGTCGGCCGCAACGACCCGTGCTGGTGCGGGTCCGGCCGTAAGTACAAGAAATGCCATCTCAACCGCGAATCCCAGACGCTCGACGAGCGTGCCGCGTGGCTGTACCGGAAGGCGGGCCTGTTCCTGGCCGACGGGCCGTGGCGGATCGGGATGATGGCGGCCGCGCAGGCGCGAGCGGAGTTTTCCGACCACCCCTTCGCCCTCATCGAGGCCCTGGAAGACCCGCTGACCGCGGACGCGGTCCTGTTCGAGGGCGGCGCGTTCGCCGAGTTCGTGGCCACCCGGGGCGGGTTGCTGCCCGAGGACGAGCGGCTGCTGGCCGGACAGTGGCTGCTCGTCGAGCGGTCGGTGTTCGAGGTCGAGCAGGTCCGCCCCGGCGAGGGCTGCACACTCCGGGACGTCCGCACGGGCGACATCCACCAGGTCAGCGAGCGGACGGGCAGCCGTCAGCTCAAGACAGGCATGCTGATCTGTGCCCGGGTCGTGCCGGTGGGCGAAACCGAGCAGATCTTCGGCGGGATCGAACCGGTCGCGCTGAAGGATCGCGACGAACTCATCGCGCTGCTGGATTCCGCACCCGATCCGGAAGTCCTGATTTCCTTCTTGAGCAGGCGGTTCGCGCCACCCGTGCTGCAGAACACCGAGGGTGAACCACTGGTGCTCTGCGAGGTGACCCTCCGGACCGACGACCCGGCGGCGCTGGCCGCCGAACTGGACGAGACGTATGAGCGCGACGGCGACACCTGGCACGAGCACCTCACTGGTGACGGTATGGAACCTATCCGGGCCACTCTCCGTCTCGACGGCCACGACCTGAGCGTGAGCGCCAACAGCGAAGCGCGCGTCGACCGCGTGCTCGCCATCCTGCGCACGCTCGACCCGACGCTCGCGGTGGTGAGCGAGTCCCGCCAACCCGCGCACGAGGTGACGGCCTCCTCCGGGAAGCCGCCGGCGCCTCTCGCCGGCCCCGAGGTCGAGGCCGTCCTGGAGCGGTTCATCCGCGACTACGAGCAGAAGTGGCTCGACGAGTCCATCCCCGCCCTGTCCGGCCACACCCCACGCCAGGCGGCCGCGGATCCCACCCGCCGGGGAGACCTGATCCGCCTGCTCGGCTCCTTCCCCGACATCGACGAGCCCGGTGCCATGAACCCCCGTCGCCTGCGCGCCGCCCTCGGCCTCGACTAGGGCCGGCCCGGCGGCTCACTGCGCGACGGACGTACCGCGCGGGGCTCCGTTCTGGTCCCGGTACAGCGTCACAGCGGAACCGGTCGTCAGCGGCCGAGCCAATGTTGCGTAATCACGTAACGTGACAGCGAGCTGTGACGACTATGCGTGATGTGCTGGGGTGCACGTACTCCACTCAGGTCGACCGGCTGTCACGGCAAGTCACAGTGCGGCTTGGCCACTACGATCGCTCCTCGGAGGGCAGTGATCAGACGAGGAGGGGTAACCGTTGCCGAGCGGTCGACAGCCGGCGCCCAAGCCGGGCCCGCCACCGGCTGTGCAGCGGTGGTTCCAGGAGCGGCCGTCGCCGTTCCCCTGGGAGCAGGACGGTCTCGATCACATCAAGCGGCTGATGCCGCGGGCCGAGCCTTACCGCGCGTGGGCGACGTTCACGTTCACCGGGACGTCCGACCGGATCAACGAGTGCGATCTGCTGATCGCCGTTCCCGGTGGCCTCTACCTGGTCGAGCTGAAAGCGCATCCGGGCCGCGTGGCCGGCAACGGCGATACGTGGCGCGTGCACGACGACACCGCCAACCGGGTGCGGACCCTGCGCAACCCGCTGCATCTCACCGACCTGAAGTGCAAGGAACTGAAGACCCGGCTCGACCGTGCCCGGGCGGGTGCGGATCATCCTGGACTACCCGTTCGACGAAGCCGATCAGACCCCGCTCAGCGATGCGGCCCGGGTGAACAGGTTGCGCCGGGACGGGGTCAACGCGCCGACCCTGGTCTGGTTGCCGCACTTCTTTTCGCCGCAGAAGTCGGCGCAGCTCGGCCGGCTGCTCAAGATCCAGTACCTGCTCGAACGGGACCGGCTGGCCGACTACGCGGGCACGATGTCCGAGGAGAACCGGGTCAAGGTCCGGCACCAGCTGCAGGCGCAGCGGGACAACCTGGAGTCGCAGCTGTCCGCCGCGCTGCGTCAGCTCTACGGCATCGCGCAGGCCGAAGAGTCGACCGTGGGCAAGGAGGTCGGCGACGACGGGCACGTGCTGTCCTTGCAGGCCGGGCACAAACCGCGCTTGGCGGGCGGCGCCGGATTCGAGTACAACGCACTGGCACTGGCCGATGGGCTGTTCGATTCGCTTTATCCGAAGCATCCGGACTTCGATCCCAGCGGTAACCGCAAAGCCATCACCCTCGGCGATCTGCGTACTGTGCTGGGCTGGATCACCCGGGCGATGGAGGACGGGCAGCGCCGGGTCGTCGTCGACCGGGCCCAGCTCGCGCTCGTCAAGCGGATCGTGCACCCTCTCGAACTGGGCGAAGTGTCCGACGGTCCGCTGAACGTTTCCACCGAGTGGCGCCGCCGGATCGAACAAGCGGCCAGGCAGCACGGAGCGACCGGCGACTACCGGATCGAGGAAATCCGGTCCTGGATCGAAGACCTCGGCTACACCGGATGGGACAAAGCGGTCGGCAACCTGGTCATTGCCACCTACGCCCTCCTGGCCGACCGGGCCTGGGTGCTGCACGGTTCGCCGCTGCGCGAGCCTCCGGAACTGGACAAGATCGGCCCCGGACACGCCTTGCGTGCCCAGGAACTCCCCAGCGCCGACGACTTCGCGACGGCCCGTCGGCGCGCGGCCACCCTGTTCGGCCTGCACGTCCCGGAGACGCTCTTCACCCGGAACGTGAATCGGCTGGCCGACGAGGTGCGGGAGAAGGCAGCCGGGCTGGAAGGTGCCGGGGCCGGCGTTCGGCGTGCGCTGGAGCGGCACGCCGCCGCGTTGGGGATCGACGGCCGGCCGGACGCACCGCGAGTCACGTCCGGGCGCGATGCGGCGGATCTGCTGGCCAGGCTCACCGCGATGCGCGACTCCACCGGGCTGGTGCAGGAGCTCACCGCGGCCGGCTACGGCACGAGTGACGAGGTGCTCGCCGCCGCGATCAGCTCCGCCCCGGCGGTGCTCGCCGCACTGGAGCGAGTCGAATGGACGTTGCTCGACTCCGTGCGGAAGTTCACCGGGCGCGGCGACCCGGTTGGCAACCAGGCCGAAAGCCTGGTCGACGACCTGGCCGCGGCGGCCGCGGCCGACCAGTTCACCCGTGATCTCGTTCCGGTTCTGGAAGGTCTCGGCCGCCGGGCGGTAGCACTGGTCAACGAGGCTGCCCGGCTGGCGGCCGTTCCGACGCCGGCTCCCCGGGATCCCATTGTGGAGCCGGCGGGTGAGCCGGGTGGCGAAGAAGCGGCTACCGTCGCGCGACGCGAGCGGACCGGCGGCCGGACGAGGATCCGCGCGAGCGCTGTCGAACAGGAACTGGCGCGGCTGGTCGCCGAGCTGGACGGTGGGATCCGGGCCTACGCCAAGGAACACCCCGCCGTCGAGTTCGACGTGACCTGGACGGTGGTGGGCGACGACGGCGCCGGAGAGGACACCACCGGATGAGCACGCCGCCGACGGTCGACCGCCGGATCGTCGAAGCCATGGTGCAGGACTGGCTGCCGTACGCTGGCGAGCTCAGGTTGCTGCTGGTATACGGGCGCTATGTCGACACCGCGGCCGAGTTTCCCGTCCTCGTCGGAGGACAACGACATCGTGTGCACGTCGCCGACCAGCACTCGGTGCTTGGCCTGGTGGAGGTCTGGCAGGAGCACGAACGGGCCCACGGCGACGACCTGCTGGTGGTCACTACGAGCGTGCCCGACGACCAGCTCGGCTGGGACGTGCGGGCGTACGCGATCGGACGCTCCACCCGCACCGTCGACCGGGCGAAGATCGTCGCCCAGCGCTTCGGCGCCACGGCCGTCGACGCCCGCATCCGCCGGGACGTCTGGTTGGTCGACGCCCTCCTGGAAGCCGAGCCGACCGAGGGCTGGCCGCGGAACGGTTCGGTACTCACGCGGGACGGCGCGATCCGGGCGCTCATCGGCGCCCGGCTCGGCGGCCGGACGCTGGCCGAGGGCGCGCTGGACGCCGGCGCGTTGCTCGAATGGTCGCGTGATCCGGCCGGGCCCAGCCGGTTCATGGCGCTTCCGGAGGCTGAACGGGACGGGCTGACCCAGTGGCTGGCCGACACCGTCGGCGAAGTGGCGGTGGTGGTCATGCGGCTGGCTGCGGACGGGCGCGCGGCCGACACCATGCCGCTCGGCGTCGTCGGCTCGGCCGTCACCGCTCCCGGCGCGTCGATGGACACCGCGTTCGCGTTCGGCAGCCTGCTGGGCGGCACCCGGGGTGCTGAACTCAGAGCCTTCACCGAGGCGGTTGCCGGGACCCTGGAACGATGGGTGAGCGAGGCCGCGAGCCGAAGCGGCGACGCTGCCCGGCATCGGGTGCTCGAGGTGCTGCGCCGGGCGGATCGGATCGCCGCCGAGGCGCACCTCACCGGCGCTCTGGAGGGCAACAGGTTCCTGCCGTCCACCTTCAGCGGATTGCTGAGGACGCTCGCCACCGCATTGCCCGGCTCGTCGCGTCACGGATCGGTGGACATCGAGCAGGCACTGTCGGCTCTTCGTGATCACGCACTCGCCCGGCTCGAAGTACGGCAGGTCCGTGCTGCGGAGATGGCAGTCCGGCTGGCCCGCTGGAGCGGCTCGCCCACCACCGTGGTCGATTCGGTGCCGGCGGGTCTTGACGGACAGATGACGGCGTGGGCCTGGGTTGATCGAGCCCTGACGACTCTGGCGGCCGGTGACCCGGCGGGCGATCCGGTCGTCGGACAGGCGTATCGAGCACTCTGTGAGGAGGTCCGCGCTCGCCGGGACGCACTGGACGAGGAATTCGCACAGCGCCTGGTGCCCTGGGCCAGGCACGCGACCGCGGTCGAAAGCGGTGGCTGCCTGCTGGTCGAGCAGGTGCTGGCCGAGGTCGTGGCACCGGTGGCGGCGAAGGCCGCCCCGCTCGTCGTCGTGGTCGATGGAATGACCGCCGCGATCGCCATTGAGCTGGGTGAGCAGCTGACCGGCCGCGTGTGGACCGAAGCGACCCCGGCGGCTGGCCGGCGCGTCGCAGCGGCCGCGGGGTTGCCCTCGGTGACCGGGGCGAGTCGTGGTGGTTTGCTCACCGGCGACCTGAAGGTTGCCGATCAGGCTGGGGAAAAGGCCGGGTTCGCCGCTTTCTGGAAGAGGCGGCGCCCCTCGAAGGCCACGCTCTTCCACAAGGGCGATCTCGGTGGCGAAGCCGGTCACCGGCTGGCCGATCCGCTGGTGGCCGCGTTGTCCGAGAGCGAGACCGTGGTCGGTGTCGTGCTCAATACCATCGATGACGCCCTGGATCACGGCCAAGAGGGCGATCGGGCGGGGTTGGTCGGTCGATGCCGTCACGTTCCTGCCGGAACTGCTCGACGCGGCCCGGGGCTACGGACGTCCGGTGGTACTGGTCTCCGATCACGGTCACGTGCTCGCCCGGCCCGGTCACGGCAAGACAGCGGCGGCCGGTGTGGAGTCGGCACGATGGCGGACCGGAAAACCGGATGTGGGTGAAATCGCGGTGACCGGTCCGAGGGTGATGCTCGGCAACGGTGACCTGGTACTGCCTTGGCGAGAGGACATTCACTACACCGCGAGCAAGGCGGGCTACCACGGTGGCGCGTCCCTGGCCGAGATGACGGTTCCCGTTCTGGTGCTCCTGCCCGCGCTGGACCACCTTCCGGCCGGCTGGCACGTTCTGCCGAGGGAGGAAGTCGAGCCGGCGTGGTGGAACGCGCGGCCGGTCCCGGCCGAACCGGCGCCGAAGCCAGGCCGGGCGCGGAAGGCCAAGCCCGTCGAAGAGGCCGTTCCCTTGTTCACCGTGGAATCTCCGGCCGTGTCTCTCGGCGGCCAAGTTGTCGCCACGGAGACGTACGCCGCGCAACGGGGGTTCGTCCCGAAGGCTCCGGACGGCCAGGTCGTCGCCGATGTGATCGATGCCCTGGTGAAGGCCGACGGCGTGCTCACGGTCGGCGCGGTCGCCGCGGTGGCCGGCCGGGCGGCCCGCCGGCCCGAGTTCTTCGCGACGACGCTGCAGCGGTTGCTCAACGTCGACGGCTACCCGGTGCTGTCCCTAGTGGACGGCGGCCGCCGGGTGAAACTGGAGCTGGAGGTCATGCGGGTGCAGTTCGGGGTGCGAGAGCCGTGAGCACGGTCAGCGAGGTCCGGCGGCGTGAGGTGATCGACGCTCTGCGGCGCGGAACCGTTCCGCAGAACGGCCTTGACCTGCTGGCGGTGGGGCTCGAGCGGTTCGACGCGGCGATGGGCGAAGACCTGGCGACGGTCGCTCGCGGGGGAGCGGCTTTCCACGCGGTGCGCGGCGAATACGGGGCCGGCAAGACGTTCTTCGCCCGCTGGCTGGCCGAGCAGGCAAAGCGCCGTGGCCTAGCCGTCTCGGAAATCCAGATCTCGGAGACCGAAACCCCGTTGCATCGTCTGGAGACCGTCTATCGGCGTCTCAGCGAGCGGTTGACCACCGCAACTCATCAGCCGAGCGCGTTGCGCGCAGTCGTCGACTCGTGGCTGTACACCCTGGAGGAGCAGGTTCTCGAGGCCGGTGAGGTCGAGGCCGAGGATCAGACGGGCCTGGCTTCCGCGGTGGACGCTCTTCTGGAGCAACGGCTGGCCGACGTGGCTCGGACGACACCCGCGTTCGCGGCTGCGCTCCGGGGTTACCGGCAGGCGGTCGAGGCCGGTGACAACGCCACAGCAGAGGCGATCGTCGCCTGGCTCGGGGGCCAGAAGTCGGTCGCGGCATCCGCCCGGCGGGTTGCGGGTGTCCGGGGCGACCTTGATCATTTCGCGGCATTGGGCTTCCTCCAGGGATTGCTCGCTGTGCTCCGGGACTGCGGACATCCGGGGCTCCTGCTCGTGCTGGACGAGACCGAAACCCTGCAACGGGTCCGCGGTGACGTCCGGGAGAAAGGGCTCAACGCGCTGCGCCAGCTTCTCGACGAGATCGACGCCGGCCGGTTTCCCGGGCTCTTCCTCATCATGACGGGAACCCCGGCCTTCTTCGACGGGCAGCAAGGCGTTCAGCGGCTGCCTCCCCTGGCACAGCGGCTGTCGACCGACTTCACCACCGACGCGCGGTTCGACTCGCCTCGCGCGGTGCAGCTGCGGCTGCCCGGGTTCGACCTCGGCCGGCTGGGCGAGCTGGGTCGCAAGGTCCGTGACCTGTACGTCGGCGGAGCGCGGCATCCGGATCGGGTGGGGGCGGTGGTCGACGACGGTTACGTCGACCTGCTCGCCCGCGCGCTGACCGGGGAACTCGGAGGAAAGGTCGGAGTAGCCCCGCGGATCTTCCTGCGGAAGCTGGTGGCCGAGGTACTCGACCGGGTGGACGAGCATCCGGATTTCGACCCGCGTGAGCACTATGAACTGACCGTGACTGCCGCCGAGCTGACCGCCGGCGAGCGCGGTGCGGCGACCAGCGCGGGTGAGATTGATCTGGATCTGCCGTGACGAGCTCGGTGACGCGGCTGCACCCGGCACTCGTGCACCACGTCGTCAACACATTGGGCTGGCGGACGTTGCGGCCGCTCCAGCAGGAAGCCATCGAGCCGGTCGTCGATGGGAAGGATGCTTTGCTGCTTGCGCCCACCGCGGGCGGCAAGACCGAAGCGGCGTTCTTCCCCGTCTTGACGGCGATGGAGGAACAGTGCTGGACAGGCTTGTCAGTGCTGTATGTGTGTCCGTTGAAGGCTTTGCTGAACAACCTGCTGCCCCGGCTGGAGGGATATGCCGCCTGGCTGGGGCGGCGAGTCGCGCTTTGGCACGGTGACGTGACCGGACCTGCGCGGAAGCGGATCCTGCGTGCCCCGCCTGATGTCCTGCTGACCACGCCGGAATCGCTGGAAGCGATGTTGGTGAGTGCCAATGTGGAACACGCGCAGTTCCTTGCCGGCGTGCGCGCCATCGTGGTGGATGAGGTGCACGCCTTCGCCGGAGACGACCGCGGTTGGCATCTGCTGGCTGTCCTTGAACGACTGAGCCGGGTCACCGGGAAGCCGATCCAACGGATCGGATTGTCCGCGACGGTCGGCAACCCGCCGGAGTTGCTCGAATGGTTGCAAGGTTCCGGTCGTGGGAGCCGTCCGGGTATAGTCGTTGCTCCTGGGGTCGAGGTCGTGATTGCGGGGAAGTCAGCGGGGGACATCGAACTGGATTACGTCGGCTCGGTGGACAATGCGGCGACCGTGATCGCGGCATTGCATCGCGGGGAAAAGCGTCTCGTGTTCTGCGACTCGCGGCAGCTCGTCGAAGAGATCGGCGCAGCCCTGCGTGCTCGTGGTGTCGCCACTTTCTTGTCTCACGCCTCGTTGTCGGTCGACGAAAGACGGCAGGCTGAGCAGGCGTTTGCCGAAGCGCGCGACTGCGTCATCGTGTCGACGTCGACGCTCGAACTCGGAATCGACGTAGGCGACCTCGACCGAGTCATCCAGGTCAATGCCCCGCCGTCGGTTGCGTCGTTCCTGCAGCGGCTGGGTCGAAGCGGTCGTCGCGCGGGTACCCACCGCAACTGTCTCTTCTTGGCGATTCGCGAGGATTCGCTGCTGTGGTCCGCCGCGTTACTGCTGTTGTGGGAGCGAGGCTACGTCGAGCCCGTAATCGCGCCACCCGAACCCCGGCACATCGCTGCTCAGCAGATCCTCGCCCTCTGTCTGCAGGAGCATGCGATCGGGGACGAATGGGGGCAGGCGTGGAACAGTCTGGTGCCGTTCGATCGGCGAAATGAGCCGATTCTTCGTCATTTGCCCGACGAAGGGTTCATCGAACGCGACGGGCAGGTGATGTTCATCGGTCCGGAGGCTGAGCGTAAGTTCGGGCACCGGCACTTCATGGACATGACAGCAGTGTTCACCGCGCCACCCCAGTTCACCGTCCTGGAGGGCCGCCGAGAAATCGGGCGCACCGATCCTGCACTGTTGACCGAAAAGGTGGATAGTCCTCGGCTGCTGCTGTTGGGTGGTCGGAGCTGGAAGGTGACCTGGATCGACTGGAAGCGCCGCAGGTGTTTCGTCGAGGCAGCTGACGGGGGCGGCCGAGCGCGGTGGTTGACGCCGGGTGTCGGCGGTGTCGGCTTCGCCTTGGCACAAGCCGCCCGCGATGTCCTTCTCGGCTCAGACCCTGGTGTGGAACTGACTCAACGGGCTCGGCGGGTCTTGGCCGACCTGAGGGATGACCGCTATGGAGGCGTTCATCCGGCGGGTACCGTCGTCACCCGCGAGGGAACCGATGTGCGGTGGTGGACGTGGGCGGGCTTCCGGGAAACGCCACTCTGGCCGCGACCTTGTCCGGGCTAGTCGATGAAAAGCAACGGTTCGACGACGTCTCCGTGCGGCTGAGGGGCGATTTGACCCGCGAATCCTGGAAAGCGGGCATGAAGGGGGCGCTCGACCGCATCTGCTTGCCCGAGGTGGATGAGCGGGCGCTGGCCGGACTGAAGTTCTCTGAGGCGCTGCCGCATCGCCTGGCGATGGCAACGCTGGCAACCCGGCTGGCGGACCTCGACGCGGCTCGTGAGCTACTGCTGAGGCCCGTCCGGTTTGTCGTACGGGCGTAGGACGCAGACGTGTACCTTGAAAGTAGAGCCTGTGTCGTTGCTGTTGTGCCCCCGGCAGGATTGCCGAAGGATGGGAACGGGCCTGACCAGGGGTTTTACGTCGGCACGTTGACGATCGAGGCGAGTTTCGAGCTTCCTGCCTCGGGCGAGAGTCGACGGTGAGCGCCAGCTCGCAGGCCGTCGCCCGGTTCGTCACGATCACGATGGGGCTGGTCATCGGGCTGACCTTCCTGTTCGGCTTCGGGAACGTGCTGAACCTGGCGTTGAAGCTGCAGGTGCCGGTGTTCGTGGCGCCGCTGGTGGCACCTGCTGTCGACCTGACCGTGCTGGGTCTGCTCGTCGGAACGCGGCACCTGGCGCTCTTCGGAGCATCTGATGAGGTGCTGCGGCCAGCGCGCAGGCTGCTGATGGCGGCGAGCGTGGTGACGCTTCTGCTGAACGTCGCGGACCCGGTTTGTGCCGGTCAGTGGGGTAAGGCTGCGTTCGACTCGGTCGGCCCGCTTCTCCTGATCGGGTGGGCTGAAGCAGGTCCAGGCCTCCTTCGTGCGTTGAGTGCGGCGAGGCCAGATCCAAGCTCGGTTCAGTCGCCAAAGGCTTTGTCCGCAGAATCGGTGGATGGCGGCCTCGAACAGGGGGTGCCTGCCCCGACAGGTCTGCAGCACGACAAGCAGGTCGGCGCGGCGGCCCGTGGGGGCGCCGACCTTGATGAGGAACTCGTGAAGCGAGCGCGTCGGGCGGACGTGGAACACTGGAGGCGCTACCGACGCCCCATCTCTGCGGACACTCTGCGGAAGCAGCTTCGGGTCGGAGCGGGGACGTCGCGGACCCTCGTGGCGACGGTGCGGCTCGAGAATGCGCCGGCAGGAGCAACTGGGGATCCGTGAGCTGGCTTTGCCGTTAACGCGGGTGACCTCCGGCGACCAGCTCCGGACTACTGGCCCCAGCTGCGTCGGCGAGACCGCCGGCCGTTCGACGATGGGTCGCCCGGCGCGCCGCTGGCTGATCGAGGTCATCTTGACCAACGCGCACGCGCAGGCCGAGCTGCGGAACTCCGCCGCCGGCGGAATGCTGGTGCCGCCCGAGGCTGGGCAGCGGCTGATCCGCCCAGGTCTTCGGCCTGCCCGGCCTGCAACCGCCGCTGGCCGACATCGAGAACATTTACATCAACGGCGACCGCCGACTGAGGCCGGCATGCTGCTTGTTCGTCTTGGGCCAGGTCGTCGCCTGCCTTCATGCTCTGCGCGAAGCTGCACGCTTTGGGAAGGTTGGCAGTCACGCTGTGTGACAACCGCCGGGCAGGTCAATCGGGGAACAGGACGATTACGGTCCGGCGACACAGCACGATCGGCGGTAACGTGCCGTGTTCGTAAGTCGATGTTGCGATGGGCAACACAGCAGGTCAGTGGGGGTTTTGAGCGATGGGGGGGTGATCAGGTTGTCCCAGGGTACGGCTGCGGCGACGAGCTCGCGTCCGGGAGTGGCTGCTGGCAGTTCACCTATCAATTTCCGTGCGCACGAAGTTCGCGCGAACACCCACGGCGCTCGTGAAGACTTTGAGCAGATGATCGGTCAGCTGGTCCGCGCCGTCCGGCCCGGCGTGGCAGCGATGGTTGCCGCCAACCCCGGTGACTGGGGCATCGATGTGTTCATCGGCGACCTTGGCGGTCACATCACGATTTGGCAGTCGAAGTACTTCATGCCCGAGGTTGCGGGCAGTACCCATCAAGCGCAGATCCGGGAGTCCTTCAACTCGGCGGTGAAGAACGCTGCCAGCGAGAAGTTCGTACTGCACCAGTGGGTCCTCTGCGTACCGTCCAGCATGGACGCGCCTACATCGAAGTGGTGGGCGGGCTGGAAGAAGCGGATGGAGAAACAGAACGGGGTGTTGATTGAGTTATGGGACGAGAACGAGCTTCGAGGCCTTCTGCTCTCACCTGACGCGGAGGCTGTGCGCAGGCACTACTACGAGCCCGCTCGGTCGGCGCGCACGGTCGCCCAGGTCGTGAACTTGGCCGATGAGGACTCCGACCGGCTGGATTCAGCGTTGTTCGTGCGTCAGCTCCGTGAGGCAGGCCATGTGGAGGTCTCCGCGTCCAAGCACCAGTTCTTCATCGCCGAGTTGATGGCGAGAGAGATCGTGGACAAGGGAGTCCCCTCGGAGATTGCCGCACTGTCCCACGCCGACGCGGCGGTGCACGGCCCGTGGGAGGACCACTTCAACGACGCGTGCCAGATCAATGAGGGCTCGCGCCTGCCGGGCCTGCAGAAGTCGGTGATGGGTGAGATCAGGGCCCAGCACGAAGCCCTGGGAGCTGGGCTTCCTGCAGGTGCGGTCCACACGTCCGGCTTGATGCACCGAGTCGTCGACGACCGACGGGCTGGTTGGGTCCGTCATTGGCGGAAGGTCGCGGAGGACCACGTAAATCCTGCCGAGACTGGGCAATCAGGCGAGGCTCCCGACATCGCGGCCGCAGCGGAATCTTCGTGACGAGCCCGACCGACGCCCCTACGAGCTCAAACACCCGGCCGCCGGTCGTGGTGCCGGAGGACGACGTCGTCTTCCGGCTGGCGCAGCTGGTGCTGCTACTTGCGTCGCTACGTGACTTGAATCTTCCTGGAGCGTCGATCGAGCGGTTGGGTTACTACGACTTCCTCGTCGCCAACCCGATGCTGGTGCTAACCGATGAGGAAGACCGGGACCGGAAACGGCTGCTGATGGCGGGCTTCGACGGCCGGGCATTGAGCTACGCCAGCCCGGCGCACCGCTTCACCACCCGGCGGGAGCGCCTCCAGCACGACCTGGCCTTGCTCGTCGCCTATGGCTTGGTAGAGCCGGCGGTGGACAAGAGCGTGCTGTACGCCGCGACTGCCGAAGGCGTCGAACTCGCTGGCAGGTTCAGCGCCGTCTACGCACGGTCATATCGGCTGTCTGCAGAGATTCTGCTCACCAAGCTGCGCCGCTATAGCGACTTCCGTCTGCGCGATGCGGTACAGACCTGGACCACGACAGCACGCGATTCCGCGCGTCCAGAAGCGCTCGACCTCCTCGACGCCATCCACCTGTTGGAGGAAAGCCCGACAGCCTCCGACTTGCCCCTCGACGACGCACCTGTTCCTCCGCCCCACGATGGACGCCGTATATGAGCACCGAGAATGACCCTGTCAAGGCTGTTCAATCCAACTCGCCCACCGCGAGTGGCTCCTCCGAGCCGATCGTCGTTCCCCGTGGCATCCGGGTCGTGCGTCTCCGACTCAAGGGCATCGACCGCGACTACGAGGTCGACTTCCGGGACGCCGAAACAAAACTGCGATCGCTATCTGTCATCGCCGGGGCGTTCAGCACGGGCAAATCCTCGGTTCTGGAGTTCGTGGCCTACTGCCTTGGCGGAAAAGATCACCCACAGCACCCGGAGATCCTCCGCAAGGTCAGGTCGGCGCTGCTGGAAGTCCAGCTCAACGGACAACCTCACGTCATTGAGCGGGCTGTCGGTGAGCCCTCCACTGCCGCGTTCGTCAGGACAGGACAGCTGGGGGATGTCGAGATCCCACCCCTCGACAAGAAGATGATCAAACCTGCCGGTGCTGCGGACAGCCTCTCGAGTTTCCTCCTGTCTTACTGCGGTCTCGAAGGCGTGGAGCTGCGCGAGGCGCCCACCCAGGCGGAGTCCGGAACCGATCCGCTCAGCATCCGCGACCTGCTGTGGCTCAGCTACATGCCCAACGAGCGACTCGACGACAAGCACCTGCTGTTCGAGAGCTCTCCTATGAAGCGTCTCAAGCTCGGCCAAGTGGTCGATGTCGTGTTCGGCGTCCACGACGACAAGGCAGTCGAACTTGGCCGCCGAATCAGAGAGCTGGAGAACCGACTGGCCAAGGCTCGCGCCGAGTACACCACCACTCAGGCGTTCCTCGACGAGCAGGAATTCGGCACGCGCATCGAGATCGAACTCGTCCGCGGGGATGCCGAGCAGAAGGTCGAACAGGCCACGCGCGCGCTCGAAACTCTGGACACCGAGATCCGCGCTGCATCCACCTTTGCCGCGGACCTGCGCGCAAGGCACCGCGATGCGTCTCGGCAGGCACGGCAGGCCGCGGCGCTCGTGCGCGACCGTGAGACCCAGTTACGCCGCCTCGTTCCTCTCCGCGCTCAGTACGCCGCCGACATCACCAAGCTGACAATGCTCGCCGAGGCGCGCATGTTGTTCGATCCACTGCAGGTGAAGGTCTGTCCCGCGTGCCTGACCGTGCTCCGGGACGCCCCGCACGTCGCCGACGGGCACTGCATGCTCTGCAGCTCTGAAGTCACCTTGCCGGCAACAAAATCGACCGGCACCACCGCGTCCACCAACGGCTCGTCTGCGAACAACGCCGCACCGGACACTGCAGGCACCGAAACCGAGGCGAAGTTCGACGTCTCCACCGAACTGCGGGCCACCAAGGCACGCTTGGCGGAAATCACTACATTCGTCGAAGATCTCGAATCAGAACTCGGACGTCTGCGTGTCGAGGCCCGCCAAGCTAACGACGACGAGGCCGGCCTCGCGCACGAGGTGGACGCTGCGACCAACGCCGCGGTGAGCCCCTACCTCAGCCAGCGCGACGATCTGATGCGCCAGCAGCAGGCCGCCGCGGCCAGCCTGGACCGGGCGAAGACCGCGATCAGGATGCTCGACAGCCTCGACCGACGCGGAGCTACAGTTACTCGCCTCGAAACCAACGTCGAGGCCTTGCGGGCCGAGATGAACGAAGCCGCCATGCAACCGGACCGCAACGACGTCATTCACCGCATCAGCGAGCGCTATGTCGCCATCCTCACCTCTTGGCGCTACCCCAAGCTCGACCAGGCGTTCATCGACGGCCGCCTCGTCCCCCACATGCGCGGTATGAGCTATACCAACGCTTCCTCCGGGGGCGCACCCTGATCTCTCTAGCCTGGATACTGGCAATCTTCCAGATCGCCTGGGAGACCGGCAGCGCCCACCCGGGTTTCCTCATGATCGACAGTCCGCAAAAGAACCTCGGCCAGGGCGGCGACCGCGACGCCGAATTCGCCGATAGCATCGCCGTTACGGACTTCTACCAGCACCTGCACATGTGGCTCGCAGGCGCGGGTCAAGGCGCTCAGATCATCGTCGTTGACAACGCGCCTCCGAGTTCCACCGATCCCGACATCGTTGTTCGGTACTCCCGACGAGTGGACCAACCTCCCTACGGGCTCATCGACGACGAAGTCGCCTAAAGTAGCCCGCGACCAAAGTTGGATCTCAGTCTGCGGAGCTAGCCGACCTCTTGTCTGCCGCGAGCGAAGGGAATACCAGCGGGGAAAGCCGGGGCTGCGCCACGCCGTGGTCGGTCGTGTAGACGGCCCTCGGGGTATCAGCTAAGGACAACAGGACTCATTGGCTGGTCCGTCGGTCAGCTCGTTCCGGTCAGTAGAGGTAGATGTCGACGACCAGGGCGGCGAGGGCGGCCAGCAGTGCGGTCGCGGCGACCCGCCGGCCTGGGGCAGCAGCCTGAGGACCGAGGCCGAGCAGGAGGGCGGCGACCGCGAGGGCGAACACGCCGCTGCCGGTGTCCTGCCAGCTGACGGGGAAGACGGCGATCGGCGCGTCGGTGAAGAAGCCCGGCGCGTGCACGGCGTTCAAGATCACGTTCCATGCCGCCGGCCCGAGCCCGGCTGCGATCCCGGCGGTGATGATCGCCGTCGGCTGGCGTGGCCGGATCAGGAGGGCCACCACCACGGCGGCGAGGACCGCCGACAGGGCGGCGCCGAAGGCGATGGTCGACCAGTTCAGCATCTGGAACCCCTTCCGTTGGTCACCGCAACCACGGTTACATTACGCGCGCCAGTGTGATCCACAGGAGGGAATCGTCGATGCCCGAGGCCCCCAGCCGGGACCTGGTCCCGTTGCGCACCGCGACCTGGGCGTGGTTCCTGATCTCGCTGCAGACCTTCGGCGGCCCGGCAGGGCAGATCGCGGTGATGCAGCGGGTCCTGGTCGAGGAGAAGCGTTGGATCGGGCAGCAGCGGTTCCTGCACGCGCTGAACTTCTGCATGCTGCTGCCCGGCCCTGAAGCGCAGCAGCTGGCGATCTACGTGGGTTGGCTGCTCAACGGCCGCCGCGGCGGCGTGATCGCCGGAACCCTGTTCGTCTTGCCGGGCATGTTCGCGCTGCTGGTCTTGTCGGCGGTCTACGTGGCGTTCGGCGACACCACCACGGGGGCCGCGATCTTCGCGGGGCTCGCGCCCGCCGTGGTCGCGATCGTCGTCCAGGCCGTCGTCCGGGTTGGCAAAACGCGCGTTGCACCGCCGTGCGCTGTTCGTCATCGCCGTCGCCGCCTTCGTGGCCTTGGCGCTGTTCGCGGTTCCGTTCCCGGTCGTCATCGCCGCCGCGGCGGTCGTCGGCTGGGTACTGGGGCGGTTCACACCCGTGGTCACCGAGAACACCGTCACAAGTGACGAGCCGGCGCCGTTGATCGCCGATGACGCGCTGCACCACGAGGCGCCGTCGGTACGGCGCAGCCTGACCGTGCTCGGTGTGGGGCTGCTGGCCTGGGCTACTCCGATCGTTGCCGTCGCGGTCTTCACCGGCGCCGGGAGCACGCTCACCGCGCAAGGGCTGTTCTTCTCGGGCACCGCGGTGGTCACCTTCGGCGGCGCTTACGCCGTTCTGGCGTTCGTCGCTCAGCGCGCGGTCGAGACCTACGGCTGGCTCTCGGCCGGGGACATGGTGCGCGCGCCTCGCGCTGGCGGAATCCACTCCGGGACCGCTGATCATGGTCGTCCAGTTCGTCGCCTTCCTCGGCGCGTACGCCCATCCCGGCGGTCTCGACCCGTGGGTGGCCGGCGTGCTCGGCGCGTTGCTGACCACCTGGGTCACCTTCGTGCCCTGCTTCCTGTTCATCCTGCTCGGCGCGCCCTACGTCGAACGGCTTCGCCACAACCACACCATTTCCGCCGCGCTCACCGGGATCACCGCGGCGGTGGTCGGTGTGATCGCGAACCTGGCGCTCTACTTCGCCGTGCACACGCTGTTCTCGGCCAGCCGGATCCACCACGTCGGCCCGCTCACGCTGACGCTGCCCGAGCTGACGGAGTTCCGGCCCGTCGCCGCCGCGCTCACCGTGGTCGCCTTCGTCCTGGTCTTCGCGCTGCGCTGGCCGATGCTGCGCGTCCTCGCCGTGTGCGCGGGGCTCGGTGCCGCGGCCGCGCTGGCGGGGCTTCCGCTCAGCTGAGGGTCTGCGAGTGCTGCTCGACCAGGCGGCGTTCGAGGGCGGGATCGGCGGCGATCGCGCGGCGGAACGAGCGGGAGGCCACGAAGGACATCAGCGACCACGCGAAGGCTTCCGCGTCGAGGCCTGCCAGCACCGGCCTCCAGCGTCGCGACGTGCCGTTGGCCGCGAAGGGTCCGGCTTGTCGGCCGGACCCAGAGGTGAGGCCGGCATCCGGCGGCGACCGTGCGCGGGGACAGGAACAACCGCGCCGCGATCTGCGGGTTCGACAGCCCCTCCACCACGAGGCCGGCGATCTCGGTCTCGGTCGGCGTGAGGCTTTCCCAGCCGTGCGTGGCCTGGCGGTGTTTCACCGTTGGGCCACGGCGGATGCCGAACGTCCGGAAGCGGGCGCGCAGCCGCTCCACGTCCCAGGGCGCGCCCAGGTTGCCGTACAGGTCGTCCTGAGCTTCGACGGGCTGGTCAACTGGCGCGGCACCTGCTGCTGGCGGCGAGTGCGGTGACGCTGCTGTTGAACGTCGCCGATCCGGTGTGCGCTGGTCAGTGGGGTAAGGCGGCGTTCGACACGGTCGGTCCGCTCCCGCTGATCGGGTGGGCCGAAACGGGTCCCGGCCTTCTGTGGGCGCTGAGTGCCGCGAGTTCCGGTCCGGGGTCGGTGCGGCCGTCCGGACCTTCGCCCGCAGACCCGGCGGGAGGCAGCCTGGAGCCGGACGCACCGGGTCCGACCGGTCCACAGTGCGACATGCAGGCCGGACCGGTAGCCCGCGGGCCGCCGACCTCGACCAAGAAACTCGTCCAGCGGGCGCGCCGGGCGGACGCTGAACACTGGCGACGCTACCGACGTCCCATCTCTGCGGAAAATCTGCGGAACCAGCTTCGAGTCGGCGCGGTGACGTCACGGAATCTCGTGGCGGTGGTGCGACGGGTCAACGCCCCGGTCGGTGCAACTGATCGTCCATGACTGCACGGGTACCGAGGTCTCGATCCGATGGCGCAGTGAAGACGATGACCTGCTCGGCGTGGCGGCGGACGAGGGTGAGCTGCTCTCGGGGCGGATAGTCCTGTCCACTCTTTCGAAGGACCCAGCCCGCGGGCCTCGTCGCATTCGAAGGTCAACTTCTGTAGTTTACCACTGTGCGTACCCGTGCGACTACTTGGCGTTCGCCGACCGTTGTCCTGATCATTCTCGGACTGCTGGTCGCCGCCGTGCTGCACCCCGAAGCCGGCGTGGGGAGCTTCGCTGCGGCTGGGCACGCGACGATCCTTCCGATGGACGATGCGCCGGACGAGAGCTCGTGCCCGGATCATGACGACGAACACGAACACCCGGCGCATCCGGTCGCCGCGCACATCCCCGCCCCGCCCCGCAGCGAGCCGGCCGGGCTCGCCTCCGCCGATCTCCTGACGCCCGCCTTCAACGCTGCGGCGTCGCGGGCGGCCGTGCCACCGGTCAAGGGCGAATTGTGCCCGTCCGGCGTCTCCGGAAGACAGCTGCTCCTCGATCTCAGTGTCTGGCGCACCTGAGCGGAACCCGACAGCCGCTGCTGAGGCCTGTCCTCGGCAGCGCTCTGGCCTGCTCATGCCCCTTTCACGAGAGATCGAAGGACGATGACGGTATTTCCCCGGCAACGCACGCTGCCCGCACCCGCACGGTTGATCACGACAGCCCCATGCGGCCATTCGCTCGCGCCGGCCGTCGGCAACACGCCGGTGCTGTGGATCGACGATCCGCTGTCCGGCTCCGCTCACGGTTTCTGGGCGAAGCTAGAAGGTTTCAACCCCGGCGGGATGAAGGACCGGCCCGCTCTTCACATGGTCGCCGCGGCGAAGGACCGCGGTGAGCTCGCCGACGGCGCGCCGATCGTCGAATCGACCAGTGGCACGCTGGGACTCGGTCTGGCCCTCGCCGGCGGGGTCCACGGCCATCCGGTGACCCTCGTCACCGACCCGGGCATCGAGCCGATCGTGGAGCGTCTTCTCACCGCCTACGGCACGCGTGTCGAGCGGGTCACCAAGCCGCATCCGAGTGGTGGGTGGCAGCAAGCTCGCCGGGACCGCGTTCAGCGCCTGCTGGACGAGCAGTCTGGGGCGTGGTGTCCAGATCAGTACAACAACCCCGACAACGTGGCTGCCTACGCCGGGTTGGCCGACGAACTGGCCGCTCAGCTCGGCCGGATCGACGTTCTCGTCTGCTCTGTCGGGACGGGCGGACACTCCGCGGGAACCTTCCGTGCCCTGCAGCGGTATTTCCCGCGATTGCGCCTGATCGGCGTGGACACGGTCGGCTCGACGATCTTCGGGCAGCCGGCGCGCACCCGCCTGATGCGCGGGCTCGGCTCGAGCATCCACCCGCGCAACGTCGATTACGACGCCTTCGATGAAGTGCACTGGGTCGCTCCGCACGAAGCAGTGTGGACTTGCCGCCGGCTGGCCGCGACACACCACGCGACGGGTGGCTGGAGCGTCGGCGCGGTAGCGCTCGTGGCCGGCTGGGTGGCCCGTACTTGCGATCCGGACGTGCGGATCGCCGCGGTGTTCCCCGACGGGCCGCAGCGGTACTTCGACACGGTCTACAACGACGACTACTGTCGGCGCCACGGCCTGCTCGACGCGCCACCGGCCGTCGAGCCGGACGTCATCGCCGGTCCTGATGAGCGGGTGGTCGATCGCTGGACGCGCTGCCGGCAGGTGGTCGATCCTGCCCCGGCGCTGTCCGTGGGTGCGGCCGCGGGGGCTTCGTGGTGATGCAGGTGGTGCGGCAGTTCCGGTCGTTCGGCCGGCCGAGCCGGTTGCTGATGATCAACCAGTTCACCATCAATCTCGGCTTCTACATGCTGATGCCCTACCTCGCGAGCTACCTGTCGGGTCCGCTCGGACTGGCCGGCTGGGCGGTCGGGCTGGTCCTGGGGGTCCGCAACTTCTCCCAGCAGGGGATGTTCCTCGTCGGCGGGACCCTGGCCGACCGGCTCGGGTACAAGCCGCTGATTATCGCGGGCTGCTTGCTGCGGACTGGGGGCTTCGCTCTGCTCGGCGTCGTCGACTCACTGCCGGCCCTCGTCGTCGCCTCCGCCGCGACCGGGTTCGCGGGCGCCTTGTTCAACCCGGCGGTACGCGCCTACATCGCAGCCGACGCGGGCGAGCGGCGGCTGGAGGCGTTCGCCGTGTTCAACGTGTTCTACCAAGGCGGCATCCTCGCCGGTCCCCTCATCGGGCTGGCGCTGACGGCGGTCGACTTCCGGCTCACTTGCCTGGTGGCCGCAGCGGTCTTCGCCGTGCTGACGGCGGTGCAGATCCGCGCTCTCCCCGCGTCGACGACGCCGGGGAACTTGAGTTCGCGGCGCCGTTCTGTCCTGGGCGAGTGGCGGACCATCGTCGCGAACCGGACGTTCGTGGTCTTCGCGTTGGTGATGACCGGCTCGTACGTCCTGTCTTTCCAGATCTACCTGGCGTTGCCCATGGAGGCACGGCGGATCGCCGGGTCCGAGGCCGCGGGTGATGTGCTGATCGCCCTGCTGTTCCTTGTCTCCGGTGGGCTCGCGCTCGCCGGACAGCTCAAGATCACGACGTTGCTGAAAGACCGCTGGTCGCCGGGGACCTGCTTGGCCGCCGGGCTTTCCTTGATGGCTCTGGCGTTTGTCGCGCCGCTGCTCGCGGCGAGAACCGGGACTATCGGTTCCGGAGTTGCGCTCGTCGCCTCCGCCGCGCTGCTGGCTCTCGGCACGGTCGCGGTCTTTCCGTTCGAGATGGACACCATCGTGCGGCTGTCCGGTGAGCAGCTGGTCGCTACGCATTACGGGTTCTACAACACGATCGTGGGCGTGGGAATTCTGCTGGGAAACCTGGGCGCCGGCACCGTGTTCGACCTGGCCCGGGCCGCGGGCTGGCCGGAAATCCCGTGGCTCGGGCTGATCATGCTCGGCGTGGCCTGCGCGACCGGGCTGCGTAGGCTCGACCGCAGCCGCCGATTGGCGGGCGGCGCCGTGTGTGCATGACCGCCGGGACGTGCCGCGTCGGCCGACCCGGCGAAAGTAGTGTCCCAGCTTGCGTCCCGTGGGATTTGCCGGATGCAGGGCGACGTCGTGTCTTCCGACGAGCAGGGCCCGCGCCGCGAAGCTCGGAACGTTCCGCAGCTGCGAATCACGCTGAGCTACAACATCCCGCGAGACGTGCAGCCAACGGACAGTACAAAGTGGACTAATTGACGCAGCAAAAGCACAACTCCCGCTCGGGCTACGACTTCGCCAACGTCATGGGGGAGCGCCTGATGAACCAGGCCAGGCGCTGCGTCAACAGCCGGAAGCGCTGCTCGCATGACCACTCCGGGTGGGCCGGCGGTCCTAAGACCGCAGGCCCACCCGGTCCCGGTCAGCCGCCTTCGATGCGGTCTCGGACCGAGCGCTCGACCAGAACCGGCAGGAAGCTGCGGATGTCGGCGTCGTCGAACCGCCGGCGTTCTGCCGCGATCGCGGCCCGGACGTCGTCACGGCGATCGGGCCCGTACTCGTCGATGAGCCGAGACGCGAGCGCCTCGAAGCTGTCGTCCTCACCTTTGGCGGTCAGTTCGTCCATGTCGGGGTGGTGCGACATGCCACGTCCTCCGTGCGTCGACGGCACTTTCTCCTGAACTTCCCGTCGGCGGAACGGCTCAAACCACCCGCGCCTCGCTGATCGCGCAGACCAGACGGTTGCCGCCGTGCTGCCAGAGCGTGCCCACTTCGGCAAACCCCGCTGCCCGCAGGGCACGTTCGTGGGTGGACAGCCGCGCCGATTCGGCCCCGCGGTGGCGGCCTCCGTCGCCACGCCGGGCGACGAATTCAGCGAGTGTGGGGTCCTCGGTGACCCCGTCCCACCACTCCCGCCAGTCGTCGAGGCTTTCCCCACGCGGCCCTGCCGCCCGCCGCAGCAGCTGCCGCTCGAGTTCCGCAAGTCCGGGTGCCGCGTCTTCAACGTTGACGTCGTCGCCGTTGAGGAGGATTCCGCCCGGGCGCAGCAATCCAGCCAGCTCGCGGTATGCGACACGCAGCTGGGGTTCGGGCAGCCAGTGCAAGGCCGTCGTGCTGACCGCGGCGTCGACGGGCCCGTCGAGCGCCAGGTCGGCGCCCCATCCGGGCCGGCCGAGATCCGCCTCGACGAAGCGCAGACCGGGTCGGTCGCCGTGGGCGGCCCGCGCCAGACCCAGCAGCAGCGGATCGGCGTCGACCGCGACGATCGTCGCCGCCGGGACGCGGTCGAGCACCCGCACCGCCAGGGAACCCGGGCCGCAGCCGAGGTCGAGCACCAGCGGATCCGGACGGCCGCACGCTGCTTCGAGGGCGTCGAGCAGCACGGTGAAGCGTTCCTCGCGGTGCGGGACGTACGTCTCCTGCTGACGGTCCCACCGGCTGATCCACGTCCGCGCGCGTTCACTCGATACCGGCATCGCCGCCTCCTTGTCACCGTCTTCTATCATCAATGACGGTCACGTTGGCAGTGTGAGGTGTAACTGGTCAAGTGGAATTCGACAGTCACTACAGCGGCCCGGTGCGTGTAGCCGTCCTCCTGGTCAACGCGCTGACTCCCGGTGAAGAACGCGGCCGCGCCCTCACCGTGCCCGTCGGCGACGACCTTCGCAGGGCTGCGACCGCGGCTTTGCGCGCTGCGGGCGAAAGCACTGAAGATCTGCCGCTGTTCACCAGTACGGACGCCGAGGCGATGGTCCGTGCCGCCGAAAAGCTGGCTCCGGTCTTCGCCTCGGCCGCCGAGGCGGATTACGACACCGCGGCTGAGCGGGCCAACCGGCTGATGGAACACCACGGCACGCAGCCGCGGCTGGTCCGCCATCCCGGTCAGGACTGGTGGCACTTGCACTACGCCGGAACCCACGGCGGCGTCGCCGGCGAATGGGCCGGAGCGTGCGCCGCGGCTTTGGCCGTCGTCCTCGGCAGCGCAGCCCGAGACCGGCTCGGCGTCTGCACGGCAGTGCGGTGCGACCGCGTCTACGTCGACACCTCGCACAACGGCAGCCGCCGGTTCTGTTCGACGGCGTGCCAGAACCGCGTGAAGACCGCAGCCTTCCGGGCCCGCAACCGAAGCTGAGCGGGGCGGGCCGGCGCGGCGAGGGGGAGGGTCCGCGCCGACCCGCGCGGTCAACGGTAATCCGGCACAGCTGCGTAGTCGAACTGCCTCATTTCACGGCTGAGACGTAGGCGACGAACCCCAGGTGCCCCTGGTCGGTCACGGTGAACCCGGCATCCTCTGCCAGCCGGGCGAGCCGTGCATGCGGGTCGTCGAGCATCCGTGGGCCACTCGCCATCCCGACCAGGTGCCGCACCAGGCGGGACCGCGGCGGCCGGAAGTCCGCGAGCAGCAACCGGCCGCCGTCGCGCAGCACGCGACGCATCTCGGCGAGCGCGGCGGGCTGATCGGCGTCCGGCAGGTGGTGCAGCACCAGGCTCGTCAGCACGACGTCGAACTCGCCGTCGCCGGCCGGCAGGGCCTGCGCGGTGCCGACCTCGAACCGGCACGACGCCGAGCCCACCGTCCCGCGGCAGTAGCCGATCATCGGCTCCGAGGCGTCGACGCCGAGCGCGTCCGCGCCGGCCTCGGCCGCAAGTCCGGTGAGGTAGCCGCTGCCGCAGCCGACGTCCAGCACCCGGTCCCCCGGTCGCACCCCGGCGAGCCGGATCAGCTCGCGGTACCGGCGTTCGCGCCCGATGAAGGCGATCCGGCTCGCTGTCTCGTACAACCGCGGCCGGGTGATCAGCGCGCCGTCCGCCCGCTGCCCGCCGTGCATCAACATCCGTCCCAGGTTCATGCCACACCTCGCTACTTAGTGACGACTAAGTTACGTCGACAACTTAGCCGCGACTAAGCGACCGGGGCAAGGCCACTACGATGAGGAGGTGACCGGCCGTACCCGCCTGACCGCCGAGCAGCGCCGCGAGACGATCTTGACGGCCGCCACCGCGGTGTTCGCCGAATACGGCTACCAGCGCGCCAAGGCGTCCGAGATCGCCGCCCGGGTCGGCGTCAGCGAGCCGGTGGTGTTCCAGAACTTCGGCTCGAAGGCCAGCTTGTTCGCTGCGGTGATCGAGCGCGCTTCCGACATTGCCGAGGAACTCCTCAAGTCGTTCGACGGTCAGCCGGTCGTGGAAGTCCTGCGTGCCCTGCTGGCGCCTGAGCACCTCGACGCGCTGCACGCCCCCGGGTCGCTGGGCGTCCTTTTCTCCGAGGGCACGGCGTCCGACGCGGACCCGCGCGTCCGGGAAGCCGCCGCAGCCGCTGTGCAGCGGCTGGCCCGGGGCTTCACGAGCATGCTGCACCGCGCGCAGGAGGCGGGCGAGCTGGACGCGGGCCTCGACGCGGAAGCCTTCGCGTGGTCGTTGATGTCCTTTGTGGCCGCCCGCTCGTTCCGCCGCGCGGTCGCCGCAGACCCCGCACTCGAACGGCGCCTCGTCGAGCAGCTTTTGCAGGCCCTCGGCTGAGCGGAAGCCCGGCCGGCGCGGCCAGGTGGTCAGCAGGGCTCCGAGCCCCTGGTCACTCGGGGTCGAGATCGCCGGGGTGGGCGTGCGTGCCGAGGAAGGCGACGAACTGGACGACCATGATCAGCCGCTGCTGCCCAATCCATCGCCCGCACCCGTCCGGACAAGCGGGAAGCTTCGTCAGTTGTACGGCGAGGGAGCCTTGCTCGCGAGGTAGTTGAACGTCTTGACCATGTACGGCCAGAAAGTGCTGTTCACGCACGAGTAACTCGGCGTGAACCCGTCGCACGCGCCGGGACCTTCGAGTTCGATGGTGAACGACGCGATACCAAGTTTGCCGTAGGCGTAGTCGTCCGAGCCGCCGGCAGCGTTGTACAGGAGGTCGCCGGCCTGACCGTACGGGTAGCCGGAGAACGCCGACATCGCCTTGCCCATCGCGCGGAACTGGGTGTCGCTGGGCGTGTGGACGGTGTTCGAGTACTCCCACGGCAGGATGATGATGCCCGCGTAGCTGTGCAGCATCAGCGCCGTGCCACGCGCGGACGCGTCGGGCTTGTCGGACGCCCCGTCCGCGCGGTGGTCACCGAAGAGCTGGCTCCAGAGCTGTTCCAGCGCCTTGTTCTCCGGCTCCGAATCGGCGGAGCCGTTGGACGTCGACGTCGTCTGATCGCACTTGCTGGTGTTGCTCTGCCAGTGGTAGCCGAAGTTCCGGTTGTTGTCGACGCCCGGCTGGCTGCCCGCCGAATCGCCGCAGCGCGAGAGGTCCGCACTGGTGAAGTCGGCGTTCTTCCGGTGCAGCACCGGGTTGTTGCCACCCCGCTGGACGATGTTGACGCCGTCCGGGTTGACGATCGGGACGACCCAGATTTCGGTGGTGTTCAACAGGTTCGTCACCGTGCTGTCGGTGCCGTAGCCGCTGACGAGGTAGTTGACGTACTTGTAGGCGAGCTCGCCCGTGGCGATCTCCCGCGCGTGGATCTGCGCCTGCAGGAGGAATCGCGGTTTGGTCGAGTTCGGGTTCAGGGCGCAGTCACCGCTGACCTTCTTCGTGATGCAGATGGCCTTCAGGTCGTAGCCGCCGCGGCCCTGCTGCTTCAGCCACGACTGCCCGTAGTCGACGACGGTGGCGAGGTCGGGGTGCGCGGTAGCGGCGGCGGTCAGGTTCGCGTAGTGCGCGTTGACCGTGTGGTAGCCGCCGTCGTAGGTCTCGTCCTGCGGTGCCGCGCCGGGTGCCAGGCGCGGGGACGCCCAGGTGGCCGCGGGGTACCGCTTGCTCACCTCGGTGCGGAAGCCGAGCTGGGACAGTTCGGCGCCGGTGGTCTCGTCGCCGACGACGAACAGGTCGTCGCCCTGGCGCTTGACGATGTCGAGGCCGACGGCGTCCAGCGTCTGAGCTCTGGCCAGCGCGTCGTGGACGCGGTACTCGACCGGGCCTTGACCGGACGCCGGGGTGTTCGCCTGGGCGCTCGTGCCGGTCGTCAGGCCCACCGACGCGAGCAGCAGCGCGGCGGCGACCGTGGTAGCGGCGCGGGAGTTCCTCATCGTGCCTCCTTGAAGTGGCCGGCTAGGCCCGAAGGATAGACGCTGCGAAGTCGTCCGGTTACCAACTGGAGTAGGAAACCGCTGAAGGTTGTGTCGAGACCGGCCATCCCGAACGGGCTCGGGATGGCCGGTCCGGACGGTGATCAGCTCAGGGTCAGTGCAGTGTCGTCGAGGCAGAAGGAGGTCTGCAGGGACGAGTCTTCGGTGCCGGTGAAGGTCAGTGTCACGGTCTGTCCGGCGAACGCCGAGACGTCGACCGTGCGCAGCTGGTAGCCGGCCGCCTTGTTGAGGTTGGAGTACGTCGCCAAGGTCGTCGAGCCTGCCTTGACCGTCAGCTTGTCGTACTGCGTCGTGGTCGTGGTTTCGGCGCTGTCGATGTGCAGGTAGTAGGTCAGCGTGGCGTGACATCCGGCGGGGATGGTCACCGACTGCGAAAGCGTGTCGGTGTGCGTGCTGCCGTAGCCGTCCAGGTAAGCGAGGTAGGTGCCGGCGTGCGGCGCTTCACCCCCCGAAGACGTGCTGATCACGCCGCTGGTCGCGGTCCAGGGGCTGGTTCCGCTTTCGAAGCCGGGGTTGCCCAGCTTCTGGCCCGAGCAGCCACCGCCGCCGGTCGGGTTGATCGTCCAGCTGAAGGTGGTGCTGCCGGTAGCGCCGGACGAGTCCTTGGCCGTCGCGGTCACCGAGTACGTTCCCGCGGTGGTCGGCGTGCCGGAGATCAAGCCCGAGGTGCTGATCGACAGCCCGGCGGGCAGGCTGGTGGTCGTCCAGGTGTAGCCACCGCTACCGCCGGATGCCGACAGCTGCAGGCTCACCGCGGTCCCGACGGTGCCGGTCTGGCTGCCGGGGTTGTTCGCGGTCACGGGGCCCGGTTCGCTGCCCCCACTGGTGAAGGCCGCGGTGCCGTTCGGGGTGCCCAGCCCGGTCGGCCCGTCCCAGCCCGCGCCCGCCTTGCACTGCACGGTCACAGAGCAGCTGCCGTTGCTGCCGGAGGTGACGTCGTAGAGGTTCCCCGTGTGGGAGTAGGGGTACGCGGCGGGGGTGTCGGACGCGCCGGGCGTGCCGGCGAGGGCGTAGACCGAGGCGATGATCGGGGCGGACGCGCTGGTCCCGCCGTAAACGGCCCAGCCGCTGCCGCCGTAGGTCTGGTAGACGGCGACGCCGGTCTGCGGGTTGGCGACCGCGGAGACGTCGGCGTTGGCGCGCTTGCTGCACCCCGTGGTCACGTTCTGGAACGACGGCTTGGCCACGCTCGTGGAGCAGCCACTGCCGGCACCGCTCCAGGCGGTCTCCGTCCAACCGCGGGTGCCGCCACCCTGGGTCAGGGACGTGCCGCCGACGGCGGTGACGTACTGGGAGGAGGCTGGGTAGCTGATGCCGTAGCCGCTGTCGCCGGTGCTCGCGGTGATGGCGACGCCGGGGTGGTGGAAGTAGCTGGAGTCGTAGGACGGCTCGCTGCCGTCCTCACCGCCGCCGTAGCTGTTGGAGACGTACTTGGCGCCCAGTGAGACGGCGGTGTTCACCGCGGTGCCGAGGGCTGCCATGCTCGGCTGGCTCGCCTCGACGAGCAGGATGTGGCAGTTCGGACAGATCGCCGAGACCATGTCGACGTCGAGGGAGATCTCGCCGGCCCAGCCGCTGTCGGCGGTCGGGAGCGGACTGGTCTGCCCGTTCTGGTTGACTTTCTTGAAGCAGCCGTTCGCGGTGGTGCAGGCGGGCAGGCCGTAGGTCGAACGGTAGGAGGCGAGATCGCTTTCGGCGTTGGGGTCGTCGTAGGCGTCCACGATGGCCACCGTCGCCGAGGCGCTGCCGCTCGCGGTCAAGTTGTAGGCCGACCGCAGCCCGGTGGGCCCGAAGCCGCTCGGCAGCGCGTTCGGCGCGAGCTGCGCCCGCATGGTGTCGGTCTGGCGTTCGGCGAAACACGTTGCCATGCCGGGCTTTGCCGCCTGGGCGCAGACACGTGCGGTCGGATGGACTGCGGCCGTGGTGGCGGGAAGTGCGGAAGCGGGAAGGGTGGGGGCAGTCAAGGCCAGAGCCGCGAAACCGGCTATGGCGAGGACTCTTCGGGGTGAACGACGCATGGATCACTCCTGGAGACGCAGCGAACGGTGGGCCCCATGGGTGTCCTGTTTATACAGTCCCCGGACACCTACTGACGTCGGTGACCAATTCGACACCGTTTGTCCCGGTAGGGATTCGGCCGAATGGCCCGGGGGATCAATCGGCTATGCCGCCCTGTTCGGCCTCGAACAGGACAAATCCGCTCGCGGCCGCGACCGACTTTCGTCGTGAATCGCCTCCGACTTTCGTCGGGACCGGGCGCGGTGACCCCTCCCGCTGTGGTCGGACGACGACCGGGGAGCGTTACGCCGCTGCTATGTCGACGTGGCGCCTGCTTGGACGCGCCCGCTGTGGTAAGCGACGTCGTCGAGGAGCTCGGTCACGTGCTCACCGGCGAGGCGGTAGCTCACGGTGCGGCCAAGCCTGGTGCTGGTGACCAGCCCAGCAGTCCGGAGGATCCCGAGTTGCTGGGAGACGAACGGCTGGCTCTTTCCGACCGCCTGGGCCAGGACGGTCACCGTCAGTGGCCCGTGCCGCAATTGAGCGAGGATCAGCAGACGGCCCGGTGCGGCGAGCGCGTGCAGTGTCGAGGCGACGGCGGACGCGGTTTCGGCATCCAGCCGAGCGACTGGTCGACGACGGCTGCGCTTGGCGCCAGATTCCATGTGGACACTCTAGCTTCGGCCAATGCCTGGCAGTCGTGTGCAAGCCTGCGACCGGAGCCGCAGGCCTGCACACGAGCACTACTGCGAGCAGCGTTTGCCGAAGTTGATGCAGTTCACGACCTGGTTCATCAGGCGCTGGCCCATGACGTTGGCGAAGTCGTCGTGGTCCGAGCGCGGGTTGTGTTTCTCCTGGGCGAAGGCGTCCACTTTGTATTGTCCGTTGACCTGGACGTCCCGGGGGATGTTGTAGGTCAGCGTGATCCGCAGCTGCGGCACGTTCTTGAAGCCCTGCGGGCACCGGCCCTGCTGGTCGGAGAACACGATGTGCGTGCGGTGGTTGGCGCTGTCGATGTTCTTGCCGTCCCAGCAGTTCGGGAAGGCGTGGATGCGCTTCACCTTGCTGCCTTCGGGGCAGATCGGGTACTTGTCGGTGAGCCGGTCCTCGAAGCCGCTGCAGGTCCAGCTCGGCCGGGCGTTGGCCGGTCCGTTGGTGCTCTGCTTGGCGTCGCCGTAGAGGATCCGGAGGAACTGCGGCATGGCCACGACCTTGCGGGCGCCGCCGCTGGTGAAGGTCAGGTCGGCGCGTTCGACGCGCTGGATTTCGCCTTCGTTGTCGCCGATCTCGTTCTTGTCGTTCACGCCGGGCAGTTCCGCGGGCTTGCCGCCGCTGTTCTGACCGCCGTTGTCAATCCCGCCCTGGCCGTTCTTCTTCAGGGCGCAGGCCGCCAGGCCGCCGAGGTCCGCCGGCTTCGCGCCGGTCCGGCCGATGGCGATGGCGATGCGGTCGAGGGTCGCTTTCCGCTTGTCCTTGAGCGGGCCGACGACGGCGTTCTGGATGTCCTGGTCGGATTTCAGGTCGCCGCCGGCGATCCGGGTGTTCGCTTCCTTGACCTGGTTGTCGAGCAGGTCGAGGTTGCGCTCGACCTCGTTGGCCGCCTGGTCGGGGACGTCGGCGAGCTTGCTGGCGACGTCCGGGCAGTCGACCTGCGCGGCCGCCTTGTCCTGCTTGGCCTGCTCGCGATCGGCCGAAACGTCCGTGGCAGGCGGGTTCTCCTCGTCCTCCTCGGTGTCGATGCGGACGACCGGCCAGAAGTAGGCCGACTTGTCCCCGTTCTTGCAGGTGGTGCCAGCCTTGGCGAGGCTCTTGTTGTTCGAGTCGGCGTTGGTGGAGAGGTTGCCGACGTAGTCGTGCAGGTGCTCGGCGCCGTTGCGGATGCCGGGCTGGGCGATGAAGTTGTCGGGGTTGAAGTGCTGGTTCTCGTTGCGGCCGCAGTCCACCGTGAAGGTTCCGCGAGCGCCTTGGCGTTGCAGCGCTTGGTTGACGTTCGTGCCTCGAGGCACCTTGGTGATGTCGATGAAGAACGACTTGTCCACTTCGGACGCACCGGCGGTGTCGGTGCCACCCGTGGTGGTGGCCACGACGAGGGCGCCGGCGGCCAGAGCCAGGCCGATGCCGAGGGTGGCGATTTTGGTGCGACGGGTGATGCGATGGCGGCCCGTGGCGGGGTTTCGGGGCATGGAGTTGTTCACCTCGTTAGGTTTTCCCAGGCGCAGCAAGGTAGAGCGCGGCCCGGGCAGCAACCAGCGACACGTCCGGTCCGGACGCGCGGGACCCGGGGAGCGACCGGAGGTCCGGACATCCGGTCGCTGGTCCCGACGTAGGCTGAAACGGACAGCCGTCACGAACGGTTCAAAACGCGACTCGGCCGTTATCTTTTCGTTACCAAGGTGGGCCGCAAGCGCGAGCGCACGTCGTCACTCGGGCTTGCTGAGGAAGAAGTAGGCGTAACGTTCGTCGAGTTCGTTCTTCGGGACGAGGTGGATCGCCCGTGGGGTGAGGCCGCACCGTTCGGCGAGCTGCCAGAACTCGTCGATGGGGTAGGTGGTCATTTCGGCGAGCCCGGAGCGGTAGGCGCGGCGCCGTGGCTTGGTCCGCCAGTGGCCGGCGTCGTACTTGATCTGGATCAGCGCCAGGCCGCCCGGGGCAAGAACTTCGCTCGCGATCCGCAGCAGCCGCTCGCCGTACTCCGGCGAGGGGATCAGCTCGAAGACGTAGAAGGACACGAAGACGTCGCACCGGCCTTCGACCTGAGGGATCGCGGCCTCGGGCTCGGCGACGTCGATCTCGATCGCGCGAAACGGCGTGTCGCAGGCGGCGCGAACCTGCTTTTCGCACTCCCGAAGGGTCTCCGGCGAGATGTCGACTCCGATGAACTCGTCCGCGCGCGGCGCGAAGTGCACGGCGTTCGCGCCGCCGCCGCAGCCCCATTCGAGAACCCGCTTCCACGGCCGGGTGAATCCGGCCATGCGGGCTCCGGCGTCGAACAGGTCCAGGTGCTCGGCGCCGATGCGCGACCACAGGTCTCCGCCGTCGAAGACCGCTGCGTCCTTCCAGTGGGAGTTGCCCTGCCACCGGTCTCCGGAGGGTTGACGCCAGTAGGCCTGGGCGTCGGCGGAGATCCGCGTCTCCGGCTGTTTGGCGCCGATCGTCGCGAGCGCGCGCTGTGTGAAGTCCTCGGCGCCGCGCGCAAGCTTCTTGGCTCTTCGCACGGCCGCGTGCAGGGTGAGATTTTCGGGCATGACAAGGAACCTCTTCGCTGTCGTCGAGGCGAGCGGGTGGGCGGGGAGCTCAGACCGCGAGCGGCGGGCCGCGACGAGCCCGGGTGCGCCGCAGGAGCACCTCGGTCGCGGTGTCCGAGGCCCGAGGGCTCGGCACGGCGACCCACAGTGGCGCTCGCACCGGCGAGGGCAGCAGTACCCGGCGGAGCGTGGTGATGACGACGTTGCAGACTGCCAGGACCGCGGCGTCGGCGTGCGCGAGCAGCAGCCCGACGATCAGGACCGCGCCGATGTGGCCGCCAATCATCAGTCCGGCGTTGCCGCCGACGAGGTCGTCGGCGGTGTGCGGGGCGAGCAGGCCCCGTGGCAGGACAAGCACGATGTGGAGCAGAAGCTGGCCCAGTGCCAGGGCGGCGATCGTGGTGACGGCGCCGCGACGGCGATCGGCGTAGGCCGTGCCGGCCCAGCTGACCAAGCCGGCGACCAGGAACGTGAGCTCAGTGTCGGGAAGCTCGCCGCCACCCAGCACGTGCGCGGACACCCCGAGCGCGGCGGTCGCCCCGCCGAGCACCACGCCGCGGACGACGCGGACCGTGGCCGGCAGGCGGCGTGCAGGACGCTTCACGGAATCCAGCGTAACCACAAAGCGTGTCCGGCTGTCCAGTGTCCGGACGCGTACGCATTGTCCACCAACCAGCGCTTCACCTGGTGTGTTTCCCGCTCGCAGTCACGCTTCCGGTACGGTCACGCGCCACGGCCGCGAACACGAGGAGTGCAACGCGGACTTCCGGACGGAGCACGGTGATGGATTTTCGGCGAGTTCCCGCCGCGGTCAAGGCGGCTGCGGTCGTCGTCGTGCTGCTGCTCGGCGCCGCCATCGGGGTGCTGCTGCAGTCCTCGGTGTCCGCGCCGGACGCGGTGGCCGAGCCGGGCGGCATCGAGGTCGGGTTCGCGCAGGACATGACGGTGCATCACCGGCAAGCCGTCACGATGGGCAGCTGGGCACGCGACCGCACCACCGATGGGGCGGTCCGGCAGCTCGCCTTCGACGTGGAGCGGGGACAGACCGAGCAAATCGGCCGGATGCAGGGCTGGCTGGCCGCGTGGGACCGGCCGTCGCAACCGGCGGGCCGGTACATGACCTGGATGCCGGACGACGGCCACAACCACCGTGGTGCCGCCGGCTTCGACGGCGTCGCGACCATGCCCGGGATGGCGACCGAGCAGGAGCTCGCGCGGCTGCGTTCGCTGTCCGGGCGCGAGATGGACGTCTACTTCCTCCAGCTGATGCGCCGGCACCACCAAGGTGGTCTCCCGATGGCGCAGTACGCACTCGACCGGGCCGGCGTCCCCGCGGTGCGGTCGCTGGCCCGCAGCATCGTCGCCTCCCAGACCGACGAGGTGGGCGTCATCGAGCACATGCTGTTCCTGCGCGGCGCCAAGGCCTGGTGAGCCACGGGCTCAATCGTGGTCCGGGATGCCGTGGATGTGGTGGTCCGCGGCGTTCATGACCTCGGCCAGCAGGCGGCGGACGTGGCCGCCGCGGGCCCGGTAGAAGGTGTGACGGCCGTCGCGGCGCAGGCTGACCAGCCCGGCCAGCCGGAGCTTGGCCAGGTGCTGTGACACGGCCGGTCGCGCGATCCCGACGGCGGCGGCCAGGGACGCGACGTCGTACTCGTCGCCGCTGAGCAGCCAGAGCATCCGCAGCCGGCCCGGTTCCGCCAGCATCCGAAGAGCGGTGGCGGCGGTTTCGAGCTGGTCAGCGGGCGGAAGCTGAGCCCATTGCTCACCAGACTCGTCGTGTGCGTACATGTGCACCTATCATGGAGGGGTACTCGTCGTCAGTCAGGAGTTTCGCGTGGTCTTGTCCTTGTTCCGTCATCGGGACTACCGGCACCTGTTCACCGCCCAGCTCGTGGCGCTGTTCGGCACCGGGCTGACCACGGTCGCGCTCGGCCTGCTGGCCTACGACCTCGCCGGGGCCGACGCCGGTGCGGTGCTGGGGACCGCGTTGGCGATCAAAATGGTCACCTACGTGACGGTGGCCCCCCTTGCCGGTGCCTACGCCGACCGCGTGCCGCGCCGAGTGATGCTGGTCTGCCTGGATCTCGTGCGGGCACTGGTCGTGCTGGCGTTGCCGTTCGTGGACCAGGTCTGGCAGATCTACGCCCTGATCGTCGTGCTCCAGTCGGCGTCCGCCGCGTTCACCCCGACCTTCCAGGCGGTACTGCCCGACATCCTGCCCGACGAACGGGACTACACCCGCGCGCTGTCGGCCTCGCAGCTCGCCTCGACGATGGAGAGCCTGCTGAGCCCCGTCCTCGCGGCCGCGGTGCTCACCCTCGTCAGCTTCCACTGGCTGTTCACCGGCACCTCGGTGGGCTTCCTCACTTCGGCTGCGCTGGTGCTGACGACCCGGATCCCGGACGCGGTCCGCAGCCACCGCGGCGGGGTGTGGGACCGCACCCTGGCCGGGGCGCGGATCTACGCGGCGACGCCGCGGCTGCGTGGGGTCATGGGCCTCAATCTCGTGGTCGCCGCGGTCGGTTCGGTGGTCATGGTCAACACCGTGAACTACGTCCGTGACGCGCTCGGCCGTGGCCAGGCGGACGTCGCGCTGCTGCTCGCGGCCAACGGCGTCGGCACGATGCTGGTCGCTCTGCTGCTCCCGCGCGTGCTCGACCGGGTCCGCGAACGCACGGTGACGCTCACCGGGGCGGCCGTGCTGCTGGCCGGGATCGCCGGAGCCATCGGACTGTCCACAGTGGACGGCGGTAGCTGGTTCGCCGCGCTGGCGGTGTGGGCCACCGTCGGGCTCGGCACCGGCCTTGTCCTGACGCCGGTGGGCCGGGTGCTGCGGCGCTCGAGTGCCTCAGCGGACCGGCCGGCGGTGTTCGCCGCCCAGTTCTCCCTATCGCACGCGTGCTGGCTGCTGGCGTACCCGATCGCCGGCTGGCTCGCCACCGAGGCGGGCTTCAGCACGACGTGGATCGTGCTCGCCGGGCTCGGGCTCCTCGGCGCCGTCGTCGCCGTCCGAGCCTGGCCGCGAGCCGACCACGACGTCCTCGAGCACACCCACGACGACACCACCGACCCGGCACACCTGACCGACGCCATCCAGGTCGACGACGGCCTGTGGCAGCATCGGCACGAGTACGTCATCGACCGCGAACACGACCGCTGGCCCACGGCGACACGGTGACGCCGGCGGAGAGGTCGTTGCGTGCGGCGTGAAGCGCAGAACATCCTGCTGCTCCTGGTCGGCGGCGCCCTGCTCAAGATCACGTTCGACGGCACCTACCTCCGCTACGTGAAGCCGGGCATGGCACCGTGGCTGATCGGCGCGGGTGCTGTCGCAGTGGTGCTGGCGGCCGTGGCGATCGTCACGGACATCAGGGGCCGCGGCGCAACCACGGACCACGACCACCGCACGCGCAGCACGTGGCTGCTGCTCCTGCCGGTCTTGGCGATCTTCTTGGTCGCGCCGCCTGCGTTGGGGGCGGACGCGGTGAACCGCAGCGGCCCCCGGACGGTCGCGGGACCGGTCGCCGACGGCACCGCCAAGGTGCCGTTCGCGCCACTGCCGCCCGGGGACCCGGTCCGGCTGAAGCTCGACGAGGTGGTCACCCGGGCGGGCTGGGACAGCGCCGGCACGCTGGACGGCCGGGTCGTCGAGCTGACCGGGTTCGTCGTCCACAGCGCCAGCAGGAAGCCCTACCTGACCAGGATCGTCATGGGCTGCTGCGCGGCCGACACGTTCCCCGTCCACGCGCAACTCGCCGGTGACCGGCTGCCCGCCTGGCGCGACGACCAATGGCTCACGGTCACCGGCACCGTGGTCCCGAACACCGCGACCAAGGCGAACGGGTACACCCCGGCGCTGCGGATCCGTTCCGTCCGGGAAGTACCAGCGCCGCCGGACGTCTACGAGTATTGACTGCGCCGGGTAGCTACCCGGTCGGACATCAGTAGCGCAGCCGTCCGGCGGGGCTGGTGTCCGTGAGCGCGCCGCCGTTGCGCTCGATCACGCGCCGCGAAGCGTCGTTGTCCGACGCGCAAGTCAGCAGAGCGTGGTCGACACCCGGCTCCCTACAGGCCCTTCGTCGTACTCGCGCAGGGCGGCAAGGAACGACTCGTGGTAGCACTCGCCGGGGACGACCAGGCGGGGACGAAGTTCGGGCACCAGCCGACCACTCCCGACGCCTGCGGTCCCGGGCAAGACGTTTTGCCCTGGCACCGAGCCGGGTGGGGCTGCCGAACGGCACGTCGGTCGCCGAGGTGGAGAGCTTCATAGCGCTCGGGATCCAGGACCGGATCCTGGCCAACAGCCAGTCCTACCGGGTGCCCCGGCGATGGTGGCGAAGGTCTCGGCGGTGCCGCGTGGCGGGCTGATGCTGATCCAGAACTTCAAGGTGCCGCGGGAACCGGTACTGGCGTGAAGCTGGATCTGGTGACTTCACGTGGGCGGGCGAGTTCGACGAGAAGATCGGCTCGGTCACCCGCGACCAGCTCACCCATGCCGATATCCAGAGTTTCGTTCACGCCGGTCAACCGCCGTGCTGCTGCCGTGGGTGCTCTACCGCCGCGCACCTACGTTGACCTCGGTGAACACAACCGCCTCGAAGATGCGACCGAAGCCGTGGACGGTATAGAACAACACGTCGGGAACTAGAGGTACGTTTCCGACGACTACTGCACTGCACGGACAGTTCCACCCCGAAGGGACCATCGGATGAAGTTCAGGCACGTCGCCGCGGCCATGCTGGTCGCCGTCACGGCGCTGCTGGCCACAGCGGCACCGGCTTCCGCCCACGCCGGGCTGAAGAGCAGCAACCCGGCCGAAGGCGCTTCGCTGGCGACCGCGCCGTCGAAGATCGAGTTGACCTTCGGGGAGGCGGTGAAGCCGGACACGATCACCGTGACCGGCGCCGACGGCACCAAATGGGAAACCGGCGCGCCGACCGTCACCGACGCCGTCGTCACGGTGCCGGTCACCCCTGCCGGGCCTGCCGGGAAGTACGTCATCGCCTACAAGGTCACCTCCGAGGATGGGGACCCGGTCTCAGGCACCGTGAACTTCACTCTCACCGCCGCCGTCGCGCCCAGCACGACCGCGGCCCCGACGACGTCCTCCTCGGCTGCCGCACCCAGCAGCACCGCACCGCCCACGAGCGCCACCCCGACGCCGCAGGCGCAAAGCGACTCCGGAGGCGGCCTGCCCGCCTGGGTTTGGATTCTCATCGCCGTCGTGGTCGTCGCCGTGCTCGCCGGGGTGATCCTGGCCCGCCGCCGCGGTCCCTCGACGCCGAGCGGAGAGTGACCGTGTTCGCCTCGCGTGTTGTGACCCGGCTGGCCGCCGGGATCGTTGTGCTCGTCTTCGCGGTCGTGTTCGCCCCGGCCGCGTCGGCGCACGGGATCTCCGGATCCGCCGCCGACAAGAGCACCCTCGAGTTCATCCCGGTCGGCATCGAGCACATGCTGCTGGGCTGGGACCACCTGCTGTTCATCGCCGGCATCGTGCTGCTCGCGGGTGAACTCCGCCGTGCGGCGAAGTTGATTTCGGTGTTCGTGCTCGGCCACAGCACGACTCTGATCGCCGGAACGCTCGCGGGCTGGCGCGTCGACGCCACGGTCGTGGACATCGTCATCGCGCTGAGCCTCGTGTTCGTCGGCGTGGTCGGCTGGTTCGGCCGGCCCACCCAGTGGCGCTGGTTCGGCCTCGGCGTGTTCGCCTTCGGGCTTGTGCACGGCCTTGGCCTGTCGACCCGGCTGCAGGACCTCGGCTTGCCGGAGGACGGTCTGTTCGGCCGGGTGATCGCGTTCAACGTCGGCGTCGAGATCGGGCAGCTGCTGGCGATCGCGGTCATGATTGTCCTCGGCAAGCTCGCCGCCCGGGTGATCACCTGGTCGCGCGCTCACAAGGCCGCGCACGGCGGCCTCATCGCCGCCGGCCTGGTGGCCGCGGTCGTGCTGAGCGTCGTCGCGGTGACCGCGGCCCCGGCCGATGCGATCGGCAGCTGCTTGGTCCGGCCGCGCACCGAAACCTACCCCGGCGGCGAAGGCGGGCATCCCGACAGGGACTTCTACGAACCCACCGAAGCGTTCCCGGCCACGGACTTCGGGCACGTCCTCGGCGACGGCTTCGTCCTCGTCCACTACCAGCCGACGATCACCCCGCAGGAACTCACCGAGCTGCGCGCGTTCGTCACCGGACCGGACGGCCAGCGCGTCATCGGCGGTGTCATGCCGCAGCAGAAGGAGAAGATCAAAGCGATCAACGCTCGTACGACGCTGACGTGCGACCGGCTCGACATCGCCGCGCTGAAGGAGTTCAAGAGCCGCTGGTTCGCCGACCCGCAGTCGCACCCGGCCGGCTGATCGACGGTCCGGTGCCGATGTGACCCATCAGCACGGCGCCGGACCGTCGCCCTGCATCCGGTAAATCCCACAGGCCGTCCCTTGCCCGCAGATCGAGGCTAACCGCCCGAGGCGAGGAAACCCACGGGCGTAAGCCGGAACACGACTTTCGTCGGGTCTGACGGGTCGGATGCTCGGTGGACGCACGGCACGGCCCGCCGAATTGGCCGAAGCCCAAGTCTCTGACCTGTGCGCCGATCACAGAGCACCTAGCTGAGCAGGGTGAACCAGCTCGACGAAAGGCTGCCCGTTTCCCCTCGTTCCGGTAGGTCGGGCTGCGCCGGTCCGTCAGCGTCGACCGTCGCCGAGCCACCCTCCCAGGACACCGTGATTCGTCCAGAGGCGGCTCGGCCGCCCCAACCCGACCAGC
Source organism: Amycolatopsis plumensis (assembly GCF_042652605.1). NCBI lineage: Bacteria > Bacillati > Actinomycetota > Actinomycetes > Pseudonocardiales > Pseudonocardiaceae > Amycolatopsis > Amycolatopsis plumensis. Next base: position 1,864,884 of record NZ_JBHSJY010000001.1, on the reverse strand, counting down.
TGATCGGCGCCGACGCCCGCCGGCCCGGCGCCAAGATCACGAAGGGCGGCATGCGCAACTCCAGCGTCGTCCACTGGTCCACCCCCAACGGCTGGCCGTCCAGCCCCCATGGCTGCAGTGTCGGCTTCCTACCCAACCGGCACGCGTGTCCGCTGACGTTCTCCGCGACGATCTCTCCCCGCAACCCACCACCCGGAGCCCGGGACCACCGGACCGACACGGCGAGATCATTCGAGCCACAGGGAGGAATCTTTGCCTCTTCTTGTTGCCAACGAAACAGATCGCCCACCGGCGGACCTGAGCCCGGCTTAGCCGATGTGACATACCAAGCCTGATCAAGATCGGGTTCGCGGTGACCACTTGAGTCCACGGTGAATCCTCCGCCCCGACAATCCGTAGGACGAGTGTCCCAGCTGGCACCGCCAACTTCCCGCGCTTGCTGAACATCCCGGCTGGCCCGGTCGCGGAACGAGCCTGGGAGATCACTCGGTGGACGTCGTTCAGGCTCTCCGGAGCGCGGCTGGGCCCCACAATCACCCGGCCTGCTGGCCTGTCACGGTGGCCGAGTAGCTCGTGGGCGGGAGGCCATCGAGCAGTCACGGGTGGCCCAGCGCCGCGTCAGCCTTGGCCCAGTTGCCGCGCAGGGTGTCCAGATAGGACTGTGCCTGGGTTCCGGGTCGGGTGCCGCGGGCGAACGCTTTCATGTTGCCCGGGCCGGCGTTGTAGCCGAGGGCGAGCAGTTCCTCGGTGCCGAGGTCGCTCGACCGCTTCGCCGGGAGCTGGGCGGCGAGGTCGTGGAGATACCAGGCCGCAGCCTGGATCGCCAGGTCCGGGTCATCCGGGAGTTCCTGCCACGAGCGGGCGGTGAACCCACGTCTTCGCTTGGTCTGATCGAACGTGGCCCGATGCATGTTCGCGACCCCGAAAGCAGCGTCCGGCTTGAGTTTCTGCCATTCACGCTCCAGCTCGGGGTCGTGCGGCTTGTACGACTCGTTGTAGAGGATCGCCATCAGCAGCCTCGGCGACACTCCCGCTTCCGCGGCACGTGCCCGGACCTGCGCGGCGAACCGAGCAGGGTCTTGACTCTGGTTTCCGGCGGGCGTCGAGACCGGCGCGCTGGCCCTCGGGGCCGTCGTCGGGGTTGCGGCCGGCCCTCCCGCGTCGGTTCCGCACCCGGCGAGCACGAGCACCACCACACCGAGAGCGATCCATGCCGCGCGATGCATCCGTCCTCCCCATCCATCCTCGTCGTCTCCACCATGGCAGAGATCGACCGTCGCCGCGTCGCCGGCGGTTCCGCCCGGCCTCGCGATCCCTTTGTCGTCGGAGAACACGATGCGGGTGCGGGGGTCGGCGCTGTCGATGTTCGCGCCGTCCCGCCGCACGACAGACGGGTGAGACCAGGTTCCGGTCTCACCCCGTCCGGTGGTTCCGGCTGGTCAGCCTTCGTCCCCGCCGTCTTCGTCGTCGCCATCGAGCATCTCGCCCAGCAGCATGCCGCCCACGACACCGCCGGCGACCCCGGCCACCACGGCCCCCATACCGGGCCCGCGCCGTTCACGCTGCCCGTACCCGTGGTCCCCATAACCGGGCTGGCCATAGCCCGGGTGGCCATAGCCGGAGTGCACCATCTGGGCCTGCCGGGTCTCCACGACCTGGGCGAGCCAGTCGTGGATGCGGGCGGCCCAGTCCTGTTCCGTCGATTCCTCGTGCCCGGCCTGGAACCGTCCCTGGCCGCCGGCGCCGAACGCGCTTATGTGCCGGTCGGCGTCCAGCAGCACCGTCACGTCGGCGGGAGTGGTGACCAGCGTCAGGGTGACCACCTGGACCCGGCCGGCGAACTGGCTCGGGGAGTAGAAGTCGAGCTGCTGGAAGAACGGCAGTTCCTGCCGCACGCCGTAGGCCTGCCCCTGCTGTACCGTGGCGGACTTGAAGGTGAAGCCGAGCTGTCCGAAGCCCTCCAGCACGGCATCCTGCGAGGGCAGCGGTTCGACGATCACCGGGTCCAGGTCGCCCTTGTCGACCGCTTTGGCGATCGACACCTCGGTCCGCAGCCCCAGTTCCATGCCGGGCAGACGCTGTCCGGACACCTCGGTCACCGGCGCCTCCCAGGGGAGCGGGATGGTGAAGGGGATGGTGCGCTGTTCCTTCGCGGTCAACCGGGTCGCGCCCGCGACGACGACCCGGTGGAACTCCGTCTGCGACCGGCCGCCCCGGCCGTTGTGGACCTGAGTGGCCAGCGACAGCGCGATGTGCTCGATCTCGGCATCGGCCTCACCGCCGGCCAGCCGTACCTCCCCGATCAGAGAAGCACCAGGCCGGCATCGCGGGTCGGTCAGCACCGCGTCGACCGAGACGCCGCCGACGCCGATCTTCTGCAGCATCTTCTTGAACACCATCCGAGGTTCTTCTCCTATGAGTTGTAACTGCTTGACTACCGAACGTGGCCACGTGTGGACACGGAAAGGCCGGTGAGCCGCTGGCTGCGGCACATCACCGAAGAAGCCGGGTATAGGTGCCGATCATCACCCGCAGGGCCGGAGCGGCGGGCAGGTCAAGATCGTCGTCCACGTCCATGGCAACGCAGCTGTGGGGCGCATGGTTCCGGACAAAATACCCAAAGTTCTCACGGCCTGGACACCGCTGGTCGCACCGTGTCGCCGGGCTCGTGGGCGCGGACCAGGAGGCCGGCACCTGAGCGGCGTGCCGGCGCGGCGCTGCCGTGGCGTCATTAGGGTTCACCGGTGGCTACTGAAGGAAGCACCCGGGCGGTTATCACCGCGCTGCTCGCCAATCTGGGCATTGCCGTGACCAAGTTCATTGCATTTCTGCTGACCGCGTCGTCATCGATGCTTGCGGAGTCCGTGCATTCGCTGGCCGACACCAGCAATCAGGCGTTGCTGCTGCTGGGCGGCAAACGCGCGAAGCGGGCAGCGACCCCGGAGCATCCGTTCGGCTACGGACGCGAGCGTTACGTGTATGGGTTCATCGTCTCGATCGTGCTGTTCACCCTCGGTGGCCTGTTCGCTCTCTACGAGGCGTGGCACAAGTGGGCCGATCCTCATCCGATCGAGACCTGGCAGTGGGTCCCGATCGCGGTCCTGCTGGTCGCCATGACCATGGAGGGCTACGCGCTGCGCACCGCCATGCGCGAGTCCAGCCGGCTCCGCGGGCAACGGTCCTGGGCGTGGTTCATCCGCACCGCGAAAGCCCCGGAACTGCCGGTCATCCTGCTCGAGGATATGGGCGCGCTGCTCGGTCTCGTGTTCGCGCTGCTCGGTGTCTCGATGACGCTGATCACCGGTGAGGGTCGCTGGGACGCCGCCGGGACCGCGATGATCGGCCTGCTGCTCGTCGCGATCGCCGCTGTCCTCGCCGTGGAGATGAAGTCCTTGCTCATCGGCGAAAGCGCGAGCCGCGAACACCGCACCGCGATTGAAACCGCGCTGCCCGGCGACGGGGTGGATTCCGTCATCCACCTGCGGACCATGCACCTGGGGCCCGAGGAGCTGCTCGTCGCCGCCAAGATCGCGGTACCTGCGGCGGCCACCGGCGCGGACGTCGCTGACGCCATCGACGCCGCCGAACGTCGTGTCCGGGCAGCGGTGCCGATCGCCCGCGTCATCTACCTCGAACCCGACCTCCGGCGCCCAGGTGGCCTCCCCGCGAACGGGCCGGCCGTCGAGCGGTGAACGATGCCTCGGTGACGGAGGCTGAGCAGGGAGAGCATCGAGTTGCCGTTCACTGATCACTGCCATTCAGCGTCCGCGCACGGTTCTCCGTATCGTAAGCCTGTCCGCACGATCGACCACAAGGGGAAGCTATGCTCTGGACCATCCTGGGTTGGATTTTGTTCGGCCTGATCGCCGGTTTCATCGCGCGAGCCCTGGTGCCGGGCAAGGACGACATCGGCCTGCTGCGGACGATCGTGCTGGGTGTCGTCGGCTCGGTCGTGGGCGGTCTTCTGTTCGGTCTGCTCACCGTGGGCATCCGTGGCTTCCAGCCGGCCGGGTGGATCGGATCGATCATCGGTGCGGTCATTGTGCTGGTCATCTACAACAAGGTGACCGGTCGCAAGACCCGCCCGCGCGCCTGACCGCCGAGCGCTCCGGGCGACGGCTCAGTGGAGCGCCTGTTCATCTGATTCGCTGGTCATACTACGAAAGTCGGTATCGCTTGTTCAGCCGGTGCTAAGAGCCTGTTTTTGATGCCGTCTGTGGGTATGGGTCGGGCCTCTGCTAATGATCTTGACACCACATCATGATCACGACCAGCAGAGGCCCGGTCTTCTTTGTACCCTGCCGCCGGTAAGGCCACGTCAGCGGGCTGTCGTCCGCGTCGCTACCCCTCCGACACCAGCGATGCCGAGTGGGCGCTGCTGGAGTCGCTGCTGCCCACGCCCGCGTGCGAGACCGCGGCAGGTGGCCGTCCGGAGAAACATCCCCGCCGCGCGATCGTCGACGCCTTGCGTTATGTCACCGACAACGGCATCAAATGGCGGGCGTTGCCGCCGGACTTCCCGCCGTGGCAGACGGTGCATGGGTTCTTCACCCGCTGGTCCAAGGCCGGGGTGTTCGAGCGGATCCGGGACCGGCTGCGGGAGAGGATCCGGGTGAAAGCGGGACGCAATCCCGCCCCGAGCGCGGCGGTGATCGACTCCCAGTCGGTCAAGGCCGCCGAGACCGTCGCCCGCGCCGGCCGGGGTTATGACGGCGGGAAGAAGATCGACGGCCGCAAACGCCACATCGCCACCGACACCCAAGGATTGCTGCTGGTCGTGCTGGTCACCGCGGCCAACCTGCAAGACCGCACTGCCGCCCGGTTGCTGCTGCCCGCGCTGCACGCCGCCCACCGCGGCGTGCGATGGGTGTGGGCCGACGGCGGCTACACCAGCGCCGACCTCGTCGACTGGGCCAGGAAAACCCTGCGGATGACACTCGACATCGTCAAGAAAATCGTCGGTCAGAAAACCTTCGTCATCCTGCCCCGGCGCTGGGTGGTCGAACGCACCTTTTCCTGGATCACCCAAGCCCGCCGCAACGTCCGCGACTACGAACGCCTGCCCGAGCACTCCGCAGCCTTCATCAACCTCTCCATGATCACTATCATGACCAGGCGCCTGACCCGCCAGAAACAGCGGGCCAGGACCACCTAACCAAGATCCAAGACAGGCTCTAAGAGCACTAACGGCCAGGTAGCCTGTGAGCGCTGGGAAATCGAGGTCCTGGCAAGGGAAATGGGACAGCGGTCCGCCGTCGCCGTTCGAAACGTTCTGGGACGGGCGTTGCCGGGTTCGGCCCGGCGGACCGTCTCACCCGTCAGTCGGCGGCGGGTTCGGTATGGATAGCTGCGGTGGTGAGCCGCGGCACCGCGTGCAGCAGCCGGTCTTCGACCTCGTCGGTGAGCTGGTGGGCCTGCGTCACAGTTAGGTCCCCCTCCACCTGGACCGCGAGCTCCGCGCGCAGTGCGTGCCCGATCCAGCGCATCCGCAGATCGGTCACGTCGCGGACGCCCGGGGATTGCCCGGGCGGTTTGCTCGGCCAGGTCGACGGTGGCCGGGTCGACGGCGTCCATGAGGTGCCGGAAGACCTCCTTGGCCGCGTCGCGAAGGACGAACAGGATTGCGACGGTGATGACCAGGCCGATGATCGGGTCCGCGGCCGGGAAACCGAGCCCGACGCCGATGGCGCCGAGAACGACGGCGAGCGAGGTGAACCCGTCGGTCCGGGCGTGCAGACCGTCCGCCACGAGCGCGGCCGAGCCGATCTGGCGGCCCACCGTGATCCGGTAGCGCGCGACCAGTTCGTTGCCGGCGAAGCCGACCACGCCGGCCGCCGCGACCACCCACAGGTGCTGGATCGGCTGCGGGTTGATCAGCCGCAGCACGGCTTCGTACCCGGCGAGCGCCGCGGAAGCCGCGATGAGCAGCACGACCGCCACTCCGGCGAGGTCCTCGGCACGGCCGAGGCCGTAGGTGTAGCGGCGGGTGGCGGCCCGGCGGCCGAGCAGGAACGCGATCCCGAGCGGGAGCGCGGTGAGCGCGTCGGCGAAGTTGTGGATTGTGTCGCCCAGCAACGCGACCGACCCGGTGACCAGCACCAGAGCCAGCTGGACCACCGCGGTGACGAACAACGCGGCGAACGACCAGGTCAGCGCCCTGATGCCGCGCTTGCTCGTCTCGAGAGCGGTGTCGACCCGGTCGGCGCTGTCGTGGCTGTGGGGCGTGACCAGGTGGCGCAGCTGGTGCCACAGCGTGCTCAGCCTGCTGTGCTCGTCATGGCCGTGGCCGTGACCGTGACCGTGACCGTGGCCGTGCGCGTGTCCGTGTCCACGGTGGTCGTGGGCCTGCTCCGCCATGGCGTGACTCCAGCTTCCTTCGACATTCCCCACTACCTACGTTAGCAGCATATATGCGTACACATGCAGGTACGTAGACAGTCGGGTAAGCAGGTAGGCTGGCGGGATGCACGACGCGCTGCCGGACTTCGACATGCCCACCGAAGAGCAGGTCCACCTCGCCGCCGAATCCTTCCGGCTGCTCGCGGACCCGACGCGCATCAAGGTGCTGTGGGCTCTGCTGCAGGGCGAGTCGTCGGTGGCGTGCCTGGCGGAGCTGGCCGGCGCGGCACCGACGGCGGTCAGCCAGCACCTGGCCAAACTGAGGCTGGCCGGGTTGGTCAAGGGCCGCCGTGAGGGCACCTTCGTCTACTACTCGGCCGCGGACGACCACGTCCGCGGCCTGCTCGCGCAGGCACTGCACCACGCCGACCACGTCGACCGCGGCATCGCGGAAGGACAAGCCGGCGACCACGCCCAGGCGCACCGGCCGCGCTCGCGGAAAGTCACCCGGTAGACCTCAGACCCGGATCAGCTGTTCATTCTCCCGCTCCTGCGGCCTCCGCCGGAGCGGACGGCTCGTCCCACCCGCGGCCGCGGCCAGCAGGAGCAACCCCAGCCAGCCGGCGACCGGCGTCACCCCGCTCGTGATGCCGACAACGCAGAGCACGGCCCACACGACACCCCTCATGAAAACGAGGCTACGGGTCACCTGGGCCTGCCCGCGCCTGGCAGCACCCGTTCGAGAAGGTCCTGCATGGTCACCAGCCCGGTCACCCGGCCGTCGTCCCGGACCAGGGCGAAGTGGCCGCGCTTCTCCCGCATCGCGCTCAGCGCGCTGTAGACCGGGGTTTCGGCGGTGAGGAACAGCGCCGGGCGGATGACCTCGGTCACCGGCGTGCTCGCGGGCCGGGCGAGGGTGTCGCGCACGTGGACCACGCCGACGGCGTCGGTGCCGTCCCACACGACCAGGCGCAGGTGCCCGCTGTCGCGCGCCGTTGCCTGGACCCGCTCGACGTCGGCGTCCGCCGGAACACCGACGACCTCGGCGATCGGCCGGGCCACCTCGCGCAAGGTCTGCGTGTGGAGTTCGAGCGCCGTCGCGAGGTGGCCCTGGCGGCCGGGGTCGAGGGCGCCGGCCTCGGCGGAGTGGTCCACCAGCTGGCGGAGGTCTTCGGGGGTGCGGCCGGTGGCCATCTCGTCGACCGGTTCGACGCCGACCTTGCGCAGGCACCAGTTCGCCATGTTGTTGAGCACAACCAGCGCGGGCCGGGTCAGCCACAGGAAGCCGCGCATGGGCAGGGCGAGCAGGGTCGCCGAACGTTCCGGGTGCGCGATCGCCCACGACTTCGGCGCCATCTCGCCGACGACGAGATGCACGAACGTCACCACGGCCAGCGCCAGGACGAACGCGAGCACGTCCGCGGTGCCCAGCGGCAAGCCCCAGCCGTGCAGCAGCGGCGTCAACAGGTTGTGGACGGTGGGCTTCGCGATCGCGCCCAGCGCGAGGGTGCACAGCGTGATCCCGAGCTGGGACCCGGCGAGCAGCAGAGAGAGCTCGCGGGTGCTCTTGACCGCGGCTCGCGCTGCCGCGCTGGTGGCTTCGGCTTCTTCGAGCCGGTAGCGGCGGGCTGCGACGAGGGCGAACTCGATGGCGACGAAGAACGCGCTGAGCCCGACGATGCCGAGGGAGATGACGAGAGCGGACGTGACGCTCATGCGGTGACCTCGCGGACGATCCGGACGGTGGCGGGCACGTGCCGCTCGACCTCGGTCACCGTCACCACCAGCCGGTCACCGTCCGGTATGGACACCGTGAGTGCGTCGCCGCGGTCGGGCAGCCGGCCGAGCCCGGTGATGACCAGCCCGGCGATCGTCTCGTAGTCCCCGCGCGGCAGGTCCAGCTCCAGCAGGCGCTCCACCTCGTCGATGTGCAGCTCGCCCGGCACGGTCCAGCTGCCGTCGGCCGACGGGTGCGGTTCCTCGGCCACGACCAGGTCGTGCTCGTCGCCGATCTCGCCGATCAGTTCTTCCCCGATGTCCTCGACGGTGACCACCCCAGCGAGGCCACCGTATTCGTCGACAACGCACGCCAGCTGCTCATCAGCCTCGCGCAACTGCGACAGCACCACCGGCAGCGGCAGCGAAGCGGGCACGAGCACGGCGGGCTTGGCGAGGTCGGCCGCGGTCTTCTCCTGCCGCTGCTGCTCGTCGAGCCGCAGGACATCCCGCAGGTCGATCACACCGAGGACGTCGTCGACGTCCTGACCGACGACGGGGTAGCGGCTGTGCCCGGTCGCCATCCTGGCGATGACGTCGTTCAGCGGCAGGTCGCCGGCCACGGTGGCGACCCGGGGACGCGGGATCATGGCGTGCTCGGCGTTCCGGTCGTGCAGGTCGAGGGCACGGTCCAGCAGCGTCGACAGCTCGCCGGGAAGGTGCCCGGTCTCGCGCGATTCGGCGACGATGTGCTCGAGGTCGCGGGCGGTGGCGGCGTGTTCGACGTCGTGCACCGGCTCGATCCGCAGCCACCGCAGCAGGACGTTGGACGCCTTGTCGAACAGCGTGATCAGCCAGCCCAGCGCGCGCAGGTAGATCCGCGTCGACAGGGCGAGGCGGCGGGCCAGCGGTTCGGGCCGGGCGATGGCGAGGTTCTTCGGGAACAGCTCGCCGAACACCATCTGCACGATCGTGGAGAACCCCAGTGCGATCACCGTGCCGACGGCTAGGCCGATGGCCGGGGCCAGGCCGATCCCGGACAGGAGATCCCCGATGCCGCCGCCGATGAGCGGCTCGGCGACGTAGCCGACGAGCAGGCCGGTGACGGTGATGCCGAGCTGGGCGCCGGACAGCATGAAGGAGGTGCGGCGGGTGATGTCGAGGGCTCGTTTCGCGCCGGCGTCCCCGGCCGCCGCGCCGGCCTGGAGCCGGGACCGATCGACGGCCATGTAGGCGAATTCCTGGGCGACGAAGTAGCCGGTCGCGGCGGTGAGGGCGAGCACGACGGCCACGCCGAGCAGGATGTTGAGCACCGTCATCGCCGGTTCACCGCCCTCGGTCGTGCGTGCGTCGGACGGGCGTGACCGGCGGGGCCGGTATCTCGGGACGGGTCCATGATCCTCTCGTCGGCTCGGGGTGGTCCGTTATGCCGGGAACGCCCCGGAGCGGTCGCGAGTTCCCAGGCGGCTGCGACGGCCATATTAAAACGCTCTGACGATTCTCGAAAATCGGCGCTTTAATCAACCGGGTTCGGATTGCTAAGCTTTGTCCGGAAGGCGTCCGGCAACTGTGGGGGAGTTCGGCGTGCGTGCTTTCGCTGTGGTGAAAGGGAATCCGTCGTTCCGTCGGTTCTGGCTCGGCATGCTGATCTCGCGCACTGGTGACGTCGTCACCGTGGTCGCGATCTCCTGGCTGGTGCTGGACATCGCGGGTCCCGCGGAACTGGGCCTGGTCGTGCTGTGCCAGGGGCTGCCCCGGGTCGTGGCCGGGCCCGTCGCCGGGCGCCTGCTCGACCAAGTGCCGCCGCGATTGTTGCTCGGGTGGGACAACGCAGTCCGCGGTGTCCTCATCGGACTCGTTCCGGTGCTGTGGTCGCTAGGCGGACTCAGCGTCGCGGTCCTTTGTGCCCTTTCGGCCTGTGCTGCCGTGAGTTCGACCCTGACGGAGGTCGCCGAGAGCGCTGTCGTACCCCGCCTGGTCTCGGAGTCCGAACTGGACGCTGCGAACACAGCGCTCGCCACCAACTGGGAAGCAGCCGCAGTGCTCGGCCCGCCGATGGCCGGCGGGCTCGTCGCGGTGGCCACGGCTCCGCTCGCGCTCGTCGTCGACGCGGCGAGCTTCTTCGTGATGAGCGCGCTGTGTTTCACGTTGCCGACCATCGAGCCGGCACCCGCAGACGGCACGCGTCCCGGGTTCGGAGCCATCCTGCGGCTGCCGGTCGTGCTCTGGACTTCGGTGGCGACGTGCGGGTTCCTCTTCCTCGGCGGGATGACCGAGGTCCTGTACCCGGTGCTGAGCAGGGAGGTCCTGCACACCGGTCCGATCGGCTACGGGCTGTTGATGGGCGCAGCAGGCGCCGGCGGCCTGGCCGGCGTGGTCCTCGGCATGCCGCTCGTGACCCGGCTGCGGCCGAAATGGCGCATCCCGGCTGTCGTGCTGGCCGGCACGGTGCCGTTCGCGTTGCTGACCATCGCCGGCGCACTCGTCCCGGCAGTCGTGCTGGTCGCCGTGGCGGGTGCGTGCTGGGCACCGTACTTCGCGGTCGAACGCACCCTGGTGCAGCGCCTCACGCCGGACGCGGTTCGCGGCAGCGTCATGGGCGCCCGGGCGGCGATCTCGTTGCTCGGGTTCCCGGCCGGCAGCGCGGTGGCGGGAAGGTTGAGCGCGGGACTCGGCCCGATCCCCGTGGTGGCGATCGCGACGGCGGGGTACGTGCTGGTGGCCGCCACCGTGTTCACTGCGATGCAGCGCGGTCAGGCGGGTTCGCGGCCGAGGAGTCCGGCGCGGTGGTAGTACTCGTAGAGCCCATCGAAGATCGGCTTGGTGACGGTGAGGGTGTGTTCGTCGTCGCCGATCATGGAGAGGCCGCGGAGGATGACGTCGAGGCCGGGGGCTTCGGGGGCGTCGTAGCGTTCGTCGTCGATGTCGGCTTCGTGGATGATTTCGGCGATGCGCCACAGGATGGGGTCGGTGAGGTCGTGGCGGCGGAGGATGGTTTCGAAGCTGCAGTCGCCGCCGTGGTGGCCGAGTTCGACGCCGCGCATGTCGAACGGGGTGGCATCGGCGGGCACGTCGGCGGGGTCGGTGACGAACACGAATTCGGCGTCCGCGTCGAGGGTGCGGCGGATCAGCCAGGCGCAGGCGGCGCGGTCGATGTGGATGTCGGCGCGGGTGGCCCACTTCATGCGGTCTCCTCGGTGACGTGGTCGGGGTGCAGCGCGGCGACGGCGCGCTCGGCCGCGGCGCGTTGCGGCGGTGGGAAGTAGTCGCGGCGGTGGATGCGGCGGAGTTCGGCGCGCAGCTTGCGCATGATCCGAAGCCGTTCCGGTTCGGCTGCTGTCGTGGCCTGTTCGGCTTCGGTGAGCACCGCGGTGTACTCCGCGGTGCGGGCTTCGGCCATCGCCTGGACGACCTCGCGTTCCGGTCCGACGGCGGCCGGGTGGGCGAGCCAGACCATGGCGGAGCCGCCGGCGTCGAGGATCTCGTCGGCGATCCAGTCCAGGTGCTCGCGGGTGCGGGCGTCGGCCGGGAGGGCGACCAGGCCGTCGCCGAGCTGGGCGACGCCGAGACGCTTGAGCTTGCGCCAGACGGCGATCCGCGGAGTCGACGGTTCCCGGGGTATCCGGTAGGACAGCAGCACCCACTCACCGGGCTCGGACGGTCTGCCCCTCACGAGCAGCACCTCCGAGCAGCACATCCGTACGCCACCTGCGCACTGTAACCTCGGTTGCTTCGAGCTGGCAGGAAGGCGGGGTCGATGAGCCTGTCCACGCGGTCGCGCTGGCTGTTGGCGGCGGCGGGTGCAGCCATGGTGGCGCTGGTTGTGGCGCTGCTGGTGACCACGCGCGGCGATACCGGCCGGCCATCAACGGGTAGGCTGCCGTTGCGGTCGGTCGGCGAGGTGACGCTGCCGGGGAATGCCTCGCGGTTCGACTACGCGAGCCTCGACCCCGAGCGCGGCCTGCTCTTCGTTGCCCACCTCGGCGCCGGTGAGGTCATCGAGGTCGACGTGCGTGCGCACCGCGTGGTGCGCACGATCACGGACGTAGCTCAGGCTCATGGCGTGCTGGTGGTTCCCGCGCTGCACCGGGTGTTCGCGACCGCGACCGGGGCGAACCAGCTGGTCGCGCTGGACGAGGACACCGGAGCGGTGGTCAGCCGGGCACCGACGGGTGAGTACCCGGATGGTCTGGCCTACGAGCCGCGACGCGGCGCGATCTGGACGACCAACGAGTCCGGCGGGTCCGAGACGGTGATCGACGCCGCCACCGGGGCCGTTCGCGGCACCGTGACGCTCGGTGGCGAGGTCGGGAACGTCGCCTACGACCCGGTGAGCGACCGAATGCTGGTGGATGTCCAGGGGCGCAACGACCTCGCCGTGATCGACCCGGCGAGCCTCGCCGTGGAGCGGCGGGTGCCGTTGCCGGGGTGCGACCATGACCACGGTCTCGCTTTGTCTCCGGCCGACCGGTTGGCGTTCGTGGCGTGCGACGGCAACGCGACCCTGCTGACCGTGGACTTGAACTTCGGGCAGGTGACCGGGACCGACCGGGTCGGCGACGACCCGGACGTGCTGGCCTACGACCAGGCCGCGCATCGGCTGTACGTCGCGGCGGAGAGCGGCCCGGTGACCGTGCTGGACCTGCGCGACCGGCGGTTGAGCGTGGCCGGGTCAGATCACCTGGCCGACGGCGCGCACGTGGTCGCGGTGGACCCGGCCACGCACCACAGCTTCTACCCCGTGCCGGCCGGCGCGGACGGCCGTCCCGCACTTCTCGAGCAAGAGCCTGTCGGGTAGCACGGGATCGACCGTCCACCGTGGTCAGCCGGCGGGGTGCAGGTTGGTGGCGTCCAGCGCCGGGCGGAGTGCCTTGGCGAGGGTGACGCCGTCGTCAACGGCCCAGAAGTGCATGTAGAACAGCCGGGGCTGCTCGGTGAAGCTGTGGTTGTGCACCTCGACCAGGTCGATGCCGCCCTTGCGCAAGGCTTGGATGACTTTCTGCACCTCGGGGGCGGTCATCACGAAGTCGCCGTTGATCGCGGCCCGGCCGCCGCCGACGGGCTGGAAGTTGATGCCGGTGGTGACACCGAACGTGGGCGGCAGGACGTGCCCGTCGTCGGTGATGGTTTCGGCGCGGGCGATGGTGAACTTGTAGATCCCGCCATCGGCGGTTCCCTTGCGGCCCAACGCCTTGTCGATGCCGGCGGTGTCCAGGTCGATCGGTGGCTGTTGCCCCGGCGGTGTGGCGGCCGGCGGGATCGAGGTCGCGTCCAACGCGGCTTTGATGCCTTGTGCGAGCGCGGCGGGGTTGCCGCTCATGGCGTGGATGTGGGTCCACCAGACCGGCGGGTCCTGCTGGAGCAGGTGCTTGTGCAGTGCGGTCTGCTCGATCCCGTGCGCCTGCAGGGCATCGGTGACCTTGGGCAGCTCGGCCTCGGTGACGACCAGATCACCCATGAGCATGACGCCGTCGTGGTACTTGGCGAAAGCCGCGTAGCCACCGAGGGACAAGCCGGGTTTGATCGCGACGCCGTTGGAGGTGATGTGCAGATCGCCGCGGGGCAGCGGAATCCGGTAGACGGTGTTGCCGTCGCCGAACTTCCCGGTCCGGGCCAGGGCGTCGGTGACGGGTTTCCAGTCCGCCTCGGTGGTGGGGATCGGCTGGTGGTGCCCGTGGCCGGCAGCACTGTCGGCGTCGCCGCCGGGGGCGGCTGCCGTGGTGGCGGCCGTGGGACTGCCGCAGGCGGCGAGCACGACCAGCAGCAGCGTGGTCAGCGGCACGGCCGCGCGTGCGGGGGTGAATCGCATGTCCTTGCTCTCCTCGGGTGTGCGGTGGGCTGCCGGGCGGGGTCAGCCGTCATCGCCGTCGGTGTCGCGGTCCTGGCCGGGGGCCTGCGTGCCCAGGACGTGGAAGGCCTGGTCGAGGTGGACCTCGACCGCGCTGCCGTCGGATTTGGTGACGGTGACGCCGTAAGCCGCGGCGCCCTCGTCGGTTTCGGCCTCGACCGCGCCGGCCTTCCCGCCGGGTACGGCCTGCACTGCGGCGGCGCGGGCCTGGTCGGCGGGCGTGCCGGTGACCTCGTCGCCGTCGCCTCCGACGGCGGAGGCGATGCCGATCGCCCCGCCGGACAGCACGAGGACGCCCGCGGCGACCCCGATCCCGATCTTCGTCTTGTGGTTCACGACTCTCTCCTGCTCAACTAGCGTGTAACCGTGGTTGCACGGTTATGGGTAGTGGGTGGAGATGAAGCCGCGATGAAGACGCCGCGGTGTTCACCCGCCAGTCGTGCGACCGTGCCCGTGACGGGTGCCGGATCGGAGGTGAAGGACGGATGCGAGTGCTGGTCGTCGAGGACGAGCCGAAGATGGCCGGCCTGCTGCGCCGTGGCCTGGCCGAGGAGGGCTACGCCGTCGACGTCGCGACCGACGGCGCCGAAGGGTTCGGCGCCGCGGTGAGCCGGGACTACGACGCGGTGGTGCTGGACGTGATGCTGCCCCGGCTGACGGGCTTCGTGGTCTGCCGTCGATTGCGGGCCGAGGCGGTGTGGGTGCCGGTGCTGATGCTCACCGCCCGCGCCGCCGTCGGTGACCGGATCCGGGGCTTGGACAGCGGCGCGGACGACTACCTGGCCAAGCCGTTCCACCTCGACGAGCTGTTCGCCCGGCTGCGCGCCCTGACCCGCCGCGGCCCCCTCGCGCGTCCCACGGTGCCGACCGCCGGGGATCTGCGGGCCGATCCGGCGAGCCGCCGGTGCTGGCGCGGCGAGACCGAGATCGTGCTGACGGCCAAGGAGTACGCGCTGCTGGAGATGTTCCTGCGCCGGCCGGGTGCGGTGCTGACTCGCGAACTGCTGCTTGAGCACTGCTGGGACTTCGCCTATGAGTCCCATTCCAACGTGGTGGAGGTCCACATCCGCGCGCTGCGGGAGAAGATCGACGGGCGTTCGGGGTGGTGTCGCTGGAGACCGTGCGCGGGGCCGGTTACCGGCTGCGCGCCGACGGCGGCCGAGCCGGTACGCGGCCGTGAACCCGTGGCGCTGGCCGGCCCGGATCCGGCTCACCGCGGCGTTCACCGTGCTGATGGCGCTGGTGCTGCTCGGCGTCGGGTTCGCGACCGTGGCCCACACCCGGTCTTCATTGGACGCCTCGATCACCGAGGCGCTGACCTACCGGCTGCGCGACCTGCAACCGATCGCCGCGACGGCGACGCCGGTGCTGTCCGGGGTCAGCCGGGACACCGGCGAGCAGGTGCTCGACCCGGCCGGCCACCTCGTCGCCGCCTCCCCGGAAGTCCCGGATCGGTCGCTGCTGACCTCAGCCGAGCTGGCTTCGGCCCGGGGAGGTCGGTTGCTGGTGGATCACGCCGCGGCCGGGACGCTGGACGGGCCGGTGCGCATCGGCGCCGCCCCCGCCGGAGACGGCGGCCGGATCGCGGTGGTCGCGGTGACCCTCTCCGACCGGGACGCCGCAGTCGCGGATCTGCGCCAGGAACTGCTGATCGGGTTCCCGCTGGTGCTGCTGGCCGCCGCGCTCGGGGCCTACTTGCTGGCCGCCGCCGCGTTGCGCCCGGTGGAGCGGATGCGGGCGCGCGCCGCCACGATCACCGCCGAAGCGGCGGACCGGCGGTTGCCCGTCCCCGCCACCCGGGACGAGATCTCGCGCCTGGGATCCACCTTCAACGATCTGCTCGACCGGCTGCACGCGGCCCTGCAGCGCGAGCGGCAGTTCGTCGCCGACGCCAGCCACGAGCTGCGGACCCCGCTGAGCCTGCTGACCACCGAACTGGAACTCGCGTTGCGGCGGCCGCGCACCGAACGAGAGCTGACCGCAGCGCTCGGTTCGGCACTGGAAGAAACCGGGCGTCTGTCCCGTCTGGCCCAGGACCTTCTGCTGCTGGCTCGCGCCGACCACGCCGACGCCCGGCACTCCGAGGTCGCCGAGGTGCGCCCGGCGCTGGAAGCGCTGCTTACCCGCTACCGCACCGCCCTCGGTGAGCACGAGGTGATCCTGGAGTGCGCGCCGGAACTGGCTGTTCGCGCAGACGCCGACGATCTCGTGCGCGCGGTCGCCAACCTGATCGACAACGCCGTCCAGCACGGCCGCCCGCCGATCACGATCACGGTCCGGCCCACCTCCACCGGCGCATTGACCGTCGAGGTCCGCGACCACGGTCCGGGCTTCGACCCAGGCTTCCTGCCGCACGCCTTCGACCGGTTCACCCGCGCCGACGACGCCCGCACCAGCGGTGGCACCGGTCTGGGCCTGGCCATCGTCGCCGCCCTGGCCCGCCGCAACGGCGGCCGGGTCGCCGCCACCAACCACCCGGCCGGCGGCACCACCATCACCCTCGCCCTCCCGGCCGCGCCCGCACCGCTCCCGGCGTCCGGATGACCGGCAGTGGCGGCTTTCTCCTCGACCAGGTCAGCGTGACCCGCGGCGAGGCTCGGCTGCTTGACACGATCAGCGCTCGCCTGCCCGCGGGCCGGTGCACGGCGGTGGTCGGTCCCAGCGGGGCCGGCAAGTCCACCCTCCTGCGTCTGCTCAACCGCCTGGACGACGTCAGCAGTGGCCGGATCCTGCTCGACGACGTCCCGCTCACCGAGCTCGACGTGCTTGCGCTGCGGCGCCGGGTCGGCCTGATCGTCCAACAGCCTGTTCTCCTCACCGAGCTCGTGGCCGAGGAGCTGCGCGTCGGCCGTCCCGAGCTCGGTGACGACGCCGTCCGGGAGTTGCTGGAACAGGTCGGTTTGCCTGCCGAGTTCGCGCAGCGCCGCACGAGCGAGCTCTCCGGCGGCGAGGCGCAGCGGGTTTGCCTGGCGCGGGCGTTGGCTGTCGAGCCCGGCGTGTTGCTGCTCGACGAGCCGACCTCCGCGCTCGACGGGGTGAGCAGCGGCGTGATCGTCGACGCGGCCCGCGCGCATCTCGCCGCGGGCAGGACGGTGGTACTCGTCAGTCACGACCTTGCCGTGGTGCGCAGCATCGCCGATTCCGTGCTCGTCCTGGACCACGGCCGCCTGGTTGCCCACGGACGCCCCGACGAGCTCGAATACCTGGAGGCCGGGCGATGACCGGACTGGCCGGACTGGGCTGGAGTGGCGTCGCCGCCTCCTTGGTCCTCGTCGCCCTCGCCGCGGCGGTCGCCTACCGGCAGCGGCTGCACCTGACCCGCGAGCTGATCATCGCGTCCGTGCGCGCCGGGGTTCAGTTGGTGGCGGTCGGCGCGCTGCTGCTGGTGATCTTCGCCCACGCCGGCCTGCCCGGCGCGTTCGCCTGGGTCAGCATCATGATCCTCATTGCGGGGCAGGTTGCCGGCCACCGCGGGGCGGGCCTGGCCCCGCGCCCGTACGGCAGCCACTGCCGGAGTCGCCGTCGGCAGCGTCATCACCCTCGGCGCGCTGCTGGTCCTCGGCGTGATCTCCACCGAAGCCCGCGTCGTGGTCCCGATCGGCGGCATGATCGTCTCCGGCTCGATGCAAGCCGCCGGGGTCACCCTTCGGCGGCTGCGGGAGGACGTTCAGCAGGCGCGTCCGGCCATCGAGGCCCGGCTTTGCCTCGGGTTGTCCGCCCGCGAGGCGTTCCTGCCGCACCAGCGTTCCGCGCTGCGCACCGCACTGCTGCCCGCGATCGACTCGACGAAGGTTGTCGGGCTCATCAGCTTGCCCGGCGCCATGACCGGGCTGATCCTGGCCGGCGTCGACCCGCTCACCGCGATCCGCTACCAGATCGTCGTGATGTACATGCTTCTCGCCGCTACCGCCCTCGCCGCCCTGGCCGGCGCCCGTCTGGCCGAACACGCCCTGTTCGACCACGCCCACCGCCTCGTCCGGCTGCCCGGGGCGTCCTGAGCCGATGAGGGAATGGCGATCCCTGGTCCGAATGGCTGCGGGGACTGCAGTCGCACTGATGATGGCCAGCGGAAATGCTCAAAATCAACGATCACATTATTGATCGATGTAACGAGTGATGTGCAAAACATAACCACACCATTTGGCCGACACGGGCGTGGTCCATTGGGCGGCACGGCGTTATCGGGACACGCGAACCTCATCCACGCCGTGGGAAAGACCCGGTGACCGAAGCCTTGTGAGCAGGCATTACGCCGGGCTATCGTTCCGGCCGGGAGGACTGGGGTAACCACGGTTGCGATCCTTGCTCGAAGACTTGCGAGGCAAGGGTTATCAGGCATGCCGTGCTCATCAAACGTTGATCGTCATGCGTGGAGGAAACCGATGAGCTTGGATCGTCGCCGACTGCTGGTCGGCGCCGGAGCTGCCGGCGCTTTAATGGGACTCGGCCTGCCAGGAATTGCGCAGGCTGCACCGGAGTCGAAGGATGACGGTGAGTCATTTCGTCATTTGTTCGTCTTGGATCGTGACCCGTTGTTCATGAATGTCGGCACGGTCGGGTCTCCGCCACGCGAGGTGCTGAAAGCGGAGACCGACGAGCTGGAGCTGGTGGCGCGGCAGGCGCTGAGCAACTACCACGGCACCTTCCCGGACCTCCGCGGTCAGATCGCGCCCGGGTTCGGCGCCGATCCTGACGAGCTGTGGATCTCCGGCAACACCACCGAAGGCGTAGGCACGGTACTGAACGGCCTCGCGCTCAACGCGGGTGACGAGGTGCTGACGACCAACCACGAGCATCCCGCGGTCAACACGCCCCTGGCGATCCTGCACAACCGCCGCGGCGTCGTCACCAAGCGGGTCGCGCTGCCGGTCGGCGACAACCAGCGCGCCGAGGACTACGTCGCGCTGTTCGAGGCGGCCATCACGCCGCGTACGAAAGTCCTGCTGTTCTCCGCGCCGGTGTTCCGCACCGGGACGATGCTGCCCATCCGCATGCTCGCCGAACTCGCGCAACGGCATGGGCTGATCAGCGTCTGCGACGGTGCCCACGTGCCCGGCATGTTCGCCTACCGATACCGGGAACTCGGTGTCGACTTCCTGGCAGGCTCGGGCGGCAAGTGGCAGTGCGGCCCAGCTCGCACCGGCGTGCTGTACCTGCGGAACAAGGTGCTCCCCGCGTTCAACCCCAATCCGCTGCCCGAGTTCTGGCCGTCGATCGGCTCCACCCAGGACTATCCCGATGCCGGCCTGCCACCCCGGACCGGCACGAGCACGGCGTCCTACGACATCGCCGCGCTGTTGCAGGACGTGGGCAACCCGAGCCTCGCTCAGCTGACCGGTTTCGCCGCCGCCTGCGCCCTCTGGGACCGGCTGGGCCGGCAGAAGATCCAGGACTACTCCGTCGGCCTGGCCAACCGGCTCAAGGCCGGCATCGCGGAACGCTGGGGAATCGGTGCGCTGTACAGCGCGAAGTCCGACCCCCGGCTGCTGTGCGCCATGACCGCGTTCAACCCGTTCGTCCGCCCCGCGGACGTGCTGGACAAGGTCAAGGCGGACGCGTTCGTGGCGCGGCTGCACGACGAGCACCACATCACCATCCGCAACACGATTGTTCCGGTGATCGGCGCGCCGGCCCCGCACTACGCGATGCGGGTCTCCACCCATCTGTTCCACCGCCGCCGCGACGTCGACCGCTTCCTCGACGCCGCCTGGCAGCTGTCCCGGGCCATGGCCTGACGAGGGGGAAGAACTACATGTCCACAACGGTCACGACGACCGAGCCGCCGCCCGGCCGGGAGGAACACCCGCCCCCGGTCACCCGGACCCATGCCGTCTACCTGGTGGTCGTGGCGGTGCTGGCCGCGGCGGCGTTCGCGGCGGTCGGCATCGTCAATGCCCGGACGAACCCGTACGTGTACGACGACGACGCCATCGCCCAGGTGGCACAGGGTTTGGCCGACGGGAAGAACCTCGCCAACTACGACGCCAACGTCGACCTGCGCAAGCTGCGCAAGGAGCAGATCCAGCGGATGCCGGCCGCACCGGATGTGGTGATCTTCGGGGGCAGCCGGTGGCAGGAGGCGCGTTCGGAGATCATCCCCGGCGGCCACCGGGTCTACAACGCCTACGTCAGCAACGACCAGGTCGAAGACATGCTGGCGCTCACGAACATCCTGGACAAGGCCGGCAAGCTGCCGAAGACGATGCTGTTCAGCCTGAGGTTCGTCTCGGTGCAGGGAATCTCGCAGCGCACCACTTACGACTGGAAGGGCTGGGAGTCCGACTACTCCGAGATGGCCGGGCGGCTGGGCGTCAGCCCGGCGTCCTACTTGGACCGGGCACCGGTACAGCAGTGGTCCGGGCAGTACTACTTCCCCGACGTGTTCACCCGCTGGCAGCAGCTCGGCGCGGCCAAGGCCGCCCCGACGCTGACCTCGGAATCGGAGACCCAGCACCTGGACGTCATCGCCGCCGACGGTTCCCTGCACTGGTCCCAGGACAGCAAGGCCAAGTTCACCCGCAAGTTCGTGGACAAGGCTGTCGACAAGGAGATCTTGACCGTGGGCCCGACCCAGCCCGGAATCGACCGGGGCGAGGTCGAGCTGATGGGCAAGCTGATCGACTGGCTGCACGGTAAAGGCGTGAAGGTGATCGTGGCGCAGTCGCCGTACCGGCCCGACTACTGGCAGCGAATCCAGAGCTATCCGTTCGCCAAGACTCTGCACGGCCTGGAGGATGTGGCCACCGAGTTGCAGGCCCGGCACGGTGCGATCGCCTACAACCACTACGACCCGGCGGGCTTCCCGAACTGCACGCTGGACAACTTCGTCGACCACATCCACCCGACCTGGAAATGCCTGCAGGACGTGTTCGCCGACCTGCCCGACCTGGTGACCGGGGTGAAGTCGTGATCCTGACCTTCAACTCCTACGTGTTCCTGCTCGCCTTCCTGCCCATCGTGATCGGCGGCTACTACCTGCTCACCCGCGTCCTGCCTGACCAGCGCCCGGCTCTGGTCTGGCTCGTGCTCGCCTCGCTGGTGTTCTACGGCCTGCAGGGACCGGGATACCTGATCGTGCTTGTGGGTTCGGTCGTCCTCAACTTCCTGGTGGCGTGGTGGATGACCACCCGCCCACCCGGCAGCCGCGCGCGCCGCACCGCGCTCACGGTCGGCGTGGTCGGCAACCTCCTGCTGCTGGGCGCCTACAAGTACACCGGATTCCTGGCCGACAACATCAACGCACTGTTCGGCACCCACCTATCGGCCCTGACAACGGCCTATCCGATCGGCTTGTCGTTCTACACGTTCATCCAGCTCGGCTTCCTGATCGACGCCTACGTCGGGCAGACCAAGCGGCCGAACTTCCTGCGGTACGCGCTCTTCGGCACCTTCTTCCCGTACGTGACCGCGGGTCCGATCGTGCGACCGGGTGAAATCATGGAGCAGCTGGACGAACCGGTGCGGCAGCGCACCGGCAGCACCCGGCTCGCGGTCGGGGCGACCATGTTCGCGATGGGCCTGTTCAAGAAGGCCGTGCTCGCCGACAGCGTCGCCCCCTACGCCACGACGCTGTTCGCCTACAGCTCCGGCCACGACACCATCGGAGTCGGCAACGCCTGGGTCGGGATGCTGGCCTACACCCTGCAGCTGTACTTCGACTTCTCCGGCTACACCGACATGGCGCTCGGGATCGGTCACATGCTCGGGATCCGGCTGCCGCTGAACTTCAACTCGCCGCTGAAAGCCACCAGCATCATCGACTTCTGGCGACGCTGGCACATGACCATGACCCGCTGGTTCACCGACTTCATCTACACCCCGCTGGCCGCCAACCTGATGCGGCGCAGCATGCGCAAGGGCCACTCCACCGCGATCCGCGTCCTGCTGGTGCTCTGCCTCCCCGTGATCGTCACCTTCCTGCTGGTCGGGCTGTGGCACGGCGCCGGCTGGGGATTCGTGATCTGGGGCGCCATCCAAGGCGGGGCGATGGCGATCAACCTGCTCTGGCGGGAAGCCGGGCAGCGCATGCCCGGTGTGCTGGGCTGGCTGCTCATGATGATCACGTTCGTGTCGTCGCTGACCTTCTTCCGGGCGCCGGACACCGGCACCGCGTTCACCATCCTGCGTGCGATGTTCGGGCTCGGCCCGGCCGGCGCCCCGACCGGGCAGTTCTACGGCACCAGCCGCCTGTTCCAGACCATCACCGTCACCCCGGCGCTGCTGTGGGTCATCGCCCTGCTGGCGATCGCGCTGTTCTTCCCACGCAACACCCAGCAGATCCTCGGCCGGTACGACGTCGGGCTCCCCACCATGGCCGCGGCACCCGACAAGCCCTCCCGCATCGCCTTGACCTGGCGGCCGAACCTGCGCTGGGCGCTGATCACCGGAGGTGCCTTGGCGGCGGCGCTGGTGTTCGCCGGTGGCCCGTCACCGTTCCTGTACTACCAATTCTGAGGGGTCCAGTCATG
Organism: Amycolatopsis plumensis; assembly: GCF_042652605.1. Taxonomy (NCBI): domain Bacteria; kingdom Bacillati; phylum Actinomycetota; class Actinomycetes; order Pseudonocardiales; family Pseudonocardiaceae; genus Amycolatopsis; species Amycolatopsis plumensis. The sequence goes on along the minus strand of NZ_JBHSJY010000001.1, from coordinate 1,842,513 downwards.
ACGTTGGAAGAAGTGTTCGCCGAGGTTTTCGGGGAACCGGCGGAGAGTTTCACCGACGAGTCCGACCGGGAGACCGTGCTGGGGTGGACCAGCATGCGGCACGTCACGCTGCTGGTGCAGATCGAGAACGCGTTCGGGGTCCGGTTCAGCAACCCCGAGATGGCCACCATGCGATCCCTGGGCGACATCCGCGCCGCCCTGGCCGACAAGGAAGCCACCGTCTCATGACGGCCAAACTGCCGTTCGTCACCGATCCGGCCGCGGTCCGGAACCCGGCGATGTGCCGACGTCGCCGGCAGCTGCCCGAACCCCTTCACCGGGCCTTGGCCGACCGCGCAAACGAGCACGGCTTGCCGATCGAAGCGGTGCTGGCCGCGGCGTTCGCCCGTACCGTGGCCGACTGGTCGTCTCACCAGCAGATCGCGTTCACCGCCTCGCCGGGCGGACCGGTCCTCGTCGACATGGACCCGCGGCGGTCCTTCCTCGACTGCGCCCACGACCTCCACGACCAGGTGAAAGCGTCCGTGTCGTTCTCCCTGGGCACCTGGCTGACCCATCACGTCGACGAGTTCGAGCTGATCTGGGACACCGCCGACGCCCTGTTCCCCGACGGCATGGTCGACAGCATGACCGCAGCTCACGAGACGTTCTTACGAACGCTGGCCGAGCACCAGGACGCCTGGACCGGACCGGCACGGGCATGCCTGCCGCCAGAACAGGACCGCGTCCGGCAGAGGATCAACGCCACGGCTCAGGCGTTCCCCGACGTACTGCTCCATCGGCCGTTCTGGCAGCAGGCGTCGCGCACGCCGGACGCCGTCGCGGTCATCGATGCCCGTCGTACGCTCACCTACCGCGAGCTCCGGGCCGGCGCCGCTCAGCTCGCGCACCAGGTCCGTCCGCACCGGATGGTCGCGGTGATCATGCACAAGGGCTGGGAACAGGTCCTCGCGGTCACCGGCATCCTGGCCGCCGGGGCCACCTACGTGCCGATGTCGCCGGACCTGCCCGCCGAGCGGCTGAACCACCTGCTGGCGCACGCCGAGATCACCCTGGCGGTCACCCAGCCCGGCGTCACCGAGAACCTGCCCGTCCCGCACCTCGACATCGACGAGAGCTTCCTGTCCGGTGACGAACCACCCATCCGGTGGGAAAGAAGCCCGTCCGACCTCGCCTATATCATCTATACCTCCGGTTCCACCGGCCTCCCCAAAGGCGTGATGATCAGCCACCGCGGCGCCGTCAACACCATCCTCGACATCAACCAGCGCTTCGACGTCGGCCCTTCAGACCGGGTCTTCGCCTTGTCCTCGCTGGGATTCGATCTGTCCGTGTACGACGTCTTCGGACTGCTGGCCGCTGGTGGCGCTATCGTCATCCCCGCGCCGGGCACGGAACGCTCGCCGTGGGAATGGACCGACGTGCTCGCCGAACACAGGGTCACGGTGTGGAACAGCGTGCCGGCGCTGATGGAGATGCTCGTCGAGTACAGCGCCGGCCGCGGGCTGCGCATACCGGATTCGCTGCGGCTGGTCCTGATGAGCGGCGACTGGATCCCGGTCACCCTGCCCGACCGGGTGCGTCGGCTGTCGACGCCGGACATCACGCTGATCGGGATGGGCGGCGCCACCGAGGCGTCCATCTGGTCGAACTACTTCCCGATCGGCACGGTCGACCCGGACTGGTCGAGCATCCCGTACGGCACACCCCTGGCCAACCAGAGCTTCGAAGTCCTCGACCCCGCGCTGCGCCGACGCCCCGACTGGGTACCGGGCGAGCTCTACATCGGTGGCACCGGCGTCGCGATGGGCTACTGGCGCGACCCCGCCAAGACCACCAGCTCCTTCATCACACACCCGGAGACCGGGCAGCGGCTCTACCGCACCGGCGACCTCGGCCGCTACCACCCGGACGGCAACCTCGAATTCCTCGGCCGGGAAGACTTCCAGGTCAAGATCAACGGCTACCGCGTCGAACTCGGCGAGATCGAAGCCGCCCTGCACGCTCATCAAGACATCACGGGGGCCGTCGTCATCGCGACCGGCACCAGCCACGACACCCGCCGTCTCGTCGCCTACGTCACCCCGGCCCAAGCGCCGGTGAACACGCTCCGCAAGTACCTCGCGACGAAGCTGCCGCCCTATCTCGTCCCGGAACGATTCACCGCGATGGACCAGTTCCCGCTCACCACCAACGGCAAAGTCGACCGGGCCGCGCTGACCTCGACTCCAGCTCAGGGCGACGGCACCGCGGACAGTGAGACTCAGATGCTGACCGGCCTGTTCAGCAACAGCAGGAGTTGAGTGTCGCGAAAGATGTCTTGACGGTCCCGCTTCAAACCACCGGAACGGGGGAACTCGCGCCCGTTGGCATCCGGCGGTACGGAGGGACTCGACCATGGCAGCGTCTTCCGGTGACGAGCCCGACGACCGCGGGGATGCCGCGCACGAGGGGCACCACGACCTGGTGGCCCAGCCCCACACCGAGGACGAAGGCTCGGTGGCCGAGGCGGAGGCGGAGGCCGCGCAGCTGAGCACCCCGGCCCAGCCGCTGGGCGAACCCGGCCGCCGCCTCGACCGGAAGTCGCCGTTCTTCGTCGGCCTGCTCGGGGCCGCCGGGGTGGGCGTGGCCTACGTGCTCGCCCAGGCGATCGTGACCGCGCAGGACACCCTCGTGCTGATCGGGCTGGCGCTGTTCCTGGCGATCGGCCTGGAACCCGCGGTGTCGTGGCTGGTGACCCACCGCCTCCCGCGGTGGGCCGCGGTGCTGGCCGTGCTGCTCGGCCTGCTGGTCGTCGTCGGCGGGTTCCTCGCCCTGGCGATCCCGGTGGTCGTCGAGCAGGCGACGGCGTTCGCGCACCAAGCGCCCCGCTACCTGCAGACGCTGCAGGACCACAGTTCCCCGCTGGGGCAGCTCAACGACCGCTTCGGCCTGCAGCAGCACCTGCAGCAGCTGCTCAGCGGCGGGTCGGGGGTGCTCGACACCGCGTTGTCGGCCGGCAAGGCCGTGCTCGGGACGCTGGGGGACCTGCTGATCGTGATCGTGCTGACGATCTACTTCCTGGCGGACCTGCCGCGCATCCGCCGGGGCTTCTACCGGCTGGTGCCCCACTCGCGCCGGCCGCGGGTGATCCTGATCGGCGACGAGATCTTCGCCAAGGTCGGCGGCTACGTGCTGGGCAACGCGCTGATCTCCCTGATCGCCGGGTCGGTGACGTACGGCTGGCTGCTGATCTTCGGGGTACCGTACGCGCTGCTGCTGGCGATCCTCGTCGCCTTCCTCGACCTGATCCCGGTGCTCGGCACGGCCATCGCCGGCATCACCGTCTCCCTGGTGGCGCTGACGGTGTCCTGGCCGGTCGCGTTGGCCACCGTCGGGTTCTTCCTCGTCTACCGGCTGCTCGAGGACTACCTGCTGGTCCCGCGGATCATCGGGAAGGTCGTCAAGGTCCCCGCGCTGGTCACCGTGGTCGCGGTCCTGCTCGGCGGCGTCCTGCTCGGGGTGATCGGCGCGCTCGTCGCGATCCCGATCGCCGCGGCGGTGCTGCTGATCCTGCACGAGGTCACCTTCCCCCGGCTCGATCAGGCCTGAACACCCGTTACGTTCCGTACCAGGTGAAGATCGGCCGACGCCGCGGAGTGCTCGCATTTCCACGAGAGCGGACGGTGATCATGGGTCCGCACTTCGACGTGTAGTTCCTGGGGCCGGTCAGACCGCGACCTCGTCCCTCTCGGGCAGGTGCTCGTCTTCCCGTTGCTTGGTTCGCCGGCGACGTAAGAGGCCGACGACGACGGCAACGAGCGCGACGAGAAGCACCACCAGCGTCCACGGGACGGCCCAGGTATGGACCGTGGTGTCGGCCGCGGGCAGGGGAGACGTCGAGCCCGCCGCGTCGGTGAGCAGGGGCACCAATGTGACCGTCGCGGCCAGATACACCGCGGGCGTGACCCCGTGGACCGGTACGGAGACCTTCCAGGTTTCACCGGGCAGCAGCTGAGGCGAGTCGGGAACGGCGCCGGCCGGAACGGCCCAGCTCCCGAACGGCCCGGTGACGGATGCGGACTGTCGTGCCGCGAGGACGGCGTTGCCGGTGTTGTGGATCGTGTAGGTCAGGGTGGCGTCACCCGCTCCGAACGGGTTCGCGGTTCCCGAGTAGCCCAGGTCCGCGGTGTCGACCGACAGGCTCGGTCGCAGGTCGCCGCCGACGCGCACCCGGATCCGGATGCCCACGCGGCGTTCGACGTCGCCCTGGGTCATCGAGGTCAGGATGCCGCCCACGTGGTCACCGGACGGGGCGCCGACCGGGATGGCGACGGTGAACGGGACTTCGGTCGTCTGTCCGGGTTGGACGGCGACGCGGTCGCGGTTCGGGTGGACCCACGCGCCGACGCCGGTCGGCGGCTTTCCTTTGGCGAGCAGGTCGAGCTGCCCGGCGCCGGTGGTGAAGGCGTCCGCGCCGTAGACGGCCAGCTCGAGCGGGATCGTGCCGTGGTTGGTGATCACGAGGCCGTCGTCGATGCGTTCACCCGCTGCGGCGGTGTAGCTGTAGTTGTCGCGGTCGGTGCCGAGGTCGTTGGCCGCCGTCGCGACCGTCCACGGTGCCTCGTCTTGGGCGGCGGCGGGTCCGGCGGTGATTCCGGCGAAGGCGGCCGCGGCCAGCAGGCTCACGACGGCGCGGGCGATCGGGTGCATGGGGAGTCCAAGTCGGGAAGGGTCCGCGGGGCGGGTGAGCCCACCCCGCGGACCGCAGGCGGATCAGTTCAGCGCGGTGATGGTGCGCCCGGGGCCGGTGGCCGGCTGCTCGAGCCAGCACGGCTTGCCCGGCTCGGGCGACCCGCCGCCGCCGTGGCCGCGGTAGGAGTGGATGACCACCTTGTCCACGGTGGAGCCGACCGGCTGCGCCGGCGTGGCCCCGCTGTCCGGCCCGCACCAGGAGACCTTGCCCAGCTCGACCGCCGCGTTCGGCGCGGCGCAGGTGCCACTGCGGAGGTTCTGGACGACGAGCTTGTCGTCGCGCACCCCGACCTTGACGTAGGTGCGGACGTGCTCCTGGTTCTCGACCGAGTTGGCCCAGTGGTTGTCCGGGTTCAGCGGGTCGGGACCGTAGTTGGGGTCCTTGGTGGGGTCCGGGTCGGTCAGGTCGTAGTACTTCGAGCCGGACGCGGAGTTCGCCGTCACGTAGATGACCCCGCCGGGGCCCTGGGAGACCTGGGTGGCGCCGGGCTGCTCGGCCGGGTTGGCCTTCTTGCCGTTCTTGATCACGTAACTGCGGGAGTAGCTGTGGTCGTGGCCCTGCAGGACCAGGTCGACGCCGAGGTTCGAGAACGCGGTCGGGAAGTCCTGGCGGCGCTTCTGGTTGTCGGCGTCGTTGGCGTGGTCGGCCGGCGAGTAGATCGAGTGGTGGTAGACCAGTACGGTGTACTTCGCCTTACGGCCTTCCTTCTTGACGACGTCGGTGACGTAGCCGATGTGGGCCTCGTCGGCGCCGGTGGCATAGGCGTTGCTGTTGAGGTCGATGAACAGCACGCCCTTGTACATGTACCAGTAGTCGCCGCCCGAGCGGACGTTCGGGTCACCGTTGTAGAACGCCGACGAGCGGTCGGTGTTCGGCGTCCAGAAGTGCTGCTCGTAGGCCTTGCCTCCGACGTCGTGGTTGCCGATGGTGGCGGCCCACGGGTACTGGCGCAGCTTGTCGGGCGCCAGGAAGGCGTCCCACTGCGTCTCGGTGTTCGCGGATTCGACCTGGTCGCCGCCGGAGACGAGCAGTTCGGCGTTCGGGTTGGCGCCGAGGGCGACGTTGAGGGTGTCGGCCCAGCCGGCACCGTCCTTGGCGGCGTTGCCCGAGGAGCCGATCTGCGGGTCGCCGAAGAACAGGAAGTCGAAGTCGCCGCGGAAGTCCTGGGTCTTGAAGGTGTAGACCGGCGACCAGCTGCCGCCGGAGCCGACCCGGTAGGAGTAGGCGGTGTGCTGGCGGAGGCCGTCGAGGGTGGCGTGGGCGTTGAAGCCGCCGTTGACGCTGTTCGCGGTGACGGTGGCCGGGAAGGTCTGGGCGTTCTTCGGGAACTGGCCGTGCTTGACGCGGTCGGTCGGCGCGACCTGCACGACCTCGGTGGCGTTGGCCGAGGAGTACCAGCTCAGGACGCGCTGGGACTCGTTGGCGCCGACGCCGAGCACGATGCCGGACAGGGTCACGGGTGTGTCGGCGGCGGCCGCGGTGACCGGGCCGGTGCCGAACGCCACGGCGACGCCCAGGGCGCCCGCCGCGATCGTTCTCAGGAACTTCATCAAGTTTTGTCCGTTTCGGTCAGGGAATCGGAAATGAGGCGGTGAGAGCGTTGACGGCGCTCATGTGGGCCAGGTGAACGACGGCGGGACGGCCGGTGGCGTACGCCGGAAGAACTCACCCGCCGGCCACCCGCTGCACGAACCAGGTCAGCCCGACGACGGACACGGCGGCCGCGATCGCGCCGGTCGTCCAGCGCGGCGCGGCCGGAGAGCGGCGCCGGAGAAGGGCGAGCAGGGGGAAGACCAGCGCGATGACCGCCAGCTGCACGACTTCGATGCCGAGGTTGAACACGAGCAGCGACCACAGCAGCGTCCACGACCACGCGGCGTCGATGCCCAGCGCCGACGCGAACCCGAGGCCGTGGGCGAGACCGAAGCAGAACACCACGCCGAGGCGGATCCAGCCGGTGCGGTCCAGGCTGAAGTGGCTGTTCCCGGCGAGCTCACCGGCCTCCGGACGGCGCCAGAGCCGCCACAGTGGCCAGGCGGCGACGACCGCGATCGACAGCGCGATCAGCGGTTCGATGATCTCGGCCGGGACGTGCACGAGGCCGAGCGCGGCGAGGACGAAGGTCACCGAGTGGGCGAGGGTGAACGTCGTCGCGGCGAGCACGATCTCGCGCAGCCGGCGCGAGCCCGCGATGAGCGCGAGCAGGAACAGGATGTGGTCGAGCCCGGTGAGCAGGTGTTCCGCGCCGAGCCGGAAGAACTCCCCGAACCGGGCCGTCCAGGTCTGGTGCGTGGAGACCGACGGCTGGTGGGCGTCGAGCGCGGCACTGCCGGAGGTCAGGTCGAGGGCGTAGGTGACGATCGTCTTGGTGTCGCGGACGTACTGCTCGGAGTCGGGGAACAGCGTGCCGGTCACCTCGTGCGCCTCGGCGTCCGGGCACTGGAAGTCCAGCACCATCCGCGCGTACGGCACGCCGTCGCGTTGCTCGATCGTGAAGCCGCCGTCTTGCCGCGGGGTGCAGCCTTGGCCGTCGGCGGTGACACGGAAGCGTTCGGTGACGTACTTGCCGATCGAGGCGGCGTGGGCGCTGAGCGCGGCTCCCTGCGCCGCCGTGTCCCGGTTCTCGAACGCCGCGGTGCCCTGCCGGAACAGCGGGTCGTCGTGCTCGGCGTCGGCGGCCGAGACGACGAGCAGGTCGTACTCGAGGCCCAGCGCGGCCCGGACGTGACCTCGTCCGGGCGAGGTGAGGTCGGCGTAGACGGTCGACGAAAAGCCGTGCGCCTGCGCGGGGAACGCGCCCAGCAGCACGGCCACCCCCGCGAACACGGCAACGACGAAGCTTCGGACGAGACGGCGGCGCATGGATTCCTCTTTCCGGTCGTCCCGCAGACTGCTGGCGGAAGGCGAACGGTTCGCGGACCTCAGGCGAATACCGGGCGACCGGATGGCGACGGACGCCGTGCGACGCCGTTCGTCGGGTAGGAAGGGACCGGCTTGTTTCCCGAAAGGACGATCAGCTTGCGCACTCGTATCGCCGGCACCCTGGCCGCGATCGCCGTCCTGGCGGTCGGGTGCGGCTCCGCCGACGACTGGTCCGCGCCGCATCCGGCCCCCAGCGCGGTCGGGGCGCTCGCGCCCGGGTTCACCACGTCGTCGCCGACCCCGGAAGCGACGATCACACCGAGCCCCGGCTCCTGGGACGGCGTCCGGCCGTCGCCGGGCTACCGGGTGGTGCTGCTGACCGCGGGCGTCGACCGGCCGACCCGGACGCTCGCGGCCGCGGTGACCGACTGGGCCGGACAGGAGGGCGTCAGCCTCAAGACCGTCACCGCCGCCGATCCCGGCCGGTACACCGAGAGCATCGGCGAGGCCGTGAAACTGGCGCCGGACCTGATCATCACCGCCGGCAAGGACCTGGTGGACCCGCTGGCCCTGGTCACGGCCAACCACCTCGACCGCCAGTTCCTCGTGCTGGGCGCCGAGCTGGCCGAGCCGACGGCGAACGTCACCGCTGCCAACTGGCCCGGGGCCTCGTTCCGCGGCGAGGGGCTGGGCATGTCCACGGGCTACGACCCGGCATCCTTCACTCCGTCTCGCGCGGCGGCGGCCGTCCGGGCCGGAGCGGCGAGCGTCCTCAGCGGACTCACCGGCATCGTGATCCGGCTCGTCTAGGGTTCGCGAGCCTGCCGGAACTGGATGCCGACGCCGTCCAGCGCGTGGTACCGCGCCGAGCAGATCGGGGTGAAGCCGACCGGCGGCGGGGTGAGGGCCAGCTCGGTCACGGTTCGGGTCCCGACGTCGTCGCACCCGTACATCAACGCCACAGGGGTGGGGAACCGATCGGCGAAACCCTGCTCCCGGAGGTTCTGCAGGACCATGTCCCGGTACTGGGCCAGCAGGATTGCGTGCGCCGGATCGGGCTTGACCCGCAACCACGATTGCCTTGCCACCGTCGTGCAGCCGCAACTCGCCGACGAGCAGGCTCTCGTTCCACGCCACCGCGGCCGTGAGCTCTGGAGCCTGGAAGAAGACGTGGATGTGCACCCAGAAACCCGCGCCGGGGTCGGGGATCCACCGCACCTGCGCGTCGCCGTCGTCGGCTGTGCAGCGCAACTCGGTGTGCGGCACGCTCACGCAGTATCCGCGGCGCATGCCCTCGACGAACGGTGGCGGTTGATCCCAATGGTCGACGTGCCGGTCGGCGTTGGTGTCGACGTACTGCATGGCGACGTTCGACAGATAGGAGTGTTGCCACTGCCCGGACTCGTAGAAGCTGACCTTCATGGTGTGCGCCGTCGGCAGCGACACCAGGTAGACGTCGGAACGCGTCTTCGCCGAAAGGACTTTTCCACGCCGTCGACCTCGGTCCGTCCGCCGACCCCACGGCGAACCGAAAACCCTCTCCCGGGCCGAGCGTGAGCTGCTCGGAGGCAGGAGAAGCCAATCCGCTCATGTGTGGACAGACGATGGAGCCCTCGCAAGTGTTACGTCGCTGAGGAACTCGCTAGCTGCCGGCCTGGTCGAGCGCGGCCGGATCGTAATGGTGGGTGTGGAAACCTTCGGACCGGCCCGACGCGATCTATGTCGCAGGTGGGGATGCGCTCGCCGGTCGCGGACGACGTGAGGAGTGGGCGCCCGTGGTTCAGCAGTTCGGGGTAGGCCAACACCCTGACCTCCCTCCGTATCTGGTGCACTTCACCGGACGGCCGCGCGGGGTCTACTCGCCGCCCCTTAATGTCCCGGTAAGCCCAGAGGGTTGGCTGGCCAAGATATTGACTTGCAGCTATACTCAGGATTTCAAAACCATCGGCACAGTGGGTCCCGTGGTGTGCGCGTCCGAGGCATCCGGCGCCGGCCTGGCAGCGTTGTTCAGCACTGGAGTGACTGGCCGAGGCCCTTACGAGCCGTGGGCGGTGGTCCTCAAGCGCGATGTGGCAATCGCGTGGGGATTCCGCCCGGTTTGGTACATGGATAGCCACGAGAGAACTGCGACGAAGGACTTTCCGGTGCGCATGCTTGACCGGCGGGTTACCTACATTCCAGGCGTCGAGGATTAGCTCGCGGAACGTGAGTGGCGATTCTGTTGAGGCGATACCGAAATCCGTCCCGGCAACGTGCCAGCCATCAGCTTGCCAGGTCTGATCGTGGCGGCGATCGTGGGCAAGTCGGGTTGGCAACCGCTGTGCGGTCCCGCTCCCGTGTGATGCACCGGAATACCGCGCTGGCTCTGGAACGGGCAGAACCTCGTGGCAGACGGAGTTTTCGGCATGTAGCAACGTCCCGTCGCCGGAAGTTCACCGGATCGGCCCGTTCCCGGTCGCCTCCCGGCGAAGTGTGGCAGCGACCATTCCGGTGCCCGTACGTGACGAGGAGGTTCCGTGCCCGCTTCTCTGCTTTCCCGGACTGCGCAGCGGCTGGCCGTGACCGTCACCGCGGTGGCGGCCACGCTCGGTGTCAACACCACGGTCGCCGACGCCACCGTCTACAGCTCCTGCACACAGACCCGCTGCACGGATGCCCGCTCGGCCAACACGACCTGGCAGAGCAAGGGCTACCCCGGCACCCGAGGCTGGTACGACTGGCCCGGCGGCAAGTGCAACTACGCGGGCGGCACCTACTCCAACCGCGAAGGCGAACTGCCGGCCGGCCACTCTTTCCGCGAGTTCGACGTCTACCCGCGCACGTGCGGCGCGGCCCGGGACGCCTACCGGATCATCGTCGACCTGACCACCGGCGTGGTGTGGTTCTCGCCCAACCACTACACGGACTTCTACAAGATCTGATTGAGCCGAGGTCAAGGTTGTGCCCGGCACGGCCAGCCCCTGCTCACAGCTGTTCGGCCAGAAGCTTCGCGACCCAGCGGTGTGCGGTCGTGCAGGCTTCGGCTTCGCTGCCGCGCACGTGCTCGACGACCTCGCCGTCAGACCACAGCATGACGGCAACAGTGTCCGGCGAGATCGGCGTGAGCCCGACAAGTCGGCGGCGCCCGTTCTGCTCGACAACCCGCTCCGCGGTGAGCCAGTGACCGCTCGTCCCGGTGCGGGTGACTGTCCACGCGGGATCTGTGGCCAGTTCGGCCACAGATCGCGGTACCGGCCTTTCGGGCAGTTGATCGATCATGCCTCCAGCCTCGCACGAGCAGTGTCTATTGGTGATCCTTGGGTAAATACCGAGTGAACAACGCTTAGGCTGACGACCTGCACCCGCCGCCGACCTCGGTCGGTGGCGGGTACTCGCCGGGTGGCGCACCATCCACGTGCCATCAGCGGTGTCACCGGATGGGCGTGATCCACTACGGTGTGTCGAACCTGGGGCCGCGACCGCAAGGAGCCCTCATGTCCATCACCATCACGGTGGCCGACTGGACGATGACCGCGTCCGGCGACACTGCGAGCTTCACGCACGCCTCCGTCGGCGGCTACTGGGCGCCGCGGGTGTGGAGCGGTCACGGGCTGGCGATGGCCGTGGGCGACCTCCCGGCTTTCGAAAAGGTGCTGGGCGAGCTGATGAAGCAGCCGATCTACTGGCTGGCCCGGGCGCGTCGACGGGACGTCGGGGCTGGGGAGGCTGCGGTCTGGTTGGAGCCGCGGTATGACGCGGAAGACGAGATCGTTTATCTGGGCGGGCCTTGCCGGGCCGAGGGGGCGGCCGCGGGCTATCGGCCTGCCTCGGCTTTCGTCATCGACTTGGTCCATCTGCGCGGCCTGCGAATCAGAATTGCCGCTTATCGGGTCACTGCCGGCTGCCGCTGAGCGTGTCGAGACCCGGGCGCGCACCCTGCGCTCTCTGGGCTGGCTCGCTTGCTCTGTGTCACAGGCCCGATCGTGGAGGGGTGACTCGACCGTGTCGACTTGACAGCGTCTGCGCTACCCCGCAGTATCCGAACAAGTGTTCGATGAATTCGGGTTTGCTCGTGGCTTCCCACGCGGGCGTCTCCGGTGCGTGTTCGTGGTGCTGGAGGTGCGTGGTGGTGGTACCGAAGGCAGTCGCAGGGCTCGCGGCGATCCCTGGCGTCCGCACGGCCGCTCAGCTAGGCGAGCCGAGCCTGGACGGTCGGCATCAACCGGCTCTCTGCCCTTGGCGCCGGCGCTGGCCGAGCTGGTGCCAGGTGGGTTGCGGCGCGGCAGTGCGGTGTCGGTCTCGGGCTCGACCGCGCTGGTTCTCGCGTTGTTCGTCGAAGCCACCCGCGAGGGATCTTGGGCGGCGATCACCGGCATGCCGGACATCGGCGTGGTGGCAGCCGTGGAGTTGGGCGTCGAGCTCGATCGGCTCGCTCTCATCCCCGATCCCGGGGCCGAGGTCGCCGCGGTGCTGTCGGCCCTGATCGACGGGTTCGATCTGGTCGTGCTCGGCCCGACGATCGCGCGCGGCATGCAGCCGCAGCTCGCGCGCCGGCTGGCCGGACGGGTCCGTAACCGGGGCGCGGTCCTGCTCGCTGCGGGGCCGTGGCCCGGCGCCGACCTCGAGCTGCGCGTGTCGAACCGCCGGTGGCGCGGTCTCGCCGACGACGGCTTCGGCCATCTGGACTTCCGTGACGTCGTCGCGACCAGCCGCGGCCGCGGTGCTGCGGCTCGCCCGCGCACAGTCGCGCTGGGACTCCCGGGCCGCGGCGGTGCAGTCACCATCGCCGTGAAGGCGTCCGTCGGCCGGGGGCGCAGCGAGGTCGCCGGATGATCGACCACACCGGCGGGGCCGTCCGGTCGGGTACGCGTGGCGAGTTCGGGAGGCTGATTCCGATCCGGCCGGCGACCGGCAACCTCGTCGCCTGCCTGCGCGGCCACCGGCTCGACCTGGACCTCTACGACAAGCTCAAGCCCTACAGCCACCGCTACCGGCTGCACGGCACCCTCTGCGAGGTCTGCCGAGCACAGGACGGCTGCGATCCCGGAGCCCGGCGCCTCGCCGAGTGGGCGCACCTCGACGTCACGGTTCAGTACGAGCCCGGCGCAGCCCCTGGCGACGGGCTCGTCCTGGTCGCTCACGCACCGGTTGCGGGAACGCGGGCAGGCCGGATCGAACTCCATCTCGACGGCACCGAAGTCGGTGCGGTGACCGCCAGCCCGTGCGTGAGCTGCCGAGGGGCCACTCTCGACTACGTCCACGTCGCGGCCGACTATCGGCGCCTCGGCTTCGGCCGCACGCTCGTGGCGGCCGCGACGGCCCGTGCACCCTCGTACCGGTGGACGGCTCCGCTACCGGACGGCCCGGTCGCCAAGTCGTTCCGTGCCCGGATCGCCATGCGCCGCAACGGCCTGCCTTGTCATCACCCGCCACGGATGAGATCATAGATCGAGGCGGTGACGAGCCCATGATCGGGCCGCCGCGGTGAGAGCGGCGCGGTGAGCCAGCGGCTGATGACGTTCGAGGTACTCCCAGATGCCCCAGATCGCGACTGCGAAAGCCGTCTTGGTTTCGGCCGGGGTTTGCTGCCAGAGCGGGAGCTGCTCCGCCCAGGTCTCCGCAGCCGCGGGATCGTGGCCGGCCTCGATGAGGCGGGTGACGAGGAAGGCCGGATCGACTGCCGCATTGGCGTTTCGCGACCAGGCCCAGTCGACGATGCGGACTCTTCCGTCGTTGGTGAGCAGGTTCAGGGCGTGCAGGTCGGTGTGGGCAAGCGTGCTGCCCGTGACGTGCTCGACCGCGGTGGTCTCCCAGCTCGTCAGCTCGTCGATGTGGTCTAGGGCCCACGGATCGAGATCGTCGGGAATGTCCTTGGCGAGACGTCGCCAGGCAGCCAGCCTGGCCCACTGCTCGGTCAGGGGCGGTGCGTCGACGGGCACCGTGCTCAGGCCGGCTGTCATCACCGTGACGGCATCCCGCACCGGTTCCAGGTCGGCGGAGCCTGGGGAGAGGTCGACGTGGTGGCCGGGAGAGTGCTCGAAGCCGAGCAGAAGCCAGCCGTCGGCTTCGGTGTGCCACAGCAGGCGAGGAGCGACCGCGTGCGGCAGGACTGGATTGACCGCGACTTCGTGGCGGTGCATGCGGCCGCGCTTGCCGTCTGCGTTGGCGATGCCCTTGCAGAAGATGGTGCCGGTCTCGGTGTGCAGGGTGGCGGAGAAGTCGGAGTTGCGGCCTGCGTCGGGAAGTGCGGCGTTGTGTACGTGGCCGGTTTCGCGTTCGATCGCGGTTTGCACCGCGGCGGGCAAGGCTTCCCAGGTGCTGCGCGGCATCGCGTCCCGTCCTTCTAGTACTACAGGGCTAAAGCTTGGGTCTTGAGGCGTCGCCGGAAGTGGTGACGGCGGGCCTCGGCTTGGTGCTGGCGGCGGAAGCGGGACCAGTGCAGTGTGTGCTGGATGGCTTCCGCCGCTTGGCCGATGACGTTGAACAGGCGTGCGATCTCGGCGATGGTGAGCGGGATCATTCTCCTATGTTGTCGCCGCGTTGAGGGCGCCTCGACTATCGTTGATCTTGCGGTTCCTTGCTCACCGGACGGGGATTCGCCTTCCCTTTTTTGTTTGCGTGCTGATGGGCGCAGACTGTGAGAAAGACGTGCGCGAGCATCGCGAGGGTGACGTGCCGATACCAGGCGTGGTAAAGCCGGACCTGGTAGTCGTCCAGGCCGACACCGCCTTTGGTGGCTTCGAAGCATTCTTCGATCGGCCACCGTGCTCCGGCGACCCGCACGAGCTCGCCGAAACCTTCCCGGCGCGGGTTGTAGCAGTGATAGAAGGCGAGCTCGCCGTCGTCGATCGAGCAGCGGATCAGATACTGATGATCCGCGACGTCGGACTCGAGCAGCGCCCAGTCATAGACCCGGAAACCCTTGGTGCCGATCCCGCAGGCGCGACGCTGCCAGGCGTGCGGCGCCAGCCGACCGGCTCGCTCGCTGATGCTCGCGGTCGCTCCGGCGATATCGGTGAACTCGGTCGTCTTCGGGATCGCCATCACATACGCGATCCCCGCCTTTTCCAGATGGGTGCGCAGTCCGGGGTTCTGGCCGAACTCCTCGTCCGCGGCGAACCACGCGAACGGCACGCCACGATCACGAGCCCGGTCGATCATCACCGCGACCTGCTGCGGCCTGGTGGCAAACTCCAGATCCTCCGGAATCCCCGCTTCGGCGCACCGCTGCCGGTCGCCGAACCACGACTTTTCCGGAATATACAACTCACGGTCCAGCAGCACACGCTCCCGGCCGCTGGTCACGTACGCCAGAAACGTGCCGATCTGACAGTTGTCGATCCGTCCCAGCGTTCCCGAATACTGCCGTTGAACACCGGCCGACTTGCGTCCTTTCTTCGCGAAACCGGTCGGATCGGCGACCAGAACAGCACGCGGGTCGGACAGATGCTCCATCGCGTAGTCGCACACCACGTCACGAAGATCCTCGGCATCCCAGGTCGCGAGATTCAAGAACCGCTGCATCGCCTTGGGCTCTTTCTCCCCGGCGTACTCGGCGATGGTCCACCCGTTCTTACGCGCGATCGGCGAGAGCAAACCGCGGACGTACTGCTCCGCATGCCGACGCGAGGACGGGTGCACAAACAACGACGAGAGCCGGCCAAGAACTTCGTCGAACTCGGCCGACCACTCTTCCAGGTCCGTCATCGACACCGCATCAGCATCGACCATCGGATCATCCGCGAGACACACAGGCATGCCACAGGATCTCGCATCACCGGCCCACGGAGCCCAACGACACGCCCACTTTTAGCCCTGTAGTACTAGGCCGCGGGCGGCGGCGGGTCCTCGTGGCAGCCATTGTGACAGCCTGTGCAGCTGCCGAGCGCGGTACGTGGCCACAGCGCGTCGTCGAGGCGGAGGCCGAGCCGCCGCATTGCCGTGGTCGTCCGGGCGAAGACGGTCGCGGGTGACTCCCCGCTATTCTCGCCGTCGGTGGGTACGTGGTGGAGGAACCTGCCGGCGACGCGGTCGCAGAAGGCGGCGTACTCGTGGGTGTCGAGGATGAAGGTGTGCCAGCCGATGTCGACGAGCTCGCTCGGGGCGAGCGGCGCGCCGACGTTGGAGCCGCAGGCGGCGAGGAACGCCAACGCCTGGTCCAGGATGCGTTCGGCGAGGTCGCGCTCGAAACGTTCCGTTGTGATGATGCGGCTGGTCAGGCGTTGGAAGAGGTCTGCGGAGACGAGGGACCGCCCGGTCCGGTGCGTGCTGATGGTGATCGACATCGAGTTCTCCTCGGATTCGGAGCGCTGGACGAACTCAGCTTCGGCGGCTCCGCTACTCGGAGGGAGGCCAAGCTCAGGGGCGTCGCGGGGAGGCGCGGGGCAGACCGGGGCAGATCAGCCTCACACGGTGACTCAATGCGCAGGCCTGGCTACACTCGGCGTGACCGGGGAGGGTACGTGCCGGAGCCGAATCGTCTTTTGCGGGCAGCGCGGGAACGACTGCCTTCGCCGAGCGTGCCTGGTGAACGCGCGTCCCGGGCCGATGTCGCCGACGGGGTGACTCGTTGGTTGTGGGAGACGACCCGCACTCGGTATCCCTTCGATGCGCACTACGTCGCGAAGCTTGAGCGTGGCGTCGTCCGGTGGCCGAGCGCGGCCTACCGAGCCGCTCTCCGACACGTCTTGGGCGCGGCGGACGACGCCGCGCTCGGCTTCGCCACCCCCACACGTTCTTCCGGCCCGGCCGTACCGTCGTCGTTCAGCGCGTGGCAGGCCGACGCCGTCGTTGAGGGGGCTGTCATAACAACTGAGCAGGACTTGGTGCCGACGTCCCGTCGGAGTTTGCTGGCGACTGCCGTGGTGCTGGTCGGTTCTGCGCTGGCTACGGAGTTGACGCCGTTTCTCTGGCCGGTCGCAGCAGTGGCAAAGCCTCGCCAGGGTGCCAGCGCCTTCAGGGCGGTGGAACTGAGCTCGGTAGAGGAGTTCGTCCGGTTCTTGCGCCGCGGACGTTCTATCAGCGGCTCCGTCGCCCGCTCGGTCGCCGTGGCGCAGCTCGACTCCCACCTTCGCCGCCTGAAGGCAGCTCCGTCCGGCACGGCGGAGACGCGGCGCGCTTTCCGTGTCAGCGCTGAGCTCGCCGACATCGTCGCAACGATGGCCTGGGACGAGGCCGCGCACGGTGCGGCGCAGCGCTACTTCAAGCTGGCGGCTCAGCTGGCCCACGTCGCCGGCGATGGCGCCCTTGCCGCGGTCGCACTCGCCTCGCTGGCCCGACAGTGCTTCGATCTCGATCAGCCGGCCGACGGCCTGGAGGTCGTCCAGCTCGCCCAGTACGCCACGCGCCGGACAGCCAGCCCACGGCTGCGAGCTGTCCTGGCCACCCGTGAGGCCTGGGCGCACGCTCAGCTCGGTGACGCGCTCGCGTTCCGGCGGTCCGTCCGGCTCGCCGAGGACTACTTCAGCGAGGGGTTTCGGGACGGCGACGCAGCGACCCCCTCGGTCCGGAGCTTGGACGAAGCCGAGCTGATGGGTGTCATCGGTGCCCGCTACCGCGACCTGTCGCGGCACGATGCCCGGCACGCGGCCCACGCCCAGGACTACATCGGCCGCGCGATCGCCTTGCGCGATCCCGATCGGGTTCGCAACCGCGTCTTCGACCTCGTCGGGCTTGCTCGCGCCCATCTGATCACCCGCGAGCCGGAACGCGCTGCCGAGCTGATCGGCATGGCCCTGCCTGATGCTGCGCCGTGGACGTCGGGCCGGGTCGGGGTCAAGCTGCGGGACTTCCATCGGGAAGCCGGGGCGTTCGCTACGGTTCCTGCCGTGCGCGACGTCCGCGAGGTCGTCGCGGCGAAGCTTGCCGTCTAGGAAGAGGACACTCCGTGGTGCGCATCGGAATCACCGGCCACTCCAACCTGACCGACGCCACCGCGGAGCTCGTGGCCGGCGAGCTCCGCGAGATTCTGAAGGAACAGCGCGACGGCCTCGTGGGTGTCACCTGTTTGGCCCGCGGCGCCGACCAGGTCTTCGCCCGGGTCGTTCTGGAGCTGGGCGGGACGCTCGAAGTCGTGCTGCCGGCGGCGGACTATCGCGAGCGCAAGGTCAAGCCGAACAACGCGGCTGAGTTCGACAGCCTTGTCGCGAACGCGAGCGTTCACACGCTGCCGTTCACCGAGTCGGACCGCGACGCATACATGGCCGCCAGCGAACACGTCCTGTCCATCGTGGACAGGATGATTGCGGTTTGGGATGGCGGGCCCTCCGGTGGCCACGGCGGCACGGCGGACGTTGTCGAAGCGGCAAGGGATCGAGGGCTGGATGTCGCGGTCGTCTGGCCGGAGGACGCTGCCCGGATCTGAAAAGCCTTCAGCGATGGCCGATCCGGTCGCGGCGTGAGGGTATTCCCCTCCGCTGCCGGAGGACATCGTCACAGGGCTCGCACTGCTGATGGATGCGTTCGTCCCGACGTTCACCCGAGAGTTTGAACTCCACCTCGCCGGATTCGCCGCAGAGCATAGTGACGGTTTCGCCGCGCTGTGGCACCGCGGTGAGATCCATCCGGTGCCACTTACCGTTGAGGACCGGCTGGATCGTCAGCGGGTCGACGTAGATGACGGCGTCGACCATCACGACGCCCGAGCCTGAAGGGAATCGAGCCACGCTTCGATCGTCGCTGAGGGGGCAAAGGCGCGCTCTAGCAGCGCATTCGCGTTGTCGTGGTACTTGCTCAACACCGACTTGTCCGTGCCGTACGTGGTGCAGTGGCTGTGCCTAAGCGCCACCGCGATGGGCCCAGGACCGTCCTCGAAGAGGGTGAATGCCGCGACGGAGCTGGGGCCGGACGGAATGACTCGGATGGTGATATCTTTGCAGCGTTCTGCTTTGCAGAGCAGTCCGATTTGCTCAGCGCCGTCAGGTTCGTTGTAGGCCATGCGCAAAGCCTGGTCGCCGATTAGAAAAAAGTACCGGCGCCCGCCCTGCTCCATTGTCCGCCGACGGCACTGGCGGTGGAACAACTCTTGGTCGTGACGCTCCGACTGCACACCGGTTTTCTCGTCGGGCGCGGTTGGTGGCGGCGTGGGCACCAGGAGGTCGGGGATGTAGAACGGCGCCCACTCCACGATGCGGCTCGACAGCTGCTCATATTCCCACAAGAGATCGATCAGTGGTGATGCGGACTGGTCGACGAAGTTCGGAATTCCGACTTGCCTGGCGATATCCATGATCTGGGTGAACTCGTTCCGGGAGACCCGGAGGCAACCGAGGATGCTGGCGACCAGCGTGGGCTCGGGATCGTACTTTCCCAGCTCCACATTCGACAATTTCTGGGCGCTGATTCCCAGCATGCGTGCCAACTCGCGGAGTCCGATCTTCCGGCGCTCGCGGGCGTCGCGCAGTCCGACGCTGACGGCGAGTACGGCAGGCTTGCGAGTCGAGATCATGATTCGGTCCTTGTTCGTGGTCATGGGTTCGGTTGATGCCGGTCTTGGGTGGCACCCCGGCGGCCAGGACTCACAGGCGGTTGTGCCGTGGAAGGTCGCCCGTAGCCTCGGAGGGGAGGCGAGGCGGTCGACCAGCCACCGGGGTGCCGAAATCGACCTTCGCGGGTCGTCCAGCTGAATCACCAGGGCGTACATCCGGGGCGAATCTGTAGGAGATCTTGCGTTCAAGCTTCTGACCTGCGGTAATCTGATGACCTCAGGCGGTGATCGAGGGAGTGAATCATGGGAACGCGGCGCCACGGGCTCATCCGCGCCCGTAAGGCAGCTGGCTACACCCAGGAGACGCTGGCCATCGAACTGGGCCTCGACACGACTACCGTCGGGCAGTGGGAACGCGGTAAGTCGGAGCCGTTGCCTTACAAACGGCCGAAACTCGCACGGGCGCTCGGCGTCACGTCGCGCGGCCTCGAAGAGCTGCTGGCCGAAGGCGCTGCCGTGGTGTCGCGTCCGAGCGCTGACTACGAAACTTGGACCGACGACCTGGACCGAGTCGCCGTCTGCCTCGGCCGCCAGGAGTTCGACCTGGCGAAGCTCCTGCTGGATCGCTGGACCGGCCGGCTGGTCCCCAGCGGCGATGGCCGCGGGCTCTACCTCTACGGCCGGTCGCTACGGCTTCTCGGTGATCTGCGCCAGGACCAAGGCGTCCTCACCGGACCGATGTCCGCTCGGCAGAGCTATGGCCGCGCCATGGCGGTGTTCCGCGAGCTCGGCTCCGACCGGCGGGTCGCGCAGCTCGAACTCCAGCTGGCTGTCCTCGATGAGATGAGCGGCAACCATGAGCCTGCCGCCGAACAGTATCGGCAGCTGGCCACGGACACCCGCCTCGACGCCCGCGACCGCACCCGCGCCCAGCTCTGGGTCGGGACCGCGCTCAGCAAGGCGGGCCGGAACGCGGACGCCATCACCTTCATCAAGCCCGCCATCCGGCAGTTCGAGGCTCTCGAAGAGCCGCAGGACTGGTCGGTGGCGTTTCAGAAGCTGGCCCTGGCGCACCGTGGTGATGGCGACCTGAGCCAAGCCGGCGTCGCCTTCCAGGTGGCGCTCGACCACCGGCCCGGCGACGCACCCATGCAGCGCGTTCGCCTCGACACCGCGCATGGCCACCTCCTGCTGTCCGACCCCGCCACGGCCGATAGCGGGCTCAAGCTGCTGGAGGGCGCCGCCGCAACCTCGACGCAGTACGGGATGATGCATCAGCTACAGGCCATTTCGGGCATTCGCCGCGCGTACGAACGCCAGGCGTAAGCCCGCGCACGCGACCCGAGGGAGTACGAACGCGCCGTGACGCGGCAACTTACCGATGTGGAGTGGTACGACGCCGAGCTCGTGTGGGACTTCCACCAGGTCCACCACGAGATTTATGCATGCGACGTCGCCATCGCACTGGGATGCAACGACATCGGCGTCGCCGAGTACGCGGCCGAGCTGTATCACCGCGGCATGTTCAAGACCGTCGTCTTCACCGGTGCGACCAGCCGGGACACCGCCGCCATCTTCCCGCGCGGCGAAGCCGTCCACTTCCGCGAGCGCGCCCTGGAGCTGGGCGTGCCGGACGCCGCCATTCTGGTCGAGCCTGAGGCCGCGAACACCGGCGCCAACATCACGCTCTCCCGCGACCTGCTCATCGGGGCCGGGCGGACACCGGACTCCGTGCTCCTCATCTCGATGCCGTACATGGAGCGGCGGGCGTTCGCGACCTGCCGGCGCCTGTGGCCTGAAGTCGCGGTGACCTGCACGTCGGCACCGCTGACGTTGGATGAGTACGTCAAGACGATCGGCGACGCCGCCGAGGTCGTCGACATGATGATCGGCGACCTACAGCGCGTGATGGTCTACCCCGAACGCGGCTTCGCCATCGAGCAGCCGGTGCCGCCGGCCGTGGCGGCCGCGTTCGATCGCCTGGTCGCGGCGGGATTCAACAGCCGCCTGCTCTGATCGGCGGAAGTCGATCAAGTCAGTAGCGGACCGTCACGGCCGTGCTGCGATTGGGTGATCTGTCGCTTCTTGTGTCCACATGGACACGGAGCGGGCATACCGTGGTTCTTCCAGGTAGGGGGCCTGCCGGGCGAGTTTCGACGGCGGTGGGGAGGGCCGATGACCGAAACCGGATCCCGCGGTTTTGCGGCGGCGCTGCGATGTCGTGAGTTCCGCGCGCTGTGGCTCGCCGAAGCCTTGTCGGTCTTCGGTGATCAGGTTGCGCGGGTGGCGCTCGCGCTGCTGGTCTACGCGCGCACGGACTCCGCGGCGCTGACGGCGCTCACCTACGCCCTGACCTTCGTGCCGGCGATCCTGGGCGGCTTCTTGCTCTCCGGTCTGGCGGACCGCTGTCCGCGCCGGACGGTGATCGTCGTGACCGACGTCGTGCGTGCCGTGCTGGCGGCGGCGATGGCCGTGCCGGGGATGCCGCTCTGGATCCTGTGGGCGTTGATCGGCTCCCTGACCATGGCTGCGGCGCCGTTCAAGGCAGCTCAGCTCGCGCTTCTGCCGGACGTGCTTCCGAACGGGCTGTACCAGGCCGGTCTCGGCCTCCGGCAGATCAGCACACAAACGGCCCAGGTGGCCGGCTTCGGGCTCGGCGGCCTGCTCGTGACGAGCTTGAGCACCAGCGGCGCGCTGCTGGTGAACGCCGCGACGTTCCTGGTCAGCGCCGTTGTGGTCGCCGCGGTGGTCCGAACTCGTCCCGTCAGCCGAGCCGAGACCAAGACGACGCCGCGGTCAGCTTCGGTGGCCACCGACCCGCGCATGGTCGCCATCTACATGCTGGCCGCGATGATCGGATTTCTTGTCGTACCTGAAGGCTTAGCGGCGCCGTACGCGAACGCGGCGGGCCTGACGTCGATCGGGGTCGGCGTCCTGATGGCGGCCGATCCCGTCGGCAGCGTGCTCGGCGGCTGGCTGGCCAGCCGGCTCCGGCCCGATACCGCGCTCACGGCGAAGCTGGTCGTCGTGCCGGCAGCGGCGTCCGGCCTGCCCCTGATGGCTTGCCTCGCGCTACCCGGCGCTTGGTGGGCCGCAGGCCTCTGGGCGGTCTCGGGTGCGCTGTCCACCATCTACTTGATCCGGCTGCAGGCGGTCGTCGTCGAGCTGGTGCCGGACGCGCGCCGCGGCACCACGATGGGACGGCTGAGCACCTGCCTCTACAGCTCGCAGGGCATCGCGATCCTCGGCGCCGGCGTGGTCGCCGAGCGGGTCAATCCCGTCTTCGTCGTCGCCGCGTCGGGCGCGGTGGCGTCACTCTCCGCAGTCGCGGCGGGGTTCGTCTGGTGGGCGGCTCGACCTCGGCAGGCGAGAACTGCCGAGGACGAGCCCGCACCGGTGGATTCAGCGCGCTCAGAAGTCCTTGTTACGCATAGTGACCCCCTCCCGGAGCGTCCGGCGGCGGGAGGTGCCGAGGTGCGGCAGCCGGAGCTCGAGGACCTCGGGTCCTCCCCTGGGAACGGAAGCGAGATCAGTATGCCGAACGAGGGGGTCGCTGAGCGCTCCGGTTGGTCACGATGGGCTATCTGGTTGCTACCGTGGCCCGCCGCGGTGTTTCTGCTGGTCATCGACGCTATCGCGGTAGCGGCCATCGTCTTCGACGCGAGGGCCCCGATGACATGGCGAGATGTCGTGTCCTGCGGGTTGATCGTCGGGCTCGGCATCCTGGCCGCGGAGATGACCCGACGGGTCGAGCGGCGGCGACGGCGGTTCTCGGACACCCCGCACGTCAACTTCTCGTCCGTGTGGACCCTGGCCGCCGCGCTGACCCTCCCGACCGCCTTGGCAGCCCTCGTCGCCGTGCTGCTGTACCTGCACCTGTGGCTGCGCAGCTGGCGAGGCGTCGCCGGCATCCACGCGCACCGCGTCATCTTCAGCACGGCTAACGTCATCCTCTCCTGCCAGATCGCCGGGTGGGCTGCGCGGCAGCTGCACGTCGTGCCGCCCGGCCAGGAAGCCGGCGTCTGGACCGCGGTCGGCTTGGCCTCAGTGATCGCGGTCTACTTCGCCGCGAACTCGACGATCGTCGGGGTGGCGATTGCGCTCGCCAGGCGAAGCCTTTTGTTCAAGCGGCTGCTCGGCGCGCTCAACGAGAACATCCTCGAGCTGGCGACGCTGTGCATGGGCGCGCTGACGGCGGTCCTGCTGACGCTGCGCCCGTGGCTCGTGATCGTGTTGTTCCTGCCGCTCTACGCGCTGCACCGGAGCGTCCTGATCCGCCAGTTCGAGCACGCCTCGACCACCGATTCGAAGACCGGACTGCTCAACGCAGCGACTTGGCATGCGATCGCCGCGAAGGAGATCGACCGAGCTCGCCAGCACGGCTTCGACGTCGGTGTCCTGATGATCGACATCGACCACTTCCGCGACGTGAACAACGTTCACGGCCACCTAACCGGGGACAAGGCGCTCGTTCTGGTCGGCAACGCCATCCGCAGCGAAGTCCGCAGCGACGATCTCTGCGGGCGATTCGGTGGCGAGGAATTCGTCGTCCTGCTGCCGGGCAGCTCGCCGGACGCGATTCACGCCATCGCGGACCGCATCCGGGAACACGTCGAACGCACCGTCATCGAGCCGGACTCCGGCCCCGGCTTCCACGTCAGCGTGTCGATCGGTGCAGCGGCCTTCCCCGCGGCCGGCGGGTCGCTGGAGGAGGTCTTGATCTCCGCCGACAACGCGCTGTTCGCGGCCAAAGACGCCGGGCGCAATCAGGTTCGAGTCGTCAAGTCGACCGCCTAGCGATGACCAGGGCTGTCCGTACGAGCTTGGTCGTGCCGCTGCTGCGACCAGGTGGCCAGCGGACGCAACGCGCGCAGAAGCGCGCGGCCGTCGGGTGACAGCTTGTACCAGACATTGGAGAAGGCGCTGCCTTCCGCGCGTCGTTCGACCAGCCCGTCCTGCTCGAGCCGCCGGAGGGTGTCGGTCAGCGTGCGAGCCGTCAGCGGCTTCGAGTGCGCCGTCCAGCCGGAGCGCTCCTCGGCCTCGTTCACCTCGTTCCGCAGCTTGGTGAACTCCAGCTCGCCGAGCGCGAGGGTCGCGAGGACGGCGACGGTCCAGTCACCCCGCAGCAGGGCAAGCACCTCGTACACGCTCTGCCGGTACGGCACGTCCCAGTCATCCACACCAGCAGACCTATCACGAAGTGCCGCCCGGCTTGCCCCGGTCGAGATCTTGCCGTCCTTTGGACAGGACACCTTCGTCCGAACGAGTGAAGATCCGTCGACTGAGTCCAGACTCACCCGTCGACTTACCTTGCACTCAGCCGAGGTCAGCCCGCTAAACCGGAAGGCACCCCGGGCTCCGGCGCCTGGGAACGGAAGAGGAATCAAAGGGGACGGTGGCCGGCCGTGTCTGGCGAGAAGGACGGCCGGTCACCGAGACCTACAGGGGGAGTTGCGATGACGTGTTCGCTTGAGCCGATCAACCGGCTACCCGTTGGCGAGGAGCATGGCTGCCAGGGCCCCGGCGATCAGGAACGGTCCCATGGGGATTGCGGCCCGGCGACGACCGAGACGCATGATCGCCACCGCGAGCGCGGCGGTCAGCCAGGGCAGCAGGCTACCGAGGGCGAGCGTTTGCCAGCCGAACCAGGCGAGCGCCGAGCCGAGAGGAACGGCCAGCTTCACGTCCCCGCCGCCGAGCTGGCCCGGTGCCATGAAGTACACGGCGAGGAAGAACGCGGCGGTCACGGCCGCACCGGCGAGGGCGCGAGCCAGCGAACCGGCGTTGTGGTCGACGACAGCGGTGGTGATGACGGCGGCAAGGACCGAAGCGGCGAGTCCGAGAACAAGCGGATTCGGCAGGCGACGGTGGTGCGCGTCGGCGAAGGCGAGGGGCACACCGAACGCCACCACGCTCGCCGAAACAGCGAACTGAGCAACGCCGGAAGCGCGCCAGGCGAGAGCGCCGACGAGCGCGGCCGCGATCACGAGCTGGGCCGCGACCTGTCGCCGGGGAGTACGGACCACGAGCGCACCGCCGATCACGACCGCGAAGGCGGCCGTGATGCCGGTCAGGATGAACAGGGGTAGCGGAATGATGTCGACTCCGTCAGGTGCGGTTCGTCCATCATGGACGAAGGTGTCAACCCACGCGATCTTGCTGGGCGTCGCCGCGCTCACGGTCAGCGCGTGTTCGAGCGACGGTTCTTCATCGCCGCCGGCGTCCGCGTCGATCCCGCCCAGTACGAGTTCGTCCACTCCCAAACCAACCCCCGCACGGCAGCAAGCGATCGATGCCTACACCGGAATGTGGCGTGCCATGGTGAAAGCCAGCGAGACGTCGGATTGGCAGTCACCCGAAGTGGTGAGGTACGCGACCGGCGATGCGCTCGGGGTGATCAACCGGAGCCTCTACACCGACCACCTCAACGGCGTGGTGTCGAAGGGTGAGCCTACGACGAGTCCCAAGGTCAGCAAGGAAGAGCCTCCGGACAATCCGACCACGGTAATGGTTTCAGACTGTGGGGATGACACCCACTGGTTGAAGTACAAGAAGGATGGTTCGCCGTTCAACGACTCCCCAGGAGGGCGGCGGTCGATCACCGCGGAGGTCAAGAAGCAGGCAGACGGATCATGGAAGGTTACCCGCTTCGCAGTGGAGGGAGTCGGGTCGTGCTAGGGCGTGGAATCGCGATAGCAGGTTTTGCGGCGTCCGCCTTGGTCCTCATCGCCTTACCGGCGTTGGCAAGCGGATGGGGCTACACCGACTGCAGCCAGTACCCGAATCCCGGCTGCGAACTCGGAGCGGGCAAGGGCGGCCAGCAAGGTGGCGACCACGGCAACCAGCCGAACAAGCCCGGAAGCCCGGGACACCACAACTCCGGCGGCGGACCTTCGGATCCCGGCGGAGACACGATTATCGGCGGCGGCAACCTGGCCCAATGCGGCTACGAGCGCAGCGGATACCAAGGACCACCGCCCGGGAGCGCTCAGCCGGCAGCGTTCCATGTCCCGCCGAGGACTGGACCGGCCACGGCGGTGCCCGCTGCCTATCGGCGACTCGCGGGCGCGCAGCCGCCGTCCGGTGCCTGGTACGTCTACAAGTGCACCGGGGCCGGCTTCCGAGACGCCCTGTACCGGCCACCCGTCTGGATCGCGGACGGTGAACCAGGTCCGGCGCCGCTGCCATCGCCCGCTGAGCTCGCCGCGCAGGCGCGGAACCAGCTGCGTCTGCCCGCGCCGAAGATCGAGGCGAATCCGGCCGGCGACCAGCTGGTCACCCTGCCGACCTGGCTGTGGCTGGACCGGAGCAGCTGGGGCGACGTCTCGGCGACCGCGTCGGTGCCGGGCGTTTCGGTGACCGCGGTCGCCAAGCCGACCTCGGTGACCTGGTCGATGGGCGAAGGTGGCTCGGTGACCTGCACCGGCCCCGGTTCGCCGTTTCCCGGAGGCGGCGACGCGAAGAGCGCGTCGCCGGACTGCGGCTACACGTACAAGACGTCCTCGGCCGGCCAGCGCTCGGACGCGTTCCCGGTGACCGCCACGGTGAACTGGACCGTGACGTGGTCGGGCGCAGGCACGGGCGGCACGTTCCCGAACATGACGACCTCGGCCTCGGCGGCGTTCCGAGTGGCGGAGAGCCAGGGAATCGCGACCGGCTGAGGGCCCGGCACGCACAACACAACCCCGTTGAGAAAAGGCACGTCGAACACCTGAGTCGACGCGTCGCGATGGCGTCATGCCTTGAGGAGGTCGGTGGTGACCACTACCGCAAGTTCAACCAGCCCGGACGCGAAACCCGCGTCGCTGAACTCGTGGGCGAG
Organism: Amycolatopsis plumensis; assembly: GCF_042652605.1. Classification (NCBI taxonomy): domain Bacteria; kingdom Bacillati; phylum Actinomycetota; class Actinomycetes; order Pseudonocardiales; family Pseudonocardiaceae; genus Amycolatopsis; species Amycolatopsis plumensis. The sequence goes on along the minus strand of NZ_JBHSJY010000001.1, from coordinate 1,815,690 downwards.
CCGTGATGGCAAGACGCCCGGACGCCTGACTGGCGGAGGCCGGCGCCGGAGCGTGCCCTACCTGCTGCTCGGTGTCCTGCTGGTCGCCGTTTGCTCGGCCGGAGGCGTGTTCGCCGGGATGCAGCTCGGCGACCGGGAAAGCGTTATCGCACTGGCCCGTGCCGTTGCCGTGGGCCAGCTTCTCGAGGTGCAGGATCTCAAGCAGGTCAGCATGGCGGCGGACCCCGGAATGGACGTGCTGCCCGCGTCCGCAGCGTCCACTGTGGTCGGGCAGCCGGTGGCTTTCAGCCTGCCCGCCGGCTCGCTGGTGACCCGCTCGGTCCTCGGCGTTCCTCAGGTTCCTGCGCCCGGCAGGGGTGTCGCGGCGGTGGGGCTCAAGCCGGGACAGTTTCCGCCCGACCTGTCGCCCGGAACCACGGTGGCGGTCCTCGCTACGCCGGGGCAAAGCCCAGCCGTCGGAACGCCGCTCGGCCAGACATCGTCATGGACCGCGGTGGTGACCGCCGTTGCCGCCCGGGAGACCGAGCAGATCACCGTGGTCTCCTTGCAGCTGGCCGAATCGGACGCTCGCGCGTTGGCTTCTGCCCCGGCGGGCCAGCTCAGCCTCGTCGCGATTGCCGGGGGAGGACGCTGATGCTGATCGCCGTCTGCTCACTCAAAGGCTCGCCCGGTGCCACCACCCTGGCGACCGCACTCGGGGCCTGCTGGCCGGCCCAGCAGAGTCCGATCGTCGTCGAAGCCGACCCGTCCGGCGGCGACCTGATGGCCCGCTTCCGGCTGCCCGACACGCCGGGCCTGGTCAGCTTGGCTGCAGCGGCCCGAGGCCGCGGAGGTGCCGACCGGAACCTGCTCGTCCAGCACGCACAGCCTCTGCCAGGCGGCCTGCGGGTCGTGCCCGGCCCGGTCGGCGCCGAACAAGCTCGTGCAGCGCTCGCGGTGCTGGCCTCCGGAGTCTCGTCGCCGCTGCGTCGCGCGGCCGACCAGCCGGACACCGTGGTCATCGCCGACTGCGGCCGGGTCGATCCCGGTTCTCCCGCGCTGCCGATCGTCCGCGGCGCCGACGCGATGATGCTGCTCTCCCGCCCGCACGACGACGAGCTCGCGCACGTCGCGCTCAAGCTGCAGGCCGCCCAGCAGTGGTCACGCCGACCGTGCCTCGTCCTGGTGGGCGACGGCTACTCGACTGCGGAGGTCTCGCAGACGCTGCAGATCCCGGTGATGGGCCGGGTGCCTGCCGACCCCAAGGGCGCGGCGATGTTCAGTGGCCAGGGCACGAGCCGGCGCGGGGCGGGCAAGTGCGCGCTTGGTCGGGCCGCGGCAGCGCTCGCGCTGAATCTGCACGGGCGCCAGCCCACCACCGCCGACGGAAATCGACCACCGCACCTGCGGTTGTCGGTTGTCGGCGAGTCGGTCCCAGGCGTACCTCCGCAGCGGGTTGGCCCGCACATCCGGAACGGGGCGATGCCATGACGCGCCCCGACCTGGCCGTGCCGGTCAACGGCCGCCCGCACGTGCCTGGGCCGACAGACCTTCCGCACCGGCCTGCTGGTGAGACCGCGGCGGTGGAACGGCTGCGGCAGCACCTGCGCGACGAGCTGTCCAGCCAGCTCAGCCACCGCGTCCGGGCCGACGAGTCCGCTGGCCGGCCGCCGATGGATGCACCGGCACGCCGTCGTCTGGCCGAGGCCATCCTGACCGACGCGGCCGAAGCGCACGCACAGGCCGAGCTACGCAACTCCGCGGCCGGCGGGATGCTCGTGGCCCCCGAGGTCGAGCAGCGCGTGATCCGCCAGGTCCTCGACGAGATCTTCGGCCTGGCCGGTCTGGAACCGCTGCTCGCCGACACTGACATCGAGAACATCAACATCAACGGCGACCGCGTCTTCGTCAAGCGCGCTGACGGCGGTCGCAAGCGTTTGCCTCCGGTGGTCGGTTCCGACATTGAGCTGATCGAGCTCATCCGGGACCTGGCGACCCGTTCCGGTGTGGAGGAGCGAAGGTTCGACCGCGGCAGCCCGATCGTGAACTTCCAGCTGCCCGGCGGCGGGCGCGTCTCAGCTGTCATGGCGGTGACCGCGCGGCCGTCGGTGTCGATCCGCCGGCACCGATTCACCAAGGTCACCCTGGCCGACCTGCGCAAGAACGGGACGATCGACCTCGCCCTCGAGAGCTTCCTGAAAGCCCTCGTGAAGGCGAAGCGGAACATCCTCGTCACCGGCGGCACGGCGATCGGCAAGACGACCATGCTGCGCGGCCTGGCCTCGGCGATCCCGCCGTGGGAGCGCTTGGTGACGATCGAGGACGTCTTCGAGCTCGGCCTCGGCGAGGACGCCGACGTCCACCCGGACGTTGTCGCGCTGCAGGCCCGCGAGGCGAACATCGAGGGCCAGGGCGAGATCTCGCTGTCGGACCTGGTGTGGCAGTCCCTGCGGATGAGCCCGGACCGGGTCATCGTCGGGGAAGTCCGCGGCCCCGAGGTCATCCCGCTGACCAACGCGATGTCCATGGGCAACGACGGCAGCATGGGCACCCTGCACTCCTCCAGCAGCCAGGGCGCGTTCACCAAGCTCGCCGCCTACGCGGTGCAAGGCCCGGAGCGGCTGCCGATGGAGGCCACCAACCTCCTGGTCGCCGCCGCGCTGCACTTCGTGGTTCACCTGGAGAAGCCCCGAGACGACCCCAGCAAGCGGGTCATCTCCTCGATCCGCGAAGTCGTCGGCGCCGACGGCGCCCAGATCATCAGCAACGAGGTCTGGCGGCCCGGCGCGGATCTGCGCGCGGTGCCCGGCGCGCCGCTGCGCACCGACACCGTCGACCTGCTCGTCGAAGCGGGCTACGACCCGGACCTCTTCGAGCAGCGCGAAGGCTGGTGGACGCCATGACCATCGTCTTGCTGGGCGTGCTCGGAGGCGGTGTCGCCGTCGGGGCCCTGCTCATCGTCGCCGGTCTGCGCGGTCGGCCCGCGCGTGTGGTGACGTCGTCGCGGCTGAGCACCTGGCTGGCCGCACGGCACGACCGCAAGCAGGTCGGCTTACTCGTTGTGGCCGTGCTCGCCGGCCTGGCGGTTGGCGTGGTCACCAGCTGGGTGGTCGGCGGCATCCTGGCCGTGGTCGCGGTGGTCGGACTGCCGCGGATCCTTGGCTCGAACGTCGACCACCAGCGCCAGCTCGAACGCATCGAGGCGATCGCCGGGTGGACGGAGATGCTGCGCGACACCCTCGTCGCCGCGGCGGGGCTGGAACAGGCCATCCTCGCCACCTCCGCTGCCGGCCCGGAGGCAATCCGCGAGGAGATCACCGAACTGGCCGTCCGACTGGAAGGCGGCGAACGCCTCGCACCCTCCCTGCGCCACCTCGCCGACCAGCTCCGCGACCCGACCGCCGACCTGGTGATCTCCGCACTCGTGCTGGCCGCCGAGCACCAAGCCCGGCAACTGGCCGACCTGCTCGGCGAACTCGCCGCAGAAGCCCATGAACAGGCGTCGATGCGCATGCGGGTCGAAGCCGGGCGCGCCCGCACCCGGACCAGCGTGCGGGTCGTCGTGATCACCACGCTCGTCTTCGCGGTCGGGCTGGTGCTGCTCAACCGCGGCTACCTCGCCCCCTACGACTCCGCGTTCGGACAGATCATGCTGCTGCTCGTCGGCGTGCTGTTCACGGTCGCCTTCACCTGGCTCGGGCGGATCGTGCGCCAGCGCGAACCCGAGAGGTTCCTGACCGAGCTGAGCACGATCCGCCCGCACGACGCCGACGTCGATGACCTGCTCACCGGGAAGGGGGCGTCATCATGATCGAGGCGTTGCTATGGGGATCCGGGCTCGGCGTCGGCTTGTGGGCGCTCGTGGTTTACGTGTTCCCGCCGCGGCCGGCGCTGCGGGCCCTGGTCGACCGGCTTCACGCGGCGCCAGCGCCGCCGCCGATTCTCACCGCCGAGTCCGACGGCTGGGCGCTGCGTGTCGGGCGCCCATTCGTCAAGCCGCTGGCCGCCCTGGGGCTGCCCCACGGCAAGCCGCGCAACGACCTCGCGGTCACCGGTAAAGGAATCGAGCACTACCTGGCCGAGAAGGCCGCGCTGGCGCTGGCCGGGTTGCTGCTGCCGACCGTGATGCAGGTGCTGCTCGTCGTGGCCGACGTCGGCCTCTCCTGGCAAGTTCCCGCGGTCGCCGGTCTCCTCTTCGGGCTCGGCGGATTCCTGCTTCCGGACATCCGCGTTCGAAAGGAAGCCGAGCGGCGCCGTTCCACTTTCCGGCACGCGTTGTCGGCCTACCTGAATCTCATCCGGGTCCTGCTGGCCGGCGGCGCCGGTGTCGACGGCGCGCTGTCGGATGCGGTGGGCATCGGTAAGGGCTGGGCGTTCCAGCAGCTTCGTCGCGCGCTGGTCACCGCCAAGCTGACCCGTACCACGCCGTGGGCCACCCTCGGTCAGCTTGGTGGCGAGCTCGATGTGCACCAGCTCTCCGAGCTCGCCGCGTCGGTCAGCCTCGCGGGTACCGAAGGCGCCCGGGTCCGCGCGAGCCTCGCGGCCAAGGCGGCGGCATTGCGTACTCGCGAACTCACCGACGCCGAAGGCGATGCCCAAGCAGCCACCGAACGGATGAGCCTGCCCGTGGTGATGCTGTTCATCGGTTTCCTCGTCTTCATCGGATATCCCGCTCTTACCAGCGTGCTGGCTGGCTTGTGAGTCCACTTCAGACCGTCGTACCTCCAAGGAGAAGCTGATGTTGAACGAAGTTCAGATTCTGATCGCCCGCGTCCGTGTCGAGCTTGAACGGCTCCGCCATGACGAAGGCGGCTACTCAACCGAAGCCGTCGTGGTGACCGCTGCCTTGATCCTCCTGGCGATTGCCGTGATCGCAGTCATCGTCGCAAAGGTGACCGAGAAGGCCAACGGCATCACCCTCTAGGCAGGTGAACATGATGCCTCGAAACGTACTGCGCCGACTTCGCACGGATGAGCGCGGAGCCGGCACGGCCGAGCTCGTCATCGCGACCCCGCTGCTGTTGCTGCTGATTCTGCTCATCGCTCAATTCGCGCTGTACATGCATGCCGTCCACATTGCTCAAGCCGCTGCGTCCCAGGCACTGTCCGCGGCACGAATCTCCGGCGGCAGCTCAGCCACGGGTGACACCGAGGGACAACGAGTCCTCACGCAACTGGGCAACGGACCGTTGCGGCAGACCTCGGTGAACGTCCAGCGTGGAGCTGCCCAAGTATCCGTGACGGTCACAGGAACCGTGACCAGTCTGATCCCGTTCACAACCCTCGCGGTCCACGCAGAAGCCGTTGGGCCAGTGGAGAAATTCACCCCGCCGAGCGGAGCCGAGGCGGTGACACCATGACCGCGGCCCGCAGCCTCCTTGCGCTACGGCGGGACGACCGGGGATCCGCCGCGGCCGAGCTCACCCTCCTGACCCCGGTGCTGATCCTGCTCTTGCTGTTCGTCGTCTTCTGCGGTCGGCTGGCCGATACCAAGCTGCGGGTCAACGACGTCGCCCACCAGGCCGCCCGCGCCGCCACTCTGGCCCGCAGTCCATCGCAAGCCACCGCCAACGCCCAGGCCACCGCCAGCGCGGCCTTGCGCTCGGCCGGGGTCGCATGCCAGTCGCTGTCAGTGTCCGCCGAAACCCAGGGGCTCAAACCTGGGGCCACGGTGACCGTAACCGTGACGTGCAGCGTCGGACTCGGCGACCTGACCTCGCTCGGTGTGCCCGGCAGCCGGACGTTCGAGTCCACCTTCTCCTCGCCGGTCGACCTCTGGCGCGGCACCTCTGGAGGTACGACATGAGGTCGATCGCAGTGCTACGTCGGCTGCGCGACGATGAAGAAGGCCGGGTTACCGCCTTCGTCGTCACCATCGCGCTCGCGGCCCTCCTCTTCGCCGGCCTCGTACTCGATGGCGGGCTGGCACTGGCCGCCAAGGTCCGCGCGATCGGCGAGGCGCAGGAGGCCGCGCGGGCCGGCGCTCAGGAGATCGATCTGGCTGCGTACCGCGCCGACGGCTCGCTGCGCCTGGTCCCGCAGCGGGCGGGCGCCGCGGCCCGGAGTTACCTCGCCGCCGCGGGGCACACCGGCAGCGTGTCGGTTACCGGAAACAAGGTCGCCGTAACCGTCACCATCGACCAGCCCACCCAGCTGCTCGGGCTCGTCAGCATCGCCTCGATCACCGTAACCGGAGCCGGACAAGCTGAACCACAGCGCGGAATCTCCGGCGTACTTCCATGAGAGGACTCGAAAATGGCGACTACCGAAGAGATCGAACGCCGCGTCGAGGAAGCTGACGCGGCCCGCAGCGCGAAGAGGACCGAAGCCGCGCGGCGGGTCGGCGAGCTCGTTCAGCAGCGGACTGAAGTGGCCGAGAAGCTCAGCGAGATCGACCAGAAGCTCGGGGACGTCCTCGTCGGAGCGAGTGACGTCATCGGCGTCGACGAGCTGGCCAAGTTCACCGACGTCCCGGCTGCCGACCTCGCCCAGTGGCGCGACGGCCGCAAGACGACCCGAGCCAGGCGCAAGCGGCAGACCGCGAGCGCGCCTACCCCGAAAATCAGTCCGAGCGCGCCGCCGACGGTCGCCGGGACGCGGATGTCGGCCGCCGATGCGTCCACACGGGCTCCCGTGCCGGTGCCGTGACTTCCCAACCGCCCCTCTCGCGCCGGACGCGGGTGTTCGCCGCGGCACTCCGGTGTATCCGCGTACTGCTCGCGTCCGGCGTCCTGATCGGTCTCGTGGCAGGCTTGCCCTGGGCGCTGGTGCACTTCGTGGGCTGGCCGCTGCCGGACCAGCTGCCGACCTGGGACGAGATCCAGGCGACCCTGCTCAATCCGATGAGCGTCCGCTTCCTGCTGAACACCTTGGCGGTGCTGTGCTGGATCGTCTGGTTCTTCTTCGTTCTGGACGTCCTTCGCTGCTCCGTCGACGCGGTGCGCGGAATGATGTGGCCGAGTCGCCGTTCCGGCCCACTGCGCGGGGTCGCCGCGGTCCTCGTCGGGACCATCGTGTTGACCCTGCTCGGCAGCCGAAGCTCGTACTCGGCGCCGCTTGCGGGCACCGCGGCGCCCAGCGTCGGCCTCCGGCCGGTCGCCGCCGTCGCATTGCTGCCTCCAGGTCCGGCACCACAGGCGACCAGCGCGGTGATCGATCCCGCCGCGCCGGTTCCGGCCGGCATGGTCCAGGTCACCGAGGAAGTCCGGCTCCCACGCGACGGGGTCCACGACAGCCTGTGGCGCATCGCCGAGCGCCTCTACGGTCCTGGTGGCGGCAGCCATTGGCCCGAGCTCTTCCAGCTGAACCGCGGCGTGGAGCAGCCCGACGGACGTGCCCTGACGAACCCCAACCTGGTGCGGCCCGCCTGGAAGATCACCGCGTACATCCCGGCGCCCAACCAGGAGCACCCGCCAGTGCCGCCCCGACAGCCACCACCTCCCACGACCACGGCGCCCACCCAGCCCGCTCCGGAACCAACCGCGGCGGGGGAGCACCGCGAAGACCGTCCCGAGCCTGCCGTGGACCTGGTGACGGGCGTGTTCGTCAGCCTCGGCCTCGCCGGAGCGATCGCCGCGGCCGTGGGGTCGACCAGGATGTGGCGTCGGCGGCGCTATCGGATCGGAAGCGGCGACCGTGCTGACCTCCAGCGCCCGATCGCCCCCGTGGTCCGCGCCCTCTGCGCCGCGCACGACGACGGCGACCTGCAGCCTGTTGAAGTTGCCGAGCTCGTCGACCTGGCATCACCGGAGGAGTCGGAACTCAGCGGCGAGCTGGACCAGGTGCCCTCGAAGATCAACGTTCGAGAACGTCGCGAACTGGCCCTGAACCTCGCCAGCACCCGCGGGCTTGGCCTCGCAGGCTCAGGAGCGACCGCGGCCGCTCGCGCGTTGCTCCTGCACCTGCTCGCCGAGCAGCAGCCCGGCAACGGTGTCGGCGTGATCGTGCCCGTTGACGACTTGCGTCTGGCTTTCGACGGCATCGCCGTTGAGGACCTGCCGACCAGCGTTCACGTCGTCGCGACGCTCGATGCTGCGCTCGACGAGATGGAGGCGGCCCTGCTGACTCGTACTCGCCACGCGATCGAGGAGGCCGGAGCTCGGCCCGCTGTACCTTCGCTCGTACTACTCGCCAGCCCGGCATCCCACGCTGATCGTCGCCTGCAAGCCGTCCTCGACAACGGCTCGACGCTCGGCCTGGCCGGCGTGCTCCTCGGCCAGTGGCGTCCCGGGGCGACTCTGCTCGTCCGCCAGGACGGCACCGTCAGCGCGACCAGTCCCGGGATCGACGACGTCCTTACCGGTACGCGCCTGTTCAACGTTCCGGCCGCCGACGCCACCTCGCTACTCGAAGTGCTCCGAGCTGCAGAGAGCGCCGCCGAACAGGCTCGGGAACCGGTTCCCGAGCAGCGATCGACGGAGGTCGAGGCGAGCAGCTCGCTCGAGCAGGAGGAGCAGCACGCTGAGGACAACCAGCCGGCGGCCCGCGAGGAACCGCCGGTCGGTACCAAGCAGCCCCGGCTGTTCCTGCGTGTGCTGGGCCGAGTCCAACTCGCCGTACGGGATGAAGCAGGTGATCGCGAGCTGGGCGGTGCTTTCACACCGAAGCAGCGTGAAGTCCTCGTCTTCCTCGCGCTGCATCCCCAGGGAGTCCGGCGCGAGGTGCTCAACGAGGCCGTCTGGCCCGACAGCCGCCCGCCGCGGCCGTACAACTCATTCCACAACACCCTCTCGACGTTGCGCCGCGCGCTCGCCGACGCCACCGACGGCCAGACGGGCAACCTCGTCCTCAACGAGGATGGTCGCTACCGGCTCAGCGACGAACTCCTCGACGTCGACATTTGGCAGCTGCAGCGCGTTCTGCAGGCGCAGCGCCCACCGGACGAGCAGGGCAGTGCCGGCCTCCGCGACGCGGTGGAGCTGTACCGCGGCGACCTCGCCGAGGATCTGCTCGCCCAATGGATCGAACCCTTCCGGGAATCCGTCCGCCGAGACGTCTTGGACGCGCTCGGCGCGCTTGTCCGCGCCGACGGCGACATTTCCCCGAAGACCGCGCTGGTTCTGCTCGAACGAGCTCGCAAGTTCGACCAGTACGACGAAGGCGTCTACCGCGATATCATTCGTATGCAGGCACGGTTGGGCCAGTACGCGGCTATTCCGCGGACCGTCGCGCTCCTGACCACGACGCTCGCCGAGATCGACCAGCAGGTGAGCGCCGAGACTCTCAATCTTGCCGATTTTCTCCAGCATCGAGGCAGCGCGCGGTGGAACGATGCCACCGGCAGTACAGCAGCTAGTTGACCGGCGGAGGGAGCTACCTCCGCAAGGTCCTTGCGACGGTCTTCTCGCGATGCCTGTTAGAGCGGTAGCCCCCGCCAGCATATGAAGCGCCAGGTCGGCACGCTTATGGTGCCTACCGATGTGACGCCCGACTCGGATGCCGGCAGGCATGTGAACAGTCGGTATGGGCGCGCTGCCGACAGCTTCGTTGACGTGTAATCGAATTCATTCGAAAAATCTCCTTTCCCTCGTCTTCGCCTCTCGCACTCTATTTGTCTTGCTCTTTGTTGTTCGCGTATTCGCTCGTCTACGTTTCAGCGGCGCTGACCTGCGTGTTTGCCTCCATCTATTGACCTCTTGGCCTGATCCCACGAGCCAGTGAGGAGCGCATAACTGTCGGGAAATAACCCGTTGGGGTCTTGATTTCCTGTGACTCAGTCCTAAAATGGATTGTAGGAGAGAACGGGACGGCAACCCCACACTCTCCGGTTCGCTAACCAACACCGCTCATCTGACTGAAGGCTCAGTGATGACCATGCTTGAGGCGTGCGTGTCCCAATTTTCCCTTACCGTCGACGCGGCGGAGACCATTCGGGCCCTGGTGGGCAGCTCCGACCACCCTTGGGGCCGACGGCTCCACGATGCGCTGAAGTTGGCTACTTACGCGGAGTGCGTGTACGCCGTTGAGCCGTACGCGCGTGTCGAAGTTGCGGACTTCCGGCCGGACGCGCCCAAGTATCCCGACGTCGCCGACCGGTCCGTGTCCGGCGTGTTGGGTGAGCTGCAGGCGGCCGGGTACGTCGAAACGCGCGACGTGCTGCAGGAAGACGCGGGCCAGACCTACCTGTCCGAGGGGCGCACAGTGACGGCCGTGCACGTCGTCCGGCCCTTCGCGCTGGTCGGCGTCGACTACCGCTTTTCCCGGGAAGCCAACAGCCGAGCGATCCGGTACGGGCACACGTACGCCGACCGGTGGGAGATCACCGAACGCGCCTACACCGTCCCGGCCGGGTGGTACCTGGTCGGCGAGACGGGCGACTTCACGATGGACCTGGTCGGCGTCGCCGGCATCTCGGGGGACAGCGACGACTTGCTGTGCTCCCTGTTCGAAATCGAAGGATTCGGCGCGTCAACCTGTCTTGCCGGGTGCGGATCGTGCGGGATGCGCTGGTCGGCGGAGTCGGGATCGTGGCACTTCCGGCCCGACGACTGCGACGCCGACGCCTGGGACTTCGACGACGCCGCCGAGATCGACGACGAATCCCGCACCGTCGCGTGCCCGGCATGCGCTACCGGTCGCGTCGGCTTCTCCATCTTCTGATCTTTCGCCGTTGCGCGGGCGGTCCCGCGTCTTCGTGAGCCGTGCGCTCACCTCTACTTCCTTGTGAGGCTGCAATGTTTGCTGTGCTCTCCGTGGACGGAACCCCGATCGGGCTGTCCGACGACATCGCCGAATCGATCACCCTGCAGTTCGACACGGACTCGGCTCCGACGCATCGGTGCCGAGCGTGCGGAGAGGAACTGGCCGAGACGCCGGACGGCTACGAATCGACGTCCGGCGACACCACGTGTGCCGACTTCGAGCCGACGGCCGACACCGACCCGGACTACGGCGAGGGCCCGCACAATCCCGAGCGGATCCCGCTGTCCTGGTGCAACAGCGCGGCCGTGCACACCGACGAATCCGAGGACTCGGTCACGGTGTCCATTTCGGTCGGTGACCCGCGCGGCGCCTTCACCTTCACCATCCGGCGCGTGCCGGACGACGCCAAAGGCGACCTCGCCGGACGGCTGGTCATGCACACCCCGTACGCCGGAGAACCGATGCCGCACGCCGCCTTGACGGTGCTGCACGAAGGAACCCACGTCGTCGGCACCTACGAGCCAACTCGACGTCTGCACTCGATTCCTCCCGCCGCCTGAGCGTCTACGGAGGTGCCCGATGAGCACCGCACCAGAAGGCGACGGCGCCCAGTCGGGCGAGGTCTACGTGACCGTGGCCGACTCCGGCGCCGTCTTCCCGGCCATGATCGAGAACAAGCGTTCGAACGGGTTCGCTCGGCCACGCTTCAGCCGCGCGGCGGCCGAAGCCGTGGTCGCCTGGCTGACCGACTGCCACGGTGCCATCGCCGCCGCATTCGACGGCGAGGCAGTCGCCATCACCGAAACCGCGGCCGATCGCGCGGAACGCATCGAACCGGGCGCCGATGGCCGCTACTCGATCGGCGCCGGTGCGTGGGAATAGGAACTGACCACACCAGCCGCCGACGTCGCCGCCGAGCAAGCGTTGCTCGCCGGTGCTTACCGGCTCGCGCCCGAGGTGGGCGAAGCCTTGGTCAAGATCAACGCCACCGGCAGCGATCCCGCCTTCCCTGCCCAGGTGGACCCCGTGTCCGGCTGGAGCCGGGCCGGGACCCCACGCTTCCGCCCCGACGTCGCGATCGTCGTCGTCGCCTGGCTCAACGCCTGTGGGCGGCAGTACCCGGGCGCCACGGTGGCGTACTGGGAGGACAACACGATCATGCTCCTTGACCCGCTCGCCGCGATCCAGGACGGATACGTGCCGACGCAAGTCGTCCGGGAGGCGGACGGCCGGTACGCGATCGGCGCCAATTTCGAGTGGGAGCGCGCCGAAGGCTGACAGCTCGCGGACAGCGAGAACACCCATAGCCGTGGTGTTCCGGGACGGCAACCCCGGCACACCACCGAACCACCAACGCCGCACCAAACCCATCCGAAGGGATCCGTCATGATGCGCACACCCCGTCGACCGTCCCGGGCCGCAACGAAGGCCCGACGCACGGTTTCGCCCGAAGAACGCGCCGAACGCCTCGCGGCCGCCCGCGACCAGCTGCTGGAGGGCGTGGACAAGCTGATGACCGCCGACGGCTGGCAGCAGCTGATCACCTCCCGGGCGTGGCTACGCCGCTACAGCCTCAACAACCTGATCATGATCCTGCAGCAGTGCCCCGAAGCCACCGACGTTCGGCCGCTCTCGGAGTGGAAGCGCGAAGGCTACGGCTTCATGCGCAAGGGCACGCACAAGATCAAAATCTGGAAGCCGTGCTTCCGCAGGACGACCGAAGACGAGAACACCAAACCGACCGAAGGCGCCGAGACGGATCCGGACAAGACGCCCGCGTTGTCGGGATTCATGCTCGTGCCGGTCGTCGACGTCTCCCAGCTGCAGGGGGATCCGCGGGCCGCGCAGCCGTCCCCGCCGGAACCGATCGCGCTGTGCGGCGACGCGCCACGCGGCCTCTGGGACGGGGTCGCCGCCCATATCGGCGCATGCGGCTTCACGGTCGAGCGTGGAGACTGCGGCGGCGCCTTCGGCCGAACCGTCTTCTCCGAGCGACGCGTGACCGTGCGCGACGACGTCGAACCCGCGCAGGCCGCGAAGACGCTGACGCACGAGCTGGCGCACATCCTGTGCGACCACGAAACCCGTCTGGCCACCACGCCACGGCATGTGCTGGAGGTCGAGGCCGAGTCGGTGGCGTGCATCGTCGCCGCGGTCTGCGGCATGGACACTCTGGCGTACTCCGTGCCCTACGTCGCCGGTTGGGCGGCCGATCGCGAGACGGCACGCACTTCGGCAGAGTGCGTGCTCCGCGTTGCCGATCGGATCCTGGACCGGCTTGGCCACGCGGCAGCTTCACCCGTGGCGACTCTCGAGGATCTGGCTGCTGCGCACGGCGTTCCCGCGGTCGCGTGAATGGCCGGGACGCGCTATGACTCCTTCAATCCTGGGCTGCGCCGAGCTCTACGGCCGCCTTCGCTACGTCACCAACCACACCGGGGCGCAACGGCGAACCCATCCGCCCGCCGGCACGTCAACCGCATCCACCTTCGACGACCACGACCCGCTCGGCTTGCACGGCCACGTCCTGCAAGGCCTCGGGGCTACCCCCGAATACCTCGACGACTTCACCGGAGCCTCAGCCGGCTATCCGGCGGTTCGGATTCCGGCTCACCAAGAAGGCAGCTCGCCTGGCGCGGCTCTCGGAGGAGTTCGAAGCGTCCTGGACGTGGGGTGACGCCATCCGAGCCGCAGCCAGCCTGGCGCACCAGATCGACAACGCCGAGGACGACCAGGCGCTCGGCGACATGGCCTTGCTGGCCGTGGCCCGCCACGTCGGGCGTCAGCACCCACCCGAGATGACGCCGTTGCCCGGCTGGTCGCCGCCCGGCACACCGCTGTTCCTCGACGGATACCCGGCGACGCTGTTCGGTCACGTGGCCGCAGACCTGCGCGTGGACGCCGTCACCGCGACCTGCGCACGGGAAACCCGGGCGGTCACGCTGTTCCGGTTGCTCGGCTGGCGGCTCACGCCGCGGGCCGAAGCCTTGGCCGACGCGGTGCAGCATTACGAAGCAAAAGGGCTTCGCTGGCCCGACGCTATCGCCGCGGCGGCAAAGACCGACGTGACGCATCTCGAGCGGCACAACTGGGACCGCTGAAATCCGATTCCGAATTTGTTAGTAGCGCCCGGCGGGTGAACACCTCCGGAGAGGCGCGGCAACCACCCGCCGGGCTCCAACACCGCACACCCCAGAAGGGTGCGCGAGCCTGCAGTCTAGCGCACGGCTCGTACCTGCGGTGTGACGCCGTGCCGTGCCTCTGATAACTGGAGGGAACTCCTGTGTCTTCATCTCGTCGTGCAATTTCCACTTCTGTCGATGCTGGGCAATTTGTGCATAAGAGCTTGTCTCATGTGGTGAGTTTGCGGAGTTTCTTGTAGCAGATGAGGCTGGCTCCGAGGAGGAGGAAGGCGAGGAAGTGTTCGGCTTTGCGTTCGTAGCGCAACGTGAGGCGGCGGTATCCGGTGAGCCAGGCCACGGTTCGTTCGATCACCCAGCGGTGCCGGCCGAGTTTGTCCTTGGCTTCGATGCCTTTGCGGGCGATGCGGACCTTGATGCCGCGGTCGCGGACCCAGCGGCGCAGGCCGGGCTGGTCGTAGGCCTTGTCGGCGTGGAGCTTGGCCGGCTTGCGCCGGCGCGGGCCACGGCGTGATTTGATCGCCGGGATCGCCATCACCAGCGGTTTGAGCGCGGCCGAGTCGTGCGTGTTCGCGGCGGAGACCGCGACGGCCAGCGGCAGTCCGGCGCGGTCGGACAGGGCGTGAATCTTCGAACCGGGCTTGCCGCGATCCACCGGGCTCGGACCGGTCAAAGATCCCCCCTTTTGGCCCGCACGCAGGCACCGTCCACGATCGCCCGGCTCCAGTCGATGAGGCCCTGGCTGCCGAGCTCGTCCAGCAGCGCGTGATGCAAGCGCCGCCACAGCCCGGCTTTCGTCCACTGACTGAAGCGGCGGTGCGCGGTCTGAAACGGCACCCCGAACGACGGCGGCAGATCCCGCCACGCACAACCGCTGGTCAGCACGTACACGATCGCCGTGAACACCGCACGAGCATCCACCGGCGCCGTGCCACCACCCTGCGGACGCGGCGCGAACACCGGAATCAACGGCTCCACCAACGCCCACAGCTCATCCGGCACCAACCGCAACGACAACCGATCAACCACAGCAAAGATCATCGCTCACCAGCGACCGATCACCACGTAAGACACGCTCTAAGGTTGCCGCGGCAGTCGAGTCCGCATGGCACCGAATCTATGGAACCGGTCGGCTTGATATCCCGGTTTCAGTTGTTGCCACGCTGGCCGCTTTGCCGGAGAAAGATTCGTGCGGACACAACGTCGGCGAATCGGTGCTCAGCTTGGACGCTGACACCTTTCATGACTTCGCGCGGCACACGTGGTCGTCGGTCATCCGGCACCGCACTGAAATCACGCACCTCCTCCATCCGATGATCGCGTGGATCTTCGATGATCCTGACCGAGACGTGCGTGGCCACGCATTGGCCGTCGCGCAGGCCGCGCTGCGGGCGGGGCAACCGCACCTCGCCGGCACGGAACGGCGGTTCGACGTCGACCTGCTCGGCACCGTGCTGACCGTTCTCCGGCCGAAGTCGGCACTTAGAGCGTGTCTTACGTGGTGATCGGTCGCTGGTGAGCGATGATCTTTGCTGTGGTTGATCGGTTGTCGTTGCGGTTGGTGCCGGATGAGCTGTGGGCGTTGGTGGAGCCGTTGATTCCGGTGTTCGCGCCGCGTCCGCAGGGTGGTGGCACGGCGCCGGTGGATGCTCGTGCGGTGTTCACGGCGATCGTGTACGTGCTGACCAGCGGTTGTGCGTGGCGGGATCTGCCGCCGTCGTTCGGGGTGCCGTTTCAGACCGCGCACCGCCGCTTCAGTCAGTGGACGAAAGCCGGGCTGTGGCGGCGCTTGCATCACGCGCTGCTGGACGAGCTCGGCAGCCAGGGCCTCATCGACTGGAGCCGGGCGATCGTGGACGGTGCCTGCGTGCGGGCCAAAAGGGGGGATCTTTGACCGGTCCGAGCCCGGTGGATCGCGGCAAGCCCGGTTCGAAGATTCACGCCCTGTCCGACCGCGCCGGACTGCCGCTGGCCGTCGCGGTCTCCGCCGCGAACACGCACGACTCGGCCGCGCTCAAACCGCTGGTGATGGCGATCCCGGCGATCAAATCACGCCGTGGCCCGCGCCGGCGCAAGCCGGCCAAGCTCCACGCCGACAAGGCCTACGACCAGCCCGGCCTGCGCCGCTGGGTCCGCGACCGCGGCATCAAGGTCCGCATCGCCCGCAAAGGCATCGAAGCCAAGGACAAACTCGGCCGGCACCGCTGGGTGATCGAACGAACCGTGGCCTGGCTCACCGGATACCGCCGCCTCACGTTGCGCTACGAACGCAAAGCCGAACACTTCCTCGCCTTCCTCCTCCTCGGAGCCAGCCTCATCTGCTACAAGAAACTCCGCAAACTCACCACATGAGACAAGCTCTTAAGGGGTGTC
The DNA here is from genome assembly GCF_042652605.1 of Amycolatopsis plumensis. Classification (NCBI taxonomy): domain Bacteria; kingdom Bacillati; phylum Actinomycetota; class Actinomycetes; order Pseudonocardiales; family Pseudonocardiaceae; genus Amycolatopsis; species Amycolatopsis plumensis. The sequence continues at coordinate 1,799,557 of NZ_JBHSJY010000001.1, read as the reverse complement.
AGAACACGCAGCACCCTTCCGTCGGAGGAGATCCAGGATGACCCCGGCATACGACAACGAACGTCCAGAGGATGGCTCGCCGCAGCACGCTCCCGCCGACCCGCCGACCGTCCCGATCCTGCTTCCGCAGCGTCGGCGAGCGCGGCGTCTTCGCACCGTGCGCCGTTCGCGAACGGCCCGGCCGAGCACCGTCTGGACGTGCGCGCAAGACGAGCTCCTCGGAGGCACCGGGCTGCTCGCGAGCTGGTTGCTGACTGCGGTCGTGAAGATCGTCACCGCCTACACGCAGCCGGGCCAGCGGGTGCTCCTGCTCACGCCCGCGCCCTACCTCGAGCCCTCCACCTCGTCCTCGCCGATCGGCGATCGACACCGGTCCCGGCCTGGTCCGTACGGCGGGCTGCACGAAGCCAGCTGGACAGTGGTCCGACTCGGCCGTCGCGTCCAAACCCAGACCGCCGTCGCGCCACAGGACCCGATCGGGGAACACCACGGCGACGCGTTGGCCGGGGCCGAGTCCGGACTCGGACCCCGCTCGGGCGGTCCGACCGGCGTCGGGGTCGTTGCGTCGCCTGCGCGCGATCGGCCCGGACCGGACACGACCGCGACCGGCGTCGGACCGGACCGCTACGACCTCATCATCACCGCGTCCGGACCGCGGCCCGGCGACTGGTTCCGACCGGCTGATTGGGCCGACGCGCTCAACCCGACCGGCATACTCGCCGTGATCACGCATGGTGATCGTGTGGAGGGTCGGCTCATCGACCCCGCAGGCTCGCTCGTGCGCGCCGCGCAGGACGCCGGCCTGCGTTATCTCGATCGCATCGCCCTGCTGCGCGCGCCGGTTCGTAACGGGGCGCTCGCTGCCGCGGTACCGGCCGCGCAGCTCGCTGTGCCGCCTGCGCGGCACGCCCGCGTGCACGACGACCTCTTGATCTTCGCGCGCAAGCAGGTCTCCGAGGCCGCCGTGACGGGGGGAGAAGACCTCCGATGAATGACCAGCTGAAATCACTTGGATCGTCGGTCGACGGGCTGCCTCTTTCGGTCTGGCCAACCGGGCAGCGGAACCCGCTCGAGCAGCTGCGCGACGCCGGGTGTGTGCCCGGTACCGAGATCGACGAGGAGCGGATTCCTCCCGCCGTCGCCGCGCACGCGATCGCCGTCTACAGCCGACCCGGCGACCTCGTTCTCGATCCTGATTGCGGTGCGGGGACAGTATTGACGCGGCGCTGAGCGCCGGCCGGGACGCGTTCGGCTTGACCGGCCGCACCCGGTGGTGGTCCCTTGCCCGCGCCAACGTCACCGCCGCCAAAACCGCGGGCGCGTGGCGCGACGGCTCGGTGCTCGATGCCCGTCCAAAGGTCCTCGCAACCGCCCGGGCCGCTGGCTTGATCGGGCGAGTCGGACTCGTGCTGACCGCCCTGCGAACGGAGCCGGGGTCAGCGAACAGTCCAGACCGCGACCCGGTCGAGTCCGCGCTCGCTGACGTCGCCGCGACGATGTTCTACGGCGAATCGCTGCTGCGTTCCAGCGGCCACTTCGTCATCGTTGCAAGACCGCGCCGGCGCCCGGACAGCACGTTGGCCGACCTGGCCACCCCGCTCATCTCCGCTGCGACCGCTGCCGGGCTGGCGCCGGTCGAGCGGTGCGTGGCCCTGACCGCCGGACTGCGCGGCAGTCGGCTGGTCACCCGCGCCTCACTCCCTGCCCGTCGGGCTGCTGCCCGAGCCCGTGCCGCCGGTGCGCCGACCGCACTCCCGGCGCACCACGAGGTGCTCGTCTTCGGACTTGCCCACGACGTCGAGCTTGCCGCCGCGGCGGCAAGCGGCGTTCCGCGGCCGACTCGGCTCGACGTCAACGGCGCCGTCCACCCGGGATGGAGGCGAGCCGCATGACGACTCGCCTCTCCGTTGGCGAACGCACTGGCAGACCGGTGGCCGAGCCCCGTCCACAGCGGTGGTCCAGGCTGTGGGCAAACCTGTGGACAAAACGATCTGGCATCTCCGAGGAGGGCCGGGACCCGCTCGCCTTGCACCACGCCGAAACAACACGCCGCGCCCGCGAGGCGATGATCGAAATCGTCCGCGCCGGCTACCAGATCGGGCCTCCGCCCTACGGCTACCGCGCGCTGCGTATCCGCGTCACCGATCCCAGCGGACGCAACAAGCTGCGGGCGGTCCTGGTCCCCGACTGGCAGACCGCCGCGGTCGTGAAGCAGATCTTCGTGTGGCGAGCCGACGACGGCCTGACGTTCGCCGCCGTCGCGGCACGCCTGAACGCCGACCTTCGCCAGTACCCGGTGCTCTCTGGGCGGTGGACTGCGAAAGCCGTCCGACGGATCGTCACCAACGTCAAGTACACGGGGCGCCAGGTCTGGGCCCGCACCGTCGCGGGTAGTCCGGCTCCCGTCGAGCACTGGGTGATCTCGGCGCCGATGGTCCACGAGCCCTTGGTCGACGAGCGCGTGTTCCGGCGCGCTCAGCACGGGGCAGGGGAGGAGCTGCGGTGCGCCTGACAATCGTTCCCCTGACCTTCCGGCAGGCATGCGAATTCATCGACGCTCACCACCGGCACCACCGTCCGCCCCGCGGGATGAAGTTCGCGATCGGCGTCGCGCGCGGCGGTGAACTGGTCGGCGTGGCGACCGCCGGTCGTCCGGTCGCGAGGCGTCTCGACGACGGTGTCACGATCGAGGTGACGCGGAGCTGCACCGTCGGCGAGCCGAACGCGAACTCGAAGCTCTACGGCGCGGCTTGGCGCGCGGCGCGAGCCATGGGCTACTTGCGTCTCGTCACCTACACGCAGGCGGGCGAGAGCGGTGCGAGCCTGCGCGCTGCCGGATTGATTCCCGTGGCGGACCTTCGGCCACGGTCGGGATGGACGACGACGTCCCGCCCGCGCCACTCGCACGGGGTCGACGGCGTCCGCCGGACCCGCTGGGAGATCAGCTCGCGCGCGCCTGAAGGTTCACCTTGTCGCGCAGCTGCTTCAGCTGGTACAGCTGGCCGAGATCGTCGAAGTCGGCAGTGAACGGCCGCCGGGACGACGTCACCGGACGGCTGGCTCCTGACGAGCCACCGGAACTGGTGGTGGAAATTAAGACTGTAGAAGGAAATGCGGCTCAGCGGCTGGCTGCCGAGCAGGCACGGGTGCTCTGGGAGGTGACGCAGTGGCAGGCCCGGAACAGGTCCGCGCGTGGGCCGGACAGCGCAGCGTAGGACGCGCGCGAAGCGCCTACAGCGAAGCGGCGCGCGGCGCATCGGCCGGTGTCGCGGCGCGACCGACGTTCCTTCGATTCGCATGGCTCGGACGCGTGTCCACGAAGGACATGCAGGACCCAACCCTGTCCTTGCCGCGTCAGCTGGGGAACTCGCAGCGCGCCTTGCCCGACGATGGCTTGATCGTCGCGCACTTCTACGACGTCGAGTCCGGGCGCATGGACCTCGACGCCCGCGGGAGCGGCCGCGCCCACGAGCAGTTCGAAATCCCGGTCCCGCGTGACGGCGGAATCCAGGACCTGCTCGCCGAAGCTCAGCGGCCGGATCGGCGGTTCGACTACGTCATCTGCGAGTCGATCGAGCGCACCGCCCGGCACATGTACTACGGCACCACCATCGAGCACCGCTTGGAACAGGCCGGGGTGCGCCTGCTGGCCTCCGACGAACCGTTCCAGCTCGGGTTGGTGGACGGACGCAAACCCAAGCGGGCCACCCAGCTGCTCACGCGGCGCGTAAAGCAGACCCTGTCCGAGTTCTACGTCGTCGACATGCTGGAGAAGTCGTGGGACGGCTACGCGGTGCACACCGAGGCCGGCTACAACATCGGTAAGCCCTGCTACGGCTACCGCGCCCGGCACGTCCCGCACCCGGTCCCCGCCAAGCGGGCCAAGGGCGCCAAGAAGACGTTCCTCGAAGTCGACTCGGCGCAGGCGCCCGCGGTTCGGAAGGCGTACCACTGGCGGATCACCGAGCGTCTCGGCTATCAGGCGATCGCCGACCGGCTGAACCGCGACCTCGCCACCTACCCGCCGCCGGTTCCGGTCGACCCGAAGCGCGCCGTCGGCCACTGGACTTCCTCGAACGTGCGCGACGTCCTCACCAATCCGAAGTACACCGGGCACATGGTGTGGAACGTGCGTGGCCGCAAGTCCCGAGGCAACCAGTTCAATCCTGTCGAGGAGTGGGTCTGGTCCGCACAGCCGGTTCACGAGGCTCTCGTCACGTTGGAGGATTGGCTGCAGGCCCAGGAAATCAGCCGACACCGGTTCGGGTCCCGCAGCACCAGCAACACCAACGTCAAGCATCCCCAGACCAAACGCAGCTACCTGTTGCGCACCTACCTGTTCTGCGGCGGCTGTGGCCGGCGGATGAACGGCAAGACCCGTCGTGGGCACGCCTACTACGTGTGCGCGCCGAAGAAGGGTTATGTCCCGGAGGGACATCCGGCCGCGGGCAGCTTCTGGATTCGCGAAGACGCGATCGTGGCCAAGCTCAACGAGTTCCTTTCGGCCCACATCTTCGGAAGCTACCGTCGTAGCCTGCTGGGCGACACCGCCCGAGAACTCGGTGCCGCCGCGAAGCAGGAACGTCAGCAGCGCATCGACGCCTTGCAACGCGAGATCGACGACACCACGCGCATGATCAAGAACCTCGTCCGTAGCTTGGCTCTGTTCGACAGGCCGACCAAGGACCTCGTCGACGAAGTCAACGAGGAACGAGACGGCCTTCACAAACGCAAAGTCCAGCTCGAAGCTCAGCTCGCCGAAGTCGAAGAGGAGAACCAGCAGACGGCCAACCCCGACCTGCTTGACGCCCTGCCGGTGGGGGAGGTCCGGGTGGAGGAGCTACCGGAGGACGTCGCCCGGCGGCTGTTCGAAGCCCTCCGGCTCGAACTCCGCTACAACAAGAGCACGAACCAGATCAAGTGCACGGTCACCCTGCTCGGGCCGACCGTCCCGGCAGCACGCCAGGCTGCTCACGAAGCGTCCATCTTGCCGTTCGACCGAGACAGGCGGCTCGAACGGCGCAACCATAAAAGCAAGAAAAGGGAGGATGTCATGTCCGACATCTCTCCCGTTCCCATCCTTGCGGTGCCCTCGGCAGGATTCGAACCTGCGACACCCGCTTTAGGAGAGCGGTGCTCTATCCCCTGAGCTACGAGGGCTTACCTCAGTAAGGCTACCCGACGGTCGCCGCGAGCTGTGTGCCGTCCCCGGAGCGCGGGACTGCTGCCCGGGGGACCGCGATGGTGCGTCACCCAACGTAGTACCGGCGTCGCTACTGTGTCGGGCAACCGAGACGACGGGACCCGCAGTGCGTACGTACTACGACGAGGATGACTACGAGGGCTTCGAGGCGGGGCAGGACCTGCTGATTCGGCGCCTGGCCGACTGGGCGGCCGCGCAGGGGCGGGAGATCGACCCGAACGCCGTGGCGCTGGCGCTGCAGTTCCGGCACACGTCCGTCGACGGGCGGCTCGCCTGCTGGACCGCCGGGCTCGTTCAGGACTTCCTGCTGAAGTACGTGCCGCGAACGCTGTCCGCGACCGCCGACGACGCCGTTCTCGTGCCCGAGACGCTGTCGCTGTTCCTTCGCTACCTGCACGAGACAGGGCTGGCCGATCCCGCGGGTGATCCGCCGGCGGATCTCGAGGGGGCCGTCACGAAAGCGGCGGCTGACTTCCCCGCCGCGATGGCCGATGAACGCAACTTCGGCGTGGCCAAGTCCTGGGTCATGACCGCCATCCGGCACGGGGTCGATCCCCCGGACCACCACGCACTGAACGCGTTCTTCGCCGAGGCGCGCGCGGGGCGGCACGGTGGTGATCCGGAACTGCTGGCCGCGCTCGTTGCCCGGGGAGCCGACGAACCCGCCGGGCGAGGGCTTCCCCAGCTGCCCGTCTCGCTGCCGCCGGAGTCGGACCTCGTCGAGGCGGCGGAACTCTCCTCGCTCGTGGTCAAGCTGCGGAACTTCGCCGGCTGGGTGGGTGACGGCCGGACGTTGACCGGCACCGGGACCCTCAAGCTCGCCGACGCCCGTGAGCTGGTGGTGCTGCTGGACACCGGCGACGAGCTCGAGGAGGACGGCCGGCCCGTCCGCACCAGCGCCGATCTGCCCCACCTCGCCATCCTCTTCGAACTCGCCAAGCGCACGCGGGTCGTGCGGGTGGTGAAGGGCAAGCTCGTGCGCGTGGCGAAAGCGGCGCCGCTGCTGAACGACGCGCTCGCGTTGTGGACCGCGGCGTTCGACGCGATCCCCGAGCCGGGGTTGCTGGTCAAACCGTCGGGCTGGGCGCCCGGCTACGCCATCTTGCTCGACGAACTCCTCGACATCGTCCTGCCGGACGTGCTCAACACGATCTACGGCATGCCCGAGCCGATCCCCGTCGTCAGGCTGATGGAAAGCACGTGGCTCGCCTGCGCGGAACTCACCGGCACCGAACTGCAGCCGTTGACGGAGTCGCTCTGGCGAGACGGGTTCGCGGCCGAGTTCCGCAGGCTGCTCGCCAAGCTGGCCGAATTCGGTGCGGTCGAGCTGACCGAGGGGCCTGCCGATCCGATGTACACCTTGGACCTGGTCCCGGAGAACCCCGAGCTCCCGCCGGACGTCCAAGCCCGCCTGAAGACCGCGCTCGACGCCCCGTCACTCGAGCTCGTGGGCCTCACCCCACTGGCGACGCGGGCCGTCCGGGCGAAGCTGCTGCGAGAGGGCCGGGTGGCGCCCTTGGTCGGCGAGCTCGCCGACGCTGCCCCCGCGGCCCTGCTCGGCGTGGTCACGGAGCACTACAGCGAAGAAACGGCCGCGGCGGAGATCTCCGGCTGGCTGGCCGCACACGGCGGCCGGGAGGCCGGGCTGCCCCTGTTGCTGGACGCTGCCCGGCAGTGCCCGTTCCGCACACGAACGTCCGTCATGCTCGACGTTCTCGCCGGCTCGCTTCCGGACGGCGACGCGCTGCTGCAGGACCTGCGTGCCGACCCGGGCCTGGGTCCGGTCGCGACCCGGTTGCTGGTCGAACGCGGCGAGCTCGCCCTCGAAAACCTCGATGAACGCGAGGCCCTGCTCGGGGTGTCGGAGCAGTTCCTCGTCATGCTCGAGACAGCCGGGCCGGAAGCGACGGCTGCGACGCTGGCCGAGGTCCCCGGCGAAGAACGCGGCGGGCTGGCGAAGGCGATTCTCGCGTCGGGACATCCGGACCGTGCCGGGCTCGCCGAACTGGCCGAGGTCTTCGAGCAGGTCCAGGCCGTCCGCAGTGCGCACCCGCTCGGCGGTCTGGCGCGATCTCGCGGGAGCAAGCGGAAGCGCGGGAAACGCCGTCGGTGAACCTGCGGCCCGACTCTCGTCGTCACCCGAGTGAGTGGTTCTCACTCGCCTCCCACATGGCGGATACACCCCAGCGCGGGCTCTACTGAACCTGACCTGGACGGACCAGTGCCTCACCTGGTCGTGTCTGGTTTCGAACTGCTGAACAACAGTAGGTAACCTTCGTTAACGGGACGCGGGGAGCCGCTCCCACCGGCTGTTGCGGAGGGCTTCGTTGATCAAGCTCATGTTCGCCGACGACGAGGAACTGGTGCGCTCGGGACTGCGCGCGATGATGTCCGGGGCCCAGGACATCGAGATCGTGGGCGAGGCGAGCGACGGCAGATCCGCGGTGGAGGTCGCCCGGCGGTACCACCCCGACGTGGCTCTGCTCGACATCAAGATGCGAGCCCCTGACGACGGCATTCGCGCGCTCCGGGCCATCCTCGCGCTCCCGGACCCGCCCACCGTGGCCATGCTGACCACCTTCGACATCGACGAATACGTCAGCCTCGCGCTCCGGCTCGGCGCGAACGGCTTCCTGCTCAAGGACATCGACCCGGCCGCGCTGCTGCGGGCCGTGCGTGACCTGGCGCGAGGTGGGGCCGTGCTGGATCCCGGCGTGGCCGCGCGGATGGTTCAGTCGCACCGGGACGAACAACGTGCTGCTCAGCCCGCCCGGAAGCTGCTCGCTTCCCTGTCCGAACGCGAACGCGAGGTCGTCGCCCTGATCGGCCAAGGCCTGTCCAACGCCGAGATCGGCGGGCGGCTGCACCTCTCCGAAGCCACCGTCAAGGGGTACGTCTCCGCCGTGCTCTCGAAGATCGGGGCGGCCAACCGGGTGCAGGCCGCTCTGCTGGCCTACCGCGGTGGACTTCTCGATCAGTAAATGCTGCTCACGGCGCTGGAGTTCGTCGGGCTCGTCGCCTTCGCTGCGTCCGGGGCGCTCGCCGCGGTGCGGGCGCGGCTCGATGTCTTCGGCGTTGTCGTCCTCGGGCTCACCACCGCCCTTGGCGGCGGCGTCATCCGGGACGTCCTGCTCGGCATCCACCCGCCCACGACGCTGCGGAACTGGCCCTACCTCGCCGTCTGCGCCGGGACCGCGCTGGTCGTCTTCGCCTTCCACCCGCAGGTCGCGCGGCTGCGGCGCGGCGTTCTCCTCGCCGACGCGCTCGGGCTGGGCGTCTTCGCCACCGCCGGGACGACCATCGCGCTCAACGCCGGCGCCACCGTCTACGCCGCGTGTCTGATCGGGATGACGACCGGCATCGGCGGCGGGGCCGTGCGGGATCTGCTGCTCCGGGAAATTCCGCTCGTCCTGCGGAAGGAGATCTACGCCGTGGCCGCGCTGGCCGGCTCGGCGCTCGTCGCCGTCGGTCACGCTGTGCGACTGCCCGCCGGTCCGGTGACCGTCGTCGCGGCCGCCGTCGTCGTCTCCGTCCGGGTGGTTGCGCTCTGGCGGCACTGGAACGCGCCGGTCGCGCGCGGTCCCGAGTGACAAATCCTTTGTGAGTTCTGCGTGTGTTCTTAGGCGGGTCTCAGCACGCTGCGTAAAACTAGCGCCATGCGCATCCTTGTGGTGGACGACGACCGCGCCGTCCGTGAGTCGCTCCGGCGGTCCCTGGAGTTCAACGGCTACCAGGTCCAGCTGGCCAGTGACGGTGCGCAAGCGCTGGAGGCGATCATCGCCGACCGGCCGGACGCGATGGTGCTCGACGTCATGATGCCCCGGCTGGACGGCCTGGAGGTCGCCCGCCGCCTGCGCAGCACCGGCGACGACCTGCCGATCCTCGTGCTGACCGCGCGCGACACCGTCTCCGATCGGGTGTCCGGGCTGGACGCCGGCGCCGACGACTACCTGCCGAAGCCCTTCGCGCTCGAGGAGCTGCTCGCCCGGCTGCGGGCGCTGCTGCGCCGCGCCATCCCGGAGGGGCAGAACGGCCAGGCCTCGGAGGCGCTGGCCTTCGCGGACCTGACGCTCGACCCCGGCACGCGGGAGGTCCGCCGCGGCGGCCGCGAGATCAGCCTGACCCGGACCGAATTCGCCCTGCTGGAACTGTTCCTTTCCTACCCGAAGCACGTCCTCACGCGTGGCCGGATCCTGGAGGAAGTATGGGGTTACGACTTCCCGACGTCGGGCAACGCGTTGGAGGTCTACGTCGGCTATCTGCGCCGCAAGACGGAGGCGGAGGGGGAGCCGAGGCTGATCCACACGGTGCGGGGAGTGGGGTACGTCCTGAGGGAAACCCCGCCGTGACCGAACCGGGCGATCCCCGCGGCACGCGCTGGGGAGCCCGCCGGTTCTCCCTGCGCGGCCGGGTGACGCTGCTGGCCGCCGCCTGTGTGGCCGGCGCCGTCGCGCTGGTGTCGATCGGCGCGTACATGGTCGTGCGCAGCAACCTGTACCAGCAGCTCGACGACAGCCTGATGGCCCGCGCGCAGGCGGCGGCCGACTCGCCGCAGGTGCAGACCCAGCTGCGCCAGGTCCCCGGCGCCTTCCTGGCCAGCGCCGACCTGCAGATCGGGCAGCTCACCGCGGCGCCCGACGTCCAGCACGCCGTGATGACCTACCCGCTGTCGAGTTCGCCGCCGCCGTTCGGGCAGGACGAGCTGGCCGTCGCGAACGGCGATTCGCCGGAATCGCTGCGCACGGACTTCCGCTCCGACAGCCGCGTGGTCGCCCTGCCGACCGGGCACGGCGAGGCCATCGTGCTGGCCCAGTCGATGAGCCCGACCAAGCGCACGCTGAACGAGCTCGCGCTGGTGCTCTTCCTGATCGGCGGCGCCGGCATCCTGGTCGCCGCCGCGGCGGGCACCGCGGTCGCGCGCGCCGGCCTGCGCCCGGTCGACCGGCTGACGTCGGCCGCCGAACGCGTCGCCAAGACCGGCGACCTGCGGCCCATCCCGGTCAGCGGCGACGACGAGCTCGCGCGGCTCACCCAGACGTTCAACACCATGCTCGGCACGGTCGCGGACTCGCAGGAACGTCAGCGTCAGCTGGTCGCGGACGCCGGCCACGAGCTGCGGACGCCGTTGACTTCGCTGCGGACCAACCTCGAGCTGCTTCTCGCCGCCAGCAAGCCGGGCGCGCCGCCGCTGCGGGACGAAGACCGCGTCGACATCGTCGCCGACATCAGCGGCCAGCTCGACGAGCTGACGCAGCTCATCGGCGACCTGGTCGAACTCGCGCGCCAGGACGAGCCGCGCGAGCGCTTCGAGCGCGTCGAGCTGCTGGAGGTCGTCGAGCGCGCGCTCGACCGGGCACGGCGGCGCGCGGGCGAGATCAACTTCGACGTCTCGCTGCAGCCGTGGGTGCTCACCGGCGACAACAGCTCGCTTGAGCGCGCGGTGCTGAACCTGCTCGACAACGCGGTGAAGTTCTCGCCGCCCGATGCGACGGTCTGGGTGCGGCTGTACCCGCTCGGCGACGGCACCGCCGTGGTCGAGGTCGCCGACGCCGGGCCAGGCATCGCCGAAGAGGACCTGCCCAAGGTGTTCGACCGCTTCTACCGCTCGTCGGAGGCGCGGACGCTGCCCGGCTCGGGCCTGGGGCTGGCGATCGTGAAGCACGCGGCCGAGCGGCACGGCGGGGCGGTGTACGCCTCGCGGGCGCCCGAGGGCGGCGCGTTGATGACGATCCGGTTGCCGGGGGCGCCCGGCTGAGGCCGGCACCGAACTGCTGTTGCCTGTTCGCGCCGCCCGTGGTGGTGTTGTTCAAGTCGGCTGCCGCACGCCTGCCCTGACCTGTCGTTTCGAAGTTCACCCACGCTGCTCCCGCGAATCCCGTGTTGAATCGTGTAGGATTTTGTGTGGTTGGGGTCCGACGGACGGAGTGAACGGTGCTGGCGCGTCAGCGACAGGCGGTGATCCTGGAAGAGGCACGCCGGACCGGTGCGGTCCGCGTGAGCGACCTCGTCACCAGGCTGGGCGTGTCCGACATGACGGTGCGCCGCGACCTCGACGTCCTGGCCGGGCGGGGGCTCGTCGAGAAGGTGTACGGCGGCGCCACTTCGGTCATCGGCAAGAGCACCGACGAACCCGGCTTCGAGGCCAAGTCCGTGCGCCAGCGGGCGCAGAAGGAAGCCATCGCCGAGCTCGCCGCCACGCTGGTCCGGCCCGGCACCGCGATCGGCATCTCCGCCGGCACCACCACGTGGACCCTCGCCCGGGCGCTCGACGCCATCCCCGGCCTCACCATCGTGACCAACTCGATCCAGGTCGCCGACGTGCTCCGCGGGTCGACCCAGCCGGATCGCACGGTCGTGCTCACCGGCGGGGTGCGGACGCCGTCGGACGCGCTGGTCGGCCCGGTCGCCGTGCACAGCCTGCGGTCGCTGCACCTGGACGCCGTCTTCCTCGGCGTGCACGGGATGGCCGACGGGCCCGGGTTCACCACGCCGAACCTCACCGAGAGCGAGACCGACCGCGCGCTGGTCGAAGCCGGGCGCAAGCTGGTCGTGCTCGCCGACCACACGAAGTGGGGCACCGTCGGGATCTCCACGATCGCCGACCTCGACGAGGCCGACGTCGTCGTCACCGATGACGGCATTTCCGACGAGGCCAAGGAAATTCTCGCCGAACGGGCGGGAGAACTCATGATCGCCGAGACGGCGGAGACGGACGAGGCCCGAGAAGCGTGAAGCGCACCGTACGACACCTGGCCGACGGCCGGGAGATCATCTACTTCGACCAGCCCGGCGCGCCCGACCGCGTCGCCGAGGACACCCGCGACCTGCCGCCGGTTTCGGCCGCGTCGGAGATCCGGCTGGACCCGCTGACCGGGGAGTGGGTCGCGATGGCCGCGCACCGGCAGACGCGGACCTACAAGCCGCCGGCCGACCTGTGCCCGCTGTGCCCGAGCAAGCCCGGGAAACCGAGCGAAATCCCGGAAAGCGACTACGACGTCGTCGTCTTCGAGAACCGGTTCCCGTCCTTCGCCGAAGACGTCATCGGTGAGCCGTCCACTGTGGATGGCTACGGGCTGGTGCCGGTGCGGCCCGGCCGCGGCCGCTGCGAGGTCGTCTGCTTCACCAGCAACCACGACGGCTCCTTCGCGCAGCTGAGCGCGAAGCAGGTGCGGGCCGTGGTGGACGCCTGGGCCGACCGCACGACCGCGTTGTCCGCGGTGCCCGGTGTCGAACAGGTCTTCCCGTTCGAGAACCGCGGCGAGGAAATCGGCGTCACGCTGTCGCACCCGCACGGGCAGATCTACGGCTACCCGTTCGTCACGCCGAAGACCGCGCGGATGATCGACGTCGCCCGCGCCTACCAGGCCGAACACGGGCGCCCGGTGCTCGGCGACGTGCTGGCCGCCGAGCAGAAGTCCGGCGCGCGCGTGGTCGCCTCCGGTGAGCACTGGACGGCCTACGTGCCGCCGGCGGCGCGCTGGCCGGTCGAGGTGCACGTGGTGCCGCACCGGCAGGTCCCGGACATCCCCGCGCTGACCGACGCCGAGCGCGACGACTTCGCCGACGTCTACCTCGACGTGCTGCGCCGCTGCGACGCGCTGTACGACCGGCCGCTGCCGTACATCGCCGCGTGGCACCAGGCACCGGTGCGCCGCGACCGCGAGCTCGGCTGGCTCCACCTGGAGCTGTTCTCGGTGTTGCGCGCGAAGGACAAGCTGAAGTACCTGGCGGGGTCCGAGTCGGGCATGGCGGTGTGGATCAACGACGCGACGCCGGAGCAGATCGCCGAACGGCTCCGCGCGGCGGGCTGATCCCGGCCATACTCATCTCCGATGCACAGGTTCGGCTCAGGAACCTCTCAGGACCATCGCGCAAGGTGAGGACATGACCGAGAACGACCCCAACGCGCACGACCCCGCGGCGCCGCGGCACCCCGAGACCGGCCAGCAGCCGGCCCAGGGCGGTTGGGCGGGGCACTCGTACGGTGAGCAGGCCCAGCCCGAGTCCGGCGGTGCGCCGCAGTACTCCGAGCCGTCCTACCACGCGGTGACCGGGGCCGATCCGGCGTACGGCGGGCAGAGCGCGAACCCGTGGTCGGCCCAGGGTGCGCAGATGCCCTCCGGCCAGACGCAGCAGAGCGTCTACCCGCCGCCGAACCCGTACGGTCAGCCCGCCACGGGCGGCTACCCGGTGGCCACCTCGCCGCAGCCGAAGCGGTCCGGCGGGAAGCTGCTCGCCGGCGTCGCGCTGGTCGCGCTGCTGGTCGGCGGCGTCGCGGGCGGGACGGTCGGATACTTCACCGGCGGGTCGTCCGGCCCGGCCAGCAACGCGCTCGACGCGCCGAAGCCGGCCCAGCAGACGGGCAACGCGCCCGCGGGCTCGGTCGAGGCCGTCGCGCAGAAGCTGTCGCCTAGCGTGGTCGAACTGCAGGTCAGCGGCCAGCAGGGGGCCGGCGAAGGCTCCGGCTTCGTGATCAGCACCGACGGCTACATCCTGACGAACAACCACGTCGTCGAGGTCGCCGCGAACGGCGGCCAGATCCAGGCGGTGTTCCAGGACGGCAAGAAGGCCGCCGCCAAGGTCGTCGGCCGCGACCCGACGACCGACATCGCGGTCGTCAAGGTCAACGGCGTCAGCAACCTGACCCCGGTGGAGCTCGGCCGGTCCGACGACCTGCGGGTCGGCCAGTCGGTGGTCGCCATCGGCTCGCCGTTCGAGCTGGCCGGCACGGTCACCTCGGGCATCGTCAGCTCGCTGCACCGGCCGGTGCGCGCGGGCGGCAGCAGCGGCGACCAGACCACGGTGATGGACGCCGTCCAGACCGACGCGGCGATCAACCCGGGCAACTCGGGCGGTCCGCTGGCCAACATGTCCGGCCAGGTCATCGGCATCAACTCCGCGATCTACAGCCCGCAGTCGGGGTCCGGCGGCCAAGGCGCGTCCGAAGGCGGCAACGTCGGCATCGGCTTCGCCATCCCGATCGACCAGGCCCGCCGCACCGCGGACACGATCATCAAGACCGGCCAGGCGGTGCAGACCTACATCGGCGCGGAGGTCAAGGACGCCCCGCAGGGCGGCGCCGAGCTCGGCGCGATCAAGCCCGGCAGCCCGGCGGAGAAGGCCGGCCTGAAGGCGGGCGACGTCGTCACCAAGATCGACGACCGCCCGATCGACTCGGCCGACACGCTGGTCGCGGCGGTCCGCACCCGGGCCCCGGACGAGAAGGCGACGTTCACGCTCGCCGACGGCCGCACGGTCGAGGTGACCTTCGGCGGCCAGCCCGTCCAGCCCAACTGATCCCTTCCTCCAGTCGCTCGGCCGCCTGGCGCGGCCGAGACCAACTTCGGCTCGACCCCCGATTCCGGGGCCGGACCCACAAGGCCACGCGCGACCAGGCACTCGATGCCGGTCGCGCGTGGCCGCATTTATGCCCGGGTCAGGGGGTGGGGCGGTCGGCCGGTGTACCTGGAGGGTCGGCTTGCGTGCCTGGAAGGTCGGGCTGCGTGCCTGGAGGGTCGGGTGGCGTGGTGGGGCGGGTGTCTCGCGTGTCTGGAGGGGCATCACTCGTGATGGGGGAGGCATCTCGCGTGATTGGCGGGGCATCACTCGGGACGACACGGCGGGTGAGGGCGGTCAGTACCACGGCGAGCCAGACCACCGCCAGCGTGAGGGCCAGGGCGGGGGTTGGGTTCGTGTCGTGGAGGCCGGGCATCGGCGGGGTTCCGTACGGGCGCCAGAGCAGGGGGAACGCCAGGATCGCGAGGGTGGCCGTGATGACCGTCCCGGCCATGACCGGGGTTCGCCAGCGGCGCGGGAGGAGCCGGGACAAGGCGATTCCGAGCAGCGCCGTCAGCGGGGCGACGACCGCGTCGTTGAGGACCGGGCCGCCGACGATCCAGCCGACGGTGCCGAAGACGTCCGGACGCAGCGGCAGCGCGTACTCGGCGAACAGCACCACACCCCAGGCCAGCGCCGCGAGGCCCGGCAACGCGAGGAGCACCCGGGCGGTCTTCACAGCGCCTCCAGCTTCGTGACCCACTTCGTCTGCAGCACGCCGGGGCGGTTCGGGGCGATGATCCGGCAGGGGAAGCCGTGGTCGGGGGCGAGGACCTCGCCGTTCAGCTCCAGGGCCAGCAACGTCAGTTCGTCGGCCGTGTGTTCGCCGGGCAGCACGCTGACGCCGTACAGCCCGCCACGCTCCGAAGAGGACACCCGGACCGCCGTGCCGGGCGCCGCGCCGACGGCTTTCAGCAGCGTGGGCAGGGAAACCCCGCGCCAGGTGGCCGACTGGCTCCAGCCCTCCACGCACGCGATCGGCAGCTCCGCCGTCGTTTGCGGCAGCGCGCGCAGCTCGTCGAGCGAGAACTTCGTGGTGCCGTGCGAGGTCACCACCGAGAGCCGCCAATCCGGCGACCACGTGACACGCGCGGCCGCCGCCGTGCGGTTCACCGGCAGGTTCTGGGTGCCCTTGCCGGTCTTCCAGGCAAGGGCGGAGACGCCGCGCAGGAACGGGACGGTGGCGCCCGCGGTGGCCACGACCGCGACCCCGGTCACCAGCCCGGTGGTGACGAGGAATCCCCGCCGGGACAGCCCCTCGGCAGGCGGCTCTTCGACGGTGGTCCGGCTCAGGGCGCGGCGGATGATCGGCAGCTTCACCGCGACGTGCACCAGGATCGAGCCGATCGCCAGCCACGCGACCGCGTAGTGCACCTGCGGGAAGTAGAAGCCCCACGGGTAGTTCTGCGCGACGTTGAGCAGCCCGGTCGTCAGTTCGAAGAACGCCGCGCCGGACAGCACCAGAATCGACAGCCGCTCCAGGGCGTGCGGGAGCGAGCGGACGAGCGGCCGGCCGAACAGCTTCGGGTAGACGCTCCACAGTTTCGCCAGCAGCAGCGGGATCGACGCCACACCCGAGATCACGTGCAGCCCCTGCGTGACGCGGTAGAGCCCGACCGGCCGGCTGGGCCAGGCGAACCACCCGGGCGGGTGCTGGATCAGGTGGCTGATCAGCCCGGTCACGAAGCACGTCGTGAAGGTGACGGCGAGCGCCAGGCCGATCCTCGACGTCACGCGCTCGTGGTGCGCCGGGGCCCGGAACTGCTCTTCCGCGGGGATCGGCAGTTTCACGATCGCTCCAATCGCGCGAACCAGCGGTGCCCGCGGCGGGCGGTCCAGTCGACGCGCAACCCGGCGCGCACGGCGACTTCGGCGATCGCGTCGACCCCGACCCAGGCCCAGGTGAACCAAGCGACGTCGGCGTGGCCGGGCCGAAGCCGGACGCGCTCGTGCCGCAGGCCCCGGCCCGGGGGCTCCAGCTCGACGAGGACGTCGCCGTCGGGGGCGATCAGCGCAGCCGTGCGCCGCAGCAGCGCGACGGGGTCGCCGCCGATGCCGATGTTGCCGTCCGCGAGCAGGGCGTGCCGCCACCGTCCTTCGCCGGGCAGACGGTCGAAGAGGTTGCGCTGCAACGCATTCCCACCGCGCCGCCGCGTCAGCCCGACGGCCGTGCGCGAGCTGTCCACGCCCAGCGCGACGACCCCGCGCTCGGCCAGCGCCGCGGTGAGCCTGCCGGGTCCGCACCCGAGGTCGACGGTGGGACCGGAACACGCGTCGAGCAGGACGTCGTCGCCTTCGGACGGTTCCGCCCAGCGTTCCACCGCCAGTTCGATCCGCTCGCCGTTCGCCAGTTCGAGCCAGCACCGGTGGCCGAGCAGGCCGTGGTCGAACTCGTGGCCGGTGCTCACCGGGGCGGTCATCACGCCACCGCCTGTCCGCCGACAGCCAGCACGGCGCGGGCGAACCGGCCGTCCGGGCACGCCGCGGCCACCGCGCGGGCGTCCGCCATGGTGTCCACATCGGACAGTCGGGCCACCCCGGCCGGGCGCAGCCCGCAGGCGACGAGTGCCCGCAGCGTGCGGATACCGGTGTCTTCGCGGGACATCGGGACGTCCGCGAGGGCCTGCGCGTGCCGCGGCTCGGCGAGGCCCAGCGCCCACCAGCCGCCGTCCGCGGCCGGCCCGAGCACGGCGTCGTGGCCGCCGTGCAGGACCGGGGCGACCGCCGCGGCGAGGGACTCCGGCGTGACCTGCGGGGTGTCCATGCCGATCTGGAGGACCGGCAGGCCGGCGTGCACCTCGGCGGCGTCCGCGTGGGCGTTCGCCAGCCGGGCGCCGAAATCGGCGCCACGCTGCGGGATCGTGGTGACGTGGCGGAGCGCCATGCCGATTTCGACGGGCCGGGCGGCGGCGCCGAGGTCACCGGTCATCGCGACGACGGGCAAGGCACCGGGGACCGCGCAGACGGCCTCGAGCGTGTCGAGCAGGGAGGCCGCGGCGATCTCGGCCGCCTGGGCCGGGGTCGCGGGCGGGCAGAGCCGGGTCTTCGCGAAGCCCGGGACCGGCGCCTTGGCCACGACCAGCAGGACGAACGGACGGCTCATCGGGCCAGCACCCGCCCGAAGTCGCGGACCGCGCGCAGCGTCCCCCGCACCGACCCGGACACCTTCGACTTCGTGCCCTTGGCGCGCTCGCCGTACCGGACGTCGAACTCGCTGACCCGCCACCCGGCGCGCTGGGCTTTGATCAGCAGCTCCAGGGGATAGCCGAAGGCCCGATCGGCGACGCCCAGGCCGAGCAGGGCCCGCCGGTCCGCGGCACGCAGCGGCGCGATGTCCCGCACCGGCAACCCGCGGCTGCGCAGCAACTGCGCCAGCACGGCGTTGCCCGCTCGCGCGTGCCAGGGCCAGACGCCGGGACCGGTCGGCACCCGGCGCCCGACGGCCAGGTCCGCGCCGCCTTCGACCGCGGTCACCAGCCGCGGCAGGTCCGCGAGGTCCAGGGACCCGTCGGCGTCGGCGAAGCACACGACGTCCGCGGTCGCGGCTTCCAGTCCCGCGTGCACGGCCGCGCCGTAGCCGCGGCGCGGTTCGTGGACGACCTTCGCGCCGAGCGAGGCCGCCACTTCCGGCGAGCCGTCGGCCGAGCCGTTGTCGACCACGATCGCGCGGTAGCCCGGTGGCAGTCCGGCCAGCACACCGGGCAGCGCCGCCGCTTCGTCGAGGCAGGGGAGGACGACATCCACTTCCAAGTCAGTCACGGCGCCGACCGTAAGTCCGCTCGGAGTGCGGGAGAACCCTTGCGGCGCTTACCGAATCATGACATCGGGCGAGTTCTTACCGCGTCGTTACGGCTCCCGCTGCGAGGGCGCGGACCGTTCGCCCCGACCCTAAGGTGGGCGACGATGAGCGAGCCGAACCCGGCAGCCCGGCTCGCCGAGCCGCCTGCCCGCGAACCCGAAGCCCCGGTCCGCGGCCGCCGCGCCGACCTGGTCGCGGTCGCCGCGGTGGTGGTGCTCGTCGCCACGGCCACCGCGGTCGGCCTCTATTACAACCGGCCGCACTCCGGCGTGATCATCTTCGTGTCTTCGCCGCCGTTGTTCGCCGACTGGCTGCCGCACGTGGGCCCGGGTTCGGTGTTCGCCGTGCTCGTCGCGGTCGCGGTGGTGCTGCACGGCCCGGTGCTCGCCGCCCGCCTGCCGTGGCGGCGCGCGCTCGCCGCCGGCTACCTCGCCTCGCTCGCCTGGATCTTCTCGCTGGCCATGGTCGACGGCTGGTCGCGCGGGTTCGCCGGGCACCTCACCATTCCCCAGGAGTACCTGCACGAGGTCCCGGGGATCACCGACATCCCGCGGATGCTGCGCGAGTTCTCCTCCCGCATCCTCGATTTCCAGCCGCATTCGTGGACGACGCACGTGTCCGGTCACCCACCGGGCGCGACGCTCGTCTTCGTCTGGCTGGACCGGATCGGCCTGCACGGCGGCGCGTGGGCGGCCACGGCCGTGGTCCTCGTGGGCAGCCTGGTCACGGTGGCCGTGCCGGCCACGGTCGCCCTGCTCGGCCGGGCCGACGCGGCCCGCACGGTGCTGCCGTTCGCCGTCCTCACCCCGGGCGCGGTGTGGATCGGTGTTTCGGCGGACGGCCTCTTCGCCGGGGTGACCGCCACCGGGCTCGCGCTGCTCGCGCTGTCGGCGACGGGGTTCGCCCGCGGCCGCCGGTACGCCGTTCCGGCCGGGCTCGCGGCCGGCGTCCTGCTCGGCTTCGGGATCTTCCTGTCGTATGGCCTGGTGCTGCTCGGCGTGCTCGCGGTGGCCGTCGCCGTCCTCGGCAAGCAATGGCGGGCCGCGGCACTGGCGATCGCCGCGGCGCTGGCCGTCGTCGGCGTCTTCGCCTGGGCGGGCTTCTGGTGGCTCGACGGCTACCACCTGGTCGTCGAGCGCTACTACCAGGGCGTCGCGCTGGTCCGGCCCTACTCGTACTGGGTCTGGGCGGACCTGGCGGCGGTGGCCGTCGCCCTTGGCCCCGCGGTTGTGGCGGCCGTCCGACGGGGTCTCGCGTCCCCGCACCGGGCTCTGTTCACCGATCCGGTCCTCCTGCTCGGCCTCGCCGCACTGGCCGCCATCCTCTTCGCCGACGTCTCGGGCCTGTCGAAAGCCGAGACCGAACGGATCTGGCTACCGTTCGGGGTGTGGTTGCTGCCGCTGACGGCGTTGCTGCCGCGGCCCGGACGCCGGTGGTGGCTCGCCGCGCAGGCGGCGACGGCGCTGGCGGTCAACCACCTGCTGCTGACGGGCTGGTGAGGGAGACGTGATGCACGATCAGGCCGGGCGGGTGCTCGTGGTCGACGACGACGAGACGGTCCGCGACGTCGTCCGCCGCTACCTCGAGGTGGGCGGGTTCACCGTCGACATGGCCGGCGACGGCGCCGAGGGCCTGGCGAAGTTCGCCGCGCACGAACCGGACCTGGTCGTGCTCGACGTCATGATGCCGGGGATCAACGGCCTGGAGGTGTGCCGGCGGCTGCGCCAGGTGAGCCAGGTGCCGATCGTCATGCTCACCGCCCTCGGCGAGGAGGAGAACCGCATCGCGGGGCTCCAGCTCGGCGCCGACGACTACGTGACCAAACCGTTCAGCCCCAAGGAACTGGCCCTCCGGGTCGCGTCGGTGCTGCGCCGCGCCCGGATGCCCCGCCCCGAGCCGGCCGCCGCCGAGCTCGTGGACGGCGACCTGCGCCTGCAGATGAAGGCGCGCACTGCGACCCTCGGCGGCCGCGAACTGCCGCTCACCACCCGGGAGTTCGATCTGCTCGCGTTCTTCCTCGCCCACCCCGGCGTGGCCTACTCGCGCGCGGACCTGCTCGAGAAGGTGTGGAGCTGGGACTTCGGCGACCAGTCCACAGTGACCGTCCACGTGCGACGGTTGCGCGAGAAGATCGAGCGTGACCCGGCCAAGCCGACCCGGGTGGCGACCGTGTGGGGCGTCGGCTACCGCTACGACCGGGAGCAGCCGTGATCGGCTCGGGCGAGTCCTTCGAGGAGATGCTGACGCATCTCTGGCACATCCTGCCGTTCGCGCTGCTGTTCTCGCTGCCGGTCGCGGCGCTCGGCGGTGTGGCGTTGTACGTCCTGCGCCGGGGTTCGCTGGCCACCACGCTCACGGTGCTGGTGCTGATCCCGGTGCTCGCCACGCTGGTCGGCGTCCTGGGCATCAGCGGGTTCATGTTCACCCCGGCCCTGACCACGATGCTGCTGGTCTGCCTGCTCGTCGCGCTGGTCACCGTGCCCGCGGCGATCGTCCTCGGCCGGGCCATCGCGCGCCGCAGCGTGTGGGAGCGAGAGGCGCGCGAGCGGGAACGCGCCGCCGAGGCGTCGCGGCGCGAACTGGTCGCCTGGATCAGCCACGACTTGCGCAGCCCGCTGGCCGGGATCCAGGCGATGGCCGAAGCGCTGGCCGACGGCGTGGTGTCCGAACGCGACGAGGTCGCCGACTACGCCCAGCGGATCAGCGGCGAAACCCGGCGGCTGTCCGCGATGGTCGGCGACCTGTTCGAGCTCTCGCGGATCACCGCGGGCGCCCTGGAGCTCACGATGTCCGCGGTGCCGCTGCGGGACGTGGTGAGCGACGCTGTCGCCGCTCAGGCGCCGGTGGCCCACCGGAAGCGGGTCCGGGTTCTCGCCAACGCGTCGACCTGGCCGGTGGTGACCGGCAGCGACCCGGAACTGGCCCGGATCGTGCGGAACCTGGTGTCCAACGCGATCCGGCACACCCCGCCCGACGGGACGGTCGCGGTGCAGATCGGCGTCGACGGCGACGAGGCCCTGCTCGCCGTCGACGACTCCTGCGGTGGCATCCCGGACGACGAGATCAACCGGGTGTTCGACGTCGCGTTCCGCGGGACGCAGGCGCGGACACCGGAGCGCGGGGGGACGACCAGCGGGGGTGGGCTCGGCCTGGCCATCGCCAAGGGGCTGGTGGAGGCGCACCGGGGGCGAATCGGAGTGCACAACCACGGGCCGGGGTGCCGGTTCGAGGTGCGCCTGCCGCTCGCGATGCCTTAGGCTGCCGTTTCGCTTGGCGAGGCCGAGGTGGCCCGCCTCGGTCAGTTCCGGACCTCGACGCCGTAGGCGCGGTTCATCGCGCGCAGAGCCCGGATGATCTCCGTTCGGAGCGCTTCCGGGGCGACGACCTCGACGTCACCGCCGAACTTGAGGAGCTCGGGCACGGCGGCGTCGACCGACTCGATGGGGATCTCGATCTCGGTCCAGCCCGTCCGATCCGGCCCCGCCGTGGTCTTGCCGGCCGCGACGACGGCCGGCTCCAGCAGGGACTGCAGCCGGTCGAGGCCGCGGCGGGACAGCCGGAGCACCGCGGTGTCCCGGTGCCGACGGCGGTCGAAGTGGTCGAGGTAGTCGTCCCAGTGGCTCGCCAGGTCGAACCCGTCGGCGCGGTCGAACGACCGGGAGAGGACCTCCACCTCGAGGATCCGGGAGATCCGGTAGGTGCGGAACCGGTCCTCGCCGCGAGCGACGAGGTACCAGTTGCCGGCCTTCAGCACCAGCCCGTGCGGCTGCACGGTCCGGGTGATCTCGTGCGGCTCCGCCCAGCGCAGGTAGCGGATCCGCAGGACCTGCTGGTTCCAGGTGGCGTCCGCGATCGGTGCCAGGTGGGGCGTCCGCTCGGCGCCGACGTACCACGGCGGGAGGTCGAGGTGGAACCGGTCGGCGACGCGGCCCGCGCGGCCCCGCAACTCGGCGGGCAACGCGGCCAGCAGCTTGCGCTGGGCGGTGGCCGCTGCGGAAGTCAGGCCGAGCTGGGCGGCCGCAGCCGGGAGGCCGGTCAGGAAGAGCGCCTCGGCCTCCTCCGCGGTGAGCCCGGTCAGCCTGGTCTGGTAGCCGCCGAGCAGGCGGTATCCGCCCTCGTGCCCGGGCTCTCCGTACACCGGCACGCCCGCGGCGCCGAGCGAGTCGATGTCCCGGTAGACCGTCCGGATCGACACCTCCAGCGCTTCCGCCAGTTCCCGGGCGGTGACCCGGCCCCGGGACTGCAGCAGGAGGAGCAGGGACACCAGGCGGCTCGCGCGCATGTTCGCCAGTCTGCCGGGATCCACTGACAGGAGGTGGCAGGGAACCGGCTCTAGCGTCCCGGCCATGACTTCACCCCTGATCGACCGCTATGTGGCGGTGTGGAACGAGCCCGACCCCGCCGCCCGCCGCCGAGTCGTCACCGAGTTGTGGGCCGAAGACGGCGTGCAGTACACCGGGACCGCCGAACACCGGGGGCACGATGCCGTCGAGGCCCGGATCACCGGCGCGCACGAGCAGTTCGTCGCGACCGGAGCGTTCGTCTTCGCCGCGGCGGAAGACGGCGTGACCCACCACGACGCGGTCACCTTCACCACCCACATGGTGCCCGCGGCCGGCGGCGCTCCGGTGTGGAGCGGCACCGTGGTCCTCCTGCTGGACCGGGACGGCCGGATCGGCCGCGACTACCAGTTCACCGGAGCGGCGGCGAGCACCCGGGCCGTCGTGACCGACTTCCTCGGCCGCCTGGCCGAAGGAGACCCGGACCGGATCGCCGCGCTGTTCGCAGACGTCGTCGACTGGCAGCTCGACTGGCCCGAGGCGGGTCATCCCGCGGTGCCGTGGATCCGGCCGCGGTCGACGCGCGCCGACGTCGCCGACCACTTCCGGGAGCTCAACGCCTTCCACGGCGAGCGGGGTGGCGTGGCGCCGAGGATCCTGGTCGACGGCCGCGACGCCGTGGTCCTCGGTGACATCCGCCAGACGGTGAAGGCGACCGGCCGGGCCTACGCGGCCCGCTGCGCGCTGCACCTCACCGTCGACGATGGCGTGATCACGCGCTACCACGTCTACGAAGACAGCCTGACCGTCGCTCAGGCGTTCACCGGGTGACCGGGGCGCGCAACTCTGCCGTGGCGAAGTCGGCGATTCCCTTCGCGAAGCCGATTTCCGCGGTGAAGCCGAGGAGCTTGCGGGCGCGGGCCGGATCCGCGACGACGTGGCGGACGTCGGCCGGGCGGGCGCCGCCGATCACCTTCGGGGCCGGGCCGTTGCAGGCTCGTGCCAGCTCCTCCGCCAGGTCGCCCACCGTGTGCGGCGTGCCGGAACAGATGTTCAGCGGCGTGATTTCGGCCGCCGGGGCTTCGGTGCGGAGGGCCAGGACGTTGGCCCTGGCCACGTCGTGGACGTGGACGAAGTCGCGCTGCTGGCGGCCGTCTTCCAGGACCCGGGGGGCCTCGCCGCGGGCCAGCGCCGAACGGAAGAGCGACGCCACTCCGGCGTACGGCGTGTTCTGGGGCATTCGCGGGCCGTAGACGTTGTGGTAGCGCATGGCCCAGACCGTGCCGCCCGTCTGGCGGGCCCAGGCGCCGGCCAGGTGTTCCTGGGCCAGCTTCGTCGCCGCGTACGTGCTGCGGGGATTCAGCGGCGCGTCCTCGGGCACCAGCTGCCAGCTCAGCTCCGCTTCGCACGACGGGCAGCGCGGCTCGAACCGGCCGGCGTCCACATCGGACCCGCGGCGCGGCGACGGTGGCACCACGCCGTGGTCCGGGCACGCGTAGCGGCCTTCGCCGTAGACGACCATCGACGAGGCCAGGACCAGCTTCCGCACGCCGGCCGCGTGCATCCCGGCCAGCAGCACCGCCGTGCCGTAGTCGTTGTGCAAGGCGTACGACGGTGCGTCCGACGGGTCGATGCCGTGGCCGACCACCGCCGCCTGGTGGCAGACCGCGTCGACGCCGTCCAGCACCTCCGCGACGATCTCGGTGTCCGTGACGTCACCGCGCAGGAACCGGTGCCTGCCGGTGTACGGCGGTGGGGTCCGGGAGCCGTGGGCCGTGGG
Source organism: Amycolatopsis plumensis (assembly GCF_042652605.1). Classification (NCBI taxonomy): domain Bacteria; kingdom Bacillati; phylum Actinomycetota; class Actinomycetes; order Pseudonocardiales; family Pseudonocardiaceae; genus Amycolatopsis; species Amycolatopsis plumensis. Next base: position 1,775,159 of record NZ_JBHSJY010000001.1, on the reverse strand, counting down.
GAGGAGGTTGTCCAGCACCACGACCTCGTCGCCGTCTTCGGCCAGGAGGTCGGCGATGTGGGACCCGATGAACCCGGCTCCGCCGGTGACCAGTACGCGCACCCCGGCCACGCTAGGGATCTTCGCCGGGGCGCGCAGGAGCCTGCGCCGTCACGTCACCGAATCGTCAGGACTCACCCGGCACCTCCCGGCGCCCGGGCGCCGGGAGCGGCTACGGTGGGCGCCATGGAACGGAGTGCACAACGGCTGGGCCGGGCCCTCGTGGTCATCGTGGACGATCGCGTGGCGCACGGCGAGCACGAGGACACCACTGGCCCGCTGGTCACGGAGCTGCTCGAAGAAGCGGGCTTCATCGTCGACGGTGTGGTGGTCGTCGAGGCCGAGACCGCGGGTATCCGCAACGCGCTCAACACCGCCGTGATCGGCGGCGCCGACCTGGTGATCACCGTCGGCGGCACCGGTGTGCTGCCGCGTGACCGGACGCCGGACGCCACCGCCGGTGTGCTCGACCGACCCATTCCGGGCATCAGTGAGGCCATCCGGGCGTCCGGGCTGGCCGCCGGCGCGGTCGACGCCGGGATTTCGCGCGGGCTCGCCGGGGTGTCGGGGAGCACGCTCGTGGTCAACCTGGCCGGGTCGCGGTCCGCGGTGCGCGATGGGATGGCGACGCTGACCTCGCTTGTTCCGCATGTGATCGATGAGCTTTCGGGGCTCGAAGAGGTTTGATCTTCGGTTGACGGCCGGGGGTGGCGGATGAGGTCGCTCCCGGCCTGAGGTGTGCCTGGGTTAGGTGACGTGCGGGTGCCTGCCGCCGGGGCTTCCGGCAGCACGTTGGGGGCACCCTCGATGGCGCGGCGATGGTGCCACCTCTAGACGAGTAATGCGTATGTCCGGGTGGTGACTGGAGATGGACGAAGGGTGTCCAAGATCCGTTTGTGACGACAGACCTGAACACCCCTCTCACCGCACTCTACGTCAAGATCGACGACCATCTCGCGGGCAGGCGTCGGGTGGGGAGACCGCCGAAGCTGACCGACGCCGAACTGGTCACCCTGGCCGTCGCCCAGGCGTTGCTGGGGTTCACCTCCGAGGCCCGCTGGCTGCGGTTCCTGCCCGCCCGGATGCCTGGTGCGTTCCGGTACCTGCCCGGCCAATCCGGCTACAACCGCCGCCTACGCGCCGCGCTGCCGCTGGTCAAGCAGGTCATGCGCTGATTGGCGGCGGACACGGACTTGTGGACCGACGCCACCTGGATCGTTGACTCCACCCCGGTGGAGTGCGGCCGGTCCCGGCCGACGGTCAAGCGTTCGGAGCTGGTTGGCTGGGCCAAGTACGGTTTCTGCCGCTCCCACTCCCGCTGGTTCTGGGGCCTGCGGCTGCACCTGGTCTGCACCCCGGCCGGGCTGCCGATCGCCTGGGCGCTGGCCGATCCGAAGGTCGACGAGCGGCAGGTGCTCATGGCCATCTGCGACCACGAACCCCCTGCTCACCGACTGTCCGGGGCTGTTGATCATCGCCGATAAGGGCTACGTTTCCCGCGAGCTCGACTGCTTCCTCGACGAGCGTGGGGTCCGGCTGATCCGGCCGTCCTACCGCAACCGACAGCCCCACCCCGGTGAGCCGCTGCTCAAATCCATCCGCCAGCTCATCGAGTCGGTCAACGACACCCTCAAACGCCAGCTCAACCTCGAACAGCACGGCGGACGCACCATCGAAGGCGTCGGAGTCCGCATCGCCCAGCGCCTCCTGGCCCTCACCCGCCGCCATCTGGCACAACCGCGCCACCGGCCAACCCATCACCCGATCCCTGACCGCCTACGACCACTAACCGAGTTACGCATTACTCGTCTAGGTGTGCCGCTCGGGTTGGGCGGAGTGCGGGCGATTGCGCCGGGGTTTCGGGCAGCGCGCTCGTGGTCAACCTGGCCGGGTCGCGGTCGGCGGGTCCTGGGCGGCGAGGTTGACGGACTGCCGGGCTTGAACAGGTTTGATCTTCGTTCGACAGGCCCGAGGGTGAATGGTGTCGCTCCCAAGCTGGGGTGTGCTCGACTCCGGGCGACTGCGGCTGGGGATTTCGGCTCGGGGTGTGAGGCCGTTCCTGGCCTGCGACCTGCACAAGGGATCGGCCGGGCGCACTGGAACCGGATGGGCATGGTGGCGGTTCGAGGGTCTCTTGGGGCGACCGCCGGAAGCGCTGGAGCCAGACGGGAGTGATGGCGGTTCGTGGGCCTCTTCGGGCGACCGGCCGGACGCGGTGGAACCGGATGGGCATGGTGGCGGTTCGAGGGTCTCTTGGGGCGACCGCCGGAGGCGCTGGAGCCAGACGGGAGTGATGGCGGTTCGTGGGCCTCTTCGGGCGACCGGCCGGACGCGGTGGAACCGGATGGGCATGGTGGCGGTTCGAGGGCCTCTTGGGGCGACCGCCGGAGGCGCTGGAGCCAGACAGGCGTGATGGCGGTTCGTGGGCCTCTTCGGGCGACCGCCCGGACGCGCTGGAGCCTGATGGGCGTGGTGGCGGTTCGAGGTGCCTCGTCGCGTGACCGGCCGGGCGCCCTCGCCTTGGGGGGTTCACTCTGGAGTTGTCAAAGAACGGGTCGTGGGAGACTGGGGGTATGGCGGGCCAGGAACGTGATCCCCGGACCAGCAGCGAGCAGCTGCGCCGGCGGGTTGATGAGATCTTCGGGGACGTCCTGCCCGAGACGACCTCCGATGAGCGTGATCCCGAGCGGCGCACCGGTCTCCCGGACGACTGGTACCGGGAGAACCGGCCACCGCACCACGACCGCTGACCGGTGTCAGTCGCGGTCGGTGCCGCGCTGGTGGGACTGCTGGGCGCGCAGCAGGTCGCGGATCTCGGTCAGCAGCTCCACGTCCGTCGGCTCCGCGGGGCCCGGCTCCTGGCCGCGCTTGCGGCGCTCCTGCACCTTCTTGACCGGCAACACGATCACGAAGTAGACCACCGCCGCGACGAGCACGAAGTTGATCGCCGCGTTGATCACGCTGCCGAAGTCCAGGAACGTGGCCCGGTTGTTGTCGAAGATCTGGTATCCGAGGCCGTTCGCGGCGTTCGTGCCGCCGATCGTGCTGATCAGGGGCTTGATCAGGCCGTTGGTGAAGGCCGTGACGATCGCCGTGAACGCCGAGCCGATGACCACCGCCACGGCGAGGTCGACGACGTTGCCGCGCATCAGGAAGTCCTTGAAACCTTTGAGCACCTTGCTCTCCTCACGAAACCGGAACCGGGGACGCCCACGCTCGTCTCGGCAGGCGTGGGCTAGCGGAGAGTAACCGTTACCGGACGCTCCAGTGAAATCGCCGCCACCCTCGTCGCGGACGCCTCGGGGAGCCGGAGCAGCACCAGCGGCCCCTTGGGCGTGGATGGCTCCTGGTGCCCGATCGTCACGACCGTCGCCCCGGCGGCCAGCACGGACGCGGGTGCGGCCGGCTCCGGCGACGCGACGACGTCGACGCGTTGCCCGGGCCGAAGCAGCTCGGCGACCGCCACGTCGGCCAGGCGGACCGGCACGGTCGCCGTGCCGGGATCGCCCGGAGCGGGGGCCGTGGCCAGCCGGACGTCGGTCAGCGGCTCACCGGCCCGGACGGCGGCCGCCAGCAGGCGCCCGTCAACGGCGTCGAGGGTGCTCAGCGCACCCGGCGGACGTGCTTCACCGGGAAGGTCGGCCAGCCGGACGTCGGCAGCGCGCAGCGTCGCGCCGGACGGGAGATCGTGGGCCGCGAGGACGGTCGGTGCGCCTCGCGCGGAGCCGGGAAGAGCGAGCAGTACCCCGCCCAGCACCAGCAGGCCGACGGCGAGCCAGCGGCGGATGAGCCGCGTCCGCCGGCTCTGCAGCCGGGTCAGGTGAAGCGAGCGAAGCTTCGGCAGGATGTCCACGGGGCCCCCTCGGCCGGATCGGGTGCGGCGGTGTGCCGCACGGGATCGACGTTAGGGAAGCCGGACGGGCCGCCGGAAGGGCCACGTCCGGCATCTGTGGACAACCGGGGTGTTGTGGACAACTCCCGGGTCAGGACGCCGCGGCGGCCGTTTTCGTCGTGGTCGAAGAGGAGGATGCCGAGCTCGTGTCGGACTTCGACTCCGTCTTGGTCTCGGTCTTCGCCGGGGTGGCCGCGGTGCTCGACTTGCTCGAGTCGCGCGAATCCGTGCGGTAGAACCCGCTCCCCTTGAAGACGACGCCGACCGAGCTGAAGACCTTGCGCAGCGCCCCGGAGCACTGCGGGCAGACGGTCAGGCTGGGGTCCGAGAACGACTGCACGGCTTCGAACCGGTGGTCGCATTCTTTGCAGGCGTACTGGTACGTAGGCACTGACGGCTCCTTTGACTGGCACTCATCCGACCTGAGTGCTAACCCGATTGTGCGGGAAAACCTTCCCGGAAAGCAATTCCTGGTTGCTCACACCGGCAGCTCGACCACGCCACGACCCGGCGTCAAGGCCCCGGTCATGCGCACGTCGTGCGGCTCCCCGGGCAGCCGTTCGACCAGCTCTTCGTCCCGCACGACGGCCAGCAGCGCGGCGCCGGCAGCGGCGAAGACCAGCGAACGGTCGTAGTGGCCGGCCCCGCGGCCGAGCCGGACGCCCCGGCGGTCCACGGCCAGCGCGGGCACCAGCACCAGCTCCGCCGCCCCGACGGCGTCGGTACCCAGGCGTTTCCCGCCCGGCTCGCGGATGCCGCGGAAGCGGCTGGGCACCAGATCGGCCTCGCCGGTGTACTCGGCCCAGTCGAGCGGATCGGTCCGCGACCGGATGACGGGCAGCAGCACCCGCGCACCGCCGGCCACCAGCGCGTCGACGAAGGCCGTGGTCCCCGGTTCGGTGCCGAACGGCAGGTACGCGCACACGGTGCTCGCTGTGACCTTCGACACCGCACTGACCAGCGCCGACGCCTCCTGCGCGTGGGATTCGGCTGCCTGCCCCGCCCGGGCGCGGGTCAGCCGGTCACGCCACTCCGTCTTGCTCAGGTGCTCATTGTCCGGCGCGCGCATGACCTCACGTTAGGCTCTGCGCCCATGACGGGCGCAGCAACCACTCAGACGTTCAGAACCGCCATCGTGCCTGCCGCCGGCCTGGGGACACGGTTCCTCCCGGCGACGAAGGCCGTGCCCAAGGAGCTCCTCCCGGTGGTGGACACGCCGGGCATCGAGCTGGTCGCCGCCGAGGCCGCCGCCGCCGGCGCGGAACGCCTGGTCATCGTGACCTCGCCGGGCAAGGACGCCGTGGTCCGGTACTTCGAAAAGCAGCCCGAGCTCGAGGAGAACCTCGAGAGCAAGGGCAAGACTGCGCTGCTGGAGAAGGTCCGCCGCGGGCACGACCTGCTCGCCGTCGAGACCGCCATCCAGGAGCAGGCCCTCGGCCTCGGCCACGCCGTCGCGCAGGCCGAACCGAACCTGCGCCCGGACGACGAGGCGGTTGCCGTGCTGCTGCCCGACGACTTGGTGCTGCCCACCGGCGTGCTCGAGAAGATGAGCGCGGTCCGGGCCGAGTTCGGCGGCAGCGTGCTCTGCGCGTTCGACATCCCGAAGGCCGAGATCTCGCCGTACGGCGTCTTCGACGTCACCGACACCGAGGACGACGACGTCAAGCGCGTGCACGGGATGGTCGAGAAGCCGAAGCCGGAGGACGCGCCGTCGACTTACGCCGCGGCCGGGCGGTACCTGCTCGATCGGGCGATCTTCGACGCGCTCAAGCGGATCACCCCGGGCAGCGGCGGCGAGCTGCAGCTGACCGACGCCGTCGCGCTGCTGATCTCCGAAGGACACCCCGTCCACGTCGTCGTCCACCGCGGTGGACGCCACGACCTGGGGAATCCGGGTGGTTTCCTGCGCGCCGCGGTCGATTTCGCGCTTGAAACGCCCGAGTACGGTCCATCTTTACGGGCGTGGCTGACGGAACGGATCGGGACAGAGCGCCCATGACGGAATCCCTCGACGCGGCGCGGCCCGAAGTGGCCGGGGACGAGGCCGAGCTGCGCTCGGTCGACGCGCAGATCTCGATGACCTTGGACGCCGCCGTCCGGCCGCAGCCGGTACGGGTGGCGATCTCCGAGGCCCAAGGGCTGCTCTGCGCCGAGGAGGTGGTCGCCGAGCACGCGCTGCCCGGCTTCGACCAGGCCGCGATCGACGGGTACGCGGTGCGCAGCGTCGACGTGCGCACCGCCGGGCAGGAGCCGGTGCAGCTGCCGGTCGTCGGGGAGATCGCGGCGGGCTCGCGCCAGCCGCGGCGGCTCCAGCCCGGCCAGGCCGTGCGGGTCGACACGGGTGCGCCGCTGCCGACGCTGGCCGACGCCGTCGTGCCGCTCGCCTACACCGACGGGCACCAGGCGAAGGTCACGGTGCACCGCTCGGTGCCGTCGGCGGGGTACGTGCGGCGGGCGGGCGAGGACGTCCAGATCGGGGACGTCGCGGTGCGCCGCGGCGACACGATCGGTTCGGCCCAGGTGGGCCTGCTGGCCGCGGTCGGGCGGGCGAAGGTCCTGGTCTACCCGCGGCCGCGAGTGTCGATCGTGTCGGTCGGCGACGAGCTGGTCGACATCGACCGGACGCCGTCGGTCGGGCAGGTCTACGACGTCAACTCCTACGCGCTGGCCGCCGCCGCCCGGGACGCGGGTGCCGAGGTCAGCCGGGTCGGCATCGTGCCGAGCGAGCCGAAGCGGCTGCGGGAGGTCGTCGAGGGACGGCTGCTCATGTCGGAGATCGTCGTGGTCGCGGGCGGCGCCGGGGGCGCCACCGGCGACGAGGTCCACGCCGCGCTGTCCGACCTCGGCCGGATCGACATGACGCGGGTGGCGATGCACCCCGGTTCGGTGCAGGGGTTCGGCAGGCTCGGCCCCGACTCGGTGCCGACGTTCCTCATCCCGGGCAACCCGATGAGCGCGCTGGTGGTGTTCGAGGTCCTGGTGCGGCCGCTGATCCGGGCGGCGCGCGGGACCCGCAACCCGCACCGGCGGATCGTCGGCGCCCGGCTGCTGTCGCCGATCACCTCGACCGAGGGCAGGCGCGGGTTCCTGCGCGGCCAGCTGCTGCGCGACGAGGCCAACGGCGAGTACCTGGTCCAGCCGCTCGGCCAGTCCGGGGCGCACCTGCTCGCGTCGCTGGCCGAGGCGAACTGCCTGATCAACGTGCCGGAAGAGGCGACCGAGGTCGCCGCGGGCGAACAGGTCCAAGTCACCTTCCTGGCGCAACGGGCCTGATGAACTCCGTGTCGGGCGTGTCCTACCCGGTCGAGAGCCGGCACCCGGGCTGGCCGGCCCGGCTCGGCCCGCTGCGGGTGCCCGCGGGCGAGGTCGCGATCCGGCCGGTCCGGCTGCGCGACGCCGGCGAGTGGAGCCGGATCCGGCTCCGGGACCGCGCGCACCTCGAAATGTGGGAACCCACCGGAGTGGGACCGTGGCCGGAACGCAACGCCTTCTGGTCGTGGCCGTCGCAGTGGGCGGCGCTGCGTTCGCTCGCTCGCCGTGGTCAGTGTCTCCCGTTCACGATCACCCTGGACGGTCGTCTCGCCGGACAGATCACTGTGGGTAACGTCATCCGGGCGTCGCTGCGGTCGGCCTGGATCGGCTACTGGGTGTCGTCCGAGGTGGTCCGCGGCGGGGTGGCGACGGCGGCCGTCGCGCTCGTCACCGACCACGCCTTCGGCCCGGCCGGGCTGCACCGGCTGGAGGCCACCGTGCGGCCGGAAAACGCCGCCAGCCTGCGGGTTCTCACCAAGGCGGGCTACCGGCGCGAGGGCTTGTTCGAGCGCTACCTCGACGTCGCGGGCGGGTGGCGGGACCACTACTGCTACGCCGTCACGCGCGAGGAGACCGGGTCCGGGCTGGTGTCGCGGCTGGTCGCGGCGGGCCGCGCCGACTACGCCTGAACGTGATTACCCACCCGGGTCGGTAGCCGCGTTACCACATGCCGTGAGTTTCACCTAATCCGGTGAGGCTTTTCCGTGATCGAACCCGGCGAGCCTCCGCCCGATCTGTTACTCCTGTGACTAACGTGATTCGTGGTGGAAGGATCGGGGGAGGTGACGGGAGATGCCCAGCTCCGTGATCATCGTCGCGCTCGCCGCGGCATGGCTCGTCGTACTCGTGCCCATGGTCGCGCGTAGGCGGCAGCAGGTCGCGAGAACGGCCGACTCGGCGCTCGCGGCCAGGGTCGTGCGCAGTGGACGCAACGAAGACCGGGAGGAATTCGCCATGTCCGACGATCCCGGGAAGGCCCGGCCCTCGGTCGAGGACGACCTCGCCGAGCTGGAGGCCGACCTCGAACTCGACGACGACCTCGACGAACCGGAGCCCGAACCCGCGCCGCTCCCGCAGCCGGCCCGTGGCTCGCGCGCCTCTCGGGCCGAGCGCGACCGGCCGGGCTACCGGCCCGGCCGCGGCGGCTTCGACCCCGAAGCCGCCGAGATCGCGGCCCGGGCCAAGTACAGCTTCCGGCAGCGCATCGTCGTCATCCTGCTCGCGATCGCGGTGATCACCGGCTTCGTCGCCGGTTTCGTCGTCCCGCTCGCCTGGTGGGGCCACGGCGTGATCGACGTCGTGCTCGTCGGGTACCTCGTGTACCTGCGCCGCCAGGTGCGCATCGAGGAGGAGATCCGGCAGCGCCGCCTCGCCCGCTTCAACAGCACCCGCGCGCCCCGGCGTCCGTCCACGCCTCCTTCGGTGGCGGATGAGGACCACGTGGAAGCCTCGGAGGCCGTGGAGGTCGTCGAGCCGGTCCGCCGCGAGGTGGTCGAGCGCCGCCCGTCGCCGACGTCCCGCGTCCGCCGCAGCGCGGTCGTCGTGGATCTCGACGACGAAGACCCGGCGTTCGAGGAGCTCGAGGAGCCCGGGACCGGGCCTTATCGGCGTGCCGTCGGGGAGTGACCCCCCGGCGTGGGGTGCTCGTAGGGCACTGCTAAGCTCTACGAGCACAACCAAGGGGCTGTAGCGCAGTTGGTAGCGCGTCTCGTTCGCATCGAGAAGGTCAGGGGTTCGATTCCCCTCAGCTCCACCCTAGGAGTCTTACCAAAACAAGTGCCTGAATGAAGGCCGTCGCAGTAGGACCGCGACGCCTGACGGCGAGCCAGGACCACCCGCATCGCGGGTGGTCCTTTTGGTTGTGCCCTCCGCGCTCTTGGAGTTGAGGGTCCGTTGAATGATCATCCGCCGCTTGATGCCGTCGCGTTGGGAGCGTCCACAGAAGAGCAGTAGCGATCTCGCAGCATTGGCGAAATCTTGTTCTCGGACACCTTCTTAGCTGGGTGTGGCCGGGTGGCGCGCCCGTTCGGGATCGACGATGACCCGTGCGGATCACGCGGCCGTCGGAGTGGTCGATGTGGTTAAGGTAGCCGAGCTTCGCGCGTCCGAGTGTGCCGCCGTTGCGCGCCTTCTGGGCCACCAGGCATGTGCTGGGCAGCAACCAGGTTCGGACCAGCGCCGTTGGTGGCCGGCTGGTGGCCGTGTGAACAGAGGTTGAGCGCGATCCTGGCGGCGGCCCGCCCCAGCGGGGACTTGTCGGGCCACGTCGGCCGGTGCCCTGACCGCACAGCACCGCGGCGCCCTTGTCGTCGCGCGGCACGCGACCCATCACCGGGATGCGCAGCGCCTGGGAGACCTCCGCGGTCGGGTAGCCGTCGCCGACCAGGACGAAGCTCGGGCGGCGCGACCACTGCTGGGCGGCCTGCAGGTTGAGCGCGACGTGGGCGAGCTCGTCGTCATGCGGGCGGGCGACCAGCAGCATCGCGTCTGCGCTGCGGATGATCGGGAACGCGGGTGAGTCCGGATCGACTCGGCCGCGCGCATATCGAAAGGGTGGTGCTGGAGGCCTTCGTCGCGGCCATCGACCGCTGCGGCGATCCCGCCCGCACCCTGCTCGGCCGCGTCTGCGATCTGCACGTGCTGGCGGGCGTCGAGGCGGACCGGGCGTGGTTACTCGAACACGGGCGGCTGAGCGCGAGCAGGGGCAAGGCCGTGGTCGCCGCCGTCAACCCGCTGTGCAAGCAACTCCGCCCCGCACGCCCGCACGCTGGTCGACGCGTTCGCCACCCGGAGCAGTTCCTGGCCGCGCCGATGGTGACCGAACAGTGAAGGCGGCCAGGGTCAGCGGACGGCGAGGCCCTCCACCGGGGCCGGGGGCGCCGGGATGTGGAAGAGGTCGACGAACCGGTCCAGCAGGGTGAGGTCGCCGCTCGCCCGCAGGATCCCGGCCTCGATCGCCGCGAGCGGGCTCAGCCTGCCGCTCAGCAGCGGCATCATCGAGCCGACCGCCTCGATGACGAGGTCGGCCCCGGGAACGGCGCCCTCGGCGACCTTGAGCGCGCCGTCGTCCACGAAGGCGTGCACGATCAGGTCGCCATAGCGGATCTCGAAGCTGACGTTGACGCCCGCCGCGTGCTCCGGCCGGAACATCGTGTACAGCGAAAGGATCGCGGAGTCCATGGTGAACAGGTCGTCCGGCGCGGGGTCGAGCAGTGCCCTCGCGCCCCACAGCCCCAGCTGCAACAGCACCGGTTCCAGCTCGCGGCCGTACTCGGTGAGTTCGTAGACCACGGCCGCGTCCAGTTGCGGCAGCACGCGCCGCCGGAGCACGCCTGCCTTTTCCAGTTCGTTGAGCCTGCCGGAAAGCACGCTCGGTGGCAGCTTCGGCAGGGTCTGCCGCAGGTCCGAGTATCGCTTCGGGCCGAGCAACAGGTCTCGCACGACGAGCAGCGACCATCGCTCGCCGACGAGCTCGAGGGCGCGGGCGAGGCCACAGAATTGCCCGTAGGTTCGACCGGTCATGATGTGCGTCCCTTCTACGCCGGTGGGCGGGGTAGGTGTTGTGGTTTGCGTGCGAAAGCTGGTCTGTTCGCGTGGCCCCTTCAGCGGTGCGACTGGTCCGAGAGAAGGACGTGGTGCAGCTCCTGGAGCTCGTTACACGGCTCGAGGCCGAGCTCGCCGCTCAGCCTTGCCCGGAACTGCCGGTAGAGCTCCAGCGCCTCGATCCGCCTGCCGCTGAGGTTGAGCACCCGCATCAGTTGGCCGTTGAGGCCCTCGTCAAGGGGGCTGGCGGCGATCAGCGACCGCAACTCGCCAATCAGGTCGTGGTACATGCCCGCCTCGATCTCGGCATGGATGCACAGGCGCTGCGTGTTTCGTCGCTGTTCCTCCAGGTCGGTCGCATACACCGAGAGCACAGGGCCGCATATCACGTTGGCCAGCGGCGGCCCGCCCCACAGGTCCAGTGCCTTGCGCAGGACGGTGGCGGCTTCGGCGTAGTGCTGCCGGTCGAACAGCGCCCTGCCCTCCCTGGCCAACCACTGGAACACGGCGACGTCGACCTGGCCAGGGTCGACGCGCAGCAGATAGCCGGGTGCCCTGGTCACGATGATCTGGTCGCCGTCGCTGGCGAATCCGTTGGCTTCGATGTACCTGCGCAGTTGCCAGACGTGTGTCTGCATGGTGGTCCGGCCGCCGCGGGGCGGGTCGCGCGCCCACAGCTCCTTGATGATGAGGTCACCCTGCACGACCTTGCCGGGACGCATGAGCAGCATCGCCAGCACCTGGAGCACCTTCGGTGCCGTCGGCGCGTGGTCCTCGCCGTCCTTGCGGACCTCCAAGGGGCCGAGCAGGGTGAAGTGCGGCCCACCGTTGGGCTGGCCGGCGAACCCGGCCGAGGCGTTGTCAGATCGGTCCCATAACGCCAGGTCGGAATCCAACATACGTGGCTCCCATCGGTGACTTCCGTCGCTGGCTGACGTCCACCCAGTTCGATGTCAATCCAAGCGACGGTCGATTCCTGAACACTGGCAGATCGATCGTGGCCGCGGCAGTGCACCGGCCACGAATACCGATTTGAATCCGGCCCGCCGCACCTATGGTCAACGCATATGCGATTCATGGATTGTGCACTGGTGATTTCGGCGACACGAAACCAGAATTTCCAGCACAGCACTGACTTTCCCGAACCACCAAAGTATGCAAGATGGCGGCAAACACTACTCCGAACAGTCCAGCAATGTCTACTCCATCGATCTCCAGATAAACGAATTCGACCAGTGGAGCAACCCTCGCCGGTTGCGGCTGGGTCCGACCGGTTGGACCAAGGCCGGGGCGTGTGAGGAATGAAGCCGTCGACCCGGTTCATCAGTGCTCTTCGGATGGTGCCTGGCCTGCCGAGGCTGGTCAGGATGAGCGTGCGGCAGTCCGGCAGAGGATGTCGTCGCCGGAAGCCACTTCGGCGACCACACTCTGATCAATGGTTGCTATCCGTTCTGTCTCAGCCGAACCACCTGGTGGGGAACTTGTCGTTACGACAATCAGGTGATGCGGCTGCCCCCCCCAGCGGCCAACCGCGTGCGCACTGCCCGTGCCACCGGCTGGGTACCGCTGACTTGTCTGGTCCTTGACGCCTCTTTGACGTGCGTGAGAACAGGTGGGGTCATGCTAGCTCCAGACGAGGTTGACGGCGCGATTCGTCGACACAGACGTCGGAAGCAATGACGAGCCGGAACGTCGCCGCACCTCGCGCGGCGCTCCGGTAGGTCGTGGCCCGGGGCAGACCACGACGCGAACTGGGGCCGAGCCGCCCGGTCAGGGACGTGCGGTGACTCGGAAGCGAGTGAGCAGGGACCACAGCAGGTAGGACATTTTTGTCTCCAGGGTTCCGGACTGCGCCGGAAAAGCTGGAGTCCATTGGGGAGTCGAGTGGATCCAGCGGTTGCGGATCGTTCTTGAGGACCGGAGGAGAGACCTATGCAACTTGCTGTCCAGCAAGCAATTTCGGCGATGCGCGATCGTTACTTCGACCCCATCACCCTCAGCCAGATAGCGGCTGAGGTGTTCGTCAGCCCCTTTCATCTCTCCAGGGTGTTCGCGGAGCTGACGGGCGTGACGCCGGGTCGTTACCTGACCGCCGTTCGGTTGTTCGAGGCCAAGCGGCTGCTGCTGACCACCGATCTCACCGTGGCCGACGTCGTGTGCAGCGTCGGCTACAACAGCGTCGGCACGTTCACCAGCCGGTTCACCAAGGCGGTCGGGATGACCCCCACCCAGTACCGCAGCCCGGAGGTACGCGAGTTGCTGCTCGCCGTGAGCCCCGACTTCCACCGGGTGCCCCCGGCCGAGGCACTGCCCGGCGCGAACTGGCTGCCCGTGCAGGGCGCGGCGTCGATGTCCGCCACGGTCGACCTGCCCGCCGAGGCCGCACCGGCCAACGTGCTGGTCGGCCTGTTCGCCGAGCGCATCCCGCAGTGCGGGCCCGTGGCGTACGCCGCGCAGGCCGGTGTCGGCTCGACCAGGCTGACCATCTCGGACGTGCCGCCAGGGCGGTGGACCGTGCTCGCGGTCGCCGAGGGCGCGCACGGCGGGGGCGCGGAGAGCATCTACCTCGGCACGGTTCGGCAGCCGGTCGCCGTGTCGCCGGGTGGCGTCACCAGGGTGTACCTGCGGTTGCGCGAACTGCAACCGACCGATCCGCCCATCGCGATCACGCTGGCCTCCGACACCTTCCCACACGGTACGAGCTGCGATCTGGCCCGTCCCGAGCTGCGGGTTGCGGCCTGACCAGGGGAGCGATGACGGCGACGACGTTCGGCGCCCCGCGCCGCGGGTTCTTGGCCCCCTCGCCGGCCGATGTGAACTTCGCCGGCCGCGTCCTGACCTGAGCCTCGGCGAGCAGCAGGCCGCGTTGCGGCAGCGGCCCTGCCGTGAGCCGCCGGTCACCTACCACGAACGGGGCGAGGAGCGTGCCTGCCGACACGGAGACGAGGGAGCTGCTGGTCGGGTATGCCCACGTGTTCAGCCCCGCCACGTTCCGGGACTCCAGGGAGTGCTCGTCGTGACCTGCCAGGAGCCGGTGATGATGCACACGACCGGGCACAGCCGCTCGCGTCGCGACTACGTCATCGAGGAGGAGCTCGCCGTGTCGCCGCTGGACACGGAACTGGGCCTGCCGATCGAGAATCCGCCCACCGTGTCCGAACGCGATCAGGCGGCGCCTTCCCTCGCCGAGGCGCTGGACCGGGGCCTGCTTCCCGACTACGAGACGAGCATCGCACTGGAAGCGACGTTATGAACGCGCGTACGTGGACCGTGCGCAACGATCGGGCGATCTACCGCAGCCCGTGGGTCGATCTCGCACTGTCCGAGATGGAGCTTCCCACCGGGTCACGTGCGAGCACCATCTGGTCAGGGTGCCGCCCTCGGTTGCCGTCGCGGTGACCGAGGCGGACCGGGTGTTGATGCTGTGGCGGCACCGACCCAGGTGCTTGCAGAACCACGAGTTCACCCCAAGATGAGACGGGGGAGTGTGCACTCGAAGAGAGGACGACCTCCGATAGGCGGCCGTACCGTCGTTCTCGTGGACCTCCGTACTGTGACCGTGCTCGGCGCAGGCACGATCGGCACGTCGATCGGACTCGCGCTGACCCGCAGCGGTGTGCGCGTCCGGCTGGCCGACCCGACGCCGACGCGCTCGCCGCCGCGGTGAGTCGCGGCGCGGGCGTTCCGCTCACCCCGGGGGCGGAAGCCCGCCGATGTCGTCGTCGTGGCGACCCCGGCCGCGACCGTCGCCGCCGTACTGTCCGACGCTGTCGAGCGGGGCCTTGGCACCGCGGGTGATCCGGCGACTGTCGATGCGGGACTGGCGGGCCATGAAGCGGACCGGTTCGACATGGGGTCGGAACGGTCTACGAACTGGTGGATCGCGGGGGCCTTCAGCCGCTCCAGTCGACGTCGGCGCCGCAGAGCTCGGGGATGAATATTTCTACAAGCGATCAGTGATTGGGACTGGAGGACTAGTGATGGGGAGTCGGAACTCCGACGTAGTCTTCGTCAGGTGGCCAGCGCAGGCGGACCTGCGGAACCGCTATCAGCTTGAGGGGAGACCTCGATTACTCGTCGTAGAAGGAGGCGCGGTACCGCCGGTCAGCAACGATCCGATTGAAGATTGGGCTCGCCAACCGATATCTCGGGTTGACCTGGACGCGAGGGTCAATGCCTTGCAGAACCGGTTCGACAGCCGCCGGGCGCCGAGGATCGACTCAGCGGGAACTCTAAGTTTCGGAAGTCACTCGATCACGATCTCGACCACTCAGGCCCACCTCATGGCCCTGCTCGTCGAACGCTTCGGTGAGGTGGTGTACCGCAACGAGCTCACGAACTATTTGGCAACGCAGGTAACGACCCTTACAAGGAACTCGCTCGACCTGCATATTATGCGGCTCCGCCGAAGACTTCAGTCGATCGATCTGTCGATCCGCACCGCGTGGGGCCGAGGATACATCCTGGAGGCTATGAGCTCCTGAAGCAAAGCCTCTGGTGCGGACTTCTCGTTGGATCACCGCTCATCACCCGAAGAACGCCGAGGAGCACTGTCGGCTGCCTGCCGACCGCTCGCAATGCTAGCTGTTGCTGGTCAGCAGTCGAACCAAGGTGCTGCCGACAGGTGTGTCCGGGTTGGCGAGGTCGAACGGCAGGTCGAAATGGTTTCGGTGCGCGAGGACCATTTCCTCGACGGCGATTCCGTTCGCACGTAGGGCAGCGACGTAGTTGTCGTGCTGACGGGCGTACTCCGGTGTCTCGAGTCCGCCACGGGCGACGGTGATCGGTGGCGCCGTGACTGGGGCGTGCTGGACGGGGCTGTTGCGGCGAGCCGATTCCTCCGTGAGGCTCAGTGCATCGTTGACGTAACTGTGCCGGACTGGGTCGAGGTCGTAGATGCCGCTGAGCAGTGTGGCTGAGCCGAACACTTCGGCTGGTGTCCGCCCGTCGGGCAGCCAGCCGTCGGTGAGGGCCATGGCGACCAGGTGCGCACCCGCTGAGCTGCCGCTGAGGTGGATCCGGCCCGGCGCGATGCCATAGCTGTCCGCGTTGTCCACCAGCCACAGCAGGCCACGGCGCACCATTGCCACAATCGCGTCGAGGTCGTAGTTCGGTGCGAGACCGTAGCCCAGGGCAGCGAAGGCCGCGCCAGCGTGCAAGGCGGCAGGCGCGGCGAAGCTGGACTCGTTCTTGCTGAGCTGCTGCCAGTTGCCGCCGTGCACGTAGACCAGCAGTGTGTTGCCGTCGTAATGCGGAAAGAGGTCAAGCTGCTCGACATCGGAATACCCATAGTGCACGGTATGATGCCGGTATGTGGCTCGGGCGCCTGCGCTGCGTGTGGCGTACTCGCGTAGGTAGTACTCGATGTCGGTAATGCACGAGCTGGGCGAGTACTCTTGGTCCAAGTCGCCCCAGATGGTCGTCATTGTCATAACCTCCAACTAGTACGATGTCACACGCTAACATTTGTCTTGGCAACGTTTCGACTGCTTAACAGAATCCTGAAAGACCGATCTAAGAACGTGTCTCATGTGGTCGATTTGCGGAGTTTCTGGTAGCAGGTGAGGGCGGCGGCGAGAGACGTGGGCCTCGGCGGGATCGGATCGCGGGGATCGCCTTCACCAGGGGCTTGAGCGCGGCCCGGTCAGCGATCTCCCCTTTTCGCACGCACCGATGCCGCATCAACGATGACGCGGGACCAGTCGATCAACCCACGACTGCCCGGCTCCTCCAGGACCGCATGGTGAAGTTGACGCCACAACCCAAGATCATGGAAACAAGATCATAAAATCCACATGAGACACGGTCTTAGCATCTTTCAAAGACATTTCGTAGGTGTGGTCGGTGTCGTGGGGCACGTGTAGCGTCTGGTGCCGTCAGCATGCGGCCGGCTGTGGGCGAAGCGTCGTGGAAACTGCAAGTGAGGAGCGTATGCGGATGAGCTTGTCCGGCAGAACTGTAGTCGTGACCGGCGCCGGTTCGGGGATCGGCCGTGCGACGTGTGCAAGGTTGTGCCGGGCAGGCGCGCGGGTAGGCGCGATCGGTCGGCGCAAGGAACCACTGCTGGCTCTGCGCGATGACCTCAGCGACGAGCCCGGTGACGTGGTAGTGCTGCCCGCCGACGTCGGTTCGGCAGCCGAGGTCGAGCACGCGGTACGGACTCTGACGGATCGGTGCGGTCCGGTGAGCGGAGTCGTCAACAATGCCGGCCTGGCGCGCTTCGCGCCGATCGAGTTTTCTTCGCCGTCCGATCTGGACGACATGTTCGCGGTGCACCTCCGTGGACCGGTGAACGTGCTGCGGGCCTGCTTACCGGAGCTGCGTAAGCATCGTGGCGCGGTGGTGAACGTGTCGTCGGTCGGTGGTCTTCTGGCGATGCCGAACCGATCCCTCTACGGCGCGACGAAGGCCGCTGTGAACAGCCTGACCCGGTCGTGGGCACGGGAGCTGGCGCCACAGGTCCGGGTGAACGCGATCCTGCCCGGCCCGGTCGACACGCCGATGTACGACGACCTGGGGCTCACCGGTCCACAGACCCAGACCCTCCGTGCGGACTTGCTGGCGTCGACCCCGTTGGAGAGGTTCGGCGAACCCGATGAGGTCGCCCGGTGGGTCACCCTGCTCCTCGATGACGACACGTCGGGGTGGGTCACCGGTGTGCTCTTCCCGGTCGACGGCGGCCGGACCAGTTGATCCGGCTGCATGCCAGGTGAGGGGCATTGATCAGTAGGTCTCGGCTCCCGGCCAGCGGTCACCGAAGGTGATGGCGAACGCGTTGATCACAGGCTTCCAGCGCATCGTCCATCGGGCGCGGCCGGTTCCGGTCGGATCCAGGCTGCGGGTGACAAGGTACAGGCACTTCATCGCGGCCTGCTCGGTCGGGAAATGCCCCCGCGCGGGAATCGCCCGCCGGTAACGGGATGAATTCTTCTCAGGCGTTCCGCCGGAGCCGGATGTCCCGCTTCACTGCGTCCCAATATCGGCAGCAAGGTCGCGGACGCCGGGACACCGATGTCGCGTGGCGTGCTCCCCGATGGTGTGGGAACGTCGATCAGCCGTTCCAACAGGCTGTCGAGGGCGGTCTGCCCCTCGTCGACGGCGGCTGGCTCGTCGTCGTTGAGCGGTGTGTCGGCTTCTCGTCGGACCGAAGACCGAGGCCGAGGTGATCCCTTCGGCTGCCGTTGTGGCGAGGCGGTGTCGATTACGCGAAGGTCGTCGCTCCCCACTCGGTGGCGGGGACGTTACGGACGTGCTCGGTGAACTCCCACAGGTGGTTCTCGTGGTCGAGGGCGAGGTACTGCCGTAGGCCCCAGGGTTTGTCGCGGGGTTCGTGGAGGGTCTGGGCGCCCTCGGCGCGCGAGTGGGCGTAGTGCTTGTCGACGTCATCGACCCAGACGATCAGCTGAGCAACGGCCGGCACACCGGTGGGCGGGATGGTGAGCCGCTCGCCGACCTTGGCGAGCATGACGACGCCAGCACCGGTGTGTAGGTCGGCGTGGCAGACAGTGCCGTCGACAGTTTGGCGGAGTACCTCGCGGAAGCCGAAGACCCGGGTGAGCCAGGCTACGGCGGCCGGTACGTCGGTGTAGCCAAGTTCGACGACTACTCCGGGGAATCCGGCGTCGGGGTTGTACACCGGCACCTCCGGGGCTAGGAAGGGTATTGAGCCCACTTGTCGGGGTGGGCGCAGGCCCGCAGGAGGGGTCAAGGCTGGCCGGAGGCCACCCGGAGGGCTTGGCCTTGACCCCGGCGAGGACGACGCCCATGCTCGCGCGGCGAGGGGGGAGCCGAACTCGGAGCCCGGCGCGGGGGTCTCATGCCGCCTGTCTGCCGGCGCCGGGCGGGGTGAAGGCGGCCATGGCGCGCAGTGCGACCTTGTCTGCCTTACCTACCGGCGTGCGGGGCAGTTCGGAGACGGACACGAGCTTGTCCGGGATCTTGTAGGTCGCGAGACCGCGGTCTCGCAGGAATACCTTCAGGGCTTGGAGCTCGATGCTCTGGTCCCGCAGCACAACGAATGCGTAAGTGCGCTCACCCAGTACTGCGTCCTCGACCCCCACGACCGCCGCGTCCCGGACGCCGGGATGCGCCATGAGCTGTTCCTCCAGGTCCTCGACCGGAACCTTGTCGCCAGCCCGGTTGATCACGTCCTTGAGCCGGCCGACGACGACGATGTTGCCGTCCGGCCTACGTCGCACCAGGTCCCCGGTCCGGAAGAACCCATCCGACGTGAAGGAGTCGGTGTTCTCCTGTTCGGCACGGTAGTAGCCGCGTATGGTGTACGGACCTCGCGTCAGCAGCTCACCTTCGACGTTGTCCGGTACGTCGTGGCCGGCGTCGTCTACAACCCGGATTTCGTCGTCGGGAGCCATTGGACGGCCCTCGGTGTTGAACCTCACCTCATCCGGGTCGTCAAGCCGAGTGTAGGTGAGGAGCCCTTCGCCGACACCGAACCACTGACTCAGGTCGCAGTGCAGGAACTCGCGCGCTTCCTCGGCCTGCACTGGTGTCAGCTTCGAACTGCCGATCTGCAAGTGGACGCCGGAAAGGTCGACAGGCGTCCGCTGCGCGTAGTCGATCCAAAGCCGCACGGTTCCCGGTACCAACGTCGTGAGCGTGACCTGCTCCGCACGGATGAGCCCGATCAGCTCCGCCAGCCGAGAATTCGGGGCGAGTAAGACCTTGCCACCGACGAGCAGCGTTCCGAACAGCCCAGGGCAACCGAGCGCGGCGTTGTGGGCGACCGGGTTCACGGCTAGGTACGTCGACGTAGTGTCGACCCGGAGCGCGTCCGCGGCAGCCAGCATGTTGTACGCGTAGTCGTTGTGCGTGCGGGGGATCAGTTTCGGCCGGCCAGTCGTCCCGCCGGAGAGCAGGAAGAAAGCCGGCTCGGACGGATCGACCTGCGGATACCGCGTCTCCGGCGCGCTGTCGGCGAGCTCGTTCGCAATCAGCACATGCTCGACCTCTGGGACGTCTTGCTGCACCTCTTGGGCGAGTTGCCGGTAGTCGAAGCCTCGGAACTCGCTCATCACGATCAGTGCGACGGCGCCGGACTGCGAGGCCAGGTGAACGAGCTCGTGCTTGCGATGCCCCGGCAGAGCCAGCACCGGAATGGCACCCAGCCGGAACAACGCGAAAACCACGGTCGCGAACTCCGGCACGTTCGGCAACTGCACGACGACCCGATCGAGCGGGCCAATCCCACGAGCTACGAACTGCCGGGCTACGAGGTCGGAGCGGGCTGCGAGGTCCGCGTACGTGAGCCGCTGCTCGCCGTACACGAGGGCCACCTTGGTGGCATGTTCGGCGCAGGCCGCCTCCAGGAGCTCGCCCAGCGATCGCTCTTGCCAGTAACCCTGGCGGCGATACTGCTCGGCGAGTTCGTCGGGCCAGGAAACGCAGCCTTCGAGCATCTCGGCTCCCGATCAGACTAGATATCGAATTGAGGATCAGCGGTGCGACAGGCCACCGGTCTTCACCATCTGGCATCCGCCGCCGTCAGGCAATCGTGCTGACAGAGACGCGACAGGAGTCCCGTGGGGTTTTGACGTGGCCCGGCGCTGTCCTGTCTCTGTCAGTTCGATGGTCGTCATCGGCCTGGGCTTCTAGGGTCCGTAGCAGGGGCGGTGTCCCTTCCAAGAGTCGGCTGATCCAAGGAGTTGAACCTTGTCCACGGTTCCGGAGTTGTTCGAGTCGACTGTTGCCCGCTTCCCCGACCAGCCCGCGGTCATCTTCGGTGACACTTGTTTGAGTTACGCCGAGCTGAACACCCACGCGAACCAGCTGGCCAGGCGCTTGGTGGCCCTGGGAGTCGGGCCGGATTCCTTGGTGGCGGTGGCCATACCGCGTTCGGAAGATTTGATCATCGTGCTGCTGGCCGTGCTGAAGGCCGGCGGCGCGTATCTTCCGCTGGACCCGAACTACCCTGATGATCGGCTGGCGCACGTTATCGACGACGCGGGCCCCGTCCTGGTGATCCGGTCGAGCCGGATTCGCTGCCTGAGTGACGAGGTGGCCGACTACGTGATAGACGACCCTGAACTGCAGGCGGACATCCGAGGTGAGGCGACCGGCGACCTGACTGACGCTGAGCGGCTGTCTCCGTTGTACACATCCCATTTGATGTACGTGATCTACACGTCAGGCTCCACCGGTACGCCGAAGGGCGTGGCGGTGACTCATGCAGGTACGGGCGATATGCTCGCAACTCACGCGCACCGGATCGGCCCGGGCCCTGGTGACCGGGTGCTGCAGTGGGCGTCGATCAGCTTCGACGCCGCATTTTGGGACATCACCCTTGCACTTCTGTCCGGAGCCGCGCTGGTCATGGTGTCCTCAGACGACGTCCTGCCGGGAGACCCGTTGCGGGACACCCTGCTAAGGCACCGGATCACCCACGCGACCTTGCCGCCGGTGGCCTTGAGTGCCACTGACGCCGATGGCGTTCTGCTAGGCGGCACGGTGATGTCGACGGGCGATACATGTACGCCGGCCTTGGTCCGCAAGTGGGCACCCGGTCGACGGCTCTTCAACGGTTACGGTCCGACCGAGGTGACTGTCGGCTCCACCCTCAGCGGACCGGTCGATCCGGCTGTCGGCGAGATCACCATCGGGACGCCCTGGCTCGGCGAGACCGTCCAAGTGCTCGACGAGCGTATGCAAGAAGTTGCCGACGGCGCCGAAGGGGAACTGTACCTGGCCGGGCCCGGGCTAGCCCGCGGTTATCTCAACCGTCCGAGCATCACTGCCACCCGTTTTGTTGCCGATCCGCAGGGAGCACCCGGCAGTCGGATGTACCGCTCCGGCGACCGCGGCTCGCGTCGGACTGATGGAGAGATCCTTTTCTCGGGTCGCGCCGATGCACAGGTGAAGGTTCGTGGCTTCCGGGTCGAGCTTGCTGAGGTCGAGGCAGCCTTGGCCGGTCACGCCGCGGTCAAACTCGCCGTCGCTGCGGTGGAAGGAGAACTGGCAGACGCCCGTGTGGTCGCGTACGTGACGACGTCGCCGGGGGAAGAAGTGACCGAGCCGGAGCTGCGCCACCATGTCCGCCGTACGTTGCCGGATCACATGGTGCCGTCGACAATCACCCTGCTCGACCACCTTCCGACGACGCACAACGGAAAGATCGACCGGAAGGCGTTGCGACCGCGCCTCGTCAAGCCCCCTGCCGAACAGCTCAGCTGGCAGGAGGGTATGCCGTACGCCGATGTTCTGTGCGCGATCGTCGCCGAGCTCCTGGGCCTGCCGGTGGTCACCCCAGATCAGAACTTCTTCGAGATCGGTGGGCACTCTGTGCTGGCGACGAAGCTGGCCGCCCGGATCCGACAGGACCTCGGCACCAAGATCCCGATACGCTCACTCTTCGAGGCCGGCAGTATCTCGGAGTTGGCGCTAGTGGTGGAGAGGGCCGTCTCACCGACGGCTGAGACGGTCCGCTCACCGAAAGTTGACGGGCAAACTACTGTAGCCGAACAGGAAGTTCGAGTAGATCCGCGACGGATTGCCAGCTAGCTCGATTGAACGCACCGACCCCGCGAGCGAGGACAACAGGGCCCGCAGTTCCGCCCGGCCCAGAAACGCACCGACGCAGAAGTGGGGCCCGTGGCCGAAGGTGAGGTGCTTGCTGGACTTGCGTGCCAGGTCGAAGGTTCGCGGATCGGGGAACACTGTCTCATCGTCGTTAGCCGAGGTGTTCCACAAAGTGACGATGTCCCCGGCCCGGATCTTCTGACCGGCGATCTCCAGGTCGATGAGCGCGGTCCGGGCAAAGTGCATAGCGGGCGTGACCCAGCGCAGCACCTCCTCGACCGCGTCGTCGAGGGAGGCGGCGCCGGCCCGCAGCGCGGCCCACTGCCCAGGGTTCTCGGCCAGCGCTTTGACCCCTCCGATCGCTGACATCCGGGACGATTCATCGCCGCCCAGGATGAGGCTGTAGCAGTTCAGCGCGACCTCCTCGTCGCTGAGCAGCTCGCCGTCGACCTGCGTGCTCGCGATCATGGTGATGACGTCGTCGCCTGGGTTCTCCCGGCGATGCTTGGCGAGATCCATGAAGTAGGAAACGATGTCGTTGCGGGCGATCAGCGAGTCGAGGTCGTCAACCTCCTCGCTGTCCGCGGACAGGGCCAGCTTGTTCCACTTGAGCAGCTCGGCACGGTCGCCGTCGGGGATTGACAGGAGATCGCAGATCGTCGTCATCGGGATGTGCTCGGCGACCTCGGCGGCGAAGTCGAACGTGCCCACATCAACCACGCTGGCGACCAAACTCCGGGTGCGTTGCTCGACCCGCTCGACCACCGGTCCGAGGACCTTGGGGGAGAACGCCCGCAGCATCAGGTTCCGCAACTGCTGGTGGCGGGGGCGATCGGTGACGGCGAG
The DNA here is from genome assembly GCF_042652605.1 of Amycolatopsis plumensis. Taxonomy (NCBI): domain Bacteria; kingdom Bacillati; phylum Actinomycetota; class Actinomycetes; order Pseudonocardiales; family Pseudonocardiaceae; genus Amycolatopsis; species Amycolatopsis plumensis. Next base: position 1,751,995 of record NZ_JBHSJY010000001.1, on the reverse strand, counting down.
CATCTTGCCGCTTGCGGAGTCGTTGCCGTGCAGTAGTACGTCGAGCACGGTACCGCGCGCCGAGCTCAGGAATTTGGCGTTGCGGTACGCCGTCTGTATGTCGCTGAACCTGGTGACTACCCAGAATCCCGGCAGGTCGCCGGGGGAGTCGTGCCAGTAGATGGGATGCTGCGACCGAATCTCCTGCCAGTAGTCACGAGGCTCGTGCCGAACAAACGTTGCCGGATCCGTGAGATCGAGAAACTCGCCAGCACCCACCTGCGTCTCCTTCAGCCGGACCTTTGTGCGGACAGCAATTGCCAGCGTGACTAGGCGATTCGTCGAGTCCGGGATGTCTTGCGTAGTTCCTTCACCGGTGACTGAGAGCCGAAAGATTTAAGCCTGGCCACCCGCAGAGGTGCAAGGCTCTGATTGAGCATGTCTGCTTGAGCGTTAGGTGGAGGTCATGACTCCTACCGGGGACCGAGGTTGGCTACGGTGGTCGAACGTCATCCCGCGGCCGGCGATCCGACTCGTCTGCTTTCCGCACGCCGGTGGTGCGGCCGCGAGCTATGCCGGCTTCGCGAACGAGCTGCCCGCCCAGGCCGAACTGGTGGTGGCCCAGTACCCGGGTCGTGGCGACAGGTTCGCCGAACCCGCCGTGGAGGATGTCCGGCGGATGGCGTCGTCCGTGAGCGCGGAACTCCTGACTCTCGAGCCCCACGCCCCGCTGCTGTTGTTCGGGCACAGTTTCGGCGCTTTGGTGGCCTACGAGACCGTGCTCGCACTGCAGCGCAGCGGAGTACGCCCGGTGCAACTCGTTATCTCGGCGTCGCCCCCGCCGCGGCTGGCCGGTGGAGGGGAAACGCATCTCCATGACGACGACGAACTGTGGTCGATCGTTTGCGGCTACGGTGGAGTCGACCCGGAGATTGCCGCCGACGCCGACTTGCGTGGGGTGCTGCTGCCGATTCTGCGCTCGGACATCAGGGCCAACGAGCTCTACGAACCGCCGGTGAACCCACCCTCGCTCGACTGTCCGGTGATCTGTTACCACGGCATCGGCGATCCACTCGTGAACGAGTCCGAGCTGGTCGAGTGGGGCGAAGTCACCAATGGGTCATTCTCCGTACGTCGTCGCCCGGGTGGGCACTTCCACGTCTTCTCAGCAGTCGGTGACCTGCTCGAGGACGTCTTCGCCGACGTAGCGATCGATGGTCTGCGGCGACGGGCGGTGTCGTGAGCATCGCCGAGCGGGTCAACGCCGACCTGCTCACCGGTACCCCTATGGGCCGGTTCGCGAAGACGACGGAGTGGCCCGCCTACTCGACCCGGACTTCGCCGGCTGGATCATCGGTGCAGCTACCCGTGGTGCGTGATCGCACGACTTCATCCGCCTGGCAGCAGTGTCTCGACCTGACAGTGACCGCGCAACTGACCATGAGTTGGGGACCGAAACGATGAGCCATCCGCCTATTGCCACAGCGATTCCGTCGTCGTCGCTGCACCAGATCTTTCGTGCCGCCGACGCCCGCGCGCTGGCCACCGGGTCACCGGTGACCAGACTTCACGTCGGAGAGCCGTACTTCACCTCCCCTCCCGAGGTCGCCGAGGCGATCGCGGAAGCTCAGCGGGCCGGCCGGACGTCGTACACCGATGTCGAAGGTCTTCCGGAACTGCGGCGCGCGTTGGCTGCGAAGCTGAAACGGGAGAACGGCGTCGACGCGCCGATCTCGCGAATCTTCGTTACGCCGGGCTCCTGTCAAGGACTGCAGGCGCTGTTGCTGTCGCTGGCCGAACCGGGGACCGAGATCCTGCTTCCTGATCTGCACTGGCCGATCCATGTGCAGCAGAGCCTGCTCGCGGGGCTGCGCCCGGTGTTCTACTCACTCGACGACAGGTACTTCCCGGACCTCGAATCGATCGCCGAGAGGTCGGGACCCAACAGCCGGATCCTTCTGGTGAACTCGCCGGCCAATCCCACCGGCGCGGTACTGGACGCGGACCGGATAGAGGGTCTGCTCACACTCGCGCGCGATCGTGGATGGCACGTGATCAGCGACGAGGCATACGAGCACTTCGTGTACGAGGGCGACCATCTGTCCCTGGCGGCAAGTGAACGCCAACTGCCCGTGGAGAAGCGGATTGTGCACAGCGTCTTCACCTTCTCCAAGAGCCTGGCGATGACGGGCTACCGGCTCGGCTACGTCGTGCCGGCGACGGACGAGGCAGCCGCCGGGATGAGGGTGGTGCAGGAGGCTGGCATCATCGCTCCGCCGACACCGGTGCAGTACGGCGGAATCGCGGCGCTGCAGATGCCCGATGTTGCAGCGGCGAACCGCAAGTTGGTACAGCAGAACAGAGACACCGTGTTGCCCGCACTTCGAGACGCTGGCCTGATCCGCGAACTGCCAGCCGGCGGGTGGTACGCGATGGTGGATATCAGTAGCACCGGTCTGGGAGCAGAGGCCTTCTCCGCGCAGTTGCTCGCGGAACATAGTGTGGCCGTTGTTCCCGGCTCGGGGTTCGGATTACGTCCGCAGCTTGATGATCGAGGCGCTCTGGTGGCGATGGACACCGATTCCCATGCGGACAACCTTGTGCGGATCGCCTTCTGCGTGGATCCAGAGGCTCTCAAGTCGGGTGTGGACGCACTTCTTGCCTTCGTTGACGAGCGGAGGGCGCGGTGAACTCATGAGCTGCTGTTCCAGGTGGAATACGCGACCGACCTCTTCGACAGGTCGACCGTGGAGGCGATCGCGGCATGCTTCGCCAGGGCCGTCGGGCAGATCGTGGCCGATCCGGTAAAGCGGATCGTCCTGGAGTGCACGCACCAAGAAATGTACTGGCCCGACAATGCGGCTGAGATCAGTCGCATTGTCAACGGGCTGTCGACCAACCTCAACTCGGGAGCTGATTCATGACTGTGAACCCCTTCGATGACGACAACGGTGAGTTCTTCGTACTGGTCAATGACGAGGGCCAGCACTCACTGTGGCCGACGTTCGTCGACGTTCCGGCCGGCTGGCAGGTCAAGTTCGGTCCGGCGGCGCGAGCCGAGAGCCTCGCCTATGTCGACGAGAACTGGACCGACATGCGGCCGCGAAGTCTGCAGGAAGCGATGGCGGCCGACAAGGCGTAACGCGGCGAGCAGCCGCGCTGCCCCGGACCGTCCAGGATTGGATGCGTATACCGGTCAGGTCCGTAGAAGTGCGATCAAGGCGGGTCGGGCATGGCTGCTCGCGACGTGAGTGACGTCTGGGCGAGTGCTGCCGCCCGGGCGGGCCGGTCATGCTGCCGCGACGACTCACGTGCCAAGTGCCGGTGGAGTTTCTGACCGATGAGCAGACGGAGTCGTACGGCACGTTTCGAGTGGAGCCGACTCATCCGGAGTCGGAGCGGCTGCGCCGGCCGCGGACGCGCTCGACCGGGACGGCGATGGCGCGGGCGCTGGATCGGGTCAACGAGATCTCCGGGTTCGGGCTGGGGAGAGTGGATGTGTCGCGGGTGCCGGTGAACCGCCTGTCCACGCTGGCGCGCTATGGGATGGCCAGCAAGGCTGCGGCGCTGGAGCGGGCACCGGAACCACGGCGGATGGCGCTGGTGGCCGCGGTATCCGGAACCTGGAGGCGGCCCGCGATCGACGACGCGCTGGATTTGTTCGCGCTGCTGATGGCCACGCGGTTGATCTCCCCGGCGCGGCGGTCCTCGGAGAAGGAACGGCTGGCGAACCTGCCGGGCTTGGAGCTTCCGTCTGCGTTCGGCTGGCGAGGTCGAGGTCCTGGACGTCGACCCTGCACACGCGGACGAGCGGTGGCGGGCCAGGATCGGCATCGTCCTACAGTCCTGGCGCGACCACGGGACCTGGCAGGTGACAAGTACGCCCAGACCTACCTCGGCGGTCTCCTACTCGCAAGCACGATAGTAGGCGTGTCTCTTAATTCTGGGAAGCGGTGCGGCAGATCATGATCGTAGCGCGTGGCGGCCCCGTGCCATTGGTTCACGTGGCCGAATGCCCGCTCGATGGTGTTGCGCTACCACCGCCACCCTCACGCGCACGACGATCCCGGGCACACCAGTTGCCCAGCGTGCCCTCGTTGACCCCCAACTCCCGCGCCACCTGCGCGATCGGCCCGCGGGCGAGTTCTCAGCTGGGCACCGAGCGCCGGCGTCATCGTATGGATGATGCCGACAAGTGGTCTTGTCCCACAGGCCGGCCATGGTCCGGCGGACGACCACTTTACGGTAGCGTCTTCAAGAAGGCCACCAGGCTACGGGCCTGAACGTTGACGTAATGGCTGTGCCTCAGCAGTTCGGCGAGCTGGCCCGCGGCGACCCAAGTGTAGTCGGCAGGCAGTAGCTTGGGGAGCGTCTCGTCCGCCTCGATTATCATGTACTGGCTCGCCGCGTTCCGGAACCGGCCACCTTCTTCCGAATGGGAAGCGGCGTAGCGAATCCGCTCGGGGCCGGCTGCCATGACGTAGTCCAACAGAAACGGTGCGTTGCCCGGAGCGTAGTTGGCGGGAACGCATTGCACGGTGGGGCCGAGCTCGATGGCGCCGAGGAAGCCTGCCTCCATCGTCGCGCGGACCAGAACGTGCAGGACGCTGCGGAACTCCGTGACGACGAAAGCCACGATCCCGTAACCGTGCTGCTCGATCAGCGGTTGGTGCCAGCTCGACACCTCGCGGCTACCCGCGCGAACCGACACCCCCACGACACTGAAGAACCTGCCGTCACCTCGCGTGATTTCCCAGTCGGTACGGTTCCACTCGGGGAGGTCGGTCAGGCGCACCCGTTGTGCGTCGAGTTCGCTGTCGACCTGCCGTTCGGTGAGCCACCTCAGCAACGCGTGCGTGCTTCGGTGCGCGCCGGGCAGGGTGGCGTCACGCGACCACGCGGGCACCGAACTCGCCGGCAGGCAGGACAGCACCGTCCGCGAGTCCATGTTGACGACGTAGTCGCGAGCCAGAAGTTCGTTGATCTGGCCGAGAGTCAGCCAGCAGAAGTCGTGTCCGACCTCGACGTGGTCAGCTACCTCGACAACCATGTTGCGATTGCGCTTGCGGTAGAACCACGAACCGTGCTCGGACTGAAGCACGTCGACGATCACCTTGCCGCGTCGCGGGCCGATGAAGTGGTGCAGGTAGGCCACCTCGTTGCCGCCGTGCGCCCTGCGGTAATTGCTCTTCGTGGCCTGCACCGTCGGCGACAGTTGCACGAGGTTGACGTTCCCCGGTTCCATTTTCGCCTGCATGAGGAAGTGCAGGACGCCGCCGAACCTCTTGGCGACGATGCCAAGGATGCCGATCTCCGGCTGGTTGATGATCGGCTGGTGCCACTCCGGCACCGCTCCGTCCGTCGCCCGCACCCGCAACCCTTCGACCGTGAAGAACCGGCCGCTGCGGTGGGTCAGATTGCCACTGTCGTCGGCGAACGTCCAGTGATCGAGTTCGTCGAACGGGACACGCGAGACCTCGAAATCGTGGGCCACAAAGCGTTCTGCCAGCCAGTCGTCGAACTCGACGGTGGACAGGTGGAATCCACGCGTCGTGGCCGCCGACACGGCGAGGTCCGCGGCGATGTCGGCCTCCGATCCCTCCTGCTCCAGCGGGCTCGCCATCACCGCTCCCGACCGTCGATGCGCTCCCGCACGCCGACGTACAGCGCGCGCTTGCTCAGCGGGCCGGCGATGTGCCACGCGGGGGAGCCGGCGCAGGCGAAGGCGTCAAGGTCCTCCTGCTCGGTCGGCAGCACCACATCGGTCTGCGGACCGGCGCCGGCGAGTTGCATCGACACGAAGACTCCTTCCGAACAGGAGCCGACCGAGGTCATCCGCTCCCGGTCGACCCACGAAGAGGCGAAAACGTCGCCGACTGCGGCAAGTTCGTCCGCACCCAACGTCGGCTGGAGGATATTGATCACGCTGTGCGCCTCCCTGGGCACGGAGCCTGTCGATCCGGTGCTTAGAGTGTGCGCTCGGGCGTTTGGCAAAGTCGTCTTCCCGAATGCGTCGCGTGACCCGAGCCGCACACGGTGGTCGTCGCATCATCCGCTCGGCGGCCGCGCCGAGCGGATGTCGCGGGTCGCCCAATCCGAACGGCAGATCGAAGTGATGACCGAGCGCGAAAGATCTTTGTGGACATTCCTGATCGGACTGGTGCGCGCAGACTCGGCGGCCGTCAGACCGATCGCGTCGCCGATGTAGACCGAACGAAGCGGTTCGAGTTCGTACAAGCCGCCGGGCAGTGTCGCACCCCTGACCAACTCGGCTTCCTTCAACGGTTCGGGGAGCCAGTCGCGGGTCAGGCACATCACCAAGACATCGACCGGCCCGGGTAGCGCGGCCAGCGTCCCACACGGCCCGTGGCGGATCTTCTTGCGGTTTGCCTGAGTTCCACGCCTCGGTGGACCGGATTGCTTCACTATTGCTCTCGTTGTTCGCCGTGCTGTCGCGGATCGTTCCGGCGTGTCTAACCTTGAATCGTGGAAGAGACATCGGAGTATCACGCCTACCTGGCACTCGACGAACTACTGTCGATCCAGCGTACGCGGACGGGCGAGCCCGACGAGCTGCTCTTTCTCGTGACGCACCAGGTCCACGAACTTTGGTTCAAACTGATCCTCCACGAACTCGCCAGGTTCCAGGACCAGCTGGCCGACGGCGCCGACGGCGCCGCCCTGCGCACGCTGCAGCGCACCGCGGCGCTGGTTCGTACCGTGGTCGCCAACGCCGACGTGATGGCGACGTTGACGCCGCGCCAGTTCAACGGCTTCCGGCACGCACTCGGCGGCGGGAGCGGGGCGCAGTCCACACAGTTCAGGCGTATCGAAGCCGTGCTCGGCAGGCGAGATCCGCAGATGTTCGAGTACTACCGGGTCGGTGCTGGTGAGCACGCCGAGCTCGAGCAGCTTCTACGTCGGCCGACCGTCTTCGACTCGCTCGCCCATTTCCTCGCCGACCGCGGGTATCCCATGCCGGACTCCCTGCTGGACCGCGACGTGTCTAGGCCACCTGCTCCGTCCGAGGACGTGCAGCAGGCCCTCCGGAAGGCCTACCTCGAAGACGGCGTGATAGCGCAGATCTGCGACGCGCTCATCGAGGTCGACCAGTGCTTCCAGCAGTGGCGCTACCAGCACGTGCAGTTCGTCGCGGCGATCATCGGCGACAAGGCCGGCACCGGCGGATCGCCGGGAATCTCGTACCTGCGTTCGACCTTGTTCCACCAGCTGTTCCCCGACCTGTGGGCGATGCGCAGCGAGCTGTGACGGCCGTTCGCAATGCGGGAGACGCCATCCCGGAACGCCCCGGGAAACGATGTCTTGACGCAAGGCGCCCTTCGATCCTGTCCAGGCCGAGGCCACCGAGGAGGCCATGGTGACGCTCCAGCCCCCCACCCACGACGAACTCGTCGATCGGGCGACGAAACTCGTTCCACTGCTCCGCGATCACGCCCAGTGGACCGACGAGAACCGGCGCCTGCACGAGGAGACGATCGAGGCCCTCGCCGCGGCGGGCGTCTTCAAGATGCGGATCCCGGCCCGCTACGGCGGCTACGAGTGCGACACCCGCACCGTGGTCGACGTCGCGGCCGAGCTGGGCCGCGGTGACGGCGCCGTCGGCTGGATCGCGTCGGTGTGGTGGATCCCCGGGTGGATGGTGGGCATGTTCCCCGACGCCGTCCAGGACGAGGTCTACACCACCGAGAACGTCCGGGTCTGCGGGACGCTCAGCCCCACCGCCATGGCCGCGAAGGCGCCGGGCGGCTATGTCGTCAATGGACAGTGGGGGTTCATCAGCGGCGCGCTGCACAGCCACTGGCAGGTCGCGATCGCGGTGACCCCGAACGCGAGCGGCGAGATGGAGCCGATCGTCGCCCTGATCCCGATGGCGGACCTGGGAATCGTGGACGACTGGAACACCACCGGCCTGCGCGGCTCCGGCAGCGTCACCACGGTCGCCGAAGACGTGTTCGTCCCCGCGGAGCGCACGCTGCCGCTGATGGCGCTGCTGACCAACCAGTCCGCCTCGGTCCTCAACGCGGACATCGACATGTACCGCGCCCCGCTCGCCGCGCTGGCCTCCGCGTGTTCGGTCGGCAACGTGGTCGGCATGGCCCGTGCGGCGTGGGACTGCTTCACCGACCGGATGCCCGGCCGCAAGATCACCTACACCGACTACACCGACCAGCGCGAAGCCACGATGACGCACCTGCAGGTGGCGGAGGCCAGGGTCGCGATCGACGAGGCCGCCTTCCACGCCTACCGGGTCGCCGACCTCGTCGACGCGAAGGTCGCCGACCACAGCGAGTGGTCCACCGAGGACCGGGCCCTGGCCCGGATCGCCATGGGCGCCACCTGCAAGCGCGCGCTGGAGGCGGTCGACGCGCTCTACGTCGGCAGCGGCGGCTCGGCGATCTTCTCCAGCGTGCCCATCCAGCGCACCTGGCGCGATCTGCACGCGCTCACCCAGCACGCCCTGAACACGCCGCACATCCTTTACGAGATCTACGGCCGGGTGCTGTGCGGCCTCGCCCCGAACACGCAGTTCTTCTGATCAGCCAAGGAGCGATATGTTCGACTACATCATCGTCGGTGCGGGATCGGCAGGCTGCGTCCTGGCGGCGCGGCTGACGGAGGACCCGGACATCCGGGTCTGCCTGGTCGAGGCGGGCCCGACGGACAGCCATCCGAACATCCAGGTGCCCGCCGCGTTCGCCAAGCTGTTCCGGACCCAGGTCGACTGGGACTACGACACGCACGACGAGGCCCAGCTGAACCGCAGGCGGGTGTTCCTGCCCCGTGGCCGGGTGCTCGGCGGGACCAGCTCGATGAACGCGATGGCCTACGCGCGGGGCAACCCGTACGACTACGACTCGTGGAACCAGCCGGGCTGGGCCTACGCGGACCTGCTGCCGTACTTCAAGCGGTCCGAGGACAACGAGCGTGGCGCGTCGGCCTACCACGGCGCGGGCGGGCCGCTGTCGGTGTCGGAGAACCGGTCCAAGAACCCCAGCACGGCGGCGTTCATCGCGGCGGCGACGGAGGCCGGGTTCGCGGCCAACGACGACTTCAACGGCCCGGAGCAGGACGGTTTCGGCTTCTACCAGGTCACCCAGCGCAACGGACGTCGCTGCAGCACGGCGGCGGCGTTCCTGCACCCGGTGATCGACCGGCCCAACCTCACCGTCGAGACCAACCTCCAGGTGCACCGGGTGCTCATCGAGGACGGCCGGGCGACCGGCGTCGTCGGGTACCGGCTGGAGGACGAGATCGTCCTGCGGGCCGAACGCGAGGTGCTGCTCTCCGGCGGCGTGTACAACTCCCCGCAGCTGCTCATGCTGTCCGGTGTCGGCCCCGCCGACACGCTGCGGAAACTCGGCATCCCGGTGGTCGCCGACAACGAGGAGGTCGGCGCGAACCTGCAGGACCACGCGCTGGTGCCGCTCATCCTCACGCATTCCCAGCCGATCAGCCTGCTGGCCGCCGGCGAGCCCGCCAATGTCGAGCTGTACCAGCGCGAGGGCCGCGGGCCGCTCGCGTCCAACGGGCCCGAGGCGGGCGGCTTCGTGCGCACCGACAGCGACCTGCCCGCGCCCGATCTGCAGTTCTTCGCGGCGCCGGGCATGCTGGCCGACAGCGGTCTCGCGCCGCCGACCGCGCACGCGATCTCGTTCGGCCCCGCGGTCGCCACACCGCGCAGCCGCGGCCGGGTGGCACTGGCGTCCGCCGATCCCACGGCCAAGCCCAGGATCGTGCACGACTACTACGCCGATCCTTCGGACCTGGAGCGCACCCTGATCGGGCTGCGCATGGCGATGGACATCGGTAGGCGGCCGGCTATGCGGCTCTACAACGAGGGCGCGTTCCGTTACCCGGAATCGGAATCGGACGCGGACCTGAAGTCCTACGCCAGGAAGTACACGCAGTCGATCTTCCACCCGACGAGTACCTGTGCGATGGGCTCGGTGGTCGACGCCGACCTGCGCGTGCGGGGCGTCGATGGGCTGCGAGTGGTCGATGTGTCCGTCATGCCGGAGGTCGGCCGCGGGATTCCCAACGCAACGGCGATCGTCGTCGCGGAGAAGGCGGCCGACCTGATCCGCGGCATCCCCGCCCCGGAAGCGGCGGAGTCGCCGGAGGCGAAGGTGCTGGCCGCCGCCGACCGGGGTCGCTGACCGTGCGCCAAGCTACTCCGGGCTTGGCCGAACGGGCAGCCGGGAACGAGGTGGTCACGGCGAAAGCCGTGGCCGGCGCGGTCCGCGCGAGGATCCCCGCGGCACGGAGCCTGCTCCAGGTGGGTGCGGCACCGGCACGCTGCTGCGACGGCTGGCCGGCGAGTTCGAGCACGTCGAGGGGTTCGGTAGGTGGCGTGGTCGTCGTGGTGCTGTCGCCGCACCGGGTGTCCACGGAGTAGCCGGAGTACACCGAGGCGCTCGGCCGGGCGGGCCTGCATGCCGGTTCGTGCCGAGCACGGCGGCAGGCTGGTTCCGGTTTCGTCATCGGGTCCCGGCCGACTTAGAGCGTGTCTTACGTGGTGATCGATGCTTCCTGAGACACGATCTTGCTCGTGGTTGATCGGTTGTCGCTGCGCTTGGTGCCGGACGAGTTGTGGGCGCTGGTTGAGCCGTTGATTCCGGGGTTCCGGCCGCGTCCGCAAGGAGGCGGGACGGCTCCGGTGGAGGCTCGTGCGGTGTTCACGGCGATCGTGTACGTGCTGACCAGCGGCTGTGCGTGGCGGGATCTGCCTCCGTCGTTCAGGGTGCCGTTCCAGACCGCGCACCGCCGCTTCAGCCAGTGGACCGAAGATGGGCTCTGGCGCCGGCTGCATCATGCGGTGCTGGATGAACTCGGCAGTCAAGGCCTCATCGACTGGAGCCGCGCGATCGTGGACGGTGCCTGCGTGCGGGCCAAAAAACGGGATCTCTGACCGGTCGGAGCCCCGTCGATCGAGGCAAGCCCGGCTCGAAAATCCACGTCCTGTCCGACCGCGCCGGGCTACCGCTAGTCGTAGCCATCTCAGCAGCCAACACCCACGACATCCATGCCCTCAAACCCCTCGTCATGGCAATCCCGGCGATCAAGTCCAGGCACGGCCCACGCCGGCGCAAGCCCGCCAAACTGCACGCCGATAAGGCCTACGACCAACCAGGACTGCGGCGCTGGGTCCGCGACCGCGGCATCAAGGTCCGCATTGCCCGCAAAGGCATCGAGACCAGCAAGAAACTCGGCAAGCGCCGCTGGGTCATCGAACGCACCATGGCCTGGCTCACCGGATACCGCCGCCTCACCCTGCGCTACGAACGCGAAGCAGAGCACTTCCTCGCCTTCCTCATCCTCGGCGCAGCCCTCACCTGCCACAAGGAACTCCGCAAACTCACCACATGAGACAAGCTCCTAGTGCTCCTAGTGCTCCGGCCGTCGAGGTGAGCAATTTTGACGATGTACGGAGAGCCACCGATGACGACGATAAGTGCCGACATCGACCGCACCGGAACCGGACCCGCGGTCATTCCGGCCGGCGGTGGTGGAGCGGTGGACAGCAGTGAGAACGCGCCGCTTGCTGCGGAACTGTCCACCGCTTCACCGTTTACAGCTACGACCGCCGCGGTCGAGGCGAGAGCGGCGACACCGCGCCGTACGCGATCGAGCGCGAGTTCGAGGACATTGCCGCGCTGATCGAGGACGCGGGCGGGTCGGCGTGCCCTGTACGGGGTCTCCTCCTGCGGCGCGCTCGCCCTGGAGGCCGCGGCCGCGGGACTGCCCGTGACCAAGGTCGGCGCGTTCGAGGTTCTCTACGACGTTTATCCCGGCGCGCAGGAGCGGCACAGCACCTGCAGGGAACTGGGCGCGCTGCTTGCCGAGGATCGCCGGGAAGCGGCGTTCGAGCTGTTCATGCGGCTGGCGGGCACGCCGGAGGAGATGATCGCTCAGGCGTCCAGCTCGCCGCGTGGCGGGGACTGATCGCCAACGCCCGATCCTGGCCTACGACGCCGCCTGCCTGCACGACGGTGGGCCGCCGAAGGACCGGCTCGTCACGATCAAGCAGCCGGTGCTGGTCCTGACCGCGAAGACGATCGACGGCGCGATGGCCGGGCCGGCGTCCGGGTTCTTCGACGACGCCGCCGACGCGCTCGTTGCGGCCGTGCCGCGGGCCGAGCGCGATGTCATCCAGCTGGAGGGCCACGTCGCCGACCCCAAGGCGGTTGCGCCGATACTCCAGCGGTTCTTCGGCGTCTGACCCCCGGCGGTACGTCGGGGTGCCGCCATCAGCGGCGACCGCGCGACGACTCCCACGCCATAAGCCTGTGTGTGGCGGGAATGACCTTCCGATCCACATCACTGTTTCGGCGACGATGCCGAGGAAGGGTTCCATCGCCTGCCTGATCTCGTCCCACGTGACGGTCGGGATCCGGGTTGTGCATGTGGAACACGTCGATCCAATCGGTCCGCAGCCGGCGCAACGAATCTTCGCACGAAGCGATGATGTGGCGTGCGGACAGGCTGGTACGGATACGGGCCAGCTTGTCCGCCAGGTCCGCGTCCAATCGCGGGACGGCATGATCGCACCGACCATCCGTCGGCTCGGTCGTCCGAGGAGACATGCGCAGGTCTCGCGCCTTCAGGCACCACCTGAGACGGCGCATGCGCTGGTCGGGTCGCGGACGATCAGCGGACGTGCCAGCCGTGCACGATGTGATGGCGGGGCCCGAAGTGGCGATCCACTGACATCCTCGATCGTCGTCATGACAGGTCCTCCACGTCAGTACACCTCGAGCCGCGCCGGGGTCGAGGGGACCGGCCGCAGGCAGGCGGCGTTGTGCTCATCCAGGAGACGCTGTGCCTCCTCGGTCGCCTGCTCGAACCTCGGACCGGGGTCCGCGCCTGACAACAAAACGTCCTTCATCGCCCTGGTCATGGCGTGCTGGATGCCCGCGAAGTCACCCACCAACGCACCGGACGTCGCGGCGCACTGCGCCGACGTGCGGAGCTGGTCACTGGCCGCTCGATGATGTGGATTGGCTGCGAACCAGCCCTCGCCCTCCAGCGTGTCGTAAGCCTCGTTGGTGATGGGGAGGAATCCGTGCGCCCGGTGCCATCGAATGATGCTCGACGGCTTGATCAGGTGCTGGATGAACGCGAGCGCGCCGTCCCGCTTGGCTTCGTCGAGACCGTCCCGCAGGAACAGGGAGTACCCCGACACCAGGCTCCCCACGTAGGGCACCGACGAGTTGAACGGCATCGGGCTCGCGGTCACCTCGAAGCCGTTCTCCTCGCCGGAACGGACGAACTCCTCGGACTGCTTCGATGAGCTCACCGCGAACACCGCATCCTGCCGGGCGAATGTCTCGAACGCGCTCCAAAAGGCCCCCTCTGAGTAGACGTAGTGACCGGCCGCATGCAAGTCCCGCATCCACTCGACCCACGAGATCATTTCCTTGGAGGCCAGGTCGACCACGGTAGCTCTGGCTTCCCTGCCGTTGCCGTTGTTTGCGATGAGACCGCCCTGCTGCGCCAGTGCCTGCTGGAAGATCCAGCCGTTGTTGGGCCAGGCCGCCCCGTAGGCCGGAGCTTCGTCGAGCCGCGCGACCGCCTCGCACGCCGTAACGAGCTCATCCCAGGTCCTGGGGGGAGTGTCGATCCCGGCCTTGCGTAGGATCGTCATGTTCGAGTACAGCAGGGGAGTGGTGGCCGTCATGGGCACGGAGAACTGGTCGCCCTGATACTTGTAGAAGTTCCGTGCGAGCGGTTCGATGTCGTCGATCAGCACACGCTCCCCCAGCACTTCCTTGCGGCCGCCGAGAGCCCTCTCGACGGACGTGAACACCGGCTTACCTTCTGGCGTGTAGGTGTCGTAGGCGAGTTGGGTCGCGGTGGCGTAGTACTCGGCGATGTCCGGTGCCTCCCCGCGCTCGGCGGCGCGCGCGACTTCTTCCGCCATCGTCCAGGGATCGTGACCCTCGACGCGCACCGCGTACTCCGGGTGGGCCCGCTCGAACTCGCGGGCCATTTCCAGAATCGGATGGAGGTATTCTTCACCGTCGTAGGTTCCGGACGGGCGAGCTTCACCACCGGGCGGAGTGAATTGATGTTCGATGATCCACGCGGTAATGACGGTCACGCCTGCCCCGGTCATATCCTTCTCCGTTCTCGCCTACGTGAACTGCCAGTGTCCAGACGCTGCATGCGCGAGGACGCGCCGCTATTATTTCGGCGGCTGGACGGATCCGGCGTCTTCTCGAGTGCGACGTGACTTGCCTTGGGTCGAGGCATACGGCAATGCGGAAGACGCCCCGGCCGCGTCTTCGCGACGCTGTGAGCGCACATTCCGTTTAGGGCCGGCATCTGTCGCGTGGTGACGACGCCACCCCGAAGATGATTCCTGAGTTGACGCGGCAGCTCCGGATCGGAGCTGCCGCGTGACGACCTCCTAGAGGGTCTCAATCCAGAACCGGCCGACAGCAACGAACGCCGCGAGCAACCCGAGCACGAGCGGCGAAACGAACTGTTCCTTGCGCCGGATGTGCACGACGATCGCGCCGATCATCGTCAGGAGCAGGCCTGTCGCGGCGGTTGGGACGAGCCAGGTAGCCCCCGAGATGAACGCGGGCGCAATGAGGCCGATCGCGCCAAGGATTTCGAGCGTGCCGATGGTCTTGATCTGGGCGTCGGAGAAGTCCTCTACGTATGTCATGCCCTTCTCGTACAGCTTCTTCTTCGGTGTGACGAGCTTGCTGACTCCCGCACCCAGGAAGGCTAGCGCGAGCAGTCCGGCCACGATCCACAGTGCAATGTTCATTGCGATTCCTCTCGAAATTTGATGCTTCAAGAAAGTAGCTGACCGCCGGCTCAGCTCGTCATCGCCGCACCGACATCGAACTCCGTGCCGAACGGGTCCGTGATGTTCGCGACCCGCCCGTAGATCATGTCGTAGGGCTCGGCCGATGTCCCACCCGCGTCGACCGCTCGCCGCACCGCCGCATCGGCGTCGTCCACCTGGAACAAGGTGCCCCAACGGGACTTCGTGGCCTTTGGGTCACCGGCGATGCCGCCGATTTCGTGGCCATCCGGTCTGCGCAGGAACGTGAAGTCGAGCTCAGGCATGTCCGGGTTGGCATCCAACGTGTAGCCGAAGACCGCGACGTAGAAGTCGCGCGCGGGCCCGGATTCCGCGGTGACCAGGTCGTTGCGGAGCAGGGTGTTCGGCTCGTTGACGATCTCGCAGCCGATGTGGGCATCGGCCTGCCACAGTCCACACTGCGCACCGGTGGTGTCCTTGATGATCGCCGTCCGGCCCTGGTCCAGCACGTCCATCGGGCCGGTGATGATCGCGCCGCCCGCGTCCCGCGCTCGGGCGGCCGCGGCGTCGCAGTCATCCGTCGCGAAGTAGACGTTCCACCAGAAGTCCGTGGCGTCGGGATCGGGGTTCGGCCTGATGGCCGCGACGGGTCTGCCCCGTAGCAAGCACTGGGTGTAGTGGCCGAACTCCGCCGGTCCCACATCGAACTCCCAACCGAACAACGCGCCGTAGAAGGTCATCGCGCGGTCGAGATCCGGGATGCCCAGATCGATCCAGGTCGGTGTGCCAGCGGGCTGCGTGGTGGTCAGCTCGCTCATCGTCTCTCCTTGTCGTGTCCGGGCCTGGTACCGGTGATGGCGTTGGCCGAGTGGGCCGGGTTGCCGGAGTTGATTTCGACCAAGTGCTTGCGGTAGCGGCAGCTACTTCTTGTTGCGGTAGCGGGCCATGGTGAGCGGGCCGAAGACCGCGACGAGAAGCACGGACGAGACGAGCACCCAGCCGATCTCCCCGGCCGGGACCGAGCCGTGCATCAGGCCGCGTACCACGTTCACCAGGTGGGTGATCGGGTTGACGTCGATGACCGCCTGCATCCACCCGGGCATCGTCTTCGGGTCCACGAAGATGTTGCTCACGAACGTCAGCGGGAACATCACCATCATGCTGACCCCCGCCACCGAGTTCGGCGTGCTCAGGATCAGGCCGAGCATCGTCCACAGCCACGACAGGCAGAACGAGAACACCAGCAGCAGCGCGACCGAGAGCACCACGCCGCCGGCGCCACCCTCCGGCCGGAACCCCAGGGCCAATCCGAGCCCGATGACGACCGCCGACCCGATCGAGTAGCGCACCAGATCGCCGAGCAGAGCGCCGACCAGCGGGGATGGCCGCCACACCGGAAGTGACCTGAACCTGTCGAACACCCCCTTCTGGATGTCGGTGTTCAGCGTGATGCCAGTGTTCATGGTGATCATGACGTTCGCCTGCACCAGGATGCCCGGCACCAGGAACTGCAGGTAGTCCCCTGTCGACCCGGCGAGCGCGCCGCCGAACAGGTAAGTGAACATCAGCGTGAACATGATCGGGAACATGGTCACGTCGACGAGCTGCTCCGGGAGGTGCTTGATCTTCAGCAGAGCGCGCCAGCCGAAAGTCAATGAGGTGCGCACCGGGCCGGGTCGGGACGGGCGCTCACCGACCAATAGCACACGGCGCAGCGCGTCCTCGGTGACTGGCGCCGACGCCTGCTCGGCGGACGTGGTGGTCATGGTGGTCATGCGGCTTCCTCCTCGGGAGTCTTTTCGGCGGCGCGTCCGGTCAGGGTGAGGAACACCTCGTCCAGGCTCGGCTGACCGAGCGCGAACTCGGTGACGTCGATGCCGCTGCGGGACAGTTCGGCCAGGGAACGGGCGACCCGTTCGGGGTCGGAGATCCTTGCGGACAGCGCGGCCGGGTCAGCGGAGAGCTCGACCGGCTCGTCGAGCGCGGCGGCGAGGACCCGTTCGGCGTCGGCCCGCTGCTCGGGCGCACGTAGCCGTACGTGCAGCGAGCCGGCGCCGACCGATGCTTTGAGCTGGCCGCTCGAGCCCTCGGCGATCACCTTCCCGTGGTCGATCACCGCTATCCGGTCGGCCAGCTGGTCGGCCTCGTCGAGGTACTGCGTGGTCAGCAACACGGTGGTGCCCTGGGCGACCATGCCCCTGACGATCTCCCAGACCTGGTTCCTGCTGCGCGGGTCGAGCCCGGTCGTGGGCTCGTCGAGGAAGATCAGTTCGGGGGGGACGACCAGGCTCGCCGCGATGTCGATGCGCCGACGCATCCCGCCGGAGTACTTCTTCACCTGCCGGTCGGCCGCCTCGGCAAGGCCGAACGCGTCGAGCAGGTCGGCCGCCCGCTCCTTGCCTCGGTGACGTGAGTAGCCGAGCAGCCTGGCGAGCAGCAACAGGTTCTCCGCCCCGGTGAGGTCCTCGTCGACCGACGCGTACTGCCCGGTGAGGCCCACCCTGCTTCGCACCGCCTGGGCGTCACGCACGACGTCGTAGCCGAGCACCTGCGCCTCTCCGGCGTCGGGCTGCAGGAGCGTGGCCAGCATGCGGATCGTGGTGGTTTTGCCCGCCCCGTTCGGACCGAGCACGCCAAACACGCTCCCGGCGCTCACGGACAGGTCGACACCGGCGACCGCGTGGGTCTCGCCGAAGCTCTTCTTCAACCCTCTCGTCTCGATCGCGAGTTTTCCCATGGGTTCGAGTCCTTCTCTCGGTGGTGCGGACGGATTAGTTGAGCCTAGTCAAGTTTGATTACTTGGTCAGAGTGGCACAGGGAGGAGCGTCTAGTCAAGTTTGATTAGAGGTGCATCTTGAGGGGATCGGGGACCGTTTGCCACGAACCCGGATCGTCGGCCATGGTGTAGGCGCCCTCGGACAGTCGTTTGCTGAGGCTCTTCGCCCACTCCAGTTCGGTGCGTGCGTGTCCCGCCCACAGTTCGGCCTGCTCGCGGACGTGCTCGGGGATGTGCTCGGGGATGTCCCGATGGGGGTGCTCCTGCCACTCGGCCCGCACGACGAGCTCCGCTTCCAGGCGCGCGACGCGCTCGCCAACGTGCGCGATGGCATCTGACCTGGTCAGCATGGGCAACATGGCGATGGCCGCGTTGAGCATGTCCGGGTCGTGGGTGCGCCGCAGGCCGTCGCGGACCAGTTCGACGATCTCGTCACGTCCTCGAGCTGTCGCGCGGTAGAGAACGCGTTCCGGGCCGGAGTTGCCCGGCTCGGCGTGTTCGGTGAGGAGGCCATCGGCCGCCGCTTTCTTCAGTGCGTGATAGATCGAGCCGGGCTTGATCTTGGCCCAGGTTTCCGCGCGCCAGCTCTGCAGTTCGGACCGCACCTGGTAGCCGTGCGCGCCGCCGGAGATGTGCACGATACCGAGTACCAGGAGCTTGGTCGCCGACACGCGCCCACTCTGCTGAATGTGCCGTCGGCGGACGTCACGCGGAGTGTCCTCTCGTTCATGGCTCCGCTCCACTTCTCGATGCGTGTCCGTCAACGTCGGAGCATGTCGACCAGGCTTGAGGTACGGGATCTGCGAGCCCAGGCGATCACCGCAGCCCCGACCAGGAGGGCCAGTGGCAGCCACGGGCTCTCCTCCAGAAGGAACACGTTGGTGATGGCCGCGCCGACCACCACGGCGGCCAGCCCGAGAGCGGCGAGGCTCGAGAGCAGCGGGATCAGCAGCCCGACCGCGCCGGCGATCTCCAGGGCGCCGACCACGTAGCGCAGCCACTGACCCGCTCCGATCTCGGTGAACATTTCAACCATGACGGGTGTGCCGGTGACCTTCATGATGCCGCCCCCGGCG
The DNA here is from genome assembly GCF_042652605.1 of Amycolatopsis plumensis. NCBI lineage: Bacteria > Bacillati > Actinomycetota > Actinomycetes > Pseudonocardiales > Pseudonocardiaceae > Amycolatopsis > Amycolatopsis plumensis. Next base: position 1,733,364 of record NZ_JBHSJY010000001.1, on the reverse strand, counting down.
AACTGGAGGGCCAGGCCTGTCTGCAGCACCCACAAACCGACGTTGGTTGCGCGGCCAAGCTTGCGGGTGATCGCCGGAGCGTTGGTGTGCACTGTGGTGCTCATCGCACTGCCTCCTTCTGTTGGCGAACGGGTTGGTCGAGCCTAGTCAAGTTTGATTACTTGGTCAGAGTGCCACGAGGAGGAGCGTCTAGTCAAGTTTGATTAGAAGTGCATCTCGAGGGGATCGGGGACCGTTCGCCACGAGCCCGGGTCATCGGCCATGGTGTAGGCGCCCTCGGACAGTCGTTTGCTCAGGCTCTTCGCCCACTCCAGCTCGGTGCGTGCGTGTCCCGCCCACAGTTCGGCCTGCTCGCGGACGTGCTCGGGAATGCCGGGGTTCGGGTTCTCCCACCCCTCGGCCTGCACTACGAGCTCCGCTTCCAGTCGTGCGACGCGCTCGCTCACGTGCGCGATGGCATCTGACCTGGTCAGCATGGGCAACATGGCGATGGCCGCGTTGAGCATGTCCGGGTCGTGGGTGCGCCGCAGGCCGTCGCGGACCAGTTCGACGATCTCGTCACGTCCCCGAGCTGTCGCGCGGTACAGAACGCGCTCGGGCCCGGAGTTGCCCGGCTCGGCGTGTTCGGTGAGGAGGCCATCGGCCGCCGCCTTCTTCAGCGCGTGATAGATCGAGCCGGGCTTGATCTTGGCCCAGGTTTCCGCATGCCAGCTCTGCAGTTCGGACCGCACCTGGTAGCCATGCGCGCCGCCGGAAAGGTGCACGATACCCAGCACCAGGAGCTTCGTCGCCGACATGCGCCCACCTCCGCTCAATCTGCTCGGACTCGCTCCGCGCTGCTCGACAAGTTCAATCGCCTCGGCAGCCAGCGCAAGCGCTGCCTGCGCTCGGTTCACTCACTTGTAGGCTCTAGCATATGAGCATCCCGGTACTGACCGCGGTGAGCACGCCGAACCCGATGCGGGCTGCTGACCGATCAGGTGCCACCGGATTGGACGGGTCAGTGCCGGTCCCAGCCGCGGGTAGGCCTCCGGCTGCCCGGCGACCGGTCGGTTGAGGCGAATCTTGTTAGTCGCCTTGATCCGGCGCAGCAGGCCAAACCCAACGGCCGGGTGATGCCGAAGACGATCTCGGACTGGCCGTGGGAGTCGACGTAGTTGCTCTCCACGCTCATGGTGTTGCCGTGCCGGACCGCGCCCTCGACCATCGCGTGCACCTCCGAGGCCGACGCCCGCAGCGCTGGGAGTGCACCACCATCGAGCCGCGTTCCACGTGCCAGTAGATCAGGGTGCCGCGGCCTCCGTAGCGGGAGTGCCACTCGGTGAAGATGTTCTGATCCCAGGAGCTGAAGTCGGTCGGGGCGGAGGCGACCGTGGTCGACCCAGGCCCCCACAGCGACTCCCGCCGCGACGCGAAGGTGGCGTTCGCGATCGCGACGGCGACCTGAGCGGCGGCCTCGCGGGTCACGTAGCGGCGCCGGACGTGCGCAGCTGTTCCCTCGCTGTGGGCATGCCCGCCGCCGGCGGCGACCGCGCGGATGCCGGTGTTGGTGCCGTAGGTCTAGAGCGCCGGCATCAGCCGCTCGCCGAGCACGTCGACCGGCAGCGCGCCGCCGACGGCGACGGCGCTGACCTGGTCCAGGCAACCGGTGCGCAAGCACCGTCTCTTTCACCACGTCGATCAGCGCGACGGTGCCCCATCTCCGGCCGACCTCGGCCTTCAGCCGGCGCAGACTCACCGGCTCCGGTGCCGCCTCGTGCTTGGACAAGGTGATCGGCCCGGACGCCCGCGCTGGGCGCAGTCGGCCGGCAGATCCTGTTCAGGGTTGCGCCACGCCTCAGCGCCGACCACCCAGATCTCTTTGCACCGCAACAGCTCCCGCGCCGCTTGGAACGTGGCAACCTCGTACACCATCCGAACCACCCGTTCCCGTCCTCGGGTGTCGGTGCGATAGATCAGGCTTGACCAGTCACCAGATGTGCCGCGGTGCTCCGGCACCGTCTCCCCGAGCGGGTAGTAGGTCAGGTTCCCCGCTGTCGCGTACCGGCGGATCAGCGCCAACGCCTCGATCACCGGCCGGTGCACGGTGTTGTTGCTGCGAAACTCCAGCATATCCAGCAGCGGGACCAGCCCGCGTCGGCAGTGCCCGGGGAGGAGGCGCGCAGCGTGGTCCGCACGGTGCACGCCTCCTCCCCGCGCCCTTGGTCTTGAACTCGGGTACCAACTGCGGTCGCGCTGTGAGGCGCTGATGCTCAGGCGGACTTGAGATACTCGCTGCCGCCCTCTCGCCGCAGCTCGGCGTCGAGCTGGACGCACCGGGCGTACTCGGGCAACAGTCCCTGCCGGGCGGCGTCCTCGAGCGAGATGGCGTCCCGGTCCCGGGGCGAGAGGATCATCTCCAGCCCGTCCGGGATCGGTAGCGCCAATCGAGGGTCCAGCGCCGAGACCGCGAGTTCGTTCTCGGCGACGTAGCTGCCATTCAGCATGTAGGACATCACCGTATCGTCCTCGAGGGCGATGAAGGCGTGTCCGACCCCCACAGGGAAGTACACCGACCGGAACGATTCCTGGTTCATCTCGACGCACTCCCACCGTCCGTAGGTCGGTGAGCCCACGCGCAGATCGACGACGATGTCCAGGGCGCTGCCGTGGGCGCAGCTCACATACTTCGCGACTCCGGGCGGCGTTCGGGTGTAGTGGACCCCGCGGAGCGCCCCGCGCCGGGACCGGCTCTGGTTGGCCTGTCGCACGGGAAACGTGCCCTGGCCCCGCGCCTGGGCGAGTGCGGGTCCCTGGAACGGTGCCACGAAGAGCCCCCGCTCGTCGGGGTACGCCGAGGGCGTGAACTCGAGCGCACCCTCGACAGCCAGTTCTCGGATCTCCACGTGTCTACTCCCTTTCGTCGAGCCGTCTCAGATTCTTCCCAGCACGTCACGAAGGGCTTCGACGGTGTGGTCCTGATCGTCGCGCCGCAGCGAAGCAAACATCGGCAGGGAAAAGATCTCGCCCGCGAGTTTCTCCGTTACCGGTAGCGAGCCCTCTCGGTACCCGAGATGGGCGAACCCCGTCATCAGGTGAACCGGCCACCGGTAGCTGACGTTCAGCTGAACACCATGCTCCTGCATCGCCGCGATGATCGAATCGCGTGCCGGGTGCCTCACTACGTAGACGTAATAGACGTGCTCGTTTCCCTTCACGGTCGACGGCAGCGTCAGTGCGGTATCGCCGAGATCGCGCCCGTAGCGCGCTGCGACCGCGCGTCGTTGGTCGATGTAGCGATCCAGCCGGGTGAGCTTCTTCCGCAAGATCTCGGCGTGCACTTCGTCGAGCCGACTGTTGTGCGCCGGCGTCGCGACGGTGTGGTAGTCGGACTCCATGCCGTAGAAGCGCAAGCGGCGCAGTGCACGGTCGGTCTCCTCGTTCGGCGTCAGCACCGCACCGCCGTCGCCGTACGCACCGAGGACCTTGGTCGGATAGAACGAGAAGCTGGAGGCATCCCCCCAAGTACCGGCAAGATGTCCATGCTGGCGGGCGCCGTGGGCCTGGGCGCAGTCCTCGACCACGGCCAGTCCGTGCTCACGGGCGATCGCGCTCACGGCGGCCATGTCGACGCACTGTCCGTAGAGATGGACCGGGACGATCGCCTTGGTCCGAGCCGTGATCGCAGCACTGATGAGGGTCGTGTCCATCAGGAAGTCGTCCTCGCGGACGTCGACGAAGACCGGTGTCGCACCTGTCGACACGATTGCGACAACGGTGGGAGCCGCGGTATTGGACACGGTGATGACTTCGTCTCCCGGACCGATGCCCAACGCCTCCAGCGCAAGCTTGATGGCGTTCGTGCCGTTGTCGACGCCTACGCAGTGCGCGACGCTATGGTAATCGGCGAACTCCTGCTCGAACATGTGCACGCTCTTGCCGAGGATGAGCTTTCCGGAGCTGAAGACCGTGTCGACACACTCGAGTATCTCCTCGCGCTCCTGCTGGTACTCGTCGAGATAGCCCCATACGTGGACCGTCATCGTCAACTCCATTTCTGCTATCGGTCGCGGGGCGTCTTATCGCGAGTTCGCGGAGGCCGACGACACCGCATTGCGGAACTCCGCGGCAATGCGTTCTACGTCAGCGTCGGTCAGCGCCTGGTGCAGGGGCAGGCAGAGCGTCCGGTCGACAGCGCGCTCGCCGCGGGGCAGGCTCGCCGTCGATCCGTAAGCCCGGACACGGTGCAGTGCCGGGTAGCGGAAGGTGGTGTAGATGCCGCGGTCGAGGAGCGTTTTCGCCACCCGGTCGCGCACCTCGGTCTCCATCTGGACCCAATACAGGTAATAGGACGACCGGTGGTCGGCGGGGAGCGGCGGGGGAGTGTGAACACCGGTCAAGTCGACGAGTTCGCGGTCGTAGAATTCGGCGACCGCCCTGCGGCGCTTGACGAATGCCTCCACCTTGGGGAGCTGCACCAGCCCCATCGCCGCCTGCATGTCATTCATGACCGAGCGGCCGGAGAACGACGAGACCTCGAACTCCCACCAGCGCGAGTCGACCAGGGGTGCTTGCGACAGCCCGCTGAACTGTTCCAGCCCCAGGTACGCCAGCTTCCTGGCGCGCTCGACCATCTCGGGGTCGCGGGCCCACAGCATGCCACCGTCGCCGGTGACCAGAATCTTCATGCTGTCGAAGCTCCACAGCCCGATATCGCCCACGGTTCCACACGCCTGCTCGCCTGCGCGCGACGCGACCGAGCAGGCCGAATCCTCGATGAGCAGGATGCCGCGCTCCCGGCACAGACGGGCGATCTCGACGACATCGCCCGGGTAGCCTCCGTAATGCAGGAGGACCACTGCCCGGGTCCGCGGGGTCAGTGCTGCCTCGACGTCGTCCACGGTCGGGTTCAGAGTCCGCTCGTCGACATCGCAGAAGACAGGACGCGCACCGGTCGCGGCCACCGCATTGCCCGCGGCGACGTAGCTGACGGTCGGCAGCACTGCCTCACAGTCCGGTCCGAGGTCGGCGAGCTTCGCAGCGATGAACAGGCCTGCCGTGCACGAACTGATCGAGGTCACTTGTTCGGCGTCGACATCGAGGTGCCCGGCGAACGCCTGCTCGAAAGCATCCGCCCGAGGACCCTTGCCCAACCAGGCCGAGTCGAAGACCTCTGCGAGCGCGGCAAGTTCGTCCTCGCCCACTGTCGGCTGGAAGATTCTGATCACCGAGGCCTCCTGTACTCCGACGTCCCCAGCCGGTGGCTGGTCCTTTTCGTCTGTGGATAATGAGTATGCAGATCACCGTTGCCCGGGACCAGGCTGCCGTGCACTCGCCGACTATGAGAATCTCACGAAACCGGTGGGATAGGTCCAGGTTCGGTTCGTGGAATTCTCCGTTTCGCCGTCCGATGGACCGTGTTACTCTTTTTAATAAATATTTGAGGGAACGGCCTTTCGGCGTGGCGCGATGCGAATCGACCAACGTCCGACACTATCGGAGGAGTACTCGTGGCCGAAGTAACCCCAAGCGAGCACGGGAAACGAGCGGTATTCGGGCTCGTCATCCTGGCGCTGCCGACGCTGATGATGGCCATGGATCTCAGCATTCTGTACGTGGCGGTGCCGGCTCTGTCGGTAGATCTTGGTGCAAACTCGACGGAGCAGTTGTGGGCTCTGGACCTCTACGGTTTCGTGGTCGCCGCACTCCTGATCACCATGGGGAATCTCGGTGATCGCATCGGACGTCGGCGCCTGCTTCTGATTGGGGCGAGCGCGTTCGCCGTGTTGTCGGCGGTGGCCGCGTACTCGCCGAGCATCGAGGTGCTGATCGCGGCGCGTGGTGTACTCGGCATCGCCGGAGCGACTCTCATGCCTTCGACGCTGGCGCTCCTCAACAGCCTGTTCACTGACAAGCGGCGCCATGCCATGGCCATCGGCGCCTATATGAGCTGCTTCATGGGCGGTATCGCGCTCGGCCCGGTCGTCGGCGGCGTCCTGCTCGAGCACTTCTGGTGGGGCTCGACGCTCCTCCTCCCAGTACCTGTGATGGTCCTCCTGGTGGTGGCCGCTCCTTTCCTGCTGCCCGAGGCGCGGGGCGGCGAGATCCGCGGCCGCATTGACCTGCTCAGCGTCGCACTCTCGCTCGTCGCGATCCTCCCGTTCGTCTACGGCGTGAAGGAGATCGCCAAGAACGGCCTCACGGGCGTCGCCGTCGTTGCCCTCGTCGTTGGGGTACTCGCGGGCGTGATATTCGTGCGGCGGCAGAGTCGTCTCGCCGAGCCGCTCCTCGACGTCTCGCTGTTCCGCAACCGGGTCTTCGCCTCGGCAGCGACCCTCATGTTGCTGATGGGGATCATGTCCGGGTACGCCTTCCTCGTCGCGCTGTACCTCCAATCGGTGGCCGGTTACTCCCCGCTCTCGACGGGCTTGTGGCTGATCGCCCCCACGTTCGCGGGCATGGTCGGGTCCATGCTGGCCCCGGCGTTCACGCGCCGCATCCCGCCGGGCAAAGTGATCGTTGCGGGCATGATCATCTCGGTGCTCGGGCTCGTCGCGGTGACCCAGGTCGGCCCGGAGAGCGGCGTGGCCCTGCTCATGTCCGGGTTCATGGTGGCGTCGCTGGGGTCCGGTCCGGCGGGCGCATTGGGAGCCGGGCTCATCATGACTTCGGCTCCGCCGGAGAAGGCGGGCTCGGCGGCTGCTGTCTCAGAGACCAGTGGCGACTTCGGTGTCTCCCTCGGCATTGCCTTGACAGGCAGCATCGCCGCGGCCATTTACCGCAGCGCCTTCAGTGACCCTGTTCCGGGCGTCGACGTCGACGCCGCATCGACCGCACGGGAGAGCGTCGCCGGCGCGATGTCGGTGGCCCAAGGTACTCCAGGGCCGGCCGGCGAGGAGCTGGCGCGTAGGGCGGCCGAGGCGTTCACCGATGGGCTCAACGTGGCCGCCGCCTTCGGGGGTGTAGTCGCGCTCGTTCTCGCAGTCGTCGCGGGCATCTCGCTGCGCCACGTCCCAGCCCACGGGGACGGCAAGGATGGGGCCGACGATGCCGGCACCGCCTCGCCCACGGATACGGATGCGTCGGCCGACGACCGCGGCACTATTCGCGACCTCGTGGACGAGCAGGGCATCGACGGCGCTGAAGACACCGAGCACTCGCGGACGAGCCGATGACGTACGGAGCCGATTTCGTCGACATCTACGAGACGGTCTACCAGGCCCGTGGCAAGGACTGGGTGCGTGAGGCCGAGGCGGTCGTCGCACTCGTGCGCGAGCGGTATCCGCACGCCGGATCGTTGCTCGACGTGGCCTGCGGGACAGGAGCCCACCTGGAGACGTTCGCAGAGCTGGTGGGCGACGTCGAGGGGGTCGAGCTCTCGGAGCCGATGTTGCGGCGCGCATGGGACCGCTTCCCGTCCCGGGTGCACCGCGGCGACATGCGCAACTTCCGGCTGCCGCGCCGGTTCGACGCCGTCACCTGCCTGTTCCATGCCATTGGGTACGTCGAGAGCCGCGAGGAACTCCGTGCGGCGATCCAGGCGATGGCCGACCACTTGGTTCCCGGCGGCGTGCTCGTCGTCGAGCCCTGGTGGTTCCCCGAAAATTTCCTCGACGGGTACCTCGCCGCCGACTCGGGGCATATCGAGGGGAGTGCAATCGCTCGGGTATCGCACACCTCGAGTCAAGGTCGTCACTCGCGGCTCGAGTCCCGGTACCTCATCGCCCGCGCCGAAGGGATCCGGGAGGTCACCCAGGTCCACGAACTCATGCTCTTCACCCGGGATGAGTACCTGCAGGCCTTCGATGAAGCCGGCTGCCCCGCAACGTACTCCGCCGAAGGCATCAACGGGCGGGGCATCTTCGTCGGAGTCAAGGGTTCCAGCACCGAAACCCAGGCCTTGCGCCAAGGCGAGGGGGAGCCGTCATGAGCACCTTCGGTACAGTGCGCTCCCTGGACGGGACGCGGATCGCGTACGAGCGCTTCGGCAGTGGTCCCGCCGTGGTGCTCGTGTGTGGAGCGATGGACGACGGCACCGAGAACGCTCCGCTCGGTCTCGAACTCGCGTCGCGGTTCACCGTCTACAACTACGCGCGGCGCGGCCGGGGCGACAGCGGGGACGTCGCACCCTACGCCGTTCGCCGCGAGATCGAGGACCTGGCCGCGGTGATCGACGAAGCCGGCGGGTCGACCCATGTCTTCGGGGCGTGCTCAGGTGGGGCGCTGGCGTTGGAGGCAGCGGCGGCCGGTGTCGCGATGAACAGGCTGGTCGTCTACGACTTGCCCTACGACATGGGTGCGGACGCGGAGGTTCAGCACCGTCGGTACATACAGCGCGTACGGGCCTTGCTCGACGAGGGCCGGCGGGGCGAGGCATTCGAGCTCTCGATGCGCACTTGGGGTTCGCCGGAGGAGTCGGTGCGGCGAGCAAGGAAGCATGCGAAGTGGTCACACCTGATCAGTCTGGCTCATACGCTCCCTTACGACGCCGCCTGCATGGGGACCACCAATCAGCCACCGGCCGAGCGATTCTCACGGATCGGCGTGCCCACGCTCGTGCTCAACGGCAGCGCGTCGCAGGACCACCCGACAATGAGCGAGCTCCGACCGAACTTCTTCGGTGAGGCGGCCGACGCCGTCGTCGCCTGTGTCCCCTCGGCACAGCGCGGCGTCGTCGCCGAAGGACCGCACGTCATCGACGCCGAGAAGCTGAAGGGCCCGATCGGCGACTTCCTGCTCGACGAGTCCCCTGCCCGCACAACCATGTGAATGGAGAAGCCATGCGTGTCATGATCACGTGCTTTCCGGCGCCCGCTCACTTCTGGCCGCTCGTACCCTACGCGTGGGCGTTGCAGAGCGCGGGTCACGACGTGCGGGTGGTGGCGCCGTCCGGATTCCCCTCCCCCACCGGCATCATATCCACGGACTTCGCGCAGCGCGTAACGGAGTCCGGCATCGTCGCTGTACCCTGTGGGCCGCCGACACCGCTGGCGGTACACGATTGCGACGACCCGGACTTCGCCGACGTGCTCCCGAACCCAGAGGAGACCGAGCGATACGTGCGGGCGTTGTCCGTGCACGAGCGCGTCGAGCGTGACATGTGGGACGTCTTCTACCACTACGCGATCCTCGCCATCCGGAACTACCAACCGCCGCGGCCGCGCGAGGACATCGACGAGATCGTCGCTTTCGCGAAAGACTGGCGCCCGGATCTCGTGCTGTGGGAGCCGTGGTTCCCCTGCGGCGCGGTCGCAGCCAAGGCGAGCGGAGCGGCCCATGTCCGTACCCTCATCTCTCCCGACTACACAGCGTGGGCTCACGAGCGGTTCGTGAGCAGGGGACTGCCGAGCATGCTGGCGGAGGCGATGCAACCGCTGGCCGAGCACCACGGCGTGACGGTCGACGACGAGCTGCTGATGGGGCAGGCGACGCTCGATCCGATCCCCGCGGGCATGCGGCTACCCACCCGGACTCCCACCGTTCCCGTCCGGTACCTGCCCTACAGCGGCGGGAACGTGTCCCAGCACTGGTTGCGGGCCGAACCGACGCGACCGCGAGTGGCGATCAGTCTCGGGGTCTCCGCCCGGGCCGTCGACAAGGGCGACAGCACGGGCCGGATCCCGGCGCTGCTCGAGGCGGTGGACGGGCTGGACGTTGAGGTGATCGCAACCCTCAACAAGGACCAGCTCTCCGACCAGGTCGAGACGCTGCCGGACAACGTTCGCGCCATGGACTACGTCCCCTTGTCACAACTGCTGCCGACCTGCTCCGCGCTGGTCAACCACGGGAGCTTCGGGACCGTCATAGCTGGTATCGCCCATGCTGTACCGCAGATAGTGTGCGACACCGACGAGCCGACGCGGTTCTTCGGCCGCGCGACCCCCGACGGCGTCGAGTGGGATCGAACGTCGCCCAAACAAGGCTACTCGACCCTCACAGCGAACTACCTGGCCGACCGGGGTGCGGGGAGCCGACTCGACCACCAGAAGCAGTCAATCTCCGAGATCCGCTCGATGCTGCGTCGCGTCGTCGAGGACCCCAAAGTGCGCGATGCTGCGCTCCGACTTCGGGAGGAGGAGTGGGCGTCGACACCGACTCCCGCACAACTCGTGCCGTGGCTCGAGAAACTCGCCCAGGAACGCTGATTGTGGATCTCGACTCCCAGGAGTGAGCAGACATCGGTGTCTGGCAGCCCTTGCGGGGCGGGAGAATCGGAGTTTTCAGGCAACGATTCGACTGAAACGCAAGGGTGTCTCGGCGGCGCATTCGGACTGGCGCTGCCGGTCACTCTGGCCGTCCGATCAGTGCAAAGTGACGTGACCGCCGGCATTGCACCGCGTTGTTGATGGAGAAATTCAAGCCAGAGCCACCGCCAGGGGTCGGCTCGCCCAAGGGTGAGGGCGAGTCGGCACGTACCTGAGGGTAGTGCTTACCGACATGGGCGGGGCAGGCCGGACGGCTTGCCCCGCCCGACCCACGTGGTGCCGCGAACAGCGTTGTGATAATCGAAGTTCACTCGTGGAGGACAGGGCGCGATCATTTCCGGGGAGACTTGTCGCGCTTTGCGCGATCCGACGGATAGGCGCTGGGTGATTGTGCGTGTGAGTGTTGGCCCCACTTCTGGATCTTGAGTCTGGGGTCACGGGCGCCGGACCTCGGCGCGGCGCCGGCCCACGTAGTCCGGCACCGTCGCATACATCTCGTGCTCAGCGACCAGCCGATCGAAGATCCGCCTCGCGGTGTGCCGCTGCTTGCGAGGAGCGTCCAGATCCGCACGCAACATCGCGTCAACCGCCGACTTGAACGGATCCAGCCGAGACCGACGCGGCGGCTGCTTCTTCCGCGGCTTCGGAACCGGCAAGCCCTCGATCCTCGAGTCCCGCCGGATCGCCGCGAACAACTCGACCTTGCTCCGTTGCACGCTGCGTCTCCACGGTCAACAGCGACGGGATTCACCCTTCAAACCACGCTGGATGTGTTGGCTTGGTCGCAATATCGAAGACGCAGCCTTCGTCGGCGGCTGGAAGACTCACAGAGTAGGGCAGGCCGGAGCGGCATGGACTTGTGCAGACCGGCAGTCCTGCCGCGCCGGGAAATATGCCGATGGGAGCTTCGATATGGCCTCTACACTGCCAGAGACCTTTTTGAATCAGGTTCGCCGGCGGCCCGAAGCGGTTGCCGTGCGGTCAGCCGACGGGTTTCTGACCTTCGATGAACTGAACCGCCGGGCCAATCGCTTGGCCAACCTCCTGATCGAGCGTGGAGTGGAAGCAGAGGAGCCCGTAGCGGTCTGTTCCGGCCGGTCGTTCGACCTGGTCGTTGCGACACTCGCGGTGATCAAGGCGGGCGCCACGTATGTGCCCCTGGCCACAACGATGCCGACGGAGCGACTGCGGTCGATCAGCGACCAGCTCAAGGTGCGGATGGTGATCACCGACGGTTCGACGCCCGCGGCCACGCTGTCCAGCTTCGGCGAGGTGATCACGGCCAGTGACGCTGAACAAACGCAAGAGTCCGAACCGGTGGTTTCGGTGGCTGAGGACCAGCTTGCCTACGTTCTCTTCACTTCGGGATCGGGTGGCGCGCCTAAAGGTGTCGGAGTTTCTCACCGCAGTGTGATCGGGCTCATCGAAGACCAGACCTGGAACGATCCAGTGTTCAGTCGGATTCTCATGATCGCGCCGTATGCATTCGGAATGTCAACGTTTGAATTGTGGGCACCGTTGTTGCGCGGTGGACAAATTGTCCTGGCACACCCGGGCGAGTTCGACATCGACGCGCTGCGCGACGATCTCAGGCGGGGCGACGCGACCGCGGTTCACTTGACATCGGGGCTCTTCAGGCTCGTTGCCGAGGAGGATCCCACCTGTCTTTCATCCGTGCGTGAAGTCATGACCGGTGGTGACGTCGTCTCGCCAGAGGCGGTACGTCGGATCCTTTCCGCAAATCCGGATATCCGGGTCAGAGTGATGTACGGACAGACTGAGACCACTCTGTTCGCCACCCAGCTGCCGTTGACGCAGGACGCGCAGGTCGGTGCTTTCGTCCCGCTCGGTCAGGCTCTCGATGACAAGCGACTTTACGTGCTCGATGAGAGCTTGAACCGAGTAGCCGAAGGCGGAGTCGGCGAACTGTACGTTGCGGGCGGGTGCCTGGCGCGGGGGTATGTCGAACGCCCTGATCTCACTGCGGAGCGGTTCGTCGCGGACCCGTTCGGTGCTCCAGGCGAGCGGATGTTTCGTACCGGTGATCTGGTCCGGCAGACCGCCGGCGGCTCGCTCGAGTTCCTCGGGCGGGCTGACCAGCAGATCAAGATCCGTGGCTTCCGGGTCGAGCTGGGAGAGGTCGAGGCCGCACTTCGAACGCATCCGGCCGTGGCGGACGCGGTGGTCGTCGGCACCTCGAGCGACGAGGATCAGCGGTTGGCCGCCTACTTCGTCCCCTGTGCGGGCGGCGTCGACTTCGGCGGGCTGCGCACCCACCTGGCCAGGGCGCTGCCCGATTACATGGTGCCCGCCGCGTTCACCGCCATCGACGCGATACCGGTAACCGCCAACGGGAAGGTGGATCGAGATGCTCTGCCGGAGCCGGAGTTCGACCGGGCCAAGCAACATCGTGCGCCGCTCAGCCCACGTCAGGAAACGCTGTGCGCCATCTTCGGCAAGACCTTGAATGTCGACCAAGTCGGCCTCGACGACAGCTTCTTCGATCTGGGCGGTCAATCGCTCCAGGCGGCGCGACTCGTGTTGCGCATCGAGGCTGAGCTGGGCGTGAAGCTCAGCGTAGTGGAGATCTTCGATATCCCCACCGTCGCGCTCATTGACCAGCACATCACCGCGATGCACGGCGACCAGGTCGCCAGGGCGAGCTAACAGGAAGGATTCCGGATATGTCGAATCCGTTCGACCGCGAGGACGGCCAGTTCATCGTGCTGGTCAACGAAGCCGGTCAACACTCCCTCTGGCCCGAGTTCGTGGTGCCGCCCGCGGGCTGGCGGGTGGCCCTCGCTGCGACAGATCGCACGTCCTGTCTGCGTTACGTCGCGACGAACTGGACCGACCTCCGCCCACGTGGTGCTGGCTGCAAGCAGGGTGCGGCGTGATGGCGCTCGAGCAGAACTCTGTCTACACGGGCATGAGGGTCGACCACGTTCGGTTCTTCGTCGAGGATTCCGCATCAGCGGCGGACCTGTGGACCCGAGGCTATGCCTTCTCGGAGTTCCAGCGGATCGAAGACGGCCGAAGCCGCACCGTCGGAGTTGGGCGCGATGACATCCGGTTGCTGATCACCGAGCCGCGTGTCCCTGACCATCAGGCCGCCATCTACGTCTCCCGACACGGAGACGGAGTCGCCGACATCGGGCTCGGCGTGGCCGACGCTCGGACTGCGTTCCACGAGGCGGTAAGTCGCGGCGCTGTACCGCTACACGGGCCAACCGAAGATGACGGGGTAGTGACGGCGAGCATCTTGGCCTTCGCGGATGTCGCCCATACCTTCGTGCAGCGCGCCGCGAGCGGACCGCTTCCCCCGGCCGGTTCGCCTTCCGCGCGTGACATCGGCGCTGCTGCTATCGACCACTTCGCTGTCTGCCTGCCCGGCGGGCAGCTCGATCCCACCGTGGCGTTCTACGAAGAGGTACTCGACTTCCGCGTCGTGTACGAGGAGAAGATATTCGTTGGCAAACAATCCATGAATTCCAAGGTTGTGCAAAGTACCTCCGGCGCCGTCACCTTCACTCTGATCGAGCCGGACTTGGCCAAGTCGCCAGGCCAGATAGACACCTTCCTGCGTGACCACGCCGGTGCGGGGATCCAGCATGTGGCGCTCCGGGTGCCGGACATCGTGCGGGCGTTCGACCAGGTCCAGGCGGCTGGTGTTCAGTTCCTTTCAACGCCCGGACAGTACTACGACCGTTTGGATGAACGGATTGACCTGGAAAGGCATTCCATAGAAGATCTGCGTGTACGTGGCATTCTGGCTGATGAGGACCATGACGGGCAGCTGTTCCAGATCTTCGCCAAGCCGGTCACCCCGCGCAATACTTTCTTCGTCGAGCTGATCGAACGCCTTGGCGCGACAACCTTCGGGAGCGGAAACATCAAGGCGCTCTATGAGGCGGTCATGCAAAGCCACGGTGCAGTCGAGGACGCAGCATGAGGGATGACACGTTTCCGCTTTCGCACACTCAGTCGCTGGTCGTGGTTGACCCAACAACGCGATCAGCAGCGCCGCACCGCCGGCGTTGAGGTCGACTGAGATGTGCGAGCTGATCGCTGTGTAAGGACACGTCGGCGAGGTCTCCTGGGCCATCAGCGGTAGAGGCCTGAAAGTCATACCCGGCACACCTGGGTGCCGCGAACCCTACGACCGGCCCGAAACACCTGGCCAGAAGGTAAGAAACCATGACGACCATGGACACTTCGACTGGAGCCGGCGAGCGGTGGCCGCTGTCAGCGAATCAAGAGTTCCTCTGTGCCCTCGACCAGGGCGACGCCGAGGGGCCGTTTGGTCCTCGTCACCATATCGTCCACGGGTGGCGCATCCATGGACAGGTCGACGTGCAGGCATTGCAGCGCGCGCTCGATGACATCGTCGTGCGCCACGATGCGTTGCGCTCTGTGATCATCCGTGATCCGGAAGCGCGGTGTCAGGTCGTCCATCAGCCGACTCCCGCGGAACTGACCGTTCGGGATCTTCCAGGGATCGAGCCGGAAGAGCGGGGACGCCGAATCGACGCCTTGCTTGTCGAGGAGGAGACGGCCGACTTCGACGCATCCTCGGTACCAAAACTTCGCGCGGTCCTCAACCGGTTCGACGACCACGACGCCCTGCTCGTGCTCGTCGTGCACCATGCGGCCGCGGACGGGTGGTCCGTGCAGGTTATCTTTCGCGATCTCGCGGCCCGATATGCGACCCGGACCGGACACGGGGGCCATGAGCTCGCAGAGCCGCAGCAGTATCGCGACTTCACGACGTGGCAGCTTGCGAGATTGGGCGGTCCCGCCGAGAATTCGTCGCGTCGTTACTGGCAGGATAAGCTGCGAGGTGGGGAAACCGTGACCATGCCTGCGGACCGGCCGCGATCGATGGGCTTGCCGCAGACAACAGCCATGTACCGTTTCGAAGTGGACGCTGAGCTGATGGCCGGCGTGTCCGCGCTGGCCAGGGAAGTGCGTGGGTCCTCCTTTATGGTGCTCCTCGCCGCTTTCACGATCGCGGTCAACCGGCTGTCCGGGGCGACGGACATCGCCACCCCGACATTGACGCCTGGCCGTGAATATGGCCGTTTCGACGAGGCGGTCGGTCTATTCTTCAATTTCGTACCGATCCGCTTGGATGTCACGGCATGCGCCAAGTATCGGGACGTGCTGCAGCTCACTCGAAACACCTGTCTGGAGGCCTACGTCCACGACATTCCGGCGATCCCGGGTGAAGCACCCGAGTTCATGCGGCCGATGGCGGTGGACAATGAGGTTCCGATCATCTTCCAAGTCTTTCCCTTTCCCTTTCCGCTCGACGGCACCCGAGTGGGGGACCTGGAGTACAGCGAGATTCGGCGGCGGATCGGCTCACAATCACGCACGTCGGATATTCCGGACGGCGTATTGTGGACACTCACCATTGACACGACGGGCGAGCTCATCGGTAACATCGCGTACAAGGACGGGCTCGTTGACCGAAGCAGTATCGCGCAGTGGGTAAGCCAATTCCGTGCTGAACTGAAGAACTTGGTGACCGGCCCCGACGGCGTGGTGCTTCTGCGAAGTGCGTCGCGTAATTCGGTCGAGCCGATTGGAGAGCGGTGACGAGCTCATTCGACGACAAGAGCGTGTCTTAGGGGTCAGTTCAGAATGAGTTTGCGGAGGCAGATGATCGAGCAGGCCAGGCTGAGGATGGCTTGATGGACGTCGGCGCGTCGTTCGGTGCGGATGCGTAGCCGGCGGAAGTTTTTGAACCAGGCGAAGGTGCGTTCCACGGGCCAGCGGATGGTGCCGAGGCCGGAGCCGTGTTCGGTGCCGCGGCGGGCGATATGCGGGGTGATGCCGCGGGCGCGGACCGGGCGGCGGTACTTGTCGTGGTCGTAGCCGCGGTCGGCGTAGAGCCGCCGAGGACGGCGCCGGGGCTTGCCGACCACACCGCGGATCGACGGGATGGCGTCGATCCGCGGGATCAGCTGGGTGACGTCGTTGCGGTGGCCGCCGGTGAGCGTGACCGCGAGTGGAGTGCCGTGGGCGTCGGTGATCAGGTGGTGCTTGGAGCCAAGCTTGCGCCGGTCGACCGGGCTGGGGCCGGTGTGGTCCCCCCTTTGAGGGCACGCAGGTGGGTGGAGTCGACCAGCGCGGCGGACAGGTCCAGCAGTCCGGCGGCACGTAGCTCGGCGAGCAGGCGTTCGTGCAGCTGCTGCCAGATGTCGGCCTCCTGCCATTCGGTCAGCCGTCGCCAGCAGGTGGCCCCGGAGGCGCCGAACAGCGCCGTGGGCAGGCGGTTCCAGCCGATGCCGGTGCGGATGACGTACAGGATGCCTTCGAGGGCGGCCCGGTCGTCAGCCCGTTTGCGGCCGGGATAGCGGAACCGCCGTGGGTGTACCGGAAGGAGCGGCTCCAGCCGCTCCCACAGCTGGTCGGTCAGAACCTCCTCACGCATACCAAGATTCTGGAAAGCCCCGCGCTCCCAGCAACGCCGACACGCCGACTCATTCTGAACTGACCCCTTAGCCCCTGTCTCACGTGGATTTTATGATCTTGGGTCGTGGTTGATCGGTTGTCGATGCGGTTGGTGCCGGACGAGTTGTGGGTGCTGGTGGAGCCGTTGGTTCCGGAGTTCCGGGCTCGTCGGCAGGGACGGCGCCGTTGCCGGCTCGTGCGGTGTTCACCGCGATCGTGTACGTGTTGACCGGTGGGTGGTCCCGCGTCATCGTTGATGCGGCATCGGTGCGTGCGAAAAGGGGGGATCGCTGACCGGGCCGAGCCCGGTCGACCGCCATCCGGGTCCGGATCGCCCGCACGGGCATCGAGACCAGCGAGCTCGGCCGCCACCGCTGGGTGATCGAGCGGACGATCTCCTGGCTCACCGGATACCGACGACTCACCATCCGCTACGAACGCAAAGCCGGCCACTTCCTGGCATTCCTCACCCTCGCCGCCGCCCTCACCTGCTCCAAGAAACTCCGCAAAGCGGACACATGAGACACGCTCCAAGACGGGAGTGTGACGGCGATGGCGGGCCGCCTCGCAGCACCTCGTTTGCACCTCTTCATGATTGCTGGGACTCATGTCGAGCGACGTGCGAGGACTGTCGATCAGGAGAAACGCTGGGTAGGCAGTGTCTCGGCGACGTAGTGCGACCGACATCAACGCCAGCCAATACGCCACCTGCGTCGCAGTGCGGACGCCACCAGCGGGGCTGAGCTTGCCCCGATAGCGGTCATCGTTGCTGCAAATTCAGCGTCCAATTGGGTGCGAGAGCACACCGAGCTGGTTGAGCCGCAGCACGCCTCAGCGGGGGCTCGATCATCGCGATCGAGGACTCCGTCGCCGTCGAGCAACGCTGGGCCTCGCCAGCCGCTACCTCGGCCCCGATGGCCCCGACCACATCGAAACCGCCCCCGCCGCCACCGAACGCATGGTCCGCATCCTCCTGCGCCCCGAGCATTGGGTAAATCCGCGACTACACCCGGCTGTCCAGCTAGCCCGGGTGCTTCGAGACACGTTGTCCCGTGGTCGGTCCGTCCGAAGCAGACATGGCGCGACGTAGGCTTGCCGGGCGCATGTCGGTCCATACCTCGTCGATGTGGGACAGGCACTCCTCCTTCGTGCCGGTGAACCCGGTCGCGGTCCAGCCGGGCGGGCCTTCGCGGTCCGTCGGCCAGATCGAGTACTGCTCCTCCTCGTCGTTGATGACCACCCGGTACGTCACTGCGGCTCCTCGGTGTCGGTGATGATGTTGTCCAGCACGGCTTCGAAGTTGGCGAGCACGTGCGCCACGAAGCGGTCGTCGTACCGCCCTCGGTCGAACACGGCTTCGAGGCGCATCCGGTCGCCCGGTGTGACCACCAGGGTGAACGGGTAGTTCGTCCACGTCTTCGCGGACACCGCGGTGGCGCCCGCCGGCGCGAGTCGTTCGCGGGCCGACTCGCGCACCGGATAGTTCTCGAACACCAGGATGGTCTCGAACAGCGGCACATTGCCCGGCACCTCGCTCCAGCCGTGCACCCGCACCAGCGGTGTGTGGTCCGACGGCAGCTCCGCCTGGTGGCGCTGGTTGTCCTGCAGCCACGTCGCCAGGTCCCCGTCCGCCGGGATGGTGATCCGCACCGGCAGCGTGTTGATGAACATCCCGAGCATGCGGGTGTTGTCCGGTTCCGTTGACCGGCCGCTGCGCGTCACGCCGAAGACGACGTCCGGGGTGCCCGCGTACCGGGACAACACCAGGCCCCACGCCGCCTGCAGCACCGTGTTCGCGGTGACCCGGTGTGTCCTCGTGAACCCGGTCAGCCGGTCACCGAGGTCGAGCAGGCGCTCGCACTGCGCGTGCCCCGACCCGCCGGACGCGTGCGACGGCAGTGGGGTCGGCTCGCGGAAGCCCGCCAGGTACCGCTGCCAGAACGGGCGGGCCCGCTCGTGGTCCTGCGCACGGAGCCACGCGATGTGCGCCGACCAGGACGGCGCCGGGTCGTGCGGTGGCGGTGCGCCGGCGCGGAGCGCGTCGTACACGGTGAGGTACTCGTCGACCAGCGCGACGAGGCTCCAGCCGTCCAGCAGGAGGTGATGGCTGGTCAACGCGACCACCCAGTCCCCGTCTGCGAGGTCGACCATGGTCAGCCGGACCAGCGGCGCCTCGAACAGGTCGAAGCCCCGGATGCGGTCGGCCATCAACAGCTCCTCGAGCCGTTTGCCGTGGGTGTCCGGCGGCCAGGCGGTGCCGAGGACGACGTCGGCGGCCGATGTGGCGTGCCGGTCCACCACCTGCCACGGTTCTTGCCGGTCGTCGAGCAGGAAACGGGTGCGCAGCACCGGGTGGCGGCGCGCCAGCTCCGCCCACGCCGCGGTGCACGTGTCCGGGTCGAGACCCTCCTGCGGCCACACCGTCTGGCTGACGTACAGACCGCTGCCCGGTTCCGCGAGTACGTGGAAGAGGATGCCTTCCTGGGTCGGTGCCAGCGGGTACGCGTCCGCCGCGGCCGGGTCGCGACGCAGGATCGCCGCACGCCGGGCGGCCCACTCCGGCGGTGTGGCGACCGGTGCCTCGACCGGTGTGGCGACCGCGGCGAGTTCGGCGATCGTCTGGTGGGCGAAGAACTGCCGCGGGGTCAGGTGCAGCCCGGCGCTCGCCGCCCGCGCGACGATCTGGATGGCGCGGATCGAGTCGCCGCCGAGCGCGAAGTAGTTGGCGTCCGCCGCCGGTGCCGGCACGTCGAGCACCTGCGCCCAGACGGCCGCTAGGACCCGTTCCGCCTCCGTTTCCGGCGGCCGCCCGCCTGCCATCGCGGGCTCCGGTGGGGCCGGCAGCGCGCGCCGGTCGAGCTTCCCCGTCGGTGTCGTGGGCAGCTCGGTCAGCGGCACGTATGCCGACGGCACGAGCGCGTGCGGCAGCGACTCGGCGAGGAACGCGCGCAGCACGACCGGTTCCGCGACCGCCGCCACGGCGGGGTCCGCGACCACGTACGCCACCAGCACCCCGTGCACCGCGACGGCCGCCCGGCCGACGGTTGGGTGCGCCC
Organism: Amycolatopsis plumensis; assembly: GCF_042652605.1. Taxonomy (NCBI): domain Bacteria; kingdom Bacillati; phylum Actinomycetota; class Actinomycetes; order Pseudonocardiales; family Pseudonocardiaceae; genus Amycolatopsis; species Amycolatopsis plumensis. The sequence goes on along the minus strand of NZ_JBHSJY010000001.1, from coordinate 1,713,665 downwards.
GCAGCGCCGCCTCCACGTCAGCCGGGTCGAAGCGGACGCCGTTGACCTTGAGCTGGTCGTCGGACCGCCCGAGGTATTGCAGGTTGCCGTCGGGCAGGTACCTGGCCCGGTCGCCGGTGCGGTAGAGGCGTTGCCCCGGCAGCGTCGGGTGGGGCACGAACCGGTCCGCGGTCAGCGCCGGGTTGCCGTGGTAGCCGCGGGCCAGGCCGGCGCCACCGACGTAGACGTGGCCGGGCAGGCCCGTGCCCACCGGGATGATCTCGTCGTCGAGCAACTCGACCCACGTGCCGTCGATCGGCCGGCCGACGGGCACGTGGCGGTGCACCGCGGGCGCCCGGACCTCGTGTGCGGTGGTCGTCATCGTCGTCTCGCTGGGGCCGTACATGTTGACCACGCGCGCCGAGGGCGCGACTACGGTGAGGTCGAGTACGTCACCCGCGTGCAGCGGCTCGCCGCTGACCAGGACGGTGCGCAGCGCCGGCAGCGTGACCCTGCGCCGGACGAGGTGGCCGGTGAGCACCCGCAGGACCGACGGGACGACGGACGCGACCACGCTCACCGGTTCGGCTGCGAGCACGTCGACGGCCGTGTCCAGATCGGCCGCCCCGTGGGTCAGCAGCGCGATCCGCGCGCCGACCGTCAGCGGGAACACGAGGTCGCGCAGGCTCGCGTCGAACGAGACGGTCGTCATCGCCGCCACGGTGTCATCAGGGCCCGCGTACTCGCGCCGCCGCATATCCGCGAAATAGTTCGCCACGCCGCGGCGCGTGCCCGCGATCCCCTTGGCCGCCCCGGTCGAGCCGGAGGTGTGCACGACGTAGGCCAGGCTGTCCGGCTCGGCCCGGGGGAGCTCCGCGATCCGGTCGACCGGCATGTCGCCCGCCTGGACCACCGGACCCGCGAAACCCCGGCAGAGGTTTCTTCGTCAGCAACACGCCGGGGCGGGTGTCGTCGAGGATTCCGGCCAGCCGAGCAGGCGGGTGCTCCGGGTCGAGCGGCACGAACCCCGCTCCGGCCCGCCACACCGCCATCAGGGCGACGACCAGCTCCGCGTCCCGGCCGAGGTGGACGGCGACGAGCGTCTCCGGTCCCGCACCGGCCGCCACGAGCCGGGTGGCGAGGCGGTCGACGCGGGCGCCGAGCTCGGCGTACGTGACGTCGGTTCCGGCGGCACGCACCGCGACCCGGTCCGGCCGGGCAGCGATCTGCCGGGCCACCGGCTCCCACGGGTCGGCCACCGCGGGGGTGACCCGTCGCGGGACCGGTGCCGGGGTGAGCGGCACGCGCGTTACCGGGCGGTCCGGTTCGGCGGCGACGAGGTCGAGCAGCCGCAGCCAGTGCGCCACGAACGTCTCCGCCCAGGCCTGGTCGACGACGTCTCTGTCGAACTCGAGCGTCCCGGCCAGGCCGCCGGCGTGCTCGGTCACCGCGAGCCGCAAGTCACACTTGACCCCGACCACCGGGATCGGCACCGAGCGCGCGGCAAGGTCGGGCACGGCGAAGCCGGCCGCTGGATCGCTCTCCACGACGAACTGCGCCTGCACGATGGGATGCCGGGTGAGGTCGCGGTCCGGTGCCAGCGCCTCGACGAGACGCTCGAACGGCACGTCCTGGTGCGCGTAGGCGCCGAGCGCGGTCGCGGCCACCCGATCGAGCAGCTGCCGGAAACTCGGGTCGCCGGACACCGAGGTGCGAAACACGACCGTGTTGACGAACAGCCCGGCCAGCGGCTCGAAGTCGACGTGGTCCCGCCCGGAGACGGGGGAACCGACCAGCACGTCGTCCCGGCCGGTGTACCGGGCGAGCAGTGCCTGGTAGCCGGCCAGCAGCACCATGAACAGCGTGGCCTGCCCGGCCCTGGCGAGCTCGCGCAGCCGGGCACACAAGATGCCGTCGACGGTGAACGAGGCCCGGCCGCCGCGGAAGTCCTGCACCGCCGGGCGCACCAGGTCACTCGGCAGGTCGAGCACGAGCTCCGCACCATCCAAAGCGGACTTCCAGTACGAGAGCCCGGCGTCGAGGCGAGCGCCGGTGAGCCGCTCTCGTTGCCAGGCGGCGAAGTCGGCGTACTGCATGGCGGGCACGGGCAGTTCCGCACCCGCGTAGATCGAGCCGAGGTCGCGAGCGAGCACGTCCAACGACATCCCGTCGGCGACGATGTGGTGCACCACGACGACCAGAACGTGCTCGTCCGCGCCGACCCGCAGGACCCGGGCCCGCACCAGCGGATACGTCGCCATGTCGAACGGCCGCGCGGTCTCCTCGGCCAGCGCGGCGGCCACCTCGTCCGGTGCGACATCCTCGACCGCCATCCTCACCGCCCCGGGCGGGTGCACCTGGACGTACGGCACACCGTTCTCGGCGTGGAAGGTCGTTCGCAGCGTCTCGTGGCGGGTGAGCAACCCGGTGACCGCCTCGCGCAGCACGTCGACATCGAGGGGCCCGGACAGGTGCAGGGCCAGCGCTACGTTGTAGGTGCCTGCCTGGTCTCCCACCTGCTCGACGAACCACAGCTGCTCCTGCGCGAACGACAGCGGCAGCGGCCGTCCGTCACGCGGCAGCGGCCGCGGTTCGTCCGCCGCGTCCCGCCCCCGGGTGGAGATCAGGTCGGCGAGACCCGCGATCGTGCCGGCACGCAACAGGTCGGCGAGCGTGAGCCGGACGCCCAGCTGCCGCGCGATCCTGGTGACGATCCGGATCCCCGCGAGCGAGTGCCCGCCGACGTCGAGGAAGTGGTCGGTCACGCCGACCCCGTCGGCACCCAGTACCGCCGACCAGATCTCGGCGAGCCGCCGTTCGAGGTCGTTCGATGGCGCGACGTGGTCCTCGGCCCGCTCCGGGCCGGGCGCGGGGAGCGCGGCTCGGTCGACCTTTCCCGCGGGGTTGAGCGGAAAACGCGGCAACGTCACGTAGTACCGCGGCACGACCATGGCGGGCAGCGAGTCCGCGAGGTGCTCGCGCAGCTCCCGCGCGCCCGGCCCCGGCGTGCCGGGCCGGGGCACCACGTAGGCGACGAGCCGTCCGTCGCGCTGGTGGACCACGGCGGCCGCGACCCCCGGGTGGCCGGTGAGCACCGCCTCGATCTCGCCCGCCTCGACCCGGACTCCGTTGACCTTGATCTGGTTGTCCAGCCTCCCGAGGTAGTCGAGCTGCCCGTCCGGACGCTCGCGGACCAGGTCACCGGTCCGGTACAGGCGTCCGCCGGGCGCGGTCGGATCGGGCACGAACCGGTCGGCGGTCAGGCCAGGTCTGCGGAAGTAGCCCCGGCACACCGCGACGCCCCCGATGTGCAGCTCACCCGGTGTGCCGGGCGGGACCGGGCGCAGGTGCTCGTCGAGCACGTGCAGCGTGTTGCCGGGCACAGCGACCCCGATCGGCACGGGTGACTCGCCGCCCCGGCACCGGGCGAACGTCGAGGAGATCGTGGTCTCGGTCGGCCCGTAGAAGTTGTAGAACTCGACGTCGAGCGCCGCCGCCACCCGGTCGGCCAGGGTGGCGGGCAGCGCCTCGCCGCCCGCCACCAGCCAGCGCAGGCTCGCGCACGAGGCCGGGTCGGCCTCGTCGAGGAACAGGTGCAGCAGCGACGGCACGAACTGCGCGACCGTGACTCGTTCCCTGGCGATCAACGCGGACAGGTAGTCGGGCTCGCGGTGCCCGTCCTGCTTCGGCACGACGAGCCGGGCGCCGGTGGTCAACGGGAGGAACAGCTCCCACACGGACGGGTCGAAGCTGATCGCGGTGCGCAGCAGCACGGCATCGCCGGCGCCGACCGGCAGCAGATCCCTGGTCCACGCAAGGTAGTTGGCCACCGACCGGTGGTCGAGCATCGTGCCCTTCGGCCGCCCGGTCGAGCCCGACGTGTAGATGACGTAAGCGAGGTTGTCCGGCGCGGTACGGACGCGCCGGTCGATCCGGGCCCCGGCCAGGACCGTGCCGCGGTCACGGTCGAGGCACACCAGCTCGGGCCGGTGCTCGTTGTCGTCGAGCAGCGCTCCCACCCGGTCGGTGGTGTCGGTGACCAGCACCGCCGGGGCGGCGTCGGCGACCATGTACCGCAGCCGCTCCCGCGGGTAGTCCGGGTCGAGCGGCACGTACGCCCCACCCGCCTGCCAGATCGCGACGAGCGTGACGATCAGGTCGATGCCGCGCGGCAGGCACACGCCGACCACCGTCTCCGCGCCGACGCCGAGCTCGCGCAGCCGGGCCGCGAACCGCGCGGCCCGGTCATCGAGCTCGGCGAAGGTGAGGTGGGTGCCTTCGAACGTCACCGCCGTCGCGTCCGGTGCGCGGTGGCACTGCTCCTCGATGAGATCCGGGGTCGGGCGAAGGTCCATCTCACGTCTCCGATGCGGGGCGTTTGACGTTGCCGCCACTGATGACCAGCACCGTGCCGGTGCCGGCGGGAACCGCTCTGTCGAGCAGCGCGGCGAGCGGCAGCGCCGCGGTCGGTTCGGCCGGCACGTCTGCCATGGCGTGCCACGCGGTGCGGATGCTGTCCTCGGAGACGGTGACGATGTCGTCGACCAGCCCCCTGCCGACGACGACCTCGAAAGGCCGTTCGCCGAGGCTCGCCACCCGGGCCCCGTCGGCGATGGTGTCGGCCTCGCCGTGGAGCCGGTGCAGCCTGCCGGTGCGCAGGCTGGCCGCGGCGTCCGCGGCCCGTTCCGGCTCCACCCCGATGACCGCGACGTGCGGGGCGCGGGATTTGACCGCGAGAGCGGTACCGCCGAGCAGGCCGCCACCGCCGACCGGCACCACGACGGTCGCGAGATCCCGGACCGCGGCCATGATCTCCTCGGCGACTGTGGCCTGACCATGGATGACGTCCCAGTCGTCGGAGGAGTGCACGAACGGCCAGCCGCGTTCGGCGGCGATCGCGCGGGCCAGCCCGTCGCGGTTGCCGAAGGTGACGCCGTGGGTGATCACCTCGGCGCCGAGGTCGCGGACGGCAGCGAGCTTCGTGGGCAGCACGTTCTCCGGTGCCACGACCGTCACCGCGATGCCCAGCGCCCGCCCGGCGGTGGCCACCGCCTTGGCGTGGTTGCCAGAGCTGGCGGCGACCACACCCGCGGGGTGACCGGGCAGCCGCAGCAGAGCGTTGTACGCACCGCGCATCTTGAACGACCCCGACACCTGCATCGACTCGAGCTTGAGCAAGGTCCCGCAGGGCAGCGCGCGCAGCGGCGTGTGCCGGATGCGGGACCGCACCCGCCGGGCCGCCTCCTCGATGGCCGTGCGGTGGACGCCCAGGTACTCCGCCGGCGGCATCATGTCGTCGTGGGCGAGCGTCATGACGGCTGTCCCGCCAGGCCTGGGACGATCCGGGTGCCGCGGACTGGTGAGAACGCCAGGAACAGGGCGGGGAGCAGGAGTCCGGCGCCCGCGACCGCGATCGCCCCGCGCAGCCCGAAGAGCTCCGCGAGCAGCCCGCTCACCACCGCGGTGACCGGGGTGGCCGCCCAGGCGACCCAGCGGAACGTCGCGTTCACCCGCCCCAGCAGGTGGTCGGGTGTCATGATCTGCCGCGCGCTGACCAGGCTGATGCTGTAGGTCTGCACCCCCGCGCTCACCGTGAAGGTCGACAGGATCAGCAACCCCAGGCTCCACCAGCTGTTGTCCGGCACCAGTGGGACGATCAGCACCGGCCCGCCCGCGACGAACGCCGCCCAGGTCACCGTGGTGCCGAGGCCGACTCGGCCGTTGACCCTGCGCACGACGAACGAGCCGACCAGCGCGCCCGGCCCGGCCGCGGCCAGGATCAGCCCAAGGCTCCCGGCCGAGAAACCGAGGTCCTCCAGCACGAACAGGGCGAGGAGCGGGGTGCGGATGTAGAAGAAGGCGTTCATGATCCCGGACGAGATCGCCATCGGGCGCAGCAGCCGGTCGCCGAACACGGTCGACAGGCCTTCGCGGATGTCCCGCCAGACCGAGGCCGCCGGGGGCGCCGCGGTCGTTTCCGCCGCCCCCGCCCGCTTCGGCACGGTGAGGGTGACGATCAACCCGGCTGCCGCCAGGTAGCAGACCGCGTCGATGGCGACGGTGTTGGCGGCGCCGAGCAACTCCGCCAGGAACCCGGCGATCGACGGACCGACGATCATCGCGGCGGAACGGGTGAGTTCCAGCTTGCTGTTGGCGTCCACCAGCTCGCGCCCGCTCACCAGCGCGGGCAGCAGCGAGGGCGACACCACACTGAACGCCACGTGCAGCGTGCTGACCAGGAAGTACACGACTATCAGCCACGGCATGGAGAGCAGGCCGAGTAGCGCCGCGACCGGCAGCGAACCGAGCAGCACCGCGCGGCCGGTGTAGGTCGCGACCAGCATCCGGCGGCGGTCGACCCGGTCGGCGAGCACCCCGAAGAACGGCCATGCGAACGCCATGGGTGCCATGCCGACGCCGACGAACAGCCCCATCTAGGTGGCCGTCGCGTCGAGCTGGATCACCGCGACCAGTGGCAACGCCACCAGCGAGAGGTGATAGCCGAACTCGGAGATCGTCTGTCCCGTCCACAGACGCACGAACGGGCCGTTACGCAGCAAGGTCATCGCCATCCGCCTCGGTCGCTGTCACCATCGTGTCCAGGAGTGACCCAGCCCGGCCCGGGTCGAACAGCTCCTGGTCGTAGATCAGGTCGAGGAACACACCTCCCGGCCGGTCGTGCGCGAACAGCGTGATCGGGTAGCGGGCCCAGACCTCGTTCAGGCCGGTGTGCTCGATCTCCAGTCCGGCGACCTCGACGGCGCGGTGCGGGAAGTCCTGCATGTTGAACAGCGCCTGCGCGAGCGGCGCGTGGCTCGCGGCCTTGTCGGGCGCCAACTCGTCGAGCAGGAGTTCCAACGGCAGGTGGCGGTGGGAATGGGCGTCGAGCACCCGGCCCCGCGTGCGGCCGACCAGCGTGGCGAAGTCCGGCCGGCCGGTCAGATCGGCCCGCAGCACCACCATGTTCGCGACGTACCCCACCATCGCGTCGAGCTCCGGGCGGTCGCGATTGGCCATGGGCACCGCGACCGTGAAGTCGTCCCGGCCGAACCGGGTGCCGAGCGCCGCCTGGAACGCCGCCATGAGCACCATGAACGGTGTCGCCCGCAGCCGGCGGCACAGCTCATGGACCCGGGCGCTCTGCCCAGCGGTGAGGGTGCGGGTCACCCTGCCACGGGCCGGCCGGCCGGGCCCGGTGAGCCGCGGGTAGTCCGGTGGCAGCTCGAACAGCGCGCCGGCCCCGGCGAGTTCGCGACGCCAGTGGTCGAATTCGGCCGCGACGAACTCGTGGGTGAGATATGCCCGCTGCCACGCGGCGAAGTCCGCGTACCGCGCGACCGACGGAAGCTCCACAGTGGACTGGTACAGCGCGGTGAGGTCGCGGAGAACCAGGCCGACCGACCACCCGTCGGCGACGAGGTGATGGATGACCACGCACAGGACGTGGTCCCGCGGGCCCTGCCGCAGCAGCGTCGCACGCAGCAATGGCCCGGCCGCCAGGTCGAACGGCTGCCCGGCCCGCGCCGCGACCGCACCGGCCAGGTCGGCGGGAGCCACGTCGACCACCTCGAGCGGCACCGGCGCGGGCGGCCGGAGCTGCGGGCCGTGCGCGGGGAAGACCGTCCGCAGCGCGTCGTGCCGTGCGACGAGCCCGGTGAGGGCCGTCGCCAGCGCGTCGTGGTCGAGCTCGCCGCGCAGCCGCCGGACAATCGGCACGTTGTAGAACGCATACCGCCCGGAACTCCGTTCCAGGGACCACAACCGACGCTGCGCGGCGGTCAGCACCGGCTCGCCCGAAGCCGGCACGAGCTCGGGCAGCGGGTCGGCTTCCGCGTCACGGACCCGCGTCGCGAGCTCCGCGACAGTCGGGCTCTCGAACAACGCACGCAGCGGCAGCACTACGCCCAGCGACTCCCGTAGCCCGGCGACGGTCCGCGCGGCGAGCAGCGAATGTCCGCCGAGGGTGAAGAAGTCCTGGTGCACCCCGACTTCCGGGACGTCGAGGACGTCGCACCAAACGCGGGCTATCAGCTCCTCGACACCGTCGCGCGGGTGCTGGTCGGTCACCGCCTCCGCCGCGGGTCCGGGCAGCGCATCGCGGCGGATCTTCCCGGTCGTGGTGCGCGGGAGCCGGTCGAGCGGGACGAAACCGGCCGGGAGGTGGGTGGTGGGCAGCCGGTCGGCCAGATCGGCGCGGATGCGCTGGGGCGTGGGCAAAGTGCCCGCCGGCACCACGCACGCCACCAGCCTGCCGCCGGGTGCGTGCACCGCGGCCTCGGCGATCGCGGGGTGCGCGCACAGCGCTGCCTCGATCTCGCTCGGGTCGATGCGCACCCCGTTGACCTTGAGCTGGTGGTCGGTGCGCCCGAGGTACTGCAGAGTCCCGTCAGGCAGGTACCTGGCGCGGTCACCGGTGTCGTACATCCGTTCCCCGGCCCTGGTGGGGTGCGGGACGAACCGCTCGGCGGTGCGCCCCGGCTGCCGGTGGTAGCCGCGTGCAAGGCCCGCGCCACCGATGAAGACGCGGCCCGGCATGCCGATCCCCACCGGGCGCAACCGTTCGTCGAGCACCTCGACACGAGTGTTGCCGATCGCCGTGCCCACCGGGATCCGGTCGGTCGCGCCGGGCCGTACGCGGTGGCGGGTGGTGGTCATGGTCGTTTCGCTGGGCCCGTACATGTTGTAGACGACCGCATTCGGCGCGACGGCCGTCACCGCGGCCACGTCCTCGGGGTGCAGCGGCTCACCGGAGACCAGCACGGTCCGCAGATCCGGCCACTGCCTCCCGCGTGTGGTGAGCATGCGCAGCAGCGACGGCACGACGGCGGGCACGACCGTCGTCTCGGCGATGGCGCCGGCAACCGCGTCGAGATCGGCCGCACCGCCCGGCACGAGGACGACGCGTGCGCCGACGGCGAGCGGGAGCAGCAGGTCGCGCAGCGACGCGTCGAAGGACACGGTGGTCAACGCCGTCACCGTGTCGGCAGCGGTGACGAGACCGGCCCGGCTCAGATCGGCCAGGTAGTTGGCGACTCCGCGGTGGGTGCCGGAGATGCCCTTCGGGGTGCCGGTCGTACCGGAGGTGTAGACGACGTACGCCCGGCCGTCCGGGTGGACGAGCCGCGGCGGCGGCTCGGGCCCGTCCTCGAGTGGGGGCAGTTCGGTGAGCTCGAGGTCGGGCCGTGCGTCGGCGAGCACGTCCGCGGCCCGCCGCGGCGGCAGCTCCGGATCCAATGCGACGAAGCCCGCTCCGGTGCGCCAGACGGCGAGGAGGGCGACGACGAGGTCGACGCCGCGCGGCAGCCGCACCGCGACGAGCCGTTCGGGTCCGGCGCCCAATGCCGTGAGCCGGCCGGCCAGCCGGGCGGCCCGGCGGTCCAGATCCCGGTACGTCACGACCTCGTCCCCGCACACCACCGCGTCCGCGTCCGGGTGCAGCGTCGCCCGCGCGGCGACCTGCGCGGCCACTCCGGTGTCGGGGACCGGTGTGGCGGTGTCGCCCGCGCGGTCGAGCAGGGCCTGTCCCGCCGCGGTCAGCAGCGACACGTCGGCGTGCGGTGCGGACGGGTCGGCGACCATGGCGGCCAGGATGGTGCGCCATCCCTCGACAAGGATGTCCGCCTCCGCACCGGAGAACACGTCGGTGGCGAACCGAAGCCCGCAGTCGAACCGGTCGCCCGAGTCGGTGGCGACCAGGGTCAGGTCGTTCTTGACCGTGTTGTTGGATACGCCGACCGGCAACACCTCGGCCCACGTCTCGCCGGCCGGGCGGGGCGCGTGCAGCTCGAACATGACCTGGTGGAACGGCTGGTGGGCGAGGTCCCGGTGCGGCGCCGCCGCCTCGACGACCTTCTCGAACGGCACGTCCTGGTGCTCGTAGGCGGCGACTGCCGCGTCCAGCACGACCGTCAGCGCGTTCGCGAAGGTCGTGGCGCTGGACAGATCGGCGCGCAGCGCGACGGTGTTGACGAAGAAGCCGGGCACGTCCTCCAGTTCCGAGGTCGCACGCCCGGCCACCGGCGTGCCGACCACGAGGTCGTCCGTGCCGCCGAACCGGGCGAGCAGCAGCGTGAACCCGGTCAGCAGCACCATGAACGGCGTCGCGCCGTGCGCCGTGGCCACCGCACGCACCGCCGAGGTGAGGCCGGCGTCGAGCGTGAACCGCCGGATGCCGCCGCGGTAGGTCGGCATGGGTGGCCGGACGCCGGTGCCCGGCAGGTCGAGGATCGCGGGTGCCCCGTCCAGCACGGACCGCCAGTGGTCGAGCTCGCGGTCCAGCCGCTCGCCCGCCATCCAGTCCCGCTGCCACGCGGCGTAGTCGGCGTACTGGAGCGCGGGCTCGGCGAGCGTGCGCCCGTGGTACAGCGCGGCCAACTCGTCGACGAGCAGCCCGAGCGACCAGCCGTCGGTGACGATGTGGTGCATCGTCAGCACCAGCACCGGCCGACCGGCCCGCAGCAGCAACTCGGCCCGCAGCAACGGTCCGGTGGCGAGATCGAACGGGAGCCGCGCCTGGGTGTCGGCCGCGGCACGGACCGCGCCGTCCTGGTCCGCGTGCGCCGTCAGGTCCACCTCCGGAAGTGGCACCGGCTCGGCGGGCAGCAACCGGCCGGCCGGGCCACTGCCGGTGTCGTCGTAGACGGTGCGGAGGATCTCGTGGCGGCGCACGACCTCGGTGAGTGCCGCCCGCAGCGCGGGCACGTCCAGCAGTTCGGGCAGCGCGAGCACCAGCTGCACGTTGTAGGCCGGGGAGCCGGGCACCAGCCGGTCGAGGAACCACAGCCGTTCCTGACCGTATGACAGCGCGTCGGTGCCGCTTCGACGCGACACGCGGACCGGCGGCGTGCTCTCGCCACCGGCCTGTGCCTCGACGTACTGGGCGAGGTCGGCGAGCGTGGCCGCCTCGAACGCGGTCTGCACCGGAACCCGCACCCCGGTCGCGCGCTCGAGCCGCACCACCATCTGGATCAACTGGAGTGAGTGGCCGCCGAGGTCGAAGAAGCGGGCGTCGGCGCCGATGTCCGCCCTGCCGAGCACCTCGGCCCAGATTCCGGCCAGCGCACGCTCGCCATCGGTCCGGAGGGGCGTGCTGCTCGCCGGTGCCGGTTCGGGTGCGGGGAGCGCGTCCCGGTCGAGCTTGCCGTTGGCTGTGCGCGGCAGTGCGTCCAGCACGACGAAGTGCTGCGGCACCCAGCCTGCCGGCAGGTGTTCTCGGAGGTGGGCACGCAGCTCCGCCGGTCCGGGCGTCGGACCGGCGACGGTGAGGTACGCGGCGAGTGTGGTGGTGCCCGCCCGGTCGGCGACCGGGCGCACCGCGACCTCGCCCACCGCCGGGTGCGCGGCGAGGGCGGCCGCGATCTCGGCCGGTTCGATCCGCTGCCCGTTGACCTTGACCTGGTGGTCGGTGCGGCCGAGGAACTCGAGCGTGCCGTCCGGCCGCCAGCGGACCACGTCGCCGGTCGCGTAGCGCCGGCCTCCGAACACGGTGGGATCGGGCACGAATCGCTCCGCGGTCAACCCCGGCTTGTTCAGGTAACCCCGGCCGACCGCGGTCCCGCCGTGGTACAGCTCGCCCGGCAGCCCGAACCCCGCTTCCCTACCGTCGGGATCGAGCACGTGCGCCGTGGTGTTCCACATCGGACGGCCGATCGACGCGACCGCGCCTTGGTCCGTTGTGGACGCCCAGGCGCCGGTACTGTGGATCGTGGTCTCGGTCGGGCCGTACAGGGTGAGCAGGGAGCCGTCGAACTCGGCGAGCACCCGGTCGCGCAGGTCACCGGGTAGTGCCTCACCGCTGCAGATGATCACGCGCAGGCTCGTGCCGGCGGGGACTCCGGTGGCGTCGACGAAGGTCCGCAGCATCGACGGCACGAAGTGTGCCGCGGTCACGCCCGCGTGGTCGATCAGCTCGGCGAGGTAGCGCGGGTCGCGGTGGCCTCCGGGACGGGCCAGCACCATGCGCGCTCCCGTCATCAGCGGCAGGAACAGCTCCCAGACGGAGACGTCGAACCCGAACGGTGTCTTCTGCAGGACGACGTCGGCGCGGTCGAGGCCCAGCTCGTCGGCGAGCCAGAGGTGGTGGTTGACCACGGCCCGGTGCGGGATCGCGACTCCCTTCGGCGACCCGGTCGAGCCGGAGGTGTAGATCACGTATGCGGTGGCATCCGGTGTCACGCCGGTGCCGGGTGCTCGGTCCGGGAAGTTCGTGAGGTCATCGCGGTCGAGGAGGACGACCGGGGGCAGGTCGGTGCTCCGCAGTGCGCGGGTCGCTTCGGCCTCGGTCACGATCGCGACCGGGCGCGCATCGGCGACCATGCGTCCGAGCCGTGCCGGCGGGAGATCGGGTTCGAGCGGCAGGTAGCCCGCACCTGCCTTGAGGACCGCGAGCAGGGCCACGACGAGCTCTGTCGATCGCGGGAGGCAGACCCCGACCAGGATGTCCGGTCCGGCACCGAGCTCGCGCAACCGGTGAGCGAGCCGGTTGGCCCGCCGGTCGAGCTCGCGGAAGGTCAGCTCGGTGTGCTCGTCGGCGACGGCGATCAGGTCCGGAGTTCTCGCCACCTGCGCGGAGACCAGCTCGTGCAGGCACGCGCCGAGTGCCGGCACCGAGGTGTCGTTGGCGGCGCGGACCAGCGCCCGCTCCTCGTCCGTCCACAGTGGAATATCCAGCGCCTGCTGGTCGGGGTCCTCGGCGAACGCCGCGAGCACCAGACCGAGGTGACCCGCCATGCGCTCCGCGGTCGCCCGGGTGAACAGGTCACGGGCGTAGCGCAGCCGCCCGGTCAGCTCCCCGCCGTCGACCGCCATGAAGTCGAGGTCGAAGCGGGCGGCGCCGTTGGTGACCGCCACCGGCGTCCACTCCGCGCCACCCGCCGCGAGCACGCGTGGTGCGTCGTCGAGCTGGACGAGCGCGCGGACGAGGGTGTCGTGCCCGGTGCCGCGCACGCGGCCGGCGAGCAGTTCGAGTGGCAGTTCCTGGTGTTCGTAGGCGGTGAGCGTCGCTTCCCGGCAGCGGGTCACCAGCTCCCGTACCGACGCGTCGCCGACGTCGACCCGCAAGGGCACCGTGTTGACGAAGAACCCGATCACCTCCTCGGTGCCACCTCGGACCCGGCCCGCCATGGGCGTGCCCGCGACCACGTCGCGGCTGCCGGTGTAGCGGGCGAGCAGCGTCTGGAACGCGGCGAGCAGCACCGGGAACAGCGTCGCGCCCTCGGCCCGGGCGAGGGCACGCAGCTTGCGCGAGGTCTCCGGAGACACGGTGACCGGCAGGTCGTCTCCGCGCAGGGTGGCGGCGGACGGGCGCGGGAAGTCGGTCGGCAGCTCGAGCGACTCCGGCGCACCCGCGAGGTGCTCGCGCCAGTGAGCCAGCTCGGCCGCGCTCCGCTCGGCGAGCCGCTCCCGCTGCCGCGCGGCGAAGTCCGGGTACTGTGCCGGCGCCGGCGGCAGGTTAGTCTGTCCATTTCGGACAAGCTGACCGTACGCAGTGGACAGTTCGCGAACCAGGACGTGCTGGGACCATCCGTCGCACACGGCGTGGTGGATCACCACCAGCAGCAGGTGGTGATCCGCGCCGAACCTGGCGAGCCGGGCACGCACGAGCGGGTCGCGGCCCAGGTCGAACGGCGCCCGGATGTGCCGGCCGAGCCAGGCTTGCTCACTGGCGGCGTCGCTGCCGATGTCGTCGACGGCGATGATGACCCGGTGGTCCGGGGTGATCGTGAGCACCGGTGTGCCATCCGCGGCGACGATGTTCGAGCGGAGTGAGTCGTGCCGCGTGACGACCGCGGCGAGGGCCTGGCCCATTGCGGCGACGTCGAGCGGGCCGCTCAGCCGGAACGCGAGCGGGACGTTGTAGGCCGGGCTGCCAGGGGAGAGCTGGTCGAGGAACCACAGCCGTTCCTGGCCGGCGGACGGCACGAGACGCTGCTCGTCGGGGTAGGCGCCGGTCCCGGCGGCGGCCTTGCGCAGGGCCGCGCGCACGGCGGCGGGACGCCTCCTGGGCGAGGCGGTCATCGAGCCGTGCTCTCGTCGTCGTCCATCTCGTACCCGTCGGCGAGCAACGCCTCCGCGGTGCCGAGCAGCGCGTCTGCGTCGACCTCCGGCTTGACCTCGAGCCAGTCCCGGAAGGCGACGACCGTGGGCGCCTCGAACAGCGCCCGGACCGGCACCTCGAGGTCGAGAACCGCGTTGATGGCCAGCACGAGCCGGGCGGCGAGCAGTGACTGGCCACCGAGCGTGAAGAAGCTGTCGCGGGTGCCGACCGCGTCCCGGTCGAGCGTGTCGGCCCACAGCTCGGCCAGCAGCTCGTCGAGTGCGTCCCGCGGCTCCCCACCGCCCTCCGCGACCGGGAGGTGCCCGCGCACCAGGGCGGCCCGGTCCACCTTCCCGTTCCCCGTCAGCGGCCAGCTGCCGACGACGGCGACACTCGACGGGACCATGTACGCGGGCAGCGTCCGCCCCACATCCGCACGCAGCTGCTCGGGATCCAGCCCGTCGGCGCCCCGGACGAAGGCCACCAGCCGCGCACCACCGTCGCCGACCTCGGCCGCCGCGACCGCGTCCGCCACACCCGTGCACTGCCGCAGCGCGGCCTCGACCTCGCCGAGCTCGATCCGGAAACCCTGGATCTTCACCTGGAAGTCGTCCCGGCCGAGGAACTCGATCGTCCCGTCCGGCAAGTACCGCCCGAGGTCACCGGTGCGGTAGATCCGAGCGCCGGTCTCCGGGTGGTCGACAAAGCTCGCCGCGGTCAGCTCCGGGGCATTCCAGTAGCCCATCGCCACGCCGACGCCGCCGATGTGGAGATCACCGGGCACACCGATCGGACAGGGGGACATCGCCTTGTCGAGGATGTGGAAGGTCTGGTTCGCCGTCGGCCGCCCGTAAGGAATGCTCGTCCACGCGGGGTCGACGTCGCCGATCTCGTGGAGGATCGACCAGATCGACGCCTCCGTGGCACCACCGAGGCTGATGACCTTGGCGTCCGGGCAGGCGCGTGCGATGTCGGCCGGGAGCCCGACGCGGATCCAGTCCCCGCTCAGCATGACGAGGCGAAGGCTCGCCAATGCGCCTGGCCGCGCCGCAGCGACCGCGAGTTCCATCAGTGCGGGCACGGAGTTCCACACGGTCACCCCGGTCCGGTGGGTCAGTCAGCGCCGACAAGGCGAGCACGCGGTCCCCGGCGGTGACCCCGAACCGCTCGTTGATGTCCAGGCAGGTGTTCACCGCACCGCGGTGGTTGATCATCACGCCCTTGGGGGCACCGGTCGAACCGGAGGTGTAGATCACGTAGGCGAGGTCGTTCGGGCCCCGGTCCGGCGTGCTTACCGGCTCCCGCGTGCCCGGGTCGGTGTCCGGGACGTCCAGCACGACGGCGCCGTCCGGCCAGTCCACGCCTTCGACCAGACAGGGCTGGGTCACCACGACGGCGGCGCCCGCGTGGTCGAGCAGGTGGTGCAACCGATCCCGCGGCACCCGCGGATCCACCGGAACGAAGAACCCGCCCGCCGCGGGCACCGCGAGCGCGGCGACGACCTGCTCCCACCCCTTGTCCATGACGATCGCGACGGCGTCACCGGGCCGCATACCCGTCGCGAGCAGCCGGGCGGCGAGCCTGTTCACCCGGTCGCCGAGCTGCCGGTAGGTCAGCTGCCCGCCCGGGTGGATGACCGCCGGCTCTTCGGAGTGCCGCAACGCGGCGCGGTGGAACAATTCGTGCAGCAACCGCTCGGAATCGGCGAATTCCGTGGCCGTATCGTTCGATTCTGCAATCAGGTCGTTGTCGTCCGCCGGCAACAGCGAGAAATTGGCCAGCTGTCCCAAAGTCTTCCGTGTCAAGACAAACGCCCCCACCTTCGGCATTATCGGTTTACCGGTTCCGCCGATCGGAATATACGCGCCCAACATAGTGTGTCGCTGGATTGTCGATAGAATGGAAGTGGTATGCCGAATTTCGCTCCGCCGGGTCCGAACTCGTCAGGCGGCCCTCCGGTCCTCGCGGACGTCGTGGTTCTCGCGGCCTCGCCGCGCCCACTCGCGTTCCATTTCGGCGACGAGGTCGCTCCACACGATGCCCCGGCCGAGCCGGCCATCCGGTTCGGGGGTTCTCGGCTCGATCGGGACGGGCACCGCGGCCTGGTTGGTAGTCACGAGATGGCCTTTTTGTCGTGGGCTGGCAAGGTGCCGGTGTGCTCGAACCGGCCGCCGTGAAAGAGCAGCGCCGAATCACCCACGCCGCGAGTGGCTTCGAGCACCTCGCCGACGAAGATCGAGTGGTCGCCCCCCGCCGTACACCTTGACCAGCTCGCATTCCAGCCAGGCAAGGGCACCGGCGACCAGCGGGGTACCGGTACGCGGGCCGCGCACCCACTCGATGGCGTCGAACTGGGCCGGGCCGCGCGGCCGGCGCGAGTCGGCGAAGTGCCGCGCCACCTCCTGCTGGTCCCCGGCGAGCACGGAAACCGCGAACGACCGCGCGGACATGATCACCTCGTGCATCCGCGCCGCCTTGGCCACGCAGCACAGCACGAGCGGCGGCTCCAGCGACAGCGACGTGAACGCGTTCGCCGTCATCCCGTGGCCGTCCCGGCCGCCCGCGGTGAGCACGGTGACCCCGGTGGCGAACTGCGCCATCGCCTCGCGCTGCGCGGCCTGCCTCGACAACCGTTGCGTCGGCGGGCGCGGCAACCTGGCTATCGGCCGATGGCCACCTGCGGAGCCGTTGTCGGCCAAGTCATCCTCCCGCGGTCAGCATGGCCGCGTTCGCCGAGTACGGAGCGAGCGCGGCACGCAGCTCCTCGGGAACCCTGGCCGGGACGGTGTTCGTGTTCGGGCCGCGCATGCACGCGATCCGCTGCCTGCCGCGGGCGACCAGGATCTCGCCGTCCTCGTGCAGGTGCACGTAGTCGAAGCTGAACTGGATCTGGGTCTGAGTCAGCTCCTCGAGCCGCATCCGGATGGACAGCTCGTGGAACGCGGTGATCTCGGCGAAGAACTCACACTCGACCTTCAGCGTGAACAGCTTCAGGTCGTCGCGAACCTCCGCCAGCACGGTCGGTGCCTTCTCCTTGAGGAACATCTCCCGGCAACGTCCCTGCCAGCGCAGGTAGTTCACGTAGTAGACGTTGCCGACCAGGTTGGTCTCCTCGAACCCGACGGTGTGCCGGATCTCGTAGTAGTCCGTCATGCTCGGGCTTCCTCTCCCGCGAGTACCGCGAACACCACCGGGGCGGGCCGGTCGTGCACCATCGTCGCCCAGGTCGCGATCTTCGCCCCACCGGCGGACAGCACGGCCCAGCCGTCCTGGTGCACCCGGTGCACGGCCAGCGACTGGGTCAGCTCACCGGTCTTGCGGACGCACTCCAGCGCGGTCCACACCCTCGTGCGCGACACCGTCACCGGCTCGCCCGACTCGGCGGCGAGCAGGTCGCTCACCGCGAGCAGCTCGGCGCCGAGCAGGCCGGCCCAGTCCTGTTCGCCGCGCTCGGTGGCGGCCTCGGCGTCGCAGGTGAGCTTGCCGGAACCGGCCACCACGAACGTCAGGCCCGCGGTGTGCGAGGCCGAGACCTCGAACCCGTCCGCCTCCGGCTTGCCGTCCGGGCGGTAGCGCAGGCGCACCGGCCTGCCCGCCGCCCTGCTCGCGGCCAGCTCGGTCTGTGCTCTGCGCTGCGCGGTCGTCCCGACGTCGCCGTCGGCGGGGTCGGGCTCGACCACCACCGCCCGGTGGCCACCGAGCACCCGCTCCAGCGCACGCTCCACATAGGATCCGAGCACGGCCGGAACCCACGGTCCAGCGCCGTCCCGCTTGCGGACCGCCCGCAGGGTCAGCCCCTCCCAGCGCTCCACCAGCTCGCCGTCCGGGGCCCGTACGTCGAGGTCGTAGACGTAGGTGTCGCCGTCCTGCGACCGCTCCACCGCGTCCAGCACCACGTACTCCAGGGCTTGCTGCCGCTCGCGGTCGGCGAGGTACAGCCGCTCGATGCCCTGCGGCAGCAGCGTCGCGTCCGGGACGCAGCACTGGATCGCGTGCATCATCGCGTCCCGCGTACCCGGGTCGGCCAGGATCCGTTCCTGCGGAAGGAACGGCGCGAACCACGCGGCCTCGGACCTGGTGGAGATCTCGGCCACCGCCTGCCGCGCGCTCGCCCTGCGGTAGGCCAGCAGCCGCTGGAACCGCTTGCCCTGGAACAGCACGCTGCCGTAGAGCTCGGTCACCGGGTCCACCGGAACCGCCGACAGCTCGTGCGCCCCGGTGACCTCGCCCCGTTCCGGCTCGGGGCCGGAGTACCGCAGCCTGGCCCGGAAGTGGTCCGCGCCGAACCCGGTGTCCCCGCTGCGGATCACGACGTCGACCGTGTCCTGGTCGCGGACCAGTGCGGCCACCCTGATCGTGGTCGAGCCCGTGCGGGGCACCACGATCGGCCGGAGGAACTCGACGCCGTCCAGCCGCGGCGAGCCCGTCCGCCCGCTCACCGCCGCGGCCACCTGGGTCATCGCCTCCATGCCCAGTACCGCGGGGAAGAGCAGGTCGCCGTCGAGCAGGTGGTCGCCGAGATAGGGATCGCTGCCGTCGGCGAGATCGGCCTCGGTGATCAGCTCGATCCCGGGGTAGTGCACGACGGCCCTGTCCACGAACCTGGTCAGCGGCAGCTCGGGCCGCTCGATGGGCAGCGTGGCCAGCCCGCCCGTGCGGCCACCGACGACGAGCACCGGCGGCGCCTCTGGGTCGGCGAGCACCTGGCGCAGCACGTCGATGCCGTTCTCGGTGGAGATCGGGGTGATGCCGTCGCGCTGCAACGCCTCGACCACGCCCAGCTTCTCGCCCATCCCGGCGCCGGACCACACCGACCACTCCATCGCCAGCACACGGGCCCCTGGGTGTTCCTGGCCGAACCGCAAGGTCAGCTCGGACATCCAGTCGTTGGCGGTGGCGTAGTGCGCCTCTCCGCGCAGGCCCGCCCTGCCGATGATGCTGCCGAAGGTCACCAGCAGCTTGATCCGGTCGGCGTCCACAGCGGACAGTACCGCTTTCAGGCCGTCCACCTTGGGCGCCACCGTCGAACGGAATCCCTGCTCGGTGAGGGAGAACAGGGCCGCGGGTTCGTTCCGCCCCGCCCCGTGCAGCACCGCGGTGACCTGGCCGAGGCTGGCCTGCACCTGCTCGACCGCCTCGCCCACCTGCCCGGCCGACGTCACGTCGGCCCGCACGTAGCGGTACCGCACACCCGCCGCGTCCATTCTGGACAGGTTGGCCGCCAGCTCGGTGTCCTCGGCCGGGTCGGCCCTGCCGAGCAGGGCCAGTTTCGCCCCGGAATCCTTCGCGATCGCCAGCGCGCACTCGGCCGTGATGCCCTTGCCGCCTCCGGTGACCAGCAGTACGTCGCCCTCGCCGAGCGGCGACGTGCCGGGTTCGACCGTCCTCGCCTGACTCGCCTCCAGCATCGGCACGGTCCGCCTGCCGTCGGCGGTGTACCGCACCTCGGCGAAGTCCGTCGTGGCCGCCACCTCGGCGACCACGGTGGACACCGCGTCGGCGAGCGCGTCGCCCGAGGGCACGATGTCGTCGAGGTCAACGATCGTGGTGCGCGTCGAAGGGTCCTCCAGCCGCAGCGTCCTGGCCAGCCCGGCGGCCCCGAGCCCGCGCTGCACCACGACGAACCGGGTACCGGTCGGTGCGGCCAGCGCCGCCCTGCCCGCGTCGAGGAACAGGCCGAGGTGGTCGGCACCGCAGTCGGCGGGCAGGCACAGCAGCACGCCGTCGCCGACCCCCGCGCTGGCCAGCGCGGCTCGCAGCGGTTCGGCCAGCGGGTGGCCGTCCGGGGCGAACACGGTCCACTCGTGCGTCGCGCCCCCCGCCGAGCCGAGATCGGCGCCCGGCCGCGGCCGCTCGACGTAGTCCACGGCGAACGAGCGCACCCACGGCTCGACGCCCGGCACCTCGCCGGCCCCGGACGTCTGGTCCTTGGCCTGCTCGGTCTCGGCCAGCTCGTCGATCATCTCGGCCAGCTCACCGAGGCACGCGGTGGCGAAGTTGGGCATGCCCTCCAGCGGCGGGCGGCCGAGCGTCCTGGTCACCTCGTTGACCAGCTGGCCGACCGTGATGGAACTCAGGTGCAGGTCGTCCAGCGGGTGGCTGTCCGCGGTGACGGTCTCCAGCGGCAGCTCGACGCGCTCCGCGGCCAGCTTGCGCAGCAGATCCAGCGTGCTGCCACCGCCACCGGCCGGTTCGGCCGCTTCCTGCCTTGGCCGCTCGGCGGGTTCGGCGGACACCAGCTCGGCGTCGATCGCCGGAGCCGACTCACATGGGCTGGCCAGGAAGGTCATATCGCCTTCGAGCGAGATCGGCCGCACAGCCCTGCCCTCGAACAGGGCCTCGGTCCGCACGGGCGCGCCGAGGCTGAACGCCGCGCCCGCGACGGAAAGCAACGACGACAACGAGCCGCTGTCGGTGTCCACCGACAGCACCGGGGTACCCGGCGCGATCGACTCGAGCAGCCCGGCGAGTACCCGGCCGGGACCGACCTCGACCACGAGATCGCAGCCCTCGGCCGCCTTCGCCGCGGCCTCGCGGAACCGCACCGGCAGCACGACCTGGTCGCGCAGCAGCTCGCCGAGGTCCTCGGCGCCGTGCAGCACCTCACCGGTCACGGTGGACACCACCGCCCCGCTGAGCCGGTCGAACCCGAACCCGGCCAGTTGCTCGGTCAGCGCCTCGGCGGCCGGTTCGACGGCGGGCGAGTGGAACGCGTGCGAGACGTTGATCCTCGTCGCGGTCACGTCGGCGGCCCGCGCCTTCGCGCACACCCTTTCCACCGCCTCGGCGGGGCCGGAGATCACGGTCTGCCTCGGCGCGTTGTACCCGGCGATCACCACGTCTTCGCCGTCGGCGAAGCGCTCCACGCCGTTCGGGTCGGTGGCCAGCCCGGCCATCGCCCCGCCGCCGTGGCTGGCGCCGGCCATCACCTTGCCGCGGATCGCGGCGAGCCGGAGCACCTGCGCCTCGTCCATCGCCCCGCCCCAGTGCAGCGCGCTCAGCTCGCCGAGGCTGTGCCCGGCCGCGATGGCCGCCTCGATACCGAGCTCGCCGAGCACCCGCAACGCCGCGAGCGAGCCGGTGACGATGCGGGGCTGGGCCACCTCGGTCGCCACCTGGTCGCCGCCCTCGGGCAGGTTCGCGATCCGGAAGATGTCGTCGGCCGAAAGGAACCGGCGCCGCAGCGCGCCGGCGGCACCCCGGCCAGAGCCCTGCCCGGGGAACAGGTACGCGATGCGCGGGGCACTTGTCCTGGCCGCGGCGAAGACGCCCTCACCGGCGGCGAAAACACTGGTCGCCCCTCCTTCGAGCGTGCTGAGCAAGCGGGTCAGCTTGCGCTCGGCCTCGTCCGGCGTGCTCGCCACGACCGCGGCCCGCGCGGCCCCGCCGGTCAGCGTGCCCGCCAGCGCCCCGGCCAGGTCGGTCAGCTCGGCCATCGCCAGCTTGCCGACGAATCCCGCCACCTTTTCGATCCGCTCGCGCAGCTCGGCGAGGTCGCCCGCGTCGAGCAGGAGCAGCTCCGCGTCCTGCCTTCCAGTGACCAGGTTCCTCGTGGTGTCGTCCAGTTCCACGCGCCGCGGCACGCCGGGGGCCTGCTCGACGGCGATATGCGAGTTGATCCCGCCGAAGCCCATCGCGGAGACCCCGGCCCGGACCGGCCGCTCGGCGGGCCACAGCCCCGCCTCGCGCGGCACGTACATCGCCGCCGACTCCGCCAGCAGCTGCGGGTGCGGGTCGACGTGGCCGGTGGCCGGTGGGATCACCTGGTGGTATACGGCGAGCGCCGCCTTGATCAACCCGGCGACCCCCGCCGCTGCCTTGGTGTGCCCGAGGTTTCCCTTGATGGTGCTGAGCGCGGCCGGTTCGGCGCTCGCGTCTGCGTCCCGGCGGGCCGACGAGAGGGCCTCGATCTCGGTGGCGTCGCCGACCGCGGTCCCGGTGCCGTGTCCTTCGAAATAGGACACCGTTTCCACGCCGTAGCCCGCGCGGCCGTAGGCCCGCGCCAGCGCGAGCCGGTGGCCGCCGACTTCCGGCCGGGTGATGCCGCCCTTGCCGTCCGAGGAGATTCCCCAGCCGGTGATCGAGGCGTAGATCCGCGCGCCCCTGGCGAGCGCGTCGCTCTCCCGCATCAGCACCAGCATCCCGGAACCCTCGCCAGGCCAGAAGCCGTTCGAGCCCCGGTCGTAGACCTTCATCTCGCCGGTGGCCAGCGCGCCGGTCTTGGCGAAGCCGATCACCTCGAACGGGTCGATCGAAAGGTCGACGCCACCGGCGAGCGCCACGTCCAGCTCACCGTCGGCCAGCGCGTTCGCCGCCGTCGCGACGGACAGCAGCGACGACGAGCACGCGCCGTCGACGGTGAACCCGCCGCCCTTGAAGTCGAAGTGGTTGCAGATCCGGCCCGCGATCGTGTTGGCGAGCCCACCGGCGAGCGTGTCCTCGTCGATCCCGGGGAACGGCGCCTTGTACCGCTGCTCCAGCTCGCCGAGGAACGTCGCCGTCTCGTCCTCACCCCAGCCCTTCTCGACCAGCGCGGCGGCCACGGTCCGCCGGACGTAGGGCCAGCGCAGCCGCATGAGGTTGGCCCTGGAGAACTCGCCGGTAAGGCTGTTGCCCAGCACGACACCGGTCGACTCCCTCGGCAGTCCTTCGCCGCCGGGCAGTCCGGCGTCGGCCAGCGCCCTCGACGCCACCTCGAGCGCCAGCCAGTGGGTCAGGTCGGTGGAGCGGTACGTGCTTCCCGCGACCTTGTACCGCAGCCGGTCGAACTCGAAGTCGCGCAGCACGGCCGCCTGCTGCGAGTAGAACCGGTCCGGGGCTTCGGGATCGGGTGAATAGTAGTCCTGGCTGTTCATCCGTTCGTCCGGCAACCGCCGGAAAGCCCGGCGCCCCGCCAGCACGTTCTCCCACAGCTCACCCGGCGAGTCGGCGTCCGGATAGCACAGACCGACACCGACGATCGCGACCCGCTCGACACCCATCAGGACCACCACATTCCCGCCGTTCGCGCATCACGTCCGCCACGACACACGGCCACCGTCCTGGCGTTCGCAAGAATGCGCGAAACGTCAAAGCTGCTCATGGACTACCTTCCATATCGTTCGAAACGCACGGCCTGTTGGCGACGCACGATTCGTGGCAGCTGGAACCTCGAGCGCGACGCTTTGCGATGACTCGCTGTTGACAGCATGCCCAGTAACCGTGAGAAACGTCTTCTTTGATAGTGCCCCGGCCGTGGCCGCGCAGAATCGTGCGAGAATCGCTGTTGTCGCGGACAGCAATCGAGAAGACGCGGTCGCCGAGGCGTTCGGGAACGCTCACCGCGATGGACCGCTGGTCGGCGACCAGGTCGGATGCTCTCGACGACTCGTCGCCGGTCGGTGGCCCATTCATGTGGTCAAGCGTCACAGCACGGTTCTCACCAGGGCGTCTCCGACCGTGCGCTTCTCGTGCCGATCGCCCTGCCGGAAGCAGCCAGGGAGATGCACCGGTTCCGTGGGTGCTGCGAACGTGGTGCCACATGGGCCGTTCATCGACGAGGGGACGCGGGGCATGACAGACCTGGTGTCCGTTCTGGTGAGGGAGCTCGCCCGGGACGGCGTACGGCAGGCGTCCGGCGTCGTCGGTGCGGGCAATTTCCTCGCCGTCGCCGGCCTGATCCGGCACGGCGTCGACTACGTGGCCGCCCGGCCCGCACGCCAGCCGGCGGAAGTGGACGCCGTCCTGCACCGGCTCGCCACGGCGCGCAGGCCGCTGGTGCTCGCCGGGCTCGGTGCGTGGCGGTCGGGTGCGGCCAAGGTGCTGCAGGACCTCGCGGCGCGGGTCGGCGGGCTGCTGACGAACGGCCTGTTCGGCGACTCCCGGTGGTCCATCGGCGTGTGCGGCGGTTTCGCGTCCCCGGTGGCCGCGGACCTGATCGGGCAGGCCGGCCTGGAGATCGAGGCCGACGCCACAGACGCCGCGACCGCGCTGCTCGACGCGATCGACGCGGCCGAACTGGTGCGCACCGACTGGCGCGACGTGGCGGAGCCGATGCTGGCCGGAGTGGGGTGGGCACAGGAGCCGTACACGGACGTGAGCGCGACCGAACGGATCGACCCGCGCACGCTGAGCTTGGAGCTCGCTGGAATCCTTCCCGCGGAACGGACGGTCGTGCTCGACGGAGGCCACTTCATCGCGTGGTCCTTCATGTACTGGCCGATGCCGGATCCCACGGCGACGGAGTTCCCCGACACGGATTCCGCCGAGATGGCCGCCGCGTTAGGGGCCCAATGGTGCGCGGCAGGCATGCCGGGATCGCTGGTACGCGACTGCAAGATCGTTCGCGAGGTGGTCGCGCCGTTCCTGGCGGAGCTGCGGGCGGACGCGGATCGGCAAGCGAGGAGACGGCCGGGCCCGTGACCGGCAACCATAATCGACAGGCCATTACCGGAAGTGCCTGTCCTGATTTCGAGAGGACGTTCAATGACCGCGATTCATGAGGCCGAGGCGACCAGCGACGCCCTGGACGCCTACTACGGCGAGTTCACCGGCGAGAAGCAGAAGGAAGCCCTTGGCGTGCCGCTGCGGCTGGTCGAGGCGTGGTCGCGCAACGACGCGACCGACGTCGCGAAGGTGTTCACCGAAGAGGGTGTGATGCTGCTTCCCGGCGATGTCTACAAGCGCGGCCGCGAAGAGATCCAGGCTTTCATGGCGGCCGCTTATTCCGGTCCGTTCAAGGGAACGGGCGTAACGGGACGACCGGTCGATTTTCGGTTCGTCACCGACGACGTCGCCGTGTTCCGGACGCACGGCGGAATTCTCGCGCCCGGGGAGACCGAGATCGCGCCGGAACTGGCGGTGCTGTCGAGCTGGGTCGTCGTGAAGCGGGACGGCCAGTGGCAGCTCGCCGCCTACCAGAACAGCCCGCGTGGGGGCGGCGCGACCCTGCGCTGGTAATCCGCCGCGATCAGCAAACACCTGACACAAGACTCGCTTGGAGGACGATCCAATGAGCAGCAACGCCGAAGCCCTCGTGGAGGGTGCGAAGAAGTGGGCGTCGCACTACGGCCCCTACCCCAACGGGGTCGAGGGTGCCGTGGTGACCGCGCAGCTGCGTGTACGGGCGGGGTGGGACGCGAACGACGCCGACGCCATCGCCGACCTGTTCGTCGACAACGGCAGCATGCTCGTGGGCGATGCCCAGCTGAGCAGCCGTGAGGAGATCCGCGCGTACCTGGCTGACGCCTTCGCCGGTGGTTTCCAGGGAACCCGGCTGACCGACGAGCCGAAGGAGGTCCGCCTGCTGACCGACTCGGTAGCGATCGCGGTCACCGAGGGAGGTGTCGTCAAGAAGGGCCAAGACGGCATCGAACCGGAAGAGCTGGCCCGCTCGCTGTGGGTGCTCGTCAAGAAGGACGGCGACTGGCGGGTCGTGTCGAGGCAGACGAGCCCGGTCAACAGTTAGGAGCGGGTGTCTCCTCGACCTCGATCGAGATTGAGGAGACATTCCCACGAAAGTGGCGGTCGGTGGCGTCACGTGGCGTCACCGCGAGCAAAGCGGGCCCAGCCGTGGTGTCGGCCAGGACCGCGCCGCCATGTCCGGCCGGAACCGAGGCCGCACGTCAGAACCAATCAGGCACAGGAGATGCGATGTCAGCCGATTCCATTCGGGACCTGTTCTCCGCTCAGGTCGAGCGGACGTTCGCCGGGTCGGACGAGCGGATGTACCGCACGGGCGACTTGGCTCGGGTCGGCAGGGACGGCGGCGAGTCCCTCCATGCGGCGCGACTCTCCACGGTCGCCGGTCCCGCGGCACTTGTCGACGCCACGCAGAGCACCGCGGCCTGAGAGACAAAGAGAACGCGATGACCGAACAGACCCGGCCGCTGACCGGCGCCGAATATCTCGAAAGTCTCCGCGACGGCCGCGAGATCTACCTCTATGGCGACCGAGTCAAGGACGTCACCGAACATCCCGCGTTCCGCAACCCGGCGCGCATGACGGCCCGGCTCTACGACGCACTGCACGACCCGGAGCATCGGGACGTGCTGACCACCGAAACCGACGCCGGCGGCCCCGGCGGCTACACGCACCGGTTTTTCACCACGCCGCACAGCGCGGCCGATCTGATCGCTGACCAACAGGCCATCGCCGCGTGGTCACGGCTGAGCTACGGCTGGATGGGCCGTGGCCCGGACTACAAGGCGTCGTTCCTCGGCACGCTCGGCGCGAACGCCGACTTCTACAACCCGTTCGCCGACAATGCGAAGCGCTGGTACCGGGAGTCGCAGGAGAAGGTCCTGTACTGGAACCACGCCTTCGTACATCCGCCGGTGGACCGGCACCGGCCGCCGGACGAGGTCGCCGATGTGTTCGTGCACGTCGAGCGGGAGACCGACAGCGGTCTGGTGGTGAGCGGGGCGAAGGTCGTCGCGACGAACTCCGCGCTCACGCATTACAACTTCATCGCCCACACCGGGTTGCCCATCAAAGACCGCAAGTTCGCCATTGTCGCCACCGTGCCGATGAACGCCCCCGGCCAGAAACTGATCTGCCGCCAGTCGTACGCCGCCTCGGCCGCGCTGACCGGCAGCCCGTTCGACTACCCGCTGTCCTCGCGGCTGGACGAGAACGACAGCGTGCTGGTGCTGGACAAGGTGCTGATCCCGTGGGAAAACGTGTTCATCTACGGGGATACTGCCAAGGTCGGCATGTTCACCGGGTTTTCCGGGTTCAACGAGCGCGCCATGTTTCACGGTTGCACGCGGCTCGCGGTGAAACTGGAGTTCATCGCCGGTCTGCTGGCCAAGGCGCTGGACATCACCGGGGTCTCCGAGTTCCGCGGGGTCCAGACGCGACTGGGGGAAGTGCTCGCTTGGCGCAATCTGTTCTGGGGGCTGTCCGACGCCGCAGCGCGGAACCCGGTGCCGTGGCGGGGTGGTGCTGTCCTGCCCAACCCGGACTACGCCATGGCTTACCGCTGGTTCTCCCAGATCGGCTACGCGAGGATCAGGGAGATCGTGTTGCAAGATGTCGCGAGCGGACTGATCTACCTCAACTCCAGCGCGCAGGACTTCCACAACGATGACATCCGGCCGTACCTTGACAAGTACCTGCGCGGATCGAACGGGGTCGACGCCGTCGAGCGGGTAAAGGTGATGAAACTGCTCTGGGACGCGGTCGGCACCGAATTCGGCGGCAGGCACGAACTCTACGAACGCAACTATACCGGTAACCACGAAAACACCAGGACCGAACTACTTCGTGGGCAACTCGGCGACGGCAAGCTCGACGGCTATCGTGCGTTCGTCGACCGCTGTCTTGCCGAATATGACCTGAACGGCTGGCAGGTGCCGGACCTCGCCTCGTTCCCCGACGTCGGCGCGGCAGGCCGCGCCCTGCTTGGCTGACGTGATCATGTTTCGATGGAAGGAGGGTCAGCACATGACTGCCGCCATGGATACCTCGGCGAAGGACTATCCGCTTCCGCCAGAGCCGGGCCTGACCGAGCACGAAGTATTGGCCCGCGCCGAACGGATCGCCAAGACGCTCGTCGACCGGCAGCAGGAGACGGAGGCCCGCGGGTTCTATGCGCTCGACACGCATGAACTGCTGCGCAAATCCGGCTTCTACCGGCTGATGGTGCCACGGCGATACGGCGGTTACGAATTCGGTATCGACACTCACATGCAGGTGGTTGAGAGGCTCGCGCGGGGGTGCGCGTCGACGGCGTGGATGTACACCTTTGGGGCGTCCCACGCCCATCTGATTGCTGCTGTTTATGGCGAACAAGCGCAGGATGAGCTATTCGCGGGCGGTGACTTCATCTGCCCGGGAGTCATCGCGCCGGCCGGGTTCGCCGAGCCCGCCGAAGACGGCGGCTGGATCGTGGACGGCGTGTTCCGCTATGCCTCCGGCTCGCCCTACGCCACTCATTTCGTCGGCCAGACCTTCGTCGCGGGAGCGGAAGGAGAACCGCCCGAGCAGTTGATGTTCATCGTGCCGAGGGACCAGTGGCGGCGGCTGGACGACTGGGGTTCCCAGCTTGGCCTGAAAGGCAGTGGCTCGCACAGCGTCAAAGTCGAGAAGGCGCATATCCCGGCGCACTACGCGCTGCTTGGTACGCATATGGGAATGATCTCCGTCGTCGGGGGAACGCCGGGGCTTCGGCTGCATCGCAACACCTTGTACGGCGGCAGCGTGGTGGCCCCGTTCACCTTCCAGCTCGGCGCGCTGTCCGTGGGCATGGCCACCGCGGCGCTGGATGTCTACGCCGAGTTGACGCGGGAACGTCCGGTCACGTATCCGCCGTTCGGACCGCGTTCCGAAGACCCGGATTTTCAGCTCCGTTACGGCGAAGCGGCTGGACGTATCGCGGCGGCACGGGCGGCGATGACGGACGTGCTGAGGCAATGGCATGAGACAGCCGAGCGGGGGAATGTCACCCGTGAGGTGGAGCTCCGGATGTCGATCATCAGCCGCGAGGTCGTACGGATGACGTGGAACACGGTGTCCGACATTCTGTATCCCACCGCCGGGACCAGCGCCGTACGTGCGGGCGAACGGCTCGAGCGGATCTGGCGGGATATGTCGACCCTGCATACGCATGCCGGAGTGCACATCTATCTGGCCACCATCGCCCCCCGTGAACTCGCTCAACTGGAACTGGGCATCGCGAGCTGAACTCGCAACACGCCATCGCCGAGATCAGGAGGAACCGGGTGCTCCGCAATTTGGTACTGGACCATCGAATCCAGAAGTATGTGCGGGATGTTTCCCTTCGCGAAGACGACATCGCGCGTGAGCTGCGGGCGGCCACCGTGCGGCTCTCGTTCGAGCACGGCATGTTGACTCCACCGGAGGAGGCGCAGTTGCTCGGCTTCCTCGTCCGGCTGACGGGGGCCACCACCGTCGTCGAGGTCGGGACGTTCACCGGGTATGGCACGCTGGCCATGGCCCGCGCCGTCCCCGCGCACGGGCGCGTCATCACGTGCGACGTCAACGCGCAGTGGCCCGAGATCGGCCGCCCGTTCTGGGAACGGGCCGGGGTCGCCGACCGTATCCAGGTGGAGATCCGTCCCGCCCTCGAGACCTTGGACGCACTGCTTGCCGACGGTGCCGCCGGCACGGTGGACTTCGCGTTCATCGACTGCAACAAGGAAAGCTATTCCGACTACTTCGAGCGATGCCTTGAATTACTCCGGCCGGGCGGATTGCTTGTGCTGGACAACGTGCTCTGGTCAGGCAAGGTGGCGCGCCCCGACATCAGTGACCAGGAGACAGACTCACTCCGCGCGCTGAACGCCGCACTCTGCGATGACGACCGGGTTGACCTGAGCATGCTGCCGGTCTTCGATGGTGTGACCCTAGCGTATAAGCGAGCCGACTACTCGCGCGCCGCAGCGTAGTCCACAGTAGTAGTTGAATTTGGTCAGGCCCCCCACGGCCCGCGCCGGGTTTGTCGCCGGCGGAACCCGGCCCGGACTGACTCGGGAGGAGGCCGTTGAGCTGCGCGAAGGCCGCGGCCGATGCCGGAGTTCCTCTTCGAGTCCGCCCGGGCAGCGAGCGATCTCCTGCAGTGCGGTGGCCTGACGCTATACCCGCGCATCGACTGGGTTTCTCGCACAGTGGCGGTGGCCTGCCCCCACTCACCGACCGGGTTGCAGTTGTTCCGGGACGTCAACCGCGGCAATGATGCGGCACGGATCGCCGAGCTGGAACGCGAGGTGCGTGAGTTGCGGCGGGCAAATGAGGTCCTGAAGACGGCCTCGGCGTTTTTCGCCGCCCCGGAGCTCGACCGAAGAATCAAGTAGCGTCTGACGATTCCACGCCCGGGCGGGTTGTCGAGGGTCTCCATGTGGACGGCACCCTGCTCGTCGGCCCAGCGGCGGCAGGCCATGATCCCCCCTCGGTGTTCCTTACCAGACGGTAACTTATCTTCGGTGTATCCAAAAGCGCATACGTTCCGGCAACGCCGTCTTCCCTTGACTGGTCGGCATGAGCGAACCGGCACTCGGGATGACGATCTATGGGTGTGCACCCGATGAGGCCCTGCTGTTCCGGGAGATGGCGCCGCGCTTCGGGGTGACGCCGACCCTTACGGACGCCGCCCTGTGCGAGGCCAACGTCGGGCTCGCCGCCGGCTGCCGATGTGTCAGCGTCGGCCACAAGACTCCGGTCGACGACCGGACTCTTCTGGCGCTCAGCCGGATCGGCGTCCGCTACCTCTCCACGAGGAGCGTCGGCTACGACCACGTCGATGTCGGCTACGCGCGCAGCGTCGGCATTTCCGTGGGGAACGTCGCCTATTCCCCGGACAGCGTGGCCGACTACACGCTCATGCTCATGTTGATGCTGTCGCGGGACGCCCAGTCCGTCATCCGGCGGGCCGACGAGCACGACTACCGGTTGAACGACGTGCGGGGAAAAGAACTGCGCGATCTGACCGTCGGGGTGATCGGGACCGGACGGATCGGCGCCGCGGTCGTCCGGCGGCTGCGCGGGTTCGGTTCCCGGGTGGTGGCGTACGACAGCCGGCCGCACGCGGACGTCGACTACCTGCCGCTCGAAGAACTGCTGCGGTCGAGCGACATCGTCACCCTCCACACGCCACTCGACGCCGGAACGCATCACCTCCTGGACCGGGGGCGGCTCGAGCTGATGAAGCCCGGTGCGTTCGTCGTCAACACCGGGCGAGGGCCGCTTCTCGATACCGGAGCCCTGGTCGAGGCGCTGGAAACCGGCCGGCTGGGCGGGGCCGCACTCGATGTCCTCGAAGGAGAAGAAGGCGTCTTCTACGCCGACTGGCGGGGGCGGCCCGTCGAAAGCGAACTGCTGGTGCGGCTGCAGAAACTGCCGAACGTGCTCGTCAGTCCGCACACCGCCTACTACACGGATCGCGCGCTGCGCGACACCGTCGAAAACTCCATCACCAACTGCCTGGAATTCGAAAGAGGGACACGGCATGGCTAGGCTCAAGCTCGGCATCATCTTCGGGGGCTGTTCCGAAGAGCACCCCGTTTCCGTGAAATCCGCGGGGGAGGTCGCGCGCCACCTCGACATGGGGAAGTACGAACCGTTCTGGATCGGGATCACCAGGGACGGCGCCTGGAAACTCTGCGACGGCCCGGAAGCCGGGTGGGAGAACGGAAAGACGGTCGTCCTGTCGCCGGACCGGAGTGTTCCCGGCCTGCTCGTCCTGGACGAGGGGAAGTACGAGACCATCGGGCTCGATCTGGTGCTGCCCGTGCTGCACGGCAAGCTCGGCGAGGACGGCGCGATCCAGGGCCTGCTCGAACTTTCCGGCCTGCCCTACGCCGGCTGTGACGTCCAGAGTTCCGCCCTGTGCATGGACAAATCGCTCGCTTACGTCGTTGTCGCGAGCGCGGGGATCGCCACGCCGAAGTTCCGGACCGTCCGGCCGGGCGAGGACGTCGACGGGCTCGATTATCCCGTCTTCGTAAAACCGGCCCGTTCGGGTTCGTCGTTCGGCGTCAGCAAAGTCACCAAGGAAGAAGAGCTGGCCGCGGCTATCGCGACCGCGGCGCAGTACGACTCGAAGGTGCTGATCGAGGAGGCCGTCGCCGGGAGCGAAGTCGGCTGCGCGATCCTGGGCAGCGGAGCGGACCTGTTCGCCGGTGAGGTGGACCGGGTCGCCCTCTCGCACGGCTTCTTCCGGATCCACCAGGAAGAATCGCCCGAAAGCGGCTCCGAGAACTCGACGTTCATCGTGCCCGCCGACATCCCGGCCGAAACCCGCGCACGCGTCCAGGAGACGGCGAAGGCCATCTACCGCGCGCTGGGCTGCGGGGGACTGGCCCGGGTGGACATGTTCCTCACCGGCGACGGCACGGTGGTCCTCAACGAGGTCAACACCCTGCCCGGCCTGACGTCGTACAGCCGCTACCCGCGGATGATGGCGGCCGCCGGCGTGCCGCTCTCGGAGCTGATCGACCGGATCGTGGCCGGGACGGCCCGGTGAACGACGACTTCGCCTTCGTGGACGAGCTGGTGCCCGGCATCCGCTGGGACGCCAAGTACGCCACCTGGGACAACTTCACCGGCAAGCCCGTGGACGGGTACCTCGCCAACCGCATCGTCGGCACGAAGACCTTGTGCGCCGCACTGGCGGAGGCGCAGGAGAAGGCCGCGTCCCTCGGCTTCGGCCTGCTGCTGTGGGACGGCTACCGGCCGCAACGCGCCGTGGACCGCTTCCTGCGCTGGGTGGACGAGCCCGAGGACGGTCGGACGAAGCTGTGGCACTACCCGAACATGGACCGGGCCACGATGTTCGCCAAGGGGTACGTCGCGGCCAAGTCCGGGCACACCCGGGGAAGCACCGTCGATCTCACCCTCTACCACCTGGTCACCGGCGAACTCGCGGCCATGGGCGGTGGCCACGACCTGATGGATCCCATCTCGCACCACGACGCACGGGGGATTTCGCCTCTCGAAGCGGGGAACCGCCGCTACCTCCGGTCCATCATGGAGGATTGCGGGTTCGCCGCGTACGAGCGCGAATGGTGGCACTACGGCTTGAAGGACGAACCCTACCCGGACACGTACTTCGACTTCCCCATCGCGTGACCGGGCAGGCGGACGGTCACGCGGAGGCCGCCCGCCTGCCGCGGGGCGAGGGTGAGCGTCCCGTCGTGGGCGTGGGTGATGCTCTTGACGATGGCCAGGCCGAGACCGACCCCGGCCTGGTCGCTGCGGAGTCGCTCGGTGCCGCGCTGGAACGGCTCGGCGAGGGTGGCGACCAAGGACGGCGCGAGCTGTTCGCCGGTGTTCTCGACGGTGAGCACCACGGCGCCGGGCTCGACGCCGGTCGTCACCCGGACCGCGCCTCCCTCGGGCAGGTTGTGGACGATCGCGTTGTGCACCAGGTTCGTCGTCAGCTGCAGCAGGAGCGCCGGTGAGCCGAGGGCGACCGCGGCCTCGCCGGACGTCTCGATGGTGACTCCCCGCTTCTCGGCGAGGAGCAGGAGCGTTTCGGCGGCTTCCTCCGCGACCAGGGACAGGTCGACGCGGTCACGGCTGAACGCCCGTTGCTCGGCGCGGCTGAGCAGCAGCAGGGCCTCGGTGAGTTCGATCGCGCGCGCGTTGACGACGCGGAGGCGTTCGTCGAGTTCGCCGGTGGTGCGCTCGGGGTCGTTGCGGGCGACGTCGAGGAGGCTCTGCGTGATCGCCAGCGGGGTGCGCAGCTCGTGCGACGCGTTGGCGGCGAACCTCCGCTGCTCGGTGACGTGCGCTTCGAGCCGCGCGAGCATGGTGTCGAAGGCGTCGGCGAGTTCGCGGAACTCGTCGGTGCGGCCCGGCAGGCGGATGCGGTGGGAGAGCGAGCCGGTCGCGGCGACGCGCGTGGCGTCGGTGATGCGCGTCCGCGGGGCGAGCATCCGGCCGGCCAGGACCCAGCCGCCCAGCAGCCCGAAGACCAGCAGGAAGACGATCACGACGACCATGAACGGGACGAATGCGCGCACCAAGCGCGAGCGGTTGATCCAGAAGTTGCCCTCGGTGATGATCCAGCCGTCGGGCAGGAAGTACAGGTAGAACGCCAGCACGGCGCCCATCAGCAGCAGGCCCGCGAGCATGACGAACCCGGCGTAGCTGAGGGTCAGCTTGAGCCGGGCGCTCAGCCCGGGTTCCCTATCCACGGCGGGGTTCCCCGGTGTCGATCCGGTAGCCGACACCGGGCACGGTCTCGATGATCCCGGGTTCGCCGAGCCGCTTGCGCAGCACCGAAACCGTGATGCGCACGGCGTTGGTGAACGGGTCCGCGTTCTCGTCCCAAGCCCGTTCCAGCAGCTCCTCGGCGCTGATCACGCCGCCGCCCGCCGCGACGAGGACCTCGAGCACGGCGAACTGCTTCCGGGTCAGGGCCACGTACCGGCCGTCGCGGTAGACCTCACGGCGGAACGGGTCCAGGCGCAGGCCGGCGATTTCGTGCACCGGCGGCCGGTTGTGCGCGCGCCGCCGGTCGAGGGCACGGAGCCGGAGCACGAGTTCCCGGAGTTCGAACGGCTTCGTGAGGTAGTCGTCCGCGCCGAGCCCGAAGCCGGTGGCCTTGTCGTCGAGCCGGTCGGCGGCGGTGAGCATGAGGATCGGCATCCCGCTGCCGGAGGCGACGATGTGCCGGGCGATCTCGTCCCCGGACGGGCCGGGGATGTCGCGGTCGAGGACGGCGATGTCGTAGGTGTTGACGCTCAGCAGTTCCAGCGCGGTGTCGCCGTCGCCGGCGGTGTCCGCGGCGATGGCCTCCAGCCGGAGGCCGTCGCGGATGGCGTCGGCCAGATAGGGCTCGTCCTCGACGATCAAGACACGCACTCCGCCGATGCTACGAGCGGGCGCCTATCGGCCGCATATCGGAAAGCGCGTACGCGACGGCAACACCGCGCCGCCTTGACTCGGGCGGCATGACCTCCAGTCAACGCACGCCCCTCGGCCGGGGACACGGCGCCGTGCCGGACGGCCTGCCGGTTTTCGACGACGAGTCCCCCGCCGTGGCCAACCTCGATCCCGACCTGCTCGACGCCCTGCGCCGGGCCGCGGCGGACGCCGCGGCCGACGGGGTGGCGTTCGTCGTCAACGGGGGCTGGCGCTCGTGGGCCTACCAGGAACAGCTGCGGCGTCAGGGGATCGCGAAGCACGGCTCGGAAGCGGCCGCGGCCCGCTGGGTGACGACGGCGGACAAGTCCGCGCACGTGCGCGGCCAGGCCGTCGACATCGGGCCGCCCGCGGCCCGCAAGTGGCTCGCCGAACACGGGGCCCGGTACGGGCTGTGCCAGATCTACCGCAACGAACCGTGGCACTACGAACTGCGCCCGGAGGCGGTCGAGTGCGGGTGCCCGCCGATGTACGCCGATCCGTCGCAGGACCCGAGGATGCGGTGACCACGCGAAGTCCGCCGCGTGGTCACGCGCCCATTGCGCGAGGGTGCGGGCGGGCCGGCCGGTCACCTCCCGCACCGCCGGGCGCACCACGTCGGGCGTTTCGACCGTGTCCGACCAGTAGTCCAGGAGCATCGCGACGATGTCGTCGCCGACGCCGTAGGAGCGCATTTCGGCGCGGAACTCGTCGGGCGTGGTCTCGGTGAAGCGCAGCTCACGGCCGATGGCCGCGCCGATCGCGTCGAGCTGCTCGACGCGGGTCAGCGCCTGCGGGCCGGTCAGGGCGTACACCTTGCCCTCGTGGCCGGGTTCGGTCAGCGCCACGGCGGCGACGGCGGCGATGTCGGTCTCGTGGATCGGGGCCTGCGCGGACGTCGGGTACGGCCCGCGGACCCCGCCGGTGTGGCGGATCGGCTGGGCCCAGGACAGCAGGTTGACGGCAAAGGTGCCGGGTCGCAGGATCGTCCAGCTCGCGCCGCTGTCGCGGACGGCGTCTTCGATCGCGGAGTGGTGCACCTGGCTGGCCGACCCGTGGTCACGCTCGTGTTCGAGGGCGGCGGCGAGCGAGGAGAGCAGCACCAGGTGCGCGTCGCCTGCCTTGACGAAGCTGGCCACGTCCGCGGCCGGGAAGACGAACACGCTGTCGACACCGTCGAACAGGCCTTCCGGCGGCGCGGCCAGGTCGCCGGCGACCAGCTCCACCTCCGCGGGCAGGTTGGCCGTTCCGGGCGAGCGGGTCAGCGCCCGCACCCGGTGCCCGCCCGCGAGCAGCTCGCGGACGAGGTGGCGGCCGACGGTGCCGGTGGCGCCGGTGACGAGGACGGTCTTGGGTGTGGTCATGCCGTCGAGGGTGGCGCGTATTGCGGCAAGATCCTTGCCGTGATTGCGGGCAGGATGGGCTCGTGCCGAATCCGTCGTCCCGCCTGCTGGCGCTGCTGGCCCTGATGCAGACCCGCCCGTCGTGGACCGGCGCGGACCTGGCCGAGCGGCTCGGGGTCAGCCCCCGGACCGTGCGCTACGACGTCGGGAAGCTGCGTGAGCTCGGCTATCCCGTCGAAGCGATCCCCGGGGTGGCCGGCGGGTACCGGCTGCGGGCCGGGACGTCCCTGCCGCCGCTGCAGCTCGACGACGACGAGGCCGTGGCCGTCCTCCTCGCGTTGCGGACGGCCACCGAGCTCGGTGAAGCCGCCGGGACCGCCCTGGTGAAGCTCGAGCAGGTGCTGCCGCGGCGGCTGCGGGGGCGGGCCGCGGCGATGCGCCGGTACACGGAGGCCGTGCCGAAACCCGGCGGCGTCGACCCCGACCTGCTGATCTTCCTCGTCGGTGCCTGCCGGGACCACCGCCGCGTCCGGTTCGACTACCAGGAGGCTCGCCGCGAGGTGGAGCCGCACCGCGTCGTCCAGGTGGGGCGGCGGTGGTACCTCGTCGCCTTCGACCCCGCCCGCGACGGCTGGCGGCACTTCCGGCTCGACCGGATGACGGTGAAACGGCCGGAAGGGGCGAGGTTCGTCCCGCGCGAGGCGCCTTCCGCGGCCGACGTGGTCCACGGCATCGACGCCGTCTTCGCCCGCCACCGCGCCGTCGTCCTGGTCGACGCACCGGCCGCGGAGATCGTCGCCAGGGTGCCCTCGGCCGTGCCCGTCGAATGGGTGG
This sequence comes from Amycolatopsis plumensis, assembly GCF_042652605.1. Classification (NCBI taxonomy): domain Bacteria; kingdom Bacillati; phylum Actinomycetota; class Actinomycetes; order Pseudonocardiales; family Pseudonocardiaceae; genus Amycolatopsis; species Amycolatopsis plumensis. The sequence goes on along the minus strand of NZ_JBHSJY010000001.1, from coordinate 1,677,128 downwards.
ACGAGGAACGCTGCCGGGTGCACGCGACGGGCGAGTCGCCCGGGGCACTGGCGCTCAACCTGCTGATGCTGGACGCGGACTTCGTGCTCGAGGAGTCGTCGGCCGAGCTCGATGCCGCGCTCGCCACCCTGCGGCGGCGGCTCGGCTGAGCCGTGGTTTGTACGTCCTCTGTACGCCTCCACCGGATCATCCGGCGCATGTTGAGAACGGGTCTCTTCACCCTGATCGCCGCCCTGTGCGCGGTGCTGCTCCCGGCGACGGCGGACGCGGCACCCGCGCCGGGAGTGCGCGCGAGCTACGCGAACCCCGTGCGGACCGACGGCCACGTCGACGCCGCCGCCACGATCGACCGGCTGCGGGCGATGAACGCCAACACCTACGCCTTCCTCGTCCAGAACGAGACCGACTGGCACGAGCTCGAGGCGTTCCTCCCCGAGGCGCAGACGGCCGGGCTGACCGTGTGGACCTACCTCGTGCCGCCGACCGAGTGCCCCGGCGGGACGAGCTGCGCGGAGTACCTGCCCCACAAGAAGGACTACACCGCCTGGGCAAGGGCCATCGGTGCGCTGTCCCTGCGCTATCCGGTGCTCAAGGCTTGGGCCATCGACGACTTCAACCACAACCTGCCGTTCTTCACGGCGGCCTACACCAAGCAGATCCGCGACGCCGGCCGCGCGGTGCAGCCGGGCCTGGAGTTCTACCCGGTGGTCTATTCGGACGCCGTCACAACTTCGTTCGTGGACACCTACGGCGGAACCATCGACAGCGTGATCGTGCCGTTCCGGGACGACCCGCACCGCAACACGCTGTGGACCGGCAGCCTGAGCACCCAGCTGGACACGCTCATCACCCGGCTGGCCGCGAAGAACCGCAAGCTGATCCTGATGGTGTACGCATCGACCCTGTCGGCCACCACGGTCGCTCCGGACGTCGCTTACGTGCGGGCGGTGACCGCCGTCGGAATGCAGTACACGGCCGCGGGCAAGATCGCCGGGGTCATCCAGTACGCACTGCCGCTCACGCCGGGCCGCCCGCAGAAGTCGGACAAATCGTTCGCGCACACCGGCAACGGCGGCCTCGTCTTCACGGTGCACCCGGACACGGCCACGAAGGCGGGCGACTTCGCCGCGGCGAGCACGACCGTCCGGCTGGACGAAGGCTCGGCTTCGTGCCGGATGGTGCTGTGGCACAGCGACGACCGGGCCGGCAGCAGCCCGGCCGGGTACCACGTCAAGCAGGCCCAGGTCGGCGGAACGCAGGTCTGGCAGCGCGATGTCGCCACCGAGGGCACGGACTGGTACACCTCGGCCCCGATCGACCTGACCCCCCGGCTGACCGGCGGATCGGCGACCTTGACGTTGCGGCTGTACGAGGCGAAGGCCGTGGCCGACTACGAGGTCGTGGCGCGCTTCGACGACGTTTCGCTGACCGGTTGTCACGTGGCCGATCCCGGTTTCGAAGCCACGGGCGGGTGGACGTTCAGCCGCGGCAACGGCGCGGTGAACGTCGGACAGCACGTCTACGACCCGGCGTATTCGACGTCGGTGCTGGCCGCGGTCGGGGCGCTTTACGCGGCCTGACGGCCGTCGAACACGGTGCCGCATCCATCTGAGCGACCTCGCGGTGATCGAGGCGGGTGCGTCCTAGGTCGGGTCGCGGTAGCGGTGCAGGAGGATGTTGAAGTTCCGCAGCTTCTCGACGGCGTCCTCGGAGAGCGGGTCCGGGTGGAAGTGCATCACGCTGTTGCGGATGTGCCGGATCTTCGCCAGGCGGGAGATGAACCGCGCCCGGTCGAGTGGCCAGCCGAGCCGGTCCCAGACGTCCTTGTTCTCCAGGATGCGCTGGTAGTCGCCGAAGGTCAGCTGGTCGAAGCTCTGTACGTCCCGGCCGCACAGGGGCTGAACGGTCGAGAGGTCCAGGGCGCCGCGCAGGATCCAGCGGAGTGTCTGGTCCAGCTCGCCCAGCTGGAAGAACGGGGTGGCCATCTCGCCGTAGCGCCGCGCCACGTCCGCGGTCGTGACGATGCCCTTCACCGCTTTGCTTTCGTCCGTCACCAGCACGAACTCCCGCTGCTGCAGGGTCGGCAGGACGTCGAAGAGGTCGCGGTCGTAGGCGACGACCTCGGCGCGGACGAGCGCGTCGGCGACTCCCGCGCCGGATTTCCGGTGCATCGCCTGGGCGATCGACCGCCACGTCACCGCGCCGCGGACGTTGCGCGGGCCGCTCAGCACGGCGAGCTGGGAGAAGTCGTTGAGGAGCATCTCGGTGATCGCCTCGTGGAGCGAGCCGTTGGGTCCGACGAACGTCACTCCTTCGAGAGGGGTCAGGTTGCCGACCGTCAGGCGGACGTCCAGGTCGCCGCCGCCCTCGTCGTCTTCGGTGGCCGGGAGGACGTCGGGTATCGCCGGCCCCTCGGGCTCGTCCGGCGGTGTCGTCAGGGAGACGACGGTGTCGAGCGTGACCGCGCGGAAGCCGGGCGACGTGACCAGCCCGTGGTTGGCCAGGCCCGCTTCGATCCGGCCGACCTGGTCGCCGCGGTCGGTCACGCCCCAGAGCTTCAGCAGCTCGCGGACCGTGATGCGCTCGGGATCGCCCTGGTCGGCGCGGGTGCGGGCCTGCCGCAAGCGCTCGTGGACGCGTTGGTCCCCGGCCTCCCGGTCGGCGGCCGAGATCGCCCGGTCGAGGAACTCCTGGCGCACCGAATCCAGCAGCCGCTTCTCGGCCACCACCACCCAGGCTCGCCAGCCGTCGACCGCGCGCATCCCGGCGGCCACCATCGCCGCGCGCGAGGGCGACCGGAACTCCTCGCCGTCGGGTTCGAGCCGGATCCGGCCCGTGCCGGTGACCGTCGCGTCGAAGGTCGCGCCGATGCGCTTGCGCTTGAACTCCAGCTTCGCCCCGGCTTTGAGCAGGCCGGCCTCCAGCAGGTCCGGCACCGTGACGCGGCGGCCGTCGATCAGGTGCATCGACCGGCCGTCGCCGGTCACCACTTCCGCAGCCCGGCGAACTTGCGCCGGGCCCCGATGGCCTGCTTGAGCACCCGCCGCTTCAGTTCCGCCCGGCTGAGCCGCTCGACCCGCGTGAGCTGCAGTTCGGTGGCGACGGCGAGCAGGCTCTCCCGGTCGAGGTTGTGTGCGTCCAGGTAAGCCGCGCCTTCCTCTTCGGTTTCGGTTTCGCGCAGGTGGGTGGCGATGGCGGCCGCGTCGACGTCGGGTCTGGCGACGGCCGGCGGCGGACTGGGGACCCGCCGTGGTTCGGCTGGTGCCGGCTCGGCCGCGGGTACGTCGGAGCCGCGGCCGGTGAGCAGCTCGATGAGCTTGGCGCGGGTGAGCTTGCTGTACCCGCGCAAGCGGCGGTTCCTGGCCAGCGTGTGCAGTTCTTTCACCGTCAGGACCGACAGGTCCTCCGGCGCCCGGGGAGGCGGGGCCGCGCCGGCCACCGCCAGCTGGGCCGTTCCGCCGAGGATCGCTTCCAGCGTCGCCTCGTCCTGCTGGGAAAGGAACTCGTACACCCGCGCCTGCAACGCGGCGAACTTCTTCAGGTCGGTCACCGGCGATCACCGGACAGCGAAAGGGCGCCGAGGACCTCGTCGGCGAGTTCGTCGAACTCCCGAACGACTTCGTCGCGGCCGGTCGCGCGCAGCATGGCCGGTACGCCGTTCTCGCCCGCGTCCCCGAAATGGCGCGGGCTGTTGCGAACGTAGCTCTTGAGCACCGGAACCTGGGAGTTCACCAGCACTTCCTGGATGTAGCCCTGCTGGGCGGCTGTCACCTGCTGGGAGTAGATCTGCACCATGGTGAACACCACGCCGAGGAAACCGGGGTCGATCGGCTCGTGTTCCCGGTCGCCGCCCTTGTGGTGGACGAAGTCGTTGAACTGCTGCACCAGGCCGGCGCAGTTGCCGCCCAGGTAGTCCAAGCCCAGGGTGGACAGGTAGTCCGCCTTGGCCGGGACGAGGATCTGCTCGCTCGCGACGATCGCCGTCTTCGTGACCAGGCCGAAGTTCGGGGCGCAGTCGATGAGAACCAGGTCGTAGCCGGCGAAGAAGCTGTCCCGCAGCGCCTGCCGCAGGCAGCCGTGCAGGTCCAGGAACCGCCGTTTCGACCCGTCGAGGGTGGTCGTCCCGCCGAGCAGGGCGGCGAGTTCGAGGTCGATGTCGATCAGGCCGAGGTGGGAGGAGATCAGGTCGAGCCGCCCGCCCGTGCCGTCGAGAACCTTGTTCACCCGTTCCGGCGACACGACGAGCTCGGGCAGCGGGACGTCCCGGCCGGGCATTTCGGCGCCGTACCACTGTCTGATCGTGCGTTTGTCCGCCAGCCGCTCGTGCCAGTCGTCGATGGAGAAGAACGAGAACGTCAGGTTGGTCTGCGGATCGAGATCGAGCAGCAGGACCCGCAGGCCGCGGCTCGCGGCCACCGCGCCGAGGTTCGCCGTCAGCGTCGTCTTTCCCACGCCGCCCTTGTAGTTCATGACCGCCACGACCCGCATGCGCACTCCCGGTGGTCTCGTGCCTGGGGTCCGTTTGTATTACGCGGGCGGGCGGACCGGCGCGGATCGCCGTCAACTGTCCCGGAACTGTCAACGATCTGGCCCGGCGGCCAGGAGCTGTCCTGTAAGTCATCGGAGCCGGGGAACGATGCCAGGTCACGGAGCTGCTTGAGCCGGTTGAAGCAGCGTTCGACCACGTTGCGCCAGTTCACCTGGCGGTGCTCCCGCCACCGCCGCCCACGTCCTAGCGGGGCACCACCGTCATCGGCAGGCTCTCCGGGTACGCGGCGGAGGTGAACTTGACGCGGACCGGCTTGCCCGGCACCGGGACCAGCCGCCAGCGCGCGGCCACCGTGGCCAGCGTGATGACGATTTCGTTCTGGGCGAAGCGGTTGCCGATGCACTGGCGGGTGCCCGCGCCGAACGGCACGAACGCGCCCTTCGGGATCGCGGCCGCCCGTTCCGGGGCCCAGCGGTCCGGGTCGAAGCGGTCCGGGTCGGCGAACGACGTGGGGTCGTGGTGGAGCGCGTGCGGGCTGACGATCACCTCTGCCCCCTCGGGCAGGCGGACGCCGCCGAGGTCGACTTCGGTGAGGGTGCGGCGCATCAGCATCCACAGCGGGTACTGCCGCAGCACCTCGTCGACGACCTGCCGGACGTAGGTCAGCCGGGGCAGGGTGTCCACCGTGACCGGGTCGCCGCCCAGCACCTCGTCGAGTTCGGCGTGCACCCGGGCCTCGACGTCCGGGTGCCTGCCGAGCTCGTGGAACGTCCAGGCCAGCGCCAGCGCCGTCGTCTCGATGCCGGCGGTGAGCAGGGTGAGCACCTCGTCGCGCGCCTGCTCGTCGGTCATGCCGGCCAGCAGCAACGTCGAAAGCAGGTCGCCGCGGTCGGTGCCCTCGCGCCGCCAGTCGCGGATCACCTCCATGACGATTCCCTGCATCCGGGCGATCGCCTCGTCGAAGCGCCGGTTGCCGGGCACCGGGAGCTTTTCGACGAACTTGGGCGACAACGCGCGAATCATCCCCTGCTGGATGATCACGTAAATCGACCGGCGGGCCTCGGCGATCGCCGCTTTTCCCAGCTCGGTGGAAAACAGCGCTTCGCCGACGATCGTCACCGCGAGGCTTTGCATGTCGTCGTCGATCGGGCGCACCTCGCCGGCCCGCCACGAGCCGCTCAGGTCCGCCGCCGCGCGCCGCATGATCTCCGCGTACGCGGCCAGGCGGTCGCGGTGGAACGCCGGTTGCATCAGCCGGCGCTGCCGCAGGTGGAAGTCACCGTTCGAAAGCACCAAGCCATTTCCGACGAACGGCCGAAACTTGTCGAACATCGCGCCCTTGCGGAACTTCGGCCCCTCGTTGACCAGCACTTCGTGCGCCAATCGCGGACTCGCGACGAAGTAGACGGGTGCCGGGCCGAGATAAAGTTTGACGATCTCGCCGTGTCCGGGCAATGTGTCGGTGAATGCGAAGCGTTGCCGCAGGAGTGCCGGAGTGTGCCCGAGAAATGGCCACCGGCCCGGGGCGACCGGGACGCTCATGCGTACTCCTCGTTGCGCCGTCGTGGTTACGCTATTGTGCGGATTTCGCAAGGAGACGGCTCACGGTAAGCCTGCCCGGTCGAACCGGACAGTGCCCGATCGGGTGGTGTGGGCTCACGCGGATGGCCCAGTAGCCGAACCGCGGGGAATCGCTAAGCTCTTTCCGGTCCGATCAGACTGAGAAGGTGTTCTCCGTGACACGATCACCGGAATGGTATCCACCGGGTGTCGATATCTCCCTACCGGGCACCGTACGGGCGCACGGCTTCTGCGTCGCGGTTTCCGCGCTTTCCGCCGGAATCGGCCGCGAGAACTGATGCGGACGTCTCCCATGCCGATGATCGAACCCCAGCCGGACCAGCCCGCCGCACCCGGCGCCGACCGCGGGCGGACCCGGCTCGCCCGGAAATGGGCGTACCTGCTCAGCGGCGTGACCGTCGTGTCGCTGAGCCGGGAGGAGCTCGACGTCGAGCTCCTCGGCCTGCTGGGCACGCTTTGCGACGCCCTGCGCAGCGGGTCCCCGGACCCGGCGCCCGCCGAGCGGATCGGGGCGCGGCTGGTCGCGCTCGGCTACGTCGGCGAGCCCGGGCTGCGGTGCACGCTCGACGTGCTCGGGAAGGGCCTGCCCGCGCTGCCCGAGCTCCAGGCGGTGGACGGCGCCGCCGACCGGATCGTGGCGGCGCTGGGCGCGCTGTCGTGCGGCTTCCTGCTCGCGCACGAGCGCAGCGTCCTCGACCAGCAGGAGATCATGCACCTGTCGCTGCTCAAAGCGGTGCGGGACGCCCAGTGGAACCTCCGGCAGAGCGAAGCCCGTTTCGAAGAGGTGGTGACGTCGTCGGCGAGCGGCATCGCCGTCGTCGCGCTCGACGGCCGGATCGTGCGGGCGAACGCCGCGCTGGCCGAGATGCTGGGGCACCCGGCGGGCGAGCTGGCCGGCTCGGTGCTGTACGACGTCGTCCACCCCGAGTCCGTCGAGGTCCTCCGCGACGCGATGACGGGCCTGCTGGACGGCGGCAAGGAGCGGATCCGGCAGTCGGAGCGGCTGCTGCGCCGAGACGGCGATGTCGTCCGCATCTCGCTCACCGCCTCGCTGCTGCGCGACGCCGAAGACCGGCCCTCCCACTTCGTCGTCGTGATCGAGGACGGCACCGAGCTGATGCTGCTGCAGGGGGAGCTGAGCCGCCAGGCGCTGCACGACGTTCTCACCGGCCTGCCGAACCGCCAGTACTTCGGCACCCACCTCGAGACGGCGCTGCGGCGCGCGGACCCGGCGTACGGTGTCACCCTGTTCCACGTCGACCTCGACGCCTTCGGGATGGTCTGCAACAGCCTCGGCCGCCGGGTCGGCGAGCAGCTGCTGGTGCACTTCGCGCAGCGGCTCAAGGCGGTGATGGCCCGCGAGAACGCCATGATCGCGCGGTTCCACAGCGACGAGTTCGGCATCCTGGTCGAGAACACGGAATCCACGCCCGACATCGACACCATCGTGCGCGCGATCAACGACGAGCTCGCCGAGCCGTTCTTCGTCGACGGCCACGGGCTCGCGCTGTCGGCCAGCGCCGGCGTGGTGCACCGGCCGGCGAAGGGCATCGATCCGCTCGAGCTGCTGCGCCAGGCGGACCAGACGCTGCGGCGCGCCAAGGAGCGGCGGCGCGGCCAGTGGAAGATGTTCGACCGCGAGGCCGACGCCCACGACCGGCGGACGCAGGCGGTGGCCGTCGGCATGGCCGGCGCCTGGGAACACGGCGAGATCGGCGTGCGGTACCGGCCGATGGCGCGGCTGGCGGACGGCGAAGCCGCCGGCGTCGAAGCCCGCCTGCACTGGGACCGGCCGGACGACACGGCCCTTTCGCACGAGTGTTGCGTGGAGCTCGCCGAGTCGACCGGGCTCATCCTGCCGCTCGGCGACTGGCTGGTGCGCGCGGCCGGCCGCCAGGGCGAATGGTGGCGGCAGCGCGCGGGCTTCGGCCTCCCGATGCTCGCCGGGCTGACCGGGCACCAGGTGTCGGACGACGCGCTCGGCACCCGCGTGACGCGGCTGCTGCGGGACACCGGCCTGCCGCCCGGGCAGCTGATGCTCGGCGTTCCGGCCGGGGCGCTCCCGGTGACCGGCGTCATCGAGAACGTCACCGCGCTGGCCGACCTCGGCGTGCGCGTCATGCTCGACGAGTTCGGGCTGGGGCCCGACGACCTGCGGGCGATCGAGGACCTGCCGGTCGACATCGTGCGTGTCGACCAGCGGCTCGTGGAGTGGCAGGCGTGGTCGGACTCGACGTTCCTCAGCGCCCTGGTGCCGCTGGTCCGGCAGGTCGGCGCGACGCTCGTCGTCGACGGGGTCCACACCGAGGACCAGGCGAAGTGGTGGCGCGCGGCCGGTGCGGAGCTGGCGACCGGCGACTACTTCGGCGTGGCCAGGCCGCCGGCCGAGCTGGCCGGGCAGTTCGCCGGCACCTGAGGCTGCCACCGCGTCAGGCCGACGGCGACCAGCACGACCGCCATGCCGCCGACCACCCGCGGGGTCAGCGGTTCGCCGAGGAACAGCGCCCCGAGCGCGACCGACACCACGGGCAGCAGGTAGCCGACCGTCGCCGCGGCGGTCGGGCCTTCGTCCGCGATGAGCCGGTAGTTGAGGTAGAAGGTGATCCCGGTCCCGAAGACGCCCAGGATCGTCACGGCGACGACGGCGGTGAGCGTCAGGTGCGGTGCCGTGGACGAGACCGGCAGCGCGAGCGCGGTCAGCGCGGTGGCGGTCATCAGCTGCGCGGCCGAGAGGGCGAGCGGAGCGCCGTCCGGCGGCAGTTTCCGGGCCATGTAAGCGAACGCGACCGCGTAGCTGAGGCCGGCGCCGAGCAGGGCCAGCGCGCCGGTGCTCAGCAGTCCCGACTGGTGCCACGGCGCGAAGATCACCACGATGCCGGCGAAGCCGAGGCCCAGCCCGAGCAGCCGCGCGGGGTTGAGCCGCCGTTCCGTCCCGAGCGCGACGCCGATCAGGAGCGACCACAGCGGGGTGGTGGCGTTCATGACACCGGCGACGCCGGAGTCGACGGTCCGTTCCCCGATGCCGAACAGCGCGAAGGGCAAGGCGTTGCAGAAGAACGCGGCGACGATCAGGCGCGCCCAGGTCCGGCCGTCCCGCGGCAGCCGCTGCCGGGCCGCGAACGCCATGGCCAGCAGCGTCAGCGCCCCGAGGGCGCAGCGGACGAGGGTGAGGTGGACGGGGCTCAGCCCGGTCAGCGCCAGCTTGATCCAGAGGAAGCCCGAGCCCCACAGCAGGGCCAAGACCGCTATGCGCACCGAGGCGCCCCGTCCACCGTTCATGAGAGCAACGGTGCCGAAGAAGATTCGTCAGGACAAGTGAAGAGTTCTGGACGGATCTTTAAGGCTTTCTACAGCTTGACCGCGCCACAGCCGGTCGCCGAACAAGGTGAGCGCGGCGGGCAGGAGCACACCGCGGACGATCGTCGCGTCGAGCAGGATCGCGAACGCCATGCCGAGGCCGAGCATCTTGTACTCGATCGCGGCCAGGCTGAGGAAGACGCTGAACACCCCGGTCATGATCAGCGCGGCGCTCGTCACCACCCCGGAACTGCTCGCCGTGCCCTCGACGATCGCCTGCCGCGCCGGGGCGCCGGAGAGCCGCCGCTCGCGGATCCGGCTGAGGATGAACACGTGGTAGTCGGTGCTGAGCCCGAACAGCAGCACGAAGAGGAACATCGGCAGCCAGCCGAGCACCCCGCCGTAGGGCGTGAAACCGAGCAGTGGCGCGAGAAAGCCGTCCTGGAACACGAGGGTGAGCACGCCGTAGGCCGCGCCGGCCGACAGCAGGTTGAGCACGATCGACACGACCGGCACCGCCACCGACCGGAAGACCACGAGCAGCAGCACGAACGCGAGCAGCAGGATGAACCCGAAGACGTACGGTGCCCGGTCGAGCACCTGCGTGGTGAAGTCGTGCGCTTCGGCGGTCCGGCCCGCGACCGCGTAGCCGATCCCGTCGATCCGCCCGACCGTTTGCGGCAGCAGGGTTTCCCGCAACGTCGTGAGCGTGCGGCTCGCCGCTTCGTCGTTGCCGGTGCCGCCGAGTGGGACCCGGACGACGAGCGCCTGGTCCACCGGGACGACCACGGCCGGTCGCGGCACTTCCGCGGTCAGTTCGTCGATCGCCCGGCGCAGCGCGGGCGTGTCGACCGGGCCGCCGCGGGTGTTCCAGAGGACGACGTGCGCCGGCATCGTGACGCCGGGAAACGCGTCCTGGACGCGCACGGCCGCGTCGATCACCGGGATGCTGCGCGGCAGGCTCTCGGTCGGCGCCGGGTCCTGCAGCCGCATGCCCAGCGCGGGCAAGGTGAGCAGCACGAGCAGGGCGGTGGCGAGCCCGCTCCAGACGGCGGGCCGCCGGGTGACGACGTCGGTCACGGCGGCCCAGAACCGGGAGCGCGTCTTCCGACGCCCCGGCCACGGGATCCGGCCGCGGTCGATGCGGGCACCGAGCAGGGAAAGCGTCGCGGGCAGGACGGTCACCGCGGCCAGCACGGCCAGGCCGACGACGAGGATCGTGCCGACGGTCAGGCCCTGGAGGTTGTCGAGGCCGGTGAACAGCAGGCCGGTCACGCACAGCACGACGGTCAGCCCCGACACGACGATCACGTGCCCCGACGTCCGCGCCGCGACGCGGATCGACTCGTCGACGCCGTGTTCGCGTTCCTCCCGGACCCGGCGCAGGAAGAACAGCGAGTAGTCGACGCCGACGGCCATCCCGATCAGCAAGGTGATCGCCGAAGTCGCGCTGTTGACCGGGATCCAGTTGTCCACAGCGGACAGAAAGCCGAACGTCGCGAGCACCGTGGTCCCCGCCAGCAGCACCGGGACCGCCGCCGCGACCAGCGAGCCGAACACGACGAGCAGGATCAGCACGGTGATCGGCAGTGAGCGGGCCTCCGACCGCCCGATGTCCTCCTTGATGCTCTTGTCGACCGCGCCGGACACGCTGAGGTCGCCGGCCTGGGCCAGCCGGACGTCCGCGTGCCGGGCGGCGACGCTGTCCACGACCGCGGTCGCCGTCGCCAGGTTGGCCCGGATTTCGGTGCCCCTGCCGGTGATCCGGAAGGTGACCAGTTCCGACCGGCCGTCGGCGGAGACCTCGGAGCGGAGGTCCGCGGCCGCGCCCGACGTCGTCAACGCGGTCACGAGGTCGGCCTCGGCCGCGGGGGACCGGGGCTGGACGAGGACGTTTTCGAAGAAGGGTTCGCGGGTGGGCTGGCGGTCGAGGACGGCTTGGCCGGTGCCGGCGTCGCCGGCGGGGCTCGACCGCGCGTCGGTGCCGGGGACGAACGTGCCGACGGCCCACGCCAGCGCGACGAGCGCCAGCCAGCCGAGGATCGCGGCGGCGCGGTGCCGCAGCGACCAGTGCGTGACGGTTTCGACCACCGGTCTCCGCCGGTGAGCCGGGGTGCCTGCAGGCAGCATGAACTAAGGTCCTTGCCTTGAAGGAGTGATCCGATGAGAGCTCGCCCTCGGGCGAGTGGGTGCTTCTTCTTCCTGGGTCGCCGAGTTGCCGCTCGGCGGCCCAGGGCCTCAGGTCAATCGGCTCAGTCGACCTCCTTGAGCACGCGTTCGATGGACCGCAGCCGGTCCTGGACGTCCCGCAGCTGCCGCTCGGTCTCTTCCTGCGTCCGGACGGCTTTCTCGGCCAGCGAGCGGTATTCGTGTTCGCGCGCCAGCTTCGCCTTGGCGCGCCAGGTCGAGGCCAGCTGCACGATCGCGATCGAGAACAGGGCGAAAACCCCGGTCACGCCGATGATTTCCTGCCACTGGTGCCAGTTCATGTCCGTCCCTCCTCGCCGTCCCCCTGGACGGATTCCGGTGTGGTGAGCGTCGGCACGGCGGCCGCGATCGCCTCCGGCGTCAGCACGGCGGAGAACGGCGTGACCTGGTAGACCCGCAGCGTCTTGCCGTCTTCGCCGACCTCGGAGCTGGCGGTGACCAGGCCCGCGGCTTCGAGCTTGCGCAGGTGGACCTGCAGCAGCGCGCGGCTGATCCGCAGGTCGCGGGCCAGCTTGCTGACGTAGGTGCGTTCGGCGTGCAGGGCCGCGATGATCCGCAGCCGGTGTGGGTTGCCGAGGGCGCCCAGCTGCCGCAGGAGCTCGTCGCCGGTCGACCACATGCAAACAAAAGTTAGCAGGTGATGCCGCGCGGCGCCATGGGGGTGATCCCGGAGGTCATCTCGGGGGTTGCCGCCGCACGTGCGGCGGGCGCGATTCGACGGGGCCCGCCTTGGGGGCGCCCCCCGTCTTCCACGCTACCGGCAGGCACCGACAATTCCGGGCGGTCCGAGCGCGCACGGCGGACCTTGTCCACAGCCAACCGAGCCCGAACGGGTGAGCGTCGCCGGCGAACAACGGTCACCGGGTGGCTCAGCGCAGGGCTTTGCGGCGCCGCGTCAGGGTGGCCGGGTCGAGGTTGGCCTTGGTGCCGGCGTCGTGGCCGTCGAGGTAGCCGCTGCCGGACAACCGCCGGGGCGAGGCGGCGCGCAGGTCGCCGTACTCGGTGTCGAACGCGTGCTGGACCAGCTGCGCGCGGTCGCGGACCACCAGTTCCGCCGACCGCTCGCCCGGCACCGCCGTGCGGACGGCTTCCTGCTCGGCGCGGGAAAGCCGTTCGTGGACCGCGCGGGCGAAGCCGTGCAGCCAGGTGCGCCGGTACGCGGCCAGGGATTCGCCGGGGAAGAACCCGCCCGGCCGGACCCGGTTCAGCTGCGTGCTCGCCTGCAGCAGCAGGCTGGTGAACAGCAGTTCCACCCGGCCGAGGTCGGACCGGAACCCGAACACCGTGACGCTCTCGACCTTCTGGCCGAGGCGGTGCAGCAGGGTCCGGCACCGCAGCGGGTACGCGACCGACGTCAGCAGGCTCGCCTTGTCGCGGCTGTACGGGTCGTCCATCGGGATCTTCAGGGTGCCGATCTCGTCGGTGCCCGCACCGGACGCGGCGAGCATCGCCTGGTCGATGCCGTACCGCGCGACGAGTTCGGCGGCCTTCTGGTTGTACGCCTCGGCTTCCGCCTCGGTGACCGCCGGGTCTTCGGCCTTGGCCAGCAGCTTGCGGATGCGCTCGAGCTGCGGGTCTGACTCGGTCATGCCCAGAGGGTATTCGATCAGGTGTTCGGGCTCGGGGATCGGGTCGGCGTGTCGAGGTACGCGTCGAGCGTGACGGCCAGCGCCGCTTCGGGTGACGGCGCGAAACTCGCCCCGGCCAGGCCGCCCCACAGCCACAGCTGGGCGAGGCCGTGCAGGGCGGCCCACAGCGACGCGGCGACCAGCCGCAGGTCGGCGCCGGACCGCGCGACCCGCGTCGGCACCGCCGCCACCAGCACGGCGAAGGTGTCGAACACCGCGCTCGCCGCGGCCGAGAGGGCCGGGTCGTCCGGGTCGACCAGATCGCGGCGGAACATCAGCTCGAACATCGCCGGGTTGGTCAGCGCGAAATCGAGGTAGCTGTGGCAGGCCGCGGTGAGCCGCTCCCGCGGGGAGGTTTCCGGCAGCGTCTCCCGGCGGGCGAGCAGGTCTTCGTACCCGCGGGTCGCGACGGCGGACAGCAGCTCGGCGCGGCCCGAGAAGTGCCGCAAGGGCGCGCCGTGCGAAACCCCGGCCGCCTTGGCGATCCCGCGCAGGGTGACCGCGCCGACGCCTTCGTCCGCGAGCAGCTCCGACGCCGTCGCGATCAGGCGTTGCCGGGTGCCCACGCCTCGTCCAAGGTCATCGGGAGCAGGTCCGGGCGCTTCGGGAAGAAGCCGTCACCGGGCTGGCGTCCGATCAGCCGGTTGCGTGTGCGCGTCACCGCGACCGGCAGGACCTCCCGGAGCAGCCACTGCAGGTCGGCGCGCCGGCTGCCGGGGGCGGCGGTGCCGGGCAGCGGCGCGAGCCAGGCCGGGTCGTGGCCGACGCCGAGCCGGGCGAGGACGTAGGCGGCGAGCCGGCGGTGGCCGTGGGCGGACAGGTGCAGCCGGTCGGCGCCGAAGTAGCGCGAATCGGTGACGGCCTGGTCCGGCCACAGGTCGATCAGCCGGGCCCCGTAGCTGACGGCCGCTTCGCGGATGGCCTCGTTCAGCGCGATGATCCGCGGCCGCATCCGGCTGCCCAGCGGCATCCGGCGGGAGACGTCGCTGAGCGTGAACGTGACGACGACGGGCGAGATTTCGGTGCAGGCCCGGATGGCGGCGTCGACGCGGCGGGCGACCGTGCGCGCGTCCCAGCCGCGGCTCATGACGTCGTTGCCGCCGCCGAAGAGCGCGACCAGGTCGGGTTCGAGGCGGGCCGCGGCCGGGACCTGCTCGGGCACGATCTGGTCGAGCCGGCGCCCGCGGACGGCGAGGTTGGCGTACCGGAAGCCGGGCTCGTCCTCCGCCAGGCGCGCGGCGACGAAGTCGGCCCAGCCGCGGTAGCAGCGCTGATCGGGGTACGGGTCGTCGAGGCCTTCGGCGCAGCTGTCGCCGACGACGACGAAACGGTGGTAGCTCATCCCGATCTCCGTAACCCGCGGTTCACCTGATGGACACTGTCTATCAAACTTGTGTAGACGGTGTCTACATCGGGTCGGCGCGGCGAAAATCGAGTGTGGCGCGCGCGGCCGCGGGCGTAGCGTCGGCGACCGTGATCGGTTCGGCGAAGGCGGAAGACGACCCGGCGGACGGCTGGTTCCCCGAGAGCGTGGCCGCGGGCTACGACAACCCGGGCGGTGAGAACGCCCCCGAGGTCGTGACACGCGCGGTGGACGTCCTCGAAGACCTGGCCGACGGGCCGGTGCTCGAGTTCGCGGTCGGGACGGGGCGGATCGCCGCGCCGCTGGCCGCGCGCGGGGTGCCGGTGCACGGCATCGAGCTGAGCCGGGCGATGGCGGCGCGGATCGCGGGCAAGCCGGGCGGCGACGCGGTCGAAGTGGTGATCGGCGACATGGCGACGACCCGGGTGGCCGGCCGGTTTTCCCTGGTGTACCTGGTGTTCAACACGATCGGCAACGTGACCACGCAGGACGGGCAGGTCGACGTCTTCCGCAACGCGGCCGCGCACCTGCGCCCGGGCGGGTTGTTCCTCGTCGAGGTGGGCGTGCCGGACCTGCGCCGCCTCCCGCCCGGGCAGGACACCGTCCCGTTCACGGTGGCACCCGGAGCCGACGGCGGCGGCTACGTCGGGTTCGACCGGTACGACGTGGTCACGCAGCGGTTCACGTCGAACCACGTCACCGTGTCACCGGACGGACAGGGGCGGTTCCGCCGGATTCCCTTCCGGTACGCCTGGCCGGCCGAGCTGGACCTCATGGCGCGCATCGCCGGGATGAGCCTGAAACACCGCTGGGCCGACTGGGATCGCTCGGAGTTCACCGCCGAAAGCACCAAGCACGTGTCGGTTTGGGAGACCGCCCCGAGCGCCTGATCGCGCCGGGTTCACCCGAGCCAGGTTCCGAGCTTGTCGGGGTTCCGGACGGCCCAGACGTGCGTGATCCGGTCGTCCGCGAAGGCGAACGCGTACACGGCGGCGAGCTCGTCGCCGCGGCGGAGCACCAGCCCCGGGAGACCGTTGACCGCGCGTTCCTCGAAGGTCAGCTCACCGGAGACAGCGAGTTCGGCGAGGTACCGGGCGACGAGCTCGCCGCCTTCGACCGGGACGATCGCGGCGCGGACCCGGCCGCCGCCGTCCGCGGTCAAGGTCGCCGCCGGATCCAGGAGTCCGATCAGTGCGCCGATGTCGCCGGCGGCCCAGGCCTCCTTGAAGTCCCGCACCAGCCCGGCCTGCCGGGCCACCGGGGCGGCCGGCCGCGCGGCCCGGATCCGGCGGCGGGCCGCGGAGGCCAGCTCCCGGCACGCGGCCGGCGTCCGGCCGGTGATTTCGGCGACCTCGGCGAAGGCGTACCCGAAGACGTCGTGCAGGACGAGGGCCACGCGCTGCGCGGGGGTCATCGCCTCGAGCGCGACGAGGAAAGCCATGCTCACCGACTCGTCCAGGGTGATCCGGTCGGCCGGGTCGGGCTGGTCGGGCAGCGGCTCGGGCAGCCACTCGCCCACGTACCGCTCGCGCCGCACCCGCGCCGAGCCGAGGACGTCCAGGCAGACGCGGCCGGCCACCGTCGTCAGCCAGGCGCCGGGCGAGGAGATCGCGGCCCGCTGCGCCGGTGTCAGCGCGTACCAGCGGGCGTAGGTCTCCTGGACGGCGTCCTCGGCTTCGGTCAGCGAGCCGAGCAGCCGGTAGGCGAGGTTGACCAGGTGCCGCCGTTCGGCGACGACCGGGTCCGATGGCGTGGTCATGACTCCTCCGACGACGCAGCCTGCCGGAACGTCAGGGCCTGACGTTTTCGCGGGCTGCGTCGTCGTACCGGTCGGACCACCGACCGAACAGGGGAGAACGATGATCAAGATCGGGATCGTGCTGGGCAGCACCCGTCCGGGCCGCCTGGGGGACCAGGTCGTCCGCTGGGTGCACGAGCGCGCCGCACGCCGGAGTGACGTGGAGTTCGCCGTGCTCGACCTGCGGGACCACCCGCTGCCCCACCTCGAAGAGCCGCCGGGGTTCTCGGGGCAGTACCGGGACGACCGCACTCGGGCCTTCGCCGCCGTCGTGGCGTCGTGCGACGGGTTCGTCTTCGTCACGCCGGAGTACAACCACTCCGTGCCCGGCGTGCTCAAGAACGCCCTGGACCACGTCTCCGTGGAGTGGAACGGCAAAGCGGCCGGGTTCGTCTCGTACGGCGGTGTCGGCGGCGCCCGGTCGGCCGAACAGCTGCGGCTGGTCTGCGGGGCGTTGCAGCTGGCCGACGTGGCCCCGCAGGTCACCCTGCCGCTGGCGACGGAGTTCGCGGACCACACCGTCTTCGCGCCGGGTGACCACCAGCTGACCGCGCTCGACACCCTCCTCGACCACGTCGTCGCCTGGAGCACCGCACTGGCCCCGCTGCGGGGCGGGGACGCGGAAGCCGCGATCAGGCGACGGCTCGATGACGTCATCGAAGCGTTGCGCGCCAAGGATCTCGACGCGCTGCGCCGGGTCTACGCACCGGACGTCGTGTCCTTCGACGTCGAGCCGCCGCTGCAGCACGCCGGGGTCGACGCGAAGCTGAAGAACTGGGTGAAGGTGTTCACCGCCTTCGAAAAAGTGGACTACGAGCTGCGCGACCTGGCGATCACGGTGGGCGCCGGCCTGGCCGTCGGGCACGGCTTCGGCCGGGTCAGCGGGACGTTAAAGAACGGGGTGGTGACGGACGGCATGTGGGTCCGGGCCACGTTCGTCTTCCGGAGGACCGGCGACGACTGGGTGATCGTCCACGACCAGGCGTCCGTGCCGTTCGACCTGGCGACCGGTCGGGGCTGCACCGACCTCGAACCGGGAAAGTAAACGAACGGTCGTGCTACCTTCGGCCCATGAACGTCGACGGCGTGTTTGTGGGGGAACCGAGCGTCCTGGGTCACCGGCGGAACCGGCCGGTGCTGAGCGCGATCACGAAGGCGCGGGTCACGGCGCCCGAGCTGAACCTGACCGAGCTGAACCTCGACGGCGACCGCCAAGCCGACCTCACCGTGCACGGCGGGGTCGACAAAGCGGTCTACGTCTACCCGGCCGAGCACTACCCGGCCTGGGCCGCCGACGGCCTCGACGCCGAGCCGGGCGGCTTCGGCGAGAACGTTTCGCTGTCCGGCGCCACCGAGGACGACGTCCGGATCGGGGACGTCTGGGCCTGGGGTGACGCGCTGGTCCAGGTCTCCCAGCCGCGGCAGCCGTGCTTCAAGCTGGCCATGAAGACCGGGCGCAAGGACGTCACGCCGCTGATGATCGACAGCGGGCGCTGCGGCTGGTACCTGCGCGTCCTGCGGCCCGGCACGGTGCCGACGTCCGGCGGGATCGAGCTCGCCGAGCGCGCCGACGGGCCGACGATCACCGAGGTGTACCTGGTCTCCTTCGCCAACTACGGGCAGCTGCCGGAGGACAAGGTCGAGGCGGCGCTGGACCTCGCCGACCGCGTGCTGGCCACGCCCGCGCTCTCGGCGTCCTACCGCGGCGGCGTCCAGTCCACAGTGGACCGGTGGCGGGCACGGCGTGTCGGGTGACGGCCGGATCGCCCGCGGCGACGCGACCCGGCGCCTGGTGCTGCGCCGGGCCGTCGACGTCGCGTCGGTCGACGGCCTCGAGGGGCTGTCCCTCGGCCGGCTGGCCACCGAATTGGAGCTGAGCAAGAGCGGGGTGTTCGCGCTGTTCGGCTCGAAGGAAGAGCTCCAGCTCGCCACGATCGACGCCGCGTTGGAGATCTTCCGCGCGCACGTCGTGACCCCGGCGCGGGCGGTGGAACCGGGGCTGCCGCGGCTGCGTGCGGTCTGCGAGAAGTGGCTGGACTACTTCCAGCAGCGGATCTTCCCGGGCGGCTGCTTCTTCTTCAACGTCGGCGCGGAGTTCGACGCGCGCCCGGGCCGGGTCCACGACGCGGTGGCGGCGGCGAGCGGTGCGTTCGCCGCCTTCCTCCGGGAAACGGTGGACGAGGCGGTCGCGCTCGGGCACGTCGGCGCGGACGCCGAGGCGCTGGCGTTCGAACTCCACGCGCTGGGCCGCGCGGCCAACGCGGACGCCGTCCTCCACGGCACCCCCGATTTCTATATCTTGGCGAGGAGGGTGATTCGCGCGCGGCTGGACGCCGTCGCGCGGGCTTGAGGGGCAACGCACCCGGGTGCGGCAAGAAGCCCGACCCGGCAGCGAGAACGGGTGAGCTGCGAGAAAGCGACCGCGCGGTACCGGATCACGCCGCCGCCGTGCCCGGTCGACGACCTGCGCTTCGACCTCCAGCCGCGGCTGTCCTTCATGTTCACCGCGGAGAAGTCCTGTGTGGACGCCTACCTGAAGCAGTACGGCCTAGCCGTGGCTTCGCTGGCCGCGCGACTTCTCCGGCTGGCCACCGCTGTATGAACAGACGTGCACAACCTCGGCTTGACGTCCGATCCGAAGGTCGAGCACCCTCGTCTACTCCGGTTTCCGCACGCCCGGCCGGGTCCCGATCGCGAAACCGCCTACTTCCTCAGCAAGACCCTGGGCTGAGCTCGTGAGTGAGAAACAGTGTTCTAACACTGTTTCTCACTCACGAGCCGGTGCTCACTTCCAGTCGACCTGCGGGGAGCGGTAGAAGTCGATGCCCTGCGCCACCCAGCGCGGCGCCTGCTTCGCGAGCCGGAGCCGGTAAGCGTCCCAGTTGTGGGTGCTCCGCGGGGACCAGCCGATCTCCGCGATCCCCGGCAGCCGCGGGAACGCCATGTACTCGATGTCGTCGCTGGTGCGGATCGTCTCGGTCCACAGCGGCGCTTCGACCCCCGCGACCTGGTTCTCGCCGACGCCGTCGACCAGGGACGCCGGATCCCAGTCGTAGCCGTCGCGAACCTCGATCAGCGCGGCCCAGTCCTGGCCGAGCGGGGTCTGCGGGTTGTACTTCATGTCGAGGTAGGCGTGGTTCGCCGGCGACATGAGGATCTTGTTGCCGCGCGCCGCGGCCGCCGCGACGTCCGGGTTGGCGCCGCCGAAGTCCCAGTACTGCGGGACCGCCGACACCGGCGGGACGGACTTGGCGATCTCGTGCCAGCCGGTGACCTTCTTGCCGTACTTGGCGACGATCGGCTGCACCTTGTGCTCGAAGGTGAGGTAGTCCGCGGGCGGCGTCGAGTGGGCCTCGTCGCCGCCGATGTGCAGGTACTCCCCGGGTGTGAGGGCCGCCAGCTCGCGCACGACGTCCTCGACGAACCGGTAGGTGATCGGCGAGGAGATGCACAGCGAGCTGTAGCCGACGTCGGTGTCCGTGCGCGGCGGGACGGCCTTCCCGTCGCAGTTCAGCTCCGCGTACGTCGACTGCGCCGCGTTCGTGTGGCCGGGCATGTCGATCTCCGGGATGACCGTGATGTGCCGCGAAGCCGCGTACGCGACGATGTCCCGGTACTGCGCCTGCGTGTAGTAGCCGCCCGGGTCGCCGTCGACGGCCGTCTTGCCGCCGACCGTCGCCAGCTTCGGCCAGCTCTTGATCTCGATCCGCCAGCCCTGGTCGTCGGCCAGGTGCAGGTGCAGCGTGTTGACCTTGTACTGGGCGATCTGGTCGATGTACCGCTTCACCTGGTCCGGCTGGAAGAAGTGCCGGGCGACGTCGAGCATCGCGCCGCGCTCGGCGAAGCGCGGGTAGTCGAGGATCGTGCCGCCGGCGACGGTCCACGTCCGGTGCTGCACGCGCGGGGCGTCGATCGCCGACGGCAGCAGCTGCCGCAGCGACTGCACGCCTTCGAAGAGCCCGTCCGCGGTGTTGGCCTTCAGCGTGACGCCGTCGCGGGCGACCTTCAGCTCGTAACCCTCGGTGCCGAGCCGCGGGTCGTGGCCCAGCTTCAGCGCGATCGCGGGCAGCCCTGCGGTGCGCGGCACGACCGGCAGCGGATAGCCGGTGGCCGGGCGGAGCAGGCCACGCAGGTAGTTCGCGACCTGGCCGGCGCCGCGGTCGGCGGTGATGACGGTGAGCGGCGTGAGGCGGAATCCGCCGTGCGGGTCGGCCTTCGCCGAGACGGGCGCCGGGACGACGTCGGTCACGCTGCGTTCGGGGGCGGCCGGGGCGGCCGTGGCGGAAGCGGGGAGGCCGACGGCCGTGAGACTCACGACGGCCGCGGTCAGGACGGCTCTGGACAAGCGCATCGAAGCACCTCCGGTCGGGGGACTCCCTGCAAAGGTACAGACCAACCGGAGTATTTGGAACAGTTCTTAACGAAGGGCGGCCCGGATGGTCTCCAGGACGCTCGGGTCCTCGATCGTGGAGGGCACCGCCTCGTCGCGGCCGTCGGCGATCGCGCGCATCGTCTTGCGGAGGATCTTCCCCGACCGCGTCTTCGGCAGTGCGTCCACAATGGACACGTCACGGAACGCGGCGACCGGGCCGATGTCCCGGCGCACCATCGCCACCAGTTCGTCGCGCAGCTGGTCCGCGGGGACGTCCGAGCCCGCCTTCAGCACCACGAACCCGCGCGGCAGCTGGCCCTTGAGCTGGTCGGCGACGCCGATCACGGCGCACTCGGCGACCGCCGGGTGCGAGGCCAGCACGGCCTCCATCGACCCGGTGGACAGCCGGTGGCCGGCGACGTTGATGACGTCGTCGGTGCGGCCCATGACGAACAGGTAGCCGTCCTCGTCGAAGTAGCCGGAGTCACCGGTCAGGTAGTGGCCTTCGTAGCGCGAAAGGTAGGCCTCGCGGTACCGCTCGTCGTCGCCCCACAGCGTCGGCAGCGAGCCCGGCGGCAGGGGCAGCTTGACGGTGATGGCGCCTTCGCGGCCGGCCGGCAGTTCCTCGCCGGCCTGGTCGAGGACGCGGACGTCCCAGCCGGGAACCGGCTTGGTCGCGGACCCGGCCTTGACCTCCATCGGCTCCAGGCCGCGCGGGTTCGCCGCGATCGGCCAGCCGGTCTCGGTCTGCCACCAGTGGTCGACGACCGGGACGCCGAGCTTCTCGTGTGCCCAGTGGTAGGTCTCCGGGTCGAGCCGCTCGCCGGCCAGGAACAGCGTCCGGAACTGCTTCAGCTCGTACTTCTCCAGCTCACGGGCGTCCGGATCGACCTTCTTGACGGCCCGCAGCGCGGTCGGCGCGGTGAACAGCGCTTGGACGCCGTGCTCGGCGATGACCCGCCAGAACGCGCCCGCGTCGGGCGTGCCGACGGGCTTGCCCTCGTACATGACCGTGGTCGCGCCGACGAGCAGCGGCGCGTACACGATGTAGGAGTGCCCGACGACCCAGCCGACGTCGGACGCGGTCCACCAGACGTCGCCGGCGTGGACGTCGTAGACGGCGTCCATCGAATAGGCGAGTGCGACGGCGTGGCCGCCGGTGTCGCGCACGACGCCCTTCGGCTTCCCGGTCGTCCCGGACGTGTAGAGGATGTACAGCGGATCGGTGGCCGCGACCGGCACGGGGTCGGCCGGGTCGGCGCCCGCCGCCAGCTCGCGCCAGTCGAAGTGGCGGCCCGCCGTGGCCGGCGCCTGCTCGCGCTGCAGCATGACGATGTGGTCGGGCTGGTGCTCGGTCATGCCCAGGGCGGCTTCGATGATCGGCTGGTACTCGACCACCCGCGTCGGCTCGATGCCGCAGGACGCGGCCAGGACGACCTTCGGTTTCGCGTCCTCGATCCGCGCGGCCAGCTCCTTCGGCGCGAACCCGCCGAAGACCACCGAGTGCACCGCCCCGATCCGCGCGCAGGCCAGCATGGCGATCGCGGCCTCCGGCACCATCGGGAGGTAGACGATCACCCGGTCACCCTTCGTGACCCCCAGCGAGCTGAGCGCCCCGGCGAAGCGCGCGACCGTGTCGCGCAGCTCCTCGTACGTGTAAGTGCGTTGCCGTCCGGTCACGGGAGAGTCCCAGATCAGCGCCGCCTGGCCGCCGCGGCCCGCCTCGACGTGCCGGTCCAGGGCGTTGTACGAGGTGTTCAGCTCGGCATCCGGGAACCACCGGTAGAAGGGCGGGTTCGTGTCGTCCAGCGCCCGCTCCGGCGCTCTGGTCCAGCTGATCGACTGAGCCGCCGCCAGCCAGAACGCGTCCCGCTCGGCCAGGCTGCGCCGGTAGGCTTCGGAGTACGCGCCCATGCTCCGCTCCTTCGCGTCGGACGTTCCGCCGTCCCCATCATGGCGCGGGAGGGCCGGCCGTGCCGGATTCGTCCCGTGGAAAGACCCGGCAACCTCGGGGAGCCCGGGAGCGTCCTAAGCTGGACCGCGGGAAAACGCCGCGTGACGGCCACGAAGTGAACACGGACAGTGAGGGGAGCCCGGCGGTGAACGGACTCGCGAGCGCGTTGCTCTCGCTAGCCCATTCCTTGTTCGGCCCGGGCTTCTGCCCCGGCGACTGGGTCTGGGCCACGAGTGCGGCCGGCGCGCTCGTCGCGCTGATTCCCCCGGCAGGCGCGGTCGCCGTGTCGATCATCCGGAAGGGCACCGGCAACCGCTACGACGCCACGACCCTGGGTGTCTTCGGGGCGATCGGCGTGGTCAGCGCCCTGGTGCTGCCGTGGCTGCTGGCCATCGGCGTTTCGGGCGTCTTCCAGGCGGCGTACGGCAACAAGACGACCGGGTTGTCCGCCACCGAGCTCAGCTCGCTGAACAACGCCGGTGGCTGCTGGGTGGACAACCAGAAGGAGTACCTGGGCGGCGGCCAGACCGTCTTCGACGTGCTGTCCTCGCAGAACGGCAAGACCATGCCGTTCATCGTCTACCTGATCGCCTTCGCGGTGCTCGGGGCCGGCTCGCTGTTCTTCGTGATGCTGCAGGGCCGCACGGCCTTCCGCCGCGGCCCGAAGTGGCCGTCGCGGTTCTTCTGGATCCCGTTCGCCGCGATGCTCGTGTTCAGCGTCGGCATGGAGGCGAACACCGCGCTGCACTTCTGGCTCGGGTTCCTGCCGCTCAGCGTGCTGGGCCTGATCCCGGTCGCGATGGTCGGCCCGCCGCCGTGGTCGGTGATCAACCGGTCGGACCGGTCGGACGAGCCGCCGCCGCGCCGTCCGGAGCCGCAGGGGCCGCCGCCGTCGCAGGTCCAGCCGCGCCCGACCCCGCCGCCGCCTCCGCCGCCCCCGGTCAACCGCCCGTACCCGAAGACGGCGCTGGCGTCGGCGCCCGAGCCGCCGTCCCCGCCGGGAGGCATGCTGGCCGCGGCGCCGGGCCCGATCCCGCCGCCGCCCGGCTCCCGCAACGCCGGGGGCAGCCGCTACCGCCGCGTCAAGCAGCTCGGCGCGGGCGGGTTCGGCACGGTCTGGCAGGCCGTCGACACCCAGCTGAACCGCACGGTCGCGCTGAAGATCGCGCACGCGCCGGACCGCGACACCGCCGAGCGCATGCAGCGCGAGGCCCGCGCGCTCGCCGTGGTCAGCCACCCGAACTGTGTGAAGGTGTACGACCTGGCCGAGGAGCCGGACGGCCTGGCGCTGGTGATGGAGTACCTCGAGGGACGCCCGCTGGCCGAGCTGGTCGACGGCCAGGGCCCGCTCGACGACGTCGCCGCGGGCCGCCTGTGGGCGACGATGGCGGGCGCGCTGGCGGCGGCGCACGAGAAGGGCGTGCTGCACCGCGACATCAAGCCGTCGAACATCGTCCTGGACCCGAGCGGCCTGGCCCACCTGATCGACTTCGGCATCGCCCGCAGCCAGGGCGACTCGAAGATGACGGCCACCGGGATGATGATCGGCACGCCGGACTTCGTCGCCCCGGAGCAGGCGATGGGCTCCCCGGCCTCCCCGGCGTCGGACGCGTGGCAGCTGGCCGCGACGATCAGCTACGCGCTGTCCGGCCAGCCCCCGCGCGGCACCCGGGAGACCCCGATGGCGGCGCTGATGGCCGCGGCCCGGGCGGAGCCGGTGTCGCGGCTGCCTCAGCGCAGCGCCCACGCGCGGCTGCTGGCGGCCTCGCTGGACCCGGAGCCGCGTCGCCGTCCGACGTTGAATGCGGTGCGCCGCGAGGTCGAGGGCTGGCTGTCGCGGGCGGGCAAGTCGCCCGACGGCCCGGTGACGCGGGTGGTGCCGCGCCAGCCGGGCGGCCAGCTCCCCCGCCGCTGACCCCTCGTGAGTGGTAAGGCGGGTTCTAACCCGCCTTACCACTCACGAGCTTGGTCGCCGAGAAGATCACCAGCTGCTTCGGCTCCACCTGCACGTCGACCTGCTCGAATCCGGCCTTCTCGAGCCGCGCGGGGAAGGTCGCCGGGTCGATGACGTTCATCGTGTCGCCGATGTGCAACAGGCGGAACCTGAGGTTGAGCTGGCCGTCGCTGCCGCAGAACTTCCCGCCCGGCCGCAGCACCCGCGCCGCTTCGGCGAAGATCGCGTCCTGCAGCGCCGTCGTCGGGACGTGGTGCAGCATCGTGAAGCACACCACCGCCGAGAAGCGGCCGCTCTCGAACGGCATCTCCGCGCCGCTGCCCTCGACCACGTCCGCGCGAGTGCCGAACTTCTCCCGCAGGAGCGCCGTCGAAGCCGGGTCGATCTCCAGGACCGTCAGCTTCGGGACCGCCTTGAGCAGGACCTTCGTCGTCGCGCCGAACCCGGGGCCGATTTCGAGGACGTCGTCGCCGAGATCACGCCGGGCCAGCCAGGGTGTCAGGCGCTCTTCGACCGTCGCGGCCCACTTCTCCGAGCTGCAGATCTTGCGGTGGATCAGGTTCATCGGCATGTGCACGACGCTATTTCGAGGCGCGGGTGACCGGTAGCCGATACGCTGCCAACCGATGTCGCCAACCGGCCAAGCCATGCTCCTCGGTGCGTTCGACCTGCCCGCGGGCACCTGGTTTCCCACGCACGAGCACC
The DNA here is from genome assembly GCF_042652605.1 of Amycolatopsis plumensis. NCBI lineage: Bacteria > Bacillati > Actinomycetota > Actinomycetes > Pseudonocardiales > Pseudonocardiaceae > Amycolatopsis > Amycolatopsis plumensis. Next base: position 1,651,779 of record NZ_JBHSJY010000001.1, on the reverse strand, counting down.
CGGCGCACCAGCTCGTCTGGTCGGCCCGTGGCGTGGTCGCGGTCAAGGCGGGCGACGCGGGCTGGGTCCTCCCGCCGACGCGGGCCCTCTGGATGCCCGCCGGCGTCCGGCACCGCACGGGCGCGCTCGGGCGGGCCGCGCTGCGGGGCATCTACGCCGATCCGGCGCGCTCGCCGGTCTCCTGGCCGGAGCCGCGGATGGTCGTCGTGCGGCCGCTGCTGCGAGAGCTGCTCGAGTACCTGACCGGCGACGGCGTCGCGCCCGACGCCCGGCTGCGCGCCGAAGCCGTGGCCTTCGACCTGCTGGAACCCCTGGACGTGGTGCCGATCGTGGTGCCGTCACCCGAGGACCCGCGGGCCCGCGACGTCGAGCGGGCGGTGCTGGCGAACCCGGCGGACTCCCGTACCCTCGCCGAGTTCGGCCGGGACGTCGGCGCCGCGGAACGCACCCTGGCCCGGATCTTCGTCCGCGAGTGCCGGATGCCGTTCGGGACCTGGCGCACGCAGGCGCGGCTGCGTGCGGCGCTGCCGTTGCTGGCGCAGGGGACACCGCTGGAGACGGTGGCGTACCGCGTCGGGTACAGCTCGGCGAGCGCGTTCGTGGCGGCGTTCCGGCGGGCCGTCGGGGTCACGCCGGGCGCCTACTTCGCGGGCTGACCTACCGCCAGGACGGCAGCCAGCGCTCGGCTTCCCACTGGCCGTTCGTGATCGCGATGCCGTTCAGGATCGGCCACAGCCAGGCGAAGTTCGCCACCACCAGCCCGACGTACAACGACACCACGAGCAGGCCGGTCCCGCGTCTCTCGAAGCCCCGCCGCGCGCTGCCCAGGATCTGGCCCAGGCACAGCGTCAACCCGAGCACCAGGAACGCCGCCAGCGGGGTCGCGTAGAAGAAGTACATCTGGCGGTCGATGTTTGTGAACCAGAAGACGTACCCGCCCAGGTACCCGACCAGCACGGCCGCGTAGCGCCAGTCCGCGCGGAAGATCGAGCGCCACGCCGCCCAGCCGAGCACCGGGATCGCCAGCCACCACATCGCCGGCGTGCCGATCAGCATCGTCGCGCTGATGCAGCGGGCCTCGCCGCAGCCGGTGACCTCGCCGTTGTAGCTGTAGAGCATCGGGCGCAGGCCCATCGGCCACGTCCACGGCTTCGACTCCCACGGGTGCGGGTTGTCCTTGGGCGTGACCAGCGTTTCGTGGAAGTGCAGGACGTTCGCCGTGTAGTCGCCGAGCGAGCGCAGCGCCGGCGGCACCCACGACCAGAAGCCCGGCGCGATGTCCTTGATCTCGGTGTAGTGCCGGTCGGTGGCCGTTTCGCTGGCGAACCAGGCCCAGTACGCGGCGAAGTACATCAGGAACGGGATGACCAGGATCGCCCACAGCGCGGGCAGCACGTCCCGGCGGATCGTGCCCAGCCAGGGCCGTTCGACGCCGGCCGCGCGCCGGGCGGCGACGTCGAAACCGACACAGAGCAGCCCGAACGCGACGATGTAGTACAGCGCCGACCACTTGACGCCGAAGGTGAGCCCGATCATCAGCCCGGTCGCGAACCGCCACCAGCGGAACCCGAGCTTGGGGCCCCAGACGGACTCGTTGACCCAGCCTTCGCGGACCGCCGTCGCGAGCCGCTCGCGCACCTGGTCGCGGTCGACGAGCAGGCAGGCGAACGCCGCGAAGACGAACAGCGCGATGAAGATGTCGAGCATGCCCATCCGCGACTGCAGGTGCAGGACGCCGTCGCTGATCACCAGGATGCCGGCGATGCCGCCGAGCAGCGTGGAGCGCGTCAGGCGGCGGGCGACCCGGATGACCAGCAGCACCAGCAGGGTGCCGGCCAGCGCCGGCATGATCCGCCAGCCCCACCCGTTGTAGCCGAACAGCCATTCGCCGATCGCGATCAGCTGCTTCGCCAGCGGCGGGTGGACGACCAGCTCGTAGCCGTAGTTGTCCTCGTAGCCGCCGTTGCGCAGCATCTGCCACGCCTGGGGCACGTAGTGCTTCTCGTCGAAGACCGGGCTGCCCTTGTCGGTGGGCTCCCCGAGGTTCTGCAGGCGGACGATGCCGCCGATCAGGGTCAGCACCAGGGTGACGACCCAGCCGCGCAGCCGGTCGGCAGGCATGCCCCGGCCGAGCAGGGTCAGCTCGCGGTCGGTGGGCGGCCGGAGCGCCTCGACCGGGTCCGGCCGGACGCTTTCGTCGTCGGGACGGGTCAGCACGGCGGTCACGGGGCGATCCTACGGGCGAGGCAGGGCATCCGTCGTCCGGATCCGCTGATCAGCCTAGGCTGGCGTGGTGAGCTCCCCGGTTCCTCCTGGCCGTCTGATCCTCGCCGCCACCCCGCTTGGCGACGTCCGCGACGCCTCCCCGCGCCTGGCGTCGGCGCTGGCGGAAGCCGACGTCATCGCGGCCGAGGACACGCGGCGGCTGCGATCGCTGGCTTCCGCGCTGGAGGTGACGCCGCGCGGCCGGGTGGTGAGCTTCTACGAAGACGTCGAGGCGGCGCGCCTGCCCAAGCTGCTGGAGGCGCTGCACGCGGGCGAGTCGGTGGTCCTGGTGACCGACGCCGGCATGCCGAGCGTGTCCGACCCGGGCTTCCGCCTGGTCGCGGCGTGCGTGGCCGACGATCTGCCGGTGACGTGCCTGCCCGGCCCGTCCGCGGTGACGACGGCGCTCGCGTTGTCCGGTTTGCCCTGTGACCGGTTCTGCTTCGAGGGGTTCGCCCCGCGCAAGCCGGGCGAGCGGACGAAGTGGCTGACGGCGTTGCGCGACGAGCCCCGGACGGCGGTGTTCTTCGAGTCCCCGCACCGGCTGGCGTCCCTGCTGTCCGACGCGGTGGCGGTCCTGGGCCCCGACCGGCAGGCCGCGGTGTGCCGCGAGCTGACCAAGACGTACGAAGAGGTCAAGCGGGGAACGCTCGAGGAGCTGGCCGCGTGGGCCGCGGAGGGGGTGCGCGGCGAGATCACCGTGGTGCTGTCCGGCGCCGCGCCGAAGGCGGTCTCGGTGGCGGACCTGGTGGACGAGGTCTCGGCCCGGGTGGCGGCCGGGGAGCGCCTGAAGTCGGCGGCGGCGGAGGTCGCCGAGGCGGCCGGGGTGTCCAAAAAGGAGCTCTACGACGCCGTGCTGGCGGCGCGGGTCAGGTGAGCAACGCGGTCACCGCCGCGTGCGCCTTCCCGGCGTCGGGCGCGTCCCCGGTGATCACGTCCGTGTACACGAACGACTCGCCGATCCGCACCAGCAGGTAGGCCAGGTCCGGCACCGGCACCGGCGGCACCAGCCGCCCGGCCGCCACCTCGTCCTCCAGCAGGGTGGCCAGCTTCTCCATGGTCCGCTGCTGGCAAACGCTTGCGCGCGTCGTCAGCAGCCGCAGCGCGCGCTCCGGCTCGCGGCGCAGGAAGTCGCGGAACGGCGGTGAGTCGTTCGCGAACCGGACATATCCGCTCACGAAGTCGGCCACCCCGGCCGCGCCGCGGCCGACGCACGACGGCCACAGCCGGGCGATCGTGACCTCCGAAAGCGACCACAGGATCTCGCCGAGGAGCCGGTCGCGGCTGCCGATGCGGCGGTGCAGCGTCGCCCGGCTGATCGCCAGCTCCTGCGCCAGTTCGCCCATGTCCAGCCGGCGGCCGGACAGGAACCACTCACGGGCCACCTCGAACTCCTGAGACATATGCCAGAATGTCTCACAACCACGACGGAGAGGGAACGCGACATGCGCGCAGTGCAGGTGACCGAGTTCGGCGGCCCCGAGGTGCTCACCCCCGTCGAGCTGCCCGACCCGGTGGCCGGCCCCGGCGAGGTGCTCGTCGACGTCGAGCGCATCGGCGTCAATTACGCCGACACCCACCAGGCCGAGAACTCCTACCTGGCGCCGAGCAAGCTGCCGCTCGTGCCCGGTGGTGAGGTGGTCGGCCGCGCGAACGGCGAGCGGGTCGTCGCCCTGCTCAACGGCGGTGGCGGGTACGCCGAGAAGGCCGTCGCGCCCCAGGCCACGACCTTCCCCGTCCCGGACGGCATCGACGACCTCACCGCGCTGTCCATGCTGGTCCAGGGCACCACCGCGTGGGTCCTGCTCCGCAAGAACGCCCACCTCGAGCCGGGGGAATCGGTCGTCGTGCACGCCGCCGCCGGCGGGGTGGGAACGGTCGCCGTGCAGCTCGCCAAGGCGTGGGGCGCCGGCCGGGTCATCGCCACCGCCAGCAGCGACGAGAAGCGCGAGCTCGCCCTCGAGCTCGGTGCGGACGTCGCCATCGACTCCCGCGCCGGGGACATGACCGCCGCGCTGATCGAGGCGAACAACGGCCGCCGCGTCGACGTCGTGCTCGACATGGTCGGCGGGACGACCACCGACCAGAGCATCGCGGCGCTCGCGCCGTTCGGGCGGCTGGCCTTCCACGGCATGGCGGGCCGCGAGAACCCGAAGCCGGTCGAGGTGCGCAATCTCCTCGGCCACAGCACCACGATCAGCGGCATGTGGCTGCCGCACGTCTTCCGGCTGCCGGGCAACGTCTTCGGCACCGCGCTCACCGAGCTGTTCGACCTGGTCCTGGCCGGCCGGCTCAAGGCGATCCCGGGCGGCGAGTACGCGCTGTCGGACGCCCGCGGCGCGCACGAGGCCCTGCGCTCCCGCAAGACCGTCGGCAAGCTACTGCTCGACCCCGGCAAGTAGGCGTTCCAGGGGTGCCGCCTTGTGGAGGCACTCCTGCCACTCCGCCTCCGGGTCCGAATCCGCCGTGATCCCGCCGCCGACCCCCAGCGAAACCGTGCCCGAGGCGATCTCGAACGTCCGGATCGCCACGTTCAGCTCGAGCCCGGCCACCGGTGACACCAGCCCGATGGTTCCCGTGTAGACGCCCCGCCCGCACGGCTCCAGCGAGGCGATCAGGTCCAGCGCGCGGATCTTCGGCGCGCCCGTCACCGAGCCGGGCGGGAACGTCGCGGCCAGCAGGTCCGCGTCCGACACCGACGGCCGTAGCACTCCGGTCACCGTCGAGTCCAGGTGCCAGACCCCGGGCGCCGGGCGGACCTGCAGCAGCGACGGCACCGTCACCGACCCCACCTCGCAGACCCGGCCGAGGTCGTTGCGCACCAGGTCGGTGATCATCACGTTCTCCGCGACATCCTTTGCGGACTGCCGCAGCAACCGGGCGTTCCCGTCGTCCGAAGGTCCGCGGCGGGGCAGCGTCCCCTTGATCGGGGTCGAGCGCACCGAACGCCCGTCGCGGCAGAGGAACAGCTCCGGCGAGAACGAGACCACCGACCCCCACGGCCCCGCCAGGTAGGCCGCCCGCCGGGGAGACAATGTGGACACTCCCGCGGCGAACAACGCCGCGGAGGACCCCGAAAACGTGCCGGTGAACCGCGTGCAGACGTTGGCCTGGAACAGCTCCCCGGCCTCGATCGCGTGCACGCACGCCTTCACCGCGTCCCGGTGCTCCGACGGCAGCGGGCGCCGCAGCGGCCCGGCCGTCCAGGACGACGGCGGTGGGGCCGAAGCCAGCAGGGACTCCATCTCGGCCACCGTGGGACCACCGCCGTCGAGGGACTCGAGGTGGCACGTCCCCGAAGCGGACCAGCGCAGCACGTGGTCCGCCCAGCCCCACGCGGACGCGGGCAGCGCGCCGGTCCGGCCCGACGGGTCCGCCGAGTCGTAGGACAGGTAGCCGAACCAGCCCCCGCCGATCACGCCGGGCCCGGCGTCGGCCTCCGGCGGGAAGGAAGGCAGCGCGGACGGGGACACGGCCAGGGACGGCGCGATCACGGCCCGTGCGGAAAACCAGTCACCCGAAAGCATCGCCGGCGGCGGCAGGCCCCGCGCAGCGTTGTGGTGGGCCAGCGCCGAAAACGCGCGCGACGGCGTCAAGTCCGTCCGGAGTGGCTTGCTCGTCACGCGCATGGCGACATACCACCACACGTCAGAGCAGCAAATCACCCAATGTGAACGGGTACACGACGGCGTTCTGCTCCACCGGCGCCGCGATGCCGGGCACGTCCGGGGCGTACGCGTGCTGGTGCACCCCGAGCCGCGAGTGGAACCAGCCCGCGCGCCCGGGGATGCCGTTGTGCCGGACGAGCCACAGCACGACCTCGCTGTCGGCCCAGCGGTCCGGGTGCAGGCGGTGCTGCCAGCAGTCGTAGTCGGCGTAGACCAGCACCCGCTCGATGCGCGCCGCGTGCCGGACGTGCTTGATCCACGCCTTGACGAACCGGTCGTCGACGCTCGGCGCCGCGACCTCCAGCGCCGGGGCGAGCGACCCGGTGGCGAACGCCCCGAGCCGGCTCGCCGTCCGCACGAAGAATTCCGCCTGGTCGTGCACCGCACCGGGCCGGGCGTAGTGGCGGCCACCGGCGTGCAGCCCGGCTTCCTGGGCGCCGGCGAGGTTGCGCTCCGCGGCCGGGTTGCTCCAGTTGACGTTCTCGCTGATCGTCACCGACACGAACCGGGTCTGCGCGCCGCGCACGGCTTGCCAGTCGGACACGCGCTCGCGGTGTGACAGCGAGATGCCGAGCTCACTCTCCGGCTCTGTCACGGTCCGCCCCCGGCACGTCGGTGGAGAGCACACCATACGTCGCCGGAGGCGGCCCCGCAGCGGCACGCGCCCGTGTTGATCAGGCCTTTTGGTCAGGCACTGTCTTTCTGGAAGGTCCGGGTGCCCCACCAGAGGGACAACGCCGCCATCACCAGCACCACGACACTGCCCGTGAACAGAGCGCCGTTGACCCGCGCCTTCAGCGCGTCCGGCGTCCCCTCGGCGACGATCCTGCCGCCGTCGATGACGATCAGCCGGTCCGACAGCGCGCCGACGGGAACGCGTTCTCGTCCCGGTTGGCCGCCTTCGCCGGGCTGATCGCGGTCGGCCTGGCCTGGGCGGCCTTCGCCGGGTGGGTGCTGAGCCGCCGTCGGCCGCTGTTCGCCCGGGACCGGGTGCTGGGTGCCCTGGCTGCCGCAGCAGGTTGATCACCCGGGCCCGGGGCAGGTGGTCATCAGCGAGATCGCGGCCGACAGGTCCGAGTGGCTCGCCCGGGGATCGGACAGCGCCTTCGAGAGCAGCACCTGGTACTCCTGCTCACCCTCGCCGGTCAGCCGGTCAGCCGGTCAGCCGGTCAGCCGGTACGCGGCGCGGTCCGGGCCGCCCTCGCCCGGCTCGACGTCGACCTGCTCCAGCAGGTCCTCGGCGGTCATCTTCTTGAGCGCGTGGTAGATCGACCCCGGCTGGACGTTGGCCCACTCGTCGGCCGGCCAGGTCAGCAGCTCGCGCCGCACCTGGTAGCCGTGGGCGCGGCCGAACATCCGCACCACCCCGAGCGCGAGCAGCCGTGTCGCCGACAACCGGGGCCTCCCTCTCGAAAACGTGCGTGACGCCCTCCGTAGGCTAATAAGGTATGAGCACCCCTGTGTTGACCGCGGTGGCCTGGCCCTACGCCAACGGCCCCCGCCACATCGGCCACGTGTCCGGATTCGGCGTCCCGTCCGACGTCTTCTCCCGCTACCAGCGAATGGCCGGCAACCGGGTGCTCATGGTGTCCGGCACCGACGAACACGGCACCCCGATCACCGTCCAGGCGGACAAGGAGGACTCGACCCCGCAGGAGACGGCGGACAAGTACACCCGCCAGATCGGCGCCGACCTGCAGGGCCTCGGCCTGTCCTACGACCTGTTCACCCGGACCACGACCGGCAACCACGCCGAGGTGACGCAGCAGATCTTCCTGGCGCTGCACCGCAACGGCTACGTCGTGCCGAAGACGACCCGTGGCGCGATCAGCCCGTCCACCGGCCGCACGCTGCCCGACCGCTACGTCGAGGGCACCTGCCCGATCTGCGGGTACGACGGCGCGCGCGGCGATCAGTGCGACAACTGCGGCAACCAGCTCGACGCCGCGGAGCTGATCAACCCCAAGTCGCGGATCAACGGCGAGACGCCGAAGTTCGTCGAGACCGAGCACTACTTCCTCGACCTGCCGGCGTTCACCAAGACCCTCGGCGACTGGCTGGGCACCAAGACCGACTGGCGCCCGAACGTCCTCAACTTCACCAAGAACCTGATCGACGACATGCGGCCGCGGCCGATCACCCGTGACCTCGACTGGGGCGTCAAGATCCCGCTCGACGGCTGGCGCGACCAGCCGCTGAAGCGGTTCTACGTCTGGTTCGACGCGGTGATCGGGTACTTCTCGGCCAGTGTCGAGTGGGCGCGGCGCTCCGGCAACCCGGACGCCTGGCAGGAGTGGTGGAACAACGCCGACGCGCGCTCCTACTACTTCATGGGCAAGGACAACATCACCTTCCACGCCCAGATCTGGCCGGCGCTGCTGTTCGGGCACAACGGCGAGGGCGACAAGGGGGGCGAGCCGGGCAAGTACGGCCGCCTGCACCTGCCGGACGAAATCGTCTCCAGCGAGTTCCTCACGATGAGCGGCTCGAAGTTCTCGACCTCGCGCGGGCGCGTGATCTACGTCGAGGACTTCCTGCGCGACTTCGGCCCGGACACGCTGCGGTACTTCATCTCGGTCGCCGGCCCGGAGACCCAGGACACCGACTTCACCTGGGACGAGTTCGTCCGCCGGACGAACTTCGAGCTGGCCAACGAGTGGGGCAACCTGGTCAACCGGTCCATCTCGATGGCGCACAAGAATGTCGGCGCCATCCCGCGCCCGGAGGCGCCGACGGCGGCCGACGAAGAGCTGAAGGCGTTGTCGCGCAAGGCGTTCGACACCGCGGGCGCGCACCTGGCCCGGTCCCGGTTCAAGCTGGCGGCGGCCGAGGCGATGAAGGTCGTCACCGCGGCGAACAAGTACATCTCCGACCAGGAGCCGTGGAAGCTCAAGGACGACCCGACTCGGCGCGACACCGTGCTGCACACCGCGCTGCAGGTCGTCTCGGACGCCAACACGCTGCTGACGCCGTTCCTGCCGCACTCGGCGCAGAAGGTGCACGAGGCCCTCGGCGGCACCGGTGTCTGGGCCGCCCAGCCGGAGCTCAAGGAGGTCGACGACCTCGACATCGACGGCCGGGTCAACCCGATCCTCACCGGCGACTACGCGGCCGAGCAGGCCAAGTGGGCGTCGACGCCGATCGAGGTCGGCAAGCCGCTGCAGAAGCCGTCGCCGCTGTTCACCAAGCTCGACCCGGCGCTCGGCGAGACCGGTCCGGAGTGGGCGCCGATCATCAAGGAGTAAGAAGAACGCATGGGTGATCAGAAGCGCGAGCTGCCGCCTGTCCCGGACAGGCTCCCGGTGTCGGTGGTGGACGCGCACACCCATCTCGACGCGTGCGGCGCGGTCACCGCGGCCGATGTCACGGCCATGGTCGACCGCGCCGAGCGCGCCGGCGTCGCCCGCGTCGTCACGGTCGCGGACGATCTCGCCTCCGCTCGCTGGGCCACCGAGGCGGCGACCTGGGACCGCCGGGTCTGGGCCGCCGTGGCGATCCACCCGACCCGGACCAAGGAGTTCGGCGAGGCCGAGCGGGCCGAGGTGGAGCACCTGGCGGCGCACGAGCGCGTGGTCGCCGTCGGCGAGACCGGTCTCGACTACTACTGGGACTACTCGCCGCACGACGCCCAGCAGGAGGCGTTCCGCTGGCACATCGACCTCGCCAAGCGGCTCGGCAAGCCGCTGATGATCCACGACCGCGAGGCCCACGACGACGTGCTGCGCATCCTGGCCGAAGAGGGTGCGCCGAATGCCGTAATTTTCCATTGTTTTTCCGGGGACGCGGAAATGGCCCGCAAGTGCGTCGACGCGGGCTTTGTCCTTTCCTTCGCGGGCACGGTGACGTTCAAGAACGCGAAGGAGCTCCACGAGGCGGCGCGGCTGTGCCCGGCGGGGCAGTACCTCGTCGAGACCGACGCGCCGTTTCTGACCCCCCACCCGTTCCGTGGGCGGCCGAACGAGCCGTTCGGCGCCGCTTACACCGTCCGTCACCTCGCGGCGCTCAGGGGCGAAGCTGTCCACGAAGTCGCCGAAGCGGTCCGGACCACCGCCGAGCGGGTCTACCGACTCCCCAGCGTCACATCGGGTTGAACGCATTGCGACAACAGGGTTTCCGGCTCGCCCACCTGATGGAGTGACCCAGATCACGACACTCCGGGGGGTGTTTGCGCAACCCGCCCGGACCCGTTACTGTCCCGTGATCGTGCCGGTCGGACCTGCGCTCAGCAGTTGCCGATCGTCACGCCCAGTCGTAGAGACGGCGCCCCCGACCGTCGTCTCGTGAAAGGGAACGATCCCCGGTGACAGGTAGCAGACAGGCTGGAGCGCGCTCCGCCGTCCTCGAACGCAGTCATTTCGAGGACACGGCATACGGCCAGCTCGACTTCTCCGACGACCCGAACATCACACAGCAGGACATCCTCGCCGCGCTCGGCCCCGATGCCGACGCGATGATGGCCGAGATCGACGTCGACGTCGACGAACTGATCCGGCTCATCAACGCCGAGACGACGTACCTGCCGCCGATCGTCATCCCGGACGGCCTCGAGGAGGACCGCACCGCTTCCCCCGAAGCGCGTCGTGCGGCTCTGGACGAAGGCCTCCGCCAGACCACCAAGGTCTGGAAGCGCCGGTTCCTCAAGGGTGCCGTGCTCAGCGTCATGATCAGCGTCGCCGGCGGCGGCGCGGCCGCGCTGGCGATGAACAAGAGCATCACCGTCGACGTCGACGGCCACCAGCAGACCGTGCACTCCTTCGGCGACACCGTCGGCGAGGTGCTCGAGGACGCCGGCCTGTCCGTCGGTGCGCACGACTCGCTCTCCCCGTCCCCGCAGGCGGAGGTCGGCGACGGCGGCGTCATCAAGCTCGAGCGCGGCCGCCAGCTGAAGATGGTCGTCGACGGCGTGGAGCACACCTCCTGGGTCCGCGCGACCCACCTCGGCGACGCGCTGGGCCAGCTCGGCATGACCGAGCTCGACAAGCCCGGCACGTGGATGTCGATGCCGAAGAGCGGCGAGCTGCCCCTGGAGGGCGCCACCGTCGAGATCAAGACCCTGAAGAACATCACCCTGTACGACGGCGGCAACGCGCCGAAGCAGGTGAAGACGACCGCGGTCACGACGAAGGAGTTCCTGGGCGAGTACAAGCTCACCCTGGGCCCGGAGGACCAGGCCGAAGGCGGCCTGGACGTCAAGCTGACCGACGGCGCCGAGGTGCACATCAGCCGCACCGGCGTCTCGACGGTCGTCCAGAAGGAGAGCATCGACCCGCCCGAGCAGCGCGTCGACGACCCGGACCTGGCCAAGGGCAAGACGCAGGTCGAGGACCCCGGCACGCCCGGTGAGAAGGAAGTGACCTACAAGGTCACGCAGAAGAACGGCAAAGAGGTCGGCCGGGAGAGCATCTCCGAGAAGGTCCTGACCCAGCCGAAGCCGAAGATCGTCCACGTCGGCACCAAGCAGGCCCCGAACCCGGAGATCGGCGACGGCTCCGCGTGGGACCGCATCGCGCAGTGCGAGTCGGGCGGCAACTGGGCCATCAACACCGGCAACGGCTACTACGGCGGCCTCCAGTTCGACAAGCGCACGTGGGACGCCTACGGCGGCGACGAGTACGCCGCGCTGCCGAACCAGGCCACGCGCGAGCAGCAGATCGCGGTCGCGGAGAAGGTCAAGGCCGGCCGCGGCGGCAGCTACAGCGCCTGGCCGGTCTGCGGCAAGAAGGCCTGACAGCAGGTTCCGAACCGGCCCCCGTCCACCCCGGACGGGGGTCGTTTCGCGTGCGCCAAGCGGCATCACGCGTGTCCGAAGGGGCATCACGCGTGTTCCCGCGGGCATCACCCCGATGCCCGCCCAATCACCGGTGATGCCCCTCCAATCACGCGAGATGCCCGCTCGATCACGCGAGATCCGCCGCTGATCACGCGAGTTCCGGGTTCAAGTAGGCTCCTCCGGTGGTTGAACTGCTGGGACCTGCCGAAATCCGCGCCCTGGCGGCCGAACTCGACGTGCGGCCGACCAAGAAGCTCGGGCAGAACTTCGTGCACGATCCCAACACCGTCCGCCGGATCGTGGAGCTCGCCGGGATCACCCCGGACGACGTCGTCCTCGAGGTCGGGCCCGGGCTCGGGTCGCTGACGCTCGGGCTGCTCGCCACCGGGGCGCGGGTCGTCGCCGTCGAGATCGATCCCAAGCTCGCCGGACGGCTGCCCCGGACCGTCGCCGAACGGGGCCCGGAAGCCGCGGGAAACCTCACCGTCGTCGGGGCCGACGCCCTGCGCGTCACCCGGGACGAACTGGGCGAGCCGACCGCTCTGGTCGCCAACCTGCCCTACAACGTCGCCGTGCCCGTCGTGCTGCACCTGCTGGCCGAGGTGCCCTCGCTGAAGACCGGGCTCGTCATGGTGCAGACCGAGGTCGCCGACCGGATGGCCGCCGCCCCCGGCAGCCGGATCTACGGCGTGCCGAGCGTCAAGCTCGCCTGGTACGGCCCCGCACGCAAGGTCGCCGCCGTGCCACGCTCGGTGTTCTGGCCGGTGCCGAACGTCGATTCCGCGCTCGTCGCCTTCGAACGTGCCGGCTCGACGGCGTCCGAAGACCGGGACGTCCTCTTCGGCCTGGTGGACGCCGCCTTCTCACAACGCAGGAAGACGCTCCGGGCCGCGCTCGCGGGCTGGGCGGGCTCGGCCGAGCGCGCCGGCGAGCTCCTGACGGCCGCCGGGATCGACCCCCGGACCCGCGGCGAGCAGCTGGACGTGCACGACTTCGCCCGGATCGCCGCCGCGCGTTAGCGATCCACTGTGGAAGCGTGAAAATACGCCCTTGCCGCCCGTAATCCCGTCATCCGGACACCGCCACTCGTGTGATCTGGGCCAACGGGCTTGCGTTCGCTCCTCGGGATCGGTTTTACTCAGTACGTCCATCCCGAGCGACTGAGAGACCTGGCTCGCCGAAGTCGCAGCAACCACCCTCCGCAGGGCAGGTGCTACCGCCAGGACCGATGGAGGCCGTTTTCGATGAAGAGGGTAGCCCGCCCCCTGCTCCTGACCAGGCGTCGCGTTGTCGACGAAGGCCGCCGCTCCGTGACCGCATGTCGACGCTCCCACTGAGCTTGTCGTAGCCGGTCCACCTCTTCTTCATGCACCGTCCTAACCGGACGGACTTCGCTTGCGGCCGGGCGTCCCCGCGCGGGTGCGCCCCGTTTTCTGGAGCCTTCGTGATCACCGTCGAAAACCTGTCCAAAACCTTTGCCACCAACGGAAATTCGGTCGTCGCCCTGCGGGACGTGAGCGTCGACGTCCAGGCCGGCTCGCTGTTCGGCGTGGTCGGTCCCGCCGGGTCCGGCAAGTCCGTCCTCGCCCGGTGCATCGCGCTGCAGGAGCGCCCCGACCGCGGTGTCGTCCGCCTCGACGGCCTCAACACCGGCACCCTCGACGGCCGCCGCCTCCGCGAAATCCGCCGTCAGCTCGGCGTCGTTTCGACGAAGCCGGAGCTGATCGCCGAGCGCACCATCGCCGGCAACATCGCTTCCCCGCTCGAGCAGCTCGGCGTCGACGGCCCGCAGCGCCGCAGCCGGGTCGGCTCGCTGCTCGACCTCGTCGGCCTGACCCAGCGCGCCGCGCAGCGTCCCGGCGAGCTGTCCGCCGGTCAGCTCCGCCGCGTGGCGGTCGCGAAGGCACTGGCGGCGGCCCCGGCCGTGCTGCTCGCCGACGACCCGACCGCCGGCGTCGACCCGGAGGAGGCCGGGGCGGTGCTCGCCGTCCTCGACCGGGCGCGCTCCGAGCTGGGCACCACGGTCGTCGTCACGACGCCGGACGCGGGCGTGGTCCGCCGGGTCTGCGACGACGTCGCGGTGCTGGAGGACGGCACGGTCGTCGAGCGCGGCACGGTGCTCGACCTGATCTCGAACCCGGCCAGCCGCACCGCGCAGGCCCTGCTGCCGGCCATCGAGACCACCCGCGCCCAGGTGGCGCGCTACGACCGCTCGGCCGACGTCGTGCTGGTCGGCTTCGCGTCGGTGGGCGCGCTGCTCCCGGAGGCCGCGGGCCGCTTCGACGTCGAGTTCGCCACCATCGGCGGCGGCCTGACCCGGATCGGCGACACCCCGGTGGGCCGGTTCCGCCTCGGCGTCCGCGGCGAGCGGGCCGACGCGGCGCTGGCGTGGGTCGCCGAGCGCGGCGGGCACGTCACGCACACCGCGCGCGGCCCGCAGGGTGTCGCGGCTGCCTGATCGCTGTCCCCGAACGCCCCGATGCGCAGGTCGCATCGGGGCGTTTCCGGGGGCACGTAGGCTGGTCGGGTGCTCGCCGTAGTTCCGCCCCCAGTCACCGTCCGGGTCCCGGCCAAGGTCAACCTGCACCTTTCGGTCGACGACCTGCGCGAAGACGGTTACCACGAGCTGGTCACCGTGTTCCAGGCGCTGTCGCTGACCGACGAGGTGACCGTCGCGGTCACCGAAGAGCCCGGCATCGAGGTCTACGGCGAGGGCGAGGGCTCGGTCCCGACCGGCCCCGAAAACCTGGCCTGGCGGGCCGTCGAAGCGCTGGCCGCGCACGTCGGGCGCTCCGGCGAGCCGAAGGTCCGGGTGGTGCTGCGCAAGGGCATCCCGGTCGCCGGCGGCATGGCGGGCGGCAGCGCCGACGCGGCGGCGACGCTGGTCGGGCTGGCGAGCCTGTGGAACCTCGACGTCACCCGCGACGAGCTGGCCGAAATCGCCGCCGGTCTGGGCAGCGACGTCCCGTTCGCGATCTACGGCGGCACCGCGCTGGGCACCGGCCGCGGTGAGCAGCTGGTCCCGGTCCTTTCGCGGCACACGTTCCACTGGGTGCTGGCCTTCGCCGCCGAAGGACTGTCGACGCCGAAGGTGTTCGGTGAGCTGGACCGCCTGCGTGCGGCGGGCAACCCGCCCCGGATCGGCTCGCACACGCCGGTGGTCGAGGCGCTGGCCTCCGGCGACCCGCGTCAGCTGGCCCTCCTGCTGGGCAACGACCTGCAGGCGGCGGCGGTCTCGCTGCGGCCCGACCTGCGCCGCACGCTCCGGGCGGGCGTCAACGCGGGCGCGCTCGCGGGCACGGTGTCCGGCTCCGGGCCGACGTGCGCGTTCCTCTGCGAAGACGCGCAGTCGGCGGTGGAGGTCGCGGCCGAGCTGTCCGGCGCCGGCGTGTGCCGGACGGTCCGCGTGGCCCACGGCCCGGTCCCCGGCGCCCGCGTGGTCGGCGGCGACGACGCGAACCGGCCGACCCCGCCGCGGGTGCACGCATGAAGCACGCCGAATTCGCGTTTCCCGGGCCGCTGCGCGACAAGCTGGTCGCGGCGATCCTGCGCGGGGAGAAGACCTCGACCACCGGCCTGGTCGCCGAATACGAGAAGTACGGCGAAGAACTGCCCGTCGTCGGCGAGCGCGAGCTGATGATCGACTCGGCGGGTGAAGGAGTCGCGGTCCTCGAGACCACCGAGGTGCGGGTCATCCCGTTGTCCGAAGTGGACCTCCAGCACGCGCTCGACGAAGGCGAAGGCTTCACCAGCGTCGCCGAATGGCGCGCCGACCACACGGACTACTGGCAGAGCGCGGAAATGTGCGCGGCCATGGAAGATCCGGAATTCACCGTGGACGACACGACGCTGGTCGTGGCGACCCGGTTCAAGATCGTGGAAAGGATCGGCTGAGCGGATGGCCAACCTGGTCAACCTGGAGGCGGTGAGCAAGTCCTACGGGGTGAAGCCGCTGCTGGACGGCGTCTCCCTCGGCATCGCGGCCGGGCAGCGCATCGGCGTCGTCGGCCTCAACGGGGGCGGCAAGACCACGCTGCTGGAAGTCCTTTCCGGACTGTCCGAACCGGACTCCGGGCGGGTGAGTCACGTTCGCGACCTGCGGATGGCCGTGGTCACCCAGCGCACGGAACTCCCGGACGGCAGCACGGTCGGCGACGTCGTGCTCGAACGTTACGGCGCCGAGCACGAGTGGGCCGCCGACGCCCGTGTCCGCTCCATTGTGGACGGACTGGGCATCACGGCGATCGGTCTGGACACGCCGACGGCGAACCTGTCCGGTGGCGAGCGGCGCCGGGTCTCCCTCGCTGCCGCGCTGACCGGCGAGCTCGACCTCATCGTGCTCGACGAGCCGACCAACCACCTGGACGTCGAAGGTGTCCGGTGGCTCGCCGACCACCTGCTGGCCCGGAAGGTCGCCGTCGTGGTCGTCACGCACGACCGGTGGTTCCTCGACACGGTCGCGACGCTGACGTGGGAGGTCGCGAACGGCCGCGTCGAGCAGTACGAAGGTGGTTACGCCGACTGGATCTTCGCGCGTGCCGAGCGCGCGCGACTGGCCGCGACGGCCGAGGAGAAGCGGCAGAACCTGGCCCGCAAGGAGCTGGCGTGGCTGCGCCGCGGCCCGCAGGCCCGCTCGTCGAAGCCGCGCTACCGGGTCGAAGCGGCCGAAGCGCTGATCGCCGACGTGCCGCCGCCGCGGGATTCCGTCGAGCTGCAGGCGTTCGCGAAGCGGCGGCTCGGGAAGACCGTGCTGGAGCTGGAGGACACGACGTACCGGGTGGGCGAGCGGACGCTGCTCGACCACGTCACCTGGCGGATCGGGCCGGGCGACCGGATCGGGCTGGTCGGCGTGAACGGCTCGGGCAAGACGTCGCTGCTGAAGCTGCTCGGCGGCGACGTCGAGGCGTCGACCGGCCGCCGGATCGAGGGCAAGACGGTCGCGCTCGCACACCTGCGCCAGGAGCTCGACGACCTGCCCGGCGACCTGCGCGTGCTGCAGGCGATCGAGCAGGTAGCCGGGCGCGTGGTGTTCGGCAAGCAGGAGATGACGGCGTCGCAGCTGGGCGAGAAGCTCGGCTTTCCGGCGGCCCGCCAGTGGACGCCGGTCGGGGACCTCTCCGGCGGCGAGCGGCGGCGCCTGCAGCTGTGCCGGCTGCTGATGGCCGAGCCGAACGTCCTGCTCCTCGACGAGCCGACGAACGACCTGGACATCGACACGCTGCAGCAGCTGGAGGACCTCCTCGACGGCTGGCCGGGCACGATGGTCGTGGTGTCCCACGACCGCTACCTGGTGGAGCGGGTGTGCGACACGATCGTCGCGCTCTTCGGCGACGGCCGCATCACCCACCTGCCGGGCGGCATCGAGGAGTACCTGAACCGCCGCGCTCTCGCCAAGGAACCGGCGGCCGCGGCCGCTCCGACGGCGGCCAAGGCCGAGGCGAAGAAGTCGGCGGCGGACCTGCGCGCGGCGCAGAAGGAGCTGGGCCGGCTGGAGCGCAAGCTCGACCAGCTGCACGCGAAGGAGGAGAAGCTCCACGCCTCCCTGCTGGCGGCGGCGACGGACCCGGCGAAGCTGATGGAGCTCAACGCCGAGCTGAAGGGCGTCCAGGGCGAGATCGAGGACGTCGAAGGCCGCTGGCTGGAGACGTCCGAACTGCTGGAGTGACACAGCTCCCAGTAATGTCTGCACCATGAGCAGGTTCGTGGACACGCTCGTCGCCACCGCGACGGGGCGGGGTCAGCAGCGGGGGATGGTCACCGGGGAGCCGAAGGAGCCGGTCCGGCGGACCTGGAGCGAGGTGCACGAAGAAGCCCGGCGGATCGCCGGTGGGCTCGTCGCCTCGGGGTTCCGGCCGGGAACCGCCGTCGGCGTGCTGGCCGCGGCGCCGGTGCTGATCGCGCCGACCGTGCAGGCCGTGTGGCTGGCCGGTGGCAGCGTCACCATGCTGCACCAGCCGACCCCGCGCACCGATCTCGCCGAATGGGCCGAGGACACCGTGCGGGTGCTCGGGATGATCGGCTCCGACCTCGTGCTGCTCGGCGAGCCGTTCGACCAGCTCGCGCCGGTCCTGGAGCAGAAGGGCATCGGGTTCAAGCTCATCACCGAGCTCGCCGGCGCCGAGCCGCTCGCCGACGTCGTGACCACCGACGAGGGCGACACCGCGCTCCTGCAGCTCACCAGCGGCTCGACCGCCGATCCGAAGGCCGTACGGATCACCTACGGCAACCTCTACTCCAACGTCAAGGCCATGGTCGACCGCGCGGAGTTCGACTTCGACGTCGACGTGATGGTCTCCTGGCTGCCGACCTTCCACGACATGGGGATGGTCGGCTTCCTGACCGTGCCGATGACCTTCGGCGTCGAGCTGATCAAGATCACGCCGGTCGAGTTCCTCTCGGGCCCGTTGATCTGGCCGGAGCTCATCACCAAGTACCACGGCACCACCACCGCGGCGCCGAACTTCGCGTACGCCATCGTCGGGCGCCGGATGGCCCGCGTCGACGAAGACGACGCGTACGACCTGTCGACGCTGCGCATCGCGCTGAACGGTGCCGAGCCCATCGACGAGACCGCCGTCCAGACCTTCGTGGACGCCGGCGCGCGGTTCAAGATGCCCGCCGAGTGCGTCTTCCCGGCCTACGGCATGGCCGAAGCGACCCTCGCCGTCTCGTTCGCGCCGCTGTTCACCGGCCTCACCCTCGACGTCGTCGAAGCGGACGCGCTGGAGGCGGAGAACCGCGCGGTGCCGGTCCCCGAGGGCGACCCGCGGCGCGGCACCGACAGCGTCCGGTCGTTCGCGCTGCTCGGCCGTCCCCTCGACGGGCTGGAAGCGGAGATCGTCGACGAGTCGGGTTCGCCGGTGGGCGAGCGTCAGGTCGGCGAGATCCGGCTGCGCGGCGAGGCCGTGACACCCGGCTACCTGACCATGGACGGCCCGCTCGCGACGCAGGACGAGGACGGGTGGCTCAACACCGGCGACCTCGGGTACCTGGTCGACGGCCAGATCGTCATCTGCGGCCGCCGCAAGGACGTCATCATCATGGGCGGCCGCAACCTGTACCCGACGGACATCGAGCGCGCGGCGACGTCGGTCGAGGGCGTGCGCGCGGGCAACGCGGTGGCGGTCCGGCTGGACGCGGGCAGCCGCCGCGAGCGGTTCGCGGTGGTCGTGGAGTCGAAGCTGGCGGGTGACGCCGAGGCCGAGAAGAACCTGATGAAGCAGGTCTCGGCGCGGGTCCGCGACGCGGTCGACATGCGGCCGTACGCGGTGGTGGTGCTCCCGGCGGGGAGCCTCCCGAAGACGCCGTCCGGCAAGGTGAAGCGCGCGGCCACGGCCCAGCAGTTCGCGGACCGGATCAAGAAGAACGCGGACGCCTGATGTCTTGAATGACTCATTCATGACCTCCGAGGTCATGAATGAGTCATTCAAGGCGTGGGGGTCAGCGCTGCTGGACGCGGACCGCCCGGATCGTCGGCGGGGCGGCTCGCTCGGTGGTGGCTTCCGGTGCCGTGCGGGCGCCCGGCAGGTCCGGGGCCTGGCCGGTGCGGGCGGCGAGCTGGTCCTCCACCGCGTCGAGGAACTCGTCGACTTCGCGCTCGTCGTAGCCGCGCTTGCCGATCAGCGGCTTCGCGAACATCACGTGGTGCACTTCGGCGGCGGTCAGGTCGTCCTCGTCGGCGAGCGTCTTGGCGATCCGCCGGACGAACGCGTCGACCTCGTGCTTCGCGTAACCACGGCGGCCGATCGGGGCGTTACCGAAGGTGACCTCGGCGAGGTCTTCGGCGGTGAACGACATGGAACTCTCCGATTCCGGGGTTGGGCGCGGGCGAAAACTCCCGCACACCGTCCTAACCCGTGAACAGGCGCCCCGAAAGGGGCGAACCCGAACCTCACCCCCACGGGCGGCGGCGCGCCGCCTTCGGGTGAGTTCGCGCTACTCAGCGCTGTGTGGCGGGGTTCACAGCGTGGTCAACCGCGCCCGAACCACTTCCGGGTCCCCTGCGGCCGCTGCGGCTCCTCGACGACCTCCGGCCGCGGGTTGCGCAGCTCCACCAGCGCCGCCTCGGCCTCGTCGAGGAACAGGTCGACCTGGGCCTGGTCGTAGCTGCGCATGCCGACCGGCATGATCGTGAACTCGACGTAGTGGATGTCGTCCGGGGTCAGGATGTTCCGCCCGGCCAGCGCCTCGGCGATGAGGTCGAGGAACGCGTCGACCTCGTCCTCGTTGTAGCCGCGACGGCCGAACCGGGGTTTGCCGAAAGCGATCGCCCGGACTTCGTCGGGGGTCATGGCTTCACCTTGCCACCCATGTCAGCCCGCGTGGAAGGAGTTCTGCGCGGCCGCGAGGCCGGTCCCGAGCAACGCCTCGGTGGCGTCCGCGCACCGGTCCACCTCCAGCGGGAGTTCCTTGCGCTCGACCGTCGAAAAGTCCTTGAGCACGAAGTCCGCCGGGTCCTGACGGCCGGGCGGGCGGCCGATGCCGAACCGCACCCGGTAGTAGTCGCGGCTGCCCAGCGACTTCGTGATCGAGCGGAGCCCGTTGTGGCCGTTGTCGCCGCCGCCGAACTTGAGCTTCAGCGCACCGAAGTCGACGTCGAGCTCGTCGTGCACCACGACCACGCCGGACGGCGGCACCTTGTAGAACTTCGCCGCGCCGACCACCGGACCGCCGGAGAGGTTCATGTACGAGCGCGGCTTCACCAGCACCACCCGGCGGCCGGCCAGCCGGCCTTCGAGGACTTCGCCGCCGGTCTTGTGGGCTTTGAACTTGCCGCCGACGCGGGCGGCGAGCTCGTCCAGCACCATGAACCCGACGTTGTGCCGGTTTCCGGCGTACTGGGGTCCAGGATTGCCGAGGCCGGCGAGCAGAACAAGCTCGCCGGCCCCGGGCAGATCTTCGGTCATACAGCGATGTTATTCGGCGGCTTCGGCCGACTCTTCGCCAGCTTCGGCCTCGTCGTCGGCCTCTTCACGCTGCGGCTCGTTGACCGACACGACCAGCGACTCCGGGTCGGTGACCAGGGTCGCGCCCTGCGGCAGCTGGACCTGGCCGGCCAGGATCTGGGTGCCGACCTCGAGGCCCTCGATCGAGACCTCGACCTGCTCCGGGATGTGCAGCGCCTCGACCTCGACCTGCAGGGTGTCGACGTCCTGGTTGACCAGGCCGCCCGGGCCGGGGGTGCCGCTCACGACGACGGGGACGTCGACGGTGACCTTCTCGCCGCGCTTGACGACCAGCAGGTCGACGTGCTCGATGTAGTTCTTCAGCGGGTGCACCACGATGGTCTTGGTCAGGGCCAGCTCGCTGGAGCCCTCCAGGTCCAGGGTGATGACGGCGTTCGAGCCGTTCTCGCGCACGACGCGGGCGAACTCGATCGCCGGCAGCGCGAAGTGCCGCGGGTCCGACCCGTGGCCGTAGAGGACGGCGGGGATCTTGCCGGCGCGACGCGTGCGGCGCGCGGCGCCCTTGCCGAACTCGGTGCGCGGCTCGACGGACAGACGTACCTCGGACACGGTGTTGCACTCCTTCAAATCAAGACAGCATGCTGCGGCGGGGAGAAGCCGATATGTTCTGTTCAAGGAAGTTTCGGCGGCGAGTTTCCGGGCGTGCACGACGACGGGGGCTACTCGAGCCGCCGCGTCGATCACGCCGGGCACCCCAGAAGGGCCCCGCCTCGCCGAGACAACCTCAAGAGTGTAAACCAACCTCATCACGGTGGGTTGCGGCGGGTGCCCGGCCCAGGCTAGAACCCTCCTGGAACCCCGGTACGTGACGACACAAATCCGGTGGCGGGACAACGCCGGCCGAGGTGTGCTCGGTAGCGGGAGAGCAGGGGGCGAAATGCGGGCTCGGTGGAGCAGGGTGGCGGCGGTGCTGCTGCTGGGCGGGGTGCTGGCCGGCTGCCAGGTGGCGGTCGCCGGGACCGCCGGGGTCTCCGCGGCCGACCAGGCGACGGCGGACCGGCGCGCCGAGCAGCGCGCGGCGGTCGACGCCGCCCTCACGGCGCTGGGCCAGGCGCCCGCGGTCGCGCTGAAGTCCACGGTGCAGGGCAGCGAGCAGCAGTTCCGGATCACCCGCGGCGGCTACGCCTTCGGCGCGCTGCCGCTGGAAGGCCGTTTCGTCCGGGTGACGGCCGCCGCGAGCCAGTTCTACCTGCAGGCCGACGCCGACTACTGGAAGGCGCACGCGATCGACGAGGGCACGCAGTTCGGCACGAGCTGGGTGCGCTCGCTCGGGTCCGAGCTGCCCTTCGACCCGGCGGCCCGGTTCGCGCCGCCGGCGCTCGCCGAAGGCCTGCGCAAGGCGCTGGCCGGGCTCGACCGGGTGGGCGAGCCGGTCAAGGCCAAGCTGCCGGACGGCACCGAGGTCTACCAGCTCGGCGCCGCGCCGAGCGTCCTGCGCGTCACGGCGGCCAAGCCGAACCGCGTCGTCAGCTTCGCCCCGGCCCTGCTCGACCCGCAGAACGGCCCGAAGTACGGCGCCGAATTCGGGGTCATCCCGCTCGCCGGGGACGCGGTCAAGACGTTCCACACCGACCTCGACGCCGCCGTCGCCGGCCTGGGGCAGCCGTTCGAGGGCTTGGTGCAGGCGAGCGCGGTCGTCACCAACGACAAGCTCGACTGCAAGGACTTCGTCGGCTCCTGCACGACGACGGTCGACGTCTCCAACAGCGTCGTCGGCACGCCGGCGTCGGGTGAGAAGAGCGTCGTCCACATCACCCTCTCGGTCGAAGTCAGCGCCGAGTCGCTCGGCGCGCAGACGTGCACGGCGGCCGCGGACGCGGAGCCGTACAAGACGATCTCGCTGTCCTGCGACGTGAAGTTCAAGCTGCCCAACCGCACGGCCAGCTACCAGGTGCTCTCCAAGCCGACCGCGACGGCGGAGGTGCGCGCGGGGCTGGACGTCGACGCCGTCAAGGGCAAGATCGCCGCGGAGTTCGCCGGCCTGGGCGGCTGACCTGGACACCTACCCCCGGGTGTGTTGCTTCCGTTGAAGTAGGTGATCTTCCGTTCCTAGTCTCGGTTGCGGACAGCCGAGACGAACGGAGAAACAGCCATGGCCAAGCTGGTCATTTTCGGGGGAACCGGGTACGCCGGGGGCAGGATCGGCGCGGAGGCGCTGCGGCGCGGGCACGAGGTCGTCGGGGTCGCGCGGCACGCGGGCTCGGCGCCCGAGGGTGTCGACGAGCGGCAGGGTTCGCTGCACGACGAGGAGTTCGTGGCGGGCTTGGCGAAGGACGCGGACGTCTTCGTGGTCGCCACCCCGGCGCGGGAGATCGACGGCAAGAAGCTGATCGACGCGGTCCCGGCCCTGGCCCGGATCGCGAGCGAGAACGGCGTCCGGCTGTCGTTCGTCGGCGGCGCGGCGAGCCTGTACGTGGCCGAGGGCGGCCCGCGGCTGTTCGACACCCCGGAGTTCCCGGCCGAGTACAAGGAGGAGGCGGGCAGCCACGCCGAGGTCCTCGGCCTGCTGCGCGAGCAGCCGGAGAGCCTCGACTGGTTCTACGTCAGCCCCGCCGCCGAGTTCGGCGCGTGGACGCCGGGCGAGCGCACGGGCGAGTTCCGCATCGGCGGGGACGTCCTGCTGACGGACGAGAACGGCAAGTCCCACATCGGCGGCGACGACTTCGCGATCGCCTACGTCGACGAGATCGAGCAGCCGAAGCACCGCCGCGCCCGCTTCACCGTCGCCTACTGAACCCTGCCGCGGCCGGTCGTGAGTGAGAAACAGTGTTCTAACACTGTTTCTCACTCACGAGGGGTCAGGCGTTGCCGTCGAAGAGGGACGTGACCGAGCCGTCTTCGAAGACCTGCTGGATGGCCTCCGCCAGCATCGGGGCGATCGACAGGACCGTCAGCCCCGGGAACCGCTTCTCCTCCGGGATCGGCAGCGAGTTCGTGACGATGACCTCGCGCGCCTTGCACGACGAGAGCCGCTGGGTGGCCGGATCGGACAGGATGCCGTGGGTCGTCGCGATGACGACGTCGGCGGCGCCCTCGTCGATCAGGGCCTCCGTCGCCTTCACGATCGTGCCGCCCGTGTCGATCATGTCGTCGATCAGGACGCAGAGCTTGCCCTCGACCTTGCCGACCACGCGGTTGGCGACCGCCTGGTTGGGCTTGTCCGGGTCGCGCGTCTTGTGGATGAACGCGATCGGCCGGTCACCGAGCTGGGCGGCCCACTTCTCGGCCAGCCGCACGCGGCCGGAGTCCGGGGACACGACCGTGATGTCCGCGTTGCCGTAGGTGGCCTTGATGTGGTCGGCCAGCACGGTCTGCGCCATCAGGTGATCGACCGGGCCGTCGAAGAAGCCCTGGATCTGCGCGGTGTGCAGGTCGACGGTCATGATCCGGTCGGCGCCCGCGGTCTTGAACAGGTCCGCGATCAGCCGGGCCGAGATCGGCTCGCGGCCCTTGTGCTTCTTGTCCTGGCGCGCGTACGGGTAGAACGGCATCACCACGGTGATCCGCTTCGCGCTCGCCCGCTTGAGCGCGTCCACCATGATCAGCTGCTCCATCACGTACTCGTTGATGGGCGTGGTGTGCGCCTGGATGACGAAGGCGTCGGTGCCGCGCACGGACTCCTCGAACCGGACGAACAGCTCGCCGTTGGCGAACGTGTGCGCCGTCTGCGGGGTGATCGTCACGTTGAGGTGCTGGGCGACCTCTTCGGCGAGTTCCCGGTGGGCCCCACCGGAGAAGAGCATCAAGTTCTTCTTCGGCGTGCCTTGCTTCGGACTCATGCTGGCGACTCCCCGTCGGTTCCTGCTGCTGACTCGGCGTCGAGGGCGGCCTGGGCCGCCTCCGCCGCGGGTGTTCCCGGCCGGCGCCGGATCGCCCAGCCTTCGATGTTGCGCTGCGGCGGCGCCGACACCGCGAGTGTGCCCGGCGGGACGTCTTCGCGGATTACGGCACCTGCCCCACTGTAAGCGCCGTCACCGATGTTCACCGGGGCGACGAAGGTGTTGTCCGCGCCCAACCGGACATACGACCCGATAACGGTCCGGTGCTTGTGCACGCCGTCGTAGTTCACGAACACGCTGGAGCACCCGATGTTGCTGTGCTCACCGATCGTGGCGTCCCCCACGTAGGTCAGGTGGGGCACCTTGGTGCCGGCGCCGATGTCCGCGGCCTTCGTCTCGACGAACGCGCCCAGCTTCGCCTTGACGCCCAGCTTCGTGCCCGGCCGCAGGTAGGTGAACGGGCCGACGTTGACGCCGTCGCCGAGCTCCGAGTCCGAGCCGTGGACCCGCACGACGCTCGCGCCGGCGCCGATCGTGACGTTCGTCAGCGTGCTGTCCGGCCCGACCGTGCTGCCCTCGCCGACCGAGGTCGTGCCCTTCAGCTGCACGCCGGGCTCGATGACGACGTCACGGGAGAGGGTCACGCCGGCGTCGATCCAGGTCGTGGCCGGGTCGGTGATCGTGACGCCCTCGCGCTGCCAGCGCTGCACGATTCGGCGGTTGAGCTCGGCGCCGAGCGCCGACAGCTGCACGCGGTCGTTGACGCCCTCGGTCAGCCACGGGTCGTCGATGACCAGGGCGCCGACGTGGAGGCCGTCGCCGTTCGCGATGCCCAGGACGTCGGTGAGGTAGAGCTCGCCCTGGGCGTTGTCGGTGGAGAGGCGCGAAAGGCCGTCGCGCAGCACCGCCGCGTCGAAGGCGTAGACGCCCGAGTTGATCTCGGTGATCTCCGCCTGCGCCGGGGTGGCGTCCTTGTGCTCGACGATCCCGGTGACCTTGCCCGCGCTGTCGCGCACGATCCGGCCGTAGCCCGCCGGGTCGGCGACCACCGAGGCGAGCACGGTGACCGCGTTCTTCGCCTCCGTGTGCTCCTCGAGCAGCGCGCCCAGGGTGGCGGTGTCGAGCAGCGGGACGTCGCCGTAGCTGACGAGCACGGTGCCGGTGAGGTCGGCGGGCAGCGTCGAGAGCGCGCAGGACACGGCGTGGCCGGTGCCGTTCTGCTGGTCCTGGACCGCGGTGCCGACCGGGCGGCCGAGTGCGGCGCCGACCTGCTCGAGGTGCGCGCCGACCAGCTCGCGGCCGTGCCCGACGACCACGACGAGGTGTTCGGGGTTCAGCCCGGCGGCGGCCCGGACGGCGTGCTCGACGAGGGGCCGCCCGGCGATCGGGTGCAGCACCTTCGGCGTCGAGGAACGCATGCGGGTGCCCTCACCCGCGGCGAGGATCAACGTGCTCAGCGGGCCGGTCAACGGCGCTCCCAACGGTTACCAAAAGTTGGCTTCTGTCGGGCACCGATCCTAACTGTGGTCGTCGGCGTCCCACGCGGGGTCGGTGGGAGGGGCTTCGCTCGCCCACGCCGCGGCCGGGTCCGCGGCCATCGAGTTCGCCGAGGCCACCTGGTTGCCGCCGCCGCGTTTGGCCTGGTACATCGCCGCGTCCGCGCGGGCGAGGACCTGCTCGCCGCGTTCCTGCGGCCGCAACGACACGAGCCCGATCGACAGCGTCACGCCGTGCGAAAGGTGGTGCGGCAGGTTGGAGACGGACTTCACGGCGCGCCCGAGCGCCATCTTCGCCGCGGAGGCCGGGGTGCCCGGGAGCAGCACGATGAACTCGTCGCCGCCGTAGCGCGCCACCAGGTCGTCGCCGCGCAGGGCGTCACGAAGGGTGCTGGCCACGACACGCAGGACGTTGTCGCCTTCGGCGTGCGACTGCTTGTCGTTGACGCCCTTGAAGCCGTCGAGGTCGACCAGCGCGACCGCCAGCGGCTGCGCGTCCGCCGACGAGGCGAGCTGGCGCAGCTTCTCGTCGAGCGCGCGCCGGTTCGGGAGGCCGGTGAGCGGGTCCTGCAGGGCCTGCTGGGTGATCGCGCCGTGCTCGGCGGAGAGGCGTTCGTGCTCGCGGCGGGCGTTGAGCGTGGCGATCTGCGACTCGCGCAGGCTCCACATCTCCGACTCCAGGCGCCGCGCGTAGTCGATCAGCGATTCGCTGGCCCCGGAGGCGTAGTCCGGGCTCGTGTCGAGCCGGGCCAGCTCGCGGGCGATGTTCAGCCGCATCGACGGCTGCGAGGTGTCGTCCGAGATGGACTGGCGGGTCTCGCGCAGGACCGTAAGGGCCTCTTCGCGACGGCCCTCCTTGTCCAGGCAGCGGGCCAGCGCGATCGCGACGATCTCCCGGTCGTGCCCGAACGCGCGCTCGACGTAGAGCTTCTCCAGCCGGTCGATGTGCTCGGCGCCCGGCTGGTTCAGCGCCGGCGCCGCGGCCAGGACGCCGACCTGGTCGATCGCCGCGACGTCCGCCTTGCGCGGGAACAGCGACTCGGCGAACGGGCCTTCGGCCGCCGCCCCCATCGACGCCGCGGTGCGGAACTTCTCGGCGCTCTCGTCGTACTCGTCGATGCGCTCCAGCCGCAGGCCCCAGCCGAGCAGCATCTTGATGCGGTTGATCAGCTGGAGGGCGATGTCGTGCGGGCTCGCGCTCTCGCGGATCGCCGAAGCCGCCCGGCCGATGACCTCCTCGGCGGCCTCGTAGACGCCGAGCTGGTTGAGCACCAGCCAGCAGTCGATCAGCGTCGAGGAGAGCAGCCGGTTCCAGTTGCGCAGCCCGACCTGCCGGTCCGGGATGGTCGAGTCGTCGAGGATGGCCAGCGCCCGGGCGATCTCGGTGAGCGCGGCGTCCTCCTGCGCGGCGATCACGAGCCGGCGCCCGCGCAGCGCGTGCGCGTCGGCGCGCAGCAAGGCGATGCCGTGGCGCCGGGTGTGCGCGAGCATCTCGTCGAGCCGGGGTTCGGCCTCCGCGGCCAGGCCCTTCGTGGCCAGCCGGGCCAGCGCCGACGAGCGCAGCAGCTGGGCCACGAGCAGGGGCTCGCCGCGCCGCTGGGTCTCGTCGAGCAGCTCGTCCATCATCGCGACGATCTCGAGCTGCTGGGTGTAGTCGTGCCGCTGGACCGCGGCGTTCAGCTCGCGCGCGCGCCCGACGATCCAGGCGTCGGACATCTCGGCCAGCGCGGGCCGCCTGGCCGTCACCGGGTCGGTCGCCTCCTCGGTCAGCGCCAACCTCCCGGTGTCGTGGGGTCCCGATCCTTCTGCTGCTCCGCCGCCAGGATTCGAACCTGAACTGTCAGAACCAAAATCTGAAGTGCTGCCGATTACACTACGGCGGATCGATCCTGGTCAGGATAGCGACGATCGGGTGTCGTCCGCGCGGGGGATGCGTTTGACACCCGCGGGCCGGGTACCCACTCCCCGGGACAGGTGTGAGTTCGGGCTCTCCCCAGCCGCCCGAACCTCCTGTACCGTAACTTACGGCATCGTAGGTTAGGGCGCCCTTGGTAGAAGTGTGCCCGTGTAGGAAGAAGTGAAGCGTATGACGGCCACGCTCGACCGTTCCCAGCCCACCGGGGAGCCACCGGCGCCCAAAGGGCCCAAACCCGTCATCGACGGCAAGCGCGGCATCGGCGTGCAGCTGTCGGTCTACTTCGGTGTGATCGCCCCGCTCGTGGCCCTCCTGGTCGCGGTGCCGTTCGCGTGGGGCTGGGGACTGAGCTGGGTCGACGTCGGCATCTTCGTGGTGTTCTACGCGATCAGCGGGCTCGGCATCACGGTGTCGTACCACCGCTACTTCACGCACGGTTCGTTCAAGGCCAAGCAGTGGCTGCGCGTGTTCATGGCCATCGCGGGCAGCATCGCCCTGCAGGGCCCGGTGATCACCTGGGTCGCCGACCACCGCCGCCACCACGCGTTCTCCGACCGCGACGGCGACCCGCACTCGCCGTGGGCGTTCGGCACCTCGCCGTGGGCCATCGCCAAGGGCTTCTGGCACGCGCACATGGGCTGGCTGTTCGAGCGCGACCAGACCAACGCCGAGCGCTTCGCGCCGGACCTGGTGAAGGACCCGGCGATCAAGAAGGTCGACGACCTGTTCTGGCTGTGGGCACTGGTCAGCCTGGTGCTGCCGGCGATCCTCGGCGGGCTCATCTCGTGGTCGCTCTGGGGCGCGGTGACCGCGTTCTTCTGGGCCGGGCTGGTCCGCATCTGCGTGCTGCACCACGTGACCTGGTCGGTCAACTCGATCTGCCACATGATCGGCGAGCGCCCGTTCGCCGCCCGCGACAAGTCCGCGAACTTCTGGCCGCTGGCGATCTTCTCCTTCGGCGAGTCGTGGCACAACCTGCACCACGCCGACCCGACGTCGGCCCGCCACGGCGTCAAGCGCGGCCAGATCGACATCTCCGCGCGGCTGATCTGGATCTTCGAGAAGTTCGGCTGGGTGCACGACGTGCGCTGGCCGACGCCGCAGCGGCTGGCCCGAATCGCCACCGAAAAGGGCTAGTCAACTAGGCTGCCCGGATGGCGGGGAGACGACGTTCGAAGCGTGAGCAGCAGGTCACCGGGGCCCGTCCGGCCGCCCCGGTGACCCGCGTCCGGATGACCGGCACCGAGCGGCGGCAGCAGCTGCTGAACGTGGCGCGGGCGCTGTTCGCCGAGAAGGGCTTCGACGGTACGTCGATCGAGGAGATCGCGCACCGCGCCAACGTGTCGAAACCGGTGGTGTACGAGCACTTCGGCGGCAAAGAAGGCATCTACGCGGTGGTCGTCGACCGCGAAACGCAGCTGCTGCTCGACCGGATGGTCTCGACGCTCCACGGCGGCCACCCGCGGGCAATGCTGGAGCAGGCGGCGACGGCGCTGCTGTCCTACGTCGAGGACTCCCACGACGGCTTCCGCATCCTGGTCCGCGATTCCCCGGTGGCGAGCTCCACGGGGACGTTTTCCACCGTGCTGAACGACATCGCGAGCCAGGTCGAGCACATCCTGGCCCAGCAGTTCGCGGCCCGCGGCTACGACGAGAAGCTGGCCGCGCTGTACGCGCAGGCCCTGGTGGGCATGGTGGCGCTGACCGGCCAGTGGTGGCTGGACGCGCGCAAGCCGAAGCGCGACGAGGTCGCGGCGCACCTGGTCAACCTGGCGTGGAACGGGTTGTCGCACCTGGAGCACAAGCCGAAGCTGCGGCTGGCTTAGCCATGGCGTTGTCCGTCGAAGACCTGGAGCTCATGCAGGGCCTCGCGCAGCGGATCACCGCCACCGACCCGCGGCTGGTCAACAGCGACGCGTCGTACGGCGAACTGGCCTGGAACTGGGGCCGCACCGGCGGCGAGGGCGAGCACCGGCTGTGGTTCTCCGGCGGCGAGCTCGTCGCGTGGGGGCGGGCCGAGCTGCCGCGCCGGGTCCGGCGCAACGACGGCTCGGTCAAGGACATCACCACCGCGTACCTGGCCTACCAGGTGGCTCCGGGGCACGCGGAGCTCGTCGACGAGGTGATCGCCTGGTACGCCGCGACAGCGCCCGGCGTCGAGCGTTCCGTGTTGCCGGCGGCGGACGACGCGCACGCCTTGCGGCGCTGGGCCGCGCACGGCTACGAACCCGACGCGCCTGATGCGTGGTCTCAACTCAACGAGCGCGAGCTGACCGAGGTCGAGGAGCCGTCGCTGCCGGCCGGGTTTTCCTTTCGCACGGCCGCGGAGGTCACTCCGGAAGCCGTGGTGCAGGCGCACGTGGACGCGTGGGCGCCGACGTCGTACACGGCTTCGTCGTACCTCGGTGTCCGGCGGGCGCCGGGCTACCGCGCCGATCTGCACGTGCTGGTGGAAGCCCCGGACGGCACGATGGCGTGCTCGGCGATCATGTGGCTCGACGAGCTGAACGCGACGGTCGAGTTCGAGCCGGTCGGCACGCACCCGGGCCACCGGCGCCAGGGGCTGGCCCGGGCGATGGTGCTGCACGGCCTGCGCCTGGCCGCCGCGGCGGGCGCCCGCCACGCGACGGTCGCCTGCATGGGCGAGTCCGCCCCGGCGCGGGAGTTGTACTACCGCGCCGGGTTCCGGGCGTTCTCGCGGGACGCGCCGCTCGTCCAGCGCCGGTGAGCGCTCGTCACCGCAGCTGCCCGGCCTCGTGCAGGTGGTCGAAGATGAGCTGGTCCACCGCGGAAACCCGGCCGCGGTCGGCGTAGCCGAGCCACGCGACCTCTTCGATTTCGCTGCTCGCTCCGAGTGTGCCGCGGAATTCGGCCGTGTAGCAGGTCATGCGCACCAGCGTGCCACGGCGTGGCCGTCCGCCTGCGCTTCGAACGTCCCGGCCGCGGCGATGGAATCCGGCGTGATCGCCACGTCGAGCTCTTCGCGGATTTCGCGGATCAGGGTGTCGCGGTCGGTTTCACCGGACTCGCGCTTGCCGCCGGGAAGGTAGTAGACCTGCTTGCCCCGCGAACGCGTGCTGAGGATGCGGCCGTCCACGACGTGGAGCCAGGCGATCTTGTCGATCACGGCAGCTGCCCGGCCTCGTGCAGGTGGTCGAAAACCAGCTGCGCCACCAGGGAAACCCGCGGCCGGTCCGCGTAGGTGAGCCAGGCGATCTCCTCGATCTCCGCGCAGGCCCGCGGGGTTCCGCGATACTCCGCCGAGTAGGCCGTCGTGCGGACGACCGTGCCCTCCGCGTGCCCGTGCGCCTGGCCTTCGAACGTGCCGGCCGGGGTGATCGATCCGGCCACGATCTCGACGCCGAGCTCTTCGCGGATCTCCCGGACCAGCGTCTCGGCGTCGGTCTCGCCCGGCTCGCGTTTGCCGCCGGGCAGGTAGAACTTGTCCTTGCCGCGCGAGCGGGCCGCCAGGACGCGGCCGTCCACCACGTGGATCCAGGCGATCTTGTCGATCACGCCAGCGCCGCCACTGCCTCGTCGGTCGTCACGACCGTGCCCAGGCGCGGGAAGATCTTCGTGATGGCGTTTTCGTGCGAGAGGTCGGAAAGCGCTGTCATCGCGTCGGACACCGCCACCGTGTCGTAGCCGTGGTCCGAAGCCGCGCGCAGGGTGGACTCGACGCCGAACTCCGTGGCGATGCCGCCGAAGACGACCGTGCGCACGCCCGCGCCGCGCAGGAACTCGTCGAGGTCCGTGCCCGCGAAGCCGCCGATGGTGTACTTGGTGACGATCTTGTCGTCGCCGGCGTCGAAGGCCAGCTCGCTGCCCGGCGGGTTGTCCGGCCGTGACACCTTGACGATCACCACCGGCGCACCGGCCTCGTGGAACGCCTCCCGCAGCCGCAGCGCGTTCGCGACGACTTCTTCGCCGCGGTACGGGGTGGTGGGCAGCGCCACGATCCGGTCCTGCAGGTCGATCAGCACGAGCGCGGACGTGGCCGGGTCGATCTTGCTCATGCCCCGATCCTAGGCACTAGGGTCGGGTTCATGGCGAACAACAGGGAAATCGTGGTGACGGGCGGCGGAACGGGCATCGGCTACGCCGTGGCGGCCGCCTTCGCCCAGGCCGGCGAGCGCGTCACGATCACCGGGCGCCGCGAGGAGGTGCTCACCGAAGCCGCGACGCTCATCGGCGCGCGGCCCGTCGTGTTCGACGCCGCCGATCCGGCCGCCGTCGAGGCCGCACTCGAAGAGTTGCCGGATCGCGTCGACGTCCTCGTCAACAACGCCGGGGGCAACACGGACTTCCTCGACGGCGGCGAAGGCGAATCGGGGCTGGCCGGCTTCGCGGCCGCGTTCGAGCGGAACCTGCGGTCCAATGTGGTCAGTTCCGCGCTGGTGACGCATGCCCTGCGCGACCGCCTCGCCGAGGGCGCGCGGATCGTCACCATCGGCTCGATCGCCGCGCACACCGGCGCCGGGTCCTACGGCGCCGCGAAGGCCGCGGTCGAGGCGTGGACCGTGAGCGTGGCGAGGGAGCTCGGGCCGCGCGGGATCACCGCGAACGTCGTCGCGCCGGGGCTGATCGGGGAGACCGAGTTGTTCCACGGGCAACTGAGCGACCGGCGCCGCGAGTGGCTGATCGGCAACACGATGAACAAGCGCCCGGGAACGCCGGACGACGTCGCCGCCGTGGTGACGTTCTTGGCGAGCCCCGCCGCCGGGCACGTCACCGGCCAGGTCGTGCACGTCAACGGCGGCGCCCATCTGGGCAAATAGCGCCTGACCCCGGCCGGGGTGGATGCCGGTCCCCGGGTCGCCAGGTCGGCGATGGCGCCCGGGGACCGGCGCGGTGCTGCCGCGGGAACGCTCTCTTCGGACCGCGTCCAACACGCGTCGCGAAACTTTTGGTACGCACCATGTTCCGCGATCCGCGAGCCCGGCGTAAGTGTCCACGGCACCCGATGGCCGTGCTTTTCCCATGATCAGGCGGGCGTGACCTTCAGCAGCTTGTCGTCGGTCCCGTCCGAGGTGGTCACGTACAGGGCGCCGTCCGGGCCGCTGCGGACCGCGCGCAGGCGGCCGAACTTGTCGTCGAACTCCGGGGGCAGCGTGACGTCGAGGACCTTGCCCGCCGGGTCGAGGTGGAAGAGCAGCAGTTTCTGGCCCTTGAGCGCGACCACGACCAGTGCGCCGTCGTTCGCGCCCCACTGCGCGCCGGTCAGGAAGGCGTCGCCGCTGATCGCCTCGGTGGTCCGGCCGGAGGTCCACAGTGGACTGACCGCGTCCGGGAAGCGCTGGAGGTCGGTCATCGGCACGCTTTCGTCGTAGTCCGACTCGGTGCCGCCCTTCGACGGGTCCCAGCCGTAGTTCGCGCCCGGCTTCAGCAGATTGACCTCGTCGTCGAACGTCGGCCCGTGCTCGGCCGTGATCACCTGGCCGCTGCCCGGCCGGATCGCCACGCCCTGGACGTTGCGGTGGCCGTAGGTGTAGATCAGCCGTTCCCGCGGGTCGCTCGAGCCGGCGAACGGGTTGTCCGGCAACGGGTTCCCGGTCTTCGCGTCCAGCCGCAGCACCTTGCCGCCGAGGGAGTGGCGGTCCTGCGCGATCGACGCGCGCGCGGTGTCGCCGGTGCCGACGAGCAGCGCGCCGTCCGGGGCGAAGGTCGGACGGCAGCCGGAGTGCCGTCCGCTCGGGTTCACCGGCAGCCCGGTGAGCAGGTCCTTGACCTTCGACGCGCTCGCGCCGTCACCGGCCAGCTTCCAGGTGACCAGCCGGATGTCGACGGCCTTGCCGTCTTCCTGGTGGTCCTGGCAGGTGATGAACTCGCGGCTGGTGGCGAAGTCCGGGCTGACGGCCAGGCCGAGCAGGCCGCCTTCGCCCTTGGCCATGACCTCGGAGAAGTCGGCGCGCACCTCGGCCGCCCGCCCGTTCCGGACCAGGGCGAGCTTGCCGGGCCGCTGCGGGACGAGCATGCCGCCGTCGGGCAGGAACCCGACGTCCCAGCCGTGCTCGAGCCCGGCGGTCACGACCTCGACGTCGAACTTCCCGCTCGCGGCGGCCGGCGTGGCCGCGGGCGGGACGCTCTGCACCGGCTCGCTCGCCGCTCCCGAACAGCCCAGGACCAGCAGGGACACCACACCGATGAGGACCAGCGAACGCCGCATAGGGCTCATCCTGCCATCAACCGGTGAAATCGCCGTTCGACGCGCGCGTGAGGAAGTCCAGGTCCACCTGGCCGGGGATGAAGTGCCCGGTACCGGGAACCAGGTCCACGACGGCGCCCACCGCTTCGAGACGGCGCTTCGTCGTCGCGGAGTCGACCATGGCGTCGTCGGCCCCGGCGACGGCGTACACCGGCATGCTCAGCCCGGCCAGGGCCGCGTCGCCGAAGACGGGGAACGGCCCGGTGCGGTACCGGTAGTTCGCGGACACCACCAGCTGGTGCGCCACGATCGGCGACGACTCGGGTTCGCCGACCGCCCCGGCCACGGCCTTCCGCCGTCCCTTCTCGCCGAGCAGCGCCAGCAGGACGGCTTTGACGGCGAACCCCTTCTTCATCGGGCCGAGCCCGACCGGGCACCGCAACGCCAGCGCGGCGACCCGGCCGGGGCGCCGGATCGCGAAGTCGAGTGCGACCCACCCG
Source organism: Amycolatopsis plumensis (assembly GCF_042652605.1). Taxonomy (NCBI): domain Bacteria; kingdom Bacillati; phylum Actinomycetota; class Actinomycetes; order Pseudonocardiales; family Pseudonocardiaceae; genus Amycolatopsis; species Amycolatopsis plumensis. The sequence continues at coordinate 1,617,275 of NZ_JBHSJY010000001.1, read as the reverse complement.
CCGAACGACGACGTCAGGAAGGTGGCTCGAGCGACGCCGAAGTGGTCCAGCACGGCCTCCAGCCACCGCGTGTACCGGTCGCTGTCGAGCGGCGGCCGCGTCTCGGCGCTCAGCCCCGGTTCCCCGATGATGTCGACGGCGTGCACGCGGAACCGCTCGGCCAGTGCCGGGATCCGGGCCGCCCACTCGGCGGAGTTGCTGCCGGAGCCGTGCAGCAGCACCAGTGCCGGGCCTTCGGCCGGACCCGAGACCCGGACGAACGTCTCGCCTTCGGGCGTCGGGACGCGCACGTCGTCATGGGGGAGCGGCCAGGCCGCGAGCGCTTCGAGGTACCGCTTGCGGAGGAGGGCAGCTCCCGCGGCGGACTTATATATCGTCATGCAAACAACTCTAAACTACCCTATCAAAGGGTTTAATAGGGAATGATCAGGAGCCCGGCCGCACCAGCCCCGACTCGTAGGCGAAGACCACCGCGTGCACCCGGTCGCGCAGCCGCAGCTTGCCGAGGATCCGCCCGACGTGCGTCTTCACCGTCGTCTCGCCGATGTACAGCTTCGCGGCGATCTCGCCGTTCGACAGCCCGCGCGCGATGAGGCCCAGCACGTCCTTCTCGCGTTCGGTCAGCGTCCCGAGCTTCGCGGCGTCCACCGGGTCGCGGTCGTCGGCGAGGTACCGGTCGAGCAGCCGCCGGGTGACCGACGGCGAGACCATCGAGTCGCCCCGGAGCACGCCGCGGATCGCGACGAGCATCTCCTCCGAGGGGGCGTCCTTCACCAGGAACCCGCTGGCCCCGCCCCGCAACGCGGCATACGCGTACTCGTCGAGGTCGAAGGTGGTGATGATCAGGACGCGGACCTCCGGCCGTTCGGCGCAGATCCGCGCGGTCGCGGCGACGCCGTCGAGCACCGGCATCCGGACGTCCATCAGCACCAGGTCGGGCCGCAGCTCCCGGGCCAGGGTGACGGCCTCCTCGCCGTTGGCCGCCTCGCCGACGACGACCAGGTCGTCCTGGCTCTCGACGATCATCCGCAGGCCGACGCGGACGAGCTGCTGGTCGTCGCAGAGCAGGACTCGGGTCGTCACGAGCCCACCACCAGGCTCGCGGCCACCCGGTACCCGCCGTCGGGAAGCGGGCCCGTCGCCAGCTCGCCGTGGTACATCTCGACGCGCTGGCGCATCCCGGCCAGCCCCCGCCCCGAGGACGGCAGTGCCGGTGCCGGCGGTGCGTGGCCGCCCGTGTTCGTCACCTCGATGCGGACCTCGGGCGGCTCGAAGGCGACGGCGACGCGGCCGGTCGCGTCGGCCGGGGCGTGCTTGATCATGTTGGTCAGTGCCTCCTGGACGATCCGGTACGCCTGCAGCGCGGCGCTCGCGGGCAGCACGCCCGGGTCGCCGGTGACGTCGAGCGTGACGTCCCGGCCGGACTGTTCGACGAGCCCGCGCAGTTCGGCGAGCGTCGGCTGAGGACTGCGGGCCGCCTGGCCGGCGTGCAGGACTTCGAGCAGCCGCCGCAGCTCGGCCAGCGCGTCCCGGCCGGTGTGGACGATCGTGTCGAGCGTGCGGTCGACGGCCGCCGGGTCGCGGTGGCGGGCGAGCTTCGCGCCCTCGGCGTTGAGCACGATCACGCTCATGCTGTGCGCCAGGACGTCGTGCAGCTCCCGCGCGATCCGCGTGCGTTCTTCCGCGACGGCCGCGCGGGTCTGGGCGTCGCCGAGTTTCTCCTCCTCGGCGGTGAGCTGTTCCTTGGTACGGAAGAACTCCCCGAGCGCCCACGCGGCGATGTGCAGTGGCCAGATGCCGACGATCGTGGCGGTCGGGTTGTCGGTGTCGCTGCCGTAGAGGAAGCCCCACTGCCAGCCGAGCACGAAGATCGCCACCGCGATGACCGCCGCGAACCGCCGTTGGCCCAGCTTGACCAGGGTGAACAGCACGACCGCCATGGCCAGTTCGGTGCGGCCGCGGTCGTAGGCCCAGATGTCGTTGAAGTACACCACCGCAGCCCCGGCGATGATCAGCACCGCGACCGTGCGCGGGAACCGGCGGCGCAGCAGCAGCGGGAGCAGGAACAGCATCGGGATCGCGCGGACGACGTACGGGCCGGGGCCGACCCAGTTGGGCGCGAGGAAGAGGAACACGCCGTACAGCGGCAGGTCCACCGTCCACCGGTGCCGGCGCACCCACTTCACGAGTCGTTCCACGCCCCGAACGTAACGCGGGGGCCGCGCTCGTGGCGTCATCCCCGCGGGCGGTCCGGGTCCTCCCGCGGGAGGACGAGACCGGCCGCGCCGGCCGATTCGCGGCCACCCCCGCCGTTCCTAGCGTCGGGGCCATGTCGATCACCAGGGAATTCCTCCGCCACCCCGTGCTGACCGGCGCGATCGCACCGAGCTCGCCGCGGCTGGCCGAAGAGATGACGGCGGGCCTGGGCCTGGAACGCGCGGCCCGCGTCGCCGAGCTCGGGCCGGGCACCGGCGTGTTCACCGAAGCGGTCCTGGGGCTGCTTCGTCCCGAAGCGCGCTTCACGGCCGTCGAGATCAACCCGCGTTTCGCCTCTGCGCTGCGGGAGCGCTTTCCGCAGGTCGACGTCGTCACCGGCTCGGCGGAACACCTCGCACTGGCCGACGTCGACGTCGTCGTCTCCGGTCTGCCGTGGACGGCCATGACCGCGGCACGGCAGCAGCGCATCCTCGACGCGGTCACCGCCGGACTCGCCCCGAACGGCCGCTTCACGACCTTCGCGTACGCCCACGCGGCCTGGACGCCACCCGCCCGCCGCTTCGCCGCGTCGCTGCGAAGCCGGTTCGCGGTCGTGGAGCGCACCCAGGTCGTCTGGGGCAACCTGCCGCCCGCGTTCGTCTACCGCGCGGCACTGCCGGTGACGGTGGGGAGGGCCTGGCGTGGACAGCCTGCTGCGGCCCCTGCTTGACGCGCCCCCGCTCGTCGTCTACCTCGTCTGCGCCCTGATCATCACGGCGGAAACCGCGCTGCTGCCGGGAATCATGCTGCCGACTTTGTCGACGCTGCTGCTGATGGGCTTCCTCGCCGAGCGGGGCGGTGATCGCGGGCCGCTGCCTGGCCGTACCGCCCGTTCGCGCCGCTGGTCACCTCGTCGTGAGTGGTAAGGCGGGTTCTAACCCGCCTTACCACTCACGAGGCGTTCCGCGGTCTCGGCGTCCGCGGGCAGGAACGTCTCCAGCTTCAGCTCCGACACGGTGACGTCCGCCGCCGTCGCGAACGTCGTGATCGCGGTGATCAGCCGGAGTTCGCCGAGCGAGGTGGCCAGCCGGACCGGCACCGCGAACCCGAGGTGCTCCGGGCCGGGCGACGGCGGCGGGGGTAGGTACCCCTCCAGCTCGGCGAGCTGGGCGGCCAGCCGGTCGTCGGGCGTGCGGGCGAGGTCGTTGCGGAGGCGTTCGAGGATGTGCCGCGCCCAGTCGTCGAGGTTGCGCACGCGCGGGGCCATCCCGCGCGGGTGCAGCGCGAGCCGCAGCGTGTCCACCGGCTCGCGCAGGAGCTCCGCCGCGACCCCCTCGGTGAGCAGCCGGAACGCGTCGTTGGCGGCGACCAGCACGCCGTAGCGGTCGACGACGATCGCGGGGTAGGGCCGGTGGCCGTCGAGCAGCCGCCGCAGCCCGTCGAGCACCGGCCGGATCGCCGGGTCGTCGAGCCGGGTTTCGGGGTACGTCGGCGCGTAGCCTGCGGCGTGCAGCAGGCCGTTGCGCTCGCGCAGGGGCAGTTCGAGCGACTCGGCGACGCGCAGGACCATGCCGCGGCCGGGCACCGAACGCCCGCTTTCCATGAAGCTCACGTGCCGCTGCGTCGTGCCCGCGCGCAGCGCGAGGTCGAGCTGGCTGATCCGCCGCCGGGTGCGCCAGTCCTTGAGCGCCGTTCCGAAGTCCACCCCTCCATCCTGCTCGGCCGGTCCATTCCCCGTGGGGAATTGAAGGCATACCCCGTTCCGGCGACGCTTCGGCCATGACGAACTACGGCCTGGTCATCCCGACCTACCAGCCCATCCTCGACGCCGGGCGGACCGCGCCCGAGCTGGTCGCCACCGCCGTCGCCGCGGAAGAACTCGGCCTCGACTCGGTCTGGGTCGGCGACACCCTCGCGAAGGCTCCACTCGACGCGCTCGCCGTCCTGGCCGCCTTCGCCGCCCGGACTTCGCGAGTGACCCTGGGCACGGCCGCGCTGCTCCCAGCCCTGCGGAACCCGATTCTGACGGCCAACCAGCTGCTGTCGCTGGACCTGCTGAGCGAAGGACGGCTCACCGTGGCCGTCGGGGCCGGGTTCGCCGGGCGCAGCGAGCCGGAGTTCGCGTTCGCGGGCGTCCCGTGGGAGCGCCGCCGGGCCCGCCTGGACGACATCGTGGCGCTCTGGCGCGCGGCCTGGAGCGGCGCTTCGTCGTTCCACGGCTCGGTGCTGCACCACGACTCCTTGCCGGTGTTCCCGGCGCCGGCTCGGGTGGGTGGCCCGCCGGTGTGGCTGGCGGCGGACACGCCGGGCGCGCTGGAGCGGGTCGGCCGGCTGTACGACGGCTGGCTGCCGTACCCGCCGGATCCCGCGGACTACGGCTCCGGCCTGGCTCGCATCCGCTCGACGGCGTCGCGCCCGGTCACCCCGGCGTTGTTCGCGACAGTCCTGGTGGAGGACGATCCGGTGCGCGGGCGTGCGCTGCTGGAGGAGTACTGCCAGCGCAACTACGGGCGCCCGGCGGCGTTCGTCCAGGGGATCCAGATGCAGGTGACCGGCAGCGCCGCGGAAGTGGCCGCGCAGCTGCGGGAGTACGAAGGCGTGGAGCACTTCCTGATGCGGATCGCGAGCACCGACCCGAAGGTGTTCGACGAGCAGCTGCCCCGCCTGGCCGAGGTGGTGGGAATCCTCCGGAGCTGAGCCTGCCGCGGCTCTCGTGAGTGAGAAACAGTGTTCTAACCCTGTTTCTCACTCACGACCAGCGGTGATCGGGAAGTTGTCGGGGGTGGCACGTAGGCTGGGACCGTGACCGACGCTCCACTGTCCGGACTCCTCACCGCCATCCTTCCCGACCCGGCCCTGCGCGGCGTGGTCGAGCGCGCCGGCGCGCCGCTGCTCGAGCTCCAGGGCCCGATCGCCGCCCGGCAGCTCGTCGCGGCCGCCCTCGCCGCCGATGAAGGCGCGGGCAAGCCCGTCCTCGCCGTCACCGCCACCGGTCGCGAGGCCGACGAGCTGACCGCGTCCCTCGGCGCGCTGCTCGGCCGCGGCAAGGTGGCCGACTTCCCGAGCTGGGAGACCCTCCCGCACGAACGCCTCTCCCCGCGCGCGGACACCGTCGGCCGCCGCCTCGAGGTGCTGCACCGGCTGAAGACCGGCGAAGACGACCTGCGCGTGGTCGTCGCCACCGTCCGCAGCCTGATCCAGCCGATGGCACCCGGCCTCGGCTCGCTGAAGCCGATCGACCTGGTCGTCGGCGAGGAGACCCCGTTCGAGGAGCTCCTGGAACGGCTGGTCGAGCTGGCGTACACCCGCGTCGACATGGTCGAGAAGCGCGGCGAGTTCGCCGTCCGCGGCGGCATCCTCGACCTGTTCGGGCCCACCGCCCAGCACCCCGTCCGGGTGGAGTTCTGGGGCGACGAGGTCAGCGAGATCCGCGCCTTCGCCGTCTCCGACCAGCGGTCGCTGCCCGGCGACATCCCGAGGGTCACCGCGCCGCCGTGCCGTGAGCTGCTGCTCACCCAGCCGGTCAAGGAGAAGGCCGCGGAGCTGGCGAAGACGTACGAAGCCGACGCGCACCTGGCCGAAATGCTCGCCAAGCTCGCCGACGGCATCCCGGTCGAGGGCATGGAGGCGCTCATCCCGGTCCTCTGCGAGGGCGAGCTGGAGCTGCTCACCGACGCGATGCCGGTGGGCACCCACGTGCTGCTCACCGACCCGGAGAAGATCCGCGCCCGGGCCGCCGACCTGGTCCGCACCGGCCAGGAGTTCCTCGAAGCCTCCTGGACGACAGCCGCGGCGGGCGGCCAGGCCCCGATCGACCTCGGCGCCTCGGCCTACCGCGGGCTCGACGAGATCGCCTCCCACGCGCAGGACACCAAGCGCGCCTGGTGGACGATCACCCAGCTGACCAGCGAAGACCCGGACGTCTACCGCGTTTCGGTCGAGGCCGCGCCCGCCTACCGCGGGGAGATCGAGCGCGCGACGGCGGACCTGCGCGCGCACACCGCGTCGGGCGGCACGGCGGTGCTCGTCGTCGCCGGCCACGGCACCGCGGCCCGCGCGGTGGAGCAGCTCACGAGCGCCGAGGTCCCGGCGACCCAGGCCGGTGACGGGCTGAAGGACGCCCCGGCCCCCGGCATGGTCACGGTCACCTGCGGCGGCCTCACCGACGGGTTCGTTTCGCCGGAGCGCGCCCTGGTCGTGCTCAGCGAAGCGGACCTCACCGGCCGCGGCGCGGGCGCCGGAACGTCCACAAAGGACCTCAACACGAAGATGCCGTCCCGGCGGCGCAACGCGGTCGACCCCCTGGCCCTCAAGGCCGGCGACTACGTGGTGCACGACCAGCACGGCATCGGCCGGTTCGTCGAGATGGTCCAGCGGACGGTCGCCGGCGCCACCCGCGAGTACCTCCTGCTGGAGTACGCCTCGTCCAAGCGCGGCCACCCGGGTGACCGGCTGTTCGTGCCCACCGACCAGCTCGACGAGGTCTCCCGGTACGTCGGCGGCGAGCTGCCCACGCTCAACAAGCTCGGCGGCTCCGACTGGAAGAACACCAAGGCCAAGGCCAAGAAGGCGGTCAAGGAGATCGCCGCGGAGCTGGTGCAGCTGTACGCGGCGCGCCAGGCCGCGCCCGGGCACGCGTTCGGCCCGGACACGCCGTGGCAGCACGAGCTGGAAGACGCCTTCCCGTTCACGGAGACGAACGACCAGCTGGCCGCGATCGACGAGGTCAAGGCGGACATGGAACGCGGCGTCCCGATGGACCGCGTCATCTGCGGTGACGTCGGCTACGGCAAGACGGAGATCGCGGTCCGCGCCGCGTTCAAGGCGGTCCAGGACGGCAAGCAGGTCGCGGTCCTGGTGCCGACCACGCTGCTCGCCCAGCAGCACTTGAACACCTTCACCGAGCGCATGCGGTCGTTCCCGGTGACGATCAAGGGCCTGTCCCGCTTCACGAACAAGGCGGAGTCGGACGCGATCCTGGAGCAGCTCGCCGCGGGCGAGGTCGACATCGTCATCGGCACGCACCGGCTCCTGCAGACGGGCATCCGCTACAAGGACCTCGGCCTCGTGATCGTCGACGAGGAGCAGCGCTTCGGCGTCGAGCACAAGGAGCACATCAAGGCGCTGCGCACGCACGTCGACGTGCTCACCATGTCGGCGACACCGATCCCGCGCACCCTGGAGATGTCGCTGGCGGGCATCCGCGAGATGTCGACGATCCTGACCCCGCCGGAAGACCGCCACCCGATCCTCACGTACGTCGGCGCGTACGACGACAAGCAGGTCGGCGCGGCGATCCGGCGTGAGCTGCTGCGCGACGGCCAGGTGTTCTACGTCCACAACCGCGTGTCGTCGATCGAAAAGGCGGCGCGGCGGATCCGCGAGCTGGTGCCGGAGGCGCGGGTCGTCACCGCGCACGGCCAGATGAACGAGGAAAAGCTCGAAAAGATCATCCAGGGCTTCTGGGAAAACGAGTACGACGTGCTCGTCTGCACCACGATCGTCGAGACCGGGCTCGACATCTCGAACGCCAACACGCTGCTGGTCGAGCGCGGCGACCTGCTGGGGCTGGCTCAGCTGCACCAGCTGCGCGGCCGGGTCGGGCGTGGCCGCGAGCGCGGGTACGCGTACTTCCTGTACCCGCCGGAGGTGCCGCTGACGGAGACGGCGCACGACAGGCTGGCCACGATCGCCCAGAACACCGAGCTCGGCGCGGGCATGGCGGTCGCGATGAAGGACCTCGAGATCCGCGGCGCGGGCAACATCCTCGGGGCGGAGCAGTCCGGGCACATCGCGGGCGTCGGCTTCGACCTGTATGTGCGGCTGGTCGGCGAAGCGGTCGACGCGTTCCGGCGGCACGCGGGCGCGGAGACTTCCGAAGAGGAGGAGCTGGCGGAAGTCCGCGTCGACCTCCCGATCGACGCCCACATCCCGCACGACTACGTACCAGGGGAAAGGTTGCGCCTGGAGGCGTACCGCAAGATCGCGGCGGCGCCGGACACGGAGGGCTTGGACGCGGTCCGCGAAGAGCTCATCGACCGCTACGGCCAGCCGCCGGCGCCGGTCAACCGGCTGCTGGCGGTGGCTCGCTTCCGGCACACCTGCCGTGAGGCGGGCGTGACGGAGGTGGCGGTCCAGGGCAACACGATCCGCTTCGCGCCGCTGCCGCTGCTGGACTCGCAGATGGTGCGCTTGAAGCGCCTGTACCCGAAGGCGGTGTACAAGGCGGTGACGAACACGGTCTCGGTCCCGAAGCCGACGGAAGGTCCGGCCGGCGGGCGGATCGGCGCCCCGACATTGCGGGACGAAGAGCTGTTGGACTGGTGCACGAAACTGCTGCTCCAGCTGACGAAGAAGCCGGCGGCCGTGTAAGGCAGGGTGGACACCGGCGCCATTTCGGGGGACTTTCCGTTGTGGCGCCTCGGTTTCCGGTGTTGGCGGCTCTACGTTCGGCCCATGGCGGAATATCGCGAGCCGAACATCCGGGCCCGGCAGCTCGGCGACCGGCTGCTCCAGCGCATGGCGGAGAAGGGCTGGGGCGTCCGGGAAATGTCCCGGCGCCTGGAGATGAGCGCACAGTGGGTCTCGGCGGTGACCCGCGGCCGAGCCCGCCCGGACCCGGTGAACCTGGCCCGGCTCTTGACGGTGCTGGGGGTCAGAGGTGCGGAATACCACGAGCTCATGGCCCTGGGCGACGAGATGCGCAAGCCCGGCCTGCTCGAACGCTCCGAAAACATCGGCACCCTGATCGGTCTCGAGGAACATGCCGATGCCATCGCGGTTTTCCAGGCGAACGTGGTGCCGGGATTGCTGCAAACGGGCGACTACGCCCGCAACTTGGCGATCGAGATGGGCAACCAGCCGGATCCCGACAAGCTCGATGAGCACATTTTTGCCCGGCTGTCACGACAGGCGATCCTCGCTCGACCGCACGTGCGGTTCCGGTTCTTCCTGCACGAATTCGTGCTGCTCCTCCCGGTCGGCTCTGCCGAAGTGATGACCGGCCAGCTGAGGCAGGTCTTGCGGGTATCCGCTCAACAGAACACAACCATCCGGATCGTCCCCGCGAGGCTTGGCGGACATGCCGCATCGGCCGGGCATTTCCAGATGATGGAGTCGGGCTCGTACCAGCCGGTCGTCTGTATCGAAAGCGAGATGACCTCGCTCTACCTGGAGGAACCGCAGGAGATCAAGGCTTACCGGAATGTGCTGCGGGGCCTGGAAGCCCGGGCCCTCGATGAGGCAAACTCAAGGCAATTGATCGCCGACCTCATCGGAGGAGCAGATGCTCGCTGAGTGGCGCAAGAGCACCTACAGCAGCCAAGGCGACTGTGTCGAGGTTGCCCTCGACCGGCCCGTCCTGATCCGGGACACCAAAGACCGTGAAGGCGGCATCCTCACCGCCTCCACCGCAACCTGGCGCGAACTCCTTACCCGACTTCGCTGAACATCGGCGGCAAAGGCTCCGCCAACCCCATCCGCACCGACTCCACCGGCACCGGAACCGCCCCGGCACCCGCCATCGGCAGCGGCCGGGGGTGCCGCGGCATCCGCGACCCCGCACCCCCGCCCCGCCCCGGGTACACCAGCAGCCCGCGCGCCGGGTCCGGCACCGCGTCCAGTGCCGCCGTCACGACCGGCAGCCCCCTGAACGCGTCGCGCCGCTCCTCCGTCGAAAACTCGATCTCCAGCACCACGCCCCACCGGTGCTCGTGCCAAACCCACTGCTCAGCGCCGTTCGTCAGCGCCGCTTCGGTGAGTGCGTCCCCTCGTTCCAGGCGCCACAGCGAAGCCGATTGCTCCCCGTCGAACACTTCGATGGTCAGCCAATGGTCCATAAGTCGACATTACCGCCGCCGGGACCCCATGGGTGTTGCGTTTCGGGGGCGATGGTGTGAGAGGGTATGGCCTGTGATGCGGATCATGGGGCGCCCTCGCGCGCTGGTCGCGGTCGTTGCCGGTGCTTTTCTCCTCGCCGGGTGCGGCTCGGGCCCCAGCCAGGTCGGTGCCGCCGCCGTCATCGGTGACCACGCCGTCTCCATCGACCAGGTGCAGGATCTGATCAACAAGGCCGTCCGCGAGCAGCCGTACGCGCAGAAGCTCGCCGGTGAGCACAAGCTCGAAGAGGTCGGCCGGGCCGCCGTCACCCAGCTCGTCCTCCACGAGCTGCTTCTCCAGGCCGCCGAAAAGCAGGGCATCAAGCCCAACTACGGGCAGATCGACGCCCAGCTGGCCAAAGACCCCCTCAACGGTCCGGTCCCCGCCGACGCGAGCAACGAGGCCCAGGCCGTCAGCCAGGTCGTCGCCCGCTCGCGTGACCACCGGGAGTCGCTGACCGACACCTACCTCGCCCAGGCGCTGGCCGAGAAGGCGATCCCGAACCTGGCGGTCACTTTCGACTTCACGACCATCGGCACCTTGCCCGACCCGAACACCGGCTCGACGCTCCAGGGACCCGAAGCGAAGAAGGCGGCCCTCGACCTCGCCCGGCAGTTCGCGGCCAACCCCGCGGCCGCGGCCCAGCGCATCGGCGCCGACGTCCAGTACGAGGCCCAGGCGCGGCAGCAGGCGAAGGCGGCGGGCAACAACGTCGACAGCATCCCGCCGCTCACCGGCCTCGGCGAGGCGGTGCCCGCCGCGCAGGCCGGTGCCCTCGCCTCCACGCCGATCTTCGGCTCGCCGGCCGGGACCGTCACGGCCGTCCCCGACCCGCGCGAGCAGCTGCAGGGCACCTGGCTCGTCGCGGTGGTCCGGCAGCGCACGGACGACCGGCCCGTCGCCACCGAGGAGGTGCCGGAGCTCGACGCCGCCACCAAGACCGCGATCGGCATGCGGCAGCTGCAGCCGCTGTTCGACAAGCTCGGCGTCCGGGTCAACAAGCGGTACGGCGTCTGGGACGTCGTGGGCATGAACGTCGTGCCGAACCAGGATTCCGTCGAGGGCCTCGTGCTGCCCCCGGGTGGGTCCGGCAGCGCCAAGCAGTGAGCACGGGTGTCGTCGTAGTCGTCCGCGGGACGACGCTGCCCGGTGCGGCGCTCAAGATCCTGCGTGAGTCACCCGCCGTCTACGCGGCCACGGACGTCGATCCGGCCGCGTTCGGCGTCCCGGCCGTCACCGAGGCGCCTTCGCTGAAGGACGTCGTGCTGCTCGCCGGCTCCCGGGACGAGCCCGCCGCGTCGCTGCTCATCGCGACCGGCGCGGAAGTCATCGAGACGCCGGTGCCGCCGCTGGTCGAGGCCGCCGAGGTGATGGACCGGCTGCGCTCGCCGGGCGGCTGCCCGTGGGACGCGGTGCAGACGCACGATTCGCTGCGGCAGTACCTGGTCGAGGAGACCTACGAGCTGCTCGACGCCATCGAGGAAGGCGATCGCGAGGCGCTGCGCGAAGAGCTCGGCGACGTCCTGCTGCAGGTGCTCTTCCACGCGCGGGTCGCGGCCGAGGACGCGGACGACCCGTTCGGCATCGACGAGGTCGCCGCGGCGCTCGTCGCGAAGCTGGTCGGCCGGCACCCGCACGTCTTCGCCGACGCCGACGAAGTGCACACCGTCGAGCACCAGAACCTCAAGTGGGAAGAGCTGAAGCAGCGCGAGAAGCAACGTCGCTCCATTGTGGACGGCGTCGCGCTCGGCCAGCCCGCCGTCGCGCTGGCGGGCAAGCTGGGGCAGCGCTCCGGGCGCGCCGGCATCCCGCTCGACCTGTTCCCCGAGGGCACGGGGGCGGCCGCCCAGCTGTTCCGCATCGCGGCCACCGCGCGCCGGGCGGGCGTCGACGCCGAGGGCGAGCTGAGGGCGTTGGCGAAGCAGTTCGCGAAGGACATCCAGGCCGCCGAGCAGGCCGCCCGTGACGCCGGGCTGGAGCCGACGACCCTGGAAGCCGACGGCTGGCGGAAGTTCTGGCCCCCGCGTCCGATGTGACGTAGCACACATTCGGGTGAGAACCGGTTCGGCTCGTTCGGCGTCTTGCCTGGTGTGAGCGCATTGGAGAACGCCGACGAGGAACACCTCGTCCGGCGCACGGCCAAGGGCGACCGCGCGGCGTTCGAGGAGTTCTACCGCCGCACGGCGCCCTGGCTCGCCGTGCGCCTGCGCCGCCGGTGCGCCGACGAGCAGATCGTCGCCGAGGTCATGCAGGAGACGTTCCTGGCCGTCTGGCGGGCGGCGGCGTCCTTCGCGGGGACCGCGGCCGGCGGCAGCGCGGTCGGGTGGGTGTGGACGATCGCCGCGCGCCGGCTGGTCGACGCGTTCCGGCGCCGCGCGCACCACGCCCACCTGCCCCCGGAGGTGGCCCTCGACGCCGCCCCGGTGGCCGCGGCCGAAGACGAACTGCTGGCGGCGACGATCGGCGACGAGGTCGGCACCGCGCTGCGCGACCTCGCCCCGGAGCTGCGGGCGGTGCTGCAGGCGATGGTGCTCGACGGCCTGACCGTTCGGGAAACGGCCGTCCTGCTGGGGTTGCCGGAGGGCACGGTCAAGACCCGCGCGCGCCGGGCGCGGATCGCACTGCGGGAGGCACTGTCATGAACCACGCGCCGGAGCGGCTCATCGCCGCCTATGTGGCGGGCGAAGACCTCCCGGGTGATCAGCTGTGGGGCCTCGAAGCCCATCTCGAGGCGTGCCCGGTGTGCCGGGCGCGGCTCGCCGAGGTGGCGCCGGTGCAGCCGGTGGTGGACGTGGTGTGGAACCGGCTTTCGGTCGAGGTCCTGCTGCCGGCGGGCCCGTTCCACCCGCCGGCCACCCCGCGGCGGCGCAGGCGCCGGGCCCGGTGGCTCGACACCTGGGTCACGCCCGCGATGGCGCCGTGGCTGGCGATGATCGTGGCCGTCACGCTGGTCGCCGTCCTCCTCGACGGCGTCTGGCACGCGGTGCTCGACGTGGCGGCCGTTCAGCTCTTCGCTCCGGTGCTGCCGGTGCTCGGGGTCGCCGCGTCGTGGGCGCGGGGGCTCGATCCGGCCTACGAGGTCGTCACCGCGACGCCGCGGGCCGGCCTCTACCTGATCGTCCGGCGGACGGTGGCGGTGCTCGCCGTCGTCCTGCCGGTGCTGGCGGTCGCCGGGTGGCTGACCGGCACCGCGCCGGCGCTCTGGCTGCTGCCGAGCCTGGCCTTCACCACCGGCACGCTCGCGCTCGGCGGCCTGGTCGGGGTCAGCCGGGCGGCGTACGCGCTGATCGCGGTGTGGGTGGCGGTCGTCGTGCTGCCCACACTCGTCGAGCGGGGCCAGGCGTTTGCGCTCACCACTGGCGCGCTGCCGGTGTGGGCGGGGATCTTCGCGTTGACGACGGTGGTCGTGGTCCTGCACAAGGGCGCGTTCACCCGGCTCGGCGCGCGCACCTAGGGAGGAAGAACATGCGTGCTGTCGGAGCCGCCGAGGTCGCGCCAACGGCCTACGCCTGGGAGATCCGGGCCGAGGGGCTGAAGGTGCGGGTGGGACGGCGGAAACTGGCCGTGGACGGCCTCGATCTGTCGCTCGGCAAGGGGGTGCACGGCCTGCTTGGGCCCAACGGCGCGGGCAAGACGACGCTGATCCGGGCGCTGGCGACGGTGCTCCGGCCGGCGGAGGGCAGGTTGTCGTTGCTCGGTGCGCCGGTCGGGGGGCACACCGGGCAGCGCGGCCTGCGCCGGCGGATCGGCTACCTGCCGCAGAACTTCGGGTTCTACAAGCGGTTCACCGTCCGTGAGTTCGTCGAGTACATCGCCTGGCTCAAGGAGATGTCCAAAGAGGACATCCCGGGTGCGGTGCAGCGCGCGATCGAGCGGGTGGGGCTCGCCGACCGCGCGGACGACCGGATGAAGACCCTGTCGGGCGGCATGGTGCGGCGGGTCGGGATCGCGCAGGCGATCGTCAACGACCCGGACATCCTGCTGCTCGACGAGCCGACCGCCGGGCTCGACCCGGCGCAGCGGGTGCGGTTCCGCGAGCTCGTGCAGGAGGTGGGCCGGGACTCGTGCGTGCTGATCTCGACGCACCTCGTCGAAGACGTGGCGACGGCGTGCTCCGACGTCGTCCTGTTCGCCGAGGGCAAGCTGGTGTTCCAGGGGACGCCGGACGAACTGGCGGCCGCGGGCACCCCCGACCACACGGGTGACAGCCCGATCGAGCGCGGGTATTCGGCGCTGCTCAACCACGAGCAGGGCAAGGGGGCGTGGTGATGATCCTGCGCACCGAACTGCGGCGCTCGATTGCGCCCTGGGCCGGGCTGGCGCTGGTCGCGGTCTTGCTCGGGTTCCTGTTCCTGCTGTCCGGCCCGTGGTGGAAGGCGCCGGCACCGTGGACCGGGCAAACCACGACCACCGCGCTGTGGCTGCGGTTCCTGCTGGTGTTCGGGTGGCCGATCACGACCGGCGCGGGAGCCATCCAGGGCATGCGCGACAGCCGGTCCGGCATGGTCGAGCTGCTGGCCACGACGTCCCGCCCGGGCTGGCACCGGGCCGCGAACCTGGCCGGTGCCGTCGGCGCGTTGAGCGCGCTCGGGTACCTGGTCGTGTTCGGCGTCGGCTTCGCCGAGGTGCTCGGTCACGGCGGGTTCGTCTCCGCGGCCTTCCTGCCGGTGGTGCTCGTCGGCCTGCTCGCCGTGGTGGCGGGCACCTGGCTCGGCCTGGGAATCGGGCGGCTGCTGCCGCACCCGCTGACCGCGCCCGCGCTGGCCGTGGTGGCACTCGCCGGTTCGATCACGGCCTGGACGTCGCTCGCGGGGAACCTGGGGCCCTACAGCCGGTTCGGGTTGCTGGGACCGGCGCTGGGGCAGCCGCGGGGTGCGCTGGTGACGACGGCGGCTTCGGTGGACCTGGGGCAGGCGGTGTGGTTCGCCGGCCTCGCCGTCACCGGATTCCTGTTGCTGGCGGCGAAGTCCGCGCGGGCGCGGCTCCTCGGTCTGCTCCCGGTGGTGGCCGGGGCCGCGATCGCCGTGTCGGTCTTCCCGGCGTCCGCCGGCGGGCTCCTGGCCCCCGACAGCGTCGCCGCCCGGAAGATCTGCGACGGGCCGATCTGCGTCAGCCGGGCGCACGACGACAGGCTGGCCGCGCTGGCCGGGCCGGGCCGCGAGGCGCTGGCGATGCTGGCGAAGGTGCCCGGCGCACCGACCCGGGTCGAGGAGCAGATCGCGCCGAACTCGTTCACCGAACCCGTTCCCCGCGATCCCGGTGTCGTCTACCTGGACTTCCAGCGCAACGACGTCCTGCTCAGGGCGGGTGCCGACGACCTGAAGCTCGCGGTGCTGGCCGGCGCCGGGCTGCCCTCGTGCGACCCGCCGAACCGCGGCAGCCTGACCGACTGGGGCGCCCGGATGATCGGCGCGGCGTACTTCACCGGTGAGCTGAAGCCGTTACCCGAGTTCGGAGCGCGGTGGGTCGTCGTCCAAGACGGCCCGGTCGAGCAGGCGTGGGCGAAGTTCCGCGCCTTGCCGCCGGAGGTCCAGCTCGCCCGGATCGTCGCGCTGCGCGAGGTGCTCTCCACCTGCCGGAGCGACCCGATGGAGGCGCTGGTCCCGGGAGCCATGCGATGAGGTGGGCGGCCCTCTACGCGCGGTCGCGCCAGGTCCCGGCGGCGTTCACGGCTTTGCTGGTGGCGACGGCCGGCCTGTGGTTTCTGGCGCGTGACTCGTGGTCGACGCTGCCGGTCATGCTGACGCTGACCGCGGGCGTCGCGGTGGCGGCGATCGGCCTCAGCGGCCAGGACCCCGACCTCGACCGGGCGGCGGCGCTGCCTTGGCCGATCCGCCGGTTCGCCCACCTGGCGTTGATCGGCCTCGCGGCCGGGGGAGCGGTGCTGGCGGTCCAGGAGCTGGGTACGTCAACGGTGGCGTGGTCGATCATCGCCCGCGACGCGGCGGGCCTCCTGGGCTTGGCGGGCCTCGCGGCCACGGTCGGCGGCGGCCAGTTCGGCTGGACGCTGCCGCTGTTGTGGTGCGCGATCAGCCCGTTCGTCCCGCACGAAGACACCACGGCGAACCGAATCGTGGCGTGGCTGCTGCAACCCCCGGAGACCCCCGCGGCCACCTGGACGGCCGGGGTCCTGGCCGTGGCCGGAGCGGCGGCCTACACCTTCCGGGGCGGCCGCCGTTAGGGCTGTTCCGCAGTCCGGACAGTCGCATGTGGACTTACCTGATCGAGTGATGACATGTGTTCGAATCTCGGTAGCTTGGAGGTATGACCAGCGACGCGACTTTCTGTTCCTCCGAGGCGATGGCTTTTGCCGACCGTATCGGCGAGTTTGTCGCGTGTATGCGGTCGGCCGAGGCGGGGCTTGGGGCGTTGCTGGTGGAGATTGAGCAGCGTGGGGTGATGGAGGTGTTCGGGTATCGCTCTGTCTCTCGATTGCTGGAACATCTGGCCGATATCCCCAAGGCTGCTGCTGAACGGTTGGTGAAGCGCGCCCGTTTGCTGAACCCGGGCCGCAACCTTGATGGCAGTCCCATCCCCGCTTTGGCACCCGCCACCGGAGCCGCTGCCCGCGCTGGGCAGTTGAGCAACCCGATGATCGATGTGATCACGGGTGTGCTCGCTGATGTTCCCTGTGAGCACCGGGAAAGCGCCGAGGCCAACCTGCTGGCTTTTGCCGAGGAAGCCGGGCACAAGCAGGTGGCCGCCCTCGGCGCCCGGATCCTCGCCCACCTCAACCCCGACGGTTCCGAACCCACCGACACCGAACCCGCCGCGCCGACCCGAGAACTGTTCCTGCGGCGCAAGAGATCCGGGGTCTGGGAATTGAGCGGCAGGTTCGATGACGAGACCGGCACCCGCGCCAGCGCTCTGCTGGATGCTCTGGCCGAGCGCCGGACCGGTGATGAGGGCCCGGACTTGCGCACACTGCCCCAGCGCTACGGGGATGCCTTCTCCGACGCGATCGATCTCGCGTTGAATTCTCCGGAGCTGCCGATGCAGGCCGGGGAACGAGCCCACGTCATGGTCGCGGTCTCCCTCGACGACCTGAAGACCGGCGTCGGCACAGCCACCCTCGGCGACACCGGCACCCTCTCGGCCGCCGAAGCCCGGGTACACGCCTGCGACGCCATGATCATCCCCGCAGTCCTCGGCGCGAAGAGCGAACCTCTGAACCTCGGCCGCCTGCGCCGCCTGATTTCCGCTGGGTTGCGGCGGGCGTTGTTCCTGCGGGACCGGGGTTGCGCGTTCCCGGGCTGCCATCGGCCACCCCGGCACTGTCAGGGTCACCACATCCGCCACTGGGCCGACGGCGGCCCCACCGACCTGAGCAATCTGGTGCTGATGTGCGCTCACCACCACCGGTTGCTGCACCGCTCGGGATGGGAAGTCCGCATCGCCGCCGACGGCCTACCGGAATTCCTCCCACCAGAGTTCATCGACCGCCGCCGAAAACCCCGGCGCAACAACCTCCACGAACCACTGCCCTTCGCAGCCTGAGCACGGGAAGGCCCGCAGCTGCAACGGCTGCGGGCCCACACCCTCGTGCCTTCAGACGTTGCGGATGTTCGTCTCCAGCTCCAGCGGCTCCCGGTCCCAATCCTCGACACCGAAGGCCAGGATCCGCTCCGGGTGGATGCGGATCACCGCGTCGTCGAAGTGGTTGTCCGGCAGGTTCACCCCCACCAGGGCCTCGGCCCGCCCGCGGATCTCCAGGCACCGCACCCGCCACGGGTTCGTCGACCGCACGTCGTCGACGACGAACGCCACGCGGTCGTGCGTCGCGATGTTGCGGAACTTCTTGCTGTTGCGCAGGTTGTGCCCGGTGATGTCGATGGTCTTCTCGTCCGGGTTGTAGCGGAAGCCGACCGGGTTGACCTGGAGAGTACTGTTCGGCTGCTGCGTGGCCAGGCGGCCCAGCGGGTAGTCGGTGAGGTAGGCGAGCTCTGCTTCGGTGAACATGCCCGCAGCCTCCAACTTCAAGCTCCCTTGAAGTCAAGCACCAGCGAGGCGAACCTCGCCCCGATCCGGCGGTGGGCCGCCGGGCTCGGGTGGAGGTCGTCCGGCAACGGCAGCTCCGCGAAGTCCTCCGGGCCGTAGAGCGACCGGCCGTCGAGGTAACTCAAGTGCGGGTCCGACGCTTGCCGCTGGGCAGTGATCCGGGCCAGCTCGTCCCGGATGACCTCCAGCGTCAGCTTGCCCGGACCCGGCAGGCCGGTCGCGACGAACCGCACTTCGCCGCGGGCCAGCGCCTCGTGGTCGAAGTCGCCCGGCCCCGGTGTCTGCTCGTGGATCGGGCAATAGAGCGGCGAGACGACCACGAGCGGGGTGTCCGGGTGCCCGTCGCGGATCGTGTCGAGGAACCCGTGCACCGCGGGCCCGAACGCGCGCAGGCGCATCAGGTCCGCGTTGACCACGTTGATCCCCAGCTTGACGCTGATCAGGTCGGCGTGCGTGTCCCGCAGCGCCCGCGCGGTGAACGGGTCGAGCAGTGCTTGGCCGCTGAAGCCGAGGTTCACCAGGTCGACGCCGGCCGCGGTGGCGGCGAGCGCGGGCCACGTCGTCGCGGGGCTCGCCGCGTTCGAGCCCTGGCTGATCGAGCTGCCGTGGTGCAGCCACACCCGGCCGGCGGGCACCGCCTCGACCGGCGCGTCGGCGCGCAGGGCGACGAGCTCGGTGAGCTCGTTGTGCGGCAACCAGATCTGGACGTCCTTGAGCTGCCCGCCGAGCCCCGCGAACCGGACGACCCCGGGAGAACCCGCGGTGAGCGAGGACGCCCCGGTCACCATGTCGACGTCCAGGGTGTTGCCACCGGACACGCTCGCCTGTGCGGTCAGCGCACCGTCGACCAGCAGGTCGTACACGCCGTCCGGCCGCGGCGGAGCGCCGGCGTATACCTGCTTGGTCCGCAGCGTCTCCAGCTCGACGACGTCGGCCCGGGTCCGGAACCGCAGCCGGACGCCCGCGGGCTGCGCCTCGGCCATGGCGAGCCGCGGGTCGCTGTTCTGCGCCCGCGCGCGAGCCGGGAGCCGGTGGGGCACCAGGCCGCGCTCGGTGCGTTCGAGTTCGAGGGCGCCGCGGACGAGCTCCGCGGTCAGGGGGATGTCGATCACGACCGTGGCCAATCACGCAGAAGGGAATCGAGAGCGGCGAGGATGCGCACCCAGCTCTCGGGCGCGGCGGGCGAGCTGTGGTCGAACCCGCCCTGGGTTTCGAGGCTGACGAACCCGTGGAAGACGCTGCCCAGCAGCCGCACGGCGTGGGTCTCGTCCGGCCCGGTCAGGTCGTAGCCGCGCAGGATCGCGCGCATCATCTCGGCGTGCCGGGGACCGGCGCTCGCGGCGGCGGTCTCCGGGTCGAGCCGCAGCTGCGCGGCGGCGTACCGGCCGGGGTGCTCGCGGGCGTAGTCGCGGTAGACGTCGGCGAAGGCGACGAGCGCGTCCCGCCCGGCCCGGCCCGCCAGTGCGGCGGCGGCCCGGTCGGCGAGCTCGTCCAGCGCCAGCAGCGCGACCTTCGTCCGCAGGTCGTGGGCGTTCTTGACGTGCGAATACAGGCTGGCGACCTGGACGCCGAGCCGCCGCGCCAGCTCCGACGGGGTCAGGTGGTCGAAGCCGGCCTCGTCGGCCAGCTCCGCACCGGCCCGCACCACGCGTTCCGTCGTCAATCCCGCCCGAACCATCAGCCTTCTCCCGGTTGCCTAAAGTCAGGCTAGGTCAACCTAAAGGCTTTAGGCAAATCAGGAGAACAGCGCGTCCGCCCAGCTGGACTCGCGGGTCACGCCCGGCGGGATCGCGAAGTGCGCGGAACCGGTGTGCTGGACGTACTCCATCATCGCGTCCTTCGACGACAGCGCCTGCTGCATCGGCACGTACTGCTTGCGGGTGTCGCGGTTGAACGCCAGGAAGAACAGCCCGGCCTCCAAGTGCCCGACGCCGTCGGAACCGTCGACGAAGTTGTACCCCCGCCGCAGGATCCGGATGCCGTTCAACGCCTGGTGCGAGGCGAGCCGGACGTGGGCGTCCTCCGGGATCAGCTTCTCGCCGCCCGCGCCGCCGACGTCGAGGTCCAGCTCGTCGAACTCCGCGGTCTGGCCCAGCGGGGCGCCGGTGCCCTTCGTGCGGCCGATGATCTTCTCCTGGCCGTCGAGGGTCTCGCGGTCCCACGTCTCGATGTGCATCCGGATCCGGCGCGCCACCAGGTACGAGCCGCCGGCCATCCAGGCCTGCCCGTCGCCGGGCTCGGCCCAGACCTGGTCGCGCAGCACGTCGGGTTCCTCGGACTTGATGTTGTTCGTGCCGTCCTTGAAGCCGAACAGGTTCCGGGGCGTCGCCTGCGCCCGCGACGTCGACGAGCTGCGGCCGAAGCCGAGCTGCGACCAGCGGACCTCGGTGACGCCGAAGCCGAGCCGCACCAGGTTGCGGACCGCGTGCACGGCCACCTGCGGGTCGTCCGCGCAGGCCTGGATGCACAGGTCGCCGCCGCTGCGGGCCGGGTCGAGCTTGTCCTTCGGGAACAGCGGCAGGTCGATCAGCTGCGGCGGGCGCTTGCCGGCGAGGCCGAACCGGTCGTCGAACAGCGACGGCCCGAACCCGATGGTCAGCGTCAGGTTCGACGGCGGCAGGTCGAGCGCCTCGCCGGTGTCGCCGGGCGGGGCGTACGCGCCGCTGCCCACCGCGCCGTTCGCGACGACCTCCTGGCCCGCCGTCATCCGGCGGGCCGCGTCGGTCCACGTCTTGAGCAGGGCCCGCAGCTTCTCGCGGTCCTTCGTCGTGACGTCGAGGGCCGCGAAGTGCAGGTTGGCCTGCGCGGGGGTGACGATCCCGGCCTGGTGCTCGCCGTGGAAGTCGACGGTGTTCGTCGACGCCTCGGCGTTGCCGCTCGTCGCCTTGTCGATCCCGATGCCGGCGGCGGCCCCGGCCCCGGCGAGCGCGACACCCGCGCCCGCCAGGCCGAAGAGCTTCCGCCGCGAGACGCGCGTGCCCTCGGTGGACGTCACTTCGACACGACCTCCGCAACCTTGCTCAGCGGTTCGCTCAGCGCGTCGACGGCCGAGGCGAACTCCTTGACCTGGTCCTGGGAAAGCTCGGTGTACAGCTTGAAACCGTCGCCGGCGCGCTGCTTGTCGAGCAGGCCCTGGACGTTCGCGAATTCCTTGTCCAGGGTGGCCACCAGCGCGGGGTCCTTGGCCTGCAGGACCGGCCGCAGCGACGTGATCGCGCCCTTCGAACCGTCCACATTGGCCTGGAAGTCCCAGAGGTCGGTGTGCGAGAAGGCCTCTTCCTCGCCGGTGATCTTGCCGGTCGCGACCTCGTCGAGCAGGCCCTTGGCGCCGTTCGCGAGGTCCAAAGCGGACAGTTCGAGCGTCTTGGTCTTGGCGACCAGATCCTTGACGTCGGTCACGAGCTTGTCGGCGATCTGGGCGCTGTCGGGCTGCAGGCCGGTCTGGAACAGGTCCTTTTCGAGCCGGTGGAAGCCGGTGAACTGCTGGTTGGGCTCGAGGTCGGCCTCGCGGACGTCGATGGCCGGGTCGAGGTCGCCGAACTTCTCGGCGACCGGCTCGATGCGCTCGTAGTAGACGCGGGTGCGCGCGTACGCGGCCTTCGCCTCGTCGACCTTCCCGGCCTTCACGAGGTCGGCGAACTTCGCCGTCTCGTCCTGCAGCGCGGAGGTGTTGTTGGCGATGTAGTCCGCGTAGCTCTTGGTCGCCTGCGCCTTCTGCGCATCTGCGTCGTTCTGCTTCGCGACGCCGCCGGTGACGGTGAAGTCGCCGCGGATGCCGTTGCCGGCCATGCCGGGCTTGCACGCGGTCTGGTACTTGCCGGCGTCGGCGACCTCGACGATCAGCCGTCGGTTCAGCCCGGGCGCGATGTTCTCGACCTCGCCCATGATCCGGTCGCCCTCGGCGTAGAGGTAGAACTCGGTGACCTTGGTGCCCTTGTTGGTGATCTCGAAGGTCAGGTTGCCCGCGTTCGCCGTGGTCGCGGAGACCTCGCACGCGGTGTCGGACGCGGCGACCTTGATCGGGCCGCCGGCCGCCGCGGGCTGGCTCTTGCTGTCGCACGCGGCCAGCGTCACCAGCATGGCGGCACCGGCCAGTACGGCCAGCGAGGGGGTCTTGCGCACGGTCACTCCTTCGAGGCGGCCGCGGCGGCGGGCGCCGGCGCGGTCTTCTTGCTGGGCTTGAGGAAGAGGGGCAGCACGACGGCGACGTAGGCGACCCAGGCGATGGCCTGCAGCACGGTCGTCTGCTGCGAGTAGTTGAAGATGCCCTTCAGCAGCGCGCCGTACCAGGACGTCTCGGGCAGCGTGGCCGAGGCGTCGAAGGCGAGCGTGTCGATGCCGGGGAGGAAGGCGGCTTCCTGCAGGTCGTGGAGGCCGTAGCCGAGCACGCCCGCGGCGACGAAGACCAGCAGGACGCCGGTGATCGTGAAGAACTTGGTCAGGTTGAACCGCACCGCGCCCCGGTAGAGCAGCCAGGCGAGCACGACGGCGGCGGCGATGCCGATGGCGAAGCCGATCAGCGGCTGCACGGTGTCCGACTGCGCGGCCTGGACGGTCGAGTAGAAGAACACCGCGGTCTCGAGCCCTTCGCGGCCGACCGCGAGGAACGACAGCAGCAGCACGGCCGCCGGGCCGACGTTCAGCGCGTCGTCCATCTTCCCGCGCAGCTCGGCCGCGATGCTCTTGGCGGCCTTGCGCATCCAGAAGATCATCGCGGTGACGAACACGACGGCGACGATCGACAGGCTGCCGCCGAGCAGCTCCTGGTGCTCGAAGGACAGCTGGGCGGTCGTGTAGGTGAGGATCGCGCCGACCGCGACCGACAGCAGCACCGCGGCGCCGACGCCCGGCCAGACCCACCGCAGCGCGTGCCGCCGCTCGGTCTTGACGAGGAAGGCCACCAGGATGCTGACGACCAGCGCGGCTTCCAGGCCTTCGCGCAGCCCGATCAGCGCGCTCGAGAACAACACCGGTCCGCCTCCCTGAGTTCTGCTTCCGTGATGGTTTTAGGTAAGGCTCACCTGTAAGTCCAGCGCACGGCTGCCTGCTGGAAACGAGGCAACCGGACAAATGGGACGCAGACTGGAAGTTAGGTTAGGGTAACCGCAGGTCAGGGGCTTGCGCGTCGACTCCATAACGAATTCTGTGATTTCGCAGGCAGCGGGCCCGGGTTTACCCTCCTCTTGCCTGGTCAGTCGTCCGGGGGACCCTCTTGAGTGCGTCCGTAACCTGTTCGAGTGGCCGATACCGCTCAGCCGACCGTCACGCCTCCGTCGTCGCCCCCGGGCGGGCCGCCCCGGCGGTACGTCGGCCGGATCGCCCTCGCGCTGGGGCTCGTGCTCACCGGCGTGATCCTCGTCGTCACCATCGGTGTCGAAAATCCGGACGCGCCGGCCGCGTCTCCGCCGGTCCAGCCGGCGCTGGCCATCCCCGAACAGCGCCCGCAGCCCGGCGCCGAAGCGCCGCGGGCCGGGCTCGCCGCGCCGGTCGACCGGCCGCAGGTGTCCGACCAGGCCGAGCTGGACGCGTGGGCGACCCGCGTCGCGGGCAAGACGCACGTCCCGGCGCGCGTGCTGGCGGCGTACGGGCGCGCGGAGATGTGGATGCAGCGCCAGAAACCGACGTGCCACCTCTCGTGGGCGACGCTCGCGGGCATCGGCCGCGTCGAGAACGAGCGCGGCAAATTCGACCTCGCGGCGATCGGCGCGGACGGCCGGGTGGTGAAGCCGGTGGTCGGCCCGCCGCTGGACGGCTCACCGGGCGTCCCGGCGGTGCACGATTCCGACGGCGGCAAGCTCGACGGCGACAAGTCGTGGGACCACCTGATCGGCCCGATGCAGTTCCTGCCGTCGACGTGGAAGAAGTATCAGGAGCGCGCGAACGGCGACGGCGGCGCTCCGGACCCGCAGAACATCGACGACGCGGCCTTCACGGCGGCCCGGTTCCTGTGTTCCGGCGGCGACGACCTGGGCACCCCGGGGGGTTGGTGGCGGGCGATCCTGTTCTACAACCAGGCCCTGGCGTACGGCCAGGACGTCTTCAGCGCGGCGGACGCCTACGCGGAGGCGAGCGTCAGCCCTTGAGGGTGAGGACGTCGTAGCGGTCGGGCCCGGCGCCCTCGACGAGTTCGCCGACCCGCCGCACGGTCGCGGCGATCGCCGCGTTTTCCCGCGTGGCCGCGCGAAGTGCCGCTTCACCGGTCCAGCGCATCTGGTTGATCACGCGCGTGCCGTCGTGGCTGCGCAGCAGGTGCATCGAGAGGAGACCGGGCAGGCCGGCCGGATCGCCGGCTCCGCGGATGCAGTCGATCAGGGCCTGCTGGTTCTCCGGGCGGACGGTGAAGACGTTGATCGCGAGCAGGCCGTCGCCGGCCGGGATGAGGTGCACGATGGGCTCCTTTCGGCTTGCCGTCGAGGCTAGAGCCGGAAATGTGCCGCAGGTGTAACACTTGACCGATGGCCGCTCACCCTCGCCGCGCGGACGCGCGGGCCAATGACGAACGCATCCTCCGCGCGGCCGCACGGGTGCTGGCCGATGACCCGCGCGCGACGATCCAGCGCATCGCCGACGAAGCCGGGGTCGTCCGGCTGACCGTCTACCGGCGATACCCCGGACGCGACGCGCTGCGCCGGGCGATCTTCGACGTCGCCGCGGTGGAAGCGCGCGAGGCCATCCCGGCGCACCCGGTGGAAGATCCGGTCGCCGGCCTGCGCGTGCTGATCGTCGAGATGGCCGCGATCGCGCGACGGTACCCGCTGCTCGTCGCCGAGCACGACGTCCGGCCGCTCGCGTCGCCGGCGGGACGGGCGCTGCAGCGGGCCGTCCTCGGGCTGGTCCGGCGCGGTCAGGACCTCGGTGTCCTGCGGGCGGATCTCCCGGCCCAGCTGCTTCCGCAGGCCATCGTCGGCACGCTGCGCACCTCCGGCGCGCCCGGCGAGCAGGTCGCGGATCTGCTGCTCGACGGGTTCACAGCTCGCGGTCGGCGACGAACGGCGTGACGGCCATCAGCACGAGCAGCAGCAGCCCGGCGTACGCGCCCAGCGTGGCGAAGATCGACATCGTGGTTCCTCCCGGTTTCGGTCTGGAACCAGCTTCGCCGGGCAAGGGGGTGCGGCACATCGGTCGAGGGGCCCCGCTCGGTCGGCCGAACGGCTGAGGTCACCCGGGCCGTTCGGCCCTGGCCGCCTCAGGGCTCGCGCAACGCGATGTGCGCCTTGACCTCGCTGATCGCCTCGAGGTACTCCGGCACCGGGTTCATCGCCGAGGCCATCCGCATCTGCGCCAGCGCTTCGACGAACCGGCCGAGGCGCTGCAGCGTGCGGCCCAGGATGAACCGCGCGTAGTGGTCCGTCGGATCCAGCTCCAGCACCCGGGTGAACGCCTCTTCGGCGCGCCGCAACTGGGCGGAGTGGAAGTACGCGCGCCCGGCCAGCAGGTGCACCGACGGTTTGTCCGTTTCGGATTCGAGCAGGGGCTGCAGCGCCTTCAGCGCGTCGAGCGGACGACGGCGGCCGACCAGGTCTTCGGCCTGGCGGAAGGCATGGAACCGCGACTCCTCGGGAGGCTGCGAAGCAGCTGCGGCGTCCGTCATGGTCGCTCCCACGTTACCCGTGGAGAGGGGGATGCACACGCCTCCGAACGGGACGTGATGGACTGTGCCGCCATGAGCAGCGGGTACCGGGGCCTGGCGCCCTACCTCTACTACTCCGACGCCACGGCGGCGCTCGCCTGGCTGACCAGGGTCTTCGGCTTCACCGAGGAGGTCCGGTTCTGCGACGGCGCCGGCGAGGTGTTCCAGGCGACGCTGCGCGCGGGCGAGGCGCGGATCCAGCTCGCGGGCGTCGGCCCGGACTATTGGCAGGCCAAGGGCGTCGACGGGCCGGTCGGCCAGCTCAACATCGTCTACGTCGACGACGTGGACGAAACGTACGCGCGGGTCGAGGCCGCCCTGGGTGACGAGTGCGAGCTGGAGCCGCCGCAGGACCAGCCCTACGGTGCCCGGGTGTTCACCGTCGCCGATCTCGGCGGCAACAGCTGGACGTTCTGGCAGCAGACGTCGGAGGTCGTCGAGCTGCCGCCCGGCTGGCAGGAGGTCCGCGCGGGCGGTGAGTCCTCCAACGGGTGAACTCCCGAGACGGCTAGGCTGGGCACGAAACCGCAGGCAGGCACGATTCACCGAGGAGCATGGCGTGGCTCTCATCGAGCAGGTAGGCGCGCGCGAGATTCTGGACTCGCGCGGCAACCCGACCGTCGAGGTGGAGGTGGCTCTCGACGACGGCACCCTGGCGCGGGCCGCGGTCCCGTCGGGGGCGTCGACCGGTGAGCACGAAGCGGTCGAGCTGCGTGACGGCGACACCGGCCGCTACAACGGCAAGGGCGTCGAGCGCGCGGTCGCCGCGGTGCTCGACGAGATCGGGCCGGAGATGGTCGGCATCGAGGCCGTCGACCAGCGGATCGTCGACCAGAAGCTGGTCGACCTCGACGGCACGCCGGCGAAGTCCCGCCTCGGCGCGAACGCCATCCTCGGCGTCTCGCTGGCCGTCGCGAAGGCCGCCGCCGAGTCGGCCGAGCTGGAGCTGTTCCGCTACCTGGGCGGCCCGAACGCGCACGTGCTGCCGGTGCCGATGCTGAACATCCTCAACGGCGGTTCGCACGCGGACAGCAACGTCGACGTGCAGGAGTTCATGATCGCGCCGATCGGCGCGGAGACCTTCCGCGAGGCCCTGCGCTGGGGTACCGAGGTCTACCACTCGCTGAAGTCGGTGCTGAAGGGCCGCGGCCTGGCCACCGGCCTCGGCGACGAGGGCGGCTTCGCGCCGAACCTCGGCAACAACCGCGAGGCGCTCGACCTGATCGTCCAGGCCATCGAGAAGGCCGGGTACACCCCGGGCCGTGACGTCGCGCTGGCCCTCGACGTCGCCGCGACGGAGTTCTTCGCCGACGGCGTGTACACCTTCGAAGGCGCGAAGAAGAGCGCCGAGCAGATGTCGGCCTACTACGCCGAGCTGCTGGCGAACTACCCGCTGGTGTCGATCGAGGACCCGCTGAGCGAGGACGACTGGGACGGCTGGGTCACCCTGACCGCCGACGTCGGCGACAAGGTCCAGATCGTCGGCGACGACCTGTTCGTCACCAACCCGGACCGCCTGGAGGAGGGCATCACCCGCCGCGCCGCCAACGCGCTGCTGGTGAAGGTCAACCAGATCGGCACCCTGTCCGAGACGCTCGACGCGATCTCGCTGGCCACGTCGTTCGGCTACAAGTCGATGATGAGCCACCGCTCGGGCGAGACCGAGGACACGTTCATCGCGGACCTGGCGGTCGCCACCGGCGTCGGCCAGATCAAGACCGGTGCCCCGGCCCGCGGCGAGCGGATCGCCAAGTACAACCAGCTGCTGCGCATCGAGGAGACCCTCGGTGACGCCGCCCGGTACGCCGGCGAGCTGGCCTTCCCGCGGTTCACCGCCGAGGCCTGACGCCGATGGCGGACCGGGGGAGGACACGCGGCCGCCGCGGCGGTGGCGGCGGTTCGGCGCGGGTCGGTGGACCCGCGCGGACCCGCCGCCCCGACGCGGGCCGCGCGGGGAGCCCGGGATCCCGGTCGCCCCGCACGGCGGACGGCAGCGCGGCGGCGCGCCGCCGCGCCGGCGACGCGGAGACCACCCGGGCCCGGCTGCGCCGGGGCCTGGCGGCGAAGCGCGCGTCGGGGGCGGCGAAGGTGCTCGGCATGTCCACCACCCGCCGCGCGGCGGTGGTGGCGATCGTGGTGTGCGCGCTGGCGTTCACCATCGCCGTGCCCCTGCGCACGTACCTCTCCCAGCGGACCGAGGTCCGCGAACAGCAGGCCCAGCAGGCGCAGCTGCAGCAGGAGGTCGCTCAGCTCCAGGGCCGCAAGGCGGAGCTGAGCGACCCGGCGCAGATCGAGGCCGAAGCCCGGCGGCGGCTGCGGTACGTCAAGCCGGGCGAGACGCCGTACATCGTCCAGCTGCCGGAGGACAAGGCCCCGGACGCGGCGCCGCCGCCCGGTCAGCAGCAGGCCGCGGGCAGCTCCTGGTACGAGAACCTCTGGAACCAGGTCTCGGGCGGCTGAGACGCAGTGAATGACTCATTCCTGGCGTCGCACGCAAGGAATGAGTCATTCACTGCGTCCGGAGGCGCCTTGGGGTGCGGGCCGGGTGGCGGGGCCCACGCTCTAACCTTGACCGCGTGAACAGCACGCAGCAGCACCGGTTCGAGCCCGTCACCGACGCCGACCGCGAGATCATCGCGGAGCAGCTCGGACGGCCGCCGCGAGCGCTGCGCGCCATCGCGGCGCGGTGCCCGAGCGGGCACCCGTCCGTGGTGCAGACCAGCCCGCGGCTCGAAAACGGCACGCCGTTCCCGACGCTCTACTACCTCACCTGCCCGAAGCTCAACTCGATGATCGGCACCATCGAGGCGTCCGGGATCATGAAGGAGATGACCGAGCGGCTGACCACCGATCCCGAGCTCGCCGCCCAGTACCAGCGCACGCACGAGCTCTACCTCGCCGAGCGGGACGCCATCGAGCCCCTGGGCCACCAGGTCACCGCCGGGGGCATGCCGGGCCGCGTCAAGTGCCTGCACGTGCACGTCGCCCACTCCCTCGCCGTCGGCCCCGGCGTGAATCCGTTCGGTGACGAGACGCTGGCCCTGCTTAAGGCCAACGGGTGGCCCACGGGGGACTGCGCCGCGTAACACTCGCGCGTTGTGAACAGATAACTGGTCTGGGTGAGCGAAAACCTCGATCGCGTCTCTCGATGGGCTGAAACTCCGCCGCGGGTGCGGCAGGCTGTCTCCCGAGAGTGGTGACCGATCCGGCCAGGAGGGCTCTGAGCATGCGTGTGCGGCGGCTGCCAGACGCAGCCGGGAGCTACGCCCGGAGGTTCGGGATCCGGCACCGCACCGCGTACCCGCTGATCACCGGCATCCTGGCCGTGGTCCCGGCGCTGGTCGCCGGCGGCGGCACCCTCGGCTGGCTCGGCGGGACCGGCGAGCACACCCGCGACGCCGCGCTCGCCCAGGGCTACGACCCCGGGCACGCCGCCCTCCAGCAGATCGCCGTCGACGGCACCCTCCCCGGCGCGCCCAGCCCGCTGCCCCTCCCGGCCTACGAGCTCCCCGACGGGCCGCTCGGCATCCCGGCCACCGCGCTCGCCGCGTACAAGAACGCCGCGGACATCCTCGGCCGCGAGCAGCCCGCGTGCCACATCGACTGGGCGCTGATCGCCAGCATCGGCCGGATCGAGTCCAACCACGCGCGCGGCGGGTACGTCGACGCGAACGGGACCACCCGCGAGCCCATCCTCGGCCCGCAGCTCAACGGCCAGGGCGGGTTCGCCGCGATCCCGGACACCGACCAGGGCCTGCTCGACACGGACCCGGTGTGGGACCGCGCGGTCGGCCCGACCCAGTTCATCCCGGGGACGTGGAAGGGCTACGCCTCCGACGGCAACGGCGACGGCAAGGCCGACCCGAACAACCTCTTCGACGCGGCCCTGGCCACCGGCCGGTACCTGTGCTCCGGCGGGTTCGACCTGGCGAAGCCGGACCAGCTGCGCGGGGCGATCTACCGGTACAACAACTCGGACACGTACGTGAACACGGTGATCCTGTGGGCGGACGCCTACCGCAACGGGATCATGCAGGTGCCGGACAGCACGGTGCCGGTCGGCGCCCCGAACGCGGCGGCCCTGCCCGCGCCGCCGTCGGTCCCGCCCCCGCCGGTCCCGACGACGACGTCCACGGCACCGCCGTCGACCGAGACGTCGGCGCCGCCGGCCACGACCCCGACCACCACCGCGTCGGAAACCTGCACGAAGCCGCCGACGACGACACCCACCACGACCACGGTCATCAGCACGACGACCACCCCGCCGACGACGACCGTGACCGGAGAATCCAGCACGACCCCGCCGACGAAGGCCCCGCCGGATCCCACCTGCGGGCAGGTCGTCACCTCGGTCACGACCACCACCACGACCACGACCGTGGGGACGTCGACACCGGCCGGTTAGGGTGATCGCATGCCTCGTGTTGCCGCGATCGACTGTGGGACCAACTCCATCCGCCTGCTCGTCGCCGAGCTGACCCCGCGCCACGACGGCACGGTCGACCTGCGCGACCTGCACCGCGAGATGCGGATCGTCCGGCTCGGCCAGGGCGTCGACGCCACCGGGCAGCTGGCTCCCGAAGCGATCGAACGCACCCGCGTGGCGCTCGCCGACTACACGATCGCCGCCCGGCGCAAGGGCGTGGAGAAGGTCCGCATGGTCGCCACGTCCGCGACCCGCGACGCGAAGAACCGCGACGAGTTCTTCCGCATGACCCGCGAGACCCTCGGCGTGGAGGCCGAAGTGATCACCGGTGACGAGGAGGCGCGGCTGTCCTTCACCGGCGCGGTGGGCGAGCAGGACCCGGACGACGGCCCGTTCGTGGTGGTCGACGTCGGCGGCGGCTCGACGGAGCTGGTCCTCGGCACCTGGGACGGCCGCCGGGCCGACGTGATCTCGGCGAAGTCCGTCGACATCGGCTGCGTCCGGATCACCGAGCGCGCGCTCAAGAGCGACCCGCCGACGGCGAGCGAGATCGCGACCGCCCGCGACCTGGCCGGCAAGGTGCTGACGGACGCGTTCGACGTCGTCGACGTCGCCCGGGCCCGCACGTGGGTGGGCGTGGCGGGCACGGTGACGACGCTCTCGGCGATCGCGCTCGGGCTGCCGGAGTACGACAGCGACCGCGTGCACCTGTCCAAGCTGAGCACGGCGGACATCGACCGGCTCGCGTCCCGCCTGCTCAGCGAGGACCACGCCACCCGCGCGGCCAACCCGGTGATCCACCCGGGCCGCGTCGACGTGATCGGCGGCGGCGCGGTGGTGGTCCAGACCCTCGCGGAGCAGCTGGCGACCCGCGGCGGCCCGACCGAGCTGGTGGTCAGCGAACACGACATCCTCGACGGCATCGCCCTCTCCCTCGCCTGACCCGTGCGCCCCGGGGCGTCACCCGTGATCAGCGAGGCATCACGCGTGCGCCGAGGGGCATCACGCGTGATTGGCGGGGCATCGCTGGCCGACCGACCGTTCGGGCGCCCGGAAGGGCTTGTGGCGCAACCGAACCGTGGGTGAGCGCGTTATTACCTGCTGTCCGCGCTGGGCCGTCCGGAGTATCCGGATTCCTACGTTGGTTGTGCTCCAACCAGGTGGTCCCGACGACCGTCACACATTTGCAACACCGCAGTCCTGTGATCAGCTTCATAGCCCCCGATAGCGTGCGTCTCACCTTTCGGACACACCGGATATGGAGGGGATCATGCGTCGTTCGCGCAGGCTCTGGGGACCCACGGTGGTGATGACCTCGCTGGCGCTCGCGCTCGCCGCGTGCGGCGGCGGTTCGGGCAGCTCCACGGGGGCCGGCGGAACGGACCCGGACGGCACGGTGAGCGTCTACGGCACCGAACCGCAGAACGCGCTCGTCCCGACCAACATCAACGACCTCGGCGGCACCAAGGCGATCCAGCCGATGTTCGCCACGCTCGTCGGGTTCAAGGGCGCGGACGCGAAGCCCTTCAACCTGATGGCGGACTCGATCACCACGACCGACTCCAAGGTCTACGACATCAAGATCAAGCAGGGCTGGAAGTTCCACGACGGCACCGAGGTGAAGGCGCACAACTTCATCGACGCCTGGAACTACGGCGCCTACGGCCCGAACGGCCAGCTCAACACCGACTTCTTCTCGAACATCCAGGGCTACGCCGAGGTCCACCCCGAGGACGAGAACGCCAAGCCGGCCACCGACAAGATGTCCGGGCTGGTCGAGAAGGGCGACTACGAGTTCCAGGTGACGCTCAACGCACCGTTCTCCGTCTTCGACATCAAGGTCGGCTACCAGGCCTTCGCGCCGCTGCCGGACTCGTTTTTCAAGGACCCCAAGGCCTTCGAGCAGCACCCGATCGGCAACGGCCCGCTGAAGTTCGTCTCGCGGACGCCCAACCAGGACATCAAGCTCACCCGCTTCGACGACTACAAGGGTGACGACAAGGTCAAGTTCAAGAACCTCGACATCAAGATCTACGCCAGCCAGGAGACCGCCTACCAGGACCTGCTGAGCGGGCGGCTCGACTTCATGGAGGCGCTGCCGCCGTCGGCCGTCGCGGGCGGCAAGTACAAGAACGACCTCGGCGACCGGCTGGTCACCGGCCACCTGCTCGGGATCAGCACCATCAACATCCCGTACTACGTGCCCGGCTACAACAACCTCGAGCTGCGCAAGGCCATCTCGATGGCGATCGACCGCGCGCAGATCACCAAGACCGTCATGAACGACACCTACGTGCCGGCCGACGGCTACATCTCGCAGGGCATCCCGGGTGCGCGTCCCGGCGTCTGCCAGTTCTGCAAGTACGACCCGGCGGCGGCCAAGGAGGCCTTCCAGAAGTCGGGCTTCCAGGGCAAGCTGACCATCGCGTCCAACGCCGACGGTGGCCGCAAGGAACCGCTGGTCGCGGCGTGCAACAGCATCAAGAACACACTCGGCGTCGAGTGCGATTTCGTGCCCGCCACCGACTTCGGCCAGTGGCGCAGCATCGTGACCGGCCACAAGCTGACCGGCATGGGCCGGTCGGACTGGTCGGCGGACTACCCGTCCATCGAGGACTTCCTGAACCCGATCTTCAAGACCGGCGGGTCCTCGAACGACTCGACGTACTCCAACCCGCAGGTGGACGCCCTGCTCGGCCAGGCGGACGCCACCGCCGACAAGGACGCCGCGGTCAAGCTGTACCAGCAGGCCGAGGACCTGATCGCGAAGGACCTGCCGACGATCCCGGTGTGGGACGAGAAGGGCGTCGCGGCGAAGTCGAAGAACCTCAAGTCGGCGGCGCTGGACTTCCGCCGCATGCCGGACTACCCGTCCATCGAGGTGCTGAAGAAGTAGCTGCCGCTCCCACCACCACGCCGTCGTGAGTGGTAAGGCGGGTTCTAACCCTCCTTACCACTCACGACGGCCGGCGCGCACTGTGGCGTTCAGAAGCTAGGAACCCTTGATGACCCGCTATGTCCTGCGACGGCTGCTCCAGCTGATCCCGGTGTTCTTCGGCACCACGTTCCTCATCTACGTCCTGGTCTGGGCCGTGCCCGGCGACCCGTTCTCCGGCAAGTGCGGCCAGGCCGCCTGCCCGGCGTCCTACGTCGCCCAGATGACCGAGAAGTTCAACCTGAACGACAACATCTTCGTCCAGTACGTCAAGTACCTCGGCAGCCTGTTCACCGGCGACTGGGGCGAAACCTTCAACGGCACGTCCGTCGGCGAGCTGATCGCCACGTCATACCCGATCACCCTGCGCCTGGCCGTGATCGCGGTGGTCATCGAAGCGGTCATCGGGCTGACCGCCGGCGTGCTGACCGGCCTGCGCGGCAAGGGGTTCCTCGACAACCTCGTGCTCGTCTCGACGACGTTCCTGATCTCGCTGCCGGTGTTCGTCACCGCGATCGTGCTGCAGCTGGCCCTGGGCAGCAACGGCCTCGGCTGGATCGAAGCGAGCGTGTCGGACAACCCGAGCGTCGGCGAGCTCATCGTGCCGGGCATCGCGCTCGGCAGCCTGTCCATGGCCTACGTGGCCAGGCTGGCGCGGACGAGCATCGCCGAGAACCGCCGCGCCGACTACGTCCGGACGGCGATCGCGAAGGGCCAGCCACAGAGCCGGGTCGTGCTCGTCCACCTGCTGCGCAACTCGGTGATCCCGGTACTGACCTTCCTCGGCACCGACCTCGGCGCCCTGATGGGCGGCGCGATCGTCACCGAAGGCGTGTTCAACATCAACGGCCTGGGTGGCCTCATCTTCCGCGGCATCCAGAACCGGGAGAGCGCGACGGTCGTCGGCGTGGTCGTCCTGCTGGTGCTGGTGTACCTGCTGATGAGCCTGGTCGTCGACCTGCTCTACGCCGTTCTCGACCCGAGGATCCGCTATGACTGACCCGAACCTGGTGGGCGGCGGCGGCGCCGACGCGGCGGAATTGTCCCGCGTGGACGACTCCGCCACCGGCCCGCAGAAACCCCGCAGCCTGTGGAGCGACGCCTGGCGCCAGCTGCGGCGCAAGCCCGCGGTGATCGCCTCGGCGGTGATCATCCTGTTCGTCGTGCTGATCGCGATCGCGCCCGGCCTGTTCAGCTCGCGCGACGCGGGCTTCAGCGACCTCGCGCACGCGAACGAGGGCCCGTCCGCCGACGCCTGGTTCGGCTACGACAACCAGGGCCAGGACGTCTACGCCCGCACGATCTACGGCACCCGCGCGTCGGTGCTGGTCGGGCTGTTCTCGACGCTGGTGACCGTGCTCCTCGGCTCGGTGATCGGCATCATCGCCGGCTACTACGGCCGGCTCGTCGACAGCCTGCTCTCGCGCTTCGGCGACATCTTCGCGGGCCTGCCGTTCGTGCTCGGCGCGATCGTCATCCTGACGACGTTCAACGCACCCGGCTCCAACCCCGGCGCGGTCACGATCATCGTCCAGGTGGTCTGCTCGATCGCGGTGCTGAGCTGGCCGGTGGGCATGCGGATCATGCGTTCGGCGACACTGGTGGCCAAGCAGCTCGACTACGTCAAGGCCGCGCGCGGCCTCGGCGCGAGCACCCCGCGGATCATCTTCCGGCACCTGCTGCCGAACACGATCGCGCCGGTGCTGGTGTACGCCACCATCGCGCTCGGCGCGTTCATCGGCGCCGAGGCGACCCTGGCCTACCTCGGCATCGGCGTGCGCGCGCCGGTGATCTCGTGGGGCGTGCTGATCGCCGATTCGCGGGACTACTTCCGCAACGACCCGCACATGCTGCTGTTTCCCGGCGCCTTCGTCACCCTGACCGTGCTGGCCTTCGTGATGCTGGGTGACGGCATCCGCGACGCGCTCGATCCGAAGTCGAGGTAGAACCTCTTGTCCGACAACGAACTCCTGCTCGAAGTCGAGAACCTGCACGTCGAGTTCCGGACCGCCGACGGCGTGGCGAACGTGCTCAACGGCGTCGGCTACTCGGTGCACGCGGGCGAGACCTTGGCCGTGCTCGGCGAGTCCGGCTCCGGGAAGAGCGTCACCGCCCAGACGGTGATGGGGATCCTCGACATGCCGCCGGGGGTGATCACCGCCGGGGCCGTGCGCTGGCGCGGCGAGGACCTGCTGACCGCGTCGGAGGACCGCCGCCGCGAAGTGCGTGGCAGCGAGATCGCGATGATCTTCCAGGACGCGCTCTCCGCGCTGAACCCGGTGTTCACCGTGGGCTTCCAGATTGAAGAACAGCTGCGCGTCCGGCTCGGTATGTCCAAAAAGGACGCGCGGAAGCGGGCGATCGAACTGCTCGACATCGTCCGCATCCCGGCCGCCGAACGCCGGATCAAGGATTACCCGCACCAGTTCTCCGGTGGCATGCGCCAGCGCGCGATGATCGCGATGTCACTGGCGCTCGACCCGGACCTGCTCATCGCCGACGAACCGACCACCGCCCTCGACGTCACCGTCCAGGCCCAGATCATGGACCTCCTGGAAGAAATACAGGCCGAACGGAAGATGGGCTTGGTGCTCATCACGCACGACCTGGGGGTGGTCGCCGAGGTCGCCGACCGGATCGCGGTGATGTACGCGGGCCGGATCGTCGAACAGGCCGACGCCGCCGAGCTGTTCCGCGCGCCGGCCCACCCGTACACCGCCGCGCTGATGGACTCCCTGCCCCGGCTCGACCTCAAAGGACAGACGCTGGAAACCATCAAGGGCCTGCCACCCAGCCTGCTGGACATCCCGACGGGCTGCCCGTTCCACCCGCGGTGCAAACGAGCCGAAGCTGTCTGCTCGCAGGAGGTCCCGCCCCAGCACGCGATCGGCTTCGGCCGCACCAGCGCGTGTCACTTCGCCGAAGAGGTGGTGAGCTCCCGTGCCTGAGCCCATCCTGTCGGTCAAGGGCCTGCAGAAGTACTTCCCGGTCCGCACCGGGATCCTCTTCAAGCGCACGATCGGCCAGGTCAAGGCGGTCGACGGTGTCTCGTTCGACCTGATGCCGGGTGAGACGCTCGGCGTCGTCGGCGAGTCCGGCTGCGGGAAGTCGACGCTCGCCCAGGTCCTGATGCGCCTGGAGGAGCCGACCGGCGGCACCGCGAAGTTCGAGGGCCGCGACATCTTCGCCATGCGCGGCGCCGAACTGCGGAAGCTGCGGCGCGAGATCCAGATCGTGCTGCAGGACCCGTACACCTCGCTCAACCCGCGGATGACGGTCGGCGACATCGTCGGCGAGCCGTTCGAGATCCACCCCGACGTCGCCCCGAAGGGCTCGCGGGCGGGCAAGGTGCGGGAACTGCTCGAAGTGGTCGGCCTCAACCCCGAGCACCTCAACCGCTACCCGCACCAGTTCTCCGGCGGGCAGCGCCAGCGCATCGGCATCGCGCGGGCGCTGGCGTTGCGGCCCAAGGTGATCATCTGCGACGAGCCGGTGTCCGCATTGGACGTCTCGATCCAGGCTCAGGTGATGAACCTGCTCGGTGACCTGCAGGGTGAGTTCGGCCTGTCCTACGTCTTCATCGCGCACGACCTTTCGGTGGTGCGGCACCTGTCGAACCGGGTCGCGGTGATGTACCTCGGCAAGATCGTCGAGCTCGGTACCGACGAGGAGATCTACGAACGACCGTCCCACCCGTACACCCAGGCGCTGCTGTCCGCGGTGCCGGTGGCGGACCCGGCCGTGCGCGGACGCCGCCAGGTGATCCGGCTGACCGGTGACGTGCCGAGTCCCCTGGATCCGCCGTCCGGGTGCCGGTTCCGCACGCGGTGCTGGAAGGCCGAAG
Source organism: Amycolatopsis plumensis (assembly GCF_042652605.1). Classification (NCBI taxonomy): domain Bacteria; kingdom Bacillati; phylum Actinomycetota; class Actinomycetes; order Pseudonocardiales; family Pseudonocardiaceae; genus Amycolatopsis; species Amycolatopsis plumensis. The sequence continues at coordinate 1,580,368 of NZ_JBHSJY010000001.1, read as the reverse complement.
ACCGGTGCGCGACGGAGGTGCCGGAACTGGTCCCCCGGACGGACGGGCACTTGTCAGCTTGTCACTTCGCGGAGCAGAAGTCGGTTGTTCCATAACGTACGTTTGGCCGTTGTACGCGCATTGTCCGGTCTATACGGTGCAGGAACCGCTTTCGGAGGAGGAGAAAAGTGAAGAGACCCAGGCTCATGGCCGCGGTGCTGGCCGTGCCGCTGTTCGGCGCGGTGTCCGCGGTCGCGGTCCCGGCCGCGTCGGCGCAGCCCGCGCTGTCCGGCCCGGCGACCGAGTTCACCGTCCTCGCCAAGGACGTCCAGAGCATCGGCAGCGCCCAGCAGGCGATCAAGGCCGCGGGCGGCACGGTGCTGGAGACCAACGCCGCGGTCGGCCTGATCAGGGCGAGCGCGCCGGCCACCGGCTTCAGCGAGCGGGTGTCCGCGAACCGCGCGGTGTTCGGTGCCGCGAAGGCCCAGTCCATCGGCTCGGTGCCGAAGATGGGCAAGAAGGCCAAGGGCGACGCCGGTGTCGAGAAGGAAGGCCGCGGCGGCGCTTCTTCGAAGAAGGCCGATGCGAACAAGGCCGTCGGGATGGACCCGCTGGACGACCAGCTCTGGGGCCTCAAGTCCGTCCGCTCGGACCTCTCCCGCACCAAGCAGCCGGGCAGCAAGCAGGTCAAGGTCGGCGTCATCGACACCGGTATCGACGGCACGCACCCGGACATCGCGCCGAACTTCGACGAGGCCGACTCGCGCAACTTCACCCGCGACATCCCGACCGACGTCAACGGCGCCGAGGTCGACGGCCCGTGCGAGTTCCGCGGCTGCGTCGACCCGGCCAACCACGACGACGGCGGCCACGGCACGCACGTCGCCGGCACCATCGCCGCCGCGGCCAACGGCTTCGGCGTCTCCGGTGTCGCGCCGAACGTGACGCTGGTGAACATCCGCGCCGGCCAGGACTCGGGCTACTTCTTCCTGCAGCCGACGGTCGACGCGATCACCTACGCCGGTGACGCGGGCATCGACGTGGTCAACATGTCGTTCTACACCGACCCGTGGCTGTACAACTGCACGGCGAACCCGGCGGACTCGCCCGCCGAGCAGGCCGAGCAGCGTACGATCATCGAGGCCACGCAGCGCGCGCTGAACTACGCGCACCGCAAGGGCGTCACGATGGTGGTCGCGCTGGGCAACCAGCACACCGACCTCGGTGCGCCGCAGCCGGACACGACCAGCCCGGACTACCCGGCGAACAGCACGCACCCGCGCACGGTGGACAACTCGACCTGCCTCAACCTGCCGGTCGAGGGCAACCACACGATCGGCGTGAGCTCGTTCGGGCCGTCGCAGAAGAAGGCGGACTACTCGAACTACGGCCTGGAGCAGATCTCGGTGTCGGCCCCGGGCGGCTTCTTCCGCGACGGCTTCGGCACGCCGTGGTACCGCACGGTCGAGAACGAAATCCTTTCGACGTACCCGAAGAACGTGGGTATCGCCGAGGGCAACATCGACGCGGACGGCAACATCACCGAGGCCGGGCTGGCCGCGGGCGTCAAGAAGGCGACGGCGCCGGACGGCCGCGTGGGCTACTACCAGTGGCTGCAGGGCACGTCGATGGCCACGCCGCACGCGACCGGCGTCGCGGCGCTGATCATCTCGCAGTACGGCAAGAAGTCGCACGGCGAGTTCGGCATGGACCCGGACAAGGTCCAGCGGGTCCTCGAGGGCACGGCGGCGAAGATCGCCTGCCCGGTGCCGCGGACGGTGGACTACCTGAAGGAGGGCCGCGACGCGACGTTCACGGCCACCTGTGAAGGCGACCCGTCGTTCAACGGCTTCTACGGCCACGGCGCGGTCGACGCCTACGCGGCGGTGACCCGCGGGTCGCAGTACCTGAAGTAAGGTCGTGGAAACGGCCCACCCCGCCGGGTGGGCCGTTTTCTGCGTGAGGGGGACCGGGGATGGACTCGGGCGAACTGCGGGGTGCGGTGCTCGACGCGCTGCAGGGTTTCTGGGCGCCGATGCTGCTCGACGACCTCGCGATGGTGTTGGCGCTGGAGCACGGCGTCGACGTCGACGAGGAGACGTTGTCGGCGCTGGCGGCCGCGGACCACGCGGACTTCGCCGCGGGGGTCGAGCGTCCGGTCTGGCTGTGTCCCGCCCTGGAATACCGGGACGGCGAGGCCAACGACGAGTTCCTCACGCGGTCCGACTGGCCGGTCACGGCCCGGGTGGTGCGCGAGGTGCTGTCGGAGAGCCAGGAACTGTGGCTGCTCAAGCAATTCCTGTCGATCGATTGCCGGACCCCGTCACCGCACCTGGACCGGTTGAACGAACGGATCCACGACCTGAGCGTCCACCTCCCACCGGAGCGGATCGCGGAGAAGAAGGCGGACCCCGACTGGGACGAGGAGACCGACGACCTCGAGCTCTGGTGGATGCTCGCCGAGGACCTGCACGGTGAGCTCAGGCGCCACGAGAAGATCGCGGAGGCCGGCGCCATCGGCGCGCTCGAAGCGCTGCCCCGGTCCGAGCGTTACTTCGGCACCTGAGGCAACCTTCCCGGGGCGGTCTGCGTTCATGTCGCGAGTGGGGGGATTCCGATGGACGTTTGCGGCCCGGCGCTGCCGGTGGACCCGAGACTGCCCGGCGAGCCGACGGTGCTCGAAGTGGGCCGTACGCGGCTGTGGCTGGGTCGGCGCGGGGTGGCGGTGTGGCTGCCGACGCGGCTGCTGGCGCTGCGCATCGGCGGGCGCGCCATCACCGGACGCGGAACGCCCACCTACCTGGTCGTCATCGTGGTCCTGTGGGCGTCCGCCGGTGCGTTGTTCCAGGGCGTGGAGCTACCGGGCCGGACCGCGGTGGGCGCTGTGCTCTTCGCCGTGTTCCAGGTGTCTCGCTGGCGGATCGCGCAACGCCGTGACCAGGCCGCCGAGCAGGCGGTCGGCGCCGGCGCACCGCTCCCGCTCCGCAGCGCGGTGCGGCGCGTCGGCTGGTGGTACCTGAGCTCGGCGGCCATCACGTTCGCCGGTGGGGCCGCCCTGTGCGCGGCGGCGTTCCTGACCGAACCGCAGTTCGCCTGGAAGCACTGGTACCCGCCGTCGGTGGCGATCGGGGTGCACACGTGCGCGCTGGCGGCCGGAGCGGGCGCGACCGCGCTCGTGCTGGGCCGGGTGCTCCGCGGGCCGGTCATCGCGGAAGACGAGACGTCGCGGCTGGTCGACGGGCTGCTCCGGGCCGAGGACCCGTACCGGTTTGCCCCGTGCGCGGTGTACGCGGTGCTGGCGATGCCGATCTTCGTCGTCGACTGGGCGTGGCCCGGCCCGCTGGGCTGGTCCGCGCTGGCCTACCTGGCGATCGTGGCCGGGCTGCAGGTGACCGGCTGGTTCGTGACCCGGCACCGGTACCGCCGGCTGCCGCCCGGCTGCTACGGCCGGTAAACCGTTCCGGACTTTCGCGCGTGTAAGGCGGACAGGGGAGGGGTCCATGGGGGAACAGGTACCGAGCCGCGGCGAGTACGTGCAGGCGGCGGTCTGGCTGGGGCGCCGCGGGGTGCGCGTGGGCATTCCGACGCGGCTGCTCGCCACGCGGCTGGGCGTCCGCAATACCGCGCACCCCCGGCCGCTGGTGATCCGGCAGGCCGGGATCGTGCTGGCGACGCTCGCCGTCGCCGTCGCCTACCAGTGCCTGCAGTATCTGCCCGGCGTCCGCGGGGTGGAGATGACCGATAGCAAGGTCCCGTACTTCCTGCTCATCGGGAGCCAGCTGGCCTTCTGGTTCGCGGTCCGGCGGCGGGACCGGCAGGCCCTGGAGCAGCTCGGCGACCGCGCGCTCGCCCGGCCGCGGCCGTCCTGGCGGGCGACGCTGGGAGGCTGGTACCTCGCGTCGGCTGCGGTCACGTTCGCCGGGGGCGCGGCGCTCGGGGTCACCATGTTCGTGGCCACGCCGTACCGGACCTACGCCTGGAGCTGGCTCGGCCTGCTGGCCATCGGCGCGGTCGTGTGCGCGGTGATCGTGACCGGAGTCGTCCGCCGCCCGGTGATCGCCGAAGACGAGCCGTCCGCCGCGGTCGACGCCGTGCTGCGGCTCGACGACCTGGCCATCGCGCTGCCCTCGGTCTATGCGCTGCCGGTGCTCTTCGACCTGGTCACCACCCAGCGCCAGCCCCCCGGCTTCGCGCCATGGCTCCTCGGTTACGCGGCGCTCGCGATCGCCCTGCAGATCGCCGGCCGTCGGCGGCGCCCGGTGCTCCCGGACGGCGACTACGGGGTCCCGCTGCCGGCCCAGGCCGGGGCCGGCTGGTCGCCGGAGGTGCCCCGGTGATCGGGTTGACGAAGGACGAGCAGGCGGCGGTCAAGTGGCTCGAGAAGCGCGGTGTCCGGGTCGCCGAGCCGGCCACGCTGCTCACCTTCCGGTTGAGCGTCCGCGCCGGACGGCGGTCGCCGGACGCCTTCTCCCCGGTCTTCGTCCTCACCCTGGTCGTCTGCGCCTGCGCCTTCGGCTACGTGTTCCTGCGGCTCCTGCCCGGCGTGGAGGGCCCCGACCTGCCGGCGGGCGGGTACATCTTCTTCACCATGGCCGCGGTGCAGCTCACGCTGTGGCTGCACATCCGGGCGGGCGACCGGCGGGCGGCGGCGTGGCTGGGCGATCGGCGGCTGCACCGGCCTCGTCCGTCCGCCGCCGACGTGCTGAACGGCTGGTACCTGACCTCGCTGCTGGTCACCTTCGGGGGCGGCGCGGCGCTCGCCGCCACGATGGCGGCCGGTGGCTCGCTCTGGGCGGAGTTCTGGCTCGGCCTGCTCGCCGTCGGGGCGGCGGCGGACGCCGTGGTGCTCACCGGCATCCTCACCCGGCCGGTCCTCGCCGAGGACGAGGGCTCGCTGGCGGTCGACGTCGTGACGCGGCTCGAGGACGTCCACCTCCTGATGCCGTCGGTGTTCGCGCTGCCCCTGATCGCCGACCTGACGTACGGCGACCGCCAGGGCGATCCTTGGCTCGCCGGCTACGTCGCGCTCGCGGTGGCCACGCACGCCGCCGGGTTGTTCACCCAGCGGCGCCGCCGCCCCGCGCTGCCCGCGGACGGCCACTACGGGGAGGTCCGGTGAGCAGCGCCACTCCGGCGCGGGGGTTCAGCGGTTCGACGCCTTCTTGACGAACTTCGCCAGGTCCTTCGACTGCTGCACCCGCGTCGGCTCGTGGACGTACATCATGTGGCCCGCCGGGTAGTACGCCGTGTCGATGTTCTCGCGCAGTTCCTCCGGGATCTGCAAGTGGGCCAGCACGTGCTCCGCCGCGTAGTACGCCGTCGCGCCGTCGTAGTGGCCGAACGCCACGTGCACGCGCAGGTGCGGGTTCGCGCGCATCGCCGCGCTCAGCGAGTCCACCACTGAGACCGAGCGGCCCTCGAAGTCCGCGTACGACCACGCCTTGAACGTGTCCTCGCTGATCAGCTCGTACGGCAGGTCGTTGGCGTACCCGAGTTCGGCCCGCACGTAGTGGTTGAACGCCGCCGCGTAGGCGCCGACCACCCGGGAGATCGACGGGTCGTCGCTCATGCGCTCGCGACCGCCGTCCGGCTCCCACGTCGTGAACCGGCCGTCCATCCGGCCGACCGTCAGGCCGCGGTCGCGCAGCAGTTCCGTGAAGAACCGGACGTGCTCGATCCGCAGGTTCACCCGGTCCACATAGGACTCCGAAAGCCCGGTCAGCGACGCCAGCGTGGCCACCGCCTCCGTCCGGTCCTGAGTGGACAGCCGGGCGCCGCGGGCCAGCGCCCACGGCAGGTCCTTCGCCGCGAAGTCCTCGGCGTCGGCGAGGACGTCGTCGAGCGGGCGCTCGCCGTGCAGGCCGTGGTAGTGCGCGATCGCCGCGTACGTCGGCACGTACAGCGAGTACGGGAGGTCGTTGCCCTCCGTGAACTGCAGCGTGCCCAGGTCGAGCACCGAGGAGATGAGCAGCAGGCCGTTCAGGTAGAGGCCGTGCCGGTCCTGCAGGTGCGCGGCCAGTCCGGCGGCGCGCAGCGTGCCGTACGACTCGCCGGCCAGGAACTTCGGCGACAGCCAGCGCTCGTGCCGCGACACCCACAGCCGGATGATCTCGCCGACCGACTCGATGTCGCCCTTGAAGCCGTGGAAGTCCTTCGTCTCGCCGCCGTCGGACGCGCGCGAGTAGCCGGTCGACACCGGGTCGATGAACACGAGGTCGCTGTGCGCCAGCAGCGTCTCGGGGTTGTCGGCCAGCCCGTACGGCGGCGGCACCAGGTCGTCGACGTCGCCCGAGAGCACCCGGCGCGGCCCCATCAGGCCCATGTGCAGCCAGATGCTCGACGAGCCGGGACCGCCGTTGAAGGCGAACGTCACCGGCCGCGAGCCCGGGTCGGCGTCGTCGAGGGTGTAGGAGGTGAGGAACACCTCGGCCTTCGCCTTGAAGCCCTCGGACTTGCCGTCCTTGACGATCTCCTTGCGGAGGACGATCCGCCCCGCCTTCGCCGTGTACGCGAGCTTCTTCCGCTTCACGGTCAGCGTGTGCTGGGTCGTGACGATGTCGTCGGTCGGCTCGGCCGCGATTTCGGTGGTCTCCGCGGCCTTCGGCTCGGGGGCCTCTTCGGGGGTCTTGTCCGCCATGGACCCAACCTAGTCGGCGGGTCCGGCCACCTGTGGCAGGGTGACCCGGTGCACACCGAGGACTGGCCGTCGACGGCCGAGGAGGCGCTCGCCGTGCAGGAGCGGCTCCGCGACCGGGTCGAGCTCGCCGACGACTGCCCGGAGCTGCCCCCGACGGTCACCGGCCTGGACGTCGCTTACGACGACAACGACGGCATCGCCGCGGCCGTCGTCACCCTCGAGACCGCCGGGCTCACCGTGGTGGAGCAACGGACGCACCGGGCGAAGGCCGTCTTCCCGTACGAGCCGGGGCTGTTCGCCTTCCGCGAGCTGCCGCCGCTGCTGGCCGCGCTGGACCGGCTGGAGCGCACGCCGGACGTCCTGGTCTGCGACGGCCACGGCCTCGCGCACCCGCGGCGCTTCGGCCTGGCCTGCCACGTCGGCGTCCTGACCGGGCTGCCCGCCTTCGGCGTCGGCAAGACCCGGCTCGTCGGCACGCACGCCGCCCCCGCGTCCGCCCGCGGCGCGGCGGAGCCGCTGGTCGACGGAGGTGAGGTCGTCGGCGCGGTGGTGCGCACCCAGGACGGCGTCAAGCCGGTGTACGTCTCGGCCGGGCACCGGATCGACCTGGCGCACGCCTGCCGGCTCACCCTGGCCCTGACCCCGCGCTACCGGCTACCCGAGACCACGCGGCAGGCCGACCGGCTCTCCCGGACGGCGCTGCGATGAGGTCCCTCGAAGAGCTGGACGCCGCGGTCGCCGGCTGCCGCGCCTGCCCGCGGCTGGTGGCCTGGCGCGAGGGCGTCGCGGGCACCAAGGCGGCGTTCCGCGGCGAGCAGTACTGGGCTCGCCCGGTGCCGGGCTTCGGGCCGCCGGACGCGTCGCTCGCGGTCGTCGGCCTGGCACCCTCGGCGCACGGCGCGAACCGCACCGGCCGGATGTTTACCGGCGATCCATCGGGTGATTTCCTCTTCCGCGTCCTGCACGAGGTCGGGCTCGCTTCGCAGCCGACGTCGACGGCGATCGACGACGGCCTCCGGCTCTACGGCACCCGGCTCGTTTCGCCCGTGCGGTGCGCGCCGCCGGAGAACAAGCCGACACCGGCCGAGCGCGACACCTGCCGCCCGTGGCTGGCCGAGGAACTAACATTGTTACGTCCGACACTGCGGGCGATCGTGGTGCTGGGGGCGTTCGGCTGGCAGGCGTTGCTGCCCGTGCTGGAGGCGGCCGGCTGGCCGGTGCCGCAGCCGCGTCCGGCCTTCGCGCACGGTGCCGTGCTCGGACTCGGCGACCTGCGGGTTTTCGGCTGTTATCACGTCTCACCGCGCAATGTCCAGACACACCGCGTGACCCACGCCATGGTGGCGGACGTCTTCCGTGCCGCGACCTCGGTGACAGGGCACGACTGAATCGTTACGGAAACCGCAGCGACGCTGGTCACAGCCGGATGGGGCCCCTGAGCGGGAGCGCGGCGAAGGTGTCACCATGAGGACATGGCTGCTGCGAAGTCGAAGTCGGAACCGACTCGGATCCTCGTCCTCGGTGGTGGGTACGTCGGGCTCTACACGGCGTACGGCCTCCAGAAGATGCTCCGGGCCAACGAGGCCTCCGTGACCGTCGTTGACCCGCAGCCCCACATGACCTACGCGCCGTTCCTCCCGGAGGCCGCGGCCGGCGCGATCGAGCCCCGGCACGTGGTCGTGCCGCTGCGGCGGGTGCTCAAGCGCTGCCACGTGCTGACCGCGCGCGTCACCAAGATCGAGAACGAGAAGAAGTCCGTCACGGTCGAGGCGGCCGACGGCCACATCGAGCAGCTGGGCTACGACATCCTGGTCGTCGCGCTCGGCGCCGTCGCGCGCATCCTGCCGATCCCGGGCCTGGTCGAAGAGGGCATCGCCTTCAAGACCATCGGCGAGGCGATCTACCTGCGCAACCACATCATGACCAAGCTCGACGAGGCGGCCAGCACGCTCGACCCCGAGCTGCGCAAGCGCCTCCTGACGTTCACCGTCGTCGGCGGCGGCTTCGCCGGCATCGAGGCGCTGGCCGAGCTCGAGGACATGACCCGGTTCGCGGTCGAGAACTACTACCCGAACATCAAGGTCTCCGACATCCGCTGGGTGCTCGTCGAGGCGGCCGGCCGCATCCTCCCCGAGGTCCGCGAGACCCTCGGCGTGTACACGGTCGAGCAGCTGGAGAAGCGCGGCATCGAGGTCTACCTGTCGACGGCGGCGAAGTCGTTCGAAAACGGCCACGTCGTGCTCTCGGACGGCACCGAGTTCGACACGGACACGATCATCTGGACCGCGGGTGTGAAGGCCAACCCGGTGGTGGGCCAGTCGGACCTGCCGGTCGACAAGCGCGGCCGCCTCGAGGCGACCGCCGCGATGCAGGTCGTCGGCCACCCGGACGTGTGGACCGCGGGCGACAACGCGGCGATCCCGGACCTCTCCCGCACGGAAGAGGACCCGACGGCGACCTGCCCGCCGAACGCCCAGCACGCCGTCCGCCAGGCCCGCCTGCTGGCGAAGAACATCATCAAGGTGCTCCGCGGCGGCAAGCCGAAGGACTACTACCACAAGAACCTCGGCGCGGTGGCCAGCCTCGGCCTCCACAAGGGCGTCGCGGACGCGCTGAACCTGAAGATCAAGGGCTTCCCGGCGTGGCTGTTCCACCGCGCCTACCACCTCAAGGCGATGCCGACGTGGAACCGCCGCATCCGGATCCTGTTCGACTGGATCCTGGGCGGGCTGTTCCGGCGCGAGGTGATCTCGCTCGGGCAGATCAACAACCCGAAGGACGAGTTCGCGCGCGTCTCGAAGTCCTGAGTTTCGTGAATCCGAGAGCCCCCGGCCCCGCGGCCGGGGGCTCTCGGCGTTCCGGGTCGGTTCAGGAACGGGTCCGGAGCATGGCCGGGTGGAGCAGGGTGGCGGGGCCGCGGCGGTAGAGCGCGGCGGGCCGGCCGGGCTGTCGCGAGACGCGCTCCCCGGTCGGGATCAGGAATCCGTCGACCCCGGTGATCTTGCGGTGGAAGTTGCGCGGATCGAGCGGTTCGCCCCAGACGATTTCGTAGACCTCGCGCAGGTCGGTCATGGTGAACTCCGGTGCGCAGAAGGCCGCCGCGAGCGTGGTGTACTCGAGCTTGCTGCGGGCGCGTTCGACGGCGTCGGCGACGATCTTCTTGTGGTCGAACGCGATCCGGGTGCGTGGTTTCAGCACCTTCTCCACCGGCATCAGGACGGCCTCGCGGGCGTCCCCGCCGGCCACGGGATCCGGGAGCTGGGGCGAGAAGGCGACGTAGCAGACCGTGATCACGCGCCGACGCGGATCGCGGCCCGGCGTTCCGTAGGTGCGCAGTTGCTCCAGGTGTAACGCCCGCGCGTCGAGGCCCGTCTCTTCGTGTAGTTCGCGGGCCGCGGCGTGGTCGAGATCTTCCGACGTCGACGCGAGGAACCCGCCGGGGAGGGCCAGCATGCCCTCGTACGGCGGGATTCCCCGTTTCACGAGCATGATCTGCAGTGCGTTGTCGTGCACGGTGAGGACGGCCAGGTCCACGGCGACCGCGACCTCGGGAATCGTCCACTCGTCGGGCTCAGGCATGTTCGACAACTCGGCCGTTCCTGGTCGGTGGAGTGTCCATAGTGCACAGTGTACGCAGGGGCCCAATATTCGTCTTATTGACGAGAATCGCCCGATAGGGCTACCTTGCACCTTGCACTTGGCATCCTGCCCGGTCGCGAGGGCGCCGTTCCGGCGAACAGAGGGAGATCGTGATGGCAGAACGTGAAGAGGGGGCGGTCGCCCCGTGCTGGTGATCTTGACCGCGTTGGAAGTGGAGCGCGCCGCGGTGCGCGCCCGGATGACCGGGGTGCGGCAGCACGTGCACCACGCGGGAACGGTGTTCGACGTCGGCGAGCTGGCCGGCCGCCCGGCGGCGCTCGGCATGGTGGGCATGGGCAACGCCCGCGCGGCCGCGATCGCGGAACGCGCGGTCGCCGAGTTTTCGCCGTCGGCGGTCGTGTTCACCGGCGTCGCCGGCGGACTGCGTGACTGGCTCCGGCTCGGCGACGTCGTCGTCGCCCGGAAGGTCTACGCCTACCACGGTGGCTACAGCGACGGCGAAGGCTTCCGGAACCGGCCGGAGGCCTGGGAACCGTCGTACCGGTTGCTGGAACTGGCGCGGGCACTGGCCAGGGAGGGCGGCTGGGGCGGCTCGGGAGACGTCCACTTCGAGCCGGTCGCCGCGGGCGAGGTGGTGGTCGACGGGCGGACGTCCGCGGTCGCGCGCTACCTGTGGGACAACTACCAGGACGCGGTGGCGGTGGAGATGGAGAGCGCGGGGTTCGCGCTGGCCGGCCGGCTCAACGACGACGTCCCCGCGCTGACCGTCCGCGGGATCAGCGACCGCGCGGACGGCGCCAAGGACGTGGCCGACGAGGCGGACTGGCAGGCCGTCGCCGCCGGCAACGCGGCGGACTTCGTCCGTGCGCTCGCCGCCGGGATCGGCGGCGCGGACGGTTCCGGTCCGGACGAGCGCACCGAGGTGCCGTCGGCGAGCTACACCAACGTGGCCAAGGACAACGCGCACGTCGGGCAGCAGGTCGGCGCCGTCTACGGCGACTTCCACGTGACGCAGCGATCCTCCCGGAGGCACGCGTGACCGTCCCGCCTCCCGGCTTCCAGAACCAGGCGTCCGACGACGCCCACGTCGAGCAGCAGATCGGCGCGATCTACGGCGGCACGTTCCACCGCCACGAGACGACCTACAACATCAACCCTCGGATCCGCCCGAGCGGCGGTTCCAGGTCGCGCTGAACCACCTGCGTGGTGGAACTCCGCGCATGGCCGAGTCGCTCTTCCAGGAGCTGCTGCAGCACGGGCACGCGTCCACCGAGCTGGCCTACTACTACGCCTTGGCCGTGCTCAGCGACCGGTCGCTCAACGAGATCAGCGACGACGTGTACGCGCGGTTCCGGATGGCTGACCTCACGGCCCGCCGGTTCGCCCACGACGAGTGGCGTGGCGCCCTGGGCGTGGTGTGGGAACTCATGTCCTTCGTGTGGCGGCAGGAGATGGGCAGCTCCCCGGACGCCCCCGACCTGGCGAAGGCCATGGCGAACCTGCAGGACCTGCCCCGCGACCGGCAGAACGAGATCACCCGGCACCTCGCCCTCGTCCTCGGCGGCGCGCTCCAGGACAGCGTGGACGCCGTGGACGCCCAGCGCGTCCGGACCGAGCGGCTCGAGCACGACCGGGTGGGCCGGGCGTGGAAGTTCTTCGAGCCGGATCCCGCGGTGCCGCGGTACTTCGTGCCCGCACGCGCGGCCATCCCTTCGGCGGAATGGGTGAAGGCGGGCCTCGGCGCGGCGAGCGTGCTCTTCGGCGTCATCGCCTTCCTCAGCGGGTTCGGCGACGGCAGGCCGGCGGTCGGCATCCCCGCCCTGCTGGTCATGGCGGCCGGGTTCGCCGGCGCGCTCTGGGCGGGCCGCGAGCAGCAGCTGGGGACGATGCGGCTGGTCGCCCGCGACCGCGAGCACGGCATCCCGCTGCAGTTCCAGGCCACCGCCTCGCCCGGCCACTGGGTGTCGACCCGGTTCGTCGAACAGATCCACAAGCTGGTGGAGGCGCGCTTCTGGGACGCGCGGCCGCACACGCCGGGCAGCTGGGTGCACGACACGCGCGGCATCTGCGAGTACTACAAGTGGCGGTTCGTGACCCTGTTCGGCAACGCGCAGGTGGAAGCCGGAGCGGTGAACTGGCTGATCCGGTGGCACGCGCGGCGGGTGGCCGCGCAGTGGCGGAACGGCACCCTGTTCGCCTACCGCGACGAGGTCCGCCCGTCCGCGTCCAGCGTCCTCGTCCACCGCGCGGGGATCGCCGTCGCGGTCGTCGGGGCCCTGATCATGCTCGGCGGCCAGGGCGGCTTCGTCGGAGCGGCGATCTTCATGGGCGTAGGTGGCTTCTTCGCGGTGAAGCACGGCTTGAAGATCATGGTGGCCCACCAGTTCCAGGCCGAGGAGAACGAACGCGGCAGCCGGCTGCTGAAGGAGGAGGAGCAGGCGTACGCGGAGTGGGCACAGGTGCTCGCGGACCGGCCGGACGACGCCGAGATGGCGTGGTGGCTCGACCTGGACAAGTCCCACCTCAAGACCGAGGCACTGCGCCGCTGCGCCCTGACCAACCGGGACCTGGTGGCGCACGTGGTCCTGACGGAGGGCGCGGCCAACGCCCGCCGCGCCCGCGTCCTCGGCGGCCCGATGCGCTACTCCCGCTACGTGATCCTGGTGTTCCTCCTAACCCACAGCGGCGTCCGCGAGATCGAGGTGGACCTGGACTTCCTCAAGGCCGACGTCCACGACGAGCGCCGCACGTCCTTCCGCTACGACTCGGTCTCCGCAGCCCGCGTCGCCGAAGTGGGCGTCCGTTACGCGGACGGCTGGCACTACCAGATCCTCAACGGCGACAACGCAGTGCTCCAGCAGACCCAGTCGGTCCGGAAGAGGGCGTTCCGCCTGACGCTCGTCAGCGGCGAGCAGATTTCGGTCGTCGCCGAGGGCTTCGAAGGCCTGACGGACGAGAATCTGGAGAACGAGGCGATGCTGCAGCGCATCGCACTGGAGTCCTCGGGCATCGCGGGAGCACTGCACGTGCTGGAGGCGGTCTCGGCGGAGGGTCGCGACTGGATCGTGCGGGAGCAGGAGCGCCGCCGCCGCCGATCGGAGGACTGGCGCCGAGCCGAGCACGGCCCGGGCCTCCTGGACAGCCAAGAGCGCGGCGCCGGACACACGCCCGGCGCAATCACCTAGAGTGTGCGGTGCCCCCGTAGCCCAATCGGCAGAGGCAGTCGACTTAAAATCGATTCAGTGCGGGTTCGAGTCCCGTCGGGGGCACCAGCAGCATCCGCACGCGCGCTCAGGGCCGAAAAGCGCCGACGCTCTTCGGCCCTGAGCCGCGGCTACCCCGCGGAAATCACTGCGAGCACCGTTTGCCGCTGTTGATGCAGCGGACCACCTGGTTCATCAGGCGCTGGCCCATGACGTTGGCGAAGTCGTCGTGGTCCGAACGCGGGTTGTGGTTCTCCTGCTCGAAGGCGTCCACTTTGTACTGGCCGTTGACCTGGACGTCCCGCGGAATGTCGTAGGTCAGCGTGATCCGCAGCTGCGGGACGTTCTTGAAGCCCTGGGGGCACCTGCCCTGCCGGTCGGCGAACACGATGTGCGTGCGGTGGTTGGCGCTGTCGATGTTCTTGCCGTCCCAGCAATTCGGGAAACTGTGGATACGCTTCACCTTGCTGCCCTCGGGACAGATCGGGTACTTGTCGGTGAGCCGGTCCTCGAACCCGCTGCACGTCCATCTCGGCCGGACGTTGGCCGGGCCGTTCGTGGTCTGCTTGGCGTCGCCGTACAGGATCCGGAGGAACTGCGGCATCGCCACGACCCGGCGGGCGCCGCCGCTGGTGAACGTCAGGTCGGCCCGCTCGACGCGCTGGATTTCCCCCTCGTTGTCGCCGATCTCGTTGTCCTCGTTGACGCCCGGCAGCTCGGCCGGCCGGCCGTTGCTGTTGCCGCCGCCGTTGTCGAGGCCGCCCTGGCCGTTCTTCTTCAGGGCACACGCCGCCAGGCCGCCGAGGTCCTCCGGCTGCGCGCCGGTCCGGCCGATGGCGATGGCGATGCGGTCGATGGTCGCCTTGCGCTTGTCGCCCAGGGGGTTCAGGACGGCGTTGCGGACGTCCTGCTCCGACTTCAGGTCCCCGCCCGCGATCCGGGTGTTCGCCTCCTCGACCTGGTTGTCGAGCAGGTCGAGGTCGCGCTCGACCTCGGCGGCGGCCGGGTCGGGGACGTCGGCGAGCTTGCTGGCCACGTCGGGGCAGTCGACCTGCGTCCCGGCCTTCTCCTGCTTCGCCCGCTCGCGATCGGCGGAGACGTCCTTGGCCGGCGGGTTCTCGTCGTCTTCCTCGGTGTCGATGCGCACGACCGGCCAGAAGTACGTCGACTTGTCGCCGTTCTTGCAGGTGGTGCCGGCCTTCGCGAGGCTTTCGTTGGTGGAGTCGGCGTTGGTCGAGAGGTTGCCGACGTAGTCGTGCAGGTGCTCGGCGCCGTTGCGGACGCCGGGCTGGGCGATGAAGTTGTCGGGGTTGAAGTGCTGGTTCTCGTTGCGGCCGCAGTCCACGGTGAAGGTGCCGCGGGCGCCTTGGCGCTGCAGCGCCTGGTCGACGTTCGTCCCCTTCGGCACCTTCGTGATGTCGACGAAGAACGACTTGTCCACTTCGGACGCTCCGGCGGTACCGGTGCCGCCGGTGGTGGTGGCGACGACCAAGGCGCCGGCGGCCAGCGCCAAGCCCAGTCCGAGGGTGGCGAGCTTGGTGCGGCGGGTGATGCGGTGCCGTCCCGTGGCGGGTTTTCGGGGCATGGAGTTGTTCACCTCGTTCGGTTTCCCGGGCGCGGCAAGGTGACGCGCGGCTCGGGCAGCGACCAGCGACACGTCCGGTCCGGACGTGCGGGACCCGGGGGAGCGGCCGGAGGATCGGTCCTCCGAGCCACTGGTCCCGACGTAGGCTGAAACGGGCAATTCGGACGAGGGGTTCAAACCGCCATCGCGGCGTTACCTTTTCGTTATCGAAGACTCAGAACCAGCGGCGCACGGCTTCTTCGAAGGAATCCGCGTCCGGCTCGCCGGCCCACGCGACGATTCCGTCCGGCCGGACCAGCACCGCGCCGAACCCCAGGTCGTCCCGGGCCGGGCCGGCGACGTACCGGATCCGGTCTCCGGCCGCGCGGAGCCGGCCGGTGAAGTCCAAGGCGACACCCCGGCCGTCGTGCAGCAGGTCGGCGAGGCGAGTGCCGTCCGCCAGCACGAAATCCGGCGCGTTGTGCCCCGCTAGGTGGTGTTCGCCGAAGTAGCGCAGTGACGTCCCCGAGGTGCGCTCGAACACGTACGTCGTCCCGTCGCGGGTGGCGAGGAGGTCGCCGAGCACCGACCGGGCGGCGCGGGAATGCGGGTCCGGCCGCATCACCGCCACCTGGGCCCGGGACCAGTCGAGCACCCGTTCCCCGACCGGGTGGCGTTCAGCCGTGTACGTGTCGAGGAGGCCGGCGGGTGCGGTGCCGGCCGCCGTCGCCGCCAGCTTCCAGCCCAGGTTCATCGCGTCGCCGAGGCCGAGGTTCAAGCCCTGGCCGCCCAGCGGGGAGTGGATGTGCGCCGCGTCCCCGGCCAGCAGGACCCGGCCCCGGCGGTACGTGGTCGCCTGCTTCGCCCGATCTGTGAAGCTGGAGGCCAGGTGGACCTCGGTGAGCGTCACGTCGGTGCCGGACACGCGGCGCAGCACCGCCTCGAGGTGCTCGCGGCTCGGCGGCCGGGAACGGTCGTACGCCCCGCCGTCGAAGTCCAGCACGCCGAGGTGGCCCGGCTCGGACATCGTCACGTACATGCCCTGCGAGGTCACGGTGAAGCCCCGCCGGAGGACCCCGGGATCGGCGAGCGTGGCCAGCGCGAGGTAGCCGGTCAGCTGCGGCTCGGTGCCCGCGAAATCGAAGCCCGCCAGCCGCCGGACCGTGCTGCGGCCGCCGTCGCAGCCGACGAGCCAGCGGGCCCGGAACTCCTGCGCACCGGCCCGGGCGACCACGGACGAGCCGTCCTGGTCGACGCCCGTGACCGCGACGCCGCGGCGGATCTCGACGCCGAGTTCGCCCGCCCGTCCGGCCAGCACCGACTCCACCGCCTCGAGGCTGGTCATGAACCCGTCGAGCGCCGGGCTCGGCAGCCGGTAGGGCAGCCGGGCCAGGTCGACGTCGGCCGGGTCGAGGGGCGTTCCGGCGAAGTGGCCGACCGAGCGCGGCGCGATCGCCTCGGGTCGTTCGTCCACATCGGACGCGGCCAGCAGCGCGGGCAGCAGCCCACGGCGGTGGAACGCCTCGGCCGACCCGCCCGACAGGCCCCGCATGCCGAGCGGGAAGCTCCGCCACGGCGAACGCGGCTCCGGCTCCCGTTCGAGCACCAGCACCGACCGGCCGGCGAGGCCGAGTTCGCAGGCGAGGAACAGCCCGACCGGGCCTGCCCCTGCGATCACCACGTCATGCACGACAAACCCGCTTTCTCGAGGTACTGAAGGTGACCCCGAGCCTGACCGCCGTCACTCACACGGCGCGCACACCGCGCTCACAGCGCGAGCCGGGCCGGGTCGGCCGCGGCGAGCGCCGACTGGGCGTCCAACGCCCAGCCTTTCGCGTACGCCACGGCGAACCCGTCCTCGCCCAGCTCGGTCCGGCCCCGGCCGGTGAGCTCGCGGACCTGCGGATCGGTGCGGTCGTGCGCGCCACGCAGCCGGGCCGCGGCGCCGAGCAGCACGGCCGACTCGCGCGGCCGCCCGAGCGCTGCGGCGAGGGCGGCCGTGTGGACCGTCACCAGCGACAGGATCGGCAGGTCCCGGGCCGCCAGCGCGGCGGCGTACGCCTCGCGCACGGCCTCGGCCGCGCCGGCTCGGTCGCCCCGGGCCAGGCAGAGCGCGGATCGCGCGCCGGCGAGCAGCGTCCGGGCGTGGTCGGAGGGGAACCCGGTGTCGCCGAGCAGACGGCGTTCGGCGTCGTCGAGCAGGGCGCCGGCCTCCCGCAGGTCGCCGAGGCGCACCCGCAGGCCGGCCTCCCAGCCGTCGATCAGGACCGGCATGTCCGCCGTCGACGAGCGCCGCACCCGCTCCCGGGTGGCGCCGATCATCGCCAGCGCCCGGCCGGTTTCGCCGCGCCGGATGTGCAGGTCGATCCAGCGCAGGTCGGTGTAGAGTCGGTCGCCGAGGCTGAGCGAGCCGAACTCGCCCGCCAGCGCCCGGGCTTCGCGCAGATCGGCCAGTGCGCCGTCGAGATCGTCGTAACGCCGCAGCTGGGCGCGCATCGGCAGGGTCGCCGCCCGGCCCCACCGGTCGCCGGCCCGCCGGAAACCGGCCAGCGCCGCCTCGACGTGCACGCGCACCCGCTCGAGTTCGCCCGCGTTCTCGGCGATCTCGGCCTGGAACCGGTGGGCCAGCCCGGACAGCCACGCGTCGTCGCCGTCGGCCAGCTGCCGGAACTTCGGGAGCGCGGTTTCGTCGCCCAGCAGGAAAAGCAGCATCGGGCCGAACACGCGGTGGTGACTCGGCAGCCCCGGATGCGCCGACAGGCGGGCGGCCAGCTCGCGCATCCCGGCGCGGTCGTCCGCGGCTTCCCCGGGGGTGATCCCGGACAGGATGTCGGCCCGGTTGAGCAGGTGGGCGGCCCGGGCGCAGTCCCGTTCGGGCGTCGGCTCGCCGCCGGGCACCGCCAAGGCTTCGCCCAGCCAGTGACCGGCGTCGGCGTCCCGGCCGAACATCTGCCAGTACCAGGTCAGTCCCAGTGCCAGCGCGATCGCGGCGGGGGAGTCGCGGGAGGCGCACCGGTGACGCAGGGCGGCGAGCGTGTTGTCGTACTCCGCGGCGATGACTTCCATCGCCGCCGGCTGGCCGGGCCCGCGCAGCTCGGCGTCGTGGCGGGTCACCAGCGCGGCGAAGTGCGCGGCGGCCAGGTCGCGGACCCGGCCGAGGTCGCCGGTGCCGGTCAGGCGGTCGATGCCGTACTCGCGGATGGTTTCGAGCATGCGGTAACGGCTGCCGGGCGCCAGCTGCAGCAGCGACCGGTCGACGAGGGCGGCGAGCAGTTCGGGGAGCTCGTCGGCCCGCACGCCGGTGCCCGCGCAGACGGCGGCGGCCGAGGCGGGCGTGACGCCGCCGGGCAGGACGGAAATCCGGTCCGCGACCGTGCGTTCGCGCTCGTCGAGCAGCTCCCAGCTCCACGCGATGACCGCACGCAGGGTGCGGTGCCGCGGCGGCGCGGTGCGGCTGCCGGTGGTGAGGAGCCGGAACCGGTCGGCGAGCCCGTCGGCCAGGTCGGGCAGCGACAGCGTCCGCAACCGGGCGGCGGCCAGCTCGAGCGCCAGCGGCAGGCCGTCCAGGCCGCGCACCACGCGCACGATGTCCGCCCGCGTGGTCTCGTCGACGGCGAACCCAGGACGCACGGCGGCGGCCCGCTCGGTGAACAGGCGCACCGACGCCACCTCGCGGACGTCGTCGTCCAGGCCGGGCAAAGCGAGCGGTCCCAGCGGCACGAGCGCTTCGCCGTCCACGGCCAGGGGTTCACGGCTGGTGGCGAGCACCCGCAGGGCCGGGCAGCGGGGCAGCAGCGTCGCGACCAGCCGGGCCACGGCGTCGATCAGGTGCTCGCAGTTGTCGAGCAGCAGCAGGCAGTCCCGGCCGCCGAGCTCGACGGCGAGCACGTCCAGCACGTCGCTCCCGGCGCGCCTGCGGGCGTCGAACAGCGCGTTGCCGCGCAGGCCGATCCCGGCGAGCACGGCCGGCCCGACCTTCGCCGGTTCGGTGACGGACGCGAGGTCGACGAGCCGGACGTCGTGGCCGTGGCGGCGGGCCGCCTCCAGCGCGAGCCGGGTCTTGCCGGCGCCGCCGGGGCCGAGGACGGTGACCAGGCGGCCCGTCGTGAGCAGGGCGGCGACGCGTGCGAGGTCGTCGTCACGGCCGATGAAGCTGGTCACCGGCGCGGGCAAGGGCGCGGGCCGAGGCCGGTCCGGTGCGGGCGCCGGTTGCAACAGGCGCAGGTGACGTTCCCGCAAGGCGGTGCCGGGGTCGGCGCCGAGCGTTTCGGCCAGGTTCTGCCGGACCCGCTCGTACACGGTCAGCGCTTCGGCCTGACGTCCTTGCGCGGCGAGTGCGTCCATCAGCAGGCCCGCCGCGCGTTCGTGCGCCGGGTGCTCGGCCAGTAACGCGCTCAGCCGTCCGGCGGCCGCTTCGGCGCGTCCCAGCGACAATTCCGCTTCGGCGAGGTCGGCGGCGGCCTCGATCGACAGCCGGGTGAGCCGGGTCGCCACCGCCGGGGCGACGGCGGCGATCGGCGCGGGCTCGCCCCACAACGCCACGGCCTCGGTAAGCACGGCGTTCGCGGCGTGCGCGTCCCCGGCCCGCAACCGCTCCCGGCCCGCCGCGGCGAGCTCTTCGAAGCGCACCGCGTCCACGGTGTCCACCGTCAGCCGGTAGCCCCCGTCGGCCTGCACGAGCACGCCGTCGGCCGCGGTCAGGGCGCGGCGCAGCCGGGAGACGAGGGTCTGCAAGGCCGAGGTGGTGCCCGACGGCGGCGCGTCGCCCCACACGGCGTCGACCAGCACGCCCGGCTCGACCGCGCGTCCCCCGGCGAGCGCCAGCCGGACGAGCAGGGCCTGCAGCCGCGCGCCCGGCACGGGCAGGACCACGTCCCCGCGGGACACGCGGAACGTGCCCAGCAGCGTGATGTGCAGCCCGTCCATGCGTCGATCGTGTCAGCGCCGTGTGCGTCGCGTGTGAGCGGTCCCCCGCAGCCTTCGGAGGTCGGTTCGACCCATGGAGGCAACAGATGAACATCGGCTGGGTTCGCAGCTGGGGCGCCGCGCCCCAATCCGCGCACGACGGGCTGGGCTCGCTCGACGACCACCCGCCGCTCGCCGGCGTGACGCTCCGCCAGGTGGTGCGGCTCAGCGGCGGCGGGCACCGGGTGCGCGTCCGCTTCACCAACGAGTTCGGGACCGCGCCCGTCACCATCGGCGCGGCGCGGGTGGGCTTCGCCGTGCCCGGCGGCGGGGTGCGGGACGCACGGGAGCTGACGTTCTCCGGTGCCCCGTCCGTCACCATCCCCGCCGGTGCACCGGTGCCGAGTGATCCGGTGACGCTGCCCGCGGCGGCGTTGAGCGAGCTGTCCATCAGCCTCTACCTGCCGGAGCGCGTGGAAACCGTTACGTGCCACGACCCGGTGCTCGACACCGGCTGGACGATCCCGGGTGACGCCGTCGCCGCTCCCGCACTGCCGGGCGACGCGTCGATCCTTCCGGTGCGGGCGCTGCTTTCCGCGGTCGACGTGCTCCGCGACGAGCCCGCCTCGGCCGTCGTCGTGGTCGGCGACTCGCGCACCGACGGTGCCGGGTCCACTCCGGACACCCACCACAGCTGGCCGGAACTGCTGGCCGCGCGCGGCGCCGGCTTCGTCGTCAACCAGGGCATCAGCGGCAACCGGATGCTCAACGACGGCGTCGGGACCTCGGTGCTGGCCCGCTTCGACCGGGACGTGCTGGCGACGCCGGGCCTCGGCTGGGTCGTGGTTTCGGTGGGCGGCAACGACATCGCGATCTCCTGCGCCCCGCGCGACGACGGCCCGCTGGCCGACTTCCTGAAGATGTTCCCCGGCGCACCGGTGACGACGGACGACGTCATCGCCGGCTACCGGCAACTGGTGGCGCGGGCGCGCGAACGCGGGGTGCGGGTCTGCGCCACCACGATCGCGCCCTTCGAGGGCTCGGAGGCCTACACGCCCGAAGCCGAACTCGCCCGTCAGGTGGTGAACGAGTGGATCCGGACCGCCGGCGCGTTCGACGCGGTGCTGGACTTCGACGCCGTCTGGCGCGACCCGCGGCACCCCAGCCGGATCCGGGCGGAGTTCCACTCCGGCGACCACCTGCACGGCAGCGACGCGGGTTACCGGGCGCTGGCCGACTCTGTCGACTTGTCGCTTTTCGACTGAGCGCGAACCCGCGGCCAACTCCGGAAAACCGGTCCGCGGGCCGGGGAACGCGGTCACCATGGCGGGATGGCGTTCACCGAACCCCCGGATCCCGGTCAGGCACGCACGCTGGCCGAGCTCATCGCGCAGCTGCGGCTGCTCAAGGCGTGGGCGGGCGGCCCGTCGTACGCGCAGATCGCCGAGCGGGTCAACCGGCTCTGGACGGCTGCCGGACGGCCGCCCGGGGAGCGGACCGCCCGCACGACCGTCGCCGACTGCTTCAAGGCCGGCCGGGCCCGGCCCAACACCGATCTGCTGCTGGCCGTGGTCGAGGTGCTCCACCCGGACCAGGGTTACGTCGCCGGCTGGCAGGACGTGCTGCGGGCGGTCCGCGGCCGCGCGGAGGCGGCCACCTTCGTGCAGGCCCAGCTCGGCCTGCCGGAGGCGGTCGCGCACTTCACCGGGCGCCGGGCGGAACTCGCGCGGCTGGCCACCGTCCTCGGCGACGGCGCGGGCGGGCGGGTGGCGGCGATCGCGGGCATGGCCGGGGTCGGCAAGACCGGGCTGGCCGTCCAGGCCGGTCACGAGCTCCTTCGCACCGGCCGGTGCGACAACGCGCTCTTCGTGAACCTGCGCGGGTTCCACCCCGACCCCGGCCGCCCGCCGGTGGACCCGGCCGCGGTGCTCGACTCGTTTCTGCGGCTGCTCGGCGTCCCCGGGCACGCAGTCCCCGCCGACCTGGCGGGCAAGACCCGCGTCTACCAGGAGCGCTCGGCCGGGCGGCGCCTGCTGGTCGTCCTCGACAACGCGGGCAGCGAGGACCAGGTCCGGCCCCTGCTGCCCGACGAGCGGGGCGGGCCGGTGCTCGTCACCAGCAGGCTGGCGCTGCCCGGACTGGCCGGCGCCACGCCCGTGCCGCTGGACGTGCTGAGCCCGGACGACGCGCTCGCGTACCTGCGGCACACCGTCGGCGCGGACCGCATCGACCAGGCGCCCGGCGTGGCCCGGCGGATCACCGCGGAACTGGGTCGGCTGCCGCTCGCGCTGAGCCTCGCCGCGTTGTGGATGACCGCGCCCGCCCACCGGTCGTGGCTGCTGGCCGACCACCTGGAGCGGCTCGAGCAGCGGCGCGCGCACCTGCGGCTCGACAACGCCGTGGACGCGTCGATCAGCCTCTCCTACGACCAGCTCGCCGAGCCGCAGCGGCGGGTGCTGCGGCTGCTGGCCCTGCACCCCGGCGCGGATCTGGACGCCTACGGCGTCGCCGCGCTCGCCGGTACCGGGCTGGCCGAGGCGACCCGGACCGCGGATCGGCTCGTCGCGACCAGCCTGGTGCGCCGCGGGGAGGCGGGCCGGTTCGAGCTGCACGACCTCATCCGCGCGTTCGGGATGGCACGGGCGCAGGACGAGGACGCGCCCGCCGGCCGCAAGGCGGCGCTGACCCGGCTGCTCGACTACTACACGTTCGCCACCGCCGCCGCGATGGACCAGTACGCGCCCCGGATGCGTGCCTACCGGCCGCGCGTCCCCGACCCCGGCCTGCCGATCCCGCCGCTGACCGACCGCGAGCCGGCGACCGCCTGGCTGGACGCCGAACGGGCCAACCTGGTCGGCGCCGGCGTCCAGGGCGTCCCGTCCGGGCACGCGGGGCTGCTGTCCCGGCTGCTGTTCCGGTACCTGCAGACCGGCGGCTACATCAGCGAGGCGCTGGTCCTGCACACGAGCGCGGCGGAGTCGGCGGACCCGGCCGTCCGCGGGCACGCGCTGGTGAGCCTCGGGGCCACCCACAGCCAGGTCGGCCGCTACGACGTGGCCACGCGGCACGTCGAGGCGGCGCTGGAGTGCTTCCGCGGCGCGGGCGACCGCTCCGGCGAGTGCCGGGCGCTCGGCACGCTGGGCGCGATCGCCTCCTGGAACGCCGATTTCGCGCGATCGGCGGGATTCCTGCGGGAGGCGCTGGCGCTGGCGCGCGAGCTGGGCGACCGGGCGGGCGAGCGCACCGCGCTGACCAACCTCGGCTTCGTCCACGGACGGCTGGGCTGGTACGCCGAGGCACTGGAGATCCACACGAAGGCGCTGGCCATCGACCAGGAGACCGGCGACCTGTGCGACACCGGCCGCAGCCTGCTCAACATCGGCGACACGCACCTGCGGTCGGGCAGCCACGCGGAGGCGTGCGGCTACTTCCGCCGCGCGACGGCGATCGCCGAGCAAGCGGGCGACCGCGATCTGCACGTGGAGGCGCTGCTGTGCCTCGCGGACGCGTCGCTGGAGCTCGGCCGGACGGACCACGCGCGGACCACGCACGAGTGCGCGCTGGCCATCGCGGTGGACCTGGGGAGCCTGCACGCGGCCGCGCGGGCGCACACGGGCCTGGCCCGGGCGCTGACCGCGTCGGGAGACCTCGAAGGCGCCCGCCACCACTGGCTTGCGGCCCGGGAGCACCACCGGGAGCTGGGCCTGCCGGAGTCGCCGGAGATCACCGCGGGCCTGGGGTGGTCGCTGGCGGCGGGTGGCTGACGACCGATCTGTCGAAATCGGAGCAGATCACCCCGGAGACAGGTGATTCCGCGGCGAGGGGCGGGTCGGCCGGGCGGCGTCCGGGTTCGTCCGGGATTGCTGCCCGGAGACGCCGCCGACCGCAATGCTCGCAGCCGGCGCGGGATGGCGGAAACGCTCCCGCTCCTCGGACACATCCACCGTCGAAGGGAGAAATCATGGGGCGCCTGATCGACCGCGTGCTCAACCGGATCGTGCCCACGGCCAAGGCCTCCGCCTGCAGTGGCGGCTACTTCTGCAACGCACAGGGCCACCCCGGCTACTGGTACCGCTTCTGCTGCCCGCAGACCGGGTGCGAGTGGTCCAAGGTCCGCAGCAGCTGCTGAGCCACCCCGGTGAGCGTGCCGGGTGGTGTCCGCATCCTTCCCCGCGGACACCACCCGGTGTGGAGGGAGCGACATGGAGTACTTCCGGGCCTTCGGCGCGGCGCTGATCGCCGTCGTGTTCGCCGCTTCGTCCCTCTCGAAGCTGCGGGACTTCCGCGGGTTCGCGCGTTCGGTGCCCGCTCTGGTGCCGATGCCCGCGAAGTGGGTCGTGCCGGTGTCGGTGGCCGTCGTGGTCACCGAACTCGCCTCCGCCGTCCTCGTCCTGGTCACCGCGATCGCCGGGTTCGTCCTCGCCTCGGCGTTGCTGCTGGCCTTCACCACCGCCATCGCCGCTTCGCTGCGACGCGGCCGGCGTGCCCCGTGCCGTTGCTTCGGCGCGGCCGAAACCCCGATCGGCCCGCGTCACCTGGTCCGCAACACCCTGCTGATCTGCTTCGCCGTCCTCGGCGCGCTCGCGCCGGAGCAGTTGCCGCCCGCCGCCGGGGCCGCCGTGGCCTTCGCCGCCGGGGTCGTGGTGGCCGTGCTCGTCGTCGCCATGGACGACATCGCCGTCGTGTTCGCAAGGAGTTCCTGATGCCCTACGTCGTCGCCACCCTGGTGCTGCTGGGCCTGATGTGCCTGCTGAACCTGCTCTTGACCATCGGGATCCTGCGCCGGATGCGGAACCAGCCCGCCGCGAGGCCCGAACCGCCCTTCGCGCTGCGGCCCGGTTCGGCCGTCGGCGACTTCGCCGCCACCACGATCGACGGCGAGCCGCTCACCCTGGCCACCCTGAACGGCACGGTGGCGTTCTTCTCGGCCGGCTGCGACGCCTGCCACGAAACCCTGCCGGACTTCCTCGCCTACGCCCGCGCGCAGGGCCGTGACAACGTCTTCGCCGTCTTCGGGGGCGACGAGCCGGACACCGTGCGCGCGCTCGCCGAGGTCGCCCACGTGGTGACGGCGGAGCTCGACGGCGGCCCGGTCGCCGCCGCGTTCCGCAACACCTGGACGCCCGCGCTGTACGTCGTCGACGGCGGGCGGGTGGTCGCGACCGCCGGGCGGGTGCACGAGCTGCCCGTGCCCGCCGTCCGGTGACCGTGCGCCAGACGGACCGGCGGATCGGCGCGAACCAGGTGCGGGCGGCGGCCGCGGCCGCCGCCCGGCTGCTGTGGCGGTCCGGCCCGGCGCGGCTGCTGGGCCTGCTGGTCATGACCGCGGCCGCGGCGACGGCGCCGATCGCCACCGCCTGGCTGACCAAGCTCGTCCTCGACCGCCTCGTCGAGCGCACCGGCGCGGTCGGCGGCCTCGCCGTGGCGCTGGTGCTGACCGGGCTCGCCGTCGCCGCGCTGCCCGTGGTCGCCCACTACGTCCGCGCGCAGATCGGCCGCGCGGCGAGCACGGTCGCCACCGACGGGCTGTTCGAGGCGCTGGGCCGCCAGATCGGATTGCGCACCTTCGAAAACCCCGCCTACCAGGACCGGCTGCGGCTGGCCCAGGAAAGCTGCGGCCGGATGCCGGAGATCGTCGACGGCGTCGGCGGCACGCTCAGCGGAACGCTTTCCCTCGTCGGGTTCCTCGGCTCGCTGCTCGTGCTGAGCCCGGCGATGACCGGGGTCGTGCTGGCCGCCGCGATCCCCGCGCTGCTGGCCGAACTGCTGCTGGCCCGGCGCCGCGCCGCGGTGGAATGGCGCATCGAGCGGTTCGCCCGGCGCGAGTTCTTCTACAGCCAGCTGCTCACCGGCATCCCCGCCGCCACCGAGATCCGGTTGTTCGGCATCGGGGCGTTCCTGCGCGCCCGGCTGATGGACGAGCGCCGCAGCGCCAACGAAGCCCAGCGCCGGATGGACGAACGCGAGCTGTGGACCATGGGCGGGCTGACGGCGCTGAGCGCGGCCGTCGCCGGGGTGGGTCTGTGGTGGGCCATCACGTCGGCGCGCGACGGATCGCTCAGCGCCGGCGACGTCTCGATGTTCGTGGCCGCCGTCGCCGGGGTGCAGGCGGCGCTGGGCACGCTGGCGTCGTCGATCGCCAACGGCCAGGCCCGGCTGCTGTCGTTCGCGCACTACGTCGCCGTGGTCGACGCCGAACCCGACCTGCCGAGCGGGACCCGTGACACGGTTCCCCCGCTGCGGCAGGGGATCGAGCTGCGGGACGTCTGGTTCCGGTACAGCGACGACCACCCGTGGGTGCTGCGCGGGGTCGACCTCACCATCCCGCACGGCACGGCGGTCGCCTTGGTCGGTCTCAACGGCGCGGGCAAGAGCACGCTCGTGAAGCTGTTGTGCCGCATGTACGACCCGACGCGCGGCCGCATCCTCTGGGACGGCGTCGACCTGCGTCACCTGCCGCCCGCCGTGCTGCGCAACCGGATCAGCGCGGTGTTCCAGGACCACATGAACTACGACATGACCGCGGCCGAGAACATCGGGCTCGGCGAGCTGTCCGCCATGGCCGACCGCGACCGGCTGGTGGAAGCGGCGAAACGCGCGGGTGCGCACGAGCGGATCGCCGCCCTGCCCGAGGGGTACGACACGCCGCTCACCCGCATCTTCGAGATCGGCACCTCGGCCGGCGTGGTGCTGTCCGGCGGCCAGTGGCAGCGGCTGGCGCTGGCTCGTTCGCTCGTCCGGGAGGGCCGGGACCTGATGATCCTCGACGAGCCGAGTTCCGGACTCGACCCGGAGGCCGAGCAGGAGGTGCACGCGCGCATCCGCGAGCACCGGCAGGGCCGCACGAGCCTGCTCATCTCGCACCGGCTGAGCGCGGTGCGCGACGCCGACCACATCGCCGTCCTCGAGGGCGGCCGCGTCACCGAGCTGGGCACGCACGAAAGCCTGCTCGCCGCCGACGGTGGGTACGCGCGCCTGTTCCGCCTGCAGGCCGACGGATACCAGGCGGTGCCGTGAAGGCAACGGTGTTCTTCGGGCTGCTGGCCGTGGGCTTCGTCGTCCTCCGCCGCCGGCTGATCATGACCACAGTGGACGGTCACAGCATGGAACCGGCGCTGTCCTCCGGCGACCGGGTCCTGGTGCGCCGGACCCGCCGCGCGCGCCGCGGCCAGGTGGCCCTGCTGCGCTTCCCGCCGCTGCCGAGCGGCGCGCCGACGGGGGACCAGCTGCTGCTCAAACGCGTGGTCGCCGTGGCGGGCGACCGCATCCCGCCGGACTGGGCCGACCCGGACGCACACGGCCTCGGCGGCGAAGTGGTGCCGGGCGGCTGCACCGTGGTCCTGGGCGACAACCGGCCGAGCAGCTGGGATTCGCGCCACTACGGGTTCGTGCCGCGGGAGCGGGTGGTCGGCGTGGTGGTGCGGCATGTCTCTTGAGCGGGGGCGGACAGTCGCATGTGGACCTACCCGATCGAGTGATGACGCGTGTTCGAATCCCGGTAATCTCGAGGTATGACCAACAACGCGATTTACTCTTCCTCCGCAGCGGTGTTCGCCGACCGGATCGGTGAGTCGGCCGCGCGCACGCGCTTTGCCGAAGCCCCGGCGCAACCGCCTTCGCGAACCCCGGCCGGTGGCCCACCTACCGGCGGCCGGGGAGCCGGACCGTGACGACCAGGCCGCCGGCCTCGCGCGGCTCCAGCTCCAGCATCCCGTCGTGGGCCCGGACGATGCTGTGCACGATCGCCAGCCCGAGGCCGACGCCGTCGTGCCCGTCGGTGCGGGTGCGCCCGGTCCCGCGCTGGAACGGCTCGGTCAGGATCGGCAGCAGCTCCGGCGGCAGCGGCCGTCCGGTGTTCTCGACCCGCAGCGCGCTCGCGTAGCGCCGCCGTTCGGTGTGGACGGTGACCGTGCCGCCCGGGAGGTTGTGCACGATCGCGTTCTGGACGAGGTTCGTCACCATGCGCAGGAGCAGTGCGGCGGAGCCGGTCGCGTGCACCGGCTCCCCGGTGACGTCGAGGGTGATCCGGCGCTCTTCGGCCAGCGGCAACAGCGTTTCGGCGGCTTCTTCGGCCACGAGGGAAAGGTCCACGGGCTCGCGGGTGAAGTGCCGCCGGTCGCTGCGGCTGAGCAGCAGGAGGGCTTCGGTGAGGTCGATCGCCCGCGTGTTCACCGTGCGGAGCCGTTCGACGAGCTCGTCGCGGGGGTAGGCCGGGTCCTGGCCGGCGACGTCGAGGATGGCCTGCGAAATCGCCAGCGGGGTCCGCAGTTCGTGCGAGGCGTTCGCGGCGAACCGCTGCTGCTCGCCGACCTGGGATTCGAGGCGTTCGAGCATCGTGTCGAAGACGTCGGCGAGCTCGCGGAACTCGTCGGAGGGGCCGGTCAGGCGGATGCGGTGGGAGAGCGAGCCGTGCGCGGCGAGCCGGGCGGCGTCCGCAATCCGGGTGAGCGGGGCGAGCATCCGGCCGGCCAGGAGCCAGCCGCCCAGCATGCCGAACACCAGCAGGAAACCGAGTGCCGTGGCCGCGGAGGGAGCGAACATGCGGGTGAGGAGATAGCGGTTCGGGGCGATCCCGAGCAGGCCCTGGTCGTTGTCGGGCACGTACCGCAGCAGGGACATCTGCACGACGGCGAGCAGGACAGCGCCGGCGAGCAGGAGGAACGCGGCGTAGCTGATGGTCAGTTTCAGCCGGGCGCTGAGCCCGGGGCGCCTGTTCACGCCGAAAAGCGTAGGCAGCGCGGGTTATCGCGGGCATATGCTCGTCCGCCGTGATCACCCCGGAGAACCGCCCCGTCCCCGATCTCGGGCCCGCGCCGCAGCGGATCGCCGTCGACGCCGAAACCGTGCGCCGGATGGTCGGCGAGCAGTTCCCGCGGTGGGCCGGACTTCCGGTCCGGCCCGTGGCGCACGGTGGCTGGGACAACTTCACCTTCCACGTCGGCGATGACCTGGTGGCGCGGCTGCCCAGCGCGGCCGAATACGCGTTGGCCGTCGCCAAGGAACAGCGCTGGCTCCCGGTGCTCGCTCCCCGGCTGCCGCTGCCCGTTCCGGTCCCGCTGGCCGCCGGGAAACCCGGTGCGGGCTATCCCTTTCCGTGGTCGATCCAGCCGTGGCTCGACGGCCGTCCCGCGAGCCGGGACCGGATCGCCGATCCCGTCCGCTTCGCCGTCGACCTGGCCGGGTTCCTGGCTGCCCTGCAGGAGGTCGAGGCCGCCGACGGGCCGCAGCCGGGAAAGCACAACTGGTTCCGGGGCGCCACCCTGCGCACCTACGAGCCGTCGGCCGAGCGCGCGCTCGCGGCGCTGGACGGCCGGATCGACGCCGGGCTGGCCCGCGAGATCTGGGCGGCCGCATTGTCCGCGCGCTGGGACGGCCGGGACGCCTGGTTCCACGGCGACGTGGCCGCCGGGAACCTGCTGCTCGACGACGGCGAGCTGACCGCCGTCATCGACTTCGGGACCTGCGGTGTCGGGGACCCGTCCTGCGACACGGCCATCGCCTGGACGCTGCTGACCGCCGACGGACGGCGGGCGTTCCGCGAACACCTGGCCGTCGACGACGGCACCTGGGCGCGCGGACGCGGCTGGGCGCTCTGGAAAACGCTCGTGTCCGCGGCCCGGACCGATGACGAAGACGCGCACCGCGTCCTCGGCGAAATCTTCGCCGAATACCGGACCGGCCGTTAATCCTTTGGTCCCCGACCGCGTCCTCGGCTACGGTCGGCCCCTCTGATCGATTCGCGAAGGGGGCAGCATGCGCCAGTTCCGCAACACCGCCGGATTCCCAGCCAACGTTGCGGCACCTGGAGCCCTTCTTGCCCGAAACCTCCCTCAACATCGGGATTCTCGCCCACGTCGACGCCGGTAAGACCAGCCTGACCGAGCGGCTGCTGTTCGACACCGGCGCGGTCGGTGCGCTCGGCCGCGTCGACGACGGGAACACCCAGACCGACACCCTCGACATCGAACGGCGTCGCGGCATCACGATCAGCACCGGCGTGGTCTCCTTCTGCGCCGGTGGCCGGACGGTCAACGTCATCGACACGCCGGGGCACGCCGATTTCGTCGCCGAGGTCGAACGGGCGCTCGGCGTGCTCGACGGCGTCGTGCTGGTGGTCTCCGGGGCCGCCGGAGTCCAGGCGAGCACCCGGATCCTCTGGCGCCTCCTGCGCCGGCTGGGTGTGCCGACGCTGGTGTTCGTCAACAAGCTCGACCAGCCCGGTGTCGATCCGGCCGGGGTGCTCGACGACCTGCGGAAGAAGCTGTCTCCCGCGATGGGGCCGGCCGGGGACGCCGTCCGCAGCCAGGTGGCCGCCGGCGAGGCGTACCCGGTGTTCTTCGGCTCGGCCATGACCGGCGCCGGCGTGGCTGAACTCGTCACCGGGATCGTGGACTTCCTGCCCGCACCCGAGCCGGGCTCCGAACTCCGCGCGACCGTCTTCAAGATCGAACGCGGCCGCGGCGGCGACCGGATCGCCTACGCCCGCCTGCACGGCGGGACGCTGCGGGTGCGCGACCGCGTGGAGCTCTTCCGGCGGAACGCAGACGGCTCGGTCGAGCGAAGCCGGCGACGCGTCACGGCGATGACGCTCGCGGGCGCCAAAGCCACTCGCGCGGGCGCGGGCGATCTGGTCCGGCTTTCGGGCCTCGGTGACGTCCGCGTCGACGACCGGCTCGGGTCGCCGGACGGCCTGGCGGACGCCGGGTTGTTCTCGCCGCCCGGGCTCGTTTCGGTCGTCACCGCTCGGCCCGGCGAGGAAATCCGGCTGCACCAGGCGTTGCGGGAGCTGTGCGACCAGGACCCGTTGCTGGGCCTGCGGGCCGACCGCGGTGCGTTGTCGGTGCGGACGTACGGCGAAGTCCAGATCGAGGTCCTCCTCGAGCGGCTGCGCGAGGACTTCGGGCTCGTCGCCCGGTTTGCGCCGCCGGCGCCGGTCCACATCGAAAGGCCCGTCGGTGTGGGGGAAGCGGTCCAGTTCCTGGACCGGCTCGGTCCGACCGATCCGGTCGCCACGGTCGGGCTGCGGGTCGCGCCTGGCGAGATCGGCAGCGGCGTCCGCTACGAGCTGGCCGTCGAACGCGGCTCGCTCCCGCGGGCCTTCCACACCGCCATCGAGCAGACGGTGTACCGCACGGCGGGGTGCGGCCCGCACGGCTGGGAGGTCACCGACTGCGTCGTCACGCTGACCCACTCGGGGTTCCAGCCGCCGGTCAGCACGGCCGGTGACTTTCGCGAAGCCACCGCGCGCCTGCTTTCGCTGGCGTTCGCGCGGGCGCGGACCCGCGTGTACGAACCGGTGGACCGGTTCGACCTCGAAGTGCCCGAACACGTCGTCGGCGCAGCCGTGGTCGCGCTGGCCCAGCTCGAGGCCGTGTGCGAGCCGCCGGTGGTCGAAGCCGGGCTCGCCCGGCTGAGCGGGACGCTGCCGGCGGCCGCGACCACGGCTTTCCGGCGCCGGCTGCCGGCCCTCGGGCAGGGCGAAGCGGTCTTCGCGGTCGAGCCCGGCGGCTACCGGCCGTGGCGGCCGTAGGGCCTCCGCCCGGAGGAGACGCCTGCGTTCGATGGGGGAACGCACCCGACGCTGTTCGGCCCCTTTGTCGGCGTTGGTGATTGACAACCCGGGGCCCGGCAGCGACGGTGTGACGGGTCTCTGGGAACGCTCCCAGAGCGGTTCGCCGTGAATGTGCACAAGGGAGTGCCGATGTGGGGAAGAGCCGGAAAACGTCCTGCCGCGCTGGCCGTGGCGGGTCTCGCGGTCGCCGCCGGAGTCGTCACGTCGACGACGGTGGTGTCGTCCGCGCGTGAAACGAGCGCCGCGTTCGCCTGCCGCGTCACCTACTCGGCCAACGACTGGGGAAGCGGTTTCAGCGCCACGGTCGGGATCGCCAACGTCGGCTCCGCGGCGGCCGACGGCTGGACGCTGACCTACTCCTACGCCGGGAACCAGACCCTCCAGCAGGGCTGGATGGGCACGTGGACGCAGTCCGGCAAGCAGGTCACCGTGACCAACGCGAGCTGGAACGGCACCATCCCGGCCGGCGGCTCGGTCAGCACCGGCGCGAACTTCTCCTACAGCGGCACCAACACCACGCCCACCGACTTCGCGGTCAACGGTGCCGCGTGCACCGGAACCCCGCCGACCACGGCGACCACCCCCATCACCAAGCCGACGACCACGACACCGACCACGACCACCACCACGCCACCCCCGCCGGGCCCGGCACCGGCGTTGCACGTCTCGGGCAACAAGCTGCTCACCGCCGACGGGAAGACCTACCGGCTGCTCGGCGTCAACCGGTCCAGCGGCGAGTTCGCCTGCGTGCAGGGCAAGGGGATGTGGGACAGCGGCCCGGTCGACCAGGCTTCGGTCGACGCGATGAAGGCGTGGAACATCCACGCGGTGCGGATCCCGCTGAACGAGGACTGCTGGCTCGGCCTGTCCGGCTCGCCCAGCGGCGCCCCGTACCAGCAGGCGGTCAAGGACTACGCGAACCTGCTGGTGACCAACGGGATCAACCCGATCCTCGACCTGCACTGGACGCACGGCCAGTACACCGGGACCTCGTCGGCGTGCACCGACGTCAACGCCACCTGCCAGAAGCCGATGCCCGACCGGCAGTACACGCCGACGTTCTGGAGCCAGGTCGCGACCGCGTTCAAGGGCGACAACGCCGTGGTGTTCGACTTGTTCAACGAGCCCTACCCGGACGCGGCCGCCAACTGGTCCGACGCGGCCGCGGCGTGGCGATGCCTGCGCGACGGCGGCACCTGCACCGGAATCGGCTACGCGGTCGCGGGGATGCAGGAGCTGGTCGACGCGGTCCGGGCGACCGGGGCCGAGAACGTGGTGATGACCGGCGGCCTGACGTGGACCAACGACCTCACGCAGTGGCTGGCCTACAAGCCGGTGGACCCGGCGGGCAACCTGGTGGCGTCCTGGCACTCGTACAACTTCAACGCCTGCGTCACGGTGTCCTGCTGGGACAGTCAGATCGGGACGGTCGCGGCCCAGGTCCCGGTGCAGGCGGGCGAGATCGGGCAGAACAGCTGCGCCCACGACTACATCGACCAGGTGATGGCCTGGCTCGACGCGCACAACCTCGGCTACACGGCCTGGACGTGGAACCCGTGGGGCTGCAGCGGCGGCAACGTGCTGATCGAGGACTACAGCGGCACGCCGACCAAGACCTACGGCGAGGGCTTCCGGGCCCACTTGCTCACCGTCCACCCCTGAGGCGCGCCACGGGCCTGCCTCGTGGCGGGTCCCGGTGCAGTGAATGACTCATTCCTGGCGTCGAACGCCAGGAATGAGTCATTCACTGCGTTCGGACCGGCGGTGTGCTGAGACAGGGACCGGGTGCGGCGCTCGCGGCCCCCGCTCGTCCGTGCGAGTCTCTTGGGCGGACCCGTCCGCTCGCCTGCACCGGGAGACTCCATGGGCAAGTTCCTGCTCACCGCGCTGCTGGCGGCCTTCGCGTTGGCGCCGTCGCCGGCCGCCGGTGGGGGCGCGCCCCGAGGCGGTGACCCGTTCGGCCCGGAGCTGCGGGCGCGGATCGCGCGGGCGCAGGCCTACGCCGACAGCCGGCCGGGGGTGACCGGGATCGTCCTGCGGGACCGGTGGACCGGCGCCGTCCACCGCAGCCCGGCCGCCGGCACGCTGATCTGGGCCTGCTCCACTCCGAAGCTGGCCATGGCCGTCGACCTGCTGCTGCGCGAGGACGCCGGTGCGATCACATTGACCGCCCAAGATCGCGATCTGCTGCACCGGATGCTCCATTCGAGTGATGACGGGGCCGCCCACACGTTGTGGACCCGTTATGGAGGCGAAGCGGAATTCGGTCGCCGTTTTCCGGCATACGGAATGACCGACATGCGGTTCAGTGATCACCACCCGCACCACTGGGGCTGGATCCGCACCACGGCCGACGACCTGGACCGGTTGATCGAATACGTCCTGACCCGCCTGCCCGCCCGGCACCGCGACTACGTCGTCGGGGAACTGCGCACCGTGGACGCCAACCAGCAGTGGGGCGTCTGGGGCGCCGGGTCGGCCGCCCGGCCCGGGAACAAGAACGGCTGGTCAGACGACAACGACGACGGCTCCTGGATCATGAACTCCGTCGGTTTCGCGGGCCCGGACGAGCGGTACACCCTCGCCCTGATGAACGACACCCGGGTGATCTCCGGCGGCGACGAGGTCGGCAAGGAGACCACCACGAAGATCGCCGAAATCCTGTTCGGCGGGTATTTCCGCGCCTGAGATCTGGGCCTCTTTCAGGGGATTTTCGCGCAGATTCGTGCTTATGGGGGCACGCGTGTAGCCCACTGTGAGGTCTGTGTATGCTGCCATTCGCTTGACCGGGTGATCACTCACCCGAATCAGTGGCCGACGTGGTCGGGGATCGTGATCCCACGCGGCCCCTAACGGCGTGGTTCGGGCTCGGATAGGAGAGTTATGCAGGTCAGGTCAGCTTTCGCGCGTGGCGGGATCGCGGTGCTCGCCGCGGCCGCCGCGGTCATGGTCAGCGCCCCGGCAGCCCTCGCGGACGACGGCGCCGCGCGCGGCCGGATCGACGAAGCCACGTCCAAGCGCGTCTACCGGGTGAACACCGACCAGGGTGACCCCTACGCCAAGCTGTTCGGCTTCAAGCTGTCGGACGGCAAGTCGCTCAAGCTCTACTGCGTGGAGTTCAGCACCCACGCCCGCGACGACGTCGACATGGTCGAGACGGCCTGGAACAAGTACCCGGACGCCGGCTCACCGTTCGTCAAGAACAGCGCCAAGCTCAACTGGGTGCTGCACCACGGCTACCCGGCCCTCGACCTCGACGCGGTGGCGGCGGAGCTCGCCAAGCAGGGGGTCAAGGTCCACGACGGCCTCACCGAGGCCGAGGCGATCACCGGGACGCAGGCCGCGGTGTGGCACTTCAGCGACGGCGTGAACCTCAACCTGCAGAAGCCGCTCGCCGAGGACAACCCGGCCGAGACCAACGCCGACGTCGCCGCGCTCTACAGCTACCTGATCGGCGACCAGAACACCGGCATCGGCGCGCAGCCGAAGCCGGCTCTCGACATCGCGGGCCCGAAGACCGAGGGCAAGGCCGGCACCAAGATCGGCCCGTTCCAGGTCGCCACGAACGGTGCCATCACGTCGCTGGCCACCGAGCTGCCCGACGGCGTCAAGCTCACCGACGCCGACGGCAAGGAGCAGAAGGCCGCCGACATCAAGGACGGCAGCAAGCTGTTCCTCGACGTCCCGGCCGGCACCAAGCCGGGCAGCGGCTCGTTCTCGCTCAAGGCCACCGGCGAGGTGGACACCGGCCGCCTGTTCGTCGCGGAGAACTACGCGAGGCACCCGGCGCAGTCGCTGATCGTCGCCGACTCGGAGAAGACCGAGGTGGCCGCGAAGGCGACCGCGAGCTGGTCCGAGACGCCTGCGACCCCCACCCCGACCACGGCGCCGAGCACGCCCGGCGGCGCTCCCTCCGGTGGCGGCGAGCTGGCCAACACCGGTGTCGACGCCGCGGTTCCGTTCGGCATCGGCGGCCTGCTGCTCGGCGGCGGCGCGCTGATGCTGCTGGTGAACCGGCGCCGCAGCCGCGCGTAAGCAGTAGCTCCGAACGGGGCCGGTCCACTGTGGACCGGCCCCGTTCTGCTGTCCGGTACCCGACGATCGGATTGCGATCATCGGGGCAAAACCGGCGAATCGCCGATAAATTGGTCTAGACTTCTCGGCCATGCGCGGTACGACCGTTCCGTCAGGGACGCCCTGCCGGACCCCGCGGCCGGGCGAGCTGCCGATGCACCGGCTGGAGGTCCCCGCTCCGCACGCACCCCCGTTCGCCGTCGGCACGTTCGACGCGCTCGGGCCGCTGTCGCGCGCGGACTTCCCGCACCGGCACACCTTCCACGAGCTCGTGCACGTCACCGGCGGCACCGGCGCGCACGTCGTCGACACCGCCCGCTGGCCGCTGCGGCCGCCGCACTTCGGCGTGATCGCGCCCGGGCAGGTGCACCAGTGGGCCGGCGTCCGCGGCCTCACCGGGCACGTCGTGCTGTTCACCGACGACTTCCTCCTCGACCACCCGGCCGATCGCGAGCTCCTGCGGCGGCTGAGCGAACGGCCGTGGCTGCACCTGGACGACCACGCCGACGCGCGGGTCGCGCGGCTGATCGCCGATCTGGAGGACGAGTACCGCCGTGGCGGTGCCGGCACGGAGTCGGTGCTGCGCGCGCTGGTGCACGTCCTGATCGTGCGGGCGGGACGGCTGGGCACCCCGCCGCCCGCCCCCGCCGGCACCCCGCCGCCCGCCCCCGCCGGCGCGGTGGCGGCGGAGTTCGTCCGGCTCGCCGGCCGCGCCGAGCCGGGGCTGTGGTCGGTGCGAGCGCACGCCGAACGCCTCGGCGTCACCTCCGGGCACCTCACCGAGGCGGTCAAGGCCGCGACCGGCCGCACCGCCGCGCAGCTGCTGCGCGAGGCAAGGACCCGGGAGGCGCAACGGTTCCTGCTCCGGACGAACCTCACCGTCCGGCAGGTCGCGAGCCGGGTCGGGTTCGCCGACCCCGCCTACTTCTGCCGGTTCTTCCGCCGCGAGACCGGGATGAGTCCCGGCGCCTTCCGGCGCGGCGGGGAGAAGCACCACGACTGACCGGTCCAGTCCATCGCCGCCCGCCCGGTGCGCTGCCTACGTTCGAGGGGATCCCCGAGCCCCCACGAGGAGCAGCCATGGACGATGAAACCAAGCTCAGCCGCAAGACGGTGCTCAAGGCCGCGCTGGCCGCGGGTGTCGCGGCGCCGGTCGCGCTGATCGGTGGCCCGGCGCTGGCCCGCGCGAACGCCGTCGGCGGCACGGCACCGGCGCTGACCCCGGCGTGCCACGACGACGACGATCCGACGATCGAGCAGACCGAGGGCCCGTACTTCAAGCCGAACTCACCGGAACGGACCAACCTCGTCACGCCCGGCACCCCGGGCACCCGGCTGACCGTGACCGGGTACGTCTTCGGACGGGCCTGCCTGCCGATCGGCCGCGCGCTGCTGGACTTCTGGCAGGCGGACGTCAACGGCGCCTACGACAACACCGGCTACACCTTCCGCGGGCACCAGTACACCGACGCCCAGGGCGCGTTCACGCTGTCCACGATCGTGCCGGGCCTCTACCCCGGCCGGACCCGGCACATCCACGTGAAGGTGCAGGCACCCGGCCGTCCGGTGCTGACCACGCAGCTCTACTTCCCCGGCGAGCCTCGCAACAACACCGACACGATCTTCGACGCGCGGCTGCTGATGACCGTGCGCGACAACGGGTCCGCGAAGGAGGCCGCCTTCGACTTCGTGCTCGACGTCGCCCAGACGCCGACGTCGACGCGGCCGACGTCGACCTCCTCCACGCCGACCTCCTCCACGCCACCCGGGGGCACTTCCTGGACGGTGGGGACCGCGTACACGGCGGGGATCCGGGTCACCTACGGCGGCCGCGGGTACGTCTGCCTGCAGGCCCACACCGCGCAGCCGGGCTGGGAACCCCCGGCCGTCCCGGCGCTGTGGCGGGCGGAGTGACACCCCGCTGACCGGGCCGCGCACTTCAGGGGTCGACGCCGTCCGGGTGGCCTGCCAGATTGGGCCCATGACGATTTCCCTCGACGCCGCGGCGTGGGTCCGGCGCTTCCACCCGGCGCCGTCGGCCTCGGCCCGGCTCGTGTGCTTCCCGCACGCCGGGGGAGCGGCGAGCTACTACCACCCCGTGTCGGCGGCGCTGGCGCCCGCCGTGGAGGTGCTGGCCGTGCAGTACCCGGGCCGGCAGGACCGGTACGCCGAAGCCCCGGTGGACGACCTGTTCGTGCTCGCCGACCGGCTGGCGGACGTGCTCGCCCCGGAGACCACCGGGCCGGTGGCGTTCTTCGGCCACAGCATGGGCGCCAGCCTGGCCTTCGAGGTCGCGCGGCGGCTCGAAGCCCGGGGCACGAAACTGCTCACCCTGTTCGTCTCCGGCCGCCGCGGGCCGACGGCGGACCACGGCGAGCGGGTCCACGACAAGGGCGACGAGGAGCTGCTGGCCGAGGTCAAGCGGCTCGGCGGCACCGACGCGGCGGTGCTGGACGACGAAGACATCCGCACCCTCGTGCTGCCCGCGCTGCGCAGCGACTACAAGGCCGCCGAGCTGTACCACTACCGCCCGGGCCCGGACGTCGGCTGCCCGGTCGTGGCGCTGATCGGCGACCGGGACCCCAAGGTCGGCGCGGCCGAGGCGCGGTTGTGGGCGGAACGGACGTCCGGTGACTTCGAGCTGAAGACGTACCCGGGCGGCCACTTCTACCTGAACGACCACGTTCCGGCGATCGTCCGGCTGATCGCCGGACGGCTCGCCGGCTGAGCGGGGCGGGCGGGCGCACCCCCGCCCGCCCCGCCGGTTCAGCAGTACAGGTTGGCGCCCGGGTCGACACCCAGGATCGACGTGATCTGGCGGTACTTCGAGACGCGGCTCTCGACCTGGGCGGGGTTGCCGCCGTTGCATTCGATCGAGCCGTTGATGCTGCGGATGGTTTCGCCGAACCCGCGGCCGTTGACCATCGCGTTGTGCGGGGTCATGGTGCCGGGGCCGCTCTGGGTGTTCCAGTACCAGAGCCCGGTCTTCCAGGCGACCGCCGCGTTCTGCTCGACCTGCCAGGGGTTGCCGAGCAGGTCGATGCCGAGCGCGTCACCGGCGGCCTTGTAGTTGAAGTTCCAGCTGAGCTGGATCGGGCCGCGGCCGTAGTAGGCGGACTGGCCGGCGGGGCAGCCGTAGGGCTGGTTCCCGTCGCAGTAGTGCGGGTAGTTGGCGGTGTTCTGCTCGACGATGTAGACCAGGCCGCCGGTTTCGTGGTTGACGTTGGCCAGGAAGGCCGCGGCTTCCTGCTTCTTGACCGTGTCGCTGCCGGTGTTCGCGAAGCCGGGGTAGGCCGACAGGGCCGCGGTCAGGCCGCTGTAGGTGTAGAAGGAGTTGCGGCCGGGGAAGATCTGGTTGAACTGCGCTTCGCTGACCACGAACGCGCCGGGGTTGCCCGGGTTGCCGGGGTCCGTGCCGCCGCCGCAGGTGTAGGGCTCCCAGTACCAGGTGCTGATCACGGGGTCGTAGCCCGGGTTGGCGTTCTTGGCGCGGTAGTAGCCGCCGTTGGTGTAGCGGACGATCGCGCCGACGTCGTACCACTGGCCCGCCACCCAGTTCGGGTAGCTGCAGGTGGTCCCGCCGCCGCCGTCACAGCTGTAGGGCTCCCAGTACCAGGTGCTGATGACCGGGTCGTAGCCCGGGTTGGCGTTCTTGGCGCGGTAGTAGCCGCCGTTGGTGTACCGCACGACGGCGCCGACGTCGTACCACTGCCCGGCGACCCAGTTCGGCGCACTGCACGCGGCGGCGGCCGCCTGCGAAGCGTGCCCGGTGACGGCGGGCGCGCCGAAGACGAGCCCGGCAACGGCGGCGACAGCGGACAGGATCGCGACAAGACGTCTTCTCAAGACTCGCTCACTCCTTCGGCCACGACGGAACGCGGGCGCGCAGGCGCCCGGCGTCGCAGGTGGGTGTGCTCATCCGGCCGAGACGAGGGGGGACACCGGTCACTAGAGCAGATTGGTCTAGTCCAGTCAAGAATGCCCGGCGTCGCGGGCAGAGGGTGTGCGCGAACGTTCCCTTCCGATGAACCGCCGGCGCCTCCCGGTGCGTTCACAGGGGACCGGCGGGCGGCGAAGGGGCGGCCGTGCCGCGGGCGGGCGACGCGGCACCGAAAGCCGCGTGGCCCGCCCGGCACGTCACCGCGCTTGCGGAATCCTCACCTGCGCGGCCGGGGCGGCGTGCAGGATGCGCTGCAGCCTGGCCCGGCCCAGCCGGTGGAGCATCTCCCCGAGCTCCTCCGGCGCGATGCTCCCCTCGAGGTCGAGCCGCGTCGTCCGGACGACGCGGTCGATCTCCGATGCGGGGAGACGCCCCGCGAACTCCCCGGCCAGCCACACCCCGACCTCGTCCACGACGTCGTCCGCCCGGTGGCTCCGTACGGTCATCGCTCTCCTCGTTTCGGATCGCCTTCTTGCCCAGGTCGAAGCCGGGAAATCCCGGTCCGACGCCAGTCCGACGAGCGAGTCCGGGAGCCATGACGCCGAATCGGTGAACTTGATGGCACAAAAGCGTTCCGTGTTCGGACGGGTGAGGTACGTGACTATTGCCGTCACTCACATGGGCTGTTCGCCTTCCGAAGTTGTCGGCCGTTCGGGTAGAAATCCGCGGAACTCCGCCGGGGGCGCGTCCGGCTCAGGACCCTGGAGGGGTCGGACAGTGCGGGCGTTCCTCGCGGGACGCGGAACGGAGACGCGATCCATGGGCCGGTACGACCGGACCGACCTCGGGGCGTACAGCCTGGGGTTGCTCGAGGCCGCCGAGGCGGCGCGGGTCGAGCGGCACCTCGCGGCGTGCCCGGACTGCCGCGAGGAGGTCCGGGGGTTCGAAGCCGTCCGTGGCCTGCTCGACCACCTGGTCCAGGCTAAGTCCACCGAGGACAGACCAGCGCCCCGGCAACCCCCTGCCGTCCTGCCCTGACCTCGGCGGACCCGGACCGCTCGGCG
Organism: Amycolatopsis plumensis; assembly: GCF_042652605.1. NCBI lineage: Bacteria > Bacillati > Actinomycetota > Actinomycetes > Pseudonocardiales > Pseudonocardiaceae > Amycolatopsis > Amycolatopsis plumensis. The sequence goes on along the minus strand of NZ_JBHSJY010000001.1, from coordinate 1,539,890 downwards.
TCCTTCAGCGAGACGCGGCGGCCTTGACGGTCCGCAGCACGGGCGCCGTCTCCAGCGTCCGGATGGCGTCCAGTGCCCCGAGCCGGTGCGTCAGGTAGTGGTGCAGCGCGGCCGCGTCCGGGCACAGCGCCTGCGCGACCAGGTTCGCGGGGCCCGTCGTCGCGGCGACGAGCGCGAGTTCCGGGTGGGTCGCCAGCGTCCGCGCCACCCGGTCCAGCCGGGCCGGGGCCACCGCCATCCAGAGCAGCGCCTGCGTCGTCGCGCCCAGTGGTTCCGGGTCGATCTCCAGGTCGAAGAACACGGTGCCGCCCGCCTGCAGGTCGGCCAGGCGGCGCGCGACCGTCGCGGCCGACCAGCCGGTGGCCGTCGCCAGTTCGGCCAGGCCCGCGCGGCCGTCGCGCTGCAGTGCGGCCATCAGGGCGTCGTCGTCGCCGGTCAGCGGCTTGCCCGGGCCGGTGCGCACCGGGGTCAGGGCGGCGATCTGCGCGGCGTCGAGGGCGTTCGCCCGGCCGAGCCACGCCGTCGGCCCGCCGAAGTAGCGGTGCAGCAGCTGGTGCGCCGAGACCGCCGTGATGCTCGCCGTGCGCGGGATGTCCCGCAGCAGCAGCGCGTGGTCGCTCGCGGCCGGCGTGTGCACGTTGACGCAGATCTCCGTGCCGCCGGACATCAGCTTGATCCACGCCGTGTCGGCGCGGCGCGCGAGCGCCTGGGCGAGGTCCTGCGCGGTGTGCGGCGTCGCGGTGAGGCGGACCATCCACTCCGCCTGCCCGGCCCGCTGCGGATCCGGCAGGCCGACCACGCGCAGTGACGCCTCGCTCCGGAGGCGGCGGTAGCGCCGCGCCACCGTCTGCGTCGAGACGCCGAGGACGTCGCCGATCTTGGTGAAGGGTGCCCGGCCGTCGATGTGGAGCGCATGGATCAACGCGCGGTCCACGGCGTCCAGGGTGGTCATATCCCTCATTAAAGCGCAGCGAACGGAAGAAATCCGCCAAAGAACGTCGATAGCTGGAACGAGCGGCGGGCGAGTCGCCAGGGTGGGCGCCGAACGAAAGGAGGCACCCCGTGCCGACCATGACGCACTCCCGACGGCGGTGGGCCGCACTGGCCGTGCTGCTCGCCGCCGAGGCGATGAACCTGCTCGACGCCACCATCGTGCAGGTCGCCGGCCCGGCCATCCACGCGGGCCTGCCCGGCCCGGCCGCCGACGTCCCGTGGTTCAGCGCGGCCTACACGCTGCCGTTCGCCGCCTTCCTGGTCACCGGTGGCCGTCTCGGCGACGTCTTCGGCCGGGCCAGGGTGTTCAAGCTCGGCGTGGCGGGCTTCGTGCTCGCGTCGCTGGCCTGCGCGATGGCGCCGGACGCGGCCCTGCTGATCGGGGCCCGCGCGGTGCAGGGCGCGGCGGCCGCGCTGATCGTCCCGCAGACCATCGGCCTCATCCGCGCCCTGTTCGACGGCGGCGAACTCGCGAAGGCGCTGGGCAGCATCGGGCCGGTGATGGGCCTGTCCGCGGTCACCGGGCCGCTGCTCGGCGGGCTGCTCACGCAGGCCGTGTCGTGGCGGGCGGTGTTCCTGGTGAACGTCCCGCTCGGGCTGGCGGTGCTCTTCGCCGCGCGGCTGCTGCGGGAGGACCGCGCGGCCACCCGGCCCCGGCTCGACGTCACCGGCACGCTGCTCGTCGCCGCCGGCGCCGGGCTGCTGGTCCACCCCCTGATCGACCCCGCGGGGCCGAACCCGGCCCTGCTCGCGGCCGGCGCCGCGCTGGTGGCCGTGTTCGGCTTCCAGCAGCGCCGCGCGGCCGCGCCGCTGGTCGAGCCGAGCCTGTTCACCCACCGCGGGTTCCCGGCGGCGCTCGCCGGCTCGCTGCTGTTCTTCGCGGTGATGACGGGCCTGATGCAGGTCGTGCCGATGCAGCTCCAGCTCGGGCTGGGCGCCGACGTCCGCACCGCCGGCCTGACGCTGCTGCCGCTCTCGGCCGGGCTCGCGGTGTCGTCGTCCTTCGCCGGTGCCCGGCTGGTGCCGAAGTTCGGCTCCCGCGTCATGTTCGGCGGGCTGGCGCTGCTGACGGCCGGCATCCTCGCCGCGCTCGGCCTCGGCCCGGGCGCGTACCCGTGGGCGCTGGCCCTGTGCGGGCTCGGAATGGGGACGTTCACGGTCCCGTTCTTCACCGCGGCGCTGGAGCGGGTCCGGCCGCACGAGACGGGCTCGGCGGCCGGGCTGCTCAACGCGGTCCAGCAGCTCGGCGGCACCCTCGGCGTCGCCCTCCTCGGCGGCCTCTACCTCGGCACCGGCACGGCGACCGCGGCACTCGGCCTGGCGGCCGCGCTTGCCGTGGCCGCCGCCGTGGCGGTGGTTCCGCTCAGTAGTCGTCGCGGCCGGTGAACTGCTGCTCCAGCAGCTCGGCCGCGCCGGCGACCAGCTCGAGCGGATCGGTGAACTCGTTGATGTCGAGGTTGATCAGCGGCAGCGAATGGCGGAGGACGACGTGCTCGCCCATCACCGCCAGGCCGCCCACCACGATCGCGTCACCGACCTCGGTGAGCACCTCGAGGAGGTCGACCTCCTCGTGCCGGGCGAACGGCGTGGCGATCTGCACCCAGTCCTCGCGCTGGTCGAGGATCTCGCGGGCGATCACGACGATCTGGGCCCGCTGCTCGGTGTCGGGGTCGTCGCCGAACACCAGGCGGATGCGCAGCTCGTCGGGCTCGTCGCGCACCACCCGGTACGACTGCCTGACGTACGCGACCAGATCGCCCCACTCCGCCACGGTTGCTCCGTTCTCGTGCCTGTCCGGACGCTCAGCGTAGCGATCAGGCGGTGCCGATCCGGTCCAGATCGGCGAGAACGTCCGCGGGCAGTTCGAGATCGGCGGCGGCCAGGTTTTCGCGCAGGTGTCCGGGCGACGACGTCCCGGGGATCAGCAGCATCGACGGCGACCGCTGCAGCAGCCAGGCGAGCGCGACCTGCATCGGCGTGGCCCCGACCCGGGCGGCGCAGTCGTCGAGCAGGCCCGACTGCAGCGGGCTGAACCCGCCCAGCGGGAAGTAGGGCACGAAGGCGATCCCCTCGGCGGCGCACTTGTCGACGAGGGGATCGTTCTCGCGGTGGGCCAGGTTGTACTGGTTCTGCACGCAGACGACGGGCGCGATCGCCCTCGCTTCGTCGAGCTGCTCGGCGCTGACGTGGCTGACCCCGAGGTGCCGGATCAGCCCCTGCTCCCGCAGCTCGGCGAGCACGCCGAACGGCTCGGCCAGCGACATCGGCACGGGGTAGTCGCCGGCGGCGTTGCTGAGCCGCAGGTTGACCACGTCGAGCGCGTCGACGCCGAGGTTGCGCAGGTTGTCGTGCACGGCCTCGGTGAGGTCCGCGGCCGACAGCGCGGGCGGCCAGCCCTTGTCCGCGCTCCGCCGCGCCCCGACCTTCGTCACGATGACGAGTGATTCGGGGTACGGGTGCAGGGCTTCCTTGATCAGCGCGTTCACGGTGTGCGGCCCGTAGTAATCACTGGTGTCGAGGTGGGTGACCCCGCGTTCGACGGCTTCCCGCAGCACCGCGACGGCCGTGTCGTGGTCCTTCGGCGGCCCCCAGACACCGGGCCCGGCCAGCTGCATGGCGCCGTAACCCATGCGCGTGACGGGAAGTTCGCCGCCGAGGGTGAAGGTGCCGCCGAGATCCGCCATGCCGCTCCTCGCTCCGGGTGCCGTCACGGGAAAGTCTAGGTCCGGCCGCGGAAATCAGCAGAGCCCCTTGCCGCCCAGCACCCGCGCGACCGACTCCTGCACCCGTGCCTGGGGCAGCTCCCCGCTCCGCACGGCCTCGACCAGCCGGTCCAGCACCTCGTCGACGCGGCCCCCGGACGACCACAGCGCCTGGTCCGCGCCGGCCTGCAGCGCCTTCAGCACCGCTTCCGGCAGCGGGTACTGGGCGGTGATCGCCTTCATCGCGCCGAGGTCGTCGGTCAGCACCGGCCCGCCGAACGCGAACTCGCCGCGCAGCAGCCGGTAGGCTGCCGGCGAGAGGGACGCCGGGACGCCGTCGGTCAGGCCGGGGACGTCGAGGTGGCCGACCATGACCGCGACCGGGCCGTAGTCGGCGATGCCCTGGTACGGCACCAGGTCGACCGCGCGCAGCTCGCCGAGCGGCGGCGTCACGACGGTGCCCTTGTGGGAGTCGCCCGAGCCGTGGCCGTGGCCGGGGAAGTGCTTCAGCACCGGCTGGACCCCGGCGTCGCGCAGTCCCGCCGCAAACGCTTTCGCGTACGTCTTCACCCGGGCCGGGTCCGGGCTGAACGACCGATCGCCGATCACGTCGTCGTCCGGGGCGCCGGTGACGTCGGTGTCCGGGGCGAAGTCCACGGTCACCCCGCGGGCGCGCAGCTGGCGGCCCCGCTCGGCGGCCAGCGCGCGGACCTCGTCCGGCGACTTCGTCGCGGCCATCGTCCGGGCCGAGGGCAGGTCGCCGTCGAGGTCGTCGATGCGCTGGACGCGGCCGCCCTCTTCGTCGACCGACACCGCCACCGGCACCTTGGCCACGGCCTGGACGGCGGCCAGCGAGTCGTCCTTCAACAACGCCGTCGCGTTGCCCCCGACGAAGATCCCGCCCACCTGGTGGTCGCGCACCAGGGACACCGTGGCCGCCGGGTTGTCGCCGGAGACGCCCACGACGACCAGCTGCGCGACCTGCGCGCGGACGTCGAGCCCGGCCGCCAGGGAAGCGCAGTCGCCCGGCCGCGCGAGCCGGGACGTCGGCGCCGGAGCGGCGGGCGGGGGAGTCACCGGAACGGGAACCGGCCGATCGGAGGTCCGGGGGACCGCCAGCCCGGTCACGGTCCGCGGTTGCAGGCCCGCGACCAGCGAACACCCGGCTACGACGGCGAACACCACCCCGAAGGCGGCGAGAAATCGGCGGTTCATCGGTCCCTTCACTCGTTCGTGTACGCCCCCGACCGTAGTCGACCCCCGAACTTCACGGCGTGAAGAAGGGTCCGGCCGCCGCTAGAGAATTCGTGAAGGCGCCCTCAGCAGACTGGCCGCAGTCAGGATTCGTCGTGGGCGGAGGAGGGTTCGATGGACCAGGTGCGAGTGGCGGCGTGGGCGTCGGACCCGATCGCCCTGACCGGGCTGATCAACCACCTCAAGTCCCGCCCCGAGCTGCTGGTCCTGCCGCGGGCCCGCCGGGGTGAGGCGGCGGTGCTGGTGTTCGCCGTCGGGGAGGTCGACCGGGAGGCCGTGGCCGCGCTGCGGGCCGCGGCCGCCGAGTCGCCGGCCGCGATCGTGCTGGTCGCCGGGCACGTCGATCCCGCGCACGTCGGCCTGCTCGCCGACTGTCACGTCTCGGCCGTGCTGCCGCGGACCGGGCTGGACCGGCTCACCGCGAACGTGCTCGCCGCGGCGCGGGGCCGCTCCTCCTCGCTGCGCGAGCAGGTCGAGGCCCTCGCCGGCGAAACTTCCGGGACGGCGCTCACGCCGCGCGAGGTGGATGTGCTTCGCCTGATGGCCGAAGGCTGGGACACTGCCGAGATCGCGGGCAAGCTCTGCTACTCGGAGCGGACCGTGAAGAACGTCATCTACGCCATGACCAACCGGCTCAACCTGCGCAACCGGCCGCACGCGGTCGCCTACGCCGTGCGGGCCGGTGTGATCTGAGGAAGCCTGTTGCGAACGATCGTCCGCCGGACCGCCCTTGTGGTCGCCGCGTTGATCCCGCTCGCCGCCTGCACCCCGGGTGACGCCGACGGCAAGACCAAGCTCACCATCGCGACCTTCGGCGAGTTCGGTTACGCGCCCCTGATCGCCGAGTACGAGAAGCTGCACCCGGACATCACGGTGCAGAACCGCGTCACCGACTTCGACACCCACCACAAGGGCCTCGCGACGCAGCTCGCCACCGGCCACGGCGCCGCCGACGTCGTCGCGATCGAAGAGCAGTACATGCCGCAGTACCGGAAGGCGAAGGACAAGTTCGCCGACCTGGCCGGCTACGGCGCCCGCGAGCTCGAAAAGCAGTGGGTGCCGTGGAAGTGGGCGCAGGGCACCGACGGCGCCTTCGTGCTGGGCCTCGGCACGGACATGGGCAGCCTCGCCCTCTGCTACCGGCGCGACCTGTTCCAGGCCGCGGGCCTGCCGGCCGACCGCGACGAGGTCGCGAAGCTGATGCCCGACTGGGACGCCTACGCGGCCACCGCCGAACGGTTCACGAGCAAGACGCCGAACGTCAAGTTCGCCGACTCCGCCGGCACCGTCTACACGGCGATGCTCAACCAGTCGCCGGAGAACTACTTCTCCCAGCGCGACGACTCCTTCATCGCCGACCGCAACCCGAGCGTGCGCACCGCTTTCTTCCTCTCCGGCGGCCTCGCCGCGAAGGGGCAGACCGCGGCGGCGACCACCTTCACCCAGGCGTGGAACGTGGCGATCAAGCAGGGCTCCTTCGCCACCGTCGCCTGTCCGGCGTGGATGCTCAGCCAGATCAAGGAAGCCGGCGGTGACGCCAACCGCGGCAAGTGGGACGTCACCACCGTCCCCGGCCGCAGCGGCAACCAGGGCGGGTCGTTCCTCACCGTGCCGAAGCAGGGCGCGCACCAGAAGGAGGCGTACGAGCTCGCCCGCTGGCTGACCGCCCCGGAGCAGCAGAAGAAGCTCTTCCTCTCCGACGGCATCCTGCCCAGCGAGCCCGCCGTGTACGGGGATCCGGAGGTCGTCGCGCACACCGACCCGTACTTCGGTGACGCGCCGACCGGACGGATCTTCGCCGCCTCGGCCGACCAGCTGCGCCCGAACTACCGCGGCCTGCGCGACGCCGACGTCCGGCCCGAGTTCGGCCGGGCCCTCGGGCGGATCGAGGAACGGACCGACACCGTCGAGCAGGCCTGGACGAAAGCCGTCCAGCAGGCCCAAGCCGCCCTGAAGTAGCCGCGTGCAGCACCGCCTCGACCGCAAGGTCACGCCGCTGCTGTTCGTCGCGCCCTTCTTCGTCCTGTTCGTCGTCTTCGGCGCTTTCCCGCTGCTGTACACGGCCTGGGTTTCGCTGCACGACTGGAATCTCCTCGAAGGCGACCAGGGCCGCTTCGGCCTCGCCAACTACGGCGACCTGCTCACCGATCCGCACTTCTACAACGCGCTGGCCAACACGGTCTCCATCTTCCTGCTCGCCGCCGTGCCGGAATTCCTGCTGGCCCTGGGCATCGCGGCCCTGCTCGACCGGCCGCTGCGGGCCGCGACCTGGTGGCGCACCGGGGTGCTGCTGCCGAACGTCGTGTCCGTCGTCGCCGTCGGGCTGGTCTTCGGGCAGCTGTTCAGCCGCGACTACGGCGTCGTCAACGAGGTCCTCGGCTGGTTCGGCGTCGCGCCGGTCAACTGGCGGGCGAGCACCTGGACCTCGCACTTGGCCGTGGCGAGCATGGTGCTCTGGCGCTGGACCGGCTACAACGCCCTGATCTACCTGGCCGCCATGCAGGCCGTCCCCGGTGACCTGTACGAGGCCGCCGAGCTCGACGGGGCCTCGCGGTGGCGGACGTTCTGGTCGATCACCGTGCCCGGCATCCGGCCCGCGCTGGCCTTCACCGCGATCGCCGGCACGGTCAACGGCCTGCAGCTGTTCGCCGAGCCGCAGTTGTTCGACGCCGGCGGCTCGGCCGGCACCGGCGGCAACGACCGCCAGTTCCAGACGCTCGTCATGTACTTGTACGAGAAAGGCTTCACGCACCTCGACGCCGGTTACGCGGCCGCGGTGACCTGGGTGATGTTCGTGATCTGCGCGCTGTTCGCGCTGGTCAACCACCGGCTGGTGCGCCGGTTCGTGAGGTCGGCGTGACGGCGCGGCGGCGGCCGGGCGGCTGGGTGTACGCCGTGCTGACCGGGGTGCTCGGCGCGTCGGTGTTCCCGCTGTACTGGTCGTTCGTCGTGGCCACGCGCGACAACGCGGCGATCGGGGAGACGTCGCCGCTGCTGCTGCCCGGCGGGAACCTGGCCGGCAACGTGCGGCGGGTCTTCGACACCGTCGACTTCTGGCTGGCCATCGGGAACTCGCTGATCGTCGCGGGCACCGTCATGGTGTCCAACGTCGTGCTGGCGAGCCTCGCCGGGTTCGCCTTCGCGCGGCTGGAGTTCCGCGGCCGCAACACGTTGTTCCTGCTGGTCGTCGGCTCGGCGATGGTGCCGGCGCAGCTCGGTGTCATCCCGCTCTACCTCGTCGTCGGCGACCTCGGCTGGTACGGGCGGCTCGAAGCGGTGATCGTGCCCGCGCTGGTCAGCGCCTTCAGCGTGTTCTGGATGCGGCAGGCGTGCGAAAACGCCATCAGCCCGGACCTCGTCGACGCCGCGACCGTCGACGGCTGCTCGATCCTGCGCACCTACTGGCACGTGGCCGTGCCCGCCCTGCGCGCGCCGGCCGCGGTGCTGGCGATGCTGACGTTCATGGCCACGTGGAACGACTACTTCTGGCCGCTGGTCGTCCTCGACCCCACCGAGACACCCACCGTGCAGGTCGCGCTGTCGCAGCTGGCCAGCGGCTACTACACCGACTACGCGCTGATGCTCACCGGTGCGACCGTCGCCGTCGTGCCCGTCATCGCGTTGTTCCTGCTGCTGGGCCGCCATCTCGTGCGGGGCATCCTGAAAGGGGCACCGGTATGACCTTCCCGACGGGCTTCCTGTGGGGCGCGGCGACCGCGTCCTACCAGGTCGAAGGCGGCGTCACCGAAGGCGGCCGCGGACCGTCCGTCTGGGACACGTTCGCGGCCACCGAAGGCAAGGTGCTCGGCGGCGCGACCGGCGCCGTCGCCTGCGACCACTACCACCGCTACCCCGAGGACATCGGGCTGCTGGCCGATCTGGGCCTCAACGCCTACCGGTTCTCGGTCGCCTGGCCGCGCGTGATGCCGGACGGCGTGACGACGTCCGCGGCCGGGCTCGCCTTCTACGACCGGCTGGTCGACGAACTCCTCGGCCGTGACGTCGTGCCGGTGCTGACGCTCTACCACTGGGACCTCCCGTAGGCGCTCGAAGACGCGGGCGGCTGGCCCGCGCGTGACACGGCGTCGCGGTTCGCCGACTACGCGGCGGTGGTGCACGCGGCGCTCGGCGACCGCGTGCGCCAGTGGACGACGATCAACGAGCCGTTCTGCGCGGCGTTCCTCGGCTACGGCAGCGGGGTGCACGCGCCGGGTGTCCAGGACCACGACACGGCGCTGGTCGCGGCCCACCACCTCCTGCTGGCCCACGGGCTGGCGGCCCCGGCGCTCACCGGGCCGGACCACGAGATCTCCCTGGCGCTGAACTTCGCGCCGGCGATCCCGGACGGCGACACCCCGGCCCACCTCGAAGCGGCCCGGAAGTTCGACGGCATCCACAACCGGTTCTTCCTCGACCCGGTGCTCGGCCGCGGCTACCCCGAAGACGTGGTGGCGGCCGCGGGCCGGTTCCCGGAATGCGTCCGCGACGGCGACACGGACACCATCGCGGCGCCGATCGACTGGCTGGGCGTGAACTACTACGCACCGGCCCGCGTCACACCGCTCGAGGACCCGCAGGCGCCGAGCAACTGCGCGCTGCCGACGCTGCGGGGGATGGACGTGCTGCCGGCCCGGCCGCCGTTGACCGCGTTCGGCTGGGAGCAGTCACCATCGACGCTCACTTCGCTGCTGGAGTGGATTTCCGCCCGGTCCGGTGGGCTGCCGCTGGTGGTGGCCGAGAACGGAGCGTCCTTTGCGGACACGGTGGTGGACGGCCGGGTGTACGACGCCGCGCGGGTGAACTACTTCATGGAGCACCTGCGGGCGGTCCACGACGCCCTCCGGGCCGGCGTCGACGTCCGCGGGTACTTCGCCTGGTCGCTGCTGGACAACTTCGAGTGGGCGATGGGCTACACGCAACGGTTCGGCTTGGTGCACGTCGACTTCGAGACGCAGCGGCGGACGGTCAAGGAATCGGGACGCTACCTGGGCCGGGTCGCCAGGGCCAACGCGCTAGGTGCGCCGGCGGACGGCGTCGGCGACACCGGAGCGTGACGGCGTCTCCAGCTTGCCCAGCAGGCGGGCCACGTGCGCCTGGACCGTGCGCCGCGGCAGCGACAGCTCGGCCGCGATCTCCGGGTTGGACCGGCCGTCGGCGACCAGGCCGGCGATGCGGACCTCGATCGGCGTCAGCGACTCCCAGCCGTGGCCCGGCCGGATCGGGGAGAACAGCGCGCCCCGGCGGACGCCGAGGCGGCGCAGCCGGGTCTCCGCGCGCCGCAGGTCCCAGCGGGCCGCCAGGGCCGTGTACAGCTCGGCGGCCTCCTCGAAGGCCGCGTGCGCCGCGTCCAGCCGCCCCGCGCGGGCCAGCAGCACGGCCGCGTCTTCCAGTGCCGACGCCAGTTCCGGGCGACGGCCGACCGCGCGGAAGTGCTCGGCCGTGGCCAGCACCGGGGCCGGGTCCTCCTCGATCAGGCCGCGGCACCACGACACCGCCGCGTGCGCCCGCGCCGGACGTCGTTCCTTCGCCGCTTCCTCCTCGCACACCGCCAGCGCCCGGCGCGCGCGGCCGACGTCGTCCTGCTCCATCGCCAGCCGCACGAACGCCGGCAGCCACTGGTGCCGCAGCATCATCGCCGCGTACGTCGGGTTCAGGATCGGCTCGAGGACGGTCAGCGCGCGGACCCGGTCGCCGCGCTGCTCGGCCGCCAGCGCGTCGGCGACCAGCAGGAAGTCGAAGCTTTCGCGCTCGGCGCCGGTCGCCGGGGCGTACTCCTCCGCCGCGTCGAGGTGGGCCGCCGCCTGGGCCCGGTCGTCGCGGCGGCCCGCGATCAGCGCCGCGACGCCGTGCAGCAGCAGCGCCGCCGGACCGGGCTCGCGCAGGCCGTAGAACGTGATGGCCGGGCCGTCCTCGATGACCGTGTCCAGCTCGACCAGTGCCTCGTCCCAGCGGCCTTCCCAGTACCGGTGCACCGCGGCGGACACCTGCAGCCCGACCGGCAGCGCGTGCCGCGCCGCGACTTCACCCGCCGCGCGCAGGGCGTCGCCCGCCTCGGCCAGCCGGTCGAGGTTCTGCAGCGTGAACACGCGGTTGTCGAGCAGGTCGAGGTGGAGGTCGGCTAGCTCGTGCTCGTCGCCGACGGCATCGATCGCCGCGTCGATGTGGGCGAGTGCCCGGTCGTGCTCGCGGCGCACCGAATCCACCAGCCACAACGACTGCAGCGCGTGCGCGGTCAGGTAGCGGTCACCCCCGGCGAGCGCCTTGGTCTCGTGCGCCGTCTTCTCCGCCGCGTCCAAATCGGACAGACTGCCGCGCCGGAAGTTCGCCAGCAGCTGGCGGTGCTTGACCCGCCAGAGCTCCGGCACGGCCGGGTCGTCGACCCACGCGGCGAGCGTCGCGACGGCCCCTTCGGTGTCGCCACGGCGGTGCCGCAGTGCCGCGAGCACGTGCCGCATCTCCTCGACGGCGTCCGGCTCGGTGGCGACGTCGAGTGCCTGCCGCGCCAGGGTTTCCGGGGCGCGTTCCAGCCGGAAGAGCACCTTGACCAGCGCGACCAGCAGCGTCTCCCGGCGCGGGTCGCTCCCGCCGCACGCGGCCAGCGCGCGTTCCAGCAGCTCGACGGCGATCAGCGGGGCCCGGGTCGACACGACGGCGTGGTGCGCGGCGAGCCAGTCCAGCACCCATTCGTCCACTGTGGCCGGTGCGGCCACCAGCTGTTCGGCGACGCGCTTCACCGGCGCGCCGATCCCGGCGAGCGCCTCGGCGGCCTGCCGGTGCAGCGCCGCCCGCGTCCCGGCCAGCAGCCGGTCGTACAGTGCCTGGCGCAGCAACGGGTGCCGGAACGCCAGCTGCGTCCCGGTGTCGATGAGCACGTTCGCCGCGACGGCCTCTTCGAGCGGTGCCAGCAGGTCCGACGGCCGGGTGCCGAGCACCGCGGCGACGTCGCCGACGGCGAACTCCATGCCCAGCAACGCTCCCCAGCGCAGCACTTCCTGCGTCCGCGCCGTGAGGAAGTCCAGCCGCCGGTCGACCGCGGCCACCAGCGACCGCGGTGCCTCGAACTCCGCCGGGTCGTCGACGTCGGCCTGGCCGTCGCTCACCGCCACCGCACCGGCCCGCCGCAGGACGTCGACCATTTCCTTGACGTACAACGGGTTCCCGGCACCACGGGCGGCCAGCTCGCGCAGGCCCGGCCCGGGTGGCGCCCCGAGCTGGTCCTCGATCATCCTGCCGACGTCTTCGCCGGTCAGCGGCCCGAGGTCGAGGACGACCCCGTCCCGCGCCTGGACGCCCCGGCGCAGCTGGGCGAGTTCGGCGCGGTCGGGCGCCGGCCGGGTGGCGGCCACCAGCAGCAGCGGCAGCTGCCGGGTCGCCGCGCAGAGCCGGTGCCAGACGAGCACGGAAGCTTCGTCGGCCCACTGCAGGTCGTCGAGCACCAGCACCTGCGGCGACTGCGCGCAGAGCTCGTCGACCAGCGCGAGCAGCCGGTCGACGGCGCCGAGCACCGGATCGGCCGGCCCCCAGCTGCGCCGCGCCGGGCCCTCGCCGGCGAGTTCCTTCGCCACCCGCGCGCGCCGCGGGTCGGGCGAGTGCGCGTCGATTGCCAGGCACTCCAGCACGACCTGCAGGGGGAACCGGGTGCTCAGCTCGTCGGCGGCCGCCCAGAGCCGCTGGAAGCCGGGCCCGTCCGGGAGTGCGGTGGTGAGCAGCTCGGACTTGCCGATCCCGGCGTCCCCTTCGATCCAGACGGCCCGCCCGCGCCCGGCCCGGACGTCGGCGACGAGCGCGGCCAGCCTGGCCAGTTCGGTTTCGCGGCCGAACAGCCGGTGCCCGGTGACGACGACCGGCGTCGCGGGCGCGTCGAGGGCCGGGTCCTGGGCGAGGATCTGCCGCTGGAGCCGTTGCAGGGCCGGCCCGGGTTCGACGCCGAGTTCCGCGACGAGCGTGGCGCGGGCGTCGCGGAAGACGTCGAGGGCGTCGGCGGGCCGCCCGCTGCGGTAGAGGGCGAGCATCAGCGACTCCCGCAGCGACTCCCGCAGCGGGTGTTCGCCGGCGAGGACCGCCAGCTCCGGCGCGAGGTCGAGGTGGCCGCCGAGGGCGAGCACGGCTTCGGCACGCCGTTCGAGCGTGTTCAGCCGGAGTTCGGCGAGGTATTCGCGGTGCCGCTCGGCGAACCCGCCGGGCACCCCGGAGAGGGCCTCCCCCTGCCAGAGCGCGAGAGCGTCGTCCAACTCGGCGACCGCCGCCCGGGGATCACCCTGCGCGAGGTGCTGCTGCGCACGTTCGCGGTGCCGTTCGAACAGGGCGGCGTCGAGTGCGTCCTCGCCGAGGAGCAGGGAGTACCCGGCGGGATCGGAGACGAGCACGCTGGCCGCCGACCAGCGCGACCGGTCCGGTTCGAGGGCCCGGCGCAGCCCGGAGACGTAGGTGTGGACGCTGCCTTCGACGCTCGCGGGCGCGGAATCGCCCCACACGCCGGCGATCAGTTCGGCCCGCGGAACGGGACGGCCGGCGTTGACCGCGAGCACCGCGAAGATGGCGCGCTGACGGGCGGGGCCGAGGCCGATTTCGGCCGCCCCGCGCCAGGCCCGCAGCGGGCCGAGCACGCCGACCCGCAGGCCGGGATCCGCATCCCCTGGCATGTCGTTGCCGTCCCCTCTGGGACTTGCGCCCCAGACCCCATCCCCCAGGGACATCTCAGCTGACCTTACCGACGTGGCAACCCCTCCCCAGGTTGCGCGCGCACCCTCCCGCAGCCGGTCGTGAGTGGTAAGGCGGGTTAGAACCCGCCTTACCACTCACGACCGGTGCCGGGACGGGGTCAGCTTTCGGCGGCCGCCCGGGATCGGGCTGCGGGGGCGCGCCGGATGCCGAACGGGCCCATCCGGGCCTCCGCGCGCCGCACGTCCCACGCCGCGCCCATCTCCGTGTACGCCGTCAGTGCGCCGCGGAACGCCGTGCGTGCCTCCGCCAGCTCGCCCGACTCCGCCAGCAGGATCGCCGCGTCCTCGGTCGCCTTCGCCTGCTTCAGCAGCCGGCCGGCCGCGCGGTAGTGCCCCGCCGCCGTCAGCACCGGCCGGGGGTCGCCGGCGGCCAGGCCGCGGCAGTGCGCGGCCGCCGCCGCGTGCGCGGGCGGGACCTCTCCCTCGGGCTCGAGCAGGCGCACGGCCTCCCGCACCCGCGGCCGGTCGCCGAGCAGCAGCGCGAGCCGGATCAGGTCGGGGAGCCACTGGTAGCGCGCCGCCGGCGGGTAGTGGTCCTCCAGCAGCGGCAGCAACGCCGTCAGCGCCGCCTCGGGACGGCCCTCCTGCTCGGCCAGCAGTGCCCGGGCGGCGAGCAGGAAGTCGCCGCCGTCGGGCTCCAGGCCCGGTGGCCACTGCCTGCGGTCGGCGGCGTCCAGGTGCGTCCTGACCTGGCCCGGTTCGCCGCGGTGCCCGGCGATCAGCGCGCCGACCCCGTGGACCAGCAGGGCCGATCCCGGGCTGCGCAGGACGTAGGACGCCGTCTCGGCACCGTCGCGGATCACCGCGTCCAGCTCGGCCAGTGCCGCCGGCCAGCGGCCCAGCCAGTAGTAGTGCACCGCGCCGGCCAGGTGCATCTCGCCCGGCACCGCACGGGTCGCGGCGATCCGGCGGGCGGCGTCGAGCGGCTCGGCGGCGTCGTCGAGGCTGTCGAGGTTCGGCACGGCCAGTGCCGCGTCGTCCAGGGGGTGCAGCCCGGCCGGGGCCAGCGCCGTCGCTTCGCCCAGTTTCTCCAGCGTGGCCAGCAGCGCCTCGTGCCGCCCGCGCCACATCTCCGGGACGTCGGTGTCGTCGAGCGTCCGCTTCAGCTCGGCGGTCGCCTCGGAGAAGTCGCCGCGGCGGTAGTAGACGTAGGCCAGGATCCAGCGCATCTCGGCCGCGCGCCTGCTGTCGGACGTCCGCGCGACGACCGAGCGCGCCTCCGCCTCGGGTTCCCGGCCGAGCCAGAACAGCAGCCGGGCCAGGGTCGCGGTCAGCGTCTCCCGCGCGTCCGGTGGCAGCGTGCCCTGGGTGACGGCGTGGCGCAGCAGGTCGACCGCGACCCGCGGGGTCTCGGTGGCGACCGTCCCGATGTGCTCCAGCAGCCACCCGGTGACCCACGGGTCCACCTGCGCGGGCGCGGCGGCGAGCTGCTCGGCGACGCGTTCGGCGGGCGCGCCCGCGGCGGCGAAGGCCTCGGCCAGCTGCCGGTGCAGCGCGACCCGCATCGCGGCCGGCGTCTTTTCGTAGAGCACGCGGCGCACCAGCGGGTGCCGGAACGCCAGCCGGTCGCCCGATTCGACGAGCACGCCGGACGTGATCGCCTCGTCGACCGCGCCGACCAGCGCCGTCGGCGGCCGCTCGGTGGCGACGGCGATGTCCGCCGGCGAGAACTCGTGGCCCAGCAGCGCGGCCCAGCGCAGCGTGTCGCGGGTTCCGCTGGAGAGGAAGCTCAGGTACGCCGTGGTCCGCGAGCCCAGCGGCGGCGGGATCGTCTGGCACGAGTTGCCGTCCAGGTGCGCGTGGACGCCGTCGAGCACGATCATCGACTGTTCGAGCAGCGTCTCGACGATTTCCCGGACGTACCGCGGATTGCCGGCCGCGTAGGACACGAGCCGCTGCAAGCCGGGCCCGGGTGGCGCGCCGGCCAGCTCGGTGGCCAGCTCGTGCGTGGCCTCCTCGGTGAGCGGCGGCAGCCTCAGGACGGCGATGTCATCGTTGTCAAGCAGGTCGTCCAGCGCGGCGGGCCGGGGCACCGGACGGCAGGCGCCGACGAGCAGCAGCGGCAGCTGCCGCGTCTCCCGGCTCAGGTAGCGCCAGACGCGCAGGGTCGTGTCGTCGGCCCACTGCAGGTCGTCGAGCACGAGCACGAGCGGGGCTTCGGCGCACAGCTCGCGGACCAGCCCGAGGACGTCGTCCACGGGGTCTTCGCCGGGGTGCCCGGCGAGCCGCGCGGCCAGTGCGGCCCGGCGCGGGTCGGTGGCGCGCGGGTGCACGCCGAGGGCGTCGAGCAGCGGCCGCAGCGCGAACCGCTGGTCCAGCGCGTCCGCGGCGGCGAAGGCCGGGTAGAAATCCTGCGCCGCGGCGAGGACCTCGGCGAGCAGCGCGGTCCGGCCGCTGCCCGGCTCGCCTTCCAGCCACACCGACCGCCCGGCCCCGGCGCCGAGCTCGACGACGGCTTCGTGCAGCCGGTCGAGCTCCGCCTCCCGGCCGACGAAGATTTCCGCCCGTTCCGGCAGCGACGCGGCCGGCATCCGCGATACGGCCGCCACCGGCGCCGGCTCCGGCGCCGGGGCGGGCGTCTCCAGCAGCTCGTCGTGCAGCCGCCGCAGGGCCGGGCCCGGTTCGGTGCCCGAGGACTCGACGAGCCGGTCGCGGACGTCGGCGTAGACCGCGATCGCTTCGGTCCGCCGCCCGGCGCGGACCAGGGCGCGCATGAGCAGCCCGCGCAACGTTTCGCGGAACGGGTGTTCGCGGGTCAGGGCGGTCAGTTCGGCGACGAGTTCGGTGTGCCCGCCCGACTCCAGCACGACTTCGGCGCGCCGCTCGATGGTCGCCAGCCGCAGCTCGGTGAGCCGGGCGCGCTGGGCGGCGGCGAACGGCCCGGGCAGGCCGGACAGCGGGACGCCGTGCCAGAGCGCCAAAGCTTCGTCGAAGGCCTCGCGAGCCCCGCGGAGGTCACCGGCCGCGTGCCGGCGTTGGGCCTGCTCGCGCAGGGCTTCGAACCGGTGGACGTCGATCGCCTCGGCGGGCAGGCGCAGCGAATAGCCGGAGCCGATCGAGGCGAGCAGCTGCGGGCCCTCGCCCTTGGCCCGGCCGGGTTCGAGCGCGCGCCGCAGGCCGGAGATGTAGGTGTAGATGGAGCCCTGCGCGCTCTGCGGCGGTGTCTCGCCCCAGACGGCGTCGATCAGCTCCTCGCGCGAAACCGTGCGGTCCGGGTGCATCGCCAGCGCGGCGAGGACCGTGCGGCGGTGGGCGGAGCCGAGGTCCAGCTCTGTGTCGCCCTGCCAGGCTTTCATGGGGCCCAGCAGCTGGAGTCTCGGTGCGGAGCCGTCCGCGGCCGACATCGGTCTCCCTTCGTGCGTGAACGAATCGTCACGCGCCGGATGCCTGCCGTGAGCATACGCGGACGCCGTGAACCGGCAGGCAAGGATGGCGGACATTCGGGCAACGGCCCCCGGGCGGGGTTCCGCGGCGGCCGGAGCGTGCGCCACGCTCGGGGAGCCGGAGAGGAGCCCCCGAATGGCGACAGCGCCGACCGAAGACATGCAGCAGGCCGCCGCCTGCTTCGCGGCCGCCCTCGACGGGGCCCGGTCCCGCCTCCGCGACGTCAACAGCGAGATGGCGATGGTGCAGGCGTCCTGGCGCGGTGAGGCGTCGGTGCGGTTCGGGCAGGCGATGAGCGACTGGGAGCAGGAGTTCGACGTGATCCTGTCGCGGCTGGCCGAGCTGCTGGAGGCGACCGGCGGCCCGATGCCGCGGCCGCGCCTGCCGTGACGCGGCTCGACTTCAGCTTCGCCGATCTGGTGCTGGACCGGATGGGCGCGATCACCGGCGAGCTCGGCGAACTGCTGGCCGACCTGGAGGCCCGGGTCGAGCCGGAGCTGGCCGGCTGGACCCCGGAGGCGCGGGAGGCGTACCGGCGCGCCCAGCGCGACTGGACCCGCGCGGCCGGGCGGATGCCGGGGTGCCTGGAGCGGGCCCGGGCGGCGTTCGGGGAGCTGTCTTCACGGGCGTGAAGACGGAATAGGGAAGGCGTGAAGACACGCGGTCCACACTGCCCCCATGAAGCCCGTCGAAGTGAGCGTCCTCGCCTCGGACCCGATCACGCACGCCGGCGCGGTGAGCCTGCTGGACAACCATCCCGACGTCCGGCTGACCGACCTCGTGCCGGACGTGCTGCTGGTGATGGAGGACCACGTCACCGAGGCCGTCCTGGGCGAGATCCGGGCGGCCAAGGCGTCGCACGTCGTGCTGGTCGTCGAGCACTTCCGCGAAAGCGACCTGATGGCGGCGCTGGAGTGCGGCGTGGTGGCGATCCTGCCGCGCCGGGAGACGGGCGGGGCCGAGCTGGTGACGGCGGTGCTCGCCGCGGGTGACGGCACCGCCAACCTGCCGCCGCGGCTGCAGGGCGCGCTGCTCGCGCAGGTGCAGCGGATGCGCAAGGACGTCCTGGAGCCGAACGGGCTCACGCTGTCCGGGCTCGCGGCCCGCGAGTGCGACGTGCTGCGGCTGGTCGCCGAGGGATTCGGCACCGAGGAGATCGCGGCGAAGCTGTGCTACTCGGAGCGGACCGTGAAGAACGTCCTCTACGGGCTCATGACTCGCTGCGGCCTGAACAACCGCGCCCACGCCGTCGCCTACGCGCTGCGAGCGGGCGCAATCTGAGACGTTTTCTTTGCTGCTGTCACCTTTTCGGGGCTAGGGTCCGATCATGGTGCTCACGGCAGTGGAGATCGCGGCCTCCGTCCGGGCCGGCCGGCTCGATCCGGTGCAGGTCACCGAAGAGGCCCTCGAGCGGATCGCCGCGGCGGACGGCGTCGTCGGTGCCTTCCGCCGGGTGCGCGCCGAGGAGGCGGTGAAGGAAGTCGCGGAGGTCGCCGCGCGGCCGGATCTCGCGTCGCTGCCGCTGGCCGGGGTGCCCGTCGCGGTCAAGGACGTCACGGAAATGACCGGCGAGTACGCGTCGCACGGTTCGCTGGCGGGGTCGTCCTCGCGGGTGGACGCGGACGGCGTGATCGTGGCGCGGCTGCGCGCGGCGGGCGCGGTGGTCGTCGGGCTGACGCGGGTGCCGGAGCTGTGCATCTGGCCGATGAGCGACACCCCGGACGGCATCGCCCGCAACCCCTGGAACCCGATGTACGCCGCGGGCGGCTCGTCGGGCGGCAGCGCGGCGGCGGTGGCGGCCGGCCTGGTCCCGCTGGCCCACGGTTCGGACGGCATGGGTTCGGTTCGCCTCCCGGCGGCGATGTGCGGCCTGGTGGGCTTGAAGCCGGGCGCGGACCTGCTGGCGGAGGGCGGCTGGTTCGGCATGTCGGTGCACGGCCCCCTGGCCACGACGGTCGCCGACACGGCACTGCTGGTGTCGGTGCTGGCGGGTTCGCCTGAGCTGGCGTCGGTGTCTTCGCCGTCTCCGGTCCGCATCGGCATGTCGACGACGGTGCCGGTGCTGCACACCCCGGTCCCTCGCGAACTGGTGGCGGCGGTCTCGACGGCGGCAGGCCACCTGGCGGCGGCGGGGCACGCGATCGAGCCGGCCGCACCGCGCTACCCGGCGACGATGGTTCTCGGCATGACGGCCCGCTGGCTGGCGGGCCCGGCGGCCCAGGCCCGCGACTTCGACGTCTCGCGGCTGCAGCGCCGAACCCGGGCGCACGTCCGCGCGGGCCGCCTGGTCGAGCGGGCGGGCCTGATCCGCTCGCGGACGCGTGACCGGTGGGTCGCCCGGGCGGAGGAGTTCTTCGCCTCGCACGAGGTGCTGCTGACGCCGACGCTGTCGCACTGGCCGGTGAAGGCGGGCCGCTGGCACGAGCGTGGGTGGCTGGCGAACGTGCTGCCGTCGACGCGCTTGGCGGGCTTCACGGGCCAGTGGAACTTCGCGGGCTACCCGGCGATCACGGTCCCGATGGGTAGGTCGGCGGTGTCGGGCCTGCCGGCGTCGGTGCAGCTGGTGGCCCGTCCGGGCGGCGAGTCGCTCCTGCTGGGCTTGGCGGCCCAGCTGGAGGCGGCCAACCCTTGGCCCCGGACAGCGCGCAACTGACAGCGCCCCAAGGCGGCCTTCGGTGCGCCAGACGCACCCAATGTGGCCTTCGGTGCGTGAGACGCACCCAAGGCGGCCTTCGGTGCTCCTCCCATGCCCTCACCGCCACCCTCAACGGAGGAGCTTCGCGCCGCCGCGTCATTCAACGCACCCAAGGCCGCCTTGGGGCGCTTGAGTGCCGCTGGCAGCGGGCGCCGGAAACTGTCGGTGCCTGCCGGTAACGTAAAAACCGGGGGGCCCCTCCACGCGCGCGGGTTGCGGGCTTCGCACCGCGCGCTCGGCTGGGGCTGCTCACGCGATGAAGGCCGCGCCGGGGGACCCAGGAGTCCCGCAACGCGGCCTTCACAGGTGTTCGCGTGGCTCAGTTGCCCGGCTTGCTCCCGGTCGGGGAAAGCGGCTTCGAACCGTTGCCGTTCGCCGGCTTCGTCGCCGGGCCGTTCGAGTTCGCCGGCTTGGCCGCCTGGGGGGCCGGCTTCGGGGCCGGGGCGGGCTTCGGCGCCGGCTTGGGCGCTGCCGCCTTCGGGATCGACGGCTGCACCACCGGCACGACCGGCGCCGCCGGCGTGGTCGCCGACTCCGCGTCGCCACCGACCAGCTTCGACGCCTGCGGGATCACCGCCTCCTCCGGCAGCGCCGCCAGCTGTGTCTCGCTCCGGTTGAGGATGTCCTCCGCCAGCGCCAGGCTCTTGCGTGCCTGCTCGCGGATCTCCGCCAGCCGCTCGACCTTCCGGTTCGCCGCCGTGGTGCGCTGGGCCGCCTGGGTGGTCGCCTCGTCCAGGCGCCGCTTGGCTTCCGCCGTCGCCTCGTCGAGCCGCCGCTTCGCCTCCGCCGTCGCCTCGGCGATGCGGCGCTCCGCCTGGTTCTTGCTCGCCGTGCGCTGGTCCGCGATGTGCTTCTCCAGTGCCGCCTTCTGCGCCGCCTGGGAGGCCTCGAACTCGCGCTCGAGCTTCCGGCGCTTCCGCTCGGCCTCGTTGTCCAGCAGCTCGCGCCGCTGGGCCGCCTCGATCGTCAGCCGCTGGACCTCGGCGCGCGTCTCCGCCAGCGCGCTCTCGTGCTCGGAGTGCAGCAGGTCGGCCTGCTTGTCCAGCTCGGCGACCAGCTTCGTGTACCGCTCGCGCAGCTTCGTCGACGCTTCGGTCGAGGACGCCCACGTCTTCTCCGCGGCCACCTCGGCGCGCTTGATGATCTCGTCCGCGCGCGCCTGCGCGAGCGTCACCGTGCGCTGCATCCGCTCGTCGAGGTCCTCGAGCCGCTCCGGCGGCTTCTTCAGCTCCTCGACGCGCGCCTCGAGCGCCGCGACCTGCTGCCGCACCGTTTCGACCTCGCGGGTCGCGGCGGCGGCCTGCGCGGCGGCGGCGTCGCGTTCGCTGAGCACCCGGCGCAGCTGGGCTTCGACGTGGTCGAGGTACTGCCGCACCTCGTTGCGGTCGAAGCCGTGCCAGGCCTGGGTGTACTCACGACGGAGGGGGAGGAGGCCGTTGAGGGCGGTTGCGGCGGGGTCGCGCTCAGGAACCATGGGCCCGACCGTACCCGGGCACCCGCCGCCTCCGCCTTCCGGCTTAACGAATCACTGACACGTGTCGCCGTGTCGCCGGAATGGCCTCACCCCGGAAACGCTGCGTCACCAGTGGAAGCCGCGCGAAAGCCGGGCCAGCGCCATCGCCGCGCGCGAGAGGTGTTTCTCGCCACGTCCGATCTTGAGTTCGCCCGAACCGCCCGCCGCGGCCGAATCCGGGAAGATCCGGAAACCCTGGTACGCGATCGCGTCGGTGAGGCCCGGCGTGAGCGTGTAGGCCAGCCCGATCGCCTGCC
This sequence comes from Amycolatopsis plumensis, assembly GCF_042652605.1. Classification (NCBI taxonomy): domain Bacteria; kingdom Bacillati; phylum Actinomycetota; class Actinomycetes; order Pseudonocardiales; family Pseudonocardiaceae; genus Amycolatopsis; species Amycolatopsis plumensis. The sequence goes on along the minus strand of NZ_JBHSJY010000001.1, from coordinate 1,518,369 downwards.
CCGCCGGGGTGCCGATGTGCTTGGGCCGCTCGACGAGCGCCTTCATCACCATGTCCGCGGCCTGCTCCGGCGACTTCGTCGGGAACGCGTCGTAGATCTTCGTCGGCCGGATCATCGGCGTGCGCACCAGCGGCATGTGGATGGTGGTGAACGTGATCCCGTCGCCGTGCGTCTCGGTGGCCGCGATGCGCGAGAAGTAGTCCAGCGCCGCCTTCGACGCCGCGTACGCCGAGAAGCGCGGCGCGATGCCCTGGACGCCGATCGAGGAGACGTTCACGATGTGCCCGAACTTGCGCTCCGACATGTGCGGCAGCACCGCGAGGATCAAGCGCACCGCGCCGAAGTAGTTGATGGCCATCGCGCGCTCGTAGTCGTGCATCCGGTCGTACGACAGCTTGATCGAGCGGCGGATCGACCGGCCGGCGTTGTTCACCAGCATGTCGATCCGGCCGTGCTCGGCCAGCATCGCGTCGACGGCCTTGCGCACCGAGTCCTCGTCGGTCAGATCGGCCGGGTACACCGACGCGGTGCCGCCGGCGGCGACGATCTCGTCGCGGACCTCTTCCAGCTCGTGCTGGCGGCGCGCGACGAGCAGCGGGACACCGCCTGCCGCGGCGACCTTGAGCGCCGTCGCCCGCCCGATGCCCGAGGACGCGCCGGTGATGATCACGCGGCGGCCGTCGAGCTCGCCGCGCGGGCCGTGCTTGCGGGCGCGGAACGGGTCGAGGTGCTCGCGCCAGTAGCGCCACAGCGTCGGCGCGTACTCCTCCAGCCGCGGGACGTCGACGGTGCCGGCCAGCGCCTTGCGCGTCTCGGCCGAGGAGAACACCGACGGGAAGGCCATCGTGTCCAGCAGCACCGGCGGGATGCCGAAGCGCTCCATGACGGCGTCGCGCGCGATGGTGACGCCCGGGATGTGCTCGGTCAGCTTGACCAGCCCGACGATCCGCTTCGAGAGCCCTTCGGGCAGCTGCACGGTGATCGTCGGCGCGCCGGCGGCCCGCGCGAAGGCGTTGTACACCGAGACGACCGGCTGCGGCTCGGGGTTGACCAGGTGGAAGGCGTGGCCGTCGAGCCCCGGCTTGACCACCAGCTCCAGCAGCGCCTCGGCGACGTAGTCGACCGGCACGATGTTGGTGTCGCCGAGGTCGGGGCCGACGACCGGCAGCACGTCGGGCAGCCCGGCGAGCCGGTTGATCGCGGGGAAGAGGTAGTACGGGCCGTCGATCTTGTCCATCTCGCCGGTCTCGGAGTGCCCGACGACGACGGCCGGCCGGTACACCCGCCACGGCACCCGGTCCTGCTCGCGGACGATCTTCTCGGCCTCGAACTTGGTCCGGTGGTACGGCGTGACGAGCCGCTGCCCGGCGTCGAACATCTCCTCGGTGAACACGCCTTCGTGGTCGCCCGCGACCGCCACCGACGACACGTGGTGCAGGCAGCCCGCGCGCAGGTCCGCGGCGAGGTCGACGACGGCCCGCGTGCCGTCCACATTGGCCTTGATGCTGGCTTCGTCGTCGGCGGTGAGGTCGTAGAGCGCGGCGAGGTGGACGATGTGGTCGACGTGCCCGCGCAGCTGCTCGCGGTCCGCTTCGGACACTCCGAGCAGCGGCTCGCCCAGGTCGCCGGTGACGAGGGTGACGCGGTCGGAGTGCGGCCACTGGTCGACCAGCGCGGCCAGCTTGGCCCGCGAGGAGGCGCGCACCACGAGGGCGACGCGGTCGTCGTCGGGGCGGGAGAGCAGCAGCCGGGTGAAGTGACGGCCGATCAGTCCGGTCGCCCCGGTCACCAAGAACGTCGCCATCGTCTTCACACCTCTCGCTCCCGTAGCCCTGACCCTGGGCATTCTGCTGCATGCCCCTGGCCCGCGACCACCGTTCCGAAACGTGATGTTACCCACCAGTAACTTAGGCGGGGTCCGCGATGACGACGCGGTTCTCCTCGTAGCCGTCCGAGCCGCCGACCCAGCGGCCGCCGCACGTCACCAGCACCACGCGGTGCGGGCCGGACGGGCCGAACAGGGTGTCGGCGCGGGCGGGCAGGTCGCTCTTGTGCACCGTGACCAGCTGCGATATCCGGTACCGCCAGGTCTTTCCCGCGCTGTCCACAATGGTCACTTCGGTGCCGATCCTGGCCGTCCACAGCTCGGCGAACGGCCCGGTCGCACCCCGCCAGTTCACGTGGCCGGCGAACACGCTCGCCCCGCCGGCCGCCTCGAGTGACGCGCCCCACCACGTCGCCTGCCGCAGGTCGGTGGGCACCGGCAGCTCGCCACCCGGGCCGAGGTCCTTGCGCACCAGCGTCGCCGTGCCGCCGCCGGGCAGCCGGACGGTGCCCCGCGGCTGCGGCGGCGGGGGCGCCGGTGGCGCGGCCGACGACGGCGTCTGCGCGGCCGGCGCGGCCGGAGCCGGGGAGGCGGTGGCCGTCGGGGATGGGGACGGCACCGGGGCCGCGGCTCCGGCGGCACCCGCGGCGGGCAGCGCCGTGCCGGTCACGACGGCGGCTCGCGGCGCGGCGAGGACGGTGGGGCCGAACTGCACCGCGAGCACCGTCGCCGCGCCGAGCGCGAAGCCGGTGAGCAGCCGGCCCCGGCCGGATTTCGGCGCGCGCGGCTCCGGGGACCCGCCGGGCGGCTCGTCGTCGGCGGCCGCCCAGCCGATGCCCCGGTGCCATTCTTCGACGAACCAGTCCTCGCCCCGCCAGTCGCCGCCGTGCTCCGCCACGCCGTTACCGCCGCGACGCCCGTCGCGCGGCGAAGCCGATCAGGCCGGCCGCCAGCAGCACGAGCAGGCCGAACCCGGCCAGACCCGGCACCGAGTAGCTCGTCTCGACGACGCCCTGCGCCCGCGCGACCGGCTGGTCGCCGGCCGGGATCGCGCGCGGGACCTCGTTCGGCTTGTTCGTCACGGTCAGCGCCAGCGTCTCGCCCGGTTTCACCGTGCCGCACGCCGACGGCGGATTCTGCGGGTCGAAGGCGTTCGTGTAGCCCGGCGGCGGGCTCGCTTCGACGACGCAGATCTCCTGCGGGGCGCGGAGGTTTTCGACCGTCACGCCGCCGGTCTTGCCGTCGGTGGTGACGACCGCGGGCTTGCCGTCGGCCCCGGTGAGCGGCTTGCCGTCCTGGCCGAGCGCCGCCGACGTCTTGTCCTTGCCGGTGATCCGCAGGACGGCCCCGCCGACGCCCGCGCCGGTGTTCGCGTCGGTCTTGGTCACCTGGACCGTGCCCGGCTTGGCGACGTTGACCACGCCCTGCGCGGTCAGCTCCTTCTCGCCGCCGGTGGAGACCACGCGCTGTGTCCCGGTGTCGACCGGCAGCCGGACGTAGGGTCGGTCGGCCGGAGCGGTCAGCGAGGCGACCAGCTTCGGCTGCTCGCCGGTCGGCGTCAGCTTCACGCGCACGGTGCCGTCGGCGTCCGTCTTGAGCGTGACGTCCTTCGCGGCGGCCTGCGGGCTCGCGTTGCCCGCGGCGCTGTCCGCCTTGCTGTCGCCGAGGGTGGCGTCGGTCGCCGTCAGCTTCACCTGGACGTCCGGGACGCCCTTGCCTTGGGCGTTCTTCACCGTGGCGGTCCACTCGGCCGCTTCGCCGAGGTGCTGGTCGCCCTTCGGCGTGGTCACCGAAGCGGTCCACGGCCCGCGGTTGGCTTCGGCGTCCGCCTTCAGCCGCGCGACGGCGGCGGCCGCGGCCTCCAGGTGGTTGTCGGGGTCTTGCATGTACTGGAGGTGCCCATCCGCGTCGTAGGCGATCTTGTCGGCGGGCAGGTCCGCGTTTTTGTCGGCCGGGGACCGCGGCGCCGCGGTCCACGAGTGCAGGAGGTGCGCGAGCGCGATCGCCTCGTTCTGGTCCTTGGTGTCGCCGTAGCGCAGCAGCAGGTACGAAATGTTCGCGGCGTCCTCGGCGGGCAGCTTCGTGCCCCACTTCGTGAGCAGCTCGTCGCCGGGCTTGTACTGCTCGTCGGTGTTCGGTGCCTTGAGCATGAAGCTCACGCAGAACACCTGCTGTCCGCCGACGACGTACGAGCCCAGCCAGACCGTTTTATCCGGGCGGTTGTCCTGGCCCCCGACGTGGGCCCCGATGCCCTCCTGGACCGCGGCCGAGGCGGCGGGTGCGCCGGCGGTGGCGGAGAGCGTGCCGAGCAGGGCCGCGGCGACGAGACCGGTGAGCGCGCGAAGACCCGCGCGCGGGCGTGGTGACCACCCCATGTGTCAATGCTCCTTCGTTCGACGCACGGCATTGCCCGCCGTCTCTGCAGGTCACACGACTGATCAAGTCCCCGACGCGCGTTCGGTGAAGATTCGAGCACGCGAAGTGAGCGTTGCGTCAAGGAAGGAATGTGTGTACCGCTCTTCGGGTGGCTGTCGCCGAACGGTCGTGACGTCCGTCGCAGACCGTGTCGTCCGAGGCAGGCGGGCCGCCGTCGAGTAAAGTCGTCTTTACTCGACGGGAACCGCGTGCCCGCGGCGGTCGTTGAACCCGATGCAGCGATGATCCAAGAAGCAGCAGATCCAGGAGGATCAGGTGCGTTCCAGTAGCAACCCGGCGTTCCGCAACCTGCCCGGCGGCGGAACCCAGACTTACGGGCAGTACGGGCCCCCGGTGGGCTTCAACCAACCCCAGGGCGGCGTGCCCGGGTACGACCCGGGCCGGGCCACCGCCGGCGAGGGCGACCGCCCGATGACCGTCGACGACGTCGTCGTCAAGACGGGCATGTCCCTCGGCGTCGCGCTGCTCGTCGGGGTGGTCACCGGGATCTGGGCCCAGGTCCAGATCACGGAGACCGGCCGGATCTCCGGCGCGCTCCTCGGCGCGATGCTCGTCGGCCTGCTCGTCGGCCTCGTCATCTCGCTGGTCATCATCTTCCGCCAGAAGCCGAGCGGCGCCCTGACGCTGACGTACTCGGCGGCCGAAGGCCTGTTCCTCGGCGCGCTGAGCGGCGTGTTCGAGGCGATCTACCCCGGCATCGCGCTGCAGGCGATCATCGGCACCGCCGGGGTGTTCATCGGCATGCTGGTGGTTTACAAGACCGGCGCGGTCAAGGTGACGCCGAAGCTGACCAAGTGGATCGTCGGCGCCGTCGTCGGTGTCGCGATCCTGATGCTGTTCAACCTGATCAGCTCGCTCGTGTTCGGCTTCAACCCGCTGCGCGACGGCGGTCCGCTGGCCATCGTGTTCAGCCTCGTCTGCATCGGCATCGCGGCGTTCAGCTTCCTGCTCGACTTCGACCAGGCGGACCGGATGATCCGCGAAGGCATGCCGTCGAAGTGGGCCTGGTACACCGCGTTCGGCCTGATGACGACGCTGGTCTGGCTGTACCTCGAGATCCTCCGGTTGCTCTCGTACTTCCGCGAGTAACCTGGCTCACCGTTCCGCAGTGAAGGCGCTCCGTAACCGGCGGGGCGCCTTTTCTGTGGGTAATTCGTGCATTTGCGGACCCCGTTGCGGGTGACGCTCACCCTGCGTGTTTGATGTGCCGGTCGGTTCTCATTTCACATGTGTGAGGTTCACAGTGAGCGTTCCCCCTCCGGCCCCCGGGGGCCAGCAGCCGGTGGGTCAGCCCGATCCTTACGGGCCGCCTCCGGGCGGCCAGCCGCAGCAGCCCTACGGCCAGCCGGGCCAGTACGGCACGCCGCCGCAGGGGCAGCCGGGTCCGTTCGGCCCGCCGCCCGGCCAGTTCCCGCCGGGTGCGGGCGGCTTCCCGCCCCCGCCGGCGCCGCCGAAGCGCTCGAAGGTCCCTGTGCTGATCCTCGGTGGCCTCGGTGCGCTCGTGGTGATCGCGCTGGTGATCGGCGGGATCTTCGCCTTCAAGGAATCGCCCGCGCGCGCGAACGCCGGGGACTGCCTCACCATCACCGAGTTCACCACCGGCGGCAAGGACCCGGTGAAGGCCGACTGCGCCGACCCGAAGGCGAACGTCAAGGTGGCCAAGAAGCTGGACACCGCCTCCGAGGCCTGCCCCGGCGGGTCGGACGCCGGCTACGACACCTACTCGGTCAGCGGCAGCAGCTCGTACAAGCTGTGCCTGATGATCAACGCGAAGCAGGGCGACTGCCTTTCGAACTTCAAGTCCCGGACGAAGGGCTACGAGAAGGTTCCCTGCTCCGACCCGACGAAGGACGCGGAGCTGGTGAAGGTCGTCGAAGGCCAGGCGACCGAAAGCGTCTGCGAGGGCACGGAAGCCACCAACGCCGCCGTCTACCCGGAGCCGGCGACGACGATGTGCGTCAAGGCGAGCTAGTAGCCGTGACACGCGAAGGCCCCCTCGCCACCGGCGAGGGGGCCTTCGCCGTGCCGGTCAGGAAAGGCGTTCGACGATCAGCGCCATGCCCTGGCCACCGCCGACGCACATCGTCTCGAGGCCGAACTGCTTGTCGTGGTGCTGCAGGGAGTTGATCAGCGTCGAGGTGATCCGGGCGCCGGTCATGCCGAACGGGTGGCCCACCGCGATCGCGCCGCCGTTGACGTTCAGCCGGTCCAGGTCGATGCCCAGGTCCCGGTAGGACGGGATGACCTGCGCGGCGAACGCCTCGTTGATCTCGACCAGGTCGATGTCGCCGATCGACAGCCCCGCGCGCGAGAGCGCCTGCTTCGACGCCTCGACCGGGCCGTAGCCCATGATCTCCGGCGAAAGGCCGGTGACGCCGGTGGAGACGATCCGCGCCAGCGGCGTCAGGCCCAGCTCACGCGCCTTCGTGTCGGACATGATCACCAGCGCCGCCGCGCCGTCGTTGAGCGCGCAGCAGTTGCCCGCGGTGACCCGGCCGTCCGGGCGGAACACCGGCTTCAGGCCGGAGACGCCCTCCAGCGTCACGCCGGCGCGCGGGCCGTCGTCCTTCGAGACGACCGTGCCGTCCGGCAGCGTCACCGGGGTGATGTCCTTCGCCCAGAAGCCGTCCGCGATCGCCTTCTCGGCCAGGTTCTGCGAGCGGACGCCGAACTCGTCCATCTCCTCGCGCGTGACGCCCTTCAGCCGCGCGAGGTTCTCCGCGGTCTGGCCCATCGCGATGTAGACGTCGGGGACGTTGCCCTCGGTGCGCGGGTCGGTCCAGGTGTCGGTGCCGGACTCGGCGGTCGCCTTGGTGCGCGCCTCGGCGTCGGCGAACAGCGGGTTGTGCGTGTCGGGCCAGGAGTCCGAGCTGCCCTTGCCGAACCGGGACACGGTCTCGACGCCGGCCGAGATGAAGACGTCGCCCTCGCCGGCTTTGATCGCGTGGAACGCCATCCGGGTGGTCTGCAGGCTGGAGGAGCAGTACCGGGTGATCGTGCAGCCGGGCAGGTGGTCGTAACCCAGTTCGACGGCGACCGCGCGGCCCATGTTGAACCCGGACTCACCGCCCGGCAGGCCGCAGCCCAGCATCAGGTCGTCGATGTCGGCCGGGTCGAGCTGCGGCACCTTGTCCAGGGCCGCGCGGACCATCTGCACGGTCAGGTCGTCGGGTCGCATGTCGACCAGCGAGCCCTTGTTGGCGCGCCCGATCGGCGAGCGCGCGGTGGAGACGATGACGGCTTCGGGCATGGCGGACACATCCTCGTATCGGCGTGCTAAGCGGTTGCTCACATACTGCCGTCTCCGCCGCCTCGGTCAAAGCGGAACGCGACCTGCGCCACTACTGGCAGGATCGGGTGCCGTGGCGAACGACCTCGAACGGGTGCTGCGGACCAGGACGATCGTGCTGTGGGGCGTCGGGCTGCTCGTGGTGGCCGGGGCGGCCGCGGCGGTGCTGCTGACCCTGCTGGGCGGCGGCCGTCCGGAGGACTCGGCCCGGCTCGACGCGCTGAAGACCGCCGCCAGCATCGTCGTCGGCACCGGGGGCGCCGCCGCCCTGCTGCTCGCCGCGCGGCGGCAGCGGTCGGCCGAGCTGGAGCTGGTGCAGAAGGACCACGACGCCACCGAGCGCCGGATCACCGAGATGTACGGCAAGGCCGCCGACCAGCTCGGCAGCGACAAGGCACCGGTCCGGCTGGCCGGGCTGTACGCGCTGGAACGGCTCGCCGCCGGCCACCCGGAGCACCGGCAGACGATCGTCAACGTCTTCTGCGCCTACCTGCGGATGCCTTTCGACTCCGAAGGGGACAAAGAGGAGCTGCAGGTCCGCAAGGCGGCGCAGCGCATCCTGCTGCTGCACCTGCGTCCCGGACGCGCGGAGCAGCCGAGCGGGGACTTCTGGCCGGACACCGACCTCGACTTCTCCGGGGCGAAGCTGGTCGGGCTGACCCTCACGCACTGCGCGATCCGGTCGATCACCTGCTACGACGCGGAGTTCGTCGGACTGGCGTCGTTCCGCGGCACCGGATTCCGTACCAAAGCCGACTTCAACAAGGTGACTTTCCGGGACCGCGTCGATTTCCGCGGAACCGTTTTCGGTGGCGAGCGCGACAGTTTCCACGGCGCGAGCTTCGAAGGTCCGGCCGATTTCGGCACGAAGTCCGCCGCCCGGCTCGCGGGCGCGCGGGCGAAGCGGGGGTTCCCGCGAACCTGGCCGCCCGGCTGGGAAGAACGGCCGATCGCGGACGAGACCGACTGGGTGGAATTGACTCGAAAGGACGAACCGGGGCAACCGGCGGCCCGATAGGATCGTCCCACCCGAGAGAGAAGTCGCCATTCCGCACGGGAGGTGAACCGGCGATGATGATGATCCGGATGGCTTGCTGGACGCCGTTGTCCTTCCGGACCGGCTCGGCGGTCGACGCCGGGCGGAACCTCCGGGACGGGATGACGGCTCAACGTGCGGCGGCTCTCGGGCCGGCACCGGGGTGGACGAGCGGCTTGGTGGCCGCCTGAGGTCCCCGCCGGGCGGCCCGGAACCCGCGCTCGCTGCCCGGCATCGCCGACGCGCACCCGGAGCTCGCCCGGGGTCCGGCCCCCGCTGAGTGGACAACGCCACCGGTGGGCCGTTTAGGCTGGCGGTCGTGGAGTACGCAGAGCACATCGCAGACCTCGTGGGCAACACCCCGCTGGTCAAGCTGAACTCGTTGACCAAGGGGCTCAAGCCGCTCGTGCTGGCCAAGGTCGAGTACCTGAACCCGGGTGGCTCGGTCAAGGACCGGATCGCGCTGCGCATGATCGAGGCCGCCGAAGCCTCCGGTGAGCTGCGCCCGGGCGGCACGATCGTGGAGCCGACGTCCGGCAACACCGGCGTCGGGCTGGCCATGGTCGCCCAGCGCAAGGGCTACCAGTGCGTCTTCGTCTGCCCGGACAAGGTCAGCGAAGACAAGCGCAACGTGCTCAAGGCGTACGGCGCCCGGGTCGTGGTGTGCCCGACGGCGGTCGCGCCCGAGCACCCGGACTCCTACTACAACGTCTCCGACCGCCTGGTCCGCGAGATCGACGGCGCCTGGAAGCCCAACCAGTACGCCAACCCGCAGAACCCGGAGAGCCACTACCTCTCCACCGGCCCGGAGCTGTGGAAGCAGACCGACGGCAAGATCACGCACTTCGTCGCGGGCGTCGGCACCGGCGGCACCATCTCCGGCACCGGCAAGTACCTCAAGGAGGTCAGCGACGGCGCCGTGCAGGTGGTCGGCGCCGACCCGGAGGGCTCGGTCTACTCCGGCGGCAGCGGGCGGCCGTACCTGGTCGAAGGCGTCGGCGAGGACTTCTGGCCGGACACCTACGACCGGAACATCGCCGACGAGATCATCCCGGTCTCCGACGCCGACTCCTTCCAGGTCACCCGGCGCCTCGCGCTGGAGGAGGGCCTGCTGGTCGGCGGGTCCTGCGGGATGGCCGTCGCCGCGGCGCTGAAGCTCGCCGAGCGGCTGACCGAGGACGACGTCGTGGTCGTGCTGCTGCCCGACGGCGGCCGCGGCTACCTGACGAAGGTGTTCAACGACACGTGGATGTCCTCTTACGGCTTCCTCCCGCCCGACTCGTCCGGTGCCACGGTCGCCGACGTGCTCACGAGGAAGAGCGGGCAGCTGCCGGCGCTGGTGCACTCGCACCCGAACGAGACCGTCGCCGAAGCCATCGCGATCCTGTCCGAGTTCGACGTCAGCCAGATGCCCGTGGTCAGCGCGGAACCGCCGGTGATGGCCGCCGAGGTCGTCGGTGCGGTCAACGAGCGTGACCTGCTCGACGCGCTGTTCACCGGCAAGGCGCAGCTGGCCGACCGGCTCGAGCAGCACATGTCCCCGCCGCTGCCGACGATCGGCGGCGGCGAGCAGGTCGGTGCCGCGATGACGGCGCTCGAGGGCGCCGACGGGGCGCTCGTGCTGATCGACGGGAAGCCCGCCGGGGTCGTCACCCGGCACGACCTCCTGGGCTTCCTGGCCGGTCGCTGACCGGGCCGGAAGAAAGTTTCATCGGCGGACCCGGCAGGGGCGTTACGAGCGCCCTGCCGGGTGATCCGATAGCGTGGGCGCAAATAGAACACTTTCGCGTCCTCGTCAAGGGGGTTCAAGACCCACATGAGTGCACCGCAGCCACCGAACCAGCCGTGGGGTGGCGGCCAGCCACCTCAGGGCCCGCCGAGTGGCCCCCAGCCGCAGCAGGACAACCCGTTCGGCAGCCCGGAGCCGACCCAGGTGGTGCAGCCCGGCCAGCAGGGCGGTTCCCCGTTCGGGGAGACGCCGGAGCCGACCCAGGTCGTCCAGCCGGCCCAGCCGGGTGACGGCGGGGCGACCCAGGCGATGCCGCCGGTCGACGCGAACGCGACCCAGGTGGTGAACCCGGCCGGCGGCGGTGACGCCCCGGTCGCGGACTCGACGCAGCTGGTGCCCCCGGGCTCCCAGCCGCCCGCCATCCCGTACACCCCGCCGCCGAGCGCGGCCGACAACCCGGCCGCGGCCTTCGGTCAGCAGCCCGGCGGGTACGGCCAGCAGCCGGGCGGGTTCGGGCAGCAGCCCGGTGGCTTCGGCCAGCAGCCGGGCTTCGGCCAGCCGCCGCAGGGGTTCGGCGCCCCCGGGTTCGGTGGCCCGCAGCAGCCCGGCTTCGGCGGGCCGCAGCAGCCGTTCGGCGGCCCGTCGGCCGGGGGCAACGGCCTCTTCGGCTACATCGCCGGTGGCCTGGTCGCCCTGCTGGCGCTGGTCACGCTGATCATCTCGTTCGGCTACATGAGTGACGCGAGCGACTATTCGTCGTTCTTCGACGGCGCGCCCGACCAGGCGGCGATCGACCGCCTGCTGGACTCGGCCGGGCTCATCGGGCCGGGCCTGGTCTGGTTCTACGTCATCATGATCCTGCTGGGCTCGCTGATCTCGCTGGCCGGCGGGATCGGGCTGGCGCTGGTGGGAAAGCTGGGCGGGATCCGCAAGTTCGTCCCGATCGCGGTCGTCGCGGGTGGCGCGGTGCTCACGCTGTTCGCCCTGCTGCTCAAGATCGGGATGACGCCGAACGCCGCGACGCTCCAGCGGGCGTCCTCCTCCGAGCGCGACACGTTCGGTCTCGGCCTCCCGCCGCTGATCTTCGGCATCGTCATCCTCGTCGTCGGTGTCCTCGGGCTCATCCCGGCGACCCGGCAGTTCGTCGGCCTCGGCGACGGCAGTGCCGCGCCGGGCGGGCCGCAGGGCTTCGGCGGACCGCCCCCGGGCTTCGGCGGCCCGCAGCAGCAGCCGGGCGGCTTCGGCCAGCCGGGTGGGTTCGGCCAGCCACAGCCGGGCGGCTACGGCCAGCCGGGTCAGCACGGTCAGCCTGGTCAGCCGGGTCAGCCTGGTCAGCCGCCGCAGGGCTACGGCCAGCCGGGCGGCGGCTACGGCCAGCCGGGCGGGCCCAACCCGTCCAGCGGCGGGTTCCCGCAGCCGTCGAGCGGGGGCTTCCCGCAGCCGGGCCAGCCGGGCGGGTACGGCCAGCCGGGGCAGCCCGGTGGCTACGGACAGCCGGGGCAGCACGGCCAGCACGGTCAGCCGGGTCAGCCTGGTCAGCCGCCGCAGGGCTGGGGCCAGCCGCCGGGGCAGCAGGGCCCGCCGAGCGGCGGGTTCGGCCAGCCGGGCCAGCCCGGTCAGCCGCCCCAGCAGCAGTGGTGAGCTAGCACGAGCACAGCGTGCCCCGGAGCCGAACCGGCTCCGGGGCACGCCCCTTTTCCGGCCCCGAAATTGTCCGAAAAGGACAACGGGCGAGTGGCACCACCGCCTGTAATCGTGTGACCGCATTTCTGCCACTACCGCACGGAAATGATCTTGGGTTCCGCCGTCCGGCCGAATTCCGTTCTCATTCCGGACTGATTCCCCCGATTCCGACTAGGGTGAGCGCCGTCGTCCAGCGCTCGGCTGATGGGGGAGAAGTGACCGGTCCGCACCGAAACCCGGTGTCGCATTCGCATTCGTATTCATCGGCTCGGCCATCCGGAGTAACGGCGGTCCTCGCCGGCGTGCTCGGTTTTCCGGCCGCGATCGCCGCGGGATATGTGCCGGTCAAGACGTTCCTCGACATGCCGGCCGAATTCAGCCTCGGCGCGCTGCCCGTCTGGGTGCTGGTGGACCTCGCCGCCTACGTCGTCGCCGGGCTGGTGCTGCTCCTCGGCTCGCTGGCGACGCTCTTCCGCGCGACGGCGGGAGCGGTCCTGCTCGGCCTGGGCGCGCTGCTGGCCATCGGAGCGCTGCTCATCGAGCCGATGTCGGTCGGGGTCCCCCTGGCCCGCTTCGTCGACGCGATGTTCACCCACGGCGGTTTCGCGATGGCCGACCGCGTCGGCCTGGCCGCGCTGGCGGTGCTCGTGCTGGTGCTGGCGTTCCTGCCCCCGACGTTCCGCTACCTGCGTTACCGCACGTCGGTGGTCCCGGTGCTGTCCGGCCAGGGCGCCTACTCGTCCCGGAGCTGGTGAGTGGCGGTCCTGACCCCGCCCCGGGCGGGACCGGCGATCGCCGCCGGCGTGCTCGCCGTGCTCGGCGGGCTGTGGTTCCTGCTGGGCGTCTTCTGGGTGCCCCTCGTCCTCGGATACCACCAGGCGGACTTCCTGATCCCCGGCCAGATCGCGGACGCGGTCATCGGCTTGCTGCTCCTGCTCGGCGGGGTGTCGCTGCTCGCGCGGGCGGCCGCGGGCCGGGTGCTGTGCCTGGTCACGGCGGTTCTAGCGCTGGTCGCGCCGATCGTCGACCTGGTGCTCCGCTCCCAGCGCGTCGCGTTCTTCGTCGGCGGCCCCACGGGGATCGATGCGCCGGTCCTGCGCTCGATCGTCGTCGCGGCGCCGTTCGTGGCCCTGCTGGTGCTCGCGGCCCTGCCGGCCACCCGCGGCTGGACGCGGCGTTGAGACCTGTCCCACCTGACGGGAATGTCGGAGGTGGCCCGTACGCTGAACCGATGGTGGACGACTACTCCGAACTCGGCTTCGAGACCCGCGCGATCCACGCTGGTCAGAAGCCCGACCCCCGCACTGGCGCGGTGATCGTGCCGATCTACCAGACCTCGACCTACGCGCAGGACGGCGTGGGCGGGACCCGCGAGGGCGACTACGAGTACTCGCGCACCGCGAACCCGACCCGGTCGGCGCTGGAGGAGGCGCTGGCCTCGCTGGAAGGCGGCCGGCACGCGCTGGCCTTCGCCTCCGGCATGGCCGCCTCCGACGTGGTGCTGCGCAGTACCCTCCGCCCCGGTGACCACCTCGTGCTCGGCAACGACGCCTACGGCGGCACGTTCCGCCTGATCGACAAGGTGCTCAGCCTGTGGGGCGTCGAGCACACCGTCGCGGACCTGGCGAACCTCGACGAGGTGCGGGCCGCGATCCGGCCCGAGACCAAGCTGATCTGGTGCGAGTCGCCGACCAACCCGATGCTCGGCATCGCGGACATCGCGGCGCTGGCCGGGGTCGCGCACGACGCCGGCGCCCGCTTGGTGGTCGACAACACCTTCGCGACGCCGTACCTCCAGAACCCGCTGGCGCTGGGCGCGGACATCGTCCTGCACTCGACGACCAAGTACCTCGGCGGCCACTCCGACGTCGTCGGCGGCGCGATCATCACGAACGAAGACGAGCTGCGCGAGCAGTTCTTCTACCTGCGCAACGCCGCGGGCGCGGTGCCCGGGCCGTTCGACGCCTGGCTGACCCTGCGCGGCATCAAGACCCTCGCCCTGCGCATGGAGCGGCACAGCGACAACGCCGAAAAGATCGTCCAGGCGCTGGTCAAGCACCCGAAGGTGGCGAAGGTCTACTACCCGGGCCTGCCGGAGCACCCGGGTCACGAGACGGCGGCGAAGCAGATGCGCCGCTTCGGCGGGATGGTGTCCTTCAGCCACGTGGACGGCGAGCAGGCCGCGCTCGAGGTGGCTTCGCGCACGAAGCTGTTCATCCTCGCCGAGTCGCTCGGTGGCATCGAGTCGCTGATCGAGCACCCGGGCAAGATGACCCACGCCAGCACGGCGGGTTCGACCCTCCAGGTCCCGGCCGACCTGCTGCGCCTCTCGGTCGGCATCGAGGACGGCCGCGACCTGGTGGCCGACCTCCTGGCCGCCCTCGGCTGATCTTCAGCGCACGTCGAGACCGCCGCCGTACAGGCGCTCCACCCGGAGCGTGATCACCACGCGGCGGTCTTCGACCATGTTCCGCAGGAACGCGGCTTCGTCGCCGGGGTCGGTGAACGGCGCCTGCATGGCGAGCAGGGCGCGGCCGGTCTCGTCGCCGGGCACCGAACTGACCGGCGACACCTCGGCCGCGCCCTCCGCGACGGCGAAGGCCAGGTGATCGTCGCTGCTGACGTAAAGCGACGCGTGCGGGTCACGGGCCAGTTGCCGGACCTTCGCGCGGCCCGCCGTGGACCCGATCCGCACCACGCGCTCGCCCGGGTCCCAGGCGTAGGCGACCGTGGACAGGTGCGGGAAGCCGCCGCGGTTGACCGTGGCCAGTGCGCCCAGGCTGTGGGCAGCCAGCAGCCGGCTCGACGCTTCTTCGTTGGGGTTGGCGGGTCCGGGGCCGCGGCCCGGCTCGTAAACAGTGGTCACCCGATGATCATCGGGAACGGGAGCGCTCCGCGGAAGAAGGCACTTTCGTGTTCCCCGGGCACACGGGGGTAACCCGCCTGGTCAGGGGTTGTAGTTGCCGTGCACGACGCCGCCGGCCGGCGGCGTGCCGGTGGCCGGGAGCTTCGCGCCGTCGACGCAGCCGCCGACCAGCTCGACGTGGCTGTCGTGGCGGATGTACTGGGCCGGGGCGCCGCACGAGGCGCTGTCCACGGTGAAGAACGCAGCTCCCGTCAGCGCGGCCGCCGAGGCGACCCCGAGCACGAGCGGGAGCAGGCCTGCGGAACGGGTGGCGCGAGCCCGCCGGGCCGTGTCCGCGTCGTTCCCCGCTGCCATGCTTGCTCCTCGTTTACCGCGTGTTGACGCGACCCAGGGTACCCGGCTCCCGGTCCGGTCAACCTGTGGAGTTCCTGAGTGGCATAGTCCGGCGCATGGAACTCGTCACCCTCGAGCGGATCCAGGCCGCCCGGGAACTCTTAAAGGGAGTGACCCGGGTGACGCCGATGGAGCACGCGCGCGACCTGCGCCGGCTCCACGGCGGTCCGGTGCACCTGAAGTGCGAAAACCTGCAGCGGACGGGGTCGTTCAAGATCCGCGGCGCCTACACGCGCATCCACGGCCTGACCGAGGCCGAACGCGAGCGGGGCGTCGTCGCGGCCAGCGCCGGCAACCACGCGCAGGGCGTCGCGCTGGCGTCGTCGCTGCTCGGCGCCAAGTCGACCGTCTTCATGCCGCTGCGTGCTCCCCTGCCGAAGCTGGCCGCCACCCGCGGCTACGGCGCCGACGTCCACCTGCACGGCGCCCTCCTGGAGGAGACGCTCCGCGCCGCGATCGAGTTCGGCGAGCGGACGGGCGCGGTGTTCATCCACCCCTTCGACCACCCGGACGTCATCGCCGGCCAGGGCACGGTGGGCCTGGAGATCCTCGAGCAGGTGCCGGGCGTGAAGACCATCCTGGTCGCCACCGGCGGCGGTGGCCTGGTCGGCGGGGTCGCGTCGGCGGTGAAGGCGCTGCGCCCGGACGTCCGGGTCGTCGGCGTCCAGGCCGAGGAGGCCGCGGCGTACCCGCCGTCGCTGGCCGCGGGCGCGCCGGTGCGGCTGAGCACGACCTCGACCATGGCCGACGGGATCGCGGTCGGCGAACCCGGCCCGGTCAGCTTCGCCCACGTCGAGTCGCTGGTCGACGACGTCGTGACGGTGTCCGAGCAGTTCCTCTCCCGCGCCGTGCTGCTCTGCCTGGAGCGGCGGAAGCTGGTGGTCGAGCCGGCCGGCGCGGCGACGGTCGCCGCGCTGCTGCAGCACCCCGGGATCTTCGAGGCCCCGGTGGTGGCCGTCCTCTCCGGCGGCAACGTCGACCCGGTGCTCCTGCTGCAGATCATCCAGCACGGCATGACGGCGGGCGGCCGCTACCTGCACCTGCGGCTGCGGGTCCCGGACCGGCCCGGTTCGCTGGTCGGCGTGCTGTCGTGCGTCAGCGAGCTGGGCGCGAACGTGCTCGACGTCGAGCATTCGCGCATCTCCGGCAGCCTCGACCTCGGCGAGGCCGACGTCGTGCTGGCGCTGGAGACCCGCGGTCCCGAGCACTGCAAAGAGGTCGAGGTCGCGCTGAGCAACGCGGGTTACACCGTGGTTTGACGCGGTTCGGGGGTTTCCCCGGTGATGGCCGCCAGGGCCAGGTCCTTGGCGGGCTCGGGGACCTCCGACGGCGCGGTGAAGCGGCGGGCCCGGATGTGGGCGACCAGGTCCGGGTCCGGCGGCACCCCGTGCTCGCGCAGGTAGTACGCCACCGCGCCGGGCCACGCCCAGGTGCCGTCGGTGCGGAAGTTCATCGGCACCGCGTCGACGCGGTCCGGCGCGAACGCGTCCGGGCCGTTGCTGCGCGAGGCCAGGATGACCGGCGCCGCGTCGAGGTAGGCGAGCACCCGCTCGGCTTCCGCCGGGAGCAGCGGCGCGCGCCGGATCAGCGGCTTGCCCGCCGCGTCGAGGCCGTCGTGGATCCGCGGGGTGCGCACCTCGCCGTCGGCGGGCGGCGGGGTCAGCCCGGCGCGCTCGCGCAGCCAGGCCGGGATGTGCTCGTCGGCGCGCGGGAAGAACCGCAGCTCGTCCTGGAACCCGATCGGCGGCGGCTGCTGCCGGAACGGCGGTTCGAGGTCGGGCCGTACGAAGTCGGCGTCGGGCGGCTGCGCGGGCTCGAACACGAGGATCGCGCCCAGCCACGTGCCGAAGCCGGGCCGGTACATGCCCGACCGCAGCACCCCGAGCAGCCGGACCGCCTCCGGGTGCGGCTGCGCGGGCCGGGGCACCCCGTCCGGCCCGGTCACCAGCAGGTCGGTTTCGACGTGCCGTCCGGCGGCGCGGTATTCGATCCGCAGCTGCCGCCACCCGGGCGGCAGCGGCGACGTCAGCACCGCCCCGATCCGGCGGACGAGTTCCTGCTGCTGGTCCGGGCGCAACGGCCCCGGCGGCTGGCTCACGGTTCATCCCCTCCGGTCGGGCCGGCTCACGAAGGCAGCTTCGCCCGGAACCAGTCCGGCATGTTTTCCGGCGTGCGCGGGAAGCGCTCCTGGTCCAGGGCGTACTCGTCCGGCGCCGGCGGTGCCTGGAACGGCGGCTCGTCGTCCCGGTTGAAGTGCACGCGGTACCGGTCGGGCCGGTCGATCACCATGTCCATCGAGTACCACGTGCCGAGGCCCTCGGCGTACATCCCGCGTCGCAGCTTCGAAAGCGGCTTCGACAGTTCCCGCGGCACCGGCACCTGCTGGTGGGTGTCGTTGTCCAGTGTCGCACCCAAGCCGACGCCGGCGCGCTTGCCGATGGACATGAATTCGAAGGTCAGCCGTTCCCAGTTCGGCGGCGCCGCGTTCATGAGCGTTTTCGCGATCTCCCCCAGGATCTCGCTTTGCTCGATGGGGCTCAGCGTCATGCTGTCCGGTCCTCCGTTTTGCTTGCCGGTGCGCGGTTTTCTTCGATCCGACCCTGGTCTTCCGGGGCAGGTGCCATGGCCGCCGCGTCGGCGAGCGCCCGGCGCAGCCAGTCCGGAATCCGCTCGTCCGAGCGCGGGAACGCGGCGAGGTCGCGCGCGAACGCCACCGGGGGAAGTTCCGGGAACCACCGCGGGTCCTGGTCGTAGTTGAACGTGGCCTCCGGCTCTTCGCCCGCGCGCAGCAGGAAGGCCGCGGAGAACCAGGTGCCGCGCCCCGGCTGGTACATCGCCTCCCGCAACGCGGCGAGCAGGTTCGTCACCGCGGGTGGCGCGACTTCGGGCGAGCTGCCGTCGGCCATGACGACCGTCAGCTCGGTCTGGTACGCGACGACCGTCGCCCAGACCCGGAACGTCACGCGCCGCCACTGCGGCGGCAGCACCCGCTCGACGGCATCGAAGATCGCCGGGATCAGCTCATCAGGGCTCGCCATAGCGCCTCACTGTCGCGTTGGGATCGATCTTCTCCGGCACGTTGACGAACACCCGCTCGTAGACCCGGGAAACCCGCTCACCCGTCTCCGGGTCGACCTCGGTGACCCGCCACCGCATGACGTCCTCTTCGGACAGACCGTCGGCCCGCCGGGGCGTGTGCACCTGCAGCAGCTCGACCACCCGGTCGGGCGGGTTGTGGTAGGCGGCGAGCTGTTCCTCTTGGCGTCGCCAGGTTTCGGCGGGTTCCCAGCCGTCCCGCGCGTGCCCGCTGTTGGAGGCGGCCATCTGCCCGTGCATGTTGCCGTAGCCCGGCGCGCCGCCGCCCTCGGTGGAGACGAGGTGACCTCCCGCCCACCGGACTTCGCCGTGCTCGGGGTGGTTCCGGTAGGCGTTCTGCCCTTCGTGCCCGGCCCGGCCCTGACCGGTGTACTTGCCGCCGGCGTCGCGGAAGTCCTCGTCCGACTTCCCGTACTCCGGTTGCGCGGTGGTGTCGACGGTCTGGCCACGGCTGTCCGTCTGGTAGTCGAGCTTCTTCGACGGGTCGTTGAAGTTGTCGACGCGGTACTGGCAGTCGGGCAGCAGCGGGTAGTTGAAGTCCGGGTTCGCCGGCAGTTTGACGCCCTCCGGCGTCCGGCCGCCGCCGGGCGTCAACTCCACCCACTTGATCTTTCCCTCGGCGTCGGTGTAGAAGCGCGTCTCGGACGCGATGTCGCCGGCCCGCGTCCGGTTGACCACGTGGTATTCGGTGTTCGGCGTCAGCTCGACGCCGGCCAGCACGCGGGGGTGGGTCGGCACCGGCGTCGAGAAGTCGCCCGGCTCGGTGCGGTCCCGCCTGCGTGGGCCGGACTCGATCGTCTGCGGTGACTCGGGCGGCCGGTGGTACGGGTTGTCCGGCGAATCGTGCGGGTGCTCGCGTCCCGGCCGGTCGTAGTCGACGAACCTGTCGTCGTACGTCGGGTCGGAGCGAGGGACTTCGTGGGGGTCCCAGGCGCTGCTGTCGAAGAGTTCTTCTTCGTCGTCGTCGGCATGGGAGGGCGAACCGTCCTCGTCGCCGTCGCCACGGTGGCGGGCGCTGTCGGCGTCGACGTCGTGCGGGTCACCGTGGTGGGTGTCCGGCGCGAAGCCGTCTTCGCCGGCTCGGTGCACCGAGCCGTCCGGGTGGTGGGTGTTCCACTCGCCGTCCGGCGGGATGCGCGGCCGCATCCGGCCGTCCGGGCCGATTTCGTAGTCGGACGAGAAGACGCGGCCGTGCGAGTCGGTCCACGCCGGTCGCGTCGGGGCCATGACCTCGGTGTCGAGCTCGCGCGAGAGCCGATGCGCGAAGTCGTTCGAGCTCGCGTCGCAGCCGATCAGCCGAATCGGGCGGCCGTCGTAGTCGCCGTTGCGGCGCAGGATGTCCGCGAATTCTTCGGGGGTGTACAGCCGGTCGCCGATCCGGGCGTGGCCATCCGGGGTGACGTGCACGTCGACGGTGTAGCGGCCGTCCGGGTCCGGGTGGACGCGGTGCGGCAGGTCACCCATCTCCGGATCACCGGCGTGGTACGAGCTGCCCGACGGCGTGCTTTCGGCGTGCCGCGCGTTGACCTCGTCCGGACCGAGCGGCTCGCCGTGGTGCGGGGTGCCGTCCGGGTCGTGGTGGGCGGGGCCGTCGTGGGGGCCGGTCTCGTGGGGGCGGTTCTCGTGCGGGCGGTTTCCGTGGGGGCCGGTTTCGTGCGGGCCGTTTTCGCGCGGGCGGTTTCCGTGGGGGCCGGTTTCGTGCGGGCGGTTCTCGCGCGGGCGGTTTCCGTGCGGACTGTTCTCGTGGGGGCTGGTTTCGTGGGGGCGGTGGCCCGGGGCGCCGCCGTCGGGGCCGTGGGGGCCGCCGGGCCGGGTGCCCGGCGCATGCGTCCCGGCCCGGGTGTCGGGACCGTGGGTACCGGGCCCGAAGCCCCGGGCGGCGGGCGCCGGAGCGTCCGGCGTGCGTGGGCGGCTGCCGGGCACGTCGCCGCCGGTGCGGGGCCGTCCGGGGGCGTCGACGTGCGCGCCCGGGCTGCCGGGGGTCCCGGTCCAGCCGCCCCCGCCGGTGCGCGGGGAGCCGCCGAGGCCGCCACCACCCCCGGGCGGCATGCCGCCGCCACCCATCATCGGAGCACCACCCTGCGGCGGGAGTCCGGGTGAAGAGGCGCCATCCCCGCCTCGCGGAGAAGGGACGGTGCCGGGCTCACCGGTGCGCGGAGCGGTGGGCGCGGTACCGCTGGCCGAGGTCGAGCCATCGGCCCGCGCAGGTGCGGCGCTGCTCGGGGTATCGCCACCCGAGTGCGAGCCGGAACCATCGGACCGCGCGGGACTTCCCCCATCGGCACGACTCGGCGACCCACTGTGCGCGGACGGCGCCGCACCACCATCACCGGCGCGGGTCGGTGAGGGGCTGGAGTCGCCTGCGTGCGAAGGGGTGTTGTCCCCGGCGCGGGTGGGTGTGGGGCTGGAGTCGCCTGCGCGTGTGGGTGTGGGGCTGGAGTCGCCTGCGTGGGAAGCGCTGTTGTCCCCGGCGCGAGTCGCCGAGGGACTGTTGTCGCCTGCGTGGGAAGGGCTGTTGTCGCCCGCGTGGGTCGGCGAGGGGCTGGAGTCTCCGGCGCGGGTGGGTGAGGGACTGTTGTCCCCTGCGTGCGAGGGGGTGTTGTCCCCGGCGCGTGTGGGTGTGGGGCTGGAGTCGCCTGAGTGGGAAGCGCTGTTGTCCCCGGCGCGAGTCGCCGAGGGACTGTTGTCGCCTGCGTGGGAAGGGCTGTTGTCGCCCGCGTGGGTCGGCGAGGGGCTGGAGTCTCCGGCGCGGGTGGGTGAGGGACTGTTGTCCCCTGCGTGCGAGGGGGTGTTGTCCCCGGCGCGTGTGGGTGTGGGGCTGGAGTCGCCTGAGTGGGAAGCGCTGTTGTCCCCGGCGCGAGTCGCCGAGGGACTGTTGTCGCCTGCGTGGGAAGGGCTGTTGTCGCCCGCGTGGGTCGGCGAGGGGCTGGAGTCTCCGGCGCGGGTGGGTGAGGGACTGTTGTCGCCCGCGTGCGAGGGGGCGTTGTCCCCGGCGCGAGTCGGCGACGGGCCGGATTCGCCAGAGCGCGTCGGCGAGGGGCTGTTGTCGCCCGCATGCGAAGGCGTGTCGTCGCCCGCGCGAGTCCCCGAAGGGCCGGATTCGCCCGCGTGCGAAGGAGAACCGTCGCCGGCTTGGGAAGGGGCGCTTTCTCCGGTGCGGGTGCTCGGGGTGCCGTCACCCGAGCGCGCCGCCGACGGGCTGCTGTCCGGCGACCTGTCCCCATCCCGGCCCGATCCGGAACTCGGCGCGTCCCCGTCAGCGCCGTCGGAGCCGTGCGATCCCTCGCCGTCTCCGCCGTGGGCGCGGGTGTGGACTCCGCCGCCCTCGCCCTTGGGGATCTTCCGGACGAAGCCGCCTTCCTTGACCTTCAGCCCGTCGAGCCCGCTGACCTTGCCCAGCACCTTCCCGAAGACCTTGGCGATCTTCTCGAAGATGTCCACCAGCTTCGACAGCAGCGGCGACACGCGGCGGATCGAGTCGGTCAGCTTCTTGAGCAGCCCGGCGATCTTCTTGCCCCACTCGGCGATCGCCGCCGACGCCTGCGCGACGACGACCGGCGTGCCGAAGCCGAGGGAGAAGACCTCCTCCATCACCCACGAGATCAGCTTGCCGACCAGGTCGGCGATCAGCTGCCGCACGGTTTCCCGCACGAACGAGACGATCTGGCCCATGATCATCGTGACCGTGCTGATCGCGCCGGCCACCGTCGCCGCGCCCGCCAGCGCGTCCGAATGCTCGGCGGCGAAGGCGCGGTACGCGTCCGCGCCCGCCCCTGTCCAGCCCGTCGTGCCGTTCTTGACCGCGTTGTCGAAGTCCGTCTTGCGCTCGCCGAGCGCCTTCGAGACGTTGCCCCAGGTGTCCGCATAGGACTGGATCACCGGCGGGTTGCCCGCGACCGAATCCAGCATGTCCTTCAACGGCTGCACGTGCTCCATCAGGAACGACGCCACCGACGACATCAGGTACCCGAACGGGTCGATCGCCGCCCCGGCGATCTCGCCGGCCAGCGACAGCATGCCGAGGCCACCGGAAACCCAGTCGCCGTCCTTGATGCCGTTGAACGCGTCCATCGAAGACTCGGCGATGCCGATGCCGCCGGCCCAGCCGTAGTCGCCGTTGCCGGCGGTGAACGCGCCGGGCCCGTCCGGGTCCTTCTTGGCGTCGGCGACGAGCGGGTTCCCCTCCGGCATCACGCACCGCCCGCGGACTTGTTCAGGTCGTCGGCGACCCCGGTTTCGTAGCTGCGGTAGGCCGCCGCGGCCTCGCGCACCTTGCCCGACACCGCGGTCATCGCCTGCACGGCGTCCTTCAGCGCGTCGATGCCGTACTGCTCCACCGGGTCCAGCAGCATCCGGAACGGCTGGCAGAGGATGCCGTACGCGTCGGTCGGCATGCTCACCTGGTTCGCCGCGTCGACGGCCTGCTGCAGCCCGTCACCGATCGTGTCGAGCTGCTTCGCGTGCGCCGTGAGGTCGGTGCTGAGTTCCACGTCCGTCATCGGTTTCCCCCTCAGGAAAGAATCGGCCCGCCGAAGTCGTCGTCGTCATCGTCGGCCGGACGGCGGCGCCGCGGTGGCTGCGGCTGCTGCGGTGGCGCTGGTGGCGCCGGCGGCGGGGTGCGCGGTGGCTCCTCGGTGTCCTCGGGCAGGAACCGGCGGACGCGGTCGGGCTCCGGGAACGCGGGCTCGGGCTCCGGCGGCGGCGCGGGGAAGGTGCTCTGCGCCTCGCGGACGATCTCCGCCGCGGCCTGGTCGCCGGTGCCGGTCGTCTCGGTCATCGCCTGCTGCAGCAGCTCGGGAATCCGCGCCTGCGCGCGCTGGACCAGCTGCATCACCTGCGCCGACACCTCCGCCATCCGCTTACCCGCCGCGGTCTCGGCGATGACGAGGTTCTTCAGCAGCCCACGCGAATCGACGGTCACCTGAACGGTGCCGTCCTTCGACCGCTCGGTGACCGTCTGGCCCTGCATGCGATCGGCCAGCGCCTGGTACCGGGCGGCGTTCTCCTCGAGCCGCTTGGTCCAGTTGTCGATCATCGCGTCGCTGGCGTCGATGCTGTCCGGCATCCGGCCCCCTTCCCTCCACTCACACAGACGGAGCCGGGACGCCGTCGGTTCCCGGTTCACGGCAAAGGCCACGATAGGGGACCCCGGGGTCCCCTATCGTGGCCTCCGCCGAAATGTGTCAGAGGTTGCCTCGGCGCTCCTGCTCCCGCTCGATCGCCTCGAACAGGGCCTTGAAGTTGCCCTTGCCGAAGCCGAGCGAGCCGTGGCGCTCGATCAGCTCGTAGAACACGGTCGGGCGGTCACCGATTGGCTTCGTGAAGATCTGCAGCAGGTAGCCGTCCTCGTCGCGGTCGACCAGGATGCTGTGCTCCTTGAGCGTCTCGATCGGCACGCGGACGTTGCCGATCCGGGCGCGCAGCTCGGGGTCGTCGTAGTAGGAGTCCGGGGTGTCGAGGAACTCGACGCCCGCGGCGCGCATCGCCGTGACCGTGGCGATGATGTCGTTGGTGGCCAGCGCGATGTGCTGGCAGCCGGCACCGTCGTAGAACTCGAGGTACTCGTCGATCTGCGACTTCTTCTTCGCCACGGCCGGCTCGTTCAGCGGGAACTTGACCCGGTGGTTGCCGTTCGAGACGACCTTGCTCATCAGTGCCGAGTACTCGGTCGCGATGTCGTCGCCGACGAACTCCGCCATGTTCACGAAGCCCATGACGCGGTGGTACCAGTCGACCCAGTAGTCCATCTTGCCGAGCTCGACGTTGCCGACGCAGTGGTCGACGGCCTGGAACAGCCGCTTCGGCGCGCCTTCGGGCCGCTTGACCGTGCTTTCGCGCGGCTCGTAGCCGGGCAGGTAGACGCCGTTGTAGCGCGACCGGTCGACCAGGGAGTGGCGGGTCTCGCCGTAGGTCGCGATCGCGGCGACACGGACGGTGCCGTGCTCGTCGGAGACGTCGTGCGGCTCCTCGAGGATGGTCGCGCCCTGGGCGCGCGCGTGCTCGATGCACTTGTCGACGTCGGTGGTCTCCAGCGCCAGGTCGATGACGCCGTCGCCGTGCTTGCGGTGGTGGTCCAGCAGCGGCGAGTCCGGCTTCACGCCGCCGGTGATGACGAACCGGGCCGAGCCGGACTTGAGGACGTAGCTCTTGCGGTCGTAGACGCCGGTCTCGGGACCGGAGTAGGCGACGAGCTGCATCCCGAACGCGATCTGGTAGTACCAGGCGGTCTGGGTGGCGTTGCCGGCGATGAACACCACCGCGTCCATGGCCTTGACCGGGAACGGGTCGGTCGAGGCGTCGTGGTCGACGAGCCCGACCAGCTGACGCAGCTGGTCGTAGCTGACGTCGTCGAGGGCACCCTGGGGTTCGGCAGTCTGGGTCATACCTCGAAGGATCATCCTTGCGAGGCAAGATGCGCAATGGTCTCTGATTTTGCTGGACAATCTGACCGGTGCGTGCCGGAGATCGGCGGTCATGATGGACAATCTGCGCATGGCGGAGAACCTCGATGCGCTGGATGCGCGACTGCTGTTGCTGCTCACGGACTCGCCGCGTCTGGGGGTGCTGGAGTGCGCGCGCCGGCTCGGGGTGGCGCGCGGAACGGTCCAGGCGCGCCTCGACCGCCTGACCGAGCGCGGCATCCTCGGCGGCTTCCCGCCGGAGCTCGACCTGGCGGCGATGGGCTACGGCCTCACGGCGTTCGCGGTGCTCGAGATCGCGCAGGGCCGCCGCGCCGAGGTGGCGGAGGCCCTCGCCGCGATCGACGAGGTGTGCGAGGTGCACGCGACCACCGGCCAGGGCGACCTGTTCGTCCGCATGGTGGCACGGGGCAACGACGACCTGCAGCGGGTGATCGACGAGGTGGTCGGCGTCCCGGACGTGCTGCGGACGTCGACGTCGATCGCGTTGTCCACGCCGGTGCCGCCGCGGGTCCGTCCCCTCCTCGAACGCACCGCCCGAACGCAGTGAATGACTCATTCCTGGCGTCCGACGCCAGGAATGAGTCATTCACTGCATCGCAGGCGCGCCCTCAGCTCAGGCTTGGTAGGCCACGTGGGCCAGGTAGCGCTCGGCCGAGCGCTGGACGACCTCGAAGCCGTCGGTCCGCACGATCGCGTCCCACCAGGCCCCGTAGATCGCCTCGAACCGGTACCCCGCCAGCAGCTCCGCCGCGCGGCGGACGACGCTCGGCCGCTCCGGGATCAGGTTCGGGTAGCTGTACATGAAGCCCACGTGCGTGCGGTCCGGGATCACCTGCACGATGTCGCCGGTCAGGAGCGCGCCCTGCCCGTTTTCGCCGTCCGGCCAGTGCAGCACCGTGCCGCCGTCGAAGTGCACCCCGAGGTTGATCAGCCGCAGGTCGTCCGCGACGTCGAGGGTGGTGCCGGACCACAGCTTCACCGCCGGGTCGGGCCTGCCGATCCACTGCTGGTCGGCTTCGTGCAGGTAGACCGGCACGTCGAAGGCGCGCGCCCACTCCACCATCGTCGTGTAGTAGTGCGGGTGGCTGATCGCGATGCCGGTGATCCCGCCCAGCTCCTCGACCTGCGCCACCAGCGCGTCGTCGAGGTAGGCCGCGCAGTCCCAGAGGAAGTTGCCCGAGCGGGCCCGCACCAGCAGGGCCCGCTGGCCGATCGCGAACTCCGGGTTCGAGCCGACCCCGGTCAGGCCGGGGCCCTGCTCCTCGACGCGCGGGGTGTACGTGCCACTCGAGCGGAGCGCGGAAAGGTTCGTCCACTGCTGCCCGGACTGCGGGACGTACTGGCGTTCGTCCTCGCAGATCGGGCAGTCCTCGCGGGCCGCGGCGTACTGCATGCCGCAGGCCTGGCACATCGGTTCGGTGCTCACGACGGTGTCCTCCCAGTATGTGGATCCTGGGAGGACACGCTAGCCGTGGACGTCAGGCGTCGGTGTACGGAACCGCCTTGACGAGCGTCACCTTCTGGACCTTGCCGTTGGGCAGCTCGTACTCGCGGGACTCGCCCTCCTTGGCGCCGAGCAGGGCCTTGCCCAGCGGCGACTCCGGGGAGTACACGTCGAGTTCGCCCTCGGCGCCCTCTTCGCGGGTGGCGAGCAGGAACTTCTCGTCCTCGTCGTCGCCCTCGTACCGGACGGTGAGCACCTTGCCGGGGCCGGCGGTGCCGTCGTTGGCGGGCGCCTCGCCGACCTTGGCCGAGCGCAGCAGCTCCTGCAGGTGCCGGATGCGCGCTTCGGCCTGGCCCTGCTCTTCGCGAGCCGCGTGGTAACCGCCGTTTTCCTTGAGGTCACCCTCTTCGCGGCTGTCGTTGATGCGCGCGGCGATGACCGGCCGATTCTCGATCATTTCGTCGAGCTCGTGCTTGAGCCGGTCGTAGGCATCCTGGGTGAGCCAGGTCACCTTGGTGTCGCTCACGGTCACCATCTCCTCGTCGGGCCTGCCAGGCTTGCGTGTTCAAGCCGGCCCACGCGGGCGTAGGTGCCCGCGTGGCTGAGATAAAGGAAAAACACGGCCCGTCGCGGACCGTGCTGAGGGGTCAGAGTATCACGGCGCGAGAGGTCGACGCCCGTTATTTCCCCGCGCCCTGGGCGTTGAGCGCGCGGTTCACCCCGTTGGCCGCTATGGGGTTGACAGATAGCGTGGTATGTCGTACGAGCAGCCGAAGACGTCTGCAGTAACCGGTTCCCCGATGCTCTTGATCGTCGTGCTCATCCTGCTGTACTTCGCGCCGGCCGGGATCAGGAGCTCTTTGCGGCCGCTCTCGGCGCCGGTCTTGTCGCGGACGCGGACGACGCACACGCCCGGCCTGCTGTCGTCGTCCCGGGTGACGTTGATGGTGATTTCCATCGCGTTGCCCGGTTTCGCGCTGAACGCGATGCGCTCGGCGTCGATCGGCGCCGACCCGAGGTTGACGTACGCGATCCAGGCGATCAGGCCGCTGACCAGCAGGGCGATGGCCAGGAAGAGCCAGCGCCGCCAGCGCCGGGACGTCGTGGCGCGCCCGGTGCCGTACCGGCCTTCGGGCAGCGCGGGCGCGCTGGCCGTTTTCGCCGGTCCGCCTGCCAACCCGGGCCTCCTGCTCGTTCTTGTCGTACCCCTGGGGACAATGGGGGTGCGGGTACGCCTCGAGTATCCGCCCGCTGGGTGGGCGGCCCGCACGTGGGTCGCGGAATAAGGGCAGAAGGGGAGTCGTTCCGAGCATGGTGGACGCCGACGAGTTGAGGAACACCGCCAAACCGCGCCTGCGCCTGATGGCCGTGCACGCGCACCCGGACGACGAGTCGAGCAAGGGCGCCGCCACGATGGCGCGCTACGCCGCCGAGGGGCACGAGGTGCTGGTCGTCACGTGCACCGGGGGCGAGGCCGGCAGCATCCTGAATCCGGCCATGGACCGCCCCGAGGTGCTGGCGAACATGGCCGAGATCCGCCGCGAGGAGATGGCCAGGGCGGCCAAGATCCTCGGCGTGAACCAGCGCTGGCTGGGCTTCGTCGACTCCGGCCTGCCGGAGGGCGACCCGCTGCCGCCGGTGCCGGAGGGGTCGTTCGCCGTCGTGCCGCTGGAGGAGTCCGCCGAGGCGCTGGTGCGCGTGATCCGGGAGTTCCGCCCGCACGTGATCACCACCTACGACGAGAACGGCGGCTACCCGCACCCCGACCACATCCGCACCCACGAGGTGTCGATGGCGGCGTGGGACGCGGCCCCGGACCCCGATCGCTTCCCCGACGCCGGCGAGCCGTGGCAGCCGCTGAAGCTGTACTACGTGCACGGCTTCTCGCGCGCCCGGATGATCCTGTTCGACGAGGCGCTGAAGGCGGCCGGCCTCGAGTCGCCCTACACCGAGTGGCTGGCCAACTGGGACCCCGAGCGGGGCGATGTGATGGAGCGGGTGACGACCCGCGTCGAGTGCGGTGAATACTTCGAGGTGCGTGACGAGGCGCTGAAGGCGCACGCCACGCAGATCGACCCGACCAGCCGCTGGTTCGCCGTGCCGCGGGAGATCCAGCGCGAGGTCTGGCCGACCGAGGAGTACGAGCTGGTGAAGTCGCTGGTCGACAGCACGTTGCCGGAGGACGACCTGTTCGCAGGCATCGAGGAGAAGGTGAACACATGAGTCTGACGCTGCCGGCCGGCGTGGCCCTTCCGGTGACCGCGTCGGCCCTGGTCTTGACGCAGCAGCCGGGCAACGGCGACAACGGCGGGCAGGGGGAGGACTTCGGCAAGTCCTCCCCGGTCGGCTTCCTGGTGCTGATCCTCTTCCTCATCGCGGTGGCCTTCCTGGTCCGCTCGATGACGAAGCACCTCAAGCGCGTCCCGGCCAGCTTCGACGACCCGCCGGCCGAAGAGGCCGCGGCGGAGCAGCCCGCCGAGAAGGCCGAGCCGGAGGTGACCGAGAAGCCCGTGAAGGACCTCCCGGTCACCAAGGCCGATTAGGGCGTGTTCCAAAAGCGGTGAACCCACCGTCCGCGCCCGTCACCGTTCCGAGTCATCCGGGCGTGCCGGGCATCGCCGACGCGTCGTACGAGAGCAGTTCCCAGCTGTGGCCGTCCGGGTCGTCCACGGCACGGTTGTACAGCCAGCCCATGTCCTGAGCAGGGCGCGGCTCGGACCCGCCCGCCTTCACCGCGGCCTCGACCAGCCGGTCGACGTCCTCCTTCGACTCGGCGGACAGCGCCAGGATCGACTCGATCGCACCGGAGGCGACCGGCCGCGAGGTGAACCGGCCGAACTGCTCGTGCGTCATCACCTGCACGGTCACCGCCTCGCCGAGGACGACCTGCGCGGACGTCTCGCCGGTGAACTGCGGGTTGAGCACCCCACCCAGCGCCGTGTAGAACGCCGTGCTCGCGTCCAGGTCGGCGACCGGCAGGTTGACGTAGATCTGGGTGAAAGCCACTGGTGCTCCTAGGTTCTTGTGGCCGGCTCTTCCGGCTGACTTCGAACCTACGGCCGTACCTGGACCTCGGTCTTGTACAGCAGCGACACCATCTCGCCGGTGGTCGGCCGCCGCAGCTGGGTCGTCGTCCGGCCGACGAACCGGGTCAGCGACCGCGCCAGATGTGGCTGGTCGTGATACCCGACCAGATGCACGACCTCGGCCGCGGCCACGCCCTGCCGCAGCAGCATCGTGGCCTGCCGCGCCCGCTCGATCTGGCGGATCATGCCCTGCGTCAGGCCCGTGGCCGCGGCGACCCGGCGCTGCACCGAGCGCGGTGTGACCAGCACCGGCCGCTCCCCGGCGACGACGTCGGTCACCAACGGGTCCCGCACCAGCAACCCCGCCCGGACCAAGCGCTCCACGAACGTCTCCGCGTTCTGGTAGGTCGGGATCTCCCACTCGCTGCCCTGCAGCGCGAAGGAGCGCGGCGTCGTGTACGGGCTCGACACGCTGCTGTCCACAAGCCCGCCCACGGGCAGCATCCGCAGGAAGGCACCGTGCCGGAAGATCACGCCGAAGGTGCTGCCCAGCCCGCCACCCAACGGGACCACAGTGGGCCGGGTCTCGGGACCGCGGACCGACACGGTGGTGACGCCGCCCGACGCCCACACCAGCAGCTCCCAGTTCGAGTTCACGACCGACACCACGCGCTCCGGCGCGAAACTGCCCTGCCCACCATTCGGCGCCACCCGATATACGCCCTCGACGTAGGGCGAGTCCGACAATCGGTACTCAAGTCCTGAAAAGTCCTCGAACCGGTCGAGCGCCACGTCAGGGATCGTAGCGGGAGCGACCGGCCGGCCGCGGTCCCCGCGCGGAGGAGGCGGCCGGTGACCGCGATCGTCTACGAACTCACGCCGTAGGGGGCGTCCTTCGCCAGTGGTCCCTTGGCGCACCTCACCGAGTGGGCCGCCGAGAGCCAGGGCGTGGGCCTGACCCGGATGCAGTGAATGACTCATTCCTGACATCGGATGCCAGGAATGAGTCATTCACTGCATTTCGGCCCGGCGCCTCACAGCCGCGGGTCCACCGGGTCCGACTCCAGCGCGAGCACCGCGAACACGCACTCGTGCACCCGCCACAGCGGCTCACCCCGCGCCACCCGCTCCAGGGCCTCCAGGCCCAGCGCGTACTCGCGCAGCGCCAGCATCCGCTTGCGGTTGAGCCCGCGCTTGCGCAGCCGTTCCAGGTTCTCCGGCAGCGTGTAGTCCGGGCCGTAGATGATCCGCAGGTACTCGCGCCCGCGCACCTTCACCCCGGGCTGGACCAGCCCGCGCGGCCCGCGGGCCAGGTTCGCCGCCGGCTTGACGACCATGCCCTCGCCGCCGGCCGCCGTCAGGTCCTCCCACCACGAGACGCCCCGGGCGACCGACGCCTCGTCCAGCAGGTCCACCTCCAGCGTCCGGGTGCGCTGGAAGCGCGAGCCGGGCAACTGATCCAGCAAAGCGAGGTGCCAGGCGTGCGGCCGGTCGTGGTAGGCCTTCCCTTCGGACGCCAGCAGCTGGAACGGCGCCAGCCGCACCCCGTCGAGGCCGGACGTCGGCCAGCAGTAGCGCCGGTACGCCGTCCGGTAGGAGTCCACTGTGGAGGAACGCGACGCCGTCCTCGCCAGGAGGTCGCCGACGTCGATGCCGCGCGCCGCGGCCGTGGCCATCGCCGAGACCGCCGCGGGCAGCACGGCCTGGGCCGCCGCCCCCACGGACGCGTACTGGGAAGCGATCAGCGAACCGGCTTTCGCGCTCCACGGCAGCAGTTCCGCGTCGAGCAGCAGCCAGCCCGAGCCGAGCTCCTCGAACAGCCCGGCCGCCGCCGTGCGCACGTCGGCCAGGAGGGCAGCGTTCTGGGCAGGCGAGAAGAACGGGCGCCCGGTCCGCGTGTACACCGCACCGCCACCGCGGATGCCGAAGCGGCGGTACGCCACTTCGTCGTCCTGGCAGACGAGCACGACGGCTCGCGAGCCCATGTGCTTCTCTTCGCACAGCACCGCCTCGACCCCGGCCGCCCGGTACTCGGCGAACGCCTCCTCCGGGTGCTCGAGGTAACCCTCCCGGGCCGACGTCGAACACGGCGCCATCGTCGGCGGCAGGTACGCGAGCCACCGCGGGTCGACCGCGAACCGGCTCATCACCTCCAGCGCCGCCGCCGACTGCTCCGCCGAGACGCCGACCCGGCCGTGGTGGGCGGTCTGCACGATCCGCTTCCCGGTGACGTCGGTCAGCTCCAGCACCGCCGGTTCGCGCCCGCCCAGCGGCCGCGCCGCGTCGAGCGGGCGAGCCGGCTCGTACCAGACCTTGTGCGCTGGCACCGAGACGACTTCGCGCTCCGGGTACCGCAGCGCGGTCAGCTTCCCGCCGAACACGGCGCCGGTGTCGAGGCACATGGTGTTGTTGACCCATTCCGCCTCGAGCGTCGGCGTGTGCCCGTAGAGGACCATCGCGGTGCCGCGGTAGTCGCGCGCCCACGGCAGCCGCACCGGCAGGCCGTACTCGTCGGTCTCGCCGGTCGTGTCGCCGTAGAGCGCCATGCTGCGCACCCGCCCGGACGCGCGCC
Source organism: Amycolatopsis plumensis (assembly GCF_042652605.1). Taxonomy (NCBI): domain Bacteria; kingdom Bacillati; phylum Actinomycetota; class Actinomycetes; order Pseudonocardiales; family Pseudonocardiaceae; genus Amycolatopsis; species Amycolatopsis plumensis. The sequence continues at coordinate 1,486,552 of NZ_JBHSJY010000001.1, read as the reverse complement.
CGTGGTACCGCTCCGGCAGCCCGGCGTGCGCGACGACGAGCTTCCCGCCGTCGAGGACGTAGTGCGCGATGAGCCCGTCGCAGAACTCGTGGACCTGACGGCGGAACTCCTCGCTCTCCACGCCCAGCTGCTCCAGCGACTCGGCGAGCCCGTGCGCGGCGTTGACCTTCCGCCCGTGCAGGGCGCGCACCAGCTTCTGCTCGTGGTTGCCGCACACGACCAGCGCGTTCCCAGACGCCGCCATCGCCATCACGCGCCGCAGCACGCCCGGGGTGTCCGGGCCGCGGTCGACGAGGTCGCCGACGAACACCGCGGTCCGCCCGTCCGGGTGCACGCCGTCGACGTACCCCAGCTCGGCGAGCAGCTCCTCGAGCTCGGCCGCGCACCCGTGGACGTCGCCGATCACGTCGAACGGCCCGGTCAGCTCGCGCTTGTCGTTGCGCAGCGGCTCGACGACGATCTCCGCCCCGGCCACTTCGGCCTCGGACCGCAGCACGTGCACGCGCCGGAACCCCTCGCGCTCCAGCGACTTCAGCGATCGTTGCAGCTCACCGCGCTGCCGCCGGATCACGTGGTCGCCGAAGTCGCGGTCGGTGCGCGACGCGTTGCGCGCGGCGCAGACGGCCACCGGCAGGTCGAGCACGATCGCCGTCGGGAGCACGTCGTGCTCCTTCGCGAGCTTCACCAGGCTCGCCCGGGAAGCGCGCTGGACGTTCGTCGCGTCGATGACGGTCGTCCGGCCGGCCGCGAGCCGCTTCGCCGCGACGTAGTGCAGCGCGTCGAAGGCGTCGGCCGAGGCCGACTGGTCGTTCTCGTCGTCGGCGACGAGCCCGCGGAAGAAGTCGCTGGAGAGCACCTGCGTCGGCGCGAAGTGCGTGCGCGCGAACGTCGACTTGCCGGAGCCGGAAGCGCCGACGAGCACGACGAGCGCCATGTCGGGGACGGTCAGCTTCACGCGGCCACCTCCTTTTGGGTGGTGAAGACCGCCATCTGGGTCGGCGGTCCCGATTCCTGGTCCTCCGGTCCGATCGGCAGGTATCGGACGTCGTAGCCGCGCCGGGTCGCGACGCCGTCCGCCCAGGCGCGGAACTCGGCTCGGGTCCATTCGAACCGGTGGTCGGCGTGCCGGAAATGCCCCATCGGCAGGAACTCGAACAGCCGGTTGTACTCCGCGTTGGGCGTCGTGACGAGCACCGTGCGCGGCGCCGCGACCCCGAACACCGCGTGTTCCAGTGCGGGGAGCCGGTCGGCGTCGACGTGTTCGACGACCTCCATGAGCACGGCGGCGTCGAACCCGGCCAGCGCCGGGTCGGCGTAGGTCAGCGCGGACTGCCGCAGCGTGACGCGGGCGCTGCCCTTCAGCCGCTTCTCGGCGATGTCCAGCGCACTGCTCGACACGTCGACACCGACGAGTTCGGTGAACGACCGCTCCTTTTCGAGGACGCGCAGCAGCGCGCCGGAGCCGCAGCCGAGGTCCAAGACGCGCCGGGCGCCCACGGCCCGCAGCGCGGCGAGCACGCTGCCGTGACGCTGCGACGCGAGGCTCTCCGGCTTGTCCGGCACCTCCGTGACCAGCGCTTCGGCCTCCGCCGGGACGTCGTCCGCCTCGGCCAGCCGCGAAAGCGCGTACGTGACGACCGGGCGGCGCCGCTCCAGGTAGCGGTTCGTGATGAGCGTCCGTTCGGGGTGCCCGGCGAGCCAGCCGTCGCCGGCGCGCAGCAGCTTGTCGGCCTCGTCCTGGCCGACCCAGTAGTGCTTGTCGCCGTCGAGCGCCGGCAGCAGGACGTACAGGTGCCGCAGCGCGTCGGCGACGCGCTGGGTGCCGGCGAGCCGCAAGTCGACATAGCGGCTGTCGCCCCACTGCGGGAACTGCGGGTCGAGCGGGATCGGCGTCGCCGAAACGCGCCAGCCGAGCGGCTCGAACAGCTTGTGCACGACCTCCGGACCACCGCGAGCCGACAGCGACGGCAGGTGGATCTCCAGGTCGAAGGCCTCCTCGACCAGGTCGGGCCGCGCGGCGCACCGGCCCGCGAGCGCCGTCGTGAACGCGGCCCGCAGCGCGACCGCGAGGTACGAGCCCCCGGCGTACGGGCGGTCGTTGACGTACTGCGTCAGCGACGTCCCGCCCCCGCGGACGAGGCCGACGGGATCGATTTCGACGAACAACGCGGCGGTGCAGCGGTCCGGCGTCGCCACCGGGTAGAAGACGTGCGCGGTGCCGGCGGACAGCGCGACCGACTGCGCCTTCTCCGGATGCTTGTGCAGGAGAAAGCCCAGGTCGGTGGCGGGGTTCCGGGTCGTCGTGATGGTCAGCAGCACCGGATCAGTGTGGCCGAGGAGCCGGTGACCGCGCGCCCGGTTTTCCCGGGTGCGACCCTGGAACCATGAACCGCCTCGCCAGCGCGACCAGCCCCTACCTGCTCCAGCACGCGGACAACCCGGTCGACTGGTGGCCGTGGGGACCCGAAGCGCTCGCCGAGGCGAAACGGCGGAACGTGCCGATCCTGCTTTCCGTCGGGTACGCCGCCTGCCACTGGTGCCACGTCATGGCGCACGAGTCGTTCGAGGACGCCGGGACCGCGGCCCTGATGAACGGGAACTTCGTCAACATCAAGGTCGACCGCGAGGAGCGGCCGGACATCGACGCGGTGTACATGGCCGCCACCCAGGCGATGACCGGCCAGGGCGGCTGGCCGATGACCTGTTTCCTGACCCCGGACGGCGAGCCGTTCCACTGCGGCACCTACTACCCGCCGTCGCCGCGGCCGGGGATGCCGTCGTTCCGGCAGCTGCTCGCCGCCGTCGTCCAGGCGTGGCAGGAGCGGCCGGACGAGCTGCTGGACGGCGCGAAGCAGATCGTCGCGCACCTCGCCGAGCAGACCGGGCCGCTGCAGGAGTCCGTTGTGGACGAAGCGGTGCTCGCCGGCGCGGTCGGGAAGCTCCAGCAGGAGGCGGATCCGGTCAACGGCGGGTTCGGCCGCGCGCCGAAGTTCCCGCCGTCGATGGTCCTGGAGTTCCTGCTGCGCCACCACGAACGCACGGGTTCTTCGGTTGCGCTGTCCCTGGTGGACAAGACGGCCGAGGCGATGGCCCGCGGCGGCCTGTACGACCAGCTGGCCGGCGGCTTCGCGCGCTACTCCGTCGACGCCGAGTGGATCGTGCCCCACTTTGAGAAGATGTTGTACGACAACGCGTTGCTCCTGCGCTTCTACGCCCACCTCTGGCGGCGCACCGGCTCGGCGACGGCATTGCGGGTCGCGACCGGCACGGCGGAGTTCCTCTTCGAAAGCTTGCGGACGCCCGAAGGTGGCTTCGCGTCTTCGCTGGACGCCGACACCGAAGGCGTCGAAGGCCTGACGTACGTCTGGACGCCGGAGCAGCTGCGTGAGGTGGTCGGTGACGACTCGGCCGCTGAACTGTTCGGCGTCACTCCCGAAGGCACCTTCGAGGAAGGTGCGTCGACGTTGCGCCTGTTCGGCGACCTGCCCGAGCCACTGCGCGTCAAGCTCCTGGAGGCGCGCGCGAAGCGACCCCAGCCGGGCCGGGACGACAAGGTGATCGCGTCGTGGAACGGCCTGGCGATCACGGCGCTGGCCGAAGCGGGGGTGGCCCTGGATCGTCCACAGTGGATCGAATGGGCGGTCGAGGCGGCCGGGTTGCTGCTGCGGGTGCACGTCGTCGGCGGACGGCTGCGGCGCAGCTCGCGCGACGGCGTCGTCGGCGAGTCCGCCGGGGTGCTGGAGGACTACGCCTGCGTCGCCGACGGGTTCCTCGCCCTGCACCAGGCGACCGGTGAGGCGCAGTGGCTCACCGAAGCGACCCGGCTGCTCGACCTGGCGCTGGCGCACTTCGCGTCCCCGGACGTCCCCGGCGCGTATTTCGACACGGCCGACGACGCGGAGACGCTGGTGCAGCGCCCGGCGGACCCGGGGGACAACGCGAGCCCGTCGGGAGCGTCCGCGCTGGCCGGCGCGCTGTTGACGGCGTCCGCGCTCGCGGGGTACGACAGCGCGGCGCGCTACCGGGAGGCGGCCGAGCAGGCGCTGCGCCGGGCCGGGGTGCTGGCCGGGCGGGTGCCGCGGTTCGCCGGGCACTGGCTGTCGGTGGCCGAAGCGCTGCAGGCCGGCCCGGTGCAGGTGGCGGTCGTGGGCGCCGACCCGGAGCTGCTTCGCGCGGCCGCGCGGGGCGTGCACGGCGGCGGCATCGTGCTGGCCGGCGAGCCGGACGCGCCGGGCGTCCCGTTGCTGGCCGACCGCCCGCTGGTCGGCGGCGCCCCGGCGGCGTACGTGTGCCGGGGGTACGTCTGCGACCGTCCGGTCACCTCCGCCGAGGAGCTCACCGCCCAGCTCTGATCGCCCTGGGAGAACGCGGTGTCGGTCCCCGGTGTCTTCGGCGTAACTTCGGTAGCGATGTAATCATGTAATCCCGGAGGTACGACATGGGACGCGGATGGCGCGGAAGCCGAGGCTGGCAGCAGGCCGAGGTACCACCGGCGGACGACGCGGCGGCCTGGTTCGGCGGCCGCCTGCCCGACGGCTGGTTCACGGGCGCACCGGAGGTCACGGTCGACCGCGAAGAGATCATCGTGGTCGGCGAGCTCCCGGCGTTGACGGAGGAGTACCCGGACGACGCCGCCCGCGCGGCGGCCGAGGAGGGCCGGATCAGCCGGTACCGCGAGGAGACGCGCGACGAGCGCATCGAGATCGCGCGGCAGGCCGAGCACCGCTACCAGCGCAAGGTGGCCTGGGGCGCGCGGCTGGGCGGCACGACGGCGCTGTTCACGACGCACTCGGCCCCGGTGATGACGCGCTTGCGCCAGCCGGAACGCCTGGTGCTGGACACGCTGGTGGACGCGGGCGTGGCCCGGTCGCGCTCGGACGCGCTGGCGTGGGCGGTGCGGCTGGTCGGCCAGCACGCGGACAGCTGGCTGGGAGAGCTGCGAGAGGCGATGACCAAGGTCGACGACCTGCGCGCGAAGGGCCCGGACCTGGGCTGAGCTGAGCGCCAGGAATGACTCATTCCTGGCGTGGGGCGCAGTGAATGACTCATTCCTGACATCCGGGAGCGCCACTCCCGCAAGCGGCGCTCCCGCTCCCCACCGGAGCCGGGCCCGGGCCGCGCGGTGCTGCCCCCTCGGCAACACCCCGCGGCCCGGCACTCTCCCGCGGCTGGTCGTGAGTGGTAAAGCGGGTTAGAACCCGCCTTACCACTCACGACTGCGTCAGTCGGCGATCAGCACCGGTTTCCGGAACCCGGCCCCCAGCTCCCGCTGCCGCCGCACGAACCACGCGCCGGGGGCGATTCCGGTCGCCCCGTGCTCCGGGTGGATCAGCCACGCCGGGGCCGTGTTCCGGAACGCCGCGATGGCCAGCCGTTCGGGGTCGTTCAGCCACGTCAAGATGCGGCACGTCCCGCGGTCCGCGACGAGCGTGTGCGGGTTGTTGCCCGCTTCCCCGCGCACCAGTTCGCGCCCTTCCGCCGGCAGGTCCCACCAAGAGCCCCGCGTGGGCGCCGAGCCCAGCAACGCCAGAGGCAGCACGATCAGGTCACCCTGGGCCTGGAGCCCGTCGATCACCGGCACGGTGACCTGGCGGTCCAGGTGGTCGAGGACGTCGAGTCCGGTCCGGTCCAGCAACTCCGCAAGAAACATGTGATCACCTCGAGAAATCAGGTCCGGCGCTGCAGGCACGCGTACTGGGCTCCGGTGAGCCCGTACGACCAGCCGGCCGCGTCGAGGGGATGGTCGAATTCGGCGGGCACGCGCAGCCCGTAACGGCGGCGGGTGCCGTCGCGCTCCACCGAGCCGTTCACCGCCAGCAGCAGCCGCGAAGGCGCGTGCCACTTCTGCGGCGGCAGGTCGTAGAGCTGCAGTTCACAACCCGGGTTGCCGGGATCGGGCGCCCGGCTCAGGATCCGCAGCCCGGCCTGCTCGATGTACGCCGTCCAGCCGAGGTGCTCGACGGCGCAGCGGCGCACCTCGACGTTGAACTCGCGGTTGATCCGGTCCGCGGTGGGGTCTTCGATCACCCACGACGGCACCCGCGTGCCGTGCCAGGCGTACACGCCCCAGCCGTCGGGGTAGACCACCGCAGGCCCGGACTCGCTGTGCAGCCGCGAGCCGTCCGTGCGGATCGCCAGTGGCCGTTCGGCGACGACGCAGACGCCGTCTCGCGGCCACCACCAGCCGCAGGAGCGGACGAGGGCCGCCCACAGCTCCAGCTCCGGGTCACCCGAGTCCGGCGTCACCCAGTAGGCGTCCTGCTGGCCGTACCAGTACAGGCCGAGCGACTCCCGGATGCCGGTGCGGATCAGGCCGGCGATGGCGTCTTTGATGGTCTGCTGCGCATCGGGAGACAGCGCGCGACGGCGTTTCCGCAGCGCGGCCACCCGGGTCGCCATGCGGGCTTCCACCGGTTCCGTGGACCGGTCCGGCACCGATCGCAGCTGCGGCACGGCCGCGCTCGGGGAAGCGACCCAGACGAACCGGGGCGGTGGCTCGCCCAGCAGGGCGTAGAGCCGGCTGATGGCGTCTTCGGCCGCGGGACGATCCGCGGGATCCGTGCAGAAGGCGTGGTTCAGCCACTCGGAAAATTCAGGGAATCGGCGGTCCGGCCGCCGCGGGGCGCTCAAAGCGCGAGGGCGCGCACGCCCTTTCGAATCGACATGCCCCGATCATGACAGCCGGTTCGCCGATCGCGCAAGCCTGGACCCGGCACCTCTTTCCCGCCTAGAGTTCATCGTGCCCGCGGTCCGTGCCGCGGATCCGCCGTCGCACCGTCTTTCCCGTGAAGGATGTGTTCATGGACGGCAGGTTCACCCGGCGGCAGCTGATGAAGGGCGGACTCGCGGTGGCGGCGGTGCCGCTGCTCCCGGCGGTCGCTTCGGCGGCGCCCCGCATCGACGTACCGGCGCTCCCGTGGCCGGCGGCGAACGACATCGTCGCGAACACGACGATTCCCGTGTTTCCCGATCGCAGTTTCCCGATCACCGGTTACGGCGCGAAGAACGACGGCAAGACCGACAACACCGAGGCGATCAGGAAGGCGATCGACGCCTGCGCCACGGCCGGCGGCGGCCACGTGATCGTGCCCGGCGGCGGCAGTTTCCTGACCGGCGCCGTCCACCTGAAGAGCAACGTCGATCTGCACCTGGAAAAGGGCGCGGTCCTCATGTTCAGCGGCGACGCCGCGAAGTTCCCGAACGTCCTGACGCGCTACGAAGGCATCGAGTGCGTCAACCGTTCGCCGATGATCTACGCACACGGGCAGAAGAACATCGGCCTCACCGGCAGCGGCACGCTCGACGCGGCGGCCACGTCGTCGTGGAACAAGGGCAGCGACCGCGCGTACCTGGAATCCCTGGTGGCCAAGGGAATCCCGCCGGAGAAGCGGGTGGTGCCGGGTTCGGGCCACACGATGCGCTCGGCGTTCGTCGAGCCGTACGCCTGCGAGAACGTGCTGATCCAGGGCGTCACGCTGAAGAACTCCATGTTCTGGCAGCTGCACCCGACGCTGTGCCGCAACGTCACGGTCGACGGCGTCAGCACCGACCCGAGCACCGCGCACAGCAACACCGACGGCTGCGACCCGGAGTCGTGCGACCACGTCGTCATCGCCAACTGCAGTCTGGGCGCGCACGACGACAACATCGCCATCAAGTCCGGCCGCGACGCGGACGGGCGCCGGGTGAACGTCCCGTGCCAGAACCTCGTGGTCGTGAACTGCGTGATGAACGGCAACTGGGGCGCGATCACCTGCGGCAGCGAGCAGACCGGCGGGATCCGCAACGTCTACGCCTACCGGCTCACCGTGAAGGGTGACACGAAGTTCGCGCTGTACGTGAAGTCCAACACGCTGCGTGGCGGGTTCTCCGAGAACATCAACCTCGACAGCGTGTCCGGCACCTTCGCGCGGAACTTCGTGTTCGTGACGTCCACCTACAACAGCCAGACCGGCAGCTTCGTCCCCTCGTTCGGGCCGTTCACGATCAGCAACTGCTCGAGCACGAAGATCGCCGGTAAGACCTTCGACATCAGCGGGCTCTCGAACGCCCACGTGCACGGGTTCGCCGTGGCGAACTCCACGTTTGAAGGCGTGGCGGACACGTCGAACACGCTGAAGTACGTGGACAACGCGCGCTTCACGAATGTGACGATCAACGGCGAGCCGATCTGAACCTGCGGGATCGCCCGCGCTGCGGCAGGCTTACTACCAACGAGTAGGAAGCCTGCCGTTCGTCCTTTCCGGAGGTAGCCGTGGACGTCCCCGAAGTGCCCTCGAAGGTGGATCCGGACGCACTGACCGCCGTCCTCGACGGTCGCTGGGCCGAGCTGCGCCGCGGGGTGCGGGCGCAGATGGCCGACGCCGAGTTCCGGGACCCGGTGGACCTCGGCATCGAGGCGCACCGCGCCCAGGTGCTCGACCAGCTGCGCGCGCTCGCCGCGACCGACCGCCCCGGCCTGGGCTTCGACCCGGCCTACGGCGGCGGTGGCGACGTCGGCGGCTCGGTGACGTCCTTCGAGCTGCTCGGTTACGGCGACCTGTCGCTGATGGTGAAGGCCGGCGTCCAGTGGGGCCTGTTCGGCGGCGCCGTCCAGCTGCTCGGCACCGAACGCCACCACGAGCGCTACCTGCGCGGGATCATGAACCTCGACGTGCTGGGCTGCTTCGCGATGACCGAGCACGGCCACGGTTCCGACGTCCAGCACCTGCGCACCACGGCGACCTACGTGGACGGCGGGTTCGTCATCAACACGCCGGATTCGATGGCCCGCAAGGAATACATCGGCAACGCCGCCCGCGACGGCCGGCTGGCGGTGGTCTTCGCGCAGCTGATCACCGGCTCCGAGGAGCGCGGCGTGCACGCGTTCCTCGTCCCGATCCGCGACGAAGACGGCACACCGATGCCGGGAGTGTCCATCGAGGATTGCGGGCCGAAGGCCGGGCTCAACGGTGTCGACAATGGACGGCTGGCGTTCGACAACGTCCGCGTCCCGCGCGAAGCCCTGCTGAACCGCTTCGGTGACGTCGCCGAAGACGGGACGTACTCGAGCCCGATCGAAAGCGACAGCCGCCGGTTCTTCACGATGCTGGGCACGCTGATCCGCGGCCGGGTCAGCGTCGGCGGCAGCGCGGGGAGCGCGACCAAGCGCGCGCTGGCCCTGGCCGTCCGCTACGCCGAGCACCGGCGCCAGTTCATGAAGCCGGACGGCGACGAGGTCGTCATCCTCGATTACCTCGGCCACCAGCGGAAGCTGCTGCCGGCGCTGGCCAAGACGTACGCGCTGAACTTCGCCCAAGAAGAGCTCGTGTCGAAGCTGCACGACATCGACACGTCGGCGCCGGAGGAGGAGCAGCGCGAGCTGGAGTCGCGCGCGGCCGGGTTGAAGGCCCTCAACACGTGGCACGCGACGGCGACGATCCAGGCCGCGCGCGAGGCCTGCGGCGGCGCGGGCTACCTGGCGGAGAACATCCTGCCGGGCCTGAAGGCCGACACCGACGTCTTCACGACGTTCGAAGGCGACAACACGGTGCTGCTGCAGCTGGTCGCGAAGGGCCTGCTGACCAGCTACAAGCAGGACTTCGAAGATCTCTCGCCGCTGGCGACGGCCCGGTTCTTCACCGATCAGGTGGTCAACACGCTCCTGGAGCGGACGTCGGTCCGCAAGGCACTCGAGTCGCTCACGGAAGGGTCCGACTCGGACGTCTTCTTCCGCCGCGAGTGGCAGCTGCGGCTGTTCGAGGACCGGGAAGAGCACGTCGTCGAAGGCGTGGCGAAGCGCCTGCGCAAGGCGGCGTCGGACCCGTTCGGCGTGTTCAACTCGGCGCAGGACCACGTGCTGCGCGCGGGCCGCGTCCACGTCGAGCGGCTGGTCCTGGAGGCGTTCGTGGCCGGCATCGAGCGCTGCGAAGACCCCGACGCGCGTTCACTGCTGGAGCGCGTCTGCGACCTGTACGCGTTGTCGGCGATCGAAGAGGACCTGGCCTGGTTCCTCGGCCACGGCCGCCTGACGGCCTCGCGCGCGAAGGCGATCACGTCGGCGGTGAACCGGCTGTGCTCGGAGCTGCGCCCGCACGCGCGCACGCTGGTGGACGCGTTCGCGATCCCGGAGCAGTTCCTCGCGGCGCCGATGCTGACGTCCTGACGGTGGTGACCCAGGCGGGTGGCCGGTATCGGGGACCGGCCACCCGCCCGGGAGCCTTCACGACCGGCGGTGCTTGCGGTCGTCGTCGGTGACTTCGAACTGCTCCTTGCGGACCTTGCCGGACACGGTCTGCTCGTCGCTGACCGTCTCCTTCCGCAGGCGCGCCCGCTCGACGGGCACGGTTTCCTTGCGCACCACCGGTTTCTCGGCGTGCAGGACGACGTCCTGCTCGGCCTCGCCGATCTCCGCCGGTCCGTCGCCGCGGGTGATCGGCTCCCGTTCGATGCGCACCTCTTCGTGCCGCACCGGCACGGTGACCTGCTGCTCTTCGGTGACGACGTACTTGCGCAGCCGCACGTGCCCGGTCTCGACCTGCTCGGTCCCGACGTTCAGCCGTTCCTCGGAGCGCGTCATGGTGCGGTCGTCGCGCTTCCCGCGCTCGCCCGTGGCGGCCTTGTCCCGGCCCATCCGCCCGTCCGGCGACATGCGCGGCACGGGGAGGCCGTAGTGCTGGTAGAGCTGCGTGCTCTCTTCGGGCGAAAGGTGCCCGTCGGCGTCGATGCGGGGCGCGTCGGACACGCTTTCCTTGTCGACCTGGACGTGGACGCCGTCCTTGTCCGTGTGCGCGCCGGAGAGCGGGACGAAGCTCTCCTTGGTGCCGAACAGGCCGGTCTTGACCGTGATCCACTCGGGCTGGTGCGTCGCGTCGGCGAGGTAGACGTTGCCGACCTTCCCGAGCTTGTTGCCTGCCGGGTCGACCACGGCGCTGTCGATGAGTTCCTGGGGCTGCAGGGTCCTGGCCATCGCGGTCGTGCTCCTTCCACAGTCGATTCCTTGGTGAGGCCACCGTCGGCCGCGCCGGCGGCCCCGGCAACCGTCGTGGTGTCCCCGTGGGTGACCCCCGAACGTGATCGTTTGAAGCGCCGCCCGCTGGCCAGACCGGGTGCTGTCCGCAGGTCGGGTGCGGTACCGCCGGCGTGACCGGCGGCCGGGAGGGGGACGCGAAGGTGTGGACCTGAATTTCGGCGTGACCGGCGTCACGCGGGGTGCTGTCACAACGCCGTCGCCCGGGTCGTCAAGGGGGTGAAGCAGACGATGGAAGGGGAACGGCCATGGAAGCCCGGATCAACATGTTCGAGAACGAGATCACCGGCAAGTTCGTCAAGCGCCTGATCGCGGCGTCCCGCCCGGTCGAGGAGTCCTCGCTGCCGCACGCGACCCAGGAGCTGGTGAAGATCCGCGCCAGCCAGATCAACGGCTGCGGCATGTGCCTCGACATGCACACGAAGGACGCGGCGGCGGCCGGCGAGACGGCGGTCCGCCTGGCGATGGTGGCGGCGTGGCGCGAAGCGGTGGTGTTCACCGAGGCGGAGCGCGCGGCCCTGGCGCTGGCGGAGGAGGGCACCCGCCTGGCGGACGCGCACACCGGCGTCAGCGACGAGACGTGGGCCGCGGTGCGCAAGCACTACGACGACGAGCAGATCGGGGCGCTGATCGCGCTGGTGGCGACGATCAACGCGTGGAACCGGGTGAACGTGATCGTCCGCAACCCGGCGGGCGAGTACCAGCCGGGGATGTTCGGCTGAGGACACTCGGTTGGAGTCAGGAGAAAGCGCGGCCCCCGCTCGAAATCGAGCGGGGGCCGCGCTTTTGCGTTTCCGGATCAGGCGTACATGGCCAGCCAGATCGCGATGTAGTGCGAAACCGCGGCCAATACCGTGCAGGCGTGGAAGAACTCGTGGTACCCGAAAGTCTCCGGCCAGTGGTTCGGCCACTTCACGGCGTAAAAAACCGCACCCAGCGTGTAGAACAACCCGCCCACGCACAACAACACCAGCGCGGCGACCCCGGCGTGCGAAGCGAGCTCGGGGAAGACGAACACCGCAACCCAGCCCAACGCGATGTAGATCGGCACGCCGAGCCACCGCGGCGCGTGCGGCCACAGCATCTTCAGCGCCACCCCGGCGATCGCGCCGCCCCAGACGATCGACAGGATCACGTAGCCCGTCGGCTTCGACATCGCCAGCAGGGTGAAGGGCGTGTACGTCCCCGCGATGAACAAGAAGATCATCGAGTGGTCGGCGCGCTTCATCCACTTGTACGCGCGCGGGCTCCAGAACTTGCGGTGGTACAGCGCGCTCACGCCGAACAGGCCGAGCACCGTCAGCCCGTACACCGACGTCGCCAGCGCGGCGACCGGGGACACTGTGGACGCCGCCAGGCTGATCAGCGTCGCCGCCGCGACCAGGGCACCGAAGAACGTCCAGAAGTGGATGTGCCCGCGCAGCCGGGGGCGGAGGTCCACGACAGGCTCAGGTGGTTCCGTCATCAGGCTCACCCATCCAGGTTACGGCAGCGTAGGTTCTCCGGCAGTGCTCAAGTCACACGCCTCACACCGGGGTGCGTAGGCTGACTCGACGTGAGTGTTCGCTCCTTCTTGTCCGACGTCGTGTACAGCGCCTACGGCAGGCGCCTCATCCAGCAGGCCGCCGGCCGGCATCCCCGGCACATCGCCATCATGCTCGACGGCAACCGCCGGTGGGCCCGGGAAGCGGGCTTCGCGGACGTTTCGGACGGTCACCGCGCCGGGGCGAAGAAGATCGCGGACTTCCTGAGCTGGTGCCGGGAGGCCGAGGTCGAGGTCGTCACCATGTGGCTCCTGTCCACCGACAACCTCAACCGCGACCCGGACGAGCTCACGCCGCTGCTGAAGATCATCACCGACGTCACCGACGAGCTCGCGGCCCCCGGCACGCCGTGGCGGCTGCGGATCGTCGGCGCGCTCGACCTGCTCCCCGCCGATGTCGCAAAGCGACTGAGCGAGGCCGCCGCCCGGACCGAGGGGCGCAGCGGGATGGAGGTCAACATCGCGGTCGGCTACGGCGGGCGCCAGGAAATCGCCGACGCCGTGCGCAAGCTGCTGCGCCAGCACGCCGACGAGGGAACGTCCATTCACGAGCTGGCGAAGATCCTCGACGTCGACCACATCTCCGAGCACCTCTACACCTCGGGCCAGCCGGACCCGGACCTGATCATCCGGACCTCGGGCGAGCAACGGCTTTCCGGGTTCCTGCTGTGGCAGTCCGCGCACTCGGAGTTCTGGTTCACCGAGGCGTACTGGCCCGCGTTCCGCCGGGTCGACTTCCTGCGTGCCATCCGCGACTACGCCTGGCGGCACCGCCGGTTCGGCTCGTGAAACACTCGAAAAGCCGCTGGTCACCGGCCCTGGAGCGCACCGAGAGTTGATTTCGGACGACCGACGGTGAGGTGACGATCTGGCGAATCACCGTGTTGGCTCCCTGCGCGATCCCGCATTCGTGGGTACCTTCCGAGGTGAGGGCGCGCGTTCCGTGCGGGTCCTCGCGGGAGGCCCTGGTCGTGGCGGTGATCGAGGGGGCGGCTCAGCCGCCCACGAGACGCTCGAGGGGGCCGGCACCCGGCCCTCGTGGCCGCGCCACCTGACCCCGGTCAGGAGGAGTGGTCCAGCCAGGGAGGTGCCCGGCCCAGCGAGTGCGGGCGTGAGGTGCACACGCCCTCGAGGGAGATGCCGTCGTGACTGCGCAGCGTTTGCCCCGTAAGGCCTCTGGCCGCTCTTCGACCGGTGCCGTTTCCGGCCCGGAGAAAGTCCCGACCTCGCCCGAATCCCAGCAGCACATGTACGTGCTCGACACGTCGGTCCTCCTTTCGGACCCGTGGGCCGTGACTCGGTTCGCCGAGCACGCCGTCGTGCTGCCGCTGGTCGTCATCAGTGAACTGGAGGCGAAGCGCCACCACCCGGAGCTGGGCTGGTTCGCCCGGGAATCCCTGCGCATGCTCGACGACCTGCGCCGGCAGTACGGCAGGCTCGACGCGCCGCTCCCGATCGGGGACCACGGCGGCACGCTGCAGGTGGAGCTGAACCACTCGGACCCGTCGGTGCTCCCGTCCGGGTTCCGGACCGACTCCAACGACCACCGCATCCTCGCCTGCGCGCTCAACCTCGCGGCCGAGAACCAGGCGGTCACGCTGGTGACGAAGGACATCCCGCTGCGGGTCAAGGCCGGGGCCGTCGGTCTCGAGGCGGACGAGTACCGCGCGCAGGAAGTGACGCCGTCCGGCTGGACGGGCATGGCCGACGTCGACGTCCAGCAGGAGGTCATCGACGCGCTCTTCGGCGGCAGCACCGTCGACCCGGTCGAATGGGGCATGGACGAGCTCGCCGGGCTGCCCTGCCACACCGGGCTGCGGCTGCTCGCGGGCAGCTCCAGCGCGCTCGGGCGGATCACGGCGGACAAGCGCATCCGGCTGGTGCGCGGCGACCGCGAGGCGTTCGGCCTGCACGGCCGCAGCGCCGAGCAGCGCGTCGCGCTCGACCTGCTGCTCGACTCCGACGTGGGCATCGTGTCGCTGGGCGGCCGGGCCGGCACCGGCAAGTCGGCGCTCGCGTTGTGCGCGGGCCTGGAGGCGGTGATGGAACGCCGTCAGCACCGCAAGGTCGTGGTGTTCCGGCCGGTCTACGCGGTCGGCGGCCAGGACCTCGGCTACCTGCCCGGGTCCGAGAGCGAGAAGATGCAGCCGTGGGCGCAGGCGGTGTTCGACACCCTCGGCGCGCTGGTCAGCCAGGACGTCCTCGACGAGGTCTTCGACCGCGGCATGCTCGAGGTGCTCCCGCTGACCCACATCCGCGGCCGCTCGCTGCACGACACGTTCGTGATCGTCGACGAGGCCCAGTCGCTGGAGCGCAACGTGCTGCTCACGGTGCTTTCGCGGCTCGGCACGGCGTCACGGGTGGTGCTCACGCACGACGTCGCCCAGCGTGACAACCTGCGCGTCGGACGGCACGACGGCGTCTCGGCGGTGATCGAGAAGCTGAAGGGCCACCCGCTGTTCGCGCACGTCACGCTGACGCGCTCGGAGCGGTCGCCGATCGCCGCCCTGGTCACCGAAATGCTGGAGGACCACGGCTGACCGAGTGGCTCGTGAGTGCGTAACAGTGTTCTAACACTGTTACGCACTCACGACGGCCCTGGTAGTTCTTCTCGCCCTTGCCGGGCTTCCGGTGAAAGACCCGCTCGGGCGCTATGCGGTCGATCCGGCGCTGGGCATAGTGGGCCGGATGGGGCCGGAAAACCTTTCTCGTCGTGAGCTTCTCGTCCGCAGTGGTGCCGCCGCTGCCGCGCTGACCGTGGCCGGGGCGGGGGTGGCCGAGGCCGAACCGGACGCCGGACCGGGCGGGGTGGTGCTGCGGGAGGGCACCAACATGGCCGCCGCGCTGTCACCGGACGGCCGGTGGATCGCGGTCGACCTGGTCACCGGGATCTGGGTCCTGCCCGCGGGCGGCGGCCGCGCCCGGCGGCTCACCGACGACCTGCAGGACGCCACCCTCCCCAGCTGGTCGCCGGACGGCCGCCGGATCGCGTTCCAGTCGTACCGCGACGGCAACTTCCACCTGTACGTCGTCGACGCCGCCGGCGGGCCGCCGCGCCGGCTCACCAGCGGGCGGTTCGACCACCGCGAGCCCGCGTTCTCGCCGGACGGCACCAAGCTCGCCTTCAGCAGCGACCGCGACGGCAGCTACGGCATCCACCTGCTCGACGTCGCCTCCGGAGCGATCAGCACGGTGGTGTCCACCGCCGACGAAGAGGCGTCGCCGCGGTGGTCGGCCGACGGCACGAAGCTCGTCTTCACGGTGAACGACACCGCCATCGACGTCGTCACCCCGGCCACGGGCGCCCGCACGCGCCTGGTCACCGCGACCGGCACCGACAAGCTCTACGGCCCCGCCTTCGGCCCCGGCGACCAGCCCAGCTACCTGCGGCTGCGCGGCGCCGAAGCGGACCTCATGCTCGGCGACCGGCAGCTCACCCAGGGCGAGGACGTCTTCGGCTTCCCCGCCAACTGGACCGGGTCGGCCGTGCTCTACACCGCCGACGGGCACCTCCGGCGGCGCGAACTTTCCGGCGCCGTCAAGGACATCCCGTTCGAAGCGGGCGTGTCCACGGCTCCGCGTGACTACCGGCGGCGAATCCGCGACCTGGATTCGGCCGCACCGAAGCCCGTCCGGGGCCTCGCCGGTCCGGTGGTGTCCAAGGACGGCAAGCGGATCGCGTTCCGGGCCCTCAACGCGATCTACGTCGTCGCGGCGGCCGGAGGCAGGCCGCAGCGGCTGATCGGCGACGGCTACTTCAACTCCGACCCGGACTTCCACCCGGACGGCACGAAGCTGCTCTACACGAGCGACCGGCTCGGCACCGCCGACCTGTGGGTGCGTGACCTCGGCACCGGCCAGGACACCGTCCTGACCCAGCAGGCGGGCGCGCAGGTAGCGCCGCGGTGGTCGCCCGACGGCGGCCGCGTGGCCTACGCCGACCAGGACGGCGCCACGTGGGTCTACGACGTGGCCGCGGCCACGGCCCAGCAGGTGACGCCGCCGCTGTTCATGCCGGGCCGGCCCACCTGGTCGCCCGACGGGTCGGTGCTCGCGCTGGCCGCGGTGAAGCCGTATTCGCGGCGGTACCGCGAAGGCACCAGCCAGATCCTCACGGTCGACCTGAAGACGCACGAACTCCGCTACGCCGAGCCGATGCCGTTCCGGTCGCTCGCCACCCGCGGCGACGACGGTCCACTGTGGTCACCCGACGGGCGGTACCTCGCGTTCACGGTCGAAAGCGTCGCCTGGATCGCCCCGGTCGACGGCGGTGGACGGCTGATCGGGGCGCCGCGGCAGGTCACCCACGACGTCACCGATTCCTTGGCCTGGCGAGGGAACGACACGCTGGTGTACCTGTCGAAGGGGCAGCTCAAGGCCCAGAAGATCACCGGTGGCGAGCCGCGCACGATCCGGCTCGACTTCACCTGGGCTCGGCCGCGCCCGCCGCGCCGGACCGTCATCCACGTCGGCGCGGCGTGGGACGGCGTCGCCCGGACACTGCGGCGGGACGTCGACATCGTCGTCGACGGCGGCCGGATCGCCGACGTCCGGCCGCATCAGCACGCACCGGGGACCGTCGACGCGCGTGACCTGACCGCCATGCCCGGGCTCGTCGACCTCCACAACCACTGGCACCTGCGCGGCCGGCAGTGGGGCGACCGGCAGGGCAGGCTGTGGCTGTCCTACGGCATCACCACGACCCGCTCGCCCGGCGACCCGGTGTACCAGATGCTGGAGACGCGCGAAGCCCTGGAATCCGGAAACCGGGTCGGGCCGAGGTACTTCGGCACCGGGGAAGCCATCGACGGCTCCCGGATCTACTACAACTTCATGCGGCCGACGCTTTCGCCCGAGCAGCTCGATCTGGAGCTGTCCCGCGCGGTCGAGCTGGAGTACGACATGATCAAGACGTACGTCCGGCTTCCCGTGGCGTACCAGCAGGCCGTGGTCCGGGCCGCGCACCGGGCGGGCATCCCGCTGTCGTCGCACTACCTGTACCCGGCGGCGAACATCGGCATGGACGCGATGGAGCACACCGGTGCCACCAACCGGCTCGGCTACTCGCACACGGTCAGCCGGATCGGCCGGTCGTACCAGGACGCGATCGCGCTGTTCGTCCGCTCGGGGATGTCGATCACGCCGACGCTGTTCACCTCGAGGGCGTTGTACGCGGACGACAAGTCGCTGGTGACCGACGAGCGCACCGAGGTCCTCTTCCCGCCGTGGGAGTACCAGCAGCTCAAGACCACGGCGGACACCGCGGGCAACCCGGAGAACGCCTACCTCCGCCAGGTCCTCGCCGGGAACGTCGACATGGTGCTGCGGATCCACCGGGCGGGCGGGTTCGTGGTCACCGGCACCGACTCCCCGCTGGACAACGTGGCCGTGTCCACCCACCAGAACCTGCGGGCGATGGTGGCGTTCGGGTTCACGCCGTACGAGGCGCTGACCACCGCCACCCGCAACCCGGCGCGGTGGCTGGGCCTGGAGGACCGGATCGGGGTGCTCAAGCGAGGGGCGTACGCCGATCTGTCGCTCGTCAGCGGCAACCCGCTGCAGGACATCAAGGCGGCCGCGAACGTCCGTTCCGTGCTGGTCGGCGGGGTGCTGCGCACGGTCGGCGAACTGCTGGCGCCCTACCGGAACCAGCCGAGCCCCCGGGCGGCCACCGAAGTGGCGCCCGCGGCCCGGTCAGCGGAGAAACAGCACTGGTGGCACGTTCCGGAGTGGTCCGAACACGTCTGCTGCGCGGGCTGAGCACCCTCCCGCAGTTGTCGTGAGTGCGTAACAGTGTTCTAACACTGTTACGCACTCACGACCGCGGTCACCAGCCGGAGGGGAGGGGGCGGCCTTCGGCGAAGCCGGCCGCCGACTGGACACCCAAGACCGCGCGCTCGTGGAACTCTTCCAGGGTCCGCGCGCCCGCGTAGGTGCAGGACGAGCGCACGCCGGAGCCGATCGAGTCCAGCAGGTCCTCGACACCCGGGCGCTGCGGGTCCAGCGACATCCGCGACGACGAGATGCCCTCTTCGAACAGCGCCTTGCGCGCGCGGTCGAACGAGTTGTCCGTGCGGGTCCGCGCGCCCACCGCGCGCTTCGACGCCATGCCGAACGACTCCTTGTAGGGGCGGCCCTGCTCGTCGAACCGCAGGTCGCCGGGGGATTCGTAGGTGCCGGCGAACCACGAGCCGACCATCGCCGCGGACGCGCCGGCGGCCAGCGCCAGCGCGACGTCACGCGGGTGGCGGACGCCGCCGTCGGCCCAGACGTGCTTGCCCAGCTCGCGCGCGGCGGCCGCGCAGTCGGCGACCGCGGAGAACTGCGGGCGGCCCACGCCGGTCATCATCCGGGTGGTGCACATCGCGCCCGGCCCGACGCCGACCTTGACGACGTCGGCGCCGGCCTGGATCAGGTCACGCGTGCCCTCGGCGGTGACCACGTTCCCGGCGACCACCGGGACCTGCGGCGACACCGACCGGACGGCCTTCAGCGCGGCGATCATCTTCTCCTGGTGCCCGTGCGCGGTGTCGACGACCAGCACGTCGACGCCGGCCTTCAGGACCGCCTCGGCCTTGGCCGCGACGTCGCCGTTGACGCCGACCGCGGCGGCGACGCGCAGCTTGCCCGCGTCGTCGACGGCCGGGGTGTAGATCTCCGCGCGCAGAGCGCCGACGGCGGTGAGGACGCCCGCGAGCCGGCCGTCGGCGTCGAGGCCGAGCGCCAGCTGGGCGCCGTGGCTGTTCAGCAGCTCGAACACCTCGCGCGCCGACGTGGTGAGCGGAACCGCGACGGTCGGCGGCTGCGCGACGTCGGCGAGCCGCGCGAAGCGGTCGACACCCGCGCAGGCCGCTTCGTCGACGATGCCGACCGGGCGGCCTTCGCCGTCCACGACGACGACAGCGCCGTGGGCCCGCTTGTGGACCAGGTTGAGGGCGTCGGCGACCGCGTCACCGCCGGTGAGCACCAGTGGCGTGTCCCACACCGTGTGGCGGCTCTTGACCCAGCCGACGATCTCGGCGACGGCGGCGCTGTCGACGTCCTGCGGCAGCACGACCAGCCCGCCGCGGCGGGCGACGGTCTCGGCCATCCGGCGGCCGGCGACCGCGGTCATGTTGGCGACCACGATCGGGATCGTCGCACCGGTGCCGTCCGCGGTGGCGAGGTCGACGTCGAAGCGGGACTCCACGTCCGAACGGTTCGGCAGCAGGAACACGTCGTCGTAGGTCAGGTCGTGGGCAGGCCGGTGGCCGTCGAGGAAACGCACGAGTCACCAGACTACCTGCCGGGCCCGTGGCAGGATCGGGGGCATGAGCCGCCGCGACCGGGACGCCGAGGGACGGGCACGCAACGCACGGCCGCGCGACGGCCTCGGCCGGCCGCTGCCGTACGGCGCGGACGGCGTCGAACGCCAGCCCGAAGGCATCGAGCGCACCCCCGCGCAAACGCTCGCGGAGGCCCAGCGGCTGCTCGACGACGGCAAGCCGTTCCACGCGCACGAGGTCTTCGAAGACGCCTGGAAGACCACCGACGGCCCCGACCGCGAGCTCTGGCGCGGCCTCGCCCAGCTCGCGGTGGGCCTGACGCACGCGGCGCGCGGCAACAACGTCGGCGCGGCGTCCCTGCTGGAGCGCGGGGCGGCGAACATCGAGCCGTTCCGGGACGGCCCACCGCACGGCATCGACGTCGCCGGGCTGCAGGAGTGGGCGCTCGCGCTCGCGGCCGAAGCGAAGTCGCGAGTCCGGGTGTCGCCGAGCGCGCCGCGGCTGACGTGCTGACGGCCCTCGGGGCCGCGGTCATTGCGGCGATGGCCTCGCTGGTCGGCGTGACGCTGGGCGCGCTGCTCGAGCCGCTGAAGCTGAACGCGGCGCGGCGGGCGAAGCTGCGGCAGGACCGCGCCGACCGCTGTGCCGGGCTGATCGAGGCCGCGACGCGGGCTCGCAAGCACATCGTCGACATCAACGTGATCCACCGTCGCCGGCGGCTGCACGAAGAGGCCGAGACCGATGCACAGCGCGAGATCGAGTTCGAAGACGCGTACTACACGGCTCGCACCGAGATGCGGGCGTTCTACGGGCTGCTCGTGATGAGCGGGCCGGACGAGCTGGTCGAGCAGGCGAACGTGCTCCGCCGGAAGGAGATGGAGCTCCACCACACCCGGTGGGAGCTCGACGACGACGGGAAGTTCGACCGGAGATTCCTGCCCACGCCGGTTCGGGAGGCCAGCGCCGCCTTCGACCGGGCGATCGAGGAGTTCGCCCTCGTCGCCCGGAAGCACACCTCCTGAAGTGTCACTTTCCCTATGAAAGTTCCGCCTGGGGCTGTTCCCAGCCGTCCGACGCGGCCTTCTCGGCGCCGATCGTCGTGCCTTCGCCGTGTCCGGTGTGGACCTTCGTCGCCTCCGGGAGCGCGAAGAGCTTTTCCCGGATGGACCGCACGATCGTCGGGTAGTCCGAATAGGACCGGCCGGTGGCGCCCGGGCCGCCGTGGAACAGCGTGTCGCCGGTGAACAGGACACCCAGCTCCGCCGCGTACAGGCACACCGCGCCCGGCGCGTGCCCCGGGGTGTGGATGACGCGGAGCTCGGTGCCCGCGATGGTGAGCTTCTGGCCGTCGGCCAGTTCGCCGTCCGGGGCGCGGTCCGGGTGCGTGAGGTCCCAGACGACCCGGTCGTCCGGGTGCAGCAGGATCGGCGCGCCGGTCGCGGCCGCCAGTTCCGGTGCGGCGTTGACGTGGTCGTTGTGCGCGTGGGTGCAGACGATCGCGGCCAGCTTCCGTTCGCCCACGACGTTGGCGATGGCCTTCGCGTCGTGTGCCGCGTCGATCACGATCACCTCCGTGTCGTCGCCGAGGAGCCAGACGTTGTTGTCGACGTCCCAGCTGCCCCCGTCGAGCCGGAAGACGCCAGAGGTCACCAGGTTCTGCACGATCGCCGTCATGCGCCCGACCCTAGATGAGTGATTCCGTGAAGTTGGTGTTAGGGCCTGTATCGAAGTCGGCTCGGGCAGTTGAGCTGGAGTCGGCTGGGTTGGGCGTGTTGGTGACCGGAAATGGGTGAGGTCTCCGGTAGTTGGTTCGTCGACCAAGAAGAACCTAAGTACTACCGGAGACCTCGTGGACACCTTAGCGGTGGCGGGGCGGTTCGACCTGACTGACGAGCAGTGGGCGGTGCTGGAGCCGTTGCTGCCGGTGCCGTCGCGGCCGGGTCGGCCGTCGTTGTGGAGCAGACGGCAGTTGATCGATGGGATCCGGTGGCGGGTGCGCACCGGTGCGCCGTGGCGGGACATGCCCGAGGTTTATGGGTCGTGGGCGGCGGTTTATGGGTTGTTTCGGCGGTGGCAGCGGGCGGGGGTCTGGCAGCGGATTTTGACCGCGTTGCAGGCTCTGGCCGAAGCCCAGGGGCGGATCACGTGGGATGTCAGCGTGGATTCCACGATCGCGCGGGCTCATCAGCATGCCGCGGGGGCGCGGAAAAGGGGGATCTGCAGGTCGAGCCGCCGGGCGGGGTCACCGTCGAGCCGGAGGATCATGCGTTGGGCCGGTCTCGCGGTGGCCTGACCACGAAGCTGCATCTGGGCTGTGAGCAGGGCCAGAAGCCGTTGTCGATCGTGCTGACCGCCGGGCAGCGCGGCGACAGCCCGCAGTTCATCCCCGTCCTGGCCGGGATCCGGGTGCCCCGGCTGACCGGTGGTGGGCGGCCGCGGACGCGTCCGGACCGGGTCCTGGCGGACAAGGCTTACACCTCAAAAGCCAACCGGGCTCACCTGCGCGGACGTGGGATCAAGGCGACCATTCCGAGCAAGGCTGATCAGGACGCGCACCGCAAGGCCAAGGGGTCGAAGGGCGGCCGGCCACCGGCCTTCGACCCCGAAACCTACAAACAGCGGCACGCCGTGGAATGCGGCATCAACCGGCTCAAACGCCACCGTGGCGTGGCCACCCGCTACGACAAACTCGCCGTCCGCTACGAAGCCACCGTGCACGTCGCCGCGATCAACGAATGGCTCTGACCCACTTCGATACAGGCCCTAGTGGTCGTAGGCGATGAGTGAGCGTTTGCTGGTCAGGCCGGTGGTCCAGTTGTGCCAGATGGCGGCGGCCATGGCCAGCAGGCGTTGGGCGACCCGGGTGAACACTCCTGCCGGTGTGCGTCCGCCGTGGGTTTCGAGGCCAAGCTGGCCTTTGAGGGTCTGGTTGACCGATTCGATGCGCTGGCGAACGCCGCCGAGATCACCGTTGCGGTAGGTCTCGTCGCGGCGGTCGGGGCGCAGCAGCTGCAGGCCCTTCGCTGCGGTCAGTTGCTTGAACTCCTTGCCGGCGAAGCCTTTGTCGGCCAGCAGGGTCTGGCCGTCTCGGATGAGGTGAAGGTTGTTCTCGAGCAGGGCGGCCAGGACTTCGCGTTCACCGAGTTTTGGGTTGGCCAGGCACCACATGACCGGCATCCCGCCACCGGCGCAGACGAGGTAGAGCTTCAGGCCCCAGTACCACCGGGAGTGTGATGCGCAGTAGCCGTAACTGGCCAGCCCGGCCAGGTCGGAGCGCTTGACCGTTTCCCGCGACATCCCGCACGACACCGGGGTCGCGTCGGTGATCCACAGGTCGTCGAACCAGGACGGGCTGCACGCGGCCAGTGTGAGAATCGCTTTGCACAACAAAGGCTGTGATGACTTGAGCCGTTTGTGGTAGCCGGACTGGGTCAGCATGGCCGGGAACATCGCGCGCCACTCGGTGTCGGCGTGGATGTGCCGGATCCAGCGCCGGTGGCTGTCGTAGCGCTGCAGCATCTGAGCCACGGCCATGGTGATCAGCTCACTGTCGGTCAGCTCCGGTCGCCGGCCACGGCCGGTACGGGGCGGGACCACGTGGTCGTCGATCAGCACGTAAAGTGCGGTCAGGAGGGTGTTCAGGTCTTTCGTCACAGTTCGATCTTGGACACCCTCCCCCCATGCCCGCACAGCGGCCTCCTTCACGTGATCTTCACGGAATCAACCATCTAGTGGTCGTTCGCCGGGTGGAGGACATACCGACGGTATGCTACCGTCGAGTCACCTTACCGAGAGTAAGTTGGAGAGGTGTCGCGATGACGCTCACGGCGGAACCGCTGAAGCTGCGGTGCGGAGCGGTCCTGCCGAACCGCCTGGTGAAGTCGGCCTTGAGCGAGCAGCTCGGCGACCGCCGCAACGCCCCGACTCGCGAACTGTTCGAGCTGTACCGGACCTGGGCCCGCGGCGGGGCGGGCGCGTTGGTCACCGGGAACGTCATGGTCGACCCGGCCGCGCTCGGCGAGCCGCGCAACGTCGCCGCGACCGCGGATCCGCGCGGCTTCCGGCACTGGGCGCGCGCGGTCGAGGGCACGGACACCCAGCTGTGGGTGCAGCTGAACCACCCCGGGCGGCAGAGCCCGCGGTACCTTTCGCGCGAACCGGTGGCGCCCTCCGCCGTGCCGTTCGGCAACCGGGGCATCCGGACCGCCTTCGCGCCGCCGCGCGCGTTGACCGGCTCGGAGATCGAAGCGATCATCGAGCGCTTCGCCGTGGCGGCGCGGACTTTCGCCGACGCGGGCTTTCACGGCGTCCAGATCCACGGCGCGCACGGCTACCTCGTGTCCCAGTTTCTTTCGCCGCTGACGAACCTCCGCACGGACGCCTGGGGCGGTGACGCCGTCCGCCGCCGCCGGTTCCTGCTCGAGGTGGTCCGACGGGTGCGCGCGGCCGTCGGGGACGCCGTACCGGTGTCGGTGAAGCTGAACAGCGCGGACTTCCAGCGCGGCGGCTTCACCGAGGAGGAGTCGCTGGAGGTCGTGCGGGAACTCGGCGAAGCCGGCATCGACCTGCTGGAAGTCTCGGGCGGCACCTACGAGAAGGCCGCGATGATGGGCTCCGGACGCGCGAGCAGCCAGGCGCGCGAGGCGTACTTCCTGGAGTACGCGGCGAAAGCGCGGGCAATCTCCGACGTCGCTTTGATGGTCACCGGCGGGTTCACCACCGCGGGCGGGATGGAAGCCGCGTTGCGCTCGGGCGAAGTGGACGTGATCGGGCTGGGCCGGCCGCTGGTCGTCGACCCCGGGCTGCCGGCCCGGCTGCTCGACGGCGAGGACGCCCGCGCGGAGCGGCTCTGCCCGAAGACCGGCATCCGGCTGGCCGACAGCTTGCTGGAGATCCAGTGGCACACGCGGCAGATGCACCGGATCGCGGCCGGCAAGCCGGTCGACCGGCGGGGCGCGCTGCCGACGCTGGTGCGGGCCGGGCTGACCGACGGGCTCAACGCGTTCCGCCGCGTCCGCGGTTAAGCGGCTTCGGCCCGCGCGAACCGGCGGTCGTACAGGAACGCGCCCGCGGCGAGCGCGGTGAAGAAGAGCCCGATGAACACGCAGTTGAGCGTCACCTGGCCGTAGCCGAGCGCGCCCGCGTCGACGAACGGGTACGGGTAGAAGCCGGTGATCGCCCCGCGCGGGAGCGTGAACGCGAGCCAGGCGAGCGGGTACAGCAGCGACCACCAGACCGTGCGCCACGTCAGGGCTCCGCGGGGGCCGGTCAGGAGCCAGCCGAGCACGAACAGGATCGGTGTCACCTTGTGCAGCATCGTGTCCGACACGAGCGAAAGGCCGTGCAGCTCGTACAGGCCGGCCAAGGCGACCTGGTAGACGATGCCGGTCACGATGATGCCGACCAGCGCGTCGAGCCAGAGGACGGTGAACAGCCGGCCGCGGGCCCGGCCCAGCGCGACCAGGGCCGCGGTGATCATGACCAGCAGATTCGAGTCGATCGTGAAGAAGCAGAGCAGGTTCGCGACCTGCCCGTCGGCGTCGGTGGCCGTCGCGACCACCTGGGTGACCAGCCCGGCCAGTGCGACGACGGCGGTGACCGCGAACCAGGCCCGGGTGAGCTTCTCGCTGCGCATCCGCGGAGCTTAACTCCACTGTGGACCGTCGGGGTGGGTGCGCCCCGGTGACGTCCACTTCGGCCGGCGAGCGGGCACCACCGACCTTCGTCAGCCCCCTTCCGTCCGGTCGCCGTGGAGCAGGCCGCGGACCGTGTCGATCGTGTCGGCCTCGGCGGGGTCCTTGTCCGGGCGGTAGCGCACCACCCGGGCGAACCGCAGCGCCAGGCCACCGGGATAGCGCGTGGAAACCTGCGCGCTGTCCAGCTCGATCTCCACCACGATCTCCGGCCGGACGTACACCGTCCAGTCGTCGCGGTGGGTCTCGATCTCCTGGAACGTCCTCGTCTGCCACGCCAGCAGCTCGTCGGTCATGCCCTTGAACGTCTTGCCCACCATGATCGGCGGGCCGCCGTCCGGATCGCGGGCGCCGAGGTGCAGGTTCGACAGCGTGCCGGTGCGCCGGCCGTGGCCCCACTCCGCCGCCAGCACCACCAGGTCGATCGTGTGCACCGGCTTGACCTTCAGCCACGCCCGCCCGCGCCGCCCGGCCGCGTACGGCGACGCCAGGTCCTTGACCATCACCCCTTCGTGGCCGGCTTCCATCGCCGCCTCCAGCACGGCGGCGGCCCCCGCGGTGCCGACCTCGCCGGGGATCACGTGCGCCCCGGCGACCTTGCGCAGCGCCGCGTTGCGCTCCGAGAGCGGCGCGTCCAGCAGGTCGACGCCGTCGAGGTGCAGGCAGTCGAAGAAGTACGGCCGCAGCAGCAGCGCCTTGACCTGTTCCTCGCGGGTGCTGCCGAAGCGGCTCATCGTGTCCTGGAACGGCCGCGGTCGCCCGGCGTCGGTCAGGGCCAGGGTTTCGCCGTCGAGCACCACCGACTCGCACGGCAGCGCCCGCACGAGCTCCACCAGCTCCTGCACGCTCCCGGTGATCTCGCGCAACGTCCTCGTCCAGACGTGCACCTCGTCGCCCTGGCGGTGCACCTGGATCCGCGCACCGTCCATTTTGTACTCGACGATCGCCTCGGCGTGCTCGGCGACGGCTTCGTCGAGCGACTCCGCCGGCGACGCCAGCATCGGCTTGATCGGCGTGCCGAGGGTGAGCCGGAACTCCGCCAGCGCCGCCTGCCCGCCGGTCAGCGCCGCGACTGCGGTGACGCCGAGCTTGCCGGACAGCATGAAGGCCCGCCGCACGTCCTCGGCCGGCACCGCGGCCGCGGCCGCGATGGCGTCGACCATCACGCCCTCCAGTGCGCCCTGCCGCAGCTCGCCGGTGACCAGCCGGAACAGGAACTGCTGCTCGTCCTTCGTCAGCCGGGTGAACAGCGCGCGCAGCACCTCCTGCCGCCGCGTGTTCGACCCGGTGCCCGCCGCCACGCCCGCGGCCGCCGTCAGGGCCGCGTCCACTTCGAGCACCGGGATCACCGGCTCCGGTGCGGGATCGGCGCCCAGCGCGGCCAGGGTGCGCCAGCCCGCACCCAGCCTGTCCTGCGCCGTCTGCCCCGTGAGGTAGGCGACCACCGCGGTCAGCTCGGCGATCTCCGCCGCGCGCAGCACGGCGGCCAGGACGGCGATCTTCGCCTTCCTGGACCTGGTCGCCGCCAGTTCGGCGGACGCGCGGACCAACTCGCTCAGCAGCACCCGGACATCATGACCCGGACCACCGACAATTTCAGATCGGCCGGGTGTTTTCCCTGGTCACCGGCGTCTCGGCGACCCAGCTGGCCAGCAGCCGCAGCCCGCGTTCGCTCTCCGACCCCGGTTCGGCGTGGTAGATCACCAGGCCCTGGTCCGGGTCGTCGGGCAGCCGCAGCGTCTCGTACCGCAGCCGCAGCTCGCCGACCACGGGGTTCGCCAGCACCTTCCACCCCTGGGCCTTCTCCACGACCGCGTGCTCGGCCCAAAGGGCGCGGAATTCGGCGCTGCCCCGGGAAAGCTCGTCGACCAGCCGGGCGAACTCCGGGTCGCCGGGGTGCCTGCCGCCTTCGGCCCGCAGGTTGGCGACGACCTCGCGGGACACCGCGTCCCATTCCGGGTACAGCTCCTTCCCGCGGTCGCCGAGGAACGACAGCTTGGCGATGTTGCGCTCGCCGAGGTTCCCGAAATCGAAGGCGACCGCGCCGCCGAGGGCGTTCCAGGCCAGCACGTCCAGGTACCGGCCGAAGACGAACGCGGGCGCCTGGATGGCGTCCAGCAGCTGCTGCAGCTCGGGCCGGACCCCGCGCGGCGCGGGCTTCTCCCGGCGCTGCGGTGCGGCGAGGTTGCGCAGGTAGGCGTGCTCGCCGTCGGTGAGGCGCAGGGCACGGGCCAGCGCGTCGAGGATCGCGTCCGAGACGTTCTTCGCCCGGCCCTGCTCCAGCCGCGTGTAGTAGTCGACGCTGATGCCGGCCAGCTGGGCCAGCTCCTCCCGGCGCAGGCCCTTGACCCGCCGGTGCGTGACCCCGGCGGGCAGGCCCAGGTCGGTGGGATCGAGGGCGGCCCGGCGCGCCTTCAGGAAGGCCCCGAGCTCGGCGGCGTCACTCATCACCGGCCGCCGCGGGCCATGCGCAGCACGTCGAGCGCCTCGTCGAGCTGCTCCTCCGTGAGCTTCCCGTCGCGGACGTACCCGCGCTCGATGACGACTTCGCGAATCGTCTTGAGCTCCTTCAACGCCTGCTTCGCGACCGCGGCCGCTTCTTCGTAGCCGATGTACTTGTTCAACGGCGTCACGATCGACGGCGACCCCTCGGCGTAGGTCCGCGTCCGTTCGGTGTTCACCGTGATGCCCGCGAACACCTTGTCCGCCAGCAGCCGCGAAACCGCCGCGATCAACCGCGCCGACTCCAGGACGTTCCGGGCGATCACCGGCAGGTTCACGTTCAGCTGGAAGTTGCCCGCCGCGCCCGCGAAAGCGACCGCCGCGTCGTTGCCGATCACCTGCGCGACCACCTGCAGCGTCGCCTCCGGGATCACCGGGTTCACCTTGCCCGGCATGATCGACGAGCCCGGCTGCAGGTCCGGCAGCGCCAGCTCGGCCAGGCCGGTGCGCGGGCCGGAACCCAGCCACCGCAGGTCGTTGGCGATCTTGTTCAGCGACACCGCGACCGTGCGCAGGTGCCCGGACGTCTCGACGACGCTGTCCTGCGTCGCCTGCGCCTCGAAGTGGTCGCGGGCCTCGGTCAGCGGCAGCCCGGTCACCGTGGCGAGTTCCGCGGCCACCGACGAGCCGAAGCCGTCCGGCGCGTTGAGCCCCGACCCGACGGCCGTGCCGCCGATCGGCAGCTCGCCCAGCCGCGGCAGGCCGGACTTCAGCCGTTCGACGCCGAAGCGGACCTGCGACGCCCACGCGCCGGCCTCCTGGCCGAGCGTGATCGGCACCGCGTCCATCAGGTGCGTGCGGCCGGACTTCACCACGTCGGCCCACTCGGCGGCGCGGACCTCGATCGCGCCGGCCAGGTACTCCAGCGCCGGGATGACGTCCTTGAGCACGGCTTCGGTCGCGGCGACGTGGATGGTCGTCGGGAAGGTGTCGTTCGACGACTGCGAAGCGTTGACGTGGTCGTTCGGGTGGACGTCCCGGCCGAGGGCCCGCGAAGCCAGCGTCGCGATGACTTCGTTGGCGTTCATGTTCGACGACGTCCCGGACCCGGTCTGGAAGACGTCGATCGGGAAGTGCGCGTCGTGCTTGCCGTCGGCGACCTCGTCGGCGGCGGCCGCGATGGCCTCCGCGACGTCGGCGTCGAGCACGCCCAGCTTGTGGTTCACGCGCGCGGCGGCGGCCTTGAGCAGGCCGAGCGCGCGGATCTGGGCGCGCTCCAGGCCCCGGCCGGAGATGGGGAAGTTCTCCACGGCCCGCTGGGTCTGCGCGCGGTAGAGCGCGTCGGCAGGCACGCGGACCTCGCCCATGGTGTCGTGTTCGATCCGGTATTCCTGATCAGCCATGCCCCCGATTCTGGCCCTCTTCGCGCCGGCCCGCGTGGTGGCGTCGCCCACCCTGGACCGCCCGCGACGCTAGGATCGGATGTGTTCTCGATCACTGCCATCCACCACTGGCTGGAGCGAGCATGACTGACGTTGCCGGGGATCCGTACGACCTCGTGATCATCGGAGCGGGCCCGACGGGCCTGTTCGCCGCCTACTACGCCGGGTTCCGCGGCCTCTCGACGGCGGTGGTCGACTCGCTGCCCGAGCCCGGCGGCCAGGTGACCGCGATGTACCCGGAGAAGATGATCTACGACGTCGGCGGGTTCGCCGAGGTCCGCGGCCGAGACCTGGTCGAGGGCCTGGTGAAGCAGGCCGCCCCGTTCAAGCCGAAGTACCTGCTGGGGCGCAAGGCCGAGAAGCTGGCGCCGGCCGCGGACGGCCTCGAGCTGACCCTCGACGGCGGCGAGACGCTGCGCGCCCGCGCGGTGCTGATCACCGCCGGCATCGGCGAGTTCACCCCGCGCCCGCTGCCGGCCGGCGACGGCTGGCTCGGCCGCGGCATGGTCCACTTCGTGCCGTCCCTGCAGGCACACGCGGGGCAGCACGTCGTGGTCGTCGGCGGCGGCGACTCGGCGTTCGACTGGATCCTCGCGCTGCACCCGGTCGCGGCGAGCGTGACGCTGGTGCACCGGCGCGCGAAGTTCCGCGCCGCCGAGTCGATCGTCCGGCAGGCGCGCGAGCTCGGCACCCGGATCATCACCGACGCCGAGGTCACGCGGTTCGTCGAAGCGCCGGACGGCACGCTCGAAGCCGTCGACGTCTCGATCAAGGGCGCGGGCGAGGAACGGCTGCCGGCCAACGCCGTCGTCGCGGCGCTGGGGTTCACCGCCGACCTCGGCCCGATCGAAAGCTGGGGCCTGGAGATCAGCCACCGCGCCATCGCCGTCGACTCGACGATGGCGACCGCGCGCGAACGCGTCTACGCCGCGGGCGACGTCGCCGCGTACCCGGGGAAGGTGAAGCTGATCGCGACCGGTTTCGGCGAGGCCGCGACGGCCGTCAACAACATCGCCGTCGCGCTCGACCCGGAGGCCCACTTGTTCCCGGGCCACTCCAGCAACGCCGAGTGACTCAGGCCTTCGTCTTCTCCGCGATCCACGGCGCGTAGGCGACCACGGAGGTGTAGATCGACGGCGCCGTCGCGCATTCCGGCTCGTTGTTGCCCGGACGGCTGGTGACACCGACGAGCAGCCAGCGCTCGCCGTCGCGCACGATCTGCGGACCGCCGGAGTCGCCGAAGCAGGCGCCGGCTTTGCCACCGGGGTTGTCGGTGCACAGCTCGGCCGTGCCGTCGAACCCCGAGCTGCACTTCGAGCCTTCGACGATCTTCGTGTCGAGCTGCTGCAACGCCGTCGGCAGCCCGCCGCAGTTCAGCTTCGGGCAGGTCTGGCCCCAGCCGACGATCCGGGTCGCGGTGCCCGGCGACGCGGCCGTCGCGAGCCCGATCGGGGCCGCCGTGACCGGCGCCGTCAGCCGCAGCAGCGCGATGTCGCCGGCCGGGCTCTGGGTGTTGAACGCCGGGTTCACGACGATCCCGGCGATCTGGGCGACCTCGCCGCCCTGACCCACGTCGTTCGTGCCCGTCCGCGGCGAGATGTCGGCGGGGGCCTTGCCGTACGCGCAGTGCGCGGCGGTGACCACCCAGGTCGGCGCGATCAGCGCGCCCGCGCAGAAGAGCTTGCCCGATGCGGTGTGCAGCGACACCGTGAACGGGTACGGCTGGTCCGCGACGACGCCCCCGACGATCGCGGGGGCGGCCGCGGCGGTGCCCGGGACCAGTACCGACAGCAGGGCCAGCAGAACCAGCACTCGCCTGGTCACGGAACTCCTTACGGCAGCGGGGGCACGACGTCGTCGTCGGGCGCGTCCAGGTGGCCGTCGAAGTTGACCGAGGAGTACGCCCGCAGCTTGTTCAGCCGGTGGTAGCCGTCGATCATTCTGACGGTCCCGGACTTGGACCGCATCACGATGGACTGCGTGGTCGCCCCGCCTTCGCGGTAGTGGACGCCGCGCAGCAGGTCGCCGTCGGTGACGCCGGTGGCGCAGAAGAAGACGTTGTCGCCGCGCACGAGGTCGTCGTTGAGCAGGATCCGGTCGAGGTCGTGGCCGGCGGCGAGGGCCTTCTCGCGCTCGGCGTCGTCCTTCGGCCACAGCCGGCCCTGCAGCTCGCCGCCGAGGCACTTCATCGCGCAGGCCGCGATGATGCCTTCGGGGGTGCCGCCGATGCCGATCAGCATGTCGACGCCGGTGGTCGGGCGGGCCGCGGCGATCGCGCCCGCGACGTCGCCGTCGGAGATGAACCGGATCCGCGCGCCGGCGTCGCGGATCTCCTTGATGATCTGCTCGTGCCGCGGGCGGTCCAGGACGCACACGGTGACGTCGCTGACGCTGCTGTGCTTGGCCTTGGCGACGCGGCGGATGTTCTCCGCGATCGGCGCGCCGAGTTCGACCTTGCCCGCCGCGTCCGGCCCGACGGCCAGCTTTTCCATGTAGAACACCGCGGACGGGTCGAACATTGCGCCGCGTTCGGCGACCGCGAGCACGGCGAGGGCGTTCGGCATGCCCTTGGCCATCAGCGTGGTGCCGTCGACCGGGTCGACCGCGACGTCGCAGTCCGGTCCGTCGCCGTTGCCGACCTCTTCGCCGTTGAACAGCATGGGCGCTTCGTCCTTCTCGCCCTCGCCGATCACCACGACCCCGCGCATCGACACCGTCGAGACGAGCTGGCGCATCGCGTCGACAGCCGCGCCGTCCCCGCCGATCTTGTCGCCGCGGCCGACCCAGCGGCCGGCCGCCATCGCGGCGGCTTCGGTGACCCGGACCAGCTCCATCGCGAGGTTGCGGTCGGGCGCTTCACGACGACTGTCTGCGGCGGGCATCTGTGCCTCCCGGATCGTGGAACTGGCGGGTAGCCAGTCTGTCAGATACCGGCCGTGTTTCCAGATACCGACGGCATGGCCTACCTCACTGCTCGGAGTCGTCCTCCACGGACGCCAATGCAGCCTCGATTCGCTCGCGGGCACCTTCGAGATGGCGCTCACAGACCTTCGCGAGCTTCTCGCCCTTCTCCCACAACGCGAGCGACTGCTCGAGGGACAGCCCACCCGCCTCGAGCTCGCGGACGACCTCGACGAGCCGGTCGCGAGC
Source organism: Amycolatopsis plumensis (assembly GCF_042652605.1). Classification (NCBI taxonomy): domain Bacteria; kingdom Bacillati; phylum Actinomycetota; class Actinomycetes; order Pseudonocardiales; family Pseudonocardiaceae; genus Amycolatopsis; species Amycolatopsis plumensis. Next base: position 1,454,009 of record NZ_JBHSJY010000001.1, on the reverse strand, counting down.
CTGCTCGTAGCCGAGTTCCTCGCCGGTTGTTTCACTCACGCTCGGTGTTCTCCGACCTTCCGGGCTTGCACGCTGTTCGCGCACACTACCGCGCTGGCCATGGCGTGGTCGTACCCGACGAACGCCAGCGCGAACTCCTGCCCGTCACCGTCCGCGATCGCCTCTTCGAGGTTCTCCTGCGCGCCCGCCACCCGCTTCCGGTGCCCCGCGCCCTCGGCGAACCACCACCGCGAGCCGACCTGCATCGACGTCGCCTCGGACAGCCGCCGCAGCTGCGGCCCGAGGTCGCGGCGGGCGGCGGTGCCGCAGCCGGCCAGCAGGGCCGTCCAGCACTCGGCGGCCGCCCGGTCGGTGCGGACCGCCTGGTCCAGCAGCGGACGCGCGCCCAGCCTGCGGGCGGCGTCCACGGTGAGCGGGAGGAACGTCACCTTCACTCCTGCTCTCCTTCCGCCACCGCCTTGATCGCGCCGTCGCCCACGCGCACGCGCAGCTGGGCACCGGCCTCGACTTCGGAGACGGAGCGGAGTACCTGGAGGTTGCCTTCGGAATCGACGAACTGCACGACCGCGTACCCGCGGGCCAGCGTCGCCGCCGGGCCGAGCGCGGTGAGCCGGGCTCGCGCGCTCGCGATCTCGGCCTGGTCCTTGGCCAGCAGCGTCAGCATGGCGCGGCGGGCGCGTTCGCGGTGGACGTCGACGTCGTCCTGCCGGCGCTCGACCGGGCCCAGCGGGTCGGCCAGCGACGGGCGGCTGCGGATCTGGTTGAGCAGCCGCGCCTGCGTGTCGACCCAGCCGTGCAGCGCGCGGCGCCCGCGGTCGCGCATCTGGCGGACCCGCTCGGTCTCCTCGCGGAGGTCGGGCACGATCCGCTTGCCGGCGTCGGTCGGCGTCGAACAGCGCAGGTCGGCGACGTAGTCGAGCAGCGGGGTGTCGGGCTCGTGCCCGATGGCGCTGACCACCGGCGTGCCCGCGGCCGACACCGCGCGGCAGAGCGCTTCGTCGGAGAACGGCAGCAGGTCCTCGACGCTGCCGCCGCCGCGGGCGATGACGATGACGTCGATCTCGGGGTCGGCGTCGAAGATCCGCAGCGCGCGCATGACCTGCGGGACGGCCTGCGAGCCCTGCACGGCCGTGTTGAGCACCTTGATCCGGACGTGCGGCCACCGCCCCTGCGCGTTGGCCAGGACGTCCCGCTCGGCCGCCGACGCGCGGCCGGTGATCAGGCCGACGCCTTTCGGCAGGAACGGGATCGGCCGTTTGCGCTGCGCCGAGAAGAGCCCTTCGGCGGTCAGGAGCTTCTTGAGCCGTTCGATCCGGGCCAGCAGCTCACCGATGCCGACGGCGCGGATCTGGTCGGCGCGCAGGCTGATCGTGCCGCGGCCGAAGAAGTACGACGGCTTGGCGTGCACGACGACGCTCGCGCCCTCCCGCAGCGGCGGCTCCATTTCGCGGATCAGCCAGTTCGGGCAGGTCACGGACATCGAGACGTCCGCCGAAGGGTCGCGCAGGGTCAGGAACGCGGTCTGGGTGTTGGGCCGGGAGTTCACCTGGGTGACCTGACCCTCGACCCAGACCGCGCCGAGCCGGTGGATCCAGTCGCCGATCTTGCGCGCGACGGTCCGGACCGGCCACGGCGCTTCCGCGGTGCTCGCGGGAGCCTGTGCGGACTCGGTGCTCACCGGTCTTCCGCGCCGTCTTCCTTGTCCTGCTCCGTCTTGCGGGCGTTGGCGATCCGGCGGGACAGCATGCCGGTGAACGACGAGCGGTCGGCGTGGGCGCGCTCGTACTCGAGGATCGTCTCGAGCTGCTCGATCGACAGCTGGCGCAGCCGGGCCCGCAGCTGCGGGAGGGTGAGCTGGTCGTAGCCGGTCAGCCCGGCCGGACCCTCGTACCCCGCGGCGCTGGTCCGCGGCGTCTCGTTCTTGGTCTTCTTGTCGACCTTGGGCGTGCCCGGCTTCGGCTTCTTCGGCGGCTCGTCCTCGCTGTCGTTCTCACCGTCGGCGTGGTCCTCGGCGAGCGCGCGCTCTTCGTCGGCCCACGGATCGCCGAGTTCGGCTTCGAGCTCGGCCGCCGACGGCACGCGGCCGTTGATCTCCGAACGCGGCTCGGGCACGTCGGCGAACTTCGGCCGGGCCGGCGGGACGTCACCCAGTTCGGCGTCCTCGTCGAAGGTCGCCCAGCTCGGCGTGTCCTCGATCGGGCGCAGGCTGGACAGGGCGCTGTCGCCCTTGATCGCCAGCTCGGTGACGTGCTGCTGGACCCGCATGGAGGCCTGCAGCACCTGGCTGACCACGGTGACCGGGAGCCCGGCCAGCTGCCGGGGAAGTTCGCGAACCCGCTCGGCGGTGGAGACGGCGAGGCCCGCGGCGACCCGGAGGGGGAGCGGGAATGGCTTCATGGGGTCCAGCCTGCCGCATGACGGCCGCTCCTGCCCAACCGGACGGGCGCAGTGCGTGACGGGCGGCACAGCCCGGGAGAGGGACGAAGCTCACCCGAAAGGGACTTCGAGGCCGTGTCGGGGCTGCCCGTACCCTGGAGGCATGAGTTCAGCGAGTCCCGGAATCGAACCCGCGGGTACCCCGACGATCACCGGAACCGCTTCCGGCAAGCGGGTGCTGCTCGCCAAACCCCGTGGTTACTGCGCGGGTGTCGACCGCGCGGTGATCGCCGTCGAGAAGGCCCTCGAGGTCTACGGCGCGCCGGTGTACGTCCGCAAGGAGATCGTGCACAACAAGCACGTGGTCGAGACGCTGCGTGAGCGCGGCGCGATCTTCGTCGACGAGACGTCCGAGGTGCCCGAGGGCGCGCTGGTGGTGTTCTCCGCCCACGGCGTCTCGCCGATGGTGCACCAGGAGGCGGCCGAGCGGAACCTGCGCACGATCGACGCGACCTGCCCCCTGGTGACGAAGGTGCACAAGGAGGTCAACCGGTTCGCGAACGACGACTACGACATCCTGCTGATCGGCCACGAAGGCCACGAAGAGGTCGAGGGCACCGCCGGCGAGGCGCCGGACAAGGTGCAGCTGGTCGACAAGGCCGAGGACGTCGACAAGGTCGAGGTGCGCGACCCGTCGAAGGTGATCTGGCTGTCTCAGACGACGCTGTCGGTCGACGAGACGATGGAGCGTGTCGACCAGCTCCGCGAGCGCTTCCCGAACCTGCTGGACCCGCCGAGCGACGACATCTGCTACGCGACGACGAACCGCCAGGTCGCGGTCAAGGCGATGGCCGCCGAGTGCGACCTGGTGCTGGTGGTCGGCTCGACGAACTCGTCCAACTCGAAGCGCCTGGTCGAGGTGGCCCTGAAGGCCGGCGCCCGCGCTTCGTACCTGGTCGACTTCGCGCATGAGGTCGACGAGGCGTGGCTCGACGGCGTCACGACGGTCGGTGTCACGTCGGGCGCCTCGGTGCCGGACGAGCTGGTGATGGACCTCCTGGCCTGGCTCGCCGAGCGCGGCTACGGAGACGTCAATGAAGTCACCACGGCCAACGAGAAGATCACCTTCGCCCCGCCGAAGGAACTGCGCAAGGTCTGAGGGCACCGGCGGCGGGTCGCTTCCCCGGCTCGCCGCCCTGATGCCCCTCCAATCACGCGTGATGCCTCTCTGATCACGCGTGATTCCTTTCGGCACACGCGAAATGCCTCTCGGCACACGCGAAACGGCGGCCACCTCGCGAGAGGTGACCGCCGTTCGTCAGCGTTGTTCTTCGTCCCAGGGACGATTCCGCCGCGGCGGAGCGTTCCGCCCCCCGGACGGGCGGCGGGGCGGCGGGGTGTCCCGGCCGTCCTCGGGCGGACGCGGACGCCGCCGCGGGGCGTCACCACGCGGCTCGCGACGGCGCGGGTCGCCGTCGTCCGGACGCGGCGTCCGGCGGTTCGGCGGGGGCGGCTTGCGCGTGCCGCGGGTTCCCGCATCGCGCTCGCGGTCACGCTCGCGCTCGGCGGGCGCGCCGGCTCGGGGAGAACGGCGTTCACCCTCCGCGGGCGGGCGGGGCCGCCGCGGCGGTTCGCCTTCCCGGCCCCGGCGGGCGCCCTGGGGCAGCGGCGTCTGGCCGGTGCGGTTCGACCCGGCCGGACGGGGGCGGCCGGCCGCGGCGCGCGGCTTCTCGTCGTCCTCGTCGGGCAGGCGGTCGGATTTCTTGATCTTCTTCGGGGCGTCCGGGTCGCGCTCGCGGAAGATCCGGACGAAGCCGATCAGCAGCGTGATGCCGGTGGTGATGGCCATCATGGGGAAGCTGTTGATCAGCGGGGTGCCGATGTTCAGGGCCTTCGACAGCATGTCGTCGCCCTGCGCGCCCGAGCCCGAGGTCAGCAGGATCACCCCGGGCACCGTGACGGCCAGCACGAGCGGCGGCATCACCATGGGCCCGAACAGCCCCCGCCGGCGCACCACGCAGACCGCGATCACGGCCCCGGCGATGTAGCAGACGACGAAGACCACCGGGATGTTCGCCTGGTTCGGCTTGCCCAGGAGGGCGCCCACGATGGCCAGGCCGAAGCCGACCAGGACCGCCGCCCACCAGGGCAGTCCGCGCCTCGAACCGACGACGGGACGCTCATCCCACGGAACGGGGACGTCGTCGGCATCTGGATCGCTCTGGCGATCGCGAATCGCGGTCACAGGGCAACACCGTATCTCGTGGTTGTGAAGATCTTGCCAGCACCGCCGCCGACGTGGGCCGACAGCCACCCGACGGGTTGATCCGGTGGCGCCGGGTAGCGGCGGTGGAGCGAGCCGGCGGCCCGCTGAGCCCAGAGTGCCTGGACCAGGGCACCTAGGCCAACCCGCCATCGGCCGGACGTTCACGCCACCCTGCGGCAAGCACCCCGACCGGGCCCAATCACCGCAGGTCAGACCCCTCCGCTCACGCTCGGCTCACGCACCCACACAGTCGGCTCACGCACCCACACAGTCGGCCTGCGTACCCACACAGTCGGCCTGCGTACCCGAACGGTCGGCCTGCGTACCCGCACAGTCGGTTCGCCGACCGATCTGCCGAGCAGGAAGCCGACTCCCCAGGTACGCAAGCCGACTGTCCAGGTACGCAAGCCGACCCTCGGGGTACGCGGCTTGGCGAACCGCTCAGCTGGCCGCCAGCTCGTCTCCCTTCCGCACCGTCGGCAACGCGGCCGGACTCCCTGACGCCTCCGTCAGCGGGGCCACCGTCGCCCGGAACGTCTCCAGCGCCTCCAGCTCCCGCCGTCGGGCCGACAGGAACCGCTGCAGGTGGGTGCTCGACAGGTTCAGCGCCTCCACTGCGCCGCCCGCCGCCCGGTGGGCCGCCGCCGCTCCGGTGCGGACCTGCTCGACGTCCGCCTCCAGCGTCCGGTCGCTCGCCGCGAACAACGCCGCCGAGGCCAGCACTCCGAAGCCCGTCGGGCCGCACAGGAACACCCTCCGGTCGATCAGCCAGCGCAGCAGCTCCGGGTCCGTGTCCATGGCCGCGACCACCGCGGCGTCGGACGGGACGAACATGATCGTGCCGTAGATCGCGTCCGCCCAGCGCTGGTAGCCCTTGCCCGCCAGCTCCGCCGCGCGGGACCGGATCTGCCGCACGTGCGCGCGCAACGCGTCCAGCCGTTCGTCCGGGTCGTCGGTCTCCACCGCCTCGGACCACGTCGCCATGCTCGCCTTCGCGTCCACCGGGACCGTGCGGTCGCCGCCGACCCGCAGCACCATGTCCGGCTTCGCCGAGCCGCCGCCGCCCAGGTCCGTCTGCAGCGTGAAGTGCAGGTCCTCGCGCAGCCCCAGCGCGCGGGCCGTCTCGACCAGCACCTGCTCGCCCAGCTCGCCCCGGCCGCTGATCGACGCGAACGCGACCTCGTAGCGCCGCAGCGCCAGCTGCTGCTGGTCCGCCTTGGCCCGCTCGGCCGCCACCAGCCGGGCCGCCGCGTCCGCCCGACGCATGCCGTCCTGGTACAGCCGCCACAGCACCGCGACGGCGAACAGCAGCAGAACCGCCAGCACGATCGCCGCGGTCGTCAGCACCGTCGCCACTTCGTCGCCTCCCTCCGAGGTCCGGGCTCGCAGACATCATGGCGGACCGCACCGACAAAAATCGCACCCGATCCGTCGCTCTGGGTAGCTGACCTGCGAACACATCGATTCCGCGCAGGGCGTGTCCGATCCTGCACGCTCGTGTTAGTACACACGTTCGAGTGAGACGGCGGCGTGCCTGCGCGATTTCGTCGGAGGCGGGTCGTACCTTGGCCACCGTGAGATTCCTGCACACCTCCGACTGGCACGTCGGCCGCACGTTCCACGGCGCCGACCTGCTCGCGGAACAGGAAGCGGTGCTCGGGCACCTCGCCGACCTCGTGGCCGGCGAGGCGATCGACGCCGTCCTGGTGGCAGGCGACATCTACGACCGCGCGGTGCCCTCGGCGGAAGCCGTGCGGGTGGCCACGAAAGCCGTCGCCCGGATCCGCGCGGCCGGCGCGCAACTCGTGGTCACACCGGGAAACCACGACTCGGCGCCCCGCCTCGGCGCCTTCGCGGAGTTCGCCGCGGCCGGCGGCCTCCACCTGCGCACCACCGTCGCCGGGCTGGCCGAACCCGTGCTCCTCCAAGGCGCCCACGGCCCGGTCGCCGTCTACGGCATCCCTTACCTGGAACCGGAACCGGCGCGCCACGCACTCGGCGTGCCGGAGGCGCGCGGCCACACCGGCGTGCTCACCGAGGCCATGCGCCGCATCCGCGCGGACCTCGAAACCCGGCCCGGCGTCCGATCGGTCGTGCTCGCGCACGCCTTCGTCACCGGCGGCGAACCCACCGCCAGCGAACGGACCATCGCGGTCGGCGGCGTCGAGCAGGTGCCCGGCTCGGTCTTCGACGGCGTCGACTACGTCGCCCTCGGCCACCTCCACGGCCCGCAGACGCTCGCCGAGCACCTGCGCTACTCCGGCAGCCCCCTGGCGTACTCGTTTTCCGAGGCGCGCCAACGCAAATCCGTCTGGCTCGTCGACCTGGACGAACACGGCCTGCACGAGGTCCGCCGGCACGAACTGCCGGTCCCGCGAAAGCTCGCCACCCTGACCGGCGAGCTCGAGGACCTCATGACAGCCCCGGAGCACGACGCCTACCTCGACCACTTCCTGTCGGTCACGGTCACCGACCGGGTGCGCCCGGTCGACGCGATGCGGCGGCTGCGCGAGCGGTTCCCGCACGCGGTGCACCTGGAGTGGGAGCCCGCGGGCGGGCACGCCGGCGCCCCGCTGCGCTACACCGAGGCCGTCCGCGGCCGGTCCGACATCGAGGTCTCGCGCAGCTTCCTCGACGACTGCCGGGGCGCCCCGCCGACCGAGCGCGAAGAGCGGCTCCTGTTCCAGGCCCTGGAAGCGGCCGACCGGGGGGCCCTCGCGAAATGAGGCTGCACAGGCTGGAGGTGGAAGCCTTCGGGCCGTACTGCGCACGCGAAGTGGTCGACTTCGACGTGCTCGGCGCCGACGGTCTCTTCCTCCTGCACGGCGAAACCGGCGCGGGCAAGACGACATTGCTCGACGCGATCGCGTTCGCGCTCTTCGGCGTGGTCCCCGGCGCCCGCAACGAGGCCAAGCGGCTGCGCTGCGACCTCGCCGAGCCCGACCAGGTCACCGAGGTCGCGCTGGAGCTCACCGTGCAGGGGCACCGCCTGAAGATCGTGCGCAACCCGGAGTACCAGCGGCCCAAGCGGCGCGGCGAGGGCACCACCACCCAGCAGGCGCGGGTGTCGCTGAGCTGGATCGGCACCGCGCCCGCCGGGCTGGCGCCGGAGGGCCTGATCCGGATCGAGGAGGTCGCGCGCACCGTCGAGCGGCTGCTCGGGATGACCGCGGCCCAGTTCTTCCAGGTCGTGCTGCTGCCGCAAGGCGAATTCGCCCGCTTCCTGCGTTCGGACACCGCCGAGCGCGAGAAGCTCCTGGAGCGGCTGTTCGGCACCGAGCGCTTCGCCGACGTCGAACGCTGGTTCGCCGACCTGCGTGCCGAGCGCGGCCGCGAGCTGGAGGCGCGGCAGCGGGACGTCCGGGAGCTGCTGGCCCGCTACGCGCAGGAGGCCCAGCAGGACCCGCCCGAGACGGACGTGGCCGAGTGGGTCGGCGCCGTGCTCACCGAGTCGGAAACCCGCGTCGGGCAGGTGACGGCCGAGGAGGAACGGGCCCGGTCGGCGGCGCAGCGAGCGGACGTCCACCTGCAGGAGGAGCGTGCGGGCGCGGAAAAGATCCGCCGCGTCCGCACGGCACACCTGCGGCTGCTCGAGATCACCGAACAGGCGCCGCAGCGGGCCGAATGGGCGCAGGAGGTCGCGGCCGCGCGGCGGGCGGCGGGTGTCGCCGTGGAGGCCGACCTGCTCGACCGGCGGGCCGCCGAACTCGTCGAGGCCGAGCAGGCGGAGAAGGAGCGCGGTGCCCGGCTGCGGGAGTTCGGCACCCGGGCCACCGGCGACCTGAAGGCGCGGGCGGCCACCGCGCGCGAAGAGGCGGGCGCGGTCGCGGAGCTGGTCGCCGAGGCCGAGCAGCAGGAGCTCGACGTCATGCGGCGGGACGACCGGAAGCTGGCCGCCGTCACGGCCCGGCAGCAGGTCGAGGAGCTGACCGCCGAACTCGCCGCGATCCCCGGCCAGCTGGCCAAACTGCGGGCAGACGCCCTCGAAGCCGCCGAAGCCGAGGCGAAGCTCGAAGGCGCGAAGGCGAAGGTGGAGGAGTTGCGCGGCTTTGCGCGCGACGCGGCGGAGCTGCCCGAGGCGCAGGCGAAGGTTCTGCGGGGGGAAGCGAAGCTGCGCGAAGTCGTCGACGCGCACCAGGCGGCCCGGCAGCGCCGCCTCGACCTGCGGGAGCGGCGGCTGGACGGGATGGCGGCCGAACTGGCCGCCGCGCTGGCCGACGGCGAGGCGTGCCCGGTGTGCGGGTCGGCGGAGCACCCGGCGAAGGCGACCCGGGACGTCGAGCTGGTCGATCCGGCCGAGGAACGCGCGGCCGAGGAGGCCGAGCAGGCGGCGGACGTGCTGCGGCAGCGTGTCGTCGTCGCGCTGGAAGAGGCGAAGGCGCGGCTGGCCGGGCTGGGGGAGCGGCTGGCCGGGCGCACGGCCGAGTCGATCACCGCGGAGCTGGCCGAAGCCCGGGCCACCGTCGCCGAGCTGGCCGGTCAGGCCGCCAACAAGGCGAAGCTGGGGCAACAGGTCGTCCTGCTGGAGCGCGACCTGGAAGCGCGGAGCGAACGGCTGCGCCGGGCCGAACAGGCGGCCACCGAAGCCACGACCGACGTCCGCGCCCTGGAGGAACGGCTGGCCGAGCGCGAACGTCGGCTTGTCGCCGGGCGGGGCGAGTTCGCCGACGTCGGCGCGCGGCGGCAGCACCTGCTCGGCTTGGCGGAGGCGCTGGAGGCGGTCGCGGAGGCGCGCACGGCGGTGGTCGGCGCCCGCGAACGCGTGGCTCAGCAGAAGACGCTGGTCGAGGCGGCGGTGCAGGCGAAGGGGTTCACGTCGCTGAAGAAGGCGCGCGCCGCGATGCTGCCGGACGAGCAGATCGAGAAGCTGGAGCAGGGCATCGCCGAAGCCGAGGCGGCCGCCGCGGGCGCGCGGGCGCTGCTGGCCGAACCGGACCTCTTCGGGATCGCGCCGGACGACGTCGCGGACGTCGGGCGCGCGGCCGACGCGGCCCAGCTGGCCCGGGCGCGCGCCGATTCCGCGTACGCGGCACTGCGGGCGGCCACCGCGCAGCACGAGGAGCTGAGCCGGCTGGCCGGTCTGCTGCGCACGGCGCTGGCCGGCCTCGCGCCGGCCGAAGCGGAGTACGCCGAGCTGCGGGCGCTCGCGGAGGTCGTCAACGGGCGCGGGCAGAACAGCCGCAAGATGTCGCTGCGGTCGTACGTGCTGGCCGCGCGGCTCGAAGAAGTCGCCGTGGCCGCCACGCACCGGCTGCGCACGATGAGCCAGGGCCGGTATTCGTTCGTGCACTCGGACGCGGCCGGGGCGCGCGGCACCCGCGGCGGGCTCGGCATCGACGTGCTGGACGACTACTCGGGCATCATCCGCCCGGCGAAGACCTTGTCCGGCGGCGAATCGTTCCTCGCGTCGCTGGCCCTCGCGCTGGGGCTGGCCGACGTCGTCGCGGGCGAGGCCGGTGGCGCGCTCCTGGACACGCTGTTCGTCGACGAAGGGTTCGGCACGCTGGACGCCGAAACCCTCGACGTCGTGATGAACATCCTCGACGAGCTGCGGGCCGGGGGGCGGGTGGTCGGGCTCGTGTCGCACGTCGAGGAGCTGCGGCAGCGCATCCCCACCCGGCTGCGCGTCCGCAAGTCCCGCACGGGCTCGACATTGGAGGTGCGCGCGGGCTGATCGTCCGGCCAAGATGAAGCCATGACCGACCAGCCGCCGAACGGCCTGCCCCGCTACCGCATGCTCACCGGCCCGGACGACGCGAAGTTCTGCCACCGGGTCAGCGAGGCGCTGGAGATGGGCTACCGCCTCTACGGCTCGCCGGCGGTGACCTACGACGGTGAACAGGTCATCGCCGCCCAGGCCGTGCTGTGGCGGGGCGAACAGGGCTAAGCGGCCGCGCGCCGGAGGTACATCCCGGCGTAGGAGCACCACGGCGTCCACGCGCGGGCCCGCTCGCCGAGCGCATCCGGGGAGAGGCCCAGCGCCTCGGCGCCACGCCGGACTTCCGCGTCGTCGGCGAGCAGCACGTCCGGCGCGCCGAGGACCCGCATCACGACGTAGTCCGCGGTCGACGCGTCGACGTACGTCAGCAGCTCCGCTCGCAGCTCCGCGGCGTCCCTGCCGACGTGCACGTCCAGCCGTCCTTCGGCCAGCGCGGCGGCGACGGGGTGTCCGGTGGCCGCGACCTGGGCCGCGGTCGGGAACAGCCGCGTCACGCCCCACTCTCCCGGCACCTCCTCGCCGGGCGGCACCTCGCTCAGGAGGGTGCGGAGCAGCAGTTCCTCGCCGTCCACCGCACCCGGCACCCGGATCCCCGGCGCGGCCGCGACCAACGGGGCCAACGCCGGATCGGCGGCGAGCACGCGGGTGACCGCGGCGGGGTCGGCGTCGAGGTCGAGCAGCCGGCGCACCCGGCTGACCGCGCTGCCGAGGTCGCGCAGGTCGGTGAGCATCAGCTCGCAGCGCACGTGGTCGCGCGAAGGCGTCAGCCGCACGACGCCGGTGCCGTGAGCGAGCCGCAGGGTGCGCGCGTAGGACTCCGAGGTGACTTCCTCGACGCCCGGAATCGCGTGGTCCGCGAAGAAGCGAAGCAATCCCGCAGCGTTGAAGGGCGGCCGAAACGGCAACCGCAGGCTGAGCCGGGTCCCGGTGACGTCGCTCTGTCGGCCGCGTCGAGAAGCCGCGGAGACGCGAAGCTGCGAAGGCGTCGTCGCGAACACCTCGCGGATCGTCTCGTTGAACTGCCGCACGCTGGAGAACCCCGCCGCGAAGGCGACGTCGGTCAGCGGCAGCTCCGACATCTCGATGAGCAGCCGCGCCGAGTGCGCGCGGTGCGCCCGGGCCAGCGCGAGCGGGCCCGCGCCCAGCTCGGCGGTGAGCACCCGGCCGAGCTGGCGTTCCGAGTACCCGAGCCGCCGGGCGAGCCCCGGGACGCCTTCGCGCTCGACGGTCCCGTCGGAGATCAGGCGCATCGCCCGCGCGGCCAGGTCGGCGCGCACGTTCCAGTCCGGCGAGCCGGGCACGGCGTCCGGCAGGCAGCGGCGGCAGGCGCGGAAGCCGTTGGCCTGCGCGGCCGCCGACGTCGGGAAGAAGCGGACGTTCTGCACCTTCGGCGTCGACGCCGGGCAGGACGGGCGGCAGTAGATCCCGGTGGTGCGGACCGCCATGATGAACTGGCCGTCGAAGCGCGAGTCGCGGGCGGTGACCACGCGGTAGCAGCGCTCGGCGTCGCGCCAGAGTGAGAGCGTCTCGGTGACCATGGATCCGAGCATGCCAGCAGGTCAGCGCGGTCGCTGGCGGAAATCCGCCACGGCGTTGGGTGCGTGGGCCCCGGCCGGGGCAGCCACGTAGACTGCGGGGTCGTGAGCCTCACCCTCGGTATCGTCGGCCTGCCCAACGTCGGCAAGTCCACCCTGTTCAACGCGCTGACCCGCAACGACGTGCTCGCCGCGAACTACCCGTTCGCGACGATCGAGCCGAACGTCGGTGTCGTGCCGCTGCCGGACCCCCGGCTGGACAAGCTGGCCGAGCTGTACAAGTCGGAGAAGACGGTCCCGGCTGTGGTGTCCTTTGTGGACATCGCGGGCATCGTCAAGGGCGCGTCCGAGGGTGCCGGGCTGGGCAACAAGTTCCTGGCGAACATCCGTGAGGCCAACGCGATCTGCCAGGTCATCCGCGTGTTCGACGACCCGGACGTGGTGCACGTCGACGGCCGGATCGACCCCTCGAGCGACATCGAGACGATCAACACGGAGCTGATCCTCGCCGACCTGCAGACGCTCGACAAGGCGCTGCCGCGGCTGGAGAAGGAAGCCCGGACGAAGAAGGAGAACAAGCCGGCGCTGGACAACGCCCAGAAGGCGAAGGAAATCCTCGACGCCGGCCGCACGCTCTTCCAGGCGCAGAAGGAAGTCGACTTCGAGGCCCTGCGCGAGCTGAGCCTGCTGACGACAAAGCCGTTCCTGTACGTCTTCAACGCCGACGAGTCGGTGCTCACCGACGAGGCCCGCCGCGAGGAGCTGACCAAGCTGGTCGCGCCGGCGGACGCGGTGTTCCTCGACGCGAAGGTCGAGGCCGAGCTGCTGGAGCTGGACGACGAGGAGTCGGTGCGCGAGCTGCTCGAGTCGGTCGGCCAGCCGGAGCCGGGCCTCTACTCGCTGGCCCGCGCGGGCTTCCACACGCTCGGCCTGCAGACGTACCTGACGGCGGGCCCGAAGGAGTCCCGCGCGTGGACGATCCCCCAGGGCGCAACGGCCCCCCAGGCGGCGGGCGTCATCCACACGGACTTCGAGCGCGGCTTCATCAAGGCGGAAATCGTCTCGTACGACGACCTGATGGAGGCGGGCTCGATGGCGGCCGCGAGGGCGGCGGGCAAGGTCCGCATGGAGGGCAAGGACTACGTCATGGCCGACGGCGACGTGGTCGAGTTCCGCTTCAACGTCTGAGTGACGATCCCGGCCATGGCACGCTACTGACCGTGGGGAACCCGCGGCCGCTGACGCCGAACGAGCGGATCACCCTCGACACATTGCTGTCCGGCGACTTCCCCGGCGCCGCGGAACTGCGGGCCCAGGCACCAACCGCCCGCGTGATCGGCCGGTGCGACTGCGGCTGCCCCACGATCGACCTCGTCGTGAACGAAGCAACACCACGCGCGCCCCTGAGGAAATCGGTCGCCGTCGAGGCCGACGTTCCCGGCGGCGGGCTCATCGTGTTCGTCGACGGCGGCCGGTTGTCGTGTCTGGAGTACTGGACCTTCGAAGACCGGCCCGCGACCGAGTTCCCGCCGCCGGCGCAGATTGCCCGGTAGCCTGCCGGACCCGTGGATCCGGCAGGCCGAAGCGAACTCAGCCGAGCAGGCCCAGCAGCGCGATCGCGATCAGCACCACCGCCGGAGCGAGAGCGTTGATCCAAGCGCGCTGGGCGGCGGTGAGAGTGCTGTTCATGGCGATCCCCGAAGTCGAACCGATGCTTCCGCAGGATCAGCGCGCCGATCATGGCCCGCGTTAACAGCTGTGAGCGAACTCTCAGCCGTCCTGGTGACGGCGGTTGCGGGCGGTGAACCAGAGCACCCCGCCGGCCGCCGCCACCATCGATGCGAACGCCGCCGTGCCGACCACGATTGCCTGAGTCATCTCTCGTCTCCCTCCCAAAGGTTCCGGTAACTGAGAGACGTCGCGAACAGGCAAAAGTGCACCCAGGGTAACCAGGATCACACCGAACCCAGGACCTCGTCGATCTGAGCAGCCAGGTCGAAGTCCTTCGCCGTCAAGCCGCCCGCCGAATGCGTGGAGAGCCGGAAGGTCAGCGTGCGCCAGCGGATGTCGATGTCCGGGTGGTGGTCGGCGGCCTCCGCCAGTTCCGCCACCCGGTCGACCACCTCGATCGCTTGGGGGAAGCTCGCCAGCTCCACCTCGCGGGAGATCACCGAGCCGGATCGGGTCCAGCCGGTGCGCAGGCGGAGATCGGCCTCGGAGTCGCTCAAGATTTCCGTCATGTCTCCATGGTCGTCCGTCCTGGACTACGCTGCACGGTTGCCACGGGAGTCCGGTGAGCCGGGCTGAGAGGCGGGTCACCCGCGACCGTTCGCACCTGACCGGATCATGCCGGCGACGGGAGGGCTTCCCCTCCGCGTCCGGCGAAGTGCAGGAGGGTAGATGAAGAGCAGGGCTGCGACGGCCATCGCCGTCGTCGGCGTGGTCGCCGCGGGGTGCTCGCTGTCGAGCGGTGACGGTGGCACGCAGCAGACGCCCACCGTCACCCTCGTGACGCACGATTCGTTCCTCGCGCCGCAGGAGGTGCTCGACGCCTTCCAGAAGCAGTCGGGCATCAAGGTCTCCGTGCTCAAGCAGGGCGACGCCGGATCGCTGACCAACAAGCTCGTGCTGACGAAGGCCAACCCGATCGGCGACGTCGCCTTCGGCGTCGACTCCACCTTCGCCTCGCGCGCGCTCAGCGAGGGCGTCTTCGAGCCGTACACCAGCCCGGAAGCCGACCGCGGGCCGCAGCGCTACGCCGTCGACCCCGAGCACCGGCTGTCCGCGGTCGACGTCGGCGATGTCTGCGTCAACGTCGACACGAACTACTTCGCCACCAAGGGCATCCCCGCGCCGGAGACCTACGACGACCTGGCCGACCCGAAGTACAAGGACCTGCTGGTCGCCGAGGACCCGGCGACGGCGTCGCCCGGGCTGGCGTTCCTCCTCGGCACCATCGCCAAGTACGGCGACACCGGCTGGAAGGACTACTGGACGAAGCTGAAGGCCAACGGCGTCCAGGTGGTCAGCGGCTGGGAAGAGGCCTACACCAAGCAGTTCTCGGGCTCCTCCGGCAAGGGGCCGCGGCCGATCGTCGTCTCGTACGCGTCGTCGCCGGCCGCCGAAGTCGGCGACGACGGGAAGCCGCGCACCAAGGCGCTGCTCGACACCTGCTACCGGCAGGTCGAGTACGCCGGTGTGCTGGCCGGCGGCAAGCAGGTGGAGAACGCGCGCAAGGTGGTCGACTTCCTGCTGTCGCAGCAGTTCCAGGCGACGGTCGCGGCCAACATGTACGTCTACCCGGCGCGCCAGGGCGTCGACCTGCCGCCGGGCTGGGCGCAGGTCGCGCCGCTGCCGCAGAAGCCGCAGACGCTGCCCGCGGACCAGGTGCAGGCCGGACGCGAGAAGTGGATCGGCGAATGGCGCACGCTCGTGCAGCAGTAGCCCCGCCCCGAACCGTCCGCGGGCTCGGCCTGGCCCTGCTGGGCCTGGCTCCGATCGGATTCCTGGTGGTGTTCTTCGCCTGGCCGGTGCTGGCGATCATCGGCCGCGGGTTCGCCGCGGGCGGCCTCGACGTCGTCCTCGGCGACCCGCGGACCTGGCAGCTGGCCGGGTTCACCGTCGCCAGTGCGGCCGCCTCGACGGTGGTCGCGGTGGTCGCCGGGCTGCCGGTCGCCTTCCTGCTGGCGCGGGTGCGGCTGCCCGGCGTCGGCCTCGCGCGGACGCTGGTGCTCGTGCCGTTCGTGCTGCCGACCGTCGTCGTCGGGCTGGCGTTCCGGGCGTTGTGGCCGGACGGCGGCGTGCTGCCCATCGTGCTGGCCAACGCCTTCTTCAACGTCGCCGTCGTCGCACGGACCGTGGCCGGGCTGTGGGCGCGGCTCGACGCACGGACGACCGACGCCGCCCGGGCGCTCGGCGCGTCGCCGTGGCGGGCCTTCCGCTCGGTGACGCTGCCCGCGCTGGCGTCGGCGATCGCGTCCGCCGCGGCCGTGGTGTTCCTGTTCTGCGCCACCAGCTTCGGCGTCGTCCTGATCCTCGGCGGCGCCCGCTACCGGACCCTGGAAACCGAGATCTACCTGCGGACCGTCGACCTCCTGGACCTCTCGGGCGCGGCGGCGCTTTCGCTGATCCAGTTCACGGCTGTGGTCGCCGCGCTGGTCGTCGGCGGCCTGGCCCGGCGGCGCCGGGACGGCGCCCGGATCGGCTCGGTCCGGCCCCGGCGGCCGAGGGGCGGCGAATGGTGGGTCGTCGGCGCCGCGGGCGTGGTGCTCGCGCTGCTGGTGACGCCGATCGTCGCGCTCCTCGCCGAATCGGTGTCCACAGAGGACGGCTGGAGCTTCGCCGGATACCGGGCTTTGACGAGCACCGGCGAGAAGGGCGCGCTCCAGGTGTCCGGCTGGGACGCCGCGGTGAACTCGCTGAAGGTGGCCATCGACGCGACGCTGCTCGCGCTGGTCGTCGGCGTGCTCGCCTCCGTCGTGCTGGTCGCGCTGCGGCGCTCGCCCGCCAGAGCCGCGCGCGGGCTGGGCGAGACGATGGACGCGGTGCTGATGCTGCCGCTCGGGGTGTCCGCGGTGACCGTCGGGTTCGGCTACCTGGTGACGCTCGACGCGCTGCCCGGCGACCTGCGGACGTCGCCCTACCTGGTGCCGCTGGCCCAGGCGCTGGTGATCATCCCGCTGATCGTGCGGATGGTGCTGCCGGTGCTGCGCTCGGTCGACGTCCGGCTCCGGCAGGCTGCGTCGACGCTCGGGGCGAGCCCGCTGCGGGTGTGGCGGGAGATCGACCTGCCGCTGACGCTGCGGCCGCTGGTCGCGGCGGCGGGCTTCGGCTTCGTCGTGGCCCTCGGCGAGTTCGGCGCGACGAGCTTCCTCGCCCGGCCGACGGCGCCGACGCTGCCGGTCGCGGTCGCGACGCTGATGGCGCGCCCGGGCGAGCTGAACAACCAGATGGCGTACGCGGCGTGCGCGCTGCTGATGCTCGTGACGGTGCTGGCGGTCGCCCTGATCGACCGGCTCGGGCGCGGCGGGGTGGGAGAGTTCTGATGGCGTTGTCGGTACGGGACCTGACCGTCCACTACGGAACGTTCGCGGCGGTCCGGGACGTCCGGCTGGACATCGCCGACGGCGAGGTGCTGGCCCTGCTCGGCCCGTCGGGCTCGGGCAAGTCGACGCTGCTGCGCGCGATCACCGGCCTCGAGCCGTCCGCGCGCGGCTCGGTGAGCTGGGACGGCGAGGATCTCGGCGCGGTCCCGGTCCACCGCCGCGGCCTCGGCCTGGTGTTCCAGGACGGCCAGCTGTTCACCCACCGCGACGTCGCCGCGAACATCGCGTTCGGCCTGCGCATGCACGGCGTCCCTCGCGCGCAGTGGGCGCCGCGGGTCGCCGAGCTGCTAGAGCTGGTCGGGCTGTCCGGCTTCGAGAAGCGCCGGGTGACGGAGTTGTCGGGCGGGCAGGCGCAGCGGGTCGCGCTGGCCAGGGCTCTGGCGCCGAAGCCGCGGTTGCTCCTGCTGGACGAGCCACTGTCCGGTTTGGACGCGGGCTTGCGCGAGCAGCTGGCGATCGACCTCGCGGACCTGTTGCGGCGCAGCAAGATCACGGCCCTGCTGGTGACGCACGACCAGGAGGAGGCGTTCACGCTGGCCGACCGGGTCGCGGTGCTGGACGCGGGTGAGGTTCGCCAGGAGGGCGCGGTCCGGAGGGTCTGGCGGAACCCGGCGGACGACACCGTGGCCCGGTTCCTCGGCGTGACGACGTTCGTGGACGGCACCGCCGCGGACGGGCGCGTGCGCACGTCCCTCGGCGAAGTGACCCTCCCGGACGTCGGCGACGGCCCGGTGCGGCTGGGCCTGCGGCCGCACGCGCTGCGCGTCGCGACCGACGGAGTGCCGGGCGAGGTCGTCGCGGCAGTGCACCGGCGCGAACACGTGCGGCTGGTGGTACGCCTCAAGGAGTCCACTGTGGACGCGGTCGCCCCCGCGGCCTCGGACCTGCGCGCCGGCGACGCAGTGCACCTGGAGCTGGACCCCGACGGCCTCGCGGTGGTCGGCAGGTCGTGAGTGAGAAACAGTGTTCTAACACTGTTTCTCACTCACGACCCGGTCTCAGCCATCCCGGGTGGACAAGCGGGCGTAGGCCAGCGACAGCCCGATCACGATGTAGCAAGCCGCGCGCAACGCGCCCTCGCCCAGCATCTGCGTGCCCATCGGGTCCTGCAGCACCTCGGCCGGCGCCATCGACCAGTTCTGCGTCAACAGGAACGGGTGCAGCCAGTCCAGCGACGTCAGGAACCCGAGGATGGTGAACACGATGTCGCCCGCCAGCACCGACGCCACCACCAGCATCGGGTGTTCCGTCCAGCTGGAGATGGCCAGCGCCACCGCGCCGACCGCCCACAGCTGCAGCACCACCCAGCCGGCCACCAGCAGGATCCGCACCAGCGCGCCGCCGAGGGACAACGTCGTGCCCGACAGCGTGAACAGCGAATCCGTGCCGTTGATGATCAGGCCGGTCACCACGCCCGTCACGCACATCGCCAGCACCGAAACCACCGACACCGTCGCGACGCCGAACGCCTTGACCGCCAGCAGGCGCCCCCGGCCGACCGGCGCGATCAGCCAGCCGCGCAGCGTTCCGTGGGACGTCTCGCCCGCGATCGCGTCCGCGCCGGCCATCGCCGACGCCAGCGGCAGCAGCAGCGCCAGCGACATCACGATCGCCGCGATCGGCAGCACGAACGCGTTGTTCACCGCCGACGCCAGCAGCGCTCCGCCGCCGTCGTTCGGGCCGCCACCCTGCGGACCCGTGTCGTCGACCAGCGTCAGCCCGATGCCGATCACCACCGGGATCAGCGCCAGCAGCCCCAGCACGGCCAGCGTGCGCGGGCGCCGGAAGATCCAGCGCAGCTCCGCCGCGAGCAACCGCGGCAACGGCACCGTGTCGTGGCCCGTGCGGACCGCCGGTGCCTCCAAGACGGCCGTCATTCCGCCCCCTCCGTGAGCCGCGCGAACAGGTCTTCCAGGCCGGTGCGGGCCCGCGTCGCCTCGTGGACCGCGACCCCCGCGCCCACCAGGACCTGCAGCACCCGCGGCGCCTCGGCCGCGGTGAGGTCGGCCCGGATGCCGTCCGGCGTCAGCCGGGCGCCGATCCGGTTCTCCCGCAGCACTTCCACCGCCTGTTCCGCGTCCGGCGTGCGGACCAGCAGGGCCGCGTTCCCGGACTCCAGCAGCTCCGCCAGCTCGCCCTGCGCGACGACGTTCCCGGACTGCAGCACGGCGACGTGCGTGCAGGTCGCTTCGACCTCGGCCAGCAGGTGCGACGACACCAGCACGGTGACGCCCTCGGCGTGCAGCTCGGCGACGATCCTGCGGATCTCCCTGGTACCCGCAGGATCGAGGCCGTTGGTCGGCTCGTCGAGCACGACCATCTTCCGCGGCACCAGCAACGCCGAAGCGAGCCCGAGCCGCTGCTTCATGCCGAGCGAATACCCCTTGTACCGCCGCCGCGCCGCCCCGGTCAGCCCGACGCGCTCCAGCGCCGAGTCCACCGCGGACGGAATCCCGGCCGAGGACAGCCGCGGTTCCGCCGCGGCGAAGCGCAGCAGGTTGTCGCGCCCGGACAGGAACGGGTGGAAGCCCGGCCCCTCGACCAGCGCGCCGACGTCCGGCAGCGCGTGCGCGGCGGCGTCCGGCATCGGACGGCCGAGCAGCTCGACCTCGCCCTCGGTCGGCCGGACCAGGCCGAGCAGCATCCGGATCGTGGTCGTCTTGCCAGAGCCGTTCGGTCCGAGCATTCCCACGACCGCACCGGCCGGGATGTCGAGGTCGACGTGGTCCACCGCGACGGTGCTGCCGTACACCTTGCGCAGCCCCCGGGTGCGCGCGGCGAGCGGGACCGCCGGAGCGGAGGCCTCCGAAGAAACCTCCGCCCCGGACTGGACAGCCGTGCTGGTCACTTCTGACCCAGCGCTTCGTACAGGACCTGCTCCGGCACCGCGCCGGCGGCGAACCGGCCGTCGTCGGTCAGCACCGCGCTGCCCACCTTCGTGGTGAACAGGTAGCCGCTGCCCCAGGCGCCGTTGACCTTCTTGCCGAACCGCTCGAGTAGCGCCTTCGGGTCGGCGTTGGCGCCCCGGCCCTCCCGGCCGGACTGCTGCTTCGGCGCCGCGTTCAGCGCGTCCGCCGGGACCTTGCCGGTGACGACGGTGTCCCAGCCGTCGCCGACGACCTTGACGTCCTGCTTGGCCTGCTCGGCCAGGTCCTTGGCGTGCTGGTCGACCTGCGGCGTCTTCTCCTGCACCTTGGCGCCCTTCGGCGGGGTGAAGGTGAAGAGGTCGGCGGGCTGCTGCTTGAACTCGATCTCGGTGAACGCGACCTCGAGCGCCGGCGTCGCCGTGCCGTTGCTCAGCACCGACACCCGCAGCGGCATCCGCGTCTGCGAGTCGACCGCGACGCGGATCTCGCGCAGCAGCGTCCGCTCGGTCGGCTTCGGCGTCAGGACCAGCTCGTAGGCCGGGCGGCCGGCCACGCTCGCGGTGCCGTCGACCGAGACGGTGCTGCTCTCGCGGACCTTCGCGAGCAGTTCCGTCGACGCCGCCAGCGGGTCGGCGGTCTTGTCGCTGCCCGCGCCCTTCCGCTGGGCGACGTCGGCCGGGATGGTCACCTTGGTCGCGGTGTTGGTCTTGGAGCTGTAGTCCCACACGGTGGTGCCGTCGTGGACCACGGTCTCCTGGCTCGCGCCCTGCGTGACGGCCAGCCGGCTCTTGCCCGCGCCGTCGGTGAAGAGGTGCGCCGAGTCCATGTTGAGCGCCTGCGCGCCCGGCACCGCGTTCCCCACCGCGGGCAGGCCCAGATCGTTGCTCACCTTCAGCGTGCCGTCGAACGCGCCCGGCTTCGCCTTCACCACCGACTGGACCAGGTCCTCGGCGCTCACCTGCGGCAGCGCCGGCTTGTCGTCCGCGCTGGCCGGCATCGCGACGAACGCGAGCCCGCCGGCACCGAGCGCGGTGCCGAGGACCGCGGCGGTGATGCCCTTCGTCTTCGGTTTCATGCGTCTCTCCCTGTGGTGTTCCCGGGCTCGAGTGTGCCCGGCTCCCTGGCACCGACGCTTCCCTCTCGAGGCTGAGATACCCCTGAAGGTTCTCCCTCCCCGGCTGAGATCGCGCTGAGAACCGACGCACGACCTGCGCAAACCGGCCATGATGAGTCTCGTGAAACCTCGGGTGCTGGTGGTCGACGACGAACCGGGCGTGCGCAAGGCCCTGCAACGCGGGCTGCGTGCGGAGGGCATGGACGTGGTCACCGCCGCGGACGGGCCCACCGGCCTGCAGCTGGCGGGCACGGGCTCGTTCGACGTCGTCCTGCTCGACATCATGCTGCCGGGCCTGTCCGGCTACCGCGTGCTGGAGCGGCTGCGCAAGGACGGCGTCACCACGCCGGTGCTGCTCGTCTCGGCCAAGGACGGCGAGATCGACCAGGCCGACGGCCTCGACCTCGGCGCCGACGGCTACCTCGTCAAGCCGTTCTCGTTCGTGGTGCTGGTCGCGCAGGTCCGCGCGGTGCTGCGCCGGGCCGGGCCGGAAGCCGGTCGCGGCACGCTGAGGCTCGGCGCGCTGGCCGTCGACCGCGGGCTGCGGCAGGTGCACTGGCACGACGAAGAGGTGGCGCTGAGCCCGCGGGAGTTCGCGCTGCTGGAGGTCCTCGTCGGCCGGGCGGGCACGGTCGTGACGAAGGACGAGTTGCTGCGCGCGGTCTGGGGCGAGGAGCAGGCCGTGACCCGCAACCTCGTCGAGGTCTACGTCGGGTACGTGCGCCGCAAGCTGGACGCGGTCGGGGCCGGCGCGCTGCTGCGGACCGTGCGCGGGCACGGCTACCTGGCCTCCGACGCGCAGCTCGACGAGGTCATCACGCCGTGATCTCCTGGTGGCGGGGCCGGTCCCTGCAGGCCCGGATCACCGTGCTGGCCGCGACGATCACCCTGGCCTGCCTGCTCGGGCTGGCCACACTGGCCGCGTCGAACCTCTCGCCGCTGCTCATCGGCTCGGTCGACCGCGAGCTCTCCTCCGCGCTCGGCCCGGCCGGCGCCGAGGTGGGCGCCGGGCGGCCGCTGTCCGGCGCGGCGCCGGTGACGCTGCGGGTGCTGGACATCGCGGGCACGCCGGTGGACGGCGGCACGCCGACGGGCCTGGCTCCCGCCGACGTCTCGACGCTCAAGGCCGGGCAGCCGGTGCAGCGGGACGGCGCCCGGTACCTCGGCACGGTCGTCAGCGCGCCGGACGGGGCGCAACGGCTGGTCGTCGCGGGGGCCGGCCTGGTCGGGTTCGCGGCCGCGGTGCACTACGGCGGCGTGTGGCTGGTCGTCGTCGCGGCGATCGGGGCGCTGGTGGCGGGGTTCGCGACCTGGCTGGTGGTGCGCCTCTCGCTGCGGCCGGTCGCGCGCATGCGGGGATCGGTGCGGTCGCTGCCGCCGGGGGCGCGGCTGGCGCTGCCGGACTCGCACGACGAGCTGCGGGCGCTGGCGGAGGAGTTCAACGCGCTGCTGGAGCGGCAGGAACAGGCCAGCGACCGGCTCCGGCGCTTCACCGGCGACGCCGCGCACGAGCTGCGGTCGCCGGTCGCGTCGATCCGGGTGCAGGCCGAGGTGGCGGTGACCAACCCGGATCCGGAGCTGGCGCAGGAGACGCTGTCGGACATCCTGACCGAGGCCGAACGGCTGTCGTCGCTGCTGGACGGCCTGCTGTCGCTGGCCCGCTCGGACGCGGGGGAGGTGCCGCCGGCTTCCCCGGTGGAGCTGGTGAGCGAAGTGCGTTCGGCGGTGGCGCGGCTGCCCGCGGGAGCGCCGGAGACGCGGGTGAGCACGGCGGTCGCGCAGGCGTGGGCGTCTTCGGCGCACGCGGAGGTGGAGCTGGTGCTGGACAACCTGCTGCGCAACGCGTGCCGCTACGCGCGCGGGCAGATCGTGGTGTCGGTGCTGGCGTCGCGGTCCTCGGTGCGGGTGGTGGTCGACGACGACGGCCCCGGGATCGCGCCGGAGCACCGCGAGAAGGTGTTCGACCGGTTCTACCGGATAGCCGACGACCGGGCCCGGTCGTCCGGTGGGACGGGGCTGGGCCTGGCGATGGTGGCGGAGACGGTGCGCCGCCGCGGAGGACGGGTCCAGGTGAGCGAATCACCGGACGGCGGCGCCCGGTTCGTGGTCGTCTGGCGCGCGGCCGGTCCCGTGTCGTGAGTGGTAAGGCGGGTTAGAACCCGCTTTGCCACTCACGACGGGTTGGGGGTGGGGCTTCCGGGTAAGTTCCGGGACTGTGAACGCTGTGATCGTGGGAGCCGCCCTGGTGCGGGACGGCAAGCTGCTGGCCCAGCAGCGGGCTTGGCCGCCGAAGCACGCGGGGCAGTGGGAACTGCCCGGTGGCCGGGTCGAAGACGGGGAGTCCGAGGCCTTCGCGCTGGCCCGCGAGTGCAGCGAGGAGCTCGACGTCGTCGTCGAGGTCGGCGGCCGGGTCGGGGAGGACATCGCGCTGCCCGGCGGGAAGGTGCTCCGCATCTACGCCGCGACGCTCGTTTCGCCGGGGGAAGAGCCGCGGGCCGTCGAGCACCGAGCCGTGCGCTGGCTCGGGCCCGACGACCTCGACGACGTCGACTGGCTGCCCGCCGACCGGATCCTGCTCCCGGCCTTCCGCGCGCTGCTCAGTTACCAGTCCGGCCAAAAGTAGGCCGCCCCGCGCTCGGTACGTAACCGTTGCTACGAAGTCATGCGGCCGTGGCTGTGGCCGGAGTGGTAACCGATCGGCGCAGCAGCGCCGATCATTCGCAGGGCCGCGTCGAGCCGGTGGGAGCCGCGCTCGCGGGCGCGCTCGGCGCCCGCCTTCCGCACGCGGTCCAGCTCGGCGACGTCGTCGAGCAGCGCCGACGCCCGCGCGCGCAACGGCCGCAGCTCCTCGATCACCGCGTCGGCGACCGCGTCCTTCACCGCTCCGTACGAGGTGAACTCCGAGGCCAGGTCCGCGGGCGAGCCACCCCGGCAGGCGGCCAGGATCTCCAGCAGGTTCGCCATCCCCGGCCGGGTCTCCGGGGCGTGGACCGGCACCGAGCCGCCGTCGGTGACCGCGCGGCGGATCTTGCGGCGGATCTGGTCGGGCTCGTCGAGCACGAACACGACGCCCACCTCGTCCCGTGCGGACTTCGACATCTTGCGCGTCGGGTCGGCCAGGTCCTTCACCCGCGCGCCGGCCGGCGGCAGCACCGCGCGCGGGATGGTGAAAACGTCTCCGTACGTGCTGTTGAAGCGCTTGGCCAGCGTCCGCGTCAGCTCGACGTGCTGCCGCTGGTCCTCGCCGACCGGCACCTCGTCCGCGCCCTGCAGCAGGATGTCCGCGGCCATCAGCGCCGGGTACGTCAGCAGCGACAGCCGCACCCCGGCCTGACCTTTGGACTTCTCCTTGAACTGGATCATCCGCGCCGCTTCGCCGTAGTTGCAGGTGCACTCCAGGACCCAGGTCAGCGCGCCCAGCTCGCGGGCCAGGTCGGACTGGACGAACACGTGCTCGGGATCGATGCCGGCGGCGATCAGCACCGCCAGCTGCTCACGGGCCAGGGATCGGAGTTTCGCCGGGTTGTGCGGGGTCGTCATGCCATGCAGGTCGGCGACGAAGTACAGGTCGTCCGCACCGCCCTCGCGGGCCCAGCGGCGGACCGCCCCGAGGTAGTTGCCGAGGTGGACGTGGCCGGAGGGGGTGATACCGGACAGCTTGCTCATCGTGTCTTCCCTTCGCGGTGGGACCACCCCGGAGAAGGAACGAAAAAGGCCGCCCGTCCGGGGCGGCCGCTGGTGATCAGCGCAGGACTGGAACGGCCGCCGAGGGCGGCCACCAGCTGGACGTCTGCGCGTGCATACGGCGAGCATAGGCGCGAGGGGGCGTGCGGGTCTACCGTCTAACCATGTATGTCGTCCTGCTGCACTACACAGCACCGATCGAAGAAATCGACTACGCGCTCCCGGACCACCAGAACTGGCTGAACAAGCAGTACGAGCACGGCCACTTCCTGGCGTCCGGGCGGCGGAACCCGCGCACCGGCGGTGTGATCATCACGCGGCCGATGTCCCGCGGGAAGCTCGACGCCATCCTGGCGTCCGACCCCTTCTGCGTGAAGCACCTGGCGCAGTACGAGGTCATCGAGTTCTCGCCGACGAAGACCGCACCCGAGCTGCGGCTGCTCAACGAGGCCGTGCCCCACTGAGGGCTACGCGGCCACCTCCTGCTTCGCCTTCGCCTTCTGCAGAGCCAATACTGGGCACTTCTTGCAGCGCGGCTTCGACCGGCAGCACTTCTTCTTGACCTTGCCGGCCTTCATCAGCTTGCGCACGACCTTCCGCGGGTCCTTCGGCTTCTTGCCCACGCGCACGCACCTTCCGGATCGGCGACTTCACCGGGTTTCCACGTTAGGTCAGCCTAATCGCCAGGGGGGCGTGGGGCCGCTCACAACGGGGTGGCAGGTATCCTGGGTGAGGTCCGCGTGTGACCAGAGCCGGTCACGGGATGCCTGAACGGTGTGCGCGGCCATCCAACCCTTGAAGTTCAGGAGTTCTCGCGTGCCCGCAGCCAGCGCTACCGTCGAAACCGGCCGGCCGACCGGTAAGACCCGGCCCGACCTGCGCAACGTCGCGATCGTCGCCCACGTCGACCACGGCAAGACCACCCTCGTCGACGCGATGCTGCGCCAGTCCGGCGCCTTCGCCGAGCGCGCCGAGGTCGTCGACCGCGTGATGGACTCGGGGGAGCTGGAGCGCGAAAAGGGCATCACGATCCTCGCGAAGAACACCTCGATCCACCGCCAGACGCCCGAGGGCCAGGTGACGATCAACGTCATCGACACCCCCGGTCACGCCGACTTCGGCGGCGAGGTCGAGCGCGGCCTGGCCATGGTCGACGGCGTCGTCCTGCTGGTCGACGCGTCCGAGGGCCCGCTCCCGCAGACCCGGTTCGTGCTGCGCAAAACCCTCGAGGCCGGCCTGCCGGTGATCCTGCTGGTCAACAAGACCGACCGGCCGGACGCCCGGATCGCCGAGGTCGTCGAGGAGACCCACGACCTGCTGCTCGAGCTGGCCAGCGACATCGAGGACGCCGACCACGACGCCATCCTCGACCTCCCGGTCGTCTACGCCTCCGCGCGCGCCGGCAAGGCCAGCCTGGAGCAGCCCGCCGACGGCGAGATCCCCGAGAGCGAAAACCTCGACCCGCTGTTCGACACGCTGCTCCGGCACGTGCCGCCGCCCGCGGCCGACCTCGACGCGCCGCTGCAGGCGCTGGTCACCAACCTCGACGCGTCCAACTTCCTCGGCCGCATCGCGCTGATCCGCATCCACGCCGGCAAGCTGCGCAAGGGCCAGACCGTGGCCTGGATGCGCGCGGACGGCACCACGCAGAACGTCCGCATCTCCGAGCTGCTGGTCACCGAGGCGCTCACCCGCGTCCCGGCGACCGAGGCCAGCGCGGGCGAGCTCGTCGCCATCGCCGGCATCCCGGACATCACCATCGGCGACACGCTCGCCGACCCGGACAACCCGGTGGCGCTGCCGCGGATCACCGTCGACGAGCCGGCCATCTCGATGACCATCGGCGTCAACACCTCGCCGCTGGCCGGGCGCAACGGCGGCGACAAGGTCACCGCGCGGCTGGTCAAGGCCCGCCTCGACCAGGAGCTCATCGGTAACGTGAGCATCCGCGTCCTGCCGACCGAGCGCCCCGACACCTGGGAGGTCCAGGGCCGCGGCGAGCTGGCGCTGGCCATCCTCGTCGAGCAGATGCGCCGCGAGGGCTTCGAGCTGACCGTCGGCAAGCCGCAGGTGGTGCTGCGCACGATCGACGGCAAGCTCCACGAGCCGTTCGAGCGCCTCTACATCGACTCGCCGGAGGAGCACCTCGGCGCGATCACCCAGCTCCTGGCCGCCCGCAAGGGCCGCATGGAGGACATGAGCGGCAACGGCACCGGCCGGATCAAGCTCGAGTACGTGCTCCCGTCGCGCGGCCTGATCAGCTTCCGCACCGACTTCCTCACCGAGACCCGCGGCACCGGCATCGCGAACCACGTGTTCGAGGGCTACTTCCCGTGGGCGGGCGAGATCCGCACCCGGCACAGCGGCTCCCTGGTCGCCGACCGCTCGGGCCCGGTCACCGCGTACGCGATGATCCAGCTGGCCGACCGCGGCACGTTCTTCGTGGAGCCGGGTGTCGACGTCTACGAGGGCATGGTCGTGGGCGAGAACCCGCGCTTCGAGGACCTCGACATCAACATCACCAAGGAGAAGAAGCTGACCAACATGCGTCAGTCCTCCGCCGACGTGATGGAGACGCTGGCCCGCCCGCGCAAGATGGGCCTGGAAGAGGCGCTGGAATTCTGCTCGGTCGACGAGTGCGTCGAGGTCGCGCCCGAGGTCGTCCGGGTCCGCAAGGTCACCTTGGACGTCAATACCCGCGCGAAGGAGCGTTCGCGCGCCAAGAGCCGCGACAACGGCTGATCCTCGCACTTCGCGAAAACCTCCCGGCGCGAGTCGCCGGGAGGTTTTTTCGTGCCCGGTCCCTTACGCTGAGTCGGCCGGTGGCGAACCCAGCGTCAGGAATTGCGCCGTTCTTCTCCTTATATCTTTATAGGGGCCGCGACGGCTTCATCGCCTGGCGCCGACCACCGGTGTGAACCTTTCTCGTGTCCGGCCCGTGTTCGTTCCGCCGTTCCGGAACGGTCCGGGAACCCGGACGGTGTTCCGCGCGTCCTTCCCCGTAGGGCCCACCTTGGGGCGGCGCAGCCGCCCGATCCGGGTGTGGGAATCTCGGTTCCGGCGGCGCAGGCGGTCGTGGGAGCATGACTGACCCGATCGGGGAGAAACTGGGAGGAACGGGGCGTGCGGGTGAATCGCAAGGCGGTGCCGGTACTGGCACTCGCGGCCGTGCTGCTCACCGCCTGCTCCAACACCCCGCCGCCCCCGGTCGTGTCGTCGTCGGTCGCGCCCGTGTCCACCACCGGCAAGACGCCGTCGCAGATCGTCGTGGGCGTCGATGACGTGCTCGGCGGGTACAACCCGCACAACCTCGCGGACTCCTCCCAGGTCACCTCCGCGCTCTCGCAGCTGCTGCTGCCCTCGGTGTTCCGCCAGAAGGACGACGGCACCACCCAGCTCGACAAGAACCTGATGAAGTCCGCCGAGGTGATCTCGCAGCAGCCGTTCGTGGTGGCCTACGACATCCGGCCGGACGCGTCCTGGTCCGACGGCGCGCCCATCGCCGCCGAGGACTTCGACTACCTGCGCACCCAGCTGCGCGACCAGCCGGGCGTGATCGGGCCTGCCGGCTACCGGCAGATCACCGACCTGCAGTCCCGTGAGGGCGGCAAGCGCGTCGAGGTCACCTTCGCCAAGCCGTACCCGGGCTGGCAGACGCTGTTCTCCGACCTGCTGCCCGCCCACCTGCTCAAGGACGCGCCCGACGGCTGGCGGGGGGCGCTCGCGTCGAACTTCCCGGCCGTCGCCGGCCCGTTCTCGATCAAGAGCCTGGACACCGCCCGCGGCGAGGTGATCCTCGAGCGCAACGAGCGCTACTGGGAGAAGCCCGCGGCGATCGACCGGATCGTGCTCCGCCGCTCGGACCAGAACACGCTGCTGGCCGCGCTGCGCAGCGGCAACGACCAGTTCGCGCTGGCGCGCACGAGCGGCGACGAGCTCAAGCTGCTCGGCGAGCTCGGCCCGGCCGTCAAGCTGCACACGGTGGCCCGTCCGGTGGTGGCCGACGTGCTGCTGCGCCCGGTCAGCGCGACGCTGCAGGACGCCCAGGTCCGCGCCGGGATCGCCGCGCTGATCGACCGCACCAAGCTGATCACCGAAGGCGTCAACGGCGGCCCGTCGTCGACGCTGCACGCCGACGCCCAGGTGACCGCGCCGTCGGTGAAGGGCTACGCGGCGACCATCCCGCCCGGCCCGCCCACCGCACCCGACGTCGCCAAGGCCGAGCAGTCGCTGCAGGCGGCCGGCTACACGAAGACCGCGGGCACCTGGCGCAAGAACGGCCGGGCGCTCTCGCTGGTCATCGCGTCCCCGGCCGCCCAGGAGCCGTACGCGACGATCGCCAAGGAACTCACCAGCCAGCTCGCGGCGCAGGGCATCGAGGTGAGCCCGATCACGCCGCAGCCGCGCGACCTCTTCGGCGGCCTTCTGGCGATGCCGGTCGTGAACGGGGTCCAGCAGCCGACCGGCGACTCGGCGGGCAACGTCGGGGTCGACATCGCCGTCGTCCCGCAGGCGGTCGGGGGCGACACCGCTTCGGTCCTCGCGTCGACGTTCGGCTGCCGCCCGGAGCAGACGGCCGCGGGCGCGGACAAGACCAAGCCCGTCGTCCCGGGCAACGCGGCCGGCTTCTGCGACCCGGCGCTGCAGCCGTCGATCGACGCGGCCCTCTCCGGATCGACCCCGCTCACCGAGGCGCTCACCACTCTTGAGCCTGAACTTTGGCGCCAGAACGTGGTGATTCCGCTGTTCCAAATGGCTGACACTCTGGCGATCGGATCGGGCATCTCGGGCGTCACCCCCGGTCCCCCCATGGTGGGCCCGTTCGGGTCGGCGGTGAACTGGACTCGCGGCCCGAAGTAATCGGTTGGCTACGCATTCAGTACTACCGGGTGATCTTTACCAACGCCTTCGAGTGGGACGTTGTGAATCCATGAGGTAACCGCCGTATTTCTGGATGTCGACTGGAAGTCACCCTTTGGTCACGATCGACCCTGAACTGGTGACTGTCGGTGCTTTTCCTTTCTAGCGTGCTCCCGCAGTGCGCCAGTTGAGTGTCGCTTGGCGTGTCGTAGGCTCCGGCCCAACCAAACCGGAGCGGTGTGGGCCCTTGTCCCGATATTCAAGGGCTCAGTGCTAGGAGGGCACACTTCATGAGGAGATCCAAAGCAGTCTCCGCTTTGTCGCTCGTCGCCGGCGCCTCGCTGTTGCTGAGCGCTTGCAGCGGTGGTGATTCGGGTTCGGGCAACACCGATCAGAACGGATCGTCGACCGACGTCAAGGCGATGGCTGTCGGCAAGGCCGAGACCGGCGACCTGTTCAAGCTCGCGGACACCCCGGGGTACGACGGCACGGTCACGATCGGTATCGACGACGGGTACTCGGGGTACAACAACCAGACCCCGGACACCAACAGCTCGTACAACAACTACGTGTTGACCGCGGTGCTCTCCGGCACGTTGAAGCTCGACGGCAACAACAAGGTGCTGCTGAACAGCGACGTCTTCGAGTCGTGGGACATCACGCAGAAGGACCCGCAGCAGGTCACCTACAAGATCAAGCCGAACATCAAGTGGTCGGACGGTCAGCCCTACGACTGCAAGGACATGTACCTGGCGTGGCTGTCGCAGAGCGGCCTGGCCAAGGGCCCGGACGGGAAGAACCCGTTCAACTCGGCGTCGAACACCGGTTACGACCTGATCAAGCAGGCCACCTGCAAGGACCCGCTGACCTTCGTCACCGACTACAGCGAGCCCTACCTCGACTACAAGGGCCTGTTCAACTCGCCGGCGATCATGCCGGCGCACATCCTCGAGGCCAAGACCGGCATCTCGGACATCACCAAGCTGGCCCCGACCGGCGACCCGGCCCAGATCAAGGCCGCCGGTGACTTCTGGACGAACGAGTGGAAGGGCTTCAAGGCGGACATCATGCCCGCTTCCGGCCCGTACAAGATCACCGCGTTCGACGCCAACCAGAAGGCCGTCACCCTCGAGAAGAACCCGATGTGGGCGGGCGGCAAGGGTGGCCCGTCGAAGATCGTCGTCAAGGCGATGGAAGACACCAAGGCCATGGCGACCGCGCTGCAGAACGGTGAGATCGACGTCGCCGCGTCGACCCAGCCGGACGCCACCGCGGCCCAGACGATGAAGGGCCTCGCGGCTCAGGGTGTCGTCTACGGTTCGGCCCCGCAGCTGACCTACGAGCACCTCGACCTGAACTTCAAGCGCATGTTCGCCGACAAGGACCTCCGCAAGGCGTTCCTCGAGTCGATCAACCGCAAGGAGATCACGGACAAGCTGCTCAAGGAGGTCCAGGCGGACGCGGAGCCGCTGAACAGCGTCGTGTTCTTCCAGGGTGAAGAGGGCTACACCGACCTGTACAGCAGCAAGGCGGGCCTGGGCGCCGAGGCGGCGGCCAAGACGCTGACCGACGCCGGCTGGAAGAAGGGCGCCGACGGCATCTTCGCCAAGGGCACCCAGCGGGCCGAGTTCAAGATCACGCACAACCAGAACGCGCGCCGCAGCCAGACCGTCGAGATCATCATCTCGCAGGCCAAGGCGGCCGGCATCGAGGTCAAGGACGAGACCGACGCCAACTTCCTCAAGGGTGGCCGCGTCTCGACCGGTGACTACGACGTCGCGCTGTTCGGCTGGTCGGCTCAGCCGTTCAAGGCCGAGTCCCGCTCGATCTACATCTGCCCGGACAAGGGCGGCGAGCAGAACTACCAGGGCCTGTGCGACCCGAAGATCGACGACGCCTACAACGCCGCGGTGAAGGCGACCGACGAGCAGGTCAAGCTGCAGAAGTACCAGGAGGCCGACAAGGCCATCGCCGACGACTACGCGACCCTGCCGCTGTTCCAGACGCCGAGCATGTGGGCGTTCAAGGGCATCGACCGCGTCTACATGCAGTCGTACGACGGTGTTCTGTGGAACGTCGGCGAGTGGGAGCAGAAGAAGTAGGGCTCGTCCCGCCTCTTCTTTCCCCTCGCTCCAGATGACCTGGGAGGTACCGGGGTCCGGCCACAAGCCGGGCCCCGGTACCCACCGGAAGTAGCTGTTGACCGTAGGGTTACCGCCACTACGGTAGACAACCGGGTAGCGGTCCAGCGCACTTCTGACGACCAGGCCCGGATGAGGAGCAGTTCGTTGAACCTGGTGATCTACATCCTTCGCCGTCTGGCGATATCGATCCCCGTCCTCCTGGTCGGGACTTTCTTGTGTTTCGTGATGGTCGCCGGCACCGGCGACCCGCTCGGCGAGCTGCGGCAGAACCCGACCATCAGCAAGGAAGCGCTGGCCGCCACGGCCGCCAAGCTCGGTCTCGACCAGGGCATCGTGCCCCGCTACTTCACGTGGCTGGGTGACTTCCTGAGCGGGAACTGGGGCATCTCCATCGCGCAGGGCAACGCCCTCGCGCCGGTCGCCCCCAAGGTGATGGCCGCCTTCGGCGTCACCCTCAAGCTGGTCGTCGGCGCCGAGATCCTCGCGCTGATCATCGGCATCATCGTCGGCGTGCTCGCCGCGGTGAAGCAGTACTCGATCATCGACTACCTCGCGACCACCCTCGCCTTCCTGCTCTTCTCGATGCCGATCTTCTGCGTCGCGATCGTGCTGAAGCGCTACGCGATCGAGATCAACGGCTGGGTCCGCGACCTCGGCCTCTCCGACGTCCTCGGCAACCCGTGGCTGCGCACGACCAGCCCGGAGCAGCTGAAGACCGACGGCGTCGGCGACTTCATCACCAGCACCATCGGCGCGTACCTGCTGCCGACCCTGTCGATCATGGCGATCAGCTTCGCCGCGTACAGCCGGTTCCAGCGCGCCTCGATGCTCGAGGTGATGGGCTCGGACTACGTGCGCACCGCGCGTGCCAAGGGCCTGGCCAACGGCCGGGTCATCTTCCGGCACGCGTTCCGCAACGCGCTGATCCCGGTGTCGACGCTGTTCTCGGTCAACTTCGGCTCGGTCCTCGCCGGCGCCATCATCACCGAGACGGTGTTCAACTGGCACGGTATGGGCACATTGCTGGTGGAAGCCGTCACGAAGAACGACACTCAGGTGATGATGGGTTGGCTCGTGGTGATCGCCAGCAGTGTCATCGTCGCCAACCTGATCGCCGACCTGATGTACGGCATCCTGGACCCGAGGATTCGCGTTGGCTGACTTGAACTCTCTTCTCGCGACCGAGACCGCCGCGGCCGAAGGCACGCTGCCGCCGGACGCGCTGCCGGAACCGCGGAGCCAGGGCAAGCTGGTCCTGCGGAAGTTCCTGCACCACAAGCTGGCGATGGCGTCGTCGGCCGTGCTGATCCTGATCGTGCTGATCAGCATCCTGCTGCCGATCTTCTGGAAGCACAGCTACCAGGACAGCTCGTTCCCGTCGTTCGCCAAGCCCAGCGCGGAGTTCCCGCTGGGGACGACGCAGGTCGGCAAGGACATGGTGTCGCAGGTGCTGCGCGGCACGCAGTACTCGCTGCTCATCGCGCTCACGGTGTCGATCCTGGCCACCGTGATCGGCGTCGTGTTCGGCGCGGTCGCCGGCTACCTGCGCGGGTTCTCCGACTCGGCCATCTCCCGGGTGACGGACCTGTTCCTGATCATCCCGCAGATCGCCGCGGCGGCCATCCTCGCCAAGGTGTTCGGCGGCGGTTCCTGGTACATCGTCGCGCTGGTGCTGGCGGCGTTCGGCTGGATGCAGATCGCCCGGATCACCCGCGCCGAGGCGATGTCGCTGTCCCAGCGCGAGTTCGTCGACGCGGCCCGCGCGTCGGGTGCCGGAACGTTCCGGATCATCTTCAAGCACCTGGTGCCGAACATGGTCGGCAGCATCACGGTGAACGCGACCCTCGCGGTCGCGCAGGCCGTGCTGGCGGAAGCCGCGCTGTCGTTCATCGGCCTCGGTGTCCAGCTGCCGGACACCTCGCTCGGCCGCGTCATCCTGGAGAACTACGCCCAGCTGCAGACCCGGCCGGCGCTGTTCTTCGGGCCGTTCATCGTGCTCGTGCTGATTTCACTGACGATCAACTTCATCGGTGACGGTCTTCGCGACGCCTTCGACCCGCGCCAGCGGAGAATGAAGGCCTGAACGCACGACGCGGGGGTGACCGGTTCCGGTCGCCCCCGCGTCCGTTTCCGCGCAGGGTGATCGCCGGACCTGGGGGTTTCGGATGAATCTCGTGCTGTACGTGCTGCGCCGGCTGGCCATCTCCATCCCGGTCCTGCTGGTGGGCACGTTCCTGTGTTTCGTCATGGTGGCCAACACCGGCGACCCGCTCGGCGAAATCCGCAGCAAGCCGGGGATCAGCGCGGCGGCGATCGCCGAGACCGAGCAGAAGCTCGGCCTGGACCAGAGCGTCGTCGCCCGCTACTTCACCTGGCTGGGGCACTTCCTGACCGGCGACTGGGGCATCTCGATCGCGCAGGGCAACGCGTTCGCCCCGGTGCAGCCGAAGGTGATGGCCGCGTTCAAGGTGACGCTGGAACTGGTGCTGGCGGCGTCGGTGCTGGCCCTGGTCTTCGGCGTCCTGGTGGGTGTCCTCGCCGCCGTCAAGCAGTACTCGATCTGGGACTACCTGGCCACGACGCTGGCGTTCCTGATGTTCTCGATGCCCATCTTCTGCGTGGCGATCGTCCTCAAGGGCTACGCGATCCGCGCCAACATCTGGGTCCGGGACCTGGGCCTGTCCGACGTCCTCGGCGACCCGTGGCTGCGGACGACGAGCCCGGAGAGCCTCTCGGCCACCGGAGTCGGCGACGCGCTCGCGAAGTACGTCGGCGCGTTCCTGCTGCCCACGCTGTCGATCATGGCGATCACGTTCGCCGCGTACAGCCGGTTCCAGCGGGCGTCGATGCTGGAGGTCCTCGGGGCCGATTACGTGCGCACAGCGCGCGCCAAGGGCGTCTCGAACAGCCGCGTGATCTGGCGCCACGCGTTCCGCAACGCGCTGATCCCGGTGATGACGCTGTTCTCGGTCAACTTCGGCGCCACGGTGACGGGCGCGATCATCACCGAGACGGTCTTCAACTGGCACGGCATGGGCACGCTGCTGGTGGAGGCGGTCAACAAGAACGACCCCCAGGTCCTGATGGGCTGGCTGGTCGTGATCGCGGCCAGCGTGGTCATCGCCAACCTGGTCGCAGACCTCCTCTACGGCATCCTCGACCCCCGCATCCGCGTCGGCTGAGATGCCCCTCCGATCACGCGTGATGCCCCTCCAGACACGCATGATGCCCGCCTGAGCACGCGTCAGACCCCTCCAGACACGGCGAAGGGCCCGCATCCCAGCCGGGTGCGGGCCCTTCGACGGTCAGGACGTCAGTCGGCCACCGGGGCCAGCCGGCCGGCCTCCCAGGCCGCGCGGCGCTCGGCCTGCAGCACCGGGTCCGCGACCGGGGCCGCCGACAGCAGGCGCTTCGTGTACTCCTGCTGCGGCGAGTGCAGCACCTGGTCGCGGGTGCCGACCTCGACGAGCTTGCCGTGCTGCATCACCGCGACGCGGTCGGCCAGCAGGTCGACCACGGCCAGGTCGTGGCTGATGAACAGGCACGCGAACTGCAGCGACTGCTGCAGGTCGAGGAACAGGTCCAGGACGCGGGCCTGCACCGACACGTCCAACGCCGACGTCGGCTCGTCCGCGATCAGCAGCGCCGGGTCGAGCGACAGCGCCCGGGCGATCGCCACGCGCTGGCGCTGGCCGCCGGACAGCTCGTGCGGGTAGCGGTTCATGTAGTGCCCGCCCAGCTCGACCTTGTCGAGCAGCGACCGGACCCGCGCCGACAGCTCCTTACCGGCGAGCACCTTGTGCAGCACCATCGGCTCGGCGATCGACTCGCCGATCGTCATCTTCGGGTCCAGCGTCGACGCCGGGTCCTGGAACACGATCGAGAAGTACCGGCGAAGCGGGCGAAGCTCCTTCGCCGACATCTTCGTGATGTCCTTGCCCGCGATGGACACCGTGCCCTCGGTCGGGTCGAGCAGGCGGATGGCGCAGCGGCCGACCGTCGACTTGCCCGAGCCCGACTCGCCCACCAGGCCGACGATCTCGCCCTTGGCGATGGTCAGCGAGACGTCGTCGACCGCGCGGTTCTTGGCCTGGCCGCGGCGGCCCGGGTACTCGAGCACGAGGTTCTTGATCTCGAGGGCCGGCGCGGCCTCCTCGATGACGGCCTCGAGCTCCTTGTCGGCCAGCCGGATCTCCTCGGCGATCCTGGCCGCCTCGGTGCTGTCGCCGGCGATCCCGGAGTCCTCCAGGAGACGGCGGCCCTCGGGGCGCTGGCCGAGCACCGGCACCGCGGCGAGCAGCCGCCGGGTGTAGTCCTCCTTCGGCGACGCGAACAGCTCGCGCACCGGCGCCTCTTCGACGATCTCGCCCTGGTACATCACGATGACGCGGTCGGCCATGTCGGCGACGACGCCCATGTCGTGGGTGATCAGCACGATCGCCGTGTCCAGGGTGTCGCGCAGCTTGCGCAGCAGGCCGAGGATCTCCGCCTGGACCGTGACGTCGAGCGCCGTGGTCGGCTCGTCGGCGATGATGACCTTCGGGTCGCAGGCGATCGCCATGGCGATGACGACGCGCTGGCGCAGGCCGCCCGAGAGCTGGTGCGGGTACTGCTTGAACCGCAGCTCGGGGTTCGGGATGCCGACCATGTCGAGCAGCTCGACCGCCCGCTTGTCGGCGGCGTCCTTGGCGATGTCGAGGTGGGACCGCAGGGCCTCGCGCAGCTGCCAGCCGACCGTGTAGACCGGGTTCAGCGCCGTCATCGGCTCCTGGAAGATCATCGCGACCTGGTTGCCGCGGATCTTCTGCATGTCCTTCTCTTTGAGATCCGCCAGGTTGCGCTCGCCGAGGCGCAGCTCACCGGCGATCCGGCTGGTCTTGGGCAGCAGGCCCAGCACCGACATCGACGTGACGGACTTGCCGGACCCGGACTCCCCGACCACGGCCACGATCTCGCCGGGCTGCACGTCGAACCCGATGCCCTTGACGGCGTTCACGACGCCGTCCTCGGTCTGGAACGACACGCTGAGGTCGGAAATGGACAGGACCGATCCTGACACGCCGGCGACGTCCGCCGAAGTTGCTTCAGTGCTCACCAGATGCCCTTCGTGGGGGTACAGACCGTCACGACGCGGCGGTCGCGACTCGCGCGAGGATAACCGAGGGTGTCCCCGACGAAGGTCGGAGCACGGGAATTACGCTCAACCCGTGATCTCCCCGGTATCGCGAAGGCTGCTGTTCGTCCACGCCCATCCCGACGACGAAAGCATCACCACCGGCGCCTCGATCGCACGATACGCCGCGGAAGGCGCCGAGGTGACCGTGGTGACCTGCACGCTGGGTGAGGAAGGCGAGATCATGGCCGGCCTGCCCGAGCTCGCCGGGCTGGGCGCCTGGGCCGCCGACCAGCTGGGCGGCTACCGCGTCGCCGAGCTGAAGGCCGCCTGCGCCGCGCTGGGGGTGTCGCGGCACCGTTTCCTGGGCGGCATCGGCCGGTGGCGCGATTCGGGCATGGCGGGCACGCCGTCGGCGTCGCACCCGCGGGCGTTCACCGGGGGCAGCGCCGAGGAGCAGGCCGCGCAGCTGGCGGAGCTCCTCGACGAGGTCCGGCCCCAGGTCGTCGTGACTTATGACGCCTTCGGCGGCTACGGCCACCCCGACCACATCCGCGCCCACGAGATCACGATGGCGGCGGCGGCCGGGGCCGCTTCGGTGGCGCGGGTGTTCCACACGGTGACGTCGGAGAGCGCGGTGCGTGCCGGGCTGGCCGCGCTGCGTGCGGGCGAGACCCGCTACCGCGTGCCGGAGGACGACGAGCTGCCCGCGACACCCGACGAGGAGATCACCACGGTGCTCGACGTCGCCGCGTACGTCCCGGCGAAGCTGGCGGCCCTGCGTGCGCACGCGACGCAGCTGGACGTGGTCGAGGGTGACGTCCCGTACTTCGCGCTGACGAACGAGATCGCTCAGCCGATCCCCGCGAAGGACTGCTTCGTGCTGGCCCACGGCCCGGCCGAGGGCGCGGCGGACGACCTGTTCGGCGGGCTGTGACCGTGGAGGAGCGGCTTACGCTCGAACAGGGGCTGCTGCTCGCGCTGCTCGCCGTCGACACGGTGCTGCTGGCCCTGCTGGAACTGTTCTTCCTGCCGCTGCGGATCGGCGTGGTCCCGCTGCCGGTGACGGTGCTCGTGGGCGCCGTCACCACGCCGTGGCTGGTGTGGACCACGGCGAAGCTGGTGCGGCCCGGGCTTTCCTGGGTACCCCTCGCGGTGTGGGTGCTCGTCGTGTTCGGGGTCGGCATGCTGGGCCCGGGCGGTGACCTGGTGCTGATCCAGGACTGGCGGGCGTTGCTGCTGCTCGGCGCGAGCGCGCTGCCGGGCGCGATGGTGCTGGGCGGCGCGCCGCGCCGGCCGGCGGGAAGGGGACCGGGACGTGGGTGAGACGATCTCCGACCGGCAGGTCGTGGCCGTGCTGCGGCCGTTCGTGCGT
Source organism: Amycolatopsis plumensis (assembly GCF_042652605.1). Taxonomy (NCBI): domain Bacteria; kingdom Bacillati; phylum Actinomycetota; class Actinomycetes; order Pseudonocardiales; family Pseudonocardiaceae; genus Amycolatopsis; species Amycolatopsis plumensis. The sequence goes on along the minus strand of NZ_JBHSJY010000001.1, from coordinate 1,415,851 downwards.
GCGTGCGGGCCGATGCTGGACGCGCTGCGCGAGTCCGATCCGTTCGGCCTGCAGGCGCGGGCGGCCGAGGACCTGGCCGAGGTCGAGTCCGGGCTGAAGGCGAAGCTGATCCACGGCGTCACGTCGGTGAAGGTGCCGGGCACGGCGGCGTGGGCGCGGATGACGGGCTACGACCGGTCGAGCTGGTGGATGAACCGCGTCGGCCGCTTCACCGCGCTGCTGACGTCGATCCCCGGGCTGGGTGGCGCGCTGGCCGACCGGCTGCCGGTGCAGGACGCCCTCGGTGCGGCGTCCCAAGGCCTGTTGCTGTGCGCGATCGCGGGCGAGTACGGGGTGACCGACGTCGGAACGCGGGTGCGGCTCATCGCGTGGGTGCTCTTCGAGCGCGCCATCGATCCCGACCTCGCGGCGGGCAAGCACGCGGAGCACGACGAAGCCGCGGAGGCGGACGAAGCGGCGAAGCTGACCGAAGAACTGAGGGAGTCGGAGAAGAAGCACGGCAAGGCCACGGTGAAGGCGGCCGGCCGGACGCTGTGGCGGCTGGGCCGCGGCTTGCTGGGCATCACCGGGGAACTGGAGAAGCGCCCTCGCGGCAACCTGTTCCACCGCGCGCTCGGCATGCTCCCGGTCGTCGGTGCGGCGGGCGACTACCTCGGGGAGCGGTCGGGGCTGCGCGTGGTGTGGAAGCGCGCGCACGGCTGGCTCACCGAGCACGCGCCACCCGCCACGGCACCGCGCTGATCATTCCCGCGCGGCGCCGATCCCAAACCTCAGCGCCAGAACTGGAAGACCGAGTTGCCGAAGACGGCGAGCCGCCGGGAACCGCCGAACGCGTCGTAGATCCAGTCCGCGCCGGCCCAGAGGGCGTCCCGCGCCGGGTCGAAGAACCACAGGATCGCGAACAGGATGATCGGTGCCCACGGGCGGACCTGCGCGCCCAGTTCTCGGGCCCGCGGCGGCAGGTACGGCTCGAGCGCGCCCCAGCCGTCGAGGCCGGGAATGGGGAGGATGTTCAAGAGGAAGGTCAGGACCTGCAGGAGGGTCAGGTAGGAGATCGCGATGGCGAGGCCGCCCGCCATCGGGACCACCGCGACCACCAGCGCCAGCGCCGCACCGACCGCGAGGTTGCTCAGCGGCCCGGCCAGCGAAACCCACGAAGACGTCCCGCGCGAGCGCAGCGCGCCGCGGTTGATCCACACCGCGCCGCCCGGCAGCGGGATGCCGCCGATAATGAGGAAGATCAACGGCAGGATGATCGACAGGACGGGATCGGTGTACTTCCGCACGTCGAGCGTCAGGTAACCCTTGTGGGCGACGCTGTAGTCGCCGCCGCGGTAGGCGACCATCGCGTGCCCGAACTCGTGCAGCGACAGCGACGCCACCCAGCCGGCGGCGACGAAGATCACCACGCCGGCGATGAGCAGCGGGTCGCGGTCGCGGACGAAAACGGTGTTGACGTCACCGAACGCGGCCATGGCGCCACCGGCGACGGTGAGCGCGAGGATGCCGAGGAAGACCGGGCTGGGGCGCACTGCTGACTTCTGCACGTGCTCCAGTCTTCCGTATGCCCGGTGTGAAGTTACCGGCGTGTCCCCTTGCGCGATCGGGCCGGAACGTCCCCCGAACTCGCTACTCCGCTTGACCTGACCGCACTACACGGGTGTAATCACAGTGATGTCATTCGCCGCCGAGAGGGGACGGCGAGTGTCGTTTCACCACCGCCAGCCTGGGGAGTGCTAGGGAGCGAGGAGGCGGACGTGCGGTTGGAAGCCGATGGGAAGGAATGGGGGCACGTCATGAGTTGGGGCGAGATCCCGGAGCAGGCTCTGGGAGATCTCACCGAGCTCATCGATGCCACCGAAGAAGAGCAGGATTGGCAGGAACGCGCCCTGTGCGCGCAGACGGACCCGGAGGCGTTCTTCCCCGAGAAGGGCGGTTCCACCCGCGAAGCCAAGCGGATCTGCCTGGGCTGCGAGGTCAAGGACGAGTGCCTTGAGTACGCATTGGCCCACGACGAGCGCTTCGGCATCTGGGGCGGTCTGTCCGAGCGGGAGCGCCGCAAGCTGAAGAAGCGAGCTGTCTGAAGCGGGTCCCCGGGGCCCCGTGCGTGGCGAGGCCCGTGTCGACGTCGCGTCCACACAGTGGAACTGCGGAAATCGCCGGTGATGTTCGTGTCACCGGCGATTTCCCTTTGGTGAAGCCTCGGCGTGGGCTCACCATCGGGTGACGGGCCGGGGCCGTAGGGTGGCCGCACCGACTGCCCGCCTCATCTGGAGCGTTCGTTGCCCCCCGTCTCGCGCACCGCGCCCGTTCTGGCCATTGTGGTCTGTCACAACGGCGAAAACTGGCTGCCGCTGGCGCTTTCCGCGTTGCGCCGCAGCAGCGTCCGGCCCCGGCACGTGCTCGCCGTGGACACCGGCTCCACCGACGCGACCCCGCGGCTGCTCGCCGAAGCCGCCGCGGATCCCGGGCCGGATTCTTCTCCCGTGCTCTCGGGGGTCGTCACACTCTCGAGTGAGACCGGCTTCGCGGCCGCGGTCGCCGAAGCCGTCGGGCACGCCACCGAACGCTGGGGCGACCCCGGTTCCTGGCTGTGGCTGCTGCACGACGACTGCGCGCCGGAACCCGACTGCCTCGAGCAGCTGCTCCACACCGCCACGAAGGAACCGTCGGCCACCGTGCTCGGCGCGCTCGGCCTCGACTGGACCGATCCGCGGCTGATCGTCGAAGCCGGCCTGTCCACCGACGCCGCCGGGCACCGCCAGCAGGTCGCCACCACCGCCGAGGACCCCCTGGAAGTGCTCGCTGTGCCCAGCGCCGGCTCGCTCGTGCGCCGCGACGCCTGGGACTCCCTCGGCGGCTTCGACCCGGATTTCCCGTTGCTGCGCGAGGATCTCGACTTCGGCTGGCGCGCGAACGCGGCCGGCGGCGTGGTCCTGTCCGTGCCGCTCGCCCGCGTGCGGCACGCCCGCGCCGTCACCACGGGACGGCGGACGGCGGACGCGCTCCCCGGCCCGGTGGCCGCCGCGAACCGCGCCCACGGGCTGCGCGTGTTCCTGGTGAACTGCACGCCGTTTTCCTTCTGGCTCGGCATGATCCGGCTCCCGCTGCTCGCGGTGCTGCGCGCGCTGGCCTTCGTCCTGCTGCGCCGCACCGGGGAAGCCCGGTCCGAGCTGGCCGCCGCCGCGTACCTCCTCAGTGGACGCGGCGGATTGCGTGCCGCGCGTGCCCACCGGCGGCGGAATCCGCGGCCGGGCTCGGTCCGCGGGCTCTTCACCGGCCGCTGGACCCGGCTGCGCAACGCCGTCCGCGCCGGAGTCGTCGGCCTGGTGCGCCGCGGAGTCGAGAACGACGTCGCGCTCGGCCGGGTACCCGAGACCGTCGAGACCGAGTCGGCGTGGGTGACGCCGGAAGCGCTCGACGCCCGCGACCACCGTCCGGTCGGCCCGGACGCGCTGCCCGCGGGCGCGCTGCGCGGAGTCAGCTCACGCGGGTCCGGGCTGCGCCGTCCCGGCACGCTCGTCGCCGTCGCGCTGCCGGAAACCCCGGCGCCTCGCGCCGAAGACGCCGAAGACACCGCCGGAGACGCCTCCGAAGCCGAAGAGCCGGAGTCCGAACTCGTCTTCGTGGAGGTGAACCGCCGCCGGGTGCTGGCGGCGACGGTCTTCGCGCCGCCCGTGGTCCTGCTCGTCGTGCTGACCGCGCTCGGCCTGGTCGTCAACCGCGCCCGGCTCGGCCTCGACCTCTTCGGCGGCAAGCTGCTCCCGGTCGGCGGGCTGGGGGAGCTCTGGACGTCGTACCTGACGCCGTGGCACGCGATCGCGGGCGGCACCGGCGCGCCGGCGTCGGCCACCCTGCCGGTGCTCGGCACGCTCGGCGCGGTGTTCGCGCCGATCGGCGGCCCGGCCGCGCTGGTGGCGATCCTCCTCATCGGCGACATCCCGCTCGCGGCGCTGAGCGCGTACGCGGCGACGAGGCGGCTTCGCGTGCGCCGCTGGGTCCGCGCGGTCGTCGCGGCGACCTACGCGCTCCTGCCGGCCGCGACCGCCGGCGTGGCGCAGGGCCGGCTCGACGTCGTCGTGGTGCACCTCGTGCTGCCGCTGGTGGCCGCGGGCATCGCCGGGCTGCTCGTGCACGCGGACACGCGCTGGCTGCACGTGTCGGCGCTCTCGGCGTTCGGGGTGGCGCTGCTCGGCGCGTTTTCGCCGCTGGCGCACGGGCTCGCGCTCGCCGGGCTGCTGATCGGGTTCGTCGTGCTGCCCGCGCCGACCGGGCTGGCCCGCCGGATCGCGTCGGTCGGGATCGTGGTGCTGCTGCCGCTGGCGCTGCTGCTGCCGTGGCCGACCGTGCTGCTCAAGCACCCGGAACTGCTCGTGCAGGGGCTCGGCGGGGCGGCCGCGCCCGTTTCCGGCACGGATCTCGCCGGGCTCGACCCGGGCGGGCCGGGCGCCTGGCCGCTCGGCGTCGCGGTGATCGCCGCGGCGCTGGTGGCCGTGGTCGTCCGGCCGACGAAGCTCGCCGCCGGCGGGGTCGCGCTCGCGGCGCTGGGCGCGGCCGGGCTGGTGCTGGTGCGGCTGGTGACGGCACCCCCGCTGCAGGGCGGCACGCCGTCGCACGGCTACGCGGGCGTGCCGCTGCTGATCGTCGGCGCCGGGCTGCTGTGGGTGGTGCTCGGTTCGTGGCAGCGCGGAGGCACGGCCGGAGTGCCGGCCGCGTGGCTGCCGAAGGTCATGGCGGTGGCCGGGGTGGCGGTGTTCCTGGCGCTGGCGGCGGGCGCGCTGGTCGTCGGGTCGCAGGGCCCGCTGCGGGCCGGTTCGCGGCCCTCGCTGGCTCCGGAGGTGGCGGCCGAGCTGGCGGCGTCCGGCCGGTCGGTGCTCGACCTGGCCCCGGACGCGACCCGCCAGCTCGGCGGCCGCCTCCCGCACTACGGCGACGACGAGCTGGCCCCGACCCCCGGCACCCCGGCCCGCCTGACGTCGTGGCGCGTCAGCCTCGGCCGCGGCGACGCGGCAGCGGTCCAGGGCGCGCTCGCGGCGGCCGCGGCGGCGGGCGTCCAGTTCGTGGTCCTCCCCCCAGGAGTCGACCCGAAGGCGTACGTCCCGCTGGCGAAGGACTTGCTGTCGGTGGCGGCGCCGACATCCGACGGCCGCGGCGTCCTCCGGCTGGTGCCCCCGGCCGGAGGAGTGATCTTGATCTCGCCGGAGCTGGCCAAAGCAGCGGTCACGGGCGGCGGCGCCCCCGGGAATTCGCCGGGCGTGGCCCCGGTCCGGGCCGACCTGCCGGACGTGCGCGTCAGGGTGTCCGACGGCCCAACCGGCAGGCTCCTGGTGCTGGCGGCAGAGCAGGAGGCAGGCTGGAAGGCGACGGTGGCCGGCAAACCGGTCCCGATCGTCCCGGCGTGGGGCCACCAGGTAGCGGTATCGGTACCCCCGACATCGGCAGAGGTGACGGTGGAGTACCCGGGAACGGAGCGGAACCTGCTCTTGCTGGCCCAACTGGCGGCAGTGCTGTTCACCCTCCTGACGGCGGTCCCCGGCCCAAGGGGGCTTGCCCCAAGGAAGGAGCAGGGTGGTCATCCCGTCGCCTGAGGCCGTCAAATCACTTTGAGCCGGGCCCGCAACCAACAGGTCAACGCGGGATAACAGCGCAAGCTTGCGGGCCCGGCTCAAAGTGATAGGCCTCGTTCAGGCGACGGGATGACCACCCAGCGGCCCATCTCGGGAACGTGAGACAACAGCGGCGAGGAAGGGTCATCCCAGAGCCTGCCCGTCCGGCGAGGACAATCTTTTTCTTTTTAGCCGCGGCAGACTGCCGCGGCAGGGCTTGAACGCTGCTTTCTGCCGCGGCTGGGCAGGTCTGGTGACGTCGCTGGTCGCCTTGCGCTCCCGGCCGCCGATTCGCGATCACATCGTGGGCCGGCTTGCGCCGCCGCCCCCGGCCCTACTCGCCCTCGATGACGTCCGGCTCCACGCCCAGGTACCCGGCAACCTGCTCCACCAGCACGTCATGAACCAGCTCGGCCAGCTCCGACGGGTCCTTCGCCCGGGCCTCCAGCGGCCGCCGGTACAGCACGATCCTGGCTCGCGTCGGCAACCCCGTCCGGTCCACCCCCGCCGGGACCAGGCGGGACAACGGCACCGCGCCGTCGTGCAGGACGCCGTCCGCCGGGGAGTGGCCGTTCTCGCGGACCTCGGGTACGTCGTCGACCGCCACGTCGAGCTTCGTCAGCTCGTGGCGCCAGCGGGCTTCGATCGGCTCCAGTGCGTCGAGCACCAGTGCGTCGAACCTCTCCGCGCGGCTCGCGGCAGCGGGCAGGGTCGCCGGATACAGCGTCCCGCGCAGGCCCCGGCCGTGCCGGTCCCGCCGCGAGCGCCGCCGCTGTCGGTAATCACGTGCCGTCGCCACGCCCGAAGTCTATGCGGTCGGCACGTCCCAGCGCGTGTCGCTCCTCCAGGCTTGCGGCGACGCGCTATCGTTTCGTTTCGTGCGGAGCGTACGGAAGTGTTCGCGTACTGGCTGTCTCGAGCCAGCTGTGGCCACGCTGACGTATGCGTACAGCGACTCCACCGCCGTCGTCGGCCCGCTGGCCACCGCCTCCGAGCCGCATTCGTACGACCTCTGTGAAGCCCACGCGCTGCGGCTCACCGTCCCCAAGGGCTGGGAAGTCGTCCGGCACGAGGGCGCCTTCGCCGCGCCGGATCCGTCGGCCGATGAACTGACCGCGCTGGCCGAGGCCGTGCGCGAGGCCGGCCGCCCCGGAAAACCGGCTCCCGCGCCCGAGCCGGAGGGGCCGTCCGGGCGCCGCGGCCACCTGCGGGTCCTCCCCGGCCGCGCCTGAACGCGTAACCCTCTCACCCCGCCGGTAGGCTTTCCGCGCGGCGCAGCGGGCGCCGGGACGACTATTCGCGGGGAGACGGCGTGCCAGACCTTTCGGGCATCGTGAAGGCCTACGACATTCGCGGCGTGGTCGGCGAGCAGCTCGACGCGGACCTCGTCCGCGACTTCGGCGCCGCGTTCGCCCTGCTCATCAAGCCGGAAGCGCCCTCGGTGGTGATCGGCCACGACATGCGCGACTCCTCGCCGGGGCTGGCCACCGCCTTCGCCGAGGGTGTCACCTCGCAGGGCCTCGACGTGGTGAGCATCGGGCTGGCCAGCACCGACCAGCTGTACTTCGCCTCCGGTTCGCTGAACCTGCCGGGCGCGATGTTCACCGCCAGCCACAACCCGGCCAAGTACAACGGCATCAAGATGTGCCGCGCGGGCGCGTCGCCGGTCGGCCAGGACACCGGGCTGGCCGAGATCCGCGACACGGTCGAGCAGGGCGTGCCGGAGTTCGAGGGCCAGCGCGGCTCGGTGACCGAGCGGGACGTCCTCGCCGACTACGCCGCCTACCTGCGCAACCTCGTGGACCTGTCCGGCAGCCGGCCGCTGAAGATCGTGGTCGACGCCGGGAACGGCATGGGCGGCCACACCGTCCCGACCGTCTTCGAGGGGCTGCCCATCGACGTCGTGCCGATGTACTTCGAGCTCGACGGCACCTTCCCGAACCACGAGGCCAACCCGCTCGACCCGGCGAACATCGTCGACCTGCAGGCGAAGGTGCGCGAGGTCGGCGCGGACGCCGGCATCGCCTTCGACGGCGACGCCGACCGCTGCTTCATCGTCGACGAGCGCGGCGAGCCGGTTTCGCCGAGCGCGATCACCGCGCTGGTCGCCGTCCGCGAGCTGGCCAAGGACCCGGGCGGCACGATCATCCACAACCTGATCACGTCCAAGGGCGTCCCGGAGATCGTCGCCGAGCACGGCGGCAAGCCGGTCCGCACCCGCGTCGGCCACTCGTTCATCAAGGCCGAGATGGCCCGCACCGGCGCCATCTTCGGCGGCGAGCACTCCGCGCACTACTACTTCCGCGACTTCTGGCGCGCCGACACCGGCATGCTGGCGGCGCTGCACGTCCTCGCCGCGCTCGGCGAGCAGACCGGCCCGCTGAGCGAGCTGACCAGCGCGTACTCGCGCTACGCGGCCTCCGGGGAGATCAACTCCACGGTCGACGACCAGGTCGCGAAGATGATGGCCGTCAAGGACGCCTTCGGCACCCGGTCCGGGGTCGAGCTCGACGAGCTGGACGGCCTGACCGTGCAGCTGCCGGGCGGCGCCTGGTTCAACCTGCGCCCGTCGAACACCGAACCGCTGCTCCGGCTGAACGTCGAGGCGGCGAACGCCGAGGCCGTGCAGGGGCTGGTGGACGAAGTACTCGCGATCATCCGCAACTGACAGTCCACGGTGAAGGGCGGCCCGCGGGCCGAACTGTGTCCTGAAGTGCCCTTCATCACACCTTCTCGCGTGGTATGGAGGAACCATGGCCATCACGCTCGACGCCCAGCTCCTCGAGATCCTGGCGTGCCCGTCGCCCGATCACGCCCCGCTCCGGCCGGGCACCCCGGACGACCCCGAGGCCGACGCGCTGACGTGCACGGAATGCGGCCGGGTGTACCCGGTCCGTGACGGCATCCCGGTGCTGCTCCTGGACGAAGCCACCGTGCCGGGGAACAACGGAAACTCCGATGCCGACAGTGCTTGACGACACACTGCTCGACGACCCCGCGCGGCTGGCCGAGGCCGACAGCGCGGGGTTGCTCCGAGCTGCGGCGATGGCCGGCGCCCAGGTGCGGGCGACCGCCGAGCTGGCCGCGGAGCTGGAGCTGTCCGAGCGGCTCGACATGGGCCGCCCGCGCGCCGTCGTGCTGATCGACCGGCCCGGGGTGAGCCGCACGCTCACCCGGCTGCTGGCTGCCCTCCTGGCGCCGTCGTGCCCGGTCCCGGTGGTCGTCGCCGAAGTGGTGCCGAGCTGGATCGGCGCGCTCGACGTCGTGTTCGCGCACACCGACGACCCCGGCGACCGCGAGCTCGCCGCGTCGCTGGAGCGCGCCGCCCGCTACGGCGCCTCGGTGGTGCTTTCGGCGCCCTCGGAAGGGCCGGTCGCGGCCGCCGTGGCCGGCAAGGGCCTGCTGCTGGCGCCGCGGATCCCGGTGCCGCCCGAGCTGGCGTTCCCGCGCGGCCTGGCCGCCGGGCTGCTCACCGCCAACGCGCTGGGCCTGCTGATCTCCGATGTCCAGGTGCTCGCCGACCAGCTGGACCTCGAAGCCGAAAAGGACTACCTGGCGCGGGAGTCGTTCGCGAACCCGGCCAAGGCGCTGGCGCTGCGGGTCGCCGACCGCGTGCCGCTGCTGTGGGGCCTGGACCCGGTCGCGGTCGCCGTCGGCGAACACGCTGCGCACGCGTTCGCCGCCCACGCGGCCACGGTGTGCGACGTCGAGGACTATCGTCAGGCCCTGGCGCGCCCCGCATTGCGGCGGGCGGCGCAATCAGGTGGCGGAGAGCGTGACATCTTCGCCGATCCGGACGATCCCTCTGGTGACATCCCCACCCGGGTGCTGTTGCTCTCGGTGCGGACCGGTCCGGCCACGGACGCGGCGCGCTACCAGGCCGAGGATCTGCTGCCGGGTGCGGACGTCATCGCGCCGGCCGAGGAGATCGAGGCCGACGAAATCGTGCGGGCCGCGGTGCTGGCACTGCGGTTCGAACTGGCGGCGGTCTATCTCGGGCTGGCGGCGGGCAGCATCGGCGGCGCGGGCCGCTTCGCGCCTGCGACGGCGTGAGACCCGCCTAGCACCGGCCCCGGCCGGTGCCGAAGGAGTGGAGTTGAGGTGACAGTGGAGCTGCTGCGCAACGCGGTGCGGCCCTACGCCTGGGGATCGCGGACAGCGATCCCCGAGCTGCTGGGCCGTCCGGTACCCGCGCCGCACCCCGAGGCCGAGCTGTGGATGGGTGCCCACCCGGGTGACCCGTCGCACGTCATCGGTCCCGACGGGACCGAGCGGAGCCTGCTCGAGCTGGTGGACGCCGACCCGGTGACCCAGCTCGGCGAGCGGTGCGCGAAGCGGTGGGGCGGGCGGCTGCCGTTCCTGCTGAAGATCCTCGCGGCCGAGGAGCCGCTGTCGATGCAGGCGCACCCGTCGGCGGCGCAGGCCGCGGAGGGGCACGCCCGCGAGGAGAAGCTGGGCATCCCGCGCGACGCGGCCAACCGCAACTACCCGGACCCGACGGCGAAGCCGGAGCTGGTCTGCGCGCTGACGGAGTTCCACGCGCTGGCCGGGTTCCGCGCGCCGGACCGCACGGTGAAGCTGCTCAAGGCCATCGAGACGCCGGGGTTGGCGAAGTACACCGGGCTGCTGGAGGCCCAGCCGGACCCGTCCGGGCTCCGCGCGCTGTTCACGACGTGGATCACGCTGCCGCAGCCGTCGCTCGACTCGCTGTTGCCCGAGGTGCTCGACGCGTGCGTCCGGCACGTTCAGGAGCACGGCGAGTTCGCGGTCGAGTGCCGCACGATCCTGGAGCTCGGCGAGGCGCACCCGCGCGACGCGGGCGTACTGGCGGCGTTGCTGCTGAACCGCCTGACGCTGCGCGCGGGCGAGGCGATCTACCTGCCGGCCGGGAACCTGCACCTTTACCTCCACGGAACGGCCGTCGAGATCCTGGCGAACTCGGACAACATCCTCAGGTGCGGCCTGACGCCGAAGCACGTGGACGTCCCGGAGCTGCTGCGCGTGGTCGACTTCGCGTGCGGCGAGATGCCGGTCCAGTGCGGCGACACGGGGGGCCGTCTTTCGGTGTACCGCACGGACGCGCCGGAGTTCGAGCTGTCGCGCGTGGAGTGGGCCGCGGGCCAGGACGACGAGATCTCGGTCGACAGCGTCGGCCCCCAGATCCTGTTGTGCACCGCGGGCGACCTGCTGGTGACGGCGGACGACGGCGAGGAGGTCGAGCTGCGGCGCGGCCAGTCGGTGTGGCTGCCGGCGGCGGACCCGCCGGTCCGCGTGCGCGCGCTGGGCGGCGAGCGCGCCCAGCTCTTCCGCGCAACAGCAGGCACCTGCGAAGACTGACCACCCAGGTCACCCGAGTCGGTTGCCGTACCCAAAGGGTCGGCCTGCGTACCCGAAGGGTCGGCTTGCGTACTTGGAGGGTCGGCTTGCGTACCTGAACGGTCGGTCTGCGTACCCAGAGGGTCGGTTCGCGTACTCGGGCGGGTTGTGGGCGGGCGAGGTGGGTTCTGTGTGCGTTCCGTGTGGCGGGGTCCGCCACGATCGACACCAAGGGGGGACCCTGGTGCGCTGATGCGCGCCGCCGGGTCCGCTGGGGGTGGCGCCGGTCGGATTTCGCCCGGCGTCCGTGGGCTGAGGGTGGTGCCGCGAGGGGGCGGCACCACCGCGGCGCCCCGGCGGCCGAGGCGAGGCGGGTGGTGCGGTGAGGGGGGCACCGCCTGGTCTCGCCGGGGGCGCTCGCCGGTCGGCCGGTGTGGTGAGGGGAGCACCACCCGGCCAGGCCGGCGACTCGCGTCAAGCCGGGTTGGTGAGGGCGAGCGGCATCCGGGCGGCGACTCAGGTCAGGTCGGGTTGGTGAGGGCGAGCGGCATCCGGGTGGCGGCTCGCGTCAGGTCGGGTCGGTGTGGGCGAGCACCCCGGCGGCGGGTCGAGTTGGGCGTGTTCGGCGAGGAGCGGGCCGGTGCGGGTGGCCGTCAAGCCGGGTTGGTGAGGGCAAGCAGTGCCCGGCGCAGGGCTGCCGCGCTTGCGTCGCGCGGGTCGAGCAGCTCCGCCGCCTCGGCCTCCGCCTCCTGGGCCGCCTTCGGATCTGCCGTTGCGAGGTGTGCGCGGTGCAGCACCAGCCACGTCAGCCCCGTTGCCGCCCTGCTGCCCATCTCGCGGAACTCGTCCAAGCAGGCCCGCAGCACCGGGATCGCCTGCGCCGCCCGGCCTTCGCCGATCCAGGCCGCCGCCAGTGCGCGGGTGCACGACAGCTCGCGCGGCCGCTCGTCCAGCTCCCGCGCCAGCTCGCGGGCCTCCCCGAACGCCGCCGTCGCGTCGTCGCGTGCTCCCGTCGCCGCCGAAATCGCGCCACGAGTGCGCAACGACTTCGCCAGCGATGACCGCGCCATCGTGCCGCGCAGCAGGTCCACCGATTCCGCGATCGCCGCCACCGCGCCCGGATCGTCGCCCGTCAGCAGGGACGACCACGCGAACCCGTGCAGCGCCTCACCGAGCACCCGCGCGTCGCCGCTCGACCTCGCCGCCGCCAGGGCCGCCCGGTCGACCTCCCGGGCCTCCACGATCCGGCCGAGCCGCAGCAACGCGGCCGACTCCGCCGCCCGGACCCAGCCGAGGTCGGCCGAACCGTCCACTGTGAACAGTTCGCGAGCGTGGGCCGCCGTCTCCAGTGCCTCTTCCGCGCGACCCAGGCCGATCAGGCAGTGCGCCAGGTTCGCCGACACCCACGCGTGCGTGCGCCGGTCGCCCTGCGCCTCCAGCTCCTTGGCGCACGCGCGGTAACGCGCCGCGGCCTCCTCGTACTCGCCGCGCGCGTGCCGCAGCAGCGTCAACGTGGCTTCGGCGACCGTCGCCAGCGGGGGCTCCGCGGCCAAGAGCGTTTCGTACGCCGCACGCATGTCGGCGTACTGCCCGTGCAGGTACAGGTAGACGCCGAGGCGGTCGAGCAGCAGCAGGGCGTCCCGCGGGCCGAGCGTGCCGAGGAGCAGCACGAGGTTCGCGCGCTCGGCGGCGAACCAGTCGTCCGGACGCGCCAGCAACCGCTCCACGAGTGAATCCGGCAGCGGCTGGGCCGGCGCCGCGTGGGCCGGGGGCGGCATCGGCACCGTGCGTGGCAGCCGGGCCGCCGCCGCGTCGGCGAGGGCGAGCGTGGCCGCCAGCACCGTCCGCAGGCCTTCGCTGGGCACCGGGTCGTCGAGCTCCGCCGCGAACAGCCGGACGAGGTCGTGCATCCGGTAGCGGCCTTCGCCCGTCTCATCCGCTCCGCGCGCCTCCAGCAGGCTCGCTTCGACGAGCTCTTCGACGGCCTCGTCCGGGTCGTCGACCAGGGTGGTGACCGCCCAGGCCGGCAGGTCGGCGAGGCGGCACCGGCCGAGCAGCCGGAACGCGCGCCGCGCGGCCGGCCGCAGGCCCTCGTAGCTCAGCGCGATGCTGCTCCGGACGGCGAGGTCGCTGACGGTCAGCTCGTCGAGCCTGCGGACCTCGTCCTCCAGCCGGCCGGCCAGCTCGCCGAGCCGCAGGTGCGGGCGGATGGCGAGTCTGCTGCCCGCGATCCGCAACGCCAGCGGCAGCCGCGCGCACGCCGTGATGATCCGCTCGGCGTCGGCGCGCTCCCGGGCCACCCGCGCCCCGGCGAGCCGGTGCAGCAGCTCCGCGGCGTCCGCGCCGGACAGCGGCCCGAGGGCCAGCCGGTGTGCCCCGGCGAGGCCGCTCAGCCGTCGCCGGCTCGTCACGAGCACCGCGCAGCCCGGCGTGCCCGGCAGCAGCGTGCGGACGTGCTCGGGGTCGACGGCGTCGTCGAGCACCACCAGCACCCGCCGGTCGGTGAGCCGTCCGCGGAACACCGCCGCGCGCGCCCGCACGTCGTCCGGCACCGCCGGCCCGGGGACGCCCAGCGCGCGCAGCAGATCGGCCAGGACCTCCCCGATGTCACGGCCGGCCAGCGGCACGTACAGCTGGCCGTCCGGAAACCGCGCGCGCAGGCGGTGGGCGGCGCGCACGGCGAGGGTGCTCTTGCCTGAACCCGGCTCGCCGCTGAGCACCGCGACGGGGACGCCGCTGCCCGCGTCGAGCACCTCGGCCAGCTCCGCCAGCTCGGCGTCGCGGCCGGTGAAGTCCCCGATGTCCGGCGGCAGCTGGCACACCGGCCACACCGCGGGCGGCAGCCGCGGCACCGGGTCCTCGCCCCGCAGGACGGCGGCGTGCACCCGCCGGGCCTCCGCCCCCGGTTCGACGCCGAGTTCTTCGATCAGCGTGGTCCGCAGCCGCCGGTAGACCTCCAGCGCGCTGCCCTGCTGGCCGGCCCGGTGCAGCGCGGTCATCAGCTGCGCGGCCAGCCGTTCGCGCAGCGGGTGCTCGGTGATCATGGCCTGCAGCTCGCCGGTCAGCTCCCCGTGCCGCCCCGCGGTGAGCTCCGCGTCGACGCAGTCTTCGAACACCGCGAGCCGCTCGGACTCCAGCCGGGCGACGTCGGCGTCGAGCCGCGGCACGTGCAGCCCGGCCAGCACCGGCCCCCGCCACAGCGCGAGCGCCCGCCGGTAGTGCCCCGCGGCGGCCACCGGGTCCGCGGCCCGCCGCCCTTCGGCGACGGCGGACCGGAAGACGAGCAGGTCGAGCTCCTCCGGCTCGACGTGCAGCCGATAGCCGGCCGGACCGTGCTCGACCTGGAGGCCGTCGATCCGGTCGCGCAGCCGCGAGAGGTAGGTGTGCAGGTTGGAGGCGGACGACTTGGGTGGGCCGTCCGGCCACAGCGCCTCGACGAGCACGTCGACGGGCACGTGCCGGCCGGCGTTGAGCAGCAGCACGGCCAGCAGCGTGCGCTGCCGCTCACCGCGCAGGACCGCCCACCGGCCCGGCGGGCTTTCGACGGCGAGCGGACCGAGCACGGCGAAGTGCGCCATGTCACCTTCCCGGGTGGAGCCGACAGGAAAAACCACGGTAGCGAAGGGGTACGACAGAACCGGTGGCCGCGGTTGAGGTGATCTTCGGCGGCCGGCCGGCGACTTTGCGGCGAGCCGGAGGGAATGCGCGGCGAGAACCCGCTCGACCACCGCGCTTGGCATCGCCCGTTCGTGTGAGTATAGTGATCGCTATACTCACACGATGGCGGGCCAGGACTGGGAAATCTATGTCGTGGACGAAGTCCTCGAGTGGATCGAGCGGCTGGACGATGCGACGCACGCTCGTGTCGTGCAAGCGATCGACGCGCTGGCGGAAGGTGGCCCGGGCCTGGGGCGGCCGCTGGTCGACACCATCGTCGGGTCTCGGATCCAGAACCTGAAGGAGGTGCGGCCCGGTACCGTGCGAATCCTGTTCGTTTTCGACCCCTGGCGAGCGAGTGTCCTGCTCGTCGCCGGGGACAAGGCAGGACAGTGGAATGCCTGGTACCGGGAGGCGATCCCACTGGCCGAGGATCGTTACGACCGCTATCTGAAGGAACGCCAGGCAGAGGAGGGCCGACCATGACGGGCTACACGCGTTGGAAGGACGTCCGCGCGACGCATGTCGAGCGGGCCGGCGGCGAGGAAGCGGTCGAGGCGGGCAAGCAGGAGCTCCTCGCCGTGGTCCAAGGCCACCGCCTCGCCGAGATCCGCCGGGGCCGCGGCTTGACCCAGCTGCAGCTGGCCGAGCGGATGGGCGTCACCAAGGGCCGGGTGTCCCAGATCGAACAGGGCAAGATCTCCGGCTTGGAGGTGCTGGCCCGCTACGCCGCCGCTTTGGGTGGCCGGCTGCACCAGGCGATCTACTTCGAGGACGGTGACATCGCCGCCATCGCCTGAGCGACTCTCCGGCCGGTGACGACCGGACGGGACCGTTCCCATTAGGCTCCACCCGGACAAATCAGGACCTACCAGGGGAGCGGTCGTGTCAGCTGGAGGCGGAACCAAGGCGATCCTCGCCGCGCTCGGGGCGAACGCCGGGATCGCGGCGGCGAAGTTCGTCGGCTTCCTCGTCACGGGGTCGTCGTCGATGCTGGCCGAGTCGGTGCACTCGCTGGCCGACACCACGAACCAGGGCCTGCTGCTGCTCGGGCAGAAAACCTCGAAGCGGGAAGCCGACAAGGAACACCCCTTCGGCTACGGCCGCGACCGGTACTTCTACTCCTTCATCGTCGCGCTGATGCTCTTCACGCTCGGCTCGGCTTTCGCGATCTACGAAGGCATCCACAAGATCGGCCACCCGGAGCCGCTCGAATCACCGATCGTCGCCGTGATCATCCTGCTGGTCGCGGTCGCGCTGGAGGGTTACAGCTTCTACACCGCCGTCGGCGAGTCGAAGAAGATCAAGGGCAACGCGAGCTGGTGGGGCTTCATCCGCCAGGCCAAGGAGCCCGAGCTGCCCGTCGTGCTGCTCGAGGACGCCGGCGCGCTGCTCGGCCTGGTCTTCGCGCTGCTGGGCGTCGGGCTGTCGGTGGTCACCGGCGACCCCGTCTGGGACGGCGTCGGCACCCTCGCGATCGGCGCGCTGCTCGGCGTCATCGCGATCATCCTGATCATCGAGATGAAGAGCCTGCTCATCGGCGAAGGCGCCACCGAGGGCGTCCTCGCGACCATCGTCGACGAGCTCGCCGCGGGCAAGGTCGAGCGGGTCATCCACATCCGCACCCAGTACCTGGGCCCGGACGAGCTGCTCGTCGCGGCGAAGCTGGCGCTGGTGCCGGGGCTCGACACCGCCGAGGTCGCGAAGGCCATCGACGACGCCGAGGCCCGCGTCCGCGCCAAGGTGCCGGTGGCCAAGCTGATCTACCTCGAACCGGACCTGGACCGCAGTCTCGCGCGCTAGCCGGGACCGTCTTCGGCGAGCCGTCACGGACCTGACCCGATAGGGTGACCTACTGCGATACATGCAGGCCAGCCGCAGGAGGTCAACGGTGCCCGGAACGGGATTGTGGCGCACTAAATCGATCGAACAGTCGATCAAGGACACCGACGAGCCGGACACCAAGCTCCGGCGCAACCTCAGCGCGTGGGACCTCACGGTCTTCGGCGTCGCCGTCGTCATCGGGGCCGGCATCTTCACGCTGACCGCGCGCACGGCGGGCGACTACGCCGGGCCGTCGGTTTCGCTCGCCTTCGTGTTCGCCGCGATCGCCTGCGCGCTGGCGGCGCTGTGCTACGCCGAGTTCGCCTCGACCGTGCCGGTGGCGGGCAGCGCGTACACGTTCTCCTACGCCACCTTCGGCGAGTTCATGGCGTGGATCATCGGCTGGGACCTGATCCTCGAGCTCGCCGTCGGCGCGGCGGCGGTGTCCAAGGGCTGGTCGGTGTACCTCGAAACCGTGCTCGGCTACCTCTTCGGCAAGGGCACGAAGACGACGTTCGACATCGGGAGCGTGACCGTCGACTGGGGCGCGCTGCTCGTCGTGGCGATCCTGACGACGCTGCTGGCCGTCGGCACGAAGCTGTCTTCGCGGGTCTCGATGGTGATCACCGGGATCAAGGTCGCCGTGGTGCTGTTCGTGATCATCCTCGGGCTCTTCTACATCAAGGGCGCCAACTACACGCCGTACATCCCGCCGGGCGAGACCGGCGGGGCCGGCCAGACGGGTGTCGACCAGTCGCTGTTCTCCCTGATCGCGGGCGGCGCGAGCAGCTCGTTCGGCGTCTTCGGCCTGCTGGCCGGCGCTTCGCTCGTGTTCTTCGCGTTCATCGGCTTCGACATCGTCGCGACCACTGCGGAGGAGACCAGGAACCCGCAGAAGGCCGTGCCGCGCGGGATCATGGGCTCGCTGGCCATCGTGACCGTGCTGTACGTCGCGGTGTCGCTGGTGGTCGTCGGCATGACCTCGTACAAGGACCTGGCGACGAAGGCGGGCGACGGCAGCCACAAGACCCTCGCCACGGCGTTCTCCGCGAACGGCGTCGACTGGGCGGCCAACATCATCTCCTTCGGCGCGCTGGCCGGCCTGACCACCGTCGTCATGGTGCTCATGCTGGGCCAGGTCCGGATCATCTACGCGATGTCCCGTGACGGCCTGATGCCGCGCGGCCTGGCGAAGACCGGCGAGAACGGCACGCCGAAGCGCGCGACGCTCATCGTCGGCGGCCTGGTCGCCCTCGCGGCCGGGTTCTTCCCGGCGGACAAGCTCGAGGAAATGGTCAACGTCGGCACGCTCTTCGCGTTCGTTCTCGTCTCGGCGGGCGTGCTGATCCTGCGCCGGAAGCGGCCCGACCTGCCCCGGGCGTTCAAGGTGCCGCTGGTGCCGCTGATCCCGATCCTGGCCATCCTCGCCTGCCTGTGGCTGATGCTGAACCTGACCGTGCTGACCTGGCTGCGGTTCCTCGCCTGGATGGTGCTGGGCGTGGTGCTCTACTTCGGGTACAGCCGCCGGCATTCGCTGCTCGGCAAGCGGCAGGCCGAAGGCCTCGACGAACCCGTGAAGGCGCCCGACGCCTGACTTGCACGGCAAAAGCCCCGCCTTCCTGGACGCCCAGGTCGGCGGGGCTTTTTGCGTTTGGTTGCTTAATGCGAGGTTACGGCTTGATCAAGAGGATCTTGCGATTTATGCGCAAAGGGGGACCCCCTGTAAGCGGTCGGGTGACGTGCGATACCTTTCGATCCTTCGTGTGCCACTGACGGGTGAATTACAGCCGCGTGATTTCACGCGCAGTGGTACGCCGACCCCCGATTTTGCTGTTCATCCCCCGTTCGGTACTGGAGAACTCATGCGCAGACGTTCCTTCCGCGGCGCCGTGGCGGTCATGGCGCTCACCACCGCTGCCCTCATCGGGACCGCCGGTTCCGCTCTGGCCTGCTACAGCGACGACAACCGTCCCCACCCGACGCCGGGCAAGCCGACGCCGTGTGCCGACGGCAAGGTCCTCGACAAGAAGGACGTCGTCTTCGAGCTGACCAAGAACAACACCCGGCTGAACATCAAGTCGGTCAACGAGGGTGTCACGGTCACCCGCATCGTGGTCGTCGGCGGCGACGACGGCTTCAACGACTACACGCCGGGCAAGAAGCTCGACAAGAACGCGCCGTGGAACGACCTGCGCGCGCCGTTCAACTACAACGGCAGCCAGCCGAAGGTCGAAGACTGGTTCCTCTGCGGCACGAAGACCACCAAGCCGCCGCAGACCAGCACCACGACGGCGACGGCGACGCCGACCAAGCCGCCGGCGACGTCCGAGACCGCGAAGCCGACCACCCCGGCGACCTCGCCGACCTCCGTTTCGCCGACCAGCAGCACCACGGCCGCGGCCGTCGTGCCGGCGGGCAACGAGTCGGGCACCGGCGGCGGCCTCGCCAACACCGGTTTCGACAACAGCTGGCTGATCTGGGTCGGCGCGCTGCTGCTCGCCGCCGGTGGCGGCCTGCTGGCGCTGCTGAAGTTCCGCCGCAAGGCTTCCGAGTGAAGCTGAGCTAGTTCCCGGTCGAAGGCCCCTCGCTCCGCGCGCGAGGGGCCTTCACCGTTTCGGGGGCAGGTCCCCGAACAGAGAGCCCTGCTCGCCCCAGGACGGCTTGCCGAGGCCCGCCGCCATCGCGACGGCGTGGTCCCATTCGGCGTCCACCACGTAGTCCTGGTGCTTGAGCACCCCCGGTGCCCAGCGGTGCCGCCCGGTCGGGCCGCGCAGCGGGTCCGGCAGCCAGTGGTCGCCGCCGAGGATCAGCACACCGTTGCCGTCGGCCGTCGCCGACACCGGGCCGCAGCCGCCCTCAGGCAGGAAGCCGACGCCATGCAGCCGCCGGTCGGCGACCGAGTGCCGCCAGGTCGTCACGCCGCCACCGAAGATGTCGGTGCCGCGGCACAGGGCCCGCCAGCGGCCGTCGAGGTCGGCGAAGAGCCGTTCCAGCGCTTCCTGCGGCAGCAGAGCCGGGAAAGCACGCTGGTAGCCCCACTGCAACGGCGACCCGGCCGTCAGCACGCCGACGCGCTCGAGGTCGGCCGCCGGAAGCTCGGCCGCCAGCCGGGCGGCGGCCATGATCGTCAGCAGGCTGCCCAGGTTGTAGCCGGAGAGCACCACGCGCGTGCCGGGGTCGGCGAGGTGCTCGCGGGCCCGCGCGGCCAGCTCCGGGACGACCTTCAGCGCGTAGCAGGGCGGGACCGTCGGGTGCGCCGCCCGCGGCCAGAAGCAGACCAGGTCGGCCAGCGCCCCGAGGTGCCGGCTGCGCTGCGGGGTGCGCGCGGCCGTGTAGACCACCCGCAGCAGGCCCGCGGCCAGCGCGCCGAGCGCGACCACGCCGATCGCGGACAGCGGGCCGAACCAGCCGGGGACCAGGCCGAACCCGAACCGCAGCACCAGCAGGCCCGCGCCACCCGCGGACATCGCGCACGCGACCGCCAGTGCCAGGTGGTGCAGGTGCCGCCGTTCCCACGCCGACCGCGCCCAGGCCGCCGCGGCCTGGGCCTCCTGCCGCTCGTCGTGCTCCATCAGCTCGACGATCTCGGGGATGCCCCGCCGCAGCCGCCGCAACGGGACGGCGACCGCGAAACCCAGCACGCCGAGCACCGCGGCCAGCGCCAGCCCGGCGCCCCAAAGGACGGTGACCAGCAAGTACGTGTCCGGCACCTTCAGGTGTTCCGCCCCGGAAAGCCGTCGCAGCGCTTCGGCGAGCCCGGCACCGAAGCCGCCGCCGAGCAGGCCCGCCAGCGCGAGCACCGGCGCGGCGGCCCAACCGCCCAGCCACGGCCGCAGCCGCTGTGGCTTGTGCTTCCAGCCGGGACGGGCCAGCAGTGCCGCCGGGACGAGGAAGAACGCGAACAGCACGGTGACGGCGACCAGGGCCGCACCGAGGCCTTCGACGACGCCGTTCGTGCCGGGCAGCGGCCCCGTGCCCGGCCTGAGCCGGACCGCGGCGACGATGACGAGCAGCGTCGCGAAGGCGAGCACGCCGGGCCGCGCGAACCGGCCGGTGTCGACGCCGATCGCCGCGGCGACGACGGTGGCGAGCACCACGGAGAGGGTGACGATCCAGGCCACGAGGTCCACGCTGCCGCCCGGCACGCGGAACGGCCCGCCGAGCAGCAGCAGCGCGACCGAGGCCAGCGCCGCGACGGTGTGCAGGCAGCGCAGCGCCGGGGTCTCCGGGTCGGCGCGCATCCGCAGCGGACCGCCGGTGAGGTCGCCGTCGGCGTGCACCGCCCAGGTCGCGCTGGAAATCCGGTGCAGCACGAAGATCACGGCGAGCAGCGGCAGCACGCCGACGGCGATCCGGGCGGCCGTCGTGCGGAGGACGTCGGGGACCACCGGCAGGCAGCCCGACCCGGGCGCGAGGCACTGCGCGGCGAAAAGGTCGAGCGCGATCGCCGCGAGCTGGCCCATCAGCAGCATCGTCAGCAGCAGGGCGCCGACGCGCAGCAGCCCGCGGCAGACGGCCGCGAGGCCGCGGGCGAGGCGGCTCTCCGGCGGGACCGGGGGCAGCATCCAGAAGCAGACGTTGGCCAGGGAGAACGGGAACAGCAGCGCCCAGGTGGCCTTCGCGGCGCCGCCCGAAGTCATGCCGTGCCAGAGGTAGCCCTCGAGGGTCCGCGGGATCGACCGGCCCAGCGCCGGCAGCACCGGGCCGGGTGCCGGGCGGCGCAGCCGGTCCGCCGGGCGGATCACGCGGCCCAGTCCGTCGCCGGCGACGTCGACGGTCGAAACCGCGTCGAGCAGCGTTTCCCCGCTGGTGCCCACGAGCCCGGCGACGCGGATTTCCACGACGCGGGTGTCCGGGCCGGGCATGGGCACGGTAAGGGCCTCCTAACACTTCCAGTGACAGTCGAGCGGACAACGGTAGTGTTCGGGTGTCATCGAGTCTTGGAGGAATCGCCACTATGACCCCCGAAAGCGTTGCCAAGCGGCACGAGACCCGCAACGGCATCGAGTTCGCCGTCGCCGACCTCGAGGCCGCCGAGTTCGGCCGCAAGGAGATCCGCCTCGCCGAGCACGAGATGCCGGGACTGATGGCGCTGCGGCGCGAATACGCGGAGGTCTACCCGCTGCGCGGGGCGCGCGTGTCGGGCTCGCTGCACATGACCGTGCAGACCGCGGTGCTGATCGAGACGCTGGTGGCGCTGGGCGCCGAGGTGCGCTGGGCGTCCTGCAACATCTTCTCGACGCAGGACCACGCGGCCGCGGCCGTCGTCGTCGGCCCGCACGGCACGACCGAGGAGCCCAAGGGTGTCCCGGTCTTCGCGTGGAAGGGCGAGTCGCTCGAGGAGTACTGGTGGTGCACCGAGCGGATGCTCACCTGGGACGGCGAGGGCCCGAACATGATCCTCGACGACGGCGGTGACGCCACGATGCTGGTGCACAAGGGCACCGAGTTCGAGAAGGCCGGCGTCGTGCCGACCCCGGACGAGAACACCTCCGACGAGTTCCGCGTGTTCCTCGAGCTGCTGCGCGCCTCGGTGGCGTCGGACAAGGACAAGTGGACGAAGATCGGCCAGGGCATCCGCGGTGTCACGGAGGAGACCACGACCGGCGTCCTGCGCCTCTACCAGCTGGCGGCGGCGGGCGAGCTGCTGTTCCCGGCGATCAACGTCAACGACGCGGTGACGAAGTCCAAGTTCGACAACCGCTACGGCATCCGCCACTCCCTGATCGACGGCATCAACCGCGGCACCGACGTGCTGATCGGCGGCAAGGTCGCGGTGGTCTGCGGCTACGGCGACGTCGGCAAGGGCGCGGCGGAGTCCCTGCGCGGCCAGGGCGCGCGCGTGATCGTGACGGAGATCGACCCGATCTGCGCCCTGCAGGCGGCGATGGACGGCTACCAGGTCCGCACGCTGGAGAACGCGCTGCCCGAGGCCGACATCGTGATCACGACGACCGGCAACAAGGACGTCGTGCTGGTCGAGCACATGGCGAAGATGAAGCACCAGGCCATCCTGGGCAACATCGGCCACTTCGACAACGAGCTCGACATGGCGGGGCTCGCCCGGTACCCGGGGATCCGCCGGATCAACATCAAGCCGCAGGTCGACGAGTGGATCTTCCCGAACGGCAACACGATCATCGTGCTGTCCGAGGGGCGCCTGCTGAACCTGGGCAACGCGACCGGGCACCCGTCGTTCGTGATGTCGAACAGCTTCTCGAACCAGGTGATCGCGCAGATCGAGCTGTTCACCAAGCACGAGGAGTACGACAACGAGGTCTTCCGGCTGCCGAAGAAGCTCGACGAGAAGGTGGCTCGCATTCACCTGGAGGCGCTGGGTGGGGAGCTCACCAAGCTGACCAAGGAGCAGGCCGAGTACATCGACGTGGACGTCGAAGGCCCGTTCAAGCCGGAGCACTACCGGTACTGAGTTTCGCTGGTCAGGGCCGCCCCGAAAGTGTTCGGGGCGGCCCTTTGTTCTGCGTTTGTGACAGTGATAGCACGAATGGGTGACGTGTTATCATGGTGTCGTGAAGCAGTTGATCACGAGGATCGACGACGAGCTGCACGCCCGGCTGAAGGCGCTGGCCGAAGCCCAGGGGCGCAGCATGAACGACCTGGTCACAGAGGCGTTGAGGGGAATCGTGGCAAAGACGGAAACTCGTGCGGAATGGAAGCGGCGCATGATCGCCGAAGGCAAGGTCGTGCACGTGGAGCCGCCGGCTCACGTGCCGACCCTGGACGAGCTCGAAGAGATGTCTCGTGGCTGGGGCACGGCTGTGAGCGAAGCGCTCGACTGGACCCGAGGGGAGTGGTGACCGTGCTCTACGTGGACACCAGCGCGCTGGTCACGGCTTACCTCCACGATGAGCCGGAGCACGACAAGTTCCGCAAGCTGCTCCTGGAGGGCGCTGCCCCGGTGGTCAGCAGCGACTTCACCCGCATCGAATTCGCCGGTGCCATGACGGCCGCCAAGCGGACCGGCCGGATTCCCGATCCGGCGGCGATGCTGGCGCACTTCGATCACCTCGCCTCCCCGGACGGTGACCTGGTGCTCATCCCCTTCAACCCGAACCGGGTCATTCCGGCGGCCCGGCGGCTGGTCACCGAGAACTACCCGGTGCGCACCCTGGACGCGATCCACATCGCGGTCGCCATGCACGACACCGCGGAACTCACCGGCGGCGAACCCGTCACCTTCGTCACCCGCGACGAGCGCCAAGCCGATGCGGCCAAGGCGAACGGCTTCGAGGTGCTGTGAAGGTCGCGGCCACCGGCGAGATGCCCACCCAATCACGCGAGATGCCCCGCTGATCACGCGAGTCACGCGCCCAATCACGCGAGTCCCGTCCGCAATCACGCATGTTCCGCCCCTGATCACGCGTCTCCCGCCCCGGAGCACGCGAGCCGACCCGGTCCGGCCGTGCGCAACCGGGCATCACGCGTGACTGGAGGGGCATCACACGTGATCAGCGGGGCATCACGTCAGTTCCACTCCACGGCGACGCCGGCCAGGCCCGGTCCGGCGTCGCTGAAGAACGCGCTGCTCACGCCGCCCATGTCGCACGGCAGCTCCTCCGCCACCACCGGCAGCGCGTCGTCGCGGGCCCGGACCTGCCGCGTGCACCGGGCCGGGAGCGCGTTCCGGTCGAACCGCAGCTGGACCAGGTAACTCGCGCAGCGGTCCCGCAGCATCCGGTAGTAGCCCGGCGAAGCCGAGCCCGAGTCGTCGCGGACCTCGAAGCAGAACACGTGGATGTCGCCCTCGGCCAGCTTGCGGTCGAACAGCAGCTCCGTCGCCATCGTGTCCGCGTCCGGGTTGCGGCGCATCCGCCCGACCCGGCAGCCCTCGTCCGTGATCAGCTCGACGTCGTCGATGCGGCAGCCCGGGTCGCCGTTGTACACCGTCAGATACCGGTCCGGCCCATGGCGCCGCGCCCGCGTCACCAGCCGCGTGCGCAGGCTGACCTGGCGGTGTTCCGCGTCGAACGTGATCGTGTCGTGGACCGACAGCAGCTCGAGGTCGGCGTTGTAGTGGTTCGACGACGGGTACGCGCCCAGCTCGGCCAGGAGGTCCTCGACGATCGACCCCATGTCACCGGATCGCAGGTCGTGGAACGACGCCGCCGGCTGGTGGCCGCGGCGGACCAGTCGCGGCCCGATCAGCACCACCAGGGCGTCCGCGGGCAGCTGGAGGACCGATTCCAGCGCCCGGACCGCCGGCAGCGCCTTCGGCACCTCGGGCTGACGCAGCCCGCGCTGCCAGTAACTCAGCGTTGACTGTCCGATTTGGACGCCGCGCAGCGCGAGGTGGGCGCGCAGCCGGGCCAGCGACAGGCCGCGGTAGGCGATCGCCAGTCTCAGCGCATGGTGGAACTCGCCGGTACGGAGTGCCTCGGTCAGCTCTTTCGGCAGTTCGGCGACCGATGCCCGGGTCGTGCGGGCGCCATCGATGATCAGTGGGAGGTTCCCGTCTTGTGCCACCGCTCGTCCCTTCACCCGACCAGTGTGTGCGCTGGGCGTGAACACCGCGGAACGTTCACGGTAGCAGCGTAGAGTGGCCGTGCCGACCCCCGTTCAGGGTGGTTGGCCTCGTTGAGGTGAGCGTTCCGCGTTCCGGCTGTCCCCCGGAACGGTCCGTTCCTCCGGATGGCGTTCTTGCTCCTTGTGACCGCGTTGTTCACCGTTGTGACCACCGCTGGTTCGCCCACTCCTCCACAGGAGGCCATCTGTGCTGGTGAAGTCGAGCCAGGTCCACGCCGTACTGGCCGTGAGCCTGCTGTTGTGCCTGGTCGCGCCGGTCACCGCCGGAGCCGCGCCCGGAGTGCCGTCGACCTACCGGAACCAGATCGCCCTGCAGCTCCAGCAGAAGAACCAGTGGTGCTGGGCGGGCGCGGGCGCCACCATCGCCGCCTACCACGGCGCGGCCGTCAGCCAGACGCGGTTCTGCCAGCTCGCCCACGACGAGACCGGCACCGACTGCGCCAACCTCCCCGGCACGCTCGCCGACCCGCAGCGCGCGTTCGCCCGGCTCGGCTTCGGCTCGCCCGGCCGCTACCTCGACCGGCGCATCTCCTACGCCGACGTCCGGACGCAGACCGCGGCGAACCGGCCGGTCGAGACCCGCGTCGGCTACCGCTCGGGCGGCGGCCACGTGCACGTCCTGTACGGCTACGACACCCGCGGCGACTGGGTGTTCTGGGGCGACCCCGGCCCGGCCAAGCGCTACAACTGGTCGACCTACGGGTACTACGCGCACAATTCCTCCTTCACCTGGACGCACACGCTCACCGGGATCGCCCGATGAGCAGGCGGGCGCTCGTGCTCGCCGTGCTGACCGGCGCGGCGCTGCTGATGACGGCTCCGGTGTCAGGCGCGGCCCAGGCCGCCGGCATCAGCAGCGCCGACGCCTCCGCGGCGCACCACGCGGCCGCGGGGTTCCAGGACGTCCTCTTCCGGTTCTTCGCCCAGGCGCCGGACGCCCACGGCCCGGTGCAGGTGCAGATCGCCCCGGACGCGTACCCCGTGTACGAGCTGTCGCCGGACTTCGTCGCGGGCAAGCCCGACGCGGCGCCAGGTGACTTCGCTTACTTCGCGATCCCCGCGCGTGCCTCCGACGGCCGGACCGCGACGCTCTGGTCGGTCCGCGGCGCGGACGGCACCTGGCAGGTCGGCAACATCGCCTCGGGCGACGTCGAAGGCGAGTACGCCAGGAAGCTGCCCGCGGGCGCCCAGCTGCTGCACGAACCGCAGGTCGACGCCTGGTACGCGGTCCGCGACGGCCAGGTGACCTCGCTGGCCGACGGCCGGGCGATCGCCGGCTACCAGCAGATCGTCGGGAAACGCTACGCCGACAAGCTCCCCGGCTCGGCCTACTCCCGCGACGGCGAGGCGGGCGGCTTCGACGCCACGTCCCAGGTGATGCCCCGCGGCGACGGCGGCGCGGCGCCGTCCGGCCACGACACCGGCTGGGTGCCGCTGCTGATCCTGGTCGGCGTGCTGGCCGTCAGCGGCGCCGGGTACGTGCTCCACCTGCGGCGGCACGCCGCATAGACGAACCGGCGGGCTCGGCGTCGATCCCCTTCCACCGAGCCCGCCGGTCCACCACCGTTACTGTGACCGGCGTGGGTCGACTGGTGGTCATCGAAGGGCTCGACGGCGCGGGCAAGCGCACGCTCGCGGACGGGCTGACGACGGCGTTGGGCGCGAAGGGCGCGAGTGTCGCGTCGCTGGCGTTCCCCCGCTACGGCAAGAGCGTGCACGCGGACCTCGTCCGCGAGGCACTGCACCGCGGGCACGGCGACCTCGCCGACTCGGTGTACGGCATGGCCATGCTCTACGCGCTGGACCGCAGCGGCGCCGCGGACGAGATCCGCGCGCTGCGGAGCGCGCACGACGTCGTCCTGCTCGACCGGTACGTCGCTTCCAACGCCGCGTACGCGGCCGCGCGCCTGCGCCAGGACGCCGCCGGCGAAGTCGTGAAGTGGGTGTGGGAGCTGGAGGTCGACCGCTTCGGCCTGCCCCGCCCGGACGCGCACCTCCTGCTGCGCGTCGCCCCGGCGGTCGCGGCCGAGCGCGCCGAGCGGCGTGCGGAGACCGAAACCGGCCGGGAGCGCGACGCCTTCGAGACCGACGACGGCCTGCAGCGGCGGTGCGCGGCCGTCTACGACGAGCTGGCCGCGTCGGGCTGGCTCGCGCCCTGGCACGTCCTCGACGGCGTCGCGGGCGTGGACCTCGAAGCACTGGCGACGACGCTGCTAGGGCAGTAGCCGGACCGGGTCGAACTGCGCGATCGGGTGCGCGGTGGCGCCCTCGACGACCAGGTCGGCGAGGATTTCGCCGATCACCGGCGCGAACTTGAAGCCGTGGCCGGAAAACCCGCACGCGAGCACCACCCGCTCTTCCTCCGGGTGCGGGGCGAGCACGAAGCTTTCGTCGGCCGTGTCGGTGTACATGCAGGTCGCGGCCCGGAGGAACGCGCCGGGCAGCGTCGGGAGGTGCCGCTTCACCACGGACGCGATCTCGTGGACCTCGTCGCCGGACACCGCCCGGTCGATGCCGTCGGGCGTGCACGTCCGGCCGCCGCCGTGGAACGCGACCTTCACGCCGTCCGCGGGCGCGTTGTGCGCCGGGAAGCCGTAGAACGTGTAGCCGTCGGCTTCCCAGAGGTAGACCGGGTGGTCCCGGAACGGTGCGATCCCGCCCGACGGCGCGAACCAGTACTGCACCTGCCGCCGGACCGTGAAGGTGACGCCGAAGCCGTGCAGCAGCTCACCGGCCCACGCGCCGGGGCACAGCACCAGGCGGTCGGCCGTGTAGTAGTTGTGCGACGTCCCGATGCGCACCCCGCCGGCCGTGGTGTTCCAGGTGAAGACCTTCTCCTCGTGGTGCAGTTCGGCGCCGCACCGCGCGGCGAGCTGCAGGTGCGCGGCGACGCTGCCTTCGGGTGACACCAGCCCGGCGCCCGGCTCGTACAGCGCGACCTCGTCCGGAGCCGGCGCCATCGTGGGGAACCGGCGCCGGATTTCGGCCGCGTCCAGGAGTTCGTGCGGGATGCCGAAGGCCTGGGCCGACGCCACGCTGCCGGTGATCGTCCGCGAATCCGCCGTGCCCACCAT
This sequence comes from Amycolatopsis plumensis, assembly GCF_042652605.1. Classification (NCBI taxonomy): domain Bacteria; kingdom Bacillati; phylum Actinomycetota; class Actinomycetes; order Pseudonocardiales; family Pseudonocardiaceae; genus Amycolatopsis; species Amycolatopsis plumensis. The sequence continues at coordinate 1,387,830 of NZ_JBHSJY010000001.1, read as the reverse complement.
GATCCCGCCGCAGCGGGTGAACAGCCGCCGTCCGCTGTCGCGCTCGAGACCGGCCCACAGTTCGTGGGCCCGCAGCAGCAGCGGGACGTACTCGGGGCCTTCGAGGTACGCCTGGCGCGTGATCCGCGAACCGCCGTGGCTCGACCCGCGGTTGTGCACCGGCGCGAACTGGTCGACGCCGAGCACCCGCTGCCCGCGCTGCGCCAGCCGGTACGCCGCGGCGCTGCCCATCCCGCCGAGACCGACGACGATCACGTCGTAGTGCGTCATGGCACCCTTCCGCAGTTGCGTCTTCGGCAACAACGTGCGTGATGCGCGACGCCGTTGTCAAGCGCGGGCGAACTCCATGACCCAGTTGGCCTCCCAGGTCCGGCCGCCGTCGGCGGAGAACTCCTGTTCCCAGCGCGGGGTGGCCGTTTCGACGCCCGTCCAGGCGTAGTGCACCTTGATCGGCGCGCCTTCGTGCGTGTCGTCGCCGTAGAAGTCGCCGCGGCCGCCTTCGAAGCGGCCGGTGACCGGTGGCTGGAGCAGGCCGGTCCGGCTGTTGGCCCAGTACAGCGACCATTCCGCGCGCTCGACGTCGAAGAGCCGGAGCGTGCAGCCGCGGAAGCCGAGGGTGGGGAAGGCGATCTCGTCCACGTTGCCGCCGCCCTCGAACAGCGACCAGCAGGTCGACGTGCCGGGGAAGACGCTCCAGTCGTCGCTGCCGGTCAGGGGCTTGGCGAGCCGCCGGTTCGTCACGGTCCAGGAGCCGATGAAGAAGTCGAAGTCGTTCATGCCGGTGATCCTGGGGTGCCACCACTGACACCTTTTGTCAGTGGCGGCTGGCAAACTCCGCCGGGTGCGTGCGAGCCGGCTGGTGTCCCTGCTGCTGTTGCTGCAGAACCGGGGGAGGATGAGCGCCGCCCGGCTGGCGGCGGAGCTCGGCGTGACCGCGCGGACGGTGTACCGGGACGTCGAAGCGCTCGCCGCGTCCGGTGTCCCGATCTACGCCGAAGGCGGCCCGAACGGCGGCTACCAGCTGATGGACGGCTACCGGACCCGGCTCACCGGGCTGACCGAAGGGGAAGCCGGGTCCCTGTTCCTCACCGGGCTGCCGCAGCCGGCCGCCGAGCTGGGACTGGGTGCCCAGGTGGCCGCCGCCGAGCTCAAGCTGATGGCCGCGCTGCCGACGCCGTACCGCGACGCGTCGGTGCGGATCCGGCAGCGGTTTCACCTCGACGCGCCCGGCTGGTACCGCGAAGCGGATCCCGTGCCGCAGCTGCTCGCGGCCGCGGAAGCGCTGTGGCAGGACCGGGTCGTGGAGATCCGCTACCGCCGCTGGTCGCCGGCGCCCGGTGTCGTGACGCGGCGGCTGCACCCGCTCGGCCTGGTCCTCAAGGCCGGGGTCTGGTACCTGGTCGCCGGGCCGCGGCCGCGCACCTACCGCGTCGCCAGCATCGAGGAGTTCCGCGCGCTCGACGAGCAGTTCACCCGGCCGGCCGGCTTCGACCTGCCCGCGTTCTGGCGCGCGCACGTCGAACGCTACGAAGGCAGCGAAGAAGCGAAGACCGCCGTCGTGCGGCTTTCCCCGGCCGGAATCGCGGCCCTGCCGGACATCCTGGGCCCGCGAGCCGCGCGGCTCGTCGCCCGGACGCTCGAACCCGAAGACGCCGAAGGCTGGCAGCGCGCGGAAATCCCGCTGGAAAGCGTGCCGCACGCGGCCGCCGGGCTGCTGCGGCTCGGCGCGGAGGCGCAGGCGCTGGCCCCCGCGGAACTGGTGGCGCACATGGGAAAGACGATCCGCGCGATGGCGGGGCTCTACCCCTAGTCGCGGAAGTACCCCAGCTGCGCGGAAAGCTCGTCCGCCGCCTCGGTCATCGGCTTCACGATCTGCTTCACGCGCTGCTTCGAAAGCCGGTACGACGGCCCGGAAGCGCTCATCGCGGCGACGACCTCCCCGCCCGGGCCGTGGATCGGCACGGCGACGGCGTGCATGCCGAGTTCGAGTTCTTCGTAGCAGGCCGCATAACCGTCTTCGACGACCCGTTCCAGCTCGGCCAGCAGCTCTTCCGGCTCGACCGTCGTGCGCGGGGTGTACCGCTCGAGCTTCCGCTTCAGCACCCGCTTGCGCTCGGTTTCGCCCATGTAGGCCAGGAGGACCTTGCCGCTCGAGGTCGCGTGCAGCGGCGTCCGCTGGCCCGTCCAGTTCTGCGTGGTGATCGCCGCCGAACCGCGGGCCTGGCTGATGTTGATCGCGACGCCGTCGTCGGCGATGGCGATGTTCACCGTCTCGCCCAGTTCCTCGGCCAGGGCCAGGCAGCTGGCCCGGCCCAGTTTCGCGAGGTCCATCCGGCCGGTCGCGGCACCGGCCAGCCGGACGACGCCGAAGCCGATGGCGTACTTCCCGCGTTCGCCGAGCTGCTCGACCAGGCCTCTCGTCTCCAGGACGCTGAGCAGGCGCGACGCCGTCGACTTGTGGACGCCCAGTTCGCCCGCGATCTCGGTGATCCCCGTTTCGCCGTTGCGCGCGAGCAGTTCGAGCACGCTGATGGCCCGGTCGACCGACTGCACCTGGCTCTGAGTTGCGTTGCCCGAGTCCTGGTTCCGCATGGCGCAACAGTATCCGTTTCGGGGGGTTCCTATCGGCTGAGTGGGCGAATCCCTTGACGAGGACGTCCTCGAACCCGGATTGTTGCGGAGGAGGCACAGAGTCTCACTATGCGCAACTTTCACCGAATGGCCGGGTATCCGGCCAGTCGGTGCCCTGATCCCTTCTCTCAGGTCCGTGGAGGCTGCGGCGGAATCCCGGCGCAGCCTCCACGGACCGTCCAAAGCGGCCGGTACCGGCACCCGGATGGAGCAGGCGGGGGCGGCGATCTTGATCTTTCTGGTGGTCAAACACGCGGGTCGTGCGTGCGGGCGCCGGAACTAGTGCGAATATGTGGACATGAAGGCACGTGTTCTCGTGGTCGACGACGACCCCGCCCTCGCGGAGATGCTCACCATCGTGCTCCGTGGGGAGGGGTTCGACACGGCGGTGGTCGCCGACGGCTCACGCGCGCTGCCCGCGCTGCGTGAGCTGAAGCCCGACCTCGTCCTCCTCGACCTGATGCTGCCCGGGATGAACGGGATCGACGTCTGCAAGGCGATCCGCGCCGAGTCCGGGGTGCCGATCGTCATGCTCACCGCCAAGAGCGACACCGTCGACATCGTCCTCGGGCTGGAGTCCGGCGCCGACGACTACGTCGTCAAGCCGTTCAAGCCGAAGGAGCTGGTCGCGCGGGTCCGCGCCCGCATGCGCCGCACCGAGGCCGAGCCCGCGGAGTCGCTCACCATCGGCGACCTGGCGATCGACGTGCCGGGCCACGAGGTCACGCGCGAAGGCAAGGCCATCCCGCTGACCCCGCTGGAGTTCGACCTGCTGGTGGCGCTGGCCCGCAAGCCGCGCCAGGTGTTCACCCGCGAGGTGCTGCTCGAGCAGGTGTGGGGCTACCGGCACGCGGCCGACACCCGGCTGGTGAACGTGCACGTCCAGCGCCTGCGTTCGAAGGTGGAGAAGGACCCGGAGCACCCCGAGGTGGTGTTGACCGTTCGCGGCGTCGGGTACAAGGCCGGCCCGCCGTGATGAGTCGATGACCCTCGAGACCGGAAGACGGCTCCCCGCGTTCGCGCGTTCGACGGCACGCCTTGTGCGGCGTGTCGTCGTTTTCGCGCGCCGTCGCGCGGTCGCGTTCAACGAGCTGTGGAAGCACTCGCTGCAGTTCCGCGTCACCGTCTCGACGCTCGCGCTCTCCTCGGCCGTGGTCTTCGTGCTCGGCATGGTGCTGCAGAACCAGATCACCGAACGGCTGCTGGACACCAAGCGCACGGCGGCGGTCGCGCAGACCCGCGCGGCGGCGGAGACGGCCGCCGGCGAGCTCGTCGGCCTCGGCTCCGAGACCGACGAGGCGCTGACCAACCGGCTCCAGAACGCGCTGAAGAAGATCGCGATCACGCCGACCAGCCAGGACGCGGCCGGGTCGGCGGCCGGCACGTTCGTCCCGGTCCTCGCCAGCGGCGGCAACGGCCAGCCCGGCGCGAAGCCGCCGTCGTCCGCGGGCCCGTTCGAGAACGTGCCGCCGAGGCTGCGCCAGTTCGTCGAAGCCGACCAGATGAGCTTCCTCGAGCACACCGTCCCCGACGACACCGGTGGCGGCCGCACGACGTACCTGATCGTCGGTACGCCGCTGAGCACCGTGTCCACCCCGCTGCAGCTGTACTTGCTGTTCCCGCTGACGACCGAGCAGAACACGGTCTCGACGGTGCAGAACACGCTGCTGGTCGGCGGGCTCGTGCTGCTGCTCCTGCTGGCCGGCATCACGAACCTGGTGACGCGGCAGGTGGTCCGCCCGGTCCGGCAGGCCGCCGCGGCGGCCGAGCAGTTCGCCGGCGGCGACCTCGACCAGCGGCTCGCCGTGCTCGGCGAAGACGACCTGGCGAAGCTCGCGGTGTCCTACAACGGGATGGCTGCGAGCATCCAGCGCCAGATCCGCCAGCTGGAGGAGTTCGGCGGCCTGCAGCGCCGGTTCACCTCCGACGTCTCGCACGAGCTGCGCACCCCGCTGACCACCGTCCGGATGGCCGCGGACGTGCTGCACGCGTCCCGCGAGCAGTTCCCGGCCGGGCTCGCGCGGTCGACGGAGCTGCTGGTCGACGAGCTCGACCGGTTCGAAGCGCTGCTCGGCGACCTGCTGGAGATCAGCAGGCTCGACGCCGGGGTGGAGGAGCTGGCCGCGGAGTTCATCGACGTCCGCCCGATCGCCACCCGCGCGGTCGAGCAGGTGCGGGTGATCGCCGGCAACGCGGGCAGCTCGGTGGAACTCGTGCTGCCCGAGGAAGAGGTGATCGCCGAGGTCGACGCCCGGCGCGTCGAGCGGATCCTGCGCAACCTGCTCGCCAACGCCGTCGACCACAGCGAGGGCAAGCCGGTGGTGCTGACGGTCGGGGCGAACGAAACCGCCGTCGCCATCACGGTCCGGGACCACGGCGTCGGCCTGCGCCCCGGCGAAGCGGACTTGGTGTTCAACCGGTTCTGGCGCGCCGACCCGTCGCGCAACCGGCGCACCGGCGGGACCGGGCTGGGCCTGGCGATCAGCCAGGAGGACGCGCGCCTGCACGGCGGCGAGCTCGACGCGTGGGGCGAGCCCGGCAACGGCGCCTGCTTCCGGCTCCTGCTGCCGCGGCAGCAGGACGTGCCCGCCGGTGACTCGCCGCTGGTGCTGCCGCCGCCCGACCGGTTCGCCACGGACGTGCCGCTCGGGGTCATCGACGTGACGCCGGCGCCGGAGGCGATCTTCGCTGAACGTGAGGGAATTGGTCAGTGAAACGGCTTCTGCTCGTTGTTCTCTGCTTGACGTTGCTCGCGGGCTGCGCGAACGTGCCGCTGGAATCGCAGCCGCAGGTCGTGTCCGGCGAGCGGCAGGGGCAGAGCGCCGGTGACGTGGTGCCGGAGCCGCCGCTGAACATCGACCCGCTGTCGCTGGTCCGCGCGTTCATCGGGGCGACGCTCAAGCAGGGGCAGAACAACGCCGCCGCCCGGGCTTACCTCGACGAGCAGAGCCGGCTGAACTGGCGGCCGAGCCGCAGCCTGACGATCATCCAGGACACCTTCGGCACGGTCTACGACACCGCCCCGCCGCCGGACCCGAACACGCAGGTCGTCAACGTGCGCGGGATCGACATCGGCACGCTGTACCAGAACAGCGCGTTCGTGCCGGACTACACCTCGGCGCTGCTGCAGGTGAAGGTGCGCAAGCAGGCGAACAACCAGTGGCGGATCGTCGACCCGCCCGCCGACCTGTACGCGACCGAGTCCGACTTCAGCGAGAACTACACCCCGGTGCCGGTGAGCTTCTACTCGGAGTCGTCGGCCACGTTCGTCCCCGATCGGCGGTACGTCGTCGCGAAGCCGCAGTCCGGGCTGCCGGGCCGGGTGATGGACCTGCTGGTCAGCGGACCGTCGACGAGCCTGGCCGGTGCGGTGAAGAACCTGCTCGGCGAGCCGATCGAGATCGACACGAACGTCAAGAGCCTCGACGACGGGACGCTGGTAGTGCCGCTGACCGGGCTCACCGGGGTGCCCGACGACATCCGGAACCTGATCGCCGCGCAGATCGTGCTGTCCCTGCAGTACGTCACGTCGGCCCGGATCCGCATCCTCGCCGACGGCGCCCCGCTCGTGCCGAACCACCCCGACTGGCGGCAGAACGACTTGCCCGCGTACGGCGCTTCGCTGTCGATCAGCCCGCAGCTGCTGGGCATGATGACGGTCGGCGGCCGGGTCCGGTCCCTCAGCGACGGCGCCCCGGTTGCCGGGCCGGCCGGTAACGGCGGGTACGACGTGGTGAGCGCGGCCCAGTCGATCGACGGCAAGCGCCTGGCGGTGGTGGAGCGCGGCGGTGACGGTGTGCACCTGCGGATCGGCGACCTCGGCCGCGACCTGGCGCCGACCACCCTCGGCGGCAGTTCGCTGACCCGCCCGACGTGGCGTCCCGGCACCGGCGAGCTGTGGACGGTGGTCGACGGGCTGTCGGTGGGCCGGATGGTGCTCGACCAGAACGGCCACTGGACGGCGCTGAGCGTCAACGCCACGGACCTGACCCAGCAGGGTGATCTCACGGAGCTCCGGTTCTCCCGCGACGGCGCCCGCGTCGCGGCGGTGGTCAAGGGCGAGCTGTGGGTGGCCTCGGTGGTCGTCAACGGCGACTCGGTGGCCCTGCGCGAGCCACGCCACCTCCAGCCGCACGAACTCGAGGACGTCGTCGACGTCGACTGGGTCGCGTCGGACGCCCTGGTGGTGGCGACGAAGTCGTCGTCCCGGCCGGTGGTCAAGGTGACGGCGGACGGCCAGCGCCTGGACCCGTTCAACAGCAGCAACCTGACCCCGACGGTCCACGGCGTGACGGCGGCTCCCGACCACCAGATCGTGGTGGCCGACGCCAACGGCCTGTGGACGGCGTCGGCGCTGGGCGAGGTGTGGCGCCCGCACAGCCACACGATGAAGGACGCGGACCCCTTCTATCCCGGCTGATCTTTTTCACTCCGGTGGGTGACGGCCGGAGGGCCGGAACTGTCGGTGCCGGTCGTGACACTGTCGGTGTGCTGAAGAGACTGCTCGATCTCCTGATCCCCAGCCGCTGCGCCGCGTGCGGAGCCCGGGGCGAGCCGTGTTGTGCCCGGTGCGCGGAGGTGTGGGGCGCGGCCCGGGAGGTGGTGCGCGGGCCGACGGCGGGGTTGGTGCGGGTGTTCGCGCTGGCCCGGTACCGCGGGGTGGGGCGGAGGTTGCTGATCGCGTACAAGGAGCGCGGTCGTCGGGACCTGGCGCCGTCGCTTGGGCGGGCGCTCGCGGAGGCGTTGGTGGTGCTGCCGGTGGTGGGGGTTTCGGCGGGTCCGTTTGCGCCGGAGGGAGCTGCGGCCGACGGGCCCGGTGGCGCTCCGGCCTCGGTGCGGGCCGTGCCCCCGGTTCCGGCGGGTTCGCTGGGCAGGTTGGAGGAGGCTGCACCGGCGAGTGCCGATCCGGCCCAGCCGAGCGAGCCCGTGCCCGCCCCGGTGCGAGCCGCACCCACGATCCAGGCAGCCACCTCAACGCGACCGATCTGCCTCGTCCCGGCCCCGAGCCGTCCTTCCGCGGCACGGGTCCGAGGCGGCCCGCACGTCGAGCGCCTCGCCCACGGGGCCGCAATCACCCTGGCCGCCCGCGGCATCAAGGCCACGGTCGCCCCGGCACTGGAACTGGCCGGCGCAGCCCGCGACGCCGTCGGCCTGACCCGCGAGCAACGCCAGGCCAATCTGGCCGGCCGATTGAAATTCCGGGAGTCCGGCCGACCGCCCCCGGGAGCCGCCATCGTGGTCCTCGACGACGTGATCACCACCGGCGCCACCGCGGCCGCCTGCACCCGGGCGCTGACCGCGGCGGGATTCACGGTCTCCGCCGTCCTGACCCTCCTGGCCGCCGGCTGAAACGAGCGAACGGACCACCCATGCGAACCACTGTGGACCTTCCCCACGAAGCGCGCAGAACGCGGGCGAAATCAGTGGTACCGGTTCCGCGCCTCACCGCGATCCAACACCGTCCCGCCCCAGCTCAACCGGCAAAAAACCACCCGAAAAACCGCTTCTCGCGCCCGGGTGAACCTGCCGTCACCTACATGAGTGACGGCAACCGGGAACGCGAACGGATCGGCGCCCGTTGTCCGGGCATGAGGGTGTCGATCACGATCACTCGGCCGCCACACCACTCCACCGGAGTGGCGGCTGTGCGGGACGGGGTCGTCACCCTCGGCGTCCACCGGCAGGCAGCGGTGCGCCGTCCGTGTGAAAGCACGGCACGCGCGCCGCGTCCGACCAGCGGGTGTTTTGCGGTGCCCACTTCGCGATCACTGCGCGGGGTGACCGAGTCCCAACCCCTGACATCCCCCGGCTCGGGGGCTGTTGTAACGGGCGTGAGGAAGCTAACGTGCTCCGCAATCAGCAATCCCCGCAGGCAGGGAGGTGACGAGCCCATGTCCCTGGCGCCGGAGGTGCGCTGAGTCCGCGCTCGGTCACCGGAACGAGACGTCGTCCACCGTTTCCGAGTTCCTTCTCAGCCCGCGATCCGGGCTTACGTCCCCGCAATACCGGCGCCGTGTGTGAACACAACAGCTCGCAGTCATCTCAGCGAGGGAGGTCGTGTATGGACATCGTCGTTAAGGGCCGCAACGTGGAGGTGCCCGACCACTATCGGGCACTCGTCAGCGAAAAGCTGGCCCGCCTCGAGCGCTACGACAGGAAAGTCATCCGGTACGACGTGGAACTGTTCCACGAACCCAACCGGCGCCAGGCCAAGAGCTGCCAGCGCGTCGAAATCACCGGAAAGGGGCGAGGCCCGGCCGTACGCGCCGAAGCGTGTGCCGCCGACTTCTACGCGGCGCTCGATTCCGCAGTCACCAAGCTGGAAAACCGGCTGCGGAGGACACACGACCGGAGGCGCGTGCACTACGGCCGCAGCCGCCCGGAATCGGTCGCCGAAGCGACCTCGGCGCTGCCGGGTGGTGGATCCCCGGCCGCAGCCAGTCCCGCCGCGCGTACCGCGGTGTTGGACGCACCCGAGCCGCAGGCGAACGGCTTCGCGAGTGCCGACGAGATCCGCCTGCCGCAGCAGCAGAGCTGGGCCGACGACGACCTGGGTCACCAGCCCGGCCGCGTCGTTCGCGAGAAGCAGCACACCGCGGAACCGATGACGGTGGACCAGGCTCTCTACGAGATGGAGCTGGTCGGCCACGACTTCTACCTCTTCAACGACTCCGAAGCGGGCCGGCCCAGCGTGGTCTACCGGCGGAAAGGCTTCGACTACGGCGTGATCCGGCTCGGCTGAGCCGGGCTCGAAGGAGGTCAGCCGGAGGGCCCGCACGCGCTCGCGTGCGGGTCTTCCGCATGTCAGAACCTTATTCTGGTCAGGCCGGCGCTACGGACCGCAGGCCGTCCACCTCCGTGACATTCGCGCCGGCCGACGGCTGAATAAGGTTCTCAGGACGTACGGCGTGTGCACACCACGGCCACCGTTCCCTACGATGGGGGTGGGAAGGTGGCGCCGAACACGGCCGCCACCGCGGGAGAACCTGCCCGGGACCGGCCTGGGCGCGCTCATATTCAGCTAGTGAGGTCGACCGGATGGTGCTGAACCGCCTGCTCCGCGCGGGTGAGGGCAAGATGGTGAAGCGGCTGCGCAACATCGCCGATCACATCAACACCCTCGAAGACGACGTCAAGGACCTGACCGACGCCGAGCTGCGGGCCAAGACCGAGGAGTTCCGTAAGCGGAACGGCGACGGCGAATCCCTCGACGAGCTGCTGCCGGAGGCCTTCGCGGTCGTCCGGGAAGCGGCCAAGCGGGTGCTGGGCCAGCGCCACTTCGACGTCCAGCTGATGGGCGGCGCGGCGCTGCACCTCGGCCAGGTCGCCGAGATGAAGACCGGCGAGGGCAAGACGCTGACCTGCGTCCTCCCCGCCTACCTCAACGCCATCCCCGGCAAGGGCGTCCACGTCGTCACGACGAACGACTACCTGGCCAAGCGCGACTCGGAGTGGATGGGCCGCATCCACCGCTTCCTCGGCCTCGAGGTCGGCGTCATCCTCTCGGAGCAGCAGCCGGAGGTGCGGCGCTCCCAGTACAACGCCGACATCACCTACGGCACGAACAACGAGTTCGGCTTCGACTACCTGCGCGACAACATGGCGTGGAGCCTCGACGACTGCGTGCAGCGCGGGCACAACTTCGCCATCGTCGACGAGGTCGACTCGATCCTCATCGACGAGGCCCGTACGCCGCTGATCATCTCCGGCCCGGCCGACCAGTCCTCGCGCTGGTACGTCGAGTTCGCGCGCCTGGCCCCGCTGATGCAGGGCATCGACACGACCACCATGGGGTCGCGCGAGCGCGTCGAGAAGACGAACCTGATCAACTCGAAGTACCACTACGAGGTCGACGTCCGGAAGCGCACCGTGGCCGTCACCGAGAAGGGCGTCCGGTTCGTCGAGGACCAGCTCGGCATCGAGAACCTCTACGAGGCCGCGAACACCCCGCTGGTCGGGTACCTGAACAACGCGCTCAAGGTGAAGGAACTCTTCCACCGCGACAAGGACTACATCGTCCGCAACGGCGAAGTCATGATCGTCGACGAGTTCACCGGGCGCATCCTGCACGGCCGCCGCTACAACGAGGGCATGCACCAGGCGATCGAGGCCAAGGAAAAGGTCGAGATCAAGGCCGAGAACCAGACCCTCGCCACGATCACGCTGCAGAACTACTTCCGGCTCTACGACAAGCTGTCCGGGATGACCGGTACGGCCGAGACCGAGGCCGCGGAGTTCCACCAGACCTACAAGCTGGGTGTGGTGCCGATCCCGACGAACCGGCCGATGATCCGCGTCGACCAGGCGGACCTGATCTACAAGACCGAGCAGGCCAAGTTCGAGGCCGTCGCCGAGGACATCGCCGAGCGGCACGAAAAGGGCCAGCCGGTGCTGGTCGGCACGACGAGCGTCGAGAAGTCCGAGCACCTGTCGAAGCTGCTGGTGAAGCTGAGCGTCCCGCACGAAGTGCTGAACGCGAAGCACCACGACCGCGAGGCGCTGATCGTCGCGCGCGCCGGCCAGAAGGGCGCCGTCACGGTCGCCACGAACATGGCGGGCCGCGGTACCGACATCGTGCTGGGCGGCAACCCCGACCTCATCGCCGACCAGGTGCTGCGCGAGCGTGGCCTGGACCCGGTGGAGCACTCCGAGGAGTACGAGGCCGCCTGGCCCGAGGTCCTCGAGCAGGTCAAGGCGGAGTCGAAGGCCGAGGCCGAAGAGGTCCGCGAGGCCGGCGGGCTCTACGTCCTGGGCACCGAGCGCCACGAGTCGCGCCGCATCGACAACCAGCTCCGCGGCCGGTCCGGCCGCCAGGGCGACCCGGGCGAGTCCCGCTTCTACCTGTCGCTCGGTGACGAGCTCATGCGCCGCTTCAACGCGACCATGGTCGAGCGCGTCATGACGACCATGCGGCTGCCCGACGACGTGCCGATCGAGCACAAGATGGTCTCCAAGGCCATCAAGAGCGCGCAGACCCAGGTCGAGCAGATCAACATGGAGCAGCGCAAGGACGTCCTCAAGTACGACGAGGTCATGAACGAGCAGCGCAAGGTGATCTACGCCGAGCGCCACCGCGTGCTGGCCGGCGAGAACCTGCGCGACCAGATCGAGGGCATGCTCGTCGACGTCGTCAACGCCTATGTGGACGGTGCGACGGCCAACGGCTACGCCGAGGACTGGGACCACGAGAAGCTGTGGACGGCGCTGAAGACGCTGTACCCGGTGAGCATCGAGTGGGACGACCTCATGGAGGACGGCGACCTCGACGAGAGCACCCTGCGCGAAGCCCTGATCCAGGACGCCCGCAACGCCTACGACAAGCGGGAAGCGGAGATCAACGCGCTCGTCGGCCCGGAGGGCATGCGGACCCTGGAGCACCAGGTGATGCTGACGGTCCTCGACCGCAAGTGGCGCGAGCACCTCTACGAGATGGACTACCTCAAGCAGGGCATCGGCATGCGGGCGCTCGCGCAGCGCGACCCGCTGATCGAGTACCAGCGCGAGGGCTTCGACATGTTCCGCGCGATGCTCGACTCGCTGAAGGAGGAGGCCGTCGGCTTCCTGTTCAACCTGCAGGTCGAGCGGGCCGAGGCCCCGCCGGCCGAGCAGGCCGCGGCGCTGCCGACGGGCGTCCCGACCGGCAACGGCCAGGCAGCCGCGCCCTCGGAGGGCCGGCACGCGCGGCCGGCGCCGCCGCAGCCGCCGACGACCGACACCGAGTCCGTCCCGGCCGCGCTGCGCGGCAAGGGTCTCGGCGGCGGTGGCCAGCCGTCGGGCATGATGCTGTCCGGTCCGGGCGAGGACGGCGAGGTCGAGTCGCACGTCGAGGGCGGGGCGCAGGCCGCGGGCGGTGGCGCCGGCGGTACCCGCCGGGACCGTCGCGCCGCCCAGCGTGACGCCCAGAAGAAGGGCAAGAAGGGCCCGCGTCGCTGATGTAGCAGAGTGCCGGGGTGCGTGCGGTGGTCCGCGCGCACCCCGGTTTTTTTCGTGAGGGGGAAGCAGTTGGCGGATCCGCAGGAGTTCTTCGCGTTGTTCGCCGCCGAGCGGCGGCCGGACCCGTACCCGGCGTACCGGCGGTGGCGCGAGCGGTGGCCGGTCGCGGCCCTCGACGAGCGGATGTTCGTGGTCAGCGGCTTCGCCGAGGCCACGCAGGTGCTGCGCGACCCGGCGTTCGGGCACCCCGAACCCGAGTACCTGGACCCGGCGGACCGCCTCCCGGACCAGCCGGTCGACGCCTCGGGACGCGTGGTCCGGGCGTTCCTGTCGCTGAACCCGCCCGACCACACGCGCCTGCGGCGGCTGGTGGCGAAGGCGTTCACCCCGCGCATGGTCGAGCAGCTGGCGCCGCGCATCGAGGAGATCGCGGCCGCGCTGATCGACCGTGCCCCGGCCGAGTTCGACCTGATGACGGCGCTCGCGAAGCCGTTGCCGGTCGAGGTGATCGCCGAGCTCCTCGGCGTGCCGCTGGACGACCGCGAGCGCTTCGCGGAGTGGTCGCACGCGATGGCGCGGGCGCTGGACCCGCCGTTCCTGCAGCGCCCGGAGACGTTCGAACCGGCGGTCAGGGCGCGGCAGTCGTTCGTGGGCTACTTCCGCGAGCTGGCGGAGCGGCGGCGCCGCGAGCCGGGGGACGATCTGCTGTCGGCGCTGGTCGCGGTGTCGGACGCGGGTGACGTGCTCAGCGAGGGCGAGCTGCTGGTGACGCTCACGCTGCTGCTGATCGCCGGCCACGAGACGACGACGAACCTGATCGGCAACGGCGTCTTGGCGCTGCTGCACGGCCAGGACGGCCTCAAGCCGCTGGGCACGGAGGGCGAGAACGCGGCGCGCGTGGTGGAGGAGGTGCTGCGCTACGACTCACCCGTCCAGCTGACGGCCCGCACGGCCCTGCGCGACACAACGCTGGGCGAGCTGGCCGTGCCGGAGGGCAGTCAGGCGGTGGTCGTGATCGGCGCGGCCAACCGCGACCCGGCAACGGGCCCGGACCCCGAATCCTTCGACCCGGCGCGCGAGCCGGGCCGGCACCTGGCGTTCGGCCAGGGCATCCACTTCTGCCTGGGAGCCCCGCTGGCGAGGCTGGAGGCCCGGATCGCCTTCCGCGAGCTGGCCCGCCGCCGCCCGGACCTGACCTCGGCGGGAAACCCGGAGTGGAGCCCGACGACGACGCTGCGCGGCTTGGCGGCCCTCCCGGTGAAGAGCGCCGGTCAGCACGACCACTGATCACGCGACCGCCAGCCGGAAGCGCCCCAATGTGGCCTTGGTTGCGTCTAACGCACCGAAGGCCGCCTTGGGGCGCTTGAGGTGAGCCCGGTGGTGAGCGGCTCTCGCTGTTCGATTTCATGCCGCCCGCCGGAGCGGGTGGGCCGGCTGGTGCGGTTTCAACAGCGCGAACCGCTCGCACCGCCAGCCCGCCGGGGTGCGGACGAACCTCGCCGCCAGCGCGAACGACCGGCCGTCCGCCTCCACGCGGGCGCACGCCTCGACGACCTCCGGTACCGGGGTGCACGTGTGGATCGTCTGCGTCCGGTGCCGTGGCCGTGGCCGTCGCGGCCCGGTGAGACCGGCGTACACCTCCGGAGCGACCAAGGCGCGGACCTGCGCCGCCGGCCGGCGGCCGTCGTAGGCCTCCAGCAGCATGTTCAGCAGGTGACCCACTTCGCCCGCTTCGAGCTGCGGCGGCGCCGGGCACCGCGGGTCGCCGCGGTGGTGCTCCCTCGACGTCGCCCCCTCCGCCCGGCCCGGCACCTCGCAGTGGATCAGCCGTCGCAACCGATGTTCTTCGATCATTTCCTGCCCTCCCTGACTCGGCATTCGCTTAGAGGCGGGAACGGGGGAAAAGGACACCGGAATCGCACGATCCGGGGGAGAACTGTCGAAGCCGTGGATTTTGCACGAATGATGCGGTAAACCGCCCGCACGGCGAGACACGGTTGGTCGCCACAGCTATGGTGTGCCGGGTGCTGAAAGGGCTATTGGTCGATTTCGCGGGGGTTCTCACCGATCCCGACGCCGGCCGGTTCTACGACTACCTGGCGGCCGCACGCGAGCGCGGCGTCCGCACCGCGCTGCTGTCCAACGCCCCCGGGGCGTCGGACGAGGTCAAGAACACGATGTTCGACTATTTCGACGCCCTGGTGTTCTCCGGGGAGGTCGGCGTGGCCAAGCCGGATCCGGCGGTCTACCTGATCGCGGCCGACCGGCTCGGGCTGCCCGCCGCGCGCTGCGCGGTCGTCGACGACTCCGCGGCGAACATCCGCGGCGCCGTCGAGGCGGGCATGGTCGGGGTGCACCACCGGTCGGTCAGCGAGACGCTGGACGAGCTCGCGGTGCTGTTCGCCGCCGGGTGAGGGATCAGCGCCCCCGGCGGACCAGCTCGAACGACAGCACCGCGGCCGCGGCCGAGACGTTCAGCGACTCGACGTCACCGGGCATCGGGATCGACAGCCACTCCGTGACGAGCTCGCCGACCTCCGGCCCGACCCCGGCCGTCTCGCCGCCGAGGACGAACGCGGCGCGCTGCGGCAGGTCGACGTCGAACACCGTGGTGCGCGCCGACGCGCCCAGCGCGTAGAGGCCGTAGCCGGCTTCGGCGAGCATCTCGGCGGCCTCGCCCGCCGAGCCGCAGCGCAGCACCGGCGCGCGGAACGCCACCCCGGCCGAGGCCTTGACCACCAGCGGGTCGAGCGCCGCGACGCCCCGCCGGGGCACGATCACGCCGTCCAGGCCCGCCGCGGTCGCCGTCCGCAGGATCATCCCGACGTTCGCGGGGGTGGTGATGCCGTCCAGCAGCAGCACCCGCGACGGCGGCCGCCGGTCGGCCAGCGCCGCGGAAAGCGCTCGCATCCGCGGCGCGACGACGTCGGCGAGCACGCCCTGGTCCTGCTTGCCGTTGCCGGCGAGCACCTTGACGCGGTGGGCGCTGGCGCGCTGCACCGGCACGCCGGCGGCCTTCGCCGCGCGCGTGATCTCGGCCGCGCCGGGACCGCGAGCGGTGTCGGCGAGGATCACCTTGTCCACGCGCAGGCCGTCGTCCGCCAGTGCCTCGAGCACCGGCTTCCGGCCGTACACGGTCAGGAAGCGGTCCTTCGGCGAGATAGTCGACTCATCACCCACACCCCGCAGTCTCGCATTGTGTAAGGATCGGCCCATGCCCGACCGCCTGTCCGCGCTGGACGCCTCGTTCCTGTACGTCGAGGACCACGCGACCCCGATGCACGTCGGCGGCGTGGCGATCTTCGAGCGGCCGCGCTCCGGGTTCGGCTACGCGCAGCTGGTCGACCTCATCGGCGGGCGGCTGGCGTACCTGCCGCGGTACCGGCAGCGCGTGCTGGAGGTGCCGGGTCACCTGGCGCGGCCGGTGTGGGTGGACGACGTCGACTTCGACCTGAACTACCACGTCCGGCGCTCGGCGCTGCCCCAGCCGGGCAGTGACGACCAGCTGTTCGACCTGGTCGCGCGCCTGATGTCGCGGCGGCTGGCGCCGGAGCGGCCGCTCTGGGAGGCCTACTTCATCGAGGGGCTGGCCGGCGACCGGGTGGCGCTGGTGACCAAGACCCACCAGTCCGTTGTGGACGGTGTCGGCACGATCGACCTCGGCCAGCTCATCCTCGACCCGGTGCCGGCCGCGCCCGAGCCCTTCGAGGACATCTGGACGCCGCGCCGCGAGCCGAGCCGCACCCAGCTGGTGCTGGACGCGATCAGCGAGGGCGTCCAGCGGCCGGGTGAGGTGGTCGAGAACGTCCGGTCGGCGGCGAACGACGCGGTCGCGGCGGCGGGCAAGTTCGCCGAAACCGTCGGCGGGGTGGCGTCGACGCTGCGCACGCTGGTGAGCCCGGCGCCATCCGGACCGCTGAACGTCCGGGTCTCGGGCGGCCGCGTGTTCGCGGTCGTGCGCACGCGGCTGGAGGACTTCCGTAAGATCCGCGCGGCGCACGGCGGCACGGTGAACGACGTCGTCCTCGCGGCCATCGCGGGGGCGCTGCGCGAATGGCTGCTTTCGCGCGAGGTGCAGCTGACGCCGAACACGACGATCCGCGCGCTGGTGCCGCTGGCGGTCCGCGACGCCGAGACGCCCGGGTACTCGACCCCGGGGCTGGTCGGCAACCAGGTGGCGGCGTACCTGGTCGACCTGCCGGTCGGCGAGCCGAACCCGGTCCTGCGGCTGCAGCACATCGGCCACGCGATGGCCGAGCACCTCGATTCGGGCCGTTCGGTGGCGGCGCGCGGCCTGCTCAAGGTCGGCGGCTTCGCCCCGGCTACGCTCCACTCGCTCGGCGCGCGAGCGGCGGGGTCGCTGTCCGGGCGCATCTTCAACGTCATGGTGACCAATTCACCGGGTCCCCAGGTGCCGATGTACGCGGGAGAGGCCAGACTGGTCGAGATGTTCCCGGTGATGCCGCTGATGCGCACCCAGGCGCTGGCGATCGGGGTGACGTCCTACCACGGCGGCGTCTACTTCGGACTGAACGGCGACCGCAAGGCCGCGTTCGACGTGGATCTGGTGGCCGGGATGATCGAAGAGTCCCTGGAAGAGCTGAAGGGTGCGCACTGGTGAGGGTCTATCTGCCTGCGACCATCGCGATGCTTCGCGACCTCGAGACATCGGGGGAGTTCCGCGCCCGAAGCGGAACGGCGTTCGCGCTGACGCCCGCGTTGCGCGAGGCGTACGTGAGCGGGTCGGACGAGGAGCTGGAGTACGCGGCGCTGCTGGACGCGGCCCGGGCCTCGTTGCGCTTGATCGCGGCGGAGGAGAAGGGCGAGCCGCGCCGGGTGGTGGTGTCGGCGGACGTCGAGGGGGTGACGTTGCGGCCGGACTTGGACGCCCCGGTGGTCCGCATCGGCGGCCCGATTCCGCTGTCGGCGGTGGCGGCGATCCACGTGGACGCCCCGGAGGCGGCGGAGGCAGTGGCCGCGGCGGCGGCGGTGATCGACGCGGCCGACCTGGGTGACCCGGACGCGGAGTTCACGCTGGGGGATGCCGAGGATCACGAGCTGGCTTGGTATGCGCCGCAGGAGCTGCCGTTCCTGCTGGAGCTGCTCTGAGTTGTCCTGACCGGGGCGGCCCGAGCAGCCGCCGTGCAGCCACGGGCAGAACGTCATGAATGACTCATTCCTGACCTCCGACGTCCCGAATGAGTCATTCACGGCACCGGCGACTACCCCACCTCGCCCGCCGGCGGCGGCTGGACGTCCACCGGCACCCCCCACTCCGAATACCGCGTGGTGATCCGCGCCTCCGAGCCCTGCAGGATCGGCGAAAGGTCCAGCACGATCTGCAGCGGCCGGTGTACCTCGTCCAGCCACAGCTCCACCGGGAACTTGCCGCCCACCCGGCCGGCCGCGTCCGCGGGCAGTCCTGCCGGGAGGTCGGTGCCCAGGCGGGCCAGGTCCAGCTCGACGCGGTAGTGCTCCGCCGCCACGCCACCCAGGCTGGTGCGCTCCGCCGCGACGATCGTGCCCGCCGCCCGGATCTCGCCGAGCGTGTGCGCCGGGTCGTTCTGCGCCGCCAGTTGCGTCAAGCCGGTGCCGAGGACCTGGGAAAACGGGTCCGTGCCGTCCGCCGCGACCACCACCCACGGCTTGCCGGTGCCGACCTCGTCGCGCGAGCCTTCCGGCACCTTCGCGTACAGCTTCCCGGCCACCAGCCGCAGCTCCGCAGGCTCGCCGAGGAAGTCCGTCGTCATCACCTGGGCCGTCCCGCCTGCGCCGAACCGGGCCTGGCCCTGCCCCTTCGAGCGGACCGCGCCGACCGCGACGTCCGTGCCGAACTTGGCCGAGCCGCCGCTCGTCGTGGCCGCCGCTGCGGCGTCGGCCAGTGCTCGGGCGTCTTCGAACGCCGGACGGCGGGGCGGGTCGGAGCACGCACCGGCGAGCAGGGCGAACAGCAGCACCACGGCGGCTTTGCGCATGGCGCCCACAAAAACACAGCGGCTCCCCCGATCTCGTTCGGGGGAGCCGCCGCTACTCAGCGTCGTCCGGGGTCAGCGACCGGCCTTCTTCATCAGCTCGCCGAAGTCGACGACCTGGTCGGCGGGCGGGGCCGCCACGTCGACCTGGGTGCCCCAGTCGCTGTACTTCATCGTGAACTTGGCGTCGCCGGCCGGCGCGCCCAGCGCCTGCATCATCGGGCCCTGGTCCATGGTGACCTGCACCGGCAGGTTGTTCTTGTCGAGCCACAGCTCGGCCGGGAGCTTGAGGTCCTTGCCCTTGAGCTTCTCGGTGAGCTGGTCACGCGACGCGGCCGGGACCTGGTCGGTGAACTGGTCGAGCGCCTTGGCGACGTCGAGCTCCACCTTGTAGTGGTTGACCTTCTGGCCGTTCAGCTCGGTCTGGTCGGACGAGATGATCCGGCCCGTCTTGGAGATCTGCTCGAGCATCTTGCTCGGGTCGCTCTGCTCGGCCGACTTGGATAGCGCGCCGCCGATCGCCTGCGAGAACGGGTCGGTGCCGTCGGCCGAGATCTTGGCCCACGGCTTGTCCGTGCCCATCTGCTTCTGCTCTTCGGCGGGCAGCTTGATGTACATGACCTTGTCGACCATGCGCATCTCGGTGGTCTGACCGGCCGCGGTGCTCGTCATCGAGAACTTCGTGTTCGCGCCGTCGAAGGCCATCGCGCCGCTGGCCGTCATGGTCTGGCCGGCGGCGGAGCCCTCCATGGTGAACTTCGCCGACTTGGACTTCTCGGTGCCCTGCTTGGCCTCCGACGCCAGCTTGATCGCGTCGGTGAAGGGCGAAGCGAGGCCGTCGGTCTGGCTCTGGCCGCCCGCGGCGGCCGGTTCGGCGGTGCCGGTGGCGGAGTTGCCGCTGCACGCGGTCAGCGTGAGCACCAGCGCGGCGCCCGCGGCGATCAGGGTGGTCTTGCGCATCGAGTTCCCCTCAGGATCGGATCTTCCGCTCGGCATATCGCCCGAACGGGCGAATGGTTACCGATGTGACGGTGACGATCGGCGATCGGTTCCCGGTTGCCTCAGGACTCGGTGGGGCGGGTCACATCGTGGCCACCCCGTGACGCCAGCAGGCGCCGCAGCGACGCCAGCCGCTCGGGGCTCGCCTTCTCTTCGGTGACGACGTCGTCGAGGGCGCAGTCCGGGTCCTCGGGCGCACCCAGGTGCCCGCAGCCGGACGGGCACTCTTCGGCGGCCTCGGCGAACTCCTCGAAGGCGTCCACGATGTCGTCCGCGGTGACGTGGGCCAGCCCGAACGACCGCACGCCGGGGGTGTCGATCACCCAGCCGCCGTCCGGCAGCGGCAGCGCCACGGCTGCGACGGACGTGTGCCGCCCCTTGCCGACGGCGCTCACCACGCCGGTGGCCAGTGCGGCGTCCGGGACCATCCGGTTGACCAATGTCGACTTGCCGACACCGGAGTGGCCGACCAGGGCCGTCACGCGGTCCTTCAGCATGTCGGCGAGGCCCTCAGGCTCCTCGTCGAAGCGGGTCACGATCGCCGGGACGTCGAGGCCCGCGTACCCCGACAGGAGCTCGTCCGGGCTGGCCAGATCGGCCTTCGTGAGGCACAGGACCGGTTCGACGCCGCCCGCGTAGCAGGCGACGAGGCAGCGGTCGATGAAGCCGGTGCGCGGCGGCGGATCGGCCAGGGCGGTGACGATCAGCAGGCGTTCGGCGTTCGCCACGACCAGCCGCTCGTACGGGTCGGTGTCGTCGGCCGTGCGCAGCAGGGAGCTGGTGCGGTCGTCGACCCGGACGATCCGCGCGAGCGTGTCCGGCTTGCCGGAGACGTCCCCGACGATGCCGACCCGGTCGCCGACGACCACCGGGGTCCGGCCCAGCTCGCGGGCCCGCATCGCGGTGACCACGCGGGCCGGGTCGGCGTCGATCGCGCAGGTCCAGCGGCCGCGGTCCTTGCCGATGACCATGGCCGTGACGGCGTCGGCGTGCTCGGGACGGCGCTTGCTGCGGGGCCGGCTGCCCTTGCCCGGACGCACGCGGACGTCGGATTCGTCCAGCCTGCTCCAGTCGTTGCGCGCCAAACCCGTCGTCCTCTCGTGTGCCGGTGCCCACCCGAATGATCCCACGCCGCTCGCCAGGGCCCTGGCCTGCGTGTAACGATGACTCTTTCCGGAGGAGGAGGTTGGTCATGTGCGGGCGCTACGCCGCCACGAAGGACCCGGCGAAACTGATCGAGGAGTTCGACGCGATCGACCTCACCGAGGGCCACGCACGCGCCGACCACAACGTGGCGCCGACGAAGAACGTGGTCACGGTCGTGCAGCGGCACCCGCGTGACGAAGACGGCCAGGTGCTCGAGGACGAGCCCGCCGAACGTTCGCTGCGGATGATGAAGTGGGGCCTCGTGCCGTTCTGGGCCAAGGACCCGTCGGTCGGCTCGCGGATGATCAACACGCGTGTCGAAACGGCCGCCGAGAAGCCCGCGTTCCGCCGCGCGCTCGTGTCGCGCCGCTGCCTGGTGCCCGCCGACGGCTGGTACGAGTGGCGCCGCACGGGCAAGGAGAAGGAGCCGTTCTACATGACGGCGCCCGACGGTTCCTCGATCGCGTTCGGCGGGATCTGGGAGAGCTGGCGGCCGAAGGACGACGACAAGGCCTCGCCGCTGATCACGTTCTCGATCATCACGACCGACGCGGCGGGCCAGCTCACCGACGTCCACCACCGGATGCCGCTGATCGTCCCGAAGTCGCACTGGGACGGCTGGCTGGACCCGGACCGCGAAGACGTCACCGACCTGCTGGTGCCGACGCCCGAGGACATCGTGGCGTCGCTGGAGCTGCGGCCGATCTCGAGCAAGGTGAACAACGTCCGCAACAACGGGCCCGAGCTGCTGGAGCGGGTCGATCCGGCGCAGGAGGGCGCCTTGTTCGACGCGCCGAAGTCATGACGGCCATCCCGATCGAGACCGCCTACGGCCCGGCGCGGGTGTACCTGCACTGCGCCGAGGAGGGCGAAGCGGTGCTCATGCTCGGCCACGGCGCGGGCGGCGGCTTCGGGGCGAAGGACCTGGTGGCGGTGACGCGCGCGGCCCAGGCGGCGGGGGTGCACGTGGCCCTGGTGGAGCAGCCGTACCGGGTGGCGGGCCGCCGCGCGCCGGCCCCGGCGAACCAGCTGGACACGGCGTGGCTGACGGTGGCGGACGACCTGTCGGCGCGCTTCGACGGCCTGCCGTTCGTGTTCGGCGGCCGCTCGTCCGGGGCGCGGGTGGCCTGCCGGACGGCGTCGGCCGGGCAGGCGGTGGCGGTGCTGTGCCTGGCGTTCCCGGAGCACCCGCCGGGCAAGCCGGAGAAGACGCGCCAGCCGGAGTTCGACGCGGTCGAGGTCCCGACGCTGGTGATCCAGGGCGAGCGGGATCCCTTCGGGCGGCCGAAGCCGGGACCGCACCAGGAGCTGGTCCTGGTCGACGGCGACCACACCCTCGGCAAGGACCTGGAGACGATCTCCCGTGCGGCGACCGAGTGGCTGTCGCGGGTGCTGCGGCCGCTGGCCTGACTCAGGCCCCGATCGGGGCCACGACCGCGCCGGTCAGCCGGATCAGCTCGTCCGGGGCCAGTTCCACTTCCAGCCCCCGTCGCCCGGCCGAGCAGAACACCGTCTCGAACGTCGAAGCCGTGGCGTCGATCACCACCGGCAGCCGGCTCCGGTGGCCCAGCGGCGAGATCCCGCCCAGCACGTACCCCGTCGCCCGCTGGGCCGCCGCCGGGTCCGCCATCTTCGCCTTCTTGCCGCCCGCCGCGGCCGCCAAGGCCTTCAGGTCCAGCTGGCCGGTGACCGGTACCACACCCACCACGAGCCGGCCGTCCACCTCCGCCACCAGCGTCTTGAACACGCGCGCCCGGTCCAGGCCCAGCGCTTCCACCGCCTCCAGCCCGTACGACTCCGCCCGCGGGTCGTGGTCGTAGGCGTGCAGCGTGTGCGCCACTTTTTGCTTCGACAGCAACGCCGTCGCCGGGGTGCCCTTGCCAGCCATGGCGGAAGTCTAGGGAATGCCCGCTCACCCCGATCGGTTGTACGGGACGTGACCACAACGCTCGCCACCACACGCTCACGCAGCCGCCGCCGTCCCGAGGCACCGGCGAACCGCGGCGTGCCCGGTCCCCGCGTAAACTCGGGTCCGCCGTATGCGCGCACGCGCATCGACGCCGAGCGGGAAGGGAACGGTTTGCCGAGCACGCAGAACTCAGCGCCGGAAGAAGCGACCGAGGCCGAGCGCGCCGAGCGCTTCGAGCGGGACGCGATGCCGCTGCTCGACCAGCTGTACTCGGCCGCGATGCGGATGACCCGCAACCCCGCCGATGCCGAGGACCTGGTCCAGGAGACCTACCTGAAGGCGTACGCCGCCTTCGCGTCCTTCAAGGCCGGCACGAACCTCAAGGCCTGGATGTACCGCATCCTGACCAACACCTACATCAACGGCTACCGCAAGCGCCAGCGGCAGCCGGTGCAGGCGCCCACCGAGGAGATCACCGACTGGCAGATCGCCAAGGCGGAGAGCCACACCTCCAGCGGGCTGCGCTCGGCCGAGGTCGAGGCGATGGACAACCTGCCCGACACCGACGTCAAGGCCGCCCTGCAGAAGCTGCCCGAGGAGTTCCGGCTCGCCGTCTACCTGGCCGATGTCGAGGGCTTCGCGTACAAGGAGATCGCCGAGATCATGGACACGCCCATCGGCACCGTGATGTCCCGTCTGCACCGCGGCCGCGCCCAGCTGCGCGACCTGCTCGCCGACGTGGCGCGCGAGCGCGGCTTCATCCGGGGCGCCAAGGAGGAGGTGGCGGGGCGATGAACGACATGTGCGAGGGCGCGTCCGACAAGGTCCGCTGCGAAGAGGCGCTCGCCGACATCTACCTGCTGCTCGACCGCGAGTGCAGCCCCGAGCGTGACGCCGCCTTGCGCGCGCACATCGAGGACTGCCCGCCGTGCCTCGAGGAGTACGGCATCGACGAGCACATCAAGCAGCTGCTGGCCCGCAAGTGCGGCGGCGACCTCGCCCCGGCCGAGCTGAAGAGCCGGCTGCGCGCGTCGATCCGCCAGACCGTCGCCACCCGCGGCGGCGTCACCGTGGAACGCACCGAGATCACCCTCGAGCAGCGCTCCGAGTAGCGCCCGAGCACGACGAAGGCCCCCGCGCCGGTGCGTGGGGGCCTTCGTCATGCCGACGCCGGGAATCAGGCGTTGGGCTTCTTGCCGTGGTTCGCGCCGTTCTTCTTCCGGTCGCGACGCTTGCGGGCGCGCTTCGACATGTTCACTCCTCGTCGTCAAGGTTGCTGGTCAAGTGTGTCATGGCGGCCTGCTCTGGTTGGATGGGGTGCGTGTCCACGCTCGCCGAACTGCTCGCCGACAACACCGGCCTCCCCGGGGAGGCCGCGGACCACCTGCAGACCGTGGTCGCCGAGTGGCAGCTGCTCGCCGACCTGTCCTTCGCGGACTTCCTGCTCTGGGTCCCGGTGACCGAGGAACTGCAGCCGGACGGCGGCGACTTCGTCTGCGTCGCGCACGCCCGGCCGACGACGGCGCCGACCGCGCACCCCGAGGACGTCGTCGGCACGCGGTTCACCGTGCAGGAGCACCCGCAGCTGGCGAAGGCCATGCGCGAGGTGCGGATCTGCCGCGAGGAGGACCCGCACTGGTACCGCGACCTGCCGATGCGGCGCGAGGCCATCCCGGTGCGGTTCCACGACGAGGTCATCGCCGTGATGAGCCGCGAGACGAACCTGGCCGCGCCGCGGGTGCCGTCGCCGTTGGAGATCGCCTACCTGGGCAGCGCCGGCGACCTGTGCCAGATGATCGTGGACGGCACGTTCCCGCCGAACGGCTCGAACGCGACCGACACGCACACGTCACCGCGCGTCGGGGACGGGCTGATCCGGCTGGACTCGAGCGGCACGGTCGTGTTCGCGAGCCCGAACGGGTTGTCCGCGTACCACCGGATGGGGCACGAGTCCGACCTGGTCGGGACGCGGCTGGCGCCGTTGACGCGGTCGCTGATCCGCGACCCCTTCGACGCGACCGAGGTGTCCCACCGGATCATCGAGGCCCTCGACGGGAAGCCGTCGAGCCGCACGGAGGCCGACTCGCGGCGCGGCGCCGTGGTGCTGTTCCGCGCGCTGCCGCTGCGGCCGGCCGGCCAGGCCGCGGGCGCGCTGGTGCTCGTCCGCGACGTCACCGAGGTGAAGCGGCGGGACCGGGCGCTGCTGTCGAAGGACGCGACGATCCGGGAGATCCACCATCGGGTGAAGAACAACCTGCAGACGGTGGCCGCGCTGCTGCGGCTGCAGTCCCGGCGGACGACGTCGGAGGAGGCGCGGCTCGCCCTGGCCGAGTCGGTCCGCCGGGTGACGTCGATCGCGCTGGTGCACGAGGCGCTGTCGATTTCGGTGGACGAGCGCGTCGACCTCGACAAGCTGCTGGACAACGTGCTGCCGATGGTCGGCGAGGTCGCCACGGCGGAGTCGCAGGTCGGGCTGTCGCGGAAGGGCTCGTTCGGGGTGGTGGTCGCGGAGATCGCGACGCCGCTGGTGATGGTGCTGGCCGAGCTGGTGCAGAACGCCGTCGAGCACGCGTTCCCGGCCGGCCGGTCGGGCAAGGTCGAGCTGATCGTGGAGCGTTCGGCCCGCTGGCTGGACGTCGTGATCCGCGACAACGGGCGCGGCCTGCCGTCGGGGTTCTCGCTGGAGCGGTCGGACGGGCTGGGGCTGCAGATCGTGCGGACACTCGTGGAGTCGGAGCTGCGGGGCTCGCTGTCGCTGCGGAAGGTGCGGACGGAGGCGTCGTCCCCCCGGGTGACGGGGACGGAAGCCGCGCTGCGCATCCCGCTGTCCCGCCGCCTCTGACGATCTCCAGCCGCGTGATGCCCCTTCAATCACGCTTGATGCCCGCTCAATCACGGGTGATGCCCATTCGCGCACGGGCAAGGCCCGGCTCGGCGCGTGATCGGGTACGGATCTCGCGTGGTTGGAGGCGGATCTCGCGTGATCCGGGGCGGGACTCGCGTGATTGGGGGCGGATCTCGCGTGATTGGGGAGGCATCTCGCGTGATTGGAGGGGCATCACTCGTGATTGGGGAGGCATCACACGGGGGATTGGTGGGGCATCAACGCGTGAAGGCCCGGCACCAGGTGCGTGGTGCCGGGCCGTTCAGCGCTTGCGGAGGACTTGAAGTCCCGGTGAGGTTTCAGCGCACCCGTTGCCAGGTGGTTTCGCCTCGGTTGTTAAGCTCAAGCCGGGTAGGTATCACCCCAGACGGCGTGGGCACGACAAATGCCCGCCGGGTGAAATTCTGCCTGGCCTGGGTGGATCTCGAGAAACTCAGGCGTTGGTACGCGTGCCGATGTGCGTACGGCGGCGCTTGAGCGCGCGTCGCTCGTCCTCGCTCATGCCGCCCCACACGCCGGCGTCCTGGCCGCTGGCCAGAGCCCAGGCCAAGCAGTCGGAAGCGGAGGGGCAGCGGTGGCACACGGCCTTCGCCTGAGCAACCTGCGACAGAGCAGGACCGCTGGTTCCCACCGGGAAGAACAGCTCGGGGTCCTCGTCTCGGCAGGCCGCGTCGTGGCGCCAGTCCATGTTCGTGAGCTCCTTCATATGGCGCGGGAGGGCCGCGCCACAGTCGTCAATGGCGGTCGTGTTCTTGGGTGCTTGTGAATGCTTTCACGAAGCACCGCTTTCGACAAGGGTTTCCGGAAGATCGGTGAGTCAGGTCACCCGGCCGAGCGACCCCTCTGACCTGCGGTTTCTCTCTGAAACAGCCGCCGGAAGGGAAGGCTGATGCGCTGAGTGGAGCTTCTCCGTCGACGAACGGCACCTGGTACTTATCCGCAGGCGATCAGCGGTCCCGTCGTCACACGATTACCGTGAGTGCATTCGGGACGCTGAAGAATTCCACTCGAGTCCGCTGGCCGACGAGGTCGCCGTCCACCTGGAAGTTTACCGGTTCAGCTGCGTCGATGCGGACCATCGGCAGGTCATCGTGACGCACGAGACGTCGTCCTCGCTGGTTGCTCTTCGTGACCAAAGCTTGGCGTACATGCTTGAACACGGTGGGCAACCCCAGACCGCTCAGCGCGAACAGGCCCAATCCCGTCTCGAACGAGCAACCCGGGTTGAGGTGGACGGCACGCTCACCCAGGTAGCTCCACGGATCGGTGTTCGACACGAAAGCGGTCAACGCCTCGACCGGGTCCTCGCCGGGGATGCGGATGGTCAGGGCCGGCCGGCCCAGCGGCGGCCGGAAGTAGGAGCGGACGGCGGCCCGCAGGTACAGGCCGGCGGTCGTCTGCTTGCCGCGGCGCTTGGCGACCCGGCCGACGACGTCGGCGTCCCAGCCGAGGCCGGCGTTGAAGGTGAACCAGTGGCCGTCGGCCAGGCCCAGCCCGACCCGGCGCGAGCGGTCGTTCTCCAGCGCGTTGAGCAGCTGGTGGGTGGCCTCGAAGGAGTCGGCGGAGATGCCGAGGGCGCGCGCGAAGACGTTGGCCGAGCCGCCGGGCACGACACCAAGTGCGGGGACGTGGCCGATTGCGGTGGGGTCGCCGTCGGCGTCGGCCAGCAGGCCGTTGACGACCTCGTTGACCGTGCCGTCACCGCCGTGCGCCACGACCAGGTCGATGCCGTCCCGCGCCGCCGAGCGCGCGACGGCCATCGCGTGGCCGCGGTAGTCCGTCTCGACCACGTCCAGCTTGACCTGGCTGGCGAGCGCGTGCGCCAGGACGTCCCGGCCACCCGCGGTGGTCGAGGTGGCCTGGGGGTTCACCACGAGGATTGCGCGCATTACCGCAGACTAAGTGACTTCCGGCGGCCCGAGAACCTTCCGGCGCCGCATGGTGACGGGCGCAACCCCGGGGAACAGCACCTTCGAGACCCTGTGCCGGGCGGTCCTCCTTCACGTGCGAGTGTCCGCTCGTCGTGACAAGTGCACCCGGGCCGACCGCCCGCTCATCGACGACATCTTGATTTTCGACGCCGGGGCGGTCTCGCGAAAACGGCCGACCGGGTGGCATACGATCGAAAGAGCTCACGCACGGTGACTCGCCCTGGCCGGGTCCACTGTGCTTCTCGCGAAACCCGTGTTCGCCGAAGACCGGAAGGCCGCCGCAGTGAAGCTCTCGCCCGCTCCCCGTGAGGTCCGGCTGGCCGGCGTGGTCACCGCGGTGCCGTCGCTCGCCCTGCTGGTGTTCGGGGTGGTCGTGCTGGTGAACGGACTGGGCTCGCCCGCGCAGCCGGGCAACAACGTCTTCGTCGAGTCGGGCACGTTCATCGTGGTGGCGCTGGCGTTCCTGGCCGCGTCGGCCGGGCTGGTCCTCGGCCAGACGTGGGCGCGCTCGCCGGGCGTGGTGATCGCGCTGATCGTGATCGGGCTCGGCTGGTACCTGCTCGGGCCGTCCGGCGAGCCGCTGTGGGGCGTGCCGATCGCCCTGCTCGGCATCGTGGCACTGGCCCTGCTGTTCCGGCGGCCGTCGCGGGCGTGGGCGCTGGGGTTGCGCGAAGGCGAGACGGAAACGGAGGCCGCCGAACGCGGTGGGCTGGCGGGCCGCCGCGCCGAGCGAGAGGGCCACGAAGAGGACTGACCCGCAACCGCCCGGACGCAGTGAATGACTCATTCCTGGCGTCGGAGGTCAGGAATGAGTCATTCAAGACGTCAAGCCTGGGCGGCCAGCGCCTTCAGCGGCTCGTCGGTGAGGCGGTTGACCGTCCACTCGTCCATCGCGACCGCGCCGAGGGCCTTGTAGAACTCCGTCGCCGGGTTCCAGTCCAGCACCGACCACTCGAGCCGCGCGTAGCCGTTCGCGACGCACTCGGCCGCCAGCGCCGCCAGCAGGGCCTTGCCCAGGCCCGACCCGCGCTGGGACTCCCGGACGTACAGGTCCTCCAGGTAGATCCCGTGCACACCGCGCCAGGTCGAGTAGTTCAGGAACCAGACCGCGAAGCCGACGACCTCGCCGTCCACTTCGGCCACGTGCCCGAACAGCTTCGGCGATGCGCCGAACAGCGCCTCGTGCAGCTGCGCCTGCGTGAGGTGGCACTCGTCCGGCGCGCGCTCGTAGTCCGCCAGCTCGTGGGCGAGGCCGACCGCCGCTTCGACGTCCGAAGGGCGGATCCGGCGGATGCGGTCGTCGGGCACGTCAGTCCTCCGCGGGCAGCAGGTTGAGGTGTTCGATCTGGGGTTCGCCGCGCTCGTCGCCGAGCACCGCGATGCCGGCCGCGTCGAGTCCGAAGTGGACGCCGGCGGTGGCGGGCAGGCCGAGCCAGCGGGCCACCAGCACGCGGCTGAAGTGCCCGTGGCCCACCAGGATCACGTCGCCGGCCTCGCAGGCTTGCCGCGCGCGCTCCAGCACGCGGTCCGCGCGGGCGGAGACGTCCGAAGCGCTTTCGCCGCCGGGGCTCGGGTGGGTCCAGACCGTCCAGCCCGGCACGGTCTCCCGGATCTGCGGCGTGGTGACGCCTTCGTAGTCGCCGTAGTCCCACTCGGCGAGGTCCTCGGTGACTTCGTCGACGCGCAGCCCGGCCAGCGCGGCGGTGCGCAGCGCCCGGGCGCGCGGGCTCGAGAGCACCAGCGACGGGCCGCCCACCAGGCTCCGGAGGGTGCCGCCCGCGGCGCGGGCCTGGCCTTCGCCCGCCGGGGTCAGCGGGATGTCCGTGCGGCCGGTGTGCCGCCCGTTCAGCGACCATTCGGTCTGCCCGTGCCGGAGGAGGAAGAGACGGTTGGTCACCCGGCCGAACATACCCGGCCGTTTGCGCGGTAGCAGGCCGTCTGCTTAGCTACTGAACGGTAGCTTAGTACGAGGAGACCCCCATGGCCCTGACGCCGACGTTCGCGATGTGGCACAAGCTGGCCGGGAAGCCGGGCGGGAAACAGCTGTTCAGCGCCGCGATGTGCCTGCGCGTGCCGTACTTCCGCACGGTGCTGCCCTCGGTGCGCGAGCTGCGTCCCGGCCACTGCGAGGTCACCGCACCCAAGTGGTGGGGTGTCCACAACCACATCGGCACGTTCCACGCGATCGCCGCCTGCAACCTGGCCGAGATCGCGATGGGCATGCTCGCCGAGGCGACCGTCCCCACCACGCACCGGTGGCTGCCGAAGGGCATGAACGTCCAGTACGTCGCGAAGGCCGAAACCGGCCTGCGCGCGGTCGCGGCGCTGCCCGAGCTGCCGGAGTTCGGCGACGAAGGCTTCGACCTCGAGGTCCCGGTGACCATTTCGGACGCGAAGGGCCGGCCGGTGGTCACCGGGACGATCACCATCTGGGTGACGCCGAAGAAGCGTTAGAGCTGCTTGTACTGCACGTACGTCGTCTGGTGGAACTCCGAGGACGACGGCAGCCCCAGCTTCCGGTCGACGAGCTTGCCGAGCGGCCCGCAGCCCTGCGTCGCCGGGAGCGCCAGGGCCGGGTCGACGACGCCGAAGTGGAACGTCGGCGGGTTCTTGGACAGCACCGTCGGCGGCATCGCCGGGTCGTCGTGGACGACCGTGTGCAGCGGCGCGGCCGCCGTGCCGATGCTGCATTCCTTGCGCAGCAACGGGTGCCGCAGCACCGCGTAGACGTCGAGCTCGCCGCGGCGGGTGTCGTTGCCCTGGAAGTCCGAATAGCCGCCGTAGCGCAACTGGAGCGTCGTGCCGGCCAGGCCGGGCACGCGCACCGGCTCGTGCCGCAGCGCGCCGAACACCTGCGCGTACTGGCCGTTCACCTTGCCTTCGCTGAACGTCAGCCGCATTTCGCCCAACGGGATCTCCTGGGTGCCGACCGTCAGCTTTCCTTGCGAGACAAAGGCTTCACAGCGCCACGTGCCCGGGTCGGCGTTCGGCGGCGGTGCCGGGCAGTCGGTGAAGTCGAACATCGGGAGTTCGTCCGCGGACGCGGTGCCCGGCAGCAAGGCCAGTGCGGCCGCGGCCGCCCCCAGTGCGAGAAGTTTCATGGCGGTGAGCCTGCCCGCGTGGTGACGCCGGGACATCCGGGATCGTCCCCAGGGAAGCCCCGGGATTCGTCAGGGGCCGAGCCGGGCCAATGCGTCGACGAAGCCGTCGTCGGCGGACGCGAAGAACTCGGCGTCCGCGGCCTCGACGTCCTTCAGTGCCTTCGCGACCAGTTCGAGGCCGGCCGGGGTGACTTCCAGGCGTTTCGCGCGGGCGTCGGCCGGGTCGTCGGCGCGGGCCAGGAGACCGCGGTCGGCGAGCTTGCGGACGACCTGGCTGGTCATCATCGTGTCGGTGCCCGCCTGGTCGGCGAGCTGCCGCTGGGTCGGTGGCTCGCCCGCCCGGGTGAGCCACCACGTCGTCGTCAGCAGCACGAACTGGACGTGCGTGAGGTCGTGCGGGGCCAGCGCGGCCCGCATCGCCCGCTGCCAGGCCAGCGTCACGCGCCACAGCAGGAAGCCGGGGCTGCGCTCGGGGCCGGGCAGGCGGGACTCGGGGGCGGTCATACTCGCGAGCTTGCCTCAGCGAGCCGGGCCAACGCGCGCATGGCGTCCGGAGTGTCCGAAGTGACCTGCTCGCCGAACCCTTCCGGGCCGTCGATGGTGACGCGGTAGGTGATCCGCGTGCCGCCGTCGACGTCGGTCAGCACGTGCTCGAACCGCAGGTGCGCGTCCGGCAGCCGCGTCTCGTCGGTGAAGCCCCGGCCTTCGGTGACCTCGGTGAGGGTGAACGGGATCGGCGGCATGCCGTCCATCGTCATCGTGCCGCTCGTCCCGGCGGCGAACGGGCCGTCGAGGACCACCGACCGGACGCCGGCGTCCCACTCCGGCCAGCGGTCCGTGTCGGCCCAGAGCGGCCAGATCGCGGCGGCGGGGGCGGTGGACGTCTCGCTGTGCTCGTACTCATAAAGTGCCATGCGGGCATACTATATGCACGCATACTAAATGTGCAAGCGGCCTCGACGAGCCGGGCGGTGGTGGTCAGTTCGCCGAGCGCAGCTTGTCGTAGTAGGCGACGCAGTCCTCGTAGGACGGCAGCAGGCCCTGCTCGAGCGCCTCGGCCAGGGTGGGGGCGGCGCGGTCCTTCTCCGACAGGATCGGCTCGATGTCCGCGGGCCAGGGCAGGCCGAGCGCCGGGTCGAGCGGGGTGATGCCGTGCTCGCCCTTGGGGTTGTACGGCTCGGAGCACAGGTAGGCCATCACCGTGTCGTCCTCGAGCGCGATGAAGCCGTGCCCGAGGCCTTCGGCGAGG
This sequence comes from Amycolatopsis plumensis, assembly GCF_042652605.1. Classification (NCBI taxonomy): domain Bacteria; kingdom Bacillati; phylum Actinomycetota; class Actinomycetes; order Pseudonocardiales; family Pseudonocardiaceae; genus Amycolatopsis; species Amycolatopsis plumensis. The sequence goes on along the minus strand of NZ_JBHSJY010000001.1, from coordinate 1,356,075 downwards.
TAGGCGGCGTTGTACCGGGCGGAGTCGAGCTGGACGGCGTCCCAGTGGCCGAAAGTCGGCGAGCCGACGCGGATGTCGACGACGACGTCGAGCAGCGAGCCGCGCGCGCAGTAGACGTATTTCGCCTGCCCGGGAGGCGTGTCGGCGAAGTGGATGCCGCGGATCGCGCCCCGCCGGGACACGCTGTGGTTCGCCTGCGCGAGCCGCAGCGGGTGGCCGGCCGCCTCGCGCAGGACCTCCTCCTGGAAGGGGGCGACGAACAGGCCCCGCGTGTCGGGGAACGCCCGGGGGGAGAACTCGAAGGCGTCCGGGACGCTCAGCCGGCGGAATTCCATGGCCTCACCTTATCGGGCGGCTAAAAAACCGAACGGACGTCTTGGCAATTGCCGGAATGGGCGTCCGATGTGACATCAACCGCACCGAGGGGTCACCGGCGGCGGAGGACCTGTCACAATGAACGAACCGCCGCGTCCGCGGCCATCGCCAGACCCACGGCACCGATGGCCGACGTGACGCCTCGCCGACAGGCCGGCGCTACCGCGCTGGGCTGCCGTGCCGGGATCCCCCACGGTTTCCCCTGCCGACCGTGGTCCCAGCCCGCATGCCCAGGAGAAATTCCAGTGACCCGAGTCCGAACCGCGAGTTCCGTCATTCCCACTGGGGGAATGACGGAAACGACGACAGGAAACCCCATGACCGACCCCACCGGCGCCGTCGCGCCGGTCACCGACGAAGAGATCTTCACCGGGCACGAGGGCGGCAAGCTCTCGGTGGCGGCCACCCGCCCGATTTCCAGCCCGCGTGACCTTTCGATCGCGTACACCCCGGGGGTGGCGAAGGTGAGCCGCGCGATCGCCGAGGACGCCGCCAAGGCCAAGCACTACACGTGGGCGGACCGGCTGGTCGTCGTGGTGAGCGACGGGACGGCGGTGCTCGGCCTCGGCGACATCGGCGCGAGCGCGTCGCTGCCGGTCATGGAGGGCAAGTCGGTGCTCTTCAAGACCTTCGGCGGGCTCGACTCGATCCCGCTGGTGCTGGACACGACCGACGTCGACGAGATCGTCGAGACGCTGGTCCGGCTGCGGCCGTCGTTCGGGGCCGTCAACCTGGAGGACGTTTCCGCGCCGCGGTGCTTCGAGCTGGAGGACAAGCTCAAGGAAGCCCTGGACTGCCCGGTCATGCACGACGACCAGCACGGCACGGCGATCGTGACGCTGGCCGCGCTGCGGGGCGCCAACCTGGTCCTCGACCGGGCGATCGCCGACCAGCGCGTGGTCGTCTCCGGCGCCGGTGCGGCCGGTGTGGCCTGCGCGAAGATCCTCCAGGAAGCCGGCATCGGCGACGTCACGGTGCTCGACTCCCGCGGCATCATCCACGCCGGCCGCGACGGCCTGAACCCGGTCAAGGAGCGCCTGGCCGCGACGACGAACAAGGCGGGCCTGCGCGGCGGGCTGGCGGAGGCCCTCGAAGGCGCGGACGTCTTCCTCGGCCTGTCGGGCGCGACGATCGACGAGTCGCTGCTGGGCCGGATGGCGGGCGGTGGCATCGTGTTCGCACTGTCCAACCCGGACCCGGAAGTGCACCCGGTGGCGGCCGCGCGGTACGCCTCGATCGTGGCCACCGGCCGGAGCGACTTCCCGAACCAGATCAACAACGTGCTGGCGTTCCCGGGCGTCTTCCGCGGCGCGCTCGACTCGGGCGCGCGGGCCATCACGGAGAACATGAAGCTGGCGGCCGCCGAGGCGATCGTGTCGGTGGCGATGGACGACCTGGGCCCGGACCGGATCGTCCCGTCGCCGCTCGACCCGCGCGTGGCCCCCGAGGTCGCGGCCGCGGTCGCCAAGGCCGCCGAAGCGGACGGCGTCACCGACTGACAGTCACTGTCAGAAGCGCAACTTTCCCTGAGAAAGTGGCGCTCCGAGACCCCGAGAACGGCACTTTCCCTATGAAAGTGCCGTTCTTGGCGGGGTCAGCGCAGGAGGTCGGGGAGGCGGTGGCGGGGGACGTCGACCAGGCGCAGGTCCACCAGGTCTTCGGGGACGTCGAGGGCGACGTTCGCCAGGCGGGCGTGGGCGCGCGTGAGGATCTCGTCCTGGTGCTCCACCGCCTCCGCGACCACGACCGCGTGGCGGTTGTCCGGCGTGCTGCGCAGGTACCGCAGCGCGTACTTGCCCCGGACGAGTGACGCGAGCGCCTCCTGGGCCGCCTGATCGCCCAGGTCGGGGTGGGCGTTGGGGACCAGCAGCGCCAGGCGCCGGGCGTTCGTGCCCAGCAGTGTCCGCAGCAGCCACGGGCCCGGGTCGGCCGAGAGGTCCATCGCGACGGCGTCGCCCTCGGGGCCGGAGATCGACCAGTCCACCGGCCGCGACTCCAGCGCGAGGCCGCCAGCGCCCGCGATCTCCTTCAGCTTCTCCAGCAGCGCCGGTTTCGTCCCGGCCGCTTCGACCGACTGCGGCCCGTGCGTGTAGATCGCCTTGCCGCTGCGCATCTTCTTGGCCTTCGCCGTCGGCTGGCAGACGTAGAGGTCCGCCGCGCTGCCGATCGCCTGCGCCCCGAAGTACCGGTTGAAGCCCGGCAGGATCGCCTCGAACGTCAGCCCGAGCGTGGCCAGCGACCGCTGCACCTGCGCGCCCAGCGCCGGGTGGCGCGGGCTGTAGCCGTACGCCAGCAGCAGCCGTCCCTCGCTCGGCTCCCGCAACGCCTGCACCCCGCGCGCCGCGAACAGCCCCATGCCTTCGGGCGTGTACGGCGGATCGCTGAACACGAGGTCGAATCCGCCGGAAAGGGACGGCGGCAGGCCGACCCGCAGGTCCGCGTGCACGGTCCGGATCTCCCGGCCGCCGCGGTCGTCCAGGTAGGCGAGCACCCGCTCGTCCAGGTCGACGACCGTCAGGGACGCCGACGGGCAGACCGCCCGCACCGCCAGGGACGTCAGGTCGTGGTCGCCGAGGAACAGCAGGCGTGCCGACGCGAGGTCGTACTGCGCGTCCAGCCAGAGCGCGCGGCGCAGCACGGTCTCCGGCGTGGCCTGCACGTGGTCGAGCGCGGCCAGCGGCGAGGGCACCTCGGCCACCCACTCGGCGATCTTGGGCAGCAGCTCGTGCGTTGCGACGGCTTCGTCGAGCGGGTCGGCGTAGCGGGGTGCGCGGTACTGCAGGTACGACGCCGCGACGCCGGGGGCGATGCGCAGGCGGTCGCCGCTGCGGTCCAGGTCGTCGCCGAGGGCGGTGAGGACGGCTTCCACGCTGCGCCGCGGGGCCGTCGACAGCCGGACCAGCTCGCCGAGGTCGTGGTCGCCGGTGCGCAGCAGGTCGAGGACGCGGTACAGCGGGCGGACGCCGACGCCGTGCGCGGCGAGGACGTCGTCGAGGGCGTTCACGGAGTCCGAGCCTAGTGGCCACCTGCCGGAACAGCGTGCCAACCACCGCGTACTCGGCTACGGTCGGTTGCACCGGACATGGGGAGTGGCAGTGACCATCGAATTCCGCGACGTGACCAAGCAGTATCCGGATGGGACGGTCGCCGTCGACGAGCTGAACCTGACGGTCGAAGACGGCACGATCACCGTGTTCGTCGGCCCGTCCGGCTGCGGCAAGACCACGTCGCTGCGGATGATCAACCGGATGGTCGAGCCGACCGCCGGCCAGGTGCTGCTGGACGGCAAGGACGTCGCCGAGGGCGACCCGGCGCTGCTGCGCCGCGGCATCGGCTACGTCATCCAGCACGCCGGCCTCTTTCCACATCGGACGGTGCTGGACAACATCGCCACCGTGCCGCTGCTTTCGGGCTGGGACAAGGCGAAAGCGCGCAAGCGGGCCGCCGAGCTGCTGGAGATCATCGGCCTGCCGGTCGAGCTCGGCAAGCGGTACCCGGCCCAGCTCTCGGGCGGCCAGCAGCAGCGCGTCGGCGTCGCCCGCGCGCTCGCCGCGGACTCGCCGGTGCTGCTGATGGACGAGCCGTTCTCCGCGGTCGACCCGATCGTGCGCGAGGACCTGCAGAACGAGCTGCTGCGGCTGCAGTCGCAGCTGGGCAAGACGATCGTGTTCGTCACGCACGACATCGACGAGGCCGTCCGGCTCGGCGACAAGGTGGCGGTGATGCGAGTCGGCGGCAAACTGGCCCAGTACGGCACGCCGGCGGACGTCCTGCGCCACCCGGTGGACGACTTCGTCGCGTCCTTCGTCGGCCGGGATCGCGGCTACCGCGGCCTGTCGTTCCTCTCCGCCGAAGGCGTCGAGGTCAAGGAGCTGGAGCTGGTCGAAATCGGGTCCGGCGTGCCGGCGAGCGACGGCTGGCGGCTCGCGGTCAACACCGAGAAGCAGCCCCGCGGCTGGCTGCCGCCGAACTCCATTGTGGACGGGCCACTGACCGAGGACGCCCTCGTGGCCGGGGGTTCGCTGTGGGTGCGGGGGACGCCGATCCGCGGCGCGCTCGACGCGGCGCTGTCGTCACCGGCCAGCCTCGGCGTGGTCGTCGACGAGGAGCACCGGGTCCTCGGCGCCGTGGTCGCGCGGCAGGTCCTGGACGTCATCGAGGGCACGCCCCAGGCGTCATGAGCTTCTTCGACGAGCTCGGGCGCTACCTGGGCAGCGCGAACAACCGCGGCCAGATCCTCGGTGACCTGGGCGACCACGTGTACCTCGCGCTGCTCCCGCTGGTGCTCGGCATCGTGCTGGCGGTCGCGGCGGGCTGGCTCGGCCACCGCTGGGCACCCGCGCGGCAGGTCCTGATGGTGGTCGCGAACCTGCTCTACACGATCCCGTCGCTCGCGCTGTTCGTCGTCATCCCCGGCCTGATCGGGACGAAGATCCTGGACAGTGTCAACGTCGTCGTCGCGCTGACGATCTACACCGCGGCGCTGCTGGTCCGCCCGGTGCTCGACGCCCTCGACGCGGTGCCGCCGCCGGTGGTCGCCGCCGCGACCGCCGTCGGGTACAAGCCGGTGCGGCGGTTCTTCGCCGTCGAACTCCCGCTGTCGGTCCCGGTGCTGGCGGCCGGCGTGCGGGTCGCGTCGGTCAGCAACATCAGCCTGGTCAGCGTCGGCGCGCTGATCGGCACCGGCGGCCTCGGCGTGCTGTTCACCGACGGCTTCCAGCGCGAGTACTTCTCGCCGATCGTGGTCGGCATCGTGCTGACGCTGCTGCTGGCGCTGGTCGTGGACCTCGTCCTGATCGGCTTGCGAAACCTGCTGACGCCGTGGACCCGGGTGGGAGCCGCATGATCACCGACCTCCTCCGCTGGTTCGGCGACCCGGCGCACTGGTCCGGCCCGGACGGCATCCCGCAGCGGCTGCTGGAACACCTGGGCTACACGGCGTTGTCGCTGGTGATCGCGCTGGTCATCGCGGTGCCGCTGGGCCTGTTCGTCGGCCACACCGGCCGCGGCGGCGTCGCGCTGGTGAGCGTCGGCAACGCCATCCGCGCGCTGCCGACGCTGGGCCTGGTCACGTTCCTGTTCCTGCTCTTCACCGAGAGCGTCACCTCGACGATCATCGGGCTCGTGGTGCTGGCCGTGCCGCCGATCCTGGCCGGCACGTACGCCGGGCTGCAGGCGACCGACCACGGCGTGGTCGACGCCGCCGAGGGCGTCGGGATGACCGGCTGGCAGCGGCTGTGGAAGGTGGAGGTGCCGATTTCGCTGCCGCTCGTGCTCGGCGGCATCCGCAACGCCGTGCTCCAGCTCGTGGCGACCGCCGCGGTCGCCGCCTACGTCGGACTCGGTGGCCTGGGCCGGTTCCTGCTCGACGGACTGGCCATTTTGGACTATTCCGAGGTAATCGCGGGCGCGTTGCTGACGACGCTGCTGGCCATCGTCCTGGATCTCCTCTTCGCGCTGCTGAACCGGGCCCTGGTGCCCCGGGGTGTCCGGCTCGCGGCGGCGGTGAAGAAGGTGACGTCGTGAAGCGGCTGATCTCTTTCGTCGCGGTCCTGTTCTTGGCCGCGGGCTGCGGGAACCCGCTGGCGGGCGGCGGTGAAGGGGGCGCTTCGGGCGACATCATCATCGGGGCGTCGGACGTCGGCGAAAGCCTGCTGCTGGCCCAGATCTACGCCGGGGCGCTGCGCGAAGCGGGGGCGGCGAACGTGACCGTGCGGCCGCCGGTCGGCAGCCGCGAGGTCGTCGTCAAGGCCCTGCAGGACAAATCGCTCTCGGTCGTGCCGGACTACAGCGGGAACCTGTTGCGCTACTTCGACAAGGACACCGCCGCGACGACGTCCCAGGACGTCTACGCGCAGCTGCGGCAGAAGATCCCGCCCGGGTTCGAGGTGCTGGACCAGGCGCCGGCGGAGGACAAGGACCTGCTCGTCGTCGGACCACAACTGGCTTCTTCGGGCATCAAGACGTTCTCCGACCTGGGAAAGCGCTGCGGCGAGCTGGTCTTCGGCGGCCCGGGCCAGTGGAGCAGCCGCTGGAAAGACAAGATCAAGGCGTTGTACGGCTGCGAGTTCAAGGAGATCCGCACGACGGACACCGGCGGCCCGGTGACGGTGGCGGCCCTGAAGTCCGGTGACGTCCAGGTGGCGGACCTGTTCAGCACGTCGTCGACGATCGCGGCGAACGGGTTCGTGCCGCTGGTCGACGACAAGAACATGTTCCCGGCGCAGAACATCGTGCCGCTGGTGGCGAAGGGGACGCTGTCGCCCGCCGAGGTGGCCGCGTTGAACCGCGTCTCGGCGGCGCTGACGACCGAACAGCTGACGCGGTTGAATGTCGAGTTCACCGAGGAGAAGCGGAATCCCCTGGACATCGCGGAGGACTTCCTCTCGCGGGCTTAACCCGTACCGGGGGCGTCCAGCAGGGCGCACAGCCGGCTCAGCGTGGTGGCCCACGGTCGCGCGGTGAGCACCGGGATACCGTGTTCGGCGGCCCGTTCGGCCAGCCAGTCGCCGTAGCGGGCGCTGACCTGCGCCCGGCTGCGCTGTTCCCCTTCGTCCGGTTCCCGCTGCCGGTAGTTGGCCACCAGCCGCTCGACATCGGGCTCGTGCAGGAACACCGCGCGAACCCGGCCGTCGGCCGCCTGGCCGGCGAACGAGTCCTGTGCGGCCAGCGCGGGCAGCAGGTAGTCGCCCTCGATGACGACCGGGGTATCGGTCTCCAGGTGGTTGCCGATCACCGCCTCCAGGGCCGGCTGCAGCGCCTGGGCCACGGCTGTCTGCAACTCCACGATGCGCGATACGGGCAGGCCGGCGGCGTCCGGATGGGTGTCCCAGTAGTGCAACAGCGGTTGCTGCGCGGGAGTGGTCATCCGCTGCACGGCGAGCACGAGGTCGTCCACCTCGACGATCGGGACCTGGTACCGCCGGGCAAGCGGGTAGCTGAGCCTGCTCTTGCCGGTGCCGGACGCGCCGCCCAGCAGCAGCACCCGCCAGTCACGTTCGCCGGTGCTCACCCCTCAGCCCTGCCGGGTGGGGCGGATGGTGAGGTCGCCGATCTCGACGTCGTCGGGCTGCTCGATGGCGAACGCGATCGCCCGCGCCACGGCCTCGGGACCGATGCCGAGCGCGGCCATCGCCTCCTGGACCTGCGCGCGCTGCGCGGGGTCCTCGACGTGGTCGACCAGCTCGGTGCGCACGTACCCCGGCGAGATCGACGTCGTGCGCAGGACGCCGTCGGTCGACTCCTGCCGGAGTGCCTCCAGCAGCGTGCGCACGGCGTTCTTGGTCCCCGCGTAGACCGCCTGCGTCGGGACGATCTTCAGCCCCGACGTCGAGACCGTCGTGACGAAGTGCCCGCGGCCCTGCGCGCGGAACACCGGCAGCGCGGCGGCGATGCCGTGCAGCACGCCGCGGAGGTTGACGTCGATCATCGCGTCCCAGTCGTCGACGTCCAGCGCGCTCACCGGCGCGATCCGGGCGACGCCGGCGTTGGCCACCAGGACGTCGAGGCGGCCGAAGCGATCGACGGCGAGGGCGACGAGCCGCTCGAGGTCGGCCCGGCGGGTGACGTCGACGTCCAGCAGGTCGGCGCGGCCGCCGTCGTCGCGGATCTTCCGGGCCAGCGCTTCCAGCCGGTCGGTGCGCCGGGCGCCCAGCACGACGGCCGCGCCACGGCTCGCCAGCTCCACCGCCGTCGCCTCGCCGATCCCGCTGCTCGCGCCGGTGATCGCGACCACCTTGTCCAGTCCGTTCGTCATGGCACCTCCCGCTAAACTGACAACTGTCCGCTTAAGCTTAGCGGACAGTTGTCCACTTATGCGAGGAGGTGGTCGTGCCGCGTTCGGACGCCGTCGCCAACCGCGACCGGATCGTCGAGGCCGCACGGGCGGAGCTGAGCGAGTCCACCGGCGCGCCCGAGGAGCTGAAGCTGCACCGAATCGCCAAGGCCGCGGGCGTCGGGCAGGGCACGCTCTACCGGCACTTCCCGACCCGCGAGCACCTGCTGGCGGAGGTGTACCGGGCGGAGCTGACCCAGCTCGTCGCCACCGTGGCGCCGCTGCTGGCGCAACACTCCCCGCTGGAGGCGCTGTCGCGCTGGCTGGACCGGCTGATCGAGTACGCGCGGGTCAAACGCGGCGTCATGGCGGGGATCGCGGTACCGGCGTGGCAGGACCTGTACGCCGGCCAGCACCACCGGCTCGACGACGCCCTCGAAACGCTGCTGGACCGGGGAAAGGCCGCCGGGGAAATCCGCGATCGCGTCGACGCCGCCGACGTCATCCTGCTCCTCGGGGCGCTGTCGCGGATCCCCGAAGCCGACTGGGACCAGCGCGCGCCCCGGATCGTGGCGGTGATCGTCGACGGCCTGCGCGCCTAGCGGTCGGCGGCCAGCTTGAGGCCGAGGCCGATGAAGATGCCGCCGGTGGCGACCTCGATCCGCCGCTGGTTCTTCTTCTTCCGGACCCACCCGCCGACGCGGCCGGCGAGGACGCCGACGGTGCCGTCGACGAGGAACTCGAACACGATCATGATCGCCCCGAGGACGGCGAACTGCAGCCAGACGTGCCCTCGGCCGGGGTCGACGAACTGCGGGAGGAAGGCGATGGTGAAGGTGACCATCTTGGGGTTGAGCAGGTTGGTGAACAGGCCGGACAGGAAGGCGCGGTCCGGCTTCCGTTCGACGAGCGGCTTGCGGTTCCGGATGGCCTGCACGCCGAGGTAGATGAGGTAAGCGGCTCCGGCGACGCGGACCACGGTGAAGGCGACGGGCACGGCGGCGAAGAGCGCGGCCAGCCCGGCCGCGGCCACGGCGACGTGGATGGCTTCGCTGGTGGCGACCCCGGCGGTGGCGAGCAGGCCGGCCTTCGGGCCGCCGCGCATGCCGCAGCCGAGGACGAAGAGCATGTCCGGCCCCGGCATCACCATCGCGACGGCGGTGGTGGCGAGGAAGGCCAGCAGGAGGTGCGGGTCGACCGGCATGGCGTCATCGTGGCACGCCGGCCGGGACCCGCGAACTCCTTTTCCGGTCAGCCGCGCACGGCCGCCGCCACGCGGGCCGCGTCCTCGATGGCCTTCTCCGGGGATTCCTCCGGCAACGGCAGCAGCACGACCGACCCGCTGCCCGCTTCGTGCAGGGCGCGGACCGCCGCCGCGCAGGTGTCCAGGTCGCCGCAGATCGCCAGGCGGTCGATCCACTCCGGACGCAGCCCCGCGGCCAGCTCGTCCACTGTGGACGCCGAATCCAGTAGCGCCAGCAGCTCCGCAGCGAACGGCAGACCTTCCACCTGGACCCGCGATCCGGGGGTCAGTGACTCCGCCACCGTCATCCGCGCCCGCTCACGGTCGCCGAGGGCGAGCCAGTTGTACGTCACCAGGGCGTGCGGGCCCGTCGCGGCGATGCCCGCCAGCGCCGTCCGGACGTACTCCGGTGCGGCCGGCTCGGCCAGGATCGTGCCGTCCGCCGCCGCGCCCGCGATCGCCAGGGACTTCGGGCGGCGGACGCCCGCCAGCAGCGGCGGCGGCGAGGACGGCGGGAAGACCAGCTCGACCTCGTCGAGGTGGACGTGCCGGCCGTCCATCGACACGCGCTCGCCCGCCAGCAGCCGCCGGACCGCCACGAGCGTCTCCTCCAGCGCCGCCAGCGGGGACGCCGGGTACGCGCCGATCTGCCGCATCCACGACGCGACGCCGTGGCCGAACCCGGCGATGAGCCGGTCCGGGTGCAGCTCGGCCAGCGCCGCGACCTCCATCGCCGCGATCGCCGGGTTGCGCGCCACCGCCGGCAGCACGCCGATGCCCACCTTGATCGTCGAGGTCACCGCCAGCGCCGTCGCGACCGTGGCGATGCCGGCCGCCCAGAAGCAGTCCTCGACCAGCCAGAGCTCGTCGACACCTGCGTCTTCGGCTTGGCGCGCGAGGTCGCGCAGCTTGGCCGGCGGCTGCTCGCGGTTGATCCGCACTCCCACGGACGAGGTCGGTGTGTACACGCGCGGCTCCTGTTCAGATCCGGGAGAACGCGGGCGCGTACTCGAAGGCGCCCGCCTGGGTGGGTTCGTACGCGGCCAGCGTCCGCGCCTGGAAGTGCCGGCCCCACTGCGGGTCCGGGGCCGTGATCGCGAGGTCCGACGCCGTGCCGAACCCGAATCGCGTGTAGTAGGCCGGGTTGCCGAGCAGGACGACCAGGCCGTGGCCGAGGGCGTCCGCCGCGCCGAGCACGGCGTGCATCAACGCGGAGCCGACGCCGCTCGCCTGGTGCGCGGGCAGCACGCCGAGCGGGCCCAGCCCGACCGCGGCCGCCGGATCGCCGCCGAGACGGGCCCGGCTGCAGCAGACGTGCCCGACGACGACGCCGTCGCGGACGGCCACCAGCGAGAGGGGAGCGAGCAGGTCGCCGTCGGCGCGCAGTTCGTCCACGAGGGGCGCCTCGACCGGGGTGACGCCCGCTTCGCGCCGGAAGGCTTCGCTGTGGAGGGCGTGGATCGCGGCCCGGTCGGCCGGCGTCTCGCGGCGGATCAGCATGGGCGCCAGCATGCCGGGGAACGCCGCGGAGGCGAAATCGTTTTCCGGCGTGGCGTCAGGCCGCGCGCGGCTGCTCCGCCGATTCCTCCTGGGTGACACCGGCCTGCGCGGTGGCGACGGCCGACGAGAGCGCCGCGATCAGGCCCAGCGGCACCACGAGCAGGGCCGGCGCCGTGCCGACGCCCAGCGTCTGGGCCGGCCAGCCGAACAACGCGGGCCCGGCGAGCACGCCGCCCTGGTGCAGGGTGGAGTAGCGGGCGATGGCGAGGCTCGTGTTCCCGCCCGACCGCGCCCGCGGTGATCGGGATCACCACCGCGAGCCCGCAGCCCTGCAGGGCGAACCCCGCCAGCCCGGTCCAGGGATCCGGGGACAGCACCACCAGCAGCACCCCGGCCACGGTGGCCGCCATGCTCCACCGCAGCAACGCCACCGGCCCGAGCAGGCGGTGCGCCCGGTCGCCGAACATCCGGGTGCCGGTCTGCGCCAGGACGAACACGAAATAGCCCAGCGAGGCGATGGCCGGCACCGCACCGCGCTGCTCGTGCAGGAACACCCCGCACCAGCTCGACACCGTGCCCTCGCACAACGCGCCCGCCGCTCCGAGCCCGCCGAGCACCAGCACCGCGCGGGTCCACCCGGAGAACAGGCCGGCCCGCGCGCCGGGTGCGCGGCGGGACGCCGTCCACCGGTCGGGCAGCGCGTGCCGCCCCGCGACCAGGGTGAGCACGCACAGCACGGCCGCGATGGCGGCGAAGTGCACGGCGAGCGGCACCCCGGCGCGGATCGCGGTCACCGAACCGAGCGACCCGGTCAGTGGTCCGCACGCCCTGCGGGATCACCCGCACCTTGTCGGCGGTCTCCGGCCGCTGGGTCCTGGTCCTTGGGGAAAGTGCTGCCGAGAGTCTCGGACGCGACGAGGGCCACCTCGCGGGTGCTGCCCGCGAGGTGGCCTTCACGCCACTTCAGCGAATGATCAGTCGAACGCCTTCGCGATCAGCGCCTTCTGCTCGACCTCGTGCACCTTCGACGAACCCGCCGACGGGGCCGCCATCGGGCGGCGCGAGACGACCTGCAGGCCCGAGAGCACCTCCGGGAACTTCCGGGGCAGGTTCAGGCCGAAGAACGGCCACGCACCCTGGTTTTCCGGCTCCTCCTGGACCCACGCGACCTGCGCCGCGTTCGTGTACCGCTCCAGCGCCGCCAGCAGCTTCTTCTTCGGCAGCGGGTAGTACTGCTCGATCCGCACGATGGCGACGTCGTCGGCCTCGCGCTTCGCCCGCTCCGCGACCAGCTCCCAGTACAGCTTCCCGGAGGTCAGCAGCACCTTGCGGATCTTCGACGGGTCCGGCGTGGTGTCGTCGATGACGGACATGAACCGGCTCTCGCCGGTGAAGTCCTCGACCGCCGACGTCGCGGCCTTGTTGCGCAGCATCGACTTCGGCGTGAAGACGACCAGCGGGCGCTGGATGCCGTCGAGGGCGTGGCGGCGCAGCAGGTGGAAGTAGTTCGCCGGGGTGGACGGCACCGCCACCGTCATCGAGCCCTCCGCGCACAGCGAGAGGAAGCGCTCGATGCGGCCGGAGGTGTGGTCCGGGCCCTGACCCTCGTGGCCGTGCGGCAGCAGCAGCACGACGTCGGAGCGCTGGCCCCACTTGGCCTCGCCCGAGGAGATGTACTCGTCGATGACCGTCTGGGCGCCGTTGACGAAGTCGCCGAACTGCGCTTCCCACATCACCAGCGCCTCGGAGTTCGCCACCGAGTAGCCATACTCGAAGCCGACGGCCGCGTACTCCGACAGCGCCGAGTCGTAGATCATCACGCGACCCTGGCCGTCGGCCAGGTTCTGCAGCGGCGCGTACTCCTGGCCGGTCTTGCGGTCGATGAAGACCGAGTGCCGCTGGGTGAACGTGCCGCGGCGGGAGTCCTGGCCGGACAGCCGGACCAGCCGGCCCTCCATCGCCAGCGACCCGAACGCCAGCAGCTCGCCGAACGCCCAGTCGATGTCGCCTTCGCGGGACATCTTGTGGCGGCGCTCCATCACCGGCTTGACGCGCGGGTGCGGCGTGAACCCTTCGGGCACCTGGACGAACGCGTCGCCGATGCGCTCGATGACCTCGCTCGAGACCGACGTCTTGACCTTGGCCGGGACCTGCTGCTCCTCCTCGACCGACGGGCTGGCCTTCGCCGGGTGCTTCTCCAGCTCGCGGACCTCGTTGAAGACGTGCTCCAGCTGGCTCGAGAAGTCGCGCAGCGCGGCCTCGGCCTCCTCGACGGAGATGTCGCCGCGGCCGATCAGCGACTCGGTGTAGGTCTTCCGCACCGAACGCTTCGTGTCGATGATGTCGTACATCGCCGGCTGGGTCATCGACGGGTCGTCGCCCTCGTTGTGCCCGCGGCGGCGGTAGCAGATCAGGTCGATGACGACGTCCTTGTGGAACGCCTGCCGGTACTCGACGGCCAGCTTGGCCACCCAGTGCGCGGCCTCCGGGTCGTCGCCGTTCACGTGGAAGATCGGCGAGCCGATCATCTTCGCGACGTCGGTGGCGTACTGGCTCGAGCGCGAGTGCTCCGGCGCGGTCGTGAAGCCGACCTGGTTGTTGACGATGACGTGCACGGTGCCGCCGGTGCGGTACCCGCGCAGCAGCGCCAGGTTCAGCGTCTCGGCGACGACGCCCTGGCCCGCGAAGGCCGCGTCGCCGTGCATCAAGACCGGCAGCACGGTGTAGCCCTCGCCGCCCTTGTCCAGGAGGTCCTGCTTCGCGCGGACGATGCCCTCGAGCACCGGGTCCACGGTCTCCAGGTGCGACGGGTTCGCCGTCAGCGACACCTTCGTCTCGCCGTCGCCGAACATCCGGAAGTACTTGCCCTCGGCGCCGAGGTGGTACTTCACGTCACCGGAACCGTGGGCCTGGCCCGGGTCGAGGTTGCCCTCGAACTCCTGGAAGATCTGGCTGATCGGCTTGCCGACGATGTTGGCCAGCACGTTGAGGCGGCCGCGGTGCGGCATGCCGATGACGACCTCGTCGAGCTCGTGCTCGGCGGCCTTGTCCAGCAGCGTGTCGAGCAGCGGGATCGCCGTCTCGCCGCCCTCCAGCGAGAAGCGCTTCTGGCCGACGTACTTGGTCTGCAGGAACGTCTCGAACGCTTCGGCGGCGTTCAGCTTCGAGAGCACGTACTTCTGGACCGCGGGGTCCGGCTTCTCGTGCGGGATCTCGACGCGCTCCTGGATCCAGCGCCGCTCCTCGGGGTCGAGGATGTGGGTGTACTCGATGCCGACCGTGCGGCAGTAGGAGTTGCGCAGCACGCCCAGGATGTCGCGCAGCTTCATCCGCTCCTGGCCGGCGAAGCCGCCGACCGGGAACTCGCGGTCGAGGTCCCAGAGCGTCAGGCCGTGGGACAGGACGTCCAGGTCGGCGTGGCTGCGCTGGCGGTAGTTCAGCGGGTCGGTGTCGGCCATCAGGTGGCCGCGCATCCGGAACGCGTCGATCAGCTCGATCACGCGGGCGGTCTTGTCGACCGGGCCGTCCGGGATGTCGGCGACCCAGCGGATCGGCTCGTACGGCAGGCGCAGGCTGGTGAAGACGTCGTCGTAGAAGCCGTCTTCGCCGAGCAGCAGCTGGTGGATGCGCTTGAGGAACTCGCCGGACTCCGCGCCCTGGATGATGCGGTGGTCGTAGGTCGAGGTCAGCGTCATGATCTTGCTGATGCCGAGGTCGACCAGCGTCTTCTCGCTGGTGCCCTCGAACGCGGCCGGGTACTGCATGGCGCCGACGCCGATGATGGCGCCCTGGCCGGCCTGCAGGCGCGGGACCGAGTGGTTGGTGCCGATGCCGCCCGGGTTGGTCAGCGAGATCGTGGTGCCGGAGAAGTCGTCGGCCGTCAGCTTGTTGTTGCGGGCCTTCTTGACGATGTCCTCGTAGGCCTGCCAGAACTGCAGGAACGTCATGTCCTCGACGTTCTTGACCGAGGCCACGACGAGGTTGCGCGACCCGTCCTTGCCCTTCATGTCGATGGCGAGCCCGAAGTTGACGTGCTCCGGCGTGATCGCGAACGGCTTGCCGTCGATCTGCTGGTAGTGCCGGTTCATGTTCGGGTAGTCCTTCAACGCCCGCACCATGGCGTAGCCGATGAGGTGCGTGAAGGAGATCTTGCCGCCGCGGGTGCGCTTGAGGTGGTTGTTGATGACGATGCGGTTGTCCGCCATCAGCTTCGCCGGGACCGCGCGCACGCTGGTCGCGGTGGGGACGCTCAGCGAGGCGTCCATGTTCTTGGCGATGGCCGCCGCGGCGCCGCGCAGCTGCTTCGACTCCGGCTCTTCCTTCTTCGCCTCGGCCTTGGGCTCGGCGGCCTTGGCCGCGGGCTTCGGGGCCGCCTTCGGCTCCGGCTTGGGCGCCGCCTTCTGCTCGGTCTTCGCGGGCGCTGCCTGCTTGGCCTGCTTGGCCGCCGACTCCGCGTTCTGCACCGCCTTGGCCGACGGCTGGGCGGCCTGGCCGTTGGTGGCGGGCTTGGCGTCGGCCTGCTGCCGGGCGGTGTCCGCCTTGGCCTGCGCGCTCTGCGTCGGCTTGAAGTCCGCGAAGAAGTCGTGCCAGGCGGCATCGACTGAGGAAGGGTCGGCGAGGAACTGGTCGTACATCTCTTCGACCAGCCACTCGTTGGGGCCGAACTGTGACGCAGGGCTGCTGCTGGACACGGCTGGGGCTCGCCTCTATCCGTCTCGATCTCGATCTTGAATCCGCTGATGCGCCTACCAGGCTAACCCCCTCGGTGACCGCGATGTGATGGAACCGGCCTGTGTGAGGCGTGGCGCACTAGGGTATCGGTCACTGACTCGATCAAGATGTGCTAAGGGAACCTTAAGCGCTGGACCGGGTACAGGGTTCTCGGCCTCTTGGTTTCCGGTTCGCTCCGCGTCCGGCCGACGTTCACCGGCGCGGGTTCTGCTGGGCGGATGTGGCTGGTCGAATGTCCGTCGTTCTGGGACCAGGGGCTGGTGCGGCCGCTGGTCACCGAGTCCGGCGCGGTCGTGCTCCGGTGCGACTCGTGCGCCGCCGTCTGGCCCACGCTGGCCGACTTCGAAGAGATGGAGTGGGTCGAGCCGGGTGAGCCGGACTGGCTGGTCGGGGCGGGGGTGCACGTCCGGCCGGGGACGGTCCGGTGGGCGTCGCGGCCCGACGTCGAGGCGGCCGGGCTGGGGTCGCTGGCCTGGCGGGCGCTGCCTTAGGGCGTCGGGTACGGCGGCTCGTGGGGGACGAGCTTGACGGCCAGGTGCAGCTGGTCGGTGGCCAGGAGCCCGGCGATGTCGCGCATGACGGGGGTGACGTCGGTGACGGCGGTGATCCACTCGTCGGCGAGCTCGTCGTGCAGCCGGATGGCCTGGAAGTTCAGCGGCGTGTGGTCGAGATCTCGCTCCGGGACCCATTCGACGTGCCCCTGGAGGGCCTGTTCGAAGCCCTCGCGGGTGAGGTCGATGGCGAGGATGCGCTCGTGGCCGGGCTTGCGGCCGTTCTCGCTGTCGTAGGCGGCGAGCCGGAACGACGGCGTGACCGGCCCCGCCCCGCCCCGCTGCTCCTCGAGCGCGGCATCGGCGACGGCGGGCGGGCAGGACCGGTAGACCCGGACGGTCGTGTCGGTCTGCGCCGCCCGGACCTGCCGGTCGGGAACCCGCTTCTCTTCGAACATGCCCGCCATGCTCCCAGTGACCCGGGCCACCCGGCCACGGACTTTCGTGCTGCTTCCTCAGCCGGTCGCGTCGATGGCTTCGGCGAGGCCGGGGCTTAGTAGGTACGGGGGCTCGTGGGGGACGAGCTCAGTGGCCAGGTGCGGCCGGTCGGTGGCTAGGAGGCCGGCGATGTCGCGCATGACGGGGGTGACGTCGGTGATGGCGGTGATCCACTCGTCGACATAGTGATCGACGGCCTCGCCGCTCAGGCCGATTTGGATGGCGCGGAAGTTCAGCGCCGTGTGGCCGAGGTCTCGCTCGGGATCCCACTGGATCCGGACCGGGCTGGTCTTGAGCTGCTGCTTCCAGGCGGCCGCGTCCTGACCGCGGCGCGGTTTGCTGAGCGCGGCGTTGGCGAGGGCCCATTCGAAACCGTCGCGGGTGATGTCGATGGCGAGGACGCGTTCCTGACCCGGCTTGCGCCCGTAGCCGCAGCGGTAGGCCATCCAGCGGAACGAGGGCTTGATCCACGTCATCCGCTCCCGCTTGAACGGCGCGACGAAGGTCTGCTTCTCGAGCGCGGCGTTGGCGATCTCGGGCGAGTAGGCCTGGTAGACCCGGAGGGTCGTCTCGGTCTGCACGGCCCGGATCTGCCGGTCGGGAACCCGCCTCTCTTCGAACATGCCCGCCATGCTCCCAGCGATCCGGGTCACCCGGCCACGGACTTTTCGTGCGCAAGAAGGCATCACGCGTGATCCGAGAGGCATCGCCCGTGATTGGAGGGGCATCACGCGTGATTGGAGGGGCATCACGCGTGATTGGAGGGGCATCGGCGTGATGCCTTCTCAATCACGGGTGATGCCTTCCTGATCACGGGTGATGCCCCTTTCCGCACGTCAGCCGAGGGACCAGAGGCGGGCGTAGGGGCCGTTGGCCGCCAGGAGCTCGGCGTGGGTTCCGGTTTCGACGATCCGGCCGTGGTCGAGGACCACGATGCGGTCCGCGCGGGCGGCCGTGGCCAGGCGGTGGGCGACCACGAACGTCGTGCGGCGGCGGGCGACCGTCTCCGTGGCGCGCAGGACCGCGGCCTCCGTTGACGGGTCCAGGGCCGCGGTGGCCTCGTCGAGGAGGAGGACGTCCGGATCCACCAGCTCCGCGCGGGCCAGGGCCACCAGCTGGCGCTGGCCCGCCGACAGCGAGCGGCCGCGCTCGCCCACCGGCTGCAGGAAGCCCGACGGCAGGGCCGCGACGCCGTCCAGCGCGCCCACCGCGCGGACCGCCGCCTCGACCTCGGCGTCCGTGGCCGACGGGCGGCCGTAGCGGACGTTGTCGGCCACCGTGCCCGAGAACAGGTGGGCCTCCTGCGGCACCACGCCCATCCGGCGGCGGAGCCCCGCCAGCTCGTACTCGCGGACGTCCGTGCCGTCGATCCGGACCTCGCCGCCGGTGACGTCGTAGTAGCGCGCCACCAGCTTCACCGCCGTCGACTTGCCCGCGCCGGTCGCGCCGACCAACGCGATCGTCTCGCCGGCCGCGACGTCCAGCGAGAACTGCTCCAGCGCCTTGCCCTCCGCGCCGGAGTAGGCGAAGTCGACCTCCTTGAACGACACCTCGCCGCGCAGCCGGGACGGCACCGCGACCGCGTTCTCCGCCGCCGGCACCGACGTCGGCGTCCGCAGCAGGTCGCCGATGCGGTTCAGGCCGACGCTCGCCTGCTGGTAGCCGTCGAACACCGCCGACAGCTGCTGGATCGGCGAGAAGAACTGCTGCAGGTACAGCAGGAACGCGAGCAGCACCCCGGCCGACAGCGTGCCCGCCGAGACGCGGTTCGCGCCCACCACCAGCACCGTCGTCGTCGCCAGGTCCGACAGCAGCGCGACCAGCGGGAAGTACGTCGCCACGTACCGCTGGGCCCGCAGCCGCGAGCGCCGGTAGTCGTCGCTGCGCGAAGCGAACGCCTCCGCGGAGCGGTCTTCGCGGGTGTACGCCTGCGCGACGCGCAGCCCGCTGACGTTCTCCTGCATGTCCGCGTTCACGACGCTGACCCGCTCGCGGGCCTCGTTGTACGCCTTCGACGCCGACCGCCGGAAGATCACCGTGGCCACCGCCAGCACCGGCACCATCGCCAGCGCGTACAGCGCCAGCCCGGCGTCGGTGACCAGCAGCGCGGTCGTGATCCCGGCCAGCGTCAACGCGCTCACCACCGCGGTGGCGAGCCCGGTCTGCAGGAACGTCGAGAGCGCGTCGACGTCCGTCGTCATCCGGGTCATGATCTTCCCGGACAGTTCCCGCTCGTAGTAGTCCAGCCCGAGCCGCTGCAGGTGCGCGTAGCTGCGGACGCGCAGCGCGTACAGCACCGTCTCGCCCACCCGCGACGTCAGCCGCGTCTGCGCGAACACCACCAGCCAGTCCGCCGCGATCACCGCGGCACCGATGCCGGCGGCCAGCCAGATCATCCACTCGACACCGGCGCGGACACCGTGGTCGACGCCGAACTGGTACAGCCCCGGCAGCGCGATCGACGCCAGCGCGTCCGCCGCCACCAGCGCGATCACCAGGGAGAGGGGCCCGCGGACCGGGCGCAGCAGCCCGGCGAGCCGGAACCTCGGGTCGGGCGCGGTGACGTCCACCCCCGGCAGCCGTGGTTCGTCGACGGCGGCCGGCAGCTTGCGCACACCCTCGATCAGCTCCGGTGTCGGCGGCACGTCGAGGCCGCCGCCCCCGCCTACGAACCCGCTGCTGTTCGGGTCGCCGCTGCGCATCCGCGCGGCTTCGGCCAGTGCGTCGACTTCGTCGTGGTTCTCGTCCCGCGGCCACAGCGACGGCGTGACGCCGTCCTGGCCGCAGTCCAGGCCCTCGCAGCGGTGCTTCTCCTCGACGTCGTCGCCCGGGCCCGCCACCAGCTCGCGGAACAGCGGGCAGCGCGCCAGCAGCTCGGCTTCGGTGCCGACGTCGACGACACGGCCTTCGTCGAGCACCGCGATCCGGTCGGCCAAGGCCAGCGTGGACCGCCGGTGCGCGATGAGCAGGGTGGTCCGGGTCGCGGTGACCGACCGCAGTGTGTCGTGGATCGCCGCTTCGGTGACGGTGTCGATGGCCGAAGTCGCGTCGTCGAGGACGAGGATCCGCGGGTCGGTGATCAGCGCCCTGGCCAGCCCGAGCCGTTGCCGCTGGCCGCCCGAGAGCGTCAGCCCGCGCTCGCCGACCAGCGTGTCGTAGCCGTCCGGCAGCGCGCGGATGAAGCCGTCCGCCTCCGCCGCACTGGCCGCCGCGACGATCTCCTCCTCGGTGGCGTCCGGACGGCCGTACGCGATGTTGTCCCGGATCGACGAGGAGAACAGGAACGCCTCTTCGAAGACCACCCCGATCGCCTGCCGCAGCTGCCGCAGCGGGACATCGCGGACGTCGAGGCCGCCGACCCGCACCGCACCCTCGTGGACGTCGTAGAACCGCGGCAGCAGCAACGAGATCGTCGACTTCCCCGAGCCCGCGGTGCCGACCAGCGCGAGCGTTTCGCCCGGGTTCGCGCTGACCGACAGCCCGTCGAGCACCGGCTCGCTGCGCGTGTAGCCGAACCGGACGCCGTCCAGTTCCACGCCCAGCGGCCCCTCCGGCAGCGGCCGCGCGTCCGGCGCGTCGACCACCTCCGGCTGCGCGTCGATCAGCTCGTACACCCGCTCGGCGCCGGCCCGGGTCAGCTGGGCCTGCACGACCAGGCCGGACAGCATCCGGGCCGGCCCGATCAGCGTCGCGAGGTAGGTGGCGAAGGCGAGGAATGTGCCGAGCGTGATGGACCCGTTCAGCGCGAGGACGCCGCCGATCCCGAGCACGGCGACCTGGCCGGCGGCGGGCAGCGCGGCGGTGGTCGCCGTGGGGACCGCCGACAGCTTCGCCGCGCGGAGCCGCTCCCCGAACAGCTTGCGCGCGGTCGCTTCCAGCTTCGAGACTTCCCGCGTCTCCTGGCCGAAGCCCTTGACCACGCGGACGCCGGTGACCGTCTCTTCGACCTGCTGCGCGACATCGGCCGCGCGCTGCTGCGCCGACCACGTCGCCGGGAAGAGGCGCTTGCGGCTGCGGGTCACGATGATGCCGACCGCGGGCGTGACGACCAGCGCGATCAGCGTCAGCACCGGGGACAGCCACAGCATCGCGACGAACGACAGCAGCGCGAAGACGACCGAGCCGAACGACAGCGGGACCTGCATCAGGATCCCGGTGACCAGCTGCAGGTCGGAGATCGCGCGCGAGGCGACCTGGCCGGTGCGCAATGCGTCCTGCTTGCCGCCGTCCAGCCGCGAAACCGCGTTGAAGACGCGCTGGCGCAGATCGTGCTGCACGTCGAGGGCGAGCTTCCCGCCCAGGTAGCGCCGCGCGAACGCGGTGCCGAAGGCGACCAGCTGCAGCGCGACCAGGAACCCGGCGATCCCGGGCAGCCCGCCCGTCTGCCCGGCCACCGCGTCGTCGACCGCCGTGCGCACCAGCAACGGGCTCGCGGCCTGCACCCCGACGCCGAACGCGGCGGCGAGCAGCGACAGCACGACGAGCACGCGGTGCTCCCAGGCCGCGGCGGACAGCCGCCGGATCCAGCCGGCTGTCTCGGCCTGTGGGAGCTCTTGACGGGAGCGGGGCGGAGCGATGGTCACGTTGTGACAGTAAGCGCCACCACCGACAAAATATTTCCCGGAATGCGGAGAAGGCCACCTCGAGCAGCTCGAGGTGGCCTTCCGCGGGGTCCGGGACTACGTGATGTCGCGCTTCTGGTTGCCCGCCCAGCCGAGGCCGAAGAAGAGCATCGTCCACGCGAAGAAGATCAGCGCCGAGGCCCACCACGAGAGCACGCCGGGCGCGCCCGCGGCCAGCTGCAGGCCCAGCGCCGACCAGTGGTCGACCCCGCCGGGCAGGCTCAGCGAATTGATCTTGAAGGCGTCCGCCGCGATCCCGCCCACGATCCCGTTGGCGGTGCCGTTCGGCAGGATCCCGCCCAGGATGTCGGCCGGTCCCCAGAGCGAAATGACCAGCACGTTCTCGACGATCAGGAACCACACCAGGAACAGCACGACCGCCAGCGGCACGCTGCGCAGCACCGCGCCGAACCCGATGCCGAACAACGTCACCAGCACCGAAGCCAGGATCGTCCCGCCGACCGCGGCCAGCCACTGGCCCGTGCTGGGCCACCGGCTGGAATCGACCGAGGCCATCACCGCGATCGCCGAGACACCGGCGCTCACCACGCCGTAGATGGCGCCCCAGCCCACGTAGGTGAGCATCTTCGCGGTCAGCGCCGTCACCCGGTTCGGTGCGGTCAGGAACGTCGTCGTGATCGTCTTGCTGCGGTACTCGCCGGCCAGCGCGAACACGCCGAACAGGCCGGGGATCAGCTGCGCGATGTTCACGCCGTGCGCGAACGCCAGCAGCCCGACCGGCAGCTCACCCGCCTCCAGGCCGACCGCCCTGGCGATCTCGCGGGCGTCGGAGCTGCCGATGTAGTCCACGAAGTTGTTCGTGATCTTGCCCCACGCGAACGTCAGCCAGAACGCCACCAGCGCCAGCGGGATCAGCAGCACCCACCACGTGTTCAGCGACAGCGTCTTGCGGAACTCCGCCTTGATCAGGTTGCCCATCACTGCTGCGGTCCTCCCCAGTACTGCTGTTGCTGCTGCGGGCCCGAAGGCGGGCCCTGCTGGTAGTGCTGCTGCGGCGGGTAACCGGGCGGCGGCCCCTGGTACTGGGCCTGGTACGGCGGAGGCTGCGGCGGGTACCCGGGAGCACCGCCGGTGTACTGGCCCTGCGTCAGCTGGAAGAACATCCGCTCCAGATCGGCGTGCTCCTCCTGCATCCCGTAGACCGCGATCCCGGCCTTCGCCGCGATGTCACCGATCTGCTGGACACTCGACCCGGCGACCGCGACCCGGCCGTCCGGCGTCGGCGAAACCCCGGTGATGCCGTTGTCCTGCAACGCCTTCACCAGCGCCGACGGGTCCGCCGGCTGCACCAGCACCCGGGACTGCTGGCTCTTGCGCAGCTGCTCCAGCGGGCCGTAGTACCGCGTGACACCCTGGCTGATGATCACCACCTGGTCGATCAGCTGCTCGACCTCGTTGAGCAAGTGGCTCGACACCAGCACCGTCCGCCGCTGCTCCCGCGCGTAGGAACGCAGGAAGTTGCGCAGCCACAGGATGCCTTCGGGATCGAGGCCGTTCGTCGGCTCGTCGAGCACCAGCACCTGCGGATCGCCCAGCAACGCCGTCGCCAGCGCCAGCCGCTGCCGCATGCCGAGCGAGAACCCGCCCGCCTTCCGGTCCGCGGCACTGCCCAGGCCCACCAGGCCGAGCACCTCGTCCGCGCGCCGGTCCGGCACCCCGATGGCCGCCGCGTACACGCGCAGGTGGTTGCGCGCCGTACGGCCCGGGTGGAACCCCTCGTTCTCCAGAACCGAACCCACCACCCGCGCCGGATTCCCCAGCTGCGAGTGCGGCCGCCCGTTGATCGTCGCCATCCCCGATGTGGGGGTCACCAACCCGAGCAACATGCGCAACGTCGTCGTCTTGCCGGCGCCGTTCGGGCCGAGGAAGCCCGTCACCGAACCCGGCTCGACCGTGAAGCTGAGGTTCTGCACGGCGTTCACGGCGCCGAACTGCTTGCTCAGGTTCTGCACCACAATCCGGCCACTGCCGTCGTGCATACCGTCCCCTAACGTTCCCCGCTGATGCGGCGTCATCCTGCCCTACCGGCGGCGCTCGCGCGCACGGAACGCCCGAGAGCGACCTTCGTCACTTTCCGCTACCGGCCACTACCGGCTCCGGGGGCGCTGACCAGAGGATTCGCGACCCCCGCCAGATCAACTTGGTAAAGAATTCGTTCGACTTGCCGACCCGGTGCAGCCAAGTCCACCAAAGCCCTCTAAGCTAGGACTCGGCGGCCCGCTCCCAGTGACCCCCAGGCTGGTTGAGCGGGTCGCCCCTTCGTCTCTGCATCGCGGCTTCGCCGCTCATGTCGACTTCGTCGTATCTCCCGGGGGCCGAGCCCCCCGGACCCCCACGGTGCCTCTTGCTCGGCTTCCAGCCCTGCCGCGGCCTGGTGTCCCGGCTGGTGCGCGGGATCCGTGTTGTGGTCGTGGCCGGTTATGGCTGGTGGGGTGTGGCATCGTGGCGCGGTGCGGATCTTGCTTGTGGAAGATGAACGGCGGCTGGCCGAGGCGCTGCGGGCCGGGCTGAGTGCTGAGGGGTACGCCGTCGATGTTGCCCACAACGGGCGGGATGCGCTCTGGCACGCCACTGAACATCCCTACGCCGCCATTGTGCTCGACATCATGCTGCCCGGGCTGAACGGCTACCGCGTCTGCCGGCGGCTACGGGACCGGGGGAACACCACCCCCATCCTCATGCTCACCGCCAAGGACGGCGAGGACGACGAGATCGAGGCCCTCGACACCGGAGCCGACGACTTCCTGCCCAAGCCCTTCTCCTACGGCGTCCTGCTTTCCCGGCTGCGCGCACTCATCCGGCGTGGCGGCGCCACCCGTCCGGGCGTCCTCAAACTGGGGGACCTCGAGCTCGACCAGGCCAGCCGGACCTGCCGGCGCGGCACCGCCGACATCACCCTCACCGGCAAGGAATTCGCCCTCCTCGCCTACCTCATGCAACGGCCAGGGCAGGTCGTCACCAAGACCGAACTGCTCGACAACCTCTGGGACTTCGCCGCTTCCGCGACCGCCAACCTGGTGGAAGTGCACGTCAGCGCGCTGCGGCGCAAGATCGACGTCCCGTTCGGGGCCGAGACCATCCGGACCGTCCGCGGTGCCGGCTACCACGTGGTGACCGCGGGTGCCTGACTTCCGGCGCTCCACCCGGTTCCGCGTCGCCGTCACGGCCTTCGCCGCGTCCGCCGTGGCGCTCGGGGCGGTGTCCGTGTGGTTCGTCCTCCAGGCGCGCAGCCGCCTCGAGAACACCGCCACCCAGCTCGCCGACGCCCACGCCGACGCCATCGTCCAGCTCCTGAACACCGGCGCCCGGCCCGCCGACCTCGCCCTCCTCGTCCGCGACTCGATCTACGAAATCAAGGACAAGTACGGGAGGTCGGTCGCATCCTGCCCGGTCCTGCGCGAAGCGACGCTGGCCGCCTACGACACCGAAGTCACCCTACGGCCCTACCAGTACGACCGGTCCGCACCGGCGTCCGTCGGCTGCGCGCCCGAGCTGCGCGGGCTCGACGAAGACGTGACCCTGCACGTCGTCCACGACGTCAGCGGCGACAGCAAGTACGACGTGTTCGCCGGTGTTCAGCTCGATCCGGAGGGGCTGGCGGCGGTCGATTCCGTCCGCACCGCGCTCACCTTGGGTGTACCCGCGGTCGCGCTGCTCATCGGCGTCATCGCCTGGCTCGCCGTCCGCCGGTCGCTGCGCCCGGTGGAGGCCATCCGCGGCGAGGTCGCCGAGATCGGCGCGCACGACCTCGGCCGCCGCGTCCCGGACCCGCGCACCGGCGACGAGATCGCGCGGCTGGCCGGGACGATGAACACCATGCTCGCCCGGCTCGAGGAGGCCGTCACCCGGCAGAGCCGGTTCACCTCCGACGCGTCGCACGAGCTGCGCACCCCGCTCGCGTCGCTGCGGACCCAGCTCGAGGTGCTCCTGGCCCACCCCGACCGGCTCGACTGGCGGCAGTCCTGCGAAAACGCGCTGCTCGACGTCACCCGGCTACAGGACCTCGTCGCCGACCTGGTGCTGCTCGGCAAGCTCGACCACGCCGGGCCGGACCGGCTCGAACCGGTCGCACTGTCCGAAGTGGTCCGCACGGTCGCGGCGGGCCGAGCGGAGATCGAGGTGACCGGAACACCCGTGGTGCGCGGCCACCGGTCGCGGCTGGAACGGCTGGTCCGCAACCTGGTCGACAACGCGCAGCGGCACGCCGTCGCCCGCGTCGCCGTCACGGTGTCCGCTGTGGACGGACAGGCGGTGCTGACGGTCGACGACGACGGCCCTGGCATCCCGGAAGCCGACCGCGAGCGGGTCTTCGACCGCTTCGTCCGGCTGGACGACGCCCGCGACCGCGACGAGGGCGGCTCCGGACTGGGCCTGGCGATCGTCGCCGACATCGCCCGCGCCCACGGCGGCACGGCGGCGGTCGAGGGCCGCAGCCGTTTCGTCGTCCGGCTGCCGGAGCTGAAGACGTCTTAAGCCCGCTTCAGGCCCGGTTCAGCGACCAAGATCGACGCTGCGGGCATGAAGATCTCCTGGCAGCCTCTCGACCACGCCGGATACCGGGCCTCGTCGTGGTTTCCCGGCCTGACCGGCGTGCGTGCGCTCGCCGCGCTGGCCGTCGTGTTCTTCCATTACGGCGGCCCGGTCGTCGACCGCCTGCAGGGCTGGATCGCCGTCCAGCTGTTCTTCGTGCTGTCCGGCTTCCTGATCACCACGCTGGCGCTGCGCGAAGAGGACTCCGCCGGCCGGGTTTCGCTGCGTGGCTTCTACGTCCGTCGCGTCTTCCGGATCATGCCGGTGTACTTCCTGCTGCTGGGCCTGACGGCGCTGGCCGTCACGCTCGCCGGGGCTTACCGGAGCAGCCGGCTCGCCGACGCGATGCCGTTCTACCTGGTCTTCGGCAACGAGCTCGTGGACTACAACACGCCGTACCCGACGTCGTGGTCGCTGGGCGTGGAGGAGAAGTTCTACCTCGTCTGGCCCGCCCTGCTCGTGCTGACGTCGTTCGCCCGCACCGGCCGGACCGCGCTGCGCCTGCTGCTCGCCGGGGGTGTGGTGACCGGTGTCCTCTTCGGAGCGTTGCCGCTCGCGCCGTCGCAGCGGTGGGCCGAGCTCAGCGTGCACTACTGCTCGCTGGTCGTCGGCTGCCTGCTCGGGCTGGCGCTGCACCACCCGCGCGGGTTCGCCGTGTTCCGGCCGCTGACCAGCCCGGCCGCGGCGGTGCTGGTGGCGCTCGGATTCGGCGTGCTGCAGCTGTCGGTCAAGCCGCTCGGGCAGCGGTTCGGCGGGCACTGGCAGTTCGTCGTCCCCGTCTACGCGGCGGGGTCCGCGCTGCTGCTCGTGGCGGTGCTCGCGCAGGGTCCGGTCCGGCGGGTGCTCTCGAGCCGTCCGCTGAAGTTCGTCGGTGACCGGTCGTACGCGCTCTACCTGGCTCAGACCGGAGCGGCGGGCGTGACCGGCCTGGTCCTGCCGACCGGACTGGGCAAGGCCGTCGCGACCTCCGGCGTCGCGCTGCTCTTCGCCTGCGGGCTGCGGCGGTGGGTGGAGCTGCCGTCGATCGCCTTCGGGCGGCGGCTGCTGGAGAAAGGGGAGCGGGCCCCTGCCGCGGTGCGACAGGAGCCCGCTCGGGCGGAATAGCTCAGGCGAGGACGGTGTCCAGCGGCGTGTGCGGCAGGTCGTGGGCCACCGCGACCGGGCCGTTCGTGAGGGCGCCGTCGTGCGTGTTGAGGCCCTTGGCCAGCGCGGCGTCGGCCTGCAGCGCGGCCTTCCAGCCGTGCTCGGCCAGCTGGACCGCATACGGCAGGGTGACGTTCGTGAGGCCGTAGGTCGAGGTCCGGGGCACCGCGCCCGGCATGTTCGCGACGCAGTAGAAGACCGACTCGTGCACGGTATAGGTCGGCTCGTCGTGCGTGGTCGGGCGCGAGTCGGCGAAGCAGCCGCCCTGGTCGATCGCGATGTCGACGAGCACGCTGCCCGGCTTCATGCGGGCGACCAGGTCGTTCGAGACCAGCTTCGGCGCCTTCGCGCCGGGCACGAGCACCGCGCCGATGACCAGGTCGGCCTGCAGCACGGACTCCTCGACCGAGAGCCGGTTCGACGTCACCGTGCGGATGCGGCCGCCGAAGTCGTTGTCGATCTGGCGGAGGCGGTCGACGTTGGTGTCCAGGATCTCGACGTCGGAGCCGAGGCCGAGCGCGACGCGGGCGGCGTTCAAGCCCGCGACACCGCCGCCGATGACGACCACGCGGGCCGGGTGCACGCCGGGGATGCCGCCGGGCAGCACCCCGCGGCCACCGCTGGGCTTCATCAGCGAGAACGCGCCGACCTGCGGGGCCAGCCGGCCCGCGACCTCGGACATCGGGGCGAGCAGCGGGAGGGCGCCGTTCGCGGTCTGCACCGTCTCGTAGGCGATCGCGGTGGTGCCCGCGGCGAGCAGCGCGTCGGTCAGCGGCCGGTCGGCGGCGATGTGCAGGTAGGTGAAGAGGACCTGGTCGCGCCGGAGCCGGCCGTACTCCTCGGCGATGGGTTCCTTGACCTTGAGGACGAGCTCGCCCTCGGCCCAGGTCTCGTCGGCGGTGGCGAGGATCTTCGCGCCGGCGGCGACGTACTCCTCGTCGGTGATGGACGAACCCACCCCGGCGCCGGTCTCGACGAAGACGTCGTGCCCGCGGCCGGCCAGCTCGTGCACCCCGGCCGGGGTCAGCGCGACCCGGTATTCGTGCTTCTTGATCTCACGGGGAACGGCGATACGCACGGTCGGCCTCCTGGGTCGGTCTGCGTCCGGAATCGGTGCGGTGTTGCCACTCACGGTGAACCACCCGGACGGCGGTGTCATCGTGCTGTCCGGACAGTTCTGAGCGGTATTCGTGGTGCTGTCCGGACAAGGCCCTTGACCTCGACTTCACTTGAAGTTGCAGCGTTGGGGCATGCGAGCGGTGTGGTTGAGAGAGTTCGGTGGTCCGGAAGTCCTCATCCCGGGGGAGGCGCCGGACCCGGTGCCCGGGCCGGGGCAGGTGCTGGTCGAGGTGGCGTTCGCGAACACCACGTTCGTCGAGACGCAGTTCCGGGCGGGGGCGCCGGGGCCGTTCCGGGCGGCGCTGCCGGTGATCCCGGGCAACGGCGTCGGCGGCGTGATCAGCGCGGTCGGCACCGGGGTGGACCCGGGGCTGGCCGGGCAGCGGGTGGTCACGTCGACGGGCGGCTCGGGCGGGTACGCCGAGCGCGTCGCGGTGGACGCGGCGGCGGTGTTCGAGGTGCCGCCCGCGCTGGCGCTCGACGCGGCGGTGGCGCTCCTCGCGGACGGCCGGACGGCGACCGGCTTGGTGCATGCGACCAGCGTGCGCCCGGGCGATCGAGTCCTGGTCGAGGCGGCGGCGGGTGGCGTCGGCGGCCTCCTGGTCCAGCTGGCGAAGGCGGCGGGAGCCACGGTGATCGGCGCGGCGGGCGGGCCGGCGAAGGTGGCACGCGTGCTGGGGGCGGACGCGGTGGTCGATTACCTGCGGCCGGACTGGACGGCTTCGGTGGACCCGGTGGACGTCGTGTTCGACGGCGTGGGCGGGCCGATCGGCACGGCGGCGTTCGGGCTGCTGCGCCCGGGCGGGCGGATGGCGGTGTACGGGCTGGCCGGGGGTTCGTGGGCCGAAGTGTCCGAAGAGGACGCTGCGGCCCGCGGGGTCTCGCTCGTGCGCTCGATCGGGTCACCGGCGCAGATGCGGTCGTTCACGGAGTCCGCGCTGGCCGCGGCCGCTTCGGGGAGCCTGGTGCCGGTGATCGGCCAGCGTTTCCCGCTGGAGAAGGCGGCGGACGCCCACGCGGCGATCGAGTCGCGCGCGACGGTGGGGAAGACGTTGCTGGTCGTATGATCGACGCCTTCCTGGCCCGCCCCCTCACGGCGCGGGTGGCGACGGACGGGCCGACGGTCCGGCCCACCTGGTACCTGTGGGAGGACGGCGCGTTCTGGATCCTCAGCGGGCCGTGGTCCCGCTTGCCGGGGCTCGTTCGCGCGCGGCCGCGGATCGCCTTGACGGTGGATGTGTGCGAGCTCGCCACCGGGGAAGTCGTGCAGGTGCTGGCTCGTGGGGAGGCGGAGCTGCGGCCCTTCGACGTGGCGCGGGGGCGGCGGAAGCTGGTGCGGTACCTGGGGGGTGATGAGGGGCGGTGGGATCCGCGGTTTCGTGAGTACCTGCACGGGGATGTCGAGGCGGTCTGGATTCACCTGCGGCCTTCGCGGCTGGTGATGAAGGACCTGAGCTACGAGGCGGGTTTTCCGGGCGGCCGGGCCTGACATCGCGCCCCACCCATCCCTGGGGGACGAGCCCCGCTCAGTCTATCGCCCGGTGCCGACGGTTCTGCCGATTCGAGGGGCTGGGGTCGCGGTTGTCCACAGGCGGCGGAGTTTGTGGACAGCCGGGGCGGCCGGGACAGCCGGGTCGGCGCAGTCGGATGGGGAGGGGCCTCGGCTCGGGAATGTGGACGAGGGTCGCGGTCGCGGGCGGGCTGGCCGTGGTCGGTGCAGCGGATGGGGAGGGGCCTCGGCTCGGGAATGCGAACGAGGGGCGCCGTCGCGGGCGGGCTGGCCGTGGTCGGTGCAGCGGATGGGGAAGAGCCTCGGCCCGGGAATGTGGACGAGGGTCGCCGTCGGCGGGGCGGGTGGCCGTGGTCGGTGCAGCGGGAAAGGGCCTTGGCTCGGGAATGCGGATGGGGATCGTCGTCGCGGGGCGGGCTGGGCGTGACCGGGGGGCGAGTGCGGCGGCAGGCCCGTCCTGGGGGCGGGCCTGCCGTGGTCGGGAAACCCCAAATCGGCAGGTCCACCGAGCGGAAGCAGACCCTAAGACGACAGCGAGTCACCACGCAGCGGAAAGCCGTGAAGGCCCCCTCAAGAGAGAGAAGGCCTTCACGGGTTCCGCCGCGGGAAGACGGACAACTCAGGCGCGGTACGCCGACCACGCGCTCTTCAT
Source organism: Amycolatopsis plumensis (assembly GCF_042652605.1). Lineage (NCBI taxonomy): Bacteria > Bacillati > Actinomycetota > Actinomycetes > Pseudonocardiales > Pseudonocardiaceae > Amycolatopsis > Amycolatopsis plumensis. The sequence goes on along the minus strand of NZ_JBHSJY010000001.1, from coordinate 1,325,866 downwards.
CCGCGAGGTCTGCCCCGCGGTGAACTCGTACATGCAGCTGTCGTAGCTGTAGTCCATGAAGTTGTGCACCGGGTCCACGCCCGCCGACGAGCAGGTGTCCTTGCTCGCCGGGCAGCCCGACGTCGCCGTGGCTTCGGCCGGGGTGTCCGACACGTAGTCGCCCGAACCGGAGCAGCCGCCCTGGAACGTGTGGTACACGCCCATCCAGTGGCCGACCTCGTGCGTTGCCGTGTCGCCCTCGTTGTAGTTCGTCGCCGAGCGGCCCGGGAGGGACTCGTCGAGGATGACCACGCCGTCCAGCTTCGGCTGCGACTTGTAGTTGGACGGGAACGTCGCCCAGCCGAGCAGGTCGTCGCCGAGTTTGGCCGTGTAGATGTTCAGCGCGTTCGCGCCGCCCTTGCGCAGCGCGTTCTTCATGTTGCGCTCGGCCGAGGTGCCGTCGGTGATGCCGTTGTACCAGGTCGAGTTGTTCGTGTAGTCGGTGCTGACCAGCGAGAAGCTGAAGCCGCTCGACGCGTAGGCGCTGTTCAGGACCGAGATCTGCTTGCTGATCGTCGTCGACGGCAGGTTGCCGGCCGAGCCGCTGGTGATCACGTGGAAGTACACCGGGATCGACACCGCGGCCGCCTGGGCGGACAGCGCCGTGCGCTTGCCGGCCAGCTTGCTCTGCATGTCCGCCTCGATGCGGGCCGCCTCGGCCGGGGACACCGTGTCGGCGTGGCCGTCCTTGCTGCGGTCCGCGGCGTGGTGGGGGTGAAGCAGTCGCCGCTCGGCGCCGCGACGGCGCTTCCGGCTCCTGCGGCCGGGACGACCAGGGCGACCAGGGAGAGCGCGGACACCGCACCCAGCTTGATGGCCTTAGCGAACCGCTCCGAACTGCTCATGGAGGAACTCCTCTGGCAACGACCCGGCTACCCGGGGTGGTGAGGAGAAAATGCGGCACGCGATCTTCGTTATCCACCATCTTTCGGCTGGAAAAGACAATCCGTACCATCGGCGCGATCCATGCGGCCTAACGCATGAGTCCTCCGTTGGGCCGAATGGCCCATCAGCTCCAGCGCAAGGCGACGAGCTGGGTCAGCAGCGCCAGCCGGACGTCGGGGTCGTCGAGGTCCAGCGGCACCAGCTCCAGGAGCTTCCGCATCCGGTACCGCAGGGTGTTCGGGTGGATCCGCAGCTCCCGCGCCGCCGCTCGCGGGTCGCCCGGGTGCCGCAGCCATTCGTAAAGCGTTTCGACGTAGCCGGCCTTGCCCGTTTCGTCGTGCGCGCGCAGGGTGCGCAGCGGGCCGAGCTCGGCGACGCGCGCCGCGGACGCCGCCGTCGCGCCGCGGTGCAGCGTCAGCGCCGTCCAGGCCTCGTCGAAGGCGATCACGCGCTCGGTGAGGATTTCGGCGCGCAGCAGGCCGAGGGCTTCGTCGGCCTGCGCGCGCGACGCCGAGAGGTCGCCGATCCCGCCGGGGGAGCCCGCCGCCGCGCGCGGGGCCCCGCCGCGCCGGGACGCCGGTTGCGCGGCCAGTGCCTGCCGCAGCTCGGCCCAGCCGCCCGGCCCGGGGCGGTCCGGCACCACGGCGTAGAGCAGCCCGCCGAGCTCGGTCGCCACCGGGCGGCTGCCGATGCCCTGCGAAATCCGCTCGAGCAGGGCGAGCCGCAGCCCTTCGGCGTCCCGGCCGTCGCCGCCGGTGACCTCGATGACGACCACCCGGTGCGGCTCGTCGGACAGGTCCAGCTCCGCCATCGCCTTGCGCGGGTTCGCGTTGCCTTCGAGCACCGCGCGCAGCAGCTCGGCGGACGCGCGGCGCTGCGCGTCGGTGTGCGCGCGGCGCCGCAGCAGGTGCAGCGCGACGACCGGGGCGGCGTCGGCGAAGGCGGCCGCGCGCTCGTCCGACACCGGCCCGGCGACCACCGCCCACATCGACCCGAGCAGCTCGCCGCCCATCCGGATCGGCACGATCAGCCGCGGCAGCGTGCCGTCGCGCTGGGCCGGGACGAAGATCGTCTGCCGGCCGCGGGACAGCTCGCGGAACACCCCGCGCGACCGGAACCGCGCGAGCACGTCGTCGGGGATGCGCCGCCCCATGATCGTGGCGACGCGCGCGGGGTCGGTCAGGTCCTGGCGCGCGGAGTAGGCGAGCACGCGCGAGTTGGTGTCCTCGATGGTCACCGGCGCGTCGACGACGCTCGCGACGGCGTCGGCCAGCCGGAAGAGGTCACCGGAACCGGGGTCGAGGTCCTCGGACTCGTCGGCGAGGGCGTCGAGGACGGTCCGCAGCAGCCAGACCAGCTGCGCCCACGACGTCGCCGCGTGCACCTGGATCAGCGCGATCCCGCTGGCCTTCGCGGCCCGCTTCACCGCCGGTTTCGCGGCCAGCGGCGGCTTGAGCAGCACGGCGGCGGCGCCCTGCGCGGCGCTCTGCTTCACCAGCTCGGCGGCATCTTCGGGGCCGGTCGTGGCGACCCCGAGCACCAGGTCGCCCGCGGACAGGGTGAGGGTGCCGCCGGGCTCGGCGATGACGACGTCGGCGACCGCGGGCGAGTCTTCGGGCACCTGGAGCGCGTGCAGCAGCGTCGGCCCCACCCGGTCGACCACGCTGCGCACCGAAACCACCCGAGCATTCTCGCCGAGAAACCCGTGGACGGCTCGGTAGGGTCGGTGCGGTGAGTGAAGCCCGGCGGGTCGTGGAAAGCGGTTACGACCGGATCGCCCAGCGGTACCTCGAGTGGAGCGCGCGGATCCCGGACGATCCGCGGCGGCGGTTCGCCGCGGAGCTGACCGGCCGCCTCGACGACGGCGCCCCGGTGCTCGACCTCGGCTGCGGCGCCGGGGTGCCGAGCACCGCGGCGCTCGCCGAACGGCACGACGTCCTCGGCGTCGACCTCTCCGAGGCACAACTGGCACTGGCGCGGCGGAACGTCCCCGGCGCGCGGTTCCGGCGCGGCGACATGACCGGACTGTCCTTTCCGGACGGCAGTTTCGCGGCCGTGACGACGTTCTACTCGGTGCTGCACGTGCCGCGCGAAGAGGAGCCGGAGGGCCCGGCGACCTTCCACTTTGGGTTTAGGGTGTTCCGGGTGGCGAAGCCCCCGGCCTGGGGCGAAGCCCCAGATGAACACTGGGCGCTCGGCAGGCGCTGAGCGGTGACTAGCGCGAGAGCACCGCCGTCAGGACCCGCCACAGCTCGCCGGCCGGGTCCTCGGCCGGCTCGCGGGATCGCCACGCGACGATCCCGTCGGGACGCACCAGCGAAGCGCCGCCTTCCGAAAGCCCGTAGCGTGCCGCGAAAACGTCGTCCTCGACCACGTGGCAGTCGAGGCGGACGCCCAGCTCCGCCGCGATGTCCGCCGCGGCGGGCCGCCACCGCGAACCGTCGCCCGCGCACAGCAGCACCCACGAATGCCCGAGCAGGTCCACAGTGGACTTCAGGCCGGGCGCCCGGAAGCCGGGCCGTCCGGTCGGCGCCTGGACGTCCTCGACGCGCTCGCCGTCGTCCGGCTCCTCCGAGAGGACCGCCGTCGAGCGGTAGCGGAAGCCGAGCGTGATCGCCAGCTGGTCCTCGGCCTTCGTCAGCCCGGAGACGTCGAGATCGGGGTGCATGCGCTGCTTCATGTTGTGCAGCGACGTGTCGATGACCATCCGCGCGATCGGCCGCCGCTCGGCTTCGTAGGTGTCGAGCAGCGCCGGGCCCGCTTCGCCGCGCAGCACCGCGGCGAGCTTCCACGCGATGTCCGCGGCGTCGCCGACCGCCGTGTTGCCGCCCATCCCGCCGGTCGGCGGGGTCACCTTCGCCGCGTCGCCGACCAGGAACACGCGCCCGGCGCGGAACCGGTCGGCGAGCCGCGCGGCGACCTCCCACGAGCCCGTCCAGACGATCTCCGGCTCCAGGTCCGGCAGGTCGGTGGCGGCGCGGATCATCGCGACCAGCCGGTCGTGGGTGAAGTCGGCCGGGCGTTCGCCGCGCTCGGGGAAGTAGTCCGGCGCGAACACGTACCGGTTCGGCACGTCCGTGTTGACGAACCCGGCGGTGAAGTCCGGGTGCTGCAGGTAGAACAGGTCGGACACGCCGGACTGGACGCGGTCGCCGAGGTCCGCGTCGAACACCACGCCGAGGCAGTGGCTCAGCGCGTCCATCCCCGTGGTCCCGATGCCCAGCCGCTGCCGGATCCCGCTGCGCCCGCCGTCGGCGGCCACGACGTAGTCCGCGCGCACCACGGTTTCCTCGCCGGAATCCCGGTGGCGCAGCGTCGCGGTGACGCCGTCGTCGTCCGGTTCCAGGCCGGTCAGCTCGGTCCGGAACCGCACCCGCGCGCCCGCCTTTTCCGCGTGCGCCAGCAGGATCGGCTCCACGACGTCCTGGCCCGCCATGCCCGCGGGCAGGGTCGTCGACGCCGAGACGTCGAACTCGCTGCCGTCCTGGACGAGCCGGTGCAGCACCCGGCCGGCCAGGCTGGTCGCGACGGTGATCCGCAGCCCCTGCGACGCCCGCGGGCTCGCCGCGAGCACTTCGCGGTCGATTCCCGCCCAGTGGAACAACTCCATGGTCCGCCAGCTCTGCCCGGCGGCGCGCGAATGGACCGACGTCCCCGCGTGCCGCTCGACGGCCAGCACGTCCACCCCGGCCTGCGCCAGGAACAGCGACGCCGACAGCCCGCCCAGCCCGGCCCCCACGACCAGCACCTGCACCCGCTCCGCCACAACTATCTCCCTGCCTGTGAATCTCCCTTGTAGATATCTTAGACACAGAGAGACTTGGTTGGCAAGGCAAGTCGGCTCCCAGGAGCTGGGACGGGTTGGGTAGGCCGTTCGGCGCAAGTAGCTTCGTCCCGGCAGCCCTTCCGCGAACCCTTGAGCCGCAAGGAGAAACCGATGACCGAGACTTCGGCGTGGTCCTTCGAGACCAAGCAGATCCACGCGGGCGCCGCGCCGGACCCGGCCACCGGGGCACGAGCGACGCCGATCTACCAGACGACGTCGTACGTCTTCCGGGACAGCCAGCACGGCGCCGACCTGTTCAGCCTCGCCGAGCCCGGCAACATCTACACGCGGATCATGAACCCCACCCAGGACGTGCTGGAGCAGCGGCTCGCCGCCCTCGAAGGCGGGGTCGCGGCGCTGGCGTTCGCGTCCGGCTCGGCCGCGACCACGGCGGCGATCCTGAACCTCGCGGGCGCGGGCGACCACTTCGTCTCGAGCCCGTCGCTCTACGGCGGGACCTACAACCTCTTCCACTACACGCTGCCGAAGCTCGGCGTCGAGGTCACCTTCATCGAGGACCAGGACGACCTGGAGCAGTGGCGCGCCGCCGTCCGGCCGAACACGAAGCTGTTCTTCGCCGAGACGCTGGCCAACCCGGGCAGCAACGTCCTCGACATCCGCGGTGTCGCCGACGTCGCGCACGAGGCCGGCGTCCCGCTCGTCGTCGACAACACCGTGCCGACGCCGTACCTGCTGCGCCCGATCGAGCACGGCGCCGACGTCGTCGTGCACTCCGCGACGAAGTACCTCGGCGGCCACGGGACCACGGTGGCCGGCGTGCTGGTCGACGGCGGCACGTTCGACTTCGGCAAGAACCCCGAGAAGTTCCCGGGCTTCAACGAGCCGGACCCCAGCTACCACGGCCTCAAGTACTGGGAGGCGCTCGGCCCGGGCGCGTACGCGGCGAAGGCGCGCGTCCAGATCCTGCGGGACACCGGCGCGGCGATCTCGCCGCTGAACAGCTTCCTCATCCTGCAGGGCATCGAGACGCTGTCGCTGCGCCTCGAGCGGCACGTCTCGAACGCGCAGGCGCTGGCCGAGTGGCTGGAGCAGCGCGACGAGGTCGAAAAGGTGTACTACGCCGGCCTGCCGTCGAGCCCGCACCACGCCAACGCGCAGAAGTACCTGCCGCGCGGCGCGGGCGCGGTCCTGTCGTTCGACCTGCGCGGCGGCGTGGAGGCGGGCCGGAAGTTCGTCGACGGCACCGAGCTGCACAGCCAGCTGGTGAACATCGGTGACGTCCGCAGCCTGATCGTGCACCCGGCGTCGACCACGCACAGCCAGCTGAACCCGGAGGAGCAGCTCTCCAGCGGTGTCACGCCGGGGCTGGTCCGGCTGGCCGTCGGGCTGGAGGGCATCGAGGACCTCAAGGCCGACCTCGAGGCCGGATTCCGGGCGGCCAAGGCGGAACTGTGACGGTGACCGGCGCCTGGCGGGTCGGTGACCCGCCGGGCCGCCGGAAGTTCGTCACCGGCCCGGGCGCGCTCGCGCTCGAGGCCGGTGGCGTGCTGCCTTCGTTCACGCTCGCCTACGAGACGTGGGGGACGCTGAACTCCGACGCGTCCAACGCGATCCTCGTCGAGCACGCGCTGACCGGCGACAGCCACGCGGCCGGGCCCGCCGGACCGGGGCACCCGAGCGCGGGCTGGTGGGACGGGCTGATCGGGCCGGGCAAGGCGGTGGACACGAACGAGTTCTTCGTCGTGGTCCCGAACGTGCTGGGCGGCTGCCAGGGCTCGACCGGGCCGTCGTCGCTTTCACCCGATGGGCGGCCGTGGGGCAGCCGGTTCCCGGTGGTGACGGTGCGGGACCAGGTCGCGGCCGAAGCGGCGCTGGCGGACGCGCTGGGGGTGGCGCGCTGGGCGGCCGTCGTCGGCGGGTCGATGGGCGGGATGCGGGCGCTGGAGTGGGCGGTGACGCTGCCCTCGCGGGTGGCGTCGGTGCTGGTCCTGGCGTCGACCGCGCGGGCGTCGGCCGAGCAGATCGCCTGGGCCGCACCGCAGCTGCACGCGATCCGCAGTGACCCGTTCTTCCACGGCGGCGACTACTACTCGGCCGTGGACGGGCCGGTTCGCGGGCTCGGCATCGCCCGGCGGATCGCGCACGTCACCTACCGCAGCGAGCCGGAGCTGGCCGAGCGGTTCGGCCGTTCGCCGCAGGAGGGCGAAGATCCGCTGCGCGGCGGCCGGTTCGCCGTCGAGTCCTATTTGGACCACCACGCGGCCAAGCTGGCGCGCCGCTTCGACGCCAACAGCTACCTGGTGCTGACGGAGTCGATGAACACCCACGACATCGGCCGCGGCCGCGGCGGCGTGGCGGCCGCACTGGGCCGGGTGACGGCGCGGGCGGTGATCGCCGGCGTCGACAGCGACCGGCTCTACCCGCTGTACCAGTCGGCGGAGATCGCGGCGGGCATCCCGGGCGCGCCGGAGCCGTCGGTGGTGACGTCGCCGTACGGGCACGACTCGTTCCTCATCGAAACCGGCCAGATCGCGGCCCTGGTGAAGCAGTTGCTCGGCCTCTAGTCGGAGACGGCCTCGGAGATCCAGGGGGCTACCGGGAGGTCGCGGTCCAGGCACTCCACCGACAGCCGGATGGTCCAGCGCAGCGCCTGCAGGACGAGGCTGTCGACCTCGTCCGGGGCCGCGTTGGCGAGGGCGATCTCGACCTGCTCCTGCGCGGCTTCGGTGTTGCCGTGGACCTCCGCGAGCAGCGTCCGGACCGCGGTCCGCACCGGCGGGTCGGCTTGGTCGATCGAGACCTCTTCGCCGTCCTCGTCGAACACCTGGACCTTCACCGGCGCGCTGCCGCCGTCGCCGAGCGTGGAGACCATCGCGCTGCACTCGCCGAAGAGCAGCAGCATGAGGGCCTTCGTCTCGTCCGCGCGGGCCTGCGGCTCGGCGGCCGACGGGGCGACCTCGCCCAGCGCTTCGGCGTCGTCGCCGAGGCTCAGCGCGGTCAACGCGCGCTGAGCCTTCTCGACGAGCCGGCGCTCCTGCTCGCTCCAATCGGGGTCCACGTGCCCCATCAAACACCACCACGGCGCTCGTGGGGATACCTTGATCCGCCGAGGGTCATCCGGCCGCGCGAAGGGCACCCAGCGCGAGCCGGCAGAGCAGTTCGGCGAGTTCGTCGTCACCGAGATGGCGGTTGTACGGGGTCGAGTTGATCAGTCCGAACACGGCGTGTGCCGCCGACCGCGCCTGCCGTTCTCCCAGGTCCGGCACGGCTTCGCGGATCACCCGCACCCACACTTCGACGTACTGGCGCTGGAGCGCGCGCACCTGCTTGCGGTCGGCGTCGGTGAGGTTGGCGAGGTTGCGCTCTTGAACGGTGATCAACGCCGGGTGCGCGAGCGCGAAATCGACGTGGAAGCGCACCAGGCCGGTCAGCGTGTCGTCGGGCTCGCCCGGCCGGGCGGCCCGCGCCGTGCCGCCGTCGAGCAGGTAGCGGCTGATCGAGTTCAGCATCTCGCCGAGGATCGCGTCCTTGCTGCGGAAGTGCCGGTAGAGCCCCGGCCCGGAGATGCCGACCGCGGCGCCGATGTCGTCGATGCCGACACCGTGGAAGCCGTGATGGGCGAACAGCTCGGCGGCCGCGGACAGGATCTGTTCGCGCCTGCTCGCCTTCTCGCCGTTCACGAGAGGGGTGGGGTTGGCCGGCATCCGGTCAGTTTAGAGCGGCAGGTTAGCGAGCGCTAACGTCACCGCGCCCCGGCCCTGGCTGCGGTGCCCTCAGTGCACCGCAGCCAGGGGCCGGTCACGCGGTGCAGGCCGCCGCGCCCAGCTTGACGGCCGAAGGCGCGCCCGACGGGCCGTTGGCGGTGAAACCGAGCGACACCGCCGCTCCCGCGCCCAGGGACGGGCTGTAGGACGGCGCGCTCACCGTCACCGTGGTGCCCGACTGGGTGAAGGTGCCGTTCCAGCCGCTGGCGACGGTGGCCCCGGCGGGCAGGGTGAACACGACCGTCCACGGATTGGCGGCGCTCGTCGCGGTGTTGGTGACGGTCAGCGTGCCCTGGAATCCGCCCTGCCAGGAATTGTCCAGTTTCCACGCCGTCGTGCACCCGCCGGTGCCGCCGCCGCTCGTCGTGGTCGTCGGGGTGGTCGACGTCGGGTCGGTGCCGCCGCCGGCGGGCGGGATGAGGTAGGGCTGGAGGATGCTCTGCTTCGCCTGGTTGACCGTGGTCCAGTCGTCGTTGAGGATGCCGCCGGTGTCCCCGGAGTTGGGGTTCCACGACCAGTAGGTGAACGAAATGCCGTTGACGCCCGTGCCGGTGTAGGCCATCAGCTTTTCCAGCCACACCTTGTCGACCGGGTTCGCCAGCGTGGTGCCGAACTCGCCCATCATCAGCGGCGCGATGTTCTGCTTGTACAGGTAACCCCAGTAGTGGTCCCAGATCGCGGTCAGGTTCGCCGGGTAGTCGGGGGCGCTGAACCACGGCTGGTTGTAGACCGAGGTGGCGTACTCGTGCGGGGAGTACACCAGCCGGCCGGGCACGGACAGGCGCACCGGGAACTCGCCCGCCTTCGACAGGTTCCCGCCCCACCAGCCGCAGTCCTCGTCGTTGGACGGGTCGCCGTCCCACACGTTCGACAGGCCGCCGCTGGGGCAGCTCACGCCCTCGACGAAGATCAGCCAGTTCGGCTGCACGCCGAGAATCGCGTTGCCGGCGCGCTCGGCGGCCAGCCGCCAGTCGCGGGCGGTGTCGCCGCAGCCCCAGCACGCGCCGGTCGCGGCCGGGTTGGTGCCCTCGGCGTGCGGCTCGTTGTGCAGGTCCGCGCCGATGACCGTGGTGTTGCCCGCGTAGTGCTGGGCGAGCGTCTTCCAGTCGTTGATCCAGGTGCTTTCCGGGACGCCGGCGGTGTACCAGAGCGCGGTCTGCCCCGCGCTGGTCGGCCGGTGCCGGTCGAGGATGACGCGCATCCCCTTCGTCCCCGCGTAGCCGATCACCTTGTCGAGGATCTGCAGCGGGGACAGCCCGATCAGGTCGGGGTTGGTGTAGTCGTTGATCCCGGTGGCCGTGGCGCCGGGTTTCAGCGCGTCGTCGGAGAACGGCACGCGCAGGGTGTTGTAGCCCAGCTGCGCCATCTGGTCGAGCTGCTGGCGCCAGGTGCGGCTGGACCACAGGCCGTGGAAGGTTCTGTTGTCGGTCTCCATCCCGAACCAGTTGATGCCGGTCAGCCGGACCGTCGCCCCCGTGCTGTCCAGGATCTTGTTGCCGCTGGTGTGCAGGTACCCGGTGCCCGTACCGCCGGCCGCCGCCGCGACCTGGCCGGTCGCGCCGAAGGCGACCAGGCCGCTCGCGGTCACCACGGCCGCGGCCAGCAGGCCGAACGCCTTTCTCAGCTGCGTCATCTGCTCTCCTTTGAGCGAAACGTCGTTCTGGGAGCGCTCCCAGACGAGGTTAGCGATCGCGGTCACCGTGTCAAGGGCGCGGGGTGAATCTTGCGTCGCGGGGAACGGCAGTCAGCCGATCGCCGACGTTTCACACTTCCGGTGTGGGCCGAGTGGGTACCTACCGGTAACGAGGGGTTCCTTGCCAGCCTTCCACCTGCTGTCCTATTTGGGTCGGCCCTGTCACAAAGGAGTGACCCATGGCTGTTCCCACCCGTAATTTCCGGCGATCCCTCCTACGGTTGAGCACGGCCCTGGGGGCCGTCGTCCTTGCCACTCTCGGCGTCACGGGCCTCGCCCACGCCGCCGGGACCGTCTACGCCGCGCTCGGCGACTCCTACTCCTCCGGGGTCGGGGCCGGCAGCTACGGCAGTTCCGGGAGCTGTTACCGCAGCTCCAAGGCCTACCCGCAACTGTGGGCCAACGCCCACAGCGGCACCTCGTTCACGTTCCTCGCCTGCTCGGGGGCGAAGACCGGGGACGTGATCAACCAGGCGAACTCGATCCCCTCGTCGGCCACGCTCGTCACGGTGACCGTCGGCGGGAACGACGCCGGGTTCAGCGACGTGATCACCACCTGCACCCTGGGCAGTGACTCCGACTGCGTGAACCGGGTCGACACCGCCAAGACGTACGTGAACAACACGTTGCCGGCGCTGCTGACCAACACCTACAACGCGATCAAGGCCAAGGCGCCGGGCGCCCGGCTCGTCGTCCTGTCCTACCCGCGCTTCTACACCGTGCCCGGCTCCTGCTGGGTCGGGTTGAGCGACACCAAGCGCACGGCGATCAACTCGGGCGCCGACGCGCTCGCGTCGGTGATCCAGTCGCGGGCCGGCTCGGCGGGCGCGACCTTCGTCGACGTGCGGCCGTCGTTCGTCGGGCACAACATCTGCTCGTCGGCCGGCGATTACCTGCACAGCCTGACCTGGCCGGTGATCGAGTCCTACCACCCGACCGTCGCCGGGCAGTCGGGCGGCTACTACGCCCCGCTGCAGGCGGCGATCGGCTGAGCCGGATCCGTGCGGGTCACCCCGGTCCGCCGGGGTGACCCCTTCCGCGCGCCGGCGACTGGACACCCACGTTAGCGGTCGCTAACATCGAGGCAGAGGTTAACGACCGCTAACTTCGAGGGAGCCCATGGACACGCCGGCACTGGGGACTACGGCTGCCCCGGACAGCGAGGCCTACGCCCGCAACGCCACCTCCCACGCGGAGCTGGTGGAAGACCTCCGCAAACGCTTGGCGAGCGCCCGGCTGGGCGGCCCGGAGAAGGCTCGCACCCGGCACGTCGAACGCGGCAAGCTGCTGCCCCGCGACCGCGTCGACACGCTGCTCGACCCGGGTTCGCCGTTCCTCGAACTGTCCCCGCTGGCGGCGAACGGGCTCTACGACGACGAGGCACCCTCGGCCGGCATCATCACCGGCGTCGGGCGCGTTTCGGGCCGGGAGTGCGTGGTCGTCGCCAACGACGCCACCGTCAAGGGCGGCACCTACTACCCGATGACGGTGAAGAAGCACCTGCGCGCCCAGGAGGTCGCGCTGCACAACAACCTGCCGTGCGTCTACCTGGTGGACTCCGGCGGCGCGTTCCTGCCCCGGCAGGACGAGGTCTTCCCGGATCGTGAACACTTCGGCCGGATCTTCTACAACCAGGCGACGATGTCCGCGCGCGGCATCCCGCAGATCGCCGCCGTGCTCGGCTCCTGCACCGCCGGCGGCGCGTACGTCCCGGCGATGAGCGACGAAGCCGTGATCGTCCGGAACCAGGGCACGATCTTCCTCGGCGGCCCGCCGCTGGTGAAGGCGGCGACCGGTGAGGTCGTGACGGCCGAGGAGCTGGGCGGCGGCGACGTCCACGCCCGCCAGTCCGGCGTCACCGACCACCTGGCCGACGACGACGCCCACGCGCTGCGGATCGTTCGCTCGATCGTGTCGACTTTGGGTCCGCGCGCCCCGCGGCCGTGGGACGTCCGGCCGACCGAGGAGCCCGCGGTGGACCCGGCCGAGCTGTACGGCGTCGTGCCGACCGACCCGCGCGTGCCGTATGACGTACGCGAGGTGATCGCCCGGATCGTCGACGGCAGCCGGTTCGCCGAGTTCAAGAAGGAGTACGGGTCGACGCTGGTGACCGGCTTCGCCCGGATCCACGGCCACCCGGTCGGCATCATCGCGAACAACGGCGTGCTCTTCGCCGAGTCGGCGATGAAGGGCGCGCACTTCATCGAGCTGTGCGACAAGCGCTCGATCCCGCTGCTGTTCCTGCAGAACATCACCGGCTTCATGGTCGGGCGCGCGTACGAGGCCGGCGGCATCGCCAAGCACGGCGCGAAGATGGTCACCGCGGTGGCGTGCGCGCGGGTGCCGAAGTTGACCGTCGTGATCGGCGGCTCGTTCGGGGCGGGCAACTACTCGATGTGCGGCCGGGCGTACTCGCCGCGGTTCCTGTGGATGTGGCCGAACGCGCGGATCTCGGTGATGGGCGGCGAGCAGGCGGCCTCGGTGCTGTCGACGGTCCGCCGCGACTCGATCGAGGCCCGCGGCGGCGAGTGGTCCACAGAGGACGAAGAGGCGTTCAAGGACCCGATCCGCGAGCAGTACGAGGCGCAGGGCAGCCCGTACTACTCCACCGCGCGGCTGTGGGACGACGGCGTCATCGACCCGGCGGACACCCGCACGGTGCTCGGCCTCGCCCTCTCGGCCGCGGCCAACGCGCCGCTGTCCGAGGTCAACTACGGCGTCTTCCGGATGTGAGGGGCATGTTCGACTCAGTGTTGGTCGCGAACCGGGGCGAGATCGCGGTCCGGGTCATCCGCACGCTGCGGGCGCTGGGCATCCGCGCGGTCGCCGTGTACAGCGACGCGGACGCCGACGCGCGGCACGTCCGGGAGGCGCACACGGCGGTGCGCATCGGCCCGGCCGAGGCGGCTCGCAGTTACTTGAACATCCCGGCCATTGTGGACGCTGCCGTGTCTTCGGGTGCGCAGGCCGTGCACCCGGGGTACGGCTTCCTGGCCGAGAACGCCGAGTTCGCACGGGCCTGCGAGGAAGCTGGGCTGGTGTTCATCGGCCCGCCGGTGGCCGCGATCGAAGCCATGGGCGACAAGATCCGCGCCAAGGCGACGGTGTCGAAGGCCGGGGTCCCGGTCGTGCCCGGCGCGTCCGATGTGGACATCCCGGACGGCGACTTCGCTTCGGCGGCTGCGAAAGTCGGGTACCCGCTGCTGCTCAAGCCGTCCGCCGGTGGTGGCGGCAAGGGCATGCGGCTGGTGCACGCGCCCGAGGAGCTGGACGCGGCGATCGAGTCCGCGCGGCGCGAGGCCAAGGGGTCCTTCGGCGACGACACGCTGCTGATGGAGCGGTTCGTCACGACCCCGCGGCACATCGAGATCCAGGTCATGGCGGACAAGCACGGCAACGTCATCCACCTCGGCGAGCGCGAGTGCAGCCTGCAGCGGCGGCACCAGAAGATCATCGAAGAAGCGCCGTCGGTGCTGCTCGACGACGTCACTCGCGAGAAGATGGGCTCGGCGGCGGCCGAAGCCGCGCGCTCGGTCGGGTACGTCGGTGCCGGGACCGTCGAGTTCATCATGTCGGCGAAGAACCCGGACGAGTTCTTCTTCATGGAGATGAACACCCGGCTGCAGGTCGAGCACCCCGTCACCGAGCTGGTCACCGGCCTCGACCTCGTCGAGTGGCAGGTCCGGGTGGCGGCGGGGGAACGCCTCACCGTCACGCAGGACGACGTGGTGTTGAACGGCCACGCCGTCGAGGCGCGCGTGTACGCCGAGGACCCGGCGCGCGGCTTCATCCCGACCGGTGGCACGGTGCTGGCGGTGCACGAGCCGTCCGGCGACGGTGTCCGCGTCGACTCGTGGATGACGCCGGGCGCGGTCGTCGGCTCGAACTACGACCCGATGCTGGCCAAGGTCATCGCCTGGGGTCCGGACCGCGCGGCGGCGCTGCACCGGCTCGACCTGGCGCTGGCCGATACGGCGTTGCTCGGCATCGGCACCAACACGGCGTTCCTGCGCGGGCTGCTGGCCGACGCCGACGTCCGCGCGGGCCGGCTCGACACCGAGCTGGTCGACCGGCGGCTGTCGGAGCTGGTTTCCCCGGACGTGCCCCCGGAGTTCTTCGTCGCGGCCGCGCTGGACCGCTTCCTGGAACTGCAGCCGTCCGGGCCCGTGGTGGACCCGTGGGACGTGCCGGACGGCTGGCGGATGGGGGGCTCCGGCGGGGTGACGTTCCGGCTGAAGTCCGGCGCCGCCCGCGCGGTGGTCCGCGTGCAGGGCACGCCCGCCGCGGCGACGGTGTTCGTCGACGAGGGTGAGCCGGTCCGGGTGTCGGCCCGGCGCGACGGCGACGTCCTGGAGATCCGGCACGCGGGCGGCTTCCACCGCTACCGCCAGGCCTGCGGTCCGGACCGGACGGTCTGGCTGGCGCGGGACGGGCTCAGCTTCCCGTTCGGGGAGCAGGAGTTCGTGCTCGCGTCGCGCGGCGAGGCCGCCGGGGCGGGCCCGGTCACCAGCCCGATGCCGGGCACGGTGCTCGTGGTGAAGGTCGCCGCAGGAGACGTCGTGAAGGCCGGAACGCCGTTGCTGGTCGTCGAAGCGATGAAGATGGAGCACACGGTCACCGCGCCGATCGACGGCGTGGTCAGCGAACTCCCCGTCCGGGCCGGCCAGCAGGTCGCGCTCGACGAAACCCTTGCCGTAGTGAAGCCCCACGAGGAGCAGCAGTGATCGACTTCCGCCTGGACGAGGAGTACGAGGCCCTCCGCAAGACCGTCGAGGACTTCGCGCACGCCGAAGTCGCGCCGGTGATCGGCGAGCTGTACGAGAAGGAAGAGTTCCCGTACGCCATCGTCGCGAAGATGGGGGAGATGGGCCTGTTCGGGCTCCCGTTCCCCGAGGAGTTCGGCGGCATGGGCGGCGACTACTTCGCGCTGTGCCTGGCGTTGGAGGAACTGGCCCGGGTCGATTCGTCGGTGGCGATCACCCTGGAGGCCGGCGTTTCCCTCGGCGCGATGCCGATCTACCGCTTCGGTTCGCAGGAGCAAAAGGAGAAGTGGCTGCCCGACCTGTGCGCGGGGACGGCGCTGGGCGGCTTCGGCCTGACCGAACCGGGCGGCGGTTCGGACGCGGGCGCGACCCGCACGCGCGCCTCTTTGGACGGTGACGAGTGGGTCGTCAACGGCAGCAAGGCGTTCATCACGAACTCCGGCACGGACATCACCCGGTTCGTCACCGCCACCGCGGTCACCGACGTGATGGAGAACGGCCGCAAGGAGATCTCGGCGATCCTCATCCCGTCCGGCACACCGGGCTTCGAGGTGGCGCCCAAGTACTCCAAGGTCGGCTGGAACTGCTCGGACACGCACGAACTGTCCTTTTCGGACGTGCGGGTGCCCGCGGAGAACCTGATCGGCGTCCGCGGCCGCGGGTACGCGCAGTTCCTGTCCATCCTGGACGAAGGCCGGGTCGCGATCGCCGCGCTGTCGGTCGGTCTCGCGCAGGGCTGCGTGGACGAGTGCCTCAAGTACGTCAAGGACCGGGTGGCGTTCGGCAAGCGGATCGGCGAGTACCAGGCGATCCAGTTCAAGATCGCGGACATGGAGGTCCGCACGCACACCGCCCGCCTGGCGTACTACCAGGCGGCGTCGAAGATGCTGCGCGGCGAGCCGTTCAAGAAGGAGGCGTCGATCGCGAAGCTGGTGGCCTCCAACGCGGCCATGGACAACGCCCGCGACGCGACGCAGATCTTCGGCGGCTACGGGTTCATGAACGAATACCCGGTCAGCCGGTTCTACCGCGACGCGAAGATCCTGGAGATCGGCGAAGGCACGAGCGAGGTCCAGAAGATGCTGATCTCGCGCCACCTCGGCGTCTCGTGAGTGGTAAGGCGGGTTAGAACCCGCCTTACCACTCACGAGGGCTACTGCGGCTGTTGCTGCTTCTTGTCCTCCTCGGCCCACGCGGCTTCCGCCTGCATCTGGATGTCGGTGAGGCCGCGGTCGACCTGCACGATGTCCTTGCCCGCCCAGCCGGCGAAGTTCTTCGAGCTCTTGGCGTCGGACAGCGCCTTCAGCATCGGGTAGTACTCCGGGTGGTTCTTCTTGAGCCAGTCGTCGGCGAACTTCATCTTCTGGTAGCTGTCCCCGAACTTGGTCTTCAGCCAGTCCTCGTGCTTCTTGATCATCGGGAAGTCGTGTTCGCTCAGGTGCGACTGCGGTGACGGCGGCTTGGGTGCGGGTGGCGGGTCCGCGGGCTTCGGCAGCGGCCGCGAGAAGTTCGGGACGGTCCCGTCGCCCGGCGGCCGGGTGCTCGGCGTGGCGCCACCGGTCCCGGGCACGTCGTGGGTGATGGCGGTGCCGGGTGGCGGGGGCAGCGGCCGGGAGAAGTTGGGCACGGTGTTGCCGTTCGGGCGCGGCACCGGCGTCAGCTCGTGGCCCGACGCGCCCGGCTTCGGCTTGACCAGCTTCGACAGCTGCGTGAGCCGCGCCATCGTGCGCCCGGCGTAGGCGACGACCTTGGCGAGCTTGGCCGCCATCGCCGCGACCTGCACCGAGACCTGGACGACGATCTTGCTCACGCCGACGGCGATCGAGGCGCCGAAGGTGAACGCGGCCATCGCCAGTGCGATCAGCATCGTCGAGATGATGTCGCCGAGGATGGTCGTGATGATGTCGCGCAGCAGCGCGCGGACCGCGGCGATCAGCGCCCCGGTGGTCTCGACCATGTAGCCGGCGACGTCGGACGCCTTCGCGTTGGCGTCGATCCAGCCCCTGCGGTCGTTGATCGACTTTTCGAAGCTGTCGTGGCCCTTGCCCTGCCATTGGGTGATCGTCGACTTGAGCGTCTTGTCGAGCTCTTCGCCGGTGTTGCGCAGCGACTCGCCGATCTTGTGCAGCTCGTTGGCGAGCTTGGTGACCTCGGACGGGTTGCCCGCGACCTGGTCGAGCGGCCACTTGAGGAACGAGACGTGCTCGATCAGCCAGCCCAAGCCCGCGGCGATCAGCTTCGCCAGCGGGTCCATGGCGAACGCGACGGTGTCGAGCGCGGCGCTGACGAGGTTGATGCCCAGCTCGACGCCGACGGCGGCGAGGTCGCCGCCGTGCTCGGTCTGGACCTTGCCGATCGAGTCGCCGACCTGCTTCCAGCTGTCGAAGACGCCGGCGCCGGTCGTCGAGTTCGAGGCCGTGATGGGGACGGTCACTTGCCCAGCTCCGTTTCGAAGGTGCTCAAGCCCTGTGCCGTGTTCGCGTCGTGGATGGCGTACGTCTCGGCTGCCTTCTGCACGTCGGCGGCGGACTTGCCGATGTCCCCGGCGAGCTTGCCGATCTCGCCGGTGATCACCGCCATCGTGATCCGCGAGGGCACGGCGAGGACCTGCGCGAGCAGGATGCCGAACGCGGCGTTGTCGAACCCGTTGGCGGCCTGCATCCGGTTCGCGGCGTCCTGCACCGCCGGTTGCGTGGTGCCCGAAAGGTACTGGCCGAACTTCTGCAGCTCGGCCGGGTCGACCGAGAAACCTGCTCCGGAAACCACGGTTTCCCCTCCTACCAAGGGTTGCTCTCGTCGTCTTCGTCCGGCTCGGGCCGGGGACGGCGACGCGGCGGACCTTGCTGTGGTGGCGGCGGGCGGTGCGGGGGCGAAGGCGGTCGATCGGTGGCCTCCTGCTCCGGCATGAACACCTCGCTCTTGCCGGGTGGCGGCCCGTCGTCCGGTTCGGGCGACGGCAGGAACTCGTCCAGCAGCCCGCGGGCGGCCGAGTTCTCCCCCACCATGCCGCTGAACGCGTCGGCGACCTGGGCCGAGACCTTCTGCTGCGCGCGGCCGATCAGCTGCATCACCAGACCCGAAAGGGCCTGCGGGGGGCGCTCGTACGCGCGGGGGCCGAACCGGAGGTCCTGCAGGACCCCGCTCGGGCCGACCGTCACCGAGACCGCTCCGTCCGGCGATTGCACGCTGGCCGTGGCGGCTTGGAGTTTTTCCTGGGCTGCGGCGGCTTTCGCCTGGATCTCCGCGAGTTCCGCGCCGAACGCGGCCAAGGCATCGCCGTCGGGCACTGACTGGGTCAATTTGTCCTTCTCGCAAAGGAGGTCGTGAACACCGGAAGTCAATCAGCGCCCGTTGAACTGCGGATGACGCGGACGGAGCCACCGGCTGAACGCCGCCAGGTCGGCTCGCGCTGGACAGCGATAACTATACCGGTATAGTTATCGCCATGGTCGAGATCAAAACCGAGTCCGAGCTCGCGATGATGCGCGAAGCCGGCCGAGTCGTGGCGAACACCCTGCACGCGGTCAAGGAGGCCGCCGCGATCGGCGTTTCGCTGCGTGAGCTGGACGAAGTCGCCGCCCACGTCATCAGCGAGGCCGGCGCGAAACCGTCGTTCCTGCACTACCAGCCGCGGTCCGCGCCGACGCCCTACCCGAACGTCCTCTGCGCCAGCGTCAACGACGTCGTCGTGCACGGGATCCCCACCGCCTACCGCATCCAGGACGGCGACCTGGTCAGCATCGACTGCGGCGCGATCCTCGACGGCTGGAACGGTGACGCCGCGATCAGCTTCGTCGTCGGCAACGCCGATCCCGCCGACCTCGCGCTCATCGCGGCCACCGAGCGCGCGTTGGCCGCGGGCATCGCCGCCGCTCAGCCGGGCGCGAAGCTGGGGGACATCTCGTCCGCGATCGGCGCCGCCGGCCGGGCGGAGGGTCACGGCATGCTCGACGACCACGGCGGGCACGGCATCGGCCGCGCGATGCACGAGGACCCGCACCTGCCGAACGAAGGTCGCGCGGGCCGCGGAATGCGGCTCAAGCCGGGTCTCGCGCTGGCCATCGAGCCGATGCTCACCCGTGGGGGTGATGCCTACCGGTACGCCGAGGACGGCTGGTCGATCCTCACCGCCGACGGCAGCCGGGCCGCGCACGTCGAGCACACCATCGCGATCACCGAAGACGGCCCGCGCGTGCTCACCGTGCGGTAGACAGGAGGCCATGGACAACATCGTCATCCGATCGGGTGACTCTGGGGATGTGGACACGCTGCTGCGCTTCTTCGACGAAGCCGTCGAATGGCTGGTCGCCCGGGGAAGCGGGAAGCAGTGGGGGACCGAGCGGTGGAGCCGGGTCCCGAAGCGCGTCGAGCGGGTCAAGGGCATGGCGGCGGATCCGGGCCTGCGCATCGCGGTGGTCGACGGCGAGCCCGCCGGGGCGCTGATCGTGTCCGAGGAACACGACCCGCACGTGCCCGCGGTCGACGAGCGCGAGCTGTACATCCGGCTGCTGATCACGTCACGGCGGTTCACCGGGCGGCGCGTCGGCGGGCGCCTCGTCGAGTACGCGCTCGACGAGGCCCGGCGGCGCGGCATCGACCTCGTGCGTGTCGACTGCTGGGCCGGCGGCGACGGTGAACTGCAGCGGTACTACGAGAGCCAGGGGTTCGAGCCGACCGTGCGGTTCACCGTCGAGGAGTGGGTCGGCCAGGTGCTGGAGCAGCGCGTGGGGTAGCGCACTTCCGGTTCGGGGGCGACACTGTTGACGCGGTGCCAACAGACGAAGGAGTCGCCATGGATCTCGCGGGCAAGGTCGTCGTCATCACCGGTGGCGGGCAGGGGATCGGCGCGGCGACCGCGTCGGCGCTGGCCCGGCTCGGCGCGAAGGTGGTGATCGGCGACCTCGACCAGGTCCGGGCCGAGAAGACCGCCGGCGAGCTCGGGGCCGAGGCGCTGCCGCTGGACGTCACCGACCTCCGCGGGTTCACCGGATTCCTCGACGAGGTCGAACGCCGGCACGGCCGCATCGACGTGCTGATCAACAACGCCGGCATCATGCCGCTTGGCGACCTGGAGACGGAGAGCGACGCGACGACCCGGCGTCAGCTGGAGATCAACCTGCACGCCGTCATCCACGGCACGCGCGAGGCGGTGAAGCGGATGCGGCCGCGGCGCAGCGGGCACATCGTCAACGTCGCTTCGTTCGCGGGCAAGGCCGGTTTCCCCGGCGCGGCGACCTACTGCGCCACCAAGCACGCCGTCGTCGGGCTGTCCGAGGCGGTGCACCTGGAGCTGCACGGCAGCGGCGTCCACGTCTCGTGCGTGATGCCGGGCATCGTGCGGACGGAGCTCGCGAGCGGACTAGCCGAGGCGAAGATGTTCAAGTCGGTGCGGCCGGAAGATGTGGCCGACGCCATCGTATCCGCGCTGCGCAAGCCTCGTTTCGACGTTTTCGTGCCCCGCTCGCTGGGCGCTATGGGCAAGCTCACGCGGCTGCTGCCGCGGCGGGCGGGCGAGGCGTTCGCGCGGGCGTTGAAAGCGGACCGGCTTTTTGGCTTCGGCAGCCCATTCCCCGGCCCGCGCGGCGTACGAAGCCCGAGCCGCGGAGAGCGGGCCCGGGGTAACTCGGACGGAGCAGTGACTGTCCGAATTGGACGTGTTCGCGGGTGAGGGGCTGTTGAGTCCGCCCGGCCGGCCCGGCAAGATTGCCTCGGACCGGTTTTTGGGAGGACTCGATGGCTTCACCACCTGCGCGGCTGGCCGCCGCGGCGTCGAACGTGGTCGGCAAGGTGCTGCACGGCGGCGTCGCCGACCTGCGCCCGATGCCGCGGGTGCTGATCGACCAGGGTCCCAACCGCTCGCTGTACCGGATGACGCACCGCGGCGGGACGGTGTCCGGGCCGCCGATCCTGCTGGTGCCGCCGCTGGCCGCGCCGGCGATCTGCTTCGACCTGCGCCGCGGCTGCAGCCTCATCGAGCACCTGGTCGAGGGCCGCCGCAACACCTACCTCGTCGACTACGGAATGGTGGCGTTCTCCGACCGCCGCCTGGGTATCGAGCACTGGATCGACGAGGTGCTGCCGCGCGCGATCCGACGGGTGAGTCTTGATGCGGGCGGGCAGCCGGTGCACCTGGTGTCGTGGTCGCTGGGCGGGATCTTCTCGCTGCTGGTGAACGCCGACCAGCCGGACCTCCCGATCGCGTCGATCACCGCGATCGGCTCGCCGGTGGACTTCACGGCCATCCCGATCGTGGCGCCGTTCCGCCCGCTGGTCGACCTCACGAACGGCCACCTGCTGACCCCGATTTACCGGGCGTTCGGCGGCGCACCGTCCTATTTGGTCAGCCGGGTGTTCCGCGCGACGGGCATCAGCAAGGAAATCACCAAACCGCTGGCCATTTTGAAGAACCTCGACGACCGCGACTACCTGGCCCAGATCGAGGCGGTCGACCACTTCATGAGCAACATGTACGCCTACCCGGGCCGCACGTTCGGTCAGCTGTACCACCGCCTGTTCCGCACGAACGACCTGGCGGAGGGCAAGGTGGACCTGAACGGCCGGATCATTTCGCTGTCCGCTGTCCGCGTGCCGACGCTGGTGGTGGCGGGCGAGAACGACACGATCGCCCCGCGGCCCTCGGTCGAGCGCGTGGTGGAGCTGCTGGACAAGGCCCCGGAGGTCCGCTTCAAGACGGCACCGGGCGGCCACCTGGGCGTGCTGACGGGCCGGAAAGCCCGCGGCACGACGTGGCGCTACCTGGACGAGTTCCTGGACGACCAGCTCAGCAGCCTGCCGCGGCCGTCGTGAGTGGCAAGGAGGGTTAGAACCCGCTTTACCACTCACGACAAGCCGCGGCAGAGGACTTACTTGAGCTCGGCGGACGTCTTCCCGAGGACCCGCCTCGCGACGATCAGCTGCTGGATCTGCTGCGTCCCCTCGAAGATGTCCAGGATCTTCGCGTCCCGCGCCCACTTCTCGAGCAGCGACTCCTCGCCGTAAGCCCCGGTCAGCTCCACGCACT
This sequence comes from Amycolatopsis plumensis, assembly GCF_042652605.1. NCBI lineage: Bacteria > Bacillati > Actinomycetota > Actinomycetes > Pseudonocardiales > Pseudonocardiaceae > Amycolatopsis > Amycolatopsis plumensis. Next base: position 1,303,914 of record NZ_JBHSJY010000001.1, on the reverse strand, counting down.
TCAGCGCGATCTCCACCACCGAGCGCCCCGCCTTGGCCTTCGCCATGGACGCCTGCAGCGAGTTCGGCTTGCGGTTGTCCGCCATCCAGGCCGATTCCAGCGTCAGCAGGTACGCCGACTCGTAGTCCGCCTCGAGGCGCAGGAACTCCGCCGCCGCCGCGTGCTGGGAGTTGGCCGGGCGGTCGTAGTCGATCTCGATGCCCGCCTCGGTGAGGATCCGCTTCGTCTCCTCCAGCGCCGCGCGGGCGACGCCGATCGCCATGGCCGCCACCAGGGGGCGGGTGTTGTCGAACGTCTGCATGACGCCCGCGAAACCCTTTTTGGTGTCGATCTCCGGCGAGCCCAGGAGGTTTTCCTTCGGGACGCGGCAGTTCTCGAAGCGCAGCACCGCCGTGTCCGAAGCGCGGATGCCGAGCTTGTGCTCGGTGCGGACGACCTCGAAGCCGGGAGTGCCCTTCTCGACCACGAACGACTTGATCGCCGCGCGGCCCTTGGACTTGTCCAGCGTCGCCCACACGACCACCGCGTCGGCGCGCTCGCCCGAGGTCACGAAGATTTTCTCGCCGTTCAGGACGTAGTGGTCGCCGTCGAGACGAGCCGTCGTGCTGACCGCCGCCGAGTCCGAGCCGAACGACGGTTCGGTGATGGCCATCGCGGCCCACATGCCGGAGAAGCGCTCGAGCTGCTCGTCCGTCGCCACCGAGCTGATCGCCGCGTTGCCGAGGCCCTGGCGCGGCATCGACAGCAGCAGGCCGACGTCACCCCAGCACATCTCGATGGTGCCGAGGACGACGTTCAGGTTGGCGCCGTTGCGGTTGCCCTTCTCTTCCTTCTCGGAAGCGGAGCGGCGCACGCCGGCCGCGCCCGCGCCACCTTCGCCGGAGGAGTTGAGGCCGTCCAGCAGCGCTGCGAACATGTCCAGCTCGCTGGGGTACGTGTGTTCCGCGCGGTCGTACTTGCGCGAGATCGGCCGGAACACCTCGGCCGCGGCCTGGTACGCCTGGTTGATCAGCGCGCCGGCCTTCTTGGGGACTTCCAGGTTGATCATTGGTCCAAAGCCTTTCTCAAAGCCTAGAGAAGGACGGCGCCTTCCATGACGCCGATGGCGCGCAGGTCCCGGTACCAGCGCTCGACTGGGTGCTCCTTGACGAAGCCGTGCCCGCCGAGCAGCTGCACGCCCGCGTTGCCGATCTGCATGCCCTTGTCCACGGCCAGCTTCCGCGCCAGCGCGACCTCGCGGGCGTAGGGCTTGCCCTGCTCGGCCCGCGCCGCGGCGCGCAGCGTCACCAGCCGCAGGCCCTCGAGCTCGATTGCGATGTCGGCGACGGAGAACGCCACGGCCTGCCGGTGGCTGATCGGCTCGCCGAACGCGACCCGCTCGTTGACGTAGGGGACGACGTAGTCGAGGACGGCCTTCGCGGTGCCGACGGCCAGCGCCGCCCAGCCCAGCCGCGACAGCCGGACGACCTCGGCGAAGACGTCCGCCTTGCCGCCGCCGAGCAGCGCACCCGCGGGCAGCGCGACCTTCTCGAGGTGCAGCTTGCCGGTCGCGGCGCCGCGCAGGCCCATCGCCGGCTCGGCCTCGATGGACACCCCGGCGTTCGACGACTCGACGAGGAACAGCGCCGGACCGCGGCCTTCGAGGTCGGCCGACACGATGAACAGCTCCGCCTGCGTCGCCCGCGGAACCAGCGACTTCACGCCGTCGAGCTGGTAGCCCTTCGGCGTGCGGCGCGCCTTCGCGGCGGGCTTGAAGGGGTCGTAGAGCGCTTTCTGCTCCTGCAGGGCCAGCGCCGCGGCCGGGACGTGCTCGCCGGTGAACGCGGGCAGGTAGTCGGCCTGCTGCTGCTCGTCACCCCAGCTGACCAGCGCGGTGCTGACGGCGGAGGGCGCGAGCACGGCCACGGCCAGGCCGAGGTCGCCGTGGGCGAGCGCTTCCGCGACGAGCGCGTTGGTCACCACCGAGCGTTCCGTGCCGACCCCGCCGAGCTCCTCGGGGATACCGACCAGGCTGATGCCCAGCTCGGCGGCCCGGCTCAGCAGGCCCTCGGGCGCCTCGAGCTTGGCGTCGGCGTCCGCGGCGGCCGGCCGCAGCTGCTCGGCGGCGAACTCGGTCACCGTTTCGACGATGAGCTGCTGGTCCTCGGTCGGCGTGAGGTCGAACAGCCCGGTGTCCGCGGCCGGCGCGAGCCGGGCGGGCTTGCCCAGCTTCTGCACGGACTTGAACGACCGGGTCGCCGCGCCGGCGACGCGGAAGCCGTTCCGGGTCCCCGCGGTGACCAGGCCTTCGAGCGGCTTCCGCAGCCCGGCCCGGTCGACGACCTTGCTCCCGGCCAGCCGGGTCAGCGCGGACAGGCCCCAGCCCATCGCGTCCCGTTTCCTTGGCGCAGCCATGTGGCCCTCCATCCCGTTACCTACTCGCGAGTAGGTTAACCCGGGAGGCGGGTTAACGCCAGTGTGGGGGTGGGTTACGGATGCGCGATGTGCACTTTTCTGCGCCACTCGCCGAACCGGATGCGCTCGAAAGTGATGAGTCCGAGCACCAGGGCGGCCACGACCAGCAGCAACGCCGCGGCGGGCACGTGCTCCAGCAGCGGTGTCGCCGCGACGAACAGGAGGCCGAGGACGAGCCGCTGGACGTTCCAGCTGCCGAGGTTGCGCTTGCGCAGGGCGCTCAGCGCGATCAGGTAGAGCGCGAGGCCGCCGGTCAGCGTCCAGATCGGCACGCCGTGCAGTGCCTCTCCGGGCGTGTGGTGCTCGGTGTCGGCGATGTAGAGGAAAGCCTTCTTCAGCCCGAGCGCGACCAGCACGATCCCGGCGATCAGCGGCAGGTGCAGGAAGGTGTAGGAGTCGGTGGCGAGCTTCGTGCGCTCGGTCCCGGTGGCCTGGGTGAGCCGGTGCTCGGACACGCGCGCGACGACGTCGAAGTACGTCCACCACATCCCGGCGGCCAGCGCCAGCCCGCACACGGCCGCCCCGGCGACCAGCCACGACATCGGCAGCGCCCCGATCCCGATCCCGATCGCGACGATCGATTCGCCGAGCGCGATGATCACGATGAGCCCGAACCGTTCGGCGAAGTGCGCCGGAGCGTTGAGCCGCCACCCGTCCGGCCCGGCGAGGTAGACGTTGAGGTAGTCGACGACCAGCGCGACCACCCACAGCCCGAGCTGCCACGGCCCGCTCAGGAAGGCGGCAACGCCGAGCAGCCCGACACTGGGCAGCAACCCGACGAACATCTTGAGCAGGACTTTTTTCAGGGCGGGATCGTGTTGCGCGGCCCCGAGGTAGGCGACGAGGTGCAGCAGTCGCACGAGGGCGTAACAGACAACGAACAGAGCGGGCGCATACAGCCCGCCGGGATGATCGACAAAGGCTTCCGGGATGGTCAGCGACACCAGGAACATGACGGCCATCGCCCCGAACATGGCCAGCCGCGCGATCCCGTGGTCGACGTGGATGGTGTTCCCGAGCCAGGCATAGGAGCACCAGCACCACCACAGGACGGCGAGCATGGCGACGCCCTGCCCGACCCCGACGGGGCTCAGACGGTCGGCCATCAGCTGCGTGGTCTGGGTGATGGCGTAGACGAAGACCAGGTCGAAGAAGAGCTCGATGGTCGAGACGCGGTGGTCCTCGTCCGCGTTGACCAGGTGCAGGCGTGTCGTGGGCACGCCGAATTATGGACGAAAACATGTCAACAGGCTTCGGTTTTGTCGTAACGCCCTGCGCGAACATGGCCGAGCGTGCATGGGTCTGGGACAATGAGCGACGGACGTGGGGAGGTGGGCCGTGCATTCCTATCCGGCCGCGCTGCACCGGACGATCATGGCCGTGGACGTCGCCGGATACAACGATCCGGGGCGGACCATGCTCGACCTCAATGAGGTGCACGAAGGACTCTGGGCTGTGCTCAAAGGCACGTTCGCGGAAACCGGCATCCCCTGGGATGTCTGCTACGTGGAGAACACCGGCGACGGCGCGATGATCCTTCTGCCGCCCGACATCGCGAAGGTCGATCTCGTCGCCCAGCTGCCCGAGCGCATGCAGGCCGAGCTGCGCCGCTACAACTCCGTACGTTCGGCGGGAGCCCGGATGCATCTGAGGCTCGCGCTGAACGCCGGCGAGGTGCAGCAGGCCAGTCACGGCTCGGTGAGCAAGGCGGTGAGTTTCACGTTCCGGCTGCTCGACGCGCACGAAGCGAAAGCCGCGCAGAAAGCAACGGGTGCGAAGCTGGCGGTCATCCTCGCCGACTCTTTCTACCAGGAGGTCGCGCTGCAGGACCCGGCGGCGGCGCCGGGCGAGTACCGGAAGATTTCCGTGGCGGTCAAGGAAACCACCTCGATCGCGTGGTTGCGCCTGCTGGCTGTCCCCGCGTCGTCGCGGACCTGGGCGGGGTCGCCGTTTGTCTTCTCCGCGCTGGTCGACGCGCTGATGGCGGTGCCGTGCGTGCGAAACGCGGAAAACCGCCGGCTTCTGCTCGAAATGTTCCCGCGCCGGGAAATCGCCGACCAAGTCCCCTACCAAGCGCAGGACAGACTGCACGTCATCGCGCTCGCGCGAACCTGCCAGCGCTTCCCCGGTGGACTGAACGATCTCCTCGACGTGATCAGGATCCTGGATCCCGATTCGCCGCAGGTCAAGTCGCTGGCCTCGCTCATCGCGGACTGGCCCGAACCTCCGATGCGCTGATTCTTGTCCAACTTTTGGCTCTTCTCCGATTGGGCCGGATGGGTAAACTCACGATTTCCCGGGCACGGACGACGTGGGAGGTGGATCGTCAGGTGTCGACGGGTCTGAGCCTGCCGGGGCTGGCGATCGAGGCGCGCAAGGCATTGGTGGATGTCCTTGTCGAAGCCGGTTTCGACGACCGGTCGGCTCGCTCACTGATGGTGAGCGAGTTGCGGATCGCGCTTCGCCGACCGTTCACCGTGCCCGACCAGCTGACCCCGCGTGACCAGTTGATCGAAATCGTCGGTGTGTGCAGCCGGCTGGAAGAGGGGATGGGCGCACTGGCCTCGGTCCTGGAGTTGATGCGCCCGGGCAGCCCGGAATGCGTCAAAGTGCGTCAGCTCGTTGCGTCGCTGCCGGCGCGTGACCTCTTCCCGGAAGCTCAACAGGACGAGCTGAAAGCGTGGCTCGATGGACTGGTGCCGGAGCGCCTGCCGGTGCTGGTGAGCCGTGCGGCCCGCCACGCGGCCCAGACACCCCCTCGGTTCGACGAAGCCTGGGCCGCGTTCTCCTACCTTGCCGACCTCAACTCCCCGCCGGGCGAACTGCCTCCGGCGTTGGTCTTCGTCGAGCTCTTGGCTGCCGCCTGCGAAGAGCCGCGCCGGGCATGGCTCAGGGAATGGTCTTCAGGTCAGGCCCGCAGGTTTCGGCTGGAACAGGCGTTGCGAGAGCTCCGCTCGGACGCGGAGGGCGCGGAGCCCGGCCGGGACAAACTGCACTTGATGATCGTGATCCAGCCGGACGCAATCGACCTCGACCGCTTTCAGGTTTGCTCCTGGCGGCAGGACGAACCGGACGAGTGGCCGCCCGCGCGTGGGGAGACCGCCTCGGTCAGTGCGGCGGAGCTGGAGGAACACGTCGACGGGATCGTCGCCGAAGCCGAGGAGATCTGGTCCGGGCGGATGGCCGACGTGGTCCTCGAATTCGTGCTTCCTCGTTCCCTGGTGAACATTCCCGTGCATTCGTGGTCCGCGGAGCTCCGTTCGGGTGATCCGCAACCGTTGTCCTTGTCCTATCCGATCGTCATCCGGTCGTTCGAGCGAATGGCGTACCCGCGCTGGCACCGCCGCTGGCGGCTGCGCTGGCGGAAACTGGTGTCGGAGGCCGCCCTCGAGCACGTGTATTTCTGCCGGGAGCGAGACACCGAAGAGCGGTTTCGGCTGGACGCAATCCTCGGTGATCAACGGTGGGTGATGATGGTTCTCACCGAATCGCCGCCGAGGCGACCGGTGCCGGGACAAGATCAGCTTCTCGCTGCGCTGCGAGCGGGACTTCCGGCGCTCGTCTGGCATCCCACGGCCACCCCGGATGTCTTGCGGCAGGTGGTATCCTGGCTTGTCGAAAACCAGGGATTGGGGGAGTTGCCGGCGCGGACCCAAAGGTCCCGTCAAGCGGTTTTCCAGAACCGGCAGGTACCGTTCGATCTCGACGTTTTTCGCGATCTGGTGGTGTTGTGGGACGATCCGAGCAGACTCGTCTTCCTGGGCGGCACGGCGTCCCACCTTGCGCAGGGGGGATCCGCCGATGACCGCGACGAGGCATCCTGACGGTCCCCCCGATTGGCGGATTTATCACGGTACTGGCCGTCCGATTCCGGAAGTGGATCCCCTCCAGCGACTGCCACCGCCGCCGCCTTGGCGCACGTTCGAGGGTGGCACCTTGCCGGACGTGGAGATCACTCCGCCGGACGACGGCGAAACAGCGCGCCGGCTCGGCCGGGAATACCGCTTGGCGGAAGACGTCGTCAACCCCGACGAGGTCGAAATCGTCAACACCGCGTTGCTCCTGCGCCGGCCACTGCTGGTCACCGGACGCCCGGGAAGCGGCAAGTCCGCCTTGGCCTACCGCATCGCCCGCGAGCTGGGCCTCGGGCGTGTGCTGCGGTGGTCGATCACTTCGCACTCCACGCTGAAATCCGGCTTGTACAGCTACGACGCGATCGGGCGCGCGCAGGCGCGGCCGGCGTTCGCCGGAGGCCTTGACGCGGGCCAGGACGACCTGCCGATCGGCGAGTTCGTGCGACTGGGCGAACTGGGGACGGCGTTCCTGCCGCGGCGGCGACCGCGGGTGCTGCTGATCGACGAACTGGACAAGTCCGACTCCGACTTGCCCAATGACCTCCTCGAGCTGTTCGAGGCAGGCCAGTTCGCGATCGAGGAGCTCGCGCGAGCGGCGCGGCGCACGCCGACCACGGAAGTCTTCACCGCCGATCCGGAGGTGACGACGGAAATCGTCAAGGGACGCGTGGCGTGCCGCGCTTTCCCGGTCGTCATCATCACCAGCAACGGCGAACGCGACTTCCCGCCGGCGTTCCTGAGGCGCTGCTTGTCCTACGAGATTCCCGAACCCACCGCCGAGCAGCTGGCAGCGATGGTCGCATCGCATGCAGTCGATCCCGACAACCCCGAGCGATCATCCGCCATGATCGCGGATTTCGTCGCGCGCAGCCGTGAGCGTGGCGGAATTCCGGCCGACAAGCTGCTCGACGCGGTGTTCCTCGTGGCGTCCGGCATCACCCGCGGGGACGAACGCACCTTGACCCGGATCCAGGACGCGCTGTGGCGGCAGCTCAACCAGACGGTGCAGTGAGATGGGAAGCGGCACCGGTGGTGTTCCGGACGCGGACGGCTTGAGCTGGCCGGACCTCGCTGATGCCCTGTACTTGATGGCGGTGCGGGAAGGGGCGGGTCCGCTCGCCCCCGAATCCGGTGGCGCCGAACCGGCCGGGCCGCGGCGGGTTCCTCGGCACGACGACACGACCGGCGCCCTGTCGGTGCCGTCACCGAGTCACGAACAACCGGACGGCAATGCAGCGGAAGCCGAGCGGGGGGTACCGGAAACCGGACCGCCGGAGCACGACGTGTCCGCGCGGAACGCGGTCAACGGCCGCGGCGGCTTCGGCTACCGGCGGCGAGCGGAACGGCGTACGGGAGCGGCCGGGTCCGTCGGAAGTGTGCCCTATCCCATGGACTCGGCCCTGGTCTCCACCGCGGAGCTCCTGCGTGCCCTCCGCCCGATCAAGCGAAAGGTCCCATCGAACCGACCTGACGACGTGGAACTCGATGAACCGGCTACGGCGGAACGTGCGGCGGAGACCCGGGAATGGCAACTGGTCACCAGGCCGCGGCGCTCACGATGGCTGGACCTGACTCTGGTCATCGACGCGACACCCTCGATGGCGCTGTGGCGTCCTACGGTCACCAGGCTGGTGGCCCTGATCCAGTCCTCCGGTGTCTTCCGCTCGGTTCAGCAGCGCAGGCTCGACACTGCGAAGGCGGGGCGTAGTGAAGACGGCACCACCGCCGGACCGGTGCTGCACGGCGGTACCCCGGACTCGCCTGCCCGGCGGCCGTCGGAGATTCTCGACCAGTCGAAACGACGGCTGGTGCTGGTGCTCACCGATGGGTTCGGCGACGCGTGGCGCAGTGACCTCGTCTCGCCCGTGCTGGCCGAATGGGCCAGAGAGATGCCGGTGGCCATCCTGCACCTGCTTCCGGAACGGATGTGGGACAGGGACGGGCCGGAACTGCACCGAAGTGAATTGACCGTCCACAAACCGCTCGAACCCAACGGTGGTTACCGGCTGAAATTGACGGACGAATGGGTCGATCCGCCCCGGTATGCCGAACTCGCGGAAAACGCCATACCGATTCCCGTGCTGGAACTGTCGCCCAGGTGGTTGCACTGGTGGTCGGCGATGATAGCCAAGGGCGGCCGAGACCTGGCCGCACGGGTCTACCTCGCGCGGGAGAAGCCCGTGCCGCCCCGCGAAGAGGAATGGCCCGATCCGGTGATTCCACCTGCGTACGAACGGGTGAAACTGTTCAGGAGCATTGCGTCACCGCCGGCGTACCGGCTCGCCACGCTGCTCGCCGCGGTACCTGTTGACGTCGGGACGGCTCGGCACCTGCAGAAGAAACTGGTGCCCGGCTCGGAGCCCGCTCACCTGGCGGAAGTCTTCACCAGCGGGTTGCTGCAGCAGCCTCGGAGCGGCATCGCGTGGGACGTGGCGCGATGGGAAATCCCCATGCAGGTCCGGGCTCATCTGCTCAGTGGGGCACGTCGGTCGGAGACTGCGGAGGCGATCGAGGCCGCCTACCGGCACAGTGGAGACAATGATCCGGGGCTGGCGCGCCTGCGCGAGGCCGTGGCCGAACCGGACAGCACGGTCGACCCCGAAACGACGGTAGTCGGGGCCGGCGAGGTCGATCTGCAGAGGGTGGTGATGAGCGCCATGTCGGGTCCTTATGCGTCGAGAGCCGCCAGACTGGCTGGTCAGGTCGGTGCGGAAGTGGATGTGACCCGCGCGACATCATCCATTGTGGACCCATCTAGGATCGAGCCGGTGAGCGAGACGATGGCCCCCGCCTCAGAACGAGCCCCTTCGACCTCGAACCCGCCCGAGGCGGTACCGCAGGACGTCGACCCGCCAGGGGGTGAAGCGAACCAGAGGACCGTGCAAGCGCTGGTGGGAGTGGAAGAAACCGAGCGCCATCCGAGGAGACCGGCGGACGAAGCGCCACCAGTGTGGGGGATGATCCCGCCTCGAAACTCCAATTTCACCGGAAGAGGTGAACTGCTCGACCAGTTGGCGAAGCGCCTCGAAGCGGGCACGACTGCGGTGCTCCCCGCCGCGCTCCATGGAATGGGTGGTATCGGAAAAACTCAGATGGCGGTCGAATACATATATCGCCACCTGCCTGACTACGATATCGTTTGGTGGATTCAAGCAACCCAGCCGACGCAAATTCGTAAATCACTCACTGAATTGGCTCAGCGGCTGAAGTTGCCCAATTCTGACGAAGCCATCACGGCCGTTCCGGCGGTGCGTGAAGCACTCCGGCGCGGGCGGCCGCACGACCGGTGGCTGCTTGTCTTCGACTCCGCGGAGGACCCGGACACGGTCCGCGCCTTCTTCCCGCAAGGGGGGAAAGGCCACATCCTGGTGACCTCCCGCAATCCCGACTGGGCCGGGATCGCGCGTCCGCTCGAGGTCGCTGTGTTCCGGCGGGCCGAGAGCAAGCAGCTTCTCGGACGTCGCGGGCCAGTGCTCGATGACGCGGACGCGGACCGGATCTCCAGCAAACTGGGCGACCTCCCGCTGGCGGTCGAACAGGCCGCCGCCTGGCTGGCGGAAACGGGAATGTCCGCCACCCAGTACCTCGAACTGTTCGACAGCAAAGTCGCCGAGTTGCTGGACACCGCGGCCCCGCGCGACTACGAGCTCTCCGTGGCGGCGGCTTGGAACGTGTCCTTCGACGAGCTGAAGACCCGCAGCCCGGCGGCGCACCAGTTGCTGCAGGTCTGCGCGTTCTTCGCGCCCGAGCCGATCGCCCGCAGCTTGTTCTCCGGTGTTCGCGGGGTGTCTGTGGCACCGGATCTCGACGCTGCGCTGCGCGACCCGATCCGGCTGGCCCGCGCCGTTCGCGACATCAACCGATACGGCCTCGCCAAGATCGACCACCGTGCCGACACGCTCCTGCTCCACCGCCTGGTTCAGCTGGTGCTGCGCAACCGGATGGACGAACGGCACAGCATCGAAATCCGGCACGGAGCACACCAGCTGCTCGCGAACCTCGACCCGAACGACCCGGCGTCGCCCCGGCACTGGCCGCGTTATCAGGAGATCCTTCCCCACATCTACGAGGCTGATCTGGCCCGGTGCAACGACCCCTGGGTCCGGCAGCTGGTGGTGAACCTGCTCCGGTTCCTCTACCACTGGGGCGACCACCAGGGTGCACTCGCCCTTGCCGAACACGCTGTCACGGTGTGGGAGCAAGACCGCCGTGAACGGGCGGCGCGCAATGAGCCGCTGTCCGAGGACCAGCTGCTCCGCGAACTCGAGGCGTCCGAACGGCTGGCGTTCTACCAGTGGGTGGTGGGCCGGTACACCGACGCCGCCGACACCATCGACCGGACGCTGGCGTCCTACAACGAGACGCTGGGCAGCGATCGCGAAGAGACGCTCAACGCCCAGGTGACGAACGCGCTGATCCTCAAGGCGAACGGCAAGTTCGCCGACGCGCGCCGCCTCAACGAAGAAGTGCTGACGAAGGCCAGCAACCTGTTCGGGCCGGAAGAGCCGATCACGCTGAACGCTGCTCACGACTGCGTCGTGTCCCGCCTGCTGACCGGCGACTACCAGGCCGCGCGTGCACTGGCCGAACAGACCTACGAGCGGCGCATCCAGGTCTTCGGCTACGACAACGACGCCACGTTGTCGACCCAGGTGCTCCTGGTGATCGCCCGGCGCGAGCTCGGCGACTACCCGTGGGCCAGGGTGGAGCAGGAACACATCACCAAGCGGGCGTTGTCCTTCTACGGCCGGGAAAGCGTCGGGACCCTCCGCCGCCAGTACCACCATTCGGTCGCCTGCCGCAAGGATGGCGACCACAAGCAGGCTCTCGCCCTGTCAGCGGAAGCGTTGCGGCTGTTCCGGATCCGCTACGGCAACACCCACCCGAGCACGATGGCCTGTGCTTTGGGCCAGTCCATCGACCTGCGCCACGCGCGAGAATTCGCGGAGGCCCGCCGGCTTGGTGAAGAGGTGTTCGACCTCTACCGCGAAAGCGTGGGCGAGAACCACCCGCACACGCTGTCCGCCGCGGTCGACCTCGCGGTGACCATGCGCCTCAGTGGCGACCCGACCAGTGCGCGGAAGCTCGACGTGAAGGCTCTGGGCAAGCTCCGCGAGGCACTCGGCGAGGACCACCCGCACACGATCGTTTGCGGGATCAACGTGGCCAGTGACCTGTTCGCACTGGACCGGATCGAAGAGGCGGCGGAGATCGACGCCGACCTCGTCGAACGGGCTACCCGTGTCCTCGGGCCGGAGCACCCGACCTCGCTCGCGGTCCGGCTCAACCGGTCATTGGACCTGCGTGCGCTGGGACGCACCGAGGAAGCCGACGAACTGTTCGAGGCCGTGAAGTCGGGGTACCGCCAAACGCTCGGCTCAGCCCACCCGGGGACAAGGGCCGCCGCGGTCGGGATCCGGGCGGATTGCGACATCGACCCGATGCCGCTGTAGCGGGGTCAGTGGACGGACCGGCCCAACCAGCCGGCGACCGCTTCCAAGGAAGCGTCGCTGTCAGAGCGGAGCTCGCGATGCACCGCCCGGACCAGCTCCGGGTGGTGCATCAGCGCGCGTGATGCCGGTCCGGTCGTCCACGACGAAAGGGCGACGGCGAGTCCGGCGAGTGCGGCCGAGTTGTCCGGATCGGCCACCAGTTCGGCCCGGTAGCCGTCGATCGCTTCTTGAAGACGTCCTCCCACGAAGGCGATGTCGGCCGGCGTCGCGCCGGGGACGGCCGAGCCGTCCGAGGACAGCGTGGAAGCCCCGTTCTCCCTCATGCGCAGCCGGATGAGGTCCAGCCTGGCGTCCGGCCACGTGCCGTCGGGCACCGGCGTCGGCTGCCGGTCCGCCGGGATGTGCCCCGTCCACCGGCGGCCGGCGCGCCACGCCCCGACGAGTTCCGCGACCGTTTCCGGAGCCGGGCGCAGGTGGCGGAGGCGCCAGCCGACGTAGTGGTCGGCCATGGCGTGGTTCGCCCACTTCCGAGCTTCCGCCGCGATGGGGTCGTCCTGCCAGGGGGCCAGCTCCGCTGCGATCCCGCGCAGGAACCGGCGCCCGGCGGTGGTGAGGACGTCGTCGCCGCTGACCGCTTGGAGGGTGCGCCATGTCTGGGTCCGCCACAGCGCGAATTCGAAGCACGCGCGCGGATTCTCCGGCTCATCGCGAGCCAGGGCGCGCCAGAAGGCCGTTACCCCGAAGAACGCGTAGATGCCGTGGATCACGCCGCCGATCGGACGCGGGTCGTCGCGCCACGGCGCATAAAACCGCTCTCGCGCGTCGTCCTCGTGCAGGTGCGTGAGGTGTTGCAGACCACCGAGGCGGATGTGGTGCACCTCGTGCACGAGCGCTTCCGCCAGTGCTGCGGGGTCTTCGGAGTACGAGATGATCGCACTGCCGAAAGCTTCGCCCGTCGACGCGCTGGGCAGCCGGAACGGGACAGCGGGAGCCGGGACGATGGATTCGAGGCTTTCCGGCAACGTCTCCGCGACCGCTGGGACATGGGTGACGAGCAGCGTCCACGCTTGTTCCAGGGCTGTCCGCCACGACTCCACTTCGAGGGCGGTGAGCCGGTGCGGCAGCTGGGGTTCGTAGAGACCGCGATAAGGATCGGCATCGTCGAGCCGAACCGGGAAGCACCGGTCTTGCGCCCACGACACCGCACTGCGCAAAGGGTGCCAGCGGCGATCGTCGTCGGCGGTTCGAACCCAGGAGTTCCCATCACCGAGTTCCACGACGCCGTCGTGTCCGCGCGCCACGGCGACCGAAAACTGCCGCCCGGTGCCCAGTTCGGCCACGCCGAGGGTGGGCAGGGAAACGGTTCCGGACCAGACCGGTACCTGTATCTCGAATCGGATGCCGGCCCGGATTGCCGCGGCGGCGGCGAGGCAGTGCACGTGCCCGACGTGGACCCACAGAGGGCACACGCCGGACACGTCCTGGCGGTACAAACGGGTTGTGTAGCCGACCCAGGTACCGGTGTAAGGATGGTCGAGAATCCGCTCCACCGCGGCAGGATCCGCGTGCTGGGCCCGGGCAAGCAGTTCCCAAGCCGATTCCGGAGACGGGAGCGGGTCCAACAGGTCGGCCGATTTCGTAGTTTCGTCAATCAACGCACGCATGAGCAGCAGTCTTCTGCTCCGCTCGGCGTCACGCAGGTGCCGGACGAGGGCCGGCTCACTCCGGCCTCGGGCGAGGGCATCGAAATCCGACCACGACAGACGGTGCGGGCTCAGCGCTGGGGTCGAGTCGTCCGCTGGGAGGACCATGCGTCAGTCGACTCGCTTCACGCCGGCGCTGCCACTGGCGGTGACCGGAATATAGGCGACGCGTTCGACCGCATGTCGTAACGCCTTCCGCAATCCGCCGTGGTCCAAAGTGCGCAACTTGGCCAGTGGGATGCCGTTTACGTCGAGGAGTTCGGACTCGATTTGCGGTTCCGTGCTCGAGCGCGGTAGCTGCGTCACGATTTCCCCTCTCTCAGGGAGAACGGACCCCCGTCGGCCCGGTTTCAGTGTCCCGCATTTCCCGCGGTTGCGACAGGGACCGGCGTGGTGCGCTGATCAGGCGACGCCGAGAGCCGTGTGCAGCAGCGTCGTCAGTTCCGCTTCGAAGTTCGGCCTCGACGCCACCCGGCGGGTGCGGGCCAGGTCGTTCGCGATGGTCAGCGCCGCGTGGACCGTGATTTTCGCTTCGCGCGGGGGCAGCGAAGGCCGGACCGCTGACAGCAGCGTCACCCACTGGGCCACGTAATCCCGCTGGACCCTCAGCAGGTCCACCTTGTCGCGGTCCGGCATGGTCACCCGGTCTGCCGAGAACGAAACCAGGAGTTCCGGCGTGTGCAGGATCGTGTGGACGTAGGAAGCCGCCAAGCGGCGGAGGGCTGAGCGCTCGTCGGACGCCTGCAGGGCGCGCTCCGCGGCCAGGGCTAGGCGGTCTGCCGCTCGGTGGCCGATGGCCACCATCAATGCCGCCTTGCTGGGGAAGTGGCGGTAGACGCTGGGCCCCGCTATGCCCGCCGCCGCTCCGATGTCCTCCATGCTCACGTCGTGGAAGCCTCGCTGGGCGAACAACGTCGTTGCCGCCGCCAGGACCTGCTCGCGGCGGGACGGTGTTCCCAGGCTCACGGCCGCCGAAGGTGGGGGTGCGGACGGCGAAGGCAGTGTGGTGTTCAGCACATCCAGGGCCAGCTCGACCAGTAACTGAGCGAAGCGGCGGCGGGTCACTGACGTGTGGTGGACCGACACGCTGCCGAACACCGACAGCGCCGCCCAGCAGAGGAGCTCCGCGTCCTCCGCCGGCAGCTCCGGGCGGCGGGCCTGGAGGGCCTTCGACCAGGCCGCCAGTGTCAACAGCGACCTGCGGGCGATCTCGCGCTGGTCCTCCTTCGGGAGATGACCTCCCTCCCAGCGCCACAACGCCGCGATTTCGCGGCGCTCGACCGCCTGGGTCGCCAACAGGCCCAGCAGCAGTTCCAGCTGGTCAGCAGGGGGAACCGCGTCCGACAGGGCCTCCGCCGTCGCCGTCTCCATCTCCTCGAAGCCGCTCAGGACCACGTACGCCAGGATTGCCTGCTTGTCCGCGAAGTGCCTGTACAGCGCCGGCCCTGTTACGCCCGCCGCGTCCGCTATGTCCTTGATCGATACCCCGGGGAAGCCCCGGGCGCGGAACAGCTCCGCGGCTACCGCGGCCAGCTGGGCCTTGCGGTCGCGGGGACGGGAGCTGCGTTCGGTCATGGTGAGTGAACGATAGCGGCTCATGGCACAGCTGCAAGCCATTGACACCATGGGGTTATCCGGAGATATGTTAATGGCCATTAGCCCTACTGGCCGGTATCATCGGCCACGGCACGACGACGTCCGATCCCGCTCGCGAGGAGTTGTTCAGTGAGTAGCGAGGCCTACATCTACGAGGCGATCCGCACGCCTCGCGGCAAGAACAAGGGCGGTGCCCTGCACGGCACCAAGCCGGTCGACCTGGTGGTCGGCCTGATCAACGAACTGAAGGTCCGCCACCCGAACCTCGACCCCGCCGCGATCGACGACATCGTGCTCGGCGTCGTCTCGCCCGTCGGGGAGCAGGGCGCCGTCATCGCGCGCACCGCCGCTCTCAACGCGGGCCTGCCCGAGACCGTCGCCGGCGTGCAGCTCAACCGCTTCTGCGCCTCCGGGCTCGAGGCCACCAACACCGCCGCGCAGAAGGTGCGCTCCGGCTGGGACAACCTGATCATCGCCGGCGGTGTCGAGTCGATGTCGCGCGTGCCGATGGGCTCCGACGGCGGCGCGCTGTTCATGGACCCGGCCACCGCGTACGACAACTACATCGTCCCGCAGGGCACCGGCGCCGACCTGATCGCGACCATCGAGGGCTTCTCCCGCGAGGACGTCGACCGCTGGGCCGTCCGCTCGCAGGACCGCGCCGAGGCGGCCTGGTCCGGCGGCTACTTCGCCAAGTCCGTCGTGCCGGTCAAGGACATCAACGGCGTCACCGTCCTGGACCACGACGAGCACCGCCGCCCCGGCTCCACCGTCGAGGGCCTCGGCAAGCTCAAGCCCGCCTTCGCCGGCATCGGCGAGCTGGGCGGCTTCGACGCCGTCGCGCTGCAGAAGTACCACTCGGTCGAGAAGATCAACCACGTCCACACCGGCGGCAACTCCTCCGGCATCGTCGACGGCGCCGCGCTGGTGCTGGTCGGCTCCGAGCAGGTCGGCAAGACCTTCGGGCTGACCCCGCGCGCCCGGATCGTGGCGACCGCGTCGATCGGCTCCGAGCCGACGATCATGCTCACCGGGCCGACCCCGGCCACCCAGAAGGTGCTGAAGGCCGCGGGCCTCAAGCCCGAGGACATCGACCTGTGGGAGCTCAACGAGGCGTTCGCCTCCGTCGTGCTCAAGTGGATCAAGGACCTGCACCTCGACGAGGAGAAGGTCAATGTCAACGGCGGCGCGATCGCCATGGGCCACCCGCTCGGCGCCACCGGCGCGATGCTGGTCGGCACCGTGGTCGACGAGCTGGAACGCCGCCAGGCGCGCCGCGCCCTGGTGACCCTGTGCATCGGCGGCGGCATGGGCGTCGCGACCATCATCGAGCGGGTGTGAGGACTCCAAATGCCTGAAAGCAAGACCATCCGCTGGGAACAGGACGAAGACGGCATCGTCACCCTGACCCTCGACGACCCGAACCAGTCGGCGAACACGATGAACGCCGACTTCCGCGAGTCGCTCGGCGTCACCGTCGACCGCCTCGAAGCGGAGAAGGACAACATCACCGGCGTCGTCCTCACGTCCGCCAAGAAGACGTTCTTCGCCGGCGGCGACCTGAACGACCTCATCCAGGCCAAGCCCGAGCACGCGGTCGAGCTGACCGAGGGCAGCACCCTGATGAAGGGGCAGATGCGCCGCATCGAGCAGCTCGGCAAGCCGGTCGTCGCGGCGATCAACGGCGCCGCGCTCGGCGGTGGCCTGGAGATCGCGCTGGCGACGCACCACCGCATCGCCGCCGACGTCAAGGGCAGCCAGATCGGCCTGCCCGAGGTGACACTGGGCCTGCTGCCCGGCGGCGGTGGCGTCGTGCGCACCGTGCGCCTGCTCGGCATCCAGAGCGCGCTGCTGAACGTCCTGCTCCAGGGCCAGCGGCACCGCCCGGCCAAGGCGCTCGAGCTGGGCCTGGTCCACGAGCTGGTCGGCACGGTCGAGGAGCTCGTCCCCGCCGCGAAGGCGTGGATCAAGGCGAACCCCGAGGGCGGCGTCCAGCCCTGGGACGTCAAGGGCTACAAGATCCCCGGCGGCACCCCGTCGAACCCGAGCTTCGCGGCCAACCTCCCGGCGTTCCCGGCCAACCTGCGCAAGCAGATCAAGGGCGCGAACATGCCCGCGCCGCGGGCGATCCTGGCCGCCGCGATCGAGGGCGCGCAGGTCGACTTCGACACCGCCATCCAGATCGAGACGCGCTACTTCATCCACCTCGCCACCGGCCAGGTCTCGAAGAACATGACGAAGGCGTTCTTCTTCGACCTGCAGACCATCAACTCGGGCGGCTCGCGGCCGGACGGCTTCGAGAAGTACACGGCCAAGAAGGTCGGCGTACTCGGCGCGGGCATGATGGGCGCCGCGATCGCGTACGTCTCGGCGAAGGCGGGCATCGACGTCGTCCTCAAGGACGTCTCGCTCGAGGCGGCCGAGAAGGGCAAGGGGTACGCGGAGAAGCTCGAGCAGAAGGCCCTCTCGCGCGGCAAGACCACGCAGGAGAAGTCGGACGCGCTGCTGGCGAAGATCAAGCCGACCGGCGACCCGGCCGACTTCGCGGGCGTGGACTTCGTGATCGAGGCCGTGTTCGAGAGCGTCGAGCTGAAGCACAAGGTGTTCGGCGAGATCGAGAGCATCGTCAACGCCGACGCGGTGCTGGGCTCCAACACCTCGACGCTGCCGATCACCACCCTCGCCGAGGGCGTGCAGCGGACCGAGGACTTCATCGGGATCCACTTCTTCTCGCCGGTGGACAAGATGCCGCTGGTCGAGATCATCTGCGGCGAGAAGACGTCACCGGCGACGCTGGCCAAGGTCTTCGACTACACGCTGCAGATCAAGAAGACCCCGATCGTCGTCAACGACAGCCGCGGCTTCTTCACCTCCCGCGTGATCGGCACGTTCATCAACGAGGCCGTCGCCGCGCTGGGCGAGGGCGTCGAGCCGGCGTCGATCGAGCAGGCGGGTTCGCAGGCCGGCTACCCGGCGCCGCCGCTGCAGCTGATGGACGAGCTGACGCTGACCCTGCCGCGCAAGATCCGCAAGGAGACGAAGGAAGCCATCGAGGCGGCCGGCGGCACCTGGAAGGCGCACGCGTCGGAGGCCGTGATCGACCGGATGGTCGAGGAGTTCGACCGCAAGGGCCGTTCGACGGGCGCGGGCTTCTACGAGTACGACGCCGAAGGCAAGCGTGTCGGCCTGTGGCCGGGCCTGCGGGACGCGTTCAAGTCGGGCTCGGCCGAGGTGCCGTTCGAGGACCTCAAGGAGCGGATGCTGTTCGCCGAGGCGCTCGAAACGGTGAAGTGCTTCGACGAGGGCGTGCTGACGTCGGTGGCCGACGCCAACATCGGCTCGATCTTCGGCATCGGCTTCCCGGCGTGGACCGGTGGCGTCATCCAGTACATCAACCAGTACGAGGGTGGCCTGCAGGGCTTCGTCGACCGGGCCCGCGAGCTCGCGGCCCGGTACGGCGACCACTTCGAGCCGCCTGCTTCGCTCGTGGAGAAGGCCGCCAAGGGCGAGATCTACGAATAAGCGCTGACGAAAACGGGCCGTTCCCCGCGCGGGGGACGGCCCGTTTCCGTCACAGGGCGACGGCGACTTCCGCGTGCTGCACGCGGTCGTCCCAGCGGCTCAGCGCCCGCCGCCCGGCTTCTTCGACGCGCGCTTCTTCGTAGCTGTCTCCGGCGAAGCCGCGTACGGCGTCGAGGTCGGTGAAGAACGTGATCGAGGTGAACTCGACCTCTTCGCCCTCCGTCCGGCGCAGCAGCCGGGCCCCGCGAAAACCCGGTAGGTCCCGCAGGTGCTCCGCCACTTCGGTCTCGTAGTGCCGCTGGTAGTCGTTGGCCGTCGCGGCGGGCGCCCAGCCCCGCCAGGTGCGTGCGATCATCCGGTTCCCCTGTCCGTGAAGGACTGCCGACGGTACATCGGCTCAGGGCTCCAGCGCGAAGTGCGGCAACCGGCGGTCCAGCCACCGCGGCAGCCACCACGCCCTCGCCCCGAGCAGCCGCATGATCGCCGGAACCACCAGGCAGCGGATCACCAGCGCGTCCAGCAGCACCGCGACCGCCAGGCCCAAGCCGAACTGGGCCAGCATGCGGGACGGGTCCAGCAGGAACGCGCCGAACACCAGGACCATGATCGCGCCCGCCGCGGTGATCACCGCGCCCGTCGAGGCCAGGCCTTCGCGCACCGCCAGCTGCGCGTCGCCCGTGCGGCGCCACTCCTCGTGCATCCGCGACACCAGGAACACCTCGTAGTCCATCGACAGCCCGAAGACGATCGCGAAGATCATCACCGGGACGAACGCCTCGATCGGGCCCGGCTGGGCGCCGAACCAGCCGTCGCCGAACACCAGGGTCATGACGCCGAGGGAGGCGCCGATGCTCAGCAGGTTGAGCAGCGCCGCCTTGAGCGGGATCAGCGCCGACCGGAACACCACCATCAGCAGCAACGCCGACAACCCGACCACGACCAGCACGAACAGCGGCAGCCGGTCCGCGACGGCATCCGCGAAGTCCGTCGCGGCCGCCACCGAACCGCCGACGAGGTAGTGGCCCGGCAACGTCGGCAGGACCTCGGTGCGCAGCCGCGTCACCAGCTCTGCCGTGGCCTCGTCCTGGGGTGACGTCGCCGGGAACGCGAGCACCGTGCGGCCCACCGGCGGCAGTGCGCGGGCGATCCCCGGCGTCGACGCCAGTTTCTGCTGCAGCGCAAGGGGGTTGCCGTCCTCGGCCACCACCGCGAGCGGCCCGGTGAAGCCCGGGCCGAAGCCCTCGGCCAGCAGGTCGTAGGCCTTGCGCGTGGTGGAACCGGCCGGGTCGGCGCTCGCGTCGGCGAACCCGAGCCGCATCCCCGCGGCCGGAATGGACAGTCCGATGAGGACGATCAGGCCGATGGCCAGCGGGGCCACGGGACGGCGTTGGACGCCGTCGGCGAGGCGGCGCCACGCCTTGCCGTGTTCGCGCCGGAGCGCGTGCCGGCGGATCCCGCGCTCGAGCCGCCTGCCGAACAGCGACAGCAGCGCGGGCATGAGCGTGACGGACGCGACCATCGTCATCAGCACCGTGAGCGCGACGGACAGCGCCACCCCGCGCAGCCCGCCGAGCCCGAGCGCGAGCAGGCCGAGCAGCGCGATGATCACGGTCGTCCCGGCGAACAGCACCGAGCGTCCTGCCGTGTCGAGCGCCCGGCGAGCCGCCGCGTCACGGCCGTGGCCGGCGAGGATTTCGGTGCGGTAGCGGGAAAAGATCAGCAGCGCGTAGTCGACGCCGACGCCGAACCCGACCAGCATCATCAGCGGCGCGGTGTAGCTCGCGATGTCGACGAAGTGCGAGACGACCGTGATCACGCCGAGCGTGCTGCCGACGGCGAACACCGCGGTGATGACCGGCAACCCGGCCGCGAGCAGCGAGCGGAACAGGAACACGAGGATGACCAGCGCGGCGAGCAGGCCGACGCCTTCCGCCGGACCACCCCCGCCGGAAATCCGCTCGATCGGGTCCCCGGCGAGCCCGACCTCGACCGGCCCGGCCCGCTTCGCGGTGTCGGCGAACTTGACGATGTCGTCGTAGGGCAGTTCGGTCGA
Source organism: Amycolatopsis plumensis (assembly GCF_042652605.1). Taxonomy (NCBI): domain Bacteria; kingdom Bacillati; phylum Actinomycetota; class Actinomycetes; order Pseudonocardiales; family Pseudonocardiaceae; genus Amycolatopsis; species Amycolatopsis plumensis. The sequence continues at coordinate 1,283,279 of NZ_JBHSJY010000001.1, read as the reverse complement.
AGCGGCATCGAAAGTGACGGTGACGTAACCGATCCGTCCGTCGGGCGAGAGCGTCGTCTCGGACACCGACCGCACGTGCGGCAGGGACCGGACCTCGCCGAGCATGGCGTCGATCGGCGCGCGGTTCGCGGCGAGCCCGCTGTCGGCCTTCAGCACGATCTGTGCGCTCGCGCCGGATTGCGCGGAGTTCTCGAGCAGGTCCACGACCTGCTGGGATTCGGTGCCGGGCAACGAGTTGTCGTCGTGGAACGCGCTGCCGGCCAGCTGCGAAGTGACCGTGACGCCGATGAGGACCAGGCCCCAGAGCGCGACGGCGAGCCACCGGTGGCGCTGTGCCCAGCCGGCCAGCCGCGCCAGGCCGCCCCCGGTCGTACGAGTGATGGTGTCCATGGTGGACAAGGATTCGCGAGCGGGGCCCTACCGCGCGTCGCGCAGCGGAGGACACTTCGCGTGCTCCCGGCGGTGTCCCTTAAGGCCGTTCCCGTACACCCGGGGGAGTACGGGTCAGGGCGCCAGCCACCTCGGCGTCACCGCGCCGGACTCGTAGGCGAGGACGACCAGCTGCGCCCGGTCGTGCGTGCCGGTCTTGGTCATGATGCGGCTGACGTGCGTTTTCGCCGTCGCCGGGCTGAGGGTGAGCTCGCGGGCGATGTCGTCGTTCGACAGCCCGGCGGCGACCAGGGACAGCACTTCGCGTTCGCGGTCGGTGAGCCGGTCGAGCGCCGGGGACGGCGCCGGGCGGGTGCCGCGGGCGGCGAACTCCGCGATCAGCCGCCGGGTGATCGACGGCGCCAGCAGCGCGTCACCGCGGGCGACCACGCGCACGGCGTGGATCAGCTCCTCGGGCTCGGTGTCCTTGACCAGGAACCCGCTCGCGCCCGCCCGCAGCGCGCCGTAGACGTCTTCGTCGAGGTCGAACGTGGTGAGGATGACGACCTTGGTCCGCACGCCGGGGTCTTCGAGGAGGTGCCGGGTGGCGGCGAGGCCATCGAGCACCGGCATCCGGATGTCCATCAGCACGACGTCGGGGTGGTGGTCGTGCGCGGCCTGCAGCGCCTCCCGCCCGTCGGCGGCCTCGGCCACGACGGTAATGTCGTCTTCGCCGTCCAAAATGGACCGGAAGCCGGCGCGGACCAGCCGCTGGTCGTCGACGAGCAGGACCCGGATCATCGGCCCATCATCGCACCGGCAGCCGCGCCTGCACGCGGTAACCGCCGTCTTCGCGCGGCGCCGCGGTCAGTTCGCCGCCCAGCGCCCGTGCGCGTTCGGCCATCCCGCGGATCCCGTTGCCCGCCGGGGCCGGGCCGCCGCGGCCGTCGTCGTCGACCTGGACGGACAGTGCGTCGGCGCCGTAACCGAGCCGGACGACGACGGTCTTCGCGCCGGCGTGCTTGGCGACGTTCGTCAGCGCCTCCTGCACCACCCGGAACGCGGCGTGCTCGACGTCCGGCGGCAGGTCACGGGCGACGCCGTCGATCTCGGTGCGCACGGTCAGCCCGGACGCGCCGACCGATTCGGCCAGCTCCGCGACCCTCGACAGCGACGGCAGCCCGGTCTCGCGGAGCATGCCGAGCGTCGCGCGCAACTCCTGGAGTGCGGTCTTGCTGGCGTCTTTGATCGCCCCGAGTGCCTCCTCGGCCTGTCCGGGGTCACGCCGGTGCAGCGCGGCGCCGGCCTGGACGTTGATCAGCGCGAGGTGGTGGCCGAGGACGTCGTGCAGCTCGCGGGCGATGCGCAGGCGCTCGTCGGTGGCGCGCGCCCGGGCTTCGGCCTCCTTGGTGCGCTCGGCCTCGGCGCGGTAGTGCGCGACGGCGCCGCCGGCGACCAGGGCGACGAACCAGCCGGTCATCAGGAAGAACGCGAAGTTGTCGACGTGCCGTCCGGTCCGCGAGCCGATCTCGCCGGCGGTGACTCCGGCCATCGCCGCGACGACGAGCAACGCGGCCCCGCGGATCCGCCCGGCCGCGGCGGCGTTGTAGAGCGCGTAGGCGAAGGCCAGCAGGACGAGCCCGTCGGGATCGGTGAGGGGGTAGTAGAGCGCGCAGCAGACCAGCGTGAGCGCGGCGACGCTCAGCGGGTAGCGGCGCCGGAAGAAGACGGCGGCGCAGGCGAGGAGGGTGAGGACCCAGCCGATGGCGGCGTGGTGAGCGGGCTTGGCGCCGTCGTTGAGGACGGTGAACAGCGAGCCGACGAGCACCGCGACGACGACCGTCACCTCGGCCGCGTACCGCCGTAACCAGGACATGCACCGGAGTCTAAGCCGCCGCGCTTGTAACAACGGGTGGCTGCGCGCCGACTACGCGGCATTGTTTCGTGGCGCTAAGGAGTCTCGGTGAACAAGAAACTGGCGTGGGTCTTCGCCGCGGGTGTGCTGGTCGCGGGCTGTGGCACCGGCGCGGTGTCGCCGCAGAACACCGGGCACCTCGGTGTCGTGGACGCTCCGGCATCGACCTCTTCGGCGCCCGCGTATTCCGTTCCGGTCACGACCGAGGCGCCGCCCGCGACTTCCGAAGCGCCGAGCGCCACCAGCGTGCCGACGACACCGCAGGCCGCCGCGCCGAAGGTGGCGCCGACCACGGCGAAGCCCTCAGCGCCGAAGACCACCGCGCAGGCCGCGCCGAAGACCACCGCGCAGGCCGCGCCCAAACCGGCCGAATGCGGGGCCGACTATTACCGGAACTCGGACGGCAACTGCGTCCACCGGCCCAGCGACAACCCCGCGGGCGCCACGGCCCTCTGCAAGGACGGCACCTACAGCTACAGCCAGCACCGCTCGGGGACCTGCTCCGGCCACGGAGGTGTCCGCACCTGGCTGTGACGAACCCGCCACTCGGACGGAAACCCGTCACCCCATGGGTACAGTGCACGAAGTTGCATGATGCGTACTAAGTACCCACTGGGGGTGTGGCGGTGTCCCGTTCCGCGTCGTCGAGTGGCGCGATCGTCGTGGTGCTCGCCTCGTGCGGGCTCGTCGCGTCGTTCATGCAGACGCTGGTCGTGCCGCTGATCCCGGTCTTCCCGCGGCTGCTGCACGTCCCGGCGGCCGACGCGTCCTGGGTGGTCACGGTGACGCTGCTGGCCGCGTCCGTCATCACGCCGGTCAGCGGACGGCTCGGCGACCTCTACGGCAAGCGGCGGATGATCCTCGTCAGCCTCGCCCTGCTCATCGCCGGCTCGGTCGTGTCCGCGACGACCAGCGCGCTCGCGTTCCAGATTCTCGGCCGCGGGCTGCAGGGCTGCGCGATGGGCGTGATCCCGCTCGGCATCAGCATCATGCGCGACGAACTCCCGCCCGAACGCGTCGGCGGCGCCATCTCGCTGATGAGCGCGACGCTGGGCGTCGGCGGCGCGATCGGGCTGCCGGTCGCGGCCGTCGTCGCCGAGAACGCCGACTGGCACGTGCTCTTCTGGACCGCCGCCGGGCTCGGGCTGGCCTGCGCGCTGCTCATCCTCACCGTGGTGCCCGAGTCGCCGCTGCGGACGCCCGCGCCGTTCGACTACTTCGGCGCGTTCGGACTGGCCGCCGGGCTCCTCTGCCTGCTGCTGCCGGTGGTCAAGGGCGGCACGTGGGGCTGGACCAGCGCGCCGACGCTCGGGCTGGCCGGGGCCGCCGTCGTCGTCCTGCTCGGCTGGGGCGCCTACCAGCTGCGCCGCCGCGACCCGCTGGTCGACCTGCGGGTCTCCGCTCGCCGCCCCGTGCTGTTCACGAACCTCGCGTCGATCATGGTCGGCTTCGCCCTGTACGCCATGGCGTTGTCGTTCCCGCAGCTGCTGCAGGCGCCGGCGTCGACCGGCTACGGGCTCGGCCAGACCATGGTCGAATCCGGCCTCACGCTGGCCCCGAACGGCCTGGTGATGATGCTGCTCTCGCCGGTTTCGGCGCGGCTCATCGCCCGGTTCGGCCCGCGCCCGACGCTGATCAGCGGCGCGCTGGTGATCGCCGCCGGGTACGCGTTCGCGATCGTGCTGATGGACAACGCGGCCGAGCTGATCACGGCGTCGGTGATCATCGGGGCCGGCGTCGGCATCGCGTACGCGGCGATGCCCGCGCTGATCATGGGGTCGGTGCCGGTCACCGAAACCGCGTCGGCGAACGGCCTGAACTCCCTGATGCGCTCGGTCGGCACGGCGATCTCCAGCGCGGTGATGGCGGCGATGCTGGCCCAGCTCACGATCAGCGTCGGCGGCCTGCCGGTGCCGTCCCTGTTCGGCTTCCGCGCGACGTTCGCGGTGGCCGCGTTCGCCGCGCTCGCGGGGGCGCTGCTGGCGGCGCTGGTCCCGCGGACGCGGACCGCGCCGGAGCTGGTCGCCGCCTAGTTCTTGCGCGCCACCAAGGCCAGGCCGCCGCACTCTGCCGGGTTCGGCGGCATTTCCGCGGGGTCGTCGGGCCGCCACTCGGGGATGAACACGATGCCCGGGTCGACGATCTCGAAGCCGTCGACCAGGGCGCGGAGCTCGTCGGCCGAACGCGGTGTCACCGGGTTCGCGCTCTTCTGGTACATCGCGACCGCGCGGGCGGTGTCGTCGCTCTGCTGCTCGTAGGTGGCGGACGACAGGGCGAGGTAGCTGCCGGGCGCGAGCGCGTCGCGGTAGGCGGCGATCAGGCCGGCCGGGTTGCGCTCGTCCGGGATGAAGTGCACGAACAGCGCCATCACCACCATCACCGGCTGGTCCAGGTCCAGCATCATCTCGGTGATGTCGTGTTCGAGGACGTCGTCGGGGAACTCGGCGTCGGCGTGCACCATGGCCGCGTTCTCGTTGTCCTCAAGCACGATCTCGCTGTGCGCCACGGCCACCGGCTCGTTGTCGACGTAGACGACGCGCGCATTGGCGTCGACGGCCTGGGCGACCTCGTGCACGTGCCCGACGGTCGGCATGCCGGAGCCGATGTCGAGGAACTGCCGGATGCCCTGGTCCATGCCGAACCGGATGGCGCGGCGCAGCCACTGGCGGTTGAGCCGCGCCCGCTCGCGCGCGTTCGGCTGGGCGGCCAGCACCTGTTCGGCGAACATCCGGTCGACGGCGTAGTTGAGCTGGCCGCCGAGGATGTAGTCGTACACGCGCGCGGCGTTGGGCTTGTCGAGGTCGATGCCCCGCCGCGCGTACTCGTCTTCGCTCATCCGCCGCTCCCCGGAGTCAGGTGTGCAGCGAGAATAGCCGCTCAGTTCTTGCGGGCCACCAGGGCCAGCTGGCTGGCCAGCTCCGGATGCTCGCCGACTTCGGCCGGATCGTCCGGACGCCACTCCGGCGTGAACACGATCCCCGGCGGCAGGACTTCGAATCCCGCCACCAGTGCGCGCAGCTCCTCCTTCGAGCGCGCGACGACGTCGGTTCCGCTCTGCCGGTACAGCTCCGCCGCGCGCCGGACCTCTTCGCCCTGCCCCTCGAACGTGCCCGACGACAACGCCAGGTAACTGCCCGGGACGAGCGCGTCCCGGTAGGCCGCGATCAACCCCGCCGGGTTCCGGGAGTCCGGGATGAAGTGGATGAACGCCGCCATGATCAGCATCACCGGCTCTGTGAAGTCCAGCAGCCGCTCGGTCGCCGGGTGCTCGAGGACGTCCGCCGGGATTTCCGCGTCCGCCTGCACCATCTCCGCGTTGGCGTTGCCCTGCAGGACGATCTCGCTGTGCGCGACCGCGATCGGCTCGTTGTCGACGTAGACCACCCGCGACGCCGGGTCGATCGCCTGGACGACCTCGTGCACGTGGCCGACCGTCGGCATGCCCGAGCCGATGTCCAGGAACTGGCGGATTCCCTGCGCAGCGCCGAAGCGCACGGCGCGGCGCAGCCACTGCCGGTTGAGCACGGCCAGTTCCCTGGCCTCCGGCCGCACCTGGAGGATCCGCTCGGCGAACTCCCGGTCGATCGCGTAGTTGAGCTTGCCGCCGATCAGGAAGTCGTACACCCGGGCGGCGTTCGGCTTGTCGAAGTCGATCCCGCGGGACGCGTGCCCGTCGGTCATCAGCGCTCCTTGCGGGCCACCAGCGCGAGGCCGCCCGACTGCTCCGGCGGGTCTTCGAGCGGCCCGTCCGGACGCCATTCCGGGGTGAACACGATCCCCGGCGGCAGGATCTCGAAGCCCTTCACCAGCGCCCGCAGCTCGTCCGGCGACCGCAGCGTCAGGGGCGTGCCGCTCTTCTCGTACAGCGCGACCGAGCGCTGGGACTCCTCGCCCTGCCCCTCCCACGTGCCCGACGACAGCGCGAGGTAGCTGCCCGGCGCGAGGACGTCGCGGTAGGCGCCGATCAGCCCGGCCGGGTCTCGCGAGTCCGGGATGAAGTGCACGAACGCCGCCATGATCACCATCACCGGCTCGGTGAAGTCCAGCAGTGCCTCGGTGACCGGGTGCTCCAGCACTTCGCCCGGGTACTCGGCGTCGGCCTGGACCATGGCCGCGTTCTCGTTGCCCTCCAGCACGATTTCGCTGTGCGCGACCGCGATCGGCTCGTTGTCGACGTAGACCACCCGCGACGCCGGGTCGATCGCCTGGACGACCTCGTGCACGTGGCCGACCGTCGGCATCCCCGAGCCGATGTCGAGGAACTGCCGGACGCCCTGCTCCGCCCCGAACCGCACGGCGCGGCGCAGCCACGCCCGGTTGGTCAGCGCCATGTGCCGGGCGTTCGGCAGCACACTGAGGATCCGGTCGGCGAAGACGCGGTCGACGGCGTAGTTGAGCTTGCCGCCGATCATGTAGTCGTACACGCGCGCGGCGTTCGGTCTTTCGAGGTCGATACCCCGCTTCGCGTGTTCGTCTTCGCTCATCCGCCGCTCCCGGGTTCGAGAAGTGTCACGGGAGGATAGTCCGGTCCTAGAGCAGCGGCGGCACCACGGCGTCGATGAGGTGCGGGCCGGGCTCGGCGAAGGCCCGCTGGAGCTGCTCGGCGAGCTCTTCGGCGGTGGTGGCGCGCGACGCGGGAACGCCCATGCCCTCCGCGATCTTCACGAAGTCCATGTCCGGCCGGGAAAGATCGAGCAGGTCGTTCGCCTTCGGGCCGCCCGAGGCCGCGCCGACGCGCTGCAGTTCCAGGCGCAGGATGGCGTACGCGCGGTTGTTGAGCAGCACGGTCGTGACGTTCAGGTTTTCCCGCGCCTGCGTCCACAGCGCCGAGATCGTGTACAGCGCACTGCCGTCGGACTGCAGGTTCAGCACCGGCCGGTCCGGCGCCGCGACGGCCGCCCCGGTCGCCACCGGCATGCCGTAGCCGATCGCGCCGCCGGTCAGCGTCAGGACGTCGTGGCGCGGCGCGCCGGCCGTCGCCATCGGCAGCATCAGGCCGGACGTGTTGGCCTCGTCGGCGATGATCGCGTTCTCCGGCAGCAGCGCCCCGATCACCTCGACCCAATTCTGCGGTGTCAGCGGCCCGCTCGGCAGAGCCGGCCGCGATTCCGGCGCCAGCACGGGCTCGGTGTCCGCGGCGACCAGGTCGGCGACTTCGTTCAGCGCGCGCGTGACGTCCTGCGCGACCGACGCGAGCGTGTGCACCTGGGCGCCTTCGGGGACCAGGTCGCTCGCCTTGCCCGGGTAGGCGAAGAACGACACCGGCGCCTTGGTGCCCGCGACGACGACGTGCTTGATCCCGTCGAGCTGGTAGGCGACCTGCTCGGCGAGGTAGCCCAGCCGCTCGATCGACGGCAGCCCGGCGCCGCGCTCCAGGCGCGCCGGGAACGTTTCGACGAACACCTTGGCACCGGTCGCGGCGCCGATGCGGCTGGCCGCGCGCAGGCCTTCCTCGCGGCACGCGCTCCCGCCGACGAGCAGCGCCACCGGCTCCCCGGTACCGAACACCGCGGCGACGTCCTTGACGGTCGTCGCGTCGACGGCCTGCGGCACGCGCGGCGGGATCGGCGCGCAGGTCTCGCCGCCTTCGCCCCACGAAGCGTCCGCGGGCAGGATCAGCGTGGCGACCCGGCCGGGCGCGTCCTGGGCCGCCGCGACCGTGGCGGCGGCGTCGGCCCCGACGTCCTTCGTGTGCTCGGAGCGGCGCACCCAGCCTTCCAGCGAGCCGGCGACGGCCTCGATGTCCGACTCCAGCGGGGCGTCGTACTGCTTGTGGTAGGTCGCGTGGTCGCCGACGACGTTGACGATCGGCGTGTGCGCGCGGCGCGCGTTGTGCAGGTTCGCCAGGCCGTTGCCCAGGCCGGGGCCGAGGTGCAGGAGCGTCGCGGCGGGCTTGTCCGCGATCCGCGCGTACCCGTCCGCCGCGCCGGTGACGACGCCTTCGAACAGCGCCAGCACGCCCCGCATCTCCGGGACGGTGTCGAGGGCGGCGACGAAGTGCATCTCGGACGTGCCCGGGTTGGCGAAGCACACCTCGACGCCGGCGTCGACCAGCGTGCGGATCAGGGACTGGGCGCCGTTCAGCTCGCTCATGCTTTTCCTTCGGGGAAGAGAACGCCGGGGTTGAGGATCCCGGCGGGGTCGAAGCTCTGCTTGATCCGGCGCATCAGCTCGATCTTCGCCGGGTCTTCGAGTTCGGCGTGGTAATGCGCCTTGGTGCGGCCGAGGCCGTGCTCGCCGGAGATCGCGCCGCCGAGTTCCATGGCGTACGCGAAGATGTCGGTGAGCAGCTGCTTCCGCTTGGCGTCGTCCTTGCAGAAGATGCCGAGGTGGACGTTGCCGTCGCCGGCGTGCCCGCAGCCGAGCGCGCCGCCGCCGGCGGCCATCGCGAGCTCGCGGGCCTTGGTGATGAACTGCGGCATCGCGGTCCGCGGCACGACGACGTCGATCACGTCGTCGGCGCCGGCCGCCTTCGCGGTCCAGAACGCCTTCTCCCGGGCTTCGATGAGCTTGCGGGCAGCGTTGCCTTCGAGAACGTAGACGTCGGTGGCGCCCAGCTCGCCGAGCAGCTCGCCGACGGTTTCGACGTCCTCCTCGAGCCGGCCGCTCTCGCGGTTTTCCAGCGCCACCACGAGGTACGCCTCGCTGGTCTCGCGGATCTTGTCCGGGACACCCAGTTCGAGCTTCTCGTTGTAGACGATGGCCGCCATCGTCAGGTTGTCGATGTACTCGAGGATGTGCGGCGCGAGCCCGCTGGAGAGGATCTCCGGCACGGCGGCCATCACCTGGCCGAAGTCGCCGAAGGGGGCGAGCACTGTGGCGCCGTGGGCCAGCCGCGGGTGCAGCTTGACGGTGATCTCGGTGGCCAGCGCGAGGGTGCCCTCGGAGCCGATGATCAGCTGCGTGAGGTCGTAGCCGGTGGAGATCTTCGACGTCTTGCCGCCGGTCCGGATGATCTCGCCGGTCGGCAGCACGGCCTGCAGGCCGAGCACGTTGTTGCGGGTGACGCCGTACTTGACCGCGCGCATGCCGCCGGCGTTGGTGCCGACGTTCCCGCCGACGCTCGCGCTGAGCTCACCGGGGTAGACGGTGTAGCCGAGCCCGGCCTCGGCGGTCCTGGCGTCGAGCTCGGCGAGGGTCACGCCGGGCTGGACGACGGCGACGTGATTCCCGGTGTCGACTTCGAGGACGGCGTTCATCCGCTCGAAGGAGATCAGCAGGCCGTCCGCCTGCGGCCGGGCCGCCCCGGACAGCCCGCTGCCGGAGCCTCGGGCGGTCACGGGGACGTGATACTCCGAAGCGGCCTTCAGCAGCTCCGCGACTTCTTCGGCCGTTGCCGGCTTCGCGACGTACGCAGGCTTCTGCGGCTCCGCCGTCAGCGCTTCGTCGTGCGCGTAGTCCTCCGAGATCGCCTCGCCCGTCAGCAGGTTTCTCTCCCCGACGATCTCGGCCAGGCGTGCTGCCACGTCGCCCATCGGCAGTTTCTCCTCCGCGCCGTCGCTGTGGTTACCGCAGCGTAGTACGTACCGGCGGTACGCCGCCATGAAGGGTTTTCACGTTTTTTCTTGCTCTTTTCAGGTACGACTCCCGCGATTGCCGGTCACGAACTCCGCACTGCCCGTGATCCTCCTTGCTGGGAGGCACGGTCGCGAGTAGCCGGAGGGGCGGAACATGAATGGTCTCGACCCGCTGTTGCGGGAAGTGCGCGAGCTGATCGACCGCCCGCGCTGGAGGTGGTCCGAGAAACACCGGGACCTGCGCGGGGAGCAGGCGCTGCCGTTGCTGTGCCTGATCGGCGAGCCGGAGGCCACCAAAGCCGTGACCGAGGCACTGGCCGCCCGGCTCAACCCGGATCCGCGTGGGCTCGACCGGGTGCCGTCGCGGCTGATCCCGTCCGCCTCGGTCGACGCCGCCCTGATCACCGTCGACGCCGGGGACGGCCGTCCCGTGCTGCCGCTGCTCAACCACCTGGTCAAGAACCTGAGCTCGGACCGGTTCGGGGCGGGCAAGGAGATCCCGTTCCACACCTTCCGCCTGGTGGACTGGCTGACCCGGCACCGCCAGTCCACGCTCGAACGCAACCAGCAGGCCCCGCTGCGCTCGAAGCTCCTCGAGTGGTACGCCCCGACCTCGCCCGAGGGCGAAGGCACCGAACTGCTCAGCCGCATGGTGGGCGCGGTGGCGCCGGAAAAGGCGCTCGACCTGACCCGGCTGATGCCGCGCCTGCTGTCCCGGTTCGGGCGGTGGCTGTGGTTGCGGGGGCTTCGCGGCGGTGAGCCGCGGTGGCTGATGCGGCAGCGGTTCATGGTGCCCAAGCATTCCGCCGATTTCCTGGGGTTCGCCCGGCGGCTCACCACCGACGCCCGCGAGAACGAGAACCTCGAACAGCTGAAACTGCTCCTGGTCCGCGCTTTCCTGCGGGACCTGCGCCGGTTCTACGGCACTCGCACCTGGTGGCTGCGCCGGTGGCGGCGTACCGCCTACCTCACCGCCGTCCTCCACGGGATCACCGAGGTCAACGGCGGCTGGGAGCTCCTGCACCTGATCAACGACGTGCGCAACCAGACCGGCGAGCACGACCCGCTGCTGGTGATCGCGACCGCGACGGACCTCCCGGACAGCCTCGACGTCAAACCCGGCTCGGTGCGCACGATCAAGGAGGACGTCGCCGACTGGAAGAAGTACCTGCCACGGCGACGGCAGCAGTTCCGGCCGGCCGCCCGGTTCCTCGTCATCCGGCTCGACGGCGAAGACCCGGCGTCCTGGCACGACGCGGACAGCGGCCGGCACTGGGAGCCGAGGAAGATCCCCTGGTTCGCCCGCAAACCGGCCGTGGTCGCCGCGGTGCTGCTGCTCCTGGCCGGGACGGGCGCGAGCACGATGGCGATGCTGCCGGAGCCCGTCCCCGACCCGTGCGGGGTCGCCGGGTTCCCCGAGGCCGGCGCCGTCCTCATGCCAGAGACCGGGGAGTGCGTCGGGGTGAGCGCCGGGGGTTACGTCTTCGGCAGCACGGGCAAGCTGCGCAAAGCCCAGGAGGCGGTGTTCGAGCAGAACGAGATCGCGGAGCGCCTGCACGAAACCAATCCCGACCGCTCGATCGTCACGCTGGTCTACTTCGCCGAATTGACCCATCCCGACACCCGGGAAGGCACCGACGACGCCGAGGCGGAGGAGGTGACCGGGCTGCTGATCCAGCAGTCGCAGTACAACACGGTGGGCAACTCCACCGAGGACGCCCTGAACCCGCTGCTGCGGATCGTGGTCGCCAACGGCGGCTACCAGATGCGGCACGCGCGGCGCACGGTCGATCGGTTCATCGCGCCGCTCGCCGAGCGGGACCCGACGGTGATGGGTGTCGTGGGCGGTGGGCGGAGTGTCACCCAGACCGAGAGCGCCATCGGCGCGCTCGGGGCGTTCGGCATCCCCATCGTGGCCACGACGCTGACCGGGGACTCGTTGCCCGCACTGTCACCGCTGTACTTCCAGATGGTCGCGGGCAACCGCCCGCAGGCACGGCTGGTCGCCGAGTACGCCGCGGCCACCGGGCGGACGGTGACCGTCTACCACCCCGACCTCGTCCAGGAACCCGACCAGTACCTCAGCACGTTGCACGACCGGTTCGCCGAACTCGCGCACGGACGATCGTCGATCCGCTTGCGCCAGTGGCGCACCCCGTCGACGGTGGAGGTCGACTGCCGCGCGGACGACATCGCCTTCTACGCGGGCCGCGAGACCGGCTTCACCGACTTCCTCAACCACGTCCTCGACGGCTGCCCGGCCACCGGCAAGCCCACGATCATCGGCGACGACGCCGTGACCCGGTTCATCGCCCAGGGTGAGAGCCGCCGGTCCGACCGGTTCTCCAACGTTTCGCTCGGGTACGTGTCGCTGGCCAACCGGGTCGTGCTCGCCGGCAGTTCCTGCGTCTCCGAGGGAAAGCCCGCCGTCGCGGGCAGCGACCCGGACGGTCAGCGGCCGCTGACCATCTTCTGCGCCGGGCTGAGAGGGCTGTACTCGCCGCGGGACGACCGGCCGGCCGGCTGGCAGGCCTTCGGAGCGGAACTCGCCGCGCACGGCGGTAACCGTCGCTGGACCGGAGAGCGCGTCGGGACCGCCTACGATGCGGCCGGGCTGTACCTCACCGCCGTGAACCGCAACAAGCTCCGTGCGGTCCCCGAGGCGGGCAAGCTCGCCCCGAACCGGGCGACGGTCGCCCAGGAGTTCCGCGAGTTCGACTGCTCCGACTCGATGAGCGCCGCCTGCTTCAAGGGCGTATCGGGCCGGATCGATTTCCGGGCCGGCCGCGACGGGGCCGACCGGCCGCTGGCCGTCGTCACCATCGACGACATCACCGCCGTCGACGCCAACCCCGTCTGCACCTTCCGCTTCCAGGACAGCGCGCCCTGCCCTTGAGCGCGTCCGCGGCTCAGTTCCCCGTGGTCAGCGCGTCCTGGAGCAGGGCCGGCGCCTGCCTCGCGACGACGTTGAACAGGCCCATGGTCGTGTCCGGCCGGGCGAACACGACCACCAGGACGGGACCCTGCACGGGGAAGACGCAGATGTGGCCGAGCGAGCCCTGGAACATCGCGCCGCGGGCCTCGCCGAGGCCGGCCTGCCCGACGAACCTCGTGGCGAGGCCGACGGAGGCGGCGGCCATGGCCGCCACGCTGTCGTCTTCGATCTCCTGGGTGTCGCTGGCCGGCAGGAGGCCGTCCCGGCTGGCCACCAGCGGCCCGGTGATGTTGGCCCGGTCGACCTGGTCGCGGATCTCGTCGAGGGCCTTGGCCGCGGCCTTGGCGTCGGGGTGGGCCTCCCAGCGGCCCGAGCGCCATCCCGCTTTCGTAGTCGACAAGGGCGGCTCCCACCGCGCCGGAGATGGAAAGGGCTTCCTTCAACGCGGTTTCGATGTTCGTGTGGCTGACCGTCTTGGATTTAGCTCAGGCTAAATCTCTGGTGGGTGACCACGGCGGCGGCGAAGCTTCCGGCATGACCTCGACGTACACCTTCGAAGACGGCCTTTCCGTGCACCGCTTGGGTTTCGGTGCCATGCGGCTGACCGAGTGGGACCACGTGAAGGACGGCGCCCAGGCCGTCGCCCGCCGCGCGGCCGAGCTCGGCGTGACGTTCTTCGACACCGCCGACGCCTACGACCTGGGCCTGAACGAGGAACTGCTCGCCGACGCGCTTCACCCGTACCCCGGCCTGCTCGTCGCGACGAAGTGCGGGCACGCGCGCCCGAGCCGCGGCGAGTGGGTCCCGCTCGGCCGGCCCGAATACCTGCGGCAGCAGGCGGAACTTTCGCTGCGGCGCCTGCGCGTCGACCGCCTCGAGCTGCTGCAGCTGCACCGGATCGACCCGCAGGTGCCGCTCGCCGACCAGATCGGCGCGCTCGCCCGGCTGCGCGACGAGGGCAAGGCCGCGCGGATCGGACTGTCCGAAGTGACCGTTGCGCAGCTGGCCGAGGCGCGGGCCATCGCGCCGATCGCGAGCGTCCAGAACCGCTACAACCTGACCGATCGCGCGTCCGAAGACGTCCTCCGCTATTGCGAACGGGAGGGGATCGCGTTCGTCCCGTGGCTCCCGATCGCCAACGGTCGCCACACCACGGCGGGCGGCGTGCTCGCCGAGGTCGCGGCCGGTGTCGGCGCGACCCCGGCTCAGGTGTCCCTCGCCTGGCTGCTGCGCCGGTCGCCGGTCGTCATCCCGATTCCGGGGACGTCGTCGACCGCGCACCTGGAGGAGAACTGCGCCGCCGCGGAAATCGCGCTCTCCGACGCCGATTTCGAGCGGTTGAACGCGCTCGGGTGAGCCGGCGCCTCAGGCGCGTGCGAACGAAAGCGTTTCGCCTTCGACCCCCCGCAGCCACAGGTCCTGCGCGGCCGCCGCCATCTCGGCCAGGCCCTCCTCGATGGTGGCGAACACGTTGCCGGGCACCCAGCCCGCGTCGCCGTTGATCAGCAGGTTGTTGCGGCCGTAGAAGATCGCCAGGTCGGTGGCGCCCTGGTCGCTGTGCGCCTCGCTGCCTTCGTCGTAGCCGTACGCCGGGTTGCCGATTTCCCAGGCCTCGAAACCGAAGTAGACGACGTCGCCGGGGATCGGCGTGATCGTCGGGTTCTCCCGGCCCGGCTTGGGCTCCGCGAACGGCGGCACGAGCGTGTAGACCTCGTTGCGCGCGTACTTCGCGTGGTAGGCGGATCCGCTCTGCGGCAACGCGTCCCAGACCGCTTTGCAGGTCCGCGGGGCCTCGTCGTCGAGCAGCCGGGCGCGGCAGGAGACGCCGCGCTTGTCGAGGGTAATCGTGATGTACCGCGCCATGTTCAGCTCCCCGTGACCGAAGCGACGACCTCGCCCCAGATCCGCAGCGCGTCGTCGACCTGCTCGGCGGTGACGACCAGCGGCGGCACCATCCGGACGACGTTCATGTACGGCCCGCAGGTGAGCAGCAGCAGCCCGTTCTTCGACGCGGCCTGCTGCGCCGCCTGCGCGGTGGCCGTGTCCGGCTCGCCGTCGGCGGTGGTGAACTCCGAGCCGACCAGCAGCCCGAGCCCGCGCACCTCGCCGATCGACGGCGTCTTGTCCGCGATCACCCGGGCGCCTTCAAGGAGCTGGCGGCCGCGCTCGGCGGCGTTCTCGACCAGGTTCTCCTGCTGGATGACCTCGAGCGTGGCGATTGCCGCGGCGCACGAAACGGCGTTGCCGCCATACGTTCCGCCCTGCGATCCCGGGAACGCCTTCGCCATCAGCTCTTGCGAAGCGGCGATGCCGGACAGCGGGAAGCCGCTCGCCAGTCCCTTCGCGATGAGCACGATGTCGGGGGAGACGTCGAAGTGGTCGTGGCCCCAGAACTTGCCGGTGCGGCCGAAGCCGGTCTGGATCTCGTCGACGACCAGCAGGATGCCGTGCCGGTCCGCACGCTCGCGCAGCCCGGCCATGAACTCGCTGTTCGCCGGGACGTACCCGCCTTCGCCCAGCACGGGCTCGACGAAGATCGCGGCGGTCTCGTTCGGCGCGCTGACCGTCTGGAAGAGGTAGTCGAGCTCGCGCAGCGCGAACTTCGTCGCCGTCCGCTCGTCCCAGCCGTAGTGGTAGGCGTAGGGGAACGGGGCCACGTGCACGCCGGCCATCAGCGGGCCGATGCCGGCGCTGAACCGCGTCCCGGACGTCGTCATCGACGCGGCGGCGACCGTCCGGCCGTGGAAACCGCCCTGGAAGACGATCACGTTCGGGCGTTGGGTCGCCTGCCGCGAAAGCCGCAACGCCGCTTCGACCGCTTCACTGCCCGAGTTCGCGTAGAAGAGCGAGTCGAGCCCGCTCGGCAGGACGCCGCCGAGGCGCTCGGTCAGCTCGAGGAGCGGCTTGTGCATGACCGTCGTGTACTGGCCGTGGACGAGCTTGCCGATCTGCTCCTGCGCGGCCCGCACCACGTGGGGGTGGCAGTGCCCGGTGCTCGTGACGCCGATGCCGGCGGTGAAGTCGAGGTGGCGTTTGCCCTCGACGTCGTAGAGGTAAACCCCGTCACCGTGGTCGACCACGACGGGCGTTGCCTGCTTGAGCAGCGGAGAGAGCTGAGCCACAGCGTGCTCCTCGGTCGGTTCGAGCGGGTTGTCGATTGTTGACAATATCCATAGCATGGCCCTCGGGACAACACGTGAGGAGCAAGTCGGGATGAGCGCGAGCACCGAGTCCGGCGTCGTCGAGGCGGTCGGCAACGAACTGTTCATCGGCGGCAAGTGGGTGGCCGCCCAGGGCGGGAAGACGTTCCCGGTGGTCGACCCGGCCACCGGTCAGGAGCTCTGCCACGTCGCCGACGCCTCGCCGTCGGACGGCGTCGCGGCGCTGGACGCGGCCGTGGCGGCGCAGGCGGACTTCGCGAACATGGCGCCCCGCGAGCGCGGCGAGATCCTGCGTCGCGCCTACGAACTGCTGATGCAGCGCCAGGACGAGCTGGCGCTGCTGATGACCCTGGAGATGGGCAAGCCGCTCGCCGAGTCGAAGGGCGAGATCGCCTACGCCGCCGAGTTCTTCCGCTGGTTCGCCGAGGAGGCCGTCCGCATCGACGGCGGCTACGCGACCGCCCCGAACGGCGCGGGCCGGTTCCTCATCACCAAGCAGCCGGTCGGGCCGACGCTGCTGATCACGCCGTGGAACTTCCCGATGGCGATGGGCACGCGCAAGATCGGCCCGGCGATCGCCGCGGGCTGCACGTCGGTGATCAAGCCCGCCGCGCAGACGCCGCTGTCGATGCTCGCGCTGGCCGGCATCCTCGCTGAGGCGGGCCTGCCCGAAGGCGTGCTCAACGTCGTCACGACCAGCGACTCCGGCGGCGTGATGGAGCCGCTGATTCGCGACGGACGCGCTCGCAAGCTTTCCTTCACCGGTTCCACCGGGGTCGGCCGCAAGCTGCTGGAGCAGTGCGCCGACAAGGTCCTGCGCACGTCGATGGAGCTGGGCGGCAACGCGCCCTTCCTGGTCTTCGACGACGCGGACATGGACGCCGCCATCGACGGCGCGATGCAGGCGAAGATGCGCAACATCGGCGAGGCGTGCACCGCGGCGAACCGGTTCTACGTGCAGCGCGGCGTCGTCGACGAGTTCGCGCGGCGGCTGACCGAGCGCATGCGGGCGCTGCCGATGGGCCGCGGCACCGAAAAGGACGTCGTGGTCGGCCCGCTGATCGACGACAAGGCCGTCGAGAAGGTGACGGAGCTGGTCAAGGACGCCACCGACCGCGGTGCTCGCGTCCTCACCGGCGGTTCGGGCGTCGACGGGCCGGGCCACTTCTACCAGGCCACGGTGCTCACCGACGTCCCGCAGGAAGCGCGGCTGACGCACGAGGAGATCTTCGGGCCGGTTGCCCCGATCACGCCGTTCGACACCGAGGAAGAGGCGGTGGCGAAGGCGAACGACACCGAGTTCGGGCTCGTTTCCTACGTCTTCACCAGCGATCTCAAGCGTGCGCTGCGGGTTTCGGAAGCCCTGGAAGCCGGGATGATCGGGCTCAACCAGGGCATCGTGTCGAACCCGGCGGCGCCGTTCGGCGGGATCAAGCAGTCCGGGCTCGGCCGTGAGGGCGGCTCGGTCGGCATCGACGAGTTCCTGGAGACCAAGTACATCGCGGTGGCTCTGTGACGGCCTACCGCCTGGCGAGCATCCCCGGCGATGGGATCGGGGTGGACGTCACGGTCGAGGCCCGCAAGGTCCTCGACCGTTCTGCCGAGCTGTTCGGGTTTTCGCTGGAGTGGACGGAGTTCGACTGGAGCTGCGAGCGGTACGCGCGGCTCGGGTCGATGATGCCGGACGACGGGGTTGCGCAGCTGTCGGCGTTCGACGGGATCCTGCTCGGCGCGGTCGGCTTCCCCGGCGTCCCGGACCACGTTTCGCTGTGGGGCCTGCTGATCCCGCTGCGGCGGGCGTTCCAGCAGTACGTCAACCTGCGGCCGGTGCGGCTGCTGCCGGGGACGACGTCCGTGCTGGCCGGGCGGAAGGCCGAGGAGCTGGAGCTGGTCATCGTCCGGGAGAACTCCGAAGGGGAGTACTCGGCGATCGGCGGGCGGCACAACGCCGGACGTCCCGACGAATTCGTGCTGCAGGAGTCGGTTTTCACGCGCGTCGGCGTCACGCGGATCATCCGGTACGCGTTCGAACTGGCCCGGACGCGGTCTTCCCGCGTCTGCTCGGCGACGAAGTCCAACGGGCTGATCCACTCGATGCCGTTCTGGGACGAGATCTTCGCCGAGGTGGCGGCGGAGTTCCCGGATGTCCACAGTGAACAGATGCACGTGGACGCGCTGGCCGCGCGGATGGTCCAGGCGCCGGACCGGCTCGACATCGTGGTGGCGTCGAACCTCTTCGGCGACATCCTGAGCGACCTCGCGGCCGCGATTACCGGCGGCCTCGGAATGGCGCCGTCCGGCAACATCAACCCATCGGGTGAATTCCCGTCGATGTTCGAGGCGGTCCACGGGAGCGCTCCGGACATCGCGGGGCAGGGGATCGCCAACCCCGTGGCGCAGATCCTGGCGGCCGCGATGCTGGTCGAACATCTGGGCGAAACCGTTGCCGCACAAGCGATCCGCGCCGCGGTGGACCGGGTGCTCGACGAGGGCCGCGTGCGCACGCCGGACCTCGGCGGCACGGATACCACAGAACGGCTCGGCACGGCGGTGGCCGAAGCGCTGGGCTGATTTTTGTCGGTGCCCTCCGGCACGGTGGACCACGAGCCCACCGAGGGGGAGGAGACACCGATGTGCTTCGAGTGCGAGAACCAGGACAGATCCGGTTACCTGGACCGGCTTCGCGACGGCGTGGCCGAGCGGGGCTGGCTGGTGCAGGGCGTCGAGGGAGCGGGGCCGTACCCGCCGTGGGCCTACACGATCGGCCTGAGCGGGTGCGGCTTGCCGGAGCTGGTCGTGACGGGCCTGCCGATGCTCGCGGCCGGGAACCTGTTGAACTGCATGGCTTCCCGGGTCCGCCACGGCCCGTCCCTCGCGGCGGGCGACCACACCCGGTTGCGCGACGGCCCGCTGCTCGAGGTCGTCGAGCTCACCGAGCCGTCGGTCCACCTGGTGTTCGCGGTGGCGCTGTACGGTCCGGAAATCCGGGCGCTGCAACTGGTCCACGCGGACACCCGCGGCCGCTTCCCCTGGTCCCCCGACTACCGCGACGGCCGAGCCGGCCAGCCCGTCCTAGGACCCCGCCATGCCCACTGACCCCATCCTCCCGACACGCGAGTCCCGCCCCGGATCACGCGTGTCGTCCACCCAGGTACGCGAGTCGGCTCTTCAATCACGCGTGTCGACTCTTCAATCACGCGTGTCGGCTCTGCGATCACGCGTTTCCCGGCACCGGCGGAGCTTCCCCGTCCGTGAGACTCGTACCCGGCGCCAGCCGCTGCACCGCGTCCTCCATATGGGCTTCGAGCAGCGTCAGCGCCGTCTCCTCGTCGCCGTCGCGCAGGGCCTGGATGAGCTTCGTGTGCTCCTCCACGCGCTCTTCGACCCGCTGGTACGTGCTCTGCAACGCCGTCAGGCACATCCGCGTCTCGATCAGCAGCGTCCGGGCCATCCGCACCAGCCGCTTGCTGCCGGAGGCGTTGATGAGGGCCTCGTGGAACTTGAGGTCCGCCGTGGAGAGCGCGGTGGGGTCGTCTTCGCTCGCCGCGGTCGCCATCTCGGTGACGGTCTGCTCGAGGACGTCCGCGATCCGGTCGCGGTCGCCGCCGCGCAGGGCGCGCAGCATGGCCGCCCGCTCGATGGCGGATCGGGCCGCGTAGATGTCGTAGACGTCGCCCGGCTCGAGGTCGATCACGAACAGCCCGCGGTGTCTTTCGCTCCGCAGCAGCCCTTCGGACACCAGGTGCTGCATGGCTTCCCGGAGCGGCCCCCGTGACACCTGGAACCGCGCGGCCAGCTCGGTCTCGCCGAGCTGGGTCCCGGGCGGGAGGGCGCCCGTCATGATCGCGTCGCGCAGCTGGCGCGCGATGACGGCGGCCGTCGACTCGCGGCTCACCGGTTCGATCTCGGGCAGCATGCCCGGCGGCAGGGCCATCTCAGGCGCTCCCGTCCGGCAGGTGCCGGAAGAGCGCGCCGAGCGAGCGGACGAGCCGGTGCTGCCCGGTCAGGCGCAGGCCCTCCCAGACCGTGACCTGGTTGGCGGTCAGCACGGGCTTGCCGAGCGCGGCCTCCACGGCGTTGATCTCGCCGAGGGTGCGCATGGCGGTGTCCGGGACGAGCACCGCCTGGGCGTCCGGGTGGTCGTGGCTCACGGCGAGCTCGACGACGGCCTCCGGGCTCATCGCGCCCACCTCGGCGGCCGTGACGATGTCCGCGCTGGCCATCGAGACGACCTCGATGCCGCCGGCCCGGAGGAAGTCCACGAACAGCCGGGCGATGTCGTCCGGGTAGCTGGCGGCGACGGCGACCCGCTTGACGTCCAGCGCCCGCGCGGCGTGCACGAACGCGAAGGAGGTGCTGGAGGCCGGGACACCGGCGACGGCGGCGAGGCGGTCGGTCTGGTCGCGGGCGCCCTCCCAGCCGTAGACGAAGCTGCCGCTGGTGCAGGCCCAGATCACCGCGGCGGGCTCGTGCTTGGCGAGGAGGGCGGCGCCGTCGGCGAGGCGGGCCTCGCTGCCGAGGTCGAGCAGCTCGGCCACCGCGTGCTTGTCGGTGCCGTAGATGTGCTCGACCGCCAGCCGGATGTCGCCCTCGTCGACGGCCATGCCGCCGAGGAGCTGCTCGGCCAGCGGGTAGTCGTCTTCGGCCGCGTGGTCGGGGTAGATGAAACCGATGGTGGTCACGGAACCTCCGGAGGGGACGCAAATTGTCGACAATCCTAGAGGGGAGGTCAAGGAAAACCTTCACGACACGTCACGGAGCCACCGTCCGGGTCCGACGATGGGCAGGTCCATCCGGCGCAGGCACGCCCACATGGTCAGCTGGTTGGCGGTGAGCACCGGCTTGCCGAGCGCGGTTTCCAGGGGTTCGATCAGGTCGTAGGTGGGGAGGTTGGTGCAGCTGACGAAGATCGCTTCGGCGTCGCCGTGGTCGGCGGCGAGGATGCGCTCGGCGATGGTCCGGTAGCTGACCTTCCAGATGCCGCCGCCCAGGCCGAGGTGGTCGCTGGCGACGGTGGTGACGTCCAGCTCGGCGAGGAAGTCGTGCAGGGCGCGGGTCAGGTCGGCGTCGTACGGCGTGAGCACCGAGACGCGGTGGAGGCCGAGCTGGTGCAGCACTTCGGCCAGCGCGCCCGAGGTGGTGACGGCGTCCGGTGCGCCGGCGTCGCAGATCGCCTTGGTCAGCGAGCGCTCGTAGTCGACGCCGTTGACGAAGCTGCCCGACGTGCAGAGGTAGGCGACGACCTCCGGCTCGACGTGCAGCACGTCGCGGGTCGCGCTGGCCAGGTGGTGGCTGTCGCTGACCAGGCGGGCCATCTCCATGCTGACCGGCACGGGCTCGTACGGCGTGCGGGCGAGGTGGAGGGACACCTCCATCGGCACCCAGCGCCAGAGCTCGCGCTCCAGCGCGAGGTCGAAGGGGGCGATGACACCGATGCCGCGTTGCGCCAGCGGGCCGTCGAACGCCAGGAAGTCGAAATCCAAGGCTCAGCCTCCGGAATACGTCCGTACTTGACACGTCCGGTGCTCCGGGGGTCGTTCCTCGGATTGTTGACAATCATACGAGTCACTTTTACCGTGTCAACGTGATCGCCTCGGAACACCGGGAACTCCCCGTCCTGGCCGTGCTCTGCGGCGAGTCCCGCCCACCGGACATGCGTGCTGTCGAATCCGGGGCGGTCGTGCGTTACACGGACGCGGCGGGCCTGGCCGAAGCGTTGTCCGGAGCGGACGCACTCTTCGTCTACGACTTCCTTTCCACGGCGGTGCCGGGCGCGTGGCACGCGGCCGACCGGCTGCGCTGGCTCCACATCGCCAGCGCGGGCGTCGACCCCGTGCTGTTCCCGGGGCTGCGCGAGAGCGACGTGGTCCTGACGAACTCGCGGGGTGTCTTCGACGACGCCATCGCGGAGTACGTGCTGGGCGTCGTGCTCGCCTTCGCCAAGGACTTCGCGCGCTCGCACGACCTGCAGCGCGAAGCCCGGTGGCTGCACCGCGAAACCGAACGGATCGCCGGGCGCCAGGTGCTGGTCGTCGGCACCGGGCCGATCGGGCGGGCCATCGCGCGGCTGCTGCGCGCGGCCGGGATGCGGGTGAGCGGCGCCGGCCGCCGCGAGCGCATCGGCGACCCGGACTTCGGCGTCGTGCACGAATCCGCGCGGCTGACCGAGGTCCTGCCGCACGCCGACTACGTCGTCGCGGTCGCGCCGCTGACCGAGCACACGAAGGGCATGTTCGACGCGCGCGCGTTCGCCGCGATGAAGCCGTCGGCGCGGTTCGTCAACGTGGGGCGGGGCGAGCTCGTCGTGACGTCGGATCTGGTCGAAGCGCTGACCACGAAGTCCATCGCGGGCGCCGCGCTCGACGTCTTCGACACCGAGCCGCTGCCGGCCGAACACCCGCTGTGGACCCTGCCGGACGTGCTGATCTCGCCGCACATGTCCGGGGACTTCGTCGGCTGGCGGAACACGCTGGTCGAGGTGTTCGCCGAGAACTTCCGCCGCTGGCGCACCGGGGAGCCGCTGCGCAATGTCGTCGACAAGACACTCGGCTACGTGCCGTCGGGGAACCAGGGAGCCGGATGAACGACAGGATGCTGACCGCCAGCGAGCTCGTCGCCGCCTACGCGACCGGTGAGCTTTCGCCGGTCGAGGCGACGCAGAACGCGCTGCAGGCCATCGAAGCCCGGGACGGCGAGTGCAACGCCTTCTGCCTCGTCGACGCCGACCGCGCGCTGGAGCAGGCCAAGGCGTCCGAGGTCCGCTGGCGGGACGGCAACCCGATCGGGTGGCTCGACGGCGTGCCGTCCTCGATCAAGGACATGTTCCTGACCCAGGGCTGGCCGACCGTCCGGGGTTCGAAGAGCATCGACCCGGACCAGCCGTGGGACGTCGACAGCCCGGTCGCCGCGCGGATGCGGGAGGCCGGCCTGGTGTTGCTGGGCAAGACGACCACGCCCGAGATCGGCTGGAAGGGCGTCACCGACAGCCCGCTGTGCGGCATCACGCGCAACCCGGCCGACCCGGCGAAGACGGCGGGCGGGTCGAGCGGCGGCAGCGCCGCGGCCGTCGCGGCCGGGATGGGCGAGCTGTCGGTCGGCACGGACGGCGGCGGCTCGGTGCGGATCCCGGCGTCGTTCTGCGGCATCGTCGGACTGAAGCCCACCCACGGCCGGATCCCGCTCTACCCGGCGAGCCCCTTCGGTCCGCTCTCGCACGCCGGCCCGATGGCGCGCTCGGTGGACGACACCGCGCTGCTGCTGGACGTTCTTTCGCTGCCCGACCACCGCGACCCGGCCGCGCTGGCGCCGCCGGTGGGGTCGTTCCGCGAGGCCGTCCGGCGGGACGTGCGCGGGTTGATCGCCGCGTTCTCGCCCACGCTCGGCTACGTCGACGTCGACCCGGAGGTGGCCGCGATCGTCGCGGACGCTGTCCGCGCGCTGGGGGAGGCCGGCCTGCACGTCGAGGAGACCGACCCCGGGTTCGCCGACCCGAAGCCGGCGTTCGACGTCCTGTGGTCCTCGGGGGCGGCGAAGCTGCTGGACTCGTTCCCGCCCGGCTCGGCGGACCGGACCGACCCCGGCCTGCGGCGGGTCTGGGAACTCGGCGCGAAGTGGACGGCGAGCGACTACCTCGACGCGACCGCCGAGCGCGCCGCGCTGGGCATCCGGATGGGCGAGTTCCACACGCGCTACGACGTGCTGATCACGCCGACCCTCCCGATCGCGGCGTTCGAGGCCGGGCACGACGTGCCGCCGGGCAGCGGGCTGAGCGAGTGGCCGGAGTGGACGCCGTTCACCTACCCGTTCAACATGACCCAGCAGCCGGCGATCAGCGTGCCGGCCGGGCGCACGTCGGCGGGGCTGCCGGTCGGCCTGCAGGTCGTCGGGCCGCGGCACTCGGACGATCTCGTGCTGGCGGTGGCGAAGCTGCTCGAGGAAGTGCGGCCCTGGGCGTGACCACCCGTGAGGGTGAAACCCGGACCGGAGCGGGGAAAGCTGTGCCACTGTCGGCCGGGTGAACGCTCAAGGCTGGCGGTACGAACGAGCCATCCCGACCGTCGACGTCGCCGGCGAGCCGACGCGGCTGGTGGTCGGCCTGGTCGAGCAGGGCGACCGGCTGGCCGCCGCGTTGCGGGTGGACGACGGCAAGGCCGCGCTGGTCCCGCTGGAGACCGGCGGGGAGCTGCTGAAGGCGCTGCGCGAGACGCTGGAGAGCTGGTGGCGTCTCGACGGCCATCGCGACCTGACGTCCGGACCCCGCGTGGGCCGGTAGGTCAGCCCGGGCCGACCGGCGCCCGGCGGACGAGCCCGCGCACCTGCGAACTGCACAGCACGGGCACGGTCGCGGCGACGACCAGGGCCGCGCCGCCCAGGAGGGTTGCGGAGAGGCCGGCGTGCTCGGCCACCGGACCCGCGGCGATCTGGCCGACCGGCATCGCGATGAACGAGCCGAGCATGTCGTAGGAGTAGACGCGGGCGAGCTTGTCCGGCGGGATGTTCTCCTGCAGCGACACGTCCCACGCGACAGCGAACTGTTCCAGCGCAACGCCGGAGAGGAACATCGCGGCCAGCAGCGGTACCAGGTACGGGGTCTCGCCCAGGGCGAGCATCGGCAGCGCGCCCGCCAAGACCCACGCGACACCGGCGAAGAGCATCCGCCGCGGTTGCCAGTGGGCGGCGACGACGCCGCCGAGCAGCGACCCGGCGGTCTGCACGGCCAGCGCGAGCCCCCAGGCGGTGCGGCCGAAGGTGCTGTCGGCGACGAGCGGGCCGATCACGCGCAGCGCGCCGGAGAGCACCGCATTGACGATCATGAACTGCAGCACCACCAGCCACACCCAGGACCGGGCGCGGAACTCCCGCCAGCCTTCGGCGAGTTCGGCGAGCGGGCGGCGGCCGGGAACGCGCTCGCCGCGCGGCAACCTGATCCGGCCGTAGGCCAGCGCGGCGCCGAGGAAGAGCAGCGAGTTCCCGGCGAGCGCCCACCCGGAGCCGGCGAAGGCGACGAGCACACCGGCCAGCCCGGCCCCGGCGATCCGGCCGGTGTTGGAGAGCAGCCGGACCAGGGCGTTCGCCGGGGTGAGCAGCGCGGAAGGCACGGTCAACGGCGTGAGCGAGGCGGCCGCGGGCAGCGAAATGGCCGAGGCGGCGCCGTTGACGAGCCCGAGCCCGGCCAGCAGCGGGATCGAGGAAAATCCACAGAGGACACTCGCGGCGATGGCGCCCTGCGTGAGCGCGGCGGCGGTTTCGGTGCCCTGCAGGATGACCGACCGGGGCAGCCGGTCGGCCAGCATCCCGCCGAAGAGGAGCAGGAGAACGTTGGCGATCGACCGGGCGCCGACGACGATCCCGAGATCGACGGCGGACCCGGTGAGGTCGACGACGGCGAAGGCGAGCGCGAAGGGGGCAACGGCATTCCCGAAGTCGGCCAGGCTCCGGCCGGTGACGAGCGCGCGGAACCGGGCTTCCCGCAGCGGGGCGAGCAATGGAGTGGTCACGACAGCCGCTCCGAGGGCGCGGCAACGCGGGTTGGGCATGGGGTGCGCGCCCTCATGAGACCGCGTCCGAATCCGGGCTCTCCAGCTCGAACAGCGCCACGCTCGCGCTGACCCGCACCGTTCCCGGGGTCCTCGGCGGCTGAGCCGCCGCGTGCAGCTCCTCGCTCAGTGCCGTTGCCTTCTCCAGCAACCGCGCCCACAGCTTCGGGTCCACCCACAGCTCCGCGTCCGTCAGCGATGCCCGGCGGTCCGTCGCCCGCGCCGAGGCCCGTCTCAGCAGCTCGTTCGCGATCGCCTTCGTCAGTAGCTTCTCCTCGCCCGGCGATCGGCTGGTCAGGCGCCTGCCCGAGGCCGGCTGGTGGCGGTAGCGCTTGGCCCGGCCGCCGCGGATGTGGACTTCCTCCGCCACCTCCAGCAGGCCCGCGTCGTGGAGCCTGCGGACGTGGTAGCTCACGTTCGCCTGCGTCTCGCCGAGCTCGCGGGCCGCCTCCGCCGCGCTCAGCGCTGTGCCCGTCAAGAGCGACAAGATGCGCAAGCGGAGCGGGTGGGCCAGCACCCGGAGGTGGTCGTGGGGCACGGGACCAGTGAACCACGACTGTCAAACAGTCATTTGGGGGTCAGAGGGTGAACCGCGCGCCGTCCGGAGGGAGGGCTGCTCCCGCGGCCAGGACCGCCGCGTGCTCGGGGGACGCAGGGTCGAGGACCGGGTTCGTGTTGTTGACGTGCGTGAACGCCCACCGCCGCCCGGCCACCCGGGGCAGGCCGGCCGTGATCGGCAGGTGCCCCATCGCGAGCTGGTCCGGCCCGCCCACCCCGGCCATCTCGTCCGGCGCGTAGAACGTCCCGTCCAGCAGCACCAGCGAAGCGTCGGCGACGAACTCGTCGAACCCCGCGGGCCAGCTGCGCAGGCACGGCGCATACACCAGCACCCCGCCGGTCGCCGGGTCCGTGATCCGGTACGCGACCACCCAGGGGCCATCGGAAGCCGAGGCGTACTTCGGCCGCTTGTCGCTCACCGGCAGCACCTCGACGCGCAGGCCCGGAAGGTCCACAACGGACGACCACGTCCAGCCGCCGTAACTGTCCACGACAGAAGAAACCGGCGACAACGCGGTCAGCACCGCCGGTGGCGCCCACACCGGGAGGCCGCCCGACTCGCGCAGCATCAGCAGGCCCAGCGTGTGGTCGAGCTCGGCGTCGGTGAGCAGCACCCCGCGCAGCGGGATCTCGCGCGGCCCCGGCCCGGCCCGCAACTCCGGCGTCGCGAGGATCTGCGCCCGGATGTCCGGGGAGCAGTTGAGCAGGTACCAGCCGTCGCCCGCGCTGATCGCGACGCAGTCCTGCGTGCGCGGCGGCAGCCCCGCCGTGCACAGACGGCACGCACAATTCCACTGTGGACACCCGCCGCCCGCCGCGGTGCCGAGCAGGATCACCTTCACCGGCGCATGACCAGGTCGGAAGCGCCGGGGCGAGACAGGACCAGATCGACCACCGCGCGCTGCGGCGACCGCGAGCACACCGGGTCGGTGGCCGCGGCGTCGCCGGTGAGCAGGAACGCCTGGCAGCGGCAGCCGCCGAAGTCGAGCCCGCGGCGGTCGCACGTGCGGCACGGCTCGCTCATCCACTCCTCGCCGCGGTAGGCGTTGAACGACGGCGACTCGTACCAGATCTCCGACAACGGCGTGTCCCGCACCGAGGACAGCGAAAGCGTCGAAATCGCCGACGCCGCCGGGCACGGCAGCACGGTCCCGTCCGGCGCCACCGTCAGCTGCCGCGCGCCCCAGCCGTACATGCACGGCTTCGGGTACGGCTCGTGGTAGTCGGCGACGACGTAGACGATCTCCATCGTCCCCCGCAACCGGGAAACCGCCGCGCGGACCACCGGCTCGGCCGCGGCCAGCTGGGCCGCCGTCGGCATCAGCGCGTCCCGGTTGCGCAACGCCCAGCCGTAGTACTGCGTGTTCGCCAGTTCCAGCCGGTCCGCGCCCATCCGCTCGGCCAGCTCGATGATCCCGGCCAGCTGGTCGTGGTTCTGCCGGTGCAGCACGACGTTCAGCGACAGCGGCAGCCCGGCTTCCTTCACCAGCGCGGCCGCCGCCAGCTTCCGGTCGTGCGCCTTGGCCCCGGCCAGCAGGTCGGCCCGCTCCCGCGTCGCACCCTGCGCCGACAGCTGGACGTGCGCCAGCCCGCGCGAAACCAGGTCGTCGAGCCGCGCGGCCGTCAGGCCGAGCCCCGAGGTGACCAGGTTGACGTAACAGCCGAGCTCGTGCGCGTGGGAGACCAGCGCAGGCAGGTCCGGCCGGAGCAACGGCTCACCGCCGGACAGGTGCACTTGCAGCACACCCAGTTCCCGCGCCTGGGACAGCACCGACAACCATTCCTCAGTGGACAGCTCGGCGACCCGGGTGGTCAGCTCGACCGGGTTGGAGCAATAAGGACAGTGCAGCGGACAGCGGTGGGTCAGCTCGGCCAGCAGGCCCAGCGGCGGGCTCACGTCCATGCGACGACCCGCCGATCTCCCAGCCGGGACAGCACCGCGAGGACGTCCTGCGCGACGACACCGGTGTAGCGCCGGGAAAGCGCCGTCGTGATCTCGGTGACGGACCGGGCACCGTCGCACAGCTCGAGCACCGCGGCCGCCGTGGCGTTCGGGACCAGGACACCCTCGGGGAACAGCAGCACGTGCGTCTCCCGGACGTGGTCGAAGGACAGCCGCACGCCGCGGCGCAACCGGGGAACGGACTCGGCGGTGATCACGCGGCCGCCCGCTCGATCGCGTCGAGCATCGACCACAGGACGTCGCACTTGAACGACAGCGCGGCGATCGCGCGGTCCTGCTGTTCGCGCGTGACGCAGTGGCGGACCACGATGTCGAGCGTGTCCTTGCCTTCGCCGGAAACCTTGTCGATGCGGTTGGTGAAGTAGGCGAGGTCCTCGGGAGAGATCCACGCGTAGTGCGCGAGCATGTCCGCCACCCGCTGCTGCATCAGGTGCCCGGCGAACATCTCGGTCAGTCCCGAGGCGACGGCCTCCCACCACGGTTTCGTCCGGGCGAAGGTCACGTACGCGTCCACGGCGAACCGGACCCCGGGAGCGACGTGCCGCTCATCGAGAACCTCGTCGCGGGACAACCCGACGGCCGTGCACAGCCGCAGCCAGCGTTCGATCCCGCCGGTGCCGGCGCTCACGCCGTCGTGGTAGACGATCCGGTCGAGCCACTGCCGTCGGATCTCCGGCAGCGGGCAGTTGCTGATGATCGCCGCGTCCTTCTGCGGCAGCACGCACTGGTAGTACCAGCGGTTCGCCGCCCAGACCCGCAGCGCGCGCTCGTCGAGCTCGCCCGCGTGCAGCCGGCGGTGGAACGGGTGCGTTCCCCAGTACCGGCCGGAAAGACCGCGCAGGGCGTCGATGAATGCGCTTTCCGGAAGTGGCTCGACCGGCATCGCTCAGTCCGCCATGCGGGCCGCGTAGGCGGTGACCTCCATCGGGGTTTCGTACTCGACGAAGTCCGGGGTGGTCCACTCCTCGGTCATGGCCTGCTCCTCTTCTCCGGGGGCTGATCGTCGCCACCCTAGGAGCGGGCAGAGCCGCCTGACCAGCATTTTCGCCGTGCTTTCGGAAAGTTTCCTTCCGATGGGGGAGCAACCGTGCCGATGAGCGGGCTACCTTACTGCAGCTTCGAGCTCCACCAAGGCTGTGTCGAGGTGTGTCAGGATTCGCTGCAGGTGCGGAACGCTGCGGCGGCAGCCCGTGATGCCGAAGTCGAGGTGGTCGCCGTTGCTGGTCAGCGTGATGTTCACGGCCTGGCCGTCGAGCAGCACCGACGCCGGGTAGATGCCGTCGAGCTGGGCGCCGTTCCAGTACATCTGCTTGCGCGGGCCGGGCACGTTCGAGATCACCAGGTTGAACGGCGGCCGCGTGTTCTTCACGATGCCCGGGATCGGCGAGACGCCGAGCTGCGCGACGTTCACCGCGGACAGCAGGAGCGTCTGCACCGGCGTCAGTTCCGAGAACAGCCGCTTGCCGTTGCGCATCGACTGGTGGATGGTGACCAGCCGCTTGCCCGCGTCCGGCAGGTCGGTGGCCAGGTTGCACAGCAGCGCGCCGATGTGGTTGCCGGCCGCCTCGCCCGGGTCGTTCTGGCGGCGCAGCGACACCGGCACCATGGCGATGAGCGGCGCGTCCGGCAGGGCGCGCTGTTCGATCAGGTAGTCCCGCAGCGCACCCGAGCACATCGCGAGCACGACGTCGTTGCGCGACACCCCGGCCGCGGTGGCCACCTGCCGGACGCGGTCCAGCGGCCACTTCTGCGCCGCGAACCGCCGCGCGCCGCCGATCGGCACGTTCAGCATCGTCTTCGGCGCCTGCCCCGGCAGGGTCAGGGTGTGTTCGCCGAACGCCTCCCGCGCCACCTTCATCGCGGCCGGCGCCAGGCTCGCGAGCTGGTTGGCGGTCTTGCGCGCGGTCCCGAACAGCGACCGCGGGCGCTTGTCGCGCTCGCCGCCCGGCTCGCGCCGGGTGCCCCACCACGGCGGGCAGTCCAGGTCCGCCGGGTCGTCCGAGAGCGTGCCCTGCAGCTGGCGCAACGCCGAAACGCCGTCCATCAGCGCGTGGTGGACCTTGGTGTAGACGGCGAACCGGCCGTCGTCGAGGCCCTCGATGAGGTGGGTCTCCCAGAGCGGCCGGTGCCGGTCGAGCAGGGTGCTGTGCCAGCGGCCGGTCAGCTCGAGCAGCTCGCGGACGCGGCCCGGGCGCGGCAGCGCCGAATGCCGGAAGTGGTAGTCGAGTTCGAGGTTGTCGTCGGTCGCCCAGGCCACGTGGCCCATCGTGTTCACCGGCCGGGCCGGGCGGCGCCGGAACACCGAGCGCATGTTGTCCGATTCGAGGAGGCTGTTCCGGACATCGCGCAGGTACTCGTCGCCCGCGCCCTCGGGTTTCTTGAACAGCTGCAGACCGCCCACGTGCATCGGATGCTCGCGCGTTTCGACGAGGAGGAACATCGAATCGGTCACGGGCATCATCGCCATGGGACATCACCTCTCGAGCTCGGCACGCCGACTCTACGCGCTCGGCGGCCGCCGGTGGATCACGTTCTACTCCGTCTCGGATGACCGCCCGCGGCGCAGGGGAAACGTCCGTGCCACCGATGGCCGAACGCGGGTGATCGGCGGCGGGGCGAGCGTGAGCCGGCCACCGTCGAGGGGTCGATTGCCAGATCGTTGAACGATCTGGCAGTATCCGCGCCGTGGCTGTGAGTGGTGCTCGGGAGCTGGTGGACGCGCTGGAAGCGCTCGGAACGGAGATCGTCTTCGGTCTTCCGGGGGTGCACAACCTGCCACTGTGGGAAGCGCTCGGTGAAACCCGCATCAAGCTGGTCGGCGTTCGCCACGAACAGACCGCCGGGTACGCCGCCGACGGCTACGCCCGCGCCACCGGCAAGCTCGGCGTCGCGCTGGTCACCACCGGCCCGGGCGCGGCGAACACCCTCGGCGCGGTCGGCGAAGCCATGGCGTCCGCGGCTCCGGTGCTGGTCATCGCCACCGACATCCCCTCGACGCTGCGGCGGCCCGGCGTCGTCCGCGGTGTGCTGCACGAGACGTCCGACCAGCAGGCGATGTTCGCGCCGGTGACCAAGGGCGGCTTCACCGTGCGGGCCCCGGACCAGATCGGCACCACCGTCCACCGCGCCGCCCGGCTCGCCCAGCTGCCGCAGAGCGGCCCGGTCTACCTCGGCGTGCCGACCGACTACCTGCGCGAACAGGTGCCGCACCGGCGTCCGCCCGCCCCGCACCGCAAGCCCGACGTCGACGTCCCCGACCTCGCGCGGGCCGAGGCGATGCTGTCCGACGCGGACCACCCGCTGATCTGGGCGGGCGGCGGCGCGCTGCGCTCGGGCGCGGGCGAGGCGATCGGGGCGCTCGCCGAGAAGCTGGCCGCGCCGGTGATCACCACGTTCGCCGCCCGCGGGCTGCTGCCGCTCGACCACCCGTGCCTGGCGCCGAACCCGGTGCACACGCCGGAGGTCGGCGAGCTGTGGGACGAAGCCGACGTCGTGCTGGCCATCGGCACCGACTTCGACGGCCTGATGACGCAGAACTGGCGGATGCCCCGGCCGCCCCGGCTGATCGCGGTCAACGTCGACGCCGACGACGCCGCGAAGAACTACCGGCCCGACCTCACGCTGGTCGGGGACGCGCGCTCGATCGTCGAGCGGCTGCTGCCGAAGCAGCGGGACGGCCTGGACGACGTCACGCTGCGGCTGGCCGGGATCGGCCGGCGCGTGCGCCAGCGGATCCGGGACGAGGAACCGCAGGCCTACGACTTCCTGTCCACTTTGGACGAGGTGTTGCCGACGGACGCCGTGCTCGTCTCGGACATGTGCGTCGCCGGGTACTGGGTCGGCGGCTTCCACCGCGTGCGGGCGCCGCGCAAGCTCGCCTACCCGATGGGCTGGGGCACCCTCGGCTACGGCTTCCCGGCGTCGCTCGGCGCGGCCGCGGCCGGCACCGGGCGGGCCATCTGCATCACCGGCGACGGCGGTTTCCTCTACGGCTGCGGCGATCTCGCGACACTCGCCCAGGAGCAGCTGCCGGTCACCGTCGTCCTGGTCGACGACGGCGGGTACGGGATGCTGCGCTACGACCAAGACCGCGAGGGCCTGCCGCGCCGCGGGGTCGACTGGGACAGCCCGGACTTCGTCGGCCTGGCCCGGTCGTTCGGGGTGCACGCCGACCGCGTCTCCGGCTTCGGGCGGGCGTTCCGGCGGCTGCTCGGCGAGTTCGTCGAGTCGGACGAGCCGAACGTGCTGGTCGTCAAGGCCAAGTTGAAGCCGCCGCTGAACACCTCGCCGCGGTGGTACCGGACATGAGGGTCGGCGTCGACATCGGCGGCACGTTCACCGACCTCTGCGCGGTGGACGAGCGCGGGATCGTCGCCGTCGGCAAGGTCCTGACCACGCACGACGAGCCGGCCCGGGCGGTCGAGGAGGGCTTGGCGGCCCTGCTCCCGGACCTCTCGGCCGTGGAGCAGGTGGTGCACGGGACGACGCTGGTCACGAACGCCCTGATCGAGCGCACGGGCTCGCGGACCGCCCTGCTGGCCACCGCCGGCTTCCGGGACGTCCTGGAAATGCGCCGCGAGCACCGGTACGAGCTCTACGACCTGCGCCTGGAACTGCCCGCGCCGCTCGTGCCGCGGCACCTGCGGTTCGACGTCCCGGAGCGGATCCTCGCCGACGGGTCCGTCCACACCGGACTCGACGAAGAGTACGTCGCGCGGCTCGGCCGGGAGCTGGTGGCGCGGGGGATCGAGGCGGTCGCCGTCTGCTTCCTGCACGCGTTCACCAACCCCGCGCACGAACGCCGGGCGGGCGAGATCCTCGCCGAGGTCGCACCCGGCCTGCGGGTGGCGCTGTCCTCCGACGTCGTCCCGGAGATCCGCGAGTTCGAGCGGACGTCGACCACGGTCGCGAACGTCTACGTCCAGGACCGCACCGAGCGGTACCTGCGCGACCTCGAACGGCGGCTGCACCGGCTCGGGATCGGCCGAGCGCCGCACATCATGCTGTCCAACGGCGGGCTGGCCACTGTGGACACCGCCGCGCGGCACCCGATCCGCATCCTCGAGTCCGGCCCGGCGGGCGGGGCGCTGGCGGCCGCGGCGATCGGCCCGGCCGAGCTGCTGGCCTTCGACATGGGCGGCACGACGGCCAAGCTGTGCCTGATCGCGGGCGGCGCCCCGCTGGTGACGCACGAGTTCGAAGTCGACCGCAAGTACCGGCTGCGGCCCGGTTCCGGGCTGCCGGTGCGGGTGCCGGTCACCGACATGATCGAGATCGGCGTCGGCGGCGGTTCTATCGCCCGGATCGACGCGCTGGGGCTGCTGACCGTCGGCCCCGATTCGGCCGGGTCCGAGCCCGGCCCGGTCTGTTACGCACGCGGCGGCACCGAGCCCACGGTCACCGACGCCGACCTGGTGCTCGGCTACCTCGACCCCGGCTACTTCCTCGGCGGCGAGATGCGCCTGGACGCCGAAGCGGCGAGAGCAGTGCTCCGCGAGAAGATCGCCGATCCGCTCGGCGTGAGTGTCGAGGAGGCCGCCTGGGGCATCCACACGAGCGTCAACGAGGACATGGCCAATGCCGCCCGCGTGCACGCCGTCGAGCGCGGGCAAGACCCGGCGAAACTGCCGATGTACACCTTCGGCGGGGCGGGCCCGGTGCACGGCGTCGGCGTCGCGCGAGCGCTCGGGGCGCCGTCGGTCGTCGCGCCGCCCGCCGCCGGGGTGCTCAGCGCGGCCGGGTTCCTGACCGCGCCGCTGGCGTTCGACTTCGTGCGCTCGGCCCGCGCGGCCGTCCACGACCTGGCGTGGGACCAGGTCGACGCGCTGTTCGCCGAGATGGAAGCCGAGGGCGCGGCGCTGCTCGCCAAGTCCGGAGTGGACGACGTGACGCACCACCGCGTCGCCGAGATGCGCTATGCCGGGCAGGGCTACGAAATCCGCGTCCCGGTCCGCGACGGTCCCTGGCCCGGAACGTTGATCGACGAATTCACGCGCACCTACCGCGCGCTCTACCGGCGCACCGGCCCCGAGGTCGGCGTCGAGGTGCTGAACTGGCGGGTCGTGTCGAGCGGGCCGAAACCGGCCGTGGCGTTGCGGCTTCCCGGGCAGCCGACCGGAGACGCGCGGAAGGGCACCCGGCGGGCCTGGTTCCCGTCGACTGGTGGATTTGTCGACACGGCTGTGTTCGACCGGTACCGGCTCGAACCCGGCGCGCGGGTCGACGGACCGGCCATCGTGGAGGAACGCGAGTCCACCGTGGTCGTCCCGCCCGGCGCGCACTGCGTCGTCCGTGACGACGGCGCGCTGGAGGTGACGGTGTGAGCGTCGACCCCATCGTCGTCGGGCTGTTCGGCCACCGCCTGCACTCGATCCTCGCCGAACAGCAGAACGCGCTGGTCAACACGGCCTTTTCCGCGGTCGTGCGCGAGTCGCTCGACCTCGCCTGCGCGGTGTTCGACGCGCGCGGCGAGATGATCGGCCAGTCCGTCGGCGGCACGCCGGGGCACATCAACGCGATGGCGACCGGCATGCACCACTTCGTCGCCGAGCACCCGCCGGAGACCCTCGAACCCGGGGACGTGCTGCTCACCAACGACCCGTGGCAGACCGCGGGGCAGATCAACGACATCACGGTGGCCACCCCGGTGTTCCGGGACGGCAGGCTGGTCGCGTGGTTCGCCTCCTGCTGCCACGCCCCGGACATCGGCGGGCGGCTGGTGTCGGCCGAAGCCCACGAGGTCTTCGAGGAAGGCCTGCGCCTGCCGATCCTCAAGTTCCTGCGCGCGGGCGAGGTCAACACGGATCTGGAACGGCTGATCCGGGCGAACGTCCGGACCCCGGAGGAGACCATCGGCGACCTGTACGCGCAGGTCACCGGCAACGAGGTCGGCGCGGTGAGCCTGCTGCGGCTGCTGGACGAGCTCGGCCTGGACAGCCTGGACGAAGTCGCCGCCGAGATCATGGACCGCTCGGAGCGGGCGCTGCGCGACGCGCTGCGGGAACTGCCCGACGGCACGTACACCAACGAAGTCGTCACCGACGGCTTCGACGACGAAGAGATCGTCCTGCGGGTCACGGCCACTGTGGACGGTGACGAGATCCACCTCGACTTCGCGGGCTCCTCGCCGCAGAGCCGTCGCGGGATCAACGTGGTGCTCAACTACACGCGCGCGTATGCGTCGTTCGCGGTCAAGGCGGCAATCGCGCCGGAGGTGCCGCACAACGCCGGGTCGTTCCGGCCGGTGCACGTCACCGCGCCCGAAGGCTCGGTGCTGAACTGCCTGCCGCCGGCGCCGGTCGCCTCCCGGCACCTGATCGGCCACTTCCTGCCGTCGCTGCTGATCGGGGCGCTGCCCGGCACGGCGATCGCGCCGAGCGCGGACGCGCTGTGGATGACCATCTGGCGCGGGCCCGGATTCATGCTGAACGTCTTCCAGACCGGCGGGATGGGCGCGCGGGCGGACCAGGACGGCCTGTCCACCACCGGCTTCCCGAGCGGCCTGCGGTCGACGCCGACCGAGGTGATCGAAACCATGGCGCCGCTGGTCCAGCACACGCGGGAACTGCGCGTGGACTCCGGCGGCGCGGGCCGGTTCCGCGGCGGACTCGGACAGGTGACCACGATGGGTGCACTCGGCGTGCCGTCCTGGAGCGTCAACGGGAACGTGGACCGGGTCCGCGCCGCCGCGTCCGGGGTGGACGGCGGACAGCCCGGTGCGCCGGGCCGCTTCGGCCTGCGCGGCGGGGCGGACCTGCCCGCGAAGAGCCGGGTGCCGCTGGCGGCCGGGTCCGTTGTGGACGTCACGCTGCCGGGTGGCGGCGGGTACGGGCCGCCGTTCGAACGGCCGGTGGCGGCGGTGCTCGCCGACGTTGTCGCGGGGTACGTCTCGGTGGCCGCGGCGCGCGAGGTGTACGGCGTCGAGGTGCGGTACCTCGGGGCTCCGGACGCCCTCGTCCGGCTGCCCGAGGACTACGCGGTGGACGAAGAGCAGACAGCACGACTGAGAGCGGGGCAGTGAACATGGGTCGGTTGGCCGGCAAGGTCGCGGTGGTCTTCGGCGGCGCGCGGGGCATCGGCCTCGCCACCGTGAAGGAGTTCCTCGCCGAGGGGGCGACGGTCTTCGCGTCCGACATCCGCGAGCCCGCGGAAGCACTCGACGGCTACCGTCATTCCATAGTGGACGCGACCGACGAGGCCGCCGTGGCGGCGTTCGTCGACGGCGTGATCGCCGAGGCCGGTCGCATCGACGTGCTGTTCAACAACGTCGGCATCCACCTCGGCAAGTCCCTGGTGGACACCACGCTCGCCGAGTTCGACCACATCTTCGCGCTCAACGTCCGGGCCGCCTTCCTCGGCACCCGCGCCGTGCTGCCGCACATGATCGCGCGGAAGGCGGGCAGCATCATCACGACGTCGTCGAACGGCGGCGTGATGGGGCGTCCCGGCGACCCGGTGTACAACGCCACCAAGCACGCGCTGGTCGGGCTGACGAAGTCCATCGCCGTCGCGCACGCGCACCAGGGCATCCGGGCCAACACGGTGAACCCGGGCGCGATCGACACCGACATGCTGCGCAGCACGCTGAACTCGCCGGAGGAGTTCGAGACCAAGCAGCACCAGCTGGTCGCGAGCACGCCCGCGGCGCGCGTCGGCGAGGCCTGGGAGGTCGCGAAGGCCGTGGTGTTCCTGGCGAGCGACGAGTCCCGGTTCGTCAACGGCGTCGTGTTGCCGATCGACGGCGCGAAGGCCGCGGGGGCGATGCCGGGGAACCGGTACAGCCTCGACTTCGACCTCGGCGTCAGGTAGTGCCGTGACCGTCGATGCCTCGGGACTGGAGAGCGCGCGGCCCCTGCTGGAGCGCAGCGGTACGGCCGAGCGGGTCGCGGCGATCCTGCGCCAGTACATCACCGACGGCGCCTTCGCCCCCGGTGAGCGGCTGTCCGAGCCGGTGATCAGCTCGGCGCTCGGCGTCTCGCGCAACACGCTGCGCGAGTCGTTCCAGCTGCTCGCCCACGAGCGGCTGGCCGTGCACGAGCTGAACCGCGGGGTGTTCGTGCGCGAACTGACCACAGAGGACATCGAGGATCTCTACGTCGTCCGCCGGGCCACCGAATGCGGGGCCCTGCGCCGCGCGGCGGAGTTGTCCGCAGTGGACCTTTCGCAGGTGGAAGCGGCCCTGCGCGACGGCCGGGTGGCCGCGGCGGCCGAGGACTGGCCGTCGGTCGGCACCGCCAGCATCCACTTCCACCAGGCCCTCGCCGACCTGGCGGGCAGCGAACGCCTGTCCGCGACGATGCGCCAGGTGCTCGCCGAGACGCGGCTGTTCTTCGTGCTCAACGAAAACACGCGCGCGTTCTACGAGCCGTTCCTGGAGTGCCACGAGCAGATCCTGCGCGACCTGCGCCGCGGGCGGTTCGACGCCGCGGAGGCCGCGCTGGACCGCTACCTGCGTGACGCCGAAGCCCGGCTGCTCGAACTCAGTACGCCGGCGGCCGGAAGCGGAGCACCGGGAACGCCACGCTGATCGCGTACGGCTTGCGGACCGTGACGCGGTGGTACCGCCCGTCCGAGCCGGCCACCCAGCCGGCCAAGGCGATCGTGCGGACGACGGAACACGTGCCGTAGCCGGCGGTGGCCGGGGCGGCCGTGGCGGCCGGTGCCGAGGCGAGCAGCACGGCGGCCACGGCGGCGGCGGTTCGCGCACGTCGGAAGCACACCACCCCACTCAACCCCGGGACGACCGCCGACCGGAAAGGATTCGAGCCGGTTCAAATCCGCCGTCTCCGCTGCTACCGTCGGTTTGTGTTCAAGCTGCGGGTCGACGCGGAGACGGTGGCCAGGACACGGTTTTCCCCGTCACTCGCGGCGGAGTCCCTCGCCTGGCTGAAGCTCGCCGCCGACGCGGGACGGCACCCGGTGTTCGGCGACCCCGGCCCGCTCGCCCGCGGGGCGCTCGCCCACCCCGACGTCGCCCTGCTCCTGGACCTGCTGCCGCGTCCCGGCGAGGTCTACACGCCGGACCTGCTCACCCCGCAGCCCGGCACGGCCACCCGGCCGCGTGACCTGCTCGACGAGCAGATCGCGCGGATCGAGGCGACCACGCAGGACGAGGTCGAGACCCAGGTGCTGGCCCACACGCAGGCCCACTGGACCAGACCGCTGCCGGTGACCGCCCGGCGCAGCGTCGAGTCCGGGTCGATGCCCCGGCGCCTGGCCAACGGCCTCGCCCGGTTCTGGCGCGACGCGCTGGCCGAGGACTGGGCCGGCCTGCAGGCGGTCCTCGACCGGGACATCACCCACCGCGCGCAGGCGATCGCCCGTCACGGCGTCGGCGGGGTGCTCGGCAGCCTGCACCCCACGATCGGCTGGGCCGGCGACGCGATCACGGTGGTGAAGCCGTTCGACGGCGAGGCCGACGTCTCCGGCCGGGAGCTGGTGCTCGCGCCGGGGGTGCTCAGCTGGCCGGTCATCAGCATCCAGATCGACGTGCCCGGCCAGGTCGTCCTCTGCTATCCCGCCCACGGCGTCGGCACCGGCGCCGGCCACCGGCCGGGCCGGATCGCGCCGGTCGTCGGGGCGGCCCGGGCGGCGCTGCTGACCGAGCTCGACCTCGCGCGGTCGACCGCGGAGCTCGCCGCCCGAACGGGGTACAGCCCGGGGACCGTGTCGTACCACCTGAGCGCGTTGCACCGGGCGGGTCTGGTGAGCAAGGTGCGGGACGGGCGGTACGTGCTCTACCGGCGGACCGCCCAGGCCGTCGCCCTCCTCGAAGGCGGCGTCAGCAGCTGACGTTCGGGGCGATCCAGTCGGCGTACTCGTCCGCCGACCCGTCGCCGCCGTCGTCGACCGCGATGGCCAGCTGCTGGACCCCGGTGACCGGGATCGTCAGCTTCCGCGGCTGCGTGCCGCGCTGGACGATCCCCGTCGCGAAGAGCTCCCGGCCGTCGCCCAGCACGCGGAACGCCACCGTCGCCCGCGGGCCCGATGCGTCGTCGACGCCGTACTGGGTGGTGAACGACTTGCACGCCCCGCCGAGGTACAGCCGGATCACCGACGGCGCGTGCACGCCGATCCCGCTGTTCGGCTGGTAGCCCACGCCGCCGACGGCCATCGCCCGCCCGTTGGCCACGCTGCCGCGTTCCACCGGACCGAGGCCGTTCTCCGAGTACAGCCACGGCCGGGTGCTCAGGTACGTCGTCCCGGTGCCCGGGGCGGTCACCAGCGGTGTCTCGGCGGAGCCCGCCGCGGTGCGCGGGCCGAATTCGGTCGTGTACCCGCCGCTCGCCCCGACCAGCACCTTCGCCGCCGGGGCCGCCGTCGGCCGCAGCGTGATTTCGCGCGTCACCGTGCTGCCCGGCGAAACCCGGGGGACGTCGACCTGCGCGGGGCCGTCCAGCGTCCACCCGGACGGCACGGTGATCGTGTAGCGCGCGTCGGTGATCGGGGTGTCGCCGTCGTTGGTCAGCGTCACCGTGCCGGGCACCGGCTGGCCGGCCAGGAAGCCCTCCGGCAGCTCCACGCCCAGCGTCACCAGTGGCTCGGCGGGGGCGGGCTGGCCCGGCCACACGCGGAGGAAGGTCCCGGAATTCGCGCCCGCGGACGTGCGCAGGGTGCCGGTGCTGGTCAGCTCGGCGCCGGTCCACAGGTCGCGGACCCGGTAGACCGGCGCCGTCGCGACCCCGGATTCCGCGAGGTCGACCGCGATCGTCCGGGCGGTCCAGCCGCGGTTCAGCAGGAGCACGGCGACCGAGCCGTCGGACATCGGCTTCGCCCAGATCTCGGCGTCGCCGAGGTCGCGGATCTTGCGCCCCGGCGTCCCGGACCAGTCCTGGTCGACCGCGATCACGTCCCGGTTGCCGAGCGTGTCCGGCGGGAACGACTCGTTCGGCATGAGCGGTGCATTCATCAGCGCCCACAACGAGAACTGCGCGCGCCGCACCCACGGGTCGAGGAAGCTGAAGTTGAGGTAGCCGGGGTCGCTCCAGCCGCCGGGGCCGGTGTGCCCGGCGAGCGGGATCTGCTGGTCCACGGCCAGCATCGCGGCCGGGAAGTTGTCCGGGAGGTCGCTGGTGAGCTGCCACGTGTGCGCGCCGGCGCCGGGGGCCCACTCCCACTGGCGGTAGTTCGCCGAGAAGGTGTCGATCATGGCGAACAGGATCGGCCGCCCGGTGGCCTTGAGCGCGTCACCCATCTTCTTGGCGGCCGCCGCGACCCCGTTCTCGCCGCCGCACGTGTCGTATTCGAGGTAGTCGACGCCCCAGGCCGCGAACGTCCGCGCGTCCAGCTCCTCGTGGTCGCGGGAGCCGGGCATCGCGCTGCCGCAGACGAGCGCGCCGGTGCCGCTGTGCAGCCCGAACTTCAGGCCGTTGGCGTGCACGTAGGCGATGAGTCCCGGCAGGTCCGGGTATTTGGCCGGGTCCGGCTGCAGCTTCCCGTCCGCCGCGCGCGTCTTGGCCGCCCAGCACCCCGCGATGTTGACGTAGGTGTAGCCGTCGTCCTTCAGGCCGCTGGTGACCAGCATGTCGACCGCCGCGCGGACCTTCGTGTCGTCGATCCGCGGGCACTGGTTCCAGCCGCGGGACCACGAGATGCCCATGGGCGGCTTCGCGGCGACGACCGGCTCGTCGGCGGCCGCGGGCGCGGCGAGCGCCGTGCCGAAGGTGAGGAGCGTGAGCAGCAGGACCCCGAACCGGCGCATGGTTCCCTCCCCGGGACCGCGGACAAGATCTCCAGGGTGACGTGGGGGCGAACCGGGCATGAGGGGAGAAATGCCCGCCTCCGGACGGCGGCTTCCCGAGTCCGCCGGATGCCCCGGGGTAGAAAGGGGACCGACGCCGAGCCACCCGAGGAGCCGTGGATGCCCCCTGCTGTCCGCCCGCTGGACGGGATCAAGGTCGTCGACCTCTCCCGCATCCTCGCCGGGCCCTACTGCACCCAGTACCTCGGCGAAATGGGCGCGGACGTCGTCAAGGTCGAACCGCCGGGCCACGGCGACGACACCCGCGGCTGGGGGCCGCCGTTCGTCGGCGACGAGGCCGTCTACTACCTGGCGGCGAACCGGAACAAGCGCGGGATCGTGCTCGACCTCAAGAGCGACCGCGGCCGGGAGGCGCTGCGGCGGCTGGTCGCGGACGCCGACGTCCTGGTCGAGAACTTCCGGCCGGGCACGCTCGAGAAGTGGGGCATCGGGTACGCCGAGCTGTCCGCGCTCAACCCGCGGCTGATCCACGTGTCGATCACCGGGTTCGGGCAGACCGGGCCCTACCGCGACCGCGCGGGCTACGACCTGGTGGCCCAAGCCCTCGGCGGCGTGATGTCGCTGACCGGCGAGCCCGACGGCGCGCCGGCGAAGGTCGGGCTGCCGGTGGCGGACCTGAACGCGGGGACGTGGGCGATCATCGGCGTGCTGATGGCGCTGCAGGCCCGGCACACGACCGGCCGCGGCCAGTACCTCGACGTGTCCCTTTTGGACAGTCAGCTGGCCTGGCACGTGTACGCGGCGGGCGCGCACTTCTACGACGCGCCACGCCCGCGCCGGATGGGCTCGGCGCACCCGAGCATCGTGCCGTACCAGGGCTACCACGTCGCC
The DNA here is from genome assembly GCF_042652605.1 of Amycolatopsis plumensis. Lineage (NCBI taxonomy): Bacteria > Bacillati > Actinomycetota > Actinomycetes > Pseudonocardiales > Pseudonocardiaceae > Amycolatopsis > Amycolatopsis plumensis. Next base: position 1,241,734 of record NZ_JBHSJY010000001.1, on the reverse strand, counting down.
GACGGCTGGCTGACCATCGCGGTCGGCAGCGAGAAGCTGTGGCACGCGTTCTGCGGGGTGCTCGGCCTGGACATCGCCACCGACCCGCGGTTCTCGTCGAACGCTCTCCGGGCTGCGCATCGCGACGAGCTGAACGCGCTGCTGGAGCCGGTGCTCCTGACCCGCCCGGCGGCGGAGTGGATGAAGGCGTTCGACGCGGCGGGCATCCCGGCGGCCCCGATCAACGAGATCGACGACGTCTACGCGGACCCGTGGGCGGCCGCGCGCGAGCAGGTGGTCCGGCTGCCGCACCCGACGGTGGGGACGTACGTGGGCACGGGCTTCCCGGTGAAGGCGTCGGACACCCCGGCGCGGCCGACGTCCGCCCCGCCGACCCTGGGGCAGCACACCGCGGAGGTGCTGGCCGAGCTGGGGTACTCGGCCGAGGAGATCGCGGAGTTCCTGGACTGATGGTAGGGATGGGACAGGAGCAAGGAGGACCGATGTCAGCACAGCACGCCCTGTGGCACCCGTTCGCCGACATGGGCGCGGTCGACGGCGACCGGATGGTCATCACCCGCGGCGAGGGCTCGTACGTCTGGGACGACGCGGGCCGCCGGTACTTCGACGCGACGGCGTCGCTCTGGTACGCGAACTTCGGCCACGGCCGTCCCGAGATCACCGAAGCGGTCTCCCGCCAGCTGCAGGAGCTGGACTCGTGGAACCTGTTCGGCTACAACGCGAACCGGCCGGCGATCGAGCTGGCGGACCGCGTCGCGGCCCTGGCCCCGGAGCCGGGGTCGAAGGTGTTCTTCGGCTCGGGCGGCGGCGACGTCATCGACACGGCGGTGAAGCTCGCGCGGGCGTACTTCGCGCAGACCGGACGGCCGGAGAAGGTCCACGTGATCGGCCGGGCGCAGGGGTACCACGGAACGCACGGGTTCGGCACGGCGGTCGGCGGGATCCCGGCGAACGCGGCGGGCGTCGGCCCGCAGCCGCCGTCGTTCTCCCACGTTGCCTACGACGACGCGGCAGCGCTGGAGGCGGAGATCGAGCGGGTCGGTGCGTCCCGCGTGGCGGCGTTCTTCTGCGAGCCGGTGATCGGCGCGGGCGGCGTGCTGCTGCCGCCGGAGGGCTACCTCGAGGAGGTGGCGGCGATCTGCCGCCGTCACGACGTGCTGTTCGTGGCGGACTGCGTGATCGCGGCCTGGGGCAGGCTGGGCACGTGGTTCGGGATCGACCGGTGGCCGGTGCGGCCGGACCTGATCACGACGGCGAAGGGCATCACGGGCGGTACGATCCCGCTGGGCGCGCTGGTGGTGGCTCCGCGGGTGGCAGAGCCGTTCTTCACCGGGAAGCCGGGCGCCCCGATCTTCCGCCACGGCCCGACGTACGCGGGTCACCCGGTGGCCTGCGCGGCGGGGTTGGCGACGTTGGACATCTACGAGCGCGACGGGCTGATCCCGCGCGGGCGCGAGCTGGAGAAGCCGTTGGCGGACGCGGTGTCCTCGGTGAGCAGACACCCACTGGTCAAGGAGATTCGCGCGGGCCTGGGCTTCCTGGCGGCGGTGGAGCTGACGGCGGAGGTCGTGGACGCGGATCCGGGCGCGCCGGTGAAGTTGCAGCGGGCGTGCCGCGACGAGGGTGTGATCGTGCGGAACCTGGGCCGTGGGGTGGCGGTGTCGCCGCCGCTGGTGGCGGCGGAACCGGAGCTGGACCTGCTGGCGGCGGCCCTGCCGAAGGCGCTGGACCGCTTGGCGGCGCAGGTGTGAGGTGAGGGCGCTTTCCTGTCCTCCGACGGCAGGAAAGCGCCCTCACCAGGCCGGCGGCGCCCCAGCTCGCCGCCGACCCGGCCCGGGCACCTCAGGAAACGCAGAACTCGTTGCCTTCCGGGTCGGCCATGGTCACCCAGCTGTGCGGGCCCTGCCGCCCCCGCCAGAGGAACTCCGCGCCGCGCGACTTGAGCTTTTCCAGGGTCGCCTCGACGTTGTCCGCGCCCACCCACACATCCAGGTGGACCCGGTTCTTCACCGTCTTGGCCTCCGGTACCTCCTGGAACAGGATCCGCTTCGGCGGCCCCTCCGGTGGCGAGTCCGGGTGCCGGATCCCCGCTCCCGCTTTCCACACCAGCGAACCGCGGTGGGTCCGGGTCTCCGACTCCGCCGCGTACCCCTTCGCGATCATCTCGCGGATGAAGTCCTCGTCCGTCGGTTCCACGGTCCAGCCGAGCGTCTCGGCCCACCAGTCGGCGAGGACGTGCGGGTCGGCCGAATCCACCACTACCTGGAAGTCATGCGCCATACCGGCACATTAACCACCGAGTCCGACATTTTCCGGAGCATCGGGTCCTCGGGGACGACCGTGAACCGCCACTTGTCCACGCCGCCGCCCATGATTTCGGCGTACCGGCGTGCACCGTCGGCGTTGGCGAAACGCACCTGCTGGCCGTTCGTCAGGTGGGTGATCTTGACCGCCACGACTACCTCCCGAGTATGTGGGCCGGCCCGCGGAGCTTCCCCCTCCGGGACCGGCAGGGCACAGTAGAACACATGTTCGACCTGCCGCGCCACTCTCTCCCTCATGTAGGGGACCACCGAAAGAAACCGCAGGTCAGAGGGGGCGGATCATCGCGACACGCGGCCAGGCGTCCAGGCCGCGGGCCGCTTCGGCACGGCGGATCGAGCGCAGGCCGTCGCCGATTTCCGCGGCCGGGACGACCCGGAACCCGAGCCGCTCGTAGTACGGCGCGTTCCACGGCACGGTTTCGAACGTCGTCAGCGTCAGCGCCGTCAGCCCGCGCGCCGCCGCCCACTCCGCGAGCGTCTCGATCAGCGCGCTGCCGATTCCCCGCCGCGCGTGCGACGGCCGGACCGAGACCTGCTCGATGTGGGCGTGGCCGTCGACGACCTCCGCGAGCAGGTAGGCCACCGGCCGGTCGGCCGCGTCGACGCTGACCCACGCGCGGTCCGCCGCCTGGAACACCGCCAGCTCGGCCACCGAACCCGGGTCGTCGTCGGCGATCGCGGCCATGCCGACGTCGCGGAACAGCGCACCCGCTTCGCGCTCGACGTCGATGAGCGCGGGCAGGTCGTCGGGGCGCGCGAGCCGGATCACCCGGGCAGTTCTACGCGCCCGGGCGGAATTCTCACAGCGAATAAGACGTGATCGCCCGCTGGATGCGGATCGCGTACTCCTGCAGCGCGGCGATCGCCGTCTGCCGGGCCTCTTCGGTGATCCGGGCGGCCGGGCCGGCCAGGCTCAGCACCGTCGGCCGCCTGCCGATCGTCTGCACCGGCACCGAACAGGCCCAGACGCCCTCGTCGAGCTCGCCGGAGCTGACCGCGTACCGGTTCTCCAGCGCCTGCTTCAGCTCGTCGCGCACCGCCGTCCCGCGCTGCTCGACGATCGACGCCCACCGCCGGTCGCGTTCGATCTCCGGCAGCAGCGCGAGCAGCATCTTGCCGGACGCGCCGACGCCGAGCGGCAGCGAATGCCCGGGCTCGAACGTGAACCGCATGGCGCGATCGCACTCGACGCGGTCCGCGCACACGGCGACGTCGCCGAACCGCTGGAACAGCATCACCGTCTCGCCGAGCTCCCGCGCGGCCTCCTCCATCGCGGGCCGCGCCAGCCGGACCATGTCGTTGGCCAGCTGCGCGGCGCGCGCCAGCGGCATCACCTGGCTGGTCAGGTGGTAGTGCCCGGCCCGGCCCTCCTCGAGCAGCTGCAGCTCCTTGAGGAGGGCCACGTACCGGTAGGTCGTCGCCACCGGGGTCCCGATCGTCGCGGCCAGCTCGGCGACGCTCGCCTCCCACCGGCGCTCCGAAAAGGCCAGCAGCAGCTGGAGGACCTTGCGGGAACTGCTGGCCCCGGGGTGCGGCGCGGGGAAGTGGTGGCGGAACCGTCGACGGTACTGACGGCAGGCGTCATCGTGACCCTCTCGGTGAGTCAAAAACTACCTTCGCTATCACACGGGGTGAATAAATTAGCACGTAGTGTGAAAGGAAGGCCAGCAATGGGCCCGGAAAAGGGCGTTTGCCGTCGCGCCGAGGTCACATGGTGAGAAACTCGCCCGGTTTCGTCACCACGGGTGACTCGACGTAGAGCCCGCGGTACTCGTCCTGGATCCCCGAGTTGTGCACCTGCAGCGCGAGCGGGCCGACGCGCCCGGCCGTCTTGTCGGTGAACCGCAGCACTTCGACGCCCTTGCAGGTGATCGTCGTGCCGGTGAGCGGGCAGCACGCCATCCGCGCGACGCCGGTGGCGGCGTCGCCGATCAGCTCGCACTGCGCCCACTTCTCGATGTCGATGGTGGTGTGCGGCAGCTGCCGGAACAGTTTCCCGCCCCCGTCGTTGTGTCCCGGCCGGTAGTCCCAGTGTCCCCCGTTCGGCGGCTGGAACTGGATGGCGCTCAGCGCGTCGCGGATCGGGTCGGTGGTGCCCCAGATCAGCACGGTCGGTTTGTGGTTGCCCTTGACCTGCCGGACATTGAATATCCACCGAAACGTGCCGACCTGCTGTTTGTTGTAGTACAACCAGCCGCGTGCGGTGCCGTTGCCGTGGACGACCCCGTTTTTCGCCGACCAGAGCCCGGTTTTCGACGACGTCCACGCGCTCAGGTCGGTGCCGTCGAACATCGAAACCAGATTCGGGTCGCCGTAAGGGTTTCCGGCCGCCGCGGCCGGTGCCGGGACCGAGGCCGCGACGATCCCCGCGGCCAGCACACCGAAGAGTTTCCGGAACATCCTGCCGTCCTCTCGTCGAACGCGGATCGAGGGTTCGGACGGCGGATTTCACGTTAAGAGCGGCGCGGGGCGGGCGTCAACCACGGTCCCGGTGACCGGTGAGGAACGGCGTGAGCAGGCCGGGCAGCGCCCGGTCGGCGAGCGCCAGCCCGTCGGCCTCGCCGACGTCGAGCACGTGGTACTTGCCCTTGCCCGCGGCGACCGGCGCGATCAGCGTGACCAGCCCGGCCCGGCGCTGGAAGTACGAGCGCTCGACGACGATCCCGGTCAGCCCGTCGCAGCGGATCGCCGCCGTGCCGCGGTCCAGCGAACCCGACCGCGTCACCAGGTACCGGCCGGTGAGCGCGTGCCCGAGGCCGCGGTAGCGGTCCCAGCCGACCAGGGCCGCGAACGGCACCAGCACCAGCGCGACCTGCCACGGCCAGTCCGGCAGCGCGCCGAGCCGGGCCAGGCCGTAGAGCGCCGCGGCGAGCAGCAGCACGCCGAGGACGGCCCGGGACAGCCGCCGGTACAGCGCCCGGCGCGGGTGGCGCACCAGCGGCGTCGCGGCCGGGTCCTCGCCCAGCACTTCGGCGACGACTTCGTGCGCGCGGGCCAGCGGCGTCGGGGGCAGCAACAGGCTGCCGCCCTTGTCCGCGCTCTTGCCTTCCCGCAGGCCGGCGGCGACGGCGACGCAGCGGGCGCCGCCGGCCAGCCGCAGCGGCAGCGGTTCGCGGATTTCGGCGCCGCGCAGGCGGTCCTCCTCGATCGACACCGACCGCGTGGTGATCAGCCCCCGGCGGACGTGCAGGGTGCCGCCGGGTTCGCGGGTGAGCCGGAAGTTCCAGAACGACAGCACGTACCCGCCGATCGACAGCAGCGAGACGAGCACCAGCAGCCCGGCCGCGGCGAGCACCAGGCTCAGCCACACGGGAGTGTCGGCGAAGTGCCCGACGACGGCCTGGACCAGCGAGAACTGGATCGGGTCGAAGTGCAGCTCGTGCGCGAAGTGGTACACGGTGCCGACGGCCGCGCCGACCACCGCGATCCCGGACAGCGTGAACGGCGCGTACCGCAGCCACCGCTTGTCGACCGCGGCGATCAGCTGCTCCGGCGGCGCGGCGACTACGGCGTCCGGGTCGGAGACGGCCTCGGCCTTGCGGTGCAGCAGGAGCGTCCGCAGCCGCTGGGCCTCGGCGATGGTGACGGCGTCGAGGACGAGCTCGTCCTTGCCCGGCCCCTTCCCGTGCGAGTGCCGTCCGGTGCCGATCCGCGCGGCGGCCAGGGAGAACAGCCGGTGCTTCGGCTCGGAGGTGACGTCGACCGTGCGGATCCGGTCGCGGGGGATCGCGCGCTGCTTGCGCAGCAGGAGCCCGGTGTGCCACTCGACCTGCGACCCGGTGATCCGGTAGCGCGAGGTCAGCACGTGCGATACCCCGGTGAACACGGCGATCGCGGTGAACACGAGGCCGACCCACTGCCACGGTTCGCCGCGGCCGAACAGCAGCGCGCCCGCCAGCACCGGCAGCGACTTCACCAGGTCGAGCACCGGCCGGATGAGCAGCATGCGCCGGTCGAGGTGGTGCCACGGCGCCTCCTGCGTGCCCTCGGCGGGTGGGGTGATCGCTTCGGTGCTCACGTGGCGTCCCCGCGCACCGCCTGGGTCGTCTTCGTCAGCTCGTCGGCCAGCGCGAGCGCGCGGTCGTGCGCCAGCCCCGAGATCCGCAGCGGGCCCGCGGCGGACGCCGTGGTCACGGTGATCTTCGCCAGCCCGAACAGCTGCTCGAAGGGGTCGCGCTCGATGTCGACGGTCTGGATCCGCGAGATCGGCGCGATCCGCCACTCCTGCTTCAGCCAGCCGGACTGCGTGTAGACGGCCTCGCCGGTGACCTCCCAGCGGTGCACGCGGTAGCGCCACTGGGGCATCACGAGCAGGTGCAGTGGGCCGAGCACGCAGGAGAGCACCAGCGTCACGGTCAGGAACGACGGCGCGTCGTCGCTGGTCACCACGATGAGGGTCTGGATGCCGAGCAGGATGATCCAGAGGATCGAGGCGGTCACCGTCCAGTAGCCGATGGCCCGGCGGCTGACCCGGTGCGCCGGCGGCCGCAGCCGGGGCGCCGTGCTCGTGGTGTGTTCGCTCACGGCTCAAGCGTGCCCGATCGGGGCCTTGCGTGCCCACGACGGTTGTCACGATGGCGATCCGGTCGGGCCTCGATCGCGTGGCGTTACGATCGGCGACACCGCCGGAGGAATGGAATCGCTCTCCGGGTGTGTTGTGCTTGACGGATTGGTGTAGCGGAGAGCAGGAGGACCCGGTGGGACTCGATCCCGACGACCTGTACGAGGTGGACTCGGACGTCCCCGACCTGACCGGCGCGGTGCTGCTGCACCACTTCGAGGGGTTCATGGACGCCGGCTCGGCGGGCCGTCTGCTGGCCGAGCACCTGCTGGGCGGCGAGCACCGGGTGATCGCCCGCTTCGACGTCGACCGGCTCATCGACTACCGCTCGCGGCGGCCGACGATGACCTACGCGGTCGACCACTGGGAGGACTACGACGCGCCCGAGCTGGTGGTGCACCTGCTGCACGACACCGACGGCACGCCGTTCCTGCTGCTGTCCGGCCCGGAGCCGGACCACGACTGGGAGCGGTTCAGTGCGGCGGTCCGGAACCTGGTCGAGCGCTGGGGCGTCCGGCTGACCGCCGGCTTCCACGGCATCCCGATGGGCGCGCCGCACACCCGCCCGCTCGGCGTCACCGCGCACGCCACCCGCAAGGACCTGGTCGGCGACAACCAGCCGCTGCCGAACCGGCTGCAGGTGCCGGGCAGCCTCGCCGCGCTGCTGGAGTACCGGCTCGGCGAGTGGGGCCACGACGCCATGGGCTTCGCCGCGCACGTGCCGCACTACCTCGCCCAGTCGACGTACCCGGCGGCCTCGCTGATCGTGCTCGACGCGCTGAGCCGGGCGACCGGGCTGAGCCTGCCCGAGGGCGAGCTGCGCGCGGCCGCGGACCTGGCCGACGCCGAGATCAACCGCCAGGTCGCGGAGTCCGACGAGATCGCCGACGTCGTCCGCGCCCTGGAGCGGCAGTACGACACGTTCGTCGAGGCCTCCGACCGCGGCAGCCTGCTCGCGGAGTCGGTCGAGCACATGCCGACGGCGGAGGAGCTCGGCTCCCAGTTCGAGCGGTTCCTGGCCGAGCAGAACGGCGGCGACGGGCCCGAGCGGTGACGGCCCGCTACGACGAGATCGGCGTCGGCTACGCGCTGGGACGGCGGACCGACCCGCGCTGGCTCGAGCCGGTGGTGTCCGCGCTGGGCGCCGCGGCTTCGGTGCTGGACGTCGGCTCCGGAACGGGGTCCTACGAGCCGCCCGCGCGGGACGTCGTCGCGGTCGAGCCGTCGGCGGAGATGATCCGGCAGCGGTCCCCGGAGGCCGCGCCGGTCGTGCGGGCGGTCGCGGAAGCGCTTCCGTTCGCCTCGGGCACGTTCGACGCCGCGCTGGCGGTGCTGACGGTGCACCACTGGCCCGACTGGCGCGCCGGGCTCACCGAGCTGCGGCGGGTGGCGTCCCGGCAGGTCGTCCTCGCCTACGACACGGCCCTGCACAACGACTTCTGGTTCGTGCGGGAGTACGTGCCGGAGGTGGCCGCGCTCGAGGACTCACGTCCTTCGGCGCCGGAGATCGCCGACTTCCTCGGCGCGTCTTCGGTGCGGCCGTTGCCGGTGCCGTGGGACTTCACGGACGGCGTCTTCCCGGCGTACTGGCGACGGCCGGAGGCCTACCTGGACCCGGCGGTCCGCCGGTCGTGCTCGGCGCTGGCCCAGACCGCGCCGGAGGCGGTGTCCCGGGGGATCGACCGGCTGCGGGCGGACCTGGAGTCCGGGCGGTGGCAGCGGGAGCACGCGGAGCTGCTGGAGCTGCCGGAGTGGGACGCGGGGTTCCGGCTGATCGTGGCCTAGCGGCTCACCACTCCTCGCGGGCCAGCTTGCCGACGGCTTCGGCGGTCTGCCGGAAGCCCGCTTCGCCCAGAACCGCGCGCAACTGCGCGTTGAACTCCTCGATCTCCGGTGCGACGCGGGTCAGCGCCTCCTCGCCCGCCGCTGTCAGCCGCAGAACCACCGCCCGGTGCTCGCGGGGATGTGGCTGCTTGGCGACCAGGTGCGCCTCGACGAGCCGGGTGACCATCGCCGTCACCGCGGATTCGCGCTGGCCGAGCCGCGCCGCGAGGTCCCGCTGGGTCAGGGCGCCTTCGCGCACGGCGAAGAGGGCGCCGAGCTGGGCCGTGGTGATGCCCGCCGCGGCGAGGCAGCGGCGGTCGGCCGCCACGCGCAGCCGGTGGGCGGCCTGCTGGAGCAGGAAGAACAGGCGCTGATCGGGTTCGGGCACGCCCCGATCTTGACAGTCCCGGACATACCGCGCCATGCTGACTTCACTAGTGAAGTGAGGGGTCATGCTCGATTTCGCAGCAGCGCGCGCGGGTCTGGCGAGCCAGCCGTTCAGCCGGCTCCTCGGCGCCCGGCTGACCGAGTTCGGCGAGGGCGCGGCCACGCTCGAACTGGACATCCGCGAAGAACTCCAGCAGCAGAACGGCTACCTTCACGGCGGTGTCCTCGCCTACGCGGCCGACAACGCGCTCACCTTCGCGGCGGGAACGGTGCTCGGCCCGGCGCTGCTCACGGCCGGCTTCGCGATCGACTACCTCCGCCCGGCGGTCGGGGTCACCTTGCGGGCCCGCGCCGTCGTCGTGCAGGCCGGGCGGTCGCGGGCCACCTGCCGGTGCGACGTGTACACGGTGGACACCGACGGCGAGCCGGTGCTGTGCGCCGCCGCGCAGGGGAGTGCGCGCTCGAAACCCTAGCCGTGGCAGCCTTCTTCGTTCAGCGGGCCGAACGACGGCAGGACCAGCCCGCACAGGTAGCCGTCGACCCAGCGGCCGCTCCCCGCGATGTTGGTCCCCAGCCGGACGAACGGCGCGAAGCCCCGGATGCCCGCGGCCAGCGCGTCCTGGTTGCGCTGCAGCATCGACGTCAGCTGGTCCAGGTCGGCCAGCAGCGGTCCCACCCGTGACTCCGCGATCAGCCCGGACAGCTCCGCCGACAACCGACGGGAGCCGTCGAGCAGGGTGGTGATCGCCGTCTCGCGGTTGATCACCTCCGCCAGGAGCTCGTTGCCGTCGTCGAGGAGGCGGCGGACGGCCGCGTCGCGGTCGACGAGCGTCTGCGACACCACCCGCGTGTTGCCCAGCAGTGACCCGAGCTGCCGGTCCCGGGACGCCAGCGAATCCGACAGCCGCGAGAGCCCGGTCAGCGCCGCGCGGACGCTCTGCGGCGTGTTCGCCAGGGTCGCCGAAAGCGTGTCGAAGCTCCGGGCCAGCCGGGCGGTGTCGATGCGGTCCACTGTGGACGAGAGGTCGCCGAACGCCGTGAGGATGTCGTAGGGCACCGTCGTGCGCGATCGCGGGATGGGCACGCCCGGGTCGAGCGTGGCCTCGCCCTGCGGGTCGAGGGCGAGGTACTTCTGGCCCAGCACCGTCTTCAGCCGGATCGCCGCGGTCGTCGCGTCGCCCAGCCAGGCTCCCTTCGCCCGGAAGGAAACCAGCACGTGGTCGCCGCGCAGCCGGACGTCCGACACCCGGCCGACCTCGACGCCGGCGACGCGGACGTCGTTGCCCACCCCCAGCCCGGCCGCTTCGGCGAACTCGGCCGCGTACGTCGTCCCGTCGCCGATGACCGGCAGGGAACGGACGTTCAGCGCCGTGACCACACCCAGGGCCAGCACGGCCAGGCCGGCGAGGGCGGTCCTGACCGGGGCTGACATGGCGTCAAGAGTGACCCGGCTCACGCCCGGCCGCCAGCCGGGTCCCCCGATGAGAGGAATCGAGCTGCGGGTAGGCCCGGTATTCGAGCGCGTTGGCCGCCCGGTCGGTCATCCAGGTGAAGATGCTGCCGAACAGCCGCGTGCTGAGCATCCGGTAACCGCGGTTGCGGCTGCGGATCTTCGCGGCCGTGCGCGGCGCGAGGAAGTTGCCGGAGCCCTTGCCGTTCTTCTGCCCGATCGTGGCCGGCTTCCGCAGCCGCTGCTCGTACTTCGCGAACGCCGTCACGTGGTCGCCGCCGGCCGCCGCGAGCTCGCCGGCCAGCACCTGGGCGCCCATCATCGCCAGTCCCGTCCCCGAGCCGCCCGGCCCGGCGCACCACGCGGCGTCGCCGAGCAGCACCACCCGGCCCGCCGACCAGCGGTCGAGGTGGATCTGGCTGATCGAATCGACGTACAGGTCGTCGGCCGCGGGGAGCGCTTCGAGCAGCTTCGGCGTCTCCCAGCCGGTGTCGGCGAACAGCTGCGCGAGCAGGGCCGCCTGCTCGCCGGGCGTACGGCGGTGGAACTCGATGCCGTCGGCCGCGAAGACCAGGCCGACGTGCAGCCGGTCCGGCAGCCGGTGGCTGCCCACCACCAGGCCGCGGCCGGGCTCGTTGTACATGATGCTGGTGTGGTCGAGGCCGAGGTGGTTGGGCGCGGTGAACCCGGCGATGCCGAAGCCGAGGTCGCGCCGGAAGTCCTCCTCCGGCCCGAAGGCGGCGGCCCGGACGCCGGAGTGCACGCCGTCGGCCCCGACGACCAGGTCGAACTTCCTCGGCGCGCCGCGGCGGAAGGTGACTTCGACGCCGTCGGCGGTCTCGGTGAGGCTCGTGACGCGGTCACCGAAGACGTATTCGGTGTGGTCCGCGGTGTGCCGGTACAGGATCCGCGCGAGGTCGCCGCGCAGGATCTCGACCTCGCCGCTCCAGGCGGCGCCGGGCACGGTCAGCGCCGGACGGCCGTCGGGACCGAGCACGGTCTGGTCGCCCATCGCCGTCTCGTACCGGCGGATTTCGTCGAGCACGCCCATCGCGGCCAGCAGTTTCACCTGCTCGCCGCGGAAGTCGACGGCCTGGCCGCCGGGCCGCGGGGCCGGTGCGGACTCGACGACGGTCACGCGGTGGCCGGCGCGGTGCAGCCAGTGGGCCGCGGCCGGGCCGGCGATGCCGGCCCCGGAGACGAGCACGGTCTTGGCGGTCATCGGAGGGTTCCTCTCGGGTCGGTGGATGCCGGGACCGAGAGTGCGGGCGGCCGCTGACGGTCCGCGCACGGTCCGCTGACGGCTCGCCCGGTGGCGCGCGGTTGCAGTCGCTAACATGGCCCGGGTGGACCGCGCCGCCGAAGGCCGGATCCAGGAGGACGGCGACGGCGTCGTCGAGGCACGCATCCTGGATGCCGCTGCTCACCTGATCGCCGAAGAGGGCTTCGGCAGGCTGAAGCTCGGCGGTGTCTGCGCCCGCTCCGGCTACGCGCGGTCGGTGATCTTCCAGCACTTCGGCGACAAGGACGGGCTCGGGCGACGGCTCGTCGAGCACGCCGTCGAGGAGTTCACCGAGGTCTACAGCGAGGCCGTCGCGGCCCGGACCGGGGCGGCGACCGCGACCCCGATGGACATGCTGCGCGCGCTGCTGGACATCATCTTCGAGCTGATCCGCACGATGCCGACGCTCAACCAGGCGTTCCTGGTCCTGTGGGGCGACGCGGCGGCGGAGTACTCGGCCCTGCGCGGCGCGCTGACCGAGGCCGACCGCCGGTTCCGGTTCGCCATCGCGCAGACCGTGGCCAGCGGGGTCGCGGACGGGTCGATCTCCGGTGTCCGCGACCCCGATTCGTACGCTTCGGCGCTGCTGGCCCAGCTGCGCGGGATCTCGATGCAGGCCCTGATCGACCCCGACGGCGTCGACCTGCGGGGGCTGCGCGCCGAGCTCGAGCGCAGCGTCGACCGGCTGTCCGCGGGGTTCCGCGGCCCGCTCTAAAGCGCGTACACGATTCCGCGCAGCACGATCACGCCGATGAAGACCAGCGTGAAGGCCAGGTCGAGCGAGAGCCCGCCGATCCGCACCGGCCGCACGACCCGCCGCACTGGCCCGATCACCGGCTCGGTCGCGGCGTAGGCCAGCCCGCGGGCGCGCCGCGCCCACGGCGGCGTGTTCGCCACCACCGCGACCCAGTCCAGCACCATCCGCGCGACCAGCACCAGCAGGTACAGGCTCAGCAAGAAGCCGAGCAGTGTTCCCAGCGCACCCATGGTCCCTCCGTTCGTTCACCAGGAAGAACGCGTGGGCCGCGCCGGGAGTGCCGGGTCTGTCCGGTTCACAGCTTTTCGACAGGATCGGGTGACGCCGGTCACCGCGCGTGGTGGGCCGGCGGTCCGGCCGGTCCACCACGCGGCCGGGTCAGCCGAAGGTGACCACCAACCGGCCGTCGGAGGCGAAGGACCACTTCATCGTGCCGGCGTAGGACGAGCACCGTGACCCGTTCTTACCCGTCCAGAACTGGTCCGAGCTGTCGACGTTGCCGACCGTCTTGTCGTTCGAGCCGCCACTGGCGAAGCGGCACGAAGTGTCGTTGCGGAACACCGAAGTCCCGGTGTCGAAGGAGAAGTTGCGTTCGGCGTTGTCGATGCCGACGTTGTCCGAAACGGACATCGACCCGGGGTTGCTGTTGTAGGTGAACCCGTGGTGGCCGTTGCGGTAGGCGATGTCGCGCCGGACGATGTGGTTGACCGCGATCTTGTCGCCGCCGAGCTTGTAGCCGTTGCGGTCGCCGTTCTTGTTCACCGTGCCGTTGCTGAGGGTGCCGTTGGCGTAGGCGAGGGAGTCCTCGATGGTCACCGGGCCGATCGGGCCGGTGTCGGTCTTGGTGTAGAGGTCCCAGCCGTCGTCGATGTTGTGGTGGGAGACGTCGTACCGGAAGACGTTGCCGGGGCCCGCGGTGAGCTTCGCGGCGAACCCGTCGGCGTCCTCGCCGTCGGAGTCGGCGTTGTCGTGCGATTCGGAGCTGACGACGAGGTTGTTCGACGGCCACTGGTCCTTCGGCGTGCTCGAGGCGATCCGGGAGATCTGCAGCCCGGAATCGCGGTTGAACCGGGTGACGACGCGTTCGATGACGTTGTTGCTCCCGCCGACGAAGATCCCGTTGTCCCCGGCCCGTTCGACGACGATGCCGGCGATGCGCCAGTACGAGCCGTTGACGGCGAGACCGCGGTTGGCCGGGTCTTCCTTCATGGCCGAGAAGTTCAGCACCGGCTGCTCGCCGGGGTAGGCGGACAGCGTCTTGCGCGCGCCGGCGGTGCCGTTGTTGCCAGGCGCGATGGTGACGGTCTGGCTGTAGGAATAGGTGCCGCCCCGGAGCGAGATGGTGCCGCCGGAATCGATCCGGGTGAGCGCCGCGGGCAGGGTGGTCGGGTCCGCCTGGGTGCCGGCGGCGGAGTCCTTGCCGTTGGGGGCCACGTAGAGGGTGGTGGCCGCGGCGGCGGCGGACGGCGGGGCCAGCGCGGCGATCGTGACCAGCGCGGCGCTCACAGCAAGCGCTTTCTTGTGGGCAATGCTTCCGTACGAACCCATTGCACGCCTCCTTGCGGGCGGGAAAGTGCCGGACACCGAGTGCCTGAGAGCGCTCCCAGTCGGAGCGGGCCTTCGGTGAGGCGACGGTAGCACCGGGTGGCGGCGGCCCGAGTGGGCCAAGCGGGTCGTCTGTACTGAAAACGCTTTCAGAGCCCGCGCGGGATCCGCGCGTCGGTCCGGCGGAGGAGCAGGGGGCCGGGACGCGCCGGCGGGGGGTCTGCCGCGGCTCTCGTGAGTGGGAAACAGGGTTAGAACACTGTTTCTCACTCACGAGGGTGGGGGCGCGCGGGGGCCGGGCGCGCTGACGCGACAATACAGCTGGGGGTCTCCTGTTTTGCCGCGCCAGCGCTGGTATCCCCTAAGGGATGGCACAGCGCTCCGAATTCCGGGCCGTACTCCCGTGCTCGGTGCGTCCCGTTCATTGAAGCCCCGGTGCCCGGTCCGTGCCTAGGGGCAACGGTCTCGAACGAGGCTGCCGATGGTTCCGCGTTCTCGCCGTCAATGCGACTTGTGGCTATTTCCCGCTGTTCGAAAGGTGGCGTGCGGTCAGCGCCCGCGTGATCACGTCCAGGACGCGCGGGGCCTGCTCGTCGAGGTAGAAGTGGCCGCCGGGGTAGGTGTGCAGGGTGAATTCCGCCGTCGTGTGGCCGGCCCAGGCGCCGGCCTCCGCCACGGTCGCCTTCCGGTCCGATTCGCCGACCAGCGCGTGGATCGGGCAGTGCAGCGGGGGACCCGGCTCGTAGCGGTAGGTCTCGGCGGCCCGGTAGTCGCTGCGCAGCGCGGGCAGCGCCGTCGCCAGCAGTTCCTCGTCGTCGAGCAGGTGCGTGTTCGCGCCGCTGAGCGACTTGATCTCGGCGACGAACTCGCGGTCGCCGAGCAGGTGGTACCGCTCGTCCCGGTGGCAGGACGGCGCCCGGCGCCCCGAGGCGAACAGGGCCAGCGGGGTGACGCCCGCGCTCTCCAGCCGGAGCGCGACCTCGAACCCCAGCGTCGCGCCCATGCTGTGGCCGAAGATCGCCAGCGGGGTGCCGGTGTGGGGCCGCAGGGCTTCGGTCACCGCGTCGGCGAGCGCACCGATGCTCGGCACACCGGGCTCGTGCCTGCGGTCCTGGCGTCCGGGGTACTGCACGGCGAGCACGCCGACCCGCGGCGCGAGCGCACGGGAGACCGGGAAGAAGTAGCTCGCCGAGCCGCCGGCGTGGGGCAGGCAGACCAGGTTGACCGGCACGTCGGGGATCGGGTGGTAGCGCCGGATCCACGGCTGCGCCTCCGCGTTGTCCGCCACGGAAGTCACTCTCCTGCGTTCGGGGTACGGGGGAATGTCCCGACTTTCCTGCGCTGCCGGCCGCACCGGCAACCCCGGGCCCGGACCGCGGGCGAAAACCCTAGTCTTTTGCGTTCGGCGGGAGGTCCGCTCAGCGGGCGACTCCGGCGCGTGTTCCGGCGGTCACAGCGAGATCGTCCGGTTTGCTATCGTCGTGCCCAGTGATCACTGGGGGGTGGGCGGCATGCCGGAAGGGCAGGGACGAACCGAGATCCTGGCCGGGGAAACCGCGGTGGCGCCGTCCGGAAACACCGGTCCGGCCGAGGCCGGGCCGGGCGACGGCTGGCGGCGGCTGAACCTCCGGATGCTCGGCGTGCACCTGAAGTGGCTCGTACCGCCCGCCGCCTCGCTGGGGGCGTACGCGGTGTGGACCGGCGGTGACCTCCAGGTCGCGTCGCTGTACAAGCTCGCCATGGTCAGCGTCGCCTTCGTCGCGGTCACCGGGTACGAGATGGTCCAGCTGCTCACCACCCGCTTCCGGCTGACCGGCGAGGTGTTCGAGCTGCGCAAGGGGCTGGTGCTGCGCAGGCACCGGTCGATCCGGCGCGACCGCGTGCGCCGGGTCGACCTGACCGCCGGGCCGGCGCAGCAGCTGTTCGCGCTCGTCGTCGTGCGCGTCGGCACGGGCAGCGGGTCGCACGGCAAAGACCACGAAGTGAAGCTCTCCGCGCTGGCGAAGCGGGACGCGCTCGCCCTGCAGGCGGAGCTGCTCGCGGGCGCCGACGCGTCGGCGGAGAACTCCGCGCGCGGCACGGCCGAGGACGGCACGATCGCCGCGCTGCGGTGGTCGTGGATCCGCTACGCGCCGCTCACCATGTGGGGCGGGCTGGCGATCGTCGGGATCGTCGCGCTCGCGACCCGGGTGGCGGACTGGTTCGGCCTGACCCTCGACGGTGTTTTCGATTGGCTGGCCCGGTTCTTCCGGGAGGCTTCACCCGCGCAGGTGATCCTTTCGTTCGGCGGCGTCTTCGCCGTCCTCAGCGCGCTGAGCAGCCTGCTGCTGTTCTGCGAGCAGTGGTGGCGCTACCGGTTCGAGGTCGAGGGGCGCTACACCTACCGGGTCCGCCGCGGTCTGGTCACGACCCGCCGGATCGCGATCGACCGTCGGCGCATCCGCGGGGTCGAGGTGACGCAACCGTTGCCGCTGCGGCTGTTCGGGGCCGGCCGGGTCGAGGTGATCGCGACCGGCCTCGGCAGCTCGGACGACGACTACACGGGCATGCAGGTGGTCACCCCGGCCGTGCCGCGCGGGGAAGCCGACCGGATCGCGGGGGCGATCGCCGAACAGGCGCCGTCGCCGACGGCGACCACACCGCTGCGTTCGCACCCGCGTGCCGCGCTGCGACGTCGGCTGCTCCGCTCGGTGGCGGCCGCGCTCGTGCCCGCGGTCGTGCTGGCGGTGCTCGGCTGGACCGTCGCACCGGACGTGCTGCCCGGCGCGGGGATCGTCGCGGTGGCCGGCGTGCTGATCGCGGTGCTGCTCGGTGTCGACGCCTACCGGGCTCTCGGCCACGAAGTCTCCGGCGACTACCTGGTCACCCGGTACGGGACGCTGCGGCGGCACACCGTGGCGCTGCGCCGGGACGGCGTGATCGGGTGGCGGATCTCCCGCTCGCCGGGCCAGCGCCTGGCCGGGCTGGTCACCGTCAGCGCCGTGACCGCGGCGGGCAAGGGCGGCGCGTACCAGGTGCGTGACGTCGGATTTCCGGACGGCCTGGCCTTCGCCGGCGAGGCCGTCCCCGGGCTGCTGGCGCCCTTCGTGGTCGGTGCGCAGGCCACCGAACCCGAGCCGGAGGCCCGATGAGCGCGGACCGGCCCGCCACGCGCGGACCCGAGTACCCGGCGATGCTGCCGGCGACCCTCGAGGCCACCGCCCATCCCGGCGGCGGCCGTGCGCGCCGCTCGCTGCGCGACTGGCTGACCGACGGCCTGTGCGTGCTGTTCGCCTTCGTCATGGGCGTGGTGTCGCTGTGGGTGCGGGACCCGGACGCGACCCCCTCGATCTCGGTGACGCTCAGCCTGACGGTCTCGGCCGCCGCCTGCCTCTCGCTGTGGTTCCGGCGGCGGTGGCCGGTGCAGCTGGCGTTCGTGCTCATGGTGCTGTCGGTCTGGTTCCCGCACGCGTCGGGGGCGAGCGCGATCGCGCTGTTCACCGTCGCCGTGCACCGCAAGACGGCCACCGTGGTCCCGTTGCTCGTGCTGGGCGTGCTCTCGCCGCTCGTGCAGTTCCGGATCTACCGCCTGGAGCCGGACACGCCGCTGGTGTACTGGATGGCGGTCGGCATCGCCGCGGCGCTCAGCGTGCTCGCCGTGGTGTGGGGGATGGGCGTGCGGGCGCGGCGGCAGCTCGTGGTGTCGCTGGCGGAACGGGCCGAGCGGGCCGAGGCCGAGCAGGAACTGCGCGTCAGCCAGGGCAGGCTGCGCGAGCGGGAGCGCATCGCCCGGGAGATGCACGACGTGCTGGCGCACCGGCTCTCGCTGCTGAGCATGCACGCGGGCGCGCTGGAGTTCCGGCCGGACGCGCCGCCGGAGGAGATCAGCCAGGCGGCCGGGGTCATCCGGGCCAGCGCGTACCAGGCATTGGTCGACCTCCAGGGCGTCATCCACGTGCTGCGGGAGACGGAACCGGAAGAGGAAGGCCCGCAGCCGACCATGGCCGACGTGCCGTCGCTGGTCGAGGAGGCCCGCGCGGTCGGCACCGAGATCGAGTTCGACGACGCGATCACCGGCCTCGAGGGCGTTCCGGCGCTGCTGGGCCGGACCACCTACCGGATCGTGCAGGAGGGCCTGACGAACGCGCGCAAACACGCGCCGGAGGCCGTCGTGCACCTGGCGATCCACGGGTCGCCGGAGGAGGGGGTCGAGATCTCCATGCGCAACGCGCTGGCCGGGTCCGGCGCCCGTCCGAAGGGCGCGGCGCCGCTGCCGGGCTCCGGGGTGGGGCTGACCGGGCTGCGCGAACGGACCAGCCTCGCCGGCGGTCGCTTCGAGCACGGCCGCACCATGGCCGGGGAGTTCCGCATCCGGGCTTGGCTACCCTGGCCGTCATGAGCCAGCCGCAGAGCCCGCCGATCCGGGTGCTGATCGTCGACGACGACCCGTTGGTCCGCAGCGGGTTGCGGACGATGCTCGGCGGCGTCGCCGACCTGGAGATCGTCGGCGAGGCCGCCGACGGCGGCGAAGTGCCCACCGCCGTCGAGAAAACCGCGCCGCACGTGGTCCTGATGGACATCCGCATGCCGGGGACGAACGGTCTCGTCGCCACCGAGCGCCTCCGCAAGGATGACCCCGGGATCGAGGTCATCGTGCTGACCACCCTCGACAGCGACGACCACGTGCTGCGCGCGCTGCGGGCGGGGGCCGGCGGCTTCCTGCTCAAGCGCACCCCGCCGGCGGAGATCGTGGACGCCATCCGGCGGGTCGCGGCCGGCGACCCGATCCTCTCGCCGAGCGTCATCCGGCAGCTCATCAACCACGTCACCGACGACACCGAGTCGGCGGAATCCGCCCGGCAGCGGGCCGCGGCGACGGCACTGGCCGGACTGTCCCACCGCGAACGGCAGGTCGCGAACGCCATCGGTGAAGGGAAAACCAACGCGGAGATCGCCAAGGAGCTCTACATGAGCCTGCCGACGGTCAAGGCGCACGTCACGCGGCTGCTCGGCAAACTCGGGCTGAACAACCGGGTGCAGATCGCGTTGCTCGCGCACGACGCCGGGCAACACCGACCAAAGTCGTAACCGGCCCGCGCACCCCTAGACCTTCGGCAGGTGGTGCTAGCCGATCGTGGCCTGTACGAGCCGACGCGGCCGATCAAGACTGGGGCCATGACCGAAGGCAACCCGAACAGCCTGCTCGCGAAGGATGAGTACTACGGCGCGACCGCGGCCGACCTGCAAGCCATGGGCTTGGCGGACAAGGCCAAGGCCGCGATCAACCAGCGTGCGATCTTCCCCCACCGGGGTACCGCGATGCTCTACTCCGACCGGCTCGTGCTCGGCAGCTGGGACGACAACGGCGACGTCACGCTGTATCCACGCGAGGTCAGTGCGATCACGAACGAGTTCACCGAACTGTACGGCCGGTTCCTCGGCGGTGGCCTGAAGAAGGCCGGCGCTCCGGTGATCATCCGCCGCACCAGCGGCGAGGAGGCGTACCTGCTGCTCAACCACCGCTGGTTCAGCGAGCGCACCGACAACCAGCGGTGGTTCCGGTTGCTGACCGACTGGCTCAGCGCCGCGAACTCGCCCCGAACCGGCCGGTAACCGCCGCCAAGGACGTGCCGGGCACCTTCCGCCATGCCGCCGGCGGGCCACTTCGCCGGTGGTTGCCCGGCGTGGAGCACGAGGAGGGACCGCCGATCCGGTGGTCCCTCCTCGTGCTGCGCCGACTCGCCGGTCGCCCGCCCGTTTCCGGGCGGCCGCGCGGATTCCGATCGTCTAGTCATTCTCGTAGGTCTCTTTGACACGCAGCGCGAAGCCCCGTGAGACTCGGTCGGGTCACCGATCGAACGATGCGGCCGTGGCGTGGCGCGGGCATCGCGGATGCCGGTCCGGCACGGGCTCGTCGTCGCCGGTCGTGACGCCTGCCGCCGATCTCGGGACCACGTCGCCGCGAAGCGGTTTCGTGCCGCTTCCGCGAGAACCCGGGTGTCGGCGGAGTCACCCGCCCGCCCCGCCACCGCGTCGGGGCCACCGACGAAACGGAATGGCCTGTGGAGATCATCGGAGACGGCTTCCTCTCGCGGCACCTCGCCCGCTCGTTCGCCGACCGCCATGCGGACGTCACGGCCATCGCGGCGGGCGTCACCAAGACCACGTCCGCGACGCTGGCGGACTTCGACCGGGAAGCGGCCCTGGTCTACGACGTCGTGCGCCGCGCACGGCGATCCGGCCGCACGGTGGTGTTCTTTTCCACCGCGTCGGATTCGATGTACGGCACGCACGACTGCCCGGGGCTGGTGGAGGGCCCGGTGTACCCGGTTTCCGCCTACGGCAGGCACAAACTCGGGCTGGAGGAGATCCTCGCCCGGTCCGGCGTGGACTACCTCGCGTTCCGGCTCAGCCACATCGTCGGCGAGGGACAGCGGCCCCACCAGCTGATCCCGTCGCTCGGGCGGCAGATCCTCGGCGGTTCGGTGACCGTGCACCGCAACGCCCACCGCGACCTGCTCGACGTGGAACACCTGCTGCTGGCGCTGGACCGGGTGCTCGCGAGCGGTGTCCGGCAGAAAGTGATCAACGTAGCCTCCGGGGTGCTGGAGCCGATCGAGCGGATCGTCGACAGCATCGAGGACCGGCTCGGCGTGGTGGCGGAACGGACCACTGTGGACGTGCCGGTGGTGAGCATGCCCACGAACACCGACCGGCTGCGCCGGCTGGTCCCCGAGTGGGCCGGGCTGGGCTTCGGCGAGGACTACCTGCCGCGGCTGCTCGACAAGTACCTGGACGTGCTCTGCGCGCGGGTGGCCGGGCCGGCGCGCACGCCGCAAGCGCTGTAGGAGTTCACTTAGTCTCCGTTCCCGAGGGCCGGGGCGGCCGGTGCGGCTGCCGGATACTCGCCGCCATGGGTACCACCGTGTCTGACGGCTTTCCCGGTGACGGCCGGGACGAGGATCTCCTCGCCGTGGTCGGCTTGTCCTGCCGCCTCCCCGGTGCGGACGGCCCCGCGGCGTTCTGGCGGCTGCTCACCGGCGGGGTCGATGCGGTGGGCACGGTGCCGCCGTGGCGGTGGGGCCCCGATGCGCCGCCGGACGACGCCGGGGGCACCCCGCTGCGGGCCGGTGGGTTCATCGAGGACGCCGACCGGTTCGACGCCGGGTTCTTCGGCATCTCCGCGCGCGAGGCCGTCGCGATGGACCCGCGGCAGCGGCTCACGCTCGAACTGGGCTGGGAAGCGCTGGAGGACGCGCACATCGTGCCCGCCGCCGTGCGCGGCACGGCCGCGGGCGTGTTCGTCGGCGCCATCGCCGACGACTACGCGGCCGTGACCCGGCAGCACGGCACGGACGCGATCACCCACCACAGCCTGGCCGGGCTGCACCGCGGGCTGATCGCCAACCGGCTTTCCCACGCGCTCGGCGTGACCGGGCCCAGCTTGACCGTCGACACGGCACAGTCGTCGTCGCTGGTGGCGGTGCACCTCGCCGCGGAGAGCCTGCGCCGCGGTGAGTCGGAAGTGGCTCTTGCCGGGGGCGTGCACCTGAACCTGAGCTGGGAGAGCGCGCTGACGCTCGAACGGTTCGGCGGGCTGTCGCCGGACGGCCGGTGCCACACGTTCGACGCGCGGGCGAACGGTTTCGTTCGCGGCGAAGGCGGCGGTTTCGTCGTGCTGAAGACGCTGCGCCGGGCGCGCCGGGACGGCGACCGGATCTACTGCGTGCTGCGCGGCAGCGCGATGAACCACGACGGCGACGACGCGGACCTCGTGGTCCCGAGCGCGGCGGCGCAGGAACGGGTGATCCGGGCGGCCGTCCGCCGCGCGGCCGTCGAACCCGCTGCGCTGCAGTACGTCGAGCTGCACGGGACCGGCACGCGGACCGGCGATCCGATCGAGGCGGCCGCGCTGGGCGCCGCGCTCGGCGAGCACGGGGACGCCCCGGTGCGGGTCGGGTCGGTGAAGACGAACATCGGGCACCTGGAGGGGGCCGCCGGGATCGCCGGGCTGCTCAAGACCGTGCTGTGCGTGCACCATCGGAAGCTGGTGCCGAGCCTGCACTTCGAGACGCCCAATCCGGAAATTCCTTGGGACACCGCGAACATCGAGGTGCAGCGCGGTACCGAGCCGTGGCCGCGCGAGCGGCGCCCGCTCGTCGCCGGCGTCAGTTCGTTCGGTGTCGGCGGGGCGAACTGCCACGTCGTGCTGGCCGAATCCGGTGAGCCGGCCCCCGCGGCCGCCACCGGGGACGACTCCTCCGCGGTCGTGCCGTGGGTGGTGTCGGCCCGCTCCGCGGCCGCGCTGCGGGAGCAGGCGGCCCGGCTGGGCGAATACGCGGACTCCACTGAGGTCAGTGCGGCCGACATCGGCTTCTCGCTCGCGGTCACCCGTTCGGCGTTCGAGCACCGCGCTGCCGTCGTGGGAGCCGACCGTGCCGAACTGGCCGCCGCCGTGCGCGGCATCGGACAGGGCGGCGCGGCGGGGATCCGCGGCGTCGCGGACGTGTCGGGCCCGACGGTGTTCGTGTTCCCCGGCCAGGGCGCGCAGTGGGCCGGGATGGCCGTCGGACTGCTCGGCTCCGCGCCGGTGTTCGCGGCCCGGATGGCGGAGTGCGCGGACGCGTTCGCCGAGCTCGTCGACTGGTCGCTGACGGACGCGCTCGCCGACCCCGCGTTGCTCGAGCGGGTCGACGTGGTGCAGCCGGTGTCGTTCGCGGTGATGGTGTCGCTGGCCGCGCTGTGGGAGTCGTACGGGATCCACCCGGCCGCGGTGGTCGGGCACTCGCAGGGCGAGATCGCCGCGGCCTGCGTGGCGGGCGCGTTGTCGCTGCGGGACGCGGCGAGGGTCGTGGTGCTGCGCAGCCGGGTGATCCGCGAACAGCTGGCCGGCAGCGGCGGCATGGCTTCGATCGGCCTGTCCGAACGCGAGGTGACGGCGCGGATCGCCGGGTCGCCGGTCACGGTGGCGGCGGTCAACGGCCCGTCGTCGGTCGTCGTCGCGGGCGAACCGGCGGCGCTGGACGAACTGGTCGCCAACCTCGAGGCCGACGGCGTGCGCGCGAAGCGGGTTCCGGTGGACTACGCCTCGCATTCGGTGCACGTGGCGAAGATCGAGGAAAGCCTCACGAGCGAGCTGGGCGCGCTCGAGCCGCGGGTCCCGCGGGTGCCGTGGCTGTCGACGGTGACCGGCGAGTGGATCGAAACGGCCACTGTGGACGCTCGGTACTGGTACGCGAACCTGCGGCAGCCGGTGCGGTTCGAGGCGGCCGTCCGCACGCTCGCCGCCGCCGGGCACGCGGCGTTCGTCGAGGTGAGCTCGCACCCGGTGCTGCTGGCGGGCACGCAGGAGACGCTCGACGACGTCGGCGCGGGCCCGTCGGTGGTCGCCGGCACGCTGCGGCGCGACGAGGGCGGTCTCGCGCGCTTCCTCACCTCGCTGGCGGAGCTGCACGTGCGCGGGGTCGAACCCGACTGGGCCGCGGTCTTCCCCGGCGGCGTGCGGGTCGACCTGCCGACGTATGCCTTCCAGCGCAAGCGGTACTGGCCCGGCGACGCCGTCGAGGACGACGTCCCGGTCACGCCGTCGCTCGACCCGCTCGACGTCGTCCGCGCGCACGCCGCCGCGGTGCTGGGGCACGGCGATCCGGACGCGATCGGCCGGACGACGACGTTCAAGGAAGCCGGTTTCGACTCCGTGATGTCGGTGGAGCTGCGCAACCGCCTCAGCGCGGCCACCGGGCTCGCGCTGCCCGCGGGACTGCTCTTCGACCGGCCGACGCCGCACGCCGTGGCCGAGCACCTGGCCGAGCGGCTCGCGGGCGAGCCGGCCGGGGCACGCCGGGCCGGGAACGGCACGCGGACGAAGCCGGCGCCGGACGAGCCGATCGCCATCGTCGGCATGGCCTGCCGGTTCCCCGGCGGCGTGCGCTCGCCCGAACAGCTGTGGCGCCTGGTCGCGGACGAGGTGGACGCGATCGGCGCCTTCCCCGAGGACCGCGGCTGGGACCTGCGCACGCTGCGCGCCGCGGACGGCCGCCGGGGCAGCTCGGCCACCGACCAGGGGGGTTTCCTCTACGACGCGGCCGAGTTCGACGCGGACTTCTTCGGCATCTCGCCGCGCGAGGCCACGGCCATGGACCCGCAGCAGCGCCTG
Source organism: Amycolatopsis plumensis (assembly GCF_042652605.1). Classification (NCBI taxonomy): domain Bacteria; kingdom Bacillati; phylum Actinomycetota; class Actinomycetes; order Pseudonocardiales; family Pseudonocardiaceae; genus Amycolatopsis; species Amycolatopsis plumensis. The sequence continues at coordinate 1,217,469 of NZ_JBHSJY010000001.1, read as the reverse complement.
CTGCTGGAAACCTCGTGGGAGGCGGTCGAGCGCGCGGGCATCGATCCGTCGGCGCTGCGCGGCAGTGACACCGGGGTGTTCGTCGGGATCATGTCCCAGGAATACGGCCCGCGGCTGGCCGAAGGCGCCGAGGGGTACGAGGGCCACCTGCTCACCGGCAACACCGCGAGCGTCGCGTCCGGCAGGCTGGCCTACACCCTCGGGCTGCACGGTCCGGCCCTCACCGTGGACACCGCGTGCTCGTCGTCGCTGGTGGCGCTGCACTCGGCCGTGCGTTCCCTGCGCGCTGGCGAGTGCGGGCTCGCGCTCGCCGGCGGGGCCACCGTGCTTTCGTCGCCCGGCATCTTCGTCGAGTTCAGCAGGCAGCAGGGCCTGGCGGCGGACGGCCGGTGCCGGGCCTTCGCCGAAGGCGCCGGCGGCACCGGCTGGGCCGAGGGGGCCGGTGTGCTGCTGCTGGAACGGCTGGCCGACGCGCGGCGGGCCGGGCACCCGGTGCTCGCCGTCGTGCGGGGCTCCGCGGTCAACTCCGACGGCGCCTCCAACGGGCTCACCGCGCCGAGCGGCCCGGCGCAGCAGAGCGTCATCCGCGCCGCGCTCGCGGACGCGGGCCTCGGACCCGAGGACGTCGACTCCGTGGAGGCACACGGCACCGGGACGACGCTCGGCGACCCGATCGAGGCGGAGGCCCTGCTCGCCACGTACGGCAGGCACCGGCCCGCCGACCGGCCGCTGTGGCTCGGCTCGCTGAAGTCGAACATCGGGCACGCGCAGGCCGCGGCCGGTGTCGGCGGCGTGATCAAGATGGTGCAGGCCATGCGCAACGCGACGCTGCCGCGCACCCTGCACGCCGACGAGCCGTCGAGCCGGATCGACTGGAGCGCGGGAACGATCCGCCTGCTCGGCGAAGCGCGCGCGTGGCCGGCCGCCGACCGGCCCCGGCGCGCGGCGGTGTCCTCGTTCGGGATCAGCGGGACCAACGCGCACGTCGTGCTCGAGCAGGCCGAGGAGCCCGCCGAGGAGCCGCCTCGGGACACCGGGAGTGAACCGGTGCTGCCGTGGGTCCTTTCCGGACGCGGCGCGGACGCGCTGCGCGCCCAGGCCGGCCGCCTGGTCTCGCGGGTGACCTCGATGCGCGAGCCGCGGGCGGCCGATCTGGCCCACTCGCTGGCGACCACGCGGTTCGCGGCCGAGCACCGGGCCGTCGCGATCGGCGCCGGGTGCGCGGAACCGCTGGCCGCGCTGCGGGAGTTCGCCGAGGGCGTGGTGCCAGCCGGGCTCGTCGAAGGAACCGCGAACGTGACCGGCCGCACGGTCTTCGTCTTCCCCGGCCAGGGCGCGCAGTGGGCCGGGATGGCGCTCGAGCTGCTGGACACCGCTCCGGTCTTCGCCGCGCGGATGGCCGAATGCGCGGCCGCGCTGAGCGAGTTCACCGACTGGTCGCTGCCCGAAGCGCTGCGCGACGAGGCGATGCTGGCGCGGGTCGACGTCGTCCAGCCGGTCTCGTTCGCGGTGATGGTTTCGCTGGCGGCGCTGTGGCAGGCCACCGGGATCGAGCCGGACGCGGTGGTCGGGCACTCGCAGGGCGAGATCGCCGCCGCCTGCGTATCGGGAGCGCTGTCGCTGCGTGACGCCGCGGCGGTGGTCGTGCTGCGGAGCAAGGCGATCCACGACGAGCTGGCCGGGCACGGCGGCATGGTGTCGGTTTCGCTGTCGGCGTCCGACACCGAGCGGCTGATCGAAGACTGGGCGGGCCGGATCGGCATCGCGGTGTTCAACGGTCCCACGGCCACGGTGGTCGCCGGGGAGCCCGCCGCGCTGGACGAGCTGCTGGCTCGCTGCGCGGCCGACGGGATCCGGGCGCGCCGGGTTCCGGTGGACTACGCCTCGCACAGCGGGTACGTCGAAAGCCTCCGGCAGCAGCTGCTCGACGAGCTCGCGTTCATCGAGCCGATGGCGGCCCGGGTGCCGTTCCTGTCGACGGTGACCGGGGAATGGACGGACACGGCCACGCTGGACGCGGGCTACTGGTACGAAAACCTGCGGCGTCCGGTGCGGTTCGAGGCCGCGACCAGAGCCCTCGCCGCACAGGGTTTCCGCGTCTTCGTCGAGAGCAGCCCGCACCCGGTGCTCGGCATGGCGGTGCAGGAGACGGTCGACGAGCTCGGGGCGGGTCCCACGGTCGTCGTGGGAACGTTGCGGCGCAACGAGGGCGGCCTCCGCCGGTTCTACACGTCGCTGGCCGAGCTGTACGTGCGCGGTGTGACGCCGGACTGGTCCGCGGTGTTCGGCGGGCACCGGCCGCGCCGGGTGGACCTGCCGACGTACGCGTTCCAGCGCCGGCGTTATTGGCTTTCGCCGGAGCAGCCTTCGACGGCCGGCACCGACCCGGTGGAGCGGCGGTTCTGGACCGCCGTCGAACGCTCCGACGTCGGGGAGCTGGCGAAGACCCTGGCGGTGGGCGAGGACGAAGTGCGTCCGCTGGTACCCGCGCTGTCGGCGTGGCGCAGCCGCCGCAACGCCGAGACCGTCGCCGACGCGCTGCGCTACCGGATCGAATGGGAACCGGTCCGGCCCGGCGGCGCCGGGCTGTCCGGCGACTGGGCCGTCCTCGCCCCCGCCGAGGGAGCCGACGTGCTCGACGACGTCGTGGCCGCGCTCGAAGCGGGAGGCGCGCGGGCGACCGTCGTGCGCGTGCCGGACACGGCCGACCGCACGTGGTTCGCGGAATCCCTGCGTGACAGCGCTTCCGCGGCGGGCCTGGTTTCGTTGCTCGCGATGGACGAGCGGCCGCACGCCCGGTTCGGGGTGCTCACGGCGGGCCTGGCGGCGACGGTGGAGCTGACCGCGGCGTTGCGCGACCTCCCGGCGGCCGGGCCGCTGTGGGTGCTGACCCGCGCCGCCGTGACCACCGGCCGGAACGACCGGCTGGACAGCCCGGACCAGGCGGCGGTGTGGGGGTTCGGCCGGACCGCGGCGCTGGAGTTCCCGCGCCGGTGGGGCGGGCTGCTGGACCTGCCGCCGGTGCTGGACGGCCGGGCCGCGGGCCGGCTGTGCGCCGCGCTGGCCGGCTTCGACGGCGAGGACCAGCTGGCCCTGCGTTCCTCCGGGTTGTTCGCCCGGCGGCTGGTGCCCGCCCCGGTCGGCGACACCGCCCCGGCCACGCCGTGGCGTCCCGGCGGGACGGTGCTGGTGACGGGCGGCACGGGCGGGCTCGGCGGGCACCTCGCCCGCTGGTTCGCCGACGCGGGCGCGGACCACGTCGTGCTCACCGGCCGTCGCGGCCTCGACACGCCCGGCGCGGCCGAACTGCGCGACGAGCTCACCGCCCAGGGCGCCCGGATCACCGTCGCGGCCTGCGACGTGACCGACGCCGGAGCGCTCGAGGCGTTGCTGGACGGCCTTGCCGCCGACGGCGAACCCGTGCGCACGGTCGTGCACGCCGCGGGGATCGCGCCGCTGACGCCGATCGGCGAGCTCACCGTCGCCGAGGTCGCCGAAGTCGCCGAAGCCAAGGTCGCGGGCGTGCGGAATCTCGACGCGCTGCTCGGCGACCGCGAGCTCGACACCCTCGTGCTGTTCTCGTCGATCTCCGCGACGTGGGGCGTCGGCGAGCACGCCGCGTACGCCGCGGCCAACGCTTTCCTCGACGCGTTCGCCGAGCAGCGCCGTGCCGAAGGCCTGCCGGTGCTGTCCGTCGCGTGGGGACCGTGGGCGGGCGGCGGCATGATCGCCGAGCACCAGCAGGACGTGCTGCGGCGCCGCGGGGTGCCGGTCCTCGACCCGGAGCCCGCGCTGGCCGGCCTGCGGCAGGCGCTGGACCGGCGGGACACCGTGGTCGCGCTCGCGGAGCTGGACCGGGCGCGGTTCGTGTCGACGTTCGCCTCGGTGCGCCCGAGCCCGCTGCTGGCCCGGCTGGGCGGTGCGGACGACGAGGCGGCGCGGGCCGAGCCGTCCGGTGCCGAGGAGCCGTCGCTGGTGCGCCGGCTGGCGCATCAGCGGCCGGAGGAAGCGAAGCGGGTGGTCACCGAGCTGGTGCGGGCCCACACCGCGCGGGCACTCGGCCACGACGACCCGTCGGCGCTGGAACTCGGCAAGGCGTTCAAGGATCTCGGCTTCGACTCGTTGACGTCGGTCGAGCTGCGCAACCGGCTCGGTGCGGCGACCGGCCTCCCGCTGCCCGCCACGCTCGTCTTCGACCACCCCACGCCGTCCTCGCTGGCGGACCACCTGCTCGCGCTGGCGCGCGGCGCCGAGCCCGGCGCCGGGCCGCGCGCGGGCACCACGGCCGCCCCGGTGGCCGGGGACGAGATCGCGATCGTCGCGGCGAGCTGCCGGCTGCCCGGCGGGATCGGCTCGCCCGAACAGCTTTGGGACCTGCTCGCCCGCGGCGGGGACGTGATGTCCGGCCTGCCCGCCGACCGCGGCTGGGATCCCGGCGTCTACGACCCGGACCCCGACCGGCCCGGCACCAGCTACACCCGGACCGGCGGGTTCCTGCATGACAGCGGCGACTTCGACGCGGAGTTCTTCGGCATGTCCCCGCGGGAAGCGCTGGCGACCGACCCCCAGCAACGGCTGCTGCTCGAGCTCACCTGGGAGGCCATGGAACGCGCCGGCCTGCCGCCCGAGTCGTTGCGCGGCAGCCGGACCGGCGTCTACGTCGGCGTGACCGACCAGTACTACGGCGATCCGAACCGGAACGACCCCGAGCGGGACGAGGGCTACCTGGTCACCGGGGACGTGGCGAGCGTCGCCTCGGGCCGGATCGCGTACGTCTTCGGCCTCGAAGGTCCCGCCGTCACCCTTGACACGGCGTGCTCGTCTTCGCTGGCGGCCCTGCACCTGGCGGCGAACGCGCTGCGCTCCGGCGAATGCTCGCTCGCGGTCGCGGCCGGCGCGATGGTGATGGCCACCCCGTCGCAGTTCATCGCGTTCAGCAGGCAGCGCGGGCTGGCCGAGGACGGTCACTGCAAGCCGTTCTCCGCGCGGGCGGACGGGTTCGCCCTCGCCGAGGGGGCGGCCGTCGTGCTGGTGGAGCGGCTGTCCGACGCCCGGCGCCTCGGCCACCCGGTGCTCGCGGTCGTGCGCGGCTCGGCCATGAACTCCGACGGGGCCAGCAACGGGCTCACCGCCCCGAACGGGCGGGCGCAGCAGCGGGTGATCCGGGACGCGCTGGCCGCGGCCGGGCTCGAACCGTCCGAAGTGGACGCCGTCGAGGCGCACGGGACCGGCACCACGCTCGGCGACCCGATCGAGGCGAACGCGCTGCTGGCGACCTACGGCGAGGGGGAGCGGGCCGAACCGCTGTGGCTCGGGTCGGTCAAGGCCAACGTCGGGCACACCCAGACCGTGTCCGGTCTCGTCGGCGTGCTCAAGATGATCGAGGCGATGCGCCACGGCGTGCTGCCGCGCAGCCCGTACGCCGAGGACCCGACACCGCACGTGGACTGGTCCGGCGGCACGGTCGCGCTGCTCGCCGGGGAACGCCCGTGGCCCGAGCGCGGCCGGGTCCGCCGGTCCGGCGTTTCGGCGTTCGGCATCAGCGGCACGAACGTGCACGTCATCCTCGAGCAGCCGCCCGCCGGTCCGGAACCGGACGCCGGGCGCGAGCCGGTGCCCGGGACCGTGCCGCTGGTCCTGTCGGGCCGCACCGATTCCGCGTTGCGGGCCCAGGCGGCGAGCCTGCTGGCCGTCGTAGAGGACGCCGCGCACCCGCTCGACGACCTCGCGTTCTCCCTTGCCACTTCGCGCTCGGCGTTCGAACACCGTGCCGTGGTGCTGGCCGAAGACCACGAATCGGCGGCGCGGGGTCTCGCGGCACTGGCCGGGGGAACGACCGCGCCGGGCGTGTTCACGGGCTTCGCCGCCACCGGACCGGCCGCGTGGCTGTTCTCCGGGCAGGGCGCGCAGCACGCCGGGATGGGCGAGCGGCTCTACGAGACCTACGACGTGTTCGCCGACGCGGTGGACGCGGCCTGCGCGCGGTTCGACGCCCTGCTCGGCGCGGACGGCGGGTTCGCGGACCGCCCGCTGCGGGAGGTCATGTTCGCCGGCGAGGGGACTGCCGACGCCGCGTTGCTCGACCACACCGCCTACACCCAGCCCGCGCTGTTCACGTTCGAGGTCGCGCTGTACCGGCTGCTCGAATCGTGGGGCCTGGCCCCCGGCTTCCTCGTCGGCCACTCGATCGGCGAACTGGCCGCCGCGCACGTGGCCGGGGTGTTCTCCCTCGACGACGCGTGCACGCTGGTCGCCGCCCGCGGCCGGCTGATGCAGTCGCTGCCCGAAGGCGGGGCCATGGTGGCCATCGAGGCCGCGGCGGCCGAGGTCGAGCCGCTGCTGCCCGGATCGGTGTCCCTCGCCGCCGTGAACGGGCCGGCGTCGGTGGTGGTGTCCGGAGACGAGGACGCCGTGACGGCACTGGCCGGCCGGTTCGCCGCCGACGGCAGGCGGACCAAGCGGCTGCGCACGAGCCACGCCTTCCACTCGCCGCGCATGGACGCCATGCTGGCGGAGTTCGGCCGGGTGGCCGCGGGGCTCTCCTACGGTGAGCCGCGCCTGCCCGTGGTCTCCACGGTCACCGGCGAGCTCGCCGACCCGGCGCTGCTGCGCACGCCCGGGTACTGGGTCGGGCAGGTCCGGGCGACGGTCCGGTTCGCCGACGCCGTCGGGCACCTGGCCGGCCTCGGCGTGGCGCGGTTCCTCGAAGTCGGCCCGGCCGGGGTGCTGACCGCGCTCGCCGCCGAGACCGTCGACCGGGAGTCCGCCGTGCTCGTGGCGGCCTCGCGCGCGGACCGGGACGAGGTGGCCGCGGTGCTCGGCGCGGTGGCCACGCTGCACGTCGCGGGCTCCTCGCCCGACTGGCGGCGCTGGTTCGCCGGGCGTCCGGTGCACCGGGTTCCGCTGCCGACCTACGCCTTCCAGCGCCGGCGGTACTGGCTGCGGCCCTCTCGCCGCCGCCAGGAGGCGATGGCCGGATCCTGGCAGTACGGCATCGAGTGGCGGCCCGTCCCGGACGCCGGTTCCGCCGTCCTCGACGGCACCTGGCTGGTGCCGATGCCGTCGGGCGGGAACGCACTGGCCCATCGCCTGCTGGCCGGCCTGCGCGCCGCCGGGGCCGCCGTGGTCCCGCTGCGCGCGGACCAGCTCGGTGAGGTCGCCGCCGTCGTGGCGCAGCAGCGCTTCGCGGGCGTGCTCTCGTTGCTGGCGCTGGACGGGCGCGACGATCCCCGCTGTGCCCCGTTGAGCCGCGGCCTCGCCGACACGGTGACGTTGCTGGGCGCGCTCGGCGAATCCGCGCCACCGGTGTGGTGCGTGACCGCTTCCGCGGTCGCGACGGCCGAGGGGGAGCCGGTCGGCGACGCCGCGCAGGGCGCGGTCTGGGGCCTGGGCGCGGTGCTGGGGCTGGAGCGGCCTGCGCAGTGGGGCGGCCTGATCGACGTCCCGTCCGATGTGGACGATGCCGGGATCGGGCGGCTGGTGGCCGTCCTGGCCGGCGGCCACGGCGAGGACCAGGTCGCCGTCCGCGCCTCGGGGACCAGTGCGCGCCGGCTGGTCCGTGCGCCGTTCGGTTCCGAGACCACGGGTGGCTGGCGGCCGCGCGGAGCGGTACTGGTCACCGGCGGGCTGGGCGCGCTGGGCGCCCGGGTCGCGCGCTGGCTCGCCGAGGAGGGCGCGGAGCACCTCGTGCTCGTCAGCCGCCGCGGCGAGGAGGCCCCGGGAGCGGCCGAACTGGCGGCGGAGCTCGCCGGGCACGGCGCCGGGGTCACGATCCTCGGCTGCGACGTCGGCGATCAGGAGGCGTTCTCGGCGCTGCTGACCTCGCTCCCGGAGCGGTTGCCCGACGGCGTCGGGGTGACCGCGGTCGTGCACACGGCGGGCGTCGCGCAGGAACCGCGGCCGCTGGAGCAGCTGTCGCTCACCGAGTTCGCCGAGATCGCGCGCGCGAAGCTCGGCGGCGCAAGGGTTCTCGACGCGTTCTTCGCCGACGAGCCGCTGGACGCCTTCGTGCTGTTCTCCTCGGTCTCGGCGGTGTGGGGCAACCACGGTTCCGCCGCGTACGCCGGCGCGAACGGATTCCTCGACGCCCTCGCCCAGCAGCGCCGGGCACGCGGCCTGGCCGCGACCTCGATCGCCTGGGGCGCCTGGGGCGGTGGCGGGATGGTCGACGGGGAAACCGCGGAACTGTACCGGCGCCGCGGGGTTCCGGTGATGGCACCGGAGACGGCGGTCGGCGTGCTCGGCAGCGCCGTGCGCGGCGACCGCGCGCACGTGGTCTGCGCCGACGTGGACTGGGCCACCTTCGTGCCCGCCTACACGATGGCGCGGCCGCGGCCGCTGCTGAACGAGCTTCCCGAGGCCTCGGCGGCACCCGCGGAGCCGGCCGCCGCCCCGGCGGAAGCGGGCGGCCCGCCCGCGTTCGTGGCGAAACTCCTCGACGCGCTCGCGGAGGACCGGCTGCCCGCCGCGCTCGACCTGGTGCGGGCCGCGACCGCGCGGGTGCTCGGGCACGACGACATCCGGGCGGCCAAGCCGTTCAAGGAACTCGGCGTCGACTCGCTCACCGGGGTCGAGCTGCGCGACGAGCTGGGCTCGGCGACCGGGCTGAGCCTGCCCGCGACGATCGTGTTCGACCAGCCGACACCGCGTGCGCTGGCCGAGCACCTCTGCGAGCGCGTGCTCGCCGAGTACGCGTCGCCGGCTCCGCTGGCCGAACAGCTGGAGCAGCTGGAGCGGGCGCTGGACCGGACTCCGCCGCCGGAGGAGGTCCGGGCGCGCCTGCGCGAGCTGGCCCAGCGGTGGGGCGTGGATTCCCGCTCCGGCGTGCCCGCCGATATCGACGAAGCCACCGACGACGAGATCTTCGACCTCATCGAACAGGAATTGGGGGCCGACTAGGGGAACGGAGTGGCGAAACGCGGATGCGCGGTCGAGTTCCGGGGTTCGGGACGGGACCGCGCAATTCGAGCGCGCCATAAAACCCGAGGCGCGGAAGAATGCGTCGAGACATGACTGAGGGCCGCGGACGAAACGTCACGCGGCCCTCAGGAAAGTTCTGCCGTGGTTAACCCGGGTGTGGGTGTTCAGACCCCTTTCTTTTGCTTGCGCTCGGCGCCGATGATCACCACGATGGCGATGATCAGCAGCAGGCCGCCGATGGCGAAGAGGGTGAACTGGGTGGTCTCCCCGTCCTTGAACAGCACCTTGGCCTCGAGGAACGCGGCGAGGCCGAGCGCCAGCAGCGCGTAGCCGCGGGCGAGGCCCTTGTTCGCGGCCGAGGACTTGCGCGACTTCTTCGTGACCGAAACCGCGCCGACGGAGCCCGCGAGCGCCCACAGGAAAATCAGGGCCAGCACGATGCCGCCGCCGACTCCCGCAATCAGTTGCCAACTCTCCAGGTTTGCCATGGAACCTTCCCCGAATTTCCCGACCGGTGTTACCTAGGGAAGTGACAGTACCAGAGTGAGCGCGGGTGTGGTTAATGAGTCACGGAGATGTTCCTGCCGACGGAAGAAAGTCGTCTCCATCTTCACTCCGGCACCCCCGCACCGGCCTCGCCGCCAAGGACACCTAGGGGCATCCTTAGAAGACGTTGAACGCCGGAACAGCGGGCTTTACGTTGATGACATGCCTGAATGTCGTACCTGCGGCGGCGCCCTCACCGAAGTCTACGACTTCGGTCGCCAGCCTCTGTCTGATGCCTTCCTCGAGCCCGACAAGCTCGAAGGAGAGTTCTTCTACCGGCTCGCCGTCGGCATGTGCGGTGCCTGCACGATGGTCCAGCTGATGGAGGAAGTCCCCCGGGACAAGATGTTCCACGAGGACTACCCGTACTACTCCTCCGGTTCGGAGGTGATGCGCAAGCACTTCGAGCACACCGCGCGGGACTTCCTCGACACCGAACTGACCGGGCCGGACCCGTTCATCGTCGAGATCGGCAGCAACGACGGCGTGATGCTCAAGGCGATCGCCGACGCCGGCGTCAAGCACCTCGGCGTCGACCCCTCCGGCGCGGTCACCGAACGCGCGCGCAGCAAGGGGATCCGCACGCGCACCGCCTTCTTCGAGGAGTCGGAAGCGCTGGCCGTCGTCGCGGCCGAAGGCAACGCCGACGTCATCTTCGCGGCGAACACGATCTGCCACATCCCGTACCTCGACTCCATCTTCCGCGGCGTGGCCGCGCTGCTGAAGCCGAACGGCATCTTCGTGTTCGAGGACCCCTACCTCGGCGACATCGTCGAGCGCGCGTCGTTCGACCAGATCTACGACGAGCACTTCTATCTCTTCACCGCGCGGGCGGTGCGCAACATGGCGCGCCGGTTCGGCCTGGAGCTCGTCGACGTCGAACACTTCGGCGTGCACGGCGGCGAAGTCCGGTACACGATCGCCCGGCAGGGCGCCCGCGAGCCGAAGCCCGCCGTCGAGGAGCTGCTGGCCGAGGAGGACGCGCGGGGCCTCGCGCAGCTGTCCACCCTGGAGGAGTTCGGCCTGCGCGTCACGGCCATCAAGGACGACCTCGTCACCCTGCTGACCAAGCTGCGCGACGAGGGCAAGCGGGTGGTCGCCTACGGCGCCACCGCCAAGAGCGCGACCGTGGCGAACCTGTGCGGGCTCGGCCCGGACCTCGTCGAGTTCGTCTGCGACATCACGCCGCAGAAGCAGAACCGGGTCACCCCGGGCAGCCACATCCCGGTCCGCGGCCCGGAGGCCTTCCGCGACCCCTACCCCGACTACGCGCTGCTGTTCGCGTGGAACCACGCCGACGAGATCCTCGCCAAGGAGCAGGAGTTCCGCCGCAACGGCGGCAAGTGGATCCTCTACGTGCCGGACGTCCACACCGTCTGAAGCACGGTTCTTCCCCGCTGCGGCGGCCCGGCCCGGGACCACCAGGGCCCGGCCGCCGCAAACCCGTTGCCAGCGCGGACAGAACGCGCACGCGCCGGTGGGGTGATCGCAGCAGCGATCACCCCACCGGCGTTTTGCGTTCAGCGGACGGCTTCGATGACCTTGCCGAAGTTCTCCATGGAGTTCTCCATGACGGTGGTGTGGGAGATCCCGTAGCGATCGCGGATCTCGTGCAGCTTCGCCGCGATGTCCGCGGGCGTGCCCGCCAGGACCGTCGGTGCGCCGAGGAGCTCGTCCTCGGGGAGGTCGGGCCCGAACCGCCGGAGCCGCTCGATCGCCGAGCCGCGGTCGGTGGTCAGCAGGGTCGCCTTGGACAGCAGGTTGAGCTCGACTTCGCCGGCCCGGTCGCCGGCGCACGCGCGCACGTAGGCGACGCGCTCGTCCATCTGTGCGGCCGTGGCGATGGTCATCCGCCCGTGGGCGGGATCGAACTTCGCGCCGGTCAGGCCGACCACCTCCGCGTGGCGCGCGGCCAGGCGCAGCACCCGGTCGCCGTGGCCGGCGAGGAGCAGGGGCGGCCGTGGCCGCTGCACCGTCTTGGGACTGGCGGGATCGTCGAAGGTCCGCTCGATCTCCGTCACGGCCGACACGAGCCGTTCGACGCGGGTGCCCGGCGCGCCGAACGGCACGCCGACGGCGGTGAACTCCCACTCGACGTAGCCGGTGCCGAGACCGATCTCGAGGCGTCCGTCGGTGAACTGGTCGAGCGTCGCGAGGTCCCGCGCCAGCAGCGTGTGGTTGTGGAAGGCGGCGTTGAGCACGTACGTGCCGACCCGCGGCCGGGTCGTGTTCTCCGCGGTCAGCACCACCGACGGGAACGGCGAGGTGAGGTTGAGGTGGTCGGGGGCGGCGATGACGTCGTAGCCCAGGTCCTCCGCGCGGCGGCTCTTCGCGACCCATTCCGCGCGCGAGCAGCCCTCGGAGATCAGGACGACACCGAAGCGGAACGACCGGGTCACGCCGCCCGCCGCCGGAAACCACGCAGGGCCATGACGATCGCGAGCACGACGCCGGCGATCGAGACGAGCAGGGCCCACAGCGGGCCGCTCTCCAGCGGCAGCCCGAGGGCCAGCGAGCGCGAGGTGTCGACGGCGAAGGTGAGCGGGTTGACCCGCGCCACCGCGCCCATCCACTCGGTCATGCTGTCGATGGGGACGTAGGCCGACGAGGCGAACATCAGCGGCAGCATGATGGTCGCCCCGGCGACCTGGGTCAGCTCGGCGTCCCGGATCCAGGTCGCCAGCGCCATGAACACCCAGCTCAGCGACCAGCCGATCAGGACGGCCACCAGCCAGCACCCGAGCGTGCCGAGCACGCCCCCGGCCGGCCGGAAGCCGAACACGAGCACCGCGACGACGAGCATCACGCCCAGCTGGACGGCGTTGCGCACCGCGTCGGCGAGACTGCGGGCGATCACCACCGACGCCGAGGTGATGGGCAGCGACCGCAGCCGGGCCATCACGCCGTTCTTGACCTCCTCGACCATGCCCGCGCCGGAGTTGACCGCGGTGGTGAACGCCCCGATGACCACGATCGCCGGCATCAGGAAGTCCAGGTAGCTGATCCCGCCGGTCAGCTGGCCGGTGCCGGCGACGACCTTCGCGAACACCTGGGTGAACAGGAAGAGGATCACCATCGGCTGCAGCAGGCCGAGCAGCGCCGACAGCGGGTGCTGCGCCTGCTGCCGCAGCAGCCGTCCGGTCAGCAGTGCCACCTGCGTGGGGAAACCGGCACCGTGCCAGGTGCTGACATCGACTCCCGGCGGCGCGAGTTCGCCGGTCGTCCGCTGCCCCGTCGTCACCGTCGTCACGTTCTTGCTCCCGGGATCAGGCCGCGTTCGGCGCGGTGTGGGTGAAGGCCAGGTACACGTCGTCCAGGCGCGGTTCGACCAGCGCGAGCCGGCGTGGGGTCACGTCCGCGTCGTCGAGCGCCCGCACGACGCGGGCCAGATCGGCCGGGCTTTCCGCGGGCACCGAAAGCTCGGTCTCGGCGTCCTCGCCGGTGTCGCCGCCGGCGATCTGCGGGGGCAGTCCGACGTCCAGCAGGGCCGTGGTCGCCGCCGGGACGTCCGCCTCCGAGGCCAGCGTGATCGTCACCGTCCGCGTGCCGACCCTGGCCTTCAGTTCGGCGGGGGTCCCCGAGACGACGACTTTCCCCTGCGACAGCAGGGTGATCGAGTCGGCCAGCTGTTCGGCCTCGTCGAGCAGCTGGGTGGTCAGCAGCACGGTGGTGCCCTCGCGCACAAGGCGCTTGACGAGCTGCCACATCGTGATGCGGGCCGACGGGTCGAGCCCGGTCGTCGGTTCGTCGAGGAAGATCAGCTCCGGACGGCCGACGAGGCTGGCCGCGAGGTCGAGCCGGCGCCGCATGCCGCCCGAGTACGTCTTCGCGTACCGCTTCCCGGCCTCGACCAGGCCCATCACCTCGAGCAGTTCGTCGGCCCGCGCCCGCGCGTCCCGCTTCGAGGCGCCGAGCAGGCGGGCGATGAGCACCAGGTTGTGGAAGCCGGTCAGGTTCTCGTCGACGGAGGCGAACTGGCCGGTGAGGCCGATGCGCCTGCGGACCTGCGCGCCCTCGCGGACGATGTCGAACCCGGCGACGGTGGCCGCGCCGCCGGTCGGCAGCAGGAGCGTGCTCAGCATGTTGACCAGCGTCGTCTTGCCCGCGCCGTTGTGGCCGAGCAGGCCGCAGACGCTGCCCTTCGGCACGGTCAGGCTCACTTCGTCGAGGGCGTGCACGGTGCCGAAGCTCTTGCTGAGCCTGTCCACCTCGATCGCGAACTCGGTCATGGGGTCCGGCCTCCTCCCGGGTGCCGCACCCGGTTCTCGTCGTCGTGGGTCACGCGGTCGCCCCGGCCAGGCAGCCTTCCAGCACGTCGGCGGCCTTGCCGGCTCCGCCCGCGTTGCGCAGGTGCGTGCGCATGGCGCGCAGCGCGGCGCGGCACCGGTCGTCGACCGCCACGGCGTCGACGGCCTCCACCAGTTCCTCGGCGTCCAAGGGCCCGGGGACGGTCCGGCCGAGGCCGAGCGCGGCGACCTGGCCCGCGATCACGTGCTGGTCGACCTGCTGCGGCACGCACACCATCGGAACGCCGGCGTCGAGCGCCTCCATGACGCTGCCCATGCCCGCGTGCGTGACGAAGACGCCGGCGTGCCGGAGGACGGCGGGGTGCGAAACCCATTGGCGGGGCTCGACGTTCGCCGGCAGCGGGCCGAGATCGGCCGGGGCGATCGCGGAGCCGAGTGTCATCACGACGTGCCACCGGGTGCCGGCGAACGCCTGCGCGCACCGCTTGAAGAACTCGACGCGGCCGGGGCTGTAGGAGGTGCCGAGCGAAACCAGCACCACCGGGCGGCCGTCCGGCGGCGTCCAGCCGCCGGTGTCCGGCTCGTCCTTCCCGAAGCACGGCCCGACGAACGCGAACCGCGGGTCGAACTCGGCGCCGAAGGGCTGGAACTCCCGCGGCGCGAACACGATGTTGGGGCCGTGCTCGGCCCCGAAGCCTTCGATGTCGACGTCGCCGAGCCCGAACCGGTCGAGCAGTTCCTGCTGGCGCAGGAAGAACTCGACGAGCGCCGGGTCGTCCGGCTGCAGGGTGGGCCGGCTCGCCGCGTGCTTGTCCTGCTCCCGGCTCATGGAGAACCGTTCGCTGGAAGCGATCGTCGGCACGGTCTGCACGACCGGGCGGTTCCAGGCCTTGGCGAGGATGCGCGCGGTCTCGGACGCCGCGTGGTCGTGTACGAACAGGTCGGGGACGTCGCCGGTGAACCGGTCGAGCGCGGCCGGCAGCGACGAGAGCGCCTCGGACACGAAGCTGGTCACCATTTCGGTCATCGCGGCCCGGGTCCCGGCGCCGGAAAGCCCCTTCTCCCAGGGAAACGTGGAGTCGTAGGGCAGGACGGCCGCCCCGGTGGCGGCCACCTGGCCGGCGAACCGGTCCGCGACCGCGTAGGTGACCCGGTGCCCGCGCCCGACCAGTTCCGCCACGACCGGCAAAGTCGGCGCGATGTGGGCGTACGCCGGGAAGCTGAAGAACGCGATGTGACCGGTCATCGGTGGTCGGACCCTCGTTTCGGGAGAACGGGCGTGACTGATCGCCTGGGCCTGCGATCACCTGCCATGGTCGGGCATGCGCGCCCGCCCGGTGGCCGGCGGCGGGCCAGTCCTAGTCGATTCCCCATTGTTCGACGGCGATGGCCGCCGCACCCCGGATGCCGACCTAGGGTCGGGCGTCGTGAAAGCACGCCAGCTGTCCATTTCCGGCGCCGTCGAGTTCACGCCCGTCGTGTACACCGACGACCGCGGAACGTTCGTGTCGCCGTTCGAGGAGCCGGACTTCAGTGCGGCGACCGGACGGCCGTTCGAGCTGTCGCGGACGATCCACAGCACTTCCCGGCGCGGTGTCGTGCGCGGCATCCACTTCACCGCGATGCCCCCGGCCGGCTACAAGCACGTGTTCTGCGCGCGCGGCCGCGCCCTCGATATCGCGGTCGACCTGCGGGTCGGCTCGCCGACGTTCGGGGAGTGGGACGCCGTGGAGCTGGACGGGGAGTCGTTCCGCTCGCTGTACCTCGCGGAGGGGCTCGGCCACGCGTTCGTCGCGCTGGAAGACGACACCGTGATGTCGTACCTGTGCTCGACGCGGTACGTGCCGAGCGAGGAGCTCTCGATCAGCCCGCTCGACCCGCGGATCGGGCTGCCCATCCCGGCGGGCACCGAGCCGCTCATGTCCGAACGCGACACGGCCGCGGTGACCCTCGACGAGGCCGCCGCCCGCGGGATGCTGCCGGACTACGAGCGGTGCCGCGCGCTGTTTCCGCTGCCCTGAAAACGTTGACCGCATCGAAGCCGGTGCGACGAGGAGCTCAGATGACCGACGCCACCACGATGCTCGCACCTCCGCCTGTCGACGACGAGCCGGCGATCGCCGAACGGATCGCGAAGTCCGTGTCGTGCGCCGACGGGAAGGTGCTGGGCCTCGACGAGTTCCACCGGTGGTTCGCCGCCTGCGCGGAACGCAACTACACCGCCGTCGAACGGGTTCCGCTGGACGAGCTGACCGGGTGGTCCACCCATCCGGTGACCGGCAACATCGTGCACGACAGCGGGAAGTTCTTCACCGTCGAAGGCCTCGACGTCCGCATGCCCGACGCCGCGGTGCCGTCCTGGACCCAGCCCATCATCAACCAGCCCGAGATCGGCATCCTCGGCATCCTGGTCAAGGAGTTCGACGGCGTCCTGCACTGCCTCATGCAGGCCAAGGTGGAGCCGGGCAACCGCAACGGCGTGCAGCTGTCGCCGACGGTCCAGGCCACCCGCAGCAACTACACCCGGGTCCACCACGGCAAGCCGGTGCCCTACCTCGAATACTTCCGCGACCGCTCGGGCGACCGCCGCGTGGTGGCCGACGTCCGGCAGTCCGAGCAGGGCTCGTGGTTCCACCACAAGCGCAACCGCAACATGATCATCGAGGTGTCGTCCGAGGTCGAGGTGCTCGACGGGTTCTGCTGGCTGAGCCTCGGCCAGGTGCACGCGCTGCTGCACGAGGAAGACGTCGTGAACATGGACGCCAGGACCGTGCTGTCCTGTCTGCCCTTCGCCGGCGCGCCGGACAGCTCACGGATGCGCGACCTGCTCGCCTGGATCACCGAGGCCCGGACCCGCAACGACGTCTACGCCGACCGCATCCCGCTCAACGAGGTCACCGGCTGGCAGCGCGACGGGACGTCGATCCGGCACGAGTCGGGGAAGTTCTTCAACGTGATCGGCGTCGACGTCCGCGCGGGCGGGCGCGAGGTGCGCCGCTGGTGCCAGCCGATGATCGAGCCGATCGGGATCGGCGTGGTCGGCATGCTCGTGAAGCGGATCGACGGGGTGCTCCACTGCCTCATGCACGCCCGGGTCGAGCCGGGGTACGTCGACGTGGTCGAACTCGCCCCGACCGTGCAGTGCACCCCGGAGAACTTCACGGTGCTGCCCGCCGCGGCCCACCCGCCGTTCCTCGGCGAGATCCTCGGCGCGGGGCCCGCGCGGATCCGGTACGACAACCTGCTTTCCGAGGAGGGCGGCCGGTTCCACCACGCGCTGAACCGGTACGTCGTGGTCGAGACCGGGATCGACGTCCCGCCGGAGCAGTTCCCGGAGTACCGCTGGGTGTCGCTGCCGCAGCTGACGGACCTCCTGCGGCACAGCCACTACGTCAACATCCAGGCCCGCAGCATCGTCGCGTGCCTGCACAGCCTCCAGGGCACGGCGAACCGCTGACCCGGTCGTGAGTGGTAAGGAGGGTTAGAACCCTCCTTACCACTCACGACAAGCCGCGGCAGAGCATGCAGCAGAGGGCCGGACGGGAACGTCCGGCCCTCTTCTCGTCGCTGGGTCAGACGAGGCTGCGGTTCGAGCGGTGGGTGATGGTCAGGCGCTCCAGCTGCGGCACGATCTCCGCCGCCGACGGGGTGGTCATCATCTCGGCGCGCAGGGCCCCGGCGTCGGCGGCGAAGGACGGCTCCGACAGCAGCCGGAGCACGCCCTGCCGGACCTGCTCCGCGTCGGCCGTCGCCCCGTCTGCGAACAACGCGGCCCCGGCCGCGCTGAGGTTGTGCGCCACCGGCATCAGGTCGCCGTACCGGATGGGGAGCAGGAACTGGGGTACGCCGTAGTAGGCCGCGGTGATCCACGAGCCGTAGCCGCCGTGGTTGACCGTGACCGAGCAGCTGGGCAGCAGGGTGTGCAGCGGGACGAAGCCGGTGAGCCTGGTGTTGGCCGGCACCGCCGCCGCGGGCAGCTCCTCGGGGTCGAACGTGGCCAGCACCTCGACGTCGAGATCGGCCAGTGAGTCGAGCACCGTCCCGATCGGCAGGTAGCTCGAGTCCACGCCGAAGGAAGCCCCGGGGGTCAGGCACACCCGGGGCTTCTCCGGCGGCCGCAGCACCCAGTCCGGCGCGATCGACGGCCCGTTGTAGGGCGTGTAGCGCACCGGCACGCGGGGCACCGGGAGCGGCAGCTGGATGCGGGCGGGGAGCAGGTCGATGCTCCATTGTCCATTGAGGATCTCGTCGTCGAACTCGTGGCCGTAGCGGTCGAGGTACCCGCCGAGCCAGTCGCCGAGCGGGTCGATGCCGGCCCGCGCCGGGTCCCGCGCCCGCAGGTCGAGGAACGCCGCCCGGGTCGTCGAGTACACGTCGGCGGCCCACAGCAGCCGCGCGTGCGCGGCCCCGCAGACCCGCGCCGCGACGGCGCCGGCGAAGGTGAGCGGGTCCCAGACGACCAGGTCCGGCCGCCAGGACAGGCAGAACTCCACGAGCTCGTGCACCATCGAGTTGCTGTAGACGTCGAGGCCCATCCGCTCCTCGGTGGACTTGAGCAGCACCTCGTCCCAGCCCAGCACGTCGCTGGAGATCTCGGTCCAGGCCGCGTAGTCCTTCTCCAGCATCCCGTTCCGCTGCGCCTCCATGACGATGTCGTGCATCGGGTGGTCGACGCCGACGGGCACCGCGGTCAGCCCGGTGCCCGCGATGACCGGCGCCATCCCGGGATTGCTCGCCATCCGGACCTCGTGCCCGGCCGCGGCCATGGCCCAGCCGAGCGGGGCCATGGCGTAGACGTGCGATTTCTCGGACAGGGTCGCAAAGAGCACCCGCATCGGGGGTCCTTCCGTCAGAGGGTGGCGAGCACCTCGCGCAGCGCGCTGATGACCTTGTCCTGGAGGTCTTCGCTGAGGCCGGCGTACATCGGCAGCGAGAAGATCTGGTCGGCGAGCTCTTCGGTCACCGGCAGCGAACCCTTCTCGTAACCGAGGTGGGCGAAGCCGGTCATCGTGTGGGCGGGCCAGCGGTAGCTCACGCTGATGTTGATGTCGTAGGTGCTCATGCGCTCGATGATCTGCTCGCGCTGCGGGTGCCGGGCGACGTAGAGGTAGTAGACGTGGTCGTTGCCCGGCGTGATCCGCGGCAGCACGAGATCGGTGTCGCCGAGCCCTTCGGCGTAGCGCTGCGCGACCCGGCGCCGGGCGGCGAGGTAGCCGTCGAACCGCTTCAGCTTGCGGCGCAGGATCTCCGCGTGCACCTCGTCGAGCCGGCTGTTGTGGCCGGGCGTCTGGACGACGTAGTACTGCTTCTCCATGCCGTAGTACCGCAGCCGGCGCAGGTTCGCGGCGGTCTCGGCGTTCGCCGTGACGACCGCGCCGCCGTCGCCGTAGGCACCGAGCACCTTGGTGGGGTAGAAGGAGAACGCCGCGGCATCGCCGGTCGTACCCGCGAGCACGCCGTTCTGCCTGGCGCCGTGGGACTGGGCGCAGTCCTCGAGGAGCACGAGGCCGTGCTTCGCCGCCAGCGCCTTCAGCGGCGCGAGGTCGACGCACTGGCCGTAGAGGTGCACGGGCAGCAGGCACTTGGTGCGTTCGGTGATCGCGGCCTCGACGAGGTCGGTGTTCATCAGGTAGTCATCGGGGTTGATGTCCACGAACACCGGGGTCGCGCCGACTTGGTCGATGGCGATGATGGTCGGAGCCGCCGTGTTCGAGACGGTGATGACCTCATCGCCGCGGCCGACGCCGAGCGCGCGGAGCGCGAGCACGATGGCGTTCGTGCCGTTGTCACAGCTGACACAGTGGTCGATGCCGTGGTAGGCGGCGTACTCGGCTTCGAAGCCCTTGACGCTCTGGCCCATGACGAGCTGGCCGGACCGGAAGACCGTGTCGACGGCGTCGAGGATGTCGTCCCGCTCGTTCTCGTACTCCTGCTTGTAGTCCCAGGTGAGAATGGGCATCCGGGGGTACCTCCTGCGAAAGTGGGGGGACGACGCCGCGCGACGTCGCGCGAGCGGGGGCAGCGGGCCAAGGCAATCGGCTGCGCGTGCGGGCGGCAAGCCCGCGCTGCCGAGTACTAAGGGAATTCCTGGTCCGGGCCAGGCGGCGCCGGAGGGAACGGCGCTGAGAAAACTGCTAGGAATCCGCGGCGCCGCTAGGGCGGGGTGCCCGCTCGGTATACCCATGGAGCCTGCTGATCCCAGAGTTCATGAGGTGGTCCGACCATGGTGCAATCCACGACCGACCGACGGCGGTTCCGGGGCCTGTTCCTCGTGCTGGCCCTGGTCGCCGGGCTGGTGGTGCCGGCGGCGCAGCCGGCCGTGGCGGCCGACGGGGTTCCGTCGCTGGCCCGGGTCGTCCCGGCGCCGGTGAGCGTGCAGCCGGCGAACGGGGTGACCTTCGAGCTGCGGCCGTGGTCGGTGCTCTCCTACGACCCGCGGCTGCCGCGGGCCCGGCAGGTCGCCGACGGCTTCGCGGCCCAGCTGCGGCCGGCCACCGGCTTCCCGCTGCCGGTGGTCCCGGCGGTGCCGGGGCTGACGCCGCCGGGGATCGCCCTGCAGCTCGGCGGAGGCGAACAGCTCGGCGGGGAGGGCTACCGCCTCGACATCGGCGCGGACTCGGTCCGGATCAAGGCGAACCGGGCCGAGGGGCTGTACCACGGCGTGCAGACCGTGCGCCAGCTGCTGCCGGCGAAGGCCGAGCGGACCTCGGTGCAGCCGGGGCCGTGGCCGCTGCCGGGCGGGTCGGTCACGGACTACCCGCGCTACGCCTACCGCAGCGCGATGCTGGACGTCGCCCGGCACTTCTGGACGGTGCCCGAGGTGAAGAAGTACATCGACGACATCGCCCGCTACAAGATCAACTACCTGCACCTGCACCTGACCGACGACCAGGGCTGGCGGCTCGCCATCAACGGCTGGCCGCGGCTGACCTCGGTGGGCGGGGCGACCGGTGTCGGCGGCGAGCGGGGCGGCTACTTCACCCAGGACGACTACCGGGCGATCGTCGCGTACGCCGACGCGCACTTCATGACCGTGATCCCGGAGATCGAAGGGCCCTCGCACGCGAACGCCGCGCGCTCGTCGTACGCGGAGCTGAACTGCGACGGTGTCGCGCCGCCGGTCTTCACCGACATCTACGGCAGCCCGTACAGCACCCTGTGCCTGAGCAAGGAGATCACCTACCGGTTCCTCGACGACGTGATCCGCCAGGTCGCCGCGCTGACCCCCGGCCCGTACCTGAACATCGGCGGCGACGAGGCGAAGGACGTCCCGAAGGACCAGTACCGCGCCTACGTGCAGCGGGTGCAGGCGATCGTGGCGAAGTACGGCAAGAAGCTCATCGGCTGGCAGGAGCTGACCGGCTCGGCCGACCCGGCGCGGACCACGGCGCAGATCTGGTTCCCCGAGGAAGCCGACTCGCCGGCCATCGCCGACGCGAGCAGGCACGGGACGAAGCTGATCATGTCCCCGGCGGAGCACGCCTACCTCGACATGAAGTACGACGAGGACAACCCCGGGTACCCGGTCGGGCAGTTTTGGGCCGGTTTCATCGAGGTGCGGGACGCCTACGAATGGGACCCGGAGACGGTCATCCCCGGGATCGACGTGAAGTCCGTCATCGGCGTCTCGGCCCCGCTGTTCACCGAGCTGGTCTTCGAACGTCCGGACGTCGACGTCCTCGCCTTCCCCCGGCTGCCCGCGATCGCCGAGCTCGGCTGGTCCCCGGCGGCGGCCCACGACTGGAACTCCTTCCGCGACCGGCTGGCCGCGCAGGGGCCGCACTGGGACCTGACCGGTGTCGGCTACTACCGCTCGCCGCAGATCGACTGGCCCCCGCGGGAAACCCGGTAGCGAACGGAGCTCTCATGCCCGAGAACAAGCACATCGCCTTCTTCAACTACCCGGCGCACGGGCACCTCAACCCGGCGCTGCCGGTGGTCGCCGAGCTCGTCCGCCGCGGCCACCGCGTCACCTACGCCGCTCCTCGGCGGTACGCCGGCGCGGTGGCCGACGCCGGCGCGGCCGTGCTGACGTACGCGTCGACGACCCCCGAAAACTGGGAAGACGTCGCGATTCCCGAGAAGCCGACCGGCGACGACGCGGCCAACGCCATGCTCGCGCAGGTGCTGGAGGGCTTCGCGCCGCTGCCGGCGGCCGAAGAGCGGCTCGCGGACGACGTGCCGGACCTCATCGTGTTCGACCAGTACGCCCACCACACGGGCCGGCTCCTGGCGCGGAAGTGGTCGCTGCCGAGCGTGCAGACCTGCACCACGTTCGCCGCCAACGCCGAGTACTCGCCGTACGCGCGGCTGGCGGAGCTGAGCGACGTCCAGCTCGACTTCACGCACCCGTCCTTCGCCGAGCTCGGCAAGGTCTTCCGCGCCACTTTGGACGAACACGGGTTCGCGGACCTCTCGGTCGAGGAGTTCAGCGCGGGCGGGGAGGACCTCTCCGTCGTGTTCCTGCCGAAGTCGTTCCAGCTCGGCGCCGAAACCTTCGGCGACGGCTTCGTGTTCACCGGCCCGTCGCTCGGCAACGGACGGCGTGCCGGTGACGGCGACTGGACCCCGCCCGCCGGTGACCGGCCGCTGCTGCTGATCACGATGGGCAGCCACGGCTACGAGAACCGGGCGGAGTTCTACCGCCAGTGCGTCCGCGCGTTCGGCGACGTGGACTGGGCCGTCGTGATGGCGGTCGGGACCCAGGTCAAGCCGGCCGAACTGGGGCCGCTGCCGTCGAACTTCGACGTCGTGCCGTGGGTTCCGCAGCTGGAAGTGCTGCGGCGGGCCGACGCGCTGCTGGCGCACGCCGGGATGGGCAGCACCATGGAGGCGCTGTACTTCGGGGTGCCGCCGGTGGTCGTGCCCCGGCTCGGGGAGCAGCAGCTGATCGGCGAGCGGCTGGTCGAGCTCGGGCTCGGGCGCATGGTGATGCCCTCGGACGCCGACGCGGAAACCCTGCGCGCGGCGGTGCTCGGGCTCGCCGGCGACAGCGCGGCGAAGGAGCGGGTCGCGAAGGTGCGTGACGAGATCCACGCCGCGGGCGGAACGTCGGCCGCGGCCGACGCCATCGAAGCGGTGGCGAAGTCGCGATGAGCCGCCGTCACTTCGCGTTCCTGCCCTACCCGGCGTTCGGGCACACGACCCCGGTGCTGCCCGTGCTCGCCGAGCTGACCGCGCGGGGGCACCGCGTCACCTGTTTCACGACGCCGACGTTCGCCGAACGCGTGGCGGCCACGGGGGCCCGTGCCGTCGACTACTCCGCGGAACTGGGGACGGGACCGCCCTCGGAGTACCACACCGCGGACGAAGCCGCCTGGCTGCCGGCGAACCTGCTGTCGATGACCATGGCCGTCGCGCCGGGCGTCGACGCCGTCTTCGCCGCCGATCCGCCCGACTTGCTCGCCTACGACACGACGTTGTGGGCTCCCGGGCGGTTCACCGCGTGGCGGACCGGGCTGCCGTCCGTGCAGCTGATCCCGACCTTCGCCTCGAACGAAAGCTTCTCGCTCAACGACGACGGCGCGCGGATCCTCGGCGAGGGCGGGAGCGACATCGGCCCGCTCGACCCCGCGCACCCCGGGCTGGTCGAGTTCGACCGGCTGATCGCCGGGTACGCGGCGGACTACGGCGTCGACGACGCGTCGCTGGTCCGGCTGTACCAGGGCGACCGCGAGTTCAACCTGGTCTTCGTCCCGAAGCAGTTCCAGCCGGCCGCCGAAACCTTCGACGACAGCTACGCCTTCGTCGGTCCGCCGACCGGCCCGGCCGTGGACCACGACTGGCGCCCGCCGGAGGGCAAGCGGGTCGTGCTCGTGACGCTGGGGACGACGGTGAACGACCGGCCCGGGTTCTTCCGCGACTGCCTGCGTGCCTTCGCCGGCCTGCCGTGGCACGTCGTGATGACCCTCGGCGGCAGGCTGCGGATCGAGGACGTCGGCACGCCGCCGCCGAACGTCGAGGTGCACCAGTGGATCCCGCACGCGGCGGTGCTGCCGCACGCGGACCTCGTGGTGTGCCAGGCGGGCATGGGCAGCGTGCTGGAGTCCCTGTACTTCGGGGTGCCGCTGGTCGTCGTCCCGCACCACACCGAACAGCACCTCAACACGCGCCGGCTGCTCGAGCTCGGGCTCGCCACGCGGCTGGACCACGGGTCGGTGACGCCGGAGCGGCTGCGCGCGGCCGTGCTCGACGCCGCGGCGGACGACGGGATGCGCGCGCGGGTCGCCGTCATGCGCGAACACGTGCGTGGCGCGGGCGGCGCGCGGAAGGCGGCCGACGTGCTGGAGCAGCGCCTCACCTCCCCGCGACCGGCGGCCGAGCTCCACCCGGTCGCACCGTGACGGCCGGGACGACGACAGGAGAGACGGAGATGTCCGACAGCGCGGCCGGGAACCCGCGACTGCCCGTCGAACGGCGCTGCCCGTTCGACCCGGCCGAGGGCTACGCGGCGCTGACGAAGGCCGGGCCGATCGCGAAGATCGCCATGCCGGTGAGCGTGGACGGCCGCGACGGCTGGGTGGCGACCGGGCTCGACGAAGTGCGGCGCATCCTCGCCGACGACCGGTTCAGCCACCGCAAGGACCTCATCTCGCTGTCCATCCCCTCGCCGATCCCGACCGGCGACGACAGCAAGCAGGTCGTCTACCGCGCACCGGCCCCGGAACCGGGTGCGTTCATCTCGATGGACCCCCCGGAGCACCTGCGGTACCGCCGGCTGCTCGCCGGGTACTTCACGGTGCGGCGGGTCCGTGAGCTGACGCCGATGGTCGAGCAGGTCGCGCAGGAGTGCCTCGACGCGCTCGCCGACGCGGGCCCGGGGGCGGACCTGGTGGCGTCGTTCGCCGAACCGTTCCCGATCCGGGTGATGTGCGAGCTGATGGGCATCCCGCCGCGGCACCGGGCGCCGCTGGCCGAGCACCTCGCCGTCGTCTCCCGGATGTCCTACACGATCGAAGAACTGACCGAGGCGGTCGTCGAGCTCGGCAGGCTGCTCACGGAGATCGTGCAGGAGAAGCGGGAGAAGGCGACGCCGGACCTGCTCGGCGAGCTGGCCGCGGCCGGGGAGCTCACCGACGGCGAGCTGATCAACATCGCCTGGGCGCTGCTTGGCGGGGGCTTCGACACCAGCGGGAACATGCTGGCGCTCGGGGTTTTCGCCCTGCTGGAGCACCCGGACCAGCTCGCCCGCCTGCGTGCGGAACCCGAGCTGCTGGACAATGCGGTCGAGGAGCTGCTGCGCTACCTGACGGTCTCGCACCTCGGGGCGAGCCGGGCGGCGCTCTCGGACGTGACGATCGGCGGCGAGACGATCGAGCAGGGCCAGACCGTGGTCGTGGCGCTGCCGGTGGCGAACCGGGACCCGGCGCGGTTCCCCGATCCCGACGTCCTGGACCTCGGCCGCAACACCCAGGGGCACGTGGCGTTCGGGCACGGGGTGCACCAGTGCCTCGGGCAGCACCTGGCCCGGCTGACCCTGCGCGTCGGCTACCGCGCGCTGTTCGAGCGGTTCGGCTCGCTGCGGCTGGCCGTTCCCGCGGACGAGGTGCCGACCAAGGAGGACATGCTGCACTACGGCGTCCACCGGCTCCCCGTGACCTGGGACGAGACCCCCGGTTGACCCCCGCGCGCACCCACCGGGCCCGTCAGTCCACTGTGGATTGACGGGCCCGGCTGCGGACGGGCGGGAGTTAGTGGTCCACCTAGATCTTCCCCGCCGACCTCGTCCGCCCGGCGGCGACCCGGCACTGTGAAGACATCGGTCGGCTCGCCGGCACCGCCCGGCCGACTTCTCGAGGAGCTGACATCGCCATGGACACCGAGCAGAAACTTCGCGACTACCTCAAGCGCGTCACGGCCGACCTGCGCGAGACCCGGCAGCGGCTGCGCGCGGCCGAGGCCCGGGACAGCGAGCCGATCGCGATCATCTCGATGAGCTGCCGGCTCCCCGGCGGGGTGCGTACCCCGGAGGACGCGTGGCGCCTGCTCGTCGACGAGCGTGACGTGATCGGCGAGTTCCCGGCCGACCGCGGCTGGGACGCCGACGCGCTCTACGACCCGGACCCGGACCGCGCCGGGCACACCTACACCCGCTCGGGCGGCTTCCTCGAGGACGCGGGCACGTTCGACGCCGGGTTCTTCGGCATCTCGCCGCGCGAGGCGACGGCCATGGACCCGCAGCAGCGGCTGCTGCTCGAGCTCGCCTGGGAGGCGTTCGAGCGCGGCGGGATCGACCCGTCCTCGTTGCGCGGCAGCCGGTCCGGCGTCTTCGTCGGCGCCAGCAACCAGGGCTACGGTTCCGGTCCGATCGCCGCCGCCGAGGGCATCGAGGGGCACCTGCTCACCGGCAGCTGCACCGCGGTGCTGTCCGGGCGGCTCGCCTACAGCTTCGGGCTCGAGGGCCCCGCGGTCACCGTCGACACGATGTGTTCCTCGGCGCTCGTCGCCCTGCACCTCGCGGTGCGTGCGCTGCGCGCGGGCGAGTGCTCGATGGCGGTCTCCGCCGGGGCGACGGTGATGGCCACGCCACAGTCCTTTGTGGAGTTCAGCAGGCAGCGCGGGCTCTCCGCCGACGGCCGGTGCCGGGCCTTCGCGGCCGGCGCCGACGGCACCGGCTGGAGCGAGGCCGTCGGCGTGCTCGTCCTCGAGCGGTTGTCCGACGCCCGGAAGAACGGCCACCCGGTGCTCGCCGTCGTGCGCGGCAGCGCGGTGAACTCCGATGGGGCGTCGAACGGGCTCACCGCGCCGAACGGACCGTCGCAGCAGCGGGTCATCCAGGACGCGCTCGCCGACGCCCGGCTGGCTCCCGCGGACGTCGACGCGGTCGAAGCGCACGGCACCGGGACCACCCTCGGCGACCCGATTGAAGCGCAGGCGCTGCTGGCCACCTACGGCGCCGGGCGCTCGGCCGGGCAACCGCTGTGGCTGGGCACGATCAAGTCCAACATCGGCCACACCCAGGCCGCCGCGGGCGTGGTCGGGGTGATCAAGATGGTGCTGGCGATGCGGTACGGCAGCCTGCCGCGCACGCTGCACGTCGACGCGCCGAGCCCGCACGTCGACTGGTCGCCGGGCACGGTCCGGTTGCTGACCGAGCGGACGCCGTGGCCGGAGGGCGACGGCCCGCGGCGTTCGGCGGTGTCGGCCTTCGGCGCGAGCGGCACCAACGCGCACGTGATCCTCGAACAGGCGCCGGAGCCGGAAGAGGCCGAGGAAGCCGCACCGGCCGCGCGGCCGGGACCGGTGACCTGGCTGCTGTCGGGCCACGACGACGACGCGCTCCGGGCCCAGGCCGCGCGGCTGCTGTCCGCGGTCGAAGCCGACGGCGCGCCGAGCCCGCTCGACATCGGGTTCTCGCTGGCGAGCACGCGGGCCGCACTGCCGAGGCGGGGCGCCGTCGTCGGCTCGGACGCCGGGGAGCTGATCGCGGGGCTGCGGGCGCTCGCCGACGGCGAGTCCGCCGCCCACCTGCGCGTCGGCACCGCGCGGGCCGAGGGCCGCGCGGTCCTGGTCTTCCCCGGCCAGGGCGCGCAGTGGGCCGGGATGGCGGTGGAGCTGCTCGACACCGAGCCCCGCTTCGCCGAGCGGATCGCCGACTGCGAGCGGGCCTTGGCGCCGTTCGTCGACTGGTCGCTGACCGCCGTGCTGCGCGGCGAAGACGGCGCGCCGGGCCTCGACCGGGTCGACGTCGTGCAGCCGGCGCTGTTCGCGATGATGGTGTCGCTCGCGGAACTGTGGCGGGCCAACGGGATTCGCCCGTCCGCGGTCGTCGGGCACTCGCAGGGCGAGATCGCCGCGGCCTGCGTGGCCGGTGCGCTGTCGCTGGAGGACGCCGCCCGTGTGGTGGCGCTGCGCAGCATCGCCATCGCCGCGGAACTGGCGGGCCGGGGCGGGATGGCCTCGGTGGCGGCTCCCGTCGAGCGGGTCCGTGAGCTGCTCGCGCCGTTCGCCGACCGGCTTTCCGTGGCGGCCGTCAACGGGCCGAGCGCGGTCGCGGTGGCCGGCGAACCCGGCGCGCTCGACGAGCTGATCGCCGCCTGCCGGGCCGAAGGCGTGCGCGCCAAACGCATTCCCGTCGACTACGCGTCGCACTCGGCGCACGTCGAGTCGCTGCGCGAGCGCCTGCTCGCCGAGCTGGCGCCGATCGAGCCGCGCGCCGGCCGGATCCCGTTCTACTCGACCGTGACCGCCGGCTGGCTGGACACGCGCGAGCTGGACGCCGAGTACTGGTACACCAACCTGCGCGGCACCGTGCGGTTCGACGAGGCGGTGCGCGCTCTGCTCGACGAGGGCCGCGACGCGTTCGTCGAGGTGAGCCCGCACCCGGTGCTCACGACGGGCATCCAGGAGACCATCGAGGAGCGCGGCGCCGACGCGATCGCCGTCGGGTCGCTGCGCCGCGACGACGGCGGACTCGGCCGGTTCCTGCTCTCGGTGGCCGAAACCCAGGTCGGCGTCCTCGAACCGGACCGGCTCGCGCCGTTCGCGGATTCGGGTGCCCGCACGGTGAAGCTGCCGACGTACGCCTTCGGCGGCGAGCGCTACTGGCTGGAGAGCGCCGCGGCGACCGGTGACGTGTCCGGTGCCGGCCTCCGCTCGCCGGAGCACCCGCTGCTGGGCGCGGTGATGACGCTCGCCGAGTCCGACCAGGTCGTGCTGACCGGACGGCTGTCCCCGCGCACGCACCCGTGGCTGCTCGACCACCGGGTCGGCGGCACGGTGCTGCTGCCCGGCACGGCGTTCCTCGAACTGGCGGTCCGCGCCGGTGACCAGGTCGCCTGCGGCGTGGTCCGGGAGCTCACTCTGGAAGCGGCCCTGCCGGTGCCGGAGAACGGCGCGGTGGTGCTCCAGCTCGCCCTCGGCCCGGCCGACGGCGACGGTGCGCGCTCGCTCGTCATCCACTCGCGGCCCGAGGACGCCGACGACGGCGTGCCGTGGACGCGGCACGCGACCGGCGTGCTCGAACCGGACGCGGGGGTGCCGGGTTCCGCGGCGGGGTCCTGGCCGCCGGAGGGCGCCGTGGCGCTCGATCTCGGCGAGCCGTACGAGACGCTCGGCGAGCGTGGCTACGGCTACGGCCCGGTGTTCCGCGGCCTGCGCACGGCGTGGCGGCTCGGCGACGAGGTGCTCGCCGAGGTCGAACTGCCCGAGCAGGCCCGCCAGGACGCGGCCGCGTTCGGCCTGCACCCGGCGCTGCTCGACGCGGCGCTGCACGCCATCGGCTTCACGGGCGCCTTCGACGACTCCGGCTCGCCGCTGCTGCCGTTCTCCTGGAACGGCGTCCGGCTGCACGCGAGCGGGGCCACCGCGCTGCGGGTCCGGCTGACGCCGTCCGGCGCCGGGTCGGTGTCGATCGCGCTGGCCGACCCGCTCGGCGAACCGGTGGCGAGCGTCGAATCGCTCGCGCTGCGGCCGTTCGCCGCACCGGAGGGCGCCACGGACCGCGGCCACGACTCGCTGTACTTCGTCGACTGGGTCCCGGCCGGCGAGCCGGGGCACGAGACGCCACGCTGCGCGGTGCTCGGCGACGACCCCGCGGGCATCGTTCCGGCGAGCCTGCCCGCCGACGTGTACCCCGACCTCGACGCCTTCGACGGCGAGGTTCCCGAGCTGGTGTTCCTGCCGCACTCCGGAACCACCGACGGCCCGGGAGACCTGGCCGAGGCCACGCGGGCGGCGACGCGGCGGGTGCTCGCGGTCGTCCAGCGCTGGCTCGCGGACGAGCGGTTCGCGGGCGCGCGGCTCGTGGTCGTCACCCGCGGCGCGGTCGGCACGCCGGACGGGCCGGTGACCGACCTCGCCGCCGCGGCGGCCTGGGGCCTGCTCCGGTCCGCCGCCTCCGAACACCCCGGCCGGGTCGTGCTGCTCGACCTCGGCGCCGCAGCGACGTCCGGCGCGCTGCCCGACGGGCTGTTCGGCGCGCTGCGTTCGGGCGAGCCGCAGCTGGCCGTCACCGGCGGCCAGGTGTGCGCGGCGCGGCTGGCGAAGCTGCCGGCGCAGCACCCGGCGCTGGTGCCGCCGGAGCACGGCGCGTGGCGGCTCGGCACCGCGAAGAAGGGCGCGCTCGACGGCCTCGCGCTGCTGACGGCGACGGACGCCCCGCTCGGCCACGACGAGGTCCGCGTCGAGGTCCGGGCCGCGGGCCTGAACTTCCGCGACGTCCTCATCGCCCTCGGGATGTACCCCGGCGACGACGCCGTGATGGGCAGTGAGGCGGCCGGCGTGGTGACCGAGGTCGGCGCCGGTCACCCGGTCACCGGGCTCGCGCCCGGCGACCGGGTGACCGGCATCTTCCGCGGGAACTCCATCGCGACCGTCGCGGTCACCGACCACCGGCTGCTCGTGCCGGTGCCGGACGGCTGGACGTTCGAGCGGGCGGCCGGCGTGCCCGTGGTGTTCCTGACCGCCTACTACGGCCTCGTCGACCTCGGCCGGATCGCGGCGGGGCAGCGCGTCCTCGTGCACGCCGCGGCCGGCGGCGTCGGCATGGCCGCCGTCCAGCTCGCCCGCCACTTCGGTGCGGACGTCTTCGGCACGGCGAGCGAGGCCAAGTGGCCCGCGCTGCGCGAGCTGGGCCTCGACGACACGCGTCTCGCGTCGTCGCGGGACCTGCGCTTCGCCGAGCGGTTCGCCGGCGAGGGCGGCTTCGACCTCGTGCTGAACTCCCTGGCCGGCGAGTTCGTCGACGCCTCGCTGGGCCTCCTGCGCGACGGCGGCCGGTTCGTGGAGATGGGCAAGACCGACATCCGTGACGCCGAGGGGATCGCCGCCGCCACCGGCGTCTGGTACCGGGCGTTCGACGCGGTGGAGGCGGCGCCGGAGCGCGTCCGGGAGATCCTGACCGAGGTGCTGCGGCTGTCCGCCGAAGGCGCGCTGCAGCCGCTGCCGTCGCGCCCGTGGGACGTGCGGCGCGCGCCCGAGGCCTACCGGTTCGTCAGCCAGGCCCGCCACGTCGGGAAGGTCGTGCTGACCGTTCCCCGGTCCCGCCCGGCGGACGGCACCGTGCTGCTCACCGGCGGCACGGGCACCCTCGGCGCGGAGGTCGCCCGCCACCTGGCCGCCACCGGCACGCGGCGGCTGCTGCTGCTCGGTCGGCGCGGTGAGGACGCACCGGGTGCGGCCGAGCTGCGCGCCGAGCTCACCGGCCTCGGTGCCGAAGTCGACATCGCCGCCTGCGACGCGGCGAACCGCGAGGAGCTGGCGAGCGTGCTCGCGCGGATCCCGGCGGCGCACCCGCTGACCGCGGTGGTGCACCTCGCCGGTGTCCTCGACGACGGCGTCGTCGAGTCGCTGACGCCGGAACGGCTGGACGCGGTGCTGCGGCCCAAGGTGGACGCCGCGTGGCACCTGCACGAGCTGACCCGGGACCTCGACCTCGCGGAGTTCGTGCTGTTCTCCGCGGGCGCCGGCATCTTCGGTGACGCGGGCCAGGGCAACTACGCGGCCGCCAACAGCTTCCTCGACGCGCTCGCGCAGCACCGCCGGGCGAGCGGCCTGCCCGCCGTCGCGCTGGCGTGGGGTTTCTGGGAGCAGCGCAGCGGGATGACCGCGCACCTCACCGACGCCGACGTGGCGCGGCTGCGCCGCATCGGTATGGCGCCACTGTCCACAACGGAGGGGCTGGCGCTGTTCGACCGCGCGCGGCTGCTCGACGAGGCGGTCCAGGTGCCGATCCGCCTGGACCGGGCGGCGCTGCGGGAGCAGGCGCGGGCCGGCTCGCTGCCGTGGCTGCTGCGCGGCCTGGTCCGGACGACGGCCCGGCGGGCCGCGGCCGGGAGCTCGGCCGGCGAGCCGGCGTTGCACCGCCGCCTCGCCCGGCTCGGCGAGGCGGACCGGATCCGGACGCTGGTGGAGCTCGTTCAAGCCGAGGCCTCCGCCGTGCTCGGGCACCGGGCGGGCACGCTGATCGAGGCGGAGCGCCCGTTCCGCGACCTCGGCTTCGACTCGCTGACCGCGGTCGAGCTGCGCAACCGGCTGACCGCGGCGACCGGCCTCAAGCTGACCGCCACGCTCGTCTTCGACTACCCCACCCCGGCGGTGCTCGCCGGCCACCTGCTCGCGGAGCTGCTCGGCGAGGAGCCCGCGCCCGCCGAAGCCGCGGCCCCCGCCCGGGTCGCCGACGAGCCCATCGCGATCGTCGGGATGGCCTGCCACCTGCCCGGCGGCGTCCGCAGCCCGGAGGACTTCTGGCAGCTGCTGCTCGACGGCGGCGACGTGATCTCCGGCTTCCCGGCCGACCGCGGCTGGGACCTCGACCGGCTCTTCGCCGCCGACGACACGGCGGCGGGCACGACCTACGCGCGGGACGGCGGGTTCCTGCGTGACGCGGCCGAATTCGATCCGGCCTTCTTCGGCATCTCGCCGCGCGAAGCCGCGGTGATGGATCCGCAGCAGCGGCTGCTGCTCGAGGGCGCGTGGGAGACGCTGGAGCGGTCGCGGATCGACCCGGCCTCCCTGCGCGGCTCGGCCACCGGCGTCTTCATCGGCGCGTCCCACCAGGGTTTCGGCGCCACTTCCGACGGCGTGGCCGCCGAGGCACAGGGCCACCTCGTCACCGGTTCGTCGACGAGCGTGGTGTCCGGCCGGATCGCCTACGCGCTGGGCCTGGAAGGTCCCGCGCTCACCGTCGACACGGCGTGCTCGTCGTCGCTCGTGGCGCTGCACCTCGCGATCCGCGCGTTGCGCGGCGGCGAGTGCACGCTCGCGCTGGCCGGGGGCGCGGCGGTGATGGCCGACCCGATCGGCTTCGTCGGCTTCAGCCGCCAGCGCGGGCTCGCCGCCGACGGCCGGTGCAAGGCGTTCTCCGCGCAGGCCGACGGCATGGGGCTGGCCGAGGGCGCCGGGATGGTGCTCGTCGAGCGGCTGTCGGACGCCCGCCGCCACGGGCACCCGGTGCTGGCCGTGGTCCGGGGCTCGGCGGTGAACCAGGACGGCGCCTCGAACGGCCTCACGGCGCCCAACGGTCCTTCGCAGCAGCGGGTGATCCGGGCGGCGCTGGCCGACGCGGGCCTCGGACCGTCCGATGTGGACGCCGTCGAGGCGCACGGGACCGGGACGCCGCTGGGCGACCCGATCGAAGCGCAGGCGCTGCTCGCGACCTACGGGCAGGACCGGGACCGGCCGGTGTGGCTCGGGTCGGGCAAGTCCAACGTCGGCCACGGCCAGGCCGCCGCCGGGATCACCGGCGTCATCAAGATGGTGCTTTCGCTCCGCCACGAGCTGTTGCCGCGCACGCTGCACGCCGAGGAGCCCTCGCCGCACGTGGACTGGGCCGCCGGCGAGGTGCGGCTGCTGACCGAACCGCGGTCGTGGCCGTCCGGGGAGCGGCCCCGGCGGGCCGCCGTGTCGTCGTTCGGGATGAGCGGCACCAACGCGCACGTGGTGCTCGAACAGGCACCGGAGGCCGTCGAGCGCCCGGCACGCGAGCTGCCGGATGCGCCGGTGGTGCCTTGGGTGCTGTCGGCGCGGTCCGCGGCGGCGCTGTCCGAGCAGGCGGCCCGGCTGGCCGCGCACGTGAGCTCGGTGCCGGAGCGTCCGGCCGACGTCGGCTACTCGCTCGTCTCGTCGCGGTCGTCGTTCGAACACCGGGCGGTGGCGGTGGGTTCGGCGGCCGCGGACCTGGCGGCGGCCCTGACCGGCGCCGGCGCGGTCCGCGGGGTCGCGGACGTCAAGGGCCGGGTGGCTTTCGTGTTCCCCGGCCAGGGCGCCCAGTGGGTGGGCATGGCGGCGGAGCTGCTCGGCTCGTCGCCGGTGTTCGCGGCGCGGATGGCGGAGTGCGCCGCCGCGTTCGGCGAGCTGGTCGACTGGTCGCTGCCCGACGCGCTGACCGACGCCGCGCTGCTGGAGCGGGTCGACGTGGTGCAGCCGGTGTCGTTCGCGGTGATGGTGTCGCTGGCCGCGCTCTGGGAATCGCGCGGCATCCACCCGGACGCCGTGGTCGGGCACTCGCAGGGCGAGATCGCCGCCGCCTGCGTGTCCGGAGCGTTGTCGCTGGCGGACGCCGTGCGCGTCGTCGTGCTGCGGAGCAAGGCCATCGCGGAGTGCCTCTCGGGGCACGGTGGCATGGCCTCCGTCGCGCTGCCGGCCGAGGAGGCCGGGAAGCGGATCGCCGCACTCGGCGGGCGGGTCGCCGTCGCCGCGGTCAACGGCGTCTCGTCGGTGGTGCTGTCCGGAGACCCCGGCGCGCTGGCCACCGTGGTCGCGGACTGCGTGGCGGACGGGGTCCGCGCCAAGGTCATCGCGGTCGACTACGCGTCGCACTCGCCGCACGTCGAGGCCATCGAGGACCGGCTGGCGGCGGACCTCGCCCCGATCGAGCCGCGCGAGCCGCGCGTGCCGTTCCTCTCGACCGTGACCGGCGAGTGGGCCGGCGGGACCACAGTGGACGGCCGCTACTGGTACACCAACCTGCGCGAGCCCGTCCGGTTCGAAGCCGCGATCCGCGTGCTCGCCGGCGAGGGGTTCACCGCGTTCGTCGAGGTGAGCTCGCACCCCGTGCTGGCGATGGGCGTCCAGGAGACGCTCGACGAGATCGCGGACGAGCCGACGGTGGTCGTCGGCACGCTGCGGCGCGGCGAGGGCGGCGAGGCGCGGTTCCTCACCTCGCTGGCCGAGCTGCACGTGCGAGGCGTGTCGCCGGACTGGGACGCCGTCTTCGCCGCCTGCGAACCGCGGGTCGTCGACCTGCCGACGTACGCGTTCCAGCGGCAGCGGTACTGGCTCACGCCCGAGCGCGGTTCCGCCCCGGCGAAGGACGCGGTGGACGCGGCGTTCTGGGACGCGGTCGACCGCGAGGACCTCGAAGGACTGGCCGGTCAGCTGGCGCTGCCGGAGGACGAAATCGGCCCGGTGCTGCCCGCGTTGTCGTCGTGGCGGCGCCGCAGCCGGGACAAGTCCACTGTGGAGGAGTGGCGTTACCGCATCGCGTGGCAGCCCGTTCCGGCGAAGGAAGCCGCGCTCTCCGGCGAGTGGCTGCTGGTCGTCGGCGAAGAGATGGCCGGGGAGACGGTCACGGGCATCGTGGCGGCCCTCGCCGCCGCGGGCGCCGAACCGGAGATCCTCCGGCCTGACGCGGCTGACAGGGAAGGCCTGACGCGCGAGCTTTCCGGCAAGAACCCGGCGGCCGTCCTCGGGTTCCTCGACGCGCAGGCCACGCTCGCGCTGATCCAAGCATTGTCCGATGTGGACATCGCCGCGCCGCTGTGGCTGGTGACGAGCGGCGCGGTGTCGACCGGGCCGTCGGACCCGCCGCGCGCCCCCGCGCAGGCGCAGGTCTGGGGCCTCGGCCGGGTGTTCGGCCTCGAAGAGCCGAACCGGTGGGGCGGGCTCGTCGACCTGCCCGGGACGTTCGACGAGCGAGCGGCCCGCCGGCTGGTCGCCGTGCTGGCCGGCACCGGCGGCGAGGACCAGGTCGCCGTGCGGGACCACGGTGTCCTGGCCCGCCGGCTCGTCCGGGCGCCGTTGCCGGCCACCGCCCCCGTGCGGGACTGGACGCCGCGGGGCACGGTGCTCGTCACGGGCGGCACCGGGGCGATCGGCGGGCACGTCGCCCGCTGGCTGGCCGGGCGGGGCGCCGGGCACCTCGTGCTGACCTCGCGCGCGGGCGAAGCCGCCCCCGGTGCGGCCGAGCTGGCCGCCGAGCTGCGTGCGCTCGGCGCCGAGGTGACGATCGCGGCGTGCGACGTCGCGGACCGGGACCGGCTCGCCGGGCTGCTGCGTGAGCTGGCGGAGCGCGGCGAGCCGGTGCGGGCGGTGCTGCACGCGGCGGGCGTCGACGGCGTCGCCGCCCTCGCCGACACCACGCCCGAGGAGTTCGCCCGCGTCACCGCGGCCAAGGTCCGCGGGGCCGTCAACCTGAACGAACTGCTCGCGGACACCGAACTCGACGCGTTCGTCCTGTTCTCCTCCAACGCCGGGGTGTGGGGCGGTGGCGGGCAGGGCGCGTACGCCGCCGCCAACGCCTTCCTCGACGCGCTGGCCGAACGCCGCCGTGCCGACGGGCTGACCGCGACCTCGGTCGCGTGGGGCGCGTGGGCGGGCGACGGCCTCGCCGCGACCGACGTCGCGGAGCGGCACCTGAGCCGGCGCGGGGTGCGGGGGATGGCACCCGAGCTCGCCGTCCTCGCGCTGGCGCAGGCGATCGAGCACGACGAGACGTTCCTGGCCGTCGCCGACGTCGACTGGGGGCGGTTCGCCCCGAGCTTCGCGGCCGCCCGACGGCGGCCGCTGCTCGACGAGCTGCCGGAGGCCGTCCGCGCCCTGCGGGACGCCGAGCCCGCCGACGACCCGGCCGGTCCGTCGCTCACGTCGCGGCTGGCCGGGCTGCCGTCCGGGGACCGACGGCGGGCCCTGCTCGAGATCGTCCGTGCGCAGGCGGCCGCGGTGCTCGGGTTCGAGAGCGCGGACGCGGTCGACGCCGATCGGGCGTTCCGCGAGCTCGGCTTCGACTCGCTCACCGCCGTCGAGCTGCGCAACCGCCTCGCCGGCGAAACCGGGCTGCGGCTGCCGACCACGCTGGTGTTCGACTTCCCGTCCGCGACCCGGCTCGCGCAGCACCTCGCCGAGCTCGTCGCGGGTGAGCCGGCCGAGCGGGCCGCGCCGGTGGTGGCGGTCGCCTCGGACGAGCCGATGGCGATCGTCGGCATGAGCTGCCGGTTCCCCGGTGACGTCCGGTCGCCCGAAGACCTGTGGGACCTGGTGTTCCGCGGCGAGGACGCGCTGGGCGAGTTCCCGGCCGACCGGGGCTGGGACCTCGCCGGCCTCGACGACCCGAAGGCGAAGGACTACGCGCGGGTCGGGGCGTTCGTCCACGACGCCGCCGAGTTCGATCCGGCGTTCTTCGGCATCTCGCCGCGTGAAGCGACCGCCATGGACCCGCAGCACCGGCTGCTGCTGGAGACGGCGTGGGAGGCGTTCGAGCGGGCCGGGATCGACCCGCTGTCGGTGCAGAACAGCGCCACCGGCGTCTTCGTCGGGTGCGGCAGCCAGCACTACGGCGCCGGGCTGCGCGAGGTTCCCGAGGAGCTGCGCGGGCACCTGCTCACCGGCGGGTCGAGCGCGGTCGCGTCCGGCCGGATCGCCTACACGTTCGGGCTGGAAGGCCCCGCTGTCACGGTGGACACGGCGTGCTCCTCGTCGCTGGTCGCGCTGCACCTGGCCGCGCAGGCGCTGCGGCAGGGCGAATGCACGATGGCACTGGCCGGCGGGGTGAGCGTGATGGTCACCCCCGGCGCCTACGCCGAGTTCGGCCGGCAGGGCGGGCTCGCCGCGGACGGCCGGATCAAGGCGTTCGCCGACGGCGCCGACGGCACCGGCTGGGGCGAGGGGGCCGGCATGCTGCTGCTGACCCGGCTGTCCGAAGCCCGGCGCCGGGGCTACCCGGTGCTCGCCGTCGTGCGGGGTTCGGCGGTGAACTCCGACGGCGCCTCCAACGGGCTCAGCGCGCCGAACGGCCCTTCGCAGCAGCGGGTGATCCGCCAGGCGCTCGCGAACGCCGGCCTGCAGCCGTCCGAAGTGGACGCGGTGGAAGGCCACGGGACCGGAACCGCGCTCGGCGACCCGATCGAGGCGCAGGCGTTGCTGGCCACCTACGGCGAGGACCGGGACCGGCCGCTGTGGCTCGGTTCCGTCAAGTCGAACATCGGGCACACGCAGTCCGCCGCCGGTGCGGCCGGCGTGATCAAGATGGTGCAGGCCCTCCGCAACGAGGTGCTGCCGCGCACCCTGAACGTCGACGCCCCGTCGGCCCAGGTCGACTGGAGCGCCGGAGACATCGAGCTGCTGACCGAGCCGGTGCCGTGGCAGCGCAACGGGCACCCCCGCCGGGCCGGGATCTCCGCGTTCGGGGTCAGCGGGACGAACGCGCACGTGATCGTCGAGGAGGCCCCGGCGCCCGGCGAGCCCGAGGCGATAGAGCCGGAGCCCGCCGTCGGCGTGGTCCCGCTGGTGGTGTCGGGCCGCGGTGGTGCCGCCCTGCGGGCGCAGGCGGCGCGGTTGCTGTCGTTCGTGGACGGTCGTCCGGACCTGGGGGTGGCGCAGCTGGGTGCGGCGCTCGTGTCGTCGCGTGCGGTGTTCGAGGACCGTGCGGTGGTGCTGGCGGCCGACCGGGCCGGGGCCTTGACCGGTCTGGCCGCGCTGGCGAACGGCGACTCGGCTCCCGGTGTCGTGCCGGGGACGGTGTCGGGTGGTCGTTCGGCGTTCCTGTTCTCCGGTCAGGGTGCGCAGCGGCTCGGTGCCGGGCGGGAGCTGTATGAGTCGTTCCCGGTGTTCGCCGATGTGGTCGATGTGGTGTGTGCGCAGGTTGACGGCTTGCGTGAGGTGATGTTCGGCGAGGATGCCGAACTCTTGAACCAGACGATGTACACGCAGGCAGCGTTGTTCGCCGTCGAGGTCGGCTTGTTCCGGTTGGTCGAGTCGTGGGGTGTGACCCCGGACTTCCTGGTCGGGCATTCGATCGGTGAGCTGGCGGCGGCCCATGTTGCGGGTGTGTTCTCGTTGGAGGACGCGTGTGTTCTGGTGGCGGCGCGTGGCCGGTTGATGCAGGCCCTGCCGAGTGGTGGGGTGATGGTGGCCGTGCAGGCCACCGAGGCTGAAGTGACTCCTCTGCTGGTCGAGGGTGTGTCGATCGCCGCGGTGAACGGCCCCTCGTCGGTGGTGCTCTCGGGTGACGAGGACGCGGTCGAGTCGGTCGTGGAGCAGTTCGAAGGGCGGAAGACTCGTCGGTTGTCGGTGAGCCATGCGTTCCATTCGGCGCGGATGGAGCCGATGCTCGAAGAGTTCCGTCGGATCGCGGAAACCCTTACCTATCGAGCTCCTTCGATTCCAGTCGTGTCCGATGTGACCGGGACCCTGGCTGAAGACCTGACGTCGCCGGAGTATTGGGTCCGGCATGTGCGGGGAACGGTTCGTTTCCACGACGGCGTGACCTACTTGGCCGAGCAGGGTGTGACCCGGTTCCTGGAGTTGGGTCCGGATGGTGTTCTGACCGCGATGGCGGCGGAGTCCGTTGAAGGCACGTTGGTGTCGGCGTTGCGGAAGGACCGTGCGGAGGAAGAGAGCCTGCTGACCGCGATGGCGTCGTTGTACGTTGCCGGGCAGGACGTGGACTGGGCGGCGTTGTTCTCCGGTGCCGCGCGGGTCGACCTGCCCACCTACGCCTTCCAGCGCCAGCGCTACTGGATCGACGCACCGGCGGGCTCGCTCGACGCGAGCGGCCTCGGGCTGACCGCGACCCGGCACCCGCTGCTCGGCGCGGCCGTGCCGCTCGCCGAGTCCGGCGGGCTCGTGTTCACCGGCCGCCTCTCGGTGGCGACGCACCCGTGGCTCGCCGACCACGTCATGCTCGGCACCGCGCTGCTGCCCGGCACGGCCTTCCTCGAACTGGCCGTGCGCGCGGGCGACGAGGTCGGCTGCGCCCAGGTGGAGGAGCTGACGCTCGCGGCGCCGCTCGTGCTCCCCGGCGACGGGAGCGTCCGGCTCCAGGTCGTCGTCGGCGAGCCGGACGACGACGGGGCACGCAAGCTCACCGTCCACTCGCGACCGGACGACGACGCGCCGTGGACGCTGCACGCCACCGGCGTGCTCGTCCCGCGGGCCGTCACCCCGGACACGCGGCCGGTGCACTGGCCGCCGCGGGACGCCGAACCGATCGACCTCGACGGCTTCTACGACCGCGGCGAGGACTCCGGCGCCCAGTACGGCCCGAGCTTCCAGTGCCTGACGTCGGCGTGGCGGCTCGGCGACGAGGTGTACGCCGAGGTCGCGCTGCCCGAACGGGCCGCGCGCGACGCCGCCTCGTTCGGCCTGCACCCGGCGCTGCTCGACGGGGCCCTGCAGGCCCTGGTCTTCCTGCCGCTCGCCGACGGCGGAACCGGGCGGCTGCCGTTCTCGTGGTCGGCGGTCTCGCTGCACGCGGGCGGCGCGTCGAGCCTGCGGGTCCGCCTGGCGAAGGCCGGCCCCGAATCGCTCTCCCTCGCCGTGGCCGACCCGGCCGGCCGCCCGGTGGCCTCGATCGGCTCGCTCGTGCTGCGCACGGTGGAGGCGAGCGAGCTCCGGCACCGGCCGCTCGACTTGCTGTACCGGCTCGCCTGGCACCCGCCGGCCACCGAACCCGATGCCGGCGTCCGTGACTGCGTCGTCCTCGGCGACGACCAGCTCAAGCTGGCGGGCCGGGTGGGTGCCGAGGCGGAGGCGACCTCGCACCGCACCCTGGCCGACCTCGCCGCGGCGATCGACGGCGGCGCGCGCCCCGGCCTCGTGTTCGTGCCGTGCGTGCTGAACGGGCACGCCACCGGCCGCGTTCCCGCCGACGTCCGGACCGCCGTCGGCGGGGTGCTCGACCTCGTGCGCGACTGGCTCGCCGACGACCGGTTCGCCGGCGCGAAGCTCGCCTTCGTCACCAGGGGAGCGGTCGCCGCGCTGCCCGGCGAGGGCATCCGGGACCTGGCGTTCGCCCCCGCGTGGGGCCTGCTCCGCACGGCGCAGGCCGAACACCCGGACCGGTTCGTGGTCATCGACATCGACGACGAGGAAGCCTCCGTCGCCGCGTTGTTCGCCGCGATCGCCTCCGGCGAGCCCCAGGTGGCGGTGCGCGCGGGCGAGCTGTCCGTGCCCCGCCTCGAACGGGCCGGCACCGGGCTCCTCGAACCCCCGGCGGACGGCAGGCCGTGGCGGCTGGACAGCACCGGCAAGGGCACGCTGGACAACCTCCGCCCGTTGCCCGCGCCCGAGGCCGCCGCGCCCCTGCGCGCCGGTGAGGTGCGCATCTCGATGCGCGCGGCCGGCGTGAACTTCCGCGACGTCCTCAACGCGCTCGGCATGTACCCGGGCGAGGCGGGCCCGATGGGGCTCGAGGGCGCCGGCGTGATCGCGGAGGTCGGCCCGGGTGTCACCGGGTTCGTCCCCGGCGACCGCGTGCTCGGCATGTTCCACGGGGCGTACGGCCCGCTGGTGGTCGCCGACCACCGCATGGTGGTGCGGATGCCGGCCGGCTGGTCGTTCACCGACGCGGCGGCGCTGCCGATCGCGTTCATCACCGCCTACTACGCCCTCGTCGACCTCGCCGGGGTGCGGCCGGG
Organism: Amycolatopsis plumensis; assembly: GCF_042652605.1. Lineage (NCBI taxonomy): Bacteria > Bacillati > Actinomycetota > Actinomycetes > Pseudonocardiales > Pseudonocardiaceae > Amycolatopsis > Amycolatopsis plumensis. Next base: position 1,176,683 of record NZ_JBHSJY010000001.1, on the reverse strand, counting down.
CGAGTCGGTGCTGGTGCACTCCGCGGCGGGCGGGGTCGGCATGGCCGCGGCGCAGCTGGCCCGGCACCTCGGCGCCCGGGTCTTCGGCACCGCCAGCCCCGGGAAGTGGGGGGCGCTGCGCGAGCTCGGCCTCCCCGACGACCGCATCGCTTCCTCGCGCACGCTGGAGTTCGCCGAGAAGTTCCGGAAGACGAACCGCACCGGCGTCGACGTCGTGCTGAACTCGCTCGCGGGCGAATTCGTCGACGCCTCCTTCGACCTGCTGGCCGACGGCGGCCGGTTCGTCGAGATGGGCAAGACCGACGTCCGGGCCGACGGACGGCCCGGCCTGCGGTACCACCCGTTCGACCTCGGCGACGCGGGTCCCGACCGGATCGGCGAGATCCTCGCCCAGGCCGTCGACCTGGTCGAACGCGGCGTGCTGCGGCCCCTTCCGGTGACGTCGTGGGACATCCGCCGGGCACCGGAGGCGTTCCGGCACATGAGCCAGGCCAAGCACATCGGCAAGGTGGTGCTCACCCTGCCCGCGCCGCTCGATCCGGCGGGCACGGTGCTGGTCACCGGCGGCACCGGCGGCCTCGGCGCCCACGTGGCCCGGCACCTGGTCACCGCACACGGCGCGCGGAGGCTGCTGCTGCTCAGCAGGCGCGGTGTCGGCGCACCCGGTGCGGCGGAGCTGGCCGCCGAGCTGACCGGGCTCGGCGCCGACGTCACGATCGCCGCCTGCGACGTGGCCGACCGCGCCGAGCTGGCCGCCGTGCTGGCCCGGGTCCCCGCCGAACACCCGCTGACCGGGGTGGTGCACACCGCGGGCGTGGTCGACGACGGCGTGCTCACCGCGCTCGACGCCGACCGCCTCGAACACGTGCTGCGGCCCAAGGTCGACGCCGCGGTCAACCTGCACGAGCTGACCGCCTACGACGACCTCGCGCTGTTCGCGCTGTTCTCCTCGGCCGCCGGGATCCTCGGCAACGCCGGGCAGGGCAACTACGCCGCGGCCAACGCGTTCCTCGACGCGCTCGCGGCGCACCGCCGGGCGGCCGGCCGCACCGTCACCTCGCTCGCCTGGGGCCCGTGGTCCGGCGGCGGGATGGCCGGCGAGCTCGGTGCGGCCGACGTGCGGCGGATGGCGGCGTCGGGGGTGAAGCCGTTCGACGTCGCCGACGGCCTGCGGGCGTTCGACGACGCACGGCAGCTCGATCTCGCCCTGGTCGTGCCCATCCGGCTCGACCCGGCCCGGCTGGGCGCGACGGCACCGGCGCCGCTGCGCGGGCTCGTCCGCCCGGCCCGCGGCGCGGCGCGGCCCACCGCGTCGGGGGCCGCGAGCGGGGGTCCCGCGTTCGCCGAGCGGCTCGAGTCGCTGCCGGAGAAGGACCGCGGCCCGGCCGTGCTCGACCTGGTGCTGGCCGAAGCCGCCGCGGTGCTCGGGTACGCCCCGCACGAGGCCGTGCCCGCCGAACGCGGGTTCATGGAGATCGGGTTCGACTCGCTGACCGCCGTCGAGCTGCGCAACCGGCTCAGCGGCGCCACCGGGCTGAAGCTGCCGGCGACGACGTTGTTCGACTACCCGGCCCCGGTTTCGCTCGCGGCGCACCTGCTCGGCGAGCTGGCACCGCACCTCGGCCCGGCCGGTGCCGGGGAGCCGGCCGTGCACGCCGAGCTCGACCGGCTCGCGGAGCGGCTGTCGGCCACCGCCGGCTCGGTCGAACACGAGGAGCACGACCGGATCGGCGCCCGGCTGCGTGCCCTGCTGTCGACGTGGAACGGAACGCGGCGCACCGGCGAAGGCACTTCCGCGGCCGAGGCCCTCAGCGGCGCCTCGACCGACGAGATCTTCGATTTCATCGACAGGGAGTTCGGCTGAATGTCCTCAGACGGATCTGAACGGAAGCTGGTCGAGTACCTCAAGCGGGTCACCACCGACCTGCACGAGACGAGGGCCCGGCTCCAGGAGCTGGAGGCGAGCGGCACCGAGCCGATCGCCATCGTCGGGATGAGCTGCCGGTTCCCCGGGGGCGCGAACTCGCCGGAAGAGCTGTGGCGGCTCGTCGACGAGGGGATCGACGCCGTGTCGCCGTTCCCCGGCGACCGCGGCTGGGACACCGCGGGTGTCTACGACCCCGACTCCGTCCGGCCCGGCACGTCCTATGTGGACCAAGGCGGCTTCCTCGACGACGTCGCCGGGTTCGACCCGGCGTTCTTCGGCATCTCGCCCCGCGAGGCGGCGGCGATGGACCCGCAGCAGCGGCTGCTGCTCGAGACCGCGTGGGAGGCGATCGAGCGCGCCCGCATCGTGCCCGCGTCGCTGCGCGGCAGCCGGACCGGCGTCTTCACCGGCGTCATGTACGCCGGTTACGCGACCGACCTGCCGGGTCTTTCGGAGGAGGTGCTGGGGCACCTCGGCAACGGCAACCTGCCCAGCATCGCCTCGGGCCGGGTGGCCTACGCGCTCGGTCTCGAAGGCCCGGCCGTCTCGGTCGACACGGCTTGCTCCTCTTCGCTCGTCGCGCTGCACCTCGCCGTGCAGGCGCTGCGCAAGGGCGAATGCTCGCTCGCGCTCGCGGGCGGCGTCACGATCATGTCCTCGCCCGGCGGGTTCGTCGAGTTCAGCCGCCAGCGCGGGCTCGCGCGGGACGGCCGCTGCAAGGCCTTCTCCGACGACGCCGACGGCACCGGCTGGGGCGAAGGCGCCGGGATGCTGCTGCTCGAACGGCTCTCGGACGCGCAGCGGCGCGGTCACCCCGTCCTGGCCGTGGTCCGCGGCTCCGCGGTCAACTCCGACGGCGCGAGCAGCGGGCTCACCGCGCCGAACGGGCCGTCGCAGCAGCGGGTGATCAAGCAGGCGCTCGCCGACGCGGGACTCGCGGCGTCCGATGTGGACGTCGTCGAGGCGCACGGCACGGGCACCGCGCTCGGCGACCCGATCGAGGCGCAGGCGCTGCTCGCCGCCTACGGGACGGGCCGGGACCGGCCGCTGTGGCTCGGGTCGATCAAGTCGAACATCGGCCACACCCAGGCCGCCGCCGGCGTCGCCGGGATCATCAAGCTGGTGCAGGCGCTGCGGCACGAGACGTTGCCGCGCACCCTGCACGTCGAGCGGCCCACCACGCACGTGGACTGGTCTTCGGGTGCCGTGCGGCTGCTCACCGAACCGCAGCCGTGGCCGTCGGGCGACCGCGTCCGGCGCGCCGCGGTGTCGTCGTTCGGGGTCAGCGGCACGAACGCGCACGTGCTCGTCGAGCAGGCTCCCGAGCCGGCGCCGGACGGCCCGGTGCCGGACACCGCGCCGGTGGTGGCCTGGCCGCTGTCCGGCCGGACGGCGGCCGCGCTGCGGGCGCAGGCCGCGGCCCTGCTGGCGCAGGTGGACGAGACCGGCCACCGCCCGGTCGACCTCGGGTTCTCGCTGGCGACCTCGCGATCGGCCTTCGAGCACCGCGCGGTCGTCGTCGGGTCGACGCGGGCCGAGCTGGGCTCGGGGCTCGCGGCGGTGGCCTCGGGCGGGGCCGGCGTCACCCAGGGCGTGGCGGACGTGACCGGCCGGACGGTGTTCGTGTTCCCCGGCCAGGGCACGCAGTGGGCCGGGATGGCCACCGAGCTGCTGGAGAGCTCCGAGGTGTTCGCGGCGCGGATGCGGGAGTGCGCCGACGCGCTCGCCGAGTTCGTCGACTGGTCGCTCCTGGACGTCCTTGCCGACGCGGAGATGCTCGAACGCGTCGACGTCGTGCAGCCGGCGTCCTTCGCCATGATGGTCTCGCTCGCCGCGCTGTGGCGGGCGCACGGGATCGAACCGGACGCCGTCGTCGGGCATTCGCAGGGCGAGATCGCCGCGGCGTGCGTGTCCGGGGCGCTGTCGCTCGCCGACGCCGCGCGGATCGTCGCGCTGCGCAGCCGGGCGATCGGCGAGGTGCTCTCGGGCGACGGCGGGATGGTGTCGATCGCGCTGCCGGAAGCCGCTGTCGCCGAACGCCTTGCCCGCTGGGAGACGCGGATCTCGATCGCCGCCGTCAACGGCGTGTCCTCGACGGTCGTGGCCGGCGAGCCCGCCGCGCTGGACGAGCTCGTGGCCGCGTGCGAAGCCGACGGCGTCCGGGCGAAGCGGATCGCGGTCGACTACGCGTCGCATTCGGCGCAGGTGGAACGGATCGAGGAGCGGCTGCTGGCCGCGCTCGCCCCCGTCACCCCGCGGGCCGGCGAGGTGCCGTTGTTCTCCACCGTGCACGGCCGGTGGCTCGACACCGCCACGATGGACGCCCGGTACTGGTACACCAACCTGCGGCAGCCGGTGCGGTTCGAGACGGCGATCCGCGCGCTGGCGGCCGAGGGGTACACCGCGTTCGTCGAGGTCAGCTCGCACCCGGTGCTGACCGTCGGGGTGCAGGAAACGCTGGAGCGGGCCACGACCGGTCCGGCGGTCGCCGTCGGGACCCTGCGCCGCGGCGACGGCGACCGCGGCCGGTTCCTGACGTCGCTGGCCGAGCTGTCCGTCCGCGGCGTGGCGCCGGACTGGGACGCCGTGTTCGCCGGGCACGAAGCCCGGCTGGTCGATCTGCCGACCTACGCGTTCCAGCGGGAGCGGTACTGGCTGGAGCCCGGCGCGGACGCGGCCCCGGCCGACCCGGTCGACGCCGAGTTCTGGGCGACCGTCGAGAGCGACGACGTCGAGCGGCTGTCCCGGGAGCTCGGGGTCGGCGAGGCGGCGCTCGGCCCGGTCCTGCCCGCGCTGTCGGCGTGGCGGCGGCGACGGCGCGAACGGTCCACAGTGGAGGGTTGGCGGTACGGGGTTTCGTGGTCGCTCGTGACGCGGGAGGAGGCCCGGCTGTCCGGCCGCTGGCTCGTGGTGACGTCCGGTACCGAGCGGCAGGCCCGCCTCCTCGAGGAGTTGTCGGCGGCCGGTGCCACCGTGGTGCCGCTCGACGCCGGTGAGGTCTCCCGCGAGCGGCTGCAAGCGGCCGCCGGTGACGAAGCCGTGAGCGGGGTGCTGTCGCTGCTCGCGCTCGACGAGACGCCGGACGCGGAGTTCACCGCGCTGCTCACGGCGAGCGTCGCCCTCGTGCAGGCGCTCGGGGCCGCCGGGCTCGACGCGCCGCTCTGGCTCGCCACCACGGGTGCGGTGTCCACCGGACGCGGTGACCTGGTGACGGCACCCCGGCAGGCGCAGCTCTGGGGACTCGGCCGGACGGCCGCGCTGGAGCTGCCCGGCCGGTGGGGCGGCCTGGTCGACCTGCCCGCCGAACCCGGCGAGCGCACGGTGGGACGGCTGTGCGCGGTCCTGTCCGGCACCGCGGGCGAGGACCAGGTCGCGGTCCGGGAGTTCGGCGTGTTCGGACGGCGGCTGACCAGGGCCGCCGCGCCGGTGGCCGAGTGGCAGCCGCGCGGGACCGTCGTGATCACCGGCGGCACCGGCGCGCTGGGCGCCCGGGTCGCCCGCTGGGCCGCGCACGCAGGTGCGGAGCGGGTCGTGCTGGCGTCGCGGCGCGGTCCGGCGGCGGACGGGGCGGCCGAGCTGACGGCCGAACTCGAAGAAGCCGGGGTCGCCGTGTCGGTGGTCGCCTGCGACGTGACCGACCGGGAAGCGTGCGGCGAGCTGCTGGCCACGGCGGGTGCCGAGGTGCCGGTGTCGGCCATCGTGCACGCCGCCGCGGTGCTCGACGACGGCGTCTTGGAGTCCGCGACCCCGCACCGGATCGACCGCGTGGTGCGGGCGAAAGCGCTGGCCGCCCGGAACCTGGACGAGGCGTCGCGGGAGCTCGCGCTGGACGCCTTCGTCGTGTTCTCTTCCTTCGCGGCGACGATGGGCGCGGCCGGCCAGGGCGCCTACGCGGCCGCGAACGCCTACCTGGACGCGCTGGCCGAGCACCGGCGCGGGCTCGGCCTGCCCGCGACGTCGATCGCCTGGGGGCCCTGGGCGGAGACCGGGCTCGCGACGGCCGACGAGGTGGCCGGCCGGGCGCGCCGCGGCGGCCTGCCGCCCATGGCGCCCGGATCGGCCATGAGCGCGTTGCCCGGTTCGATCGGCGAGGCGTTCGTGGCCGTCGCCGACGTCGACTGGGAACGCTACGCGCCGAGCTTCGCGGCCGTCCGGCCCAGCGCGTTGCTCGGCGACCTGCCGGAAGCCCGCCGAGTGCTCGCCGCGGCGCGTCCGGCGCCCGGCGCGACCCTCGCCGGAGTCCCCGAAGCCGACCGGCCGCGTGCCGTGCTCGAGCTCGTCCGGGCGCACGCCGCCGCGGCGCTCGGCTACGCGCGTCCCGAAGACATCGAGCCGACGCGGGCGTTCCGGGAACTGGGCTTCGACTCGCTGACGGCGGTGGAGTTCCGCAACGTGCTCGGCGCGGCGACCGGCCTGTCGCTGCCGTCGACGATCGTGTTCGACTACCCGACGGCCGAAGCGCTGGCCGGGATGCTGCTGACCGAGCTGTTCGGGTCCCCCGCCGCGGTCGAGGCGCCGGAAGCGGGCCGGGTGCGCAGCGACGAGCCGGTGGCGATCGTGGGCATGAGCTGCCGGTTCCCCGGCGGCGCCGACACGCCGGCCGCGCTGTGGCGCTTGCTGTCCGAAGGGGCCGACGCGCTGACGTCGTTCCCGGAGGACCGGGGCTGGGACCTCGACGACCTCTACGACCCGGAGCCGGGCAAGCCCGGCAAGGTCTACACGCGGCGCGGGGCCTTCCTCGACGGTGCCGCGGAATTCGACGCGGGCTTCTTCGGGGTCTCGCCCCGCGAGGCGACGGCGATGGACCCGCAGCAGCGGCTGCTGCTCGAAACGTCGTGGGAGGCGATCGAGGCCGCGGGCATCGACCCCACCTCGCTGCGGGGCGGCCAGGTCGGCGTGTTCGTCGGCACCAACGGGCAGGACTACTCCGTGCTCGTGATGGACCCGACCGCGGACACCGAGGGCCACGCGAGCACCGGAACGGCGGGCAGCGTGTTCTCCGGCCGGATCGCCTACGCGCTCGGCCTCGAAGGCCCGACCCTGACCGTGGACACCGCGTGCTCGTCTTCGCTGGTGGCGCTGCACCTCGCGGTGCAGGCGGTGCGGCAGGGCGAATGCGCGATGGCGCTGACCGGCGGGGCGACCGTGATGTCGACCCCGACCGCGTTCCAGGCGTTCAGCAGGCAGCGCGGGCTCGCGGAAGACGGCCGCGTGAAGGCGTTCTCGGACGACGCCGACGGCACCGGGTGGGGCGAGGGCGCCGGGATGCTGCTGGTGGAGCGGCTGTCGGACGCCCGGCGCCACGGGCATCCGGTGCTGGCGGTGGTGCGGGGTTCGGCGGTGAACCAGGACGGTGCGTCCAATGGGTTGACGGCGCCGAACGGGCCGTCGCAGCAACGGGTGATCCGGGCGGCGCTCGCGTCGGCCGGGGTGACCGCGTCCGAAGTGGACGTCGTCGAGGCGCACGGCACGGGTACCGCGCTGGGCGACCCGATCGAGGCACAGGCGTTGCTGGCGACCTACGGGCGCGACCGGGAGCAGCCGTTGTGGCTCGGGTCGGTCAAGTCGAACATCGGGCACACGCAGGCCGCCGCCGGGGTCGCCGGCGTGCTGAAGGTCGTGCTCGCGCTGCAGAACGAGCTGCTGCCCCGGACGTTGCACGTGACCGAGCCCTCGTCGCACGTGGACTGGAGCGCCGGGGACATCGCGCTGCTGACCGAGCCGGTCCCGTGGCCGGAGAACGGGCGGCCGCGCCGGGCCGGGATCTCGTCTTTCGGGATGAGCGGCACGAACGTCCACGTGATCGTGGAGCAGGCACCCCCGCTTGGCGGAGGCGAAGCGCCGGAGCCGGCCGACGTCACCGGCGTGACGCCGTGGCTGGTGTCGGCGCGGAGCGCGGCGGGCTTGCGGGCGCAGGCGGGGCGGTTGGCGTCCTTCGTCCAGTCGCGGCCCGGACTCGGGGTGGCCGAGGTCGGGTGGTCGCTGGCCTCGACGCGGGCCCGGCTGGAGCACCGCGCGGTGGTGCTGGCCGATGACCGGGCCGCGGCACTCGCCGCGTTCGCTGCCGGTGAGCCGGTTCCGGGTGTCGTGTCCGGGGTGGTGGATTCGGGGCGTTCGGCGTTCCTGTTCTCCGGTCAGGGTGCGCAGCGGCTCGGTGCGGGCCGGGAGCTGTATGAGTCGTTCCCGGTGTTCGCCGAGGTCGTGGACGCGGTGTGTGCGCAGGTGGATGGTTTGCGTGCGGTGATGTTCGGCGAGGATGCCGAGCTGTTGAACCAGACGATGTATGCGCAGGCGGCGTTGTTCGCCGTCGAGGTCGGGTTGTTCCGGCTGGTCGAGTCGTGGGGTGTCCGTCCGGACTTCCTGGTCGGGCATTCGATTGGTGAGCTGGCGGCGGCCCATGTTGCGGGTGTGTTCTCCCTGGAGGACGCGTGTGCGTTAGTGGCGGCGCGTGGCCGGTTGATGCAGGCCCTGCCGACTGGTGGGGTGATGGTGGCGGTGCAGGCGACCGAGGCCGAGGTCGAGCCGCTATTGGTCGAGGGCGTGTCGATCGCGGCGGTGAACGGTCCGTCCTCGGTGGTGCTCTCCGGCGATGAGGATGCCGTCGGCTCGGTTGTGGAGCAGTTCGAGGGCCGCAAGACTCGCCGGTTGTCCGTGAGCCACGCGTTCCACTCGGCCCGGATGGAGCCGATGCTGGCGGAGTTCCGTCAGGTCGCGGAAACGTTGACCTACCACGCTCCGGCGATCCCGGTCGTGTCCAATGTGACCGGAACCCTGGCCGAAGACCTGACGTCGCCGGAGTATTGGGTCCGGCACGTGCGGGGAACCGTTCGCTTCCACGACGGTGTGACCTATCTGGCCGAGCAGGGCGTGACCCGGTTCCTCGAACTGGGGCCGGATGGTGTGCTGACCGCGATGGCGGCGGAATCTGTTGAAGGCACGGTGGTGTCGGCGCTGCGGAAAGACCGGGCCGAGGAAGAGAGTCTGCTGACCGCGGTGGCGTCGCTGTACGTCGCCGGGCAGGACGTCGACTGGTCGGCCTTCTTCCCCGGTGCCGCGCGGGTCGACCTGCCCACCTACGCCTTCCAGCGCGAGCGCTACTGGGCACGGACCACCGCGAAGGGTGATCTTCGCGCCCACGGCCTGATGACGACCGACCACCCGCTGCTGGGCGCCGCGACCTGGCTCGCCGACACCGGCGGCGTCGTCTTCAGCGGGCGGCTGTCCCTCTCCGAACAGCCGTGGCTCGCCGAGCACGTCGTGCTCGGTTCCGTGCTCTTCCCCGGCACGGCCTTCCTCGAACTCGCCATGCGCGCGGGCGGCGAGGTCGGCTGCGCGACCGTCGAGGAGCTGACCCTGGCCGCACCGCTCGTGCTGCCGGACCGCGGCGACGTCCGGCTGCAGGTGAGCGTCGGCGGCGTCGAGGACGGCGGCGGACGGCCGATCACCGTCCACTCGCGACCGGACGACGAGTCGCCGTGGACGCTGCACGCCGCCGGCCGGCTCGCCGTGGCCGCGCTCCCGCCGGCGAGCGCCCCCGCCGAATGGCCGCCCGCGGGCGCCGAGCCGGTCGACCTCACCGGGTTCTACGACGCCTACGCCGAACGCGGCTTCGACTACGGGCCGGTCTTCCAAGGGGTCACGGCGGCCTGGCGGCTCGGCGACGACATCCTCGCCGACCTCGCGCTGCCCGCGGACCAGCAGGCCGAAGCCACCCGCTTCGGCGTCCACCCCGCATTGCTCGACGCCGCCGTGCAGTCGGCGGCCCTGCGGGAGAAGCCCGGCGAGCGGTCCGCGGCCGGCCTGCCGTTCTCGTGGACCGACGTGTCCCTGCACGCGGCCTGCGCCGCGCCGGTGCGGATCCGGCTCGGCGACGGCGGCACCGGCGGCATCTCGCTCGCCGTGACCGACACCGCGGGCCGTCCCGTGCTGACCGCGGGATCGCTCGTGCTGCGCGAGGTTTCGGCCGCGCAACTGCGCGAGGCCCGGCCGGTCCACCACGACGCCCTCTTCCGGCTCGGCTGGACCCCGGTCGAACTGCCGGGCGCAGCCGGGGCACCGGCGGTGCTCGACGTGGCCGGAACGTGGTCGCCGCCGAGCGGCACGACTGTCTACTCGGGACTCGACGAACTGCGGTCCGCGGACCCGGCACCCGCCGTCGTCGTGGTGCCCGTGCCCGGCCGGGAAACCGGCGACCTCGCCGGGGACGTCCGCGCGGCGACGACCTGGGCGCTGGAGCTGATCCAGCGCTGGCTCGCCGAAGACGCCTTCGCGGACACAAAGCTGGTGATCGCGACCACGGGCGCGGTCCAGGCCGAACCCGGCGAACCGCTCGGCGACCTGGTGAACGCGCCGCTCTGGGGGCTCGTCCGCTCCGCGCAGGCGGAGCACCCCGGCCGGTTCCAGCTCGTCGACCTCGACGGAACAGACGCGTCCGCGGCCGTCCTGCCCCGCGCGGCGGCCGCGGACGAACCACAGCTGGCGATCCGCGGCGGCGAACTCCGCGCCGCGCGTCTCGGCCGCGTCGAGCCGCCGTCGGAACCGCCGTCCCCTTGGGACGCTGAGACGACCGTGCTCGTGACGGGCGCGACCGGCACCATCGGCCGCTCCGTCGCCCGGCACCTCGTCACCGAGCGCGGAGTGCGGCACCTGCTGCTGGTCAGCAGGCGCGGCACCGGCGCGCCGGGTGCCGAGGAGCTGGCCGCCGAGCTGGCCGGGCTCGGCGCCGAGGTCCGGCTCGCCGCGTGCGACGTCGCCGACCGGGCGGCGCTGGCGGCCCTGCTGGCCGAGGTGCCGGGGGACCATCCGCTCGGCGCCGTCGTCCACGTCGCGGGCGCGCTCGACGACGGAGTGGTGACTTCGCTGACGCCGCAACGCTTCGACACCGTGTTGCGGACGAAGGTCGACGCGGCGCTGAACCTGCACGAGCTGGCCGGGGCCGACGAGCGGGTCGCGTTCGTGCTGTTCTCTTCGATCGCCGGCACGTCGGGCAGCGCCGGGCAGGCGAACTACGCGGCGGGCAACGCGTTCCTCGACGCGCTCGCCGTCCACCGCCGGACCCTCGGCCTGCCCGCCGTGTCGCTGGCGTGGGGCCTGTGGGACGAGCGCAGCGAAATGACCGGCAAGCTCGCGGGTGCCGACCGGTCCAGGATGGCGCGCGGCGGGCTCGTGCCGATGTCCACCGAGGACGGATTGGCGCTGTTCGACCTCGCGGTGTCCACCGGGGACCCGGCGCTCGTCCCGGCGCGGCTCGACCTCGCCGGGCTGCGCGGCGAACCGGCGCCGCCGCTGCTGCGCGGCCTGGTGCGCGGCGCCGCGCGACCGGCGCGCACCGAACCGGTGCCGGTCCGGCACGAGCTGGCCGGGCTGACCGGGGCCGAGCGGGAACAGCGGCTGCTCGAACTGGTCTGCGCGGAAGCGGCGGCGGTGCTCGGGCACGCCGACGCCAAGGCGATCGAGGCCGGGCGCGGGTTCCTCGCGCTGGGCTTCGACTCGCTCACCGCGGTCGAACTGCGCAACCGGCTGGGCTCGCTGACCGGGCTGCGGCTGCCGGCGACGCTGTTGTTCGACTACCCGTCGCCCAAGCCGCTCGCGAAGCACCTCGCCGGCGAGCTCGGCGGCGAGCGGGGCACCGCGGCGGTCCCGTCGCTGGCCGAAGAACTGGGCCGGGTCGAGTCGCTGCTGCCGGCGATCGCCGCCGACGAGACGGCGCGCACGGCCGTGGCGCGGCGGCTGCAGGATCTCCTGTCCAAATTGGACGAGGCCGCGGGTGAGAACACCGATGCGCAGGTCACCGACAAGATCGACGCTGCCTCGGACGACGAGATCTTCGAGTTCATCGACAACGAACTCGGCATCTCTTGAACACGGGACGGGCGAGCTGTGCCGGCTCCCGCCAGAAAGGGTGACTCCGACCAGTGAGCGAGCAGAAGCTTCGTGACTACCTGAAGAAGGTGACCTCGGACCTGGCGCGCACCCGCGCCCGGCTGCGGGAGCACGAGGAGCGGGCGCACGAGCCCATCGCCATCGTGGGGATGAGCTGCCGGTACCCGGGCGGGGTCCGGTCGCCGGAGGACCTGTGGCGGCTGGTCGCCGACGGCGCCGACGCGATCGGCGGCTTCCCCGAAGACCGCGGCTGGGACCTCGGCGCCCTGTTCCACCCCGACCCGGACCACCCCGGCACGTCCTACGCACGCGAGGGCGGCTTCCTCCGCGACGTCGCGGACTTCGACGCCGAGTTCTTCGGGATGAGCCCGCGGGAGGCCCTGGCGACCGACCCGCAGCAGCGGCTGCTGCTGGAGACGGCCTGGGAGGCGATCGAACGGGCCGGGATCGACCCGCGCTCGCTCGCCGGCAGCCGGACCGGCGTGTTCGCCGGCGTCATGTACCACGACTACGGCGCCCGGCTGCGGACCACGCCGGAAGGGCTCGAGGGCTACCTCGGCAACGGCAGCGCCGCGAGCATCGCGTCGGGCCGGGTCGCCTACACGCTGGGGCTCGAGGGCCCGGCCGTCACGGTCGACACGGCCTGCTCGTCTTCGCTGGTCGCGTTGCACTGGGCCGTCCAGGCGCTGCGCAACGGCGAGTGCGAACTGTCGCTGGTCGGCGGGGTCACGATGATGCCGACACCGGGCACGTTCATCGAGTTCAGCAGGCAGCGGGGACTGGCCGCCGACGGCCGCTGCAAGTCCTTTTCGGACGACGCCGACGGCACCGGCTGGGGCGAGGGCGTCGGGATGCTGCTGGTGGAACGCCTTTCGGACGCCCGCGCCCACGGCCACCCGGTGCTGGCCGTCGTGCGCGGCACCGCGCTCAACCAGGACGGCGCGAGCAGCGGTCTCACCGCGCCGAACGGCCCGTCGCAGCAGCGGGTGATCCGGGCGGCCCTGGCCGACGCCGGTGTCGGACCGTCCGATGTGGACGTCGTGGAGGCGCACGGGACCGGGACGACCTTGGGCGATCCGATCGAGGCGCAGGCGCTGCTGGCGACCTACGGTCAGGACCGGACCGCGCCGCTGTGGCTGGGCTCGATCAAGTCGAACATCGGCCACACCCAGGCCGCGGCCGGGGTGGCGGGAATCATCAAGGTCGTGCAGGCGATGCGGCACGAGGTGCTGCCGCGGACGCTGCACGTGGGCGAGCGCTCGTCGCACGTGGACTGGAGTGCCGGGGCCGTCGAGCTGCTGACCGAGCCGGTGCCGTGGCCGGAGAACGAGCGCCCGCGCCGGGCCGGGGTGTCGTCGTTCGGGGTGAGCGGGACGAACGCGCACGTGATCGTGGAAGAGGCCCCGGCCGGTGCGGAGCCTCCCGCGGACGCCGGGGACGCGGTGGTGCCGTGGGTGCTGTCGGCGCGGTCGCCGGAGTCGCTGGACGAGCAGGCGGCGCGGCTGGCGTCGTGGGTGGCGGAGTCGCCGGTGCGGCCGGTGGACATCGGCCACACGCTGGCGACGGGCCGGGCGATGTTCGAGCACCGGGCCGCGGTGGTGGGTTCTGACCTGGCGGACCTGGCCGCCGGGCTGGGCAATCCCGTGTGCGGGGTGGCCGATGTGGTCGGCCGGACGGTGTTCGTCTTCCCGGGGCAGGGTGCGCAGTGGGCCGGGATGGCCACGGAGCTGCTGGCCGGTTCCCAGGTGTTCGCGGCGCGGATGCGCGAATGTGCCGACGCGCTGGCCGAGTTCGTGGACTGGTCGCTGCTGGACGTGCTGGCCGATGCGGAAATGCTGGACCGCGTCGACGTGGTCCAGCCGGTGTCGTTCGCGGTGAACGTCTCGCTGGCGGCGTTGTGGCGGTCCTATGGGATCGAGCCGGACGCGGTGGTCGGGCATTCTCAGGGTGAGATCGCGGCGGCGTGCGTGTCGGGTGCGTTGTCACTGGCGGACGCGGCGCGCGTGGTGGCGTTGCGGAGCCGGGCGATCGGCGCGGTGCTGTCGGGTAAGGGCGGCATGGTGTCGATCGCGCTGCCCGAAGCCGCCGTCCGCGACCGCATCGCCCGGTGGGAGCCGCGGATTTCGGTGGCCGTGGTGAACGGTCCGTCGTCGGTGGTGGTGTCGGGGGAGCCCGGTGCCCTGGACGAGCTGGTGGCCGCGTGCGAGGCCGACGAGGTGCGGGTCAAGCGGATCGCGGTGGACTACGCCTCGCACTCGGCGCAGGTGGAGGAGCTGAAGACCCGGCTGCCGGCCGACCTGGCCCCGATCCGGCCACAGTCCGGGAGTGTGCCGTTCTTCTCGACGGTGACGGGGGACTGGCTGGACACGGCCGGGCTGGACGCCGGGTACTGGTTCACGAACCTGCGGGAGACGGTCCGGTTCGAACCGGCGGTCCGCGCGCTCGCCGAAGCCGGGTATGCGGCGTTCGTCGAGGTCAGTTCGCACCCGGTGCTCACGATGGCCGTGCAGGAGACCTTGGCGGACGCCGGTCCGTCGGTGGCGGTGGGAACGTTGCGGCGCGGCGAAGGCGGCCTGGAGCGGTTCCTGACGTCGGTGGCCGAGCTGCACGTGCGTGGCATCAGCCCCGACTGGGACGCGGTGTTCGCCGGGCACGACCCGCGGCCGGCCGACCTGCCGACCTACGCGTTCCAGCGCCGCCGCTACTGGCTCGACGCCACCGACGGCGCGGGTGACGTGGCCGGTCTCGGCCTCGCGGCGGGCGGCCACCCGCTGCTCGGCGCGGCGACGACGCTCGCCGACTCCGACGGCCTGCTGTTCACCGGCCGGCTGTCGCTCCGGTCGCACCGGTGGCTGGCCGACCACGCCGTGCTCGGGACGACCCTGCTGCCGGGCGCGGCCCTGGTCGAGCTGGCCGTCCGCGCGGGCGACGAGGTCGGCTGCGACCGCGTCGCGGAACTGACGCTCACCGCCCCGCTGACCCTGCCGGAGCACGGCGGCGTCCGCCTGCAGGTCATGGTCGGCGCCCCGGAGGAGAACCGGCGCTCGATCGCCATCTACTCCTGCCCGGAAGACGCCGGCGAGTGGCAGCTGCACGCCACCGGAACCCTGGCCGCCGGCACCGGGGCACCGGCGCCGGAGCTCGCCGAATGGCCGCCCGCGGGGGCCGAACCGGTGGCGGTCGACGACTTCTACGACCGGACCGCCCGGTCCGGCTTCGCCTACGGCCCGGCGTTCCAGGGCCTGCGCGCCGCGTGGCGGGCCGGTGCCGACGTCTGCGCCGAGGTCGACCTGCCCGAGGACCTCACCGGCGCGTTCGCCCTCCACCCCGCGCTGTTCGACGCGGCCCTGCACGCCGCCGCGCTGCTGCGCGAGGAGACGACGGCGGCGTTGCCGTTCACCTGGTCCGACGTCACGATCCACGCCACCGGCGCCGGCCGGCTGCGCGTGCGGCTGACCAGGACCGGTCCCGACGCGCTCACGCTGCTCGCCACCGACGAGACCGGGGCGCCGGTGCTCACGGTCGGGACGCTCGTGCTGCGCGAAGTCGCCGAGGAACAGCTCCGCGACGGGGGAGTGCCGAGGGACGCGCTGTACGGCATCGACTGGCAGCCGGTGACCTCGCCGGCCGACCCGGTCGAGCGCGTCGCGGTCCTCGGCGTCGATGCCGGTGTGTGGCCGTCCGCCGAGACGTACTCGGGTCTGGCGGAGCTGGCGGCGGCGATCGACGCCGGTGCCGCGGTACCGGAGCTGGTGGTGGTTCCCTGCCTGGGCAGCGACTCCGGCGACCTGCCCGAGGCGGCCCACGCGGCCACGCTCGCCGCACTCGAAGCCGCGCGTGCGTGGCTGGCCGACGACCGGTTCGCCGGCAGCAAGCTCGCCTTCGTGACCAGCCACGCGGCCGGCCCCGGCGCGACCGATCTCGGGCACGCCCCGCTGTGCGGCCTCGTCCGGTCCGCGCAGGAGGAGAACCCCGGCCGGTTCCTGCTGATCGACGTGGACACCCCGGCCGGGCTGCCCGCGGCCGTCCGGTTCGGCGAACCGCAGGTCGTGCTGCGCGGCACGACGGTCACCGTGCCGAGGCTGGGCCGGCGGACCGCGGCGGCGGGCGAGCCCGGCTTCGGGTCCGGCACGGTCCTCGTGACCGGCGGCACCGGCGTGCTCGGCACCGTGTTCGCCCGGCACCTCGTACGTTCGTGCGGAGTCCGGCACCTGCTGCTCACCAGCCGCCGGGGCCGGACGCGCCCGGCGCCGCGGACCTGGTGGCCGAGCTGCGCGACCTCGGCGCCACCGTCGATCTCGCCGCCTGCGACCTCACCGACCGCGGCGCGCTCGCGGACCTGCTCGCGGGCGTTCCGGCGGACCGCCCGCTGTCGGCCGTCGTGCACGCCGCGGGCGTGCTCGACGACGCGCTGCTGACCGCGCTGACGCCCGAACAGGTCCACTCGGTGCTGCGTCCCAAGGTCGACGCGGCCTGGCACCTGCACACCCTCACCCGGGAAGCGGAGCTGAGCGCGTTCGTGGTGTTCTCGTCGGCGGCCGGGATCCTCGGCGCGGCGGGGCAGGCCCACTACGCGGCGGCCAACGCCTTCCTCGACGCGCTGGCCGAGCACCGGTGCGCGGCCGGCCTGCCCGGGAAGTCGCTCGCGTGGGGCTTCTGGGACGAAGCGAGCGACATGACCGGCGCGATGACCGAGGCCGACCGGGCCCGGCTGGCGCGGGGCGGCGTGCTGCCGCTCACCGCCGCCGAGGGCACCGCGCTGTTCGACGCCGCGCTCGCCTCGGGCGAACCGGTGCTCGTGCCGGTGAAGCTCGACCTCGCGGCGGTGCGGCGGCTCGACCCGGTGCCCGCCCGGCTGGCCGGGCTCGTCCCGGTCCGGCGTCGCCGCGTCGACCCCGTGGCCGCGCGATCCGGTTCGCTCGCCGGCCGGATCGCCGCGCTGTCCACCCAGGACCGTGCCGCCGTGCTGGCCGACGTCGTGCGGGAGCAGGTCGCCGCCGTGCTCGGCTACGACGGCACGCAGGCGGTGGACCAGGAGAAGGCGTTCAAGGAGCTCGGCTTCGACTCGCTGACCTCGCTGGAGCTGCGCAACCGGCTCGCCGCCGCGACGGGATTGTCCCTCCCGGCGACCCTGGTCTTCGACTACCCGAACACCGCGGTGCTCGCCGGGTTCCTCACGCGGGAGCTCACCGGCGGGGACGCGCCGGCCGCGCCTCGGCAGCGG
This sequence comes from Amycolatopsis plumensis, assembly GCF_042652605.1. Lineage (NCBI taxonomy): Bacteria > Bacillati > Actinomycetota > Actinomycetes > Pseudonocardiales > Pseudonocardiaceae > Amycolatopsis > Amycolatopsis plumensis. The sequence goes on along the minus strand of NZ_JBHSJY010000001.1, from coordinate 1,159,650 downwards.
GCGGCCGCCGCCGACGACCCGATCGCGATCGTGGGGATGAGCTGCCGCTTCCCGGCGGGGTGCACACCCCGGAGGACCTGTGGCGGCTCGTCGCAAGCGAGCGTGACGCCGTCGCCGAGTTCCCCGCCAACCGCGGGTGGGACGTCGCATCGCTGTACGACCCGGACCCGGACGCCTCCGGCAAGACCTACACGCGCACGGGTTGTTTCCTCGACGAGCCGGGCGGGTTCGACCCCGCGTTCTTCGGTGTCTCGCCGCGGGAAGCGACCGCGATGGACCCGCAGCAGCGGCTGCTGCTGGAGACGGCCTGGGAGGCCGTCGAACGGGCCGGGATCGATCCGCGCTCGCTCAAGGGCAGCCGGACCGGCGTGTTCGCCGGGCTCATGTACTACGACTACTTCACCCAGCTCGAATCGATGCCCGAGGGGCTCGACGCGCACCTCGGCATGGGCAACGCGGGCAGCGTCGCCTCGGGCCGGATCGCCTACACGCTCGGGCTCGAAGGACCGGCGATGACCGTCGACACGGCGTGCTCGTCGTCGCTGGTGGCGCTGCACCTCGCGGCACAGGCCCTGCGCCGGGACGAGTGCACCCTCGCCCTGGTCGGCGGCGCGACGGTCATGTCGACCCCCTCGCTGTTCGTCGAGTTCAGCAGGCAGCGGGGACTGTCGGCCGACGGCCGCTGCAAGTCCTTTTCGGACGACGCCGACGGCACCGGCTGGGGCGAGGGCGTCGGCGTGCTGCTGGTGGAGCGGCTGTCGGACGCGCGGCGCAACGGGCACCCGGTGCTGGCCGTCGTCCGCGGTTCGGCGGTGAACCAGGACGGCGCGTCGAACGGGTTGACGGCGCCGAACGGCCCGTCGCAGCAGCGGGTGATCCGGGCGGCCTTGGCCGACGCCGGTGTTGAAGCGTCCGATGTGGACGTCGTGGAGGCGCACGGGACCGGGACGACCTTGGGTGATCCGATCGAGGCGCAGGCGTTGCTGGCCACGTACGGGCGGGACCGGGAACAGCCGTTGTGGCTGGGCTCGGTGAAGTCGAACATCGGGCACACCCAGGCCGCGGCCGGGGTGGCCGGGATCATCAAGGTGGTGCAGGCGCTGCGGCACGAAGTGCTGCCGCGGACGTTGCACGTGTCGGAGCCGTCGTCGCACGTGGACTGGAGCGCGGGAGCCGTCGAGCTGCTGACGGGTTCGCGGGAGTGGGCACGCGGCGAGCGCGTGCGGCGGGCGGGCGTGTCGTCGTTCGGGGTCAGTGGCACCAACGCGCACGTGATCCTGGAGGAGGCGCCGGACGGCGTCGAGCCGGTGCCGGACCAGGGCCCGGCGGTGGTGGTGCCGTGGGTGCTGTCGGCGCGGTCGCCGGAGTCGCTGGAGGAGCAGGCGGCACGGCTGGCGTCGTGGGTGGCCGAGTCGCCGGTGCGGCCGGTGGACGTGGGCCACACGCTGGCGACGGGCCGGTCGATGTTCGAGCACCGGGCCGCGGTGGTGGGCTCGGACCCGGCGGATCTCGTTACAGCGCTGCAGAATCCGGTCCGTGGCGTGGCCGATGTGACCGGCCGGACGGTGTTCGTCTTCCCCGGCCAAGGCGCGCAGTGGACCGGAATGGCCGTGGAGCTGGTGGAGTCTTCGCCGGTGTTCGCGGCGCGAATGCGTGAGTGTGCCGACGCGCTCGCGGAGTTCGTCGACTGGTCCCTCCTCGACGTGCTCGCCGACGAGGAGATGCTGGAGCGGGTCGACGTCGTGCAGCCCGTGTCGTTCGCGGTCAACGTCTCACTGGCGGCGTTGTGGCGGTCCTACGGCATCGAGCCGGACGCCGTGGTCGGGCATTCGCAGGGTGAGATCGCGGCCGCGTGTGTGTCGGGTGCGTTGTCACTGGCGGACGCGGCGCGCGTGGTGGCGTTGCGGAGCCGGGCGATCGGCGAGGTGCTGTCGGGCCGGGGCGGCATGGTGTCCGTTGCGCTGCCCGAGCAGGCGGTGCGGGAGCGGATCGCCCCGTGGGAGCAGCGGATCTCGGTGGCGGCGGTGAACGGCCCGTCCTCGGTGGTGGTCTCGGGCGAGCCCGGCGCGCTGGACGAGTTGATGGCCGCGTGCGCGGCCGACGGCGTCCGGGCCAAGCGGATCGCAGTGGACTACGCGTCGCATTCGGCGCAGGTCGAGGCCGTGGAGCAGCGGCTGGCCACCGACCTCGCCCCGATCCGGCCGCGGTCCGGGACCGTGCCGTTCTTCTCGACCGTGACCGGCGACTGGCTGGACACGGCCGGGCTGGACGCCGGGTACTGGTACACGAACCTGCGGCGGACCGTGCGGTTCGAACCGGCGATCCGCGCGCTCGGCGAGGCGGGGCACGCGGCGTTCGTCGAGGTGAGCGCCCACCCGGTGCTGACCATGGCGGTGCAGGAAACCTTGGAGGAAGCCGGTCCGTCGGCTGCGGTGGGCTCGCTGCGGCGCGGCCATGGCGGCCTGGACCGGCTGCTGACCTCGGTGGCCGAACTGCACGTGCGCGGCATCAGCCCCGACTGGGACGCGGTGTTCGGCCCGCACCGGCCGCGCCGGGTCGACTTGCCGACCTACGCCTTCCACCGCCGCCGCTACTGGCTCGACGTCCCGGACCGGCCCGCGCCGGCCGCGGACCCGGTCGACGCCGAGTTCTGGGCCGCGGTGGAACGCGCCGACCTGCCGTCGCTGGCCGGCGAGCTGGCCGTGCCCGAGGACGAGCTGGGCGCGGTGCTGCCCGCGCTGACGTCGTGGCGGCGACGGCGCCGGGAAAGCGCGACCGTCGACTCGTGGCGGTACGAGATCACCTGGCGGCCGGCGGCCGTCCCGGCGGCGGTCGTCACCGGGCACTGGCTCGTCGTCACCGGCGGCCACGTGCCCGAACCGATCCTCGCCGGAACGCGCGAAGCCCTGCGCGGCAAGGGCGTCGACGTGACCGTGCTGGCGGTCACCGACGTCGACCGCGACGCCCTCGCGAAGCTGCTCGGCGACCTGGAAGTGACGCCGGACGGCATCGTCTCGCTGCTCGCGCACGACGAGCGCGCCCATCCGGTGTTCTCGTCGGTGTCGCTCGGGCTGTGCGGCACGGCGGCGCTGATCCAGGCGCTGGGCGACGCGGGCATCGACGCACCGCTGTGGCTGACCACCTCGGGCGCGGTGACGACCGGCCACGGCGACCCCGTCGGACACCCGGCGCAGGCTCCGGTGTGGGGGCTGGCGCGGGTCGCGCGGATCGAGCACCCCGAACGCTGGGGCGGCGTCGCCGACCTGCCCGAGGAGTTCGGCGAGCCGGCGCGCGAGGCGTTCGCCGCGGCCCTCGGCGGTTCCGAGCGGGCCGTCGCCGTGCGCGCGGCGGGCACCTTCGTCCCGAGGCTGACGCGCGCGGTGAGCAAGACCGCCGGGCCGGACGCCGGCTGGGCGGCCGGGGGCCGGGTGCTGATCACCGGCGGTACCGGCGCCCTCGGGGCGCGGGTCGCCCGCTGGGCCGCCGAGCACGGCGCCGCCCACCTGGTCCTGGTGAGCCGGCGCGGTCTCGACGCCCCGGAGGCCGAGGCCCTGCGGACCGAGCTGACCGGCCTCGGCGCCGAGGTCACCATTGCGGCGTGCGACGTGGCCGACCGCGAGCAGCTCGCCGGACTGGTGCGCGACGTCACCGCCGACGGCCCGCTCACCGCGGTCGTGCACACGGCGGGGGTGCTCGACGACGGGGTGCTCGACTCGCTCGCCCCGGACCGGTTCGAGCACGTGCTGCGGCCGAAGGTCGCCGCGGCGCGGAACCTGCACGAGCTGACCGCGGAGTTCGACCTGTCCGCGTTCGTCCTGTTCTCGTCGGCCGCCGGCACGCTCGGCAACGCCGGGCAGGCGAACTACGCGGCGGCGAACGCCTACCTCGACGCGCTGGCCGCCCACCGCCGCGGCCTGGGGCTGGCGGCCTGTTCCGTCGCGTGGGGGCAGTGGGGTGGCGGCGGTCTCGCGGAGCAGAGCACGCGCCAGGAGTCGTTGCGGCGCGGTGGTTCCTCGCCGATGGATCCCGCGACGGCGCTCGCCGCGCTGGACCGGGTGCTGGCCGACGGCGCGGGGTTCGCGCTGGTCGCCGACGTCGACTGGGCCCGTGCCGCCGCGGACGCGGGCGACTCGCTGGTCGCCGACCTGCCCGAGGTCAGGCGGGCCCGGCAGGCCGCGCCGCCGGTGGAGCGGGACGAGCCGGGACGGTTCGCCGGCCTGCCGCCCGCCCAGCGGGCGCCGGCGCTGCTCGACCTGGTGCGTTCGGCGGCCGCCGCCGTGCTCGGCTACCGCACCGCGGCGGAGGTGCCGGTCGATCGCGCGCTGCGCGACCTCGGCTTCGACTCCGTCACCGCGATGGAGCTGCGCAACCGGCTCGCCGCGGCGACCGGCCTGCGCCTGCCGACCACCCTCGTGTTCGACCACCCGTCCGCCGGAGCGCTCGCCGGGTACCTCGGCGCCGAGCTGTTCGGCGGCCCGGAGACCGCCGAAGACGGCGAGGAGGCGCGGCTGCGCGCCGCGCTCGCGTCCATCCCGCTGGCCCGGCTGCGCTCGGCCGGGCTGGCCGACCTGCTGCTCGACCTCGCCGAAGGCGGCGAACCCACCGACCGGAAGAACGAGAACGGCGAAGACGCGGAAGCGGCCGCGCCGGTGGACTCGATCGACGACATGGACGCCGACCGGCTCATCGCGCTGGCCCTGGACGGCGGACCGACCTCGTGAGCCCGACCCCGCGACCGACCCCGCGTGCCGATACGGAGAAAGCGATGCCGAACCCCGCTGACAAGATGGTCGAGGCGCTGCGTGCGTCGCTCAAGGAGGTCGAGCGGCTGCGCGAGCAGAACCGGGAGCTGGTCACCGCCGCGAACGCGCCGATCGCGATCGTCGGGATGAGCTGCCGGTTCCCCGGCGGCATCGGCTCGCCCGAAGACCTGTGGGAGGTGCTCGCCGAGGGCCGCGACGTCATCTCCGGCTTCCCCGCCGACCGCGGCTGGGACCTCGGCGCGCTCTCCGGGCCGGGGCACGCCCGCGGCGGCGGGTTCCTCTACGACGCGGCGGACTTCGACGCCGGGTTCTTCGGCATCGCGCCGCGGGACGCCCTCGCCATGGACCCGCAGCAGCGGCTGCTGCTCGAAGGCGCGTGGGAAGTGCTCGAGCGGTCCGGGATCGACCCGGCGAGCCTGCGCGGCAGCCGGACCGGCGTGTTCGTCGGGCTGATGACCCAGTACTACGCCTACGTCCGGCGGGACTGGGACGAGGACCTGGCGGGCCGGTTCCTCGCCGGCAACGCCTCGTCGGTCGCCTCGGGCCGGCTCTCCTACACCTTCGGCTTCGAAGGGCCCGCGATCACGGTGGACACCGCGTGCTCGTCGTCGCTGGTGGCGCTGCACCTCGCCGCGCAGGCGCTGCGGCAGGGCGAGTGCTCGCTGGCGCTGGCCGGCGGGGTCACGGTGATGGCCACCCCCGGTGCGTTCCAGGAGTTCAGCGAGCAGGGCGGCCTGTCGCCGGACGGCCGCTGCCGGGCGTTCGCGGCCGGGGCGAACGGGACGGGCTGGAGCGAGGGCATCGGGATGCTCGCGCTCGAACGGCTGGCCGACGCCCGGCGCAACGGCCACCCGGTGCTCGCCGTCGTCCGCGGTTCGGCGGTGAACCAGGACGGCGCTTCGAACGGCCTCACCGCTCCCAGCGGCCCTTCGCAGCGCCGGATGATCGCCGCAGCGCTGGACAACGCGGGTCTCAAACCGGCCGACATCGACTTCGTCGAGGCCCACGGCACCGGCACCACGCTCGGCGACCCGATCGAAGCGCATGCGTTGCTGGCCACCTACGGCAAGGACCGGCCGGCCGGGCAGCCCCTGCGGCTCGGCGCGGTCAAGTCGAACCTCGGGCACACCCAGGCCGCCGCCGGGGTCGCCGGCGTGATCAAGACCGTGCTCGCGATGCGGCACCGGCAGCTGCCGAAGACGCTGCACGTGGACGAGCCGTCCCCGCAGGTCGACTGGTCGGCGGGGGACGTGCGGCTGCTCACCGAGGCCGAGCCGTGGCCGGAGACCGGCAAGCCGGCCCGGGCCGGGGTGTCGGCGTTCGGCGTCGGCGGCACGAACGCCCACGTCGTGCTGGAGCAGGCGCCGGAGGAGGAAGCGGAGACCGGGGTCACCCCGGTGTCCTCGGTGGTGCCGTGGCTGCTTTCGGCCAAGACACCGGACGCCCTCCGCGCACAGGCGGGCGCTCTGCGATCCATTGTGGACACCGAAGACCCGGCTGCGGCGGGCTTCGCGCTGGCCTCGACGCGGGCGCGGCTGGAGCACCGCGCGGTGGTCCTGGCGGCCGACCGGGCCGCGGCGCTGGCCGCGTTCGCTGCCGGTGAGCCGGTTCCCGGCGTGGTGTCCGGCGCGGTGGCGGAGGGACGCACGGCGTTCCTCTTCTCGGGCCAGGGTGCGCAGCGGCTCGGTGCCGGGCGGGAGCTGTACGACTCGTTCCCGGTGTTCGCCGAGGTCGTGGACGTCGTGTGTGCGCACGTGGACGGCTTGCGTGCGGTGATGTTCGGCGAGGATGCCGAGCTGTTGAACCAGACGAAGTACACGCAGGCGGCGTTGTTCGCCGTCGAGGTGGCGTTGTTCCGGCTGGTCGAATCCTGGGGCGTTCGCCCGGACTTCCTTGTCGGGCATTCGATCGGTGAGCTGGCGGCTGCGCATGTCGCAGGGGTGTTCTCCTTGGAGGACGCGTGTGCGCTAGTGGCGGCGCGTGGCCGGTTGATGCAGGCCCTGCCCGCCGGTGGGGTGATGGTGGCGCTTCAGGCCACCGAGGCGGAGGTGTCGCCGCTGCTGGTCGAGGGTGTTTCGCTGGCGGCGGTGAACGGCCCGTCGTCGGTGGTGCTCTCCGGTGACGAAGCTGCGGTCGCGTCGGTCGTGGAGCGGTTCGCGGACCGGAAGTCGCGCCGGTTGTCCGTGAGCCACGCGTTCCACTCGGCGCGGATGGAGCCGATGCTGGAGGAGTTCCGTCGGATCGCGGAAACCCTTACCTATCAAGTTCCTTCGATTCCGGTCGTGTCGAATGTGACCGGAACCTTGGCCGAAGAGCTGACTTCGCCGGAGTATTGGGTCCGGCACGTGCGGGGAACGGTTCGGTTCCACGACGGTGTGACCTATCTGGCCGAGCAGGGCGTGACTCGGTTCCTCGAGCTGGGTCCGGATGGTGTGCTGACCGCGATGGCGGCGGAGTTCGTTGAGGGCACGCTGGTGTCTGCGCTGCGGAAAGACCGGGCCGAGGAAGAGAGCCTGCTGACCGCGGTGGCCTCGTTGTATGTTGCCGGGCAGGACGTCGACTGGACGGCGCTGTTCACCGGTGCCGCCCGGGTCGACCTGCCCACCTACGCCTTCCAGCACCAGCGCTACTGGCCGGACGCCGACGACACCGCCGCGCCGGTCGACTTCGCGCCGGGCACCGTCGTCGACGACGCGTTCTGGAGTGCCGTCGACCGCGCCGACCTCGACGCGCTCGCCGAGACCCTGGAACTGTCCTCGCCGGAGCAGCGGTCGTCCCTCGCCGCGATGGCCCCCGCGCTCGCCTCGTGGCGCCGGCGCACCCAGACGGCGTCCACAGTGGAATCCTGGAGCTACCGGGTCCGGTGGAAGCCGGTGCACCAGGCCCGCGCCGACACGGTCGACCTACCGGGCCGCTGGCTGCTCGTCGTGCCGCCTGCCGAGGCCGCCGCGGGCCTCGTCGCCGACGTCGAGGAAGCGCTGCGCGAGCACGGCGCCGAAGTCGTGCGCGTTCCCGGCGATCCGGACCGCCTCCGCGAGGTGGCCGCCGGCGCGGCCGGTGTCCTCTCCCTGCTCGCGTTGGACGAAACCCCCACCGGGGACGCCGGGGTTTCCCGCGGCCTCGCGGGCACCCTCACCCTGATCCAGGCCCTCGGCGACGCCGGGGTCACGGCGCCGCTGTGGTGCGCCACCAGCGGCGCGGTCTCCGTCGGCCGGTCGGACCCGCTGACCCACCCCGGACAGGCCGCGACCTGGGGGCTCGGCCGCAGCGCGGCGCTGGAGCACCCGGACCGCTGGGGCGGGCTGATCGACCTGCCCGCGACCCTCGGCCGCCGGGATCGCGCCCGGCTCGCCGCCGCCCTGCGCGGCCTCGACGGCGAGGACCAGCTCGCCGTCCGGCCCTCGGGCACGATGGTCCGCCGGCTCGTCCCGGCGACGGACGCGGGCGCGGAACCGGCCGGCGGCTGGCAGCCGGCGGGGACCACGCTGATCACCGGCGGCACGGGTGGTCTCGGCGCGCTCCTCGCCCGGTCGCTCGCCGAACGCGGCGCCGAACACCTCGTGCTGGCCGGCCGCCGCGGTCGCGACGCGGCAGGCGCGGCCGAGCTCGAAGCCGACCTGATCGCGCTCGGCAGCGACGTCACGATCGCCGCCTGCGACGTCGCGGACCGGGACGCGGTCGCCGCGCTGCTGGCCCGCATCGACACCGCGGACCGGCCGCTGCGCTCGGTGGTGCACGCCGCGGGCGCCACCCGGTTCACCCCGCTCGCCGAGACGACCGTGTCCGAGCTGTCCGATCTGCTGGCGGGCAAGGCCGACGGCGCGCGGCACCTCGACGAGCTCCTCGCCGACCGGGAGCTGGACTCGTTCGTCCTCTTCTCCTCGATCGCCGGCGTCTGGGGCAGCGGCAACCAGGGTGCCTACGCGGCGGCGAACGCGGTCCTCGACGCGCTGGCCACCCACCGCCGCGGCCGCGGCCTCGCCGCGACGTCGATCGCCTGGGGGCCGTGGTCGAGCGCCGGCATGGCCGCCGACGACGCGACCGAGGCCGAACTGCGGCGGCGCGGGCTCGGCGCGATGCCGCCGTCGCTCGCCCTCGCCGCGCTCCTGACCGCCACCGGCCGCACCGAGCCGGCGCCGGTCGTCGCCGACGTCGACTGGCCCGCGTTCGTCACCGGGTTCACCTCGGCCCGGCCGAGCCCGCTGCTCGCGGACCTGCCCGCCGCCCGGGAACCGGCGGCCGGCGGCACTCCGGGACAGCCGTCCTCGTGGCGTGACGAACTGGCGGCCCTCCCGGCGCCGGAGCGGGAACGGCGCCTGCTCGACCTCGTGTGCGCCGAAGCGGCCACTGCCCTCGGGCACGCCTCGGCGGACGCGGTCGACCCGGCACGCGCGTTCCGCGACCTCGGTTTCGACTCGCTCTCCGCGGTCGAGCTGCGCAACCGGCTCGCCGCGGCCACCGGGCTCGAACTCGGCGTCGGCCTCGTCTTCGACCACCCGACCCCCGCCGAGCTGGCCCGGCACCTGCGGGCCGAGCTGGAGGGGGCGATCGAGCCACCGCCCGCCGCGGCACCCGTGACGCGGGCCGTCGCGGAAGACGAGATCGCCATCGTGTCGATGGCCTGCCGCTTCCCCGGCGGGGTGGGCTCGCCCGAAGAGCTCTGGCAGCTGGTGGCCGACGGCACCGACGCGGTGGCCGGCTTCCCGGTCGACCGGGGCTGGGACCTCGCGGCGCTGTACGACCCCGAGTCCACGCGGCCGGGCACCTCGTACGCGAACACCGGCGGCTTCCTCTACGACGCCGGCGAGTTCGACCCGCTGTTCTTCGGCATCTCGCCGCGCGAGGCACTGGCGATGGACCCGCAGCAGCGGCTGCTGCTCGAAGTGTGCTGGGAGGCGGCCGAGCGGGCCGGCATCCCGCCGGCCACCCTGCGCGGCGGCACCGGCGGGGTGTTCATCGGGGCGTCGTCGTCCGGGTACGCGGCGGGCGCGTGGGACCCCGCCGACGAGGCGACGGCGCACCTGCTCACCGGCACGTCGTCCGCGGCGCTGTCCGGCCGGATCGCCTACACCTTCGGCATGGAGGGCCCGGCCGTCACGGTGGACACCGCGTGCTCGTCCTCGCTGGTGGCGCTGCACCTCGCGGCGCAGGCGCTGCGGCAGGGCGAGTGCTCGCTGGCCGTGGTCGGCGGTGTGACCGTGATGGCCGGGCCGGGCGGGTTCATCGAGTTCAGCCGGCAGGGCGGGCTGGCCAGGGACGGCCGCTGCAAGCCGTTCTCGGCCGCCGCCGACGGCACCGGCTGGGGCGAGGGCGTCGGCGTCCTGCTCGTCGAACGGCTTTCGGACGCGCGGCGCAACGGCCACCCGGTGCTCGCCGTCGTCAAGGGTTCGGCGGTGAACCAGGACGGCGCGTCCAACGGCATGACGGCGCCCAACGGGCCGTCGCAGCAGCGGGTGATCCGGCAGGCGCTGGCGAACGCGGGTCTCGAACCGTCCGATGTGGACGCGGTTGAGGCGCACGGGACCGGCACCACGCTCGGCGACCCGATCGAGGCGGAGGCGCTGCTGGCCACCTACGGCCGCGATCGGGACGTGCCGCAGTGGGTCGGCTCGGTCAAGTCGAACCTCGGGCACACCCAGTCCGCGGCCGGTGTCGCCGGGATCATCAAGATGGTGCTCGCGATGCGGCACGGCGTCCTGCCGAAGACGTTGCACGCCGAGACGGCGACCCCGCACGTCGACTGGTCGGCAGGCCACGTGCGGCTGCTGACCGAGGCACGGGACTGGCCCGAGACAGGCCGCCCGCGCCGGGCCGCCGTGTCGTCCTTCGGCCTCAGCGGCACGAACGGCCACGTCATCCTCGAACAGGCCCCCGAGGAGCAGCCGCGGCCCGAGGTCGCGCCCGTGGGTTCGCTCGTTCCCCTGGTCGTGTCGGGTCGTGGTGGCTCGGCTCTGCGGGCCCAGGCCGCCCGGTTGCTGTCGTTTGTGGACGGTCGGCCGGAACTCGGTGTGGCGGAGCTGGGTGCGGCGCTGGTGTCGTCCCGTGCAGTGTTCGAGGACCGCGCGGTGCTGCTGGCCTCCGACCGGTCGGAGGCGTTGGCCGGGCTGGCTTCGCTGGCCGCGGGCGAGTCGCCGGTCGGCACGGTTTCGAGCGGTCGTTCGGCGTTCCTCTTCTCCGGCCAGGGTGCGCAGCGGCTGGGTGCCGGTCGTGAGTTGTATGACTCCTTCCCGGTGTTCGCCGACGCGGTGGATGCGGTGTGCGCGCATGTGGACGGTGAGCTGGATCGTCCTTTGCGTGAGGTGATGTTCGGCGAGGACGCCGAGTTGTTGAACCAGACGGTGTACACGCAGGCGGCGTTGTTCGCCATCGAGGTGGCTCTGTTCCGGTTGGTCGAGTCGTGGGGTGTGACCCCGGATTTCCTGGTCGGGCATTCGATCGGCGAACTGGCGGCGGCCCATGTTGCGGGTGTGTTCTCGCTGGAGGACGCGTGCGCCTTGGTGGCGGCGCGTGGCCGGTTGATGCAGGCCCTGCCGACCGGTGGGGTGATGGTGGCCGTGCAGGCCACCGAGGCCGAGGTGGTGCCGCTGCTGGTCGACGGTGTGTCGCTGGCGGCGGTGAACGGCCCCTCGTCGGTGGTGCTTTCCGGCGATGAGGATGCGGTCGAGTCGGTCGTGGAGCAGTTCGAAGGCCGGAAGACTCGTCGGTTGTCGGTGAGCCATGCGTTCCACTCGGCCCGCATGGAGCCGATGTTGGAAGAGTTCCGCCGGATCGCGGAAACCCTTACCTATCAAGCCCCCTCGATTCCGGTGGTGTCCAATGTGACCGGAACCTTGGCCGAAGACCTGACTTCGCCGGAGTACTGGGTCCGGCACGTGCGCGGAACGGTCCGCTTCCACGACGGCATCGGCTACCTGGCCGAGCGGGGGGTGACCCGGTTCCTGGAACTGGGGCCGGACGCTGTCCTGACCGCGATGGCCGCGGAGTCCGTCGAGGGCACGCTGGTGTCCGCGCTGCGCAAGGGCCGGGCCGAGGAAGAGAACGTGCTGGCGGCGCTGGCGTCGCTGTACGTCGTCGGGCAGGACGTCGACTGGACGGTGTTCTTCACCGGCACCGCCCGGGTCGACCTGCCCACCTACGCCTTCCAGCACCAGCGTTACTGGATCGACGCGGTGCCCGCCGCCCGGGCCACGGCCACCGCGGAATCCCCGTACTACGAGGAGCGGTGGCAGCCGTTGGCCGCCCGTACCGCCGAACCGGGGCTGCCGTGGCTGCTCGCCGTCCCCGAGGACGAAACCGCCCACTGGATCGCGGAACTCCTGAACCGGCAGGGACTCGAGGCCCGGACCCTGCCCGTCGGTCCGGGCGACGGACCGGCCACCGTCGCCGAGCGGCTGCGGGACGCGGCCGCCGGGGAACCGGTCGCCGGAATCCTGTCGCTCGTCGCGTTCGGCCCCGCCGCGGGGCTCCCGGCCACCACGGTGCTGCTCCGCGCACTCGACGACGCCGGCCTCGACGGTCCACTGTGGTGCGCCACCACCGGCGCCGTCTCGGTCGGGGACACCGACGACGTCCGCAACCCCGCGCAAAACGGGATCTGGGGTCTCGGGCGGGTCGCCGCGATGGAGCGGCCGGACCAGTGGGGCGGGCTCGTCGACCTCCCGGCCCGGATCGACGACGGCGCGGTCGCCGCGCTGGCCGCCGTCCTGACCGCCCCCGGCGGCGAGGACCAGCTCGCCGTCCGCGACGCGGGGCTGTTCGCGCGCCGGCTCGCGCACGCCGAGCTCGCCGACGCGCCGGACACCGAGCTGTGGCGGCCGAGCGGGACGGTCCTCGTCGTCGGCGGCACCGGCGCGCTGGGCGCGCAGACCGCGAAATGGGCCGCCCGCACGGGTGCCGCCCACCTCGTGCTCACCAGCAGGCGCGGGCCCGCCGCCCCCGGCGTGCCCGAGCTGACGGCCGAGCTCGAAGAGCTCGGGGCCGAGGTCACCGTCGTGGCCTGCGACGCGGCCGACCGGACCGCGCTCGCCGAGGTACTGGCCGCCGTCCCCGCGCAGCACCCGCTGACCGCGGTCGTCCACGCGGCCGGCGTCGTCGACGACGGCGTGCTCGCGTCGCTGACGCCCGAGCGGCTCGCCGGTGTCCTCGGCCCGAAGGTCGACGCCGCCCGCCACCTCGACGAGCTGACCGACGCGCTCGACCTCGACGCGTTCGTGCTGTTCTCGTCGTTCGCGGGCACGTTCGGCGGGCCGGGACAGGGCGCCTACGCCGCCGCGAACGCCACCCTCGACGCGATCGCGCAGGCCCGCCGCGCCCGCGGACGGCGTGCGACTTCGATCGCGTGGGGGCCGTGGGCCGGCGGCGGGATGGCCGCCGAGCAGTCGGCCGCCGAACGGCGGCACCGCACCGGCATGACCCCGCTGACGCCGGAAAAGGCGTTCACCGCCATGCGGCGTGCGGTGACCGACGGCAGGCCTCTGCTCGCCGTCGTCGACGTCGACTGGTCGCGGATACCGCCGATCCCGCTCGTCGCCGACCTGCCCGAGGTCGCGGCGGCGGCCGAGCGGGCGAAGTCCGCGGCCGCCGAACCCGCGCTGCGCCGCGAACTGGCGGGCCTGACGGCGGCCGAGCGGACCCGCCGGGTCCGCGAGCTGGTCGCCGCGCAGGTCGCGCGGGTGCTCGGCTTCGCCTCCGGGGACGACATCGGCGTGTCGAAGCCGTTCTCCGACCTCGGCTTCGACTCGCTGACCGCGATCGAGCTGCGCAACGCGCTCGGCGCCGCGGCCGGGCTGAGCCTGCCCGCGACGCTGATCTACGACTACCCGACCACCGCGGCCCTCGCCGACCACCTGCGCGACGAGCTCACCGGCACCGCCGCCGAGGAGATTTCGGTCGCCGCGGCCGCGGCCGACGAGCCGATTGCCATCGTGGGGATGAGCTGCCGGTTCCCCGGCGGTGTCGACTCGCCCGAGTCGCTGTGGCGGCTGCTGGCCGAGGGCGGCGACGCGATCGCGCCGTTCCCCGCGGAACGCGGCTGGGACCTCGAATCGCTCTACGACCCGGACCCGGACCACGCCGGCACCTCGTACGTGCGGGAAGGCGGTTTCCTCAGCGGGGTCGCGGACTTCGACCCGGCGTTCTTCGAGATCTCGCCGCGCGAGGCGCTGGCGATGGACCCGCAGCAGCGGCTGCTGCTGGAGACCGCGTGGGAGACGATCGAGCGGGCCGGGATCGACCCGCGGTCGCTCAAGGGCAGCCGCACCGGCGTCTTCGCGGGCACCAACGGGCAGGACTACGGCTCGCTGCTGCACCATTCGGAAGACCGGGTCGACGGCTACCTGGCCACCGGCAGCTCGGCCAGCGTCGTCTCGGGACGGCTCTCCTACACCCTCGGCCTCGAAGGGCCGGCGGTGACGGTCGACACGGCGTGCTCGTCTTCGCTGGTGGCACTCCACCTCGCCGCGCAGGCGCTGCGGAGCGGCGAGTGCGACCTGGCCCTCGCCGGCGGGGCGACCGTCATGTCGACCCCGTCGGTGTTCATGGAGTTCAGCCGGCAGCGCGGGCTCTCGACGGACGGCCGGTGCAAGCCGTTCTCGGACGACGCCGACGGCACCGCGTGGGGCGAAGGCGTCGGGGTGCTGCTGGTCGAGCGGCTGTCGGACGCCCGCCGCCACGGGCACCCGGTGCTGGCCGTCGTCCGCGGCTCGGCGGTGAACCAGGACGGCGCGTCGAACGGCCTGACCGCGCCGAACGGCCCGTCGCAGCGGCGGGTCATCCGCCAGGCGCTGGCGAACGCCGGTCTCGAACCGTCCGATGTGGACGTCGTCGAGGCGCACGGAACCGGCACGACCCTGGGCGACCCGATCGAGGCGCAGGCGCTGCTGGCGACCTACGGTCAGGACCGGACCGCGCCGCTGTGGCTCGGCTCGATCAAGTCGAACCTCGGCCACACCCAGGCCGCCGCCGGCGTGGCGGGCGTGATGAAGATGGTGCTCGCCCTGCAGCACGGGTCGGTGCCGCGGACGTTGCACGTCACCGAGCCGTCGTCGCACGTGGACTGGTCGGCGGGTGCGGTCGAGCTGCTGACCGGGGCGCGGGAGTGGGTGCCGGGCGAGCGGGTCCGGCGGGCCGGGATCTCCTCGTTCGGCGTGAGCGGCACGAACGCGCACGTGATCGTGGAAGAACCGCCGCCTGCCGAGGAACCCGAGCGCGACGGCGACACCTTCCCGGTGGTGGCCTGGCCGCTGTCGGCCCGCTCCCGCGAGGCGCTGCGTGCACAGGCCGGATCGCTGGCGGACCGGCCCGCCGCCCAAGCGGACCGTCCGGTGGACGTGGGCCACTCGCTGGCGACAGCACGGTCCTCCTTCGAGCACCGTGCGGTCGTCGTGGGCGCCGACCCGGCCCGGTTGCTGGCCGGCGTGACGGCGCTCGCCGACGGCAGGGCGGGCGCGGTGGAGGGCATCGCGGACGTCGACGGCCGGACGGTGTTCGTGTTCCCGGGGCAGGGTGCGCAGTGGGCCGGAATGGCCGTGGAACTGCTGGAGTCTTCGCCGGTGTTCGCAGCCCGGATGCGGGAGTGTGCGGACGCGCTGGCCGAGTTCGTCGATTGGTCGCTCGTGGACGTGCTGGCCGATGAGGAGATGCTGGCGCGGGTCGACGTCGTGCAGCCGGTGTCGTTCGCGGTCATGGTGTCGCTGGCCGCGCTCTGGCGGTCCTACGGGATCGAGCCGGACGCGGTCGTGGGGCACTCGCAGGGCGAGATCGCGGCCGCGTGCGTGTCGGGTGCCTTGTCACTGGCGGACGCCGCCCGGGTGGTGGCGTTGCGGAGCCGGGCGATCGACGAGTCGTTGTCCGGCAAGGGCGGCATGGTTTCGGTCGCGCTGCCGGAGGCCGCTGTCCGCGACCGCATCGCCCGGTGGGAGCCGCGGATTTCGGTGGCCGTGGTGAACGGCCCGTCGGCGGTCGTGGTGTCCGGTGAGCCCGGGGCACTCGAGGAGCTGATGGCCTCGTGCGAGGCCGACGGCGTGCGCGTGAAGCGGGTGCCAGTCGACTATGCGTCGCATTCGGCGCAGGTGGAGGAGCTGAAGGGCCGGTTGCTGGCCGACCTGGCCCCGATCCGGCCGCAGTCCGGCAGTGTGCCGTTCTTCTCCACGGTGACCGGGGACTGGCTGGACACGACCGAGCTGGACGCCGGGTACTGGTTCACCAATCTGCGGGACACGGTGGTGTTCGCGGCGGCGGTCCGTGCGTTGTCCGGCGCGGGGTATGCGGCGTTCGTCGAGGTGAGTTCGCATCCGGTGCTCACGATGGCCGTGCAGGAGACGCTGGCGGAAGCCGGTCCGTCGGTCGCGGTGGGGACGTTGCGGCGCGGCGAAGGCGGCCTGGAGCGGTTCCTGACGTCGGTGGCCGAGCTGCACGTGCGTGGCATCAGCCCCGATTGGAACGCGGTGTTCGCCGCGCACCACCCCCGGCGGGTCGACCTGCCGACGTATCCCTTCCAGCGGCAGCGGTACTGGCCGACCCTCGCCGTCGGGGCGTCGGCGGCGAAGGCCGGGGATCCCGTCGACGCGGAGTTCTGGGCCGCCGTCGAACGCGGCGATCTCGCCTCGCTGGCCGGTGAACTGGCCGTCGGCGAGGGCGAGCTCGGTGTGGTGCTGCCCGCGCTGTCGACCTGGCGGCGCAAGCAGCGGGAGACCACCACCATCGACTCCTGGCGCTACCGCATCGCCTGGAAGGCGAAGCCGGAAGCACCCGCCCCGGCGCTCGGGTCGCGGGCGTTCCTGGTCGTGGTGCCCGCGGCGCTGCGTGAGCACGAACTGGTGCAAGGCTGCGTCGACGCGCTGACCGCGGCGGGCGGCGAGGTGACCACGGTGGCCGTCACCGGCAGCGACGCCCCCACGCTGGCCGGGCGAACCCCGGACGCCGTGCTGTCCCTGCTGGGGCTCGACGAAGAGCCGGACCCGGCGGAACCGGGGCTGTCCCGCGGCCTCGCCGCGACCCTGCGCCTGATGCAGGCGCTCGGCGAGGCCGGCGGCACGGCGCCGCTGTGGCTCGCGTCCCGGGGCGCGGTGGCCACGCACCGCGCCGATCGCCTCGTCTCGCCGGGCCAAGCGCAGCTCTGGGGGCTCGGCCGGGTGTTCGGCCTCGAGCACCCCGACCGCTGGGGCGGGCTCGTCGACCTGCCCGAGACGTGGGACGAGACCGCGCACCGGCGGTTCGCGGCCGTCCTGTCCGGTGTGGACGGTGAGGATCAGGTCGCCGTGCGCGACTCCGGGGTGTTCCTGCGCCGGCTCGTGCACGACCCGCTCGGCGACCGGGTCCCCGGGCGCTCTTGGCAGCCCACGGGCACGGCACTGGTCACCGGCGGCACGGGCGCCATCGGCGGCCACCTCGCGCGGTGGCTCGCCGAGGCCGGAGCCGAGCACCTGGTGCTGACCTCCCGGGCCGGCTCGGCCGCGCCCGGCGCGACCGAGCTCGCGGCGGAACTGGCCGCCCTCGGCGCCCGCGTGACGATCGCGGCCTGCGACGTCGCCGACCGCGACGCGCTGGCGAGCCTGCTGGGCCGGCTCGAGGCCGACGGCGAGCGGGTCCGCACCGTGATCCACGCCGCCGGTGTCTCGACCCCGGCCGTGCTCGCGTCGACCAGCCCGGCCGAGGTCGCGGCCACCATGGCGGCGAAGGTCGCCGGTGCCCGCAACCTCGACGAGCTGCTGGACGGCGAGCACCTCGACACCCTGGTGTTCCTGTCGTCGAACGCGGGGGTCTGGGGCAGCGGCAGCCAGGGCGCGTACGGGGCGGCCAACGCCTACCTCGACGCGCTCGCCGAGCACCGGCGCGCGCGGGGCGTCCCGGCGACCTCGGTCGCCTGGGGCGCCTGGGCCGGCGGGGGGATGGTCTCGGACCAGGCGGACGAGGAGCAGCTGAGCCGCCGCGGTGTCCACGCGATGCCGACCGGGCTGGCGCTGGCCGCGCTGCGGCAGGTCCTCGACCACGACGAGACCTTCGTCGCGGTCGCCGACGTCGACTGGGCCCTGTTCGCGCCCGGCTTCACGATGGCGCGGCCGCGGCCGTTGCTGGACGAGCTGCCGGAGGTCCGTGCGGCGCTCGCGGAGGCGGAGCCCACGGCGGCACCGGACCGGGGCGCGGCGCTCACCGCCGAGCTCGCCGGGCTCCCGCCCGCCCAGCGGCGCGGGGTCCTGCTCGACCTCGTGCGCGACCACGTCGCCGCGGTGCTCGGCCACTCCGCCGGCAGCGTGCTCGACCCGGAACGGCCGTTCAAGGAGCTCGGGTTCGACTCGCTCACCGCGGTCGAGCTGCGCAACCGGCTGACCGGCGCCACCGGGCTGAAACTGCCCGCGTCGCTCGTGTTCGACCGGCCGACGCCGAGCGCGCTGGCCGAGTTCGTCGACGGCGAGCTGGGCGGCGGTGGCGAGCTGTCGGTGCTCGCCGAGCTGGACCGGATCGAGGCCCTGATTTCAAGAATTTCCCCAGATGATGGTGCGCATCCTCTGGTCGTCTCCCACCTTCGGACCATGCTGTCGGTGTTGGGAGAAGGTCAGGACAGGACGGATGGCGCCACCGTTGCGGAAAAGCTCGACTCAGCCACCGATGACGAGATTTTCGAGTTCATCAATAAGGAGCTCGGCAGGTCTTGACTGCTCTTTTTCGGGGGGCCGGGTGGCGGAGCCCCCGGCCCGGGGCGGAGCCCCGGTTGTCACTGCCCTTCACGGCGGAACTTCCGCCGTGCACTCACCAACGAGCTCGGAGGCGAGCCGGCCGCGACCGCGGTTCCGGCTCGCCCCCGCCGCATGCTTCCGGCCGTTTCGGCATCCACCCGGCGCAGTAGTGCACAGGCGAGGTTCGCATGGTGAACGAGAACAAGCTTCGCGAGTACCTGAAGCTGGTCACGGCGGATCTCCACGAGACCCGCCGCCGGCTCGAAGAGCTGGAGTCCGGCGCCCGCGAGCCGATCGCGATCGTCGGGATGAGCTGCCGGTTCCCCGGCGGCGTGCGGTCGCCGGAAGACCTGTGGGCGCTGCTGTCCGACGGCGTCGACGCGGTCGGGCCGTTCCCCGCGGACCGCGGCTGGGACCTCGACGCGCTGTACGACCCCGACGGTGCGCGGTCCGGCTCCAGCTACGTCGCCGAGGGCGGTTTCGTCGACGGTGTCGCGGAATTCGACCCGTCGCTGTTCGGGATGTCGCCGCGCGAGGCCACGGCGACCGACCCGCAGCAACGGCTGCTGCTCGAAGCGTCCTGGGAGCTGTTCGAGCGCGCCGGGATCGATCCGCTGTCGGTGAAGGGCAGCCCCGCGGGCGTGTTCATCGGCGCGGGCCCGTCGGGCTACGGCCACGGCGCGCAGGCGCAGGACGACGTCGAAGGCCACTTGCTGACCGGCAATTCCGGCAGTGTGCTGTCGGGCCGCATCTCCTACACCTTCGGGCTCGAGGGTCCGTCGGTCACCGTGGACACCGCGTGCTCCTCTTCGCTGGTGTCGCTGCACATGGCCGCGCAGGCGCTGCGGAACGGCGAGTGCTCGCTCGCGCTGGCCGGCGGCGTCATGGTGATGGCGGCCCCCGACGGTTTCGTGGAGTTCAGCAGGCAGGGCGGTCTCGCGCGCGACGGGCGGTGCAAGCCCTTCGCCGACGACGCCGACGGCACCGGCTGGGCCGAAGGCGTGGGCCTGGTGCTGGTCGAGCGGCTTTCGGACGCCCAGCGCCGCGGCCACCGCGTGCTCGCCCTGCTGCGCGGCTCCGCCGTCAACTCCGACGGCGCGTCCAACGGGCTTACCGCGCCCAACGGGCCCTCGCAGCAACGGGTCATCCGGCAGGCGCTCGCCGACGCGCGGCTGGGCATCGCCGACATCGACGCGGTGGAGGCGCACGGCACGGGCACCAAGCTCGGCGACCCGATCGAAGCGCAGGCCCTGCTCACGACCTACGGTCAGGGCCGCCAGGCCGCCGAGCCGCTGTGGCTCGGCTCGGTCAAGTCGAACTTCGGGCACGCGCAGACCGCCGCGGGCGTCGCCGGCGTGCTCAAGATGGTCCTGGCGCTCCAGCACGGGATCCTGCCGAAATCACTGCACGGCGACCGGCCGTCGACCGAGGTGGACTGGACCGCGGGGAACGTCCGGCTGCTCACCGAGGCCCGGCCGTGGCCGTCGACCGGCAGGCCGCGCCGCGCCGCCGTCTCGGCCTTCGGGGTGGGCGGCACCAACGCACACGTCGTGCTGGAGCAGGCGCCGGCCGCGGAAGCGGAGACGGGGGTCACCACCGCGTCTCCGGTGGTGCCGTGGCTGCTTTCGGGCAAGACCGCGGACGCCCTGCGCGCACAGGCGGGCGCTTTGCGATCCATTGTGGACATCGAAGATCCGGTGGCGGCGGGCTTCGCGCTGGCCTCGACGCGGGCGCGGCTGGATCACCGCGCGGTGATCCTGACCGACGATCGCGGCGCGGCGCTCGCCGCGCTGGCGGACGGCGAGTCGGCCCCGGGCGTCGTATCCGGTGTCGTGTCGGGTGGTCGTTCGGCGTTCCTCTTCTCCGGTCAGGGTGCGCAGCGCCCGGGCGCGGGCCGGGAGCTGTATGAGTCGTTCCCGGTGTTCGCCGATGTGGTGGACGCGGTGTGCACGCAGGTTGAAGGCCTGCGTGAGGTGATGTTCGGCGAGGACGCCGAACTCTTGAACCAGACGATGTATGCGCAGGCGGCGTTGTTCGCCGTCGAGGTCGGCTTGTTCCGGCTCCTCGAATCCTGGGGCATGACAACGGATTTCCTGGTCGGCCACTCGATCGGTGAGCTGGCGGCCGCGCACGTCGCGGGTGTGTTCTCGTTGGAGGACGCGTGTGTTCTGGTGGCGGCGCGTGGCCGGTTGATGCAGGCCCTGCCGAGTGGTGGGGTGATGGTGGCCGTGCAGGCCACCGAGGCTGAAGTGACTCCTC
Organism: Amycolatopsis plumensis; assembly: GCF_042652605.1. NCBI lineage: Bacteria > Bacillati > Actinomycetota > Actinomycetes > Pseudonocardiales > Pseudonocardiaceae > Amycolatopsis > Amycolatopsis plumensis. The sequence goes on along the minus strand of NZ_JBHSJY010000001.1, from coordinate 1,138,955 downwards.
TGCTGGTCGAGGGCGTGTCGATCGCCGCGGTGAACGGTCCGTCCTCGGTGGTGCTCTCGGGTGACGAGGACGCGGTCGAGTCGGTCGTGGAGCAGTTCGAGGGCCGCAAAACTCGCCAGCTGTCGGTGAGCCATGCCTTCCACTCGGCCCGCATGGAGCCGATGCTCGAAGAGTTCCGCCGGGTCGCGGAAACCCTGACCTACCACGCTCCGACGATTCCCGTGGTGTCGAACGTGACCGGCGCCCTGGCCGAAGACCTGACCGCACCGGACTATTGGGTCCGGCACGTGCGCGGAACCGTCCGCTTCCACGACGGCGTGACTTACCTGGCCGAGCAGGGCGTGACCCGGTTCCTCGAACTGGGCCCGGACGGCGTGCTCACGGCGATGGCGGCGGAATCCGCCGAAGGCACGCTGGTCTCGGCGCTGCGCAAGGACCGCGCGGACGTCGAGAGCGTGCTCACCGCGGTGGCGTCGCTGTACGTCGTCGGGCACAAAGTGGACTGGACGGCGCTGTTCACCGGCACCGCCCGGGTCGACCTGCCCACCTACGCCTTCCAGCGACGGCGCTACTGGCTCGACGCGGCACCCGCCGCCCGGGAACCGGTCGCGAGCGGCGGCGCGGACGGCGAGTTCTGGGACGCCGTCGAACGCCGTGACCTCGACACGCTCAGCGCGGAACTCGGGCTCGGCGAGGCCGGCCGGAGCACCCTCGACGACCTCCTGCCCGTGCTGTCGTCGTGGCGCCGCCACCGCGACGAGCAGAGCCTGGTCGGCTCCTGGCGGTACCGGGTGACCTGGAAACCGCTCACCGGCGACCTCACCGCACCGGCCCGGGGCACCTGGCTGGTCGTGGCGCCCCCCGGCGAACCCGCCGGCCGGCTCGTCGCGGGCATGCGCGAGAACGGCCTGGCGGTCGTGTCCTTCCACCCCACCGAGACCAGCCGCGAAGCACTCGCGGCGCAGCTTCGCGAAGTGGCCGAGGCCAGAACCCCGTTCGACGGGGTGCTGTCCCTGCTGGGCCTCGACGAGAACCCGCATCCGGAGTTCCCCGAACTGGCCATGGGACTCACGCTGAGCGTCACGCTCCCGCAGGCGCTCGGCGACGCCGGGATCGACGCGCCGCTCTGGTGCGCGACCCGCGGCGCCGTCTCGGTCGGCCGCTGGGACGGCGTGCTCCGGCTGAGCCAGGCGACGCTCTGGGGCGTCGGCCGGGTGACCGGGCTCGAGTTCCCCGACCGCTGGGGCGGGTTGCTCGACCTGCCGGAGGAGCTCGACGCGCGCGCGGTGCGCCGGGTGTGCGGCGTGCTGGCCGGTGCCGGGGAAAACGACCAGGTCGCGGTGCGGCCCTCGGGCGTCTTCGGGCGACGGCTCAGCCGGGCCGAACCGGCGGGCGACCGGGTCTGGCAGCCGCACGGGACCGTGGTGATCACCGGGGGCACCGGCGCGCTGGGCGCGCGGGTCGCGCGGTGGGTCGCCGAGGCGGGCGCCGAGCACGTGGTGCTGTCGTCGCGGCGGGGCATGGACGCGCCGGGCGCGGCGGAGCTGAAGGCCGAGCTGGCGGAGACCGGCGTGCGGGTGAGCGTCATGGCCGCCGACGTCGCCGACCGCGAAGCGTGCCGGGCCCTGCTGGCCTCCGCGGGCCGGGACATCCCCGTGTCGGCGATCGTGCACGCGGCGGGCGTGCTGGACGACGGCGTGCTGGACTCCGTGACGCCCGAGCGGCTCGCGGGCGTGGTGCGGGCGAAGGCGCACGCGGCGCGGAACCTGCACGAGCTGTCGCTGGAGCTCGACCTGGAACTGGACGCGTTCGTGCTGTTCTCGTCGTTCGCCGGCACGGTCGGCGCGGCGGGACAGGGCAGTTACGCGGCGGCCAACGCCTTCCTCGACGGGCTGGCCGAGTACCGCGCGGCGTCGGGCCTCGCGGCGACGTCGATCGCCTGGGGGCCGTGGGCGGGCAGCGGCATGGCCACCGACGCGAAGGTCGACGCCCGGATGCGGCGCGGCGGCACGCCGCCGATGGCCGCCGAAACCGCGCTGCTGGCCCTGCGGCAGGCGGTCGCGCACGACACGTTCGTCGCCGTCGCCGACGTCGAATGGGAACGGTTCGCGCCCGGCTTCACCGCGGCCCGCCCGAGTGCGCTCATCGGCGACCTGCCCGAGGTCCGCCGGGTCTTCGCCGCCGCGGCCGCCGACGACACCGGGCACGGCCCCTCGTCCGTGCCGGACCGGATCGGCTCGCTGCCGGACGCCGAGGCCCGCCGCGCGCTGCTCGACCTGGTGCGCGCCCACGCCGCCGCGGTGCTCGGCCACGCCGGCCCCGAGCACATCGAGCCGGGCCGGGCGTTCCGCGACCTCGGCTTCGACTCGCTGACCGCCGTCGAGCTGCGCACTTCCCTGGGCGCGGCCACCGGGCTGCGGCTGCCGGCCACGATGGTCTTCGACTACCCGAACGCCACCGTCCTCGCCGGCTACCTCGCCGGGGAACTGCTGGGCGCGCCCGCGGACACCGGCGAGCAGCCGGCCGCGCCCGCCGGTCCCGGCACCGACGGCGATCCGATCGTGATCGTCGGGATGGGGTGCCGGTTCCCGGGCGGGGTGCGTTCGCCGGAGAGCCTGTGGGACCTGCTCGAAGCGGGTGCCGACGCGATGGCCCCGTTCCCGGCCGACCGCGGGTGGGACGGCGAGGGGGTCGGCGGGTTCGTCGACGGCGCCGCGGAGTTCGACGCGGACTTCTTCGGGGTTTCGCCGCGCGAGGCGGTGGCGATGGACCCGCAGCAGCGGCTGCTGCTCGAGACGTCGTGGGAAGCACTCGAAGACGCCGGCATCGATCCGCTGTCGCTGCGCGGCGGCCCGGTCGGCGTCTTCATGGGGTCGAACGGCCAGGACTACCCGTGGCTGCTGCTGGGCACCGACGCGGACTCCGGCGGGTTCGCGGGCACCGGCAACGCGGCGAGCGTGCTGTCCGGCCGGGTCGCGTACGTGCTGGGCCTGGAAGGACCCGCGGTCACGGTGGACACGGCGTGCTCCTCGTCGCTGGTGGCCCTGCACTGGGGCGCCGAGTCGCTGCGGTCCGGTGACTGCTCGCTCGCGCTGGTCGGCGGGGTGACCGTGATGTCGACGCCGGGCTCGTTCGTCGAGTTCGACCGGCAGGGCGGGCTGGCCCCCGACGGCCGGGTGAAGGCGTTTTCCGAGGACGCGGACGGCACGGCCTGGGCCGAAGGGGCCGGCGTGCTGGTCGTGGAGCGGCTGTCGGACGCCCGGCGCAACGGGCACACCGTGCTGGCGGTCGTGCGCGGCTCCGCGGTGAACCAGGACGGCGCGTCCAACGGCTTGACGGCGCCGAACGGCCCGTCGCAGCAGCGGGTGATCCGGGCGGCGCTGGCGTCGGCCGGCGTGAGCCCGTCCGATGTGGACGCCGTCGAAGCCCACGGAACCGGGACGACGCTGGGCGACCCGATCGAGGCGCAGGCGTTGCTGGCCACGTACGGGCGGGACCGGGAACAGCCGTTGTGGCTGGGGTCGGTGAAGTCGAACTTCGGGCACACGCAGGCGGCCGCGGGGGTCGCCGGCGTCATGAAGATGGTGCTCGCGCTGCGCCACGGCGTGCTGCCGAAGACCCTGCACGCGGACGAGCGGTCGTCGCACGTGGACTGGTCGGCGGGGGCCGTCGAACTGCTGACGCAGGACCGGCCGTGGCCGGCCGGCGACCGGCCGCGCCGGGCCGGTGTGTCGTCGTTCGGGCTCAGCGGAACCAACGCACACGTGATCCTGGAAGAAGCACCCGCGGTCGCCGCGGCCGGGCCGCCGGTTCCGGAGCGGGCGGACGGCCTGGTGCCGCTGGTGCTCTCGGCCCACGACGACGCGGCGCTGCGGGCCCAGGCCACCCGGCTGGCCGCGGTACTGGACGGAGCGGCACCGCCGCGGCTGGTGGACGCCGGGTGGTCGCTCGCGACGACGCGGGCCGCGCTCGGCTGCCGCGCGGTGGTGGTGGCGGCCGACCGGTCCGAAGCCCTGGCGGGGCTGGCTTCGCTGGCTGCCGGTGAGTCTTCCGCGGGTGTGGTGTCCGGTGTCGTGGCGGAGGGGAGCACGGCGTTCCTCTTCTCCGGTCAGGGTGCGCAGCGGCTCGGTGCGGGCCGGGAGCTGTATGAGTCGTTCCCGGTGTTCGCCGACGCGGTGGACGCGGTGTGTGCGCACGTGGACGGTGAGCTGGATCAGCCTCTGCGTGAGGTGATGTTCGGCGACGACGCCGAGTTGTTGAACCAGACCGTGTACACGCAAGCGGCGTTGTTCGCCATCGAGGTGGGTCTGTTCCGGTTGGTCGAGTCCTGGGGTGTCCGGCCGGACTTCCTGGTCGGGCATTCGATCGGTGAGCTGGCGGCGGCCCATGGTGCGGGCGTTCTGTCGCTGGAGGACGCGTGTGCGCTGGTGGCCGCGCGTGGCCGGTTGATGCAGGCGCTGCCTGCCGGTGGCGTGATGGTGGCCGTGCAGGCGACCGAGGCCGAGGTGACTCCTCTGCTGGTCGACGGCGTGTCGATCGCCGCGGTGAACGGCCCCTCCTCGGTGGTGCTCTCGGGTGACGAGAATGCGGTCGACGCGGTCGTCAAGCACTTCGAGGGCCGCAAGACCCGCCAGCTGGCGGTGAGCCACGCCTTCCACTCGGCGTTGATGGAGCCGATGCTGGCGGAGTTCCGCCGGGTCGCGGAGACCCTCACCTACCAGGCCCCGTCGATTCCGGTCGTGTCCAATGTGACCGGAACCTTGGCCGAAGACCTGACCTCGCCGGAGTACTGGGTCCGGCACGTCCGCGGAACCGTGCGGTTCCACGACGGCGTGACGTACCTCGCCGAGCACGGGGTCACCCGGTTCCTGGAACTCGGCCCCGACGGCGTGCTCACAGCGCTGGCGGCGGAATCCGTCGAGGGAACCCTGGTGTCCGCGCTGCGCAAGGACCGTGCCGAGGAGCGGAACGTGCTGACGGCAGTCGCGGCGCTCGCGGTGTCGGGACAGCACGTGGACTGGGCGCCGCTGTTCCCCGGTGCCCGCCGGATCGCCCTGCCCACCTACGCCTTCCAGCGACGGCGCTACTGGCCGGAGCGCGCGGCGAGCACCACCGCGGCGGGCGCGAACCCGGCCGACTCCGCGTTCTGGGCGGCCGTCGAAAGCGCGGACCTCGAAGCCCTCGCCGGCACCCTCGACGTGTCGGAAGAAACCACGCAGGAGTCGCTCCAGGCGCTGCTCCCGGCGCTCTCCTCCTGGCGCCGCAAGCAGGACCGGCAGGCGAGCATCGACGGCTGGCGCTACCGGATCGGCTGGCAGCCGGTCACCGGGCTCGAATCGGCCACTGTGGACAGTGCGCTGCCCGTCGTCGTTCCGCGGGGCGGGCTCGCCGCCGAGCTCGCCGCCGCCCTCGGCGGCACCGCGATCGAGTTCGGCACCCCCGGCTTCGCCGATCGCCTGCGCGACGCCGCCGAGACGTCCGGCCAGGGCGTCGTGCTCTCGCTGCTCGCCCTCGACGTCGAACCCCACCCCGGCAGCCCGGCCGTGCCCGCGGGACTCGCGGACACCGTGTCGTTGCTGCGGACCATCGAAGACGCCGGACTCGACGTGCGTGTCTGGTCGGTCACCACCGAGGCCGTCTCGATCGGCCGCTCCGACGAGCCGCCCGTGCCCGCGAAGGCCGCCGTCTGGGGCCTGGGCCGGGTGGCGGCGCTCGAACAGTCCCGCCGCTGGGCCGGGCTCGTCGACCTGCCCGCGCGGCCGGACGAGCGCGCGGTGCGCCGGCTGGCCGCCGTCCTCGCCGGCTCCGACGAGGACCAGCTGGCCATCCGCGACTCCGGCGTGTTCGCCCGCCGGCTCCGGCGCGCGAGCTTCCCCGGCACCGGGCCGGGCTGGACGCCGAGCGGAACCGTCCTGATCACCGGCGGCACAGGAGCGCTGGGCGCGCACGTCGCCCGCTGGGCCGCCGCGCGCGGGGCCGAGCACCTCGTGCTGACCGGACGCCGCGGCCCGGCCGCACCCGGCGTGGCGGAGCTCGAAGCCGAGCTCACCGCGCTCGGGACGCGGGTGACCGTCGCCGCCTGCGACGTCGCCGACAAGGCCGAACTGACCGCGCTCGTCGACCGCCTCCGCGCCGAGGGTGCGGACATCCGCGCGGTCGTGCACGCGGCGGGCGCCACCGAGGGCACCGCGCTGCTGGAATCCACTGTGGACGAACTGGCCGCCATGCTGCGGGCCAAGGCCCAGGGCGCCGCCCACCTCGACGAGCTGTTCGGCACCGAGCCGCTGGACGCGTTCGTCCTCTTCTCGTCGATCGCCGGGACCTGGGGCAGCGGCTGGCAGTCCGGCTACGCCGCCGCGAACGCGTTCCTCGACGCGCTCGCCGAGCGCCGCCGGGCGGCGGGACTCGCGGCGACCTCGATCGCCTGGGGCCCGTGGGGCGGCGACGGCATGGCCGCGTCGGACGGTGAACAGCAGCGCCTCGCGCGGCAGGGCCTGACCGTGCTCGACCCCGGGACCGCGCTCGACGCGCTGGCCCAGGCCGTCGGCACGGACGAGGCCACCTGCGTGCTCGCCGACGTCGACTGGGCGCGGTTCGTGCCCGGGTTCACCGCCGTGCGGACGAGCCCGCTGCTCGGCGCGCTTCCCGAAGCCGTCGCGGCCGTCGCGGCCGCACCCGTACCGTCTACTTCGGACGGCTCCGCGCTGCTGGCCAAGTTGCGGCCGCGCACCGAACGCGAGCGGGCCGACATCCTGCTGGACCTCGTCCGCACCGAGGTCGCCGCCGTGCTCGGGCACGGCACCGCCGGCGCGATCGCCGCCGACCGCGCGTTCCGGGACCTCGGCCTCGACTCGCTCACCGCGGTGGAGCTGCGCAACCGGCTCGCCGCCGAGACCGGCGTCGCCCTGCCCGCGGCGCTGGTGTTCGACTACCCGAACGCCGCCGCCCTCGCCGAGCACCTGCTGGGCGAGCTGCTCGGCTCCGCGAGCGCGGCCGGTCCCGCGCTGCCCCAGGCGCCGGTGGCCGACGACCCGATCGTCATCGTCGGCATGAGCTGCCGGCTGCCCGGCGGCGTCCGCGGCCCCGACGACCTGTGGCGCCTGGTCGCCGACGGCGCCGAGGGACTGTCGACCTTCCCGGCCGACCGCGGCTGGGACGTCGACGCGCTCTACGACCCCGAACCGGGCGTCGAGGGCAAGACCTACTCGGTGACCGGCGGTTTCCTCGACGACGCCGCGGAGTTCGACCCGCTGTTCTTCGGGATGAGCCCCAAGGAAGCGCTCGCCACCGACCCCCAGCACCGGCTGCTGCTGGAGACCGCGTGGGAGCTGTTCGAACGCGCCGGGATCGACCCGCACTCGCTGCGCGGCAGCCAGACCGGCGTGTTCGTCGGCGCGGGCGCGTCGGGCTACGGCGCCGGGCTCGCCGAAGTGCCCGACGGGCTGGCCGGCCACTTCCTCACCGGCAACTCCGGCAGCGTGGCCTCCGGCCGGATCTCCTACACACTCGGCCTCGAAGGGCCGACGCTGACCGTCGACACCGCGTGCTCCTCGTCGCTGGTCGCCCTGCACCTGGCCGCGCAGGCCCTGCGCGACGGCGAGTGCACGATGGCGATCGCCGGTGGCGTGACCGTGATGGCGACCCCCGCGTCCTTCCTCGAGTTCAGCCGCCAGCGCGGGCTGGCCGCCGACGGGCGTTGCAAGCCGTTCTCGGCCGCCGCCGACGGCACGGGCTGGTCCGAAGGGGCCGGGCTGCTGCTGGTCGAACGGCTCTCGGACGCGCGCCGCCACGGGCACACCGTGCACGCGATCCTGCGCGGTTCCGCGGTCAACTCCGACGGCGCGTCCAACGGCCTCACCGCCCCGAACGGACCCGCCCAGCAGCAGGTCATCCGCCGGGCGCTCGCCGACGGCGGCCTCTCGCCCGCCGACGTCGACGCGGTGGAGGCCCACGGCACGGGCACCACGCTCGGCGACCCGATCGAGGCCGGGGCCCTGCTGGCGACCTACGGCCAGGACCGCGAGCAGCCGTTGTGGCTCGGCTCGGTCAAGTCGAACATCGGGCACACGCAGGCCGCGTCCGGTGTCGCGGGCGTCATCAAGATGGTGCTGGCCATGCGCCACGGCGTGCTCCCGCCGAGCCTGCACGCCGCCGAACCCACCCCGCACGTCGACTGGTCCGCCGGCCACGTGCGCCTGCTCGCCGAGGCCACCCCGTGGCCCGAGCACGACCGGCCCCGGCGCGCCGGCGTCTCGTCGTTCGGGATCAGCGGCACCAACGCCCACGTCGTCATCGAAGCGCCCGCCGCCACCCCGGACGACCCCGAGGCCGCCGGCCGGACCGTGCCGCCGGTGCTCGCCTGGCCCGTCTCCGGCCGGACCGCGGCCGCCCTGCGCGCGCAGGCGGACCGGCTGCTGTCCGCCCTCGACGGGGCACCCGCGGCCGACCTCGCCCACGCGCTGGCCACGACCCGGTCGACGTTCGAGCACCGCGCCGTGGTGCTCGGGCGGGACACCGCCGACCTCGCGGACGGCCTCGAGGCGCTGCGGGCCGGTGCGAAGGCGCCCGGCGTGTTCAGCGGGACCGCGACGGCAGGCCGCACCGCGTTCCTCTTCTCCGGCCAGGGCTCGCAACGGCCCGGCATGGGCCGCGAGCTGTACGCCGCCTTCCCGGCGTTCGCCGACGCCTTCGACGCGGTCACCGCGCACCTGGACCTGCACCTCGACCGTCCACTGAAGACGGTCATGTTCGCCGAGCCGGACAGCGCGGACGCGGAGCTGCTGAGCCAGACCGCGTACACGCAGCCGGCGCTGTTCGCCATCGAGGTGGCGCTGTTCCGGCTCGTCGAGGCGTGGGGCGTGACCCCGGACCACCTCGTCGGCCACTCCATCGGCGAGCTCGCCGCCGCGCACGTCGCCGGGGTGCTCTCGCTGTCCGACGCGGCGAAGCTGATCGCCGCGCGCGGCCGGCTGATGCAGGCGCTGCCGGCCGGGGGCGCGATGGTCGCGCTGCAGGCTGCCGAACCCGAGGTCGTCGCCGCACTGGACGGCCGCGGAGCCGAGGTGTCCATCGCCGCGGTCAACGGCCCGTCGGCGGTCGTGATCGCCGGTGCCGAAGCGGCGACGCTGGAGGTGGCCGCCGGGTTCGAGGACCAGGGCCGGATGACGAAACGGCTGCGGGTGAGCCACGCGTTCCACTCGCCGCTGATGGCCCCGATGCTCGACGAGTTCCGCGCGGTCGCCGAGTCGCTGACCTACGGCGAGCCGTCGATCCCGATCCGCTCGAACGTCACCGGCGAGCCCGCGACCGCCCGCGAGCTCGGCAGTCCCGAGTACTGGGTGCGGCACGTCCGGGAAGCGGTGCGCTTCCACGACGGCGTCCGCGGCCTCGCCGAAGACGGCGTGACCCGGTTCGTCGAACTGGGCCCCGACGCCATCCTCACGCCGATGGCCGAGCAGTGCCTCGACCCGCTGCCGGCGGACACCGTGCTCGTGCCGCTGCTGCGCCGCGATCGCGGCGAGGCGGACGCGCTGCTCACCGCGCTGGCCCGGCTGCACGTCAGCGGCCTGGCCCCCGACTGGGGCACGCTGCTCGGCGGCCCCGGCGCCCGGCGCGTGGAGCTGCCGACCTACGCCTTCCAGCACGAGCGGTACTGGCTCGAAGCCGCCGACGGCGGCGGCGACCCGGCCACCGCGGGGCTGGGCGCCTCCGGGCACCCGCTGCTCGGCGTCGTCACGGCGGTCGCGGGGTCCGGGGAGACGCTGTTCAGCAGCCGGCTGTCCGTGCGGTCCCAGCCGTGGCTGGCCGACCACGTCGTCGGCGGCCGGATTCTGTTCCCCGGCACCGGTTACGTCGAGCTCGCGCTGGGCGCCTGCGAGGTGCTCGGCTGCGACGGCGTCGAGGAACTGGTCCTCGAAGAGCCGCTGACGCTGCCCGAGACCGGCGCGATCCGGCTGCAGGTGCGCACCGGCGCTCCCGACCCGGCCGGCATCCGGTCGTTCGCCGTGTACTCCCGCCACGAAGACGGGGACGGCACGTGGGCGCGGCACGCGAGCGGCACGCTCCTGCGCGAGGTCGCCGAGCGCACCGGAACCGCACTGGCCGAGTGGCCGCCGCCGGGCACCGTGGCGATCCCCGTCGACGACCACTACGACCGGCGCGCCGACGGCGGGTTCGACTACGGTCCGGCCTTCCGCGGACTGCGGGCGGCCTGGCGGCTCGGCACCGTCGTCTACGCCGAGGTCGCGCTGCCCGAGTCCGCCGGCGCGGCCGGGTTCGGCCTGCACCCCGCGCTGCTCGACGCGGCGCTGCAGGCGCTGGCCTTCCTGCCCGCCGGCGACGGGGCGAGCGGACCGAGGCTGCCGTTCTCCTGGCGCGGGATCACCCTCGGCGCGCCCGGGGCGACCGCGCTGCGCGTGCGGCTTTCGCCATCGGACAACGGGGTCGCCGTCACGCTCGCCGACCCGGCGGGCCGCTTCCTCGCCGCGGCCGACGAGCTCGTGCTGCGCACCGTCTCGGCCGGGCAGCTGGCCGCGTCCGGGGACGCCGGCCGCGGCGCGCTCTACCGGCTGGACTGGCAGCCGGCCGAGGGCGGGGTCACGCCGGTCCTGCTCGACACCGGCCTCGCGGCACTGGAGCGGACGGCCCCGGTTGCCGCGGCAGTGTCCACAGTGGAGGAAATCGCCTCGCTCGCCGAAGCGTGGCTGGCCGAACCCGCGTTCGCGGGGGAGACGCTGACGTTCGTCACCACCGGGGCCGGTGCGGACGGCGAGTGGACCGAGGACGGTGCCGCGCTCTGGGCCCGCGTCCGCGCCGCCGAGGCCGCACACCCCGGCCGGTTCGCCGTGGTCGACACGGACGAGACGGCGGTCGTGGTCCCCGGCGAGCCGGAAGCCGTGGTGCGGCAGGGCGAAGTGCTCGTCTCACGGCTGGTGCGCGCCGCCGTCGAGGCCGTCGAACCGGGCGGCCCGGTGCTGCTCGCGGACGCCGGTGCCGACGCCGTGGCGGCCCCGCTCGCCCGGCGGCTGCGCGCCCTCGGCCACGAAACCGTGCTGCTCGCCGCCGGTTCGGTGCAGCGCGCGGCGGAGCTGGGCACCGAACTCGACGGCCTCGACGGGGTTTCCGTCGTCGAGACTGACCTCGCCGACGCCGCGTCGGTGTCGGCGCTGGTGACCGAGCACGCCGTGACCACCATCGTCCACACGGGAACGGATCCCGGGACGCTGCGAGCCGTGGAAACGGTGATCCCGGCGTCGGCGCGGCTGCTGCTCTTGGCGGCCGGACCGTCGGCTTCGGCCGACGCGCTGGCGCGGCGGCGTCGCGCGGCCGGCGGGTCCGCGGTCGTGGTCCGGCTCGACGCGGCGGACCGGCCGTGGCTGCGCCCGCTCACCGCCGACGACCTCGCGGTGCTCGCCGCCCGGGCGCTCGGAGCGGCCGATTCGCCGGTGCTGCCGCTGGACGTCGACCAGAGCGTCCTCGGGGGGCAGGCGGTCCCCGCGCCGCTGCGCGCGCTCGTGCGCCGGGCCCGGCCCGTGCCGGAGACCGTCGTCGGCGACGCCGGGGTCGGCCTGCGCGAGCGGCTCGTCGCCGTCGACGCCGAAGACCGGCACACCCTGCTGCTCGACCTCGTGCGCGAGCAGGCCGCGATCGTGCTCGGCTACCCGGGACCGGAGACGGTGGAGCCCGGCCGGGCGTTCCGCGACCTCGGCTTCACGTCGCTGAGCGCGGTCGAGTTCCGCAACGCGCTGAACGAGGTCACCGGGCTCCGCCTGGCCGCGAGTCTCGTGTTCGACTACCCGACGCCGGCCGGGCTCGCCCGGCACCTCGAGGAGGAGCTCCTCGGCGCCGCGGCGGGCGCGAGCGTGCCCGCGGTGACCGCGGCCGCCGCCGACGACGACGACCCGATCGTGATCGTCTCGATGGCCTGCCGCTACCCGGGCGGCATCCGCACGCCCGAGCAGCTGTGGGAGGTCGTCGCGGCCGGGTCCGACGAGATCACCGGGTTCCCGGCCGACCGCGGCTGGGACCTCGACGCCCTCTACGACCCCGACGGCCAGACCCCGGGCACCTGCTACACGCGCGAAGGCGGCTACCTGCACGACGCGAGCGAGTTCGACGCCGCGTTCTTCGGGATCAGCCCGCGCGAGGCGGTGGCGATGGACCCGCAGCAGCGGCTGCTGCTGGAGATCAGCTGGGAGGCGCTGGAACGCGCTGGACTGACCCAGGAGGCGTTGCGGGGCAGTAAAACCGGCGTGTTCGCCGGGGTGACCTACCAGGACTACGGCTCGCTGCTCATGCACGCGGTCGAAAGCGCCGAAGGCATGCTCGGCACGGGCAACTCGCCGAGCGTGCTGTCCGGCCGGGTCGCCTACACCCTCGGTCTCGAAGGACCCGCCGTCTCGATCGACACGGCCTGTTCGTCGTCGCTGGTCGCCCTGCACTGGGCCGCGCAGGCGCTGCGCGCGGGCGACTGCACGCTCGCGCTGGCCGGCGGCGTGACCGTGATGTCGAGCCCGGTTTCCCTCATCGAGTTCAGCGCGCAGAAGGCGCTGGCCCCCGACGGGCGCTGCAAGCCGTTCTCGGCCGACGCCGACGGCGCGAGCTGGGCCGAGGGCGCCGGTGTCCTGCTGCTCGAACGGCTCTCGGACGCCCGGCGCAACGGGCACCGCGTGCTCGCCGTGGTCAAGGGGAGCGCGCTCAACTCCGATGGCGCGTCCAACGGGCTGACCGCGCCGAACGGACCTTCGCAGCAGCGGGTCATCCGGCACGCGCTCGGCAACGCGGGCCTGGCCCCCGCCGACGTCGACGTGCTGGAGGCGCACGGGACGGGCACCGCGCTCGGCGACCCGATCGAGGCGGGCGCCGTGCTCGCGACCTACGGCAAGGACCGGCCGGCGAACCGGCCGCTGTGGATGGGCTCGCTCAAGTCCAACATCGGGCACTCCCAGGCGGCCGCGGGCGTCGGCGGCGTGATCAAGATGGTGCAGGCGATGCGGCACGGCATCGTCCCGCCGACCCTGCACGCCGAAACGCCGACCCCGCACGTCGACTGGTCCTCGGGTGCCGTGGAGCTGGCGACCGAAGCCCGGCCGTGGCCCGAGACCGGCGCGCCGCGGCGCGCGGGCGTCTCGTCGTTCGGCATGAGCGGCACCAACGCGCACGTGATCATCGAGTTGGCCCCGGAGGAGCCGGCGCGGCAGTTCGAGCCGGCGGGCGGCACGGTCGCCTGGCCGATCTCGGCTCGGTCGGCCGGTGCCCTGCGGGCGCAGGCCGAGCGGCTGCTGTCCGTGGTGGACTCCGTGGACGGCCTGGACCCCGCCGCGATCGGCAAGATGCTGGCGACGGGCCGCACGCACTTCGAGCACCGCGCGGTGCTCGTCGGCGACGGCGTCACCGGATTCCGGCGCGCGCTGCGGGCCCTGACCGGTGAGCGCGCCGACAGCGGCCTGGTCACCGGGGTCACCGCCGCGCGCGGCAAGGCCGTGTTCGTGTTCCCCGGCAAGCGGGCGAGCTGGCACGGCATGGCGGCGGACCTGCTGGCCGAGTCGGCCGTGTTCGCCGACCGGCTCGGCGAGTGTTCCGACGCCGTCGCCGAGGCCACCGGCTGGTCGGTCCTCGACGTGCTGCGCGGCGGGGAAGGCGCTCCCGCGGCCGATCGGATCGACGTGGCGGAGGCGTGCGCGTTCGCGGTGTCGGTGGCGCTGGCCGACCTGTGGCGTGCCCACGGCGTGCGGCCGTCGGCGGTGCTCGGCTACGGCGACGGCGAACTCGCCGCGGCCTGCGTGGCGGGCGCGCTTTCCCTGCGTGACGCGGTGAAGGTGCTCGTCGCCCGCGGCCGGGTGCTGACCGGCGCGACGGAAACGGCCGCGGCGGCCCACGTGGTGCTGGCCCGTGCCGAATTGGACGTGCTGCTCGGCGAGACCGGCGGCCGGGTGCGGCTCGCGGCCTCGCACGGGCCCGCGGAGGCCATCGTCTCCGGGGACCCGGGCGCGATCGAGGAGTTCATCGAGGCGTGCCGGGCTCGCGGCGGGCAGGCCCGTTCCGTGAGCGGCGGCCCCCTGCCGGACCCCGCCGCGGCCGACCGGCTGCAGGCGGAGCTCGACGGTCTCGAAACCACCGAACCGCGGGTGCCGGTCGTCTCGACGGTGACCGGCGCCCCGGTGGACGTGCTGGACGCCGGGTACTGGGCCCGCGCCATCGGCGCCCCGGTCCTGCTCGACGCCGCCGTGCTCGCGGCGACGCGCGAAGCGGGCGTGTTCGTCGAGGTGAGCGCCGACGCGGTGCTCACGACGGCGGTCGGGGACGTGGCCCGCACGGCGGCCGAGGACGAGCCCGGGCCGCTGGTGGCCGGCACCCTCCGCCGCACGCAGGGGGACCTGAGGCGGTTCCTGCTGTCCCTCGGCGAGCTGCACTGCGGCGGCTTCGCGGTCGACTGGACCCCGGTGTTCGCCGGTCGCGAGCTGCCCGACGTCGACCTGCCCACCTACGCCTTCCAGCACCAGCGGTTCTGGCCGACGTTCCCCGAGCCGGGCAGTACCTCGGACGGCAACCGCGCGGCCGACCCGGCCGACGCGCGGTTCTGGGACGCCATCGAGTCCGAAGACCTCGGCTCGCTCGCCGAAACCCTGGACCTCGACCGGGCGGCGCTGGAACCAGTGCTGCCCGCGCTGTCCTCGTGGCGGCGGCGCCGCCACGAAGAGTCCACATTGGACAACCTGCGCTACCGGGTGAGCTGGCGGCCCGTCACCGATCCGGCCGCTCCCGAGCTGCCGGGGACCTGGCTGCTGGTCACCGGCGCGGACACCGGCGACTGGGCGACGGCCGCGGCCGAAGCGCTCACCGCGCACGGCGCCGAGGTCGAACGGCTCACCGCGGGCACCGACCGCGCCGAGCTGGCCCATGCCGTCCGCGACGCGGCGGGCGGCCGCACCCTCGGCGGCGTGCTTTCGCTGCTGGCACTGGACGAGACGGCCGAGGACGGTCACCGCGAGCTTCCCGCCGGCCTGGCCCGCACGGCCACGCTCGTGCAGGCGCTCGGGGACGCCGAGGTCGACGCGCCGCTGTGGTGCGCCACGCGGGGTGCCGTCTCCACCGGCCGCGCGGACTCGCTCGACCACCCGGCGCAGTCGCTCGTGTGGGGTCTCGGCCGGGTCGCCGCCCTCGAACACCCCGAGCGCTGGGGTGGTCTCGTCGACCTGCCCGCGCGTCCCGACCGCCGCTCCGCCCGCCGCCTCGCGGCCGCGCTCACCGGGATCGACGGCGAGGACCAGCTCGCGGTGCGTGCGTCCGGCATCTTCGGGCGGCGGCTCGTCCGGGCGCCGCTCGGCGGCACGGGCACCGACGGCACCTGGTCGCCGTCCGGCACCGTGCTCGTCACCGGTGGCACCGGCGCGCTCGGCGCGCACATCGCCCGGTGGCTGGCCCACGAGGGTGCCCGGCACCTGCTGCTGACCAGCCGCCGGGGCACGGACGCCCCGGGGGCCGCGGAACTCGAAGCCGAGCTCGCCGCGCTCGGGGTCGGCGTGACGATCGCCGCGTGCGACGCCGCCGACCGCGACAGCCTGGCGGCGACGTTGTCCCTGGTGCCCGCCGAGCACCCGCTGACCGCGGTCGTGCACGCGGCCGGCGTGCTCGACGACGGCATGCTCGACTCGATGACGCCGGACCGGCTGGCCGGCGTGCTGCGGGCGAAGTCGTACGCGGCACTCAACCTGCACGAGCTGACCCGGACCGCCGAGCTGTCGGCGTTCGTCCTGTTCTCCTCGACCGCGGGTGTCTGGGGCGGCCCCGGCCAGTCCAACTACGCCGCCGCCAACGCGTTCCTCGACGCGCTCGCCGAGCACCGGCGCGGGCTCGGCCTCACCGCGACGTCGATCGCGTGGGGGCCGTGGGCCGAGAGCGGGATGGCCGACCACGCGGCGCTGCTGCAGCGCCAGCGCCGGGGCGGCATCCTCGCGCTGGAGGTCGAGCAGGCGTTCGCCGCGTTGCGGCAGGCGCTCGACCACGACGACACGTGCGTGACCGTCGCGGGCGTCGACTGGGCGCTCTACGCGCCGGGCTTCGGCACGCTGCGGCCGAGCCGGCTCATCGAGGGCGTGCCGGAGGCGAAGCGCGCGCTGGAGCTGACCGCGGAGGCGTCCGGCGATCCGGACGCCGGCGGTTCGGCGCTGTCGGCGCGGCTCGCCGGGCTGTCCGAGGCCGAGCGGGAGCGGGAGCTGCTCGACATCGTGAAGCTGTTCGTCTCCGGTGTCCTCGGGTTCGACGGCGCCGACGAGGTCGACGCCGCACGGGCCTTCAGCGACATCGGCTTCGACTCGCTGACCGCGGTGGAGCTGCGCAACCGGCTCAGCTCGCTGACGGGGGTCCGGCTCCCGTCGACGCTGATCTTCGACTACCCGACGCCGACCGCGCTGGCCCGCTACCTGCGTGGCGAGCTGGTCGCCGACGACGCGCCCGCCGCCGAACCCCCGGCCGCGGTCACCGCGCAGCCCGCCGACGACCCGATCGTCATCGTCGGCATGAGCTGCCGGTTCCCCGGCGACGTCCGCTCGCCCGAGCAGCTGTGGGACCTGCTCGCCGAGGGCGGCGACGCCATCACGGAGTTCCCCGCCGACCGCGGCTGGGACCTCGACGCGATCTACAACTCGGACGCCGACAACACCGGCACGAGCTACGTGCGCTCCGGCGGTTTCGTCGGCGACGCCACGCAGTTCGACGCCGCGTTCTTCGGGATCAACCCGCGCGAGGCACTGGCCATGGACCCGCAGCACCGGCTGCTGCTCGAAACCTCGTGGGAGGCCCTCGAGCGCACCGGGATCGACCCCACGACCCTGCGCGGCAGCCGGACCGGTGTCTTCGCCGGGGCCACCGGCCAGGACTACACGCCGCTGCTGGCGATGTCCGACCACGACGTCGAGGGCTACGTCATGACGGGCAACTCGGGCAGCATCCTGTCCGGGCGCATCGCCTACACCCTCGGCCTGGAAGGCCCGGCGGTCACCGTCGACACGGCCTGCTCGTCGTCGCTGGTCGCCCTGCACTGGGCGGCGCAGGCGCTGCGCAACGGCGAATGCGAGCTGGCGCTGGCGGGCGGGGTCACGCTGATGTCCACGCCGTCGTCGTTCGTGCAGTTCAGCCGTCAGCGCGGGCTCGCCCTCGACGGGCGGTGCAAGCCGTTCTCGGAGAGCGCCGACGGCACGGGCTGGGCCGAAGGCGCCGGGATCCTGGTGCTGGAACGGCTTTCCGCCGCCCAGCGCCTCGGCCACCCCGTCCTGGCGGTGGTGAAGGGCTCGGCGATCAACTCCGACGGCGCGTCGAACGGCCTGACCGCGCCGAACGGTCCCTCGCAGCAGCGGGTGATCCGGGACGCGCTGGCCACCGCCGGTCTTCGCCCGTCCGATGTGGACGCGGTCGAGGCGCACGGCACCGGCACCGTGCTCGGCGACCCCATCGAGGCGCAGGCCCTGCTCGCCACCTACGGCCGCGACCGGGACCGGCCGCTGTGGCTGGGCTCGGTGAAGTCCAACGTCGGGCACACGCAGGCCGCGGCGGGCGTGGCCGGGGTGATGAAGATGGTGCTGGCGCTGCAGCACGAGCTGCTGCCGCGGACGCTGCACGTCACCGAGCCGTCGTCGCACGTCGACTGGTCGGCCGGCGACGTGGCCCTGCTCACCGAGCCGGTGCCGTGGCGGGCGAACGGGACGCCGCGCCGGGCCGGGATCTCCTCGTTCGGGCTCAGCGGCACCAACGCGCACGTGATCGTCGAGCAGGCGCCGCCCGCGGAACCCGTCCGGGCCGTGCCCGAGCGGCAGCCGTCCGGGCCGGTGCCGTGGCTCGTGTCCGCGGCGACCGCCGACGGTCTCGCGGCCCAGGCGGCGCGGCTGCGGGCCGCCTGCGAGGACGCCGATCCGCTCGACGTCGCCTACACCCTGGCCACCGCGCGCTCGTCGTTCGAGCACCGGGCGGCGATCGTGGCCACCGAGCCGGCGGAGTTCCTGGCCGCGCTGGACGCACTGGCCGGGGGAGGACCCGCGGAGGTCATCCGGGGCGTCGCGGCGCCGGACGCGCGTTCGGCGTTCCTCTTCTCGGGCCAGGGCGCGCAGCGGGCGGGCATGGGCCGTGAGCTCTACGCCACCTTCGACGTGTTCGCCGACGCCCTCGACGCCGTGTGCGCGCAGCTCGACGCCGAGTTCGACGCCGCGGGCGGGGTCGCCGACCGGCCCCTGCGCGAGGTGCTCTTCGCCGAACCGGACGGGCCCGAGGCGGAAACGGCCGCGCTGCTCGACCAGACGGTCTACACGCAGGCGGCGCTGTTCGCCGTCGAGGTCGCGCTGTACCGGCTCGTCGAGTCGTGGGGCCTGACCCCGGCCTACCTGGTGGGCCACTCGATCGGCGAGCTGGCCGCGGCCCACGTCGCGGGCGTGCTCTCGCTGCCCGACGCCGCGAAGCTGGTCGCCGCGCGCGGCCGGCTGATGCAGGCGCTCCCGGCCGGAGGCGCGATGATCGCGATCCAGGCGACCGAGGACGAAGTCTCGCCGCTGCTGACGGATCCGGTGTCGATCGCGGCGGTCAACGGTCCCGCGTCGGTCGTGGTCTCCGGGACCGAGGCGGCGGCCGAGGCGATCGCGGAGCACTTCCGCGCGGCCGGCCGCAAGACCCGGCGGCTCACGGTGAGCCACGCGTTCCACTCGCCGTCGATGGAGCCGATGCTCGCCGAGTTCCGCCGGGTCGCCGAGAGCCTGACGTTCGAGCAGCCGCGGCTGCCGGTCGTGTCGAACGTGACCGGGACACTGGCGACGGCCGAGGAGCTGACCTCGCCGGAGTACTGGGTCCGGCACGTCCGCCAGGCCGTCCGGTTCCACGACGGCCTGCGCTACCTCGCCGGGCACGGGGTGACGCGGTTCCTCGAACTCGGCCCGGACGCCGTGCTCACCGCGCTGGCCGCGGACTGCGTGGACTCCGGCGCGGTGCTCGTGCCCGCGCTGCGCCGGGACCGCACCGAGGTCACCGGGATCACGACGGCCGTCGCCACGCTGCACGTCCACGGGATGTCGCCGGACTGGGCCGCGTTCTTCGCGGGCCGGGACGCGCGCCGCGTCGCCCTGCCCACCTACGCCTTCCAGCGCCGCCGGTTCTGGCCGACGGCGTCGGCGCTGGGCTTCGGCGACGTCCGCGCGGCCGGGTTCGGTGCGGCGGGCCACCCGCTGCTCGGGGCGGCCGTGCCGCTCGCGGCCTCGGACGGCCACCTGTTCACCTCCCGGCTGTCGGTGCAGACCCAGCCGTGGCTGGCCGACCACGCCGTGCAGGGCCGGATCCTGTTGCCGGGAACGGCGTTCCTGGAGCTGGCGATCCGCGCCGGGGACGAGGTCGGCTGCGGCCGCGTGGCCGAGCTGACGCTGGCCGCCCCGCTGGTGCTGCCCGAGCACGGCGGCGTGCAGCTGCAGGTCGTCGCCGGCGAGCCGGACGAGCACGGCAGCCGGTCGCTCACCGTCCACTCTCGACCCGAGAAGGCGGGCGCGGAAGCGCCGTGGACGCTGCACGCCACCGGTGTCCTCGACACCGGGGCCGTCGAGCCGGCGGACCGGCTCGACGCGTGGCCGCCGGCGGGCGCGGAAGCACTTGACGTCGAGGGCTTCTACGAGATGTATGCCCGCAGCGGGTTCGCCTACGGCCCGGCGTTCCAGAGCATGCGGGCGGCGTGGCGCATCGGCGACGACGTCTTCGCGGAGCTGGCGTTGCCCGAGGCGCAGCAGGAGGCGGCCGGCGGCTTCGGCCTGCACCCCGCGCTGCTCGACGCCGCGCTGCACCCGCTGGTGTTCCTCCCACTCGAAGGCTCGGGCCGCAGCAGGCTCCCGTTCTCCTGGAGCGGGGTGTCGCTGCACGCGGGCGGCGCGGCGACTGCGCGGGTGCGGCTCGCGCAGGCCGGTCCCGACGCGCTCGCGCTGACCGTGTGGGACGCGGCCGGCCTGCCCGTCGCGTCGATCGAGTCGCTGGCGATGCGGGAGATCTCGGGGGAGGCGCTGCAGACCGCGCCGTCGGCACCGGAATCGCTCTACCGCCTCGACTGGAGCCCGATCGAACCGGGCGGGACCACGGGCTCGGCGTCGTTCGCCGTGCTCGGCGCCGACGACCTCAAGCTGGCCGCCGAGCTGACCCGCACCGGTGCCGCGGTCACGGCCTGCCCTGACCTGGCCGCGCTCGCCGGGGACACCGTGCCGGCCGTCGTGCTGGTGCCGTGCGTGACCAACGGCCACGCGACCGGTGACCTGCCCGCGGACGTCCGCGCGGCGACCTACCGGCTGCTGGACCTGCTGCAGGACTGGGTTTCCGACGAGCGGTTCGAGGCCTCGACGCTGGTCGTCGTGACCCGGGGCGCGGTCGCGCGCGACGGCGAGGACGTCCGTGACCTCGCGTCCGCGCCGGTCTGGGGCCTCGTGCGGTCGGTGCAGACCGAGCAGCCGGGCCGCGTGCTGCTGGTCGACGTCGACGACGAGCCCGCCTCGATCGAGGCGTTGCCCTCGGCACTCGGCTGCGGTGAGCCGCAGCTGCTGCTGCGCGCGGGGATCGCCCACGTGGCGAGGCTGGCGAAGCCGTCCGCGGGCGCACTGGTGCCCCCGCCGGACGCGCCGTCCTGGCGGCTGGACATCGGGCAGCGGGGCACGCTGGAGAACCTCCGGCTGCAGCCCGCCCCCGAAGCCGTCGGCGAGCTGCTGCCCGGGCACGTGCGGATCGCCGTGCGCGCCGCGGGCGTCAACTTCCGCGACGTGCTGAACGCGCTCGGGATGTACCCCGGCGAGGTCGGCGCGATGGGGCTCGAAGGCGCCGGCGTGATCACCGAGGTCGCCCCGGACGTCACCGGGTTCGCGGTCGGCGACCGCGTGCTCGGCATGTTCGGCGGCGCGTTCGGCCCGCTCGTGCAGGCCGATCACCGGATGGTGGCGCGCATCCCGGACGACTGGTCGTTCGTGACGGCCGCTTCGATCCCGCTGGCCTACCTGACCGCCTACTACGCGCTGGTCGACCTCGGCGGGGTCCGGCCGGGCGAGTCGGTGCTCGTGCACGCCGCCGCGGGCGGCGTCGGCATGGCGGCGGTGCAGCTGGCCCGGCACCTCGGGGCGGAGGTCTACGGCACGGCGAGCGCGGGCAAGCACGACGCGCTGCGCGAACTCGGCCTCGCCGAGGACCACATCGCGTCGTCGCGTTCGCTCGGCTTCGCGGCGGAGTTCGCGGCGCCCGGGGGCCGCGGGATGGACGTGGTGCTGAACTCGCTCGCGGGTGAGTTCGTCGACGCCTCGCTCGGGCTGCTGTCTCCCGGCGGCCGGTTCCTCGAGATGGGCAAGACCGACGTGCGCACCGGCGACGAGGTCGCCGCCGCCCATGAAGGGGTGCGCTACCAGGCCTTCGACCTCGTCGAGGCGGGTCCGGAGCGCATCGGGCGGATGCTCGCCGAGCTGGTCGAGCTGCTGCGGGGCGGCGCGCTGCGCCCGCTGCCGATCGCCACGTGGGACGTGCGGCGCGCCCCCGAGGCGTTCCGGTTCATGAGCCAGGCCAAGCACATCGGCAAGGTCGTGCTGACGATGCCGCGGCCGCTCGACTCGCAAGGCACGGTCCTCGTCACCGGCGGTACCGGTGGCCTCGGCAGCGAGCTGGCCCGCCACCTCGTCACCGAGCGCGGCGTCCGCCACCTGCTGCTGACCAGCCGCTGCGGGCTCGAGGCCGACGGTGCCCCGGAACTGGCCGAAGAACTCGCCGGGCTCGGCGCCGAGGTCACGATCGCGGCCTGCGACGTCGCGGACCGGGCGGCGCTCGCGACCGTGCTGGCCGGGGTGCCCGCCGAGCACCCGCTGACCGCGGTGGTGCACACCGCGGGCGTCGTCGACGACGGGCTGCTCGCCTCGCTCGACCACGAGCGGCTCGACCGGGTGCTGCGGCCGAAGCTCGACGCCGCGGTCAACCTGCACGAGCTCACCCGGGACGCCGAGCTGGCCGCCTTCGTGCTGTTCTCCGGCGCCGCGGGCCTGTTCGGCGGCGCGGGCCAGGGCAACTACGCGGCGGCGAACGTCTTCCTCGACGCCTTCGCCGTGCGGCGGCACCGCAGCGGGCTGCCCGCCACGGCGCTCGCGTGGGGCCCGTGGGGCCAGGGCGCCGGGATGACGAGCAAGCTCACCGAAGCCGACCTCGCCCGGATGGCGCGCGGCGGGATGCGTCCGCTCACCGTGGAGCTGGGCCTGTCGCTGTTCGACGCGGCACTCGCCACCGACGAGCCGGCGCTGCTGCCGATGGACCTCGACGCGGCCGCGCTGCGGGAGCAGGGCGAGGCCCTCGCGCCGCTCTACCGGGGCCTGGTCAAGACGCCGTCGAGGCGCAGCGCCCAGTCCGCGGGCACCGCGGACGTCGCCGGTTCGCTGGCGAAGGCGCTCGGCGGGATGGCCGAGGCGGAGCGGGCCGAGGCGCTGGTCGAGCTCGTGTGCGGTCAGGTCGCCGCGGTGCTCGGGCACGCCTCGGCCGGGGACATCGAGCCGGAGCGGTCGTTCAACGAGCTCGGTTTCGACTCGCTGACCTCGGTCGAGCTGCGCAACCGGCTCGGCGCCGCGGCCGGGCTCCGGCTGCCGGCGACCCTCGTCTTCGACTACCCGACCCCGACCGCGCTCGCGGGCTACCTGCTCGGCGAGATCGTGCCGGAGGAGGAACCGGCCGCCGAGCGCGCGCTCGGCGAGCTGGACCAGCTGGGCGGCCTGCTCTCCCGGGTCGCCGCCGACGACGGGCTGCGCTCGGCGATCACGCGCAAGCTCGAGGACCTGCTCGGCCGGTGGAGCGGCAGCGGCGCGCCGTCGGACGGCGGCGGAGACGGCGACGTGGCGGCCGCGAGTGCCGACGAGCTGTTCGACCTGATCGACAAGGAGTTCGGGTCCTGAGGGTGCCCGGCGAGAAAGGTGACGAACGTGGCGGACGAGGACAAGCTGCTCGGCTACCTCAAGAAGGTGACCGCTGATCTGCGGCAGGCCCATCGACAGCTGCGTGAGGTCGAGGAGAAGGAGTCGGAGCCGATCGCCATCGTGGCGATGAGCTGCCGCTACCCCGGCGGGGTGCGCACGCCGGAGGAGCTGTGGCGGCTGCTCGCCGACGGCGGCGACGGCATCTCCTCGTTCCCGCTGGACCGCAACTGGCCCGCCGCGCTCTACGACGAGGACCCGGGCCGGTCCGGCTCGACCTACGTCCGCGAGGGCGGGTTCGTGTACGACGCGGCGCAGTTCGACCCGGCGTTCTTCGGGATGAGCCCGCGCGAGGCGCTCGCCACCGACCCGCAGCAGCGCCTCCTGCTGGAGATTTCCTGGGAGGCCTTCGAGCGGGCGGGGATCGATCCGCTGACGCTGAAGAACAGCCGGACCGGCGTGTTCGTCGGGGCCGCGTCGACCGGGTACGGCTCCGGGCTGACCAGCCTGCCCGAAGGCGTCGAAGGGCACCTGCTGACCGGGACCTCGACCGCCATCGCCTCGGGCCGGGTCGCCTACGTGCTCGGCCTCAAGGGACCGGCGATCACGGTGGACACCGCGTGCTCGTCTTCACTGGTCGCGCTGCACTGGGCGGCGCAGTCGCTGCGGCGCGGGGAGTGTTCGCTGGCGCTGGCGGGCGGCGTGACGGTGATGTCGACGCCGGGCATGTTCCTCGAGTTCAGCCGCCAGCGCGGGCTCGCCGCGGACGGGCGCTGCAAGCCGTTCGCCGCGGCCGCCGACGGCACGGGCTGGGCCGAAGGGGCCGGACTGCTTTTGCTGGAGCGCCTATCGGACGCGCAGCGGAACGGCCACCCGGTGCTGGCCGTCGTCAAGGGTTCGGCGGTGAACTCCGACGGTGCGTCCAACGGCCTGACCGCCCCGAACGGGCCGTCCCAGCAGCAGGTCATCCGCGAGGCACTGGACAGCGCGGGCCTCGAAGCGTCCGATGTGGACGCCGTCGAGGCGCACGGGACCGGCACCGCGCTCGGCGACCCGATCGAGGCGCACGCGCTGCTGGCGACCTACGGCCGCAACCGCGCGGGCGCGGAGCCGCTGCGGCTGGGCTCGATCAAGTCGAACATCGGGCACACCCAGGCGGCGGCCGGCGTCGCGGGCGTGATGAAGATGGTGCTCGCGCTGCGCCACGGGCTGCTGCCCGGCACGCTGCACGTCGACGAGCCGACCCCGCAGGTGGACTGGTCCGCCGGCGCGGTCGAGCTGCTCACCGAGGCGCGGCCGTGGCCCGGCGGCGAGCGGGTCCGCCGCGCCGGGATCTCGTCGTTCGGCATCAGCGGCACGAACGCCCACGTGATCGTCGAGGAACCACCCGCGGTGGACGTCGCCGAGCCGGAGCCCGCGCAGGTGGGGACGGCGGTCGTGCCGGTGGTGCTGTCCGCCCGGGGCGAGGAGGCACTGGCCGCACAAGCCACCCGCCTCTTGTCCTATGTGGACGAGAATCCGGACGTCACGCTCACCGACCTGGCGTATTCGCTGGCCACCGCGCGGGCGACCTTCGAGCACCGGGCCGTGCTCGTCTGCGCCGACCGGGCGGGGCTGCGCACGGAGCTGGCGGCGCTGGCCGGACGTCGCCACTCGCCGAACCAGGTCCGCGGAGTCGCGCCGGGCAAGGGGAAAGCGGGCAAGACGGCGGTTCTCTTCTCCGGCCAGGGCGCGCAGCGGCTCGGTGCCGGGCAGGAGCTGTACGACGCGTTCCCCGTGTTCGCCGAGACGGTGGACGCCGTGTGTGCCCGCGTGGAGGGCCTGCGTGCGGTGATGTTCGGCGACGACGCCGAGCTGCTGAATCAGACCGTGCACACGCAGGCGGCGTTGTTCGCCGTCGAGGTGGCGTTGTTCCGGCTCGTCGAATCCTGGGGCGTGACCCCGGACTTCCTCGTCGGGCATTCGATCGGGGAGCTGGCGGCGGCGCACGTGGCCGGTGTTCTCTCGCTCGAGGACGCGTGTGTCCTGGTCTCGGCACGGGGCCGGTTGATGCAGGCGCTGCCTTCGGGTGGGGTGATGGTGGCGGTGCAGGCCGCGGAGGCCGAGGTCTCGCCGTTGCTGGTCGAGGGGGTGTCGATCGCGGCGGTGAACGGCCCGTCGTCGGTGGTGCTCTCCGGTGACGAGGCCGCGGTCGACGCGGTCGTCAAGCGGTTCGAGGGCCGGAAGACCCGCCGGTTGCCGGTGAGCCACGCGTTCCACTCGGCGCGGATGGAGCCGATGCTGGACGAGTTCCGCCGGGTCGCGGAGACGCTGACCTACCACGCTCCCGCGATCCCGGTGGTGTCCAATGTGACCGGAACGCCGTCGGAAGACCTGACCACGCCGGAGTACTGGGTCCGGCACGTGCGGGCCACCGTCCGGTTCCACGACGGCGTGACGTACCTGGCCGGCCAGGGCGTGACCCGGTTCCTGGAGCTCGGCCCGGACGGTGTGCTGACCGCGATGGCGGCGGAGTCCGTCGAGGGCACGCTGGTCTCGGCGCTGCGCAAGGACCGCGCCGACGTCGAGTCGATCACGGTCGCCGTCGGCAGGCTGCAGGTGAGCGGGCTGTCCCCGGACTGGGAACGGTTCTTCGCCGGCCGCGCGGCCGCGCGCGTCCCGCTGCCGACCTACGCTTTCCAGCGCGAGCGCTTCTGGCTGGATCCCGGAGAAACCGCCGGCCCCACCGAACAGTCCGAAGTGGACCAGTGGTGCCACCGGGCGACCTGGAAGCCGCTGCCGGTGGAACCCGGACGGCTCGACGGCGCCTGGCTGGCCGTCGTGCCCGCCGCGGCGTCCGGTCACGACGCGGTGCTGCGCGCACTCGCCGACGGTGGCGCCGACGTCACCACGATCGTGGTCGATCCGCACACCGCCGACCGTGGATCGCTCGCGCGATCGGTCCCGGAGGCCGGGTACGCCGGGGTGCTGTCGTTGCTCGCGCTCGACGCCACCCCCGATCCCGACCGGTTCCGCGCGGTCGCGGGCACCCTCACCCTGATCCAGGCGCTCGGCGACGCCGGTGTCACCGCGCCGCTGTGGTGCGTGACGCGCGGTGCCGTGCCGGACACCGTCACCGACCCTGCCCAGGCCCAGCTCTGGGGCCTCGGCCGCGTCGCGGCCCTGGAGTTCCCCGAGCGATGGGGCGGTCTCGTCGACCTGCCGGCGGAACTCGACGACCGCTCGGCGCGGCATCTCGCCGCCGCGCTGTCCAACAAGGACGATGAAGATCAGCTCGCCGTCCGCGACTCCGGTGTGCTCGGCCGACGGCTGATCCGGACGGCACCGGCGAAGGAAGGCGCCTGGCGGCCGCGCGGGACCGTGGTGATCACCGGGGGCACGGGCGCGCTGGGCGCGCGGGTCGCGCGGTGGGCCGCCGAGGCGGGCGCCGAGAAGGTGGCCCTCCTGTCCCGCCGGGGACCGGACGCGCCCGGAGCCCGGGAACTGGCGGCAGAACTGACGGACCTCGGCGTCGAGGTCAGCGTGCTCGCCGCCGATGTCGCCGACGCCGAGCAGTGCCGAGCCGCGCTGAAGTCCGCGGGAAGCGAAGTCACGGCGATCGTGCACGCGGCCGGGGTGCTGGACGACGGCGTGCTGGACGCCGTGACCCCCGAGCGGCTCGCGGCGGTCGTGCGGGCGAAGGGCGTGGCCGCCCGGACCCTGCACGAGGTCTCGGCCGAGCTCGGCCTCGAGCTGGACGCGTTCGTGCTGTTCTCGTCGTTCGCCGGCACGGTCGGCGCGGCCGGGCAGGGCAGCTACGCGGCGGCCAACGCCTATCTGGACGCCGTGGCCGAACACCGGCACGGCCTGGGACTGCCCGCGACCTCGATCGCCTGGGGCCCGTGGGCCGAGTCGGGGATGGCCGCCGACGGGGCCGAGCGGATGCGCCGTGGCGGCCTCACCCCGCTGCCGCCTGCCGCCGCCACCCTGGCGCTGGGGCAGCTCACCGGCGCCGTCACGGTGACGGTCGCCGACGTCGACTGGGCCCGGTTCGCGCCCGGCTTCTCCACCGCCCGGCCGAGCGCGCTGCTCGCCGAGCTCCCGGAGGTGCGCCGCGTCGCCGGGCAGCGGTCACCGGCCGCCGCGAGCCCGTTGCCCGCCGACCTGCCCGAAGCCGAACGGCCGGCTGCCGTGCTCGAACTGGTGCGCGCCCACGCCGCGGCCGCACTCGGCCACCCGGGCCCCGAACACGTCGATCCCGCCCGGGCCTTCCAGGAACTCGGGTTCGACTCGCTGACCGCCGTCGAGTTCCGCAACGCGCTCGGCGCGGCCACCGGCCTGTCCCTGCCCTCGACGACGGTCTTCGACCACCCGACGGCCCAGGCGCTGGCCGGCCACCTCCACGCCGAACTGTTCGGCGGCGCGCCGGAACCGGCCCGCGCCGCGCGGACCGTCGCGCTCGACGAGCCGATCGCGATCGTCGGGATGAGCTGCCGGTTCCCCGGCGGCGCCGACTCGCCCGAGGCGCTGTGGCGGCTGCTGGACCTCGGCGTCGACGCGATGACGCCGTTCCCCGAGGACCGCGGCTGGGACGTCGAGGCGCTGTACGACCCCGACGGGGAACGGCCCGGCACGTCGTACACCCGGCACGGCGGTTTCCTCGACGGCGCCGCGGAGTTCGACGCGGGCTTCTTCGGGGTGTCGCCCCGGGAAGCGGTGGCGATGGACCCGCAACAGCGGCTGCTGCTCGAAGCGTCGTGGGAGGCGCTCGAAGACGCCGGGATCGACCCCCGGTCGGTGCAGGGCAGCCCGGTCGGGGTGTTCGTCGGGACCAACGGGCAGGACTACCCGATGCTGCTCGCCTACGCCGACCAGGACTCCGCCGGGCACGCGGGCACCGGCAACGCGGCGAGCATCGTGTCCGGCCGCGTGGCGTACACGCTCGGCCTGGAAGGTCCCGCGGTCACCGTCGACACGGCGTGCTCGTCGTCGCTGGTCGCCCTGCACTGGGCGAGTGAGTCGCTGCGGCGCGGCGAGTGCTCGCTCGCGCTGGCGGGCGGCGTGACGGTGATGTCGACGCCGGGCTCGTTCCTCGAGTTCAGCCGCCAGCGCGGGCTGGCCCCCGACGGCCGGGTGAAGGCGTTCTCCGACGACGCGGACGGCACGGCCTGGGGCGAAGGCGTCGGCCTGCTGCTGGTCGAGCGCCTGTCCGACGCGCGCCGCAACGGGCACCCGGTGCTCGCCGTCGTCAAGGGCTCGGCGGTGAATTCCGACGGCGCGTCGAACGGCCTGACCGCCCCGAACGGCCCGTCGCAGCAACGGGTGATCCGTGACGCGCTGGCTGCCGCCGGGCTCGAAGCGTCCGATGTGGACGCGGTCGAGGCGCACGGGACGGGCACCACGCTCGGTGACCCGATCGAGGCGCAGGCGCTGCTGGCCACCTACGGGAAGGACCGCGACCGGCCGCTGTGGCTCGGGTCGGTGAAGTCGAACCTCGGGCACACGCAGGCGGCCGCCGGGGTGGCCGGCGTGCTGAAGATGGTGCTGGCCCTGCGCCACGGCGTCCTGCCGCGGACCCTGCACGTCGACTCCCCGACGTCGCACGTGGACTGGACCGCGGGCCGAGTCGCGCTGGCGACCGAACCGGTGCCGTGGACCGGGGGCGATCGTCCCCGCCGCGCCGGCATTTCCTCCTTCGGCCTCAGCGGCACCAACGCCCACGTCATCATCGAGGAGGACACCGAACCGGCCCCGGCGCGGGACGCCGAGCCCGTCGTCGACGGCGGCGCGGTGCCCCTCGTGCTCTCGGCGCGCGGTGCCGACGCGCTGCGCGCCCAGGCGCGGGCGCTCGCCGGCGTCGTGGAGTCCCGCACGGAAGCGGAGCTTGCCGACATCGGCTGGTCGCTGCTCACCGGCCGGGCGTCGCTCGAACACCGGGCCGTGGTGCTCGCGGCCGACCGGGCCGCCGCGCTGGCCGGGCTGACGGCGCTCGCCGAGGGCGGCCGGGGCGGTGTCACCGGAGAGGTCGCGGAAGGCCGCTCGGCGTTCCTGTTCTCGGGACAGGGCGCGCAGCGGGCCGGCGCGGGCCGGGAGCTGGCCGGGGCGTTCCCCGTGTTCGCCGAGGCGCTGGACGCGGTGTGCGCGCACCTGGACCCCGAACTGGACCACCCGCTGCGTGAGGTGATGTTCGGTGACACCGGGCTGCTCGACCGGACGCGGTACACGCAGGCCGCGCTGTTCGCGCTCGAAGTCGCGCTGTTCCGGCTGCTGGAGTCGTGGGGCGTCACGCCGGACCACCTGCTCGGCCACTCGATCGGCGAGCTCGCGGCGGCCCACGTGGCCGGCGTGCTCTCGCTGGCCGACGCCTGCCGGCTCGTCGGCGCGCGGGGACGGCTGATGCAGGCCCTGCCGCCCGGCGGCGCGATGGTGGCGATCCAGGCGAGCGAGGCCGAAATCACCCCGCTGCTCACCGAAGGGGTGTCGATCGCGGCGGTGAACGGGCCCGCCTCGGTCGTGGTTTCCGGCGACGAGGACGCCGTCGAGGCGGTCGCCGCGCGGTTCCGGGACGAGCGGAAGACGCGCCGGCTGACGGTCAGCCACGCGTTCCACTCGCCGCGGATGGAGCCGATGCTCGCCGAGTTCCGGCGCGTCGCGGCGGAGCTGACCTACCACGAGCCGTCGATTCCCGTCGTGTCCAACGTGACCGGCACCCTCGCCGCGGCGGGCGAACTGACCTCGCCGGACTACTGGGTCCGGCACGTCCGGCAGGCGGTGCGGTTCCACGACGGGATCACCTTCCTCGCCGGGAAGGGGGTCACCCGGTTCCTCGAACTCGGCCCCGACGGCGTGCTCGCGGCGATGGCCGCCGAGTCGGCCGACGCCACGATGGCCGCGGTCCTGCGCAAGAACGGCGGGCCCGAGCCGGAGAGCGTGCTGACGGCGCTCGCGGCGCTCCACGTCACCGGACACCGGATCGACTGGACGCGGCTGTTCACCGGCGCGCGCCGGGTCGCGCTGCCCGGCTACGCCTTCCAGCGACGGCACTACTGGCCTCGGTTCGACGCGGCGAGGGCGGCCGCGGCCGCCCCGTCGAACGGCGTCGACGCGCAGTTCTGGGCGGCCGTCGAGCGCGAGGACCTCGACGCGCTCGCCGAAACCCTGTCCGTCGACGGCGAAACCACGCTCGGGTCGCTGCTGCCCGCGCTGTCGGCCTGGCGGCGCGAGCACACCGAGAAGTCCACTGTGGACTCGTGGAGCTACCGGGTCGGGTGGCGGCGGATCGAGACGGCCGCCCGCCCCGCCCCGGCCGGGACCTGGCTGCTGGTGCTGCCCGTGCGGGCCGACGACGGCGCCACGACCGTCCGGAAGGCCCTCGAACAGCGGCTCGGTCACTGTGTGCCGGTCGAGATCGAACCGGGCGCGGACCGCGCCGCGCTCGCCGAGCAGGTGCGCGCGGCCGCCTCGGCCGAGCCGGAGCTCGCCGGCGTGGTCTCCCTGTGCTCGCTGGCCGATACCGGCGAACCGGCGGTGACGCTGGCGCTCGTGCAGGCGCTCGGGGACGCGCGTGTCACGGCCCCGCTCTGGTGCCTGACCACGGGCGCGGTGTCGGTCGACGCGACGGAACCGGTGCGCAGCCGGACCGGTGCCGCGGTCCAGGGCCTCGGCCGGGTCGCGGCCCAGGAGGCGCCGGACCGCTGGGGCGGCGCCGTGGACCTGCCCGAGATACTCGACGAACGCGGCGCCGACCAGCTCGCCGGGGTGCTGGCCGGCCTCGACGGCGAGGACCAGGTCGCGATCCGCGCGACCGGCGTCTTCGGCAGGCGGCTGCTGCGTGCCGCTCCCGCCGGCCCGGCGGCCGAGTGGCCCGTGCCGGGCACCACGCTCATCACGGGCGGCACGGGTGCGCTCGGCGCGGAGGTCGCCCGCTGGGCGGCGGGCCGGGGAGCGGAGCACCTCGTGCTCGCCAGCCGGAGCGGCGAGAACGCGCCCGGCGCGGCGGACCTCGTGGCCGAGCTGGCGGACCTCGGCGCGCGAGTCAGTGTCGTCGCGTGCGACGTCGCCGACCGGGAGGCGGTGCAGCGGCTGCTCGCGGAGATCCCGGAGGAGTACCCGCTGACGGCGGTGGTGCACGCCGCGGGCGTCCTCGACGACGGCGTGCTCGACTCGCTGACCCCGGACCGGCTCGCCGCCGTGCTCGCGGCCAAAGTGGACTCCGCCGGGCATCTGGATGAGCTCACCCGCGACCGGGACCTCGCGGCCTTCGTGCTGTTCTCCTCCTTCGCGGGCACGATCGGCGCGGCGGGCCAGGGCAACTACGTCGCCGCGAACAGCGCGCTCGACGCGCTGGCCGAGCAGCGCCGCGCGGCCGGCCTCCCCGCCACCTCCATCGCGTGGGGGCCGTGGGCCGAGGCGGGCATGGCCGCGGGCGAGACGGTGGCGAGCCGGCAGCGCCGGGGCGGCGTGCGGGCGCTGCCGCCGCGCACGGCCATGATCGCGATGGCGCGCGCCGCCGCGCGGCCCGACGCGTGCCTGGTGGTGGCCGACGTGGATTGGGAAAGCTTCGCGCCCGGGTTCACGGCGCTGCGGCCGAGCCGGCTGTTCGACGAAATCCCCGAAGCCCGGCGCGCCTCCGCCGCGGAACCGGAGAGCTCGTCGTCGGACTTCAAGGCCCGGCTGGCGGCGCTGCCGGACGGCGACCGGGCCAACGCCATGCTCGAGCTCGTGCGCGGGCAGGCCGCGCAGGTGCTCGGGCACGAGGGCGCGAGCGCGATCGAGCCGGGGAAGGCGTTCTCGGACCTCGGTTTCGACTCGCTCACCGCGGTGGAGCTGCGCAACGTGCTCGTCGCGATCACCGGCGTCGCGCTGCCGGCGACCGTCGTGTTCGACCACGCGAACCCCGCCGCGCTGGCGCAGCGGCTGCGCGGCGAGCTGTTCGCCGACGGCGAGGCCGAGGTCGTGCCGGTACTGGCCGAGCTGGACCGGCTGGAAAGCGCCGTGGCCGCGCTGCCGGTCGAGCAGCTCGCGGGCACCCGCCTCACCGCCCGCCTGCAGGCCCTCGTGAAGCAGCTCGGCGACGCACAGCACGGCGAACGCGGGACCGAGGTCGCGGAACAGCTGCAGACGGCGACCTCGGACGAGGTCTTCGCCTTCATCGACCAGGAGCTCGGCCTCGGCTGAGGCCGGTCCGAAGAGCCATTTCAGCCAGCGAGACGACGAACCGGAGAAACCAGGATGGCGGACCAGGACAAGCTCCTCGACTACCTCAAGCGGGTGACGGCCGACCTCCACCAGACCCGGCAGCGGCTGAGCGAAGCCGAGGCGGCCCTGCCGGAGCCGGTCGCCATCGTCGGGATGAGCTGCCGCTTCCCGCACGGCGCCGACACCCCGGAGCGGCTGTGGGACCTGCTGTCCGGCGGCGTCGACGTGATGGCGGAGTTCCCCGCCGACCGCGGCTGGGCCCTCGATTCGCTCTACGACCCCGATCCCGACAAGCCGGGGACGAGCTACGTCGCCGAGGGCGGCTTCCTCGACGCGGCGGGCGAGTTCGACCCGGCGTTCTTCGGCATCTCGCCGCGCGAGGCGCTGGCGATGGACCCGCAGCAGCGGCTGTTGCTGGAGACGTCGTGGGAGGCGATCGAACGCGCCGGCATCGATCCCGCCTCCCTGCGCGGCGGCCAGGTCGGGGTCTTCGCCGGGACCAACGGGCAGGACTACGGCGGGCTCGCGGCGCTGGCCCCCGACACCGAGGCCTACCTCGGCACCGGCAGCTCGGCCAGCGTGCTGTCGGGGCGCATCGCATACGCGCTCGGGCTCGAAGGCCCCACGCTGACCGTCGACACGGCGTGCTCGTCTTCGCTGGTCTCGGTGCACCTCGCGGCGCAGGCCCTCCGGGCCGGTGAGTGCCGGCTCTCGCTGGCCGGCGGCGTGACCGTGATGGCGACGCCGGGGGCGTTCATCGCCTTCAGCCGCCAGCGCGGGCTGGCCGCCGACGGCCGCTGCAAGGCGTTCTCCGACTCCGCCGACGGTGTCGGTTGGAGCGAGGGCGCCGGGATGCTGCTGCTGGAACGGCTTTCCGACGCGCGGCGCAACGGCCACCCGGTGCTCGCGGTGGTGCGGGGTTCGGCGATCAACTCCGACGGTGCCTCGAACGGCCTGACCGCGCCGAACGGCCCGTCGCAGCAACGGGTCATCCGGCAGGCGCTCGCCGACGCCGGGCTCTCCCCGTCCGATGTGGACGCCGTCGAGGCGCACGGAACGGGCACCTCGCTCGGCGACCCGATCGAGGCCCAGGCGCTGCTGGCCACCTACGGGAAGGACCGCGACCGCCCGCTGTGGCTGGGCTCGATCAAGTCGAACCTCGGCCACACGCAGGCGGCGGCGGGTGTCGCGGGCGTGCTGAAGGTCGTGCTGGCGCTCCAGCACGGCGAGCTGCCGAAGACGCTGCACGCCGACCGGCCGTCGAGCCGGGTCGACTGGACGGCGGGTGACGTGCGCCTGCTGACCGAGCCTCAGCCGTGGACCGGGGAGAAGCGCCGGGCCGGGGTCTCGGCGTTCGGGGTCAGCGGCACGAACGCGCACCTGATCATCGAGGAGGCGCCCCGGCCCGACGAAACCGCGCCGGAGCCGGTCCGGGTGCACGCGCCGACGCCGTGGCCGCTGTCGGGCCGCACCGACGCGGCGTTGCGGGCCCAGGCCCGGCGGCTGCGCGAGCTGCTCGCCTCGGCCACGAAGCCCGCCGCCGTCGACGTGGCCTACTCGCTGGCCACCTCCCGCTCCGCCTTCGAGCACCGTGCCGTCCTGCTCGCCGACGACGTCGAGACCGCCCTGCGCGGCCTCGACGCGCTCGCCGCGGGCGAGCGGGCGCCCGGGGTGCTCACCGGGGTGGCCACCGAAGGGCGCACGGCGTTCCTGTTCTCCGGGCAGGGTGCCCAGCGGACGGGGATGGCCGCCGGTCTCGCCGCGGCGTTCCCCGCGTTCGCCGAGGAGCTCGACCGGGTGGGCGCCGAGCTGGACCGCCACCTCGACCGGCCGCTGCGGGAGCTGCTCGGCGCCGGGGCCGAGGTGCTGGAGCGGACCGAGTACACCCAGCCCGCGCTGTTCGCGGTGGAGGTCGCGCTGTACCGGTTCCTCGGCCGTTGGGGGCTGGCCCCCGACCTGGTCGCGGGACACTCGATCGGCGAGCTCGCCGCCGCGCACGTCGCCGGTGTCCTCTCGCTCGAAGACGCCGCCGTGCTCGTCGCCGCGCGCGGCCGGCTCATGCAGCAGCTGCCCGCCGGTGGCGCGATGGTCGCCGTCGCGGCCACCGAGGCGGAGGTCGCGCCGCTGCTCACCGGCGGTGTCTCCCTGGCGGCGGTCAACGGGCCCGCGTCGGTCGTGCTGTCCGGTGACGAGCCGGCCGTGCTCGACGTCGCCGCGCAGTTCGAGCGGCAGGGCCGCAAGACCCGGCGGCTGCGGGTCAGCCACGCGTTCCACTCGCCGCGGATGGAACCGATGCTGGCGGAGTACGCGGCCGTCGCCGAAGGACTGTCCTATCAGGACCCATCGATCACGGTCGTCTCGACGGTGACGGGGGAAGCGGCGAAGCCGGGCGAGCTGAGCACCGCCGAGTACTGGGTCCGGCAGGTGCGCCGCGAGGTGCGCTTCCACGACGCCGTCCGCTCGCTGCGGGCGCTGGGTGCCACCCGGTTCGTGGAGCTCGGCCCGGACGCCGTGCTCACCCCGATGGCGCAGGAGTGCCTGGACGGCGACGGCGTGGTGATCCCGGTCCTGCGCCGGGACCGCGACGAGGCCGAGGCGCTGACCACCGCGGTGGGGGTCCTGCACGCCGCCGGTGTCTCGCCGGACTGGGCCGCGGTCTTCGCCGGGCGCGGCGCGCGCCGGGCCGACCTGCCGACCTACCCGTTCCAGCGCAGCCGCTACTGGCCGGACGTCGTGCTGCCCGGCGGGAGTGACGGGATGCGCTACGCCGGGCTGAGCGGCGCCGAGCACCCGCTGCTGGGCGCGGTGGTCGGGCTCGCGGGGGCCGGCGGTGCGGTGTTCACCGGACGGCTGTCGACGCGCACCCAGCCGTGGCTGGCCGACCACGTCGTCGCCGGCACGATCCTGGTGCCCGGCACGGCGTTCCTCGAGCTGGCGGTGCGCGCGGGCGACGAGTTCGGCTGCACGCACGTGGAGGAGCTCACCCTCGCCGTGCCGCTGGCGTTGCCCGAACGCGGCGGGGTCCGGCTGCAGGTCGTCGTCGGCGACGCCGATGACGCGGGCGCGCGGGCGATCAGCGTCCATTCCCAGCCCGAGGACGAGGGCGCCGACGCACCGTGGACCCGGCACGCGACCGGCGTGCTCGGCACCGGCGCCGCGGCCGGGATCGACCAGGACACCGCGTGGCCGCCGGAAGACGCGACCCGGGTCGAGCTGACCGACGCCTACGGCAAGCTGGCCGCCGCGGGATTGGCCTACGGGCCGGTGTTCCAGGGACTCACCGCGGTGTGGCGGCGCGGTGACGAGCTCTTCGCCGAAGTCTCCCTGCCCGAGGACGCGGCGGCGGAGGCCGGCCGCTTCGGGCTGCACCCGGCGCTGCTCGACGCCGGGCTCCACGCGCTCGGCGTCGGCTCCGGCGCGGCGCTGCCCGGCGCCGCGTCCGGGACCACCGTGCTGCCGTTCTCCTGGACCGGCGTCGAGCTGCACGCGGCGGGCGCGGCCTCGCTGCGCGTGCGGCTGAGCCCCGCCGCCACCGAGGACGCGGTCGTGCTGCACGTGACGGACCCGGCGGGTGCGCCGGTGCTGACCGTGGAGTCGCTGACCTTGCGCGGGGGCCCCGCGGAACCGGGGCAGGCCGGTGGGACCGAGTCGCTGTTCGAGCTCGCCTGGCCGGACGTCCCGGCCGGGGCGAAGGCCGGCTGGACCGAGCTGGCCGGGGCCGAGCTGACCGACCTGACCGAGCTGGCCGCGCGGATCGACGACGGCGCCACGGTGCCCGAGCACGTGCTGGTGTCCCCGGCGGCCGACGGCGAACTGCCGGGGCGGGCCCACGCGCTGGCCGCCCAGGCGCTCGGCCTCGTGCAGGCGTGGCTCGCCGACCCGCGGTTCGCCGCGTCCCGGCTCGTCTTCCGCACCCGGGGAGCGGTCGCGGCCGGTTCCGGCGTCACCGATCCCGCCGCCGCGACGGTGTGGGGCCTGGTGCGCTCGGCGCAAACGGAGAACCCCGGCCGGTTCGTGCTCCTCGACACCGACGGCAGCGAGGACGCCGGTGACGCCGGTGACGCCGTGCTGGCGGCCGCGCTCGGCACCGGCGAGCCCCAGCTGGCCGTGCGCGACGGCGTGCTCCGCGCGCCGCGGTTCGTCCGCGGCGCCCCGCCGGCCCCGGAGTCCACTGTGGACTGGGGCGACGGGGCCGTGCTCGTCACCGGCGGCACCGGAGCCCTCGGCGGGGTCTTCGCCCGGCACTTGGTGACGGCGCACGGCGTCCGCAAGCTCCTGCTCGCCGGCCGCCGCGGCCTCGCCGCCGAGGGAGCGGCCGAGCTCGTCGCCGAGCTCACCGAACTCGGTGCCCACGCCGAAGTCGTCGCCTGTGACGTGGCCGATCCGGACGCGCTGGCCGAGCTGCTCGCGTCCGCCCGGCCCAGCTCCGTCGTGCACCTGGCCGGGGTCCTGGACGACGGCATCGTCGAAGCGCTGACCCCGGACCGGCTCGCCACCGTGCTGCGGCCGAAGGCGGACGCCGCGTGGTGGCTGCACGAGCTGACCCGCGAGATGGACCTGCGCCAGTTCGTGGTGTTCTCCTCGATCTCCGGTGTCGTCGGCGCCGCCGGGCAGGGCAACTACGCCGCCGCGAACGCGTTCCTCGACGCGCTGATGGCCCACCGCGCGGCTTCGGGCCTGCCCGGCCGGTCGCTGGCGTGGGGGCTGTGGAACGAGGCCGGCGCGATGACCGGCGGGCTCGACGACGCGGACCGCTCCCGGATCGCCCGCGGTGGGGTGCTGCCGCTGTCCGCCGCCGAGGGCCGCGCGCTGTTCGACGCGGCCATGGCGGCGCCGAGCGCCCTGCACGTGCCGATGCGGCTCGACCTGCCCGCGCTGCGCGGGATCGGCGACGCCCTCGCGCCGGTCTGGCGGGCGCTGGTGCCCGCCGTCCGCCGTCGCAGCGCCGGCGCCGCGGCCCGGCGGGGATCCGCCACCGCGCTCGGCGAACGGCTCGCCGAGCTGGCCCCGGACGAGCGGCGGGACGCGGTCGTCGAGCTGGTCCGCGCGCAGGCCGCCGCCGTGCTGGGGCACCCCGACGCGACCGGCGTCGAGCCCGGCCGGGCGTTCCGCGAGCTGGGCTTCGACTCGTTGACGGCGCTCGAACTCCGCAACGGGCTCGCGGCGGCGACCGGGCTGCGCCTGCCCGCCACCCTGATCTTCGACTACCCGAACCCGGTCGTGCTCGCCGACCACTTGCTCGAACGCGTTTTCGGCGAGGCCCCGGCGCGGACGCGCACGCGCACGGCCCGGGCATCCGGCGACGAGCCGATCGCGATCATCGGGATGAGCTGCCGGTACCCCGGCGGCGTGCGCAACCCCGACGACCTGTGGTCGCTGGTCGAGGCCGGCGGCGACGGGATTTCGCCGATGCCGCTGGACCGGGGGTGGAACCTGGAGGCGCTGTTCGCCGCCGATCCGGACCAGGCCGGCTCCAGCTACGTGCGGGAGGGCGGGTTCCTCCACGACGCCGCGGAGTTCGACGCCGCGTTCTTCGGCATCAGCCCGCGCGAGGCCCTCGCCATGGACCCGCAGCAGCGGCTGCTGCTGGAAGGCTGCTGGGAAGCGATCGAGTCGGCCGGGATCGACCCGACGTCGCTGAAGGGCAGCGAAACCGGCGTCTACACCGGCGTGATGTACCACGACTACGGCGCCCAGCTGTTCCTGCTCCCCGACGGCGCCGAGGGGTACGTCGGCACCGGCACCTCGGGCAGCGTCGCCTCCGGCCGGGTGTCCTACGTGCTCGGCCTGGAAGGGCCCGCCGTCACCATCGACACGGCGTGCTCGTCGTCGCTGGTCACCCTGCACCTCGCCGCGCAGGCCCTGCGCCGCGGCGACTGTTCGCTCGCGCTCGCCGGCGGCGTGACGGTCATGTCGACGCCGAGCACCTTCATCGACTACAGCAGGCAGCGCGCGCTCTCGGCCAGCGGCCGGTCGAAATCGTTCGCGGCTTCGGCCGACGGCACCGGCTGGGGCGAGGGCCTCGGCATGCTGCTCGTCGCCCGGCTCTCGGACGCGCTCGAGGCCGGTTACCCCGTCCTGGCGATCGTGCGCGGCACGGCGGTCAACCAGGACGGCGCGTCGAACGGCCTGACCGCCCCGAACGGGCCGTCCCAGCAGCGGGTCATCCGGCAGGCGCTCGCCGACGCGGACCTCGACGGCGCCGAGGTCGACGTCGTGGAGGCCCACGGGACCGGCACCCGGCTCGGCGACCCGATCGAGGCGCAGGCGCTGCTGGCCACCTACGGGCAGGACCACCCCGAGGACCGGCCGCTCTGGCTCGGCTCGGTCAAGTCCAACCTCGGCCACACCCAGGCGGCGGCGGGCGCGGCGGGCATCATCAAGATGATCCTCGCCATGCGGCACGGCCTGCTGCCGAAGACCATGCACGTCGACGCCCCGACACCCCAGGTCGACTGGTCCGCGGGCCACGTCCGGCTGCTGACCGAACCGGTGGCCTGGGAACGCCGCGGAAGGCCCCGCCGCGCGGCGGTGTCGTCCTTCGGCATCAGCGGCACCAACGCGCACGTGATCCTCGAAGAGCCCGAACCGGGCGAGCCCGCGGCCCGCGCACCGCGCGCCCGTGTGGCGCTGCCGTGGGTGCTCTCGGCCAAGACGGCGGACGCGCTGCGCGGACAAGCCGCCCGGCTTCTGTCCTATGTGGACGAAAACGGGGAGGTCGACCTCGCCGACGTCGGCTACACCCTGGCGACGCGGCGCGCGGTGTTCCAGCACCGCGCCGCGGTGACGGCCGGCGACGCCGCCGGGTTCCGGGCCGGGCTCGCCGCCCTCGCCGACGGGACGGCGGCGAGCAACCTCGTGCGCGCGGAAGCGGTGCCGGGCGGCAAGACCGCCTTCGTGTTCCCGGGCCAGGGCGCGCAGTGGGCCGGGATGGGCGCCGAGCTGCTCGACGCCTCGCCCGTCTTCGCCGAGCGGATTTCGGAATGCGCGCTCGCCTTCGCCGGCCTCGTCGACTGGTCGCTCGTCGACGTCCTGCGCGGCGAGCCGGACGCGCCCTCGCTCGAGCGGGTCGACGTCGTCCAGCCGGTCTCGTTCGCCGTCATGGTCTCGCTCGCCGCCCTGTGGCGGGCGGCCGGCGTCGAGCCGGACGCCGTCGTCGGGCACTCGCAAGGCGAGATCGCCGCCGCCTGCGTCGCCGGGGCGCTGTCGCTGGAGGACGCCGCGACGATCGTCGTGCGCCGCAGCCAGGCCATCGAAGCCGGGCTGTCCGGGCACGGCGGCATGGCGTCGATCGGCCTGCCGGAGGAGGAGGCCCGGCGCCGCATCGCACCGTGGGCACCACGGGTCTCCGTCGCGGTGGTCAACGGGCCTTCGGCGGTCGTGGTGGCGGGGGAGCGCGACGCGATCGACGAGCTGGTCGCGGCCCTGGACGCCGACGGGGTGCGCGCCAAGCGGATCGCGGTCGACTACGCGTCCCACTCGGCGCAGGTGGAACGGATCGAAGCCGTGCTCGCCGAGGTGCTGGCCCCGGTGCGGCCGCGCGAGAGCGCGATCCCGATGCTTTCGAGCGTCACCGGCGACTGGGTCGGCGGCGCGGAGCTCGACGCCGCGTACTGGTACACGAACCTGCGCGAGCCGGTGCGGTTCGCGACGGCCGTTCGCGCGCTCGCGGACGCGGGCTACCCGGCGTTCGTCGAGGTCAGCCCGCACCCGGTGCTGTCGGCGGCGATCCAGGAAACGCTGGACGACGCGGGCAGGCGGGGCGCGGTGACCGGCACGCTGCGCCGCGACGACGGCGGGCTCGACCGGTTCCACACTTCGCTGGCCGAGTGGCACACCCGGGGCGGGGCCGTGACCTGGCCGCGCTTCTTCGCCCCGTACGACGCGCGGCCGGTCGAGCTGCCGACCTACGCCTTCCGCCCCGAGCGGTTCTGGCCGAAGGCGCCGGACTTCGGCGGCGGCGACCCGGTCTCGCTCGGGCTGGCGGCCGCGAAGCACCCGCTGCTCGGTGCCGGGGTGTCGCTGGCGGGCTCCGCGGGGTACCTGTTCACCGGACGGCTCTCGGCGAACACCCAGTCCTGGCTCGCCGACCACGTCGTCGCCGGCACGAACCTGGTGCCGGCCACGGTGTTCGTGGAGCTGGCGATCCGCGCGGGCGACGAGGCCGGTTGCGACACCGTGGACGAGCTCGTGTTCGAGGCGCCGCTCGTGCTGCCCGCGCGCGGCGGGGTGGCCGTCCAGGTGCGGGTCGAACCGGCCGACGCGTCCGGCCGCCGTCCGGTCACCGTCCACTCGCGACCGGACGGGGCGCCGGAGGAGCAGCCGTGGACCCGGCACGTGAGCGGGCTGCTGGCCGCCGGAGCCACCGCCGGGCCGTCCGAACCGTTCGGCGGCGAGTGGCCTCCGGCGGGCGCCGAGCCGATTGCGCTCGACGGCTTCTACGGCGACGACGCCGCGGGCTTCTACGCCTACGGGCCCGCGTTCCGCGGCCTGCGCGCCGCGTGGCGGCAGGGCGACGTGGTGCTCGCCGAGGTCGCGCTGCCCGACGGCGGCGAGGCCGACCGGTACGGCCTGCACCCCGCGTTGCTCGACGCCGCGCTGCACACGCTCGGCCTCGGCGTCGTGCGGATCGGCGAGGACGGCGCGGCCATGTTCCCGTTCTCGTGGTCGGGGGTGGCCCTGCACGCCGCCGGTGCCTCGGTGCTGCGCGTGCGGCTGGCTTCCGCCGGCGCGGACAGCGTCGCGATCGACGCGGTCGACGAGGCGGGCGCGCCGGTGCTGACCGTCGGCTCGCTGGCCTTCCGGCCGATGCCGGCCGACGCGATCGCGGCGGCGAGCGCGGTCCACCACGACTCGCTGTTCCGGCTGGAGTGGTCGCCGTCCGTCGTCGCCGACCCGGCCGACGACGGGATCTGGGTGGTGCTCGGCGACGACGAGCCCGCCCTGCGCGACCGCCTCGACGAGGCCGGGCGGGGGCGGCGCACCATCGAGTCCTATCCGGACGTCGCCGCGCTCGGCGAGGTCGTCGAGTCCGGTGTCGCGGGCGTGCGGACCGTGGTGCTGCCGGTCGCGCCCGGTGCGACCGCCGACGCGGTCCGGGCGACGGCCAACCGGGTGCTGGCGGTGCTCCAGGACTGGCTCGCCGAGGACCGGCTGGCCTCGACCCGGCTCGTCGTCGTCACGTCGGGCGCGGTCACCACCGCGGGCGAGGCCGTCACGGACCTCGCGGGTGCGGCCGTCTGGGGGCTCGTGCGGACCGCCCAGTGGGAGAACCCCGGCCGCATCGTCCTGATCGACCACGACGACGACCCCGCCTCGCTCGCCGCGCTGCCCGCGGCCGCGTCGGCGGGCGAACCCCAGCTGGCGGTCCGCGCGGGTGCCACGAGCGTCGCGCGGCTGGCCCGGGTGGCCGTCGCCGAGGCCGAGCCCGCGAAGTGGGACCCCGACGGCACGGTGCTGATCGTGGGCGGCACGGGCACGCTCGGCCGGAGCGTCGCCCGGCACCTCGTCACCGAGCGGGGCGCGCACCGGCTGCTGCTGACCAGCCGGCGCGGTCCCGACGCCGACGGCGTCGCCGAGACGGTCGCGGAACTCGCCGAGCTCGGCGCCGAAGTCACCGTCGCCGCGTGCGACGCGACCGACCGCGACTCGCTCCGCGCGGTCCTCGACGGCATCCCCGAGGCGCACCCGCTGACCGCGGTGCTGCACGTGGCCGTGGTGATGGACGACGGCACGATCGGGTCGCTGACCCCCGAGCGCATGGACACGGTGCTGCGCTCGAAGGTCGACGTCGCGCTCAACCTGCACGACCTGACCGCCGACCGGGAGCTAGCGGCGTTCGTGCTCTTCTCCTCGGTCGCGGGCGTGCTCGGCCTGCCCGGGCAGGGCAACTACGCCGCCGCGAACGCGTTCCTCGACGCGCTCGCGCACCACCGCCGTTCGCGGGGACTGCCCGCCCTCGCGCTCGACTGGGGCCTGTGGGCCCGGTCGGTCGAGGCGGGCCGCACGCCCGAGCAGGTGGGCCAGGCCCGGGTCGGCGGCGGCGCGGTCGCCCCGCTGCCCACCGGGGAGGGCCTGCGGCTGCTCGACGTCGCCCTCGGCGCGGGAGAACCCGTGCTCGCCCCGGTGGCGCTCGACCTGGCCGCGCTGCGCACCCAGGGGGAGACGCTGCCGAAGGTGTTCCGGGCCCTGGCCCCGGTCACCCGCCGGGTGGCCGGGGCGGCGGCCGAGGCCGACAGCGGGGAACTGGTCACGCGGCTGGCCGCGCTCCCGCCCGCCGGACGCCTCGACGAGACCGTGCGGCTCGTCCGGTCCTACGCGGCGGCCGTGCTGGGCTTCGCCGGGCCCGACGCGATCGAACCGGACCGCGGGCTCGCCGAGCTCGGCTTCGACTCGCTCACCTCCGTCGAGCTGCGCAACGGGCTGGCCGCCGCGACCGGGCTCCGGCTGCCCGCCTCGCTCGTCTTCGACCACCCGGTGCCGACCGACCTTGCGGAGTTCCTGCTCGACCAGCTCGCGGACGCGCTCGGCACCGTCACGCCGGCCGGCGCCACCGCACCGGCCGGCGCCACCGCGGCAGCGGCCGACGACGGCGAGACGCTCAGCGACCTGTTCCGGCTCGGCATCGAGCAGGGCAAGGAGCACGAGACGTGGGAGATGCTGCGGGCCGTCTCGAAGCTGCGCTCCACGTTCTCCACGGCGGCGGAGGCCACGAGGATCCCGAAGCACGTGACGCTCTCGCGCGGGCCGTCACCGGCGAAGCTGATCGCGTTCTCGTCCTACGCGGGACTCGGCGGCGTGCACCAGTACGCCCGCATGGCGGCCGCCTTCCGCGGCACGCACGAGCTGCACGCCTTCCCGAACCCCGGGTTCGCGAAGGGGGAGAGCCTGCCGACGTCGATCGAAGCGGCGGCCGAAGTGCTCGGCGAGGCGACGCGGCCGCTCGTCGAAGACGGCGCCTTCGTCCTCTTCGGACACTCGGCGGGCGGCCTCATGGCGCACGCGACGGCGTGCTACCTCGAACGGCTCGGCCTGCGCCCGGCGGCGATCGTGATGATGGACAGCTTCCGGCCGGACGACACCGCCGCGCTCGGCGTCTCGGGGCCGGAGATGATGGCCGGCCTGCTGTCCCGTGAGGACATCGCGGGCCGGATGGACAGCACCCGGCTCACCTCGATGGACTGGTACTTCCGGATCAGCGGGGAGTGGACGCCGGGCGAGCCCGCCGCGCCGATCCTCTTCCTGCGCGCGGCGGACGCGATGGGTGAACCGGAGCCGGATCCGGACGGCGCCAAGCCGTGGCAGCCCACCTGGAAGGAAGCGCACACGGTGCTCGAAGTGCCCGGCGACCACTTCACGATGGTCGAGTCGCTGGCCGCCGGCACCGCCGAAGTGATGCGGGACTGGCTCGCCGGGCACCTGCCCGCCGACCTCACGGTGCCGCCGGGCGAACTCTCCTCAGCGGAAAGGACAGCGCGATGAAGGACAACGACGGCAAGCACCTGCTGGTGTGGCCGTTCCCGGGGTACGGGCACGTGAACCCGGTGCTGCCGGTGGTGCGCGAGCTGGTCCGGCGCGGCCACCGGGTGACGATGCCGACCACCCCGCGCTTCGCCGCCGAGACGGAGGCGGCGGGCGCCGAGGTGCTGCCGTACGTCTCGGCGCTGGCGGGACGGCCGCTGCCGGAGGTGTTCGACGCCGACTACCTGGCCCGCGAACCGCTGCGCGCGATGCTGGAGGCGATGGCGACCATCCCGCCGGTCGAGTCGTTCTTCACCGGCCGCGAGGTGCCCGATCTGCTGCTCTACGACTCGAGCACGTACGCCGCCGGCCGGGTGCTGGCCGCGAAGTGGCAGCGCCCGGCGATCCAGCTGTACCCGACGTTCGCGGCCAACGAGAAGTTCCAGCTCGGCCCGCTGGTCGGGGCGGAGTTCGCGCCGGAGCTGGACGCCTCGCACCCCGCCTTCTCGGAGTTCTTCGCGTGGATGGGCGAGCTGCTGGCCAGCCACGGCCTGGCCGACCTGCCGATGGAGGAGTTCCACGCCCCGTGCGAAAGCAGCAACCTGGTGTTCCTCCCCGAGGAGTTCCAGCTGGAGCACGAAAGCTTCGACGAGCGGCACGCGTTCGTCGGCCCCTGCGTGGAGGACGTGCCCGCGGGCGAGCGATCGTGGCAGCCACCGGACGGCGACGACCCGCTCGTGGTGGTGTCCCTCGGCTCGGAGAAGAACCGGGACGCGGGCTTCTTCACCCGCTGCGCCAAGGCGTTCGAAGGGCTGCCGTGGCGCGTGGTCCTGACCCTCGGCGGCGGCCTCGACCCGGCCGACCTCGGCCCGCTCCCCGCGAACGCGACGGCGTACCGCTGGCTGCCGCACACGGAGGTGCTGCCGCACGCCACGGTGCTGCTTTCCCACGCCGGGATGAGCAGCGTCATGCGGGCGATGCACGCGGGCGTGCGGCAAGTCCTGGTCCCAGGAACCCCGGAGGAGCACTTCGTCGCCCGCCGCGCGGTGGAACTCGGCGCCGGCCGCCTGCTCGACCCGGCGGAAGCGGACGCGGAGTCCCTGCGCGACGCCGTGCTGGCGGTGGCGAGCGACGAGTCGGTGGGGGAGAACGTCGAGCGCCTGCGCGAGGCGACGCGGAACGCGGGCG
Source organism: Amycolatopsis plumensis (assembly GCF_042652605.1). Taxonomy (NCBI): domain Bacteria; kingdom Bacillati; phylum Actinomycetota; class Actinomycetes; order Pseudonocardiales; family Pseudonocardiaceae; genus Amycolatopsis; species Amycolatopsis plumensis. The sequence goes on along the minus strand of NZ_JBHSJY010000001.1, from coordinate 1,094,199 downwards.
GAGCCGCGCGCGCCGCGGACGTCGTGGAAGCCCGCCTGGCCGCGCCGGCCCGCTGAGCCATCGAAGCGGCGATGGTGGGCCGGGCTGGGTGCCGGCGGCGCGTTCGACGCCGCCGGCACCAAGCCCGGCCCGGTGATCAGCTGTTCCGCACCTGCGGCCAGATCTCACTCCACGGCCGCTCACGGCCCTCGTACAACGTCAGCAGCCCGGCGGCCACCTCGCGGCTGCTGCGGAAGTACGGCGCGAGCTGGTCCCGCTTGCCCTCCGAGCGGCTCGGGTTGACCACGAGGACCTTGTCCTTGGTGTCCGACGGCATACCGAAGTACCAATACCCCCGGTGTCCGCTGTAGACCTGCTCGATGCCGTAGCCGCGGCCGTAGTAATCGGTCGCCGCGGCGAACGGGTAGATCTCGGCGAAGACCGCGGTGCGCTCGCGCACCTCGGGCGGCAGCGCGGCGTAGGCCTGACCCGCGCGGAGGCCGACGTCCCGCTGCGGCAGCTCGCCGCCCGCGAACGTCGAGCCGAGCGGGACGCCGTTCCACGACTCGGGCATGCCGCGCACCTTGCTCTCCGGGTAGATCGGCAGCTGGACCACCAGGAGCACGGCCGAGAGCGCGAACACCGGCCAGGCCAGCAGGCGCCAGCCCTTCGCCATCCGGCGCCGGCTCAGCTCGGCGGCCGCGGCGCCGAACGGCAGCGCGTACAGGCCCATCGTGTAGTAGAACCGCCCGTCGGTCAGCAGGAACGCGACGAACGTCGCCAGCAGCGCGACCGCGAGGAACCGGTAGCTCCGCAGCTCGGGGGCGCGCAGCAGGCGCCAGTACCCGTAGCAGAGCCCGATCACGCCCGCCAGGAACCCGGCGCCGGACACGCTCGTGATGACGAAGGCCACCTTGCCCGGGGACTCGGCCGCGACGACCCGGCCCATCTCGAGGTACGGCCAGCCGTGCGTGGCTTGCCACCCGAGCGCCGGAATGGTGCAGACCACGGCGATGGCGGCGCCGAGCCAGAGCATCGGCCTGCGCAGCAGTTCCCGCGGCCCGAGCACGAGCGCGCTGAGGCCGGTGAGCACCCAGAACGCCGGGATCATGAACTTGGTCTCGAGCGAGACCGCGGTGACGATGCCCGCCCACAGCAGGGGCCGGTCGTCGCGGATGCCGGCCCGGTGCAGCCGCACCCAGCGGACCACCAGCCAGGTGAGCAGCGTCCAGAAGAACGGGTCGAGGGTGTAGGTCGCCAGCCAGTGGCTGACCGTGATGATCCCGCTGCACGCGTAGGCGCCGGCGGCCATGGCCTGCGCGCCCCGGCCGCCGCCGAGCTCCCGGGCGATGAGCGCGGTGATGCCCGCACCCGCCGCGGCCGCGAGGCTGACCGGCAGGCGCAGCGCAATCAGCGAATCCGGGAACCACCGGTCCAGCAGGCCGGCCAGCAGCGGAACCAGCGGCGGCTGGTCGAAGTAACCCAGTGCGGGGTGATCGCGGCCGGCGATGAGGAAGTACATCTCGTCGAACCCGCGGGCGTAGTTGGCGCTGGTCACCACCATCACGACGCCGACGAGGGCAACGATGGCCAGCACCGGTCCCCACGCGATGGGGGGCACCGCGGGGGGCGCGGCGGAATGCGGTGTCGCAGCGCCGGCTCTCGCGGCGTCTGCCGGGGCTGTCAGCGTCCGTGCGTTCTTCGATGACATCGCGGGCACCGGCCGTCCTTTCGGTGGGAACCAGCTCTGACTCTCTGTTACCCATCTGACCGTGGATCAAGCGGGATTTCGAGCTGTCAAAGGTCCAGGATTGCTCCGGACGACCCAAGACTTTGGTCGGTCCAGGTGGATCCGTGAAAAGGTATTCACCCATTCGGGTAATTTCATCACGGGAAGAGATACCGTGGGTGATCATGAAGAGGCCGTGGTGCAGTGCCCGACCGAGTTATGCCAGCGTAAACTGTGATTCGGATCTCACTGATGATCTTCACCGCGCCGGTCGGCCGATTGTTCCAGTCATTGGGATTTTCCCGTCGATCGCGCGGACGTCGAACGACCAAAAGAAAAGGACACCGCGTTCCCTGCCGGGAGTGCACGGTGCCCTTTTCTTCAACTCTGATCATTCACCGACGTCGTTGTCAGTGAATGTTTTCCGGTGAAACCTTCGGTGGCCATTGCCCGACCGGAAGAATGCCCTGCGCGTACGCTTTGGACACCAGTGCCGAACGGTTGGGTGTTTTGAATCGGCGCAGCATCGCGCTGACGTGGTACTCGATCCCCTGTCTGCTCAGGTACAGCTTGGTGGCCAGCCGTGCGGTCGAGATGCCGGTGGCGATCCCTTCGAGCACCCGCGCGTCCAGTTCGCTCAGCGTCTTGCGCTGGTCGGACTCGGACGCGCCCTCCACGGCGTGTGCTCGATCGGGCTTGAGCAGCATGACGATGCCGCTCACCCCACCTGCTGCCTTGCGCACGGCGATCCCGGTCAGCACGCCGGAGGCCACCGTGTAGCTCGGCCGTTCGGCCAGCATCCGCGTCGTGAACCGGTCCCGGGTGCCGGCCCGGAGGCCGGCGAGGTGCTGGGAGACGAGGCGTTCGACGCTCGGGTGGACGAACTTGCTGAACGTCCGGCCGTAGACCTCGGCCGCCGACCGGCCGAGGTAGTTGAGAAATTCGGCGTTCGCTTCCAGTACGAGTAGATTGTGGTCGAGATTGGCTACACAGAATTCCGAAAGCTGACCGGCCGCAGGCCGGGCCGTTCGCTGTGGCGGGCAAATATTCCCCGGCGCAGGCGATGCTTCCATGCGAACATTCATTAGTAGACCCCCCAGAGACCTACGAATAATGTTAATTGTATATTAAATTCGTGAACACAGAAGCCATGGTGAACTTCTAACCATAACCTATCAGCAGTGAGTGGGTCAGTCAACCGTGGTCAGGCCGGTGTTCAGGGCGGGACTTTGACTCCCGGGTTAAGTTAAGTTTACATCAAATGATCATGCTTTAATAAGTGAAACCGATTCTTCGCATTCCGGCTGACCGTAGTCGGTCGGCAAGATACCAAAGTATATTTTGCGGACAGACCTTCGGATAATCTTCTGTTGCCTGGGTCACCCCGTGTTCTCCGGCTCAGGCAAGTGTGAGAACGAGCTTGTCCAGACCGAGCACCAGCGCCGCCGACGCCGCGTTCTTCCCGGCGGTCCGGACCGCGAGTTCGTGCTTGCCTGCGGTCAGCCGCACCGCGCCCCGGTCGTTCCGCACGACTGCCTCGTCGCCGGGGCGGTAGGTGTCGAACGGCGCACCGACCGCCGTGCCGTCGAGTTCGATCACCCCCAGGCCGCGTTCGGGGGAGACCGACCAGAACGCGCTCAGGTCGTAGACCCCGTCCCGGGGCACCGTGACGGAGGCGGTGAAGCCGTCGCCGGGGTGGTCCGCCGCGACCAGCACGTAGGCCGTGTCCGACATGATGGGGCTCAGCGGCACGTAGAGCGGCACGTTCGCCTGTGCCGCCGAGGCGAGTGCCTCGGCCTCGATCTCGTACTGCCGTCCCGCGGTTCCCGCGACGGCGGCGGAGGGCTCGCTCGCGTTGCCGCCGCCGTCCACCGCCCGGACGCGGTAGTACCACTGCGCGCCGGGACCGGCGCCGCGGTGCTGGAACGAGCGGCCGACCGTGGTGCCGACGAGGTTCGCCGTCGTCAGTGCCACCTCGGGCGTTCGCGCCGCGTACACCTCGTACTGCGCGATCGTCCCGTCGTCGCGGGCCGGCTCCCACGCGACGTCGACGGCGTCGGTCCGGTCCGCCGTCGCGCGCACCGAAGCCGGTGCGGCCGGCCGCGTCGTGTCGGCGAACGGTTCGACGCGGGTCAGCAGCCGGTACTGCGAGGCCGACCACGCGGGCGCGCCGGCTTTCGGCCGGAGTTCGACGGTGACCTCGCGCTTGTTCCCGATCAGCGCGGCGGGCAGCGCGAACTCGTCCTCGAGCCAGCGCGAAGTGCTGTCGTGCAGCGGTTGCCGCCACGTCCCGGCCGCCTTGCCGTCGACGAACACCGCGGCTTCCTGGCCGGCGAGCTGCTGGTCGGCCAGCCGCCGCAGGAGCGCGCCGCGGCCGTCCGGCGCGGTCCGCACGGTGAACGCGACGGTGCCGGTCGCCGAGGTCGTCGGCCGCCGCAGGTTCGCGCGGTAGTCCACGCCCTCGACCGTGCTGTCCAGTGCGGACACCGTCTCGCCGCCGGCTCGATACCCGTGTGCCGCCCGGCTGGCGCCGTCGGCCGGATCGATGACGTCGGTTTCGCGCAGCCCGGTCTTTTCCTGGCCGTACCAGTACGAAGTCCAGCTGTGCTCGACCGGGTCGGTGTTCACCGAACCGCGTTCCGCGGAGAACCGCAGCGAGGCGGCGAACGGGATGGCGTCGGCGAGCAGCAGCTTGGTCGCCCCGACGCACAGCGAGACACAGCCGTCGGCCTCCTCGGAGAAGCCGGACAGGGCGGCCGTCGGCGTCGACCCGGGCATGGTGATGCCGAGGAAGTACCAGCCGCCGCCGTAGAAGTCCTCGGTCCCCGTGCCGTGCAGCGCGGGTGTCGCGCGGCCGTCGACGTAGGCGCGCTCGTCGCCTTCGAGGAATTCGAGTTTGTTCAGGCCACCGGGCGCGCCGCGCATCGTGTCGGTGACGCCGTAGAAGGTCCCGCGGCCCCGTGCGTCGAGCAGCGGCACGTCGGTGCCGTCGGGGAGCTTGCCGGACTTGCCGTGGGTGGCGTGGAAGTAGCCGGTGGACTGGGCGGCGAGCTTGCCGGCGACCGAGCCGTCCGGCGCCGACGTGACCTCGACCTTCGCGCCGGTGATGGGCACGCCGGAGTCGTTCACGAGCTCGACCTCGGCGTGGCCGGCGAAGGGCATCGGCCACCAGGCCGTGTACCAGCCGCCCGGCGAGGGGTCCATGGCGTACAGCAGGCTCCGCGTGTCGAACGCCCCGAGCCCGGAGCCGAAGAACTCGCCGATGGGGGCGTCGACCGTGGTGCGCCCGTCGAACGAGATGCGCAGACGCGCCCCGGTGAGCAGCGCGCGCGAGCGCTCGGCGGCGGCTTCGGGCACCGGGATGCGCAGCTCCCGCAGACCGTGCCACACCTCGCCGCGGTTCGTGTAGCCGTGGACGCGTTCCTCGGCCTCGTGCCAGTGTCCGACGTCGAGCGTGTCGGTCCGGGTGTAGGAGCCGTCGACGAGGCTGTGGACGTCGTAGCGGAATTCGGTGGACTTCGCGTCGGCTTTGGTGGTGATCGCGAGCGACGCTTTGCCCGCGGTGAGCTCCGCGGGGACCTGCAGCGACTCGAACCCGGCTGCGCCGGCGGTTTGCGCGGTGGCGTTCACCCGCTTGCCGTCGACGAACACCTGCGGGGGCGGCCCGGTCTCCGCCGGGTCGACCTTGCGCGTGAGCCGGACCCCCTGGTTGCGGGGATCGACGGTGACGCGGAACGAACTCTCGCCGCCCGCGCCGAGCGTCCGGCCGTCCTCGTGGCCCGCGGAGGCCGGCACGACCTGCGGGAGCGCGACGCGCACCCGGGTGATGCGGCCGGAGCCGGTCAGCCGGACCGGTTCGGTGGCCCGGCCGCTCGGGACGTCGGCGGTCCGCGTCGTGGTCGTCGCGCCGGGTGCCGGGGGTTTGGGATCGTCGAAGCCGAACCGCCGCAGCCGCTGGAGGACGTCGTCGGCGGGGTCGGATGGGTCGAACGTGCGCACCTGGGAAGCGTCGTCGAAGTCGCGGTAGTCGACGTGGTAGAAGAGCGGCGAGTTGCGCATGGTGACGCGCATCGACTCGCGGTAGGGCATCGGGACCTGGATCGACATGCCGCCCTTGGTGCCGAGGCTGTCGCCGACCAGTGGCCACGCGAACGGCGCGCCCAGCTTGCCGGACACCACGTCGCCCATCCGGGCGTCGAGCACCGTCCGGCCGTCGAGTTCGATCTTGATCCTGTTGTTCTCGTAGCGGTCGGGCGGCGGCACCCGGGCCGCCACGGCCCGGTTCGGCGGCCGGGCCGCCTGCTCGGCCGCCTGGTGGCCCGTCTGTCCGGTCGGCGGATCCGGCTCGTCGGGGGGCGTGTCGCCGACCATCCAGATCGAGGTCAGCTGCCCGGCGCCGGTCCGGTCGGCGATGACGCAGCCGTCCGGGCTCTCCGACAGGCAGGTGTAGGTGCCGAAGAACCCGTCGTCGTTGGCGCCCGACCGGTCGAAGCTGGAGAACCGGCCGGCCCGGTCGCCGGTGCGCAGCGCACTCAGGCCGTCGATGTCGCGGTAGACGTCCCACCCGCTGTACCGGCCGCCGGGAGCGGCCGCCGGGCGGGCCTCCCCGTCGCCGGAGGCCGCGGCGATGCCGCTCGCGGCGGCCGCGACCACGAGGAGACCGGATAGCAAACGTTTGCGCACAGTGGACCGCACGAGTGAGTACTCCCCCAGAGCACTAGGTGATCAACGAGTCCGACACTAAGGACGGTCGTTGCTCACTCGCACGATGGTCTCCTCTTTTGAGGGAAATTCCCAGTCCTCTGGTCACAGTGCGCGACGAAGGTTGTCCACCTTCGGGTGACATGGGACAGTCGCGGGAAGTCCGCTCGGAAGAGGGCGGCGGGGGTCAGCGTGCCTTCAGCGGCTCCCACCACGACCGGTTGTCCCGGTACCAGGAGACGGTTTCCGCGAGCCCGCGCTCGAGGTCGACCTCCGGCCGGTAGCCGAGCTCGGCCGACGCCTTCGTGATGTCGACCGAGTAGCGCCGGTCGTGCCCCTTGCGGTCGGCGACCGGCTGGATCGCGGACTCGTCGCGGCCGGTCGCTTCGAGCAGCCGGTGGGTCAGCTCGCGGTTGGTCAGCTCGGTCCCGCCGCCGATGTTGTAGACCTCGCCGGCCCGGCCCTTGGCGGCGACCAGCTGGATGCCCCGGCAGTGGTCGTCGACGTGCAGCCAGTCGCGCACGTTGAGCCCGTCGCCGTACAGCGGGACGCGGAGTCCGTCGAGGAGGTTGGTGACGAACAGCGGGATGACCTTCTCCGGGAACTGGTACGGCCCGTAGTTGTTGGAACAGCGGGTCACCGAGACGTTCAGCCCGTGCGTGCGGTGGAAGGCGAGCGCGATCAGGTCGCTCGACGCCTTCGAAGCCGCGTAAGGGGAGTTGGGCGAGAGGGGGAAGTCCTCCGGCCACGAGCCCTCGTCGATCGAGCCGTACACCTCGTCGGTCGACACGTGCACGAACCGCTCGACGCCCGCCTCGAGCGCCCCCTGGAGCAGCGTCTGGGTGCCGACCACGTTGGTCCGGACGAAATCGGCCGCGCCCTCGATCGAGCGGTCCACATGCGACTCGGCGGCGAAGTGCACGACCAGGTCGGCGTCGGACAGCACCTGCTTGACGGTCGCGGGATCGCAGATGTCGCCGACGACGAACCGCAGCCGTTCGTCGGCCGCGACCGGGGCGAGGTTGGCCCGGTTCCCGGCGTAGGTCAGCAGGTCGAGCACGGTCAGCACGTCCGGTTCGAACCCGGGGTAGGCGCCGGAGAGCGCCTGCCGGACGTAGTGCGAACCGATGAACCCGGCCCCGCCGGTCACCACGACGCGCATCCGGCTCACCTCCCGTTCCGTTGCGCGGCGAGCGCGATTTCCATGACGTACTGCCCGTAGACCGACTTGTTGATCCGCTCGCCGAGCCGGTGGCAGGCCACGGGGTCGATGAACCCCATCCGCAGGGCGATCTCCTCGAGGCAGGCGATCCGCACGCCCTGCCGTTCCTCCAGCGTCTGCACGTAGTGCCCGGCTTCGAGCAGCGACTCGTGCGTGCCGGTGTCCAGCCACGCGAACCCGCGCCCGAGATCGACGACGTGCGCGCTGCCCCGCTCCATGTAGGTCGCGTTGATGTCGGTGATCTCGAGCTCGCCCCGCTTGGAGGGGGTCAGTCCCTTCGCGATCTCCACCACGTCGTTGTCGTAGAAGTAGAGCCCCGTGATGGCGCGGTTGGACTTCGGCTGGGCCGGTTTCTCCTCGACCGAGATCAGCATGCCGTTCTCGTCCACCTCGCCGATGCCGTGCCGGTGCGGGTCGGACACCGGGTAGCCGAAGAGGAGACAGCCCTTCAGGTCCTGCGTCTTGGCCTGGAGCATGCCGGAGAAGCCGGGGCCGTGGAAGATGTTGTCGCCGAGGATGAGCGCGGCGTCGTCGTTGCCGATGTGGTCGGCGCCGATGATGAACGCCTCGGCGAGGCCGTTCGGCTCCGGCTGTTCGGCGTAGTCGATCCGCAGCCCGAGCCAGGACCCGTCGCCGAGCAGGCGCCGGAACGCGGGGAGGTCGGTCGGGGTGGTGATGATCAGGATCTCGGTGATGTCGGCCAGCATGAGCACCGACAACGGGTAGTAGATCATCGGCTTGTTGTAGACCGGCACGAGCTGCTTGGACACGGCGAGCGTCACCGGATGCAGCCGGGTGCCGCTGCCGCCGGCGAGAATGATGCCCTTCATGGGAACCTTCTGGGGTTGTCGGGACGAACGGATGGGTGCCGGGCGTTCGGATCGGTGACGACGGAGGCGAACGCTCAGGGTGTGGTGGTGCGCGGCCAGAGCGACTCGAGCACGTCCGCTGCCCGGACCGAGCCGCCTGCTTCCCGGATTTCGGTGCGCATGCGCGCGACGTTCCGGCCGATCACGGGATCGGCGGTGACCGCTTCGACCGCCGACCGGATCGTCGCGCCGGTCGCCTCTTCGGGGTCGAGCGTCTTCCCGAGCCCCAGCTTCTGGAGGTGGCGGGCGAAGGTCACGGCGTCCGGTTGCTGCGGCACCATCACCACCGGCACGCCGTGGCGCAGCGCGTCGAGGACCGTGCCCGCACCGGCCGAGCAGACCACCGCGCGCATGCGCGGGAACACTTCGTCGTGGTCCACCCAGTCGTGCGCCTCGACGCCCGCGGGCAGCCGTTCGACGTCGGCCGCGCCGAGGTGCCCCGCCGTGGCGAGGACGACCTGCCAGCCGCTGCCCGCGAAGGCGTCCGCGCAGCCGCGGAAGAACTGCGGGTTCGCGGTCGCCGAGGTGCCGAGCGAGACGAGCACCGTGCGGTCCCGGTCCGACGCCGGGCGCAGCGCGCCGGTGTCCGGTCCCGGTTCGGGGCCGACGAACGCGAAGGTGTCGTCGAACCGGTCGGCGTAGGGCTGGAGGGCCTTGGGGATGAACACGAGGTTCGCCGAAACCGCGGAGCCGCGCTGGGCGTACTCGAACCCGGCTTCGTCGAGCCCGTACGGCACCAGCGACGTGAACAGCTCCTCGGCCGCCCGCTCGATGATCGCCGTGTCCGGCAGCAGCGGGTTCTCCGGAGCCGGCTCACCGCCGTCGAGCGAGACCTCGTCGTTGCCGCCGAACCCGGCGAACGTCCGCACGACGGGACAGCCGGCGTCGCGGGCGATCAGGGCGCTCGTCGCGGTGCTCAGCGCGTCCTCGAGCACCAGGTCCGGGAGCTGGTGCCCGAGGTGCTTGCGGGCGGCGGGCAGGGCGGCGAGCCCCTCGCGCAGGAAGTCGACGAGCAGCCCGGAAAGCTCTTCCGGGGTGTGCACCGGCTCCACCGCGTCGGGGAACGACGACGGGTACGGAACGACGTCCGCGCCCGAGGCCGCCACGGCGTCGACGTAGGACTCGGCGGCGAAGTAGGTGACCCGGTGTCCTCGGCGCAGCAGTTCGCGCACGACGGGCAGGGTCGGCCGGATGTGCCCGAACCGGGGGAAGTTGAAGACCGCGACATGACGGGCGCGCCCGGGTTCGCCGCGGCGAACCAGGCTCGGCGCGTGCGGGAACTCGGAAGCGGGAGGCGTAGACACGCGACCACCATGCCGCCCGCCGGGGTCACGGCCAACCGACGGTGCCGAGGAATGAGAGATTCCCTAGTGGGTCGCGCGCGGCGCCGGACGATCTCCCGATTCCGCCTAGTCTTGCCTGTCAGAACTCGGGGAGTGGCCGAGTTTTCCCGTGAGGAGAGTGCATGTCCCGCCACCGCGAACCGAGTTCGCCACACCCTGGTGCCGTCTTCGAGCACACCGGCCGTTCCGAGGGGACCGCGACGGACGACCGCGCCGCCTCGCCGTTGCGCTTGGGACTGCTCGGGTGTTCCCCGATCGCCCGCCGCCGCATGCTGCCGGCCATCGGCCTGCTGGACACGGTTCGCCTGAGCGGCGTCGCCGCGCGCGAGATCGAGCGCGCGAAGGACGTCGCCGCGGAGCTCGGCACCGTCGCGAGCGGCTACGACGAAATCCTCGGCCGCGACGACGTCGACGCGGTCTACATTTCCCTGCCCAACGGGTTGCACTACGAATGGGCGGGAAACGCGTTGCGCGCCGGCAAACACGTGCTGTGCGAGAAGCCGCTGGCGACCACGCGCGAAAACGCCGTCGAGCTGACCGAACTGGCGGCGAGCCGGGGCCTGGTGCTGCGGGAGAACTTCAGCTTCGAACACCACAGCCAGCACACGAAGGTGCGGCAGCTGCTCGCCGAAGGGCGGTTCGGCATCCCGAGGACGTTCACGGGTTCGTTCTGCATCCCGCCGCTCCCGCCGGACGACACCCGCTACAACGCGGCACTGGGCGGCGGCGCGTTGCTCGACATCGGCGTGTACCCGTTGCGCGCCGCCCAGCTGCTGCTCGGCCCGGACCTGACCGTGACCGGCGCGACCCTGCGCGTCGACGAGCGGCTCGCGGTCGACCTGGCCGGCCAGGTGCAGCTGGTGTCCGCCGACGGCGTGTTCGCGCAGCTCGAGTTCGGTATCCAGCACAGCTACGGTTCGCGGTATTCGCTGTGGGGCAGCGCGGCGTCGGTTTCGCTCGATCGCGCTTTCACGCCGCCCCCGAGCCGTCAGCCGGTGTTGCGCATCACCGAGCAGGACCACGCCGAGGAGATCGTGCTGCCGCCGTCGGACCAGTTCCGCAATTCCGTCGAGGCCTTCGTCGCGGCCACCGGGCCGGTGGTGGACGCCGCCGCCGAGCGTCCGTGGCTCGACCGGGCCGTGACGACCGCCCGCCTCATCGACGAGATCCGCAAGAAGGCCGTGCGCGTCGGCGCGCGTGACGAAGGGGACGGTTGATGGAGATCATCGGAAAGGGCTTCATCGCCGGGCGCGCGAGCGAGTACTTCGGCGCACAGCACCCGCACGCCACCCTCATCGCGGCGGGAGTGTCCAGTGTGTACTTGACCGACGCGGCCGCGTTCGAGCGCGAGGCCAAGCTGGTCTACGAAGTGATCCGCCACTGCAAGGCCGAAGGCCGCACGGCGGTCTTCCTCAGCACGGCGGCCGCGGGGATGTACGGCGCGGAGGACTCGCCGGGCACCGAGGAGGGCCCGGTGTTCCCGGAAACCCACTACGGAAGGCACAAGCTGGCCCTCGAGGCGGTCTTCGCGGCCTCCGGCGTGCGCTGGCTCGGGTTGCGCCTCACGCACATCGTCGGCCAGAGGCAGGTGGCCCACCAGCTCCTGCCGTCCCTGACCAGGCAGCTGCTCACCGGCAAGGTCACGGTGTACAGCGGCGCTTCACGGGACCTGCTCGACATCGACCACCTGATGAGGGCGGTCGACCTGTTGCTGGCCCGCGACGTCTGCGACGAGATCGTCAACATCGCCTCCGGCCAGCCGGAGGACATCGAGCGCATCGTCGACGGCCTCGAGCAGCGCCTGGGGACCCACGCCGAGCGGACGCTGGTGCACGGCAAGCCGGCCAAGCGGTCCATCGCCAGCATCGCCAAGCTGCGCAAACTCGCCCCGGAGATCGACGACTTCGGCTTCGGCCCCGGGTACCTGGCGGCGCTGCTGGACCGCTACGTCGACGATCTCGCGGCGCACGCCTACAAGGAGCTTGCCCGTTCGGGCCAGTGAGCCCGGCCGCCTGTTGTCGTGCCCGGTTGCGACTTGAAAAACCTCTGACCACGTCTGAAGATCGCAGTCGTCTGGTGCAGCGGGCCGAGATCGCTCTCGGCGGTGATCGGTCTCAGGGTCTGCTGTGTTCCTTGCCCTTGTCCGGACCTTTGTCCTTGCCTTTGACCGGTCCGCCCGGCCCGTCGGCGGGGCGCCCGGCGCCGGGGCCGGCCGCCGGGCGAGGCGCGGCCGCGAGGTGCGGTGCGTCCCGGGCGGTGCTGTGCGGTGCGCCTGCCATGACGGTCGAGGCGGGTGCCCGCGCGGGCAGCGATGCCGGCGGCGTGGGGCTGGTCGAGTGCGCCGATCCCGCGTCGGGCAGGGCGCTTGGTTCGGGTACCGCGGCATCCGGCCGGGTGAGCAGCACGGCGAGAGCGAACGCGGCGGCGACTGCGCAGCCGCCCACCACGGCCGGCTTGGGACGGCGCCACCGGGGGCCGGCGTCCACGGCCGGCACGGCGGTTGTCTGCTGCAGCAGCTGCCGGACCTCCTCGGCGGTGGGGCGCTGCCCGGGTTCCCGCGCGGTCATCCGCTCGAGGGCGCGGGCCAGCGGGGCGGGCAGTCCGTCGGGCACGCGGGGCGAGCGGCTCAGCCGCGCGACGGCCGATTCCGCGAGCGTGCCGGGGTACTCCCGTTCGCCGCTCAGGCACTCCAGCAGGATCAGGCCGAGGGCGTAGACGTCGGCGGCCGGGCCGGCGCGGTCGCCGACGACCTGCTCGGGTGCCAGGTAGGCGGCGGTGCCGGTGACCAGGCCGGTGCCGGTGACGTGCGTGGCGTCCAGCTCGTGGGCGATGCCGAAGTCGGTGATCAGCGGGCCGTCGGCGCCGAGCAGGACGTTGGCCGGCTTGAGGTCGCGGTGCACGACGCGGCGGGCGTGGACGTGGGCCAGCGCCTCGGCCAGCTGCACGGCCAGCTCGTGCACCTGCTCGCCCGGGAGCGGCCCGGCCAGCAGCCGCTGGGCGAGGTTTTCCCCGTCGACGAGCTGCATCACCAGGTAGGGGCGGTCGCCGTCGGTGCCGCTGTCGAACAGGGCCACGACACCGGGGTGGTCGATGCTGGCCTGGATGGTCTTCTCCCGGACCCGCCGCAGCTGCTCGACGGGCATCGCGCCCCGCTCGTAGACCTTGATCGCGACGTCCCGGCGCAGGCGGTGGTCGAAGGCCTGGTAGACCCGCGCCGTGGCGCCGCTGCCGATCAGCCCGGCCACTTCGTAGCGCCCGGCGATCGACGGCGGCGGTTCGTCGCCGGGGAAGTCGAGCACGAAGATCAGCCTCCGCAGACATCACGTGGACACGCCGGCACGCACCGGCGCGGTACAGGTCAACGGCTGCTGGGCTGAACCGTTCGAGGCGCGCCTGACCCTGGCGTTGCGCCTTCTTCTGTGCTCTTGGGTCGCTGCAGAGACCCATACCCGTCACCCGGAAGAGTGAAACCTCGGCCCGAGGTCTCCCCGCTATTCAGCCGCCGGGCGCAGTTCCAGGGTGCAGCACTTGGGGCCGCCGCCGGAGGCCCGGAACTCGGAGAGGTCGACGGGGATCGGCTCATAGCCCCGGTCGCGCAGGTGGTCGGCGAAGCGGGTGCTGTCGGAAGGGAGGACGACGTGGTGGCCGTCGGAGATCGCGTTGAGGCCGAAGTGTCCGGCGTCCTCGGCGGTGGCGAGCAGGGCGTCGGGGTACAGGCGCTCGAGCAGACGCCTGCTGCCCGCCGAAAACGCGCCGGGGTAGTAGGCGATGGTGTCGGCGTCGAGCGGCAGCAGGGCGGTGTCCAGGTGGTAGAAGCACTCGTCGGCCAACCGCAGGGAGATCACCGGGTAGCCGAGGAACTCCTGCGCCTCCAGGTGCGTGGCGTGGTCCGTGCGGAAGCCGGTGCCCGCCAGGACGTGCCGTCCGGTGAAGAGGAAGTCGCCCTCTCCCTCCCCGATCCCCTCGGACATCGCGACGTCGTAGCCGCCGGTCGACTCCAGCCACCGCTGGTGCGCCGCGGACTCGGGTCGCCTGGTGGCGCTGCGGAACCGCGCCACGAACGCCCGGCCGCCGACCACGACGGCGCCGTTGGCGGTGAACACCATGTCCGGCAGGCCCGGCACCGGATCCAGCAGGCTCACCCGGTGCCCGAGGCGCTCGTAGACCTCCACCAGCGTGTGCCACTGCGACAGCGCGCGCTCCCGGTCGACCACGTGGTCCGGCCGCATCCAGGGATTGCTCTTCTCGGTCACGTCGAAGTGGACCGGAGCGCACATCAGGTAGTGCCGGCTCATGCGCCGGGCACCAACGCGAGAACGCGGGCGGGGAACGCGGTGGCGCCGCGGGCCTTGCCGACGCCGACGACCACCGTGGCCCCGAGCGGCGGGACTTCGGACAGGGCCGCCAGCATCTCCACCTGGTAGCGGTCGTGCGCGAAGATCCGGGCTTCCGCCGGGTGTTGCCGGGCGGCGATCTCCTCGGCGTTCGAGCCATCGGCGTCGGAGGTGACCCGGTGGCCCGGATCGGTGTCGATCGTCTCGTGGCCGAAGGCCGTGGTGTCCCGCTGCCCCACCAGGAAATCGATCGCGGCCACGGTCCACCCCGGCGACCGCACCCGGCCATCGGGCTCACAGCCGCGCATCGCGTCCTGGCTCGGCCACCGGTGCGACCAGTCCGACCGGAAAGCCACGAAGGCGTTTCGCGGCACCCGGCCGTACCGCTGTTCCCAGTCCAGGATGTGCGGAACGTCCAGGCAGGTACCGGGATCACGGGCCACTTCGGCGGACAGGTCGATGACCACCAAGGGCAGAACCAGTTCGTCCGGCCGCAACTGGTCCACGGTGCGCCCACCCGCCCGCATGTGCGCGGGGGCGTCCACGTGGGTCGCCCAGGCCCCCGGCAGGCTGTGCCGCTGCAGGTCGAACCCGTCCCGCCGAAGGCTGAGCGCCTGCTCCCGCCGCTCCCCGGCGAACTCCTCGGAGCCCGCGACACCGGGGCCGAACGCGTGCGTCAGGTCGACGATCCGTGACGTCTCCGGCCCCATTGACACGCTGTTCAGGATGAGCGGGCGGACATTCCGCGTCCACGGGGTGTCACGAGGTCAACCGGTTGGTGTGAGAGGCGGTCCGATTCCGTTACTTTTCCGGTCGAAGCCTTGCTCCAGTCGTGCCATCCGGAACTCGTTTGCAGGCAGGGCTGCGGAGGGGACGCCGTCGGTGGACGCGAATCGGCCCCTACCGCGGTCTCGCTGGTAGGGGCCGGTTAAACCCCCAGCCCAGAGCGGGTAGAGGGACAAAGCGACAGGTGTGACACCTTCGGCACCGTCCTCCTGTCACACCCCGCTCCTGGTCAGGGCGCTGAGGACGGCAAACACGTCAGCGTGGTCATCTTCATCTGCGTACAGAGATCTCAGGGCTTGTCGGAGCCCACCGGGGACACCCCACGGATGCGCGCCTCGACACCCGAGACTATCGCGCTCCGGGGCGTACTCGGCCATCAGCTCATGGGCCGCTGGCGGACGCTAGTCCAGATCGACGAGAGGAAGGGGCAGGTGCGTCAGTTCACCGGTACTTTCTCGGAGGTAGATCACGGGAGCCTTCGACGTCGCCCATATAGCGACCGCGCGGAACGTCTCTGCGTCGAACCAGTCGACGTGCTCGGCAGTCTGGTCAGCTGCCCACGCAGCTGACCAGCGGCGACGGTTACCTGGTGGGATAATGGTGACGCATCCTGTGCCGGGCTCAAGAGTTGGCAGCCTACTCTCCGGCCTGCCCGGTCTCGGCCAGGCAGGCCGGGAGGAGTCTTCAGACTGAAAACCGAAAAACGCCTGCTTGGGCCGGTCCGCCTCGGTCATGTCCCAAGTGTATAGCCGCGTCGGCAGGTAGTAGTGCGGAATGACGGTGTTGCGTGTCAGTCCCCGCGCAGTGGGGTTGACGGCAGGTCGGCAGGCAGTGCGGTCCGGAAACGGTACAAGGGATCGGTAGCCGGGTCCGGACTGTAGGCGGCAGGACTCCGCTCTATTAGCCACACGGTCGTATCAGGATATTCAGGTATCACGAAACTGAACTGATTCGCCTGCGATTTGCAAGCGCCGCCTTGCCAATAGCTATTGTACCCATTGGGATCCCAGAACGCTGGGGTGTTGGCGGGCAAACTGCCGACCGTGTAAATGCCGTGAGTGCTGTCTATGCTGCTGCCTTCCTGTCCGCCGCATGAATCGAACAAGAGTCCTTCAAGTACAACGTCTTGTGTATCAAAGGTTGCATTGAAGGCTACCGGCTTGGACCTGAAGTTATTTCCCGTGATTGTCCATTCAGTCGAGTATGTGACTCGGCCAATTAGTTCACCACTGATTGTGACGTCACTTTCCATTTCGAAGTAGCCAGTGAAGTCGTCGATCACGTACCAGCAAGCGTGCCCATGACTAACGTTGCCGGGATAGCACCAGGAGCTCCGCACTCCGGGTGGGTCTTTCTGCGGGGATTTTTCGTCGAACGGCTGAGGGGTGTCGACCGGAGTGCTACCGCACGTCCCGACGTCGTTGTGTTGCCGCATAGGCGGGGCGCACTGAGATGATTGGAGTCCCGAGGGGCCAGTTAAAAAGACGTTATGTAACGTCGAGTGGCGGCCTGCGACAAGTCGTTCATCCGCGCCGGCGACACCGGTTCCCAATATTGTGCAGATGGCAATCAATGTAGAAGTGGTAGCAATAAGTCTTCGAGCTTTCATGATTCCTCCCCGAATTGAATGCTCACTTCTATGTGGTTGTGCAGTTGCCGCCAATAATCACTTAAGCTTGAAAAGGTTAATCACTAACAAGTTAGCGATTAACCTTGACTGTCGCCTACCGCCGACCGGGTGATCGATCGTAGTCATGTAAGATCATGTTGCCAGGCACCAGCTTCGCCGCGCGGGTCCAACTGTCAACGCCGCTGCTTTCGACCGTGTACGACGCTCTCTGGTCGCGGAATTCGGTGCATTCCGTGGCCTAGGCTCCCGATACGCGACTCATCTCACTCTGTGCTACTCGTTTCGCTCCGACCTTGATTTCCGCCACGTGCGATCATTGGCCCTGACTTTTCATGCGAGTGCGTCGTGAGTCGGGTACCTGAACACAGAAGTCTTTGCGCCGACGTACTTCGCCGCGCTCCGTCTGAAGGAGGCGACAAACCTCCACAAGGAGCAGCTGACGCTGCCGGCCTCTCAAAAGAACCTCGACTCCGGCACGGCGGGAGAGAACCGGCCGTTTGAAGTCGCGAGCCGCGGGAGAGGTGCGGGAGGTGCTGTGTCCGCCGGAGTTGACTGCCATCGCCTGTTCGTCGGTGAGCGCGGGTTCTCCAAAGTCACGTACACCAAAGGTGTTCCGCGCGGCCCGGGAGGCGACGTTCACGCCCCATGTCTCGCGGGGTCCGCTCGCCGCCCGGCCTTACGAGCTCCGGCATGCCGCGGTGAGCACGTGGCTGGCTGCTGGTGTCCCGGCTGCGACGGTCGGGCAGTGAGCCGGCCAGTCGATCGCCATCCTGCTGGAGGTTTACACCAGCTTCCTCGATGGAGGGGAGTAGGCCGCGCTGCGGCAGGTGGAGACGGCACTGGGCTCGGGCCGGTGAGTGTTTGGCCGTACATTGGTCGCTGGCCCCCGGATTCGGCCGCAGCCCGCCGTGGTCCGCCGGGTAGGACATGAATCGGCCCCTACCGCGTTTTCGCTGGTAGGGGCCGCCTGGCCGTTGTTCAAAATGGTGCCCTCGGCAGGATTCGAACCTGCGACACCTGCCTCCGGAGGGCAGTGCTCTATCCCCTGAGCTACGAGGGCCCATCGCTGGGCGACTCCGAAAGCTTAGCGCATGCCCCACCACCCCCTTCCCGCAGGTGGTCGCACGAACAATCGCCCTGGTCAGGGCCGCGAAGTTGATCGATTCGGGCGGACGTCGCTAGCGTGGGAAGCCCACCTGAAGGAGCCGTGATGGCCGAGCCGTTCCAGGTACCTCTCGACGAAGGGGACATCGCCGATCTGCGGGAGCGGTTGCGGGGGACGCGGTGGCCCGAGGCCGAGACCGTCGACGACTGGTCGCAGGGTGTTCCGCTCGCCTACGTGCGCGAGCTCTGCCGGGACTGGGCCGAAGAATACGACTTCGGGTTCGCCCGCCGGCTGAACGCCTTCCCGCAGTTCCGGGCCACCGTCGACGGGGTGGGGCTGCACTTCCTGCACGTCCGGTCGCCGGTGGCCGAGGCGCTGCCGCTCGTACTCACGCACGGGTGGCCCGGGTCCGTGCTCGAATTCCTCGACGTCCTCGGGCCGCTCACCGATCCCGCGAAGCACGGGGGTGATCCCGCCGATGCCTTCCACGTCGTCGCGCCGTCGCTGCCCGGGTTCGGGTGGAGTGACAAGCCCGCGCTGAAGATCGGGCGGGTCGCCGAGCTGTGGGACGCGCTCATGACGTCGCTCGGCTACCACCGCTACGGCGCACAGGGCGGCGACTGGGGTGCCGCCGTCACGAACGCCTTGGCGCGGTCCGGGCACGTGGCCGGCGTGCACGTCAACTTCGCGCCCGTGCGGATGGACACCGCCGACCCGACGCCGGGGGAGCGGCAGGCACTGGAGGACCTCCAGGAGTTCCGGCGCAGCGGCAGCGGCTACTCCGCCCAGCAGGGCACGCGCCCGCAGACGCTCGGCTACGGCCTCACCGACTCGCCCGCCGGCCAGGCCGCCTGGATCGCCGAGAAGTTCTGGGCCTGGACCGACCACCGGGGCCGCCCGGAGGACGCCGTCGACCGGCAGCGGATCCTGGACGCGATCTCCGTCTACTGGTTCACCGCGACCGCGGCCTCCTCCGCCCGGATGTACTGGGAGAACAACGACCGCGACCTGTCCACTGTGGATGTTCCGGCCGGCGTCTCGGTGTTCCCCAAGGAGATCGTGCGGCCGTCACGGCGGCAGGCCGAGCAGCGCTACACCGACCTGCGCTGGTTCGAGGAGCTGCCCGCAGGCGGGCACTTCGCCGCGCTGGAGCAACCCGGGCTGTTCGTCGAGCAGGTGCGCGGGTTCTTCCGGCTGGTGCGCTGAGCGTGACGAGTCCGCCTGGCGGGAAACCCCGCCTGGTGGATTGGGTGACACCGCCGGGCGGGGTAGCTTGCCGGTGAGTGATCTTAGGCTCCCCTCTGGTGCTCATATGCGCATCCGACTATATGTTTGAGCCGACGGTGAACCGGGAACGGAGGCGGAATGGGTCAGGGACACGGCCACGGGCACGCGATCGCTCCGGCGAGCGCGTCGGGCCGCCACGTGCGGGCGCTGGCCATCGCCCTGGGCATCGGCGCCGGCTTCATGGTGCTCGAGTTCGCCGTCAGCCTGGCCACCGGCTCACTGGCCCTGATGTCGGACGCGGCGCACATGTTCACCGACGTCCTCGGCGTCGGCATGGCGCTGGCCGCGATCATCCTGGCGCGGCGCAGCGGCCCGACGGTCGGCCGCACGTTCGGGCTCTACCGCGCGGAGGTCCTGGCGGCGCTGGCCAACGCGCTCCTGCTGTTCGGCGTCGCGGGGTACGTCCTCATCGAGGCCATCGGCCGCATCGGCGACCCGCCGGCGGTCCCCGGTCTCCCGGTCCTGCTGGCCGCGGCGGCCGGCCTGGTGGCCAACCTGGTGTCGTTCGCGGTCCTGCGCGCGGGCGCGAAGGAAAGCCTCAACGTCCGCGGCGCGTACCTCGAGGTCCTGGCCGACCTGATCGGCTCGGTCGGCGTCCTGGTCAGCGGCGCGGTGACGCTGCTGACGGGCTGGCGCTACGCCGACCCGATCATCGGTGTCGCGATCGGGCTGTGGGTGCTGCCCCGCACGTGGACGCTGGCCCGCCGGGCCCTGCGCATCCTGTTCCAGCACGCGCCCCAGGGGGTCGACGTCGGCGCGATCAACGCGGAGCTGGCCGCGCTGCCGGGCGTGGCGGACGTGCACGACCTGCACGTGTGGACGCTGACCTCCGGCATGGAGGTGGCTTCGGCGCACCTGACGCTGGCGCCGCCGGCGCGGCAGTCGGACGTACTGACGGAGGCGCAGAACCTGCTGTCTTCGCGGTACGCGATCGAGCACGCGACGCTGCAGGTCGAGGCGCCGCAGTGCGCGCGCCGCTGCCAGGAACTCAGCTGGTAGCTACGCCGGCAGCGGCTGCGCGCCCCGGCCCGCGAGCATCAGCTTGATCTGGTCCATCTCCGCACCCTGCGACGTCAGGATGCTGGTCACCAGCGCCTTCAACGCCGGCAGCGCCGAATGCGCCGCCGCGTACTGGGCCATCGACGTCCCGCCCTCGTGGTGACGCAGCATCAGCTGCAGGAAGAAGACGTCGAACTCGCGGCCCGACAGCGAACGCAGCTTCTTGAGGTCCGCGTCCGTCGCCATGCCCGGCATCAGCGGGCCCCCGGCCGGGTCGACCGACGACGGCGCCATCGACATCCCGTCGTGGCCCGTCATCGGCTCCGTCATCCACTGCATCGGGGCGCCGACCGGCTGCTCGGGCCGGTCCCACAGCATGAGCCAGCCCTTCATGCGGCCGACCTGCTCGAGCTGCGTTCGCTCGATGTCGAACGAAAGCTGCTTGATCTCCGGGTCGGTGGTGCGGTCGCGGGCGATGCCCGCCATCGTCACCGCCTGGAGGTGGTGCGTCGACATGTCCTGGGCGAAGCCGACCTCGACCGAGCCGGCGGCCGGGGTGGCCGCCGCCGGGTCGTCGACGGCGCGGGTGAGGAACATCCCCGCCGTCGCACCGATCAGCAGGACCGCCAGCAGCGTCCCGCCGATGATCACCCAGCGCGACCAGGTCGGCTGCTCGGTGACCTCATCGGTTTCGAGGTCGGCTTCGGACATCACTTGGTCGGCGTGGGGGAAGCGGGGGCGGAGGCCGGAGCGGACGCCGGGGCGGAGGACGCCGGCATGCCGTTCTCGCCCTGCGCGGCGGTGCTGCCCTTGTAGTCCATCGGCTTCGCGTCGGGGCCCGGCTTCGACGGGTCGAACGGCGGCGGGTTGTCCGGGTCGAACTGGCCCGGCACCGCGTCGCAGGACGCGCCGACCTCGGGGTAGACGCCGTTCGGGTTGCTCCGCAGGGCCGCGATGAACTCGTCGATCCGCGGGTCGTTGGCGTCGTCCAGCTTCAGCTGGTGGCCCCACGACTGCAGCGAGATCGGCTTGTCCAGGCCCGGGTACGGCGACATCATCGTGTACGGCTTGCCCTTGGCGCGGACGCTCAGCAGGTTCAGCGCGTCGCCCGTGATCTGCTGCGGGTTGTAGGCGATCCAGACGGCGCCGTGCTCCAGCGCGTGCACCATGTTCTCGGTGCGGACGGCGGTCGGGTACACGGTGCCGGTGCAGGTGGCCCACGTCTGGTCGTGCGGGCCGCCGAACGGCGGGGTCTTGTCGTAGTTGACGCGCTCGGTCGGGAGGACGTGGACGCTGCCCGTGTAGGTCGCGGTCACCACGCCGGGGATGCGCTTCGAGGGGTCGGGGTCCTGCGCGCTCGGCGCGAAGGACGCGGCGGCGGCCTCGCGGTCTTCCTGCTCACGCTTCGGCGCGGACTGCACCATGTAGTAGACGATCACCGAAGCCGCCAGCGCCACGATGGCGACGACGGCGATGATCGTGCCCCACGGCGTGCCCTTCTTGCTCACCACGGAACCGCGGGCCGCCTTCACCGCCGACCCCTTTTTCCGAGTTGTCCCGTTCGCCATGGCTCCCGCGTTCTCCCTCTGGTGGCTGCGGACGGATTCCCGCCCGGGCCAGTGTAGAGACAGCCCGTCTGATCACCGTTAACGCCTCACATGGATGCCCATCGTGACGTGTCCGAGACCGATGCAAGCGCCGGACCAGGGCACACCTAGAATTCGGCAAGTGACTCCCGCCGCTCTCGCCGACCTGGTCCGCAGCTCCGCCGTGCAGGTGCTCGCCGCACGCGGCATCGACGACGCCGTGCTGCCGGAGCAGGTGACCATCGAACGCCCGCGCAACCCCGAACACGGCGATTACGCGACGAACCTCGCCCTCCAGGTGGCCAAGAAGGCCGGCCTCAAGCCGCGCGAGTTCGCCGAGGCGCTCGCCGAAGCGGTCTCGGCGGACGACGGTGTCGCCTCGGCCGAGGTCGCCGGCCCCGGCTTCCTCAACTTCCGGCTCGCCGCGGCCGCCCAGGGCGACATCGTGCGCCAGGTGCTCGACGCCGGCGCCGCGTACGGCCGCGGCGACGCGCTGGCCGGCACCCGGATCAACCTCGAGTTCGTCTCGGCGAACCCGACCGGCCCGATCCACCTCGGCGGCACCCGCTGGGCCGCGGTCGGCGACGCGCTGGGCCGCGTGCTGGCCGCGCAGGGCGGCGACGTCACCCGCGAGTACTACTTCAACGACGCCGGCGCCCAGATCGACCGGTTCGTCCGGTCGCTGATCGCCGCCGCGAAGGGCGAGCCCGCGCCGGAGGACGGCTACGCGGGCGGCTACATCAACGACATCGCCGCCGAGGTCATCAAGGCCGAGCCGAGCGCGCTCTCGCTGCCCGAAGAGCAGCGCCACGAGACGTTCCGCCGGATCGGCATCGAGCTGATGTTCTCGGAGATCAAGCAGAGCCTGCACGAGTTCGGCACCGACTTCGACGTCTACTTCCACGAGGACTCGCTGCACAAGTCCGGCGCGGTCGACGCGGCCGTCCAGGAGCTCAAGGACTCCGGAAACCTCTACTTCGAAGACGGCGCCTGGTGGCTGAAGTCGAAGGAGTACGGCGACGACAAGGACCGCGTCGTCATCAAACAGGACGGCAACCCGGCCTACATCGCCGGCGACCTGGCCTACTTCAAGGACAAGCGCAACCGCGGCTTCGACCTGTGCATCTACATGCTCGGCGCGGACCACCACGGCTACATCGCGCGCCTGAAGGCCGCGGCCGCCGCGTTCGGCGACGACCCGGGCACGGTCGAGGTGCTGATCGGCCAGATGGTCAACCTGGTCAGCGAGGGCAAGCCGGTGCGGATGTCCAAGCGCGCCGGCACCGTGATCACCATGGAGGACCTGGTCGAGGCCGTCGGCGTCGACCCGGCCCGCTACGAGCTGATCCGGTACTCGGTGGACTCCACTTTGGACGTCGACCTGGACCTGCTGCGCAAGCACTCCAACGACAACCCGGTCTACTACGTCCAGTACGCCCACTCGCGCATCCGCTCGATCGAGCGGGCGGCAGGCGACCTCGGCCTCAAGTCCGATGTGGACGTCGATTTCGGACTCCTGACCTCCTCCGCCGAGGGCGACCTGATCCGCACCATCGGCGAGTTCCCGGAAACCGTGCGCCGCGCCGCCGAAATGCGGGAGCCGCACCGGATCGCGCGTTACCTCGAAGAACTCGCGGGCGCCTTCCACAAGTCCTACAACTCGAGCCGCGTGCTGCCGATGGGCGACGAAGAGGCGACCCCGCTGACGTACGCGCGGCTCGCGATGTACCAGGCCGCCCGCCAGGTGCTGGCCAACGGCCTCACGCTGCTCGGCGTCACCGCTCCGGAACGGATGTAAGAAATGGCGCACCCCGCGGGCCCCAGGCACGCCGACGTCTACCCCCACGCCGACACCTCCGGGCTGCAGCCGTCCGGGGTCGAGGAGCTCGACAAGCTGCCCGCGAAGGTGTGGCCGCGCAACACCTTCCGCGCCCCCGACGGCGTCGTCCGGATCGCCGGCGTCGACGTCCGCGAGCTCGCCGAGCAGCACGGCACGCCGCTGTTCGTCGTCGACGAAGCCGACTTCAAGTCCCGCTGCGCGGACTACGCCGAGGCCTTCGACGACCCGTCGCTCGTGCACTACGCGTCCAAGGCGTTCCTCTCCATCGAGATCGCCCGCTGGGTGGCCGAGCAGGGCCTGAGCCTGGACGTCTGCAGCGGCGGCGAGCTCGCCGTGGCGCAGCGCGCGGACTTCCCGCCCGAGCGGATCACCTTCCACGGCAACAACAAGTCGCCCGCCGAGCTGGAGGCCGCGGTCGTCGCCGGGGTCGGCACGGTCGTGCTCGACTCCTACTTCGAGATCGCCCGGCTGGCCGACATCGCCGCCCGCCACGACGTCGTGCAGCCGGTGCTGATCCGGGTCACCGTCGGCGTCGAGGCGCACACGCACGAGTTCATCGCGACCGCCCACGAGGACCAGAAGTTCGGGTTCTCCCTCGCGAGCGGTGACGCCGCGGAGGCGGTCCGCCGGGTGCTCAACGCGCGCTCGCTCAAGCTCGTCGGCCTGCACAGCCACATCGGCTCGCAGATCTTCGACGCCGACGGCTTCGAGGTCGCCGCCCGCCGCGTCGTCGGGTTGCTCGCCGACCTGGCCAAGGAGCACGGCCCCGAGCTGCTCGACCAGCTGAGCCTGGTCGACCTCGGCGGCGGCTTCGGCATCGCCTACACCGAGAAGGACAACCCGCCCCCGCCCGCGCAGATGATCACGCAGATTCGCGAGATCGTCCGCAAGGAGTGCGCGTACGCGGGCCTGCCGGTGCCGCGGATCGCCGGCGAGCCGGGCCGCGCGATCGCCGGGCCCGGCACGATCACGCTGTACGAGGTCGGCACCATCAAGGACGTCTCGCTCGGCGACGAGTCGGCGCGGCGGTACGTCAGCGTCGACGGCGGGATGAGCGACAACATCCGCACCGCGCTCTACGACGCGGTGTACGACGTCCGGGTCGTTTCCCGGTCCGCGGGCGACAACGAGCAGCCGGTGCAGGCCGTGTTGTCCCGGGTCGTGGGAAAACACTGTGAGTCCGGCGACATCGTCGTACGAGACTGCTGGCTGCCCGACACGCTGGCTCCCGGCGACCTGCTGGCGGTCGCGGCGACCGGCGCGTACTGCTACTCGATGGCGAGCACGTACAACCGGATGCCCCGCCCGGCCGTGGTCGCCGTGCGCAACGGCAGCTCGCGGCTGCTGCTGCGGCGGGAGACGACCGACGACATGCTCCGCCTGGAGGTCTGAACACAGTGGCTGCCCCTGAGGAACGCCCGGCCATCCGCGTCGCCCTGCTCGGCTGCGGCACCGTCGGCAGCGAGGTCGCCCGGCTGCTCACCGAGCAGGCCGCGGAGCTGGCCGCGCGGGCGGGCGCGCCGGTCGAGCTGGCCGGCATCGCCGTCCGCCGCCCGGACAAGCACCCCGAGCTGCCGCCGGAGCTGCTGACCGCCGACGCCGAGAAGCTCGTGACCAGCGACGACGTCGACGTCGTGGTCGAGCTGGTCGGCGGGATCGAGCCGGTGCGCGGCTGGCTGCTCGCCGCGCTGAAGGCAGGCAAGTCCGTCGTCACCGCCAACAAGGCGCTGCTGGCCGAGCACTCCGCGGACCTGTTCGAGGCGGCCGACGCCGCGGGCGCCGACCTCTACTTCGAGGCCGCGGTCGCCGGGGCCATCCCGCTGCTGCGCCCGCTGCGCGAGTCGCTGGCCGGTGACCGGATCACCCGCGTGATGGGCATCGTCAACGGCACCACCAACTACATCCTCTCGGCGATGGACTCGACCGGCGCCGGCTACGCCGAGACGCTCGACGAGGCCAGCCGGCTCGGGTACGCCGAGGCCGACCCGACCGCCGACGTCGACGGCTACGACGCCGCGTCGAAGGCGGCGATCCTCGCCTCCCTCGCCTTCCACACCCGCGTGACGGCGTCGGACGTGCACCGCGAGGGCATCGCCGACGTCACCGCCGCCGACCTCGCCGCGGCCAGGGGGCTCGGCCGCACGGTGAAGCTGCTGGCGATCTGCGAGCGGGTCACCGACGACGACGGCGTCGAGTCGGTGTCCGCCCGCGTGCACCCGGTGATGATCCCGCGCAGCCACCAGCTGGCCGGCGTCGGCGGCGCGTTCAACGCCGTCTACGTCGAGGCCGACGCCGCGGGCGAGCTGATGTTCTACGGCCAGGGCGCGGGCGGCGCGCCCACGGCGAGCGCGGTGCTCGGCGACCTGGTCGCGGTGGCCCGCAACCGGGTCGTCGCCGGCCGCGGCCCGCGCGAATCCGCGCACGCGGCCCTGCCGGTGCGGCCGATGGGCCAGACCCCGACCCGGTACCACGTCAGCCTTTCCGTGGCCGATCGCGCCGGTGTGCTCGCGCAGGTGGCGCAGGCGTTCGCCGACCACGGCGTCAGCATCGCGGCGGTGCGGCAGAGCGACGTCGGCGACCGCGCGAGCCTGGTCGTGGTGACGCACCAGGCGCCGGACGCGGCGTTGCAGTCCACTGTGGACGAAATCGCGCGGCTCGACGTCGTGCACGAAGTTGTCAGCGTGATGCGGGTGGAAGGCGAAGACCAGTGATCAGGCACCCCTGGCCCGGGCTCATCGAGGCTTATCGGGACCGCGTTCCGGTCCCGGACGGCGCTCGGGTCGTCACGCTGGGCGAGGGCAACACGCCGCTGCTGCCCGCCCACCACCTGTCCGAACTGACCGGCTGCGAGGTCCACCTCAAGGTCGAGGGCGCCAACCCGACCGGCTCGTTCAAGGACCGCGGGATGACCGTGGCCATCACGCACGCGCTGGCCAGCGGCCTCAAGGCGGTGATCTGCGCGTCGACCGGCAACACCTCCGCCTCGGCCGCCGCCTACGCCGCCCGGGCCGGGCTCACCTGCGCCGTCCTGGTGCCCCAAGGCAAGATCGCCATGGGCAAGCTCGCCCAGGCCGTGCTGCACGGCGCGCGGATCCTGCAGGTCGACGGCAACTTCGACGACTGCCTCGAGCTGGCCCGCAAGACCGCTGCCGACTACCCGGTCACGCTGGTCAACTCGGTGAACCCGGTGCGCATCGCCGGCCAGAAGACCGCGGCCTTCGAGATCTGCGACGTGCTCGGCACGGCGCCGGACATCCACTGCCTGCCGGTCGGCAACGCCGGCAACATCACCGCCTACTGGGCGGGGTATGCGGAGTACGCGGCCGACGGTGTGGTGAAGAACACGCCGCGGATGTTCGGCTTCCAGGCGGCCGGTGCGGCGCCGCTGGTGCACGGCGAGCCGGTGCGCGACCCGGACACGATCGCGACGGCGATCCGGATCGGCAGCCCGGCGTCCTGGACCGCCGCGGTGAAGGCCAAGGACGAGTCGGACGGGCTCTTCGAAGCCGTCACCGACGAGAAGATCCTCGAGGCCTACCGGCTGCTGGCCGGCCGCGAAGGCGTGTTCGTCGAGCCGGCGTCGGCCACCAGCGTGGCGGGCCTGCTGGCCACGGCCGCGGACGGCCGCCTGCCGCGTGGGTCGAAGGTCGTCTGCACGGTCACCGGCCACGGGCTGAAGGACCCCCAGACGGCGCTGGCGGGCAACGTCGAGGTCGAGCCCCTGGCCGTGGACCCCTCGGCCGTCGCGGCGGCGCTGGACCTGCGGTGAGCGCCTTCCGGGTCACCGTCCCGGCGTCCACGGCGAACCTCGGGCCGGGCTTCGACGCCTTCGGGATGGCGCTGAGCCTCTACGACGTCGTCGAGGTACGCGTCACCGACACCGGGCTCAAGGTCGAGGTGATCGACGCCGGCGCGGGCGAGGTCGAGGACGTCCCCACCGACGAATCCCACCTGGTGGTCCGGGCGATCCGCAAGACCTGCGAGCACCTCGGCGTCGAGCTCCCCGGCCTGCACCTGCGCTGCTTCAACACGATCCCGCACGCGCGCGGCCTCGGCTCGTCCGCGGCCGCGGTGGTGTCCGGCGTGGCCGCCGGGTACGCCCTCGCCGGCCGGGAAATCGACACGTTCGACGCGCTGCAGCTGGCCGCCGGGTTCGAAGGCCACGCCGACAACGCCGCCGCGAGCCTGCTCGGCGGCCTGGTCCTGGCCTGGTGCGACGGCGGGGAGTTCCACGCCGAACGGCTCACCCCGCACCCGTCGATCCGGCCGGTCGTGGCGGTGCCGTCGGTGCGCTCGGCCACCGCGACCACGCGCGGCCTGCTGCCGGCGGCCGTGCCGCACGCCGACGCCGCCCACAACGCCGGCCGGGCCGCGCTCGCCGTCCACGCGCTGACGGCGAAGCCCGAACTGCTGCTCACGGCCACCGAGGACCGCCTGCACCAGCCCTACCGCGCCCCCGCGTACCCGGCGAGCACGGAGCTGGTGGCGACGCTCCGTGCACAGGGAGTGGCCGCCGCCATTTCCGGCGCCGGTCCCACGGTCCTCGCCCTGACCACCGCGGGAATACTTCCCCCCGGAGCCGGCGTTACCGACTTCGACGTCCTCGAGCTGCCCGTGGAT
Organism: Amycolatopsis plumensis; assembly: GCF_042652605.1. NCBI lineage: Bacteria > Bacillati > Actinomycetota > Actinomycetes > Pseudonocardiales > Pseudonocardiaceae > Amycolatopsis > Amycolatopsis plumensis. The sequence goes on along the minus strand of NZ_JBHSJY010000001.1, from coordinate 1,066,169 downwards.
CTCACGGGCGTGCAGGTTGCAGCTCAGTAAAGGCTGGGTCACGTGGCCGACGAGGCAGCCGCCACGCGGGGGGTGGTTGTTGCACCCGGCAGCGGCGCGGTCTACCCTCGGGGGCGTTCGATCACCGTGCGTTTCCGCACCCGATGCCGGTCCCGGGGAATCCCCGGATCCGCATCCGTCGTCGATCCGCCGAATCCGCACCGCCTGGCAAGCGGGGTAACGCGGAACGACTTGGGCGGGTTTCCGGTTTCGGCGGTGCCGAATTCCGTGTCCTCCGTTTGGAGGACGCAAACCCCTGTGGTGGAGGCGCTCCAGCTGTGTTCCGCACGGCCGAAGAGCTCATCTCGCGTATCGGGGGGCAACTACGCCGGTTCGCGATCAGAAGCGAGCGGCAGTCCGCTGATCCACCTGGAGGCGTGGATCGGTCAGGAAGGACATGTGTGAGCAACACCGATCTTTTGAGCGACGTGAGCGGCACGGCCGAGACGAACGGCACCGCCCCCGCTCCCAAGCGGACGGTCGGCGGGCTGACCGGTAAGACCGTCGCCGAACTGCGTTCGCTGGCTGGGGAGCTCGGCGTCGGCGAGACGACGGGCATGCGCAAGGGCGACCTGATCGCCGCGATCCGCGAGCGGCAGGGCAAGTCGCGCAAGCCGCGTGCGGCGGCCGAGACGCTGCCGCTGGAGGGCGTCGGCGAGCCGCCGAAGGCCCCCAAGGCCGAGGCGAAGGCCGAAGCGCCCGCCGCTCCGGCTCCGGAGTCCAAGCCGGAGCCGAAGGCCGAGGCGCCCGCCTCCGCGCCGTCGGACGACCGGCCGCAGGCCGAGCGCCCGCAGCAGGACCGGCAGGACGGCTCCCAGGGCCAGGACGGCCAGCCCGAGGAGGGCGGCCGCAGCCGGCGTCGCCGCGGCTCCAACCGCGCCGCCGGGGCCCCCGACGGCCAGCAGGGCCAGGGCGACCGCCAGCAGGGCCAGCAGGGCGGCGACCGCCAGCAGGGTCAGGGTGACCGCCAGCAGGGCGACCGCAACCGCGACCAGCAGCGCCAGGGCGGTGGCAACCGCGGGGACAACCGGGGCGACAACCGCCAGGACGGCAACCGCGGCGACAACCGCCAGCGCAACAACCAGCAGGACGGCAACCGCGGCGGCCAGGACAACCGCGACAACCGCGCCCAGCAGGACGACGACGAGGAAGGCGGCCGTCGCGGCCGTCGCTTCCGCGACCGCCGTCGCCGGGGCAGCGGTGGCGGCCGGGGCGAAGGCGGCTCGCCGGACACCGAGATCCGCGAGGACGACGTCCTGCTGCCCGTCGCGGGCATCCTGGACGTGCTGGACAACTACGCGTTCGTCCGCACCTCCGGCTACCTCGCCGGCCCGAACGACGTGTACGTCTCGCTGTCGCTGGTCCGCAAGTACGGCCTGCGCCGCGGTGACGCCATCACCGGTGTCGTGCGCCAGCCGCGTGACGGCGAGCAGCAGCGGCAGAAGTTCAACCCGCTGGTGCGCGTCGACTCGATCAACGGACTGGAGCCGGACGAGGCCAAGCGGCGTCCCGACTTCACCAAGCTGACCCCGCTGTACCCGAACGAGCGGCTGCGCCTCGAGACCGAGTCGCACAAGCTCACCACCCGTGTGATCGACCTGATCATGCCGGTCGGCAAGGGGCAGCGCGCCCTGATCGTGTCGCCGCCGAAGGCCGGCAAGACCACGATCATGCAGGACATCGCGAACGCGATCTCCACGAACAACCCCGAGTGCCACCTGATGGTCGTCCTGGTCGACGAGCGTCCGGAAGAGGTCACCGACATGCAGCGCTCGGTGAAGGGCGAGGTCATCGCCTCGACCTTCGACCGGCCGCCGTCCGACCACACCTCGGTCGCCGAGCTGTCGATCGAGCGGGCCAAGCGCCTGGTCGAGATGGGCCACGACGTCGTCGTGCTGCTCGACTCGATCACCCGCCTCGGCCGCGCGTACAACCTGGCGGCCCCGGCGTCCGGCCGGATCCTGTCCGGTGGTGTCGACTCGACCGCGCTGTACCCGCCCAAGCGCTTCCTGGGTGCGGCCCGCAACATCGAGAACGGCGGCTCGCTGACCATCTTCGCCACGGCGATGGTCGAGACCGGGTCGACGATGGACACGGTCATCTTCGAGGAGTTCAAGGGCACCGGCAACGCCGAGCTCAAGCTCGACCGGAAGATCGCCGAGCGCCGCGTGTTCCCGGCGGTCGACGTCAACCCGTCCGGTACCCGCAAGGACGAGCTGCTGCTCTCGCCGGACGAGCTCGCGGTCACCGTGAAGCTCAGCCGGGTGCTGCACGCGCTCGACTCGCAGCAGGCCATCGACCTGCTGATCTCGCGGCTCCGCAAGACCAAGACCAACGTCGAGTTCCTCATGCAGGTCTCGAAGACCGCCCTCGGCGGCGGCGAAGACGACTGACCCCGCCGCGCCCGGTCGTGAGTGAGAAACAGTGTTCTAACACTGTTTCTCACTCACGACCCGGGCGGCCGTCATGGACCAGGGAATAGCTGGTCAGCGGGGTGCGTTCCAGTAGACGTCTGCCCGTCTGGCAGAATCATCCGCTGAAGTCCGGCGCCGGTTCACCCCGTGGAACGACTGGGGACCCGGAGCCAACGAGAGAGGACACCATGAAGAGCGGTATTCACCCCGAGTACGTGGTCACGAACGTGAACTGCGACTGCGGCAACAGCTTCACCACGCGCAGCACCAAGACCAGCGGCAACATCCACGTCGAGATCTGCTCGAACTGCCACCCGTTCTACACGGGCAAGCAGAAGATCATGGACACCGGTGGCCGGGTCGCGCGCTTCGAGGCTCGCTACGGCAAGCGGCAGAAGAAGGACGCCGACGCCAAGTAGCTTTTTGCACGGCGCCCATCCGGTACTCCCGGGTGGGCGCCGTTCTTTATGTTGTTTCCCGGGCTGAGAGGTGGCAGAGGTGGATTCGAGCTCGCTCAAGGGGCTGCTCGCCGAACACGCGGAGCTGGAGCAGCAGCTGGCGGACCCGGCGGTGCACGCCGACCAGGCGCGCGCCCGCAAGCTCGGCCGCCGCTACGCCGAGCTGACGCCGGTCGTCCGCGCGGTCCACGAGCTCGACACGGCCCGGGACGACCTCGCGGCGGCGCGGGAGATGGCCTCGGAGGACGCGGAGTTCGCCGCCGAGGCCGAGGAGCTGGCCGCGCGCATCCCCGAGCTGGAGTCGAAGCTCACCGAGCTGCTGCTCCCCCGCGACCCGTACGACGGCTCCGACGTCGTGATGGAGATCAAGTCCGGCGAGGGCGGCGAGGAGTCGGCCCTGTTCGCCGGTGACCTGCTGCGGATGTACCTGCGCTACGCCGAGCGCCACGGCTGGAAGGCGGAGGTCCTCGACTCGGTCGACTCCGACCTGGGCGGCTTCAAGGACGTCACGCTGTCGATCAAGACGAAGTCGGCCGACGTCGACGGCGTCTGGTCCCGCCTGAAGTTCGAGGGCGGCGTCCACCGTGTCCAGCGCGTGCCGGCGACCGAGTCCCAGGGCCGCATCCACACGTCCGCGTCCGGCGTGCTCATCTACCCGGAGCCGGAGGAGGTCGAGGTCGAAATCGACCCGAACGACCTGCGCATCGACGTGTTCCGGTCCTCGGGCCCGGGCGGCCAGAGCGTCAACACGACCGACTCGGCGGTCCGGATCACCCACCTGCCGACCGGCATCGTCGTGTCCTGCCAGAACGAGAAGTCCCAGATCCAGAACCGGGCGCGCGCGTTGCAGGTGCTCCAGGCGCGGCTACAGGCGATCGCGGAGGAAGAGGCGGCGGCGAAGGCGTCGGACGCCCGCAAGTCCCAGGTCCGCACGGTCGACCGCTCGGAACGCATCCGGACGTACAACTTCCCGGAGAACCGCATCTCCGACCACCGCGTCAACTACAAGGCCTACAACCTCGACCAGGTCCTCGACGGCGACCTGGACGGCGTCCTGGACGCCCTGGCGACCGCGGACCGCGAAGAGCGCCTGGCCGCTCAGTCGGGCTGACGCCGTGTCGACCTCCTGATCACGCGTGTCGGCTCCTCAATCACGCGAGTCGACCCTTCAGGCCCGAGCCCGGGCAACTCCGAGCCCGTGGTTCAAGGGTCGACACGCGTGATCAGACAGTCGACACGCGTGATTGAAGGGCCGACACGGCTCTAGCGGGACCAGCGATCACCTTGTCAGTGGCTCGCGGTGCTGCCGGAAGTCCCAGACCGTGTACCGCACCAGCAGGATCAGCGCGCCCAGCTCCAGCGCCGCGAGGATGCGGAAGTCGACCGGCTCGCCGCCCTCCTTCGCGAAGAAGATGTTCGGCAGGTAGCACATGAGCGAGCAGAACTCGACGATGATCGGCAGGTACCACAGCTGCCGCGGCAGGTAGAACGCCAGGACGAGCGTCAAGACGTCGGCGAGGTAGAAGTACCGCTCGTGCATCGACGGCAGGACGAACGGCACGAGGATCGCCGAGATCGCCCCGATCACCAGGATCCGCGTGTCGGTCAGCTCGACCCGGCTGAGCACCACCAGCAGGCAGAGCGTGAAGATCAGCAACGCGGTCAGCAGGACCGCCGGGGTCTTCATCGCTTCCATGCCGTGCTCGCCGCGGAAGAACTGCCAGATGTTGGGCGCGCTGAGCGTCAGCTGCGGGTAGATGCCCGTCTGGTTGAGGTAGACCGTCAGCAGCTTCCCCGGGGACGCCCCGGCCAGCAGCGCGGGGACGTCCAGCGCCAGGTAGACGACCGGGATCGCCACCAGGGCCCGCCACGGCACGCGGCCGAGCAGCACCATCACGAGCAGCAGCGGGAAGAGGAAGATCGCCTGCAGCTTGAACGCGAGCGCGAGGCCGAAGAAGACACACGCCCACCAGGGCCGCTTCCGCAGCAGGAAGTAGACGGCGCCGACGGAGAACGCGGTGTAGATCGCGTCGCCCTGGGCCCACATGGCGCTGTTGATCACCACGGTCGGCAGCATGAACACGGTGAACGCCGCCGCGGCCGCGATCCAGCGCGACGGGTGCTTCAGCGCCACGATGCGGTACACGAAGAACGCCGTCACCACGTCGAACAGGACCGAGAAGGCCTTGATCCCGGCGAGCGGCGAGGGCACCGGCAGGTGCGGCAGCAGCACCATGAAGTACCGGTAGGGCGCGTTCAGGTCGGAGAACTCGTACTTGAGCGCGCCGATCCCGCCCTGGTCGACGACGAAGTCGTACCACCGCCGGTAGAACGCGGTGTAGTCCGCGGTCTCGTACCGGAACAGGGCCAGCCGGACCCCGAAAGCGAGCAGGACCAGCAGCGCGGCGAGCACGATCACGGAGATCCGGCGGGTCCGCTCGGACGGCCCGGCAGCGGCCGGCCGGCCGGCGACCCGGGGGATCTCGACGGTCCGCTCGGCCGCCGAAGGTCCGTGCTCGGTTCCTTCCCGCAGCGAACCGGACAAGCTCATTTCCCCGCCCCCCTCGGCTGTGCTCAGCCGGACCAGAACCCCGTTATGAAGCGAAGGTAGATCATTCCGCAGACCAGGGCGTTCGCGTACAGGACCACGTGCACCGCGCCACGCAGCTTCGGGCGGCGCTCGCCGAACAGGACCAGCGCCACGTACATCACCAGGCACGGCAGCAGGTAGCGGTGCACCGAGACGACGTTGCTGTTCATCGTCAGCATCACGATGGACGCGAACCCGAACAGCGCCAGCGGGACGCCCTTCGCCCGCAGCGCCACCAGGACGTACACCGAGGACGCGAACAGCAGCGCCAGGCCGATCATCGGCAGCACGTGGCTCATCAGCGTCCACGCGTCCATCTTGGTGTCGCCGAGGAGCGCGTGGCCGGTGAGCTTGGCTTCGAACCAGAGCGTTTCGAGGATGTTCGGGTTGAACCGGTGGTACGACCACTCCCGCACGCCCTTGAGCGCGTTGAAGCTGGCGAAGAAGTCCCCGGTCTGGATCTTCATGGCGACCATCACGCCGGCCAGGCCGGCGAACGCCAGCGGGAACCACAGCAGGTGCCACGACAGCAGGCCGCGCGGTTTCCAGTCCTTCGAGCGCCAGAACTCCAGGAAGCACAGGCCGACGAACACCGCCGCGGTGATCCGGGACGCCGTCAGCGGGATGAGCGTCAGTCCCATCCAGAGCCACTGGCGGCGCAGCGCGAACAGGTAGGCCCAGAAGCCCAGCGCGCAGAACACCGCCTCGCTGTAGAACGAGTGCAGGAAGAACGCCGCGGGCGCGGTGAGGAAGGCCGCGACGACCAGCCACGGGGCCCGCTCGCCGTCGAAGAAGTGCCGCCCGATCTTCAGCAGCGCGACCGCGGCCAGCCAGGTGGCCACCAGGTTGACCAGGAACCCGGCGGCGAGCAGGCCGAGCGTGCCGAAGCTGACCGTCTGCACCAGCCAGACCAGCAGCGGGAACACCGGGTAGAACGCCCGCGTCGGGGCGTAGCTGCCGGTGTAGGCGTGCATGGCGATTTCGCCGTAGTTGCCGGCGTCCCAGCGGTAGGTGTGCGCCAGCAGGCTCATCGTCGAGCCGATGCCGGTCTTGGGGATGCCTTCGTCGACCGGGCTGGACGGCGCGAACAGGTACGCCAGCGCGATCAGCACCACGTTCCAGGCCAGCACCACGGCGAAGACGCGGGCGTAGTCGCCGTTCAGCCAGGCCCGGCGGCCGGCGCGGGCCTCCTCCGTGCGTTCCGGCTCGACCTGATCGGTCACCCGGGACGACACGGCGGTGCTAGTCATGCGTGGCCTCGGCGACCGGCGGTTCGGCCGTCACGGGCCGCTGCCGGAACACGACCTTGTTGTAGAGCACGTAGTTCCAGACCAGGCCGACCGCGATCCCGGCGAACTTCGGGATCAGCACGTTCACGCCGGGGAACGCCGCGGTGACGGCGAAGATGATCGCCGCCTGCACGACCCACAGCCCGAACGCGGTGACGGCGAAGAACAGCAGCGCCTGGCGGCGGACGTCGCCGTCCTTGGCGCGGAAGGTGAAGTTCCGGTTCAGCGTGAAGCTGAGCAGCATGCCCGTGGTCGTGGAGATGAAGTTCGCCACGAACAGCGGGACGCCCAGCGTGACCAGCAGCGCGTAGCCGAGGGCGTCGACGAGGGTGTTCGCCACGCCGACGATCCCGAAGCGCAGCTGGGTCGCCGAGATCAGCTTCACCGGGCGCTGCTTCCCGCTTCGGCGCCCTCGCGGGCCTCGGCCGGCACGCCCGGGCCGGTGCGCACCGACGCGACGCCGTAGAGCGGCCGGTTCTGCACCTGCGAGTACGTGCGGCCGATGTAGCTGCCGAGCACGCCGAGCATGATGATCTGGATCCCGCCGAGGAAGAACATCGCGATCCCGAGGAACGCCCAGCCGGGCACCGCGGTCTCCGGGGCGAACAGCTTGACGCCGCCGACGTAGACGATCCCGAGGAAGCTCAGGAACGAGATCAGGTACCCCATGCGGGTGATCATCTTCAGCGGCGTCACCGAGAAGCCGAGGATGCCGTCGGCGGCGAAGCGCAGCATCTTGCGCAGCGGGTAGCCGGTGACACCGGCGTGCCGCTTGTCGCGGTCGAACAGCACCGCCGTCTGCTTGAAGCCGATGTAGCTGACCAGCCCGCGCAGGAAGCGGTCGCGCTCGCGGTACTTGCGCAGCTCGTCGACCACCTTGCGGTCGATCAGCCGGAAGTCGCCGGTGTTCTTCGGGATGTCGACCGCGGCCATCTTCCGCAGGAACCAGTAGAACCCGCCGGCGGTGATCTTCTTGAACGCCGAGTCCTGGCGCGAGCGGCGCTGCGCGTAGACGACGTCGAAGCCCTCTTCCCACTTCTCGATCAGCTCGAGCGCCACCCGCGGCGGGTCCTGCATGTCGCTGTCCATGATGACGACGGCGTCCGCGTCGACCAGGTCCAGCCCGGCGGTGACGGCCATCTGGTGGCCGAAGTTGCGGGACAGCTCGACCACGGTGACCCGCTCGTCGCGGGCGCTGAGCTCGGTGAGCTTGGCCAGCGAACCGTCCCGGCTGCCGTCGTCGACGTACAGGAAGCTGAAGTCGTACTTCCCGGCGAGGGGGGCGGTCACCTCGTCGACCGTCCGGTGCAGCAGGTCGATGTTCTCTTCCTCGTTGTAGATCGGGAAGATGAACGCCACGCGGCGGGTGATCGGCTCTGTGGGCACTGCGGGGCTCCCCGGAGTTTCGTGTCGAAAGGTGCGGGCGGCGCCGTCGAGCAGGCGAATCCCCCGTCCTGGTGCCCTGCATCCTAGAAGACCCGGCCGGGCGCGATCCCGGGACCCGGGTCAGTCCACCGCCGCGGCCAGCTCGGCCAGCCGGCGTTCGGTGCCTTCGTGGCCGCCGAAATGGACGGCCACCGCGTCGGCGCCCGCCGCCCGGAAGGCGCGCACGTCGGCGGCGGTCGTCCGGGCGTCGTCCCGCCACCGCGCCCGCGCCACCGCCCGGACCGCCCGCCCGCCGGCCAGCTGCCGCAGGGTCGCGACCCGCTCGCCGAACTCGGCCGGGGGCAGGCCGGCGCTCTGCCAGGTCGTGCCGATCCGGGCCGCGCGCCGCAGCGCGGCCGCCGAGTTGCCCCCGACGGTGACCGGCACCGGGCCGTCGGGGCGCGGCTCGAAGTACCCGCCGCCGGGCCCCCGGCCGGTGCGGAACAGGTCGGCGAGCAGGTCCAGGGTGGTGTCCGTCTGCCTGCCCCGGGTGCCGAAGTCCGCGCCGACCTCGGCGAACTCCGGCTCGTTCCAGCCGGTGCCGACGCCGAGGTCGAACCGGTGGCCGGACAGCCGGTCGAGCGTGGCGACCTGCTTGGCCAGCGCGAACGGCTCCCGCAGCGGCACGATCAGCACCGACGTCCCGAGCCGGATCCGGCTGGTCCGGGCGGCGATGTGGGCGAGGGTGACCAGCGGCTCGTACACACCGCCGAACACCTCGCCGTACGGGCTGGGCGGCAGCAGGTGGTCGGGCAGCCAGGCGGCGCGGTAGCCGAGGTCTTCGGCGAGCCGGGCCAGCTCGGCGGGCCGGGCGGGGTCGAGGTCCGGCTGCTCGTTCGGCAGCACGGCTTCCAGGAAATGTTCGCTCATGCCGGCGACGTTAGGCATTCACATCGGTGTGAAGGTCAACCTCGCGGGGGTGAACATGCGGATCGGCGAGCTCGCGCAACGCACCGGCGTCAGCACGCGGCTGCTGCGCTACTACGGGGAACAGGGCCTGCTCACGCCGTCCCGCGACGCCAACGGCTACCGGTCCTTCGACGAGGACGACGTCGTCCGCGTCCGGCAGATCCGGCGGCTGCTCGCGGCCGGGCTGACCACCGGGGTCATCGCCTCGGCGCTGCGGTGCGCGCGGGGCGAGGAAGCCCGCCTGGACCTGTGCCCGGAACTGGCCGGCGTGCTGCACCGCGAGCTGGCGGCGATGGACGACCGGATCGGGGCGCTGCAGCGGCACCGGGCCGTGCTGGCGGGGTACTTGTCGGCCGATCGGTGAGGGTTCCTCGATACGCTGGACGGCGTAGGACCGGCGCGTGTCCTCACGGGGGAGTTCCGCCTGGTGTGCCAGGCTCGACGAGGTGAAGGACGACGAGTGAATCGGCAGCCGCTGCGCCTGGCCATCATCGAGGCCACCCGGATCCTCGAGCGCGCGGGCGTCGCCTCGCCGCGCTTCGACGCCGAGGTGATCGCCGCGCACGTGCTCGGGGTCGAACGCGGCCGGCTGCCGATGGTGCCGCTGGTCGACCCGCCGGTCATCGAGGCCATCGGCCAGCTCGTCCAGCAGCGCGCCAAGCGCATCCCCCTGCAGTACCTCACCGGCTGGGCCGCGCTGGGGGACATCACGGTCGCGGTCGGCGCCGGCGTGTTCGTCCCGCGGCCGGAGACCGAGCTGCTGCTCGAGTGGGGGGTCAAGTTCCTGCAGGGCCGGGAGTTCCCGGTGGTGGTGGACCTGTGCACGGGATCGGGCGCGCTGGCGCTGGCGGTGGCCCACGCCCGCCCGGACGCGGTGGTCTACGCGGTGGACATCGACCCCCAGGCGCTGGCCTGGGCCCGCCACAACGCCGACGTCCACGCCGACGCGGGCAACACCCCGATCCGGTTGTATTCGGGCGACATCGGCGACCCGACGATGTTCGCCGAGCTCGACGGCCTGGTCGACCTGGTGCTGTGCAACCCGCCGTACGTCCCGGAGGGCACCCCGGTGCCACCCGAGGTCGCGGAGCACGACCCGCCGCGCGCGGTGTTCGCGGAGGAGAGCGGCCTGGCGGTGATCCGCCACGCGATCGCGGCGGGCGCCCGGCTGCTGCGTCCCGGGGGCGGGCTGGCCATCGAGCACGACGACACGCACGGTTCGGCGGTCCCGGCCCTGGTCCGGGCCCGCCGGGTGCTGACGGGCGTGGAGGACCACGCGGATCTGACCGGCCGCGCCCGCTTCGTCACGGCCCGCCGGCTGGGCTGAGCTGCGCCCGAGGTCGTCCGCTCGTCTTGAATGACTCATTCATGACCTCCGAGGTCATGAATGAGTCATTCAAGGCGTTTCACCTGGCCCGCGAAAGCCGCGGGGCGCTCAGAACCCGAACGCCGTGCAGCTGGCCGTCGCGGTCTTCGACGGGTCGCTCACCGAGGTCGCCGTCAGCTTGACCCTGGCCGCGAGGTCACCGCCCTGGCCGCGCTTCGCGTACGCGGGCACCTTCACGTGCCCGCCGAACTTCGCCGTCGCCAGCTCGTTCGGCAGGCGGACCTCCCAACCGCGGGCGTCCGTCGACACGCTCAGCCGGTAGGTGTCGCTGTCGTACGGGGCCTTCGCACCACGGGCCGAGCCGGTGTTGAGCAGGCCGAATTCGCACGTGGCCAGGCCGCCGCGGGCGATGGCCGGGAGGGCCGGGGTGAGCGCCGCCCCGCGGGCCTGGCTGCCCGCGCCGTCCAGGGAGGCCACCGTCACCGTGTACGACAGGATCCCGCGGCGGTCGCGGGCCAGGTCCGTGATCAGGAACCGCAGCCGGTTCGCCTCGTCGGTGTACTCGTACGGGCTCGCCGCTTCGGTGCCCGCCTTGAACAGGGCGTCGTTGAGCTGGCGGTAGTCACCGATGGTGATCTTCACCGGCGTCCCGTCCGGCTTCGTGTAGTCGGTGATGCCGATGTCCTGCGGGTTCGCGTCGATCACCCAGTCGAAGGGCGCGTTGTCCTTGTTCTTCGTCTTGGTGATCATGACGCCGGAGTCCGGGGCGAACGAGTCCGCGCCCATCCGGTCGACGACCTCGACCGTGTAGTTGTCGTAGCCGCCGCCGTCGCAGAACGGGTCCGTCGACCGGTCGCACTTCGGGGCCTTGTCCCCGCCGGTGAGCTTGATGTTCAGGCCGGTGAACGCGCCGGGCTGCGCTTCGGCCTCGCGGGCGGTCAACCGCACCGACACCGGGCCGGTCGTGGCCAGCTCGTTGCGGTCGAGCTGCAGGACGTCCGCCGGGTCGACGATGCCGAGCTTCAGCTTGTTGCGCAGCTGGTGCTGGGCGCCCATCGAGCTGCCCTGCGTCGCCGGGATCTGCCAGCGCGTGTGCGGGCCGCCGGGTCCGTTGAACGTGCCGCGCGACAGCATGTCCCACGGTCCGCTGTAGGAGCGCGACGGCGGGTTCCCGAACGGGTTGTTGTAGTTGTCGCCGATGCCCAGGATGTGGCTGAACTCGTGCGCGTACGTCGACTGGCCGGAGCTTTCGGCCTGCACCGAGCTGCCGTCCTGGGCGTTCGGCCAGATGCTGGCGGCCGACGCCCACGACGTCCACGGCACGTACCGGGTGGCCGCGTAGTTGGGCAGGTCGTGGTTCGGCGGGCCGAAGCTGTCGGGCACGTTCTCCTTCGTCCCGAACTTCATCTCGCCGAACTCCTGCCAGGTCGAGCTCTCGTCCTGGCCGGCGGAGAGGTAGAAGACGAAGTCGAACTGGTTCGCGGTGTCGCCGACGTCGGCGCGCCAGGCGTCCCCGGCGTCCTTGCGGAGGTCGCGGGAGCAGTTCGCGCCGGGCGGGCACGCGCTCGGCTGGAACTCCATGCCGTACTCGTAGGACTTCCCGGGCATCCGGTACGGCCCGAACGCGGTCAGCTGCACGCCGAACCGGCCGCCGGAGTCCTCCATCCAGTACTCGTTGATCGTGTGGCCGTTGTTGAGGGCTTCGGGCTTGTTGAGGAAGTCCTGGTAGTACTGCGCGACGCCGGTCCGCGGGATGCCCGCGGCGGTGGGCGCGGGGTTGCCGAAGACGGTCGAACGCGCGGGCTGCGTGACGACGAAGTCCTGGTCCGGGTAGTCGGCGAGGACGACGGCGCCCTTGAAGGTGCGCTGGGTGGGTTTCAGGGTGGGGTCGGCCCAGTTCGTGCCGGGGACCTTGCGGTAGTCGGACCAGGTCATGTGGTCCTGGTTCTCCCAATGCGCGGCGTCGATCGGGGCGGGCCAGCCACGGGTCAGCGGCTCGGCGGCGGCGGTCCCCGTGCCGAGCCCGCTCATCACGGCGACGGCGGCGAGCAGGGCGAGCGCTTTCGGGGTTCTGGGGCGCATGTGCGGCTCCTTCACTGGGAACCCACGGGGGTGGTGGTTCCCGAAGATCGACCGTATTGAGCCCGGCTGTCGCGGTTCTGCCTCGCGGCGAGGTTTACCCGCTTGCCCCACGACGAAAGTCTGGCCGGTTGTCAGGGGCGCAACCTCGCCGAGGTTGTGGGCAAGTCCGGCCGCGGGCGCCGGGAGCGCCGGGAACTGTCGGTGGTCGCCGGTAGCGTGGAAGACGGGGGCGCCCCCCAAGGCGCCAGGCGGCCGAAGCCGCACCACCCGCGCCCCCCCCGACGCCCGTGCCCGCCGGAACCGCGCCGACCACCGCGCCCACCACACGGCGCCGCGTGGGACGCCCGTGTCCGACGAACCGCGCCCACCACCCGCGCGCAACCCCGACGCCCGTGCCCCACCCCGACCCCGCGCCTGCCGAACCGTGCGGGCCACCGCGCCCACAACCCGGCGCCCCACCCCGACCCCCGCGCCCGCCGAACCGCGTCGGCCACCGCGCCCACCACACGAACGTCCCCCCGACCGCCGGGACTACGCTTGCCCCCCATGAGCGTGGTCTACGACTGCAGCAAGCGGGAGACCCGGGCCGACGGGCTGGCGGCGGCCGCGGGTGCCGTGCGGTCGAGCAGGCTGGTCGTCCTGCCGACCGACACCGTCTACGGGATCGGTGCCGACGCCTTCGACGCCGGTGCCGTCCAGGCGCTGCTGCGCGCCAAGAACCGCGGCCCGGACATGCCGGTCGGCGTGCTCGTCGGCTCGTGGTCCACTGTGGACGGCCTGGTGCTCGGGGTGCCGCCGCAGGCGCGGGCGCTCATCGAAGCCTTCTGGCCCGGCGACCTGTCCATCGTGCTGCCGCACGCGCCGAGCCTGCAGTGGAACCTCGGCGACGCCCGCGGCACCGTGATGCTCCGGATGCCGCTGCACCCCGTGGCCCTCGAGCTGCTGCGCGACGTCGGGCCGATGGCCGTCTCGAGCGCGAACGTCTCCGGCCGCCCGCCCGCCAGCACCGCGCAGGAAGCGCAGGAGCAGCTCGGCGACTCGGTCGCGGTGTACCTCGACGGCGGGTCGAGCGGCGAGCCCGTCGCGTCGACCATCGTGGACCTCACCGGCACCGAACCGGTGGTCCTCCGCGAGGGCTCGGTCGCGAAGACGGCGGTCGCGGAGGTGCTCGGTGTGCCCGCGGAATCCTTGGCCTGAAGCCGGATCACGGCGGAAAACGCGGCACGATACCGTGTCGCGGGTGACCCCGACCCCGCGAGCGTGACGTCCCCGTGCCGCCCACATCCGGTCTCCTCCCCATCCGGGAATACATCCTCGTCGCGCTGACCGCGACGGCCGTGACCTACCTGCTCACCGGTGTCGTCCGCCGGGTCGCGATCCGCGTCGGCGCGATCGCCAACCCGCGCGCCCGGGACGTCCACGTGGCCCCGATCCCGCGGATGGGCGGGGTCGGCATCTACCTCGGCGTCGCCGGCGCGATGGGCCTGGCCCACCAGCTGCCCGCGCTGTCCCACGGTTTCGACGCCTCGTTCGACTCGGTCGGCGTGCTGCTGGCCGCCGGTGTCATCTCCCTGATCGGCGCGCTCGACGACCGGTTCGAGCTGGACGCCTGGACGAAGCTGGCCGGCCAGGTGATGTGCGCCGGGATCCTGGTCATCTTCGGCGTGCAGTGGGTGTCGTTCTGGGTGCCGTGGGGCGGCACCGGCGGCTCGTTCGGCTCGGTGCTGGTGCTCGACAAGAACCAGGGCGCGCTGCTCACCGTCGTGATGGTCGTGGTCATGGTCAACGCGATGAACTTCGTCGACGGCCTCGACGGGCTGGCCGGCGGGCTGGGCTTCATCGCGGCCGCCGCCACCTGCGCCTTCTCCCTCGGCCTGCTCGACAGCTCCGGCGGCGACGTCGGCACCTACCCGCCCGCGCTGATCGCGGCCACGCTCGCCGGTGCCTGCCTGGGTTTCCTGCCGTACAACTTCCAGCCCGCGAAGATCTTCATGGGCGACTCCGGTTCGATGATGATCGGCCTGATGCTCGCCGGCGCGACGACGTCGGCGTCCGGGCGCGTGCCGTACCCGCAGTTCAGCGGCAAGGACGCGATCGCGCTGCTCTCGCCGCTGGTGGTGGTGGCCGCGGTGCTGTTCGTGCCGATGCTGGACCTGATCATGGCGGTCGTCCGGCGCACCCGCCGCGGCGAAAGCCCGTTCGCGGCCGACAAGATGCACCTGCACCACCGCCTGCTGGAGATCGGCCACTCCCAGCGCCGCGCGGTCCTGCTGATCTACCTGTGGGCCGGGATCCTCGCCTTCGGCGCGGTGTCGGTGACGCTGTTCGACGACGCCGCGGCGCTGTGGATCATCGGGATCGGGCTGGTCTTCGCGGTGGTCGTCTCGATCGTCCCGCGGCTGCGCTCGCGCAACCAGCCCGGAACGTGACCCGCGGGGTTCTCTACACTCGGGGTCAACCGAGCAGGGAGCCAGTGTGAGCGAAGCCGAAACGCAGGAGCAGGAGAACCCGCACGCCAAGGTGGTGCTGCAGGCCGCCCGCGCGATGACGAAGGCTTCGCTGCTGGTGACCCCGCCCGCGGTGATCGTCTGCATCGCCCTGTTCAGCATCCTCAACGGCTTGCCCGGCTTCCTGGGCTCGCTGGTCGGCGGGGTGCTGGCGCTGCTGGCTTCGCTGTCGACGCTGGGCTTGATGAGGTTCAGCGCGGGCCAGGACCCGATGTTCGTCATGGTCATCGCGCTCGGCGGGTACGTCGTGAAGGTCGTCCTCCTCTTCGCCGCGCTGACGCTGCTGAAGGGCGTCACCGCGCTGCACCCGATGTCGCTCGGCATCACGATGATCGTGGCCATCCTGCTCGCCGCCGCGGCCGAGTTCGCCGCCTTCCGCAAGACGAAGATCCCGACGATCATCCCGTCCTGACCAGTCCTGATCTGTCACTCTTCGTGCACCCGCCTGCGGCCGCTTGAGTGTGACCGGGACCACAAAAGTGCGCTTGCGTGCGCTGCTGCGCACAGTGACCGGGACCCCTCGCCTGCGGTGATCCCGGCCCGGTCCCGGCCCGCACCGGACCTGGGTCCCGGGCCGACCCGGGACCTAAGTCCTGCGCTGATCGGTTGGTTAGGAGTACGCCTGTCCGGCGTGGATTGACCTGCTGGTATGGTCCGCGTCAAGGGTGGCGGCCTCGGCCGCGCGCTTCCCGAGACGAACCGCGATCAGCAGTGTGGCGACCGTGTAGTTCCGCCGTTTGCCGCTGGTCCGAAGTAGACCGCAGGGCAGTGTTCACGCGAGACAACCCCGTGTGCAGAACGTGAAGGCGTGTTCTGCGGACCGTGGGGTAGCCGCCTCCGACGTCCCGATACGTATCGGGTACGTTAAGTCCAGATCGTGACGATTCCCCCGGCGGAGTGAACGCCGGCCGGGAGAACCGGAAGGAGCCCAGTGGGCGCGCTGGTATTGGCCGAGGGTGCGACGTTCGCGCCGCCCGGCGCCGAAAGCTTCATCCTGCCGCCGATTTTCGGCTCGGTCACCAAGCCGATGGTGCTCGTCGTGCTCTCGGTCGTGATCATCGCGGCCTACTTCCTGCTGGCCACCCGCAAGCTGCAGGTCGTGCCGGGCAAGGGGCAGTTCATCGCGGAGTCGATCTACGACTTCAGCCGCAACAACATCGCGCGCGAGCAGATCGGTTCGAAAGACTTCAAGCCGTTCGTGCCGCTCGTTTTCGCGCTGTTCACCTTCGTTCTGGTGAACAACCTCTACGGGATCATCCCGCTGCTGCAGTTCCCGACCATGGCGCGCTTCGGCTTCCCCGTCGCCCTGTCGGTCCTCGTCGTCTACCCGGTGTACCACTTCGTCGGGTTGAAGCGGCACGGCTTCAAGGGGTACTTCAAGAAGGAACTCGCGCCGCCGGGCGTGCCGGGCCCGGTGCTGCCGCTCTTCGCGCTGATCGAGTTCGCGGAGAAGTTCTTCCTCAACCCGCTCACGCTCGCCATCCGTGTTTTCGCCGCCATGTTCGCGGGTCACCTGATCCTGGCGGTGTTCACCCTCGGCGGCACCTTCCTGCTGACCGAGACGTCGAGCTGGGCGCTGAAGCCGGTTTCCCTGGTGGCCTGGATCTTCGCCATCGGGATGACTTTCCTCGAGGCCTTCATCCAGGTGCTGCAGGCCTACATCTTCGCCCTGCTGTCGGCCGGGTACATCGGCGCCGCGCTGGCGTCGGAGCACTGAGAACACAAGCCCCCGATCCACGCGAGCGCGTGGACCGAAGTGAAGGGAAATGCACGTGAGCAACATCGTTCTGGCCCAGGCCGCGGAGCAGGCTGTCAACATCAACCCCGGTCTCGCCGCGATCGGCTACGGCCTGGGCGCGATCGGCCCGGGCATCGGTGTGGGCCTGATCTTCGCCGCCGTCATCAACGGCACCGCCCGCCAGCCGGAGGCGCAGGGCAAGCTGCAGGGCATCGGCTTCTCGACCTTCGTTCTGACCGAGGTGCTCGCCCTGATCGGCATCGTCATCTACTTCATCGCCTCCGCCTGAGTCATCCGCTCATTGTTTAAGGAGGCCTTGCCGTGACGAACGAACTGGTCATGGCGTCCGAGACGCCATTGCCGATCGTCCCCGACATTTCGGAGCTGATCCTCGGCATCGTCGCCTTCCTCATCCTGCTGTTCATCCTCAAGAAGTACGTCGTCCCTCGCTTCGAGGCCTCGTACGAAGAGCGTGCGCAGAAGATCGAGGGTGGCATCGAGAAGGCCGAGCGGGCCCAGGCCGAAGCCGAAGAGGCGCTGGCCCAGTACAAGGCCCAGCTGCAGGAGGCCCGGACCGAAGCCGCGAAGATCCGCGACGACGCCCGGCTCGAAGCCGAGCAGATCAAGGCGGAGCTGCGGGCCGAGGCGGAGGCCGAGTCCCAGCGCATCGTCGCCCAGGGGCAGGCCCAGCTGCAGGCCCAGAAGGCGCAGATCATCGCGGAGCTGCGGGCCGACATGGGCCGCAACGCCGTCGAGCTGGCCAGCCGCATCGTCGGCGAGTCGCTCGAGGACGAGGCGCGCCGCCGCGGCACCGTCGACCGGTTCCTGGCGGAGCTGGAGACCACCGGTGCCTCCAACGGAGCGGGGAAGTAGACCAGAATGACGCTGCATGCTGCGAGCCGTGAAGCGCTCGGCCTCGCCGAGGAACGCCTCGGCGAGGTTCTGGCCGACGCGGGAGCCGATGCCGCCACGGTCGGCGACGAGCTGCTCTCGGTCGTCGACCTGCTGGACCGGGAAATCGGCCTGCGCCGGGCAGTGAGCGACGCTTCGGCGACGTCGGAGGCGCGCACCGCGCTGGTGCGCCGGCTGTTCGACGGCAAGCTGTCCGAACCGGCCCTGAAGGTGCTCGACACCGTGGCGGGCAGCCGCTGGTCCAGCCCCCGCGAGCTGACCGACGGCCTCGAGTCGCTCGGTCGCTCGGCCCTGCTCACCTCGGCGGAGAAGACCGGGAACGTCGACACCGTCGAGTCCCAGCTCTTCCAGGTCGCGCGGGTCGTGGCCAACCACCCCGAGCTCGAAAAGGCGCTCTCGGACCTGACCGGTTCCGCCGACGCGAAGCGCACGCTGGTGCGCGGCCTGTTCGCCGACAAGGTGGACGTCGTCACCGAGACCCTCGTCGAGCAGGTCGTCCGCCGGGCCAAGGGCCGCGGCGTCGGCGTCGGGCTCGACAAGCTGGTCAAGCTGGCCGCGGAGCGGCGTGAGCGTTCGGTCGCCTACGTGACCAGCGCGAACGCCCTGACCGACGAGCAGGTCGCCCAGCTGGGCGCGAAGCTCGACGCCCTCTACGGGCGGCCGATCGCGCTGCACGTCGAGATCGACCCGCGGCTCGGCGGCGGGCTCGTCGTCCGCGTCGGCGACGAGGTCATCGACGGAAGCGCGGCGGGGCAGCTCGCGGCGTTGCGCAGGCGGCTGGCCCGGGCATAGCCCCAGGTCACACAAGACTTTGCATACTGGCAAGAACGAAGCGAGAGCGGGAAAGACATGGCCGAGCTGACGATCTCCTCGGATGAGATCCGTAGCGCGATCGAGAACTACGTCTCGAGTTACGCCCCGGACGTGAGCCGGGAAGAAGTTGGCACCGTGGTGGACGCCGGTGACGGCATCGCCCACGTCGAGGGCCTGCCCTCGGCCATGGCCAACGAGCTGCTCGAGTTCCCCGGCGGCGTCCTGGGCGTCGCACTGAACCTGGACGCGCGTTCCATCGGTGCCGCGATCCTCGGTGACTTCGAAAGCATCGAAGAGGGCCAGCAGGTCAAGCGCACCGGCCAGGTCCTGTCGGTGCCGGTCGGCGACGGCTACCTCGGCCGCGTCGTCAACCCGCTGGGCCAGGCGATCGACGGCCTCGGCGACATCGAGACCACCGAGCGCCGCGCGCTGGAGCTGAAGGCCGCCTCGGTGGTCGAGCGCCAGCCGGTGTCGGAGCCGCTGCAGACCGGCATCACCGCCATCGACGCGATGACCCCGATCGGCCGCGGCCAGCGCCAGCTGATCATCGGTGACCGCAAGACGGGCAAGACCGCCGTCGCCGTGGACACGATCATCAACCAGAAGGCCAACTGGGAGACCGGCGACCCGAAGAAGCAGGTCCGCTGCATCTACGTCGCGGTCGGACAGAAGGGCTCCACGATCGCCGCCGTGAAGAAGTCCCTCGAGGACGCCGGCGCGCTGGAGTACACGACCATCGTCGCGGCCCCCGCGTCCGACTCGGCCGGCTTCAAGTGGATCGCGCCGTACACCGGTTCGGCCATCGGCCAGCACTGGATGTACGAGGGCAAGCACGTCCTCATCGTGTTCGACGACCTGACCAAGCAGGCCGACGCCTACCGCGCGATCTCGCTGCTGCTGCGCCGCCCGCCGGGCCGCGAGGCGTTCCCCGGCGACGTCTTCTACTTGCACTCCCGCCTGCTGGAGCGCTGCGCGAAGCTGTCGGACGAGCTGGGCGCCGGCTCGCTGACCGGTCTCCCGATCATCGAGACCAAGGCGAACGACGTGTCGGCCTACATCCCGACCAACGTCATCTCGATCACCGACGGCCAGTGCTTCTTCCAGTCGGACCTGTTCAACGCCGGCCAGCGCCCGGCCATCGACGTGGGCATCTCGGTGTCCCGCGTGGGTGGTGCCGCGCAGGTCAAGGCGATGAAGTCGGTCTCCGGCTCGCTCCGGATCGACCTGTCGCAGTACCGCGAGCTGGAGGCCTTCGCGGCCTTCGCCTCCGACCTCGACGACGCCTCCAAGGCGCAGCTCGAGCGCGGTGCCCGCCTGTACGAGGTGCTCAAGCAGCCGCAGTACTCGCCGATCCCGGTCGAGGAGCAGGTCTGCACGGTGTGGCTGGGCACGAACGGCCACTACGACTCGGTCCCGACCGAGGACGTCCGCCGCTTCAACCACGAGTTCCTCGAGTCGGCCCGCCGCAAGCACGACGACATCCTGGGCGCGATCCGCGACTCCGGGAAGTTCGAGGACGAGACGGCCGACAAGCTGGTCGCCGCGGTGAACGAGTTCAAGAAGGAGTTCACCACCTCCGAGGGCAAGCCGCTCCAGGAGAACGCGGACGCCATGGAATCCGACAAGGTCGGGCAGGAGACCGTCAAGGTCAACAAGCCCGCGCCGAAGAAGTGAGCTGGTAGCTCATGGCCGCACAACTCCGGGAACTCCGGTCGCGCATCAAGGCGACCAAGTCGATCGGCAAGATCACCAAGGCGATGGAGCTCATCGCCACCGCGCGCATCACCAAGGCGCGGGCGCGGGTCGCCGCTTCCCGGCCGTACGCCGACGAGATCACCAAGGTGCTCTCGGCGCTGGCCGGCGCGGCCACCACGCTCGACCACCCGATGCTGGTCGAGCGCCCGAACCCCAAGCGGGCCGCGGTCCTGGTCGTGACCAGCGACAAGGGCCAGTGCGGCGGGTACAACTCCAACGTGCTGCGGGCGACCGAAGAGCTGCTGGCCCTCCTCCGCTCGGAGGGCAAGGAGCCGCAGATCTACGTCACCGGCAACAAGGGCCTGAACTACTACCGGTTCCGGGGCCGCGAGGTCGTGGACGGCTGGACGGGCTTCTCCGACCAGCCGGGCTACGCCAACGCGGTCGCGGCCGGTGACGCCCTGGTGGAGTCGTTCATGCGGGGCGCCGACGACGCGGACGGCAACGCCGACGGCGTCACCGGTGTCGACGAGATCCACGTCGTCTACACCGAGTTCGTGTCGATGCTGACCCAGCGGCCGACCGCCAAGCGCGTCGCCCCGCTCGAGGTCGAGTACTCCGAGGGCGAAGAGGAGAAGCCCGCCGGGCTGCTCCCCAGCTACGAGTTCGAGCCCAGTGCCGACACGCTGCTGGACTCGCTCCTGCCGAAGTACATCAACACGCGGCTCTACGCGGCGTTCCTCGAGTCCGCGGCGTCCGAGCTGGCCGCCCGCCGGACCGCGATGAAGGCGGCGTCGGACAACGCGAACGAGCTGGTGAACACGCTGACGCGGGAGGCGAACCAGGCCCGCCAGGCGCAGATCACCCAGGAGATCTCCGAAATCGTCGGTGGCGCGAACGCGCTCACCGCAGCAGGAAGTGATGACTGATGACCAGTACTGAAGCCCCGCGCGCCAAGGGGCGCATCGTCTCGGTGACCGGGCCGGTCGTCGACGTCGAGTTCCCGCGCGGTTCCGTTCCCGACCAGTTCAACGCGCTCAAGGTCGACATCGAGTTCGAGCAGCTGCGCAAGACGGTGACCCTCGAGGTCGCCAGCCACCTGGGCGACAACCTCGTCCGCACCATCTCCCTGCAGCCGCAGGACGGCCTGGTGCGCGGCGCCGAGGTCACCGACACCGGCGGCCCGATCACGGTCCCGGTCGGCGACAAGGTCAAGGGCCACGTCTACAACGCCCTCGGCGAGTGCCTCGACGAGCCCGGCTACGGCGAGGACCTCGAGCGCTGGGGCATCCACCGCAACCCGCCGTCCTTCGACCAGCTCGAGGGCAAGACGGAGATGCTGGAGACCGGCCTCAAGGTCGTCGACCTGCTCACCCCGTACGTCCAGGGTGGCAAGATCGGCCTGTTCGGCGGTGCCGGCGTCGGCAAGACGGTGCTCATCAAGGAGATGATCACCCGCGTCGCCCGGAACTTCGGTGGTACCTCGGTGTTCGCCGGTGTCGGCGAGCGCACCCGCGAGGGCAACGACCTCTTCCTGGAGATGTCCGAGGACGGCGTCATCAACGACACCGCCCTGGTCTTCGGCCAGATGGACGAGCCGCCGGGCACCCGCATGCGGGTCGCGCTGTCCGCGCTGACCATGGCGGAGTACTTCCGCGACGTCCAGAACCAGGACGTGCTGCTGTTCATCGACAACATCTTCCGGTTCACCCAGGCCGGCTCCGAGGTGTCGACCCTGCTGGGCCGCATGCCGTCGGCCGTGGGTTACCAGCCGACGCTGGCCGACGAGATGGGGCAGCTGCAGGAGCGGATCACCTCGACCCGTGGCCGTTCGATCACCTCGATGCAGGCGATCTACGTCCCCGCGGACGACTACACCGACCCGGCCCCGGCGACGACGTTCGCCCACCTGGACGCCACCACCGAGCTCTCCCGGTCGGTGTTCCAGAAGGGCATCTTCCCGGCGGTGGACCCGCTGGCGTCGACGTCGACGATCCTCGACCCGGCCATCGTCGGTGAGGACCACTACCGCGTCGCCTCCGAGGTCATCCGGATCCTGCAGAAGTACAAGGAGCTGCAGGACATCATCGCGATCCTCGGCATGGACGAGCTCTCGGAAGAGGACAAGCTGACCGTTCAGCGCGCGCGCCGCATCGAGCGGTTCCTGTCGCAGAACATGCTGGTCGCCGAGGCGTTCACGCAGATCCCGGGCTCGACGGTGCCGCTGTCGGAGACCATCGAGTCGTTCGACCGCATCGCCAAGGGTGACTTCGACCACTACCCGGAGCAGGCGTTCCTGGGCATCGGTGGCCTCGAGGACCTCGAGAAGAAGTACAAGGAAATCACCAAGAAGTGATTTTCCGGGTACGGCGGGGGTTGTGTCCACTGTGGACTCGGACCCCCGCCGTTCTCGTAACTCAGGACCGACCTATTACACTCGGTGGCAACACCCCGAGTTAAGGAGTGCACGTGGCTGAGATGTCCGTGGAGCTGGTGGCCGTCGAGCGCCGTCTCTGGTCGGGTACTGCCACTTTCGTGGTGGCCCAGACCACCGAGGGTGAGATCGGCATCATGGCCGGTCACGAACCCGTGCTCGGGCAGCTGGTCGAGGGCGGCGTGGTCAAGGTGACGACCACCGACGGTGAGACGGTCTGCGCGGCCGTGCACGGCGGGTTCCTCTCCGTGACCGGCACCGGGGTGAGCATCCTCGCCGAGAGCGCCGAGCTCTCCGACGAGATCGACGTCGAGGCGGCCAAGGCGGCCCTGACCGGGGACGACGAGACCGAGCGGGCGAGGGCCTCGGCCCAGCTCCGCGCAGCGGGTCAGTCGGCCTGAGCGCGAGACGGGCAGGAGCCGGGCCGTGAAGATCACCGTGGTCGTAGCAGCGCTCCTGATCGTGCTCGCGGTGCTGGCCGCCTGGTACGGCCAGCGGTGGATCCGGATGCGCCGCGGCGGTGGCGTGAGCGTCGCGCTGCGGTGGCGTCCGGACAACCCGCGGTCCAGCTGGCACCTGGGGCTGGGCCGCTACGAGGGCGACGAGTTCGTCTGGTACCGCGTGTGGAGCCTGCGCACCGGCGCGGACCGCGTCTTCCAGCGCGAAAGCATGCAGATCGCCGACCGTCGCGACCCGTCCGGCACCGAGGCCTACGCCGTGCCCGAGGGCTCGACGGTCCTGCGCTGCGAGTCGGAGACCCAGGAAGCGATCGAGATCGCCATGGGCCCCGGCGCCCTCACCGGCTTCCTCTCCTGGCTCGAGTCCGCCCCACCCGGACACCGCCTCCCGCGCGCCTCCTGAGGCTCCGAGGCGGCACTTTCACGTGAAAGTGCCCCTCTCCGTAAACTCGTCGGTGTGACTCTCGTCGAGATCCCCGGCTCCAAGTCCGTCACCGCTCGCGGCCTGTTCCTGGCCGCCGCCGCGCACGGCACCACGACCCTCGGCCGTCCGCTGCACTCGGACGACACCGAGGGCTTCGCCGAGGGCCTGGCCAAACTCGGTTACCGCGTCGACCGGCAGCCGGGCGCGTGGACGATCGAGGGGCGCCCGTCGGGCCCGGGGGTCGCCGAAGCCGACGTCTTCTGCCGGGACGGCGCCACGACGGCCCGGTTCCTGCCCGCACTGGCCGCGGCCGGCACCGGGACCTTCCGCTTCGACGCGTCGAACCAGATGCGCCGCCGCCCGCTCGGCCCGCTGACCGACGCCCTGCTGGAGCTGGGCGTGGACCTCGAGTTCCGCGGCGAGCCGGGCCACCACCCCCTCACGGTCCGCGCGAACGGCATCAAGGGCGGCGAGCTGACCCTGGACGCGGGCCTGTCTTCGCAGTTCCTGACGGCGTTGCTGCTGGTCGGCCCGCTGACCGCGGAGGGGCTGCGGATCACGGTCACCGACCTCGTGTCGGTGCCGTACGTCGAGATCACCCTGGAGATGATGCGCCGCTTCGGCGTCGACGTCCGGCGTGAGGGCCAGACGTTCGTGGTCCCGGCGCAGCCGTACCAGGCGTGCGAGTACCCGGTCGAGCCGGACGCGTCGACGGCGAGCTACTTCCTGGCCGCGGCGGCGGTCACCGGCCGCACGGTGACCATTCCGGGCCTCGGCTCGGACGCCCTCCAGGGCGACGTGCGCTTCGCCGACGTCCTGCGTGAGATGGGCGCGCACGTGGAGCTGTCGCCGGACTCCGTGACGGTCGCAGGCCCCTCGGACGGCCTGCGCGGCATCACGGTGAACATGCGCGACATCTCGGACACCGTCCCGACCCTGGCGGCGATCGCGCCCTTCGCGTCCGGCCCGGTGCGCATCGAGGACGTCTACAACACGCGCATCAAGGAGTGCGACCGCCTTGACGCGTGCGAGGAGACCCTGCGCGCGATGGGGATCGCCGTCGAGACGGGTCGCGACTGGATCGAGATCCAGCCGGGACAGCCGACGGGCACCCTGGTGGCGTGCCGCCGCGACCACCGGATCGCGATGGCGTTCAGCATCACGGGCTTGCTGGTCGACGGGGTGACCCTGGATGATCCGGAGTGCGTGAAGAAGACCTTCCCCGGCTTCCACCAGGCGCTCGCCGACTTGCGTGAGCAGTGGGCCTCGTGAGTGGTAAGGCGGGTTAGAACCCGCCTTACCACTCACGACAACCTGCGCCCGGACTTACTGGGGCTGCCCGCCCGGCTGCCACAGCACGTCCCCGTCCGGGTTCGCCAGCCGGGCCAGGATGAACAGCAGGTCCGACAGCCGGTTCAGATACTTCACCGCGATCGGGTTGGTCGCCTCGGGCTCGGCCTCGTGCAGGGCCCAGGCCGACCGCTCGGCCCGGCGCGCCACCGTCCGCGCCTGGTGCAGGAACGCCGCGCCCGGTGTCCCGCCCGGCAGGATGAACGACGTCAGCTTCGGCAGGCGCTCGTTGAACTCGTCGCACCAGCCTTCCAGCCGCTCGACGTACTTCTCGGTGATCCGCAGCGGCGGGTACGGCGGGTCGTCGGAGATCGGCAGGCAGAGGTCCGCGCCGACGTCGAAGAGATCGTTCTGGACCGTACGCAGCACATCCGTCACTTCGGACGGCAGCGAGCCGACGGCGATCGCCAGCCCCAGCACCGAGTTCGTCTCGTCGGTGTCCGCGTACGCGCCCAGCCGCGGTGACGTCTTCGGCACGCGCGACCCGTCGCCGAGCGCGGTCGTGCCGTTGTCGCCGACCTTCGTGTACACGCGGTTGATGCGAACGACCATGGACCCACCATAGCGGCCCCCGCCCGGGCCGAATCCGGGCGAGAGGGCATGATTGGCGGCCATGAGCGAGCACTTCGACGTGCATGGCGGAGCCCGGCTGGTCGGCGAGGTCGACGTGGTCGGCGCCAAGAACAGCGTGCTGAAGCTGATGGCCGCCGCCCTCCTCGCGGAGGGGACCACGACCATCACGAACTGCCCGCAGATCCTCGACGTCCCGCTGATGGGCGACGTGCTGCGGAGCGTCGGCTGCGAGGTCGTCATCGAGGGCGACACCGCGACGATCACGACGCCGGCCGAGCTGTCGCACCGCGCGGACTCGGCGGCGATGGGCAAGCTGCGCGCGTCCGTCTGCGTGCTGGGGCCGCTGGTCGGCCGGCTGAAGCAGGCCGTCGTGGCGCTGCCGGGCGGGGACGCGATCGGCTCGCGCCCGCTGGACATGCACCAGAACGGCCTGCGCAAGCTGGGCGCGACGAGCACGATCGAGCACGGCTGCGTCGTCGCGAAGGCCGAGACGCTGGTCGGCGCGCAGATCTGGCTGGACTTCCCGAGCGTCGGCGCGACCGAGAACATCCTGATGGCGGCCGTGCTGGCCGAGGGCACCACGGTGATCGACAACTGCGCGCGCGAGCCGGAAATCGTCGACATCTGCACGATGCTGACCGAGATGGGCGCGAAGATCGAAGGCGCCGGGACGTCGACGCTGACCGTGCACGGCGTGGAGCAGCTGCACCCGACGACGCACAGCGTGATCGGCGACCGGATCGTCGGGGCGACCTGGGCGTTCGCCGCCTCGATGACCCGTGGCGACATCACCGTCCGCGGGGTCAACCCGCACCACCTCGACCTGGTGCTGAACAAGCTGCAGCTGGCCGGCGCGGACGTCGAAACGTTCGGCGACAAGGGTTTCCGCGTGGTCCAGCCGGAGCGCCCGAAGGCGGTCGACTGGGTGACGCTGCCGTACCCCGGCTTCGCGACCGACCTCCAGCCGTTCGCGGTGGCGCTTTCGGCGGTGTCCGAAGGCACGTCGATGATCACGGAGAACGTCTACGAGGCGCGGTTCCGCTTCATCGAGGAGATGATCCGGCTGTCCGGCGACGCCCGCACGGACGGCCACCACGCGGTGGTCCGCGGGGTCGAGAAGCTCTCGAGCGCGCCGGTCTGGGCCTCGGACATCCGCGCGGGCGCGGGGCTGGTGCTGGCCGGCCTGTGCGCGGACGGCGTCACCGAGGTCTGGGACGTCTTCCACATCGACCGCGGCTACCCGCACTTCGTCGAGAACCTGAACCGCCTGGGCGCGAACATCAAACGCGTGGCGGGGGAGCCGGACCGGAGCTAGTTCAGGCGCCCTGCGCGCCGAGTGCGCGCAGGGCGTACTTCACCAGCCGGTCCACGTAGTCCGGCTCGGCGGGCGCCTGCCGGACCACCAGGCGCCAGTAGATCGGCGCGGCCAGCACGTCCAGCGCCATCTCCATGTCCAGGTCCTCGGGCAGTTCGCCGCGGGCGATGGCCCGGCGCAGCATCGCCTCGCCGACCTCGCGCCGCGGTCCGCCGATGTTCTCGCGCAGGCCGCGGCCGCGCTCTGGGTTGCGCGCGTCCTCGGCGACCAGGTCCGGCAGGATCCGCGAGAACAGCGGGTGCGTCAGCCAGTCGATCAGGGCCTGCATCGTCTCCCGCAGGTCGCCGCGCAGTGAGCCGGTGTCCGCCTCCGCCGCCCGCGTCACGCTGAATTCGGTAACGACCGCGGCGACCATTTCGCCCTTCGAACGCCACCGCCGGTAGAGCGCGCTCTTGCCGACGCCGGCGCGTTTCGCCACGGCCTCCATCGACAGCCGGCCGTAGCCCTGGTCGGCGAGTTCCTGCAGGACGGCGTCGGTGATCGCCTGGGTGACCTCGGGCTGGAGGACCGCGGCGCCGGTCGGAGTGCGTGCCATGGATCGCAGTCTAACGGGTGGACGAGACGGTCCCGTCCCGTCTATGGTGGGTTACGTCGGGACGGTACCGTCTCGTCCGAACGTCGAAGGAGGCTGTGGTGCACGACTTCGTCGAGCACGCACTCGAACTGCTGCTCAAGCACGACATGGCCGGGTTCGCCGGGCTCTGGGCCGAGGACGGCGTCCTCGAGTTCCCGTTCGCCGGTCCGGGCTACCCGAAGCGCGTCGAAGGCCGCGAAGCGATCCGCGAGTACCTGCGCGACTACCCGAACCTGCTGGACATCCGGGAGGTCACGGCCAAGACCGTGCACGAGACCGCCGACCCGGCCGTGGTCGTCGTCGAGTTCACCGTCGCCGGGGTCGTCGTGGCCACGCAGAAGCCGTACGAGCTGTCCTACATCGCGGTGATCACCGTCGAGGACGGCGAAATCCGCACCTACCGCGACTACTGGAGCCCGCTGGCCGCGGCCGAGGTCCTCGGCGGCGTCGAAGAGCTGACGGCGGCGTTCGGTGACTGACGTCCTGGTCCTCGGCGGCACCGGCACCACCGGCCGCCGGGTCGTCGCCGGCCTGCGCGCGAACGGCGTCACGGCCCGGGCCGCCACGCGCAAGCCGGGCGAGGCCGGGCAGGTCCGGTTCGACTGGGCCGACTGCGCCACCCACGCCGACGCGCTGCGCGGCGCCTCCGCGGTGTACCTGCTGGCCCCGGTCGGCGAAGCTTCGCCCGCCGGCCTGGTGGCGCCCTTCCTGGACGAGGCACTGGCGGCGGGGGTCCGGCGGGTCGTCCTGCTCGGCTCGTCGGCCGTCACCGACGACACCCCGGGCCTCGGCGAGCTGCAGCGGCTGGTGCGCGCGGTGCCGGAGTGGGCGGTGCTGAAGCCGTCCTGGTTCATGCAGAACTTCACCGGCGAGCACCTGGTCGCGCAGGGCGTGCGGGACGGCGAGATCGTCACGGCCACCGGTGACGCCCGGGTCGCGTTCGTCGACGCCGGCGACATCGCGGCGGTCGCCGTCCGCGCGCTGACCGATCCCGAACCGCACAACACCGAACACGTCCTGACCGGACCGGCCGCGCTGAGCTACGCCGAAGCGGCCGCGATCGTGGCGGCGCGGCTCGGACGTCCGGTTCGGCACCGGGCGGTCACCACCGCCGAGTTCGCCGAACGCCTGACGGCGTCGGGAATTCCCGCCGAGTTCGCCCGCGTGCTGGCCGCCCTCGACGAGGACGTCCGGCGGGGCACCGAAGACCGCGTCACCCCGGCCGTCGAGCAGGTCACCGGGCGGCCGGCCCGTTCGTTCGAAACCTTTGCCCGGGAGGAAATCCGATGAAGCAGCTGATGTTCGAAGAGGACGCGCAGTTCTGGTTCGAGACCCTGCGCCTGTTCGGCCACACGTCCTACGGCGGCGCGGAGTTCGGCGAGGTCCTCGCGGCCGCCTCGACCGTGACACCGGGCGACTACGACAGCTGGCACGACGCCTACCGCGCGCTCGCCGACCGGCTGTACGCCGAAGCGGCCGAAGCGGGGCCCGCCACCGCGCGAGACTTGCTGCTGCGCGCGTCGACGTACTACTTCTCGGCGGAGTTCTTCCTGCACGGCGACCCGGCGGACCCGCGCATCGCGGCGGCGTACGACCGCAGCGTCGAGTGCTTCCGGCGCGCGGGTGTCGCGGAGCCGGTCGAAATCCCTTACGAGGGAACGGTTCTCCACGGCTACTTCTACCGCGCGCCCGGCGATGGCCCGAAGCCGTTGCTGATCATGCACAACGGTTTCGACGGCAGCGCCGAGGAAAGCCACTTCATGGGCGCGGCCGCCGGTGCGTCGCACGGTTATCACGTCCTGACCTTCGACGGCCCGGGCCAGCCGAGCGCGATCCGGCAGCAGAAGCTCGTCTTCCGCCCGGACTGGGAGCACGTGGTGACGCCGGTGGTCGACTTCGCGCTCGGGATCGACGGCGTCGACCCGGCCCGGATCGCGCTGCTGGGGGTGAGCCTGGGCGGCGAGCTGGCCCCGCGCGCGGCGGCGTTCGAGCACCGCCTGGCCGCGGTGGTCGCGGTGGACGGCGTGTACGACGCCGGGGCCGCGGTGACGTCGATGCTTCCGTGGCCGCGCGAGGAGATCCTCCGCCGGGCCGGGGCGCCGCACGACGAGGAGTTCGACGCGTTGCTCGAGGCGGGCCGCGCCAAGAGCCCGACGCTGCGCTGGGCGTGCGACCACGGCCGGTACGTCCTGGGCGCGGCGACCGACCGCGAGTTCATCGCGAAGTACCTGCAGTACACGCTCGAAGACGGCGTCGCGGAGAAGATCGAGTGCCCGGTCCTGGTCTGCGAAGCGGCGGACGACCTGTTCTTCGGCGGCGACCAGGAGACCGAACCGCGACGGCTGTACGCGCACCTGAAGGGGCCGAAGACGCTGCTGACGTTCACCGCGGAGGAGGGCGCCGACGCGCACTGCCACGTCGGCGCCCAGCGGCTGGCGGCGGGCCGGATCTACGACTGGCTGGACCGGACGCTTTAGCCCTCGAAGGCGAGCGCCGCGCCGAAGCCGACCAGGGCGGTGCCGGTGACGCCGTCGAGCGTGCGCCGGACCCGCCGCCGCCCGAGCCAGGCCCGGATGCGGTGCACCCCGGCGACGATGACGAGCTGCCAGAGCGTCGCCAGCACCCCGACGGTCACGGCGAGCAGCAGCGCTTCGGCGATCGTGGAGTCCGGGGAGAGGAACTGCGGCAGCATCGAGAGGTAGAAGACGAGGACCTTCGGGTTGGTGAGGTTGCCGAGGAACCCTTCACGCCACCGCCGTCCGCCGTGGGCTTTCGTTTCCGTTTTGACGCGGTAGTTTCCCCGCCAGGCGGCGACGAGCGCCTTGGCGCCGAGGTAGCCGAGATAGGCCGCGCCGGCCCACTTGAGCGTGACGAAGACGGGCTCGGCGCGGATGATGACGGCACTGAGCCCGAGCGCGGCGGCCAGGCCCTGCACGAGGTTCCCGGACCCGATCCCGAGCGCGGTGAGCACACCCCCACGCCGCCCGCCGGCGAGCGAGTTCTTGAGCACGAGGGCGGTGTCCGGCCCCGGCACGATCAACACGAGCACGACGAAGAGCACGTACGTGCCATAAGTTCCCCAGTTCATCGGTCCAGGTTAGGCCTCGAAGGCGAGCGCCGCGCCGAATCCCACGAGCGCGGCGCCCGTCGCGCCGTCCATCGCGCGCCGGACCTTCCGCTGCTGCAGCCAGCCGCGCACCCGGTGCACGAAGAACAGCAGCAGCACCTGCCACACCACGCCCAGTGCCGCGACCGTGTACGCCAGCAGGAGCGCGTCGGCTTGGTCGGTCACTCCCGGCGTCAGGAACTGCGGCAGCACCGACAGGTACAGCACGATCACCTTCGGGTTGGTGATGTTGGACAGGAACCCTTCGCGGAACCGCCGTCCGCGGGACGCGCGGGCCCTCCGGACGTCGTCGAGGGCTTCGTAG
Organism: Amycolatopsis plumensis; assembly: GCF_042652605.1. NCBI lineage: Bacteria > Bacillati > Actinomycetota > Actinomycetes > Pseudonocardiales > Pseudonocardiaceae > Amycolatopsis > Amycolatopsis plumensis. Next base: position 1,035,352 of record NZ_JBHSJY010000001.1, on the reverse strand, counting down.
TTCCCGCGCCAGGCGCCGCGGAGGGCCTGGATGCCGAGGAAGACCAGGTAGGCCGCGCCGAGCCACTTCACCGTCTCGAACACCGGGCGGTAGCGGGTGATCACCGCACCCAGGCCGAACGCCGCCGCCGTGCCCTGGAGGAAGTTCGCGACGGTGATCCCCGCGCACGCCCAGCCGCCGCCGCGGGCGCCGCCGGTCAGGGCGTTCTTCAGCACGACCATCGTGTCCGGGCCCGGCATCATCGCCAGGAAGGCCATCATCCCGGCGAAACCGGCGTAGGTGCTCCAGGTCATCAGGACTCCAGGGCGAGGGCGGCGCCGAAGCCGAGCAGCGCGGTGCCGGTGACGCCGTCCAGCGCGCGGCGCACCCGGCGGCGCTCCAGCCACGCCCGCACGCGGTGCACGAACACCAGCAGCACCAGCAGCCACGTCACGCCGAGCACGGCGACGGTGTAGGCCAGCGCGAGCGCGTCCCACGTCGTCGTGCGCGCCGGGTCGAGGAACTGCGGCAGCACGGACAGGTACAGCACCAGGACCTTCGGGTTGGTGATGTTGGAGAGGAAGCCCTCGCGGAACCGCCGGAAGCCGCCGCCCCGGCGCCGCTGCGCCTCTTCGACGGCGTGGTAGTTCCCGCGCAACGCGCCGCGCAGCGCCTGGACACCGAGGAAGACGAGGTAGGCCGCGCCGGCCCACTTGAGCGCGAGGAAGATCGGCTGCGACCGGGCGATGAGCACGCCGAGGCCCAGCGCCGCGGCGCTGCCCTGCACGGCGTTGCCGGCGAAGATGCCGAGCGACGCGAGCAGGCCGCCCCGGAATCCGCCGGACAGCGCGTTCTTCAGCATCACCATCGTGTCCGGCCCCGGAGCGAGGACGATCAGGACCACGATGACCAGGTAACTCCCGTACGAACTCCACGTCACGGCTGCCCACGTTAATCGACGGCCCGGGCGCCGGTCTCGCGGATTTCGGTCACCCGGTTCGCCGCGTGGCAGGGCGGGACCGACCGGGCACAGATGGTGCACGAGCACGCGCGGGACTCGGCGGGAAAGGCCCCGGCAGAGTAGTGTTCGGCCATGTCAGCAGGGGAAATCGATCTTTCGCCCGGTGAACGCGTGCTCTGGGCGGGAGAGCCGGTCCAGCGCCCGCTCTACGTCGCCGCGGACGCGGTGACGGCTCCGGCCGGGCTCGTCCTCACCGCCGCCGCGCTGTGGTTCCTGCTCACCCGGCAGCCGAGCGGCCCCACGATGGCCGCGGCGGTGGTCGTGCTGGCGCTCGGCCTCTACGGCGCCGTCGGCCGGTCGATCGTCCGGTACCTCGCGCTCGGCCGCACGACCTACGCGGTGACGGACAGCCGGATCATCGCGCGCTCGGGCCTGTTCCGGCAGAAGGAACGCTCCAGCGAGCTGGCCGCCCTGCCGGAGCCGGCCCTCAAGCCGGGACCGTCCCGCACCGGGACCATCACCTTCGGCGGCTCGGGCGCGGTGACGCTGATGGGTGTCGGCGAGCCCAAGCGCGTCCGCGACCTGCTCACCAAGGCCATCGACGAGGCCAAGGCCCGCCAGGCGCCGCCCGAAGCGGACAATCCGGCCGCTTGAGGGCAACCCGCACCGCCCTCCAGCAGCGTGAGCCCGGGGAGGTCGCGGTGGCGGAGCCGAACATCGTGCCGGAGTTGGGTGAGCGGGTGCTGTGGTCGGGACGGCCGCAACGAATCGCTGGACGCTGGCGGACGAGCAGCTCTGCGTGCTGAGGGAGCCGGCTCGCACTGGCGTCACTCGGACGTGTCCGATTCCACTGCCCAGCTATGTTACCGGTCGGTACACTCGACGAAACGTCCACCGCCGGAGGTGCCCTGTGCCGTACCCAACGGACCGCGAGCGAGACCGACCGTGGGTGATGCGGACCTATGCGGGGCACTCCTCCGCGGCCGCGTCGAACGAGCTCTACCGGCGCAACCTCGCGAAGGGGCAGACCGGCCTCTCGGTGGCCTTCGACCTGCCCACCCAGACCGGCTACGACCCGGACCACCAGCTTTCCCGCGGCGAGGTCGGCAAGGTCGGCGTCCCGGTGTCGCACATCGGCGACATGCGACGCCTCTTCGACGGCATCCCGCTCGCCGAAGCCAACACGTCGATGACCATCAACGCGCCGGCCATGTGGCTGCTCGCGCTGTACGTCTCCGTGGCGCGCGAGCAGGCCGAGGCCGAGGGGCGCGACGTCGACGAGGTCCTCGCGAAACTCGCCGGCACCACGCAGAACGACATCATCAAGGAGTACCTCTCCCGCGGGACCTACATCTTCCCGCCGGGGCCGAGCCTGCGGCTGATCACCGACGTGATCGCCTGGACCGTGCACCACGTCCCCAAGTGGAACCCGATCAACATCTGCAGCTACCACCTGCAGGAAGCCGGGGCGACGCCGACGCAGGAGGTCGCGTACGCGCTGTGCACCGCGATCGCCGTGCTCGACGCCGTGCGTGACTCGGGGCAGGTCGACGCGGCCGACATGGCGAAGGTCGTCGCGCGGATCTCCTTCTTCGTCAACGCCGGTGTCCGGTTCGTCGAGGAGATGTCCAAGATGCGCGCGTTCACCGCGCTCTGGGACGAACTCACGCGGGATCGTTACGGCGTAACGGATCCCAAGGCGCGCCGGCTGCGCTACGGCGTGCAGGTCAACTCGCTCGGGCTGACCGAAGCCCAGCCGGAGAACAACGTCCAGCGGATCGTGCTGGAGATGCTCGCGGTGTCGCTCTCCCGCGGCGCCCGCGCCCGCGCGATCCAGCTGCCCGCGTGGAACGAGGCCCTCGGCCTGCCGCGGCCGTGGGACCAGCAGTGGGCGCTGCGGATGCAGCAGGTGCTCGCGTTCGAGACGGACCTGCTGGAGTACGAGGACATCTTCGACGGCTCGCACGTCATCCAGGCCAAGGTCGACGAGATCATGGCCGGTGCCCGCGAGGAGATCGCCCGCGTGCAGGACCTCGGCGGCGCGGTCGCCGCGGTCGAGAGCGGCTACATGAAGTCGCAGCTGGTCGCCTCGCTGGCCGAATACCGCCGCGAGCTCGAGAACGGCGAGCGGGTCCTGGTCGGGGTCAACAAGTTCGAGACGACCGAGCCGTCGCCGCTGCAGGCCGAGGGTGCGAAGGCGATCGAGACGATCGACCCGGCCGTCGAGAAGGCCGCCGTCACCGCCATCGAGGAATGGCGCTCCCAGCGGGACAACGACGCCGTCGAGCGGTCGCTGGCCGCGCTGAAGGAACGCGCGCAGACCACGGAAAACCTCTTCGAGGCCACTGTGGACTGTGCGCGGGCCGGCGTGACCACCGGCGAGTGGGCCGGCGCGCTGCGCGAGGTGTTCGGCGAATACCGGGCGCCCACCGGGGTTTCCGCGACCGCGAGCGGCGGTGGCGACCCCGAGATCGAGCGCGTTCGCGCCCGCGTCCGGGAAACCGAGGCGGAGCTGGGCGAGCGGCTGCGGATCCTGGTCGGCAAGCCGGGCCTCGACGGGCACTCCAACGGCGCCGAGCAGGTCGCCGTCCGGGCGCGTGACGTCGGTTTCGAGGTGGTCTACCAGGGCATCCGCCTGACGCCCGAGCAGATCGTCGCGGCCGCCGTGCAGGAAGGCGTGCACGTCGTCGGCCTGTCGGTGCTCTCGGGTTCGCACCTCGAAGTCGTCCCGCACGTCGTCGACGGCCTGCGTGCCGCGGGCGCGGGTGACGTGCCGGTGATCGTCGGCGGCATCATCCCGCCGGACGACGCCGCGCTCCTGGCCGAACGCGGCATCGCCCGGGTGTTCACGCCCAAGGACTACGAGCTCACCGGCATCATGGACGGCATCGTCAGCCTGATCCGGGAGCGGAACGGCCTCAGCTGAGCTCCGCCAGGACGTCCTTTGTGGACTTCACGGTGGCGAACTGGTTGGCCAGGTTCGCCGCCGTGACGCGGTAGAGCTCGTCCGCGGTCACCCCTGGGAGGTCGAAAGTGAACGTGGCGTCGAGGGCGAAAGTGACGTCGTAGCCCAGGTTCCCGCCCATCCGCGCGGTGGTTTCGCAGCAGAAGTTCGTCTGGATGCCGGCCACGACGATGCTGGTGATGCCGCGCTTGCGCAGCCACGCGTCGAGGTCGACGTCGCCGAGGAACGCCGAGTTGACCTTCTTGCCGAACACGAGGTCCGGCCGGGCGCCGTCGAGTTCGGGCTTGAAGTCGTTGCCCGGCTGGCCCGAGCGCAGCGGCGAGCCGGGCTTCGGCGAATCGTGGTGCACGAGCACCACCGGGAGCCGCCGTTCCTGCCACGCGTCGAGCAGGGCCTTCATGTTCGCTTCGGCGCCCGGGTTGTTGCGGGGGCCCCAGAACTCCGGGTCGTCGAACCCGCGCTGGACGTCGATCAGAATGAGTGCCGTTTCGGTCATGCCGCCGAGTTTCGCGGCCTTCGACGCCTCCGGGGGAGTGGCAGAAGGTGCGCGATGCGGTACTTTCCTGCCATGCGCACCATCGGCGTTCTGCTGCTGCCCGGCACCCGGATGTTCGACCTCGCGGTGATCGGCGAGGTCTGGGGACAGGACCGCACCGACAGCGGGATCGGCCCGTTCACCGTGCGGCGGTGCAGCCCCGGGCGGGTGCGCACGCCCGCGTCGCCGTTCGGCGACGTCGCGGCCACGCACGGGCTCGCCGGGCTCGACGGCTGCGACCTCGTGCTGGCGCCGGGCCGCGACGACCCCCTCGCCCCGGTGCCGCCGTCCGCCGTCGCGGCGCTGCGCCGCGCGCACCGGGCGGGGGCGACCGTCGCCGGGTTGTGCTCCGGCGCGTTCACCCTCGCGGCCGCCGGCCTGCTCGACGGCCGCCCGGCGACCACCCACTGGCGCGACCTCGACGCCCTCGCCGGCGTCGCGCCGCGCGCGGACCTGCAGCGTGACGTGCTCTACACCGACGATGGCGGGGTCCTGACGTCCGCGGGTGTCGTCGGCGGCCTCGACCTCTGCCTGTACCTGGTCCGGCGCGACCACGGCGCCGACGTCGCCGCCACGCTGGCCCGCCGCCTGGTGATGCCACCGGCGCGCGAGGGCGGGCAGCGCCAGTACGTCGACACCCCGCCGCCGCCGTCGACGGCCCAGCCCGGCCTGACGTCCACGATGGACTGGGCGCTGGCGCGGCTGGGGGACGGCATCGGCGTCGAAGACCTGGCCGGGCACGCGCGGATGAGCGAACGGACGTTCCACCGCGAGTTCGCCGCGGCCACCGGTGTCACGCCGGGGCGCTGGCTGCGCGTCCAGCGCGTCCGGTACGCGCAGCGGCTGCTGGAGACGACGTCGCTGCCGGTCGAGCGGGTCGCCGAGCGGTCCGGGCTGGGCACGGCAGCCAACCTGCGGCGCCGGATGCGGGCCGAAGTCGGCGTCGGCCCGGACAGCTACCGGCGCACATTCCGAGGGGTTAACGTCGGGGTATGACCGACTACCGGCACATCCTGGTGAAGCGCGACGGCGACACCGTCACGATCACCATGAACCGCGCGGCCCGGCGCAATTCGCTCTCCGCGGACCACCTCGCCGAGCTGCTCGCCGCGTTCCGCGAGGCGGGGACGACCGACGCGACCGGGGTCGTGCTGGCCGCCGACGGCCCGGTGTTCTCCGCCGGCCACGACTTCGCCGACGTCGCCGCGCGCGACCTCGTGGGCGTGCGCGAGCTGCTGACGCTGTGCACGGACCTGATGAAGACCATGCAGTCGATCCCGCAGGTCGTCATCGCGCGGGTGCACGGCCTGGCCACCGCGGCGGGCTGCCAGCTGGTGGCGTCGTGCGACCTGGCCGTGGCGGCCGAGTCGGCGGGGTTCGCGCTGCCGGGCGGCAAGGGCGGCTGGTTCTGCCACACCCCGGCGGTCCCGGTGGCGCGTTCGATCGGCCGGAAGCGCCTGATGGAGCTGGCGCTGACCGGCGACGTCATCGACGCGGCGACGGCGCTCGACTGGGGCCTGGTCAACCGGGTCGTCCCCGACGCCGAGCTGGACGACGCCGTCGCCGAGCTGCTGGCCCGGGCGACGCGCGGCAGCCGCGCCAGCAAGTCGATGGGCAAGGTGACCCTGTACGCCCAGCTCGACCGGCCCGAGCCCGACGCGTACGCGATCGCGCTGGAGGTCATGGCGGCGGCGTCCCAGCTGCCCGGCGCCCGCGAAGGCATGGCCGCGTTCCTGGAAAAGCGCAAACCCTCCTGGCCCGACTGACCCCCGCCGAAGCGGCACTTTCATAGGGAAAGTGCCGCTTTTTGCGTGGTCCGCAAACCAGACCATACGGTATGGTATGGTTATGGCGAGCAAACGGGACTGGCTGGACGCGGGACTGGTGCTGCTGGCGGAGCAGGGGGCGCCATCGGTGACCATCGAGCGGCTCACCGAACGCCTCGGCCTGTCGAAAGGCTCCTTCTACCACCACTTCAAGGGCATGGGCGGCTACCGCACCGCTCTGCTGGAGCACTTCGAGGCCGAGCGCACCACCCGGTTCGTGGAGCGGGCCGAAGCGGCGGAAGGTGACCGGCTGAGCGCGTTGCTGGATCTCGTGCTCGCGCCGGGAGCCGGGCCGGAGCTGGAGATCGCCGTCCGGGCGTGGGCCCTGCAGGACGCCGAAGCCCGGGCGGTCCAGGAGCGCGTGGACTCCACCCGCGTGGCCTACCTGACCGAGATCAGCGGTGACGCCGATCTCGCGCAGGCCCTCTACCTGGTCGTCGTCGGCGCGGGGCAGGTGGTGCCCCCGCTGCCCGGCCGGCAGCTCAAGAACGCACTCGAACTCGTACTGGGGAGAAAGAAATGACCGAGCCCTTCGCCGACGGCGCCGACTACGTCGAATTCAAGGAGATCGCGAGCGAGAACAGCCTGCGCGAGTTCGTCGCGGGTGTGTTCGGCTGGTCGCCGTGGTGGGTCAAGGGACTCTTCGGCGTCCGGTACCTGCTCGCCAAGGCCCTGCGGCTCGACACGGCGTCCGTGCCGCGGACCGGCCGGCTCCGGCCGGAGGACGTCGGGTTCGCCCCCGGCGACCGGATCGCGTTCTTCACGGTCCGCGCCGGCGATCCGGAGCGGTACCTCGTGGCGGGCGTGGACGACAGCCACCTGACCGGGTACCTGACGGCCGAAGCGGTGCCCGGCGGCTTCCGGTTGGGCACGATCGTGCACTTCCACAACCGCGTCGGCCCGGCCTACTTCGCGCTGATCAAGCCGTTCCACCACCTGGTGATCCGGGGCATGCTCAAAGCCGGTGCCGCTCGAACAGCAGCAGCCGGGCCCAGGCGGCAATGGACTGCGCGTCGGTGATCTCACCCGCGAGGATCATCTTCTCGACGTCCGCGCGGGCGAACCACTCGCTGCGCATGTCCTGCTCTTCGTGCTCGCGCTCCGGCTCGCCCTCGGTGATGTCCGTGGCGAGGAACACCCAGCCGCGCTGGCTGCTCATGCCGGCGGCGACGTCGAGCTTGCCCAGCGGGGTCATCGAGCCGGCCCGCAAGCCGGTCTCCTCGCGCAGTTCCCGCGCGGCCAGCTCGGCGGGCGGCACGTCCGCCAGGCCCGGCGCGGTGCCCTGCGGGAACTCCCAGCGCCGCTCGCCGAGCGGGTAGCGGAACTGCTCGACCAGCCGGAACCGGTCGCCGTCCTGGGCGATGACCAGCGCGTACGCCGGTTTGTCGATCACGCCGTAGATGCCCGGTGAGCCGTCGGGGCGGCGGATCTCGTCCTCCCGCACCGTCATCCAGTTGTTCCGGTACACCTCGCGGGACGCGACACGCTGAATGGGGTCCACCCGCCCAGTATCACCGACCCTGTCCTACCCTCCTCGGGTGCGTCTCGTGATCGCGCGGTGCCAGGTCGACTACGCCGGCCGGCTGACCGCCCACCTGCCGATGGCCACCCGCCTGCTGCTCGTCAAGTCCGACGGCTCGGTGTCGGTGCACTCCGACGACCGTGCGTACAAGCCGTTGAACTGGATGAGCCCGCCGTGCTGGCTGATCGAGGACGGCAAGCTCTGGATCGTGGAGAACAAGCAGGGCGAGAAGCTGGTGATCTCGATCGACGAGGTCTTCCACGACTACTCCCAGGCCCTGGGCGCGGAGCCGGGCCTGCAGAAGGACGGCGTCGAAGCGCACCTGCAGGAACTGCTGGCCGAGCACATCAAGACCCTCGGCGACGGCTACACGCTGGTACGCCGCGAATTCCCGACCGCGATCGGCCCGGTCGACATCATGGCCCGCGACGCCGACGGCCGCTCGGTGGCGGTCGAGATCAAGCGCCGCGGCGAAATCGACGGCGTCGAGCAGCTCACGCGGTACCTGGAGCTGCTCAACCGCGACCCGCTCCTGGCGCCGGTGCAGGGCGTGTTCGCCGCCCAGATCATCAAGCCGCAGGCCCGCACGCTGGCCGAGGATCGCGGCATCCGCTGCTTGACCCTGGACTACGACGAGCTCCGCGGCATCGAGTCCGACGAGTTCCGGCTGTTCTGACGTGTCCGATGTGGAGCCCGGCCGGTACGTCCACCACAAGGGCGGCGAGTACGAGGTGCTGGGCGTCGCCCGGCACAGCGAGACGGAAGAGGAACTCGTCGTGTACCGGGCGCTGTACGGCGAGCGTGGGCTGTGGGTGCGGCCGAAGGTGATGTTCACCGAGACGGTGGAGACGCCCGCCGGCCGCGTTCCGCGGTTCCGGCGCGTGCCGGACTGACCCGGCTCGCGCAGAAGGCCGGGTCTTCCGAGTGGACCTGGGTGCCAGAGCCCGACATCGTGGGTGTATGCGGTCGATCCCGGAAAAGACACTGGAGCACTGGGCGGGCCGCCGTTGCCGGTGTACTACGTGTTCCCGATCCCCCACTGGACCGGTCCGCTCACCTCCCGCTCCGGGTTCTCGCCACCCGCTCCGGGCGGGTCGGGCGCTCCGCCGGAATGGTGGCGGCGGCAAGCCGGTCCGGCGTGGTTCGGCGACTGGCTCTACGTGATGCCGGCGCGCGCGGTGGCCGCTGCTTTGCGGACCGGCTGGAGCACATCGGGCCGTCGGAACGAGAAGTTGTTCACGTTGGCTGGTTCTCGTCCTCATGGCCGGGTGCCGGACTGGGCGAGCCTGTTCGGGCAGGCTCCGCTTCACCGGCCGTTGAAGTGGGCACCGGCCAAGAGAGCGAATGGTCGATCGGTGAGTTGCTCGATCAGCCTCGGCGGCAACGCCGTCCGGTACGGGACGGACGCGTCGAAGCGCTGGTAGGTGAGGGAGGTGCCGGCGACGAACGTGTGCTGGTGCACATCCCGGAGACGTCGCTCACCTGAGTTCCGGTGGGTGGCGGACTGACCTGGTGTCGTTGAAAAATTGACCCCGACGCTGCCCGAACGGGCGGTATCCGGGCCGATACCGAATCGATGCCGTAATCGGTGTATCTGATTCGAGGATTATTCCTCCGCCAGGAAATCTTTGACCCGATAGTCACCCGCGCGGTGAGAAGAAACTTTTTCAACGCCTTTTGTGCGCTGTTCGGGTGAGTTCGGGATCCTATTCGCCGGTGGCGTGCGACACTCGATTCGAGGGGTTCCGCCGGTGCGTCCGGCGTGGCCGGAGGGTGGTGGCGCTCGGCCGTCTTTCTTCGTCGTGCCAACGTTTCAGTCCGCCTTCGAGCTCGGGGTGCGCATGCCAGCCGGCCGGTGTGTGCGCATTTTCGCCTGCACGCAAGGAGGAAGTCATGCGTTATCGCCCACTCGGTTCCGACCCGGTCGACCCGCGCCTGGGCCGGTTCATTCCGGACGACTGGCGGCACGTGGAAAGGTATCCGCTCGGCGCGCTGGCCGACGAAGACCGGCCCACCCGGTCGCCGGTCGTGATCGGCGTCAACTGGTACTCGGCGTTCGACCAGCCGGAACAGGACGAGACGTCCGGCGAGTTCTTCATCGCGAAGGCCGGCGTCAAGAAGCTCGGCCACATCCGCGGCGGCCACTGCGTGTGCCTCGAGCCGGGCGGCACCCCGGACACCGACGCCTGGTACGCCTTCTACGACCAGGGCCACGAGGGCGCCTGCGTCGGCTTCGGCTGGTCGCGGTGCATGACGATCTTCAACGGCAGCGAGTACGCGGCCCGCTGGCTGTGGGACTCGGCCAAGAAGCGCGACGAGTGGCCCGAAACCAACCCCGGCGACGAGAACGGCACGTCGGTCCGGGCCGCGGCCGAGGTGCTCAAGGACACCGGGCACGTCCTGTGGGACGAGTCCTACGAAGGCGACGACTGGCACGCCCGCGAGAAGTACACCGCCGAGGCCAAGCAGGGCATCAAGGCGTTCCGCTGGGCGAAGTCGGTCGACGACGTGCACGCCGTGCTCGCCAACCCGCGTGCCGACGAGCTCGGCGCCGTGCCGATCCTCAACTCCTGGGGCCCGGGCTACCCGCACCGGACCTACCTGCCCGACGCGGTGCTCGCCAAGCTGATCGAGGAGGACGGCGAGATCGCGGTGCCGACCGACCGCTGAGCCCGGCCGCTCCCGCGGCGCGTGGACTGAGGGCGCGTTTCCCCTGGTGATGACCCGGGGAGGCGCGCCCTCAGGCCATTGTGGACACGTCAGCGTGCCGACCCTGAATCCATGCAGTACTGTCCGCATCCGACGGGATGGTGGTGATTCCTGTCGGTTGTTGTCCTGTTTGACTCGTGCTGTTCCCAAGAATCATGGCCGGAGGTGGGTCGGGTGCTCGTCCTAGCCGATGCGAACCTGCGACTCGACGCAAGCGCGATCGACTACATCGAGTTGGCGTTCTACTTCGCGCTCGTGCTCGGCATCGGGTACCTCGCGCGACGGCAGGTGTCGAGCAGCCTCGACTTCTTCCTGTCCGGCCGCTCGCTGCCCGCCTGGGTCACCGGCCTGGCGTTCATCTCGGCGAACCTCGGCGCGGTCGAGGTCATGGGCATGTCGGCCAACGGCGCCCAGTACGGCCTGCCGACTGTGCACTACTTCTGGATCGGCGCCATCCCGGCGATGCTGTTCCTCGGCATCGTGATGATGCCCTTCTACTACGGCTCCAAGGTCCGCAGCGTCCCGGAGTTCATGCGGCGGCGCTTCGGCAAGCCGGCCCACCTGGTCAACGGCATCAGCTTCGCCGCCGCCCAGATCCTGATCGCCGGCGCGAACCTCTTCCTGCTGGCCAGCGTGGTCAACCTGCTGCTGGGCTGGCCGCTGTGGGTGTCGATCATCGTCGCCGCCGCGATCGTGCTCTCCTACACCGCGCTCGGCGGCCTCTCCGCCGCCATCTACAACGAGGTCCTGCAGTTCTTCGTCATCGTCATCGCGCTGGTGCCGCTGACGATCATCGGCCTGGTCAAGGTCGGCGGCTGGCAGGGCCTGGTCGACAAGGTGACCAACAGCCCGGGCGGCACCGCGCAGCTGCACTCGTGGCCCGGTGACAACCTGACCGGCTTCGGCAACAGCCTGCTTTCGGTGCTGGGCATCGTCTTCGGCCTCGGATTCGTGCTCTCCTTCGGCTACTGGACGACGAACTTCGTCGAGGTCCAGCGCGCGATGGCGTCGAAGAGCATGTCCGCCGCGCGGCGCACGCCGATCATCGGCGCGTTCCCGAAGATGCTGGTGCCGTTCATCGTGATCATCCCCGGCATGATCGCCGCGGTCACCGTGTCCGAGTACGTCAAGGACAAGCAGGTGCTGCTCGACGGCGGCAAGGCCGAAAGCGGCGTCACCTTCAACAACGCGCTCCTGCTGCTGATGCGCGACCTGCTGCCGAACGGCATGCTCGGCATCGCCATCGCCGGTCTGCTGGCCTCGTTCATGGCCGGCATGGCCGCGAACCTCAGCTCGTTCAACACGGTCTTCACGTACGACATCTGGCAGACGTACGTGAAGAAGGACAAGCCGGACGGCTACTACCTGAACCTGGGCCGCATCGTGACGTCGGCCGGCACGATCCTCGCGATCGGCACCGCGTTCATCGCGTCGAACTCCGGCAACATCCTGAACTACCTGCAGGACCTGTTCTCCTTCTTCAACGCCCCGCTGTTCGCGACGTTCATCCTCGGCATGTTCTGGAAGCGGATGACCCCGCACGCCGGCTGGAGCGGCCTGGTGTTCGGTACCGCGTCCGCCATCACGATCTGGGGCCTGTCGCAGGCCGGGTACATCGGCCTGGAGGGCCAGGGCACCAGCTTCGTGGCCGCCGGTGTCGCCTTCGTGGTCGACATCGTGGTGAGCGTCGTCGTCTCGCTGGCGACCAAGCCGAAGCCGGACGAAGAGCTGGTCGGCCTCGTCTACTCGCTCACCCCGAAGGAAACCCGGCAGCACGACTCGACCGGCGAGAACGCGGGCTGGTACCGCAAGCCGGGCCTGCTCGCGGGCATCGTGCTCGTCCTGACCATCGCCCTGAACGCCATCTTCTAGGAGGTCGGAATGGCTACCGAGTCGCAGCCGCGCGCACACAAGGCAGGCGCCTTCGACATCCGGCTGATCATCGCCCTGCTGATCGGCGTCTACGGCGTCATCCTCACTGTCATGGGCATCGGCTTCACCTCCGACGAGGAGATCAAGAAGGCGGCCGACGTCAACATCAACCTGTGGGCCGGGATCGGCATGCTGGTGGTCGCCGCGCTGTTCGTCACCTGGGCGCTGGTCCGGCCATTGGTCGTGCCCGCCGAGACCACGACGGAGACCGGCGACACACCGGCGGTCGCGGGCGAATAGCCGGGTTGTCCGGACAGCGGCGCGAAGGTGCCGCTACCGTGCATCGCGTGTCCCCAGACGTTCGGCGCCGCCGTCTCCTGAAGCTGTTCCTGCTGGTCACCGCGCTCGCGCTGCCGCTGACGGCGTGCGGGCCGGACCTCGGCAAGTCCAACTTCGCCCGGACGACGGTGCCCGCGGCGGCCGGCTCCGGTCAGGTCGCCGACGGCCCGATCACCGACGCCGCCGTGGCGGCCGACGTGCTCCGCACGATCCAGCCGTGCCAGTTCCTGACCAAGGCCGCCCTCGGCCCGCTGGGCCTCGGCACGGTCGAGGACGACCCGTCGCCGTCGACCATCGCCTTCGACACCTGCCGGAACAAGGTGAAGGACCCGGGCGGCAAGGAGATCCGGCTCGAGCTCGAGATCGGCAGCACCTTGCCGCCGCGCGCCGACAAGACGACCGGAGCGGTCAGCGGGCTGCCGCTGCGCGTGAACAAGACCGGCGACACCGACTGCACGGTCGCCGTCATGACGGCGTTGAACCCGGACGTGGCCCTCGAAGTGTCGGTCACCTACGCCGCCGACCCCTGCCGTCCCGGGCAGACGTTCGCCGAGGCCGTCGTCCGGAAGCTGCACAGCTCGCCGGAGAAGTACGCCACCCCCGCGGGCACCGTGCTCACCGCCGATCCGTGCGCGATGGCCGACGCGGCGGTGGTGACCTCCGTCGTCACGGCGGCGAAGCCCGCGCTCTCGGGCCTGCACTCGTGCGAGTGGCGGGACCGGAGTCCGTCGGTGACGGTCGGGTTCCGGCCGGGCCTGCCCCCGCTCGTCGGCGACGGGAACTCCAAGGTGGACCTCGGCAACGGCGTGACCGGCTTCCAGAAGCAGGCGACCGGGGGTTCGGCCCGGTGCCGGGTCGAGTGGCAGCACCGGCCGTGGCAGGGCGACGACGTCGAACTGGCCCAGGTGGACTACCAGGGCGACGACGACGGCGATCCGTGCGGCAAGGCGGTGACCGTCGCGAAGAACGTGGTCACCAAGCTCCCCAAACCCTGATCTGGCGGCGGGCGGCGCGGAGAGGTAGGAAGGGGGCACCCCACCCGCCGATGCGCCGGAGGCTGCCGTGAAGAAGATCATCAACGATCCGGCGAACGTCGTCGCCGAGTCGCTGCGGGGGCTCGCCGCCGCGCACGCCGACATCCTCCGCGTCCAGTACGACCCGGACGTGGTGATCAGAGCCGGCGCCCCGGTCGCGGGCAAGGTCGCCGTCATCTCCGGCGGCGGGTCCGGGCACGAACCACTGCACGGTGGCTTCGTCGGCCCGGGCATGCTCGCCGCCGCCGTGCCCGGCGCGGTGTTCACCTCGCCGACGCCGGACGCGGTGCAGGCCGCGGTCACCGCGACCACCGGCGACGCGGGCGCGCTGCTCATCGTGAAGAACTACACCGGTGACGTGCTGAACTTCGAGACGGCCGCCGAGCTCGCCGCCGCCGAGGGCCTCGAGGTGCGCAGCGTCGTGATCGACGACGACGTCGCGGTCAAGGACTCGACCTACACCGCCGGCCGCCGCGGGGTGGGCGGCACCGTGCTGCTGGAGAAGATCACCGGCGCCGCCGCCGAGCGCGGGGACTCGCTCGACGCGGTCACCGCACTGGCGCAGAAGGTGATCGGCCAGGTCCGGTCGATCGGCGTCGCACTCACCGCGCCGACCGTGCCGCACGCCGGCACCCCCAGCTTCGACCTCGACGAGAACGAGATCGAGTTCGGCATCGGCATCCACGGCGAGCCCGGCCGCGAGCGGATCCCGGCCGAGCCGGCCGACGCGCTGGTGGCGCGGATGGTCGAAGCGGTCGTCTCGGACCTGCCGTTCGCCTCGGGCGACCGCGTGCTGCTGTTCACCAACTCGATGGGCGGCACCCCGCTCGTCGAGCTCTACCTGGCGCACGGCATCGCCGAGCGGCTGCTGGCCGACCGTGGGATCGTGGTCGAGCGCCGGCTGGTCGGCCCGTACATCACCAGCCTCGAGATGCAGGGGATGAGTCTGACGTTGCTCAAACTGGACGACGAGCTGACCGGGCTGTGGGACGCCCCGGTCAACACCGCGGCGCTGCGGTGGGGGCTCTGATGGCCTGTACCGCCGAAGGGGTCGCGGCGGCCGTGCGCGCCGCCGCCGCGGTGGTCGCCGAACACCGCGGGGAACTGATCGATCTCGACCGCGCGATCGGCGACGGCGACCACGGCGAGAACCTCAACCGCGGCTTCGCGGCCGTCGTGGCATCGCTCGATTCCGCCGTTCCGGACACTCCCGGCGGGGTGCTCAAGCTCGTCGCGACGACGTTGATCTCCAAGGTCGGTGGCGCTGCGGGCCCGTTGTACGGCACGGCTTTCCTGCGTGCCTCGGCCAAGCTGGGCGCCGCAGGCAGCCTCGACGTCCCGGCGTTGCTGGACGCGCTGCGAGCCGGTCTCGAAGGTGTCCAGGCCCGCGGCAAGGCGGTGGGCGGCGACGCGACCATGGTCGACGCCCTGATCCCCGCGGTGGTGGCGGCGGAGAAGGCGGCCGAGGGCGGCGGGGACGTCGCCGCGGTGCTGACCGCGGCGGCCGACGCGGCCGACACCGGCGCGGAGTCCACAGTGGATCTGGTCCCGCGGAAGGGCCGGGCGTCCTACCTCGGCGAGCGGGCCGTGGGGCACCTGGACCCCGGCGCCCGCTCGTCGGCGCTGCTGTTGCGCGCGTTCGCGGAGGCCGCCCGGTGAGCGTGGGAATCGTGCTCGTGTCGCACAGCGCGAAGCTCGCCCAAGGCCTGGCCGAGCTCGCCGCCCAGATGGCGCCGGACGTCACCATCCTGCCGGCCGGCGGCCTCTCCGACGGCTCGATCGGCACGGACTACGACGAGGTCGTCGCCGCCACCCAGCGCGCCGACTCCGGCGACGGCGTCGTGCTGCTCTACGACCTCGGCAGCGCGCAGATGACGGCCGAACTCGCCGTCGAATCGCTGGCCGACCCCTCGGCCGCGATCGTCGCGGACGGCCCGCTGGTCGAGGGCGCGATCGCGGCGGCGGTCGCCGCGCAGTCCGGGCAGGATCGCCGGGCCGTGGCCGAAGCCGCCGCCACGGCCGGGATCCCGGAGGACTTGGCGCCGTCCGCCGAGGCCCCGGCCGACGCCGCCGAGGTCGAGCTGGAGCTGCGCAACGACGTCGGGCTGCACGCCCGGCCGGCCGCGGTGCTGGTGCGCACGCTCAGCGAGTTCGACGCCGAGGTGACCGTGCGGCTCGGCGACCAGGAGGCCGACGGCCACAGCGTCCTGGCCCTGATGTCGCTCGGCGCGCGCCAGGGCGACCGGATCCGCGTCCGGGCGCGCGGGCCGCAGGCGTCCGCCGCCCTGGAGAAGGCGAAGGAGCTGGTGGACGGCAATTTCGGCGAGTGAAGCGGCCTTCGCCGACCGGGTGACTTGAGCCGTACTGACTCGATTCCGTCTGGGCATCCGGTGGTCCCCGTGGCACTATCGAGGCCAATTACCAGCGAGTAACATCTCTGGAGGCCTCGATGGCGCGGGACATCTCGACGGTCGGTGTGGTCGGCCTGGGCACCATGGGGGCCGGGATCGCCGAAGTGCTCGCGCGCAGCGGGCTCGACGTCGTCACGGTCGAGCTCGACGAAGCCGGTGTCGCCCGCGGCCGCGGTCACCTCGAGCACTCCACCGAACGGGCGCTCTCCGGCGGCAAGCTGGACACGGCCGGGCGCACGGCGCTGCTGGACCGGATCACCTACAGCACATCGCTGTCTGATCTGTCCGAAGTGGACTTGGTGATCGAAGCGATCCCGGAGAGTCTCGAGCTGAAGGCCGAAGTCTTCGCCGAGCTGGACAAGATCACCCGGCCCGAGGTGGTCTTCGCGTCCAACACCTCGTCGCTGTCGATCACCGAGATCGGGGTGCACACCGCGCGTCCCGGCAAGGTCGTCGGCATGCACTTCTTCAACCCGGCGCCGGTGCTGAAGCTCGTCGAGATCGTCAAGACGGTGGTGACCGAGCCGGACGTGGTCGCCGAAGCGGTCGAGTTCGCCGAGCGGCTCGGCAAGGTGCCGGTGGTGATCGGCGACCGCGCCGGGTTCATCGCCAACGCGCTGCTGTTCGGCTACCTCAACCACGCCGTGCGGATGTACGAACAGCGCTACGCCACGCGCGAGGACCTCGACGCCGCGATGCGCTTCGGCTGCGGCTACCCGATGGGCCCGCTCGCGCTGCTCGACCTGATCGGGCTGGACACCGCGAACGAAATCCTCGACACGATGTACCACCAGTCCCGCAACCGCCTGCACGCGCCCGCGCCGCTGCTCAAGCAGATGATCACCGCGGGCCTGCTGGGCCGCAAGACCGGCCGGGGCTTCTACACCTACGACGCCCCGGACTCGCCCACCGTGGTCGCTTCCGGCGCTGTGTCCACAGTGGAGAGTGTGCCGCCGCGGCCGGTGGCGCGGGTCGGCGTGGTCGGCACCGGGACGATGGCGACCGGCATCGCGGAGGTGTTCGCCAAGCGCGGCCTCGACGTCGTGCTGCGTGTCCGGAGCCTGGAGAAGGCCCAGGCGTCCGTGGCCCGCGTCAAGAAGTCGCTCGACAAGGCCGTGGTCAAGGGCAAACTGTCCGAAGAGGACGCGGCTCTTGCCTTGGCGCGCATCACCCCCGTCACCGACTTCGAGGCCTTGGCCGACGTCGACCTGGTCATCGAGGCGGTGGCCGAGGAGCTGTCGGTCAAGCAGGCGGTGTTCGCGGCCCTCGACGAGGTGGTCCGCCCCGGCGCGGTCCTGGCCACGACGACGTCTTCGCTGCCGGTGATCGAGTGCGCGGCCTCGACGTCCCGGCCGTCCGACGTGGTCGGTCTCCACTTCTTCAACCCGGCCCCGGTGATGAAGCTGGTCGAGGTGGTGTCGACGATCGCGACCGCCCCGGACGTGGTGGCGACGGCGAGCGCGGTCTGCGCCGCGGTGGGCAAGCACGCGGTGCACTGCGGCGACCGCGCGGGCTTCATCGTCAACGCGTTGCTGTTCCCCTACCTCAACGACGCGGTGAAGATGCTCGAAGCCCACTACGCGGGCGCGGACGACATCGACACGGCCATGAAGGTCGGCTGTGGCCTGCCGATGGGCCCGTTCGAACTGCTGGACGTCGTCGGCCTCGACGTCTCGCTGGCCATCCAGCGGACGCTGTACAACGAGTTCCGCGAGGAAGGCTTCGCGCCGGCGCCGCTGCTGGAGCACCTCGTGACGGCCGGACGGCTGGGCCGCAAGACCGGGAAGGGCTTCAAGGACTACTGATCAGCGTTCGGCCACCTCGCCGAGGACGGGCTTGACGTCGAGCACCGGCGTGCCGTCGATGGCCTCCAGGCCCGTGACCGTCAGCGTGCTGCCGTCGACCGCCGTCACCGTGACCGTGTGGAGGCCGATCGGGTTCGGGCGGTCCGGTGAGCGCGTCGAGAACACGCCGGTGCTCGGGCGGTCCCGGTCGCCTCGCGGGTGGACAGCCTGGACGTCGCGGTCCGCTTCGTGCAGCCACGTCAGGAGAACCAGGCGGTCGCCCGGCCGGAGGTCGGCCGCCGCCGGGGCGAACTCGGGCGCGAACACCACCCGGGACGGTGGCGCGCCCTCGTCGCCCTGCTTCGGTGCCGTCGCACGGTCCGTCAAGGGCGACTCGATGCGCGCCACCGGGCGCACCTGGTAACTCGTCACTGGTAATAGCCCTCGACCGGCACGCGGGCCTCGTCGAACAGCGTCGGGCCTGCCAGCTTCGGCCCGTCCCACGTCAGCGGCGGGCGCAGCGTGAGGAACTGTTCCGTCGACAGCGCGTAGACGACGCGGCCGAGCCTCGACCGCTCGATCGCGCCGACGCACATCCCGCACGGCTGGGTGCTGGTGAACATCGTCGTGGCCGCCGCGGTTTCCGGGTCCAGGTGCTGCGCCGCCCAGCGGGCCAGCTTCAGTTCCGGGTGGGCCGTGATGTCGTTGTCGGTCAGCGACGTGTTGCGGTCCTCGGCGATGATCTTCCCGTCGGCGTCGGCCAGCAGCGAGCCGAACGGCGGGTTGCCGTGTTCCTCGCGCGCCTCGCGAGCGAGCTCGATCGCCCGCCGCAGCAGGGTTTCTTCGGTGTCCTTCACAGGTTCTCCCTCCAGGATGCGGCCACCGCCGCGAGATCACGCCACGCCACCTCCGGGCGCAGCGTTTCGGCCGGGTCCGAGTCGAACGGGTCGAGCACGACGGTGTCCGCCCCCAGCGCTCGCAACTGCGCCAGATCGTCGAGGACCTGTTCCAGCGTGCCCTCACCGGCGCGCCGGTCCGGCCCGGTCACCGGCGCCGCCGTCACCCGCAGCAGGATGCGCGGCGCGAAGGCGGGCACCGGCCGGTCGCCGGCCAGCTTTTCCAGGCGTGCCAGCGTTTCCCGGAACCCGGCCATTGTCAGCCGCAGCGGGTGCCACGCGTCGCCGAGCTCGATCGCCCGGCGCAACCCGGCGTCGCTGTGCCCGCCGAGCCACAGCGGGATCGGCCCCGCGCGGTAGTCGTCGCGCTCGGCCCACGCGGCGCGGATCGCCCGCAGGTGTTCGGTGGTGAGCTTGCCGCGCTGCTCGAACGGCACGCCCAGCGCCTCGAACTCCTGCTTCGCCCAGCCGATCCCGGCGCCGAGCACGAGCCGGCCGCCGCCGCTGAGCGCGTCGAGGTTGGCCGCCATCCGCGCCACCAGCAGGGGATGCCGGTACGGCACCACGAGCACGGTGGTGCCCAGCCGGACCCGCCGCGTGATCCCCGCCAGCCACGACAACGTCGTGAACGGCTCGTAGAACGGCGCCGGGTACTGTCCGGCGACGTCCGGCGTGATGGCGACGTGGTCGGACACCATCAGCAGGTCGTAGCCGAGGCCTTCGACCGTCTGCGCCCAGGCGCACAGGACACCCGGGTCCGTGCCGGGCCCGAAGTTGGGGACGTTCACGCCGATCTTCACCCGGAAAGGCTATCGGCGGTTTGCCCGAATCCGGAAGGGAACGATCACGGCGTTCGGCCCGTTCGGCCGTGGATCCCACGGTATGTTCGGCGGATGACCGAGAGTCTCGACCCGACGGACTGGGCCATCCTGGCCGAGCTCCAGCGCGACGCCCGGCTGCCGCTCACCGAGCTGGGCCGCCGCGTGAACCTCAGCGCGTCCGCGGCGACCGAACGGCTCCGGCGGCTGGAGGCCGCGGGGGTGATCAGCGGCTACCGCGCGGAGATCGACCTCGGCAAGGTCGGGTACCCGGTGCTCGCCGTGGTCCGCCTCAAGTACCCGGGCAGCCGCCACGAGCCGCTGCACAAGCTGCTCACCGAGCGTTCGGAGATCCTCGAGTGCCTGCGCACCACCGGCGACGACTGCTACACGCTCAAGATCGCCGCGGCCTCCATGGCCCACCTCGAGCGCACGGTCGACGAGCTGTGCCAGTTCGGCAGCACGACCACCAACCTCGTCTACAGCCAGACCCTGCCCTACCGGGGCCCGCGGGAGCCCGCCCGTGACCTCGAGGCCTGACCGCATCGTCATCATCGGGGTGACCGGCTCGGGCAAGTCGACGCTCGCCGCCCGGATCGCCGAGCGCACCGGTCTGCCCTACCACGCGGCCGACGACCTCACCTGGCTGCCGGGCTGGGTCGGGGTGCCGGACGACGAGCAGGTCCGCCGGATCACCGAGGTGTGCGCGGGGGAGCGCTGGGTCCTCGACGCCGTCTACAGCAGGTGGCAGGACGTCGTGCTGCCCCGCGCGCAGCTCGTCGTGGGTCTCGACTACCCGCGCTGGCTTTCGCTGAGCCGCCTGGTGCGCCGGACGTTCGTGCGGGCGCTGACCCGCCGCCGGATCTGCAACGGCAACGTCGAGTCGTTCCGCCAGATGTTCTCCGCGGACTCGATCATCCGCTGGCACTTCACCTCGTTCGCGAGCAAACGGGCCCGCATCCGGGCGTGGGCCGCCGAGTCACCCGGCCCGGCCGTCGTCCGGCTGACGTCCCCGCGCGAGACCCGCCGCTGGCTCGACAGCCTCTGAGGTGCTGTGCGGTCAGGCGCCCGGGGGCAGCAGCGGGCCGCCGCTCCAGTGCTGGAACACGAGGTTCGTGTGGACGCGGGCCACCTCGTCGCGCGCGGTCAGCTCGTCGAGCACCAGCCGCTGCAGCTCCCCGGCGGAGCTGGTCGCGACGTGCGCGAGGAAGTCGTCCGGCCCGGTCAGGTGGTAGACCGCACGCACCTCCGGCAGCGAGAGCAGGTGCTCGATGAACGGGTCCACCAGCGGCCG
Organism: Amycolatopsis plumensis; assembly: GCF_042652605.1. NCBI lineage: Bacteria > Bacillati > Actinomycetota > Actinomycetes > Pseudonocardiales > Pseudonocardiaceae > Amycolatopsis > Amycolatopsis plumensis. The sequence goes on along the minus strand of NZ_JBHSJY010000001.1, from coordinate 1,014,407 downwards.
CCGGTGCGGGCGGACCTGGACGAACAGGAACGCCTCCAGCGGCCGCCCGAGCTTGGCCGCGTCGACCGACGCGTGCTGCCCGGTGATCACGCCGGTGTCCCGCAGCCGGGCGACGCGGTCCAGACACGTCGACGGCGCGATGCCGACCGCGGCCGCCAGGTCCTTGTTGGTGATCCGGGCATCGTTCTGCAGCAGGCGCAGGATCTCGAGATCGACCGGACTCAGTTCGACGGAAGCGGACATCGCCGAATGATATCCGAGAGTATTGCTCGCAACCCGGGAAAAGCTCGACCATGCTGGCATGACTTCCTCGCTGCGCACGCGGGCCGTCCACGCCGGCCGTGACGATCTCACGGACCTCGGCGTGCACGCCGCTCCGCTCGACCTGTCCACGACCTACCCGTCCCGCGACAGTGCCGCCGAAGCCGCCCGGATCGACGCCTTCGCCGCCGGCGCCGAGCTCGATGGGCCGCCGATCTACGGCCGGGTGGGCAACCCGACCGTCGAACGGTTCGAGCGCGCGCTCGCCGAGCTGGAGGGGTTCGAGCACGGCGTCGCGTTCGCCAGTGGCATGGCCGCCGTCTCGGCCTGCCTGCTTTCCGCGGTGGCGCAAGGGAAACGGCACGTCGTCGCCGTGCGCCCGCTCTACGGCTGCAGCGACCACCTGCTCGAGTCCGGCTTGCTCGGCACGGAGGTGACCTGGGCCGCCCCCGACGCCGTCGCTGCCGCGCTGCGGCCGGACACCGGCCTGGTGTTCGTCGAGACGCCGGCGAACCCGACCCTGGCCGAAGCGGACATCGCCGAGCTGGCTCGTGCTTGCGGCGACGTGCCGCTGGCGGTCGACAACACCTTCGCCACCCCGGTCCTGCAGCGGCCCGGCCACCACGGTGCCCGGATGGTGCTGCACAGCGCGACGAAGTTCCTCGGCGGCCACGGCGACGTGATGGGCGGGATCGTCGCCTGCGACGCGGCGGAAGCCGCCCGGCTGCGGCAAATCCGCTTCGCCACCGGCGGCGTGCTGCACCCGCTGGCCGGATACCTGTTGCTGCGCGGGCTTTCCACGCTGCCGCTGCGTGTCAACGCGGCGTCGGCGACCGCCGCGACGCTGGCGTCACGGCTCGGCGAGCACCCGGCCGTGACCGCCGTCCACTACCCGCGGATCGGCGGACCGCTGGTGGCGTTCGAGGTCGACGGCGACCCGCACGCCCTGATCGGCGCGGTCCGGCTGATCACGCCGGCCGTCAGCCTGGGCAGCGTCGACACGCTGATCCAGCACCCGGGGTCGATCAGCCACCGGATCGTCGACGAGGGCGACCGCCACGGCGCCGGCGTGTCCGACCAGCTGATCCGGATGTCCGTCGGCCTCGAGGACGTCGAGGACCTGTGGGCCGACCTGGAGCAGGCGCTGAAGGCGCTTTGAGCCTGGTCAGCCGCAGCAGCCGCCACCGCAGCAGCCGCCGCCGCCGGCCGGGGCCGCGGGACCGCTCGCGGCCCCGGTCAGCGCGACCGTGGTGAGCAGCTTAACGGTGTCGGCGTGGCCCTCCGGGCAGGCCGCCGGCGCACTGGATTCGCTCATCGGGCGCAGGAGCTCGAACGTCTCGGTGCACTCGCGGCAGCGGTAGGCGTAGGTCGGCATGCCGCGATTATCGCCGGAGGCGCCCGGGGATGGGAAGCTGGGCGCGTGCAGCCGCCCTCGCTCGCCGACGTCCCGCACCTCGGCCAGGTCGTCCCGTCCCTGCTCGCCGCGCTCGGGGTGCCCGGCTGCGGGAACGCGCTGACGTTGCCGGAGGCCCGCAGCGCCGGCGTGCTGCTCGTCGACGGGCTCGGCTGGGAGCTGCTCGCCGAGCACGCCGCGGACGCCCCGGTGCTGACCGAGCTCGCCCGCGAGCCGCTGCGCGTGGGTTTCCCGTCGACGACGGCCGCCGGTGTCGCCGCGATCGGCACCGGTCTCGCCTCGGGCGAGCACGGCATGGTCGGCTACACCTTCGAGATGCCCGGCACCGGCGTGCTCAACGCGTTGCGCTGGTGCAGCCACGAGGACGGCAGCGACCTGCGGGGCGCCCTCCCGCCGCCCGAGGTGCAGCCGCTGCCGACGACGTTCGAGCGCGCCGCCGCGGCGGGCGTCGAAGCGGCCGTGGTGTCGTCCGCCCAGTTCCGGGACACGGCGTTGACCCTGGCCACCCAGCGCGGGGCGCAGTACGCCGGTGTCCACGCGCTGGGCGATCTCGCCGCGCGGACGTTGTCGGTGCTCGGCGGACGCGCGTTCTGCTACGCCTACCACAGCGAACTCGACCTGCTGGGGCACATCCACGGCCCCGGTTCCACCGCCTGGCGCATGCAGCTGCGGCAGGTCGACCGGCTCGTCGAGTCCCTTGTGGACGGTCTGCCGCCCGGCGCGCTGCTCGCGGTGGTGGCCGACCACGGGATGGTGACCGTCGACGACAAGCTCGACCTCGAGGAGGCCCCGGAGCTCCTCGCCGGCGTCCGCACGTTCGGCGGCGAGGTCCGCGCGCGGCACGTCTACACCGAGCCGGGCGCGGCCGCGGACGTCCTCGCGGCCTGGCGGGAGGTGCTGGGCGAGCGCGCCTGGGTGCGCTCGCGCGAGGAGGCGGTCGCGGAGGGCTGGTTCGGGCACACGGTGAGCGACCGGGTACTGCCCCGCATCGGCGACGTCGTCGCCGCGGCCCGCGACCGGTTCGGGATGGTGCGCGGGCTCGCGGAAGCGGTGGAGTCGTCGCTGATCGGGCAGCACGGGTCGCTCACCAGCGCGGAGCAGCTGGTACCGCTGGCGCTGGCGCAGGGATAGCCGACCCTCCAGGTACGCAAGCCGACTCTCCAGCTACGCAAGCCGACTGTCCAGGTACGCGAGCCGACCGGCCAGGTACGCGAGTCGCCCGCCCGCGTACGCGTGCCAGAGCGTCGGCTCGGGTGATGGCGGGGCCGACACGGGCGTCCCCGGCTTCCGCGAACGTGCTCTCGCGGGAACTTTCCCCGTCCCGGTGCCGACCTGTCCACTGCGTGCCGGACTGACGGGAGTGGGCGGAATGAGCGTGCTGGACGGGATCGGGGTCGTCGGTGCGGGCGGCGAGGGGCGGGCCGTGGCGGCGTACCTCGCCGCGCGGGAGCTGCCCGTGCACCTCTACACGCGGGATCTGGAGGCTGTCGGCGAGATCGCGCGCCGCCGGGAGATCGTCGCGCGCGGGGTGCTCGACGGGCGGTTCCGGCTCCGGGAGGTGACCGCGGACCCGGCCGGGCTGGGTGGGCGGGCCGTCGTCCTGGTCGCCACCGTGACCACGGCCTACCCGGAGGTCGCCGCCCGGCTCGCTCCGCACCTGTGTCCGGGGCAGGTGGTGGTGCTGTTCTCCGGCAAGCTGTGCGGGAGCGTCGAGTTCGCCCACGCGCTCGCCGCCGCCGGAGCTCCGGACGTCGACGTCGTGGAGACCGACGCGCTGTTCGCCGCGCGACCGTGCGGGACCGATGGCGTCACCGTGCTCGGCGTCAAGGGCTGGAATCTGATCTCCGGCAGCACCTCGGCCGCCGTCGCCCGGCGCGCGGGGCTGTTGCGCGAGTGGTTCCCGATGCTGGAGATCGCGCGCAACCCGGTGGAACGTGGCCTGCACGACTTCGGCGCGGTCGCGCACGTGCCGATCGCGCTCGCCAACCTCGGCGCCATCGACCGCGCGGAGGAGCTGCTCTTCTACGTCGAAGGCGTCTCGGCGCGGACGATCGCCCTGCTCGAACGCACCGAGGCCGAGTTCGCCGCCGTCGCGGACGCGTACGGCGCCCGGCTGCTGCCCATGACCGAGGTCCTCGACCGCTACTACGGCTGCCCGGCCACGACGTTGCTCGACGCGCTGCGGACGGTGAAGCCGTACCGGACCATCACGGCCCCGACCAGTCTCGACCACCGCTTCCTGACCGAGGACATCCACTCGACGCTGGTGCCGCTGCAGGCACTCGCGCGGTGCGCCGGGGTGGCCACCCCGATGGTCGACGCGGCGATCACCATCATGTCCGTGCTCGGCGGCGAGGACTTCCGCCGGACCGGCCGCACCCTCCGCAGGCTCGGTTGGGACGGCCTCGCCCACGACGCGATCCTGCACCGCCTGGGCAGCGGCGGCCGGGTGGCGGGCCGGGCGGCCTGAGCGCCGGCGGGCGTTTCCGGTGCTTGGGCGGGCATCACGCGTGATCGAAGGGGGATTTCGCGTGACTGGGCGGGCATCACGTGTGATTGGCGGGGCATCTCGCGCACTTGGGCGGACGGCTCGCGTACCTGGGCGGACGGCTTGCGTACCTGGAGGGTCGGCTTGCGTACCCGGAGGGTCGGCTTGCGTACCCGGAGGGTCGGCTTGCGTACCTGGAGGGTCGGGCTGCGTACCTGGAGGGTCGGGTTGCGTACTTGGAGGGTCGGTCGGGGTGGGTGGGGGTGGCGGTTACCGTTTGGGCGTGCCACGACGCAACCGTCCCGGCCGCCGCGCGGACGGTGGGCCGCCCGAGCGGGACCTCGGTGCCGCGACCGGGTGGGCGCGGGCCGAGTCCGGGGCGGACGGGGACTGGCTCGTGCGGACCGTGCCCGGGAGCCAGGCCACGAAGGTCTACCGGTGCCCCGGGTGCGACCACGAGATCCGGCCGGGGACACCGCACCTCGTGGTCTGGCCCGCCGACGAGACCGGCTCCGTCGCCGACCGGCGGCACTGGCACCGGGCCTGCTGGGAAGCCCGGGCCCGGCGGCGGCCGCATCGCCGCTGGTAGCCCCGCCGGACCCGACCCACGGCCGCGCCGGGCCTCGGCCCACGGCCGCATCGCCGCTGGTAGCCCGCGCCGGCGCGGGGATTCGCTCTGGAGTTGTCAAGCTTCGGTTGGTGCTCAGCGGCGGTAGTGGCGGGACATCTCGCCCTCGTAGACCTCCTCCGTGTACTCCGTGAAGCCGAGGCGCTCGGCGACCCGCAGCGACGGCTTGTTCGCCGTGCTCACGCTCGCCAGCACCGGCACGGACGGCAGCTCGTGGGCGCACCACGCCAGGACCGCCTGCCCCGCCTCGACCGCGTACCCCTTCCCCCACGCCGAGGGCCGGAACCGGTAGGCGAGGTTCAGCACCTTCTCGCCGTGGAACTCGCGCAGCCGGACGCCGCACGTGCCGAGGACCTCGGTGCCGCCGCGTTCGAGGACCGCGGGGTAGCCGAAGCCGTGCTCGGCCCAGTGCGCCAGCCACGCCGAGAACATCTCCGACGCGCGCCGGACGTCGGGTGGGTCGGGGTGGAAGCGGTTGGTCCGCGGGTCGGTGTGGATGTCGACCATCGCCTGCCGGTCCGCCTCGTGGAGCGGACGCAGCAGCAGCCGGTCGGTTTCGATGTCGGTGAACACATCGGCGAAGCTAGCGAGGGGGTCCGACAAAATGACGCGCATGACCGAACTGCCGCTGGTCCTCCTCCACGCCTTCCCCCTGGATTCCCGCATGTGGAACGCGGTGCGCGCACCCCTCGCTTCACACCTTCGGGTGATCACCCCGGACCAGCGCGGGCTCGGCCGCTCGCCGCTGCCGGAGACCGACCGCGAACCGAGCCTCGAGGACGCCGCGCGGGACGTCGTCGCCCTGCTCGACCGGCTGGACCTCGACCGCGTCGTGCTCGGGGGCTGCTCGATGGGCGGCTACCTCGCGATGGCCGTGCTTCGGCTCGCCCCGGAGCGGGTCGGCGGGCTCGTGCTCATCGACACCAAGGCCACGCCCGACACGCCCGAGGCCGCGCAGACCCGGCTGGACGTCGCGGCCCGCGTCGAGCGCGAAGGCACCAAGACCTGGCTGGCCGAGGCCAACCTGCCCAACCTGCTGTCGGAATCGACGCGCGAACAGCGTCCCGAGCTCGTCGAGTCGGTGCGGGAGATCATCGAATCCCAGCCGCCCGCCGGGATCTCCTGGACGACGCTGGCGCTGCGCACCCGGCCCGATTCGCTGGACCTGCTGCGGGACGCCGAGGTCCCGGCGCTGGTCATCGTCGGCGAAGAGGACCCGATCACCCCGGTGGCGGCGGCGAGCGAAATGGCCGAGGCCCTGAACGGCGCGACGCTCGTCGTGCTGCCCGGCGCCGGCCACCTGACCCCGCTCGAAGACCCCGCGGGCGTGGTCGAGGCGATCCTCTCGTGGTACCCCGCGACTCACGCGAAATAGGCGGTGAGCGCCGAGTGCGCCTCGGGAAGCCGGTGCGGGAACCGGATGGCGATGACGAACCGCCACACGACCGAGTACAGCTCGCGTAGCCGCGTACAGACGCGAAGCGCCTCTTCGTCCACTTCGCCCGGGTAGGCGGCCAGGAACTCCGGGCCGCCTTGCCGGGCGAGGATGCCCAGGTCCCAGGCGAGCGGTCCGCACCAGGTGTCCTCGAAGTCGAGCCAGCACGGCCCCGCGGGCGTGGCGATGAGGTTCCCGGGGTGGGCGTCGCCGTGCAGCGGCTGCACGGCGGCCTCCGGCAGCGTCGCGCCGATCCGGGCCGCCTCGGCGCGCAACCGGGGATCCAATTCGTGGCGGTCGAAGACATGGCCGAGGTCGTCCAGCGGGCCGCGCCGGGGCAGTTCGCCGGGGTACTCCCGCAAGGCCGCGTGCACCTCGGCGAGGGATCGCGCGACGACGTCCGGGGCGTACCGGTGGCCCGGATCGTGCGGGGTGTGGTGCCAGAGCGTGACCGGAAGCCCCTCGGCGAAATGGGGTCCGGCCGGGGGATCGGTGCTGGGTGAGACGACGAGCACACCACGTTCGGTGAGGAACTCCGACACCGCCACGTCCCGCTCCTGCCAGGCCGGGCCGGTCCGCGCCAGGCGGGTGGTCGCGGGCACCCTGGCCACCAGTGGACCCAGTCTCACCAGCACGTTCGACCGTTCGTGGAGCACTTCGGGCTCGTGGCGGGGCAGTCCCAGCCGGGCGGTCACGGCGCGGGCCGCGCGCACCGCCGCGCGGGTGTAGTCGTCGGCCACGCCCCGATCTTGCCAGCCGGTGCGCGCGACTGTCGGTAGCGAGGGCTACGATCCCCCTAAGCCGCCGGATCGGGTCTTCCCGAGTCCCGGTGGCGCGACGATGACCACCACAAGGTTTCAGTGTTGGAGGCAGGAGTGACGGCCGTAGCCCCCAAGCCGATCGCCACGCGCCCGTACCCCGCGCGCGAGTCGGTTAAGGGTTCGTACCTGCTGCGGTTGTTCCGCACGACGGACCACAAGCAGATCGGGATCATGTACCTGGTCACGTCGTTCGCCTTCTTCATGGCGGGCGGCGCGATGGCCATGCTGATCCGCACCGAGCTGGCGCGGCCCGGGCAGCAGTTCCTGTCGCAGGAGCAGTACAACCAGCTCTTCACCATGCACGGCACGGTGATGCTGCTGCTGTACGCGACCCCGATCCTCTTCGGCTTCGCGAACTTCGTCCTGCCGCTGCAGATCGGCTCGCCGGACGTCGCCTTCCCGCGGCTGAACGCGTTCTCGTACTGGCTGTACCTCTTCGGCGGCCTGATCGTGATGTCCGGCTTCCTGACCCCGGGTGGCGCCGCCGACTTCGGCTGGTTCGCCTACACCCCGCTGTCGGACGCCATCCACTCGCCGGGCGTCGGCGCCGACCTCTGGATCTCCGGACTGGTGATCGGTGGTCTCGGCACCATCCTCGGCGCGGTCAACATGATCACCACCGTGGTCTGCCTGCGCGCGCCGGGCATGACGATGTACCGGATGCCGATCTTCACCTGGAACATCCTGGTCACCAGCATCCTGGTCCTGCTCGCCTTCCCGATCCTGACCGCGGCCCTGATGGGCCTGCTGGCGGACCGGCACCTCGGGGCGCACGTGTTCGACCCCGAAAACGGCGGCGTGATCCTCTGGCAGCACCTGTTCTGGTTCTTCGGCCATCCCGAGGTGTACATCGTCGCGCTGCCGTTCTTCGGCATCGTGTCGGAGATCTTCCCGGTGTTCAGCCGCAAGCCGCTGTTCGGCTACAAGAGCCTGGTCTGGGCGACGCTGGCCATCGCGGCCCTGTCGGTCGCGGTGTGGGCGCACCACATGTACGCCACCGGCGCCGTGCTGCTGCCGTTCTTCTCCTTCATGACGTTCCTGATCGCCGTCCCGACCGGCATCAAGTTCTTCAACTGGATCGGCACGATGTGGAAGGGCCAGCTGTCCTTCGAGACGCCGATGATCTTCTCGATGGGCTTCATCGTCACGTTCCTCTTCGGCGGCTTGACCGGCATCCTGCTGGCCGCGCCGGCGATCGACTTCCACGTGTCGGACAGCTACTTCGTCGTCGCGCACTTCCACTACGTGCTCTACGGCACGATCGTGTTCGCCACCTTCGCCGGCATCTACTTCTGGTTCCCGAAGATCACCGGCCGGATGATGGACGAGAAGCTCGGCAAGTGGCACTTCTGGACCACGTTCATCGGCTTCCACGGCACGTTCCTCGTCCAGCACTGGCTGGGCGCGGAGGGCATGCCGCGCCGGTACGCGGACTACCTGACCACCGACGGCTTCACCACGCTGAACACGATCTCCACGATCGGTGCGTACATCCTCGGTGCCTCGACGCTGCCGTTCATCTGGAACGTCTTCAAGAGCTACCGGTACGGCGAGATCGTCACGGTGGACGACCCGTGGGGCTACGGCAACTCGCTGGAGTGGGCGACCTCCTGCCCGCCGCCGCGGCACAACTTCACCGAGCTGCCCCGGATCCGCTCCGAGCGGCCCGCGTTCGAGCTGCACTACCCGCACATGATCGAGCGCATCCACAACGAGGGCGAGATCGGCTTCTTCGGGAAGCAGAAGGTCAACAGCCACGCGGCGCCGTCGCAGCTGCTCACCGAAGCGGTGATCCCGGGAGACCACTCCAAGGACAACGCGAGCGAGCAGGGCGACAAGTAGCAGCACCTGATCGAGTGAGCGCGTGCCCGGCTGATGTGAAGCCGGGCACGCGCTCTACTTATGTCCGGCCCCGGACCGGCAGACTGGCCGTGCAGCGTTGCCGAACGAGGGATGACCAGTGACCCAGACCCCCGTCCTGATCACGACGACCGGCCCCGACAAGCCGGGTGTCTCGTCCGTGCTGTTCGCCGTGCTGACCCGGCACGACGTCGACGTGCTCGACGTCGAGCAGGTGGTCATCCGCGGGCAGCTCGTGCTCGGGGTGCTCGCCGGGGTCTACCGCGACCCGGAGGGCCTGCAGGAGGCGGTCGAGCAGGCGATGGCGTCCGTCGGCATGCAGGTCGACGTCAAGATCGGCAACGCGATCGGCGACGACCCGTTCGCGCTCGGCCGCCGCGACTCCTCCCACGTGCTGGTCGTCCTGGGCCGCCCGGTCACCGCGCGGGGCTTCTCGGAGGTCGCGCGCCGGCTGGCCGCGCTGGGCGCCAACATCGACGCGATCCGCAGCGTCGCCGACTACCCCGTGACCGGGCTCGAGCTGTACGTCTCGGTCGACGAGGACACCCCCGAGGCCGACGCCGCGCTGCGCTCGGAACTCGCCGACGCCGCGGTCGAGGCCGGGATCGACATCGCCGTCGAGCGCGCCGGCATCACGCGCCGGGCGAAGCGGCTCGTCGTGTTCGACGTGGACTCCACCCTGATCCAGGGCGAAGTCATCGAGATGCTGGGCGCGCACGCCGGGGTCGAGCCGGAGATCCGCGAAATCACCGAAGCGGCCATGCGCGGAGAGCTGAACTTCACCGAGTCGCTGGAACGGCGGGTCGCACTGCTGGCGGGCCTGCCGGCGACGGCGATCGACCAGGTCGCCGCGTCGATCGAGCTCACCCCCGGCGCGCGGACCACGATCCGGACGCTCAAGCGCATGGGCTTCCGCACCGGCGTCGTTTCGGGCGGCTTCACCCAGGTCATCGACGGCCTGGTGGAGGAGCTCGGGCTCGACTTCGCGGTGGCGAACGAGCTCGAGATCGTGGACGGCAAGCTCACCGGGAAGGTCATCGGCGACGTCGTCGACCGCGCAGGCAAGGCGAAGGTGCTTCGCCGCTTCGCCGCCGAGTACGACATCCCGCTCGAGCAGTGCGTCGCCGTCGGGGACGGCGCGAACGACATCGACATGCTGTCGGCCGCGGGCATGGGCGTCGCGTTCAACGCGAAGCCCGCGCTGCGCGAGGTGGCCGACACCGCGCTGTCGCACCCGTACCTCGACGCCGTGCTGTTCGTGCTCGGCCTGACCCGCGGCGAGGTCGAAGCGGCCGACGCCGCCGACGGGCTCGAGCTGATGCGGCCGTGAGCAGCGTTCTCGACCCCCTGGGCGCCCGCTACGCGTTCTGGCTGGGGCTTCCGGCCGAAGACACTTCGGACACCTCCGACGAGCTCCCCGGCGAAGTCCGCGCGATGCCGGTCATCCTCCGCATCGAACGCGCCGAGCCGCCGGGCCGCACGCCGCTGCTGGAGGCCGCGGCCGCGGCCGCGCTGGCGGTGTGCCTCGACGAGCGTTCGCAACCCGGCGGGGAGTGGGCCGAGCCGATGCACGCCTGGCTCGACAACCGGATCCGGAAGGTCGCGCGGCGGGCGCGGGGCGCGCACTGGGCGGCCGTCCAGGACCTGCCGGGCATCACCGTCGAGGTCGACGGCGCCGAGGCGCGGGCGCTCGTGCCGGGCCTGGTCACCGAGACCCCCAAGGAAGTCGCGCGGTTGCAGATCTCCGGCAGCGAACTGCCGCCGGACGAGCCGGGGCCGCTCCCGGACGGCGTCCCGCTGCTGCTGCTCAACCCGCACGTGCCGATGACCGTCGGCAAGGGCGCCGCCCAGGTCGGCCACGCGACGATGATCCTCGCCGCGTTGCTGGGCGACGCCGAGCGGGCCGCCTGGGCCGCGCAGGGGTTCCGGGTCGCCGTGCGCACGGCGACCCCCGTGCAGTGGAAGGAACTGCACCCGGGCGACGACCCGGAGGGCGCGTGGCGGCGCAACCGCGTCATCGCCGTGCGGGACGCCGGGTTCACCGAGGTCGATCCGGGCACGATCACGGTGCTCGCCCAGTGGGCGCCGGAACAAGCGGCATCCTGACCCGGTTGGAGCGGGCATGACACTGGAAGTGGAACGCACGGGCGAGCACGCGTTCGTCGGGCGCAACGAACGCGGCGCGGAGGTGCGGCTGGGCCGCAAGGGCGCCGAAGGGGCCTTCTCGCCCGCCGAGCTGCTGCAGATCGCGGCCGCGGGCTGCAGCGCGGTGACCGCGGAGGAGCTGATCGTCCGGCGGATCGGTGAGGACGCGAAATTCCTGGTCACCGTCGACGCCGACCGCCGAGAAGGTGCTTCGGAGCTGGACGCCGTCCACGTCGCTTTCGATGTCGACGTGTCGACTTTGACGGCGGATCAGCGGGATGCGCTCGCCGGGGCTGTGGACCGCGCGATCGAGCGGCTCTGCACGGTGAGCCGCACGCTCAAGAAGGGGATTCCGGTGACGGAGGAGTTTCCGGCGTAACGGCGATTAGCTCGTCGAACTCCTCGAAGAACTTCGCGAGCTGCTTTCCGTCGGGGAACGCCAGCGGCACGCCACCGGGCAGCGCACTTCAGTTCTGGCCGGATTCCCAGACGACGTAGGCCTGGTCGGCGTCGGTCGTCATGGCCTCGATGAACTTCTCGTTGTCGAAGCCCGGCAGGGCCTGCAGGCGCTCGATGAGCGCGTCGGCCGCCGGGTCGCCGCTCGGAACCGCGGTGCCCTTGCCGTCGGTGCCCACCAGCATGAAGAAGACGTCTTCGTTCCACGGGCCGTCGGGGATGACCCGCACCATCACCGACGACAGGCCGGCCCACGTGACAGCTTCTTCGCTGCCGTCCGCGAGCCGCCGCCGCACGCCGGTGTCGTCGACGCTGACGGTCCGGGACTGGGCGCTGGACGAATCCTGGGTCAACCGGTGCTCCCTTGTTGCTTCGGTGGCTTCACCGTACCGGGCGCGGCTGTGGAGCGCGTCACGCGGGCGCGGCTGCGTCCAGCCGGCGCAGTGCCTCCCGCACCACCTTCGGGTCCATCGTCGGCCAGAACGGCGGCAGCGACGCGCGCAGGAAACCGCCGTAGCGGGCGTTCGCCAGCCGCGAATCCAGCACAGCCACCACCCCGCGGTCGCTGACCGCGCGGTGCAGCCGCCCGGTGCCCTGCGCCAGCAGCAGCGCCGCGTGCGTGGCCGCCACGGTCAAGAACCCGTTGCCGCCGCGGGCTTCCACCGCGCGCTGCCGGGCCGACGACACCGGGTCGTCCGGGCGCGGGAACGGGATCCGGTCAACCACCACCAGCTGCAGTGACGGCCCGGGCACGTCCACGCCCTGCCACAGGCTCAGCGTGCCGAACAGGCACGTGCGGACGTCCTCGGAGAACTTCTGGACCAGCAGCGATGTCGCGTCGTCGCCCTGGCAGAGGATCGGGAAATCCAGCCGCTCCCGCATCTCCTCGGTGGCCTGCTTGGCCGCCCGCATCGAGGAGAACAGCCCGAGCGTGCGCCCACCCGCGGCCTCGATCAGCTCGGCCAGCTCGTCCATTGTGGACGATGTCAGGCCGTCACGGCCTGGCGGCGGCAGGTGCTTGGCCAGGTACAGGATCCCGTTGCGGCGGTGGTCGAACGGCGAGCCGACGTCCAGGCCGGTCCATTTCGGGCCCGACTCGTCCGACGGCGCTTCCTTCTCCGTTGCGGCGCCCGGCGCCTGCTCCACCCGGGCCGCGCCCGGCGGGAGGCCCCACTGGCGCGCCATCGTGTCGAAGGTGCCGCCCAGGGTCAGCGTCGCCGAGGTCAGGATCGTCGTGTGCTGGTTGAACACCCGCTCCCGCAGCAGGCCGGCGACCCCGAGAGGCGCCACCTTCAGCGCCGGCGGGCGCGGGTTCGACGAGTACTTGTCGCCGGAGAGCCAGACGACGTCGCGCTGGTGCGCCTGGTCGTCGTCGAACGCCTCCAGCAGCCGGACCGCGGTGTCGTGGACCTCGTCGAGCAGCGACCGCGCCAGCTTGCGCGCGGTGGCTCCCTCGACGTCCTCCTTGCGGTCGTTGCCCAGCGCCGTGATGCACGCGTGCGCGGCGTCGCGGACCGCCGGGATCGCGCCCTTGAGCGGCCGGGGCAGCTCGTCCAGCCGGCCCGCGGGCAGGTCGTCGATGATCAGGGCCAGCCCGTCACCCGCTTCCAGCAGGCGGTCGGCGACGTCGGCGTCGATGAGCTTGCCGCAGCGGCGCGCGGCCGCCGCGCACATGGCGCTGGTCAGCTCGCCGGTGGCGACCGAGGTGACCCGGTCGACCAGGTCGTGGGCCTCGTCGATGATCACCACGTCGTGGTCCGGCAGGACCTGGTAGCCCTGCAGCGCGTCGATCGCCAGCAGCGCGTGGTTGGTGACGATGACGTCGGCGCGGCCAGCCTCGGCGCGGGCCTTCTCGGCGAAGCAGTCCGTGCCGATCGGGCAGCGCGAAGCGCCGAGACATTCCTTCGCCGTCACCGAAACCTGGCGCCACGCCTGGTCGGAGACGCCGGGGACGAGTTCGTCGCGGTCGCCGGTTTCGGTGTCCGAGGCCCACTCCCGCAGCCGCGTGACCTCCTTGCCCAGCCGCGACACCGCGAACGGATCGAAGAGCTGGGCGTCCTCCGGCTCGTCCGGCGCGCCGGAATCCAGCCGGTGCAGGCACATGTAGTTGCGGCGGCCCTTGAGGATCGCGAAGGTCGGCTCACGGCCGAGGGGCTTCTTCAGCGCCTTCGCCAGGCGGGGGAGGTCACGGTCGACCAGCTGGCGCTGCAGCGCGATCGTGGCCGTGGAGACCACGACCGTGGCCTCCTTCTCGACGGCGTGCCGGATCGCGGGGACGAGGTAGGCCAGTGACTTGCCGGTGCCGGTGCCGGCCTGCACGGCCAGGTGCTCACCGGTGCGGATGGCGCGGCCGACGGCGTCGGCCATCTGGACCTGCCCTGGGCGTTCGGCACCGCCGACGGACTCCACCGCGTGGGTGAGGAGTTCGAGGACGCCGGGGAAATCGGTTCGGGCGGGCACAGCGACACACATTAGCCGCCGCCACCGACAAAGATCGGTGCTCCGTCGCGAACGGGCCACTCGCGTCGCGGAGCACCCCGGCTCGTGAGTGGTTAGGGCGGTTCTAACCGCCCTAACCACTCACGAGGTCAGTCCTGCGTGCGGCCGGAGACCAGCTTCCAGGTCAGCGGCAGCAGACCGGCGGCCACGACGATCTTGATCGCGTCGCCGATCAGGAACGGCGTCACGCCCTTGGCGAACGCCGTCGACAGGTCGAACCCGGTCGAGGCCATCAGCCACGGCACGCCGAACGCGTAAATCACCAGGTTTCCGAGCACCATGGTGCCCGCGGTGCGCACCGGCGTCCGGTCGCCGCCGCGGCCGGCGAGCGCGCCGACCAGGGCACCGGCGAAGACGAACCCGACGATGTAGCCGGCGCTCGCGCCGGACAGGCCCGAGGTGCCGTGCTGGAACCACGGCACACCCACCGCGCCGACCAGCAGGTACACCAGCATCGAGGCGGCACCGCGCGACATGCCGAGCGACGCGCCGACGAGCAGCGCGGCGAACGTCTGGCCGGTCATCGGCACCGGGCTGCCCGGCACGGGGATCGTCAGCTGCGCGGCGGCGCCGGTGAGCACGGCGCCGCCGGCGACCAGCGCGATGTCCCGCACGAGCGAGCCGGGGACGAGGTCGGCCAGCACGGGCCGCTTCCCGGCGAAGGACAGCGAAGACACGAAACCTCCCGAAGTGAACAGGCGACGACCGAGGTTAACGCTCGTTACCGGCCCGTGGACCCGCCGAGTTGCGTTCCTCACCGGGCACTCGTCCGGGTGGACCCGATCAGGGCGGGCGCCGGACCGGCCGATGACGAAAGGGGACGACTGCGAGCTGTCACGGGACCGAGGAGGCCGGAGCATGCGGAACGCCAGGAAGAGGACATTTCGGTTGCTGGCTGTGACGACGCTGGCCCTTCCGCTCCTCGGCGCGGCCGCCCCCGTGCGGTCCACCGGATGGGCGTCTTCCGGCTCGGTGGACGTGATGATCGACAACGAGCAGATCGTCACCGGTGAACTGGCGAAATGCACCGTCGACGGCCCGTACAAGGGCTGGACGCAGGGGGGCGCCACCGGCGACATCGCCGTGTTCGGGGCCGGGGACACCGGCTGCGGGCGGTCCGGCGAGTCGGCGATCGCGCAGGCGGCAGGCCGCCGTTTCAAGGCGACCGTGCTGATGCGCTACGGCGGCCCGGAACTCACCGTCCGGACGTTCTCGGCGAAGTGCGCGACGACGGCCACCGGCAGCCTCGGCGAAGTGGTGGTCGGCGCCGTCGAAGGCGTCACCGTGCCGGAGGAGATCCCGCCGAACCACCGGATCGTCATCCCCGGCGGCGCGGCGGGCACGGCGTTGGCGACGGTGGTGCTCAACGAGACCGTGACGCCCCAGCCGCCGGACGGCAGCCTGGTGACGCACGCGGTGCACATCAAGCTGTTCCCGCAGGGCGGCCCGGCGAGCGGCGACATCTACCTGGGCACGGCCGCCTGCGACCCCTTCGGCAAGAAGTAGCGCGCCACTTTCGTAGGGAAAGTGGCGTTTCAGGCGGTGGCGAAGCGGGCGGTGGCCGCGACGAACTCGCCCGCGCGGATGGCCAGGTCCGGCAGGCTGCCGCCGGAAGAGAGCGCGTCGCCCAGCAACGGTGTCGCCGCGGCGACCGCGATCGCGCCCGCGCGCAGGTAGCCCTCGACGTCGGCCAGGTGGACGCCGCCGGTCGGCACCAGCGGGACGTCCGGCAGCGGCGCCCGCACCGCCCGCAGGTACGCGACCCCGCCGACGGCCGCGACCGGGAACACCTTCACCGCGGCCGCGCCGAGCCGCCAGGCCTGGTCGATCTCCGTCGGCGTCAGCGCGCCGCAGATCACCGGCGTGTCCAGGGCCGCGGCGCGCTCGAGCACCGCCGGGTTGACCGTCGGCGTGATCAGGTAGGCGGCACCCGCGTCCACCGCGATGTCCACATCGGACGGTTCGCGGACGCTGCCCGCCCCGATCAGCGCGTCTTCGCCCAGCGCCAAGCGCAGCGCAGTGATGGCCGCGGGCGCGCCCGGCGTCGTCAAGGTCGCTTCGAGCAGGCGGACGCCCGCCGCGTGCAGCACCATCGCCGCGTCGGCGAACCGGGAAGCGTCCGGTGCGCGCAGGATCGCGACGAGCCGGTGTTCGGCCAGCGCCGCCTGAAGGTCCTTCACGCCACGCGGGCCGTTCCGGTGTACGTGACGCCGGCTTCGTCGAAGTCCCGCAGCGTGCGGTCGACCGAGGCCCGCGCGATCCCGGCGGTGTGGTCGAGCAGCACGCGCACGCCGAACCCGGCCCGGGCCGCGTCCAGCGCCGTCGCCCGCACGCAGTAGTCGGTGGCGATGCCGACGACGTCGACGTCGGTCACGTCGTGCTCGCGCAGCCACGCCTCCAGGGACTTCCCGTCCCGGGACGCGCCTTCGAAGCCCGAGTAGGCCGCGCTGTACTCGCCCTTGGAGAACACCTCGCCGATCGGGACGACGTCGAGTTCCGGGTGGAACGACGCGCCCGGCGTGCCCGCCACGCAGTGCGGCGGCCAGCTGTCCGTGAAGTCGGGGGTGTCGCTGAAGTGGGCGCCCGGGTCGATGTGATGGTCCCGGGTGGCCACGACGTGCGAGTAGCCGCCGCTCGCGCTGAGCGCCGAGATCGACGCCGCGGTGGCCGCGCCGCCCTCGACGGCCAGCGAGCCGCCCTCGCAGAAGTCGTTCTGGACGTCGACCACGATCAGCGCGGTACCCATCGGTCGGACTCCTTCTCAGAGAAACAGCGTCGGGATGGCGGGCTCGCCGTGCGAGAGCTTGAGGCCCTCCCAGGGCAGGCTGACCAGGCCGCGGCGCAGCCGCTGCCGCGCGTCGTCGAGCGTAGGCAGGTCCGGCTCGGGGCGGCCACCGCGGATCAGGGGGATCTGCAGCGGCCGGTCGTTGGCTTCGGGCTCGGGCGCGTCGCCGGAGGTCGTCCAGACGACTTCCTCGACCGCCGTGCCGGTGCCGCGGTGGCGCCGCAGCGCGGACTTGCGCCCGCCGCGGGACTCCTTGTGCGCGCTGCGCTTGGCGACCGGCTTGCCGTCCACCTCGACCAGCTTGTAGACCATGCCGGCGGTCGGCGCGCCGGACCCGGTGACCACCGAGGTGCCGACGCCGTACGCGTCCACCGGCTCCGCGCGCAGCGCCGCGATGGCGTGCTCGTCGAGGTCGCCGGACACCACGATCCGGGTGTCCTTCGCGCCGAGGGAGTCCAGCTGCTCGCGGGCGCGGCGGGCGAGCGGGCCGACGTCGCCGGAGTCGATCCGGATCGCGCCGAGCTCGGGTCCGGCGACGCGGACCGCGGTTTCGATGCCCGCGGTGATGTCGTAGGTGTCGACCAGCAGCGTGGTGTCCGCGCCCATCTTGTCCACCTGGGCGCGGAAGGCCGCCTCCTCGCTGTCGTGCAGCAGCATGAAGGCGTGCGCGACGGTGCCGCGCGTCGGGATGCCGTAGCGGCGCCCGGCTTCCAGGTTGGACGTCGTCGCGAAGCCGGCCAGGTAGGCGGCACGCGCGGCCGCGACGGCGGCGTACTCGTGCGTGCGGCGGCCACCCATCTCGATGATCGGGCGGCCGTGCGCGGCGCCGGACATCCGGGCCGCGGCCGAGGCGATGGCGCTGTCGTGGTTGAGGATGGACAGCACCAGCGTCTCGAGCAGCACGCATTCGCCGAACGAGCCGGTGACGGTGAGGATCGGCGAGCCGGGGAAGTACAGCTCGCCCTCGGGGTAGCCGTCGATGTCGCCCGAGAACTCGTAGTCGGCGAGCCAGGCCAGCGTCGCTTCGTCGACGACCGCGGTGGCCTCCAGCTGCGCCAGTTCGGCGTCGGTGAAGCGGAAGTCCGCGATGGCGTCGAGCACCCGCGCGGTGCCCGCGACGACGCCGTAGCGGCGCCCGTCCGGCAGCCTCCTGGCGAAGACCTCGAACACGCAGGGCCGCGCGTGCGTCCCGTCGGCGAGCGCGCTGCCCAGCATGGTCAGCTCGTAGTGGTCGGTGAGCAGCGCAGTGCTGGCCGTGACCGGCTCCGGTGAACCCATGGGGTAAGCCTATTCACCCACATGGCCGGACCTGGCGCGGCGTACCCCGTCACCCCCGTGACACCATGGGGTGCATGTCCACGCCTGTTGCATCCGAACAGACGCAGGTCGAACCGGCCGGTGCGGAAGTCGCCGAGTCGGACACCCCCTGGCGGACCGTGGTCTGGAACGACCCGGTGAACCTGATGTCGTACGTGACGTACGTCTTCCAGAAGCTGTTCGGCTACAGCCGCGACCACGCCACCAAGCTGATGCTGGACGTGCACCACAAGGGCAAGGCGATCGTGTCGTCGGGCAGCAAGGAGAAGGTGGAGACGGACGTGGCGAAACTCCACGCGGCGGGCCTCTGGGCCACCATGGAGCAGCCCTCGTGAACGGTTGGCGGCGCAAGGGCGCGGTGATCCACGCGGGGTTCGAGCAGCAGGAAGCGGCCGTGCTGCGCGGGCTGGTCAGCCAGCTCGAGGACATGCTCACCGCGCGGGCCGAAGAGGCACCCCAGGACGAGCTCGCCGAGCTCACCGGCATCCGGACCGGGCCCACCGAGTCCCCGGACGACCCGGTGCTCTCGCGGCTGCTCCCGGACTTCCACAAGCTCGACCCGGACAACCCGTCCCGTGAGGACATCGACTCGGTCGCGGCGATGCGCTCGCTGCACGAGCCGGAGCTGCTCGACATCAAGGTCGGCGTGGCCAAGATCGTGCTCGACACGCTGCCCCGCGACGGCGGCCACGTCCGGCTGACCGAGGAGCAGGCCGACGCCTGGCTGGGCGCGCTCAACGACGTCCGGCTGGCGCTGGGCATCGCGCTCGACGTCACCGAGGACATGCCCGACGAGCTGCCCGAGGACGACCCGCGGGCGCCCCACCTCGGCGTCTACCACTGGCTGACGTGGGTGCAGGAGACGCTGATCCAGGCGCTGACCGGATGATCACCGACGTGCCGGGTGTGCTGGTCGGGCACCACGAGCGGGTCGGCGACGGCTGGGCCACCGGCACGACGGTGGTGCTGGTGCCCGAGGGCGCGGTCGGCGCGGTCGACCAGCGCGGCGGCGCGCCCGGCACCCGGGAGACGAACCTCCTCGAACCGGAGAACCTGGTCCAGCGGGTCAACGCCGTGTGCCTCTCCGGCGGTTCGGCCTACGGGCTCGCCGCGGCCGACGGCGTGATGCGGTGGCTGGCGGAGCGCAACCTGGGCTTCCCGGTCGGGACGCAACCGCACGAGGTGGTGCCGATCGTGCCCGCGGCCGTGCTGTTCGACCTGCCGCGCAGCGAGTGGGGCAACCGGCCGGACGCATCCTTCGGGTACGCGGCCTGCTCGGCCGCCTCGGACTCGTTCGCCATGGGGACGGTCGGGGCGGGCGCGGGGGCGGCGGTCGGGTCGCTCAAAGGCGGGATCGGGTCGGCCAGCGAGGTCGTGGGCGAGTTCACGGTGGGCGCGCTGGCGGCGGTGAACGCGGCCGGCGAGGCCGTGGACCTGACGACCGGCCGCGCCTACGCGGCCGACCACGGCGACTTCGGCGTGACGTGGCCTTCGCGGGCCGCCGACCTGCCGTCCCGCCGGACGGACCTCAACACGACGATCGGCGTGGTCGCGGTCGACGCGGCGCTGTCGAAGGCCGAAGCGCGGCGGATCGCGGTCGCGGCGCAGGACGGGCTGGCGCGGGCGGTCCGTCCGGCCCACACGATGTTCGACGGCGACACGGTGTTCGCGCTGGCCACGGGGGCGCTCGAGCTGCCGGACGCGAGCGGCCCGTTCGGTGCGGCGGCGCGCCCGGCGGCCCTGGACGCGCTGTGCTCGGCCGCGGCGCGGGTGTTCGCGCGGGCCATGGTGCACGGCCTTCTGGCGGCGACCACCGCGGGTGGCGTGCCCGCCTACCGGGACGTCTGGCCCGAAGCGTTCGGTCAGGCGCCCGGGTAGGGGTCTTCGGGCAGGGCGTCGCCGGCGGCCTCCAGGTTCGCCGCGCGGACCGCGGCGATGTACTCCTCGTCGATCTCGAGGTCGATGCCGCCGACGGACAGGATCGGCCCGAGCGAGGGGTGGATCTCGAGCGGGCCCAGTTCGGTGGCGCGCGGCAGGCGTTCCCAGATCTGCTTCGGCCGGTTCAGCGTCCAGCGGCTGCAGGCCAGCAGGGTGACGTGCCGGTCGGTCACCATGACCAGGAAGCCGACCCGCAGGCGCATGCGGTTCACGTACAGCGACATGCCGGGGATGAGGTACTGGATCCGCTCGTCCGTGCCGAGGTACATCCGGCACCGGTCACGGACCTTCGACGACAGGGGCACCCGGCCAGTATCCCGGGAACGGCTGGTGAGCGGTATATCTCAACATCTGGACCGGCGTTGTCCACCACCTAAGATGTCGGTGTGCTCCGGATCCGCCGTGAACTCGTCGACGAGATCGTCGCCCACGCCCGTCGTGACCACCCCGACGAGGCGTGCGGGGTGATCGCCGGGCCCGAGGGCTCGGATTCCCCCGAACGGTTCATCCCCATGCTCAACGCGGCCCGGTCGCCGACGTTCTACGAATTCGACTCCGGCGACCTGCTGAAGCTCTACCGCGAGATGGCCGCGAACGACGAGGTGCCGGTGGTCATCTACCACTCGCACACCGCGACCGAGGCCTACCCGTCGCGGACCGACGCGAACATCGCGGCCGAGCCGGACGCGCACTACGTGCTCGTCTCCACCCGCGACCCCGAAGTGCACGAGTTCCGGTCGTACCGGATCGTGGACGCCGAGATCACCGAGGAGCCGGTCGAGATCATCGGCTGACCCTGTCGGAATAAACCGCCGCGCCACCGGCGTCTGCGTGTAAGAACCCACCGGAGGTAAGAACCCATGGCCGTGACCGTCTCCATCCCGACGATCCTGCGCACCCACACCGGCGGCGAGAAGTCCGTCGAGGCGAAGGGCACGACCGTCCTCGAGGTCATCGACGACGTCGAGGCCCGGCACGCCGGCATCAAGGCGCGCCTGGTCAAGG
Organism: Amycolatopsis plumensis; assembly: GCF_042652605.1. Taxonomy (NCBI): domain Bacteria; kingdom Bacillati; phylum Actinomycetota; class Actinomycetes; order Pseudonocardiales; family Pseudonocardiaceae; genus Amycolatopsis; species Amycolatopsis plumensis. Next base: position 993,355 of record NZ_JBHSJY010000001.1, on the reverse strand, counting down.
AGGAGAAGCTGCACCGCTTCATCAACGTCTACGTCAACGACGAGGACGTGCGCTTCGCCGGCGGGCTCGAGGCGGAGGTCAAGGACGGCGACACCCTGACCATCCTCCCCGCCGTGGCCGGTGGCTGATCGATGGCTCGCTTCGAGTCGCTGCTCGACGCGCTCGGCGGCACCCCGCTGGTCGGGCTGCCCCGGCTCTCCCCGACGCACGACGTGCGCCTGTGGGCGAAGCTGGAGGACCGCAACCCGACCGGCTCGATCAAGGACCGGCCCGCGCTGGCCATGATCGAAGCCGCCGAGCGCGAAGGCAAGCTCCGCCGCGGCTCCACGATCCTGGAGCCGACGTCGGGCAACACCGGCATCTCGCTGGCCATGGCCGCCAAGCTCAAGGGCTACGGGCTGGTCTGCGTGATGCCGGAGAACACCTCCACCGAGCGCAAGCAGCTGCTGCAGGCCTACGGCGCGCGGATCGTCTTCTCGCCGGCCGCGGGCGGCTCGAACGAGGCCGTCCGCCGGGCGAAGGAGCTGGCCGAGGCGAACCCGGACTGGGTGATGCTCTACCAGTACGGCAACCCGGCCAACGCCGACGCGCACTACCGCGGCACCGGCCCGGAGCTGCTCAAGGACCTGCCGACGCTGACGCACTTCGTGGGCGGTCTCGGCACGACCGGGACGCTGGTCGGCGTCGGGCGCTACCTGCACGAGGCCAAGCCGGACGTCCAGATCATCGCGGCCGAGCCGCGCTACGGCGAGCTGGTGTACGGCCTGCGCAACCTCGACGAAGGGTTCGTGCCGGAGCTGTACGACCCTTCGGTGCTCAACGGGCGGTACTCCGTGGGGGCGTACGACGCTCTGCGGCGCACGCGTGAGCTGCTGGAGCACGAAGGCATCTTCGCGGGCATCTCGACGGGCGCGGTGCTCCACGCGGCGCTGGCGGTGGCCGAGAAGGCCGCGGCCCGGGGCGAGCAGGCGGACGTGGCGTTCGTCGTCGCCGATGCCGGGTGGAAGTACCTGTCCACCGGGGCGTACGCGGGGTCGCTGGACGAGGCGGCGGAGCGGCTCGACGGGCAGCTCTGGGCTTAGGCATCCTGACGGCATGAAGGTCATCGGGCTGCTCGGCGGGATGAGCTGGGAATCCTCGAGCGAGTACTACCGGCTCGTCAACGAGCGGGTGAAAGCCCGCCTCGGCGGGTTCCACTCCGCGCACACCGTGCTGTACTCCGTCGACTTCGCCGCCATCGAGCAGATGCAGGCCGACGGCCGGTGGGACGACGCCGGCGCCGAGCTGAACCGGGCCGCCAAAGCCCTCGAAGCGGCCGGAGCCGACTTCGTCGTGCTCTGCACCAACACCATGCACAAGGTCGCCGACCGGCTGGAACACGGCCTCGGCATCCCGCTGCTGCACCTCGGCGACGCCACCGCCTCGGCCGTCAAGGCCGCCGGGATCCGCCGCGTCGGGCTGCTCGGGACTGGGTTCACCATGGGGCAGCCGTTCTACCGCGACCGCCTCGCCGCGCACGGTCTCGACGTGCTCGTGCCGAGCGCCGAAGACCGCGCCCTCGTGCACCGGATCATCTACGACGAGCTGGTGCTCGGCGTCGTCGAAGCCGCCTCGCGGGAGGCCTACCGCGGCGTGATCGCGCGGCTGGCCGACGCGGGCGCCGAGGGCGTCATCTACGGCTGCACCGAGATCGAGCTGCTGGTCGGCCCCGAGGACTCCCCGGTGCCGACCTTCCCGACGACCCGCCTGCACGCCGAAGCGGCGGTGGACTACGCGCTCGGCACCACCTCGCTGCCTTTGCCGCCGACGTGAGCCTCGTGCTGCGCGACGCACTGCCGCCACAGCCGCTCGCGCTCCGCCGCCGTGAACAGCGCCGCCGGGATGCCGAACACGTCACCGGCGGCCGCCCACCAGTCGCCGGGTGACTCGACCAGTTCCCGGGCGCCGTGGCGGTTCAGGGTGAGCGCGCGCAGGGTGTCCACACCCGCCTCGTCCCGCCGTTGCACCACGCAGACCCGCACGAACCCGGACTCGGGTGCCGTGGACAGCCAGGCGTGCTTCTCCGTGAAGTCCGCCATCTCCGCGACGCCGGGCGCGAAGTCCATGCCGGTGAAGCTGCCCGACTCGTCGTGGTCGAACCGCCAGCCGCCCGGCGCCACTTCCGACGGCCGCAGCCGGTACGTGTGCGGGCCCTGCACGTAGGTGCCTTCCCGGAGGGGGAGCGGCTCGTGCGGGCCGTCGCCGAGCCCCGCGTCGACCAGCCACGCCGTCTCCGGGGCGTCCGGCAGCCCGGTGACGGTCAGCGCCAGGTGGTTCCGGTCGACGTTCGGCGCGTCCGCCGGGCTGCCCTGCACCCCGCCCAGGTGCCGGGTGACCTGGTAGCCGAGCGCGGCCAGCAACGCCGAGAACGCCCCGTTCAGGTGGTAGCAGTAGCCGCCCCGGCCCCGCAGGATCCGCGCCAGCGACGCCGACGGCTCGAGCGGCGTCGGCCGCCCGAGCTGCACCTCCAGCGCCTCGTACGGCACGCGTTCCACGTGGGCGGCGTGCAGGCGCCGCAGCGCTGCTGCGCTCGGCGGCTCGGGATCGAGGCCGAGCCGCGCGAGATAACCGGTGACGTCCATGTCCGACAAACTAGCGGCGACCACCGACAAAACTCCCGGATCAGGGATTTCACCCGAGGTGAAGGGGCCGTGCCCGGACGTAGCCTCGAAGGCGTGAGCACCTTGAGTCCCGCGCCGGAAACCACCGCCGCCAAGCGCGTGCTGCCGCCGAAACCGGTGGCCGCCGCGATCGTCGCGCTGTCGTTCACCCTGTTGCTGTACCTGGTCGAGCTGGTCGACGTCATCCTCCCCGGTGATCTGGACCAGGGCGGCATCCACTCGCGGGCGCTGTCCGGGCTGGACGGCGTGCTGTTCGCCCCGGTCCTGCACGCCGGCTGGTCGCACCTGTTCGCGAACACGGTCCCGGTGCTGGTGTTCTCGTTCCTCGCGATGGCCGCCGGGATCGGCCGGTTCGCGCTGGTCACGGCCATCATCTGGGTGGTCTCCGGACTCGGCGTGTGGCTGGTCGGGCCGTCGGACGGCGTCACCGTCGGCGCGTCCGGGCTGGCCTTCGGCTGGCTCGCCTACCTGCTGGTCCGCGGCCTGTTCAACCGCGCGGCCGGGCAGATCCTGGTCGCCGTCGTCCTGCTCGGCGTGTGGAGCGGCATGCTGGCCGGGCTGCTGCCGGGCAACCCCGGCGTCTCGTGGCAGGGGCACGTCTTCGGCGCGCTGGCCGGCGTCCTGGCGGCCTGGCTGACCACCCGGCGCTCCCGCAAGACCGTCCCGGGTAACCTCGAAGGGTGACGTCTCCGCCCGCTGATGCCCCGATCGGCGTGTTCGATTCCGGCGTCGGCGGGCTGACGGTCGCGAGGGCGATCCTCGAGCAGCTGCCCGCCGAGCAGCTCCGCTACGTCGGCGACACGGCGCACAACCCGTACGGCCCGCTTCCGATCGCCACCGCCCGCAGCTACGCCCTCGCGGCGCTCGACGAGCTGGTCGAGAGCGGCGTGAAGGCATTGGTGATCGCCTGCAACACGGCGTCGGCGGCCTGCCTGCGCGACGCCCGCGAGCGCTACGACGTCCCGGTGATCGAGGTCGTCCTGCCCGCCGCGCGCCGCGCCGTCGTGGCGACGCACACCGGCCGCGTCGGCGTGATCGGCACCGAGGGCACCGTGCGGTCGCGGGCCTACGAAGACGCCTTCGCCGCGGCCCCGGACATCACGCTCACCAGCGTCGCCTGCCCGCGGTTCGTCGACTTCGTCGAGCGCGGCATCACGACCGGGCGGCAGGTGCTCGGGCTGGCGCAGGGCTACCTCCAGCCGCTGCTCGACGCCCAGGTCGACACGCTGGTGCTCGGCTGCACGCACTACCCGCTGCTGCAGGGGGTGCTGCAGATCGTGATGGGCCAGGAGGTCACCCTGGTTTCGAGCGCCGACGAGACGGCGAAGGACCTCGTCCGCGTGCTCACCGAGCAGGACCTGCTGGCCGCGCGGGAGACCCCGCCGCGGCACGAGTTCCTCGCCACCGGGTCGGCGGAGCCGTTCACCCGGCTCGCCCAGCGGTTCATGGGGTTCGCTCCGGGTGTCCTCGCTCCCACAACCGCGTGATCGCGGCGGTGGACGCTTAGGGTGTCGTCGTGCGACTGACCATCCTCGGGTGCTCCGGCAGCATCCCCGGGCCGAACGCCGCCGCGTCCGGTTACCTGGTCGAGGCCGAGGGCTTCCTGCTCGGCCTCGAACTCGGCAACGGCACGCTCGCGCAGCTGCAGGCCGTGGCCGACCCGTTCGACCTGGACGCGCTCGTGCTCACGCACCTGCACCCCGACCACTGCGCCGACGTCAGCGCGCTGACCGTCCTGCGGCGCTACCACCCGGCGCCGCCGTACCCGGCGCGCCCGCGGCTGCTGCCGCTGTACGCCCCGCCGGACGCCCCGGTCCGGCTGGCCAACGCGTACGCGCCCAACGAGACCGAGCGGGCCGTCACGGACCTCTCGGACGTGTACGACTTCCGCCCGCTGCGGCCCGAGCCGTTCCGGATCGGGCCGTTCGAGGTCGTCGCGGTCGAGGTCGACCACCCGACCCCGGCGTACGGCCTGCGGATCTCCTACGGCGGCCGGATCCTCGCGTTCACCGGCGACACCGGCCCGTGCACGGCGCTGAACGAGCTCGCCGACGGCGTCGACCTGCTGCTCGCCGAAGCGTCCTGGACGGACTCGGCCGAACGCCCGGCCGGCGTGCACCTGTCGGGCAAGCAGGCCGGCGAGCTGGCGCGCGACGCCGGCGTCGGGCGCCTGTTGCTGACGCACATCGCGCCGTGGACCGACGCCGGGGCGGTGCTGGCCGAGGCTTCGGCCGGGTTCCCCGGTGCCGAGGTCGTCAAGCAGGGTGCCGTCTACGACGTCTGAGCGGGCGGTCATAGAGTGCACCTGTGGCTCGTAAAGATGGCAGGAACGACGACCAGCTCCGTGACATCAAGATCACCCGGGGGTTCCAGCAGTGGCCTGCCGGGTCGGTGCTGATCGAATTCGGCAACACGCGGGTGCTGTGCGCGGCGAGCGTCACCGAAGGGGTGCCGCGCTGGCGGGCCGGCTCCGGCCTCGGCTGGGTGACGGCGGAGTACGCGATGCTGCCGTCGGCGACCAACACGCGCGGTGACCGCGAGTCGGTGAAGGGCCGGATCGGCGGCCGCACGCACGAGATCTCCCGGCTGATCGGCCGGTCCCTGCGCGCCTGCATCGACCTGGCTGCCCTGGGCGAGAACACGATCGTCATCGACTGCGACGTCATCCAGGCCGACGGCGGCACCCGCACGGCCGCGGTGACCGGCGGTTACGTGGCCTTGGCGGACGCGATCACCTGGCTGGGCGCGGCGAACCGGCTCAACGACCCGCAGCCGCTGTCGTCGTCCGTGGCGGCGGTCAGCGTCGGCGTGGTCGACGGCCGGGTGCGGCTGGACCTGCCGTACGAAGAGGACTCCCGCGCCGAGGTCGACATGAACGTGGTGGCCACGGACGCGGGCACGCTGATCGAGGTCCAGGGCACCGGCGAGGGCGCGACCTTCGCGAGGTCCACTTTGGACACGATGCTGGACATGGCGCTGGCGGGCTGCGCGGAACTGACCCGGCTGCAGAACGAGGCGCTGGCGCTGCCGTACCCGGGCGAGCTGCCGGAGCCGCGTCCGGACAAGAAGAAGGGCTCGAAGTGACGAAGCTGCTTCTGGCCACACGCAACGCGAAGAAGCTCGGCGAGCTGCGGCGGATCGTGGCGGCGGAGGGCCTTTCGGGGCTCGAGGTCATCGGTCTCGCCGACGTGCCTTCGTTCCCTGAGGCGCCGGAGACGGCGCCGGACTTCGAGGGCAACGCGGTGGCGAAGGCCCGTGATGCCGTTGCGGCAACGGGTTTGCCTTCGATCGCCGACGACTCCGGTATCGCCGTGGACGCGCTGAACGGGATGCCGGGGGTGCTGTCGGCCCGGTGGTCTGGACGGCACGGGGACGACGAGGCGAACCTGGACCTGGTGCTGGGACAGCTTCGTGACGTGCCGGACGAGCGGCGCGGAGCGCAGTTCGTCTGCGCGGCGGCGCTGGTGCTGCCGTCAGGGGAGGAGACGGTGGTCCGGGGCGAGTGGCGGGGGACCCTCATTCGGGAACGCCGTGGGACGAACGGGTTCGGGTACGACCCGATCTTCCGGCCGGACGGGGAGTCGCGGACGTCGGCGGAGATGGAACCGGCGGAGAAGGACGCGGTTTCCCACCGGGGCCTGGCTTTGCGGCTGCTGGTGCCGGCGCTGCGGGACCTGGGTTAAGGTCCGCAGCACCGGCCCGTTCGGGCTTCAGGAAGCCAAACCGAGGTCCCGGATCAGCTTCGCCACGTGGCCGGTCGCCCGGACGTTGTAGAAGGCGTGGGCGATCTTGCCGTCGGTGTCGACGACGAACGTCGAGCGGATCACGCCCAGGTACGTCTTGCCGTAGTTCTTCTTCTCGCCGTACGCGCCCCACGCTTCGATGACCGTCTTCTCCGGGTCGCCCAGCAGCGGGAACGTCAGGCTCTCGTTCGCGGCGAACTTCGCGAGCTTCGCCTGCGTGTCCGGTGAAATGCCGACCACCTGGTAACCGGCGTCGTTCAGCTCGGCGAGGTTGTCGCGGAAGTCGCAGGCCTGCTTGGTGCAGCCCGGGGTGCTCGCCGCCGGGTAGAAGTACACCACCACGTTCTTGCCGCGGAAGTCGCGCAGGGACACGTCCTTGCCCTCGCTGTCGGGCAGGGTGAAGTCCGGGGCTGCGTCACCGGGGGAAAGGCGCTCGGTCATGCGCCGAGCCTAACGTCAGGCGGGACCGCAGTAGGTGACCGCGGCGGGTTCGGTCGCGCTCGGCCGGATCTGCAGCCGCAGCTGCGTCTGCTCGCGCGGCACCGCGAACGCCAGCGTGAGGTGCACCGAGCGGCCCGGCAGCACGTCCTTGCCCGCGTCGGTGATGCCGGTGAAGCCCTGGGTGGTGTCCACGACCTGCTTGACCGCCGTGCCGCCGGAGGTGGCGGTGACGTTGAGGCCCGAGAGCTTGTACGTCGTCGAGCCGTCGTTGGTCAGCTGGACGTCGAACGCCGCGCCGCGCGGGCTCTGCGGGTACGCCGAGGGGCTGGGGCGGAACGACTGCGGGGAGCCGACGGAGATGGTGAGGCCGCTGGCGAACCGGTGGTCCACGCCGAACTTGAGGTCGTTGCCCGCCGGGGAGGCCGAAGCGCCGGCCCCCGCCGGGGAGCCCGCCGCGCCGAGTGCCGCGGTGCCTTCGTGAGGCGCAGGGACCCCGCACGCCACCGCCAGGCCGAGCAGTCCTGCGGCGAACATGATCTTGCGGGTGCGCGCGAGCGCCATTGCGGGTACTCCAGTCGGCGGGTCGGGTGCCGTCGGCAACGGGGGATTGCCGGGCGAACCCGCTCCACTCTGGCCGTGATCGCGCGCGGTTACGAGGCGCGACCGCCGGTTGTCGCGCACCTGGTGCCACCCCGTGGCCAATCCGTGACCGGAACGGCACGGCTGGTGACAATCTCTGCCCACATGCCACTTAAACCGCGAGCGCGAACAAGAGGATGAAGATCGCGACGCCGGCCACCCACGCCGTCATCAGCCAGCCGAAATCCCGGACCGGGTCGACCGCGCGGCTCTCCTCGCCGGGCACGTACACGCCGCGCTCCTCGAACCAGTCCGCCCAGCGGGCGATCCAGTGCAACGGGTTGCGCGACGACACGCTTCACCTCCGGGGGCGCGGTTCTGCACCGTCACAGTACGCGTTCGGTCACGCACACCGGAAGGCGCGGGCGGCCGTCCCCGGCCGACTCGCCACGGTCGGGTGAACTTCGATTTCGCTCGTGTAGAAGTTCACGCCAGTCCGTGACGGCGCAGAATCGTCACGGCACGCACGGTCGCGTAACCGCGCCACTCGAGGGTCGCGGCGGGCGAGAAGCTCGCGAAATCCACCCGCCAGCCCCCGTCGTCCTGTTGTGCGGCCGCGAGCCGCCGCAGCTCGGCGTCGATGACGTCGTCGGTGAACAACGCGCGCGCCGGGCGGTCCGGCAGCGGGGCGAAGTCCAGGGCGCGGAGGGTCTCGCCGTCCGAACCACCGGCCACCGGGGCCAGTCCGTCGGCCGGGACGAACGCGGCGAGGTGGTCCAGGAGCGTGGCCGCCTCCTCGTGGAGTTCGTGCGCCGCGTCCGCGAACTGCACCGCGAAGGACAACGCGATCGCGTGCGGCGGCGCGGAAAGCTCGCGGATGGCGCGGAAGCAGTACCGCGTCGCCGCGGCCAGCCACGGGTGCTCGCGCACGGCCCGGTCGTGGCGGGCGACGCGCAGGGCCACGCCGGCGGTGAACGCGGTGCTCTGCAGCGTGGCCTCCGCCGGATCGGCCTGGACCCAGAAGGGCGCGCAGCCTGCCGGGTCCGCCACCGGCACGGCGAACGGCAGGCCACCGTCCGGACGGGACACCGTGGCCAGCCAGTCGCAGAGCTTCTCCGCGTGCGGCGTCGTCGCCGGGGCGATTTCCTCGAACACCTCGAAGGCGTGCAGGGCGCCGCCGGGCTGGCTTTCCGGAGCCCGCAGGTCCGGCTCGAGGCCCCAGCCGTAGCCGCCGTCGGCGTTGCGGTAGCCGTCGACGGCGGCCAGCACCGCGTCGGGATCGGCGGTGCCGGCGAGCAGTTCGAAGCGGCGGCGGTCGAGGAGGCGGGCGTGCGTCGCCATGAAGGACGCCGCCGCGGGAAGGTTCACGGGCATGCCGCCAGGGTCGCACCCGCCGGTGCGGCCGGTCTTGAACGGATCGGACCCCCGGCACCGCACAGGCGGCGGTATTCGCGGCCGGGTCGCGGTGTGACACTGCAGGGCGTGAACGCGGGCCGGGAGTTCGAACGACCCGCTGCGCCGGCCGGCCGGGTCGCGCCGCAGCGGCGGATCAGCGCGTCACCCGCGCTCGTCGAGCTCCAGCGCACCGCGGGAAACCGGGCCGTCGCCGAGCTGGTCGTCCAACGTCAGCAGCGGGCACCGACCGCTCCGGCCGCGGCACCGTCCGGGCCGCTGCTCTACATCGTGGTCCGGGACCGGGGGCTGGACGCCGGCGGTGGCACCTACGCCGACGACCTGGAACGCGCCAAGACGATCCTCATGAGCCGCCGCACCACCGGCGAGTGGACGCTGGTGCTGTCCATCCACGGCTCGGAGGATCGGCTCGGCGCGCAGGCGCCCCCGCATTGGCAGCAGAACGCCCGGTTCTACGACGCTGCGGCGATCGGCGCGCTGTTCGGCGGCGACCCCGCCTTCGTGCGGTGGCGGGACCAGTTCGGCCCGAACCGGCTCGTGATGAACTCCTGCCAGGTCAGCGCCGGCTTCGAACGGACCCTGATCGCCAACCTGACCCGCACCCCCGCGCCGGCGCAGGCCCGGCAGGGCGCGCAGGGGCTCGGCGAGGGCTGCCGTCCGATGACCACGACCGAGCACCTGGTCTACGACAACCCCCGGCTCGGCTTCCGCGACGCCACGATCACCACCCGGGCGCAGTGGAACCGCATCCCCGAGGCGGACCGGGCCGGTCTGCAACAGCAGCTGCGCGATCTCAACCGTGAGTTCGGCTATTTCGGCCAGGCCCCGGTGCCGGACGCGGAAGTGGTGCAGTACTACTTCGACGTAGCACCCCGGGGCGGCTGGGCCAAGATCGAAGTCGGCGTGGGCCCGCACGGGGCCGAGCAGGCGACCGGTATCCCGTTCTGGAACCGGGCCACCGGGCCACGGCGGGCGGAGTTCAACCGCCTGTGCGATCGGGGCATCGGCCGGTTGCCGGAACGCCGCTAGCTCCGGAACGTCCGGCGGTAGGTGTCCGGCGGCACCCCGACCGTCCGGTTGAAGTGCCGCCGCAAGGTCGTCGCCGTGCCCATGCCGACCGCCTCCGCGACCGCGTCGATGCTCGCGTCCGTGTTCTCCAGCAGTTCCTGTGCCCGGCGGATGCGCTGGTTGAGCAACCACTGCAACGGCGTCGTCCCGGTGGCCGACCGGAAGTGGCGGCCCAGGTGGCGGGAGCTCATGTTCGCGCGGCGGGCCAGGTCCGCCACCGTCAGCGGCCGGTCGAGGCGGGCCGTGATCCACGGGAGGAGCGCGGCCAGCGGGTGGTCGTCGCGGGCCGGGACCGGGGCCGGGACGAACTGGGCCTGGCCGCCCGCTCGGTGCGGCGGCACCACCAGGCGGCGGGCGATCGCGTTGGCCGCCGCCGGGCCGTGGTCGGCGCGGACCAGGTGCAGGCACAGGTCCATGGCCGCCGCCTTGCCCGCCGAGGTGAGGATCCGGCCGTTGTCGACGTAGAGCACGTCCGGGTCCACCGTCACGCGCGGGTGGCGGGCGGCGAGGACGTCCGTGTGGGCCCAGTGCGTGGTGGCCCGCAAGCCGTCCAGGAGACCCGCGGCCGCCAGCACGAACGCGCCCGTGCAGAGCGAGGCCACCCGTGCGCCGCGGGCGTGGGCGGCCCGCACGGCATCGATGAGGTCGGCCGGCGGGGGCCGGTCGACGTCGGCCCAGCCCGGGACGAGCACCGTGTCCGCCTGCGCCAGCCGGTCGAGGCCGTGGTCCGGCTCCAGGATGAACCGGCCCACCCGCACCGGGGCCGAGCCGCAGACCGCGAAGCCGTACCGGGGGTCGTCGCCGAACACCTCGGTGGCGATCGTCAGCTCGAACGACAGCATTCCGTCGGTGGCGGCGAGGGCGACGGCGTGCATGTCCGAAAGTGTACGCACCACGTCGTTCCGGACACTGGTGACGGCGTTCCCGGCCGATCAGGATGGCCGCATGACTTCGGTACTGGTTTACGGCGCCTACGGGCACACAGGCCGCTTTGTGGTGGCTGAGCTGCGGGAACGCGGGTTCGACGTGGTCCTTTCCGGACGCGACGCGGCGAAGCTGCCGGGCGGGCGGCCGGCGTCGGCCGCCGATCCGGCCTCCCTCGACCGCGCGCTCGACGGCGTCGACGCGGTGATCAACTGCGCGGGCCCGTTCGCGGAGACGGCCCTGCCGCTCGCCGGGGCGGCCATCCGCGCCGGCGTCCCGTACGTGGACGTCGCCGCCGAAATCGAGGCGAACCTCGACACTCTCGCGCTGACGGCGGACACCGCGGTGGTGCCCGCGATGGCGTTCTTCGGCGGCCTGGCCGACCTGCTGGCCACGGCGGCGATGGGCGACTGGACGGCGGCCGACGAGGTGCACGTCGCCTACGGGCTCAGCGGCTGGCGCCCGACGGCCGGGACCCTCGCCGCGGGCCGGGTCTCCCGGGAACGCCGTGGCGGCAAGCGCATCCGCTACGCGGGCGGACGGCTGGAGCACCGCGACGACGCCCTGCCGACGCGCGAGTGGCCGTTCCCCGAGCCGCTGGGCCCGCGGCCCGTTTTCGCCGAGTTCTCGATGGCCGACATCGTCACCATCCCGCGGCACCTGAAGGTCCGCGACGTCATCAGCTACATGACGCTCGACGCGGCGCAGGGCCTCGCGGCGGCCGGTGAGCGCGACGCGGCCGAGACGTTCGTGGTGGACGTCGTGGTGCGGGCGGGGGACGACGAGCGCCGGATCGTGGCGCGCGGCGAGGACATCTACGCGGTCAGCGCGCCGCTGGCGGTGGAGGCGGTGGACCGGATCCTGACCGGGCGGACGAAGGCAAAAGGTGTCGCGACGGCGGGGGAGATGTTCGACGCGGCCGATTTCCTGAGGGTGCTGGCTCCCCGGATCACCGTGGCGTAGGCACTTCTGGGGCACGACGCCCGACCAGGCGCCGAACCTGGAGGGAACGGCGCTGGTCAGCGCATTCGGGTGGGCCCGGAGAGACTCGAACTCTCACTGGCATGGACCTAAACCATGTGCCTCTGCCAATTGGGCTACGGGCCCCCGGCAGTGGGCAGCCTAGCGTGCGGCGTGGCCCGTGCGGCGGCGGTGGGGCGGTCGACTAAGTTGGGGCCCGGAAGTCCCATGCGGCGAGGAGGACACGTGGCCCGCGATCCCGAGACGATCGAGCGTGAGATCGAGCAGGCCAGGACGGCTCTGGCGGCGACGCTCGACCAGCTGACCGTCAAGGCCGACCCGAAGAAGCTCGCCGACGCGGCCAAGGACGGCGTGCGCGCCAAGCTGGACAACCCCAAGGTCAAGTTCCCGCTGATCGGTGCGGGTGTCCTGGTGCTGGTCCTGCTGGTGCGCAAGCTCCTGAAGTAGCGCTCAGGCCTGCTTGGCCGGCGCCTTGCTCTCCGCGGCGGGCGCCGGCTCGGCCGGGGCCTTGCGGTCCTCGACCGCCTTGGGGAGCTGCTTGCTCGGCGGCAGCGGGGGCTTCTTGTCCGCGGACGCCGGAGTCTGCTGCTTCGGCACGCTGCCGGGCGGCGGGACCTCGAGCGGCGGCAGCTTCGGGAGCGTCAGCCGGGCCGTCATGTACGCGCTGGTGAAGTCCAGTGCACTGCCGTTGAGCAGGTGCACCACCGTCGTCTTGGCGTCGCCCGCGAGCTCCTCGACCAGCTGGTCGGCCCGGTCGCGCGCGGCGATGATGCCGGGCTCGCGAGCGGTCAGCTCCTTGCCGCGGCCGCTGACCGTGATGGCCCAGTCGGCGTCTTCCTGCACGTACGTCGCCGTGATCGTTTCCACCATCTGCCTCACACCCCTCTCCCTCACCAGCATCCTTACACAACCGTGACTCGGTCACCGCACTTTCGTGACGTGACTCCCGAGCCCCTCCTCCGGCCGTGAAAGTCCAGCACACTTTCTACCCTGTCCTCAGAACAGTAGAGCAACTCTGTGTCACAGGACACGATAGCTGTGCGTAACCGCCGGATGGCCTAGTGCACGCGCACGCTAACGTGCACGCTGCCGCAGGCCGGTCCACAGCACGTCCATGGCGTATTCGGTGGCCGTTTCGGGGCTCACTTCCTCGTGCTGCTCGCACCAGATCGCGAGCCGCTCGCACGCTCCGACCACGAATTCCGCGGCCGCTTCGGCCCTCAGGTCGTCCCCCGTGTCGAAGTGGCCGCTCATCAGCGCCGCGATGAGGTCGGTCTGCTGGCGCCGGGTCTCCTCGACCTCGTCGGCCGCCGGCGTGCCGATCAGCACCATTTCGTGCCGCAGCAGCGACCACGCCTGGCGGCGCTCCCGGATGAAGACGAAGAAGGCCAGCAGACCGCGCCGGAGCGCGTCCTCGGCGTCGACGGCCCCGACCGTCGCCTGCTCGGTGACCTCGCGCAGCACCGCCCGCGACTCCCGGATGCAGGCCAGCAGCAGCCCTTCCTTCGAGTTGAAGTACTCGTAGAGCATCGGCTTCGAGACACCCACCAGTTCGGCGATCTCGTCCATCGACGCCGCCGCGTACCCGCGTGCCGAAAAGACCTGCTCGGCGACCTCGATCATCTGCCGCATCCGGTCGGCCCGGGGCATGCGCTTGCGCTTGGCGGTGGTCACGGGCAACACTCTACCGCTGGTAACCTACTCCCAGTAAGATGGACGACGAGTAACAGGAACCCGGAGGCGTCATGGGCAACCGCACGGAGACCGGGGTCGTCATCGTCGGGACCGGGTTCTCCGGTCTCGGCATGGCGATCCAGCTGCGCAAGGAAGGCCGCGAGGACTTCGTCATCCTCGAAAAGGCCCACGACGTCGGCGGCACCTGGCGCGACAACAGCTACCCGGGCTGCGCCTGCGACATCCCGTCGCACATGTACTCGTTCTCCTTCGAGCAGAACCCGGCCTGGTCGCGGGCCTACTCGCCGCAACCGGAGATCTGGCGCTACCTGCGCGAGGTCGCCGACAAGCACGACCTGCGCCGGTTCGTCCGCTTCGGGCAGGAGATGACCGGTGCACGCTGGGACGAGGAGGAGAACCGCTGGCACGTCGCCACGAGGGGCGGCGACGAGTTCGCGGCGAACGCGCTGGTCGCCGGGGTCGGCGCGCTCCACCTGCCGATGATCCCCGAGCTGCCCGGAATCGAGCGGTTCGAGGGCCCGGCCTACCACTCGGCGCGGTGGCGCCACGACGTCGACCTCGCGGGCAAGAAGGTCGCCGTCATCGGCACCGGCGCCAGCGCGGTGCAGTTCGTGCCGAAGATCGCACCCGACGTGGCGGAGCTGACGCTGTTCCAGCGGACGCCGCCGTGGGTCATGCCGAAGGCCGACCACGAGATGTCCGGCCGGACGCGCGCGCTGTTCAAGGCGTTTCCGCCGGCCCAGCGCGCCTACCGCACCCTGCTCTACTGGCTGCTCGAAGCGCGGGCGATCGGCTTCAACGGCCAGTCGTGGGTGATGAAGCTCGGGCAGCGGATCGCCCAGCGCAACATCGACCGGGCGATCGAGGACCCGCAGCTGCGGCGCAAGGTGACCCCGGACTACACGATGGGCTGCAAGCGGGTGCTCATCTCCAACGACTACTACCCGGCGCTGGCGCGCGACAACGTCGACGTCGTGACCGAGGGCGTCCGGGAGGTCCGCGAGCGCAGCGTCGTCGACGCCGCAGGGGTCGAGCACGAGGCCGACGTCATCATCTACGGCACCGGCTTCCACGTCACCGACGCCTTCGACGACCTGGAGATCGTCGGCCGCGGCGGGCGCAACCTCGGCAAGGAATGGGCGACCGAGGGGATGCGGACGCACCTCGGCATCACTGTCGCCGGGTTCCCGAACCTGTTCTTCCTGCTCGGCCCGAACACCGGCCTGGGGCACAACTCCGTCGTGTTCATGATCGAGGCCCAGATCGCCTACATCGCCGAAGCGCTGCGGCTGGCCCGTGGCCGGGCGATCGAACCGAAACCCGAGGTGCAGGAGCGGTTCAACGCGCGGATCCAGCGCAAGCTCGCGAAGGGCATCTGGACCCGCGGGGGCTGCAAGAGCTGGTACCTGGACGCGAAGGGCGTCAACCGGACGATCTGGCCCGGCTTCACCTGGCGGTACTGGCTGGACGCGCGGAAGGTGCGGCGCGAGGACTTCCTGGTCGGCTGAACCCGTGCAGTGAATGACTCATTCCTTGCGTCAGACGCCAGGAATGAGTCATTCACTGCGTTCGGGGATCAGCGGGAGGTGTAGCGGCGGAGGCGGGCGATCAGCTCCACCGTGGGCAGGCTGCACAGCTCGGCCATGCGCTCGAGGGCGGGCAGGTCGAGGGCGACCTCGCCGCCGCCCTGCTCGCCGGCCTGCCGCAGCCGGTCTTCGGCCCAGCGGCGCAGCGGCAGCAGGTCGGCCGGGGCGTCGGCGACGACCTTGCGCAGGTCGACGCGGACCCGGCCGGGCTCGTCAAGGAACACCCGGCGGTGCACCTTGGCCAGCAGGTCCTGGGGCAGTTCGTCCATCGCGACGCACAGCTCGACCAGGCGCACGACGGAGCACTGTCTGGTGCCCAGCTCGTAGGTGGCCAGCGTCTGCAGCGAGATCTCGCTCTGCAAGTGCTGGTTCAGCTCCTTGCGCGTCCACCCTCGGCTGCGCCGGAGCTTGCGGAGCTCGTCTCCGAGGATCCGCTGGTACTCCTCAGCGTCGATCAGCACATCAATGTCCCCTGCCGTGCGCTCCCACGGCACCGCACGAGCGTGATAATTCCCGTGCAGGTGCACCCTCACGTGTATGTAAGTGCGCTGAGGCCCGGCCCTTACGCGATTTCGGGCATGTCTTTGATACCGATTGCGCGAGTTAGGCCGATCGGGTTAACGGCGGCTCGCTCACCGGGTCAGTTCACGCAGGGAACGCCCTCGGCGGTGATCGGCTTCTCCTCGTCCGCGGCGGCCGGCGGAGGGGCCGCTGCCTGCGACGTCGCCCCCGCGGCGCCGGCGCCCGAGCTCGCGTCGGTGCCCTGGTAGTCGGCGCCGAGGAACACGGTCACGTGGCCCGCCGGCACGCTCTTGTCCTCTTGGATCGTCGGCGAGCCGCCCAGCGCGTCCGCGACGGCCTGGCCCTTGTCCTTGCCGCCCTTCGGCACCCAGATCACCGTGGTCTTGCGCGCGGTCGCGTTGGCCGTCTCGCCGGAGGTGAAGCCCCTGCTCTCGAGGGTCTTGGCGACCCCCGCCGCCAGGCCGGTGCGGCCGGAGGCGTTGCGGACGTCGACCGTCGTCGCCTTGTTGGCGGGGTCGGCCTGCTGGGCCGGCGGGGCCTGCTGGCTCGACGGCGGCCCGGCGAGGCCCTGCACGAACTGCTTCACCTCGGCGGGGTCTATCTGGATGGCCGAGCCGTCTTCGGGGGTCTTGTAGTCGATGTTCTTCACCGGGATGGTGCGGAACTCCAGCTGGCCGCCGGTCAGGCCCTTCATCTGCTGGGCGAACCCGAAGATGTCCCAGTTCTGGTTGAGCACGACCGACTTCTTGATCGCCTCGATCAGGTCGTTGAGCTTGCCCGGGTTGGTCAGCGTGCCCGCCGAGAGCACCTTGCGCGCCATGCCGGCCATGAACACCTGCTGGCGCACGACGCGGTCGAGGTCGCCGTTCGGCAGGCCGTGGCGCTGCCGGACGAACTCGAGCGCCTCGACACCGGAGATCGTGTGCTGGCCCTTGGTGAAGTTCGCGCCGGAGTACTGGTCCTTGACGTTGTTGTTCAGGCAGACGTCGACGCCGCCGATGGCCTTGGTGATCTCGCTGAAGCCGAGCAGGTTCACCGCGGCGTAGTTGTCGATGGTCGACCCGGTCAGCTTCTGGACCGTGTCGATGAGCTCTTTCGCCCCGGCCTGGTTGGCCTTGACGTCGATTTCCTTCGGATCGGTGACGCCCTGCTTCTGCAGGTCCCGGCGAGCCGAGACCATCGCTCGCGCGTACGCCGAGTTGATCTTGTGCTTCCCGTAGCCCGGGATGTCGACGTAGGTGTCGCGGGGCAGCGAGATCGCGACGGCCTTGCCGCCGTCGTTGGGGATGTGCACGAAGATCAGCGAGTCGGTGTTGAGCTCGCCGTCGGCGTCGCCGGCGCGCAGCTCGTCGAGCACCTCGCGCGGCAGGGGGTTGCCCTGGGCGTCGGTGCGGCTGTCGAGGCCGACCAGCAGGATGTCGCGGGCGCCGTCGGCGGGCTTGTCGCCACCGCCGCCGTCGCTGATCACGTTCGTGTAGTTCAGCCCGTTGACCAGGCCCTGCATGGCCGCCCACGCGTACCCGGTCAGGCCCATCACCAGCAGCGAGACGACGGCCAGCGAGATCTTCGCGCCGCGGAAGGAGGTGCGGCTTGCGCGCGGGGCCGGGCGCGGCTGCGGACGGCGGGACGGCGACGGGGGCGTGCGGCGCGCGTCCGCCGGCTCGCGGCGGGGGGCGGGGCGGCGCGGCGGCGTGCCGCGACGTGCGTCGTCCCGGCCTGGCACGTCCTGCCAGGGCCGGGCGGGGCGACGGCCGCCTTGCCCGTTCCGAGGCGGGTGATCCACGCGGGCGACTCCTCACTCCATCGATCGGGTGGTGCTAGGGATGGGACGCATGGTGCCTGCCCCGGGTTGCTGCAGCGTTACACATCCCCCCGCCGATGTGTCATGCACCACCCAGTTTCCCGCACGTTCGACGGTTTCGCCTGGTCAGGACGTCACATTGGCCGGTGTCCGAGCCGGGATGAGGGTGCCCGCGGCGGCCAGCAGGGCAAACGCGGCCGTCACCGCGTGGAGGGCGACGCCGAGGAAGCCCGGCGTGCTGCCGTCGGCGGCGAAGAGCAGCGAGGGCGCGCAGGCGAGCGCCGTCGCCAGCCAGGTGCCGGTCGCCGCGCCCGCCCCGATCCGGATCGTGTGCAGCAGGAAGACCCCGAGCAGCAGGTGCACCAGGCTCTGGATCGGGTCGAGCCGCAGGCCCAGCAGGTCGGCGTCGGCGGCGACCCCGCCGAAGCGGGTCAGCGCGAAGCCGAACACGCCCAGCGTCGCGTAGCCGATCCCGAGCCCGGCCGCGGCCCGGGTGAGCACCGCCGTCCGGCGGCCGGGGTGGTCGGCCGCCCGCGGCTCCCGCACGCCGTGGGTGTGCCGTTCGAACCACCAGAAGACCAGCGTGGCGGGCACCGCGAGCAGCCCGACCGCGACCAGCGTGCGTGGGCGGACCAGCCAGCTGAAACCGTCGGCGATCCGGCCGGGCAGGTACACGACGGCGACCAGCAGCAGCATCGCGGCGAGGAACGCCAGGTAGAGGCTCATCGGCGCGCGCAGGACGAGCCGGCAGGCGCGGGCGACGCCGGGCCGGTCGCCGAGCCGGCCGAGCGGGCGGGCCAGCAGCCCGAGCAGGCCCAGCTGGACCAGGCCCAGCAGCAGCACGCCCCACGGCGGCGCGGAGAACGCGGCGGGCGCGCCCGGGCTGCCGAGCAGGACGGGTGGCCCGTCCCGCAGGACGCTCATCCCGGCGAGGCCCGCGAGCCCGGCCACGGCGGCCGCGGCGAGCAGCCGCCGCGACGGCCGGACGCCGCCGGCGTGGGCGAAGGCGAGCTGCTGGGCGAGCAGGGCGATGGCGAACGTCGCCGCGTAGCGCGGCAACGGCGAACCGGACCAGCTCGCGGCCAGCTCGCCGGCGGCGACCAGGGCGAGCAGGCCGACGGCCGCGTTCACCGGCGCCCGGCGGTGCAGGGCCAGCAGCGGCGGAGCGCAGACGATCGTCAGCAGGTAGACGCCGAGCAGCCAGAGCGGGTGCAGGGCGATCCGCATCACCGTCGCGGTCGTCCCCGCCGGGCTGCCCAGCAGTTCGAGCGCGAGCGGCGTCAGCAGCGCCACGACCGCGAACATCAACGCCGGGCGCAGCAGCGGGCTCGCGCGTTCGGCCAGGTAGTGGCGGTAGCCGCCGCCCGCCTCCTGCTCGGCGCGCCAGCCGGCGGCGTTGGCGTGGCCGCCGGCGAAGTAGATCAGCGGGGCGAGCTGGGCGAGCCAGGTCAGCGGCCACAGCGCCGGCTCGGGGGCCCCGGCCCAGTGCGCGAGCGCCGCCACCGACTCGCCGAGCAGCAGGAGCACGACCCCGCCGGCCCCGAGCAGGGCCCACCTGCTGACCTCCGCGGGAACGGCGGCGGGCACGGGCGCCCGCGGCTCGCGGCGGGCGCGCAGCCAGCCGCGCAGCCGGAAGACCAGCAGGCAGCCGATGACGAGCACCCCGGCGACCATCGGGCCGATCGGGTCGCCGACCGGCGGGCCCCAGCGCTGGTGCCACGAGTTGACGACCAGCCCGGCCGAGTAGAGGGAGGCGACGACCCGGCAGGTGAGCGCGGAGTTCATCGGGTTGAGGTCGCAGGCGTGGTGCATGTCGTAGGACAGCCGGTCGTCCAGGGCCTCCCGGACCTCCGGGCCGAGCGGGTGGCCCTTGCGGTCGGCGTACCGCAGCAGGTCGTAGCCGAGGTCGTGGGCCTTGCACGGCACGGCGTAGTCCCACTTCGTGTTGTCGTCGCCCCACGGCGTCGAGCAGCCGCCGTCGGTGTGCACGGCGCGGACCGTGCCGTCGCGGGCGGGCATCGCGCCCGGGGTGACCCCGCTGAGCGCGGTGAAGTCCTTCGGCAGCAGGGCGAGCGCGTCGGGGTGCGGGCCGGGGTGGACCAGCGCCTCGATGGCGTTCTGCGCGGCCAGCACGTCACCGGTGGGCGGGCCCTGGTCCGGCGGCGACGGCGGGCGCGAGGCGATCAGCCCGAAGGCGAAGACGACCAGCAGGACCAGCAGCAGCCAGCCCGACGTCGACCAGGGTCGGCGGGTGCGTGGCGGATCGGTCGGGGCCGGCATGGGTTCAAGGGTGCCAGCCCCGCTCGGCGGCCGACATGGGGATAACCGCAGGGGTGCGGTGGGGTTGCCCGGATGGCTGCCCGTTCTTCCCTTCCGCGGCGGAGCGGGCCCGGTGAGACTGGGCGGAGGGGCCGCGGTGACCAGGAGGCAGCAGTGCGCTCGACCGAGCTCGCCGTGCCCGCGGAGAACACCGTGCGCGCACTGCGCCGGCTCGCCCCCGGCGCCCGCTTGCGCACGCCGGGAACGCCGGACCTGCGCGTTCTCGCGATGGCGTTGCGTGAGTGCGCACCGCGGGAGCTGGCCGGTGCGCATCCCGGACCGGTCGCCCGTGCGGTGCTGGCCGCCCAGCTGGGCGCGCTGGACCGCGCGATGACGGGGTTCTTCGCCACGGGTGTCCCGGAGGCCGCCCGGCTGGTGAGGGCCGCGCGGTTCGGCCGGGTCCGGCGGGCGAGGTCGCTGCACGACCGGCTGGCCACCGAGCCGGGCCTGCGGACGGCGGCGCTGGCCTGGGCGGAGGTGCTCGGGCACCGGATGCTGGCGGGGGAGCTGCGCGGAGTTCCGGCGGCGCCGGAGGAAGAGGACGGACGGCTGGCGGCGGAGCTGGCGGTGGCGGCGCTGCTGCCGCAGGTTGAGCGCGGGGCCGGGGGACGCGAGGTGCTGCTGCCCGGACCGGAGGGGCCGGCCGACGGTGGTTCGGCGGGCCCGGGGCCGTTCGGTGTGCCGCCAGGTTCCGGTGTCGGTGAGGAGGGTCGGCCCGGTCGGCCACCGCCCGCCGGGGCGGGGAACAGCGCCTTCCTGCGCGTGCGCTCGGTGCGCGTCACCGAGCACGGCTTCCAGGTCGACGTGCACGCCGATCCCCCGGTCGAGCTCCTCCGCGACGGCGACGGCCTCACCCTCCGCTCGCTCTGGTGGAACGGCCTTGGCCGGGTCACCGACGATCTCGGCCACGAATACCTCCTGCTGGCCAAGGACCACGCCGGCACCGGGACCGTCCGGCACTGGTGCCACCCGCGGCCGGCGCCGGGCGCGCGCGTCCTGCGGCTGGAGTCCGCCGGCTACCGGGGAGAGCGGGTGCGGCTGGAGCCCGCCGCCGCCGGGACGTGCGCCGAGGTGCTCGTGAAGCTCGAACTCACCGTCCGGCTGGGGGCGTGACCGTGTCCGGCGCGAAGCAGACCTGGTCGCGGCCGTTCTCCTTCGCGAGGTAGACCGCCGCGTCGGCGGACTGGAGGAGGCGCTCGAGGGTGTCGCCGTGGCGGGGGTGGCGGGCCACGCCGATCGACGTCGTGCGGTCGGCGATCGTCGCCGGGTCGCCGCGCTTGTCCGTCGTCACCATGTGCAGCTTGGCGACCGCGATGCGGATGCGCTCGGCCGCGTCCCAGGTCGCCTGTTCGTCGATGTCCGGGAGCAGAACGAGGAATTCCTCACCGCCGAAACGGCCGACCAAGTCGCTCGGTCTGGTCACTTCGTCCAGCGTTTGCGCAACGGTGCGGAGCACGTCGTCACCCGCCGGATGTCCATAGGTGTCGTTAATCCACTTGAAGTGGTCCAGATCGACCATCAGCAGGGCCAGTTGATCACCCGATCGAGCGGTCCGTTCAAGAGCCCGCTCGGCCGCCTCCGACCAGCCGCGCATGTTGAGAATGCCCGTTTTCGGATCCGTCCGGACGTCGTTCTGGAGCTGGTCGAGTTCCGCGAGGCGATTGAAGACCACGGTCGCCACCGCCATCACGACGACCATCGGCGGGACGACGGTGAGCAGGATCGCGGTCACGGCGCCGAGGCCGATGGTGACCGCTTCGAGGAGGTTGTCGGCCGGGCTGCCCAGAACGTTACGCAGGGTCGGCTCGGACGAGAGCCCCAGGGCCAGTGCGCCGCCGACGTAGAGGATCTGGATCGCTTCGTAGACGAGGCCGGTGAGCACGATGGTGCCCGCTTCCCGCCAGAAGCCGCCCCAGCCGGGCAGCCCGAGCAGGTGTGGTCCGAGCGACACGTACGTCAGGTGGGCGACCGCGCCGGCCAGGCCGTGGGTGATCGACGAGAAAATGAAGTTGTGGGCCGGCCTGCGCGCGATGAACCAGTGCTGCATGCGAATGAGGAAAACGACGAGCAGGGTCAGCGGCACCGGCAGGATCAATGCGGCGGAAAAGGTCCAGACTGCGGTCAGGTCGATCAGGACCTTTTTGGTCCGGTTCCGCCGCCGCTCTTCCTGGCGTTGCGTCAGTTGAATGTGGACGGTCGCGCCGACCGCGAGTATCCCGAAATTGATCCAGTCGCGCTCGCCCGGCACCGCGGAATGGGCGAAGGAAATCGCGAGCACGGCGACGGCGACGGCTTCCAGGCCGAGCATGAAGGCGATCAGCACCGGCGGGCGCCGCCAGAGCGCCCAGTGGCGGGGCCGGTACGGGTGGTCGCGCCCGGCCGGGCTGCCTGCCGCTTCGGCGTGCTCGGTCACCGGCGGGCGCCGGTCCGGTTCCGGCGCCGGCCGGGCGGTCGCCCCGCCGGCGGCGGACGGGTCGTCGTCTGGTCCGGGATGCAAATGGTCACCTCCTTTCCAGCCTAGCTCCGCACTTGAGTAATCTCATCGGTACCTGCCAGAGTGTTGACGCATTCCGTGGCCGGGTATCATCCTTCACCAGCAGAACCCCGCGTTCGTGGTCGAACTGACCGTCGAACGCGGCTCAATCGCTTGTTCATGCTTCGCTTGACGGAGGTGGCGACCCGATGTCGAACCGCGACGGCTGACTCGGACGCGAATTGCTCGCCGTCCCCAGCTGAATGTCCTTCATGATCTTGTCCTGCACGGAGAGGTGGCGACCGATGTCGAACCGTGACTGCTGAATCCCCGGTGGAAATCCGTTCATGACGACCCCGGCTCCGGTTTCGCACTCCAGACCCGGCGCCACGACAACGCGACCGGGACGGCCACGAGCAGTCCCACCGCCCCCGCGAGCGCAATGGTCGCGTTCGCCGAACCGAGCCCCTGCGCGACCAGCCCGCCGACCCCCACGCCCACGCCCTGCGCGACCCGCAGCCCCGTCCGGTAGAGCCCGCCGGCGCTGCCCCTGATGTCGTTGGGCACCCACGTGATGAACGTGGCCGTCACCGTGATGACGTACGCGCCGGTCGCCCCGGCCAGCGCGAGCAGGACGAGCGCCACCGCCAGGTTCGGCTTCAGCGCGAAGGCCGCGAGCGCGGCCAGCGGCAGGGCGGCCAGCACGCCCAGCAGCTTGCGGCGGTGTTCCGTCGAGACGAACCGCGAGAGCAGGAACGTCCCGACGACGAACCCCAGCGGGTCGGCGGCCAGCAGCCAGCCGACCGCCTGGTCACCCGCGCCCAGCTGGGCGGCGAGCGGCGCGGCGAGGCCCTCCGGGATCACCGCGAGGCCGACGAGCCAGGACAGGTAGAGCAGCACCCGCAGCCGTTCGTCGCCGAAAACCTGCCGGACGGCGCCGAACCACGGGGCCCCGCCGCTGCCCGCGGCCGGCCGCCGCAGCACCAGCAGCCGCACGGCGACGGTGGCGACCACGAACGTCAGCGCGTCGATCGCCAGCGCCCACGACGTGCCGATGCCCGTCACGAGCAGGCCGCCGGCGGCGAGACCGGCCAGCATCGCGGTGTTGTTCGTGATCCCGCGCAGGTCCTGGCTCTGCAGGTAGACGTCGTCGTCGGCGAAGATCTCGCGGCCCAGCGCGTTCTGCGCCGCGTTGCACGGCGCGTTCGCCAGCCGGGCGAAGACGAAGAGGACGAACAGCCAGCCCATCGGCATCCCGGGCACCGCCATCAGCCCGATCAGCACCGCCTGCGCCAGCGAGCCGCCCACCAGCACCGCGCGCCGCGGGAACCGGTCGGCCAGCTGGGAGAGCCCGAGCCCGCCGGCGAGGGCGGGCAGGAACGTCAGGGAGTAGACGACGGCCGACAGCAGCGGCGATCCGGTCCGGTCGAAGATCAGGATGGCCAGCGCGACGATGGTCAGCTGGTCGCCGAGCATCGACTGCGTCTCGGCGAACCACAGCGCGCGGAACTCGCGGTTGGCCAGGACGGCCCGGAGCCGGGGTGTCGCGCGCGTTGTCACCCTCGTCACCACCGTCCCCCGATCGAGTGAACATGGACCGTCCGCATTGTGCCTCTCCGGTGACGACCCCATCCGGGGGAGTCACGGTCGACCACCGGAAAGCACCCACAGTATGCCGCCGGTCACGGCCCGGTGTCCCCGGAACGCGGGCCAGTCACCCCCTCGTGACCGGCCCGCGGGTACGTCCCGACTGATCGAACCGGACTCGCTCGGCGCAGGGCGGCGGCCGCTCGTCGTCGCGCCGATGCCGCGTTGGACCGAATGGGCGAAGACTGGTGGTGAGCCGGCCGGGGTGGACGGACCGCGCGCCGCCGGCGCTGCAGATCGGGGAGAGCGATGGACGGGTTGATGCAGGGCAAGGCGGTCGTCGTCACCGGCGCCGGCCGGGGCCTGGGCGAAGCGTTCGCAGTGCACGTCGCGCGCGCGGGCGGGGCGGTGGTGGTCAACGACGTCGACGCCGAACTGGCCGAGCGGACGGCGGAGAACATCCGCGCGCACGGCGGCCGCGCCGTCGCGAGCGGGCACAGCGTGGCCGAGGCGGGCGAAGCGCAGGAGATCGTCGACCTCTGCGTCAAGGAGTTCGGCGGGATCGACGGGCTGGTCAACAACGCGGGGCTCAACTACGAGGCGCTGCCCTGGGAGGACGACGCCGAGCAGGCGCGGGAGCTCGTCGCGGTCAACGTCCTGGGCGTGGTGAACACCGGGCTGGCCGCGATCAAGGCGATGGTCGACGCGGGCACCGGCGGCTCGATCGTCAACATCTCCTCCGGCGCTTCGCTCGGGCAGCGCAAGCTCGGCGTGTACGCGGCGAGCAAGGGCGCGGTCGCGTCCCTGACCTACTCCTGGGCGCTGGACCTCGAAGACGTCGGCATCCGCGTCAACGCCGTCTGCCCGCTGGCGCACACGCGGATGGTGTGGAAGTCCGAACGCTCGCTGCGCGCCTGCCCGCCGGACCGCACGCCGTCGCGGATCGCGCCGGTCGTGCTGTTCCTGCTCGGCGAGGGCTCGCACGGCATCACCGGCCAGATGATCCGGTGCAACGGCCCGCAGCTGCACGTCATGGGCCAGCCGTTCCTCAAGCAGCCGATCCTCGAGCGCCCGGTGTGGGACACCGAGACCGTGCAGAAGGCGTTCGACGAGGTCTTCTCCGCCCACCTGGAGAACTACGGCCTGGAAAAGCGCGTCCCGCCGCGGCTGCGCAAGTGGACGGAGACAACCTCCCCCCGCACCGCCTGACCCGCCCGGTCGTGAGTGGTAAGGCGGGTTAGAACCCGCCTTACCACTCACGACGGGTGCGGCAGGGCTAGGAACCGGCGGCGGGCTCGGGGTCGCGGGTCGCGGCGTAGAGGGCCTCGATGTCGGCCGAATAGCGGTCGTTGATGACCCGGCGCTTGAGCTTGAGCGTCGGGGTCAGCTCGCCGGATTCGGGCGTCCACGCCTTCGGCAGCACGTGGTAGCGCTTGATCTGCTCGATCCGGGCGAGCCTGCTGTTGGCCGACTCGACCGCGCGTTCCAGCTCGGCGCGCACCGCCGGGTGCGAAGCCAGCTCGTCCGGCGACGCCTCGACACCGTTCGCCGCGGCCCAGCCGGGGGCGATCTCGTCGTCGAGCACGATCAGCGCCGTCACGTACGGGCGGTCGTCGCCGATCGCGACCGCCTGGCCGATCAGCGGGTGCTCCTTGAGCAGGCCCTCGACGCGGGTCGGCGCGATGTTCTTGCCGCTCGAGGTGATGATCAGTTCCTTCTTGCGGTCGGTGATCGTCACGAAGCCGTCTTCGTCGATCGTGCCGATGTCGCCGGTCGCCAGCCAGCCGTCGGCGTCGGTGGCGTCGGCGATCGTGCCGTCCTCCTGGAGGTAGCCGAGGAACACGATCGGGCCGCGGACCAGCAGCTCGCCGTCCTCGGCGACCTTCACCTCGACGCCTTCGAGGGGCTTGCCCACGGTGCCGGCGCGGAAGGCCGAGCCGGAGTTGGACGTCGCCGCGCCCGTCGTCTCGGACAGGCCCCAGACCTCGCAGATCTCGATGCCGAGCCCGGCCAGGAAGTAGATGATCTCCACCGGCAGGGCGGCCGCGCCGCTGGAGGCGACGAGCACCTTGTCCAGCCCGAGCAACGCGCGGATCGGGGCCAGCGCGGCCTCGTCGGTCTGCCGGATCTTCTCGGCCAGCTCCGCGGGCACCGGCTTGCCGGCGCTGCGCAGCTTGTAGCCCTGCTGCAGCAGCTCGTTCGCCTGCAGCAGCGCGGTGCGCTTGTCCTCCGGCACGCCGCCGAGCATGTTCTTGAGGCCGGCGACCATCTTTTCCCACACGCGCGGGACGCCGAAGAAGCTCTGCGGGTGCACCTTGCCGAGCGCGCCGACGACCGCGGCCGGGTCGGCGAGGGTGTGCACGTGCCCCGCCCAGATGATCGGCAGGTAGATCGACAGTTCCCGCTCGGCGATGTGCGCGAGCGGCAGGTACGCGATGTTCGTCGCGTGCATCGGCGGGTGGTGCAGCTCGGTGACCGCGTACCCCTGGATCGCGTTGCGGTGCGACAGCACGACACCCTTCGGGTCACCGGTGGTGCCCGAGGTATAGATCATCGACAGCGGGTCGTCCGGCTGGATGTCCTGCCAGGACCGTTCGAACGCGCCGGGGTCTTCGGCAAGCGCTTCCCGGCCGCGGGCGCGCAGGTCGGCGAAGGAGAGGAACCGGTCGTCGCCTTCGGGGAGCGCGGTCTCGTCCATGACGACGATGTGGCGCAGCGCCGGGAGGTCGTCGAGCACCGGCCGCCAGCGCGCCAGCTCGTTCTCCCCGCCGAGCACCACGACCGGCGCCGCGCTGTGCCGGGCGACGAACCGGATCTGGTCCGGGCTGAGGGTGGCGTAGGCGGTGCAGGGGATCGCGGACAGGTGCGTCGCCGCGAGGTCGGCGATGATGTGGTCCGGGCAGCCGGGCGCCATGATCAGCACACGGTCGCGCCGGGCGAGCCCGAGCCCGGCCAGCCCGCGGGAGACCTCGGCGATCGCGGCGCGGAACTCCCCCCACGTCAGCGTCGGCTGACCTTCGATGTCGAGCGAGGTGATCGCCGGCAGGTCCGGGTACTCGACCGCGTTGCGGTGCAGCAGCCGCGGGATCGTCTGGCCTTCGGTCTGCTCGGCGACGGACGGGGTGGTCAACGCTGGCCTCCTCGGTGCTCCGGATGGCCACACTGTAGGGGCTCCTGGCGCAGGTGGATAGAGAATCGCGGCCACGTCAACCGGCGCCATCGAAACGGACATAGCGGTCAGCTCTCCACCACTGTCCACTGTGCACACGAGCGTCCGTGCCGGAACCGCGCTTCAATGGAGGGAGCACGGACACCTGGGGGTACCGATGACGCGCTCGGCGCGCAAGCTGCTCGAAGAGATCCAGGACGAACTCGCGCCGCGCGACGGCGACAACCGGCTCGTGCCGCTGATCACCGCCGGCCGGGCGCCGCGCGCGGTGTTCGCCGCGCTCGCCGCGGAAGAGAAGCTGATCACGCTCAGCGACTGGCGCAGCTTCCACGAGCTGGCCGCCCGCGCGGACGAACCCCACGCCCGCACGTTCTTCGGCGGCCTCGCGCCGGGCGAGCAGCAGGCGAACGGGATGCTCGACGCCTTGCTCGCCGCGACTGGTCCGGACCATGGGAAAGAACGGCCGCGCGCGGGCTGTCAGGTCTACCCGGCGTACGTCGCCTGGCTCGCGCTGAACGGCGAATCGTCGGCGACCGCGGCCGGGATCTTCGCCAACTTCGCCGCCTTCGGCCGGTACTGCCGGGACGTCGCCGCCGGCATGCGCGAGCACTACGGCTTCACCGGCGAGCAGTGCGCGTTCTTCGACTTCTTTGCCGCGGACGTCCCGGAAATAGAAGAACAAGCACTCGCCGCGATCCAGGCCGGCCTCGACGCGCGCCGGCTCGACGAACGCGAAGCGCACCGCTGCGCGCGGCTGTTCCAGAGCTACGAGCTGCTGTTCTGGAACACGCTGGCCGACGAGTTCCCCGGCTGACGGGCCTTCGGTGCCGCGGAACCGGTTTCGGCGGCCAGCACAGCGTGATCACCCGGGTGCGATTGCGGATTGACGGGAATTCCGGCCGTCGGCCCGGGGAATCCGCGGCCCAGTTCGCGGATCCTGCTCATTCCGCTTTCCCGGGGCCGTCCACTCCGGGCGAACGGGGTGTGCGGAGGTCCGAGCGCGGGTCCGTGATGTTTGTCACCGAACGATCCGCCGCTGTCGTACGTAGGGGGCCGGCCCGGGGCGCGCGGCGGGTTCCGAGAGCGCTTCCTTTGCTCACTTTTGTGCGTGGAACCGATGCCGGCCTGCGACGAAGGTCACGACTTACGGTGGTGGACTTTCGAAGCGCAGGCAGCGAGTGTGGAGCGGTCACCGTTCCAAGATCACGTTATCGCCACGGACTTGACGCGCCCTGGAGGGCTGCCTAACGTCGTCGCGGGCGAAGCAGACCACGGTGATGTTGATCCGGCTGGTCGGAATCCGGGTGTTGACCGCCTCGGGCGACCCGAAACCATGTACTGCCGGAAGGAAAACGGACCCAGGTGAAGCAGATTTCTCTTCGACGCAACCGGGGATCCTCGATTCGGAAGCGCGTGCTCACGATCGCGCTCATCCCCAGTGTGGCCCTGCTGCTGGTCGGGGTGGCCCTCGCGGGCTACCTCATCTACGACGCGGTCACCGCTCGTGATTACACCAGCCGGATCCGGAACTCGGAAGCCCCCGCGATCCCCTTCTTCGCCGCGCTGCAGCAAGAGCGCCAGGCGACGCTGAGCCTGCTGGCCGGCCAGAGCAACCAGCGTGCCGTGCTCGCGGCCGTCCGCCCGAAGACGGACGCGACCGCCGCGAAGGAGATCGAGAACCTCCGCGACAACTTCGCCGACTACGACAACACCCCGCCGAGCGTGCAGAAGAACATCGCCACGTTCTTCGGGCTGTTCCAGCAGCTGCCGCAGACCCGCCAGGCGGTCGACAGCGGCCAGATGCAGATCAGCCAGGCGTTCGCCTACTACAACAAGCTGTTCGACCAGTTCACCGACGGCGTGGCCGGGCTCGCGCAGAACGCGCGCGGCGCCCAGAACGCGTTCGACCGGCTGACGGCCATCCCGCTGTTCACCGCGGCCGACGCGATGCAGCGCAGTGACGCCCTCGCCGCCGCCGGGCTGGCCGCGGGCGGGTTGAGCAACGAGGACTTCCGCGCCTACGTCGGCCAGGTCGGTGCCTACCACGCCCAGCTCGACGCGTCGGCGCCGAAGATGATCCCCGAGGTCAAGGCGAAGTACGACCAGCTGCTGGCCAGCCAGCCGTGGCAGACGGTGAACCAGGTCGAGACCGCGTTCCTGCGCGGTGACCTGTCGAAGCTGCCGGTGGCGCAGGACCAGTGGCGCACGGCTGCCCGCCAGGTCGGCGACGCGCTGATGCTCATCTTCGTGACGCAGAGCTCGAACGCGAGCCAGGCCGCGATCAACGACGCGGACTCGACGTTCACCGAGTCGCTGATCGCCGGCGTGGTCGCGGTCCTGTTCGCGGTCTTCGTGGTCTTCGTCGCCGTCCGGCTGTCGAACCGGCTCATCGGCCGCCTGCACCGGCTGCGCGAGGACACCCTCGACGCGGCCGAGGTCCGGCTGCCCGAACTGGTCGCCCGGGTCCAGGCGGGCGAGCCCGTCGACCTCGAAGAGGGTGGTCACTTCCTCGACCACGGCACCGACGAGATCGGCCAGGTCGCCGACGCGTTCAACAAGGCGCAGCAGACCGCCATCGCGGCCGCCATCGACGAGGCGAAGACCAAGGAGGGCACCAAGACGGTGTTCCTCAACATCGCCCACCGCAGCCAGGTCATCGTGCACCGCCAGCTCAAGGTGCTCGACCAGGCCGAGCGCAAGCAGGAGGACCCGGAGCAGCTGGACACGCTGTTCCAGTTGGACCACCTCTCCACCCGCGCCCGCCGGAACGCCGAGAACCTGATCATCCTCGGCGGCGGGCAGCCGGGCCGCCAGTGGCGCAACCCGGTCGGGCTGGCCGAGCTGGTCCGCGGCGCGTCCGCCGAAACCGAGGACTTCGCCAGGGTCAAGGCGGCGGTGCTGCCGCAGATCGCCGTCCGCGGCCCGGTCGTCGGCGACCTCGTGCACCTGCTCGCCGAGCTGATCGACAACGCGACGGCGTTCTCGCCGCCGCAGTCGCGGGTCGAGATCCGCGGCAACGTGGTCGGCAAGGGTGTCGTGATCGAGGTCGAGGACCAGGGCCTCGGGCTCGAGCCGGACCAGACCGAAGAGATCAACGCGATGCTGGCCGACCCGCCGGACTTCGGGATCATGGCGCTGTCGGACGAGCCGCGCCTCGGCCTGTTCGTGGTCGCGCGGCTGGCCGCGCGGCACGGCATCCAGGTGCACCTGCGCGAGTCCGCCTACGGTGGCACCCGGGCCATCGTCCTGGTGCGCACCGACCTGCTGGCCCCGCTCGCGGAGACCGAGCCGGAGCAGCCGATCACCCCGCCGAAGCCGGAGCTGGTCCCGAACCCGGCCGAGCCGGAGACCACGGCCAACGACGAGGTCGCGCCGCTCAAGCGGCCGGTGCGCCGCCCGGCCCGGCACCGCACCGAGCCGCCCGCCCCGCCCGTGACGGCCCCGGCCGCCGTGACCCCGCCGCCGGCCCCCGTGCCGCCCGCGGCCGTCCCGCCGGTCACCGTCCCGCCGCCGACCCCGGAGCGGACGCCGGCGCAGTCGCAGCCGTCGTCCGTGCCGACGCCGGTCCCGGTCGGGTCCGTGTCGGAGCCGGTCAGCCAGCCGACCTTGGCCCAGCCCGTGGCTGCCGTCCGGCCGCCCGCCCCGCCGAACCGGACCTCGCGCCCGGCGCGGCCGGCCGCGCAGCAGCCGGTGTGGCCGCCGCAGGAGCCGCGGACCGCGGCGACGTCCGAAAGCCGCCCGCAGCAGCCGCGCCGCCCGGAGGCCCCCGGCCGTCCGCCGCTGCCGCAACGGCGACGCCAGCAGAACCTCGTCCCGCAGCTGCGGGAAGATAAGCCCGCACAGGAACGGGAAGAGGTCCGGCTGGACTCGCCGGAGGCCGCCCGCAGCAGGCTGTCCGCCTTCCAGCAGGGCACCCGGCGGGCCCGTGACGAAGAGTTTCCCGAGAACGACGACAGGTACGGAGAGCGCGAGTAATGGTCAACTCAGGCGCCCACGAGCTCGACTGGCTGCTGGACGACCTCGTCAAGCGGGTCGCCGGGGCGGACCGGGCGGTGGTGCTGTCCTCGGACGGCCTGCTCATCGGGAGGTCCGGCAACCTTTCCGAGGAGGACGCCGAACACCTGTCCGCGGTGGCTTCGGCGTTCCAGAGCCTGGCCCGCGGCACCGGGCGGCACTTCGGCGGCGGCAACGTCCGCCAGACGATGGTCGAGATGGACCACGCTTTCCTGTTCGTGACCGCGGCCGGGCGGGGCGCCTGCCTCGCCCTGCTGGCCCGCGAGGACGCGGACATGGGGCTGGTCGCGTACGAGATGAACCTGATGGTGAAGCGGGTCGGCCAGGTCCTCACCTCGGCCCCGCGGACCGCCGGCGCGCAGCCCACTGCGCCATGAGCCCACGGCACGAAGCCTGGTTCGACGACGAGGCCGGCCCGCTGGTCCGGTCCTACGCGGTCACGGGCGGCCGCACCCGGTCGGACACGCTCGGGCTCGACCTCATCACGCTCGTGGTGGCGCTGCGCACCGCGCACGAAGCGGGCATGCTCGAACCGGAGTACGCCCGCATCATCGCCCTGTGCCAGCGGCCGGTCTCGGTGGCCGAGGTGGCCGCCCGGATCGATCTCCCGCTGCCCGTGGTGAAGGTGATGCTGAGCGACCTCATCGAGCAGAACCTGGTGCTGTTCCGTACCGCGGCACCGGTCCAGGAAACCCCCAACCGACACGTATTGCAGGCGGTCCTTGATGGCATCCGGAAACTCTGACCCCCGGCGGAACCTGACCGCGACCGCGGTCAAGGTACTCATCGCCGGCGGGTTCGGGGTCGGCAAGACCACGATGGTCGGCTCGGTGAGCGAAGTGCCGCCGCTGCGGACCGAAGAGGTCATCACGACCGCGTCCGAGGGGGTCGACGACCTCTCCGGTGTCGAGCAGAAGACCACCACGACGGTCGCGCTCGATTTCGGCCGCATCACGATCAACCCGGACCTGATCCTCTACCTGTTCGGCACGCCGGGGCAGGACCGGTTCTGGTTCATGTGGGACGAGCTGGCCGAAGGCGCGCTCGGCGCCGTCGTGCTGGCCGACACGCGCCGGCTCGACAGCTGCTTCGCCGCGGTGGACTTCTTCGAGCGCCGCAACCTGCCGTTCGTCGTCGGCGTGAACTGCTTCGACGGCGCGTACCGCTACGGCACCGAGGAGGTCCGGCAGGCGCTCGACGTCGGCATGGACGTCCCGCTGCTGCTGTGCGACGCCCGCGAGCGCGAGTCGACGAAGCAGGTGCTGACCAGCCTGATGGAACACGTGATGGCGCGGTCCGACCTGGCAGCCGCCCAGGGCGGCTACTGACCGGACCGCGCCTGGTTCGCGTCAGCGGCGGCGCTTGATCAGGTTGTCGAGCGCGAACCGGCCCGGGCCGACCGCGGCGAGCAGCAGGAAGACCCACGAGTAGACCGCGGCGGGCTCGCCCATGTTCTGCAGCGGCAGCAGGCCCATCGGGGCGTGCACGGTGAAGTAGGCGAAGGCCATCACGCCGGAGAGCAGGATGGCGGCGGGCCTGCTGGCGAGCCCGACGAGCAGCAGCGCCGCGCCCACCAGCTCGAGAACGCTGCCCCACCAGCCGGGGAACGAGCCGAACGGGACGCCGCCGCCCTGGCCGTCGATGCCGCCGAAGAACCCGAAATCCTGCAGGCCGTGGAAGCCGAACAGGAACGAGATCACGATCCGGCTCGCGCCGACCACGATGCCGGTGACCTTGGTCTTGGCCGGGGCGGCGGTGGTGGTCCGGGTTTCGCGGGCGATGGTGGCGGTCATGGTGGGTCCTTCCCTGGGTTTTTCTTGCCTTCTGCCTACGCGTCGAGTGGGTTCTCCCCGGATCGACAGCCCCGCGGAAAAATCTTGGACGAGTTTCGGGAGACTGTGTCGATGGCGGGCAAACAGAGTGCCGGGCTGCTGCTCTACCGAGGCCGCGGCGAAGACGTCGAGGTGCTGCTCGGGCACATGGGCGGGCCGTTCTGGGCGAAGAAGGACGCGGCCGCGTGGTCGCTGCCCAAGGGTGAGCTCGACCCGGACGAGTCCCCGGAGAAGGCGGCGCGGCGGGAGTTCGAGGAGGAGCTGGGGCTGCCGGCGCCCGACGGCGAGTACGTCGAGCTGGGCGTGGTGAAGCAGTCGGGCGGCAAGGTCGTCACGGCGTGGGCGGTCGAGGCCGACCTCGATCCGGCCTCGGTGGTGCCCGGGACGTTCACCATGGAGTGGCCGCCCCGCTCGGGCCGCCTGCAGGAGTTCCCCGAGGTGGACCGGGTCGCGTGGTTCTCGCTGCCGGAGGCCCGGGAGAAGCTGGTGAAGGGCCAGCTGCCGTTCCTGGACCGGCTGCTGGCGCTGGTCAGCGGCTGAGCAGGGCCTCGAGGGGCTTGGCGGTGAACGACGGCAGCACGACGTCCGCCTGCCCGAAGTCGAGCTTCCCGGTGATCGCGTTGGGCACGGCGACGCAGGTCAGCCCGGCGGCCTTGGCCGAGGTGACGCCGTGCGGGGTGTCCTCGAAGGCGATCGCGTCTTCCGCGGTGGTTCCGAGTGCGTCGAGCGCGGCGAGGTAGAGGTCGGGATCGGGTTTCGCCTTGTGCAGGTCCCCGGTGAGGACGGCGTCGAAGTAGTGGTCGAGGCCGAGCCGTTCCAGGTGCGGGTTCACCCAGGCCCCGGACGAGCTGGAGGCGACGGCCAGCTTGAGGCCGTGGCTCTTGGCCGTTTCGAGGTAGCCGAGGACCCCTTCGCGCGGGCCGAGGTTTTCGAGGAGCCGCAGGACGTGCGCCCGGGTCCGGGGGCGCAGGGCCTCCGGATCGATGCCGGGGACGTGCTCGGCGAGCAGGGCGAACATGGCGGGCGTGGTGCGCTGCGTGCCGATGACGGCGTACCAGGCGTCCATCGGCAGTTCGGTGCCGTGTTCCCGGAAGACCGCCTGCCACGACTGCAGCACGGCAGATTCGGTGTCGGCGAGGGTGCCGTCGAAGTCGAAGACCAGGGCGCGGGTGGGCACGCCTGCACCCTGCCTGCTCGGTGATCGTTCAGGCAAGGGAGTTGTGACGAGCCTGAAACGCTTGGACGGCCGCTTCGCCGCGGAGGGCGAAGAGGACCTCTTCGATCGGACCCGGGTCGGCTGCGGAGACGCCGGTGAGCGCGATGTCCGCGGCCGACTCCACCGGCCACCGGTAGACGCCGGTGGAGATCGCGGGGAACGCGACGGTCCGGGCCCCGAGCTCCCGCGCCACCCGCAGGGCGTTGCGGTGGCAGTCGGCGAGGAGCCCGGAGCGGTCCTCGGACGCCGACCACACCGGGCCGACGGTGTGCACGACCCACTTCGCGGGCAGCTTCCCGGCGGTGGTGGCCACGGCCTGCCCGGTCTTCAGCCCTTTTCCGTAGTGCCCGGCCCGCAGCTTCCGGCACGCGTCGAGGATCTCGGGACCCCCCTTGCGGTGGATGGCCCCGTCGACCCCGCCCCCGCCGAGCAGCGAGGAGTTGGCGGCGTTGACGACGACGTCGACCTCGAGGGTGGTGATGTCGGCGTCGAGGATCCGGATGCGCATGGGGCAATCCTGCCTGACACGGTGGGCTCGTACTGCTGCATTTCCGCGCCGCGCCTTCGAGCCGATGACGGCCGACGAGCCCGGCCCGCCGCGGCCGCCCTTCCGGACGATCGCCGCACGGGCCGGGTCTCTGCCGCATCAGGGAGTGACGGTCAGCCGGTACAGGCGTTCGCCGATTTTGTAGTACAGGTCGCCGAACCGGTCGGCCGTCAGGTCCTCGACGCCGGACTTCGTCAGCAGGACCGTGACCGCCTTGGTGGCCTTGTCGATCTTGAAGATCCGGTCGCCCTGGGTGCCGTAGACGTGGTCCGGGTCCTTGGCCACCGTCAGCAGCACGCCGTCGCGCCAGGCCATCGTCGACTTCGCGGCGTAGTCCGGGTCCGGGAACAGGCGCTGCGTCTTCATCGCCGACGGCGAGGCCGGGTCGAACGTGAGCAGGGTTCCCCCGGCCAGGCCCCAGACCTTGCCGTCCACCTCGGTCAGTGCGGTGACCGCCGTGGCCGACGGCAGCGGGTACCGCGTCACCGCGCCGTTCGCCGGGTCGTAGGAGAACACCTGCGCCGAGGCGCCCGGCGCGAACACCGGGTTGACGCCGAGCGCACCCCGCGTCGACGTGCCGCCGAAGACCTTGCCGCCCGCGTAGGCCAGGGCGACCACCGCCTGGTCCGGGACCACGCAGATGCTCCGGCCCGGGGTGCCCTCCTTCCAGATGTTCAGCGCGCCACTGCGCTTGCCGTACTTCGGGACCGTTCCCATGTAGACAGTGCCGTCGGGGGCGCCGGCCAGCGCGTACGGGCGGTCCTGCGGCGGCGGGCCTTCGCCCGCACGGCAGTCGGCGGCCTTGTCACCCGTGGCCCCGCCGGTGTACTGCAGCTTCGGGGGCCATTCGCCGCCCGGCTGGTAGCTGTACAGCCGGGCCGACGGGTAGACGCCGATGTAGAGCTTCCCGTCGTGGGCCAGCAGGCTGTCGGTCTGGTTCAGGCCGGTGAGGGTCTTCGCGTCCGGGTGGTTCTCGTCGGCGTCGCCGTGCAGCGGGTCGTACGCGCCGGTGCCGCCGGTGAGGTAGCCGCCGGTGTAGATCTTGCCGTCCGGGCCGGTGCCGAGCGCGTTGATCGCGGCGGGCAGCACCGGGGTGCCGGTGACGAGCCGGGTGCTCGACGCGCCGGTCGCCGGGCTGTACTTGAAGATCCGGGTGCCGTCCGGGCCCGCGCCGAGGCCGGCGAGCGTGCCGTTCTCCCAGCTGTAGCCGGTGACGTCGAGGTCGGGCCGGACGGCCGTCGCCTGCACGGTCTTCGTGGCGATGTCGTAGGACTGCAGCAGCCCGTCCTTGACGAACCAGACCTTGCCGTCCGCGGCCGGGGAGTGGTGCAGGTCGGTGTCGGTGATCGTCGCGTCCACCACCGAGCGGTACGAGCCGTCGGTGTTCTTGACGACCTGCAGCACGAGCAGCGTCCGGTCGAGCCACGCGAACAGCCGTCCGCCGGTCCAGGTCAGTCCGCCCACCATGGAGTTGTGCGCGTACTCGGCGGGCAGCAGGCTGTCGGTCCGCCCGGTGACGTTGTCGTAGCGCACCAGCGAAGCGTTCGTCCCGGTGCCGAGGTAGGTCGCGTTGGCGGCCGGGTCGTGGGCGATGCTGCGCACGTACTCCGCGCCGGGGACGATCGGGGTGGCGCCGATGGTCGTGAACGTGCCGTTGTCGTACTTGAAGTAGCGGCCGTTGTTGTACGTGCCGCCGTAGACCTTGCCGTTCGCGCCGGCTTCGAGGTCCCAGATGAAGGAGTACCCGCCTTCGGCGCGGCCGAGGTCGGTCAGCGTGCTGGTGCCCGGCACGTGGCGGTACAGCTTCGAGTTGGGGTAGGTGCCGAGGTAGACGCTGCCGTCGGTGGCGGTGGTGGCGGCCCAGCCGCCGACGGTGGGGGTTTCGGTGGTGTCCGGGAAGGTGAGCTTCGAGGTGACCTTTTCGGTGGCGACGTCGATGACCGCCAGCTGGGGGTTGCTGTCGGCGGTGCCGGTGTAGACCGCGTAGGCCTTGCCACCGGAGAAGGTGGTGGCGTTGGGGACGCTGCTTTCCAGCTGGACGCCGAGGTCCGTGTCGTCCTTGCTGATCACCACCTCGTCCCAGTACGCGGTGCCGACGTTGCCGACGCCCGAGTAGATGAGCGCGGAGACACTGGCGGTGCCGGCGGGCGCCGTGCCCGAAGCCGTGGCGGTGTTCCACTGGCGGCCGGAGACCGAGCCGCCGGTCACGCCGCCGAGCAGTTGCCCGGACGAGTCGCGGAACCGCAGGTAGAGGTCGGCAGCGCCGCTCTCGGTCCACACCTGGGCGTACGCGGTGTACCGGACGCCGGCGGTGGCGGGCAGCCCGGGCTGGCTTTCCCGGCCGTAGGCGTTGCTCGCGGACGTGTCGTCCACGCGCGCCGCGGTGCGCCCATCCCAGGTCACGGCGGTGAACCCGCCCGGGCTGTGCGACCCGCTCCAGCCGGTCAGTCCCTGGTCGAACCCGCCGTTGGCGATCCGCAGGTCGGCCGCCCCTGCCGGCGTGGGCGCGGCGAGCAATCCGGTGGCCAGCGCGGCGGCCAGAGCGGTGGGAAGCAAACGTCTCATGGCGGCCACGATCGGGCGCGGTCGTACAAAACAGGTACAAGCCCACCTAGGCGAGGAAGTACTCCTTGAGCACCGGGGCCAGCGCGGCCGCCTTCACGATGTGCGTCTGGCCCGGCAGCGTCCGGTACTCCGCCGAGGGGAGCACCTTGGCCAGCGACGCCACGCCGTGACGCATCCAGTCCGGGCTGCGGCCGCCGTCGAGCACCAGAGCCGGGACCTTCACCTCCGGCCAGGCCGCCGGCAGCGGCTCGCCCGCCTGGTGCTCGACCACCATCGCCGTGTCGTAGGGGATCGTGTGGGCCACCCGCTTGAGCTTCGACCAGAACGGCATGATCCGCATCACCGCCACCATCACGCTGCCCAGGCCGACGCCTTCGGTCATGAACATCTTGACCGCCTTGCCGCGCTTGCCCTCCTTCAGCGCCTGGTCGAGCCGGGCCGCGTAGTCCGCCGGGACGCGCGCTCGGGTGCCGTCGACGATGAACGGGGGCTCGTACAGCGCCAGTTTCCGCACCGGGAGGTCGGGCGCCGCTGCGAGGGCGAGTGCGACGCCCGAGGAAATGCCGAACAGGAATACCTCGCCGCCCGCCTCCTTGGCGATCGCGGCGAGGTCCTCCACCTCCCGTTCGACCGCGTACGGCCCGGTGTCGCCGCTCTCGCCGCGCCCGCGGCGGTCGTAGGTGTACACGGTGAAGTGCGCGGCCAGCTCCTTCGCCAGCGCGTCGTTGGGGGACGAGCCGCGGTAGCACATCGCGCCGTCGACGAGGACGAGCGCGGGGCCGGAGCCGGCGCGGGTGTAGGCGATCTTGGTGCCGTCTGCGGAGGTTGTCGTGGTCATGCGGACAGCCTGCCTCCGACGTATCGGTCTGTCAAGACAAAAAATTTTGTCGGTAGCGACCGCCCCGGACGAGCCGAGGTGGTCGTCAGGCCGAACGCAGCGTCAGCAGCGTGATCTCGCTCGGGGCGAAGATCCGGAACGGCGGACCCCAGAACCCGGTGCCACGGCTGTTGTACAACTGCGTCGGCCCGTGCCGGGTCAAGCCGGACAGCGTCGGCTGGTCGAACCGCACCAGGAGGTGGAACGGCCAGATCTGCCCGCCGTGCGTGTGCCCGGAGATCTGCAGGTCGACACCCGCTTCGCGGGCCTGGCGGATCTGCTTCGGCTGGTGCGCCAGTAGCACCACCGGGACGCCGTCGGGCCGGCCGGCCAGCGCCGCGGCCAGGTCGGGGCCGTGGCCGGGCAGGCCGGACGCCGTGCCGGTCGGGTCGTCGATGCCGGCGAAGAGGATCCGGTCGCCGCCGCGCTCGAGCAGCGTCGACCGGTTGTGCAGGGTGTCCCAGCCGAGCCCCTCCATGTGGTCGAGCCACGCCTGGGCCTCGCCGAAGTACTCGTGGTTGCCGGTGATGTAGAACCGCCCGAGCCCGGCCTGGACGCCGCCGAGCGGGTCGACCTGCTTGCGGCGCTTGGCCACCGCGCCGTCGGCGAGGTCGCCGGCGTGGCAGACGACGTCCGCCTCGAGCGCGTTGACCGCCGCGACGACGTCCTCCGACCACTTCGTCCGGTCGATCGGGCCGAAGTGGGTGTCGGTCAGGACGGCGACGGTCAAGCCGTCGAGCCCCGGCCCGAGCCGCGGGATGACGACGTCGACCGCCTTCACCGGCGGCACGCGCATGGCGACGCGGTGGCCGTGCGCGAGCAGCCCGGCGGCGATCAGCACGGTCGCGCCCGCGACGATCCGCGACCGCAGCGGATCCTCGACGCCGAGCAGCGCGACCCGCAGCACCAGGCTCAGGATCGACCAGCTGAACAGCACCCAGATCACGGCGAGCAGCGAATCGCCGAGGCGGGCGGCGCGGTCGCTCTGGTGCCGGGAGTGCCCGCGGAACATCGCGAACGGCATCGTGACCAGGCCGGCCGCCAGCACGACGGTGCCGGCGATCGTGCCGGCCAGGCCCCACTCCGGCGCCAGGACGAGCGTCCACCACGGCACGCCGTACAGCAGGAGCATGGCCAGGATCGGCACGACGACGAGTTGCCCTCTCATCGAACCAGGTTACAGCCCATCGGGCTGTTAGAGTTTTCGCTACTCTGGTGCTGGAAGGAAGGGGGAGTGCCGTGCACGCGTTGCTGGAACTGGCGTTCCCCGCGCTGACCAGCCCGACGGCGCTGGTCGCCTTCGCCTCCCTCGCCGCCGCCAGCCTCTTGGTCGTCCTGCTGGTCGGCAGCACCCACCGCGCCGAGCTCGCGCTGTGGTCGGCGCCGGTGCGCAGCCGCGCCACGGCGTTGCGCCGCCGGGCCCGGCGCGCCGAGTCGATCCGGCTCCGCGACCCGGGCCGACCGGGCCGGAGCCGCCCACGAGCACCCGGTTCCCGCAGCACGGCTGCGTAGGAACTGCTTCGACGCAGCCATTCCGCTCACCCACACCCCTTTGAGCCATGCGGAGTGCTGCCCATGTTCGGCTTTCTCGACGTGCCCGTCGAAGGCGCGTACCACCTGATCCACACCCTCACCGGCCCGCTTTCGACGGCGCTGGCCATCGTCGTGTTCACCCTCGGCGTGCGGCTGCTGCTGCACCCGCTCGCCCGGTCGGCGGCCCGCGGCGAACGAGCCAGGACCGCCCTGCTGCCCGAAATCCGGGCGCTGCAGGAGAAGCACGGCAGCGACCGCGAGCGGCTGGCCGCGGAGATGACGAAGCTGCAGCAGGAGTCCGGGACGTCGCTGTTCGTCGGCTGCCTGCCGATGCTGCTGCAGCTGCCGTTCTTCATGGTCATGTACCGGCTGTTCACCACGGCCACGATCGGCGGCGAACCCAACTCGCTGCTCGGCGCGACACTGCTCGGGACGCCGCTGGGCGCGCACGGCCTGGCCGGCAGCCCGCTCGTGTTCGTGATCGCGGCCGGGCTCGCCGCCGTCGCGTGGTTTTCGGTGCGCGTGCAGCCCGCCCCGGAGAACCCGGTTCCGGGCGGAAAGCTGCTGCGGCTGCTGCCCTACGGCACCGTGCTCGCGACGCTCGTCGTGCCGCAGGCCGCCGGGATCTACCTGCTCACCACGACCGCGTGGAGCGCGGCGGAGCGGACGCTGCTACGACGCGGCTCGTGACCGCCGCCACTCCGTGACGGCCTCTTCGACGTCCACCAGCGCCACCGTGAGCGGCGGCCCGGTGTGGTGGTTGAGGTAGGCCTGGCGGATCCGGGTGTTGAGGTCCTCGACGACGTCCCGGACCTGCCGTTCGGTCCGCTCCCCGGCGAGCCGCTGCGGCAGGTCCTGGACTTCGCGCTTGAGCGCGAGCGACGGCGGCAGCAGCGCCGTCGTGTCGTGGCCGCCCCTCCGGACCTCGCGGAGCACCCAGTCGGTCGCGGCGTCGTTGCCGGTGGGCTTCGGGAGCGGCTTGCCCGTGCCGGGCAGGTCGTCGAACTCGCCGCGGGCCCGGGCTTCGTCGATCTTCCGGTCGACCCACCAGCGGAACGACACCTTGGGTGGTTTGCGCGCCGTCATCTCCTCACACCCCCTCCGTCCCCTTCCAGGGTAATCTCCGGACGTAAAGCGAGGGGACCGCATGACCGTCGAACGCAGTGGCGCCGAGGACGTCGATCGGACGCTCGCGCTACTCTGGCGCGCCCGCGGCGCCGCCGCCGAACCGACCAGGGGCCGCCGCCCGACGCTGACGATCGAGCGGATCGTCACCGCCGCGATCGCCGTCGCGGACGCCGACGGGCTCGCCGCCGCGTCGATGCACCGCGTCGCCAAGGAGCTCGGCGCCGGCACGATGACGCTCTACACCTACGTGCCCGGCAAAGCCGAGCTGGTGGACCTGATGGTCGACGACGTGCTCGTCGGGCGGCGGCTGCCCGGGCCGGGCGAGCCCCGCCGCGGGGACTGGCGCGAGCAGGTGGCGCTCTACGCCGAGCGGACCCGGCAGGCCTACCGCGAGCACCCGTGGCTGTGCGAGGTCTCGCGGGTCCGGCCGCCGCTGGGGCCCGGCCAGCTGGCGGGCCAGGAGTACCTGCTGTCGATCATGGACGAGCTGGGGCTGCCGCCGCGGCAGGCCGTCGCGGCGGCGAACGGGATCGGCACGTACGTCGACGCGAACGCCGCGCTCGAGGCGGAGAACGCCCGGCTGGAGCGCAGCACCGGCCAGTCGACCGAGGCGTGGTGGGACCAGCGGTCGTCGTTCTGGGAAAACTACTTCGTCGTCGACGCGCACCCGGCGATGAACCGGATCTGGCTCGGCGGCGGCTTCGACCAGGGCGCCAAGGCGCAGGGCGACACCGCGTACGCGTTCGGCCTGAACCGGATGCTCGACGGCATCCAGGCCCTGGTGGACTAGCGCCGGCTGCGCCACCGCAGCCGGCGGCGCTCCTGCCGGGGCACTTCGGCCTGCTGCGGTGCCCCGGCACGCAGGACGTCCCGGCAGACCGGGTCGAACCGGCCGGGTTCCTCGATCATCGGCGCCGCCAGCACGACGTGCCCGCACACCGCCCGGAACCGCCCCTCGTGCCGCCCCGCCGCGAACTCGTCCTCGGTGACGGCGTGGGTGTAGCCGTCGGTGTCGCAGCGGATGTGCACGAGGAACGGCTCCACCGGGCTCACCCGGCCGAGCTGGTCGAGGTCGGTTCGGTCGGCGTCTTCTCCGAGTCGGCCGGGGTGGCGGCGGCCGTCGACGACGGCGGCGGGGTGGTGGTGCTGGTCGTCGCCGGCGGCGGTGTGGTCGGGTCCGTCGTGGCCGGCGGCGGGGTCGTCGGGTTCGTGGACGGCGGGGTGACCGGGTCCGTGGTCGGCGTCGTCGGGGTGGTGGGCGCGGTGGGCGCGGTGGGCGACGTCGGGTTGTCGGTCGGCGTGGTCGCCGGGGTGTCCGTCGGCGGGGTGTCGACCGGCGGCGCGGGCGGCGCCGGAACACCGACCGGGGCGCCCGCGGCGGCGGCGTCCGGGGCGTCGGGCGCGCCGATCGGCACCTGGCTGTCGGGCAGCTGGGCCACGCCGCCGCGGTAGGCCGCGGCCCAGGCCAGCACGGTGTCCACATAGGACTGCGAGTTGTTGTAGCGGCGCACGGCGATCCGCTGCCCCGCGTCGGTGGAGAGGTCGAGGCCGCCGGAGCACAGGTAGCGCGCGGTGGCCAGCGCCTCGTCGTAGATGTTGTTCGGGTTCGACACGCCGTCGCCGTTGCCGTCGGAGGCGTAGCCGCGCCACGTCGACGGGATGAACT
The DNA here is from genome assembly GCF_042652605.1 of Amycolatopsis plumensis. NCBI lineage: Bacteria > Bacillati > Actinomycetota > Actinomycetes > Pseudonocardiales > Pseudonocardiaceae > Amycolatopsis > Amycolatopsis plumensis. The sequence goes on along the minus strand of NZ_JBHSJY010000001.1, from coordinate 951,016 downwards.
GCGTCGGCCCGACCGCGCGGTCCCACACGGTGTCGCCGTCGTACTTGCCGCCGTCGGTGTCCGGGATCGCGGCGAACGCGCCCGCACCGTTGAGCACCGGGCCGAGGATCGGCTCCAGCGTGTCGCCGTTGGCGTTGACGTACCCGCCGCGGGCGTGGTTCGACTCGATCCGGCCGATGCTGGCGATCAGGGCCCAGTCGAGGTGGCAGTTCGGCTGTTCCTTGGCCAGGATGTCCGCGGCGTTCTTGTACGCCTTGAGCATGCTCCCCGGGATGCCGAGCGAGCCGGAGATGCCGGCGGAGCCGGCCCGCCCGCCGGGCACGACCAGCGGCTCGGGCAGCGGCGGCTGGGGCAGGCTGCCGTCGACGGCGATCGGCGGCATGACGACGTTCGGCTGCTGCGGCGACGGGGCGGCGACGGCCGGGTCCCGCTGCGCGTCGCCGGCGTTGGCCACCACGACCGGCGCGGGCAGGCCGGTGGTCAGCGTCGGCAGCACGACGAGCGCCCCACCCGCGAGCGCGGCGGCGGTCCGGCGGACCGAACGCGCGCCGTTGCGACGTGGCCGGTGCTTGGGCATGGTCGTCCCCGCTTCCCTCGATCTGTCGCTGATCGCCTCACCCGATCGGCCTCACCCACCGGTACTGACCGGTAGGAGCAAGCTATCCGATGGAACCAAACTTTGGCGAACGCGACAGCCAAATCGGCTTCTGACGGAGAAGTTCGTCTGGATGGCACAAAACCTTCGTAGGAAATCTGTCAGATTCACCAGGACTTAACGGGGTGCTGTGAAGGCCGCGACCGCGAAACCCTCAGTGAACGAGCCTTTACACGGACTTGAAGCGTTCCTATGATCGGCCGTCCGGATGCGTTGCCGCCCGTCCGGACGGCCCAGGTGGAGGGTTTGATGGCACGTAGGGCTCCGCGCCGAGAGCAGGTCACCGTCGCCGAGCTGCTGGTCCGGTCCGACGTACCGCCTGATCGCTACCGCGACGAAGACACCCTGGTGTTCCCGCGGGCTCGCCACCGGGAGAAGCCGCAGGTCCTGCGGTCGCTGACGCGGTTGCGGATGTTGTCCGTGGTCGCGGGGGCCCTGGCGCTGACGGGCGGAGTCAGTGCGGCGGTCTCGATGCCCAGCCAGCGAAACGCGGCGGCGGTCTGGCCGCCGGCCGGCCTGGAACCCCCGGCGGTGGCGCTGGTGCCGCTGCCCGCGGACGTCGTCGTGCCGCCGGCCAAGCACGCGTCGCCGCCCCCGTCGGTTCCGGAATCCGCAGCCCCGCCCGCCGAGCCGGACGGCATTCCCCCGGCGGTCGTGGAGCCGGTGTCGGATTCCGTCAGCCCGGCCGCGCACCGCGGAAAGCTGGCCCGCGCGGTGAAGATCGTCGACAAGGTCAAGGCGCCGGTGAAGCTGAAGCCGAACCCGCCCGAGCAGGCGGCGCCGGTGCGCCACGAGATCCCGGACATCCCGTTGTGGTCGCGCGGCGGCCGTCCGAAAACCCCGGACTGGCAGGCGATGTGGGCCGGCCGCCGCCCAGCGGGCATTTCTCCGGGCGGCGGCCACCACCACGAATGCGGCGGTGGCCGGCACCGCCGCTGAGGTCAGGTTCCGAGCGGAATCTGGTACTGCAGGAAACCCTTGTCGAGCGCGACCTTGTCGTAGAGCCGCCGAGCGGTGGTGTTCGAGGCCTGGGTGTGCCAATAGACGCGCGCGCACCCCCGCGCCCGCGCCCAGCCGGCCACGGCTTCGATGAGGGCCCGGCCGACCCCGCGCCCGCGGGTGCCGGGGTCGGTGAAGAGATCCTGCAGGTAGCAGACGTCGGCCGAGGTGGTGCTGACGTGCGTGAGGAAGTGGACGATGCCCACGAGTTCGCCGTCGACCCGCGCGCCGAGGGCGTGCATCCGCTCGCCGCTCGCGAACTCGCGCCAGGCCCGGTCCACGAGTTCGGGAGCGAGGGTCCTGCCGTAGAACGTGTTGTAGCCGGCGAACAGGTTTTCCCAGGCAGCGCGGTCGTTTTCGGTGAGGCCCCCAATGGTGATCATGGGTCCGAGGCTAACGCGCGGGGGACACGCACCGGACACAACTCGCGAGTAAGGTGACGAACCCGAATCAAATTCATACACTCGCGGAGCCCGGTCGGTCGGCGAAAGCAGCGGAGGTTCCTGATGGCGCGCACGGCGCACCGTGCCAGCGGCAGACGCGTCTCGGTGGGGGAGCTGATGCTGCGGCCGGATGTCCGTGGCCGCCGCCGCCCGGAGGATTTGGAAGTGCTCGAACTGGCGTACCGGATGCGCCGCCGGATCGGTCCGGAGGCAGTGGTACCGGTTCCGTCCCCGGGAGCCCGGGCGTTGGCGGTCGTCACCGGGCTTTGGCGGCGCAGGTCGAGGTAGCGCCTCGCGGCAAGCTCGGATCTTGTCGGCCGCGGGTCTTCTGGTGGCTGGGCGTGGGTGTGGGCCCGTAGCCGTGTGGCTGCGGGCCTTTCCCATGTTCAGGCTGCGAAGGGCAGCGGTTCGTGGAGGTTGTTGCGCCGGGGTTTTCGGCGCCTGTCGATGAACTCTGGTGGAAGGAATTCCGGTAGACCGTCGGCTGCGATGCGGACTTCCCATCCCGAGCGGTGCAGCAACCGGTGATGGTGAGCGCACATCAACACCAGGTTGTTCAGGCTGGTAGGGCCGCCGTCGGCCCAGTGGCGGATGTGGTGACCTTGACAGTGCCGGGGTGGCCGATGGCAGCCCGGGAACGCGCAACCCCGGTCCCGCAGGAACAACGCCCGCCGCAACCCAGCGGAAATCAGGCGGCGCAGGCGGCCGAGGTTCAGCGGTTCGCTCTTCGCGCCGAGGACCGCGGGGATGATCATGGCGTCGCAGGCGTGCACCCGGGCTTCGGCGGCCGAGAGGGTGCCGGTGTCGCCGAGGGTTGCTGTGCCGACGCCGGTCTTCAGGTCGTCGAGGGAGACCGCGACCATGACGTGGGCTCGTTCCCCGGCCTGCATGGGGAGGTCCGGGGAGTTCAGGGCCAGGTCGACTGCGTCGGAGAAGGCATCGCCGTAGCGCTGGGGCAGTGTGCGCAAGTCCGGGCCGTCGTCACCGGTGCGGCGTTCGGCCAGGGCGTCCAATAAGGCGCTGGCTCGGGTGCCGGTCTCGTCATCGAACCTGCCGCTCAACTCCCAGAACCCAGATCTCTTGCGCCGCAGGAACAACTCCCGGGTCGGCGCCACCGGTTCGGTGTCGTCGGGTTCAGAACCGTCGGGGTTCAGGTGGGCGAGGATGCGGGCGCCGAGGGCGGCGACCTGCTTGTGCCCGGCCTCGGCAGCAAAGGAAACAAGGTGGGTCTCGGCGCTCTCGCGATGCTCGCAGGGAACCTCGGCGAGCACACCGGTGATCACATCGATCATCGGGTTGCTCAACTGCCCCGCAAGAGCAGCAGCACCGGTGGCGGGCGCCAAAGCAGGGATGGGGCTGCCGTCAAGATTGCGGCCCGGGTTCAGCAAACGGGCGCGCTTCACCAACCGTTCAGCAGCAGCCTTGGGAATATCGGCAAGATGCTCCAACAACCGAGCAACAGACCGATACCCGAACACCTCCATCACCCCACGCTGCTCAATCTCCACCAGCAGCGCACCGAGTCCGGCTTCAGCGGCCCGCATGGACGCGACTAACTCCCCGATGCGGTCGGCAAAAGCCACCGCCTCCGAGGAACACACAGTCGCGTCGCTGGTCATACCTCCAAGCTACCGAGATTCGAACACATGTCATCACTCGATCGGGTACGTCCACACGCGACTGTCCGCACCCCGGAACAGCCACAAAGGCTCAAAAACCGATCGTCGAAGGCGGCCGGGCGATCAGAGCCGTCGTCGTGCCCGGTTCGACGGCCGCGCAATGCGTGCCCGGCGCCGGAAGCCTTCCGGTGATCAGATAGTCGTCGGTCGCCTTGGTCACGCAGGAGCTGTTCTTGAAGTACGCGCCGTGGCCCCAGCCGTCGTAGGTGAGGAGGGTGCTGCCCGTCTGCCGGGCCACGGACTGCGACCACGCGTACGGCGTCGCCGGGTCGTGGCGGCTGCTCAGCAGCAACAGCGGTGGTGCGCCGTGGATCTGCAGCGGGCGCTGGGGGTTGCTCGTCCGGTTCGGCCAGCCGATGCAGCTGGTGACCGACGCCCAGCCCAGCGGGTTGAGCTTGACGTCCGGGGCGAGCGCCGCGGCCGCGCGGCGATACACCTCGAGTTCGGCGACGTTGTGCACGGGCAGGCGCCAGTCGTCGCAGAGCACGCTGGGGGTGACGTAGTTGACCGGGATGTCCGCGCGCAGCTGTGCCGAAGCTCCGGTGCCGTCGGCGAGGGACTTGAGCACCGACGCGAGCCGATCCCAGGTCGGGCCGTAGGAGTTGCTCTGGATGATCGAGGCGAGTGTCAGCGGCGTGACCTGCTCACCGCTTCGCGGGTCCGTCAGCTCGCCGCGCGCGGCTTTGTCCTGCAGGGCGCGCGTCACCTCGGAGACGTCCCGCCCGTGCAGTGCGCAGCTCGGCGTCCGGCCGCACCAGGCGGCGAATTCGCCGAACTCCGCCTGGAGCGAGCGGGTTTCGCTCATGATGAAGTCCCACGCGGTGAACTGCGCGTGGTCCATGTTGCTGTCCAGCACGAGCGCGCGGACCTTGTCCGGGAACAGCTCCGCGTACTGCTGGCCCATCAGCGTGCCGTAGGAAACGCCGTAGTAGGTCAGCTTCTGCTCGCCGAGCGCACGGCGGATGACGTCCATGTCCCGCGCGACGCTCTTGGTGTCGCCGAACTCCGCCAGTGGTCCGGTGAGCCGGGTGCAGCTCTCGCCGAGCTTGCGGTTGTGCGTCGCGAGCTGCTCGAACTCGGCCTGGTTGCGCGGCATCGGCGGGTAGTCCGCGATCAGCTCGTCGAGCCCGCACTTGATCTGGGCGCTGGCGCCGACGCCGCGCGGGTCGAACCCGACGGTGTCGAACCGCCGGGTGATCTCGGGCGAGAGCGACCAGCCGTTCTTGACTTCCTCGGTGCCCGAACCGCCGGGGCCGCCCGGGTCCATCAGCACCGAGCCGATCCGGGCCTGCGGGTCGGTGGCCTTGCGCCTCGCGAGCGCGACGGTGGTGGTGCCCCGGTCCGGGTGTGCCCAGTCCACCGGCACGGTCACCGTGCCGCAGTCGACGCCGGGCGCGCCGGCGCACGGCTGCCAATCGACGGATTCCGCGGCCGCAGCCGGCGCTGCCGCCAGCAGGCTCCCCAAGACCGTGGTCACCGCCACGGCCGTCACCAGCCGCTTGCCGACCCCCGCGATCGCCCGTCCTCCCCCTACCGACAGTGCTTGACCGGCTCCAGGAAAGCACCGATCCGGCGATCCCGCCAGCTTCCCAGGTGAGTCACGCCTTAGCGTCCACTGTGGATGAACGCTCCGCCCGCCGGACCCAGGCCGCGGCCAGCGAGCCCAGCACGCACAGCACTGCCAGCACGCCGAAGGCCCAGCCGAACCCGGTCGCCGGGCCGTCGGCCAGGCCCCGGGAAAGCACGATCACGCACAGCGCGCCGCCGAGTGCGCCGCCCACGCGCAGCACGATGTTCACCAGCGCGGTCGCGTGGCCGAGCTCGAGGGCGTCGACCGAGGCGTACGCCGCCGTCGACGCGGGAATGATCGACAGCCCGAGCCCGGCGCCGCGGACCACGAGCAGGGCCTGGACGACCCACATCGGCGAGTCCGGGCCCAGCCACGGCAGCGGCACGGTGCTCGCCAGCACCACCAGCGACCCGGTGAGCGCGACGGTCCCGCCGCCGTGGCGATCGGTCAGCCGCCCGGCCACGAACACGAACACCGCCGTGGCCAGCCCCATCGGCGCGAGCAGGACGCCCGACTCGGCGGTCCCGGCCCCGAGCCGGAGCTGGAACCACAGTGGCAGCAGCAGCACGGCGCCGAACATCCCGGCGCCGCCGAGGAGGACGGACGCGAGCGCGGAACCCAGCACTGGCCGCGCGGCGAGCCGCAGCTGCAGCACCGGGTGCCGGGTGCGCAGCGACCACCACGTGAACACGCCCATGGCGGCCGCGCCGATGGCCGCGAGCACGATGGCGAGCGAGCCGGGAGCGCCGAGTTCGGTGAGCCCGTACACCAGCAGCGGCAGCCCGAGCGACACCATGGCCAAGCCGCGCCAGTCCATCGGCGGCGGCTGCTGCCGGTCGCCGCGCGGCACGTAGCGCAGGGCGAGACCGAACGCGAGCAGGCCGATCGGGACGTTGAGCCAGAAGAGCACCGGCCAGGAGAAGTGTTCGAGCAGAAAGCCGCCGACGCTCGGGCCGACGACCGGCGCGAGCCCGACGACGAGCGCCAGCGTGCCCATGGTGCGGCCCAGCCGTTCCGGGCCGACGGCCAGCCCGATCACCGTCTGCCCGGCGGTGACCATGACGCCGGCGGCCATGCCCTGCACGGCCCGGAAGGCGATCAGCGTGCCCGCGTCCGGGGCGAACGCGCAGGCCACCGACGTGAACAGGAACGCGGCCAGCGCGGCGAGCCAGAGCCGTCCCGCGCCGAACTTGTGCCCGAGCCACGGCGTGAGCGGGAGCGCGGCCGAAAGACCCAGCAGGTACGCCGTCGCGACCCACTGGATCTCGACGAGCGGGACGCCGAGGCTGTCCCGCATCGATTCGAGGCCGACCGCGACGATCGAAGCGTCCATGTTGCCCAGGAAGCCGCCGAGGGCCATCACCCCGGAGGCGATCCAGACGGCGCGCGGAATCGGCGGCAGGGCGGTGCGGAGATCGGTCATGGGCACGACGGTAAAAGCTCGAGGAAGGTTGAAGTCAACCTTGTCCGTGCCGCCCACCTCTGCTATGCATGAGTAATGCATGAGACGCGGCTGGCGAACCTGCTCGGCGCGGCGGTGCTGAACCTGTCCGACCGGATGACGGGCGCCGCCGCGGCGGCCGCCGGGGTGAGCCTGAGCGGAACCGCCGCGCTGGTGGTGCTCGCGGAGTTCCCCGGCCTCGGCGGCACCGAGCTGGGGCAGCGGATCGGGCTCAGCCAGCCGGCCTGCGCCCGGATGCTCGACCAGCTGGAGGCTCACGGGCTGGTGCGGCGGCAGGCGAAGAGCGGGCGCGCGGTCGGCGTCGTGCTCACCCGCGCGGGGCGGTCCGCGGCGCACCGGGCGCTGGCCGCCCGGCAGCGAGTGCTGGCCGTCGCCCTGGGCGCGGTGTCCGATCAGGACGCGCTGGAGCCGCTGCTGGAGCAGCTGTTGCGGGGCCTGCACGCCGAAGTCCGCTCGGGTGACCTGATGTGCCGCCTCTGCGACCGCCCCGGCTGCGTCGCGCAGGACCGGATCTGCCCGGTCGGGCAGGCACAGCGCGAATCCGGGACACCGTGATGGGCAACGTCCTCGCGCTCGTCTCCGCCCTGTGCTTCGGGGTCACGCACTTCGTCAGCGGGCTGGTTTCCCGCCGCGCGCCGGGGATGACCGTGTCGCTGTACGCGCAGGTCGCGGGCACGGTGGCGACCGTGCCGTTCGCTCTGTTCGCCGTCGAAGGCACGCCCACCGCGGCCGCGCTCGGCTGGGGCGCGCTGTCCGGCGCCGGCACCGGGATCGGTGTCGCCTTCCTCTACCGGGCGATGGGCAAGGGGGCGATGAGCCTGGTCGTGCCCGCGAGCGACGTCGCCGCCGTCGTCCTGCCGGTCCTCTTCGGCCTGCTCCTGCTGGGGCAACGGCTTTCGGGGCCCGCGCTCGCCGGGATCTGTTGCGCGGTACCGGCGTTGTGGCTGGTCTCGCGCTCGCCCGGAGACCGGGACGGCCGGACCGCGGCGGGAATTCCGGACGCCTTCGTCGCCGGGCTCGGCTTCGCCGTCCAGTTCGTCGCGCTCTCGCGGATCCCGGCCGAAGCGGGGTTCTGGCCGGTGGTGTTCAGCCGCGCGGTGTCGGTGGCCGCCGTCGCCGGCCTGGTCGCGGCGACCCGGACGCCGTGGCGGCTGCCGGCCCGGCTGTGCGCGCCCGCCGCGTTCGCCGGGGTGTGCGGGAGCGCGGCGATCGTGCTCTACCTGCTCGCGGCCCAGCAGCAGCTGCTGGCGGTCGCGACCGTGCTCGCCGCGCTCTACCCGGCGGTGCCGGTGCTGCTCGCGCTGGTCTTCCTGCGCGAACGGCTGAGCCGCGCCCAGGTCGCCGGGCTGCTCGGCGCCGGCGCGGCGATCGCCCTCGTGTCACTGGGCTGATCGGCGGGAAACCACGCTCCGGCTGCCCGCCTTGAGGCCCCGGTAGTGCTCGAGGGCCGCCACGGACTCGGTGACCTGCTCGAAGCTGGGGAGGGCGCGCACGTTCGCCACCAGCGTCATGTCCTTGCGCGGGATTTCGATGAAGCACACCTCGACGCCGGCGTGTTCGGCGTGGGCGGCGACTTCCGCCTGCCAGGTGGGCAGGTCGAGGTCGTCGCCGAGCCATTCGTGCAGGTAGACGCACCACTTGCCGCGCAGCAGCTCGCCCGCGATGGCTTCCAGGCCGACCACGTACGGCTCGGTCACGTGCTCGGCCATGACCGTTCCCCGCAACACCAAGGCACCGCTTCCCTCCTGCACCCGGCGGTGACCCCTACCGCCGGAAAGCGCTCTCTCGGCGGGAACCTCCCCCGCTCCGCCGAGCAGCGCGAACCCCGGTGACCGATGACCGAACACCGGGGTCCGCCAACTTACCGGTGGATCTGTTTCCCAGCAACCGTTTCCCGGAGATCACCGAAAGCGCGTGCACAATCGGCGTGCGGATGCACGTTCATTTCAGCCGGGCGCGCAGCAGATTGGGCGTCCCACCGAAGTATGCGCTGTCGGCCACGTACAGCGTGTCACCGCGGACGGCGACCGAGGTCGGGTTGGCCAGCCCGTCCGAAATGGACAAAACGGTCCGGACACCGTCGTGGCCGACCGTGACCACCCGGTTCTCCTGGTTGATCGCCGCGACGACGTCCGCGCCGTGGAACGCGAAGTCGTCGACCGGCCCGAGACCCGAGGCCACGACCCGGCCGGGTGCCCCGGTGAGCGGGAACCGGACCAGGGTGCCGCGGTCCAGGTTGGACACCCAGAGCGCGCCGTCGTGCACCTTCACGCCGTTCGCGCCGAAGCCGCTCACCGGGGCGAGCAGCTCGCCGGTCGCCCAGTCGGTGACCCGCCCGGTGCGTGGCGAGACGCGCCGGACGACCGAACCGAAGGAGTCGGCGACGAAGACGTCGCCGCTGGCGGGATCGAGCGCGACGCCGTTCTGGAACCCGGTCGGCGGCAGGGCGGCGACCTGTACCGGAGTGGTTCCGGGGCGGACGCGGTAGAGGCCCGTTGCCACCGTGCCGGTGGAAACGGCCACGTACAGGTTGCCGCCGGGGGCGCGGACGATCCCGCCGAGGAACAGTTTCCGGTGCACCACCGGGACGTCGCCGTCGGCGGGGACGGGAATCCGGGCGATGACACCGACCTGCCCGCAGGGCGTGACCCGGCCGATTTCGCCGGAGTAGGCGAAGGTGAGGTCGGCGGAACCGTCGGGTTCCAGGGCGATGTTCTCGGGTTGCTGCCCGGCGGCGAGGTCGAGCGGGATGATCCTCGACGCCGCCTGGGCGGGCGCCGCAACGGTCAGGACGACGGCGGCCGCGGCCAGCGCGGCACCGATCTGCTTGATGCGCAAGGGGAACTCCGGATCGAGGAGGGACGGTACGTCGACCGTAGGCCCGCCGCGCACCCCGCCGCCAATAGCTCAGCTTGGGCCGGCCATCGGAAAACCGATCACAGATCGCGGGCGAAGCAGCGCGAGAGCGGTTCGCCGCGGTACGGCCCGTACGCCTCGATCGGTTCGTAGCCTTCGCGCTGGTAGAAGCGGATCGCGTCCGGCTGCCCGGTGCCGGTTTCCAGCAGCAGCCGGGTGATGCCGAGCGTCCGCGCGCGGTCTTCGAGGGCGCGCAGCAGCGCGGCCGCGACGCCGGTGCCGCGGGCCGCCGGCTCGACGTACATGCGCTTGACCTCGCCCGACCCGGGTCCGAGCAGCCGCAGTCCACCGCAGCCCACGGCGGCGCCGCCGGCGTCGCGCGCGAGCAGGAACACGGCGACGGTCTCGGCCGTGGGGACCGCGCCGGGTTCGTGGTCGTCGGTGCCGTAGCGGGCGTCGAGCTCGGTCCGCTGGGCTTCCCGCAGGCGGACGGCGTCGGGATCGTCCCAGGTCACCGCGGTGATCGTCAGCGTGCAGTCGATCATCAGGCCACTCTCCCTTTCCGTAACAGGCGTTACCGTAGCATCTGTTACGCTTCCGGGCCATGCCGAAGCAGCGTGACGTCCAGGCCCAGCGGGAGCTGCTCTCGAACGCCACGTGGCAGGTGCTCGCCGACGACGGCCTGCCGGGGCTGACGCTGCGCGCGGTCGCCGAGCGCGCCGGCTGCACGACCGGCCTGGTGATGCACGCGTTCCCGACGAAGAAGGCGTTGCTCCTGCACGCACGCGACCTGCTGTACGAACGCACGGCGGTCCGCGCGGACGCGGCCGAAGCGGAGTGCCCTTCGGCGTCGGACGCGCTCGCGGCGGTGCTCGGCCAGGCGGTGGACCTCCCGCACGGCCACCACGAGGAATCCCGGGTCTGGGTGGGCTTCCTGGCCGCCGCACTGGCCGACGAAGACCTGGCCGAGCGCCACCGCGCGGCCAACCGTTCGTTCCTGGCGCGAATCCGCCGGCTGGTGGCGTCCTGCCGTCCGGAGTGGACGGACGAGCGGCTGGAGCTGACGACGAAGAGCCTGGTGGCGCTGGTGGAGGGGCTGAACGTCCTGGCCGCGGCCGACCCGGCGACCTACCCGGCGCGGCTGCAGCGGGACGCGCTGGCCGAGGCGCTCGCCGAGGTCAGGCCGCCGGGCCGAAGCGGCGGCGGTAAGCGCTCGGGCTGAGGCCCGTGTGGCGACGTAGCTGCGCCCGCAAGTTCGCCGCCGTTCCGAAGCCGCTCAACGCCGCGACCCGGTCCAGGCGCAGCTCGCCCCGCTCGATCAAGCGGCAGGCCAGCGTCACGCGTTCCGTCGTCAGCCACGCCAGCGGGGTCGTGCCCAGCTCCGCGCGGAACTTGCGGTGCAGCGTCGCCGGGCTGGTCGCCGCGCGTGCCGCCAGGTCCGCCACCGTCAACGGCGTGTCGAGCCGCTCCAGCGCCCACGCCAGGACCGGGGCCAGCGACGTGTCCGGGACCGCCGGGACCGGGCGGGCGATGAACTGCCGCTGGCCGCCGTCGCGGTGGCCCGTGAAGACCAGGCGGCGGCTCACCGCGTTGACCACTTCGGCGCCGTGGTCGCGGTGGATGAGGTGGAGGCCCAGGTCGAGCGAGGCCGCGCTGCCCGCCGCGGTCAGTACGTTGCCCTCGTCGATGAACAGCACGTCCGGTTCCCACCTGACCTGCGGGAACCGGGCGGCCAGCGAGGCGGCCCACTGCCAGTGCGTCGTCGCCCGCTTGCCGTCCAGCACGCCCGCCTCGGCCAGGGCGAACGCGCCCGTGCAGAAGCTGACCAGGCGGGCTCCCCGGTCGGCGGCCCGGCGGATCGCCTCGATGATCGCCGGGGCCGTGGGGACGCCGGTGTTCGGGCGGGCCGGGACGATCAGCGTGTCCGCCGTGTCGGCCGCCTCCAGCCCGGCGACGCCGGACAGGGTGAACATCCCCAGGTTCATCCGGACCGAAGGGGTCGCCGCGCAGAGCGTGAAGTCGTACCAGGGCCGGTCGAGTTCGGGGCGGCGGAGGCCGAACAGCTCGGTCGCGACGCCCATCTCGAAGGGGTTCGACTCCTCGGTGACGATCGCGACGACCCGGTGCGAGAATTCTTGCGGCATGTGCGATTCCTAGCACTCGCGGCGGCGGAACACCAGGTCGAGCATGGGACGCATGAACCCGATCGACCTCAACGAAGTCCTCGCGAGCTTCGACGCCGCTTGGAGCCCGCGCATCGTCACCCGCGTCAACGACTACGACATCCGCCTCGCGCGCTTCGACGGCGAGCACGTCTGGCACGTCCACGAGAACACCGACGAGTTCTTCCTGGTCCTGGACGGCGAGATCGAGATCGGCCTGCGCGACCCGGACGAACGCGTGGTCACGCTCGGCCGCGGGCAGGTCTTCGTGGTCCCGAAGGGTACGTTCCACAAGCCGTCGTCGAAGGCGGGGGCGAGTGTGCTGCTGGTCGAGCCGGCCGGGACGCTGAGCGTCGGCGACGAGCACGACGAGGTGCCCGCCCACGTCGACGTCACGACGGGCCACCGGGTCTGACCTGCTGAGTCTTTTCCCGGAACGGCGTACGCTCGGCCGCATGAAACGGACATCGTTCGCGCAGTGGCCGTGCTCGATCGCGCGCACCATGGATCTGCTCGGCGACTGGTGGACGCCGCTGGTGCTGCGGGACGCCTTCTACGGCGTGCGCCGCTTCGACGAGTTCCAGCAGGCGCTCGGCATCGCGCGCAACACCCTCGCCGACCGGCTGAAGCGGCTGGTCGACGAGGGGCTGCTGGAGAAGGTGCCCTACCAGACCGAGCCGGTGCGCTACGACTACGTCCTCACCGAAAAGGGCCGTGACTTCTACCCGGTGCTGCTCGCGATGACCCGCTGGGGCGACAAGTGGCTCGCCGCCGAGGCGGGCCCGCCGATCACCGTGCACCACCTCGCCTGCGGGCACGACACGCACGCCGAAACCGTCTGCGCCGACTGTCGGGAACCGATGACCCCGGACGACACCCGGATGCGGCGCGGCCCCGGCTTCCCGCCCCGGCTGGCGGAGCGCCCGGACGTCGAGGAGCGCTTCGCCCGGCAGGAGTGATTGACAGAGTCAGTCTATCTACGCAACTATCGTGGTCAAACGGGAGAAAGGCGACCACGATGGAGTGGACCGGTGCGCGGTACGCCGACCTGCCGACCGTCGAGGTGCGGACCTGGATCGACGCCGCACCCGAAGACGTCTGGCCGGTGGTCTCGGACATCTCGCTGATGCCCGAGATGAGCCAGGAACTCCAGTCGGTCGAGTGGTGCGAAGCAGGCCGCAAGTTCCTCGGCCGCAGCAAGCACGACGCGTTCGGCGAGTGGGAGACGACGTCGTACGTCGTGGAGTGCGAAGCGCCGCGGGTGTTCGCGTGGGCCGTGCAAGACCCCGATGAGCCGAGCGCCGTCTGGAAGTTCACCCTCGAGCCGGACAACGGCGGCACGCTCCTGAGCCAGTGGATGCGGATGGGGCCCGGCCGGTCCGGGCTGTCGTTCGCCATCGACCGGATGCCGGAGAAGGAACAGAAGATCGTCTTCGTCCGCCTGCGGGAGTTCGAGACGGCGATGCAGGGCACCCTCGCCGCGATCAAGGCCCGGATCGAAACCCGATGAGGACCGCGACGACCGTCGAGTTCTCCCGGGACACCCGCACGACGCTCGACTTCGTGCTGGAGGCGGAAAAGCTCGGCCTCGACGTCTGCTGGGTGGCCGAAGCCTGGGGCTCGGACGCGCCGTCCGCGCTCGGCTACCTCGCCGCCCGCACCTCCCGGATCCGGCTCGGCTCCGGGATCGTCCAGCTCGGCACGCGCACGCCGGTCGCGATCGCGCAGGCCGCGCTCACCCTGGCCGACCTCTCCGGCGGCCGGTTCGCGCTCGGGCTCGGCGCGTCCGGGCCGCAGGTCGTCGAAGGCCTGCACGGCGTCCCGTTCGCGAAGCCGCTGACGCGCATGCGCGAGACCGTCGAGATCATCCGCCAGGCCTTCGCGGGCGAGAAGATCTCGTTCTCCGGCAAGGCGTTCGAGATCCCGCTGCCCGGCGAAGCGCGGCCGATGCGGTTGTCCACCGCGCCGAACCCGGACATCCCGATCTACCTCGCGACACTGTCGCCGAAGCTCCTGGAGCTCACCGGTGAGGTCGCCGACGGCTGGCTCGGCACCAGCTTCGTGCCCGAAGGCGCCGACGCGTACTTCGCGCCCCTCGACGCCGGACTCGCGAAGGCGGGCAGAAAGCGCGAGGACATCGACGTCTGCCAGGGCGCCGAAGTCGCCTTCGCGGACAACGAAGACGAGCTGCGCACGTTGGTCGGCAGCCGCAAGAAGGAACTCGCCTTCAGCCTCGGCGGGATGGGCTCGGCCACCACGAACTTCTACAACAACGCCTACAGCCGCCAGGGCTGGGCGGACGTCGCCGCCGAGGTCCGCGACCGCTGGCAGGCCGGTGACCGCGACGGCGCCGCCGCGCTCGTCACCGACGAAATGGTGCTGGCCACGACGCTGATCGGCACCGAAGAGATGGTGCGGGAACGGTTGCGCGTCTGGCGTGACGCCGGCATCGACACCGTCCGGCTCTACCCGGCCGGCGAAACGCTCGAAGCGCGTCTCACGACGCTCGGCCGTGCATTGGAGCTGATGTGACCGGCGAATGGCACCGCACCGCGTGCAGCCTCTGCTACCTCAACTGCGGGCTGGAGGTGCAGCTCGACGGCCGGAAGATCACCCGCGTCCGCGGCGACAAGGCGCACCCGCGCTCGGCGGGCTACCTGTGCCAGAAGGCCCAGCGCCTGACCTTCTACGGCGACCACGAAGACCGCCTGACCACGCCGCTGCGCCGTCGTCCCGACGGCACGCACGAGCCGATCGACTGGGACACCGCGCTCACCGAAATCGCCGCGAAGCTGCACGCGATCCGGGACGCGGACACCGCGGCCGGCCGACCGGGGTCGTTCGCCTACGTCGGCGGCGGTGGGCAGGGCAACCACTCCGGCGGCGCGTACGGCACGTCGCTGCTGAAGTGGATGAACTCGACGCGGCACTTCAACGCGCTGTCGCAGGAGAAGACCGGCGACTTCTGGGTCAACGGCCGGATGTTCGGCTCGACGATCGTGCACACCGCCGAGGACGTCGAGCACTGCGACCTGCTGGTCGTGCTCGGCTGCAACCCCTGGCAGGCGCACGGGTTCAGCAACGCCCGGCACGCGTTGAACACGCTCAAGAACGACCCGGACCGCCGGATGATCGTGATCGACCCGCGGCGCACCGAGACCGCGGAGATGGCCGATCTGCACCTCCCGCTGCGCCCGGGCACCGACGCCTACCTGCTGGGCGCGATCCTGGCGCTGCTGCTCGAACGCGGTGGCGCGGACGAGCGGTTCCTCGCCGAGCGCACCGAAGGCTTCGACGAGGTCGCCGCCGTGCTGGCGAAAGTGCCGGTGGACGCCTGGATCGCGCACGCCGAAGTGTCCCGGGTGGACGTCGAGCGCGCGGTCGAGCTGATCCTCGCGGCCGAGGCGATGACCGTGCGCGTCGAGCTGGGCATCCAGCAGGGGCGGCACTCGACGCTCAACAGCTACCTCGAGAAGCTGCTGTACCTGCTCACCGGGCACTTCGGCCGGCGCGGCACGAACAACCTGCACTCGTGGCTGCAGCCGCTCTGGGGTGCGACGACCGGGCAGCGTTCCGAGCTCACCGGCTTCGAGTACATCGGTGGCCTGCTGCCGGCGAACACCCTGGCCGAGGAGGTCCTCGCCGAGCACCCGAACCACGTGCGCGCGGTGTGGGTGGAGTCGTCGAACCCGGCCAACACCTTCGCCGGGACCCGCGAGGTCGAACGCGCGCTGGAGGCCGCGGAGCTGACCGTGGTCGTCGACGTCGCCTACACCGAGACGGCCGCGCTGGCCGACTACGTGCTGCCCGCGGCGTCCCAGCACGAGAAGTGGGAGTTCACGCTCTTCACTTTCGAGTGGCCGACCAACTACTTCCAGCTACGACGGCCGTTGCTGGACCCGCTGCCGGGCACGCTCGTCGAGGCCGAGATCTACGCGCGTCTGTTCGACGAGCTCGGCGTGCTACCGCCGTCCGACGTCCTCGCCGCGCTGGCCGCCGGGCCGCGTGCGGAGCTGCAGGCGGGCCTCGGCGCGCTGGTCCAGGCCATGCCGGAGCGCGCGGCGATTCTGCCGGTACTGCTCTACCGCACCTTGGGCGCGTCGCTGCCCGACGGCGCGGCGTCGATCGCGCCGCTGTGGGCCGGCTGCCACCGCGCCGCGAAGACGATGACCATGCCGGTGCAGCGCGCGCTGGGCAGCTCGGCCACCGGCCCGCGGCTCGGGGAGGAACTGTTCGAGCGCGTCCTGGCCGGTCCGACGCCGTTCTCGGCGCACGAGCAGGACGAGGTGTGGAGCCTGCTGCGCCGTGCGAAGGTCCAGCTGGCCGTGCCCGAGCTGCTGGACTGGCTGGCCGCACTGGACCCGACGGCCGACCAGACCGACCCGGCGTACCCGTTCTCGCTGCTCAACGGGCAGCGACGGGCCCACAACGCGAACCAGATCCTGCGCGACCCGCGCTGGCGCCGCACGGATCCGGACGGCGCTCTGCGCGCGCGTCCCGAAGAACTGGCCTCGATCGGGGCCGCGCCGGGGGACTGGGTGGCCGTCGTGACGCCGGCGGGGCGGGTGGTCGTCCGCGCCGAGGCCGATCCCGCGCTGCGGCCGGGCCAGCTCGCGCTGCCGCACGGCTACGGCATGGCGCACCCGGTGGCCGACGGACGGCGGGTGGTCAGCGGCCCGCGGATCAACCTCCTGACCGACGCGCTGGACCGCGATCCGATCGCGGGCACACCGCACCACAAGGACGTCCCGGCGCGGCTGGAACCGGCGACCGAGGAGGAGCGGGCCCGGGCGGAGGCGGACCGCGTGATCGTCGCGAGTGGACGATCCTGACGTTTCGCCGGTTTATAGTGGTCGCATGCGCAAGATCGTCGCGAACCTGTTCATCTCGCTGGACGGCGTGGTCGAAGCGCCGGACAAGTGGTCGTTGCGGTACTGGAGCGACGAAATCGGCCAGGCCGTCGGCAGCGGGATGGCCGCCGCCGACGCGATGCTGCTCGGGCGCGTCACCTACGAAGGGTTCGCCGAGGCGTGGCCCGGCCGGACCGTCGAGGACGACGAAGGCGCCGAGTTCATGAACAACGTGCGCAAGTACGTGCTTTCCTCGACGCTGTCCGAAGTCGGCTGGAACAACTCGACGCTGTTCACCGGCGACCCGGCCGAGGCGGTGCGGACGCTGAAGGCCGGGTCCGGCGGCGACATCATGACCAGCGGCAGCCCGACGGCGGTGCGGTGGCTGCTGGCCGAAGGCCTGGTCGACGAGCTGCACCTGCTGCTGTACCCGGTCGTCGTGGGCCGCGGGAAGCGGTTGTTCCCCGCCGAGGGGCCGTCGTTCCCGTTGGAGCTGAAGAAATCGGCGACCTTCGGCAACGGTGTCGTCCAGCTGACCTACGTGCCGGCGTGATCACGCCGTTCCGGATCGAGGTCCCCGAAGCCGACCTCGACGACCTGCGCGCGCGGCTGCGGCGGACGCGCTGGCCCGAGGCCGAGCCGGTGGACGACTGGAGCCAGGGCACGCCGCTGGGGTACCTGCGCTCGCTGTGCGAGTACTGGGCTTCCTCCTACGACTGGCGTCGCGTGGAGGCCCAGTTCAACCGGTTTCCGCAGTACCGCACGGAAATCGACGGGCTCGGGATCCACTTCCTGCACGTGCGCTCGCCCCGGACGGACGCGCTCCCGCTGATCCTCACGCACGGCTGGCCCGGCTCGTTCCTGGAGTTCGGCAAGGTGATCGAGCCGCTGTCCGAGGAGTTCCACCTGGTGATCCCGTCGCTGCCGGGCTACGGGTTCAGCGACCGGCCGTCCGCGCCCGGCTGGGGAATCGAGCGGATCGCGGCCGCGTGGGCGACGTTGATGGCCCGGCTCGGGTACTCGCGCTACGGGGCACAGGGCGGCGACTGGGGGACGTCGATCACGACGTCGCTGGCCCAGCAGGACGCGGCGCACCTGGCGGGCATCCACCTCAACCCGCCGATCGCGGCCCCGGACCCGGCGACGTTCGACGACCTGACGCCGTCCGAGCAGGCCGCGCTGGACGCGTTGGAGCACGCGCAGCGCTGGGAAGACGGGTATTCGGTGCTGCAGTCGACCCGCCCGCAGACGATCGGCTACAGCCTCCTCGACTCTCCGGCGGGCCTGTGCGGCTGGCTGGTGGAGAAGTTCCACGCCTGGTCCGACGGCTTCCCGTTCACCCGCGACGAGCTCCTGGACGACATCACGCTGTACTGGCTGACGGGCACGGCGGCGTCCTCGGCCCGGCTCTACTGGGAGAGCATCCGCAAGGTCCAGAAGTGGTTCTCGGAGGCGACGGAGGACACGGTCGACGTGCCGACGGGCTGTTCGATCTTCCCGGCGGAGATGCCCCGGCCGTCCCGCCGATGGGCGCAGCGGCGGTACACCGACATCCGGCATTGGAACGAGCTGGAGCGGGGTGGGCACTTCGCGGCGTACGAGCAGCCGGAGCTGTTCGCCGAGGAGGTGCGGACGTTCTTCCGGCTGGTCCGCTAGTTGACCTGCCTCGACCGGCCCTGCCAGAACGGCTCCCGGAGCTTGAACTTCTGGATCTTCCCCGTCGCCGTCCGGGGGAGCTCGTCCAGGAACTCCACCCGCTTCGGGCACTTGTACCCGGCCAGGTGCTCCCGGCAGTGCCGGATCAGCTCCTCCGCCGTCACCGAGCCCTCGACCACGACCAGCGCCGTCACCAGCTCGCCCCACTTCTCGTCCGGGATGCCGATCACCGCGGCCTCGCGGATCGCCGGGTGCGAGTTCAGCGCGTCCTCGACCTCGATCGACGACACGTTCTCGCCGCCCGAGATGATCACGTCCTTCTTGCGGTCCGCGATCGTCAGGTACCCGTCCGAGAACGTGCCGCCGTCGCCCGTGTGGAACCAGCCGCCCTCCTGCACCCGCGCCGTCTCCGCCGGGTTCTCCCAGTAGCCGTCGAGGTTGTGGTTGGATTGGGCGAGCACCTCGCCGTCGGTGTCCACGGCGATCCGGACGCCCAGCGCCGGCGTGCCCGCGCGGCCCAGCAGCCGCGCCTGCTCGTGCGGGTCGAGGTCCGCCCACTCGCTGCGCATCCGGTTGACCGTCAGCAGCGGCGCGGTCTCGGTGAGCCCGTAGATCTGGATGAACTCCCAGCCCAGCTCCGCCCGGACCCGCTCGATCGTGCGCGTCGGCGGCGGCGCGCCGGCCACGACGATGCGGACGCGGTCGCGGCCGGGGATGTCGCCGTCCCACGCGGCGGCGCCGTCCAGGGCCGCGGTGACCACCGCGGGAGCTGCGCACAGGATCGTGACGCCGTGTTGGTCGATGCGTCGCAGGATTTCCGTGCCGTCGACCTTCCGCAGCACGATGTGTCGCCCGCCGAGGCCGGTCACCGCGTACGGCATGCCCCAGCCGTTGCAGTGGAACATCGGCAGGGTGTGCAGCAGGACGTCGTTGTCGCTCAACGTCGTGTGCAGGCCGAACACCGCGGCGTTCAGCCAGATGTTGCGGTGGGTGAGCTGCACGCCCTTCGGCCGGGCGGTCGTGCCCGACGTGTAGTTGATGGTGGCGGTGGCCGACTCGTCGCCGTCCCAGGGCCGGGGCGTTGCGTCGCCGCCCCAGATGGCGTCGTCGTCGCGGCCGAGGACGAACACGTGCTTCGCCGTCACCGTGTCCAGCAGGTGCTCGAGCTCGGGGTCGACGATCAGCACCTCCGCGCCGGAGTGCTCCACTATGTACTTGACCTCGGCGGGAGCCAGCCGGAAGTTCACCGGCACCAGGGTCCGGCCCCAGCCGGACACGCCGAAGAACGACACGAGCAGCCGCGCGGCGTTGTGCGACACCATCGCGACCCGCCCGCCGGCCGGCACGCCGAGGGCGTCGAGGTTGGCGGCCTGCGCGCGGGCCCGGCGCGCCACCTCCCGGTAGGTGAGCGAACCCCAGCTCGGCGCGGGCTGGTCCGGCTCGTCGACCACCGCGACGCGGTCCGGGTACACCGTTTCCGCGCGGTCGAGGAAGTCCCGGACACCCAGATCGAAGAACATCCTCCGATGATGACTCGTCCCGGGTGCCCGCACCAGTCCGATGTGGTTCGCTGGACCACGATGGACTTCGACACGGTGGCCGGTGAGCTCTACGGGGGCGACCTCGCGGAGTTCGTCAGCGCGCGCAACAAGGCCGCGAAGGCGGCGAAGGCCGAAGGAGACGCCGAGCTCGCGAAGCGGATCCAGCAGCTTCGCAAGCCGACAACGGCCGCGGCGATCGTCAACGGACTGGCCAGGGACGACTCCGACCAGCTGCGCGAACTGGCCGAGCTCGGTGCCGAGCTGCGGGACGCCCACACCCGCCTGGCCGGCGACGAGCTGCGGGCGCTGACCCGGCGTCGCGGCGAGCTGGTGCGGCGGATCCTCCACGAGCTGCCGTCGATGAGCGACACGGTGAGCCGCGAGGTGGAGGCGACCCTGGAGGCCGTCGCGGCCGAGCCGGACACCGCCGCGCTGGCCCTCGCCGGGCGGTTGACGTCGGTCGCGCACCAGGACACCGACCAGTGGTTCAGCCTCGCCGCGAGCGTCCCGCCCGCCACCGGGAAGCGCCCGCGGAAGCTGGTGGACAAGGCCGAACCGGCCGAGCCGAAGCGCGACCACCGGCGCGAAGAAGAGGAACGGGCGCGCGCCCGCGCGGAACGCGAGCGCCTGCGCAAGGAAGCGGCCGAACGGGACAAGGAACGCGCGGTGGCCGAGCGCGACCTGGTCCGCACCGAGCGGGCGGCCGAGCAGGCCACGGCCCGCGTCGACGACCTGCGCGAGCGGCTGGCCGAAGCCGAGGAGCGCGCCGGGCGGGCGAAAGCGGAGTTCGAGACCGCGAAAGCGGCCTTCGACGAAGCCGACGCGGCCGCCGCCGCCGCGCGGAAAGCCGCTGACGCCGCCCGGTGAGCCGTGCTAGCGTGACGGTGCGCCCCGGATGGGCCGACACACGGAGGTAGTGGCTACTCAAGCCCCCTTGAGATCGACAGTTCTGCCTTTCCTGGCAGAGGTGTGTCTTCCGTGTCGGCTCTCGGCCTCCGGTGATTTCGTCATCGGAAAAGGACCACTCAGTTTGATCATGCTCACCACGACCGGTGCCCGGACGGGCCGGAAGCACCGGGTTCCCTTGGGCGCCTTGGACATCGACGGCCGGCTGGTCGTCGTCGCCTCGGCGATGGGATCGCCGAAGCACCCCGCCTGGTACCACAACATCCGGCACAACCCGCTTGTCCTGGTGGAAACGGACACCGAAGCGTACGAGGCGATGGCGGCCCTCCCGCCGGACCGGGACCGGCTCTTCGCCGCGGTGATCGCGCGGGAGCCGGGGTTCGCGGACTACCAGGCGCGAACGGCCCGGCTCCTGCCCGTCGTCGAGCTGCACCGGATCGACACCGCGCGCCGCATGGGCGACTGGCTCGTCGAGGTGCACGACTGGCTGCGCGGCGAGCTGAAGGAACTGAGCGCCGGGCTGGATTGCGGGACCCCGCGAGAGCTGCGGCTGCGGTGCGCCGGGTTCTGCACCGCCCTCACTCGGCACCACACCGGTGAGACCTCGAGCATCTTCCCGTTGCTGGCCCAGCGGTTTCCCGCCCTCGCGCCCACGCTGGCGAAGCTGGACGAAGAGCACGCCGCCGTCGCGCGGCTGCAGGAGGAGATCCGGCAGCTCGTCGAGGCGGAAGCCGACCCGGTGCGGCTGCGCGCGGAATTCGACCGGCTCAAGTCCGAATTGGACGCTCACTTCGCCCGCGAGGAACGCACGCTGGTGGCGGCGCTGAACGCCCTGCTGCCCGCGCCCGGCTGATCAGAGCAGCACTTCGGCCAGCCGCCGCTGGCTCTCCAGCTCCGCTTCGGGTGACGGGCCGAGCACCTGCACCGCCACGTGGTCGGCACCGGCGTCCACATGGGACAGCAGGCCCTTCGCGATCGCCTCCGGCGTGCCGTGGAGGACGAGGTCGTCGATCAGGCGGTCGCTGCCGCCGCCGGCGACGTCGGCCTCGGTGTACCCGTGCCGCAGCAGGTTGTTCACGTAGTTGCGCAAGCCAAGGTAGGGGGTCTGGACGTACGGCCGTCCGATGGCGCGCGCGGCCGCGCTGTCGTCGTCCACGACCACCTTCTGCTCCGGCGCGAGGAGCTTGCCCGCACCCAGGATCGCGCGCGCGTGCCTGGTGTGCGTAGCGGGCACGAGGTACGGGTGCGCGCCCGCGGTGCGTTCGGCGGCCAGCTTCAGCACGCGGTCGCCGAGCGCGGCGAGCACCCGGGCCTCGGCCGGAACGCCGGCCGCGTCGAGCCGGTCGAGGTAGCCGACGATCTTGGCGTACGGGCTCTGGTATCCGGTGACCGACTCGGGATGGCCGACGCCGATGCCGAGCAGCAAGCGCTGTCCGTAGCGCCCGGCGAGCCGGTGGTAGGACTCGGCGAGCGTCTCCGGTTCGTCCAGCCACATGTTGACGATCGCGGTCGCCACGGTGACCCGTTCGGTGGCGGCGAGGATTTCTTCGACGAAGGCGAGGTCGCCGACCGAGTTGCTCCCGGTGCCCAGCCAGACCACGCCGTACCCCAGTGCGTCCGCCGCGATCGCCTGTTCCTTGCGGACCACGTCGTCGCGGTGCGGAGCCAGGAACAGGCCGAAAGTGCTCGATACATTTGCCATATCGAGCAATGTAGCAAATGTAGCGTTCAGCTCGCCAGCCGGTGCAGCCACTCCCGCAGCATCAGGCGCTCGGTCGGGGTCAAGGCGCGATCGTCGTCCTCGAGGGCGGTCGACAAAGCGACAGCGAGGGCGCTCACGGATGTGCCTTCGGCCGGGCGGTCGGCGAGCAGCCCGGCCAGCACCGACTCCCTGACCTGCGCGGACATCGTGAGGTCCCGGCTTTCCTTCGGCTGGGCGATCAGGCTGAGCGTCACGCCGCTGTTGGCCGCCGCGAACTGCCGCGCGGCCTCCGCCGCCTCGACGCGCAGGCGGCCGTCGCGCGCCAACGGCGTGAAGAGCTCCAGCAGCATCGCTTCGGCGCTCGACGTGAGGTTGCACGGCACGCCCGGCTCGATCTGGCCGTAGAGCAGCACGTAGAACGCGGGGTGCTCCAAGCCGTACTCGACGTGCCTGTCCCAGCCCGCGCGGATCCGGTCCACCGGGTCGCCGCCCGGTTCCGGCGCCTGGACGTACTGGGTGAAGCCGTAGTTGACGACCGCGTCGAGCAGGCCCTGCTTGCTGCCGAAGTGGTGGTACAGCGTGGGTGCCTGGACGCCGGCGCGTTCGCAGATCGCCCGCGTCGACACCGGCCCGTCGCCCGCTTCGTGCAGGAGCTGACCGGCGGCCATGAGCAGGCGGTCGCGGGTACTGGTGGCGTTGCTCGATCGTCCGGCCATGTAGCAATTGTAACGGCGGCTTGTAACGTGGCACTTTCCCTATGAAAGTGCCACGTCGGCGAGGTCAGCGGAGGCGGAGCTGGACCCGGCGAAGCCCGGCGAAGGCGGCCAGCACGCCCGCGTCCGTCGTGGCCGCGGCCGGGCGGACCGAGCGGTAGCCGTCCAGGAGCGCCTCCTTCAGCTCTTCGCGGTGGGGCAGGTGCCGGAGGGCGTCGAGCGCCACGGCGAGGTCGTAGGCGAAGTGCCCGTAGCCGCAGTCGTCGAAGTCGATCGCGTGCACCCGGCCGCGGTGCAGCAGGTAGTTGTCCTGGTGCAGGTCGCCGTGCACCAGGCCGAAGACGTCGGAGCCGTACCCCAGCTCCGCGCGCACCGCGCGGGCGCGCGCCACCGCTTTGCGGATCCGCTCGTCGCCGCCCGCCGCCGCGACGGCCCGTTCGACGACCGCCGCGGAGAAGCCGTCCACCTGCGTGCGGCCGAACTCGGTCAGGTCGTCGACGCGGCGCCGGTCGAGGCCGTTCATCCGCGTGCCGTGCAGGTGCAGCCGCGCGGCGAACTCGCCCACCGCGTACAGCTGCGGTGCGCTGAGCCGCTCGTCGAGGAACCGGCCCTCGACCCAGTGGCAGAGCACGCAGGTGCGGGGTTCGGGCACCGCGGGGTCGGCGACCACGGTGACCAGGTCCCGCGCGCGCGTCGGCACCGGCTGCGGGACGACGAGGCCGGTTTCGCGGCGCAGCGTGGCGAGCCAGGCCATCTCGGCCCGGACCTGGGCGACGCCGGGGCCGTCCGGCCGCTGTACCCGCAGCACGTACCGGTGGCCGTCCGCGCCGTCTACGCGGAACGACGTGTTGTGCCCGTGGGCCAGCGGGGTCAGGCGGGCCACCGGCACGGCGTAGGCCGTCAACGCCGCTTCCGCGAGCCGTCGCAGGCGCCGGGTCCGGCCGGCGCGGTCGAGCTCGGCGAACGGCCGGGTGTTCGCCTGGAAGTCGGCCATCGCCCAGGTGCTCAGCTGATCGACCGTTCCGGCTCGCGCGAGTGGGAGACCAGCTCGATGGTCGGCGTCGTGTGCCGCCCGCCGCCGAGCCGTTCCACGCCGCGCAGTCCTTCGACCAGCCGCTCGACCTCGGTGTCCGGCCGCACCCCGAAGCGCATGAACTGGCTCGTCATGCCGATCTTGTTGCCGCACTGGCGCACCAGCAGGTGGTGCTCGGCGAGCAGGTAGTCGCACAGCTCGGCGCCGTCGACCGACGCGGGCAGCTTGACCAGCAGGAAGTTCGCCTGGGAGGGGAACACCGTCAGCTCCGGGAACTGCCCGAGCTGCGAATGCATCATGAACCGGTCGAGCGCGAGCTTCTTGAGGCTGTCCTCGTACTCCGCGCGGTGCTCGGCGAGCATGAAGATCACCGTTTCGGCGAGGGAGTTCAGGTTCCACTTCGGCAGGGCGGCCGACAGCTTGCGCGTCAGCGCCGGGTTCGAGACCTGGTAGCCGAACCGGATTCCGTGCAGCCCGAAGTTCTTGCCGAGGCTCTTCAGCACAATCACGTTCGGCCGGACGACGGCTTCGGCGGCCACCGACGGGTTCTGCTCGACCTCGACGAAGTCGATGAACGATTCGTCGATGACGACCAGGTCGAGGTCCTCGAGGGCGTCCATGAACCGGATCACCTCGCGGCGCGGCAGGTACCCGCCGTCGGGGTTGTTCGGGTTGCACAGCACTGCGACCCGGGAGCCGCGGCGCTTGATGAAGTCGATGTACTCGTCCACGCGCAGCTCGAAGCCGTCCGCTTCCTTCAGCAGGAACATGTCGACGCGCTTGCCGGTCTCCATCGGCTGGTCGGTCCAGCGGCCGAACGTCGGGATCGGCACGGCGACGCTGGAGTCCACCAGCAGCTGGTCGATCCAGGTGATCAGCTCGGTCGAGCCGTTGGCCAGCGAGATCGTCGACGGGTTGAGCCGCAGCACGCCGGCCAGCTGCGCGGTGATCGCGGCGGCGTCGCTCGGGTAGAACTTGAGGATCGTGCGGAGGTTGCGTTCGAGCTCGCCGAACATCTCGTCGGTCGGGAAGTACGGGTTGCAGGGGATGCAGAAGTCCGCGAGGTCGTCCGCGTGCTGGCCCATCGCCCTGGCCACGGAGAAGAACGACGGGCTGTGGGCCTTGTTCTGCTGGAAAAGGCCGTGGGTGGTCATACCGTGCCGCACGCGTGTTCTCCGTCCGCCGTTTTACCGGCCCCTTGCCTTCCCGTTGAGGACACGTGCGAATCGGACGGCCGGTTCAATGCCGGACAGCGCGTGGATTCCGGTACCCGCCAGTACGGCCGCGGCCAGTGCGGACAGCAGCAGGAGCGGCAGCGGTGCCGCCAGCGGGTCGATGCCGGTGAAGGACTCGGCACCGATCACGGCGGTGAGCACGGCGTCGGCGGCGACCGCGGTCTTGACGACCTGCAGCCGGTGCGCTTCGGGATGGCCGGTGAACCGCAGGAGCCAGGCCAGCGCGGGCAGCACCAGGATCGCGTGCATGGCGACCGCGTGCAGTGGCTTGAGGGAGCCTGCGGTGGTGTACGCCAGCTGCGGGTCGCCGCCGCGGGCCGCGACCACCCCGCGGCCGATCATCACCGCGCCGGTGGCCAGCGCGACCAGCAGCACGACCAGGCCGGCGCGGACGGCCAGGCGCAGGCTCGGCGCGGCCGGCCCCGGCTCGACGAGCGCCGCGGCCGTGAACCCGATGACGGTCAGGACGAGCACGCCGCCGCCCACGGCGAGAGTCATCGAGACGAAGGTGTCGAACGAGGTCTCGAAGTTGAAGTGCGACGGCACCCCGCGCCACGCCTGCATGGTGACCAGCGCGACTTCGGCGACGCTCGCGGCGGTGAACGCGCCGAGCAGGACGCCGCGCAGCCGGGGCCGCATGGTGAGGAACGACGCCGCCCAGGCGACCGACGCGAGCGTCAGCCCGAACGACAGACCGAACGTGACGGCCTTGCGCATCGACAGCGGGCCCAGCCAGGAGCCGCCGGTGGCGATGAGCACGAGAGCGTGGGCGAGGCCGCTGAGGAACAGGGCCGCGCCGACGGCGTAGGCGATCCGCTCGGGGCGCCGTCCATCGGACCAGATCCGGGTCAGTGCGTTCATGCTGTGCAGTTTTGCTCGCGTGCGCGGGCGGCCGCGTCGGCCCGGCGGCGACACCACGACGTACGACGACGTGCGTACGGCAATCGGCGAGTACGTCGAAAAAGCGCCGGTAAAGGAATTCCATGGTTCTTGACGGAATATTAATGAAAGGCGTGCCGCGTGCCACTCGCCAGGCGGATGCGGTCCCGGCGAAGGCGTTCTATCCTGCGAACATGTACATCGCATTGCTGACCTATACAGCACCCGAAACAGAAGTCGACTACGCGCTTCCGGACCATTCGGACTGGGTGCGTAAACAATTCGCGAAAGGACTCTTCCTGGTTTCCGGAAAGGGCAACGGCGCGGCCGATCAGGTGATCCTCACCCGTCCGGTGCTGCGCGGCAAGCTCGACGCCGTGCTCGCCAGCGATCCGTTCGTCGTCCGGCGGCTCGCGCGCTACGACGTCATCGAGTTCACCGCCACGCGCACCTGCCAGGAGCTGCTGGCGATCAACGAGGCGCTTGCCTCCTGAGGATCCGTCGAGTCGGGTGGCCCGGCGACGAAGCCCCGCCACCTGACGGCGAAGAACACTCGCCCGCTGGGCCTCGCTTATGATCGCGAAGGACGTCCAGCCAGGGAGAGTGCGATGAAAACCCCCGACCTCGTCTTCCGGGGCCGCCGGTTGAGCAGGGACCGCGCGCTGGTGCTGGCCGCGGTCGAGTCGCTCCCCGCGGCCCGTGCCGCCGTCGCCGACGGTGCCGACCTGGTGAGTTTCCCCGGAACCGGCGCCCTGATCGAGCAGGCGCGTGAAGCTTTTCCCGGCCTCGTCATCGGGGTGGACACCGCGGACCCGTCGGTCGCCGCGGCCTGCTGCGAAGCGGGCGCCGACCTGATCGTGGCGCGGGCGGACCTGGCCGAGGTCGCGGCCCGGTACGACGCCGGTTACGTGGCTCCCGCGATCCCTTCCGTGCCCGGTCTGTCCGTTGTGGTCGACATCGGGGAGTTCCGGTCGATGCCTGCGGAAGAGGTGCCGGTGCTGGCTTCGGTGGCCGGGGACGGAACACCCGGCGGCCTGGCACGGGCGGCCCTCGCGGCGTCGGCCGGCGTGGCGATCATCCGCACGAAGCACGTCCGCCAGGTGCGTCACGTGGCGGAGATGGCGGCGAGCATCGCGGGCACCCGCCCGCCGGCGAAGGCGGTCCGGTGGGAGTGATCCGCGAGGTCTGGCCGTCTTCGCGCGACCTCACCGAAGACGACCTCGAACAGCTGTACCGCTACCCGGCGGACCCCCGCTGGATGGCGGTGAACTTCGTGTCGAGCACGGACGGGGCGATCACCGTCGAGGGCCGTTCGGGCGGCCTGTCGACCCCGGCGGACCGGATCGTCTACCGCCTCGGCAACGACCTCGCGGACGTGGTCCTGGTCGGCGCGGGAACAGCGATGGCGGAAGGCTTCGAGGGCATGCGCCCGGACGCCGCCACGGCCGACCGCCGCCGCCGGTTCGGCCTCGCCCCGATCGCGCCGGTGGCGGTGGTGACCACGGGACGGTCCCTGCCCGCGGACGCCCCGGTGATCACCAAGGCGGCGGTCCCGACGCTGGTTTTCACCTCCGCGGCGGCGCCTCCGGAGTTGCGTTCGGCCTGGGCGGCGAACGGTGCCCGCGTGTTCGTGGCGGGGGAGCTGGCGGTGTCGGCCGAGCAGGTGGTGTCGACGCTGGTGGCGGAGGGGCTGGGCCGCATCGACTGCGAGGGCGGGCCGAGGCTGTTCGGCTCGTTGATCGAGGCGGGACTGGTCGACGAGTTCCGGTTGACGGTGGCGCCGTTCCTGGTGGCGGGAACGTCCGGCCGGGCATCACTCGGCGCTGTGGTGGATCCGTCCGGGATGGAGCTGGCTTCGGTGCTCACCGACGGCGCCAGCGTTCTGTTGCGGTACCTGGCACCTCGCGATTAGTCGGCCGTTCGTCTCCGCTCGGGGTCGGCGGTGCTCCGGTTTTGTCGGTCCCTTGCGGTAATGTGGAATTCGGGGCTCCCTAGGCGGGTTTCCCTTGTGGCGCAAGCAAAATCGCTGCCCGCGCGCTCCGTGCAGATCACCCGTTTCAGCGATGACGCTCGCACATTTGTTCGGGTACCGTCGAAGACATGATCACCACCCGAAGACCTCCGCAGCGCCGCGAACCGGTGCTGCGCAACGAAAAACCGCTACCGATCGAGCAGCCGCCGGAAGTGGTCCGGCAGCGGCAGTTCCCGGGCCTCCGCGCGCGTCAGCCACGCGAAGTCGTCGTGCTCCTCAGGGCTGAGCACGACTTCGCCCGATCCCTCTTCTTCCGTCGTGTAAACAAAAGCGTGGATGCGCAGCGCTCGTCCCGCCACGTCCGGCCACGCATCCCGCGCGAGCTCGCCGGTGATGCGCACCGTCAGCCCGGTCTCCTCCGCCGCTTCGCGCGTCGCGGTGTCCTCCAGGCGCTCGCCTGGCTCGGCCGTGCCACCGGGCAGTTCCCACCGGCCCGGCAGGAACACGCCGGGCCCGCGGCGGAGGAACAGCACCCGGTCGCCGCGGGCGATCCAGCAGTAGGCCAGGTGCTTGTGCGCGATCTCCGTCATGCGCGCGATTCTCGCTCAGTTGGTCTTCGACGTCGGCAGGTGGGCGCCCAGGTACCCGACGTACACCGTGCCGGTGCGGTCGGTGTCGTCGAGGAAGTGCAGCCGCGGTGCCGGCGACTTGAAGCGCTCCAGGGCGATGTGGGCGCCGAAGTAGTCGCGGCCGGCCGGGTTCGTCCGGGGATCGACGCGGAACGTGCGCGCCTGGCGGAGCCGCTCGTTCGTGGTCACCGTGTCCGACTCGGCCAGCGCGATGATGTTCGCGCTGATCAGCGAACCCGGCTGGCCGGTGCGGGCGAAGGCGAGCACGTCCGACAGCTCGGGGCCCGGGTCCTGGCCCGCGTCGAGCAAGGACGTCCGGGCGCCCGCGTAGGCGTCGAGAGTGCGGAGCGCGTCCCACGCCTTGCGGCGCCAGGCGGCGGCTTTGGGGTGGTGGTCGAGGATCGCGGCCGGCGCCGGCTCGGCCGTGATCGCCAGGTGCTTGAGCGAGGCCGACGCGGCGCCGATGAGGTCGGCGAAACTGGGGAAGTCTTCCGGGGGGCGCTCGGCGGCGGCGACCTCGTCGTCGGCGTCGTGGTGGCGGGCGAGCCGGCCGGCCAGCAACCCGTTGACGCGCCTGAGCTCGTCCCGTTCGGCTTCCGTCTCCTCGAACGCCCTCGCGTAGTCGTCCACCTCCGCCTGCAGCTGCGCGAGCTGGCCGCGCAGGCAGGCCACGTCGGTCGCGCAGGCGTCCTCGAGGCGGCGGCGCAGCGTCTTCACCTCGCCGGCGTGCCGGTCCCGTTCCTCGGCGTGGGCCTTGGCCTTCTTCCGCAGGATGGTGATCACCCGGCGCGCCTCGGCGAGCTCCCGCTCGGCGCGGCCGAGCTTCTCCACCAGTTCCGCGTCGGGCTCGCTCGCCGTCGAAGCGAACGGATCGGCTTCGTACCAGGCCCGCACGCTCGGCACGTCCGCCCACTCCTCGGGCAGGGGCGTCCGGCCGCGGGTCTGGATGAGCCGGGTGATCGCGCCTTCCAGCGCCTCGCCGGACACGGGGCTCTCGCTCACGACGAAGTCCGGGAGCTGGTCGCACGGCGGCACGTACAGCCGCGCGCCCTGCGGCACATCGCATCCGAGCGGCAGGTGACGGTTGAGGGTGTGGCGGAAGCGGTCGTCGACGTCGAAGACGTTGACCAACCCGGGCCAGCCCTCCACCGGCACCGTCGGCGGCTCGGTGAGCACCAGCACCGCCGAAGACCGCCACGGCGCCACCAGCGCCTCGCCCAGCAGGTCGGCGAGGTGGTCGCACTCCTTGCGCGACCACCCGCGCATGGCCAGCACCGGCGTTTCGATCGGGATTTCGTCGCTGCCGCTGGCGCCCAGCTCCTCCAGGCCGATCCGCTGGGCGGGCGCCACGTGGCAGCTACGCCACGGCCGCGTACACGCGGCGCTCAGCAACCACGTCACCCGATCTTCGCCCGCGCGGTAGCAGAGCGAAAGCAATACCTGAACGGAGTAGCGGCCTTCGCTGCCCTCATACGCGAACTGGAGGTCACACCGGCGCGAGCCACCGTCATCGGACGAGCCGAGATCGGCCACCGAGTAGTCGTCGTGCTGCCGCTGGCGGCTGATCAGCCTGCTGCGCAGGGCGTCCAGGGGGCGTTTGCCCTCGGTGGGGACCAGTCCGTGGTGCCAGATCCGGTGCACCCCCACAGGACTCAACTCCGTTCGCCGGGAACAGGACCTCAGCCGAACATAGCGGATCCTGTGATCGATCGAACGCGGGGCGTCACCCTCGCCGGGCCCGGGCGGCCCTCACCCTGCTCCCAATGCCGACAGCACCCACCCCGTCGGCGACCCGCCCCGGCGCTCCGGTGCGGCGGTCTCGCTGTCGACCCGCGCCGGGCCCCGTGCCGGCAGCGTCCGCTCCGCAGCCTGGCACACGAGATCGATCGCCGCCCTGCCTGCCGCAGCAGCCTCCTCCAGCCGGTCCACCCGCCCGAACGCCCGCTCGGCCCGGGAATCCAGGCAGATCGAGGTCCTCGACCCGCGGACCGTCGACCTCGGCCACCACCGCCAAGCGGGCCCGACCGCACTGCGGGCCCAGGGGCAGCTCGGGGCTGTCGGCCAGAGCCAGTACGGCGGAGCCGGGGACCCCGGCAATCGCCGCTGCCCGGTTCAGCCTCTGCGGGTTCAGAAGCTGGCGGAGGAGGTCGACCTCGGTGACCGCCCGCTTCGGCGCAACCCCCTCGCGGGTCGAGAGAACCAGGGCGGTCGATCCCGCCCTGGCCCAACGTCACCCCTCGCGGATCCACAGGCAGAACGGGTGCCCGGCCGGATCAAAACAGACTCGGACATCGTCCTGCGGCTGGAATTCGGCGACCACCGCGCCCGCCGCGGTCGCCACCGCTGTGGCCTCCTGAAGGTCGTCGACCTCGATGTCGAGGTGCAGCTGCATCTGCTGGGCGCCGTCGGCCGGTGGCCACACCGGCGGGACGTGGCCGGTCTCCAGCTGGAACGACAGGCCCGCGCTGCCGTCGTCCGGGCGCAGGGTCACCCACTCCGGTTCGTCGGTGCGGATCGGCCAGCCGAGGAGCTTCGAGTAGAACTCGGCGAGCGCGCGGGGTTCCGGGGTGCCGAGCACCGTGGAAGTCAGCTTCATGATCGGACTGGTACCCGTGCGGCCGCTCGGCCTACCGCGGTCCGGAGGGCCCGTTGTCGAAATAGGCCACCGGCGGGCCGACGTGCCGCCACGACGTCGTTGCGAAGACCGCGGCACCCGACAACGCGAGAAGGGCGGTGATAACAGCCAGTGTGGCGCCGATCCGGGCGTACCCCGGCCGGGTGCGGGCGCCGGCGCAGACGCCGAAGACGAGCGCGAGCACGCTGATCGGCAGCAGCGCGAACCACAGCGCGCCGAGGACCAGGACGAACGCCTGCGTGACCCAGGAGAGCATCCACGCGGACACGATCGCCGGCCGGACGATCAGCCAGGCCGCCCAGGTCGCGACGGCCAGGGTCAGGCCGGTCGCGCCGATCGCCAGCGACGCGATCGCCAGCGACGCGATCGCCAGGCCGCGGCCGGGCCGGGTGGTGGTGGCTTCCGTGGCGTCGAGCTCTGGTTCCCCCATGCCGGAAACATCTCGTCGGAGCGGTCGGGTGTTACCGGAATACCTGGGCATCGCGTGGGTTGGTTCCTGGCGCAGGCGTCGAGATCACCGAGGGAGCTGCCATGTCGTCCGAACACGTCCAGGGAACCGTCGCCGAGGGGTTCGAGCCCGTCCAGGAGGAGTTCGCCGCCGTCGCGGCCGAGCAAGGCGGTGACTACGCCGCCCAGCTCGTCGCGCACGTCGACGGCGAGCGGGTCGTCGACCTGTGGACCGGGCCCGCCATCACCGGGGACTCGCTGACGGGTGTGTTCTCCTCGACCAAGGGGGCCGCGCACCTGGTCGTCGCGCTGCTGGTGCAGGAAGGCGTGCTCGATCTCGACCAGCGAGTCGCCCACTACTGGCCGGAGTTCGGCGCGGCGGGCAAAGGCGGCATCACCCTGCGGGAGCTGCTCGCGCACCGGGCGGGCGTCGTGGGCGCCGACGACGGGTTCACCGGCGACGAGATCGCGGACGACCGCGTCATCGCCGAGCGGCTCGCCCCGCAGCGGCCGTACTGGCGGCCCGGCACGGCGTTCGGCTACCACGCGCTGGTGATCGGCGCGCTGACCGGCGAGGTCGTCCGGCGTGTGACCGGCCGCAGCATCCAGGAGCACTACGAGGAGCGTGTCCGGAAGCCGTTCGGCCTGGACTTCTACTTGGGGCTGCCCGAGGAGCTGGAGCCGCGGTTCCTGACCACGCAGCCGATGCTGCCGACACCGGAGCAGCTGGCGCAGCTGGAGGCGAACGCGACGGGGCCGGACAGCCTCACGGGCATCGCTTTCAACCGCAACCACCCCAAGGCGCCCGAGCTCGGGGAGCTGCCGAACCTCAAGGTCGTCCGCACGCTGAGCCCCGCTTCGGTGGGCGGCGTCGCGTCGGCCCGCGGCTTGGCCGGCATGTACGCGGCGGCGATCAGCGGCCCGGAGCCGCTTCTGCGCCCGGAGACCGCGGCGGAGTTCGCGCAAATCCACTCGATCGGCGACGACCTCGTCACGCGCAACCGCAACGCGTTCGGCCTCGGCTTCTCGATCGTCTCGGACGACTACCCGGTACTGGGCCAGGGCGCCTTCGGCCACAGCGGCGCGGCCGGCTCCCAGGCGTTCGCCGACCCCCGCAGCGGCCTCGCGTACGGCTACAACCGCCGCCGGTTCGCCTTCCCGGGTGGAGCGGCGCCGGAGAACGTCCGGCTCGTCCGGGCGGTCCACGCGGCAGCGACCGCCTAGCCGGGCCCGCCCCGGCCCCGCCGTCCACACAGGACATTGCGGAGTCGGCCGGTCGTCACGTTCCGTACTCGGAGCGCCACGTGCCGGTCAGTGTTCCTGACGTGCGAGAATGCACGTCCGTAGTGGACGTCGTTACAGCATTCACCCGTTAGGACGTTCCGCTCGAGACATCGACCCTGCTCACGCGGCTCGGACTGACTTTCCGTAGCGAAAACTCTCCCGATCATTGCTCCGATGTGAAACTATTGGTCCGTTCGCGAGGAGAGGGCCTCGCGAGTTGGGGGACTCACCGTCACGGCCGCGTCCCCATGAAGATCCCCAGGGGAGAGGAGATCGACCATGTCGACGCCCACGGATGTCAAGCCGGAGGAAGCCCCGGAGCCGGTCGAGCCGACCGAGCCCACGGTCCAGTGGACCGACTCGGACGGCAAGATCCACACCGAGCACCCGGTTCACACCGAGTGCGTGGGTGGCTGCTACCAGAAGGTCACGGCCTGATAGCCACCCGCGCGTGTTCCACGCCCGCCTGCTGATCTTTGACCGGTAGGCGGGCTTCTTTCTGCCATCGGCTGTGCTGTCATAAGAGGGTGCCTGTGACGAACCTGGACCCCCCGGAAGTCATCGAGTCGGTCCGCGCACTCCAGCAAGCCGCCGCCGATGCGTCGTGTCTCGGGCGGTTCCACCAGGGGGTCAAGCACCTGCGGCGGGGCATGAGCCTGCTGGATTCGATCCACCCGGTCGCCGACGAGCACCGCACCGACTGGCTGGTCACGCGGATCAAGGTGGCCAGCACCTTGGCCGGGATGTCGTCGGAAATCACCGGGGACGTCGCCGCCGGGCTGGCCGGGCTGGACGACGTGCGGCTGCTCATCAACGCGGTCGCGGACCCGGTCCTGCGTGCCGAACTGAATGGCGCCCTGAACCACAACTACGCCATGCGCCTGATGACCGTCGGGCGCAACGAGGAGAGCCTCGCCTCTTTCGACGCTTCGCTCGAGCACAAGGAGTTCCTCCTCGCCCGGCTGAGTGATCCGGCTCCGCAGATGCGCGGGTTCGTCATCACGCTCTATTCGCGCGGCTGGGTGCACACCAAGCTCGGCAACGTGAGCCAGGCGCGGGCGGACCTGAACCGCGCTCTCGAGCTGTCGGAGAAATACGAATTATGGGCGCAGGCCGCGGATGTACGGCGCATCCTCGGCACGTTGTCGCTGCGGACCGGTGATGTGCCGGAGGCCCTGCGGCTGTACGAGGAGAGCGAGCGGGCGTACCGCGCGCTGGATCTCGAGGCGCCGGCCCTCCTGTCGATGGAGCAGGCCCAGGCCCTGCTGACCGCCGGGCTGGCCGACGAGGCGGGAAGCCACCTCGACGACCTGATCACCCGGATGACCGCGGAACCCAGCATCGCCAACCACCTTGGGAACGCTGAGCTGCTGCGGGCCTCGGCCGCGCTGCTGAACGACGATGTCGCCTTCGCCCGGCAGACCGCCGCCTCCGCTCGCCGGCTCCTGCTGCGGGTGGGCTGCCAGACCTGTGTGGCCAACGCGACCGTCCTCGGCCTGCAGGCCGACGTGCGCGAGGCGGTGGCGAGCGGAACGCTGCCCGCCGCGCTGCCGGTGCGGGCCCTGCGCACCGCGGAAAAGATGCGGGAGCCCCGCCTGGTGGAGCAGGCCGCCACCGCGCGCATGCTCGCCGTGCGGCTGGACATCCGCCGCGGGAACCTCAAGCGGGCCGTCGAAACCCTCCAGGAAGTCCCTCGACCGGGGCAGCTCACCCCCATCGACTACCGGATGCTCCGGCGGCTCTGCCGGGCCGAACTCGCCGTGGCGCAGGGCGACCGGGGCAAGGCGCTCACCGAGATCCGGTCCGGGCTCACCGAGCTCGACGCCGTCCGGGATCGGATGGGTGGGCTGGACCTCGTCTCCGGGACCGCGCTGCACGGGCAGGAACTCGCCGATCTGGCCGTGAAGCTCGTGCTGGAGCGCAACGATGCCCGGCGTCTGTTTGTCTGGCTCGAGCGGACGCGCGCGCAGACCTACCGCTACGAACCCCTCTCCGCCGGGACCGATCCGGAGCTCGCCGCGCGCGTGGCCGAGGTGCGGGGGCTCGGGCAGGCGATCCAGGAAGCCCAGCACGACGGGCACCCCATCGCCGGGCTGCGGGCGAAGTACAACGAACGGCTGCGGGAAGCCCAGCGGCTCGGCTGGCACACCGGGCGGTGGGGCCGGCCGCGACCCGTCGCCGGGCTCGCCGAGGTCGTCGCGCGGCTCGGGGAGCGGGCCATGGTCAGCTTCGCCGCTTCCGGGGACGAGCTCGTCGCCGTCGTCGTCGCCGGGGGTGAGTGCCGGCTCGTGCGGCTCGGGTCCGCCGGGGCCGCCGCCGAGTCCGCGCGCGTCCTCAACGTCGACCTCGATGCCCTGGCGCCCGACAACCTGCCCGAACGGCTGGCCGAGGTCGTCATGGCGTCGGCGCACAAGCAGGCCGACAAGCTCGACACGCAGCTCATCCAGCCCCTGGCCGACAGCATCGGCGACCGCGAGCTGGTCATCGTCCCGACCGGCCCGCTCTACGCCGTGCCGTGGGGCGTGCTGCCGGGCCTGCGGGGGCGGCCGACCGTCGTCGCCCCGTCGGCGACCGCCTGGCTCGCCGCCGAGCTGACGAAGTCGTCGCGCGCCCGCAAGATCGTGCTCGTCCGCGGGCCCGGGCTGGCCGGCGCCCGCGGTGAGCTCGAGAAGCTCACGACCCACTACCGCACCGCGACGACGATGACCGGCGCCAAGGCCACCGTGAAGTCCGTGCTGCGCGCGATGGACGGCGCCAAGCTCGCGCACTTCGCCGCGCACGGCGCGCACGAGCCGGAGAACGCGTTGTTCTCCCGGCTGGAACTCGCCGACGGCGCCCTCTTCGGGCACGAGATGGCCGGGCTGCGGCAACCGCCGCGGCAGGTCGTGTTCGCCGCCTGCGAGCTGGCGATGAACCGGATCCGGCCCGGCGACGAGGCCCTCGGCTTCGCCAGCGCGCTGCTGGCCAGCGGCTCCCGGACG
Organism: Amycolatopsis plumensis; assembly: GCF_042652605.1. NCBI lineage: Bacteria > Bacillati > Actinomycetota > Actinomycetes > Pseudonocardiales > Pseudonocardiaceae > Amycolatopsis > Amycolatopsis plumensis. The sequence continues at coordinate 914,727 of NZ_JBHSJY010000001.1, read as the reverse complement.
GTGATCGCGCCGCTCTCGCGCGTCGGCGACCTCGCGTCGGCGGCCGCGATGGACGACTACTACCGCGCGCTGGCCGTCCGGGAAAGCCCGGCGCTCGCGCTGGCCGACGCGATCGCCGTCGACCCCTTCCGGCGCCCCTTCGTCTGCCTCGGGGCCGGTTAGCCCGGCTGGGCCGGCGGCGACCACACCAGCCGCGGGTCGGTCTGGACGAAGCTGCCGAGCAGCTGGTCGATCCGGGTCAGCACGTCGAGGTCGAGCCGGACGCCGGCGGCCTTGGCGTTCTCGGTGACCTGCTCCGGCGTGCTCGCGCCGGTCACCGCCGAGGCGACCGTCTCGTGCTGCAGCGTCCACGCCAGCGCGAGCTGGGCCATCGTCAGGCCGGCGTCGTCCGCGACACCGCGCAGCAACGCCACGCGCTCCAGCAGCTCCGGCAGGAGCAGCGGCCGGGTGGGAGGCGGCCCCGCCGCGCGCGAACCCGCCGGGATCCGCCCGTCCCGGTACTTGCCGGTCAGCACGCCCTGGGCGAGCGGCATCGACGCGAACTGCCCGAGGCCGATCCGCGCGCCCACCGGCATCACCTGCGCCTCGGGCACCCGCCACAGCATCGAGTAGTGCGGCTGGTTGGCGATCAGCGGCACGGCGTACCGCGTGGCGGCCTCATGGGCCTGCAGCAGCTGCTCGGCCGTCCACTCCGACGTGCCCACGTACCGGACCTTCCCCTGGCGCACCAGGTCCGAGAGCGCGAGGAACGTCTCCGCGACCGGGGTGCGGTAGTCGAAGCGCAGCAGCTGGTAGACGTCGACGTGGTCGGTGCGCAGCCGCCGCAGCGAGCCCTCCAGCGACGCGATCACGTGCTTGCGGCTCAGACCCGCGTCGTTCGGGCCCGGCCCCTCCGGCCAGAACACTCCGGTGCACAGCACCAGGTCGTCGCGGCGCACTCCGGCGAACGCCGCCCCGAACGCGGCCTCCGCCGCGCCGCCGTCCCAGGCCGCCGCGGTGTGGAAGGTCGTGACGCCCGCGTCCAGCGCCGCGGCGACGCAGCCCGACGAGCCGTGCGTCAGCCAGTTCCCGTAGGCGATCTCGCTGACGGCGAGCCCGCTCGCGCCGACCCTGCGGTACTCCACGTCAGCCTCCCACGGCCATCTCGTCGATCCACGCGTCGACCGCGCCGGCCTTGCGGGCGAACGACTCCCGCACCGATTCGTGCGGCAGGATCAGGAACTGCTCTTCACCGAGTCCGCGCACGACCGCTTCCGCGACGTCCTCCGGGGCGATGAGCGGGGCCGCCGCGGCGATGGCCAGCGCGGCCGGGTGGCCGGCGGCGATGCCGGGCTCCAGCAGCGCCGTCCGGACGCCGAGCGGGCACAACGCGCTGACCCGCACCCCGCGCGGCCGGTAGGTGATCGCCAGCCACTCGGCGAGGCCGACGGCCGCGTGCTTGGTGACCGAATAGGGCGCGTCGCCCGGGATGCCGAGCAGGCCGGCGCCCGACGCGGTGATCAGCAGGTAGCCCTCGCCGCGCGCCAGCATCGAGGGCAGCACGACCTGCGCGGCGTGGACGTGCTGCATGACGTTGATCTCCCACGACCGCTGCCACTGCTCGTCGGCCGCGTGCACGCCGGTGCCGAACGCGGCGCCCGCGTTGGCGCAGAACACGTCGAGCCGGCCGAACTCGGCGCGGGCCGTCGCGACCAGGGTCTTGAGGTCCTTTTTGGACGTCGCGTCGGCGGGCACGGCGACGGCCCGCCCACCGGCGGCGGTGATCTCGTCCGCCACCCGGGCGGCCCCCGGGCCGTCCACGTCGGACACGACCACCCCGGCCGCGCCTTCCGCGGCGAAGCGGCGGGCCATCGCGGCCCCGATTCCGTGTGCCGCGCCGGTCAGCGCGACCACGCGTCCAGTCAGTTCCACGCGGGGCTCCAGGTATTTCAGCGTCGAATTGTCACGCGGGTGCGGGAAATGTATTTCCCGGTTGCGATGCGGGTGATAAAAGTGCTGGTCAGTGCCATGATCCTGCCTTGTTCCACAGTTTTGCACGTTAGCACGAGTATTGCGTTTCCGGTGCCCGGTGCGTTATTCCTGAAGATCGCAACGCCCCGCGCACAGGAGGTCCGCCGATGGCCGAGCTCGTCCCGCCGTCGCACATTCGACGGCTCCGGTGCCTGGGAGTCGGCGATCCCGACGTGGTCGCCGCGGTCGCGCGCCGCGGCGGCCTCGGCGTGCTCGACGGCGCCGATCCGGAAGCACTGCGGCTGGTCGCGGCCCGGGTCCGGGTGCCGTACGCCGTGCGGACGGACGGCCCCTTGCCCGACGGCGCGGCGTTCGCTGTCCGCACGCAAGCACCGTGGACCGGAGCGCTCGCCGAGGTCGCGGACGTGGCCACGGCCGCCGAGGCGGTCCGCGGCGGCGCGCGGGGACTCGTCGCCCGTGGGGGCGCCTTGAGCGACTTCGTTCTGCTGCAACGGCTGCTGAACGCCTTCGACGTCCCGGTCTGGGGAAGCGTGGCCGGGCCGCGGACGGCGGTGGGTGCGCTCGCCGGCGGCGCGGCCGGTGTCGTCGTCGAATCCACTGTGGACGTCGGACGGATCGTCGGCGCGAAGGTGCCCGCGGCCGGTCTCGGCACGCGGTTGTGCGCGACCCTGGGCAGCGCGCTGCCGGTCGTCCAGGGCCCGATGACGCGGGTGAGCGACCAGCCGGGCTTCGCGGCCGCGGTCGCCGACGCGGGCGGGTTCCCGTTCGTCGCGGTGGCCACGGCGAACGGCGCGCGCACCGCGGAGCTGCTCGCCCGGACCGCCGAACGCCTCGGCGACCGGCCGTGGGGCGCGGGCATCCTCGGCTTCGTGCCCGACGACCTGCGGGTCGCCCAGCTCGCCGCCATCCGGGCGGCGCGGCCGCGGTGCGTGCTGGTCGCGGGCGGGAAACCGGGACAGGCCAAGGCCCTGGAAGCCGACGGGATCGCGACGTTCCTGCACGTGCCCTCGCCGGTCCTGCTCCGCCAGTACCTCGACGCCGGGCTCCGCCGGTTCGTCTTCGAGGGCGCCGAATGCGGTGGGCACGTCGGCCCGCGGGCGAGTTTCGAGCTCTGGGAGGAACAACTGGCCGTCCTCGACGGCGCGAAGGACGTCGAGGTGCTCTTCGCGGGCGGCATCCACGACGCCTGCTCGGCCGCCATGGTCGCCGCAATGGCCGCGCCGCTCGACGCCGGTGTCCTGATGGGCACCGCGTACCTGTTCACCGAAGAAGCCGTGACGCACGGCGCGATCACCGGCCTGTTCCAGGACCGCGCGCTGGCCGCGGACGCCACCGTGACCCTGGAAACCGCGCCGGGCCACCGCACGCGGTGCCTGCCGAGCCCGTACACGGCCGAGTTCGCGCAGGTCAAGGCCAGTCTGGGCGACACGCCCGAAGCCTGGCAACGGCTGGAGGAGCTGAACACCGGACGGCTGCGCGTCGCCAGCAAGGGCGTCCGCCGCGACGGCGAGGCGCTCGATCCCGCTACCCAGCTGGCCGAGGGGATGTTCATGGCGGGCGAGGTCGCGGTGCTGCGGGACCGCCGGACGACGATCGCCGAGCTGCACGGCGACGTGACGTCCGGAAAGACGTTCGTGCGCCAGGAAGAACCGGCGACGGACTCGGACGACATCGCGATCGTCGGCATGGCCTGCACGTTCCCCGGCGCGCGCGACCTCCCGGCGTTCTGGTCCGCCGTCCTCCGCGGCGACGACGCCGTCACCGAAGTCCCCCGCGACCGCTGGGACCCGGACGTCTACTTCGGACAGTCGACGTCGAAGTGGGGCGGGTTCCTGCCCGCGCTGGACGTCGACCCGCTGGAATACGGCATCCCGCCGTCGGCGATGGGCAGCATCGACCCGGCGCAGCTGGTGTCGCTGGAGACGGCGCGGCGTGCGCTGGCCGACGCCGGGTACGCGGACCGGGACTTCGACCGCGAGCACACGAGTGTCGTGTTCGGCGCGGAGGCGGGCGGCGACCTGGCGAACGCGGGCACGCTGCGGTCCCTGCTCGACGGCTACCTCGACGAGGTGCCGCACGAACTGCTCGCCCAGCTGCCCGAGCCGACCGAGGACACGTTCCCGGGCACGCTGGCCAACGTCATCTCGGGCCGGATCGCGAACCGGCTCGACCTCGGCGGCGCGAACTACACGGTGGACGCGGCGTGCGGCTCGTCGCTGGCCGCGCTGGACCTGGCGGCGAAGGAGCTGCGCGCGGGAACGAGCTCCCTGGTCCTGTGCGGCGCGGTCGACCTGCACAACGGCATCCACGACTACCTGATGTTCACCTCGGCGGGGGCGCTGTCCCCGACGGGCCGCTGCCGCCCGTTCGACGCGGCGGCCGACGGCATCGCGCTGGGCGAGGGGGGGGCGTGCCTGGTGCTCAAGCGCCGGTCCGACGCCGAGCGCGACGGCGACCGGATCTACGCGCTGGTCAAGGGCGTCGGCGCGGCCAGCGACGGCAAGGCGCTCGGGCTGACGGCGCCGCGGCCGGAGGGTCAGCGCCGCGCGCTGGAGCGGGCGTACCGGGACGCGGGAGTGTCCCCTGTGGACGTGGGGCTGGTCGAGGCCCACGGCACCGGAACGGTGGTGGGCGACGCGACGGAGCTGCGGACGCTGACCGGCTTCTTCACCGAGGCCGGCGCGGAGCCGGGTTCGTGCGTGCTGGGTTCGGTGAAGAGCCAGATCGGCCACACGAAGTGCGCGGCGGGACTGGCGGGGCTGATCAAGGCGGCACTGGCGCTGTGGCACGAGGTGGTCCCGCCGACGCTGCAGCTGACCAAGCCGAACGACGCCTGGGACCCGGCGGCGAGCCCGTTCACGTTCACGACGGCGGCCCGGCCCTGGGCAAACCCGGCCCGGCTGGCGGGGGTGAGCGCGTTCGGCTTCGGCGGGACGAACTTCCACGCGGTCCTGGGCGCGGCGCCGGTGGCGCCGGACCGCAGGCACGGGTTGCGGGACTGGGCACCGGAGGCGGAGCAGGCCCTGGTGGAGCTGGAACGCACGGTGGCGGAGAAGCAGACGGGCGGCTCCGGCACCGGGAGCGCCGCCGGGCGGCCAATGGCCGCCGCCGGGCTGGGTGAGCGGGGTGGCGCGGGCGTAGCTGATGCGGCGGCGTTCGGCGCGCCGCTCGCCGACCCCGGCAAGATCGCCTTCCTCTTCCCCGGCCAGGGCAGCCAGCGCACCGGCATGCTCGCCGACCTCTTCGTCCACTTCCCCGAACTCGCCGAGCTTCTCCGCCTCGCCCCCGACATCGCCGCCACGGTCTTCCCGCCGCGCGCCTTCAGCGCCGAGGCCGTCGATGCCCAAGAAGCCGCCCTCACCGATACCCGCGTCGCCCAGCCTGCTCTCGGGCTCGTCGAAACCGCTGTCGCCCGGCTGCTCGCCCAGGTCGGCGTGCACCCCGACTTCCTCGGCGGGCACAGCTATGGCGAGCTCGTCGCCCTCTCCGTCGCCGGGGCCTTCGACACCGAGACCCTCCTGCGCCTCAGCCGGGCCCGGGCGCGAGCCATCGCCGAGGTCGCGCAACCGGGCACCATGGCCGCCGTCAAAGCGAACCGGGATGCGCTCAGCGCCACCCTCATCGGTCCCGACGTGGTCGTCGCCAACCACAACGCGCCCGAGCAGGTCGTCCTCTCCGGTCCCGTCCCCGCCGTCGAACGCGCCGTCCGGCGGCTCGGGGAAACCGGCATCTCCGCCCAGCGGATCCCGGTCGCTTGCGCCTTCCACAGCCCGCTGGTCGCCGCCGCGGGAGAGGTGTTCGCCCGGGCACTCGACGAAGAAGCAATCGAGCCCCCGCGGAAACCCGTCTGGGCCAACCGGACCGCGAAGCCCTACCAAGACGATGTACGCGGTGAACTGGCCGCGCAAATCGGGGCTCCGGTGCGGTTCCTCGACCAGATCGAAGCCATGTACGCGGCCGGGGCGCGCATCTTCGTCGAAGCCGGGCCCGGGCGCGTCCTCACCCGGCTGGTGAAGGACATCCTCGGCGATCGGCCGCACACCGTCGTCGCCTGCGGGCCGGACCTCACCGGCTTCCTGGCCGCGCTCAAGGCCCTCGCCGAAGCCGGTGTCGACGTCCGGACCGAACGGCTGGCCCGGTCGAAGCCTCCCGGACCCGCCCCCACCGCCTGGGCCGTCGACGGGCGGTCCGCCCGCGCGCCCGGCTCCGCTGCCCCCGCCCTGCCCCCGGCTCGACGAATCCGGAGTACCGCCATGACCCAGCCCGCGCCCGGCCGAGACCAGGCGATCGCCGACTTCCTGCGCACCACCCGCGAACTCGTCGCCGCGCAGCGCGAGGTCATGCTCGGCTACCTCGGCAACGCACCCGCCGCCCCGCTGCCGGCCCCGGTTGTCGTCGAAGTACCGGTCCCGCGGGAAGAACCCGAACCCGAAGCCGCCGACGTCATGAGCACCGTGCTCGGCGTGATCAGCGAACGCACCGGCTACCCGGCCGACATGATCGCCGCCGACCTCGACCTCGAAGCCGACCTCTCGATCGACTCCATCAAGCGGACCGAGATCGCCGGCACCCTGCTGTCCCGCCTCGGCCTGCCCGCCGACGACCGCACCGACCAGCTCAGCCGCGACCGCACGGCGAACGCCCTCGTCGCGCACCTGGAAAGCTGGCTGACGCCGAAACCACCCGCCGCCCCGCCGCGCCGATACCGCCTCGAGCGGGTCCCGGTGCCGTTGGACTCGGACCCCGGGCGGCTGCGCGGGAAAACCGTGGCCACGCCGGACGACGCCGTGGGGACCGCCTTCGCCGCGGCCGGGGCGGAGGTCGTCACCGGGGACGCGGACATCACCGTGCTGTTCGCCCGCGACCTCACCGAGGTCTTCAACCAGCTCAAAGCCCTGCGAGGGGACGTCTTCGTGGCGGCGGAGCCCGACACCGTCCCGGGGCTCCGGGGCCTGGTGCGGTCGGCCGGGTTGGAGCGCGACGGCGTGACGCGGCTCGTCGAGGTCACGCAGGACGTGGCGAAAACGCTGGTGGACGAAGCCCTCAGCGACGGCCCGCCGGTCGTCGGCCACGACAACGCCGGCCGCTTCACCATCGAGCCGCGGCCGGCGGACCTGCCGTCGATCGCCTACTCCGGCGCCGGTCCGGGCAGCGGTGAACTCGCCGCGCTGGGCCTGGGGCCGGACTCCGTCGTGCTGCTCGTCGGCGGGGCCCGCGGGATCACCGCCCGCGCCGCGGTCGCGTTCGCCGCTTCCGGGTGCCGGCTGGAGCTCGCCGGGCGAACGCCGTGGCCGGGTGAACCGGACGACCTGCCGCAGGATACCACGGCGATGCGCGCGGTGCTGGCCGGCCGCGGCGGGCCGGTCGCCGACATCGAACGCCGGGTGCGGACCGTGCTGGCCCAGCGCGAGATCGGCCGGACCCTCGACGAGATCCGCGCGGCCGGCGGCAACCCGGCCTACCACAGCATCGACGTGCGCGACGCGGACGCGGTGCACCGGCTGGTCAAGGACCTCGGCGGGCGGGTCGACGGCGTCGTCTTCGCCGCCGGGGTGATCGACGACAAGCTCATGGCGGACAAGGACGAGCCGTCGTTCCGGACCGTCTTCGAGACCAAAGTGGACGGTGCACGTGCCCTGCTCGGCGCGCTCGAGGCCGAGCCCGGGTTCGTCGCGTTCTTCGGCAGCATCGCCGCGGTGCTCGGCAACCGCGGCCAGACCGACTACGCCGCCGCGAACGACGCGCTCGAAACCCTGGGAACGACCTGGCCGGGCCGCGCCGTGACCGTCCACTGGGGACCGTGGGCGCCGGACGGCGACCACGCGGGGATGGTGTCGCCGGAACTGGCGCGCGAGTACGAACGCCGCGACGTCGCCCTGCTCGACCCGGCCGAGGCCACCGCGGCCCTGCTGCGGGAACTCGCCTACGGCACGGACCGTGCGGTTCTGTACACGGCGTCGCTGTGGTGACCCCGGTCGCGATCGTGGGCATGGGCGTGTTCCTGCCCGGCGCGTCCACGATGGACCAGTATTGGCGGAACCTGGTCAACGGCGTCGATGCCGTCACCGAAGTCCCGCCGCACCACCGGGACCCGGAGTTCCCCGGCCGCCGCGGCGGCTTCACCCCGGACACCCTGGACTTCGACCCCGTCGCCCACGGCGTCCCGCCGACGTCCCTCGACGGCACCGAGCCGGACCAGCTGACGGCACTGGCCGTCGCGGTGACCGCGGTCGGCGACGCCGGGGGCCTCGGCCGGCTCGGCGACCCGGAGCGGATCGGTGTCGTGCTCGGCCGCGGCGGGTACCTCTCGCCCGGCCTGCGGGGCTTCGACCAGCGGGTCCGCACCGTCCGGCAGATCACCCGCACGGTCGGCGAGCTGATGCCCTCGGCCGGGCCTGCCGTCCTCGAGCGGCTGCGGACCGCGCTGCTCGAACCGCTCGGCGAGTTCCGGCCCGAGACCGCCGCCGGCCTGGTCCCGAACCTCGCCGCCGCCCGGGTGGCGAACCGGCTCGACCTCGGCGGCCCGGCGTACACAGTGGACGCCGCCTGCGCGTCCTCGCTGGTCGCCGTCGACCAGGCCATCGGCGAGCTGACCCGCGGCCGCTGCGACGTCGTCCTCGCGGGCGGCGCGCACCAGACCCAGGACGACACGCTGTGGGCCCTGTTCACCCAGCTCGGCGCGCTGTCGCCGAGCCAGCGGATCAGCCCGCTGTCCCGCGAGGCGGACGGCATGCTCATCGGCGAGGGCACCGCGATCGTCGTGCTCAAGCGGCTCGCCGACGCCCGTCGCGACGGCGACCGCGTGTACGCCGTGATCCGCGGTACCGGCACGTCGAGTGACGGCCGGGGCGCGGGCCTGCTCAGCCCGTCCGTCGCCGGGCAGACCCTCGCCCTGCGCCGCGCCTGGGCGGGCCGCGATCCCGCGGAAATCGGGCTGCTGGAGGCCCACGGCACCGCGACCCCCGCCGGGGACGCCGCCGAGCTGACCACCGTGGCCGACGTCTTCGGCCCGGCGGACGGGCCCCGCGCGGTGATCGGCTCGGTCAAGTCGATGATCGGGCACACGCTGCCGACCGCCGGGGTCGCCGGGCTGGTCAAGGTGGCGCTGGCCCTGCACCACGGCGTCCTGCCGCCGACCCTGCACTGCGCCGACCCGAACCCGCTGCTCGACAAGACGCGGTTCCGGGTGCTGGCCGAGGCCGAGCCGTGGGGCGCGCTGCCGCGGGTGGCCGCGGTCAACGCGTTCGGCTTCGGCGGGGTCAACGCCCACGTCGTCGTCGAAGCCGGCGATCCGGCGCCGAAGCGGCGGATCCGCGTCGACGAGCCGGAACGCGTGCTGCGCCTGGCCGCACGCACGCCGGCGGAGCTGCTGGACCGGCTCGACCGGCCCGGCCAGGGCGACGGACCGTGCCGGCTCGGGATCGTGAGCCCGGACGACCGCAAGCTCGCCGCCGCCCGCCGGGTGGTCGCCAAGGTGGCGGCCGAGGGCCGGTCGTGGCACGGCGCCGGTGACGTGTGGTGCAGCGTCGATGCCCTCCTGCCGGGCGGGAAGACCGCGTTCGTCCACCCGGGACTGGAAGCCGGCGGCGAACCATGCCTCGACGACGTGGCCCGGCACTTCGGCCTCGACCGGCCACGGTGGTCGACGGCGAACGTGCTCGACCGCGCGGCGAGCGTGTCGGCGGCCGGGCTGCTGCTCGACGACGTCCTGCGGCGGCTGGCGATCCGGCCGGACGCGCTGGCCGGGCACAGCGTCGGGGAGTGGACCGCCATGCAGGCCGCCGGGATGTGCACCGCGGTGCCGGACGCCTTGGCGCGCTACTGGCCGGACGGCTTCGCGCTGCCGGAGGCGGACTACCTCGTGCTGGGCGCCCCGGCGGCGCGCGTGGCCGAGCTGCTGCCCGGCGAACTCGTCGTGTCGCACGAAAACGCGGCGCGGCAGACCATCGTGTGCGGTCCGCCCGATGCCGTCGCCGACTTCGCGACGACGTGCCGGGGCGCCGGGATCGTGGCCACCACGCTGCCGTTCCGGTCCGGTTTCCACACCCCGCTGATGCGGCCCCACCTCGCGCCCTTCGCCCGGCTCGTCGCGGACCTGGACTTGCGTGCCCCGGCGCTGCCGGTGTGGTCGGCGACGACCACCCGACCGTACCCGGCGGCCCCGGCGGACGTCCGCCGGCTCTACCTGGACCACCTGCTGCGCCCGGTCCGGTTCCGGGAGCTGACCGAAGCCCTGCACGACGCCGGGTTCCGGGTGTTCGTGCAGGTCGGCGCCGGTCAGCTCGGCTCGTTCGTCACCGACACGCTGGGCGAGCGGCGGCACCTGGTCGTCGCCGCCGCGTCCGGCACCCGGCCCGGGCTCGCGCAGCTGCGGCGCCTCGCGACCGCGCTGTGGACCGAAGGCGGCGACCCGGACTTCGCGGCGCTGGAACCGCGGCGGATCCGGCTCACCACCGGCAATGCCCTGCTTTCGCTGGGGGAATCGGCTCGCGGCCTGCTGGACGAGCCGAGCCTGCCGTCCGGCGTGCCGGACCCGATCGTCGCCGAGTTCACCGCCTTGCTCACCGAGACCCGCCGGGCCGCCGCAGACGTCGTCGCGGCCGCCCGCCGCCGCGTCGAGTCCACTGTGGACGTCTCGGTGGCGGCCATGCCGTACCTGCGCGACCACCGGTTCTTCCGGCAGCGCGACGGCTGGCCCGACGAGTCGGACTTCCGGCCGGTGGTGCCCGCGACGACCCTGGTCGACCTCGCCTGCCGGGCGGCCGAGCGCGCCTGGCCGGGCACGACGGCGGTCGCGGTGCGGGACGCGGTGTTCTCCCGCTGGCTCATCGCCGCCCCGGCGCAGCAGGTGCCGCTGTCGATGAGCCGCGAGGACGATCACGTGACCGTCGAGATCGGACCGTACGCGCTGATGACCGTCGAGCTGGGAGCGTGCACACCACCGCCGCCGCGGGCCGGGGTGCCCGGGCCGGAGACCGCGCCACCGCTGAGCGCGGCCGAGATCTACGCCCGGCGCGAGATGTTCCACGGCCCCGCCTACCAGGGCCTGGCCCGGCTGACCGGCCTCGGCACCCAGCACATCCGCGGCGAACTGGTCGTCCCGGAAGCGCCCGGCGGGCTGCTCGACAACGTCGGCCAGCTGCTCGGCTGCTGGCTGATGGCCACCCGGGCCGACGACCTGCTCGCGTTCCCGCGCTCGATCGGCCGGCTGACCTGGCACGGCCCCGAACCGGCGCCCGGAACGCGGCTCGAATGCCTGGTGCGGGTCCGGCTGCCCCGGCCGGACGTCCTCGAGATGGACGCCGAGCTGGTCCTCGACGGCCGGGTCCTGGCGAGCATCGAGGGCTGGCGGGACGTCCGCTTCCCCTGCGACCGCGCGGCCCACCGCGTCTACGCGTTCCCGGCGGAGCACCTTCTGGGTGAGCGGCGGGACGACGGTTCGGTCGCCGTGACCGACCGCTGGCCGACGGTCGCCGCGCGGGACATCTACGCCGGGATCTACCTCAGCGCGTCCGAACGCGCCGAGTTCGCCGCCGTCCCGCCGCGGCAGCAGCGCGGCTGGCTGCTGACGCGGATCGCCGTCAAGGACGCCGTCCGGGCAAGGCTCGGTGAACCCCTCTATCCGGCGGAAATCCGCGTCCACGACGACGGCACGGTGTCCGGACGGCACCGGGACCTGCCGCCCTTCGCCGTCACGGCCGAACTGGACGGCGACACCGCCATCGCACGACTCAGGAGCATTTCATGACCATCGACCACGCGTCCGCCACTTTCGACGTCGTCGCCGAGCTGCTCGCCGAGCTCGTCGGCGACGCCGACGTCCTCGGCATCGAGATCACGCCGGACACGACGTTCCACGAAGACCTCCAGCTGGAGAGCATCGACCTGGTGACCTTCGCCAGCATCCTGTCCGAGCACTTCGGCGCCGACGTCAACCTCGCCGAGTACCTGGCGGAGAAGGACCTGGACGACGTCATCGGGCTGACCGTCGGCGACATCGCCCGGTTCGTGGGGGAGCGCACGTGCCCACGATGACCGTCAACGGGCTGCGCACGAACGTGCAGCTCGTGCCCGCCGGCGGCACCGAGACCGTGGTGTTCCTGCACGGCATGGGCACCGACAGCCTGGCGAGCTTCTACCTCACGCTGGCGCCCCCGGTCGCGGCCGCGGGCATCGACGTGATCAGCTACGACCTGCGCGGGCACGGCAAGACCGAGCGGCCGGAACGCGGGTACACGCTCGGGGACTTCGTCGCCGACCTCGACGACCTGCTGCGGCAGCTCGGCGTCGATCGGCCGGTGCACCTGGTGGGTAACAGCTTCGGCGGCACGCTGGCCTACAGCTACGCCGTGGCGAATCCTTCGCGGGTCCGCAGCATCGTGTGCATCGAGTCCGAGCCCGCGACCGAGGTGTGGGCGGAGAAGATGAGCGCGATCCTGGCGCACACCGTGCGGTTCCTGCAGGTGGAAGAGAGCTTCGACTGGATCGAAGCGAACTTCAGCGCGCACCACCGGCGGCTGGCGCGGCTGGCGGCCGAGCGGATCACGTCGACGAAGATGGCCGAGGAGGTGCCGCTCGGGCCGTTGCTCACCTGGGAACAGGTGGCGGGAATCGGCTGCCCGGTGCTGTCCATCCTGGGCAGTCACGGCTACCAGGCCGACGACCTCGAGGCGTTGACGTCACTGCTGCCGAACGGCGAGTTGCACGTGTTCGAAGGGCAGGGGCATTCGGTGCTGGTGGAGCAGCACCGGGAGGTGCGCGAGCTGGTGCTGAAGTGGATCGAACGGCACGCGGCGTGAGGTTCCTGCTGGTCGTGCCGCCGCTGGCCGGGCACGTGGCGCCGTTGCGCGGGGTGGCCGCGGTGCTTTCTTCGCGTGGCCATGCGGTGGCCTGGTGCGGTCCGGAGCCGGAGCTGTCCGCTTTGGTCTCCGGACGGGTGTTCCCGGCCGGGGACTCCGGACCGTTCTCCGTGGCTCTGCGGCCGCCGGAGCTGCGCGGGTTCGCGGCCCTGAAGTACCTGTGGGAGTCGTACCTGGTGCCGCTGGCCGACGCCATGGTGCCGGGGGTGGCTTCGGCGGTCTCCTCGTTCGCGCCGGACGTGGTGGTGGCCGACCAGCAGGCGATGGCGGGAGCGCTGGTGGCGGCCCGGTGCGGCGTGCCGTGGGCGACCTCGGCGTCGACGTCGACCGAGCTGGCCGACCCGCTGGGGTCGTTGCCGAAGATCGCGTCCTGGGTGACCGAGCTCCAGGCCGGGTTGCGCGCCCGCCACGGCGTGCTGCTCGGTGACCTGCGGTTTTCGCCGCACCTGGTGCTCGCGTTCACCACCCGCGCGCTGGCGGGGGAGGCCCGGCCGGCGGTGCCGGTGGCCTACGTCGGGCCGGTGCTGCCCGCGGCTTCGGGCGAGTGGTCCCTTGTGGACGATCGCCCGCTGGTCGTGGTCACGCTGGGGACGTCGAACGGTGCGGCGGGTACCCGGTTCCTGGCCGAAAGCGTGGACGCGCTGGCGGGGATGCCGTCGGTGCGGGGGCTGGTGGTGGATCCGTCCGGGGAGCTGAGCAGCGAAAGTGTCCTGCTGGCCCGGCGGATCCCGCAGGTGGCGGTGTTCGCGCGGGCGTCGGTGGTGGTCTGCCACGGCGGGCACAACACGGTCTGCGAAGCACTGGCGGCCGGGGTGCCGCTGGCGGTCGCCCCGATCCGGGACGACCAGTCGATGCTGGCCCAGCAGGTGACCGCGGCCTCGGCGGGCGTCCGGCTGCGGTTCGACCGGGCGAAGGCGGCGGACATCCGCGCGGCGATCGAGGCGGCGGAGCAGTACCGCCCGGGCGCGGAGAAGATCCGCGAGTCCTTCGAAGCGGCCGGTGGTGCCGAAGAGGCCGCCACCCACCTGGAGTCACTCGCCAACCCGTGATCGAGAGGTCGACACGCGTGATTGAAGAGTCGACACGCGTGATTGGCGGGCCGACACGGCCTGGGCAGCCGCGGGGGTCGTGTCGACCCTTCGATCACGGGAGTTGGCTCTTCAATCACGCGAGTTGGCGTTCTGATCACGTGCGGGCGCGGAAGGTGCGGGCCGACAGGACGGCGCCCGCCACCGCGGCCATCGCCGCGATCAGCAGCGCCACCACGAGAGACCAGCCGAGCGGGCGGGCCAGGGCCAGCGTCCGGGTCGCGTCGATCGCGTACGTCAGCGGGTTCACCGCCGAGACCGCGCGCACCCACGCCGGCATCGTGTCCAGGGGCATGTACGCGCTCGAGGAGAACATCAGCGGGAACATCACCACGAACGACGCCGCCTGCAGCGTCTCCGCCTTGCGCAGCCACGTCGTGATCGCCACGAACACCCAGCTCAGGCACCAGCCGACCACCAACGTCAGCACCAGAGCCGAGCCCAGGCCCAGTACCCCGCCCGCCGGGCGGAAGCCCAGGAAGACCACGCTCGCCAGGGCCGTCACCACCAGCTGGACGCCCAGCCGCGCGGAATCCGCCAGCGTCCGGGCCACCAGGACGGAGAACAGCGAGATCGGCAGGCAGCGCAGCCGCCCGGTGAAGCCGCCGTAGATCTCCGCCAGCAGGCCCGCTCCCGAACTCATCGCCGTCGTCATCGCGATGTTGACCAAGGTCGCGGGCACCAGGAAGTTCACGTAACCCTGGTACGCCGCGACACCCGGCAGCGCGCCGACCCCGCTGAACACCTGGCTGAACAACAGCAACAGCACCACCGGCTGCAGCAGGCCGAAGAACACCAGGCGGCGGTCGCCGAACGCCGTGCGCAGCGATCGGGTCGCGAGCACGCGAACCTGCGTCCAGAAGCCGGACTCCGGCCAGGCCGTGGGATCACCGAGCGCGGCGACGGCGGCGTGGTGCCGGGGCTGCGTCACGACGCCGCCCGGTGCAGGGAAAGGTAGACGTCGTCGAGCGTCGGCTCGGTCACCGTCAGGTCCCGCAGCGGCGCGCCCGCCGCGTCGAGCGCGCGCACCACCACCGGGATGTCACCCGGGCCGGACAGCGGCACGGTGAGCACCAGCCCGGCGCGGCCGGCCGGGAGACCGAGGCGCGCCACCGCATCCGCCGCACGCCGCAACGCCAGTTCGGTGCCGAACGTGCACGTCGCCGTCCGGGTGCCGAGCCGGGCCTTCAGCTGCGCCGGCGTCCCCGACACGGTGATGTGCCCGAAGCCGAGGACGACGACGTGGTCGGCCAGCCGGTCCGCTTCCTCGAGGTACTGCGTGGTGAGCACGACGGTGGTGCCACGCGCCGCGAGGCCCTCGACGATCGTCCACAACCCGGCCCGGCTCACCGGGTCGAGCCCGGTGGTCGGCTCGTCGAGGAAGAGCACCTGCGGCGCGCCGACCAGGCCCGCGGCCAGGTCCAGCCGCCGCCGCATCCCGCCGGAGTACGTCCCGGCCGGGCGGTCGGCCGCGTCTTCGAGGCCGAAGGCGGCGATCAGTTCGGTGGCGCGCGCCAGCGCTTGCCGCGGTTTCGCGCCCAGCAGCCGGGCGATCAGCAGGAGGTTCCCGCGCCCGGACAGCGTGTCGTCGACCGCGGCGTACTGCCCGGTCACGCCGATCCGCCGCCGGACCGCGCGGCCGCGCTGCACGACGTCGTAGCCGCAGACGCGGGCGGTGCCCGCACTCGGCCGGACGCGGGTGCTGAGGATGTCGATCAGGGTGGTTTTCCCGGCGCCGTTGTGGCCGAGGACCGCCAGCACCGCGCCGCGGGCGACGGTGAGGTTGATCCCGGCGAGCGCGGTGACTTCGCCGTACTGTTTCGCCAGGTCCGTCACGGCGATGACCGGTTGCGACATGACCGCTCCTTTCCTGCCGGGTAAAAGGTATCGGGACCGGGTCGTGTCGATCAAGAAGACCGCCGCCATCCGCCGTGCGCGTGACAATTTCGCGGAATCGGATCGCACCCGCGTGACAAGGGCTGACCTGCGTGACTCTTCCGGACATGCGCTATCCCCTGCGCGTGACAAAGAATCGCCGGTGGCTTGTTCCCGCAGAAACACGGAGGTAGCTTTGCCGAAATTCCCCCATTTCCCGAGGTGACGACCCGTGAAGTTTTCGTGGAAGTCGAGAAAGCCCGCCTTCGGCCTGGCCGCGGCGACCGCAACGGCGGTCGCCGCGACCGTCGCGCTGGTCGGGGCGGGCCCGAGCCAGGCCGCGCCGGTGAGCCTGACGCTGAACTACAACTGCCCGTTCCCGCTGATCGGCGACCAGGTGCTGTCGGTGAAGATCGACACCAACCTGCCGGACAACGCCGTCGCGGGCGCCGCGTCGACCCCGATCACCTTCGACGTCGACGTCACCGTGCCGGAGACCGCCACCGAGGGCCTCGCCCTGGTCGGCGCGACTTCGCTGGACGGCTCGGCGAAGGCCGCGGCCGTGCTCAAGTACCCGGTCGACAAGACGCTGAACCTGAACCTGCCGCTGACGATCGCCTCGACGCCGGTGCCGCCGTCGGGCGCGTTCCACGTCAAGAGCAGCGGAAAGGCGCCGGCGGTGACGTTCCCCAGCCCGGGGACCGCGTCGGTGACGGTCGGGAACTTCAGCACCACGATGACCCCGCGCACCGCCGACGGCCAGCCGACCGACCTCGGCACGTTCACCTCGGACTGCGTCGCGGTCCCGGGCCAGAACCAGCAGCTGGGCACGTTCGAGATCAAGCCGGCGGGCGGCACGACCACACCCACGACGCCGACCACGCCCACCACGCCCACCACGCCGACGACCCCGACCACGGAACCGACCACGCCGACCACGGAACCGACCACGCCGACCACGGAGCCCACCACCCCGACCACCCAGCCGACGACCCCCACTACCGAGCCGACCACCCCGACCACGGAACCGACGACTCCGACAACTGAGCCGACGACTCCGACCACGGAAACCACCACTCCCACGACCGAGCCGACCACGCCCACCACCGAGCCGACGACCCCGACCACGCAACCCACGACTCCGACCACGGAGCCCACGACTCCGACAACTGAGCCGACGACTCCGACCACGGAACCGACGACTCCGACCACCGAGCCGACGACTCCGACAACTGAGCCGACGACCCCGACCACCCAGCCGACAACCCCGAGCACCACGCCGACGAACCCGCCGGGCGGCATCGAGGTCAAGTACTCGGTCAAGGGCAAGTCGGAGCTCAAGCAGCTGCACGCCACGCTGCCCCTCGGTCCCGGCACCCTGGACGCCAAGCTCGACGCGGCCTCCGGCAAGTTCGGCGCCCAGCTCGCGCTGCCGAAGTCGGACGTGAACTTCCGCGTCCTCGGCTTCATCCCGGCGTCCGCGACGGTGAAGCTGAACCAGGTCGGCGCGATCACCGGCACCCTCACCGCCGGTGCGGTCAAGGCGAACGCGCAGGTCGACGTCCAGCTCACCAAGGTCCGCGTGTTCGGCTTCCCGATCCTGTCGTCGAAGTCGTGCCACACGGTCAAGCCCGCGGACGTGCCGCTCGTCTCGGCGCCCGGCTTCGACCCGCTCAAGGGCGGCAAGCTGACCGCCACCTACGGCATCCCGCAGTTCACCGGCTGCGGCTTCCTGACCGGCCTGATCACCGGCATCACCTCCGGCCCCGGCAACAAGCTGGACGTGACCCTCACCAAGAAATGAACTCGATGAAGCTGATCCGCTTTTCCCTGCCGCTCGTGCTGGCAGTGGCCGCGTTCTCGCTCGGCGCCGCGCAAGCCGCGCCGGGCGAGAACGCCCCGGCGGTGCAGGCGGCCACCCAGATCCCCTTCGGTTTCACCCTCGGGGACGCGCAGCAGCCGACCACGAGCCACGTGGCCAAGCTCGGGTCCGACGTCGTCTTCCCGCCGGGCACCTTCGACGGCGCGCTGGGCGGCCTCACGAGCACCGTGCCGATCACCGGCAAGCTGACCATCCCGCCCACGAACGGCTACTTCGTCGCGTTCCGGTTCATGGCCACCACCGGCCGGGTCGAAATCGTCCCGGACGGCGACGCCGCCGGGACCGCGACCGTCCACACGGGAAAAGACAAGGACTGCAAGGCCACCCAGACCAACATCTGCGCCGACACGGACGTGACCGCCAAGGTGTTCATCAAGCTTTCGGATGTCGAAGTGGACGGACGACCGCTCGACGTCGGCCCCGACTGCCGGACCGCCCAGCCCGCGGCGGTGACCATCAAGGCGCTGGTGCCGATTTCGCTGCCCGCCCCGCCGGTCAAGGTGACGTCGACCTTCACCACGCCGGAATTCGCCGGGTGCGTCGGGCACGAGGACGTCAGCCGGCTGCTCACCGGCCTGGTTTCCGGCCCGGGTAACACCTTCGTCTCGAACCTCCAGCTGCGCTGCTTCAGCACCGGGTGCAAGCAGCCATGACGACGTTCCTCAGCGAAGCGCCGCAGAAGGCCGCGAACGGCCTGCGTGAGTTCGGCCGGATGTGCGCGATGGGCCTCGACGTCCTGCTCGCCATGCTCCGCCGCCCGTACCAGGTGCGGGAGTTCGTCCAGCAGTTCTGGTTCATCGCCAGCGTGTCCATCACGCCGGCGATCCTGGTCTCGATCCCGTTCGGCGCGGTCATCTCGCTCCAGCTCGGTTCGCTCACCAGCCAGATCGGCGCCCAGCAGTTCAACGGCGCGGCGAGCGTGCTGGCCGTCGTGCAGCAGGCCAGCCCGATCGTGACGACGCTGATCATCGCCGGCGCGGGCGGCAGCGCCATCTGCGCCGACCTCGGCGCGCGCAGCATCCGCGAGGAGATCGCCGCGATGGAGGTGCTCGGCGTCTCGCCGATCCAGCGGCTGGTCGTGCCGCGCGTGCAGGCCGCCGTCGGGGTGTCCGTGCTGCTGAACGGCCTGGTCAGCGTGGTCGGCGTGCTCGGCGGCTACTTCTTCAACGTGATCGTGCAGGGGGGCACGCCCGGCGCCTACCTGGCCAGCTTCAACGCCCTCGCGCAGCTGCCGGACCTGGTCGTCAGCTCGATCAAGGCCGTCATCTTCGGCTACCTCGCCGGGGTCGTCGCGGCCTACCGCGGCCTCAACCCGAAGGGCGGCCCCAAGGGTGTCGGCGACGTCGTCAACCAGTCCGTCGTCATCACGTTCCTGCTGCTGTTCTTCGTCAACACCGTGCTCACCGCGCTGTACCTGCAGCTCGTCCCGGCGAAGGGAACCTGAGTGGCCATCCTCGGCAAACCCGGCGACCGGCTGTTCGACCTCGGCGACCAGCTGCTCTTCTACGTCCGCGCGCTCGCGGCCGTCCCGCTCGCCGTCACGCGCTACTTCCGCGAAGTCGTGCGGCTGCTCGCCGAAGTGACGTTCGGCAGCGGCGCGCTCGCGGTGATCGGCGGCACGATCGGCGTGATGGTCGGGCTGTGCGTGTTCACCGGCGTCACGGTGGGCCTGCAGGGCTTCAGCGCGCTGAACCAGATCAACATCTCGGCGATGACCGGCTTCCTGACCGCGTACTTCAACACCCGCGAGATCGCGCCGCTGGTCGCCGGGCTGGCGCTGTCGTCCACTGTGGGCAGTGGCTTCACCGCGCAGCTCGGGGCGATGCGGATCTCCGAAGAGATCGACGCGCTGGAGGTGATGGCCGTGCGGAGCATGCCGTACCTGGTCACCACCCGGATCGTCGCCGGGTTCATCGCCATCGTCCCGCTGTACGTCATCGGCCTGCTGATCTCCTACCTCGGCTCGCGGCTCACCACGGTCGTCTTCTTCGGACAGTCCGGCGGCACCTACGACCACTACTTCACGCTGTTCCTGCCGCCCGGCGACGTCCTGTGGTCGTTCGGCAAGGTGCTGGTCTTCAGCGTCGGCGTGATCCTGACGCACTGCTTCTACGGTTACCGCGCGAGTGGCGGCCCGGCCGGGGTCGGCGTCGCGGTCGGCCGGGCCGTGCGGACGTCGATCGTGCTGATCAGCGTGCTCGACCTCTTCCTCTCGCTGGCCATCTGGGGCGCGACGACCACGGTGAAGGTGTCCGGATGAGCCGGTTCCGCACGCAGCTCGCCGGGGTCGCCTTCCTCGGCGTGCTGGCCCTGCTCGGCTGGCTCGCGGTGGCCATCTACGACAAGGACTTCGACGACGCCGAACTGGTGACGCTGCGGGCGGACCGCCTCGGCAACCAGCTCGCGCCGACCGCGGAGGTCAAGGTCAAGGGTGTCCCGTTCGGCGAGGTCCGGGCGGTGCGCAGCACCCGTGCGGGCGCCGAAATCGATCTCGCGCTCGATCCGGCGAAGATCGGCCTGCTGCCGGGGAACGTGTCCGCGCGGCTGCTGCCGAAGACGGTGTTCGGCGAGCGGTACGTCAACCTCGTGCTGCCGGACAGTCCACAAGGGAAACTCCAGGCCGGTGCCGTGATCGCCCAGGACCGTTCGACCAACGCCATCGAGCTGGAACGGGTGCTCGGCGACCTGCTGCCGCTGCTGCGCGCGGTCCAGCCGCAGAAGCTGAACAGCTCGCTCGGCGCGATTTCCCAGGCTCTCGACAACCGCGGGAAGCCCCTCGGCGACAGCATCGTCCGGCTGCAGGACCTCCTCGGGCAGGTGAACCCGCTGATGCCGCAGTTCAAGGCCGACATCACCGGCCTGGCGAACGCCGCCGACGTCTACACGGGAGCCGCACCGGACATCCTGAAGGCGCTGAGCGACCTGTCGACGACCGCGAAGACCATTGTGGACACCCGCGCGGACCTGGACAACCTCTACTCGAGCGTCACCAGCGCCACCGGGCACCTGAACGAGTTCCTGCGCAAGAACAAGGACAACCTCATCGGCGTCTCGGCGGCGAGCCGGCCCACCCTGGAGCTGCTGGCGCGCTACTCGCCGGAGTTCCCGTGCCTGTTCGACGCGGTCAACCGGCTCAAGCCGCTGATGGAGAAGGCCCTCGGCAAGGGCACGAACGAGCCGGGCCTGCACGTCACGCTCACCGTGCAGGACCCGCGCGAGAAGTACGTCCCCGGCCGGGACAACCCGCGGTTCGACGCCACCGGCGGCCCGAAGTGCTACGGCGGTGGCGCGGCGGCCGCGGGCCCGGCCGACGGCGACCTCGGGCCCGCGAACTCGCCCGGCGAGCGGCGGCTGGTCGCGGAACTGCTGCGGCCGACGCTGGGTGAGGTGCCGGACTGGAGCAGCGTCCTCATCGGACCGGCGCTGCGCGGGACTGAGGTGACCGTCCGATGAGGAGCATTGCCGGCCCCGCCGTCAAGGGCCTGATCTTCTTCCTGGTCACCGCGGCCGCCACCGCCGTGCTGGCGGTCACCATCGCCAATTCGAACGTCGGCGCGACCATCGGCTACACCGCCCGCTTCACCGACACCACCTCGGTCAACCGCGGGGACGAGGTGCGGATGGCCGGGGTCCGGATCGGCCAGGTCGACTCGGTGCGGGTGGTCGAACACCGCCTCGCCGACGTCGAGTTCTCGGTCGGCCGCGCGCACCGGCTCACCGCGGCGGCCTCGGTCACCATCCGCTACCGCAACCTGGTCGGCCAGCGGTACCTCTCGATCGACCCCGGTGCCACCGACACTTCGCCGACGCTCGCCGAAGGCGCGCAGATCCCCTTGGAGCGGACCAGGCCGGCGCTCGACCTCACCGCGTTGTTCAACGGCTTCAAACCGCTCTTCCAGGCGCTGTCGCCGAACGACGTCAACCAGCTGTCGTTCGAAATCATTCAGGTTCTGCAGGGGGAGGGCAGCACGATCGACAGCCTGCTGCGGCACACGGCGTCACTGACTTCGACGCTGGCCGGGAAGGACGCGCTGATCGGCCAGGTGATCGGCAACCTCAACACCGTGCTCGACACGCTGAACGCCCAGGGCGACCAGTTCGACACGCTCGTCGACACCACCGCCCAGCTGGTCACCGGCCTCGCCGCGGACGCCAAGCCGATCGGGCAGGCCATCGGCGGCCTCGGCGAGCTGACCACGGCGACCGCCGGGCTGCTCGAGCAGGGCCGTCAGCCCCTCAAGGACAGCATCACCGCGCTCGGCGACCTGTCGAAGAACCTGGCCGACAACACCCCGGTGTTCCAGCAGTTCATCGACAACCTCCCGAAGAAGCTCGACCGGATCGGCACGCTCTTCTCCTACGGCTCGTGGGCGAACTTCTACCTGTGTTCGGTCCAGACCGACGCGAAACCGGCACCGGGCGGTCCGCCACCGGGCATCCCCGTGACGGCTGCGAGGTGCCGGTGAAAGCGTTCCGCAGCCGCAACCCGATCGCCGTCGGCGCGGCGACCGCGCTGGTCATGGCCCTGATCGGCAGCGCAACCTTCTTCTCCGACGACCTGCCGCTCATCGGCGGCGGCACGACCTACCGGGCCGAGTTCCACGAGGCCGCGGGGCTCAAGCCGAACGACGAGGTCCGCGTCGCCGGGGTGAAGGTCGGCGAGGTCACCGACGTCCGGCTGGCCGGCGACCACGTCGAGGTGCTGTTCCGGGTCCGCGACACCTGGGTCGGCAACCGCACCACGGCGGCGATCAAGATCAAGACGCTGCTCGGCCAGAAGAACCTGGTGCTCGACCCGGTCGGCAACGCCGAGCTGAACCCGGACCAGGCCATCCCGGCCGAGCGCACGAGCTCGCCCTACGACGTCACCGCGGTCTTCAACGACCTGGCGAGCACGGTCGGCGCCATCGACACCGACCAGCTCGCGCAGGCGTTCCGGGTGCTGTCCGACACGCTCGGCGCGTCCGCTCCCAGCGACGTCAAGACGGCTTTCAACGGGATCGCGGCCCTGTCGCAAACGCTGGCTTCCCGGGACGAAGAGCTGGTCAAACTGTTCCAGAACACCAACCAGGTCTCGAAGACGCTCGGACAGCGGTCCGACCAGATCCAGGCCCTGATCCGCGACGGCAACACGCTGCTCACCGAGCTCAACGCCCGCAAGGACGCCATCGCGAAGCTGTTCACCGGCATCAAGAACCTTTCGATCCAGCTGCGCGGGCTGGTCGCGGAGAACCAGAAGACCCTGGGACCGGCCCTCGACCAGCTCGACCGCGTCGCCGGAGTGCTCCAGCGGAACCAGGGGAAGCTCGAGGACAGCCTGCGCCTGGCCGGGCCGTTCTACCGGCTGCTCGGCAACGCCGTCGGCAACGGCCGGTGGATCGACACCTACATCTGCGGGCTGATCCCCACCGGCACCACGCCGGGCAGCTGCCAGCCACCGAAGAACGGGGGACGCTGATGGCCCACCAGCTGATCGACCTGGGTGCGGCGGCGCGGCGGCGGACGAGACTGCGGGCCCTCACGCTCGGCGTCGTCCTCGCGCTCGTCGTGTCGGCCGCCTGGCCGGTGGTGACCGCCCCGGCCGAGCGGAAGCTGACCGCGTACTTCACCGCCGCCGTCGGTATCTACCCGAACTCGGACGTCCGCGTCCTCGGCGTCGCCATCGGCTCGGTGTCCAAAGTGGAACCGAACGGCACCGATGTCAAGGTCACCATGACGCTGCGGCCCGGGGTGGCGCTGCCCGCCGACGCCGGGGCCGTAGTCATCACGCCGAGCCTGGTCGCCGACCGGTACGTGCAGCTCACGCCGGTCTACCGCGGCGGGCCGCAGCTGGCCGACGGCGCTTCGATCCCGCGGGAGCGCACGGCGACGCCGGTCGAGGTCGACGACCTGCTGCACAGCCTCAACCAGCTCATGTCGGCGCTCGGGCCGCAGGGCGCCAACAAGGACGGCGCGGTCAGTGAGGTGCTGACCCGGTCGGCGGACTACCTGAACGGCACCGGGCAGACCATCGGCACCGCGATCAAGAACCTCGGCGAGTTCGCCCGCACCGCGAGCGATTCGAAGGACGACCTGTTCGGTTCCGTCGACAACATCAGCAAGTTCACCGCGATGCTCGCGGCCAACGACGGCCAGGTGAAGCAGGCCATTTCGCAGATCGCTTCGCTGAGCAAGGTGCTGGCCGACCAGCGCGACCAGTTCTCCGGCGCGCTGACCGAGCTGACCCAGGCGCTGAGCGTCGTGCAGGGGTTCATCAAGGACAACCGCGGCAAGGTCCAGTCCGATGTGGACAAGCTGGCCGACGTCACGAAGGTGCTCGTGAACCAGAAGGACTCCCTCGCCGAAGCGCTGCAGGCGGCCCCGAACGCCCTGACGAACCTTCTGGGCGCCTACGACCAGGCCAACGGCACCATCGACGGCCGCGGCAACCTCCTCGAATTCGCGGAGCCGAAATGAAATCCCTGGTCAAGCTGGCCGCGGTGGTCACCCTCGCGCTGGTCACCACCGGCTGCGGCAGCGGCGTGAGCGTCTACGACATCCCGCTGCCGGGCGGCGCCGCGCTCGGCGACCACCCGATCCACGTGACCGCGAGCTTCACGAACGTCCTGGACCTGGTGCCGCAGTCCGGCGTCAAGGTCAACGACGTCCCGGCCGGCCAGGTCGTCAAGGTCGAATTGGCGCCGGACTCCCGCAGCGCGGTCGTCGAGCTGCTGCTCAACGGCGACGTCGACCTGCCGGCCAACGCCGTCGCCCGGCTGCGGCAGGCCAGCATCCTCGGCGAGAAGTTCGTCGAGCTCGCCCCGCCGGACGACGCGACGCCGTCGGGACGGCTGCTCGACGGCGCGACCATCCCCCTGGACCGGTCGACGTTGACGCCCGAGATCGAGGAGGTCTTCGGAGCGCTGTCGCTGCTGCTCAACGGTGGTGGTGTCGCGCAGGTCCAGAACATCAGCCACGAGCTGAACGACGCCCTCGGGGGCAAGGAGACCGCGGCGCGTTCTCTGCTGTCTAATTTGGACAGCTTTGTGCAGGGCCTCGACGAACACCGGAACGAGATCACCCGGGCCATCGAGAGCGTCAACAAGCTCGCGACGACCTTGAACGCGCACACCGACCGGATCACCACCACGCTGAACGGCCTCACCCCCGGCATCGGCGTCCTCAACCAACAGCGGGAAGCCCTGGTCGGGATGCTGGAGTCGCTGGACGGGCTGACTTCGGTCGCCGTCGACACGGTCAACCGCAGCAAGGACGACCTCGTCGCCGACCTCCGCGCGCTGGAGCCGTTGCTGCGACGGCTGGCCGACTCCGGCGACAAGCTGCCGAAAGCGATGGAGATGGTCTTCACCTTCCCGTTCCCGGACGCCGCCTTAGACACCATTCGCGGCGACTACCTCAACGGGTTCCTGAAAGCAGGCCACTGATGCTGACCCGGTTCGTGCGCGCGCAGGTGACGATCTTCGTCGTCATCGCCGTCGTCGGCGTCGCCTACGTCGGAGCCACCTACGCGGGCCTCGACAAGGTCTTCTTCGACCGCGGCTACACCGTGACCGCGCAGTTCCCGACCGGCGGCGGCATCTTCACCAACGCCGAGGTCACCTACCGCGGGGTGCCGATCGGCCGCGTCGGCGAGCTGCGGCTCACGCCCGCCGGAATGGAAGCCGACCTCGAGATCGACTCCGGCACCGCACCCGTCCCGGCCGACACCGAAGCCGTCGTCGCGGACCGCTCGGCCGTCGGGGAGCAGTACGTCGACCTGCGGCCGCGCACCGACGGCGGGCCGAAGCTGCACGACGGCTCGGTGCTCACCCAAGCCGACACGAAGATCCCGCTGCCGGTCGACATCGTCCTGTCGACAGTGGACTCCTTCGCCAACTCGGTGCCGAAACCCGCGCTGCGGACGGTCGTCGACGAGCTGTACAACGCGACGTCCGACGCCGGCCCGGCACTGGACCAGCTCGTCGGCCGCGGCATCGAGTTCGTGCAGGCGGCGAGCGCGCACGTCGCGCCGCTGACCCGGTTCGTCACCGACGCCCACACCGTGCTCGACACCCAGGTGCAGCAGGCCGGCGCGATCCGCGAGTTCGGCGCCAACGCGAAACTCCTGGCTTCGACGCTGAAGCAGTCCGACGGCGACCTGCGCACGCTGATCCCGGCGGTGCCCGCGGCCGCGAACGAGGTCGGCGCGCTGATCCGCGACTCCGGTCCGAACTTGGGGGTGCTGCTGGCGAACCTGCTGACCACCGCGGACGTCCTGGAAGCACGTCAGAACGGAATCCGGCAGCTGCTGATCACCGCGCCGCAGGCGGTCGCGGCGGCGGGCGCGATCGTGCGGCCGGACGGCGTCCACATCGGACTTTCGCTGACGTTTTTCGACCCACCGCCGTGCACCACCGGGTACACGACGCCGTACCGCAACGGCCTCGACACGTCGGTCCGCCCGCTGAACACGGCCGCGCGCTGTGCGCTGCCGAAGGGCGACCCGACGAACGTGCGGGGCTCGCAGAACGCACCGGGAGGACGGCCGTGAGGATTCTTGCGTGGGTGGTCGCGGTCTTGGCGACCGTCGCCACCGGCTGGTCGGGTTTCACCTGGTGGCAGGCGGCGCACGACGACGGCGTTGCCCGCGCGGTCGTCCGGGAGGAGGCGTTGGAGGCGGGCCGGACGGCGGTCACCGGACTGACCACCTTGGACTACCGGCAGGCCGCGCCCGGGTACCAGCACTGGCTGGACCTCTCCGGCGGCGCGCTGCACGACGAGCTCGCGGCCGACCGCCAGGGCAGCCTCGACCGGATCGCCCAGGCGAAGACCGTCACCACCGGGAAGGTGACCGACGCGGCGGTGACCGAAGTGGACACCGGCGCCGGGACGGCGAAGCTGATCGCCTCGGTCGAGCTGATCGTGGCGCCGGACGGCGGGGACGCCGTGACCAAGCGCAACCGGTTCCAGGCCGAGCTGACCCGCGGCCCGGACGGCTGGCGCGTCACCGGCCTCGGCCAGGTTCCCGTCGGGGAGGCACCGTGAAGACAGCGACGAAAAAGCGTCCCGTGAAGGTCGCCGGCCGCCGGCACCCAGACCCTCGTGAGTGTTTGGAAGGGTTAGAACCCGCCTTACCACTCACGACCCCCGGGCCACGGCGGCGGGTGACGGTGGTGCTCGCGGTGGTGGCCGTGGTCATGGCGGGGCTCGCGGTGTGGTTCACGCTCGAAGCGCGGAGCACGAACGCCGTCGTCGCGCACAACAGCGCGCTTTCCGATGTCGCGGGCACGGCCGAAGCCGGGAAGCAGGTCAGCGCCGCGCTCGGCACGGTCTTCTCCTACCGCTACGACGATCCGGCCAAGAGCGAGCAGGCGGCGAAGGACGTCCTGACCGGGCCCGCGCTCGCGCAGTACGAACAGCTCTTCGGCCAGGTCCGGAAGCTGGCTGCCGAGCAGAAGCTGGTCGTGACGTCGACCGCCGTCGCGTCCGGAGTGAAGCTCCTGGACGGTGATCGGGCGGCGCTGCTGGTGTTCCTCGACCAGACCGGCACGAGAGGGGACGGGCAGCGCAGCAGCGGCGCCGCCCAGCTGAGCGTCACGGCCGAGCGCGTCGCCGGGAAGTGGCGCGTCACCGGGATGGCCGCGGCCTGAGCATGCGCGAGGACCCCATGACCCTCTCCGAGCTGCTGGCCGGCCGTGCCGCGGCGGCGGGCTCGGCGCCGGCCTTGACCTGGGCCCGGCCGGCGGTCACCTTGACCTGGGCCGAGCTGGACCGGCGGGTCACCGCCGTCGCCGCCGCCCTGCGCCGGGTCACCGAGCCGCGGCAGCGGGCGGCGATCCTCATCGAGCCGTCACCGGACCACGTCGTCGCGTTCCTCGGCGTGCTGCGGGCCGGGCTGGTCGCGATCCCCGCCGGGCCGGAGCGCCGGGCGAGCGTCCTCGCCGACGCCGAGCCGTCGATCGTGCTGGCGACCGCGGCCACCGTGCCCGCGATCCGGCGGTTCCTGGCCACTTTGGACACCTGCGGGCACCGGGTGCTCGCCGTGGACACCGTCCCGGACGCTCCCGGCTTCGCCGAAGTCCCGGTCACGCCGTCGGACGTCGCCTACCTGCAGTACCCGGGCGGGGTGATGGTCACGCACGCGAACGTGCTGGCCAACGCCCGGCAGGCGGCTCAGGCGCTGGGGCACACCGCCGTGGTGAGCCGGCCGCCGAGCGACCCGCTGGGGCTGGTGCTCGGGGTGGCCCTGCCGATCGTCACCGGCCGGCCCGTGGTGCACGACGAGTCCGCTCCCGACGCGCTGACGGGGTGTTACGTCGTCGCCGAAGCGACCGCTCTGGTCGCTTGTGGACACCCGGCCGGCCAGCGGGTCGCGATCGTCGACCGCGCCGGACGGCGGGTGCCGGCGGGCGACGTCGGCGAGATCTGGGTGAGCGGGCCCAACGTCGCCCGTGGCTACTGGCGGCGGCCCGAGGAGTCCGCGCGGGTCTTCTGCGCCCTCATCCTCGGCGACGACGAGCCGCGGTGGTGGCTGCGCACCGGTGACCAGGGCTTTCTGAACGCTGCGGGCGAGCTGTGCGTCACCGGCCGGAACTTCGTCGCCGGGCACCGGCCGGAGGACCTCGAGGCGACGGCCGAGCAGGCGCACCCGGCGATCCGGCCGCGTGCGGCGTCGGCGTTCGCCGTTCCCGGGGGCCAGGCCGTGGTGGTGCTCGAGCTGGCCGACGGCGTCGTCCCGCCGCGCGGTGAGGTCGAGCGGGCGGTGCGGCACGCGGTGTCGGCGCGGCACGGGCTCACGCTGCGCCGGGTCGTCGTGCTGCAGTCCTCCATCGGGGACGGCCTGTGGTGACCGGGCCGGTGGAGCGGGCGCTGTCGCCGGGCGTCCCGTTCGCCACCTCGTCGTTCGAGGTGATGTGGCCCGAAGTGCCGCTGCCGCCGGTGGTCCCGCCCGGGCCGGGCGCGTGGCTGCTGCTCACCGACGAGCACCCGGCCGCGCTCGGCCGGGCCGTCGCGCTGGCACTGGCGCTGGCCGCGGCCGGAGACGACGCGCTGTCGCTGCCGCGCGACGACCTCGACGAGCTGCCCGGGTTCCTCACCGAACGGCCGGTGCGCGGCGTCGTCTACCTGACCGGGTCGCCCTACGC
This sequence comes from Amycolatopsis plumensis, assembly GCF_042652605.1. Lineage (NCBI taxonomy): Bacteria > Bacillati > Actinomycetota > Actinomycetes > Pseudonocardiales > Pseudonocardiaceae > Amycolatopsis > Amycolatopsis plumensis. Next base: position 885,929 of record NZ_JBHSJY010000001.1, on the reverse strand, counting down.
CTACCACGATCCCGAGGCCGCGCAGGAACTGCTGCTGTCGGTGCGGTCGGTGGTCGCGCGCCTCGGCTTCGGTGTCCGGTTCCACCTGGTCACGCAGGGCGGCGGCGAGCCGGGGCTGGCGTGCCTGCGCGGGCTGGTGCGGGTGCTCGCCCTCGAGCGGCCGCAGCTGCGGGCGAGCCTGGTCGACTTCGACACGCGGTCCGATGTGGACGCCCTGGCGCGGGAACTGCGGTCGGACGCGCCGGACGACGAAGTCCGCTGGCGGCACGACGTCCGGTACGCGGCCAGGCTTACGCGGGTGCCGTTCGCCGTCGAAGTGCCGACCGGGCCCGGCGCGTACGTCGTCACCGGTGGCCTCGGACCGGCGGCCACGCGGTGGCTGGCCGGCACGGGGGCCACCCGGATCGTCCTCTGTGGACCGTCCGCGGGGGCGTCCGGCGCGGTGGTGGTCCCCGGCGACATCACGGAGCCCGGCGTCGCGGAGCGCCTGGTCACGGCGGCCACGGCGGACGGCCTGCCGCTGCGGGGCATCATCCACGCGGCGGGCGTCCTCACCGACGACCCGTCGGCCGCCTGGCACCGCGGCGTCCTGGGCGCCCGCCGCCTCCACGAGGCGACCGCGGACACCCCGCCGGACTGGTGGCTCCTGGCCACGTCGGCCGCGGCGTTGTTCGGCGCCCCCGGCGAAACCTCCCGCGCCACGGCGGACGCCTGGCTCGAGGCGTTCGCCGCCTGGCGCCGCTCCCGCGGCCTCCCGGCCACGATCGTCCAGCTCGGCACCCCCCGCCTCCCCGACCTCCCCCGTCCCTACTTCTCCACCCTCTGACCGTGTCGACCCTCCAATCACGCGTGTCGCCCCTCCAGTCACGAGTGATGCCCCTCTGATCACAGAGATGCCCCGCCCCGCCTCGGGCTGTCCGGGCGGCAAGGGGCTTCGGTCGTGATTGAGGGGTCGACACGCGTGATTGAGGGGTCGACACGGGGGTCAGGGGAGGGTGGCGCGGAGGGCGAGGATCATCTCGAAGCGGGCGTCCGGGTTGCGGAGGTGGTCCGCGAAGAGGGTTTCCAGCTCCTGGGCGCGGGCACGGACCGTCTGGGGGTGGATCGCGAGGCGGTCGGCGACCTCGCGGACGTTGCCGCACGTCTCCAGCCAGGCCAGCAGCGTTCCCGCGAGCCGGTTGTACTGCTTCGGGGTCAACGCCGTCAGCGGGGCCAGGCGGCGGCGGGACACCTCCGTCACGAGGAACGGCTCCTTGCGCAGCCACAACGTCGCCAGATGGTCTTCGCACCAGGTCAGCGGCTCGTCCGGGAGGACCTCCGCGGCCACCAGCCGCAGCGCCTCCTGGGCCGTCGCCAGCGAACGACCCGCCTGACGCGGCGGGACCGGCGGCCCCACCGCCGCCCGGTGGCCGGCCAGGGCCTCGGTCAGCGCGCTCCGGTCCGCCGGCGCCGGCAACAGCAGGCGCGGGGTGCCGTCTTCGAGGTCCTCCAGCGCGCCCAAGCCGGTGACGTCGGCGGGCCCGTCGAGCGCCACCGCGACGAGCCGGTGCGGCAACGGCCACTCCGCCGCCGTCGCGGCCTCCTGCACCGTCCTGGACGGCGACGGCGGGTCCGCCAGCAGCAGGTCCAGCAGCCGGCGCCGCCGCCGTTCCAGCGCGCCCGCCGCCCGCGCCTGGGCCGCCGCGTGTCCCGCGATCGACAGCGCGGACAGCTCGTCGATGTAGGCGAAAATAGCCTCGGCCAGCAGACACAGCGTCGCCGACGGCACGCCCGCCCGCGTCCCCACCTCTGCCATCCGCCGCCACGTCACCCGCGCGCCCACCCGGTACGCGGCCTGCAGGACGTCGAGGTTGCGCCCTTGCGCGAGCTCGTGCACGCCGAGCCCGACGAACACCTTGCGCCGCTCGTCCGGCAGCGGTCCCGACGCGGCGATCCGGTCGATGAACTGCAGGATCGCCGCCTGGACGCCGGCCCGCAGCGCCTTCCCGAACGCGCCGTCGAGGGGCCGCGCGTAGTCCGGGATGGTCCGCTGGATCTCGCGCAGCACCTCGTCGGCGACGTCGAGCAGCCGCGGCCGGAACACCGCGGCCAGCTCGCGGGGGAGCATGGCCCACAGCTGCCCGGGCCTGCCGTCACCGCTCAGCATCGGCCCGAAGGCCGTCTCGACGGGCGATCCCGTCATGGCTCACCTCGTCGTTGAAGGGAGTCAGGAACCGAGAAGTGCCTCCGCACGCAGCGCGATCTCCATGTCGAGCCGGTCGTCGGCGTTGTTGAGCCGGTCGCCGAACAGATCGATCAGCTGGTGCATGCGGTACCGGACGGTCTGCGGGTGCACCTTGAGCTTCTTCGCGATTTCGGGGGCGCTGCCGCGGGACTGCAGCCAGATCAGCAGCGTCTCCCCGAGCCGCGCCCGCTGCTTGGGCGTGAGGTCCTTGAACGGCTGGAGGCTGCGCGCGCACAGTTCGCGGACGAGGAACTCGTCGGCGAGCAGCCAGAGCGTGGACAGGTGGTCGGTGCAGCGCGTCACCGGCGCGTCCGGCAGGACGCCGCGCTGGACCAGCTTGAGCGTGCGGCGCGCCCACAGCAGCGAGCGCGGCGCGTCGGTGAGCCGCACGGTCGGGCCGATCACCGCGCGCCAGCCCGGCAGCCGCTCGGCGAGGTTCCTCAGGTGCTTCTCCGGGGCACCGGTGACCAGGCACGGCTCGCTGCCCTCCAGGTCCACGAGGACGTCGGAGTGCAGGTCCGGTGCGGCGAGACTGTGCTGGTCGGCGCGGGGTTCGAGGGCGACGACGGTGACTTCGGCCGGCAGGGTCCACTGCGCCGTGGCGGCCTGCGCGGTGATGGTCTGGGGCGCGGACGGCGGATCGGCCAGCAGCAGCTCCAGCAGCCGCCGGCGGCGGCGCGCGCGGGTGCCCGCAGCGCGCGTCTGGGCCGCCGTGTAGCCCTCGATCGAGAGGGCGGAGATCTCATCGACGTAGGCGAAGATGGCTTCGGCGCTGGTGCACAGCGTGTCCGCGGAGACGCCGGCGGCCTGCCCGAACTCGCTGATGTGCCGCCAGGCGACCCGGCCGCCGACCCGGTAGGCGGTCTGCAGGCAGTCGAGGCTGCGGCCCTCGTTGAACTCGATCTTGCCGAGGTTGCGGAACACGGTCGTCCACGTCTCGAGCGGCACGGCACCGGGGGTGCCGACACTGTCGAGGCACTGGATGATCGACTGCCGGACACCCTGCGTGATGATGTGCCCGAACGCGCCCTCCAGCGGCTGGCGGTACTCGGGCACCGCCCGCTGCACCTCCTGCAGGATGGCGCGGGCGAGCGGGTCGACCCGCGGCTTGAAGCGGATCGCCAGCTCGCGCGGCAGGGACGCCCACAGCCCGATCGCGCCGGAAGCCCGGCCGGGCCGGGGATCCGCCGGGGTGCGCGGCGCGGGCGGGTAGGCAGGGCGGGGCCGGTCGGCCGACACGGACTGCTGCCGGTAGGCCGGTCCGGGAGTGCGCTCGCCGGGGTGCGGCCGTCCGGCCCGCAGGACGGGTACGGAGACTCCAGTGTCCACGTCGGTCATGTGTTTTATCCTTGCTGGCAACAAAATCGGCCTCGTCGGCGGGAACGCCGATCCGGTTTTTGTGGCTCAGGCAACATAATTTCGTGTGAACGGCACTGTCAACGGGTTCTCCGCTGACTTTGCGGTAACCCGTCCGGACTACACCCGAACGGGTGGAACGGCGCGGGAGGAGGTGACACTTCCGGCGGGCGCCGATGGTGCGCGCGTGACAACTTTTCAGGCGAGCGGTTCCGGGGTTGTCAGCCGCGTGACGACGTCGTCGAGCGTGAGCCGGGCGGGCGCGGTCTCCGCGAGGAACTCGTTGAGCAGCGCGCAGAACCGATCCGGCTCGGCCACGTGCGGAAAGTGTTTCACGTTTTCCAGAACGGTCAAGTGGCTGTTCGGCAGCAGCGCGGCGGTCCGGCGGCCGTGCGCGACCGGGATGAGCGGGTCGCGCTCGCCCCAGACCAGCAGGACCGGCACGGCTTCGGCGAGGTAGAGCTTGTCGACGGCGCTCGCGCGCTGGCCGCGCAGGTCGATCAGGCTGCGCGCGATGAACAGGAACGCCCGGCGGCGCGCGGGGTCGGCCAGCGAGGCGAAATGCCTGACCAGTTCCCGTGTTTCAGTTTTCAACGACCCGCCGAGCCGTCGTCCGAGCCGGGCGGCCGCCCGCGCGAGCGCGAGCGTCACCCGGTTGACCGCGAGGGCCATTGTGGCCGGTGCGCCCGGCAGGGCAGCGGCCCGCAGCACCGGGCTCACCTCCGGGCCCAGGCCGGCGCTGCCCACCAGCACGAGGCGGTCGCACATTTCCGGGAACTGGTAGGCGAACTGCAGCGCGATGCCGCCGCCGAGCGAGTGTCCGACGACGGTCGCGTGCCGCACCCCGGACACCGCGAGGACGTCCCGCACGGTGCTCGCCAGCGCGCCGAGCCCGTAGTCGGCACGGGGTGCCTCGGATTCGCCGTGGCCGGGCAGGTCGAGGGCCAGCACGCGGCGGCCGAGCCGGGCGCAGCGCTCCAGCACCGGCGCCCAGGTTTCGGCGCTGCCGGCGATCCCGTGCAGCAGCACGACCGCTTCGTCGCTCTCGCTTGCGTGCGGCAGGTGGTCGTGCAGCCGGAGGCGGCGGCCGTGGAGGGTGAGGGTCTTGACGGTCATGGGCGGCCTTTCTCGCGAAGGGGAAATTAGGGCATCCGACTGCTGCCGCGGATGTGGTGAACGCCACCGCCGGGGAATCACGGACGGGCGTGACAAGTCCGATTGCGGAAAGGCGGCGGCGCGTGCGGGTTTTCGCGGCGTCACCGGGAATGCGTATCGACATTCCGCCGGTATCCGGTAATCCTCGGAGGCATGGTCGCAATGACGCACCGGACGCGCTGATGTCCTGCCGCGCGAGTTTCCATTTCGTTCACCAGGGGCCGCGGCCGGGGTGGTCGGGCCGCCGCCCGTGGCGGCGGGTGCTGCCGATGCCGGTGCGCGCGCTGGACCGGCTGGTGAGCGTGGCGGGGCACGGGGCCGGCCGCGCCGGATCTCCGGACGCGCCGAAGCTCCCGGCCGCTTGGGGGACCCCCGGTTTCAACGTTACTCGCGGCCACTGACAATTCCGGTCCCGCGCGCGGGGCCGCACCCGGAGTTGTCCACAAGTCCGGGCCGCGCCCGGAGTTGTCCACAACGTTCGCCGCACCAGCGGCCGCTCAGCCCTCCGGGGGCCGGTGAGCACGCATCAGCCGCTGCGCCCGCAGGGCCAGCTGCATCCCCAAGCGGTCGTCGGCGTCCTTCAGACGCTCCCCGAAGAGCTCCTCGAGCTGGCGCAGGCGGTTGCGGACCGTCTGCGGGTGCACCCCCAGCCGCTGCGCGATCTCCGGCGCACCCCCGCGCGTCTCCAGCCAGGCCAGCAGCGTCTCGCTCAGCCGCTCCCGCTGCTTCTCGCTCAGCGACGCGAACGGATCCAGGCTCTGCCGGGCCAGCTCGGCCGCCAGGAAGTCCTCGGCCAGCAGCCAGAGCGTCGCGAGGTGGTCGCGGCACCAGATGATCGGGCCGGGAACGTCCGGGCCGGACAGCAGCAGCGCCCGGCGGGCCGTGCGCAGCGCGGCCGGGGCGTCGACCAGCGGGACCGTCGGGGACACCGCCGCGCGCCAGCCGTCGAGCTTGGCCGTCAGCGGGGCCAGGTCGGCGTCCGGGTCGCTGGTCAGCAGGTACGGCTCCGGCCCGTCGAGGTCGGCCAGGACGCCGTCGCCGAGCAGGTCCGCCGGGAAGTCCGCCGCGTCTGGGCCGCGTTCGAGGGCCACCATCGCCGCCGTCTCCGGCAGCGGCCAGCCCGCCCCGCCGGCCAGGCCCGCGATGCTGCTCGCCGCGCCCTCCGGGGCGCCCGCGATCAGCTCCAGCAACCGGCGACGCCGGACCGGGACGGCGCCCTCGGCCTCGGCCTGCGCCTGCTGGTAGCCCTCGATCGCGGTCGCGCACAGCTCGTCGACGTAGGCGAAGATGGCCTCCGCGGCCACCGAGATGACGGCCGGGTCGACGCCGGCGGCGACCACCGCCGGGTGCATCGCGCGCCAGGCCACCCGGGCCCCGATCGTGGCGCTGTCCTGCAGCGCGTCGAGGTTGCGGCCCTCGGTGAACTCGATCCGGCCGCGGCCGCGGTAGAACTCGATCCAGTGCTCGTGGCCCAGCGCCGGCTCGCCCATCGAATCGATGCAGTGCTGCACCGCGAACTCGACGCTCTTCACCAGCACCTTGCCGAACACGCCCTTGAGCGGCTGGCCGTAGGCCGGCACCGTGCGCTGCACCTCCTGGATCATCGAGGCCGCCGCGTGCCCGACGTGCGGGCGCAATCCCGCGCCGAGCGCGCGCGGCAGCGAAGCCAGCAGGCGAAAGCTGCGGTACTCGACCACCAATCCCCCTTCGAGTGCGTGGGCGCCGAGCGTATCCGACGCACGTGTCACTGAAAAATCAACGATCGGTTCCCGGAAAGGGTGACGCCGACACGTCCTTTTGACACGGACGGGTGCGCGTTCTACGCTCCGTGTCAGATTTCCGAGGAGCCAATTCCCAGTGGAGGACTGAATTCCCCATGCGCGGTTCCGCTGCCTCGGACAGTTCCGTGTGGTCCCGCCTGCCGCAGGAGCTCGGTGACGCGGTCCGCCCGCGCATCCCCGAGATCGCCCGGGCCTGCATCGACGCGATCGCCGCGGAGATTCCGGATTATTCCGGGAGATTCGGCGACGGCCCCGGCCGCGCGACCGCGATCGAGCTGGCGCGGCGCGGGATCGAGCGGGACGTCGACCGCGTCGGCACGCCGTCGCTGTGGCAGGCCGACCGGCTGGCCGGGTTCCGCGGCCACGGGCGCGACGCGTTCCACAGTGGTCTCAGCCGCGAAGCCGTGCAGGCGGCGGTGCGCGTGTCGAGCCGGGTCACCTGGCGGTGGATCGCCGACATCGCGCGGGAAGCGGGCCTGTCCGGTGACGTCCTGTACGGCGCCGCCGAAGGGATGTTCGCCGACGTCGAGACGTCGATGGCGGCCGTCGCCGAGGGATACAGCGCGGCCGAGGCCGCGGTGTCCGGCACCGGCGAACGGCACCGGCGCCTGCTGCACGCGCTGCTCGGCGGCCGGACACCGTCGGAAGTGGACGGTCTGATCGCGGTGTCCGGGCTGCCGGTGCCCGAGCGGGTGGCGGCGGTGGCGTTCCGTGCGTTGCCGGGCGCCCCGGAGCTCCCGCCCGGCCTGCTGCCGGAGCACGTCCCGGCCGACCCGGCCGGCGACCCACCGGCCGCGCTGACCCCGGCCCCGGACGTGGACCTGATCGGACTGACGGACCTGCCCCCGGGCTGGACGGCGGCGGTCGGCCCGCTGGTCCCGCCGGCGGAGGCGCCGGAGTCCTTTCGCATCGCCCGCCGCGCGGTCGACCTCGCCGCCCGCGGGCTGCTGGACGCGCCGGGCCCGGTCATCTGGTGCCGCGACCACGTGACGACGTTGCTGCTGCTCGCGGACGAGTTCCTGGTCGGCCAGCTGGCCTCGACGACGCTGGAGCCGCTGGCGGGGTTGCCCGAGCGGCGGCGGGAGCAGCTGGCGGAGACGCTGCTGGCGCTGGTCCGGACCCGCGGCAGCGCGCCCGAGCTGGGGCGGTTGCTCGACCTGCACCCGCAGACGATCCGCGCGCGGCTCAAGAAGCTGGGCGAGTTGTTCGGGGAGAAGCTGGACGACCCGTCGGAGCGGCTGCGGCTGGAGCTGGCCCTGCTGGCCGAACGGGCGCTGCCGGACCGCGGCTGACCGGCCCGCGGCTGGCCGTGACCAGCCCGGACGCGCGTACCTGGAGGGTCGGCCTGCGTATCTGAAGGGTCGGCGTGCGTACCTGGAGGGTCGGCTTGCGTGCCCGGAGGGTCGGGTGGGTGGGCGGCTCGGGGAAAACGGTCCGGTGGGTGGTTGTCCGGCTCTAGGCTGCCGGACATGACCGGATTGCTCACCGAGCGCCTGCGCCAAGCCTCCGACAACGCCGTTGCTATGTGGAGCACCCTGGCCCGCGCGCGCGGGGACCACGTCGAGGACCACCCGGCCTTCACCGTGATCGACGGCCGCCGGTTCCGGATCATGCTGCGGACCGCCGCGCCCGGCGCCGCTGCCGTCGAGGCGCTGACCGAACTCGCCGGGAAGCGCCGCGCGGACGGGCGGACCGTCGTCGTCGAAGACCCGTTCCGGGTGCTCGACCTGACCGGGCTCGGGATGTCCGCCGGGCAGCTGCCGGTGATGGCCCGGGAGCCCGGCTCCGCCCCGGAAGCCGACGGCGTCGAGCGGATCGGAACCGCCGCCGGCCTGGCCGAAGCCGAAGACCTGATCGTCCGCGGCTTCCCGCTGGAGGAGTACCAGCCCCACCGGCCCGGCAGCGTCTTCCCGGCAGGCCTCCTCGACCAGGCCACCGCGTTCTTCCGCAAGGGCGCCCAGGGCGCGTGCCTCACGATGGCCCACGGCGGTGTCGTCGGCGTCTACTGGGTGACCACGCTGCCCGAACACCGCTCGAAGGGTGTCGGGCGCGCGCTGATGCACGCCGTCCTACGGCACTTCGACGACCTGCCCGTCACGCTGACCGCCTCGAAGCTCGGGCGGCCGCTCTACGAGAAGCTCGGGTTCGCCACCCTCGGCGACGCCGACTGGTGGCGCTGACGGGAACACCCACCGCCGGTACCCGAACCAGCGGAACGCCGTCCCGGCCAGGGTGCCCAGCAGCATCCCGGCGACGAAGTCCGCGACCTCCTGCGTCAGGTGATCCACGTGCGGCACCGACAGGTGCAGCACGTACCGCGACACCAGCGCGGGCACGAGGTTCACCGCCACCGCGCCCGCGTTGACCGCGAAGAACAGGGTCGCCTCCCGCAGCCGCCGGTGGCCGCCGCGCGAGGCGAACGACCAGCGGCGGGACAGCAGGTACGCGAACGCCGTCGAGACGACCGTGGCGATCGCGAGGGCCGTCACCGGCTTCTCCCGGCACACGGTGAGCTTCAGGCTGTAGTCGCCCAGTAGTGTGACCCCGTACGCGGCCAGGCCGACGACGGCGAAGCGGAGCAGCTCTCGCGGCTCTGGCATGGTTCCTCCAGGTGACGCCGGAACGGGTGGAGGTTTTCGATGGCACGCACGGGCGGTGAGGGCGAACTCCCCTCGGTCGCCGAGCTGGTGAACCTTTCGCAGACGAAGCCGCTGATGATCCGCGGTGAACTCGACGCGAAGCTCGCCGAAGAAGCGGCGGCCACCGAGCCCGATCCCACCCCCGATCCGCTGGCCATCCTCGATGCCGAGCTGGCCACGAGCGAGGACGATGACAGCCGTCCGCGGGAGGCGCCGCCCGCCGACCGGTCCCGCCGCGCGAAGCCGTACGTCCTCGCCGCGGGGGCGGCCGTCGGGCTCGGGCTGGCCGCGGTCGTGCTGCTCCAGCCGGGCCAGGTGGGCGGGACGGCCGTGCCGCCGCCCGACGCGCCCGCGCCGGTCGTGCCGCCGCCGCCGACCTCCAGCCAAGCCGTGGAGACCATGAGTGCCGCCGCCTCCGCCCCGCCGCTCACCGCCGAGGTCCGGCACACCACGGCGGAGACCACGAGCGCGCCGCCCGGCGCGGGGCGCAAGCCCGCGGGGCCCGAGCCGACCGCCACCCCGACCTCGGCGTCGCCGGAGGACCAGTGGCGCTCCTACGTCAGCTCGGTGATCAGCTCGTGGCAGCAGCACCCCCGCGGCGGCCGGAGCCGCTGATCAGCAGTTCGCCGTCGCCGGTTTCCCGGCGATCCGGTCCCGCACGAAGGCCAGGACGTCGGCGTTGCCGGTGTAGACCAGCGTGATGTGGTCGGTGTCGTAGGTCTTCCAGGTCTCCTGGACCCCGGCCGCGCAGTAGGTCTTGTGCAGGCTGTCGGCCTGCGCGAACTGCACCAGCTGGTCGCCGGTGGCGTGGTAGAGGAACACCGGCACCCGCGGCGGGGTCCCGCCGAGCTTGTTCTCGTTCAGCCGCGCCACCCACGCGGGCTTGATGTAGCCCGGGCCGGTCGTGTAGTCCGCGATCTTCTGGTTCGCGTACGTCGTGAGCAGCTCGAACGTGCACGCGCTCTGCTTCATCTCGGCCAGTTTCGCCCGGCCGTTGTCGCTGAGGAACGAGTCCAGCTGCAGCTCGGGGTACGCCTGGTCGAGGCCGAGCAGGGCGTAGGCGAACACGCCGAAGCCGAACTTGCCGTCGAGCTGCAGCGTCACCTGGACCAGGTCGGCCGGCACGCCGCCGGCCGCGACGCCGACGAGGTTCAGCTCCGGCGCGTACGACGGCTGCAGCTCACCCGCCCACGCCGCGGCGCCGCCACCCTGGGAGTACCCGCGGAAGACGACCTTCGCCGACGTCGACAGCCCGGCCGCGCCGAGCCGCTGGGCCGCGCGGACCGCGTCGATCACCGCGGGCCCTTCGGACCGGCCCACGACGTACGTCGTCTTCGGCGCCGGTTGGTAACCCTCGTAGTCCGGGACGGCGACGGCGTACCCCGCGTCGAGCAGGTCGTCGAGGCCGGGTTGCTCGTAGAAGGCGCCGATGTCGATCATCTTCGACGGGGTGCAGGCGAACGCCGGGCCGTGCGTGCCCGGCGCGAACGCGACGATCGGCGCCGTCGCGCGGTCGGCGGTCTTCGGCACCAGGACCGTGCCGGTGACGGCGTCGGGCTGCCCGAGCGCGTTCGTCGACAGGTACATCACCTGCCAGGCGTCGACGGACGCGTGCCGGGGGCCGGCGTTCGAGGGCCGCCACCGGATGACGTCACCCGGCCGGCCCGCGGGCAAGGGCGAGGGCGGCACGTAGAAGGTGTCGTCGGGCGGCGCGGGCTCGGCGGTGGCCACCGCGGGGGCGAACGCCGTGGTCAGGACCAGCGCCACCAGCGTGGCGAGCACACGGCGGGCGCTCACGCGCCGCTCCCGTAGACGCGCTTGCAGGTCGCGGACTCGCTGAAGGCCAGGTCGAGTTCCGGGTTGGCCTTGAGGTCCTTGATCGGGCCTTCGGGATCGGCCAGCTTGCCCATCGTCGCGTCGGCTTCGGAAATGACCTGGCGCAGGCTGGGCTGGTCGGTCACCTTCGCCTGCGCCATCCGGGTCTTCGTCTCGGCCAGCTTGCTCTGCGTCTCGGTGAGGTTGCCGGTGGCTTTGTCCACAACGGACTGTCCATCCGGGACCGGGGGGACGCCGGCCGTGCGCAGGCCGCCCGCCATGTCCTCCAGTGCGGAACCGAGGCGCCCCAGGAAGTCCACCATCGCGTCGCGGGTCTTCACCGGGTCGGCGTCGTCGACGGCGGGCGGCTGCGAGAGCTTCGCCGAGCCCGCGGCCACGCCGGTGCACACCTTGTCGACCCAGGCGAGGGCCGCGGGGTCGGCGTGCCGTCCGGGGTCGGGCGGGGCGTCGGAAGCGCACGCGGCGCACGACAGGAGCGCGGCCACCGACATCACGAGCACCGCGCTGTGCATTCTTTTCATGGGTTTCGAAGCTACGCGCCGCGCTCGCGCGCGAGCAAGAAGAGAATGGCCGGTTGGCATGTGCGTAAACATTTCGGGGACCGGCTTTGTTACGTGCATCAGCGGTTCGATGATGCCCCTGTGCTGGGGGAACCTTCCCCGGCCTGCTAGGAAACCGGGTGGTCTGGCGTGCCGGTGTGACAATTTGCGGTGCCCGTGTGGCCTTTTTACCGAAAGCCCTTGATCGGTGCCATCGGCGCTCGTTAGCTTACGGTCCGGCCGCGATTGCAGAGAACGCGCCGCCGTTTCGTATCACTGTTGATACACGGAAGGACCATCGTGAGTCACCCAAGAGGCAAGAAAATGACGGTCGCGGCCGCCGCGGCCGCGGGTGCGGTCGGGCTCGTCGCCACCGCGCTCGTCGCCGGGGCGCAGACCAGCGCCGCCGACCCGATTTCGCTGACGCTGAACTACCACTGCACCTTCCCGCTGGTGGGTTCCCAGTCGCTGAAGGTGGTGATCAACACCGACCTGCCGACCACGGTGAACACCGGGCAGCCGACCGGCGCGTTCGACATCAAGGCCGTGTCCACGATCAACGCGGACACCGTCAGCGGCCTGAGCCTGATCGGCGCCACGACGCTGGAGGGCACCGCCACGGCGAGCGCGACCGTCGCCGCGCCGAGCCTCAACCTGCCGGTCAGCGTGCCGATCACGCTGGACAAGACGAACATCCCGGCGTCCGGTGAGATGAACATCAACGCGGCGGGCAAGACGCCGTCGCTGACGTTCACCCAGGCCGGCCAGGCGAAGATCACCGTGGGCGACCTGAACCTCAAGGTCACCCCGCGCAAGGCCGACGGCTCGGTCACCGGCATCACGCCGGACGGCACGATCGACGCGCCCTGCACGCAGGACAGCGGCCAGAACAACACGCTGGCCACGATCACCATCAACGGCGGCGGCGGGACGACGACCCCGCCCACCACGACCCCGCCGGTCACCACGCCGCCGACGACCACGCCGCCGGTGACGACCCCGCCCACGACCACGCCGCCGGGCGGGGGCATCAAGTACTCCTTCGGCATCACCGGGCAGACGGCGCTGAAGTCGCTCGGCAGCACCGCGCCGATCACCGGTTCGTTCGACGCCGACGTCAACCTGTCGGCCAAGACGTTCACCGGCAACCTGCAGCTGAACCCGACGCACACCGAGTTCAAGCTGTTCGGCTTCCTGCAGGGCAGCTCGGACGTCAAGGTCGTGCAGAACGGCCCGCAGACCGGTGAGCTGGTGGGCACCGGCTTCAAGGCGCACATCAAGTTCGACACGTTCCTCACCACGGTCAACCTGTTCGGCATCCCGATCAGCACCGACCCGAAGTGCGGCACGACCAGCCCCTCGACCAGCGAAATGACCACCGGACCCGACTTCGACCTGCTCAAGGGCGGCAAGCTGTCGGGCACCTACTCGCTGTCCGCGCTGCAGAACTGCGGTCCGTTCAACGACATCGTCAGCGCCTTCGCCAAGAGCGACGGCAACTCGCTGGACCTGACCCTCACCAAGAAGTAGCCCGATCTGCCGGCCCCCGCTGCGCGCTGACCGTGCCGCGGCGGGGGCCGGTGCCACGTCCGGAAACCTCGAGAAAGGGAGCGCCCGTGCGGATCGCCCGGTCGTTGCTCGCCGCCTGCGTGCTCGCTTCCGCCGTCGCCACGCCCGCGGCGGCGTCGACGCCGGTCGACGAGGAGCTGACGTTCACCTGCCCGTTCCCGTTGATCGGCAGGCAGCAGCTCGCCGTGGAGATCAAGGCTGCCTTCGAGGTGCCGTCCGCACCGGGCGGGACGTTCACGACGGGGGACCTCGCGGTCTCGGTGACGGTGCCGGACAAGTCCACCCGTGGCCTGGCCCTGGTCGGCGGGGCGAGCATCGAAGGGACGGCGTCCGCAGGGGTGACGCTGGCCAACGGCCCGCTGACGCTGCCGCTGAGCCTCCCGTTGACGGTGGCGAAGACGGCGGTGCCGCCGTCGGGGGCGTTCACCGCCACGGCGTCCGGTTCGGTGCCGCCGGTCCAGCTGCCGAACGCCGGGAAGACGACGCTGACCATCGGCGGGTTCAGCACCCGGCTGACGCCGAAGAAGGCGGACGGTTCCGCCACCGGGCTCGGCTCGTTCACCTCGGAGTGCACGCTCGACCCCGGCCAGGACCCGGTGCTGCTCGGCTTCGAGCTCGGCAGCACGCAGGCCCAGCACCGCTACACCGTGGCGGGGTCGACGGCGGTGAAGGCACTGGGCTCGACCGCCCCGCTCACCGGGTCGCTCGCGGCCGGCCCGGAGTTCGCGACGACCTTCGACCGGACCGGCGCGGAGTTCAAGGCGTTCGGGTTCGTGCCCGGCCGCGCGGACCTGCAGTTCACCCCGGACGGCCCGCAGACCGGCGAACTACGCGACGACGGGTTCACCGCGCACTCGGCGTTCACGCTGGTCTTGCCGCAGGTGACGCTCTTCGGGCTGCCGGTCGCCGACCCGGGCTGCCGGGCGGGCGCGCCCATCCCGGTCGACCTGCGGACCGGCAGCGGGTTCGCGGTGGCGACGGGCGGCCCGGTCACCGGCACGTACACGATCCCGCCGCTGACCGGCTGTGGCGCGTTCACCGCGTTCCTGAGTTCGCTGGTGCAGGGCGAGGGGAACACGTTCGCCCTGACGTTGACCGCGCGCTGACTGCCGCTCACTTCCCGCGCGTATACGTGGGGAATGCGTCGAACCACGGTGGGAACTCTGGTCGTTGTCACGCTGCTCGCCACCGCCGCGCCGGGGGAGGCGGCCGGCCTGAGCCGGGATCCCGTGGCGGTGATCCACGACCGAGACCACGCGCTGCACGTGCTCAACGGCGGCGCGACCGACGACGAGCTGACGCTGCGAACGCAGGCGCTCGCGTCGAACGCGTGGACGTTCTTCCGCGGTACCTCGCCGCTCTACTACCGCGACCTGGGCGAACTGCCGCCGTCCGCGTACGCCACCGCGGGCGGGGACGTCTGGCTGACCGGCGACGCGCACCTGGAGAACACCGGCGCCGACCGCGGCGCCGACAACGAAGAGCAGTTCGCGCTCACCGACACCGACGACGCCTGGCGCGGGTCGTGGACGTGGGAACTGCGCCGCGAAGCCGTGTCGATCGTGCTCGCCGGCCGGGCCGACGGCCGCAGCGGGAGCCAGATCGCCGCCGACGTCGACACCTTCGTCGCCGAGTACGCGCAGTGGATCGCCAAGTTCCACGGGACGAACGACGAAGCGAGCTGGCGGCTGACCTCGGGCAACACCTCCGACCTCGTCGGGGACCTCGTCGACGACGCCGCGGGGGACAAGCGGGCCGACCTGATCGCGAAGTGGACCACCGGCGGCCACTTCAAGGCCGACCCGCAGCTGCAGACGGTGTCCGCGGCGACCCGCACGCAGCTCGTGGCCGCGATCGCGGCGTACCGGACGACCGCGGGCCGTCCGCTCAAGGCGTCCGAAGCCGTCGTGAAGGACGTGCGGCGGCGGACCGGCGCGGGCACCGGCAGCCTCGGCCGCTTCCGCTGGTACGTGCTCGTCGAAGGCGACACGACCTCGGCGTCGGACGACCGGATCCTCGAGCTCAAGCAGGAGGTCGACCCGGCGCCCCAGCAGCTCGCGCCGAACGCCACCACCCTCACCGGCGGCCAGCGGCCCGCGCTGGCCCTGCGCTGGCTCGCCGGCCAGTCGGACCCCCTGGCGGGCTGGGCGAGCGTCGGCAGCACGCCGGTGCTGGTCAAGGAGAAGTCTCCGTTCGCCGAAGACCTGAAGATCGGCGACCTGACGACATCGGCGATCTGGGACGACACCGTCCGGGACATCGGGCGCCTGCTGGCGGCCGCGCACGCCCGCGCCGACCAGGACATCCCGGACACCGGCCTCACCTACTCGGCGGACGCGGCGATCGACGGCGCGATCACGTCGGTTCCCGGCCTGCAGGCCGAGACGCGGACCTTCGCGGCGAGCTACGCCGACCAGGTCACCCGGGACTGGCAGGCCTACGTCACCGCGAAGAACAGCGGACAGCCCCTGTTCTGACCGGCTCAGCGGGACCGGAACATCAGCCTGAACCCGGCACCCGAGCAGACCAGCGCGGCCAGGAACAACCCACCGTGCCCGAAGTCGCGCGCGACCACGTCTCCGACGAGCTGAATCACGAGGTCGACGACGCCGAGCCCACCGGCGACCGCCAGCGCCGGGTGGGCGCCCTTCACCCCGCGGCGGGCAGCGTGGACGAGCAGCGCGAAAGCCCCCGCGCAGACGGCGAACACGAGCACGGCGACCGGCAGCGGGACCGCTCCGGTGACCTCGCTCCGGTGACCGGTCAGGCGGCCGGCGAGCGTGCCGAGGAACCAGCACGCCGTCGCGCCCCACCAGGCGAGCGCGGCGGACCGGGGCATCCGCGCAGCGTATGCGGGAGATGTCCGGTCCCGGCACGGGCGGCAGCCGAACCGTTATCGATCCGGTGTCACACCGGGGTGCTATAAAACGCTTCCCCGGTGGGACCGGTTCCACGGCCGTAGGCGGCCGCGGCCGGTGCCGCTAGGGTTGATCGTCTGGATGTGCTGGCTCAAGAGCAGCCGAACGGGAGACGCCGGTGACCGCCGCGCTCGACTCATCGTGGGACCCCCGCACGCGCCTGCGGGTGCTCCTGATCGAGGACGACGACGGCGACGCGCTGCTGGTCGAGGAGATGTTGGCGGACACCGACGTGCCGTACGCGCTCGAACGCGTCGAGACGCTCACCGCCGCGCTCAGCGGTCCGCTCACCGCCGACTGCGTCGTGCTCGACCTGCAGCTGCCCGACGCCATGGGCTTGGGCGGCCTGACCAAGCTCGGGCAGCACGCGCCGGGGGTCGCGGTGGTCGTCCTGACCGGGCAGCACGACCAGGCCACCGGGGTCGCCGCGGTCGCCGCCGGCGCGCAGGACTACCTCGTCAAGGACCAGGTTGACGGCCCGCTGCTGGTGAAGGCCCTGCGCTTCGCCCGCGAACGCAAGCGCGCCGAGCAGGTCGAGCAGCAGTTCCTCCAGCAGCAGCTGCTCGCGCGCGAGAACGCGCGGCTCGAACGCGGGCTGCTGCCCAGCCCGCTGCTGCGCGACCCCCACCTCGACCTGGCCGCCCGCTACCGGCCCGGCCGCAACGGCTCCCTGCTCGGCGGCGACTTCTACGACGCGATCGAGCTCGCCGACGGCACGGTGCACATGATGATCGGCGACGTCTGCGGCCACGGCCCGGACGAGGCCGCGCTCGGCGTCGCGCTGCGGATCGCGTGGCGCTCGCTGGTGATGGCCGGCCTGCCGATGCCCGACGTGCTGAGCATGGTCGAGCGGGTCCTGGTGCACGAGCGGATCGAGCCGCTGTTCGCCACCGTCTGCATGGTCGTCGTCGCGCCCGACCGCAGGTCCCTGCGCCTGTCGCTGGCCGGGCACCTGCCGCCGCTGCTGCTCACCCCGGGCGACGGGCACCTGCTCTCCCGCGAACGCCTCGGCGTCCCGCTCGGCGTCGTCGAAGGCGCCAAGTGGGACGCGGTGGACGTGCCGCTGGAACCGGGGTGGTCGCTGCTGCTGTACACCGACGGCGTGTTCGAGGGCCGGGTCGGCGCCGGGTCCGAGCGGCTGGGCCACGAGCGGATGGCCGCGCTGGTCCTCGACATCAAGCGGGAGACCGGGATCCACGGCCACGCCCTGCTCGACGAGCTGATCGCCCGGGCCGAACGGCTCAACTCGGGCCCGCTCGACGACGACGTCGCCCTCGCCCTGCTCAGCCACGACCCCGAAGCCCACGACCCCGAAGCCCACGACCCGGAAGCCGAGGCCGATGAGCGTTGACGCACGTGGCCGGCCGATCCGCCGCCGCCTGGCGCTGCTGGCCGCCGTCGAAACCGTGCTGCTGGTCGCCGCGCTGATCGCCGCGGGCATCGCGCTGAACAACCTCACCGAAGCGCGCACTCGCCTGCTCGACGTGGTCGCGCCGCAGCGGCTGGCCGCCATCCAGCTGTCCACCGCGCTGCTCAACCAGGAGAGCGGGGTCCGCGGCTACCAGCTCGGCCGCCAGCCGGCGTTCCTGGTGCCCTACACGGACGGAATGCGGTCGCAGGCCGACGCCGTCGCGCAGCTGCGGCAGCTCGGCGCGGCCCCGGGCACCCGGATCGGTGACGACCTCGACGCCGTGCTGCGGGCGGCCACCGCCTGGCAGGCCGCGGCCGCCCCCACCATCGCCCCCGGCGCGCCGCCGGTCACCGCCGACCAGGTCGAGCGCGGCCGGACGCTGTTCGTCGACGTGCGGCGGGCACTCGACGCCCAGCTCGACCACCTCGCCGCACTGCGCGACAGCGGCCGAAGCGACCTCGACGCGGCGGCGCGCTTCCTCAACGCGATGTTCGTGGTCGTCGGCGCGCTGGTCCTGGTGTTGTTCGCGATGCTGTTCCTCGGCCTGCGGCAGGTCGTCACCCGGCCGATCCTGCGGCTGGCCGCCGAAGTCCGCCGGGTCGCGGATTCCGACATCCACCACCCGGTGAGCGGGAGCGGGCCGCGCGAGATCGCCCAGCTCGGCGCCGACGTCGAGGCGATGCGGCAGCGCATCCTCGACGAGGTCGCCGAGCTCGAGCAGGCGCACGCCCTGCTGGATCGGCGCACGCGCGAGGCGGAGGAAACCAACGCGATGCTGGACCGGCGCACGCGCGAGGCGGAAGAAACCAACGCGATGCTCGACCGGCGCACGCGGGAGCTGGAGCGGTCCAACGCCGACCTGGAGCAGTTCGCCTACGTCGCTTCGCACGACCTGCAGGAGCCGCTGCGGAAGGTGGCCAGCTTCTGCCAGCTGCTCCAGCGGCGGTACCAGGGCCTGCTCGACGAGCGGGGCGAGCAGTACATCGAGTACGCCGTCGACGGCGCGAAGCGGATGCAGACCCTGATCAACGACCTGCTGGCGTTCTCCCGGGTCGGCCGGAAGCCGGGCGAGCACGTCGTGGCCGACGCGGGCGCGCTGGTCGACGACGCGATCGCGAACCTGGAGGTCGCGCTTTCGCTCAGCGGCGGCAAGGTGTCCCGCGGCGACCTGCCGGAGGTCCGCGTCGAGCCGGCGCTGATGACGGCGGTGTTCCAGAACCTCATCGGCAACGCGCTGAAGTTCAAGGGCGAGGCGCCGCCGGAGGTCCGGGTCACCGCCGAGCGCGACGGCGGCGACTGGGTGTTCTCCGTGACGGACAACGGGATCGGCATCGACGCTGAGTACGCGGAACGGGTGTTCGCGCTGTTCCAGCGGCTGCACACGCGCTCGGCGTACCCGGGCACCGGGATCGGTCTGGCCCTGTGCCGCCGGATCGTCGAGCACCACGGCGGCCGGATCTGGCTCGACACCGAGGCCGCGGACACCACGTTCCGCTTCACCCTGCCGGCTCTCGAAGACGAGGGGACCGCATGACCGAGGCGCCGACCCCGATCGACATCCTGCTCGTCGAGGACGACCCGGGTGACGTGCTGATGACCCGGGAAGCCTTCGCGCACCACAAGATCCGCAACCCGCTGCACGTCGCCGAAGACGGCGTCGAAGCGCTGCGGTTCCTGAAGCGCGAAGGGCCGTTCGGCGCGGCGCCGCGGCCGGGGCTGATCCTGCTCGACCTCAACCTGCCCCGCAAGGACGGCCGGGAACTGCTCGGCGAGATCAAACAGGACCCCGGGCTGCGCACGATCCCGGTGGTCGTGCTGACCACGTCCGAAGCGGAGGAGGACATCCTGCGCAGCTACGAGCTGCACGCCAACGCCTACGTCACCAAGCCGGTCGACTTCGAGAAGTTCGTCGAAGTGGTCCGGAAGATCGACGATTTCTGGGTGACGGTGGTGAAGCTGCCGCACAGGTAGCCGTTTGGCGGAGAGTGCGGCACGATGGGAGGCCGTGACCCCTTCGACGCCGGACCTGCCGGCCACCGAGCTGGCGGTGACGCTCGACTGGCGGGGCCGGGCCGCGGTCCTGGCCGTGGCGGGGGAGATCGACCTGGTCAGTGCGCCGGAGTTCGGGGAAGTCGTCGACGTGGTGCTGGCCCGCGGGCCGGAGAAGCTGGTGGTCGATCTGCGCGAGGTGACGTTCTTCTGCTCGGCGGGGCTGCAGGTGCTCGCGGCGGCCCACCGCAGGCTGGCCGAGCGCGCGTTGTGCGTGGTGAGCGATTCCCCGGTGACGTCGGGTCCGTTGAAGACGACCGGGCTCGACACGTGGATCGGCGTCCACCCGACCGTCGACGAAGCACTCACATGACGCCGGAACCGTTCCGCTGCCACGACGTCCCCGCGGCGCCGGGCGCCCTCCGCCGCCTGCGGCACGACCTGATGGCGTGGGTGCTGGCGGCGGGCGTCGACGAGGAGCGGGCCGGCGACATCGTGCTGGCCAGCTACGAGGCACTGGCGAACGTGGCGGACCACGCCTACGACGGTGTGGACGGCGGTCTCGTGGACGTCGACGCGTCGGTGTCCCCCGGCCGGCTCGAGGTGGTGATCACCGACCACGGCCAGTGGCGCACCCCGGTACCGGACACCCGCCCGGTTTCGTTGCGGGGCCGGGGGTTGCTGCTGCTCCGCGCGAGCGCCGACCGCGCCGACATCACCTCCGGCGAGTCGGGCACGGTCGTCACCCTGACCTGGGACCTCGACCCCGTCACCCCCTGACCTTCGAACGCAGTGAATGACTCATTCCTGGCGTCCGACGCCAGGAATGAGTCATTCACTGCAGGGGCGCTAGTGGACGACGGCTCCGGTCTTCGGGTCGAGGGTGACCTTGCGGGCCTTCGGCCACCAGAAGTCGAACATCCCGGTGAGCGAGTTCGCGCGCGTGTCGAACGACGAGTCGCCGATGCGGCCGGTGAACCAGTTGTCCTCGATGAACTTCAGCACCGACGTCTGGTCCGTCAGCGTGTGGTCGACGTGGTTGACCTTGCTGAACGGCGAAACCACCAGCAGCGGCAGGCGCGGGCCGTAGCCGCAGCGGTCGGCGTACGTGCCCACCGTCGTCGCCTTGGCCGTGCAGATCGCCTGGTCCTGCGAAGCGTCGTGCGAGCCGTTGACGATCGGCGAGCGCTGGTGGTCGTACCAGCCGTCGGAGTCGTCGTAGGCCAGCACGATCGCCGTCGACTTCCAGTCCGGGGACTGCTGGATCTTGTTGATCTCGCCGACGACGAACTGCTGCTCGTCCAGCGGGTCCGAGTAACCCGCGTGGCCGTCCTGGTACTCCGGCGCCTTGAGGAAGCTCACCGCGGGCATCGAGCCGGCCTGGAGCGAGTCGTTGAAGTCCGAGATGTCGTATTGGTGGTTCGCGCGGTCGGTCTGGCCGATCGCCTGCACCGAAGACGGCGGAAGGTGCTTCGGGTTCGACGTCGACGGATAGTACTGGAACGGCTCGTGGTGCGGGCTGTAGTCGACGACCGCGTTGCCGCCGACGTTCGTGTGGGTCTGGCCGCAGACCGCGTACCCGTTGGCCGAGCCGGTCGGGCGGAAGCCGCCCTGGAACCAGCCCCAGGTGACGTGGCGCTGGTTGAGCAGGTCACCGATGTTGCGGCCGTGCATGGTGGCCAGGTTGTCCTTGCTCGTGTGGTTCTTGCCCGAGCAGTCGTCCCAGGCCGGGTCCGGGTCGTTGATCATCGTGCCGACGCCGCTGGAGTCCGGTGACTGCACCGCGTAGGCGTCACTGACCGGCTCGTGCGTCACCGGGTCGACCGCCTGGACGCCGTGGGTGTTGCCCGAGATCAGGTTGATCGCGCCGGGGCTGGACGGGCCGAACACCGTGTTGAACGAGTTGTCGTTCAGGGCGTAGTGCTGGGCGTAGTTCCACATGCCGGTGACGGTGTTGCCGTCGTAGTAGTCCATCACCAGGCCGGGCTCGCCGAACAGGATCGGCTGCCCGGTGCACTTGTCGGTCTCGGTCTTCTCGACGAACTTGTCCATCTTGCCGCCGTTGAAGGCGGCCTGCTCGGCGCCGTAGTTGTGGTTCTGGTCGCAGGTCATCGCCTGCTCGTGGGTGAGCCGCCTCGGGTTGTACGCGTTCGGGTTGTCGGTCAGCAGCCGGTGGTCCAGGCCGTTGACCTTCGGGGTTCCGTGCGCGGCGGTGAACGGGGTGCCGTCGGTGTTCGCCGCGTTCGGGTAGGTGCCGAAGTAGTGGTCGAACGAGATGTTCTCGCCGAAGATGACGACGACGTGCTTGATCGGCGTCGACGTCGGGATCCAGTGCGCGGGGAACAGGTTCAGCGGCTGGGCGTCCGCGGTGGTCGCCGCGGAGCCGGTGACGACGGCCAGCGCGGCGGCGGAGGCGAGGGCCCCGGCGCCGAGCAGGCCGCGTCGTCGCCGACGGGTCTTTCTGTCCACAGTGGATTCCTTTCGTGGTGGGGACTTCAGGTGAGCAGGGAACGCCCGAAGTGGTCGTCCGGGCCGGTGACACCCGGCAGCGCGAAGAAGTAGCCGCCGCCGAACGGGGAGATGTAGTCGGTCAGGGGTTCGCCGGCCAGCCGCGTCTGGACGGCCTCGAACTGGCGCTCGAGGTCCTGCTGGTAGCAGACGAACAGCAGGCCCATGTCGAGGTTGCCGTTGCTGTCGACGCCGCGGTCGTAGTTCACCGCGCGGCGCAGGATCCGGCTCGCGTCGGTCTCCGGCGTGCGCGGGTTCGCCTTCCGGATGTGGCTGGTCAGCGGGATGACCGTGCCGACCGGGTCGTCGGCGTACCGGGGGACGTCGGTTTCCTGCGTGCCGTCGAGCGGGGCGCCGGTGTCCCGGCGGCGGCCGAACATGTTCTCCTGCTCGGCCAGGGAGACCCGGTCCCAGAACTCGACGAGCATCCGGATCAGCCGGATCACCTGGTAGCTGCCGCCGGCGGTCCACGCGGGTTCGCCCGCTGTCCACACGAGACCGTCTAGTTCGGACCCGGTGGGGTTGGCGGTGCCGTCCTTGAAGCCCATGAGGTTGCGGGGCGTGCCTTCCGGGCGCGGTGGGGAGCTGAAGCCGTTGAGCTTCCAGCGCAGCTGCATGCCACCGCGGGTGGCGCGGGCGATGTCCCGCAGCGCGTGCAGGACGGTGTCGGTGTCGTTCGCGGACAGGATCAGGCTGAGGTCGCCGTGGCACTGGGCGGGGTCCAGGGCGTCGTCCGGGAACGTCGTCATCGGCTTCAGCTTGGCGGGCTTGAGTTTCGCGAGCCCGTACCGGTCGTCGAAGAGGCTCGCGCCGACGCCGAGGATGACGCCGAGATCGCTGCCGGGCACGACGGGCCCGAGCACCCCGGAGTCGGCGGGCGGCGCGGTGATCCCGAGCGACGCGGGCGCCCCGCCGGCGGTGAGGAACCGGGCCCGGTCGGTGATCGCGCGGAAGAGCTCGGTGAGCTCCGCCTTGGACTCGGCGACGGCGTCGAAGGAGGCGACGATGGTCTGGGACGGCGGCTTGCGGAGGATGGCGGCCTGGTGGGGGCCGTGGAAGGGCACGGGCGAACTGCCGTCGGTGACGGTCGCGGAGGAAGCCCCGAGCCCGGCCCCGGCGGCCACGGTGAGACCGGCCCCCATCGCGGCCCGGCGCAGGAACGAACGGCGGGGGAGGCCGGTTCCGCCGATCGGCCCGTGCGGCGAACCCGCGGTCCGGTTCTCGCCAGGCGAGTGCGTCACGAGGTCCTCCTCGGCTCGGCGATCGCCGCGATCGGGGCCAGCAGTTCGGTCAGCTCGCTCACGTCCGCGTTGAGCTTCTGCCGCTGCTCCCGGCCCAGCTCCGCCGGCCGCAGCCACGTGCCGTCCGGACGGTGCGCCGCGTCCAGCGCGGACTGCGTCCGGTTCAGCCAGCTGTCCACCTTGGACAGGTCCGGGTACCTCGGCGTCAGCAGCGGCCGCAGGACGTCCAGGACCGCGCGGGTGCCGTCGAGGTTGGCGCGGGCCGTGGCCAGGTTCGTGCCGCTGCCGTAGTCGGTGCGGCCGGTCAGTTCGAACTGCAGCGTGTTCTCCATGATCTCGTGCGCGCGCAGCCCGAGGTCGTTCCCGTCGACCTGGCTGTCGGCGAAGGACGTCTGCAACGCGTGGGCGTCGGTGTCCAGCTGGTCGGCGACGGCGGCGAGCCCGCTCAGGTCCTCGCCGTGCCAAAGGCCCTGCTCCAGGCGGTGGAAGCCGGTGAAACCCGGGTCGGCCGCGCCGCCCGGCAGGCCGTCGGCCGTGCCGTTGAGGGCGCCGTCGGAGTCGCCGAACGCGTCGTAGGCCGCGCCCAGCCGCTCGTACGTCAGGTGCGCGGTCAGCCACGCGGCCTGGCTCGCCGCGCGATCACCGCCGTGCACCGCGTTCTTCAGCGCGCCGGTGTTCGCCACCAGCTCGCCGAGCCCCGCCGTGACGTGCTGCTGGTAGGCCTTGAGCGGGCCGAGCAGGTCGTCGTGCGTCACCGGCGCGACGCCCGGCCCGGTCCGCTCGGCGCCGCCGGTGATCCGCACGGACGGCCCGACGATCGCGCCCGCGTCCTCGGGCAGGCAGCGGAACGCGTAGCTGCCGTTGCCCAGGTTCACCTGCAACGGCCGGGTCGTCGCCGCGCCGAGGCCCTCGACCTCGCCGTAGATCACGCCGGTGGCCGGGTCGATCAGGTCGACCTCGGCCGTCACCGACCCGGTGTTGTGCAGGCGGAACGTCTGCGGTCCCGGCTTCGGGTCCGTCCAGCCGGTGCCGCACGCCGAGCGCGAGACCGCGATCTCGGGGTCGACGGCGGCCGCGTCGTCCGGCCAGAACGCCACGACGGCGCCCGCCGCGGCGGCCACGACCACGGCCACCACGATCCAGCGGGTACGCACTGACCCCGGCACGCGCACTCTCCCGTCACTCGATCGGACCATCACCGGTCACGGATTATGCGAGCCTAACGCCCGCAAAACCGCATCGGATCCGGTCGAACGAGCGAAATTCACCCGGACTTCAGCGGGGCGCTCACGAAACGGGGAGGATTCAGACGTATCTCTGTGCCAGATCTGTCTGGTTCGGGTAATTAGACCGGTTGGCGGGGGTCACGGAAGGGGTGCACCGGTCTCCAGCAGCGTCTTCAGGCTGGACAGCAGGGCCGGCCACCCCTGGCTGCACATCTCCAGCGTCGTGCTGCCGGGGTCGAAACCGTCGTGGAGCACGGTCAGCTTCACCATTTCCCCGTGCGGCTCGATGGTGAACGTGACTTTGCTCCGGCTTTCCCGCTGCAGTTTTTCCAGCGTTTCGGCGTCGATGCCGTTCGCTTTCGCCCAATCGGCGGTGAAAGTGTGCCAGGTGTACGACAGCCGTCGGTGGGGCTCCGATTCGAGCACGACCTGTTCGGGATCGCTCGATTTCGCGCCTCGTTCGGCCCACGTCATCGGCGAGCCCTTTTTCCAGTCGGTTTCGAAGGAGACACCCCAGTACCGGCTCGTGAACGCCGGATCGGTAAGCGCTTGCCAGAGTTTCTCCGGCGTCGTGTTGATGTAGGTGGTGTAGGCGAAATCGTTCATCGGTACGGACTCCAGTGCTCGCTTGAGATCGGCCAGCGCGCCGGCCCGCCGCCGGTCGTAGCGGGTCATCCAGCGCTCGGCGATCGCGTTGATCGGGCCGGCGTCGAGGTAGTGCAGCTTCTCCCGGCCGCGCCAGGTCGTGGTGATCAGCCCGGCCGCCTCGAGCACGGCCAGGTGCTTGCTCACCGACTGGCGGGCCATGTCCAGCCCCGCGCACAGTTCGCGCAGGGTCTGGCCGTTGTGCTCGTTGAGCACGTCCAGCAGCAGGCGGCGGCTGGGATCGGCCAGTGCCTTGAAGACCTCGTCCATCGCGCCTTCCCGTCGAAATGCAGCCGTCCGGCTGCCTTTTGACGATAGGCAGCCGGACGGCTGCATGTCAACCGGGGCTCACCGGAAGCGGATCACCGTGATGCCCGCGAGGACGAAGAACACGAGGACGACCAGCGTGCCGGTCTGCCCGCCGGACGAGCGGGTCACGACCTGGTCGACGGCCCCGGTCAGCCGCACGCCGCACTCGGCGATCACGGTGTGCGGCCCGGCCTCGATGCGGGTGAACTCGACCGGTGCGGTGAAGGCGCCCGAGCTGTCGGTGTAGGCGGTGCCGACCTCGGTGCCGTCGGACACCAGCGTCACCATCCGGCCCGGCAGGCAGCCCTTCCCGGACGCCGAAAGCGCGTCGCCGGGCTTGATGCTCGGGTGGTCGAGCACCAGCTCGCCGGGCTTCGGCGCGGTGGTGGACGTCGTGGGGGTGCCGGGTGTGGCCGGCGGGGTCGTCGCCGTCGTCGTCGGCGGCGTGCTCGTGGTCGGCGCCGGGGTGGTGGTCGTCGGCTTGGCCGGGGTCGTGGTGGTGCCGGGCCGGGTCGGGCGCGTGGTCGCCGGCGGGGGCGGCGTGGTCGTCACCGGCGGCGGGGGTGTGGTGGTGGGCGTGGCGGTCACGGTGAACCGGCTGCCGGCGCTGAGCGGGCCGCCGGTCCGGGCGTTGGTGCACGTGCCGGTGACCGGGTAGGTCCCCGGCTGGGCGCCGCCGGGCACGGTGGCCGCGACCGTGCCGCTGGTCTCGGTGAGGGTCGCGTTCGCCGACCACATCGGCGTGCCGTTCCAGGAAAAGGTGACCGGCCCTTTGCAGGGGTAGAAATTCCAGGAAATGGTGAAGGAGCTCCCGGCCTGGCCGCTCGACGGTTTCAAACCAACCGACGATGTGTATTGTGCGTTGGCGGTGCCCGCCCCGGCGAGCAGAAGCAACGTTCCGGCCACGGCGCCGAAAAACAGCCGAACCACGAATCGCATTGGGACGTCCCTCCCCGGTGTGTGCTCGCTGTAGCATTCCAGGCCAGTCGATAAGGCAAGTAGGGGTGCCCAATGGGACGTGTCATCGCGGCGGGGGTTGCGTTGGGTTTGTGCGCGGTGCTGCTGGGCGCGCCACCCGCGTCGGCGGACTCCGGCTCCCTGCGGCTGCAGGTGTCGATCGACCAGCGCCCGATCGAGGACGCCACCGTCGCGATCGATCCGGCGAGCCAGGTCGAGCTGCAGGTCGTCGCGACCAACCCCGGCACCGCCCCGGTGAAGGTCCGCAGCGTGCGGCTCTCGGGCGTCGCCCTCGCGTTGACCTTCTTCGCCTACGACACGACCGCGCCCTTCGAGGTGCCGGCCCGCGGCTCGGTGTCCCGGACGTTCGTCCTCGACCTCGGCGACCTGGCCGGGCAGGCGACCGGGCTGCTGCCGTCGTCGGTCGAGCTGCTCGACGCCGGCCGCGTCACGCTGGGGGAGGCGACCACGGTCGCCGACGTCCGCGGCTCCTTCTGGTCGGTTTACGGGGTCTTCGGCCTCGCGATGCTGGTGCTGACCATCCTGGCGTGGGTGACGGCGCTGCTGGCACTGGCCCGGCACCGGCTGGCGCCCAACCGCTGGCGCCGCGGCGTGCGGTTCCTGCCCGCCGGGTTCGGCACCGGCCTGGTCGCGGTGATCAGCCTGTCGGTGCTGCGCCTGGTCCCGCCCGAGCCGGCGGTCGAGATCCCGGTGGTGCTCGGCGCGGCGGCGATCGCGTTCCTGCTCGGCTACCTGACCCCGCACCCGGCCCCGCCCGCGGTGACCGAGAGTGACCAGACGGTCCGGCTCGCGGTCCCGTCCACGCAGGAGCTCACCCGATGAGCGCACCGGCCGAGCTGGTCGCCGCCCTGCCGCAGTACGACATCGGGGAGTCGATCGGCGAGGGCGGCATGGGGGTCGTGTTCGCCGGGGTGCACCGGACGCTGGGCCGCAGCGTCGCGATCAAGCAGCTGCCGTGGGACGTGCTCAACCACGCGGCGAGCAGCGAGCTCTTCGACCGCGAGGCGCGGGTGCTCGCGAGCCTGGACCACCCGCACATCGTGCCGGTGTACGACTACGTCCGCACCGGCCGCGAGCACCTGCTGGTGATGGAACGCCTCGACGGCGGGACGGTGCACAGCCGCTTCCACGGCGGCGGCGTGAGCGGCGAGCAGGCGTGCGCGATCGGGCTGGCGATGCTGGCCGGGCTGCACGCGGCGCACCGGGCGGGCGTGCTGCACCTCGACGTCAAGCCGCGGAACCTGCTCTTCAGCACGCAGGGCGTGGTGAAGGTGGCCGACTTCGGCATCGCCCGGGTGATCAGCGAGGGCGCCACGCTGGTGACGCACGGTGGCGAGATCCTCGGAACACCGGCGTACATCGCCCCCGAGCAGGCGATGGGCAACGCGCTGAGCCCGGCGGCCGACGTGTACGCGGCGGGCACGGTGCTGTACGAGCTGCTGTCGGGCCGGCTGCCGTTCGACAACACCCGCGGCGCGATCAGCATGATGCGCCAGCACATGTTCACCGACCCGCAGCCGATTTCCGGGGTGCCGTCGCCGGTCGCCGGGGTGGTGATGCGCAGCCTGGCCCGCGAGTTGGACGCGCGGTACCGGGAAGCGGAGTCGTTCGCGGCGGACCTCGCCGCGGCGGCGACGGTCGTGTACGGGCCGGGGTGGCTGGAGCGGTCCGGGGTGCCGGTGCTGCACCTGACGCCGAGGGTGATCGCCGGGCTCAATTCGGCGACCGCACCGGCGGCGCCGGCAGAGGCGAGGACGCGCCCGGTGGCGCGGCCCGGGGCGACGCTGGTGGGAGCGCCTGACGGGCAGGCCGGGCTGGGTGCCGAGGGCACTGGGTGGTCCGGCAACCCGGGCGGCGCCGGAGCAGGTCGGCCCGGCGGCGCGGGTGGTGCCGGGGTCGCCGGAGCGGGCTGGCCTGGTGGCGCGGGTGGTGTCGGGGTCGCCGGAGTGGGCCGGCCTGGCGGCGAAGGCGGAGCGGACCGGCCTGGCGGCGCGGGTGGTGCCGGGGTCGCCGGAGCGGGCTGGCCTGGTGGCGCGGGTGGTGTCGGGGTCGCCGGAGCGGGCCGGCCTGGCGGCGAAGGCGGGGCCGGGCGGGCTGGCGCCGCGCCGGGCGCCGAGGGTTCCGGCGGCGCGGGCGATGGTTCCGGCGCTTCCCAGGCCGCCGTGGTGTGGCTGCGGCTGGCCGCGGCGGCGGCCGCGATCGTGCTCGTCGTGCTCGCGCTGCTCAACCCGGCCCGGCTGCCGCATGAGGTGCCGGGTGGGCTGCAGCTCGGGGGTGCCTCCGTCTCGGCGCCCGTCGAAGTCGACCTCAGCAAGCCGCTGGTCTTCACCGGGCCCGGGAACCCCGGCCGCGTCGCACTCGACCTGTCCGCCGCCGGGATTCCGCTCGGGTCCGCGGCCGGCGAGGCCAAGCCCGACGGCAACGGCTTCACCGCGGAACTCACCCTGCCGGGGATCGCCCGGTGGATCGTCGGGGGCGCCGTCACCGCCGAGGTGCGAACCGGTTCGGCCACCCAGACGTTCACCCTGCTCACCAGCCAGCACCCGCTGGCCAGCGCGATGGGGGCGGGCAGCCTCATCCTGGCGTTGTTCGCCCTCGCCTACCTCGAGTCGGGGCTGCGCACGATCCGCAACGGCCACCGCTGGCGGGGCGCGGCGATCGGCGGGCCGGTGCTGGGCCTGCTGTTCGGCGCCGCGGTGTGGCTGTGCGTGTCGGTGTTGCGCGTGCACGAGCCGTCGCCGGGGTTCGGGGCCGGGTGCGCGGTGGCCGGCGCGGTCGCGGCCGGGCTGGTCGTCGCGGCGGCGCGGCGCCGGGCGTCCACAGTGGTCAGTCGACCATCCGGACGGTGACGTTCGGGCTGTAGCTCTTGCGCCGGTTCCACCCCTGCTCGGCGCAGAGGCTCAGCTGGATGGCGCGGTCGGCGGGCGCCCAGTAGCCGGTGCGGACGAAGTAGCCCTCCATCGTGTTCAGCGCGCCGAGGCTCTTGCGCGCCGAGCACATTTCCCAGCCCCACTGGCGCCCGGACTTCTCGACGCCGTTGCGGCGCACGGAGATCCGCGGGTTGCCGACCGCGCGGATGTCGGCGTCGCCCTCGGTGACGTAGACGACGCCGTCGATCTTGTAGAACCGGTTGTTGTCCAAGAGGGACACCTGACCGGAGAGGGTGATCCCGACCCGGGCGCCTTCGCCGCCCGTGAGCGTCCAATCGAGACAGAATTCCTGGACCGGGAGTTCCAGCGACTGGGTCATGACGAGTTTCCCCTGTTCTCACTGAGCGTCCCTTTCAGAAGATAGGGATTTTCCGTACGCCGGGAAGGGGCCGGAGCGATCTTCGCCCGAAGGGTTCCGGTATCGGATGCCTTGCCGCGCATGGGTTTTCAGGCGATGGAGTGACGTGGGCACGGCGGGTGACAACGGGCTGTCCGGCCGGGTGGTCTTCGCCGCACGGATGGTTGTCCGTCACGGAGGGTGAGTTCAAGGTAAAGGAACCATTACCTTCGCCGGGACGTTGGCGGGGCATGAGCGAGCCCTCTGTCCTCGAGCTCGGCCCGCGCGACCTGCTCGTCGTGGCGGGGCTGCCCGGAGCGGGCAAGACGACCATGCTCCGCCACGCCGCGGCGGGCCTGTCGGTGCTGGACTCCGACCAGGTCCGGGAGCGGCTCGGGGCGGTGGTCCCGGCGGCGGTGCCGTACCGCTGGTACCGGCCGCTGGTGCACGCGTGGCACCGGCTGCGGATCGTCGGGCGCGCGCTGGGTGAGGACGGCCCGATCGTGGTCCACGAGCCGTCGACGCGCGCTTCGACCCGGGCGCTGCTGGCGCTGGTCGGGGTGGTCAGCGGGCGATCGGTGCGGTTGCTGTTCCTCGACGTGCCGGCGGAGATCGCGCTGGCGGGGCAGCGCAGCCGGGGGCGGGTGGTGCGGGCGCGGTCGTTTGCGCGGCATGTGCGGCGGGTGGGGAAGTGGCGGGAGGAGCTGCTGGCGGGGGAGGTGCCGGTGGGGTGGCGGAGTGTCCGGGTGGTTGATCGGGTGGGGGCGGGGCGGATGCGGTTGGTGGCGAAGGTGTCAAGGTGGGAAAGCGTGCCTTGACCCGGCGTGACGGCCGCTGATGCGGCTTTGTATCGGGTCGGCAGGGGGGTGTGCTCGGGGATCGCTCTGCCGTGGCTTTGTTGAGCCGTGCTGCCCGGCCGCCTCTGTCAACCCTCCTTTTGGTCTGGACAACTCACACATTGGTCCAGACAATAGGGTCTCTCCCTGACTGGAGGACCCGATGAGGCGTTCCCGACTCTCCGCAACCCTCGCCGCTTTCCTGCTCGCGCTCTCGGGGCTGCTCGCCGTCCCCGCCGCGGCCGCCAACCTCCTCACCAATCCCGGGTTCGACGCCGGGTCGCTGGCCGGCTGGACCTGTGCCAATGCCACCGCCGTGACCAGCCCTGTGCACTCCGGCAGTCATGCCCTCGCCGGCACCCCCGCCGGCGCCGACTATGCCCAGTGCTCGCAGACCGTCTCCGTTCAGCCCAACACCACCTACTCCGTCTCCGCCTGGGTGCGGGGGAACCCCGTCTACCTCGGGGTCACCGGTGGCCCCTCGACCTGGTCCGGCAACTCGAGCGCCTACAACCAGCTGTCGCTCAGCTTCACCACCGGCAACCAGACCTCCGCCCAGCTCTACCTCCACGGCTGGTACGGCGCCGGCACCTACTACGCCGACGACGTCGTCCTCGATGGCCCCGGTGGCAACACCCCCGGCACTCCCACCTCCCCCGGCACCCCGCAGATCACCGCCGTCACGGCCAACTCCGTGGCCCTGAGCTGGGGTGCCAGCGCCGGGACCGTCACCGGGTACCGCGTCTACGAAGGCAGCACCGTCGTCGCCACGAGCAGCGGGACCAGCGCCACCGTCGGCGGCCTCACCGCCTGCACCACCCACAGCTACACGGTCGCCGCCTACAACGGTGCCGGGGAGTCGCCGAAGAGCGCCGCGGCCAGCGGGAGCACCTCCGGGTGCGTTGACACCGGCTTGCCCAAGCATGCCCTCGTCGGCTACCTGCACGCCAGCTTCGCGAACGGCTCCGGCTACATCCGGATGGCCGACGTGCCCGCCGCCTGGGACATCATCGATCTGGCCTTCGGCGAGCCGACCTCCGTCACCTCCGGGGACATCCGCTTCAACCGCTGCCCGGCCACCGAGTGCCCGAACGTCGAAAGTGACGCCGACTTCGTCGCCGCGATCAAGGCCAAGCAAGCGCAGGGCAAGAAGGTCCTCATCTCCATCGGCGGGCAGAACGGCCAGGTCCAGCTGACGACCACCGCCGCGCGGGACAAGTTCGTCAGCTCCGTCTCGGCGATCATCGACAAGTACGGTCTCAACGGCCTCGACGTCGACTTCGAGGGGCACTCGCTGTCGCTCAACGCCGGGGATACCGACTTCCGCAACCCGACCACGCCCGTCATCGTCAACCTGATCTCCGCGCTGAAGACGCTCAAGGCCAAGTACGGCTCCGGATTCGTGCTCACGATGGCGCCGGAGACGTTTTTCGTGCAGGTCGGCTACCAGTTCTACGGCGGCTCGGGCGCCGGGGACGCGCGGACCGGCGCCTACCTGCCCGTCATCCACGCGCTGCGGGACTCGCTCACCGTGCTGCACGTCCAGGACTACAACTCCGGCCCGGTCATGGGCCTCGACAACCAGTACCACAACATGGGCGGAGCCGAGTTCCACATCGCCATGACCGACATGCTCAAGGCCGGCTTCAGCGTCGCGAACACCGGGCAGTTCTTCCCCGGCCTGCGGCCGGACCAGATCGCGATCGGGCTGCCCGCCGCGGTCAGCGCGGGCAACGGCTACACCTCACCCGCCGACGTCCAGACCGCGGTGAACTGCCTGGTCAAGGGCAGTGGCTGCGGCTCGTACACGCTGCGCGGCGGCACCTCGCCGAACTTCCGCGGGCTGATGACGTGGTCGATCAACTGGGACAAGTACTACGGCTGGGAGTTCCAGAACAGCCACGAACCGTTCCTGAACGTCCTGCCGTGACGCCGGGCGGTGTGCCCCGCCGCCCGGGTGGGGCACACTGTCCGACGTGGTCAAGCCGGCGCAGGGCGAATCCGTGCTGAGCCGTGTCGTCCGGATCTTCGAGACCTTCGGCCCGGACACGCCGGCGTTGCGCGTCACCGACATCGCGCGGCGGGCGGATCTCCCCGTCGCGACGGCGTCGAGGCTGGTCGAAGAGCTGGTCGGGCACGGCTGGCTGCGGCGCGATCCGGACCGGCGGGTCCGCGTCGGCGTCCGGCTGTGGGAGCTGGCGTCCCGCGCCTCGCCGACGCTCGGGCTGCGCGAGGCGGCGATGCCGTTCATGGAGGACCTGTACGCCGTCGTCGGGCACCACACCCAGCTCGCGGTGCTCGAGGACCGCGAGGTGCTGTTCGTCGAGCGGCTCTCGGCGCCCGGCGCGGTCGTCAACGTGACGCGGGTGGCCGGGCGGCTGCCGCTGCACGCGTCGTCGTCCGGGCTGGTGCTGCTCGCCCACGCGCCCGCCGACCTGCAGGAACACGTGCTGGCCGGCCCGCTCGAAGCCTTCCGCCGCACGACGCTGACCGATCCGGCGCGGCTGCGCCGGTTCCTCGCCGACGTCCGGCGCACCGGCTACGCGTTCTGCGCGGGCTTCATCGACGAAGAGACCACGGGCATCGCCGTCCCGCTGCGGGGCCCGGGCGGCGACGTCGTCGCGGCGCTGTCGGTGATCGTGCCCAACGACCGGAACGCGCGGACGCAGATCCCCGCCCTGCAGGCCGCGGCGCGCGGCATCTCGCGGGCGATGGGGAATTCCTCTCACTGAATGAGAATGCCGTAGTGGCGGGCGCGGCCGCCGATCCATGCTCGGGCTCTCCTCGCGTGAAAGGACGTTCGCCGTGCGCACCCAGGTCGTCATCGTCGGCGCCGGCCCGGCCGGGCTGCTGCTGTCCCACCTGCTCGGGCTCGAAGGCATCGACTCGGTGCTGGTCGAGCGGCAGACCGCGGAGTACGTCCAGGCGCGCATCCGCGCCGGGATCCTCGAGGCGGGCACGGTGGAACTCCTGCGGGACGTCGGCCTCGGCGCCCGGCTCGACGTCGAAGGCATGGAGCACCGCGGCATCTACCTGCAGTGGCCCGAAAACCGGCACCACGTCGACTTCACCGACCTCATCGGACGGTCGGTGACCGTCTACGGTCAGACCGAGGTGACCAAGGACCTGATGGCGGCGCGGGAGAAGGCCGGCCGCCCGGCGTACTACTCGGCCGCCGACGTCACGCTGCACGACGTCACCGGCACGCCACACGTGACCTTTGTGGACGGTGATGGCACGGCACGGCGGATTGACGCCGACGTCGTCGTCGGCTGCGACGGGTTCCACGGGCCGAGCCGCGCGTCGGTTCCCCGGTCGCAGGTCTGGGAGCGGGCCTACCCCTTCGCCTGGCTGGGCGTGCTGGCCGACGTCGCCCCCTCGACGGACGAGCTGATCTACGCCTGGCACCCGGACGGGTTCGCCATGCACAGCATGCGCTCGCCGCGGGTCAGCCGGTTCTACCTGCAGGTCGCGCCGGACGAAGATATCGAGCAGTGGAGCGATGACCGGATCTGGACGGCGCTGTCGCAGCGGCTGGGCGTTCCGGGGTGGACGCTGGAGACCGGGACGATCACGGAGAAGAGCGTGCTCCCGATGCGGAGCTTCGTGACGACCCCGATGCGGCACGGAAACCTCTACCTGGCCGGGGATGCCGCGCACATCGTGCCGCCGACCGGGGCGAAGGGGCTCAACCTGGCGGTGGCGGACGTCGCCCTGCTGGCGCGGGCGCTGACGGCGTCCTTCCGCGGCGACGACCGGCTCGTCGACGCGTACTCGGAGACGGCGCTGCGGCGCGTCTGGCGCTGCACGCACTTCTCGTGGTGGATGACGTCGATGCTGCACCGCCACGGCGACGACTTCGACGCCCAGCTCCAGCTCTCCCAGCTGCACCGCACGGTGAGTTCCCTCCCCGCGAAGACCGAGCTGGCCGAGAATTACGCCGGCCTTCCTCTGTAGCTCTGCCGCGGCAGCCGGACGGTGAACGTCGATCCGGCGTTCACTTCGGACTCCACCGTCACCGTCCCGCCGTGGGCCTGCACGAGGTGCCGCACGATGGCGAGCCCGAGCCCGCTACCGCCGGTCTGGCGGCTGCGGGACTTCTCGGCCCGCCAGAACCGGTCGAACACGTGCGGCAGGTCCTCGGCGGCGATGCCGGTGCCGGTGTCGGCCACGGCGAGCGTCACTTCGTCCGAGGTGGCCGAGACGCGGATCGTCACCCGGCCGCCGGCCGGGGTGTGCCGGATCGCGTTCGTCACCAGGTTGCCGACGATCTGCCGGAGCCGGACCGGGTCGGCGGTCAACGCGGCTTCGCCGAGCGCTTCGACAGTGAGCGTGACACCACCGGCGGCGGCCCGGTCGGCGTGCGCGGCGGCGACGTGGCCGGCCAGCTCCGCGGCGTCGACGGGCTCGGGGTGCAGGCGCAGCTGCCCGGCGTCGGCCGCGGCGAGGTCCTGCAGGTCGTCGACGATGTGCTGCAGCAGCACGGTCTCCTCGAGCAGTGACGCGCTCAGGGCCCGGTCGAACGGCAGGTGCCCGTCTTCGGCGGCTTCGAGCCGGCCGCGGATGACGTTGAGCGGGTTGCGCAGCTCGTGGGCGATGTCGCTCACCATCGCCTTCCGCTGCTCCTCGATGCGTTCGCGCCGCGCGGTGAGGTCGTTGAACGCGGCGGCGAGGTAGCCGACCTCGTCACGGGACTTCACCGGCGCCGGCCGGTCCTGCAGCGCGGCCTCGGTCAGGGCCCGCAGCGGGCGGGACAGCCGCCGCGCGACGAGGGCGGTGAGGACAACGGCCAGCACCAGCACGCCGCCGGTCACCGCGAAGATCCGGGTCAGGTTCTCCCGGGAGAGCGTGAACGTCGGCAGCGGCGAGCCGCCCGGGCCGAGCGTGAACAGCAACGCGGGCGGCGCGACGTACGGCGAGAGCTGCTCGCGGCGGCCCGCGTCGAGGCAGCCCTGGACCGGCCGCGGGGTCGGGATTTCGAGGGCTTCCAGGTCGAGGCCCAGTTTCACCGGCTCGGCGCCCTGGCTCTGCAGGCAGCGGTTGACGATGTCGTTCAGGCCGGTGAGCGCGGCCTGCTCGGTCGGCGTCGGTTCGGCCAGTTCGAACAGCCCGCACTTGCCGGCGTAGTAGCGGGCGGACAGCTGGTCGAGCCCGGTGAGCAGCGGCCGCCCGGTCGGCGAGTCGCGCACCTGACTGGGCAGGCCGATCGCGCCGAGGCAGGCGGTGGCCTTCCTGG
This sequence comes from Amycolatopsis plumensis, assembly GCF_042652605.1. Classification (NCBI taxonomy): domain Bacteria; kingdom Bacillati; phylum Actinomycetota; class Actinomycetes; order Pseudonocardiales; family Pseudonocardiaceae; genus Amycolatopsis; species Amycolatopsis plumensis. Next base: position 850,266 of record NZ_JBHSJY010000001.1, on the reverse strand, counting down.
CCAGGGTGGCGAGCTCCTCGCGTTCGGACGGCGGCAGCTTGAACGGACCGGCCGCGCGCGGGTCGATGCCGCTCGTGCCGGCCTCGGGCAGCAGCACCGGGTCGACGTGCAGCGGGTCGACCGACGCGGTCGCCTTGACCGGCAGGGTGACCGGCGCGCCCCCGGAGTCGCCGAGGACGCGCCGGTCGAGGGTGGTCAGCACGACCCGGCGGCCGGTCTGCTCCGACAGCGCCCGCAGCCGGGGGCCGACCTGGTCCCACGTGTGGTTCACCGCGGCGAAGCCGAGCAGCTCGGTGTAGATCGTCGCGTCGCCGGAGAGGGCCTGGCCCTGCTCCTGCTGGATCGCGCGGGTGGTGGTCTGCACGGCGAGCCACGCGGTCGCGGTGATGGAGGCGAGCGCGATGAGCAGGGAGACGGCGGTGAGCCGGACGACGAGGCTGCGCCGCCGCGGAAAGCTACCCGGGCTCATTTTCCGCCGTCAGCTTGTACCCGACGCCGAAGACGGTCCGCAGGTAGACGGGCTTCTGCGGGTCCGGTTCGAGCTTCTTCCGCAGGTTGAGCACGTGGACGTCGATGATCCGGGTGCTGACGAACCGGTCGTCGCCCCGGGTCAGTTCGAGCAGCTGACGGCGGGTGAACACCCGGCCCGGCTGCCGGATCAGCGTCTCGAGCAGCTGGAACTCGCCCGGGGTCGTCTCCACCGGGCGCCCGCCGACCGACACCTCGTGCCGCACCGGGTCGAGCCGCAGCCCACCGGCCCGCAACGCGGTGTCGGGCGGCTCGCGGCGCCCGGCGGTCCGCCGCAGCAGCGTCCGCACCCGGGCCATCAGCTCGCGCGGGCTGTACGGCTTGGTCAGGTAGTCGTCGGCGCCGAGGTCGAGGCCGAGCAGGAGATCGTCCTCGGTGGCGCGGGCGGTCAGCATGAGCACCGCGACATCGGACTCCCGGCGCAGGATCCGGCAGACGTCGAGACCGTCGACCTTCGGCATCATCACGTCCAGGACCACCAGGTCGGGCCGATCGCGCCGGGCTTCGTCGAGCGCGGCCCGGCCGTCCGGGACCAGCACCACGGCGTGGCCTTCGCTCTCGAGGTAGAGCCGGAGAACCTCAGCCTGCTTCTCGTCGTCCTCGGCGACCAGTACACGTGCGCACACGGCGTCGAGGGTAGGCGTCCTGACACCGTTCCCACCGCATCCTGACCGGATCTTCACACCTTGAGGCACGGGACAGTCTTCGTCGGAGTGGTGATCCCGGCGGGGATTGGCCGGGATAACGCTTGCGTCGCGGTTGTCCGGATCCGTTGCAGATCCGGCCGACCGCCCGATTCCAGGGGGCGGACACGGAAGAAGGTGATGGCCGTGAACGCGACCAAGATCGCCGTGGGCGCCCTGGTGCTGCTGGGCGCGGCCGCGTGCGGGATCCCCGTGACCGGCGTGCCGGTGCCGGTCACCGTGGTCCCGCAGGCACCGTCGACCAGCACCGCCACGGTCGCGGTGCCCGTCCCGGTGTACGTCCAGCCGCCGGCTTCCCCGCCACCGAGGCAAACCACGGAAGCGGGCGTGGTGATCGCGTACTACGACGCGATCAACCGGCGTGACTTCGCCACGGCGTGGTCCCTCGGCGGCAGCCACATCGCGGGCGGCGGTGGGTACACCAAGTACGCCAACGGTTTCGCCACGACGGTGTGGGACACGCTGACGGTCACCGACGTCCGCGGCAGCACCGTCCACGTGGTGCTGTCGGCTGTCCAGACCGACGGCTCCACCCGCACGTTTTCCGGCACGTACACGGTTTCCGGCGGTGTCATCGTCGGCAGCCACCTGACCAGGACGGGATGAGGCCCCGTGCGGCTTGCCGCGCACGATCGCCGGAAGCGCTTCCCAGGCACCGGTTTCGACCGGCACGGCATGCAGCACTGACCGGCAGGTGCATCGTGCCGGAAACGAACCGGGCCGGGAGCGGATTCGCTCCCGGCCCGGTCGCCGTCAGGTCAAGCTCGAACAGGTTCTCGCATCAGGATCCTTCGCGCCCTTCGGCACCCACCGCACGTTCGCGAACGAAGCCTGGAACGTGCCGTCGGTGTAGACCAGGAACGGGGTGTTGATGTGCTCGAAGTCCAGCCCGTTGTCGAAGCAGGACACCGGGATCTTCACCGTCGTCTTCGGGCCGCCCGCCAGGTCCGTGAACAGCTTGGTCGCGTTCACCTCGGAGAAGCACGGGTAGACGCAGTGCATGCTGATCACCGTCCGGTTGGCCGGTGCCTGCTGCACGGTCGTGTCGAACTCCAGGGCCGCGTCGGCGTTGAGGTAGCCGCGCAGATCGTTGGTGCCCGCCGTGTTCTGCATGTAGAGCTGGGCCGCTCCGGCGCCCGTCCAGGTCGCCTTCAGGCCGTCGCCCTGCACGTTGACGTCCGTCGGGACGACGTTGATCTCGGTGTGCGCCGCCGTCCCGTCCGGGCCGATCACCGTGCCGCCCCAGTTCTCCGTCGAGCCGATCTGGCTCGTGTACGGCGGGACGTCGGTGCGGTCGAAGATCGACAGGTCCTCGGTCGCGGTCCCGCCGCCGCCGGTCGAGGTGCAGGACGCCGGCCCGGAGGTCTCGTCCAGCTGCCCGATCGTCACGCGCTGCCCGGTCTTGAGGCCGTAGCCGAGCTTGAACAGCGGGTCGTAGCCCGGCGACCACGGGTTGAGCGGCGACTGGCACGCGCTCTTCGGCCACGAGTAGCTCAGCGTGCCCTGGTAACCCGTGCCGTCCTTGCCCTTGACCAGCATGTCCGCGACGCCGCCGCCCTCGGTGCCCGGCAGCCAGGCCGCCACGAACGCGTCGGAGCGGTTGATCTCCTTGTTCATGTACAGCGGGCGGCCGCCGACGTACACGGTGACGACCGGGGTGCCCTTGCCGCTGACCTTGTCCAGCACGGCCAGGTCCTCGGGGTAGAGGCGCGCCGCTTCGAGGCTCTTGCGGGTCAGGTCGCCGACGCCCTCGGCGTACGGCGTCTCGCCGATGACCGCGATGACCGCGTCGAAGCCCTTCGGGTCGACGGTGCCGGTGGCGTCGAAGGTGACGTTGGCGTCGCCGAGGTTCTGCTTGATGCCGGTCAGGATCGACGTGGCGTTCGGGAAGTCGGCGTTCGTGTTGCCGGTGCCCTGCCAGCTGAGCGTCCAGCCGCCGGTCTGGTTCGCGATGTTGTCGGCGCTCTTGCCGACGACCAGGACCTTCGAGGACGGCTTGAGCGGCAGCACGTTGCCGTTGTTCTTCAGCAGCGTTTGCGACTCGCGGACGGCGTCGCGGGCCAGCCAGTTGTCCTTGAGCGCCTCGTCGGAGTTGGCGTAGGAGCGGTCGGACGGCTTCTGCGACTCGAACAGGCCGTCGCGCAGCTTCACGCGCAGGATGCGGGTGACGGCGTCGTCGATGCGGGACATCGGGATCTGGCCGCTCTGGACCTGCGCCACGGTGTTGGTGATGAACGCCTTCCAGTCGTTCGGCACCATCACGATGTCGATGCCGGCGTTGATCGCCTGCGGGCACGAGGAGTTCGTGCAGCCGGTGACCTGGCCGATGCCGTTCCAGTCGGACACGACCAGGCCGTCGAAGCCGATCTTGCCCTTGAGGATCTGGTTCAGCGCCTTGTCGCTGCCGTGCAGCTTGCCCTCGTTGATGCCGAGGTCGGCGTTGGTCCAGCTGTTGAAGGACACCATCACGGTCTGCGAGCCGGCGGCGAGCGCGCCGTAGTAGCCCTGGCCGTGGATGTTGATCATGTCGGCCTCGGACGAGGGGTTGACGCCCTGGTCCTGGCCGTTGATCGTGCCGCCGTCGCCGATGAAGTGCTTGGCGGTGGCGATCACGCCGTTGTAGCCGATGCGCTTGGTCGCGCCGTCCTGGAGGCCGTTGATGGCCTCGAAGCCGTAGGAGCGCGTGATGCGCGGGTCCTCGGAGAAGCCTTCGTAGGTGCGGCCCCAGCGGTCGTCCTGGACGACGGCGAGGGTGGGCGAGAAGGCCCAGTCCTGGCCGGTGGCGCGGATCTGCCGGGCGGTGGCGCCGGCGACGTCGCGGACGAGGCACGGGTCGTGCGCGGCGCCGAGGCCGATGTTGTGCGGGAAGACGGTGGCGCCGTAGACGTTGTTGTTGCCGTGCACGGCGTCGATGCCCCAGATGACGGGGATCTTCGTGCGGCTGGTCTTGGAGGCGTTCCAGAAGGCGTCGGCGAGGTTCAGCCAGTCCTGCTGGGTGGCGTACTTCTTCCCGCCCGGCCACGAGCCGCCGCCGTTGAGGACCGAGCCGATGGCGTACTGGCGGACCTCGTCGGGGGTGATGGCGGCGATCTCGGGCTGCGTCATCTGCCCGACCTTTTCCTCCAGGGTCATGCCCTTGAGGATTTCGGCGATCCGCTGCTCGTCGCCGGCCTTCCCCTTCAGCCGGCTGTCGACCTTCGGCCAGTCCGCCAGGGTCGGCAGGCTCTTCTCGATCTTGGCGCACCCGTCCTTGTCCTTGGCGGGCTGGCCGATGACGGGCTGCGCGGGTGCGTCGGCTTGCGCGGGGAGTGCCTGTGCTGCGGCGCCCAGCAGGCTCAGGCTCATCAGCGTGACGAGCGAACTTCGGCGCGCACGGGACCACGCGCGGGATCTACTGGCCATGGGTCTGGTCCATTCTGCGATGAACGGCGGACCGGCCGATCCTCACCGGGCGACGGGGAGGCAGTCAAGGGTTTCGATTGTTTGGAGGGCCTGTTAATTCTCGACATAAACTAAGAGTCGGTCGGTGTCGGAGCCACCCTTAACGGGCTGGGCGCCGGAGGTCAAGAGCACTGCGGGGCAAGGGTGTTGCCCGTCGGGTCAGGGGTCTTGGTCAGCGGGGCCGACCGGGTGAACTTCCCGGGCTCGGCGGCAGAGCTGCGATCCTGGACGGGTGGGGGAAGTCCAGCGCGGGAACCGGCTGCTGTCGAACCGGACGATCGCCGTTTCGGCGGTTGTCCTGGTCCTGGTGGCCGCGGCGGGGTGCTGGGTGTTGCGGGCGCTGTACGGCCGAGGCACCGACGCGGACAAGGCTCGGCTGGAGAGCGTCCGGACCGTGGGCACGATCGTGCTCGGCGCGGGCGGGTTCATCGCCTTGCTGCTGGCTGCCCGACGGCAGCAGACGGCGGAGCACGACCTGGCCACGAAGCGCAACGATCTGCTCTTGCGCGAGCAAGCCAACGAAGACGCCCGCCACGACGCGGCCGAACGGCGGATCAGCGACCTCTACCTCAAGGCCGCCGGGCAACTCGGCGCGGAGAAGGCGCCGGTCCGGCTGGCCGGGCTCTACGCGCTGGAGCGGTTGGCGCAGGACAATCCGGCCCACCGGCAGACCATCGTCAACGTGATCAGCGCTTACCTGCGCATGCCGTACGAGCCACGGGCCGACGGCGAGCACCAGCGCGCCTGCCTGGAAGAACGGGAGGTGCGGATCACCGCCCAGCAGATCCTCACCGGTCATCTGGCCCCGGCCGACGGCGATCATGAGCGGTTCTGGGCGGACCTCGATCTCGACCTCGGTTTCGCGGCAGCACGAGGTTCGACGACGCGGTCTTCGAGGGGGAGGCCTGGTTCGCGGAAGCGGAGTTCACCGACAGTACGAGGTTCGACGGTGTCACGTTCTGGGCCGACGCGAGATTCGACGAAGCCACGTTCTTCGGTGCCACCGTGTTCCGCCGGGCTCGGTTCCTGGGCGACGCGCGGTTCGAGAAGGCCCAGTTCACGGGCAAGGTGATCTTCAGCGAGGCCGCCTTCAGCGGTAACGCGGAGTTTGCGCGCGCGAGATTCGCCGATGCGGCCTACCTGCCCGGGGTCGACTTCGGCCGGGACGCGCGGTTCGTCGAGGTCGTCTTCGCCAGGGACGGGTGGTTCATCAACGTCGAGTTCGGCGGGAACACCGACTTCAAGGACGTGACGTTCAGTGAGGACGTCCGGTTCACCGGCTGCGTCCTCGGCGGCGTCCTGTACGCCCCGCCGGAGTGGAAGCCGCGGCCGGGGGACGAAGACCTCGACTGATCCCCTCAGCTCAGCACCGAGCCCGGCAGCTCCTCGAAGATCAGCCACGTCCGCGTCGACCGCACCCCCTCCAGCGCCTGCAGCCGCTCCAGGACCACGTCTCGCAACGTCGAGTTGTCCGGGGTCCGGACCAGCAGCAGGATGTCGAAGTCGCCGCCGACCAGGGTCACGTGGTCGACGTACGGGATCTCGTGCAGGTCCGTGGCCATCGTGCGCCAGGACGTCTGCTCCACCGTCACCATGATGTACGCCGACGTGCCCAGGCCCGCCCGGCGCGGATCGATCCGCGCGCCAAAGCCCGTGATCACCCCCTCCGCCATCAGGCGCTCCAGCCGTGCGTACGCGTTCGTCCGCGAAATGTGCAGGCGCTCGGCCAACGCGCGCACCGCCAGACGGCCGTCCGCCGACAGCTCCGCCAGCATCGCCCGGTCCACGTCGTCCAGGGCCGGGACCGTTCGTCCCGCCAGACCGCCGTGAGCCAGGACACCCGTGGACGTTTGGTCAGCGACAACCGCTGCAGAAGGCCGTTTGTCGCTCATTTCCGCCAGCCCTTGAACACAACACCGTCGAGAACCACCATTTCAGCATCATATGTCTGGGAGAGGTGGTGTGCGTCATGGCTGCGGAAACCCTCCTGCCGTCCGCTGCCCCGGTGCGGTTCGTCGCCGAGGACGGGCGTCGTGCCGACCGAAACGGCGGGTACGGCGAACCCGCCGGGGACCGGCTCAAGGAGGCCTACCGGCTGATGGTCCTGGGCCGCCGGTTCGACGTCCAGGCGACCGCGCTCACCAAGCAGGGCCGCCTCGCCGTCTACCCCTCCAGCGCCGGCCAGGAGGCCTGCCAGGTCGTCGCCGCGCTGGCGCTCGAAGAGCGCGACTGGCTCTTCCCGACCTACCGCGACTCCGTCGCCCTCGTCGCCCGCGGTCTGAAGCCCGGCGAAGTCCTGACGCTCCTTCGCGGCGACGCGCACTGCGGCTACAACCCCGTCGAGACGCGCGTCGCGCCTCAGTGCACTCCGCTCGCGACGCAGACTCTGCACGCCGCCGGGCTGGCGCACGCGATGCAGCGTCGCGGCGAAGACGCCGTCGCGCTCGCGCTCATCGGCGACGGCGCCACCAGCGAAGGCGACTTCCACGAAGCGCTCAACTTCGCCGCCGTCTTCAAGGCGCCCGTCGTGTTCTTCGTGCAGAACAACCGCTTCGCCATCTCGGTGCCCTTCGAAAAGCAGAGCGCCGCCGAAGCGCTGGCGTACAAGGGCGTCGGCTACGGCATGCGCTCGGAGCAGGTCGACGGCAACGACGCCGTCGCCGTCCTGGCCGTCCTCGACGACGCGGTGAAGCACGCGCGCGAAGGCCGGGGCCCGGTGCTCGTCGAGGCCCACACCTACCGCATCGACGCCCACACCAACGCCGACGACGCCACCCGCTACCGCGACGCCGAAGAAGTCGCGAAGTGGCGCGAAGCCGACCCGCTCAAGCGGCTCGAGACTTACCTCAAGAGCCGCGAAAGCCTGACCAGCGAAGAAATCGAGCGGTTCGCGGCCGACGCCGAGGTGTTCGCCCAGTCCGTCCGCGACACGCTGAACGCCGAGCCCGAGCTCGACCCGCTGTCGCTGTTCGACCACGTCTACGCGGCACCGACCCGCCAGCTCGAAGCCCAGCGCGCCACCCTCGAAGCCGAACTGGAGGCCTGATGACGACCACGATGGCGCAGGCCCTCAACGCGGCCCTGCGGGACGCCCTCAAGGACGACGACCGCGTCCTCGTCTTCGGCGAGGACGTCGGCACGCTCGGCGGTGTCTTCCGGGTCACCGACGGCATCACCGCCGACTTCGGCGAGGACCGCTGCTTCGACACGCCGCTCGCCGAATCCGGCATCGTCGGGTTCGCCGTCGGGATGGCCATGGGCGGGTTCCGGCCGGTGGTCGAGATGCAGTTCGACGCCTTCGCCTACCCCGCGTTCGAGCAGATCACCTCCCACGTGGCGAAGCTGCGCAACCGCACCCGGGGCGCGCTGGAAATGCCGATGGTCATCCGCGTGCCCTACGCCGGCGGAATCGGCGGCGTCGAGCACCACTGCGACTCCAGCGAGGCCTACTACACGCACACGCCGGGCCTGCGCGTCGTCACGCCGGGTACCGCGCAGGACGCCTACGACCTCCTTCGCGACGCCATCGAGTCGCCGGACCCGGTGGTCTTCCTCGAGCCGAAGTGCCGCTACTGGTCGAGTGAAGAGGTCACCTTCACCCGCAGCGGGCCCGGCATGGACCAGGCCCTGGTCCGCCGGCACGGCAAGGACGTCACGCTCATCGCGTACGGCCCGATGGTCGCCACCGCACTGGAAACCGCCGAAGCCGCGAAGGCCGAGGGCTGGGACGTCGAGGTCGTCGACCTGCGCTCGCTGTCGCCGTTCGACGACGAGACCGTCACGGCTTCGGTCCGCCGCACCGGGCGCGCCGTCGTCGTGCACGAGGCCGCCGGGTTCGGCGGGTACGGCGCCGAGGTCGTCGCGCGCGTCACCGAGCAGTGCTTCCACCAGCTGCACGCGCCCGTCCTGCGGGTCACCGGGCTCGACATCCCGTACCCGGCGCCGAAGCTCGAGCGGCACATGCTGCCGGACGTCGACCGGATCCTCGACACGATCGCGCGCCTGCAGTGGGACGACACGCCGGTGGTGGCCGGTGCCTGACTTCCTGCTGCCGGACCTCGGCGAAGGCCTCACCGAGGCGGCGATCGTGGACTGGCGGGTCAAGGTCGGCGACACCGTCGACGTCGACCAGGTCGTCGTCGAGGTCGAGACGGCGAAGGCGGCGGTCGAGGTGCCGGTGCCGTTCGCCGGCGTGGTGTCCGCGCTGCACGGCGAGCCCGGGCAGCTGCTGCCGGTCGGGGCGCCGCTGCTGAGCGTCGGCGGGTTTTCCGAACCCGGTGTCACGACCTCTTCGGGTAGCGGCAACGTCCTCATCGGCTACGGGACCGCGCCCACGACAAGGCGCAAGCGAGCCCGGCGGCCGGTGAACGTCGCCGCGCCCACGCGCCCGCGGCAGCCCGGCGTGATCTCGCCGTTCGTCCGGAAACTGGCGGCGGACAACGGGATCGACCTCGCGAAGCTGACCCCGAGCGGGCCGGACGGCATCATCCGCCGCGCCGACGTCGAAGCGGCGCTGAAGAAGCCCGCCGCGAAGGGCAAGCGCATCCCGCTGACCGGCGTGCGCAAGGCCGTCGCCGACAAGCTGACGACGTCCCGGCGGGAGATCCCCGAGGCCACGGTCTGGGTGGACGTCGACGCGACCGGGCTGGTCGCCGCGCGAGCCGCGCTGAACGCCAAGACGGACCAGCCGGTGAGCCTGCTCGGCCTGATCGCGCGGTTCGCCGTCGCGGGGCTGCGCAAGTTCCCCGAGCTGAACTCGCGCGTCGAAGGCGACGAGATCGTGCTGCTCGACGAAATCCACCTCGGGTTCGCCGCGCAGACCGACCGCGGGCTGGTGGTGCCGGTCGTGCGGGACGCGGGAGCGCTGTCCACCCGCGAGCTGTCGGCGGCGATCGGCGACCGCGCCCGCACCGCGCGGGAAGGCAAGCTCGCGCCCGCGGACCTCACCGGCGGCACCTTCACGGTCAACAACTACGGCGTCTTCGGCGTCGACGGCTCGGCCGCGATCATCAACCACCCCGAGGCGGCCATCCTCGGCATCGGCCGGATCATCGACCGGCCGTGGGTGGTCGACGGCGCGCTGGTGGCCCGGAAGATCTGCGAGCTGACGCTGGCCTTCGACCACCGCGTCTGCGACGGCGGCACGGCGGGCGGGTTCCTGCGGTTCGTCGCCGACTGCGTGGAGTCACCGGTCACCGCCCTCGGGGACCTCTGACGGCTCACGACTCACCGGCCGCGTTGGCCGGGTGGTGACGCTGGTGGCACCTAAAGTGGTCGCGTGACGACACCGGCCCAGCACGACCGCGACCTCGCGGAGGGGCGCGTCGCCCGGCTCAAGCAGAACCTGCGGGACGGGCTCGCGACCCCGCCCGGGGACGTCGAGGCGATGGACGAGCTCGTGGCGACGGCCCACCGGCTGCTCGACGCGGAGGTGGCGTTCGACGAGGCCCGGCGGCGGCTGGCCGACGCCGAGCTCGAGTCCCGGCACGCGGCGACGCAGCGCGCGGTCGTCTGGTTCGCGGCCGCGCCCGCGCTCGTGCCGCTGGTCGCCGCGGCGCTGGTGCTGTTCGAGGTGCTTTCGCCGGTCTGGCTGCCGGCTCTGGTCCCGCTGTTCGGCGCGGGGTTGTGGATCGGCTTCGCACCCGTCCGCCGGGCCGGCGCGGTGATCCGCGAGCGGAGGCGGGCGGCGTGGACGGGCAGCGTGACGGCGTTGGTGCTGGTCCTCGCCCTGGTTCCGTGGCCGGGGGCGGTGGTCTGCACGGTTCTGACGGTGCTGGGTGTCGCGGGCACGATCGCCCTGCTGTGGCGGGAAAGCCGGATCCCATGAGCCACGGCTACGCGACCTACGGCGACGACCCGGAGTTCACCCAGGAGTATCTCGAGCCCGCCGACCCGACCCGCCGCGACCTCGACGAGCTCTTCGCGGCGGTCGACGGGCTGCGCGAGGCCGAAGATCGCCTGGGTCAGGAGGTCGCCGACCTGACCGAGCGGCTCGACAGCGGCGGCCCGGGCCAGGACGACCGGCTCGAGCTGCTCGGCAGGCGGCTGGACCGGCTGCAGCAGCAGGTCCAGGCTTTGGAGCGCGCGGTCCGCGTGTCCGACGGCGTCCCGCAGGTGAACCTCGACGACGTCGGCGCGGAGACGCGCGCGCTCGCGGCGGAGGCGGCGCGCTGGGACGACCTGCACAAGGAGCTGGTCACCAAGGAGCAGCGCGCGCGGTACGCCGACGAGATCGCGCACCTGGATTCGGTGCGGTCGGCGCTTTCCCGGTGCGATGCCGACCTGCTCGAGGTGGTGCGCGTCCTGGCCTCGACCGACCGGAGGTCCCGCGCCCGCGGGGACGCGGAGTCGTCGTTGCGGGCGTTGTCGACCCGGCGCCGGACGTTGCTGGACGAGGAGATCCCGGCGGCCGTCTCGACGGCGGACCAGGCCCGGCTGGCCCTGCGCGAGGCGGACGCGGTCGAGGCGCGGGTGGTCCCGCAGCTGGAGCGGGCCGAGCGCGCGTGGCACGACCTGCAGGTCCGGCTGCGGACCCGGATCACGGACGCTCTGGGCTCGAACGCCCTGCTCCCGGCCTGGTTCAGCCACGCACTCGGGGTGGCCCCACCCCCCGGCACCTCGGGCGACGCCTGGATCCGCACGGCGGCGTCGGTCCTGGCGTACCGGGTGACGTTCGGGGTGGCCGACCCGGCCCTGCCGCTGGGCCCGCCGCCGGGCGAGGGCGCGGACACGACGGAACGCCGCTGGACCTGGCGAGCCCGCCTCGAGTCCGACCTCGACGACCTCTCCCTCTAGCCCCGGCGCAGGTCGTCGTGAGTGGTAAGGAGGGTTAGAACCCTCTGTGCTGTCTCAGGACCTCACGGACAGATGTGTCTCAGGACTTTCCGGACAGTGTGTGGTTGGTGAGGCGTTGGTAGCGTACCGAGCGGTCTAGTGTGAGCTGGCGGGTGACGGTGTCGCCGATCATGACGGTGACGCGGTCGCCTTGCCAGTAGACGCTGGCGGTGCGTCCGGCCCAGGTGCGTCCCAGGACGATGGAGCAGCCGGAGAACGCGATCACGCCGGTGGTCGAGACCGGTCGGGTGGTCACGCCGCTGGGTCGGTGTGGGCCGGTGGTGGGGATGGCGTTCGGTCGGGCGTCGTAGCGCTGCTGGGGTGTGTCGCCGTTGAGGCTTTGGTGGCGGCGGTGGTTGTAGATCTGTCGGTACTCATCGAGCAGGTCCTGCAGTTCGGTGAGGGTGCTGGCGGGTGGGCGGGCGGCGAGCCATTTCTGCAGGGTCTGGTGGGCGCGTTCGTTCTTTCCGCAGGTCTGGGGGTGGTGCGGGGTGGCAGCGATGGTGGTGACCCCGAGCGCGGCGAGCCGGCGTTCCAGTTCGACCATCCACCCGCGGTGGCGGCCGGTGAAGGCCAGGCCGTTGTCGGACAGGATTCTGACCGGCAGGCCGTAGCCGGCGAACGCTCGTTGCAGGGCGGCCCAGGTGCCGGCGGTGGTTTCACCGGCTGCGGCGTAGGTGCCGACGTCGAGGCGGGAGTGGTCGTCCAGGATCTGGATGATGCAGACGGTGGTGCCGTCGGCGAGGTGGTGTTCCATGCCGTCGATCTGCCAGCAGCCGTTGGGGTCGGCGTAGCTGAACCGCCGCCGGGTCTTGGGGCGTTTGCGTGGCTGGGCCACGATCTGGCCTCGTTCGCGCAGGATCCGGTAGATCGACACCCGGGAAGGCAGGGGGTGGAACCCGGCGTCCTGCAGCCGCCAGCGGATCGAGATCGGCCCGTTGTCCAAGCCTGCCTCGGCCAGCTGCTTGCGGGCCCGCAGCACCGCCTCGACCACCTCCAGCGCGAGCGCGGTGGGGTGATGGTGCGGGGCGGTGCTGCGGCGGGTGAACCCGTCGGCGCCCTCGGCCCGGAACCGGGTCACATACCGGTAGAAGGTGTCCCGGGACAGTCCGTGCTCGCGGCAGAACACCGCGACGTTGATCTTCTCCCCGCCCGCGGCCCGAGCGACCGCGGCGACGAACTCAGGATCCATCGCAAACCCTGCTCTGCCCATCGCCGCATGATCGGTACAACCCACCCGATCACGACACCGACAGGCCGGTCAGTGTCCGTGAGGTCCTGAGACATCAACTGTCCGACAACTCCTGAAACTCAACAGAGGGTTAGAACCCTCCTTACCACTCACGAGCCGGTGCGGAGGGCGGACTCGAGGTGGCGGTGGAGGGCGCCGAGGCGGGTTTTGCCGGGTTTGCCGGGTGGGAAGCGGTTCAGGAGGGTGCGGACTTCGGGTGGGGCGTGGGTGAGGGCCCACTCGAGCTCGGCCTCGGCCGAATCGCCCGCCAGCTCGCGGGCCAGCGCGGCCTGCTGGGCCGGGCCGACTATGTGCTTCACCTGGTGCGGCGACTCCAGCGGGTGGAGGTAGGCGGCACCCGCCGCGCCCACCGCGGCCCGGGCGGCCGCCGCGGCGGCCGGGTTCGGCGCCGCGGTTGCCGCCGCCTGGGCGCCCCAGGCCGCCGTGCGCAGTGCTTTCGTGCGGGGTGCGCCCGCGGCGAACTCGCGGGCGGCCGCGATGGCCGCCGCCGGGCGGGCGTCGTCCGGGATCAGCGGCAACACCCGGGCGGCGCAGTCGGCGGTCCAGCCCGCCAGTGCCCGCAGCTCGTCAAGATCCAGTTCCATGCCCCTGAAGCTTATCCTTGAACCGACGGTTGAAACTCCGGGCGCCGCAGAGCCTGCCGGCGAAGGCGGGTGAACAGCTTGGCGTTGTTCAACGCGAACACCCCGGTCGTCACGCCGTCGCGCGAGAACGTCGCCACGAACGAGGACGCCGAAGGATCGCCGTCGACGAACGAAAGCGTGTCGTCCGGGCGGGGGTGGCCGGCCAGCTGCAGCGTCCCCGAATACTGGTCCGACCACACGTATCCGCTCGGCGTGTACGTCTGCGCGGTGTGGCCGGCCAGCAGGTTGGCCACCGCGACCGGCGCCTGCTCGGACGCGTTCGTCCAGTGCTCGTGCCGCCGTCCGCCGTAGCGGGCCACGTCCCCGACCGCCACCACCTGAGGAAGCGAAGTGACGAGCCCGTCGTCGGTGTGGACGCCGTTGCCGACCTTCAACCCCGAACCGGCGAGCCACTCGGTCGACGGCGTCATCCCGACGCCCGTCACCACCACATCGGCCGGGACGACCGCACCGGACGCCAGCGAGACGCCGGCCGGGGAACAGCCCACCACCTGGACGCCGCACCGCAGATCCGTGCCGTGGTCGAGGTGCAGCCGGGCGCACACCGCGGCCAGCGAAGGCCCCAGCACCGGGGCCAGCGGCGCGGCCAGCGCTTCCAGGACGACGACGTCGAGGCCCAGGGAACGGCAGGTCGAAGCCACCTCCGCCCCGATGAACCCGGCCCCGACGATGGCCACCCGCACCCCGGGCACCAAGGCCGCCCGCAACGCCACGGCGTCGTCGAGTGTCCGCAGCACGAAAGCGCCCTCGAAGCCCGGCAGCGTCCGCGCGCGGCCGCCGGTGGCGATCACGACGCCGTCCGCGTGCACCGAAGTCCCGTCCGACAGCAGCACGCGCCGGTCGCCCGGCTCCAGCGCCGTCGCCCGGACGCCGAGCCGGAAGTCCAGGGCCAGGGACGCCAGGTCGCCGGCTTCGAGCAGGTCGAGGGACTCCCGCGACGCCGTCCCGGCCAGGAAGCCCTTGGACAGCGGCGGCCGGTCGTAGGGCAGGTGCGGCTCGTCGCCGATCAGCACGATCCCGCCGTCGTACCCCTGCGCGCGCAGCTCCTGCGCCGCGCGGACCCCGGCGAGCGAAGCGCCGACGACCGCGATGCGCTTCACGCGGCGTCCTCGTCGGCCACGCCCTCGACGTACACGACACCTTCCTCGACGACCACGCGGTACGTGCGCACCGGGTCCTTCGCCGGCAGGCAGGTCGGCGCGCCCGTGCGCAGGTCGAACATGGCCGCGTGCAGCGGACACTCGACGAAGCAGCCTTCCAGCCAGCCGTCGGCCAGGGAGGCGTCCTGGTGGGTGCACGTGTCGCCGATCGCGTACAGCTCGCCGTCCTCGGTGCGGAACACCGCGATGGCGGGCGGCCCGGGGATCCGGACGGACTCGCCGGGGGGCAGCTCGTCCACCGTGCACGCGCGAATCATGACGCCTCCGAATGTTGCGCATGAGGGAACATCGACTGTGATACGCAACAAGTCTGGGCGTCGGTCCCACCCCCGTCAAGGGGGTACGCCCGGGTAGTTTTTCGTTGCCGGGTAACGGTGTTTCGGGCACGCCGAAGGCCCGGGCCGTCACTTTCCCTACGAAAGTGACGGCTCGGGCGCGGAACTTTCCCTAGGAAAGTGGCGTCTCCCCGTGCCGGTAGAACGGCAGCTTGAGCGGGGCCAGCGGGGTGTTGCCGAGGATCAGGTCGGCCGCCTTCTCGGCGGTCATCATCACCGGCGCGTAGATGTTGCCGTTGGTGATGTAGGGCATCACCGACGCGTCGACCACGCGCAGGCCCTCGGTGCCGTGCACCCGCATGCTCTGCGGGTCGACGACGGACTTCTCGTCCACACCCATCTTGGCGGTGCACGACGGGTGCAACGCCGTCTCGGCGTCCTTGGCCACCCAGTCGAGGATCTCTTCGTCGGTCTCCACCGACGGCCCCGGCGAGATCTCCCCGCCGTTGTACGGGTCCAAAGCGCTCTGGTTGAGGATCTTCCGCGCCACCTGCACGGCCTCGACCCATTCCTTCCGGTCGGTCTCCGTCGACAGGTAGTTGAACCGGATCGCCGGGTGCTCCCGCGGGTCGGTGGACCTGATCTTCACCGAGCCGCGGGTGTCGGCGTACATCGGGCCGACGTGCACCTGGTAGCCGTGCCCTTCCGTGGGGGCCGAGCCGTCGTAGCGGATGGCCACCGGCAGGAAGTGGAACATCAGGTTCGGGTACTTGACCTCGTCGTTCGACCGGACGAACCCGCCGCCCTCGAAGTGGTTGGTGGCGGCCGGCCCGGAGCGCAGGAACAGCCACTGCGCACCGATGTAGGGCCGCTTCCACTTCGCCAGCGACGGCTGCATCGACACCGGCTGCTTGCAGGCGTACTGGATGTACACCTCCAGGTGATCCTGCAGGTTCTCGCCGACACCCGGCAGGTCCTTCACGACGTCGATGCCGAGCTTCTCCAGCTCCGCGGCGTTCCCGACGCCGGAGAGCTGCAGCAGCTGCGGGGTGTTGATCGCGCCGCCGCAGAGGATGATCTCCTTGCCGTACACCTCGCCCGGCACGCCGCGGCCCTGCGCGTACTCGACGCCGACCGCGCGCGTGCCGTCGAAGAGGATCTGCGACACGAACGCGTGCGTCTTCACCGTGAGGTTGGGCCGGTTCATCACCGGGTGCAGGTACGCACCCGCGGCCGACAAGCGCCGTCCTTTCCGGACGTTCCGGTCGAACGCCGCGAACCCTTCCTGCTTGTAGCCGTTGACGTCGTCGGTGCGCGGGTAACCCGCCTGCTCGGCGGCGTCGAAGAACGCCTGGAACAACGGGTTCGACGCCGGGCCGCGCTCCAGCTCCAGGGGACCGTCGTGGCCGCGCCACTGCCCGTCGGGCGCGTCGGCGAGGCAGTTCTCCATGCGGTTGAAGTACGGCAGGCAGTGCGCGTAGTCCCATGTGGACATTCCGGGGTCGGCGCCCCAGCGCTCGTAGTCCATCGGGTTGCCGCGCTGGAAGATCATCCCGTTGATGCTGGACGACCCGCCGAGCACCTTGCCGCGCGCGTGGTAGATGCGACGCCGGTTCATGTACGGCTCGGGTTCGCTGCGGTAGCCCCAGTCGTAGAACTTCGACCCGATCGGGAAGGTCAGCGCGGCCGGCATGTGGATGAAGACGTCCCACTTGTGGTCCGACCGGCCCGCCTCCAGGACGAGGACCTTGTTCGCCGGGTCGGCCGAGAGCCGGTTCGCCAGCGCGCAGCCCGCCGAGCCACCGCCGACGATGACGAAGTCGTAGGTTTCGGAACTCATGGCGCCTCCTAGCCGGGCAAGGTGTCCGGGGTGTTGTCGGGCATGTGCTCGGGGCTGGTGTGGGCCGAGCCCCAGGTGCGCCGCCGGACGTAGAGCATGATCGCACCGATGATCACGATCAGCCCGGTGACGATCACCGCGCCCCACTGGAAGTACCAGTGGTCGGAGCCGTAGACCTCGGCCCGCGGCCAGATCAGGTTGATCGTCATGGCGCCGCCGTAGAGCACCGCGACCAGGTTCACCAGCGTGCCCCATCGGCCGAGCTTGAAGTACGGCCCGTGCTCCGGCCGCGGCCAGTGCCCGCGCAGGCGGCGCACCAGCATCGGGCCGGTGACCATCAGGTAGGGGATGTAGAACAGGATGATCGCCGTCGAGGTGAGGATGAAGAACGCCCGCTGGTTGCCGAGGTTGATCAGCAGCACGACGACGGTGAGGCCGCCGGTGAGCAGCGCCGGGAGCACCGGCGTCTTGGACCGCGGGGACACCTTCGCCATCGCGCGGCTGAACGGCAGGCGGCCGTCGCGGGCCATCGCCCAGGTCATCCGGATGGCGGCGGTCTGCACGGCCAGGCAGCAGACGGTGATGGCGATCGCCGAGCAGATCAGGAAGGCGTCACCGAGGCCTTCGCCGAGGGTGCTCTTCAGCAGGTACGGCATGCCGGACGTGCTCAGCTCTTCGGCGTTGAGGTTCCCGACGGCCATCATGCCGAACAGCATGATCAGGCCGCCGACGATGAACGCGGCCGTGATGGCGCGCAGGATGGCGCGGGGCGCGTGCCGCCGCGGCTGGGTCGTCTCCTCGGCCAGCGAACCCGCGGTGTCGAAGCCGTAGAAGACGTACGCGCTCATCAGCGACGCCACCAGGAACGCGCCGAGGTACCCGAACGAGTGACCCTCACCGGTGCCGTGGGTGTCGAAGACGAGACCGGGACCGCGTCGGATGTGGATGGCCAAGGCGATCACGAGCAGGATGCTCGCCCCCAGCTCCACCGCGACGCCGAAGTTGTTGATCTTCGCCATCAGCTTGACGCCGATGATGTTGACGATCGTGGCGAACACGACCAGGACCAGGGCCAGGATGATGGCGTTCTGCGCGCCGCCGGGGGTGGACGTCAGGCCGGCGTCGGCGTCGCTGCCGACGATCTGGAAGGCGGTCGAGACCTGCGGCAGGATGATCTGGTAGGCGACGGCGACCGCCGCCGCCGTCACGATCGCGCCGATGATCATGATCCAGCCGGCCAGCCACGACGTCGCCGGTTTCGCGATCTGCTTGGCCCACTGGTACACCGAGCCGGCGAGCGGGAACTGCCCGGCGAGCTCGGCGAAGCACAGCGCGACGGCGAGCTGGCCGAGGAAGACCAGCGGCCACGTCCAGATGAACGCCGGGCCCCCCGACCCGAAGCCGAAGAAGAAGAGCTGGAACACGCCGGTGAGGATGGAGATGTAGCTGAACCCGGCGGCGAAGCTGGAGAACGACCCGAGCGAGCGCTCGAGTTCCTGGCGGTAGCCGAACTTCTCGAGTTCGGAGCTGTCGTCGGCAGCAGGCCCCCCGCCCGCCGGTATTTCCTGAGTGGTCATGGCATGCGTCCTCACGTGGTGGGGGAGGGGAAATCAGCCTTTGAACCAGTGCTGCGGAACGGGATCGATGTTCTGGTAGATGTGCTTGCTCTCCTGGTACTCGGCCAGCCCGGACGGCCCGAGTTCGCGGCCGACGCCCGACTTGCCGAAACCACCCCACTCCGCCTGGGGCAGGTAGGGGTGGTAGTCGTTGATCCACACGGTGCCGTGGCGCAGGGCCCCGGCGACCCGCTGGGCGCGGGACGCGTCCGACGTCCACACGGCTCCGGCGAGCCCGTACTCGGTGTCGTTGGCCAGCGCGATCGCGTCGGCCTCGTCTCGGAAGCGTTCCACGGTGACGACCGGGCCGAAGACCTCTTCCCGGACGACCGCCATGTCCCGGGTGCAGTCGGAGAACACGGTGGGGCGCAGGAAGAAACCGCCGTCGTACTCCGGTCCTTCGGGTCGCTTGCCACCCGCCCGCAGCGTCGCGCCGTCCTTGAGAGCGCTTTCGATGTAGCTCTCGACCTTGGCGCGGTGCTGCGCCGAGACGAGCGGGCCCGTTTCGGTCGCGGGGTCGAGCGGGTCGCCGACGCGGATCCGGTCGGCGCGCGCGGCGAGGTCCGCGACGAACCGGTCGTGGATCCCCTCTTGGACGATCAGCCGGGCGCCCGCCGAACAGACCTGCCCGGAATGGACGAACGCGGCCATCAGGGCGTAGTCGAGCGCGGTTTCGTAGTCGGCGTCGGCGAAGACGACGTTCGGGTTCTTGCCGCCGAGTTCGAGGGCGACCCGGCGGACGCCCTTCGCGGCGGCGGTCATGATCTTCTCGCCGGTCGCGTAGCCGCCGGTGAAGGAGACGAGGTCCACGGCCGGGTGCTCGACCATCGCCGCGCCGATCTGGCCGTCGCCGAGCAGCAGGTTGACGACACCGTCCGGTGTCCCGGCCTCTTCGAGCAGGGCGACCAGCTTGATCGTGGTGAGCGGGGTGACCTCGCTGGGCTTGAGCACCACGGTGTTGCCCGCGGCCAGCGCGGGCGCGACCTTCCAGGACATCTGGAGCAGGGGGTAGTTCCACGGTGCGATGAGCGCGCAGACGCCGACCGGTTCGTGCACGATCCGGCTGACCACGGTCGCGCTGCCCGCGTCGACCAGGCGGCCGGCGTCCTTGTCGGCGAGGTCGGCGTAGTAGCGGAAGACGTTCGTCACGTCGTCGATGTCGATGCGGCCCTCGCCGAGCGTCTTGCCCGTGTCGAGGCTCTCCGTCCGGGCCAGTTCCTCGCGGTCGCGGACCAGCAGGTCGGCCGTCCGGCGCAGCAGGGCGCCGCGCTCGGTGGCCGTCGTCCGGCGCCACGGGCCCTCGTCGAAGGCCCGCCTCGCCGCTCTGACGGCGGCGTCGACCTCCGCGCGGCTCGCCGCGGCGAGGGTCGCGATGACCTCGCCGGTCGCGGGGTTCAGCACATCGACCATGCGGCTCCTTCCGGATCGGTGGTGGCCGGTTCACGTCAAGAGTGCGTACATTTGTACGCGAAGTGTGTACAGATGTCCACAAGGGGGCTCGATGGCGAACAGCGAACCCGGCGCGACGCGGCGCCGTGGTCCGAACGACCCCGAACGGCGGGCGCGGATCGCCAAGGCGGCGATCGAGGTGGTCGCCAAGCGGGGGATCGACGGGGTCACGCACCGGTCGGTGGCGGCCGCGGCGGGTGTCCCGCTCGGCTCGACGACCTACCACTTCGCGACCTTGGACGACCTGCTGGAAGTCGCCCTGCACGAGGCGGCCGAGAAGAACGTCCACGCGCTGAAGGAGTGGGAGTCCGCGCTCCCGCCGGACGCCGACTTCGCCGCGGCGCTGGCCGACCTGGTGATGGGCTACATCAACGAGCAGTACCGGGACACGGTCGTCGAGTACGACCTCTACGTCGCGGCGCTGCACCGGCCGGCCCTGCGCAAGGCGAGCGCGGCCTGGGACGACGCCCTGATCGCGTTCTTCGGCTCCCGCACCGACCCGCTCACCGGCCGTCTCCTGGCCGGCTTGTTCTGCGGCCTCCTGATGCAGGCGGCACTCGCCGACCCGCGGCCGACGCGGGAGGAGATCGAAACGCTGTTCCGGCGGGCGATCGAGGGACCGGCGGCCTGAGCCATTGACAGGCGCGCGTGGCGGCAGTCACTCTGTTCCGGAGTGAGCAACAAGACGCGTTCTGCGCAACTACTCCCGTACTGATCCGCGGAGAGGACCACGCCGGTGACCGCTATCGATCTCCCGCCGAGCCTGCTCGCCACGTTGCCCGGCAGCTCCTACACCGATCCGGCGATCTTCGCGCGGGAGCAGGCGAAGATCTTCGAGGCGGACTGGTTCTGCGCCGTGCGCAGTGCCGACCTCGCCGGGCCGGGGGCGTTCGAGACCGTGCAGATCGGCAAGGAGAGCGTGCTGGTCTCGCGGGGCCGGGACGGCAAGCTCAACGCGTTCCTCAACGTCTGCCGCCACCGCGGCGCCCGGCTGTGCACCTCCGAAACCGGTACCGTGAAGCGCGCCTTCCAGTGCCCGTACCACGCCTGGACGTACGGCCTCGACGGCAAGCTGATCGCCGCCCCCAACCTCACCGGGATGCCGGACGTCGACCGCACCGAGTTCGGCCTGACCAAGCTCCACCTGCAGGAGTGGCTCGGCTACGCCTGGGTCTGCCTGGCCGACGAACCGCCGTCGTTCGAGGAGACGGTGATCGGGGCCGTCACCGAACGGCTCGGCGGCCCGGCCGAGATCGACGCCTACGGCATCGACGGTCTCGCGCTCGGCAAGCGCATCGAGTACGACGTGAAGGCGAACTGGAAGCAGATCATCGAGAACTTCATGGAGTGCTACCACTGCGCGACGATCCACCCGGAGCTCACCGAGGTGCTCCCGGAGTTCGCCGACGGCTACGCCGCGCAGTACTACGTCGGCCACGGCGCCGAGTTCGGCGGCGACATCAAGGGCTTCACCGTCGACGGCTCCGAGGGCGTCGACCGCCTGCCCGGGGTCACCGAAGCCCAGGACCGCAAGTACTACGCGATCACCATCAAGCCGGGGGTGTTCGTCAACCTCGTGCCCGACCACGTGATCCTGCACCGGATGTTCCCCCTGGCGCCCGACCGGACGCTGGTGCGCTGCGACTGGCTCTACCTGCCCGAGGTGGTCGAGTCGGGCCGCGACCTCAGCCGGTCGGTCGAGCTGTTCCACCGCGTCAACCTGCAGGACTTCGAGGCGTGCGAACGCTGCCAGCTCGCGATGGACTCCCGCTCGTACGCGCGCGGCGGGGTGCTCGTGCCCAGCGAGCACCACATCGGCGCGTTCCACGACTGGGTCCGCACCCGCCTGTCGTGAGTGGTAAGGCGGGTTCTAACCCGCTTTACCACTCACGAGGGGTGGTGCTCAGATCAAGGCCCGGATGGCGGTCTCGAACCCGGTGACGTGCTCGAGCGTCAGCGCGGCCGCCTTCTCGGCGTCACCCTCGATGATCGCGGTGAGGAGCGGGACGTGCTCGTCGACGTGGCCGGCCATCCCGGACAGCCGGGGCACGAACACGCACCAGATCCGCGTCGCCAGGTTGTCGTACCGGATCAGCGTGTCCTCGAGGAACGGGTTGTGCACGCACCGGTAGATCGCCCGGTGCAGGGCGAGGTCGGTGCGCAGCAGCTCGGCGTTGTCCCCGCCCGGGACACCCGCGTCGAGCTGCGCGCGCAGCTCGGTCAGCGTGGTCCGGTCGGCGTCCGTGGCGCGCGCGGCCGCGGCGGCCGTGGCCATCGGTTCGAGGGTGCGCCGCACCTCGGAGATGTGCGCGAGGTCGGAGATGTTGACGTCGGTGGCGAACGTCCCGCGCCGCGGGTAGGCGACGACCAGGCGTTCGGACTCCAGCCGCTTCAGCGCCTCGCGGATCGGCGTCCGGCCCATGCCGAGCGCGGTGCCGAGCTCCTCTTCGTTGATCGGGGAGCCCGGCGGGATGTCCAGCATGACCAGGCGATCACGGACGAACAGGTACGCCTGTTCGGCCAGCGACGGGGGATTGACCTGCGGGTGCATGGCGCTTAGCCTACATCGACGATTGATATATCAGAAGTCGACCAGTCCTCGGAGGACGCTCGATGACCGATCTGCCGGACCACCCGGACTTCCTCTGGGACAACCCCGAGCCCCGCCGGAGTTACGACGTGGTCGTCGTGGGCGGCGGCGGGCACGGGCTCGCCACCGCGTACTACCTGGCCAAGCGGGGCATCACGAACGTGGCCGTGCTGGAGAAGGGCTGGCTCGCCGGCGGCAACATGGCCCGCAACACCACGATCATCCGCTCCAACTACCTCTGGGACGAAAGCTCCGGCATCTACGAGCACTCCCTCAAGCTGTGGGAAGGCCTCGAAGAGGACCTCGGCTACCCGATCCTGTTCAGCCAGCGCGGGGTGCTGAACCTGGCGCACAGCCTGCAGGACGTCCGCGACAGCGTCCGCCGCGTCGAGGCCAACAAGCTCAACGGCATCGACGCCGAGTGGGTGGACGCCGACGGCGTCAAGGAGATCTGCCCGATCGTCAACACCTCGCCGGACGTCCGCTACCCGGTGCTCGGCGCCACCTTCCAGCCGCGCGCGGGCATCGCGAAGCACGACTACGTGGCCTGGGGCTTCGCCCGCGCCGCGCACGCGATGGGTGTGGACCTCATCCAGAACTGCGAGGTCACCGGCATCTCCACAGTGGACGGACGGGTCACCGGCGTCGAGACGTCCCGGGGCCGGATCGCGGCGGGCAAGGTGGCGCTGTGCGCGGCCGGGCACACCTCCGTGCTCGCGAAGATGGTCGGCCTGGACCTGCCGCTGACGTCGCACCCGTTGCAGGCGCTGGTGTCCGAGCTCCTGGAACCGATCCACCCGACGGTCGTCATGTCGAACGCCGTGCACGTCTACGTTTCCCAGGCCCACAAGGGCGAGCTGGTGATGGGTGCCGGTATCGACTCCTACAACGGTTACGGCCAGCGCGGCTCCTTCCACATCATCGAGCAGCAGATGGCGGCCGCGCTGGAGCTGTTCCCGGTGTTCGCGCGGGCGCACCTGCTGCGGACGTGGGCCGGGATCGTCGACACCAGCCCGGACGCCTCGCCGATCATCGGCCTGACCCCGGTGGAGAACCTGTTCCTCAACTGCGGCTGGGGCACCGGCGGCTTCAAGGCCACGCCCGGCGTCGGGGACGTCTTCGCGCAGACCATCGCGCGCGGGAAGCCGCACGAGTACGCCGAACCCTTCAGTCTCGACCGGTTCACCACCGGTGCCCTCGTCGACGAGCACGGCGCCGCCGCCGTCGCGCACTAGGAGATCGCCATGCAACTGATTCCCTGCCCCTGGTGCGGGCCGCGCGAGGAAGCCGAATTCCACTACGGCGGCCAAGCGCACGTCGCCTATCCGGCGGATCCGTCGGCACTGTCCGATGAGGAGTGGGCCAGGTTCGTGTTCTTCCGCGAGAACCCGAGCGGCCCCTTCGCCGAGCGGCGGAGCCACTCAGCCGGCTGCCGCCGCTGGTTCAACGCCGTCCGCGACACGCGCACCCACGACCTCCTGGCGGTCTACCGCCTCGACGAGCCCAGGCCGGTGATCTCGTGACCCGGCTGTCCGGCATCCCGCTCAAGTTCACCTTCGACGGCCGCGAGCTGACCGGTTTCCTCGGCGACACCCTGGCGTCCGCGTTGCTGGCCAACGGCATCCACCGCGTCGCGACGAGCATCAAGTACGGCCGGCCGCGCGGCATCGTCGCCGCCGGTGTCGAGGACCCCAATGCGCTGGTGCAGATCGAAAAGCCGTTCCCGGAACCGATGCTGTCCGCGACCACCGTCGAGCTGTACGACGGCCTGGAGGCCCGTGGCCTGCGCGGTCAGGGACGGCTCGCCACCGAACCGGACCCGGCCCGGTACGACACGAAGCACGCCCACTGCGACGTCCTGGTCATCGGCGCCGGACCGGCCGGGCGCGCCGCCGCGGCCGCCGCCTCCGGCCGCGTCCTGCTCGTGGACGACCAGCCCGGCGGCGAAGCCCCCGAGGGCGTCCGGTTCCTCTCGCGCACCACGGCGTTCGGCGTCTACGACGACGGGTTCGTGCTGGCCCTGGAACGCCGGGGCGAACCCGCGGCCCCGGAACGCATCTCGCGGCAGCGGGTCTGGCGGATCCGGGCGAAGCGGATCGTCATCGCCACCGGCGCCCACGAGCGGCCGATCGTGTTCCCGGACAACGACCGTCCCGGCATCATGCTCGCCGGTGCCGCGCGCACGTACCTGAACCGCTACGGCGTCCTCGTCGGACAGCGTGTCGTCGTGTTCACCACCAACGACTCCGCGTATGAAGCCGCCTCCGAGCTGGCGGCGGCCGGGGCCGAGATCGTGCGGATCGTCGACGCCCGCGAAGGCTACGGCGTGATCGGCACCGGCGGCGGCCCCGACGGGCACGTCACGGCCGCCCACGTGGCGAAACTGGGTGAGCTGCGGGGGGAGCGGGTCGAGTGCGACCTGCTGCTTGTGTCCGGCGGCTGGAACCCGGCCGTGCACCTCTACAGCCAGGCCCGCGGCATCCTGCGGTACTCCCCGGAACTGGGCGCGTACGTCCCGGACGGCTCGCTGCCGAACGTGACCGTCGTGGGCGCGGCGGCGGGCGAAGGACTCCCGGAGACGAAGGTGCTGTGGCAGGTGCCCGCGCCCGAGTCCGAAGTGGACACCCGGTTCGTCGACCTGCAGCGGGACGCGACGGTGTCCGACGTCCTGCGCGCGACCGGTGCCGGGCTGCGCTCGCTGGAGCACGTCAAGCGCTACACGACCATCGGCACCGCGCACGACCAGGGCAAGACGTCCGGCATGCTCGCCGCCGGGATCACCGCCGAGGCACTCGGCGTCGACCTCGCCGACCGCAGGCCCACGACGTTCCGGCCGCCGTACACGCCGGTCTCGTTCGCCGCGCTGGCCGGGCGGAACCGCGGGGCACTGCACGACCCCGTGCGCGTCACGACGATCCACCCGTGGCACGTCGAGCACGGCGCCGAGTTCGAGAACGTCGGCCAGTGGAAGCGGCCGTGGTACTACCCGCGGCCCGGCGAGTCGATGGCCGACGCCGTCCGGCGCGAATGCCGCGCGGCCCGCAACGACGTCGCCGTCATGGACGGGTCCACGCTGGGCAAGATCGACGTCCAGGGCCCGGACGCCGGCTGGTTCCTCGACATGCTCTACACGAACATGATGAGCAACCTGCGCGTCGGCCGCATCCGCTACGGCGTGATGTGCGGGGTCGACGGCATGGTCATCGACGACGGTACGGTCATCCGCGTCGGCGAGGAACGGTTCCTGGTCACCACGACGACCGGCAACGCGGCGAAGATCCTCGAGTGGATGGAGGAGTGGCTGCAGACGGAATGGCCGCACCTGCGGGTTTTCGCGACGTCGGTGACCGAGCACTGGGCCACGATCCCGCTGGTCGGCCCGCGCTCCCGGGAGGTCCTCGGCCGCCTGGCGCCGGGCCTCGACGTCTCCAACGAAGCCTTCGGGTTTATGACCTGGCAGGACGCCGAGGTCGCGGGCCTGCGGGCGCGGGTCTGCCGGATCAGCTTCTCCGGCGAGCTGGCCTACGAAATCAACGTGCCCTCCTGGCACGGGCCCGAGCTCTGGCAGTCCATAATGGATCAGGGTGCGACGCCGTACGGCACCGAGACCATGCACGTCCTGCGCGCCGAAAAGGGCTACCCGATCATCGGCCAGGAGACCGACGGCACGGTCACCCCGCACGACCTGGGCATGTCCTGGGCGGTGTCGAAGAAGAAGGCCGACTTCATCGGCAAACGCTCCTTCGCCCGCGCCGAGAACAACCGCCCCGACCGCAAGCACCTGGTCGGTTTGCTCCCGGTCGATCCGTCGGTGCTGCTGCCGGAAGGCTCGCAGATCATCGAATCCGCGACCCTGCCCGAACCGCCGGTGCGGATGCTCGGCCACGTCACCTCCAGCTACGACAGCGCCGCCCTCGGCCGGACCTTCGCCCTCGCCCTGGTGCGGTCGGGTCGCGAGCGCATCGGCGAAACGCTCTACGTGCCGGTCGGCGACCAGGTGGTGCCGGTGACCGTGACCGAGTCCGTGCTCTTCGACAAGGAAGGAGCCCGTCGTGACGGTTGACGCGGTCGACGAACCGTTCCGCACCCAGCTCACCGTCCGCCTCCGGGAAGGCGAGACACTCCTCGGCGTCCCCTTGCCCGGCCCGTGCACCTTCACCAGCGGCCACGGCGTGGACCTCCTCTGGATGGGCCCCGACGAGTACCTCGTCCTCGCCGCACCCGGCCGCCAGCCGGAGCTGGAGAGGGCACTTTCACGTGAAAGTGCCCTCGCCGTGGTGGACGTGTCGGCGCAGCGCAACGTCGTGCGGCTGACCGGATCGCACGCGGCCGACGTGCTGGCGCACGGGTGTTCCCTCGACCTGGAAATGGCGCCGCCCGGTACCTGTGTGCAGACCTTGCTCGCGCGGACGGGAATCGTGCTGATGGTCCGGGAAGACGGTTACACGATCCTCGTGCGACAGTCCTTTTCGGACTACTTCAAAGCCTGGCTGGCCGATGCGAGTCTGGAGTACGTCTCGTGACTTTCACCTTGACACTCAGGTGCCCCGAACGCGCGGGCATCGTGCACGCCGTCACGACGTTCCTGGTCGGGCAGGGCTGCGACATCGTCGAGCACCAGCAGTTCGACGACGACCTCCGCGGTGCGCTGTTCCTGCGCACGTCGTTCACCTGCACCGAGCCGGCCACGGTGAACGACCTGACCCGCGCGTTCGCCCCGGTGGCCGGCGACTTCGGCATGGAGTTCGGGTTCTCCGACGGCACCCCGCCGCGGATCCTGGTCATGGTTTCGAAGTTCGGGCACTGCCTCAACGACCTGCTGTTCCGCTGGCGCGCGGGCGGTCTCGGCGCGGAGATCGCCGTCGTCGTCTCGAACCACGAAGACCTGCGGCCGATGGCCGAAGCCGCGGGAGTGCCGTTCGTGCACATCCCGGTCACGCCCGAGACGAAGCCGGAAGCCGAGCAGCGGCTCCTGGACCTGGTCGGGGAGTACTCGGTGGATCTGGTCGTGCTCGCGCGCTATATGCAGGTGCTGTCGAACGAGCTGTGCCAGAAGCTCGAGGGCCGCGCGATCAACATCCACCACTCGTTCCTGCCCGGCTTCAAGGGCGCCAAGCCCTACCACCAGGCCTACGACCGCGGCGTCAAGTACGTCGGCGCCACCGCGCACTACGTCACGCCCGACCTCGACGAGGGCCCGATCATCGAGCAGGAGGTCCAGCGCGTCGACCACACGTACTCGCCGCGCGAGCTCGTGACCGTCGGCCGCGACGCCGAAGCCCTCGCCCTGTCCCGCGCGGTGCGCTGGCACTGCGAGCGCCGCGTCCTGCTCAACGGCAACAGCACCGTCGTCTTCCGGTAAAGGAGATCCGCCATGACCGCACCGAAGGTCGTGATCATCGGCGCCGGCATCGTCGGCGCGAACCTGGCCGACGAGCTGACCGCCCGCGGCTGGACCGACGTCACCGTGCTCGACCGGGGCCCGCTGCCGCGCACCGGCGGATCGACGTCCCACGCGCCCGGGCTGGTCTTCCAGACCAACGCGTCCAAGGCGATGACGGACTTCGCGAAGTACACCGTTTCGAAGTTCCTCGAGCTGGGCTGCTTCCTCCAGGTCGGCGGCATGGAGGTGGCCACCACCCCGGCCCGCTGGGAGGACCTCAAGCGCAAGCACGGCTGGGCCACGTCATGGGGCGTTCCCGGCGAGCTGATCGACGCCGAGGAGTGCGTCCGCCGCTGGCCGCTGCTCGACGGTTCCCGGATCTTCGGTGCGCTGCACGTCCCGACCGACGGGCTCGCGCGGGCCGCCAAGGCGGTCGAGGTGCTCGCCGCGCGGGCCGGTGAACGCGGCGCGAAGTTCCTCGGCTCCACGCGCGTGACCGACGTGCTGCAGGAAGGGGGGCGCGTCACCGGCGTCCGGACCGACGAGGGCGACTTCCCGGCCGACGTCGTCGTGTCGTGCGCCGGGTTCTGGGGCCGCGAGATCGGCGCGATGGCGGGCATGGACGTCCCGCTGCTGCCGCTGGCCCACCAGTACGTCAAGACCGGCCAGGTCGCGGAGCTCGTCGGGCGCAACACCGAGGAGGTCGAAGCGAGCCTGCCGATCCTGCGCCACCAGGACCAGGACCTGTACTTCCGCGAGCACGTCGACCGGATCGGCATCGGCTCCTACGCCCATCGCCCGATGCCGGTCGACGAGTCCACGTTGGACCCGGTGGTGACCGAGACGGCCATGCCGTCCATGCTGCCCTTCACCGAGGACGACTTCGCGCCGTCGTGGGAGGAGAGCAAGCTTTTGCTGCCCGCGCTGGGCGGGACGAAGGTCGAGGAGGGCTTCAACGGCATCTTCTCCTTCACCCCGGACGGCCAGTCGCTGGTCGGCGAGTCGGCCGACGTCCGCGGGTTCTGGCTGGCCGAGGCGATCTGGGTGACGCACTCCGCGGGCATCGCGAAGGCGGTCGCCCAGCTGCTGGTCGACGGGCATTCCGAAGTGGACACCCACGACATCGACGTCCACCGCTTCGAAGAGGTCCAGCTGGCGCCGTCGTACGTGAGCGAGACGGCGCAGCAGAACTTCGTCGAGGTCTACGACATCCTGCACCCGCTGCAGCCCAAGCTGTCCCCGCGAGACCTGCGGGTGACGCCGTTCCACGCGCGGCAGCGCGAGCTGGGCGCGGTGTTCCTGGAGGCGGGCGGCTGGGAACGGCCGCACTGGTTCGAGGCCAACGCGCCACTGCTCGGGAAGCTCCCGCACGACGCCCACCCGCCCGCGCGGGACGCGTGGTCGGCGCAGTTCCACTCGCCGATCGCGGCGGCCGAGGCGTGGCACACGCGCAACGGTGTCGCGCTGTACGACATGACGCCGTTGAAGCGCGTGGAGATCAGCGGCCCGGGAGCCCTGGAGTTCCTGCAGTCGCTGACCACCAACCAGCTGGACAAATCGGTGGGTTCGGTGACGTACACGCTGATGCTCGACTCCGCGGGCGGCGTGCGGAGTGACGTCACGGTCGCGCGGCTCGAGCCGGAGGTGTTCCAGGCCGGGATCAACGGCGCCATCGACGTCGACCACTTCGTCAAGCACGCGCCTGCGGGGGTGCGGGTCCGGGACATCACCGGCGGGACGTGCTGCATCGGTGTCTGGGGACCGCTGGCGCGGGACCTCGTGCAGCCGCTGTCGCGCGAGGACTTCTCGCACACGGGCCTGAAGTACTTCCGCGCGCGCAAAGCCCGGATCGCCGGGGTGCCGGTGATCGCGATGCGACTGTCCTATGTGGGCGAGCTCGGCTGGGAGATCTACACGAGCGCGGACAACGGCCTGCGGCTGTGGGACGCGCTGTGGGCGGCCGGGCAGCCCCTCGGCGTCGTCGCGGCCGGGCGGGCGGCGTTCAACAGCCTGCGGCTGGAGAAGGGCTACCGGCTGTGGGGCACCGACATGACCACCGAGCACGACCCGTACGAGGCCGGGCTGGCGTTCGCGGTCCGTCCCGCGAAGGGTGAGTTCCTGGGCCGGTCGGCCATCGAGGGCCGCGGTGAAGAGACGGCGTCGCGGCGGCTGCGGTGCCTGACGATCGACGACGGCCGCACGGTCGTGCTGGGCAAGGAACCGGTGTTCGTCGACGGCGTGGCCTCGGGGTATGTCGCGAGTGCCGCGTACGGGTACACGGTGGGCCGGCCGATCGCCTACGCGTGGCTCCCGGCGTCGGCGGACATCGGCAGCGGCGTGGAGATCGAGTACTTCGGCCGCCGGGTCGCGGCCACCGTGGCCGCCGAGCCACTGGTCGACCCCGGCATGGAGCGGATCCGGCGGTAATCCACAGCAAGTCCATGGAGACGCACCAGGAAATTCTCAGGAAGGGGGCGTTACCTGGTACGAGCCGGAGGCTTGCCGAGAGCTGGAGCTGTGCATGAGCGAGTACGACCGAGGACCGCAAGGTGGCGGCGAGTACCCGTACGGCTACGGCCAGGGCGGGTACTCGTCCGACTACTACGGCCAGAACGGCTATCCGCAGGAGCCGGGGTACTACGCCCAGCAGCCGTATGAGCAGCCGCGTGACCAGTGGGGACGCCCCTACCCGCAACCGACCTACGCCTACCCGCAGCCCGTCTACCAGCCGCCGCCGCGCCGGCGGCACCCGCTGCGCGCGCTGACCGTCGCGGTCGTCGCGATCGCGCTGGCCGTGGTCGCCGGGCTCGGGATCGGTCACCTCATCGCCGGGCCGAACGCGCCCACCGCGGGCGGCAACCAGAACTTCGGCTTTTCCGGGCAGCCGCAGGCGGCCAAGACGGTGCTCGACGTCGACGCCGTGTCGGCCAAGGTCAACCCGGCCATCGTGAACATCAACACCGAGCTCGGGCTGCAGGGCGCGGCCGCGGCGGGCACGGGGATCGTGCTCACGGCGGACGGCGAGGTGCTGACGAACAACCACGTGGTCGCCGGCGCGACCAGCATCAAGGTCACCAGCATCGGCACCGGGGACACCTACCAGGCGGAGGTCGTCGGCTACGACCGCACCGAAGACATCGCCGTCCTGCAGCTGCGGGGTGCGTCCGGGCTGCCCACCGCGTCCCTCGGCGACTCGTCGACCGTGCAGGTCGGCGACCAGATCCTCGGCCTCGGCAACGCCGGCGGCCGCGGCGGCGACCCGGTGCCCGCGCCGGGCACGGTGACGGCGCTGGGCCAGTCGATCACCGCCTCCGACGAGTCCAGCGGGTCGTCGGAGCAGCTCACCGGGCTCATCCAGGTCCGGGCGAACATCGAGTCGGGTGACTCCGGCGGCCCGCTCGTCAACGCGGACGCCCAGGTCATCGGCGTCGACACCGCCGCGTCCACCGGCTACCAGCTGAACGGGCGGCGCAGCGGCGGCACCGGGCAGGGCTTCGCCATCCCGATCAACCAGGCCGTCGACATCGCCCACCAGATCGTCGGCGGGCAGGCGTCCGACAAGATCCACATCGGCAAGACGGCGTTCATCGGGGTTTCGGTGACGGACGGCCAGGGCGGGGCCAAGGTCCGCGAGGTGGTCCAGCGCGGGCCGGCGCAGAAGGCGGGCCTCGCGGCAGGCGACGTGATCACGGCCATCGACGGCAAGCCGGTCGACTCGGCGACGACGCTGACGAACGTGATGGACACCCACCACCCCGGCGACCAGCTCACGGTGACGGTGGCCGGCGCGGCCGGCGGTCAGCGGCAGTTCTCGGTCAAGGCCGTCGAAGGGCCGGTGGGCTGAACTAGCGCAGGGTTTCCCGAAGCACCTCGCGGTGCGTCTGCTTCGCCGCGAGGTACTTCTCCCGGCCGGCGTCGGTGAGCGTGACGAAGATGCCGCGCCGGTCCACCTCGCACAGCGCGCGCTCGACCAGGCCCTCCTTCTCCAGGCGGGCGACCAGCCGGGAGGTGGCGCTCTGGCTGAGGTGGACGGCCTCGGTCAGGTCGGCCGAGCGGCACTTGAAGTCGCAGGTGGCGAGCCGTTCCAGGGCCTCGAACTCGTTCGCGCCGATGCCGTGGCGCTCCTGCAGCCGGCACTCCAGCGTGCTGAACACGGCCGAGTAGCGGCCCAGCAGCTCGTGCCACTCCCGGACCAGGCCCTGTTCCACAGCGACGTCGCTCACGGCGACCAACTTAGCATGCGTGGACATCAGATGCAAACGCATTTAATGCTTGGACATTAGATGCGCGCGCATGTAATGTCGCCGCCATGAGCTCTTCCGTGTCCTTGTCCACCACCTCGACCCGGTGGGACGCACGTCTCTGGGGTGTCCTGCTCACCGTTTCGATCGTCATCGGCCTCGACGCGCTCGACGTGTCGATGGTCGGGGTCGCGCTCCCGGCCATCCAGGCCGACCTCGGCCTGTCCACCAACGCGCTGCAATGGGTCGTCAGCGGCTACGTGCTCGGCTACGGCGGCCTGCTGCTGCTCGGCGGCCGCACGGCCGACCTGCTCGGCCGCCGCCGCGTGTTCCTCGTCGCCGTCGCGATCTTCGCGCTCGCTTCGCTGCTCGGCGGCCTCGTCGACGACGGCGCGCTGCTCATCGCGAGCCGGTTCGTCAAGGGCCTGGCCGCCGCGTTCACGGCGCCGGCCGCGCTGTCCATCATCACCACGACGTTCCAGGAGGGCCCGGCCCGCAACAACGCGATCAGCATCTTCGCCGTGTTCGGCGCCAGCGGCTACTCCGCGGGCCTGGTGTTCTCCGGCCTGCTGACCGAGGTCGGCTGGCGCTGGACGTTCCTGCTGCCCGCCCCGATCGCGCTGGTCGCGCTGGTGGCGGCGTGGAAGCTGATCCCGTCGTACCGCGCCGAAGAAGGCCGGGGCTACGACTTCCCGGGCGCCATCACCGGCGCCGCCGGATCGCTGCTGCTGGTGTTCGGGGTGGTGGAGGCGCCGGAGATCGGCTGGGCGGCCCCGCGCACGCTGATCACGTTCGCCGTCGCGCTGGCGCTGCTGGTGACGTTCGTGGTCATCGAAAAGCGCAGCCGCCACCCGTTGCTGCGGCTGGGCATCCTGCGCTCGGGCCCGCTGGCCAGGGCCAACCTCGGCGGCGCGCTGTTCTTCGGCGCGTACATCGGCTTCCAGTTCGTCGTGATGCTGTACCTGCAGCGGGTCCTCGGCTGGTCGGCGCTGCAGACGGCGCTGGGTTTCCTGCCGGCGGCGCTGATCGTGGCGTTCGGGTCCCCGCGCATCGAGCCCCTGATCGACCGGGTGGGCACGCCCCGCACGATCTTCGCGGGCGTGGTCGCGCACGTCATCGGCTACGCGCTGTTCCTGCGCATCGACGAGCACTCGGGTTACGCGGGCAGCGTGCTGCCGAGCATGATCCTGCTCGGCATCGGCTTCACGCTGGCGTTCTCGTCGCTGAACATCCAGGCCACGGCCGGGATTTCCGACGACGAGCAGGGCCTGGCCGGCGGCCTGCTGAACACGTCCCTGCAGGTGGGCGGCGCGATCGGCCTCGCGGTCGTGACGGCGGTGCTGACCGCCAACGGCGGCCGTGAAGCTTCGCCGGCCGCGCTGCTGACCGGGCTGACGCCGGCGTTGAGCGTGGTCACCGGCATCGCGGTGCTGGGCCTGCTGATCGCGATCAGCGGCCTGGTGGCCCGCAAGCAGCCGGCCGAGGAGCCGGTCGTGGAGCAGGAGCAGGACCTGCTGGCCCTCGCGGACTGAGTCGGCCGAGGGGGGAGAACGCGGAAGGGCCACCATCGCGGGGGATGGTGGCCCTTCCGCACAGCCGGACCGCCTTGGGGAACACCGGGCGGAGCGAGCCGTCCGGCGCCGGAACTTGTCGGTGCCCTCGGGTAGCGTGGAAATCGGGGGCTGCTCAGACAGCCGCCGCCGGTCGCTCGGCGCCGCGGAATCGCAGCGCGGCCGCCGCCGTCACCGCGATCCCGGCCGCCGCCAGCAGCACCGCCGTCCGCAGTCCGTCCACTGTGGCCGATCGCAGCGCCGCACCCGACAGCCCGTGCGTGCCCGCGTTGGCCACCGCCACGAACACCGCCAGCCCCACCGAGCCGCCGACCTGCTGGGCCGTCGACGCCACTCCGGACGCCACGCCCTGGTCCGCCGCCCGGATCCCGGCCGCCGCCGCGCCGAACATCAGCGTGTAGCCCGCGCCCTGCCCCAGCCCCAGCACGACCAGCGCCGGCACCAGCTCCAGGTAGGACGCCTCCAGCGTCATCGACCAGCCCAGCACGACTGCCCCGGCTCCGCCGACGACCAGCGACACCACCAGCGTCGGCCGGGTTCCCCAGCGGGTGGCCAGCCGGCCCGCGGCTTGCGAACCCGCCGCGATCGCCACCATCGGCACCCCGAACGCCAGCCCCGTCGCCAGCGCGCCGTAGCCGTGCACGCCCTGGAAGTACCCGGTGAGGAAGTACAGGAGCGTCCCGAACGTGCCCATGTAGAGGAAAGTCACCACCACGCCCGTCCCGAGGTTGCGCTCCCGCAGCAGCCGCACCGGCAACAGCGGGTCGCGGCTGCGCCGCTCGATCACCGCGAACGCGGCCAGCGAAGCGAGACCGGCCGAAGCCGGGACCAGCACCGGCGTCCAGCCCAGCTCCGGGCCTTCGACCAGCGCGAACACCACCAGTGTCGTGCCGAGGGTCGCGGTCAGCGCGCCGGCGAGGTCGAACCGGCGGCCCGGCTCCCGCGCGGGATCCGCCGCCAGCACCGGAAACGCGAGCAAAGCGGCGGCCGTGGCCAGCGGCACGTTCGCGAAGAACACCGCCGCCCAGCCGAAGGCCTGCGTCAGCACCCCGCCCAGCAGCGAGCCGAGGATCATCCCGCTGCCGCCCGCGGTGCCCCACACCGCGAACGCGCGGTGGCGCTCGCGACCGGCCGCGAACGACGTGCTGACCAGGGTCAGCGTTGCCGGGAAGAGCAGCGCCCCGCCCAGGCCCTGGCCGGCCCGGGCCGCGATGAGCAGGCCGGGGGTCCCGGCCAGGCCGCCGGCCAGCGACGACACCGCGTAGAGGGCGCAGCCCAGCGCGAACATCCGGCGCGGGCCGAACAGGTCGCAGGCCCGGCCGCCCAGCAGGAGCGCCCCGCCGAACGCCACGGCGTAGGCACTCACCACCCACTGCAGGCTCTGGGCGCCGAACCCGAGCTCGCGGCCGATGTCCGGCAGCGCCACGTACACGATGTTGTAGTCCAGGGAGACGATCAGCTGGGCGAAGGCCAGCAACGCCAGGCGCTTCACCGGGCCACCCGCTCGTCCGTGCCCGGCACCTTGGCCGTCGTGATGGCGATGCGGTTCCACGTGTTGATGGTGAAGATCAGTGCGAGCAGCTGGGCCAATTCCTCTTCGCCGAACTTCTCGAGCGCGGCGGCGTAGACGTCGTTGGGGACACCGCCGTCGTGGATGAGCGTGACGGCTTCGGTCAGCGCCAGTGCCGCCCGCTCCTTCTCGCTGAGGAAGTGGCCGGCCTCGTGCCACACCGCGACCATGTGCAGCCGCTCCTCGCTTTCGCCCGCCTTGCGGGCGTCCGAGGTGTGCATGTGCAGGCAGTACGCGCAGCGGTTGAGCTGCGACGCGCGGATCTGGACCAGCTCGACCAGCGCGGGGTCCAGGCCGGCGCGAGCGGCGGCGTCGAAGCCGATCAGGGCCTTGAAGGCCTTCGGGGCGGTCTTGGCGAAGTTGAGGCGGGAGTTCGTCATGACCAGAAATCTAGGGGCGATTTGAACCACGTGTAGGGTGCATTTCCGTGGCGAAAGAGTGGGTCAATTCGGGGGAGCGGCTCGGCGCCGACCTGCACCTGGAGCTGCCGGGCACCGGCGGCAAGCGGGCCGCGCTCATCGCCGCCCTGCGGGACGCCGTCCGGGCCGGCCGGCTCGCCCCGGGCACCCGCCTGCCGCCCTACCGGTCGCTGGCCGCGGACCTCGGGCTGGCCCGCAACACCGTCGCCGACGCCTACGCCGAGCTGGTCGCCGAAGGCTGGCTCACCGCCGTCCAGGGTTCCGGCACCCGCGTCGCCGAGCGCGCCGAACCGCTGAAGCCGATCCGCACCCCGAAAAAGGCGCCAGGAGCGCCGAAACCGGCGTACAACCTCCGGCAAGGACAGCCGGACGCGACGTCGTTCCCGCGCACCGAGTGGCTCGCCGCCGCGCGGCGGGCGCTGAACGTGGCTCCGCACGACGCCTTCGGCCCCGGCGATCCGCGCGGCCGCCCGGAACTGCGGGAAGCACTGGCCCAGTACCTCGCGCGGGCCCGTGGCGTGCGGACGTCCCCGGAGCGGATCGTCGTGTGCTCGGGGTTCGCCCACGCCCTGCGGCTGCTGTTCCCGGCCGTGCTGCCGGGACCGCTCGCCGTCGAGTCCTACGGTCTCGCGTTCCACCGCTCGATCTTCGCCGCCGCCGGCGTGCGCACCATCCCATTGGCCCTGGACGAACACGGCGCACGCGTCGATGACCTCGACGTCCCCGCGGTGCTGCTGACACCCGCCCACCAATTCCCGACCGGCGGCCCGCTGCACCACGACCGCCGCACCGCGGTCGTCGGCCACGTCCGCGCGACCGGCGGGGTGCTCATCGAGGACGACTACGACGGCGAGTTCCGCTACGACCGCAAGCCCGTCGGCGCGGTCCAGGGCCTCGACCCGGAGCACGTCGTCTACGCCGGTTCGGTGAGCAAGAGCCTCTCGCCCGCGGTGCGCCTCGGCTGGCTGGTGCTGCCCGGGCACCTCGTCGATTCCGTGCTCGCCGTGAAGGGCGAGCGCGAGGCGTGGGCGGGCGTGCTCGACCAGCTCACCCTGGCCGAATTCCTGGCTTCGGGCGGGTACGACCGGCACATCCGCCGGATGCGCCAGCGCTACCGCCGCCGGCGCGACCGGCTCGTCACGGCGCTCGCCGAACGGGCACCGCACGTGAAGCCGACCGGCATCGCCGCGGGGCTGCACGCCGTGCTCCGCCTCCCGCCGGGCACCGAAAGCACCGCGCTGAAGGCGGCGGCCTGGCAAGGACTGGCGCTCGACGGGCTGGCCGCCTTCCGGCACCCGGGCAGCACGATGTCCACAATGGACGGCTTGGTCGTCGGCTATGCGGCCCCGCCCGAACACGCTTACTCGGCGGCCCTCGACGCGCTGTGCCGCGCGCTGCCGCCCGCGTGAGAGCACCGCGAACCGGCCGCACCCCGCCATTTCCTCACCGGCAGCTCACGTGCCGGCGGTGACGTTCTGCTTGCGGTACTGGCTTCCCGCGCACCCGGCTGGCAAGCTGCCAGCACCTCACGAGGAAGGACGTGCATTGGCGGCACACCCGGCGCGGGCCCGGCGGATCGACGCACGGGTCGTCGTCCTGAGCGCGCTGCTGGTGGTCGCCCTGCTGGCGTGGGCCGGGGTCGACTACCTGAAGAACCGGCTGGCCGGGAGCGGCTGCGACACGAGCACCACGGTGCGCCTCACGGCCGCGCCGGACATCGCGCCGGTGCTGACCGAGCTCGCCCGGACCGTCCCGGAGCGGGACTGCTACGCCGTGGAGGTCACCGCCGGCCCGTCGACGGCCACCGCCACCGCCCTCGAAGCGAATGGCGCGAACGGCCCCGACGTCTGGGTGCCGGAGTCGAGCACCTGGCTGCTGCAGGCCCGCGACGGTGGCGCGTGGAACCTCCCCGAGTCCGGCCAGCCGGTGGCGAGCTCGCCGGTGGTGCTGGCGCTGACCGAAGACGTCGCGAAGAAAGCCGGCTGGCCGGGGAAGTCGCCGTCGTGGGCGGACGTGCTCGCGCAGAGTCCCGTCGGGCTGCCCGATCCGGGCCGGGACCCGGCCGCCATCGGCGCGCTGATCGGCCTGCAGCAACTGACCAAGGACGCGCCCGACCCGGCGGCGGCGTTCACCGAGGAGATCCGCAAGCTCTCGGCGGTGAAGGAGCCGTACTCCGCTTGGCCGGCGTCGGAACAGGCGGTGCTGTCCCGCAAGCTCGTCGCCGCCTACCCCGCCGCCGGCGTCCCGAGCTTCGACTACCCGTACGTCGTGCTGCCACGGGCTTCGGAGGCCTCGCGCACGGCGGCCGAGCGGTTCCTGCGGCTGCTGCTCGACCAGACCGCCACCAAGGCGTTCGCGGACGGCGGGTTCCGGACACCGTCCGGGCAACTGCTCGGCGACCGGCCGCGCGACACCCGCACCGACGCCGCCCGGCGCCCGGCCGGGCCGCCCGCGCCCGAAGCGATGTACGGCGTGCTCCAGTCGTGGGCCGGGGCGAACCTGAGCGCCCGCGTCCAGGTGCTGCTCGACGTGTCCGGCTCGATGGCCGCCACCGTGCCCGGCACCGGCCGCAGCCGGATGGCGCTGACGCTCGAGGCCGCGACGCAGGGGCTCGGGCTGTTCAAGCCGACCAGCGAGATCGGCCTCTGGCTGTTTTCGACCAAGCTGGACGGCACCAAGGACTACAAGGAACTGCTGCCGATGCGCTCGATCGCCCAGCAGCTCGCCGCGGGCGGGGTGGCGACGCTGCAGGCGGTGAAACCGAAGCCCGGCGGCGCGACCGGGCTGTACGACTCGATCCTCGCCGCGTACCAGAACGCCCGGCAGAGCTGGCAGCTCGGCCGGATCAACGTCGTCGTCGTGCTCACCGACGGCCGCAACGAGGACGACGACTCGATCGGGCTGCCCGGCTTGCTCGCCGAGCTCGGCCGGCTGCAGGACCCGCGGAAACCGCTGCCGGTGATCGGCATCGGCATCGGCCCGGACATCGATTCGAGCGAGCTGAAGCAGATCTCGGCCGCGACCGGCGGCGACTCCTTCACCACGCCGGACCCGCGCAAGATCTCCGACGTCTTCTACCAGGCACTGAGCAAGCTCATGTGCCAGCCGCCCGCCTGCAAGAAGTGAGGGAACCCCGTGTTGGTGGAGATCGAAAAGCCCGCGCCTCGGGTGACCCGAAGACCGTCCGCGCTGGTCTTCGCCGCGTTCGTGGCCGGGGCGGTGCCGTTCGCCTTCCACGCCTGGGCGGCGCTGCACGGCAACTTCGCGCAGGACGACTTCGTCATGACCTACCGGGCCGCCTTCGCCGGGCCGTTCGACCTCGGCTACCTCTTCCAGGACTACCACGGGCACCTGATGCCCGGCGGGTTCTTCCTGGCGGCGGTGATGACGTGGTGGGCGCCGCTGAACTTCCCGCTCATGATGGCGCCGGTGCTGCTGATGCGGGCCGCGGCGACCGTGCTGTTCTGGTGCCTGCTGGTGCGCTGCTTCGGCCGCCGCTGGGCGATCCTCGTCCCGTTCACCGTGTTCACGGCGTCGACGTTGCTGCTGGTCCCGACGCTGTGGTGGGCGTACGGCTCCCAGGTCGTCCCGGTGGTCCTGGCGGCCGCCGGTGCTCTGTACTGGCACGTCCGCTACCTGCGTGACGGCGGCCGGTGGTGGCTCGGCACGTTCCTGTGGACGCTCTTCGGGCTCGCGTTCTACGAAAAGGCCGTGGTGGTCCCGGTGCTGCTGGCCGGGGTGACCGTCCTGCTCGGACAGTCCTTCCGGGACCGGTGGCGCTACTGGGCGGGCCACGCGGTGCTGCTCGCCGCGTTCGTCGCCGGTTACCTCGCGCTGACGTCGAGCCAGGTGGCACCCGGCGGGCCGCCGATGACCGCCGGGACCGTCGCCGACCTGACCGGCCGGATGCTCGGCGACACCTTCCTGCCCGGGCTGGCCGGCGGGCCGTGGTCGGGGCCCGGTCCGGGCGCGACCTGGGCGCCGTCGCCGTTCGCGGTGGTGGTCCTGCTGATCGCCGCGGCCCTGGCGCTGCTGGTGACCGGCGTGCGCGTGGGCGGCCGCCGGGCCTGGCGGGCGTGGGCGCTGCTCGGGCTGCTGTTCGCCGTGGACGTCGGGCTGCTGGCGGCGACGCGGCTGCGCGAAGTCGGCCCGGCCGCCGGGGACGACCCGCGGTACCTCGCCGAACTGGCGTTCGTGGCCGCCCTCTGCGGTGCTTTCGCTTTCCTGCAGCCAAACGACACTGAGCCATCCGGACGCACGCGGGAGCGTCCGATCGCGCTGGTCGTGTGCGTGCTTCTGCTCGCCAGTTCCGTCGCCGGGTTTTCCCGGCTCGCCCCGGCGATGCGGTTCGACCGTTCCGGGCAGTACCTCGGGAACGTGCGCGCGGCCGTCGCGGCGGACCCGGATCTCGTCTTCTACGACAACTTCGTGCCGAACGACGTGGTCCACGAGTGGTTCGGCGCGGACTCGCAGGCGTCCCGGGTCGCCGGCCTGGTGCCCGGCACGCACTTCGACCAGCCGACCAACCGGATGCACCTGCTCGACGCGACCGGCACCCCGCACCTGATCACCGGCGTGGCCGCGGAGTCCCGCGGCCTGCCGGGACCGGTGCCGGACTGCGGGTACACGGTCGGCGAAACGCCGGTGAGCGTTCCGCTCGACAACCCGATGCTCGGCAGGCACCTGCTGAAGATCGACTACTTCACCCGTGACGGCGGGGAAGGGCTGGTCGAGCGGACGCCGGTGTGGTTCCAGGCCGGGCTGCACTCGCTGTACCTGCCGGTAGACGGCCTCTTCGACCACATCGGCGTGCAGCTGTCGAGCCCGGGCGCCCCGGTGTGCGTCGCGCGGATCGAGGTCGGCAAACCCCTCGTGAGTGGTAAGTAGGGTTCTAACCCGCTTTACCACTCACGACGTCAGTAGGGGTCGTAGGGGCTGTCGTGGCCGAGCAGCCGCGCGAGCGGCCGCAACCGCAGGCGCAGCAGCACCTTGACGACGACGTTGCGCAAGAACCACGGCAGCTGCGCCAGCACGCGCAGGCGGTCCGCCGTGGACGGTGGCGCCAGCCGGAACCGCGCCAGCGACGTGGCACGGTCCACATAGGTGTACCGCCGTCCGAAGAGGACTTTCGCGAGCGTGCCGAGCGTGACGCCGATCGAGGAAAAGCAGTCGTGGACCAGGATTTCCGCGCCCGGCGGCAGGTGTGCCGACCAGCGCAGGTCGTCGGTGTAGGTCCAGTAGTCGTGCTTGCCGTCGATGTAAAGCAGCTGTATGGGCCGATCCCAGTCAGGGCGCAGTTCCGTGCTGTAACCGGCGACGAGCTCGACGACGTCGTCCAGCCCGGCTTGGCGGATGTTGCGCTCGAACAGCCGGCGCGTCGGCGATCCGCCGAACAGGCGGCCGTCCACGAAGGGGTCGACGGCGATCACCGTGGCGCCGACCGTGCGCGCCGCCGAGCCGAGGACGATCGTGGACCTGCCCTGGTGGCTGCCGATTTCCAGGACGACATCGCCCTTCTCCAGGCGGCACACGGCGTCCCACAGCGCTTCGCCCTGGGCGCGCGTCATCCAGCCCTTGACCGGCTCGGCCAGAGCCCAGGCATCGTCGAAGGAGATGGCGCACCTGCCTGAAGTCGGGAACTGTGTCTCCAGCAAAACTGTCGGCACATGGTAGCCAGGTTTCGGCCTAGTATCTACCGGATGGTAACCGCCACCCGCGAACGGTCCCGGGACGACGCCCCGCCCTCCGGCGGCGTCCGGAAGTTTTCGGTGGGCGCGTTCTTCCGCAGGCCCAGCACGTGGATCGTGCTGGCCTTGACCACGTTGTCGTTCCTGCAGATGCCGGGGAAGACGACGTTCGACACCAAACTGGACCTCGCCGTCGACCCGCTCGCCTTCCTCGGGCGCGCCCTGCACCTGTGGAACCCCCAGGCCACCGCGGGGGAACTGCAGAACCAGGCGTACGGCTACCTGTTCCCGATGGGCCCGTTCTTCGCCCTGTGCCAGGCCGTCGGGATGCCGGCGTGGATCGCGCAACGGCTGTGGGGCGCGGTCCTGCTCTCGGCCGCGTTCGGCGGCGCGCTGCTGCTGGCGCGGGCGATGAAGATCGGCACCGAGCGCACACGGCTGGTCGGCGCGCTCGGCTACGCGCTCGCGCCGCGCATGCTGACCGAAATCGGCGGCCTGTCCGCGGAAATGCTGCCCGCGGTGCTGCTGCCGTGGGTGCTGGTGCCGCTCGTGCGGGCCGGGGCGATCGGCTCGCCGCGGCGGGCCGCCGGGCTGTCCGCGCTGGCCGTGCTGGGCATGGGCGGCGTCAACGGCGCGATGGTGGTGATGGCGCTCGTCCTGCCGGGACTGTGGTTGCTGACCCGCCGGTGGACGCGGGCGCACGTCGAGCTCGTGCTGTGGTGGTTCGTCTTCGTCGTCGGGGCGACGCTGTGGTGGATCCTGCCGCTGCTGCTGCTCGGCGAGTACAGCCTGCCGTTCCTGGACTACATCGAGTCCGCGACGAACACCACCGCGCCGATGTCGCTGTTCGAGGTGCTGCGCGGGACCAACCAGTGGGTCGCCTACGTCGTGCAGGGCACGCCGTGGTGGCCGGGCGGCTGGTCGCTGATCGACAACCCGGTCCTGATGCTCGCCACCGGGCTCGTC
This sequence comes from Amycolatopsis plumensis, assembly GCF_042652605.1. NCBI lineage: Bacteria > Bacillati > Actinomycetota > Actinomycetes > Pseudonocardiales > Pseudonocardiaceae > Amycolatopsis > Amycolatopsis plumensis. The sequence goes on along the minus strand of NZ_JBHSJY010000001.1, from coordinate 808,096 downwards.
GCCGGCGTCGGCCTGTTCGGGCTGACCCGGCGCGGCCTGCCCGAACGGCGGTTCCTCGTGCTCGGCGTCGTCACCGGGCTGACCCTGCTGACCATCGGCTACGTCGGCTCGCTCGACAGCCCGCTCGCCGAGCAGGTCCGGCACCTGCTCGACGGGCCGCTCGCCCCGCTGCGCAACGTGCACAAGTTCGAGCCGGTGCTGCGGCTGCCGCTGATGCTGGCGTTCGTGCACGGCATCGCCGTCCCGGTTCCGGTGAAGTCCGTGCGCCGGTTCCTGCGGCCCGCGCTGGGCCTGCTGCTGGTGCTGGTGATGGCCGCGCCGGCGTGGCTGCTGAACCTGCGCTCCGGCCCGGGCTGGGACGCGGTGCCCGGCTACTGGTACGACGCGATGGGGTACGTCGCCAAGGCGGATCCAAACGCGCGGACGCTGCTGCTGCCGGCCACCGGGTTCGGCGAGTACGAGTGGGGCCGCACGGTCGACGAGCCCGCGCAGGCGATCGCGCGGAGCCCGTGGGCGGTCCGCAACCAGGTGCCGCTGGGGTCCGAAGGCAACACGCGGCTGATGGACTCCGTGGACGCGGCGCTCGCCGACGGCCGCGGCGACCCCGGGCTCGCCGCGCTGCTCGCGCGCTCCGGGTACCGGTTCCTGCTGCTGCGCAACGACATCGACCGCGAGCGGACCGCCGCCCCGCCCATCGCGACCCTGCGGGCCGGGCTGGCCGGCTCGCCGGGCATCGCGAAGGCGGCCGAGTTCGGGCCCCTCGAGGTCTACGAGGTGCGCAAGCCGGTGCCGCTCGCCGCCGCGACGTCCACAACGGACGTCCCGACGGTCAGCGGTGGCCCGGAGAACCTGCTGCCGCTGATCGACTCCGGCCAGCTCGACCCGGCGACGCCGACGGTGCTCACCGGCGACGGCGGATCGCCGGGTGGGCCGCGGCTGGTGACCGACGGCCTGCGCCGGGCCGAGCGGAACGTCGGCGGCGTCCGCGACAACCTCAGCCAGACCCTGACCGCCGGCGAGGCCTACCGCCAGCAGCGCGCGGCGGGCGACCTGCTCCCGTTCCCCGGACCGGAGCACCAGACCGTGGCCGCCTACCGGGGCATCCGCTCGGTGACCGCGTCGACCGCGGCGTCGTTCGCCGACGCCTTCGGCGGGTCCGATCCCTCGCACCAGCCGTTCGCGGCGATCGACGGCGACCCGCGCACGGCGTGGCACTCGTCGTCGTTCACCGGGCCGATCGGCCAGTGGCTCGAGGTCGAACTGGACACCCCGCGCCTGGTGACCTCGGTGAACCTGCAGCTGGTGGACGACCTGCGGGTGGGCTGGCCCGCCACCAGGATCCGGATCACCACCGACAACGGCTCGGTCGACCAGCCGGTGATCCGCGGCGCCGGGCCGCACGAGTACTCCGTGGCCGGCGGCGTCACCCGCAAGGTGCGGATCACACTGCTGTCGCTGGTGGTCGGGCGGCAGGACGGCAACGTCGGCATCGCGGAGCTGCAGATCCCCGGTACCGAACCGCAGCGGGCCCTGGAAGTGCCCGCCGACCTGCCCACCGGGCCGGCGCCCGGGTTCGCGTTCACGCGCGGCCCGCAGCCGCGGTACGCCTGCCTGCCCCTCGGTGCCGCCGTGCGGTGCGACGCCGCCGCGGCCCGCGACGGCGAGGAACCCGACGGCATCCGGCGGTTGTTCAGCACCCCGGCCGAGCAGACGTACCTGGTCGGCGGCACGGTGCTGCCGGCCGGCGGTGGCCGCAACCCGGTGTCGCTGCCCGGGGTCACCGTGGCGTCGACGTCCCAGCTGGGCGGCGACCCGGCGGCCGCGGGGTTCGCGGCGGTGGACGGCGATCCCGGTACGACGTGGCGCCCCGACGTCACCGACCTGCGGCCGGCGCTGACGCTCGGGTGGGCGGCACCGAAGCGGATTTCGGGGCTGCACATCGCGGTTTCGCCGTCGAGCGGGGCGCGGGCGCCGCGGCAGGTGCAGCTGGTGGGCCGGTCGGGGACGCGGACCGTGCAGCTCGACGCGGGCGGGTCCGCGTCCTTCGAGCCACTGGACACCGACCAGCTGCAGCTCGTGCTGCCGGGCGACGACGACGATCCCGCGGCGCGCGCGGTGGTGGGCATCGGCAGCCTCACGCTGTCCGGCAGCGACGGCCTGCTCCCCGCGCCGGACCCGGCGTTCACGGTGCCGTGCGGCTCCGGGCCGAACGTCCACCTGGACGGGCTGGACTACCGGACGTCGGTGCAGGGCAAGCTGTCCGACATCACCGCGCACCGGCCCCTGTCCCTGGGGATGTGCCGGGATTCCGAGGGCGGCATCGCGCTGCCGGCCGGCGGGCACGAGCTGCGGACGGACCGGTCGGAGTCGTTCGTGGCCCAGGACCTGTGGCTGCGCCCGGCGGGTGCCGCGGCGCCGCCGGTCCACCGCGCGGTGCAGGTGGACGACTGGGGCGCGGCGTCGCGGTCGGTGACGGTGGGCCCGGGTGCGGAGGCGGTGCTGGCCGTCCCCGAGAACGCGAACGCCGGCTGGACGGCCACTTTGGACGGTCAGCAGCTGACCCGCACCCGCGTGGACGGCTGGCAGCAGGCGTGGATCGTCCCGGCGGGCGCGGGCGGGGTGGTGTCGCTGTCGTTCACCCCGGACGCGCACTACCGGCTGAGCCTGCTGATCGGCGCGGCGGCGGTGCTGGTGTTGCTGGTGGGCGTGGCGTGGCCGGCACGACGGCGCCGGTTCACGATCCCGGCGGGCGGTGGCGGGACACCGGTCGTGCTGATCGGGTTGCTGGTGGCGCTGGGCGGGATGCTGCCGGTGGTGCTGCTGATCGCCTGCCTGCTGGCCCGCCAGTTCTCGGAGCGGGCCCCGAGGTACCTGGCGTTCGGCGGCATGGCAGTGGCGGCGGTTGTGTCGGTGACGGGCCGGATCCTGGGCCACGGCCAGGACTGGGCGTACGGCCCGGTCACGCAGGCAGCGCTCCTGCTGGCCGCGGCCGCGACGGTGGCGACGTGCGTGGACTGGTTCGTCCGCAAGGAAAACCCGACCGAGCCGACCGCCTGACCCCGCGCTTCGCCAGCCCCGGATGCAGTGAATGACTCATTCCTGGCGTCCGACGCCAGGAATGAGTCATTCACTGCATCCGGGGCCGGAACTCGAGAAACGCCCCGGCCACGGCCAGCGCGCCCGCGGTGCCGGCCGCCGCCGTGACCACCTGGGCGGGTGACCCGTGCAGCCACGTCGTGATCAGCAGTGCCTCGGCACCGACCGCCGACCACATCAGCAGCGTCACCCGGCGGTCGCCGTCCGCCAGGCGGGCGTACAGCAGGATCTGGACCAGCGCCAGCATCGAACCCGCCAGCGCGAACGGCCACACCGGCATCGCGCTCCCCGCGTACTTCGCCCCGCCGATCAGGCCCAGCAGCGACGGCCCGAGCACCAGCGACACGAGGAGCACCAGCGCGTCCAGGCCGCCGCACACCAGCAGCGCCACCGGCAGGACCCGGCGACGGCGGTCGGACACCGCGAACCGCGGCAGCACCAGCACGCCCACCGCCTGCGGCAGCCAGTACGCGATCTTCGTGACGATCGCCCCCAGCGCGTACTCGCCCGCCGCGCCCGCCGGAAGCGTGTGGCGGGCCAGGACCAGGTCCAGGTTGACCAGCAGCACCAGCGCGAGCATCGCCTGTGCGGTGTGGAAGACCTCGCCGCCGTGGCGGTCGGCCCAGCGGGGCCGCGGGCGGCCGCAGAGCTGCCAGCCCGCCACGACCACCGCGAGCGAACCGATCGCCGCCCCGGCGAGTGCCCCGGTCGGGGACCCCGAGACCACCAGCCCCACCAGGGAACCGCCGACCTTGCCCACGCCCTCCAGCGCGATCAGGCCGGAGAGCACCGCGAACCGGTGGCTGCCCTGCAGGAGACCGTGGAACACGCCCAGCAGCGTCAACGGCCCCAGCGCGGCCGTCACCAGCAGCGCCGGGGCCAGCGAGCCCAGGTGCAGCAGGAGCACCAGCAGCGGGCTCAGCGTCAACGCCGTCGTCGCGACGATCGCGCTCGTCACCAGGCCGAGCGCGAACAGCGAACCGTGCGCAAGCGACGGCGAGCGCGCCACCCGCAGGGCCACCACCGTCTGCAGGCCCATCGCCGGGACGACGCCGATCACCAGCACCGCCAGCAGCGAGCTCAGCTCCCCGAACGCGCCGGGCGCGAGGATCCGCGCGGCCGCCAGGCTCAGCACGTAACTGGCCGCGTTGTTGCCCGCGAGCGCGAGCGAGACGAGGATCGCCGCGACCCGGTTGCCGGTCCGGGCCGGGACTTCGGTGTCTACGCTCAACGGCGGGCTCCCATTACCGGCGGGTAATGACCAGGGACGATAACCGCGCGCGCACCGGAAAGGAAGGCCCGTGAACGCACCGAGCAGGCGGGCGGCCCTTCCCGTGCTGGCCGCCGCGCTGGCGTTCGCCGTCTGCGCGCCCCTGCTCGGCCGCGGCTTCGTGCTGAGCTACGACATGGTGTTCGCACCACGGCAGTACTTCGTGCCGGACGCCTTCGGGGTCGGCAGCACGCTGCCGCGGTCCGTCCCCGCCGACGCCGCCGTCGCGCTCGCCACCACCGTGCTGCCCGGCGACCTCGTCCAGAAGGTCGTCCTGCTCCTGGCGATCTTCTGCGCCGCACTCGGCGCCGGACGGCTCGTCCCCACCGAGCACCTGGGCACCCGGCTCGTCGCGGCGACGGCGTACGCCTGGACGCCGTACGTCGCCGAACGGCTGTTCATCGGGCATTGGCCGCTTCTGCTGACGTACGCGGCCCTGCCGTGGATCGTCCTCGCCGGGCTGGCCGTGCGAGCGCACGAACCCGGTGGCCTGCCGAGATCGGTGCTCGCCTGTGCCCCGGCCGTGCTGACCCCGCCGGGCGGTGTCCTCGCGGCCGCCGTCATGGTCGTGGCCGCCGGTTCGCGGCGGCTCTGGCAGACGGTTCCGCTCGCCCTCGTGCTCAACCTGCCCTGGCTCGTCCCGGCGTTCCTCAACGCCGGCGGCACGTTCTCCGACCCGGACGGCGTCACGGCGTTCAGCGCGCGCGCCGAAAGCTGGGGTCCCGCGCTGCTGAGCGTGCTCGGGCTCGGGGGCATCTGGAACGCCGAAACCGTGCCCGTCAGCCGGGGCGTGCCGCTGGTGCCGGTGCTGACGCTCGTCGTCGTCGCCATCGCGATCGCCGGGCTCCGGCCGCTGGCGCAACGCTGGGGGACGGCGCCGGTCCGGTCCCTGACCGCACTCGGCGTCCTGGGGGTTCTCCTGGCCTCGCTGGCGACCTTGCCGGGCGGGACCGCGCTGCTGACCGCCGCGACGCGGTCCGTGCCCGGTGCCGGGCTGCTGCGTGACGCGCAGAAGTGGGTGGCGTGGTGGGCGTTGCCGCTCGCGCTGGGCTTCGCGCTGGCCGTCGAATTCGCCGCGGCGAAGCTGAAAACCGCGCGAGGCCGAGTCGCCCTGGTGGTGGCGGCGGCCGTTTTCCCGCTGCTGACCATGCCGGACCTCGCGTGGGGCGGCTGGGGACGGCTCGGCACCGCACAGTACCCGGCCGACTGGCAGGCAGTGTCCGAAAAGCTCGGTGACCGGCCGGGAGACGTGCTCGTGCTGCCGCTTTCGGCGTTCCGCGGGTTCGCCTGGAACGACGACCGGACCCAGCTCGACCCGGCGCCGCGTGCGCTGCCGAAACCCGTGCTGATGGACGACACGCTGCAGGTCGGTGCCGAGCGCGTCGACGGCGAGGACCCGAGGATCGGCGACGTCCGCGCCGCGACCTCCGCGCGGGAGCTCACCGACGCGGGCATCGGCTGGATCCTCGTCGAGCACGGGACACCGGGGTACGTCGACCCGCAGTTGCTTTCCGGCGCGACACCGGCGTGGTCGGGTGATTGGCTGACGCTGTACCGGACCCCGGGTGAGCCGGCGGTGAAAGCGGTCTCGTGGACGCCGGTGTTGCTGGCGAACGGAGTAGCGTTGACGTTGCTGTGCGTCGCAGTGTTGTGCCGCATGTTACCGATGCGTACATTGGGCCGCGGCAGGATTCTCCCGCCGCGGAAGGAGTGACACGTGGGCACGGTCATCGGCGCGGTCGTCGCCGTCATCATCGGCGGCGGAGCGGCGACAGCGGGCGGTTTCGCCCTCATCACGACGGCCGACCCGGACACCGCCGCTCCGGTGCAGGAGAAGCTCAACGCGCAGGTGAAGTACAACCCTGCCGACTTCCCGCTCAAGCTCTACGGCGACCGCTGACGCGTGACCCGGCTCGCCTCCGACCACGCCCACCGCGTCGTCGGGCTCTACGGCGACCCCACCGTTTCCTGGAGCATCCTCCTCGAAGCGGAACTCGGCGCGGCCGCACCGGAACCGGAGAAGCTCCGCGCCCGGCTGGCGGCCGCGATCCAGCAGTACCCGCACCTCGGCTCGCTGCCGGAAGTCGAGCCATGCGATGACTTGACCGCCGTCCGGGACCGCTTCGCTTCCGCGCCCTACGAACGCGGTGCGCCGCTCGTCCGCGTCGCCGCCGTCGAACGGGTGCTGCTCGTCGCCGCGCACCACGGTGCCCTCGACGGCCTCGGCCTGCTCTCGCTGCTCGGCATCCTGCTCGACGTCCCGGTTTCCTCGGCGGCGCGGGGGATCGGTGCGCGCACGGGCGGCAAACCCTTTGCGATTTCGGCCCTCCAGAGACTCGCTGAGGCGCTTTTCGCGCCACCGGGCCGGATTGCCCCGGATCGTGGGCACGAGAGCCCGGGAGACGTCTTCGTGGCCGGTCACGAGCCGCGGCTGCGGCTGGGGGCCGCGGGATTCGTCGCGGCCGCCGCCCACGCCACCGAACGCTGGAACCGCGCGCACGGGGCCCGCACCGCCCGCGTTGTGGCCGCCTTGGGCGCGTCGCGCCGGTCCGGCGCGGCGCCGGAACCGGTGCACGACAGCGCGTTCTTCCGGCTGCGGCTGGCGCGTGGCGCGGACGTCGCCGCGGTGCTCGCCGCGCAGCCGCCGGAGCCGGACTTCCCGGCCCGCAGCAGCCGCGTCGCCCGGCTGGGCACCCGGCTGCTGGCGAGCAGGCTCGGCTCGACGTTCCTCGTCTCGAACCTCGGAGTGGTGTCCGCCGGGGACACCGTGCGGTCACTGGCATTCTACCCGGCGGCGAGCGGCCGCTCGGGCGTGGCGTTCGGGGCGGCGACGACCGGCGGGACCACCACGGTCACCGTGCGGGCTCGCCGCCGGGACTTCGACGCCGCGGCCGCCGGGCGGCTCCTGGAGGAGTTCCGGGCCGCGGTACGGGACCAGACGGCGCGACCACCGCAGTGAATGACTCATTCCTAGCGTCCGACGCCAGGAATGAGTCATTCACTGCATCAGGTCGGCTGCCGGGCGAGCGCCGGGGCCAGGGTGCGGGGGCGGGGGACCGGCTGGCCGGAGACGTCCCGCACCAGTGACTCGAACCGGTTGATGCTCGCGTCCCAGCTGTACCGCCCGGCCCGCTCGGCGCCCGCCAAGCCCATTTCCGTGCGCCGCAGCCCGTCGGCGAGCAGGCCGTCGACCTGCGCGGTGAAATCGTCGAAGTCGTCGGCCAGCAAGCCGGTCCGGCCCTCCACAATGGACTCGGTCACGCCGCCGGCGGCGCGGTAGGCGACCGAGGGCACGCCGTGCGCCGCGGCCTCCATGATGACGATGCCCCAGCCCTCCTTGACCGACGGGCACAGGTGCAGCCACGACCGCGCGAGGACCTCGTGCTTGGCCTGCTCGTCGACCCAGCCGTGCAGCACGACCCGGTCGGCGACCCCGCGCGAAGCGGCGTGGGCGCGCAGCACCTCGTCCCACGGTCCCTGGCCGACCACCTCCAGCCGCAGCGACGGCCAGCGCGGTGCGAGCCGCGCGACGACGTCGATCGCGTGCTCGATCCGCTTGTGCGGCACCAGCCTGCTCACCGCGACCAGCGTCGGTTCGCGGTCCCGTTCCGACGTGCACGGCGGGGGCGCGTCGAGGCCGTTCGGGACCACCGTGACCCGGTCGCCTTCGATGCCCAGCTCCGCCAGTTCCGCCTTGGTGACCTCGGAAACCGTGACGTAGGAGCACCGGCGGAACAGCCACGGCGCCAGCCGCGACTCGATCCACCAGCCGACCCGGCCCAGCGTCTCGCCGAGCGCGCTGATCCACTGTTCCTTGTGGACGTGGTGCACGAGCACCAGCACCGGGCAGCCGGCGACCAGCCGGGCGAAGAACGGCATGCCGTTCTGCACGTCCACCACGAGGTCGGCGCGGGCCCGGCGGATCGCGCGCAGCGCGTGGGCGTAGACGCCGAACTTGTTGCCGCGCCGCCGGTAGCGGACGCCGTCGCGCCACTCGCCCGCCGTCGCACCCGGGTAGGCGGCGCACTGGATCTCGACCCGGTACCCCGCTCTGGCCAGGCCTTCGGCCATCCGCTCGACGTACCGCTCCGAGCCGCCGCCTTCGGGGTGGCCGGTGTCGCGCCAGTTGAGCAGGAGCACACGAGGACGTTGCATCGGGTTTTTCCAAACTGTAGCGACGGTGCTAGGTTACTGGTGCGTACACCTTAGATGAACGTATTCGGGAAAGCGACGGTTCAATGGTGGGCAATCCGGTTTTTGTCGCGACGGCGCAGCCGCATCGCGCCACGCTCCGCCGGTCGGTGACCCTGTTCCGGACATTCCTCACCGAACAGACCGACCCCGACGGCTTCTATTCCGCGCTCGCCGCCGACTCCGTCCGGCAATTGGCGTCGCACGCTCCGCTGCCGGGGCGGACGGTGCTCGACGTCGGCGGTGGCCCGGGCTATTTCTCCGACGCCTTCCGCGCGGCCGGCGCGGTCTACCTCGGCCTCGACCCGGACGTCGGCGAGCTGTCCGCCCGCGGCGAGCCGGGAGAGAACATGATCCGCGCCAGCGGCACGGAACTGCCGGTGCGCAGCGGTTCCGTGGACATCTGCTACTCGTCGAACGTGCTGGAGCACGTCTCCGAGCCGTGGGTCATGCTCGACGAGATGTGCCGGGTGACCAAGCCCGGCGGCACGGTCTTCGCGTCGTTCACGCCGTGGTATTCGCCGTGGGGCGGTCACGAGACCGCGCCGTGGCATTTCCTGGGCGGCTACTACGCCCGGCAGCGTTATGCCAGGAAACTCGGGAAGCAGCCTAAGAACAAATTCGGGGAAAGCCTGTTCCCGGTTTCGGTCGGCGCTGCGCTTCGCTGGGCGAAAACGACGCCGGTCGCCGACCTGGTGGCCGGGTATCCGCGGTACCACCCGAGCTGGGCGATGTGGATCGTGCGGATTCCCGGCCTCCGGGAAATCGCCTCCTGGAATCTGGTCCTGGTCCTGCGGAAGCGCTCAACCTCAGGTCTGGGCGAACACGACCTGGCGGCGCTGCCGCGGGGCCGGCGGCGGGGCCGGACGCCGCCGGACCAGCAGGACGATCGCCACGACGATCAGTACCCCGCCGCCGATGCCGAGCCAGAGCGGGCCGGTGCTCGACAGGAACTCCAGCTTGCCCTTGTTCTCGTCGATCTGGTCGACCATCTGCGCGATCGTCTTGCCGTTGTAGGCCAGCGTCCCGTCGAACACGACGGTCGGGTTGCCGATGACCGGACGCAGTTCCTGGTGCTGCTGTTGCTGCTGCTTCACCTCCACGCCGGTGACCGGCTCCACCCACATCGTGTTGACACCTCGGTAGTACAGGTCCGCGTCGACGCTCGAATCGGCGACACCGACCAGCGAGCCGGGCACCGACTTCGTCTCGAGCTTGGTGTCCGGGATGTTCTGGACGAACTTGTACGTCTCGATCCCGTTCACCTCTTCGGTCCCGGTGTACCGGGCGGTGACGGCCTTGCCGGTGTTGTCGTCGTAGACCTGGTAGTCCTTCTGCTCGGTGCCGAAGGGGAACTTGAAGTTCAGGCCGGGCTGCGCCTGGTACACGTTCTGCTCGGGCGGCTTCTGGCCGTCCTTGTCGGCCTTGTCCGCGAGCTCGGTGACGTAGCTGCTTTCCCTGGTGCACTTCGGGTCGGCATCTCCGCGCGGGTCGTAGCCCTCGGCGGTGCGCCGGTCGAAGCAGACCTGCCGCTTGCTCGCGCTGAGCACGGTGCCGTCATCGTCGTCCTTGACCTGCACCGCGAGCAGCCAGACCGCGTAGTCGGTGTCCTGGCGCATCTCCGGCCGCGCGAAGTTCGCCTGCACGCGGGCGGTCGCGGTCAGCTTCCGGTTCTCCCGGATCTCGGTGACCGGGCCGGTGCCCTTGTCGGTCACGGCGAGGACCTTGCTCGCGGTGCCTTCCAGCACCGACGTCGAATCCTGGTCGAGCGGCACCTTGGCGAGCTTCGGGTAGACGTAGGTCGGCAGCAGCACCGCCCCGGCGACCGCGAAGACCCCCAGCGCCAGCAAGATCAGGCCCAAAGCTCGTCGCAACGGTCCTCCTGGGTCGTACTCCGGACAGCCAAATTACCCGGCGGTAATCAGGTGCACGGATAGTGGCCCGCGCCACGTCGCGCGTCAAAGTGTGACCGGCGGTCACAGACGCCCGCTGCCACCGGAAGGGGGCATGGGCGCGGCCGTTCGGACCAAGCGGCCAAACATGTTTGTTCCCGGGCACAACGGGCACCGGCCCACCATCGGACGATCCGCACGCCGCCGCGCCGGACCCCGAAGGAGAACCCCCCTTTTGCCCCAGGACCCATCGATGGTCGCCATCGCGGCGACCGCGCGCTGGCGGGCCCGGATCGTGGCGGCCGCCGCGAGCGCGGGGATCAGCATCGCCGACCCCCAGGCGGGCGTGCCCGGTATCCGGGTGCTGACCTGTGCCTCGGGTGACCTCGGCGCGATCGTGCCCCACCTCGTCCGCGACGACGCCTCACCCCGGCCCGCGATCGGCGCCCATTCGGACTCCATCGCCGACCGCGAGCTGCGGGACGCGGTGGCGGACGTCGCGGCGCTGCTTTCGTTGCACGGCAACGTGGTGCTCGACCTCGACGCGGGCGGCGGCCGCCACCGCCCACCGCGGCCGGACGTGGTGGTGTCGGCCGGAGTGGACCGTCCGCAGTGGACGGAACCGGCGGTGACGCTGCCGGTGGGGAGAAGCCGGCACGGCAGCCCGCTCACGGTGGCGCTCACGGCGGGCCCGGGCTTCGAGGCCACGCTGCTGGAACTGGCCCGCCTGGTCGAGGCCGACGCGGCTTAGCCTCGCGGCTCAGGCTTGGCCGAGAATCGCCGTCGCGCGAATCTCTACTCGCATCCCCGGTGCGCCCAGTGCCGCCACGCCGAGCTGTGTCCAGATCGGTGCCCGGTCGCCCATCCGCTTCCTGAACTGCTCCACCATCACCCGCGTGTGCTCATCGCCGATCGTGTCGTCGGCCGTCGGGATGTGGAAGGAATCCACCGATACCACGTCCGCCCAGGTGGCGCCGGCCGTCGCCAGGGTGCGCTCGACGTTGTCGAACGCCCGGATGATCTCCTCCTCGAGGTCCGCCGGGAACACCGTGTCGTCGTCCCAGCCGCCCTGGCCCGAGATCTCCACCCGGTCGCCGATGCGGACCGCTTGGCTGTAGTGCAGGGCCGCCAGGTGCTTGGGGCCGTAGCCGGGGGTCACGAAGAACATGGGATTTCCTTCCGTTGACTTCAAGCTTGAAGTCAACGTAGCACAACTTCAAGCTTGAAGTCATCGCACGGCGGATAGGGTGCCACTCATGGCCACGGATCACGAAGGCCCGCGCTGGCTCAGTCCCGCCGAGAAGGAAGCCTGGACCGGGCTGGTCTCGCTCATCCTGCTGCTCCCGGGCCGGCTGGAGGCGCCGTTGCAGCACGAAGCCGGCCTGACGCTCTTCGAGTACCTTGCGCTCAGCCACGTCTCGGAGGCGCCCGAACGCCGCCTGCGGATGAGCGAACTGGCCTACCTCGCCAACGGTTCCCTCTCGCGGCTGTCCAATGTGGTCAAGCGGTTCGAGCACCGCGGCTGGGTGCGGCGCTCGCCCGACCCGGACGACGGCCGGTACACCCTGGTCGCCCTCACCGACGCCGGGTTCGAGGTCGTCGAAAAAGCCGCGCCGACGCACGTGCGCAGCGTCCTGGACGTCCTCGACCCGCTCACCGCGGCCGACCAGCAGGCGCTCGCCCGGATCGCCGCGAAGCTGCGCGTGCGACCTTCCGACCTCGGCTAAACGTCTTCCTCGACCCATTCCAGCAGGTCGCCGGGCTGGCAGCCGAGCACCCGGCACATCGCTTCCAGGGTGCTGAACCGGACCGCCTTGGCGCGCCCGTTCTTCAGCACGGCCACGTTGGCCGGCGTCAGCCCGACCTTCTCGGCGAACTCCCCGACACTCATCTTGCGCTTGGCCAGTTCGACGTCGATGCGCACGACGATCGGCATCAGATGACCGCTTCCATGTCGGACCGGAGGGTGGTGGCCTGCCGCAGCAGGGCGCGCATGACCACCATGAGCAGCCCGATCACGGTGATCGCCACGGTCACCAGGAACAGCAGCATCGGCATGCCCGGGTCATCGGCGTTGAAGCCGACGAACAGCAGCATGCCGGCGACGACCAGCCACGCGGCGGCCACGGCCCAGACGATCGCGTCGACCCACTTCAGGGACGCCGTGGTGAAGATCCGGTCCTTCTTGACCAGGGTGAGCAGCTTCCAGGTCGCGACGACCACCACCTCGGCGCACAGCACGAGGAACACCGCGATGGCGGTCAGTGGCCAGCGCAGCGGAGCGTCGTGCGGGTTCTGCTGCGCGTGGTAGGCGATGCCGCCCGGCAGCGACATCGTCTGGAAGACGACGAGGACGCCGAACAGCACCACGAGGAAGAATCTGAGCGCGGCAACGGCCCACTTCTCGGTAACCATGCGCCGACTATCGCGCGCTTCCTATCGAAAGTCAATCGGTAGTGATCGAAATACGATCAATCCGACTCGGGATCCAGACGCACCGACTCCAGCGCGACGTACAGCTCGCCGATGTCGACCGGGTCGGTGAGGTCGCGCTTGGTCAGCTCCTGCACGCGGCGCAGCCGGTAGCGGACCGTGTTGGGGTGCACGAACAACCGGTCGGCGGCCTCCTTCGCCGAGCCGTGGCCGGCGAACCACGCCAGCAGCGTGTCGAGCAGGACCTTGCGCTCCGCGGCCGGCAGGGCCAGCACGCCGGTCAGCGCCGACCGGACGACGTCGCGGGCCATCCCGGGCGCGGCCGCGACCAGCGTCGTCACCGGGGAGTCGCCGAACACCACCACCCCCGCGGTCGCCGACGGCAGGGAACGGCGGGCGATCCGGGCCCGGTGCAGGGCGTCCGGGACGTCGGGGAAGCCGGTGAAGGGCTTGCTCATCCCGGCCGCGACGGGCAGCGAACCCAGCACTTCGCGCAGCCGACGGACGTCCTCGATCCGGTCGATCGCGACCAGGCCGGCCTCGCCGCCCGGCCGCCACGCCGACCGCCAGCGCCGCGCCCGCAGCAGCGCCTCGACGGAGTCGTGCTCGTCCGGCTCGACGCGTTCGGTGACCACGGCGACGAACATGCCCGCGGTCGGCAGGCCCAGTTCGCGGGCCGCGGCCTCCATGTCCGCCTGGCCAGCGAGCCGGCCGCGCAGCAGGTCGTCCAGCAGCCGCGCGTTCGCGTGCGATGGCTCGGCCGCGACCTCTTCGTACGCCGTGGTCAGCGCTTCGGAGTAGAGGTCGATCGCCTTCCAGACGTAGGAGTTGATCTCGATCGTCCGGGTCGGGTTGAGGAACTCCGGCCCGGCGAGCTCGAGGAGCCCTTCGTAGACGAAGGTGCCGCCGATCCGGAACGCGCGCAGCACCGCGGGCAGCGGGATGCCCTGGCGCGCCTGGGCGAGCCCGGTCTTGCGGGCGGCGTCGAGGGCGAGGCCGTGGCCTTCGGCCAGTGCCGTCAGCGCGCGCTCGAGGTTGGCCCGGCAGACCTGCCGCAGCTCGCCGGGGGCGACGTCCTCGACCTGCCGGTAGAACTCGTCCTGCTCGCTGAGCAGCCGGGCCAGGCGGTCGGCGAACTCGGGGAGCCTGGCCAGCATTTCGCGCAGGAGCTCACGGTGTTCGCGAGGTACCGGCCTGGCCAGAGCTTCGATGCCCATCCCTCACTTTAGCTCGGGTCAGCCGCACGGGACATGCACGAAGTTGAGCAAAATTCATGTCCGTCGGGTGATCGATTTCGTGGGGGCTTGACGGCTCAGGCCGGTTTGCGCGCGGTCAGGTAGACGTGCGGCTCCGGGCCGGCGCCGGGGTGGTCGGGCACGAACTCGGCCGCGTCCTCGACGACGATTTCGAGGCCGGCCGCCCGCAGCCGCTCCTTGAGCGGGCCGGCGGCGAAGCTGTACGCGCGGACCGGGTGGCCCATGAAGACGATGTCGGCGCCGTCGACGTCGGCGGGCACGGTGGCGAAGACGAGCAGGCCGCCGGGCTTCAGCCAGCCCGCGATCCGGCCGATCATGGTCTCCTGCTCGGCCCGGGGCAGCTGGAGCATCGAGAAGAAGGCGGTGACCGCGTCCCAGCAGCCGTCCTCGAAGGACAGTTCGCGCATGTCCCCGAGCTCGAACCGGGCGGCGGGCACCTGGTTCCGCGCGATCTCGACCATCTTCGGGGCGACGTCGTAGCCGGTGACGTCGTGGCCCGCGGCGACAAGGAGTTCCGCGGTGGGCCGCCCGGTGCCGGCGCCGAGGTCGAGCACCTTCGACTCCGGCGGCAGCGCGTCGAGCAGCTCGGTGAGGGCGGCGCGCTGCCCGGTCGCGGTGCGGAAGGCGTGTTCGTAGTCCGTGCCGAGCGCGTCGAAGACCTCGGCGGCGGTTTCGGGGCGGGTCATGCTCGTGACCTTGCCAGACCTAGGATCGCGGCGTGGCCGGTTTGCGGGGTGTCTTCGCCGGGTTCGGCAAGAGCAGGGCGTTCGCGGTGCTCGGGCGGGCGCTCGTGCCCGCCGACCGGGTGCTGCTGCGGATCAGCGGCGGGCGGGTCGGCGTCGGCGCGGCGGTCGGGCTGCGGACGCTGCTGCTCACGACGATCGGGCGGCGCAGCGGCGAGCCCCGCCAGGTGCCGCTGCTCTACGTCGAGCGGGACGGCGGGTACGTCGTCATCGGCTCGAACTGGGGCGGCGAGGCGCACCCGGCGTGGTCGGCGAACCTGCTGGCCCACCCGGCGGCGACGGTCGCGCTGCGCGGGCGCACGATCGACGTCACCGGGCGGCTCCTGACCGGGGACGAGCGCCAGGGGATGTGGGACGCGGTCGCGGCCTATTGGCCCGCGTACGACCGGTACGCCGTGCGGGCTGCGCACCGGGACATCCGCGTCTTCCTGCTGGAGCCGGTCAGCCGATGATGTCGGTGTGCCGGATCCGGTACACCTGCAGCCGCAGGTTGTAGTACTTGTCGGTCTCGCCGACCCAGTTCATGCCGAGCCGCTTGGCGACCGCGATCGCCCGCGTGTTGTTCGGCCGCGCGACGGCGAACAGCTCTTCGGTGTCCTGGGTGAAGGCCCACTCGATCAGCGCGGTCGCGGCTTCGGATGCGTAGCCCTTGCCCCAGACGCCCGGGGCCAGCTGCCAGCTCAGTTCGAGGTCCTCTTCGAACGGCGGCAGCAGCCGGATGCCGAGGCCGCCGATCACCGCGCCGTCCTCTTTGCGCTCGATCGCCCACCGCCCGCGCGGCGGCGGCAGGTTCGGCTGCGCTTCCTGCCAGGCCTGCAGCACCGCGCGCATCGCGCCGATGTCGCCCACGCGGTCCATGGCCGGGGTCAGCCAGTGCGTGACGTCCTCCGCGCCGTAGATGGCGAACGCGGCTTCGGCGTCGGCAGGCGTCCAGTCCCGGATCACGAGGCGGTCGGTGCTCAACGGGGTCTCCATACCAGGACGCTACGCCGGGAGGCTGCCGATTGTTCCCGCCACCGATGTCGTGAATGACTCATTCATGACCGCCTACGCCATGAATGAGTCATTCAAGACGCCTCGGCCTACAGTCGGCTCGTGGACGAGATGCACGCTCTCTTGGGCCGGGCCGCCGAGCTGGCCGCCGATTACCGGGCCACCCTCGCGGACCGGCCCGTCGCCCCGCCCGTCGACCACTCCGCCCTGCGGTCGGCTTTCGGCGGCCCGCTGCCGGAGAGCGCCACCCCGCCGTCCGAAGTGCTCGAACAGCTCGCCCGCGCCGCCGGACCCGGGCTCGTCGCCACCGCCGGTCCGCGGTTCTTCGGCTTCGTCATCGGTGGCGCCCTCCCGGCCGCCACGGCCGCCGATGTGCTGGCCGCGGGCTGGGACCAGAACGGCTTCAACGCCGTCCTCTCACCTGCCGCGGCCGCCGCCGAAGAGGTCGCCGGCGGTTGGCTCAAGGAGCTGCTCGGTCTCCCGGCCACCGCCTCCGCCGGGTTCGTCACCGGCGGGCAGGCCGCGAACACCGCCGCGCTCGCCGCCGCCCGCCACCACGTGCTCGCCGAAGCCGGCTGGGACGTCGAGCACGACGGGCTCGCCGGTGCTCCGCGCGTCCGCGTCGTCGCGAGCGAAGAGCGGCACGCCACCATCGATCGCGCCCTGCGGCTGCTCGGCTTCGGCACCCGGGCCGTCGAGCCGGTCAAGGCCGGTCCACAAGGGGCGATCGACGTCGAAGACCTGCGAAAAGCGTGCGAAGCCGGGAGCGGGCCGCTGATCGTCTGCCTGCAGGCGGGAAACGTGAACACCGGCGCGTGCGACGACCTGCGCGCCGCCCGGGAAGCCGCGCCCGGCGCCTGGATCCACGTCGACGGTGCCTTCGGGCTCTGGGCCGCCGCCAACCCGGCCACCAGGGCACTCCTCGACGGCGTCGAACTCGCCGACTCCTGGGCCTGCGACGGCCACAAGTGGCTCAACGTCCCCTACGACTCCGGCTTCGTCTTCTGTGCCCGCCCGGAGGTCCACGCCGCCGCGATCGCCTACCGCGCCGCCTACCTCACCGGCGCCGGCGAGGTGTCCGGCATGGGCGACCTGACCCTGGAGTCGTCACGCCGCGCTCGCGGCTTCGCGGTCTGGGCGGCGCTGCGCGAGCTGGGCCGCGACGGCGTCGCCGAGCTCGTCGACCGCTGCTGCCGGCTGGCTCGGCGCTTCGCCGAAAAGCTCGCCGACGGCGGGGCCGAGATCGCCAACGACGTCGTCCTCAACCAGGTCCTGGTGTCCTTCGGCGGCGACACCGACGCGCTCATCCGGAAGGTCCAGGACGACGGCACCTGCTGGCTGGGCGGCACCACCTGGCGCGGCCGCCGGTACCTGCGGATCTCGGTGTCCGGCTGGTCGACGACCGAGGCCGACGTCGACCGCAGTGCCGCGGCGATCCTGCGCCTGGCGCGTCAGTGACCTTCGCGCACCGACAGCGAATCCGTCCGCCAGGCGATCTCCTTCTCGCCGCCCGTCGGCCAGCTCGACGACAGCCGGCGGCGGACACTGCCCAGCGCACCCAGCTCGGCCAGGTCGACGCCGGAACCCTGCGCGGCCAGCGTCGACACCTCGGCCGTCGTGAGGGGCACGAACTCGAAGTACTGCGCGTCTTCGCCCGCCCGGTCGACGAACTCGGTGAAGATCGCGGCGAACGACTGGCCGCACTCCGGGCACCGGCGGAGGGAGACGCTGAAGTGCGACCGCTCGACCAGGCGATGGGTCTTGTTCAGCCGGGTCGTGCAGAACGCCAGCGCGGTCAGGGCGTCTTCGCCGGAGCAGCGCGCGCAGCCGAACTCGGTCATCGGCCGATCATCGCACGTCCGTGAATCCGCGACCGGCTGGGGCGGCATCGGGAAATCCGTTGACCGTACTGATTTGACCCTGGTTTGCAATGGTCTGGACCTGTTAGCCTCGGTGGGTCCGTCAGGGTGGTGAGGAGAATCCCGTGCTCCGCATGAGAAAACGCATCGCCGTCGTCGCGCTCGCGCTCGCCGGCGCCACCGTCGTCGCGCCGCCCGCGGACGCCGGTCAAGGCCAGGGCAAGGTGATGGCCTACTTCGCCGACTGGGACGTCTACGCCCGCGGCTACCACGTCAAGGACATCGAGACGTCCGGGTCGGCCGCGAAGCTGACCCACATCAACTACGCCTTCGGCAACGTGACGGGCGGCGGGTGCGCGGTCGGCGACCCGTGGGCCGACCACGACATGCCCTACGACGCGGCCACGAGCGTCAGCGGCCAGGCCGACAGCACCGAACCCGGTGCGCTGCACGGCAGCTTCAACCAGCTGCTCCAGCTCAAGAAGCTGCACCCGAAGCTGAAGGTGCTGTGGTCCTTCGGCGGCTGGACCTGGTCGGCCGGGTTCACCGAGGCGGCGAAGGATCCGGCCAAGTTCGCCGAGTCCTGCTACAACCTGGTCAACGACCCGCGCTGGGCGGGCGTCTTCGACGGCATCGACGTCGACTGGGAGTACCCGAACGCCTGCGGCAACACTTGCGACACCAGCGGCCCGAAGGCGTTCACCGGGCTGGTCAAGGCGCTGCGCGCGAAGTTCGGCCGCCAGCTGGTGACCGCCGCGATCACCGCCGACGGCTCGGCCGGCGGCAAGATCGACGCCACCGAGTACGGCGCCGCGAGCCGGTACCTCGACTGGTACAACGTGATGACCTACGACTACTTCGTCGCCGGCGCCAGCCCGACCGGGCCGACCGCGCCGCACTCGCCGCTGCGGGCCTACCCGGGCATCCCGTCCGCCGGGTTCTACGCCGACGCGGCGATCAAGAAGCTGCGTCACCAGGGCGTGCCGTCGTCGAAGATGTTGCTGGGCCTCGGGTTCTACGGCCGCGGCTGGGACGGCGTCACGCAGAAGCAGCCGGGCGGCACGGCCACCGGCCCCGCGCCCGGCACGTACGAAGCCGGCGTCGAGGACTACAAGGTGCTCAAGACCAAGTGCCCCGCCAACGGCCGGATCGCGGGCACGGCGTACGCGAAGTGCGGTTCGCAGTGGTGGAGCTACGACACACCCGAGACGGCGTCGGCGAAGGCCGGTTACGCGAAGTCGCAGGGGCTCGGCGGCGTGTTCGCCTGGGAGCTGTCCGGCGACACGGCGAACGCCGAACTGCTGCGGGCCATCGCGGGCCGCTGCTGAAAAGCTGGAGGGCCCGGGCGCGTGCGCCCGGGCCCTTCGTCCACTCAGGAGCGGGCGGGGAACCCGTGCCGCCGGGCGCCGAGCACCACGGCGAGCACCGGCAGCAGGAGCACCAGCAGCGTCCAGGGGAACGCCGCCGGGCCGGCGGCGTCGAGCAGAACCCCGCCGGCCACCCCGCCCGCGGCCATCGCGGCGTTCCACAGCGTGACGAGCATGGCCTGCGCGTTGTCCGCCGCCGCACCGCCGGCGTTCCCGGCCGCCGTCTGCAGCAGCGTCGGGACGCCACCCCAGCCGAGCCCCCAGAGCGCCACGGCGACGTAGACCAGCGCCGGGCGGCCCGCGAACACCGCCAGCAGGGTCGCGGCCACCGCGACGCCGATCGTGCTGAGCACCATCAAGGTCCGCAGCGCGCGGTCGATCCGGGCGCCGACGACCCCGATGCCCGCCATCGACGCGATCCCGAACACCAGCAGGACCGTGTCGACCGCGTCACCCATCCCGGCGTGGCCGAGGAAGGCGGCGACGTAGGTGTAGAGCACGGTGTGCGCCAGCACGAACACGAGCGTCACGGCGAGCACGGGCACGACACCGGGGACGGTGAGCGTGCGCAGGACCGGCGTCCGGTCCGCCGCCCGCCCGGGCTGGTCCGGGACGGCCGCGGCGATCCAGGCGAGCAGCACGACCGCGATCGCCGACATGACACCGAACGCCGAGCGCCAGCCGAGCAGGCCGCCGAGGAACGTCCCGGCCGGGATGCCGAGCGAAAGCGCCAGCGGGATGCCGGCCATCACGATCGCGATGGCCTTGCCCTCTCCGTGCGGGACGAGCCGGCGCGCGTAGCCGGCGAGCAGCGCCCAGACGACACCCGCCGCCACCCCGGCGACGAACCGGGCCACCATCGTCAGCGCGTAGTCCGCCGACAGCGTCGTGACGGTGTTGGCCACCGCGAACCCCGCGACCCCGGTGAGCAGCAAGCGTTTGCGGGACCACCTCGCGGTGGCGGCGGACAACGGGATCGCGGTGAGCGCGGTGCCGAGCGCGTAGATCGTCACGGCCTGGCCCGCCGCGGACTCGCCGACGCCGAGGCCGGCGCTCATCCCGGGCAGTACGCCGGCCGGCAGCGCCTCGGTGAGCACGGTGACGAACGCGGCGGTGGTCAGGGCGAGGAGGGCGGTCAGGGGGAGACTTCGGGTGCTGAGGTTCGTCATGCCGCTATGCTCGAACCCTCACATTGATGTGAAGGTCTACCCCGGCGAGCGTGAGGTGGCACACATGCGGATCGGCGAGCTCTCGGAGCGCACGGGCACGTCCCGCCGGCTCCTCCGGTACTACGAGGAGCAGGGCCTGATCGTCGCCGGCCGTGGCCCGAACGGCTACCGCGACTACGCCGAGCCGACGGTCGACCGGGTGATCCAGGTCCGCGGCCTGCTCGACGCCGGCCTGCCGACCCGGATCATCAAGCAGATCCTGCCCTGCCTGGACAAACCGCGGACGATCTACTTCCCGGACGCGACGCCGGAGATGATCGCGACCCTGGAAGCCGAGCGCGACCGGATGACCCGGCGGGCGGAATGCCTGCTGCGCAACCGCGACGCGATCACCGAGTACCTGGCCGCGGTCCGCGAGTACGACTCCGCCGTCCGCTGACGGCCGCTACCGGCTCACCAGCGGCGGGACGGGTCGATCACGTGGACGGCCGCTTCCTCGGCCGAAGCCGCGCCGCCGTCGATGCCGGCGTCCGAGGCGTACAGCTCTTCGTCGGTGTCCTCGCCGAAGCCTTCGTCCGTGGCGACGAGGCGGCCCGCGCGGACGTCGCCGACCTCGTCGTCGATCAGCTCGCCGTCGGTGTCCTCGGAGTCGCCCAGCCCGTCGTCGTCGAGGTCGTCGGCCAGGTCGGGGACCTCGCGGGCGAGCCGGCCCGCCCAGCTCTCGCCTTCCGCCGTCTCGCGCGCGGTCGTGCCCCAGCCTTCGGTGGCCTGCGCGCGTTCCGGTGGTGAATAACCCTCCGCAAGCTCGTCGCGGTCGTCCAAAGTGTCCTCGGGGTCGAGGATGCCGTCGTCGGCGTTGTCGTCGATGTCGTTGTCCACGAACACATCTTCGCGCAGGCTCTATGGCCGTGCCCAGTCCGGGTGATATGACCGTGCTGAGCCGGGGTGCTGCCCGGCACGGTGAAAGGTGATCCCTCATGCCGATGAGACGCAGGGTGCTGGCCGCGGGGCTGGCCGGGGTGTTCGGCGCCGCGCTGTCCGGGCGGACGGCCCAAGCGGCCGAAACCGCGCCCCCGGTGCGGCTCGACCAGCTGAACCTGGTCAACCTGTCGCACGTCAACGACCCCGCCACCACCAACGTCTTCCCCGGTGACCCGGCCTTCGAGCTGGAGACCATCGCCACCATTCCCCAAGACGGCTACTACCTGCAGTTCGTCCGCGAAGGCGAGCACACCGGGACGCACTGGGGCGCGCCCGGGCACTTCAACACCGGCGAACCACTGGCCGACGACATGGATCCGGCGGACCTGTTCCGGCCCGCCGTCAAGATCGATGTACGCGCGAAGGCGGCGCACAACCCGGACTACGCCGTGACGATCGACGACCTCAAGGCGTGGGAGAAGCGCCACGGCCGCATCCCGGACGAGTCCGTGGTGGTGCTGTGGACCGGCTGGGACGCCAAGTGGGGCACGCCCGCCTTCCCGAACACCGGCGCGGACGGCGTGCTGCACCAGCCGGGGTTCTCGATCCCCGCGGTGCAGTGGCTGATCGACACCGGACGGCTGGGCCGCCGCGGCGGAACGGGCACCGACACGTTCAGCCCGGACGTCGGCACGGACGAGACGTACACGGTGTCCAAGCTGGTCTACCGGCGGCACCGGATCAGCCTGGAGATCCTGGCGAACCTCAAGGCCCTGCCCACGACGGGTGCCTGGGTCCTCGCCGGCGGCCCGATCAACCGCAACGGCGCGGGCTCCACGGCCACCATCTTCGGCGTGCTCCCGCCCGGCGTGAAAGCGAACTGAGGTCCCCTGCCGCGGCTGGTCGTGAGTGAAAAAGCGGGTTCTAACCCGCCTTACCACTCACGACCAGCCGCGGCAGACCGCCGAAGTTAGCCGGCCGAGAGTGTCGAGAGGCGGAGCGAGGACAGCGGGGCCGGGTGGCCGAAGCGGTAGCCCTGGGCGGTGGTGCAGCCCGCGCGGGTGACCAGCTCGGCCTGCTCGGCCGTCTCGATGCCCTCGGCGACCACCGCCACCTCCAGGTCGGCGCACAGCCCGACCAGTGACCGGCACAGGGCGGCGTCGCGGTCCGGGCGGACGCCCGTCATCAGCGCGCGGTCCAGCTTGATCAGGTCGACCGGCAACGCGTGCAGCACCGTCAGCGAGCTGTACCCCGCGCCGAAGTCGTCGAGGGCCACCCGGACGCCCAGGTCCTGCAGGCGGCGGATCGCGGCCGCACCCGCGTCCAGGTCCGGGACCGGCACCGTCTCGGTGATCTCGACGATCAGGCGTTCGGCCGGCAGGCCGTACCGGTCCAGCGCGGCCTCGACGCTCTGCTCCAGCGTGGCGGCCCCCAGCCGGCTCGCGCACACGTTCACGTGCACGGTGAGCTCGATCCCGGCCGCGGTGATCTCGCGGCACGCCAGGTCCAGGACCAGCGCGTCCAGTTCCGCGCCGAGCCCGGCGCCTTCCGCGGCGCGGACGAACGTCTCGGGGGACACCGAGGTGCCGTCCCGCGTGGTCCAGCGGGCCAGCGCCTCCACCGCCACCGGCTGCTCGTCGGCCAGCCGCACGATCGGCTGGAACACCAGCGCGAAGCCCTCCGGGAGACCGCCGTCGGCGCGGCGCAGCGCCGACGGGAAGTCGGGCGGCCCGTCCGGCGACGGGTGGTACACGACCGTCGTGTCCTTGCCGAGCCGCTTGCCCGCGTACATCGACGTGTCCGCGCGGCCCAGCAGCACGTCGGCGGTGACCGCCGGTTCGGCCGGGTCCGGCACCACCAGGCCCATGCTCGCGCGGACCGCCACCAGCGTGCCGTGCACCGCGAACGGCCGCCGCAGCGCGCTCTGGATCCGGTCGGCGACCGCCTGCGGGGCGTCGACCTCGCCTTCCAGCAGGATCGCGAACTCGTCGCCGCCCAGGCGCGCGACCGTGTCGCCCGTGCGGACGCAGTTCAGCAGCCGCTGGGCGACCGCGTGCAGCAGGACGTCCCCGCCCGCGTGCCCGAACCGGTCGTTGACCTCCTTGAAGTCGTCCAGGTCGACGAAGATCAGCACGAGCGGCCGGTGCCCGCCCTCCGCGCCCTGCTCGACGGCCCGGTCCAGCCGGTCGGCGAACAGCGCGCGGTTGGCCAGCCCGGTCAGCGGGTCGTGGTAGGCCTGGTGGGTCAGCTGCTGTTGGCCCTCGTACACCCGGCGCAGCAGCAACCTGTTGTCCAGCAAGGAAAGCAGCTGCCGGGCGAGCACCAGGAACACCACCAGCGCGCCGACGAACACCTCGACGCCGTCCGGGCCCGCCCCGGCCACGATCTGCACGGTGATCAGCAGCGCGACCGCGGTGACCGGCAGGTACGGCAGCGCCACCTGCCACCAGTCGACGCCCACCGGCTGGCTCGCGTCGTCCCGCCGTCGCGTGTGGGGCGTGACCAGCAAAGCGAAGGCGATGAACAGCGGGCCGAGCACGAACCCGGCGTCCGACCACGGCTTCATGCTTTCCGCGCCGATGCTGACCAGGTAGGCGAACACGCTGTCGGAGCAGGCCAGCGCGACGATCCCGAGCGCGGCCAGCAGCAGGTTCGCGCGGTACGGGCGGTCCACCCGGTCGAACACGACCAGCAGCACCGCGACGACCACGACCACCAGGTCGGTCAGCGGGTAGGCGATGGCGACGGCCCAGGTCAGCGCGTCCGGCCCGGTGGCCCGGACCACCTGCCCGAGCGCCGCGGTCCAGGTGAGGATGAACAGCGAGCCGGTGACGACGAGCCCGTCGAGCACCACCGCGACGCCGAAGTGCGCGGTCCACTGGGCGGGCTGCCAGCGTTCGCGGTCCGGCCGCGCCCGCGCGTGCGCGAGCACGAACAGCGCCGGGAGCGCGAACAGCGGGAAGCTCAGGTACCCGACGTCGGCCAGCGACGGCGACGGCAGCCCGCGGCCGTCGACCAGCTGGTACCACGACCAGACGCACTGGCCGATCGACCAGCCGGTCATGCCGAGCGCGACCAGCAGCCGCCACCAGCGCTGGTGGCCGCGCAGCCGCCGGGCGACGGCGACGCCGCAGACGACCGCGGTGATCCCGGCGGACAGCTGCAGGGCGTCGTCGACCCAGAGGGCGAGGGTGTCGCCCCAGAAGGCGAAACCGTTGACCACCACCAGGGCCGCCACGACGAAGACGAGCAGGATGGCCACTGGGTACCGCCGCACTGTCATGGCACCTCACGCGGTCACGCACGCCGGTCGGACCGGCAAACACTACACCGGGCGTGATCAACTGCGAACGCACCGGCACGGGCGCCGGTCAGCGGTGGCGTCGGCGAGGTCCGGCCGGGCTGGCGTGGCGGCGTGCCCGAGCGCAGTGAATGACTCATTCCTGGCGTCGGACGCCAGGAATGAGTCATTCACTGCATGCGGGGCGGGGGCGCGGGTGGCGGTCAGGCGATGTCGCGGCGCTGCAGCAGCCAGCCGCCGAGGACGCCGAACGCGATCAGGTAGGCCGCCAGCACGGCGGTCGCCTGCCCGGCCCCGACGACCTGCTCGACCCCCGGCGCACTCGCCCCGAACGCGGCGGCCAGCGCCCCGGCGTTCGGCCCGGGCAGCCCCTTCTGCAGCTGCGCGACCCAGTCCAGCAGCGGCGCGGCGACCGACGCGAGGAGGTTCTGCACCGCGAGCAGCCACACCAGGCCCAGCCCGATCGGCAGGGCGACCGAGCGCAGGCCGATCGCCAGCAGCACGCCGAGCGCGCCCCACATGGTCGCGACCAGCCAGCCGGCGCCGAGGCCGAGCAGGACGTCCGACACCGCGGGCCAGCGCACCGCCTGGCCTTCGAGCGACGCGACGAGCGCGCTCGCTCCCGCCGTCGTCGCGAACAGCGTGAGCACGGCGGCCAGGGCGGCCACCGCGACCGTGACGAGCTTCGCCCCGTACACCGCGACGCGCGACGGGTGCTGGACGAGCACGGTCTTCCAGGTGCCGTAACCGTATTCGCTCCCGGCGACCAGGACGCCGAAGATCAGCGCGAGGGCGCCGACGAAGATCGGCAGGCCGCCCAGCGCGCTGCCGACGAAGGCGTCCGGCAGCATCGCGGCCAGCCCGCGGCCACTGCCCGGCGGCCCGGACGTCGCGCCGCTCAAGCCCGCGTACGGGACGGCGTACCCGAAGGTCAGCGTCAGCACGACGGCGACGGCCAGCAGCAGCCAGGTCGCGGGACGGCGGGCCTGCTTGGTCAGCTCGGCGCGGATGTCACGCAGCATCGGGGGTACCTCCGGTCAGGGCGAGGAAGGTCTGTTCCAGGTCGGGTTCGCGCCAGCGCAGTTCGGTGACCGTGCACCCGGCGCCGACGAGGGCGGCGTTGACCCGCCCGGCCTGCGCCGGTTCGACGTCGAGTTCGAGGGCCGTCCCCTCGACGCGGACGCGCTCGGCGCCGAAGAGACGGCCGAGGTGCTCGCGGGCGTCCCGCAGCGGATCGGCGACGACGCGCAGCGCGCCGCCCGCGCGCAGGTCCTCGACCGTCGTCTCGGTGACGAGCCGGCCGCGGTCGAGGACGCCGACGCGGTCGCAGATCTGCTCGACCTCGGCCAGCAGGTGGCTGGAGAGCAGCACGGTGCAGCCGCCGGCGGCCAGCTTGCGGAGGGTGACCCGCATGTCGGCCATCCCGGCCGGGTCGAGGCCGTTGGTCGGCTCGTCGAGCACCACCAGCTCGGGGTCCTTCAGCAGCGCCGCGGCCAGGCCGAGCCGCTGCTTCATGCCGAGCGAGTAGGTCCCGTACCGGTCCTTGGCGCGCTCGCTCAGGCTGACGACGTCGAGCACGGCGTCGACGCGCGTCCGGCGCACCCCGGCGTGGTCGGCGAGGATCCGCAGGTTGGCGCGGCCCGACAGGTACGGGTAGAAGGCGGGTCCTTCGAGCAGGGCGCCGACGCGGGCGAGGCTGCCGGGGCCCGGCTCGGCGCCGAGCAGCCGCACGCGGCCGGCGGTCGGCCGGATCAGGCCGAGCAGCATCCGCAGCGTCGTCGTCTTGCCGGCACCGTTGGGGCCGAGGAAGCCGTAGACCTCGCCGGCGGGCACGGACAGGTTCAGGTCTGCGACGGCGGCGATCTCGCCGTAGCGCTTGGTCAGCGCGGTCGTCTCCACGGGCAGGGTCACGGTGGCCTCCTTTTTCGGCGTCTCCCATGGTCGGGATCGGGCTGCTCGCGGGCGTCCGCCGCCGGACGGCACTTGCGCCTACGCCGGGCTGCGTACGCGGGGTACGGTCGGCGTGGTGATCACGCGCATCCGGGGGTACGCGCTGCCGAGCGGCGAGTACGCCGACCTCTACGCCGACGGCGACCGCTGGACGACCGATCCGGTGCCCGGCGCGACCCTGGTCGGCGAAGGCTGGCTGGTGCCCGGCCTGGTCGACGCGCACACCCACCCCGGCGCCGCGGCCCCCGGGCAGCCGATGGACGCGGAGCTGCTGCGGGAGCAGCTGCACCAGCACGTCGACGCCGGTGTCACGCTGATCCGGTCCCCGGGGCTGCCGGGCGAGCCGCCGCCGTGGTTCGGCGAGGATCCCGACGTCCCGCGGGCCCGGCACGCGGGACCGTGGCTGGCCCAGCACGGCCAGTTCTTCGACGGCTGGGGCCGCCGCGCCGCGCACGACGAGCTGCCCGCCTTGGCGGCGGCGCAGGCCGCCCGGACGGGGTGGGCGAAGGTCATCGCGGACTGGCGCGTCGGCGATTCCGCGGTGCCGGTGGACGTGCTGCGGGCGGTGGTGCGCGAGGTCCACGCGGCCGGTGGGCGGGTCGCGGTGCACAGCCAGCACCCCGAGGGCGGCGCGGCCGCGGTGGCGGCGGGCGTCGACTCCCTCGAACACGGCATGTGCCTGGACAGTGACCTGCTGGCCCGGATGGCCGCCCAGGGCACGGCGTTGACGCCGACGTTGTCGGTGATCACGGCGAGCCTCGGCCGCCGGGAGAAGGAACCGGACAGCCCGGCCCGCACGTGGTACCTGAGCGGCGCGCGGGTCCACGGCGCACTAACGGCGGCCGCGGCCGAAGCCGGGGTGCGCGTGCTGGCGGGCACGGATTCCCTGCCGCACGGCGGAATCGTCGCGGAGATCCGGGCGCTGCGGGCGGCGGGGGTGAAGCCGCACGACGCGCTGGCGGCGGCGTCCTGGAGCGCGCGGGAGTACCTGGGGCTGGGTGGCCTGGAGCCGGGTGCCCCGGCGGACGCGGTGGTCTACGACCGCGACCCGCGCGCGGAACCGGACCAGCTGGCCGACCCGGCGGCGGTGGTGCTGCGCGGCCGGTGCGTGCGGCGCCGCGGGTGACGTCACAGATCGGCGCCCCGATTCGTCGGAGGGGGGTGACCGATCCTGTGCACGAGCGGCGGCAGCTGACCGGCCTCGCCTACCGGCTCCTGGGCTCGATGAGCGATGCCGAAGACGTCGTCCAGGAGGCGTACGGCCGGTGGTACGCCCTGTCCGAGCCGCAGCGGGAGGCGATCGCGTCGCCGGGTGCGTGGCTGACGACGGTCGCCGGCCGGATCTGCCTCGACCAGCTCGGCTCGGCGCGGGTGCGGCGGGAGCGGTACGTCGGTGCGTGGCTGCCCGAGCCATTGCCCGGGGAGGCGGCTGCTCTCGCCGACCCGGCCGACCGCGTCACGCTGGACGAGTCGATCACCATGGCGTTCCTGGTCGTGCTGGAGTCGATGACGCCGGCCGAGCGGGTGGCCTTCGTCCTGCACGACGTCTTCGGCTACCCCTTCGCGGAGGTGGCGTCGGTCCTCGGCCGCTCACCGGCGGCGTCGCGCCAGCTGGCCTCCTCCGCGCGGCGCCGGGTCCGCGCCGCCCGCGCCCCGGCACCGGCCAAGGGGAGCGCCGCGGTGGTCCGCGCCTTCAAGCGGGCCTGGGAGGCGGGGGACATCGAGCGGCTGGTCGGCATCCTCGACCCGGAGGCCACCGTCGTCGCCGACGGCGGGGGTCTGGTCAGCGCGGCGCGTCGCCCGATCGAGGGCGGGGAGCGGGTCGCGCAGTACGCCGTGGACCTCGCGGGCCGGATTCCGGCGCTGACGCTCGAGGAGACCACCGTCAACGGGCAGCCGGGCCTGGTCGCGCTGCGGGACGGCGGCGTCGTGGCCGTCATGGCGTTCGAGGTGGCGGGCGAGTCGGTCCGGCGGATCTGGGCGGTGCGGAATCCCGAGAAACTCCGTCGCTGGCAGGCGGCGTAGGGGGCGCTAACCGCCTGGGCCGACACGCTCGTCGTGCCGCCCGCGCGGGGCGGGCACGACGAACGCGATCACCGCCGCCGCCAGTCCGACGAGCACGGACAGGTGCGCCGCGGCCGGCACCGTGCTGATCAGGAACAGCCGCAGCGACCCCGAAATCAGCAGGCGCCACATCCTCGGGCTCATGATCAACAAGTACCCGCGGCCGGTGGCGGTCAACCGGCGCCCCGGCAACGGCCCGGTCACGTTCACCCGCGGGAGTGGTGCGCCGCCCGGGTGAACGTGCTCCGGCCGGAAAGCGTGGACGGGTGGCGAACGGCGCCGGTCATTCGACACCTTCGACAGCGGCGGTGGCGTGACTTTCCGCCGGGAAATCGTTGCGGCGCAATGCGGCTCTTGTTAACAGAACGCCAATGAGTTTCGGCCTTTCCGGCGGCGGCCGGAAAGGAAACCGCGGGATAACGATCCGTTTGCCGCGCCGTGATCGACTGGACATCGGCGGTGGTGCTGACGAACATTGACCCCCGTGCGTGGAAGGGGAGGGGAACGGTGAGCCTCAGTGCGGCGGACGTGGTCGGCGAACTCAAGGCCCTGCGCAAAGGGAGGGCAATTTTCACGACACCGCTCGCGGACCGGGTCGGCCCCGCATTGCGCTCCACTTGCGGCATTCTCGAAGATGACGGAACCGTGGAGATACGGCGTAAGCTGTCGGATCGATTGCGGCCGCTGGTCGAGTCGTTGCCGGACGATCTGAAGATCGCCTTGCTCGCCGCATTCGCACTCGACGAGCGGGCCCGGAAACCGTTCTACCAGGAACGGGTGCACTGGGCGGCGATCACGCTCGACCGCGACGACCGGACCGTCCGGCGCCGGATCGACGAGGGAATCGAGCAGGTCGCCGCGCTGGCCGTCGCGGCGCCCCGGCACTATCCGGCACGTGGCTGGCACACCGAAGAACTGCGCGTCACGCTGGCTCTCGACCAACCGGTGCCGGAGGCGTTCGAATTCCGGCGGGTCATCGCCGACGCCGACGAAATCGCCGTGCTCGACCTCGCGCCGACCTTGCCGGTCGCCGCCGAATCCGGCGATTCGCTGCACGAGTCCGATCGCGGTGTCGACGTGTTCCACGGCGGGTTGCTGATCCGCCGGGTGCCGGAATCGAATGATCGGACCGGGCTGGTGCTGCGGCTGCCGGAGCCGTTGCGCCGCGGCGCGCGGCACGAGGTCGGGCTGCGATTGCGGGCGAACCTGCGAGAACCGCGTTACCTCTGCGTGCCGCGGCACCCGTGCGATCTTTTCGATCTGCACGTGCGGTTCGGTGAACGCGTGCCGAAGCGGATCGTGCGCCAGGAAAAGGTTTCCCCCGCGGCGGCCGACGACCGGTCGCGAACCGGTTCCGCACTGGCGGCCGACCGGGCAGGCGAGGTCCACGTCCGGTTCCGGAACCTCGCCCGGGCTTCGCGTACGGAATCCGCTGGGCCAGTTAACGGACAATAGCTGGACAACCCCCACGACACTGCAACGTTGCTGGTCAGCGGCTCGATTACGCCCTATGTCGGACCGGAACCGTCGAGGCGGCGAACTGTTTGCCGTGGACGGTTCCGGTTCCCGGTGGCGGACAGAGGAGGGCCCGTGGAGACCATGATCGCGGAGGCGGACACCGCCGTCGACGGCTACACCGTGCTGGAGGATTCGCCGAGGCCGGAGGGCGTCCTGGCGAAAGAGCGGCTCGACCCGGTGGTGGCGGCGGCGCGCGACGGTGACCCGGAGGCGGTCCAGGCACTGCTGCGGCTGATCAAGCCGACGGTCGTGCGCTACTGCCGGGCGCGCATCGGCGGCCGGGACCTGTCCTACCTTTCGGCCGACGACGTCGCCCAGGAGGTGTGCCTGGCGGTGCTGAAGGTGCTGCCGAGCTACCAGGACCGCGGGGGATCGTTCCTCTACCTGGTGCGCGCGATCGCGGCGAACAAGGTCGCCGACGCGTTCCGCTCGGTGGCCAGGGACCGCTCGAAGCCGGTGCCGGAGCTGCCGGACCGGCCACTGGGCGGGAACGAGCCGGAGAACCACGTCCTCGAGCTGGACCTGGGTGCCCGGCTGGCCCGGCTGCTGGCGTTGCTGCCGCCGCTGCACCAGGACATCCTGTCGCTGCGGATCATCGTCGGCCTGTCGGCGAACGAGACGGCGGAGGCGCTGGGCATCTCCGCCGGCAACGTCCGCATCACCCAGTTCCGCGCGCTGACGAAGCTGCGCGGCATGATCGGCGAGCTCTGAGGCGTCACTCGAGCCATTCGGTGATGAAGTGGTCGCTTTCGTGGATGTGCACGGCCTCGTAGACGCCGGGGCCGAGCACGGCGAACTTGTGCGGCGTGCCGGCCGGGACGACGAGCACGTCACCCGGGCCGCCGTCGCGCTGCTCGTCGCCGACGGTGAACCGCGCGCGCCCGCGGATGATCACGAACGTCTCGGTGTAGGGGTGCCGGTGCAGCCGGGGACCGGAGCCGACGACGTCCGTGCTTTCGCGGATGACCGAGATCCCGGACCCGACGTCGCGTCCTTCGAAATTCTCGCTGTCGCTCACCAGGCCAGGGTAGCCGCCGTGACGACTTGGCGGAGCCGGCCGAGCGCCCGGTGCTGGGCCACCCGCACCGCGCCCGGCGTCGAACCGACCGCGGCCGCGGTTTCCTCCGCCGTCAGGCCGACCACCACGCGCAGCACGACGATTTCCCGTTGCCGGCGCGGCAGCACACCCAGCACCTTCGCCATCCGCTCGCGCAGCTCCCGCCGCAACGCGTGGTGCTCCGGCCCCAGCGACGCGTCCGGCTCGTCCGGCAGTTCGGCGACCGGCTCGTCCTGCCGCGCCGCCGCCTTCCGCGCGGCCGCGACCTTCGACCGGGCTATCCCGCACACGAAGTCCGGGAACGGCCGCTCCGGTGGCCGCCGGGGCAGGGCCTTGAGCAGGGCCACGCAGACGTCCTGGGCGACGTCGTCGGCCGAGTCGGGGTCCAGTCTGGCTCGGCAGTAACGCACCACCAGTGGCCGGGCCGCGGCCAGCAGGTGATCCGGGTCGGTGTTCATGGGCGTCCCTCCGTGCGGAGGAACTACCCGCATTCCGCGCGGACCGACCCGGCGGGCGGGGATTCCCGGCTATTTCCGGGACGACCGCGAAACCGGCGGCGATCCGTCGATCCACAGGGGAGATGACCTACGGCTCCCGCTGCGACCGGAACGCGTCCAGCACGCGACGCTCCCGTTTGGTCGGCCGCCCGGCACCGCGGTCACGGCGGGCGACCGGGACCACCGTCTCCGGCGGCGGTTTCGGGGTCCGGTCCACGTAGCACGTCGCCGCGTCCGGGGCGCCCACCCGCTTCTGGATCACGCGGACGACGTCGAGGACCTTCGTCGTTCCGCCGACGCGCAGGCGCACTTCGTCGCCCGGGACGACCGTGGTCGCCGGTTTCGCCGGTTTGTCGTTGACGCGCACGTGGCCGCCGCGGCAGGCCGCCGCCGCGTCCGGGCGCGTCTTCGTCAGCCGGACCGCCCAGAGCCAGCGGTCCACTCGGGTGGACTCCACAGTCGTCCATCATGGCCCATTCAGCGGCACCGCCCCGCAACCCCGCCAGGTTACTCGTGGGTACATGTCGACTTGTCTGCACCACGCCGCTATAACTTGTTCTAAATACCTCAACGGTGAGGAACAACACATGAGTGACGAACCCGTGTGGAGAACAACTTCTGGCTCCGTATCCCGTCGTCTCTTCATTGCTGGAACTGGTTCTATCTTGGCGAGTGCCGCGCTGGCCGGTCGAGCGTCGGCGCAGCCCGCCGCGGCGGCCGCGATCACCGACGGCGCCCGCGTGTCCGCGCTGGTGATCGGGTCGGGCTACGGCGGCTCGGTGGCCGCGCTCCGGCTCGCCCAGGCCGGTGTCGACGTGCAGCTGGTCGAAATGGGCATGGCCTGGGACACCCCGGGCCCCGACGGCAAGATCTTCTGCGCCACGCCCGATCCGGACCAGCGGTCGTTCTGGTTGCGCACCAGGACGAAACAGCCGTTCTCCAACTTCTTCGGGTTCCCGATCGACAAGGACATCCCGCGCTACACCGGCATCCTCGACGCCGAGGAGTTCAGCGGGATCACCGTGTACCAGGGCCGCGGCGTCGGCGGCGGCTCGCTCGTCAACGGCGGCATGGCCGTGACGCCGAAGCGGGAGAACTTCGGCGCCATCCTGCCCACGGTCGACGCCAACGAGATGTACGACGTCTACTACCCGCGCGCCAACGCCGGCCTCGGGGTCGCGAGCATCCGCCCGGCCTGGTTCGACTCCACCGACTGGTACCAGTTCGCCCGCGTCGGGCGGAAACAGGCCCAGCGGTCCGGTTTCCCGTTCGTGTTCGTGCCGGACGTGTACGACTGGGACTACATGGAGCAGGAGGCCGCGGGCACCGTCCCGAAGTCCGCGCTGGCCGGGGAAATCCTGTTCGGCAACAACTACGGCAAGAAGTCCCTGCAGAAGACCTACCACCCGAAGATCGCCGCCACCGGCCGGGTCACCATCTCGCCGCTGCACCGCGTGACGCAGGTGGTGCCGGCCGCCGGCGGTGGCTACACGGTGACGATCGAGCAGCTCACCACCACCGGCGCGGTGTCCACGATCAAGACCGTCACCGCGGACACGGTGTTCTTCGCCGCGGGCAGCGTCGGCACGAGCAAGCTGCTGGTGAAGCTGAAGGCGACCGGCGCGCTGCCGAACCTGAACGGCGAGATCGGCAGGGGCTGGGGTGACAACGGGAACGTGATGGTCGGGCGCGCCAACCACATCTGGGACCCGACCGGGGCCTCCCAGTCGACCATCCCGTGCGGCGGCATCGACAACTGGAACGCGGGTGGCGCCTTCGCCGAGGTGGCGCCGCTGCCGACCGGGATCGAGACGTGGGCGTCGTTCTACCTGTCGATCACGAAGAACCCGAACCGGGCGCAGTTCACCTGGAACCCGGCCACCCGCGCGGTGGAGCTGAATTGGCAGACGGCGTGGAAGCAGCCGTCGATCGACATGGCGAAGACCATCTTCGACAAGATCAACGCGACCGAGGGGACGATCTACCGGACCGACCTCTTCGGCACGTACAAGACCTGGGGCGACCACCTCACCTACCACCCGCTCGGCGGCGCGGTGCTCGGCAAGGCGACCGACAACTACGGCAGGCTCACCGGGTACCAGGGCCTGTATGCGATCGACGGCTCGCTGATCCCGGGCAACACGAGCGTCAACCCGTTCGTCACCATCACCGCGCTGGCGGAACGCAACATCGAGAAGATCATCGCGCAGGACTTCTAGAGTCTGCCGCGGCTGGTCGTGAGTGGTAAGGCGGGTTCTAACCCGCCTTACCACTCACGACGAGTGCGGGAGGACGCAGACGGTGTCGAGGCCGAGGACGTGGTTGAGGCGGCCGAAAGCCAGCCAGGCGCCGAGGCTCATGGACAGCTCGACGATCTCCTGCTGGCTGTAGGACGCCGACATCCGCTTCCAGAACTCGTCGTCCAGGTTGTGGTGGTCGGTCGCGTACCGCTCGGCGTACTCCGCGGCCAGCCGCGTGCGGTCGTCGAAGCGGTCGGTCGTGCGCCACTCCGACACCGCGTCCGCGAACTCCGGCTCGACCTTGACGCCGTCGCGTTCGGTGCGCCAGTCGAGGCAGAAGACGCAGCCGTTGATCTGCGCGATCCGCAGCCGCGCGGCCTCGAACTCGCGCAGGCCCAGCGTCGTGTGCTCGTACACCGCCAGCGAGAACTTCGAAGCGGCGATCCCGATGCCGGGCACCATTTCGCCCCAGACGTACCCGATCGGGTCCTTGCCCGCGGGGATGTCGATGTTCACGAGCGGCTCCTTCCGAGCTTGCCCGCTGCCGGGCGCAGCGGGACGTCGAGTGCGTCGTAGAGGCCGGGTTCGGCGGCGGCCAGCCAGTCGATCGCGCCGACCAGGCGGCCGACGGCGGTGGCGTTGCCGCCCGCGGACCGGTTCTCGCCCTCGTCGGTCGCTTCGACGGTGACCTCGATGCGCGGCCGGCCTTCGATGATCACGCGGTGCGCGCCGTCGCCACTGGGTGGCGTGGGCCAGTCCGGCGCGCACGACGGGTGGATGCGGGTGACGTGCTCGATGACGATCCGCGGTTCGCCGTCGACGATGCCCTGCACCTCGAACCGGACCGCGCCCTGGGTGCCCTTCTCGAACTCGCCCATGGTCCGCGTGGTCACGGTCTCCTCCAGCGGACGCCGGTCCAGCGTCTCGCGCAGCTCGGTGACCTCGACGCCGAGGCCGCGCGCGATCAGCCGCACCTGCCCACCCCAGACCATCGACGGCACGCCGGTCATCAGCATCGGCGGGTCGTACTCCATCGGCTGGCCCATCCCGACCAGGTACCGGACGGAGTCGGGCTGTTCGTACGTCGAGTAGTCGAAGATCTCCTGGCAGCGGACGACGTCGACGTCGGTGCCGAGCCCGCTGATCAGCAGCGGCAGCACGTCGTTGCCCCAGCCCGGATCGACGCCGGAGACGAACAGCGAACCGCCGCCCTCCTTGATCGCCGCGAGCACCGGGTTCCGCAGCTCTTCCGGTGCGTTCCGCTGGTCGTAGAGGGGATACAGGGCCGGGGTCACGACGACCGCGCCCGCCCGGACCGCCCGCACGATGTCGGCGAGCGCGTCGTCGAACCGGACGTCGCCCGAAGCCGCGTACACGACCGCGCGGGGACTCGCCGCCAGGACGGCCTCGATGTCGTCCGTCGCAGCGACACCCAGCTCACCGACCCCGGCCAGCTCGCCCGCGTCCTTGCCGACCTTCGCCGGGTCGTGGACCAGTACCGAGGTGAGCTTCAGCGCCGGATGGGCGTCGACGGCCCGGATTGCCGCACGGCCCACGTTGCCCGTGCCCCACACCACTGTGGCGATCATGCGGCCGAGTTTTCGCCGGTGCGCACGCGCGCGGGTAGGAAATCGTTCCGGCCAGCGGACCGCGCGTCCGTTGGTAACATGACCAGCGCCCGAACGTCGTATCGGAGGCCAGCGATGACGATCGACCCGAAGCCCCGCAGCCGCACGGTGACCGACGGAATCGAGGCCGCGCCCGCGCGCGGCATGCTCCGCGCGGTCGGGATGGGCGACGGCGACTGGCAGAAGCCGATCATCGGCGTCGCCAGCTCGTGGAACGAGATCACGCCGTGCAACCTGTCCCTGGACCGGCTGGCGCAGGCGTCGAAGGAAGGCGTGCACGCGGCCGGCGGCTACCCGCTGCAGTTCGGGACCATCTCGGTGTCCGACGGCATCTCCATGGGCCACGACGGCATGCACTTCTCGCTGGTCTCCCGCGAGGTCATCGCCGACTCGGTGGAGACGGTGATGCAGGCCGAGCGGCTCGACGGCTCGATCCTGCTGGCCGGCTGCGACAAGTCGCTGCCGGGCATGCTGATGGCCGCCGCGCGCCTCGACCTGGCCTCGGTGTTCCTCTACGCGGGCACGATCGCCCCCGGCTGGGTGAAGCTCACCGACGGCACCGAGAAGGACGTCACCCTCATCGACGCCTTCGAGGCGGTCGGTGCCTGCCGGGCCGGACGCATGAAGAACGCCGACCTGGACCGCATCGAGCGGGCCATCTGCCCCGGTGAGGGCGCCTGCGGCGGGATGTACACCGCGAACACGATGGCGTCGGCGGCCGAAGCCATGGGGATGAGCATGCCGGGGTCGGCCGCGCCGCCGTCCGCGGACCGCCGCCGCGACCACTACGCGCACCTCTCGGGCGAAGCCGTCGTCGGGCTGCTCGAAAAGGGCATCACCGCCCGCGACATCCTCACGCGGGAGGCGTTCGAGAACGCCATCACCGTCGTGATGGCCCTCGGTGGTTCGACCAACGCCGTGCTGCACCTGCTGGCCATCGCGCACGAGGCCAAGGTCGAGCTGACCCTCGACGACTTCAACCGCGTCGGCGACCGCGTCCCGCACCTGGGCGACCTGAAGCCGTTCGGCAAGTACGTCATGAACGACATCGACCGCCACGGCGGCATCCCGGTGCTGATGAAGGCCCTGCTGGACGAG
The DNA here is from genome assembly GCF_042652605.1 of Amycolatopsis plumensis. Classification (NCBI taxonomy): domain Bacteria; kingdom Bacillati; phylum Actinomycetota; class Actinomycetes; order Pseudonocardiales; family Pseudonocardiaceae; genus Amycolatopsis; species Amycolatopsis plumensis. The sequence goes on along the minus strand of NZ_JBHSJY010000001.1, from coordinate 771,553 downwards.
GGCCTGATCCACGGCGACGCGCTCACCGTCACCGGCCGGACGGTGGCCGAGAACCTCGCCGAGCTCGACCCCGACCCGATCGACGGCGAGGTCCTGCGCGGCCTGGACAACCCGCTGCACCCGACCGGCGGCATCACCATCCTGCGCGGCTCGCTCGCGCCGGAGGGCGCGGTCGTGAAGTCCGCGGGCTTCGACACGGCCAACTTCGAGGGCCCGGCCCGCGTGTTCGAGCGCGAGCAGGAGGCCATGGCGGCGCTGAACGAGGGCCGGATCGAAGCGGGGGACGTCGTGGTCATCCGCTACGAAGGCCCCAAGGGCGGCCCGGGGATGCGGGAGATGCTGGCGATCACCGCGGCGATCAAGGGCGCCGGGCTGGGCAAGGACGTCCTCCTGCTGACCGACGGGCGGTTCTCCGGCGGCACCACCGGCCTGTGCATCGGCCACGTCGCACCCGAGGCGGTCGACGGCGGCCCGATCGCCTTCGTCCGCACCGGCGACCGGATCGCCGTCGACATCAAGGCGCGCAGCATCGACCTGCTGGTCGACGCGGCCGAACTGGCCCGGCGCCGCGAAGGCTGGGAGCCGCTGCCGAACAAGTTCCCGGAAGGCGTGCTCGGCAAGTACGTCAAGCTGGTGCGGTCGTCGTCCTACGGGGCCGTCACGAGCTGAGCGAGAGCGCGCTTGTCGACCTTGCCCACGTCGGTGAGCGGCAGCGCGTCGGCGAAGTCCACCCGCGCCGGGACGTAGTGCTCCTGGCCGAAGGTCTCCCGGGCGTGCGCCTGCAGCTCGGCCGCCGTGACTTCACTCGTCGCGACGACGACGGCGTGCAGCCGATCGCCGTGGCCGAAGACGGCCGCGGTCCGCACCGCCGGGTGCGTCTGGAGCGCGTGTTCGACGACGGTGGTGGGGACCTTCGTGCCGTGCTCGCCCACCACGACGACGTCGTCCGCCCGGTCGAGCAGGTAGAGGTAGCCCTCGTCGTCGAAGCGGCCGAGGTCACCGGTGCGCAGCCAGCCCGCGCCGATCTCCGGGCCGCCGAGATAACCGTCCATCATGGACAGTCCGCGGACTTCAACCTCGCCGTCGCCGGTGATGCGAGCCTCCATGCCGGGCACGATCCGGCCGACCGAGCCCAGCCGCTCCGGCCGGTCGGCCAGCTCGGCGGCGGAGATGCTCGCGATCATCGGCGCCTCGGTGAGGCCGTAGCCCTGGCCGACGACCCGCCCGAAGACGTCGAGCGCCTGCGCGAGCCGGTGCGGCGGCAGCGGCGCGGCGCCGAGCGAGAGCGAGCGGACGCTGGTGAGGTCGGTTTCCGGGCGCTTCGGGTGGTCCAGGACGGCGGCCAGGCGCGGCGGGGTGAGCGAGAGCGTGTCGATCCGGTGCGCCTGGATCGCGTCGAGGACCGCTCCTGCGTCGAAACCGTCCTGGATGACGACGGTGTCCCGCCGCAGCAGCGCGCCGAGCACGGTGGCGTTGCCGGTCATGTGCGTCATCGGGGCGACCAGCAGCGTGCGGCCCGGGCCGTCCGGCGACGGCGCGAAGATGTGCGCCATGCCGTCGTAGATGCCGCTGTGGCGGATCAGCTTGGGGCGGCCGGTGGTGCCGCCGGTGGGGAACAGCAGCCGCACGGTCTCCGGCGGGTTCAGCGGCTCGGGATCGCCGTCGAGGTCCTCGAGGGTGCGGACGTCACCCGCGGGCCAGGCGTGCGGGCGGTCGGTGACGACGGTGGCGCCGCTCGCCGCGGCGAGCCGGTCGGCTTTCGGAGCGGAGGCGGGGACCAGGAGGACGGTCGCGCCGCGGAGGAGGCCCGCCAGCTGGACGAGGACCGTCTCGGGCCGGTTGCGCAGGTCTACGGCGAGGGTGGCTTCGGTTTCCCCGAGGCCGCCGTGGAGCCGGCGCAGGCGGGCGCGAGCCTGGTGGTAGGTGGTGACGCCGTCGTGGACGAAGAGCGGGCGATCACCGCCGTCGTCGAGGGCGGCGAGGACCTTCGTCAGGAAGAAGCTCACCCGGGGACGGTACTCAGTCCTGGTAAGAGAGCTTCGCCAGTTCCTCGTCGAAGTCGAACCAGTCGCTCTCGCTGCCGGCCGGGATGACGTCGTAGGTGCGGTCGAGGAAGGCCGCGATCTCCTTGGCGGGCGCTTCGAGCACGGCGGCGCCGTCGGGGGAGCTCAGCTCGACGACGACCAGCGCGGGGTCGCCGGCGGGCCCGATGCGCACGTCGCCGTCGCCGCAGCGGGCCAGCAGGCCGTCGGCGAGCAGGTCGCGGCCGAAGAGCCACCGGACCGCGCTCGGGCCGGCGTGCAGGACCACGGCGACCGCGTACGGGTCGGTGGTGTCGTACTCCAGCTCGGCCGGCACCGGCCGCGGCCCGGCCCCGAAGGTGCGCAGGGCGAAGTCGATGCGGGCGCTGGTGACGTTGGTGGGGTCGGTCATCGGACCTCTTTGCTACTCGTCGGTTAACTTCGTCTGGTTCCAGGGATAACCCATAGTCAGTTCAACGCCCAGCGATCCGAATAACTTTCACACGCGAGGGTGATCAAGAAGTGGCCGAGGTCACCGTCCGCGTGGCCGAACGGGCAACCACCCTCACTGATCGTGACCGGTGGTGACAGGAGTTCGGAGCCGCGTCGCTGCCGGATGGGTCCCGGCGCCGGATTTGGGCCGTCCGGGTGGGAAGGGTCACCGAGCACCAGTCCGGTCCGCCGTCCGGCCGCGAATCCCCGGCAAGTCAGGGGTGTGAGTGAAGCAGTGAAGCGCAGCTTCTCCGTTGAGGGCGGCGGTGGGGGCATGGATGGAGGATCGGGCATGGGTGAGCGAGGGCGGCTGCGGCTGCCACCGGACGAGGCGCCGGCGCCCGCGCCGAGCGCCGAAGAGCTGCTCGCGCGGGTGGCGGCGGGTGACGAGACGGCGTTCGCGTCGCTCTACGACCTCGTCGCCGGCCCGGTGCTCGGCCTCGCGACGCGCGTGCTGCGCAGTCACGCGCAGGCCGAGGAAGTGGCGCAGGAGGTGCTGGTGGAGGTGTGGCGCAAGGCCACGCGGTACGAGCCGGAGCGCGGCAGCGCGCTGTCGTGGGTGCTGACCATCGCCCACCGCCGGGCCGTGGACCGCGTGCGCGCGCACCAGGCCGGCGTCGACCGCGAGGAGCGGGCCGGCCTGATGGACGTGCGGCGGCCGTTCGACGAGGTCACCGAGTCCACTTTGGCCGGTCTGGAGCAGCAGCGGGTGCGGCAGTGCCTGGCCGCGCTGACCGAGCTGCAGCGCGAGTCGATCGTGCTGGCCTACTACAACGGCTACACCTACCCCGAGGTCGCCGAGGTGCTGAAGGTGGCGCCGGGCACGGTGAAGACCCGCATCCGCGACGGCCTGATCCGGCTGCGCGACTGCCTGGGGGTGGACCGATGACCGCCGAACTGCACATGCTGACCGGGGCCTACGCCCTGGACGCCGTGTCCGACGTGGACCGCGCGGAGTTCGAACGCCACCTCGGCGAATGCCCCGCCTGCGGCCAGGAGGTGGCCGAGCTGCGGGCAACCGGCGCGCGGCTCGCCGTGGCCACCGCGGTGGACCCGCCGCCGCTGCTGAAGGTGTCGGTGCTCGCCGAGGTGGCCCGCACCCGTCAGCTGCCGCCGCGCGTGCCGGTGGTGCGGCGGCTGAGCCGGGCCAAGACGTGGCAGGTGCGCTTCGCCCTGCTCGGCGCCGCTGCGGCGGCCGCGGTGGCGGTCGTGTTCGGGGTGGCCAGGACGCCCGCGCCGGTCGACTCGGTGCTGAGCGCACCGGACGCGTCCGCGATCCAGGCGGTCGGCGAAGGGCACGCCACCCTGGTCGTCTCGCGCAGCCGTCACCAGGCCGTGCTGCTCGCGTCGGACCTCCCCGCGCTCGACCCCGGGCACGTCTACCAGGTGTGGCTGATCGGCAGCGGAGGTGCGCGCTCGGCCGGGCTGATGTCGACCGAGAAGTCGCAGCGGATGCTCGTGGCCGACCTCCCGGCGGACGTCGACCGGATCGGGATCACCGTCGAGCCCGCCGGGGGTTCGGACGGCCCCACCACCCCCGCCGTCACCAGGATTTCCCTTGCGTAGCCGCGGGTGGGCCGCCTTGCTCGGCGTCCTGGCGCTCGGGGCGGCCCTGGCGGCGGGCCACCTCGTCGCCGGGTTCGTCGGCGTCAACGCCTCGCCCTACCTGGCCGTCGGCAACGGCGCCATCGACCTGACCCCGGTGTGGCTCAAGGACTTCGCCGTACGCACCTTCGGCACCCACGACAAGCTCGTGCTGCTGTCCGGGATGGCCGTCGTCATGGTGGCCGTCGCGGCGGTGGCGGGCCTGCTGTCCCGCCGGACGCCGCTGCCGGGGCTGGTGGTGATCACCGGGTTCGGGCTCGTCGGTCTCGTCGCCGTGTACACGCGGCCCGACCTCGACGCGGTCGCGCTGCTCGCCCCGCTGGCGAGCCTGGTCGCCGGTGTCGCGACGTTCGCCTTCCTGCACCGGCTCGACGTCGCCCCGGACTCTTCGCGCCGGACGGTGCTGCTGGCCGGCGCCGGCGTCGTCGTGGGGGCGGGGGTCGCCGGTCTCGGCGGGCAGCTGCTCGCCGGCCGCCGGGACGCGGCGGCGTCGCGCGAAGCGGTCGGGCGGCTCGTCCCGGCCCGGACCGCGCCGATGATCCCGGCCGACGCCGACTTCGCGAAGCTGGGCACGCCGGCTTTCCTGACCCGCAACGACCGCTTCTACCGGGTGGACACCGCGCTGACCGTGCCGCAGGTGCGCGCCGAGGACTGGAGCCTGCGGCTGCACGGGATGGTCGACCGCGAACTCCGGTACCGCTACGGCGACATCCGGAACCGGCCGCTGGTGGAGCGCACGATCACGATGACCTGCGTGTCCAACGAGGTCGGCGGTACCTACGTGTCCACCGCGAACTTCGTCGGCGTCGACCTGGCCGATCTGCTCGAAGAGGCCGGGGTGCGCCCCGGTGCCGAGCAGCTCTTTTCGTCCAGTGTGGACGGCTGGACGTCCGGCAGCCCGGTCGCCGCGGCGCTGGACCGGGCGCGCGGGGCCATGCTCGCCATCGGGATGAACGGTGAGCCGCTGCCGATCGAGCACGGTTTCCCGGCCCGGCTGGTCATTCCCGGGCTGTACGGGTACGTGTCGGCCACGAAATGGGTGACCGACCTCGAAGTCACGACCTGGGACGCGCGGCAGGCGTATTGGCTGAAACGCGGCTGGGGTCGCGAAGCGCCGATCAAGACACAATCGCGCATCGATACGCCGAAGGGGTTTGAAACCGTTTCTTCCGGGAATGTGCGGGTCGCCGGGATCGCCTGGGCGCAGCACACCGGGATCGCCAAGGTCGAGCTGCGCCTGGACGACGGGCCGTGGCGGGAAGCCGTGCTGTCCCACGAAGTCAACCTGAACACCTGGCGCATGTGGTGGCTCGAGTTCGACGTCGCACCGGGCGGCCACCAGGTCTTTTGCCGGGCGACGGACAAAAGCGGGTACACGCAGACCGAACTGCGCGCCGGGACCGTCCCCGACGGCGCGACCGGGTGGCACAGCATCGCCTTCACGGCCCGGTGACCCGGATCACCCGAATGGGGGCAAGCCGGATTCCCCACAGTTCCGAATCCAGGGCAAGAAGCAGTTCTCAGCCGCTTTATGGGAGTGATTTTCGTGACCAAGCTCCGTGTCGCCGGAATCGGCGTCGCCGCCGTCGCCGCCCTTTCGCTGACCGCGTGCAGCGGTAGCGACACCGCTTCGTCGGGCAGTTCCAGCAGTGCGATGCCGTCGTCGTCGGTGCCCGCGCCGACCTCCAGCATGGCGTCCGGCTCCGGCAACGGCATGACCACCAACGCCGACGTCTTCGGCCCGGCCTGTTCGCAGCTGCCGCAGGGCTCCGCGCCCGGTTCGCTGGACTCGATGGGCCCGCAGCCGGTCGCCTCGGCCGCGTCGACCAACCCGCTGCTGACCAAGCTGGTGGCGGCGGTCAAGGCCACCAACCTGGTCGACACGCTGAACAGCCAGGAGGCCATCACGGTCTTCGCGCCGGCCGACCCGGCGTTCCAGGCGCTGGGTGACGCCAAGTTCAACGAACTCGCCGGCAAGCCCGCCGAGCTGGCGCCGATCCTGCAGTACCACGTCGTCGGCAAGCGCTACGACGCCAAGGGCCTCGCCGCGGCCGGTTCGGTCGACACGCTCAACACCGCCGGTGGCCCGGTGAAGATCGAGGGCTCGGGCGAGAACATGACGATCAACGGCGCGAAGATCCTGTGCGGCAACATCCCCACGAAGAACGCCACGGTCTTCGTGATCGACAAGGTGCTCACGCCGGGCACCAACCAGTGAGCTAGCGCCCCAGCAGGGGGCCGAGGCGTTCCGCGATGTCGGTGAGGATCTGCACGTAGTCTTCGTGTTCGAAGGTGAAGGGCAGTGCGAAAGCCACCTCGTCGATCTCGCGGAACGCCTTGTGCTCGTGCAGCCGCCCGGCGATTTCCGCGGACGTGCCGACAAAATCGGGGGAGAACAGCATCCGCGCGGGCCCCTGGGGTTCCGCCGTGCGGGGCAGCCGCTTTTCGGCGTAGGCCGCGTACTTCGCCCGCTGTTCCGGCGTCGCGCTGTCGGTGGGGATGACGACGAGGCCCTGCGAGATGCGGCCGGCGGGGTGCTGCGCGCGGAACGTCCGGATGTGCGAGAGCTGGATTTCGGCGAAGTCGGTGCTTTCGCCATCGGCCTTGACCACGCTGCTGGTCAGGAAGTTCATCCGGTGCTTGCCCGCCCACTCCGCCGAACGCAGGCTCGCACCGCCGTACCAGAGGCGGTCGCCGAGGCCGGGCGCCTGCGGCTGGACGCGGTCGGAGAACACCTCGAAGCCTTCGGTGCCGCTGAACCCGGTGGCCGGTTCGCCGCGCACGAAGCCGAGCAGCCGCTCCACCCGGGCGTAGGAGAAGTCCTCGGCCTCGGCGGTGTCCGGGTAGAGGGCGTGCTTGACCTCGTCCCAGCGCATCGGCGGCCCGACGCTGAGACCCGGGTTGAGCCGTCCGCCGGAGAGCAGGTCGACGGTGGCGAGGTCCTCGGCCAGCCGCAGCGGGTTTTCCCAGCCGAGCGGGATCACGGCGGTGCCGAGCTCGATCCGGCTCGTCCGCTGCGACGCGGCGGCCAGCACGGCGACCGGCGACGAGATGCCGTACTGCAGGTGCCGGTGGCGCACCCAGGCGCTGTCGAACCCGAGCCGTTCGCCCAGCTCGATGATCTCCAGCGTCGACTCGTGGCCCCGGCGCGGGTCGGCCGCGTCGAACAGGCCGATGGTCAGGAAGCCGAGCTTCCGCAGAGGTCGTGACACAGCTTTGATTTTGCCCCGGTGAGCGGGGGTGTCCCAGCTGGTGGACTACCGCTGCCGCAGCCGGTCCAGGCCGTCGAGGATGACGTCGAGGCCGAATTCGAACTCGGCCTGGTCGTCGCACCAGCCCAGCGTCGAGTCCGGGTCGTCGTGGGCGATCTCGCTGAGCATCGTCGCCAGGTTCGGCAGCTGCCAGGCCAGGTCGACCGGCACGTCCGCCGACTCGCCGGCGCTCGGGTCGAACAGCTCCTGGCTGAACCCGAGCGCGCGGCTGCCGAGCGCGTGCAGCGCGTGGTGGACCAGGTCGTAGGAAAACCCGCCGTCGCGCATGAGCCCGACCAGCGCGTCGTAGTAGCGCAGGACCTCGGTGCTCGTCGACGACCGCGTCTCGAACAGCTCGGGCGCCCAGCGGTGCCGGAGGAACACCTGCCGCGCGGCCAGGATCCGCCGCCGCACCGCCGTCTTCCAGTCCGGGGCCGGTTCGACCCTGGCGACGGCCTCGTTGATCTCCCCGGCCACGACGTCGACGATGCCGTCGAGCACGTCTTCCTTCTTGGCCACGTGGTAGTAGAGCGACATCGCCTCGGCGCCGAGCTCTTCGGCGAGGCGGCGCATCGTGAGCGCGCGCAACCCGTGTTCGTCGGCGAGGCCGACCGCCGCGCGCAGGACGCGCTCGCGGCTGAGAGGCATCCGGGCGTCGGTTGTCACCCACAAGATCGTACAAGGTAAGGCGCCGTTGACGTTCTTACGGTGTACGGCGTACCTTACGTTGTAAGACTTACGGCGTACGAATGCGGGAGGCGACATGAAAGCCCTGGTCCAGCGCGGGTACGGCCCTGCGTCGAGCTTGGTCCTCGAGGACGTGCCCGATCCGGTCCCTGGCGAAGGCGAGGTGCTGGTGCGGGTGCGGGCGAGCTCGGTCAACCCGTACGACTGGCACCACCTGAGAGGCGAGCCGTATGTGGCCCGGTTGATGCCGGGCGGCTTCGGCCTGCGTCCGCGAGCCGGCGTCCTCGGCTGCGACCTCGCGGGCCGGGTCGCGACGCCCGGCGCCCGGTTCGCCCCGGGTGACGATGTCTACGCCCTGCTGCCACGGGGTGCGCACGCCGAGTACGTCTGCGTACGCGAGGACCTGCTGGCGCCGATGCCGGTGAACCTCACCTACGAGCAAGCGGCCGCAATGCCGATGGCGGCCGTCACCGCGCTCCTGTCGTTGCGGGGTGTCGAAGCCGGGCAGCGAGTGCTGGTCAACGGCGCTTCCGGCGGCGTCGGCACGTTCGCCGTCCAGCTGGCCAGGGCGCTGGGGGCGAGGGTCGATGCGGTCTGCAGCGCCGCGAACGCGTCGGCGGCGCGCTCACTGGGCGCCGAGCACGTCTTCGACTACCGGGCGGAGGACTTCACGCGCAGCGGCCGCCGCTACGACGTCGTGCTGGACGTCGCCGGCAGCCGGTCGGTGTTCGCCTGCCGCCGGGTGCTGGCGCGGGGCGGCACCTTCGTCGCCGTCGGCGGTCCGGCGGGGCGCTGGGTGCAGCCGGCCGGGCACGTCTTCGCGGCGCTGGCTTCCGGGCCGGTAGCGCGAAGGCGGGTCGTGCTCGCGGACGCCGTCGCCTGCCCGGACAAGGCGGCGGTGCTCCGGGAGCTGACCGGTTTCGTGGAGCGCGGCGCGGTCACGCCGGTCGTCGACCGGAGTTACCCGTTCGACGACCTGCGTGCCGCGTTCGCTTACTCCGAAGCCGGGCACGCCAAGGGCAAGGTCGTCGTCACCCTCGGCGTGGCGGGCTAACCGTTGTGCGGGCAGTTGCCGCGGTAGTCCGAAATGGACAGGCTGGTGCTGGGGATCGGGCAGAGGAACTGTTCGTAGCGGGTGTCGTTGTCGATGAACCGCTTGAGCCAGGAGAGCGTGTACTTCGCGATCGTCGTGTTCGCCGTGTTGGGCGCGAAGTGGCTGGCGCCGCGCAGTTCGAGGTACGCCCGGTCCAGAGAGGACGGCAGGCTGGTGTAGAACGGGATCGAGTGCGACGCCACCGGCGCGATGGTGTCCGACTGCGCCCCGACGACGAGCGTCGGCACCCGCAGCGTCGACCAGTTCTTCGTCAGGTTCCAGCCGGTCAGCGGCACCGCGGCCTGCAGCGACGGGCGGGAGCGCGCCGCTTCGAGCGTGCCGCCGCCACCCATGGAGTGCCCGACGACACCGAGCCGGCTGCTGTCGATCCGTGACCGGACACTGCTTTGCTGCGTCAGGTAGTCCAGGGAAGCGAGGAGCTGCCTGCCGCGGCTGTCGGGCTGGTCGCTGGTGGTCAGGGTGTCGATGGTGAACACCACGAAGCCCTGCGAGGCCAGGCGCGGGCCCAGCCAGGCGATGCTCGACTGGGTGGCGGTGAAGCCGGGCGCGATCGAGATCGCGCCGAACGTGCCGGCGGTCGTGGTCGTCGGGTAGTAGATGGTGCCGCCGCCGAAGCCGGAGACGGCCAGTCGCGACACCGTGTCGGTGCTGGTCGCGAACGAGCCGCGGGTGGCCTCGATGCTGGCGTTGGTCGGGTCCGGGCCCCGCTCGTAGGGGTTCGCGGCGGCGGGCGCCGGCGCGGCGACCGCGGTGGTCACCGCCAAGGCGGCCAGCACGACGCCGGCGGCCTTGGCACGCCAGCCGCGTCGGCGGGAAATTTTCTCACCCAAGCCGGACGTCGTCGGCGAGCTGGTGGGTGCGGACATGGATCGCTCTCTTTCCCCGGGCAGGCGAAAGCACGCCCGGACACAGACGGGCGGATCGGAGAACTGGTGCAACGGCCACGGAAAGACGTGCCGCGGGCGGGGTGCGGGGTAACCGCTTTCCCTGCGCCTATGAAACACCTTGGCGAAATGTTCCACATCCTCCGAATGGGGGAGTGGTCTGACGAACTGTGCGGTCGCTCAGTGAACCTTGACCGGCTCCATCGCACCGCGCACGAGGGTGTCGACCAGCGTCGTGGCGACGGTCAGGTCCACCGAGCGGGCGGCGAGGACGTCGGAGTAGAGGAAGGACTCGCCGAGCCGGACGACCGCGAAGGCCAGGTCCGGCAGGCCGACCAGCGGGGCCAGCCCGGCGGCTTCGGCGTCGGCGTGGAAGAGCTCGACGTGCGCGTCGACCAGCCCGGGCTGGACCGCGCCGCGCGGGTCGGTGAGCACGCGGAGGGCGACGGTCGACTCCGCTTCGATCAGCTTGCGCATGCCCTCGCTGCCGGCGACCTCGCGGCGGTAGGCCTCCATGACCCACAGGCAGCGCAGCCGGCCGTCCGGGGTGCGGACCGCGTCGCCGTGCTGGGCGCGCCAGCCGTCGAGCGCCCGCTGCCAGGTCCGGTCGGACAGCAGCCGCAGCCCGGCGCCCATCAGGTCGTCGCGGTTGCCGACGCGCCGGAAGAACGTGGTGCGCGAAATCCCGAGCTCGGCGGCCATCCGCCCGAGATCGAGGCGGGTCCCGGCCATCAGCAGCCGGGCCGCGTGCCGGACGATGTCGTCGGTCGAGACGGTCACCTGCCCACCCTAGTGCGCAGGTGGGGCCCGGTTACCTTGAAGTGCGCGGCGTCCCTTCGATTAGCGTGGGTTTCGTGCGCGTAGACATCTGGTCCGATCTGGTCTGTCCCTGGTGCTATCTCGGCAAACGCCGCTTCGAGCAGGCGGTGGCCGAAGTGGGTGCCGACGTCGAAGTGGTGCACCACTCGTTCCAGCTCGACCCGACGTTCCCCCGCGGGACATCGCGGCCGACGCGCGAGGTGCTGGCCGAGAAGTACGGCCGCACACTGGAAGAAGCGGACGCGATGGAAGCCCAGATGGAGGAGCGCGCGGCGGCCGACGGCCTCGAGTACCACCTCGACGGCGTCCACATGGGCAACACGGTCGACGGCCACCGCCTGGTCCACCTCGCGGCTTCACACGGTCTGGCTGACGCTGTCGTGGACAGGTTCTACGCGGCGCACTTCACCGAGCGTCGCTCGCTGTTCGACCACGATTCCCTGATCTCGCTGGCCGCGGAAGCGGGACTGGACGCGGACGAGGCGCGAGCCGTACTCGAGTCCGACGCGTACGAAAAAGAGGTGGCGGCGGACGGCGAGCAGGCCCGCGCCCTCGGCGCGTCCGGCGTCCCGTTCTTCGTGATCGACCAGCGCTACGGCGTGGCGGGAGCCCAGTCGCCGGAGGTGTTCGCGCAGGTGCTGAGGCGAGTCAGCGACGACGCCGCCGCCGGGTGAACCGCGACCGGTCGGTGGCGACCCCGGCCAGGTGCAGGGCCACGCACAGCAGCCCGGCGGTGGTGAGCGTCCCGGTGGTGATCACCGGCCCCAGCCCGAACCCGGCCAGCTCCATGAGCAGGGCGAGCCCGAAGAGGACGGCGGCGAGAATGGCGAGCATGACGGCCTCGTTTCCGTGGAGTGGGGCCGAATGGTCCACGCCACTGGGACGTTGGGGGTACCGGAGTTCCCGGCTTGGTGGCCGGTAATTCCCCCGCCCCGCCCCCCTGAAACGACCCATTTCCCCCCCCGCTCACAACACGCCCCCGCCCACCCGGGCCACGCCCGCGCCCGCTCGCCCGCCCGAGGCCGCCCGCGCGCGTGCCTGGCCGGTCGGTTCGCGTATCTGGTCGGTCGTCTTGCGTACCTGGAGGGTCGGTTCGTGTGATGCCTTGCTGGGCACGGGGGTTGGCCGGGTTGTCAGGCTGGGGGTGGGGCGGTGCTGGAGCGGATGACCAGTTCCGTCGGGAGCAGCACCGGTTCGCCGGCTTCCGTGCCCGTCTCGATTTCCGTCAGGAGGGCCTTCACCGCGTGGCGGCCGACCGCCTCGAACGATTGGCGGATCGTCGTCAACGGCGGCCAGAAGTGGGCTGACTCCTCCATGTCGTCGAACCCGACCACGCTCACCGACGCCGGCACCGCGCGACCCGACTCGTGCAGGGCGCGCAGCAGGCCCAGCGCCATCTGGTCGTTCGCCGCGAACACGGCCGTCACGGAAGGGTCCGCCGCCAGGCGCAGGCCCGCCTGGTAACCCGACTCCGGCGACCAGTCGCCCACCAGCACCGGCGGTACCGAAGCGCCGGCGCGCTCCAACGTGGCCTGCCACGACTTCCGGCGGCGCTCGGCCGAGTAGGACTGCGGCGGTCCCGCGATGTGCCAGACCGTCGAGTGACCCAGGGAAAGCAGGTGGCTGGTCGCCCGGGCCGCGCCGTCGGCCTGGTCGTTGTCGACCACCGGGTAGTCGTAGCGGGCGCTCGAGTCGATCACGACCACCGGCAGCCCGTGCGGCAGTTCGATTTCGCTTTGGTCAAGCTGGTGCTGCTCGATCAGGATGATCACGCCGTCGACGGCCTGCTCGTTCAGCGTGCTGAACGCGCCCGTCACCTCGCCCTGCGTCGGCCGCGTCACCGGCATCAGGATGATCGAGAACCCCTCCGGGACGACCGCCGCCGCGATGGCGTCGAGGGTGCGGCTGTTGCCGAACGTCGGGAGGGCCGAAATGATCACGCCGATGCTGCGGAACTGGCCGTTGCGCAGGGCGCGGGCCGCGCTGTTGGGCCGGTAGCCGATCCGGCGCATCGCGGCGAGGACCCGCTCCCGGGTCGCTTCGTCCACATTGGTCTTGCCGTTCGCGACGCGCGAGACCGTCTGGCCCGAGACACCCGCCTCGCGGGCGACGTCCGCCATCGACGGGCCCCGGCGCCGGGCGGGGCCGGGTGCGGATGACGTCGCTGTCTGGCGCGGCACGGTCACTCCTTGGTTCCCTGGACATGTTTACGTCAACACGTTACTCTGCGGCCGTCCATGTTGACGTAAACATCGCGCCGGGTCCAGCGCCCGGCTCACCTGACCACTCGGAGAGACGATGACGTCCACAGCGGCTCCGCCCGCCCCGGTGCCCGCGCGCCGGGTGCCCGCGGCCCGCCGGCCGCGGCGGAAATGGCGGGGCTGGCTCTTCGTCGCCCCGTTCATGGTGGTTTTCGCGCTGACCTTCATCGCGCCCGTCGTGTACGCGTTCGTGCTGAGCCTCTTCCGCGACCAGGCCTTCTTCGGCGGCACGGTGTTCGTCGGCGCCGACAACTACGTGCAGGTCTTCGGCGACCCGAAGTTCTGGGAGGCCTTCCGGCGGGTGCTGGTCTTCCTCGCCGTGCAGGTGCCGATCATGCTCGTGCTCGCCCTGATCGCGGCGCTGGCCATCGACAGCGCCCGGCTGCACGCCGCCGGGTTCTTCCGGATCGTGATCTTCCTGCCGTACGCGGTGCCCGCCGTGGTCGCCTCGCTGATGTGGGGCTTCATCTACGGTGACCACTTCGGACTGGCCGCCGACCTGAACCACCTGCTCGGCACCGACGCGGTGAAGCCGTTGTCGGAGAACTGGCTGCTCACGTCGATCGGCAACATCGTCACGTGGGAGTTCGTCGGCTACAACATGCTCATCTTCTACTCCGCGCTGAAGGTGATCCCCAAGGAGCTGTTCGAGGCGGCCGCGATCGACGGCGCCGGCACGTTCCGCACCATCCTGTCGGTCAAGCTCCCCGCGATCCGGGGCGCCATCGTGATCGCCACGATCTTCTCGATCATCGGCAGCTTCCAGCTCTTCAACGAGCCGAACATCATGCGCAACCTGGTGCCGAACACGATCGGCACCTTCTACACGCCGAACATGTACGCGTACACCCTTTCCTTCAACGGGCAGCAATACAACTACTCCGCCACCGTCGCGATCGTGATGGGCGTGATCACCGGCGTCATCGCCTACGTCGTGCAGCTGCGCGGCTCCCGGAAGGAAATGTGATGGCCACGCTTTCGGTGACGCGGCCCCGCAAGTCACGCGTCCTCACGTCGGTCATGGTGCTGTACCTGATCTACAGCCTGGTCCCGCTCGTCTGGCTGGTCGTCAACGCCAGCAAGACGCAGCCCGCCCTGTTCTCGACGTCGGGGCTTTCGTTCGGCGGCCCGTTCGCGCTGTTCGACAACATCGGCCAGACGTTCACCTACAACGACGGCATCTTCTTCCGCTGGCTCGGCAACACGCTGCTGTACGTCGTGGTCGGCGCCGGCGGCGCGACGGTCCTCGCCACGGCGGCGGGCTACGGGCTGGCCAAGTACCGCTTCCCCGGCCGCCGCGGGGTGTTCGCCGTCGTCCTCGGGGCGGTGGCCGTGCCGCCCACCGCGCTGGCCGTGCCGACGTTCCTGATGTTCAGCAAGCTCGGGCTGACCAACACGCCACTGGCGGTGCTCATCCCGTCGCTGATCAGCCCGTTCGGCCTGTACCTGATCTGGGTCTACGCCGCCGACGCCATCCCGGACGAGCTCCTGGAGGCGGCGCGGATCGACGGCGCGGGCGAGCTCCGGATCTTCCTCACCGTGACGCTGCGCCAGCTGGTCCCCGGCATCATCACGGTCGCGCTGTTCACGATGGTGCAGACGTGGAACAACTACTTCCTGCCGCTGATCATGCTCAGCGAGCCGAAGTGGTACCCGCTGACCGTCGGGCTCAACCAGTGGAGCGCCCAGGCCAACGGCGCCGGCGCCCAGCCGATCTTCAACCTGGTCCTCACCGGGTCGCTGCTCACCATCATTCCCCTCGTCGTCGCTTTCCTGCTCATGCAACGGTTCTGGCAGTCCGGGCTGAGCGCCGGAAGCGTTAAGCAATAACCCGCCGTCACACCGTCGTGAAGGGACACTCGATGTCAAGAATCCGCACCCGCGTCAAGGCGGCCGCCGCCCTCGCGCTGGCCGCCGCGCTCGCGGTCGGCTGCTCGTCCGGGGGCTCGCCGTCCGCGCCCGCCGCCGCCACCGGCACCCAGGACTCCGTCGACGCCGCGCTGAAGGCCGGCGGGGAGATCACCTATTGGAGCTGGACCCCCTCGGCCAAGGACCAGGTGGCCGCGTTCCAGAAGGAATACCCGAACGTCAAGGTCAACTACGTCAACGCGGGGACCAACAAGGAGGAGTACACCAAGCTCCAGAACGCGATCAAGGCCGGCTCGGGCGCTCCCGACGTCGCCCAGATCGAGTACTACGCCCTGCCGCAGTTCGCGCTGACCGATTCGCTGGCCGACCTCAACCAGTTCGGTTTCGGGTCGTTCGAAAAGGACTACAGCGCCTCGACGTGGGCGCAGGTGAAGAACGGCAACGGGATCTACGGCCTCCCGCAGGACTCCGGTCCGATGGCCCTGTTCTACAACAAGGAGGTCTTCGACAAGAACGGCATCGCCGTGCCGAAGACCTGGGCCGAGTACATCGACGCGGCGAAGAAGCTGCACACGGCCGACCCCACCAAGTACATCACCTCGGACACCGGTGACCCCGGGTTCGTGCTGAGCATGATCTGGCAGGCCGGTGGGCACCCGTTCACCGTCGACGGCCGGAACGTGAAGGTCAACCTGGCCGACGCGGGCGCCAAGAAGTGGACCGCGATGTGGGACCAGCTGGTGCAGGGCAAGCTGCTCGCCCCGGTCAAGGAGTGGTCCGACGACTGGTTCCGCGCCCTCGGTGACGGCACCATCTCCTCCCTGGTCACCGGCGCGTGGATGCCGGGCAACTTCATCTCCTCGGTGCCCGGCGGCAGCGGGAAGTGGGCCGTGGCGCCGATGCCGACCTACGACGGGCAGAAGGCGGTCACCGCGGAGAACGGCGGCAGCGCCCAGTCCGTGGTCAAGCAGAGCAAGAACCCGGCGCTCGCCGCGGCGTTCGTGCGCTGGCTCAACCACGGCGGCGGTGTCCAGCCGTTCATCAAGAGCGGCGGCTTCCCGTCCACCACGGCCGACCTGACCTCGCCCGCGTACGTCGACGAAGCCGTGCCGTACTTCGGCGGCCAGAAGATCAACCAGGTGCTGACGCAGGCGTCGAAGGACGTCGCGCCGGGCTGGACGTACCTGCCGTACCAGACCTACGCCAACAGCATCTTCAGCGACACCGCCGGCAAGGCCTACCTGAACGCCACCCCGCTCGACGCGGGCCTGGCGGCCTGGCAGCAGGCCATCGTCGACTACGGCAACCAGCAGGGCTTCACGGTCAGCGCGGGATGACCGTCCACATCGAAGGTGACGCGGGCCAGGTCGTGGGCCCGGTCCCGCGTCGCCTCTTCGGCTCGTTCGTCGAGCACATGGGCCGGTCGGTCTACACCGGGCTGTACGAGCCCGGGCACTCCACGGCGGACGATCGCGGGTTCCGCGGCGACGTCCTGGAGCTGGTCCGGGAACTCGGGCCGACCGTGCTGCGCTACCCCGGTGGCAACTTCGTCTCCAGTTACCGCTGGGAAGACGGCGTCGGACCGGCCGAAACCCGGCCGGTCCGGCTGGACCCGGCGTGGCACAGCGTCGAGTCCAACCGCTTCGGCCTGCACGAATTCGTCGCGTGGGCCGAAGCCGCGGGTGCCGAGGTGATGTACGCGGTCAACCTCGGCACCCGCGGCATCCAGGAGGCCGCCGACGTCCTGGAGTACTGCAACCACGCCGGCGGGACGGAGCTGAGCGAGCGGCGGCGCGCGAATGGCGCCGACCGCCCGTTCGGCTTCAAGCTGTGGTGCCTCGGCAACGAGATGGACGGCCCGTGGCAGATCGGCCACAAGACGGCCGAGGAGTACGGCCGCCTGGCCGCGGAGACCGCCCGGCTGATGCGGATGATCGATCCGGACGTCGAGCTGGTCGTCGCGGGCAGCTCGCACGCCGACATGCCGACGTTCGGCTCGTGGGAGCGCACGGTGCTGCGCCACACGGCCGAGCTGGTCGACCACATCTCGCTGCACGCCTACTACCAGGAGCTGCACGGCGACACCGACAGCTACCTGGCCAGCGGGGCGGCGCTGGACCGCTACATCCGCACGACGGCGGGCGTCATCGACGCCACCCTCGCCGAGCTGGGCCTGGACAAGAAGATCGGGATCAGCGTCGACGAGTGGAACGTCTGGGACCTGCGCCGCTGGAACGAGGTCGACCAGGCCGAACTCGCCGCGGGCGGCTGGCGGCAGCACCCGCGGATCATCGAGGACACCTACACGGTCACCGACGCGGTCGTCGTCGGCTCGCTGCTGAGTTCCCTGCTGCGCAACGTCGACCGCGTCACCATGGCGAACCAGGCGCAGCTGGTGAACGTCATCGCGCCGATCCGCTCCGAGCCCGGCGGCCCGGCGTGGCGGCAGACGACGTTCCACCCGTTCCGGCAGGTCGCCGCGCTGGCCGGCGGGGCGAGCCTGCGCCTGGCCGTCGACGGCGACCGGCTCCGCACCGCGCAGCACGGCGAAGTCGACCTCGTCGACGCCGCCGCGACGGTCGAGGACTCCGGGCGCGGGGCGGTGTTCCTCACCAACCGCGCGACGGCGTCGCCGACCGAAGTCCGGATCCGCCTGCGCGGCGCCCGGTTCGGCGTCTACGCCGCCGAAACCCTGACCACACCGGACGGCGAGACCCGCCACACGGTGAACACCGCCGACGCACAACCGGTCCGGCCGGTGCCGCTACCCGGCGCCGTCGCGACGTCCGATCCCGGGGGGACCACCATCACCGTGACACTGCCACCGCTGTCCTGGACCGTGCTCCAGCTGACCCCCCAGGCGGGCCCGCATGCCTGAGTTCGCCATCGGGGAGCACGACTTCCTGCTCGACGGCCGCCCGTTCCGCATCCTTTCCGGTGCCCTGCACTACTTCCGGGTGCACCCGGACCTGTGGGCGGACCGGATCGACAAGGCCCGGCGGATGGGGCTCAACACCATCGAGACGTACGTGGCGTGGAACGCGCACGCCCCCGAGCCGGGCACGTTCGACCTGACCGGCGGGCTCGACCTCGACCGGTTCCTGCGCATGATCGCCGACGCCGGGATGTACGCGATCGTGCGGCCCGGCCCGTACATCTGCGCCGAGTGGGACAACGGCGGGCTGCCCGCGTGGCTGTTCCGCGACCCGACGGTCGGGGTGCGCCGGTACGAGCCGAAGTACCTCGACGCCGTCCGCGAATACCTGACGAAGGTGTACGAGGTCGTCGTCCCGCACCAGATCGACCGCGGCGGACCGGTGCTGCTGGTGCAGGTGGAGAACGAATACGGCGCGTTCGGCGACGACAAGCGCTACCTGAAAGCGCTCGCCGAGCACACGCGCGACTCCGGCGTCACCGTGCCACTGACCACAGTGGACCAGCCGACGCCGGAGATGCTGGCGGCCGGCAGCCTCGACGGGCTGCACCGCACCGCGTCCTTCGGGTCCGGCGCCGAGGCGCGGCTGGCCGTCCTGCGCGCGCACCAGCCGACCGGCCCGCTGATGTGCAGCGAGTTCTGGAACGGCTGGTTCGACCACTGGGGCGCGCACCACCACACGACCTCGGCCGCGGACTCGGCGGCGGAGCTCGACGCGCTGCTGGCCGCGGGCGCGTCGGTCAACCTCTACATGTTCCACGGCGGAACCAACTTCGGGCTCACCAACGGCGCCAACGACAAGGGCGTCTACCAGCCGCTGATCACCTCCTACGACTACGACGCGCCGCTGGACGAAGCCGGCGACCCGACGCCGAAGTACCACGCCTTCCGCGACGTGATCGCCCGCTACCACAAGGTGCCCGACACGGTCCCGCCGCCGGCGCGGCCCGCGCCGACGCCGTCCGGAGCGCTCGGCGACCCCGTCCGGCTGCTCGACGCCCCGGACCGCTGGGGGACCTGGGAATTCCACGAGGAACTGCCCGCGTTCGACGACCTCACGCCGATGCCGCAGCTCGCGCTGCTGCGCACGAGGATCGAAGGCGACCGGCCCGGCGTGCTGACCTTCGGCGAGGTCCGCGACCGCGCCACGGTGTTCTTCGACGGCGACCTCGTGGGCACGCTCAGCCGGGACCACCACGAGCGCGCGATCCCGCTGCCGCGCGCGGCCGGCGAGCTGCTGGTGCTGGTCGAGGACCAGGGCCGCGTCGACTACGGCCCGCGCATCGGCGAGGCGAAGGGCATCATCGGCGGGGCGGCGCTGCACGGCGAGCCGCTGACCGGCTGGGACGTGCTGCCGTTCGACCTGGCCAGGCTGCCTTCGCTGCGGCCCGACACGCCGAAGTCGGTGACGGGCCCGGCGGCCGGGCCGGCGGTGCTGCGCGCCGGGATCGACGTCGACGAGCCCGCCGACCTCTTCCTCGACACGGGGGAGTGGGGCAAGGGCGTCGCGTGGTTCAACGGGTTCGCGCTCGGCCGGTACTGGCGGCGCGGCCCGCAACGGACGTTGTACGTGCCGCGCCCGGTGGTCCGGGCCGGCGCCAACGAACTGGTCGTGCTCGAACTGGGCACGATGCTCGACCCCGCGGCCCGGTTCGTGCCGCGGCCGATGCTCGGCCACACCGAGGCCTGAAAAGTCCCCACCGCACACCGAAGGGCAGTTCGACGATGAACTTGCGGCGTTTGCTCACCGTCCTTTGTGTACCGATTGTTTCGACCGGGTTGGCGGTCGCGCCCGCGGAAGCGGCCACCGCGGTGACCGTGAAGCCGGACCCGACCTACCGGCAGCAGCCGTTCGACGGCTGGGGCGCGAGCCTGGCCTGGATGGCCGAGGCGACCGGCGGCTACCCCGACGCCGTCCGGAACAAGCTGGCGGACCTGGTCTTCGGGCCCGACGGGCTGAACCTCAACATCGCCCGGTTCAACGTCGGCGGCGGCAACGCCCCCGACGTCCCGTCGTACCTGCGTGCGGGGGCCGCGGTCCCGGGCTGGTGGAAGGCGCCGGCCGGCACCACCCGCGCCGACAAGGACTGGTGGACGCCGGGCGACCCGGCCGAGTTCGACCCGAAGGCCGACCCGAACCAGCGCTGGTGGGTCGACAAGATCAAGAACCGCGTCACGAAGTGGGAGGCGTTCAGCAACTCGCCGCCGTACTTCCAGACCGTGTCCGGGTACGTCTCGGGCGGCTTCAACGCCACCGACGAGCAGCTGCGCTCCGACAAGATCGGCGACTTCACCGCGTATATGACGCAGGTGGTGCGGACGCTCGAGAAGGCGCACGGCATCAAGTTCGCCTCGGTGAACCCGCTGAACGAGCCGAACACGAACTACTGGAAGACCACGCTCGGGGCCGACGGCAACCCGACCGGCGGCAGGCAGGAAGGCGCGCACATCGGCCCGGCGGTCCAGTCGCAGCTGATCCCGGCGATGGCCTCGGCCCTGAAGGCGGCCGGTTCGCGGGCGATCGTCTCCGCGCCCGACGAGACCAACCCGGACATCTTCGCCGCGGACTGGGCCGGCTGGTCGGCCGACGCCCGCGCGGCGGCGGGCCGGCTCAACGTGCACACCTACGGCACCGGCAACCGGCCGGTCCCGCGCGACCTGGCCAAGGGCGCGGAGAAGCCGTTGTGGATGAGCGAGGTCGGCGGCAGCTGGCTGGACCGCCAGGACTTCACCGACATGGACCCGGGCCTCGGCATGGCCAAGCAGATCACCGACGACCTGCGGCTGCTGGAACCGAGCGCGTGGGTCAGCTGGCAGCCGATCGAGGACTACAACAACATGAAGCCGGGCGGCGAGTCCGCGGCCGGGATGAACTGGGGCGAGATCCAGGTCCCGTTCGACTGCCCGAAGAACGCCACGCTGAAGACGTGCCAGATCAAGATGAACACGAAGTTCAACACGATGCGCAACTTCACCCACTACATCAAGCCGGGTGACCGGCTGATCGGCGTGAACGACACCGCGTCGACGGTCGCGATGCGCGGCGAGGACCTGGCCACGGTCGTGCACACCAACGCGGGCACCGACGACCAGGACGTCACGCTGGACCTGTCGGGCTTCCGGAACATCCGGCCGGGCGCGTCGGTGACGCCGGTCGTCACCGACGTCACCGGGGCGCTGAAGCGGGGCAAGCCGGTGAAGGTGACGTCTTCGCACGCCACGCTCCGGGTGCCGGCGCGCTCGGTGACGAGCTTCCTCGTCAACGGCGTCTCCTCGACGGCGGCCGGCACGGGCATCGGCTCGGGCAAGCCCGTCACGTTCACCGGCGTGCAGAGCGGCAAGTCGCTGTCGGCGGAGAACGGCGCGCTGGTGCAGCGCACGACGGACGCGTCGGCGCCGGCGCAGCGCTGGACGCTCACCGACCGCACCGGCCGCTACGGCAACCGCGATCGGTTCACCATCACCAACGCGGGCACGGGCCAGGTGCTCAGCACGTCCGGCGGCGCGGTGACGCTGGCCGCGGCGGGCGCGTGCGACCCGGCGTCGGAGTGGACGCTGTCCACGACCGGGGACGGCACGTGGACGTTCGTCAACGCGGCGAGCGGGCAGCTGCTCGACGTCACGAGCGAGTCCCGTGAGGACGGCGCCCGGATCGGCCTGTACAAGCCGACCAACGGCCCCAACCAGCGCTGGCAGGCCATCCCCCGCTGACCTGGTTCCCCGGGTCGTGAGTGGTAAGGCGGGTTCTAACCCGCCTTACCACTCACGACGGCTTGGGTCAGGCTGGTTTGAGCGGGTCGTGGCCGAGGGACATCAGGCGGTGGCGCCAGTGGGCCTCGCCCGCCGTCGGCTCCAGGTCGTCGCGGCGCTCCGAGAGCACCCGGTCGACCACCTTCCGCATCACGTCGGCGTCGTGGTCGTCCACGTCGGACCGCCGTTTGCGCAGGACGGCCAGGACCTGGTGCCCGGTCGGCGGGCCTGCTTCGTCGGGGAGCGGCTCGGTCTCCGGGCCCGCGTCGCGGGTGCGCAGCCAGTCCTCCAGCTCGCGCGAGGTCATGTTCACCACCCGGTGGAACTCCGCCCACAACTCGTCGTCAACAGCCGGATTGTCCATCTTCGGCGGCTACCCGGCGCGGCCTCCGCCAAACCGGGCTCCCCCGGCCGGTAGAATTCGTCCGGACCCGTTGAAACGCCAGCGGTGGTCTCTGTTGACGCTGCTGGCGAGCTCGATCCCGTGCTCGCCGCTTGACGCATGGGAGGGGTGGGCCTTGCCGACCACTGGCGACGGCATGGCGGAGCGGGTCGACGAGCTGAACGCCGTGCTGGCCGATCTCGTCGGGGTCCTCGAATCGATGTCCGACACGCCGGGCCTGCTCGACGCGGTCTGCGGCGAGGCGGTCCGGGTCGTCCCGGACGCGGACCTGGCCAGCATCATGGTCGTCCGCGACGGAGTGACGCAGACCGCGGCGTTCACCGACGAGCGAGCCCGGCGCATCGACGACGTCCAATACGCGGCAGGCGACGGTCCGGGCCTGCTCGCGGCGCTGACCGGTGAAGTCGTGCGGGTGGCCGTCGCCGAAACGGGTGACCAGTGGCCCGAATTCGTGGCCGCGGCCAAGGAACTCGGCGTGGGCAGCTACCTGGCGGTGCCGCTGCGGGTGGACGACACGCTGGTGGGCGCGATCACCCTGTTCGGTTTCGAGACCCACGGCTACCACGAGTTCGACACGAAGGTGTTGCGGCTGTTCACGTTGTGCGTGGAGACGGTGCTGCGGTTGACCCGCCGGTACCGCGAGGCGCGAAGACTCGCGGACGAGCTGCGCAACGCGATGGAGACGCGCGCGGTGATCGAGCAGGCCAAGGGCATGCTGATGCTGATCCACCGGGTCACCGAGGACGCGGCGATGCACCGGCTGATCGTGGAGTCCCAGCACACGAACATCAAGCTGCGGGACGTGGCGGCCCGGTTCACGAAGCGGATGAGCTCGGCGGACGGAGGCCCGGCCCGGCATTGAACAACGTCCCGAGTCCGTCCTGCGCCGGCGCGCCGCCGAGGGCGTCCCACACGGTGACCGCGGTCGCCGTGAGCACGGGTTTCCCCATCCGTTCGTCCAGTTCGGCGAGCAGCGGCGTGGTGTGCAGGGCGGTCTCGGGGACGAGCACCGCCTCGGCGTCCGGGTGGTCGGCCGCCACGGCGAGCTCGGTGATCCGGCGTCCGTCCCAGCCGGCGAGCGCGCGATCGGAGCCCGCGTCGGCCGAGACGGCGTGCACCGTGGTCACGCCGGCCTCGGCGAGGAAGGCGGCGAAGGCGCCGGTCAGGTCCGGGCGGTAGACGGAAGCGAGCGTGACGCGGTCGATGCCCAGCCGGTCGAGGGCGGCGAGGTAGGCCAGCGACGTGCTGCTCGCGGGGACGCCGAGGTGGCCGGTGAGCGCTCGCGCCTGGTCGCGGGCGCCGTCGAGGCCGTGGGTGAAACTGCAGCTGGAGCACGCCCAGCTCACGACGTCCGGAACGGCCGGGAAGGTGTCGGCGGCGGCGATGAGGTGTTCGGGTGTCCCGAGCACCCGCACCGCGTCGGCCGCGTCGAGCCCGTCCAGATCCCCTTCGACATAGGCGAAGTCGAGGCCGGGGGCGGGATCGAGCCGGCGGCAGAGAGCGGCGAAGTCGTCCTCGCCGCAGTCGCGGGTCGGGTACAGCAAGCCGATGTCCATGGTCCGCGGTTACCCGGATTTCGCCGCCACACCCAGCGCGTCCACGAAGGACCGCGGTCCGCGAGCGCCGGGGGAAGCGCTCGCGGACCGGGGATCAGCGGCAGCGGTAGCTCGACGCCGTGGCCGGGTCACCGCCGGTGTAGCGCGAAACCCGCGGGTACGGGCACAGGTTGCGCGTCTTGCCGTCCGCGGACGCCGCCGCCAGCGTGGCCGGCGCCTTGCCGTGCTCGACCCAGTCGACCAGCGCACCCAGCGCGTTCGTCGGCTCCGGGCCACCACCGCCGAAGCAGTGCTCGACACCCGGCGCGAGGAACAACCGGTAGAAGTCGTTCACCCGCCGCGGGCCGCCCATCGTCCGTTCGACCTGGGTGCGGTAGGACAGCGTGCCGCCCGGCGGGATCAGCTGGTCGTTCGCACCGACGAAGGTGATCAGCTTGCCGCCGGCGCGGCGGAACGCCGACAGGTCGGGGTCCGACGTGCCGATGACGTCGTCGTACTCACGCACCGACTGGCGGAACAGGGCCGCGAACTGCGCGTACGTGAGCTTCGAAGTGTCGAAGTCGGCCTGCTTCTCCAGGAACGACTGCACCCACTTGACGGCCACCGGGAAGCCGGGCGCGGTCAGCGTGCCGTCGGGACCGGGCTGGGTGCCGGCCAGCCACGTGAAGTCCGCGCCCTTCGGCAGCCCCGCCCACAGCCGGCGGCCGCGCTCGTCGGTCGGGCCGGCCCAGATCTTGCGGACGACCTCGGCGTCCGCGGCCGTGACGGTGACCTCGCGGCCGTCGCAGACCACCTTCGTCCCGACGAGGCTGCGCGGGTCGTAGCCGCACTCGTCCGGCCGGTCGACGATGCCGTTCGTCACGCCGTCGCGCGCGTCGCACGCCTGGACCGCGGCCGTGCGGAACGCCGAAAGCACGCACGGGCTAAGAAAGTCGTGACTCTGGTTCATGACGACCTGCGGCCAGAGGGTCGCGACCGCGAACTGCGTCCAGTCGACGGCGGGGGCGTTGGCCAGGATGCCGTCGAAGTCCCCGGGATATTTCTGGGCTTCGGAGTAGCCCTGGCGGCCGCCGGTCGAGCAGCCGGTCCAGTAGGAGTACGAGATCGGGCGCTGGTAGTGCCGCTGCGTGACGGCCTTGCCGAGCACGGCTTCTTCGTGCACCGATCGGGTGGCGAAGTTGGTCAGGAGCGTCTGGTCGACGTGGCCGTCCTTCAGCGCCCAGGACGTGTCGAGGCCGTCGAGGGAGACGCCCGCGTCGGTGGTGACGGCGGCGTAGCCGTCCTTGATCGCCTGCGGGAGCCCGTCGAAGTTGCCGGCGGCGTACGCACTGCCGCCGAGGGCCTGGAGCCGGCCGTTCCAGCCGGTGTCCGGCATGGCCACGGCGACCTTGACGTGGTCCGCGCCGGTGTGGGTGAGCGTGACGGTGATCAGGCAGTACGACGCCTGGGGCGCGGCCTGCACAGATTCGATCTTGGCGCCCGGCGGCGCGGGCACCGCGACGGCGGCGCACGAAGTCGGGGTTGCTGCCGAAGCGGCCGGCTGCGTGACGGTGGTCAGCAGGAGCGGCACGGCGGCAGCGAGAAGGAGGCTTCTCATCGGGTGTCTCGGCATGGGTCTCTCCGGTCGCTGGTCATTGCGGGGGAACGGTAGGGGCGCGGCCGCGGCCCCGGCGCCCGTCGGATGACGCTGCCGGCGTACGTCACTCGGCCGTGAGCTGCGGAAACGGGCGTTGGGTAAGGTCGTTTCCATGGCGCTGTGCGGACGGGACACCGAGCTGAAGGAGCTGGGCGAGCTCGTCGACGGCCCGGAGGACCGCAGCGGTGTCCTGATCCGCGGCGAAGCGGGCATCGGGAAGTCCGCGCTGGTGGCGTCGACGGCCGCGGCGGCGTCGGTGGCGGGGCTGCGGGTGCTGCGCACGACCGGAGCGGAGGCGGAGCGGAACCTCGCCTACGCCGGGCTGCACCAGCTGCTGTACCCGGTCCGGGCCGGCGTCGCGGAGCTGCCCGAGCCGCAGCGCGACGCCCTGCAGACGGCGTTGGGCCTGGCGGCCGGCGCGGAGCCGAGTGCGTACCTGGTCGGGCTGGCGGCGCTGACGCTGCTGGCCGAGGAGGCGGCGGTGAAGCCGCTGCTGCTGGTGGCGGAGGACGCGCATTGGCTGGACCGGGCGAGCGCGGACGCGCTGGCGTTCGTGGCGCGGCGGATCGAGACCGAGCCGATCGTCCTGGTGGCGACCCTGCGCGACGGGTTCGAGTCCCCGTTGGCGGACGCGGGCCTGGCGCCGATGGCGCTGGACCGGCTGCCCCCGGACGCGGCGGCCTCGCTGCTCGATTCGGTCGCGCCGAGGCTGGCCCCGGCGGTCCGGACGCGGTTGCTCGCGGAGGCGGCGGGATTGCCGCTGGCGTTGACGGAGCTGCCCTCGGCGGTGGCCTCGCTCGACGGGCTGGATCCGGTGCTGCCGCTGACGGAGCGGCTGGAGCGCACGTTCACGGCCCGGGTGGCGGCACTGCCGGAGGTGACGCGCACGGCGTTGCTGGTGGCGGCGCTGAACGAGACGACATCGTTGACAGAGACCCTGGACGCGACGAGCGCCCTGCTGGACGTCTCCGCCGATCCCGAGATCCTCGCGCCCGCCGTCGAAGCGCGGCTGATCGAGCTGTCCGCCGGGGCCGTCACCTTCCGGCACCCCCTCATGCGGTCCGCCATCCCCGCCTCGGCCACCCCGCTCGACCGCCGGAACGCGCACCTCGCCCTCGGCCGGGTCCTCCGCGACCAGCCCGACCGGCGTGCCTGGCACCGGGCCGCCGCCACCGCCGGGCCCGACGAGACCGTCGCCGCCGAACTGGAACGGACCGCCGAACGCGCCCGGTTCCGCGGTGGGGCCGCCGCCGCCATCGCCGCCCTCGAACAGGCCGCGCGGCTCAGCGACCAGCCGGACCGCCGGGCCGATCGGCTGCTGCTGGCCGCCGAACTGGCCGTCGAGTCCGGCCGTCGGGAGACCGCCGAACGCCTGGTGCACGCGGCAAGCCCCGCCGATCCCCGCCGCCGGGCCACCGCCGGCCGGTTGCTCAGCGAGTTCGAAGACGGCGTCCGCGAAGACCCGGCCCGCGTCGCCGAACTGGCCCGGACCGCCGCCTCCGTCGCGGACGACGGGCACCACGACGCCGCCATGCGGATCCTCTGGAGCGCCGCGATGCGCTGCTTCTGGACCGAGCCCGGCCCGCAAGCGCGGGGAGACCTCCTGGACGTCGCCGATCGGCTGCCCATCCCGAAGCACGACCCGCGGATCGTCGCCGTCACCGCCTACGTCGCTCCTTTCGAACGCGGCGAAGCCGTCCTGGCCCACCTGCGCGAGCTGGTCGCCAGGACCGGCGCCGATCCCGAGGTCGACCGGTACCTGGGCAGCGCCGCGCTGCAGGTCGGCGCCTTCGACCTCGCCGCCCGGTTCTCCGCCGCCGCGGCCCCCGGGCTGCGGGCCCAGGGCCGGCTCGGGCTGCTGCCGCGGGCGCTGGCCGTCCAGGCGTGGAGCCGCGTCCGGCTGGGTGACCTCGCCGGGGCCGTGCCCGCCGCGGCGGAGGCGGCGCGGTTCGCCCGGGAGACCGGACAGCCGTTCATGGCCGGGCTGGCCACGGCCGTCCAGGCCGAAATCGCCGCCCTGCGCGGCGACCACAAGCAGGCCAAGACCCTCGCCGACGAAGCCGAGCGCGCCGGGCTCGCGGCCGGTGCCCGGCCCGTCCTGGCCACCGTGCAGCTCACCCGCGGGCTGACCAACCTGAGCGAAGGCCGGTTCGAGGACGCCTTCGCCGACCTGCGCCGGCTGCTCGACCCGGCCGACCCCGCCTACCAGCTGGCGCTGCGCGCGTACTGCGTCGCGGAGCTCACCGAGGCCGCGGTCCGGGCTGGGCGGACCGGCGAGCTGCGGGACGTCGTGGCCGAACTCGAGCGCCTCGACACGCCGTCACCCGCGTTGCACATCGGCCTCCGGTACGCGCGGGCCGTGCTCGACCCCGGCGACGAACGGTTCGCCGAAGCCCTCGACGCCGACCTCGCCGGCTGGCCCGCCGAACGCGGCCGCGTCCACCTGGCCTTCGGCGAGTGGCTGCGGCGGCAGCGGCGGGTCGTCGAATCGCGGACGCACCTGCGTACCGCCCGCAAGACGTTCGACGCGCTCGGCATGGCCGCCTGGGCCGACCGGGCCCGCCGCGAGCTGCGCAGCGCGGGCGAGTCGAGCCCGAACCGCAGCCCGGACGCCCGGGACAAGCTGACCCCGCACGAGCTCAGCATCGCCCAGCTCGCCGCGGAGGGGCTGACGAACCGGGAGATCGGGCAGCGGCTGTACCTTTCGCACCGGACCGTCGGCACCCACCTGCACCGGATCTTCCCCAAGCTGGGCGTAAGCTCCCGCGCCGACCTCGCCGGGATGCTGAAGACCCTCGAAGGATGACGTACACCGGCTGCGTCACCTGACGGGCGCGAGGGTCACCAACCTGCTCCTAACGTCGTGAAAGTCCCACGGTCTTTCGCACAGGAGCAGCAGATGATCAGCAGGAGAAGGTTCGGGCAGGCGTTCGCGGCCGGGCTCGCGGCGACGTCCTTGGCGGCCTGCTCGTCCGGTACCTCCGCCGTCGCGCCCGCCGCGGCACCCGACCTGCGGGCCGGGTCCGGGGAGCACACCTCGCTCGGGCCGGTCAGGCAGGCCGACGCCGGGGCGCTCACCATGGCCTACCACGAGTTCGGGCCGGCGACCGGGCAGCCGGTCGTGCTGCTGCACGGCTGGCCGTACGACCCGCACAGCTACGTCGACGTCGCCCCGATCCTGGCCGGCGCCGGCTACCGGGTCATCGTCCCCTACCTGCGCGGATACGGCCCGACGGCGTTCAAGTCCGCCGAGACGGTCCGCAACGGCCAGCAGACGGCCGTGGCGCTCGACGTCATCGCCCTGCTGGACACGCTCAAGATCGGCAAGGCCGTCTTCGGCGGCTACGACTGGGGCGGCCGGACCGTCGACATCATCGCCGCGCTGTGGCCGGAACGCTGCCAGGCGATCGTGGCGGTGAGCGGGTACATCGTCACCAACCTGGCGGCGAACCAGCAGCCGCTGGCCCCAGCCGCGGAGCTGGGCTGGTGGTACCAGTACTACTTCGCGACCGAGCGCGGCCGCGCCGGCTACGCGGCCAACCGCCACGACTTCAACAAGCTGATCTGGAAGACCGCGTCCCCGGCCTGGAACTTCGACGACGCGACGTACGACCGCAGCGCGGCGGCGTTCGACAACCCGGACCACGTCGCCATCGTCATCCACAACTACCGCTGGCGCCTGAGCCTCGCCCCGGGCGAGCCGCAGTACGAGGCGTACGAACGCAAACTGGCGGCCGGCGCGACCATCGGCGTCCCGTCGATCACGATCGGCAGCGACTTCGACGGCGCGGCCAAGGACGGCACGGCCTACCGCGCGAAGTTCACCGGCAAGTACGAACACCGGATCTACGACGGCATCGGCCACAACGTGCCGCAGGAAGCACCCCGGCCGTTCGCCCAGGCGATCATCGACGCCGCCCACCTCTGACGCTCGTGAGTGTTTAGGCGGGTTCTAACCCAATGCCACTTAGCTTGTGTTGATCATGCGGCGGTGGTGAGGGTGATGGTGGCGGGGGGGCTGCCCAGACTTCGGTTGACACCGGAGCTGACTATTTTCAGGCCGCTGCTGCGGCTGTGTAGATGGTCTCAAACTCGACTGGGGTGAGCTTGCCCAGGGCGCGTTGCCGGCGTTTGCGGTGGTATTTCGTCTCGATCCAGGACACGATCGCCAACCGGAGCTCCTCCCGGGTGCGCCACCGCCGGGTATCGAGAACGTTCTTTTGCAGCAATGAAAAGAACGATTCCATCGCGGCATTGTCACCGCACGCACCGACCCGCCCCATCGACCCGGTCAGCCCATGAGCGTGCAGCAGGCGCCGGTAGGCCGCTGATCGGAATTGGGCTCCGCGGTCGGAGTGGACCACGACGCCGTGTGGCTCGCGCAGTGCGATGGCGTTGCGCAGCGCGCCAACGGCGAGTGAGGCTCGCATGTGGTCGGCGATGGAGTACCCGACGATCTTGTTGGAGTAGCAGTCCTTGACCGCGCAGAGATACAGCTTGCCCTCGCCGGTGGGATGCTCGGTGATGTCGGTCAGCCACTTGGTGTTCGGTGCGGCGGCGGTGAAGTCGCGGCGGACGAGGTCGTCGTGCACCGGCGGCCCCGCCTGACGTGTACGGCCTTTCTTCTTGGCGTGCAGCGAGAAGATCTGCTGCATCGAGCAGATCCGCCACACCCGGTTCTCCGACGCGGCGAAGCCCTGTCGGGCGAGCTCGTCGGCGATGAACCGGTACCCGTCCGCCGGGTCATCGGCATGGATCTTCAGGGCGGCGTTGATCAGATGCGCGTCGTCGAAGTCGCGCTGCGAGACCGGGGACGAACACCACTGGTAGTAGGCCTGCCGGGAGAACCCCAGCACCCTGCACGTCACCGCGACCGGCACCCGCACGGGGGCGCCGGCCGCGGCCAGTTCACGGACGAGCGGGAACGCTATTTTCCCGGCAGGTTGCCCTGCGCGAGATAGGCTGCGGCCTTGCGCAGGACCTCGTTCTCCTGCTCCAGCAGCCGGTTCCGCTTCCGCAGTTCCCGCAGCTCGGCGGACTCGTCCCGGGTTACGCCGGGCCGCGCGCCGTCCTCGACGTCGGCCGAGCGCAGCCAGTTGGCCAGGCACGATTCGGAGATCCCGAAGTCTTTGGCGACCTGCTTCAACGGGGCCTCGCCGCGACGGGCCACGGCGATGACGTCGTCACGGAACTCGCGGGGGTAGGGCTTGGGCACGGTGACATCCTTCCAGGTGAGGCTGAAGCCTCACAGGTGAGGTGTCAACCAGACCCTGGGCAGACCCATTTCCTGGCGGATCATGTCCGGGCTTTTCGATCGCAGGACCCGGCCGGGGCCGCGGAGGTGGGTTTTGAGCTGGTCGTTGCCGGTCTCGTGCTCCCAGCGCTGGTGGTAGGCCTGGGCGAGTATCTCGGCCGGGGCGTCGGCGGGATCGCCGATGGTGGTGATCACGCGGATCACCTCGTCCGGGTCGGGTCCGCGGTCGGGCACGGTGTACTCGATCACGCGCACCACGGTCGCCTCGGCGGGGTCGAGGTCACCGCCGTCGCGGGCGGTCTGCAGGATCTCGGCGCGGCGGGTGGTGCTGCGCACGGTCTTGTTGATCAGTACCGACAGGTAGGATCCGTCGTCCAGATCCATCAGCTTCGGGGTCTTCACCGTGGCGGGCAGCCGCCAGAGCAGGGCCGCGCCGGTGGCGGCCGCCTTGCTCCAGTCCTGGTAGCTGTAGAAACCGGAATCGGCGATCAGCAGCCAGTCCTCGGCCAGTGCGGGCCAGAGCCGGCGGGCCAGGGTCTGTTCGCCCTGGCGCTTCCCGCCGGTCCCGCGCCCGCCGATCCGGGTGGCCACGACTGCGTGGGAGGCGCACTCGGCGATGGTCAGTACCCGAACCTTTGCAAACGCGGATGCTTTCTCGCCGGTGCCGCCGGAATACCCGAACTCGGCGACGTTGGCGTCGGTGTCGGGGGCGTCCCACTCGAATCCGTCGATGCTCATCAGCCGCCATGGCCCCAGAAACGCGCCCTGGGTCAGCTCATCGGCTACCGGGACCGCGACCGTGTCGAACACCTCCGCCAGCGGCTCGGCGCCCAGCCGCTGGCGGGCCTGGGTGATCCCGCCTGTGGTGGGAATGTCCCAGCCCGGATCCCAGCATCCCCACGAGGCCAGCGTGCCGGCGAGGCGGGTCATGACCTCTTCGTAATCGTCGTCGGCGAACAACGACAGCGCCATCGCGTAGTACACCATCACGTGCGGGGGCAGTTTCCCGCCGGAGCGCTTCGCGCCCCGGCGGGTCACCGCGATCGCAGTGTCCACCGCGTCCCGTGGCACCGCCGTGGCCAGCACCCCCACCGACATCGAGTCCGCCCACCCGCCACCAATCCCGCTCACGGCAGCGACACTAACCAGCCAACCGACACCGCCAGAAGCACCACACCGACCAGCACAACATCAACTTAAGCTAAGCGGCATTGGGTTCTAACCCGCCTAAACACTCACGACAAGCCGCGGGAGACTGCTTAACGCGTTGCTCGGTGGATCGCGTCGACCACGGCGCCGGGGGCCGCCGAAGCGATCGCGTGTGGCGAGTCGACCTCGGTGATCGACGCGTGCGCGCGCCGGGCCTCGAAGCGTTCCGCCGCCGGGGGAATCGCCTGGTCGCGGGTCGCCACCAGGGCGTACTTCCGGATGCCCGCCGGCGCCGTCGCGGTGATCTTCTCGTCGAAGGCCGCGGCCAGGATCGGACGCTGGCCCGCCGCCGCGACGGCCGTGTCGAGTTCCGGGAGTCCGGCGGCGAACAGCGCGGGGTAGCTCGCCGCGTTCACGAACAGCTCCGGGCCCACCGCGTGCGTCGTGGCCGGCCCGATGAGCGACCCGGGGAACTGCGCGTTCAGCTGCCCGGCCGTCTCACCGGCCTCCGGGATGAACGCCGCCGCGTAGACCAGGGCCCGCACGTCGGCCGTCCGGCCCGCCAGCTCGCTGATCAGCAGGCCGCCGTAGGAGTGCCCGACGAGGATTTTCGGGCCGGGCACCGCGTCCAGCACCCCCTGCAGCGAAGCGACGTCGGCGGCGACCCCGCGCAGCGGAACCGCGGGCGCGATAACCGGGTAGTGCTCGGCCAGCAGCCGCCGGGTGACCGGCGTCCACGCGGACGCGTCCTCGAACGCGCCGTGCACCAGCACGACCGTCGGCTTCGGCCGCGCGGCGACCTCGGCGGACCCCGGGGAGGCGGCGGTGAGCACACCCGCCCCGGCGACCGCCGCGGCCGCCAGGGCGGTGAGTGCGCGCTTCATCAGGCGACCGTCGCGTCGAGGGTGACCTCGATGTTGCCGCGGGTGGCCTTCGAATACGGGCACACCTGGTGCGCGCCCTGCACCAGGTCGTCGGCCGTGGCCTGGTCGATGCCCGTCGCCTCCAGGTGCAGCACGGCGCTGAGCCGGAACTCGCCCGCCTCGGTGTCGTGGTGCAGGGTCACCTCGGCGACCACGGCGAGGTCGTTCAGCGGCACCTTCTTCGCGCCCGCGACCCGGCGCACGGCCCCGACGAAGCAGGACGCCCAACCCGCCGCGAACAGCTGCTCCGGGTTGGTGCCGTCGCCCGCGCCGCCGAAGGCCTTGGGCACGGCGAGGGTGACGTCGAGCGCACCGTCGTCGGAGGTCGCGCGGCCGCCGTTGCGGCCCTCCGCGGTGGAGGTGGCGACGGCGGTGT
Source organism: Amycolatopsis plumensis (assembly GCF_042652605.1). NCBI lineage: Bacteria > Bacillati > Actinomycetota > Actinomycetes > Pseudonocardiales > Pseudonocardiaceae > Amycolatopsis > Amycolatopsis plumensis. The sequence goes on along the minus strand of NZ_JBHSJY010000001.1, from coordinate 738,568 downwards.
AGGTCACTTCGGACATGTTGTTCCTAATCAGTTCTGGGAGTGGGCTGTCGGGCACACTCCTGGTGGTAGCTGGCCGGTGGGTGAGCACTCGGTGTTCCTGGATCCGTGAGTCCTGCTGAAAGACAGTGCCCCTGCCGGTGGGCCGGGAGAGTTGATCGCTGCTGGGATGTCGTGCCCACCGGTTGGTGTGAGCACTGCTTGATTAGGTCGCTGATGGTTCTCCCGCCGGCTGTGCACGGTGATCGGCTTCGAGGACGGGAGGACCGTTGCGGCTGTTCGTGGGAGATGACTGGGCCGAGGACCATCACGACATCGAGCTGATGGACGGCTCGGGGCGGCGGCTGGCCAGGGCCCGGCTGCCCGAGGGTGTGACGGGGATGGCCCGGCTGCACACGATGATCGGCGATGCGGTCGGCGAGGCTCCCGACGACGAGGTGGAGGTGGTGATCGGGATCGAGACCGACCGGGGTCCTTGGGTGGCTGCGCTGGTCGCGGCCGACTACACGGTGCTGGCGGTCAATCCGGTTCAGGCCGCGCGTTTCCGCGACCGGCTGGGGGTTTCCGGCGCGAAGAGTGATGCTGGTGACGCGCACGTGCTGGCCGACATGGTCCGCACCCACGCACACGAACTGCGGCCGGTGGCCGGGGACAGTGCCCAGGCCGAGGCGATCAAGGTCGTTGCCCGTATCCACAAAACGCTGATCTGGGAACGCACCCGGCACACTCAGCGGCTGCGGTATGCGCTGCGGGACTACTTTCCTGCCGCGCTGGTCGCCTTCGACGACCTCGACGCCGCCGACACCCTGGAATTGCTGGCGAAGGCCCCCACACCGGCCCAGGCCGCCCGGTTGAGCCTCGCGCAGATCAGTGCCGCGCTCAAACGTGCCCGCCGCCGCGACATCACCGGCAAGGCCGCCGCCATCCAAGCCGCCCTGCGCGCCGAGCAGCTGGGCCAGCCCGAGATCGTGGCCTCTGCCTACGCCGCCTCGATCCAGGCGCTGATCGCGGTGCTGACCGTGCTCAATACCCAGGTCACGACGCTGCAGGGGCAGGTGGAGGCCTATTTTGGGCAGCACCCGGCCGCTGAGATCATCGCCTCCCAGCCCGGGCTGGGAGCGGTGCTCGGTGCCCGGGTGCTCGCCGAATTCGGGGACGACCCGCACCGCTACGCCACCGCGAAGGCCCGCAAGAACTACGCCGGCACATCCCCCATCACCCGTGCCTCCGGCAAGAAGAAGGTCGCCCTGGCCCGGTTCATCCACAACGACCGGCTCATCGACGCCCTGCTGGCCCAGGCCTTCACCGCGCTGCAAGCCTCCCCCGGCGCCCGCGCCTACTACGACCGCCAACGCGCCCGCGGATCCAGCCACAACGCTGCCCTGCGCCAACTGGCCAACCGGCTCGTCGGCATCCTGCACGGCTGCCTCAAAACCCGCACCCGCTACGACGAGACAACCGCCTGGCCGCATCACATCAACTCGGCCGCAGCTTGACATTCAAACTCCTGGGATGTCTTTCAGCGGGTGACTTCACCACGCTAGAAATCCCGGAGTGACCGCGGCGACCGTCGCCCGACGTCACCCGTGTACGTCACCGTTTTCGAGCCGCAGCCACCGGTCGACGCCGATCGCGTCGAGGAAGCGTTCGTCGTGGCTCACCACCACGAACGCGCCGCGGAACGCCGTCAGCGCGCTCTCCAGCTGGGCGGTGCTGACCAGGTCCAGGTTGTTCGTCGGCTCGTCCAGCAACAGCAGCTGGGGCGCCGGTTCGGCGAACAGGACGCAGGCGAGCGTGGCCCGCAGCCGTTCCCCGCCGGAGAGGACGCCGACCGGCAGGTGCACCCGGTTGCCGCGGAACAGGAAGCGCGCCAGCAGGTTCATCCGCCGGTCGGCCGGCAGCGCCGGGGCGGCCGCCGCCAGGTTTTCGGCGACGCTGCGGTCGTCGTCCAGCAGGTCCAGGCGCTGGGCCAGGAAGGCGATCCGGCCCTCGGCGCGGGTGAGCGTGCCGCTGTCGGGCTCGAGGTCGCCGTGCACCAGCCGCAGCAGCGTCGACTTCCCGGCGCCGTTGGGGCCGGTGAGGGCGATCCGCTCGGGACCGCGGATCGCCAGGTCGACGCCGTTGCCGAAGAGCCCGCGCACCCGCAGGCCTTCGCCGAGGAAGAGCGTCCGGCCCGCCGGGACCACCGTCTGCGGCAGTTCCAGGCTGATCTTCTGTTCGGTGCGCAGCTCGCGTTCGGCCTGGTCGAGCTTGGCCTTCGCGGCGCCGACGCGGGCGGCGTGCGTGCCGTCCGCCCTGCCCGCCGATTCCTGCGCGTTGCGCTTCATCGTGCCGGCGAAGATCCTGGGCAGCCCGGCGTTGCCGAGGGTGCGCGACGCCGTGCTCGCCCGGCGGGCCGCGCGCTCGCGGGCCTGCTGCATCTCCCGCTTCTCGCGCTTGCCCTCCTGCTCGGCGCTGCGGATGTTCTTCTCGGCGACTTCGCGGGCGGACCGGACGGCTTCTTCGTAAGCGGTGAAGTTGCCGCCGTGGAACCGGATTTCGCCGCCGTGGAGCTCGGCGATCCGGTCCATCCGGTCGAGCAGCGCGCGGTCGTGGCTGACCACGAGCAGGCAGCCGGACCAGTCGTCGAGCACGGCGTACAGCTTGTGGCGGGCTTCGGCGTCGAGGTTGTTGGTGGGTTCGTCGAGCAGCAACACGTCGGGGCGCTTCAGCAGTTGCGCGGCGAGGCCCAGTGAAACGATCTGACCGCCGCTGAGGGTGCTCAGCGTGCGGTCGAGCCCGATGCCGTCGAGGCCGAGCCGGTCGAGCTGGGCGCGGGTGCGTTCCTCGATGTCCCAGTCGGTGCCGATGGTGGTGAAGTGCGTTTCGTCGACGTCGCCGGACTCGACGGCGGCGATGGCACGGAGAACCGGTGCCACGCCGAGGATTTCGGCGACCGACGGCTCCCCGCTCAGCGGCAGGTCCTGCGGGAGGTAGCCGAGCACGCCGTCGGCGGTGACGCTGCCGGCGGCGGGCTTCAGGACGCCGGCGACGAGCTTGAGCAGCGTCGTCTTGCCGGAGCCGTTCGGGGCGACGAGACCGGTGCGGCCACCGGCGAAGGTGGCGGACAGGCGGTCGAAGACGGGGGTGTCGTCCGGCCAGGAGAACGACAGGCCGGACAGCACGATTTCGGACATGGCGAAGACCTCGATGGAGTGAATGCGGAAAAGGGGACGTCGACGGCGGCCCGCACCGGCACGGCCGGGGGCCTGCGGACTCCGGGGCTACCCGGAGATGTCGACGTCACCTGCCACGACTGCGCTCCTCACGAAGGATCTTCCCTTCGAAGATAGCAGGATTGTCCGCCCCGACCCCGGGTAACCGGCCCGGATGCGCATCGTGGTGACCGGAGCGACCGGCAACATCGGGACCGGGGTCGTGCGCGCGCTCGGCGCGGACCCGCAGGTCGAAACCATCGTCAAGCTGGCGAGGCGCCCGGCGGAGGGCGTCGTCACGGCCGACGTCGAACGCGACGACCTCGTGCCGCACTTGCGCGGCGCCGACGCCGTCGTGCACCTGGCGTGGCTGTTCCAGCCCACCCGCCGTCCCGAACGCACCTGGCGGGCGAACGTCCTGGGCTCGATGCGGGTGTTCGAGGCGGCGGCCACGGCGGGCGTGCCCAAGCTCGTCTACACGTCGTCGATCGGGGCGTACTCGCCGCGGGAGGACGACGAGCCGGTGACGGAGGACTGGCCGACGCACGGCTGGCCCGGCGCGGCGTACACGCGTGAAAAGGCCTATCTGGAGCGGTACCTCGACGCGTTCGAGGCCCGGCACCCGAAGCTCGAGGTCGTCCGGATGCGGCCGGGGTTCGTCTTCCAGCGCACTGCCGCGACGGAGCAGCGCCGCCTGTTCGCGGGGCCGTTCGTCCCGGGTTCGCTGGTCCGGCCGGGCCTGGTGCCGGTGGTCCCGGACGTCCGCGGCCTGCGGTTCCAGATCGTGCACACGGACGACCTGGCCGACGCCGTCCGCCGCGCGGTGACGCGGCCGGTGCGCGGGGCGTTCAACATCGCGACCGGCCCGGTGGTGGACCCGCGCTTCGCGGCGGACCTGCTGGGTGCGCGCACGATCCCGGTTCCGGCGGGCGTGGTGCGTGCGGCGGTGGACGCGGCCTGGCGCGTGCACGCCATCCCGGCGTCACCGGGCTTGTTCGACGCGGTCATGCGGCTGCCGGTGATGGACACGAGCCGTGCGGAGTCCGAATTGGACTGGCAGCCGGGCCGGGACGCCGCGGCCACGCTGAAGGAGTTCCTCGCGGGGCTGCGCGAGGGCGCCGGCGCGGACACGGCCCCGCTGGCCCCGGACCGGCACCGGCTGCACGAGGTCTCGACCGGGGTGGGCCGCAAGCCCTGAGGTCAGCGGCCCCGCTGCTTCTCCGGCTCCGGGTACTGGCCGCGGGCCCGGTCGGCCGCCGCCGTGGCGATGCCCGCGGCGATCATCGCCACGCCCAGGCCGAGGTGCAGCCAGTCGTCGGCGTTGTCCATCGGGAGGAAGTTGGCCGGGCTATCGTGGTCCATCGCGAGCCCGAACACCCACAGCAGGACGTAGATCCCGCCGCCGATCATCAGGAACGCCCGCGAACTGCCGTTGGCGCGTGCGGCCAGCACGCCCAGCACGCCGAACAGCAGGTGGACCAGATTGTGCAGCACCGACACGGTGAACACGCCGAACAGCTGCGCGCCCGACTCGTGCCCGGCGAACTTCAGCGCGCCGTAGTCCGCGGTGATCCCCGGGATGAACCCGAGCACCCCGACGAGCAGGAACGCGATCCCGAACAGCAGGGCGGCGGCCCGGGCGGTGCTCCGCCGGGGCCGGGTGTGGGCTTCGGTCATGGCGCCCGGCTACCCGGCCCCGAACCGGGCAAACCCGGTCAGGACGCCGCGCACGGGCTCCGAGCGGCCGCCGAGCCGTCACCCGGCGACCGACCGGCCGGTGTACGAGTTCTTCCTGCCCGAGGTGCTGGTCCGGTTCGCCGTGGGCCGGGTGATCGGGCGCGGCACGACCCCCGCCGCCGCCCGCACGGCGGCCGAGCAGGTGGCCCGGCAGCACATCCTCGACGTCGACGTCTTCCAGCTCGTGCTGTCGAACGCCTGGACGCACCGGCCACTGTGGACGGACTGCGGGTCTACGAGCGGCTGACAGCGATCAACCCGTCGCCGTACCATTCCTGGTGCGCCGGGCCGCGGTTCGAGGCGGTCGGCGCGTCGGGGGAGCCGTGCTTGACCTTGTCGGGCGGGAAGGCGCTGATCCGGCCGCTGGGCGGCAGCCGGCCGCGCGGCCGCGACGAGCACGCCGACCGGCTGGCTGAAGTGGACCTGCGCTCGTCGACCTGGCGCGCAACGACCTCGGCCGGGTTTGCCGCGCGGTGCGCCCGCGGAGCCTCGTGCGCAGCTAGGCGAGCTCGGCGGAGACGACGGACGGCAGCTCGCGCAGCCGGTCGAGCAGGGGACCGGTCTCCTCGGCCGCCAGCAGGACGGCGCAGACCATGCTGCTCTCGCGGACGCCGTCCTTGACGTCGACGGTCAGCTCGTGGACGAGCCGGCCGTCCAGGGCCCCGACCAGCGGCGCGATCTGTTCGGCACCGCCAACGAAGTAGGTGGCGATGCGGCGGCGCAGCAGCATGGCCGAGCGGGGTGCGGGAATGGCGAAGGAAGTGGACATGGCGGATCTCCCGGGTTCGAGGGGGAACGAGATCGGGGCCAGGTCCCGGAGAAAACGCGGTCGTCGACGCAGCGCGCCGGCAACCTGGGTTCAGCCGGCGCGCCGGGTTACGAGCCGCAAGGACGGCATCGGGCGCTGCACGGCGACAGGCTAACACGACCCCGGAACGCCACGCACGCCTCAGCGGGTCGTGAGTGGTAAGGCGGGTTAGAACCGGCCTTACCACTCACGACCGGGCGCGGGAGGGGTTCAGCTCGCGCGGATGATGCCCAGCCCGAGCGGCGTGATCTCGTGGATTTGCGACTTCCCCGTCCGGTTGCTGCTGATCAGGCCGCTGGCCCGCAGCACCGACGCGTGCTGGCTGGCCGTCGCCGGGGAGATGCCCGTCAGGTCCGCCAGCTCGCTCGTGTTGCACCTCGTCGTCGCGATCGTCACCAGCACCCTGGCCCGGGTCTGGCCCAGCAGCGCCGCCAGTGACGGACCCGGCTCCGCGTCGCTGTCGAAGCGGGGGTGGCTGATCGAATAGACCAGGACCGGCGGGAGGAGCGGGTCCTTGTACGTGGTCGGCATGCCGTGGGCGAAGAACGCCGGGATCAGCCGGAGCCCGCGGCCGCCCAGGTGTAACTCCTGGTCGACCGGGAAGCGCACCCGCAGCACCGGCGGGGACCACGTCACCTCCGGGTGCAGCGTCGAAAGCAGCAGCTGCGGCCCGCCGCGGTCCAGGTTGGCCTGCAGCCGGTGGCGGTCGCGGGCCACCGCGCGGCGCACCGTCGCCCAGTCCGGAGCGACACACTGGCGGTAGTAGTCGTGCAGGGCAGCGCCCAGCCGCCGCAGCTCGCCGGATTCGCCGTCACCGACCCGACGCAGCCACGCCGGGACGTGCGTGCCCTGCGCCGCCAGCTCGGCGACGTCGGCGGCCAGCACCGGCGCGGGCGTCTCGAGCACCGCGGAGACGCCGTCGCCGATGGTGCGGGCGCCGGCCGGGGTGAGGAAGTCCGGGCAGTAGCCGTACGGCGGGACGGCGGACATCAGCAGCCGGCCGGACTGCGGGACCGCGGAGCGTGATCCGCGGCGCCAGCGGCCGTAGAACGGCTCGCCCTCCGGCCGCCGGATGCGGTAACTGCTCATCAGCAGCTCCCACATCGGGTCGGCGTCCTCGGCGATGGTGATTTTCGCCAGGTCCGCGTCCGTGAAGTGAACTTTCAACATCGACTTCCGACCCCCTTTCCCGGCCGAGGGTAACGGGCACCGCGGGGGCCCACGACAGGGGTCGCGCGGCCGCCGGAAATTCACGCACCCGGGCCGGAATTCCCCACGGTTTGGCGAGCTGTCTTCACCCTCCGCAAGGGTAAAAAGCCGTGCCGTGGCAGTTCACGCTGTGTGATTGGTGCGTACGGGGGAAACGACCGGCATTCCTTGACAGCACCACGGTTGCCGGAGTTACGTCGTCGGCTGAATTCCGCGGAAAAGGAACCGGAATCGTTCTCGGGCCACCGGTACGAATCGAGCCACGCCACCGATGAAAGAAGACGAACTCTCGTCCCGCCGTTCTGCCGTCTCCTGGAATCCCGGCAGCTGGCGGTTGCGCACCAAGATCTCCGTGGTGCTGTTGCTGCCCGTCCTGGTCGCCCTGCTGCTGGCGGGCGGCCGGGTGCAGGCCGAACTCGCCCGTGCGGGCGGGCTCAGCGCCGTCCGCGACCAAATGCCCGTCGTGCAAGGGATTTCCGAACTCGCCGGGCTGGTCGACGACGAGATGGGCCACGACGGCGCGGCCGACCAGACCGCCGCGGTCGACGAGAAAGCCGCCGCCGTCCGCCACGACGCCGCCTTTTCGCAGCTCAACCCGGCGTTGTCGCGGTCATTGGAAGATCAGCTCGGTAAATTGGCCGACCTGCGGCAGCAGAGCGGATCGCCGTCGGTGAAAACCGCGGCTTACCACGACTTCACGGTCGCGCTGAGCGAAATGATCTCCGGGATCGTCGAGCAGGCCGGGAATGGTGATCTCGACGCGCTGGCCGCCGTCACCCAATCATTGGTGCAGCTGAGAACCAGCCTCGCCGATCAGCAGGCGCCGGCCGGCCGGTCCGAAGGCGCTTCGGTGACGGCCGCCGAGCGCGCCGCGGCCGAAGAAACCGTACTGACGGGACAAATCCGGCGCGCGCTGCCCGCCGGTGCCGCGGCCGCCCGGTTCGCCGCGGCGACCAGTCCCGGTGCCGGGGGTGCCGAGGCGAAGCGCACGGCGCTCGGCGCCCTCCTCGCCGAGCAGGTGAAAACGCTTTCGGACGCGGTCGGCGCGCAGACCAACACCGCCCGGTCCGACGCCCTGCGCGACGCCGCACTGGTGCTCGCGTCGCTCCTCGGCGCCCTCGCCATCGCCCTCGCCGTGGCCCGGTCGGTGGTCGCCCCGATCCGGCGGCTGCACGCCGCCGCGCTCGACACCGCGCAACGCCGCCTGCCCGGCACCATCGAACGCATCCGCGAAGGCGAGGACGTCGACTGGCGGGCGACCGCGCCGATCCCGGTCCACTCCGAAGAGGAGATCGGCCAGCTCGCCCGGGCCTTCGACGACATGCACCGGCAGGCGGTGCGCCTGGCCGTCGGCGAGCAGGCCGAGATGCGGATCCAGGTCAGCGAGATGTTCATGACGCTGTCCCGGCGCAGCCAGTCGCTGGTGGAGCTGCAGCTGTCGGTGATCGAGGACCTCGAAGCCGACGAGCAGGACCCGCAGCGGCTGGCCGAGCTGTTCCAGATCGACCACATCGCCACCCGGCTCCGGCGCAACGGCGAGAACCTGCAGGTCCTCGCGGGCGGCAAGCCGGTGCGCCGCGACGTCGGGCCGGTCGCGACGGTCGAGCTGCTGCGGGCCGCGACATCGGAGGTCAAGGACTACCAGCGCGTCGCGCTCGGCAACGCGCCGCGCGGGTCGGTGCAGTCCGAGGCCGCGGCGGACGTCGTCCACATCCTCGCCGAGCTGCTCGAGAACGCCATCCGGTCGTCGCCGCCGGAGGAACAGGTCGTGCTCACCGCCGACCGGGGCTTCGACGGCGGCCTGCTGATCGAGGTCGTCGACGTCGGGCTCGGCATGACCCGCGAAGACCTCGACGCGGCGAACGCCCGGCTGGCCGCCGGGGCCGCGGTCAGCCCGGAGACCACCCGCCGGATGGGCCTGTTCGTGGTGAGCAGGCTGGCCGCGTCGCACGGGATCACCGTCCGGCTGCGGCCCACGACCACCCGAACCGCGAGCGCCGGCATCACCGCCAGCGTGCACGTCCCGGGCGTGCTGATCCTGGTCGACCTGCCGCCACGGGCCGTCCCGCCCGGGCCGGCCCCGGCGGTCAACGGCTCGGTCAACGGCACCGCCCGGCACGAGCTCGAACCGCGGTGGCCCTCCGAAGAACCGCCGCCGGTGGCCGTGGCGGACCCGCCGACGCCGATCTTCGACCAGATGCTGTCGCACTGGTTCGCCGAAGCCCCGGCGACCCCGGCCCGGCCCGGGGCCTGGGCCACCCCGGCCGACCAGGTGCGCCAGGCCGCGGAGGCCGCGGTCGGCACCCTCGACGACACCGAGTTCACCGACTCGGGGCTGCCGGCCCGGACGCCGGGCGCCCAGCTCGCGCCCGGCTCGGTCGCCCCGCGCGCACCGCAGCAGGCCGACCCGTCCTTCCGCGACCCGGTCGCGGTGCGGAACAACCTTTCCCGGCACTACAGCGGCATGCGCGCGGCCCGGCACCGGGTCGCGGGCGAGCCCGAGGCGGAGCAGCGATGAGCATCCGGCAGGAAGGAGCGGAAGTGGCCGAGCGGTCCCGGAACTGGCTGGTGTCGGCGTTCACCGAGGAGGTGCCCGGGGTCGCGCACGCCGCGCTGGTCTCGGCCGACGGGCTGCTCGTCGCGGCGAACGACACCCTGCCGCGCGACCGCGCCGACCAGCTCTCGGCGATCGCGTCCGGCCTCTCCAGCCTCGCGCTCGGCACCGCCGACCTGTTCACCGCGGGGCGGGTGGTGCAGTCGGTGATCGAGATGGAACAGGGTTTCCTGCTGCTGATGAACGTCGGCGACGGCTCGAACCTGGTGGTGCTGGCCAACCCGGGCTGCGACATCGGGCTGGTCGGCTACGAGATGACGTTGCTGGTGGACCGGGTCGGGAAGGTGGTCGAGACCCCGGCTCGGCCCGCGGCTGCTCCGGGAGCGGCCCGGTGACCGAAGGCCGGCGACGCGAAGGCGGGCGGCACGCGGCGTCGCTGGCCCGCCCCTACTCGTGGACCGCCGGTCGCACCCGGCCGACGGTCGACCTGGCGGTGGAAGCCCTCGTGGAGACGACGGTGGAGGGCCGCACGGCGCCGTACAGCCCGACCAACCCCCTGGCGGTGATCACGCAGCTGTGCCTGCAGCAGCGATCGGTGGCCGAGGTCGGCGCCCACCTGGGCGTGCCCCTCGGGGTGGCCAGGGTGCTCATCGGCGACCTGCTCAGCGCCGGCCAGGTGTCGATCCGCGACACGCTCACCGCGGACGCCTCCTGGGACGAACGGAACGACCTGCTCGAAAGGGTCCTCAGTGGACTACGTGCGCTCTGACGGTGCGGCGGAAAGCACTGTCGCCAAGAACCGGATCACCTCGGCGAAGATCGTCGTGGCCGGCGGGTTCGGGGCCGGCAAGACGACGTTCGTCGGTGCCGTCTCGGAAATCGACCCGCTGCGGACCGAAGCCCTCATGACCAGCGCGGGTGTCGGCGTCGACCGGACCGAGGCGGTGCCGGGGAAGTTCGCCACCACGGTCGCGATGGACTTCGGCAGGCTCACCCTCGCCGACGACCTCGTGCTCTACGTCTTCGGCACGCCCGGCCAGCACCGGTTCTGGTTCATGTGGGACGACCTCGTCTGCGGCGCGGTCGCGGCGATCGTCCTGGTCGACACGCGCCGGCTGGCGGACTCCTTCGCCTCGATCGACTTCTTCGAGTCGCGCGGCCTGCCGTTCCTGATCGCCATCAACCAGTTCCAGGACACCCGCCAGCACGGGCCCGAGCAGGTGCGCGAGGCCCTCAAGATCCCGGCGGCGGTGGAGGTCGTGACCTGCGACGCGCGGTCACCGGAGTCGACGAAGCAGACCCTCATCGCCGCGGCCGAGCACGCGCTCGCCGAGCACCACGCCCCCCAGTCACGGAAAGCCTGAAGGAGCCCGGAAAATGCCCATGGACCACGAAGACTTCGCGATGGGCAACTGGCTCGTCGTGCTCGCCTACCTCACCTCGGTGGTGGGGTGCGCCCTCGGCCTCGCCTGCACGCTGCAGGCGAGGTCCACCGACAGCCCGCGCGCCCGGCTGACCTGGCTGGTGCTCGCGGCGGTGTCCATCGGCGGCGTCGGCATCTGGGTCATGCACTTCATCGCCATGCTCGGGTTCTCCACACCGGGCCTCCCGGTCCGCTACGACATCCTGCGCACGGCGTTGTCGGCCATCCTCTCGGTGGCGGCGGTGTTCTGCGGGCTCCTGGTGTTCGGCGTCCGCAACCGGTTCGCTTGGCGGCGCCTGTTCCTCGGCGGCTTGCTGACCGGCCTCGCGGTGAACGTCATGCACTACACGGGCATGTGGGCGGTCCAGATCAAGGGCACGATCGGCTACGACCCGACGCTGGTGGTGCTGTCGGTGATCATCGCGGTGGTGGCGGCCACGGCGGCACTGTGGTTCACGGTGGGGCTGGACAAGCTCCTGCCCCGGCTGGCGGCGGGACTGGTGATGGGCGCGGCGGTCACCGGAATGCACTACACGGGCATGGCGGCGGTGCGCGTGCACCTGGACCCGGGCGCGCCGGACCCGTCGGGAACGGAGGTGTTTTCGTTCCTGTTCCCGGTGTTCGTCCTGGCGGCGCTGGCGATGGCGGTCCCGATCTGCGCGGTCCTGATGGCGACGTCGAGTTCGGAAGCGCCTCGGCACACGACGGTCGCTTCCTGAGGTGGGATGGTCGCATGTGGACATACCTGATCGAGTGATGACGTGTGTTCGAATCTCGGTAATCTTGGGTTATGTCCGACAACGCGGCTGTGTGTTCTTCCGAGGCGGTGGCTCTTGCCGAGCGCATCGGTGAGGTTGTCGCGTGTATGCGGTCGGCCGAGGCGGGGCTTGGGGCGTTGCTGGTGGAGATCGAGCAGCGCGGAGTGACGGAGTTGTTCGGCTACCGCTCTGTTACGCGGTTGCTGGAGCATCTCGCCGATATTCCCAAGGCTGCTGCTGAACGGTTGGTGAAGCGCGCCCGCCTGCTGAACCCGGGCCGCAACCTTGATGGCAGTCCGATCCCCGCTTTGGCGCCTGCTACCGGAGCCGCTGCTCTCGCTGGGCAGTTGAGCAACCCGATGATCGATGTGATCACCGGTGTGCTCGCCGAGGTTCCCTGCGAGCACCGTGAGAGCGCCGAGGCCAACCTGCTGACTTTCGCCGAGGAGGCCGGGCACAAGCAGGTCGCCGCCCTCGGCGCCCGCATCCTCGCCCATGTTGCCCCCGACGGTCAGGAACCCGCCGACACCGAACCAGTGCCGCCGACCCGGGAACTGTTCCTGCGCCGCAAGCGATCCGGATTCTGGGAGCTGAGCGGCAGATTCGATGACGAGACCGGCACCCGCGCCAGCGCTTTATTGGACGCCCTGGCCGAACGCCGGACCGGTGATGAGGGTCCCGACCTCCGAACCCTGCCCCAGCGCTACGGAGATGCTTTCTCCGACGCGGTCGACCTGGCCTTGAACTCCCCGGACCTGCCGATGCAGGCCGGGGAACGAGCCCACGTAATGGGTGCAGTGTCCCTGGATGGTTTGAAGACCGGAGTCGGCACGGCCACCCTCGGCGACACCGGCACGATCTCGGCCGCTGAAGCTCGGGTGCACGCCTGCGACGCCATGATCATCCCAGCGGTCCTGGGCGCGAAGAGCGAACCCCTCAACCTCGGCCGCTTGCGCCGCCTGATCTCCGCTGGGCTCCGCCGCGCATTGTTCCTGCGCGATCGAGGCTGCGCATTTCCCGGCTGTCATCGGCCACCCCGCCACTGCCAAGGGCACCACATCCGCCACTGGGCCGACGGCGGTCCCACCAACTTGAACAACTTGGTGTTGATGTGCGCTCACCACCACCGCTTGCTGCACCGCTCGGGATGGGAAGTCCGCATCGCGGCCGATGGTTTGCCGGAGTTCCTTCCGCCAGAGTTCATCGATCGCCGCCGAAAACCTCGGCGCAACAACCTCCACGAACCGCTGCCCTTCGCAGCCTGAACAGGGGAAAGGCCCGCAGCCAAACGGCTACGGGCCCACACCCACGCCCAGCCGAGGACAGACCGGTCCCTTGCGGTGCGCACCAAAAGCCCGACCGTGGCGGCGGCTCACTCCATTCGCGCCAAACCTCGATACCTAATCTGCCGACTCCACCGCCTTCGTGGGCACCGGAAACCGATCCACACTGAAGTGCACCAGAATCGCCGTCGCACTTGCGCAAACCAAATCGCCGGCCTTCAGCTCTCCCGCCGCATACAACTTACGACCCTCCCGGCGGACCAAGCGACCTTCCACCGTGAGAGGCACCGCGTACGGCGTCCCGTGGTGGTAGTCCACCGTCAAGGACGCCGTCATCCCCGGGAAGCCCGCTGCGGCGGTGGCGCGGCCGAGGACGTGGTCGAGGACCGCCGCGACCCAGCCGCCGTGGACGCGGCCGGGTGGGCCTTCGTGTGCCGGGCCGAGGAGGACGTCGGCGCACACCGACTCCGGTCCGACGCTCCTCCACGACAGCGGGGGCGCCAGCGGGTTCCCCGGTCCTTCCAGGGGGTTGTTGATGCTCAGGTGACCCCCGCCGTCCAGGGCGGCGAGCAGCAACGGCTTCGCGCCGCCGGCTGCGCGCAGTGCTTCGGTGACGGCTTCGACCGTGCGGGCCGCGGTGGCGAGGTCGGCTTCGTCGTCGCGTACGCAGACGGAGGCCTCGATCAGCTCGCGGATCCGGGAGCCGAGCAGCGCCCGCCCGGGTGGTACGCCGTCGACGATCGGAAACGGGTTTTCGGACATCGCGCTCCCCGGGACCCCGGAACTAGAACATGTTTCACTCTAGCAGGGGAACTCAGAGCTTCCCGCCCGCGACCGGCGGCATGTCCGGGGCGTCCTCGACCTCCGTGCCGGCTTCGCGGAACAGGTGGTTTTCGACCTCGAACAGGTTGCCGCCCGCCCGCTCGACCACGGTGAGCAGCGTGGACATCTGCGCCACCTCCTCCACCTGCTCCTTGAGGAACCAGTGCACGAACTGCTCGCCGAGGTAGTCCTCCTCCGCCCGTGCGGCCTTCGCCATCGCCTCGATGTCGGCGGTGACCGTGCGTTCCTGGGTCAAGGCCAGCTCGATCGCTTCGTGCACGCTCGAGAAGTCGTTGCGCACTTCGCCGCTGCCCGGGATGGCCACCGGCTCGTCGCGGTCCAGCAGGTAGCGCACCATCGCCAGCGCGTGGTTGCGCTCCTCGATCGCCTGCCGGTAGAAGCGCTTGGCCAGCCGTGGCAGGTCGCGCGCGTCGAACCAGACGGCGAGGGCGATGTACTGCTGGGCGGCGGTGAACTCGTGGCGGATCTGCGTCTGCAGCAGCTCGGCGAACTTCCGGGTCTTGGCCATGTCCCACAACCTACGACGGATCCGGGGTGGGCAGCTACGCTCGGCCGGTGCCTCCCGCGTCCGGCCTCCCCGACCTGTCCGGCACGGTCGCCTGCGTCACCGGCGCTTCCGGGGTGATCGGCCGCGGGATCGCGCTGCGGTTCGCCGAAGCGGGCGCGGCCGTGGCGGTGCACCACCGCCGTCCGGGTGCGGCCGACGACGTCGTCGCGGCGATCGAAGCGGCCGGCGGGCGGGCCCGGGCGTTCGCCGCCGAACTCACCGGCGACCACGCCCTGCTCGACGCCGTCGCGGAGTGGGGCGGCCGGCTCGACGCGCTGGTGAACAACGCCGGCATCCAGCCGGTCGAAGCCCTCGACGGGCTGACGATCCAGCGCTGGCGGGCGATGCTGGACGCCACCCTGACCAGCGCGTTCGCCTGCACCCAGGCCGCGGTGCGGCTGATGGGCGACGGCGGGAGCGTCACGCACATCGCGTCGATCGAGGCCCGGCAGCCCGCGCCCGGCCACGTCCACTACAGCGCGGCCAAGGCGGCGCTGGTCATGCACGCCCGCGGCGCGGCGCTGGAGTACGGGCCGCGCGGGATCCGCGTCAACACGGTGTCGCCGGGGTTGATCTCGCGGCCGGGGCTGGAGGAGGACTGGCCGGAGGGCGTCGACCGGTGGCGCCGCGCGGCCCCGCTGGGCCGGCTGGGCACGCCCGCCGACGTCGGCAACGCGTGCGTGTTCCTGGCTTCGCCGCTCGCGTCCTGGATCACCGGCCACGACCTGGTCGTCGACGGCGGCGTCACGACCCACCCCACCTGGTGACAGGCGGCCGTGGACCTCGTGCCGGAACGCGGCTGGTCCGCGGTCAGCACCCGGGTCCTCGCCGAGCGCGCCGGGGTCACGCCCAGCGTCGTGCACTACCACTTCGCGTCCGTCCAGGCGGTGCTCGGCTCGGTCGAGGGGTACACCGGCACCGACCCGCTGTCGCTGGTGTTCCTCGAGGCCTACCTGGCCGCGACCCGGGACGAGGCGCTGCGCCGGGGCATCGGGGAGCTCGTCGACGGCCTGCGCGCACGTCTCGCGGACCGGCTCGGCGGCTGGGGCGTGCCGGACGCGGGCGCCGCGGCGGCGGTGCTGGTGGCCGCGGTCGACGGGCTCCTGCTGCACCGCGCGCTGAGTCCCGGCGAAATTCCCGCGGCCGCGGCGGTCCTGCGCCGGCTGACGGCGGTCGGGGCGCGCGTACCGCACGGTGCTCGAGGTCGCCGGTGCCCGGGACGGCGAATACTTCGTCGTCGCCGGGCTGGGGGAGGGCGCGGACTGGTTCCGCAACATCCGCGCGCGGCCGCCGGTCGAGGTCGTCATCGGTGCGCGCCGGTTCGCGCCGCGCCACCGGGTGCTGAGCGAGGCCGAAGCCGTCGAGGTCTTCGCCCGGTACGAGCACCGCAACCGGTGGGCGCGGCCGGTCCTCCACTGCGTGCTGGGCAAGCTCCTCGGCCGGCCCTACGACGGCAGCGCCGAGGCACGCGCTCGGATGGCCCGGCAGCTGCCGATCGTCGGGCTGCGCGCGGCCGGTTCGGGGCACCCCGGCCACGGCTGACCCGGCGGACCGCCCGGAAGCGCTTCCCCACCACATCTGTCCACAGTAGACGATAAAGCCTCGCGGCGGGTGACCGGTCCGTCATCGGACGTTGTCATCGAGCGGCATGCGGGTTTAAGCTGGTCCGGAATCGAATGTTATCGCTAACAGGATAACGAAAGTTTCGCGAATCCGTCGAATTTCTGGTCCGCCGGCGAAAGTTTCGGCCGCCGCCGGATCAGTTCTCCCTGTCCCCAGGAGGCTCTGTGAAATACCGGAGGCGACGATGAAAAGGTTCCTGGCCGCCGCGGTGGCCGCGGCGATCGCGTTTACCGGCCTGACCGGTGTCGCCGAAGCGGAGTCGAACGGCGGCGTGCGGATCATGCCGCTGGGCGATTCGATCACCTACGGCACGGGCGTGCCCGGCGGGTACCGGATCGGCCTGTGGCAGCGCTTGGCCGCGGGCCGCTACACCAACGACTTCGTCGGCTCGCAGTTCAACGGCCCCGCCAGTCTCTGGGACCACGACCACGAAGGGCACCCGGGCTGGCGCATCGACCAGATCGACGCGAACGTCACCGGCTGGATGCGGACCTACAACCCGCGTTCGGTGCTGCTGCACATCGGCACCAACGACGTGCTGCAGAACTACAACGTCGCCGGCGCGCCCGGACGGCTGTCCACGCTGATCGACCACCTCACCGCCGCCGCGCCGAACGCCGACGTCTTCGTCGCCCAGCTCATCCCGATCGGGTGGGCGAGCGGGGACGCCGCGGTGCGGACGTTCAACAACGCGCTGCCCGGGATCGTGCAGAGCAAGGTGAACGCCGGCAAGCGCGTGCACCTGGTGAACATGCACAGCGCGGTGTCCGCCGCCGACCTGCCCGACGGCGTCCACCCGAACGCCGCCGGCTACGACAAGATGGCCGTCGTCTGGTACACCGCCCTGCGGTCGGTGCCGGGCAGCATCGGCAACCCGCGTGCCGCTTTCGGTGCGGCGTAAAGGAGAGATGCGATGAAACGGATGCTGGGTGTCCTGCTGGCCCTGGTGGTCATGGTCACCGGCCTGGCCGCGCCCGCCCAGGCGGCCGCGCTGACCAGGGTGACCAACTTCGGCAACAACCCGACGAACCTGAACATGTACGTCTACGTCCCCGACCGGGTGGCGGCCAAGCCGGCCCTGCTGGTGCTGGTGCACTACTGCGGCGGTTCGGCGAGTTCGATCTTCGGCTGGAACGGCAAGGACTACGTCACCGCCGCCGACCGCTACGGGTACGTTATGGTGCTGCCGGAAGCGACCCGCAGCGAGAAGTGCTTCGACGTCTCGACGCCGAACGCGTTGCGGCGCAACGGTGGCGGTGACTCGACCGGGATCGTGTCCATGGTCGCCTACGCCAAGTCCCGGTACAACGTCGACCCGGCGCGGGTCGTGGTCAGCGGGTTCTCCTCCGGGGCGATGATGACGAACGTGCTGGCCGCCCAGTACCCCGACGTGTTCTCCGCGGCCTCGGCGTTCTCCGGCGTGCCCGCCGGGTGCTTCGCCACCACGAACGGCTCGCTGTGGAACAGCACCTGCTCGGGCGGAAAGTCGATCAAGACCGCGCAGCAGTGGGGCGACCTGGCCCGGTCGATGTATCCGGGCTACACCGGCCGTTACCCGCGGATGCAGCTGTGGCACGGCACCACCGACACCACGCTGGCGTACCCGAACTTCGGGGAAGAGATCAAGCAGTGGACCAACCTGAACGGGTTGAGCCAGACCCCGGCCTACACCGACCACCCGCAGTCGTCGTGGACGCGGACCCGGTACGGCAACACGAGCACGCAGGCCACGGTGGAGGGCGTCAGTATCGCCGGCGTCGGGCACCAGCTGCCGATGACCGGCCAGCTGGCGTACGCGATTTCGTTCCTCGGCCTCGACCGCTGACCCTGCCGCGGCCGTCGTGAGTGGTAAGGCGGGTTAGAACCCTCCTTACCACTCACGACCAGCCGCGGCAGGGCGCTCTCAGCGGCAGAACGAGACTTCCGGGTAGCCCGGCTGGTCCAGGACCGGCCGGGCCTCACCACGCAGGTGCTGGTCGAAGAACGCGTTGACGTACGTCCGCGTGATCTCACTCGCCCGCGCCGCCGCGTTCGGGCCGTCGAGGGGGACGCCGAACTCCTCGGCCAGCAGCCCGACGTCGGTGAACGACGCGTGCTGCGTGCCCGCCACCTCGATCCACCGCTTCCACCCGGTCATCTGCGCGTAGTCCCGTTCCCAGTCCGTGTTGCCGGGCGCGCACTTCGGCACCTGCTCGTGGTTGACGAACAGGAAGGGCCGCGCCAGCCCGGGTGCGGTCAGCGGGACCTTCGTGGCCCCGTCGATGTCGATCCCGGCCTTGATCCGGTGGTCGGCGACCATCGCGGGGATGGTGCTGGCGCCGCCCATGGAGTGCCCCGCCATGCCGATCCGCTCCGGGTCGATCAGG
Organism: Amycolatopsis plumensis; assembly: GCF_042652605.1. Taxonomy (NCBI): domain Bacteria; kingdom Bacillati; phylum Actinomycetota; class Actinomycetes; order Pseudonocardiales; family Pseudonocardiaceae; genus Amycolatopsis; species Amycolatopsis plumensis. The sequence continues at coordinate 720,226 of NZ_JBHSJY010000001.1, read as the reverse complement.
CCCGGCCGGGAGCGGGTCAGCGAGTCCAGCACGAACGAGACGTCGGCGGCCCGGCCGAGTTCCAGCTTCTGCCAGAAATCGTCGTTGTCGTGCGGGACTTCGCAGGACGCGCACCCGGCGAAGTGCCCGTCCGGGAAGCTCTGGCCGGTGTTCTCGTAGGTGTGGCCGATCACCGCCACCGCGTACCCGTGGCTCGCCAGGTCCTCGGCGAGCGCGGTCAGCGTGGCGCGGGGCTTGGTGTAGCCCGGCGACAGCACGACCAGCGGCAGCCCGCGCCCGGCGGGCCGGGCGTCGGCGACCGAGTTGGTCACCATCGTCGTGAGCAGGTCGGCGGGCACGTCGAGGCCGCTGCCCCGCAGCAACGCCGCCGACTCCGCCGGCGTCACGTACTGCGTCTTCGGGCCCTTCGCCGAAGCGGCCGGGTAGAAGAGCGTGACCATCAGCTCCCGGTAGGGCACCGAAGGCACCCACGGGTCGGGCCGCGAGGTGTCCTTCAGGTACACCGCCGTGCTGCCCACCGGCCGGTCGCCGGTCGGGGCGGGCAGGTACGGCGTCGACGTCCGGGCGAAGGCCACTTCCGGGTACCGCGCGGACGGCTGGTCCAGCAGCGGCTGCGGCCGGCCGCGCAGGTGCTGGTCGAAGAACGCCCGGACGTACGCCGCGGTGATCGCCTGCCCGCGCACCGCCGGGGTGGTCGCCCCGAAGTCGATGCCGAGCTGCTCACCGACCAGGCCGATGTCGGTGAACGACGGGTGCGCCATTCCGGCCACGGTGAGCCAGCGCTTCCAGCCCTTCAGCTGCTTCCAGTCCCGTTCCCAGGACGCGGCTTCGTCGCCGGTACCCGGTGAGTACATGTTCGCCCGGCCCAGGAACAGGAACGGCCGGTCGAGCCCCGGCGCGAGCAGCGGGTCGTCGGTGGTGCCGTCGATGTCGATCCCGGCCTTGATCCGCGGATCGGTCACCATGGTGCCGATCGTGCTCGCGCCGCCGACGGAGTGCCCGGCCATGCCGATCCGCGAGACGTCGAGCAGCGGCGCCCACTTCGAGTGCGCCATCGAGTCCAGGACGAACGACACGTCCTTCGCCCGGCCGCGCTCCAGCTTCTGCCAGAACTCGAGGTCGTAGCGGCCGCAGGCCGCGCAGCCGGTGACCCGGCCGTCCGGGAAGGTGGTGGCCACGTTCTCGTAGGTGTGGTCGACCAGGACGACCAGGTAGCCGTGGCTGGCCAGGTCTTCGGACAGCGACGTCAGCTCGGCGCGGGGCCGCTTGAAGCCGGGGGACAGGACGACGGCAGGCAGGCCGCGCCCGGCTGGCTTCGCGTCGACGACGGCGTCGGTGTGCACCGTCGTCATCACCGACGGGGGGATGCCCCTGATACCCGCTTCGTCGAAGACGGCTTTCGCCTCGGCTTCGGACATGAACTGCTTCGTCGGCCCGTTCGCCGGAGCGGCCGGGTAGAAGAGGGACACCATCAGTTCGCGGTAGGGCACCGAAGGCACCCACGGATCGGGCCGCGAAGTGTCCTTCAGGTGCAGGGCGGTGGTGCCGACGGGCCGGTCGCCGGTCGGCTTCGCCAGCGTGAGCGCCGGGTCCGCCGACGCGGACGGCGACGTCAGCGCGAGGGTCAGGGCGGTGATGACCATAAGACTCTTGATTCTCATCCGATGAACGTCACTTCCGGGTAAGCGGGCGAGGGCGCGGCCAGCAGCGGCTGCGGACGGCAGCGCAGGTGCTGGTCGAAGAAAGCGCTTACGTAGTTGCGCGTGATGGTCAGCGCGCGGTACGGGTCGATCGAGTCGCCGAGGTCAACGCCCAGCTGCTCGGCGAGCACGCCGAGGTCGGTGAACGACGCGTGCACCGTGCCGGACACCATGATCCAGCGCTTCCAGCCGGTCAGGTGGGTCCAGTCCGTTTCCCAGTCGTCGTACGGACCCGGCGCGCCCGGCGTGTAGTTGTCCATGCTGCCCACGAACAGGAAGGGCCGGGAGAGCCCGGACGCCGGGATCGGGACGTGGACGCTCCCGTCGAGGTCGGCGCCGGCCCGGATCCGGGGATCGGCCAGCATCGCCTGGGTGGTGATCGCGCCGCCCGCGGAGTGGCCGGTCATGCCGATCCGCTGCGGGTCGATCAGCGCGCCCCACTTCGAAGCGAGCAGGGAATCGAGCACGAACGACGTGTCCTTCGACCGGACCCGCGCGAACTTCTCCCAGAACCCCGGCTGGTCGTCGACCTCGCAGGCGGCGCAGCCGGTGACGTGGCCGTCGGGGAAGGTGGTGGCGCGGTTTTCGTAGGTGTGGTCGATCGCCACCACGGCGTACCCGCGGCTGGCGAGGTCTTCGGCCAGCGCGGTGAGCGTCACCCGCGGCTGGGTCCAGCCGGGGGACAGCACGACCAGCGGCAGGCTGTGCCACCGCCCGGCCGGGCGCGCGTCGACGACGGCGTTCGTCCGGACCGTGCTGAAGACGTCGAGCGGGAGGCCCGGGATGTTCTGCCGTTCGAGGTTGCGTTCCGACTCGAGCGGAGTCATGTACTGCTTCTTCGGCCCTCCTCCCGAGGTCGCCGGGTAGAAGAGGGAGGCCATCAGCTCCCGGTAGGGCACCGACGGCACCCACGGATCGGGCCGCGATTTATCCACAAAGGACAGTGTGGTGACGCCCACGGGCGAGTGGCCGGTCGGACGGGGCAGGTACGGCGTCGTGGCCGCCGAAGCGGGCGACGCGGACAGAGCCAGAGTGAGTGCGGTGGCTACCGCGAGAGTGCGCATGATTCCCCCAGTCGGAATTCGTCAGGACAGGTGGCGGAGACGGCGGAAGCAGAACCAGGTGAGCAAGGCGGTCATCGCGAGGTAGAGCGCGAGTTCGAGCCACTGCAGCGGCCAGAACCGGGAACCGGGCTGGAAGGTCACGCGTTGCTGGTAGCCGTGTGCGCCCAGCTGGGCCACACACGCTTCCAGCATGCCGCGTTCCGGCGGCGGCCCCTGGTCGAGCCGAGGGGAACAGTCCTGCACGAACGACGGCAGCGGGTCGGCCACGTTTCCGGCCGGGTCCAGGGTTTCGTTCCCCAATTCCCACGACCCGGCCGGCTTCCGCACGCCGATCTCCGTGATCCCCCGCTTGTCGTCGCCGGTGATGTTCGTGACGTACTCGCCGACGATCGGGAGAGTCACCTGTTCCGGAGGGATGAGGTACGGCCGCACGAACGTCGGCACCAGGAACAGGACGGCGGCGAGCGTGACGAGCGTGATCGCCATGGCGGCCACGGTCCGCTTCAGCAGCATCCCGACCGCGACGCCGAGCGCGAGGGCGAAAGCCGCATAACCGATCGGGACGATGCCGCGTGCGCCGAACACGACGGGCGCGATGCGCGGCATCATGCCGCGGTCGGTCTGCTGCGCGGAGAGCGCGTCGATCGGGCTCGCCCACCACGACACCGCCACGCTCAGCACCGCGGCGGCGAGCATCGCGGCGAGCAGGCCGAACCCGAGCTTGGTGGTGAGCCACCGCTTGCGCGTGACGGTCTGGTTCCACACCAGGCTGTGCGTGCCGCTCTCCAGCTCGCGGGTGATCATCGGGACGCCCCAGAAGACGCCGATCACCGCGGGCAGCAGGTACAGCGCCAGGATGGTCCCCTGGAAGAGGACGTCCTCGTCGGAGAAGCTCGTGCGGCCCACCAGTTCCGGCCCGGTGATCGCGAGCACGACGGCGATGGCGAGCAGGCCCGCGAACACCGACAAGGCGGGAACGCGGAACTGGCGCCAGGTCAGCCACGTCATCGGAGGACCTCCAGGGCGGGGCGGGCGGCGGTGGGGTTGCTCATGTATTCGAGGACGAGGTCCTCCAGCCCGAGCTGCCCGACCGTCCACGTGGGATCGAGGATCGGCGCCTCGGTGCGGACGAGGACGGTGGTCTGGCGGTCGGTGTGCGTCGCCGAGACGACGTGCTGGTCGGCCGGCAGTGTGTCGAGGTCACGGCGCGGCCCGGAGAGCCGGTGGTGCGTGGCGAGCAGCGTCTCCACCTCGCCGATCACGCGGACCTGCGAGGCCACCAGCACGACGAGGTGGTCGCAGACCCGCTCGAGGTCGTTGACCAGGTGCGAGGACATCACGACGGAAAGCCCGTGCTCGGCGACGGCTTCCATCAGGTCCTGGAGGAACTCGCGGCGCGCCAGCGGGTCCAGCGCGGCGACCGGTTCGTCGAGCAGCAGCAGTTCGGGGCGCTTGGCGATGCCGAGCGTGAGTGCCAGCTGGGCGCGCTGGCCGCCGGAGAGCTTGCCGGCGTGCTGCTTCGGGTCCAGCCCGAGCCGTTCGACGCGCTTTTCGGCGAGCGAGGCGTCCCAGCGCGGGTTGAGGTGGGCGCCGAGCCGCAGGTGCTCCTCGATGGACAGTGCACTGTAGACGGGGGTGTTCTGGGCGACGTACCCGACCTTCGCCAGCTGCTCCGGGCCGCTGCCCGGCACCCCGCCGCACACCTCGATCGTGCCGGTCGTCGGTTCCAGCATGCCGGCCGCGATGTTGAGCAGCGTCGACTTGCCGGCGCCGTTCGGGCCGACGAGCCCGGTGACGTGACCGGCCTCGATCTCCAGCGTGCATCCGGTAAGCGCTTGCTTGCGCTTGTATGTCTTGCCCAGTCCTTGGGCTATCAGCACGCTCACGCTATGTCCTCTCTGGCGGAGTCGCGAAACGTGGACATCAACAAGGCTTCGATGCTCTCCTCGTCGAGGCCCGCCTTGCGCGCCTGGGAAAGCCACCGGCGCAGGTCGCGCCGCAGCGGTCCGAGCACGGCGAACGAAGCGCCGCCGTTCAGCGTCGCCGTCACGAACGTGCCGACGCCGGGCCGGGCCGCGACCAGGCCGTCGTGCTCCAGCTCGCGGTAGGCCTTCAGCACGGTGTTCGGGTTGATCGCGAGGCTCGCGACCACGTCCTTGACCTTCGGGAGCTGGTCTCCCTCGGACAACAGGCCGAGGCGCAGCGCGTGCCGCACCTGCTGGACCAGCTGCTGGTACGGCGACAAGCCGGACCTGGCGTCCAGGTGGAACTCGATCATCGGCAACTCCATTTAACTAGATGACTAGTACTATAGCTAATTAGGGCCGCTGTGGGCCAGTGATCTTTTCCGGGACCCGGACTCAACCTCGCCACCTCCTCGTCCGTCTGTGGAGGCGAAGTGATCGTTTCCTCTCCGAAGGGACTATTCGTGCGCCGACTTTCTGGGGGAGGCATCGTGCGCGGCGTGGTCGTCGCGCTCGGTGTCTCGATGGCCGTCGCGGCGGGACCGGCGGTCGCGTCCGCGGCACCGGCCTCCATCGACAGCGTGCCGACGCCGCAGCTGAGCTGGACGGACTGCGCCGACGGTTTCCAGTGCTCCAAGGCTTCCGTGCCGCTGGACTACGACCGGCCGTACGGCGCGAAGATCGACCTCGCGCTCATCAAGCTGCCCGCCACCGACCAGAAGCACCGGATCGGTTCGCTGTTCGTCAACTTCGGCGGCCCCGGCGCGTCCGGCCTGCAGCGGCTGCGGGAGCGCGGCAAGTGGCCGTGGCTGTTCTCCGACGAACTGCGCGCCCGGTTCGACCTGGTCTCCTGGGACCCGCGCGGGATCGCCAACAGCACGGCGGTCCGGTGCTTCGACACCCTGGCCGAGCAGCAGGACTTCTTCGGGTCGTTCCCGGAGATGCCGGGCGACCCGAGCGGCAACACGGCCTTCTACGCCAAGTCGAAGGAACTCGCCGACCGCTGCTCGGCGAAGGCCGGCCCCATCCTCGAGCACGTCTCCACGGCGAACACCGCGCGTGACCTGGAGCTGCTGCGCCGCGCGGTCGGCGACCCGAAGCTGAACTACCACGGCATTTCCTACGGGACGCAGCTCGGGGCGACCTACGCGAACCTGTTCCCGAACCGGATCCGGGCCATGGTGTTCGACGGCACCATGGACTTCGCCGGCAACTCGACCGGGCAGAACGGCAACGGCAAGAGCGTCCCGCTGGACACCCGGCAGGACGTCGCGACCGGCATCGCGCAGACCTTCGAGCAGTTCCTGCGGCTGTGCACCGAAGCCGGCCCGAAGTGCGCGTTCTCTTCGGGTGACCCGAAGGCCAAGTGGGCGGCGCTCACGGCGCGCGCCAAGCAGGCGCCGATCGTCAGCGACGGCGAAACGTGGACCTACTCGGGCATCATCAACGCGGCCGCCGACCTGTCCGACTCGCGGGGCTGGGCGGACATCGCCGCGCTGCTGCAGCGTCTGTACGACGCTCCGGCCACGCCGGCTCTGCGCACCGCGGCTGTCAAGGGCGAGCAGTACGTTTCGAACCGGACCGAATCGTTCAACGCCATCCAGTGCTCCGACAGCGACGTGCCCACCGACCCGGCGGTCTACAGCCGCTACGCCGAGTCAGAAGACCAGCGCGTGCCGTACTTCGGGCGGATCGCGGTGCTGGACATGATGAGCTGCGCGTTCTGGAAGGCGCAGGACACCGACCGCTACACGGGCCCGTGGAACCGCCCGACGTCGGCGGAGATCCTCGTGCTGAACAACCGCTACGACCCGTCCACCCCGCTGCACGGCGCCCGCGACGGCGCCGCGGAACTGGCGCGGGCGCGCGTGTTCGTGACCGAGGGCTACGGCCACTCCTCGATGTACGTGCCGAGCACGTGCACCGAAAAGGTCAAGCGGGACTACCTGATCTCGGGAACCTTCCCCGCGGCGGGCCAGACCTGTTCGATCGACGCCAGCCCCTTCGCGGGCTGATCTTCCGCACGGCGGGCCGCACCGGCGACGGTGCGGCCCGCCGCCACGAAGGCCTCCCGCGGGTGCTGCACCGAGGCCAGGCTGAGGATGTCGCGGCCGAACAGCGCCTGCGTCAGCCAGACCGCGAGCACCCGGACCTTGCGTTCCCAGGTGGGCACGGCGAGCACGTGGTAGCCGCGGTGCATCAGCCACGCCGGGAGTCCTTTGAGGACCAGCTGTTTGTACTGGAAGATCCCGCGCCCGAGGCCGAGGGTCGCGATGGCGCCCAGGCTGTGGTGCACGTACGGCTTCGGGGCCCGGCCGCGCAGCGTCGCGATGATGTTGCGGGCCAGCAGTTTTCCCTGCCGGTACGCGTGCTGGGCGTTGGGCACGGTCCGCGCGCCCGGAACCGGCGAGGCCAGGTCGGGCACCGCGGCGTCGTCCCCGGCGGCCCAGGCATCGGTCACGCCCTCGACCCGCAGATCCGGCCGCACGACGAGGTACCCGCGTTCGTCGACCGGGAGGTCGGTGTGCCGGCCGACGACCGGGTTGGCGCCGTTGCCTGCGGTCCAGACGATCAGCTCCGCATCGAACTCCTCGCCGGTCGAAAGCGTCACGTGGCCGTTCTCCGCCGACGTCACCAGGGTGTTCAGGTGGACACGGGCACCGCGCCGCTCCAGTTCCCGCACGACCCAGCGGCCCGGCCGGTCGGTGACCTCGGGCAGGATGCGGCCCGACGCCTCGACGAGGTGGAACCGCAGCTCGCCGCGGTGCAGTTCGGGGTAGCGCTTGAGCAGAGCCGTCGCCAGCGACAGCAGCTCGCCGAAGCCCTCGACGCCCGAGAAACCACCGCCGACGAAGGTGACGGTGAGCAGCCTCCGCCGCTGAGGTCCTGCGGGCAGCGCGGCGGCGCGGTCGAACGCGGTGAGCAGCCGGTCGCGGATCGCGACCGCCTCTTCGACGTGCTTGAGGCCGATGGCCTGGTCGGCGATGCCCGGCACGGGCAGGGTCCGCGTGACGGCCCCGGCGGTCACGACGATGGTGTCGTAGCCCAGTTCGCGGGGATCGCCGTCGGCGGGCTGCACGGTGACGACGCGGTGGGCGTGGTCGATGGCGGTCACCTTCCCGGCGATGACGTGCGTGCGGCGCAGGTGCCGCCGCAGCGACACGGCGGCGTGCCGCGCCTCGACCGAGCCGGCCACGACCTCGGGCAGGAACGGCTGGTAGGTGAGGTAGGGCCGCGGGTCGACGAGGGTGACCTCGGCCTCCCCGCGACGCAGCTTCTTCTCGAGCTTCCGGGCGGCGTGGAAACCGGCGTAACCACCGCCGACGATCAGGATCCGGCGCATCTCGTCCTCTTTTCTCGCTTCACCCCCTGGACGAGGCGGCGGACGGGGGTGTGACCGCGATCCGCGTCACAGGGATCGGGCAGAATCCGGGGATGACTGCCCGGCATGACGGCGACACCTGGGACCTCGCGTCGAGCGTCGGCGCGACCGCCACGATGGCCGCGGCGGTGCGGGCGATGGCGACCCGCGCGGATCCGTCGCTGATCGACGACCGGTTCGCCGAACCGCTCGTGCGGGCGGTCGGCGTCGACGTCCTCACCCGGCTGGCGAGCGGCGAAGCGGTGCCCGGCGACCTGGTCGAGCAGGTGTGGATCGACGTGGCCAAGGTCCGGACGAAGTTCTACGACGAGTTCTTCGCCGAGGCGGGTCTCACGCAGGCCGTGATCCTGGCGGCGGGGCTGGACTCGCGCGCGTACCGGCTGCCGTGGCCCGCCGGGACGGTGGTGTACGAGCTCGATCGGCCGCAGGTTCTGGAGTTCAAGACCCGCACCCTGGCCGGGCTGGGGGCCGAGCCCACGGCCGACCGGCGGGTGGTGGCCGCCGACCTGCGCGAGGACTGGCCCGCCGCGCTGCGCGCCGCCGGCTTCGACCCGGCGCGCCCGACCGCGTGGAGCGCCGAAGGCCTGCTCGGCTACCTGCCACCCGAGGCGCAGGACCGGCTGCTGGACACCATCACCGAGCTGAGCGCGCCGGGCAGCCGGGTGGCGACCGAGAGCCGGCCCAACCAGCGGCCGGGCGACGAGGAGAAGACCCGGGAAGGCCTGAACCGGATCTCCGGACGCTGGCGCGAGGAGAGCTTCGACACGGACATGGCGCGGCTCCGCTATTACGGTGAACGCCACGAAGCGGGGCCGTACCTGGCCGGGCTCGGCTGGGTGGTGCAGGGGGAGACCGTCCGCGCGCTGCTCGCCGCCCACGGCCTCGCGTCGCTGGGGGACGACGACCTGCGCACGGGCGACGTGCGGTACGTCAGCGGCGTCCTCCCCCGGAGCTGATCCCCGGCTTGACAGCGGGCCGCGCGTCTCGCACTATGCGAACAAGTGTTCGATAAGTCTGGGTTCGCCGGGAGGCGTCTCCGGTACGAGTACGTGGTGCTGGAGGTGAGCGGTGGTGGCGGTGCCGGAGGCGCTCACGGCCATCCCGGGGCTCCGCACGGCCGCGCAGCTGCGTGAGCCGGGACCGGACGTCCTGACGGTGCTGCCGGAGCTGGCCCGCCTGCTCCCCGGCGGCGGCTTGCGGCGCGGCAGCACGGTCGCGGTGCGCGGGGCGCGGTCCCTGGTGCTGGCCCTCCTCGCGGCGGCGACCCGCAACGGGTCCTGGGCGGCGGTGGCGGCCCTGCCGGACCTGGGCCTGGCCGCGGCGGCGGAGCTCGGCGTCGACCTGGAGCGGGTGGCGCTGGTGCCGAACCCGGGTACGGAGCTGGTGGCGGTGCTGTCGGCGCTGGTCGACGGCTTCGACCTGGTGGTCCTCGGCCCGGCTTCGGTGTCGCCGCAGACGGCTCGCCGGCTGGCGGACCGGGTCCGCAACCGGGGAACGGTCCTGCTGACGGCGGGCGCGTGGCCGGGAGCGGACCTGGAGCTCAAGGTGTCGGGACGGCGCTGGCACGGCTTGACCCAGGACGGCCACGGTCACCTGCGGGCGCGTGACGTGGTGGCGACCAGCCGCGGCCGAGGCGCGGCGGCCCGCTCGTCGTCGGTGGGGCTGCTGTTGCCGGGCCCGGACGGAACGGTGACGGGCGGCGGTCCGCGCGAGCGGCGGCTGGTCGAGGTGGCCGGATGACCCGGGCGCCGCGGCGAGTGCCGGCGCGGCCGGGGCGCGGGCGCGGGATGACCACGCGAGTTCCGGCCCGGATCACGCGAGTTCCGGTTCCGCTCACGCGAGTTCCGGTCTCGCGCATGACCCCGCCGCCGTCCGCGCGCCCTCTTCCCACGGTGACCGCACCCCGGCCGCAGGAGCGGGCCGCCGGATGACCGATGCGCCACGGTTGCTCGTGCTGTGGTGCCCGGACTGGCCGGTCGTCGCCGCCGGGGCCGCTGCCGGGTCCCCGCCCACCTCGCCCGCCGCCGTCTTCTCCGGCAATCGCGTCGTGGCCTGCTCCGCCTCCGCGCGGCACAGCGGCGTCGGGCGGGGGATGCGGCGGCGGGATGCCCAGTCGCGCTGTCCGGAACTCGTGGTGCACCAGCACGATCCCGATCGCGACGCCCGGCTGTTCGAACCCGTGGCCGCCGCCGTCGAAGCGCAGGCCGTTGGCGTCGAAGTCGTGCGGCCCGGGCTGGTCGCCGTGCCCGTCGACGGTGCCGCCGGGTACTTCGGCGGGGAGGCCGCCCTCGCCGAGCTGCTCATCGACGAAGTCGCCGCCCGGGCCGGGGTCGAATGCCAGGTCGGCGTCGCCGACGGGCTGTTCGCCGCCACCCTCGCCGCCCGCCGGTCGGCGCTCGTTCCGCGGGGCCGGGCGGGCGGGTTCCTCGCGCCGCTCTCGATCACCGAGCTGAACCAGCCGGGTGAGGACCGCGGTGAGCTCGTCGACCTGCTCAAGCGGCTCGGCCTGCGCACCCTCGGTGCGTTCGCCGCGCTGGCCGAACGCGACGTCGCCGGCCGGTTCCCGAAAGACGCCGTCGCCGCCCACCGGCTCGCCCGCGGCCTCTCCGAACGCCCGCCGCTGCGCCGCGCCCTCCCGCCGGACCTGACCGTCACCGAAACTTTCGAAACCCCTCTGGCAAGGGTCGACGAAGCCGCCTTCGTCGCGAAGACCCTCGGCGAGCGCTTCTTCGCCGGGCTCGCGAACCACGGTCTCGCCTGCACACGCCTGGCCATCGTCGCCGTCACCGAAGCGGGCGAAGAGCGCGTACGCGTCTGGCGCTGTGCCGAGCCCCTCACCGCCCGCACGACGGCCGACCGCGTCCGGTGGCAGTGCGAAGGCTGGCTCACCACGCGGGACCGGCCGACCGCCGGCATCGTCCGGCTGCGTCTCGACCCCGAAGAGGTCGTCGGCGGCCAGGCACTGCAGCTGCAGCTGGGCTCGGTGGGCCGCGACGCCGACGCCGCCGAACGCGCCGGCCGCGCCCTGGTCCGCATCCAGGGCCTGCTGGGCCCGGACGCGGTCGTCACCCCTTTGCTGGACGGTGGCCGCGGCCCGGCCGAACGCGTCCGGCTCATCCCGTGGGGCGAGCCGCGCCGCCCGCTCGCCGCGGACCGGCCCTGGCCGGGACGGCTGCCCGCGCCCTCGCCGACGGTCGTGCCGCCCCGCCCGGTGCCGGCCGAGGTGCTCGACGCGGTCGGTGACGTCGTCCGCTGCACCGCGCGTGGCGAGCTCGGCTACCCGCCGTCAACGGTCGCCGTCGACGGGGGACCGCCTCGGCGGGTCATCGGCTCGGCCGGCCCGTGGGTGGTGCACCCGGCCCTGCCCGGCCGCCGCGGCGAGCGGCCCCTCGCCCGCGTCCAGGTGGTGCTGGAGGGCGACACCGCGGAAGACGGCGACATCGCGCTCCTGCTCAGCGCCACGATCGGCGATAATCCACAGTGGACGGTCGAGGGTTGCTACGACTAGCCGCCGCCACGAAAGCGTGATGAAGCGCTACCGGCAGGCACCATTTCGGTCGCGAAATGACTCGAAAGAACAGGACGGGTCAGACGTCCGGCCGATCGACGCCGCCACCGGACGGCGGCTATAACCGAAAGGATCTCCGGGAAAGGAATCCGACGTGGCCGGTTCGACGGTTCTGCTGGCGTTGACCGAAATCCCGCCGGATTCGGTACCCGCCGGGCAGCTGGCGCGGATCTGCGAGCACCTCGCCGACGAGGGGCACGAGGTCGTGCGCGCCGGCACCGGTGAGGACGCGCTGGCCGTCGTGCAGACCCGGGCCGATCTCGCCGCCGCCCTCGTGAGCTGGGACCTGGGGGACGGCGAAGCAGCCGCCGAAGCCGTGCTGAAAGCGCTGGTCGGCCGGTTCACCCGGCTGCCGGTGTTCCTGGTGACCACCTCGGCGTCGGTGGACGACCTGCCGCTGTGGGTCTCCGAAGTGATCTGCGGGTACGTGTGGCTGCTGGAGGACACGCCGGGGTTCATCGCCGGCCGGATCGGCGTGGCCGCCCGCCGGTACCGGGACGAAATCCTGCCGCCGTTCTTCCGGGAACTCCGCCGGTTCGACGACACCCACGAATACTCCTGGCACACCCCGGCCCACGCCGGCGGCGTGGCGTTCCTGAAATCGCCGGTCGGGCGGGCGCTGTTCGACTACTACGGTGAACGGCTGTTCCGCACCGACCTTTCCATTTCCGTGGCGGAACTGGGCTCGCTGTTCGAGCACACCGGGCCCATCGGCGACGCCGAGCGCAACGCCGCCCGGATCTTCGGCGCCGACCTGACGTACTTCGTGCTGCACGGCGATTCCACCGGCGACCGCATCGCCCTGCACGCCAGCGTCGCCACCGACGAGCTGGTGCTCGTCGACCGCAACTGCCACAAGGCGATCTACCACGGGCTGACGCTGACCGGCGGGCGTCCGGTCTACCTCGTGCCGACGCGCAACGGCTACGGGCTGATGGGCCCGATCCCGCCCGCCGCGCTGGCCCGCGAAGCCGTCGCCGAGCTCCTGCCGGCCAGCCCGCTCGCGGCCGGAGCCGCCGCGCCGGATCCGGTGTACGCGGTCATCACCAACTCGACCTACGACGGCCTGTGCTACGACGCGGTCCGCGTCGCCGAGCTGCTGGGGGCCAGCGTGCCGCGGCTGCACCTGGACGAGGCGTGGTTCGCCTACGCCCGGTTCCACCCGCTCTACGCCCGCCGCTACGGCATGGCCGTCGACGGTGACGCGGTGCCCGACACCGTCCGGCCGACCGTGTTCAGCACCCAGTCCACCCACAAGCTGCTCGCCGCGATGTCCCAGAGCGCGATGCTGCACGTCAAGAACTCGCCCCGGTCGCCGGTCGAGCACCGGCAGTTCAACGAGACGTTCATGATGCACGCGACGACGTCACCGCTGTACCCGATGATCGCCGGGCTCGACGTCGCCGCCGGCATGATGGACGGGCCGGGCGGCCGGTGGCTGGTCGACGAGGCCGTCACCGAAGCCATCCGGTTCCGGCAGGCGGTGGCCCGCATCGGCCGCCGCATCGCCGCCGCCGGGGACCGGCCCGCCTGGTTCTTCGGCACCTGGCAGCCGGACGAGGTCGGCGACCCGGAGACCGGGCAGCGCTACCCGTTCGCGGACGCCCCGCTGGAGCTGCTGCGCACCGAGCCCGCCTGCTGGAGCCTCGAACCCGGCGCGTCGTGGCACGGCTTCCCCGGGCTGGAGGCGGGCTACTGCCTGCTGGACCCGGTCAAGGTCAGCGTCACCTGCCCGGGCACCGACGCCGCGGGCACCGTGGCCGAGCACGGCATCCCGGCGCGGATCCTCACCGCCTACCTCGAGACCCGGCGCATCGTCGTCGAGAAGACCGACGCGTACACGTGCTTGATCCTCTTCTCGATGGGCATCACCAAGGGCAAGTGGGGCACGCTCATCGACGGGCTCCTCGACTTCAAGGCACTCCACGACACCGGCGCGCGCCTGGCCGACGTCCTGCCCGCCCTGGTCGAGGCGCACCCCGCCCGCTACGGCGAGCTCACCCTGCGGGACCTGTGCGACCAGATGCACGCCCACCTGCGCAAGAGCGACCTCATCCCGCTCCTCGACGCGGCGTTCACCCACCCGCCCCGCCCGGAGCTCACCCCGGCGCAGACCTACCAGCGCCTGCTGCGCGGCGGCACCGAGCCGGTCCGCCTCGCCGAGCTGGCCGGCCGGACGGTCGCCACCCAGGTCGTCACCACCCCGCCCGGCATCCCGGTCCTGATGCCGGGCGAAAACGCCGGCGGCCACGACGAGCCGACGCTGCGGTACCTGCGGGCCCTGGAGGACTTCGACCGGCACTTCCCGGGCTTCCCGAGCGAAACCCACGGTGTCGCAAGGGACACCGACGGCGACTACTGGATCACCTGCCTCCGGGTTTCCTGATCGCTGTGATGCGAATGACTTCGGTCAGTCCACAGTTGACACCGGCCGCGCCCCGACGCAGGATCGGACCACAGTAGTCGATCGTGTGTTCGAACAGTAGTCGCTGGCTTCCCCACAGCGAAATCGGTGGGAGCCGGCCTTGGCCTTCAACAATCCGCGCGTGCCGTGGTCCGAAGTGGAGCGGATCGCCTCCGGGCGGCCGCCCGTTCCCGGGGACGGCAGCGACGCCCCGGCGTGGTCGCGCAAGCGCGAGGGCTACGGCGGGGCGCCCGAGGACCTGCGGAACCGGCGTGGCCGGGACGACGGCGGGGACCGGATCCGGGCGCCCTACGCCGAGCTGCACGTCCACTCCAACTTCAGCTTCCTCGACGGTGCGAGCCACCCCGAGACGCTCGTCGAGGAGGCCGCGCGGCTCGAGCTCGACGCGCTCGTGCTCACCGACCACGACGGCATGTACGGGGCCGTGCGGTTCAACGACGCCGCGCGGGAGCTCGGGGTGCGGGTCGGGTTCGGGGCCGAACTGTCGCTCGGGCTGCCCGGGCCGCAGGCCGGAGAGCCGGACCCCCACGGCTCGCACCTGCTGCTGCTCGCCCGGCAGCAGGCGGGCTACCACCGGCTGTGCCGCGTCATCTCGCGGGCCCAGCTCGCCGGCGGCGAAAAGGGACGGCCGGTCTACGACTTCGACGAGCTCGCCGACGAGCTGGCCGGGCACGTCGTCGTCCTCACCGGGTGCCGCAAGGGGGCCGTCCGGCAGGCGCTCACCCGCCACGGCCCGGCCGCCGCGCGCGCCGAGCTGGGGCGGCTCGTCGACCGGTTCGGGCGGTCGCACATCGCCGTCGAGCTGATCGACCACCGGCTGCCCGCCGACGCCGCCGCCAACGACCTCCTCGACGACCTGGCCGGGGAACTGCGGCTGCCCACGGTCGTGTCCAACAACGTGCACTACGCCCGCCCGGAAGACGCCGTCGTGGCGGACGCGGTCGCCGCCGTGCGGGCGCGGCGGTCGACCGAAGACCTCGAAGGGTGGCGGCCGCCGTCGGGGCAGGCGTTCCTGCGGTCCGGGATGGAGCAGCGGCGCCGCTTCGAGCGCCGGTATCCCGGCGCCGTCGGCCGGGCCGCCGTGCTGGGCGTCGAAGTGGCGTTCGACCTCAACCTCGTCGCGCCGGACCTGCCGCCGTTCCCCGTCCCGGCCGGGCACGACGAGATGTCGTTCCTGACCGAGCTGACCTGGCAGGGCGCCGCGAAGCGCTACGGGCCGCGGGAGGCGCACCCCAAGGCCTACGCCCAGCTCGACCACGAACTCGCCGTCATCGAGAAGCTCGGCTTCCCCGGCTACTTCCTCGTCGTCTGGGACATCGTCCGGTTCTGCCGGGAGGCGGACATCCTGTGCCAGGGCCGTGGTTCGGCCGCGAACTCCGCGGTCTGCTACGCGCTGGAAATCTGCCACGCCGACCCGGTGAAGTGGAACCTGCTGTTCGAGCGGTTCCTCGCGCCGGAGCGGGACGGGCCGCCGGACATCGACGTCGACATCGAGTCCGGCCGCCGCGAGGAGGCCATCCAGTACGTCTACGAAAAGCACGGCCGGTTCCACGCCGCCCAGGTCGCCAACGTCATCACCTACCGGGCGCCGTCGGCGATCCGCGACGCCGCGAAGGCGCTCGGCCACAGCCCCGGGCAACAGGACGCCTACGGCAAGCTCGTCGATCGCTGGGGCGGGGTCGCCGCCACGAAGCAGCAGGCCGCCGGGGCGATCCCGGCCGACGTCCTCGACCTGGCCGCGCGGATCGAGGACTTCCCGCGCCACCTCGGCATCCACTCCGGCGGCATGGTGATCTCGAAGCAGCCGGTGTCCGAAGTGGTCCCCGTCGAATGGGCGACGATGAAGGACCGCAGCGTGCTGCAGTGGGACAAGGACGACTGCGCCACCGTCGGGCTGGTCAAGTTCGACCTGCTCGGGCTCGGCATGCTTTCGGCGCTGCACCACATGATCGACCTCGTCGCCGAACACCACGAGACCACTGTGGACATCGGCAAGCTGGACCTCGCCGATCCGGCGGTCTACGACATGCTCTGCGAAGCCGACGCCGTCGGCGTGTTCCAGGTGGAGTCCCGCGCTCAGCTGGCCACGCTGCCGCGGTTGCGGCCGAGGAAGTTCTACGACCTCGTCGTCGAAGTCGCCCTCATCCGGCCCGGCCCGATCCAGGGCGGCTCGGTGCACCCCTACATCCGCCGTCGCCGCGGCGACGAGGAATGGGAACACGCGCACCCGCTGCTGGCCGCGTCCCTCGACCGCACCCTCGGCGTGCCGCTGTTCCAGGAGCAGGTGATGCAGATGGCGGTGGACGTCGCGAGCTTCACCCCGGCCGAAGCCGACCAGCTGCGCCGCGCGATGGGCGCCAAGCGGTCCAGCGCCAAGATGAAAGCCTTGATGGCGCGGTTCTTCCGCGGCTGCGCGGCCAACGGCCTCGACCGCGAGCTCGCCACCCGGATCTTCGAGCAGATCCACGCCTTCTCCGGCTACGGCTTTCCCGAAGCGCACTCGATGTCCTTCGCGCTGCTCGTGTACGCGTCGGCGTGGTTCAAGCGCTACTACCCGGCCGCGTTCTGCGCCGGGCTGCTGCGGGCGCAGCCGATGGGCTTCTACAGCCCGCAGTCCCTGGTCGCCGACGCGCGCCGCCACGGCGTGCACATCCGGGAGCCCGACATCAACGCGAGCCTCGCCGGCGCCACCCTCGAACCGGACGACGGCAGCACCGGCGGCGTCGCGCTCCGGCTGGGCCTCGCCGCGGTCCGCCACCTCGGCGAAGACGTCGCCGACCTCATCGTCGCCGAACGGGCGGCGCACGGTCCGTACGCGAGCATCGGTGACGTGACCCGCCGGGTGCGGCTGAAGAAGAACGCCGTCGAAGCGCTGGCCACGGCGGGGGCGTTCAGCGGGTTCGGCGGCGACCGGCGGCAGGACCTGTGGGCCGCCGGCGCGGCGGCGGCGACCCGGCCCGGCCACCTGCCCGGCCTCGCCCCGGGCCTCGACGCACCGGCACTGCCCGGGATGACGCGGCTGGAGGTGACGGCGGCGGACCTGTGGGCCACGGGCGTCTCCGCGGACAGCCACCCGGTCGAGTACCTGCGCGAGCTCCTGGACCGGCGCGGCGCGATCACGGTCGCCGAGCTCCTGCGCACCGAGGACGGCACGCGGGTCTGGGTCGGCGGCGCGGTCACCCACCGCCAGCGCCCCGCGACGGCCGGCGGGATCACGTTCCTGAACCTCGAAGACGAGACCGGCATGGCCAACGTCCTCGTCTCGCCCGGGCTCTGGCAGCGGCAGCGGCTCGTGGCCCGGACCAGCGCCGCCGTGGTCGTCCGCGGGCTGGTCCAAGCGGGCGAAGGTGTCGTCACGCTCGTCGCGGACCGTCTTGTCCCGCTCGAAATCCGCGGGCTCGCCGTCCCGTCCCGTGATTTCCGCTGACGCGTGGTGCCGCAGGCCGGTGCGTGCTGCCTCCCTCCTCGCCGACCGACCGCGTCGAAAACCTCGAACTTCCGTCGAGTACCGGGCCCTCGCGCGACTTCCGTTGACTTTCGGGCCCGCTCGGTGGTTCTCTCGCTGAGAGCGCTCCCAGTCATCCGTTCGTGCCCGACGAAGTGAGGATGGACCTTCATGACAGCTCGACGTCTGCGCTGGGCAGCGTGGCCGGTGATCGCCGTGCTCGCCGCGGCGATACCCGCGGCCGGCACCGCCGGGGCGGCGACCGCGCCCACGGCGACGGTCACCGTCAACGCCCGAGCCGGGCTGGCGACCATGCCGGACACCGGGATCGGCATCAACCACGCGGTCTGGGACAGCCAGCTGGGGACCGACGAGGTCGCCGACCTCTTCGGCGCCGCCGGTGTCCGCACGATGCGCTACCCCGGTGGTTCCTACGGCGACATCTACCACTGGAAGGACAACACCGCGCCGGGCGGGTACGTGGCGCCGAACACCGATTTCGACACCTTCATGGGCGGGGTCCGCAGAGCCGGGGCGCAGCCGATCATCATCGCCAACTACGGCACCGGCACGCCGGAGGAAGCCGCGGACTGGGTGCGGTACGCCAACGTCACCAAGGGATACGGCGTCAAGTACTGGGAAATCGGCAACGAGCTGTACGGGAACGGGCACTACGGCGCGAACTGGGAAGCCGACAACCACGCGGACAAGAGCCCGGCGGCGTACGCCAACGGCATCGTCGCCTACGCCGACGCGATGAAGGCCGTCGATCCGGGCGTCAAGATCGGCGCCGTGCTGACCACCCCGGCGAACTGGCCGGACGGCATCGTCGGCTCCGGCGACACGGCGACCTGGAACCAGACCGTGCTGTCGATCGCGGGGCCGCACATCGACTTCGTCATCCTGCACTGGTACCCCACCGGCTCGACGGCGGCGGAAGCCCTGGCCAAGCCGGAGCAGATCGACGACATGATCTACGCGGCGCGCGAGCAGATCACCCGGTACGCGGGCGCGAACTCCGGCCGCATCGGCATCTCGATGACCGAAACCAACACGCCGGTCGGCGTGAACACCCAGCCCGGTGCCCTGTTCGCCGCCGACACCTACAGCTCGCTGCTCGAGAACGGGGTGTTCACCGTCGATTGGTGGGACACGCACAACGGGCCGACCAAGCTGTCCACTGTGGCCGGATATCCGGACTACGGCGACGGCGGCCTGCTCTCCAGCGGCACCTGCCTGGACGGTGGGGTCTGCGAACCGCCGCTCAACACTCCGTTCGCGCCCTACTACGGCCTGAAGATGCTGAGCACCTTCGCGCACCCCGGCGACCAGTTCGTCCGCGCCGCCGCGGACGACCCGCTCGTCGGCGCGCACGCCGTCCGGCGGCCGAACGGCGATCTCGCCGTGCTGCTGCTGAACAAGGACCAGGACCAGGCCAGGACGGTGACGCTGGACTACGCGGGCTACACGCCGGCCGCCGGTGCGCCCCAGGTGTTCACCTTCACCAACGGCGCGACTTCGATCAGCGGCGCGGCGACCGGGACGAGCACGGCCCAGACGCTGCCGCCGTACTCGCTCACCACCGTGGTGCTGCACCCGGCGGCCGCGGCGTCCGCCGGACCCGGCGCGCCCGGCCGGCCGACCGGCACGGCGACCGACCGGACCGCGGCGATCAGCTGGCCCGCGGCCGCGCCCGGCGCCCACCCGATCGCGAAGTACGAGGTCTACCGGCAGGTGGGCGCGGTGAGCGAGCAGTGGGGCGAGACGACCGGCACCTCACTGGACGTCGGGAACCTCGTGCCCGGCAGCCGGTACACGATCAACGTGCTGGCGCGCGACACGGCGGGCAACGTGTCCGCGGCTTCCCCGCCGCTGACGCTCACGACCGGCGCGCCCGCGTCGAGCAGCTGCACGGTCCGGATGACCGACGTCACCGACTGGGCGAGCGGGTTCGTCGGTGGCATCCACGTCACCGGCAGCGGCGTGGTGGGGGACTGGACGCTGACGTTCGGCTGGCCGACCGCGCGGCAGAAGCTCACCGGCGGCTGGAACGGCACGTGGGCGCAGAACGGGACGACGGTGACGGTCTCGTCGTCGGCCCCGCCGGCGGCGGGCGTGGACGTCGGGTTCACCGCCGACTACAGCGGGCCGAACATCCTGCCGACGGCGTTCAGGCTCAACGGCGTCCTCTGCGCGGCGGGCTAACGCCCGGACTCGACGCGATCGCGCACGGCCCGCAGTTCTTCCCCGACGACCGCCATCTGCGCGTCGACCGCCGACGGCTCGGTGTCGTCGGGGAAGAACAGGCTGAAGATCAGCTCGGCGCCGGTCAGGTTCGGCACCACCCGGGTGAACAGGCCCAGGTGAGGGGCATCGGCGCTGACGACGTCGACGACACCGTGCTCGGCGGCGACCCGCACGGCGACCCGCTGCGGGCCGCCGCCGGTGTGGACGCGCCAGACGTCGCCGTGGTCGTGGTCGACGGCGGTGGCGAAGCCGGGGGCCCATTCGGGGAGGTGGCGAGGATCGGCCAGGTATTCGACGACCCGCTGCGGCGGGGTGGCGATGGAGATGGTGCGCGTTTCGGCTCTTCCGAGTGTCATGCCGGAAACGATACGCACCTGCGTATGATTTGTCGACGCGTAAGATCTCGCCGGTGAACGAGGACGACGATCTCGGGGCCCTCTGCGCCGGCGCGGGCCGCAGCCTGGCCGACGCCGAGCGGCCGGTGCTGGACCGGCACGGCCTCTCGATGTGGCAGTACGTCGTGCTGTCGGCACTGGCCGCCGGGGCGGCGCCCAGCCAGCTGGTGCTCGCCCAGCAGATCCGCTACGACAAGACCCGCTTGATCGGCTTGCTGGACGCGCTCGAGGCAGAGGGCTTGGTGGCCCGCGCCCCGGACCCGGCCGACCGCCGAGCGCGAGTGGTCCGCTTGACCCCGGAGGGCAGCCGCCGGCACGCGGCGGTCCGGGCCGCGATCCGGGAGGTGGAGGAGCGGAAACTGGCGGGGCTGGCGCCGGAGGTTCGGCGGTTGCTGCGGGAGGGGTTGGCGCACCTGGCGAACTCGGATTGACGGCGCTGGTCGCCGGGAGGCGGGGTGAGCAGCCCCCGATTTCCAGCCTAGCGGGGGGTACCGACAAAACTGGAGGCTTCCGGAGGGGATGTCCACAGGCATGCGGACTGGTGGGCGGCGGCGCAGGTCGGCCCCAGGCCACTCCCGAACCGGCGGCCGGCAGCGCAACTCGGCCAGCGTTGTGATCGCGAACCGGCGGCCGGGAGCGCAAGGCGACCAGCGACATCACCAGACCTCCCCCGCCCCTCATCCCAGCCTTCCCTTCAGCCGCCGGACGGGTTCGTCAAGGCACGCTTTCCCGCCTTGACGAACCCGTCCGGCGGCTGAAAATCCCACCGGAGGGGCGGGGGAGGTCGGACCCGCTCTGCCGCGGTAGAAAAGCAAAAGACCTGTCCTCGCCGGACGGGCAGGCTCTGGGATGACCCCTCTTCGCCGCTGTTCTCTCGCGTTTTCGAGATGGGCCGCTGGGTGGTCATCCCGTCGCCTGAACGAGGCCTATCACTTTGAGCCGGGCCCGCAAGCTTACGCTGGCCCCTCACGCTGGCCTTGCGGTTGCGGGCCCGGCTCAAAGTGATTTGACGGCCTCAGGCGACGGGATGACCACCCAGCTCCTCTATTGGGTCGGGTTCACCGCTGCCGGATCAGTTTCTCCGCCACCCACTCCACTACACCCTCCGGATACGGATTTGCCAGCCCCAGAACGAAATGGCCGAACCCTGCCTCTGCTGCCTCGGCGATCTTCGCCCGCGTCGCCTCCGGCCGTTCGTAGTCGACCGGGAGGAAGATCGATCGGGTGATCTCCGCGGGGTCGCGGCCGATTTCCTCGCAGAAGCTGTCCAGCAGGCGGCTGCGGCTCGCCAGGTCCTCGATGTCGCCGCCGCCCGGGATGTTCCACACGTTTGCGTGCTCGGCCGCCACGCGCAGGGTTGCGCTTGCTCGGCCGCCGATCACGATCGGGGGGTGGGGGTGTTGCACCGGTCGCGGGTTTCCGAACGCTCCGGTCAAGGAAACGTGCGCGCCCGTGAAGTCGAACGGTTCCGTGGATGTCCACAAGCGACGGATGACCGTGCACGCCTCGGCCAGCGCCGCGACCGCGTCGTCCTGGGTGTGGTACGGCAGGCCGTGCGCGTCGTACTCGCGCCGGGCGAGGGGGTGGCTCGGGCGGGAACCCGCGCCGATGCCGAAGTCGAGGCGTCCGCCCGAGACGATGTCGACCGTCGTGGCGATCTTCGCCAGCATTGCGGGTGGCCGGAAGCGATTGCTGGTGACCAGGAGCCCGATGCGCAGCCGCGCTGTCGATGCCGCCAGTGCCGAAAGCAGCGTCCAGCCCTCGAAGATCGGGCCGGCGGGGTCCCCGGCGATCGGCATCAGGTGGTCGAACAGCCACGCGTGCTCGATCTCCGGCACCGTGTCCGCTTCCCGCCACACGCGCAGGATCTCGTCGTAACCGACCTGCTGGGGTGCGGTCATGATGCCGAAGCTCATCGGCGCCGCCGCAGCGACGGGTCGAGCAGCGACGGCGGAGTGTCGAACTTCTCGCCGGGGGCCAGGTCGACGCCGGGGGCGACGACGGCGTCGATCTCGTCGAGCACGTCGGCGGACAGCACGGTGTCGGCCGCTTCGAGCTGTGAACGCAGGTGTTCGACGGTCCGCGGGCCGATGAGCGCGCTCGTCACGCCGGGGTGCGCGGTGACGAAGCCGAGCGCGAGCTGGATCAGGGTCAGACCGGCCGCGTCGGCGAGCTTGGCCAGCTTCTCGACCGCGTCGAGCCGGGCCCGGTTGGCCGGGACGTCGAGGTCGAAGCGCTCCGGCAGGACCTTCGCGCGGCTGGTGCTGATCTCCTGGCTTGCCCGGATCGCGCCCGACAGCCAGCCCGAGGCGAGCGGGCTCCAGGCCAGGACGCCCATCCCGTACTCCTCGGTCACCGGCAGCACGTGGGCTTCGATGCCGCGCTGCAGGATGGAGTAACTGGGCTGCTCGGTGACGTACCGGCCGAGGTGGTGCTCGCGGGCGGCCCACTGCGCTTGGACGATGCGGTACGCGGGGAACGTGGACGACCCGAAGTAGCGGATCTTGCCCGCACGCTGCAGGTCGGTCAGCGCGGAAAGCGCTTCCTCGTCGCTCGTCGCAGGGTCCCAGCGGTGGAGCTGGTAGAGGTCGACGTGGTCGACGCCGAGGCGGCGCAGGCTGTCCTCGAGCGCGCGGACCAGCCAGCGGCGCGAGTTGCCGCGGTGGTTGCGCTCGTCGCCCATCGGCATGGTCGCCTTCGTGGCCAGCACGAGGTCGTCGCGGCGGCCGGCGATCGCCTTGCCGACCATCACCTCCGACTCGCCCTGCCCGTACATGTCGGCGGTGTCGACCAAGTTGATGCCCGCTTCGAGCGCGGCGTCGACGATGGCGGTGGCCTCGTCCTGGGTGGTGCGGCCGATGGCGCCGAAGTTCATCGCGCCGAGCGCGAGGGTGCTGACCTGGACGCCGGTGCGGCCCAGGGTGCGGTACTGCATGGGGGTGCCTCCGTGGCATGATGAGCAAACGGAACGTTGCTCCGCTAACGATACGGAACATTGCTCCGCTTAGCAAGGAGGACCGGTGGACAAGCCCAAGCGCGCGGATGCCCGGCGCAACGAAAAGGCGTTGCTCGACGCGGCGGCGGCCGTCTTCGTCGCCTCGGGCGTGGACGCGCCGGTGCGCGACATCGCGGCCAAGGCCGGCGTCGGGATGGGCACCATCTACCGGCACTTCCCGACCCGGGCGGACCTGATCATCGCCGTCTTCCGGCACCAGGTGGACGCCTGCGCCGAAGCCGGGCCGGCGCTGCTGGCCTCGAGCGAATCGCCGTACGCCGCGCTGGCGCGGTGGATCGACCTGTTCGTCGACTTCCTGGTGACCAAGCACGGGCTCGCCGGTGTCCTCCAGTCGGACAACGCCGGCTTCGAGGCCCTGCACGCGTACTTCCTGGACCACCTGGTGCCGGCGTGCGGCGAGCTGCTCGCGGCGGCGGTCGCCGCCGGCGAGGTCCGGGCCGAGGTGGCGCCCCTGGACCTCATGCGCGGGGTCGGCAACCTCTGCATCGGCGCCGACGACCCCCGCTACGACGCGCGGGGGATGGTGAAGCTCCTCATCGCCGGGCTGCGGTGCGAGACCATGGGGACATGACGGCGTGGCGGGAGTTCGAAGCGGCGGAACCGGAGTTCGCGCGACGGGTGCGGGCGTTGTTCGACGCGCACAAGCACAAGACGATCGCGACCCTGCGGGCGGACGGCTCACCGCGGATCTCGGGGATCGAGACGGCCTTCGAGGACGGTGAGCTGGTCTTCGGGTCGATGCCGAACGCGCGCAAGGGCGCGGACCTGCGGCGGGACCCGCGGTTCGCGCTGCACAGCGCGACGGTCGACCCGGTGGAGGGCGCCGAGGCGCAGTGGCCGGGCGAGGCGAAGATCGCCGGGCGGGTGCGCACCGCGGACGGCGAGCGGTTCGAGGCCGACGTCGCCGAGGTCGTGCACACCCACCTGAACGAGGCGGCGACGCTGCTGGTCGTCGAGTGGTGGACGCCCGAAGGCGGGTTGCGCAAGGTCGAGCGCGAGTGAGCCCTACTCGACCGTGACGGATTTCGCCAGGTTGCGCGGCTTGTCGATGTCGTAGCCCAGGGTCAGCGCCGCGTGGTAGGCGAGCAGCTGCAGCGGGATGGTCAGCAGGATCGGGTCGAGTTCCGGCTCGGTCTTGGGCACCACGATCCGCGGGACGTCCAGTTCGCCGAAGTCGACGTCCGCGTGGGTCACCGCCAGGACCGCGCCGCCGCGGGCCTTGATCTGCTGCACCGCGGCCAGGTTGCGCTCGGTCAGCTCGTCCGACGGTACGACGGCGACGGTCGGGAGCGCTTCGTCGATCAGGGCCAGCGGGCCGTGCTTGAGCTCGGAGGTCTGGTACGCCTCGGCGTGCCGGTAGGAGATCTCCTTGAACTTCTGCGCGCCTTCGCGGGCCACCGGGTAGCCGCGGACGCGGCCGACGAAGAACAGGCTCTTCGCGGCGGCGACCGTCTTCGCGTGCTCGGCGATCTCCGGCTCGAAGTCCAGGATGGCCTTGATCTGGCCCGGCAGCGCGCGGACGGCGTCGATGATCCGCTGACCGTCCGCATTGGACAGATCGCGCACCCGGCCCAGCGCCAGCGCGATGAGGGCGAACCCGACGGCCATGTTGGTCAGCGCCTTGGTCGAGGCGACCGCGATTTCCGGGCCGGCGTGCAGGTAGACGCCGCCTTCGCAGGCGCGGGCGATCGTCGAGCCGACGACGTTGACCAGCCCGACGACCCGGCCGCCCTTGCGCTTGATCTCCTCGACGGCGAAGGCGGTGTCGATCGTCTCGCCGGACTGGCTGACCGCGATGTAGAGCGTGTCGGCCTCGATGATCGGGTTGCGGTAGCGGAATTCGGACGCCGCTTCGGCGTCGGCGGGGATCCTCGCGAGCTCTTCGATCATCGTCGCGCCGATCTGGCCGACGTAGTAGGCGGAGCCGCAGCCGAGGATCTTCACGCGGGCGAACCCGCGCAGCTCCCGCGGCGTCAGGTTGAGCCCGTCCAGGCGGGCGACGCCGAACCGGTCGTCCAGCCGGCCGCGGATGATCCGCTCGACGGATTCGGGCTGTTCCTGGATCTCCTTGGCCATGTAGTGCGGGTAGCCGCCCAGGTCGAGGTCCTCGGCGTCGATGTCGATCTCGGTGGCCGGCTTGGTCGTGTCGCTCTCGTCGACGGTGAAGGTGCGGTAGCCGGTGGCGAAGACCGTCGCGAACTCGCCGTCGTCGAGGTGCGCGACCTGCGAGGTGTGCCGGACGAGCGCGGCGAGGTCGCTGGCGACGAACATCTCCCGTTCGCCCACGCCGATGATCAGCGGCGAGCCGTTGCGCGCGATGACCAGGCGGTCCGGGTGCGCGCTGTCGGTGACGGCGATCGCGTAGGTGCCGGTGACCCGGGAGACCGCCTCCACGACGGCGTCTTCGAGGGTTTCGGCGGCCGAGCGCGCGATCAGGTGGGCGAGGACCTCGGTGTCGGTCTCGGAGGCGAGGGTGACGCCGGCGTCGGCGAGCTGGGCGCGCAGCGCGTCGGCGTTGTCGATGATGCCGTTGTGGACGACGCAGATCCGGCCGTCCTCGGACGTGTGCGGGTGCGCGTTGGCCTCCGACGCGGGCCCGTGCGTGGCCCAGCGCGTGTGCCCGATGCCGGCCTTGCCGGTCAGGCGCTTGGGCAACGCGGCGGCGAGGTTGCGGACCCGGCCGACCACGCGGTGGACCTGCGCGGTGCCCTTCGCGCCGAGGACGGCGATCCCGGCGGAGTCGTACCCGCGGTACTCGAGCCGGGTCAGGCCCTCGATCAGGATGGGGGCGGCGTTCTGGCCGCCGATGTAGCCGACGATCCCGCACATGGGGAGACCTCTTCCTAGCCGTAGACGATGCGGCGCAGCTGCCGCTCGGAGAGGACGGGCGCGGCCACCAGCCGCCCGCGGAGCTCGGCGGCGATCAGGGGGAAGATCTCGGGGTTCTTCCGGCCCTGCGCCTGCAGCTCGGCGTGCCGCCGGCGCACGTAGTCCTCGGTGGGAGTCCGGTAGAAGGCCAGCACGTCGTCGACGACGCGGGCGGCGACCCCGGGCGGCAGCCCGGTGGACGCGGCCACGCGCTCGACGATGTCGGTGTCCTCCACGCGGGCCATCATGCCCTGCGCGGCGAGCGAACCCCAAATTCTTGCCCGAAATCGGGCAGGAAGGCGGAGATTCACGAAGGAGACGCCTATTCCGGTGTGCCGACGGCGATCGCTTCGACCAGTGGGAGCCGCACGCTCGCGTGCGGGATGATCCCCAGCTCGGCCAGCGCCGCCTTGGTGTTCGCCGCCGCGGTCCCGGAGCTCATGAGGCGGCCGGTCAGCGGGCGCAGCTCGTCGTTGATCGCGCGCGCCTTGGCGAGGTCGCCGTCGCGGGTGGTGCGGATCAGGTCGGCCGTGCGGCCGGCCGCCACGTTGGCCACGACGCTGACCAGGCCCACCGCCCCGCAGGCGAGGTACGGCAGGTTGAGCTCGTCGATGCCGCAGTAGTACGCCAGTGACGTCCGGGACAGCACCGTCATCGCCTCGGCCAGGTCACCCTTGGCGTCCTTGACCGCCCGGATCCGCGGGTGGTCGGCCAATTCGATGAGGGTCGCGGCCGTCATCGCGACGCCGGTGCGCGCGGGGACGTCGTAGAGCATCACCGGCAGCTCGGTGGCGTCGGCGACCGCCACGCAGTGGGCGATCACGCCGGCCTGCGTCGGCCGGGAGTAGTACGGGCAGACCAGCAGCAGCGCGTCGGCGCCGGCCGCCTCCGCTTCGCGGGCGCGGCGGATGCTCGTGGCCGTGTCGTAGGTGCCGACGCCGGCGATCACCCGCGCGCGGCTTCCGGCCCGGGTCGCCACGGACCGGACCAGGCTCGCGGACTCGGCGTCGGACAGGGTCGGGGACTCGCCGGTGGTGCCGCCGACGACCAGGCCGTCGCAGCCGGTGGCCAGCAGGTGTTCGACGAGCCGGGCGAGGCCGGGTGCGCTGAGCGCGCCGCCGGGCTCCATGGGGGTCACCATCGCGACGAGGTTGGCGCCGAATTCGGTCATGCCCCGACCGTGCCCGGCGTGACTGCTGCGGTCCAGCGATGCTTTCTTGCCGATATTGCGTAGCCTGGCTTTATGATCGAGGTGGGTGCGCTGCGGGCGTTGCGGTCGGTGGCGGCGCTCGGGACGCTGGCGCGCGCGGCCGACGAGCTGGGGTTCACCGCGTCGGCGGTGTCGCAGCAGATCAAGCGGCTGGAGCGGCAGGTCGGGGTCCCGGTGCTGGCGCCGGCGGGCCGCGGGGTGGTGCTGACCCCGGCCGGGCAGGCGATCGCCGACTCGGCGCCGGAGGTGTTCCAGGCGCTGGAGCGCTGCGCCGAAGCGGCCCAGTCCGCGTCCGAGGGCGCACCCCGCGGCACGCTCCGGGTGGTGGCGTTTTCGACGGCGATCCGCGGCCTGCTCGCGCCGGTCCTGTCCCGGGCGGCGTACCCGGAGTTGCGCGTGGAGGTCACGGAGCAGGACCCCGGCGAGGCCCTGCGCAGCGTCGGCGCGGGCACGGCCGACTTCGCTCTCGTCCACGACGCCGACGGGTTGCTGCCCGCGCCGCTGCCACCGTCGCTGGCGCGGCGGTGGGTGCACACGGACGTCGGCGACGTGGTGATGAGCCGCACGCACCCGCTGGCCGGGCTCGAGGCACCGCTGGACGAGACGGCGCTGGCGGAGCACGCGTGGGTGACGAGCCCGCCCGGAACGGTGTGCCACCAGTGGTTCCGCCGGTTGTTCGCCGACGAGCCCGACGTGCGCCATCGGGTCGACGACTTCGCGACGCAGCTGTCGCTGGTGGCCTCGGGCCAGGTCGTGGCGCTGATCCCGCGCCTGGCCCGGCCCCCGCTGGGGGAGACCCTGCTCGCGCGCCCACTTCGGCGGCCGCCGAAGCGGGAGGTGCACGCGGTGTGGCGGCGCAGTGCCGAGGCGAGCCCGGCGATCCGCGCGGTGCTCGCCGAGCTGGGGCCGGCCGGCGCTGAGGTCGACCACAGTCCTGCCGCGGCTGGTCGTGAGTGGTAAGGCGGGTTCTAACCCGCCTTACCACTCACGACCGGCTACGGCAGCAGGTGGCCGACCAACCGGTCGGCCAGTGCTCCCGGGTGCCTGAGCGGCACGCAGTGCGGGCCGTCGAGTTCGTCCGGCTCGATGCCGAGGCGCTCGCGGGTCAGTCTCTGAGCGCGTCTTCGGCGCTCGGGTAGGTCGGGAAGAAGTCCGCGAGACCGATCAGCCCGAACGTCCGGCTCAACCGGGCGGGGACGGCCGCCAGCGCGATGTCCGCCCCGGCCGCTTCGGCGACGTTGCGGGCCGCGATCAGCGCGGAAATCCCGCTCGAGTCGCAGAACGTCACCCCGCCCAGGTCCACCACCAGCACCTGCCCGCGCGCCAAGGCGAGCGCGGCCACCCCGGCGCGGAACCGGGGTGCGGTGGCCACGTCGAGTTCGCCCGCGACGGTCACCACCGCGCCGGCCCCCGTGGTGACCGTCGTGACGGAGAACGGGGTGCCGGTCACGGTCGATCGCCTCCGGGACGGGGAACGCTCAACGCCAGCAGGGCCGTGTCGTCCTCGACGCCGTCGCCGAAGCTCGCCAGCAGGCCGGTCACCGCCGCGATCACCGCCGGCGCCGTCGTCGGCGCGAGGCCGGACAGGTGCTCCCGCAGCTGCTCTTCGCTGTAGCGGACGCGGCCCTGCGTGCGGGCTTCGGTCAGCCCGTCGGTGTACAGCAGCAGCGTGTCGCCCGGCTCCAGCACGACGTCCACGGACGCGAAGCGCGCGCGGGGCAGCGCACCCACCAGCTGACCGCCCGGGCCGGGCAGGAACGCGGACGTGCCGTCGGCCCGGATCAGCAGCGCCGGTGGGTGCCCGCCGGTGGCGAGGGTGACCTCCGCGCCGCCGTCCCCGGGCCGGAGGCAGCCCTGGATGACGGTGCAGTAGCGCGGATCCGCACCCCGGTACTCGTGGTGCAGCACCGTGTTGAGGCGGTCCAGCACGGTGGCCGGGTCGGGGTCGATCACCGCGGCGGCGCGCAGCGTGTAGCGCGCCAGCGACGTCACCACGGCCGCGGCGGCGCCCTTGCCGGAGACGTCGCCGAGGAAGAACCCCCACGTTTCGCCGGTCAGCGGGAACAGGTCGTAGAAGTCGCCGCCGACCTCGTCGGCCGACGCGGGGTGGTAGTAGGCCGCGACCTCCACGCCGGGCACCTCGGCCAGTGCGGGCGGCAGCAGGGTCTGCTGCAGCGTCCGCGCGAGCCGCTGCACCCGGTCGCGTTCGCATTCGGCTTCTTCGCGCGCCCGCAGCAGTTCCTTCTCGTAGGCTCGCCGGTCGCGCGCGTCGAAGACCGTGGTGCGGATCAGTTGCGGCTGCCCGTCGGAGCCGGTCTTGACCGTCGAGGTCACCAGCACCGGCAACCGGGTGCCGTCGGCGGTCTTCAGCTCGAAGGCCACGCCGCCGAGCTCGCCCTGCATGCGCAGCAGCGGCGCGAAGTGCGTCTCGTGGTAGATCCGGCCGCCGACGGTGAGCAGCTCGGCGAACCGGCGCCGTCCGACGACGTCGTCGCGCTCGTAGCCGAGCCAGCCGAGCAGCGTCGCGTTGATCTTCGCGATCGTGCCGTCCAGCAGCGTCGAGAGGTACCCGCAGGGGGCGTGCTCGTAGAGGTCTTCCGCGCTGTCCTCCAAAAGGGCCGAGAATTCCGGTGCGGCACGCTCCTGACCACCCGGGCCGGGGTGGTCCTCGCACATCACGGTCCGCTCACGAACGCCGTGATCGCCGCGGCGGTCGCCTCCGGGGCGCTGAGCTGCGGGCAGTGCCCGGTGGCGGCCAGCGTCACCAGGGTGCTGCCGGTGATCTGCTCGTGGGTGAACCGCCCGACCTCGGGCGGCGCGATGGCGTCGTTCGCGCACTCGAGCACCAGCGTCGGCACGGAGACCTTCGCCAGGTCGGCCCGGTTGTCGGAGAGGAACGTCACCCGGGCCCAGACGCGCGCGATCGCGGGATCGGTGCGGCAGAAGCTGTTCGTCAGCTCCTCGCCCAGCTCCGGGCGGTCCGGGTTGCCCATGATCACCGGCGCCATCGTCGCCGACCAGCCCAGGTAGTTCGACTCGAGGGAGTCGAGCAGCTCGTCGATGTCGGCCCGGCTGAACCCGCCGCGGTAGCCGTCGTCGTCGAGGTAGCAGGGGGACGGCGTGAGCAGCACCAGCTTCGCGAACCGGTCCGGTTCCCGGTTGGCGGCCAGCACCGCGATCATCGCGCTGACCGAGTGGCCCACCAGCACGACGTCCCGCAGGTCCAGCTCGCGGCAGAGGGCCAGCACGTCGTCGGCGTAACCGTCGAGGCTGCCGTAGCGCTCGGGGGTCCAGGCGGACAGGTCCGAGCGCCCGGCGCCGGTGTGGTCGAACAGCACCACCCGGTACCGCCGCGCGAGTTCCGGGACGACGAGGCGCCACAGGTTCTGGTCACAGCCGAAACCGTGGGCGAGCAGGACGGTCGGCCCGTCTTCCCGGCCGGTGACGGTCACGTTGTTCCGGGCGCGCATGCTCACGGCGCACATCCTGCCATCGACCCGTGCGGAACGTGGGCTGAGCGGCGATTTCACCGCCGCCGCTGTGCGAAGCCGTCCAGCAGGCAGTCCAGGCCGAGCTCGAACCGGGAGTCCGCGGTCAGGTCCGGCATGTCCGTGACCCAGGCGGAGAGCGAGTCGTCGGCCATTTCGGCCGCGTACGCCTGCAGGTCGTCGGTCGAGCCGATGCCGAACCGCTCGAGCATCACGAGTTCCCGGCTGACGCTCATCGCGGTACCGGTGACGTAGTTGTCCAGCAGCGAGGCGTACGCGACGGCCGGTGTGAGGCCGGCGCCGTCCAGGACCGTCAGCTGGAAGGCGGCCCGCCGGAGGGTGCGGGGGCCGAACGGTGGCCTGCCGTCGACGAGCTCGGCGTACCAGCGGTGCCTGCCGATCATCGCCCACAGGCTGAGCGCGAGCCCGCGCAGGTCGGCGCGCCAGTCGCCGCTCGGCGCGGCCGGCACCGCGACCTCGGCCGACACCTCGTCGAGCATCAGGTCGACCAGGCCGTCCTTGTTGAGGACGTACCGGTACAGCGACATCGGCGTCGACACGCCGAGCGCGTCGGCCACCGCGCGCATGGTCAGCGCGGCGACGCCGCCGGTGTCGGCGACCTCGATGGCCGCGCGCACGACCGACGCGCGGGTGAGCGCGTTCTTCCGCCCCGGGGGCTCCGGGTGGTGCCAGATCAGCTGTGGCATGCGCGGAGTGTACAGCGTACAGTCGAGTGTACGACGTACATTCCGGGAGGGTCGGATGCAGCTCAGGGGGATCAACTACGACACCGGCTTCGGGGGCGCGGTGGGGGATCGGTCACGCCGCGAGTTCGAGCCCGAAGTCGTGCGGCGGGAACTGGAGATCATCGCGGCGGACCTGCACTGCACCGCGGTGCGGATCAGCGGCGACGACCCGGACCGCCTCGCCGTGGCCGCGCACGCCGCGATCGACGCCGGGCTGCGCGTGTGGTTTTCGCCGTTCCCGATGGACCTCACGCCACCGCAGCTGGCGCCCTACTTCGCGGACTGCGCCCGCCGGGCCGAGGAGATCCGGGCCCGGGATCCGGAAACCGTGCTGGTGCTCGGCTGCGAGATGTCCCTGTTCTGCGCCGGCTTCGTGCCGGGCGCCTACCTGCTGGAACGGCTGCGCAACGCGATGGACCCCGCCGCGTGGGCCGGGTTCACCCGCGAGTGGGACTTCGGCACGGTGCTGCGGGAGCTCACCGAAGCCACGCGGCGGCACTTCGGGGGCAAGGTCACCTACGCCGCCGGGGACTGGGAAGAGATCGACTGGGCGGACTTCGACTTCGCCGCCGTCAACCTGTACCGCTCGGCCGCCAACGCCGACGACTTCAGCGGGCACGTGCGGAAGCACCGAAGTCACGGAAAGCCGCTGGTCATTACGGAATTCGGCTGCTGCACGCACCGGGGCGCGGCCGACGCGGGCGGAACCGGGTGGACGATCGTCGACTTCGAGTCCGACCCGCGGGCGCTGAACGGCGACTACGTCCGCGACGAGGCCGGCCAGGCCGCGTACTTCACCGAGCTGATGGACGTCTTCGAGGCCGAGGGCGTGCACGGCGCCTTCTGGTTCACCTTCGCCGGCTACGAATACCCGTCCGATCCGCAGCCGCGGCGTGACCTGGACCTGGCGAGCTACGGCGTGGTGAAGGTCCTCACGGGACAGCGCGCGTACGCCGGGCTGGCGTGGGAGCCGAAGGAGGTCTTCCACACCCTCGCGGCCCGGTTCAGCCGGTGAGCGCTTCTTCGCGGGTGGCGGCGACGGCCAGCGCCTCGTGCAGGCCCGTCAGCTGGAGGGTGCGGTTGACGACGCCGGATTCGGGCGCGACGACCCGGACCCGGGTGCCGGTGCCGGCCTCGCGGCGCGCCTCGAGCAGGACCGTGATGCCGATGGACGCGAGGAAGGACACTTCGGACAGGTCGATCACCAGCAGTTCCGGCCCGTCGGCGAGGGCGGCGGTGACGCCTTCGCTCAGGACGGGGGAGCTGAGCAGGTCGACCTCGCCCGCCACCGCCAGCACGACCGCGCCGCCGGAGTGGTGAGCCGTCACGCGCACGAGATCCTGGGGCCGGACGCGGTTGCCGTCAGCGGTCACGATCACCCCTGGTCTGCATGGCGGGAATCCCTTCTCGTCGAGCGGCCGGTCCGCTCCGGGTCGGTGATACCCCGCAATCGCGACAACGAAACATCGGGCAACGACCCCGAACGGAGTCACGGCCGTGGGTCGTCCACCAGAGCAGGTCAGCGCAGTGGCTCCGCCCGGTACCGGCCGATCCGGTCGGCCAGCCCCCGCACCGCGGCATCACCCCGGTGCTGGCGCAGCAACCGCTCCAGTGGCGCCAGCCGGTCCTTCGGCCGGACCGAGCCCAGCTGCGCGGCCAGGCCGACCGCTTCCTCGCCGACCCGGGTCGCCTCCTCGAAATCACCCCGGAGAGCGTGGTTCTGCGCGAGCATGATCAACGTCAGCGACCGGCTCCGGGCCATGTCGGCGCCGTAGCGGTCCGCCGCTCCGGACAGCTGGACGATCGCTTCGCCGCTGTGGCGGGCCGCCACCGCGGTGGCCAGCTCCGTCAGCACCGTGCCGCGCATCGCCGCCATGTCCGTCTCGCGGAAGAACGACTCCCACGGCCGCGGTTCCGGCCACGAGCCCGCCTCCACGAACGCCGCCTCGGCCTCCCCCAGCCGGGTCAGCGCCGCCTGCTCGTCGCCGCCCATCGCGAACGCCCACGCCTCGTTCGACGCGAGGATCGCCATGGCCCGGCGAGAATCCGAGTGGCGCGCAGCCTCCCGGCCCCTGGCGAACTCGGCGAGCGCACCGGAGACGTCGTGGCGGTGCAGGTGCACGCGGCCGAGCCGGTAGCGGATGTTCGCCACCAGGCTGTGGTTGCCCGCCTCGGCCGCGATTTCGAGCGCGCGCCCGAACCGGCGCCGGGCCGGTTCCCCGCGTCCGATGTCGAACTCGGTCCAGCCCAGCAGGTTGTGCACATCGGCCAGCACCGTGTACAGCCTGGCCCGCAACGGATCCGAGACGGTGCCCCAGTGCAGCAGGAGGCTCGCCGTCTTGACCACCCGGACGGCGTCCCGGCAGAACCCGCCGCCCTGCCGGTAGTCCAGGGCCCGCAGGACTCCGACGGCCGCTTCGAGCTCGGCGACGTCAGTGCTTTCGATGCTGATCGGAAGGGGCTCGCCATCGCCTGTCGTCGTCACCATGACCTCACCTCGCGCAGTGCGCACGCATGGTCGGGGTTACCGGCGCCAGGGAAATACCCACGACGGGTCCGGCGGAAACGGGCGATCACCCGTCAGGGCCGCAGGAACCGCGCGACCGGCAACCGGGCCTGGCGCATCGCCCGGGCGACGAGCGCGGCGAACTGTTCGGCGCCGTACCGGCTGAGGTGGGTGGCGTCGTCGACGCCGTCGTGCGCGAGGGTCAGGTACAGCGGCCACGACGCGGCCTCGCCCAAGCCTTCCACCAGGACCTGGCTGCGCGCGGTCAGGTCGAGCAGCGGGAGCTTCCGCTGCCGGGCGACGTCGCGCAGCACCGCGGGCAGGTCGACGCCGAGGTTGTTGACGACCAGGCCGAGCGGGGTGAGCTTGCCGTCCGCGCCGAACCGGTGCCGCACCGGCGGGGTGACCACGACCGGCGCCCCGCCCTGCGCGCGGACCCCGTCGAGGAGGGTGGCGAGATTGGCCCGGTAGTCGTCCTCGGTGGTCTGCTTGTCGTTGTGCGCCAGCTGGATCAACACTGTGTCGCCGGGCCGGATCATCGGCCGCACACGGGCGAAGTAGCGGGGGTCGGCGAGGTA
Organism: Amycolatopsis plumensis; assembly: GCF_042652605.1. Classification (NCBI taxonomy): domain Bacteria; kingdom Bacillati; phylum Actinomycetota; class Actinomycetes; order Pseudonocardiales; family Pseudonocardiaceae; genus Amycolatopsis; species Amycolatopsis plumensis. Next base: position 685,624 of record NZ_JBHSJY010000001.1, on the reverse strand, counting down.
GCTGACCGTGCTCGCGCCGGATTGGGCGTAGTTCCGCACGCTCGGCCCGGCGCGGAAGAACTCCGGCAGGGCCTGGGCCCAGCCGTTCTTCGGCGGGAACGTCCAGTCGGACGCGGTGGAGTCGCTGATCACGAAAATCCGGGGCGCCTTCGGTTTCGGCGTCACGATGATCCGGGCCGGCCGCGGGGCCGGGCCGGTGAGCCGCACCTGCAGGCCGGGTGTGCCCGGCCCGTCCTCTCCGCTCGGCATGCCCTCCGGCGTGCGCACCTCGACCGTCACCGACCGGTGGACGTACCGGCCCGGCCGGGTGTCGACCGGGGCGAGCGCGATCCGGCGGGCTTCCACGTCGAGGCCGGTCTGCCCGGTCAGGAGCGCCTCGATCTCGTAATCGCCCGCGGGCACGGCGAACGAGCACGTGCCGGCGCACACCGTCCACCGTGGAGCCGCGTCCGCCGGAGCGGCCCCGAGCGTGAACGCGGCGGCCAGGGCGAGTCCGAGGAGCTTCACGGCGCTTCCTCCGGGGCGATGGCGAGCAGGGCGATCGTGGCCAGGTTCCGCTGGGCGAAGTCGTTGGTGGCGAAGGTGGCGAAGTCGCCCGCGGGATTGGTCGTGGTGCGCGTGGGAATCTCGGTCACCGGACCGGCCACGGCGGACCCGGCGACGCGTTCGGCCGGCGGCCACGGCTTGCCCGCGGGATCGCTGGTGAACTGGTCCCAGCCGCGCTTGCGCAGGTCCGCGTCGCCGAGCTGCTCGCCCGCCCAAGCCGTGACGCGGGAGTAGATGGTCTTGAACAGCCCGGGGTTGAAGTCGCGACCGTACCGGGCGATCTTCTCGGCCGGCGGCGCCTGCGCGTACCGGGCGAAGTCCAGGTAGGTCCGGCGGAATTCCGGGACGTCGACCAGGTCGAGCGTCTCCCAGAGGATCTGCTCGCCGAGGAAGGCCATCGCCAGGTTGTAGCCGCCCTCGAAGTCGCCCTTCTCCAGGTTCACCAGGTGGCCGGTCGCCGGGTCGAAGCCGACCGCGCCGCCCGCCTCGCCGGTGAAGAGCCCGGCGGGGAAGGTGGCGATGTCCTTCATGCCGGTGACGATCCGGTCGCGCCAGCGGACGTCGCCGGTGCGTTCCCATTCCGTCAGCCAGTTGCCGGCCAGGGCGTACCAGTCGGGTCCGATGCGGACGCGGGCGGGCGCCTTCGTCTGCGGCGGCAGGACTTCGCGCAACGGGTCCACCGTGCGCAGCGTCTCGTCGGCCTGCAGCGACGACCGGATCAGGTCGCCCAGCAGCTCGTCGGCGGTGAGGTAGTAGGAGAACCGCTTGGTGAACGACTCGCCGACCCGTGCCTCCTTGGCGCCGTCACCCCAGTGCACGACCGCGTGCCGCGACCCGAGCCCGGCGAACCGGCCGCTGTGGTGGGTGTCCACTTCGGACACGTGCTGGGTCATGGCGTGCGCCAGCCGGAACGTCCGGGGCTCGCCCGAGCGCAGGAAGGCGTACCAGAGCAGGGCGTCCGTGCCGAGTTCGGCGTTGTCCCAGGCGTACCCGCCGACGTCGTAACGCCATTCGTGGCGGTCCGCGTCGTAGGTGTGCATGACGTCGCCGTAGTGCCAGAACCCGTACCACTCGCGCTCGTCGACCTGGTCGGCGTAGAACCCGATCTCGCGCGCGATCCCGTCTTCGAGGGCCGCGCGGGCGGGCGTGCTGCGGTCGGGCAGGCTCCAGCGGCCGAACACCCCGGCCGCGTGGTAGGTGGCCGGATCGGTGACGAGCTGCGGCGGGGTGGTCAGCGTGGCCGAGAGCGCGGCGATCGTGTCGCGCGGCGGGGTGGCCGCCAGAGCCCACAGCCGCAGTTCCGTCGAGCGCACCATGCCCTGCGGTGTCGCGAAGCCTTCTTGGACGTCTTCGTAGGACAGATCGAGTCCGTGGGCGATCGTGTCGTAGGTGCGCAGGTCCATCGCCGGGGCCAGCGGCGAGTACGACCACAGTGTCACCGACGCGGTGTCCGTGGCCGCGCCGCGGATGTCCAGCGAGCGCGGGGCGCGCTGCCAGAAGTCGCGCAGCCCGAAGCCCAGCCCGCCGGCGGGACCGCCGACGTAGCCGAAGCCGGACGCGCGGTCGCCGTGGCCGGCGTGCTTCAGCCAGCTGCCCGCGGCACTCGTGCGCTTCCACACGGCGAAGTGCCGGGCGGACTCCTGGAACAGCGTGAAGTCGTTCCACAGTGCCAGATTCCGGTAACCGTCGCGCACCTGCTGGCCCCACTGGGCGACCGGCGGGGTGGCGGTGCCGTCGGTCTGGGCCTTCCGGACCGCCGAGCCGGGATCGCGGCGCAGGCCGGTGAGCACCCGGACGGGTTCGCCCCAGACCCCGCCCGCGGCCGTGCCGAAGCGGACGTGCCGGTTGTGCGGTTCGTCGGTCAGCGGAACCGAGAACCGCAGGCCGAGCCCGCGGACGAAGTCGTGGTTTTCGTCGGCATCCCAGCGGAAACTGTGCACCACGCGCAGGGAGTCGTCACCCGCGCCGAGGTACACCCGCATGGTCCAGGGCAGGATCGCCCGGGTGCCGCGGCCGCGGTCGCGCCGGTACCGGCCGGTCAGCTTCACCACCGCGCGCACCGGGCCCGATTGCTCGATCTCGGCGCGTTCGACGATGCCCGTCCAGTCCTCCCGGCGGGGCGCCCGCGTGTCGTCGGCGTCGTCCGGCTGGTCCTGCAGTCGCAGCACGAGCTCGCCGTCGCGGGCGACGACCCGCCCGGCGCGGGAGAGCGACGGCACGGCGACGGCCCCGGTCGTGGCGAGCTTGAGCTCGACCGTTCCGTTGGTCACCACGATTTCGCGGGGCGACCGGCGCACGGTGACCGGAACCGGTGGCGGGGCGGGTGTCCCGGGTGCCAGCGCGAAGGTGTCCGCGGTGGCGGACGACGTCACGGCGTGCCCGGTCCACTTGACCGAGCCGTCCGGCCAGTACGCGAGCGGCCACGACTGCACCGGGACCGGCGTGCCGTCGCCGGCGTGCAGGGCCAGCGGGACGTTTCGGGCCAGCGTTCCGCGCGGCCACGGGACGCCGAAGGCGCAGCCCACCGGGGCGGTGGGCCGGCCGTCCAGCCAGTGCAAGGGCACTTCGCCGCCGCCGGGTGCCGCGGTGCCGGTGGCCGCCGCGGCGGCCACCGGTGGGGTGACGGCGGTGGCGGCCAAGGCCGACACACCGCCGAGGAAGACCCTGCGGGAAAGGGGGAACTGCGGGGACATCGCCGGCCTCCGGATCAGCTCGATGAACCGATTCAAGCCAGAGCGTTCCGGCGTTGTCAACCCGGCCGACCCGAACAGTCCAGTACCTGAGTAAGCGCTTTCTCGATGATCGGATGAACGCGTGCGTCCGTTCGACCGATTCGAAAGTATCGACGCTTTCGTTGGGATCTTTGCTGGTTGACGCGGCCCGCGCGCGGACTTACCGTGCTTGAACCGATTCAAGACCGAATTCCGGTGAGCTCGCCCGGTGGTGGTCTCCAGAAGGGAATTTCGATGAACCGACGGTTCGGGGTGCGCGCCGGCCTGGTGGCGGTCGTGGCGGTCACGCTGGCGGGGCTGGTCACGGGGTGCGGTGGCGGCGGCGAGGCGTCGGGGCCCACGACGATCCGCTTCGTCTGGTGGGGCAACGAAGACCGCGCCAAGGCCACGAAGTCCGCGGTCGAAGCGTTCATGAAGGACAATCCGGGCATCACGGTCCAGACGGAGTACGCCGCCTACGACGCCTACTTCCAGAAGCTCTCCACCCAGGTCGCCGGCGGGGCGTCGCCGGACCTCATCCAGCTGGACCGGGCGACGCTCGGCGAGTACCAGCACCGGCACGTGCTCGAGGACCTGAGCCCTTACGTGGGCAAGGCGATCGACGTCACCGGGATCGCGCCCGCGCTGCTGGCCGGCGGCAAGATCGAGGGCAAGCAGTACGCCGTGCCCGGCGGCCAGACCACGCAGATGCTCGCCTACGACCCTGAGATCTTCGCGAGGGCGGGCGTCGAGCCGCCACCCGCGCCCGGTCAAACCTGGACGTGGGCGCAGTTCGGCGAGAGCCTGCGCAAGGTGGCCGCGACCGGGGTGGCCGGGACGACCGACTTCGGCTGGGCGATCGACTGGTTCGAGGTCTGGCTGCACCAGCACGGCAAGCAGCTCTACGCCGACGACGGCAAGCTCGGGTTCACCGCCACCGACCTGACGCAGTTCTGGACGCTCACCGGCGGCCTGCGCGCGGACAAGGCCGTCACCGCACCCGAGGTCACCACGAAGATGGACGGCTCGATGCCGAACTCGGGGCTGGTCACCAAGCGCGCCGGGTCGGAGATCAACTACGACTCCAGCCTCAGCGCCTACCTGTCGAGCTACGGCCCGGGCATCAAGGCGGCGCCGCTGCCCGCCGACGGCCCGGCGTCCGGCATGGCCGCCATGCCGCCGGTCACCTTCGCCGTCGCCCAGCGCTCGGCGCACAAGGAGGCCGCCGCGAAGCTGCTGAGCTACCTGGTCAACAACCAGCAGGCGGGCAAGCTGCTGGGCGTGGCGCGCGGGCTGCCGCCGAACACCGCGATCCGCGAGCAGGTCTGCGGCGCGGCCCAGGCCGCCACGAAGGCGGTGTGCGACTACGAGAAGTCGGTCGCCGACCGGATCGGCCCGGCCACCGGCCTGTGGCCCACCGGGGCCGCGGCGGTCAAGCGCGACTTCCAGCGGGTCTACGACGACGTGATCTTCGGCCGCACGAGTGTCGCCGACGGGGCCGCCCGCGTGGTGCAGACCGCGCAGCAGTCACTCGGATCCTGACGGAGGAGCGCATGACGCAAGCTGTGCTGGAACGGCCGGTGACGCGGGAACGGGCCAGGCCCCGCCGCCGCCGGGCCGACCAGGGCACGGGGTACCTCTTCCTGTCGCCGTGGCTGATCGGCGTGCTGGTGCTGACCATCGGCCCGATGATCGCGTCGCTGTACCTGTCGTTCACCGACTACGACCTGTTCGACGCGCCGCACTGGGTCGGCCTGGACAACTACACGACGATGTTCACCCGCGACGACCGGTTCTGGCACGCCGCCGGCGTCACCGCGCGGTACGTCGGGCTGTCGGTGCCGCTCAAGCTCGGGTTGGCGCTGGCCGTGGCGATGCTGCTGAACCGCGCCCACCGCGGCGCCGGGCTGTACCGCTCGGCGTTCTACGCGCCCTCGCTGCTCGGCGCGAGCGTCAGCCTCGCCCTCGTGTGGCGGGCGATGTTCTCCACCGGCGGCACGGTGGACCGGGTGCTGGCCGCGTTCGGCCTGGACACCGGTGGCTGGGTCGACCAGCCGCAGTTCGCCCTGCTCGCCGTGATCGCGCTGGCCGTCTGGCAGTTCGGCGCTCCGATGGTGATCTTCCTGGCCGGGCTCAAGCAGATCCCGAAGGAGCTGTACGAGGCGGCGGAGCTCGACGGCGCCGGCGCGGTCCGCCGGTTCCGGTCGGTGACGCTGCCGATGCTGTCCCCGGTGCTGCTGTTCAACCTGGTGCTGGAGACCATCCACAGTTTCCAGTCGTTCACCGGCGCGTTCGTCGTCAGCAGCGGCCGCGGCGGGCCCGGGGATTCGACCCTGCTCTACACGCTCTACCTCTACCAGCGCGGTTTCACCGACTTCCGGATGGGCTTCGCCTCGGCGATGGCGTGGGTGCTGCTGGTGGTGATCGGCGTGCTCACCGCGCTGCTGTTCCGCGGGTCGCGCCGGTGGGTGTTCTACGCGGGGGAGGGCCGGTGACCCGCCGGTCGTGGGGGTGGCACCTGCTGATGGTGCTCGTCCTGGTGGTGCTCCTGTATCCGGTGGGGTGGCTGATCTCGGCGTCGTTCAAACCCGCGGAAGAGGTGCTGGCCGGGCTTTCGCTGCTGCCCGTGCACGCCACCGGTGACAACTACACGCAGGTGTTCGGCGGGGTCGCCGGGTACAGCGTCTGGCACTACTTCGGCAACTCACTGGTCATCTCGGTGGGCGCGGTGATCGGCAACGTCGTGTCGTGCTCGCTGGCGGCGTACGCCTTCGCCCGGCTGCACTTCCGGGGCCGCGGGCCGATGTTCGGGTTCCTGCTCTCCACCATCATGCTGCCGCAGCACGTCGTGCTCATCCCGCAGTACGTCATCTTCCAGAAGCTGGGCCTTGTCAACACGTTCTGGCCGCTCGTCCTGCCGAAGTTCCTGGCCACCGACGCGTTCTTCGTCTTCCTGATGGTGCAGTTCATCCGCGCGCTGCCCGGGGAGCTGGACGAGGCCGCGACGATCGACGGCTGCGGGCCCGTGCGCACCTTCCGGTACGTGATCGCGCCGCTGCTGCGCCCGGCGCTGATCACCACCGCGATCTTCACCTTCATCTGGACCTGGAACGACTTCTTCTCGCAGCTGATCTACCTCAACGACCCCGCAAGTTCACCCTGCCGCTCGCGCTGCAGATCTTCGTCGACCAGACGAGCCAGTCGGCGTTCGGCCCGATGTTCGCCATGTCGGTGCTCGCCCTGCTGCCGATCGGGCTGTTCTTCTTCGCCTTCCAGCGGTACCTGGTCGAAGGCGTGGCGACCTCGGGACTGAAGGGATGAACACGCGGTACCGCTCGCTGACGCTGCTGGCCGAAGTGCTCTTCGTCGGCCTCCTGGCCTGTGTGGCTTCGGTGTTCGCCGTGACGTCGTTGGCCGCGGCGGCCGCCGGTTCCGTCGTGCTCACCGAGCTGGCCGCCGACGCCCGGACGCCGACCGTGCGCCGGTTCGCCCGGCTGTTCGGCGCGGCCCTCGGCCACCCGGTGGCGGTGCTGGCCCCGGTGGGCCTGCTGGCCATCGGGGCCGTCGACGTCGTCGCGGTGCTGGGCGGGCTGCCCGGCGGCCGGGTGTTCGGGGTCGTCCTGGGGCTGGTGCTCGCGGGGCTGCTCGCGGCCGGTCTGCGGGGCGCGGCGGCGTGGCGGCCGGGTCTCCGGTGGCCCGGGGTGCTGGCCGACGCGGGCCGCGAGACGGTCTCGGACTGGCGGGGCAGCGTCGGGCTGGTCGTCGCCGTCGTGGTCGTGGCGGTCGTCGTCGCGCAGGCGCCGGCCTTCGTGGTCGTCGCGCCGGGGTTGCTGGTGCTGGCCGCCGTCGCGGTGCGTGCGCGGTGAAGGCGCCGATCGGCATCCGGGACGTCGCCCTCCGGGCCGAGGTGTCGGTCGGCACGGTCTCCAACGTGCTCAACCGCCCGGACGTGGTCGCCGCCGCCACCCGCGCGCGGGTCCTCGCCGCCATCGACGCGCTGGGGTACGTCCGCAACGAGCCGGCGCGCCAGCTGCGCTCCGGCACCGCCCGCACGATCGGCCTGGTGGTGCTCGACGTCGGCAACCCGTTCTTCACCGACGTCGCCCGCGGCGTCGAAGAGGCGGCGAGCGAAGCCGGGCACGCGGTGATCCTGTGCAACAGCGGCGAATCCGTGACCAAGGAACGCGGGCACGTCGAGCTGCTGGCCGCCCAGCGGGTGCACGGCGTGCTGATCACGCCGGTGCAGTCCGGGCCGGCGCAGGTGCGGTGGCTGCGGGAGCGGGGGATTTCGGTGGTCCTGCTCGACCACCCGACCGCGGAGGCGGACCTGTGCTCGGTGGCGGTCGACGACCGTCACGGCGGCGAGCTCGCGGTCACCCACCTGCTGGCCGAGGGGTGCGAGCGGATCGTGATGGTCACCGGCCCGCCGGGCATCCACCAGGCGGCCGAGCGCCACCGCGGCGCCCGCGACGCGATCCGGCTGGCGGGCCGCCCGCCCGAGGTCCTCGAGGTGCTGACGGCCCCGGCCCTCAACGTGGCGTGCGGCCTGCGGGCCGGCGAGCAGCTGCTGGCCAGGACCGTGCGGCCCGACGCCGTCTTCTGCGCGAACGACCTGCTTGCGCTGGGCCTGCTCCAGGCCGCGGTGCGGGCGGGCCTGCGGGTCCCGGAGGACCTGGCGATCGTGGGGTACGACGACATCGACTTCGCGGCGGCGGCCGCGGTGCCGCTGACCTCGGTCCGCCAGCCGAGGCACGAGCTCGGCCGCACGGCGGCGGCCCTGGTGATCGCGGAATCGCAGTCGCCGGCCGAGCACGAACACCGCCACGAGGTGTTCACCCCGGAGCTGATCGTCCGCGAGTCGAGCCGCCGCCCGCGCCCCAGCCGCCACTTTCCCGTGAAAGCTCCGCCGGAAGAGAGGAAGAACGAATGGATCTGACCCGCACCGGCCGCCTGGCGACGGCGGCCCTGCTCCTGGTGCCCCTCGTCCTGCCCGTCCCGGCGGCTTCGGCCGCGAACTCCCTCACCATGCTCGGCGCGGACGTCTCGACCGCCCAGCGGGCGCTCGACCTCGGCGCCACGTACACCGACGCGGGCGGGGTGGCCCGTGATCCCCTCGACATCCTGAAGGGCGCCGGCGTCAACTACGTGCGCCTGCGTGTGTGGAACAACCCCCGCAGCGGCTACAACAACAAGGCCAAGGTGCTGCAGTACGCCCGCACGGTGAAGGCGAAGGGCCTCAAGCTCCTGGTCGACTTCCACTACTCCGACACGTGGGCCGATCCCGGCACGCAGACCAAGCCCGCCGCCTGGGCTTCGCACTCCATCGGCCGGCTGCAGACCGACGTGTACGACTACACCTACGACGTCTGCTCCGGGCTCAAGGCCCAGGGCACGACCCCGGACAGCGTGCAGATCGGCAACGAGATCAACGTCGGCATGCTCTGGAACGACGGGAAAGTCGTGAACAACGACTTCACCAGCCTCGGCCTGCTGCTCAAGGCGGGGTACAACGCCACCAAGGCCTGTAACAGCGGTACCCAGGTGATCGTCCACACCGCGGACGCCGACAGCGACGCGCACGCCCGCTGGTTCTACGACGGCATCCGCGCCCAAGGCGTCCCGTGGGACATCACCGGCCTGTCGTACTACTGCTACTGGCACGGCACGACGGCGAACCTGGCCGGGGTGGTGTCCGACGTGCGGTCGCGGTACGGCAAGCCGGTCGTCCTCGCCGAGACGGCCTACCCCTACACGACGGCGAACGACGACAACACGCCGAACACCATCTCGGCCGCGCAGCCGTGTGCGGGGTACCCGGCCACGCCGGCCGGGCAGGCGGCGAACTTCACCGCCGTGCAGGACACCGCCCGCGCCGCCGGCGCGATCGGCGTCTTCTACTGGGAACCCACGTGGTACGCGGTGAACGGCAACGGCTGGGATCCGGCCGACCTCACCGGGTCCGGGAACGGCTGGGAGAACCAGGCCGTCTTCGACCACTCCGGCCGGGTCAACCCGCAGGTCCGCTGGCGAGCGTGACCACCACGGACAGAAAACGCTTTCTCGAAGCGGTGGCACGGGCCGCTTAACGTTCAGCAGATTGGCCGTTTTCCGTCCCGCAGCCGGTGTTCCGGCCGTGGTTCGCGTGTTACGGTGGGATCGCTCCCAGCCTGAAACTTTCCTGTCGAGTCGTTCTCCAGGAGGTCGGTAATGCACTGGCGATTCCTTCGCGCGCTCCTGGCCGGCTTGCTGCTGGTCGCCGGGGCCCTTGTGGCCCCCGCCGCGGCCGGGGCGGCGACCCCCACGCGCGTCATGGCGCTGGGCGACTCCATCACCGGGTCGCCCGGCTGCTGGCGCGCGCTGCTGTGGAAACACCTCCAGGACACCGGCCACGCGGGAGTGGACTTCGTCGGCACCCTGCCGGCGCAGGGCTGCGGCTTCGCCTACGACGGCGACAACGAAGGCCACGGCGGGTTCCTCGCGACCGGGATCGCCCGGGACAACCAGCTGCCCGGCTGGCTGTCGGCGACGCACCCGGACATCGTGCTGATGCACCTGGGCACCAACGACGTCTGGAACGCCATCCCGGCGAGCGCGATCCTCGACGCCTTCACCACGCTGCTGGGCCAGATGCGGGCCGCCAACCCGGCGACCAAGCTGATCGTCGCGAAGATCATCCCGATGAACCCGGCCAACTGCGCCGCCTGCGGCCAGCGGGTGGCCGACCTGAACGGCGCCATCCCCGGCTGGGCGCAGGCGCACTCCACGGCGGCGTCGCCGATCACCGTGGTCGACCAGTGGACCGGGTTCGACACCGCGGCCGACACGACCGACGGCGTCCACCCCAACAACACCACCGGCATCCAGAAGATCGAGAGCCGCTGGTACCCCGCCCTGGTGGCGGCGCTCGGCCCGGACACGCCCACCGCGACCGGCCTGCACGTCGACGGCACCCGGATCCTCGAGGCCAACGGCAGCCCGTTCGTGATGCGCGGGGTGAACCACGCGTACGTCTGGTACCCCGGCCAGAACCGCGCCTTCGCCGACATCAAGTCCTTCGGCGCCAACACGGTCCGCGTCGTCCTCGGCAGCGGCCAGCGGTGGGGGCCGACGCCGGCCGCCGAAGTCACCGGCGTCATCGGGCAGTGCAAGCAGAACCGGCTGATCTGCGTCCTGGAGGTGCACGACACCACCGGGTACGGCGAGCAGAGCGGGGCCGCCACCCTCGACCAGGCCGCGAGCTATTGGATCAGCGTCGCCGATGCCCTGAAGGGCCAGGAGAACTACGTCGTCATCAACCTGGGCAACGAGCCGTTCGGCAACGACCAGCAGGTCAGCGCGACCTGGACGACCGCGACGAGCAACGCGATCAAGCGGCTGCGGGCCGCGGGGCTGCAGCACCTGCTGATGGCCGACGCGCCGATGTGGGGCCAGGACTGGCAGAACATCATGCGCGACAACGCGGGCACGGTGTTCGCCGCCGACCCGCAGCACAACACGGTCTTCTCCATCCACATGTACGGCGTCTACGACACCGCGGCCGAGATCAACGCCTACTTCGACGCCTTCCGCACCGCCGGGCTGCCGCTGGTGGTCGGCGAGTTCGGGAACATGCACACCGACGGCAACCCGGACGAGGACACGATCATGGCCCAGGCGCAGGCCCGCGGCCTGGGCTACCTCGGCTGGTCGTGGAGCGGCAACAGCAGCGATGTCGCCTACCTCGACATGACGACCAACTTCGACCCGGCGAGCCTGACGCCGTGGGGTGAGCGGTTCCTCAACGGCGCCAACGGCATCCGGCAGACGTCGAAGGAAGCCACCATCTACGGCGGCGGCCAGGCGGACACCCAGGCGCCCTCCGTTCCGGGCACGCCGTCCGTGTCGGGCGTGACTTCGAGCAGCGCCACGCTGAGCTGGACGGCGTCGACCGACGACGTCGGCGTCACCGGCTACGACGTCCTCCGGGCCCCGGGGACGAGCGGGGGCACCTTCGCGGTCGTCGGTTCGGCCGCGACGACGTCGTACACCGACAGCGGGCTGGCCGCGTCGAGCACCTACCGGTACCAGGTGCGGGCCCGGGACGCCGCGGGCAACACCTCGGCGGTGTCCGGGACCGCGACGGCGACGACGAGCGCGGGCGGCGGCACCGGTGCGTGCAAGGTCGCCTATGCCGCCTCGAACTGGGGTGGCGGCAACGGGTTCACCGCCAACGTCACCATCACGAACACCGGCGCGAGCGCGCTCACCGGCTGGACGCTGGCCTTCACCTTCGCCGGTGGCCAGCAGGTGACCCCGCCGGGCTGGGGCGCCACCTTCGCCCAGTCCGGCGGTGCCGTCACCGCCAAGAACCTGAGCTGGAACGGCTCGCTGGCACCGAACGCCTCGACCGGCATCGGCTTCAACGGCACGTTCAGCGGCACCAACCCGGCGCCGACGGCGTTCACCCTCAACGGCAGCACCTGCTCCGCCGCATAACCCGGCATCCCCTCAGGACAGTATTTCCCAGGACAAAGGAGTCCTCATGTCCCTCAGGCAGCGAGCGGTCATCCTCGCCGGCCTGGCCGCGGCCACCCTGGTTCCCGCCCCGGTGGTGGCCGCGGCCGCTGAGAAAGCGCTTCCCGCACCGTGCTCGGGCACCGCGCCGATCAAGTGCCACTTCGCCGTCGGCCCCGGAAACTACGACGTCACGGTGGGAATCGGCAGCACGACAAAGGCGGCCGTCACGTCGATGTCGGTGGAGGCCCGGCGGCAGGTCCTGACCGCCGTCTCGACGAGCGCGGGCCAGGTCGTTCCCACGACCGTCACGGTGAACGTCCGCGACCCCGAGGGCCAGCCCACCGGGCAGGGCGGCACGGGCACCGCGGGCCTGGACATCACCTTCGGCGGCAGCGCGCCCGCGATCGGCTCGCTGACCGTGACGGCCGCCCAGGCCCCGCTCGTGACCTACCTGGCCGGCGACTCGACCGTCTGCGACCAGCCGGTGGCGCCCTACACCGGCTGGGGCCAGCTGCTGCCCACCGCGGTCCGCGACGGTGCCGTGATCGCCAACTACGGGGACTCGGGGGAGAGCTCGGGCAGTTTCCTGTCGAACGGCAAGCTGTTCCCCACGCTGAAGCCGCTGATCAAGAGCAAGGACCTGGTGCTCGTCCAGTTCGGGCACAACGACAAGCAGACGTCGGCGATGGCGTTCCGCGACAACCTCACCAAACTGGTCAACGGCGTGCGCGAGCGCGGCGGCCTCCCGGTGCTGGTGACCCCGCCGGTGCGGCGGCAGTTCAGCGGCACCCGGCTGACCCCGACCGCGCTGCACGTCAACGGCGTCGGCGTGGACCTCCCCGCGGTGATCCGGGCGCTCGGCAAGAGCGCGAGCGTGCCGGTGATCGACCTGACGGCCAAGAGCAAGGCGCTGGTCGAATCCCTCGGCCCGTCGGCCTCCCAGAAGATCTACCTGACCCAGGCCGCCGAAGGCGTCACCGACAACACGCACTTCTCGGTCTACGGCGCGACGCAGCTGGCGAACCTCGTCGTGCAAGGCATTCGTGAGCTCGACCTCTCCCTCGGCGCCTACCTGCGCTGAACCAGGAACGGAGCAACCATGCGCAACGTCAGTAGGTGGCTCGCCGCGGCAGTGATCGCGGCCGGCCTGGTGCCCGCCCCGGCCGCCGGCGCCGCCGCCGCGCCGCAGATCGACCGGCTGAACCGCGGGGTGGTCAGCGTCCACACCGCCCAGGGCAACACCGTCGGCTGGCGCCTGCTCGCCGACGACCCGGCCGGGGTGGCGTTCAACGTCTACCGCGACGGCACCAAGGTGACCGCGACGCCGGTCACCGGTCCGACGAGCTTCGTGGACACCGGGGCGCCCGCGGGGGCGCGGTACACCGTGCGGGCGGTGGCCGGCGGGGTCGAGCGGATGTCGGCCTTCGCCGCGGAGGACTCGCTGACCTTGACCAGCGGGGCCGCCGCGAGCACCCGGGACGTCCCGATCCAGCCGCCGCCCGGTGGCACGACACCGTCCGGGGAGAGCTACGCCTACACCGCGAACGACGCCAGTGCCGGGGACCTGGACGGCGACGGCCAGTACGAGCTCGTGCTGAAGTGGGACCCGACCAACTCGAAGGACAACTCGCAGTCCGGCTACACCGGCAACGTCTACGTCGACGCCTACCGGCTCGACGGCACCCGCCTGTGGCGGATCGACCTCGGGCGCAACATCCGCGCCGGCGCGCACTACACGCAGTTCCAGGTCTTCGACTACGACGGCGACGGCAAGGCCGAGGTCGCGATGAAGACCGCGGACGGCACCCGGTCGGGCACCGGCCAGGTCATCGGCAGCGCGAGCGCCGACTACCGCAACTCCAGCGGGTACGTCCTGTCCGGCCCGGAGTTCCTGACGATGTTCAACGGCCAGACCGGTGCCGCGATGGCCACCGTGAACTACGACCCGCCGCGCGGCACGGTGTCCTCGTGGGGCGACAGCTACGGCAACCGGGTCGACCGGTTCCTGGCCGGCACCGCCTACCTGGACGGCGCCCGCCCGAGCCTGATCATGAGCCGCGGCTACTACACCCGGACCGTGATCGCGGCCTGGGACTTCCGGAACGGCACGCTGACCGAGCGGTGGAAGTTCGACTCGGACTCGGCCGGCTCGCAGTACGCCGGGCAGGGCGACCACCAGCTGGCCATCGCGGACGCCGACGGCGACGGCCGCGACGAGATCGTCTTCGGGGCGATGGCCATCGACGACAACGGCCGTCCGCTGTGGAACACCCGCAACGGCCACGGCGACGCCATGCACGTCGGCGACCTGATCCCTTCGCGGCCCGGTCTGGAAGAGTTCAAGGTGGACGAGGACAAGTCCAAGCCGGCCGCCTGGATGGCCGACGCCAAGACCGGCCAGATCATCTGGCAGAACGCCTCCTGCAACTGCGACAACGGCCGCGGTGTCTCGGACGACATCTACGCTGGCAGCCCCGGCGCCGAGTCGTGGTCGTCCGCGGTGTCCGGGCTGCTGAACACAAGCGGCCAGAACATCGGGCGCAAGCCGTCGTCGACGAACTTCGTCATCTGGTGGGACGGCGACGCCCAGCGCGAGCTGCTGGACGGCACGCACATCGACAAGTACGGCACCGGAGGCGACACCCGGCTGCTGACCGGGTCCGGCGTCCACGCGAACAACGGCACGAAGAGCACGCCGTCGCTGCAGGCCGACCTGTTCGGCGACTGGCGCGAGGAGGTCGTGTGGCCGACGTCGGACGACCGCGCGCTGCGGATCTACTCGACCACGGACGCGACGAGCATCTCGCACGTGTCGCTGATGCAGGACCGCCAGTACCGCGAGGCCGTGGCCTGGCAGAACACGGCCTACAACCAGCCGCCGCACCCCAGTTTCGCGTTGGCCCGGTGATGGGGGTGCCGAGATACCGGAAAGCTCTCGTCGCGGTGCTGGCGCTCGTGCTCGTCCCGCTGACCGTGGTGTCCGGCACCGCCGCCGCGGCCGATCGGTACCGGACGGTCACGGACTTCGACGCCGGCTGGCTGTTCAACTACGGCGACGCCAGTGGTGCCGGTGGTGCGACGTACAACGACAGCGGCTGGCGCAAGCTGAGCGTGCCGCACGACTGGAGCATCGAGGGCAGGAACCCGCCGGCGAATCCTTTCTCGCAGTCGGCGCCGAGCACCGGCCGTGGCGGGTACCTGCCCTCGGGCATCGGCTGGTACCGCAAGCACTTCTCGCTCGCCGGGGTGCCCGCGGGCCGCCGGGTGTCGCTGGAGTTCGACGGCGTGATGGCCAACGCGAGCGTGTACGTCAACGGCTCGCTCATCGGCACTCACCCCTACGGGTACACCAGCTTCCGCTACGACATCACGGCGGCGGCGAAGCTCGGCGGCGACAACGTGGTCGCGGTCAAGACCGACACGACGTCGCAGCCGGCGTCGCGGTACTACACCGGCGCCGGGATCTACCGCGAGGTGCGGCTGATCACGACCGATCCGATCCACATCGGACAGTGGGCCACCCGCGTCACCACGCCCGGCAACACCGCCGTGCACGCGGAGACCACAGTGGTCAACGAGAGCGGCGCGGCGGCGAGCGTCAGCGTCCAGGGCGTCCTCAGCGACCCGGGCGGGGCCGCCCTGCCCGCGGTGACGACGGCGGCCAAGACCATCGCCGCGGGCGCGTCGGCCACCTTCGCCTACGACGTGCCGGTGAGCAACCCGAAGCTGTGGGACCTGACCAGCCCGAACCTGTACTCGCTGGCCACGAACGTCCTCGTGGGCGGGACGGTGGTGGACGACGAGGTCACGTCCGTGGGCATCCAGACCTTGACGTTCAGCGCCTCGACCGGCATGAGCCTCAACGGCAAGAGCGTGAAGTTCCAGGGGGTCGCGCTGCACCAGGACCTGCACGGGCTGGGGATGGCCGCGCCGCAGCGGGCGCTCCAGCGGCGGCTCGCGCAGCTGAAGGCGCTCGGGGTGAACGCCATCCGCACCGCGCACGACCCGCCGAGCCCGGCGTTCCTCGAGCTGACCGACCGGATGGGGTTCCTGGTCCTCGACGAGTTCTTCGACGTCTGGACCCAGCACAAGTACTCCGACGTCGGTGACTACGCGACCTACTTCAACCGGACGGCCGCCGCCCCCACCGGCACCCCGGCGGTACCCGGCGCGAGCGGCTCGGTGCCGTGGTACCAGGTCGACGCCACCAGCGTCGTCATGCGTGACCGCAACCACCCCAGCGTGGCGATGTGGAGCACCGGCAACGAGATCCGCGACCCGATCGCGACCCGGACGCCGCTGTTGACCCGGATGGTCGCGATCGCGCACAGCCTGGACCCGGGCCGTCCGGTCACCCAGGCCCTGTTCCGGCCGGCCGACAGCGGCGACGTCACCGGGGCCACCCGGACCATCGTCGACGTCTTCGGCGGCAACTACCGGCCGGACGAGGTGATCCAGGCCGCGAAGACGGCTCCGGCGCGCGCCGGGCTGTTCACCGAGATGGGCACCGACACCTCCGCATGGACGACGGTCCGGAACAACGCGATGGTGACCGGCCTGTTCCTCTGGACCGGTGCGGCGTACCTGGGGGAGGCCGACGGGTTGTGGCCACGCGCCGAGCCGGACTTTGGGCTGATGGACGGCGTCGGCACGGTCCGGCCGATCGGGTATTCGTGGCAGCGCACGTGGGGCGCCCCGACGACGTCACCCCCGCCGACCGGGACCACGGCCGATCGCGTGCTGCTCTCGCCCGACCACAGCACCGTGTCCACGGACGTCGACGACGTCTCCTACGTCAAGGCCACCGTGGCCGACTCCTCGGGCCGCGTGGTGACCGGTTCGTCCGCCCCGATCACGTTCAGCGTGAGCGGGCCGGGCGTGCTGGCGGCGGTCGACAGCGGCAGCCCGGTGCAGGAGACGTTCCGCGGCTCGGTGCGGAAGGCCTACCAGGGCGTCGCGTACGGCCTGGTGCGCGCGACCGGCGCGGGCACCATCACGGTGACCGCGAGTTCCGCCGGGCTGACGCTCGGCACGACCACGCTGACGGGGACGACGGCGCCGTTCGTGCCGTGTTCCGGCAGCTGCGACTGACTTCGGAGTGTGCCCATGAAACTCGCCGTCTCCCTCGTGGCGTTCGCGACCGCGGTGACCGTCGCCGCCACCCCGGCCCCGGCGGCCGCGAAGACCTATTACGTCGCTCCGTCGGGCAGTGACAGTGCCGCCGGGACGCAGGCCGCGCCGTGGGCGTCGGTCGCCCACGCCCAGGCCGTCGCGCAAGCCGGAGACACGGTCTACCTGCGCGGGGGCACCTACACCTACGCTCGCGCGAACAAGGCCTGCGCGAGCCAGACCGACCGGGTGGACGCGATCACGCTGAACAAGAGCGGCAGTGCCGGCAACCCGATCCGCTACTGGGCCTATCCCGGGAGACGCCGGTGTTCGACTTCTCCCGGGTGAGCGACGACTGCCGGATCAAGGGGTTCGACGTCACCGGGAACTACATCCACCTGAAGGGACTGGAAGTCAAGGGCGTCCCGCAGAACAACAACCTCAACCACGAGTCGTGGGGCATCTGGATCTCCGGCAGCGACAACACCTTCGAACAACTGAACCTGCACAACAACATGGGACCGGGGTTGTTCATCCAGGACGGCGGCGGCAACCTCGTCCTCGATTCCGATTCCCACGACAACTACGACCCGAAGACGTCCAACGGAGCCGGAGAGAGCGCCGACGGGTTCGGTGCGCACATCTCCGCCAACCACCCGGGCAACGTGTTCCGCGGCTGCCGGGCGTGGTGGAACTCCGACGACGGGTTCGACCTGATCAACGCGTTCTCGTCGGTGACGATCGAGAACTCGTGGGCGTGGCGCAACGGCTACCTGCCGCAGACGACCACGTCGTCGGGCAACGGGAACGGCTTCAAGATGGGTGGCTACGGCGGCAAGTACGTCGGCAACGGCGTCAAGCACTACATCCGCAGCTCGGTGGCGTTCAACAACAAGGCGGCGGGTTTCTACGCCAACCACCAC
Organism: Amycolatopsis plumensis; assembly: GCF_042652605.1. Classification (NCBI taxonomy): domain Bacteria; kingdom Bacillati; phylum Actinomycetota; class Actinomycetes; order Pseudonocardiales; family Pseudonocardiaceae; genus Amycolatopsis; species Amycolatopsis plumensis. Next base: position 667,839 of record NZ_JBHSJY010000001.1, on the reverse strand, counting down.
ACGCTGGCCAACGACTACTTCGGCAACACCAGCTACAACAACCACCCGGACTACAACATGCTCGGCATCACCTCGAGCGGCGCGGCCACCGGGCTGGGCAACCTGCGCAACAACATCGCCTACGGCGGAACCCTGACGTCGAACATGTCGGGCACGAGCGCGTCGTACAACTCGTGGAACCTGGGCGTGACGATGTCGGACACTCAGTTCCAGAGCGTGTCGACGGCGGGCTGGGACGCACGGCGCCAGGCCGACGGCAGCCTGCCGGTGCTGCCGAACCTGCGCCTGGCCTCGAACAGCTCGCTGATCGACAAGGGCACCGACATCGGCCTGCCCTACCGCGGGAAAGCACCGGACCTCGGCGCCTTCGAGTCCTGAGCCGGGCGGAGATCAACTAAGGTGGGTGGTGCCTGGGGGTAGGCGAGGACGAGGAGTGATCGTGTCCACTTTGACCGAATTGCCCCGGTGGACGATTCGGACCTCCGGTGACCAGGCCACCTTCACGCACGTGCCCGGGAGCCCCGCGCCCCGGGTGATGGGCGGGCGCGGGCTGGCCCTGCACGAGGAGGACCTGCCCGGCTTCGCCAAGGCGCTCGGCGAAGTGATGAAGCTGCCGACCTACTGGACCGCGCGGGCGCGGGCGGGCCGGCTGACCCTCGACGGCGAACCGGCCTGGTCGGAGCCCCGGCGCGGCCCGGCGGACGGCTTCGTCCACGTCGACGGCCCGTGCCACGGCTCGGGTGGCTCCTTCACCGTCGGCCTGGCCGACATCCGCGCCCTGCGCGTCCGGATCGCCGCCTACCTGCACCAGCGGGGGTTCGAAGCCCGGTCCGGCGGGTAGCCGGGAGGGAGCGCACCTGCGGGGACGGGGAGACGACATGGCCATCCGGCTGGGCAGCACCGTGATCAACTGCACCGACCTGGACACGATGACCCGCTTCTGGTCGGCGGCGCTGGACCTCGAGCCGGTGTCCGAGGACCGCGACTTCCGCCTGCTGCGCGGTCCGCACGTCAACCTGTCGCTGCAACGGTCCTCGACGCCGGTGTCGGCGCGCGACCAGATGCACCTGGACCTCTACGCCGACGACCAGCAGTATGAGGTCGACCGGCTCGTCGGCCTGGGCGCGCGGTTCGTGCGCCACGTCGACGACGACCCGGACGACGACTGGGTCGTCCTGGCCGACCCGGAGGACAACCTGTTCTGCGTCTGCGTGAAACCGGCGGCGATGGTCCGCGACCCCCGAGCGCGGGCGGGTGCCCGTGTCACGGCGTAGTCTCGGTCCGTGCCGATTCCGACCGAGCGGGGAAGCAGGCCGTTCGCGCCTGCCCGCGACCACGTGTGCCGGGGCTACCGGGGCCGCGGCGGCTTCGTGGCCCACGCGCAGGAGTTCCTGGCCGAGGGGCTGGCGGCCGGCGAGCGGGTGCTCTACGTCGCCCCGGGCGACGAGGCCGCGTTGACCGGGCAGCTGCGCGCGGACGAGCGCTGCGACGAAGGCCTGGAGCGCGGGGCGGTCCAGGTCGCTTCGGTGGACGAGGCCTACCCCACGGGAGCTGTCGTCGACCCGGCCGGCCAAGTCGAGCTCTACGCCGCGGCGACGTCCGAAGCGCTGGCGGCCGGGTTCACCGGGTTGCGGGTCGCGGCCGACGCGACGTCCCTGGTGCGCACGCCGGCCCAGGTGGACGCCTTCGCCCGCTACGAGCACCTGGTCGACCACTACATGGCCGGCCACCCGATGTCGGCGATGTGCGGCTACGACGTGGCCGAGCTCGGCGGCGGCGTCGTGGCGCAGCTCGCGTGCATGCACCCCACCGCCCACGAGGGCGGGGCCCCGTTCCACCTGCACGGTCACGCGCGCGGCGGCAGCGCCGCGGCCCTCGAAGGGGACCTGGACCTGGAGTCCCGTGAGCTGTGGCCGCTGGCGCTGGAGCGCGCCGGCCTCCGGGAGGAAGGCGGCACGATCGCCATCGACGCCGCCGGCTTGGACTTCGTCGACCACCGCAGCCTGGTCGCACTGGCCGCCTACGCCGAGCGGCACGCCACCACGGTGGTGCTGCGGACGAAGCTGTCCACGCCCGCCCGGCTCGTGGAGCTGCTGGACCTGCCGGGCATCCGCGTCGAGCAGGCCGCATGAGCACCCAGGGTTACGACCACGCGGCCGTCCACTACGGCGGCGACGAGGAACTGCTCGCCGTCGCCGTGCCGTTCCTCGAAGCCGGGCTGGCCGCCGGCGAGCCGACTGTGGTGTCGATGGCGCCGGAGCGCGCCGAGCTGGTGCGCGACGCCCTGTCGCCGTCGGCGCGGGTGGAGTACCTGTCCACCCGCGACCTGTACGCGCGGCCGGCGGCGGCGATCAAGTCCTACCGCGAGCTGCTGGCCGGGTTCGTGGCCGACGGCGCGGCCGGGATCCGCGTCTTCGGCGAGATCCCACCGGCCGTGATCGACACATCCTGGGATTGGTGGGCCCGCTACGAGTCGGCGGTCAACCACGCCTACGGAGAGTTCCCGCTGCGCAGCATGTGCGCCTACGACACGCGCACCACCCCGCGCCACGTCCTCGACGACGTCGCCAGAACGCACCCTTTCGTCGCCACACCCGGCGGCGGCCACCACACGAACACCGGCTACGTCGACCCGCTGTCGTTCCTGGCCGACCCCCGGCCGATGACGCCACTCCCGATCGAGAGCACCGCCCCGCGAGCCGAGCTCGCCAACCCGCGGCCCGCGGACGCCCGCCGCGCGGTGCTGGCCACGGCGCCGCTGGACCTGCCCGCGGACGAGGTGGACGACCTCGTGCTGGCGGTGAGCGAGATCGTGGACAACGCGCTACGCCACGGCCGGCCACCGGTCCGGGTGCGAATCTGGGCCGGCGCCGGACAGATGGTGGTTTCGGTGCACGACGCCGGTACCGGGCCGGCGGACCCGTTCGCCGGGCTGCTACCCGCGGACCGCAGCATCGGCGGCCGGGGGTTGTGGATCGCGCACCAGATCTGCAGCCAGGTGACGCTGCACCGCGACGAGACCGGTTTCACGGCTCGCCTCGCGGCGGGCCAACCCTGGTAACCGACCCCGCAACCCGGCCAGCGATGTGACCGCAAACCGGCGCCCGGCAACGAAAGCCGACCAACGACGTCACCAGACCTCCCCCGCCCAGCCGCGGAAGAGCCCTTAAAGCCGCGGCAGAGCAACCCCGGCGCCAAACCTCAGGCACACCGCGGCTGCCCCGGACAACTCCGCAGCAGCTTCACAACCGGCGCGCCCGAGATACTCCCATCCGCCCCCGGCATCCCCTGCGGCCAAGAAACCGACAACGCAACAGCCGACGAATTGTTCCGGTAGTCGGTCTCCAGCAACGTCCGGTCCGCATTCACCGTGTTCACCAGGTCATAGGTCCCCGCCGGCACCTGGGTGATGTCCAGCCACTGAAAGTCCACATTGTACTTGTAGTCATCACCCGAGCCGACGGAAATCCCTTCGAGCACCTCCAGCGCCGTAGGCTCGTGGTGCCGGCACATGTTGCCCCGCAACGTTTCGGCGAGATCGGCGTCCGGCCCCGCGCCGCCCGGGACGTTGCCCAGCCTCCCGGCGTCGTACACCCGGAACCGGTCGCCAAGGCAGAAACCGTTCTTGCGGTCGGTGACCACCGTCTCGCCCCGCTGGGAGACCAGCGCGAAGTGCTCGAAGTTCATCAGGTGCCAGTGCTGGTGGGCCAGCGCCGGCTCGTAGTACGTGAAGGCCCCGGTGGCGCGCTGCGCCGCCGCGTAGCTGCCCGGGATCGAGCCGTCCGTGCCGTTGCGCAGCGCCTGCCGGACCGTCATGGTTTCCTGCTTCGTGCTGTCGCGGCGGCCGTACAGCAGCAGCGGCCCGTCGCCGACGTTCTCCTCCGCGCTGGTGAACCGCAGGCGGACGGCCTTCGCCACCGACGGCGCGACGCAGCGGCCGTTGGGGGCGGACGGCTCGATCACCGGGCACACGTCCCAGGCGGTGCACAGCGCGAGTTCGCCGGAACTGCCGCCGGCGCACCCCGGCGGGGCCTGGCGGAGGTCGGGGAGCAGCAGGTTCGGCGCCGCGTCGGCGTGGGGAGCGGAGGCGGAAACGGTGGCCGCGAGCGCCGCGAGCGCCAGTACCGCGAATTTCTTCAGCAAGAGCGGGGCCGTCCTGTCCGGTATTCCGATCGCGCTCAGTCTAGGGTTCGGCAATTCCCCGATGCGACACCGCGTCGTCACACGATGGACTGAGTCGCCACCGGTTTCGTGGTTCCGGTGAGTAGCGTGCGGCGAACTCACCGCCCGAAAGGACCGCACCGCATGTCGACGACCACCGCAGATTTCCGTGCCGCCCGTCCGACGGCGGTGGGGCTCGCCGGAACCGGCGGGATCACGCTGGTCTGCGGCACCCGGCCGGAGCTGATCAAGCTCGCCCCGCTGATGCGGGCCTTCGGCGACGGGTGCGCCGTCGTCTACACGGGACAGCACTACGACCGGTCGCTGTACGCCCGCATCCGCGCGGACCTGCCGCCGTCCGCGGCGTTCCACGAACTCGGCGTGGGCGCCGGGCGCCGCGGCGGGCAGCTCGGCCGGACGGTCAGCGCGGTCGACGAGGTACTGGCGGACCGGCCCGGCCGGGCGGTGGTCGTCCAGGGCGACACGACGTCCGCCCTCGCCGGTGCGCTCGCCGCCAACGCGCACGACCTCCCGCTGGTGCACGTCGAAGCCGGGCTGCGCAGCCACGACCGGGCGATGCCGGAGGAGCACAACCGCGTGCTGATCGACCACCTCGCCGACCTGTGCTGCGCGCCGACCGAGCTCAACCGCACCAACTTGCTGGCGGAAAACGTGCCGGACGAACGGATCGCCGTCACCGGCAACACCGTCGTCGAAGCACTGCAGGCCGCGCTCCCGGCCACCGAGGACCGGCGGGCCGTGCTGGCGGCCCGCGCGCTGGAGCGGGACCGGTTCGTGCTGGCCACCATCCACCGCCCGGAGAACGTCGACGACGCCGGGCGGCTGGCGGTGATCCTGCGCGAGCTCGGCCGGCTGCCGCTGCCGGTGGTGTTCCCGCTGCACCCGCGCACGGCCAAGAGCGTCGAGGCGTTCGGCCTGCGGCACCTGCTCGAGCCGCTCGTCGAGCTGGAACCCCAGGCCTACCCGGCGTTCCTCGCGCTGGCCGCCGAAGCCGCGGTGCTCGTGTCGGACTCCGGGGGCATCCAGGAGGAAGCGAGTGTCCTCAAGCGACCCGTGGTCGTCGTGCGGCGCAGCACCGAGCGGCCCGAGATCGCCGGGACGTTCGGGACGCGGGTGCTGCCGGGCCCGGCGATCGGCGCGGAGGTCGCCCGGTGGCTCGACGACGTGGCCGGCCACCGGGACCGCCTCCGCCACCTCCCGTCACCGTACGGCGACGGGTCCGCCTCGGCCCGGATCGTGACGGCCCTGAACGCCCTGCTGGCTCAGCGGGCCGGCGTGACCGCGGGCTGATCCGCCAGTAGCGCGACGACGTCGTTCGCCAGCCGGACGCTCGAGTTCCAGCTCGTCACGTCCGGGTAGACGTGGGCGGTGGTGGCCAGCAGGAGGCCGGTGCCGTCCACGGTCACCGGCGGCCGCGCAGCCAGGTAGCCGAGCGGGTACACCGGTTCCACGAACGGCGCCTTGAACACCCGCACGTCCTCGATGTCGCCGTCGGCGAGCGCGGGGTACAGGCCGCGCAGCTGCACCGACCAGCGCGCCGCGATCGCGGCGTCGTCGTCGAGGTACAGCTGCGAGTCGCGGTCGGTGTAGTGCATGACGTAGACGAGGTGCCGTCCGCCGGTGGTGCCGGCGAGCGCGGACATCGAGACGACCCCGTCGAACTCGGTGCCCGAGTGCAGCACCGGCGTCCAGTAGTGCTCGGTGACCGGCTGCCGGAGGAAGAACACGCCGGTGACCACACCCTGGTAGGGCAGGTCGGTGTCGGGCAGCCGGGTGGCGAGCGCGTCGTCGGCGATGCGCCGCAGCAGCGGCAGCGGCACGGTGGAGACGACGTGGTCGGCGTCGAGGACCTCGCCGCCGGTCAGGGTGAGCACCGAGCGGCCGCCGGTGCTGTGCAGCCGCCGGACCGGGGTTTCCGTGCGCACGGTGCCACCGGCCCGCTCGATCGACGCCCGCAGCGCGTCGATGATCGTCTTGTAGCCGCCGTCCGGGTAGCCGCGGGTGGCGACGTTGCGCTCGCGGCCCAGCCGCTGCCACAGGTACAGCGCGGGAACGTCCCCGAAGGACGGCCCGAACTTCGAGCCGAACATCGGCGCGAAGAGCTGTTCCCAGACGACGTCGCCGTAGAGCCGGCGCAGCCAGTCCTCGGTGCGGAGGGTGTCGAGGTCGCGCCCCTGCCCCAGCCGGCGCAGCAGCAGCGAAACCACGCCGAAGCGCACGCGATCGTGCAGCCGCAGCGGAGAGAACCGGAGCAGGTCGAGTGCGGAGTTGAAGCCGTGGTGGCGGCCGTCGACGACCATGCCCATCGTCGTTTCCCGCCACTGCACCGCATCACGCAGGCCCAGCTCGCCCAGCAGCGCCAGCAGGCTCACGTCGGAGGGCATGATGCAGTGGTAGAAGCGCTCGACCCACTGGTCTTCGTGGGCGAAGAAGGTGCCGAGGCCGCCGAGCTGGTCGCTGCTTTCGAGCAAGGTCACGCGCGTGCCGCGGCGGGCGAGGCGGTGGGCGGTGGCGAGGCCGCAGATGCCGCCGCCGATCACGGCGACGTGCGGGGAGTCGGGGTGGGTCACCGGGTCACAGCTTCCGGTAGGGCGCCGGGCTCAGCCGGTCGCGGGCGAGCAGTTTCAGGTATTGCACGACGGTCCGCCGCAGCTTCAGCTTGCTGGGGCCCTGTTTGCGGTCGTACCGCAGGGCCAGCGGGACCTCGGTGATCACCGGGCGGCAGTGGCGCAGCTTGAGCAGCAGCTCCACCATGCAGGCGAAGCCCTGCTCCTCGATGAGCCGTTCGCCCCAGTGCGCGGAGGCGCGCGCCAGCAGCGACGCCCGGTAGGCGCGGTAGCCGCTGGTGAAGTCCCGGACGCCGTCGACGTCGAGGGCGCGGTGGAACAGCTGCGCGGCGCCGCGGGAGAGCAGCCGCCGCCCGAACGGGGCGGTCCGGTCGTCGCCGCCCGGGACGAACCGGGAGCAGATGGCGACGTCGGCGCCGGCGGTGATCTCCGCCTGCAGCGCGCGGATCAGCGCCGGGTCGTGCGTGTCGTCGGCGTCCATCACGACGACGATGTCGTCCGGGCCCGCGTCCTCCAGCGCCGCCCGGAGCCCGGACTGCACCGCGCGGCCGAGCCCGAGGTTCACCAGGTGCCGCACGACGCGGACGTCGAGCCCGCCGTAGCCGGACTCGGCCACGGCGACCGTGGCGTCGGCGGAACCGTCGTCGACGACCCAGACGGTGACCTGCTCGGTGCGGGCCACGTCGGCGAGCCGGTGCAGCAGCGGCGGCAGGGACGCTTCTTCGTTGAACGCGGGCAGCACGACGTGCGCCCGCCCGCCGGTCCGGCCCCCGGTGGGCTCCGGTCCGGTGCGGTCCGGTTCGGACAGTGCCGGTTCGGACAGTGTGGCCAGGGTGGTCTCTTCGTACGCCACGGTTCCCCTCGTCTCGGTCGTCCTCGTCGTTGCCCATCACCCGTCCGGAATCGGGTTTGGTGGGGCCGTCCAGTCCTATTCGGCTATGTTGTGTGGTTTCTTTAGTGGCCCCGGAACTCCCTCGGAAGGATGCGCGTCATCAGAACTACTTGGTGTTTCCTGAATTCACCGGATCGGGTCTGCTGCGCGCCCCGATCGAGTGCAATTCCCGGGGTTCTCGGAAAAATTCACTCGATCGTGCCGGTGGTGCCTCGAATGGCTGAGTCGTGAAGAAAGCGAGAATGGAATCCTCATGTCAAGTAGAGGTCGAGACCGGTGACTGAACTCAAAGACACGGTCGTCACCGAAGCGGTGCCGGCCCAGCGGCGCGTCCGGCCGGGCGACCGGCCGCGCGACGCCGTGCGCGGCCGCCCGCTGCTCGCCCGGGTCAACGCCGTGGCCGTGCTCCTCGTCGCCGTCGACGCCGCCGCCTGGCTGGCCGCCGTGCTGCGGACCGGGCCCGGCCCGGCGTGCGCGGTGGTGACCGCCGCGGCCCTCGCGGGGGCCCGGGTGGCCGGCCGCGTCCACCGCCGCCGCCTCTGGCTGTCCTGGCTGCAGGACCTCCCGCGCTCGGTCACCGCCACCGCGCTGGCGTTCGCGCTCGTCACCGGGTTCGGCCTGGTGGCCGGGATGGACGGCGACGACACGGCCCGGATGCAGGAAGTCGTGCTGTGCTTCGCCGTGCTCAGCGAGGCCGTCCGGCCGGCCGTCTTCGCGTTCGGCCGGTGGGGGCGGCGCCGGCTGCGGCGCTGCGACCGGGCCGTCGTCGTGGGCTCCGGCCGGATCGGCGGCGAACTCGTGCGCACCATGCTGGAGCACCCCGAGTTCGGCCTGCTGCCGGTCGGCGTCGCGGCGTCCGGCCCGGAGCCGGTGCCGCCGGGCCTGCCGGTGGAGCGGATCGACGGCGACCTCATCGGCGCCATCGCCCGGCTGCGCGCGGGCACGGTGATCCTCGCTCCGGCCGACGACCGCGACGGCGCGATCGTCGACGCCGCCATCACCGCCCACCGCCTCGGGTGCGTCACCCTGGTGCTGCCGCACCTGTTCGAGCTCTGCCCGGACGGGCCGGGGGTCGACCGGCTCCGCAGCTACCCGCTGGTGTGGCTGGGCGGCGCGCCGACCCGGCGGCCGAGCTGGTGGGTCAAGCGGGCGGTCGAGACGGCGCTGGCCGCGGCCGCGCTCGTCGTCCTCGCGCCGGTCATCGCGGTCTGCGCGCTCGCGGTCGCCGTGGAGAGCGGCTTCCCGGTCTTCTTCCGGCAGGTACGGGTCGGGATGGACGGCGGCACGTTCGTGCTGTTCAAGCTGCGCAGCGTGCGCCAGGCCGCCGTCGACGATTCGCAGACGCGCTGGTCGGTCGTGGGCGACCGCCGGGTCGGCCCGGTCGGCCGCTTCCTACGGCGGTCCTCTTTGGACGAGCTGCCGCAGCTGTGGAACGTCGTGCGCGGGGACATGTCCCTGGTCGGCCCGCGGCCGGAGCGGCCGGTGTTCGTGCACGAGTTCTCCGCCGTCCACGACCTGTACTGGGCCCGGCACCGGGTGCCGACCGGGCTGACCGGGCTGGCCCAGGTGCACGGCCTGCGGGGCGACACCTCGATCGCGGACCGGGCGCGCTACGACAACTACTACATCGCGAACTGGTCGCTGTGGCTCGACGTCAAGATCATCATCCTCACGGTGGGAGAGCTGCTGTGCCGAAGGCAACGCTGATGCGACGGCACCCGATGGCGTGCTGGACAGCCGCGGTCGTGCTGCTGGCCGGCGGCCTGGCCGGCTGCGTCGCCAGCTCGGCGCAGGACCTCTCGGCGCCGCCGCCGAAGCCGCTCGCCCCCTGCGCGTGGTGGTACGGGATCGGCAAGCCGCCGACGTCCCAGGAGATCGAGCAGGCGGCCAAGCGCTACCAGGTCGTCGTGCTCAACGCCGACCAGGCCGCGGCCATGCGCCGGCTGCACCAGCTCAACCCGCGGGTGAAGGTGCTGGTGTACAAGGACCTGTCGAGCACGCGCAACTACCCGGGCGCGGTCGACGGCGGCCAGGACGCGGCCTTCCTGCCGAGCGGCATCGGCTACGTCGCCGCGCAGGACCACCACCCGGACTGGTTCGCGCTGGACGTCCAGGGCCGGCGGATCGAGTGGCAGGGCTACCCGCGGCACTGGCAGATGACGGTGTGGAACCCGGACTACCAGCAGGCCTGGACCGACGCCGTCGTCACGGAAGTGAAACGCGAGGGCTGGGACGGCGTGCTCGCGGACAACGACTTCAACTCGCTGCGCCACTATTCGCCCGCGGTGCTCGCGGGCACGGCCAACGTCACGGAGACCGACCGCAAGCTCCGTGACGGCCTGGACGGTTTCCTGGCCAAGGCCGGCGACGCCCTCACGAACGCGGACAAGCTGCTGGTGCCCAACGTGTCCGAGACGCACCTGGTGCCGGGCCGCTGGACCGCGCACTCCCGCTTCGGCGGCGCGATGGAGGAGAACTTCGGGTTCCGCGAGAACGGCGGCACGGGCGGCCTGCTGACCTTCCGCGGCAACGAGTTCCAGGAGCTGCGGGCGCAGGCCGCCCTCGGCGAGTCCCTGCTGTTGCTGGTCACGCGGACGCACAACGCGCGCGAGGAGCGGTCCGGGTACGCGAGCGCGGCCCTGCTCGCGGGACCCCGCACGTGCTGGACCCGCGCGACGACCGACGACTACCGCAACCCGGAGTGGTCGGCGCTGCAGGACTCCGGGCTGGGCGAGGCGGTCGACGCGGCGAGCCGGCTGCCCAACGGCGTCTGGACCCGGACGTTCACCCACGGCTGGGTGGCGGTCAACCCGACGGCGTCCACCCAGACGGTGGTGCCCCCGGAAGGCCTGGTCGCCCCCGGCGCCCCCCGCCCCACCCCGACCCCCACCCGCACTTCGTCCCCCACCTCGACCTCGGCTTCGCCCACCACGACCACAACCCCGGCCCTGCCCGCGCTCACCCTCGAGGCCGCGGACGCAACCGTCCTGGTCGACCCGCAGCAGCTCGCGAAACGCGGCGTCTGGCGAGTGATCCGCGACGAGCTCCGCATCGGCCGCCTCCGCGCCAGCTGACCGCCCGACGTGTGGCCCCGCCAATCACGCGAGATGCCCCTCCGAGCACGCGAGATGCCCCTGCGATCACGCGAGTTCCGGCTCTGATCACCGGCACCCCGTGATCAGAGGGGGATCACTCGTGATTGGAGGGGCATCAACCGTGATTGGAGGGGCATCACGGGTGGTTGGCGGGGCGGCACGATGGCGTCAGCTCGTCGTACAGGTCCAGGTGACGGCGGGCGCAGGCCTCCGGGTGGTAGCGGGCGCGGGCGCGTTCAGCGAGGAGACGGCCCAAGCGGGCCGGGTCCGGCTCCGCGAACAGGGCGCGTAGCCGGTCGGCGAGGGCCGGGACGTCACCCGGCGGGGCCAGGAACACCGGGCCGCCGGGGACGTCGAGCATGGCCGGGACGCCGCCGGTGGCCGTCGCCAGGACCGGCTTGCCCGCGGCCATCGCCTCGGCCACCACCAGGGGCTGCTGCTCCATTGTGGACGGCAGCACCAGCGCGTCGGCGGAAGCGAGCAGATCGGGGACGTCCGGCCGGAAGCCGAGGAACGCCACACGCCCCGCCAGCGGCGGCTGCCGGGCGACCCGCTCCGCCTCCGCGCGCTCCGGGCCGTCGCCGACCACCGTCAGCCGCGCGTCCGCCGGCAGCACGCCGGGAACGCTCAACGCGGCCAGCAGGTTCAGCACGCCCTTGCGCTCCACCAGCAGCCCGGCGAAGACGAGGTGCCGCACCGGCCCTCGCGGAGGGGACGGCGAGGCGGGGGAGACGCAGTTGTCCACGTGCACCAGCCGCCCGGCGGGCACCCGCAGGCGACGGCGCAGGAACGTCCCCATCGCCGACGCCGGCACGACCGTCCGGTCCAGGACGCGGGCGACGACGGCGTCCGCGGCCAGCACCGTCCGCGTGTACGCCGAGGGCCCGGCGGCCCCGCGCTCGCCTTGGAACCACGGTTCCGCGACGTCGTCGGGCACGCCGTGGTAGGTCTGGACCAACGCGGGCCGTGGGCCGCGGGCGAACCGCAACCCGGCGATCACCAGCCCGGCGCGCCGGTCCTGCGCGTGCACGACGTCGGGCCGCCACGCCCGCAGCGCCGCCCGGGCCCGGCCCGCCGCCGCGAGGTCCTCCTTGTCGGACACCGCGAGTTCCTCGTGCCGCCCGTCGAGCAGCGAGGCGTCCCGCGCGGGCACGGGACCGAAGACGCGGACGTCGTGACCGTCGGCGGCCAGCGTCGCGGCCAGCCGGACGGTGACGTCCACCGGGCCGCCGCGGTCCTGGGTGAGCAGATAGACGATGCGGGTCACGAGAGGCGCTCCGACGGGGTGAGTTTGTCGACGAGGGCGGCGATCTGGTCGGTCATCCGCCCCCGGTCGAAGGACAGTTCCACGCGGCGGCGGCCGAGTTCGCCTTCGCGCCGGGCGAGCCCGGGATCGGCGAGTCGCGCGGCGACGGCCTCGGCGAGCAGGTCGACGTCACCGGGCGGCACGACCGCGCCCGCGTCCGCGACGCTCTGCCGCATCCCGCCGACGTCGAACGCGACGACCGGCCGCGCGCACGCCATCGCTTCCAGCGGCACCAGCGCCATGCCTTCGGCGCGCGAGGGGAGCACGACGACGTCCGCGGCGGTGTACCAGGCCGCCGGGTCGTCGGTGTGCCCCGGCCAGCGCACGGACGCGTGCCCGGCGACCGGGTGCCGCTCGCGCCAGATCGGCCCCATCGGGCCGTCGCCGGCGAAGACGAGGTGCGCGTCCGGCAGTTGCCGCAGGACCGCGGGCCACGCCGACAGCAGCTGGTCCTGGCCCTTGAGCTCGGCCAGCCGGCCGAGGCAGACGGCGATCGGCGCGCGTGCGGGCAACCCGAGCCGCCGCCGCGCCGCCGTCCGGTCGCCGGGGACGAACCGGGTGGTGTCGACGCCGTTGCAGACGACCTCCGCCTCGGCGGTCACCCCGGCGGCCCGGCCGGCGGCGAGTTCGTCGTCGCTGACGCAGACGAGCAGGTCGGTCCACCGCGACGCGAAGCGCTCCCACGCGGCGGACGCGGTGCGCAGCGGCCCGCCGGCGGTCTCGAAGGACCAGAGGTGGGGCTGGAAGACGGTCGGGCGGCTGCCGCTGACGGCCAGCCGTCCGGCCAGACCGGCCTTGGAGCTGTGGAGGTGGACGACATCGGGGTCGAGGTCGTCCAGGAGCCGGCGCAGCCGCAGCGCTTCGGCGATCGAGCCGGGTCCGGGCGCGCGGCGGGCGGTCCAGCCACGGACTTCGAGGCCGAGTTCCCGGGCGCGGGCGGCGAGCCAGCCGGACGGCGGGCAGGCGATCGTGACGGACCACCCGCGATCCCGTTGCGCCACGGCGAGTTCCAGTACTACGACGGCGACACCCGCGGTCACGGGCTGGGAGACGTGGACGAGCTTCACCGGCGGCCTCCGGGGTCGGCTGGGGCGGTGGGGTGGGCGGGTTTCACCGGCGGCTTCCGCGGTGGGTTGGGGCGGAGGCGGTGGGTTGCGCGGGTTTCACCGGCGGCCTCGCGGCGGGTTCGGGGTTGGGCGGGCCTCACCGGAGCCCTCCCCGGCGCAGTTCCGCGAGCGCACTCCGCTGCAGCACCACCGTCCCCCCGGCGTATCCGGCGACCAGAACCGCCGCCTCGGCCAGCACCCCCGGCAGCGAGTTCCCGAACCACCGCCCCAGCGCCACCGCCGGTACCGCGGCCGCCGCGCCGGCCAGTGCCACCCGCGCCGCCATCCCGCCCAGCTCCGCCGGCGGCGGCGCCACCCCCAGCCCGGCCAGCACCCGCCAGGCGAGCGGCACCACCAGCCACGCCGCCGCGAGCTGCGCCGCCGCGACCGCCACGATCCCCGCGTGCGCCAGCACCGCCAGACCCACCGCGAGCAGCGCCAGGTGCGTCGTCTCCAGGGCCAGGTAGCGCCGGACGTGCCCGGTCGCCTTGACCGCCTGGTACCAGATCTGCAGCAGGCAGATGCCCACGCCGTAGCCGGACAGCAGCACGAGCGGGCCTGCCGCGCCCGCCCACCGCTCGCCCAGCAGCACGACGTGGCCCGAGAGCACCGCCAACGCCAAGTACAACCCGCCCGTCACCACGAGCACCGCGCGCGTGAACCGGGTGACCGCCCCGCCGAGCGGTGCCCCCTCGCGCCGCAACCGCGTGAACACCGGGAAAGCCACCGCGCCGAGCACGACCGCCACCATGATGTACGGCACCCAGGCGAGCCGGTACGCCAGCGAGTAGACGCCGACCGCGTCCGGCCCGAGCACGTGCCCCACCGCGAAGTAGTCCAGGTTGACCAGCAGCGCGCCCACGACCGCGGCCGGCCCCACCACGGCCACCCAGCCCAAGACCTCGCGCGCGGCCGCGGTGTCCCAGCACGGTCGCACGCCGCCGCGGGCCAGGGCGCCGAGCAGGGGCTGTGTCACCGCCGTGGCCAGCAGACCGAGCACCAGCGACAACGGCCCGGCCCCGCACGCGGCGAGCACGACCGTCAGCGCCGCGCCCAGCACCGCGCTCCCGCCGTCGGGCAGCAGCCGGCGCCGGAAGTCGAGCTCGCGGTGCATCAGGCCCATCTGCACCCCGCCCGCCGCCGAGAACGGCAGGCCAAGCGCGGCCAGCCGGACCAGCCCGGCGGCGTCCGGCGTGCCGAGCAACGCCGTCAGCGGGCCGGCCGCGGCCACCAGCGCGACAGCCAGCACGATTCCGGCGCCGACGCTCAGCGTGAGCACCGTGCCCGCCGTCCGGCGCGGGTCGCGCTCGGTGCGGCCGATGACGTCGTAGACGCCGATCGACTGGACGACCTGGCCGAGGTTCACCAGCGCCACCGCGAGCGCCACGGCGCCGAGCTGGCCCTCGGTGAGCAGGGCGGCCAGCACCAGCGTGACGAGCATCTGGCTGCTCTTGCTGACCAGGTTGACCACGCCCAGCCACAGCGAACCGCGGACGGCGCGGGTGCCCAGCGCGGTCACGTGGCCCTCCGCGCGGCGACCACGGCCAGAAGCCACGCGACGACCACCGCGGCACCGTCCACGGTGACCGACGCAAGCGGTCCGAACAGTCTGTCCACCGTGTACAAATGGGCGAAGGGGACGGCGAGCGCGAGCACGGCCGTCCCGGCCGCACCCCACCCCGGCTCGCCGCGGCGACGCCACCACAGCGCGGCCACCACGGCCATCGCCGGGACGGCGATCAGCACGTCACCGGGCTGGTGCACCACGCAGACCACGACGGCGAGCACGGTCAGCAGGTCGGCGACCGGCTCCGCGGTCCGGCGGACCAGGACCGCGCTCGCCCCGAGCACGCCGGCCAGCACCACCGGTTCGGAAGGCACCCAGCCGGTGACCCGGAACACCACTGCGGCGACGTCGATGCGTTGCGCGGTAACGGAATCCACCGCGCCGTACGAGGTGCCGCGGGCGTGGGTGAGGTTCGCGACGATGACATCGAAGAACGGCCCGATGCCCCCGCCGCGCACCACGAGGAGCACGACGACGGGCAGGCTGGCGGCCGCGGCGATGGCCGTGCCGGCGAGGGCGACCCGCCGCGAGCCGCGGGCGAACAGCAGGACGGCCAGCGGGAAACCGTACTGCGGCTTCAGCCAGGCGAGCGCCAGCGCGGCGGCCGCCCAGCCGGGCCGATCGCGCCGGGCGAGCAGGGCACCGGCCGCGCCGAGCGCGATCAGCGGGTTGATCTGCCCGACGTACAGCTGGGCCTTCCCGACCTGGCTGGTCACGAGCAGCGCGGCGACGACGGCGGTGGTGACGGCGAACGGCACCGGGACGTACCGCCGGACCGCGTGGGCGGTCAGCGCGGCGAGCGCGACGAGCAGCAGCAGCGAAAAGAGGGTGAACGCGACGGCGCCGGCGCGGTAGCCGGGCAGCGCGAACGGTGCGTGCAGGAGGAGGTGGTACGGCTGGTAGAGGTTGAAGTCCTGGCGTACCGGCCAGTGCGCGAACATCGCGGCCGGGTCGTAGGGGTTGCCGCCGGAAAGGAATTCACGGATGGGGAAGTAGAGGGCGTCCCGGAAGTCTTGTAGCCGTTCCTCGCCCGCGACGGCCGGGGTGGGGAGCGGGACCTGCCAGGACGGCTTGACGGCGTGCCAGGCGCTCAGGACACCGGCCAGGGTCGCGAGGAGCAGGACGAGCCGCTGCCGGGGGGACAGGTGCGCGCCGCCGATGACCGGGGCGGGCGCAGCGGTCATGCCGCCACCGGGCCGGGTGCCTTCTCCGGTGTCGCCCGGCGTGCGCTGTCTCGAGCTCACGCCAGCACCACCGCCACCAGCACCGTGTCCGCGGGCAGCACACCCACCGTCGCGGTCAGCTCGGCCTGGTCCCGCCCCTCCGCCGTCACCGCCACCACCGCGGCGCCCTCGCCGCTCTCCTCCGGCAGTCCCGCCGCCAGCTTGGCCGCGACC
This sequence comes from Amycolatopsis plumensis, assembly GCF_042652605.1. Taxonomy (NCBI): domain Bacteria; kingdom Bacillati; phylum Actinomycetota; class Actinomycetes; order Pseudonocardiales; family Pseudonocardiaceae; genus Amycolatopsis; species Amycolatopsis plumensis. The sequence continues at coordinate 651,727 of NZ_JBHSJY010000001.1, read as the reverse complement.
TCGCTCAGCGAGGGGGTCACCGGCAGCACCCGCACCGGGCGCCCGGCCGCGCGGCACAGCACCGCCAGCCGGTCCGCGGCCGAGGGATCCTCCTCCCTCAGGACCGCCACCGGCCGGTGCGTGCCCGCCGCCGCCAACGCCCGGCGGACCGGGCCCGGACCCGCGCCGAACGGCGTCAACCGGCGCACGGCCGCCGTCGCCAGTCCGGCCGCGACCGCGCCGACCAGCGCCAGCCCGCCCACCAGCGGGGCGTCCGGGGCCACCGGGATCACCTCCGGCCGCGAATCCAGCGTCCGCAGCTTCCCGGCCGGGGCCAGCAGATCCGCGTCGATCATCGCCTTGCCCAGCGCCATCGCCGCCGCGCCCGCCTGCTCCGCCGAAGAGGCGCGCACCGACAGCCGCGCGAGGCCGGAAGCCGGGACCAGCTCGACCGACACGTTCCTGCCCAGTTCGTCGGGCCCGTACCCGGACACCGGGGCGGCCGCCGCGAGCACCGACGGGCTGCGGGCCAGCTCGACCAGCGCCGGCAGCGCCAGCGACACGACCTCGCCGTACGGCGCACCGTCCGCCGCCGCGGGACCGGCGAGCAGGCTCACCCGGCCCTGGTACTCCTCGCCGCGCGTCAAGCCGACGAGCAGCACGAGCGCACCCACCAGCAGCGCCACGGCGACGCTCGGAACAAGGGACTTCATCGGGCACCTCGGAGCAGTTCGTCGTAGGACTTCATGAGCGCGTGCGGGTCGTAGTCGCGTTCGACGACCCGGATGCCTTCGCGGGCGGCGGTTTCCCGCGCGGCCACGTCGAACAGCAGCGTGTTCAGCGCCGCGGCCGTCGCGGCCGGATCCGCGGGCGGCACCACGATCCCGCCGCCGGTCAGCACCCCGGCGATCCCGCCGACGTCCGTCGCGACTACCGGGCGGCCGGCCGCCATCGACTCGAGCACCGCCAGCGGCAGGCCCTCCCAGTCGCTGGTCAGCACCGTGACGTCGGCCGCGGCGAGCAGGTCCGGGACGTCCGCGCGAGTCCCGAGGAACTCGACCCGGCGGCCCAGCGCCTGCGCCCGGCGCTCCAGCTCGCCACGCAGGCTGCCGTCGCCGGCCAGCCACAGCACGGCGTCGCCGTCGACCGCGGCCCAGGCGTCCAGCAGCACGTCGTGGCGCTTCTGCGGTTCGAGCCGGGCCAGGCACAGCGCGACCGGCGTCCGCTCCGGGACACCCAGTGACGCGCGGATCTCCGCGCGGCCGAACACCGGCGTCCGCGGGAACACCGCGTTCGGGATCACCGCCGGACGCTCCAGCCCCGCCGCCGCCAGCCGGTCGGCGGTGGCGGGAGACACCGCGACGACCTGCGCGGACGTGCGGCGCAGGATCCGGGCCGCGGCGGGGTAGTCGTCGTCGGCGACGCCGTGGAAGACGGTGACCGGTCGCCGCCCGGCAAGCCGCGCCACCAGGCTCGCGCCGACGTTGTGGGCCAGCACCACATCGGGCCGGAACCGCGCGATCGCGCGGCGGGTGGCCCAAGCCGCCTTCAGCACGCCGGCCTTGCTGCGGCGGGCGAGCGGCACGGGGTACGTCGGCGTGCCGGCCGCGGCCAGCGCGTCGGCGCGGAAGCCACCGCCGCTGGCGACGGCGGACACCCAGCCGTAGTCCTCGCCGCGGGCCACCATGCCGGCCACGAGCGTCTCCGCCCCGCCCGCCCCCATCTCACTGATCACGTGCAGCACCCGCATCGGCGCTCCCCTCTCCTTCTCGAACCCGGGCTTCGGCCGCGACGGCGAGCGCGGCCAGCGACCACAACGGCAGGTAGTACTGCTCGGACAGGAACGTCGACGTGACCAGCACGGCGAGCAGCGACGCCTGGATCGCGACCGCTTCGGTCCGCCGCGGCCCGGCACCGGCCAGCCGGACCGTCCGCTCGCTCGCCACCGCGGCCACGCCCACCACCCCGGCGAACAGCGCGAACCCGGGCAGGCCGAGTTCCGCGGCGACCTCGAGGTACATGTCGTGCGCCACCGGCGTCTGCTCGTCGACCTCGGCGTTGTGCGACTCGGCGGCGTAGTGCTCGCGGAACCCGCCGGGCCCGACGCCGAGCACCGGGTGCGCGGTCAGCATCCGGGCCGCCGCCTGCCAGCGCAGCTCCCGGGTGTCCACATTGGTCGCGGCGATGAAGCTCTTCTCCTGCAGCGCCCGGTCCAGCTGCGGTCCGGCGAACAGCACGGCACCCAGGCCCAGTCCGGCGACCGCCACGGCCGCGGCGGCGAGCACCCGCCACGGCAGCACCCGCCGCAGCAGCAGCCAGCCGACCGCGGCGGCCAGGCCGAGCGCGCCGCCGCGGGAGAACGTCGCCGTCGCCCCGGCCACCAGGACGATGCCCGCGGCCGTCAGGAGGAACCCCCGGCCGCGGCGGTGCAGCGCCGCCAGCAGGGGAACGGCGGCGACGAGGAAGTAGGCCAGGTCGTTCGGATCCGGTTGCGGCCCGCTCGCGCGGGCTTCGCCCTCGGCGATCAGGCTGTAGAGGGCGCCCGCGCCGGCGACGGTGGCGCCCGCGGCCGCGGCCAGCAGCAGCCGGCGGATCGGCACCTCGCGGCTCGCGACGTCCGCGAGCACCGCGGTGACCACGAGGAACGGCAGCCAGCGCACGGTGTACTCGGCGGTGAAGGCGCCGGCCGCATGCACGGACGCCGTCGCCGCCAGCACGACGGCGAGGAGCGCGAGGACGGCGTGCAGCGGTGTCGGGCGGGGCAGCTGCCGCCGCCGGATCCGCACGGCGAGCCAGACGACGGTGAGCAGCGCGGGCGCGACCTTGCCGAGCTGGCTCTGCACGGCGGTCAGGTATCCCTCGACCGGCGCGCACGCGACGGTCGCGCACGCGAGTACCCGCAGCAGGATCGTCTCACGCGCTTCGCGCGCCAAGGGCCGGACTGTGGTCATCCGGGGCTCCGCCCCGAGCCCGGGGCTTCGCCACCCGGGCCCCCGAAAGAGCCGAGTCGTCATCTCCCGATGTCCAACCGGGTCACCGGCCGGGTGCGCCGCACGCTCGTCCGGCTGACGTACTCCCCGGTGCCGACGACGTCGAAGTGTTCGCGCAGCGCGGAAAGCACCCAGCCGAGCCAGGCCACCTTCCGCGCACCCGCCGCCGCCATGCCGGGGAAGAACTCCATCCCGGGCGCGTCGGCGGCGCCGAGGACGTCGGTGGGGTGCAGCAGCAGCGACGGCGACACCCCGCGGGCGAGGCAGAGCCGCAACGCCGTCCGGAAGTACGCGCGGGCCAGCCGCGGCGAGATCGCGTGCAGCTGCAGCAGGTACGAACCGTGGATCGGCGTGCGCAGCAGCGGCATCGTCGTCACCGGGAGCTCGACCAGCGAGCTGCCCGCGCACGTCTGCCAGCGGTAGGCGTGCACCGGCGCCAGCACCCGCGAAAACCCGCCGAAGAGCTCGCCGGCCCCGTCGTCGGTGTTCTTCGCGGTGCGGTTGTGGTACGCGCGGGCCAGCGGGCCGATCCACGTCGGCAGCGTGCTGGCGTCGTAGGCGTAGCCGCGCTCGGCCAGGAGCTCGACCAGATCGCGCGTGACGCTGTAGCCGGGTCCGCGGAACCCGCTCGGCCGGGGCGCACCCGCCGCGGCGATCGCGTCCTCGGTCCGGCTCAGTTCCTCTTCCAGGCGCTCGCGGGAGTAGCGGTGCAGCCAGGGTTCGTGGCCGAAGGAGTGGTTGGCCACCTCGTGCCCGGCCGCGGCGATCTCGGCGACCGCCTTGGCGCCGTCTTCGCGCACGACGTCGGCGCCCACGACGAAGACCGTCGTCGTCAGGCCTTGTTCGCCGAGGATCTCCAGCAGCCGCGGGACCGCGGACGGCAGGAAACTGGGGTGGTCGCGCCAGCCGGGATCGCCGTGGGTCTTGAGGTAGGCCCACAGGTTGTCGAGGTCGACCGAGACGCTGGCGAGCGGCCGCGGGGTCACGCCGCTTCCCCCGCGAGGGCGGGCGCGCCGGCGCGCGACTGCACGCCGAGCAGCAGGACGCCGCACACGACCACGGCGAGGCCGGTGGCGACCCACGGCCCGCGCCCGCCGACGACGTGGTCGCCGAGGACGGCGATGCCGGTGACCGACGCCAGCACGATCGTGGTCGCGTCGGCGGTGGCCACGACCGCCGCCGCGGGCCCGCGCTGCAGGGCGGCCGCCATCGAAGCCTGGCCGAGGACGGCCGCCGCGAGCATCAGCCAGGTCAGCGGATTTCCCGGCAGGGCAACGAGATCGAGGTGGGCGAGCGTCCGGCTGGCCACCGCCACGACGGCGAACGCGACCCCGGACAGGACCGCGGCCGGCAGGAACGTCCCCGCCCGGCCCGCGGGGATCATGGCCAGCCCGGTCCCGAGCACGACGACCGCCAGCGCGGCGACGCCGGCGGGCGGGAGGTCCGTGGCGACCGAGGCCGAAGACGACCCGGCCAGCACGACCAGCCCGGAAGCCAGCAGCACCAGCGTCATCGCTTCCCCGGTGCGGATCCGCCACCCGAGGACGACGACCCCGAACGCGGTCGCCAGCCCGATGGCCGACGACGACGCGGCCTGGACCAGGTACAGCGGCAGGGAAGCCCGCGCGAAGAACGCGAGCGCGAAACCGCCCACCTGACCGGCGAAACCCAGCAGGTACAGGCGATCGGCGGCCAGCCGGGCCAGCAGGCCCAGGCCGGCGCCCGGCCGGTTGCCCGCCCGCCGCGCGGCGACGCTCTGCGCGACGATCCCCACCGCGTAGAGCACCGCGGAGGCCACGAGCACCGCGTAATCCACCACGAACGACTCCTCACGTCCCGCACCGCGTACCGGGTGATCGGGCAAAGCGTAGGAACGCGGAAGTGGCTTCACTTTCGAAGGATGGAGTTCGGGAATTCGTCACGCTCCGAGAGCGATCCGCGGGCCGGAGGCGACACCAAAGCGTGACGTATCGCCGTGTTCCGACAGGCAGAACACGTTGTGTAATAAGGTGGGCGGGTGCCCCGGCACGCTGCCGGCCGACCTCGCGATATCCGACCGTGAGCCACCCGTTCGAGCTATACGAACCCCGGTCAGGGGCTTGCGCACCCCACACGATCGGTGAATCGGCTGGAACACCCCGTGGCCCATCAGTACGTTTTTCCCACCGAGGCGTAACAATTGCCTCGAATGCTGCTCCAGCAAATTTGTCTTGTCGAGGAGATTCCATGCTGAAGAAATTGGGCTTCGTCGCGGCCACCATGGCGGCCGGGGCGTTCGTCACCGGCGGGATCGCGGCCGCCGGGACGCCGGGCGACGAGCACGGCCACCGCCACGGCCACTACGGCTACGACCACACCGGTCAGGTCGGCCTGGTGAACCTGAACAACACCGACGTGCTGCACAACGTCCAGGCCACGCTCGGGCTCTGCGACGACAACATCAACGTGCTGGGTGTCCAGGTGCCGGTCCAGGAGTCGCTCAACGGCATCGGCGTGCCGATCCTGTCGCCCGGTGCCAGCGAGGCCGAAGGCGAGGTGCCGTCCAACTGCGCCTCGAGCGGTCTCGCCGACGGTGGCACCAGCCAGGGCGAGTGAAGTTTCCGCTCCGGCGGAAAGAAATGGTTTCCGTATTGGCGCGGACCGCGGTTCGCGCCGTGAAGTACCGCCCCGTGCCGGGGCGGCAGTTGAGGAGTTCTTTCTCGTGATCAAGCAGCTCGGATTCGTCGCGACCGCACTGGCCGCGGGATTGGCCGCGTTCGGCGGCGCGGCCTCCGCGACCACCGTCACGGTCGAGGGCCACCCGGCCGACCACAGCGAGCAGTTCGGCCTGGCCAACGTGCAGAGCCTCGACGCGCTGCACAACGTGAACGTGGTCGGCGGCGTCTGCGACGACAACATCAACGTGCTCGGGGTGCAGGTCCCGGTGCAGGACGACGCCAACGGCATCAACGTCCCGATCCTGTCGCCGGGCGCGAGCGAGGCCGAGGGCTCGGTGCCGTCGAACTGCGCGAGCGGCAGCATCGCGGACGGCGGGACGGCCCAGGGGCACTGACCAAGCCGTAAAAAGAAGCCGTCGCGCGGAAACCTTTCCGTGCGACGGCTTTTTGCTGCGCGAAAAATCAGCGAGCGGCCATCGGGATACTGGGGAACCGGCGAGGTCGTGCGTCGCCCGGCTGCGGGCTCGGCTGAGGGGTTCACACCTCGCCGGTTCCCCATCGGAGACCCGCTCCCGGGGTCGAGGGGAACGAGTTCCGTGTGATCGAGCCTAGGGCTTCCGGCCTCTTTCCGTTGCGGTTCTTCGGGTGGTTGTGGCATGAACGAGTGTGCGAATGCGTCCCGTTTCCGGTGAAACGGCTCGACCGCCTTAAACCTCGCTTACCCGATCGGGCCAATCATGGCCCGGTCAGCGGCCTGCGTGCGCACCCGATGGTGGCACGGAGTGGATTTGTTCCCTCGTTATCAGTACTTTTCCCCTCACGCGGGACGGAAACACACACCTCGCACCCGTCCTGTCCGATGCACCGACTGATCGAGGAGAACAAATGCTGAAGAAGGTTGGTTTCGTCACGGCTGCCATGGCGGCCGGCGCTTTCCTGGCCGGTGGCGTCGCGGCCGCCGGTACGCCGGACGGCCACGACCACCACGGTGGTCACACCGGCCAGCTCGGCCTGCTGAACCTGAACAACACCGACGTGCTGCACAACGTCAACGCCGTGCTCGGCGTGTGCGACAACAACATCAACGTGCTGGGCGTCCAGGTGCCGGTCCAGAACTCGCTCAACGGCATCGGCATCCCGATCCTGTCGCCGGGCGAGCACGAGGCCAGCGGCGAGAACCCGGAGAACTGCGCCTCGGGCGGCCTCGCCGACGGTGGCACCGAACAGGGCCACTGAGTCCCCGCGCCCGGCTGCCCGTTGTGTGTGCGGAAGCCGGCCGAGGCGCGGAATACGGCGCCGCGCCTGACGTCGTACTGCGTGTGCGGAACAGGGAGCGAGTGCACACTCCGGTTCCCGGTTCCGGGCACGCAGCGACCCGGCGCCGACGCCGGCACGGGTGGGGCCCGGCCATCGGGGGAGAACCGGTGAGCCGGCCCCACCCGGCGCAGAGAAAAGCCGCGACCGACACGTCGGTCGCGGCTTTTTCGTGCGCGGAGTCACCAGCGGCGGAGCAGCCTCCCGACGACTCCGCGGCGTCGTCTCGGCTCCGGGACGGGCGTGGTGCCCACCCGTAGCACGATGTCGAGCACCGCGGCCTGCTGTTCGGTGGCGGCCCGGGTGTAGCCGGGAGACGCCGCAAGGGCGCGGCGGAGGTCGTCAGGGTCGGCGGTGCCGGTGTCGAACCCGCTGACCCGGGTGACGTCGATGGGGCCTCGGCACGGTGTTTCCACGCGAAAGTTCTCCTGCGGTCGGACGGTCCGTACCTCGTTATCGCTCCGTTACCGCCCGCGCGTTACCGGCGTCGTGTCCCTCGGTCAGGTGAGAACCGCAGTGGTTCAGACGCGGCTCCACTTCTGGTTCGCCTGGCCGTTGCAGGACCACAGGATCGCGCGTGTCCCGTTGGCGGTCGCCGCCCCTTCGGCGTCGAGGCACAGTCCTGATTGGACGTTGCGGATCGTGCCGTCCGACCCCACGGTCCACTTCTGGTTGTTCTGGCCGGTGCACGAGCGGCTGGTCACCTGGGCGCCACTCGCGCCGCCGTCGAGGCACTTGTCGCCGAACACCCGGAATTCGCCGTTCTCCCAGGTGGTCCACAGCTGGTTGGCGGCGGTCTGGCAGTCCCAGAGCAGCGTGCCCGCGCCGGACGCGGTGGAGGCGTTGTCGACGTCGAGGCAGCGGTTCGAGCCGTTGCCGCGCAGCCGGGACGTCGTGGCGGCGAGCGGGGTGCCACCGGAGACGCGGTAGGCGGCGACGCCGTGGGCGGGCACGCTCGCGCTGATCGGCCCGCTGGACGCCGACGTGCCGCCGGTCCACAGGTCGGTCAAGGTGAACGAGGTCCCGGACAGCCCGATCTGCGCCGCGGTGGTGGTGATGGTGGTCGTGCCGCTGCCGCGGTTGAGCAGCCCGACGGCGACGGACCCGTCGGAGAGCGGCTTGGCGAAGACCTCGACGTTGCCGTCGTCGCGGACCCGGCGGCCGCCGGCGCCGAGGCGGTCCTGGTCGACGGCCAGCAGGCGCGGGTTGCGCAGGACGGCGCTGATGTCCGCGGACATGGTGCGGATGTCGTTGCCCGCCATCAGCGGCGCGGCCATCAGCGCCCACAGCGCGAAGTGCGCGCGGGACTCGGTCAGCGATAGGCCGGGCCGTCCGACGACGAGCATGTCCGGGTCGTTCCAGTGCCCGGGGCCGGCTTGGGCGGCGAGCGGCGCGGTGACGTCGAGGACGTTGCCGACACCCATCGGGTAGCTGTTGGTGTTGCCGTTCTGCCAGATGTCGAGCAGGTCTTCGGTGGTGCGCCACAGGTCGGCGACCTGGCCCCAGTCGTACTTGTCGCCGGTGATGGCGTGGTAGCTGTTGGGGTTGATGCTGTAGACGATCGGGCGCCCGGTGCCGCGCAGGGCGTCGCGCATCAGGCCGAACCGGCTGACCTGCTCGTCGCGGGTGCCGGCGGGGGAGCACCAGTCGTACTTCAGGTAGTCGACGCCCCAGGAGGCGAAGGTGCGTGCGTCCTGGGCTTCGTGGCCCTGGCTGCCGGTCGAGCCGGGGTAGGTGCCGGTGCGCTGGGCACACGTGCGGTCGGTGGGCACCTGGTAGATGCCGAACTTCAGGCCGCGGGCGTGGATGTAGTCGCCGAGGGCCTTCATGCCGCTCGGGAACTTCGAGGCGTTGCCGCGCAGGTTGCCCTGGGCGTCGCGCTGCGGGTCGAACCAGCAGTCGTCGACGACGACGTACTGGTAGCCCGCGTCGCGCATGCCGGAGGAGACCATGGCGTCGGCGGCCTGGTGGATGGTGGACTCGCTGACGTTGCAGCCGAAGCTGTTCCAGCTGTTCCAGCCGAGCGGCGGGGTGACCGCCGGGCTCCCGGGCGCGGCGGTGGCGGCCGGCGGCACCGCGGCGGACAGTGACAGCGCGGCGGCCGCGGCGGTGAACAAGTGCAGGATCCGTGAACGGGTTCGAGCGGGCATCGTCGCCCCTTTCCGGACGGGCGGACCGAGAGTTAGCGTTAACATTTTTGGTTTCGCCGAAACTTTCGAAAAGTTTCGCGTTGGCTGACCCGGGGACCCCGGTATGTATAGACGAAGGCGGGTACCGCGTCCACCCTCCTTCGCCGATTATTGCCAAAGCCGTGTGCGCATGATTACAGTGCCCTGTCTGGGAGCGCTCCCACTTTTGCCGAGCTCGACGACGAGGAGATGGCGAATGCGGGTCAGAAGATTCCGGGCTGGATTGGTGTTGCTGGCGGTGACGACGCTCGGGCTGACGGCGGGTTCCGTTCCCGCGTCCGCCGCGGACTACGAGCGGCTGCTCAACGGCACGTTCGCCAGTGGCACCCTCGACCCCTGGTGGGCCGGGGCCGGGACCACCGGCCGCGTCACCGGCGGTGAGTTCTGCACCGACGTCACCGGCGGCACGGCCAACGGCTACGACGCACTGGCCGGCCAGAACGGCGTCCCCTTCGAGGCGGGACAGCAGTACACGCTGACGTTCGACGCGCACGCCACGACCACCCAGCAGATCTCCGCCGTCGCCGGCGAGGCCGTCTCGCCCTACCGGCAGATCTCCCGCACCGACCTCACGGTCACCCCGACGGCCCAGCACTTCACCGTCACCTTCACGTCCACTTTGGACTTCCCGGCCGCGGGCAACGGCCAGCTGGCCTTCTGGTTCGGCGGCCAGGCCGCGAACAACACCGTCTGCCTGGACAACATCTCGCTGATCGGCGGGGTGATCCCGCCCGGCGGCCTGCCGCCGACCAGCGGCATCCGGGTGAACCAGGAGAGCTACACGCCCGGCCTGCCCAAGCACGCCACCCTGATCAGCGGCTCGGCGACACCGGTGACGTGGACGTTGCGCAACGCCGCCGGCACCGCGGTGACCACCGGCCAGACCCGGCCCCGCGGCGCGGACGCCGCCTCCGGCGAGAACGTCCACGACATCGACTTCTCCGCCTACGACACCGCGGGCACCGGCTACACCCTGGCCGTCGGCTCCGAGACCAGCTTCCCGTTCGACATCTCCGCGGACGGGCTCAAGAAGCTGCGCTACGACTCGCTGGCCTTCTTCTACCACCAGCGCAGCGGGATCGCGATCGACGCCCAGTACGTCGGCGCGAACTACGCGCGTCCCGCGGGCCACGTCAACGTCGCGCCGAACCAGGGCGACAACAACGTGCCCTGCCGGTCGGACCTGAACTGCGGCTACACCCTCGACGTGCGCGGTGGCTGGTACGACGCCGGCGACCACGGCAAGTACGTCGTCAACGGCGGCATCGCGACCTGGGAACTGCTCGACGAGTACGAGCGTGCGCTGAAGCTGGGCGACGCGAGCGCGCTGGGCGACGGGAAGCTGGCCATCCCGGAGCGGAACAACGGCGTCCCGGACATCCTCGACGAAGCCCGCTGGGAGGTCGACTTCCTGCTGTCCATGCAGGTGCCGGACGGCAAGCCGAACGCCGGCATGGTGCACCACAAGATCCACGACGCGGCGTGGACCGCGCTGCCGACTCGCCCCGAGCTGGACAGCCAGCCGCGCCGGCTCTCCCCGCCGAGCACGGCGGCCACGCTGAACATGGCCGCGGTCGCGGCGCAGGCGTCCCGGCTGTGGAAGACCATCGACCCGGCGTACTCGGCGAAGCTGCTCGCCGCGGCCGAGAAGGCCTACGCCGCGGCGAAGGCCAACCCGAGCCTGCTGGCCGACCCGAACGACGGCACCGGCGGCGGGACCTACAGCGACAACACCGTGACCGACGAGTTCTACTGGGCGGCCGCGGAGCTGTTCGCGACGACCGGCAAGAGCGGGTACCGCACCGACGTCACCGGTTCGTCGCTCTACCGGGGCGTCAGCTTCAACACCCACGGCTTCGACTGGGGCTCCACGGGCGCGCTCGGCGACATCACCCTCGCGCTGGTGCCCACCGACCTGCCCGCGGCGGACGTCGCGGCCATCAAGACCGCCATCACCACGACGGCGGACAGCCACCTCGCCCAGATGGCGGGGATGGGCTACCCCGCGCCCTACCGCACCGCCGACGGCACGTACGAGTGGGGATCCAACGGCCTGGTGGCCAACAACGGCGTGGTCCTGGCCCTGGCGTACGACTTCACCAAGCAGGACAAGTACCGCGACGGCGCGTTCGGGGCCATGGACTACCTGCTCGGCCGCAACCCCGCGAACTACTCCTACGTCGCCGGCCACGGTGACCAGGCCGTGCAGAACGTGCACCACCGGTTCTGGGCGCACGAGCTGGACCCGTCGCTGTCGACCGCGCCGCCCGGGGCGCTGTCCGGCGGGCCTAACAGCGGCCTGCAGGACCCGACCGCGGCCCGGCTGCTCGTCGGCTGCGCACCCCAGCGCTGCTTCGTCGACGACATCCAGGCGTACTCGGTGAACGAGGTCGCCATCAACTGGAACTCGGCGCTGGCCTGGCTGGCGAACTGGACCGCGGAGAAGTCGCCGTCCGCGGTGGACACGACCGCCCCGGCCGCGGCCGGCAAGCCCGCCGTGTCCGGCGTGTCCGCCACCGGCGCGACGGTGACCTGGACGGCGTCTTCGGACGCCGAGAGCGGGATCAAGAACTACGACGTCGTGAGCGTGACCGGGGCGGCCCGCAAGGTGCTCGCCACGGTCACCGGGACGTCGGCGACCCTGACCGGGCTGTCGCCGTCGACCGCCTACACCCTGGTCGTGGTGGCCCGCAACGGTGCGGGTCTCACCGGCCCGGACTCGGCGTCGACGCAGTTCACGACGCTGCCGGACACCCCGGCGGGCGGCTGCGCGGTGACCTACTCGGCGACCTCGTGGAGTGGTGGCTTCACGGCCTACGTCACCCTGACCAACACCGGAACCACGGCGTGGCCGGACTGGACGCTGAAGTTCGCCTTCCCGGCCGGCCAGAAGGTGACCCAGGGCTGGTCGGCGACGTGGTCGCAGTCCGGCGTCGAAGTCACCGCCAAGGCGATGTCGTGGAACGCCTCGGTCGCGCCGGGCAAGTCCGTGTCGATCGGGTTCAACGGCAGCCACACGGGCAGCAACCCGGCCCCGGCGTCCTTCGCCGTGAACGGGAAGACCTGCAGCTGAGGAGGCCGTCCGGGCGTTCGATCGGCGAACTCCCGGACACTCCGCTAGCGTTTCCCCTGCGGGCAGGTGCGCCTCCTCCCCCTCGGCGCGCCTGCCCGCTTCTCCGCTTCGTCTCGCCCGCCGGTCAGCCGGCGAGCCCGCCCATGACGGCGTCGATGATGCCCTGGTGGGTCACGGTGATCGAGTTCCGGTCGAACAGGCCCAGCCCGTACTGGCCGTTGTAGCCGTTGTCCCAGTAAATGGTCGCCGCGCCGTACTTCTTGGCCGTCGACACGACCGCGCGCGCGAAGTCCGCGCGGTAGCGGTTGTTCGAGGAGTCGAACGCGGACTTGTCGACGGAACCGTATTCGCCGACGACGGCCGGGTAGCCCTTCGAGACGAACACGTCGCGCACGGCTTTCAGCTGGGCGTCGAGGTAGTCTTCCTGACCCCAGGTCGACTTTTTCGACGGGTTGGTGGAGTTGCGGCCCCACTGGGTGATGGTGCCGTTCTCCTCGCCGGCGAAGTCCCACGGGCTGTAGTAGTGCACGGAGATCATGATCCGTTTCTCGCTCGCCGGAACGGAGGACGAACGGAACTGGTCGGTCGGCAGCACGAAGCCGTAGTTGCCGGTGGTGTAGTCGATGTTGGTGTTCCAGCCGGCGATGAGCAGCCAGCGTGAACCGTTGTTCCCGCCGGTCTTGCGCACGGTGTCCACGAAGATCTGGTTGTAGGCGTTGATGTTCGAGTAGCACGGCTGCGTCGGGGTGCCGTACTGGCCGTCGAACTCCTCGTTCATCGCCTCCATGACCAGGTGCTGGTCGTAGCCGGCGAACCGGGCGGCGACCTGCTGCCAGACCTTCTGGTACTTGGCCTTGATGGTGGCCTGGTCGCCGGAGTCGCAGATCAGCCAGGCGCCGTTGACGCTCTTGTAGCCGTCGCCGTGCATGTTGATCAGCACGTACAGGCCGCGCTGGTAGGCGTAGTCGACGACCTGCTGGATCCGGTTCAGCCAGGCCGTGTTGACCTGGTAGCCCGGTGCCGCGCCGATGTAGTTCAGGTAGGAAATCGGAATCCGGATGGTTTTGAACCCGGCGGCCTTGACTTTGTCGATGAGCGCTTGGGTGATGGTCGGCTGGCCCCACGCCGTTTCACTGGGAACGCCGTTGCTGCTGGCCTCCAGCTGATTTCCCAGATTCCACCCGGCACCCATGTCGGCCACGATCTGCGCGGCATTCGCCTGCGTGGTGGCGGTGGCCGGATGGACCCCGGAAACCGTTGCGGTGACGGCCAGTGCGGCGGCGAGGAAGACGGACCGGAGCTGCGTTGCTCTCGAAGTCATAAGGGAAACCTCTCATGCCCATTGGTGGAGATATTCCAACATGATCGGTATCCGTCGTCAATGCTCGCGCCAATAAGAATCCTCCACCCGGGAGTTCAGTGATCGAAGGCGTCGAACAATCGAAAGAATCGACAATTTTCCGACGCGGGCCGGAGGGAAACCGGTTCGGTGGCCCGGCCCTGCGGGTTCCGGCCGGTGGCGCCTAAGAGCTTGTCTCATGTGGTGAGTTTGCGGAGTTTCTTGTAGCAGATGAGGCTGGCTCCGAGGAGGAGGAAGGCGAGGAAGTGTTCGGCTTTGCGTTCGTAGCGCAACGTGAGGCGGCGGTATCCGGTGAGCCAGGCCACGGTTCGTTCGATCACCCAGCGGTGCCGGCCGAGTTTGTCCTTGGCTTCGATGCCTTTGCGGGCGATGCGGACCTTGATGCCGCGGTCGCGGACCCAGCGGCGCAGGCCGGGCTGGTCGTAGGCCTTGTCGGCGTGGAGCTTGGCCGGCTTGCGCCGGCGCGGGCCACGGCGTGATTTGATCGCCGGGATCGCCATCACCAGCGGTTTGAGCGCGGCCGAGTCGTGCGTGTTCGCGGCGGAGACCGCGACGGCCAGCGGCAGTCCGGCGCGGTCGGACAGGGCGTGAATCTTCGAACCGGGCTTGCCGCGATCCACCGGGCTCGGACCGGTCAAAGATCCCCCCTTTTGGCCCGCACGCAGGCACCGTCCACGATCGCCCGGCTCCAGTCGATGAGGCCCTGGCTGCCGAGCTCGTCCAGCAGCGCGTGATGCAAGCGCCGCCACAGCCCGGCTTTCGTCCACTGACTGAAGCGGCGGTGCGCGGTCTGAAACGGCACCCCGAACGACGGCGGCAGATCCCGCCACGCACAACCGCTGGTCAGCACGTACACGATCGCCGTGAACACCGCACGAGCATCCACCGGCGCCGTGCCACCACCCTGCGGACGCGGCGCGAACACCGGAATCAACGGCTCCACCAACGCCCACAGCTCATCCGGCACCAACCGCAACGACAACCGATCAACCACAGCAAAGATCATCGCTCACCAGCGACCGATCACCACGTAAGACACGCTCTAAGCTGGGTGTGTCCGGTCGAGCAGAGGAGTGCGCGTGCAAGGAGTGGATCCCTCGGTGCCGCCCAGCGGCCCGGGTTGTGCGGACTGCGAGACCGCGGACCCGCAGGGCTGGTGGTTCCACCTCCGCCGCTGCGCGGAATGCGGGCACGTCGGGTGCTGTGACTCGTCGCCCGGGCAGCACGCCAGCGGCCACGCCGCCGCCAGCGGGCACCGGCTGGCGCGCAGCTTCGAGCCCGGTGAAGAGTGGTTCTGGGACTACGGCGAAGAAGTGCTGTACGAATCGGGCCCCGCGCTCGCCGGGCCCGAACACCGGCCGCTCACCCAGCCCGCGCCCGGGCCGGCCGACCGCGTGCCCGCGGACTGGGCCCAGCACCTGCACCGCTGACCCGGGGGACGGCCCCGGTCGGCGTCACAGCCGGCGGAACCGCGCCTCCAGCAGCGCGAACACGCCGAACACCGCGATGCCCGCGGCCAGTGCCAGCAGCAGCGCCTGGCCGTACGGCTGCACGGCCAGCGTCTTCAGCGCCGGGTCCAGGCCGCCGGCCTTGGCGGGGTCGTAGCGGACCGCGGCCAGGACGAACATCGCCCCCACCGTCGCGTACAGGGCCCCCACCGCGCACCAGCCGATCTGGCCGAGCCGGGTGGTCGATCGCCGCAGCGTCCGGGACGCGCCGCCGAAGTCGAGGTCGCGGAGGAACTTCTTGCGCGCGCCGCGGTAGGCGAGCCACGCGGCGATCGCGATGACCAGGACGCCGGCCGCGATCACCGCGACCGCGCCGCCCGGACGGCCCAGCACGCTCGCGACCACCGACCCCGCCTTGCCGGACGCGCCCAGTGCCGTCTTGCCCGCGCTGTAGGCGACGAGGCCGTACAGCACCACTTCGACGCCGCTGACCGTCCGCCGCACCCACCGCCGCCGGGGCCCGGCGTTCCGGTGGCCGGTGATCGCCTCGGCGAGCTGCCACAGTGCCAGCACGCCCGTGCCGACGGCGACCAGCCAGAGCAGCCACGCGCCGCCCTCGGACGCGACGATCTGCAACGCGCCCGCCTTGTCGGCCCGTTCGTTGTCGCCGAGCGCCACCTGGACAGCGAGCCACGCGACGATCAGGTGGACGGCCGCGTAGCAGGTCAACCCGATCCGGGCAAGCAGGCTGAAAACTCTCAGTTCGGGCATGAAGGTGAGTTTTGCTCACCTTGCCCGGTTTGACCAGAGGTGTCCGCTACGGATCGGGCGGGCACCAGGTGTCCGAGACCGGCCCGTCGGCGGCGCCGCAGAAGCCGTGCACGGACTTGTCCACCTCGCCGCCCGACACGCCCATCACCGCGACCGGCTTGTTCTGGGGCACGTTCCGGCCGATGTCGCCGCCGTAATCGATGGTGCCGGTGACGCCTTCGAGGTACTTGTTGACCTGTTCGGCGCCCGGGCGCGACGTGTGGATGGCGGTGATCTCGCGCCAGATCGCCCCCGGCGTCACCGGGATCTCGGCCGCGGTCTCGCGCAGGTACGCCGCCGCGACGATCATCACCTGCGCGGCGTCGTAGGCCAGGGCGGCGTGGCCGTCGTACGAGCGGCCCTCCGGCGTCCGCTCGAACGGGAACAGCGTCTCGTCCAGCGTCGTGTAGAAGTCGAGCGCGGCACCGCTCGGCTGGGTGACCGGCGCGGTGGCGAACGAGAGGTAGTAGTAGGGCAGCGCGCGGTTGCGCCGGCGTTCGCCCTGGTCGGCGACGAACCGCGTGACGTCGTCGTCGCCGATCACCGTGGCCCGGCTGCCGCACTGCGCGGCGCTGCCGAGGAACTGGCCGAAGTCGGGCACGCCCCGGCCGGCGAAGAACGCCAGGCCGTCGTAGGAACAGGTGTCCCGCCCGGCCGCACCGGCGTTGCCCAGCAGCGTCTCGCCGTACCGCACGTGCGACGGCGGCCCGCCCAGGCCCCCGTCCGGGGTGAACGCCCGCGCTTCGGCCTGGAAACCTTTGTCGCGGAAGGCCTTCAGCACGTCGTCACGCAGGTTGGTGCTGTACACGTCGGCGTCGTCGTCGGAGTAGTAGACGCGGACCGCGCGCGGGCCCGGCAGCCGGTCGGCGAACCCGGCCGCCACCGCGGCCTCGCGCCGGTTCTGCGGCGTCACCTGGAAGTACATCGGGTTCAGGTCGGCCAGCGGGTCCGCGGACAGCGTCGAGGCGACCATCGGCAGCCCGGCGTTGGTCAGCGCGGCGATGGTCCGCTGGGTCGGCGTGCTGCTCATGTCCAGCCCGACCACGCCGACGATGCTGCTGTCCTGCTGGGCCTGCAGCCGCAGCTGGTTCGCCACCCGCACGCCTTCCCGCATGTTGCGGCCCGCGTTGGCGATGAGCAGCCGGACGATCGGGTCCGCCGAGCCGGGCGCGTTCAGTTGCCGCAGCTGGGCGACCGCGACTCCTTCCAGCGATTCGCGTTCGGTGGTCAGCCCGTCCGCGAGGTTGTTGGACGACGTCAGCGCCTGCAGCACGACGAGCGTGATGTACGGGCGTTCCGGATGGGCTTCGTGCAGCTGCTCCGCGCGGTGGTTCTGGTCCAGCACGACCGCCTCGACCTGCCGGATCGTCGCGTCCGACGGCTGGAAGACGTCCTCGGAGCCGTCCGTGACCCCGACGCACTCGCTGCCGGTCCAGGTCAGCCAGGGATTGCCGGAGCCGCAGTGCTCGGCGTAGGTGTCGTGGGCGCGGTAGGCGACGAACCCGGCGACCAGCGCGACGACCACGACCGGCGCGCCGATCCGCGTCCACCGGCTCGCCCACCACGGCGGCCGCACCTGCCTGCGGAACCGGTAGTCGCTGCCCAGGGTCTGCAGCATCTGCCGGACCCGGGGTTCGTCGTCTTCGCCGGGCGGCCGGACGCCGATCGGCAGGTACCAGGCGGTCGGCCGGCGCTCCCGCCGGTCGCGTTCGAGCTGGTTCTGCCAGGCCACGTACGCGGCGCGCGCCTGCTCCGCCTGGAACTGCGGGCGGTGCGGCGTCGGCTCGGCGTCCGGCGGTGGCGCGGGACTGGCGCTGACGACCAGCAGCGGGTCGAACAGGCCGACCTGGTTGCGCACCGAGTTGACCAGTTCCAGCAGCCGGTAGCCGCCGTTGCCGACGCTCACCTCGTCGAGCAGCAGCACCGGGTAGGTCATCCGGCGCCGCCGCCACACCCGCCACGGCCGCAGCCGGTAGGCGCGCCGCAGGTCTTCGAGGAAGGCGTTGAGCAGCAGGCGACAGACGTACTCGGGGGCCTCTTCCTGCCACTGTCCTTTGGTGAGCCGCCGGGCGAAGCGGACGAAGCTGCCGGACATCTCGGGGGCGAGGTGGGGCTGGCGCAGGAACCAGCGGTACCGCCCGGAGAGCAAGGGCACCCGCCCGGTGACGGCGATCCGGAAGGTCAGCAGGGTGAGCCCGCGCACGAGCAGCGAGAACACCTTCCAGACGCCCTGGTTTTCGGGCAGCTGCTTGACGGCGTCCTCGGCGGAGGAGCTGAACCGTTCGGCGAGGCTGATCCGCCGGATGGCCCGCCGCAGCACCCCGTCGGGATCCTCGCGGCCGTCGTAGTCCTGCAGCATGAGCCAGTAGACGAGGTCGAACAGCGGGAACGGCAGCCGGCTGGTGTGCGCGGTCGCGCTGTCCCCGAGTTCTTTCCGCGCCTCGCGCAGGATGTCCCGCACGACGGTGACGGAGCCGGCGGTCGCGGGCCCGGCTGAGTCCTTCCCTTCGTACGCAGTGAGGTCCGGCCGCGCGTACCGGATGCTCCCCTGCGGTTTCGCGGTCTTGAGCCGCTCCGCGACGGCGGGCAGCACATCCCCGTTTTCCGGCGGCCGGACGAGGCACACCATGGGCAGGCCCCGCCGTTCGGACCGTTCGTCCTGGTAGTCACCCCAGTGGCATTGTTCGTCGAGTTTCCGCGGCCGGTCCCCACGCCGCGGCCGCAGGCAAAGCGCCCCGAGCAGTTTGACCAGTACATCGGCCCCGACAAATCCGAACGGCTCAGTTCCCCCCATCGGAACAGAATGGCACATTGGCGGCGGGACCGGTCCCGCAGATTTACCGTCATGCCCGTAACCGGACCACCTTCGGGCCGGAGTGCGGGCCCGGACATCACCGGAGAGGGCGGTTCGACCGGAATCGCGGCCGGGCGGTTTCGGCGGGCGCGAAGTCGATCATTCCTCCAGGCTCCCCGCACATTGCATCGACGTGCGCCGAGGGGTGATCATGGCCAGGTCGTTCGCGTCGCGGGCACCGAGGATCCCGCCGCGCTCCGGCGCTCGATGTTCGTCCGGAGCCGGTGCGCAACGCCGTTCAGGGGGTGACGCGCACGTCGACCGCGAGGTGCGCCGAGGACCACGTCCACCGCAGCAGGTCGTCGACGTGCACGGCGCCCAGTTCGCGCACGGCATCGAGGGGTCGGAAGTGGACGGACGTCCCGGTGGTCCCGTCGACGGCGATCGGGACGAGTCCGCTGGCGGGCAGCGCGTTTTCGTAGCGCTGCGACCAGGAGCCGTTGTCCCGCCGGTTGGTGTGCACCAGCCACTCGCTCAAGGCGGCGACCACCGACATCCCCCGGCGCGGATGCCCGTCGGCCAGTGGTGCCGGGTCGGGCGCGTCGAAGAACCGCAGGTCTTTCGACACCATGACGGGTTTCTTGACCGCGCAACCTTGATCGTC
Source organism: Amycolatopsis plumensis (assembly GCF_042652605.1). NCBI lineage: Bacteria > Bacillati > Actinomycetota > Actinomycetes > Pseudonocardiales > Pseudonocardiaceae > Amycolatopsis > Amycolatopsis plumensis. Next base: position 632,449 of record NZ_JBHSJY010000001.1, on the reverse strand, counting down.
GAAAACGGTGGCGGTGCCCCGGCCGTCGTCCGCAACCGACACCGAACCATCGGCGTGCAGCGTGACCGAGCACCGCCCGCCACCGTTCGCCGCGGCCTCTTCGTCGGCGTAGGCGAGGACTTCGAGGACCAAGTGCCCGACGCCGCCAGGAGCGAACTGAGCGGGGTGACGCCGGATGTGGTCGAGGTGGCCGGTGTCGACCTGGCTGGCCCAGTCGTGCGTGGTTCCTGGCCCCGGGATCCCGGTCTGGTCCATCGGGCCAGTATCGCAGACCGCCCCGGCGACGCACCTTGCGAAAACGACTTCCCCGCCGGGCTAGCCTGAGGACATGCCGACGTACCGCGTCCTCGTCCGGGGCAAGTTCGACAAGCCCACGCCAGCCGTCCGCGAGAGGCTGTTGTCCAACGTGGGCTCGGCCGCCTTGTCCGAGATGGTGTTCAGCGAAACGGGATCACTCACCTACAGCTCGCACTTGGGCGGCTTCAGCTTCCGCGTCGCGGTGGAGGTCCCCGCGGGCGAGGACGCCACCCAGCGTGCCCACGACCACGCCGAGCTGATGGCGATGGAGCTGCTCGACCGCGAGAACTACCCGTACCGCGACCTCACGGTCAGCTCGACCTGCATGGACGACGTGAAGGTCAAGAAATAGCAATCCGCAGCGGCCCCGGACCTTCCGGTCGATTCGCCGTTGTGCTTCTGACTGTTCTTTGCCTGATCGCGCGAGGCGGCCGGGTACGCCTGGCGCGAGAGCGCGCTGATCCCCTTGAGTGGGACTCCCAGCACGGCGCCGTCGAGAAGTACTCGAAGAGGACGGCGACCCGACCAGGCGAGTGGAGAAGCAGATGTGGGCGGTCACCGGTTACGGCCGCGACGAAAGCCTGGTGTTCGAGCAGGACCTCGACGGCATCGGCGAGGAGGAGCTGGCACGTCTGCTCGATGGCCACCCCGGCGAGTACCGGGGCGGCGACGTCGCCCTCTCCGCCGAAGGGCGCCGGCTGCTGGCGGACAGCCACGGAATCCGGTTCGAGCCGGACGTCGAGTACTTCCTCAGCTACTTCCGGGACTACCCCGGCCAGGTGGTGGGCCCTCCACTCCAGCCGTAGCCGGGGACGCTCCGAGGAACCGCAGCACGGCCAGGACGCGGCGGTGGTCGGCGTCGGCCACAGGCAGGTCGAGCTTGGTGAAGATGTTGTTGATGTGCTTCGCCACGGCGCTTTCGCTGACCACCAGCGCCTGCGCGATGCCGGCATTGGAGCGTCCCTCGGCCATCAGGCCGAGCACCTCCCGTTCACGGGGAGTCAGCCGCGCGAGCGGGTCGCTGTCGCGCCGCAGCAGCAACTGGGCGACGACCTGCGGGTCCAGGGCCGTGCCCCCGGCCGCCACCCGCCGGACCGCCGCCACGAAGTCGGCGACGTCGGCCACCCGCTGCTTGAGCAGGTAGCCGACACCGCTGGTGTTCGCAGACAGCAGGTCGGCCGCGTACCGCTCCTCCACGTACTGCGAAAGCAGCACCACCGGCGTCCCCGGCCAGCGCCGGCGGATCTCCATCGCGGCTCGCACCCCCTCGTCGGTGAAGCCGGGCGGCATCCGGACGTCGATCAGGGCGAGTTCGGGCCGGTGCTCGGCCACTGCGGCCAACAGCCCCTCCGCGTCGCCGGTTTCCGCGGCGACCTGGAACCCGCCCGTCTCCAGCACCTTGATCAGGCCGACGCGCAACAGCACCGAATCCTCGGCGATCACCGCGCGCACGGCAGCTCCGCGGTGATGGTGGTGGGTCCGCCGGCGGGACTGCTGAAGTGGAAGGCCCCGTCGAGGGAGCCGACCCGCTTGGCCAGCCCGGTCAGCCCCGTACCGGCGGCGGCGTCGGCACCGCCCAGCCCGTCGTCGGTGACGCGCACTCGCAGGACCTCGCCGACCTGACGGACCATCACCTCGGCGCGCATCGCGTTGGCGTGCTTCGTGGCATTGGCCAGCGCCTCGGAGATCACGAAGTACGCGACCGACTCCACGTGGGGCGCCACCCGCTCCTCCAGATCGACCCGCAGCCGCACCGGCAGGGGCGTGCGCGCAGCCAGTCCGGACAACGCCGCGTCCAGGCCTCGGTCTTCCAGTACGGCCGGGTGCAGTCCCCGCACCAGGTCGTCGAGTTCGGCGATCGCCTCCTTCGCCTCCAGGTGCGCTCTCGCGATCACCTCGCGGGCATCACCCGGCAGGTCCGGGCGGGTGGCCACGGCCAGGCCCAGGTTGACCGCGAGAGACACCAACCGCTGCTGGGTGCCGTCGTGCAGGTCGCGCTCGATCCGGCGACGCTCCGCGTCGACGGCCTCGATCAAATCGGTCCGGCTCAGGGCCAGCTGATCGACCCGCTCCTGGAGCCGCTCCGCCCGGCTGGGCCCGAGCAGGTCCGACGCCAGCCTCGCTTCGGCCCGGGCCACTGCCCGCGCGGTCGAGGGCAGGGCGCACAGGAGGAGAAGCCCAGCCGCCGTATAGGCCGGCAGCTGGGTCAGGTAACCGAACCAGTCCTGGCGGATTCCGGTGGGCAGCGCCCATGACCAGGCGTAGGCGGTGACGCCCGCCAGGCTCGCCGCCGCCACGGCGAGCACGAGCAGCTCCAGCAGGGCGAGCAGCGGGCCCAGCAGGAGGTGGTAGCCGATCTTGCGCCAAAGCCGCGACGCCGCGAGCCACCGGGCGGCCGAGGTCCAGGTCCATCGTTCCGGCGCGGCGGGGGTGAGCCGGGGGAGGTCCACACCGATGAGCACCCGGTGGCGAGCCCGCTGAACGGCCGTGAGCAGCGGGGTGCCGAGCAGGACCAGGACGGCCGAGACGGAAACCGTGAGGAGCCAGTTCCCCGTCCTGGCGGTCGTCGTCGCCGTCCAGGTCCACACGGGCACCAGCGCCAGGTGCGGCAGCACACCGGCGGCGAGGAAGCCGGTGTCCCGCCGCGCCCGGAGGACCGTGCGTCTCAGCCCGGCTGCAATCGTCATGGCACGACGCTAGGGCACCGCAGGAGGACGGTGCCAGGAAACCTGTACCCGGCCTCATGGTGAACCTGGTACCACCCTTTGCGCGTTGCGCAGGGCGAGCCACGTGCACAAGCCGGCCAAGGCCAGTTCCGGGACCGCGCAGACGACGGCCTGGGTGAAATCGGTGCCGGCCTGCGCGGTGAGGACGTCGAACCAGGCATCCACCACCATGAGCGCCGCGACGGCCGACGCCGCCAGACGAGCGCGGTCGTCGCCGCGGTGGAGCAAGCGCGCGCTGGTCGCGCAGCCGATCGCCGTGGCCAGGTCGAGTCCGATCCACGCGGCCGGCCAGTGCCGCACCTGCGTGGTCGCGGGCAGGGACCGGCCCAGCACGAACACCCACGGCACCAGGCCACCGGCGACCGCGCCGAGCACCCAGGGCGCCCAGCCGGGCCGCGCCCGAGACCTCGCCGTGCGCGGCGACCGGGGCATCGTCCGAACGGTCATGAGATTCCTCCACCGAAGTCGTGGTGATGCCGCCGGCGTCAGCGGCCCTGCGGCGAAACCTTGCCGCCGCGGTCGGCCGAAATCAGTAGCCCGTGGTTCCGACTTCGTGGTGGTGCCTGCTGCAGCAGATCGGTGACCAGGCCGCCGGCGTTGACAGCTCGGGTTCACGCTGGGCAGCCTGAAGACGGACGAAGAAAAGTTGGGAGTTCAGGTGAACCAAGAGCAGACCGCCCGGCGGTTGCTCAGGTCGTCGGCCGATCGATCCTACGATCCGCAGGTGGATATCGATTGGCGCGCACCGATCGACGAAGACAAGCTCTGCTTCCCGACGCGCCGATTGCCTCTCTACGGCACTCCGTTGTGGGAGTCACTCTCGCCGGAGCAGCGGATCGAGGTCGCCCGCCAGGAAGCGATCACGCTGGCGTCCGTTGTCATCCACGCCGAACTCAGTCTCATGCGGTCATTGCTCCGCGCAGTGCAGGAGGGCGCTCCGGCGTCGGATCCGGCGTTGTACGCCTTGACGGAAGTCGCTGACGAGTGCCGGCATTCGACCATGTTCGCCAAGGCGATCACGTGGCTCGGCGGTTCGGTCGTGCCGCAGTCGAAGCTCGTCACCAAGCTGGTGAACGTCGTTTCGGCGATCATCTCCCAAGGCCCGTTCTTCTGGGCCAGCGCACTGTTTTTCGAGGAGCCGGTGGATCGCCTGCAGCGCGAGGCGATGAACGACGAAACCATTCAGCCCTTGCTTCGGATGGTCTATCGGATCCACGTCCTGGAGGAGAGCCGGCACGTGACGTACGCGCGCGAGGCCGCGCTGCGCACGATGGCGGAAGCCGGGCCGCTCGCGCGCCGGGTGAACCGGATCGGGGTGGCGTTGCTGGCGTGGTCGCTGGGACGCACACTGCTCCGGCCGGCGACCTACCGGCGAGCCGGGCTGGATCCGCGGGCGGCCTATCGCGCCGCGCTCGCCAATCCGCACTACCACGAGTCGTTGCGCTGGATGTCCGAACGTCTGGTGGCCTTCTGTACGGACGCCGGCTTCATCAAGGGCCGGCTCACCACGGCCATCTGGCAACGATCCCACCTCCTATGACTACTGCTCGGGCACCCGGGCATGGGCGAAGCCGCCGAAGAACCAGATCGGTCCTTGCACTGACCCGTCGGAACGCGTCAGGTATCGACGTTGAGCCGCGGCGGCCTCCAGGTCTTCGACCAGGTGCAGCCGGTGCGCGGCGAGCAGTTCGTCGACCCGGCCTCGCCGGACACCCCAACGCCACGGCTCGCCACGCGCGGCCACCTGCCGGAGGACGGCCTGCGCCTCGGGGATGACGGCCGTGCCGTCCAGGATTTCCTGCCAGCAGTAGTCGAAGGCCAGAGAACTGCCGGGTGCCAGTCGTGCGAACCAGCGCAACGTGGTTTCGACGCCCTCCGCCCGCAAGTACGGCGTCACCCCCGACCACAACACCACGGTCCGGACGGCCGGGTCGAAGCCGCCCTGTTGCAGAACTTCGCCCAGATCGTCTTCCTCGAGATTCGCCGACAGGTACCGGACATCGGCCTTGGGCAAGCCGCGGACGCGCTTCTGCTTGCGCACGGACATGTGCGGCCGATCCACTTCGAAGACCGACGCGCTCCCGATCTCCTCCCGCATGCGATGAGCACGGCTGTCGAACCCGGCCCCGAGCAGAACAACCTGACCTGCACCGGCCGCAATCGAGTCGGACAAAACGTCATCCATGTATTTCGTTCGAGCCACTTCGTACCACATCCCGGCGGCCGCTTTTTTGCGGATTGTCCGGCCGATGAGTGTGCGTAGCCCGGGAACTTTGACCATGGCACTCAGGGGTGGCCACCACGGGAGGATCCGGGATGCCAGCAGGTCGGGATTGCGTAGGTCCTGCTCCGGTTGGAGGGCCCCTGCCGCCCGAAGCAGGGTGACGGACTCCGCGGTCGATGCTGTGGGCATCTCAGTTCACCTCACGTCGCTGTTGCAGGGCATCCAGACGCTCCCGTACTCGATCACTCTCCAGGACGCCCAGCTGATCGTAGAGTTCCAACCCTGCTTAAAGTTGACGGTTGCCGAATCTGCCTACGGCCGGACTTTCTGGATCGCTGAGCGGCTACTCCAACCAGCCGACTCACATATTTACGATGAGGGCATGCAGAATCCGGGCTCCGTCCCGGCCAATCCGAAGCTTGGTTGTTGGTGGTCACTGGAATTCCGCCGGTGTCACCCTGCGGCGGTAATGCAGGTGTTGCACCAAGTGGAGGGGCGTAGTGGCCGCACGGTGGTGTGCCCGCCGAAGACCTGAACGAGCGTCTGCACCTTGGCGCTGTGGATCCTGGCTTGGTGGCGGGGGCGGCACTGCGATCGCAGCAGGGGCAGAGCGGGGAGCCGGTCGGGTACCTGTTGGCCAATCGGTACGTCGGGTCGTTGAGCACCGGGATATGTGACGCACACCTTCACCGGCTGGTCGCGCGAGTGCGGCCTCGTTCGGTCCCATCCACGACCAAAGCCCACCGGCAAGATCCTCGCGAAGGAGGAACCCGCAGGTGGGCTTCGATTCAGTGGGGTGCGCCATCAGGGACTCGAACCCCGAACCCGCTGGTTAAGAGCCAGCTGCTCTGCCAATTGAGCTAATGGCGCCGGTGTCTGCCGGAGGCTTCCCTCGGCGACGTGGAAAAGATTAGCACCCGCTCCGGGGCCCGTTTCAGGGGGGTCCCCTAACCGGAGTTCCGGCGTTGCCGCCCCGGTGTCCCGGCTGGTCGGGCACACTGTAGTCGGACATCGACGGCGAAACAGGCGGGTGGGCATGCGGGGTGTGACGGTGCGGTTGCTGGTGGCCGCCGGGGTGATCGGGCTCTCGTTGGCCGGGTGCAGCAGTACCTCTTCGGGTGAACCTCCGCGGGAGACCGCCTCCGCGAGCCCCAGCAGCGCTCCCAAGCCCGCGCCGAAGCCGGCCGTGCTCACCCTGACGCCCGCGAAGGACGCCAAGAACGTCGCGCCCGGGGAGCCCGTGAGCGTCTCCGTCGCGGATGGGAAGGTCGGCGAGGTCAGCCTCACCGGCGCCGACGGGAAGGCCGTCGCCGGCAAGTCGCGGGCCGACGGCTCCGGGTGGGACTCCGCCGAGCCGCTCGGCTACAACAAGACCTACAAGCTGACCGCGACCGCCACCGGCTCCGATGGCAAACCGGTCACGTCGGAGACGACCTTCAGCACCGTCAAGCCGGCCCGGCAGCTCGACGTCTCGGTGAACCTCGTCGAGGGCGAGACCGTCGGCGTCGGCATGCCGCTGATCTTCACCTTCACCGGCAACGTCACCGACAAGGCCGCGGCCGAGAAGGCGCTGAAGGTCACCGCGGAGCCGGCCACCGAGGGCGCCTTCCGCTGGTCCGGCGACAAGCAGGTCACCTGGCGGCCGAAGGACTACTGGAAGAGCGGCACCAAGATCAAGGTCGACGCCGCCGTCTACGGCAAGCCGCTCGGCGGCGGCAGCTACGGCCGGGAGGACAAGAGCGCCAGCGCCACCGTCGGCGACAAGCTCGTCGCCGTCGCCGACGGCCAGACCCACCAGATGACGGTCACGATCAACGACAAGGAGGTCAAGACCATGCCGACCTCCATGGGCAAGCCCGGCCACAACACGCCGCAGGGCACCTACACCGTCATGAGCGAGCACACCGGCTACACGATGAACTCCGCCACCTACGGCGTCCCCGAGGACGCGCCCGGCGGCTACAGCACCTTCGTGCAGTACGCGGTCCGCCTGTCCTGGAGCGGCATCTTCTACCACTCCGCGCCGTGGTCGGTGCGGCAGCAGGGCCACAGCAACGTCAGCCACGGCTGCCTGAACCTGTCCACCGAGAACACGAAGTGGCTGATGGACACGTCCAAGAAGGGTGACGTCGTCACGGTGCAGAACAGCGGCGGCCCGAAGCTCGAGCCGACCGACGGCTGGAGCGTGTGGCAGCTGTCCTGGGACGAGTGGCGGACGGCGGCCAACTAGCCCGACCCGCGGACCAGCTCCCGCGCCTCGGCCTCGGTCGACACCGCCGGCCCCGAGCCCCACAGCGGCTTGTTCGCCGTCTCGCGGCTGAAGTAGACCGCGACGGCGCCGATCGCGCCCGCCGCCATCAGGTACCAGGCGGGCCAGAAGTCGTGGCCGGTGGCGGAGATGAGCGACTGCATGACCAGCGGGGTCGTGCCGCCGAAGAGCGACACCGAGATGTTGAACGCGATGGACAGCGCGCCGTACCGGATGGCCGTCGGGAACAGCGCGGGCAGCGCCGCGGGCATCGACACCTCGAAGCAGAGCAGCAGCAGGCCGAGGCCCATCAGCCCGAGGAAGGTGAGGACGAGCCCGCCGTCGTGCACGAGCAGCATCAGCGGCCAGGACAGCACGAGGAAGCCGAGGCAGCCGGCCATCATCACCGGCTTGCGGCCGACGTGGTCGGTGATCCGCCCGCCGACCATGATGATCAGCATCATCACGACCATGACGACGATGATCAGCAGCAGGCCGTGGGTGGCGTCGAGGTGCAGCTGCTCGGACAGGTACGTCGGCATGTACGACAGCAGCATGTAGTCGGTGACGTTGAACACGAGCACCAGGCCGACGCAGATGAGCAGCGCGGGCCAGTACTCGGTGAACATCTTCCAGAACGGCTCCCCGGCGCGCCCTCGCTTCTCGGCCTCCTCGGCGTGCTTCTGGAACGCCGGCGTCTCCTCGAGCTTCAGCCGCATGTAGAGCCCGATGATGCCGAGCGGCCCGGCGACCAGGAACGGAACGCGCCAGCCCCAGTCGAGCAGCGTCTCGTGCGGCACCCAGGCCTTCATCCCGGTGACGACGGACGCCCCGAACACGTACCCGGACAGCGTCCCGAACTCGAGCCAGGAGCCCATGAACCCGCGCCGCTTGTCGGGCGAGTATTCGGCGATGAAGGTGGTCGCGCCCCCGTACTCGCCGCCGGTGGAGAACCCCTGCACCATCCGCGCGAGCACGAGCAGGATGGGCGACCACACCCCGATCGAGGCGTACGACGGGATCAACCCGATGCACAGGGTCCCGATGGCCATCATGATCATGGTGACGGCCAGTACCTTCTGCCGTCCGATCCGGTCCCCGAGCGGTCCGAACACGAGCCCGCCGAGGGGCCGCATCAGGAAGGCGGCGGTGAAGGCCCCGAAGGTCCCGATCAGCCGGACCCCGGGGGACACACTGGCGGGGAAGAACACCTCGGCAATGGTGTCGGCGATGTAGGCGTACACACCGAAGTCGAACCACTCCATGGCATTGCCGAGCGCGGCGGCTCCCACCGCGCGCTTGAGCAACGACTGGTCGACAACGGTGATGTCCTCGTATCGCAGCTTCTTCTTACGAGCCCGGATCTTCGGTGCTGAACGTGCCACCAGAACACCGTGCACCGGCATTCGGCCGCTCGCACGCTGAGCCATCCGGTCGTGAGCGTTGCCACGGACGGCGGAACGCAAAAACCCCAGCTCGGACCGGAGTCCAAACTGGGGTGATGGGGTGAGCGACGGGTTTCGAACCCGCGACCTCCTGGACCACAACCAGGTGCTCTACCAGCTGAGCTACGCCCACCATCGCCGAGGGGATCTGCTTGCGATCACCTCGCTTGCAGTAATCGTAGCGGGTGCCCGCGACCGGTTTTCAGGGGGTCACCTCTGGTGGTGTTCCTGCACTTCAGCGGCGGCTGCCTTGGCTTCTTCGCTGGTCGGCCCGGGCTGGGGGACGAAGGCGACGCGCCGGTAGTAGTCGAGTTCGCCGATGGATTCCCGGATGTCGGCCAGGGCCCGGTGGGCGAGGCCTTTTTCCGGCTTGGCGTAGTAGATGCGCGGGTACCAGCGGCGGACGAGTTCCTTGATGGAGGAGACGTCGACCATGCGGTAGTGGAGGTGGGCGTCGAGGGCGGGCATGTCGCGGGCGATGAAGCCGCGGTCGGTGCCGATGGAGTTGCCGGCGAGGGGGGCGGTGCCCGGTTCGGGGACGTGCTCGCGGATGTAGTCGAGGACGCGGCGTTCGGCTTCTTCGAGGGTCACCGTGGAGCGGCGGACTTCTTCGGTGAGGCCGGAGTGGGCGTGCATCTCGCGGACGACTTCGGGCATCCCGGCGAGTTTTTCCTCGTCGGCGTGGATGACGATGTCGACTCCTTCGCCGAGCACGTTCAGGTCCGCGTCGGTGACGAGGGCGGCGATTTCGATCAACGCTTCCTTGCCGAGGTCGAGCCCCGTCATTTCGCAGTCGATCCAGACTAGGCGGTCGGTCACCTGGTGACCCTAACCCGACACGGGGATGTGAAGGGCGTTACCTGCGCGTACGGCGCGTTACGCTCCCGGTGTGGTCCAGGACACAGATCGGGGTGTGGGCAGTGGCGGAGCAGGAGTCGCCGGCGAGGGAGATCGCCGCTGGTTACGCGAGTGAAGGTGCCGCGCTGGAGCTGGGTGCGGTGGTGATCGACGGGCAGGCGGACGCGGCGGCGGCGGTGCGCCTGCCGTTGGCGACGCTGAACCGGCACGGGCTCGTCGCCGGCGCGACCGGAACGGGCAAGACGAAGACCTTGCAGCTGATCTCGGAGCAGCTGTCGGCGGCGGGGGTGCCGGTGGTGCTCGCCGACGTCAAGGGTGATCTGTCCGGGCTGGCCGCGGCCGGCGAGGCGAACGACAAGGTCGCGAAGCGTTCGCAGGAGCTCGGCGACGACTGGGCGGGCGCGGCGTTCCCGGTGCAGTTCCTGTCGCTGGGCACCGGCGGCAAGGGGTCGCCGATCCGGGCGACGATCACGAGCTTCGGACCGGTGCTGCTGGCCAAGGTGCTGGAGCTGAACGAGACGCAGGAGTCGACGCTCGGGCTGATCTTCCACTGGGCCGACCAGCGCGGCCTGGCGTTGCTGGACACGAAGGACCTGCGGTCGGTGATCACGCACCTGACCAGCGATGAGGGCAAGGAAGACCTCAAGGGCATCGGCGGGGTGTCGGCGGCGACGGCCGGGGTGATCCTGCGTGCACTGTCCAATCTGGAGGCCCAAGGTGGCGAGGATTTCTTCGGCGAGCCCGAGCTGGACGTGCACGACCTCATGCGCCAGGACGGCGGCAAGGGCGTCATCACGCTGCTGGAGCTGGACAACCTGCAGTCGAAGCCCGCGTTGTTCTCGACGTTCCTGATGTGGCTCCTGGCCGAGCTGTTCGAGGAGCTGCCCGAGGAAGGTGATCTCGACAAGCCGAAACTCGTGTTCTTCTTCGACGAGGCCCACCTGCTGTTCGCCGACGCGTCGAAGGCGTTCCTCGAGCGCATCGAGCAGACCGTGAAGCTGATCCGGTCGAAGGGCGTCGGCGTGTTCTTCTGCACGCAGCTGCCCACGGACGTCCCGAACGCCGTGCTCTCGCAGCTCGGTGCCCGGATCCAGCACGCGCTGCGGGCGTTCACCCCGGACGACCAGGCGGCGCTGGCGAAGACGGTGAAGACCTACCCGAAGACGAAGTTCTACGAGCTCGACACGGCGTTGACCTCGCTGGGCATCGGCGAAGCGATCGTCACGGTGCTGTCGGAGCGGGGCGCGCCGACGCCGGTGGCGTGGACCCGGCTGCGGGCGCCGCGGTCGAAGATGGGCTCGATCGGTGACGAGGCCGTCGCCGCGGCCGTGTCTTCGTCCGGCCTGCACGCGAAGTACGCCGAGACGATCGACCGGGAGTCGGCCTACGAGAAGCTGGCCGCGAAGGTCGCCGCCGCGCCTGCTCCGTCGCCGGAAGCGGCTCCCGAGGCGCCCGCTCCGGAGAAGGACGAGCCGGGGTTCCTCGAGTCGGCCATGAAGAACCCGGCGGTCAAGTCGTTCATGCGGTCGGCGGCGAGCGCGCTGGGCCGGGAGATCACGCGCGGGTTGTTCGGCAATCGAAGGCGCTGACAAAACCTGACGCTTCCTGTCAGGTATGGCTGGGACGCTGGTGTCCACATCGAGGAAGGGATCACCATGACCAGCACCGCCACCGCGTCGTTCACCGTCGACAAGTGGGAGCCCCAGGCGACCGACGAGTTCGCCGGCAACGAGCTCGCCCGGGTGGTGATCGCCAAGACGTTCACCGGGACGGTCGAGGGGACCAGCGAGGTCGAGCTCCTGACGGTGAACAACGCGACTTCGCGCGCTTATGTGGGCTTCGAGCGGCTCGAAGTCTCGGTCGACGGCCGCAAGGGCAGCTTCGTCCTGCACCACACGGCCGACGAGGAGTCGGGGATGACCTTGCAGATCGTCACCGGCTCCGGGGCGGGCGAGCTGACCGGGATCGCGGGGACGGCGATCATCGAGATCGACGGAGACGACCACCACTTGACCCTCAACTACCGCCTCTGAGCAGCACGAAGGCCGTTTCGAGAGCCCCCGATTGACTCTCGAAACGGCCTTCGCGTGTTCTCCCGCTCCCCGAAGCGGGGGGACGGGCCGCCCCGACCACGGCCCGTCCGTGTCCTAGTTGTTCACGATCTGGTCGACGATCTTCTTGGCGTCGTTGATCGGGATGGCGAAGCCGATCCCCACGCTGCCCGCCGCGCCGTTGGCCGAGGCCGACGGGCTGTACAGCGCCGAGTTGATGCCGATCACGTTGCCCTGGGCGTCGACCAGCGCCCCGCCGGAGTTGCCCTGGTTGATCGCGGCGTCGGTCTGGATCGCGGTGTAGCTGGGCGAGTCGTTGCTCTGGTTCGACGTGCGGCTGAACGGCGAGCGCTGCTGCTGCTCGCCCTGCCCGATGTCGGACAGGTTGCGGTTCAGCGCGCTGACGATGCCGGTGGTGACGGTGTTCTGCAGGCCGCCCGGCGAGCCGATCGCGACCACTTCCTGGCCGACGACGAGCTTGCTCGAGTCGCCGAGGCTGGCCGCGGTAAGGCCGCTGGCGTTCTGCGCCTGGACCACGGCGATGTCCGCCTTGGTGTCCGCGCCGACCACGCTCGCCTGGTACTTCTTGCCGTCGGAGGTGGTGATGACGACGTTCCGGGCGCCGTCGACGACGTGGGCGTTGGTCAGGATCCGGCCGTCCGAGGTGAGGATGACGCCGGAGCCGATGGCCTCGCCCTGATCGGTCGTGACGTTGATCTGGACGACGCTCGGCGTCACCTTCGCCGCGACCGCGCTGACGTCGCCGGACGTCGAGTTCGAGACCGTCTGCCCGTTCGCGGCCGGCGTGGTGACCGACGTCGTCGCGCCGTCCGCCGAGGTCGTCGTGAGCCCGACGATCGCCGCGCCGCCGACCCCGCCGACCAGCGCGGCGCCGAGCGCGGTCGCGCTGACGATCATCGCGACCCGGCCACCCCTGCGCGGCTTGGCCTTCAGCGCCGTGGGCGCCTGGGGCGGCGTGAAGAGCGGATTCGGCGCCGCCTGCTGCTGGTAGGCGTACTGCGCGTACGGCCCGTACTGCTGAGTGCTGTGGTGCGGCTGGTGCCCACCGGTTGAGGCGGGGCCGGGCCGACTCTCGTTTTCGGTCATGGCACCAGATTCGCGCCTGTGCTTGTGAGCAGCCTGTGGAAACACCTCAGGCTTTGCTGAGAAGAATCAGCTGAGAAAACTCAGCCGTTCCTCAGGTGTCAGGCGAAGAACGACGGGACGTCCAGCGCTCCTCCCGCCGCCTCGAACTCGTCGTGCACCGCCTGCCGCAGCTCGGCGTCGGCGAGGTAGTCGGCGGCCGTGAGGGCCAGGCCCAGCGCGCCGTCGCGGACGCCCGCGTCACCCGTCTCCGATCCGGCCGCGGCCGCGAACTCCTTGGTGTGCAAGGCGACCGTGGGTCCCGATACCGCGAGCATGGGGTGCAGTGCGGGCATCCGGTAGGACAGGTTGCCCAGGTCCGTCGAGCCGGTGAGCGACTCCGGCACGATGCCCGGCGGGAGCGGTTTGCGGCCGGTGATGACCTGGTTGACGGACCAGCGCCCGGCGAGTGCGGTGTTGAACCGGATCGGCAGGTAGGCCGGCTGAGCGTCCCAGATCAGCTCGACGCCGCAGCCGGTCATCGCCGCGGCGCCTTCGGCGATCGACGTCATGCGGGCGGCGAGGTCGCGCAGGGTCTCCGGGGTCTGGGACCGGAGGTAGAACAGCAGCGCGGCGCGGGCCGGGATGACGTTCGGCCGGGCGCCGCCGTCGGTGAACACGCCGTGGACGCGGTCGCTCTGCGGGAGCTGCTGGCGCAGCGCCGAGACGCCTTGGTACGCGGAGACGGCGGCGTCGAGCGCGTTGCGGCCCATGAACGGCTGGGCGCTCGCATGCGCGCCGACGCCGTGGAAGACCATCTCCAGCTGCCGCCGCCCGAGGAACGGGTGCAGCGCGATGTCGTGGCTGAACGGGTGCAGCATGATCACCGCGTCGACGTCGTCGAACACGCCGGCGCGGGCGAGGATCTCCTTGCCGCCCCCGCCTTCTTCGGCGGGCGTGCCGATCAGGCTGACGCGGCCGCCGAGCCGCTCGGCGATGGTGGCGGCGCCGAGGAAGCCGCCCGCGGCGGTGGTGCAGATGACGTTGTGGCCGCACGCGTGGCCGAGCCCGGGCAAAGCGTCGTACTCGGCGAGCACGGCGATGTGCGGGCCCTCGCGTTGGGGAGTGCTGACGCGCAGCGCGGTGTCGAGCCCGCCGACGCCGATCGTGGCTTCGTGGCCGTGGCGCCGCAGGAGATCGGCCAGGGCGCGGACCGACCGGTGCTCGGCGAATCCTTCCTCGGGGTGGGCGTGCAGATCTTGGCTCAACGCCACCAGATCGGGTGAGCTGCGCTCGATCGCGGCGGTCACCTCGGCCCGCGTCGCCTCGTCCGCGCCGGTGTGCGGCGAGGACAGCGGTTCGGCGGCCGCGACGGCGTCGGCGGTGGCCTCGACCAGGGAACGCAGGTAACTGTCGTCGGGCGGGACGGGGTCGGCGTGGGTCATGGGGCGATGCTAACCGGCACCTCCGACAATCCGCGGCGCTCAGCCGAGCCGGCCCGCGACGATCTGCGTGACCCCGGCGTACCGTTCGGTGATCTCGGTGAAGCCGCGGGCGCGCAGGCTCGCCGCGATTTCCCCGCGGTCGAACATCTTCTGGCCACTCACGATCCCGCCGGCCGACGCGATCAGGCGCGCGGGTTGCCGGCCGCTGCGGGCGCTCGTCAGCAGCGCGATCCGGCCGCCCGGTTTCAGCACGCGCGCGAAGGAGTCCAATGCGGTCTCCGGCTCGGCGAACATGTGCAGCGCGGCGAAGCAGCAAAGGGCGTCCACTGTGGACGTCACCAGGGGGAGGCGCACGGCGTCGGCGCGCAGGTAGGCGACGGTGTCCGGGCCGCCTTCGGCGACGGCCTTGGCGAGCATGGTGCGGGCGCCGTCGAGCCCGATCGCGAGCCCGCCCGGGCCGACGGCCGCACCGAACGCCCGGGTGAACCGGCCGGTTCCGCAGGCGACGTCGAGGACCGTGTGGCCGGGTTCGAGCCGGAGGAGCTGCGCGGCGAGCCGGACCTCGCCCGCCATGCTCGGGCCGGACGGGCCTTTGAGCGCGCGGCCGAGGGCGGGGCGCCAGTACCGCTCGTAGACCTGCGGGAGCAGGGTCGTGCGCATCAGGCGCTGCGTGAGCCCGGTCGGCGGGCCCGCCTGGTCTGCGGTGCCCAGCAGGTCGAGGTAGCCGTCCCGGAGTGGGGCCGGCGTCTCGAGCAGGGTCTGGAGGCGGTCGGCGGCGCTGGTCGGCACGGGTTCTCCTCCCTTTTGGATACCGGCAGTATGCCAATCGCTGGGCCACTCGTTCGAGTGAACAAATCCGGGATCAGGCGTTCGACGCCCGGAATTGTCGGTGCCCCTTCCTAACGTCGCAGGCGAGATCCCGATCCGAGGAGGAGAGATGACGACGATTTCCCGCCCGTGTGGCGAGATCGCGGTGTACGGCGAGTTCGACCTGGCCGCGGCGGCCCGCTTCTTGACCGGCTTCGCGCCCGCCGGGCAGCCGGATTCCGAGCCAGGCGCGTTGCGGGTGGCGTTCGCGCTCGACGGCGAATGGACGCCGGTGGGAGCGGTGCTGCGGCAGAGATCGCCCGGCGAGGTCACGGTCGAGGTCCACGGCCCGCCCGAGCACACCGACGCCGTGGTGGCCCAGGTGCGGCGGATGTGCTCACTGGACGTCGACGGCGCGGCGTTCCCGGAGGCAGGCGCCCGTGACCCGGTGGTTTCGCTGCTGCAGGGGCTGCACCCTGGCCTGCGCCCGGTCCTGTTCGCATCGCCGTACGAGGCGGCGTGCTGGGCCGTGCTGAGCCACCGGATCTGGATGACGCAGGCGGTGCGGCTGCGCCGCCGCCTGACCGAGCGCTACGGCACCGAGGTCGAGGTGGGCGGCAGCAGGCTGAGGTGCTTCCCGGCACCGGCCGCGCTGGCGAAGGCGGAGTACCAGCCAGGGCTGCCGGGCCCGAAGCTGCCGCGCCTGCGAGCCATCGCCGAGGCGGCGGCCGAGGGCATGCTGGACGCGGCCAGGCTGCGGGCGATGCCGGCCGAGGAGGCGCTGAAGGAGCTGCAGCTGCTGCCGGGCGTCGGCCGGTTCAGCGCGGAGCTGATCCTGATCCGCGGCGCGGGCCACCCGGACGTCTTCCCCCGCAGCGAGACCCGCCTCCACGAGATCATGCGCGACGCGTACCACCTCCCGGACGCGGGAGTCGCGGAGCTGGCGGAGATCGCGGAGGCCTGGGCGCCGTTCCGGAGCTGGGTCGCGTTCCTGTTCCGGGTCGAGGGCGAGGCACGGATGCGGGAGTCGCGATGACCTGAGCCGGGCCGTGTCGCGCCCAGCCGCACGGTGATCCTGGTGTGCAGCCCGAGTCCGAGCCTGGTGCCCCGGCGGTGTCGCGTTGTCCGCACGGTGGCCGTGGTGTGCTGCTTGCCCGAGCCCGAGCCCGAGCCCGAGCCCGAGCCCGAGCCCGGCTCGGGGTGGTGGCCGGTGCAGTTGCGTCCGGCGTTCCGATGACCGAAAGGAGACTGCTACGACCCGATACCGGAGGCCGCGGAGCGGCGGTCGGTGGGGACTCACCGTAGCCAGATATCGCCTGTGGTGAGGTGTCCGGGTGAGTTCGCCCGTTCCCCTCGCGCTCGGCGGCCCCGCCGGTGACGCGCTGTCAGCTTTCCGCGCGGCTGCCGCCCCCGACCCCTCGCTGCTCGAACAGGCCCAGGCCCCCGCGGCGATCACCCTGGTCGCCGGCGGCGTGGCGCTGCTGGTGGTCCTGGTCGGCGGCACACCGTGGCGGCGGGCGCGCAACGTCGTGACGATGGTGCACGAGGCGGGCCACGCGCTGGCCGCGGTACTCGTCGGACGGCGCCTGCAGGGCATCAAGCTGCACTCGGACACCTCGGGCGTCACCGTCTCGCGCGGCAAGCCCGAGGGGCCGGGCATGGCGTTCACGGCGATGGCCGGGTACCTGGCGCCGTCGGTGCTCGGGCTGCTGTTCGCCGGGCTGCTGGGCGCAGACCTGGTCGGCACGGTGCTGGTCCTGATCGCGCTGCTGCTGCTCGGCGTGCTGGTGATGGTGCGCAACGCGTACGGGGTGTTCACGGTCGTGGCCAGCGCGGCGGTGCTCGCGTTGATCGCGTTCGTCGCCCCGGTCGAGCTCCAGGCCCCGTTCAGCTACCTGGTGACGTGGTTCCTGCTGTTCGGAGGCGTGCGGCCGGTGGCCGAGCTCCAGACCAAGCGACGCCGCGGCCAGGCCCGAGACTCCGACGCGGACCAGCTGGGCCGCCTCACGGCGGTCCCGCCGATCCTGTGGGTCCTGGTCTTCGCGGTGGCCACGATCAGCTGCCTCATCGCCGGCGCGCTGTGGCTCCTGGAGCCCGTGGCCAAGTAGCCAACGCCCCCGGCCACCGGTTCCGACCGGTTTGACTGTGGGGCGTGGCCGCGGTTCTCGGCCGCCGGTCCGGACCAGCCCCGGCCGCGGATTTGCCTGCCGGGCCGGGCCGGTCGTGACCGTGGGCCCTGGCCGGTCATGACCGGCCAGCTCGCCGCAGCCGACCACGGCCTCGACCCGCACCACTCGCAGCGAGCTGCTCGCCTCACGCCGCCGCTCGCGCCCACTCGGGGCCCGCGCCGATCGTTGTCGTGGCCGCGCCGAGCGGAAACCAAGCGGGTCGCCTCCGGTCCAGGCGGTCGCCGGTCGGCGGCAGAATCACCATTGCGGCTGTCGGCTGCGGGTGCCGCTGCTGGTCCCGCCCGCGGCGCGGTGGTCGGCAGCGCCGCGGTCGCAAGGTTCGTGCGGCGCTCGAGCCGGCCCACCGCGACCCCACGCAGCGTGCGTGGTCGCCCGCGCACCGGCGCACCCGGCTGACCGGCGGTGGAGCCCGTGGCCGGTCACCGTCGTGCATGCGGCAAACTGGTGGTCCGCGCGGAGGGAGACGTAACGATGGACGAGGTCGCCAAGGCCGTCGAAGAGTGCGCACGGGCCGCCAAGTCGGCCGCGCCGTCGCTGGCTGCCGCGAGCGCCGAGGCCGTCGATGCCGCGCTGAGCGGGATGGCCGAGCGGCTGCTTGCGCACCGTGACGAGATCCTCGAAGCGAACCAGGCCGACGTCGAGCGCGCCAAGGCCGACGGGATGAGCGCCGGCCTGCTCGACCGGCTCACCATCACCCCGGACCGGCTCGCCGGCATGGCCGAGCAGCTGCGGCTGCTCGCCGGCGCGCCGCACCAGGAGCGGTCCGTCGACGTCTCGACGCTGGACGGCGGGCTGCGGCTGGTCGAACGGCGGCGGCCGGTCGGTGTCATCGGCGCGAACTACGAGGCGCGGCCGAACGTCACCGTCGACGTGGCCTCCCAGCTGGTCAAATCGCGCAACGCCGGCGTGCTGCGCACCGGGTCGGCCGCGCTCGGCTCGGCCCAGCGGCTGCGTGAGGTCGTCATCGCGCCGGCGCTCGCGGAGGCGGGCATCGACGCCGACTGCGTCCAGCTCGTGCCGCGCGTGGAGCGCGAGGCCGCGTCCGCGCTCGTGCGGCTGCCCGGCCTCGTTCCGCTGGTCATCCTGCGCGGCAGCGGGGACAGCACCCGCGCCCTCGCCACCGAGGCGGCCGTCCACGGCGTGCGCACCCTCGCCCACGCCGATGGCGGCGGCGTCCTGTACGTCGACCGCGGCGCGGACGTCACCAAGGCCCGCGACCTCGTCTACGCCAGCCTCGACCGGCTGGGGGTCTGCAACCGGCTGAACCTGCTGCTCATCCACGAAGACATCCACGACGACGCCTGGCCCGCCATCTCGGACGCGCTCGCCGAGCGCGGGGTCACGCCGTCGCTGGCTCCGCACGAGCACCCCATCGGCTACGAATGGGCGCTGGACTCCGACCGCGAAGCGACCGTCACCGTCGCCAAGGTCGGCTCGCTGTCCGACGCCGTCGAGATCGCCAACGAGCGCACCTCCGGCCTGGCCGCGGGCATCACCACCGAGGACGAATCGGCCGCCGACGCCTTCTTCGACGGCTACACCGGCACCGGCGTCTTCTGGAACGCCCCGACCCGGCTCCTCGACGGCTTCAAGCTGCTCGCCGTCCCGGAAACCGGCATCAACCTCGACAAGGTCCCCGGCCCGCGTGGTCCGGTCACCTACACCGACCTCTACGTCCGCCAGTACGCGGTCCTGCCGGCCTGAACCGGAGCCGAAGCCGAGGTCAGCGCGCCGGTGGGCCGCCGGCGAACCTGTGCAGCTCCGCCACCGTGTCCGCGGCGTTGGTGACGAGCTGCGTGCGCTCGCCGGCGTCGCCGGAATAGCGGTAGATCGCGGTCGGTCCGTCGCTGATCGCGATCGCCGCGACCAGGCGGCCTTCGGGGTCGCGGGTGAGCCCGGTCGTCACCGACACCTCCCGGCCGACGGTGTCGACCGTGGTGAGCGTCCGTTCCTGGTACCAGCCTCGCGTGGTCATGTTCAAAAGCTCCGGGGGGATGCGCACGACAGGGGGATACGTCGTAGGACGCGGAGACGGCCCCGCGCGTTACGGCATACTGGGCCGGGTGATCTCCCGGCCGCACGTCCTGCTGTCCGCCGCGCAGTCGCTCGACGGCTACCTCGACGACACCTCGCCCGAGCGGCTCGTGCTGTCCACAGAGGACGACTTCGCCGTGGTCGACCGGTTGCGGGCCGAGGCCGACGCGATCTTCGTCGGGGCCGGAACCGTGCGGGCCGACAACCCGCGGCTGCTCGTCCGCTCGCCCGAACTGCGGCAACACCGGCTGAGCCGGGGGAAGCCCGAACAACCCGTCAAGGTCACCGTGACCACCCGCGGGCTCGATCCGGACGCGCAGTTCTTCACCGTCGGGGACACCGAAAAGATCGTCTACGCGCCACCCGGTGCGGCGGACGCGCTCAAGCACGTCGCCACCGTCGTCGACGCGGGGAACCCGCCGGACTTCGGGCGCATCCTCGACGACCTCGGTGCGCGCGGCATCGGGAACCTGCTGGTCGAGGGCGGCGGCGGGATCCACACCCGCTTCCTCACCGAAGGTCTCGCCGACGAACTGCGGCTCGCGATCGCGCCGTTCTTCGTCGGGCAGCCGGACGCGCCGCGGTTCGTCGGGCCCGGCCTCTACCCCCGGCCGATGACCCTGACCGCCGCGAACGCACTGCAGGGGATGGCGATCCTCGAGTACCGTGCCGCCGTCGAACCGACCGGCCGGGACGTCCAGCGCCTCAAGGAAGCCATCGCGCTCGCCGCCGAGTGTCCGCCCAGCCACACCTTCCGGGTCGGCGCCGTGATCACCGACGCCGACGGGGAGGTCGTCGCCACCGGGCATTCCGGCGAAGGCGACCCGGGAAATCACGCCGAAGAAGCCGCGCTGGCCAAGTGCGCGGGCGACCCGCGGCTGGCCGGCGCGACCATGTACAGCTCACTGGAACCGTGCAGTCACCGCAGTTCCCACCCGCGCAGCTGCACCCAGCTCATCCTCGACGCCGGGATTCCGCGCGTCGTGTTCGCCTGGCGGGAGCCGCCCGTCTTCGTCGACGCCCGGGGCACCGAGCTGCTGCGGCAGGCCGGGCGGCACGTGGTGGAGGTTCCCGCGCTGACCCCGGAGGTCCAGCGCGAGAACACCCACCTCGACTTCTGAGACTCCGAGAGGATCAGCAGGCGCCGTTGTCCTGCCAGACACCCCACTCGCCGGTGGTGCCGGGTTCTTCGCCCTGCGTCCACCACTTGGCCGTCCACTTGTGGCTGTTGTGCGAGACGACGTTGTCCTTGACGTAGACCTTCGTCCGGTCCCACTCCGCCGCGGTGCACGTACCGCCGCCCGGCGTGGTCGGGGTCGTCGTCACCGGCGGCGTCGTCTGTGGCGGCGTCGCGCCGGCGAACCGGACGCTGAACTTCGTGAAGTCCCAGTCGTTCTGCGGGACGTTGCTGCAGACGCCGTTGTCCGTCGTGCCGACGCAGGCGCGGTCGCGGTTGACCGACCAGAACGTGAAGCGGCCGAGGCCGTGACTGGTCGCGTAGTCGTACACCGTCTGGAAGTCCGAGGTGTAGAACATCTCCGCCGCGTCCGATTTGCCGTTCATGCCGGAGAAGCCTTCGTGCGCGTACGCGGTCGCGCTGTCCCAGCCCAGGTGCGACATCAGCAGGCCGTGGAACGCCTCCAGCGCCGACACCTGCGACGAACCGCCGTTGAAGCCACCGTCGAACGGCATGATCGAGAAGTTGTTCGGCGTGAACCCGATCGACTTCGCCTGGTCGATCAGCTGCGTGCCGAACCAGCCGGTGCCGGCCGCGGTGCCCGGCATGGTCACCGACACGAACAGGCCGGGGTTGTTGGCCTGCAACGTCTTCGCGGCGCCGAGCTCGTTCGCGATCGCGGCGGTGTTCTCGTACTCGGGCTCTTCGAGGTCGAAGTCGATCGCCTTGAGCGAGTACTTGGTGATGACCTGCTGGTACGCGGCGGCCGTCGCGGCCACCGTGCCGCACGTCTGGCCGAGCTTGGTGCCGCCGTACCCGCCGACGGACACCGAAA
This sequence comes from Amycolatopsis plumensis, assembly GCF_042652605.1. Taxonomy (NCBI): domain Bacteria; kingdom Bacillati; phylum Actinomycetota; class Actinomycetes; order Pseudonocardiales; family Pseudonocardiaceae; genus Amycolatopsis; species Amycolatopsis plumensis. The sequence goes on along the minus strand of NZ_JBHSJY010000001.1, from coordinate 611,030 downwards.
CGTCGCCGCCCGCGCCGCGGATCCGCGAGATGACGCCCGCGACCGCGGTGTCGGAGGAGACGGCGGACGTGCCGTCCCAGGTGGGGCTGCAGCCGCCGCCGTTCGGCGCGAGGATGAACGCGAGCTGGAAGGCCTTGAGCCCGGTCGCGTTCATCACGGTGACCGGGTCGGGCGGGTTGTTGCTCTGGGGCATCAGGTACGGCGCCGCGGCGTACCAGTTGTTGCTCAACGCCGCGGTCGCCGACGACGCGCCGAGCACCAGGCTGACGGCGGTGGCGGCGAAAGTGGCGGCGGCGAGCCCGACGGCGGCCAGTCTGCTCCTGCGCATGAGCTGTCCTCCCGGTGGGGGATCGAGGTGGACAGATCATTGGACTAGACCATTAGCGAAGTCAAGACACCAAGGGCGGGAAAGCCGAACTCGTGGGCGAAAAGCGCCGGAATATCCGATATTTGTTTCGGCGGGCGGCCGGGAACCGGTGAAAGTGCCCGGCCGCCCCCGCGACGGCCCGAAAACTGTCGGTGCCCCCGGGTAGAGTGGAAATCGGGGGGCGCCCCCGCGGGCTCCGGCTCAGCTGTTGTCGTTGAGGAAGTCGTAGTCCTTGCACTCGCCGGAGTGGTACCGGTCGGCTTCCTTCCAATACCGGCAGAACTTGAAGCCGACGCGGGTCTCGGGGAGGTTGTAGACCCCGCCGTCGGCCGCGCTCCTGGTCACGCAGTTGCCGTTGCCGCCGACGTGCATCCAGTACAGCTGCGCGCCGCTGGCCGGGGTGCCCTTGTAGACGTAGATGGCGACACCGCGGCCGTCGGCGTCGGTGTCGCAGATGTGCACGCGGTCGCCTTCCTCGGTGAACACGCCTTCGCCGCTCCAGCCGGTCACGTCGCCGAACGCGTCGCCCGTGTGCATGTGCTTCGTGTGGTCGGCGGCCGACGCCGGCGAAGCGAACGAGAGCGCGGCGACCAGTGCCGCGGCAGCTACGCCGAGAACCTTCTTCAAGTCTTCGCCCTTCCTCGGTGGGGAAGGCGAAGCGTAGCCACCGCGGCCTGCAATCCGCTTGCAGTCACTCCGATTCGAGGTCGCCCTCCAGCGACAAGTACACCTCACGCATCTTCTCCAGCAGCGCCGGATCCGGTTCCGCCCACAGCCCGCGGTCCGCCGCCTCGTTCAGCCGCTCCACGATCCCGCGCAACGCCCACGGGTTCGCCTGCCGCAGGAACTCCTGGTTCACCTCGTCGAGCACGTACGACTCGGTCAGCTTCTCGTACATCCAGTCGCCGACCACGCCGGCCGTGGCGTCGAAGCCGAACAGGTAGTCCACTGTGGCCGCGAGCTCGAACGCGCCCTTGTAGCCGTGCCGTCGCATCGCCGCGAGCCACCGGGGGTTGACCACTCGGGCGCGGAAGACCCGGGCCGTCTCCTCGCCCAGCGTCCGTGTGCGGACGGCGTCCGGCGACGTGCTGTCGCCCACGTAGGACGCCGGGGCCGCGCCCGTCAGCGCGCGGACCGTCGCGATCATTCCGCCGTGGTACTGGAAGTAGTCGTCGGAGTCCGCGATGTCGTGCTCGCGCGTGTCGGTGTTCTTCGCCGCCACCACGATCCGCTTGTACGAGCTCTCCATGTCTTCGCGGGCCGGGCGGCCGTCCAGGTCGCGGCCGTACGCGAAGCCGCCCCACACCGCGTACACCTCCGCGAGGTCCTTGTCGTCGCGCCAGTTCCCGCTGTCCATCAGCGGCAGCAGACCGGCGCCGTACGCTCCCGGCTTCGACCCGAAGATCCGGGTCGTCGCACGCCGGGCGTCTCCGTGGGTGGCCAGGTCGGAGGCCACGTGCGCGCGGACGAAGTTCTCCGAGTCCGGTTCGTCGAGCGCCGCCACCAGCCGCACGGCGTCGTCGAGGAGCGTGATCACGTGCGGGAACGCGTCGCGGAAGAACCCGCTGATCCGCACCGTGACGTCGATCCGGGGCCGCCCCAGCTCGGCCAGCGGGATCGCCTCGATGCCCGTGACGCGCCGGGAAGCTTCGTCCCACACCGGCTGGACGCCCAGCAGCGCGAGGACTTCGGCCGCGTCGTCGCCGGACGTCCGCATCGCCGACGTGCCCCACACCGACAGCCCCACCGAACGCGGCCAGTCGCCGGTGTCCTCGCGGTAGCGCTTCAACAGCGAGTCCGCCAAGGCCTGCCCGGTTTCCCAGGCGAGCCGGCTCGGGATCGCCTTCGGGTCGACGGTGTAGAAGTTCCGCCCGGTCGGCAGCACGTTGATCAGCCCGCGCAGCGGCGAGCCGCTCGGCCCCGCCGGGATGTACCCGCCGTCCAGCGCGTGCAGCACCGAGTCCAGCTCGGCGGTGGTCCCGGCCAGCCGGGGCACGATCTCCTCGGCCGCGAACGAAAGCACCTTCGCCACCTGCGCGTCCGGGGCGACCGACGCGACCGCGGTCGGGTCCCAGCCCCGCATCTCCATCGTCTGGACGAGCTCGCGGGCCGTCTTCTCCACCGCGTCCACTTCGGACATCGGGGCGTCTTCCTTCAGCCCCAGTGCCGACCGCAGGCCCGGCACCGCGCCCTGCTTGCCGCCCCACATCTGGGACGCGCGCAGCATCGCCAGCACCAGGTTGACGCGGGCCTCGCCGGTCGGCGCCGCGCCCAGGACGTGCAGCCCGTCGCGGATCTGCGCGTCCTTGACCTCGCACAGCCAGCCGTCGATGTGCAGCAGGAAGTCGTCGAACTCCGCGTCGTGCGGGCGTTCCTCGACGCCGAGGTCGTGGTCCAGCTTCGCCGCCTGGATCAGCGTCCAGATCTGCTGGCGGACGGCGGGCAGCTTCGCCGGGTCCATCGCCGCGATGTTGGCGTGCTCGTCGAGCAGCTGCTCCAGCCGCGCCATGTCGCCGTAGGACTCCGCGCGCGCCATCGGCGGGATCAGGTGGTCGACGATCGTCGCGTGCGCCCGCCGCTTCGCCTGCGCGCCCTCGCCCGGGTCGTTGATCAGGAACGGGTAGATCAGCGGCAGGTTCCCGAGCACGGCGTCCGGTGCGCAGGAAGCCGAGAGCCCCGCGGTCTTGCCCGGCAGCCACTCCAGGGACCCGTGCTTGCCCAGGTGGACGACGGCGTGCGCGCCGAACTCCTCTTCCAGCCACCGGTACGCGGCCAGGTAGTGGTGGCTCGGCGGCAGATCCGGGTTGTGGTAGATCGCGACCGGGTTCTCGCCGAACCCGCGCGGCGGCTGGATCATGATGATCACGTTGCCGCTCTGCAGAGACGCCAGCACGATGTCGCCGTTGTCGACGTACAGCTCGCCCGGCGCCGGCCCCCAGTGCTCCTCGACGCCTTCGCGCAGCTCGGCGGGCAGCGCCTCGAACCACGAGCGGTAGCGGTCGGCCGGGACGCGGATCGGGTTGCCGGCGAGCTGCTCCTCGGTCAGCCACTCCGGATCCTGGCCGCCGGCGGCGATCAGCGCTTGGATCAGCGCGTCCCCGTCGGGCTGGTCGGTGCCGGTCGGGTCGACCCCCGGGAACGCGTCCGGCCCCAGGTCGTAGCCCAGCTCGCGCATCCGCCGCAGCAGCTCGATCGCCGACGCGGGCGTGTCCAGCCCGACCGCGTTGCCGACGCGAGAGTGCTTCGTCGGGTACGCGGACAGCATCAGCGCGATGCGCCGCTCCGACGTCGGCGTGTGCCGCAACCGGGCGTGCGCGAGCGCGATGCGGGCGACGCGGGACGCGCGTTCGGCGTCCGGCACGTACCGGGGGAGGCCGTCTTCGTCGAGTTCCTTGAACGAGAACGGCACCGTGATCAGCCGCCCGTCGAACTCCGGCACCGCCATCTGGTTCCCGGCGTCGAGCGGCGAGAGGCCGTCGTCGTTGGCCGCCCACGTCTCGCGGTCGCTGGTCAGGCACAGCGCCTGCAGGATCGGGACGTCGAGGGCGGCCATCTCGGCGACGTCCCACGCCTCGTCGTCCCCGCCCGCGCCCACCTCGGACGGCCGCGTGCCGCCCGCCGCCAGCACCGTGACCAGCAGCGCGTCCACCGACGCCAGCTCGGTCATCATCTCCGGCTCGCGCGTCCGCAGCGAAGCGCAGTAGATCGGCAACGCGCGCCCGCCCGCGGCTTCGATCTCGTCGGCGAGGGTGTGCACGAACGCCGTGTTCCCGGACAGGTGGTGCGCGCGGTAGTACAGGATGCCGATGACCGGGCCGTCGTTGCCGGTGGCGGGCCGCTCGAGGACACCCCACGAGGGCTGCTGCGCGGGCGGTTCGAAGCCGTCGCCGGTGAGCAGCAGCGTGTCGGAGAGGAACCGGTGCAGCTGGGTGAGGTTGTCCGGGCCGCCCTGCGCGAGGTAGGCGTGGGCCTCGGCGGCGATGCCGGCCGGGACGGTCGAGAGCTTCATCAGCTCGGCGTCCGGCGTCTGCTCCCCGCCCAGGACGACGACGTGCGCGCCCGACGCCCGCAGCGTGTCCAGGCCGTCGGCCCAGCTCCGCGGCGTGCCCAGGATCCGCGCGACGACGATCTTCACGCCGTCCAGGAGAACCGGCAGCTCGGTGACGTCGAGCCGGGCGGGGTTGCCGAGCCGGTACTCGCGATCGGCCGAGCGGGCGCTGAGCAGGTCGGTGTCCGAAGTGGACAGAAGCAGGATCACGAGGTTCCTCCTCGGGGTCCGCGCCCCGGGTAGACGGGCGCGCCGGCCGGAGTTCCTGGCTCTCGAAGATCACTCTCCGATGACAGTGGCGGGACCGCCCCGGACTCTCACCGGGTTCCTCCACCTGCCGACGCGTGGGTATCGCACCCACTCTCCGGTGCCGGTCGAGGCGCGTCAAGGTGACGTTGCCCCGGGTAACCTGACGGCTTGGAATCCCTTCTCCGGAGCTTCACGGCCGCGCAGTCGACGCGGCAGCCGTATCGCCACCCCACGGCGGCCGAACTCGAAACCGCGGCCACCGGCTTCGCCGCTCTCCTCGGCGGCCGCCCGCACCACCTGGCTGACCTGGGCTTCTCCGTGACCGACGACATCGTCGTGCAGGAGCCCGGCACCGAACGGGCCTGGGGCCTCTACGCGATCGACCGGTCCGCGCCGCCGTCCCTGGTGGTGGAGGTGCCGCATGCCTCGTCCGACCTGCGGACCGACCTGATCGGCCTGGCCCTCTTCCGGCAGGTGCCCGGCGCCGTCCTCGCGGTGGCCGGCGCGCACCGGCGCCGGGAGGACCCCGCCCACGACACGCGGACCGTCTTCCACGAACTCACCACGCTGCTCGCCCGCCGCGGCCTGCCCCAGGTCCAGCTGCACGGCTTCAACGACCGCACGATGCCCGCGGCCGACGTCGTCGTCTCGGCCGGGGCCGCGGAAGCCGGCGACGCGGCCCGCCGGGCCGCCGACCGCCTGGAAGCCGCCGGGTTCCGCGTCCGCCGGGCCTGGGCCGAGCCCTGCCGCGGCCTGGCCGGGACGACGAACGTCCAGAGCCGGGCCGCGGCCGGCACGTTCCTGCACGTCGAGCTCAGCCGGACGACCCGCGAGACCCGCCGCGACGACGTCGTCCGCGCGCTCGCCGACGCCGACCTGCGCAAACCCTAGGCGGACCGCTCACCGAGGCGGGGGAAGGGCTTCGTCGAGAACAGCACTTCCACGGACACCTCGAAGAACTCCGCGATCCGCAACGCCAGGTACAGCGAAGGGCTGTACTCGCCGCGCTCCAGGTAGCCGATCGTCTGGTAGTGCACCCCGAGGGCTTCGGCCAGCTGCCGCCGCGAGATCGACCGTTCCGCGCGCAGCATCGCGATCCGGTTGTAGACGACCTCACTCATGACTACCCCACACGCTGCATGGCCTTCTGCCGCCGTTCGGCCACCGACGAGCCCGCTTCGCGCCGCGCCATGCGGCGGAGCAGGACCGGGGCCACCGCGAAGCCGAGCACCGTCCACGCGAGCAGCACCGCCACGGTCGCCACCGGCCGCCACGACTGGCCGATCTCGACGACGACCGCGCCGTCCGGCAGCAGCGCCGAGCGCATCCCGAGACCGAGCCAGTACATCGGGAACACCTGCGCGATGTCCTGCAGCCAGCCCGGCAGCGCCGTGATCGGGTAGAAGATCCCCGAGATCGCGCCCATGCCCATCACCGGCAGGGTGATCAGCCCGATCGACCGGGCGCTGTTGGTCAGCGACCCCAGCGCCGCGCCGATCGGCATCGTCGCGGCCATCCCGAGCAGCAGCACGCCGAGCAGGTGCAGGTACGACCAGCCGCCGTCGGGAGCCAGCGCGGAGAAGGCGAACAGGCACGGGACCAGGACCGCGGCGATGGACGTGAGCTGGGCGAGCGTCAGCGCGGTCGTCTTCCCGATCAGGTAGCCGAGCATCCCGTTCGGGGTCGCCTTCGCACGCAGGAGCGTGCCGTCCTCGCGGTCGACGGCCAGGTAGCCCGCCGCGCCGGTCAGACCGTTGAACACGATGCCGGCGCCGAGCACGCCGGGCACGGTCGCCGCGCCGAGCGAGAACGACGTGCCGGGCAGCGTGGCGTTGCGCATGAAGAACAACGTACCGAGGAAGAGGAGGACGAAGACGACCTGCCCGATCACGTCGTCGAGGTTGGTCCACGTCTGCTTGAACTCGATCCAGCCGCGGGCCACCCCGGCCCGCACGGCGACGGCGTTCATCGCGCACCCGCTTCCTGGAGGCCGAGCTCCGTCTCGCCGCCGGTCTCGGCGCGGTGGACCAGCGTCATGTAGGTGTCCTCCAGCGACGCCCGCCGGACCTCAAGGTCGGCGACGGCCTCGCCGTGCTGCTTGAACAGGTCGTACACGTACTTCGTCGCTTCGGTCGTCGAGTGCACGAAGCGCTGGCCGCCGACGCTCCAGCGGACCTCGGCCTCCCCGGAGATCTGCCGGCTGAGCTGGTCGGCCGAGCCGTCGGCGACGATCCGGCCGCCGTTGAGGATGAGGATCCGGTCGGCCAGCTTCTCGGCCTCGTCGAGGTCGTGCGTGGTGAGCAGGATCGTCGTGTCGAGCTCGTCGGACAGCCGGTGCACCAGGTCGTGGAACTCGCGCCGGGCCTCGGGGTCGAAGCCGGCGGTCGGCTCGTCGAGGAACAGCAGCTCGGGGCGCCCGACGATGCCGATGGCGACGTCGAGCCGCCGCCGCTGGCCGCCGGAGAGCTGCTTGAGCTTCTTGCCCGCGTGCTCGGTGAGCCCGACCGTCGCGATCAGCTCGTCGGCGTCCCACGGCCGCGGGTGCGACGCCGTCGAGTACGGCGCGTAGTACCGGCCGAGGTGCGCGAGCAGCTCGCGGACCCGCCATTTCCCGTGGTCACGCCAGGACTGGAGCACGACCCCCAGTCGCGCCCGCCACTCCTCGCCGCCCTGCGCCGGGTCGACGCCCAGCACGCTGACCTCGCCGGCCGACCGCATGCGGAAGCCCTCGAGGATCTCGATCGTCGTCGTCTTGCCCGCGCCGTTGGGCCCGAGCAGGCCGACGACCTCGCCCCGGTACGCCTCGAAGTCGACGCCGTGGAGCACGTCGATCGCGGCGTACCGCATCCGCAGCCCGCGCACGCGGACCACGGGATCGGCTGGGTCTCTCATCGTGATCACCCCCATCTGACTGATGCGATCGAATGTAGCACACCTACTATATTCGATCAGAGTTCTACGGCCTCGGGAACTTGACCCGCGGTCACCCGGTTCGCCGGGCATGGGAACTTGGCTGGGGCTGGCCCTTCCGGGCGGCGTCGTGATCCTGCTGGTCATGGCGGCGATCGAATTGCGCCCGCGCAAGAACGGCTCGCGCTTCAAGGCGCGGCTGTCCGCCACCTACCTCGAAGAGACCACCGCGTTCCTCTACGGGACCAAGCGGCGTGAGCTGGAACACCGGGAAACGATGTCGATGCTCGTCAAGCAGGACGCCGAAGGCGCACCACCCTGGCGTGACGTGGACTTGGACGCCGGAACGGCCCGGATCCGGCCGCGTCCGGACCCGCCGGAGCGGGAAAACCGCCAGCTACAGTGAGGCCATGCCGACCCCAGCACGTGTGCGAGCCGACGCGTGCCCCGGTGTTTTCGCACCCCACGACGCCGCCGACGGGCCGTTGGCCCGGGTCCGGCTGCCGGGCGGCACGATTTCCGCAGTGCAGCTGCGCGCGCTGGCCGACGCGGCCGAGGCGTGCGGCGACGGCGACCTCCACCTCACTTCGCGGGGCAACGTACAGCTTCGCGGCGTCACGCGGCCCGGCCTCGCGGCCCGGCTGACCGACGCGGGCCTGCTGCCCTCGCCGTCGCACGAGCGGGTCCGGAACGTGCTCGCGTCGCCGTTGAGCGGGGTGCGCGGCGGCCTCGCCGACGTCCGCGGCCTGGCGGCTGCGCTGGATCGCGTGCTGTGTGCGACGCCGGAACTGGCGTCGCTGCCCGGCCGGTTCCTCTTCGCCTTCGACGACGGCCGCGGCGACGTCGCCGCCGAAGGTGCCGACGTCTGCTGGCTCGCGGTGAGTTCGTCCGAGGGCACGCTGCTGCTGGCGGGCGGCGACACCGGACGGCGGGTGACGCGCGCGGACGCCGTCGCGGCGCTGGTCGAGGTCGCGCTGGAGTTCGGCCGGGTGCGCGGGGCCGCCTGGCGCGTCGCCGAACTCGACGACCCGGCCTGGCGCGGGACGCCGGTGCCGCGGACCCCGTTCGAGGTCCCGGCGGGACTGATCGAACGGGACGGCGGTTTCGCGGCCGGAGTCGTGCCGCGCTTCGGCCAGCTGTCCGCGGCGCAGGCGCGTGCGTTGGCCGAATTCGGGACGGTGCTGGTCACGCCGTGGAAGTCCGTGGTGCTGCCGGACGTGCCCGCCGACGTCTTCGCGCGGCTGGGGTTCGGCGGCGAGGCACTGGGGACCACCGCGTGCATCGGCCGTCCGGGCTGCGCGAAGGCGCGCGCCGACGTCCGGGCCGACGCGGTGTTCCGGCCCGGCCTGCGCGCGCACTTCTCGGGCTGCGAACGGCGGTGCGGAAAGCCGTCGCAGTCCCATGTGGACGTTGTCGCCAAAGCGGGGGGCTACCGCATCGACGGCCGCTGGGTGCCGCTCGACGAGATGGAAGGGAACCTGTGATCGACTACCTGCGGGACGGTGCCGAGATCTACCGGCACTCGTTCGCCACGATCCGCGAGGAGGCGGACCTGGCGATCCTGCCCGACGACGTGGCCGGGCTGGCGGTCCGGATGATCCACGCCTGCGGCATGGTCGATCTGGTCGACGACCTGCGCTACACGCTCGACGTCGTCGAGTCCGGCCGCGCCGCGCTGGAGGCCGGCGCGCCGATCCTGTGCGACGCGCAGATGATCGCCAGCGGCGTCACCCGCCGTCGCCTGCCCGCGAACAACGAAGTGCTCTGCACGCTGTCCGACCCCGGTGTTCCTTCGTTGGCCGAGCGCATGGGCACCACGCGCTCGGCCGCGGCACTGGAACTGTGGCGCGACAAGCTTCCCGGCTCGGTGGTGGCGATCGGCAACGCGCCGACGGCGTTGTTCCGCCTGCTGGAGATCCTCGACGAAGGCGTCGGCGCGCCGGCGACGATCATCGGCGTCCCGGTCGGCTTCGTCGGCGCGGTGGAGTCCAAGGTGGAACTGGCCAAGCGCGCCCCGGCCCCGTACCTGGTGGTGCACGGACGGCGCGGCGGCAGCGCGATGGCCGTCGCCGCGATCAACGCACTCGCGAGCGCCGAAGAATGACCGGCACGCTGTACGGCGTCGGGCTCGGCCCCGGCGACCCGGAACTGATGACGGTCAAGGCGGCGCGCCTGATTTCCGAAGCGTCGGTGATCGCCTACCACTGCGCGCGGCACGGCCGGAGCATCGCGCGGTCGGTGGCCGAGCCGTACCTGCGCGAGGGGCAGATCGAGGAGAAGCTCGTCTACCCGGTCACGACCGAGACGACCGACCACCCGGGTGGCTACGAGGGCGCGATCGCCGACTTCTACGAGCTGAGCGCGAAGCGGCTGGCCGAGCACCTCGACGCCGGGCGGGACGTGGTCCTGCTCTGCGAGGGCGACCCGTTCTTCTACGGCTCGTACATGTACATGCACGAACGGCTTTCCGGCCGGTTCGAAGCGGTGGTCGTCCCGGGCGTGACGTCGGTGAGCGCGGCGGCGTCGGTCTTCGGCCGCCCGCTGGTGCAGCGCGACGAGGTCCTGACGGTGCTCCCGGGTACGCTCCCGGCTCCGGAACTGGCGCGCAGGCTGGCGGACACGGACGCGGCGGCGGTCCTGAAGCTGGGCCGAACGTTCTCGTCGGTGCGCGAGGCGTTCGCGGAGGCCGGGAAGCTCGACGACGCGGTGTACATCGAGCGGGCCACGTGGGGGCAGCAGCGGATCGAGCCCCTGGCCTCGGTGGATCCTTCGACGGTCCCGTACTTCTCGCTGGCCCTGCTGCCTTCGCCGGCTTACGCGTCCCGGGTTTCCCCTGCTGCTCCGGTTCCTTCACCTTCTGTGGGCGGCGAAGTCGTCGTCGTGGGGCTGGGTCCGGCTGGCCCGGAGTGGCTGACCCCCGAGGCGGCGGCGGAGCTTTCGGCGGTGGAGCACATCGTCGGGTACGGCCCGTATGTGGCGCGGGTGCCGCAGAAGGCGGGCCAGCAGCGGCACGCGTCGGGCAACCGGGTGGAAGCGGACCGGGCGCGCGAGGCCCTGGACCTGGCCGCTTCCGGCGCCCGGGTCGCGGTGGTGTCCTCGGGCGACCCGGGGGTGTTCGCGATGGCGTCGGCGGTGCTGGAGCAGGTGTCCCTCGGGCACGGCACGGGCGTCCGGGTCAGGATCGTCCCGGGCGTGACGGCGGCCCAGGCGGCGGCGTCCCGGGTGGGAGCACCGCTGGGCCACGACTACTGCGTGCTCTCGCTGTCCGACCGGCTGAAGCCGTGGGAGATCATCGAGAAGCGCCTCGACGCGGCGGGCGCGGCGGACCTGGTGCTGGCGCTGTACAACCCGGCGTCCCGATCCCGGACGACCCAGCTCGCGGACGCCCAGGCCGTGCTGCTGCGCCACCGCGCTGCTTCCACGCCGGTCGTGGTGGCCCGGGACGTCGGCGGCCCGGAGGAGGACATCCGCGTCACGACACTGGGCGAGCTGGACCCATCCACTGTGGACATGCGCTGCCTGCTCATCGTGGGCTCGTCCCGCACCCGCTCCGAGAACGGCATCGTCTGGACCCCCCGCAGCTACTGATGATCCGAGATGAACTCGGCGGCCGCGAGCACGAAATCCCGCGCGGCCGCCGAGTTCTCGTACCGCCCGGTTTCCAGCACGGTCCGCAGCCACTCGGCTTTGTTGTCGCCTGAGACGTCAGGGTGGAAGCGTTCCAGCTCGCCACCCGGGACGACGAAGATCCCCAGCTCGCGCAGACCCCGGTCGAGCTGTTCGAACGCGGTCACGGCGTCGCCCGAGAGGTGGTGGGCGCCGTACTTCTTGAACTCCCGCCAGCCGCTCACCGGGCTGACGGCCTCCTTGATCCTGGCGATCTCGCCGCCGCTCAAGGTGGCGGCCTTGCTTCTGGCGAACTGCGCCTCGACGATCGCCTTCGCCGCGGTACGGTCGATCTTCCGGCCCCACGACTGCACGGAGTTCTCGATGACCGCGCGGGCTTTCGCGAAGGAATCCGGATCGCCGCCCTGCGCGATGACGACCTCGGAGAAGTCCTTGTCGTCGCGGAGGAAGTCGATGTCCAGGATCGCGACGACGGGCACCCGAGCCGAGCGCAGCGCATCGACCGCGCGGCCGACACGGGCTTTCCCGTTGCAGTGGGTGAAGTGCAGACCCGACGCGGACGCCTCGGTTTCCAGCACCGCGCGGTAGTAGGTGCAGTCGGATTCCGCTTCGCAGACGATGACACCGCGGGCGAACAGCCCGTCGACGATCGGGTAGTACTTCACGAGCGGATCGTCGTAGAGCGTGCGCACCTTCGCCGGGGCGATGCTGGCGACGTGGTTGGTTTCACCCCTGCGCGTCAGTCGCGTGATCACCACTTCGTGATCCGCGCGGACCGAGGTGATGCCCTTGATGACGTCGGCGCTGTGGGTCGCCACGATGACCTGCGACCCCGCGGCGTGCTCCTCGGCGAGAAACCGGCCCAGCAGGTACGCCTGTGGTGGGTGCAGGAACGCTTCCGGTTCGTCGATGAGCACGATGGGGTAGTGGGAGGTCTTGAGCGCGAAGAGAATGCTCGCGAACGCCCGGAACCCGTCGCCCTGGTCACCCAGGTCCGGAAGCTCACCGAGCTGCCGTAGGTATTCGTGGCTCGGGGGTGGCGCCGGCTCGGCCGCGGTCACCTCGCCGACATGCAGCGTGATCTGGTTCCCTGCGTAGCGGTTGACGGTCAGCGGCTCACCGAACGCCCGGCGCAGCAGGTCGCTCATTTCGCGCTCGAAATCCCGGTTCTGGTAGAGCAGCTGGGCCATTCCGGTGGCCGGTTCCCGGAACGGGTTGAATCCCTGCCCGTGGAAAGGCTGGTTGAGGCGGCCTTGGGCGTCCAGCTGGAGCACGAGGAGCGGCGACAGGGTTCCCAGGCTGCCCGGAGACCGGTGCAGGTACTGCCAGGCGTTGTCGAGCTGGCCGAGCGTCAGGACGGTACCCGAGTTCGTCCTGATTCGTTCTTCGGCGCCCGGCGCATCGGGGGCCTGCACGGGGTAGGTGCTTCGCACCCAGTCCAGGAACCCCGTGCGGTCCGTGGCGAAGTCGATGGTGACCTGCCGGAGGATCTTGTTCGGCGGATGCGCCTCTTGCCCCACCTGAAGCGCGAGGTGGGTGCCGATTTCCCGCAGCAACAGGCTTTTGCCGACGTTGTTCGGCCCCACGACCACCGTGAGGCCGTCGGCGATTTCCACCTCTTCGCCGGACCGCAGTTCCAGGCTGCGGAGCTTGAGCACCATGGCGTCATCCTGTCACGGTGCTCAAGCGATTCTCAGCGTGTCGGGTCCTTGCCGTTCGGCTGCCGCGGCCCCGGACCCGGCGACCACCAGCCCGGCACCGTCTTCTCGCCGTGGACGATCGTGGGCGCGATGCCCTCGGTGAACGGCTCGATCTGCAGCAGCTGCCCCCACGACTGGCTCGGCTGGCCGATCAGGTAGCTCGGCACCTCCGGCTCCTCGGCCAGCTCCTCCAGCCAGCCGATCGGCCCGCCGTTCGTCGAAGACGCCCACTGGGCCTCGTCGGCCAGGCCGCCCGCCGTGATGCGGTAGTCCGGGACCTGCGAGATCCCGTCGTGCGACGTCACCGGCTGGACGCACGGGTACACGAACGACGCCGGCCAGTCCACGTACACCGGCTTCGAGCCGATGCGGTCCGTCAATGTCGTGAACGTCGGGACGCGCGGGGCCGAGGCCGCGATCCAGCCGTCCTCGGTCAGGTCGTTGTCGACGATGTTGATGCGGACCGCGTTCGTCTCCGGCGGGAGGTCACGCAGGTTGATGCGCGTGTCGGTCCAGTCGCCCGTGCCCGAGCCCGGCGGGAGCATGAACTGGCTGCGCAGGATCTTGACGCCCTCGGGCGTGTCGACGCCGTAGTCGAGGCTCACCGAGGTCGGACGGCGGGGCGCACCCGCCGTGGCCACCACGATCTGGCCGTCCGACGGCTTCTCCGTCAGCGCGTACCAGTCGCTGCGCAGCCGCCCGGCGCGCGTCTCCGGGTCGAGGAAGCTCGACCACATCGGCACCTTGTCCGGCGTGAACCCGTGCGGCGGCTCGGCGAGGGGGTCCTTGTCGTCGACCGGGCGGGTGTGGAAGCCGGTCTGGACGCGGCCGTTGTCCTGGTCCGGGTTGGGCAGCGGGGATTCCGGCTCCTTGGGCTTCTCCGCGACGGTCCGCTGCTCGGCCTGGGGGTGCAGGATGCTCGTCGCCGCGTCGCGCTCGACCATCACGTGGTCGGAGAGGTTGCAGCTCTTGCCGAACAGGTGCCCGACGTTGGCCGCGCCGAGGCTGTAGCTGCCGGACTGGTTGTGGATCGCCCACGCCATCGTGACGAACTCGCCCGCCGCGACCAGGCCGCAGACCACCACCAGCGACAGCGACCCGAGCCGCAGCGCGCGCAGCCGGCCTTCCTGTGGCTGGACCGGCAGGCCCGGGCGGTGCGCGCGGACGTTCTCGACGAACGCGTAGATCCCGGCGATCGCGGCCGCGGCCAGCAGGATGGTCGACAGCGGGATGCCGCCGATGGACGGCGCCACGTTCGTCCACTGGACGCCGAGGCGGGAGACGAACCAGTACGTGTTCGGCCCGGTCGCGGCGAGCGCGGCGACCACCAGCAGCGCGGCGAGGAAGGCCGCGCGGTTGCGCTGGGACCGCAGGACCGTGGAGCTGGTCGCGAGCGCGGCCAGCGCCGCCATCGACGCGCCGACCGCGGCGAACGCGCCGAAGTGGTGCGTCCACTTCGTCGGCGTCAGGGCCAAGAGCAGGAAGAACAGGGCGGTGGTGCCGATCAGGCGGCGGGCCGGGCCGAGGGCCGCGCCGGGGATCCGGCTGCGGCGCAGCAGCACGACCAGGCAGGTCGCGGTGCACAGCACGACCAGCAGCACCGGGAACCGGCGCGGCGCCGAGCCGTCCGGCAGGTCGGCGAACAGCAACTGGTAGCGCGCGAGCTCCTGGAACCACGACAGGTTCGGGCCGACCTGGGTGCGGATCCGGGTCGCTTCCTGGACGGTCGCGAACGTCTGGTCGGCGAATACGACGACCAGCACGAGCAGGCCCGCAGCGGCGACCGGCGCGAGCACCGGCAGCCAGCCGCTCTCGTTCGCGCGCTGGCGGATCAGCTTGAACAGCGGCCGCGCGGCGACCAGGAACGGCGCCACCGCGATCAGCCCGGTCGGCGTCGCGGCCAGGGTGAACCCGGCCGCGGTCAGGCCCAGGCACAGGGGCAGCAGCCGCCGCGTCACCAGCGTGCGCTCGACCGCGCAGATCGCCAGCAGCGAGCCGAGCGCGGCCACCGGCTCCGGGCGGACGCCGTTGTTGTAGGGCATCCACCAGATCAGGAACACCGTCGCGGCGGCCCAGCTGGCCGGGCGGCTGGTGCGGATCTGGCTGCCGAGGCGCGGCATCACCTCGCGGCTGATCAGCAGCCAGCTGAGCACGCCGAGCAGGAACGACGGCAGCCGGATCCACGGCGGCACCGTGCTGACGTGCGTCATCAGCTCGTAGACGTGGTAGAACCAGCCGAACGGCGCCTCGGCGACGCCGAACCAGCGGTGGTAGTTCGTCAGGTAGCCGGTCGCCTCGGTGACCCGGGCCATCGTGAGGATGTAGCCGTCGTCCGAGGTCACCGGCCCGATGAAGACCCACGCCCCGAGCGCGATGATCACCGTGGCGTCCCGCGCGGTCAGCCGCCACCAGCCGACCGGCGCCCAGCGCGGGGCGCGGCGCGCGAAGCCGGAGTCGCGGCGCCAGACCGCGATCATGCAGCCGATCAGCGACAGCACGGCGAGCACGCCGACGACGATCTTCAGCGCGGTCGGCGACGTCTGGTACCGCGTGTCCGGCACGACCGAAACGTGCAGGCCGGCGATCGGGTCCTTGCTCGAGTTGATCGACGAGTAGATGCCGACCAGGCGCGGGCGGACGTCGCCGTTGGCGTGGAAGATCGGGGTCCCGGCGACGGCGAGGGTCATCTGCGTCGCGTCGACGTCCAGCTCGACGTCGCACTTTTCGGCGGGCAGCGGCTGCTGGGCGATCTGCTGGCCCTGGCTGGAGGCGAACAGCACGCCGTTGTCGATGCGCAGCTGCAGGCCGACGCCCTTGCCCGCGTTCGGGTCGGTGCGGCCGTCCGGCACGGTGGCGAACAGGAGGCCCGGACCGTTCGTCCGGGCGTCGACCGAGCGGATGGCCGCGCACGGCAGCTCGGCACGCAGGTCCTGGGCCCAGTACCCGGTCAAGGGCGCGTTGACGGAGCGGGTGTCGCTGCCGGTCGGCCAGACGACCTCCGCCGTGTCCTGCACCACCGGCAGGAAGGGGAAAGCCAGCGCGCACAAGGCCGAGAGCAGCCCCAGCGCTACGGCAATCAGACGCATCGGCGCAACGCTAACGGGTCAGAGGTCGGCGGCTGACGCAGCCCCCGGGTCACGCGGGGTGAACCGCCCGTGGTGTATCGCCGCGGACAGGGGACGACGGCTGCGCCAACCGTGGCGCTCCAGGTCCGGCACGGTCTCCAGCCTGCTGACCGGCCCCGCGCAGAGCCACGCCACCGGCCGGACGCCGTCCGGGATGCCGAGCAGCTCGCTCAGGAACGGCTCGCGGTAGAAGCTGACCCAGCCCACACCCAGGCCTTCGGCGGTCGCGGCGAGCCAGAGGTTCTGGATCGCCAGGCACACCGAGTACAGGCCGGCGTCGGCGATGGCGTGCCGGCCGAGCACGTCGGGCGCGCCGCGGGCCGGGTCGTAGGTGACGACGATGCCCAGGCTCGCCTCGAGGATGCCCTCGATCTTGATGTTCGCGAAGGTGCTCGCGCGGTCTTCGCCGAGCTGCCCGGCGAAGACCTCACGCTCGTCGTGGACGTGCTTGGCGAACTTCTCCCGCGTCGCGACGTCGTCGACCAGCACGAAGTCCCACGGCTGGGTGAGCCCGACGCTCGGTGCGGCGTGCGCGGCCTCGAGGATCCGCGTCAGCGTGGCCTCGGGGATCGGCTCGCCGGTGAACTCGCCGCGGACGTCCCGCCGCTTGCGCAGGACTTCGTAGAACTCATCGATCATCGGTGCAGGACCCATTCGACGGCTTCGGGGACGGTGCCGGCGGTCTCCGTGTCCGGCCGCGGCGGCCGCCGGACCACCACGACGGGCTTGCCGAGCTCCCGCGCCGCGGTCAGCTTCGCGCTGGTCTGCGGGCCGCCGGAGTCCTTGGTGACCAGGACGTCGACCCGGTCGAGCAGCGCCCGCTCGGCGGCCACCCCGTACGGCCCGCGGGCGAGGAGGAGTTCGTGGTACCGCGGCAGCGGCGGCTCGGGCGGGTCGACGCAGCGGATCAGGAACCACAGGTCGTCGAGGTGCGCGAAGGCCGGGAGGCCCTGGCGGCCGCTGGTGAGGAAGACACGGTCGCCCAGGCCGGGGAGCTGCCGGGCGGCATCGGCGAGGTCGTCGGCCCAATGCCAGACGTCCTGCGGGCCTGCTTGCCAGCCCGGTCGCGCGAGCCGGAGCAGCGGTGTTTGCGTCAGTTCGGCCGCTTTCGCCGCGTTCGCGCCGATGCGCTCGGCGAAGGGGTGCGTGGCGTCGACTACGGCGTCGATGTGGTTCTCGCGCAGGTACCGCGCGAGACCGTCCGGGCCGCCGAAGCCGCCTACGCGTACTTCGCCGACGGGGAGCCTCGGCCGTGCGACGCGCCCCGCGAGCGAAGAGACAACGCGGACTTCGCGCTCGGTGAGCGCTTCGGCGAGCTGCCGGGCTTCGCCGGTCCCGCCGAGGATGAGGATCACGAGGAACGTCCGTAGCCGACGGCCTCGCGCCACCGGTCCAGCGTGCGCAGGTTGGCGAGGGTTTCCGCCCAGGTCAGCTCGGGCGCCTGCCGGTCTTCGACGTGCGCGGCGACGTGGTCCGCTTCGCGCGCGAAGACGCTCTGGGTGGCTTCGACCTCGATGACCTCCGGCTCGCCGCCGGCCGGCGTCAGGATGATCTGCGAGACGCCGGGCTTGCGCAGCGGGTGGATCCACGCCGGCTGCGGGATGTGGATCTGCCCGCCCGAGCCGAAGACGCGGATGCCGTCCTCGCGGGTGAGCCGGATCCCGCAGGAGATCGTCGCGAGGATGTCGCCGGGCAGGCGCAGCAGGCCGGTCGCCCACTCGTCGACGCCGGTGGCGGACAGGTGCGCCATCCCGCTGACCTCGGACGGCTCGACGACGTCCTGCCCGGTCGCGGCCTGCGCGACCAGCCGGGCCAGCGACGTGCAGTAGCAGCCGACGTCCAGGATCCCGCCGCCCCCGAGCGACGGATCGCTCAGCCGGGCGGTCTCCTCCGGGTTGCTGTCGAAGGAGAAGGTCGTGTCCACCGCGCGGACCTCGCCGATGGCGCCGGAGGAGATCAGCTCGGCCAGCCGCCGCGTCTGCGGGTGCAGCCGGTACATGAACGCCTCCATCAGGAAGACGTCGTTCGCCCGGGCAGCCGCGATGACCTCCTCGGCGTCGGCCGCGGTGATCGTCAACGGCTTCTCGCACAACACGTGCTTCCCTGCCTCGGCGGCGGCGATGGCCCACTGCTTGTGCATCGCGTGCGGCGTCGAGACGTACACGGCGTCGATGTCCGGGTCCGCGAGGAGCTCTTCGTAGCTGCCGTAGGCCTTCGGGATGTCGAAGCGCGTCGCGAAGTCCCGCGCGCGAGACGCGTCCCGCGCCGCGACGGCGCCGAGGACACCGTGTTTGCTTTCGTCGACGCCCGCGGCGAAGTGGGCGGCGATCGTCCCGGCGGCCAGCAGGCCCCAGCGCAGTTCCGTCACAACGACTCCGGTTGGTTCGCCCGGTCGCGGGCACTCGAGTAGAGGAAGCTGTCGGGAAAGTTCGTGGCGGCGAGCACCCGCCCGACGAAGATGGTGGCCGCGCGCGTCATCCCGGCGTCGCGGACGAGCGTGGGCAATTCGCCGAGCACCCCGCGCACGACGGTTTCCCCGGGCTGGCTCGCCAGCGCGACGACGGCGACGGGACAGTCCGCGCCGTAGTGCGGTGTCAGCTCGCCGGCCACCCGCTCGACGTGGTTGACGGCGAGGTGCAGCGCGAGCGTGGCCCCGGTCGCGGCGAAGGCGGCGAGGGTCTCCCCGGGCGGCATCTTGGTGGAGCGCGCCTGCACCCGGGTGATCACCAGGCTCTGCCCGATTTCGGGCACGGTGAGCTCCCGCTTCAGCGCGGCGGCCGAAGCGGCGAAGGCGGGCACGCCAGGGACGACGTCGTAGGGGACACCGGCCGCGTCGAGCCGCCGCACCTGCTCGGCAACGGCGCTGTAGAGCGACGGATCCCCCGAGCACAGCCGCGCGACCTCCTGCCCGGACCGGTGGGCCTCGACCAGCTTCGCGACGATCTGCTCGAGGCTGAGGTTCGCCGTGTCGACGAGCTCGGCCCCGGGCGGGCAGTAGGCGAGCAGGTCGGGTGGCGTCATGCTGCCGGGGTAGAGGCAGACACCGCAGCGGGCGAGCAGGTCCCGGCCCCGCACGGTGATGAGGTCGGCGGCCCCGGGCCCGGCGCCGATGAAGTGCACGGTCATCGGCTGCTCCCGAGAGTCGGACCGCCGCCACACGCCGTCGCCCGCGGCCCGGTCACCGGCTGCTCCACTGAGTCACAACCCGAGCCGGCGTCCAGCCCGTGAAGCCGCCCAGCGGCGCCGCCTTCTCCACACCGATCCGCAGCAGCTCCCCGCCATGCTCCTCGTACGCCCGCGCCAGGACCTGCTCGGCCTCCAGCGTCACCCCGTGCGCCACCACCCGAGCTCCGGTGGCCACGCACGCGTCCAGTACGCCCGGCGCCGTCACGCCGCCTCCGATGAAGACCGCGTCCGGTGCGGGCAGCGCGCTCAGCGCTTCCGGTGCTTCCCCCGCCACCACCTCCAGTTCCGGTACTCCCAGGTCCAGTGCGTTCCGGCCGATCCGCTCGGCCCGCTCCGCGGAGCGTTCGATCGCGACCGCACGGTTGAGCCCGTGCAGCCGTGACCACTCGATGCCGACGCTGCCCGCGCCCGCGCCGACGTCCCACAACAGCTCGCCGGGACTCGGCGCGAGGCGGGCCAGCGCCGACACTCGGAGGTCGCGCTTGGTCAGCTGCCCGTCGTGGGCGTACACGTCGTCCGGGATGCCGATCAGCGGCAACGCCGGGCCCGTGCACTCCAGCGCGAACACCGTCAGCGGTCCGGGATCGCCGGCCCAGCCGTCGGAGATGCGCTCGTCCGGCCCGCCCAGGTTCTCCAACGCGATCAGCTCGCTCTCGCCATAACCCCGCACGGTGAGCAGGGAGCGCAAAGCGGGCGCGTCGGCACCCAGGACGAGCACTCGCCGGCGCGGCGCCAGTACCCGGGCGACGCGGGCCGACGACCGGCCGACGATGGTGACCACCTCGGTCTCCTCGGCGGACCAGCCCAGCCGTGCCCGGGCCAGTGTCACCGAGGAGAGCGCGGGCAGCGCCTCGACCTCGTATCCATGGGCCACCAGTGTGGCACCCACCCCCGACAAAAACGGATCTCCGCTGGCCAGGACGCAGATCCGGGCGCCTTCGTGCTCGGCGATGACCGCGTCCAGCCCCGGCAGCAACGGCGTCGGCCACGCCTGCGCCGGGACCTCCTCGGGCAGGTAGCCCAGCTGCCGGGGCGCACCCAGCACGACGTCGGCGGCGAGCACCGCGGCCTTCGCCTGTTCCGACAGGCCGGGCCAGCCGTCGGCCCCGATCCCGACCACGGTCAGGCGGTTCCCGGAGGCCGCGGATCGACGTGATTCTTCGCGCACGATTTCCCACCCTAAGCGAGGCATGCGCTGTGCGATGATCGGCCGGTCGCCGAGCCGGAGGAGCGCTGTTGAAGCCGTACCCGTTCACCGCCGTCGTCGGGTTGCCGGACCTGCGCCTGGCGCTGGTCCTGTCCTCGATCTCGCCCGCCGTCGGCGGGGTGCTGGTGCGCGGCGAAAAGGGCACCGCGAAGTCGACCATGGTCCGCGCGCTCGCGGGCCTGCTGCCCGGCGTGGACGTCGTCGACGGCTGCCGGTTCTCCTGCGATCCCGCGGCGCCCGACCCGTTCTGCCCGGACGGCCCGCACGACGGCGCCACGAGCCACCGGCGGCCCGCGAAGCTGGTCGAACTGCCCGTCGGCGCGGCCGAAGACCGCGTGATCGGCTCCCTGCACCTGGAACGCGCGCTCGCCGAAGGCGTCACGGACTTCCAGCCCGGCCTCCTGGCCGCCGCGCACCGCGGCTTGCTCTACGTCGACGAGGTCAACCTGCTGCACGACCACCTCGTCGACACGCTCCTGGACGCCGCCGCAATGGGCCGCGCGACCGTGGAACGCGAAGGCGTCTCGGTCTCGCACGCGGCGCGGTTCGTCCTGATCGGCACCATGAACCCCGAAGAAGGCGAATTGCGCCCGCAGCTGCTGGACCGGTTCGGGCTGACCGTCGAGGTCGCCTCCAGCCGCGATCCGGAGCAGCGCGTCGAAGTCGTCCGCCGTCGCCTGGCCTACGAAGCCGATCCCGACGCCTTCGCTGCGCAGTACGCGGACGAAGACGCCCGGCTCGCCGCGGACATCGAAGCGGCCCAACGCCTTCTGCCCGCCGTCAAGCTCCCCGACGAGGCCCTGCGCCAGATCGCCGAGGTCTGCGCGTCCTTCGAGGTCGACGGCATGCGCGCGGACATCGTCACGGCTCGGACGGCGGTCGCGCACGCCGCCTGGTCGGGCCGCGACGAGGTGACCACCGAGGACGTCCGCGTCGCCGCGCGGCTCGCGCTGCCGCACCGGCGCCGCCGCAACCCGTTCGACGCACCGGGCATCTCCGAAGAGCAGCTGGAGCAGGCACTCCAGGACGCCCAGCCGGACCCGGGACCCGAGGACGACGGCCCCGGCTCGGGCTCGACGCCGTCGGAAGCGCCGGAGCCGCCGCAGGGCAGCGAAAACGCGCCGCAGGGCCAGCCTCAGCAGAACGCGGGCGGCCAGCAGAAGACCGTCGGCGCCGGCGAGACGTTCAAGGCCCGCGTCTTCCGCGTCAAGGGCATGGGCGAAGGCGAGCGCGGACGCCGTTCGCGCGCGATCACCGACAGCGGCCGGACCATCGGCGTCCAGCCCGCCAGCGTCCGCGAAGGCCGGCCGCACCTGGTCGCGACCGTGAAAGCCGCGGCACCGCACCAGAAAGCCCGCGGCCGGAACGGCGCCAGCCTGAAGCTGCAGCCGGAAGACGTCCGCTACGCACTGCGCGAAGGCCGCGAAGGCAACCTCGTCCTGTTCTGCGTGGACGCGTCCGGCTCGATGGGCGCGAAGACGCGGATGCGCGAGGTCAAGTCCGCGGTCCTGTCACTGCTGCTCGACGCCTACCAGCGCCGCGACAAGGTCGGACTCGTCACCTTCCGCGGCCAGGCCGCCGAGCTCGCGCTGCCGCCGACGATCAGCGTCGACGCGGCCGCGTCCCGCCTCGAAGGCCTGCCGACCGGCGGCCGGACGCCCCTCGCCGAAGGGCTCCTGGAGGCGGCGCGCGTGCTGCGCGTCGAGGAGATCCGCGACCCCCGGCGCCGTCCGCTGCTCGTCGTCGTCACCGACGGCCGCGCCACCAGCGGGCCCGACGCCGTCGCGCGCGCCCAGGCCGCGGCCGGATTGCTCACCGGCGTCACGACGATCGTCATGGACTGCGAAAGCGGCAAGATGCGGCTCGGCCTGGCCGCCGACCTCGCCGCCCACCTCGGCGCGGAACACGTCCCCCTCGCCGACGTCGCCGCCGAATCGCTGGCCGACGCCGTCCGCGCCCGGACCGGAAGGGCCGCCTGATGCCGCAGGGAAAACCGTCGGTGGTGCCGGAGGACGGCCTGACCACGCGCCAGCGCCGCAACCGGCCGCTGCTCGCCGTGCACACGGGCGAGATGAAGGGCAAGTCGACGGCCGCCTTCGGGATGGCGCTGCGGGCCTGGAACCAGGGCTGGTCGATCGGGGTCTTCCAGTTCGTCAAGTCGGCGAAGTGGCGCGTCGGCGAAGAAGCCGCGTTCAAGGCGTTGGGGAAGCTGCACGAGGACACCGGCCAGGGCGGACCGGTCGAGTGGCACAAGATGGGCGAGGGCTGGAGCTGGGCGCGCAAGTCCGGCTCCGAAGAGGACCACGCGGCGAACGCCCGTGAGGGCTGGGCGGAGATCAAGCGCCGGCTCGCCGCCGAGACGCACGACTTCTACGTCCTCGACGAGTTCTCCTACCTGCTGAAGTGGGGCTGGCTCGAAGTGGACGACGTCGTGTCCACTTTGGTGGACCGGCCCGGGCACCAGCACGTCGTCATCACCGGCCGGTACGCGCCGCCGGAGCTCGTCGAGGCCGCCGACCTGGTCGCCGAGATGACCAAGGTCAAGCACCCGATGGACACCGGCCAGAAGGGCCAGCGGGGGATCGAGTGGTAGCGCGGGTGGTCGTCGCCGCGCCCGGTTCCGGGCACGGCAAGACCACGATCGCCGCCGGGCTGATGGCGGCGCTGCGCTCGGCCGGGCACCGCGTGTCCGGGCACAAGGTCGGGCCGGACTTCATCGATCCGAGCTACCACGCTCTCGCCACCGGACGTCCCGCGCGCAACCTGGACCCGTTCCTGCAGGGTGAAGAGCGGCTGGTTCCGTTGCTGCGGCACGGCTCCCAGGGCGCCGACATCGCCGTGATCGAAGGCGTGATGGGCCTGTTCGACGGCGCGCTGGGCACCGAGGGCTACGCCTCGACCGCGCACGTGGCCCGGGTCCTGGACGCGCCCGTGGTGCTGGTCGTCGATGCTTCGGCCGCCTCCCGCAGCGTCGCCGCGACCGTGCTCGGCTTCGCCCACTACGACAACCGCGTGCGGCTTGCCGGCGTCATCCTCAACAAGCTCGGCTCGCAGCGGCACCGCGACGAGATCGCGTCCGCGCTGGAAGCCACCGGCGTCCCGTTGCTGGGGGCGTTGTACCGCAACGAAGAGATCCACGCGCCGAGCCGGCACCTCGGGCTCGTCCCGGCGGCGGAGCGGGCCGCGGAGGCGCAGCACGTGCTGCCCGCGCTCGCCGCGTGGGTGCGGGACGGCGTCGATCTCGAAGCGATCGTCCGGATCGCTTCCGCGGCGCCTCGGCTTTCGGTGCCGCCGTGGGAGCCGTCCGGTGTGGACGGTCCACCGGTGACGATCGCGGCCGCTGGTGGTCCGGCGTTCACCTTCCGGTACACCGAGAACATCGAGCTGCTGGCGGCTTGCGGTGTCGAAGTCGTGGACGTCGATCCGTTGCGGGATCAAGCGCTGCCTGACGGCTGCGCCGGGCTGTATTTCGGGGGCGGCTTCCCCGAGGTGCACGCGGCGGAACTGTCGGCGAACACGGCGTTGCGTCATGAAGTGGCTTCGGCCATCCGAGCCGGGATGCCGGTGAGCGCGGAGTGCGCGGGCCTGCTGTACCTGTGCCAGTCGCTGGACGGGGTGCCCATGGTCGGCGCGGTGCCCGCGGACGCCAAGATGACCGCCCGCGGCAAGCTCGGCTACCGCCGCGCGGTCGCCGTCGAGGACAACCTGCTGGCGACGGCCGGTCAGCGCGTCACCGGGCACGAGTTCCACCGCACCGAAGTGACGCCGTCGCACGGTGCCTCGGCGGCCTGGGGCTGGGACCGGCAGCTCGACGGCTTCGCGTCGCCGACCCTGCACGCGTCCTACCTGCACGTTCACTGGGCGGGATATCCCGAGCTGGCGCAACGGTTCGCGGCGCGGGTCCGGGCCCATGCCTGAGTACGACCTGCACCACCACGGCGATCGCGAGGTCGGGCCGGGGCTGGTCGATCTGGCGGTGAACGTCCGGTTGCCGCGGCCGCCTGCCTGGCTGCGGGACGAACTCGCGTCCGCGTTGGACTCGCTGGCCGCCTATCCGTCCACTGGGGATGCGGTGGCGGCGGTGGCCGCGCGCCACGGCCGTGCTTCTTCGGAAGTGCTGGTCACGGCCGGTGCTGCGGAGGCCTTCACGCTGCTGGCCGCGGCTTTCCGGCCGCTTCGCGCGGTGGTCGTGCACCCGCAGTTCACCGAGCCCGAAGCCGCGCTGCGGGCGGCGGGCCACCCGGTTTCGCGGGTGATCCTGTCCGAAGCGGACGGGTTCGTGCTGGACCCCGCCCTGGTGCCCGCCGACGCCGACCTGGTGTTCGTCGGGAACCCGACGAATCCGACATCGGTGCTGCACCCGGCTTCGGTCCTGCGTTCCTTGGCCCGGCCCGGGCGGCTGCTCGTGGTGGACGAGGCGTTCCTGGACGCGGTTCCCGGCGAAGCCGAGAGCCTGGCTGCCGGTCATCCGGGGGTCGTCGTGCTGCGCAGCCTGACGAAGACGTGGGGTCTGGCCGGGCTCCGGGCGGGCTACGTGCTCGCTCCGGTGGACGTCGTCGAGCGGCTGCGGGCGGTGCAGGTGCCGTGGTCGGTGTCCACTCTGGCCGGTGTGGCGACCGTCGCGTGCTGCCGCCCGTCCGCCCTGGAAGAAGCGGAAAAGCTGGCGGTGGCCGCGGAAGCGGACCGCGAATACCTGGTGTCCGGCTTGGCTGCTTCGGGTGTTGACGTGCTGGGCGATCCGCGTGGCCCGTTCGTGCTGGTGCGCGTTCCCGAGGGCGCCTCTGTGCGGATGCGTCTGCGTGAGGCGGGCTACGCGGTGCGGCGCGGGGACACGTTCCCCGGCCTCGGTCCCGATCACCTGCGGCTGGCGGTGCGCGACCGGGCGACCACCGACGCGTTCCTGGCCGCTTTTCGGAAAGTTCGCTAAACACCGACAGGGGGTTGTCGCTACCGCCGCCGAAACTGGGCGAAGCCGGGAAGCGCCCGGCGTGGCAGCGAGAGGAACGACAATGCCCGGGTTCAACGACGTCGCCTGGTTCGAAATCGGTACCGACGATCCAGCGGCCGCCGAGCGGTTCTACGGCGACGTCTTCGGCTGGAAGGTCGCGCAGGACGACGCGGCGAGCACCGACGCCGCCTACCGCGTCATCGACACCGGTGGCTCACGCGGCGGCCTGTTCAGCGGCCGGGAGAACTACGCGGTCTTCACCGTGCTGGTCGAGGACGTCGACGCCACCTGCCGCCAGGTCGAGAAGGCCGGGGGACGGGTGCAGCGGCCACCGAGCGTCAACCCGGTCGGCGTGACGTTCGCGCACCTGCTCGACCCGGCCGGCAACCACTTCTCCGTGTTCACCCCGCCAAAGTGAGCTGGTGGACGTCGCCGTGCGGGATGTCGAGGTCCTCGGGCCGCAACTGGCGACGGGGCGGGATCTCGGCGGTGGCGGTGAAGGAGACGATGCGGTCGGTGCGGAACGCCCGGATCTCCTGCCGCAGCCGGCACCAGGCGATGAGATACCAGTGCTCGGGCTTGCCGACGTAGCCGAGCGGCTCGATCTCCCGCCGGGTGACGGTGCCTTCGCGGTCGGTGTACCGCAGCCGCAGGACGCGGCGGATGTGGAGCACGTGCGGCATCGGCGGGATGGGACCGTCGCCGAGCAGGAGGACACAGGCGGCGAGGTTCTTCGCCGCAGCCGAGTCCTCCTGCCGCATCGCGGCGACCAGCTTGCGCAGCGCCGAGCGCCCTTCGGCGCGGAAGGGAGTGCCCTCGAGGTGTTTCAACGCGAGCGCCATGGCCACGGCCTCGCCGGGAGTGAGGTTGACCGGTGGCATCGTGTGCGCCTTGTCGAGGCAGTAGCCGCCGGTGCGGCCGGGCTCGGCGTAGATCGGCGTGCCGGACTGCTGCAGGGCGCTGATGTCGCGTTCGACGGTCCGGACGCTGACCTCGAACCGGTTCGCGAGCCAGCGCGCGCTGCGTGGCCGCGGCGCGACGGCGCGAAGTTCTTCGACGATGGCGTAGAGACGATCGGTCCGGTTCACGCGGATCACTTTAAGGAGGGGGTATGACAGTTTCGGTCAGTTGCCGAGGCGGACCTCGTGGCTGAGGCGGCCGCGGAGCCCGGTGAGCCGAGCGTCATCATGCCTTCCTGGTACGGGTTGGCGGGCGGTACGGACTCCTTGGGTGAGATGGCCCGCAACGACGACGATCACCCCGGCCAGGAGCACGATCGCGGCCGCCGCCGGCGCGGGGCGGCCAGCCGCGTCTCGGCCGTCAACGGTGCCCGCTCGGCACCCCGGCGCGCAGCACCAGCGACTGCGGCAGCGTGAGGTGCTCGTGCTCCGGGCCTTCCTTAACCGGGCACCGGGCCTAGGTTGACAGCGCGAGCAAAGCGGCCGCGACGGCGGCTTCGACACCGGCACCGAGAACGTCGCCGGTGATGCCGCCGAGCCGCTTGGTGCACCGCCACAGGAGCGCGCCGGCGACGGCGTAGGCCAGGCCGACCGCGACCGGCCCGCGCCACCACGGCAGCCCGGGCAGCAGCACGGCCAGCCCTGCCGCGACGACGCCGACGGCCACCGCGGCGACTCGGGGCACCGAGCCGGCGACGGTGGCCCCGAGCCCTTCCGGGCGCGCCGTCGGAACGCCCCGCGCGCACGCCATGGACAGCGTGCACCGGCCGATGAGCACGCCCGCGGCCGCCGTGACGGGATGGGCGCCCGTCAGGGCACCGACCTGAACGAGGAGGACCAGAACGAGAGTGGCCACCCCGGTGGGCCCGGAGTCCCCGCGGCGCATGACGTCGAGGGCCTTGGCGCGGTCGTAGGAGGCACCCAGGCCGTCGGCGGTGTCGGCGAGCCCGTCGAGGTGCAGTCCCCGGCTGCCGAGCGCGACGGCACCGAGGGCGAGCGCGGCGGTCGCCAGCGACGGCAACCCGACGGCCGAACCGGCCCAGACGATCGCCCCGGCGGCAGCGGCCAGGGGAAGCGCGGCGAGAGGAGCGAGCAGCATGGCCCGCCCGGCCACACCCCGGTCGATGACCCGCGGAGCGGGCACCGGCACGGTGGTCAGCGTCCCGACGGCCATCCGCACGGCATCGCTCCATCGGCTCATGCCAGGTCGGCCAGCAGTCCCATGTCGGCCAGGATCGCGCGGGCCGCTCGCAGCGTCGGGACCGCCTGGACCGCTCCGCTGCCTTCGCCGAGCCGCAGGCCGAAGTCCAGGATCGGCTCCAGTCCCAGTGCCTTCAACGCGAACGCCTGCGAAGGTTCCGTCGAGCGGTGCCCGGCCAGCCACCACTGCTCCGCGCCCGGCGCGATGTCCCGGGCCACCAATGCCGCCGCGCCGGAGAACACCCCGTCCAGCAGCACCGGGATGCCCAGCACCGCCGCCTGGACCAGGAAGCCCGCCGTCGCCGCGAGGCAGGCGCTGCCCAGTGCGGTCAGCCTCGCGAACGGGTCGTCCGTCCGGCCCGCCGACCGGATCAACGCCGCCGCGATCGCCGCCGTCTTGCGCTCGAGGCCGGCCGCGTCGACTCCGGTGCCCGTGCCGACCACCTCCGCGGCCGGCAGCCCGAGGGAGGCCGCCACCACCGCCGCGCACATCGCCGTGTTGCCGATGCCCATGTCGCCCGGGATCAGCACGTCCGCCTCGCGCTCCTCCAGGGCGATCGCCCGGCCCGCTTCGAACGCCGCCCGCGCCTCGCCCGGCAGCAACGCGTCCTCGACGTCGATCGAGCCCGAACCGCGGCGGATCTTGTGCGCCGTCACCGAGGCGGGCACGTCGTCGCCGTCCCAGTCGACGGCGATGTCGGCCACCCGCACCTTCGCCCCGACCTGGGCGGCCAGCACGTTCACGCCGCTTTTGCCGGCCAGGAACACCCGCACCATCGCCCCGGTCACCTCGCGCGGGTACGCCGAGAGGGCCGACACGCCGTGGTCGCCCGCGAAGACGACCACCCGGACGTCGTCCAGCGGGCGCGGCGGCACGGTGCCGTGCGCCGCGGACAGCCAGGCCGCGATCTCTTCCAGCCTGCCCAGTGCACCAAGCGGCTTGACCAGGCCGTCGAGCCGCTCCAGCGCGGCGGCGCGGGCGGCGGGATCGGGCACGGGTACGTCGAACACGGGCGCCTCCTGGCTACAGGTCGAGCGCCCGGCCCGCGACGACCAGCACGACCCGGTCGGCGTCGGCGGACACCCGGTTGTTGAGTGCGCCCAGCACATCACGGAACAGCCGCCCGGACGACGTTGCGGGCACCACACCGCTGCCGACCTCGTTGCTCACCGCGACCACCGGTACCCGCGCCGCGGCCCAGGCGGCGAGGAAGTCCTCGAGCCGGTCGTCGAGGCGGTGCTCCCAGCCCGGCTTCTGCCGCCACGCGCCGACGTCGTCCAGCACGCGGGACAGCCAGGTGCCGAGGCAGTCGATCAGCAGCGGCTCGGTGGCCGTGCGCAGGATGCCGGCCAGGTCGGTCGTCTCGACGGTCTTCCAGTTCGCCGGCCGCCGCGCCTGGTGCGCGGCCACCCGCGCGGCCCACTCGGGGTCGTCCTCGCCCGCGGGCAGGCCGGGCGCGACGTAGACGAGGTGCGGGTGGTGGGCCACGAGCCGCTCGGCGTGCCGCGACTTCCCCGAGCGGACGCCGCCGAGGACCAGCACCTTGCTTTCGTCGCGCCCGTACCGGCGGAGGGCACGAGCCAGGGATTCGAGATACCCGGCGAGCCGGTGGGTCAGCCCCGCCGACGTACGTTTCTTCGCGGAGGCGGCGTTGGGCACAGTCATACCCGGCATTCTGGTGCACGCGCTACCGTGCGCCACGTGCCACTCCGTCTAGGGACAACCGCGGCCGGACTCGTGACCGGATACGCAACCGACGCTCTGTTCGGTGACCCCCGAACGGGCCATCCGGTCGCCCTGTTCGGTACCGCCGCGACTCGTCTGGAACACCGTCTGTGGGCTGATTCGAAGCCGCGCGGAGCCGCGTACGCAGCGCTGTGCACCTCCGCGGCCGTCGGCCTCGGCGTCGCGCTTCAGACGGCGACGCGGCGACGTCCCTTCGCGCGCTTCCTGCTCACGGCCGCGTCCACGTGGGTTGTGCTCGGCGGACGCGGCCTCGCCGCCGAAGGGACCGAAATGGCCCGCCTGCTCGAAGCGGGCGACGTGCCCGAAGCACGTAAGAGACTCTCGCACCTCTGCGCGCGCGACGCGACAACCCTCGACTCCGCCGAGCTGACCCGCGCAGCCACCGAGTCGATCGCCGAGAACACTTCGGACGCCGTGGTCGCGCCCCTGTTCTGGGGCGCGGTCGCCGGGATGCCGGGCCTCCTCGGCTACCGCGCGCTCAACACCCTCGACGCCATGGTCGGCTACCGCTCACCGCGTTACCGCAACTTCGGCTGGGCCGCGGCGCGCGCCGACGACCTGGTCAACCTGGTGCCCTCACGAATCGGGGCGGCCCTCACGGCGCTGTGCGCGGGCGGCCGGGCACGGCAGTCCTGGCGGGTGTGGCGCTGCGACGGCGGCCGGCACCCGAGCCCCAACGCAGGCCAGGTGGAAGCGGCCTTCGCGGGAGCGCTGGACATCCGCCTAGGCGGCACGAACAGTTACGGCGGCGAGCTGGAGAGCCGGGCTCGCCTCGGCGAAGGCCGGGCCCCGGAGCCGGCGGACCTGAGGCGCGCCGTGCGCCTCTCCCGGCTGGTGGGCGCGGCCGCGGTCGCCCTCGCCGCCGCCATCGCAGCCCCCACCACTCCCTGGGGGGCGGCCCCTGTCCAGTCTATCGGTCCCCGGCGGGGCGGAACCGCCGTTCGGCGATCTGTGGACAACTCCGCCGGTGCCGGCCTGGCTGTGGACAACCGGCGATGAGCGGGCTGCTCGTCGCCGGGACGACGTCCGATGCCGGGAAGAGCCTGGTCACCGCCGGGATCTGCCGGTGGCTGGCGCGCCGAGGGGTGCGGGTGGCGCCGTTCAAGGCGCAGAACATGTCGAACAACTCCATGGTCTGCGGCGACGGGGCCGAGATCGGCCGCGCGCAGTGGGTGCAGGCGCGCGCCGCCGGGGTGGAACCCGAAGCCGCGATGAATCCGGTGCTGCTCAAGCCGGGCAGCGATCGGCGCAGCCACGTCGTCGCACTCGGGAAGCCGTTCGGCACGCTCGAAGCGGGGGAGTACGCCACCGGCCGGGCCGGGCTGGCCGAGATCGCCTTCGGGGCCTTCGAGGACCTCAGCGCGCGCTACGACCTCGTCGTCTGCGAAGGCGCGGGGAGCCCGGCGGAGATCAACCTGCGCGGCGGCGACTACGTCAACATGGGGCTCGCGCGGCGGTTCGGGCTGCCGGTGCTGGTCGTCGGCGACATCGACCGCGGCGGCGTGCTCGCGGCGATGTTCGGCACCCTCGCGCTGCTCTCGGCCGAGGACCAGGCCCTGGTCGCCGGCTGGGTGGTCAACAAGTTCCGCGGCGACGTCGGATTGCTGCGGCCGGGCCTCGACAGCCTCGAGAAGGTCACCGGCCGGCCGGTGCTGGGCGTGCTGCCGTGGCTGGACCGGGTGTGGATCGACTCGGAGGACGCCCTCGCCGTGGCGGGCTGGCGCCGCGAAACGCGCGGCGGGGGCCTCGGTGTGGCGGTCGTCCGGTTCCCGCGGGCGTCCAACGCCACCGATGTCGACGCGCTGGCCGCGGAACCCGGCGTCACGGTGACACTCACCGCCGACCCCGACGTCGTGGCGGCGGCGGATGTCGTGGTGCTGCCCGGGTCGCGCGCCACCGTGGCTGATCTGACCTGGCTGCGGGACCGCGGTCTCGACACGGCGGTGACGGCCCGCGCCGCCGCGAGACGCCCGGTCCTCGGCATCTGCGGCGGTTACCAGATGCTCACCGAGTCCATTGTGGACGAGATCGAGTCCGGCGCGGGCGAGGTGGCGGGCATCGGCCTGCTGCCCGGCCGGGTGACGTTCGCCACGGAGAAGGTGCTCGCCCGGCCCACGGGAACTTGGCGGGGGCATCCGGTGCACGCCTACGAAATCCACCACGGCTCGGTGACCACCACGAGCCCGGGCGAGTCCTTTCTGGACGGTCAGCGCGCCGGAGCGGTCTGGGGCACGATGTGGCACGGCGCGTTCGAGAACGACGCCTTCCGCCGCGCGTGGCTCACCGAAGCGGCAGCGCAGGCGGGGGTCGGGTGGGCGCCGGCGCCGGACGCCCCCGGCTTCGGCGAGCTGCGCGAGGAAATGCTGGACAAGCTGGCGGACGCGGTCGACGAGCACCTGGACACGGCAGCCCTGCGAACGCTCCTCGAGCACGGCGCACCACCGGACCTCCCGTTCGTCCCGCCCGGCGCGCCTTAGCCAGGCCGGGCGGGACGAACGGCGCGCCTCGGCGAGGCGGGTCGCTGCTTCGCTTCTTGGCGGGCTCAGGAGCGACGCGATCACCCGGACCGCGTCGCAGCCGGGGCGATGCCGCCGATGGCCGCGTCCGCCGGTCCGGTGAAGCCGGATCAGCGCCGTGACCTCGAAGAACTCAGGCGGCGACCGTGGCCCGCCGGTTCAGTGCCTTCTCCGCGAACGCGCCGAACGCCAGGCCCAGCGCCAGCCACAACGTCACCTGGGTGCCGACCGACGCCGTGCGGAAGCTCCACAGCGTCGAGGCCGGGAACGTCGCCGGGACCTCGTCGACCGACGGCATCAGCCACGCCACGACGCCGATCACCACCAGGTAGCCCGCCGCCGCGAGGAGGAAGCCGTTCCACGCTCCGACGCGGTCCGCGAGCTTGCGGCCGAACACCGTGGCGAAGATGCCCACCAGCAGGGAGACCGCGACGAAGCCGAAGTACAGCTCGGTCCGGGAGCCGATCGTGCCCGGCTGGCCCACCGCGGGCGGGTTGGCCGGGTACTTCAGGAACGGCACCAGGAAAACCACGGCGAACGCGCCCGCCGTGAGCAGCAGTGCCGTCACGCGCGGGCGCAGCGCGCCGAGCCGTCCCTGGGCGAACGCGAAGGCCAGCGACAGCAGCCCGCCGATCGCCACGCCGTACACGAGCACGCCGGTCAGCAGCCCGAGGGTGCTCTGGATGTCCCGGGGGACCAGCTCTTCCTCTTCCGCGGCAGGAGCGGGAGCCGATGCGTCGTGGGAGTGGGAGTGCGCGTGGCCGTCGCCGGACTCGAGCCCGATGGCGGCGTTCACCGACGGCTCACCGAAGGCGTAGGCGAACCCGAACGCGAGCACACCGGCGATCAGGCCCGCGAGCATACCGCGGACCAGCAAGGTCTTCATCATGGGAGCGCGTGCCGCCGATCAGTGGCAGGGGAAGGCCAGCAGGTGCCGGCCGTCGTGCACGAACTCGTGGACGTAGTTGTTCGCGAAGACCGCGAACGCGCCCTGCTCGGCGCTGACGAAGTAGAGCGCGATCAGCGCGAGGAGCGCCACGAACACCGCCCACGGCACGATCTCACGGATCGGGATGCGGATCGGGAGCGGAACGGCGGGAGCTGCCGTCTGGGTCATGGTGGCCTCCTCGGGCTTTCGCGGCCTCATCGGGGTCGGTCACGAGGATCCGGGTCTGGCTTCCCCCTGGCGGGGGTCACAGTGGCGCGACCGCGCGGACTTGCACCGCGTTCCGGAATCTCCTCGTCTGGCCGGTTGAGCGTAGGTCCCCCTTTCGGCGCCCGTCAATGTGACAATGCCGCGGTGACTCGAATGGTGGCCGCCCTCGACGTGGGCGGGACGACGATCAAGGCCGCGTTGCTCGACGAGCAGCTGCAGCCCAAGGCGGCACTGCGCGCGGAGACGGCCCGCAGCGCGGACGGGACGGCGCTCGCCGCGCAGACCGTGGAGATCGTGGCCGCGCTGGCCGAGCAGGCGGGCACCGGGCAGCCCGCGGCGGTCGGGGTGGTGGTGCCGGGGATCGTCGACGAGGAAACCCGCGTCTGCCACTTCTCGGCCAACCTCGACTGGCGCGAAGTCCACTTCGGCGAACTCCTCGAAGAGCGGCTCGGGCTGCCGGTCGCCTTCGGGCACGACGTCACCGCCGGCGGCATCGCCGAGTTCCGGGTGGGGGCCGGGCGGGGCGCGACGAACGCGGCGTTCATCCCCGTCGGCACCGGGATCGCCGCCGCGCTGCTGCTCGACGGCCGGATCCACCGCGCGCACGGGCAGGCCGGCGAGGTCGGGCACATCGACGTCGGCCACGCCGGCAAGTGCGGCTGCGGCGCGACCGGCTGCCTGGAGGCCATCTCGTCGGCGGCCGCGATCGCCCGCCGCTACACCGAGCGCACCGGGCGCCCCGCCGACGGCGCGCGCGAAGTCGTCGAGCTGGCCCGCCGCGGTGACGAAGTCGCGGTCGCCGTCGTCCAGGACGCGCTCGACGGGCTCGGCCACGGGATCCGGACGCTGCTGACGCTGCTCGGCCCGGAGGTGATCGTGCTGGGCGGCGGCCTGTTCACCGCGGCCGACTACGTGCTGGAGCCGGTGCGCGAGTGGCTGGCCGCGCACCTGACCTTCCAGAAGATGCCGGAGCTGCGGATCGCCGAGCTGGGCGACGAGGCCGGGCGGCTCGGCGCCGGGTTGCTGGCCTTCGACCTGCTCCGAGCCTGAAGCCGGCGAAGGCCACCACCCCCTGGTGGCCTTCGCCGGCGGTCAGAGGGCGCGCAGGAAGGCCAGCGACGGCATGAAGAAGTACTCGCCGCCCCGCAGCGTCACCGCCTGCGGCACCGGGCCGGCCGTCCGCTGGGCCGAGCCGCCCCAGTCCACGGTGTACTCCGACGTGCCGCGCTCGCCCTGGCCGATCACCGGGTCCAGCCCCGGTGTGACGCCGTCGACGATCGGGAACCCCGGGTTGTCCGCCCAGATCGCCTGCGTGAACTCGAACTGGTTGCCCAGCACCGAGTTGAAGGCCATGAACAGCAGCCCGACGCCGCCGCTCGGCCGCGCGGCGGGCGGCACGTCGGCGTTCGGGTCGTCCGGGCGCTCCCCGTAGGTGACGCCCCGGCGGGCCATCAGGTGGAGGCGCTCGGCGGCCGGGTCTTCGGCGCCGCCGGAACCGCGCGGGTTCGTCTTGCGGATGTGCGCCTGGAACGGGCACTTCAGCGCGGCGCGGTCGCTGTCGTAGGTGAAGTTGTTCGACACCGGGCTTTCCGCGCCGTCTTCCCGCTGGGTGGTCAGCGGCGTGCCGTCTTCGAACCGGCCGATGATCATCGCCCCGGCGCGTTCGCGGTCTTCGCCGGTGAGGCCGAGCGTGTCGGCCAGATCCGCTTCGGCCTGCTTGAACCGCCGGACGTTCTGCTCCAGTTTGCGGAAAACGAAATAGCTGCCGAAATGCACGCCGGGATCCGGGGCCGCGGTGTCGGGAACCAGCACCTGCGCCAGCGGGGCCGACGGATTCCACACGTTGATGCCGTCGGTGTTGTTCTTCTCCGCATCGACGTCTTCGGTGAGGAACAGCGGCTGGCTGCGGCCGTCGACGTACCCGAAGTGCTCGATGCCCTCGCCGCGCGCGTTGACCCGGCCGAGGCCGGTTTCCTCCGCGAGCACGGTGGCCGAATCCGGCAGCAGGTCGAGGATTTCGTTGCGGCGGGCCGTCATCGCTTTGTCCGTGGCGTCCCCGACCAGCACGACGGCGTGGATTTCCGCGCGGTAGCCCGGATCGAACGTCGACCGCGGCGGGTCGTTCAGCCGGCGCCGCGTGTCCGGCGCGGCCATCCCGCGCAGGAACGCCTCGTCCTGCGGGAAGTTCTCGACGCCGAGAACGCGGTAGCCGGCCGCGGTGAGCCCGACGCCGACGTACGGCGTGCCGCTCCCGGTACCGGTCTTGAACGCACTCACTTCGTCGAGGTGTTCCTTGGCGGACTTCATCTTCCCGGTGACCGAGACGATGAAGGCACGCGCCTCCGCCGCGTCGCCGAAGGCGAGGAACAAAGCGGACAAATGGTCGCGGACGTGGGCCTTGAGGATGTTCGGCTGCAGTTCGCCGAGCATCGTCGCGGCATCGCCGGACGCCGTGGTCCAGGACAGCGTGGTGGACAGATCGACACTCATTCGGGTCCCCTCCCGTGTGAAAAAAGCCCGCCTCTCGGCGGGCACCCGGCCGGCCGGACTCCCCCCTCGGCCGACCGGGTCCCCTGAATACAGGGTGCAGCGCCGGAGGCGGCCGATGCCACCCGATTTCTGCTTTCACACGAAAGATTAAGTTGAGCGCGAAACAGTTTCTGGCCGGAAATAATTCGCGCGTCAGGTGCCGGTGTCCGCGGAGAATGGGCGCGGGAACGCGCGCCGGTAGTCGCCCGGTGACACACCGACCTGCTTGAGGAAGTGGTGACGCAGGTTGTTCGCGGTGCCGAGGCCGCTCAGCGCCGCGACCTTCTCCATCGAAAGCGCGGTCGACTCCAGGAGCGTCTGGGCCCGGGCCAGGCGCTGGTTGAGCAGCCACTGCAGCGGGGTCGTCCCGGTGGCGCGCCGCAGCAACCGATAGAAGGTGCGCGGGCTGACCGCGGCCCGGCGGGCCAGCTCCTCGATGGTCAGCGGGCGGTCGAGGTGCGCGCGGGCCCAGTCCAGCACCGGGGCCAAGCCCTGTTCGTCGGTGGCGGGAACGGAGAGGTCGACGAACTGCGCCTGGCCGCCGGGCCGGTGCGCGGGCACGACCAGCCGGCGCGCCAGCTGGTTGGCGACGTGCGCGCCGAGGTCCCGGCGGACGAGGTGCAGGCACAGGTCGAGCCCGGCGGTCATCCCCGCGCTGGTCAGCACGTCGCCGTCGTCGACGTAGAGGACCGAGTCGTCGACCAGCACCTCGGGGTGGCGCTCGGCGAGCTGGGCGGTGTGCATCCAGTGGGCGGTGGCGCGGCGGCCGTCGAGCAGCCCGGCCGCGGCGAGCGCAAAGGCGCCGGTGCACAGCGACACCACCCGTGCGCCGTGGTCGTAGGCGTTGCGCAGGGCCGAGACCAGGTCCTCGGGCACCGGCGCGCCGTCCTCCACACAGGCGTCGGGGACCGAGGGCACGATGACCGTCTCGGCGCCGTCGAGGCCTTCGAGCCCGTACGGCGTCCGCAGGGACAGGCCGGGTGCGTCCGCCGCCGGGGAGCCGACACCGCAGATCCGCAGGTCGTACCAGGGATCGGCCAGGTCGGGCTGGGGCACTCCGAACACGGTGGCCGCAATGCTCACCTCGTACAGGTCCCAGGACCGCAGGCCCATTTCCGCGGGCACGACCAGGGCGACGACTCCCACGCTCATGCTTCCGATCGTATGGCAGGAATTTGGTGTTCGTGGTCAGTGGTGCCACTGGTTGCCGTGCGCCCGCGCTGCGAATCTGGCGTCCGATGATCACCGAACTTCTTGGGGAGCAGTGAAATGACGCAATCTGTGACCGTGCTCGGCCTCGGATCGATGGGCTCGGCACTGGCCGGGGCTCTGCTGGATCGCGGTCACGCGGTGACGGTGTGGAACCGCACGGCGGAGAAGGCGGCACCGTTGGTCGAGCGGGGCGCCCGGCTCGCGGCGACGCCCGCGGAGGCGATCGCGGCGAGCCCGCTCGTCGTCGCCTGCGTGCTCGACTACGCCGTGCTGCGGGCGGTGATCGGGTCGGTTCCGTTGTCCGGCAAGGACTTCGTCAACCTGACGTCCGGATCGCCGGAACAGGCGGAGGAAGCCGCGGGGTGGTTCGGCGCGCGGGGCGCCGGCTACCTCGACGGCGCGATCATGACCACCCCGGACGGGGTGGGCTCGGCGGAGGTGATGTTCTTGTACAGCGGGCCGCGGCCGGTGTTCGACGCGCACGAACCGGTGCTGGCCGCCCTGGGCGACCCGGTGTACCTCGGGGCGGATCCGGGCCGGGCGTCCCTGTACGACGCGGCCCTGCTGGGCCTGATGTGGTCGGCGATGGCCGGCTGGCTCCACGGCACGGCGCTGGTGGGAGCGGAGAAGACGACCGCGGCCGAGTTCACGCCGGTGGCGATCCGGTGGCTGGGCACGGTGAACCGGTTCCTGACGCGGTATGCGAGCCAGGTGGACGAGGGCCGCTATCCCGGGGACGACTCCACGGTCGATGTGCAGGTCGCGGCCATCGGGCACCTGATTCACGCGGCCGGGGCGCGCGGGGTGGACAACGCGTTGCCGGAGTTGCTGAAGTCCATGATGGAGCGGGCGAGCGAGGCCGGACACGGGGCGGACAGCTTCGCGAGCCTGGTCGAGCTGTTCGCGGGCCGGGTGGCGGCGAGGTAGGGAAGCGGCGCGAGGCGCGGCGGCCGCCGCGTGCGATCGGCGAGTCAGCCGAGGGCGGTGGTGGCTGCCCTCAGCTCGTCCAGCGCCTCGCCGGCCAGCTCGCCGAACTCCCGCTCGTTGCCCGGTGCGACCCAGCGCGCGAAGCCCGTCGTGAACGCCAAGCCGCCGATCTCGGCGGCCAGGGTGGCCGTCGGGGCCGGAACTCCGCGGGCGCCGAGGGCGTCGGCCATGGCGGCCCGCAACGTCGCGAGCTTCAGCAGCTCGCGCTCGCGCAGGTCGCTGTGGCCGGCGACCACCGCCTGGACCTGGCGCGCCCGGTCCCGTCGTTGCGGCCCGAACGGCGCCGCCGCCGCCTGCAACGCCGCCGCGACCGCCTCGATCGGGGTTGCCGAGGCCGGGGCGTCCGCGATTGCCTCGGCGAAGAGGCGGCTCAGCACTTCCTGGCCCGCGAAGAGCACTTCGCGCTTGTCGCTGAAGTGACGGAAGAACGTCCGCTTCGTCAGTCCCGCCCGCTCCGCGATCTCGGCGACCGTCACGCTGTCGTACCCCCGCTCGCCGAACAGGTCGAGCGCGGCATCGAGCAGTCGCACGCGCGTGTTCGGCTCCCAGCGGCTCATGGCCCCAGCCTAGGCGATGACACCAGGTGTCATCACGGTGCTAGGGTGATGGCACCAGGTGTCATCACTAAGGGAGAAGCTCATGCGTGTGTTCGTCACCGGCGCGTCCGGCTGGATCGGCCGGGCCCTCGTGCCCGAACTCCTCGACGCGGGCCACGAGGTCGTCGGGCTCGCCCGGTCGGACGAGGCCGCCGGCACCGTCGCCGCCATGGGGGCCGAGGTCCTCCGCGGCGACCTCGCCGACCTCGACGTCCTGCGCAAGGGGGCCGAGAGTGCCGAAGGCGTCGTCCACCTCGCCTTCGGTCACGACTTCAGCCGGATGGACGACGCCATCCGGACCGACGCGGCCGTCGTCGGTGCCCTGACCGAAGTCCTGGCGGGCAAGGCTTTCGTCGCCGCCTCGGGGACGCCGATGGTGCCCGGGCGCCCGGCGACCGAGCGGGACGAGTCCGTCTTCGCGGGCCCCGTGGCCGGCCGGGGAGACATCGCCAACGCCGTCCTGCACTCCACCGGCCGCGGCGTCCGTGCGGCCCTCGTCCGGCTGCCGCGGTCGGTCCACGGCGAAGGTGACGCCCACGGGCTCATCGCGCGCCTGGTCGTCCTTCAGCGCGAGAAGGGCGTCGCCGCGTACGTCGGCGACGGGACGCAGCGCTGGCCCGCGGTGCACGTCCTGGACGCCGCCCACCTGTTCCGGCTCGCGCTCGAGCAGGCCCCGGCGGGAGCCGTGCTGCACGCGGTCGGCGACGAAGGCGTGCGGATCCGCGACGTCGCCGAGGTGACCGGCCGCCGCCTCGGCCTGCCGGTCTGGTCAGTGGCCGCCGAAGAGCTCGGCTTCCTTGGCGGCCTGCTCGCCCTCGACCAGCCGGCGTCCAGCGTGGAAACGCAGGAGTCGCTCGGCTGGCGGCCCACGCGGCCGGGGCTGCTGGACGACCTCGAGAAGGGGTACTACGACCGCTGAGGAAACTCATGCTTGACGTAGCTAGTTATTTCAGTCGAGACTGAAACAACTAGCTACTTCTCATGGAAAGGCAGTCGGCGATGACTCCTCAGCAGGTGACGTTCAACAGCCTCGGCACCGCGTGCGCCGGTGACCTGTACCTGCCGGAGGCGGACGCCCCGGTGCCCGGCCTGGTCCTCGGCCACAGCGGGGTGATGGTCAAAGAGGCGCTGGGCGTGTTCGCGCCGTACTTCGTGCGCGCCGGGTTCGCCGTGCTGGCGATCGACTACCGCACGGTCGGGGCCAGCGAGGGCGAACCGCGGGGCCAGGACGTTCCGCAGCGGCAGGTGGAGGACTTCCGCAGCGCGATCTCCTACCTGCAGAGCCGGCCGGAAGTGGACCCGGCGCGGATCGGGCTGTGGGGCGTCAGCATCGGTGGCTCGGTCGCGGTGCAAGCCGCGGTGCTCGACCGGCGCGCGAAGTGCGTCGTGGTGCAGAGCCCCAGCGTGTGGAACGGATGGCGGTACCTGGAGCGGCTGCTCGGCCGCGCCGGGGTGCACGCGCTGCGGGACCGGCTGGACGAGGACTGGCAGCGCCGCTACGAAGGCGGGGCCAGCGCCCGGGTGCCGCACCTGACCCTGGACGGGGAGACGGTGCAGGACACGCCGGACCTGGCCGCCGAGATGTTCCCTAGCTACCGCAACGAGAAGACCCTCGACTCCACCGAGCACCTGCTCACCTTCGCGCCGGAAGACCTCATCCACCGGTTGTCGCCCACTCCGCTGCTGATGGTCGCCAACGGCGGGTGGGACCCGTACCACATGGTCGAGGAGGCCCAGAGCGCGTTCGCCAAGGCCGGCCAGCCGAAACGGCTGCAGGTGCTGCCCTACGACGTCCTCGGCCTCTACACCGGCCCGGGCCTCGACGAGGCGATGGCGCTGGCCGTGGACTGGTTCGACCGCTATCTGCGCAAGACCCGGCTCGCCACCATCACCCCGACGCCCACCCGCGAGTCGTTCGCCGCCATGACACAGTGACGGGCAACCGTCGAGCCGGCCGAGGAGGAGCGCTGTGTCCAGTGAGGACGACCGGGACGAGGTGCTGCGGTGGATCGAGCGGGTGGCCACCTTCTGCGTGGAGGAATGGGCGCTGCCCCCGATCACCGGGCGCATCCTCGGCCTGCTGATGATCTGCGACCCGCCCGAGCGCTCCGCCGGCCAGATCGCCGAGACGATCCAGGCCAGCCGCGCTTCGCTGACCTCGAACATGCGGTTCCTCGCGGCCATCGGGCTGGTCCGCAAGGTGCGCGTGCCGGGTGACCGCACCACCTACTACCGCATCGAGGACGACGCCTGGCACAAGGTGATCCAGCGCAAGCTCGACAGCCTCGGTGCCTTCGGCGACATCGCCGACGAAGGCACGAAACTCGCCGGCGGCAGCGGACCCCGGACCGAACGCATCCGCGCCGCCCAGCAATCCCTGACCTGGCTGCGGGACATCGCCGCCCACCATCCGCCGAAAGCCTGAGGACTTCCCGTGTCACGTCTGCGACCGGAGCTGGACCCGCTCCGGGAAACCCTGCTGCTCACCCTCTACGCGAGGGCCCTGGACGCGAAACAGCCCCACCCGATCCTCGGCGACACGCACTCCGCCGGCCTCGCCGACCGGATCGACTACGACTTCGCCAAGCTCAAGCTGAAGCCCAGCCTCGTCTGCGGCACCGCGCTGCGCGCCAAGAAGCTCGACGAAGCGGTCCGGGCGTTCGTCGCCGCCCACCCGGACGCCGTCGTGCTCGACCTCGGGTGCGGGCTCGACACCCGCGTCCTCCGCTGCGATCCGCCCGGCGGCGTCGACTGGTACGACGTCGACTTCCCCGACGTCGTCGCCCTGCGGCCCCGGTTCCTCCCGGACCGCTCCCGGTGCCTCGGCGCGGATCTGACCACCCCAAGCTGGCTCGACCCGCTGCCCCGCGACCGGCCGGCCATGATCGTCGCCGAAGGCCTGCTGCCGTTCTTACCCGGCGACAGCTTCCAGCGGATGACCCGTGAGCTGACCGCGCACTTCGCCACCGGTGAACTCGCCATCAACGGCTACACCCGCTTCGCGGCCTGGTCGATGAAGTACCACCCGACGATCAAGGCCATCGGCATCACCGCCGCCCAGGGCTTCGACGATCCACACGACCCCGAGACCTGGGACGCGGGCCTGACCTTGGCCGAGGAACAACTGCTCGCCCGCGCCCCGGAGGTCGACGCCTTTCCTCAGCCGCTGCGCGCGGCCACCCGGCTGATGAGCCACAGCACCGCGCTGTCCCGGCAGGGCACGCGCATCCTCCGCTACCGGTTCTGAGCGGTGGTGCAGCGCCGGCGGAGGTGGCGACGATGACACCTCCGCCGGCGCCGGGTCTCAGGCGATCGGCCGGTCCGTCGGCGCGATCGGACGGGGCAGGACGTCCCGGCCGGTCAGGTAGGCGTCGACGCCGGCCGCGGCGCTGCGGCCCTCCGCGATCGCCCAGACGATCAGGGACTGGCCGCGGCCCATGTCACCGGCCACGAACACGTTGTCCAGGCTCGTCTTGAACGCCTTGTCGCGTGCGACGTTGCCCCGCGCGTCCAGCTCGACGCCCAGGTCCTCGAGCAGGCCCTGCTTCTGCGGCCCGAGGAAGCCCATGGCCAGCAGGACCAGCTGCGCGGGCAGCTCGCGCTCGGTGCCCTCGACCGGAACGAACTTGCCGCCTTCGTTGCGGACCTCGACCAGCTTCAACGCCCGCACCCGGCCGTCGTCGTCACCCAGGAACTCCTGCGTGTTGACCGCGTAGAGCCGCTCGCCGCCCTCTTCGTGCGCCGAGGACACCCGGTAGATCATCGGGTACGTCGGCCACGGGTGGGCGTCCGAACGCGCTTCCGGCGGCTTCGGCATGATCTCCAGCTGCGTCACCGAACGCGCGCCCTGGCGGTGCGACGTCCCGACGCAGTCCGCGCCCGTGTCGCCGCCGCCGATGACCACGACGTCGAGGCCCTTCGCGTCGAAGGGGGAGACGTCGAGCTCGCCGGACGCCACCCGGTTGGCCGGCGGCAGGAACTCCATCGCCTGGTGGATGCCGTCCAGCTCCCGGCCGGGGATCGGCAGGTCGCGCCAGTCGGTGGCGCCACCGGCCAGCACCACGGCGTCGTAGGACGAAGTCAGCTCGGCAGCGGAGACGTCCACGCCGACGTTCACCGACGTCCGGAACTCCGTGCCCTCGGCGCGCATCTGGTCGAGCCGCCGGTCCAGGCGGGACTTCTCCATCTTGAACTCGGGGATGCCGTAGCGCAGCAGCCCGCCGATCTTGTCGGCCCGCTCGAGGACCACGACGCTGTGGCCCGCGCGCGTCAGCTGCTGCGCCGCGGCAAGACCCGACGGGCCGGACCCGACGACCGCGACCTTCTTGCCCGTCTTCGCGACCGGCAGCTGCGGCGTCACCCAGCCCTCGTCGAAGGCCCGGTCGATGATGGAGATCTCGACGCGCTTGATCGTCACCGGGTCGTCGTTGATCCCGAGCACGCACGCGGTTTCGCAGGGCGCCGGGCACAGCGTGCCGGTGAACTCCGGGAAGTTGTTCGTCGCGTGCAGCCGTTCGATCGCCTGCTGCCAGTCCTCCCGCCAGGTCAGCGTGTTCCACTCGGGGATGAGATTCCCGAGCGGGCAGCCCTGGTGGCAGAACGGGATCCCGCAGTCCATGCAGCGGCCGGCCTGCTTCTGCAGCTTCGTCGTGGCGAAGTCTTCGTAGACCTCTCGCCAGTCCATCAGCCGCAGGTCGACCGGACGCCGCTTCGGCTCTTCGCGGGTGGTGGTCAGAAAGCCCTTGGGGTCAGCCATGTGCGGCCTCCATGATCGCCTCGTTCACGTCGCGCCCGTCGCGCTCGGCCTGCACCTGGGCGGCGAGCACGCGCTTGTAGTCCTTCGGCATGACCTTCCCGAAGCGGTCGACGCCCGCGTCCCAGTCGGCCAGCAGTTCCCGCGCGACCGCGGATTCCGTTTCGTTGTAGTGCTTTTCGAGGGTTTCCCGCAGGAAGTCCGCGTCTTCGGAGTCGAGCGGGTCGAGATCGACCATCTC
This sequence comes from Amycolatopsis plumensis, assembly GCF_042652605.1. Lineage (NCBI taxonomy): Bacteria > Bacillati > Actinomycetota > Actinomycetes > Pseudonocardiales > Pseudonocardiaceae > Amycolatopsis > Amycolatopsis plumensis. The sequence goes on along the minus strand of NZ_JBHSJY010000001.1, from coordinate 567,767 downwards.
CGGGTTGACGCGGTGCGCGGGCAGGTCCAGCACGTAGGCGATGCCGCCGGACATGCCGGCCGCGAAGTTGCGCCCGATCGGGCCGAGCACGACCATCCGGCCGCCGGTCATGTACTCGCCACCGTGGTCGCCGACGCCCTCGACGACGGCCAGCGCGCCCGAGTTGCGCACGCAGAACCGCTCGCCGACCTTGCCGCGGATGAAGATCTCGCCGCTGGTGGCGCCGTAGGCGATGACGTTGCCGGCGATGATCTGCTCCTCGGCCACGTACTGGGCTTCGCGCGGCGGCCGCACGATCAGCCGTCCGCCGGAGAGGCCCTTGCCGACGTAGTCGTTGCCGTCGCCGTAGAGCCGCAGCGTGATGCCCTTCGGCACGAACGCGCCGAACGACTGGCCGGCGGTGCCGGTGAAGGTGACGTCGATGGTGTCGTCCGGCAGGCCTTCGCCGCCCCACCGCTTGGTCAGCTCGGACCCGAGCATGGTGCCGACGGTCCGGTTGACGTTGCGCACCGGCAGTTCCAGCCGCACCTTGTCACCGGAGTTCAGCGCACCCTCGGCCAGCTGGATCAGCGTGTTGTCGAGAGCCTTCTCCAGCCCGTGGTCCTGCAGCGTCTGCTGGAGCCGCAGCCCGGCCGGGGCCATGTCGGGCACGTGGAAGATCGGCGACAGGTCGAGCCCGGACGCCTTCCAGTGCTCGATCGCCTTGCGCTTGTCGAGGAACTCGGCGTGCCCGACGGCCTCGGCGATCGACCGGAAGCCGAGCGCCGCCAGGTACTCGCGCACTTCCTGGGCGATGAACTCGAAGAAGTTGACGACGTACTCGGCCTTGCCGCTGAACTTCTCGCGCAGCTTCGGGTTCTGCGTCGCGACGCCGACGGGACACGTGTCGAGGTGGCAGACGCGCATCATGATGCAGCCGGACACCACCAGCGGCGCGGTCGCGAAGCCGAACTCCTCGGCGCCGAGCAGCGCCGCGACGATGACGTCGCGGCCGGTCTTGAGCTGGCCGTCGGTCTGCACCACGATCCGGTCGCGCAGCCGGTTGGCCAGCAGCGTCTGCTGCGTCTCGGCCAGGCCGAGCTCCCACGGGCCGCCCGCGTGCTTGATCGACGACAGCGGCGACGCGCCGGTGCCGCCGTCGTGGCCCGAGATGAGCACGACGTCGGCGTGCGCCTTCGAGACACCGGCCGCGACCGTGCCGACGCCGACCTCGGACACGAGCTTCACGTGGATGCGCGCGTTCGGGTTGGCGTTCTTGAGGTCGTGGATCAGCTGCGCCAGGTCCTCGATCGAGTAGATGTCGTGGTGCGGCGGCGGGGAAATGAGCCCGACACCCGGCGTCGAGAACCGCGTCTTCGCGATCCACGGGTACACCTTCGCGCCGGGCAGCTGCCCGCCCTCGCCGGGCTTCGCGCCCTGTGCCATCTTGATCTGGATGTCGTCGGCGTTGACGAGATACTCGCTCGTGACGCCGAAGCGCCCCGAAGCGACCTGCTTCACGGCACTGCGCCGCTCCGGGTCGTACAGCCGCTCCGCGTCTTCGCCGCCCTCGCCGGTGTTCGACTTGCCGCCGAGGCGGTTCATCGCGATGGCGAGGGTCTGGTGCATCTCCATGGAGATCGAGCCGTAGGAGATCGCGCCGGTGGCGAACCGCTTGACGATCGACGAGACCGGCTCGACCTCCTCGATCGGCACCGGCGGCCGCTGGCCGTACTTGAAGTCGAACAGCCCGCGCAGCGTCAGCAGCTTCTCGGCCTGGTCGTCGACGGCCTTCGTGTACTCCTTGAAAATCTCGTACTTGCCGGACCGCGTGGAGTGCTGGAGCTTGAACACCGTCTGCGGGTTGAACAGGTGCGGCTCGCCCTCGCGGCGCCACTGGTAGTCCGCGCCGGTCTCCAGCTCGCGGTGCGCCGCCCGGACGCCGTCGGCCGGGAACGCGTACTTGTGCCGCTTCGCGACCTCCTCGGCGAGCGTCTCGAAGCCGACGCCGCCGAGGCTGGACGTCGTGCCGGTGAAGCAGGTCTCGATGACCTCTTCGCCGAGCCCGATCGCCTCGAAGATCTGCGCGCCGGTGTAGGACGCGACCGTCGAGACACCCATCTTCGACATCGTCTTGCGGACGCCCTTGCCGAGCGCCTTGATCAGGTTCTGCGTCGCCTGCTTCGGCGTCACGCCGGGGATCAGGCCGCGGTGGGCCATCTCCTCGACGGTCGCCATCGCCAGGTACGGGTTCACCGCGGCGACGCCGTAGCCGATCAGCAGCGCGATGTGGTGCACCTCGCGGGCGTCGCCGGCCTCGACGATGAGGCCGACCTGCGTGCGCGTCTTCTCGCGGACGAGGTGGTGGTGCACCGCGCCGGTCAGCAGCAGCGAGGGGATCGGCGCGTGGTGCTCGTCGACCCCGCGGTCGGACAGCACGATCAGCCGCGCGCCGTCCTCGATCGCCTCCGACACCTCGGCGCGGATCTCGTCGAGGCGCTTGAGCAGCGCGTCGCCGCCGCCGTGCACGTTGTACCGGCCGAGCACGGTGACCGCCTGGAACTCCGGCAGGTCGCCGTCGTCGTTGACGTGCACCAGCTTGGCGAACTGGTCGTTGTCGAGCACCGGGAACGGCAGCACGATCCGGCGGCAGCTGGCCGCGTTGCCCTCGAGGAGGTTCGGCTCGGCGCCGATCTGGGTGCCGAGCGCGGTGACGAGCTCCTCGCGGATGGCGTCCAGCGGCGGGTTGGTCACCTGGGCGAAGAGCTGGATGAAGTAGTCGAAGATCAGCCGCGGCCGGCTGGACAGGGTGGCGATCGGCGAGTCGTTGCCCATCGAGCCGATCGGCTCCGCGCCGGTGCGGGCCATCGGCTCGAGGATGGCTTCGAGCTCCTCCTCGGTGTAGCCGAACGCCTGCTGGCGGCGGACGAGCGCGGCGTGCAGCGGGACTTCGCGGTCGCGCTCGGGCAAGTCCTCGAGGTGCACGAGACCGGCGTCGACCCACTCGTCGTACGGGTGCGCGGTGGCCAGCTCGGTCTTGACCTCTTCGTCCTCGATGATCCGGCCTTCGACGGTGTCCACGAGGAACATGCGGCCGGGCTCGAGGCGTCCCTTCCGGACGATCGTCGCCGGGTCGATGTCGAGCACGCCGACCTCGGAGGCGAGCACGACGAGGCCGTCGTCGGTCACCCAGTAGCGGCCGGGGCGCAGGCCGTTGCGGTCGAGCACCGCGCCGATCTGGCTGCCGTCGGTGAAGGCGACCAGCGCCGGGCCGTCCCACGGTTCCATCAGCGTCGAGTGGAACTCGTAGAACGCGCGCCGCGCCGGGTCCATCTCCTGGTGGTTCTCCCAGGCCTCCGGGATCATCATCAGGACGGCGTGGGGCAGCGAGCGGCCGCCGAGGTGCAGCAGCTCCAGGACCTCGTCGAAGCTCGCCGAGTCGCTGGCGCCGCGGGTGATCACCGGGTAGACGCGCTTGAGGTCGCCCGGGATCAGGTCGGTCTCGAGCAGCGCCTCGCGGGCGTCCATCCAGTTGCGGTTGCCGCGCAACGTGTTGATCTCGCCGTTGTGCGCCACGTACCGGTACGGGTGGGCCAGCGGCCACGACGGGAACGTGTTGGTGGAGAAGCGGGAGTGCACCAGGCCGATGGCGCTGGTGACGCGCTCGTCGGTGAGGTCGGCGAAGAAGCGCTCGACCTGCGGCTCGGTGAGCATTCCTTTGTAGACGATCGTCCGCGAGGACAGCGACGGGAAATAGACGTCGTCCTCGACGAGCTCGTGTTCGGCCCGCTTGCGGACACAGAACGCGCTGCGCTCGATGTGCAGCGGGTCCGAGTGCTCCGGCTTCGGGCGGCGCGCGGCGAGGAACAGCTGCGTGAAGTGCGGCATGGTCTCGGCCGCGGTCGGCCCGCAGTGCTCGGTGTGCACCGGCAGCTCGCGCCAGCCGAGGACGCGCATGTCCTCCTCGGCGGCGATCCGCTCGATGGTCGTCATGGCCCGGCCGCGGCGCTTTTCGTCCTGCGGCAGGAAAGCCGTGCCGACGGCGTAGGTGCCGGGCTCGGGCAGCTCGAAGTCCACGACCGCGCGGTAGAACTCGTCCGGGATCTGGATCAGCAGGCCGGCGCCGTCGCCGGTGTCCGGTTCGGCGCCACGAGCCCCGCGGTGTTCCAGGTTGCGCAACGCGACCAGGGCCTTGGCGACGATCGCATGATCTCGGCGCCCGGTCAGGTCGGCGACGAAGGCGACACCGCAGGCGTCGTGTTCGTAGTCGCTCCGGTAGAGGCCCTTGGCCTCGGCGTTGCTGAGCTGCTCCCCGGACGGGGGCAGGGAACTGGCACGGTGGGTCACGGCTGGCCGCCTCCCAAGGCGTCGGCGCGACCGGCACTCACTCCATTGGGTGGTTCGAGCTGAACCGGTTAACGAAGTGGTCCGGGACCGCGATGGTCAGTCGAGAACAGTTGTCCTGCTCGAAGTGCAAGATGACGCGAGGTACCGGCCGGGCGTCGATGCTCGGAAACCGGACGTGGGTCATCTGGGAGGCCGCACAACGCTGGGCAGCCGAACATGTCGGGTGCTGCGAGCGCGCACAGGCCGGCCACTGTGGTGGGGGCCGTCCGGAGCGCGCGGTGTTACTCCCGGGTTCGCCGGGTCTTATGACGATAGTGTGAATTCGCTGTTATCGACATACGTCGTTGCGTCCGGGTGGGAAATGCCACGCTGGCGTTGACGCGCCCGGGGGGAGTCCCATATGTCGGGCTGGATCTCCCGTAGAGCGGGCTGTAATGCGTCTGACCTGCGGAAACGTCCGTCCGAAGTGGCCTGGGGCGGCTGTCGGACCCCGGTGCCGGGGTGGGGAGCTGGGTGCATGGCGGACTGGCCCGATGACTGATCGTTATCTCTCCGTGGCTCGGGATGGCGTCCACGAGATCGAGATCAAGCGCTCCCGGTTCCTCTGCGCGCTCGCTCCGGTGACCTCGGAAGAGGCCGCGCGCGAGTTCATCACGGCCCGCCGTCGCGCGGATCCGGGTGCTCGGCACCACTGCCACGCCTTCGTTTTGGGGCCGGATGGGCGAATCCAGCGGTCCAGTGACGACGGTGAGCCCGCGGGCACGGCGGGCACGCCGATGCTGGAAGTGCTGCGCCGCCGCGAGCTGACCGACACGGTCGCGGTGGTGACGCGGTACTTCGGGGGAGTGCTGCTCGGGGCCGGTGGGTTGATCCGCGCGTACGGTCAGTCCGTTTCGGACGCTGTCGAAGTGGTTGGTGTACTAGAACACCGGCGTCTCAGCCTGGTCGAGGTGGTGGTGAGCTACGACCGCGCGGGCCGGCTGGAGAACGACCTGCGCGCCTCTTCGTACGTGCTCCACGCGACCCGCTTCGACGAGCTGGCCCGCTTCGAGGTCGGTCTGGCTCCGGGCGAGGCCGGCGCTTTCCACGGCTGGCTCGCCGACCTCACCAACGGCGAGGCGGCGACGACCGCACTCGGCGACCACTGGGTGGTCCACCGGGGCTGAGTGGTCCGGTCGCGGAACCGCTTGGCGCGCAACGAACTTTCGGTGCTTCCATCGGCAGGTTCTTTCGTGGCACCATGTCCTGCCACCGAGTTCCGGTACCACCTCGATCCCCTGAACGTTGTCAGTCCGGCAATCGCCGCGCTGACAACGTTGTCACCACGCCCGACAACGTTGTCGCCCGGCGGTAAGCGTGCGACAAGGAGAGGATGGGTCATGTCCAGACCATTGGCCGGACGGGTGCGGGCCGCCGTGCTCGCCGCGGTTCTCCTCGGCGCGGGGTTCGCCGCGCCGCCGGCCGGCGCCGCGACGCTCGCCCTCACGCAGTACGTGAATCCCTTCATCGGCACCGACAACAGCAACTCGCCGAACCCGGTGCCCGGCGGCGCCGGCGGCAGCACGTACCCCGGCGCCGTCGTGCCGTTCGGCATGGTGCAGTTCAGCCCGGACACCCCGACCGCGTCGCCGTCCGGGTACCGCTACGGCGACACCAGCATCGAGGAATTCAGCCTCACCCACTTCAACGGCGCCGGCTGCGCCAACAACGAAGATCTCGGCCTGCTGCCGATCACCGGCGCGATCAGCACTTCGCCGGGCACCGGCTGGACCGGGTACGCCGGCCGCTACACCAAGGCGAACGAGTCGGCCGCGCCCGGCTACTACAAGAACAAGCTCGACACCTACGACACCACCGTCGAGCTGTCGGCCACCCAGCGGTCCGGCTTCATGAAGCTGACCTACCCGAACACGACGTCCGCGCGGCTGCTCGTCAACACCAGCCGCAGCGCAACCGGCAGCCGTGCCGGAAGCATCGGCATCAGCGGCAGCCAGCTCACCGGTTCGGTGACCGGCGGTGGTTTCTGCGGCTCGTCGAAGACGTACCAGATCTTCTACGTCATCCAGTTCGACCGCGCGCCCAGCGGGTTCGGCACCTGGCTCGGCGGCACGGTCAGCGCCGGGAGTTCGAGCACCAGCGGCACGAACTCCGGCGGGTACGTCACCTTCGACACCTCGAGCAACTCGACCGTCCAGGCGAAGATCGGCATTTCCTTCGTCAGCCCGGCCAACGCGCAGGCGAACCTCGCCGCCGAGAACCCCGGCTTCGACTTCGCCGGGATCCGGGCCGCAGCCGACACGAAGTGGAACGACGTGCTGAACCGCGTCCAGGTCACCGGCGGGGCGACCGCGGACCTGCAGAAGTTCTACACGGCGCTGTACCACGTCTTCCAGAACCCGAACATCGCCAGCGACACGAACGGCCAGTACCGCGGGTTCGACCAGGCGGTGCACACCGCGTCCCACACCGTCTACCAGAACTACTCCGGCTGGGACATCTACCGGTCGTGGGCCGCGCTGATCGGTTTGGTCGCCCCGAACGAAGCGAGCGACATCGCGAAGTCGATGGTCCTGGACGGCCAGCAGGGCGGGTTGCTGCCCAAGTGGTCGCACAACAGCAACGAGCACTTCGTGATGACCGGCGACCCCGGGCCGATCATCGTCGGCAGCATGTACGCCTTCGGCGTCCGCGGCTTCGACACCGCGGCCGCCTTGACGCTGATGGACAAGAGCGCGAGCGGCGGCACCACGCAGGGGCAGGCGATCCGCGGCCGGGAAAGCGGTTACCTCAGCCGGCACTACGTCTACGAAGACCCGTCGGACTCGCTCGAGTACTCGGCGTCGGACTTCGCGGTGGCCCAGTTCGCGAAGGCGGTCGGCGACACCACGAAGTACACCACCTACATGCAGCGCGCCCAGTGGTGGCAGAACGTGTTCGGCCCCGACGCCGGCTACATCCAGCCGCGCGGCAGCACCGGTACCTGGGCGTGGCCGGTCGTGCCGTCGAGCAACAGCGGGTACACCGAGGGCAACCCGTCGCAGTACACCTGGATGGTGCCCTACAACTACCAGGGCCTGATCAACCTGATGGGCGGCCGCCAGACCGCCGTCCAGCGGCTGGACCACCACTTCACCCAGCTCAACGGCGGCCTCACCCAGCCGTACTTCTACATCGGCAACGAGCCCGAGCACGGCGTGCCGTGGGCCTACAACTACGCGGCCCACCCGCAGGGCACCAGCTCGGCGGTGCGGCGCGTGATGAACGAGTCGTTCACCACCGGCCCGGGCGGCCTGCCCGGCAACGACGACCTCGGCGCCACCTCGGCGTGGTACGTCTTCGCCGCGCTGGGGATGTACCCGGCGACGCCCGGCGCGGACGTCCTCGCCCTGCACGGCCCGCTGTTCCCGGCGGCTTCGATCATCCGGCCGTCCGGGACGATCCGGATCACCGGCAGCGGCGCGGGGCAGGGCGCCCAGTACGTGCAGAGCGTGAGCGTGAACGGCGTGGTGACGACCAAGTCGTGGATCCGCTACGGCGACATCGCGGGTGCCTCCACACTGAGTTACTCGATGGGGTCGTCGCCGAGCAGCTGGGGCACGAGCGTGTCGGACGTCCCGCCGTCGTACAACGACGGGTTCACGCCGCCACCCGCCGCGCCCGAGCTGGGCCCGAACCTGGCCCAGGGCAAGGCGGCCACGGGCTCGGCGTCGTGCGCCTCGGCCGAGACCCCGGACAAAGCCGTCGACGGCAGCCTGGCGGGCAACAGCAAGTTCTGCAGCACGGCGGCGACGAAGTACCTGCAGGTCGACCTCGGGTCGGCGCAGAACGTGTCGGCGTTCGTGGTCAAGCACGCCGGCCTCGGCGGCGAGACCACGGGCTGGAACACCGGCGCGTTCACGATCCAGACGTCGACCGACGGGTCGTCGTGGACGACGGTCGCGTCCGTGACCGGGTCACGGGCGAGCCGCACCTATCACCCGATCGCGACCCGCTCGGCCCGGTACCTGAAGCTCAACTTGACCACCCCGGCCAACGACGGCAACGGCGCGGCCCGCATCTACGAGTTCGAGGCCTACCGCTGACCCCTCGTGAGTGAGAAACAGTGTTCTAACACTGTTTCTCACTCACGACCGGGCCGCGGCAGACCACTCGTCGCGGGTGATGGCGTACTCGACTTCGCCGTGCTCGCTGCCCGGGGCGCGCTCGTGCTCCGGGAACTCCTCGAAGTAGGTACGGACGAACTTCATCCCCAGCTTTTCCATCACGCGGCGCGACGCCGTGTTCACCGCCATGGTGGACGCGCTCACGCGGCGGACCCCCAGTTCGGTGAAGCCCTTCGCGAGCAGTGCCGCGGAGCCTTCGGTGCCGTAGCCCTTGCCCCAGGCCTTCCGATGCAGCCGGTAACCGAGTTCGGGCTCGTCCGGCGGGTCGTCCGGGCGCGGGCGGAAATGGAACCACCCCAGGAAGTCGCCGGTGTTCTTTTCGATCGCCGCCCAGAACCCGTAACCGGGGAAACGCTCGTAGTAACCGAGGAACGCGGGGAGATCCAGCGTGACGATCTCGGCGCGGTCGGCCGGCTGTCCCCCATTGAGGTACTTCATGACGGCCGGGTCGTCGTAGAGCTCGAAGAGCGCGTCGGCGTCGTTCTCGGTGAACCGGCGGAGGATCAACCGCTCGGTTTCGAGGAATACGTGCATCGGGTGATGCTGGCAGTGACCCCAGAGTGTGGCAACGTGTTTACGCCGCGGCGGCGAAGACCTCGCCCAGCGCCCGCGAACCGGCTTCGGTGAGCAGCGCTGGCACGCGCTCGCCGCACTTGCCGGGGTGGGCGGGTGCGATCAGGCCGAGCCGCGCGAGCCGGTGCACGGTGGACTGGTCGCAGCAGCTCAGGCCGTCGATGAAGAGGTCGGGCTCGCAGCTGCAGCTGATCTCGGCGTGGCCCCCGGCCACGGCTCTCAACGTGGCCCGCTCACGATGGTTCAATGTGGTGATCATGGCGGCGCCTCCTTCCCGTCGTGCTCATTAGACGCCCCACCACCGACAGTTTCCGCCTCCGAGCGTGCGAACCCGGGTATTTCAGGGGTTCACCTAGGGTTTGGCGTGTCGCGCCGTTCCGGGGTGTAAGAGGAGTACCCCTACGGGAGCGGTTCAAGCGTCGTCTTCCGCAGGTGCCGGAAAACGATCGAGGTCCGGAACCCGACGATCTCCCGGCGCAACGCGAGCCGGTCGGTCAGGAATGCGTGCAACGCGTCGATGTCGGGGGTGGTCACTTCGATCAGGAAATCGTCGTTTCCCGCCGTGACGTATACCGAGAGCACTTCCGGGAGTTCGGCGATCGACCGTTGGAAGGAATCGATCACCGCCCGGCTCAACGGCCGCACCTGCGCCGTGACGAGCGCCCGGACGCCGCGGTTGAGGCTCGCCAGGTCGACGTCGGCGTGGTAGCCGCGGATGACACCGCGCTCGCGCAGCAGCCGGATGCGTTCGAGGCACGTCGAGGGTGCGATGCCGACCTTCCGGGCGATGTCGCGGTTGGTCTGCCGGGCGTCCTCCTGCAGGTGCCGCACGATCGCCGAATCAAGTTCGTCCAGCATTCGCTCTCCCGGTCCGTTCCGAATTTCGTTCGGCATGCCCTCGCTGACGCCGATCTTCACTCTAGCTTCGGGTCGCATGACCGCACATGAGCAGCTCGTCACCCGAAAAGGCCGTCGATCCGGCATCACCACGATGGTCGCGATCCACTCGACCGTCCTCGGCCCCGCCGTGGGCGGCTGCCGCTTCAAGCCCTACGCCACGCTCGAAGAAGCCATCGGGGACGTCCTCCGCCTGTCGGCCGCCATGACGGCGAAGTGCGCCGTCGCCGGACTGGCGTTCGGGGGCGGCAAAAGCGTCATCGCGCCCGAGCCGGGCCGCGTGCTCTCACCCGAGGAGCGCCGGGCCGTCCTGCTCGACCACGCCGACCTGATCGCCGAGTTCGGCGGCCGCTACCAGGCCGGCCCGGACGTCGGTACCGGACCGGCCGACATGCTGGTGCTCCGCGAAGCCTCGCCGTACGCGTTCTGCACGCCCGAGTCGGCGGGCGGAACCGGTTCCTCCAGCGGCCCGACCGCGGTCGGGGTGCTCGCCGCGCTCCGCGCCGCGGTCGGCTCGGCGGCCATGACCGGACGCCGGGTGGTGATCAGCGGCTACGGCTCGGTGGGTGCCCACCTCGCGGCGAGCCTGCACGCCGCGGGCGCCGACGTCGTCGTCTCCGACATCGACCCCGGCAAGCGGGCCGGCGCGGAGAAGCAGGGCCTGACCTGGGTCGACCCGGAGAAGGCCCTCACCCTCACCGCCGACGTGGTGATCCCGGCGGCGGTCGGCGGGGTGCTGAGCCCGGAGACGGTGGCCCGGCTCGACACGCCGCTCGTCGTCGGCCCGGCCAACAACCAGCTCACCGGCGACGCCGTCGCCGACACGCTCGCGGCCCGCGGGATTGTGTGGATCCCGGACTACGTGGCGAGCGCCGGCGGAATCCTGTACACACTTTCGCGCGAGGCCGAGGGCTTGGACCACGAAAGCGCGCTCGCCCGCGTCGAGACGATCGAGGACACCGTGCGCACGATCCTGGCCGCGGCCGGGGCCAACGCCACCACCCCGCTGCAGGAAGCAGCCGCCCTGGCCGAACGCCGGCTCACCCCGTCGTGAGTGCTGAGGCGGGTTAGAACCCGCCTTACCACTCACGACCGGCGGGAGCGGAGCGCGGCGAACACCTCCGGCGAGGTCGTGCATTCGCCGAGGCGGACCGGCTTGCGGTCGCCGTGGAAGTCGCTGGAGCCGGTTCCGAGCAATCCCAGGTCCGCGGCCACCTCGCGGAGGCGGTCGCGGACCTCCGGGGGCTGCTCCGGGTGGTCTGCTTCGATCCCGGCGAGTCCCGCGGCGGCGAGCGCGGCCAACTGCGCGTCGGTGACCGAAGCTCGCCGCTTGACCGAGCGCGGGTGGGCCAGCACCGCCACGCCCCCGGCCGCGCGGACCAGCGCGATCGCGTCCACCGTGGCCAGGACGTGCTTGGGCACGTCCGCGCGGCCGCCGTCGGCGATCCAGTCGGCGGTGAAGGCGTCGGTGATGCCCACCGCGGCCAGCGCCGCGGCGACGTGCGGGCGGCCCAGCGGCGCGCCCGCGGCGATCTCCCGCACCTGTGCCAGCGAGATCGGCGCGCCCAGCTCCCGGCAGCGTTCGACCATCCGCACCGCGCGGCGCTCCCGGTCGGTGCGGATCAGCTCCAGCTCGTCCGCCAGCGGGGCGAACAGCGGGTCGACGAACAGGCCCAGCAGGTGCACCTCGGACTCGTCCAGGCGGCACGAGATCTCGACACCGGGGACGAGCTCGACCTCGGTGGCGGCCGCGGAAGCCGCGGCCAGACCCGCGAAGGTGTCGTGGTCGGTGAGGGCAAGCACCGTCAGCCCGGCTTCGGCGGCCAGCCGCGGCAGGTCCGCGGGCGGCGTCGTCCCGTCGGAGGCCGTGCTGTGCGCGTGCAGGTCGATCGTCATGCCGCGGATCGTCGCACGGGTTCGGCACGCGGCGGCCCGGTCGACTTGAATGGGGGTGTGGAGATCCTCACCGACGCCGCCACGCTCGCGCTGTACACCACCGACGCGTCCAACTACCGCCACGTGCCCCGGGGGGTGGTGCTGCCGCGGACGGCCGACGACGTCGTCGCGGCGGTCGCGGCCGCCCGCGACCGTGACCTGCCGGTGATCGCGCGGGGCGGCGGGACGAGCGTCGCCGGGAACGCGTGCGGCCCCGGCCTGGTGATCGACACCTCACGCCACCTCGGCGGGGTGCTCTCGCTGGATCCCTCGGCGCGGCTCGCGCGGGTGCTGCCCGGCACGGTGCTCGACGACCTGCAGGCGGTCGCGGCCCCGCACGGCCTGCGGTTCGGCCCGGACCCGTCGACGCACAGCCGCTGCACGCTCGGCGGGATGATCGGCAACAACGCGTGCGGGTCGCACTCGGTGGCGTGGGGGCGCACGGTCGACGTCGTCCGCTCCCTGGAAGTCCTGCTCTACGACGGCACGCGGCTGCGGGTCGGCCCGGACGAGCCCACCGAGGGCCGGATCTTCGACGAGCTGCGGGCGCTGGTGCGCGACAACCTGGCGTTGCTGCGCAAGGAACTTTCGACGTGGCCGCGTCGTGTGTCCGGCTACGGGCTCGAACACCTGCTGCCGGAGAACGGTTTCGACGTCGCCAAGGCCCTGGTCGGCAGCGAGGGCACCTGCGTGACCATCCTCGAAGCGACGGTTTCGCTCGCCGAGCTGCCCCGCGAGCGCGTGCTGGCCGTCCTGGGCTTTCCGTCCGACATCGCGGCGGCCGACGCGGTGCCGTCGATCCTGCCGTGGTCGCCGCTGACCGTCGAAGGCGTGGACGCCGAGCTGGTCGCGATGCTTCCCGGCCGCGCCGGTGACCTCCCGCCGGGCGGGGCGTGGCTGTTCGTCGAGCTGGCCGGGGACGATCCGGCTTCGCGGGCCCGTTCGCTGGCCGCTTCGCTCGACCTGACGGGCTTCGCGATCGTCGACGACCCGGCCGCGCAACGCGGGCTGTGGCGCATCCGTGAGGAAGGCGCCGGGCTCGCGACGCGGCTCGCGGACGGCTCGGAGGCGTGGCCCGGCTGGGAGGATGCCGCCGTCCCGCCCGAGCGGCTCGGCGCGTACCTGCGCGAGTTCAAGGAGCTGATGCGCGCGCACGGGCGCCGCAGCGTCGTCTACGGCCACTACGGCGAAGGCTGCCTGCACCTGCGGCTGGACTTCGACCTGTTGTCTTCGGGCGGCGTCGCGGACTTCCGGCGGTTCCTGGAGGAGGCCGCGGACCTCGTCGCGGCCCACGGCGGTTCGCTGTCCGGCGAGCACGGCGACGGCCAGGCCCGCTCCGAGCTGCTGTCCCGCATGTACAGCCCGGAATTGCTGGACGTCTTCGCGCGGTTCAAGGCGATCTTCGACCCGGCCGGGCGGATGAACCCGGGCATCCTGGTGGCGCCGCGGGCGATCGACGCCGACTTGCGGGTGCGGTCGACGTCTTCGTCCTTCGAGGACAGTATTTTCCTCGGCTACCCGGAGGACCGGGGCAACTTCGGCCAGGCGATGCGGCGCTGCGTCGGTGTCGGGAAGTGCCGCAACACCAGCGGCGGCGGCGTGATGTGCCCGAGCTACCGGGCCACCCGGGAGGAACAGCACTCGACCCGCGGGCGCGCGCACCTGCTCGCCGAAATGCTCAACGGCGAAGTCATCAAGGACGGCTGGCGTTCGTCCGAAGTGCACGATGCGCTCGATTTGTGCCTCTCCTGCAAGGGATGTCTCTCGGACTGCCCCGTGGATGTCGACATGGCCACGTACAAGGCCGAGTTCTTGCACCAGCACTACCGGCGGCGACTGCGTCCGGCGTCGCACTACTCGATGGGCTGGCTGCCGCTGTGGCTGCGGGTCAGCGCTCGTGTTCCGCGGCTGGCCAACGCCATCGGACGGTCCCGGTTGGCGGGCTTGGTGAAACGGCTCGGCGGGATCGCGCCGGAACGCGCGTTGCCTTCGTTCGCCGCTTCCCCCTTCACGTCGGCGCGCGCGGATCTCCGGCGGCGGGCGACGGGGGAGCGCCGGGTGGTGCTGTGGCCGGACTCGTTCAACAACTACCTGACGCCGTCGGTGCTGGACGCCGCCCACGAGGTGCTCACCGCGGCCGGGTACGACGTCGTGCTGCCGGACCGTGGAGTCTGTTGTGGACTGACGTGGGTGTCGACGGGCCAGCTCGGCGGCGCCCGGCGGGTCCTGGACCGGACGCTGTCCGTGCTGGCGCCGTACCTGGAGGACGGTTACGAGGTGGCCGGGCTGGAACCGAGCTGCACGGCGCTGTTCCGCGGCGACCTGCCCGCGCTCATGCCGGGTGACGAGCGTGCCGCGCTGCTGGCTTCCCGGACGTTCACCTTCGCCGAACTGCTGGAGCGGGCGCCGATCCCGTTCGCGGCCCTCGACGTCGACGCGATCACGCAGGTGCACTGCCACCAGCACGCGGTTCTCGGCTTCGGCGCCGACGAGTCCGCGCTGAAGGCTGCGGGGGTACGCAATACGACGTTGGACTCGGGGTGCTGCGGCCTGGCGGGCAACTTCGGCTTCGAGCGCGGCCACTACGACGTTTCGAAGGCGGTGGCGGAGGACCGGATGCTGCCCGCGATCCGCGCGGCCGCCCCGGAGACGGTCGTGGTGTCGGACGGCTTCAGCTGCCGGACGCAGATCGCCCAGGAGTCCGGCCGGACCCCGGTGCACCTGGCGGAACTGCTGCGCCGCGCGCTCCCGTGACCCCTCTGCCGCAGCTCGTCGTGAGTGGTAAGGAGGGTTAGAACCCTCCTTACCACTCACGACCGGCTGCGGCAGAGCTCTTACTCGGCCCGCTCCAGCAGCGTCCGGACGGCGGTGAGGACGAGCCGGACGATGTCGTCGGGGTCGGCGCCGGCCAGCGGCTGCTTGCCGGTGAGCTCGCGCACGACCCCGATGCCCATCAGCCAGGCCAGCGCGAGGTCGGCGCGCAGTTCGGCGTCCGGGGCGTCGGTCAGCGTGGCCAGGATCCGGGCGTACTCGTCGCCGATCTCCTGGCGGAGCACCGCCCCGACCTCGCCGCTGCCGGACGAGCGCAGGTAGGTCTCCAGCGTCCGGTTCCGGTCGCCGCCCGGCTCGAGCATGCTCCGCAGCGACGCGCTGAGCAGCCGCTCCGGCGGGTGGGTTTCCAGGTGTTCGCGTCCGCTGCGGGCGATGACCTCTTCGAACAGCGCTTCCTTGCTGCCAAAGTAGCGGAAGAGCAGCGCCTGGTTGGCCCCGGCGAGGTCGGCGATGTCCCGGACGGTCGTCCGGTCGAACCCCCGCTCGGCGAACAGTTTCGCGCCGGCGTCGAGCAACGCCTGCCGCGTCGCGGCCGCGTCCCGCCTGCGGCCGGCCTGTTCCGTCATCGCAGCAGGTTAACCGGCAAACCGGACGCGGGCGCGACGGACCCTCAGGTGCCGGAGAGGCGGATCGCGGCGGCCGGGCAGGTCAGCTCGGCCTGCCGGACCGCGTCCTGCTCGGCGGCGGACGGCTCTTCGGTGAGAAGGACGACCGTGCCGTCGTCCTCGTTTTGGTCGAACGTCTCCGGCGCCAGCAGGACGCACTGGCCGGACGAGACGCAGCTGCCCGTGTCGACGGTGATCTTCATCGGCTCACCACTCCACGGGGACGCGCTCGACGCCACCGGCGACGCGGTTGGTGCGCACCGGGATCTCGTCGATCCCGACGGCCAGCCGCAGGCCGGGGAAGCGGTGGAACAGCTTCCGGAACACCGTCCGCAGCTCGGTGCGGGCGAGGTTGGCGCCGATGCAGACGTGGGCGCCGGTGCCGAAGGCGAGGTGCACGTTCGGCGTCCGGTCCGGATCGAACCCGTCCGGGTCGGCGAACACCGACGCGTCCCGGTTGGCCGCGTCGCTGGAGATCAGCACGGCGTCGCCGCGCATGATCCGCGTGCCGGCGATCTCGACGTCTTCGTGGGCGTACCGGAGCAGGCCGGTGCCGCTGGTCGCGGTCAGCCGCAGGATCTCCTCGACGGTCTGGTTCACCTGGCCATCGGGGTCGGCGGCGAAGCGGTCGCGGCGGGCGGTGTCGGCGAGCAGGAACAGCGTGCCCATCGCGATGCGCGTCGACGTCGTCTCGTGGCCGGCGAACAACAGGCCGGCACCCATCCGCGCGAGGTCCTCGCCGGTGAAGGTCGGGTCTTCGGCCTGGTAGGCGACCATGTCGGAGATGACGTCCGGCTGCGGATCCGCGCGCTTGGCGTCGGCCAGTTTCGTCATGTACGCCATGAATTCCGCCATGGCGGCTTGGGCGTCTTCGCCGCCGTTCATCACCGCGATCCGCTCGGACAGCCCGCGGAAGTGCTCCCGGTCGGCGTACGGCACCCCGAGGAGTTCGCAGATCACCAGCACCGGCAGCGGGAAGGCGAGGAAGTCGGTCAGGTCGACAGGTCCGTCGGCGCGGGCGGCTTCCATGTCGTCGAGGCAGCGGTCGGTCAGTTCGGCGATGCGGTCGCCGAGGGCGCGCATGCGGGGCGCGGAGAAGGCGGGCGCCAGCATCCGGCGCATCCGCTTGTGCTCGCGCTCCTCGTTTTCGAAGTCACCGCTCGGGCCGTCCTGCACGGCGGCGTAGGAGATCCGCGACGCCTGTTCCGGCGCCGGGTGCGAGCGGCCGAAGCGCTTGTCGCGGAAGACTTCCTTGGCCTCTTCGTAGGAGGTCACCAGCCAGGCCGGGTCGCCGGCCGGGGTGAGCACCCGGCTGATCGGCGCCTGCCGCCGGAGGACCGCGTAGTCCGGAGCGATGGCGAGCGCGTCCGCGCGGGCGAAGGGCAGGCGTGGCGTCTCTTCGGTGGTGGTCATGCGTCTTCCCTCGGATCGGTGGTGAGTTCGGCGAGCCAGCGGAGTTCGGCGTCGAACTTCCCGAGCACGTGCTGCAGTGCGGCGCGGCTCCACGAATCGGCCTGCCCGGCGGCGAGCCCGGTGAGCCGTTCCCGCTCGGCGGTGAGCGCTTTCTTACGGACTTCGAGCACGCGTGTCCGTTCGTCCGGGCGCAGCCAGGCGAAGTTCCCCACGCGCGCCAAGAACTCCGGTTCGTTGAGCGCGAGCTCGGCCGGGAAGTCCGCGAGCAGATCGTGCAGCAGTTCCCGCCCGACTTCGGTGATCGTGTAGACGTGCCGCGGCGGTTTGGCCTCCTGCTCCTCGGCGCTGCGGCTCACCGCACCGGCGTCGACGAAGCGCCGCAGGGTCGGGTAGAGCGAGTTGTTCGACAGGGTGTGGCCGGTCGAAGCCTCCACCGCCTTGCGCAGTTCGTACCCGTGCATCGGCTCGACGGCCAGTTTCGACAGCAGAAGGATTTCGATCCACACCTAGGTCACCGTAACCTAGGGTTCGGTGACGAGGCAATGGCGGATCGTGACAGGTGGGAAGAAACTGTGTAGCGTTGTAAGCAGCTGCTTACAAACTGTTTTGGGGGTTCCGCATGACCACCACCCACACCGAACCGCTCGCGTACCCCTTCAACGAGGAGGCCGGGCTCGACCTGAACGAGGCGTACGCGGCCGCGCGGGAGGCCGAGGGCATGGTCCGGGTGAAGATGACCTACGGGGAGCCGGCCTGGCTGGCCACGCGGTACGCCGACGCCCGGCTGGTGCTGGGCGATCGCCGGTTCTCGCGGGCGATGGAGAAGGAAAAGGACGCCCCGCGGCGCTCGCCGGTGGTGCGCGATGGCGGGATCCTGCAGATGGACCCGCCGGACCACACGCGGCTGCGGACGCTGGTCGCCAAGGCGTTCACCATGCGCCGCGTCGAGCTGCTCCGGCCGCGCGTTGCTTCGCTGGCCTCCGAGCTGATCGCGGACATGAAGGCGGCCGGGGCGCCCGCCGACCTGGTCGACGCCTACGCGTTGCCGATCCCGGTCGCGGTGATCTGCGAGCTGCTCGGCGTCCCGGTCGCCGACCGGCCGAAGTTCCGCGTGTGGAGCGACGCGGCGCTGTCCACGAGCGGGCTGACGCCGGAGGAGTTCGAGCGCAACCGCGAAGAGCTGCGCGACTACATGCGCGGCCTGATCGCCGAGCACCGTGAGCAGCCGGCCGACGACCTGATGACGGCGTTGATCGAGGCTCGGGACGTCCGCGACCGGCTGACCGAGCTGGAGCTGGTCGACCTGTGCGTCGGCATCCTCGTCGCCGGGCACGAGACCACCGCGAGCCAGATCCCGAACTTCGTCTACGCGCTGTTGGACCAGCACGAGCAGTGGGAGCGGCTGTGCGCCGACCCGGAGCTGATCCCGGCCGCGGTCGAGGAACTGCTGCGGTTCGTGCCGCTCGGCGCCGGCGCGGGATTCGCCCGCTACGCCACGGAAGACGTCGAGGTCGGCGGCGTGCTCGTCCGGGCGGGTGAACCGGTGCTGGTGGCGATCGGCGCGGCCAACCGCGACGGCCTCCGGTTCGGCGACGCGGACGAGCTGCGGTTCGACCGCGAGGAGAACCAGCACCTGGGTTTCGGCCACGGCGTCCACCACTGCCTCGGCGCGCCGCTGGCCCGGCTGGAGCTGCAGGAGGCGCTGCGCGCGCTGGTCACCGAGATGCCGGGGCTGCACCTCGCCGGCGATATCGTGTGGAAGACGCAGATGCTCGTCCGCGGACCGCGGTCGATGCCGATCGGATGGTGATGATGAGCTGGGACGTGAAGGTCGACGAACACACCTGCATCGGGTCGGGGATGTGCGCGGCCCTGATGCCGGAGGTGTTCACCCTCGACGGCGCGGTGGCCCACCCGGTGACCCCGTCGGTCGAGCCCGACGAGACGGTGCTCGACGCGGCGGACTCCTGCCCGGCCATGGCGATCACGGTGACCGACGGCGGCCGCGAGATCGGCCCGCGTCCCTAGGGCTCGAAGCGGCCGTGCTCGGTGACCACGGCCGTGATGAGGTCGAACGGGGTGACGTCGAACGCGGGGTTGAAGACCTGCGCGCCCTCCGGCGTGTGTTCGGTCAGCTCGGCGGCGTCGCGTTCCTCGATGGTGATACCCGAGCCGTCCGCGAGCTTGCCGTCCACTGTGGATGAAGGAGCGACCACGATGAACGGTACCCGGTGGTGGCGTGCGGCGATGGCGAGGCCGTAGGTGCCGATCTTG
Source organism: Amycolatopsis plumensis (assembly GCF_042652605.1). Classification (NCBI taxonomy): domain Bacteria; kingdom Bacillati; phylum Actinomycetota; class Actinomycetes; order Pseudonocardiales; family Pseudonocardiaceae; genus Amycolatopsis; species Amycolatopsis plumensis. The sequence goes on along the minus strand of NZ_JBHSJY010000001.1, from coordinate 548,749 downwards.
TTGGCGACGTCGCCGTTCGCGGCGATCCGGTCGGCGCCGACGAGCACGCAGTCGACCATCCCGCGCGCCATGGCGGCCGCGGCGGCCGAGTCGGGCTGCACGCGGTAGGGGACGTTCGCCTGGGCGAGCTCCCACGCCGTCAGCCGGGCGCCCTGGAGCAGCGGGCGCGTCTCGTCGACCAGGACTTCTTCGACGAGCCCGCGTTCGTGCAGGTGCCAGACGACGCCGAGGGCACTGCCCCAGCCGACGGTGGCCAGGCGCCCGGCGTTGCAGTGGGTGAGGAGGTTGAGAGGGCGTCGCGGGCACTCGGCGAGCACGATCTCGGCGGCGTGCTTCGAGGCGGTCTCGTTGAGCTGTTCGTCCTCGTCGAGCAGGGCCAGCGCTTCGGCGAGGACGGCGTCTTTGCCCTGGCCGAGTTTCCCGAGCGCGCGCTCGACGCCCCAGGCGAGGTTGACGGCGGTGGGCCGGGCGTGCGCGAGGAGTTCGGCGTCTTTCGGGACATCGCCGTTCAGGTGGGCGGACAGTGCGACCCCGAGCGCCCCGGCGGCCCCGAGCGCGGGAGCGCCCCGGACGGCGAGCCGCTTGACGGCGTCGACGAGCTCCCCGACGGTCCTCAGCTCGAGCAGCCGGTATTCGCCGGGGAGAGCGGTCTGGTCGATGATGACGACGGCGCCGTCAGCCCAGTCGATGGTCCTGCGCACGAGCCCTCCTCGGAGATTTCCGCTTGCCGAGCCGGTGAAGATGGGACGTGACCATTGAACGGCAGAACCCACCCGGCTTGCACACCCCGCCCGGCTACCACCACGTGACGGTGACCTCGGCGTCCCGGACGGTGTACTTGGCGGGCCAGTGCCCCCTCACCCCGGACGGCGCACTGGTGGAGGGCGACGTCCTGACCCAGACCGACCGGGTCGTCGCCAACACGGCAAGGGCGTTGGAGTTCGCGGGAGCGAGCCCGGCCGACGTGGTCCGGACGGTGATCTACGTGGTGACGGAGGACCGCTCGGTGCTGTCGTCGGTCTGGACCCGCCTGACGGAGTCGCCGATCGCCGAGGCGTTCAGCTCGGCGAGCACGCTGCTGGGCGTCGCCCAGCTGGGCTTCCCGGGCCAGCTGGTGGAACTGGACGTGACGGCCGCGCTCACCTGACCCGTACCCGGGCGGTCGACTGGCGTACCTGGAGGGTCGGCTTGCGTGCCTGGGGAGTCGGTTCGCGTGATCGGGGCCGGAACTCGCGTGATCAGCGGGCGATCTCGCGTGACTGGAGGCGGATCTCGTGTGATTGGGGAGCGATCTCGCGTGATTGGAGGGGCATCTCGCGTGATTGGAGGGGCGACACGGCCCAAACCGACTGCTCGCGCCGGTTGATATCGCCGCCTGCCACCTCTTAGCCTGCTCCCCGGCCCCGGCCCCGGCCCCGGCCCCGGCCCCGGCCCCGGCCCCGGCCCCGGCCCCGGGCTCGTCAGAGGCCGGCCATGAGGTCTGTTTCGGTGATTCCGGGGCCTTCGCCCCAGCGGATGAACCACTCGGTGCCGAAGGCGAAGGTGAACGCGTCGTCCGGCATGGCCAGCATGAACATGTCCTCGCTGATCTGGCTCGGGTGGGCGCGCATCGCCGCCCGCTTGACCGCCGCGTACTTCGACACGTCGACCGCCGCGGTGATCTCCGCCTCCGGCTTGCCGAACTCCACGTTCTCCGGTGGCTTCGGCGCGGCCTCCGGCGGGATCACCCCGTCGGCCACCGCCGCCTCGAAGCCGCGCTGCATGAACTCGCGGTTGAACGTCGCCTGGAAGACGCGTTTCGTGCCGGCCAGCTCGGCCGCGCGGAGGCCGACGCGGTGGACCTGGATGTGGTCCGGGTGGCCGTAGTCGCCGTTGTCGTCGTACACCGTCAGGACGTCGGCCGACTCCGCGCGCAGGATCGCCGCGAGCTGCTCGGCCGCCTTCTCGACGTCGGCGCGCCAGAAGCACGCGGGGTCGTCGTTCGTCGGCTCGCCCATCATCCCCGAATCGCGGTAGCCGAGGAACTCGACGCGCTCGACGCCGAGGATCTCCGCGGCCGCGTACGACTCCTGGACGCGCCGGTCCTCCAGCTTCTCGCCCTCGGCGAGGAACCCCTCGGGGACCTCGCCGACCTCGCCCTTGGTGGCGACGACGAGCACGACCCGGTGCCCCTCTTCGACGGCTTTACGCATGACGCCCGCGGTGCGGAGGCATTCGTCGTCCGGGTGGGCGTGGAAAGTGACCAGGGTTGCCATGTCCGCGACGGTACCGGCAACCACCGACAAAAACGCCCGCGAGGATGCCGTCCCGCCGCTGAAGGCAGCTAGGTGTGATGTTCAGGGACGTTGTCCCGAGTTGAGGTGACCGGTGACGGCCTGTCGTGCAGACAGGTGAAGGCCTCCGGATGTGAAGTGGAGCTGTCTAGGAACCACATCACCTGCCGGAGGCCTTCGTGTCCCACCCTAACGCCACCCTGACCCCACGCACCCGGCTACGCCTGGCCCGGCTGATCGTCGAGCAGGGCTGGACCTGCGCCGCAGCGGCGAAGATGTTCATGGTCGCCGCCAAGACCGCCGCGAAATGGGCCCGGCGCTACCGCGCTGAAGGCGTGGCCGGGATGGCCGATCGCAGCAGCCGTCCGCACCACAGCCCGGGCAAGACCTCGCCCGCGCTGGTGCGGGCGATCGTGCGGCTGCGGTGGCGGCACCGGCTGGGCCCGGTCCAGATCGCCGGCCGGCTCGGCCTGCCCGCCTCCACCGTGCACGCGGTGCTGGTGCGCTGCCGGATCAACCGCCTCACCTGCCTCGACCGGGTCACCGGCGAACCCTTGCGCCGCTACGAACACGACCACCCCGGCTCACTGATCCATGTCGATGTCACCAAGTTCGGCAACATCCCCGATGGCGGCGGCTGGCGCTACGTCGGCAAACAGCAAGGCGAGATCAACAAACGAGCCACCCCGGGCCTGCCTCGCGGCGCGGATTACAAACCCCGCACCGGCACCGCGTTCGTCCACACCGTCATCGATGATCACTCCCGCGTCGCCTACGCCGAAATCCACGCCGACGAAACCGCCGCCACCGCCACCGCCGTGCTGCGCCGGGCGGTGGCCTGGTTCGCCGACCTCGGCGTCACCGTCGAACGGGTCCTCTCCGACAACGGCTCGGCCTACCGCTCTCATGCTTGGCGGGATACGTGCGCCGAGCTGGGTGTCGTCCCGAAACGGACCCGGCCCTACCGGCCGCAAACCAACGGGAAGATCGAGCGGTTCCACCGGACCCTGGCCGAGGGGTGGGCCTACGCACGGTTCTACCCGTCCGAGGCCCTGCGCCGGGCCGCGCTACCGGGATGGCTGCACTTCTACAATCACCACCGACCCCACAGCTCAACCGGCGGCAAACCACCGGTCACCCGACTGACCAACCTCCCCGGACATCACAGCTAGGCCTGCTCCTTCGAGCACCACCAGGTCGACCGGCCGCCGACCGTGCCGTGGCTCATCTCCGCGCCGCAACGCGGGCAGTGGTCGCCCGCCCGGCGGTGGCCGATGATCTCCCCGGTGTGCACGCCGCCGTGGCGGATCGCCGCGCGCAACGCCTTCCGCAGGGCCTTGTGCAGGTTCGCGAGGTCGTCCGCGCCCAGCTCGTTCACCGGCCGGGCCGGGGACAACGCCGCCTGCCACAGGGTTTCGTCGGCCAGCAGGTTGCCGATCCCGGCCACCACCGACTGGTCCAGCAGCCGCGCCTTCAGCGGCGCCCGCCCGCGGCCGACGCGCGCACCGAAGTCGCGGCGCGAGATCTCCCCGGCGTCCGGGCCGAGCGCGTCGAGGTCCGGGTCGAGCCGCACCCGGCTGAGCCGCCGCGTGTCGAACAGCTGCAGCTGTTCGCCGTCGGCGAAAGTGATCCCGAACCGGAACCACTCGGGCTTCTCCACACGGCCGTGGAAGCGCCGCGGGCCGGGCGGCCCGCTCGCCCCGCCGAACCGCAGCTGCCCGGCCATCCCGAGGTGCAGGCCGAGGTTCGGGCCGGGCTGCCCGTCGCCGCCTTCCGTTTCGCACCACAGGGTCTTGCCCCGCCGATGCGCTTCCACCAGCCGCCCGCCGGTCAACGCCGTGGCGATGTCCCCGGGTGCGTGCGGGCGGCAGACCCAGTCGTCGTGGTCGTCCACCGACCGGATCTTCCGGCCGAGGGCGCCGGTGAGGACCTGCCGGGCGAGTTCCACTTCGGGGAGTTCAGGCACGGGACCCAGTCTCCGGCACGGACGCCGATCACGCCGCGCCAGCAGCCACCGGGCCGCCGTCACCGACCTGCTGCGCGGGCGGGCACTGATCAGGACAGGCTCGCGGACGCCGTGGTCTCCCAGGCGAAGCCGTCCGGGTCGGTGAACGCCGCGGCCGCGCCGACCGCGATCCGGTGCGAGCCGCTGCCCTCGGGGGCGACACCGGCGTCCTTGGCGAGCGCCTTGCGCCGGTACAGCGCCAGCTTGACGGGGCTCTCGCCGGCGTCGAACTCGACGTACATCTTGCCGAAGCTCTTGCCGACGGTCAGGCCCTGGCCGACGTAGAACTTCTTGCTGGCGGCCACGTCGGCGGCGCCGAGCAGGAGCACGATGGCGTCGATCTTGCGGGTGGCCGGGCCGGTGTTCTTCTTGGCCGAGGTCGCGAGCTTCCAGATCGCGCCGTCCGGCGCCCGGACGGTGCCGCCGTAGCCCCACATGGACTTGGTGGCCGGCTTGATCGTCGTGGCCCCGGCCGCGAGCGCGGTCTCGATCAGGGAGTCGACGTCGGCGGGCTGCGGCACGGTGAGGGAGAGGGTGTACCCGCGGAAGCCGTCGCTCGGCGCGTCCGCGACCCGGAACCGCAGCTGGGTGGTGAGCCCGAAGGCCTCGGCGTAGAAGCGCTCGGCGGCGGCGGTGTCGGCAACTTCGAGGGTGATGGTTTCGATGTTCGTCATGCCGGTAACGCTAGGTCCGGGCCGCTGACCGGCGCTTCTCGATTCCTGATCGGTCTGCCCGGCCGGCTTCGGAAAAAGGAGTGGGCGCGGTGCGCGGCGGTCTGATAGCTTTCCGCCGTCCGTGACCCGGCCCGAGGAGGTGAGACCCGTGAACGCTGCAACGTTGTGGGTGCTCCCCCTGGTCGTCACGGGCGGGCCGGCCTAGCTGTCGCCGGGAGCACCGGGAACCGGTACTCCCGAAAGGCGACACCATGAACCATCTGCACGAACGGCCGGACGTGGCCGGCCGTGGCGAAGTGTCCCGGCGGCCGGACGGCCGCCTCTTCCTCAGCATCGACACGTGGGACGACGCGGACTTCGCGCTGCTCGCGGCCGACATGCTGCCCGCGCTGCCGAGGCCGCTCCACACCGTGGTCGACGAAGCCGACACCGAACTCCGGTCCCGCTGGGAATCGGCCGGTTTCACGACGCGGCGCCGTGAGTGGGAGTACCTGCTCCCCACGGCGCCGGGCCAAGCCTCCGCGCCGGCGGGGGTGACGATCGGGCCGCCGGCCGACGCGGAATTGCTGAACTCGGCCGAAGACGTGATCCGCGCCGAAATCGAGGCGACGGTGGGCTGGGAGGAGATGCCGGCGGAGATCCTGCCCCGCCCGGCCGTCCCGGACGTCACCAAGTACGTGGTGGCGGAGTCCGCGGGTGACTACGTGGGCCTGGTCCGGCTGGCTGCGGTGCCGCGGCAGCCGCGGATCGGGCTGATCGCGGTCCGTGCGGACCGGCGGCGGCGCGGAATCGGCCGCGCGTTGCTGACGTACGTGCTGAACGCGTTGCACGACAAGGGAATCCCGGCGGCTTCCGCCGAAGTGAACGAAAGGAACCCGGCGGCGATCGCGTTGTTCGAAGGCGCCGGAGCCCGCCGCGTGGGCAGCAACCTCGAGCTGGTGCTGCGCTGATGGCCAACACCGCCGGGATCGGAGTCGAGGGCACCGTCGTCGAGTGCCTGCGGAACGCGACGTTCCGGGTCGAGCTGGAGAACGGGCACAAGGTGCTCGCGCACATCAGCGGGAAGATCCGGAAGAACTTCATCAAGATCCTGCCGTTCGACCGGGTCCTGGTGGAGCTGAGCCCGTACGACCTGAACCGCGGCCGGATCCTGTTCCGGTACCGCACCTAGTCCGCAAGCCGTCGCCGGGTCCCCGGACCTGGCGACGGCTTCCCCGGAGGAGCTCCCTTGGACGTCGAGACGACCCCGGCCATCGACACCGCACTGGTGCGACGGCTGGTCGGCACGCAGTTTCCGCAGTGGGCCGGGCTGCCGCTGACCCGGTACGCCCCGGCCGGCTCGGACCACGTGATCCACCGGCTGGGCGACGAGCTGTCGGTCCGGCTGCCGCGCCACGCCGGCGCGATCGGCCAGGCGGCGAAGGAAGCCGAGTGGCTGCCGCGGCTGGCACCGCACCTGCCACTGGCCGTCCCCGTCCCGGTGGCGGTGGGCGAACCGGACTTCGGCTACCCGTGGCCGTGGGCGGTGTCGCGCTGGCTGGACGGCGAGGTGGCCACGGTCGAAGCGCTGTCGGGCTCGCACGAGGCCGCCGTCGAGCTGGCCGGGTTCCTGACCGCGCTCCACCGGTTCGACGGCGAAACCGCGGACCTCGCCGTCCGTCCGCTCGCCGCCCGGGACGCGGCGACCAGGACCGCCATCGAGGAAGTCGGTGACGCCTTCGACACATCGGCACTGACCGGACTGTGGGACGCCGCCCTCGCGGCACCCGCGTGGGCCGGTCCACCGGTCTGGTGCCACGGCGACTTCCACACGGGCAACCTGCTGACGGCGGGCGGGCGCCTCAGCGCGGTCATCGATTTCGGTGAGCTCGGGGCCGGCGACCCGGCTTGCGACCTGATGATCGCCTTCACCCTCATGTCGGCCGGCACGCGAGCGACCTTCCGCACGGCGCTCGGCGTCGACGAGGCCACCTGGACCCGCGGCCGCGGCTGGGCGCTGGCGACTGGCTTGACCGCCTATGTGGCGTACGCGGCCGTCGACCCGCGGGTGGCGGCGCAGACGACCCGCCAGATCACCGCAGCCCTCGCGGGGTGAGCGGTCAGTACTCGTTCTTGATGACGAAGTAGGAGCCGCGGATGGTGCCGGCCAGCTTCGACTTCTGGCGGGCGAACTTGAAGGAGGCCAGTTCCGCGGGCACCTCCATCCCGTCGGAGAGCTTGAACCCGACCGCCCGCTTCCCGCCCTCGTCCACGGTGTACAGGACGTTGATCGAAAGGCCGTTCTCGTAGAAGACGTACGACCACCGGATGTTCTCGACCTGGAACTCGGTCGCCTCGAGCGGGCGCGAGGCGATGACGATGCCGCGTTCCTCCTCGAGGATGCGGTGCACCCGGTCGATGATCGGCCGGGCCGTGTCGGCGGGCTCGACCGTGAAGACGTGGTCGTACTTGTTCTTGAAGTAGCGGGCCTCGTTCGCCCGCAACCCGGCCAGCGCGTCCGCCACCGGCGACGACTCCAGTCCGGTCGTCGATACGGTGTCGAAGTCCACGGTGTAGGGCATGGTGTTCCTCCGCGTGTGTCCTGACCGGACTCAGCGTAGGCCACTCCCGGAGAGGATGTTGTATGCAGTATCTGGTCTCCGTCATCGACGACAAGGAGAACCCCGGCCGCACGGACCGCCAGCCGGCCATCAGCGAGTTCAACGAACGGCTGATCGCCGACGGCTACTGGGTCTTCGCGGGCGGGCTCGCGGACACCGACGCCGCCACGGTCGTCGACAACCGGGGTGAGCAGGCGGTGCTCACCGACGGGCCGTTCGTGGAGTCGAAGGAGTACCTCGCCGGCTTCTGGGTGTGGGACGTCGCCGATCCGGACGTGGCGCTCGAGCTCGCCGCCGAGGCGTCGAAGGTGTGCGACCGGAAGATCGAAGTCCGGCCGATCCGGTGACCGACGTCAAAGAGGCCGTGACCCGGGTGCACCGCGCGGAGTGGGCCCGGGTGGTGGCCGCGCTGACCAGGCGGTTCGGCGATCTCGGCCTCGCCGAGGACGCGGCCGCCGAGGCGTTCGCGACCGCCGTCGAGCGGTGGCCGGCCGACGGCGTGCCCCCGAACCCCGGTGCCTGGCTGAACACCACCGCGAACCGCAAGGCCATCGACCGGCTCCGGCGGGAGAGCAAGCGCGACGACAAGCACCGCGAAGCCTGGATGGTGCAGGACGACACCCCGCCGGAGCCGTCCGGCGCCATCGACGACGACCGGCTGCGGCTGATCTTCACGTGCTGTCACCCGGCGCTGGCGACGCCCGCCCGCGTCGCGCTGACCCTGCGCCTGGTCGGCGGCCTGACGGTGCCCGAGATCGCCCGCGCCCTGCTCGTCCGCGAGACCACTTTGGAACAGCGGATCACCCGCGCGAAGGCCAAGATCAAGGGGGCGCGCATCCCGTACCGCGTGCCGTCGGCCGAGGACCTCCCCGCCCGCGTGTCCAGCGTGCTCATGGTCCTGTTCCTCGTCTTCAACGAGGGCTACCTGGCGACCGGCCCCGGCACCGACCCGATCCGGCACGACCTGACCGCCGAGGCGATCCGGCTCACCCGCCTGCTCCACGCCCTCCTCCCGGACGACGGCGAGGTGACCGGGCTGCTCGCCCTGATGCTGCTCACCGAGGCCCGCCGTCCCGCCCGGGTGGCGGCGGGCGAGCTGGTCGCGCTCGACGAGCAGGACCGCGCGACCTGGGACGCGGCGCTGATCGCCGAGGGGCACGGGCTGGTGCGCGAGCGCCTCGCCGCCGGGGTGGCGCCGGGCCGGTACCAGATCCTCGCGGCGATCAACGCCGTGCACACGTCCGCGCGCGACATCCGCGACACCGACTGGTCGCAGGTCGTCGCCCTCTACGACCAGCTGGTCCGCGTCGACGCCTCGCCGGTCGTCGCCCTCAACCGGGCGATCGCGGTCGCGGAACTCGACGGCCCGGAGGTGGCGCTGGCGGCGGTCGACCGGCTCGGGGACCAGCTGGCCGGCTACCACGCCTACCACGTGACCCGCGCCGACCTGCTGCGGCGCCTGAGCCGCGACGCGGAAGCCCGCACGGCGTACGGCAAAGCCATCGAGCTGGCGGGCAACACCGCCGAGGTCGCGTACCTGACGCGCCGCCGGGACCAGCTGGGGTAGCTTAAGGTCGTCGGTCGGACGCCTTGCGCTGCTCCTCGAGGACGTACACCACCGACTCGAGCGTCACGTGCTCCCGCCGCAGTGCCTGCCAGATCGCCACCGGCCCGCGGCCCGGACGGCACTCGGCCAGGATCCGCCGGTAGATGTGCTCGGGCGGACGGGGGACCCGGCCCCGCGCCACCATGTCCCTGATCCTGAGCGTGGTGGTTTCCGGCTCGCTCAGTTCGTCGTCGTGAACCATGGCCCCTCCAGACACCTCGCCCGGACGTCCAAGCTAGGTGTGGGTGTCCGCGCCGGTCCATGCCGCGGCGTGGCAGAGCCCTGCCAGGATCCGGCGGAATTCCCGCCGGATGTGCGCGTCGCGCCGGTTCCGCGGCGGCTGTTGATGTTTGCTGGGGCGGGTGGGCCTCCGTGTCGTGGTGCTCGACCCGCTGCCGATGTTCCGGCACGGTACCGAAGCGGTGCTGTCCGCGGCCGGTCACGTGGTCGACACCCCGGATGATGTCTTCGCTTGGGCGCGGCACCGCCGGAATGGCGTGGTACTGGTCAGTTTGCTGACCGACGCCGATTGGGAGCTCGTGGGGCGGTTGCGACACGAAAGCGTTGTCGTGGCGGTGCTCGACGGCGGATCGCCCGCGGCAGGTGCCCGTGCGGTGCGGACCGGGGCGGCGGCGGTGCTGCCGCGGGACGCGACCGCGCAGGCGCTGCTGCGCACGGTGGAGGCGACGGCGGACGGGCAGGCGGTCCTGCCGATCGCCGTGGTGACGGCGCTCGCGACCGCGCTGCCTGCACAGGGGGCACCCCTGACAGCCGAACAGCTGTCGTGGTTGCGGCAGTTGTCGGCCGGGTCGACGGTCGCGCGGCTGGCCGACCGCGCCGGCTACTCCGAGCGGGAGATGTTCCGCCTGCTTAAGACCTTGTACCGCGAACTCGGTGTCGACGGCCGCATGCAGGCGATCCTGCGTGCCCAGGAGTCCGGCTGGCTGTCCGGCTGAGTCACTCCGGCGGCCGGGTGCGGGTGCCGGACAAGGCGTCGAGGACCGGCGCCAACCGGTCCGTTCCCGCGTAACCCTGCAGCTTCTCCACCAGGAAACGGCGTCGCTCCTGCAGAAGCGGCTCCGCGCCGCGGGTGATCGCCCGTGACCGGTCGAACGCCTCAATCGCGTCGCCGAGGTTCTCGTCGGTGTCCAGGCGCACGCCGCAGATGGCAAAACCGAGCATGTCGTACGCACCGAAGTCCCGCGGGTCGCTTCCGGTCCTGGCACGGGCTTGTGCGGCCAGTTGCCGGAACAGGGTCGGTGCGCGGTCGGGGGCGGTTGCCTGCGTGACGAGAGCGTGCAGGGCGAGCACGATGAGGGCCCGGCCCGGGCGGCGGTAACGCATGGCGTCCTCGAGGTGGGGCGCGGCCTTTTCCGGATCGTCTTTCCTCAGGTAGGCCATGCCCAGCGTGGTCCGCGCCTGGAGGATGGCGACCGGGTCCTCCAGTTCCAGGGCCAGGTCCACCGCCCTGAGCGCCTGCTCCTTCGCGCGGTCGGGCAGATTCTTCGCCAGGAACCGGTCGGCTTCGGCATCCCGGCACAGCACCTGGAGCCGCTGGTCCCCGTCCGCGGCCGCTTGTGCCTGCCCCAGGCGTTCCCGTGCCGTGTGCTGGTCGCCGGTTTCCGAGTACCAGCGGGCGAGCCGCACGGACACCCGGACCCTGCGCGCGGCATCGACACCGTCGGCCATGGCCAGGATGGCTTCGGCGTGCCCGATGGCCTTGTCGTACTGCCCCCAGCGGCGGTGGCAGTCGGCGAGGCCCAGCAGAGCGCGCGCGAGGAACCCAGCCTCACCCTGCGACCGGGCGTCCGACCGGGCCAGTTCGTAGTAGTTGCAGGCCGATTCGGCGTTGCCGTCCCGCCAGTACATCGCGGCGAGATCCAGCCGAATGCCGGTCCGGATCTCCGGCTGGTCCAGCTTGTCCGCGTAGACCAGCGCGCGGCCGAAGGCTGCGCTGGCGTCCCCGAATTCGCCCATCGCACTGGCGAGGGAACCGAGTGCGTTGTCGTTCGCCATTTCCAGGAAGTCGTGGCCCAGCCGGCCGTGCAGCTTCTTGCGCTGTTCGAACAGCATGAACCCGCAGTTCCACCGGTCCAGGAACTCGATCATGTCGTCGATCACGCCGAAGGCTTCGGGATACCGTTCCGCCGCGACCAGCGCCTCCAACTGCGCGAAGTGCAGCCGCAACCCGCCGGGTCCGGTGGGCTTGACGTCCCGCCGGTTCCCGAGTTCCTCGGCCGCCCTGAGCAGCAGGTCTTCCCGCTCCGGGCCGTCCGGCGGCAGGAGCGTGCCGGGGTCGGACACGGGCAGGTAGTACTGTCCGTCGGCCAGCCCGACGAGCTGACTGCTCGCCAGATCGTTCAGAGCAGCAGCGACTTCGATGTCCGGCACGACACCGGCCAGCACCGCGGCGACGGTCTCACTGTCGACCGACGTACCGCAGGCCGCGAGGGCGTACAGGACCTTCTGGCGTGGCGGGCTGAGTTCGTTGACCGTCACCCGGAGAAGATCGTTCAAGGTGACCTTGGGGCCCAAGGGCGCCAGCAGTTCTTCGGTGCCGATCTTCCGCGCGGAGAGTAGGTTCCTAGCCCGCATCAGCCGGACGCAGCCCGGGTTGCCCTGGAGTTGTTCGCAGAGCGTTCTTCGCTTCTTCCGCAGTTTCGTCAGATCAGCCCGGTCGAGAAGTTCGTCGAAGTCCGGGCGGGGCAGCCAGGGCAAGCTGACGGACACCCGTTCGGTCAGCCAGTGGTGGTCGCCGGTCTTCGCCCGTAGCCGTTCGGTACTCACCAGGACGACGGTCACGCGGTGCCGCCGGTCGGTGTCGATCCGGTCGAGCAGCTCCGTCAGCTGGAGGTCGAGGCGCCGGTCCTCGCGCGGCTGGAGGTGCTGCGCGTCATCGATGACGATGATGATGCGTTCCCGCGTGGCGTTCTCGAGGGCGGCCGCCAGGGCGCCGAGCGGTGCCGCGTCTTCGCCGAACACGATCGACGAAACGTTGCGTCCCCGGATGTCGGCGATCAGCTGCCGGACGTCGAACCGACTGTCCGGGGCCGCCGTATGCCGGAAGACGACCGGCCGCGGTGTGGTGCGCTCAAGGTCTTTCAGCACGGCCTCGACGAGCGTCGACTTGCCGATGCCTGCCACGCCCACCACGGTGACGACGCCGGCTTTCTCCTCGGAGAGTAGCGCGTGGAGTCGCTCGACTTCTCCCTCGCGGTCCAGCATTCCGGGGTCGCGGCGCGGTTCGGCCGCCGACGGCGAGGGTTTCCGGCGGTCGAGCACCAGCAGCACCAGCGACGGGATGCCCACGCCCATGCCGACGACCCAGCTGGCAGCCTCGATCCACGGCCACGCACCGCGCGCGGGATCGGCGAACCAGGCGAACCTGATTCCGGTGGCGGTGAACAACACGAGGACGGCGACCGGCACACCGAGCGACACAGCTCGCTTCCACTTCCGCGCGGCCATCCTGCCATCATCCGGTGTCCGGCGCCCGGAGGAAAGGGGATGCGCCAACGGTGACCGAGCGTCGCCGGTCGCCGAACCGGCGGGTACCCGGATTCGATCCGGGGCCGAGCCGTGTCGTGGTCGTGATCACCGCACCGCAGGCTGTACCGAATGCGAACTGGGGTCTTCTTGCGCTGGCTGGCGCATCCGCTGAGCGTCGGCGCCACCGCGGTGCTGCTGCTCAACGACCACGTGCTCAAACCGGCGTGGCCGGGGCTCGTCACCGGCAAGCTCAGCGACGTGGCCGGGCTGGTGGCGGCGCCGCCGGTGCTCGGGCTGCTGCTCGGCCTGTTCTGCGCCGCCCGGACCGGGGCCGCGGCCTCGGTGCTGGTGACCGGCGCCGGGTTCGCGCTGGTCAAGCTGACCACCGTCGGCGCCGGGGTCGCTTCGGCGGCGTGGTCGGTGGTCAACGGGCCTTCGGTGGTCCTGGCCGATCCGGCCGACCTGGTCGCGCTGCCCGCACTGGGCCTTTCCTGGTGGGCCTGGCGCCGGGTGACGGCCGCGCCGCCCCTGCCGGCCGGCCTGGCGTTCCGGGTGCGGGTGGTGGTCGTGGCGCCGTTCGCGGTGCTGGCGATCACCGCGACGTCGGCGCCCATGGACACGACCCAGGCGGTCGAATCGGTGAAGACCGCCGGGTCCCAGGTGGTGATCGAGGCGGCCGACGGGGTCTACGCCTCGTCCTCGGGCGTCGACGGCTGGAAGCTCGTGTCGCCGGTGCCGTCGCCGTCGGACTCCTCGGCGCCGCCGCCGAAGCGGCAGGCCGAAGCCTGCGTGCCCGACGTGGCCGCACACTGCTACCGAGTGCGCGGCACCGCCGATCTCGACAACCAGGGGAGGCTGCCGAGTGGCGGCCGGCAGCCCGGCGTCGACGAGACGACCGACGGCGGCCGGACCTGGCACACCGCCTGGGAGCTGCCCGCCGCCCGGTGGGAGTTCGTCCTGCGCCAGCACCCGTTCCCGGCCGAGGTGGTCAATCTGTCCAAAGTGGGCAGTGCCGAGGTGGCCGTCCGGACCGTCCCGGGTGGACACGAGGTGCTCGTCGCCAACGGGGTGGAAGGGATGCTGGTCCGCGGCGCCGACGGTGCCTGGCGCCAGTTCCCGGTCGTGCTCCCCGAGACCGGGCTGGACATCCGGCCGGCTCCGCTCACCGCGTTCGGCCGGGTGATCGGGGACGGCGTCATGAACGCCGGGCTGTTCACCGTGCTCGCGCTGCTGATCGGCACGACGGTGGCGGCCGGCCGGGTGCGCCGCAGACTCGGGCGCGGGTTCACCGCCGTGGTTCCCCTCGTCCTGCTCGTCGTGCTGAGCCTCCCGGTCCTCGGCGCGGTGGCGTTCTTCACCTCGGACTCCGGGATGGCGACGGGCCCTTGGCTGGTGACCGTGCTGTGCCTGGTCGGCATCGGCGCCGGGCTCGCACTGGGGCAGCCGCTCCTGCACCGGCCGCGCATGACCGCCGTCGTCGCGGCCGCCGTCCTGACCGGGCTGGCGTACACCGGACCTCTGCTGGGCTGGACGGTGGGGCACCCGCAGGACCACGACGCGGCCACCGGCCTCGGCCTGATCCTCGCCGCGGTCTGCCTGCCGCTGATCGTCGCGGCGGGCTGGCGGGCCGGCGCCCGCGACCCGGCCACGCGGCCGGTCGTGGTGGATCCGCCGTGGCCGTCCGGGCCGCCTTGGCCGGTGGGCCCGCCCGGCCCGCGGCAGGAGTCCTAGCGCGTTGCGCACGCCCGAAACGAGGCGTCAGGCGACTTTGGCCTCGTGGACGATCGTGACCACGGCAGCGGGGTCGGGCACGCTGATCGTCACGTACCGGCCGGTGCGCAGGACCAGCCGCACGACGGGGCCGCCCCGGACGGTGAAGTGGGTGTGGGTGGGGCTCCACGAGTTGCCGAAGAACAGGCACCACAGCGGGGACAGCCGGGTCACCTCGGCGCGGTCGATCTCGTCCAGCCGGTAGGTGCGGCGTGGCCAGCCGAACGCGCCGCAGTGGACCGAGACGCCGTTGGGGCCCGCCGTCGTCCGGACGCTCAACCCGGTCACCCCGGTGAGGAGCACCGCGAAAGCAGCCACCAGCAGGGAGGTCACGATGTTCGGCGAGTCGAGCCAGCTGCCCTGCGACATGCCGGCCAGTGCCAGCAGCGGCGCCAGCACAGCCACGCCGAAGACGGCCACCAGCGGCCAGTTCGTCACGCGTCCCGTGTAGATCGCATACCGGCCGGAGCCGGGGAATGCCGTCATGGGGCACCGTCCTCTCGACTGTCAGGTCAGCTTCTCGATGAGGCGAAGCAGGTCGTGCCGGCCCAAACCGTGCCGGCGGGCGACGGTGACGAGCGCCTGCGCCGCCTCGGTGACCGGAGCCGGTTCCGTGACGGCCGAGGCGACCCGGGCCCCGCGGCCCCGGCGGAACTCCAGTACGCCGTCGTCGCGCAGCTGCCGGTAGGCGGCCAGCACCGTGTTGCGGTCGACCGAGAGGGCCTGTGCCAGCTCGGCCGCCGGTGGCAGCTGCTCGCCGACGGCGAGTTCTCCCGAAGCCACCCCCCGCCGTACGCACGCCATGATCTGGCGTGGCAACGCCTCTCGCGAGGAGTGATCGACTTCCCATCTCATAGTGCTAGTATTATTAGCACCATCCGAGTGCGGCGGTCAACGTCCCCGGCGCGGATCCGCGCTACCGGGATCCGGCGAGCCGTCCCCACAGTGACGCCACGAAGATCGAGACGGTCAGCAGCGCGACGCTGCCGGCGACGTCCAGGACGTAGTGGTTCGCCGTGCCGAACACGACCGCCGCCATCAGCACCGGGAACGACCACGCCGACCACGCCAGCCGCGGGTGGGTGTCCCGGAGCGCGTACCAGACCGCATATGCGCACCACAGCGACCAGCCCACGTGCATGCTCGGCATCGCGGTGTGGTGGGTGGGGTGCGTCCAGCTCTCCAGGCCGAAGGGGTCGTACCGGGCGACGACGTCGACCGCGCCCGGCAGCGCGAACCGCGGCGGCGACATCGGCACCGCCCAGTAGACGGGCAGGACCAGTGCCGTCATCGTGACCATCGTCCGGCGGACGTGGCGATAGGCCCCGGCGTGCCGGAGGAACACCCACAGGAGCACGCCGACCACCACCACGTAGTACAGCCGGTACACGTACACCGCCAGGTGGCCGAGGAGCGGATGGCCGGCCAGCCAGGTGTTCGCGCTCAGCTCGATGTCCAGGTGCGCCGCGCTTTCCACGGCCTGCAGGGCCTGCGCGTTGGCGTCTGCGGCCGCGAAGTCCTTGCCCACAGCGGCGTCGAGCCGGGTGAACAGCAGGAACCAGAGCAGCAGGAAGACGAGTTCGACGAGCGCTCCGGGGCGCCCGCCGGCACCCCGGAGGAGCGCCGTCTTCACGCCGGCAGGGTCCGCCGCAGGAACTCCGTCGTCAGCTCCCACGCCCGGGCCGCCGCGCCGGGGTGGTGGAACATCGGGGCCACGTGGTTGTGGAACGCGTGCCCGGCGTCCTCCTGCACGTGGATTTCCGCGCCCGGGTGGGCCGCCACGGCCGCCTCCACCGCGGCCACGTCGGACCGCGGGATGTAGGGGTCCTGTCCGCCGAAGTGGAACTGGATCGGGCAGTCGACCCGGGACAGCCCGTCGATCTGCTCCGGCACCCTCGAGCCGTAGAACGACACCGCCACGTCGGGGTCGCCCTCGACCGCCGCGGCGAACGCCATCGAGCCGCCCAGGCAGAAGCCCAGGACGCCCACGCCGCCGGTCACCGACGGCAGCGAGCGCAGGTGGCCGATCGTGGCCAGGACGTCCGACAGCCCCAGCGCCGGGTCGAAGGAGGCCGCCACCTCCGACGACGCCGCGACCCCGGCTTCGTCGTGCGTCGACGACCACCCCGGCGCCGTCCGCCAGAACAGCTCCGGGATCGCCACCACGTACCCCATGGCGGCCAGGTCCGCGGCGACCGAGCGCAGGTAGTCGTCCAGGCCGAAGATCTCCTGGACCAGCACCAGACCGGGGCCGCGGCCGGACGGGGGCTGCCGGATCGGGATGTCGTTCAGGACTGAATTCCTCACCCGATCACCGTACTGGTTCCGCGGCCTCGGGCGTCCTAGGTTGAGGTGCCGACCAAGGAGGTTCGATGGCTGAGCAGACCAAGTACGTCCTGGACGAAAAAGACCTCCCCACCCAGTGGTACAACGTCATCCCCGACCTGCCCGAGCCGCCGCCACCGCCGTTGCACCCCGGCACGCGCGAGCCCGTCGGCCCGGACGACCTCGCGCCGCTGTTCCCGCAGGCGCTCATCGCCCAGGAAGTGACGACTGATCGCTATGTCGACATCCCGGAGGAAGTGCGGGAGGTCTACCGGCTCTGGCGCCCGTCGCCGCTGTTCCGGGCGCGACGGCTGGAGAAGGCGCTGGGCACCCCCGCGCGGATCTACTACAAGTACGAAGGCGTCAGCCCGGTCGGCTCCCACAAGCCGAACACCGCCGTGCCGCAGGCGTTCTACAACGCGGCCGAGGGCGTCACGCGGCTGACCACCGAGACCGGCGCCGGCCAGTGGGGGAGCGCGCTCGCCTTCGCCTGTGCCCAGTACGGGCTGGAGTGCGAGGTCTGGCAGGTCCGCGCGTCCTACGACCAGAAGCCCTACCGCAAGCTGATGATGGAGACGTTCGGCGCGACCGTCCACCCGAGCCCGTCCGAGCTGACCGAGTCCGGCCGCGCGATCCTCAAGCAGCACCCCGATTCCACCGGCAGCCTCGGCATCGCCATCAGCGAAGCCGTCGAGCAGGCGGCGCAGGATCCGGACGCGCGGTACGCGCTGGGCAGCGTGCTCAACCACGTGCTGCTGCACCAGACGGTGATCGGCGAGGAAGCGCTCAAGCAGTTCGAGCTGGCCGGCGACACGCCGGACGTGCTGGTCGGCTGCACCGGCGGCGGCTCGAACTTCGGCGGGCTCGCTTTCCCGTTCCTGCGCGAGAAGCTGGCCGGCCGGATGGACCCGGTGATCCGCGCGGTCGAGCCGGCCGCGTGCCCGTCGCTCACGCGCGGCAAGTACGCCTACGACTTCGGCGACACGGCCGGGCTCACGCCGCTGCTCAAGATGCACACGCTCGGCCACGAGTTCATCCCGGACCCGATCCACGCGGGCGGGCTGAGGTACCACGGGATGTCCCCGCTGATTTCGCACATCTACGAGCTCGGCCTGATCGAGGCGATCGCCATCGGGCAGCAGGAGTGCTTCGCGGCGGGGGTGCGGTTCGCCCGGTCCGAAGGCATCATCCCGGCCCCCGAGCCGACCCACGCACTCGCGGCGTGCATCCAGGAAGCGTTGCGGTGCAAGGAAACCGGCGAGGAGAAGGTGATCCTCACGGCGTTGTGCGGCCACGCCCACCTGGACTTGCCGGCGTACGGCGCCTACCTCGCCGGCGACATGGTGGACGACGAACTGTCCGACACGGCCCTCGAGAAATCGCTGGCGACGCTGCCCTGACCCGCTTAGAGCGCGTCGGGGATTTCCGGGCGGGTGAGCTCGGTGCGGGCGGTCGCCAGGACCACACGGTCGCGGCCGCCCGCCTTGGCCTCGAACACCGCGTCGTCCGCCGCCTGCAAAAGGATCGTGTACTCCGTGGCCGTTTCCGGGTACACCGCCGCGCCGATCGAGGCCGTCAGGCCGCTGATCACCTCGGGCTTGCCCGGGCGGACCACCGGGACCGGCACCTCGATCCGGGCGATCGCCGTGCGGATGCGGTCCGCGACGGACGCGATCTCCGCGCTGGTCGTGCCCGGGAGCAGCACCACGAACTCGTCGCCGCCGAAGCGGCCGACGTAGTCGCCGCCACGGACCGAGCCCTGGATCGCCGCCGCGACCGCGCGCAGCACCTCGTCGCCCGCCAGGTGGCCGTTGCCGTCGTCGATGGCCTTGAAGTGGTCGATGTCGATCATCAGCACGCCGGCCGTCGAGGACAGCTCCGCCGCGCGGGCCAGCTCGTTGCGGGCCAGCTGGACCCAGAACTCCGGCGCGAGCAGCGCCGTCTTCGAGTCCGTGCGCGCGGCCGCCTGGAACTGGGGGAGTAGCAGGCCGATGTGCAGCGCCACGGGCGTCACCATGAGCACCGGCAGCAGCCACGGCCGGACCGTCATCACCAGCGCGATCCCGCAGCCGACGCCGACTGCGGCCAGCACGATCAGCACGTCCGACGGGTTGCCGAACGCCTGCCGCGGTGGCTTTCCCGGGTTGCTCATCAGAATCGCCACGATCACCAGCATGTAGTTCAGCCCGAAGTAGACGATCCCGGACGTCAGCAGCGCGAGCATCCCGCCGAAGCCGTCCAGGTACGGCACATAGGGCGCCACGTGCCCGGTGCCCGCCCACAACACCGCCCCGGCGGCCGTGCACGCGAGGATTACCGTGGCCCCGGAGAACACTTTCCGGTGAATCACGCCCCGCCGTTTGTAGACGCGGACCCAGGAATGGGCATAACTGACGACGATGACCAGCGTGGCCAGCGGCGGGGGCAGCAGGAGCAGCCCGGCGAAGATCCAAATCGACTGCAGGTGCATGTGCGGGCGGCCGTCGGCGGCCAGCTCGCGGATGCGCTCGATCCGTTGCGCCGCTTCGAGGTGCACGACCTCACCGGCGAGGATCAGTCCACACCAGAGCAGCGACGAGGTGGTGATCGGCACCAACGCGGCCGTCGAGAGGACCGCGATCAGCGCCAGTGCGTCGACGATGAGGACGTAGCCGAACACCGGAGTGGCCAGCTTCCACATCGCCCACGTTCGGATACCTGATCGTGGACGTTCTGAGCTGGGCTTTCGCCCTTGGGACCCGGACAATCCCACGAAACGCCCTTCTGTTCAGGACGGAACTCTTCGCGGAAATCGTCACTGTAATCGAATGACCGCGGTGTGTCACTAGGCCGGTCAGGCTACGGTCCGATCACGCACCGTGCAACTTCCCCTCACAACCAGGAGAACACCATGTCGCACTTCCTGAACGGCAGCAACATCGTCCCGTCCCGCCGCCGCGCGCAGCGGCCGACCGACTGGACCCGCCAGCTCCCCACCGACTGGACGCGGGCGATCCCGACTGACTGGACCCCGCGGCAGCTGCCGACCGACTGGACCGCCCGCGCACTCCCCACCGACTGGACCGTGCGCGAGCTGCCGACCGATTGGACCCGTCCCGGCGTCGCGCCAGCGCTGCCGCAGTGCCCCACCGACTGGACGCAGTCCTGAAAGTCCTGACCCGTGCCCGGTGACCGGCGTCCGCGCCGGTCACCGGGGTGCCGGCTGCGCCCGCCGCCACAGCCGGGCCGCCCCGAGCGCCGCCACCACGCCGATCGCGCCCGCACCCGCGACGACGCCGTGCGGAGCCGCCCGCTCGGCCGCCAGCCCCGCCAGCACCACGCCCAGGCCCTGCGACACCCGCAACGCCGTCAGCGCGAACCCGAACGCCTGCGCGCGCTGCGCGTCCGGTGTGAGCTGCACGAACGTCGTGTTCGCGATCAAGTTGTACGAACTGGCCACTCCGCACAGCGTGAACAGCGCCAAAGTGGCCACCAGGTCCGGTTCCAGCGCGCAGCCGAGCAAAGCCGCGCACGCCAGCGCCGCGAGCGGCCCCAGCAGCCGGCCCCGCTGCGCGGGCGGGATCCGCGACAACGCGGTCATGCCCAGCACGTTCCCCAGCGCGAACGTCCCGAGCAGCAGCCCGACGACCACCGGGCCCCCGCCGAGCTCGGCGGCGTACGGGGCGGCGATCGCCTCGCCCGCGATGTAGCACCCCGAGACGCACCCCAGTGCCACCAGTGCGAGCCGCCGCCGGTCGCCGGCCACGACCGTCCAGCCCGCCCGGACGTGCGGCCACCAGCGGACACCCGAGGTTTCCCGCGGCGGCCGCGGCAGGACGCCGGAGACCAGGAACAGGGCCGACACCGCGAAGCTCGCCGCGTCCGCCATGAGGGCGCCACCGGTGCCGAGACCGGCCACGAGCAGCCCGCCGAGCGCGAACCCGGCGACCTGGCCGGCCTGCACCAGCATCATCAGCAGGCCCATCCCGGGCACGAACGTCTCGCCCGGCAGCACCTGCGGCAGCAGCGCGGCGCGCGCCGAGTTCCAGACCGGGTTGAACAGCTGGACGCCGACCAGCAGCGCCGCGACGGCCGGCAGCGGGAGCCCGGGCAGCGCCATCACGGCCACCGCGAGGGCCCGCAGCAGGTCGGACAGGACCATCACCGCCCGCGGCGGGTGCCGGTCGGCGAGCCCGGCCAGCAGCGGCCCGCCGACGAGGTCCGGCAGGAACGTCAGCGCGTAGGTCAGCGCGGCCCAGCCCGGCGAATTCGTCCGGTCGTAGACCAGGATCGACAGCGCGACCCGGGCCAGCTGGTCACCGGTGACCGAAACCAGCTGCGCCGCGAACAGCGCCCGGAACTCGGTCACGGCGAGGACGTCCCGGAAGCCTGCCGCGCGCAGTTTCATGGGCACTCAGGGTACCGTTGCGGACGCTCAGGGTGAACGTCCGTTCGGAGGTCACTGGCCTTCGCCGCACACGATTTTCGGCTGCGGGTTGTAGTGGACCGTCCGGGTCGACCGGCCGACCTCGCGGCCGGTGGCGGCGTCCTTGAGCACGCGGGTGTTGCTGGTGGTGAACCCCGGCGCGCCGTTCGAGGGGTGGCAGTTCTCGGCGGGCCCGGGCTTGGTCGGGGGTTCGCTCTGGTTGGTCTGGGCGCCTTCGATCGACTCGACGGTGTAGCGCTTGGTGCCCCACAGCTTCACGGTGATCGACGACGGCGTCCAGATCGTCTGGATCGCGATGCCGGTCGGCGAGTCGTTGGTGAACTTGAGGTCGATGACGCTGGAGCCGTTGGGGTTCTGGAACACCGTCGCCTCGCGCGCGGCGGGGTAGCGGCTGATGTAGTAGCTGTGCTCCTTGTGCCCCGCGTCCTTCAGTCCCGCGAAGTAGGCCGCGTTGTACAGCGTGGTCGCGAACTGCGAAATGCCGCCGCCGACCTCGCGCCCGGGGGCGCCGTCCTTGATCACGCCCGCCTCGACGTAGCCCTGGGCCGTGCCGCGGGGGCCGGTGAAACCGTTGAGGCTGAAGGTTTCGCCGGGCTTGACGATGGCGCCGTTCACCTTCTGGGCGACGACCCGGATGTTCACGCCGGAGTCGGCCGCGAACTTCTGGGTGGTGAACTCGCCGACGACCTCCTTGATGCCGAGCTGGTTCGCCTGCTCGGTGGTCACCTTCGCCGGGCTGTCCTTGTAGACGGCCGGGACTTCGCGGCCCTCGGTCTTCTTCAGCACGTCGGGTAGCGGCTTGAGGCTGGGGTCCCAGTCGATGGTCCGTCCGTCGGTGGAGGGGTCGACCGCGGGCTTGCCGCCTTCGAAGACGACGGTCGCGTCCTTGCCCTCCTTTTCGGTGGACTTCAGCTGCGGCCCGGCGGCTTCGGCGATCTTCGCGTTGTCGATCTTCGGGTTCAGCCCGCCGCCGTCGGCCGGTTCGAAGGTGATGGCCGCGGCGATCGCCTCCGGCTTCACGGTGGCGACCTTGCCGTCGCCCTTGATCAGCAGCGGCCCCGACACGGCGGGCCGCGCGAAGCCGTCGAGTGCCGCCTGGACGGCTTCCGGCGTGGTGCGGACCGGCGTGCTGGTCACCGGCAGCACCAGCGTTTCCCCGCTCGCCCACTTCTCCACGACGGCGGCGGTCGCGGCCGGCACGTCGAGCTTCTGCCCGGTCTTCGGCGGCACGGCGACCGGGTTGGCGCCCTCGAACTTCACCGTGCCCTCGACCGGCTCGCGGTCGACCTGGCCGCGCAGCGACTCCAGCGCGCCGGTGAGCTTGGCGTTGTCGGCGTGGCTGACCACGCCGACCTCGCGGCTGGAGAACAGCGAAGACAGGCGCGTGAAGGGGTTCAGCGGCTGCTCGCCCGCCTGGTCGAGGGTCTGCGGCCAGTCGAGCTTCAGCCCGGCGAGCGTCGGCGCCAGCGTGCCCTGGTACTCGCCCGCGGTGACGGCGAGCGGGCGCGTGAGCCGCGGCTCGATCTTCCCGCGCAGCTCCTGCTCGGCCGCCTCGCGGCCCATCCCGCCGACGTCGACGCCGGCGACGGTCACCCCGCGCGGGACGCTGCCCTGGCTGATCAGGATGTCGATCCCGTAGATCGCGACCAGCACGCCGAAGACGCCGCCCGCGATCAGGCCGGCCTTGCGGAAGGAGCGCTTCGCGGCGGGACCCGGTTCCGGCTGGGGCCGGACGACCGGGAGGACGTCGGTCTGCTCGCCGTGCGAGTCGGGCCAGTGCGGTTCGTACGGCAACTCTCCACCCCTTCGACGCGGCACCGGGTTGCGTCGGTGACGGGAACAGCGTACGGGGCACCCGGACAAGCCGTACGACTCGCCCTAACGGGGGATGAATCGGTCACGAGTCCTGACCCGAGGAGCACTTTCACAGGGAAAGCTCCACTTTGCAGCGCAAAGCGGAACTTTCATAGGGAAAGTGCCGTCGAAAGGTCAGCGGGCGTCGGGTTCGGGGTTGTGGCCGGCGCGGGCCAGGAAGTCGAAGTCGCAGCCGGCGTCGGCCTGCGTGATGTGTTCGCTGTAGAGCGCACCGTAACCGCGTTCGAACCGCGGGGCCGGTGCGGTCCACTCCGCACGCCGTCGCGCCAGCTCCTCATCGGACACCTCCAGCCGCAGGGTCCGGGACGGAACGTCCAAGGTGATCAGGTCGCCGTCGCGGACCAGCGCCAGCGGGCCGCCGACGTGCGACTCGGGGGCCACGTGCAGGACGCAGGCGCCGTAGCTGGTGCCGCTCATCCGCGCGTCGGAGATCCGGACCATGTCCCGGACCCCCTGTTCGAGCAGGTGGGCCGGGATGGGCAGCATCCCGTACTCGGGCATGCCGGGGCCGCCGAGCGGGCCGGAGCCGCGCAGCACCAGCACCGAGTCCGCGGTGATCGCCGGGTCGTCGATCCGCTTCTTGAGGTCGGGGTAGTTCTCGAACACGACGGCCGGGCCGGTGTGCGTCAGCAGGTGCTCCTCGGCCGCGATGTGCTTGATGACCGCGCCCGAGGGCGCCAGGTTCCCGTGCAGCACCGCGACCCCGCCCTCGGCGGCGACCGGGTTGTCCCGGGTCCGGATGACGTCGTCGTTGTGCACCCGCGCCGGTTCGAGGTTCTCGCCGAGAGTGCGGCCGGTGACGGTGAGGCGTTCGGTGTGCAGCAGGTCGGTCAGCCGCGACAGCAGCCCGGGCAGGCCGCCGGCGTAGTAGAAGTCCTCCATTAGCCAGTCGCCGCCGGGCCGGATGTTCGCCAGCACCGGCACGCGCCGCGCGATCGTGTCGAAGTCGGACAGGCTGACCGGGATCCCGCTGCGACCGGCCATCGCGATCAGGTGGATCACGGCGTTGGTCGAGCCGCCGAGCGCGAGCACGGTGGTGATGGCGTCGGCGTAGGCCCGCTTGTCCAGCACCTGCGTGAGGGTGAGGTCTTCCCAGACCATGTCGACGATCCGGGCGCCGCTGGCCGCGGCCATCCGATGGTGCGCGGAGTCGACGGCGGGGATCGACGCCGCACCCGGCAGCGTCACGCCGAGCACCTCGGCGGCCGAGGTCATGGTCGACGCCGTCCCCATGGTCATGCAGTGCCCCGGTGACCGGGCCAGCCCGCGCTCCAGTTCGGACAGTTCGGCGTCGCCGATCAGCCCGGCGCGCTTGTCGTCCCAGTACTTCCACATGTCGGTGCCGCTGCCGAGGACCTCGTTGCGCCAGTGGCCGCGCAGCATCGGCCCGGCGGGGACGAAGATCGCGGGCAGCCCGGCGCTGGCCGCGCCCATCAGCAGCGCCGGCGTGGTCTTGTCGCAGCCGCCCATCAGGACGGCGCCGTCGATCGGGTAGGACCGCAGGATCTCCTCGGTCTCCATGGCGAGGAGGTTGCGGTAGAGCATGGGAGTCGGCTTCTGGTAGGTCTCCGACAGGGTGGCGACCGGGAACTCCAGCGGGAAGCCGCCGGCCTGCCAGACGCCGCGCTTGACCTGTTCGGCGCGTTCCCGCAGGTGCATGTGGCAGGGGTTGATGTCCGACCAGGTGTTGAGGATGCCGATGACCGGTTTGCCGAGGTGCTCTTCCGGGTTGTAGCCGAGCTGGCGGCTGCGGGCGCGGTGGCTGAAGGTGCGCAGTTCGTCGCCGCCGAACCACCGGTGGCTGCGGAGTTCCTCGGGTTGCTTCATGCGATCCAGTATGGCATCTGATATACGATCTGCCTGGCCTGGTTGAATGGGTTCCGACACTACCGAGGGAGCGCGCCATGACCGGGACGTTCAGCCTGCCCGCCTCCCGGACCGAAGTGGTCCTGGAGGAGATCCGCCGCGGCATCCTGACCCGGGAGCTGGTGCCCGGCCAACCGCTCGTCGAAGCGGAGCTGGCCGCGCGGCTCGGCGTGTCGAAGACCCCCGTGCGCGAGGCGCTCAAGGTGCTGTCCAACTCCGGGCTGGTGACGTTCAGCCCGTACAAGGGCGCGTCGGTGATCACGGTCGACGCCGAGCTCGCGAAGTCCGTCTACGACGTGCGGACGGTGCTCGAACCCGAGGCCGTCCGGCGGACCGTCGAGCGGCACGACCCCGAGCTGCTGGAAGACGCGGCCGAGGCGCTGAAGGAGGCGTCGACGGCCATCGCGGACAAGGACCAGGCCGCGCTGAGCCTGCTGAACCGCCGGTTCCACCGCGCCCTCTACTCCGGCTGCGGCAACCCGCTGCTGGTCAGCATCCTCGACGACCTCAAGGACCGCGCGGCGCTGATCAGCGTCGTCGGCTGGGAGGCCAACCCCAGCTGGAAGAAGGAGTGGACCGAGCACAAGGCGGTTCTCGCCGCGGCGAAGAAGGGTGACGCCGAGGGCGCGGCCGCGCTGCTGCGCGACCACATCGGCGGGTTCCTGGAGCGGGTGCTGAAGGCCATCGGATGAAGCTGCTGCTGATCTCCGACACGCACCTGCCGGCCCGCGCCCGCGAGCTGCCGCCGCAGGTGTGGGCCGAGGTCGCGGCCGCCGACGTCGTCGTGCACGCGGGCGACTGGGTCGAGGTCGCGCTGCTCGACGAGCTGGAGGCGCGCAGCAAGCGGCTGATCGGCGTGTACGGCAACAACGACGGCCCGGACCTGCGGGCCCGGCTGCCCGAGATCGCGCGGGCGGACCTGGACGGCGTGCGCCTGGCGGTGATCCACGAGACGGGCGCCAAGCAGGGCCGCGAGCAGCGGTGCGACGCGCAGTTCCCGGACACCGACGTGCTGGTCTTCGGCCACAGCCACATCCCGTGGGACACGGTGACGCCGTCCGGGCTGCGGCTGCTCAACCCGGGTTCGCCGACCGACCGGCGTCGCCAGCCGTACTGCACGTACCAGACCGCCGTGGTGCGCGAGGGTGCCTTGGTGGACGTCGAGCTGCATCAACTGCCCCGGAGGGGGTAGACAGGTCCCATGGATCCGGCATGGGCGTTGCGGGAGATCGCGTTCCAGCTCGAACGCGCGGGTGAACCGACCTACCGCGTCCGCGCGTTCCGCAACGCGGCGGCGACCGTCGACAAGACCGGCGCCGAGAAGCTGGCGCAGATGGCGGAGAACGGCACGCTGACGTCGTTGCCCGGGATCGGCAAGGCCACCGCGGGGGTGATCGAGGACGCGCTGGCCGGCCGCGACCCGGCGTACCGGGGCAAGATTGTCGAGAAGGAGCTGCCGGACGGGGAGCCGCTGCGGTCGGCGCTGCGCGGCGACTGCCACACCCATTCGGACTGGTCGGACGGCGGCAGTTCGATCGGCGAGATGGCGGTCGCGGGCCGGGACGTCGGCCACGAGTGGATGGTGCTGACCGACCACTCGCCGCGGCTGACGGTCGCGAACGGGCTGTCCCCGGACCGGCTCCGGACGCAGATGCAGATCGTCGCGAAGGCCAACGAGCTGATGGCGCCGTTCCGGTTGCTGCACGGAATCGAGGTCGACATCCTCGACGACGGTTCGCTGGATCAGGAGGAGGAGCTGCTGGGGCAGCTGGACTTCGTGGTGGCGAGCGTGCACTCGAAGCTGCGGATGCCTGCGCGGGACATGACGCGCCGGATGGTGGCGGCGGTCCGCAACCCGCACGTGCGGGTGCTGGGCCACTGCACCGGACGGCTGGTGGTGGGCCGCGGGCGGCCGGAGTCGGAGTTCGACGCGGAGAAGGTGTTCACGGCGTGCCGGGAGAACGGGGTCGCGGTGGAGATCAACTCGCGGCCGGAACGCCTGGATCCGCCGATGCGGTTGCTGCGGCTGGCCGCGGAGATCGGGTGTGACTTCACGATCGACAGCGACGCGCACGCGCCGGGGCAGCTGGATTGGCTGGGGTACGGCTGCGAGCGCGCGATCAAGGCGGGCATCGGGCCGGAGCGCATCCTCAACACCCGGACGGCGGACGCGCTCCTGACCCGATGACGCCAAACGCCCCAATGTGGCCTTCGGTGCGTCTGACGCACCCAAGGCGGCCTTCGGTGCGTCAGACGCAACCAAGGCCGCCTTGGGGCGCATGGGTCAGTTGATCGTGTACGAGTCGCCGTACACCTTCCACTTCAGGGGCGTGTGCAGGTCGAAGTTCCCTTCGTTCAGGAACTTCAGCTGCTCGGTGTCCACGCGGGAGGTGTCCGCGTGCGCCTCCTCCTGCTTCATGATCACCTTGCGCGCGGCGAAGAACGCCTTGAGGTACGTGGCTTCGTCGCCGCCCTGGGCCGGGGTCTTCGCCTTCTGCATCGCCGTCCTGCGGATGCCGCCGAAGCTGTCGGAGCTGGTGCCCGGGCCGTGCATCACGATGGCGTCGTAGTAGGCGAACTGGCCGAGGTTGCTCAGCCCGTCCGACTTGCCCTGGCTCACCGACGGGTTGAAGTAGACGCGGTCCCGCTCGTTGTTCTGCGCCGTCTGGAACGCCGTCGTCGCCGCGGCCTGTTTCCATGCGCTCTCGAACGCCGAGCCAAGGCCCGCGTGCGAGTCCGTGCCGTTCACCTTGCGCAGCGCGGGAAGGAACTTGGCGAGGGGGTTGTCCGGGACCGAATTCGTGTACGCCTCGACCAGTTCGAGCATGTCACCGGTGCCCGAACAGAACCCGATGATGCCCGCGGTGTAGCCGCGGCCGTCACCGATGTCCTCGATGTACTTGTACTGCGCTTTCCAGTCCAGCGAGGAATTTTCCGCGCTGGAGACCAGCTTCATCGCGATTTCCTTCTTCGCCGGCGCCGAAAGGTCGCCGACGGCGAGCACGGACGCGCTCACCGGCGCCGGAGCGGCAGAGGAGAACGCGGGCGTGGTGATCACGAGGGCCGCGACGGACGCGGCGCCGAGCGTGCCGATGAGAACCGGCCGCAACTTCTTGCTCATGGGGAGGGGACCCTTTCCGCGGGATGCGCCGTCGGATCACGGCGATACGGGTGATGCGGGTGGAGCTGCGGCGTAGCGACACGGTAGTGAAGAGTCAGCGAGCTCCACAAGAGGCGGACTCCGTTCATGTTCGTGAACGGTCCAGACCACTTTTCGCGGGTCCGCAAAGGACTTCTCAGCGCGCCCCGGCGAACAGGCGGATGACGTCCGGCAGCACGGACACCGGGATCGTCGGGTCGATCGCGCGCTGGACGCCGAGCCCGATGCCCAGGCTGAGCAGGGCTGTCGCGGCGTCGTCGGCCGACATCGGGAGCGTGATCCCGAACCGCTCGGCGTACCCCGTGAGCAGGCCGGCGATGGTGTCGCGGATGGCCTTGTCGCGCGCGGCCAGCTCGGCGCGCACGTGCGGGTCGCGCCGCGCGTTCGTCGCGAACTCGACTTCCAGGGCGGTCCAGGCCTCGTCGCCGATGCTGCGCTCGGCCCAGGTCTGGAACGCCGTCAGCAGGCCTTCCATCCCGTCCGCGCCGGCCAGCGCCTCGGCGATCAGGGCGACCTGCTCGTCGTGGATGCGGTCGAGGACCGTGAGGCAGAGCTCGTCCTTGCTGCGGAAGTTCGAGTACACCGCGCCCTTCGAGTACCCCGCCTCGTCGGCGACCTTCTCCAGCGACGTCACCGTGTAGCCGTCGCGCAGGAAGAGCAGATTGGCGGTCTCGATCAGCTGCTCGCGGGTGCGTGCCTGGCTTTCCGCGCGGGTGAGTCGGGCCATGCGGGCACTCTAGCGAACTTCGGAATTGGGGTACCGATGGTTTTCGGATACTGTTAGTCTCCGAAAATGGAACAACGTCACTTCGCGGTCCTCGTCGTCGGTGCCGGGGCCTCGGGGCTGGGGGCCGCCATCCGCCTCACCCAGGCCGGCGTCGGCGATCTCGCCGTGCTCGAGAAGGCCGGCGCGCTCGGCGGAACCTGGCGCGACAACACCTACCCCGGCTGCGCCTGCGACGTCCCGTCCGCGCTGTACTCCTACTCCTTCGCGCCCAATCCCGAGTGGACGCGCGCGTTCGCGGGCCAGGCCGAGATCCGGGCCTACCTGCAGGACACGGCCGCGCGCTTCGGCGTCACCGGGAAGATCCGCTACGGCGTCGAAGTGACGCGTGCGCAGTGGAACCCCCGGCAGTCCCTTTGGGAGCTGGAGACGTCAAAGGGGCCGTACACCGCGCGGATCCTGGTCGCCGGCACCGGTCCCTGGCACGAACCGCTGATCCCGGACCTGCCGGGGCTGGCCGGGTTCCCCGGCGAGGTCTTCCACTCCGCGCGCTGGAACCACGGCTACGACCTGGCCGGCAAGCGAGTCGCGGTGATCGGCACCGGCGCGTCCGCGGTCCAGTTCGTCCCGGAGATCGTGCCGCGCGTGGCGCGGCTGCACCTGTTCCAGCGCACCGCGCAGTGGGTCCTGCCGAAGCCGGACCACCACGTACCCGGTGTCGAGCGGTTCCTGCTGCGGCGGTTCCCGGTGCTGCGGCGGGCGCTGCGCGGCGCCGAGTACGGCCTGATGGAGACGCTCGGGTTCGGCTTCCGGCACCCGTGGCTGCTGCGGCAGGTGCAGAAGATCGGGCTCGCCCACCTGCGGTTCGCCGTGCGGGATCCGGTGCTGCGCCGGGCGTTGACGCCGGACTACACGCTCGGCTGCAAGCGCCTGCTGATGTCCAATACCTACTACCGGGCGCTGACGCGGTCCCATGTGGACGTTCACCCGACCGCCGTGCGCGCGGTGGACGGTCCTCGCGTGCTGGGCGCGGACGGCACGTCGGCCGAGGTCGACGCGATCATCTTCGGAACCGGCTTCCACATCCTCGACATGCCGGTGTCGGCGCGGGTGTTCGACGCCGACGGCCGCAGCCTCGACGACCACTGGAAGGGCAGCCCGCAGGCGTACGCGGGGACGTCCGTGGCCGGGTTCCCGAACCTGTACCTGCTGCTCGGGCCCAGCCTCGGCACCGGGCACTCGTCGGCGTTCACGATCGTCGAGGCGCAGCTGCGGCACACGGTGGCGGCGGTGACCCGGACACTGCGTTCCGAGGGCACGTCGCTAGCGGTCCGCCCGGAGGTGCAGGCGGCGTTCAACGCGCGGGTCCAGGCGGCCCTGCCGGGCACGGTCTACCAGTCCGGCGGTTGTTCGAGCTATTACACGGATGTCAACGGGCGCAACAGCTTCAGCTGGCCGTTCTCGACGGGGCGGCTGCGGGCGGAGGTGGGGGCGTTCCGTGAAGCGGACTACGAGCTCGGTCAGTCCCACTCCCAGCACATCCCGTAGACCCCCGGCCGCGCGTCCAGCACCGCGATGTGACTCGTCCCGCTCGGACCCACCGGCAGCTCCGGCCGGGCAGCCCCTTCCCCCGCGTACCGATAACACCGCACCGGCACCGCCGCCGGGTCGAAGCACGCCTGCAGCACGATCTGGCGGGCCGGCGCGCGCACCCCGAACTGCAGGTAGTTCGTCTCCGGCGGCTCTCCCTCGTACGCGAACTCGAAGTCGAACACGTACGTCTCGCCCGCTCGCAGCGGGTAGTCGAACCGCAGTTCGCACGCCACCAGCTCGGACGCCGCGTCTCGGCGGACGCGGCCCGGGCGGCAGCAGTGCGTGGAGCTCAGCACCGGCTGGTGGCCGCCGCCGGTCTGGGGGCGGAAGAACGACACCCAGCGGTCCACTCCATCCGCTCGGCTGGTCACCACCAGCTCCGTGCGGACCGATCGCTCGGTGCGGTCCGCGCCCAGCGTCGCCCGCTGGTGGACCGACACCAGTGCGAGCCGGGCGTTGCCGTCGAGGTCGATGCCGTCGCAGGCCGCCAGTTCCGTCGGTTCGGAGCCGAGCGCGCTGGCCAGGCTCACCCCGGACGGCCACGGCTGCGCCCGGCGTTCCCGCGGCCGCGTCACCAGGCTGGTCAGCGCGTCCGCCGGCAAGTGCAGGCAGCTTTCGGCGACCGCCACCGCGTGCAGCGACCGGTGGCCCTCCGGGTGGCGGCGGCCCCGGCGCCAGTAGCTGAGCGTGGCCAGGCTGACCTGGGCGCCCCGCATCGCCATCCGCCGCTGCAGGGCCTCCAGGCTCAGGCCGCGCCGGCGGATCGCCAGGTCGAAGGCCTCGGCGAACGAGGCCGACGCTGATAACGCCTCCATCCGGGTAAGCATGAATACCGGACGCATCGGGCGCAACGAGGGCCTGCCACCAAAGTAGGTGGCAGGCCCCGCCGGGTCAGCCCACGGTGACGCCGGTGTCGTCCACGGCGAACGACGTCTGCAGCGACTGGTCCTCCGTGCCGGCGAACTTCAGCGTGACCGTCTGGCCCGCGTACGCGGACAGGTCGAGGGTCTTCTGGACGTACGCCGAGTTGCGGTCGAGGTTCGAGTACGTCGCCAGCGTCGCCGACCCCGCGGACACGACGAGCTTGTCGTAGGCCACGTTCTCGGTCTCCGCCGTCCACACGCGCAGCCAGAACGTCAGGCTCGCCTTACAGCCGGCCGGAATGGTGACCGACTGCGTCAGCGTGTCCGTGTGCGCCGAACCCCAGCCGCCGAGCCAGGAGTCGTAGCTGCCCGTGCGCGCCGGCGCCTGGCTGCCCCACTGGCCGATGGTCGTGTTCGGGTCGGTCCAGGACGCCTGGCCGGACTCGAAGCCCGGGTTCTGCACCAGCTGGCCACTGCACCCGCCCGGGGGAGTCGTGGTGGTCGGCGGCGTGGTGGTCGGGGGCGTGGTCGTGGTCGGCGGGGTGCCGGTGCACGTCGGGTCACCGGGCTGCGCCGGGACGCTCACCGCGTTCCACGCGGCCTTCACCGCGTCGAATTCGGCGCAGCTGTTCGGGTACAGGTTCTTCGCGGCCTGCAGCGTCCACGTCCGGTAGCGCAGGTACGAACTGCCGGACGTCTTCAGCTGCACGGCGCCGTGCATGATGTTGATCGCCTTGCGGATGCCGATGCCCGCCACCGTGCTGTTGTTGCACGTGGAGCTCGTCGGCTGCCCGTTCGCCGGGTTGCTGCCCTCGGCGAACAGGTAGAACCAGTGGTCGCCGGGCCCGGCCGCCTTGTGCACCTCGGCGTTGGGCGTCGAGCTGGAGTAGCAGTTCGGGTCGCCGACCTTCGACGGGTCGTACATGTACCGGATCGCTCCGGTGCCGACCAGGTTGACCTCCTCGCCGATCGCGTAGTCCGGCGGGTCGTACTGGGACGGCTCGTTCGCGTAGAACTCCGTCGCCGTGCCGAAGGTGTCCGCGATGAACTCCTGCGTGCCGCCGCCGGAGAAGCCGCCGGAGCCGGAGTAGTCGTCGATGCCGTGGCCCATCTCGTGGCCGAGGATGTCCAGCGAGCCGACCCACTCGCCGCTCGGGTTGTGCCCGAGGTTCACGTACGCCGGGCGCGAGTTGTAGTAGTACGCGTTCTCGTCGTCGAGCCCGACGCGGATCTTCCACGCGCCGCCGTTGCCGGTGAAGCCGTTGCGGCCCACCCATTCCGAGAGCATCTTCTTCTCGGTCTGCGCGACGAACAGCGCGTCCGCGCAGCCGGTTTCGATGTTCGTGCCGGTGCCGTTGCCCCAGCTGTCGTCCGGTCCGGTCAGGACGGAGTCGCTGCTGTAGTTGCGGCAGTCGAGGTTCGGCGTGTTCGGGTCGGCCATCGAGTACGTGCTGCCGGACTTGGTGGTGTTCAGGGGCAGCGACGGGCCGTTCCAGTTGCCGGTGCCGGTCCCCGCGGCCAGGTGCTGGACCGTCCGCAGGACGCGCCCGTCCACCGCGTCGACGTAGACGCTCAGGCTGCTCGGCTCGCCGTGTTCGTCGGTGCCTTCGACGTTGCTCTCGTAGGCGAGCCGCCCGGCGCCGTCGGCGACCACGACGAGCTGCCCGCCCGGCAGGCTCTTGGGCCCGCGGAGCTGCTTGCGGGCCACGGCCTCGGCCTGCGCGGCGGTCAGTTTCGCGCCGTGGACGTCGAGGTCCCCGAGCGCCTGCTCCTGCGCGACGGACGTGGTCTTCACCGTGCCGGCGGCGTCGGTGGCGATGACCAGGTCGCCGCCGATCACCGGCAGCCCGTCGTAGGTGCGGTCGTAGACCACGTACGACAGCCCGGCCGCCGACCGGACGTCCCGCTGGACGAACTTGTCGTGCTTGCCGGCGTGCAGGGCGGCGGGGCGGGCGGCGACCAGGCCGGCGGCGGCGCCGGTGGCGTTGGCCTGTGCCTGCGCGGCGGACGGCGGGGGCACGGGGGCGGGCTGCGCGGGCGCGGCGACGGCGATGCCGACCACCACCATGCCCGCCGCCGTCGCGCCGCCGAGCGCGGCGAACCGTTGGGGCAATCTCATGACGCTCCTTGGGAAACGCGAAGGGGAAAGGGAGAACCCGATCGACGCTAACCGCGGAACAGGACCGTCAGAAGATTCATCACAGCGCCGGAATTTCACGCTCGTGCACTGTGAAAGCGTGAAACGTCAAAGCGTCGTGAACCGGATCCCCGCCTTGGTGAGCCGGTCCACCAGCGCGCCGCCCATCGCGGTCGCCGGGGTCACCTGGCCGGAAGTCGGGGGAAGCTCGTCCGTCGCCAGGCACAGCGCCGACTCCGCGAGCATCTTCGCCGTCTCGTCGTAGCCCGGGTCGCCGCCGGAGACCTCCGTCACCACCCGGGAGCCGCCGCCCTCGCCCACGAACCGCACCGAGAACCACGACCGCGCGCGCCGCTCGGGGCTCGGGCCGTTGCCCGGTGTCAGCAGCCGGGACAGCGCGCGCCGGGCCGGTGGGACCTGCGCCGCGGCGAGCAGGGCGCCCGCCCCGGCCACGCCGCCCGCCAGCACCGGCAGGTGCTTCACCGCGGCGAAGTGCCGGTAGGTGAAGTCCGGCCCGTACCGCGCGGACGCGGCCGCCGACCGGCGGACGACCTCGGCGTCGATCGTCGGCAGCGGCACCGCCCACCAGCCGGGGTCGGCGACCCGGTGCGGGCGCCCGAGCGGGGCGCGCGCGAACCGCCCGGCCGGCCGCGGCTCGGCCGCCGCCCGCTCGCGGGCCGCCCGTGCCCCGGCCGGCAGGCGGGACATGATGGTCAGCGCGCTGAGGAACGTGCCGCCCGAGGGGACCCCGCCGGCCCGGACGTAGCCGTCGACCTGCAGCGGCACGCCTTCGGGCAGCTGCCGCACGGTGAACCACGCGCCGAGGTCGTGCGGGATCGAGTCGAACCCGCACGCGTGCACCAGCCGGGCGCCGGTCTCGCGGGCCCGCCGGTCGTGCGCGAGGTACATCCGGTCGACGAACTCGGGCTCGCCGGTCAGGTCGACGTAGTCGGTGCCCGCCTCGGCGCACGCGGCCACCAGCGGCTCGCCGTGCGTCAGGTACGGGCCGACGGTCGTGATCACCACCTTCGCCGACGAGGCGACCGCCTCCAGCGACGCCCGGTCGCCGGAGTCGGCGACGAGCAGGTCGAGCGCGCCGAACCGGTCGTCGATCTCCGCCAGCCGCGCCCGGACGGCTTCGAGCTTGCCCCGGTTGCGCCCGGCCAGCGCCCAGCGCAAGCCGGCCGGTGCGTTCCGGGCCAGGTACTCGGCGGTCAGGCCGCCGGTGAACCCGGTGGCGCCGAACAGGACCACGTCGTACGCGCGCATGGCGGCTCCTTCGGAGGGACGTCGACGCGGCTCAGGTTACCCGCCGGTCACTTCCCGGCGCCGGGTGAACTACCGGCGGGTACAGTGCCCCCTCGAACGCGAGGAGGCAACCGTGACCGAACGCTTCGGCAGCTACCAGAACGAGATCTACCTGCAGGGACTCGGTGGTCAGCTGCCGCCGTGCTCGACCGACGCGACGAAGCTCGAGGCGTCGGCCCGCGAGATCATGGCGGCCGGGCCGTTCTCCTACGTCGCGGGTGCGGCCGGCTCCGGCGCGACCGCCCGCGCCAACCGCGAGGCGTTCGACCGCTGGCGGATCGTGCCCCGGATGCTCACCGGTGCCACCGACCGCGACCTGGCCACGACGGTGCTGGGCACCCGGCTGCCGGCGCCGGTGGCCGTCGCGCCGGTCGGCGTCCAGTCGATCGTCCACCCGGACGCCGAGTCCGCGACCGCCCGCGCCGCCGCGTCGGTCGGCCTGCCGTTCATCCTCTCCACGGCGTCGTCGACCGGGATCGAGGACGTCGCCGCGGCCAACGGCGACGGCCCGCGCTGGTTCCAGCTGTACTGGCCCGGCGACAACGACGTCTGCGCGAGCCTGCTGACCCGGGCGAAGAACGCCGGGTACACCGCGCTGGTCGTCACCCTCGACACGTGGACGCTGGCTTGGCGACCGTCCGATCTGGACCAGGCGTACCTGCCGTTCCTCAAGGGCGAGGGCTGCGCCGTCCCGTTCACCGACCCGGTGTTCCGCGGCCTGCTGGAGAAGACGCCGGAGGAGGACCTGAACATGGCGATCCTGCGCTGGATCGGCATGCTCACCGGCACCGACCGGACCTGGGACCAGCTGCCGTTCCTGCGCGAGCACTGGGACGGCCCGATCGTGCTCAAGGGCATCCAGCACGTCGGGGACGCGCGCCGCGCGGCCGAGGCGGGCATGGACGGCATCGTCGTCTCGAACCACGGCGGCCGCCAGGTCGACGGCGCGCTCGGCGCCCTGGAGGCCCTCCCGGGCATCGTCGCGGCGGTCGGCGACCGGATGGAGGTGCTGTTCGACTCGGGGATCCGCACCGGGGCCGACGTGCTCAAGGCGCTGGCCCTGGGCGCGCGGGCGGTCCTGGTCGGCCGCCCGTGGGTGTACGGCCTGGCCCACGCGGGCGAGGACGGCGTGCGGCACGTCCTGCGCAGCCTGCTGGCGGACTTCGACCTGACCATGGGTTTGTCCGGCCACCGCACGCTCGCCGACCTGGGGCCGGATTCGGTGCAGCGTACGTGAGGTAACGAATCGGGAATTCCGGCGACAGCGGGGTCCGGGGCCGCTACGGTTCTGCCTCGCCACGGCCGCTCGGGGACGGACCGGTGGTTCCATCAGTCCTTTCACGAGGGGGTTTTCCCATGTCTTCGATCATGATGCGGATCGGCGTGCTGTGCGCCGTGCTCGGGTTCGGCACGATCATCCTCGAGCAGTTCGACTACGAGTTCCGGATCCTGTCCTGGGCCAGCGACATGCAGCCGCTGTTCGGCATCGTCCTCGGCCTGGTCGGCCTCGCGCTGATCGGCGGGTCGGTGGCGCTCGGCCGGGCCAAGAAGGCGCCGCAGCCGGCGCCGGTCCAGCCGCCGCAGCAGCCCGGCCAGCCCGGCTGACGCGCGTATTCGAAGGCCCTCTCGCCGCCCGCGAGGGGGCCTTCGGCGTGCGCCCGGTCACGCGCCGGGGATATTCGGAGGCCGGGTTCGTCACGCACGGCTATCCTTGGCCCAAGAATGTCCACGCCATCTCCCTTTGAAGCGCTGCGTGCGCGCCTGCCCGAGCTGATGCCGCGCGACGAGCAGCGGCTGCGTCGCCGGCTCGAAGGCGCCCGCAAGGCCCGCAACCGCGACTCCGTGCTCGCGCAGATCGCCGCCGACGTCGACAAGGCGGAGCTGCGCGTCCAGTCGCGGCGCGAGAGCGTGCCCAAGATCGAATACCCCGAAGAGCTGCCGGTCAGCAAGCTCAAGGACGAGATCGCCGCCGCGATCGACAAGCACCAGGTCGTGATCGTCGCGGGGGAGACCGGCTCGGGCAAGACCACCCAGCTGCCGAAGATCTGCCTCGAGCTCGGCCGCGGCATCCGCGGCCAGATCGGGCACACCCAGCCCCGGCGGCTGGCCGCGCGCACGGTCGCCGACCGGATCGCGAGCGAACTGCACACCGAGCTCGGCGACGCCGTCGGCTACAAGGTCCGGTTCACCGACCAGTCCGGGCAGGACACGTTGGTCAAGCTGATGACCGACGGCATCCTGCTGGCCGAGATCCAGACCGACCGGTCCCTGCGCCAGTACGACACGCTGATCATCGACGAGGCCCACGAGCGCAGCCTCAACATCGATTTCATCCTCGGCTACCTCAAGCAGCTGCTGCCGCGCCGCCCCGACCTCAAGGTCATCATCACCTCGGCCACGATCGACCCGGAGCGGTTCTCGAAGCACTTCGACGACGCGCCGATCGTCGAGGTCTCCGGCCGGACGTACCCGGTCGAGGTGCGCTACCGGCCGCTGGTCGACCCCGACGACCCCTCGGAAGACGCCGACGAACGCGACCAGACCCAGGGCATCCTCGACGCCGTCGAGGAGCTCTGCGCCGAAGGGCCCGGCGACATCCTGGTGTTCCTCTCCGGCGAGCGCGAGATCCGCGACACCGCCGACGTCCTCAACCGCGCGAACCTGCGCAACACCGAGGTCCTGCCGCTGTACGCACGGCTGTCGTCGGCCGAGCAGCAGCGCATCTTCCAATCCCACACCGGGCGCCGGGTGGTGCTCGCGACGAACGTCGCCGAGACGTCGCTGACCGTGCCGGGCATCAAGTACGTCGTCGACCCGGGCACCGCGCGGATCTCGCGCTACAGCCACCGCACGAAGGTGCAGCGGCTGCCGATCGAGCCGGTGTCGCAGGCGTCGGCGAACCAGCGCAAGGGCCGCTGCGGCCGGACGTCCGACGGCATTTGCATCCGGCTCTATTCCGAAGAGGACTTCGAGAGCCGGCCCGAGTTCACCGATCCCGAAATCCTGCGGACCAACCTCGCGTCGGTCATCCTCCAGATGACTTCGCTGGGCCTCGGCGACATCGCCGCGTTCCCGTTCGTCGAACCGCCGGACCGCCGCCAGGTCAGCGACGGCATCGGCCTGCTGCAGGAACTCGGCGCGTTCGACAGCGTCAGTTCCTCCGATCGGCGGCTCACCGACATCGGCCGCAAGCTCGCGCAGCTGCCCGTCGACCCGCGGATGGGCCGGATGGTGCTGGAGGCGGCGAAGAACGGCTGCGTCCGCGAAGTGATGATCATCGCGGCGGGCTTGTCCATTCAGGACCCGCGCGAGCGCCCGGCCGAGAAGCAGCAGGCGGCCGACGCCCAGCACGCGCGGTTCGCCGACCCGACGTCGGACTTCCTCGCCTACCTGAACCTGTGGGAGTACGTCGCCGAGCAGCAAAAAGCGTTGTCCGGCAACCAGTTCCGGCGCATGTGCCGCACCGAGTACCTGAACTACCTGCGCCTGCGCGAGTGGCAGGACATCTTCAGCCAGCTGCGCCAGCTGGCCAAGTCGCTCGGCATCTCGCTGAACACGAACACGGCACCGGCCGACCCGCAGCGCGTGCACACGTCGCTGATCGCCGGGCTGCTCTCGCACATCGGGCTCAAGGACCCGGCCAAGGGCGACTACCTGGGCGCGCGGGGTGCCCGGTTCGGCGTGTTCCCGGGGTCGGCGTTGTTCAAGAAGCAGCCGCGCTGGGTGATGTCGGCGGAGCTGGTCGAGACGTCCCGGCTGTGGGCGCGGGTCAACGCGCGCATCGAACCCGAGTGGGTCGAGCCGCTGGCCCAGCACGTCGTCAAGCGGTCGTATTCCGAGCCGCACTGGGAACGCAAGCAGGGCGCGGTGATCGCGACCGAGAAGGTGACGCTGTACGGCGTCCCGCTGATCGCCGACCGCCGCGTCAACTACGGCCGGATCGACCCGGAGATGTCGCGGGCGCTGTTCATCCGGCACGCGCTGGTCGAGGGGGATTGGCAGACGCGCCACCACTTCTTCGCCGAGAACCGCGCGCTACTGGAGGAGGTCGAAGACCTCGAGAACCGCGCGCGGCGGCGCGACATCCTGGTCGACGACCAGACGCTGTACGAGTTCTACGACGCCCGGGTCCCGGCGGACGTCGTCTCGGTGCGCCACTTCGACAGCTGGTGGAAGAAAGCCCGCCACACCGACCCGGACCTGCTGTCGTTCGAGAAGTCCATGCTGATCAACGAGTCCGCGGGCAGCGTCCGCGAGGGTGACTACCCGGACTCGTGGACGCAGGGCACGCAGGTCTTCAAGCTGACCTACCAGTTCGAGCCGGGCGCGGACGCCGACGGCGTCACCGTGCACATCCCGTTGCCGGTGCTGAACCAGGTGACGCCGGACGGCTTCGACTGGCAGGTCCCCGGCCTGCGCGGGGAGCTGGTGACGCAGCTGATCAAGTCGCTGCCGAAGGCGTTGCGCCGCAACTTCGTCCCGGCGCCGGACACCGCGCGGGACGTCCTTTCGCGAGTGTCCCCTTCGGACGGTCCGCTGCTGGAGGTGCTCGGCCGCGAGCTGCGGGCGCTGCGCGGGATCACGGTGCCGTATGCGGACTGGGACCTTTCGTCGGTGCCCGAGCACCTGAAGATGACGTTCCGCGTGGTCGACGAGCGCGGTAAGCGCGTCGCCGAAGGCAAGGACATCGCGGAGCTGCAGCGGCGGCTGGCGCCGAAGGTCCGCGCGACGATCTCCAAGGCGGCCAACACCCTCGAGAAGGCCGGGCTGACGAAACCGTCGTTCGGCTCGCTGCCGAAGGTGTTCGAGTCGACCCAGCGCGGGCACGACGTCAAGGCGTACCCGGCGCTGGTCGACGAGGGCGCGTCGGTGGCGGTGCGCCTGCTGGACACCCCGGCCGAGCAGGAACACGCGATGTGGGCGGGCACGCGGCGGATGCTGCGGCTGAACCTGAACTCGCCGATGAAGTTCATCACGCGGTCGCTGTCCAATTCGTCGAAGCTGATGCTGAACCGCAACCCGCACGGCAGCGTCGCGGCCTTGCTCGAGGACTGCGTCGACTGCGCGGTTGACGCCCTGATGGCGGCCGGCGGCGGCCCGGTGTTCGACGAGACCGGCTTCAAGGTGCTGCTGGAGAAGGTCCGGGCGGGCCTGCACCAGGAAGTGCTGGCGGTGCTGACGGACGTGGAGAAGATCCTCCGCGCGGCGAACGACGTCGAGGTCCAGCTGTCGTCGACCCGTGGTCCGGCGGACTCCCTGGCGGACATCCGCGCCCAGCTGGCGGGTCTGGTGTACCCGGGCTTCGTGACGGAGACGGGCGCGGCGCGGCTGCGTCACGTGGTGCGCTATCTGCAGGGAATTTCCCGACGGCTGGAGAAACTGGTTTCGGAGCCGACCCGCGACCTGCAGCGGACGGCGGACATCGCGTGGATCACCCGGGAGTACTCCGATGCCTTGGCATCGCTGCCGCCGGGAACGTCGTCACCGGCGTTGCGCGAGGTGCGGTGGATGATCGAGGAACTGCGAGTTTCGTTCTTCGCGCAAACGCTGGGAACGGCGCATCCGGTGTCCCTGAAGCGGATCACGAAGGCTTTGGACGACGCACTGGGGTGACGCCGGGTATGTCCGGCTCCCCACTTCCGTCGGTTGACCGCGCGGTTTCGCCGGTCAAGCCTGGGTCGGCTGGAGAACTTCCTGGGAAAGGACTTTCCGATGTCCTTGGGTGTTTCGTCCGCCAAACGGAGAATCGTCGTCGCCTGCGCCGCGCTCCTCCTGCCGTTCCTCCTGACCCCCGCCGCGCACGCGGCCGAGGCTCGGCACGACGTCCCGAACCCGCTGCTCAAGGAGCAGTTCGCCGAGGGGGAGGACGAAGACAGCGACGACCCCGCGCTGTCCGCGCTCTGCCAGAGCTACCTCGGCAAGCCGAACCCGTACCGGCCGCTCGCGCCGAACACCGACGTCATCGACGGGGACACCATCGTGCCGACCGGTAGCCAGACCGGGTGCAGCACGGCCCAGAACGAGACCACCGTCGCCGTCAACCCGGAGAACCCGCGCAACATCGTCGCCGGGGCGAACGACTACCGGCTGTACAACACGCGCGAGGCCCGCAACGACTCCGGTGGCTTCGCCTACACCTCGTTCGACGGCGGCCGGAGCTGGGCGAACGTCCAGCTGCCGCACCTCGACTACCCGACCGGGGCTTCGGCGCCGCTGTCCTATATGGACGCGGCGGGTGACCCGGCGATCGCGTTCGGGCCGCACGGCACCGTCTACTACGCGACGCTCGTGTTCAGCCGCGCGGCGGTGCCGGACGACCAGCAGCTCGCCAGCGGCATCGCGGTGTCGGTGTCCCACGACGGCGGCCGCAGCTTCGGCGACCCGGCGATCCTGCACCTCGACGGCGTGACGCCCGCCGGCACGCCGACACCCACGAACATCTTCAACGACAAGGAGTGGATCGCCGCCGACCCGGTGACCGGGGACGTCTACGTGACCTGGACGCAGTTCACCTACGACGCGTCCGGCGCGTTCGTCGAATCGCCGATCGTGCTGTCGAAGTCCCGCGACTTCGGCCGGACGTGGTCGCCGATGCGGCGGATTTCGCCGTCGCTGACCGGGTTCCACGGCGGCATCACGCCGTTCGGCAGCGGCTCGAACCCGGTGGTCACCCGCGACGGGACGCTTCAGGTCGCGTACGAGACGTCGGTGTGCGCGACGGCCGCGTGCGATCAGCCCGCCGACCACGACGCGGTCGTCGTGGCGACCTCCCGCGACGGCGGCCGGACCTTCCGGCACACCGAGGTGGGGCTCGACTTCGACTTCCCGGTCGACGAAGACGTCGCCAACAACGCCCTGACCGGCGAGAACTTCCGCGTCAACAGCTTCCCGCAGCTGACGTACGACCGCGTGACCGACCACCTGTGGGTGACCTGGGCCGACGACCGCAACGGCACGTACCGCGACGGCGAGTCGGTGAAGACGAACGGGGACGCGTTCCTCAGCGGGTCCGACGGCCGGCACGGCTGGTCGAAGCCGGTGAAGATCGGCACGGGCGCCGACGAGGTGTTCCCGGCGGTGGCGGCGTTCGCCGGGCGAGTCGCGGTGACGACGTACACGCGCGCCTACGACCCGAACGGCATCGGCCTGGACTACGCGTACGCGACCGGCTGGGGCGACGGCTTGTCCCCGCTTCGCCGGATCACCACGCAGACGGCGAACCCGCAGGTCCAGTTCGTCTCGACGGGAGCGGAGACGGGCAAGGAGCTGCAGGGCGTGTTCATCGGCGACTACACGGCCGTGGCGGTGGGCGCGGACTTCCGGCTGCACCCGGTGTGGACGGACTTCCGCGGCAACCCGGGGAGGACGCTGCCGAACCAGGACGTCGTGACCCAGACACTGCCGATGTTCCCGTAGCGGCCGCGTGATCGGACGGCGATCTCGCGTGACTGGGCGGGCTTCTCGCGTGATTGGCGGGGCATCACTCGCTATTTGGCGTCGGCGTAGGTGTCGACCGCGGCGGTCTGCATCGGGAACCGGACCGGGCAGGCCGGGCCGAACAGCATCCGGGCCGCCTCCGTCACCGAGTCTTCGATGGACCGGGCGACGGAGGCGGCCAGCTCGGCCGGGGTGTGCACGATCACCTCGTCGTGCTGGAAGAACACCAAGTGGGCGGGTGCGGGCAAGCGGGTGCGCAGCGTGGCCAGCATGACCGCCGTCATGTCCGCCGCGCTCGCCTGGACCACGAAGTTGCGGGTGAACCGACCCCAGCCGCGCGAGGCCCGGCGTGCCTTCAGCTCCGCCGCCTCGTCCGAGGCCAACCCGCCCGTCAATGCTCGCCAAGCCGCCGACGGCGCGGGTGAAGTGCGGCCCAGCCGGGACCGGACCCGCTCGCCGCGCTCGCCGGCCTGCGCCGCACGCTCCACATAGGACACCGCGTCCGGGAAGCGCTGCCGCAGCAACCCCAGCAGTGGCCCCGCTTCGCCGGCCGTGCCCCCGTACATCGCCGACAGCATCGCGATCTTCGCCCGCGCGCGGTCGTCGCGGTCGTCGTTGGCCGCCGGCACCCAGCGGGCGCCGGAGAACAACGCCTCGCCCAGCCGCGCGTACAGGTCCGTCGCCGCCGCGACGTCGGCGAGCCGGCGGTCGCCCGACAGCGCGGTGAGCACCCGGGGCTCCAGCTGGGCGGCGTCGGCCACCACGAGCTTCCAGCCCGGGTCCGCCCGGACGCACGTCCGCAGCACCTTCGGGATCTGCAGCGCCCCGCCGCCGCGGCTGGCCCACCGGCCGGACACCACCCCGCCGACCACGTAGTGCGGCCGGAACCGGCCGTCGCTGACCCACTCTTCGAGCCACGCCCAGCCGTTCGCGGTGTACAGCCGCGAAAGCTCCTTGTACTCCAGCAACGGCCCGACCGCCGGGTGGTCGATCCCCTTCAGCAGGTACTTCCGCGCCGCCGGCACCTCGATCCCCTCGCGGGCCAGTGCCCGGACCACGCTCGGCGGCGAGTCCGGGTTCACCGGCCGCCCGCCGAACGCCTCGCTGATCTTCGCCGCCAGCTCGACCAGCGCCTTCGGCCGCTGCCCGGCCGGCACGCGCGGCCCCAGCCGGGCCGCCAGCAGCGCCTCGTGCACGTCGGCCCGCCACGGCAGGCCGTCGGCCGACATCTCCGCCGCGGCCAGCGCGCTCGCCGACTCCGCGGCCAGCAGCACCCGCATCCGGTCCGGGTGCTCGGTGGCCGCCACCCGCCGCTCCTGCTCCGCGAGGACGCGCCGCACCGCCGTGACGACCGTCACGCCCTCGGGCAGCGTCGGCACCCGGGTCTCGAACAGCGTCGGCTGCGCCTGCTCGACAGCGGACTGTTCGGCCGGCGGTTCTTCGCCGTTCGCCTTGGCCCAGGCCGCGCGCAGGCTCCGCGACTGGTCCTCCGCGCCCTCGTACGCCAGCAGCAGCCCCTCGGCCAGCTCGAGGTCGTAGCATCGCCGCACCCGCAGCCCGGCCGCCATGAGCACCGGGTACGTCCGCTCCACCGAGGGGAACACCCATCGCGGCGCCATCGACGCCTCCAGCTCCCGCGCCAGCCCCGCGAAAGCCGTCTCGTCCAGGCCGTTCACCGTCGACGACGGCGTGTGCACGCTGAAGCTCCCGTCCTCCTCTCGTCCCGCGATCACCTGCACGTGAACATCATGCCGACCACCACCGACAGTTTCCGCTCGCTCGCGGGCTGGTGCGTTCGGCCTACCCTTGGTTTACTCTCCAGTAGCTCCCATACCGCCGGTACGGCGTCAGCTCTCTCCCCGCAGCAACGGAGGTGCCCGGATGAGCCTGGTCGCGCTCGCCACCACGGTGGCGGACAAGGTGACCGAGACGGTGCGCAGCGTCGACGTGATGCGACGCGCGGGCCTCGTTCCCTTCCCCCGGGTCGACGAGGGCGTGCGTTCGCTGGTCGCGTTGCGGAAGTTCGGCCCGTTCGCCGGCGCGAACCACATCTCCGCCCGTCGCGACCCGGCCGCCGTCGGCATCGTCGACGAGCTCGGCCCGCTCACCTACAAGCAGCTCGACGACCAGTCGAACGCGCTGGCCAGGGCCTGGTCCGAGCGCGGGATCAAGCCGGGCCAGGTCGTCGCCGCGCTGTGCCGGGACCACCGCGGGCTGGTCATCACGATGGCCGCGTCGGGCAAGCTCGGCGTTCGCCTGCTGCTGATGAACACCGGGTTCGCGAAGCCGCAGCTGGCCGACGTCGCGAAGCGCGAAGGCGTCACCGCGCTCGTCTACGACCAGGAGTTCACCGGCCTGCTCGACGCCATCCCCGAGGGCGTCGACCGCTACCTCGCGTGGGTGGACCCGGACAGCGACCTGGCCGACCGGGACGTGCCGGTGCTGTCGGAGATCATCGCCAGCACCGACGACCGGCCGTGGCCCGCGCCGGCCAAG
Source organism: Amycolatopsis plumensis (assembly GCF_042652605.1). Classification (NCBI taxonomy): domain Bacteria; kingdom Bacillati; phylum Actinomycetota; class Actinomycetes; order Pseudonocardiales; family Pseudonocardiaceae; genus Amycolatopsis; species Amycolatopsis plumensis. The sequence goes on along the minus strand of NZ_JBHSJY010000001.1, from coordinate 504,122 downwards.
CCCGGCGGGTTCGTGCTGCTGACAAGCGGCACCACCGGCACGCCGAAGGGCGCACCGCGGCCGCACACCTCCGCGCTGGCCTCGGCGCAGTTCCTCGACCGGATCCCGCTGCGGTCGAACGAGGCCACCTACATGGGCGCGCCGCTGTTCCACGGCACCGGCCTCTCGCAGTTCATCCTGTCCTTCGCGCTCGGCTCGAAGGTCGTGATGCGGCGCAAGTTCCACCCCGAAGAGGCGCTGCGCGGCGTCGCCGAGCACAAGTGCACCGCGCTCGTGCTGGTGCCGACCATGCTCCAGCGCATCGTCGACCTCCCGAAGGACGTCCGCGAGAAGTACGACACCTCGGCGCTGCGGATCATCTTCGTCGCCGGCTCGGCGCTCTCGCCGGACCTGGGCAACCGGGCTAACGAGGCGTTCGGCCCGGTCGTGCACAACCTCTACGGCTCCACCGAGGTCGCGGTGGCGACGGTCGCGACGCCGGAGGACTGGGCGAAGGCGCCCGGCACCGTCGGCCGTGCGCCGGTGGGCTGCAAGGTGGCGCTGTACGACGAAAAGGGCGTGAAGATCACCAAACCGCACGTGACGGGACGCGTGTTCGTCGGCAGCGGGCTCAGCTTCGGCGGCTACACCGACGGCCGCCACAAGGAGATCATCGACGGCCTGCTCTCCAGCGGCGACGTCGGCCACTTCGACGAGGACGGCCTGCTGTTCATCGACGGCCGCGACGACGAGATGATCGTTTCCGGCGGCGAGAACGTGTTCCCGATCGAGGTGGAGAACCTGCTGGTCGAGCGCGAAGACGTGATCGAGGCGGCGGTGGTCGGGGTCGAGGACCCGGAGTTCGGGCAGCGGCTGAAGGCGTTCGTGGTCAAAGCCGACGGCGCCGACCTCGACGCCGACGAGATCCGCGACTACGTCAAGGCGAACCTGGCCCGCTACAAGGTGCCCCGCGACGTCGAGTTCCTGGACGAGCTGCCGCGCAACGCGACGGGAAAGGTGCTGCGCACGAAGCTCCAGTGACAACCGAGGCTTCGCCTCGGGCCGGGGGCTCCGCCACCCGGACCCCCGAAAAGCGGTCATGACCCACACTGGACGTTGACGACCCGCCAACGTCCATCCCGGCGTTCGGCGACCACCGTGCAGGCGACGCCGTCGCGGTGCCCGGTCGCGACGCCGACCGACGGCGTCACCTGCAGGCGCGTCCACCGGAACGCGCCCGCCGGGACGCGGCCGGGCCAGCCGTCCTTGCCGAGCACGCGCCCGGCCGGGCCGTCGCCGCGGAAGCCGTCGGCGAGCAGCGGCGCCAGCGCCTCGGTGTCGCCATCGGCGTCGGCGTCCCGCCAGCGGGCCAGCAGTTCCTCGAACGTCTCCACCGTTCGAAAATCGCAGGCGCCGACCGCCGCAACATCGGCCACCTGGCCGAGATCCGCTGGCAGACTGACCGGGCCATGACTGCGACGAAACTGCTCCCGGCCGGCACGGTCACGATCGTCTGCGCCGCCGACGCCGCCCCGGTCGTCTTCGCGACCCCGGACGAGGCGCTCGCGACCCTGACCACCGGCCCGGCGGCCGTGCACACCGGCGACGTGCTGATGCGCGACGACGGCACGCCCACCGGCGCCGCCGTCCGCCGCTGCGCCCAGCTGCGCGCGCTGGCCGAAGGCGGCCGGATCCTCGTGTCGGCCCGCACCGCGGCGGCCCTCGGGGACGCCGTCACGCTGCATGACCTCGGCGTCCACCGCCTGCCGGACCTCACCGCGCCTGAGCGCGTTTTCGAGCTCGGCGAGACACCCGGGCCGCTGCGCTCGCTCGACGCCGTCCCGAACAACCTCCCGGTCCAGCTGACCGGGTTCGTCGGCCGCGACACCGAAGTCGCCGAGGTCCGGCGGCTGCTGGCGGGGACGCGCCTGGTGACCCTCTCCGGGCCCGGCGGCAGCGGCAAGACGCGGCTGGCCGCCCAGGTCGCCGCGAGCACCGAGTGGCCCGACGGCGTCTGGTGGGTGGAGCTCGACGCCGTCACCGAGGTCGCCGAGCAGGTCGCCGCGACGCTCGGCGTGCCGGTGGAGCCCCAGGCCGGCGCGGCCCGCTCGGTCGCGACGGAACTGCGCGACCGCCGCGTGCTGCTCTGCCTCGACAACTGCGAGCACGTCCTCGACGGCGCCGCCGAGGTCGCGGTCGAGCTGCTGCGGTCCTGCCCCGAAGCCGCCGTGCTGACGACCAGCCGGGAGCCGCTGGACGTGCCGGGGGAGACGGTGTGGCGGGTGCCGCCGCTGGCCGTCGAGGAGGCCGTCGCGCTGTTCGTCGAGCGCGCGGGCGCGGTCCGGCCGCTGTTCACCCTGGACGCTTCCAGCGCGGCGGCCGTCCGGTCGATTTGCACCCGGCTCGACGGCATCCCGCTGGCCGTCGAGCTGGCCGCGGCGTGGCTCGGAACCCTGACCCCGCACCAGATCGACGCCGGTCTCGAGGACCGGTTCGCCCTGCTCACCCGCGGTCCGCGCGGGGTGCCGGCGCGGCAGCGAACCCTCGAAGGCTCGATCGCGTGGAGCCACGACCAGCTCGACGAGCGCGACCGGGCGGTGTTCCGGCGGCTCGCGGTGTTCGCCGGCGGGTTCACCCTGGACGCGGCGGGCGGCCCGGCCGTGCTGCCCGCGCTCGGCCGGCTCGTCGACAAGTCCCTTGTCCTGGCCGAAGACGGCCGCTACCGGCTGTTGGAGACTCTCCGCGAGTACGCGGCGGCGCGGCTGGCCGAGGCGGGGGAGACCGCCGCGTTCCGCGACCGGCACCTCGATCACTACCTGGCGCTGGCCGAAGCCGCCGAGCCCGAGCTCGACCGGGACAAGGACGCCTGGCGCGCCCGGGTACAGCCCGAGCGCGACAACCTGCGCGCGGCCCTGGAATGGGGGCTGGCGCAGGAAGATCCCGCGCGGGGCCGCCGGCTCGCCGCCGCCGTCGCGTGGCTGTGGAACCTGCACGGCCGCGGCCACGAGGGCCTGGCCTACCTCAAGCGCGCGGTGGCCCGGTGCCCGGACGACCGGACGCCGCTGCAGGCCCGGCTGCTGACCGGGATGGGCCTGATCGCGGACACGACGGCACCGTTCGACGTCGAAGCCGCGCGGCAGGGCCTGGAGCTCGCCACCGAGCTCGGCGAAGCGGACCTGCGTGCGCGATGCCTGTCCCTGACCGCGCTGGGGCACCTGTACACGGACTTGGACACGGCGTGGGACCTCGCCGTCGAAGCCGGGAAGGAAGCCGACGGCTTCGCGCGGGACAGCGCGGTGATGCTGCGCGGAATCATCCACACCATCCGCGACCGCCACGACGAAGCGGCACCGCTCCTGGCCGAAGCGGCCGAGGGCCTGCTCCGGCGCGGAGACCGCGGCCTCGCCTCGACCGTCCTCAGTGTGCAGTCGGCGAGTGCGCTGGCCGCGGCGGACCTGCCGCGGGCGCGCGAACTCGCCTCGCAGGCTGTCGACGTCGCCGCGCCGCTCGGAGACTTCCACCGGGTCAACACGACCCTGTGCCAGCTGGCCCGGGTGCATGGCCTGGCCGGGGACGTCGACGCCGCGTTCCGGGTGATGGAGCCGTTCCTGCGGCTGGTCGAGACGGCGGGTGACGTCTTCGTCCCCGGCATGGCCGGCGTGCTGGGCGAGCTGCATTGGCGGCGAGGCGAGGCCGAAGAGGCGTTGCGCTGGTTCGAGCGCGAAGCCGTGCCCGGGACGTACATGGCCGCGCAGGGGCTGCCCGAACGCGGTGCTCTGTTGCGCGCGCTCGGGCGGGTGGACGAGGCCGCGCAGGTGCTGGCCACCGCCGTCGAGCTGACCCGCCGCTGGTCGCTGCCGTCGCCGCTGGCCGAGGCTTTGGACCAGCAGGGGTACCTCGCGGAGCCGGAGCAGGCCGCCGAGCTGCACCACGAAGCCCTGACCCTGCGCCTCGACCACGGCCTCCGGCTGGGCGTCCTGGCCAGTCTCGACGCTTTGACGACGCTGCTCGCGCGCACCGGCCGCGAGGCCGACGCCGCTCGCGTGCTCGGGTCGGCGTCGCAGGCCCGGGCGGAGCTGGGGGTGCCTCGCCGTCCGTCCGCGCAGGCGGAGCTGGACGCGCTCGGCCTGGTGACCGCCGAGCCGCCGATGGAGCTGGACGACGTGGTGGCGTTCGTCCGCCGGGCCCGCGGCAGCCGCGGCCGCCCGTCGAGCGGCTGGGGCAGCCTGACGCCGACGGAGCTCGAGGTCGTGAAGCTGGCGGCCGAGGGCTGCACGAACCCGGAGATCGGCACCCGGCTGTTCATGAGCCGCGGCACGGTGAAGACCCACCTGGCGCACGTGTACGCGAAGCTCGGCATCGCGAACCGCACGGAACTCGCCACCCTCGCGGCGGCCCGCCTGCCCTGACGCCGTACCGAAACGGTCGGCCTGCGTACCGGAAGGGTCGGCCGTCCAGGTACGGCTCAGTCCCAGTCGATGCCGAAGACGCCTGGGCCGAAGTCGAACACCACCGCGTGGACGCCGTCCGCGCCGTCGAGCTTCAGGGGCCGCCGGGCGAGCGTGCCGGTCGCGCCGTTTCGCGAGTACTGCCAGCAGTGGCCCGGCGCCGTGCCCGGGGCGAAGCGGACCTCCAGGAGGTACTCCCGCACCGGGCGGCGGAACTCGCGGTAGTGGGTGTTGCGGCACTCCGGGTACGGCGGCCCGCTGTTGGTCAGCGTGTACTCGATGAGGTGGGTCTCGCCCCGGTTGATCGGCTGGTCGAAGAGGAGTTCGGTGACGAGCAGGCCGTGCGCCTCGTCGGTCTCGGCGCGGCCGATGCGGCAGTTGCGCACGGCGTGCAGCTCGGGGACGCCCGCCGCCGGGTCGTCCTGGGTGTACACCAGCAGCCAGCGGTCCTGGCCGTCCGCGGCGGCCTGGAACACCGCCCGCGCGGTCACCGCCCGCTGCCCGCCGTCCGCGGCGATCTCGCACAGGTCGTGCAGTCCCACCATCTTCAGCGGCTGCTGGCGGTCGAGCGCGTGCGGCGCCCCGACCTTCTCCAGCAGCGGCTGCAGCACCTGACGCGGGAACGACATCGGCTCGCCGCCGGCGTGGCGCTTCCCGGCGCCGCCTCGGGGCCGGGGCGGGGGCAGCAGCCCGAGCAGCGATCCGGCGGGGACGTCGAGGATTTCTTCGAGCGTGCGGACGGCCGAGAGCGAGCTCTGCCGCTCCGGCTGCCGCTTGCCCGACTGCCAATAGCTGAGAGCGGTGACGCTGACGACGACGCCGCGGGCCCGCAGCCGCGCCTGGATCCGGTCGAGCGACAACCCGCTGGTGGCGATGGCCGCGCGCAGCCGGATGGCGAATTCGGTGCGCCCGCTCTCCTGGCCGTCACCCACCGTGCTGCCCGCCATCGCTGAAATCCCGACCCGCCCCATGCCGTCCCCCGACGATCCCCGACACGGAGCACGTTAGCAGTTTTCCACGCGGTCTCGGTCCCCCTCTTCGGCCGGGCCGCCGCGGCCCCCACTCGGGCGAACGGGCTAGTACTGGCAACTGTGAACCATTGCCCCGGCCTGGGCCGACGCGCTTGTATGACTTGCCTGCGCCGGTGGCACCGCCTCCCCCTCACGGCCCACCCGGGCGCAGGTGCGACCGGCCGCGTGAGCGGTTCCGGCTCCGGTTCACCCGGCCGAGTTGTGCGACCGGCCGAGGTGACCGCGCGATGACCGGTGGCCCGGCGACGCCCCCAGCGCCGGGCCACCGGTCTTGTTACCACCGGGTAGCATCCGAGCATGGTCCTCCGGCAGAACATCCTCATCACCGGCGCCAGCAGCGGGTTGGGCGAAGGCATGGCCCGTCAGTTCGCCGCGAGAGGGCGCAACCTGGCGCTGTGCGCGCGGCGCACCGAACGGCTCGAGAAGCTGGCCGCCGAGCTGACCGCGGCGCACCCGGGGATCAAGGTCGTCACGCGCACCCTCGACGTCACCGACCACGACCGCGTGTTCGCCGTCTTCGAGGAGTTCCGCGCCGAGCTCGGGTCCCTCGACCGGGTGATTGTGAACGCCGGGCTCGGGAAGGGGCAGCGGGTCGGCACCGGCCGGTTCGACGCCAACCGCCAGACCCTCGAGGTCAACTTCGTCGCGGCCGCCGCCCAGATCGAGGCCGCCGCCGGGATCTTCCGCGAGCAGGGCGCCGGCCACCTCGCCGTCATCTCCTCGTTCAGCGCGCTTCGGCCCTTCCCGGGCAACCTCACCGCGTACGCCGCGTCGAAGGCCGGGATCTCGGCGTTCGTCGACGGCACCCGGATCGAGCTGAAGCGCCGGGGCATCGCCGTCACCGACGTCCGGCCCGGCTACATCGAGTCGGAGATGAACGACCGGATCGGCCGGAACCCGTTGCTGGCCAAAGCGGACACCGGTGCCCGGGCACTGGCCAAGGCGATCGAGGCCGAGCCGCGCCGCGCCTACGTCCCGGCGTGGCCGTGGGTGCCGCTGAGCGCCGTCATGCGCGTGGTGCCGGCCGCGCTGCTGCGGAAGTTCGCGTGAACGCCCCGGTCGAGGTCCGCGCGGAGGACACCTTCGACGTCGCCGCGGTGCACGCCTGGCTCAGCGCGAAGGTCGAGGGCCTCGGCGACGAACCGCCGCACGTCCGGCAGTTCCCCGGCGGCGCGTCCAACCTGACGTACCTGCTGACCTACCCGGACCGCGAGCTGATCCTGCGCCGCCCGCCCGCCGGGCACAAAGCGGCGTCGGCGCACGACATGCGGCGCGAGTACCGCGTGCAGCACGCGCTGAAGCCGGTGTTCCCGTACGTGCCGCGGATGGTGGCCTTCGGCGACGACCCGGCCGTGCTCGGCGGCGACTTCTACGTCATGGAGAAGCTCGACGGCCTGATCCTGCGCGGCGACCTCCCGCCGGGCATGACGCTGACCGCCGGCCAGGCGCGCGAGCTGTCCGGCAAGGTCGTCGACCGGCTGGTCGACCTGCACGCCGTCGACGTGGCGAAGGCCGGGCTGGCCGATCTCGGCAAGGGCGCCGGGTACGTCGAGCGGCAGATCCGCGGCTGGTCGGAGCGGTACGTGGCGGCGCGCACGGACAACGTCGGCGACTTCGCCGAGGTGCGCGCCTGGCTGGCGGCGAACCAGCCCGATGAAGTCAAGATCTGCTTGATCCACAACGACTACCGGCTCGACAACCTGGTCCTGGACGGCCCGTCGACGCTGAACATCACGGGGGTCCTCGACTGGGAGATGGCCACGCTCGGCGACCCGCTGATGGAGCTGGGCAGCATGCTCGCCTACTGGGCCGAGGCCGGCGACGACGACGTCATGCACACGAGCCGCCGCCAGCCGACCCACGTGCCCGGCATGTTCACCCGCGAGGAGTTCGTCGCGCGCTACGCCGAGAAGACCGGGCTCGCGGTCGGCGACTGGCGGTTCTACGAGGTCTACGGCCTGTTCCGGCTCGCCGCGGTGCTGCAGCAGCTGTACCGCCGTTACCGCGACGGCGCCACCCGCAACCCGGCGTTCAAGGACTTCTGGCAGTTCGTCAATTACCTGGACTGGCGCTGCCGCGAAATCATCGCGAAGGGGAGCGCTGTGTTTTCTGGGGCCAAGCCCCAGACCCCGGCCGGGGGGCAAGCCCCCCTGGACCCCCCGAAGGAGGGTTGAGTGGGCGCGATCTACCTGGTCCGGCACGGCCAGGCGTCCTTCGGCGCGGCCGACTACGACGCGCTGTCCCCGCGCGGCTTCGAGCAGTCCACTGTGGTCGGTGCGGAACTGCTGCGGCGCAACGTGGTCTTCAGCCAGGTCCGGTCCGGCTCGCTGGCCCGGCAGCGCGACACCGCGGCCACGGCGCTGAAGGTGCTCGGCAGCGACGTCCCGGTGACTGAGGACCCGCGCTGGAACGAGTACGACCACGTCGACATCGCGCGCCACCACGCCGGCGGGGCGCCCCAGGAAGATTCGCGGGCCTACCAGGGCGTCCTGGACGCGGCCCTGACGGCGTGGACGTCGGCCGGAGACGGCGGGCCGTGCGTCGAGACGTGGCCGGCCTTCCTCGCGCGGTGCCGCGAAGCACTGGCCGACCTCGTGGCGTCGCTGGGCAAGGGCGAGCACGCGGTGGTGTTCACCTCCGGCGGCGTCATCGCCACGATCTGCGGCCTGCTCATGGGCACCCCGGAAGCCGGGCTGCTCAAGCTCAACCGCGTCACGGTCAACGGCGGGATCACCAAGCTGGTGTCCGGCCGCGGCGGCGTCACGCTGCTGTCGTTCAACGAGCACCCGCACTTCGAGGCGGACGCGGCCGCGTTGCTTACCTACCGCTAGGAGGCTCGATGCAGTTCGGCGAGGTCACGCTGTACCCGGTGAACGGCCACGGCCCGGAGGACGTCGTCGTCGACGCCGAGGGCCGGATCTACACGGGCGTCGACGACGGCCGGATCCTGCGCCTGTCGCCCGACGGGCAGCGCATCGACGTCATCGCCGACACCGGCGGCCGCCCGCTCGGGCTGGAGCTGTACGGCGAAGACGAGCTGCTGGTCTGCGACGCGCGGGCCGGGCTGCTGGTGCTCCCGCTGGCGGGCGGCGCGGTGTCCACCTTGGCGACTTCCGCACTGGGCCTGGACTTCGTGTTCTGCAACAACGCGGCGGTAGCCGCCGACGGGACGGTTTACTTCACGGACTCGTCCCGCCGCTTCGGCATCGACAACTGGCGCGACGACCTGATCGAGCAGACGGCGGGCGGCCGGCTGCTGCGCCGCTCCCCGGACGGCTCGATCGACCTGCTCCTCGACGGCCTCCAGTTCGCGAACGGCGTCGCACTGGCGCCGGACGAATCGTTCGTGGCGGTCGCGGAGACCGGCGCGTGCCGCGTGTCGCGGGTGTGGCTCGACGACGGCCGGGCCGACGTCTTCGTCGACGGCCTGTGGGGCTTCCCGGACAACATCTCGACGGGCACGGACGGCCTGATCTGGATCACCCAGGCATCGCCGAAGGTGGCGGCGCTGGACGTGGTGCGCCGGCTCCCGGCGTTCGTGCGGGCGGGTGTCCGGCGGCTGCCGACGTCCCTGCAGCCCAGCCCGGGGCGTGAGGTCGGCGTGCTGGGGGTGGCGGCGGACGGGACGGTGGTCCGCGAGCTGCGGGGCAAAATCCCCGGCTTCCACATGCTGGTGGGTGTGCGTGAGTGGCGCGGACGGCTGTATTTCGGCTCTTTGGAGGAGTCGGCGATCGCGGTGACGCCTACGATCGGATGATGCTGAGCAACGTCCGGATCGAAACCCGCCTCCCCACCCAGGATCTCGCCCGCGCCCGGCGCTGGTACGCCGAGAAGCTCGGGCTCGAGGCCGTCGAGGAACGCGAAGGCGGCCTGCGGTACGAAGGTGCGTCGGGCGTCTTCTGCCTGTACGCCTCGGCAGGGGTTTCCGACGGTTCGTTCACGCAGGCCGGTTTCTACGTCGAGGACCTCGAATCGACGGTCGCGGTGCTGCGCGAGCGCGGGGTGGTGTTCGAGGAGTACGAAGGCATGCGCGGCGGGATCATGGACATCCGCGGCAACTACCCGAGCAAGGGCAGCGGCGAGCGGGCCGCGTGGTTCCGCGACAGCGAGGGCAATCTCCTCGGCCTCGCCGAAGTGGTGCCCTGACGGGCCCGGGGCCGCGCGAGTTCGAGCCGCACCAGCGCGGGAACCCGCCGAAACCGGAGCGAACCGAACGGCCTCAGCGGCCGGTCCAGCGGGGCTCCCGCCCCGCGGACCAGGCCGCGTAGAACTCCTTGTGGTCCTTCGCCGTCATCAGCAGGGCCTGCGTGATCGCCTCCAGCTCGATCGCGCTGCCCAGGTCCATGTCGAGCTCGCGGGTCAGCAACACCTTCGTCGTCGCGTACGCCAGGGCGGGGCCGTCAGCCAGCCGCCGGGCCAGAGCGGCGGCCGTAGAAGCCAGCGAAGCGTCCGGAACCACCTGCGAAGCCAGGCCGATCTCCGCAGCCCGTGACGCCGAAACCTTGTCGCCCAGGATCAGCAGCTCCGTCGCCCGGCCCAGGCCGACCAGCCGCGGCAGCAGGTACGCCGACCCCATGTCCGCCCCGGCCAAGCCCACCTTCGTGAAGAGGAACGCGAACTTCGCCGACTCCGCCAGCAACCGGAAGTCGCTGGCCAGCGCGATCACCGAACCCGCACCGGCCGCCACCCCGTTGACCGCCGCGATCACCGGGAGCGGGCACTCGCGCAGGGCCTTCACCACCGCGCCGGTCATCCGGGTGAACTCCAGCAGCTCCGCCGTCTCGAACTTCTGCAGCTCGCCGATGATCTCCTCGACGTCGCCGCCCGAACAGAACCCGCGGCCCTCGCCGGTGATCACGAGCACCCGGACGTCCTCGTGCTGCGGGAGCTCGATGACCAGGTCCCGCAGATCCGCGTACACGTCGAACGTCAGCGCGTTCAGTTTCTCCGGACGCGTGAATGTCACGGTGGCCACCCCGTCGGCCACCGTGAAGCCGAAGTGCTCCCACTCCTTCGTCAGCGGGGCAGTTGCGCGGAACGGGCTCATGACTGGATTCCTCCGCCGTCGAGTACGAGGGTCTGGCCGTTGATCGCGGCGGCCTCCGGGGCCGCCAGGAAGGACACCGCGAACGCCACTTCCGACGGCTCCAGCAGCCGGCCGAGCGGGGACGCCGCCGCCAGTGCCGCTTCCGCCTCCGCAGTGGACCGTCCGGACCGCGAGACGATCCGCTCGACCGAGGTCGCCGTCATGTCGGTGCGGACGAACGCCGGGCACACCGCGTTCGCCGTGACGCCGGTGCCGGTCAGCTCCGCCGCCACCGCGCGCATGAAGCCCACCGCCGCGTGCTTCGACGCGGTGTACCCGGCCGTGTAGCGGTAACCGACGTGCGAGGCCGTTGACGCCACCGTGACGATCCGGCCGCTGTCGCGCGAACGCATGCCGTCCAGCACCGCGCGCGTGCACAGGAACGCCCCGGTCGCGTTCACCTCGAACTGCGAACGCCACTCGGCCAGCGAAGTCCGGGAAACCGGGGCGCTGGAGGAGATCCCGGCGTTGTTGACCAGCACGTCGACCGGGCCCGCCGACGCGAAATACGCGGCCACGGCTTCCTCGGAGGTGACATCGCACTCCGCGCGGCCGGGCGCCAGCACCGTGTCACCGGCCGATCGGAACCGGTCGGCGATCGCCGCGCCGATGCCGCGGGTGCCGCCGGTGACCACCACCAGGCGGCTCACGGGCGGGCCGCCAGGGCGCGCCGGTCGAGCTTTCCGTTGGCCGTGCGGGGGAGTTCCGTCATGAAGACCACCTCGCGGGGGTACTTGTGCTTGGCCAGGTGGGCTTTCGCGTGCGTCTTGAGCTCATCGGCCGACACCGCGGAACGCACCACGACGTACGCGCGCGGCACGACCAGGCCGTCGACCTCGTGGCCGACCACCGCGCAGTCCACCACCGCCGGGTGGCCGAGCAGGCAGTCCTCGATCTCGCCGGGCGCGACGAACACCCCGCCGACCTTGAGCAGCGCGTCCGCGCGGCCGTGGTGGCGGAAGTACCCGTCCGGGGAGCGGCTGAAGAGGTCGCCGGAGGTCAGCGTGTCGCCGTCGAAGGTCCGCGCCGACTTCTCCGGGTCGCCGAAGTACTCCAGCGCGATGGTCGGCCCGCTCACGCGCAGCGGCCCGATTTCCCCGTCCGGCAAGGGGTCCCCGAGTTCGTCGACGACCTGCGCGGTGTAGCCGGGGACCGGTGTGCCGAGCGTGCCGGCGCGCGCGGCGCCCGGGCGGTTCGACAGGTAGATGTGGTACGCCTCCGACGAGCCGATCCCGTCCACCACCGGCACCCCGAAGGCCGCGTCCCACTTCCGGTGCAGCTCCGGCGGCAGCGCCTCGCCCGCCGACGTCGCCATCCGCAGGCAGCTCAGGTCCTGCTCCGCCGCGGCCGGGTGGGCGACCATCGCGCTCATCATCGTCGGCACGTTGACCAGCACGGTCGGCCGGTACCGGGCGATCAACTCGAACATCAGGTCCGCCGTGCTGCGCTCCGGGAACGCGATCCCCGCGGCGCCGACACCGAACGGGAACAGCGCCACCAGGTCGCGCGCGTACCCGAAGAACAGCTTGGGCACGGCCAGGACCCGGTCGTCCTCGCGCAGGCCGAGCACCTGCACCGCGTACCGCTCGAAGCTTTCGAGAGGACTGCGCAGGGTGTGCACGCACGCCTTGGGGGCGCCGGTGCTGCCGGTGGTGAACTTCCAGATCCCGACGTCGTCCAGAGTGGTCGGCGCGGCTTCCAGTGTGTCCGATGCGGAGTCGACCAGAGTCCGGAATGGATGCTCGCCGGGGCGCAGCTCCGCTTCGGGTACGCCGGTGACGAGCAAGCCCGTCGCACCGGCCTCGCGCAGCGCGGGCAGCGTGACGGCGTCCGCGAGCACCGCCACGGCTTCGGTGTAGCCGAGGTAGTACGCGTAGTCCTTGGGCTGCAGGAACGGGTAGACCTCGGCGGTGACCGCGCCGATCTTCTGGGCGCCGTACCAGGCCGCGACGAACTCCTCGCCGTCGCTCAACGCCAGCAGCACCCGCTGTCCTTTCCGGACACCGGCGTCGAGGAGCACGTTGCCGACGCGGTTGGCCAAGGCGGCCAGCGACGCGTAGCTGACCGTCCGGTCCCCGACGTGCAAGGCGGTCCGGTCACCCCGGCCTTCGGTCACGTGCCGGTCGAGGAAGTGCGTGGCGAGGTTGAACGGCTCAGTCACCGGCCAGCTCCCGGATCGCTTCCACCAGCAGGTCGGTCAACGTCGAGAACGTCTCTTCGCCTTCGGCCGCGGTCGCCTCCGCGGGCTTGCCGCAGTACGCGTCGGACATTCCCATCGCGACGAAGCCGCCGTCGGAAGGAGCCGAAGCAAGGCTGACCGGAACGTGCGGCAGCGTCCGCATCAGCGCCTGGTCGACCAGCTCGGGCCGGTCGGCGAGCACCAGCGACGTCTCGTACCGCCCGGCGTGGCACTCGCCCGAGCGGAACTCCTCGGTCAGCCGCTCCGCCTGCCGCCGCCGGACCAGGTCGAGCAGGGCGGCGCGCCCGTCGTAGGCGAAGTTCAGCGTCTCCACCGCCCGCCGCAGCGTCACCAGGTGCGCGGGTTCGAAGTGGTTGTTGACCAGCAGGATCCGCCGGAGCCGCTGGCCGATGAGCGCGGAGCCGATGTCGACGAGCAGCGAATGCAGCGTCTCTTCGCCGATGTGGACACCGCCGGCGAACCCGGCCGCGAACCGCGTCACCCCGTACGGCACCTCGGGCAGGACCAGCACGTGGACGTCCTCGTCGGCGGCCAAGCGGGCAGCCGCGCGCTCGCACATCCCGCGGGAGATGAGCGGGTCCGTGCCCAGCGGCGCGTGCGGGCCGTGCGGCTCGATCGCGCCCACCGGCAGCAGCAGCACCGGGACGCGGTCGCCGTCCGGCAGCGCGGCGACCTGCCGCGAGGTGAGGTCCGCGAAGTACGTCACGCAAATCAAGCTACACCGCAGCGGCCTGAGGTGTATAGAGTTGCTCCCGTGCCCGGAGATGCCTTCGAAGCCGGCCCCCAGGAGCTGGTCATGACGTTGCTGGGCAGCTACGTGCACCCGCGCGAAACCCGCCGGGTGTGGTCGGGCGGCCTGGTCGCGGTGCTCGCCGAGCTGGGCTTCTCCGACGGCGCCGCCCGGATCGCGCTCACCCGCCTGGTGCGCCGGGGCCTGCTGCAGCGCCACCGCGAAGGCCGCACCGTGCACTACTCGCTGACCAAGCGCACGGTCGCGCTGCTCGCCGACGGCGACCAGCGGATCTTCTCCCTCGGCCGCCGCGAGCGCGCCGCGGGCGAGTGGACCGTGCTCTGGCAGAACATCCCGGAGAGCCGCCGCCAGGCGCGGGAACGCCTGGTCCGGCGGCTGCGGTTCCTCGGGTTCGGGCCCTACTCCGACGGCACCTGGATCGCCCCGCACGACCGCGAGGCCGAGGTCGTCGCCCTGCTCGGCGAGCTGGACGTCACCGAGCACGCCGGGCTGCTGCTCGGCCGCCCGTCGGCCGCCCTCGACGTCCGCCGGTTCGCCGGCCGGGCCTGGGACCTCGACGACCTGGCCGCGCGGTACGCCGCGTTCGTCGGCCAGTTCGGCGGGTACGCGGGCCGGGAGCCGCCGGACGCGGAGGCGTTCGCGGTGCGCACCCGGCTGGTGCACACCTTCCGGATGTTCCCGTCGCTCGACCCGGAACTGCCCGCCGGCCTGGTGCCCACCCCGGACTGCCGGGCGGCGGCCGTCGAGCTGTTCCACGACCTGTACACCGCGCTCGCGCAACCCGCTCAGCGCCATTTCGACGAGGTGACCAAGGGATGACCGAACCCAGCCAAGCCACGCAGGAAGCCCTGAGCTACACCTCGTACCTCGGGCTCGACGACGTGCTGAACGCGCAGCGCCTGCGCTCCGACGAGCACGACGAGCTGCTGTTCATCGTGATCCACCAGGTGTACGAACTGTGGTTCAAGCAGATCCTGCACGAAGCGGCCTTCCTCCAGGCGAACCTGGAAAAGGGCAACACCGCGCACTCCATCCGGACGTTGCGCCGGATCCTGACCATCCTCAAGGTCGCAGTCGCGCAGATCGACGTGCTGGAAACCATGACGCCCAGCCAATTCACCAGTTTCCGCGCCCGTTTGGACGCTTCGAGCGGCTTCCAGTCGGCCCAGTTCCGCGAGCTGGAGGCGGTACTGGGACGGCGTGACGAGCGCGTGTTCGCGCACTACCCCGAAGGCGGCGAGCAGCGGAAACGCATTGCCGAAGCGATGGCGCGACCGTCCTTGTTCGACTCTTTTCTCGCGTACCTCAAGGTTTCTGGCTATGCCGTGGAGTGTGACCGAGACGTCACTCGCTCGGTGGAGCCGTCCCCGGCCCTGCAGGCGATATTGCTGGACGTGTACAGCGACGACGGGGGACCCTCGGTCGTCGCGGAGTGTCTGGTCGATCTCGACGAAGGGATGCAGGAGTGGCGCTACCGGCACGTGAAGATGGTCGAACGCACCATCGGCGACAAGACCGGGACGGGAGGATCATCCGGCGCGACCTACCTGCGTACCACGCTTTTCCAGCCGATGTTCCCGGATCTCTGGGCCGTACGGAGCCGACTGTGACCACTTTGGACGACCTGCGCGCGGACGCCAACAGCCTCGCCGCGCACTACACCCGGTTTGCGGTGGCCGACCGCCTCCTGCTCTCCGGGCACTCCCACCAGGCCTGGCCGGACGTCGCCGAGGAGGGGCTCTTGGAGTCCTTCGCCGACGCCGCCCGGGACGTCGACGCCAAGTGGGAGCGCGCCTTCGCGAAGGCGGACCAGCTGCGCGCGGGCTTCCGCCTGCTGCTCGGCGACCCGCACGGCGAATACGCGCTCGGCGCGAGCACGCACGACCTGGTGCTGCGGTTCCTGTCGGCGATGGAGCTGCCGCGCCGGCCGCGCCTGGTCACCACCGACGGCGAGTTCCACACCCTCCGCCGTCAGCTCGCCCGCCTCGAAGAGGAGGGCGTCGAGATCGTGCGGGTGCCCCTGGAGCCGGTGACGACGCTCGCCGAGCGCGTGGCCGGCGAGGTCGACGGCAACACCGCCGCCGTGCTCGTCTCGGCCGTGCTGTTCGAGACCTCCCGGCTCGTCCCGGGCCTCGCGCACCTCGCCGACGTCTGCCGCGGCCGTTCGATCGAGCTCCTCGTCGACGCCTACCACGCGCTCGGCGTCGTGCCGTTCGCCCTGCACGACCTCGGGCTCACCAACGCCTGGGTGCTCGGCGGCGGCTACAAGTACCTGCAGCTGGGCGAGGGCAACTGCTTCCTGCGCCTGCCCGCGCACGCCCAGGAGCTGCGGCCGGTGATCACCGGCTGGTACGCCGAGTTCGGCGCCCTCGCCGACGAGCGCCACCCCGACCAGGTGCCCTACGCGATCGGCGGCGACCGGTTCGCCGGGGCCACCTACGACCCGGCCAGCCACTACCGCGGCGTCCGGGTGCAGCGGTTCTTCGCCGAGCAGGGGCTCACCCCCGAGTTCCTCCGCCAGGTGTCGCAGCACCAGGTCGGCCTGCTCGCGTCGGTGTTCGACTCGCTCGGGCTGCCCGAGGACCTCGTCACGCGGGACCGTTCGGTGGAGCTGGAGCGGCTCGGCGGGTTCCTCTCGCTGCGCTGCGCCGACGCGGCCGGCCTGCAGGCGGCGCTGGCCGTGGAAGGCGTCCGCACCGACAGCCGGGGGCCGTACCTGCGCTTCGGTCCGGCGCCGTACCTGTCGGACACGCAGCTCGAGACGGCCATGAGCACCCTGGCCAAGGTGATCACCGCCTGAGGCCTCGTGAGTGGTAAAGAGGGTTAGAACCCAATGCCGCTTAGCTTAAGTTGATGTTGTGCTGGTCGGTGTGGTGCTTCTGGCGGTGTCGGTTGGCTGGTTAGTGTCGCTGCCGTGAGCGGGATTGGTGGCGGGTGGGCGGACTCGATGTCGGTGGGGGTGCTGGCCACGGCGGTGCCACGGGACGCGGTGGACACTGCGATCGCGGTGACCCGCCGGGGCGCGAAGCGCTCCGGCGGGAAACTGCCCCCGCACGTGATGGTGTACTACGCGATGGCGCTGTCGTTGTTCGCCGACGACGATTACGAAGAGGTCATGACCTGCCTCGCCGGCACGCTGGCCTCGTGGGGATGCTGGGATCCGGGCTGGGACATTCCCACCACAGGCGGGATCACCCAGGCCCGCCAGCGGCTGGGCGCCGAGCCGCTGGCGGAGGTGTTCGACACGGTCGCGGTCCCGGTAGCCGATGAGCTGACCCAGGGCGCGTTTCTGGGGCCATGGCGGCTGATGAGCATCGACGGATTCGAGTGGGACGCCCCCGACACCGACGCCAACGTCGCCGAGTTCGGGTATTCCGGCGGCACCGGCGAGAAAGCATCCGCGTTTGCAAAGGTTCGGGTACTGACCATCGCCGAGTGCGCCTCCCACGCAGTCGTGGCCACCCGGATCGGCGGGCGCGGGACCGGCGGGAAGCGCCAGGGCGAACAGACCCTGGCCCGCCGGCTCTGGCCCGCACTGGCCGAGGACTGGCTGCTGATCGCCGATTCCGGTTTCTACAGCTACCAGGACTGGAGCAAGGCGGCCGCCACCGGCGCGGCCCTGCTCTGGCGGCTGCCCGCCACGGTGAAGACCCCGAAGCTGATGGATCTGGACGACGGATCCTACCTGTCGGTACTGATCAACAAGACCGTGCGCAGCACCACCCGCCGCGCCGAGATCCTGCAGACCGCCCGCGACGGCGGTGACCTCGACCCCGCCGAGGCGACCGTGGTGCGCGTGATCGAGTACACCGTGCCCGACCGCGGACCCGACCCGGACGAGGTGATCCGCGTGATCACCACCATCGGCGATCCCGCCGACGCCCCGGCCGAGATACTCGCCCAGGCCTACCACCAGCGCTGGGAGCACGAGACCGGCAACGACCAGCTCAAAACCCACCTCCGCGGCCCCGGCCGGGTCCTGCGATCGAAAAGCCCGGACATGATCCGCCAGGAAATCTACGGCTACCTGCTCACCCACTACGCCATCAGCACACTGATCTGCCGAGCCGCCACCGAAGCCGACATCGACCCCGACCGGGTCAAATTCCTGCGCACCGTCCGCCTCGTTCGCCGCCAGACCACCTCCGGCCCGGCGGCCTTTTCCCCCTAACCAGCAGACCAGAACACTCACCACCGCCATCACCACCCGCCGTCACCTCAACCCGCAACGCCGGCACAGAACCTACCCACGCGTGGTCAAACGAGCCCGCCACACCGCATACCGGATTAAGAAACCCACCGACACCGGCACCCACCACAACGGACCCGCCACCATCACCCTCACCACCGCCGCATGATCAACACAAGCTAAGTGGCATTGGGTTAGAACCCTCCTCACCACTCACGACCAGCTGCGGCAGACCGGCTACCGGTCCGTATGCCGAGACCACCACTGGTCTCGCGATCATCGGGGATCTAGGTTGGTCCCGGGCACCCGAGCGGACGACCTCCGCACCGGGTACCCGCCAACCCGTGAAGCGCGTCCCGGCCACGAAACCGGGCGCGGATGACAAAGGAGTCACCACCGTGACCGAAGGAGTGTTCGCCCGGGGCACCGGGCACGAACAGGTCGTGTACTGCCACGACCAGGCCAGTGGCCTCAAGGCCATCATCGGCATCTACTCCACCGCGCTCGGCCCCGCTCTGGGCGGGACGCGCTTCCACCCCTACGCCACCGAATCCGACGCGCTCGACGACGTCCTGGCGCTGTCCAAGGGCATGGCGTACAAGAACGCGCTGGCCGGGCTCGACCTCGGCGGCGGCAAGGCCGTCATCATCGGCGATCCGAAGACGCTCAAGTCCGAAGCGCTGCTGCGCGCGTACGGGCGCTTCGTGCAGTCCTTGGGCGGCCGCTACATCACGGCGTGCGACGTGGGCACGTACGTGCAGGACATGGACGTCGTGGCCCGCGAAAGCCAGTACGTCACCGGCCGCTCGCCCGAGGACGGCGGCGCCGGCGACTCGTCCGTGCTGACCGCGTTCGGCGTCTTCCAGGGCATGCGGGCCTCGGCCGAACACGTCTGGGGCAGCCCGGACCTGGCCGGCAAGCGCGTCGGCGTGGCCGGCGTCGGCAAGGTCGGCCACATCCTGGTCGGGCACCTCGTCGAGGCCGGCGCGCAGGTGACGATCACCGACGTCTACGCGCCGGCGATCGCCCGTACGCTCGAGGTCTACCCGTCCGTGCAGGTCGCGTCCGATGTGGACACCCTGCTGCGGGCCGAGCTGGACGTCTTCGCGCCGTGCGCGCTGGGTGGTGTGCTGAACGACGAGACCGTGCCGGTGCTCGGCGCCCGGATCGTCTGCGGCGCGGCGAACAACCAGCTCGCGCACGCGGGCATCGACAAGCAGCTCGCCGACCGGGGCGTCCTGTACGCGCCGGACTACCTGGTCAACGCCGGTGGCGTGATCCAGGTCGACGACGAGCGCCACGGCTTCGACTTCGACCGCGCGAAGCGCAAGACGACGGCCATCTACGACACGACGAAGGCCGTGTTCGCGCTGGCCGACACCGACGGCGTGCCCCCGGCGACGGCGGCCGACCGGCTCGCCGAGCGGCGGATGGCGGAGGTCGGGCGGCTGCGGTCCATCATGACCGGGTGACCCTTTCCGCGATTTTCGCAGCGGTGGGCGTGCGGGGGTTCCTGCACGCCCACCGTCTCGGTTCTCCCGATTCGGTGGGGCTGGACGAGGACTCGCCGGTCGTCCTGGCGTCCGTGGTGAAGGTGCCGCTGGCGTACGAATTCGCCCGGCAGGTCGCGGCCGGGCTGCTGGACCCGGCCGACCGGGTGCACGTATCGGCGGCGGACCGGCTGGGCGGCACCGGTTCGGCGGGGTTCGCGGACGACGTTTCCTACAGCCTGCGCGACGCGGCGTTGCTGGCCCTTTCGGTGTCCGACAACACGGCCGCCGACCTGCTGTTCGACCGCGTGGGCGTGGACAACGTCCGGTCGCTGCTGGCCGAGCTGGGCCTGACCCGCACGACGGTGCTCGGCGCGCCGCGGGACGTGCTGCGCACGATCATCGAAGACACCGACGCGGGCCGTCCGCTGCGGGCGCTGGATCCACTTCGGACGTCCGCGACCACGCCCCGCGAGATGACGGCCCTGCTGTCGGCGCTCTGGGCCGACGAGGCGGCTGCCTCGGTGCGTGAATGGATGTCCGCGCAGGTCAGCTGGCACCGGCTGACGGCGGGGTTCCCGCCGGAGGTGGCGGTGGCGGGCAAGACGGGCACGATGCCGGGGATCCGCAACGAAATCGGCGTCGCGACCTACCCGGACGGAGCGGAGTACGCGGTGGCGGTGTTCACGACCGGCGGCGGGGAGACGCTGCGGCGCCCGGACATCGACCGCGCGATCGGGGAAGCCGCCCGGACGGCGGTCGAGCAGTTGCGGTCGTAGGTGGCGGTCGGCGGGGTAGGCGGGTGCGGCGGCTCGGTTCAGCTCCGTTCGTAGAACACGTCCCACGGCCGGGGACCCTGCGGAGGCGGCACCAGCCGCGAAACCCCGTCGTCGCCGAGCACCCCGGCCGCGATTCCGGCGAGCTTCGCCGCCTGCGGGTGCGGGGTGGTCGAAGGCCAGGCGAACGCCATCCGGGCCCGCAGCACCTCGCCTTCGAGCGGGCGCCACACCACCCGCGGTTCCTTGCGCGCGCCCGGTTCGAAGGCCACGCCGTGCCCGGCCAGGACCAGGCCCAGCACGAACTCGGGGTTGCGGGCGTGCCGGATCGCGGCCGGGCGGAAGCCGTGGTCCCAGCAGGTGCGCAGCAGCGTGTCGTAGCTTCCCGGCGCGGCGGCGCGCGGGGCGTGGACCAGGCCCTCCCCGGCCAGGTCGGCGAGGGTGAGCCGGGCGCGGCGGGCGAGCGGCGAGTCGCGGGGGAGCACCACGCCCAGCGGGGTGTCGACGACCGGGCCGAGCTCGAGCCCGACCGCGTCCACCGGCAGCTGCAGGAGACCCGCGTCGAGTTCGCGGTCGGCGAGCAGCCGGGCCTGCTCGGCGGTGGTGAGTTCCTGCAGGTCCAGCCGGACGGCCGGACACTCCTCGGCGAACTTCGTCAGGATCGCGGCCAGCACCCGGCCGGGCAGGTCCGGGGGCACGCCCGCGCGCAGGCTGTCGAGCTCCCCGCGTTCGGCCTTCGCGACGAGCGCCGTCATGCGATCCCACCGGGAGAGCAAGTCCCGGGCTTCGGCCCGCAGCACTTCGCCGGCTTCGGTAAGGGAGACGCGGCGGCCGCGTTCGAACAGCTTCGCGCCCAGCTCGGCTTCGAGCCGCTTGACGCGCTGGCTCAACGGCGGCTGCGCGATCCCGAGCCGGTCGGCGGCCCGGCCGAAGTGCAGTTCGTCGGCGACCACGAGGAAGTAGCGCAGCGAACGGAGATGGTCCACGCTGCGACGATAGCCGTCCACGTATCAAGGTGACTTCCGGGTGATCTTGGACAGCGGGGTCCGGGTCGTGGTCGGGTGTCCGGTATGGACAAAGGAGTGAGCAGGCGCGGGCTGTTCGGCGCGGGCGCGGCGGCGGCCGCGATCCTGGCGGGCGTCCCGGCCGTGGCGCGAGCGGCTTCGGGAACGACCGGTTCGGGAATGACCCTGCGGTGGTGGGGGAACAACGGCTGGGAAATCCGGATCGGGTCGAAGACGGTCCTCATCGACCCGTGGCTGACCCGGTTCAAGACGGGGACGTACACGTCGGCCGGCGCGGATCCGCGAACACCGCTTTCGGTGAACCGCGCGCTGATCGACGGCTACCTCGACCGCGGTTTCCTCCGGGCGGACCACATCCTGGTGACCCACGGCCACTACGACCACCTGACCGACGTTCCCTACCTGGCGCAGCGGACGGGCGCGACGGTCATCGGCACCGAGACGCATTTGAGTCTCATGGCGGCCATGGGAGCACCCGAGGACCAGCTGGCCATCGCGACCGGCGGCGAGGACCTGGTGTTCGACGGCTACTCGATCCGGGTGTTGCGCTCCCTGCACTCGGCGACGGGCGCCCGGGCGCAGGTGGCCTTCCCCGGCACCCGGTCCCTGTCCCGCCGGGATCGCCCGCGGGTGATCTCGGACCTGCTGGAGGGCGGCACGCTGGCGTATCTGGTGTCCGGTGGCGGGGCGAGCGTGCTGGACTTCGGCGGTTCGAACTACGTCGAGTCCGAGCTGGCGGGCCTGCGCCCGGACGTCGTGCTGGTGCCGCCGGGCGGGGCGAAGGTCCGGGAGTACCTCCCGCGGCTGCTGCGCACGTTGGGCCACCCGAGCCGCGTGGCGGCCACCCATTGGGACGACTTCGACCTGCCGCTGGGCCAGGCCCACGACCCCAACGGCGGGCTGGAGGTGCTGCGCAAGGCGGTGGCGGCGGCGAGCCCGGGCAGTGAGTTCGTGGTCCTGGACCACCTCGGCGAGTTCACGCCCTGACACGGCGAAGGCCCCCACCGCGCGCGGTGGGGGCCTTCGGTCCGTCGTCTCAGCCGCTCTTGCGGCGGAACGTGCGCTTGTTCGCCGCCGGGCCGTGGGCGTGCTGGTTCTTGCCGCCGCCGTTCTCGTGGGACGCTCCCGTGCGCGCGTGGGCCTGCTTGCGCTCGAGCGCTTCGCGGAACTTGCGCTTGACGTCGTCCTCCTCGCCGCTGGGCGACGGGTTCGGTTCACTCATGCTTACCTCCGAAAACGACGACGTGTGACCGCCCCAGCCTGGCATCACTCAAACTGCTTGGCGAGTCGATTTGGGTCACGTGTCAGCGCTGCGGGCTCGGCACGCCGCCGAACTGCACGGACGTGCGGGTCAGCGGGCGGCCGCAGTGGTCGCACAGCAGCATCGGGCGCAGCCGCTCGCCGCATTCGACGTGGTGCAGCGTGATGTCCGGCTCCTGGCCCGCCACCTCGAAGCCGCGCGACCACTCCGCGATGAACGCCAGCGCCGGGAAGAACGCCAGGCCCTTCGCCGTCAGCCGGTAGTCGCGCGCGTCCGTGCGCGTGGCCGCCGTGCCCGTGCGCAGCACGCCGACCTCGACCAGCTTGCTCAGCCGGGCCGACAGCACGCTCGGCCCGATGCCCAGCTCGCGCTCGAACTCCGAAAAGTGCCGGCAGCCGAGCAGCGCCGAGACCACCAGGCCGGTCGACCACCGGTCGCCGAGCAGCTCCATCGTGTCCGGGAAGAACATCAACGGGTCGCCGGCCAGCGAATCGGCGTCCTTGCGGCGGAAGCGCTTGGACGCCGTCGCCGCCGCGACGCCGGTGCCGTCCAGCCGTTCCGCGCGGACGTCCCGGGCGTCGACCCGGCGGCCGCACGCCGCACATCCGAGCGGCGCTGATGTAGCCAGCTCGCAGTCGAGGTGGATCAGCGTCGGCAGCACCTCGCGGCGGCCTTCGACCCACTCGCGCTCCCACGCCCAGATCGAGATCAGCAGCGGCCACAGCTCGAGGCCGCGCTCGGTCAGCCGGTACTCGTGCCGCGTGCGGCGCGCGTCCCGGTACGGGACCCGGGTGAGCATGCCCGCGTCCACCATGTCCCGCAGCCGTCCGGACAACGCCGTCGGCGAAATGCCCAGGCGCAGCCGCAGTTCTTCGTACCGCCGGAAGCGCAGGAACAGGCTCTGCAGGATGAGCAGCGTCCACTGATCACCGACCAGCTCGAGCGCCCGGCGGAGCGGATCTCCCGCCGGCCGGACGCGCTGTGCAGTCGCCTCCACCAAAGCTTCCCCCTCGTTACATCGCCTCCTGAGGGTAGCACCTGACTACACCAAAAGAAGCCTATTGACAGCTGGGTACACAAATCATAGTCTCGTCTCCATCAGCCGGCGCAGCCAGGGAGCAGTCCATGACCAGCACCTCCGATCAGCCGCTGATGGTGGCCAGTACGGCGGACGCGGCCGAGGCGAACCCCTACCTGCTCGGCGTCTACGCCCCGGTCAGCACCGAGATCGACGCCGATGACCTGCAGGTCATCGGCGAAATCCCGAAGGATCTCAACGGCGTCTACCTGCGCAACGGCCCCAACCCGCGGTTCGCCCCGGAAGGCCGCTACCACTGGTTCGACGGCGACGGCATGATCCACGCCGTCCACCTGGAGAACGGCCGGGCCCGCTACCGCAACCGCTGGATCCGCACGAAGGCGTTCGAAGCCGAGTCCGCGGCGGGCAAGGCGCTCTGGACCGGGGTCATGGAAAACCCGCGGGGCAACCCCTTCGGCAACAGCCACGGTCTGGGCCTCAAGGACAACGCCAACACCGACGTCGTCTTCCACCGCGGCCGGATCCTCGCCGCCTGGTACCTGTGCGGCTCGCCGTACGCGGTCGACCCGCTCTCGCTGGAGACCCTCGGCGCCGAAGACTTCCTCGGCACGCTGGCCGGCGACATGATGGCCCACCCCAAGGTCGACGAGACGACCGGCGAGCTGTTCTGGTTCGACTACGGGCCCCGCCCGCCCTACCTGCGCTACGGCGTGATCAGCGCGGACGGCCGGGTCGTGACCACCACCGACGTCGAGCTGCCCGGCCCGCGCCTGCCGCACGACATGGCCATCACCGAGCACTACGCGGTGCTGATGGACCTGCCGCTGATCCAGGACTCCGCGGCGGCGAAGCAGGGCCGCCACAAGCTGCACTTCGACCGCTCGCTGCCGAGCCGCTTCGGTGTCCTGCCACGCTACGGAGACGGTAGCCAGATCCGGTGGTTCGAAGCGAGCCCGTGCTACATCTACCACGTCGTCAACGCCTGGGAGCAGGGCGGCGAAGTCGTCCTCGACGTCTGCCGCGTCCAGCGTCCGCAGCCGCGCGCCGACGCGCACACGCCGCTCGCGAAGATGCTGTCCTACCTGCGGCTCGACGCACAGCTGCACCGCTACCGCTTCGACCTGCGGACCGGCGTGTGCCATGAGGGCCCGCTCGACGACGACAACACCGAGTTCCCGACCGTCGACGCCCGCGGCGTCGGACGGCGGAACCGGTACTCCTACGCGGTGCACATCTCGCCCGAGTCGACGCTGAAGTTCGACGGGCTGGTGCGCCGCGACGATCTTGCCGGCACGAAGACCGAATACCGGTTCGGTCCCGGCCGGTGGGGCAGCGAGGCTCCGTTCGCACCCCGCGAAGGAGCACCCGTCGATTCGGCGGACGGGTATCTGGTGACGTTCGTGCAGGACGAGCGTGAGGGGCGCTCGGAACTGGACGTCTTCGACGCCGCCGACCTCGCTGCCGGACCCGTGGCCAGGGTCCTGCTTCCCCAGCGTGTCCCGCTCGGTTTTCACGCGACCTGGGTCCGGGCGGACCAGCTGGACAACCTCCGCACCTGAGCACCGTCGAGAGGGTCGCGCCCGGGGCTTCCCGGGCGCGGGGATGGTGCGCAGCGGAGACGATCGGCCGGCTCGAGGAGAGCGGGCAGGCGCCGGCCCGGAGGGCTCGCGCCGGCCGATCGGAACGAAACACCGCCGCACGCGGTCGTGCGGTGCACCCGGAAGCGGTTGCCGGGCACGCTTTCTGCTCGCCGGAGGGGTGCGAGCAGGCGGCGTGGCCGGCCGGCACCCCGTATGGTGTGCCGGGTCGTCCTCCGCGACCGGATACGGCGAGCACCGCTCGCCGGGGCGGCCTTGGGCTGGTGCCGGTTCGTCGTCTCCCGGGGACGGCGAACCGGCTGTTCCCCGCAGGAGGACGTGCGTGAAGCTTTCGGTGTCGCTGGGGCTCTGGCAGGACCGGCCGCCGGAGGAGGCACTGGACACCGCCCGCGCCGCCGAGGCCGCGGGCTACCCGGAGCTGTGGATCGGCGAAATGGCGACGTGGGACGCCTTCGCGCTCGGCACGGCGATCGGGGCGGCCACCTCGCGGATTTCGCTGACTTTCGGGCCGCTGGCGGTGACCGTGCGGGACCCGGCGACGATCGCCGTGGGCGTCGCGTCGGTGGCGGCGCTGACCGGCCGCGCGACCGGCGTCGCGCTCGGGACCTCCAGTGACGTCGTCGTGCGCGGCTGGCACGGCCGCTCCCGCGATCGTGCGGCCACGGCACTGGCGGAGTCCGCCGTGGCGGTCCGGCAGCTGCTGAGCGGGGAGAAGTCCACTGTGGACGGCCAGGTCGTCGGCTCGCGGGGCTACCGGCTGCGGCTGCCCGCCCCGAAGTCGCCGGTGACGGTCGCCGCGTTCGGGCCGCGCGCGCTCGACGTCGCCGCGCGGCACGCGGACCGGATGGTGGTCAACCTCGTGAGCCCGGCCGCCGCGGCGACGCTGGTGCGAGGACTGCGAGAAGCCGCTTCGCGCCTCGGGAGTATGCCGCCGCCGGTGGCCGCGTGGGTGGTCGCCGCGGCGGACCCGGGTCTGGCCGAGCTGGAGCAGCTCCGCCGCGGCGTGGTCGGCTACCTCGCCGCTCCCGGCTACGCGGACATGTTCCGCGCGGCGGGCTTCGGCGACCTGATCGACTTCGCGCACACCCGGCCGCACCCGCGTGAACTGCTGGCCGCGGTGCCGGTCGAGGCGATCGCCGTGGTCGGCCTGCTCGGGTCTCGCGCCGAGATCGCCGCGAAGGCCGCCGAGTACGCGGAGGCCGGTGTCGACGAGCTGGCCATCGTGCCCGCGACCAGCGACGACGACCCCGGTGGCGGAAAAACTCTCGCCGCGTGTCGATCCGCCGTCGTCCCGTTCGACGCGTAGGCATGAGCGAAGCCAGCGAAACCAGGAACCTCGACCGAACCCCCGGGTCCGCGGCGCTGCCGTGGAGCAGGGCGCGCGATCTCCTCGCCACCCAGACCCCCACGGAAGACCTGACCTTCTTCGTCGGGACCGTCCGCCCCGGCGGGCGGCCGCACGCCGCCGGCGTCGGCGCGATCTGGGTGGACGACGCGCTGTACTTCGTGAGCGGGCCGGGCACCCGCCGGGCCCGCAACCTGGCGGCGAACCCGGCGTGCACCGTGTCGGTGCGGCTGCGCGGCCTCGACCTCACCATGGAAGGCGAGGCCCACCGGGTCGCCGATCCGGCCACGCTCGAGCGGGTGGCGGCCGTCTACCGCGAGGGCGGCTGGCCCGCGACGGTGGAGGACGGCGGGTTCAACGCGCCCTTCATGGCGGCGAGCGCCGGGCCGGCGCCCTGGCACCTGTACCGGCTGACCCTGCACACGGCCTTCGGCGTCGCCACCGCCGAACCCCACGGCGCCACCCGCTGGGACTTCACCCGCTGATCGCCGCCGCGACCAGGCGGCCGATCGCGGCCATGCCGTCGGCGTTCGGGTGCATCGGTGCGGCGACCGACGTCGGGAGCACGCTTTCGAACCACTTCACGCCGGGCAACTTGCAGACGTCGTGGCCGATCGAAGCCGTCCGGACGTCGACGTACTGCGCGCCGTGCGCGGCGGCCTGCCGGGCGAGGGCGGCGTTGGTCTTGTCGATGCTGCCCTGGATGTAGTTCGCGTCGCGCGGGGTCAGCGGCGCGATCGGCCAGCAGCCGTTGTGCGGCAGGTAGGTGCCGTAGCCGGCGACGAAGACCTCGGCGTTCGGTGCCTTCGCGTGGATCGCGTCCAGCAGCGCGCCCCACACCGGCTCGAACGCGGCGATCTTCTCGGCCAGCTGGTCGTGGCCGCCGGCGGTGTAGCGGTCCACGCAGTCGGGGTTGATGCCGGGCAGCAGGTTGATGCAGCTCGTCGCGGCCCCGACCAGGCCGACGTCGTTGCCGCCGATCGTCACGGTCACCGTGCGGGTCTGCTCGCTCAGCGCGTCCAGCTGGGGCGGCACCGCGCCGGCCGACGTCTGCTGCGGCGCGGTCATGTCCGCCGTCGTCGCGCCGGAGCAGGTGACGTCCTTCAGCGGCACGCCGAGCTCCTCGGCGGCGACGTGCGGGTAGTCGGCCAGCGAACGGAGGCAGCCGGGGGAGGAGAGGTCGGGTGGCAGGATCAGCGGCCCGGCCGCCGCCGAATCCCCCAGAGCCACGTACTCGCCGGCGGTGGCCGCGGCCGCCGGTCCCGCCGCCGCGCCCGTCAGCGCGGTGACCATGATCGCGATGAACGCCGTCGTTCTCACTCGCACGCCGTCCTCCTTGACGCAGTGCCGAATGTTGGTCTCCGTGACACCATCGGCACCGGACGTCACGGGATTGACTGGGAATCCGGGCAGAGAACGAGGGGATCGGTTGTGACCGAGCACAAGTGCGGCGGGGAGCTCACCCTCGGCGGGCAGCGCGTGCACGAGCGGCTCACCCGGGAGGAGCCCGAGCTGATCGCCCGGGTGCTCGCGCGCATCCAGGCCGAGGTCGCCGACTACCGGCGGCTGCCGGTGGAGGAACTGGCCGGCGACATCGCGGGCATCACCCGGCAGGCGGTGCGGGCGTTCGCGCGGAGCCTGCGCGAGGACCGCGAGCTCAACGCGGCCGAGCTGCGGCAGGTGGGCGCGTCCGCGGTCCGCCGGGCGGAGGAGGGCTTCCCGCTGGAGGCCGTGCTGACCGCGTACCACGTCGGCGCGCGGGAGATCTTCGCCGTCGGGTCGGCCTCCTCGGGCAGCGCGGACGTCGCCGACCTCCTCGACGTCGCGGACCGGGTGCTGGCGTTCGTCGGCACGGTCACCGGCGTGGTGACGCGCGGGTACCTGGAGGAACTGCGGACGAAGGTCGGGCAGGAGCACACCGCGCGCCGGACGCTGCTGTCGGTGCTGGTCGACGGCGGGCCGGTCGACGTCGTCGCCCGCAGCGCCGGGATCACGCTGCCCGCGCGGTACCTCGTGCTGAGCGTCGAACTCGGGCCGCACGCGGACGAGGAGTCGCCGGGGGTGGACGCCGAGATCGCCGTCCGGCGCAAGCTCCGCCGGTTCCTGGCGGCGTTCGAAGGGCTGTGCGGCGACGGGGTGCTCGCGTCACTGGACGGTCCCGGCGGGCTCGTCCTGCTGCCGGTGACCGGGCGCGTCCCGGATTGGCACGCGCTCCTGGAGGCGGCCGGGCGCGCGGCGGGGGTCACCGTACTGGCGGCCGCGGAGACAGCGGCGCCCGCGGAGGTCCGGGAAGTGGCCGCGCGGACCGGCGAAGTGCTGGACGTGCTGCGCTGGTTCGGCCGGCCGCCGGGCCTGTACCGCCTCGACGACGTCCTGGTCGAGTACCAGCTGACCCGTCCGGGAGTGGCCCGCGACCGCCTCGCGGCGGCGCTCGACCCCCTCGCCGCGCACCCGGAGCTGGCCGAGACGCTGGACGCGTACCTGGCCCTGGACACGAACCGCCGCCGCACGGCGGCCCAGCTCCACGTCCACCCCAACACGGTCGACTACCGCCTCCGCCGCATCCGCGACCTCACCGGCATCGACCCCCTCAACCCGGCCGGCCTACCCCGCATCATCGCGGCCTCCGCCGCCCGCCGCGCCGCCCACCACGAGTGATGCCCCTCCAATCACGCGAGGTGCCCCTCCAATCACGCGAGATGCCCCTCGGATCACGCGAGACGCGCCGCTGATCACGCCGCCCGACCCTCCAGGCCACGCAGTCCGACCCTCTGGGTACGCAAGCCGACCTCTTGGGTACGCAAGCCGACCCTCCAGGTACACGAGTTGACCTTCGGAACACGCGAGCTGACCCTTCGATCACGGCACCCGGAGCACCCGCCCGGCGAACTCGCGCACTCGGACGGACGACTCGCGTACCCCGAGGGTCGGACTGCGTGCCTGAAGGGTCGGATGGCGTGATCGAGAAGCCGACTCGCGTGCCTGGAGGGTCGACGCGGCGCGGGTCAGGGCGCCGGTGGCCAGGGCCGCGGCGAGGACGAGCGCGGCGAGGCGGGCTGGGGCGCCGAAGGTGAGTTCGCCGAAGCGGCCGAGGACGAAGCCCGTGTGCAACGCCCAGGCGACCGCGGCGACGCCGGCCGCGGCGGGCAGGGGACTTCGGCAGGCGAACGCCAGGACGACCGCGCCCAGGGTGACCAGCGCGTACCAGGGGCGGCCCGTCGCCCCGGCCAGGTCCGCCACGATCACGGCGGCGACCGCGGCCACGCACCCGAACGGAAATCCGAAGCCCGGTGTCATCCGCTCAGTCCAGTCCGGCGGACAAGCCGAAGCGTGGCCCAGGACACATTCCCTACACCCAGGCCCGTGATCTTTACGTTTCGTTTACCCGCTCGGTGACGCCCTTGATCGCGTCGGCGATCTCCGCCCAGACCGCACGCGGCAGGTTGTGCCCCATCCCCGGGATCACCACCAGCTCCGCGCCCGGGATCGCCTCCGCCGTCGCCTTGCCGCCGCTGACGTTGATCAGCGGGTCCGCGTCGCCGTGGACGACCAGCGCAGGCAAGCGCACCGAACGCAAAAGAGCCGTTCGGTCGCCGGACGCCACCACGGCCGCCGCGTGGCGCAGCGTGCCCACCGGGTGGCGGGCGCGGTCGTAGTGCAACGCCGCCTTCGCCAGCAGGAACGCCTCGTCGTCCGGGTAGCCGGGGGAGCCGAGCTTCCGGTAGCCCTCGACGCTGTCCGCCAGCGCCTGCTCCCGCGTCGACGCCGGCGGCCGGGTCAGCAGCGCCAGCGCCCACGGCTCGGCCTGCCCGACCGACCGGTCACCGGTGGTCGACATGATCGACGTGATCGACAGCAGCCGGTCCGGGTGGTCGATCGCCAGCTGCTGCACGATCATCCCGCCCATCGACGCGCCGACGACGTGCGCCCGGGCAATCCCGAGCGCGTCGAACAGCCCCACGGCGTCATCGGCCATGTCCGACAACGTGTACGGCGCACTCGTGAGGTCGCCGGCCGCGAGCGCGGCCAGGTCGGGCGGCGGCAGGTGGTCAAGCCACGTCGAGAGCCCGACGTCCCGGTTGTCGTAGCGCACGACGAAGAACCCGTGGCCGGCGAGCAGTGCGCAGAAGCCGTCCTCCCAGGTGATCATCTGGGCGCCGAGGCCCATCACGAGGACCAGCGGCGGGGCCGCCGGGTCGCCGAAGGTGTCGTACTCGAGCTCGAGACCGTTGGCCTGTGCGCGTGCCATACCCCGATCCTGCCGTACCCGCGC
Organism: Amycolatopsis plumensis; assembly: GCF_042652605.1. Lineage (NCBI taxonomy): Bacteria > Bacillati > Actinomycetota > Actinomycetes > Pseudonocardiales > Pseudonocardiaceae > Amycolatopsis > Amycolatopsis plumensis. Next base: position 473,631 of record NZ_JBHSJY010000001.1, on the reverse strand, counting down.
GGACCTGGCACCCGGCCCGGCGGTGCCGTTACCGTTACGCCCCATGCCGACCTCATCCTCGGGTACGGGCCAGCGCCCCCGGTCGCGGGCCGCGGCGGGGCTGCCGGCGCTGACGGCCGACCGCATCGTCAGCGCGGCCACCGCCCTCACCGCCCAGCGCGGCCTGGACAACTGGACGCTGCGGGAGCTGGCCCGCTCGGTCGAGGCCTACCCGGCGGTGATCTACCACCACGTCGGCGACCGGGACGCGGTGGTGAACGCCGTCGTCGACCGGGTCGTCGGGCTGCTGGAGCTGCCGGACGAGCGGCTGCCGTGGCAGGAGTGGTTCACCGAGCTGCTGGCCGGCCTGCGCGCGGTGCTGCGGACCTACCCGGGCTGCGCACGGCGGCTGGCGCTGTTCGGCCCGTCGGTCGAGGCGGCCACGCGGTCCATCGACGCGGGCATCGGCGTGCTGCTGGCCGCCGGCTTCGGCCGCGAGAGCGTGCTGGCCTACAACCTGCTGCTGATGACCGCCTGCCAGTTCGTCGCGATGGAGGACGACCGCGACGGCGCGCTCGCCCTGCGGATCGACAACACCGAGGAGTACGCGACCTACCGCGAACGGGCCGACCTGCCGGGGATGGCCGAGCTGGGTGCGGCGATGCACGACCTGATGGGCGACCCGGACCTCGCCTCCGGCTACTACGCGCAGCTCTACGACTACGCGGTCAGGCGGTGTCTCGACGGGCTGGCGCACCGACTGAACGAACTTCGCAATCCGGACATCTCGGGTTGACAGCGACTTGACAGTGCCGCGGCGTACCGTGGGCGTGCGTCGGTGGTTCGCCCACTGACCCGGAGCCCCTGGCGCCCTCCTCCCCCTCGTGGCGCCGGGGGCTTCGGTCTACCCGGAGTCGCCCGATCGCGGTGACGGCGGGCCGGTGCGCGGCGGCTCCGCCTGGATGGCCGGGAAGATCTCGCCGACCAGGGTCACCAGCGACTTCGACAGCAGCAGGTGCACCTGGTCCCGCGTCAGCGACCCGCGCACGAGCCACTCACGGCCCGCCGCCTTCACCATCCCGCCGAACGCGCGCACCAGCGCGTTGAGCTCCGGTCCGTGCTCGCTCTCCCGGGACAGCCCGACGGCCTCCAGCACGCGGTCGGCGGATTCGCGGTCGGCTTCTTCGAGAATGCGCTCCACCTCGAGGTCGCGGCCGATGCCTTCGGGCGCGATCGCGGCCAGCCACATCCGCTCCTGGCTGGTGACCATGTCGAGGAACCACTCGATGGCGACGTCGGCGCGCAGTTCGAGCGGCCCGTCGGGGAGGATCTCGACGGCCAGCCGCGGCACCGTCAGCGCGCGGCGGATGATTTCCAGGTACAGCTCGCGTTTGGTGCCGAAGTAGTGGTTGATCAGCCCCCGCGCCACTCCGGCCGCCGCGGCTATGTCCGAAGTGGACACTGCGGAGTAGGGACGCTCACCGAACAGCCGCGCCGCACAAGCGTAGATCTGTTCCTTCCGTTCGTCCGGTTCCAGTCTTCGCCATCTCGGCGCCGGCTCGGTGTTCATCCGCCCATCGTCGCACGGGCCGTTGCGCCGGGCAGGCTAGTCAGCACGATGTCGGATGGGGCACCCACGATCGGGGCACGGTCAGTCCGGGAGCGTGATCGGTGCGATGTCCGCGAAGCCGTCGCCCGGGCCCGGATTCGCCGGATCGGTGGTCCCGCCGAAGTGGTGCAGCACGCCCCACACCGCGTTGAGCGCGGTCTGGACCGCGCCCTCGGCCCAACCCGCCGTCCACGAGATGTCGTCACCGGCCAGGAACAGCCCGCGGTAGCGCGCCGGCAGCTCGTCCTGCACGAAGTGCGTGAACAGCCGCTGCTGGTAGCGGTAGTGGCCGGGCAGGTTCGCCTTGAACGCGCCCATGAAGTGCGGTTCGGCCTCCCACGACACGGTCACCGGGTCGCCGATGATGTGCCGCCGGACGTCGACACCCGGGTAGATCTCGCGCAGCGACTGCAGCATCACCTCGACGCGTTCGGACACCGAAAGCGGTAGCCACTTCAGCGAGTCGTCGGCCCACGTGTAGGACAGGCAGATCACCGCGGGCGCGTCCGGGTCGTCGCCGAGCAGGTACGTGCCGCGCGGCATCCGGTCGGTGAGCGTCATGCTCATCGCGTCGCGGCCCGTCGCCGGGTCCCGGTCCAGCCAGAACGGCCGGTCGACCGGCACGAACACCTTCGACGACGCCATGTAGTGCGTGCGCTCGATCGCCGTCCAGTGGTCGATCGGGAAGAGCGCTTCGTCGCACTCGATGTTGGACAGCAGCATCCAGCTCTGGGCGGTGAACACCGCGGCCGGGAAGGTGCGGATGTGTCCTTCGGTGTCGGTCACGGTGATGTTGGCCGGTGCCGTGCGGTGCAGTCGCGCGACGCCGGGCTGCGGCCGTCCGCCGTGCAGCGTGCTCAGGCTGGTGCCGGACGGCCAGAAAGCGATGTCTTCCGGGGCGTGCTCCCACAACCGCAGCGGGAGCTGCCTGCTGCCGCCGACGATGCTGCGGTGCTCGTCGTCCGCTCCCGTATAGACCACGCGCAGGATCTCCAGGATGGAGTTCGGGAAATCGGTGTCCCAGCCGCCGGTGCCGAAGCCGACCTGGCCGAAGATCTCCCGGTGGCGGAAGGAAGCGAACGCGGGGGAGTCGCAGAGGAAGCCGTAGAACGTCTGGTTGTCCAGCCGCGGGACGAGCTCGTTCCACAGCCGCTTGATCGTCTTCGCGTCGCGGTCGCGGATCGCCGTCTGCATCTCGGCGAAGGAGGCGTGCTCGGCCAGCGTGCGGTCCCAGGCCGCGGCGACTTCGCGGAAGACGGCGGGCAGGTCCTCGGGGGTGCGCGCGTAGTGGCTCTGCCCCTTCAGGTCCACGACGGTGCTCGGCGTTCCCGGGGCGAGCGGGTTGGGGAACGGCGTGGTCTCCAGGCCGACCTTGTCGATGTAGTGGAACAGCGCGGTCGACGCGGGCGGGAAGCGCATCGCGCCCATCTCGGCGACGACGTCGTCCGGGCAGCCGGGGAACCGCACGGTGCGCAGCCGGCCGCCGATTTCGGCGATCTCGTAGACCACCGGCCGCAGGCCCAGCTTCATCAGCTCGTACGCTGTGACGATGCCGGAGAGGCCGCCGCCGATCACGGCGACCTCGGTGCCGTGCCGGTGCGCGGGCACCGAGCCCAGGCCGGCCGGGTGGGCCAGGTAGTCGTCGTAGGCGAACGGGAAGTCCGGGCCGAACATCGTGATCGGGCGGCCCGCCGGTTCGTCGTGGTGGATCGCGGTCGGGACGGCGGAGGTCATGCGGTGGTTCCTCGGTACAGTTCGGGCCGTCGGTCGGCCAGATGGGTGTTCTCCAGGCGGGACGCGGCCAAGGCGTCCCGGGTGACGTCGGCGGTGATCACCTCGGGTCCGGCCCGGGCGCGGGCCAGCACCTCGCCGGTCGGGGCCACGACGCAGGACCGCCCGCAGTAGGTCAGCTCCCGCTCGGTGTCGCAGCGGTTCGCGTAGGCGACGAACAGCTGGCTTTCGTAGGCGCGGGCGGGCACGAGCGTGTCGGCGACCAGCTCGTACGGGCTCATCAGCGCGGTCGGCACGACCAGCAGTTCGGTGCCGGCGAGCGCGTGCGCGCGGACCAGCTCGGGGAACTCGACGTCGTAGCAGATCAGCAGCCCGATCCGGAGGCCGCCGAGGTCGGCTTGGACGACCGGCTCGTCGCCGGGGGTGAACCAGGCCTTGTCGAGGTCGCCGAACAGGTGCGTCTTGCGGTAGTTGGCCAGCCGGTGCCCGCTGGCGTCGATCAGCTGGACGCTGTTGTAGACGTGCTCGCCGTCGGTTTCCGGGTAGCCGTAGGCCAGCGCGGTGCCCAGTTGCCGCGCCCGCGCCGACATCCGGGCCGCGGTGGGGCCGTCGGCGGGTTCGGCGAGCTCGTGCGTGCGCGCGCCGATGTGGTAGCCCGTCGTGCTCATCTCCGCGGTGACGACCAGGTCGGCGTCGATTTCGCGCAGGTCCTCGAGCGGGCCCTGGTGGATCGCGACCCTCACGCCAGCCTCGACTTCCGGATCCCGTAACCGAAGTAGATCACCAGGCCCAGGACCATCCAGGCGCCGAAGACCAGCCAGGTGGCGCCGTCGAGGCTGAGCATCATGTACGCGCAGCAGAGCACGCCCAGGATCGGCGTCACCGGTGCGAGCGGGACGCGGAACGTCCGCGGGCGGTCGGGCTGGCTGCGGCGCAGGATCAGCACGGCCACGTTGACCAGCCCGAACGCGAACAGCGTCCCGATGCTGGTGGCGTCGGCCAGCTTGCCGAGCGGGATGAAGGCGGCCAGCACGGCGACGAACGCCGAGACCACCAGGGTGTTGGTCCGCGGGGAGCCGGTCTTGGCGTCCACTTTGGAGAGAGCGGCCGGGACCAGGCCGTCGCGGGACATCGCGAACAGGATGCGGGTCTGTCCGTAGAGGACGGTCAGCACGACGCTGGAGATCGCCACGATCGCGCCGACGGCCAGCAGCCCGGCCCAGAACGGGTTGTCCGAGACGACGTCGAGCACGTGCGAAAGCGCAGCCTCTTGGCCGTCGAACTGCTGCCAGGGCAGTGCGCCGACGGCGGCCACCGCGACCAGGCAGTACAGCACGGTGACGATGCCGAGCGAGAGCAGGATCGCCCGCGGCAGGTCGCGCTGCGGGTTCTTCGCCTCCTCGCCGGCGGTCGAGGCCGCGTCGAAGCCGATGTAGGAGAAGAACAGCTTGGCGCCACCGGCGCTCAGCCCGGCCAGCCCGAGCGGCAGGAACGGCGTGAAGTTCTTCGCCTGGACGGCGCTGAAGGCGATCGCGCAGAACAGCACCAGCGTGCCGATCTTGACCGCGACCATGACCGCGTTCGCCCGCGCGCTCTCCTTGGCGCCGGACAGCAGCAGGAGCATCGCGAGGACGACGACGAGAATGGCGGGCACGTTGACCACCCCGCCCGAGCCGGGCGGCTGGCTCAGCGCGTCCGGGATGGCGAAGCCGAAGGCCAGCCGGAGCAGTTCGTTGAGGTACTGGCCCCAGCCGACCGCGACCGAGGCGACCGAGACGCCGTACTCGAGCACCAGGCACCACCCGCAGACCCAGGCGACGAGCTCGCCGAGGGTGGCGTAGGTGTAGGAGTACGACGAGCCGGACAGCGGGATCATCCCGGCGAGCTCGGCGTAGGACAGCGCGGAGAACAACGCCGTGACGCCGGCGAGCACGAAGGAGAGCACCACGGCCGGGCCGGCCACCGGGACGGCTTCGCCGAGCACGACGAAGATGCCGCTGCCCAGCGTCGCCCCGATGCTGAGCATGGTGAGCTGCCCGAGGCCGAGCGACCGCTTCAACGTGCCATGATCGCCTTCGGCGACCAGGTCGGCGACCGGTTTCCGCCGCACCGTCGCGGCTCGCAAAGTCATGCCGACGACGGTAACGGTCGTTTCCGGAGGGGAAAACACGAGAACGTTGCCCGTACAGATGAATCACAGGTGATTCATTGCACAGAGGTGGCGAATCATGGCGATTCGTTCCGATGTCGATTTTGCTCGGGCCGGGGTTGTCGGATCCGGGGAGAGCCGTTCGTGGAGGGGGTGAGCGGCCGCCACGAGAGCGCCGCCCGAACCCGCAGGGGGAAGAAGATGCCCGTCGCCCGCCGCATGTACGACCTGGTCGAGCCGATCGGCCTGGTGCCCTACTTCGCCGACGAGTCGGACGAGGCCCTGATGGCGCTCGGCCTGCGCAACGTGTGGGACGCCTACTTCGCCGGCCGGGCCGCCCCCTTCGGCCGGGACGTGCCCGCCGAGGTGGTCCACGCGGTCTTCTACAACTTCGCACCCGGCGAGGTGGCCCGCCACATCCCCCGGGTCTGGGAGCTGACCACGCCCGAGGCGGCGCTGGCCGCCCGCGAGCGGGGCTGCGTCGCCGGCATGCGGCGGGTCCTCGGTGACCTGGCCGACGACCCGCGCGTCGCCCGCGCCGCCGACCTGCTGCTGAAGGCGGCGACCAGCGCGCCGGTCGGGGGACGTCCGCTGTTCGCCGCCCTGCGTGCGCTCCCGGTGCCGCAGGAGCCGGTGGCCCGGCTGTGGCACGCGGCCACCCTGCTGCGGGAGCACCGCGGCGACGGCCACACCGCTGCGTTGCTGACCGAGGGCATCGGCGGGACGGAGGCCCACGTGCTCCACGCCCTGTCCGTCGACCTGCCCGCGGAGAAGTTCGGCCGGGTCTGGCACCTGCCCGCCGCCCAGCTGGACGCGGTGATCGACGGCATGCGCGCCCGCGGCCTCATCGGCCCGGACGGCTGGCTCACTCCTGATGGCCGGGCCACGAAGGACCGCGTCGAGGCCATGACCGACCGGCTCGCGGAGGCCCCCTACGACGCCCTGACCACCGACGAACTCGACCACCTCATCGCCGACCTCGAGCCCCTCTCGAAGGCCTTCCGAGCCACCTTCCCGATGTAGCGGTCGTGAGTGGCAAGGAGGGTTAGAACCCTCCTTACCACTCACGACCAGCGGCGGCAGACTGCTCAGCCGGGGCCGGTCACGGTGGGGCGGCGGGGAGGAGGAGGGTGAACGTCGGCGGGTCGGGGCGGCTGAGCCGGAGGCGGCCGCCTTCGGCTTCGGCGAGGCCGCGAGCCAGGCGGAGACCGATGCCGTCGCCGGTGGGGGTCGTCGCGAACGGGTCTTTCTCGCCCAGGTCCGGGCCTTCGTCGGCGACGTCGATGGCGAGCGCGTCACCGGCGTCGCGGGCCAGGATCGTGACCGTGCCGTGCCCGTGGGTCACCGCGTTGTCCAGCAGCACGCCGAGAACCTGCCGGACCGCCGCGGCCGCCACGCGCGCCGGGGGTGGGTCTTCCCGGAGGATCCGGATGGCCCGGCCCTGCGGCGCGAGCAGGGCCTCGCCGGCCTGCCGGACTTCGTCGAGGAGCGTGCCGAGGTCCAGTTCGGCCCGTGGTGCCCGGCGTTCCCGGCCCAGCGCCAGGAGGTCCTCGATGGTGCGTTCCAGCCGGTCGGCGGACGCGATGCCGGCGCGGATCGCCGCGTACGGGTCCGCGGCCGGGGTCTCCAGCGCGGCTTCGAGCTGCAGGCGCAGCCCGGTCAGCGGCGTGCGCAGCTGGTGCGACGCCTCCGCGGAGAACGCCCGCTCGCGCTCCAGCGTCGAGCCGATCCGGGCCGCGGTGGCGTCCAGCGTCTCGCCGACCTGGTCGATCTCGGGGATGCCCGCGCGCGGCGACCGGGCCGTGAAGTCGCCGTCGCCGAGCCGCTCGGCCGTGGCGGCGAGCTCCTCGAGCGGCTGGACCAGCCGCTTCGTGAACCGCCGGGCCAGCAGCCAGCTCACCCCGGTCGTCACGACCGCGAGCCCGGTCATGCCGACCCAGGTCAGGATGATCTGCAGCCGCAGCTGGGACAGCGGCCGCGCGGCGCGGACCACGCCCGTCAGCCGGGAGCCGCTGACCACCGGCACCGCCAGGGCCATTTCGTTGCCTTCGCGGCCGATGACGACGTCCACCGTGGCCTTGGCGGCCTGCTGTTCGACCGGGCCGGCGGCGGCGGGCCCGCGCCCGGCCACCCGCCGCCCGTCCGGAAGGTAGATCGCGACTGCGACGTCGCCGTCCTCGTCCTCGGACGGCGGCACGTCCGGCGTCAGGCCGGCGTTCAGCTCGTGCGACACGGCGAGCGCGGCGGTGTCCGCGGCCCGTTCCAGGTCGCCTTTCGCGTCGTCGTGGTAGTACTGCCACACCGCGAAGCCCAGCGGAAGCGCGAACAGGAGGGTGGCGACGAGTGCGGCCAGCACCGTCAGCGAGGTGATCCGGCGGCGCACGGCTACCCTTCGGCCGCGGACCGGGCCGGGTCTTCCAGCCGGTAGCCGTGCCCGCGCAGGGTGGCGATCCGCGGCACCTCGTCGTCGGGCCCGGCGGCCGCCGAGAGCTTGCGGCGCACCGCCGCGATGTGCACGTCCAGCGTCTTGGTCGAGCCGTACCAGTGCGCGTCCCAGACCTCGGACATCAGCGTCTCCCGGCTGACCGCCACGCCGGGCTGCTCGGCGAGCCGGGCCAGCAGGTCGAACTCCTTGGCGCGCAGCACCACCTCGCGCCCGCCCAGGGTGGCGCGGCGGCCGGCGATGTCGACGGTCAGCCCGGCGATGGTCACCGGGGGCCGGGCTCCGGCCGGCGCGCCGCGCCGCAGGTGCGCCCGCACCCTGGCCAGCAGCTCGCCCAGCCGGATCGGCTTGGTGAGGTAGTCGTCGGCCCCGGCGTCGAGGCCGACGACGACGTCCATCTCCTCCTGCCGCGCGGTGAGGATGACCAGCACCGCGGCGGGCAGCGCCGCCCGCAGACGGCGGCAGACCTCGACGCCGTCCAGGTCGGGCAGGCCGAGGTCGAGTAGGACGAGGTCGAATTCGCCGGGTTCGGCGGCCTGCAGGGCGGTCCGCCCGTCGCGGCACCAGCACACCTGGTGACCGTGCAGTCGCAGGGTCGATTCGAGCACGCTGCCGATCGCGGCGTCGTCCTCCACCACCAGCAGGTTCGGCATGCGGGAAGCCTAACCAACGACCCGGCGGATCCCGGACGGCTGTGGCCTATTCCGTCCGTGTCCCGAGGCCGATCTGCGATATCCGCACCGAAGCGGCGGTGACGGCTTCGGTGAACGCAGCGACCTCGCCGGGGCCGAACCGGCTGCTGGGCCCGGTGACCGCCAGCGCCGCGAGCAGCCGGCCGTCGCCGTCGTGCACGGGCGCGGCGACGCTGGACGCGCCGGGCTCCGGCTCGTCGTGGGTGACCGCGGCCCCCTCGGTGCCGTCGAGGACCCGCCCGGCGGCCCCGAAGCCGAGCGGCAGCTCGTCGCCGACGCGGCCGACGTGCCGGATCGCCAGCGGTCCCTCCTGCTGGGCCACGCAGACGAGCACGGACGTGCTGCGCACGTACAGGTTGACCGTCTCCCGGCACTCCCCGGCCAGCTCGCGCAGCACTTGGCGGACCGGCTCGGGCAGCTGCCACGCCGTGTTCGCCAGCTGCGCCCAGCGCAGCATCCCGGGCCCGACGGTGATCCGCCCGTCGGGCCGCGTCCACAGCAGGCCGCGCTGCTCACAGGTGGCGACCAGCCGCAGCACGGTCGTCTTCGCGAGGCCGCTGGCCGCGGTGAGGTCCTTGACGGCCCAGGTCCGGCGGTGTTCCGTGAAGAGGGCGAGCAGGTCGAACGCGCGGAGCACGCTCCGGACCGATCCGTCTTCGTCTGTCTTCACGAGCGACCCCATCCGCCTGGTGGTCCCAGCGTACCGCCAGGCGGACCAGATCGGGGTAGGCGTCGCCCGAACGCCCTAATCGCCGGATGAGGGCAGCCGCCACCGATGCAGTGAATGACTCATTCCTGGCGTCCGACGCCAGGAATGAGTCATTCACTGCGTTTCCACCCGGGCGGACCGGATCAGGCCACGTGTCGCTCGAACGCCGTAACGGTCTCCGCGAGCACGTCCCCGCCGGGCCGGGCCCACAGGTCCGCGTTGAACACCTCGACCTCGATCGGCCCGGTGTAGCCCGCGGCTTCGACGGCCGCGCGCAGCCGTCGGTGGTCGATCGGGCCGTCGCCGGGCAGGGCGCGGCCGAGCAGCGGGTCCGGGAGCGGCACCAGGACGTCGCACACGTGGAACCCGGCGATCCGGCCCGCGGCCGCGGCGATCGACTCCTCGATCCGCGGGTCCCACCAGACGTGGAACTCGTCCACGATCACGCCGACCTGCTCGGCCGGGTGCTCCGAGGCGATCTTCAGCGCCTGGTCCACAGTGGACAGCACCGAGCGCTCCGCGCACTGCATCGGGTGCAGCGGCTCCAGACCCAGCCGGATCCCGCGTTCCCCGGCGTACGGGGCCAGCGAACCCACCGCGTCGGCGACCCGCTGCCGGGACGCGGCGAGGTCGTTGACCGCGATCCCGCCCACGACCAGCACGAGCACGTCGGCGCCGAGCGCGGCGGCTTCGTCGATCGCCTCGCGGGTCTGCGCCACACCGTCCACAGGGGACCCTTCCGGCGTCACGCCGGTGAAGAACCCGCCGCGGCACAACGACGACACCCGGACCCCGTGCTCCTTGAGCAGCCGCGCGGCCTCGTCGACGCCGGTTTCGGCGACCTTGTCGCGCCACAGCCCGATCCAGCCGACGCCCGCCTTGGCGCAGCCGGCCACCGCCTCGGGCAGCGACCAGGACTTCGTGGTGATCTGGTTGAGACTCAGCCGGGTATCCATCACGCGACCCCCGCGACCTGCAGCAACGGCCGCATCCGGGCCTCGGCCAGGTCGGGGTCGGCCAGCACGCCGGCCTCGTCGGCCAGCCGCAGCAGCGTGGCCAGGTGGGTGATCGTGCGGGCGGACTCCTGCCCGGCGATCATCCGGAAGTGGTCCTGGTGGCCGTTGAGGTGGGCCAGGAACACCACGCCGGTCTTGTAGTGCCGGGTCGGCGCGCGGAAGATCTCGCGGGACAGCGGCACGGTCGGGTCGAGCAGCGCGCGAAACCCGGTGTGGTCCCCGTCGTCGAGGCGGCCCAGCGCCGCCGCGGCGACCGGGGCGAGCGGGTCGAAGATGCCCAGCAGGGCTTCGCTGTGGCCTTCGCCGTCCCCGGCGATCAGCGAAGGGTAGTTGAAGTCGTCGCCGGTGTAGCAGGCGACGCCGTCCGGCAGCGCCCGGCGGAACTCGACCTCGACGTCGGCGTCGAGCACCGACACCTTGACCCCGGCGATCGTGGCGGCGTGCTCGGTGCAGAGCGCGGCCAGCTCACGGGCGCCGGCGCGGACGTCGTCGTGACCCCAGTAGCCGGCGAGCGCCGGGTCGAACTGCTCGCCCAGCCAGTGCAGCAGCACCGGCCCGCCCGCCTCGGACAGCAGCTTCCCGTACGCCGCGTGGTAGTCGTCCGGACCCGTCGCCGCCGTGGCCAGCGCCCGGCTGGCCATCACGACCGGGACCGCGCCCGCGCCGGCGACCAGGTCGAGCTGCTCGCGCCAGGCGTCCACAATGGACGCCACGGTGGCCGGTCCCGGCGGCAGCTGGTCGGTGCCGACGCCGGCACACCAGCGCCGCCCGGCCGCCACCGCCCCGGTGCGGGTCACCAGCTCCCGCGTCGTCGCCCAGTCGAGGCCCATGCCGCGCTGCGCGGTGTCCATCGCCTCCGCGACGCCGAGGCCGCAGGACCAGAGGTGCTCGCGGAAGGCGAGCGTCGTGTCCCAGTCCACGGCGTAGGGCTCGTCGGCCAGCGCGTCCGCGACGACGTGCGCGGCGGCGTAGGCGATGCGCGAGGTCGGTGGCGTCTTCGGCGGCGCCGGGGGCCGTGGCCCGGACGGCGACCAGTTCAGCAGCTCGCCGCCGGGGGCCGGGAGCACGAGCATCGAGGACCTCCGGAAGGGTCAGAAAGCGCTTTCTCAACCCACGGTAGGGCCTGTGCCGCGCCGCGACAAGGCCCGGTGGGGTCAGCGCTTGGGGCGTCCGGTGCTTTCGCGCAGGACGACTTCACCGGACAGCCGGACCGTCCGCGGCCGGGTGCCCGCGGAGCCCTTGATCGCCAGGTCCATGGCGCGTTCGCCGAGTTCCTCCAGCGGCAGCCGGACCGTGGTCAGCGCCGGGGCCAGGTCGCGGACCACCGGGATGTCGTCGAAGCCGGCCACCGAGATGTCGCCGGGCACGGACAGGCCTTCCTCGCGCAACGCCGTCAGCGCGCCGATCGCCATCACGTCGGTGACGGCGAACAGGCAGGTCGGCAGCTTGCGCTTGCGGCCGGCGAGCAGCCGTTTCGTCGCCTCGTAACCGCCGTCCCGGCTGAACGCGGCCTCGACGACGTCCTCTTCGCGCAGTTCGATGCCGTGCGCGGCGAGCTCGCCGGAAAATCCGGCCAGCCGGTCGATCACGGTGCTCAGCCGCCGCGGCCCGGCCAGCACGGCGAACCGCTTGTGGCCGAGGCCGACGAGCTCCTTCGCCAGCGCGGCGGCGCCGCCCTTGTTGTCCGGCTGCACGGTGTCGATCTTGAGCCCGCGGTGGCGGCTGACCGCCGCGACCTGGCCGCCGCCGCGGCGGTAGGGCTCGAGCTCGGCGGCCATCGCGCGTTCCCACGCCCGGTCTTCGAACGCCGAGCCGATCAGCAGGATGGCGGCGGCCCGCTGCGCGCGCAGCGTCGAGACGTAGGCGACCTCGCGGTCCGGGTCGCGGAACGTGCCGGCGAGCATGACGAGCAGCCCGTTGTCGGTGGCCACCCGCATCACCCCGCCCGCGATGGCGGCGAAGTAGGGGTCGCTGACGTCGTGGCAGATCACGCCGACCGTGCGGTGGGTGCCGCCGGCGAGGGCCTGTGCGTGCGCGTTGGGGGCGTAGGCCAGTTCGGCCGCGGCGGCGGACACCCGCTCCCGCAGGTCGGCGCGGACGGACGCGGTGCCGTTGAGCACCCGCGACGCCGTCGCGAGCGAGACGTTCGCGCTGCGTGCCACGTCTTCGAGTGTCACGTGCGGCCGGGCCTTCATGGCTGGCTCCTCCAAGATCGGTCTCGAGTGTCTCGGCGTGCTCGGTCGGTGCAATCTACTGGGAGGAGGGTGTGTCCCGAGAAGCCGCTGCTCGGGGGACCTCCCCCGAACGAGTGAAATCGTTCGGGAAGATCGCGCGCCGCGGGTTTGTTGGAAACAAGGAGAACCTTCAAGTAGTGAGCCCGCCACTGCTGACCCACGCGAAAGGAACCACGCATGCTGTTCGGTGACGAGCACGTCCGCCGCTACGAGGAGACCGACGGCGAGGTCGGTCACGACTGGCAGGAAGGCGTCCCGACATTGGTCTTGACCACCAAGGGCCGCAAGACCGGGCAGGAGCGCAAGTTCGCCCTGATCTACCAGGAAGTCGACGGAAACCCGGTGATCGTGGCCTCTAAGGGCGGCGCGCCGAACCACCCCGGCTGGTACTTCAACCTCCTCGAGCACCCGGAGGTCGGCGTCCAGGTGAAGGCGGACAAGTTCAAGGCCCGTGCCCGCACGACCTCCGGTGAGGAGCGCGCGAAGCTCTGGGAGAAGCTCGCCGCCGTCTGGCCGGACTACAACGAGTACGCCAAGAAGACGGATCGGGAGATCCCCGTCGTGGTGCTCGAGCGGCTCTGAAGTTTTTCGCTGTGATCTGCGCCGCGTTCGGCGCGGACGGGGGCCGATCCGGCCGGTCGTGGGCTACGAATGACACCCATGGACCGCTGGACCGCCCTGGACACCGAAGGTGAGCTGCTCACCCGACGCCAGATGATCGCCTACGGCCGGCGCTTCGCCCGCGCCGGCCGGGGCGCCTGGTACAGCTTCGCCATCGAGGTGGTCTGGCAGTTCCTCGTCCAGACCACCCGGTTCCGGGTGCGCGGCTCGCACCACATCCCGAAGACCGGCGGCGTGCTGGTGGCGTCGAACCACCTGTCGTTCGCCGACCCGACGACGCTGACGGCGTTCTGCCTCGCCGCCGGGCGCGTGCCGCGGTACCTGGCGAAGGCCTCGCTGTGGAAGCTGCCGGTGGTCGGCCGGGTGATGCGCTCGGGACGGCACATCCCGGTCTACCGCGGCGCGGCGACGGCCGCGGAGGCCTACCGCGACCTGGTGGCGTCCGTGCGGGCGGGCGAATGCGTCGCGATCTTCCCGGAAGGCACCTTCTCGAACGACCCGGACGGCTGGCCGATGCGCGGCAAGACCGGCGTCGTGCGGGCCGCGCTGGAGACCGGCGCCCCGGTGATCCCGGTGGCCAACTGGGGAACCCACCACCTGCTGCCGTCGACGGCGAAATTCCCACGCGGATTGCCGCGCAAGACGGTCGAGCTGGTCGCCGGGCCGCCGGTCGACCTGTCGGACCTGCGCGACCGGCCGCTGACCCGCGAGGTCCTGGAGGAGGCGACGGCCCGGATCATGGGCGAGGTGACGTCGCTGCTGGAGTCGATCCGCGGCGAGGAGCGCCCGGCCGCGGCCTGACCGCCGAAAATTGTCGGTGGTGGGTGAGAACCTGCCCGCATGACGATCTCCGGGCTTTCGTACGAGCGGGTTCCGGTCGGCGACGTCGAGCTCAACGTCGCGCAGGGTGGCGACGGGCCACCGGTGGTGCTGCTGCACGGTTTTCCGCAGACCCACCTCGCCTGGCGGCACGTGGCGGCGTCGCTGGCGCGCGACCACCGGGTGATCTGCCCGGACCTGCGCGGCTACGGCGGCAGCGACAAGCCGCCGGGCGACTACTCGAAGCGGCGGATGGCGGCGGACGTCGTCGAGCTGGCCGGCGCGCTGGGGCACGAGCGGTTCGCGCTGGCCGGGCACGACCGGGGGGCACTGGTGGCGTTCCGGGCGGCGCTCGACCACCCCGAGGCGGTCAGCCATCTGGCGGTGCTCGACGTGATTCCGGCGGTGAACCTGTGGGAGTCGCTGCGGGGCACCGACGGGGTCTTCGCGTTCCACTTGTTCCTGCTGGCGTACCCGCCGCCGCTGCCGGAGCGGATGCTCGCCGCGGCGCCGTCGGAGTTCTTCGGGCACTTCCTGGACATCTGGACGCGGGAGGCGGGCGCGATCCCGCCGGAGGTCCGGGCGGAGTACCTGGCGGCGGCCTCGACGCCGGAGGCGATCGCGGCGGTGTGCGCGGACTACCGGGCGAGCGCGACGGTGGACGCGGAGCACGACGAGGCCGACCGCGCGGCCGGGCGGCGGCTGTCGATGCCGGTGGCGGCGCTGTGGCAGCGTCCGGCAGGCGAGCTGCCCTTCGACCCGGCGGCGGTGTTGGGCTCGTGGGCGCCGGACCTGCGGACGCACGTGCTCGACTGCGGCCACTTCCTGCCCGAGGAACGGCCGGAGGAGGTGGTCGAGGCGCTGCGCGGGCTGTTCGCGGCGTGAGGGCCGGGTCGGTGCGCCGGAGCGGGGGCCCGCTGCTTGGCTCCGGTGGAGCGGCGTCGTTGAGACCCACCGGTGTAGTCGGCCATCCCGATGCCTCAAGCCTCTCGGGCCGCGCGGGCCGCTCCGAGGAAGCGGCCGCTCTCACCTGCGGTGCACCGGACCGCGTGAGGCCCGGGTCACCCCGCCGAACGCTGCTCGGAAGGGTAGTTTCGAGGCATGAGTGCACAACACTTTGATGTCGTCGTGCTGGGGGCCGGGGTGGGCGGCTACGTCGCGGCGATCCGCGCGTCCCAGCTGGGGCTGAGCGCCGCGGTGGTCGAGGAGAAGTACTGGGGTGGTGTCTGCCTGAACGTCGGGTGCATCCCGTCGAAGGCGCTGCTGCGCAACGCCGAGCTGGCGCACGTCGTCACGCAGGAGGCGAAGGCGTTCGGCATCTCCTCCGACAGCCCGATCAAGGTCGACTACACGGCCGCGTACGAGCGCAGCCGGAAGGTCGCCGAGGGGCGCGTCAAGGGAGTGCACTTCCTGATGAAGAAGAACAAGATCACCGAGTTCGACGGGCACGGCACGTTCGTCGACGACCACACCCTCGAGGTCAACGGCTCGCAGATCACGTTCGACCACTGCATCATCGCGACCGGCGCGACCACGCGGCTGCTGCCGGGGACTTCGCGCAGCGAGCGGGTCGTCACCTACGAAGAGCAGATCCTCACGAGCGAGCTGCCGTCGAGCATCGTGATCGCCGGCGCGGGCGCAATCGGCGTCGAGTTCGCCTACGTGCTGCACAACTACGGCGTCGACGTCACGATCGTCGAGTTCCTCGACCGGATGGTGCCGCTGGAGGACGCCGAGGTGTCGGCCGAGCTGGCGCGCCGGTACCGCAAGCTCGGCATCAAGGTGCTGACGTCGACCCGCGTCGAGTCGATCGACGACTCGGGCTCGTCGGTGCGCGTGACGGTGTCCTCGGAGAAGAACGGCGAGCAGGTCCTCGAGGCCGACAAGGTCATGCAGGCGATCGGATTCCAGCCGCGCGTGGAGGGCTACGGCCTGGAGAAGACGGGCGTGGCGCTGACCGAACGCGGCGCGATCGCCGTGGACGGCCGCGGCCGCACGAACGTCGAGCACATCTTCGCGATCGGCGACGTGACGGCGAAGCTGATGCTGGCGCACGCGTCGGAGTCGATGGGCATCGTGGCGGCGGAGACCATCGCGGGCGCCGAGACGATGGAGCTCGACTTCCCGATGATCCCGCGCGCGACGTACTGCCAGCCCCAGATCGCCAGCTTCGGCTGGACGGAGGAACAGGCCCGCGAGAAGGGCTTCGACGTCCAGGTGGCGAAGTTCCCGTTCACCGCCAACGGCAAGGCCCACGGCCTGGGCGACGCGGCGGGGTTCGTCAAGCTGATCAGCGACGCGAAGTACGGGGAACTGATCGGCGGGCACCTGATCGGCCCGGACGTGACGGAGCTGCTGCCGGAGCTGACGCTGGCCCAGCAGTGGGACCTGACGGTGCACGAGGTGGCCCGCAACGTCCACGCCCACCCGACGCTGGGTGAAGCGGTGAAGGAAGCGATCCACGGCCTCGCGGGTCACATGATCAACATGTGAGCTTTGGCTTGCCCTGACCTGCTGGGGCGCAGGTCAGGGCGAGTCCAGGCTCGGCTCGAGTCGCCAGGCTACTTTTGCGGCAGCCGTGCGGCGTCGGCGACGAGGGCAGTGAAGCGGAGGTGTTCGTGGATTCGGCGGACGACTATCGAAGCTACGCAGACCGGGTGGTCGTCTCCATTCGGTTTGCCTCCATGCCTGTCGATGAATACGTGGAAGTAGTAGTCGAGATCGAGGCGCCAGGCGCGGCCTGGCATCGAGATTGGCTTGTCGGTGAGTTCGAGTCGGTCCCGCAGAGGCAAGAGCTTCCCTATGTGATCAAAGTTCAGGAAGATCGGCATGAGTGGGGCGCCTCAGCCGCTGTCTTCACGGTGATCCTCTACCTCGGCGGAGCAGCGGCTTCCGGGGTGGTCGGCAATGCTGCCTACGACGCTTTGAAGGCAGTCGCGAAAGACATGGCCGGCAGACTGCGTGCGGCCGACACCGGTAGCGCTGCGCCGCTCACGGAGTCGGAAGCCATTGAGCGTTCCAAGGTTCTGATCTCCGCTCGTTTCGACGAGCCGCTGGGCGGTCTTGAGCTTATCTCCAGCGAGATGAGGTTCCCGGACCATGCGAGTGTGAGCTTCCAGGGTGAAAGTTGGCATTACGACTGTGATCTTGCTCTTGAGGACGGGCTGGTTTCGTTCAATCGAGTCGCGCGTCGCCGACGCTGAGGCGAGCGACGGACGTCAAGGTGGGGCCTGTTCGCCCACGTCGGTTTGCAAGCGGTCCCGGAGGCATGATCAACATGTAGGGACGTCGAAGCGGAGCTCCGGCCGGTCCCAGCGAACCTTCGGCGGGTTCGCCGGGATCGTGCCGGTGCGCCGCGCGCCCATCCGCACGTAGAAGGCGAAGGCGGGCGGATGCGAGACGACCCGCACCGACTCCAGCCCCCGCTCGCGGGCTTCGGCGAGCATGTGGGTGACGAGGCGCGCGCCGATGCCGAGCCCCTGTGCGGCGTCGGCGACGAAGAGCAGGTCGAGTTCCGCGGCCATGAGCGCGTAGAAGCCGAGGATTTCGCCGTCCCGGGCGGCGATGAAAGTCGCATTGGCTTCGACGTACCCCGGTGTGACGGCGTAACCGTCCAAGATGGACGCATATTCGCCTTGGTACGCCGCGGAAGCGTGCATGAGCGCGGTCAGGGCGGGCGCTTGGTCCGGCGTGGCGCGGATGATCTCGATCTGGCCCATGTGCGCCAGCCTACGATGGAGCCATGACGGATTTCGAGCGGCTCCGGACCGTCCTGTCGCGCAACGAAATCCTCGTCGAACTGCTGCATCGGGCCCGGGAGTTCGACCTGCCCGGCTGGTACCTCACCGCCGGCTGCGTCGTGCAGACCGTGTGGAACGTCCTCAGCGAGCGTGCCGCGACACACGGCATCGAGGACTACGACCTCTTCTACCACGATCCCGCGGACCTGAGCTGGGCCGCCGAAGACCGGGTGATCCGCACGGTCGCCGAGGCCTGCGAAGATCTGCGCGTCGACGTCGAAGTGCGCAACGAGGCGCGCGTGCACCTGTGGTACGAGGCGAAGTTCGGCACGCCGTGCTCGCCCTTCGCGAGCACCGAAGCCGCGATCGACGCCTTTCCTGCCGTCTGCTCGTGCGTCGGGGTGCGGCTCGAGCCCGGCGGAACCTGGCGCTTCTACGCGCCCCACGGCCTCGACGACCTCTTCGCGATGATCGTCCGGCCGAACCCCGTGCTGGCGCCGCGGGCGGTGTACGAACAGAAAGCGGCCCGGTGGCGGAGCCGGTGGCCGGAGCTGACCGTCTTGACTTCAAGGTAACTCGAAGTTCCACACTGGGCGCCATGAAAGCCGTAGTGTTCACCGAATTCGGCGGGCCCGAAGTGCTCCGCGTCGTCGACCTGCCGGAACCGCACGCCGGGCCGGGGGAGGTCCGGGTGCGGGTCAAGGCCGCCGGGGTGCAGCCGTTCGACGCCGCCGTGCGGGCCGGGTGGGAACCGCCGCACCTGAAGCTCACCTGGCCGCGGGTGCCCGGAAACGAGTTCGCCGGCGTCGTCGACGAAGGCGAACTCGAAGCCGGGACCGAAGTTCTCGGCTTCACCGCCGTGCAGGCCGCCGCCGAGTACATTGTCGTCCCCGCCACCGATGTCACGCCGAAGCCGCCGGAGATGCCGTGGGAGGTGGCCGGTGGGTTCACCGCCGGTACGCAGACCGCGTCGATCGCGCTGGAGGCGCTGAACCTGCGGGCAGGGGAGACGCTGCTCGTCCACGGCGCCGCCGGATCGGTCGGCACCGCCGCCGTGCAGCTCGCGAAACTCCAGGGCGCGCGGGTGGTCGGCACCGCGAGCGAGGCCAACCAGGACTACCTGCGCGAGCTGGGCGCGACCCCCGTCGTCTACGGCGATGGGCTGAAGGACCGCATCGAAGCCGCCGCGCCGGAGGGTGTCGATGTCGTACTCGACGGCGCCGGGGGAGCCGCCCTCGACGTCTCACTCGAACTGGTGAGAGTGCGGGACCGGATCCTCACCCTCGTCGACCACGACCGGGCCGCGGAACTCGGCGTGCTCGTCTCGAAGTCCGGACGCTCGGCGGCGCGGCTGGCCGAGCTGGCCGCGCTCTACGCCAAGGGTGACTTGCGCTTCACCGTGCGCCGGGCCTACCCGTACACCGAGGCCGCGGCCGCGCATCGGGAAATCGAGACCGGGCACGGCCGGGGAAAAATAGTTCTCACGTTTCCCTGAGTGACCCGCTTGTTCCAGCATGTGGACCCGTAGCCGTTCCCGACTTTGGTCGCTGGAATCCGGTCCGGTCACTCCTTAGATTCTCCCCATTACACCCGGTCGGGTGGCGGAGTACCACAGGGAGACATCGATGGTGAGATTCAGCCGGGTCGCCGCGCACGCGGTTCCGCTGACGGTCGGCGCGCTGCTGCTGACGACGGGGGTCTCGGCGGCGCAGCCGTCCACGGTGGACGCGGCGGCCGCGCGCACCGAAGCGGGCATCAGCGCGCTGCAGAGCATCAAGAAGAGCCTGAGCCCCGCGGAGCGCAAGCAATCGAGCCAGCTGGTCGTCGAGAAGCGGTTGCGGGCCGACCGGTCCCTGGCCGCGAAGCTGCCCGAATACCGCTCCGGCGTCGGCGTCAGCGCCACCGGCACCGTCTCGGTGGACATCGCCGCCCACGGCACGGCCGTCGCGAACGCCGTCACGGCGGCGGGCGGTGCGGTCCGGTCCGTCTCGCCGGACGGCGCCGTCCGCGCCGACCTGCCGCTGTCCGCGCTGGACGCGATCGCCGGCCGGGCCGACGTCGCCGAGGTGAAGCCCGCCGCGCAGGCCACCACCTGGAGCGAGCCGGGCAACCGGGACGCGCGGAAGGCCGTGGCCGCGCAGGCGGCCGCCGCGACGCAGGTGTCCGAGGGGGACAAGGCGCACGGCGCCGACACCGCCCGCGCCACCTACGGCGTCAGCGGCTCGGGGGTGAAGGTCTGCGTGCTCTCCGACGGCGTCGACTCCCTGGCGAAGTCGCAGGCCGCCGGCGAGCTGCCCGCGGTGGACGTCCTGTCCGGGCAGAAGGGCAGCGGCGACGAGGGCACCGCGATGCTCGAGATCATCCACGACCTCGCGCCGAACGCGACGCTCGGCTTCGCGACCGCGTTCACCAGCGAGGCCAGCTTCGCCGCGAACATCCGCGCGCTGCGCAGCACCGGCAACTGCCGGATCATCGTCGACGACGTCTCCTACTTCGACGAGTCGCCGTTCCAGGACACGCAGGTCGCGCAGGCGGTCAACGACGTGACCGCGGCCGGCGCGCTCTACTTCTCCTCGGCCGGCAACTCGGGCAACGCGACCGACGGCACCAGCGGCTACTACGAGGGCGACTTCCGGGCCTCGTCGTCGAAGATCAGCGGCGTCACCGGCACCCCGCACGACTTCGACCCGAGCAGCACCACGCAGAACTTCGACGCGCTTTCGGCGGGCTCGCTCGGCCGCCCGGTGACGCTGTTCTGGTCCGACCCGTGGGGCCGCTCCGCCAACGACTACGACCTGTTCATCCTGAACTCCTCCGGCAGCGTCGTGGCCTCCAGCGAGAACGCGCAGTCCGGCTCGCAGAACCCGTACGAGATCGCCTCCGTGCCCACCAGCGGCTCCGGCTACAAGGTCGCGGTGGTCAAGTACAGCGGCGCCGACCGCTTCATCGCGCTGAACGTGATCCGCGGCCGGTTCGTCGCTTCGGGCTCGCTCAAGGCGTTCAGCACCAACGGCGTCACGAACGGCCACTCGGCCGCGGTCAACGCGTTCAGCGTGGCGGCGGCGCCGGCGGCGGGCGCGTTCACCCGGCCCCTGGAGACCGGTGACCCGGCCAACCCGGCCGGCCCGTACCCCGGCCTGTACTCGGCGTCGAGCAAGTGGGAGCGGTTCTCCTCCGACGGCAAGCGCCGCCTGTTCTACAACGCCGACGGCTCGGCGATCACCCCGGGCAACGTCTCCTCGACCGGCGGCACGGTCCGCAACAAGCCGGACATCACCGCGGCCGACGGCGTCGCCACCTCGGTGACGGGCTTCCAGCCGTTCTTCGGCACGTCGGCGGCGGCCCCGCACGCGGCGGCGATCGCGGCCCTGCTGCTGTCGGGCAAGCCGACGGCGACCCCGGCCCAGATCCGCTCGGCCCTTCTGTCGAGCGCGATCGACTTGGGCACGCCCGGCTTCGACACGGTGACCGGCACCGGCGTGATCATGGCCGGCCCGGCACTGGCGGCGCTGGGCGTGGCGGCCAAGTAAGTCCCCGTTCGCGAAAAGGGCCCGGCCTGCGCCGGGCCCTTTTCGTTAGGGTCGTGGGCATGGCGAAAACGGCGGTGGTCACCGGAGCGGGCTCGGGCATCGGGCGGGCGGTGGCCCGGGCACTCCTCGAAGACGGCTACCAGGTCGCCCTGGCCGGGCGGCGCGCTTCCGCGCTCGAGGAAACCGCGGAGGGCTTCGAGAACGCGCTCGCCGTACCCACCGACGTCGCCGACGAGCAGGCCGTCGAGGCGCTCTTCGCGGCCGTGCGCGACCGGTGGGGGCGGCTCGACCTGCTGTTCAACAACGCCGGGATCGCCGCGGGCGGAACCGTCGCCGAGCTGTCCGTCGAAGACTGGAAGCGGACCGTCGACGTCAACCTCACCGGGATGTTCCTCTGCGCGCGGCAGGCCGTGCGGCTGATGAAGGACCAGGACCCGCGCGGTGGGCGGATCGTCAACAACGGCTCGATCTCCGCCCACGCGCCGCGGCCCGCCAGCGTGGCCTACACCGCCACCAAGCACGCCGTCACCGGGCTGACCCGGTCGATCTCGCTGGACGGCCGGGCCTGGAACGTCGCCTGCGGCCAGATCGACATCGGCAACGCCGCCACCGAGATGACCGAGCGGATGGCCGCCGGCATCCCGCAGGCCGACGGCCGCATCCTCGCCGAGCCGACCTTCGACGTCCGGCACGTGGCCGACGCCGTGCGGTACATGGCCGGGCTGCCGCTCGAGGCCAACGTCCAGTTCCTCACCGTCACCGCCACGACCATGCCGTTCATCGGCCGCGGCTAGGGGATCACCCGCGCCTTCCGGAACTCGTCGAACAGCCGGTAGAACATCTCTTCCGTCTCCACGTACTCGTGGAACCCGGCCCGGCGGGACTTCGACGTGTCCGCGAACACGTCGTAGTCCCAGCCGAACACGAAGTCGCCGAACGCCCACGACGCCGAAACGTCCGCGTAGGACGCCGTGAGGCCGTGTTCCGAAGCCATGTGAGTCCACAGTGGACCTTTGTCCGCCATGACGTCGGCCAGCGACATCCGCAGCGGCGGTGCCACGTCCAGGTCGAAGTACGCCGCCAGTTTCGGCCAGAGCTCGCGCCAGCGGAACAGGTCGCCGTTCGCGATGTTGAAGGCGCCCTGGTGGCCGGTGGCCCAGACCGTCGCCGACGCGAGCAGGCCCGCGTCGGTCATCTCCAGCAGACTGTCGTACGCACCCGGCTGGCCCGGGAACCGCAGGGGCAGCCCGAGTTCCTTCGAAATCGACGCGTACACCGCGATCACCAGCGCCAGGTTCATCGGGTTGCCGAGGGCCGTGCCCCCGACCACGGACGGCCGGATCGCCGACCACGTCCAGGAGCCCGCCCGGCGTTCGAGGAACTGCTGCTGGTCGACGTTGAACTCCGGCGGCATGTGCCCGGCGTCGGTCTCGCGCGCCGGTGTCTTGAACGGGCCGAGGTGGGCGCCGTAGACCTTGTAACCCTGCATCAGGCTGACGTGCTCGAGGCCGGGCGGGGCCGCGTCGACGAGGTTCGTCAGCATCGCCAGGTTGGGCGGGACCAGCTCCGCCCACGTCGGTTTGTCCTGGTAGGCGGCGTAGAAGAGGTGTGTGACGCCGGTCAGCGGGGCGAGCTTCGCCCGGGTGTCGGCCGGGTCGAGGAGGTCGACGGCGATCGTGCCGGGGCCGCCGCGGCGGGAGAGGCCGGTGACGTCCCAGCCGCTCGTGCGCAGGTGTTCGGTGAGGGTGCGGCCGATGATTCCGTTGGCCCCGGCGACCAGAGCTGTCTTGCGTTCCATGACTCCAGGCTCGGCTCACGCAGTCGATAAGTCCAAGGCTTAGTTGTCACCAAGTCGATAAGCTGAGTTCATGACAAGCCTCCGGCAGCTCGAATACCTGGTCACGGTGGTCGACACCGGCTCGTTCACCCGGGCCGCCGAGCAGCTGCACGTGACGCAGCCCGCGCTGTCGCACCAGATGCGGGCACTCGAGCGCGGTCTCGGCGGGCCGCTGCTGGAACGGCTGCCCCGGGCCGTCCGGCTCACCCCGATGGGCCGCGCGATGCTGCCGCACGCCCGGGCGGCGCTGGCCGACGCCGAGCGAGCGCGCTGCGCGGCCCGGCTCGCGTCCGGGACGACGGCGGGCGAGCTGCAGGTCGCCACGGTGTACTCGGTCAGCCTCGGTGTGCTGCCGCCTGCCCTGCGCGTGTGGCGGCGCGACCGGCCCGAGGTCGACGTCCGGCTGATCGAGTTCCGGCACGCCGACGAGCTGCGCGAAGCGATGGCCGCGGGCGAGGCCGACGTGGCGCTCGGCCCGCGGCCCGGCGACTGGGCGGGGCCGGTGCGGGAGCTGGGGGTGGAGGAGTTCGTCGTCGTGCTGCCCGCCGACGGCGCCGTCGAGGACGACGACACCGGCGAAGTCGGCCTGGCCACGCTCGCCGGCTGCGCTTGGGTGCACTACGCCCCGGGCAACGGCCTGGCCGAGCTGGTCGACGCGGCCTGCGCGGCGGCGGGTTTCCGCCCCCGCGCGGCGGTCCGCACCGAGCAGACGGCGGCGGCGCCGATCCTCGCGGCGGCGGGCCTCGGCCCGGCCCTGGTCCCGGCGAACGTCCTCCCCGCCCGGTTCGACGGCCGGGTGCTGCGGCCGAGCGTGCCGGTCCGGCGCACCCTGACGGCCTACACCCGCGCTGCTCCCGATGCCTTGACCGGGGCGTTCATCGAGACGCTCGCGGAGCACGTCACGGTCCAGGGGCCGGGTGTGCACTGTGAACCACCCGTCCGGCCGGTGGTCCGGCGCGGCTCGGCACCGGTAGTTTGACGTGCACCCAGGGGAGGATCCGCTGATGAGCGACGGCCCGCAGCTGCGGCAGGTGCAACACCCGGTGTCCGACGTCGGCGCGGCCGTGGCGTTCTACGCTGCCGCCTTCGGTTTCGCCGAGAAGTTCACCGACGGCGACCGGTACGCCGCGCTGGACGCCGGCGGTCTTACCCTCGCGTTGGTGGGTGCGGCCGAGGACGTCACCGGCGGTGCGCCCGCAGCCTCGATCAAGGTGGCCGATGTGGCCGCGACGCTCGACGCCGTGGTGCGCGCCGGTGGCTCCGTCGTGCGGGCGCCGGAACACGGGCCCCACGAAACCCGGGCCGTGGTCCAGGACGCGTGGGGTAACGCGGTCATCGTGTACGGCCCGCGCTGACACGCGCCGACCGGCCGGCAGCGATCACCCCAGGGTGACTTCTCCGGCCGGGGTCCGCAGCGTCGCCTGCAGAGAAGGTTTCGCCGCCTGCCGCACGGCGACGCAGTCTGCCAGGTCGAGCGAGGCCAGGTGCCCCCGCACCATCTCGGTGTCGGGGTGCGACACGACCAAGGACACCAGGTGCATGCCCTTGGTGGACAGCTCGGCGGCGTACGCGTCGGTCTCCCACTGGACGAGGAACGGGATGACCCCGCCGAACCCCTGTCCTTCCGCGGGGGCCGCTGCCCGCCAGGCGAGGTGGACGCCATCGCCCCGGTCCCGGGACATGGCCACGACCGGGTCGAACCGGCACCCGTTCGCGACGGCGGTTCGCACGGTTTCGTCCAGATCGTCCACCCGGGCCGCCCAGGTGGACAGCCGCGGCTCGGTCAGGTCGTCGATCCCCAGCGGCCGTCCGTGCGCCGGGGCCGGCAGGTCCGGGTCCGGGCCCAGCACCTCGAAGTAGGTGCGATCACCGAGATCGGCGAGGTAGTTCCGGGTACCGAGCTCGAGGTGCCGGCCGCCGGGCGAAAGACGGACCCCGAACCGCCGGTTCAGGTCGTCGACACCGGACTCGAGATCCGGTGTGGCATACAGGATGTGGTCGATCATGCCGTCTCGGCCGGTACTTCGTTCGGTTCGGTGGCCGGCGGCGTCTTCTTCGGCACCCGGACCAGGCCGAGGACCGCCACGGCGACGAGCACCTCGGCCGCGCCGAGGAGCGGCCACAGCAGGGCGGTTCCGAGTGAGAGGAACAACCAGCCGCCGACCAGCGGGGCGACCGTGTTGCCGAGACCGAAAGCGAACTGGAAACTGCCGATGTAGCGGCTCTTGAGAGGGCCGGCACCGACGACCGCGGGGTACGCGAACAGCGACGGGCCACTGATGATCTCGCCGATCGTCCACAGCAGTGTCCCGCCGATGATCACCGCCGGCACCATCGGCAGCCCGTACACGCCGACCCCGATTCCGATGAGGGCGAGGCCGATCGCGATCGCGAGCCGCATCGGCATCCGCTGTACCACCTTCGTCGCCGGCAGTTCGAGGGCGATCACCACCAAACCGTTCAGCGAAACGGCGAGCGTGTACCAGAAGACGTTCAGCTTGACCTCGTTCACGGTCAGGGGCAGCGTCGAAAGGTATTGCTGGTAAACGATGGTGTGTACGGCAGCCACCAGCAGAAAGACGACATAGCGGCGGTTCCGGAGTACCGCGAGGTAACCGCCGGGGCCGGAGCCGGCGGCGGGGTCGGGCTCCACGGGCGCGGCAATCGTCCGCACCACGTCCCGGGGTGGCAACATCACCCAGGCCAGCACCGCGTACGCGACGGCGACGATCGCCTCGGTGAGGAAGACAACCGTGTAGTGCTTGCCGTCCAGGTAGTAGAGGGCGAATCCGAGCATCGGGGCCACGGTCGAGCCGACGTTGAGGCCGAACCGCCAGATCGCGAAGATCATCACCTGGTTGTCGGCGGGGGTGAGGTCCGACAGCAGGGTGGAGGAGGCGGGCCGGAAAACCTGCGAGGTGAGGCCGACCAGCACACTGGCCACCAGCAGCAGCGGATACTGGTTCGGCACCAGCATGAACGCGATCAGCAGGCCACTGAGACCCATGCTCCCCGCGATAGTGAGACGCGGCCCGAACCGGTCGGACAGCGCCCCGCCGACGAGCGTGCCCACCACCCCGCCGGCTCCGTAGGCGCCGAGGGCGAACACGGCCTGGGCGGTCGAATAGCCGAGCGCCGACACGTAGAGGACCAGGAAGATCACGAGAAAGCCGCTGAGGCGATTCACGATGACGCCGAACATGATCGTCTTCGCCGCCGCGGGAGCGTCGCGGAATGTCGCCCAGACGCCTGGTTTCTGCGGATCGGCAGCCGCCGTCATACAACCCCCTTGCGAACCGGCGAGCGAATTTCGCCCGCGCGTACGGGATACTACCGAAGAACGGAGGTGAGGACCCCCTCCATCGCCGCACCGAAACGCGCCGGAAACGCGTGGCCCATCCCGTCCTCATAACGGAGGAAACAGTCGATCCCGCGAGTACGGGCCCATCCTGCGAAGCTTTCGCACGAGGCCACCGATGCCGGGGTGCCACCAGGGAAAATGCAGATTCGCGGCTCGATTGCGGCAACCGTTCCGAGCGGCCGCAGGTTCGGTGCGAACGCCACGGCGCCGTCCGCCGCCACGGCACCGGTGAGGGTTGCTTCGATCGCGATCCGGCCTCCGGCGCCGAGTCCGGCCATGACCAGCGGCACCTCCGGGCCGAATTCGGCCCGTGCGGCCCGCGCGACGGTCCGGACGTCGGCGACGGCCCGGTCGTGGTCGCGCCACTCGTGGACCCCGCGGGCGGCCAGCTGCGGTGAGCGCACCAGGCAGGCCGCGCACGAACCCAGTTCGGCCCACAGCGAGGCGAAGAGATCCGAGGGCGCCGGACCGTTGCCGTGCAACGAAACGACGACCGCGGACGGCGGCGCGGCCGGGCGGATGATCTCCCAGCTCACCTCGGCCCGCTCCTGCGCCGCCCGCCAGCGCCGCTCCGACTTGGCGCGGATGTCCTGGCGGTCGAGCGGCCAGATGGTCTCCAGCGCGGGATCGGCCAGCAGCTGCGGACTCCACCATCCTCCGCGCTCGACGGCGTCGGCGAGTAGCCGCAGGCCGGCCTCCGGCGCACCGCGCAACGCCATGATGCCGGCGCGGATGTACGCCGACCACGATCGCAGTTCGGGGTGCGCGGTTCCCAGTTGCGAGGCCGCCGCGTCGACCTCGGGCAGCGCCCCTTGCTCGTACGCCTCCATCAGCCGGGCGAGGAGCCGGTCGGCGCGAGAGGTCACGGCTGACGGGCGGCCCACGCGAAAAGTCCCTCCGGGTCGAATTCGGTGCGGATCGCTTCCAGCCGGGCCGCAC
Source organism: Amycolatopsis plumensis (assembly GCF_042652605.1). Classification (NCBI taxonomy): domain Bacteria; kingdom Bacillati; phylum Actinomycetota; class Actinomycetes; order Pseudonocardiales; family Pseudonocardiaceae; genus Amycolatopsis; species Amycolatopsis plumensis. Next base: position 446,222 of record NZ_JBHSJY010000001.1, on the reverse strand, counting down.
TCGGGCCGTAGACGGCGTCGCGCACGGAATCGGCATCTTCGGCCAAGCCCGAGAAGTTCAGGTAGACACCTCCGTTGGCGTGCGGCGCCAGCGCCGTCCAGCTCGTCCGGCACCAGCCGAGGATCGCGTCGTCGAGCGCGGTGTCGCGCCACATGGCGTTGACGTTGACGTTGAACTGCGCCGTGCGGTGCGGAAACGCGCTGCGGTCCGCGGGGATGTCCCGGACGGCGCCGCCCATCGTGCGGATCACCAGCTCGGCGCCGGGGCTGGGGCATCGCGCCTGTCGGTCGAGCAGGGTCCGGATCGCGTCGTCGGTGAGCTCGTCCAGGAAATGGGACTTCATGAAAGCCCGGATCCCGGCGGGCGGGCTGGGCGACTGCTCGTAGGCGACAGTCCCGCTCACGTCGAGCAGCGGGGTGGCCAGCCGGCGCAAGGGTGCGAGCACCGCCTGCGCCTCCTCCGGCGGACCGGCGTGAACCGCGCCGACGCCGACGACAGGGGTGTCTCGCAACTCCTCGGGCACCTGGGGATACGGCGGCATACCGCGCAGGATCGCCATCGGCGAGACCGTGTCCGGCAGGGTCGCGACCGCGTCGCGCCAGGCCCGCAGCACCGAATCCCCTTGCTCCGACGAGTAGTACACCTCCGCATAGGAGACCGCCGGCCCGAGGGTGACGAGGTCGAACTCCATGCCGGTGACGACGCCGAGACCCCGGCCGCCGCCGCGCGCCGCCCAGAGGAGGTCCGGGTACTCGTCCGGACCCGCCGTCCGGACCCGGCCATCCGCCGTCACGATCTCCATCGACCGCAGGTGGTCGCAGGTCAGGCCGTGTGCCCGGGTCAGCATGCCGATCCCGCCGCCCAGGGCGAGGCCCGCCACGCCGGTGCCCGTCACGTCCCCGCCGGGCACCGCCAGCCCGAAGACCTGTGTCCCGGCGTCCAGCTCGCCGACGGTCACCCCGCCCTGCACCCGCACGACCCGGCGCGCCGGGTCGACGTGCACCGCGGTCATCGCCGACAGGTCGATCACGAGCCCGTCGTCGCACACCGCGCTGCCGGCGACCTGGTGGCCGCCGCCCCGGACGCTCACCGGCGGCCGGTGCTCGGCAGCCACGCACACCGCTTCGACGACGTCCGCCACGTCGGCGCACCGGGCGATCAGGGCCGGACGCCGATTCACCAGCCCGTTCCACACACCACGCGCGTCGTCGTACGCGGGATGCCATCGGTCGACGATCGTCCCGCCGAACCCGGCCTCGAACGCCCGGCGGAGTACGCGACCGTCCTCAGCTGTCGACATCGGCCGCGATCCGGGTCGCGACGCAGACGCCGGGCCCCCAGTCCATCAGCAGCACGTGGAAGTCCGGCTCGTCGAAGATCTCCAGCCGGAACTTGTCGACCCGGTCCTTGCTCGGCCGGACGGCCGGATCCCAGCTCGCCGACCAGATGACGTCGTCGCAGACGAACAGCCCACCCGGGGCGATCCGGGACAGTGTCAGCGCCCGCTCCTCGTACTTCGGCACGCTGGCGTCGACGAAGATCATGTCGAAGAGCGGGCCGTCGTACGCTCGCAGCCACTCGATCGCGTCGGCGTGCACCACCTCGACGCGGGAGTCGCCGGCCAGCATCTCCGTGCTGATCTCCGCCGCTTCGGGATGCACCTCCAGGGTGATCAGCCGCGCGGTGGGGTCCATGCCGTCGAGCAGCCAGCCCGCGCCGACGCCGACGCCGGTGCCGATCTCCAGCAGCAGCCCGCCCGGTTTGCTCGCGGCGAGCGCGCGCAGCAGCTGCCCCGTGTCGCGGGCGCTGGACATGTGGAAGTCCTCTTCCATGGCCCGCTTCTCGGCGACCTCGACCAGCTTCGGGACCTTCACCAGTTCGTTCACGATTCCTCCACGCCGTCTCGAACGCGGCGGCCCGAGGCCGGTGCCCGGCCGCCGCGTACATCGTTCATCCACTCCATTAGTGGCGGATAAGCCAGGCGAGCACCACGGTCGGTGCGGATGGCGTGCCCCTCGCCGTCGAGCTCCACGAAAGTGGCCTGCTGGTCCATCCGGTCGAGGTGCCTCCGCACGGCAGGCATCGGAATCCGCTCGTCCAGCTCACCGTGCGCGATGAAATAGCGCTTGCGCAGCCGGTCGGCACCGAGCGGGGCGCGGCCGGCGAACGCGACCCCGGCGAACTGGCGCACGCCGGGGTGTGCCGTGCCGGCAAGGTCGTCGTGGTGCAGGAAGCCGCCGAGGAGAGCCACCCCGGCGCACCGGTCCGACAGCTCGCCCGCGAGCGCCGCCACGTAACCGCCGTAACTCATCCCCATGGTGACGACCGGGCCGTCGGCGAGCTCTTCGATCACCACGCCCAGGTCCGCCACGTCGTCCACGCCGAACCGGACCGGTCCCTTCGGCCGGTACTCGGGCTGGCGCAGACCGCTCGAACTCAGGTTGACCCGCACGACCCGCCAGCCCTGTTCGTTCAGCGCCGTCGTGAGCGCGGTGAACTCGCCCCACATCGGGACGTGCGGGCCACCGGGGACGAAGAACGCGGTGCCGCGGCAGGCGGCCAGTGGTTCGTGGACCAGGCACGGCAGCAGCTGCTCGCCCCGCCGCACGACCACCGCGCGTACCTCGCCACCCGACGCCGGCTCCGAAAAGGAGGTGTCGTCGAGGGCCCGGAGTGTGCGCGGCAGGGTGGGTGTGCCGACCGCCGCGGCACACGTGCCGTCCGGCGCGACGGCCACGGACCGGACGGATCCGGTCGTCCCGGGTGCCCACACCGGCTCGACCCGCCCGCTCGCCCAGTCCCAGACGTACGGAACGATGCTCGGCCATTCCTCCGCGCAGAGCACGACCCGGGTGTCGTCGAGCCAGGCGGAGGACGGCAGGACGACCTTCCGCAGCGGCTGCGGGCTGAGCACCCGGCCGGTCCCGCCGGCGATGACGACGAGCTGGTAGCTGGCACCGCCGCGGATCACCGCCAGCACCGCCTCGCGGTCCGGTGACGGCGAAAGGTGCGACACCGTGGCGCCACGCGGAACTCCGATCTGCCACCCGGGGCCGGTCAGGGCCGACTTCCCGTCCGGCTGCGCCGTCACCTGGACGGGTTCGCCGGCCGCGGTCAGGACGGCCGCGTTGCCCGCCCGGCTGCGATGGGCCACGCGCCTGCCGTCCCAGTCGGTGATCCCGGATTCCTCGACGTTCTCCTCGAGCACGTCCCAGCGGCCGTCGCGCAGCGCGAGCTGCCGGCCGTCGTCGGCGTGGTGCTCGTGCCACAACACGCTCAGCCGGTCGCCGCCCGCCGACATCGGCCGCCGGATCCAGCCGGCGGGCGCCGGGAACTCGGTCCAGCGACGGGCGTCCGGGTCGAACTGTCCCACCCGGCGGTCCCCCCACGCGTCGGTGGAGACCAGCCAGCGGTCCCGGTACCAGCACACCGAATTCGGCAGATAGTCCACTTGGGACCGCCGGAACGCATCCGACAGCCCGCTGATGACGGCGTCCGAGCGGTCGGGCAGATCGGTCACCAGCCGGGTTGCTTCCGTCATGGCGTCAGGCCGCCGTGGCGGCGGGGTCCAGCTCCGCGGCCACCGCGAACCAGGTTTCCGACTCTTCCTTGCGTCCCAGGGTGTCGAAGGCGACGCCGGCGCGCGCGGCGGCCAGCGCACCGGGGAAGGTGCCGAGCGCGCCCCCCGTCGTGAAGCATTCGAGGGCGCGTTCGTCGTGGCCGGTCATCCACAGCGTGTCGCCCGCGTAGAGCTGCGTGTAGGGGTCACCCGGGTCGAGTTCGAGCAGCCGGCCGGCTGCTGCATCCGGTTCCATGTCGATGACCATCGCGCGGCCCTTGGAGTTGATGAACGCCTTGAGACTCGCCTCCAGGCTCAGCCGCTCGTTCTGAGCTGCCGCCACCTTCTCCGCCGGGGTGCTCGCCGCGGCGCTCAGCCCTCTGGCGAGGTCGATGGCGAGCTGCATCTTGTCGGCGATGTCCGCCATGTCGCGACGGCGCACCGCGTACAAGGCGAGTGCCCGGTAGGTCCGGCTGACGTACAGGCGGAGGTCGAAGGTGTCCGCCGCGACGCTGTCGATCAGCGCCTGCGCGTCCGCGGCCACCTCGGCGCACTCGTCGAGGTCGCGTTGCCGCCGGCAGTAGTGCGCGATCAGCCTGCCGTAGGCGCTCAGCCGTGTCCCCGGCGGGATTCCGGTGTCCGCGGCCAGAGTGTGGAACGGTTGTGCCGCCTTGTCCGAATCGGTGACGAGCCCGTAGTACGAACGGGCCACTTCGTAGGTCAGGACGGGGTCGCCGCTTTCGGCGGCTCGTTTTCCGAGCGCCTTGGCGGAGACGCTGAACAACCCCAGCACGTTGAGGACCTGTGCCAGGGACGTGAGGGTCGTTGCGGAGACGTCCGAGCCGGGCTCCAGCATGGCGCGCAGTTCCGCCAGGAACGGCAGCCCGCTCTCGTCCTTCGCGCTCAACCGGTGATCGATGGCGTCGTCCGGGAATGCGGTGTGACCGAGGACGTGCTGACGGAAACCGGGCGGGTAGTACGAGCCGGGCACGAACGGGAGCCCCTCGCCGGAGCGGGTGAGGATCAGCTCGAGCAGCAGCGGGATGAACCGCGTCGCCACCGCCGCGTCCGGGTTGCCGTGGCCGCGCAGGTAGGTCGACCACAGCTCACGTCGCCGCATTACCATCGTCCGGTTGTGGTCGGAGAGTTCCAGCGTGGCCAATGCGGTGTCGTCTGATCGAGGGTAATCGGTCAGCGCCGGGCGTCTCGCGGCGGTCGAAGTCATCGTTCGGATCCCTTCTGCTATTCCAGGTAGCCCGGAGCGACGATGTAGTCGCCGCCCGACCGCGGCGTCAGGAACTCCGCCGACGGGATGACCGCCTTGACGACGGCGGTGGCGTTCACCGACGGCACGTCGATGAGCAGCGGCGCGACACCGAAACGTTCTTCGACGAAGGCCGGCAGTTCAGGGGGTGTGATCGCGGCCGGGTCGCTCGCCTCGCCGACGGGCGTTTCGAGGTGGCGAAGGAAGGACAGGAACGCCTCCTGGTGACCGGCCGAACGGGCGCCGCGGAGAAATTCGGGCTCGCTCCGGTTGACCGGATTCCCCAGCGAGGCCCGCACCATCACGGCCTCGTGCAACGCGTGCAGCAGCGCGGGCCCCTGTGTGAACCCCGCACCGGCGCCGAAGGTCGCCTGGGCCCGGTCATGCCGGCCGACCAGGACCAGCGTGACGTGGATCGGCGCCGTTTCCCGCACACCCCAGGCGTGGGCGACGAGCTGACGGTCCGCGAGCGCTTTCGCCAGCCCGGGCGGGATCAGTTCGGCGAGCCGCTCGCTGGCGGGCTCCAACGTGACTGTTCCCGCCCACACCCGCCTGATCGCCTGGCGTTCCAGGCATTCCAGGATCCCGCTGACGCCGGCGACGTCGCGGTCCGGGTGTGCGGCCGTGCCGACCGAACTCTGCCGCCACGGCAGTATGCGCAGCTTCGTGCTCACCCTGCGGAGCAGGGCGGCGTCCGCCGGCACGCCGGCGGCCTCGCCGGTCGTGGCGCTGCGGGCCGGGACCCAGTCCTCGGCGTCTTCGAGTATTTCGTGCGGGGTGAACAGGGAAAGGCCACGCTCCACTGCCTCACCCCGGGAGATGACCATGAGCGGACCGTTCTCGATCAAACTCGCCCGCTCGGTGGCCTCGCCGTGGGCCCGCACCATTGCCCGTTCGGGCACGTCGTCGCAGGCCCCGCCCGCGAAACGACCGGATCGGGCATCCACGTGATCCAACCCCAGATACAACTGATCATCGAGAATCGGCGTAGCGCTCACCGAAAGATGCTCCGTTCTGACGGACGGACAGGTCTCGTGACGAGACCTGTCCGTCCGCGTTCAGTTCGCCGTGTTTGACGCCCGATCGGGCGGAATTGCGCGATTTACCACGACAGAACCACCCCTCGGCCGCACGACACCGAAGGGTACGACAGTAATCTCGCGCAAGAACGTATCGAAACTGTGCCAGGGATCAGCTGGCTTCTCGACAGGCCCCTCCAGGTAAGCCCGAACAGGTCATCGGCGAGCCGTTCCTCTTAGTACGAGGTGCAGAGAAGGACGGGGAAGTCCTGCGTGTCCTCGACGATGTCCAGCTCAAACTCGACCATTTCGATCCTCCGAAAGGTGAATTACCTCTGATTGATGATCCAAATTGTGCGATTTCCGCCCCAGTCCCCAAGCGACTCGGAACCGAGCCGTGATCGCTCCCCGATGCTAGCAGGATCTCTTGCAGAATGCCAAGGTAACGTTCATCTGTATGCCGTTCGGGCTAATTGCACGCTCCCTCGGGTGTACAATTCTGATCGCCTGACAGGCGCCGGTTGCCGCAATTGATCATGGTTTCCGGCTGTGCACGTAGGTATCCGGCCGCCGGCTCGCTATAGTGATCACCGTGATCGTCGAGGATGCACGTGCGGACGATCAAGAAAAAGTGCGCGAAGCGCATTACCACTCTTCTGTTGTATTTTCGGGCGAATTCGCGGATCTTACCTGGACGTAACAAGGGGACGGGTCGATGGTGAGCACGGTCGAGCGGTTGAACCGCTATGCGAAGCTGGCAGTGGAGGTCGGCGTGTGTCTCCGGCCGGGTCAGGACCTCTTGGTCGAGGCGGCGGTGGAGCACGCACCACTCGCCCGCAGCGTGGCGCGCGCGGCATACGCGGCAGGCGCCCGTTACGTGGATGTCCTGTACAACGACCAGCAGATCCTGCGCGCGCAGGTGGAGTTTGGTGCCGACGAGGGCCTGGGCTGGGCCCCGCCCTGGCAGGTCAAGCGGCTCGAAGAAGGCAGGCGCCGGCACATGTGCCGCATGCTGATCGTCGGCGACCCGGACCCGAACGCGATGGCGGGCTTGGACGGCGGCCGGGTCGCCCGCGCGGACGCGATCGACGTCCGCAGGGAACACCTGCGTGGCATCAACGAGCGTGCGGTCGCCTGGTCGATCATCGCGTGCCCGACCGAAGGGTGGGCCGAAGCGTTGTTCGGTGAACCCGACGTCGATCGGTTGTGGGGGCTGATCGAGCGAGCGGTGCGGCTGGACGAGCCGGACCCGGTCGCGGCCTGGCAGGAGCACATGGCGCGGCTGGAAGCGCGGGCGAGGGCCATCACCGAGCGGCACTTCGACGCGATCCGGTTCCGCGGACCCGGTACCGACCTGACGGTCGGCCTGCTGCAGGCCGCGCGCTGGGGAGCCGCGGTCTTCGAGACGGAATGGGGGCAGAAGCACCTGCCCAACCTGCCGACCGAGGAGATCGGCACGGTCCCGGACCTCCGGCGCGCCGACGGCGTCGTCCGCGCCACCCGGCCCCTCTACGCGGGCGGCGTCGAGGTGCGGGACCTGACCCTGCGCGTCGCGGGCGGCCGGGTGGCGGAAGCGAGCGCGTCCGCCGGCGAGAAGACGATCCACCAGCTGATGTCCCGGGACGAAGGGGCGACCCGGTTCGGTGAGGTGGCCCTGGTGGACGCGACATCAAGGGTGGGCAGGCTGAACACGCTCTTCCGGACCACGCTGCTCGACGAAAACGCGACGTGTCACCTGGCTCTCGGCAACGGCGCGCCGTTCGCGGTGGAGAACGCGCCGGCGAACGACCCGGTGGCCCTGCGGGAGATCGGTATCAACCAGTCCAGCATCCACCTGGACTTCATGGTCGGTGGTCCGGAGGTGGAGGTGGACGGCATCGAGCCGGGTGGCATCGCGGTTCCGCTGGTGCACGGCGACGAGTGGCAGCTGGATGCCTGAAAGCCGCGCCGTCGGTGTCCCGCGGAGCCGCACCGCGGGGGAAGACCGGCAACTGCTGCAGCTCAACCACTGTTACGGCGTGCTGGACGCGGTGACCGCCGAGGCCGTCGAGAAGTCCGAGTACCTGCGGACGTTCGCCGGCTGCCACCCGCGTACCACGACGGACGACAGCCGGACGTGGACCGGTTGGTACCTGATGGGCCGGACGACGTACCTGGAGCTGTTCAAGGTCGGCGACGTGCCGGGTCCGGAAGCCGAGCTCGGTTCGGCGGGGGTGGGCCTGTCCGTGGAGCGCGCGGGCGAGCTGGCCGCGGTCGTCGGCAGGCTGCCGATGCTCGGGGTGCCCACGCCGGTGGAGCGCCGCCAAACCCGCGATTTCGGCGACGGCGTGGTGGTTCCCTGGTTCCGGGCCGTTTACCCCGGTCAGACCTACGACGCGTGCCGGATCTGGGGGATGGAGTACGAACAGTCGTATTTCGCCGACCCACGCAGCAAGAGCGGGCCTGCGGCCCACCCGGGTGATGTCAGCCGTGAGCGGTACCTCGACGACTACTACCGCCCACGGCAGCTGCGCGACCTCACCGCGGTCCGGGTCGCTGTCACCGCGGACGACCTCGCCGGCAGCGTGCCCCTGCTGCGGGCGGGCGGGTACACCGTGCGGGAAGAACCCGGCGGCGTGGTCGCCGTGGGCGGCGGTACGGTGCTGCGGTTCGACGCGGTGCCGCGCGCGGCTGCCGGGCTGCGTCAGGTGGCCATGGCACTGCTCACACCGGTCCCCCGGGCGCACAGCGAAAAGATCGGCAACTCCACCCTCACCGTCGGCCCCGGCTCGCGCGCGGTCTGGACCTTTGCGTCCAACGCGTGACCGGGGCCCTCGGTGAGAAGGCTCGGGTTGCGTCGCCACGCAGCGGGATTGGCGAGGCCGCACACCGAAGGCTGCAGCGACGACGTCGACGGCGATCCGCGCCCCCATCGCGGTACACCACCAGGGCCCGCACGAGGAACATCCACTTCGCGGTGTTGCGGTCGGCCACCGGCATCGCTTCGAAGTCGTCGAGCAGCGAATCGAGGCGTTGTTGTCCGGCGCGCAGCAACGCCGTCGCGTGGCCCCGGACGCGGGCGCTCGGGCGAATGTCGTAGCCGATATGGCCGCCGAACTCAGTCAGCTCCGGGGTGAGCCGGAGACTGAGTCGGGCCCGGCCGAGGAACCGCGTTCCCTCGACTCACCAGAACATGCGGTGGGCGTCCGGTCCCGTGCGTTGTCTGCCCGCCCCAGGAGACCGGCCCAGCGCAGGCGCTCGAGCCAGTTCCGGGACGCCGCTGCTCGGCGAGGTCGCCCGGCCGCCGTCCGGTGTGCAGCTCCTCTTCGTGGAACTCGCGCAGGGCGGCGAGGAGCGACTCGTGCCAGGACTCGCCGGGGACGGTCAAGTGCGCTTCGGACACCGCCCGACCGTCCCCGACGTCCGCGTTCTGGGCAAGCGATTTCGTGAGCCGCCGGCGAGTCGTCAGGAGCGGAGCCAGACGGCGGTGTCCGTCGGCAGCTCGCCGTCGACCGGCCCGCTGGCCAGCAGGATCTCGCCGTCGGGCAGCGGGACCGGCGCGGCCGAGAAGTTCAGCGCGAACGTGAACCCCGAGCCGATCCGGAACGCCAGCACCCCTTCGCCGAGTGATAGCCAGACCAGCGGACCCGTGGGCAGTTCGCGGCGGATCCGCAGCCCGGAGCGGTACAGCGACAGCATCGACGCCGGGTCCGCCGCCTCCGCTTCGGCCGTGTAGTCCGCCCAGGCAAGCGGCTGCGGCAGCCAAGCCACGCCGCTGCCGAACCCGAACGGCGGCTCGGTCCCGGACCACGGGATCGGGACCCGGCAGCCGTCGCGGCCCGGGTCCGCGCCGTCCGTCCGGGCGAAGACCGGATCCTGGCGCAGCTCATCCGGGATGTCCAGGACCTCCCATAGCCCCAGCTCTTCGCCCTGGTAGACGTACAGCCCGCCGGGCAGGGCCAGGGTCAGCAGCGCCGCCGCCCGGGCGCGCCGGGTGCCGAGTTCCCGGTCGACCGGGAGCTCGTGCAGGCGGTTCGCGAACGAGAAACCCGTGTCGCCCTGCCGCCCGTAGCGGGTGACGTGCCGGGTGACGTCGTGGTTCGACAGCACCCACGCCGCCGGCGCGCCGACCTCGTCGTGCGCCTTCAGCGTGCGCGATATGACGTCCCGGAAGCGCGCCGCGTCCCACGGGCAGACCAGGAAGTCGAAGTTGAACGCCGAGTGCAGCTCGTCGCGGCGCAGGTAGCGCGCGGCCCGCGACATGTCCGGCAGCCACATCTCGCCGACCAGCACGCGCTCGCCGCCGTAGCTGTCGGCGATCTTGCGCCACGAGCGGTAGATCTCGTGCAGCCCTTCCTGGTCGGAGAACGGCGTCTCGTCGCCCTCGTCGACGTCGGGCAGGTGGGGGTCCTTGACCAGGCCGTCGGCGACGTCGATGCGGAAGCCGTCCACGCCGCGGTCGAACCAGAAGCGCAGCACGTCCTCGAACTCGGTGCGGATCTCCGGGTTGTCCCAGTTGAAGTCGGGCTGGCGGGAGCTGTAGAGGTGCAGGTACCACTCGCCGTCCGGCACGCGGGTCCACGCGGAGCCGCCGAAGCGGGACTTCCAGTTGTTCGGCGGCTCGCTGCCGTCCGGGCCGCGGCCGGGCCGGAACCAGAACCGCTGCCGCTCGGGCGATCCCGGGCCCGCTTCGAGTGCGGCCTGGAACCAGCGGTGCTCGTCGGAGCAGTGGTTGGGCACGATGTCGATGATCACCCGGATGCCCCGGGTGTGAGCCTCGGCGATCAGGTCTTCCGCCTCGGCAAGGGTGCCGAACAGCGGCTCGATGTCGCGGAAGTCGGCGACGTCGTAGCCGCCGTCGTCCATCGGCGACGGGTACCACGGCGTGAACCAGATCGCGTCGATCCCCAGGTCGGCCAGGTGGTCCAGCCGGGCGCGGACGCCGGCGAGGTCGCCGACGCCGTCGCCGTTGCCGTCCGCGAAGCTGCGGATGTACACCTGGTAGATCGCCGCGCTCCGCCACCAGCCGGTCTTGTCGGTCACGAAAGTGCCCCTCCTAGTCGATTGGGAAAGCTCAGCCCTTGAGGCTGCCGGCGGTCAGCCCGGCGAGGATCTGCCGCTGGAACACGAGGAACAGCGCCACCATCGGCAGGCTGGCCAGCACCATCCCGGCGACGAGCACGTTGAGCGGCATGTCGATCGCCACCCGCTGCAGCATCACCGAGAGGGTCTGCTTCCCGGTGTCCGGGAACACCAGCAGCGGCCAGATGAAGTCCTTCCACGCGGTGACCACCGCGAGGATCGACACCACGGCCAGAATCGGCCGCGAAATCGGCAGGATGATCCGCCAGAGCGTGCGCACCGGGCCGGCGCCGTCGAGGCGCGCGGCTTCGATGAGCTCGTCCGGGATCTGGTCGAAGAACCGCTTGAGGAGGTAGATGTTGAACGCGTTCGCCGCCGCGGGCAGCCAGACCGCGGCCGGTGAGTTGATCAGGTTGACGTGCAGCAGCGGGAGGTCCGTCACCGTCACATACGTCGGGACGAGCAACGCGGTGGCGGGCAGCATCAGCGTGGCCAGCATCAGCCCGAGCACGACGTTGCCGAACTTCGGCCGCAGTTTCGACAGCGCGAACGCGGCCGGGACGTCGATGGCCAGCTGCGCCAGCCAGGCGCCGCCGGCGACGATCAGCGTGTTGAGGAAGTACTTGCCCAGGCTGAGCTGGTCCCAGGCGTCGGCGAACGTTTCCGGGTGCCACTCGTGCGGGACGAGCGTCGCCGGCGTCTGCGCCAGTTCCTGCGGCGACTTCATCGCGCCGGTGACGACCCAGTAGAGCGGGAACAGGAAGGCGAGGACGAAGATCGCCAGGGTGCAGGCGAACACGACGCCGTAGACGGCCTTGCCGCGCGGGCTGCGCAGCGCGCCGGGGGAGACGAGGGTTCTCATGACTGGTCCGCCTTCCGCGTCAGCCGGACGTACCACGCCGAGAACACGCCGAGCGCCACGAACAGCAGCAGGCTCATCGCGCTCGCCGAGCCGAAGTCGTTGTAGACGAAGGCGTAGCGGTAGAGCAGCAGGAGCACGGTCACCGTCGAGTCGTCCGGGCCACCGCCGGTCATCACGTACGGCTCGGTGAACACCTGCATGGTCGCGACGATCTGCAGCAGCAGGAGCACCAGCAGGACGAACCGGGTCTGCGGGAACGTCACGTGCCGCAGGCGCTTCCACAGCCCGGCGCCGTCGAGCTCCGCGGCTTCGTAGAGCTCACCGGGGATGGTGCCGAGCGCGGCGAGGTAGATGAGCGTGGTGCTGCCCATGTTGGCCCACGTCGAGACGAAGACCAGGGACAGCATGGCGGTGGTGGAGGAGTCGAGCCACTGGCCGCCGGGCAGGCCGACCGCGCCGAGCGCGGAGTTGAACAGGCCGGGACCCGGGTCGTAGAACCACTTCCACATCAGCGCGGTGACCACGGGCGGCAGCATCACCGGCAGGTAGACCGCCAGCCGGAAGAACGCCTTGGCGTGCCTCAGTTCGTTCAGCAATACCGCGGTGAGGAACGGGACGGCGAAGCCGAAGACCAGCGCGAGCCCCGTGAAGAGCAGCGTGTTGCGCCAGGCGACGCCGAACAGCGGGTCTTCGAACAGCCGCGTGAAGTTGCCGAACCCGACCCACGTCGGCGCGTTGACGAAGTCGACCTGCTGGAAGCTCAGCAGCACCCCGCGCACGATCGGGTACCAGGAGAACAGCGCGAACACCACGAGCGCGGCGCAGAGCAGGCCGTACGCGGTGAGGTTCTCCTTGAGCTTGCGCTTCAGCCGGGTGCGGTTCGCCGGCGCCGCGGCCGGGCGCCCGGCCCGCGACGGCTTCGCCGCAGGCCAGGCGAGCAGGCTACTTGACCTGGGCGAGGACACTGTTGACCTTCGACGCGGCGGACTTCAGCTGCTCGTCGATGTTCGCGTTCTGGTCGGTCAGGACGGCCTGCATCACGCTGTCGAGGGCGGCGTAGATCTGCTGCGCGTTCGGCGGTTCGATGCTGCCCTTGATCCGGCTCGTCGTGTCCACATAGGACTTGTAGTTGGCGGCGGGAACATTGGCGTACTTGGCCTTCAGGGCCAGCTGCTGTTCGCGAACGGCGCCGGTCCAGACGTCCGGGGTCGGCTCGGCGGGCAGGCCGACCGGCTGCTTGCCGTCCACGTACTGCTGGATGTGCTTCTCGAAGCGGTCCGGGTTGAGGTACTTCCACTGGATCCACTCGAGGCCGGCCTTGATCTTCTCCGGCGACGCCTTCGGGTTGATCATGTAGCCCTCGCCGCCGAGGAGGGTGCCCTGGCCGCCGGGCATGCCGGCGATGCCGTAGTCCTCGTACTTGCCGTTGAACTGCTTGACCAGCACCGGGACGTTGTCCGGGGCCGCCATGTACATGCCGAGCTGGCCGGCGCCCATCATGCGCTGGACGTCCTGAGCTTCCAGGAGCTGCTTGGCGCCCATGGAGTTGTCGGTCCAGCGCATGTCGTGCAGGTACTGGAGGGCCTTCTTGCCCTTGTCGTTGGCGAAGTCGGCGACCCACTTGTCGCCGTCCTTGCGCGCGATGTCGCCGCCCATCGAGTAGAGCCAGCCGGTCAGGTGCCAGCCACCCTGGTTGTTCTTGCTGTAGTCGGCGTACCCGACGACCCCGTCGCCGAGCGCGGCGATCTTCTTCGCGGCTTCGCGGACTTCGTCCCACGTCTGCGGCGGGTGGTCCGGATCGAGCCCCGCCTTCTGGAACAGCGGGCGGCTGTAGAGCAGGCCCATCGTGTAGTTCATGGTCGGGAGGCCGTAGAGCTTGCCGCCCGCGTCCCGGAAGTTGTCGAGCAGTTCCGGCTTGATGTCGTTGACGTGCGGAACGCTCTTCGCGGCTTCGGTGATGTCGGCGGCCTGGTGGCGGGCGATGATCTGCGCCGGATCGGTGAAATAGACGTAGTAGACGTCTTCGAGCTGCCCGCCGGCGAGCTTCGCGGAGAACGTCTTCGGGTCCATGAAGCCTTCGTGCGGATCGATGTCGATGTTCGGGTGCGCCGCCTCGAACTCCTTGACGTCGGCGTCGAACACGCTGCGCTCGAACGGCTGGCTGGTCGGCGGCTGACCGGTGACGGTGATCTTGACCTTGCCGCCGGTCTGGGCCGCGGTGTCGCCGTCCCCGCAGGCGGCTGCGGTGAGGGCAAGGGTGCCGGTGGCGATCAGGCACAACACCCGACGGGCGGCGGTTCTGGACCAGGGACTGCTCATCTCAAGCCTCTTCTCGGGGTCGCGACGGCTGTCACGTGATTGCGGTCACTCTAAAGTGGTAGACCGGATCGGCGCAATAAGCCGACGAGATTTTGCAAGTTACGGACAGGCGGCGCTTTGGGGTGGGCACACAAAAGTGCGCGACGGCTCGTAAGCCGTCGCGCTACTTGAAACCTCAGGTCAGGCGGGGCGCCGGGCCGTGGACCCCCGTACCACCAGTTCCGGCGCGAACAGCAGCTCCTCCGCCGCCACCTCGCCGCCGTTGATGCGCTTGACCAGGAGTTCCACCACCGCGCGGCCCATGGCCTCGATCGGCTGGCGGGTGGTCGTCAGGGGCGGGTCGGTGCAGTTCATCAGGGCCGAGTCGTCGTAGCCGACCACCGAGATCTCCTCCGGCACCGACCGGCCCTGCCGCCGGGCCGCGCGGATCGCGCCCAACGCCAGCAGGTCGCTCGCGCACAGCACCGCCGTCGCGCCGCGGGGGTACAGGCGGGCCGCCGCCGCGTGGCCGCCCTCGATCGAAAACATGCCGTGCTCGACCAGCTCGTCCAGTACCGGCAACCCCAGCTTCGCCGCATACGAGCGGAACGCCGCCAGTTTCCGCTGCGACGGCACGTGGTCCGAGGGCCCCAGCACCAGGCCGATCTTCTCGTGCCCGAGCGAGCTCAGGTGCCCGACGACCTGCTCGACGGCCACCGCGTCGTCGCACGAGACCTGGGGCAGCCCGAGGTGGTCGACCGCCGCGTTGATGAGCACCGTCGGCAGCCGGCGCTCGACGAGGTGGTGGTAGTGGGTGTGGATCGCGTCCGCCTGCGCGTACAGCCCGCCGGCGAACACCACCCCCGACACCTGCTGCTGCAGGAGCAGCTCGACGTACTCGGCCTCGGACACCCCGCCCGCCGTCCGGGTGCAGAGCACCGGCGTGAACCCCTGCTGGGCGAGCGCGTTGCCCATGATCTCGGCCAGCGCCGGGAAGATCGGGTTCTGCAGCTCCGGCAGCACCAGCCCGACCAGGCGGGCGCGCTCGCCCCGCAGCTGGGTGGGCCGCTCGTATCCCATCACGTCCAGCGCGGTGAGCACGGCGGCACGGGTGCTCGCCGACACCCCCGACCGGCCGTTGAGCACCCGGCTGACCGTGGCTTCGCTGACCCCGACCTGGCGGGCGACTTCGGCAAGACGACGCGTCATAGCCGAAACTTTACAGCAACCGAGCGCAAAAGCACGACGTGCGGAACCGGTGCAGACCCGGTGATCAATCGTCACGGCACCCGCACATCCCGTTCCTAGCTTGGCCGTCGTGACCAGCACCCTCGACCGCACCACCACGTCCCGCGGGCTCAACGCGCTCTTCGCCGCCGCTCTCCTCCTCGCCGCCTACCGCGGGTTCCGGCTGCCGGGCGACTGGGCCGTGACGCTGGAGGCCGTTTCGCTGACCGACGGCTTCCACCGCCGGTTCCTCGTCGGCACCCTGCTCCACCCGCTGGCCCTCGCGACCGGGTACGCGTACTGGGTGTTCGCGGCCGCCGCGTTCGCCGTCCTCGCCGCGGTGCTCGGGGTGGTGGCCGTCGCGTTCGCTCGCGCCCGCCACCTGGGCCGGAAGCTCCTGGTCGCCGGCTGGCTGCTGCTGCCGTCCGGCGGGTTCCTCTTCCACGAGGTCGGCTACTTCGACCAGGTCCTGTACCTGCTGCTGTTCGCCGCGCTGTGGCAGCTGCCGCGCCGGCCCGCGGTGGCCTCCGTGCTGATGACCGCGGCGGTGTTCACCCACGAGATCGCGGCCCTCACGGTCCTTCCCGTCTTCGCGATCGTGCTGTTCCGGCGGTTCCCCATCCGCACCACGGCGAGGCTGCTCGTGACGCCGGTCGTCGCGGAACTCG
Organism: Amycolatopsis plumensis; assembly: GCF_042652605.1. Classification (NCBI taxonomy): domain Bacteria; kingdom Bacillati; phylum Actinomycetota; class Actinomycetes; order Pseudonocardiales; family Pseudonocardiaceae; genus Amycolatopsis; species Amycolatopsis plumensis. The sequence continues at coordinate 430,264 of NZ_JBHSJY010000001.1, read as the reverse complement.
CCGTGCTCGCGCTGCCGGCGTCGAGCCCGGGCGCGGTCGCGCGGCTCGAAACCGCGCTGGCCGCCGCGGACTTCACCCCGCGAGCCGACGCGCTGGCCTTGTTCGAGCGCACCCAGAGCCAGAGCTGGCAGCTGTATTCGATCACCGAGGTGCTGCTGTACGTGGCCCCGATCTTCGCCGTGGTCGTGTTCGGTGCGCTGCTGCAGCGCCTCGACGCGCTCGCCGTCGCGGCCGTCGCGGCGCCCGCGTTGCTCGCCTTCGCCGGCTGGGACTGGGCGCGCTGGGGCTTCCTGCTCGTCGTCAACTTCGCCGTGGTGCTGTGGCTGAGCCCGGCGCGGGACCTCCGCCCGCTCCCGCTGCTCGCCGCCGCGGCGCTGCTCGCCTCCCTGCCCCTGCCGTACTTCGACGGGCTGCACCCGCGCGAGCTGACCGCCGCTCAGGCGTTCTCGGCGCCCCGGGGGAGCCGGACGGTGAACACGGCACCGCCGTCGTTGTGCACCGCGAGCGAGCCACCGTGCGCCAGCACGTTCTCCCGGGCGATCGCCAGCCCGAGCCCGCTGCCTTCGGTCGCCTGACGCGCGTGGTCGCCGCGGGTGAACCGGTCGAACAGGAGCGGCAGCAGGTCCTCCGGGACCCCGGGACCGGTGTCGGCGACGCGCACGACGACGTCGTCACCGGTCCCGTCGAGGGTGACCGTCACCGGCGCGGCCCCGTGCCGGACGGCGTTGCTCAGCAGGTTCGCCACCACCGTGTGCACCCGCCGCGGGTCGGCGACGACCGTGACGTCCCCGTTCGCCGTCACGGCGGTCTCGACGCCGGTGACCTCGGCGGCGTCGGCGACCAGGTCGGCGAGGTCGACCGGCGCCAGCCGCAGGTCGGCCTTCCCGGCGTCGAACCGCGCGATTTCGAGGAGGTCTTCGACGAGCTTGGCGAGCCGCCGGGCCTGGGTGCCGAGGATCTCGGCGGCGCGGGTGCGGGTGGCGGGCTCGGCGTGGTCGAGGCTGTCGACGGTGGCGATCATCGAGGCGAGCGGCGTCCGCAGGTCGTGGGCGACGTCGGCGACGAACCGCCGCTGCTGGCGGTCTTTCGCGTGCAGTTCGTCGATGGACTCGCCGAGCCGGGCCGCCATGGTGTTGAACGACCCGGCGAGCGCGGCGATCTCGTCCCGGCCCTTGACCGGCACGCGGGTCTCGAGCGCGCCCGCGCCGAGTTCGTCGGCGGCCGCGGACAGCGCCTTGATCGGACGGCGGATCCGGCGGCCGATCAGGAACGCGACGCCGGCGCCGAGCACGCTGACCCCGAGCGCGGTGCGGACCAGCTTCCAGCGCAGCTCGGTCAGGTCGTCGTCGAACTGGCTGAAGTCGAAGAACTCGACGAGGTGGTCACCGTCCTTCGGCAGGTTCGCATTGACCACGAACACCTTCCGGCCGGTCCGCGGCACTCTCGTGTACGCCGCGCCCATCTGGTCGGGCCCCCGCTGGCGGAACAGCTCGTCGCGGACGGCGCCCAGCATTTCGAGCTTGTCGAGCGCCGGGATGGTCGCGGGCAGGGTGCCGGCATCGATGGCGTTGCGCACGACCGCGACCGGGCCCCCGGGCCGTTCGGTCACCAGCGCCCAGTCCGGGTTGGAGCCGAGGTGGTCGGCGACGGTGCCCAGCGACACGGCGGTGTCGTCCGGCGAGAACGCCACGATGGCCTTCCGGTCGGCCGCCGCGTTCCGCACGGACGAGAAAGCGAACCGGCCCAGTGCTTCGTCGGCCTGCACCTGGTAGGCCGAGTAGGCCATGACCGCGGTCGCCGTCGTGGTCACGCCGACGATCGCCGCGACGATCCGCGTCCGCAGGCTGACCGCCGGGAGCCTCACTTCGTCACCAGGCGGTAGCCGAGGCCGCGGACCGTGCGCAGCAGCACCGGGTTCGCCGGGTCGTCCTCCACCTTCGCCCGCAGCCGCGCGACCGCCGCGTCGACGATCCGCGAATCACCGACGTAGCCGTAGTCCCAGACCCGCTTGAGCAGCACCTGGCGGCTCAGCACCTGGTTCGGGTGCTCGGCGAACTCGACGAGCAGCCGGATCTCCGTGGCCGTCAGCGCGAGTTCGTCGCCGCCGCGGGTGACGCTCATCGCGGCGGCGTCGATCTCCAGCTCGCCCACGCGCAGCAGCCCGGCTTCCGGCACGGCCGGCTGCGCGCGGCGGCCGATCGCCTTGATCCGCGCGTCGAGCACCCGCGGCTCGGCCGGTTTGACCACGTAGTCGTCGGCACCGCACTCGAGCCCGGCCACGACGTCGATCGGGTCGCCGCGCGCGGTCAGCAGCACGATCGGCAGCCGGCTGCGGGCGCGGATGCGGCGGCAGACCTCGAAACCGTCGATGCCGGGCAGCATGACGTCGAGAAGGACGAACTCGGCGTCGCCCAGCGACGTCAGCGCGTGCTCGCCGGTGGGGGCGTGCACGACGTCGTGGCCCAGTGCGCGCAACGCCAGCGAAAGCGCTTCGGCCAGGGCTTCGTCGTCTTCGACGAGCAGCAGACGTGGCACTGGTCCTCCCCGGGATGATCTCCCGGCGAGATTAATGCAGGGCACGGCGGCCCGGCGGTTCCGTGCGGAACCGTCGAGCCGCCGTGCGCTTTCGTCACATCAGGCCGCGGCCACCTCGAACTCCGACACCTGGCCGGCGGGCCAGCCGGTGTTGCCGGTGAAGGTCAGCCGCACGAACCGCTGGGACGTCGTCGCGAAGGACACCGACGCCGTGTTGCCGGACGCCGGGTCGAACGCGTAGCCGCGCGAGCCCACCAGGGTCGTGTACGAACCGCCGTCGGTGCTGCCGGAGATCGTCACCGTCTGGGTGCGGGCGCCCCAGGCCGAGGACGGCGGCAGCTTCAGCGTCACCTTGTTGATCGACGAGGCCGTGCCCAGGTCCACCGTCAGCGTCTGCGGGAAGGCGTTGTTCGTGCTCTCCCAGTAGGAGTTCGCGTCGCCGTCGTTCGCGTTCGACGGCGGGAACCCGCCCTGCGACCCGGACGCGCTGATCGCCTTCCCGCGGGCGATGTTCGAGCCGGGCTGCTGCGGCTGCTGCGGGCCCGAGTTCGGCGCGGGCCAGGTCGAGCAGTCGCCCCAGGTGCCGGTCCAGCCGCTGTTGCCCGAGCCGCTGAAGGTCATCCGCGGGATCGACGTCGGGTAGGGGCAGTTGTACGTCCCGGTCACGCCGACGCCGGACGCCGTCAGGTTGCTGATCGAGACCGAACCCTGGGTCTGGGACTGGGCCACGAACGTGCCGGCGCCCTGCACCGAAACGCCGTCGATCGTGATGCCCTGGATCGGCTTGCCCGCGCCGTTGCCGTCGATGAACTGGATGGCCTCGTACGGGCTCTGGATCGCGGTGAACCCGGTCACGCGGATGGTCACGCCGGTGATGGCCTGGTCGCGGGCGTCGAACCACAGCGCGCCGACGCCGAACTGCCAGTTCGGGTCGAGCGCCCCGGCCCGCAGCGCCGTGTTGTTCGACAGCGTGACCGTGCCGCTCAGTGCCACCGAGTTGAACCGGTTCGCCACGAGGTAACCGCCGCCGAGGGCGTTGGTGTCCTGGACGAGGTTGCCGCTGACCGTGTTGTTCGACCCGCCGTACAGCGCGATGCCGTTGGCCAGGTTCGGCTGCACGACCGTGTTGTTCGCGATGGTGTTGCCCGAGTCGGCCTGGCCGTTGGACCACAGCGCGAGCCCGTCGTCGCCGTTGTTGCGCAGGTAGTTGTTGCGCAGCGTCGAGTTCGTGACCGCGCCGTCGAAGTTCACGCCGTCGGCCTGCGTGTCGAGGATGCGGTTGTTCTCGATGGTGACGTTCGACGACGCGCCGTTCATCAGCCACAGGCCGCACTTCGTGTCCTGGATCCACAGGCCGGACACGACCGATCCGTTGCCGAGGACGCCGTGGAACGCGTTGTCGGGACTGCCGTCGTTGCGCTCGGTCACGTCACCGAAGACGGCGAAGTCGTACAGCTTGATGTTTCCGGACGCGCTGCCGTTGTTGAAGATGTTGTTGCCGTGCAGCACGGTGTACCACTGACCGGCACCGCGGACGGTCGTCTGGTCGATCTGCAGGGCCGATCCGATTTCGAACCGCCCCGACGGAACCCACACCTCACGCCCCTGCGAACGGGCCGCCGAGAATGCGGTGCGGAACGCCTGCGAGTCGTCCGACGAGTCGTTGGGCGTGGCGCCGTAGTCGGTCACCGACAGCGCGTTCGCCGGTTTCGTGCCCGCGCCGCCGACCTGCTCGAAGTCGGCGAGGTCGATGGTCGCCTGCCCGACGTCACCCGAGTCGGCCTGCACGCGCACTTTCGCGCCAGCCGCCAGGTTCTGCCCGAGCAGCAGCCGGGCGTCGTCGAAGAAGTGGTGCGTCTTCGCACCCGGAATCCAGCTCGTGTCCACATAGGAATAGCGGGCGGTGACCGGCAGGGCCAGCCTGGTCCCGTTGACGAGCACCGTGAGGCGGCCGGACGAGCCGTCCGGCAGGTTGTAGTGGACGTTGATCGAGTTCGCCGCGGCGGGCAGCGTGAACTCGACGTACTGGCCGGTCGTGATCCGCACGGCTTGGCGTCCGGAGGCCTCCGAGGCGATCGACGCCTGGGTGTAGTCGGGGCCGACGGCCGAACCGTTGGTCGCCGAGCACTCGGCCTCGACGGTCCGGAAGGGCACGCTGGCACCGCCGGACGCGGTGGTGGGACAGGTGGCCGCGGCGGCCGGGGTGGCGCCGGCCAGCACGGTCAGGCCGGACGCGGCGAGCGCGGCGGCGAGCAACGCCGGAATGCGGGACATCGTCATCACCTCTCAGGAGGAATAGGCTTCGAGTTCGGACAGCTGCCCGGCGGGCCAGCCGGTGTTGCCGGTGAAGGTGAGCCGCAGGGTGCGCACCGAGGCCGCCGGGAAGGTCACGGTTGCGGTGTTGCCGGAGGCCGGGTTGAACGAGTAGCCCGCCGCGGCCTTGATCCCGTCGACCGAGATCGTCTGCGTGCGCGTGCCCCACGCCGAGGACGGCGGCAGCTTCAGGACGAGCCGGGAGACGCTGACCGTGCTGCCGAAGTCCACCGTGAGCGCCTGCGGGAAGGCGTTGTTCGTGCTCTCCCAATAGGAGTTCGCGTCGCCGTCGACGGCGTTGCCCGGCGGGAAGCCGCCCTGCGAGCCGGACGCGCTGACGCTCTTGTGCAGCGCCAGGTTCCCGCCCGGCTGGGTCGGCGTGGTGGTCGGCGTGGTGGTCGGCGGAGTCGTCGTGCCGCCGTTGTCCGAGCCGTACACCGGCGCCGGCCACGAGCCGCAGTACGTCGTCGTCCAGCCGGAGTTGCCGCCCTGGTCGGCCAGGCCGCTCATGGCGTCCGGGCCCATGCAGTTGTAGACGCCCGCGCGGCCGATCCCGGTCGCGACGACGTTCTTCACCGACCCCGACGGCTTCGACTGCAGCTGCCAGGCGAACGTGCCGGCCCCGGTGATCCGGACGCCGTCGAAGTGCACGTCCGTGGTGGCGCCGTCGATGAACTGGATCGCCTCGTAGTTGTTGTCCACCAGGTCGTTGTCCGTGACGTCGACCCGGCCGGTGATGGCCGAGTCGCGGCCGTCGAACCACAGGGCGCCCACGCCGAACTGCCAGTTCGAGTCGAGCACGCCGGTGCGGATCGCCGTGTTGCGCGCGACCGTGGTGGTGCCGGACAGCGGCACGGCGCTGAACCGGTTGGCGATGTGCAGGCCGCCGCCCTGGTCCTGGTTGTCGGCCACGACGTTGTCGGACACGGTGTTGTCGTGGCCGCCGTAGACCGCGATGTTGTTGGCGAGGATCGGCAGGAGCACGGTGTTGAAGGAGAACGTGTTGTGGTGGTCGGCGTCGTGCTCGGACCACATCGCCAGGCCGTCGTCGCCGGTGTTGCGCAGGAAGTTGTTCGTCACCACCGTGTTGCTGATGCCCTGGTGCAGGTTGAGCCCGTCGGCGGTCTGGTCGAGGATCCGGTTGCCGGACACGGTGAGCCCGTCGAACGGCCCGTCGAGCCACAGCCCGACCTTCGTGTGCTGCAGCCACAGGTTCTGCACCACCGAGCCGCCGCCCAGTGCCCCGCCGATCGCGTTCGACTGGTCGCAGTCCACGCGCGCGTCGACCTGGCCGATGATCGCGAAGTCGTACAGCTTCACCGCGCTGCTGACGCCGGGCACGGCCGGGTTCCCGGGATACGTCGGCGTTCCGCAGCTCGCCGGTTCACCCTTGCCGAAGATCCCGGCGCGTGGCCCGGTGAGCACCGAGTACCAGGGCCCGGCGCCGCGGATCGTCACCTGGTCGACGGTGATGTGGTGGCCGAGGGTGAAGGTGCCGGACGGGATCCAGACTTCCTTGCCCTGGCTCTTCGCGGCGGCCACGGCGGTGTCGAACGCGCCCGCGTCATCGGTCGTGTCGTTCGCGGTGGCGCCGTAGTCGGTGACGGACACCGAATTCGCCGGGCGGGTCGCGGCCGGGCCGACCTGCTCGAAGTCGGCGAGGTCGATGGTGGCCGGCGTGACGTCGCCCGCGTCGACCTGCAGCCTGATCTTGGTGCCCGCCGGGTAGGACGTGCCGAGCAGGGCGCGGGTTTCGTCGTAGAAGTGGTGCGCGTGGCCGTCACCCGGGTTGTTGGTGAACGGGTACGAGCCGTAGTACCAGGCCCACTTCGACGTCAGGGCGATGTCCCGGTTGTGGGTGCCGCCGACGTACAGCGAGATCGTCCCGGCGACGGAATCCGGGACGCTGTACCGGAAGTCGATCGAGTTCGCCGGTGCGGTGAGCGTGAACTCGACGTACTGGCCTTGGCCGGACAGCGTCACCGCCTTCCGGCCGGAGGCTTCGCCGGCGAGGGTGCCCGCGGCCCGGTTCGGGCCGATGACCGCCCCGTTCGTGGCGGCGGTTTCCGCTTCCTGCTCGACGAAGGGAACGGTCGCGCCGCGGCCGGCGGCGAGCGCCCCGGCCGGAACCGCGGCGATGGTGGCGCCGGCCGCGGCGACGACCGCGGCGGCGAGGGCGCCGAACCGGAACTTGGGCGCACTGAACACAGAGCTGGGAGACATGGGCAGCACTGGCCTTTCCGCAGCTGGTGGGGACCTCTGTGATCGGGATCATACGAATCGTGGACAAGAAATCGCAATAGTCGAACGAACTTACGCAAGTTTGCGACAGGAATTGACGATTGAGCCGCACGTCCGACGTCCTCTTACGCCCGGCGGAGCAACGCCTGCGTCGGTGGTGCGCGCTGATAGTTTTCAGGCATGAGCCAGCGACGTGCGGACGGGAGCGCCGGGGACGCCGACTACGGCGCCATCGGCGGGGTCTACACCGACTACCGCAAGCCGGATCCCCGGATCGGCCGGTACATCCTCGACGCGCTGGGCGACGCGCGGACCGTGCTGAACGTCGGCGCGGGCGCGGGCGCGTACGAACCCGAAGACCGTGAAGTGACCGCCGTCGAGCCGTCGGCGTCGATGCGCGCGCAGCGCCCGGCGGGCCTGCCGCCGGCGGTGGACGCCGTCGCCGAGAAGCTGCCGTTCCCGGACCGGGCGTTCGAAGGCGCGATGAGCACGTTCAGCGTGCACCAGTGGAACGACCTGTGGGCCGGCCTCAAGGAGATGCGCCGCGTCACCCGCGGCCCGATCGCCATCCTGACCTGCGACCCGGATCGGCTGCGCCGCTTCTGGCTGCTCGACTACGCACCCGAGGTGATCGAGACCGAAGCCCGGCGCTACCCGTCGGTCGACGACATCGCCGACGGCCTCGGCGGCCACACGTCGATCATCGGAGTCCCGATCCCGATCGACTGCACGGACGGCTTCAACGAGGCCTACTACGCCCGCCCGGAGCGGTTGCTGGACCCGGGCGCCCGCCTGTCGTGCTCGGCCTGGAGCTTCGTCGACGACCGCGTGCACCACCGGTTCGCGGCGGAACTCCAGCACGACCTCGACGACGGCACGTGGGAACGCCGGTACGGCAGGCTGCGGGAGCAGCCGTCGTTCGAAGGGTCGCTGGTGCTGGTGGTGTCGGACCCCACGGCGTGACTCCGCCGCGGGGCCCGGGCTCGCTGTTTACTCCGGCGCCGCGACGGCCGACGAGGTGCGCGCTGCTCGCCGCCCGTGGCGGGCGCAGGTGCGCGCCGGGCGCGGCCGGGTCACGCGGAACTGCCCGCCGCTGACCGTGCTCGCGCGGCGGGCAATCTGCGCGGCCGACTTCTCACCGGTGCAGTACCGGCGGCCGCCTGACCGCTACCCGGCCAGCAGCTCCTGCAGCTCCCGCACCGCAACAGCGAGCTCGTCCGCGAAGCGGTACATCTCCGCCGACACGTGCTTCGGCGTGCTCAAGTAGATGTTCCACCGATCCGGCAGCAGCACGTACGCGATCCCGATGCACTGCGGGCTGGTCGAGCCGAACCCGAAGTACTGGATGTTGACCGACGGCGCCGAGCTCGTGCTCAGGAAGTCGTCGCGCATCTTCAGCCAGCCCGGCGAGGAGTACAGCGGCAGGTCCGTGGCTTCCCCGTGGCGTTTCGCGATCAGCTGCAGCTCCCACAGGTGCTGCTCCGGCGCGTCCCCGGCCTGGCACTCCTTCGCCCGCGCGACGTGCTTCGCCGCGGCCTCGCGGAACGCCGAGCGCTTCTCCTCGCGAGAGGCATCGGACGTCATGACGTCGGCGAAGCGCACGACCTCCGGCGTCACGACCCGCATGGCCTCGGTCCGGCCGTTCTGGAACTGCCGGGTCGCGATCGACTCGTACGTCGCGCCCGTCAGGCCCTTCGCGCGGCGATGCGCGAGCTGGTACGACATCTGCGCGAAGGCGTCCGGGGACATCCCGAGTTCCTTCGCCCGATTGGCCCCGAAGTCGAACGACACCGTCTGCGTCGCCGTCGCGTCCGCGTACGCCTTGAAGGCCGCGGCGGCCGCGCGTGCGTCTTCGCGGAGGGCGTCGGTCAGGGTGAACTCGACGACTTCGTAGCCCGGGACGCCGTCCGCCGGCGGGCGCTCTTCGCGCGAGCCGCTCAGCAGCGCGTCGGTGAAGCCGAGGATCGTCGTGCCGTCGAGCTCGCAGTGCTCGACGTTGATCCCCGCGGTGCCGTCCTCGAACACGATCAGCGACACGGCCTTGTCGTACCAGCGGTTGTCGCCGTACAGCAGCCGGTTGCCCGCTTCGAGGGCGTCCGACGGCGTGAAGTCGTCCAGGCACAGGCAGAACAACGCGGTCTCGATGGTCTCCAGCGCGGCCGCGTTGCCCGCTTCGAGCAGCGCGGCTCGCGAAGCAGCCCACTCGGCACGCGCCTTCGTCGTGAACGGCCCGACCGGGACGTCGGTGCCGTGGTCGTCCTTGAGGATCGCGCGCAGCCCGTCGGCCAGCTGCGCGGGCGAGTACGGGCGGCCGTCTTCGGCGAGGACGTCCATCCGGAACGGCGTGCCCTTCGAGAACACGACGATGTGCCGCTCGGGTGACGGGTACCGGGTGCGCGCGGTGTCGAGCAGCTCGCCCGGGATCCGCGTCGCCGAGAACAGGTACTGGTGCTGCACCATCGACTGCGGCGTGCCGCGCAGGAGCACCGGCGGAACGAGTTCGCGGTCGAGCTTCAGCTTGTAGTCCACGGCGCCCGCGGTCAGCTCGGCCGCGCGTTCGACCTGGCCGAGCGGGGAGTCCTGGAACAGGAAGAAGAAGTTGGCGTTGAGCGCGATCCGGTCGCGGCGGCCGAGGTAGCGGTACGGCCAGAACGTGTCGAGCCAGCTGCGCACGCCGGGCGAGCGGTCGTACTCCTCGAGCCGGGCCTGCAGCTCCGGCCCGGGCGACGCCAGGAACGCCGCGACCGCCGCTTCGGTCTCCGCCAGCTCCTCCGGCGTCAGCAGCGGCGCGCACCACTCGAGGAAGCGGCGGCCGCTGTCCTCCAGCGTGGGGACGGGGACGCGGGGGAGCCGGTCCTCGTTGCCGAAGGTGCGGGTGGACCATTCCGGACTGCTCACGGTCATCCTTCTTCGTCGGGGAGTCTCGAACTTCCTCGGGGGGTCCGGGTGGCGGAGCCCCCGGCCGGGGCGAAGCCCCGAATGTCACAGTCGGGCAAGCCCGCAGGACGGGAAACATACAGCTGCGCGTAGAGCCACCCGTCGGACTCCAGCCCGGTGGGGTCGACCCCGGCCGCGCTCAGCGTGTCCAGGATCTGCGTCTGCTCTTCGGCGGAGGCGAACTGCCGCTGCCGGAACACCCCGCCGACGCTCGTGGTCTCGTACCCCAGCTCGGCGAGCGTGTCGGCGATCGGCTCGTAGGAGAACATCCGCAGCACGAAGTGCGCCATCCACGGCCGCGCCCCGCGCGCGACCCTGGACAGCGTCTTCTCCGTGACGTACCCGACGCACCCGGTCGAGACGACGAGGTCGACGTCGTCCAGGAGCTTCTGCTGGGTGCTGTCCGGGTCGTCGCGTTCGAGGTCGGCGTGGATCGCTTCGTCGAGGAAGCCGGCGGAAAGCGCGTACTCCAGGGCCGGGGCCGAACTGTCCAGGCCGTAGAACTTCGGGCCGCCGGGCCGCAGGCGCTTGCGGTCCGCCTCGACCAGCGCCGCGTGGTCCAGCGCGCGCACGGCCGGGGCCGTGTAGTGGGCGTAGAGCTCGTCCATCGTCGTTTCGCAGCGCCGCAGGGCCGCGTTGACGCCGTACGAGCAGCCGACGTCGAGCACGGTGGGCCGCTCGGCGGGGTGCGCGGCGATCAGCTTCGCGAAGTACGGCTTGGCCAGCTGCGGGATTCCGTAGCCGACACGCTTGAGCGTGCCGAAGAACGGACGCGGGTCGGGCGCGGTGTAGATGTGGTCGAACGAGATCTTTCCGGTCGAGTCGAAAGGCACGGGCCGGCTCCTAGTCGAGCAGTTCGTCGCCGCGGGCGGTCCGCTCCGCGAGGTGGGCGGGCAGGACACGGCCGAACAGCTGGCGCGTCCGCTCCGCGCTGCCGATGACCCCCGGGCGCTCGCTGTAGGCGAAGATCGCGGAGTGCCGCGCGGTCGCCCCCCGCACGGTGCTCACGCGGTGCAGCGCGAAGCGTCCTTTGAACAGCTGGAGATCACCGGGCCGCAGGTCCAGGCGCCGGACCGGTCCGGTTTCGCCGGCCAGCACCGAGCGCACGGCGGCGAAGTTCTCGTCCGCGGCGGACCGGATGTTCGGGCAGTACTCGAAGGTCCCGCCGTCCGCCGCGGCCTGCGTCAGCATGCTCACGGTGTGGGTGTTCGTGTCGAAGTGCCACGGGTGCGCGCGGCCGGGCGCGATCACGTTGAGCGTCAGCCCGGACAGCGGGTCGGCGAGCTCGTGCAGTTCCGGCAGCCCGAAGCAGTCGGCGACGAACCGCTGGAACACCGGGCTCGTGTAGAGCCGGCTGATGATCGACGACGCCGGGATGCGGTCGCGCGCGACGAAGGCGTTGCCGCGTTCCATGATCGTCCGGCCGGGGTGGTCTTCGGGCAGCGGCTCGCCGATCGCGGTGTTGTAGGCGTTGACCTGTTCGATCTTCGTGTAGGCGTGCGGTTCGAGCGCGGCGCACTCCGCGCGGAGCACCTCGTGCAGTTCGGGGCGGATGAAGTCGGTGAGGACGCTGCAGCCGACGTCGGCGAGGTCCGCGCGCGTGCGCTCGACCGTCTCCCGCCAGGCGTGCCCGCCCGGGTCGGTGAGCGGGTAGCGGCCGGTGTCGACCATTTCCAGTGGCGCTACGGAGGTGCTCATCGTCGAGGTCCCTTCCGGCGGGTGAAGGAACAGAGGTAGCACAGAAGCCCGCTGGTCAACCGTCGGTTTGTGAGCGGTGACACACGGTCGTCAATGGCCGATTTCCGTTGCCCACGCGCTGAGCTGGACCGTGTCGGTGGTGCCGAGGTCGGTCTCCAAGGGCTGCTTCTGCACCGGCTCCCCGGGGATCGGGACGACCGCGATCGCCGCGCCGGTGTGCCGGCCGCCGCTGGTGACGGTCGCCGACCAGGCGAGCACCGACAGCGCCTTCTCACCCGGCTGGAGCGTCAGGTCCTGCGGGCCCGGATCCGGGGCGAAGTAGGACGTCTCGTGCCGGACCTGGACGTCGAGCGGGCTGCCGTCGCCCGCCAGGATCTTCAGGTCCGGGTAGCCGGTGACCTTCCGTGGCACGGTGTCCCGGTTGGTCAGCGTCAGGACGCTCGCGCGGTGCCCGAGGCCCGCTTCCACCTGGCCGACCGAAAGGGACAGCCCGCTCTTCGGCGGCGGCCCGTACGTCGGGCTCGGCGGCGGGGTGGGTGTCGGAGCGGGTGGCGGCGGCGTACTGCCGCAACCCGCGAGAAGCGCTACGACGAGAAGCGGTGCGAAGCGAGAAACCCCCATGCGGCGCAAGGCTAGCGGATGCATTGAATGACTCATTCCTGGCGTCCGACGCCAGGAATGAGTCATTCAATGCGTTGCGTCACGGGGTCAACAGCGGCAGGAGCGGCTTGCGCACCTGCGTCGCGACGCCGTCCGACGCCGCCGCCGCGGCGAGCCGCTCCGCGGACGGCCGTCCGTAGCCCGTCGTGCGCTGGACCAGCGGGCGGCCCAGCGGCTCGACCATCGCGCGCATGTCGCTGATCGTCTTGTACGACCCGTGCGACGCGCCCGCCATCCGGCTGATCGTCTCCTCCATCAGCGTCCCGCCGATGTCGTTGACGCCGCCCTGCAGCACCGCGCGGCTGCCCTCTTCGCCGAGCTTCACCCAGGAGCTCTGGATGTTGTCGATCATGCCGTGCAGCAGCAGCCGGGCCAGCGCGTGCACCGCGCGGTTCTCCCGCAGCGTCGTGCCCGGGCGGGCGAGGCCGGCCAGGTAGATCGGCGCGCTCTGGTGGATGAACGGCAGCAGCACGAACTCGGTGAACCCGCGCCGGCCGTGCTTTTCCAGGCCCTCGCGCTGCAGCCGCGCGAGCAGCTTCAGGTGCGCGACCCAGTGCGCCGGGGTGTCGACGTGGCCGTACATCATCGTGGACGTCGTCGGCAGCCCGACCTCGTGCGCGGTCGTCACCACCTTGATCCACTCCGACGTCGGCAGCTTGCCCTTGGTGAGCACCCAGCGGACGTCGTCGTCGAGGATCTCCGCCGCCGTGCCCGGCAGCGAGTCCACGCCGGACTCCTTCGCCGCGATCAGCCAGTCGCGCAGGGACAGGTTGGTCCGCGAAGCGCCGTTCACGACCTCCATCGGGCTGTAGGAGTGCAGGTGGATCTCCGGCTGCCGCCGCTTGACCTCGGCCGCGAGGTCGAAGTACGCGGTGCCCGGCAGGTCCGGGTGGATGCCGCCCTGCATGCAGATCTCGGTCGCACCCGCGGCCCACGCCTCGTCGACGCGGTCGCCGACCTGCTCCAGCGAGAGCGTGTACGCGTCGGCGTCGGTGCGACGCTGCGCGAAGGCACAGAAGCGGCAACCCGTGTAGCAGACGTTGGTGAAGTTGATGTTCCGCGTGACGACGAAGGTGACGTCGTCGCCGACCGTCTCCCGGCGCAGGTCGTCGGCGATCTTCGTGAACGCGTCGAGCTCGCGGCCGTCGGCGTGCAGCAGCGCCAGCGCGGCGTCGTCGGAGAGCCCGGCCGGGTCCTTTTCCGCGCTGCGCAACGCTTCCAGGATGTCCGTGTCGAACTTCGCCGGCCCGGTCTTGATCCGGTCGCCGATCTCCTTCCAGTCCCCGTACACGGAGTCGAAGTCGCTGCGGCGGTCCTCGGTGCGGCCGCTCGAGTCGATCTCGGTGTGCAGGTCGGTGCGGCCGGACTCCTGCCAGCCGCCGTCCGGCTCCTGCCACGGGAGGCCGACCGGCATCGCCCCTTCACGGGCCAGCCCGGTGTCGTAGTCGACGAGCGCGGCGACGTGCCGCGTGATCCGCGGGTCCAGCCACGGCTCGCCGGCCTTGACGTACTCCGGGTAGATGGTCAGCCGCTCCTTGAGCTCGAAGCCGGCCTTCTCGGTGCGGCGGGCGAGCTCGTCGATCTGCGGCCAGGCGCGCTCCGGGTTGACGTGGTCCGGGGTCAGCGGCGAGACGCCGCCCCAGTCGTCGATGCCGGCGCGGATCATCAGGTCGTACTGGTTGCCGATCAGGTTCGGCGGCGCCTGGATGCGCATCTTCGGGCCGAGCACCAACCGGGCCACGGCGATGTTCGCGGCGAGTTCTTCGAGGTCGGCGTCCGGGGTCGCACGCATCTTCGTGTCCGGCTTGGCCCGGAAGTTCTGCACGATGACTTCCTGAATGCCGCCGTAGGTCTTGGCGACCTTGCGGATCTCGAACAGCGCGTCCGCCCGCTCTTCGAACGTCTCTCCGATGCCGATCAGGACACCCGTGGTGAACGGGACGCTGCTGCGCCCGGCATCTTCGAGCACCCGCAGCCGGACGGCCGGATCCTTGTCCGGCGACCCGTAGTGCGGCCCGCCCTTCTCACTCCACAGCCGGGTCGCCGTGGTCTCCAGCATCATGCCCATCGACGGCGCGACCGGCTTGAGCCGCTGGAAGTCCTGCCAGGTCAGCACGCCGGGGTTGAGGTGCGGCAGCAGGCCGGTCTCCTCGAGCACCCGGATCGCCATCGCCCGGACGTAGGACAGCGTGTCGTCGTAGCCGTGCGCGTCCAGCCACTCGCGGGCGGCCTTCCAGCGGTCCTCCGGCCGGTCGCCGAGCGTGAAGAGGGCTTCCTTGCAGCCCATCTCGGCACCCTTGCGGGCGATGTCGAGGACCTCGTCCGGGGAGAGGAACGGCGATTCGAGCCGGCCGGGCACGGTGACGAACGTGCAGTAGCCGCAGCGGTCGCGGCACAGCCGGGTCAGCGGGATGAACACCTTGCGGCTGTAGGTGATGACGCCGGCGCGGCCGGCTTCGGCCAGCCCCGCGTCGCGGATGCGGGAGGCGTACTCGGACAGCTTGGCGAGGTCGTCACCGCGCGCGTGCAGCAGGACGCTCGCTTCGGTGACGTCCAGTGTCTTTCCGTCACGCGCCCGGGCGAGCGAGCGGCGCATCGCGGAGGCGGTCGGGGTGGTGGCGTCGGGTTCGGGTCCCATTCCGCCCACGCTAGGACCGTCCTCGCGCGACCAGCCAGTGTGTGTTCCGCACCTGTCGGGTGCTGGTCGGGCGCGTGATCGTCGTCGCAGGTCAGCGGGTCCACGTGGTTGTCGATCAGCGCGTCGGCGTGTATTACCTAAAGGGTGGCATCGGTGGTCGGCAAGAAGATCGGCGGACGGACGTACTACTACCTGGCGGAGTCCGCGCGGGTGGACGGCAAACCGCGGGTGGTGACCCAGCGTTACCTCGGCACGGCCGACGAGATCGCCCGCGCCGTCCCGGGCGGCGAACCCGCCTCGGTGTCGTACCGGACGTACGGCGCCGTCGCCGCGGTGTGGGCGACGCTGACCCGGCTGGACTTCGTCGCCCGCGTCGACGACGTCGTGCGCGCAAAGCCATCGCTCGGGCTGACTCTCGCCGTCGCGGTCCTGCACCGCGCGACCGCCCCGGAGACGCCGATCGAAGCATGGTGGGCTTCGGCCGCGGACGTCGTCCGGCCCCGGCTGTCCACAGTGGATGGCCTGTGGCGGGCCTTGGAGCGCCTCACCCCGGAACGCATCGAGGGCATCGAAGAAACCGTCGCCTCCGCCGTGCTGGCGACCCTCGACGACCACGCGGCGCTCGCCGTCGACGTCCCGCAGTTCGCCGCCTTCGCCCCGGCCGACTGCACGCTGCCCTCGGCCTGCCAGGGCGTGCTCGCCGGCGCGGGCCTGCGCGTGACCCGCGACGGCGCCATTCCCCTGGCGTCACGGGTCTACCGGCGTGACGACGGAACAGCACCGACGTTCGCCTCGCTGATGGGACAACTCGGCCCGGCCACCCTCGTCTTCCACTCCGGCCAGGCCGCCCAGCTCGACCTGGGCTCCCGCAGCGGCTTCGTCGGATCACTGCCGCTGACCGACCACCCGGAGCTGCTGACCCAGCCCGCGTCCGCGCGCAAGCGCGTCGACCCCGAGCGGTTCGCCGGCCTCACCGCGCTCGACACGCACGCGGTCGTCGACGGCGTCCGGCGGCGGGTGATCCTGACCCACTCGGCGACGTTGCACGCGGCCCAGTCCCGCGCGTTCGCCGACGAGCTGGCCACCGCGACCCGCGAACTCGACGGCCTCGCCGAGGCCCTCGCCGCGGGCACCCACCGCGGCGACCGGGCCCAGGTCCACGCCGAAATCGGCCGCGTGACCCGCGGCCGGCGCATCGAGCGCGTGCTCACCGCCGTCCTGAGCGGGAACCGGCCCGGCGAGATCCGGGTGGACCGGCGGATCGACGCGGCGGCGCTGGCCCGGCTGGACGAGGAGTTCTTCGGCAAGCAGGTGCTGGTCACCGACCGGGACTGGCCGGTCCCCGAGGTCGTCACCGCCTACCGGGCCCGCACCCACCTCGAATCGACGTTCCGCTGGCTGACCGGGCCCGCCGTCACCGGCCCGACCCCGCGCTGGGAGTGGACGCGGCAGCGGATCGCCGCGCACGGCCTGATCTCGGTGCTCGCCGCGACGGTGACCCACCTGATGCGGCGCGAGGCCGACCGCGCGGGGATGAACCTGTCGGTGCGGGAGCTGCTGGACCAGCTCGCGGGCATCGGCGAGCTGGTCCTGACGTACCCGTCCACCGGCGGGCGGCCGCGGACCAAGCGCCTGCTGACCGAGCTGGACCCCGGGCAGCAGGCGTTGTTCTCGCTGTTTCAGCTCTCGCGGTAGATCTGCAGCGCCGAGAAGCTCTGCACCACCGGCATCAGCTCGATGACGTTGATGTTCACGTGCTTCGGCTGGTTCGCGGCCCAGAAGACGGACTCGGCGACGTCGTCGGCGGTCAGCGGCGTGGTGCCTTCGTAGACCTGGTCGGCCTTGGCCTGGTCGCCGTCGAACCGGACCTTCGAGAAGTCCGTGCCGCCGACCATGCCCGGCTCGACATTGGTCACGCGCACGCCGGTGCCGTGCAGGTCGCTGCGCAGGTTGAGGCTGAACTGGTGGACGAACGCCTTGGTCGCGCCGTAGACGTTGCCGCCGGGGTAGGGGTAGGTGCCGGCGATCGAGCCGATGTTGATCACGTGGCCGCGGCCGCGCTCGACCATGCCCGGGAGCAGGGCGCGCGTGACGTGCGCGAGGCCGCGGACGTTGGTCGCGATCATCTCGTCCCAGTCCCGCAGGTCCGCCCGGTGCGCGGGCTCGAGGCCCTTGGCCAGGCCGGCGTTGTTGACCAGGACGTCGACCTGGTTCCACCCCTCCGGGAGAGCGCCGATCGTTTCTCGCACGGCTTCGGGGTCACTGACGTCGAGGGTCACCGGGAGGACGGCGTCGCCGAGCTCGCCGGCCAGCTTCTCGAGCTTGTCCGCGCTGCGGGCGACGGCGATCACGCGGGCGCCCTCGGCGGCGAACCGGCGCGCGATGGCGTCGCCGAAGCCGGCGCTCGCGCCGGTCACGAACACGGTCTGCTGGGTCATGAAGTTGCTCCGCTGCTGGTCAGGAACGTGGTGAGGGCGTCGTTGAACTTGGCCTCGCGTTCCAGGTTAGGCAGGTGTCCCGCGCCCTCGATCACCACCAGGGTCGAAGGCCCGATTTCCCGCTGGATGAGCTCGGCGTCGCTGACCGGGGTGAACTCGTCCTCGCTGCCGACGACGACCAGGGTGGGGACGTCGATGTGCTTCAGCGTCGGCGTGTAGTCGGGGCGCTCGGCGCGTCCTCTCAGTGCCGCCGCCGCTCCTTCCTTCGGGGCGTTGCGCATCATCCGGCGGACGTGCGTTTCGA